>NZ_JBCNKE010000001.1:0-940303 GCF_039596235.1 Sphingobacterium sp.
ACAGAGCAGTCAAGCCCGCCAGAGCCGATGGTATTGCCGTAACAGGTGGGAGAGTAGGTCGGTGCCTTTTTTTACACGGAAGCCCTTGCTGGAAACAGTCAAGGGCTTCTTTCGTTTGGAGACTTTTGCCGGAACCGGAACCGGCAGCGACAGAAGCAACAACGCTAGTAAAGACATCGGTAACTGTAACGATAGCCTTAACAGCAAGACCGTGGCAGCAATAGCTGTAGCGGCAAGAGTAACTGTAACCGTAACAGCTGCAGCGCCCCGCCCGGGGTTTACTTTTCTCTCGTTCTTCTACCGACGGCCAACCGGCCTGGATGGGAAGTTCCCCACAGTCACTTTATTCCTGCAACATCATTATTGGACAAAGGTATAGCTGGTTTGGCGGCAAGTATACATACACGACTTTAATAAGTATTATCATTGCTTGAGAAAGCCACCGATTGAGCATAAGGCATATAGCCATACAGCCCGGTCCCCGAAGTAGATTGAATCCAAAGGATATTCTTGTAAGAAGCCCCAAATTTGCCTATCAAATACTTTTCACACGGGTAAAGCACAGTTTTGCCCTAGATGGAAGTGACAGCCATCACTTTTGTTTTCAAAATAAATGGAAGAGATTGTTTTTGTTTCTCCTTTCTTTGTTTAAATAACTTAGAATCAGTTACTAAATTGCGGATATCCAATCCTTTTGACCTAGAGCAATAAGGTGACGTAGATCACTTCTGTACGCATTGTCTATCATTAGATTGTCATAAAATGCTGCTTACTTTTGATTCAGAATCAACAATTTAAGTAATGCAGTTAGAGCAATTTAATTACGACAATAGAATTGTCAGAAATTTCGGAATCGCTACCATTATTTGGGGGATAGTTGGTATGACCATAGGATTGCTTGTGGCAACGCAGCTTGTCTGGCCTCAGATGAACTTTGGATTGCAATACACAACATTTGGCCGTGTACGCCCAGTACACACTAATGCGGTGATATTTGCTTTCGTGGGTAATGGTATTTTCATGGGGGTCTATTACTCCTTGCAACGTGTACTTAAAGCGAGAATGTTTAGTGATGCTTTAAGTAAGCTCCACTTTTGGGGTTGGCAGTTAATTATTGTCGCCTCGGCTATCACTCTTCCGCTAGGACTTACCTCAAGTCATGAGTATGCTGAAATGGAATGGCCAATTGATATCGCAATTACCCTAATCTGGGTGGTATTTGGGATCAATATGTTTGGTACAATTATCAAAAGGCGTGAACGTCATATGTACGTCGCAGTTTGGTTCTATATTGCCACATTTGTTACAGTGGCAGTGCTACATATCGTCAACTCCATTCAACTGCCTGTAGCAGGCTGGAAAAGCTACTATGTTTATAAAGGTGTGCAAGATGCACTCGTGCAATGGTGGTATGGCCATAATGCTGTTGCGTTTTTCCTAACTACCCCTTACCTGGGAATGATGTATTACTTCCTGCCTAAAATGGCTAATCGTCCGGTTTACTCCTATAAATTAAGCATTCTGCACTTTTGGTCATTGATCTTTATCTATATCTGGGCCGGACCGCACCATTTGTTATATACGGCATTACCAAGCTGGGTTCAGTCCCTAGGTGTAGTATTTTCAATTATGCTGATTGCACCTAGTTGGGGCGGTATGATAAACGGTCTGTTGACACTGCGCGGTGCCTGGGATAAAGTACGGACCGAACCGATGTTAAAATTTATGGTCGTTGCACTGACCTGTTATGGTATGGCAACGTTTGAAGGTCCAATGCTGTCGTTAAAGCAGGTAAATGCAATTGCTCACTTTACAGATTGGATCGTTGCGCACGTACACGTGGGTGCATTGGGCTGGAATGGTTTTATGACGTTCGGTATCCTCTACTGGCTAATACCACGTATTTATAAAACAGAACTTTATTCGAAGAAATTAGCCTCAACTCACTTTTGGATCGGTACTCTTGGAATTTTGTTTTACGCTATTCCGATGTATTGGGCTGCAGTTGTACAAGGGCTGATGTGGAAAGAGTTTACACCCGAAGGCGTTTTGAAATACCCAAACTTCTTAGCAACAACATTGGAAATTCTACCGATGCATATGATGAGAGCTTTAGGTGGGGCACTTTATTTATCAGGTGTCTTCCTGATGACCTTCAACCTAATTAAGACCATGAAGCAAGGCAAGCTGATGGCTAATGAGCCAGCGGAGGCACCGGCTTTACTACCTGTTCAGGTCAATGAACAGTCTCAACACCGTCGTCTTGAGCGTAAACCGATATTGTTCATGGTGCTGGCACTTATCGCGATTCTGATCGGTGGTATGGTGGAGATGATTCCAACATTCACCATTTCCAAAAACGTACCGACAATCGCAAGTGTGCAGCCTTATACAGCATTGGAACTGCAGGGACGCGATCTGTATGTAAGAGAGGGCTGTGTCAACTGCCATACGCAGGCAATCCGTCCATTTAGGTCAGAGACTGCCCGTTATGGTGAATACAGTAAGGCTGGCGAATATGTCTACGATACACCGTTCTTATGGGGATCCAAACGTACCGGACCTGATTTGCACCGGATTGGTTCAAAATATCCTAATAAGTGGCATTTTGATCACCTTTTGGATCCGACAATAACTTCTCCCGGAAGTATTATGCCCTCTTATCCTTGGCTAATAGACCAGCAATTGGACAACACTATTTTGAAAGATAAAATGGAAGCCCTCCGCAAATTGGGAATTCCTTATACGGATGCGGCGATAGCAAATGCGGAACAGGATCTGCACAAACAGGCTCAGAAAATTGCCGACGATCTGAAACAGAATCAAGTCAATATACTAGCTGACCGTGAGATTATAGCCGTAATTGCTTATTTGCAACGATTGGGAACGGATATAAAAGCAGCTCCGAAAGTGGCTACGGAAGTTAACGTAAATCAATAATACTATGTTTAAACAGATCACAAATTTGAACGGAAGTGAGCTTTACCTTATTGTATCACTTTGGATATTCCTGATTTTCTTTATTTCGGTCGCAATCATGTTGTTTCGCATGAAAAAGGACTATGTAAACTATATGAAGGAACTGCCTTTGGAAGAGGAACCTGACAAGGAAATGAATCATTCACCTGAAAGTATATAGTATATGAGTTTATTATTAGATACCGCACCTACCACAATAGAAGCTGTTCAGTCTACCTGGGGTTTTGGTACGGATAATTTATACACAGATATCTTAATTATCGTATTGATTGTCGTGATGTTGGCTCTTTTGGCCTCGGCATTGATGGTTAATCGCGCAATGAAATCTATTATTAAGATTACGATGCCAGAATTGGTCAAGGAGGAAGAACGCAAGAAATTGGCCAATAAGGGATGGTTGAAGCGGTCTTGGAACAAGATCATGGGAATAAGGCCTATTTCAGAAGAAAAGGACATCGTTATCGATCACGAATATGATGGTATCCGCGAACTGGACAATCCTATCCCAATCTGGTTTAACTTTTTGTTCTATGGGACAATCTTCTTTGGACTGGTTTACTTATTCATCTATCAGGTTTCTGGTATCGGTATGAACCAGGATCAGGAGTATGCACATGAAATGGTTATAGCAGAAAAAGAAAGACAAGCGTATTTAGCTGCTTCCGCTAGCAATGTTGATGAAAATACAATTGAATTTGAGCCAGATATGGCTGTGGAGGGGAAAGCTATTTTCGCAGCAAACTGTGTAGCCTGTCATGGAGGAAACGGAGAAGGTGGTATCGGGCCTAACTTAACGGATAAATTTTGGTTACATGGCGGTGAGATTAAAAATATCTTCAAAACCATCAAGTATGGTGTTCCGGATAAAGGAATGGTACCCTGGGAACAGACTTTGAGTCCAGCGCAGATCGCACAGGTGGCGAGTTACATTGTTACCCTCAGAGATACACATCCTGCTAATCCAAAAGAACCGCAGGGGGAGGAGGTTACTTATGGAAATGCTGAGGATGCCGCAAAGCCAAATGATGGCGCAGGGATGGAAAAAAAGGCTGAATAGAAAATCAAGATTGAAGTATGAGTACAGTAGCAGTTAACAATGCCAATAATGGCGGATCTAAATCAAAAAAGAGACAGTGGATCTATGCCAAAAAACCGCAGGGAGCACTTTATAAAAAAAGGCAGTGGGTTGGTTATACACTGCTACTGTTCTTATTTGTAGCGCCTTTCATCAAGGTAAAGGGTGAACCGTTTCTAATGTTCAATATTATTGAACGGAAATTTTCGATCTTAGGAAACCTCTTTTACCCCCAGGACCTCTATATATTCGTCTTCGGCATGTTGATCATTATGGTATGTGTGGTATTATTTACCGTAGTATTTGGACGTGTCTGGTGTGGATGGACATGTCCACAGACGATTTTTCTCGAATTGATCTTCAGGCGGATTGAATATTGGATTGAAGGGGATTGGCAGCAACAGAAGAAAAGTGATGAAGGCCCGAACACGGATCAGAAACAGATGAAGAAGCTATTGAAGCATAGCATATTTCTGATTATTTCCTTTTTTATATCGAACATCTTTTTGGCTTACATTATCGGTTCAGATGCGTTGATTAAAATAATTACCGATCCATTGGATCAGCATATTGTCGGCTTAATTTCCATCATCTTATTTACCCTGGTATTTTATGCGGTATTTGCCTACATCCGGGAAATTGTATGCATTGCAATTTGTCCTTATGGAAGGTTGCAAGGCGTCCTGCTGGATGATCAAAGTATTACAGTAGCGTACGATCATCGGCGGGGTGAGCCCAGAGGAAAGCAGCAAAAGGGTGCTTCCACTTCACAGGGGGACTGTGTAGACTGTAAACTCTGCGTACACGTTTGTCCAACAGGAATTGATATCCGCAAAGGCTTACAATTGGAATGTGTGAGCTGCACCGCATGTATTGATGCCTGTGATGCTGTCATGAAAAAAATCGGAAAGCCCAAAAAGCTGATCGGTTTTTACCCCATGGGGGAGATTGAAGGTACACTCAAGAAGAAAAGCAACGTACGGGCGGTGGCATATTCCATTGTCTTGGTGCTGCTGATGTCGGTATTTGGTTTTTTGCTGTTCAATCGTTCTCAAGTTGATGGTCGGTTGTTAAGGGCAAAAGGAAGTACCTACCAGCTCCGGGAGGATAAGACAATCAGTAACCTTTACGCCTTGGAGTTAATGAACAAGTCGGGTAAGGAAATGCCTTTTCGACTGGTATGTGAGGATCCGAGACTCAAAATCCAACTGGTCAATCCCATCCAAAAGCTTAATAAAGATGGACATGCTACCTTAAGTTTCTTTTTGATTATCGCGAATAAGGATGTCAAGACATACAAAAGTAATATCAAATTATCTATCTATTCAGGAGATAAAAAAGTTGAGAGCCTAAAAACGACTTTCATCGCTCCTCCTGGAATGAATTAACAAATAAAACAATGAATTGGGGTACAAAAATTTTTTTGAGCTTAGCGGTATTTATGCTGTGCATCGTTGCTGCTGGATTTTACATGGTTACCCATGATACAGACAGCTTAGAAGAGGATGATTATTATGAGCAGGGGCTGAATTACGACAAAGCTTATGAGAAGAAACAAAATGTGCTGAATATGAAAGAATCGCCAACTGTGGAAATCAGAAAAGATACACTGTATATACATTTCGTCTCCAAAATAAACAAAGGGAAGCTATTGTTCCGTAAGCCTTCGGATAATAAGCTGGATAGGGAGTTACCATTTCAGACAACGGCTAATCTGTTTGTATTGCCCATCTCTACATTCGACAAAGGAATGTGGAATTTGTATGTGGATTGGAAAAGCGAAGGCAGGGAGTTTTTATTTGAGGAACATATTCTATTTTAAACAGGAAAAATGAGCTATACTTACTTTGCATTTTTTATGGGGCTATTTGGAAGTATCCACTGTGCGGTCATGTGTGGTCCCTTAATTTTTGCAATTGAGGGTAGCCAAGGGTTTGGTTGGTCTGCTTTTCTAAATAAAGTACTGTATCAATTGGGCCGGATTTTGACCTATGCAAGTTTAGGTTTTCTTTTGGGAACGATAGGAACTTTTGCCCAGATTCAGGGCTGGCAGCGTGCTTTGAGCTGGATCACGGGGATTGTACTGCTGCTGATCGCAGTGTTCCAGCTTGTGGGGAAAAACAATCGTACCATTGCCCATTTACAAACCCGCTCGGTGCAGCCGGTTGTCAGGTTGTTGTCCAAATGGTTGTATAGACCAGGAGGCAGTTTTGTCGCGGGCATATTGAATGGCTTGCTACCCTGTGGTATGGTGTATATGGCTTTAATGTCAGCAATGAACGCCGATAGTGCACAGCAGAGTTTCCTATTCATGCTCTGTTTTGGATTGGGGACAGTACCACTTTTATTTCTGTTTTCCTTTTTGGGAAACTTCTCCAGATCTTTCAAAATTGGTTTTTCGAAATGGATGCCTTTTCTATATTTTCTGCTCGGAATTTGGTTCATACTTCGGGGGGCAAACTTAAATATTCCTTATTTAAGCCCGCTGATTCATATTGAGGGTGCGATAAACTGTGCCTGAAAACAAACAATTTGTCAGGGCTAAGTATTATATTTGGTATTAAACTTAGCGCATCAATGGAGGTACTTCATCATATTTTACAAATTGCTTTACAATATTACTGGATTCCTTTACTTGTCTTATATATTGGTGTAATCGGCACCATCTTGATTGAAAACCGTAATCCAACCAAGACGATTGCCTGGATTATGGTGATTGTTTTCCTACCTGTAATCGGTCTGCTCAGCTACTATTTCTTTGGGCAGAAATTTAAGAAGGTCAAACGGATGAAAAGGATGTATCGCGAACAGTCAAAAAAGTTGCTCGATGCATGGCGAAAAGAATCGGAGATTATGGAGGAACATATTGATACCCTGAACGAACGTATAGGGAGTTTGGCCATGGTCTATCGATACCTTAAAAATCAGAAAATATCCACATTCTCGCTGAACAATGATGTCACTTTGTTTATTAACGGCGAAGAAAAGTTTCCGGTATTAATTCAAAAATTGAAAGCGGCAAAACATTCGATTCATATGGAGTACTATATCTGGGAAATGGATGAGATCGGATGTGAAATATTGGATATTTTGGAAGAGCGGGCAAAATCTGGAGTGAAGGTACGTTTGATTTTAGATAGTTTTGGCGCACCTGATGTGATTAAATATTTGCATAAACATAAACCTGATTTTCTGTTTGAAGCATTTCTCCCGGTTACCTTTACTTCATTGGCTAATAGCAACTACCGAAATCACCGTAAAATTGCAGTGATTGACGGAAAAGTTGGTTTTGTGGGCGGGATCAATATCTCGGATCGTTATATCAACAATGGGAAAAACGATATTTATTGGCGGGATACAGCGATGATGATCATTGGAGCTGCCGTCAATACCTTACAAATTCAGTTTTGGAACAGCTGGAACCAGACGGATGGTGAATCATTTGAGTTAGGGAAAGGTTATTTAAATCGATTTCCTGTGAGCGATGAAGACGCAAGTGGTGTTGGTTTTACAGCGAGTGACCCGGGTTCTCCTGCTCCTTTTAACATGGAAGCAATTATAGCCGGGATCAACGAGGCAAAGGAGTATGTTCAATTGTGTACGCCGTATTTTATTCCGAGTGATCAACTGACGACAGCGCTGATGCTGGCCGTTTCTTCTGGGGTGCGCGTTGATCTGATGTTACCTGCACAATCTGATTCCTTTTTTGTACAACATGCTTCGTTTTCTTTTATTAAACCATTACTCGAAAGAGGTGTAAATGTATATCTTTATAAAAAGGGATTTCTCCATGCCAAAACGATCTGTATTGATGGCAAGCTAGCCTATATCGGTACGACCAATCTGGATATCAGAAGTTTTTACATCAATTTTGAGATATCGGGAATAGTTTCCGATAAAGCGCTTTGTGAACGCATGAATAATCAATTTCTCGCTGATATTGAAGTTTCGGATTTAATTACAATGCGTAAATGGATGCAGCGAAGTCGATGGAAACGAGGAGTAGATTCCATTTGTCGTTTGCTTGCACCTTTATTATAGCTGGCTCCTGAATGCGAGTACAAATGCTATAATAAATGTTAAAAATGCCCCAGTAGGATTGGTCTTTGCTTAAAATTGAATATATTTAGCTATTCTTTTTTTAATTCTAAGACTTTCAATGAAGCACATCAAACTATTGACTTTATCGATAGGGATTTTAGGAATCGGGTCAACCTATGCACAGACTGCACCTACATTACCTATTAATACGATCGTAGAACGGGTTCAAAAATATTTTCAGGGTTACCCAACAGAAAAAGTACACCTTCACTTTGACAAACCCTATTATGCAGTAGGAGATACGTTATGGTTTTCTTCGTATTTATCGCGTAATCTTCCAGAATACGAACCCAGCAAAATTGCCTATGTGGAGGTTTTGAATAGCCGTGACTCGCTGATCCAAACATTTAGAATCCCATTGGATAAAGGTGTTGGAAGTGGACAGATGGTCCTCGATCCGCAATTCATGACACAGGATAATTATCGTTTCAGGGCTTATACAAAATGGATGTCAAACTTTGATGCATCCTATTTTTTTAACAAAATAGTTCCAATAGGAGATGTGATCAATAAAAAATTGATTACAAATATTGAATTTCAGAATAATCTCAATGGGAATAAGAGCCAGGCCGTCATACAATTCAGGGATCGGGCCGGCAAACCGATGATTAATTCAAAGATCAATTGGGAGTTTGTCGCCGGATGGGAAACAGTAGACAAAGGGAAAGGCGAAACAGATGCGATGGGTAAGGTGACAATCAACTTATCGGCAAAGGAAAGGGCTGATTTGGAGAAGGGGCAATTAAAAGTTAGTATTCAGGAAAACAAAAATGAAAAACCTTTGTCCAGTTCCTTCCTGCTTAAAAATGCCCTTTGGGATGCTGACGTACAGTTTTTTCCTGAGGGCGGAGATTTAATCGCCGGATTTGCCAAGAAAGTCGCGTTTAAAGCTGTTGGATCTGATGGTAGGGGTTTGAAAGTGAAAGGCACAATTCTCGATTCAAAGGGTAAATCCGTCGCAGAATTTGAGGATCTGGGATTAGGTATGGGCTATTTCTCTTTATTGCCCCTGGCTGGAGAGAATTATCAGGCAGTCATAAAATTTAATAATGGACAGGAACGCAAGTATAAGCTTCCAGCTGTTGTTAACGACAAAGCAAACGTTGTATTTGTTAAGCAGGATGAAAAGAATATAGAATTTGCTGTAGTGACCAGCGAAGAGAGTTTTTCTAAAAATCCAGCACAATCTTACTATGTATTGGTTCAGTCCAATGGACATCTTTGTTTTGGCGCTCAGGTAAACTTAAAATCTTCATCTGCTTTGGTCAGTATCCCAAAAGAGCGTCTGCCAAACGGTATTGCCCAGGTTACTTTATTGACACCGGATGGCAAACCGGTGAGTGAACGCCTGGCATTTGTTCAAAGTGAGAAATTGCTCAATATTCAGGTTACAAGCGATAAGCAAAGTTATAAGGCGAAAGATCAGGTCAATCTGAAACTTTCAGTTGATAATAATGGACAGAAATATCCCGGTAGTTATTCCGTTTCTGTGATCGACGAATCTAAGGTTCCCTATAATGATCAGGCCGATCTCTCCATTGTAAGCAACTTTTTGCTGACTTCGGACCTGAAAGGAAATGTCGAAAATCCAAATACTTATTTTGATGAAAAAAATCCGGATAGAGAAAAGGCGTTGGATGCATTATTGATGACACAGGGATACCGCCGTTTTGATTATCCTGCTTTAATAGCTGAAAAGTTGCCTCAGGTTAGTTTTCTTCCAGAACAAGGGATAGAATTGTCGGGAATTTTACGCATGAACACTGGCCGTCCATATCCGAATGGGGGATTGTTGTTGTCGGTACCTTCCCGGAATATCAAAAAAGATGTATATACCGACCAGAACGGTCGTTTCACATTCAAAGATCTTGTTTTTCCAGACTCATCGAAAGTGACGGTAAATGCAAGGTCGAATGACAATTACCGTAGTCTGGTGATCAATATGGATCAGAGTTATTACCCTGAAATCGATAAAAATAACGGTTATAAAAGCTATTTTGTTCCGAATATAGACCAAGCATTCGCTCCCTATCTGGATAATAGTCGTAAAGAATACAGAAAATCTATTTTATTGGATGAGGTAGAGGTGACGGCTGTACAGAAAAAGGTAATTACAAATAAGGATTTCCCTGCAATTTCGGGTTTATCTATGCCCGAACATCGTATTGAACCGGAGCGCTTGACAGGCTGTAATGTATTGACGATGTGTCTGCAAACTGTGCTGACGGGTATTACTTATGATCCACAAACCTTGAAGTATTACGTTTCGCGTGATTACAATGCAGGTGGACGCACTCCGGTTCAGTTTTTCCTAAACGGCATGGCCATTGATGAACCCGGCTTAAATAGTATCAATGTTGCGGATATCGAGGGAATAGAAATCTTTTTACGTGACGAGCTCGGAACAGTGTCAAGGATGTACCAAAACAACGGTGTTGTATCGATCTACACGAAGAAAGTTGAGGCCAAGAAACCTCGAATGGCGATGAGTGAAATCGAGAAACTGTTGCCAAAATCCAATGTCATTGATATGTTCCCATTGGGGTATATTAAAGAGCGTAAATTTTATTTACCAAAGTATGATACACCTGAAAGAAAATCTGCCAACGACCTGCGGACAACGATTTATTGGAATCCGAAGGTTGTGGTAACTGAGACAGGAGAAGCAGCAATTCAGTTTTACAATGCCGATGGAAATGGTAATTATAAAGTGATTGTGGAGGGAATGGACCAAACCGGAAATATAGGCCGTAAGGTGTTGAATTACCGCGTACAACCTTAAATGAAACAAACAAAAATGTAAAATAGAAATGCTGCCCATTCCGAAAGGGCAGCATTTTTTTTAATAAAAAAAACACCTCCTTGATGGGCAAGGAGGTGCAAACTAACCAATTATAAACCTAAATTATGAAAAGTATTTTGTCGCTTTTGAAAGCGTTTATCTTCTTATTTGTAAAGTATAATTCAAATCTTATGCCAAATTGATACATCGTCTATTTGGCAGTTCTCTTTAACAAAAAATAACAACGGCGAGATTGTTGACCGATCATCAATCGTGCAGGTAATGGTGCTCTTACGGTTGCTCTGTGAAAGGCATGAACTGACTGCAATTGTCGATCGATTTCTGATTGGCGTTTAGATGCCCGGTTGATCTAAATGATAATAACATTGTCTACAACGGGGCTCATAGGCATCTTTTTCACCGAGAAGTACTGTCTGGGTATCTTCCGTCAAACGATAAGAATAATTTGCTGGAGCTCCGCATTGCATGCAAACCGCATGGACTTTGGTGACATGTTCAGCTACGGCCATTAAATTGGGAATAGGGCCAAAGGGTTGTCCCTTATAATCCATGTCCAATCCTGCAATAACGACACGAATACCATTGTTTGCCAATTTGACACATACTTCTGTCAATCCGCCATCAAAAAATTGCGCTTCATCTATTCCAACCACTTGGGTAGCTGAGCTCAATAATAGTATTGCGGAGGAATTTTCGACCGGCGTAGAGGGAATACTATTGCTATCGTGAGAAACGACCAATTTATCATCATATCGCTTATCTACGGAAGGCTTGAATATCTCAACATTTAGACGAGCATACTGAGCCCGTTTAAGTCTGCGTATTAATTCTTCGGTCTTGCCTGAGAACATTGACCCACAGATCACTTCAATACTTCCATATCGAGCCGGTCTCAATGTCAGATTATGTTCGGAAAAAAGCATTTGATTAAATTATTTTTTTCGGATAGTCGGCGAATAAGGTATTATTTGTCAATTGACTTCCGATTATATTCTGTTTTTGACAGCGCTAATATCGAAATTAAATATTAAATTTGAGTAGCAAAAAAGTGAGCGTAAATTCAAATATTTATAAATCAAAGGGTTGAGTTTTCCACTTTTAGGGCAATAAATAAAGAGGTATTATAAACGATTAATAGGCGATTTCAAATAGAACTATGAGTACTAAAGCGGAAATTTTTAATAAGATAGGTGATTTATTACAGGATTTGAATGCACAATATTTGGTTTTGTCGGAAAAAAGCGGTAGTGCTGAAATAGCTGAGCTTGTGAGATTAGAAGCTAAAGCTCAGTCTGTTGCGGCTTATATCACTTTACTCAAAACAGATGCCGTGTTAGAAGACAAGCAAACACAAAATACCTTGAGAGATTCGGTGATTGACAGCAAAAAAATAGCCTTTAACGACTATTTTACTCCTCCTTCTTCTTTGCGGACATCCAGTCCAATTATTATCGAACGGGAGCCCCTGGAGAAAGAGGTTGCGCGTAATGATGAGCCCATAAAAGATGAGCCTGTACAGGCAGAAGAAGAGCATATTGCTGCAGCAAATGTCGAAAGCGAAGAACGCGATAATTTGCCAACAACGCCCTATTCGTCAACATCAGTGAGCGAAAGTAAGCCTGTAACACATGAAAATGCTGTAGAACATATAAAAGAAAATCATTACAAAATTGATGATCCCAAAATAGATCTTATCGACGAGCCGCCGGTTGTCGTTACAGCGGTTGTCGAAGAACCGAAAGAGATCATTATTGAGGAGGCTCAGCAAAGCTTCATCCAGGAAGAAATCAATACGGTGGTGGAGGAGACTCCATCCAGGCCATTGACCTTAAATGAGATTATTTCACAACAAAAACAGGCCGGGGTACAGAATCGGGTATATCAGGTCAATCAATCCGGAAGTTCAGATAAGTTGACAGATATTAAAACCGGGATAAGCCTGAATGATAAACTTTTATTTATCAAAGATTTGTTTAATGGCTATAGTTTAGCTTATAGTGAAGCTGTAGAGTTATTGAACAGATTCAGTACTTATGCAGAAGCTGACGCATTCTTGCAGACCAACTACGCAGTTAAGAACCGTTGGGCGGATAAACCTCATACGGTTGAAAAATTATATGAGGTATTACGCAGAAGATATAATTAGTGTTAACGTTCACACCACAAAAAAAGCATCTTTAATTGATTAAAGATGCTTTTTTGTAACGCGATAGCCCCTAGGCCTATTATATCGTTTTATTTCAATTGAAATTGTAACCATTCTTTGCCTTCGTGCCCATAAACAAAATATTTTGGCTGCAGGATCTCTGCTAAAGACTCCAATTCCGTTAGGTATTCGTAGCCCGGAATTCGGGCAAAATCAGGCTTTGTCATAATAAATAGCTGATCAAGTTGGATCGCCTTTGATTGCGCAATTTCAGAATCATTTAATAAAAGTGGAATACGAGTAAATACACTTTCATCACTGTCAATGATAATGATCTTATCAGCTTCCTGAGCAATTGTGGTAGGAATCCCACCTGCGATTTTTATGGATTCTTGTAGATACGCGGACTGATTGATCTGCTGTGGGTCAATTCGATCTAAAACCAATACTTTAGGTCTGTCGCTAGCCGTTATAAATTTGAGTTTATGGATGAGGATACTGGTCTCATCTTCTACTTTTTCGATGAGCTCGGCTACATTTTCCTTGATATTTAATTCTTCCCCAAGCGTATTGATATAGGCAACCACATCTTCGATACTAACGATTTCTGATTGTTTTGCCATTAATTTAGCATATGTTTCCTCTGGGACAGTGGTGTTATTTAGATTCAGCTGTTCCAAAAAATGGGCAACTAATTTTTCTTGATTGCTTTGCATGCTGCAAAAATACAAAAAGGGTGGCATTAGCGAAAGTAAATTAGCAATAGTAGGTATTGGAGGTTTTTTGTAAATTGGCATTAAATAAATGTGATAGATATGTTTGACAAATTATTTCAAGCGCAGCAAAAAGCAGAGGAAATCAAAAAGAGATTAGATACCATTTCGGTATCCGGTGAGGCTGAGGGCGGTTTGATCCGTGTGGTGGCGACAGCCAATAAGGAGATTAAGGAGATTACGATCGATCCTGTTTTTTTGTCCAATGCCGATAAAGAAGAATTAGAGGAGTTGCTAGTTGTTGCTTTGAATAAAGCAATAACCCAAGCGGAGAGTATCAGTCAAGCTGAAATGCAAGCCGCGAGCAAAGATATGTTAGGAGGTTTAGGCGGATTATTTAATCAATAAAAATAGGCTTATGAAAGCAACTTATTACGGCCAATCTTGTGTTGAGTTTGATTTTGATGGAACGAAGGTTTTGTTGGATCCATTCGTAACATATAATCCGTTGGCAAAAGAAATTGACGTAAATGCAATTAAACCGGATTACATCTTTTTGAGCCATGGGCATCAAGATCATGTCGCCGACATGGCTACCATTCAAAAGAATAGTAATGCCACAGTATTGGCCATTGTTGAAACAGCGGCATGGGTAAGGAGACAAGGGGTACCTGAAGATAAAGTTGTTGAGTTCAATCTCGGTGGTACGGTACAGCTGCCTTTTGGTTCTGTAAAGATGGTTTACGCCGCACATACCAATAGTACACCTGACGGTCAATATGGTGGATTCCCCGTTGGATTTGTCTTTAACGTAAAGGGTAAGAAGATCTATTTCGCTGGAGATACAGCGTTGACAATGGAGATGAAGTTGCTGGCTGATCTAAAATTGGATTGGGCTTTTCTTCCTATCGGTGGATACTATACAATGGATGTGGATGATGCGCTCAGGGCGGCGGAATTCATCAATTGCGCCCGTGTGGTCGGAATTCACTATGATTCATTCCCACCGATTCAGATCGACAAACAAAAGGCGCTGGACAAATTCCAGAACGAAGATATTTCATTGTCACTTCCAAAAGTAGGAGAGACAATAACGTTGTAATAAATCAAAGCCGGGCTAGCCCGGCTTTTGATCACTATAATTCTGTCAAGATTTATTTTTTACTACGCTTTTTTGTCTATGATGATATAACGATTTTCTTTAAATCCTCCAGGCTGAAAAGAGGGGTGTCGATGATCTTATTTTTAAGGATTTGCTCCTTATTTTCCTCAAAGTAAAAGAGCTTCCACTCACCATTTTTGTATTCCAAACTACTTAGATTCTCGATCCAATCGCCAGAGTTCATGTAAGTGCATGTGCCCTTGCGGGTAATGACCTCCTTAATTTGAGGTTGATGAATGTGGCCACAGACAACAAAATCATAATTTTTCTCAATAGCCAATTCCGTTGCAGTATGTTCGAAATCCGATATATATTTAACGGCCTTTTTAACAGAGTTTTTTATTTTTTTTGAGAGTGAGTATTTCTCTTTTCCCATCTTATCCAAGCAATAATTAATCACATTGTTAAGCTGTATCAACTTATCGTAACCCCAACCGCCGAGCTTCGCCAGCCATTTTGAATGATGTATGGATGCGTCGAAAACATCACCATGAAAAATCCATACCTTTTGATTATTAAGTGAAAGAAGCAGTTTGTTGCTCAGTTTGATATTCCCTAACTTAAGATCAGTGAACTTGCGCAACATTTCATCGTGATTTCCCGTAATATAATGGACTTCAGTACCTGTTGAGCTCATATCGATAATCTTCTTGATAACCTTCAAATGATCTTGTGGAAAATAGCTTTTTTTAAATTGCCAGATATCTACAATATCGCCGTTGAGGATCAATATCTTGGGTGCGACGGATTCCAGGTAAAGTAAAAGCTCTTTGGCTCTACTTCCGTATGTACCTAAGTGTATGTCTGAGAGTACAAGTATATCAAGGCTTCTTTTCATCGGAATAAACTATAAATATTCTTTTTACAAAAAAAAGGTAATTTTATTTTGTACTGATGAAATTCCTGTTATTAAATTATTAAAATATACTGTAAAATGGTATAAATAAGTTTATTAGAATTTAATATTGGTTAGTCTAATACATATAAAGAAGGACCTTTTTCAACGATCGAAAAAAAGATTTATTGTTGGTATATAAAAAAAGGCGCATCATAAGATGCACCTTTTTCTTAGTATGTTAAAGATTATTTTACTTTTCTATTTAGCAGTTGCTGCCGCTCTGTCGATGTGGAACTGTACCAAGTCATCAATAGGAGAACGTAAAATCTTACCTACTTTCATTCCATATTGTTCCGCTTTTTCAGCCAACACATTTCTGAAATTGTAACCTACAGAACCAATACAATTGAAGGTATAACTTTGGTAATTAGGGTATTTGCTGACTAAATTTCTGAAGAAAGCTTCAAATGCCTCATCGACAATATTACGTGTGTATTCGATGTTTACATTATTGTCATATACGAATTTACTGAAACTTGCACAGAAACGATTTGGCATGGGTTTGGTGTAAACCGCATCCATGATTTCATCTTTCGTCATTTTATAGGTGTTCCAAAACACTTCCTTTACATCTTTAGGCATTAAATTACGTACATAGTCTGCAAGTAATTTTTTACCGATGTAACTACCCGATCCTTCATCGCCTAAAATGTAAGCTCCGGAGTCAATATTTAATGTGATTTCTTTACCATCATAGAGACAAGAATTTGTTCCAGTACCCAAAATTGCTGCAAAGCCAGCTTCGGATCCTAGCAATGCCCTTGCTGCGGCAAGCAGATCGTGGCCTACTTCTACTTTCGCCGTAGTAAATACCTGTTTGAGTGCATCCACTACAATCTGAGCTTTTTCCTTATTATGGACCCCTGCACCATAATAATTTACTTCCGCAATTTTTTCAAAAGGTAAATCCTGCGGTAATCCTTTTTTTAGGGAGTTTACAATGTATTCACTGTCAACAAAATAAGGGTTGTATCCTTCTGTGTTGAAGTAGATCTTTTTATTTGAATCGTCTAACAAACACCAGTTTGTTTTTGTTGATCCCCCGTCAGCAATGATTATCATTATTGAGTAGTTTTAATTGTGTTTATCGTTATAAAATGAGCAATCAATTCATTAATCAATTCCCCGAAAATACATTTTTTAATTTTAAATATCATAATTTATCCACGTATTTTTGAAAAAATAAATTTTATGATTTTGCTGATGATATAAAAAAACTGGCTTAACAATGTCGTTAAGCCAGTTTTTAGCTGTTGTAATAAAATTGTTTAAATAGTGTACTATTTACAATTAGTTGATGTCTTTAGTGTGCTCCTTCAGCCTCGATTTCATCAATATTGATTCCTTGTTTGGTTAAGATTCCTTTCACAAACACAGCAAAGAAAACTATATAACAGAATCCGATTAACGGTAGAATGTAGGAGTTATGTATTCCAATGATATCCGCTAATTTTCCCTGGATAGGAGGCAGGATACCACCGCCAAGAATCATCATGACCAGGAATGCTGAACCCTGAGCGGTATATTTTCCAAGACCAACGATTGATAAACTGAAAATGGATGACCACATGATTGAACAGGCTAAACCTCCTGATAAGAATGCGTAAATCGCAATTGTACCAGACGAGAAAAGTCCGATTAGCATGGCAATAATCCCAAATAAACCGAAAATAATCAATGTACGTGCTGGTTTTTCCTTACTTAGATAGAAGGCGACAATCTGTAAAATAATACAGATCACATAGTAATACAGATGCGACATTTCGAAGCCAGCAAGTGTATTCACGCCAATAATGATAGAAAAAGCAATTAAAGGGACAATGACCAACAGCCCATTTTTAGTCGACTTGCTCAGGTTGAATGCTGTAATCGCACCAGCCCATCGGCCGATCATCATACTTCCCCAGTACATGGACACGTATGGAGTGATCTGGGACGACTGCAAGTGCCCAAATTCTTTTAGCGTAAGCAATTCACCTAGGTTACTACCAATAGCAACTTCGATACCTACATAAATAAATAATGCAAGCATTCCCAAAGCTAGTTGCGGATATTTCATTGCACCCCAGCCTTCCGGATTCTTTTTAGCGCTTCTGTTGGAGAAAAGTAAACCGCCGATGACGACGATTAATGCACCTGCCAACCATAGCATACGTTGTGTTTCCAATGGTTTGGCAACTTCTTTAATATGTGCTTTTAATTGATCAATCTGCACTTGATCGGTCAGGCTCGATACCTGCTGGTGTAATTGTTCAATATGCAGTGCAAGGTCGCTTTTGTAACTTAGGAATACCGGTGTGAACATACCAAATAGCAAAACCGTCATGATGATCAAGGTACGTAATGCCTTATTTGCTTTTTCCATTGGCTCATTGCTGATTCCAGCTGGAACTTTTTTGCTGAAGTTGAACAGGGCCGCTGCCAAAAGAAACAATAAACCTACACCTACATATAGATAGACTACTTTATTCAATGGTAAATTGGCGATTTCAGAATCTGAGATGGGCTCAAATGTTCCAAATAGAGAGAAACCAATAACCAATGGGCCAATTGTTGTTCCGAATGAGTTGATACCGCCACCAAGGTTAACACGGGAAGCTCCAGTCTTAGGATCACCTAATAAAACGGCGAAGGGATTAGCTGCTGTTTGCTGTAAGGAGAATCCCAGAGCAACTACAAATAGACCTAGCAACATGCCAATATATAAGTTTACCTCGACCGCGACAATCATCGCTGCAGCACCTAACGCGGAAAAGAGTAGACCATAAACGATACTTTTTTTGTATCCCCATTTTCCGACCAGGTCTTTACCGCCAATTGAACTAAAGATAAATAGGAGCAATGCACCGATGTAGTATGCCGTATAAAAGGCAAAGTCAATAAGCTGCGACTGAAATTGATCCAGGTGAAAATAATTCTTGCAGAAAGGGATAAATACGCTATTTCCCGCCGCAATGAATCCCCAAAAGAAAAACACAATAATCAGTGTGTAGAGTGCGGGGTAATTGGTTTTAGTTTGTTGCTGTTCCATATAAGGGATCTAAAAACTTAAATTTTGAAAGGTACGAACTTATGAAAAAAAATATAAAATTCAATCTAAAAATGTTGTTAAATCGTTTTACTAGCTACAATAGTAAATATTTTTTTTGAAATATTTTGAAATAACAAAATTTGTTTTTTTCTTTGTCTAGGTTCTCAAGATTTAATCCACTTCGGGTTTAAAAGAAATCATTAAGTTCTTCATTCACTTAAACAAGGAAACAAGCTTAGGTGTGTAATCAGAATAAAGCTCAAAAGAAAATCCAAAAATCATACACAACACATTAATGGATATTAACGAATTAAACGCTAAACTCGTATCAGAATTGCGCGAGATTGCTAAGTTGATCGGTATCGCGGATGCTGATAAATTGCGTAAGCAAGAATTAATAGAAAGAATTAGCAATACCGGTGGGGAAGAAGAAGCAGCTCCGGCTTCTGTAGAAAAAGTTGCTAAAGTGGAGGAGGATAGTCAGGAACAGGGTGAACGTACCCGTAAACGCGTAAGAACAGTGAAGACGGCTGAGCCTGTGACGGTAAGAAAACGTGAAGCTGTTGAAAGTGAAGAAAGCAGTCCTGCGGTAGAAAATACGCCAACAACAGATAAAGGTTCCCAACCTGAAAAAACATCTCAAACTCCTAAAGCTGAAACTACTTCTTCCAGTACAGATTTCGACAATGTTATCGTTAATGAGGGTGTGTTAGAAATTATGCCAGATGGTTATGGTTTCTTGCGTTCATCAGACTATAACTATTTGACCTCTCCAGATGATATTTATGTATCACAATCTCAGATCAAATTATTTGGTTTGAAAACAGGAGATACTGTTCGTGGCTGTATCCGCCCACCAAAAGAAGGTGAAAAATATTTTCCATTGGTCAGAGTAGAGGCCATTAATGGACAGAATCCAGCAGAGGTACGCGACCGTGTGCCTTTTGACTACCTGACACCATTATTTCCCGATGAGCGCTTAAATTTAGATATGGGAATGGGTAACTACTCCACTCGTATCATGGATTTGTTTACACCAATCGGTAAAGGACAACGTGGATTGATCGTTGCACAGCCAAAAACGGGTAAAACAAATTTATTGAAGGAAGTTGCTAACGCTATTGCGAAGAATCACCCAGAAGTATATCTTATCATCTTATTGATTGATGAGCGTCCTGAGGAGGTTACAGATATGGCCAGAAGTGTACGTGCAGAAGTTGTTTCATCTACTTTTGATGAACCTGCTGATCGTCATGTAAAAATCGCCAATATCGTACTGGAGAAAGCGAAGCGTATGGTCGAGTGTGGTCATGATGTGGTTATCCTATTGGATTCGATCACGCGTTTGGCGCGTGCTTATAATACCGTTGCTCCGGCTTCTGGTAAAATCTTATCGGGTGGTGTGGATGCCAACGCTCTGCATAAACCAAAACGTTTCTTCGGTGCGGCTAGAAATATCGAAAACGGAGGTTCATTAACTATCCTTGCAACAGCCCTGACAGATACCGGTTCGAAAATGGATGAGGTGATCTTTGAAGAATTTAAAGGAACTGGTAATATGGAATTGCAATTGGATCGTAAATTGGCGAACAAACGTATCTTCCCTGCTATTGATATTACTGCGTCTAGTACACGGCGCGATGATCTATTGACAGATAAAGAAACATTGCAACGTATTTGGGTGCTTCGCAATCACTTATCAGATATGAATTCTACAGAAGCAATGGAATTCTTGCAAGGACAAATGCGTGGTACTAAATCAAATGAAGAATTTTTGATCAGTATGAATGGGTAATCCCATCAAATTTTAATATTTTAGCCATCATTTTACTAAAATGATGGCTTTTTTGTGTTCGATAAGTTGGGTATAACTCAACTTCGAAATATTCATATTGATGCGATATTAAGCTGCAAACTTAAACATTGGAGCCAGGTTAAAAATTGCAATACGTATATAAATAGATTATTGATGAAAAAACATATTCCAAATCTGCTGACCTGCCTAAATCTTTTTAGTGGTTGTATTGCTGTATTGATGGCGTTGAATGGCGACATAAAAGCCGTTACGATATGTGTACTAGCTTCTGGAATATTTGATTTTTTTGATGGTATGGTCGCAAGGCTTCTTCATGTAAAATCATCTATCGGTAAGGAATTGGATTCACTTGCGGATATGGTCAGTTTTGGATTTTTACCAGGTGTCATTATGTTTACGTTATTGCAAAAGGCATTTCCTGGTGGTTCCTTGCTGCCTTATATCGGGTTTATTGTTACCGTGTTTTCGGCCTTACGTTTGGCTAAATTTAATTTGGACGAACGACAAACCTCAGATTTTATCGGACTCAATACGCCGATGAATACCTTTTATGTGCTTTCATTGCCCTATATCGCTGACAAGTATCCCGAACTTATTTTAAATCCAATTTTTTTGGTTTGTAGCGCATTCTTGACCAGTTATCTGTTAATTAGCGAGATTCGGCTTTTTTCGATGAAATTCAGTTCAATGGACTGGGCGACAAATAAATATCGCTTTATCTTTCTGTTTTTAACGCTAATCTTATTTGTGATTGGACAATTTATGGCTTTGCCAGTGATTCTACTGTTGTATTTTATCCTGTCAGCATTGCATTTTAATAAAAAAACGATCTGATTTAGATCGTTTTTTCGTATTGCTCGAGTTCAAATAATAATTCCTTCATTTCGATGTTCAGCACCTGAAAAGTTGCCCTGAGTCCCTCTAACGATTCCTGATTTTTGGCATTCATTTCCAATTCTTCGAATTTGGCCTTTAAATGAAATGCTCCAATATAGTCCATCGTAGGTTTGATGTGATGGGCAGCATCTGCAATTTTTTGATGATCTCCAACATTTAGTGCATTTTGCAAATTATCTAAGTCAACCGGGGTCTGTATAAGATACATTGATACAAACTGTTTGATCAAGTCTGTATTGTCAAACATATTTTGGCTGATCAGGTCAATGTCGATATGATTCATCGTCGCTAATTTTCTTTACGGGTAATTCGTCCTTGCAATTATACAATAAAGATACGTTATTTTTTTTGTAAACAGGATGTATGTATGTTGGGGCTATCTCTGCTAAGGGTTCCAGGGTAAAGCGTCTTTCTGAAATATAAGGATGTGGTATAATCAAATTCGGCTCGTTGATAATTTCGTCGTTGAAATAAAGTAGATCAATGTCTATGGCTCTTTCTCCCCATTTCTTTAGCCGTATCCTTCCAAGATCCGACTCGATCTGTTGGGTAAGATGCAAACACTCAGGTGCAGATAAAGGCGAGCTTATTAGGATAACCTGGTTAAGAAATGCTGGTTGGTCTTCAACTCCCCAAGCTGCCGTTTCATAAATTGAGGATTCCTGCAAGATGATTCCGATTTGTTGTTCAAGGTTTTTCCTTGCTCTAGCGAGTTGTTGCAGCCGGTCTCCTAAATTGGTCCCCAATAATATAAAAATCTTATTCATATTGCTAAATTACGTCTTTATGAAATAAAATACTGGAGGAATAAAAAATATTGCATTACCTTTAGTGTAAAATAAATCATTCCATTTGCAAGGCTGTATGGATTGGAATTAATTGTAAAATATGAAATCATTTTTTAAGTATGTATTGGCTACGATCACGGGGATTGTGATATCTTTTGTGATTCTGTTTATTGTTTTTATGGGGATTATCGGAGCGCTTATCAGTTCGGCTTCCTCTGATCAGGAGGTGGTTGTCAAAAGCAATTCGGTGTTATTCCTCTCCTTTGACTATGACATCAATGAAAGGAATGACAATAATCCTTTTGGGAGCTTAAATCTTCCCGGTTATTCTACGAAGAGCATCGGATTGGATGATATTTTGGGGAGAATAAGGTATGCAGCCACTGACGGCAATATTAAGGGAATTTATATGGATGCGGGCAGCATCGGTACCGGTTTTGCAAGTCTGAAAGCCGTACGGGACGAACTGTTGGCATTTAAAAAAACAGGGAAATTTGTCGTTGCCTACAATGCGGGATACAATCAAAAAGCATATTATGTAGCGAGTATTGCCGATAAAGTGTATGTCAATCCGCAGGGAACCATTGATTTTAGGGGACTTGCGAGTTCAACCATGTTTTACAAGGATCTATTGGATAAAGTTGGGGTCGAAATGCAGATTGTGAAGGTGGGAACGTTTAAAAGTGCTGTGGAACCTTATTTCCTAAATAAAATGAGTGATCCAAACCGCTTGCAAGTAACTTCTTATCTGGGTAGTATATATGATACTTTCATTAAAGAAATATCCATGAGCCGGAATATTCCTGCGGATTCTTTGCGTGGTATAGCCAATGGTTATTTGGTGCGTAATGCGGATGATGCGGTGCGGTATAAACTTGCCGATGCGAAGATATATAAGGATGAATTGCTTTCTGATCTCAGAAAAAGATTGAAAATAGGCGATAAGGAAGAAATATCCTTTGTCTCCCTATTGGATTATAATAAGAAGGTAAAAGAAGATGTGAGTGGATCTGAAGTAGCGGTTCTTTATGCTGTTGGCGAGATCGTGGATGGTGAGGGTACGCGCCCAGGAGAGATCGGAGGCGATAAGTTTTCAAGAGAACTCAGAAAGTTGCGCGAAGACGATGCTGTAAAGGCAGTCGTGCTGCGGGTGAATTCTCCGGGTGGCTCGGCTCTCGCGTCAGATGTGATCTGGCGTGAGGTGATTTTGACTAAGAAAGTTAAACCTGTTGTCGTTTCGATGGGAGATGTTGCGGCTTCGGGAGGTTATTATATTGCAGCTGCCGCAGACTCTATATTTGCGGAACCAACGACAATTACGGGATCAATCGGTGTATTTGGTGTAATACCGAATTTTCAGAATCTCATGAACAATAAAATCGGCGTTCACTATGATGGTGTGAAAACTGGGAGATTTGCGGATCTGATGACGACTTTTGATCGTCCTTTGACAGCAGAAGAAAGAGATATAATCCAGCGCGAGGTTGATAAAGTATACGCTACATTTACAAAAGTTGTGTCCGAGGGTAGAAAGATGCCGGTGGCGAATGTTGATAGCATTGGTCAAGGCCGTGTCTGGACAGGTATACAGGGCGTAAGCAATAAACTGGTGGATCGTTTGGGTAATCTTGATGCCGCTATTCAGGCTGCGGCTAAAAAAGCAAACCTAACTAAGTATAAAGTTACCCAATATCCTGCCAAGGAGGATCCGTTCACCTCGATATTGAACAATTCGAAAGAAAAAGTTCAGGCTTGGGTGGCGAAAGAACAAATGGGTGAATACTATCGTTATTTCGATGTAATGAGGCAGGCAACAGCACAAAGTGGGGTGCAGGCCAGGTTACCTTATGCTGTTGAAATCCATTAATGATAATTTAATCCGATAAAAAGGCATTTATTTGATGAAAATAAATGCCTTTTTTCTATATTTAGCTGTTCGTTTGGCAAACGACAGATCCTAAAACATTAAAGTTACATAATGAAAACAGTAGACGATTTAAATTTTGCAGGTAAAAAAGCCTTGGTTCGCGTAGATTTCAACGTTCCTTTGGATGAGAATTTCAATATTACGGATGATAATCGTATTCAGGGAGCTGCTCCGACAATAAAGAAAATTTTGAATGACGGCGGAAGTGTGATATTGATGTCCCATTTAGGAAGACCAAAAGATGGTCCTACTGATAAGTATTCATTAAAACATATTGTTTCTCACCTTTCTGAGGTATTAGGTGCGGAAGTTCAATTTGCCAATGATTGTATTGGAAATGAGGCTGTGGGGAAAGCTGCGGCATTGCAGGCTGGCCAAGTGTTATTACTTGAGAACCTACGTTTTTATAAAGAGGAGGAAAAAGGGGATGTGGGATTTGCTGAAAAGCTTTCGAAATTAGGCGATGTTTATGTGAATGATGCTTTTGGTACTGCCCATAGGGCACATGCATCAACGGCGATCATCGCGCAGTTTTTCCCAACAGCTAAATATAGCGGTTATTTAATGGCTGCTGAGGTGGGAAACGCAGAGAAAGTATTGAATAACCCCGTCAGACCGTTTACAGCGATTATGGGTGGAGCAAAAGTTTCTGATAAAATTCAGTTGATCGAAGCTTTATTGGATAAAGTAGATAACTTGTTAATCGGTGGAGGGATGGCCTACACTTTCATTAAAGCAAGAGGCGGCGAAATTGGTCAGTCATTGGTTGAGATGGATAAACTGGACCTGGCAAATGAATTGGTAAAAAAAGCGAAGGAAAAAGGTGTCAATTTGGTTATTCCTACAGATGCCCAAATCGCCGATGCATTTTCCAACGATGCCAATGTATATGACGGTCCAAATGATCAGATACCTGCAGATCTTCAAGGCTTGGATATCGGAAAGGAGTCTGCTGCGAATTTTGCAGCTATTATCAAGGATTCAAAAACAGTTCTTTGGAATGGCCCTATGGGAGTTTTTGAGTTTGATACCTTTGCAAAAGGTACGAAAGCTGTTGCTGATGCTGTGGTTGAGGCGACCAAAAATGGTGCATTTTCCTTAATAGGGGGTGGGGATTCAGCTGCTGCGGTAAGTAAATTTGGTATGACCGAAGATGTAAGTTACGTGAGTACAGGTGGTGGCGCGCTATTGGAATATATGGAAGGTAAGGTTCTTCCTGGTGTAAAAGCACTTGAAGACTAATTATTTAAAATAACATAGGAAGGGGATAACGTTGAGTTATCCCTTTTTTTTTGCAGGTATTTTTTATTGGTTTGCATAATTTCATCAAAAGTTCACGGAGCACAGTTTATTGATTAGTCGGAACTTTTGTCAGCTTTCATTGCTAGGGTAGCCTGTGAGCAAATGAGGGGGATAGGTTTCTTATAAATGCATTGGAAATCATTTTTTATGGGTATGATGTATTGCGATAGTGTTTCAATAGGTTTTTACAATGATGGCTTTGGCTGCCAAGAAACAGTTTTCTCTGCTTATGTCAGATTTAAATCAATTATCTGTTAAATATCTGTACAGCTTTGGCGAGTATTTATGGTATTTCTTAAATTTATCATTAGATGATATATAGGTTTTATTGATGGATGCGAATCACAAAAAAGAAAGAGATAGTTCAGGTTTTTTTTCGGTATTGACCTATAATGTAGCGGGGTTGCCGGGGTTTATTTCTTCTGCAATTACGGGTAGAAGCCGGAGTATCGCTGAAATAGGTAAAAAAATTAATCCTTTTGATATCGTGAACGTTCAGGAGGATTTCAATTATAACAATAGTCTTTATTTTGGCGGTAACCAACATCCTTATCGCACGAAGTCCAAGGGGCGGGTACCTTTTGGAGACGGCTTAAATACCTTATCCCGTTTTCCGATGTCGGATGTTGTGCGCGTTCCCTGGAAGAGGCGTACCGGAGCCGATTTTTTAACGCCAAAAGGTTTTACTTTGGTTAAAGTGGAAATCGTTTCCGGGATATGGTTGGATGTCTATAATGTACATGCAAATGCGCAGAACAATAGACGCGCCTCCAGCGCTAGAAGGGATAATCTTAACCAGTTGCGTGATTATATCGGTGAGCATTCCAGTGAAAATGCACTGATTGTCATGGGGGACTTTAATGCGCATTATAGTTTTGGTGATGATAATCTACATGATTTTATGGAGTCAACCGCATTGGTAGATAGTTGGGTCGAACTCCAGAATGGTGGTCTTGTACCAGAAGCGAAGCATGCATTTAAGCCCCCGCATATGTTATCTATTGGCAATCAGCATGAGTCAATAGATAAAATCCTCTACCGTAGCAATAGTCACCTAAGTTTGGCCGCGCGTGATTATAATATAGAGAATAACCTGTTTACCAATGTCAAGGGCCTGCCACTGTCAGATCATTATGCCTTAGCGGCTAATTTTAATTGGGCCTTGCATCGCTAATAGGTGTAATTTAGACTTACTGTCGGTACGATGCGCTGTGTCGCCGTACGATCATTGATATAGGTTCCCTTTACAACAAACTCAAAATCGGGGAGTGGATATCTGAAGGCATTGAAATCAAAGGAAAGGTATGTTCCAAAGCTCTTTGGAGCTGCTTCTTTATGTTTGTGAATATTCTGATAGTCTGCAAATAGCCCACCTTTTATCCGTTTTATATAAGCTAATGACCCTACTCCCAAATCAGGATAAGCGATAGGGAATCGATAATTAATTAGCAATGTATTTTTTACTTTCTCATATTTATAGTAACTGAATCCGCTGACCAGTGGAATATCGTTGATGTATTCATAGATTCCTGTTCCGGCCTGAGCACTTAAGCGGATCTGAAATCCATGGTTATTTGCGAATCCAGGAAAATAGAACACTGTTCGTGCAGATAGAATTTCCCCTTTGGCCTTATTTTCAAAAGGAGTATGTCTATAGGTTACACTTAAATTCTGTCCCCATCTCGGGTATTGATCCATTCTGGCCATACGGGCATTTCGGTTGAAATATAGTTGGTAGGTCAATGGAAATGCAGTTTCATAATTGAAGTTTCGGAGGTCATTGCGGCTCAGGTTGTAACGTTTCAGATAGGCTGTTGCGAAATTGAATCCCGTGGAATAATTATAGTCAAGTCTATAAAAAGACAATGGAATGGAAATCTGCGAGGATACGTAATGTTCCCGCCAATCGAATCGAATGCTGCTATCAGGTTTGTTGGGCATCGTTGCTGCTGCGATCTGACCTCTGTTTTCGTAACGTAATGAGAATTTTGGAAAGTACTTATTATATGTTAACTCGGCTGAATAAATTCCCTTTCTGATATCTGTATCATACTCGTAACCAAGAGCAATCTGGGTGGTGTTTAAGATATTATTTGACAGCCAGAAGATTCCGGGTTTAAAATTGTCGAAACTTTCAAAGTTACTACTGCTCAGTGAAAGGCTATGGAAATTAAATGTCCGTTCAAGTCCTTTGTAAGGTGTAATGCTGTACCGTTGGCTGGAGTCCGGTGCTGTGGCGGCAACATTGAATATACTATCTTTTTGTAATGTACTGGCATAGTAATGAGAAAAATAATCCTTTTCCGGCTTGATATCGAAGACTGTGTCCAAATTTGTCTGACTGATTTTATAACCATTATATTGGTAGTTGTTAAAAAGTAGTCGCGTTGTCGTTTTATCATAAAAAGGGTTAAAAGCACCGAATGGTGCTTTCGTCAGCAGTTGTTTTGTTCCTGTTTGACGGTTTATCTTATAAACGTTATCAATACCATTAAAGTTTGCTTTTACAAGGATGTTCATACCTGAAAGGTATTGAGGACGTTCATATTGCTGGTTTCCCCATGAAGTCAGGTTGGTGATTTCATCATTTTTGAGATCAATTTCACAGAGTGCAGTTCCCATTTCTGATAATCGGATCGCAATTATTTTGTCGCCTTGGGTATTAAATGCCGGGTGCTGAAGCTGCTCGAATCCCGCTGCTTTTATCCGTTTGATCACAGAGCCGTTTTTAAGGCTTATGAGCGTAAGGTAGCTCCTATTGGATAAATCTACTTCGATACAGGCAATGGATTCGTCTACGGGGCTAAATACGGGTGAATAATATCTCGACTGCTTAGTGAGGCCTTTAGTTTTTCCTGTTTTCAGGTTCATTAAGTTGATGATACTATAAGTTCTTTTGTTATAACGAGGATCTTTTCGGAGTTCATCCCATACAATATAGTCGCTGTTGATATCGAAATGTGGGGTCAACTGGATGCCAGTTTTTACAAGTTGTGCTTCTGTTTTTTTGTCGCTGTCGTACGTATATATTGCATTTGTTTTTTCCGGGTTTTCCTTAATGAAGTAAATCAAATTTCCCCTTGATTTTGGTAATAAATTGCTGTTATAATAACGGTTACTTTGACCAGAAATTTCCGTGTAATTTTGAGCTAAATAATCTGCTGTTTTTTCTTTCCATATGGTGTCTAATTTTGCGATTGTTTTATGGAACAAATCGTTGCTATTTCCCCCGATTTTTTTCTTTAGTACACGGTTAATATTATAGGGATAGAGCGGACGTCTATTGAGTTCGGAAAACAAATCTGCTTCGTAATTTGAGGGCAGTTCGGACTTTAATGTCGATGTCATGAGGTAACCGATGGTGTAATAACTGGGGACAATGTCTTTAAAGGATCCGAGCAGGTATTTATTGAAACTGTATTTCTGCTGAGACAGAAAATTGGCTTTTATCGGCATTTCAAAAGATGGTAGCCGGCCTCTTCCTCCAAGGGAATAAATGGTTTCAGTCAATGTCGCATCACCCTCAAAAAACCAGGAAGGAACTGTTAGCCCATAGTAAGCTAAGGCTAGTTGTTCGAAAAAAGGAGCGTGTAATTTTCCTGTCAATTTGTCAAATTGGTTTACATGTCTTGACTCATGAAGAATCAGATTAGGTAACCATGTTTGGTTGTCGGGCTCGGCTCCAGCAGTACTATAGAGTTCGGATTTTCGAGGGGATAACTGAACAAAACCGTTTGTCTGTAGATTCGTGTTGTGTATAATGAAAGGAATTTGCCGGGGTTTTATTTGATAATTTCTACTGGTTATTCGTAAAGAATTGTAGACTTGATTTGCTAGGGTAGGAGCTGCACCTTTCATCTCTTCGGGAAAAATAAGTTTAAAATTCGGGGTCTCGATTTTGAACCATTTTTGGCTGAGTGGCGCTTGACTATCTTCAAAAAACTGTGCAAAAGTATTTTTTGAATATAATGTTAATATGAATTGTGTTAATATACTGATAATTATATTTTTATATTTCATTATTGAGGTATGTTTTATGGCTTGCTATTTTTTTTAGCTAAATATTCTTGTGTTATATGAATTATATGTTTTTGTATTACTATTTAATTAGTTGATTTTTATGCATTTATTGTGTTTATGTTTTTGATTTTATTGCTCTATAATGGCATTTAAAGATCAACTTTGATACGTTTCTTTTTCGCTGTAAATTCACTTTTCAGTTAGCGAAAAGTATGTGACGAATATACTTAAATATTCAGCCATAAGATAGCTGAGGCAAAAAAAATATTTGCATATTTTTGCAGGTATAAGTTTTTCGGATGTGGCCAGATGAAGGTGCTGTACCTGAAGCGTTGAACTTTTAGATTATTTTGGTTTTCGTGTTTGATTGGTGTGGAGATGAGTTTTGGACTGAGGGGCTTTTCACTCGGAGACTTTCTCTTTTCCCAGGTCAAATCCCGAGCGGCTTCCTGAAATATCTGTTAGTGACAAAATGTCTTATTTAGAGGCAGATTAAATTCTTTGGTCTGTTGTGAAGGTTAAACATCAGTACTGATTTGATATCTTTTTATTATTTATTTTTTTATTCAGAATTTACTTTAAAAAAGCGATTTTTGTAACATATAATTTTGTACCGATGTAGGATTTTAAAATCGAAAGGAAGATATGGAAGAACTGGAAATGCAGGTAAGTCAAATAGAACAGTTGATAGCGAATGGCGATCTTGTTGGGCTGGAAGAATTTCTAAATGAATTGAATATTTCTGAGGTGGAGGAGCTGATTGATGAACTGCCAGAACATGGTCCACTCTTTATAGAATCCTTAAATTTAAATCGTGCTGTAAACGTTTTCCGGATCCTGGATTTTCCTACCCAAAATCGGATTTTTAAGAAGCTTTCCAAGGCTAAAATAAGTGCTTTAATTAACGAGTTGCCTCCGGATGACAGGACCTCTTTTTTCTCCGAAATGAAGGACGATATTAAGCATTTAATTTTGCTTTTACCACCTAAAGATCGGGTAGAAGCTTTGGCATTGCTGGGGTATCCCGAGGACAGTGTAGGGCGCTTGATGACTCCGGATTATATTACGGTAAAAGCGCATTGGAGCATCGAAAGAATATTGGGGCATATCCGTCGCTATGGGAAGGATTCAGAGACTATAGATGTGCTGTATGTCATTGATTCAAATGGTAAGCTGATTGATGATATTCGTATCAAAGATGTGTTGATGGCGGAGCCTGAAACAATCGTGGGAGACTTGATTGATCACCGTTTGATTTCTTTGAATGCCTATGATCCGCAGGAGGAGGCAATCAATATTTTCCGTATGAACAATAGGGTTGCGCTTCCGGTTGTCGATGGGCAGGGAGTGATGCTTGGAATTGTTACGGTCGACGACATCCTGTGGGTTGCCAATGAAGAGTATACAGAGGATATGCAACGTATTGGGGGAACCGAGGCCTTGGATGAACCTTATTTGGACGTATCCATTAAAAACCTGGTGAAAAAACGGGCCGGTTGGTTGATTGTTTTATTTCTTGGTCAGTTGTTGACTGCTACGGTTATCGAGCATTTTGAGGAGCAGATGGCGAGCGCGATTATGTTGTTTGCTTTGATGCCGGTTATTATTTCCAGTGGGGGCAATAGTGGTTCCCAGGCTTCGACGCTGATTATACAGGCTATGGCGTTAGGGGAGGTGACACTTTCGGATTGGTGGCGTGTGATGCGCAGAGAGATTTTGTCTGGTCTTTTGCTTGGGCTTATTTTGGGTGCTCTGGGTTTTTTAAGGATTATGGCCTGGCAGTCCTTTGCCCATAGTTATGGCGAATACTGGGTATTGGTGGCTTTGGTTATTTCTTTGTCGCTAATCGGTGTAGTCCTTTGGGGTTCCCTTATGGGTTCTATGCTTCCTTTTGTGATGAAGCGACTAGGTGCTGACCCCGCGAGCTCATCGGCACCATTTGTCTCAACCCTGGTCGATGTTACCGGTCTTTTAATCTATTTTACCGTGGCCACACTTATTCTCAAAGGCGTGTTACTTTAAGGTTCGTTTGCATTTGATGCATCGGAAAAATGGATCAAGCTGTCGTTATTTGGACAGCAGTAAATAGTAATTATGCTGTTTGAATTGCATAAAGGAGGTTTTTGAGCATGAATTGGAAAAAGAGAAAATAAATTATTCTAATTGGATTTTAGGAAGTTGTAAAAAATGTGTTCAAAAAATTTGTAGTATTCTAATAATCTTCCGATACTTGCATCACGGAAACGCGATAGGGTCTCCGGAAAAATTGAAGAAAACATTCCTGAATAGCTCAGCAGGTTAGAGCATCTGACTGTTAATCAGAGGGTCGCTGGTTCGAGCCCAGCTTCAGGAGCAATTTAAAGACTTACATAACCGGAGTTTTTAAAGTATTCAATTTTTCATTCCTGAATAGCTCAGCCGGTTAGAGCATCTGACTGTTAATCAGAGGGTCGCTGGTTCGAGCCCAGCTTCAGGAGCAGTAAGCAAATGATAAAATTATTTGCGAATAATATATAAATGTGCTATTTTTGTGCATTCAATGAGAAAGAAGTTTCTCGGAAAGTTAAACATTCCTGAATAGCTCAGCAGGTTAGAGCATCTGACTGTTAATCAGAGGGTCGCTGGTTCGAGCCCAGCTTCAGGAGCAATATTGAAACCGGCTTTACGCCGGTTTTTTTGTTTACCATGCTTATTAAAAAACTATGAGTTTAGTAATTATTGGTACGGTGGCTTTTGATACAATAGAAACACCGTTCGGTAAAACTGACAGAATTCTAGGTGGTGCCGGTACTTTTGCGAGTCTAGCGGCGTCCTATTTATGTGACAACATCAAATTGGTCAGCGTTGTTGGCGAAGATTTTGGAAGCCGCAATCTTGACCTTATAAAGGATCGCGGAATCGATGTATCGGGTGTTCAGATTGTGCAGGGCGGACAAACATTTTCCTGGTCAGGAAGATATCACAATGACATGAATAGCCGGGATACGCTAGCGACTGACTTAAATGTACTGGCAGATTTTGATCCGATTATTCCTGACAGTTATCAGGACTGTGAGTATCTTCTGCTTGGGAATCTGACGCCACAGGTGCAATTGACCACTTTAGCGCGCTTAAAGCAGAAGCCAAAATTGGTTGTGCTTGACACAATGAACTACTGGATGAATGTTGCCTTAGATGATTTAAAGAAAGTACTTAAGGAGGTTGATGTCCTGACGATCAATGACGCTGAAGCCAGACAGTTATCCGGAGAATATTCACTGGTCAAAGCTGCAAAGGTTATTTTGGCGATGGGGCCAAAATACCTGATCATAAAAAAAGGTGAGCATGGTGCATTACTTTTTGGGGAAAATCAGATCTTTTCCGCTCCTGCATTACCTTTAGCAGATGTATTTGATCCTACAGGAGCGGGTGATTCGTTTGCTGGCGGTTTTGTCGGTTATTTGGCCAAAGTTAAAACCATCAATTTTACCAATATGAAGAATGCTTTGATTTTCGGGTCTGCGCTGGCTTCTTTTTGTGTGGAGAAATTTGGCACAGAGCGGCTAGTAGATCTTACTGAAGAGGATATACAGAAGCGTCTGAACGCATTTGTCGCCCTTTCTCAATTTAATCTATAGGTTGTGATTAACATATAGGATTCCGATTACTGGAAACCTTGAAAATACACTGTCTGAATGAGGAGCGTCTTTAAGCTCCTCAGTTAGATCCTGTCCCGCCCAGTGTTCATAGTGCATGCCCCTTTTCCAAAGCCTACTGTCGCTGACATCGTAGATGTAACCTTTATAAGCAACCCATACCTGCGGTTTATCCTGGCCATTTCGCAATGCAAGCTGACTCTTGCTGTATTCAGGTAATCCTTCTTTTTCCATCACAATCTGTAAGAATGCGAAGATAGAAAAAACTAAGCTACTTTATAAGCTGATAATGATCGTTTCATTAATTTTCTGGCTACATGTATTCTTGTCTTTACTGTTCCAATGGGGATGTTTAAATGTTCTGATATCTCATGGTATTTAAACCCTTCGAAGTAGAGGGAAAAGGGAATGTAGTATTCTTCTGAAAGATTGGCTAGGGCCTCGTGGATATCCTCCATGACAAATTTGCTTTCTCCCTGATTGCTTGAAGCGGATATTAATAAATTTGAATTGGAGATTTCTTCATCTTTAGTGATAAAGGAGTTGGTTTTTACAATCCGTCTATAATTATTTATAAACGTGTTTTTCATGATGGTATAGAGCCATCCCTTTAGGTTAGTGCCTTCTTTGAAATTCTTGAAATAGGTTACAGCTTTGAGGATGGTGTCCTGTACAAGATCGTTTGCATCTTCATAGTCGCTGGTAAAATTTCTGGCGTAGAGTTTTAATGAGTCCGATTGCTCAATAACCATGCTGTCAAATTCATTCTTTGTCATAGCTTAATGAATTATAACTGTTCTTTTTGGGAAACAGTAAGTTTATAAAATGCGGTTCGTTAAGTATGAGGCAAATAATGCGCCAAAATCCTTAAAAAGGGATTTCTTAATGTAATTTTAAGGTTATTTTAAGACGTGCAAACGTGTGCGTGTATTAACCTTAAGTAAATAAGCTTGGCTTTAGATGATGTTGAGGACGGATAGAGGCTATATTATTGTTCTATAAAGTTGCAATGTAGCAAAGATGTTTTTTTTTATTCTTTACAATAAATTAACTTCACGCTCGAGCGTAATTCCAAATTTGTCCTGTACATCGTTAATAATTTGGACAGAAAGGTCATAAATTTCCTGACCGCTAGCATGTTGTCTATTTATTAGTACAAGTGCCTGATTTTTCCAGACACCGGCTTGTCCATATTCTTTACCTTTCCAGCCACACTGTTCTATTAACCATCCTGCAGCAAGTTTTGTTTGTTGGCCGGGCATTGGATAATGTGGGATCGTTGGATAAAGTCCCAATAATTTTTCGAAAGTATCGGCATCGATCACGGGATTTTTAAAAAAGCTTCCGGCATTGCCAACGGTACTTGGATCTGGCAGCTTTTCAACACGGATTTTCGATACTATGGTCGCGATATCAGCGATGGAAGGCGCTGTTATATTTTCTTTTAGAAGTTCAGCTTCAATCGCACCATAGCTTGTATTTATCTGTGCTGTGAGGCTCAATTTATAGGTCACTTCAGTAATAATAAAACGACCTTTATGCGCTGTTTTAAAGATGCTGTCCCGATAGGAGAAATCACAATCTTCCTTTTTGAAAGTTTTAAATGTACCCAATTGGGTATCGAATGCTTCGCAGGTGTGAAAAACATACATTAATTCGGTGCCATAAGCTCCAATATTCTGTACGGGAGATGCGCCAACAGTTCCAGGAATAAGCGCCATATTTTCTATTCCGGCATAGTTGTTTCTGATGCAATGCCAAACAAAGTCATTCCAGATTTCCCCAGCTTTTGCGGTAACATACACATCGTCTGATTCCACTTTTGACTGTATACCTTTACTGGTCATTCGGATAATATATCCATCAAACGGCTTGGTAAACAAAACATTGCTACCGGCACCAAGAACAAAAAATTTCTTGTTAAAAAGACCCTGTTTAAAAATTTCGGTCAATGTTTCATTATCATTCACTTCGATCAGGTAATTTGTCTTTTCTTCTATTCCAAATGTATTGAAGGGTTTTAAAGAGATATTCGATTGAATGTTTAATTCCATATTGACTTAAGTTTTCAGAAATTCAAAAAAATCAGCTATCTTTAGCATGATAATCGGTAAAGATAGTATAAACCGTTTATTTAACGATAAAAAATATAAGTTTAATGGGTAACGCAGATGTAAAAAGGATCAAAATTCTGGAAGCTGCAACAAGGCGCTTTGCACATTTTGGAATGGCTAAAACGACCATGTCGGAGATAGCTAAGGATCTTAATTTTTCGAAAGCATTGCTTTATTATTATTTTCCGGATAAAAATAGTTTATACTCTGCTGTTTTTGAGTATGTTATTAATAAAATGATTGAAGAGATCGAAGCGGTCATCGATAAGGGGGGCAACTTTGAAGAAATCATGATGTACTCTATTGATATGCGCGTCAAGGCCATTAATCAATATTATAATCTGTTTGAATATACCATGAAAATGGTCAAAGAACTTCCGGATGAATTGGAGCAAGTGTTCAAAGAATCCTATCTGCGGGAAGTTGAAATTATTGAAAAAATCCTTAAAATTGGCGTAGAGGCAAGGGAGATTCGTGTAGATGATCTGAATGAAACTGCCCGTATTTTGTTGTATTCGTTGTTTGGTATGCGGATGGGAATCTTAAAGGATATGAAAAATATGCTCTTCCCTACGAAAGAAGAATTTGATCATATCCTCAGTTTGCAGAAGAAAATGATGAAAATCTTCTTAAACGGTTTACGGTATCAACAGCGTTAAATCGGCGTTGAGCGAATATGTTCGATAATCTGCTTGGCGTGGATACGTGAGTTTTCAATAAACCAGAGGTGGGTATTTAATCCGCCACATACGACTCCTGCTAAATATAGGCCTGTAATATTCGTTTCCATCGTCTGTTCATTATGGCATGGGATGCAGGGGGCCTGTTCTGGGATATCAACACCTATTTTTCGTAGGAAGTCAAAATTTGGCCGATATCCTGTCAGTGCAAGTACAAAATCATTTTCGATCTCAATAATGCCTGTTGGTGTTTGAATGAAGGCGCTTGTCTCGGTCACAGTTGTTAATTCACTGTTGTAAAGTACATCGATTTCTCCAGCAGCAATTCTATTCTCAATATCCGGTTTTACCCAATACTTGACTCTTGGGCTGATTTCATGGCCGCGGATGACCAAGGTTACCTGCGCCCCTTTTCGAAATGTTTCCAGCGCAGCGTCAATGGACGAATTGCTCGCACCTACAACAATAACTTTCTGGCCGCTGTAGTAATGGGGATCATTGTAATAGTGTCTTACTTTGTCAAGTTTTTCTCCGGGAATATTGAGTAGCATGGGGATATCATAGAATCCTGTAGCAATGATGACTTTTTTTGTGACATAGCTGCGTTTGCTGGTTTTTACATTAAAATTGGCATTTTCATTTTTCTGAATATCCAATACTTCTTCAAACAGATGAGTGTCCAGTTCGAATTTTTGCTGGATACGTCTGTAATATTCCAGCGCTTCTGTCCTTCGGGGTTTTGGATTTGTCGTCACAAAAGGGATATCCCCAATTTCCAATCGTTCAGAAGAGGAGAAAAAGGTCATATTTTGCGGATAGTTATAGAGCGAATTAACCAAACATCCTTTTTCCAAAATGAGATAGTTGAGATTGGCCTGTTTTGCTTCCAAGGCACAGGCGAGGCCGATGGGTCCACCTCCGACGATGATAACGTCATAGGAGCTTGTTAGATGTTCACTCATAATGTAAATTTCGTGAATTTTTCAGATAAATTAGCCTGCTTGTTTAGATAATTCTGCTGCATGTTCCGCGGCACTTTTGTCATGGAGATCCTGGACAATCTTATTTAAGTCCTGTGCAATCTTGTACAAGAACTCCAATTGCTCTTCCAATAGTTTTCCATCAGCGGAATTGATGTCACTATTGTCAAAACGATGGTTTGATATCTCAATATCCATCGGTAAAAATAGCGTAGTGGAATCTGATGAATGAAGTAATTGAATGGATTGATCCAGACTGCTTAATATTTTTCGTATAGTCCGTACGTGCTCCTTGGTAAGGTAGTTATTATCCATCTGATCCAGATGATTCATCAGTGTAACAGAAAAAGAAGCCAGAATATGGTTGAAGATGACAAATTTATTGACCTCCTTACTGTATTTCTGCCTTTTTTTAGGTTCCGTCAGCATACGCTGAAAGGTGGAACCCATATTCGCGGTTTCAACATAAACGGCTTTTCGGGCTAACTTGTAGTCTGTAATCGATGGCGCCTGACCTGCAATTTCTTTTAACGCCTGAAAGATGTAATTGTAATTGGCGATCAGCAGTTTTCGCATAGACTCCTTTACCTGCATGCTTTCCCAGTTCGGGAAGATAATATAGCTGGAGAGAAAAGCAATCATTCCTCCAATAAAGGTGTCCAAAATGCGTTCTTTGGTTACTTCAAGGGTATTGGAACTGACGAAACTGAGCATGATCAATACATAAGGTGTCATAAATAATACCGCGACCACATAATTGACCCGAAATAAACTATAGGCTGTTAGGAAAAAGAAAACTAGAAGTACAAATAGTATGGTTGGATCATGTATTGTCAATAGGATGACAGCCCCGATCAGTCCGCCGATGGTGGTTCCGATAAGACGTTGTATATTGCGCTCTTTGGTAAGGCCGAAGCCTGGTTTCAAGATTACCATGATCGTCAGTAAAATCCAATAAACATTGTTGGTGATCTTGGTGGTCTCAAAAACATAATACGTGATCGACATAACGATTGCCATGCGGCAGGCATGTCTAAAGATCGTTGATTTTAAGGTAAGATTTTCACGGAATTTCTTTAGGTCGATGGCTGAGCTTTGCACGAAACGTTTCGCATCATCAATTTCTTTACGTTTGACGTCATCCGGTTGCAGATGTGAATAGCCATAAATGTTTTTGATACGGCGTACCAGGTCACGTAGGTTGATCAATACTTTACGTAGGGCAAAGGTGCTGTATTGATGTTCTTTATCGAGCTGGTCAATTTTAGCATGGAGCCGTGCGAGGTCCGCATCAAAATCATACAGGGGCTTGGGTTGAATATTCGTATTGAGCTGGTAGGCCAGATTGTCGAGTTCATTGGTGTATTTTAAAATAACGTTTCGAAAATCATCGAGGATACCCGTAGGGCCAAAGCGCTCACTGATGGTATTGTAATCATAGTGAGCCGCCATGCTCTGCTCAAATAAGTCAACGATATCATTAAAGATTAACGTCAGGTAACGGCCTACTTTTGTGGTGTCTTTAATGGATCTTTTACTTTGAAACAGCAGATCTCTTACGTTTTCCTGATGTTGATTTACTTCGACCTGTTTGTCGATCAGTTTTAGGTAATTTTTATCATTGTCAATTTTAGCATCATAAAAATTGGCCTTCAGTCGAATATAATCAGCGACATAACGAATGGTTTCCGCAAGTTCCTGCTCGGCCAAGCGATAGGGGCGTACCTGTGTGATGGAGAGACTGATTGTGATGTACCACAGGCAGCCCAATGTGTAGAATCCAAGGTAGTTGATTGCCTGATCAAGGGGATAGTGTATTTGTACGTGGATCAGCATCATCAGTATACACATCAGGCCCACATTTGCTGCCCGACTGTTGAATACCGCAAACATGGCAAAGATAAAACAGGCTATTCCGATAAAAATAGCGAGAAGGTATACATTCTGATTGACAATATTGGTGAGAATAAATGTCAGCGTGGTCAGTATAGCTCCCGCAAACATTCCTTTGCGTCTATGGCTCGGTGCTCCTGGCGTATCGGATAACCCAACTAATAAGGCTCCCAAAGATACAATGGTTCCGTTGGTAAACTGACCGATGGTGGCGAAGATGAGGACAGGCACAATACATCCGATGGTGATGCGCAGCCCATCCGCAAAATACTGACTGTAGAAAAAACTTTTTATTTCCTGTGTCTGTTTCATAATGTAGCACAAATATACGAGATAAGGCTATATTAGCCTGCGGTTTCCCTATTTGCTGTTAGAATATACTAAAAACGAAAAATTACTAAATTCTATTAATATCTTTATAATATTTTGATGTTTTTTTTGATTAATTTATATTTTTTTATTTGTTTAAATATAATATTGCTATATTTGGTGCGTAGGGTATTTCAGATTATTACAGAAACTCAAGAGTCGCCTAAACTCTCTTGACCATTTTTCAAAGATTTAAATATGAAGCAAAGTAAAAATGAAGCCGTCTTTCAGGACGAGGTATTGACACGCTTTGAGCTTTTCAAAAGTTTGTTTTTAACATTGCCATTTCAACGTGTTAAAGATACGGGTACTTTATTGCCTTTTTTTGCAAAGCAGTGCGAGAAGGGCGTTGATCAGCATTTGACTCCGGATGAGATTATAAAAAGTTTTTTTGATCAGCATGAAGAGTTTTCTTCGGAGGAACAGCGTATTGACCTACTGTTTCGTTTTGTTCAGTATATAGAACGTCAGGTGGTATTGTTTGATGCAATAGAGGATTCATCCTTTCAGATGGTTGGCCGTGGGGACGATGAAAACGTCTTGGGAGCCCTGATCAAGAATGCGGAGGGGAATGGTGATATGCGACGGAAAATCGTTTCTAAATTAAAAGATTTCTCCGTCCGTTTGGTTCTTACGGCTCACCCTACACAATTTTATCCAGGACCGGTATTAGGGATTATCAATGATCTGATTGATGCAATAAAGACCAATGATATCCATAGTATACATTTACTGTTGCAGCAACTGGGTAAAACACCGTTCATCAATAAAAATAAGCCGACTCCGGTAGACGAGGCCGCAAGTTTAGCCTGGTTCCTGGAAAATGTTTTTTATAAGGTAGCTTCTGAGATCCAGTCTTTCATCGATGATGAGCTGGATGTAGATACCGAAGAGGTAAAACAGCTGATCGAACTGGGCTTTTGGCCAGGGGGAGATCGGGACGGAAATCCGAATGTAAGTGTTGAAAGTACCAAAAAAGTAGCCGCTTTATTACGGACGATTTTATTTAGATGTTATTATCGTGATTTCCGCATTGTAAGACGCCGTATCACGTTCAGGGGAGTAGAAACCTATATGGATAACCTACAGACCCTGTTTTATGAAAATAGCTTTAACCCTGTTGAAAATCCAGCAGATGAAACGGATAATATCATTACAAACTTAAAAGCGATCAAAAATGTATTGGAAGAATATCATAATGGTCTCTTTGTAGAGATTGTCGATGACCTGCTCCGAAAGGTAATGACATTCGGTTGTTTTTTCACAACCCTGGATATTAGACAGGATAGCCGAATCCTACGTGAAGCGACAAATTACCTGATACAGCAAAATCCGGAGGCGACTGGTGTTCCGTTGAATTACCTGGAACTGAATGAAGCGGATAAACAAAAAGCATTGAAGTTTAAAGAATTGGATTTAAGTGTGGGTGATGATGCAGATCCATTGACGAAAGACACCTCCGGAGTAATCAAATTACTGAAGGACATCCAACGTTCGGGTTCTGAGCGTGCAGCGCAGCGTTTTATTATTAGTAATTGCCAGCAAGCAAGTGATATCCTCGGATTGCGTCAGTTATTTTTGTGGTCCGGTTGGAAGAAAGATGCATTAACGATAGATTTTGTGCCCTTGTTTGAAACAGTGGACGATCTGACTAGAGCTGCCGACGTAATGAAGACCTTATATAGCAATAAAGAGTATAAGGCGCATTTGAAACGGAGAGGAAATAAACAGACCATTATGTTGGGTTATTCGGATAGTACAAAAGATGGAGGCTATCTGATGGCAAACTGGTCAATTTATAGGGCAAAAATAGAGTTGACAGCCATTTCGCGTGAATATGATGTGGATCTTGTCTTTTTTGATGGCCGCGGTGGGCCTCCAGCGCGTGGCGGAGGTAAAACACAACGTTTTTATGCTTCCATGGGTAAGGAAATCGCCAACGATCATATTCAATTGACGATCCAGGGACAGACAATCAGTAGCCAATATGGTTCGTTGGATACCGCTCGATTTAATATAGAGCAGCTCCTACATGCGGGCATTATCTCTGATTTAAAGCAACGTGTGGGGGATACCCTGACTAAACATCAGCAAGAGATTATTGATAAATTGGCCGAATTGAGTCACCATAAATTTATGGATCTCCGTACCAATAAGCTGTTCCTACCTTATTTGGAAACGATGTCTCCATTGAAAGCACTTTCGTCCATCAATATTTCGAGTCGACCAGTAAAGAGAAATTCAGGGCGCGAACTGCGGCTTGAAGATTTAAGGGCGATCAGTTTCGTTACATCGTGGAGTCAGCTGAAGCAAAATATCCCTGGATTTTATGGCGTAGGTACCGCATTGCAATGGGCTGAAAAGAACAACCTATGGAAAGATGTGCAACAATTGTATGTTTCTTCGGGATTCTTCCAGACACTGATCGACAACTGTATGATGTCCATGACCAAGTCTAATTTTGATATCACAGCTTATATGAAGGAAGATAAGGTGTACGGTGAATTTTGGAAAAACCTCCATGCGGAATATCAGATTACAAAAGAGTATCTTTTAAAACTCAGTGGCACATCGAAATTGATGGAGAACTATCCGGTAGACCGCGAGTCGATTCTTGCACGCGAAAGTATTGTATTGCCTCTATTGGTGATCCAACATTATGCTATTCGTGCGCTCAATTCCGATAAACTGGATGAGGCACAACGGGAAGATTATTCGAAACTGATTGCGCGGACAATATTCGGTGTTATCAATGCTGGAAGGAATGTTGCCTAATTTTTGTTTCTTTTCGCGGATAAGGTTTCGCAGAAAGTATATTTTATCTACTTTTGTATAGTTAACAAAATTGATATGAAGATTAATAAGTTATTTGTTGTAGCTGCTTGTGCGAGTACTGTATTTGCGTCTTGTGGTGAAACAGCTGCAAATAGACAGCGTCAATATGCTAATGCATCTTTAGCAGATGGTGATGCTTTTGCAATGATTAAATTCGTTGGTGAGGAAGGAAACTATTTAGTAAACCTTGCTGATGTAGCGGCAAAACAATCGACTTCAGCAGAAGTGAAGAATGTGGCGGCTAAAATTAAGGAAGCTTATGCGACGGTGTTGCCCGAGTTGGACGGTTTGGCTAAAGAGTTGCATGTCGGTGATGCACAACGTGGTGTACCTGCGTTTGAAACACCAACTTCAATCGGATCAGATAGTACTGCGGCATTCAATGATAAAGCATTTTTGGCAGTGGTTCTTGCAAAACAGGGTGAAATCAATAGTAGATTGACTCGTGAAGAGCTAAACACCAATCGCAATGTCATTCATGTTTCTGAAGAGTCGTTGAAAAAAGTTGAAGAAATCTATAAACTGGCTGGTGGAAAAGCTGAAGGCCATGGCCATCACTAAGTAGGTGACTACATGTGTGAAAAAGAGGAATGTTCATCCAGGTGAATATTCCTTTTTTTATGCGCTCGTTTCCTCGCTGTTACCAAGGATTAATTGAAGGCGCTATAAGAGCACTAATAAGACTGCTGGAAAATGAGAGGACAGAACAGTCTTTTTTGTTCGGGAGTATTCAAAAGCCTTTTTTGGACGTATTTTAGCCATCGTCATTCAAAATGGAATTCAATTTTGTATGGTATAGTCTAACATTTTTGGAGTAATATAGGGGAATCAAAACGAGAAATAATTTGTTGGGTTGTTAAATTAATAATAACTTAACATTACTATAATACAGTTGTTGAGAACTGTGTTTATTTTAGCATGATTTAATCAAATAATAGATAAGAAACAATATAACGTGAGATACGCTGCTATAGATATAGGCTCCAATGCGGTGCGCCTTTTGATCGCTGATATCATTGGGCAAAAGGATCAATATAATTTTAAAAAAAATACGCTTTTAAGGGTTCCTTTACGCCTGGGCGATGACGCATTTATCCATCAGGAAATTTCGCCGAGAAAGGCGGAGAGTTTGATAAAAACAATGAAAGCATTTCGTGAATTGATGGATGTGTATCATGTGGAAGACTATATGGCCTGTGCTACATCGGCCATGCGCGATGCGAAGAATGGTGCTGATATTGTTGCAGAAGTTAAAAAGAATGGAATCAACATCGATATTATCGAAGGTGCTAAGGAGGCTGAAATTATCTACAACAGTCATTGGGATAATAAGATGGAAAAGGATAAGGTCTATCTTTATATTGATGTAGGTGGCGGCAGTACTGAACTGTCTTTATTTGCGAATGGCGTTTTGGTTAATTCGAGATCCTTTAATTTAGGTACGATCCGTATTTTAGATAATCAGGATAAAGCAGAAACCTGGGACGAGCTCAAGGAGTGGGTCCGCAGCAATACGCATATGTATAAGCAGGTGATCGGGATAGGAACCGGTGGTAATATCAATAAATTGGCGAGATTATCCAATGAGAAACTGGATAAACCATTGTCTTATGCAAAATTGAAAGCTGTGTACGAACATTTGTCGTCTTTCTCTTTAAAGGAACGTATTATTTTGCTGGGACTTAATGAAGACCGGGCGGATGTCATTATCCCTGCGAGTGAGATTTTTCTGACGATTATGAAGTACGGCCGTTTAAAACAAATCATTGTCCCGCGTGTAGGTTTGGTTGACGGTGTAATTAGAACCTTGATCAATAGGAATTTAGTGAAATAAAGCATTAAAAAGCATTTTTCGCCTTGCAAAAGAAGGAAAAATCTTTATTTTTGTGATACCAAAGGCGAATATGAGCCCAGGTGGCGAAATTGGTAGACGCACCATCTTGAGGGGGTGGCGCTCGTATGGGCGTGGCAGTTCGAATCTGCTCCTGGGCACTTAAGGAGACACTAGTCAATAGTAGTCTCCTTTTTTGTTGTTTATTTCGTTGCCAATTTGCACAAATCCCTTGAGAAGATTAGTTAAACGTTGTTTTTTATCCTATCATATTCTTTGACGTAATTGGGATTTTCGGTGCCCATTAGCCGATCCCATATCCGAAAGTATAAACCATAATTTCCCTTAAACTTACTGTGATGCATGTTATGATAGACAGAAGTATTGACGATTTCAAACAATCAAGTGTGTCGAAACCATTTAGGTGCAATTTTATAACCTAAATGGCCGTAAACATTAATCATAAATGCGATTATCGTAAATAGCAGTATGGTAAACGGGTGAATCGGTAAGAGGAATACGATAGGCAGTAATACCATTCCTTCAACGAGAGCTTAATACCTTTTTCGATAAAGGTCAGTCGACGGCTTCAGTCTCCTTTGCGGATATAAGCTTTATTGGCATCCAATGTTACGACTCTGGTCAACTCAAAAAGAGGATAGGTGCCATCGGGTAGCACACCTGCTAGTTCAAATAGCAATTGTTGAAGAATATTAATTGAAGCTTTCATATTAAAGATATCAGTGCCTATAGATCAAGACATATTATTAAATTAAAAATTGCGAACAAGGTAGTAAAGAGGTGCTGTTTATTTCAATAATTGCTGTATTTTGGACGCTAAGATAAAATCGTCTATCAGTATACATAAATTATCTTTAGCCAATAAAAGTTCAGAATTTGTTATAAAATAAGCGAAGTGCCAGCAATTAAATTTTAGACGAAGTAATGATAATTTTGTTTTAAGACAAGAAAAAATGGCCAGGTCTTGACTTAGATTTCAATGTCCGTTCTACCTATTCTTAAGAAAGAAGTAAAAAGAATTCAACCAAACCTTTTCGAGTCATGTTATAGAAGCAATAGTGGCGGCTTAATATTTGCATTTTTTTATGACTAAAATATTGGTCTTAAAAAGAGGAAATCATGGTAGATAACAAATCGGAAAAAGTAAAATCAGCTAGAAATTGAGGCAGTGGTTCTGAGCATTAGGAATTCAATATTTCAATTTTCAAATTATTCATTATACAAGAGCTATGGGACTATCTAAATATCGTCAGAAACGTTCTGAAGAGAAAACTCCGGAACCTTTCGGCGGAAAACCAAGTGGAACAGAATTACGCTTTGTGGTTCAGAAACACGATGCTTCACATCTACATTATGATTTTCGTCTCGAAATGGATGGCGTACTAAAAAGCTGGGCGGTACCCAAAGGACCTTCTATGGATCCAAATGTTAAACGACTTGCCATGATGGTAGAGGATCATCCCTATGATTACCGGAATTTTGAAGGAATCATCCCAAAAGGGCAATATGGTGGCGGTACTGTTATTGTGTGGGATGAAGGTATCTATGAGCCGGCAGAAGGCGATTTTATGGATGTTTCAAAACAAGAAAAAGCTCTTTTACATCAGTTATACTCCGGCAAGCTCAAATTTAAGCTCCATGGCAAAAAGCTAAAAGGAGAATTTGCGTTGGTAAAAGCTTACGGAAGGGGAGATAACGGCTGGTTGCTGATGAAACTGGACGATAAATATGCCAGTGAAAAGGATATCACGGCAAAGGATAAATCGGTGATTTCCGGTAAAACAATACCACAGATGGAGAAGTCACCAGATAAAGTATATGGAGAAAATATCATAAAAAAAGACAGCACCGTTAAAGATCAACGTGCTACCAAAACAAAAGCTGCTGAACTGATTAAAGATCAGCTTGAAGCAGTTCCCACGGCGAAAGGCTCGAAGAAAACAAATTTTCGGGATTTATTAAAAAATACATCAAAGCAAAAATTTTATTCCCATATCGAACCCATGCTTGCAACTTTGGTTGATAAACCATTTGATGATGAGGATTGGGTTTATGAGGTCAAATGGGATGGCTATAGAGCCGTTGCCTTTATGAATAATGGTAAAGTGGAGTTGAAGTCGCGCAATGATAAAAGCTTCAACGAAAAATTCTATCCCATCTACGATAAATTAAAAGAGCTGGAATTAGATGCTGTTTTAGATGGGGAAGTAGTGGTGCTCAGTGAAAGTGGTACGGCTAACTTTGGAGCGCTCCAAAACTGGCGTAGCGAAGCAGATGGTGATCTGGTGTATTACGTATTCGATATCCTTTGGTATGATGGACAGGATTTAAAAGATCTTCCACTGCTGCAGCGTAAGGCTATTTTAAAAGAAATTTTGCCACAGCATGGAAGTGTTTTAATCAGCGAACATTTTGAAACTTCGGGTACCCAGTTTCTTGAGGAAGCCAAGAAGCTGGGACTGGAAGGAATCATGGCTAAACGAAAGGACAGTATATACCATGTCCATAACCGTTCGAACGATTGGTTAAAGATCAAAGCGAACAAAAGACAGGAGGTAGTAATAGGAGGATATACACTGAATGATGATTCAAGTAAATTGTTTAGTAGTCTCCTTGTAGGCGTCTATGATGGAAAAAAGCTGATCTATACAGGAAAAGTTGGCACAGGTTTCAATGAAAAGCTACAAAAGGAAATGATGGTGCTTTTTAAGCCCCTCATTGTATCTAAAACGCCGTTTTCAGAGGAACCGGATATCAATAAACCCTCACGTTTCAGACCCAATCCGCCGCATGCCACAGTCACATGGTTAAAGCCGCAACTGGTGTGTGAAGTGAGCTTTACGGAATTGACTGGCGACGGAATAATGCGGCATCCTTCTTTTGATGGCATGCGTGAGGATAAAAGTGCTAAAAAAGTTGTTTTGGAAGAGGAGGCTCCAACAGAAAAAATAATAGATATGGCAGATAAAATAATCACTCCTAGAGGAAAGGCTGAGCGAAAAACGCTATTAAACCCTAACGACAAAACCCAGGTCAGAAAGATAAACCGTCATGAATTAAAATTCACCAACCTGGATAAAGTTTTCTGGCCCAAAGAAGGAATAACCAAACGGGACCTTATAAATTACTATTATCAGGCAGCACCGTTTATATTACCTTATTTGAAAAATCGTCCACAGAGCATGAACCGCTTTCCTGACGGTATTGAAGGTGAAGGTTTTTACTTTAAAAATGTAACGGATACAGCTCCGGATTGGGCTGAAACTTACCTTTACCATAGCGATACAGATGACAAGGATAGGCATTATCTAGTAGGAAAAGATGAAGCGACACTGCTTTATATGGCCAATCTTGGTTGTATTGAAATGAACCCCTGGAGCAGCACGGTCAAAAAGCCTGAAAACCCCTCTTTCTGTATTATTGACCTTGATCCAGATAAAAATTCATTCGATCAGGTAATTCAGGCAGCACAGGTTACCAAGAGCGTATTGGATGATATGGGCGTGCCCAGTTATTGTAAAACCAGCGGTTCTACAGGTCTTCATATCTATATTCCGCTAGGGGGAAAATATAGCTATGAACAGTCCAAAGAATTTGCCCGGGTGATTGTCACTTTAGTTCATCGTGAACTTCCAAAATTCACAAGTATAGAACGGTCAGTTAAAGATCGCAAAGGAAAAATATATCTTGATTTTTTACAAAATAGACCCCACGCAACAATTGCTGCAGCCTATTCAGTTCGTCCTAAACCGGGCGCAACCGTATCCATGCCGCTTCATTGGGATGAAGTGAAGACGGGTTTAAAAATAAGTGATTTTCATATCCTGAATGCCATTGAAAGAATGAACAGTGAAGGGGATATTTTTAAACCGGTACTTGGAAAGGGAATCAATTTAAAAAGTATAGTAGAAAAATATTATAAATAAAACTTTCATTTTCCAGCATAATATATAACCTTAAAACAAATAATTATGAACGTTAAACGCATTTTTGGAACAATACTGACGGTTCTTGGAATCATTGGTTTAATTTACACAGGTTATGAACTAATCAATAAAAGTAATGCTTACATGACATTAGGGGTAGTAGGCTTTCTTGGTTTCATTTTCTTTTTCGCGGGTATAGGACTTGTGAAGAATACCAGGGATGAGTCTTAATCTTAATTCGCATAATTTTTTATTTTAACGATGAATGAAAATCTGTTGGGAATTGCTGCCGGGATATTAACTTCCATATCAATGCTCCCGCAGCTCATAAAAGTTATTAAAGAAAAAAATGTTGGTGATTTGTCATGGATCATGATTCTGATTCTTATTTTGGGACTTTCTTTGTGGGTATGGTATGGAGTTCTGAAAAATGAACACCCGATTATTGTCTCAAACGCATTCGCAGTATTGGTGAATATCTGCCTTTTTATCTGCTATTTTTTGTATAAGGATAATGCTGATTAATTAGGAGCATGACCGATATGGATTTTAACATATGCTTCCCTGGGTATCGTGAATATTAAACTAGGTGTTTTTGAAATCATAGCGATGGATTTGAAATCATTCCTCGAATAAGTACAGGCCAATAATAGGTCAGCGCTAACGAATACCAATTGATCTAAATCAGTATGTTTCTTCGCCCTACTTTTATGATTAGACAATTAACACATGCTCCTAAGGCAGGTATGGCCTAACAAAAAACTTGAAAAATTACTGATGGGTAATTCAACTATCCAATAAAATATTTCTTCAGAAAACTACTTCACCTTCATATTTGAGACATGCATAGGCGAAAAGTTGAAGCCCAACCCAATGATACTGTATTGATGTAAGTACTTTCATTCTGTCCGGATTTAATAATATCATAACTACGATTAACAAGAGTTGTTATATATCATTTATTTCCTAAAATCGCCATGAAATGTAAATTATTATAGATTTGGAGAATATGGGCCTTAATTTTATTTTTTTTACATAGATTGTAAATAATTTACTAAACAAATAGTGTTATGGATGTAAACAAATTTGCCTTAGATTGGATAGAATCCTGGAACTCCCATAATTTGGAAAATATTCTAAATCATTACACGGATGATATTGAAATCATTACTCCAATGATAAAAATGGCTTTAGGGTCAGGAAACGGAAACTTAAAAGGTAAAACTGCAGTTTCAGAATATTGGAAAAAGGCTTTAGACAAATTGCCTGACCTTCATTTTGAATTATATGAAATAACGGCGGGGGTCGGATGTATCTCCCTTTTTTACCAATCTGTTATGAATAAAAAAGCCATAGAGACAATGTTTTACAACGACGAAGGGAAAATTTACAAAATGATTGCTTGTTATACAGATTAATAACATAAATCGTATAACTAAAACAATCAAACAATGCTAGCATATATGTCGATATGCTCGCATTGTTTGATTTTGTAAGCAGTTGTCTTAGGTCTTCACTTTAATCTTATTGAGAATATTTATAAATTTTTTACCTGACTTATTATTCTCAAAAAGCTGCATTATTTTTGCCAAAGTTCTTTGGTGTCTCATGAAGAAGGCTAGTTACCTCAATTGTACCATAGCGGAAGAAAGCAATAGACTATTTTTATTTCTCACTGATTTCTTTGAGAATTTGTAAAGCCTTTGGCCAGGCTTCGTCAAAATAATCAAGATATTCTTCATTGGTGTCAACGTCTACCTTTAATAATGTTTTACCATCGAGATCGCTGAACGTGTAATTTTCAAATGATCCGGCCCATGCTTCAACGGCTGGTCCCTCGGTAATCTCTTTGCCTTTGTCTAAAATACCGTAATGACGAATGGATAGGAATTTATTTGGAATATGTTCGGCTATCTCAGCGACCATACCTTCTTTTTCACCGTCTTTATTGATGCCCGTAAAATAAATCTTGGCACCCTTTTCCCAGCTACCTTCGAAATCAGAAGTTGGATTAAAAGCCGCCGTCCACTTTTTGTATGTTTCTTTGCCAAGCATAGTCTTAAACACGTGATCTACAGGAGCGCTGATTGTGATCTGATAATTCATTTTCTTCATGGTCTTATTGTTTTGGAAAGTTGGGATTCGCCTTTACTTCTTCAATTTGTTTGGTATGTCGGGCACAATGGGCCGCAATAAACATTAAACCCTGGTAACCGTCTACGACACCTGTTGGATAATCGTTGATATGATTGCGAAGATCATTGGCATCTGCTTTCTTGATATAATCAATGACGGGTTGCCGTGCGGCATTAAAATCAGCCAAAGCAGTTTTTGAATCTTTGTATATGCCGCTAGGCTGGAGTTCTTTTGGAGCCTGAAACTTATGGCTGCGATCTGTAATAGTCGTTTTTAAATTGCTATCCGTCATTTGTACCTCGCTTTTTCTTTCAGGTTGCGGAGCTTTTGTCAAAGCAGCTTTTGCCATATCAAATATCATTCGTTCAGAAAGTACAATATGTTCCAGACATTGGCTGATCGACCATTTGTCAGGAGCAGGTTTAAATTGTAACTGGGCCTCACTCAGGCCTGCGACTTGTTTTTCGAGTTCTTTGCTTGTCTCGTTGAAATACTGCAATAGCGAGTCCGTACCTTCTCGCCTTTCTACAAGTGTGGCTCGCTCAGCCGCTTCAATAAGGCTGCTTTGATTTGCTGTCTCCCCTTGGGAAGGAGCTGATGAAAGGAGTACTGCGCTCAAGCCGGCAATCGCTATCATATTCATAATCTGCTGCATAGTTATATTTTTTAAATTGTTAAAATGTCACGTTCTCATTACAATTATAATTCATTTTTGTTTTTTTATTCTTTTCATAAGACAAGAAAATAAATAATTGGAGATGAGCATTTAAAATCGATGTTTTTTAGGATGACAACGCTAAAACTACCTACGAAATGTTAAATTTAATTCCTAATAAGGAGTAGGTGGGATAAAGGTTTGCCCTAATTGCTTATTCAACGACTAATAACAGTATTCATTTTATATCTTTTCAATTTTCAAACATTTTATTAAAATGTTTGAAAATTGAAAAGATATAACTAACTTTAATTCAGATGAACAAAAAGGAACAGGTTAAGGTGCGGATTGGTCAGGCCGCAATGGAATGTTTTGAGCGATACGGCTTAGAGAAGACAACATTGGACGATATCGCAAAAGCGGTGGGGCTGAACAAAACGTCTCTTTATTATTATTACAAGAACAAGGAAGATATTTTTATAGAGGTTGCCATCCGTGAAGGAGAGTCCTTTATAAGTACATTACAACAGAGTACATTAAAGAAAAAAGGGATAGAAAACCAGATAGCCTTCTATCTGGAGTCAAGGTTGAACTATTATACAAATGTACTCAATATGAATAGGGTTTCGGTAGAATCACTTGATAAGATTTTACCTCGTTTTTTTGAACTGTATGATGCAATGATGCTGCAAGAGAAAGACTTTTTGACGAAACTTTTGACACAGGCCATTGTACAGGAGCAGCTGGATATGGCCGAACCGGAAAATACGGCTTCCGTACTGATCAATTTTGCGAATGCATTAAAACATAGTACGGAGCAACAGGCGATCCTCAAGAAGCAAGTGGAGATCGACTATGCGCAAAGTCTTCGGGATACTAAATTTTTGGTTTCCTTAATTTTTAAGGGAATCAGAAAACAAGAATGATGACCTATTTCAGGGAATCAAGGATGGGGTAAAGTGAGGCATTGAAGCGAATATTATACGCTAACCAATATAAACTATGAAAAAAATTACCTTATTAATCCAGATTCTCTGTATCTGCGCTCCACTATCCCTGTTTGCGCAGCAGACAATAAATGGGCGTGTTAGTAATAGCTTGACCGGAGAAGGTGCCTATGCGATCTCCATACGTGTAAAAGACGGCAAGGAAGGAACTTTTACGGATGATCGAGGTCGTTTTCAATTGAAGACGAATAGACCTTTACCGCTCATTCTCTCTATTTCAGCGATCGGATTTGAATCGCGTGAGGTTGTTGTCGAAAATGCGGCCACTCCATTAGAAATTCCGCTGGATGTGTCACCGATTTTGGGACAGGAGGTGGTGGTATCCGCAAGTCGAACAGTACAGACAAAACTGTCTTCGCCGGTAACCATTGAGCAGATCAGTACCAAAGATATCCGTAATTCAGCGCAGATCAATTACATGGATATGCTTCAGGGGCTGCGAGGAGTGGATGTGACCGTGTCCAGTATCGGTTTTACCAGTGTAACGACACGCGGATTCAATACAAGTGGAAATACAAATTTTACGCAGATTGTTGATGGTATGGATAACCAGGCTCCGGGCTTGAACTTCCCACTGGGCTCAGTCATTGGTTTGACCCAGCTTGATGTGGATAATATTGAACTTCTGTCGGGGGCTTCTTCCGCCCTATATGGCTCTCGGGGACTCAATGGCACCATGATCGCGACCGGAAAAAATCCATTCAAATATCAGGGATTAAGTGTATTGGTAACTCAGGGAGTCAATCATATAAACGCTAAAAAGAATAATGACCCTGTTCCCGCATCGCCATATTATGATTGGTCTATTCGCTATGCCAAACAACTGAGCGATAAGATTGCATTTAAGGTCAACGGTCAATATACACAGGCAAAAGATTGGGTGGCAAATGATGAGACGAATAAAAATGGATTGGGTACAGCGCTAACGGATCCCAATTATAATGGTGTCAATATGTACGGTGGAGCGACTTCGGTAGATATTAACCCTTTTCTGGAAGCTGCTCTTGCTGGAAATCCAGATTTGGCGCCAATTGTTGAACCTCTCCTTACTCATTCAAATTATGTTTCCCGGACAGGCTATCCTGAGTATGGGTATCTTGATAATAGGGCAAAGCTTTTTAAGTTAAATGGTGAATTTCGCTATAAGATTTCACCCGATATCGAAGCTATTGCGTCGGCGACTTTCGGTACAGGAAATATTGTGTACACCAATGATACCCGCTATCAGTTGAAAGGATTTAAAGTAGGCCAATACCGTTTGGAGGTACGGAATGACAAATGGTTTGTCCGGGCTTATACGACACAGGAAAATTCAGGTAAAACACTCGTGGCCGGCCCGACTGCCCAATACATTAATGAATCCTGGAAGACAAGTTACGATGGAAATGTAGGCGGCTGGTATCCAGAATATACTGCCGGACTTCTTAATGCGCTGGCGTCAGGAGCGCCGCTTACAGATGCCCATTTACAAGGACGTAGTTTGGCGGATCAGGGACGAGCTGAACTTGGTAGCGCTCTTTTTGATAGACTTAAAGACAGCATTAGCAATACGCCAATTTCTGAAGGTGGAACATTGTTTCTGGATAGAAGTAAGTTATATAATGCCGAAGCGCAATATAATTTCTCAGATCAAATCAAATTTATGCAGGTTATAGCCGGCATAAACTGGCGTCTGTATAGCCTCAATTCTAAAAATACACTGTTTCCGGATAAGGATAAACCAATCCATGTTAATGAATACAGTGCTTATCTTCAGTTAGCAAAGCGGGTGATTGACGAACGATTGAATATTGCTACCTCTTTTCGATATGATAAAAACACCCTATTTGCTCAACCGCGCCTTACATCACGGGCATCGTTGGTCTATGAGATGCAGAAACAGAATTATTTGCGTTTCTCTTATCAAAATGCGTACAGTTTCCCTTCTAATATTCAGGCGCTTCAAAATACATTAAATGGGTATAATAGTTTTTCATCTGGTGGGTCTTCTCTCTTATTGATTGATAATTATCAATTTGACCGTTATCCGCCGTATACATTGGAAAGTGTTCAAAAATTTCAGGCTACAGATGATCCGAAAGTACTCCAAAAATTTAAATTTGATGATATCAAACCACAGTCGGTCAATGCTTTTGAACTAGGATATGCAGCGATGTTTGGTAAGCGTGTCATGGTTGATGTGCTCGGCTATTTTTCAACATGGAAAAATTTTATCGGTTATGCCAATGTCGCCAATACACCGGGTACTGATGATATCAATGCTTTTAAGGATCATGCGACCTATGTTCAATATAATGTTGCTTTCAATGGAGGAGAAACAGTAAATACGTATGGCTATGCCGCAAGTGTGAGTATAGATCTTGGTAAGAATTTTATGACCAAGGCAAACTATTACTCGGACTATCTTAAAAATAAAAATAATAGTCAGATCAATAATTTTAATACACCTAATTATCACTTTAACTTTGAATTTGGAAATAGTGGTTTTGGTAAAAAGCAGGTATGGTCTTTTAGTACATCACTTCGTTATAAACCCGGATATTATTATGTTGTGTCTGGCGGGCTTGCGGCCGGGCAGGTGCCTAGTTCTACCGTCATTGATGCACAGGTGAGCTATAAGTTTATTAAAGCGCGTTCTGGCATTCGTATCGGTGGAACCAATATTACGAATAAGTATTATTCTACCGGTATTGCCAACCCTCGCATTGGTGCGGTGTATTATGTCACTTATGCTTATAATATTTTTTAACCAAATAAAATCGTAAAAAGATAAATCATGAAAAGAAATGTAGCAAACAGATTCATAATGCTGTTTATTGGGCTCTCCTTCTGGAGCTGTAAGAATCAGCAAAGTACGGACTATAAAGTATTGACTTTTGGTCCGGGGCAGGAGGAAGCGATCGAAGAAGCTTTTCTTTCGATTAAAGATAGTACAAATATACAGTTGAAAGCAGGTCGATATCGTTTTGCCAACCTAAGTATCGCTCAGGTAAAGCATATTAAAATTGAAGGCGAGGGGCATGAAAAAACGATTGTGGATTTTTCGGGACAGACGCAGGGGGGAGAGGGGATTCGTATCACTGATGTGAAAGGACTCACTATCGGAAATATGACGATCCGGGATTCAAAAGGGGATCTCCTAAAGATCAACAATAGCCAGGACATTATTATTTCAGATCTGCATAGTATATGGAGTTCGGCCGACTCTACCAGTGGCGGCTATGGAATCTACCCGGTACTCTGTAAGAATGTGCTGATTGACAACTGCTATGCAGAAGGGGCTTCCGATGCGGGTATTTATGTTGGACAAACCAAGGGTGTAGTGGTAAAAAATTGTAAAGCATCCAAAAATGTCGCTGGCTGTGAAATTGAAAATACAACAGATGCCGAGGTCTATGACAATGAGTTTTACGGCAATACTGCAGGCTTTCTGATTTTCGATTTACCCGATCTATCTCAGCGGGGCGGGCGTGTGAAGGCTTATCGCAACAAGATTTATGATAACAATTTCAGAAATTTTGCGAAAGGAGGCAGTTTTGGTACTTTTTGGGGGGTGGGAAACGCCTCTCCCGGAAGTGGAATCATTATCCTGTCCACCTCAAATATTGAGATATATAACAATACGATTGAAAAAAATAATACTTCGGCAATTACCATCGCTTCTGGTTTTGCGGTAGATGAAAAAGCTGCTGAGCGCATCAATGCCAACTACTCGCCGATACCTACGCATATTAAGATCCACGGCAATACCATAAAGATGGAAGACAAGTTCCCGCAACCAGCTTATGAGCATCGTATTGGTCAGTTAATTATCGCTACGGAAGCACAACTGAATGCAGTTGAACCTGGCCGCAAAGTAAAAAGAATTCCTGCAATCCTGTACGATGGAATCACGAGCAATATGATGACCAATGGCACTTCCTTAAATCCAGATTCTATTTGTATTGACCAACCCGGCGAAAATATGTTTGTCTCAGCAGACTTTAAACATGTAGGGCAAGTAGATAAATGGAAACCATCAAGTAATATGAAACCATTTCAATGTAAATAACCGTGAAAAATATAAAATTGTCCATTGCCGTTATCATCGTTTTGACTGTATTCTCTTTGACTTTGCAACAAAGCTGCCGACAGGGGAAAAATAAATCAGAACAAACCAATACATCGTTCGTATTTAAAGAAAAACTGTCTGATTATGGGTTTTTCAAGGGCAAGCTAAATAATCTAATACCACAAGAGGGGGTACTTCCGTACGAGTTAAGTACACCTCTTTTTTCGGACTATACGGTTAAAGATCGTTTTATTGTGCTTCCACAGGGAAAACCAATTGAATATGCTTCGCATGGGCCCTTGGATTTTCCTGATTCAACGATAATTGTTAAAAATTTCTCTTATATCAATGTGCAGGGACAAAAGATAGTTATTGAAACCCGGCTGTTGGTTAAAGATCCAGCAGATCATAACTGGAAAGTCATGAATTATCTTTGGAATGCAGAGCAAACGGAAGCGGTTAAACACATTAGAGGAGCGAAACTGGCGATTACTTTGGTCGATAACTTCGGTAATAAACATACAACAAATTATATGGTGCCGAATACCAATGATTGTAAACGTTGTCATAATAATTCGTCGAAACTAATGCCCATAGGGCCTAAAGCGCGTAATCTGAATGTTGTCCGCTCGGGCGATACCATCAATCAATTGGCTCGCTGGAGTTCGAAAGGTTTATTGAAAAATATGCCCGACTTAAAGAATATTGAGCAATTGCCTGTATGGACCGATACGGAAAAATACAGTATCGAAGAACGTGCTAGAGCTTATTTGGATATCAATTGCGCGCATTGTCATACAAAAGGGGGGGACGCATTTAATACCGGACTCTTTCTCGGTTATGAGGAGAATACTCCAGCGCATTTAGGTGTGGATAAGGCACCAGTATCTGCCGGAGGGGGAGCAGGTGGCTTAAACTTTGATATCATACCCGGAGATTCAAAGCATTCGATCTTGCTTTATCGGATGAATAGTACCGAACCCGGGACGGCAATGCCCGAATTAGCCCGAAGTATTATCCATAAGGAAGGTGTAGATTTGATCCGGCAATGGATAGATAATATGCCCAGAAGAAAATAATAATACATTCACCTTTCGATTTATATTAATTAGTAAAGCATGATTGAGCAAATAGAATCAATATTTCAGCAACAGCAACTTTTTAAAATCCAATTACGCTATAGTGATGCACAACAAAGGATAGAAAAGCTACGTAAATTGCGTCGGGCGATTGAAAGCAACGAGGATTTGATTTATGAAGCATTGGCGAAAGATCTGCGAAAATCAAGAAATGAGGCTGCAATAAGTGAGGTATTATTTATTTACGGGGAAATCGAATTTGCAATTCGTAATTTGCGAAAATGGATGCGTTCCAAGAGTGTAGGAAGGTCGGTGACCAACCTGTTGGCAAAAAGTTCAATCGTCTATCAGCCCAAAGGAGTGGCGCTGATTATATCTCCCTGGAATTATCCCTTTCAGCTTACCATGAGCCCCTTGGTATCTGCAATCGCTGCAGGCAATTGTGTGGTACTGAAACCGTCTGAACACAGTCCGTATACCTCCGCTGCGATTCAGAAGATGATATCCGATTCATTTGATGTGAAAGAGATTGCGTGTATTGAAGGGGAGAAATCTACTGCGGAAGCGCTTTTGAAGCTTCCTTTTGACCATGTTTTCTTTACGGGAAGTTCTACGATTGGTAAGCAGATTATGAAAGCTGCCTCCAACCATTTGAGTTCAGTAACCTTGGAACTCGGCGGGAAATCTCCGGTCATATTGGATGAAACTGCCAATCTTGAAACTGCAGCAAATAAAGTGGCCTGGGGGAAATTGATCAACGCTGGTCAGACCTGTATTGCTCCGGATTATATTGTTGTCCAAGAAAATCGGCGGGACGAATTTGTAAGACATTATTTAAATGCTGTAAAAAAGATGTTTTTTACAATGGACGGTAAAATAGATCCTACTGTCTACGCAAAAATTATTAACCAGAAACATGCGGATCGTCTTCTCGATTTGATCAGGAAATCGGTCCTGGATGGAGCACAACTGGTAGAGGGAGGAATACTTTCTGAGGATTTAACACTGAGTCCGACATTGTTATTGGATGTTTCATTGGATAATGCAATCATGGAGGAGGAAATTTTTGGACCAATCCTTCCAGTAATAACGTATGTCAAATTGGAGGAAGCGATTTCTATCATAAATCGACGTGAGAAACCTCTTGCATTGTATGTATTTAGCGAAAACAAGCATAGCATTCAACAGGTTGTTCAACAAGTTCCATCAGGCGGTGTTTGTGTCAATGATGTACTTATCCATGTTTCCAACCCTCACCTGCCATTTGGCGGTGTTAATGGTAGCGGTCAGGGAAGTTGTCACGGTTTTTTTGGCTTCAAAGCATTTTCACACGAACGTGCTGTCATGCGCCAATGCAAATATGCACTCTCTACATTGATTTATCCACCATATCAAGGAAAAAAAATAATATTTAAATTACTGAAAAAATGGATTTAGGTAGCTTAATTTTTTATACTTGTATATGAATAAAATCAAAAGCATTGTTGTGTTTTGTGCTTCCAGTCTGGGCAATTCAAGCATATATGAAAATCATGCGAAACATGTAGGTTATACCTTTGCGCAGCGAAACATTCAGCTGGTATACGGAGGCGGTCGCGCCGGATTAATGGGCGTGGTTGCAAATGCCGCCTTAGAAAAAGGTGGTGAGGTCGTTGGCGTAATTCCCCACTTTCTAAACTCAAAAGAAAGAGAGCATCGCGGCGTAACAAAATTAATTACAGTGGATAGTATGCATGACCGTAAACGGATCATGAATGATCATGCTGAAGGAATAATAGCTTTGCCCGGAGGATTCGGAACTCTTGAGGAACTTTTTGAAATGATTACCTGGGCACAGCTCGGTCTACATGCAAAGCCCGTGGGAATATTGAATATCGATGGGTTTTATGATCATCTGATCAAGTTTATGGATCATATGGTTAATGAAGGGCTTTTAAGACAGGAGAACAGGAAAATGCTATTAATTAGCGATTCAATTGAAGATCTATTAGATCAGATGGAAAATTATAAGGCACTTGCAGTGCCAAAATGGATCGATAGCAAGGAGATCTGAGAGATCGTTTTGTTTTTTAATGAGAAGCTCATTTTCAGTATAATCTTGCAATTTAAATTCTAATATTATTCTTGATAATATGCTAACTCCCTTTGGCTATCTTGTTTATCTTACTTGAAATAAAAAACTGTTTATGAGGCTGCAAATTTTAGGATGGCAGCCTCAACGTTTTTAAAATAAACATTTTTTTTTCAATAGTTCGGATTTGATCAATATTTTCTCGGAAATTATCAATAAATGCATGGAAAATGAACGCTAATTTTGAAATGGTTAATCATTGGTTGAATGGAGGATATCCTATATTCCTCGTTAGCTAGCCGGGGGCATAGTTACCCTTATTTTAACCGGTAGGGTAACCTATGACGGCTAGCTTTTACCGATGTTGAAAGGCAATTCCTTTCAACAAAAAGAGGCTTGATCTTCGGATCAAGCCTTTATTAATTTATGCTGGTGATTGCCCGATTGAAATTTTTAAAGTTTATTTGCACGGACAGTGATTTCGGCAATATCGAGTACTTCAATTTCGGACTCCTTCTCTTTTATTTTGATCCCATCTTTTAACATCGTCATACAGAAGGGACAGGCTGCGGCAACAACCTGTGGTTGTACGGCTATAACTTCTTCAATACGTTCGATATTAATATCTTTCTTTCCCTGTTCAGGTTCTTTGAACATCTGGCCCCCGCCAGCACCACAGCATAGTCCATTGCTTTTGCAACGTTTCAATTCGACAAGTTGCGCATCCAGACTTTCAAGTACCTTTCGCGGGGCTTCGTAAACTTCATTTGCCCGTCCTAGATAGCAAGGATCATGGTAGGTTATTTTTTTACCCTTAAATATGGTATTGTCTGCCGGTTTCAACTTCCCTTCGTCAATAAGGCTCTGGATCAACTGCGTGTGATGGATAACTTCATAGTTACCTCCCAAATCAGGGTATTCATTTTTAAGTGTATTAAAACAGTGTGGACAAGCGGTGACAATCTTTTTGATTTCATAACCATTCAATATTTCGATATTCATCATCGCTTGCATCTGAAATAAAAACTCATTCCCACTTCTTTTTGCGGGATCTCCTGTGCAGCTTTCTTCTGTTCCAAGAATTGCATAGTTGAGCCCAACATGCTTGAGAATCCGACAGATATCACGTGTTATTTTTTGAGCGCGCTCATCAAAACTACCAGCACATCCCACCCAAAATAATATATCGGGAGTTTCTCCCTTAGCTAACAGTTCAGCGACTGTTGGAACTTTTAATTCATTTTCCATCATTAAACTATTGTTGTTGAGTCCAATTCGCACGATCCATTTGTGCATACTTCCATGGAGCACCATTATTCTCAATGTTGCCAAACATATTGTTGATACTTGCGGGTGCCTGAGATTCCTCCATAACCGCAAATCGTCGAAGTTCTACGATAATGTCCAAAGGGTTAATATTGACAGGGCATTGCTCGACACAGGCATTACAGCTTGTACAAGCCCATAATTCTTCGCGGCTGATATAAGTATCGATCAGCGACTTTCCATCTTCCACAAAGCTTCCATTTACCTTTATGTTGTTACCTACTTCAGTTAATCTATCCCTTGTATCCATCATTATTTTTCGCGGAGATAGCAGTTTTCCCGTAATATTGGCCGGGCAGGACGAGGTACACCGACCACATTCGGTACAGGTGTAGGCATCCAGAAGGCTTTTCCAGGTTAGATCCTGCACATCCTTGGCTCCAAAGCGCGCTATGGTATCTGATGATGGAGGTGTAAAACTTGGATCAAGCATTGCTTTTACTTCGTTGGTGACAGCGGGCATATTGGATAATTTCCCCTTCGCATCCAAACTTGAAAAATAAGTATTTGGAAAAGCCAGAACGATATGCAAGTGTTTCGAATAGGGAAGATAGTTTAAAAAAGCTAATACGCCTAATATGTGAAACCACCAGCAAAACCTTTCGATGATATACAGTGTACTAGTAGAGGTCGGAAGATAGGGTAATAGATAATGACTTACCGGAAAGGAACCAACGGAACTAAAATGTTCATATCCGTAAAGCTGTAATTTGAGATCCGTCGCATTCATTAACAGGAAGGCCGACATCAGCAGAATTTCCGTAATCAAAATAATATTAGCGTCTGTTTTGGGCCAGTTGTTCAGTTCTCTACTATTTAGACGATTTACTTTGACAATATTTCTTCGGATAAGGAAGACCAGACAGGATACAAGGACACCAAGTGCCAGCCATTCAAATGAACCAATCAAAAAGTTATAAAAACCGCCCAAGAAGGAAAAAATCCGATGGGTTCCGAATAAACCGTCGATAATGATTTCCAGCATTTCGATATTGATAATAATGAAACCCAGATAAACAAATAAATGTAGGATGGCCGGGGTAATGCGCTTAAACATCTTTTTTTGTCCAAAAGCAACTAAAATCATCGTTTTCCAGCGCTCTGGAGCTCGGTCCGAACGATTTAAATCTCTCCCTAATTTGATATTGCTATAGATCTGTTGCACATTTTTACCGAATAAAAATAATGCCCCTAAAAAACAAACCGCAAATATTAGCTGACCTATCATATGCTCGAATATTGGTTATAAAACAAATATACTATAATATTTTGTTATGCTAACATAATAAAAATAAATCAAAAAATAAGCTTAGACAGGTAATTTTCTGAAAAAACCTTTATGTTCTTATAAGCGACAACAGCTATGAAAATAAACTAAAGGTTTTTTCTGGCCGATGGAGTACAGACTTTTTCGGAAAAAATAAAGAATAGGAAGAAGGGGATAGAAAAGGAAGCCCCCAAAGAAGTTGCAATGATTCCCGGGGGCAAAGGTTGTTCGATAAATGATTTATTTTATACCGTCAAATGCTTGTTTAAGGATTCTCTCAACGGTTTTTTCAATACGGATTTTTCCTTCTTCCGTATTGATGTCAATACCGCAGAAAGTGCTGCCTGTAGATTTGGCCTGTAGAGCTAAGTAATAAATTCCGCTGACCAGTATAGCGAGAGTCGCTCTTATGTCCGTTTCTGAATGCTCAAATTTTGGATCAACGTGTTTAAATAATTCTTCACCAAGAACTTCGCGTCTATCAGCTATATTTTTTAATGCTTTAGTTTTCTCACCCAGTCCCCAATGGATGATTTTCTGTTTAGTTTTATCCTTTAAAAAAGTATTCAATTGGGATTTAAGTAATTCGTTTACCAGAGCGACATCAATATCATTTGGATTTGATATCATTTGCTCTAACACGCCTTTATCTCCAATCTGCCAAAAATCTTTTTGTGTTAAGTACGCCTCTACTAATTGATCGAGGCCTCCAAAATAATTCCAGATGAGTGCTTTATTTAAGCCACACTCCAACGCGATATTCGGGCCGTTCAGCGCATGGTAGCCTTTCTTTTGGATGACTTTTCCCACTGCTGCGATCATCCGCGCTTTGGTACGTTCCTTGTCTCGGATGGGACCCGATGTTACTTTTCTTTCTTTCTTTGGACGATCCTCAGTTACTTTCTTTTTCATTAGAATAATTTTGTTTATTCATTACCAGTTTATTTACAAAGGCATTATACTGTCTTTGGCGGTGTTACTAAGAATGAAGCTATCATAGACTCAGTCGTATAAGTCTTTGAGCTAATTTAAGCTCGTGATAATTTCATACGAATAAAACCATTTTTAGCAACGAAGCTTTCATGAGTTATCCTATTCGTTCGTTAATAAACAAATTTGGGCTCATGATGTTTTCATTAGGGTAGATGTATATTTTTTCTACAATATCTAAATTTTAGCTGGGAAAAGCAAGAAAATCGTATAACAGATTTTTATTCCTTTTAATAAACTATTTTATTCGATATTTAGATCGTCGTTGAACGAGTTTGTCGTAAATTGTTCTAATTTGGCATTAGCGGGGCAGGGGCAATAAAAAAGGGACTATTCTGATGAATAATCCCTTTTTTTATTGCGTATAATGTCGTTATTATTTTTTCGCAGGTGCAGCAGGCGCAGCTGTTGCCGAGATACCTAATTTAGATTTTACAGCAGCAGTTAAATCCTCACCACCTTGGAAATAAGGAATATTTGTGCTTGAGATATCAAATACATAAGCCATTCCTTTTTCTTTCGCTACAGCGTTGACAGCGTCAGCTACTTTTCTTTGGATAGGCGTGATCAATTCATCTTCTTTTTTTCCCAATTCTTCTTGAGCAGTTTGTTGTGATGATTGAATACGAGTTTGCATATCTTGGATTTCTTGTCCTAATTTATTTAATTCAGGATCTAGTGTATCTTTGTTAGCTTCGCTTCTGGTACGTAATTTATCAGTTCCTTCTTTTTGTTTGGTCTGTAAAATTGTGACCATGCCTTGAATTTCTTTAGTTTTATTCTCACTCAAAGTTTTCAATTGAGCTTCCGCTGTTTTATAATCTGGAGTTGATTGAATAATGTCAGCAAAATTGATGTGACCGATCTTTTGCTGTGCATTCGCGAATTGAGTTGAGAAAAATACTGCCACTATAGCAACCGCACCTTTTAATAAGTTTTTCATGCTTTTCATTTTAATCTAATAAGCCATCTCTATGGCAATCTTTTTAGTTTTCTAATTAATTACTACTTTTTTTACTTGTGTCCACAATGATAACAAACTCCTGCTTAGTTTGCAAGACTAGGATTAGGTTTATAGCCTAATTTTGTAATGACATCATTACTTTTATTCAATTTTGAATTTGCATAAAGGAAAGTGGATTCTTTGCCTTTGTCCACGATGAAATCAAAATTCTGAGCTGAAGCAACGTCTTGTATCGCTTTTGCCACGCGGTCTTGAATAGGTTTAATTAATTGAACCCTTCTTTTGAAAAGTTCGCCTTCAAATCCGAATTTCTGTTTTTGATAATCTTTTACCTCTTTTTCTCTCGTAACGATTTCATCTTCGCGACGGCGGCGCATGTCCTCGTTTAACAAGACCTGATCTTTTTGATAAGCCTGATATAATTTTTCTATTTCGGCATATTTTTGATCTACCTCTTCCTGCCATTGTTTGGAAAGATCATCTAATTGTTTTTGGGCAGTGGTATATTCGGGAATGTGTTTTAGGATATATTCTGAATCTACATATGCAAGCTGTTGCGCAAATGTCGCTGTAGCACTAACGACTACAAAAGCTATAACTAACAATATTTTTTTCATATTTCCTGTAAGTTTTATAGACTATAATTTATTATTTAACATTCATTTACCTTATGACAATGGCCGAGCCCAAAAGTTTAATCTGAGAAGCCGTCTTAAATAAATTTACGGCTCAAAAATAACAAAAAAGATGCAATCTAACAGATATTTCTCGGGTTTAACACTATTTAACTTGTTGGCCGTTTCCTGTTATACATTTCCAAAGAGATCATGATGGCTAACCTTTGTTGCGAAAAGCAAACCTCCTCCAATATAAGAAGATTTATGCGATATGCAGTGTTCGACGGAATAAATAAATTTAAAGGCTAGACATAAAAAAAGCTATCGCAGAAATTGCAGATAGCTTTTTTATCCCGATAAGGAATATCTGAATGATTGGATCAACCTCGGTTAAAATCCACCCATATTTTGCATAATACTAAATGTAAAGTTTTGTTTCCAAGTACTGCTCGGTAATCCCGGAATAGGGTCAAATGCGTGACCGTAGTCGATCCCCAGCATACCAAAGATAGGTAGGAAAATACGAGCACCCACACCGGCCGAACGACGTACCTTAAATGGATTGTATTCGGTGAACTTATTCCAGGTATTTCCAGCTTCCGCGAACGCCAGTACATACACCGTAGCCTGGTCATTTAACATAACCGGATGACGTAATTCCATTTGATACTTGGTATAAATTGGGCTACCTGAATTCCGCGCTACGTTAACATTTTGTGTGCCTTCTGGAATAATTACACCATTTGCATAACCACGCATTGCAATAATCTCAGATCCTTGAAGGTAATCAAAGCCTTGCATACCATCACCACCGACTTTGAACCGTTCGAATGTAGACGTTTCTGTTTTATTAGAATATTTTCCTAAGAAACCAAATTGTGCCTGAGCTTTGAAAACTAATTTTCCGACAATTTTTGCATACCATTGGGAATCGAATTTCCACTTATGGTATTCCGTCCAGCGATAACGTTCCTGTGGAGTACCATTCTTATAATCAATATTATTGAATAGGGAATAAGGTGGCGTCAATTGTACCGAAAACTTGATGTTCGAACCCGAAGTTGGGTAGATTGGAGCATCAATCGAGTTACGGCTAAATTCCTGTGTTAAATTGATATTGTATGCTGTACCATTATCAAACAAGAAATAGTTACCATAATTCTGAAGTTTATACCGTTGGAAAGACAATGAGGTATTAGCTTGGAACCAGTTGTCTGGCCACTGCAGGCGTTTACCTAAAGTTGCTGTAATACCGGTCATCCAAATGCGGTTCAATTCCGAATCTTTTACAATTTGCTCCCCGGTGTAATAGTTGAATCCACCATAGGATGAACTAGAGGTATAAGCACTCAAACCAAAATAGATCGGTTTTTTTCCGCCTAGCCAAGGTTCTGAGAAGGAGAAGCTATAAGATTGGTAACGTTTACCTGAAGTCTGGCCACGCACACTTAATTTTTGGCCATCCCCACGAGGAAGCGGTTTCCATGAACTCTTATCAAAGAAGTTACTTGTAGAAAAGTTATTGAAAGTCAAACCTAGGGTACCTATGATCTGTCCCGCTCCATAACCTCCTGAAAGTTCTACCTGATCAGATGGTTTCTCCGTTACATTATAAACGATATCCACCGTACCTTCCGCATAATTCAAATTGCTCGGAACTGGATTTGTTTTTTGCTCATCAAAATTCCCTAATTGGGCAATCTCACGAACACTTCGCATAATTTGCTCTTTTGAGAATTTTTGTCCCGGTTTTGTATAGATCGAACGTAATACCACCCGGTCATTTGTAACGTCATTACCTTTTACGATAACATTGTTAATGGTATATTGCGCGCCTTCATATACACGTAAATTTAAATCGATGGTATCGTTATACACACGCGTCTGTTCAGGGTCTACTGAAAAAGTCAAATATCCATCATTCATATAGATCGATGAGATGTCATCTGAATTTTTGCCTCCACCTAGCAATTTAGCGTTCAGTTTTTCCTCTGAGAAGACATCACCACGTTTGATTCCTAAAATTTTATTTAATAAGGTATCTGAATATTTTGCATTTCCTGTCCACACAATATTACCTACATAATATTTTGGGCCTTCATAAATATCAAATTTGACCAATACATTTTTCTCACCGTCCCGAATGATTGTGTCTTTTAAGATCTCCGCATCGCGATAACCCTTGGCGGCCATTTTTTTGATCAGGTTTTCTTTACCTTCTTTGTATTTCTCTTCTTTGAATTTACCCGGACCAAATATGCGGTACCACATTTTTTGTTTAATTGGCTTTGCCATTTTCCGCAGATCTTTTTGCGAAAAATGCTCGTTGCCTGTAAAGGTCATTTCTTTGACTCTTACTTTGTGTTTTTTATCTACGTCAGCAATTAAGATCTCATTATTCGCTTGGGCTGAATCCTTAACTGTTTTTAATGTAATTTCAGGATATAAATAAGCTTTTTCTTTTAGAAAACGTTGAATCGTAGCACGGGTCGTATTCATCAAGTTTTCGTTGACAATCTTACCGGTATTACTATTTAAACGCTTACGGACTTCCTCGGTTTGGCTTTTGCTTAATCCGTTAATATCAATACGCGTCAAACGGGGACGTTCTACTACACGAATGGTCAAAAAGATATTTTCGCCTTCAATTTTTTCTGCCCATAACTCGACAGCGTCGAAGAGGCCTTGAGCCATCATGTCTTTTACTACTTTTGCAGTCGCTTCACTTGGTACTTCCAAATATTGACCTACAGACAATTTAGATATTGTAATTAATACGTTCTTATCCAAAAATTGTGTTCCGGTTACATCAACAGCACTAATTACATAGTTTTTAGGGTTGAGATAACTGATTTTTTCGGGATCATTTAAGTTGAACGCACCATTTTCCTGTCCGTAGACAAGTTGCATTGACGAGAGACCAAAAAATAGTATTACGGGTAGTATACGCTTCATTTATCTTGAATTATTGGCGCTAAAGTACACCAATCAGTTGTTAATTTTTGTTAATTAAGAAAATTTAACCAGCTTGTTTTTTATTCAAATCAGTTGACAAATTTAATAAAATCATTTATAACTGCTCACTTGTTTTTCCAAACCTTCTTTCACGCTGTTGATAATCGACAATGGATTTAAATAAATCTTCTTTTGTAAACTCTGGCCACATCTTATCTAAGAAACATAATTCAGAATAAGCAATTTGCCAAAGAAGGAAATTACTGATTCGGAGTTCGCCACTGGTTCTTATCAATAGATCTGGATCGGGTAAGCCCCGGGTGTAAAGATTGGCGGAGAAAATGTCATCATTGATTTCCTCAATGCCCAATTCTCCTGCTTGAACTTTTTTAGCTAGATTTCGGGTAGTTTCAACAATTTCCTGGCGGGAACTATAGCTTAGGGCCAGCGTGAGCGTGCAGTGCGTGTTATCTTTGGTGGCCTCGATTGTTTCCTGAAGTTTCTTTTGCGCATTGGACGGAAGTTTGCTGATATCTCCGATTGCGTTTAATCTGACGCCATTTTCCTGAAATGTCTTGATTTCTTTTTTTAAAGAGGAAACCAACAGTTCCATTAAAGCGATCACTTCCAGTTTTGGGCGATTCCAATTTTCCGCTGAAAAAGCGTAAAGCGTTAGAAATTTTATGTTGGCCTGAACACATCCTTCTAAAGCTTCTCTCACTGCTTTTACTCCATTTTGATGTCCAAATACACGGAGTTTACCTTTTTGTTTTGCCCAGCGACCGTTACCATCCATGATGATAGCAATATGTTGGGGTAATTTAATGTTATCAATTTGATCTAAAAAGCTCATTGTTGCTATTTTCAATAAAATTAACACCTTTTAGCCTTTTACAGCTTATTTATGTGTTAAAACCAGATATTGGCTTTTTGTATGTTACCTTCAAACGATGTTTTACCTCCCAAGGTTAACCCGTTTGATCATTATTTGGCATCTTGTTATGGATGCTTTATGTATCTTATGCTGTATTATTCCTTTCAAATATCGATTTTTAATTGATAATTCAGAAGCATAATATCATATAAGATTAGTAGTTTCTGACATCGATTCCCCAAAGTAGTTTTTCTCTCAATGTGCTGAAAAAACTTTCCTGTGGAAGACGGATGAGATTGATCGTAAATGGAGCTTGCTTAATTGTCAATTTAACAGAGGTATCGATAGACTCATTTTTTGAGTCGCAACTGAGTATGTATTGATTGCTTCGGCTCTCGATTTCAAGCTCCAGGGTGAATTGATTTGAAATAACGATCGGTCTGACGTTAAGGTTATGTGGTGAGATCGGCGTGATGACAAAATTACCGCTTTCAGGCATAATGATTGGTCCCCCGCAGCTCAACGAGTAAGCTGTTGAACCGGTAGGGGTAGCGATAATCAATCCGTCTGCCCAATAGGAATTGAGTAGTTCGCCGTTAATCCGCGCATTGACTGTGATCATTGCAGAGCTATCGTAACGAAATACCGTGATATCGTTAAGGGCATAATGATTACCCTGAAATAGATTGATCTGTTCAGATTCGACCGAAAGAAGTACACGTTTTTGAATATCGTAACGGTTGTTTAAGATATCATCTATCGCATGTTCAAAGTCATTTTTATTGATGGAGGCCAAAAAGCCCAGACGTCCAAAATTAATACCTGCGATGGGAATACCGGAATCTCTAATGAGTGATACCGCTGATAGCATAGTCCCATCGCCTCCTAAACTTAGCATGAGATCAATGTTATCTTTAATTTCCTCATATACATGGTAGGTGGGAAAACTAAATCCACATTCAAACTGCGTTGTCAAGAACTTATAAAAAGGATCATAAACCCATATATCGACGTTTTTACCAACGAGATATTTAAATAAGTGCTTCACATGTGCTATAACGGAGGGCTGAAACTCTCGTCCATATATCGCAATTCTCATATTTTTTTGAATTTATGGGGCAAAGATGAGAAAAAAACTAATCTTAATTAATTAAATGTTGATGTAATTCATCAGTTGCTGATAACGATCGGCAGTGTCATCAAATGCGGCAACAGTATTATGTGTCTCCATAACGATATAATTATGCCTTAAGAATGAATTGAGCAGCGCGTTGATATTGGACTTGTCTACTTTCAGTGTCACTTCAATGGAATCGCTTTCGAGATTTATTTTTGTGGCACAATTGAGAATTCTGCAGTTGTCACTTTCCACCAGATGTGAAATCTGGGATAATGAAAAATCATGTAACCCTATTGACAGGACAATAATAGCCCCCGATTCATTCTGAGATTGGATCAATGAAATTGCCTTTAAAATATCCAATTGCGTAGAAACACCAATATATTTGTTATCTTGATCCAAAATTGGGACTAATGAACTGTTGTATACAGTTGTCATCACCAATGCATCATATGGATGCTGGTTAAATTTGAGCTGTATTGGTGCAGTGTTAATTTTAATGGAGGAAATAGGGGCTTCTTCATTATCGGCATCCAACAAAACAGATTCATTGACGAATCCAATATATTCATCCCCATTTAAAACAACCAATTCTTTACAAAGCATGTCTTGTAGTTTTTCTAAAGCCTGCTGTATTGAATCAGCTTTCTGGATGCTGAAATCTGCGTTTGAAAGAAATTGTCCTATTAACATACCCAAACTTAATAAAAAAAACGATGTGATAGGGAAAATTTTATTGATCAGAATCTTTGGCGGGGTCTGGACTTTTTTGTGTTTGATGAATAAATTAAAAGTAAGTAATTACATTATTGCAAATAAGTACAATTTTAATGTTTAAAATTGTACTTTTATTAGCATTCTGTTAGTATTTTTGTCCAAAATTTGAGCTATGCTTAAAATGAAGGGTAGCTAGTTTTTTTAGAAAAATAAGATTGATGGTTACGAGTGAGAATAAAAAATTTATTGATATACGCGAGGTTATTCGCAAAAAAAATGCAGGATTAGCAAAGTGGATTCCATCTTTTTTGTTGAATTATCTTAAGAAGACCATTCATGAAGATGAGATCAATGATATTATGACGCGTTTTGCAGATTTGCAGGGGCTGGATTTTGTTGATGCGTTAATCAATGATTTGGGAGTGACGGTAAATTTATATGGCGCCGAAAACATTCCGGATTCTGATCCTGTCATTTTTGCCTCCAATCATCCTTTGGGTGGTTTAGATGGGATCGCATTTATGCATGCGATAGGAAAGCATCGACGGGATGTGAAATTTTTGGTGAATGATATCTTATTAAATATAGGAAATTTGAGACCCTTATTTGTCGGTGTGAATAAATTAGGAGGACAAGGCAAACAAGCTATTTCGGCAATTGAAGAAGCCTATGGAGCCGATGATGCCTTGCTTGTATTTCCCGCCGGCCTGGTTTCCAGAAAGCAGAAAGATGGACGTATCGAGGACCTGGAATGGAAAAAAAGCTTTATCAGCAAAGCGAAGAAATATAAAAAAGATATCATTCCGGTGCTTATTGACGGCAAAAACTCTAAGTTTTTTTATAATTTTGCAAGGCTTAGACAAAAAATAGGTCTTAAGGTAAACATTGAAATGTTATATTTACCTGATGAAATGTTTGCCCAGCGCGGGCACACTGTTAACATTATAGTAGGAAAGAGAATCCCTTATACAGCGTTTGATCAATCAAAGAACGAAAAGACTTGGGCTGAAGAAGTGAAAAGAAGAGTTTATGGATTAGCTCAAGAAAAATAGAATTTATGCAAGAAATTATACCTCCAGTTGATAGAGAACTATTGAAAGCCGAATTGAACAAGGACGTTTTCGTACGATATACCAACAATGGAAATAACGAGATATACTTAATCAACTATCATAACTCGCCCAATGTCATGCGCGAAATTGGACGGTTACGGGAGTTGACATTCCGTGGCGCAGGTGGAGGTACAGGGCTTTCGATCGATATTGATGAAAATGATACATCTGAGGATTGCTATGATCAATTGATCGCATGGAATCCCGAGGATGAAGAAGTTGTTGCCGGTTATCGTGTGATTAAATGTGCAGAGGCAGGAGAGACAAATGGTATTCCCAATTTATCTACCGCCCATTATTTTCAGTTCTCAGATCAATTTACAAAAGATTATTTACCCTATACCATTGAATTAGGGCGATCTTTTGTTCAACCTCGATATCAACCTGCAATTGACAATAGAAAAGGAATTTTTTCCTTAGACAATCTGTGGGATGGTTTGGGGGCTTTGGTCATGCTCAATCCCGAAATTAAATACCTTTTTGGGAAAGTAACAATGTATCCACATTATAACAAGGATGCACGGGATATGTTGCTTTACTTTATGGACTACTATTTCCCTGATCATGATAAATTGGTTATTCCCTTGCCTGATTTAGAAATTAAAAATGATTATGACCGTTTTATCGGTGTTTTTGATGGTTTAGATTATAAGGAAGGATACAAAATATTAAATAGTCATGTAAGAGCATTGGGCGAAAATATCCCACCTTTGATCAATACGTACATGAACCTGTCCCCGACGATGAAATCTTTCGGTACGGCTCGAAATGATGAGTTCGGTACGGTGGAAGAAAAGGGAATTTTGATTGTTATTGACGATGTTTATCCTGTGAAAAAGGAGCGGCATATGAATACCTTCGAGCGCGATAGAGAATATGGTCATCGCAAACCAAAGCGGGTTTAAATAATAAAGGGATTCATTAGAATCCCTTTATTATTTTATTAAAGAATAGAGTACAAAGGCCAATACCGCGCCAATGATTGGTCCAATGATAGGGATCCAGGCGTAAGACCAGTCCGAACTTCCTTTACCTTTAATCGGCCAAAGCGCATGGAATAACCGGGGACCGAGATCTCTGGCAGGATTAATCGCATAGCCCGTTGTGCCTCCTAGGGATAAACCAATAGCCCATACTAAAAAGGCGACCGGTATGGCTCCCAAAGAGCCCATTCCAATAGGTTCGGTCTTTCCATTGATTGTGATATCCTGGCCTGTGATAAAAAAGATAACAAAAATTAAGACGAAAGTTCCAATGATTTCACTTGCCAGGTTTGTTGAAGTATTTCGGATATTTGGGATTGTAGCAAAAACACCTAGTTTGGTGGTGGGATCAGCTGTTGCATTAAAGTGGTCTCTGTGTATAACATAAGTTAACAATGCGCCGCAAAATCCGCCTGCAATTTGAGCCAGAATATAACCGGGTACTTCCGTCCACGGTAAAGCCTTGTGAAGTGCCATGGCAATTGTCACTGCCGGGTTGAGATGGGCGCCTGTGTAAGGTCCGGCAAAGACCACTCCCACATACACGGCAAGGGCCCATGCAGTGGTAATGACAATCCAGCCACTATTTTCTCCTTTTGTTCCTTTTAAGATTACATTTGCAACCACACCGTTTCCCAGGAGCAGGAGCAGTGTCGTTCCGATAAATTCAGCTAAATAATGGTTCATATGTATTGATTAGTTTTCTGTCCAGAATTGCAATGCCTTAACGCCCTTAGTCCATTGTTTAATAATTTGTTTAGTCTGTTCTGCTTGTTCTTTTTCGGGTTCAAAAAGACGGTCTTGCGCCCAAAATTTAGTAAGCTCTTCTTCATTTTTCCAAAAACCGACAGCTAGTCCAGCGAGGTAGGCAGCGCCTAACGCTGTTGTTTCAGTAATTTTAGGTCTGATTACATTGCTGTCCAGTACATTGGCTTGGATCTGCATTAACAGGTTATTTGCTGTTGCTCCACCGTCTACACGCAGTTCTTTGATCGGGATTCCGCTGTCCGCTTCCATCGCCTGTAAAACATCTCTGGTCTGGAGTGAAATGGCCTCCAGGGAAGCCCTGGCAATATGCCCGTTTGTTGTCGCTCGTGTTAAGCCAAATATAGTGCCCTGTGCCCTGGCATTCCAATAAGGTGCCCCTAATCCCGCGAAAGTTGGGATAAATGTTACTCCACCATTATCTTTTTCGGAAAGCGCCAACTGTTCGATATCTGCTGATTTGTAAATAATATTAAGATTGTCCCGCAGCCATTGGACTAACGCACCCCCAATAAATATACTTCCCTCCAAGGCGTATTCGGTTTTGCCATTGATCTTCCAGGCTACGGTTGTCAATAAGTTGTTTTTAGACATGATCGGCTTATCACCAATATTCATTAGCATAAAACAGCCCGTGCCGTATGTGTTTTTTACCATTCCTTTTTCAATACATTGCTGGCCAAAAAGGGCTGCCTGCTGATCTCCGGCGATTCCGGCGATTTTAACTTTATGTGCGAAAATCGTCGTTCTGGACTCACCATATATTTCGCTGCTTTCCTTCACCTTAGGTAGCATGGCAGCTGGAATGTCGAATAATTCAAGAAGCTCCGTATCCCAATCCATTGTATGTATATTGAATAAAAGTGTACGGGAGGCATTGGTAACATCCGTAATGTGGACATCGCCGCGGGTCAGGTTCCAAACCAGCCAAGTGTCGATGGTGCCACAGATCAGCTCTCCATTTTTTGCTTTCTCTCTGGCTCCGTCCACATGATCAAGAATCCATTTTATTTTGGTTGCTGAAAAATAAGGATCTAGGATAAGACCTGTTTTTTCTTGGATCATTTTGTGTTTGTTAGATTGGCGGAGTTCGTCACAGTAATCCGCTGTGCGCTTATCTTGCCATACAATGGCATTGTAGATCGGTCTGCCGCTTTCTTTTTCCCATACAACTACGGTTTCCCGTTGATTGGTTATACCGATGGCCGCAATGTTTTTACCATTCAGTCCAGCTTTGGTTGTAGCTTCGGCAGTTACACCGGCTTGCGTGGACCAGATTTCATGCGGGTCGTGTTCAACCCATCCTGGCTGCGGAAAGATTTGTGTGAATTCTTTTTGCGCAATTGAAACGATATTTCTGTCCTTATCAAAAATAATGGCTCTGGAGCTCGTTGTGCCTTGATCCATCGCCAAGATGTATTGTTGTTCCATAATTGATTACTGCGGGTTATTTATATTAGTTTAAGATATAGTTTTTTGCGACTTTTTGAAAATTTTCTAGCTGACTTTTTTGCCAGTTTTCATCTTTGCCTAATTCCTGAGCAAGTATTTTAGCGACTTCGGGGGCGGCTGTAATTGCCGCTTTGGCATCAAGAAATAGGATGCGTACACGGCGTGAAAGCACATCTTCCACGGTCTGGGCGAGTTCGTTGCGAACGGCCCAAACGACCTCTGCTTTTTTAAATTCCAAATGTTCGACTAATTTTTCACCCCATTGCGGATTTTCTTGTGCAAGCGCATGTATCGCTTCTTGGTCGGAACCGTAAATATACATGTGGTTACTTCGGTCGTTTGTGGGAATAGCGCTATAGATTTTCTGTGTGGCCGATTTGCTTTCCTTTTTGGGTAGACAGCCAATTTTAATTGCTTTATCAACGGTGTCTTGTCCCATTCTTCGAAAGGTAGTCCATTTTCCGCCCGTCAGCGTCAGCAAATTTGATTCACTGACAATTACTTTATGGCTTCGGGAAATTTCTTTGGTCTTATTCGAGTTTCCCGTTGGGGCGGCCAAGGGTCTAAGACCGGCAAATACAGCAAGTGCATCCTGACGTGTTGGTTGTTTTGTAAGGTAACGGCCTGCTGTTTTTAAGATAAATTCAATTTCTTTTTCTAGCGCTATCGGTTCTAAGCTATGTTCGTCGATCGGTGTATCTGTAGTTCCAGCTATGACACGATTGTGCCATGGAACCAAAAAGAGGACGCGGCCATCATCTGTCTTCGGTATCATGATTGCATCATCTCCGGGGAGGAACGATTTATCGAAAACAAGGTGAACACCTTGGCTCGGTCTGACCATTTGTTTGGCTTCGGGTTTGTCCATCTTAAGTATATCATCGACAAAGATTCCGGTTGCGTTGATAATGGCTTTCCCCTGAATGGTGAAAACTTCTCCGGTGTCGGTATCCTGGGCAATAACACCGTTGACCTTACCGTTATTGTTTTTGGTGAGATTGGTGACCCGCATATAATTAAGGGCGACGCCACCCATTTGGATGCAGGTCTGCGCTACATTTACTGCTAGTCTCGAATCGTCAAATTGACCATCTTGGTAGACAACTCCACCATATAAGCCCTTTTTTCTCACGGTACTGATTCGCCGTAGTGTTTCTTCCTTGTTGATGTGTATGGATTTTCCTAGGCTCAGTCTGCCCGCAAGGAAATCGTATATCTTCATGCCAATTGTGTAGAAAGGGCCGTCAAACCAGCTGTAATTCGGGATGATAAAAGATTGATTTTTGACTAAATGTGGGGCGTTGCGCTGTAATAGACCTCTTTCGTGAAGCGCTTCCTTAACCAGTGCAATATCTCCCTGAGCGAGGTAACGTACTCCACCATGCACCAGCTTGGTTGCTTTGCTGGATGTACCTTTGGCAAAATCAACCTGCTCCAATAATATTGTTTTGAATCCTCTGCTCAATGCATCCAATGCGACACCTAAACCGCTCGCTCCGCCACCTATGACGATAACATCCCATTCACTTGTGTCCTTTATTCTTTCTATTAATTTTGACCTTTTGAATTCTTCTTGTTTCATTTTGTTTCGTTTTTGGTCCAAAGGTGCTATCCTTTTTCTATGTCGATGTAACCAATTAATACTAAGTTATAGTATATTTATGAGATTATAAAGGAATTTTTTGAAAAAAATATTTGAAAACAATTAGTGTTTTCTTTTGTTTTCTTTTCTTTTGTTTGTTTATGTTTGTCTTGTTTTTCGATAAAGCATTTGTTCTTTTGAAAGTTTAAAAAGATTGGTATTTTCTTTATTGTGGCTGGTATATATGCGTGTTGTTGTGATAAATATTTTTTATATAGTGTTTAACCAATATAGTAGGCTTATGTTTTTGGTTTGGGAAAATGATTTTGTATTTTTAAATCACATAAATAATTTGTTGGAAAATGAGAAGGATTAAATTATTGTTTTTGGGAATAGCTGTATTTTTGGGAAGCCAATTTGTGCATTCACCTGTTGTCGCCCAAGAGGTTTCAAAAACTCAGGATGAACTGGTCAAGCCTTACAACCCGGAGGCAGATGCGCAGAAAGATATCGATGGTTTGCTGCAATTGGCTAAGAAGGAAAAAAAGAATATTATTATTCAGGCTGGAGGGAATTGGTGTGTATGGTGCCTGCGATTTAATGATTATATCCATAAAACAGCAAGCGTAGACAAATTGCTGAAAAGTCGTTTCCTTTATTATCACCTAAACTATTCGAAAGAAAATAAAAACGAAGCGGTTTTTCAAAAGTATGCACCTGAAGGAAGTAAATTAGGTTATCCGTTTTTTATTGTATTGGATAAGAATGGAAAGACGCTTCATGTACAGGAGAGCGGTAGTTTGGAGAAAGGAAAAAGTTACGATGAGGAAAAAGTGCTGTCTTTTTTCAAGACCTGGATAGCAAAATAAAAAAAACGAAGCTGAAATTCTTTAAGAAATCATCATAAAAAAAGACGAGCAGGCCCCTAACTAAGGGGCCTGCTTTATTTTGTGGCAAACTGTTAGATCGGAGAAATTTCCTGCCTTAGATTTCGTGATTAGTTGTGGGTTTGAGTCGGGGAGTTTGGGAGGCAACCTCATTATTAGCCCTAGTTTAGAGGGAACATTATTCGAAGTTTAAACGTACTTTATACGGTTTTATCCGAATGAGGTCCGAATGAGGTCCCTATTAGGTCCGTATAAAGCCCCTATTAATAGATAATATGATAAGAAATATTCTACCGTCCGTTATGGCGATTTATAAAGAGTAGGAAGCTGGTTTTTAGATTGAAATATAAGCGATAGAAAAGTATGAAACCTGTTAAAAAAGAAAAGGTCCCGATCTTAAAGATCGAGACCTTCCTTCTGGTTTCTTAGCGGGCTTTCATTCAGAAAAAATCGTGCAATTGAGCGCGTTATTTCGTTATGTAGGTTACATTATTGATAGCCCAGTAATTTCATTACCTGTTTGGAGTTTTGCTCTTCGCCAAATACCTCATAATTGAACGTCTCATCTCTATTTCGGCGTACCAAAACATGTTTTGGTGAAGGAAGTAAACAGTGATGAATTCCTCCGTAGCCACTCAATACATCTTGATAAGCACCCGTATGGAAGAATCCTAGATACTGTACTTTACGTGTTTTAGGCATAAAAACAGAGTTCATATGTGCTTCCTGATTATAATAATCCTGACCATCACAGGTGATTCCGCCCAAGTTGACGCGTTCGTATTCCGAATCCCAATTGTTGATTGGTAATAGAATGTACTTTTGGTTTAACGCCCAAACGTCTGGTAGGTTTGTTATGAAAGATCCATCAATCATAAACCAGCGTTCGCGGTCATTTTGTTGTTTACGTCCCAATACTTTGTATAGGATACCTGATGCTTCAGCAACGGTATATTTGCCAAATTCTGTAATAATATCTGGTTCCATCACTTCGTGGTGTGCACAGATTTGTTTGATCCGGTTGACGATTTCGTTGACCATATACTCATAATCAAAATCGTGTACCAATGAATCTTTAAAAGGCATGCCGCCACCGATATCCAAGGTGTCTAGATCAGGGTTTATCTTTTTAAATTTACAATAGAGGGTTACATATTTCTCCAGCTCATTCCAGTAATATGGTGTGTCTGAAATCCCCGAATTGATAAAGAAATGAAGCAGTTTTACTTTGAAGTTGGGGTTGTCAGCAATTTTGTTGTTGTAGAATTCCACAACATCTTCTTGACGAATGCCCAGTCTTGATGTATAAAATTGAGAATCAGGCTGTTCTTCCGATGCTATGCGGATCCCGAGTGCACAGGGTTCGTCCAATTCAATTTCATCGTCGTATAGGTTGAATTCTTCTTTGTTGTCCAATACGGGGATAATATTTTTATATCCATCATGGATCATATCCACAATATACTGCTTGTACTGGTAGGTCTTAAATCCATTACAGATGACTGTAATGTCTTTTGTAACGGTACCCTGTCTCTCCAGTGAGTCAATCATCGGCATGTCAAATGCAGACGAAGTTTCAAGGTGGATGTCATTTTTCAAGGCCTCTTCTACGATATGCTTGAAATGAGAGGATTTGGTACAATAACAGTATTTGTAAGTTCCGCGATAGTTGTGCTTCAGAATAGCGGTCTGAAACAGGATTTTCGCTTGTTGAATTTTTTTGCTGACGATAGGCAAATAAGTAAAACGTAACGGCGTGCCGTACGTTTCTATCATTTCCATTAAATTCAAATCGTGGAAATACAATTCGTCGTCGATGATTTCGAATCCGTCTTGCGGAAAACCAACACTTAAGTCAAGAAATTCCTGATAGCTCTGCATTTTTTATTATTTTTGCAAAGATATACTTTAATGGTGAATACCTAAATAAGGAATGTTATTTATTTCCAGTTCACTATCAGGAAGTTGTAAAATTTACAAAATCATTAAATGGCAAATTCTATTCAAAGGCGACTTGTTGAAGTCACTGTACAGGCTGTTAAAACGCTTTATAATGCAGATATTTTAGAACATCAAATTGCTTTACAGGCGACCCGGAAGGAGTTTGAAGGGCAAATTACCATCGTAACTTTTCCGGTAACCCGCTTTTCGAAATCTTCTCCGGAGCAAACAGGTAAAGAGATCGGCGCCTACTTGCAACAACATATTGCCGAAATCTCGGACTTCAACGTGATAAAAGGTTTTTTGAATATCGTGCTTTCCGATGACTACTGGGTTTCCTTGTTGAATGAAACGATTGTTGCCAAAGATTTTGGTGTCTTTCCGGCGAACGGAAAGAAATTGATGGTTGAATATTCTTCGCCCAACACAAATAAGCCACTGCATTTGGGGCATATCCGAAATAATCTATTAGGCTATTCTGTTGCTGAAATTCTGAAAGCCTATGGTTATGAAGTGATCAAGGCAAATCTAGTCAACGATCGTGGTATCCATATTTGTAAATCCATGCTTGCCTGGCAGAAATTCGGTGCCGGAGAAACACCTGAATCTACCGGAATGAAAGGCGATCATCTTGTGGGGAAATATTATGTGGTTTTCGATAAAGAATATAAAAAAGAGATAGAGGTACTGAAAGCTGAAGGTCAGTCGGAAGATGAAGCAAAAAAGAATGCGCCACTGATGAAAGAAGCACAGTCTATGCTTCAAAAGTGGGAAGCAGGAGACCAAGAGGTTATTAGCCTTTGGAAGACCATGAACAGTTGGGTATATGCTGGTTTTGAAAAAACCTATAAGCAATTGGGCGTAAACTTTGATAAATATTATTACGAATCCGATACCTATCTGTTAGGTAAAGATATTATTCAGGAAGGGCTTGACAAAGGTGTTTTCTTTAAGAAAGAGGATAATTCAGTCTGGATAGATCTGACAGATGAGGGCTTGGATCAGAAATTGGTTCTCCGTGGCGATGGTACTTCGGTTTATATTACACAGGATTTGGGTACCGCACAGCTTAAATATGACGAGTTCAAGATGAGTGAATCTATTTATGTTGTGGGTAACGAACAGGATTACCATTTCAAGGTATTATTTTTGATCCTCAAAAAATTAGGCAAGTCCTGGGCAGACGGATTGTTCCACTTATCTTATGGGATGGTTGATTTACCTTCCGGTAAAATGAAATCCCGTGAAGGAACTGTCGTGGATGCTGATGATTTAATGGCTGAAATGCTTAAAACGGCGCAAGAACGTACGGAAGAACTTGGGAAAACAGAAGGTCTGGCCGAAGAGGCAAAGGCTGAACTTTACAATACGATCGGGATGGGGGCATTGAAATACTTTTTATTGAAAGTAGATCCGAAGAAACGCCTATTGTTTGATCCAAACGAATCGGTAGATTTTCAGGGGCATACCGGACCTTTTATTCAATACACACATGCGCGTATCAAGTCTGTCTTGAGTAAGGCTGGATTTGATAGCAATAGCCCCGTTTCGGTGCTGACGTCCATCTCGCCTTACGAACGTGACCTGATTCAGCAGTTGGGAGCATTTCCCGAAACGATTGAAGCATCTGCACAGGAATTTAGCCCAGCACAATTGGCAAATTATATTTACGAGGTTGCCAAGTTATATAATAAATTTTATCACGAAGAGAGCATATTGAAAGCCGAAGCCGATGACGTAAAGAATTTTAGGTTGCATCTATCTGCTGCGGCAGCGAAAGTTATCGCCAAGGGGATGGAGCTGTTGGGTATTTCTGTGCCAGAAAGAATGTAAAGCGATGAGGAAGATTCGAGTTGGCCTTATAGGCTTTGGTATTTCGGGGCAGGTTTTTCATGCCCCTGTTATGCGTTCGATTGCAGCTTTGGAACTTGTAAAAGTTACTGCACGCAAGGCGGAGCAACAAGCGCTTTTGAAAGAACGTTTTCCGCATGCGGAAATTGCATTGTCCGCTGATGAGATTTTTGCCGATCAATCGATCGAGCTGGTCGTGGTTGCAACTTCTAATGATATGCACTATCCTCTCGCAAAAAGGGCTTTGGAAGTAGGGAAACATGTTGTCGTAGAAAAACCTTTCACAAATACGGTCGAACAGGCTGATGAGTTAATTGCGCTCGCTAAGGAAAAGAACCTGGTGCTTGCTCCTTATCATAATCTGAGATTTACTTCGGATTTCCGTACACTCGCGAAAATCATAAAAGGTGGACGACTGGGAAGGATCGTAAATTTGGAAACGAGATTTGACCGCTTCCGGAATTATTTGCGGCCAAATGCATGGCGTGAGGAAAATTTACCCGGATCAGGTATATTTTATGATTTAGGATCGCACCTTATCGACCAGGCTTTACAGTTATTCGGAAGGCCAGATGCGGTATTTGCAGACCTTGCGATACAACGTGATCATGCCAAAACCATCGATAATTTTGAATGTATCCTGTACTATGACAACTTGAGAGTCTCTTTAAAAGGATCAATGCTTGCGAAAGAACCGACCTCACGGTATCGTGTTTTTGGCATGAACGGCAATTTTGTGAAAAATGGCGTTGACCCCCAAGAAGCCTTGCTGCGGGACGGTAAGTTTCCGGATGAGGACCCCAATTGGGGAATGGAAGATCCAAGCATTTATGGTAAACTGAACATTGTTGAAAATGGCCAGGACGTAGAGGAGATCATTGTGTCGGAACGTGGATCTTATCCTGACTTTTATCAAAATGTTGCGGATACTATTTTAGGTCAAGCGACCTTACTAACTTCGGCAGACCAGGCACGGGACGTAATTCGCATTATCGAACTCGGTTATCAGAGTCAACAGGAGCGGCGCGTTGTTCCGGTTGATGGTCAATTGATAGCTTATTAATATCAGACGGTGAAGACATACGACGCGATTATCATTGGTGCTGGTGCCTGTGGTCTTATGTGCGCTGCACAGGCAGGACTGCTGGGCAAGAAAACATTGTTATTGGAACGTAATGATAAAGTAGGTGCAAAAATATTGATTTCAGGAGGTGGAAGATGCAATTATACAAATACCGGGACGACGATCGCTAATTTCATCTCTGAAAACCCCGATTTCTTACATGGTATTTTTAAGCAATGGACAGTCGACGATACCATCGATTTTTTCGAAGCATACGGTATTAAAGGACAGGAAAAAACCTTAGGGCAGTTATTCCCGGAAACCAATAAAGCGAAGGATATCGTTGCGGTGTTTTCAAAAATTCTTTATGAAACCGAGCAGGATATTGCGCTTAATATGCTTGTGAAATCGGTGGAAAAGCGTGGTAACGGATTTATCGTAAAGGCAGAGCATTCGAAAGGGGAGTATCAGTATGAAACTAAAAAGCTGGTTATTGCCTCAGGCGGACTACCGGTTCAAAAGCTAGGTGCATCTGATTTTGCTTTACGTGTGGCAAAACAGTTTGAGCTAGAAATTGTGAAGACTGCCCCGGCACTGGTGCCCTTAACAATTACAGGTAAAGATGCCGATTGGTATAGCTCTCTCGCTGGTAATTCAGTGTTCTCAAAAGTCTCTACAGCAAACATCGCTTTTGAAGAGAATATCTTATTTACACATTGGGGATTGAGCGGTCCGGCAATACTCCAGATATCAAGTTATTGGAGTCCGGGGCAGGAGATCATAATAGATCTGCTTCCAAAATTTAATCTTGAACAGTTGATCAAAGAAGAGCGGCAGCAGGGCGGAAAACGAATGGTATCCCAATTGCTAAATGATTATTTTAGCCGGAAGCTGGTGGATGCGCTGGGTAAGTTCCTGGCATTGGATATCAAAATTGCATCTTTGAGCAAAGCAGATGCTAAGTTGATCGTAGATACTATTCATCGCTTTAAGGTCAGACCGGCGGGTGATAAGGGCTATGATAAAGCGGAGGTAATGCGGGGCGGTGTTTCGACGAAAGAGTTGCACGGTAAGACATTAGAGTCGAAGAAAATACCAGGTCTTTATTTCGGAGGTGAGGCTGTTGATGTGACCGGTTGGCTTGGTGGGTATAATTTCCAATGGGCTTGGGCTAGTGGTTATGCAATCGCACAAGCTATTTAGAATCCCTTTGAGCAGGTAATTCCTTTGTCCTATTGTGAATCTCAGATCCAGACCTTTACCGAAAGAAGAATGAAAAAAATGTATTTCTATAAGGTATCGGGATTTTTTTTTGATTGATCGAGATATAGCTGAGATGCTGCGGTCAACCGCTGTTTTATCCGGTTCTGTAAATTGCGTGGGGCAACTACCTTGATCGCTTCACCGAAGCCTAAAATTTCCCTTTCCAACTCAAAATTAAGGACTACATCAATGCGGACTAAAATTGATCCATCTTCCTTTTTGTCTAAAATCTGCTGGGAAGAATGTAGGGGCTTTGTTTCTACATAAGGCGCATTTCTTGCATTGATTTCCAGGATAACACGTTGGCCACGGTCTTTCTGTGTTTTCGTCACACCGATGGTATCGGCAAAATATCGTTCAAAATCTATTCCCGTATAGTTTATATATGAATTTTTGCCCATTTCCTCGATTGTATCAATTCGATCTAAGGCAAGTGTCATCAAGCCCTCATTTTTTCTGTGGTGGCCGATGAGAAACCAGCGATTACGATATTCTTTTAAAAGGTAGGGGGAGAATACCAGATCTTGTTTTTGCTGTGCTTTAAAGGATTGATAACCTATAAGAAGTGGTGTTTTTTCGCGAATTGCCTGATGGAGCTGACTTATAAATGATAAGCCCTTCAGAAGATTATTGCTTTCCATTTGGATAATGGAGGGTTGATTGTCCTTTTTAGTGTGGATGCTATCTTCGAGACGTGCGACAATATCGCTCATTTCATCAAAGCTTGAAAAGCCACTTACATGTTTTAAGACCTCTACAGCTTCCTTCATTTTTTGCATATCGCCAACCGAAATAGGGGAGTTGCTTATACTATAGTTTGGGTCTTCGTAGGTATAAAACTTGCGATGTGTAACAACGATAGGGGCATTATATCCCAGTTTATTGCTTCTCATCAACTGTATATCACCTTGCACAGTACGTTTACTTATGCCATTTTTAATACCTTCAAATTCATAAAGCGCATCGGAAACTTTTTCCATGAGGTCTTCCAAAGTCCATTTGCGGTGTCTTAAGCGCAGGCAATTATCTATTGTTTTGTAGCGGATCAGTGCAAGTTTGTTTAATGCCATAAGTTGTCGGTACAAGTTTAGATGAAAATACAAAACTTTATGTTATCTACGCAGGAGTATTGCGTAATTTTTATTATGCCTGGGGTCTTAGGCGCAGCTTCATCGAAATTATAAAGAAATTGGCTGTTTATCCAAGGAAAATCGCTACTTTTGCGCAGAAGCAAACTGGTTCTATCGCTGCTCTTATAGGGAGGAGAGGAAAGTCCGGGCAACATAGAGCGACACGCTTCCTAACGGGAAGGATGTTATATAAAATAGCAGACAGAAAGTGCCACAGAAAATATACCGCTTTTCGGAGTAAGGGTGAAAACGTAAGGTAAGAGCTTACGGTCTTGTATGGTAACATACATTACGGTAAACCTCGTGTGTTGAAAGACCAAATAGGTTGCGAAACCCGAAGGCTGCTCGTCTTCTTTCAATTTATTGGAATTCGCAATGGGTAGGTTGATTGAGTTTGTCAGTGATGGCAAATCTAGATAAATGATAGAAATTCCACTTCGGTGGTCTACAGAACCCGGCTTACAAGGTTTGCTTCTTTTTCGCTAATTGCTAAAAAAACCTTATATTGATATCCATAATTGAAAATAGCATAACGCTGAATTTATGAGTACAATTTTAATCATTGACGATGAACGCGCCATCAGAAGTTCTTTGCGTGATATCTTAGAATATGAAGATTATACGATTTTAGATGTTGACAATGGTCGCGATGGATTGGATATTTTAAAAAAGGAGAAGGTCAACTTGGTTCTGTGTGACATCAAGATGAACAACATGGACGGAATGGAGGTGTTGTCTGAAGCACATCAGAGCAGTCCAGATATTCCTTTTATCATGATCTCTGGACATGGAACGATTGAAACTGCCGTTGAAGCGGCAAAAAAAGGAGCTTTTGACTTTTTGGAAAAACCGTTGGACCTAAACCGGTTACTGATTACGGTCCGGAATGCCTTGGACAAAAGTTCTCTTGTCACCGAGACCAAAGTTTTAAAACGCAAGGTCAGTAGTTCCAAAACCAAAGATATATTAGGGGAATCGGGAGCAATAAAACGTATCAAGGAGACGATCGATCGCGTTGCTCCAACAGAAGCAAGAGTATTGATTACCGGAGCGAATGGTTCGGGTAAAGAACTTGTGGCCCGTTGGCTGCACGAAAAATCAAATCGTTCACAAGCGCCTTTGATTGAAGTTAACTGTGCTGCTATTCCTTCTGAATTGATTGAATCGGAATTATTTGGCCACGAAAAGGGCTCCTTTACTTCGGCAATAAAACAACGTATCGGTAAATTTGAACAGGCTAATGGTGGAACACTGTTTTTGGATGAGATAGGTGATATGAGCCTTTCTGCTCAGGCCAAGGTGTTACGCGCTTTACAGGAGCATAAAATCACCCGGGTTGGCGGAGACAAGGAAATTGATGTCAATGTACGTGTTGTCGCTGCCACCAATAAAGATCTGCTAAAGGAAATTGAAGACGGCAATTTTAGAATGGACTTATACCATCGTCTCTCGGTGATTTTGATCCATGTGCCCGCATTAATAGATCGTGTCGATGATATCCCCTTACTTTCAACAAACTTTTGTGAGGAAATCTGTATGGAATATGGTATTCCTGTTAAAGAAATTACAAGTGCTGCAATGAAAGAATTAAGTAATCTGCCTTGGACCGGAAATATACGTGAATTGCGTAACATGATCGAGCGGTTGATTATTTTGAGTGATAAATCGATTACCGATAAGGATGTTATTGCATTTGCTAATCCTTCGCGTGAACCTGTCAATGGAATTGCTCATGAGAGAGGTACGGTAAATTACGGACTGGATATGGATGCGTTTGATTCATTTCAGGACTATAAAGATCATGCAGAAAAAGAATTTATAAAATATAAATTGGAAAAAAATAACTGGAATGTTTCCAAAACTGCGGATGACCTGGATATACAACGGAGTCATCTCTATAGTAAGATCGAAAAATTTGGTCTCAAAAGAGATTAACAAAAAATAAGGGCTTTCTAAAGAAGCCCTTATTTTTTGTTAATATTTTGCCATAATTCCGCTGTATTCAATTGAAGAAACAAGGTTATATGGATCCTGATGTCAATCGATCATTTTCTGGCCGGCTTCTTTTAGTGCAGTATAGCTTTCACATTCGCAACTGAAATTTCTGTGTAGTTTTTGATATAGATATCGCTCGGGGGAAGATCCGCTTTTTTATGGGTCGATAGTACGGCAACAACCTTCATTCCTGCATTTTGAGCTGCTGTAATCCCGGAAAAAGAATCTTCAAATACAATGCATCTTTCAATCGGCATCGCCAGATTTTCCGCTGATTTCAGGTAAACTTCAGGATGCGGTTTGTGCAATTTGACATCTTCACTGCTCAAGGTGGAAGAGAAAAGATCCCGGATCTTTAATTCATCCAAAATCAAGTCCATATTTTCTTTTGGGGCGGAAGTTGCTACTGCAAGTTTGAAGCCTTTGTCTTTTAAGTCCTTCAAAAACTCAATTAAGCCCTTGATCGGTGCAACATGTTCCTTATAGATTACCCTAAACAGTTGTTCTTTCTCAAATTCCAGGGTACGCAATTCCTCAGGAGAGATTGGACGTTTAAAAAAATGTTGCATAATATAGCTGTTGTGTTTGCCATACATATGCTGTTCGAATTCTTCTTCAGTAGCTTGCTGGACGTTATGGTTTTTAAAAAAAGCTCTGAATGCTTCAGCGTGAAAAGGATTTGTATGGCTTATTACTCCGTCCATATCAAAAATTGCTGCATATTCTGTCATTTGGCTAATATACAATAATTGCTTTATCCGATTGTTTGACAAGTTTCATATTCTGGTAAATATTTTAGGATAATACTACAATAGGCTCAGATTATAACGTCCTTTATCGGAACTGCTTACTTCCTTATGAAATTGAAAGAAGTCTTCATAATTACTCGCCGGATAATTCCCTTCAAAGAGCTCTAATTTTCGATAGGTGAATAGTTTATTCCCTTTTATCTCCGATTTAAATTCATATTTTCCAAAAGGTTTTTCAATGACCTTCTGCTCTGGGGTTATTTTCTTTACGATGTTTTCTGGCAGTGTGATGCTTATGCTGTCAATATCCACAAATCCTCTTTCAATAAAAATATCTTCCGTACGGTTCTTATTCTCGGATATGCTGGATTGTGTGTTGAATATATTTGGTTGAATCAGCATCTTATTTCCATTTTTTACAGCGTAGTTCTTAATGGAAATGGAGAGGAGCTCTTCAACGAATGGATTGTGTTCTTTGTGCTCCGTATATTTAACCTGTTCAAAATTGATGTTATCGATATTATAGTACTCTGCTAGCAGCTTTGTTTTTTCATTATTGCTCGCCAAAAGAATTTCCATATGATTCTCATATTGTGTCCCATAAAACTTTGTGTTTAACGAACCTTTTATGCTGCCATCATCGGAGAGACTGAGATCGGCGTTACGAACCTGGAGGTTGGTTGAATTGCTATATTTTGGGGTATGCATAATTACACCACCATTTTCGGTACAGGCAATGACATCTCTGTCATCCGTAAAATTGCTCAGGAATCCAAAAGGTAGATTCTGGCTGGTACACTCTAGCCAGGTGGTATCATTTTTGAATGGTAGGCATAGGATCGCATGGTTGCCATCCTGCACATTTGCAAAGGTTTTATGAAAGTTTTCCTTACGCTTACCTGCTTCGACCATACAATAGTAAGAAGGTATACCTACAGCAGATAACATGCTTCCCATATAATTGACCAAGGCTTTGCAGTCGCCATAACCTAAACGGTCAACCTCAGATGCCGGAAAAGGTTCAAGTCCACCAATTCCAATTTGTATACTGATGTATCTCGTGTTTTTTTGCAGATAATCGTAAAGGATCTTGGCTTTTTCGCGATCCGATGAAGCATTCTTTGTAAGTGCAATGAATTTCTGTTTTGAGGCTTCAGTAAGATCTTGTTTTTTGCTCAATAATTTGGTTGTAAACCAGTCGCCATACTCTTTCCAATCGTTAAAGTTGCCTTCTTTTCCATAATAGACAAAGTTTTTAGGAACGATTAATAAACTTATTCTCTTCAGGTTAGGATTGGGACTATAAGACTCTTCTTTTTTAGCTGGAATTTGTTCCGCACTCCAGGTTTTACTTATGGTTTTATCGGTTTTCTCTTCTTTGATATTACCTTTGTAGTTTTTTGACTCAACCCGGAATTCACTGCCGATTGGACTTATAAATTGATAGCTGCTTTTTTCAACAGATACATTGTTTGAAACTTCAGGAGTCCATGAGGGAATGATTAAGTTTTGTTTATGCCTTACTTCGTATTGATACTCAACGGTATAGGGGTAGCTATGATAATCGGGGATATAGACCTTCATCCTTGAATCAGCAAACATTGTACTATTGTCGACAGCACTTACATCTTTAAAATCCTTGGTTGCTATTTTTTTCTGCAATATCCCCATCTCATTGTAAATAGCTCCTTTGATGCTTTTGATTTCATTTGATCTATTATAATGTATTGGAAGGGCTGCATAGTAATCCCCATTTTTATTATAAACAGTAATGACACGTGTGACCGTTTCCATGACCTGCTCTGGTGATTTTACTTCCACAACTGTTTTGTCATTTCTAACAGTTGCTACTGCACGGCTTTTGAGTGTGCTCGGAATCTGGGCTATATCGTAGTTTTCTTGACCAATAGCAGTAATTGGGATCAAGAAATAAGTTAAATAGGCAAATACGGTTTTCATTTTTTTGAGGTTAATCTAATGTCTAATTTTTGCTGTTGTATAATGCGTGAGTAAAGTTCTTTTAATGAGAAATATTCATCAACTGTAAATATTGGTTTATTAAAGTTGAGACTAGCCATCACTTCTAGCTTAGTGCCATTGCGCTGTGATATATATTTATATTTTGCTGCGGATTCCGGCAGGGCCAGTGATACATTTTGTGGTTTATCGGTTACTTCGTATTGTTCTGGGATCTCCAATTGGATATTGTATTGAAGTTTAGATTTAAATCCCATATCTACAGGATAAGTGCGGTCCTGAATTTTGAACGGATTATAAGAGATGCGATCAATGACATTAGGAGCAAGTGATAAAAGGTTGCTTTCGGGTTGTCTATTAACTTCCAGTGTAATCTCAAACGTTTCGTTCAGTGGTTGATCAAGCTCTTCAAGATGTTCAATTTTGGCATTCGTAAAACTAACGTTAGGCATTTCTTCATCCAGTTTTTCCCAATATTCTTCAAGCGAGTTGAATTTGGCGATATGCTGTCTTTTTAAGAGTGCTTTATTGCCATTACTGCTAATGATAAGTGTACCTTTGATCTGGTTTTGATCATTCAATACACCAGTCAGGGTATAATATTGTTCGGAAATTTCCTCTGCGGCCAAGGGAAACCAATCTGAACTTTTTTTGGAATATATGATACGGCCACGTTCATTGAGACATTGCAGGGGCAATGAGCCAAACGGAAGATAGCTATTCGATGCGTCCAATTTGTATTTGATTCCATCGATGTCCACACAGGCGATTACGTAATCAAAATCAGATAATACGGGAAATAACGAATTGGGGTTACCATTTCGTCTGGTAGATAAAATAATCGGATAAGCATCTAAATCTGCTGCTTGCAAGGCTGTGATTAGGGACAAATTGATATCAGCAATATTACCAGTCCTTTTTTCCAAAGCCTTTTCAATTCCCAGTTCAGCATACTTTCCTAAATAATTGTTCCATTTTATCTGTTTTTTTATATAGTCGTAGATTTTGTTTGCTTTGATCAATTTTGAATCATTTGGCGATAAAAGTGTCAGTAAAGTAGTTTTGAATAGATCAGTCTTCTTTAGTTGACCACCAAAAGTCTTTTCATTCATTAATTCCGTGTCAACATCTTTCCATGCCTTACTAAATGTTTTTTTGACGCCAGTGCTTGGATAGAATATCGATTCTAGTTCATAATATATGGCAGACTTGAAATTTTTGGGAGAAGTCATAAAGTCTTCTTCAACAAACGCCGGAATATTATTCATTACATAGGTCAGCTTTGAACAATCCATTCTGATGCCATCCAAAAAGAGATGTTCCTTTAAAACGTCCCCTTTTTGGTCAGCAAGCTTATACGGGCCACGAAGCACCACATTATAGGTAAAAGATGCGGGGATGACAGCAATATACTGGCTTTGTAATTTAGGAATATCATCCTGAAATTCCCATGTCTTAAAATTAAATAAATCCTGTTCGAGTGTAAGATAAGAGACTTCTATGATGGATCCTTCTTTAATATTAGGGAGTGTGAATTTATTTAGATCGAGGTAAGTGGAGTAATTTTCTTTAAAAACCTTTTTACTTTCAAGTTCGGTTTGGCGGATCTGTCCATTCTCTAAATTGTAGGTAACAGCCTTTAATTCGTCCAGGTAGTCACGGATATAACTTCCTCTTTTGTATGACGGTATTTCGAAATTAGCTTTTTTAAATCCTTCTTTATTATTGATACGGATAAGCACATGGTATTCATGCATTAATTTGATCCGATGATCATAATCATCGACGAACACAGAGCTTTGTCCAAATTCTTTTAGGACAATGGCATTGGCATTGCTATCCAGTGGCGTAGTAGAGAAATCTGAGATACCTATTTTACCAAAATCGAAATTCTGTCCGAAGATGTTCGGACAAAAACAAAATATTAAAAACAGCGTTAAAAAATGGCGCATAACTTAGGCGTAATTTGTATACGAATATAAGTTTTTAGCCAAAATTAAACGACAGCTCTAAAAAATATTATTTATCTATTTGTAATAGATTGTCAATGACCTCGGTAATATTATCAATATCCTCGCCATCTTCTAGCATAGAAAATGCGAGGTAGGTCGCGTAGATTTCAGGACTAAATTTAACATGTTTATCTGAAATGAACTTATCAATCTGTTGTTCATTGCATTCAAAATGGATGCTTTGCAATTCATTGAACAAGTTTGTTGAAATGGTCTGGTGGTTTTCTCCACAGGCAAATCCGGCAATAATATGGAATAGAAATTTATCGGTTATTTCGTCATCTTCCTTTTTGAACATAGCACGAATATGCTTATAATCGAATTTAGTTTTTGCACTATTGACGATAGTGTCCCAAATCTGATACTCCGCTTTTGTCTCCATAGCTCGCTTTAAATTTATATTGGTATAAGCAATATACTAAAAATAATTCTATTTTAAGCAAGAATGAAGACAAGATTTCTTTCGAAGAGGCAGGAAGCTGCAGAACTTTTCCTTCGTTCGGTCTGATCCGGATTAAGACTGTAAAAGCTTGAAAACCAGTTCGCCCAATAGACAGCCCAATAGAATTCCCAAAAGAACGGATAGACATATTTTTAACCATTTGGGACTTGTTTTTAGTGCTACTTTCATGGTACAAAAATGCGTTAAAAATATCCTATTGGAAAGAAATTCGTTTTGGAAAAAGCCAACTGTAGTGATCTAATGACAGCTGGTTTTAGGCTTTGTGGTATGATAATTGAAAATTAATATTTGAATTCGATTTTTTTAGTAATTTAAGTCGGAAAAAGAATGTTTTGAAAAAGCCTGATTTATAATTATGATGACACGAATAGTATTGACCGTATTTCTATTTACAATAGCAAAGATTGGATTGGGACAGCAGCTGAATATTGATAAGATCAGGAAAGATTATGCTGAGGCCGTTAAGGATGAGGATTTATGTGAACGTAATTTTGAGATGCTTGATGAGGGGGCTAAATCCACTACAGAGAAGGTCTATCGTGCCGCTTATGAGATATTGATAGCAAAACACATGGGCAACCCATTTAAGAAAGTTGGGCAATTTAAAGAGGGTAAGAAACATTTGGAGGAATTGATCAAAGATAATCCCAATCACATTGAAGCCAGATTCATTCGTTGGAGTGTACAGGTCCATGCGCCTTCTTTTTTGGGCTATAAGGACAATATTATTGAAGATAAAAATTTCTTGGTCAAGAATCTTCGTAAGCTCCCGAATGAGGAAGCAAAATCTATTATTTACAATTATTTGAAAGGAGCCAATCCTTATTTGAAAGGTGAGCAAATATTCACTGTAGCGGAGTTAAAGGAACTAGGACAATAGACGTTAAAGGATGTTAATTCGGTAGTGTATTGTATTTTTGGCTAAGATATTGCTTTATCTTAGTTCAACGAATTAATTCAACATCTACAAAATTAGAATGCTATGAAGAATATAGGTTTTCCGATATCCATACTGACCGCAAGTTTACTTGTTACGGGATGTGGTGTCAGTAAAAAGACATACCTAGGTTTACAGACAGAGTATAAAAATCTGCAGACACAATATCAGGATAGTCAACTTCAATTGACTGAAAGTCGGACAAGAATTAAGAGTTTGGAAGATCAGTTAGCTTCGGAACGGCAAAATAATGCTGATCTTAAAGCAGCATATGCCGCATTACAAGGTTCTTTGGATAAGAGTATCAATCAAAACTCACAGGGGAATGTCAATATTTCCAAACTTGTTGATGAAATTAATGCTTCAAATAAATACATTAAACATTTGGTTGAGACCAAGAACAAGTCTGACTCGTTGAATTTAGTGTTGACAAATAACCTAACGCGGTCATTGAGTCGTGAGGAATTACAGGAGGTGGATGTGCAGGTATTAAAAGGTGTCGTTTATATTTCACTTGCAGATAATATGCTATACAAGTCTGGTAGTTATGAAATCAGTGAGCGAGCTGATCTGACATTAAGCAAAATAGCAAAGATTATCCAAGATTACAGAGATTATGAAGTGTTGATTGAAGGTAATACCGATACTGATCCGATTTCGAAACCCAACATCCGAAACAATTGGGATTTAAGTACATTGAGAGCCTCTTCGGTGGTTCAGGCTTTACAGACGAAGTACGGAGTGGATCCGAAGCGATTGACAGCAGGGGGTAGGGGCGAGTATAATCCTGTTGCCGACAATTCCACAGCTCTCGGAAAACAACGCAACCGGAGAACACAGATTATTATTACACCAAAACTGGATCAATTCATGGAATTGATTGACAAGGCTCCGGAACCAACCGAAGTGACACCGGTGCAATAAAGAAAATAATAGCAATGTCTGTTGCCATAACGATATTGTGAGCAGTTTAAAAAAGAAAATCCTTTCCAACTTGTTGGAAAGGATTTTCTTTTATCCGAAAAATTTACTTGGATCAAAACCATGTTCTTTCAGGACATCGTCCGGAACACCGTTCCATACACCGGGTTTGTTGCCGGCATATCCGATATCTTTGATTCCTATCTCGCTGGTATAAAAACCGGAGGAGGTCAGATTGCGCATTAAAGAGAAAAATGCTGCTCCCTGTTGCATTTCAGGTTTTGCTAGTTCAGGATAAGCAATTTCATCAATAAGTGCGAGCTGATCCTTTGAGTCACATTTTATAAATACGTTACCGTATCGTCTTTTGGTCTGGAGATCGAGCCATCGCAATCCACCACGCATAGGGATTTTGTTGTCAGGTAAATCCTTTACAATAAACTCGATAAAATCCGGAACTCCCGCCTCGGAGGCGCTACCTGATTTACTGTCCTTGGGAATAATGATGTCGGCTAAAACTGTTATTGTTGCCATTTCATGTTCATCAAAAAACTTTTCTTCTTTTAAGCGAGCCGTCCGTTCATATTCAAAATCCTGGACGCCGGGGAGTTTATCCCCACTTGTGGCTGTTGTATTTTTAGTGTCTTTTGAATTACAAGCTGCGGTTAAAAGACCTGATCCGGCAGCAATAAAGCCCAGTGCTTTTAGCGATTCTCTTCTATTCATGCTTTAACCATTTAATTTTTTCTTTTCCTGTAATATATATTCTGCGGTACGCATCGATAAAGCCAGAATTGTCCATGTAAGGTTCTTGTCACCTTGTTGTACAAAAGGCCCAGCATCGACCACATAGAGGTTTTTACAATCATGTGCTTGTCCCCATTTGTTTAATACCGAAGTTTTTGGATCGTTCCCCATTCTTGTTGTACCACCTTCGTGAATAATTTTTCCGGGAGCTTCTAAGCCATATAAGGTATCAGCCCCAGGGATCTTCGATGTGATGACAGCCCCCATTTCATGCATAATCGCTTGAAAAGTTTCTTGCATATGTTTGGCCTGAGCGATTTCTTCATTAGCCCATTTGTAATTGAAGCGAAGGACAGGAATCCCAAATTTATCCACTTGGTTGGGGTCAATTTCACAATAGTTATCTTTTCTTGCCAGGGCGGTGCCACGTCCGGCCATGCCCACATTGGCACCATAGTAACTACGATAATCTTCTTTAAGTGCGGTGCCATAGCCACCTTTTGCTTTTGTTTTTCCGTCAGCGCTTTTACCAGCGTCATTTACTTTTGGTACCCAGTTTAAGAATCCATAGGAGGGCATATGCAGACCGCCGCCATATTCAATATGGTAGCCTCTTGGGAAGTTCAATTTAGCATTGTCTTCCCACCAGGGCGAATAGATATGCACACTTCCGACACCATCTTCATTATACCTTTTACGATCAAGTAATTGGGGTAAATAACCAGAAAGGCTAGCACCGGTAGAGTCGTGGAGGTATCTGCCGACTAAGCCGCTGCTGTTGCCGACACCACCCGGATGCGCTTTAGATTTTGAATTTAACATAATCCGGGCACTTTCACAGGCGCTAGCTCCTAAAATTACCGTTTTACCTTTTACGGTATATTCCTGTAAATCTTTGGTGTCAACATAAGAAACACCAGTAGCTAACCCTTCGTCGTTGGTCAGTACTTCCCGTACCATTGCATTGTCGATGACTTTTAGATTCCCTGTTTTCATTGCCGGAATTACCAGGCAGGATGAAGAGGAGAAATCACCATATACCTTACATGCGCGGCCACATTGGCCACAGTAGAAGCATGTGCCGCGGTCTTTAATGTCCTTGGATACTTCGGTCAGTACTGCACCCCTTCCCGGAATAACGGGCACACCAGCTTTCTTTGCCCCTTTTGCAATATATAGTTCATTAAGACGCGGCTTCGGAGGTTTCATAAAAATACCATCAGGTTCGTTATGTATACCCTCGACTGTACCATAGATACCAATCATACGGTCGACACGATCATAAAATGGCTTGACTTCATCATAGGTGATCGGCCATTCGTCGGTCATGCCATCTTTTGGTTTGAAATCATCGGGGCCCATGCGCAATGAAATACGGCCCCAGTGATTTGTTCTACCACCAAGCATCCTTGCTCTGAACCATTCGAATTCAGTTCCACTAACTTTGCTGTAAGGCTCGCCTTCGAGTTGCCAGCCACCAAAAGCTGCGTCAAAATCGCCAAAAGGTCGTGTAGTACCAGCTCCTCTGCGGGGGGATTCCCAAGGCCAGCGTAGCTGTAACGAATCTTTTGCGGGATCGTAAAATGGGCCAGCCTCCAGCATCAATACTTTAAGGCCCGCGTGGGCCAGGATATATCCGGCCATACCTCCACCTGCACCTGAGCCTACGACGATAGCGTCAAACAATTCGGGATTCTCTTTAATTTGATAATTTGACATAATTAAATTGAGTAATTAATTGAAAAGCCTGCGAGATACATGTTTTTTGAGATCTATATCTGTGGGAAGGTTCAACTAATCGATGGTTATTGTTTCATGTTTAAAATCATCGTGAATATATTGATAAAATTTTATTTTTTTTCAATTTAATTTATCGTTTTAGCATTATTCCAAATAAAGAATACGATATTGTTACAAAATAGGTGTGCCGATTGCAATGAAACCAGTTTGATTGCACATACCCAGATCAGCCTAGTACCAATATTATTAGCCGTAGAGATCTCCGCTTTAATTTATGTTATCTGATTTTTTAAGCTAATAGCCCTGTCAATACCAATATCGTTTTGAAACATTTCATCATGGGAAATAACAAGGAGCGTGCCTTTATAATGCTGAATCGCCTGGGTAAGGATACGAATATTCTGAATATCCAGGTTGTTTGTAGGTTCATCCAGAACGATGAGGTCCGGAGCTTGTTGCCTAATCGTTAGGCAACAGAGGATCAGACGCATTTTTTCACCACCACTCAGAAGTCTGCAGGGCTTTTCCCAATCATCTTTTCCAAATAAAAAACGATTGAGTCTAATTTTGATATCATGTTCAGGTAAAGATTCACTGTTATAAGATTGCGCCTGTTCATATACGCTCAATTGGAGGTCAATAAGTGAGTACTCCTGATCGAGATAGATTGCATTAAATCTCTGTCGTTCAATCTGGCCCTGACTGGGACTAAGATGTCCTAACAGGATTTTGATCAGTGTGGTTTTACCAGAACCATTTTTGCCCTGTAAAATAATGCGCTCTCCGCTGAATAGCTGCAGGTCAATGTTTTCCGGCCAAAGTTCGGTGGTATTGTAGCTGAAATTGATTTTGGTCGCTTTGATCATGCTTTTTCCGCGTGGGAAACTACTGTTTCCTAAATCAATTTTCATTTCATCTAAGGCCGCTTTTGTACCCCGGAGTTCCTGCAGATTGGATCTCAGGTCTCCAATCTTGTCCTGGTGAACGCCTTTGATTTTGGCCGTGCTCCTTTCCGCATTATTGCGAAGCGTGTTCATCATAATACGGGCCACGCCTGCTTTTTCCTGTTTTTTCTGACCGCGATTGTTCAATCTATTTTGTCTTTCAATCGTTTCTCTCTCTTTCTCTTTCGCTATTTTGATCGCCTTTTCCTGATGGTGTATGTCCTGCTCCAAGGCATTGCGCTCTATTTGTTTTTGTGATTCGTAAAAAGCATAGTTTCCTCCATATCGTTTTATACCCTTCGGAGTCATTTCTAAAGTGTCCTCGAGCAAATTGAGCAGCGTACGGTCGTGACTAACAATCACAATAGTCTTTTTTGAAGCCTGCAGCCATTGATAAAGTAGTTTTTTACTGTCTATATCCAAATGATTGCTCGGTTCATCCAACAGGATCAGCTCGCATGCATGAATTTGGATTCCCGCCAATAATACTTTTGCCTTTTGGCCACCACTGAGATCAGACATTTTCCCTGTCAAATGAACTTCGGGCAGATTCCAATACCTAAAAGCTTCCTGACAGCGCTCTTCCAGCGTCCAGTCGTCTTGAAGGATATTAAAATTTTCTTCTGTAGCATTGCCCTCCAAAATGGCATAAAAAGCAGCCAATTTTTTGTCAATTCCTAAAGCCTCTGCGATGGTTAGATCATCGTACTGTCCGGTAATCTGTGGAACATAAAAAGGGCGGGTATCACGATGTATACTCCCGGTTGCGGGCGCTAAATCCCCGGCTATAAGGCGCAATAATGTTGATTTACCAACACCGTTGTTGCCAATTAATGCTATTTTCTCGTGAGAGTTGATTGTTAGACTTATGTTTTCAAACAATAAATCTTTATTCGGATGTATATAGGATATCTGTTGTAATGAAATCATGCCAAAATTCTTTATAATGTTAAAAAACAAACCACGCGATAGTTATTTATCGGCGGTATTTATTACGTTCTAAAGAATCTTGATCTTACATACAGTTTTTTGTGGATGAGTTGCAAATATAGTAGTTTATTTTTAATCTCAAAAATGCTATTTTTAGGTATCGTCAAATTCCTTCATGTTTTAAATATAAAATAGACAAGCGGTCAAGTAACTTTTTAATGCTAAATTCTTGCTGTTTGCATCGAACAAATCGTAATTTTGAAAAAAAACATGTTGAATAAAATACTTCTTATAGATGACGAAGAGAAGCTTCGTAAGCTCCTTGCCAAGATCATCAGCCTGGAGGGCTTTGAAGTCATTGAAGCTGATGATATCCGGTCTGGTTTGAAAAATCTGGATATGTTCGACATCGATGTGGTATTATGCGATGTGAAATTGCCTGATGGTAATGGTGTGGAAACAGCGAAGTTGATTAAAGAACGTCATCCAGTTGTTGAAATTATCTTATTGACTGCCTATGGTAATATTCCGGACGGGGTTCAGGCGATTAAAAACGGTGCTTTTGAATATATCACCAAGGGTGATGACAACAATAAGATTATACCTTTGCTCTATAAAGCCTGTGAGAAGGTGGCGCTGGCGCGTCGAGTACAGCAGTTGGAGAAACAATTAGGCAATAGACTTTCATTTCACAAAATCATAGGTAATTCTGTTTCGATTAAATCGGCCATCGCACTTGCACAAAAGGTATCCGTAACCAGTACGACTGTCCTGTTAACGGGAGAGACCGGGACGGGTAAGGAAGTATTTGCACAAGCAATCCATCAGGCTAGTCCTCGAAAGGAGCGCAGTTTCGTCGCTATTAATTGTGCAGCTTTCACAAAAGATCTGCTGGAAAATGAACTGTTCGGACATAAGGCCGGAGCATTTACAGGAGCAACAAAAGATCAACGTGGTTTATTTGAAGAGGCTCATCTGGGCACTATTTTTTTGGATGAGATCGGGGAGATGGCGATCGAACTCCAGTCCAAAATCTTGCGTGTACTGGAGACCGGCGAATTTTTAAAAGTCGGTGATTCCAAACCGACGAAAGTGGATGTCCGTATTATAGCTGCAACCAATAGGGATCTTGAAGCTGAAATAGATTCGGAACATTTTAGAAGTGATTTGTTCTATAGATTATCGGTCTTTACGATTCAATTACCCCCCTTACGTGAACGTGTTCAGGACATTCGATTGTTGGCGCAGTATTATGCTGATTTTTTTGCGGTAAAGTCGAATCTCAAACCCTTAAAAATGACAGCTGAGTTTGTCGCTGCTCTCGAACGAAATCCATGGCGCGGCAATATCCGTGAATTAAAAAATGTGATCGAACGCAGTGTCATCTTAAGCGAAGATGGGCAGCTTGATTTAGGAAGCCTTCCTTTTGGAATGAACGGTTTGAAAGCGGAGCAAACCCTGACCGCCAGTTTTTCTATGGCGCATATGGAACGACAACATATCCAGCGTGTGCTGCAGCATACCAATGGGAATAAAGCCGAAGCAGCACGATTGCTAGAGATTGGTGTTGCGACATTATACCGTAAAATCGAGGAATATAAAATATAATAAAACCTCAAAGCATCCCTAGGATTCTTTTTACAATAGATCCTGCGGCATGTTTACCAGAGGCCGCAGGATTGGCAAACCGCTAAAGTTTTATTTCATTATCATCAATAAGTTTAGCATCTCGTGTATTCTTCTGAACGGCTATCGCAGAGAATATGCTTAGAGAAAAGGACATCGCATAGAATCCTTTTTCGCTAAGTAACAGATCAGCGTTCCACAAGCCGATAACCAATAAAACTATCGCGGCAATCGTTGCAAACCAGCTTAATCCATAGTAAAGTTCGGTTACAGCAAGTCCTTCAGCTTTATCTCGGACACTTTTCTGAACGGAGATAACAGCGAATAAGGCAAACAATAGAATGGTAAAATAATAGCCCTTTTCATTCAAAGCCATCGTTGCGTTCCATAAACCGATACAGTAACCTATAGTACCTACCAGTAAAGCAGTCCACGATGCGCCAATGAAAGCTCCTGTCGGTTTGAAAGGATTTCTTGTGTTTGAATCTTTTTTTGAAATTTTTTCTTCAATCATGTTTTTTAGCGGTTCCATAATTTTAATTTTTTATTGTTGTTTTTTTATTTGTTGATTCAAATATCAAGAGCATGCCCTAGTATATAAAATCAATATATAGTAAATACTGATGATATATTTTTATTTATTAAGTTTGATATACCTTTAAATTTTATACTATGGATTCGATTGTAGAGCTTATTGGTATTCTGGATACTAATGATATAAAAGATTTTAACCGTTTTTTAAAGAAGAAAAATAAACGGAATGACGTCAAGAATATCCAATTGTTAGAAATATTAAAAACTGATGATATAGATGGGCTAAAAAAACTCTATGCTTCTTCAAAAAATAAAGATGCTTACCACGCTTTAAGAAAAAGATTACATGACAGTCTATTATTGTTCATTTCCAATAAAACATTTGAGAGGGATAATAGCGAGGCTCATGAGGCATTGCGTTTACTTATAGCTGGGCGTTTTCTGCTAGAGAATGATTTGATGAAATTAGGACTTAAATGCCTTCAACGGGCGGAGCAAAAGGCTTTACTTCTGGAGCAGTTTAGCTTGCTCAATGAAATCCTACAGGTTAGACTGCAATATGCCTATCTGGAGCGGAGTCCTGATCTGGCGCCGCTGATTGATCGCTTGATAACTAACCAACATAAAATACAGCAAGAAGCAAAATTTCAGATCGCCTATGCGTTGCTAAGAGTGGAGCTACAGGATATCCATCTCAAGGGTAAGATCGTTGATCTAAATAAGTTAGTGATGGATACAATCGGCAGGTATGACATTTCCTTACGGGAACTGTTGTCTTTTAAATCGCTTTATCAACTCTTGAATATCGCCAATGAATATGCGACAATTCATCAGAACTATGCCCTGGTGAGATCATTTTTGGAGACAAGCCACGAATTTATAACAAGGCAAAAGGCGAATGCGGTCCATCACTTATTTTATTACCTACATATCCTGTATTACCTTGCTAATTTCAATTTACGGAATGGGTTATTTCACGAGAGCTTGGCTTATCTTGAACAGTTGATAGCTGAATGTGCTCCGGGGACTGTTCTTCGGGCTCAGTTTCATTTACGGTATTATCTGCTAAAGGCTTTAAATTATCATTATATGGGTGCGGGTGTTAAAGCGCTTGCTCTTTTACGTGCAGGAATACAACAATCGACATCGAAATCCAGCGAGACGGATATTGCTGACCTGCAATTATGTCTGGTTATGTTTTTGGCGCAATCTCAAGATAAACTAGCATTGACAGAATTAGGAAAAATGGTTCGGACAGATGCTTGGTACGAGCGAAAAATGGGCATGTTATGGACGATCCGTAAGAGTTTGCTGGAGATCTTGATCCACATTCAGTTTGGAAATATTGATTTGGCGTTTTCGCGTGTGAGGAGCTTTAAACGTCGGTACAAAAAATACCTGGAAACGGTACGGGAAGGTCGGGTTTTACATTTTTTAAGACTGGTTGAAAAGTATCTGCAAAATCCTGCCGTCGTAAAAAATAGGACTTTCATTACCACCGTAAATACTATGGCCGCAGATGTGGAAAACCAAGATCTATTTGTGCTGGCCTTTATTGCATGGTTAAAATCCCTGATCACATCGGAAAGCCCTTACCAGGCGATGTTGTATTTAGTCGAACACCCCGAAAAGAGAAAAGATCAATAATAGATGCTCAGGATAATTTGCTTTTGCGAGGTATCGATAATACGTTGCAATCTTTCATAGAATTTGACATTCACCATTGGGCAGCCCTGGCTTAAACATATTGGAGCAACCTGTTCATCATAAGGCATGCTGTCATATTTATGTAGAACAATATTTCTGTTATAGGCATTGCTATTGGAATCTTCAAGACCAAATAACCTATAAGCTTTTCCGAAGCGGCCATTATAGGGTACCCCGATTGCGTACATGCCCAGTGAGGTTGCATAGGAGCTGTCTTTATTGCTGAATTTTAGCTGCCCAGTTTTCCCTGTTTCCGAACCGGAACCATGCGCTACTAAACCCTGATCCAGCAGCTGATTGTTTCGAAGGTCGACAACGAAAAAGCGATTTCTGCCAGAAGGTCTTTTCATATCAAGTAGAAATGCAAGTTCCTTGTTGTACTTTTTATTGTTTTTCACGATATTTTTTACCTGCTCGAAAGCATTGTTATACCGTGCTGAATCGGATGCCGCTATGATTTCTGTACGATCTGGTTCAGGGGTATTATTTCGGGAAACTCTAAAAGCAATCAGACAGACCCCGACTAGGATGATAAATGTGAAGAACTTATTCATTGTAAACTCAAAAAGGGAGGAACATTTATTTTTGGTTGCCTATTGCTGTTATTCTATTGTTTTATTAAATCGCTCAAAGGAGCTCCAATATTTATCTTTATAGATAGTGTAGTCTATATCGAGTTTGTTTTGATATTGTGCTATTAGCAGATCTATAGTTTGGGACGATTTTCTAAATTCCGAACAGGCCAGGTAAACCTCCCGTAAGTTATCTGCTGTCTCCCGGCCGATATTAAGGTGACCTATATCCTGTGGAAGACTATTCATTAGGTCATCTTCGAATTTATCCATCAAATCATATGTAACCTGGTCGGGCATGCCGTTTGTTGCCGTACCGTTGTAATTGATCCGTAATGTTATTATCCAAGGGTGTGATGCTTTTCCGTCCCAGTCCAGCAGGGATGTATTTATTATGGCTAAAATCGGTAAATCGTTTTGCAGTATACCTTCGAAAGCGGTGTAGGAATCATTTTCAGCTTCATGTCTGACATCGGTGTATTTTTCGACAAATTCTTTTTCCCGCCAAATTAAATAGTCTTTTAATTTAATCAGCGGAATGAGTTCTCCTGCCGCCTGATCACTGGAAGTGACATTTAAATTATCAATGGTGATGATCGAGTTTAGTTCGCCAATATAATTATCCAGAAATATTTCAACCCCATGAGCAATATTTGCTTTATTTTCTTCCGTATAACTGGGGTGTACAATGACGATATCCACCTCATCCGGTCGGTAGTGATGTTCAATGGGATAGAAAAACATATCGTTGATGTCAAAGGAAAAACCGTACATTGATATTTTAAATTTTTCCATGTCCTCGATTGCGGGCTTTAAAGCTGTAAATTTCCAGTTAGGAAGGGCAGGAGCTGCGTTGATTAAAGTCTCTACAAACGCAATATTTTTCACAACACCATCAGGAGTAATGACAAGCTCTGCTGTCTCATCGTTGCACATACCAGTTAAAAAATAGAGTTCCTTTCGGAGTGCATCGATTTTTGGGGAGAGCTTGCTGAAAAAATTCTGATCGATATGATCTCCATTTTTTACAATTTGAAAAAATGTTTGTTCGTTTTTTGTGAACCAATTCCAGAAATCCTGTATGCTATCTTTTCTATTTTCTTTCTTTCGAAAAATATCGTTCAAAAATCCCATCATTTGTATGTATTCGAATGCTGTTGTATACCCGGCCTGCTACAGCTTTGCTTTTAAAATTAATGATATAATTATGATCCAACAAGTAATTTTCTAAAAGTCATGTAGCAAACAATTGGTCCCGCAATTTGTTAAGGATAGTATTGGACAGGATAAATTTATAGAGGACATATGAAACGTCCATGGCTAAGTAGGTGCACAGGTTTGTCGGAATAGTTGGGATATGGCGTTGACTTAAAAACAAATGGGCCGTAATGATTTTATCTAAAGTAAGGAGAATAGAAACTTAATAAATATTTATTTACATATGAAATTTAACAATTTAACATTTTGCCTTTTGGCAACATCTGCAGTACTTTCTTTTTCTGCATGTAAATCGGGTTTATCTGATGATAAATTAGAGGAAAAGATAGAAAATGCACTTACGGGACGCAAAACTATTGATGTTGAAGTCGAGAAAGGAAAAGTCATCCTAAGTGGTACTGTAGCCTCTGAGGAAGAAAAGCAGCAGATTGAATCCATTGCAAAGACAACTGGAGACAAGGATGTCAAATCCATTCAAAATGATCTTGTTGTGAGCGCACCTGTTGCGACACCGGCGCCTATTACTGTGTCGAATAATGATGCTGTACTTGGTGCGGCTGTAAATACGTTTATGAAAGATTTTCCATCTGTTCAAGCGAGTGTTAAAGATGGAATTATTTCAGTAACAGGAACTTTGGAACAGGCGAAGATTGTTACATTGAAACAAGGCTTGGATAATCTGAATCCAAAGAAAGTGGATTTAAGTGGTATTGTGGTTAAAAAATAAAACAGCAAAAATTATGTCATTACAAGAAAAATATAAAGTTCTTTTGGATACTGCGCAATCTTCAGGGGTTAATGATCTGAATTACGCTGAAATGGATGGTGTACTTCAGATTAGAGGTACTGCACCTACCGCAGATGTGAAAAATAAACTCTGGGAAATATATGGAAATATCGATCCTAACTTCCAAACGGGTGATGTTGTCTTAAATGTGGATGTGGCTACCGAGGTCCCGGGAAGTCAGGTTAGGGTGATTACAGAAAATAGCAATTTAAATATTAGAAAAGGGCCGGGGACTGATCAGCCTATTGTTGGAAAAGCTGCAAAAGGTGAAATTATAACACTGATCAGCAAAGCAAATGATCAATGGTGGTTGGTGCGGACCAAAGATAATGAAGAGGGCTATTGCTATGCACAATATTTAGAGTCGGTCTAGTACGATCTGCTCCTGAACAATATAAAAAGGGAGATCTACCTTAGGTATTTCTCCCTTTTGTATTTCAATAAGCCATTTTTATGGGTTGTATATTCAGTACTTGTACTTTATTTGGTTCAAAATTCTGGTTTTTGGAGCAATAATTGCAATATGTCTATTGCAACAAACTTATTACAATATGTTGAAATTGATTTTTTTCTTATTTCCAGCTATTGCTTTACTTGGACAAATAGCCGTAGCACAGGAGTATATTCGTTTGGACAAGGACAGGTATGAGTTACATTTATCGGAATCTCCAAAAGACACCATTAGCATCGTTGAAAAAGGAAAAGTTACAAAATTGAAGCAAGGAAAATATATTCTGCAACAGAATCAATTTATGGGTGCCTCGAACGCTTTTATTGCTATCAATAAAGAGGGGTTAGCGGAAGGAAATTTTAAGATAGAAAAAGATGGGAAGCGTGCTGTGGTTCGGGTGCGGCATGGTGTGATGGAGCAAATGGATGTGCTTATCGATACAACGTTAGATTTGCAGTATATTATTACAGATACCTCCAGTGTGCAGCGTGATTTTCGAAATGGTAAAATTAGCCGGGAAAAGATCGTGATTTATCAACCTAATTTAGGGAAGAAGAAAGTATTAAAGACATTTTTTGATACTTACTATACCATTGAAAATGAATTTGATCACAGTAGATCCGACTACGGCCGGGATAATAAATTACTTTATAAGGCAAAATTGGATGGTGTCGGTCAGGTCGTTGAATCCAAGTCGTTCAATAGAGATGGTCAGCTACTTAAACATACGTATAAGAAAGGTAAAATTAACTATACGGACTTATATCAGCATAATAATCTAGTCGAGCGGCTGTACAAAATCAACGATACGAACTACAGGGAATATTTTAAGAACCAATTACTATTGAAGAAAATCGTTGAGAAAAAGCAAAATGGCCGGATCGAGCGATATGTATATAACGCCGAAGGTAAACTACTGGAGAAAAGCAAGGATACAGTATCGGAAAAAGATGCTGAGAATCATGTCTAGTTGGATTTTTGATAAAAATTAAATGAATGTAGTTGGGGGAGCGATAAGATGACTAGGGGGATCTGTAGTAGTTGTGAATAGGAGCGGGTGGTTTTGCTATATTATTTTGAGTTTTTTGGTTTTTAGAAATATAAGGTTACCTTTGTTAAGGCAATGAAGAAAATGAACAATATCTTACGTCTTCCATTTTTCTTTAATTATTATCTCCCGATAGTAGTTCGGGAACCTTATGCCTATTAAAATTTAGAAAATTTAATTATTTATATAGCTAAGCCCGAACATAACGTTCGGGCTTTTTTGTTTTTATAGCATTATGTTAACAGATTTAGAAGAAAACATTGAAATTATGTTACCCAAGGATCGGCTGAGGTCCAAATTGCAGCAAGTTAAAAAACGCATCCATCGACCGAAGAGTATACGTGCTGAAGCTGCGTTACTTTCTGTGAGAACTGTGAGATATCATTATTGGGAGCATCGCTCAATGACACCTTCGTCATTGATTGGGATAAATTTCGAATCAGGATCTGTCTGTCGATCTAGAAATTGGTTTTAGAATTAAATTAGGAAAAAGAAGTTTTTTTAGAATTGTTTAGGAAGGTTTTAGTAGCTATACCTTCAAGATGTTTTGTAAAAAAGCGTGGAAATGTCAGGTTGCTCTTTTGGAAACCACAATTATTTTCTACCTTCATACAAAGTCTCATACTTTACTTTGATACCGATTATAAATGGAAACATACAATAATGTTGTTTTGGAGCAGTTGCCCAAACATTTAAAGCGCTATGTAGTCGCCCAGCAATATGAACGTTATACCGCTTTAGACCAAGCGTTGTGGCGCTATGTCATGCGTCAGAATTATTCCTTTTTAAAAGATGTCGCTTATTACCCATATATACCGGGATTGAAGAAAGCGGGTTTGTCCATCGCGCAGATACCAGATCTGCAGCAGATGAACGATAGCCTGAAATTAATCGGCTGGGGAGCAGTGACAGTTGATGGATTTATACCACCGTCGGCTTTTATGGAGTTTCAGGCACATCGGGTATTGGTGATAGCGGCAGATATTCGGCAATTGGAACATATCGAATATACACCGGCTCCGGATATTATTCATGAATCCTCAGGACACGCACCGATTATCGGTGAGCCAGACTATGCCGTTTACTTGCAGTATTTTGGGGAAATTGGAACAAAAGCTTTGTCCTCCCGTAAGGATTTTGAATTGTATGAGGCCATTCGCCGTTTGTCTATTTTAAAAGAACAAGCCGGTACAACTGAAGCGGAATTGAGGGAAGCTGAAAGTCAGTTGAAAACCGTTCAGGACAATATGGGCGAGCCTTCGGAAATGGCTTTATTGAGTAGACTACATTGGTGGACAGTGGAGTATGGGCTGATAGGCAGTTTAGAAGATCCGAAGATCTATGGGGCAGGCTTATTGTCTTCGATCGGTGAGAGCGCCAGCTGTATGCAAAAATCGGTGCCTAAACTTCCATATGATCTAGATGCTGTGAACTATGCCTATGATATTACCAAACCTCAGCCACAGTTGTTCGTGACACCGGATTTTGAGCATTTAATGAAAGTTCTGAACCAGTTTGCAGATACTATGGCCTTTCGGATCGGAGGCAAACAAAGTTTGGAAAAAGCGGTTGATTGTCAGGCGGTATGTACGGCCGTTTATAGCTCTGGATTACAGGTGTCAGGTGTTTTTAAAACTGTAAACTCAGATCAGGCTATTTCCTATTTGCAAACTGTAGGCCCTACTGCGCTGGCATTTTCAGGAAAGCAGTTAGCGGGGCACGGTATAAACTATCATCGGGAGGGCTTTGGTTCTCCAGTCGGTTTATTGGAAAACAGCCCTAAAGATTTGGCTGATTTCTCGAATGAAGAATTGAACGATTATGGCATTAGCCAAGGAAAGCGATGTTCTTTGCGGTTTTCTTCCGGAATTGTGGTGGAGGGCGTTGTTGTGAAGGTTCTGCGTCAAGGGGCGAAGGTGCTGTTGATTTCATTTGAGGATTGTGAAGTCTACCGAAATGATCGGATGGAAATTTATTTTAAGCCGGAATGGGGAACTTACGACATGGCTGTTGGTGCAGAGATTGTATCGGTCTTTGCCGGAGCAGCGGATAAAGACACGTATCCATCTGAGGACGGAAAAGCGGAGGAAACATCCAATTTATCGCATGCAGCAATTGAAGATTCGAAATTGGTCGCCATACATGCGCGTATCGCAAAACTACGTTCGGAATCTTTTGATAGGAAGAGTTGGAAGGATATTTTTGATCAGTTGTACACTGAGATCACTGATAACTGGCTCGCACTGGTGGAACTGTATGAGATCGCGTGGGCACATCATGATTATGAACTAAGGCAAGAGGCTGAAGGTAAACTTCGCGCTATAATCATAATACGGCCCAGCCTGAAAAAACTGATAGAGGATGGGATACGGGTCGCAGAAGAGGAGGCGTTAAATAATCACTGAGTGAAATGATTAATTCCTATTGTATAAAAATTAGGTAAAACTTTTTATATTTGGAATGTTTAATTTATCCAGTTATTTCTGATGAATGAAAAGTATACTCCGGGAAAACATCTGCTGATGACATTGCAGGTGGAGGAGGTATCGTTATTGACTACTATAGATCCTTTTTTGGCGTTTACAAAAAAGCAAATCCATATCCATAATTTACAAATTGTAGGTATTTCCACCCATTCTTTTGAGGGCGGTGGATTTACTGCTGCAATTTGTCTGATGGAATCACATATCTGTATCCACACCTGGCCTGAATTTGGACAATTGACATTAGATGTCTATCTCTGTAATTATCTGAAAGATAACAGTGAAAAAGTTTTGCAGTTGGGTAGTATCTTTAAAAGCTATTTTAATGCAACGGTTATGAATGAAACTGTTGTTAATCGCTAGTTTATGGATGTAATTTGCAAAAAATGTGGCCATGTACACCTGTTCAAAATTGAGGTAACTGGATTTTCGGGCTTCGTTTGTGCCAACTGCCACAGTTATTTTAAGGGGTCGACACTTGAAACCTTAACTTATGTAAAGGAGTTTTCCGCTCCTTTAATGATGCAATGGGCTACTTTGGGAGAACTGGTTCGCTTCAAGAAAAATAGTTACTGGATTATCACTAAGATACAACGTTATTCAAAAAATGGCGAATATGGCAACGAGTTTGTTGGATTAAATGCGAACGAAGAAGATATCTACTTCAGTGATGGCGTAGAGTATGCCTGTGCTTTACATGCCGTTGAACGGGAAAAAGTGATGCTTTTGCCGCAAAGTGATATCTGTAAGTTCAAAAATGTGAAATATAAGCTTGAGTATACAGAGGAGCAAACGGTGGTCTATGCAGAGGGATTTGTATTCGAAGATCTGGAGTCGTCGTCAACAACCAATACCTATATTCAGGTCGTCAATGAGGATCGGTTTATTTCTCAGGAATTTATTGATAACGATGTGCAGTATTATCAAGGGATTTACCTGGATGATGAGGACTATTATCAAATTTTTGATACCTATAAAGGCTACATAGCTCAAAAAGAAATCGCGGGAACGAAACTGAGAAACATCGGAATTTTTGCTGTTTTGCTTTTGGCTGCTTTATTCTGGTTTTTAAATTGGGGGCAGATTGGGAAGGATGAGTATAAGTTTGATGAGAAATTCTTCGCTAAAAAAACAAATTCGGAATTTGTCGGCGCTTCCTTTGAATTAAAAGGTGATAAACCCAAAAAGCTGATCCTGGAGGGAATATCGGAATCTAAAAACCATCCCATCCAACTGATGATCAAACTGGTCAATGAAAAGACCAATGAGATTATAGAGACGGGTACAGCTGTCCACGATAATAATGACATTAATTATGCAAGTGGATTGACCGTTGATTTTTGCCGTATCCAACCGGGAATCTATCACCTTGTTTTTGTGACCTCTTCATCCAATGGTTCTACTGATATGGCTGTTAACTTTGAACTTAATGAGGATTATAAATTGACATACGGGGGTACCAATTATGTCTTTTTGATTATATGTTTAGTGGGACTGGTGGTTCTTGTGGGCATTTTCAGGCATAATATGCTAGCAATGAAAAATAAGAATTTTGTGGCTCGAGAAGAGGGGATAAGTTACGTTGATATCTTAAAATTTGATTGGCTTGGAGTAGCTTTAATTGCTTTTTTTGCGTTTTTCATTGCTGTTAGCCTATTTGTAAATTCCTCAACAGATTGCAGGACTACATTGCGGACGAGCACTTTGGAAGACCATACTTATACAGGGTCAAGATCACATTATTATCGATCTTTTTACGGTAGCGGTGGTAGTTATAGTGGATATGGTTCAGGTCATAAATAAAAATTAATATAAAAATGAATTACGAATTGTTTTATAAAGGAATTGCAGCATCATTGATTTATTCGCTTATGGGAATTGCTGTATTGTTATTAGCCTATTGGCTTATGGAGCGGCTAACACCCGAGAAGTCCTGGCAGGAGATCGTAAAGAACAAGAATATGGCTTTGGCGATTGTTTTTGCAGCTTTTATATTAGGCATATCGATCATTATAGCTGCAGCAATACATGGGTAAAAAGAGCAATCTGCCTATTTTCCTCTTATTTGCCGTATTTATCATTGCCACATGCGGGCTCATCTACGAGCTCGTTGCGGGTGCATTGGCAAGCTATCTATTGGGAGATTCAGTCAAGCAGTTTTCATTTATTATTGGTACCTACCTGTTCTCGATGGGGGTGGGGTCATTTTTGGCAAAGTATATTACAAAAAACCTTTTTGATCGCTTTATTGACATTGAACTGTTGATCGGGATTATTGGCGGTTGCAGTTCAGTCGTTTTATTTTTACTGTTCCAGCAGGTCGAGCACTTTCAATTTGTTCTCTATTTTTTTGTTTTTCTGACGGGCTGCCTTTGTGGTATGGAGATACCCTTACTGATGAATATTCTAAAAGACCGGGTTCAGTTTAGGGATTTGGTTTCCAATGTATTTGCCTTTGATTATATTGGTGCGCTGATTGCTTCGGTACTGTTTCCTATCCTGCTGATCCCCAAGCTGGGCGTGATGGGAACATCCCTCTTTTTTGGGATCATCAATATTCTGGTAGGCGTGTTTCTATCCTTCTATCTTGCGAAAAGGCTCAAAAATCCCAATTGGATAAAAGCCAAGTCGATCGCATGCCTGACCCTGCTTTCTGTTGTCTTTTTTTATTCTGATAACTTGCTTCAATATTCCGAAAGCCAGTTATATGGAAATAATATTATCTATAAACATTCTACACCCTATCAACGTATTGTTCTGACGGAGAGCAAGGGAGAATATCAATTGTTTCTAAACAATAATTTGCAGTTCAACACCAAGGATGAATATCGGTATCACGAGGTTTTAGTGCATCCAGCGATGTCTATGGCGAAAGAGATCTCGAATGTTCTGGTATTCGGTGGTGGAGACGGATTGGCTGTCCGCGAGATCCTGAAATATCCCGGGGTAAAAAAAGTTACGTTAGTGGATCTGGATGAGGGCATGACCAAGTTATTTCAGACCAATGAATTATTGGTCAATCACAACAAAGGTTCGCTAAATGATGCCCGGGTGAAAGTCGTCAATCAGGACGCATTTATCTGGGCAAAATCGGCGAAGGAAAAGTATGATGTTATGATTATTGATTTTCCGGATCCATCAAACTATAGTCTTGGAAAGCTATATACAACAAGTTTTTACCAAAGTCTATCGCCGCTCATGACGCCCTATACCATGGTTTCGGTACAGACCACCTCGCCTTATTTTGCTCCCAAATCGTACTGGTGTATTCATGAGACGATCAGTGCGGTTTTTCCAAATACGGTCGCCTACCATACCTATGTACCTTCGTTTGGTGAATGGGGATTCTGTCTGTTTTCGGCCGATATGACGCAGCAGTTTAAGCGTAATACCCGACAGGTGGATAGGCTGCGGTATTACAACTATCATTTTAAGGAACTAACGGAGTTTCCGGCCGATATGCGGACGGATCAGGTTGAAATCAACCGTTTGGATAACCAGATTTTAGTGCGGTATTTTGATGAAGAATGGAGTAAGATTTAATTCCTCGCGACGTAGTTTTCTTAAGCTTGCATTCCTGGGAGCAATCGGATTGCAATTTGCTCAGGCCTGCAAGAAAAAGGCAAACCATATTTTTTTACGGCTGACAGGTACAGATCATATTTTGGGACATCGCCTTCGGTTTCCTGATTTTCCCAAACCGACAACAGTTATTGAAATACCCATTCTGATTCTCGGTGGGGGTATAACTGGTTTGTCTGCGGCTTATCGTTTGCAACAGAAGGGAAGAGGTGAGTTTCTGCTATTGGATATGGAATCCGAAGTAGGGGGGAACGCACGTCACGGAAAGAATGACCATAGCTCTTATCCGCTGGGAGCACATTATCTTCCTATTCCGAATGCATCCAACAGGGACCTGCTGCGATTTTTGGAAGAATCGAAAATTATCATCGATTGGACGACTGAGGGGGTTCCTTTATTTGATGCGGAACAATTGTCCTTTGCACCACAGGAACGACTCTTTATCCACAACGTATGGCAGGAAGGCATTGTCCCCAATTATGGATTATCGCCGCAGGAGACGGCTGAAATAGATCGATTTATGGTTCAAATGGATCAGTTTAAGCAATTGAAAGGAGCTGATGGGAAGTACGTTTTTGATATTCCGATGCTTAATGCTTCGCAATCAGACCATCTCAAAAGGCTAGATGCTGTGAGCATGCGATCATGGATGGAATCGGAAGGGTATAAGACCGAAGCGGTCTATAGCTACGTGAACTACTGCTGCCGGGACGACTATGGTACAGGTATAATGGCTACTTCCGCTTTTGCTGGTATACATTATTTTGCGAGCCGAAAGCATGACTGGCCCACTTATCAGGATTTGGTGCTCACTTGGCAGGAAGGGAATGGACGGTTGGTCAGCCACTTGAAAAAATATGCGGATGGTAAGGTACTAAATCAACATTTGGCTTATCAGATCGATGTCAGGGAAGATGCTGTGGAAGTGTCTGTATTCGACAGTAAAGGAAAAGTGTCAAAGACCTTTAAAGCCCAGAAGGTAATCAATTGCTGCCCACAGTTTGTCAACCAGTATCTGCTGCCGAACCGTAGGTCATTGACGAAAAAATTTCATTATGCCCCCTGGATTGTTGCAACGATTGTATTGCATCGTTTCCCTTTTACGGATGGGGCGACACTTTCCTGGGAAAATATTATTTATAATGGAAAGGGATTGGGCTATGTTTATGATCAGCACCAAAGCCTAAATCAGCTGCAAAGCCCTTTTGTAATTACCTATTATCACAGTTTAGGGGATGGAGATCTCAATGTAAACCGGAAACAGCTGTACGGCTGGACAGATCAGCAATGGAAAGATTTTATACTGGAAGATTTGGGAAAGGCCCATTATGGAATAGAAAAAGAAGTCATCAGTATAGAAATTTTCCGACATGGACATGGTATGATCAGTCCTGTCATTGGTTTTCTATCAAACCGAGCACGCACAGAGCTGGCGAAACCTATTGCCGATAAAGTCTATTTTGCACATTCTGATTTAAGTGGCATATCTATTTTTGAAGAAGCCTTTTGTCAGGGAATCACTGCTGCCGATCAGGTTGTGACTGGTTTCAGCCAAAAAGAAGTATAGCTGTCGGTCTATGCTTCCGGATTGCTATAGCTACCGCGTTCCCGATATTTTATAGGTTAGCTTATCTGTCGTATTATGTGTCGCAGCTTTTTATAGACTCAATAGCACCTGCCATGCTTTTTCCAATTGTTCAGTATCCAACAATTGCGCCGCGTATTCATGTACCTTTTGTGTCAATTGTGGTGAACCTTGCTGAAAGTTCAGCCTGAGATAGTTTAAATATTTATCCTCTTGGGAATTCAGCTCTAAAACTGGTAAGGATTCTACATTGGCCAGCAGTCCCAGATGGTTTCCGGTAAGTACTTTGGAAAAGCGGATGCTTTCCGGCAATTGATCGACACCAATACCCAGACTGCGGAGTGGTTTAGGAACAACAAAGAGGTTTTCATTGGTTACACGGCAATACCAGTCACCACCGAGACGGGCGACCAGATCAAGTTCTTCTTGTTTTATCGTATTGTTCTTGTGTAATAGTTCTTTGTGCACATGCATATAGAGGACTTCTGCAATAACGAGATTTCCGGCTCCGGGCTCATCGCTCAAAGCAATCACTTCTCTTACACGGCACTCGAGTTGAACTGGAGATTCTGCGACCCGAGGTGGACGAACATGTAAAGATGGGACCGGTGTAAACCCAGATTTGTCAAATTCATTGACCTCCTTGCTGTATTCTGTACTGGCCAGTGACTGTTGCTGTACCATTGCATAGTTTACAATATTGATGACGACCTCATTGACTTCGTGAATATTGTCCAGTGTATGCTTGGTACTGCCATCTCGCATGCGGCGCAAGGGTGAGAACACGCATATTGGTGGTTGGTGCGACATCAGGTTGAAGTAGCTGAAAGGACTCAGGTTAACATTGCCTGTCGTATCGATGGTACTCGCAAAACAGATGGGACGGGGAGCAATGGCATATTTGATTAAATTATCAACGATTGCTTTATCAGCTGATGGTTCAAAAGTGACTGTATCGAAAGAAGAATTCATTTGTTGAATAGATTTATTGGTGGTATAATACAATGGAATTGGAAAGCTTGCCCAGACCTGTTACTTCCAGCTCGATCTGGTCGCCTACCTGCAACCATTGATCCTGATGAGCGGGATTCTCCATGCGTCCCGTGCCATTGAGTTCTAAAAAACAGCCCGTTCCAACTGTTCCGGAGCCGATCACATCTCCCGGAAAGAGACGTACACCATAGGATATGCGTTCAATAATCTCGGCAAATGTCCAGTGCATCGTCGCAAAATTACCGGAAGAAACCTGTTGACCATTCACGCGGCATGACATGTCGAGATTGTATCTGTCACCAGTATGATCTCCCGTAGACTTAATTCTATAAGGTTCCAATTCATCCTTGGTGACCAACCATGGGCCGATTGCCGTAGCAAAATCCTTTCCTTTGGCCGGCCCCAAGCTTAATTTCATCTCATCCAACTGGAGCTTTCGGGCACTGAAATCATTCATGATCATATATCCGGCGATATATTCATCGGCCTCTGAGGCAGGGATATTTATGCCTGTTTTATTGATCACGACAGCCACTTCAAGTTCAAAATCCAGTTGCTCAAGATGCAGCGGCATACATTGTACCGGACCGGGGCCTTGTATGGCCTGATGATTGGAGAAGTAAAAAACAGGAAATTCATCAAATTCAGGAATCATATCCAGTCCACGGTTTCTTCTGGATGTCGCTACGTGCTGTCGAAAAGCATATGCATCACGTACCGATGCCGGATGTGGGATCGGAGCCACAAGTTGACTATCTTGTACGAGTTGATAAGGCCTGGACATCCGTCCTTCCTGCAATGCTGAATGGTAGTACTTTAAATCGTTTATGGCTTCATCTCCACGGACTAAAAAATCAGCCATATTGGTTGGAAGGGAAGAGGCTATCTCCGAGCAGATGTATACCCGGTCATTGATCATAATACCTAATTCATGTTGGCCGTTTTTTGCGCACGTAACAATTCTCATAGCGGAATATTCTATTGGTTATTCAAACTTTGAATGCGACACAAATATATCGTATAAGTTTCGAAAAAAATATTTCTTCCCTTGAAAACAGAAAAATATTCTTACCTTTATTATAACATTATAAACTTGTAAAAATGATTAATCGTGGAATACATCGCTTTGCGTCATCCATGCCCTATATTGCTTTCAATAGAGCAATTATAGCTGATATTGTTTTTGCTCAATACTAATCCCTTCGAATTTATTGCCAATCGATTCTATTTGGCAGCGTGATATTCATTTATTTTTATAACCGTTTTAAAATCGTAGAATTATGCCATTTTATGTTAAACAAGGGCAAATTCCGGCACAGCGACATACTGTTTTTAGAAAGCCCGATCAAACACTCTATGCAGAAGAATTGGTCTCCACTCACGGCTTTTCCAGTCTTTATTCGCTCGTGTATCATTGCCACCCACCTACATTGGTCAAACAGATCCGCGAACCCTATGATGTTATGCCGAAGATTGCCCGGGAAAAACATCTTAAACACACCAGTTTAAAAGGATTTCAGGTGCCTCCCCAGAATGATTATCTGGAAAGCCGTACAGCTGTCCTGGTCAATCAGGATCTACATATTTCCCTAGCTGCACCCCGTCATTCCATGACAGATTATTTTTATAAAAATAGCCAGGCCGATGAGATAATTTTCGTGCATCGTGGAACCGGGAAACTCAAGACAGGTTACGGAAGTATCCCCTTTCAATATGGTGATTATCTGGTTGTTCCCAGAGGCACAATTTACCAGATGGAATTTGATCAGACAGACAACCGATTATTTATTGTTGAATCATTTTCCCCAGTACGTACTCCAAAGCGTTACCGCAATGAATTTGGTCAATTGATGGAACACGCACCTTTTTTCGAACGGGATATCCGTATACCACAGGATCTCGAAACTTTTGACCAGTTTGGTGATTTTGAAGTGAAGATAAAGAAACAGGGATTGATCTATCCGTATATCTATGGAAGTCACCCCTTTGATTTTATTGGCTGGGATGGTTACCATTTTCCTTGGGCATTTTCCATTCATGACTTTATGCCAATTACCGGAAAATTGCATCAGCCACCACCTGTTCATCAGACCTTTGAGACAGATACGTTTGTATTGTGCAGTTTCTGCCCACGTCTGTATGACTATCATCCACAATCTATACCTGCACCTTATAACCATAGCAATGTTGATTCAGATGAAGTGCTATATTATGTAGATGGTGATTTTATGAGCCGGAAATCCGTAGAGCAAGGACAGATCACCTTACACCCTGGGGGTATTCCGCACGGGCCGCACCCTGGTACGGTGGAAAAGAGTATTGGACAAGTGAAAACGGAGGAACTTGCGGTCATGATTGATCCCTTCCGCCCCCTGATGCTGACCGAAGAAGCACTAAAAATTGAAGACCCTGATTATTATAAATCTTGGATGAGCTAAGTTAAATACGAATAACCTTTATATAAATTATGGCAAATACATTTGCAGAAAAGATTGCCCAAGCGCAAGATTTTCTACCTATTAATGGAACTGATTACATAGAGTTTTATGTGGGGAATGCGAAGCAGGCCGCACATTATTACAAAACAGCCTTTGGTTTTCAGTCGGAGGCATATGCGGGCCCGGAGACCGGTGTTAGAGACCGAGCGTCCTATGTTTTGAAACAAGATAAAATACGGCTGGTGCTGACCACAGCGCTTAAATCGGAACATCCTATCGCCGAGCATGTCAAAAAGCACGGTGACGGGGTTAAGATATTGGCTTTATGGGTTGATGATGCCCGAAAATCATTTGAGGAGACCACCAAACGGGGGGCGAGGGTCTATCAGGAGCCGCAGTTGCTCAAGGATGAGCAAGGGGAAGTATGGACGGCAGGAATATACACCTATGGCGAAACGGTACATCTCTTTGTAGAGCGAAAGAATTACAGTGGAGTATTTATGCCCGGCTATGAAAAATGGGAAAGTGATTATAATCCAACGGAGACCGGTTTGCTTTATGTAGATCATTGTGTAGGCAATGTCGGTTGGAATAAAATGAATGAAACGGTCCAATGGTACCAAGATGTGATGGGTTTTGTCAATATCCTGTCTTTTGATGATAAGCAGATCAATACCGAATATTCAGCATTGATGAGCAAGGTGATGAGCAACGGGAATGGCTATGTCAAGTTTCCGATCAATGAACCTGCAGAAGGGAAAAAGAAATCTCAGATCGAAGAGTATCTTGAATTTTATGAAGGTGAGGGGGTACAGCATGCCGCATTGGCAACGAAGGATATAGTACGTACTGTGAGGGAGCTTAAATCCAGAGGAGTAGAATTTTTGGGAGCTCCTCCAGAGGCCTATTACGACATGCTGCCGGAAAGGGTGGGGGAAATAGATGAAGAAATCCGAATTATCCAAGAACTGGGTATATTGGTAGACCGCGATGATGAGGGATACCTCCTTCAGATTTTCACCAAACCCGTTGAAGATCGACCTACCTTATTCTATGAGATTATTCAGCGAAAAGGCGCGCAAAGTTTTGGCGCCGGTAATTTTAAAGCACTTTTTGAAGCAATAGAACGTGAACAGGAACGCAGAGGTAATCTATAAGGATATGTTGGGTATGAAAGAATTATTGCGTGCATTTGAGCATCGGAGTCCAGAAATCGTCTTCGAGTGGAAGGACAGTGAAACGGAAGCCAAAGGATGGGTCGTTATCAATTCGTTACGCGGTGGTGCGGCCGGTGGCGGCACACGAATGCGGGCAGGTCTGGATCGGCATGAAGTAGAGTCCCTGGCCAAAACCATGGAGGTTAAGTTCACCGTTTCAGGCCCTGCAATTGGCGGGGCCAAATCCGGTATTGATTTTGATCCGCACGATCCTCGTAAAAATGAGGTTTTGGACCGCTGGTTTAAGGTGGTGACACCGCTATTAAAAAATTACTATGGGACAGGCGGGGATCTTAATATTGATGAAATTCATGATGTCATTCCATTAACAGAAGAATACGGGCTATGGCATCCCCAAGAGGGAATCTTGAATGGACATTTTAAGGTCAATGAGAGCAACCGTATCCATCAAATAGGACAGTTGCGCTATGGCGTGTCCAAAGTATTGGAAGATAATACCTACAGTCCCGACCTAAAACGTAAATACAAGGTTGCTGACATGATAACAGGCTATGGCGTGTCTGAGTCTATCCGTCATTATTATCAACTTTTTGGAAGCGACTGTAGAGGAAAACGTGCCGTTATTCAGGGCTGGGGAAATGTTGCTGCGGCGGCAGCTTTTTATCTCGTTAAGCTGGGCGTGAAAATTGTTGGCATAATTGATCGGGCGGGTGGTTTGATCAACCAGGAGGGCTTCAACGAAACAGCTATTACGCAGTTATTCCTAAGCCGTAAAGGTAATGAGCTCAATTCGCCGGATTTAATGCCATTTGAGCAGATTCAGAAGGAAATCTGGGGAGTGAAGACTGATATTTTCGTCCCCGCGGCGGCATCACGTCTGGTTTCGAAAGATCAGATACAACAGCTTATGGAAAATGGACTTGAAGTCATTGCTTCGGGAGCAAATGTACCTTTTGCTGATCAGGAAATATTTTATGGTCCAGTTATGGAGTTCGCGGACCAACATGTTGCGGTGATACCGGATTTTATTGCCAATTGCGGTATGGCAAGAGTATTTGCCTATTTGATGCAGCGAAATATTGAAATGAGTGATGACGCTATCTTCTCTGATGTTTCAAAAGTCATTTTTGAAGCTTTGGAAAAAATCCGGAAGTCTTCCGCTGATCGTACACAGATCTCTTCGAGAGCGTACGAAATTGCACTTAAACAATTGATTTGATTCTTTAGGTAAGTCGTTAAACGAAAAACACTTGAAGCGGGGAACTTCAAGTGTTTTAACTAACCAATTATTAACCTAAATTTATGAATGCTTAAAACAGTACAATACCTGTGCCAAAACTTATTTACCTAAGATGAATAAATTGTCATTTTTTTGTTAACTTGTTGTTTTTCTTTAATAAGGTGAATCTTTAATATTAAGCTTTGTTTCACCATTCGATCCTGGAGGTAGCACCTACATTAAAATCTAAAGTTATGTTCAGCCTATTTATCGCTTTTATTTTTGATAAGTAACTGAAACAGAAACTCCTGTAGCGGGGAACTACAGGAGTTTTCCTAACCAATTATTAACCTAAATTTATGAAAAGTACAAGTATAACGTGATTGGAACAGAAAATGTTTCAACTATTTTTACTTTTTTGGATTTTTTAACATTTTTTTGTATTTCTATATCGATTTTCGGTAAAATATTCTAATATTTATATTCTTTTCGTATTAGAAAAATAAAAAACCTGTTAGCGGGGACTAACAGGTTTTTTATAAACTAACTAATTATTAACCTAAATTTATGAAACTAGTAAGTAACTTTCAATAAGGATGCCAAGACATAAACGAAATGGTTTGTTTAACGATTTTTAACGCTTTCTAATCCAAAAACGGTAAAACATCATTTTGTTCGGTGTAGCGTATTTTATTTTTCAAACCTTTTGTCACTCGTAAGCGTTTACTTAAGCGGAGTGAGCTAAATAATCCGTGAACTGTTTAAAATAAAGTACATGTCTTTATCCTATCTCTATCAAATCGAAAACCATAGAAGCCCTTTCTGGGCTTTTGCTATCCACGATGGCCATCATATCGATGCGGATTTAGAACACTATTTGCATATTTCTCCCGAAGATCGCTTACGTGAGGAGGATCCTTATACGGCAATCTTGGCAGAACTGCCCTTTAGTCGTTTTGTCTGTGGTACCTCAAGGTTCCAGTTGGATTTAAACAGGAATAAGGATGGCGCGATATACTTGACTCCGGAGCAGTCCTGGGGAATTCAGGTCTGGCGAACAGATTTACCCCAACAAATCAAAGAACAACTGTATGAAACGTATGACATGTTGTATCACAAAATAGCCCAACAGATACAGCATACCATTGATCGCTATGGTTATTTTGTAGTTTTTGATATTCATAGTTATAATGCCCGTCGTGACGGGCCGACGACAATAATCGATAAAGTAAATAATCCGCAGATTAATATTGGGACAGCGCATAATCACAGCAAATGGCGGGAATTGACCAGCTCATTCATAGCTATGCTCCGTACCGGTAAAGATGGGCAGACCTATGATGTGCGCGAGAACGTTAAATTTAAGGGTGGCTACCTCTCTTCTTATTTAAATGAACAATTTGGCGATCACGGTTGTATTTTTTCAATAGAGTTTCGCAAGGATTTTATGAATGAATGGACTGGGGAGGTTTTTCCTCAAAAGTTACAGGAGTATAAGCAACTTTTAATGCAAACCATTGACAGTCTCGAATCCTATTTTGCCTATGAAAGATAATGCGAAGCAGCTAGCGGATATTTTAAAAAAGATAAAGAATAAAGAAGTTTTTCATGTGCAGATACCCCCAAAAAATAAAATGGTATTCAATCAGGTGGTGCCTTATTTATTTTTATATCGGCAGTTCTTTAGCCCGGATCCTATGTTGGCGGAGTTGGTGAAATCCGAACCCGCATATTTTAGGGTGAAGGATCCAGAAATGAATATATCCGACTGGATTGCCCCGATAGTTAATCAACTCGTGGAAGAATTTGGTGCCTGTCTGATTATAGAAGCCTGGACCGCTGCTCCGGCACAGGAGGACGATATTCAGATTCATATTGCCCGAAAAAATGTACAATCCATTGCACAGTATCTCGGCAAGCAACTGGAGACGGAGGAATCTATTACCAAAGTCGAAATTGTGACCGATACCAAAACCAATGCGACACAGAGCCTCTCCCCTGCGAGCATACAGTTGGATAAACTAAATAGCAATATCTTGTATATGGGGTTGGAGATTAAACCAAAGTATCTGCTGGGCGCAAATCAACAAATACTTCCCATAGATCTGCGCCATTTTCGTGAGGCTATATCCCGAAGCTTATCAAAAACATTTTTTGAATTTATTCGTATCCACACTTTGTCCAAACCAACATCGTTTAAAATTAGTCATCCCAAAAAGATGTTACCATTGGCCTGGGAGATTGATCAGAAATTGGCACGTGAAAGCCAACGGTTTGATTTTCTATTGTTGGTTACACCAACCAATTCATATGATGCCTGGCTACAATTCAAAAAGGGTAATTACCGTAAGGTTCCGGTTTTTCATTATAGACCCATGCCCATTGATCCTGACATCATAAAACGTAACCTCTATAATCTGCATATTGAAGATCTTTACGATCCTTCGATCGCTTATTTATTTCGGGATAAACGTAAGGAACTTGATCAGATGATGAGCATGCTCAGCGAACGGGGAAAAGAAGGTTTTTTACTGGGCAGTATGCAGGTATTTGGTACCGTAAACGAAAAATTGCTCGATAAAGCACAAGCCATCTTGACAATTACAGCATCGGATAGGGAGCATAGGAGCAAGGAGGAGGATATTGTTTATGCGGAAGAGTTTGCTAAACTAGCGCAAGCGGAACTCGACTATTTAAAAAGCCAGGATTCAAATTTTGGGACTACGGTACGGCTCCGTGATGATATTTACGGAGTAATGGTCAACCAAGGCGTATTAAATATCAGTAAACAATACAGTTTGCCAAGGCATCGGGTACAAGCATTGGTCCAGCATGAAGTTGGAACCCATATTGTCACTTATTATAATGGCAAACAACAGCCTTTCAGTCTTTTTCGACTGGGAGTTCCAGGGTATGAGAAGCTTCAGGAGGGGCTTGCCGTACTCGCCGAATACCTAGTTGGCGGCCTGACGAATAATCGGTTACGAATATTGGCTGGCCGGGTCGTGGCGGTATACCACATGCAACAGGGAAATACTTTCCTGGATACCTTTGCATTGCTGGTAGACAAATATCAGTTTTTGCCCGAAACAGCATTCCAGATGACCATGCGTGTGTTTAGAAGTGGGGGACTGACAAAAGATGCCTTATACCTTAGTGGTTTAATCGAACTGATCAACTATATAAAAAGTGGCCGGGATCTTAGCTTATTGACTATGGGCAAGATCAGGGAGGACTATATCCCCATAGTGGAAGAATTAATGCTTAAAGGGGTATTAAAAGCTCCAGCTTTGACGCCTAAATATCTAACAGACCCCTTTAAAGATGTGTTGACAAACTTAAAGAAAAGTAAAGGAATATTTCAGATGATCCAATAATTTAGCGATACTATATGAAGATAGCATTTGTGATTAATCAAACCCATAAGGAAACAGAACGTTTCACAACAACCCTTCTTGCCTTAAGGGCACATCAGTTAGGGCATGCGGTATATTACATCGGACTGGCCGATTTTTATTATGAATCTGCTCATATTGCCGCCCATGTGCGTGAGGTACTCCCTTCACAGCAAATCAGTTCTGCGAAGCAGTTGATGGAGGTATTGCGAGCTACCACAAAGATAAAAATGGAATTGGAGAAGATGGATGTCCTTTGGCTTCGATTCGACCCTGTTTTAGATATGGTGAATAGGCCATGGGCAGCTTCTTCCGCGCTGCAATTTGCCTCCTTATTAAAAGAAAAAGGGGTACTGGTCATAAATGATCCCGATAGTTTGGTGCGCGCAAGTAACAAATTGTATCTTGAAGGCTTTGACGAATCTATTCGACCAAAAACAATTGTCACCAGAAATTATGCCGATGTGGTCGAGTTTTTTGAACAACAGCATAAATTGATTATTTTAAAACCCCTAAAAGGTTCGGGTGGAAAAAATGTGTTTTTAATCAATAAAGATAACCAGCAAAATTTAAAACAAACAGTAGAGGCAATTGCCCGGGATGGCTATGTAATTGCACAAGAATATTTACCAGAGGCGAGCGGCGGTGACATCCGTTTTTTTCTGTTGAATGGTGAACCTATCTCCATTAATGGCAAACATGCTGCTGTTCACCGCGTGCAACAGGAGAACGAAATACGGAGCAACGTACATCAGGGAGCAAAAACGCAGGCAGCGGCGATATCGTCGGATTTACTGCTTATGGTCGATAAAATCAAAGACAAATTGATACAGGATGGGATGTATTTTGTTGGTTTGGATATTGTGGGTGACCGCATTATGGAAATTAATGTGTTTAGTCCAGGAGCTTTATGCCAAACAGAAGAGATCGTAAAAGAAGACTTTTCTACATTCATTATCAAGAATCTTGAAGAAAAAATACGATCTTCCAAAGGTTAATCGTGACTAGTAACACAGTTAGATATAATTGCTTTTATAATAAGGGGGAAGATCATTAATTGAGGATGCTGTATAAAAATATAATTAATCCTGAGAACTGCATTATTTTTGGCATCATCTATAGTGGTAATAGAATTACTGGAACGGGAAACTGGGAAAACGTGATTAACGAAAATTATGAGTTTGAGATGAATCAAGCCATTTAAATTCTTGTTAATTTTAAGAAATATAAAAATACGATGTATATTATTGATTCGCCTTCCCATGATGCCTATTTCAATATTGCTTCTGAGGAATACCTGCTCACGAAATATCCGAAAGAACCCATTTTCCTATTGTACATGAATGATCCGTCAATTATTATTGGTAAGTTTCAGAATACTTTGGCTGAAATTAACCTTGATTATGTAAATGATAATAAGATTAAGGTTGTTAGGAGAATGTCGGGTGGTGGCGCCGTATATCATGATCTAGGAAATCTCAATTTTTCCTTTCACACCCTATTGGGAAATCTCGATTTTATGGATTTTTCGACTTTCACGCAACCCATTGTTTCTATTTTGAATAAATTGAATATTCCGGCCAAATTTGAGGGAAGGAATGATCTGTTGGTGGATGGCAAAAAGTTTAGTGGAAATGCTAAGCTCGCAAAAAATGGTAAGATGGTTCAGCACGGTACTATTTTAATTGACTCACAGATGCAGATTTTGAGTGAGGCATTGAAGGTAAACCCGCTTAAATTTGTCGATAAAGCTGTCAAGTCCAACCGTGCCAGGGTAACAAATCTGATCGGGTATCTACCTCAGGGTTTTACAACAGCAAAATTTAAGGAACTATTGATCGCAGAAATGCAGCGTGAAAATCCTGATGCTGAGATTGTTCATTTTTCAGCAATCGATATCCAGAACATCGAGAATCTGGTGAAGGAAAAATATGAAACCTGGGACTGGAATTTCGGTTTCTCTCCGAATTATAATTTTAAAAAGGCAATCAAGATTCCGGCGGGTTTTATAGAACTGCATTTAGATGTACATAAAGGCTATATTGAGCAGGCTAAGATTTACGGGGATTTTTTTGCTTCTGAATCTATTCATGAACTGGAACAACTATTGATCGGAAAAAAACATCAATTGGAAGAAGTCAGGCTGCTGTTGGAAGCCATAGATCTAACTTCGTATTTTGGAAAAGTGGATGATATTGAAATTTTGGAGCTATTTAAATAAATGCACTATGATCCCCTGGGGATTTAAATAACAAATATTATGGCTTGGAACCCAGATATCTATAATCAGTTTAAAGACATCCGTTTCAAACCCTTTTTTGATCTATCCGAATTAATCGTGTCGGAAGCAACGATGAAAGCGGTGGACCTTGGGTGTGGAACCGGCGAGCAAACAGCTATTTTAAGCAATAAATTTCCTCAGGCTACTTTCCTTGGAATTGATGCATCCCCTGAGATGTTATCGAAGAGCAATAAGCTTGAACATGAACGATTAAAATTTGAAAATAGTACTATTGAAAAATTTCTGGAAACAACGGACTCCTGGGATTTGATCTTCAGTAATGCAGCTTTGCAATGGTTGGATAATCACCAAACACTTTTTCCGCATCTCATTTCAAAATTGAGTAGCGGCGGGCAATTTGCCGTTCAGATGCCTTATCAGCCAGAAAATGTCTTGAATAAACTGCTATTTGAACTGGCGGATGAAGAACCCTACCGAAGCTATTTGGATGGTTGGAACCGGCCTTCATCGGTGCTAAGTATAGATGATTACGCATATATTTTGTATTATGCCGGCCTAGAGGAATTGGATCTCTTGCTTCGGATATATCCAATTATTGCCGCCGAAGCGGAAGTGCTTTATGACTTTATTTCCGGATCGGCATTGATCCCATATATTGAGCGACTGGACCAAGATAAACGACCTGTTTTTATTGAGGCTTTTAAGACAGGTATCAAACAGCATTTTTCCAGATTCCCCACGATATATCCATTTAAACGTATTTTGTTATATGGACGAAAGAGCTAAATAGGTGCTGATGTTCGTGTTAAATACTGATCAGATCTGACCAGATGGCTTTGGTGACCATAGCTAAATCATTAGGATCTAAGAGCATTTGAAGACCACGTTTTCCTGCGCTGACAGAAATTTCTGTTTCCAACTGAGCTGCTTCCTCAATAAATGTTGGAAATAGTTTTTTCATGCCAATAGGCGAGCAGCCTCCGCGGATATAGCCTGTTACAGCTAGCAGGTCCTTCATAGGAAGCATTTCACAACTTTTATTAGCTGATGCTTTAGCGATCTTTTTTAAGTCAAGCTGGGCATTTCCCGGAATCACAGCAACGATATAAGGATCTTTATTACCTTTCAATACTAAAGTCTTATAAAGGGTTTCAGGTGATAACCCCAGGGATAATGCGACATGTTCAGCACTGACATCATGCTCATCCACGTCGTATTCCCTTAATGCATAGTTTACTTTTGCAGTATCCAACAAGCGAACTGCATTGGTTTTATGCGACATAATAGATGTTATAAAAACTTACGGTTGGTAAAATAATCGGAAATTGCCGTCAGTGAATACGTATTCAGGCAGTTTTTTGCTTCGAGACCACCTTTCTGTGCAACAAAAATACCATACTGCATATCTAGGAGACCTTCGGTGCGGTGTGCATCAGGGTTAATGGACAACAGAACTCCCTTTTCCACAGCATAACGATGCCATCTCCAATCTAGATCCAGGCGTAAAGGATTTGCATTGATTTCAATGACAACCTTATTCGCGGCGCAGGCATCAATTATCTTTTTGTAGTCTAATGGATAGCCTGATCTGCTCAATAACAGACGACCCGTAGGGTGTCCTAAAATTGTTGTATATGGGTTTTCAATAGCTTTGATCAATCGAGCAGTTGCTTTTTCTTCATCCATCTTTAGATTGGAGTGGACTGAAGCTACAACGAAATCAAATTTAGCGAGTACTTCCTCGGGGTAATCCAAGGACCCGTCGCTGAGAATATCTGATTCTATCCCTTTAAAGATTTTAAAAGGTGCTAGTTTTTCATTTAAGCTGGCAATTTCTTTCCATTGCTCTTCCAATCTTTCGATGGAAAGACCATTAGCATAAACAGCAGTTCTGGAGTGATCACATATTCCGAGATATTCGAGACCTAATGTATTTTTACAATGGAGAGCCATTTGTTCTAAGGTATGCACGCCATCACTATAAGTTGAGTGGTTATGCAGCGTCCCCTTAAGATCTTTAAATTGGATTAATTGCGGTAAAGTATGATGCTGCGCGCGTTCGATTTCGTCCAGCCCCTCGCGCAATTCCGGTTCGATATAATCAAGCCGTAAGTTACGATAAATAGCTTCTTCACTGGAAAGCGAAGGTAAGTCAGGAAGGATATTGAATAAAAGATCCAAGTGTGCGGTGGATCCTGTGCTGAGAATAAGGTCCCGATAAAAATCATTAATATTCGTACTGAAAACCTTGAATGTAAAGCCCAAATCATCGATAATTTCCAGTGAATTCTCTGTTTTTTCCACCAATGTATAATCGCCTAGGAATTTCTCCACCGCTTCTATACTTTCGGAAATGAGCAGGTCTACTGTGCTTAACACCTCACATTTTCTTCTAAAATCTCCTGTAAAAGAAAGGAGGGACGCAGGGAAATGAGTTTTTAAAACAGCATAGAATGCATCAGCTTGGGACAATACCTTCGCGTATAAAAACCAACCTTGATTGGAGATCGAAAATTCGATGGATTTCTTTATTTCTTCCTGCGTTTTTAATCCAAACCCCTTGGCTTCAACAAGACGGTTTTCATTGCAGGCATAGAGTAGTTCACCTACATTCTCGATGGCTAAGTCTTGCCAGATTATCTGGACTTTTTTAGGGCCCAGACCTTTGATGGTTAACATTTCAACAACTCCTGACGGTGTATTTGCCAATAGTTCATCGAGTTCCCTGAACGTACCGTTCTGTGCGACCTCTTTTGCTTTTTCGGCTGTACTTTTTCCTATGCCGGGTTGTGCGCTCAATTCTTCAAGTGAGGCATCATCGATACGAAAAGGTAATTTGTCCAATTTAAAAGATGCGCTAGCCATGGCCTTTGTCCGAAATGGATTTTCGTTGTGAAGTTCCATTAATTGGCTACACAATTTAAAAATTTTAGAAATCGCTTTATTGTCCATTGTCGTCCGTGAGTTGTTAGGCTACAAATATCCTAAATTTTAGGCCAAAATACCAACCGAGTTGATAATATAATCCCGTTAAATAATGTGAAAATGCTGTTTTTATCTAGAATAATTGGTTCTTTCTTAAAATTAACAACAAAGTGACAAATGATTGCCTGCTGGGCCGTTCATTTTGGTTAAGTTTGCCGTTTTTGGGTATTAAAATCGATCAAGGATATGGAGTTTTTTGAGCATATCCAATAAGAATGAAGGTATTATGATAGCAGATATAAGTGACAAAGAGGTTAGTGGCCTTTATAAGACAGGAATTATTCAACAAACAGCCTATTGGTCTGCCGTAAAAAAGATGCAAGGAATAGAATCGAAAGCTTTTAATTTTAAATCGAAGCAGTCCGATCTTTATATCGGCGTCCAAGACGATACCTACTTTTTGGGTGATCTATTAATCATCATTCAGGCGATAGATCGTGAACATTGTATAGCTTACGTACCATACGGGCCTGAAATAGAACCTTCGCAAGAAAACCAGGGCTTGTTTTTAGAGCAGCTTTCGGAAAGCTTACGCGCATGTTTACCTCTCAATTGTATTATGATACGTTATGATCTGTCCTGGGAGTCGCATTGGGCGAAAGAGGAGGACTGTTACGATCTTTATGGCAATTGGTTAGGTGTACCTGAAAAACGAATCCAGGAAATGCGTTTTAATTTTAATACAGAAAACTGGAATTTTCATAAAGCGAATACGGATATTCTTCCTTCGAATACAATTTTTATGAATCTTAGGAAAGAGGAGGATCTTCTGCTGGCCAATATGAAATCCAAGACACGTTATAATATCCATTTGGCCGAAAGGAAAGGTGTAAAGGTCCGTTCTCTGGGTTTAGAGAGTCTGGAGATCTGGTATGAGCTGTATCGGCAGACCGCGCTCCGGAATAATTTTTTCTTGCATGACATCAACTATTTCAGGATCGTATTATCTGCAAAGGCAACGGATACCTTGTCGCCGGCAGATGTTTTTTTATTGGTTGCTGAGGTGGACAATAAACCTTTGGCTGCAATGTTTCTGGTCATTGCTTCAAACCGCGGGACCTATCTCTATGGTGCTTCTGCTTCCGAAAACCGTAATTATATGGCGACTTATGCCCTGCAATGGCGTGCGATGCAGGTCGCAAAGGAAAAAGGTTGTACGGAGTATGATTTCTTTGGTGTATCGCCTCAGGCTGATCAATCACATCCATTGTATGGACTTTACAGATTCAAAACAGGTTTCGGTGGCGAGATTTATCATCGAATGGGTTGTTGGGATTATCCGTTAGACAATGAGAAATATCGCTATTACGCTTCTATGGAGTTTAAAAATCAAAGCTATCATTTGAGCTAAATATTAAAATACTTCACCTAGTGTCAATCTTACTCCACGGTGATTGGTGCTAACACCATAATCTATGCCGATGTTGGTACCGGAGTTTTTATTGAATTTAATTCGTGCACCTGCACCGGTCCCAATGTTCCAGTCTGCAAACATGCGATTTTTAGGCCCATTCACTGTGGTTAGATTTATAAAAGTCACAAAGCCCAATAGTCCATTTTCAGTAATATCACGGCGGTATTCTGACTCTAGGTAAAATAGCGATTTACCACGGAACCGACTTACCGGGAAGCCTCTTCCGGAACTGTTGTAAGGATCCCAGCCCAGATTGGGTAAATCGAGGTAAGGAGCTTTGCTATTAAATACTGTCCAGAAAAAGCTTCGCAAAGCAATCATATTCTGCCTATTCGGATCTTGGGTCAAACGATGGTATCTTCTGATTTCAAGGAATAGGGATTTCCAATTTTGATCACTTCCCATGAAAACGGGGTTAAGACGGAATTGTAGATTGGCATAGTTGCCAGACCAGGTATTGATCGAGTTGGCCCGTGTGTCATAGATAAGGTTAAGACTGAGTCCCGAGGAAATAGTATGATCTTTCAACGCTGTCCCATAGGGATAGGAGGTATATTCTTCAAGAGGAACCGCACTCGTGGATTTGATATTCATACGGTAATCCAGATCATAACCAATACCCATAAACAGTCCGCCGTGGATTCTTTTTAATGCATGTTGATATAATCTAAAATAAGTATAATCCAAATTGATCTGCTGGTCGCCATGGTATTCTTTGCCTATTCCCCAGGTTTCATGTGGGTATTTTAATAGCCTGATATCACCATCGATAACCCAGGTATTATCTTTTAACCACACGTAGGAGCGGATAGGTAGGCCGAATCGCTTTCCGAAATTGGTATAAGGAGTGAAAGTTACTTTAGACATATAGGTACTTCTGCGCTCGCCCAGGTAGAATCCTGCTGTCGTACTCGTAATTAACGCGTGCCCCCCGCCAGGCACATTTGTCGAAAAAGGAAGGAAAGAAAAGTAAACCTTTTTTCCGGTACTATCGACGGATTGTGGCGGTTTAACATGGAGTATCTCCTTGCCAATGTCGATTAGGTCCCTTTGCCTACTTGTGTCGGAAATATGCGCGGTGATTTCTATTTCATTGACCGGGCGTTGTGCATAAACCCCCGCTTGAAATATCACCAATAAGAAGGTCAAAGTAGCAAGCCGATGTAAAAAAGAATGTCGTCTGTCGTAGTGTGTCATGAACGCACGCAATCTAAGAGGAATTGTACAGAATTACAATATTGTAAAGAATATATTATCTGTTATGTCGCGTTTTGTCTATAGCTCGAATAGGCCCGAATTTCATTCACCTAGAAAAAAATAGCGTTTACCGATTTTAATGTAATGTTAATCTAAATGTAATGGAATCAACATATTAGTTGTCTTAAATTTGAATCAGAAAATAAATAAGAAAAAGTTGCAACAAATTTAACTTGTCTTCGACAATAGAATAAGAAAAATATACTAATACATTATAAAAGAAAAAAAATATGAAAACTTTAGTAAAAACATTTGTAGCGGCGGCAATGATTGCAATCTCTACTTGCTCAATGGCTTCGATTAAACCAGAAGAGCGTAATTTAGTCACAGCAGATTTGGCAATTGATGAATATGTTGGTGCAATGACCGAAGGTCAGGTAGCGAATTTAGATAAGCTATTCACTTCTGATTTTAACCAGAAAATCTGTGGAAAACAGGATTTAAATCACAGTCGTTCGGAGATGATCGAGTTCTTGAAAAAGCAAAAAGGAATAAAAATGAACTGCAAAACAACAACGCAGATTGTTGAAGAATTACCCGATTATGCTATTGCCAAAGTAACCATGCAATTTGATGGTTTCGCTAAGACAGATTTGATTACACTTGTGAAGGAAAACGGAGCATGGAAGGTTTCCAAATCAGTGAATTCTTACAAATAGGGATTACTACCGCAAATTGAAATAATATTTCGGGAATCCGAGCAATGTACAAAAAATAAAGCGGCTACTTGTTAAAAGTAGCCGCTTTGTTTGTGGAGCATATCAGGATCGAACTGATCACCTCTTCACTGCCAGCGAAGCGCTCTAGCCAGATGAGCTAATGCCCCTTATTTTTTTCTGTTGCTAAGATAATACCTTTTTCGTAAAAACAAAATTGCTTTTTTATTTTTTTAAGTATTATTATTTATTGCTTCTCGGTAAGTAGTTGCTCGGTACGTTTTATCTGACCGTCGTCTTTCCAGGCATCATGCCCGGGAATAACCATTTTTATCTGTGGATACTTCGCTAGCAACCTTGCTAATGAAGGCTTCCAGGCTTTGACATCACCGTCAGCGACAAATCCTAAGTCTTTGGCCTCCGAACTTTTAATGAAGCAACCTCCATCCAGAATTTGATAGTCAGGAAACCAGACAACGACATTATCTAAAGAATGTCCTGCGCCAAAAAAGTTCAAAGCGAAGGATTGACCGCCGACTTTATAGGTTTTGTTGACTTTAACCAGATGCGTAGCTTGGGCTTTATGATTTGCCTTAAGTAGGTCGTTGGTCATTTTTGTCGCATAAGTTGGAATTCCGATCCGGTTATAGTATGCAAAGCCTCCTGCGCGATCCTCGTGCCAATGTGTAGCGTATACCGCAATGACAGGTAGCTGGTGCTTTTGTTTTATGCTGTCCAAAAGTGGTTGATATTGTGTCGAATCCCATGGTGTGTCAAATAGAATAACACCTTTCTTGGTGATTAGATAAACTGCATTAGCAGCATATTTGGTGCCCTCAAAAGTATTGTAAGTTGTATAAAGATATAGCTGCGAATTGATCTTTTCAATGGATAAAGGTTTTTCCTGAGCTTGTAAAGATGGCAATATATAGCAAGAAAGCCCCAGAAGTAGCATAGCTACTTTTGCAGGGAAGGACGAAATAGTATTTTTGAACATAAGTAAATAAACGATTGTTCGAAACGATTATTGTTGAGTGGGTCTGTTATATTTTTTTTGAGCTACAACGAGTTAACGAAATCTTCTCGATGCGGTGTGAAAGAATCTATCAATTCGCCTTCTTCAAGGCATTCACAGCCGTGGATCAAATTAGGGTAAATGATGCAGGAATCGCCTACATTTAGAATTTCATCTACGCCATCAATATGGTACCTGAACCTTCCAGCACTAACATAAGATATTTGCGTATGTGGGTGTTGATGTAAGGCTCCGGTCGCACCTTTCTGAAAACGCACTTTCATTAACATCAGTTCATCGTTAAAGACCAATATTTTGCGTTGTACACCACCACCTAGATCTGTCCAGGTCTGCGCATTATCGTGTAGGAATATCTCACTCATTTTAATCACTTTTATTATGAAAAATTAATAAACAAATCTCTATCGTCAATGATAGGAAATAAATATGACTTTTATAGCTCAGCTTGGGATGTTCTTGACAAGCATACAGCGTTGAGCAGGAAATACCCCGATTTTCTCAGAAAATAAAAGAACATGGACAACTGATCGGTAAAGTACTTGAAAAAACTGTTACTTTGTGTCGGATCTCAAAGCGAATGTACTGATATGAATTATTTCGACGAACTTGTTGCACTATTACGTGAAGAACAGCAGTATGATAAGATGCAGCATGAAGCATTATTATTGAAAAGCAGTTTAAATGAAAGAAGAATGCAGGGGGTGACCTGGTTTCCGATTCAGATCACGGATACCGAACTGGGGCGGGGTGATTATCTGTCAGTTAGTTTAAAAAAAACAAATCACTTCGATGTAGATCATCGGTTTCGTTTTGGGATGCCTGTTTCTCTGTTTTCAAACCACGATCCAAATGCGGACAGAATAGACGGTATTATATCTTCGGTTAATAAGGAAAGTATGCGGATTTCATTTCGTGTAGATGAGCTGCCGGATTGGAGTAGAAGGGGAAAACTTGGTGTAGACTTGCTATTTGACGAACATTCATACCGTGAAATGGAGCATGCATTGCGACAGGCAAAGGAGCTTGTAACTGATCCACGAAAAGGTAAATTGATCAGAAAGCTTATTGGTGGAGAACAATTACATACTAGAGAAAAAGATGCGTTTTTTGAGCATCCTGATCTTAATGTCAGTCAGAATAAGGCTGTTCAACAGATTTTGGATACAACCGATATTGCACTTTTACATGGTCCTCCTGGGACTGGGAAAACGACAACATTGATCAAGGCAATAGCTGCATTACTCAAGAATAATCAAAAACAGGTACTGGTTGTAGCACCTAGCAATACAGCGGTTGACTTACTGACAGAGCGTTTAGATGCTGCTGGAATATTAGTCACTCGGATAGGTAATCCGGTTAAAGTATCTGAACATCTGCAGGAGTTAACCCTTGACAGCAAAATAGATCGCCATAGCGCAAATAAAGATATAAAGTCCTTGCAAAAGCAAGTTAGAACCTACACGGATATGGCCCAAAAATATAAACGTAATTTTGGCAAGGCCGAGCGCGAACAAAGAAAAGCATTGTTCGACGAAGCTTATAGAATCCGGAAAGATGTCGATAAGATTCAGGATTTTATCGTAGCGGATATTCTCGATCGCTCTCAGGTAATAACCGCGACGCTCGTAGGGGCAAACCAAGATATTATACGAAACCGAAAATATGAGACCGTTGTTATTGACGAGGCTGCTCAGGCACTGGAGCCTGCCTGTTGGATTCCGATATTAAAGGCAGAAAAATTGGTATTGGCTGGGGATCATTGTCAACTCTCACCAACAGTGAAATCAGCTAAAGGTATGGGTAATAAGTTGATTCATACGTTGTTTGAAAAACTCATCAATCTTTACCCCAAAGCGGTTTCATTGCTCGATATCCAATATCGAATGAACGAACAGATCATGAATTATCCGTCTTTAGCTTTATATGGCGGTCTCTTGAAAGCCGATTGTTCCGTTGCGCATTGGACAATAGCAAACGATCCGGAAGCGATTGTATATATTGATACGGCCGGAGCAGGTTTTGAGGAAACTGAAAGTGATGGTGCGATCTGTAATCTTGGGGAGGCCAGTTTTCTGAAATCTCATTTAAAGATAGCTATCGCAACTTGGGTACAGGCTTCTCCGATCGAACAATGGCCTAGTATCGGGATTATAGCACCTTACCGGAAACAAGTGGCCATGTTAAAGGAAATGTTGGAGCAGGATGAAGAATTACGGCCGTATGCCGCTATTATTAAAGTACAAACTATTGATAGTTTTCAGGGGCAAGAAAAAGATATTATATATATCAGTTTGACGCGAAGTAATAACGAACAACAGATTGGTTTTTTATCCGATGTGCGACGGATGAATGTGGCCATGACAAGGGCCAAAAAGAAGTTGATCGTCATTGGCGATAGTGCAACGATAGGAGGGCATTCGTTCTACCAGAAATTTATTGATTACACAGAAAATCTTGACCACTACCATAGTGTTTGGGAATGGGATATTGCTGAGATGTAGTAGAAAAAGGGGACTGTGATGAAATCTTTTCGCAGTCCCGCTCAATTTTTATAAAGAGGTGAAATTCATCCAATCAGCCTTTTCGTCATAGTTTATGAGCGGTTCGGCATTATTGTTATTGGAGAGTTGACCGACCAACATGTACAGATCCATACTAACGTGCTGACGGGCAATTTCTGCCATTTTATCATTAAAGCCAGCGTTATTGATTTGCAGGACATATTGGAAGCAAACAACACGTGCAATTATTTTTCCTAATGTGACCATCTCGCGCTGTTTAGGTTGAAGCGGGAAGTCGAAATTTAAAATAGAAGAGAAAAATGGAGCCGCAAGTTCGGTTGCCGGATTTATTTTCAGGAATGAAAGTAAATTGCTTTCTTTACTTCTGCGCATCAATTTAGCAATTGCCTCTGCTACTTGCGAATAGAGCATCTCGTTTGAGCCTTCAAAAATCTGGAAAGGTCTACTATCTACTAAACCACGACCAGCAACATGATCCAATCTATAACCATTTGCTCCAGATAATTGGACACAGATTTGTGCAGATTCATGCATCAGGTCAGTCACAAGTGCCTTGACACTATTGGCATCTACACTATGCCCAGAAAGATCATTTTGAATTGAACTGATCGAACTACTGTAAGCGCACATCGCTGAACATATTGTAAAAGCAGCTTGCAAACGAGATAGCTGAAACTTAACCGAATCCAGTTCGTTCAGCGGAACACCGCTGACACGTCTTTCCGTACAATGCTTCATGGCTTCATCCAGCATACGCTTTATGAAGCCCATTCCCATGCCGGGAAATTGAAGTCGGCTCCGGTGTAAGGTATCCAACATCAATTTTATGCCTGTGCTCTCCGGAGTCAATTTATTATTGACAGGTACCTCGATGTTTATTTTATTGATACCGTAAGGGATAGCATATAATCCTAAGCTATTGTATTTTTTTGTTACTTCAATCTTTTGTTCTTCGATGGAGTTGTCGGTAACAAAAAAATCGATGTCACGTACCAGTTCACCATGCTCATTTTTCTTTCGGGCAGTAACGAGCCAAAAGTCAGCAGCACCTGTTAAACCTTGCCAGTGTTTTTCTCCTTTAATACGGTATTTATTTCCATCCTGTTGGTAGGAGGTGCGCATATTGAGGGCATCACTACCATAGGCTTGCTCGGTAATCATCAGCCCTCCCATGGCTTTATTTTCTAGAAATTGGTGGAAAACTTTTTCCTGAAGTAAGGTACTACCGTATTTAGCGAAAGGCTCCAAAAATAGCGCGATGTTGATCCCAAAGATCAAAGATAGGGAAAGCGATTCATAGGAGGCGGCGGCAAGGACGCCTAAACATTCTTTGACATGTAGTCCCCGACCACCGTGATGCTCCGGAATAGCAACAGATAATGGTTTCATCGCCATAATTTCACTTAAAAACTGAGGTGGTAAACCACGTGTTAAGCTTAGGTTATTATAGTCGTATTCTGTATGGAATAAAGTTGATAATCTTTCTTTGAAGTCTCCGATAAATAAATCGAAATTTTGGGCTTTGTTCGTGTGATCTAAAACGTTAGACATCGCTATATTAATTAAATGATAAAACATTTGCAATAGAAGATGTATACGATAAAAGCTTCAAAAAAGAGCTGTGAATTTTGCTTACATCCAAATCGCTATACAAAAATAATTCATATCGCTGTGATCAGTCTGTCCACTTCGGTATAAAAGATAGGACAAATCGTGCATATCCAAGCCATATTAATTTGCCTTGTTCCGATAAGAAGTAGGGGACGTACCTACGATTTTTTTGAATAAACGGGAGAAATAGGAGGGATCAGAAAAATCCAGCTCATAACAGATGTCAGCAATACTTTTATTTGATTCAAACAGAAGAAATTGACTATGCATGATAAGTACCTCTAAGATCAGTTCTTTGGAAGACTTTTTGAACACCGAAAATACGCAGCGGTTTAGGTAATTGGTTGACACCGCGAGCTGGTCTGCATAAAAGCCGATATGTTTTTGTTTTTTGAAGTTTTTGTGCACAAGCTGTTTGAACATCATCGCAATTTCCTGTCTTCGGTTGAGTGCCTGGTTGGAAGATGATAGCTTGATAATTTTTAGTAAGAGGGATTTTAGTAAACTTTCGAACAGCTCCTTGTAGGGTGATTCGGACAGCAATTCGTTGTAGAGCAATTTGAATAGCTGGTGAAGGTCGGTACTATCCTGAGAAGTTAAGTTAAGTAGGGGCGAAATGTTAAAGATATTCAGGATCTCCTGCTCCCTGAATATCGAAGTCATTGCATTGTCGTTGATTAATACACAATGTCCTTTTGCGGATTTATCAACAGATTTGATCGTTGAAATATTACCATAATTGCTGATCAGAATTGCGGGTGCTTTTACCACATATTCTTTCGCACCGATCTTGTGTTTAAAATGCCCCACTGTTATATGTACAAGGAGATTGTATCCTAAGAATATGGGGGGGGTAGGGAATTTAATATAAGGCGCGATTTCACTCAGCTGAAAGATCTTGACCGGAGATTGCTGGTACCTCAAATGCTCCAGACTACCTGTCATAAATCTATCTACAAATTCACCTGCATTTACCTGCTTTTCCATTGCCGTTCACTATGTTTTGACAAAAACACTAAATTTCCGCTTATTCATACCTGTTATGAACAGGCTTAACCTAATATCAGGATAATATTCCAAAGTTAATGGGATAATTGGGTTTTGTCAATATAAAATGTTTGATTTGATACCCGCTATATAAAATGTTTGATTTGATACCCGCTATAATATAGAGATTCTTGTCAAAATTATAGTAAAGGCATTCTTTTCGAAGCAGTAATCTCATCATACCATAGTTACTGGTGAGAAATAGAAAATAAGATGGTGCAGTGCGGTTATACTAATTCGCTGTATTGGAGAGTACTGGGCTAAATAGAATTTGAAAAAATGCGGCTTTATTTTTTAGCTTTATTTTTGATGACAGCTGAAAAGGCCTTTTTGTCTACGGCTATTTTATTATAAACCAAACAATCATGAAACTCGCATTTATTTTTATCCTATTATTTTTCTCTTTTATAGCAGTCCGAGCGCAAAATCAACTGGATTATTGTAACGATCATATTCGAACCGGGGCGGAGCAGACTGATCAATATGTACCTTATCTCCATGGTAAGCGGGTCGCAATTTTGGGTAACCCATCTACAGTTATTAATAATAAGCACCTCGTAGATAGTTTGCTCGCTAGGAAAGTGAAAATTGTGAAAATATTCGGCCCTGAACATGGATTTAGAGGAAATGCCAGTAACGGAACAGAAGTGGGTGATGAAGTGGATCCCGTAACCAAAATCCCCGTGATTTCGCTCTACGGAAATAAAAAAAAGCCCTCGGCGAAAGATCTAAAAGATATTGATGTATTCATTTTTGACGTACAGGACATGGGGGTAAGATTTTATACGAATATTAACACCCTTCGGGACATCATGGAGGCTTGTGCCGAAAATGGGAAAGAACTCTTGATTTTAGATCGCCCTAATCCGAATGCGTATTTGGTCGATGGTCCTATATTGGATATGAAATATAAATCGGGGATTGGTCAGTTTCCGGTTCCGATAGCTCACGGAATGACAATCGCTGAGTTTGCTCAGATGATCAACGGTGAGGGTTGGATGGCAACGACAAAAAAATGTAAGCTAAGGATCATACCCGTAGCGGGATATAATCATCAAATGTTATACAGACTTCCGGTTAGTCCTTCTCCAAATTTAAATACCGAACAGAGTATCCTCCTTTATCCAAGTACCTGTCTTTTTGAAGGTGTAAAGATCAATCATGGAAGGGGGACGGATTATCCTTTTACAGTTTTTGGAAGTCCAGCCTATAAAGGCATATATCGTTTTTCGTTTATACCTATGAGTAAAAAAGGAATGAGTGAGACTCCTCTCTTTATGAATGAAGCATGTTATGGTTTAGATCTACGTGAATATGATTTACAGAAGCTGGTGGATAGTAAGAAAATAAATCTTTCCTGGCTGCAGGAACTCTATCGGAATTCCCCGGAAAAAGATAAATTCTTCGATCAGTCATTTTCCAAGCAGATTGGCAGTATAGAAAAATTGGTTGGCGTTGATTCCTTTCGTCGGCAGATAGCAGAAGGTGTTTCAGAAGAGGAAATTCGAAAGAGCTGGGAGCCTGGATTAGCGCGCTATAAGGAAATGAGAACGAAATATCTTATATATCCATGATAATAATGAGCCTTTTATTATTTCGGAAGCGAATAGATTTTGCCTGAAATGGAAAGGTCTTAAGAAAGTTAAAACGAAAATTTGAAGCCGGGGAGAGATTCGCTCGACGGTAGCCATTGACCTGAATATCATGTGTTTTGTTTGCTCAAATAGATCATTATACGCTTTCTGTAAAGCGCTAAGGAATGTTTCGTCTGTTTATTGTAGAATTTATTTTCTTAAAATTTTTTCCATTGACTTGCCTTTTGCCAGCTCATCAATCAATTTATCTAAATAACGGACTTTTTGAACGAGTGGATCTTCAATGTCTTCTATACGATAGCCGCAAATGACACCTGTTATCTTTGTCGCATTGGCGTTTAAATGCGGTGCCTGGCTGAAAAAGTGTTCAAAATCAATTTTATCAGCTATGACTTGGTTTAAGGAAGTTTCATCATAGCCTGTTAACCAAAATATGATGTGATCGACTTCTTCTTTTGTGCGGCCTTTTTTTTCTGCTTTTTGTATATAATGTGGGTATACACCCGCAAAAGACATGCGATATATTCTAGTATTGTCCATTTTTGTACTGATAATCGTTTGTGGTTTTTGCTAATTTACAATTTTTTTGAATGTGGAATTTCTTTACAATATGATTTTTCCTGTTGTTTTATCAAAATAATGGTTTTGTTAGCTCCTCCATAGAAGAGTGTAATGTGAAGCGTTTTATCCGTTTCAGCATTGAAAATGATGTCTTTTGCACTCCCTATTCGTAGTTCTTCGCTATTTACGCTATTATCTGTGCAACTAAAAATCCTTTTTTCAATTATTCCTTTTTTCTCAATGATTTCTAACCAAGGTGAGGATAAAACACTATAGCCAACGATTTGTGCACGATAATTTTCATTTAAATCTTTTTTCATCCGTAGACCGTAAGGACATGGACAACATCAATGTATAAAAAGGAAGCATCATTGGCAAGATGCTACAAATTAGCCCCAATATTAATCCAGACAACATAATCTTAGCCAGGATCTTTTTCCAGAAGATGACGATTACGGTCATCGTCAGTCCTAGCCATATCCAGAAAAGTAAAACATCACTATAATAGCCGATTAAACTTATCTTTTCCAGGTAGTAAACGAGCATATCCATACCCAGTAATAGCGTAATGACAATATATAGTATTTGTATTTTACTTTTCATCATAGTGATTTGTCGTTTAAAATATGGTTTTTTGCATAGACCCTATCAGATTCGAAACAATCCAAGCTTTTGTGTTAGTAAATATAACGAACGGTAACAAGAAAGCATACGCTGCAAATGGTTTGTAGGAAACAATCTTTTGGGATTAATTGATAAAGGTAATCTAATAATTTTTAAATCCTATCTTTATCTGATACAAAATTGTCTTAAAAAATGAGTTTGAGATATAAACGTAATATCATTCATATAAAGGAAGAAGAGCAGCTACGTATTCAGGATTTTCCGGTGCTTATCGGGGGCTGCGGTATTGGGAGTTACATCGCTGAGTGTCTATTGCGGATGGGATTTGAAAATTTGATCATCGTCGATGGCGATATCGTAGAAATGACGAATCTTAATCGTCAGAACTATGTAGTTGCAGATATTGGGGTCAATAAGGCGATTGCGCTAAAGGATCGCTTGATGGCCATTAATCCAGAAGCGAAGATTACGGCTTATCCTGAATTTCTTGACCGGAACAATTTATATAGCCTCGATTTAAATTGTAAAGTCGCTATAAATGCCCTGGATTTTTCCTCCGATATTCCTTTTTTATTTGATGAATATATGGCGGAGCATAACATCCCTGTTGTCCACCCCTACAATTTGGGTTGGGCTGGGTTTTTAACTGTCATTACCGCAGAGAGTCGCAATCTGCGCTCTTTGGATAAAGAACATCATACCTTTGAGATGAATGTGGGGAAATTTATTATTGATCGATTACAGAAACAGCACATTGATACAAAATGGCTAGAAGATTTTCTTTCGGCATACGGTGAAATTGCTATGGATTCTCCACCACCACAGCTTTCATTGGGTCTGTATGTGTTAGCTGGGATGGTTTGTCAGGTTGTATTTAATATTGCCACCGATAAACCGATAAAAGTTTTTCCTGAATCCTATTATTTGTCTATGCGCTAATGAAATGACCTGTATTAATTGCAATAATTATTATATTTTTGCATTACATCTGCTTCTCTGTGATGATCTAATCAACAAAAGCTATTTTATAAGGAATATTGAATTTCAACTGCATGAACTGGACACCAGAAAATTATTATTTTACCAAACTTAATAGTGCAGAGCTTCCTGAACTTATTCATTTTTATTTGATCACCCTCCAAAAACACTATAAACTTGATAAGTATTCAAAAGAGGATTACGATGTCGACTATAATGCTTTGATAGGGGAGGATTCAGTCTTTTTTGATCAATCTATTTATTATGTTTTGCGGAGCAAAATAAATCATGAGATTCATGCCTCAATTCGAATTACGTATTGGGATAAGGAAACCTGCCTACCTATTCAAAAGCTATTTGGTATTAAAACTGAGGATCTGCTGATACCCGGAGTCCATAATTTTTGGCATATTGGACGTTTTGTAATTGCTGGGAAAATTATTGGAAATCGGATTAATATTCTAAAAAAAATGCTGTTTGACGCTTTTTACGGTCCTTATAGTTTGGGGGATGGGCTAATCATTGCCGAATGTGACAGAAAAGTTGTGAACACGCTACGTAAACTAGAAATTGAATCTTACCAATTGGGAGATCCGATTATCTATTTTTATTCTGAGACATTACCCATCTATATTAAGTCGGGATGGCTGGAGACTTTTATCCAAAAAAATAAACTTTCGCAGTACAGCACTGGAAATGATAGCGATATTCAGAAATTTGTGACGATGTCCAAAACCATCTTGTTGGATTCCAAAAACAATTAGGCATTTAAGCACCGTTTAAAAAAGAGATAACTCAATTGCTAATGCTGTGGCTTCTGTTATACTCTTTACTTTTAATTTTGAAAATATCTGTTTTTTGTGAAACTTAACGGTATCAATAGATACATAAAGCCGATCTGCAATCTGATCCATTGTCAAGCCCTGTGCTGAAAAGAGTAATATGTCCTTTTCCCGCGGTTTTAATTTAACGCGCGGAGTTTCAACCCAGATATCTTTCACGAGATCATATTCAAATTGCCTTCCATCTTCATCCGATTTGAATCTGATATTACCAGCATTTGGATGCGAAGACATAGAAACTAAACAGAGCGCAATCCAGGGGTTGGAGTGGTTATCCAGTAAAAGTGGTTTCAATTTGTGGTTTACAAGTAGCGGTTTACTGCCAGGCTGTTTTAGATGAAAATCATAGGATATAGAATATTTTAAACGGTCATCAGCAGATAACTTGCCATAGAAATCAAATCCAACATCGTTTATTTTTTTTAATAAGTGAAGATCATCTTCAGGAACATTATTTACGTAATGATGATATCCTTCTTTCATCACTTCTGCAGAGGAACTTCCACAAAGAAAGATAGGGTTGTCGGAAACAAATAAAAAACTTTTTTTTGAATAGTCAATCAGATAGATGCTTTGATAAGTTAGTCGACTGAGAGATCTTGCGAAATTAATAAATGCGTTTACGATCTCATAATCATCTTGGCTAAAGTTGTCTTTAACATGTATCGGCTTAAAAAAATCTTCAATTTTTATTTTCATAGTGTAAATTGCAAAGATGATCTATTGTTGCTTTGAAATTTCCATTTAGACGAATGTCACTTTTTGTCGTAGTTTAGAAAAATAACAGTCCTAAATCTAGGGCCTAAAATGGATCTTTCTACGCATTAGTTGACCCGCAGTCTAAATGGGTTTTCTTTTTTCTCTTAAACTCCTGTTATATAATGGAATAATGCTCTACACAAATGGGTAGAATATTGTTCGGTATGATAAAATGTCGCATTTTACTTCTATCTTTATCTTTTCAAGGTAATTTAAAATTATATAAAGATAGTTTATTGGATTCAAAATACCCAATGGCGTGTTCTGCTTTATATAAAATCTTTATAAAGATCTCAATCTATTAAGAGTTTCTTAAAAATATCTCTCCCTGATTATTTCAATTTTCGATTTTATTTTTAATAATGCCAAGTGATTCCTAACTTTTTGCTGATAAGGGGATTACAAGTAGCTAAATAAGAATATTTTTTATTATAATATGTATGTACATTTATTATTTTTACTTGATATTTCTTGTTTTTTATAGTATTATTGTGTGTTGAAGCTCAATTTATGTGTATTTAAGTGTGTTTTGCTTTGCTTTTATATGTATGTACAATATTGCATTTACTGGTTAAGTGAATACCTGAAGGGCGACTCTTCTTATTTAACTTAATTGGAGGCGAAAGAAAAATTTAAATGTAAAAACAGCTGAATATTTGAATAAGCATTTACTGCATATTTTTTATTATAAAATCCATCAATTATGAAAATGCATCTCCCCATTTCCGTTTACACCGTTTTACTGTTAATGACAGGGCAGCTTGTTTCGGGACAGGAAAACACAATTTGGCAACTGGGCAATTCTGACGGCTCCAGTAGAGAATTCGCACTGGCTCCAAAAGATTATAAAAAATTCCTTGAACACGATTTTGGTTACGAAGACAATTACTTTTTGATCGGCCAATCTTCGTTATCACGAGATTTACCCTATGTCTTACCAGGTCCTGCCAATGGATGGGGGGGAACTGGTGGAACTTCTGGACTACGAACCCATTTTCTGAATTTATATAGTGTGTTGAGTGGTCCAGTTGAGAAGGGGAAATGGGCATTGGAAGTAAAGTTGGTAAATAGTGATCCTCAAAATAAACCGACATTACAGATTGCCATCAATGGTAAATCCTATAATTACGAACTGAAGAACGGTGACGGCCCAGTTGATCCGATAGCCGCAGGTTCGAACTCTGGAGGCTCCACGATACGGATAGCATTACCTGACCACCTTATTTCGGCGGGATTTAATCAGGTTACGCTTACCGTAATAAAAGGAGGATGGGTTGAGTTTGATTCCTTTAAGTTATTGGGCCCTGAGCAGATCAAATTGTTAACAGATTACACCTCAATAATAAAAGGGGTAAGGCAATCGGATTTTGAACTGAAAAATGGAAATGAACGTATACAGTGTATGCTTGTTGACCTTTTGAAATTGAAGGATGACGAGCGCATAAAAGTACTGTTAGATGGGAAGAAAATCTATGATAAGACGCATGAGAAGGGATTATCTCGCCTTGAGATTCCCATGCCTTATACAGCGAAGGAAGTACGGAGCAAGTATGCTATTTATGTCAACGATAAATTAATTCGTACAGCTTTCATAAAGCGATCCCCAAAGCGATTAGGTGGGGTTTCGGACTATGTTAATACCATGATAGGGGCTGCGCATTCCAGATGGATGTTGGCGCCGGGACCATGGATGCCATTTGGAATGGTTAAGATTAGTCCCGATAACCAGAATATCGGCTGGCAGGCTGGTTACGAGCCTTCGATAGAATCCATTGGTACATTTAGTCATATACATGAGTGGACAATGGCAGGGCTTGGCACTTTTCCGACAGCGGGCAAATTAAAGACCAGTGTGGGAGACCAATATAGTGTGCATTCAGGTTACCGTTCTGCAATAGATAAAACAAGTGAACAGGCTCCATTGGGATACTATTCCGTTCACCTCCTCGATCAGGATATTGAAGCAAAACTTACTGCAGGAACGCGGTCCAGTTTTCAGAAATATACCTACCATAAGTCAGATACCGGACGTGTTATGATTGATCTTAAAGTGAATGGCGAATATGATTATAAGATCAAAGGTCTTTCACTTAAAAAGGTTTCGGATTATAAAGTTGTCGGTTACAGTAGCCAGTTGTCCGAAAATGTCTGGTCTACCGATGCAAAGCAGGATTATGTTGTTTATTTCGTCATGGAGTTTGATAAGCCAATTATCAATTTCGGTACCTGGCATGATGGTCGTGTTGCAGCTAAGGCAGATCTGGTTGCGGACAGCGCCCAACTTGCCGGCATGTATGTGGAGTTCGACGTTCGTAAAGACAAGGAAGTGCAATTGCGAACTGGGATTTCCTATGTCAGTATAGCTAATGCAGCAGAAAATCTGAAAACAGAACTTTCAGATCCATTTGGTTGGTCTTTTGAAGCTGTGGTCGACAATCAACACCGGGTATGGAATGAATTATTAGGGCGCCTGGAAATAAAGAGCAATGACTATTTGGAAAAAGAGAAGTTTTACACCAATATGTACCGAACTTTGGCTAGCCGTAATACGTTTAGCGATGTCAATGGGCAATGGCGATCTTCTGACGAGAAGATCAGAACGATGACACAGGCAGGGGATCTGGCTCTGGGATGTGATGCGTTCTGGAACACATTTTGGAATTTAAACCAGTTCTGGAACCTGGTAACACCGGAGTGGTCAAACAAATGGGTGCGCTCGCAATTGGCGATGTATGATGCCGATGGATGGCTGGCAAAAGGGCCTGCCGGTATGGAATATATTCCCGTGATGGTGGCTGAACATGAAATTCCGTTGATCGTAGGAGCCTATCAAATGGGAATACGCGATTACGATGTTACAAAAGCATTTGAAGCCGTCAAGAAAATGCAGACAACAAGTCCGCTAAAATTTGAAGGTGGTTTTGCAGGTAATCGAGATCTGGATGTCTATCTAAAGTATAAGTATGTTCCTTATGACCTTGGTCGTTTCTCAAATTCCCTGGAGTATAGTTTTGACGACTGGACTGTTGGACAATTTGCAAAATCATTGGGAAAGGAAAAGGAATATGGCTATTTTAATGATAGAGGTAGCTGGTGGAAGAACGCAATAGATGTTAAAAGTGGTTATGCGAGGATGAAAGATGCCAAGGGCGAATGGTATCGGGACTTTGATCCGTTTAAGTCTGGCGCCAATCATCATTATGTTGAAGGCAATGCCTGGCAGTTAACTTTCTTTGTCCCTCAAGATATCCCGGCATTGGCGAAAATGATCGGCGAGGATGTATTCCTAAAGCGGTTGGAATGGGGGTTCGGAGAAAGTGAAAAATGGCGATATAATGGGCCAAATGATCAATATTGGGATTATCCTGTTGTTCAGGGGAACCAACAGTCTATGCATTTCGCTTATATTTTTAACTGGTTGAACAAACCCTGGCTTACACAGAAATGGAGCCGGTCTATCGGTGAGCGCTATTATGGACAGGGTATTTCTAACGCATATCTGGGAGATGAAGATCAAGGACAGATGAGTGCCTGGTATGTTATGAATGCAATAGGATTATTTCAGTTAGATGGCGGAACGCGAACAAAACCAATTTATGAAATTGGTAGTCCATCTTTTGAAGAAATTAAAATTAAGTTGGGACGGCAATATGGACGCGGAGATCAATTCACTATTAAAGCTAAAAATGCGAGCAAAAAGAATATGTATGTGCAACGGGCGATTTTAAATGGTAAACCGCTGCAGACATTTTATTTTGACGCCTCGGAATTGCTAAAAGGAGGTGAACTGGTTTTGGAAATGGGGGACAAGCCGAATACGCAATGGGGATTGTTGCATTAATCAGATAGCACTGAAATAAACTTTGGACGGGAAACTACAGATTCAGATTAGTACTTTCTTCAATAGACAGGACTGTTTGTTAAAGTTTGGTTAAACACAGAGGAAGGGGGTAACAAAGTTTGAGGAATGGCGTTATCAATGTAGTTTTCATAATTTAGGTTAATAATTGGTTAGTTAGTGAAAATCCTGAAGTTCCCCGCTTCAGGATTTTTTGTTGAAAGCCCTTCCTTCCGAGAGGAAGATACCCCAATTGTTATCCATGGATACTGGGCTATACTTTAAAATCGGTAGAGTCCTGATTAATTATACCTGTTTTTACTCTTGCTAAATCCTATTAACATTTGTAAAATGATAGATATAAGTTTAGTAGATATTTGTAAATCTTTGGTATTATCTGTAGTATTGTGACCACACTTAAAATGTGCGGTCTGCTGTTCGTTGTAGCACAAAAAGTAGATTGCCTTTATCAAGATGATATGATCAAATTTATCCGCTATTTCCTTTTGGGATTATTTGTTTGGGAGCACGCGTCTGCGCAAAAACTGCCAACAGACTATGTCAATCCTTTTATTGGTACCAGTAACTACGGTACGACCAATCCTGGAGCTCAGGTACCTCATGGTTTAATGAATGTGTCTCCCTTCAATGTGATGGGATCATCACTTAATGCTTTCGATAAGGACGCGCGTTGGTGGTCTACACCTTATGAACATAGTAATAGCTATTTTACCGGTTTTTCTCATGTTAATCTGAGCGGCGTAGGTTGCCCGGATATGGGAAGCTTGTTATTGATGCCCACGGCTGGAAAACTGGAAGTTGACTACCATCAATATGGAAGTACTTATATGCAAGAAGAAGCTCATCCTGGCTATTATAGTAATGTATTAAAAAAATACGGTATCAAAACAGAGGCGTCCTCAACAGCTCGTGTAGGACTGTCAAAATTTACCTTCCCGAAGGGACAGGCGAATATTCTCCTCAATTTAGGCGAGGGACTGACGAATGAGACCGGGGCTACAGTGCGTTATGTCAGTGATACGGAACTTGAAGGTTCGAAATTATTAGGCTCATTCTGTTATACCAACAATCAGGCTGTATATCCTATTTTCTTCGTGATGCGCGTGAATAAAAAGCCTACAAAGAAAGGGTACTGGAAATTTCAGCGTGCGGGCGAAAAATGGGAAAATGACTGGAACAAGGATGCCGGTAAATACAAAATTTTTACCGACTATACAAACCAATTATCCGGAGATGACCTTGGCGCATTCTTGAGCTTTGATGTCCAGGAAAATGAAAGTGTGGAGGTTCAGTTGGCCGTGTCTTTCGTAAGTGTTGAAAATGCCCGAAAAAATCTGGAGGCTGAGCAGCCAGGTTTCGGATTTGAACAGATCCGGGCGCAAGCTTCATCTTTGTGGAACAGGGAATTATCAAAAATTCAGGTCGAAGGAGGTACTGAAGATCAAAAAACGGTGTTTTATACAGCTATGTATCATGCTATGATCCATCCTAATATATTACAGGATGTGAATGGCGAATATCCGGCGATGGAAAATAGAAAGACCCTTGTCGCAGATCATAACCGGTATACGGTGTTCTCTTTATGGGATACCTACAGAAATGTACAGCCACTAATGTCACTAGTCTATCCAGATAAACAGGTTGGTATGATTCGCTCTATGATTGATATCTATAAAGAAAATGGATGGATGCCTAAATGGGAGCTTTATAGTCGTGAGAGTTATACAATGGATGGGGATCCAGCTGTGCCTGTTATTGTAGATGCTTGGATGAAAGGCATTCGGGATTACGATATTAATACCGCTTATGAGGCATTTTTGAAATCAGCAACGACCACTGATTCCACGAATAGAATCCGTCCGGATAATGCCGATTATGTAAAATATGGTTATGTTCCACTACGCGATTCTTTTGATAATTCGGTTTCCCACGCAATCGAATATTACGTCGCTGATTGGAATTTAGCACAACTGGCCAGCTCGTTAGGAAAAATCAAAGATGCAAAGATTTTTGGCAAAAGAGCGCAAGGTTACAAACATTACTATTCTCCAGAATACGGAACTTTTAGGCCTATTCTTCCGAATGGATCATTTTTGACACCTTTTAATCCATTGATGGGAGCTAATTTTGAGCCTAACCATGGTTTTCATGAAGGAAATGCCTGGAATTATAGCTTTGCGATCCCATTTGATATCCCTGGTTTAGTTCAACTGATGGGGGGGAAGAAGAAATTTGTGGATAGATTGCAAGCAACCTTTGATAAGGGTTATTTCGATGTGACCAACGAACCTGACATGCTTTATCCACATGTTTTTTCGGAAATAAAAGGTGAGGAATGGCGTACACAAAAATTGGTTAAGCAAATTCTGGATAAACATTTTACAAATAGCCCCGGCGGGATCCCAGGCAATGATGATACAGGAACAATGTCGACTTGGGCATTAATGAATATGATGGGGATTTACCCTTTTTGTCCTGGAAGACCAGATTATACGATCGTTACTCCGGTATTTGATAAAGTAACTATTCAACTGGATAAAAAGTATTATCCGAAGTCTGACCAGGTGACCATTAGACGCCAAAAAGAGGGTAATGGGGAATTCATCAAAAAAATTATCGTCGACGGAAAGCCACTAGGAGGTTTTAAGATAAGCCACCAAGTTTTGGTTAACAGCAAAGATATCTTGATTGTTACGGGAGACAGGTAAATAACACGCAGTTAAAGAAGCAATCTACACTATGAAATATATGAAATACCTGGCATGTGCAGGTTTATTGGGGATACTAAGCTGTGCCTCACAGCAGGATTCGGCTGGAAGTTTCTATGCAAAATCAGTCAATCCTTTTATAGGAACAGATTTTACGGGTAACACCTATCCTGGAGCACAATCGCCTTTCGGCATGGTACAATTGAGCCCAGACAATGGATTGCCCGGTTGGGATCGTATTTCGGGATATTTTTATCCCGATAGCACTATTTCGGGCTTTAGTCATACCCATTTAAGCGGGACAGGGGCTGGGGATCTATATGATATATCGTTTATGCCCGTTACATTGCCTTATCATGAGGCTGAGGCACCTCTCGGCATCCATTCCAAGTTTTCACATCAGGATGAACAGGCACATGCAGGATACTATAAGGTGAAGCTGACAGACTATAATATCGATGTAGAGCTAACGGCAACCCCACGTTGTGGTATCCAACGTTATACATTTCCCGAAGCTCAATCGGCTATTTTTTTGGATCTAAAAAAAGCGATGAATTGGGACGCTACCACAGATTCCTATATCGAGGTGGTCGATTCGGTCACCGTACGAGGCTACCGATTTTCTGAAGGGTGGGCCAGAGGGCAGCGTGTCTATTTTGCAACCCGGTTTTCAAAGCCGTTCGAAGCAATTCATATAGACAGTTCAGCAATACAAGCAAATGTTGATAGCCTTACAAAAACAACCAAACGGATAGGGTCGGCTTTCAGAGCACGTTTTGATTTTAAAACAACTGCCGGTGAGCAGGTAACACTTAGTACGGCACTTTCGGGAGTAAGTATGGATGGTGCTTCCAAGAATCTGAAGGCAGAGGTGCCAAAAGATGATTTCGATTATTATTTAAAAGAAGCTGAAAAAAACTGGAACAAGGAACTTGGTAAGATTACTATCCAAACCGCGGACAAAGAAGCTAAAATGAAGTTCTATACAGCACTGTATCATTCAATGTTGGCTCCGACCATATTTGGAGATGTAGATGGTGCTTATTTGGGCGCGGATAGAAAAGTACATCAAGCTGAGGGCTGGACAAATTATAGTACTTTTTCGCTTTGGGATACCTACCGTGCTTCACACCCCTTATTTACTTACCTTGATCCAAGCCGGGTAAATGATATGGTTAAATCATTTCTTGCATTTTACGAACAGCACGGTCGCTTGCCGGTATGGAATATCTACGGTAGTGAAACAGATATGATGATCGGTAATCATGCAATTCCGGTTATTGTAGACGCGTACTTGAAAGGAATAGGTGATTTTGATGCGCATAAAGCATTGGAGGCATGCGTGGCTACTGCAAATATTGATAACTATAGGGGGATTGGACTGTATAAAAAGCTGGGGTATGTTCCTTATGATGTTGTGGATAAATACAATGCTGATAACTGGTCTTTGTCACGTACGCTCGAATATGCGTTTGATGATCATTGCATTGCTAAGATGGCAGAAAAGATGGGAAACAAAGCAGTGGCATCAACTTTTTTCGCAAGAGCAAAAAATTATAAAAATGTTTATAATCCTGCCACGTCGTTTATGCAGCCCCGGAATAGTCAGGGCGAATTTGTAAGTCCCTTTGATCCGGAGGAATACAGCGCGCATATCTGCGAAAGTAACGCTTGGCAATATTTCTGGTCGGTTCAGCATGATATCCCCGGATTGATCAATCTCGTGGGTGGAGACGAGCGCTTCGGGCAGAAGTTGGATAGCATGTTTACCTTTCATTCGTCCGATACGAGTAAATTACCTATTTTTAGTACAGGGATGATCGGACAATATGCGCATGGAAATGAACCCAGTCATCACGCTATCTATTTGTTTAATGCAGTCGGGCAACCATGGAAAACACAGCAATATGCAGCTGAAGTGATGGAAAAACTGTATCTAAACAATCCGTCAGGTTTAAGCGGGAATGATGATTGTGGACAGATGTCTGCTTGGTATGTCTTCAGTGCGCTCGGGTTTTACCCGGTAGATCCAGTGGGCGGAAGATATGAGATCGGTACCCCATTGTTTGAACACAGTGAATTTAAGCTCGCGAATGGGAAAAAGTTTACTGTAATAGCACATCAAGTCAATAAAACTAATATTTATATCCAATCGGTTACTTTGGATGGAAAACCGCTCGAAACGAGCTATATTACGCATGAGCAGATCATGTCGGGGGCTACCCTTGTTTTCCAAATGGGAAGCAAGCCTGGGCCGAGGTGGTACAAAAAATAGCCGAAAATTAATGCATCGTTTTTTTGAGAGAACCTCCAATAGCTAACCGCTATTGGAGGTTCTTTTGTGAATGGAGCTATTATTGAATGTTTTTATAAAAGTAGGTTGTACTACACGGAGTACCATCCGGAAAAAGGGCATAATTCGGAATATTTCCCACAACTTTCCAGCCGCATTTTAGATACAATGCATGGGCGGGACTATCTGTTACCGTGTCTAAAACCAGTAGTGATTTTTTCATTTTTTTCGCGATGAATTCAATATGTTGCAGTAAATGCTCGGCTATACCGAGACGTCGAAAAGACGAATGTACCAACATTTTTGCCACATCTGCCCGATGAGGTTGATTTTGCGGAAGGTCTATTTGCAATTGTACAGTACCAACAATCTGTTCCGATAAGCTGTCTTTTGCGACAAGTAAAACTGTTTTTTCTTGTTGTACCTTTGCAAGTACATTATACCAGAATTCACTCGCCTTTTCTTTACTTATATCCTTCATAAAGCCTACCGAGGCCCCTCCTTGGACAATATCTAATGTTAATTCAGCTAGGTCCGAAATGGTGATGTTATTTATTTCCTTTAATTCTTGAATGTGTATATCTCTCTTGTCTGAAATATGCATGGTTATTTTATCATATTTTATTCGTGTGGGATAATTACGTTTTAATTGAGAAATAGAATTACGGCTTCATGCTGTAATGCGGCCATATGATAAAATGCTTTCAAGTCCTCGAAGTATTGAAGCAGATAATCTAACGCATTTTCCTCATCCCAAATTGTAGGGTATATATCTTTCTCTAGCATCGTGATGGAGTCAAAGCGCTGTGTTAATTCTTCTGCTGAAGTTTCCTGTAGTGCTAAATCAATCCGCCTGGTTTGTTCGATATCTGTATAGGTGGCAGGACCATAGCCCATATCCTGATTCCGGTCGATGTCATTGGGGCCAACCAATAGCCAAGATAAAGGAGGTAAGGCCTGATCGTAGGTTCCGATGGATTCTCCTGTTAATAAAAAGAAAATACCTTCCCAGGCTTTATCTATATCGATCAGATTGTTCAAATGTATGGCCTCTTTGCTGTAAACCATATTTCTTAACAGATGACTATCCGTGAGAAAACTATTCAATGTTTCCGAATTGACCCGTAGAAAATTTTGTATCATGCTCATGATCTCTCAATTTTATCAGATTGTTTTTTTGTTTTGCAGCGTTGTAATGAAACAATAGATTGCACTGTGAATACGCTTCCTGTACCTATGAATTATTACTTCGTGTAAATGCAAAATAAATAACATAGAGCCATCCTAAGATCCCATGAATCAGTGCCCATAGAATAGATTTGTTGCGATCCCATGAAGTGACAACTGCAATTACAGACCCCAGTCCGATTCCGGATTGCGTAATCGTCTCAGTCGTAGAACGGCTAATTTCCTGTCCGAAAACTATACTCGATATCCCAATGAACATAATTAATAAAACTAATTTTTTCATCATGTTTTATTTAGTTCTTTTCGTTTTTGATTCGTCATTGATTTTCTTCATTCTATTGAATTTCATCTAATGTTTGTATTCTTTTTCTAAGTTCCGTAATTCTTCTTTAAGAAACAAACTAACGTGTCTCTGATTGGTTTTATCATTAAGGCCATAAATGTGGGATCTTTCTTTAAAATTGACCTTGGCAAACAGCAAAATAATGCGAATCTTAAAAAATAGGCAGCGAATATTAATTGACTTAAATTGTCTGTTTTGAAAAGACGTTATTTGTTAAAAAATGAGCTATGAGAATTATTATTATGACATTAATCATCAGTGCATTTGCATTGACATCTTGTGGTGGTAATCTGGATTTTGGTTATAACGAAAAGATTGCCGGTCTTTTTTATCAATGTAAGGAGAAGTTGGATGAGAGCTACAACAAATTGTTGGAAGGAGCATATGATGCAGATAAAGCTGACGAATTATCCTACGAAATGACGCTAAAAGAAGTAGAGGCTTTGAACAGTTATATCAAGGGAATAAAGAGTGAAGTTAATGCATTGAAGCCCAGCGAAAGCGCTAAGAGCTTTCATTCGACCATAATGGCTTATATGACAAGAATTGCGGATGGTTACGGGCCGTTGTTGATCAGATATGTAGATGAACAAAAAAAAGGTGCGAGACAAGCCTTATTGAGAGATATTACTGACGAGAAAGCTAAAATAACAGTCTTAGCTGATACTTGTTTGGAGAAACAGGTAGAATTTTTGAATCGGGTGGGAATAAAAGTTACTGCTGTGCGGTAACACTATTGATTTCGGACAAATGAGAACATGTTTAACAAACCATATATTTTATTTAATAGGTGTTTTATTCTTGCTTATTGTATCCTGTAAAAGCAAAGCTGTAAAGCAGGCTGTTAGCGTTGCCGATCAGCAGCAAACGGTAAGACCAGACTGGTTAGCCCAGAAGTATTCGCAAGTGACAATGATTGATAATGATCATGTGGCTGTATTAAATGGGAATTACCTCGTGGACATACCATTGCAGTTTAATACAGATTCAAGCTATGTATTTTATTTAAATGCAAAAATTCCAGTCGGACTTTTTAAGGAATCATTGGGGTTTTACCCCGAATTGAAGCAGTTTATTCTTATTGTTCCTGATTGGAAATTTTATGCTGAAGTCAGTAAAATGTCTGCAAAGAAAGGTATGTGCGTGGAACCGGAAACGACTAATTTATACTACTATATAAGACGGGAAGAGGATAGTGTAAAAGTTGATAGTGCGCGCCTTGGAGGGCCTGAAAACCCATGGCTTGATTTTGGCAGAGCTGTGGTGCCTGAGGACATGCTAGTTGTATACAGGAAGGAAAGCTATGGCTCTGTGTGTTGCCCCCGTGACCCAATGTGGGATATTGCTGATCAGGATAGTTCCTTTGTTCGTGGTTTTGAAGAAAAGAATAAATTCAAGGTAACTACTGGGCGATATATTCAAATGCAAGGAAAAGAAGGTGAAAATAGTATATATTATACATTGCCGGGATTGACAACACTACAGCGATTGCAATTTCTGCTTGAGAAGCGTGCGCAATGGAGCTTAAACAGAGCGGCAAAGAAAATGCTGCCTTCACCTAAATTGTTTACACCACAATTATATCAGATGATAACAATGGGTTTTAACAGGTTTGAGAAAATGCCTTAATAGATAAAGCTTCATTTTGGGGTCCGGACTTGCACTTTTTAAATCTGTTTATTAAGGTACACGATTTAAATAACATTTGATAAATAAATATAATTTTGAAATATTATGAGCATAAACAATCCATATAAAATTGTAGGCATAGTAGCAATAATCGTTTTTATAAGCGGTTCTTGTCAGGGACAAGATTCAACCAAAGCTGCTAAAATAGCTACGGAAGAGACTATTTTGCCAATCAGTCAATTGCAGGGAAAATATAATGCGGCCGAAGATATTTGGGAAAATCCGGATACTGCCTATGAACAATTTATACGATTTGATGGCGAAAATCTTGCTATTTTTTATCGGACGGATGCTGGCGGAGAGTTAGGGACCGTTGGTATTGTTGATAAAATAGGAAAGGTTATTGTACAACCCAATTATTTTAGTACATCAACAAAACCGCGAACTGGCTTTTTTGAAGTACAGGATAGTCAGCAACGTGTAGGTTTGATCAATGTAAGTGGGGTAGAAGTTGTGCCACCCCAATATGAGACTATCTTTTTGGACGACAGTTTATTGGCGATTGACAGCACGATGATCAAAGTCGCTAAAGATGGTAAACAGGGATTTATTGATCGTAACGGGAAGATAGTAGTACCGCTAAAATATCAGCTTCTTGATATTGCGGGTAAGAATAGAATTATGTATATGGAATCACCCCAACATTGGGGATTGATGGATTATAATGGCAGAATAATCACAGCCCCAGTTTTTACGCACAGCGGTATCTTCGTCGAAGGAAAAACTGTCTTACAACAAGGCGATGGTGAGGCGTATATCCTTTATGAAGATGGGAGAATTGATAAGAAATATCACTAATGTGGACAATCAACTGGAGACGTTCGTTTAGAACGATCAGTTGCTATTTCAAATGCTGTAATAGCACATTAATAGATAAACCGTTTTTGGCATTGTGCACAATTATTTACTCCGATAGCTGTATTTCAAATATTTTGTCCCAATTTTTTCCAGTAACAAAAAAGGTATCTGTTTTTTTGTTGTAAGCAATTCCGTTTAACACATCTAGATCAACGTGTTGTGTCACATTTTCCCGTAATTTTGAGAGATCGACTAGTCCTTCAATAGCCCCTGTTTTCGGGTCTATGATACCAATAACATCTTCCATAAAGAAATTAGCATAAATCTTTCCTTTTACCCATTCCATTTCATTTATTTGGTTGACGATTTTCTCATTTGTAGCCACACGGATATAATCAATTTTGGAAAAATTATTGGGATCGACTAGATAGATGTTTTCTGAACCATCAGACATATACAAATTTTTGCCATCTGAGGTTAGTCCCCAGCCTTCCATGTTTTTGAAATAGGGAAGTGTTTTTACAACCTTTAACGTTGCCATATCATAGACATAGGCAAGATTGCTTTTATAGGTCAATTGATATAATTTTCCATTTAATATTGTCGCGCCCTCGCCAAATATGGAATCGTCTAATTCTACTTTTTTGATTGCTTGCCCTGTTTTAGGATCAACAATACGTATGCTTGACTTACCTTTATTTCCGCTTGGCCCGACACCATTGCCTGTACTTTCCATCAAGTTATTTCCAAAAAACTCTAGTCCCTGTGTGAATGCTTTGATATCATGTGGGTATGCATTAACAATTCGATAGGTTAAAATTTGAGGTGGTTTCGATGGTAAATAATCTATATTTATTGTGTTTTCTAGGGATTTCCCTGTGTGGAATGCAATCGCTTTTATAATTTGCTTGCCAAATTTCTCGCCTGATAATGTATAGGTTATTTTATTATTTTCAGTGACTTTGGCAATTGGGTGATCATTGATATAATAAAGGATGGAATCAATTTTTAAATCGGGCGTATTTGTAATCTGAAACGATAATTCTTCGTTTGTTGTATAACCTTGTTTAATACCTTCAAAGCTAAAGGCCGGCGTGTCTTTTAGTGAATTGTCTGAAGAGGCTGAAGTCGTTTTTTTTTCATTATCTCCACAACTTAGAGAAAGAGATGCTATTGTCAGTAGAAATAGTAAAGAAGTTGTTTTCATTTCCATAAAACTTTGGAATGGTGGGATATGTTTTATACTGGAGGAAGATAAACATAATTTCAAAAGAAACCTAAATCATTGTCAGAAAGAACGAAATATGTTCGTAAGAAAACCTGCGGAGATTGTTCGCAGCCCATTTCAATGGAAGACTTATAAAGTATTATTTGAAATTTGATCTATTTGTTCGTTTCAATTGTTCTAGTGTTATGAAGATTCAATATTTTTCGGGCACAAGTGGAATCCTGTTGCCCTATAAGAATAAAAGTTATTTTCCCGAAAGTGTAAAGGACAGAAGTAGGCTTGCTGTGTACAGTCTATTGTTTAATTCGTTAGAGGTAAACAGCTCATTTTACAAAATACCACGTAAGGAAACTGTCGCTAGATGGTCTCAGGAAACGATTGATAACTTTCGTTTTACTTTTAAGCTGTGGAAGGGAATTACCCATCAAAAGGGTTTAATTTTTGAGCCTAGTGATGTTGTTAGATTTTTGGATGTCATCAACGCAGTGGGTAAGAAGAAGGGATGTTTGTTAATACAATTACCTCCATCAGCCACGTTTTCCTTGCTGATCAAATTAGATGAGCTGTTAAAATGCATTGCGACAGATAAACGAAGTTTAGGTTGGCATATCTGTGTTGAATTTCGTCATCGGTCTTGGTACTGTCAGGAAACATTACTTCTATTAAATTCTTATGGTATGAATTTGGTTTTACACGACAAAGATGGTTGTGGAATATACAATATGATGCATGCTGAAAATGATATAATTTATATGCGTTTTCATGGTCCAGAAGGCGATTATAAGGGAAGCTATGAGAATGCCGTTTTACATGAGTATAAAGGTTATATCAAGGAATGGTTAGCTGAAGGAAAGGAAGTGTATGTCTATTTTAACAATACTATCGGTGATGCTATTAAAAATCTTAGAACCCTAGAAGAATATATTAAAATAGAATAATATACGGATTGTTTAAAAGATATTTTCACGGATATATTCTTTCCCCATATAGCCGTCCCAATTTTCATGGTCTCGCATAATGTGATGATAGACGGTGGTCAAAGCTTGCATTTTGGTAAATAGAGGTATACCTTTCCGAATGCAGTCGTAATCTGTGTAAGTCCCATTGCAATCATTCCATTGAAGCCATTGCAGCAACTCCTGACGTTTCATGTGCGTGAGCCTGTCAAAAAGGGATTTATCTTTTAAATCCAGGAGTTGATAACGCCAATCCTTAGGCTGAGAATCCATTGCGATGATTTTTGGTAATTGATAACCGATAATCTGTTTGATGAAAGATTCCATGCATTGAACAATTAGTTGTTGAACATAAGTTGTATTGCACCATGCGAAACATGATTAACCTGCTTTTTCGTATGATTTCGCAAGATCGCTTTGTAGGTGTATTCTACCGCCTTCGCCTTACAAAGCGGCTTAACGCCATTATGCATACATTTACGGTCAGTGTAGTTACCTTTTGGATTATACCATTGGAGCCAATCAACAAGTTTCTCCCGGTCCATTTCCTCCAGTTGTTGAAATAAACCATTTATCTCGCTTTCTTTAAGCTGCTCACGCCAATCGGGCCATAGGGGACGCGATGTAAATTCTCTGTTTGCTTTAAATTTATTTTCCATTATTTTTTAATTTTCTGTTGGACTGTAGTTAAACAATTAGCTTGCTTATGATCGCATTCCCTAATTTACTTTTCATAAATAACGCAATCTGTTGGAGCAATTCAGGGCTGACTTCTGGTACTCTTTCCAAATCTCGGATATACCATTTTTGAATCACTGGATAATGCTTCAGAGCTGGATCAAATTTTACCACTTCAGCTCTGGATGACCTACCTTCGGGATCGTAATACGACCAAAGTACAATAAAGATTGTATGTGGATCTTCATCCGGATAGGGCGTATGAAAACGAACAATATCGCCAACATGTAATTCCTTATTGTCATATCCTTTTGCTTGTTCCATAAAGACTTCGTGTAAAATTGATACTCAAATATACTAAAAATATTAGTTTTATAAAATTTTATTTATTTTTTTTGCTAAATATGTTGATAGTAGAAATAATGGCGCTTTAGCTTCTCTTGTATTGGTGAAAAATGAACGATAAAAGAGATTTGGCTTAGCGGTTTGATGCTGATTTCTTTTTTTGGAGCTAAATGCAGTCATACAACTGCTTATTTTCGAGGAACGTAGACATACCATGGCATAAGTGGATGAAAGCAAGGTGAGGTAAAATGTTAGGCAAGAATAATTGTTATTAGTCAACAACAATATAAGAGCCCTTAGACGGAGGAAATGATAGTATCAGTTTTTCAGAAAAGAAATAAGAGGATGGATAAATCGGTCGAACGCTTCGATATGGGGTAGGTGCCCGACGTTATCAAGTTCAACGAGTTTTGATCCTTTAATTTTTTGCTGAGTTTCCTTTCCCAAATACTGATACAGACCCATTTTTTCGGCTACTTTGGGATCTTTTACATTAGCTTTACCGATAGCAGTTCTATCTCGCGTGCCAATGATGAGAAGGGTGGGTGTTTTTATATGTTGAAATTCATAAACAACAGGTTGGGTAAAGATCATGTCTGATGTCTTGGCATTTACCATGGCAACAATGGAATAATCCTTAGCTTTTGTCCACCCGGTAAGCAGGTATACCCATTCGTCATATTCTGGCTTCCATTTGTTGTCGTAATAGAAACTACTTTGGTACCTTTTTGCAGATTCATATCCAGCTTTTAATTCCGTTTGAAAATTTTGATCGATGGAAGTATAAGGAGCGACAAGTTTCCAGTCTTCCAGCCCAATGGGATTTTCTAATACAAGTTTTTCTACAGTTTCGGGATACATTAATGTAAACCTCGTTGCCAGCATCCCACCCATAGAGTGACCAAGTAATGCGACCCTATTAAGTCCCGACCTGTCTAAAAGCAATTTTGTATTTTGGGCTAGCTGCTGAAAAGTAAATTGATAAGCTGTGGGTTTCGAAGATTTGCCAAATCCAATTTGGTCAGGAATAATAACACGATACCCAGCTGAGTTTAGCGCCTGAACGGTTGTCTTCCAGTATGCACCATTGAAATTTTTGCCATGGAGTAGTAACACGATGTGACCATTGGGTTGCCGCGAACTGACATCCATATAGGCCATTTTTATTTTTTCACCTTGACTGTTTAAATTCAAGTAATGTACTTCATATGGATATTGATAATTATTGAGCATAATATCCAGTACAGGACGATCTGTCTGTGCGTTTGATAACGAACAGACGAGGCTGAGCAGTATTAGTGCGAAATGTTTGATCAATGACTTCATGTATGCGTTTTTTTTAATAAACATCATCATTTTGGCAACTTTATTTTATAAACCCGATAAGGTAATTCGACCCGGTCTATGCCGTTATTCCATTGCGGATCTCTGGATAGTTGTGCGCATGAAAAGTAAAGATAACCGTTACCATCTATACCCAAAGAATCCGGCCATAGCAATCTGGGATCCTGTGTCAAGAGATGAATTTGCCCATCAGGACTGAGATATTTGATACTGTAATCCATTGAGGTCGTCAGATAAATGTTACCGTTCTGATCGGCAAGCAAACCATGTGTAACACCTACATTTCCCATGTCTTCTACTTTGTCTTGCAGGGCTGATTGAGATAGTGTATCATCCGCAAGATAGTTTGTAGCAATGCGGTATAAGTGCATTTTATTAATTGGCTTAAAATAAAAGTAATTGAAGTCATGACTTAGCGCTATGCCGTTAACGTGAGAAAGAAAAGGTTTACCGTCCTTATCGCGCATGTCTATGCCGGAATAGGAGATAACAATATTCGGATCAGCTAATGTGAAGAAGCTTTTTTCCAGTACTTTTCTACTATTTCCTGATTGAAGGTCAAGAACAATTATTGCGGCCTGACCAGGATCGGAAAGATAGGCTAGATTCCTTTTGAGGTCAATGCGTACATCGTTCAAACCTGACTTCGCTTTGTCAAGATCATCAAATGTGTAGATACGTGTTATTTGATTGTTTTTTGTGTTGATTTTAAGGAGTTTGAATTGTCCGGTGGAAGCAGCACCATTTGGGCCGAAAATAGACCCAGAGGTTGATGGTTTAGAGTCTAATACCCATAAGTTGTCCTGTGCATCCACAAAGATGTCTTGAACGTTTACAAAATGTGAGCTTTCGTCCCCTGGGCTATTCCATGCTTCATTAGGATAGGGGATGCTTTTACCATCAATGATTTCAGTAAGGGCGTATCGATAATCTTTGTTTTGTTTCGGAAATGATACGAATAATCTATTTGTCGAAGTCGCGCTAACGCCTATGGGACGGTACGATCCAAAAGACGCCGCGACTTCCAGTTTCGGATCTAGCGTGAGTTTGTCTTGTGCCTGCATTGTAGAGCATAATAGATGAGCGAACAGGAAATAAAATAAAAGTCTTTTGGACATACTTAATATTTATTTGAGATCTGGTGACCGTATTATGAATTGTAAAAACCAATATTTTATTTTATAACTTCTTTTTTACTGTTATTGTTTTATAGGATGATTATATAATGGGGGAGGATTGCCCTGTTAGTTCAGATAGAATGGATTCGCGATGCAAGGACTGTGAGATCGTAAACCGGATTTTCATCCTGCTCAGGAGTTAGCTTTTGGGAATTGGAAAAAGAAGCGTATCGGTTCGGTGCGAGGGATAAGGAAAGTCGTAACTGCTATGCGGGGACAGCTTTTGGTGAAAATGGCATGCCCGCTATTTTCGAAAACGGGGCATGCCATTTTTCCCATTATTTGGTTAATTTGATGCCAAATATAGATTCAAGTTTTTCCTCCATTGGTCCGCCGCCATTTTCGTCAGATCCTACACTACTAAACACAATTTTTCCATCTGGATCAATTAGATATGCAGTAGGAATTCCGCTGACAAAAAATGCAGATTTTGATAAATTTGTTTTGTCGTGTAGTTGCGGCCAGGGGTTATTTTCTTCTTTGACCGCCTTCTTCCAGTCGTCGAGCTTTGCGTCAATGGAGATATTGATAATTTCGAAGTTCTGCTCCTTTAGCTGTTGGTAAACCGATCTGAGCCTAGGAAAAGAGATGCGACATGGACCGCACCAAGATGCCCAAAAATCAATTAATACATATTTCCCTTTGAGCTTATTGAACGAAAAATCATTTCCGGAGGTATCGGGAAGAACGAAGTTAGCTACGGTAGCTCCTATACTGGATCTTTTTTTGCTGGTTATTTTTTCATACAACTGCTTCGCTGCTTTAGTTTCTTTGAGTGGGGCGGATAGTTTCGAATAGTTATGCTCTAATTGAGCGAGAGATAGACTGCTGACCCTTCCTAATAACATAAAGGGTGCATCCGCTCCATCGGGATTAAAATATTTTGCAAATAGCGAATCATTTAATTGTGTCTCACGCTTCTCGAAATAATCCGTTGCTTTATCAAAATTAGCTGTCCCTTCCTTCAGTGCTTCTGCACCGAATTTATTTGTGATTTCCTTATTGATTCTTTCATGAATGGACTTTTTGGCTCTGGAATAATCGAAATATGCAACTGAACGGGTGGGACCATTTATTTGGCCTGAGGAGATACCTTTCTCGATATCAAAATCAAGTTGTAACATTCCTGATTTTTCAATAAATAACGAGAATGGAGAGACATAGCCTTTAACCTTACTCTCATATTGAAGATAGAAATACATTACATCCGGAGCTTCGGATGTAACGTTTATCTGATATTCACCATTTGGACTGATTGCTGTGGAATCTTGAAACTGACCTTTGAAAATGTATATCTTATCAAATCCTTTTGTGTCGCCAGCCACTTTACCTTTTATTTTTAGATTGATCTGGGCAAACAGGGGATTAAATGAGAAGAAAGATAATGCCACAAGCACTGTTAATATAATATTTTTAGATTTCATGATAAATTTCAATAAAGTTTAAATTTTAATGCACGTTTGATAGCTCTATTAATTTAATCCAGCAGGGAGGTACGGATCGTTATTAGGCTGTAAATTCCAGCTTGGATTGGCAAGTATGGTCGGATTATTAATCTGTAATGTGAAAAATTTACTGATGACATCCGCTTTGTAGGATTTGTTACCTATGGTATGGATAACCTGTGTTTTCGACCAAGGTTTTCCTTTATCTAGCGCCAGTCGCTTGATGTCGAATGTCCGTTGATAGGTTCCAAGCTGCATTTCCCGTCTACGTTCTTTCAGAATTTCCTCTAGCAGTTGATCTTGACTGAAAGCCCCGCCATTTTGAAGATCTGTATTTGCGCCTGAATAGCGGTATTTGCGCAGCATATTGAGGTCACTTAATGCTTGTCCCAGTTGGTTCAACCTTGCATTTGCTTCTGCTTTTATCAATAGCAGCTCGGGATAAGTCATTCCTTGTGAAGCGATCATTTTATTGTCTCGATAATATTTGAGACGTACACCATCATCATGTTTTACACCGCCTTCAACCACCGAATACCCCAGCGTTTTGAGCATAAATAGTTTGTATCTTCGATCTGCGTTTTTATCAAATAAATTGATAAATTCTTCCGAAGGATAAGGAGAATAGCTGTAGGGGGTAGGGCGATAAAATAGTTGTTCCCTGTTGTAAGTCTGTTTCAATAAATTATCTTCGCCCAGCAACTCAAGACCAACTTCGGCATCGGTACCAGCTGGTGGAGATGCATTTGGATCTTGTCTATAACTGAATTTATTTAGATTATAGATAAGATTATCAGTGTTACCTTTGGCTGCAATGGCTTGCGCCCATGCATCATTTGCATATTTGGACATTTTGGTCCAATCTCTTTTGAACATGTATAGCTGTGCTAACAAGGCATTAACTGCTGGTTTGCTTGCACGTGTTGGATTTCCAACGGTGCTTGGAGCGCCGGTCAGTGCATCGAGCAGATCTTTTTCTGCAAGATCCATAATTTCCTTTGTGCTGGAGAGATCCGGATTGGGCGTGTTCGGTGAACCTGTTGTCCGGTAGGGAAGTATCTTTTGATTATTTTTACCTTCAGGATCGTACATTGGGCCATACCCCAGTCCTCCGACTAGATAGGACCAAGCTCTTCCAGCTTTTGCCTGGGCAACAATTATTTTACCCAGATCTGAATTTTCGCCCTTAAGATTTGAAACTTCATCAATGGCGATATTGAATATGGCCGCAGCACGATAGATGGCCCACTCCCAGGTGTATTGGGGATCTATCGGGTTCGTATAGGGGTAATAAAATTTAAATGCAGCCCAACGATCTACATTTGGGTGCGTACTTTTGTATAGATATATAGCTTGATTTTCACTGATTGTTAAATTGTCACCCATAAAAGCATAGAAGCAACCTCTATTATTGTCAGCATAAAATGAGCTAATGGTATTTGTATTATTCAATAAATTCTCCAAATCTTCGACTTTTGAAGGGATCAACTGTCCGATGGGTTTTACATCCAGGTATTTGTTGCAGGAGAAGGTCGTTATGGAGACCAGGCCTAGTGCTAGGTATATTATTTTTTTCATCTCAATTAATTGTTAGGTTAGAGTCCGAATCGTAAACCAATAAATATCTCGCGTGGTAGAGGCAGTGAAGTAAATCCTTGGTCTGTTCCTGCCCCCGTACCACCACTTACATTGAATTCTGTAGTTTCGGGATCTATGTCCACACCTTTAGTGGTAATACGAAATAGGTTTCTGCCCTGTACAAATATTCTTGCGTTCGTAAGACCAATTCTTTTGCTCAGTTTCTCGAGATTATAGGAAAGTGTGATGTCCCTTAATTTGGCATAACTGGCATTCCCCACATTCACATCCGCAAAAGGGAAAGAGAACATATCCATATTCCATTCTTCCAGAACGGGATATATAGTATTCTTTTCGTCTCCAGGTTTCCGCCATCTTTCGGCTACATGTCTATTTTGATAATTGGATCCACTAAACGTATCCTTCCTATATTTATGTCCTAGCTTTGCTATAAACATAAAAGATAGATCCCAATTTTGATAGCTGAAGCGATTTGTTAAAGCAAGATCCCATTTTGGCCTAAAAGTTCCCTGGTAGACCAAGTCGGCAACTTCAGCATTGCTTGCCAATACAACCTGATTGTCTTTGGTATAAACTTGTGTTTGACCGAGTTCATTAAGGCCAGCAAAACGATAACCCCACAAACCGTCTGAAGGATAGCCCGCAACCATGATTCCTCCGGGAGTAGTGTAACTACCTGTGTACGGACGGTTTACATTGTAGTGTTTTACTTTGTTTGCGTTAAAGGATATATTAGGCAAAATATCCCAACTAAATTTGCTGTTTTTGATGGCGTGAACATTGAGCCCAAGCTCAAATCCGTGATTGGTCATTTTCCCTACATTTTTTGTTAGAGAACTAAAACCTAGTGTCGGATCCGCGGCGTCTGCAGCTAAGAGATCAGAACTGTTCTTGTTGTAATAATCAACGCTACCTTCTATCGCATTGTTGAATAAACCGAAGTCTATTCCCACATTGGCAATCTTGGTTTTTTCCCAACGCAATTGCTTATTGGGGGGCGAGGAGATTCCATAGGAAACTCCACCCGTTGTAGGACTGTAGTTGCCCACGCTCAAAATCAAAAACGGACCATTTCTCAAGGAAATATTACCATTGATACCATAGGAACTTCTGATATTAAGTTTACTGAAAACAGCTTTATCCCACCATTTTTCATTACTTAATTTATAAGTTCCTCCAAGCGACCACATCGGTTTGTAGCGGTACTTTTTATCTGTACCAAAGAAATTGGTGAGATCCAGCCGTACACTCCCGCTTAGGATAAACCTATTGTCATATTCATATGATCCATTTGCGTACCAGGATACAAAGCGATTATCTCCATAAGTTAGTAAACCATCTGTCAGCGATACGCTTCCATTTGGGAAGAGCATATCTGCGTTGTAAATTCCAGCATTAAAATCTTTGATGTTGACGGGGATAAATGAACCGGCATTTTCATTATAGCCAGCACGGGTAGCCAATCTATTGTTGTCAGAGGTGATTTTTCTGATTTCGTTTCCGACCAAGGCGTGCAATAGATGTTTGTTATCGGAGAAGTTTTTGCTATAATTGAGCTGTGTTCGAAGCGTCCAGGTTTCATTGATATTTTTGAATTCGTCCAAGATGCTTCCGTCGGGAATATAGTGATTAGCGGGATTTGATTTTGAGGTAGCGTCGTTATAGGCAATACGAGCATTATAGGAGTCTGCCCGTTGGATATTTTTAACATTTGCTGTTCCTTTGACCCAGTTGCCTCCGACTTCTGCTGTGAGTCCTTCTATGATATTGGCTCTTAGAAATCCGCTCATCCTAAAATTATAGCTATTGTTGTAACTGGGCATTTTGCCCATGTCTTCTAATGGGACATAATCCCAGGACTTCATGCCGGGGGTGTTTTTGTAGGTATTTACCTTATACTGACTTATACCCCATACTGCTGCCGGATTGCCATTGTCGTCCAATAGTTTGGTGTACGGCATAATCATTGATCCCCCTGAAAAACCAGCTAAAGACTGATAATTGTCTCCTACCAGTTCTGGACCGTAAATGGTAGCATATGTGAATGAAGTACTATTGCCTTTATTATACGTGAAATTGGCGGCTGCTCCAGCAGTTAAGAACGGGAAAAGCTGCCATTCGTTTTTAAAATCGGTAATTAATCGTTTTGAATCATTGTTAATGAGATTATCCTTGGTCTGTTGATAGTTGACAGAAAAATTATAACTGCTTTTAGGCGATCCGCCGGCGATATTGATATTATGCTGATGGGTTACTTTATTTCTGAAAAACAGATCCTGAATTTGATTTAAAGCATTGATATTGCGAAGTCCATCGATCTCAGCCATTGCATCTTGGTGGCTAATCTTTCCTTCACGCTCTTGCATCAACAGATAAGTCACCCGGCTCATATTATATGGATCCATCGTTGAGGGACCATTTGGATTAAGGTTGAAAAGGTCTATCTCTGCATCAATATAGTCTGATGTTGTCGCTTTATTCAGATACTTTAACTGTGGTTTCTGAATAATATTTACAAAGCCCGAATAGCTTATTTTAGGTTCACTGTTTTGTCCAGACTTTGTAGTAACAACAATGACCCCATTGGCAGCTCTAGAGCCATAGATCGATGCGGCCACACCATCTTTTAATACGGTTATGCTGGCTATATTCATTGGATTGATATCATCTATTGTTGTTTCGACGGGATAACCGTCAATGACAATCAAAGGTGTTTTTTGTGCATTGAAGGTCGAGACGCCTCTAATTTCTATTTTGCCGGCCTTATCAATAGTTAATCCTGTTGTCTGTCCTTCAAGAGCACTTTTAAGATCCGTAGCGAGTTTTCTTTCCAATTTTTCACCACTAACATAACTGAATGATCCAGTGACGCGATCTTTTGGGAGTTTTTGATATCCCGTATTGACTTCTACTGTCGCCTCATTTAAGGTCCCTGTTTTTAATGCCAATGTAATAACTCCGAGATTATTTGTGACTGGGATGGTAATGCTTTCATATCCCATATAGGATATGATGATATTTGTTCCTATGGAAGAATTATCTAAAGTGAATTCTCCATTCGCGTTGGTGGTGGTGCCTTTTTTTCTTCCTTGCACCATTACATTGGCACCAACAAGTACATTGCCATCTTCGTCAACAACTTTTCCCCGTATTTTGGACTGGTTTTTAAGATTAAGTAGCAGAATTGTTTCTTTTAATTGAATACTGCCAACTTCCGGCTGACGGGGTTTCACCATGATCATATCTTTTTCCAGTTCAAAAAAGATGGGCGTATTCTTTTCAAGGGTTTTTAGGGCCTCTTGTAAAGGGAGATTATTAAATGAGACAGAGGTACAGGTCAATGGATCAATATTTGGTGCTGCCCATAAATAATGGTAACCCGTCTGAATGTTAATTTCTTGCAGTATTTTTCGCAGACTAACATTTTTTTTATTGATGTTGACTCGCTGTGCCATGGTATTGGCCTGGACCCCCATCATCCCTAAAAGTAATAGTGATGATAAAGAGATTTTCATAAGCGCATTGGTAAATATACGCGATACAGATTTTTCACCTGTACTTTGTTCATCTGCTGGGACTACACAAAAGAAGTCTCCAACATCTTTTTTGGTAAAAAAATGATACATTTGTTACGGTTAATTGATTTTAAATAATGGTAGTTTACGGTCCTTTAACTTTAATTAAGGGGACGTTGGCGCGTCTCCTTAATCGATTTGACATAAATTTACGGGTGTGTTCTCCTTTCTTTTAGTAATGTTAGATTAATAGTGTTAGTTTATTTTAACTTTTGATTTTTCTACAATAAAATTGGCGTTACTGGCTTTCGATAATAACTTAAATAAATCTTCAGCACTGGCATAACGTGGAATAATTCCTTCAATTTTTACTTTCTTTAGTTTTTGATCTATAAATTCAAAATCGAAATCATACCACCTTGCAAGTTTAACCATGACGCTTTCCAAGGGCTCCGCGACAAACTCAAATTGATCTTTGGTCCAGGCAATATCGGATTGATTATCTACTTCGCGTTTATAAGGATTTTGACCGAGTGTCGATATGGCCTGTTCATTAGGTTTTAAAATGATAGCTTCATTTTTGACCGTACTATTATAATTGATTTTTACAGATCCCTCCATTAACGTTGTGATTGTAGATTTGTCTTCACTATAGCTGCTTACATTAAATTTTGTGCCCAGCACCTGGATTTCCTGTGCATTACATTGTACGAAAAATGGAACAGCGGTACCATTTCTATTTTTAATTTTGCTGATTTCAAAAAAAGCCTCACCAATAAGTTTTACCGTTCTTTGTTTAGGATCAAATTCCTCCGGAAATATCAACGTGGAAGCTGCGTTTAACCTAACTGCACTGCCATCAGGAAGCAATATATGATATTGACCTCCTTTTGGCGTACTTATAATCAATGTTTTTCCCTGTTTTAAAGGATGATTTGACCTGATTTTTTTTAAGTCTTCGGAAATATTGAAATATTTTTTTTCGCCGGGTAGTGGTATTGATTTACCATCTTCAAGTTTAATGGAAGCGCGAAAACTGCCTGGAGCAATATGCTGCGAGGTATGATTGAATTTAAGATACCAAAGGAAGATAAAGAGCGTGGCAATTGCACAGGCGGCAATTGCGATCCCGTATTTTTTAATAATGAAATGAAAAAGATTAGGTCTTTCAAATGTGATCTTACCTTTTGCTTTTTCAATAACCTCATGAACCGGTAAAGAAAAAGCCCAATCGACATCTTTTTCGTAGGTATTATTTGATACCAAGCTTTGAAATAATTCTTCATGATGTGCTGAGGAGGACCGCCAATGATCCAGTTTTGTCTCACCTTCATCAGATAAGATTCCAAGCTTTTTTGCAGATATTAATTCACTTACTTCGAAAGGGCTCAGCTCCATAAATTCTTTGGTTAGTACTTATGATTATAACAGAATTCGAAGCAAGAATTGCTATTTCTTTTTTTGTTTTATTTATAATTGATTGATTGTTAGTGTATTTATTTTTTTAGTGTGTCGATTAATAATAATACCAAAAGATAATCGCCATTGTCCAATAATTGTTTTAGCAAAGACAAACCTTTTGTTCTCTGCGTGTATACAGTGCTACTTGTTATATTTAATTTTTGCGCAATTTCTTTAGTGTCAAGCCCATCCAAAATATTCAATTTCATAATGGTAGCACATTGAGTAGGCAGTTTTTCCAATGCATTTTTGATAAGCTGTAGTGTTTCTGCATAAATAATCCACCTGCTATCGTCTTCAACGATGCTGCTTATTTGATTGGCATAATTATCATAATTAGTCAAGCGTCTTTTTCGCTTGTCCAGGTAATTGATAGCCGCATTTTTTGTGCTCAGATAAAGAAATGACTTTAGTTTGTCGTAAGAATCAAAATGAAAGTGTGTTGACCAAATTTTTAAAAGAACATCTTGGACAAGCTCCTCTGCGCTTTCTTTTTCTATATCGAACTTGATCGCATACAGGCATAAGGGCGAATAAAACCTATGAAATAGGAATTCAAAAGCTTTTTCATCTTTTCTTAGAAAAGCTGAGAATAATTTGGATTCGTCTAATGTGTCTTCCATGTGCTGGTAAAACAAATTAAATGAATTTTAGACATAAATGAAAGGATAAGAAAAGATTTTGGAAGATAGAAGGGATATATCAGCAGCTAGATCGTTACTAATTAGATATAGCTATTCATGCTTTAGATCTTTTAGTAATATCTTCTGTAAGAGCGTTTCGATTTCTTTTGCATGCGTGATAGTCATAAAATGACCAGCTCCTTGAATAACGAAAGTGGGGATTACATTTCTAATGGGGATAATGCGGTCTTTGCTGCCATGAATATGGGTCAAGTTGTTGGGGAAGGTCTTGTTTTTCCAATTTACGATTTGATTAATCGCCCAGGACAGAAATTTAGTATCCGTATCTCGAAGTATTTGTTTCAGTAACTTTTTATCTTCTTTTGAGCTAACACCAAAGAAATAATTTGATAAAATATGATGTGATTTTAGAATTGAAGTAGGGATAAATCTATGGAGTCTAAGCGTTCCGATAAGTTTATAAAGTTTAGGAAGTTCGTTATCATCTTTTGCAGAAGCGAGTAAAATAACCCGTTTTACAGCGATAATTTTAGCTATTTCCATGGCAACCATCCCCCCGAAAGATAATCCAATAAGAACTGGGCTTTCTGTCGTAATTTTAGTCGATAATCGTCGCGCATAGCATGAAATCGATTCGCTTGATATCGGAGCGATCCATTCCAAGTAGGTAACTTTTAGGCCCTTAAAATTTATTTTATTGAATACTCTTCGGTCGACACCTAATCCACTCATTATATAAACATGTGCATCGGACATGATGATAGGCTTAAATACATTTTAATTGCAAGTTATTAATAATGTGTCTATATCCAAAGGCAAAAAAGTATTAGGCTATAGAAATTCATATGGCTTTTTAAAAAACAAGATACCCAAATAGGAATGGATACCTTGTTTTTTCCATAAAAGTGAATGCTCTTCTTGTACGCATTTTTATCATATAACTGTTAGTATGAATCATTAGCGTACTTAGATCATTGACCTAGCTAAGACAACGTTGCTAAGCTTTTGGCATCAAAGACAGATAAGTCTTGAAATTGTTCTGCTTGAACTTTCTTTACCCAATTTGGATCTTGTAAGATCGCCCGGCCTACTGCGACCAAATCAAAGTCTCCTCTTTCATATCGACGTACCAATTCGTCTAGTGAAGCTGGAGATGACTTAAATTCTGAATTTGTAAATACTTCACCAAAATCTTTATCAAGTCCCACTGAACCCACCGTTATTGTAGGTTGACCGGAGACTTTTTTCAGCCATCCGGCGAAATTTAAATCACTACCCTCAAATTCTGGCTCCCAATAACGTCGCTGACTACCATGAAAAATATCCACGCCCGCCTCGACTAACGGTAAGATCCAATCTTCCATCAGCTTTGGGCTAGGGGCTAATCTCGCAGTGTAATCTTGCTGTTTCCATTGTGATAGTCTGATGATAATTACAAAATCGGGTCCAACGGCTTTTCGCATTGCTTTCACTACTTCGACAGCAAATCTGGAACGCTCTTTTATTGTTTTACCACCGAATTCATCTGATCTGTGGTTCATCTCCTCCCAAAAGAATTGATCAATCAAGTAACCGTGAGCAGCATGTATTTCAAAGGCATCGAAACCTAGCTCTTTTGCCGATTTTGCTGCATCAGCATACGCTTGAATCGTATTTTCTATATCGGTAAAAGTCATTGTGTCGGGACTTTCAAAAGCTGCGGGCGGAGTCCATTGCATTGGCGTATACCCTACATGCCATAGTTGAGGTGCTATTTTACCTCCTCTTGCGTGGACAGCGTCAAGGATATTTTTCCAACCGTTTAGTGCCTGGTCGCCGTAGAAGTTTGGAATGTCTTTTAAGTTTTTTGACGCTGGCCTATCGATTACGGTTCCTTCGGTTAGAATCAAACCAACATCTCCGGCTGCCCGCCGTTCATAATAACCTGTAACGGCATCTCCAGGGATTCCATCAACAGAAAATGCTCGTGTCATAGGAGCCATGACGAAACGGTTTTTTAATACAAGATTTTTGTATTGAAATGGACTGAATAGTGTTTGTATGCTCATTTTTTTATATCATTTGCGAATTTCATCACAAAGATATTTTAAATAGTGTATTTTTGTAACTATTGATAGTATAAAGTAGTTACCTTTGCGTAACTATCAAATGTTTTGGCAATGAAAAGAACTGATTTTAAGAATTGTTCATGCGCGATGCAACGCTCTATGGGAATTTTGGGAACAAGATGGAAGCCCATTATTATATATACACTAAGAGATCGGAAAGCCCGATTTGGACAACTCGATGCATTGATCGAAAATATTTCAAGAAAGGTACTGACTTCCTCATTAAAAGAATTGGAGGAAGATGGTATTATTTTGAGAGAAGAATTTAAAGAATTACCTCCTCGGGTAGAATATGCTCTGACTGAAAAAGGAAAGGCACTTATTCCGATTATGTGTCAGTTGGCGAAATGGAATGAGGAATATTATGAGGAACCCGCACCCTTAGAATTATAAGAAATATTAGGTAATATACAGCCTTTTGGATATATAACTAACAGAAAATGAATTTTTAAACTCATAAGGTTCATATTTATTTAAAATTTAAGTAATATTGAAATGTGAAAAACAAGGTAAATCAAGGACGCAATAAACAGGATTTCATCGAATCTTTTCGTGAAGGTGAAAGGGAAGGTTTAAAGTTCTTGTACAAAACCTTTTATGGTCCAATGTGTTATTTTCTCGAAAAAATGAGCTTGGATAAAGTTATTATCGAGGAAATTGTCCAAGATGTTTTTTTAAAGTTATGGGAAAGACGGGACGATTTTAATCATTTTGAGTCGATCCGGAGTTTTTTATATACCAGTTGTAGAAATGCCGCACTTAATCGGATTCAACAACATAAGAGATCACAAGAGCTTGCTGATAATTACAGCACACAGATCGATTTGATAGACTTGCCAATCAGCCATCAAATGATCTATCTGGAAACGCTACGTGAGGTTCACGGGGCAATAGAGACCTTGCCAGAACAGTGTCGAAATGTAATATACAAGCTGGTCGTTGAAGATTTAAGTCCTCAAGAAGTTGCGGTTTCCTTAGGTATTACCACAAGTACCGTATACAATCAAAAGAAAAGAGGAATTGAACTTCTAAGACAAAGGCTTAGGCCTGATCAGTTTTTTTGTCTACTGTTACTTCTTCTTTATTATTAAGTTGTAAATTATAGATTTGATTTTTAATTGGATACAAGGATATTCTCCATCTCTTTAGAGAAACGAAATCGAAATATTGTTTTAAGTATATAAAACAATATGGAGCATACAACTGAACATATTATCTATTTATTGAGTAAGTCAAAACTTGAGGTATTAAGTGACGACGAGCAATTACAGTTAGATTCTTGGCGCCTCAATGCGGCTTCGAACCAGGATGTATATGATATGTTGGACAACAAGGAGTTGTTGGTTAAAGATTTGAAGGGCTTGTCTGCCTATGATTGGGAAGCATCCTTTGAGACTTTCGAACAGGAGCATCTAGGTACTCCAAAAACTATTTCACCTTTCCGGAGGATTTGGTTGTATGGAATCGCTGCTATGCTAATTGGTGCATTCACATTGTTTTTCACCCATTATCTGACCGATTCTGGCTATCAAGACAGCCCAGACGTAAAAATTCTTCCAGCCAGGACTGCTGGAACGATCTATCTGAAAAATGGTGATTCGATAGCGATTTCGCCTAAAGATACGGTCTTATCTTTCACTTCCTCACCTGCTCATGAGGCTAAAGAACATGATAGCTTGCTTATTTCAACACCTAAAGGTGGTAAAATGGCCGTGCTCTTGCCGGATGGAACCAAAGTTTGGATGAATGCCGAAACGCAATTGGATTACTACGAAATAGATAGTCTCAGACAGGTTCGATTAATCGGTGAAGCTTACTTTGAAGTAGCAAAGAAATATTCTCCTTCGGGAGAACAGCCAAAATTGAAACCATTTATTGTTCAGACCGGCGATATTCACGTGACGGTATTAGGCACCCATTTTAATGTTAAGGCAAATCGAAATTTAACTGATTTTAAGACGACATTATACGAAGGAAAAGTAAGGGTTCAGCAGGGAGAAAGACAGCTTATTTTATCTCCGGGAGAAGAGGCATATATGAATACGGGACGCATTGAACGCAGAGTTATAGATACTGAAATAGGCAATCCACTAAAAGATGGTTATTTTATATTCAACTCAGAACGGCTGTCAGTCATTATGGCGGATATTTCTGCTTGGTATAATGTCAACGTGATTTACCTTGATCATGAGATAAAGTCGGAAAAATTTGAGGGGATGCTGTCACGCAATAGCCGTTTAAAAGATATTATCAATGTATTAGAGAGTACAGGAAAAGTCAATTTTAAATTTAAAGAAAATACGATTTATGTAGATAAAGAACGATCTAAATGAAAAGACGAAGCCCTAGACGCTTGCAACAAATAGGGCTTCTGGTCAAGCAATTCTAACTGTAACTGAATTTTATTTCTTAACCTAAAACAAATGTATAAAAATTATGCAGAAGTTTGTCGTGCCCTACACGGACAAACAGAAATTATGAAAAACAGCGATCGGACGGACTTTTGGGGAAGGTCGCATTGGAGGGGAAACATTATGCGTATATCGCTTACAACCATTATGATGTCCTGTTGCCTGCTTCATGTTGGAGCTAAAACTTATGGACAAAGTGTATCTATTCATGAAAAATCTGTTTCGTTGAGAAAGGTTTTTTCGACGATCAATAAACAGACCGGCTATTCCTATGTATGGGCAGCGAAGACGATTGATCCAGACACGAAAGTTAATCTGAATATCGAAAAAGGCACATTGAACGGAACACTGGAAAAATTATTGAATGATCTGAATCTTAGTTTTGAAATCAAGGGAAAAATCATCGTTGTACATGAAAAAGCCGAAAAAGAGACAGGTATTTCTAGATACACGGGTTTATCAGATCAAAAAATACTGATCAGGGGATTTGTTGTTGATGATCATGATCGTCCATTACAAGGTGCAACCATTCGTATCAAAGGTATGCCGCAGGGTACGACTACAGATCAAAATGGGTATTTTGAAATCGGTAGCGTAAGTACAAAGAATTTGTTAGAGGTTACAATGATCGGATTTTCACCGCTTTCACTACCTGTAAAACCTGATCTTGGAAAAATTCGGCTACATGTAATAGATGCGCAATTGCAGGAAGTTAATGTCACTGTAAATACCGGGTATCAAAAAATCAATAAAGAGCGGGCTGCAGGTTCCTTCGCACAAGTGACGGCGAAAGATATGGAGGGACGATTGCAACCCAATCTTTTGGATCGGATTGATGGATTGCTTCCTGGTCTAAATTTGGTTCGTAATACCTCCAGCCCGCAAAATGAAAGAAATAATCTCGGTATCGAAGTCCGTGGACGTTCAACTATCAATGCTCAGGCCGCCCCATTAATTGTTGTGGATGGTATGCCTTATGAAGGTGACCTCACTGCGATCAATCCCAATGATATTGCGTCTATCACTGTTTTAAAAGATGCTTCGGCAGCTTCAATCTATGGTGTACGTTCATCCAACGGTGTTATCGTGATCACAACAAAGATCGGTACTGCAGGTAAAACCAAGGTTGATTATAGCAATACCTTGTCCTTCCGTGGCCTCCCGAGCCGGAAGTATCTCAACCAGATGAGCAGTTCGGAACTGGTCGATTTTCAGAAACAGATGTTCAATTATAGATCAGGTGACTATGCAGCGATTGATCCCCGAAAAGCAATGAACGACGTTTACCGAATTCTTTATAACCACAAAGGTGGAGTGATCTCTGAAGAGGAAATGGAGAAGCAGTTGGACGTCTATCGTAATCGAGACCGATTCACCCAAATGAAGGAATTTCTGAACACAACCCGATTTGATCAACAGCATAATTTGGCGATTTCTGGTGGATCAGATCGTTACACTTATCACTACTCGCTTAATTATACACAACCAGGAGACTATAACAAAGGAAGGGCAACGAATAAGGAGCTGGGATTCAGCCTGAAAAATAATTTTAAGGTGACTGATTGGTTCAATTTTAGAGCCAACATCTTGGGCAAAAACCAAAATAGGGAAGGCGATATCGGCTTTAATTTCTATGACAACTACATCGGTTTTAACGAAAAGTATGTGGGGACAAAAGCTTCCTATTTCTTATTGCGTAACGAAGACGGGTCCCCTGCCCAGTGGTATGGATCCAAATCTCAATTTGAGATAGACCGATTAAACAAGTTAGGTTTGGAGGATGAAACTTATATTCCGTTGAACCATGTTTCAGCTGTGCATGAAAAGTTCTATAATAAGTATATCAACTTCAATTTTGCGGCTAACTTTAAAATCATTAAAGGATTGGATTTTGATCTATCTTATCAAAATGAACGAACCGAAGGGTATAAGGGTACAATTAATAGAAAGAATGCCCAATCGGTTGCTGGCATGGTAAATGATGCCACACAGATTGGAACAGACGGTGTAATCAAGCGCAATATTCCGCAAGGCGGGCAATTCTTGGAACAACGTAATGATGTCAATAGCTATACCATCCGTGGTCAATTCAACTATCAGCATAATATTAGGGATAAACATGAGATTGCCGCAATCGCGGGTGCAGAACGGAGACAGGTTCACAATCGTTATACCAATATTTATAAATATGGTTATGATGAGAGTAGCCTGGCCTTTAAAGGAATTAACGAAGAATTATTTGGTATAATGATTCCAAATACCCAAGCACTGTTCAATAGTTATACTATTTCCAGAAATAAGGATGAAGGCTTCCGTGATGCCATTGATAGATTCGTCTCTTTTTATGCGAACGGATCGTATACGTATAGCAAAAAACTGACCTTAAGTGGAAGCATACGGGTGGATCAATCCAATCTTTTCGGTACGGATATCAAAAATCAATACAAACCTTTGTGGTCGATTGGCGCATTGTATCAATTACCAAAATTAAATTGGGAACCATTGGACCGTTGGGCAATACGAATGACCTATGGGGTGAACGGAAATGTGCCAAAAGATAATGGACCATATTTGATTTCGAGAGTAAGTAAATCTGTCAATCCGTATAATGGCGAATTACAGGCTACAATTGATTCACCTCCAAACCCATTATTGCGCTGGGAACGCACATCGGTATGGAATGCTGGTCTGGATTTTTCCTTATTTAAAAATAGACTTTCAGGAAGTATCGATTTTTACAACAAAAAAACGAAAGACTTATTGGGTAATACCTCATTAGATCCGACATTAGGCTGGGACCTTGTACTACTCAATTATGGCAATATGCAGAATAAGGGCATTGAATTGGGACTTAATGGCAAAATTATTCAACATGAGCAATTTAGTTGGAATAGTACCCTGAATTTCAGTTATAATAAAAATGAGATCACGAATCTCTTTGTACAGCAAAATACACCTTACTATTATTACTATATGCCTCAAAACCGCGTTGGAGTGCCGATGGGAAGCTTGTATAGTATTGATTACGCGGGTTTGAACGATAAAGGAAGACCTTTGGCAAGAAAGGCGGACGGGAGCCTGGTCGAAAGTACGCAGCAATTGACAGTCGACGATCTGATTTACGAGGGAACGACAATACCTCCGTATAGTGTTTCTTTCAGAAATGGATTTAAATACAAAGACTTTACACTTTCTTTCATGTTTATTTACAACGGTGGACATGTAATGCGAGGTGTTCATCCAGAGTTCCTGAGTAAATACGCAGAACTGAATTATAACAGTAATTTCGATAAGCTTTGGTTGAATTATTGGAAACAACCTGGCGATGAAAATAATCCTGATATCGCCCCAGCTTTTATTTCTGCGGCCTCCGGTAATATATCGGATATCTATAATGCTGCCCATAAATTTGTACAAAAGGCAGACTACATCAAATTGAGGGATATTTCCCTGTCTTATAATTTCCCAAGCAAATGGATTGCAACGACCAAATTAAGTTATATCCGATTGACCGGACAGGTATTGAACGCCTGGCGTTGGGCCGCTAACAAGGAGAATCTGGATCCAGAGGCTTGGGTAGGTTATACAATCGCGACGAGTACAAATATGTCAGGACCTAGCCGTGGAGTGACAGCTCCGGTGGTTTATAACTTGGGTGTTTCTGTAGGATTTTAAAAAGAAGATATCATGAAAAAAATATACATAGGATTGCTATTGGGCTTAATGACATTGAGTAGCTGTAATAAATACTTAGATATAAAACCTAAGGGATTTACTATTCCAGAAAATCTCAATGATTATAAATTATTATTAAACGATCAAGGACTAATTAATGCGTCCCCGGTTTATCCCAATTACCTAACCGATAATCTACAGTCTGGTGATCCACAAGATGTGCAGTCTGCTGCTAGTTTTGATTATTATGACTATGTCAAGAAGCAGCTTTATAGGTTTGCTCATGGTGCGATATTTGAAGATGGCCAAACAGATCATTATTGGGAGACAGCTTATGGCCATATCTTTACATACAATGTGATCATCAATAATGTATTGGTAGCAACAGACGGTTCGGAAGCTGAGAAAAGAAGGGTCTGGGCTGAAGCAAAGATTGGCCGTGCATTTGAGTATCTGACTTTAGTCAATATATATGCTGCTCATTATAATCCGGCTACTGCAGCCAAGGATTTGGGTGTACCTTTGGTTGTAAAGGAAGATATCAATCAAAAATATGAACGGGTATCTGTACAAGCCATTTATGATCTTGTGCTTAGTGATCTCCAGGATGCATTACCGCATTTGAGTACTGCACAGTCAAATAAATCTCAGGCAGTACGTTCTGTGGGATTTTCTTTCCTAAGCCGTATGTATCTTTATCAGGGTAAATTCAAAGAGGCTTTGGAAAATGCGAAACAGGCCCTGGCTCTGAATAAAAACCTGATCAACTACAATCTCTATACGAATAAAGATAAAACAACTTGGGGGCGCGTCTGTCTAAAGAGCGATAATTCGGTACAATTTCCTGATGCTAGAACAAACATAGAGTCTGTTTGGGTCCGTTCGGGTACAAGCTCATTGGGGCGACAAAATGCGGAGTTTTATGCCTCCAAGGAACTGATAGATAATTATGCAAAAGACCTTCCGGCGGGAGCAAATGACAAGCGTTACGAACTATTTTTCTGTCGCGATCAAGCTTCCTTTGGTCCTAATTTAGTGAAGTTTCCGGGACGTGTACTTTATGCGCCTTATGTTGATTTTAGCACGGGATTTAATACACCCGAATTATTTTTGATCGCAGCAGAAGCAGCGGCACGTACTGGAAATACGGTGGAAGCTTTAGATTTCTTGAATACATTAAGAAATAGCCGAATTGAAAATAACAAGGCATTGACAACAAGTGATCCGAAAGTCGCCCTACAGTTGGCGCTTGATGAAAGACGACGCGAAATGCCACTTATGGCTTCTGATAGATTGATTGATCTAAAACGTTTGTTTATTGTCGACAATTATAAGAAATCAATCAAGCATCCGCTGGCAGGTCAGATTTTTGAAATGGAATCGACAGATCCTAGAATGATACTTCCTGTTCCGCCAAAGGTACTTTCCCTAAATCCAGGGATTCCACAGTACGAACGATAAAACATAATTCTTTTTTCTACCCAATCTTTGCTTAGGATGGCAAAGGTCGGGTAGACGTTTTTAAAAAATACTTTCATGAAGAGATTATTATTAACATCACTCGCCTTTGTCCAAGCTATGATATTGCTGGCACAGGAGCATATACAGTTCCAAAAGTTAACATTCAGTGAGGCAAAAGAATTGGCAAAAAAAGAAAATAAACTGATCTTTTTAGACGGTTTTACTTCCTGGTGCGCTCCCTGTAAGTGGATGGAAGGTAATGTATTTTCGCAGCCTGAAGTCGCCGCCTATTTTAATGCAAGATTTATTAATACCAAATTTGATTGTGAAGTAGGAGAGGGAGTGGAGATTGCAAAAAATTACCAGATAAAAAGCTTTCCCACCTATTTGTTTCTAGACGGAAAGGGGACATTGATTTATAGGACCCAGTCTCGTATGGAAGCTGATCTTTTCCTAAAGCAGGCCCAACAGGCGAATGATCCCGACTATCAGATTCCTAATCTGCGTAAACAGTATGATCAGGGACTTCGTGAATCCAACTTTCTTTTGCGTTACATCAAAGTGATGGAACAGACGGACAGTAACGCCGCAAATAATGCTAAAAAAACGCTAGATAGTGTCGCTACGGATGAATTTTTACGTAGCCCAAATGGCTGGGAAACGATTAAAATGATGGCACAGAGCTATGAGGATCGCTATGGTAAATTTTTTGAATCCAATAAGTCTTATTTTAAAAATGTTGCTTTAGCAGCTGAATTTGAAAATAAAGAAACACAACTCCTGAGATATGCAATGTATGGTTATATCCGTGATAACAAAGCTGAGGAATTCAAAGAGGGGCTCGCCTATTTTGAACAGTCAAATAAATTGGAGCACAAGATTGATGCGGCGATGTATCAGGTTGAATGGACCGCAGCGCATGGCACGGAAAAAGAATTTGTTTCGTTGACCGACCACCTACGGAAAGGGCTATTAAAAGAAGAGGATGAGAAGCTGAGTTTTATCGCCCGACGGAATGCCAATGTAAAGGGAGATGCTGCTAAGCCCAGTATCTTAAAGCAATGTTACATTCTTGCAAAGCAGGCGGTGGAGATGAACCCTTCGAGCTACTCCAATCAAGGTACCCTAGCAGATATCTGTATTGCATTGAAGAAAAAGAAGGAAGCGATCAAAGCGGCGGAAGCAGCAAGAGGCTTAGCGGAACTGGAGACCTCGAAAATAATTAAACTGGCTGATGCGCTATTGGAGCGAGCCAAATCACTTTAACGAACAACATGAAAAAAATATTAATTTCGGCTCTTTTGAGCTTTTCTATGATTGGGATTTCGGTGGGACAAACACAAGATTTTCAATTGTCTATCAACAGGCGTACAGCCCCTTCAGAGGCCAAAGTATTTGTCCGCTACTTTGTTGGTCAAAAATTAAAAATAGATTCTGTTAGTTTAACATCTTCAAGTGTCACTTATAGTGGGAAGATTGAAGAACCTACACAGATTATATTGTTTTATTCTAAAGATGGCACTTCCTTTTTCAATAGAAAAGGAGGGCCTATGCAACGTCTTACCTTCTACGCAGATCCTCTTGATCCCAATACAGAGATTACTATCCAAGATCCCTTTGAATCATCTGTTGTAAAAGGGGGACAATTGCAGGTTGCTTACCGGAAATATCAGGATTATTTATATCCCTACGAAAAGCAATTGATTAAACAGCAATCCATACGTGCTGATTTATATCAGGATAAAAATAAAAATGAGGTGGCGATGAAGCAGGTAGCAGCAGAAATTGAAAAAATAGAGGAATTGCGTATCCAAGCACAGCGCAAGTTCATCGCAGAAAATCCGGACAATTATTTTAGCCTATTGTCGCTTCAGGAAGTTGCTCGGCATAACAATGATGTCAGTCTTATTGAACCACTCTTTTTCAAATTAGCTACTAACTTGAGAACAACGGCAATAGGGGAGAAACTGGAAAGAGAAATCTTACTAGCCAAAAAATTAAGTGTTGGACAGCCCGCACCCGAATTTGAACAGTTAACAGCAGATGGTAGATCGCTCAAGTTATCGGATTTCAGGGGTAAATATGTTTTATTGGACTTTTGGGCTTCTTGGTGCGGTCCCTGTCGCGCCGAAAATCCACATCTGGTTGAAATTTACAAACAATTTCAAGGACCAGCTTTTGAGATATTGGGTATCTCACTTGATAAGCCAGGAAAGAAAGATAATTGGATAAAAGCCATCGAACAAGATGGATTAAAATGGCCACAGGTGTCCGATTTAATGGGCTGGCAAAATAGCGCAGCTCAGTTATATGGTATCCAGGCAATTCCGCAAAATTATCTGATATCACCAGAAGGGAAGATTGTAGGTGTTAATTTAAAAGGCAAACAGCTAACTGAAAAACTGGCTGAATTAATCAGATAAAATTTTCAAGAAGGTAATTACAATTCGTAATTACCTTTTTTGTCTTTATCATATACATCTGATCCGCTCACGGAAATTTTCTTTTTATATATCGTTTGCTGTAAATAGGAAAAGTGAATTACTCGAGTAAGGCATCTTAACCTATTATAGGAATGATCAGGATAGTTGTTTCTTAAAGTTGTCTATTTTTTCGTTAAGTGTGCTAAGAAGCTCGGGGTTGATGACACCGTTGTTGAGATCAAAATTCTCATAGAATTTTGGTAGGGAAAAACTTTCTTTGATGATAGCACCGAATTGTGGGAAAAATTTTTGAGCTTCGGCCATTACATTCCCGCCACCATAGCCCCCCGGTGAGGTGGTCATTAATAACATTGGTTTGTCCTGAAATACTTTTACATTAATTCGGGAAGCCCAGTCGAAAACATTTTTAAAGGCAGCACTATACGAGCGATTATTCTCTGCTAAGGAACAGATAATAAAATCGCTTTCGGCAATATTATCCAGAAACCGATGCGCCTCCTCAGGAAAACCATTTTTTTCTAGGTCGACAGAAAAAATAGGCATGTTATAATCGTTTAAATCGATCAGATTGACCTCATGGTCACTAAAGCTTTTTAGAACAAACTTGACTAATTGTTTATTGATCGATGTGGAAGAATTGCTTCCGGCAAATGCAAATACTTTCATGTTGTACTTTCTGTGATTGTCTATATTTAAATTTACCGAATTTTTCGATAAAAATAAACTCAGTTTCATTGTTTAGCAAGCGTCTGATCCGCTAGGGGATAACAGTAAATATCCGTCTAGAACAAAGGGCATAGTGTTATTACCAATATCCTGCCCACATGAATTGGTCTTAGCTGAAAAGAATAAAGTCTGGTTAAGGTGAAATTGTATAAGAAACCCGCCGGCTATAGTGGGCGATAGGAAATATTAGTCAATATCTTCTTTAAAAATCGAATACATTGGGATATCATAATATTTTCCATTTTTCTTGAGATGCTGCTTCAGCAACGCCTCTTTTTTCATACCTATCTTTTCCAGGACTTTTCCTGAAGCTGGATTGTATTGGAAATAGGTAGCAAAGATCTTATTGAAATTCAATTCCCGGAATCCATAATCAATAATAGCCTTTGCGGCCTCAGTGACATAGCCCTTATTCCAGTTTGGAATTCCCATCCAATAGCCTAATTCTGCTTTATCCGAGCCTTCATCGTGAAGACCAATTGCCCCAAGTAATTTCCCTTTTTTATCTCGTATGGCAAAGGTAAATCCTTTCCGCTTTTTAAAAGCTTCGGCCGACAGTTTAAGCCAAAACTCGGCATCTTCCTTTCGATAAGGGTATGGGATATTTGACGTATGATCAGAAAAGACCTTATCCTGGAGATATGCCACTATCTGTGGTATATCATCCATTGTTATTTTGTCGAGAATAAGTCTTTCTGTTTCTAATTTTGGAAAGTCATTCATCTTTTGGTTGTTATAAAGTGATTGTGAACAATTGAACTGAGGCCCCTCAGCTAAAAATGATTAAGATGCTGATTCATTTTTCCCTTGCTGTTGGTTTTCTATCAATTCAATATGCCCTTCAATAAGCAATAAATAGAAGTTTTCAAAACAGTCCTGATATATTTTGTGTTCGAGAAGTTTTATCTCTTCAGTAATATGTTCCCTAGTTATACCGGCGTAACATAATTCGGGATTTGCTCCCATGATTTCTTCTTGACAGGAAAAACTTTGCAGCTGTTTATAAAGCTCGTTCAGATCCGCAATATCTTCACTACGATGGTATGAAGGATGGAACCATACCCAAAATTCCGATTGATTTTTATAGGGGTGCGGCAATAATTGAACGGAGGTGTCCCTAAATAAATCTCCGGGATGCTTTTTATAACGAAAATGGGTTACAGTGGCCTTTATACTATTCATACGGTTAATTTGAGTGAATATCCAAAATATATTCGAGAATAAAGCGTATAAAATTAAATATCGTTAAATTTAGTTAATAATAAAAATTTATAATTGTTTATATGCGTTCTGCTCTTTTTTTCAGCGTCTTACCTTGGTTTGGCTAATCCTCAATCTTACTCTTTTCTTGTGAGCTGTTCATCAATCCATTGACTCAGTGCCATCCGTTCTCCATAACGTGTATAAAAGTATTCACCATTTGCCGTAGCCTCAATTACCCAATTGTCATCGGCCTGTTGGTCTTTATAACCTTGTATCGTATAGTATGGAGTGTATGCAGATGGTCTACCAATGATTTCAAATTGAATAGGGCTCCATTGGCTCTGGTCCCCCGATAGCAGTTTATCAACTTTAGAAATCGCTGTAAACTGATTTAAACCGTTCAGTATTTTTTCTTCGGCAGTAGTGTATTGAAAAGGATATGGATAGTAAAGCTCTCCATAGTAGTAATCTTTTGTTGAAGTTGGTTTTTTGCGGCCATGCACCTTTTCCCCTTTTCGGTTGACTAGATACTGTTTGCCCCTATCATTGGTAGGAGATACTGTCCAGTGCTCACCTCCAGGTTCATAAACCTTGGTTACTTCACCTTCATAGAATGCGGCATAACCGTAATTAAACGTGTTTGCAAAGCCTGTTTTAGCTTCCATGAGAATGGTATTGTTTAGGTCAACGTAGCCCACCTTGCCATTAGATACATAACGACGGATGCCCTCTTGCCAATAATCGGGACCGTTATCATAAAGAAATGGAGTATATATAAAATTACCCGTTCTATCGTATACACGACCTACAGGTTGATTAGGATTCATCCGGTCGGTTGTCGTATCCGGATAGGTATAGAAGAATTCGATAAAAGCGCTCGTTATGGGTTCTTCTAAATCGTAGTAGCCGATCATTGGGAACTGCAATGGGATAATGATCTTTCCCGATAGTGCACGCACACCCACCAAACTGCTATCCGCATTGGTAAAGTAATAGAGCTGCTCCTGCGAAAATGACTTAAGAGACAATACTAGAGCTATAAATACCAATAAAGGTTTGATTCTATCCATTATAAATACGAACTAAAATTAACATTCTCCCATATCATGCCTTTATTCGTTATCAATCAATGAGTTTTAAATCATATAGCTTTTGCAATAACACCCTATTCACGTCCGTCAGCCACTGCTTTAAAAATACCAAAAAACTGAATGGAATTGTCTACAATATCCACATTTAATTCCTCACGTATCTCTCTCTTCAGGCAGACTAAATCAGTTTCACCCTGTTCTCTTTTTCCGCCGGGGAAGTACAGTTTCTCCTTGGACTTTAAACGGGTACTTAAATTTTTTCTTATCAGAAATATGAATTAATGCGACTTTATCAATGATCTTATTGCTCATCTGTGTTACTTAAAGATCGAATATAACAAAAATGCGATAAACAAGGCTATTTGGATGCGTCCATGCTATGGATTATTCTTCGAATTGTTAGAGAACTTAATTCACTAGTTAAACATTGAATACTGAATGGTTTCATGATATAAGTTGTAAGGTATTGAATGATCTGTGCCCGATTTTAAATAAAAGCACCTATAGCTTAGTATAATTTAAATTACCTAACTTAGTTATCAATCTTGGTTGCAAGGTTCGGAACATTCCCTAGCGAACTAGAAAAATGAACCGATTTTGAACCACTTGCCCCCGATTTTCGGGGGCTTGTTTTTTAGAAGTATTGAAACGTGTAAATTTGCATAGACAAACAGTAGCAAGTTAGTGTGGTCTTTACGGTAATAGAGGCAAAAAACAAACAATGATAAAATTCTTTAAAGCTAAGGGTACTCTCTTTTTTATCCTTGGGATATTAGGCTTTATTGGCATAGTGGCCACTGTTATCGTGTTGGCTACGGGACATTCTGCCCCTGATAAATTAATGGCTATGTACATCGCGATGTTTGGCTTGATTCCGATCCTGTTGCTACTCGGTATCGATAGGATCTGTGTATGGAAATTTGGTGTAGCCAAAGTCAATAAAGCAGAACAGTATATCTTCAGTATCCTTATTTTGCTTTTTGTGTTGAACTGGATCCGTCTGCAGTTACAGTCTTAAATGCTATTGATTGCATGTCATGCTAAAAACGATGATACCTATTCATTAATATAGGAATTGTCTACGCAGGCAATTGAGATACGCAGTACTTTGATCGTCGTTAATCCTGTTGGGTCGCCTTTGCTAAAATGTGGGTAATAAGCCGGTCAAACTCAGCCTGCGAATCGATAAGGTATGCATGCTGATAATGGTCTATGCGGTATTTGATATTCATACGGATATCTTGCTCACTATGCGTCGAGATAACAATGACATATTTATTATGAAGGTCAATCCGCTCCAGCATATTGTTCACCGAAAAGTTTTTACCACTACCAAGGAACAGTATGTCTGCTTGGGCAGCAGCTTTGAATAGATTGGTATCGTTGAGCAAAATAAGCTGATCGTTTCCTTGAATCAAGGCTGAATAAGTATCGGTTAACCAAAAATAAGGCTGCCAAAGGCAAACGCTATAACATGTTTTGTAGTTAAGCGGAACCCTTTCAGTTGAACTGGTACTTTGCCTGTCCTGTACTGGCGGGTAGAGGGCTTGACTAACTGTTAAAGGTCGGTCTGACAACCGTGTAAGACTCCTGGCGATATTAGCGCGATGTGTATTATATTGGGGAATCATATTGAAATGTTGGTCAATTGCATTATGGGCATATAATTTCCGCGGCCAAATAAATAGTGTATTAAATCGTGTTCTGATTTTGTCGTACAGTCTTTTCATTAGATTATAAGTTGGCGTCAGGAAGTTCCTAAAGTTGATTTCCGATTTATTTTCTTTCTTAAGAAAATAAACCGGAAATTGGTGTTAAAGGTATTTATCTGGTTCGTCCATCGTTGGACATATAATCGTTCAATAAATTACATACTTACCTTATAGCGAATATTAATTGCGAGCTGCCCTACAAAGGCTGTTTTTCTATTGCTTTGGCTGTTTAATTCAGCCATTGTTTCAGCACCATTGATTACGATATCTTTCAGGTCGGGCTGATCATCTTGTGAAGCGGTTTCTTTGAAAAACTGAACTGGCTGCCCGAGCTCGTAACTATTTGCAATCGCTTGGCTCAAAGTTTCTTGTAGATCCTCTGGCATAGTCATCAGTTGAAATTTTTGACTGGTGGTCAAGGCGAAGTTTGCAGCCATCCAGGAAAGAAAATTTTCACGGATAGCACTGACTTCGACCGCCAGTAAACTTTCGGGTAATGATAAGATTCTGAATTGCACTTTGGCTACCCCATTGTTGTTGAATTGTTGTTTCATTATTTAAATTTATTATATTACAATATCTCAATCTTTGTTTATAAATTGTTTAATTTTTGTTTAAAAATAAGATAACACGACAGTGAAATGTAGGTTATTGGCTAATTACATCTTTCTCATACATGCATTGATTCTCTAAAATAATAAATATCATGCGCTTATTAACATACTTCAGACCTGAATAGCGTTATGCTTTTGTTATTTTTTTATAAATATTATCGTGTATGTGATGTTTTGTTTTGTTGTTTTGATGTTGTTTATTATATTAGTATAGTTTTGTAAGTGAATGTTGCTAACTTATTATCCTAACCAGATATTATTTCGGAGAAAAGTCATGAAATCTTTTATTTATTTTTTGAGTTCGCTGCTGTTGTCTATTGTTTTTAATCTAAAGACAATATCGTTGCAAGGTTTTTTTGAACGGTCAGATCAGTTGAAATATTGGATTTTGGTTGTCATTATGCTCTGTGTCTTCTGGATTGGAGCGACAATAGTATCGTTAGTGCTTAACTTGCCCACCTACTGGAGCGTACCCTATATGCGCGAGCGACTAGGGGAGCAGGTCAAAAATATACCCGGGCTCGATATTATCCTGCATTTTATCGCCTTCTTCTCACTTATATTGGTTTCTGTTTTTCCATTTATACTCTTGTATGTTGCCGTTACCTTTATTTACAGTCAGTCTTCAATAGAACGATCATTGCTTTTTGAACTACATATGCAGGTCTATGGAATACGTTATGCAACTATTTTTGTATCCTATAGTCTATTGGTTTATATGCGCGAAAACTGGTCGCTGCTTTATCACTCTGTCGGACAGCGGCAAAATCTTGCTGTGATCTACAACCGGCCTCTGATGCAGATCGTACACAATGTGGAGACAGGAAAAGAATTGCCAACTCCACAGCCTCTGGTGACAAAAAGGAGACTTTTTATAAAAACAAGGCCGGCATTTGAACAGTTCGAACAAAACGCTGCAATCATCTCCCTGAAGGAAAAGCGGATGATAAAAGATGAAGGGATGAAGAAGAAAGAGCAGTACTATGGAATGGATATTGACAGCATCGATGTGTATTTACTGGGCGATCTACTAAATAAAAAAGGGGAGTTCGTCGAACAGATCAACCTGCAGCAGCTCCGATTTATAGACATTATTGCAGTGTATACAACTGCAGAGACGAAATGTGTTATCCTGCGTAACGGAACAACATTGGATTGCTCGACAATCTTTGATCAGTTAAAGAAAATCGGTATGGACGACTGGATTGTCAAAATATCTAAAAATTATGCAGTCAATATGTTCTTTGTCCAATATCCGATCAAACGTGTGGCAGACGACTTGAAGTTACAGCCCTTTATCACGAAAATGCTGTTGCAAAATATTCAAGAGGAGCAGCTTAACGAAATATTGAAGACCGGAAAGGGACTTAGGGGACATAACGTGAAAATTTTCTTAAACAACCAGCAGGATTACATACGTACTGGCTGGGATGCACATATCCGAATATAGAGCTAATATCGACCCTGGGACAAAAGAATTTTTATAGGTTTTGGTATTTCCGTTATACTTATCAGTATAGCGGTTTTTTATTTTTTGCAAAAATTATCTATTTTTGCCCCATTAGATCATAATTGTTATACATTTTTTTTAAACATAAAGCCATGTAATGCTGTGCCAAATGCGGGGATAACGTAATCAGCTGGGATAGATGCCCAACTCGATTGCTGCTATACCTGTGTCTTTGAATCAGTATTATTCACTTTAATTTAAAAAAATGGAATCAACAAAATATGGTCGTACCTACCATTTCCCTTTTTCACCGGGGACCAGCAGTAACGATCGTTTTAATTATGAGTACTGGACGGATATACAATCCTTTTCACAGCTACTTTATACCGAAAAATTGGATGGCGAAAACAATTGTCTGTCCAAAAGGGGCGTGTTTGCCCGATCTCATGCTGCTCCAACAACATCTCCATGGACAGCACAATTACGGGAACATTGGGGCCGAATGAAAAATGATTTGGGTGACCTGGAATTTTTTGGAGAAAACCTGTATGCAGTGCATTCTATAGAATATACCGAATTGGAGCACTACTATTTTGTATTCGCAGCCCGTATTAAGGAGGTTTGGCTTTCTTGGGAGGAAGTTACCTTTTATGCCAGCTTATTTGACTTGCCAATGGTTCCCGTACTGCGATCGGATAGGGTGCAAGATCTGACGACGACTGTGTTAGAAGAAACTGTAAAACACCTGGCGTTTCAACCCTCGATCTTGGGGTCTATGGATCCGCGGACAGAAACTAACTGTACTTCAGAAGGTCTGGTCTGCCGCAACGCTGACGCATATCCTGTCTCCGAATTTCAACATAATGTGTTTAAATATGTACGAAAAGGACATGTGCAGACGGATGAACACTGGACAAAATCTTGGAAAAGAACAAAACTCGTTTGGGAAAGGAGGACAACCTAATGGAATGGAAATTAACAGCAGATAAAGATTGGTTGCAACTGGAAAAACAATTTTCTTGGATAGCAGATATGCGGAATGTGCCGCAGGATCCCCTTCATCATGCGGAGGGAAATGTTGCTATCCACACCCAGCTTGTGCTTGAGCAGCTGGAGCAATCCAATCAGTATATGGGCTTGAATAGCCAAAGGCAGGAGTTGCTTTGGACTGCCGCATTAATGCATGATGTTGAAAAGCGGTCTACGACCCTGATTGATGGACAAGGACGGATCAGTTCTCCAAATCATGCAAGAAAAGGTGCGCAGACGGCACGTGAAATATTGTTTCGCGATGTGGAAACGCCCTTTGCCCTACGGGAAGAAATAGTAGGTTTGGTTCGCTTTCATGGTTTGCCGCTCTGGCTGATGGACAAAGTTAATCCCATGCGTAGCGCGTTAGAGGCGTCTTTAAGGGTAAATATGGCGGAATTGAAACTTCTAGCTGAGGCTGACGCTAATGGGCGAATTTGTCAAGATCAAAGTAGCTTGCTTGACGCATTGGAGTTGTTTGAACTGTATGCAAAAGAAATTGGTTGTTGGGAGTCTCCACGACCATTTTCGACTCCAAATGCTCAATTTACTTATTTTAATAGTGAGGATGCTTATGTGGATTACATTCCTTTTGATAATTTTAGATCTAAGGTCATTATGCTATCCGGCTTACCGGGAATGGGAAAAGACTATTATATCGCTAGTCACAACAAGGATGTACCCGTCATTAGCCTTGACGATATTCGTCGTCAACATCGTATCGATCCCACTGATAGAAAACGGAATGGTTGGGTGGTGCAACAGGCGAAAGAACAGGCCAAGATTTACCTGCGTAAAGGCCAGGATTTCATCTGGAATGCCACAAATATTACGGCCTTGATGCGTAAACAGTTGATCGACCTCTTTGTCAGCTATCAGGCTTATGTTGAGTTAGTCTATATCGAAAAGCCACACCGGCAATGGCGTGTTCAAAATCGCGATAGAGCCTATCCGTTACCAGATGCAGTATTGGATAAAATGCTCCATAATTTGGAAGTGCCACAACAGACAGAGGCACACAGGCTACGCTACATCGTTGACTAATCCATAACCCAGGTTGCTTTTGGCCAATGCGCTAAAAATCTATTTTATAAATCGACAGTTTTAATAGAAATCATCGGCAAGTGAACGCTTATTTACCGCATGAAAATCCCCGAAGCGGGATCTTGCCCGCTGATAGGCTGATCTACTGTACATTGGGAGGTCTGAAATCATTTCATTCATTTGGATGATTTATTGGCAAAAAAATTGCTTACAGAATTTACCCGATTATGATAAGTAGAACTTACTTAGACCATACGGGCAAATGGGAACTTTATAATGAAAGTTTAGCCCCACTCCCGAATAACTCGAATTTTGGAGATGTAGCTCTTTGTTATAGGTCGGCTCCTGTATATTTGACGGCGTTGGAAGTTCAGCTCGCCAATTGGTTCAAAGTGAACATAAGAAGAAAATGGAAGGAACGAAAGCATACGCACTGTGCGCTACGGATAATGCAAAGAAATCTAACGATAAACAAACCAATACCGCTTTGGTATTGTTGGGTTCAAACATCGATTCTGAAAAAAATATTACCAAAGCCCTAGGCTATATCCAGGAATTGGGAAAGATAGGAAACCAAACGGATTTTATCTATACAAAACCTCTTCAATACGAAGATCAGCCTGATTTTTTGAATGGAGCGCTATTAATACAGACCTGTTTATCCTTTGATGAACTACACAGTGAATTAAAACAGATCGAATTGGACATGGGACGCCTTAGAAGTAAAAATAAGAATGCTCCCCGTATTATCGATCTTGATGTAATTATTTTTAATGGAAGTATTGCCGATGAAAAAGATATTGTACAGCTTCCTTTCTTATATGATTTTGTAAAACAGCTACAACCTGAAATCTTCAAATGGCGATAAAGTATTCTTAATCTTTGTATATTTGATAAACGATTACTTTATTTGAGCCATAGCCATAAACGCATGTATTGAGTTTTTTTTATTCTATTAAGGGCATATTACTACAACAAGAGTTACCAGTATGTTAGGTATAATAATCATGTTGATTGTGTCCTGGATCTTGTTATGGATATTCGAACGGAAGAATCTTAGTATGCTCGGGTTTGCACCATCAAAAAGTAGGCTTAAGGACTTTTCTGTAGGTTTCTTTATGGCTGCGCTCTTATGTGCGATGTATCATTTTCTAAAGGTTGTACCAGTAGACAATTATTGGGTAGTTAATCCAAAGCTATCTGCTCCTAATTTAATTAATAGTACATGGTGGATCCTAAAATCTGTCCTTTTTGAAGAGCTGTTATTTAGAGGCGCTCTACTTTATATCGCGGTGAAAAAGTTGGGGTCTAAATGGGGATGCCTGTTCTCGGCTGCGGCTTTTGGTATCTACCATTGGTTTTCCTATGGTGCTTTTGGAAATCCGGTACAGATGCTAATGATATTACTGATGACCGGTCTTTTTGGATGGTTGTTAGCTAAGGCTTACAACGTAACAAAGTCTCTTTATCTGCCCATAGCTTTTCATTTGGGTTGGAATATTGTCAATATTTTGGTTTTTTCCAGTGGGCCCTTAGGTGCACAGTTATTGATTAAAGCCAATGATCTTCAAGCTCAAGGCCTTACATCCCTGTTTATCTTTCTCTTCCAACTGCTTGCGCTACCTATATTTGGATATCTATATATATGGAAATATCGCCGTAAACCACTTTAATTTAGTGGATACATAAACCTTTGTATAATAAGCGGGCTGAGCTTTCTAAGATAATTAACATTTTGCCCAAACTAATTTTTATGGTACCTTGCAGTAGATGCCGAGTTGTACGGTGTTAAAATAAAAAGCAAGTTATTGGAAAGATTTAGAACACATTTGGAGAAATTTATCCAGATCGATGACGACACCTTTGAGCAGATATCGGCATACTTTAACCTAATTTCAGTTGCAAAAAAAGAAAACCTGCAGGAAGAAGGCCAGATCTGTAGGTACCATTACTTTGTGCTAAAAGGGATATTGCGTAAATTTTTTATAAATGAAAAGGGGGTGGAACAAACCACTGAATTTGCTATTGAAAACTGGTGGCTAACGGATAATATGGCTTATGAACATAAGCTTGTAAGCTCCTTTTATATCCAAGCTGTTGAAAAATCCGAAGTCTTATATATTAGTCAGGAAAATCAGGAAAAATTAATGACGGAATTTCCGTTGATGGAACGCTATTTTCGCTTTGTATACCAGAGAGCATATGCAGCAGCGCAAATGCGTGTTAAATATCTTTTTTCCCTACCTAAAGAGGAGTTTTATCGTGACATGGTACGTAAATATCCTGAGTTTGTACAGCGTGTACCGCAATATCTTATTGCATCTTTTTTAGGGTTTACACCTGAATATCTGAGTGAAATTCGAAAAAAAATAAGCTTTTAGAATCCCCATAACCGTCAAAGCGCAAGGGCTGCGGTATATATTATTTTACGTACAAGGCTTTCTGTTTTCTCAAACGTTTTCGTAAAAAAATCATGCAATTCGATTCATTTCCCCTATATTAATTGATATATTGTTCCATAGAACCAATTGGAAAAAGAAGCAATTGCTGTGGAGGCTGTACAGATTTCCTAAACCGAGAGGGATTAAACTGCACTATAACTTAAATATCCCGATAGTAAAAAACACTGTGCACAAGAATAAGATTAATAGACCAATATTCAATACATAAACCGGGCATTCGAGCTCAAGAAGTAATATCACAATGAAAAGAAATACATTATTTAAATCTGTCTTAGTGGCGGCGATGGTTGGAAATACAATATTATCGCATGCCCAGGTGAATAAGGCCTCGGAAAAAGGTTGGACAAATCTTTTTGACGGGAAAACACTGAATGGCTGGAAGGCTGTTGGTGGGAAAGCTCCTTATTCCATTGAGGGAGATGCGATCGTGGGACGGATGACTAAAGGAACACCCAATTCATTTTTAATTACAGAAAAAGAATACGGTGATTTTATATTGGAACTGGATGTTAAGCTCGAGGGCAGTCAAACGAATTCGGGGATACAGACCCGGAGTCATCTTGATCCGCAAGCGAATGATGGGCGCGGCAGAGTTTACGGAAGGCAAGTGGAGATAGATCCTTCATCCCGGGCCTGGACAGGAGGGATTTATGATGAAGCACGCCGTGGTTGGCTTTATCCATTAGATCTCAATGAAAACGCGAAGAAAGCATATAAGGCCGAAGAGTACAATCACATTAGAATTGAAGCAATAGGTGATGAATTGCGTACCTGGATCAATGATGTTCCCGTTTCTTATGTCGTGGATACAATTGATCGTACCGGATTCATCGGGTTACAGGTACATAGTATTCCTGCAGAATTGGATGGAAAGAAAGTATATTTTAAAAATGTTAAAATAAAGACCACTGATCTCCAAACGAAAGATTTTCCAAAAGATGTTTATATCGTCAATCTAAAGCCAAATGAAATCGTGGCTGCCGAAAAGAAAAAAGGAATAAAACTATTATTTGATGGCAAAACTAATAATGGGTGGCGCAGTATCCATAGCGATAAATTCCCTGATCATGGCTGGGAAATTAAGGATGGTCAATTGACCGTCTTGAAATCTGATGGTGGGGAGTCCACTAATGGCGGTGATATTGTCACGAAAGATAAATATGCCATATTTGATCTCTCTTTTGAATTTAAACTTAGCCCTGGAGCAAATAGTGGTGTAAAATATTTTGTAACCCTAAAGGAAAAATCCAAAGGATCAGCTATCGGTCTGGAATATCAGGTGCTCGATGATGCCTTACATCCTGACGCAAAGCTAGGACGGGACGGTAACCGTACTTTGGCTTCACTATATGATCTTATTACTTCGAATAAAGATGGACGTGCCCGAAGAGCGATAGGCGAGTGGAATAGAGGACGTGTAGTGGTTACAGCGGACAACAAGGTTGAGCATTATCTGAATGGAATAAAGATGCTGAGCTATGAAAGGGGATCTAAAGAGTTCAAGGATCTTGTTGCGATCAGTAAATATAAAGACTGGGACAGCTTTGGTGAAGCAAAAGAAGGGTTTATCTTATTGCAGGATCATGGTGATCGGGTCTCATTTCGTAGTATAAAGATTAATACACCAAATTAAGCTCCTATGAATCATTATTTATCGCGTCGAAGTTTTGTCAGACAATCTGTTATTGCGGCAGGTGCTGTCATGTTATCCAACACTGTTCTCGGTAAAGTCAATTTGGCAAAGCCGAATGAACGGGTCAATCTGGCCTGTGTAGGTCTCGGAAATAGAGCTGCGGAAATCATAAAAGAACTTTATAAAACCGGACTCTGTAATATTGTCGCGCTCTGTGACGTTGATCTGGGCGCTAAACATACGCAGGAAATATTGGCCATGTTTCCTGATGCCCCAAAATTTAAGGACTTCCGGGTTATGTTTGACAAGATGGCGAATCAGATCGATGCCGTTAGTATCGGTACACCGGATTTTTCTCATTTTGCCATTACGATGTTAGCCTTGGATCTCGGGAAGCATGTTTATGTAGAAAAACCAATGGCAAGGACATTTCTCGAAGTTGAACTAATGACAAATAAAGCGAGGAAAAATCCGAAGCTTGTAACACAAATGGGAAATCAGGGGCATTCCGAAGCAAATTACTTTCAATTTAAGGCCTGGAAGGACGCTGGGATCATCAAAGACATCACACGCATAGACGCTCATATGAATATGCCCCGTAGATGGCATGGCTGGGATGTGAATATAAAGGGATTTCCGGCCGCCGAAATAACACCAGATACACTGGATTGGGAACTGTGGCAAATGCAGACCTTGGGACATAATTACAATAAAGATTTTGTGAATGGGCAATGGCGCTGTTGGTATGATTTTGGAATGGGGGCTCTAGGTGACTGGGGAGCGCATATTTTAGATACTGCACATGAATTTTTGGATCTGGGATTGCCTACTGAAGTCAGTGCGGTAAAGCTCGATGGACATAATTCGTTTTTCTTCCCGATGTCTTCGACCCTGAAGTTCCATTTTCCGAAACGGAAAAAGATGCCTGCGCTTGATATTAACTGGTACGATGGCTTAAATAATTTACCGCCAATACCAGAAGGCTATGGGGTTTCGGGATTGGATCCGAATATTCCGGCCCCCAGTACAGGTAAGTTGGAACCAGCAAAATTAAATCCCGGGAAGATCATCTATGGAAAAGAACTGACTTTCAAAGGAGGCTCCCATGCAAGTATTTTGCAGATTATACCAGAAACGAAGGCACAGGAAATAGCGTCCCGTCTTCCAGAGATCCCGAAATCACCTTCTAACCATTATGCCAACTTCCTGAAAGGGTGTAAAGGGGAGGAAAAAACAAGGTCAGCTTTTGAAGTTGCAGGGCCGTTAAGTCAGGTATTCTGTCTAGGAGTAATTGCACAGCGTTTGAATGCTCAACTGATTTTTGATCCCCAGAAAAAAGAAATCAGTAATGATAAATTTGCGAATGCACTGTTGGCAGGACCTCCGCCTGCCAGAGGTTGGGAACAGTATTATAAAATGTAATTGGAAATAGTTAATCTGTATAAAAGGCGAGTGATATGGTATTTATCCCTCGCCTTTTTTCAGGAAATCTGTTTTTTATTGCGACACCCTAAGGCTGATTTATCGGTCAGCAAGAAGCATCAGTTTATTTTCATGACTATTGGTATTTATGAAAGCTTTATTTTTTATAGATGGGTCAGCTGGATTTTTATCGATCGGCATAGTGCAATTAATATGCGTTGACTGCGCAAAGAAATAACCCTTTTCGTATGGAGTTTCGGAACCTTGTCGTCACGAACTGCTGTCTAAAAGAAACATTTGATCAGGTGGTTTGAACTAAGTGAATTAATAAATGGAAAAAGAACTGGTCTGAGTACCTGTAAAATGAAGGGCAAAAAACAAATTTAGATAAAATAAAAAAAGGTTTTCAAACGGGGAGAATGAAAACCTTCAATAACCAATTATAAACCTAAATTATGATACTACAAATGTAAGTGTATTTTTTACACTATGCAAATTTATTTTACATTCTTTATTTAGGTATGGTTTTTATGCGGGATCACCTTTTAATTTATTACCCCATTTTCCAAGTTCACGAATAATAGGGGATAACTCATAACCAATAGTCGTTAACTCATAGGTCACACGTGGCGGGACTTCCGCGTAGACCCTTCGTTGCACTACTCCGTTTTCCTCTAATTTTCGTAATTGTAAAGTCAACATACGTTCGGTGATATTTGGCAGGTATTTCTTGATTTCACTGTATCTTAGACTCCCATTGATGAGATAACAACAGATAGCCAACGACCATTGACCGCCAATAATACTGATCGCAAATACCTCAGGGCAATCATTTGTAAGAATTTGTTTATTGGCAAAATTGGTTGAACTCTCTTTGATTTTAGTCATTACGCACATTTTTTATAGTACCGAACATTGGGCTACATAAGACCAAAATAAGGAATATCTTGCTATTTTTAATTCAAATATCTGAGTTAAATAAAACGATCTTGGCTCTAAAGTGCTGTAATAAAGAGAATCCAAACTTTTGAATAAAGAACAATAATGAAAACATTGGTCATCGTAATACATCCAAATATAAAAGAATCACTTATTAATAAAAGGTGGATTGAGGAATTGGAAAAGCAACCAGAGAGCTTTGAAATTCATCAGTTGCATGAAAAATACCCAGATGAAAAAATTAATGTCCTCCTAGAGCAGCAATTGATTGAAAAGTACAATAAAATAGTGTTTCAATTTCCATTTTATTGGTTTAATTGTCCCCCATTTTTTAAAAAATGGCTGGACGAAGTATTAACCTACGGCTGGGCATATGGAAAATCGAGTGGCTATAGATTGGCGGGAAAGAAGATTGCTTTGGCCATCTCCGTAGGCATTGACGAGATAGAATATAGCGCGAATGGAAAGTATAAATATAGCCTGGATCAATTGACAAGTCCTTTTGAAATTACATTCAACTATGTTCACGCGGATTATCGTCCACTTTTTGCCTATTACGGTATCGAAAAACATACCTCCAAAGAATGGATTGAGCAGAGTGTGCCCCTTTATCTTAATTTTTTGCAACAGCTGTAGAAAAGGCCCATGAAATGAATTGCTTATGAATTTTGTTGATCAACCTTACTAAACATCAAAGGCATCTTTTATGTAATAAGATGCCTTTGATCATGTCAGATTAGCGCGTTGTATACCCGCCATTGGCAAAAATTGTCTGACCGGTTATCCACCAACCGTCTGTAACCAGGAATTCGACTAATGGGGCGATGTCCTTAATGTCGGTCAGTCCCCCAAGTGCAGAAGCAGATTTATGGTAAGCTACTGCATCTTCGCTCTCCTGTCCGTAGAAAAATGGTGTATCCATGGGGCCGGGAGCAACTGCCGTGACCGAAATTCCACGATCGCCAAATTCCTTGGATGCAGCACGCGTAAAATGTTCAACAGGTGCTTTTAGCCCCTCATAAGTAGAATAAAATCCTGTGTAAGCCGCGAGTAAGGATGTAACAATCGTGCATATTTTACCATTGTTATTCAATTTTTTTCCTGCCTCCTGAATAAAGAAATAAGCAACTTTAGAATTGATATCACTCATGCTATCATATTCCTCCACTGTCGTATCTACAATCGTTTTTTTCAATACTTTACCAACAGTATTAATTGCAATATCAATTCCGCCATACTGCTTGATTGCCGCATCAAAAAGCTTACTAATATTCGCTGTTTTCGTGAGATCAGCCTGAAACAGGATGGCTTCTGCTCCGGCAGCCCGTACTACAGCCAATGTTTCTTCTGCATCAGCTTTAGTGCTTTCACTATTATAATGGATCACCAATTTTGCCCCTTGGGCTGCAAAATCCCGACTCAACAAACCACCAAGGTTTTTCGCGCCACCGGCGATCAACACTACTTTTCCTTTTACATCATTCCTTGCCATAATAATTTATATTTTGATTATAACAAATTTCATGAAAGTAAATGATGATATTATGGTGAACTTTTCGCTTTTTTCAATTGGCGAAATTCAGACGGAGTGATACCCTCATATTTTTTGAAAAATTTGGTGAAATTGGATGGATCATAGGTGAGTGTCTGAGCAATAGCTGATATGGTTAATGTACTGTTGGCAAGGAGATCCTTAATGCAGTCCAATATCTTTTGCACATAAAAGTAACAGGGGTGATTTCCGCTGGTTTCCTGTATTATCCTGATAAGGTGTTTTTGGGAGATACAGAGTGCACTGGCGATATCCTTTAGTTCCAACATTTCCATGACCCTGCCGCTGATTAACTCGGATAAGTGACGATCCAACAATTCAAAATATTGGACTGTAATTTCTTCGCTTCGGCTCTTATTGTTCGTAGATAATACTTCCGTCATGCTGGTATTCCTGATTGATATTTTACCTGATTGATATTTTAAATATAAACAAATTATCAACGATAATAATGCTTTCTCCGGCTATAATCGAGCTATGGAATTATTCTAATGGAAATTTATTTAAGAAAATTTGGCCGATGATTACTTTACAAATTTTAGTGTATTGTAAAACAAACCTTCGTGCGTTACTAAGCTGCAACAGCATAAAAATTAAGTGAAGGTCCTTTGTGGCCAATTGAAACAATCCCCAAAAAAAAAGGTTTTCAAACGGGGAGAATGAAAACCTTCAATAACCAATTATAAACCTAAATTATGATGTGACAAAGATAGTGTCTTTTTTACACACTTGCAAGAGTTTTTTGAATAAAGTGGTCGTTTGCTTTCACTTTTTACTATGCCCCAATAGCTATTACCTGCTTCTGTTTTGGAATGTTTATTTCAAATTTATTTTTGGCTTCCAATTCTTTTCCCTGCTGATCTACAGTAAAAAGTCAATATCAGGTCAGAGTTGATTAATTCATAAGAAGACAGTAGAACTTATTGCTTATAGATTTGTGTGAACGAATTAAAAATTATTAAGCTATGACACAATTGAATTGGGAAGGAATTTATCCCGCAATGTTATCTCCATTTGATGAGAGCGGAAATTTGGATTTTGACATGTTTGCAAAAAATATTGAAGCACAAGTGGAGGCTGGTGTCCACGGATTGATTATTGCGGGGTCATTGGGCGAGGCGAGTGTATTGAGCACGGAGGAAAAGTATGCCTTACTCAAACAGGCATTGAAGGTGGTGAATGGACGTATTCCGGTTTTGCTCAATATTGCGGAGAATACGACCGCCGATGCAATCAAAGTTGCAACAAGCAGTGAAAATTTAGGTGCGGATGGATTGATGCTGTTGCCTCCTATGCGTTACAGGGCTGACAATAGGGAGACTGTTGCTTACTTTCGCGCGGTTGCACAAAGCACAACACTGCCAATTTTAATCTATAATAATCCTGTTGATTACGGTACTTATGTGTCCTTGGATATGTTTGAAGAATTATTACTGGAACCCAATATACAGGCGGTGAAAGAGTCAACACGAGATGTAACAAATATTACTCGTCTGAAAAACCGTTTTGCCGATCGCCTAAAGATATTAGGAGGGGTAGATACCCTCTGTTTGGAATCTTTGATGTTGGGCGCTGACGGACTGGTTGCGGGCTTGGTGGATGCCTTTCCAAAGGAGACCATTGCAATGTATCGTCTTGCCCGTAAAGGAGAATATAAGCAGGCTTTAGCTATATATCGGTGGTTTATGCCTTTATTGGAATTGGATATTCATCCCAAGCTCGTTCAGTATATTAAATTGGCTGCTACGGCGGAGGGAATTTCCACACCGTATACAAGAGCTCCGAGATTACCATTGATTGGGGAGGAGGAGCAGCGGGTTAAAAAAATCATTGCTGACGCAATAGCAACAAGACCTGAATTATAACCAGATTTTACTGGACTACAACCCTTGGAAGAGATCCAGCGAGGTCTCTTCTGAATATTTTAGAATACGAAAATAGAAAAAGAATGATTCCATCCGAAAATGAAATTGATGTTGTAGTAAAGCGTGCTGAAGCCGGGTTTCAGTTCCTACAACAGTGTAATGTGATCGAGCGGGCAAAATTGATGCACACGATTGCTGATGAAATTGAAGCAATGGGTACAGTTTTGATCGAAACAGCTCATCTGGAGACCGCTCTGCCCGTTGGTAGGCTTGAGGGTGAAAAAGTAAGAACGGTGAATCAATGGCGTATGTATGGGGATGCGGTTCGAACTGGTCTGTACACTGAGGCTCGAATTGATCAGAACCTAGGGGGACAGATCGATTTACGAAAATACAATAGCGGAATAGGACCTGTGCTGGTCTTCGGAGCAAGTAATTTCCCATTTGCTTTTTCCACCGCTGGCGGGGATACGGCAAGTGCTTTGGGAGCTGGATGTGCTGTGATTGTGAAAGCTCATCCTGCCCATGTCAGGACATCTCAATTGATGGCCGATGCCATTCATCGGGGGATTTCGAGCTACGGTGCTCCTGCGGAAATATTCAGTCATGTCGTGTCAGATTCGTTCGAAATAGGCCAGCAATTGGTCAAACACCCATTGGTAAAAGCGGTGGCTTTTACAGGGTCGTTTGCCGGAGGAAAGGCCTTATTTGATTTGGGACAATCAAGACCTGATCCTATTCCGGTCTTTGCTGAGATGGGGAGTATAAATCCTGTATTTGTTTTGCCCGATTACTTAAAGAACAATGCTGAAACATTTGCAAAACAATATATTGGATCACTAACATTGGGACAAGGTCAGTTTTGTACTAATCCAGGAGTACTGATCGGGCTCTCAGGAGAAAGATTCGATACACTCAAGGCTTATCTGGGAGCCGAAATACAAACTATTTCAGCTGGTAAGATGTTGCATCAGGGTATAGCTGATCATTATATCCGCTTGAAAAATGAGCGCGTTGAATGCGATGGAGTTCGTATATTGGCACAAGGAAAAGCTAATGTGGAAGAAGGATTTGCTCAAGCCATCTTGGTTGAAGCAGATGCAGCGTGCGTATTGACCAATCCAGAATTACTGGAAGAAGTTTTCGGACCTTTTGGACTGGTTATCTCCTGCGCGGATCGCCATGAAATGGAGGTTTTAATGAGCCGTTTGGCTGGCCAGATCAGCTTGACTTTTGCGGCAACTGAGGGCGATATGAGGGAATATCAGGAGCTGTTTACCCTTGCGCAGAATAAGTGTGGAAGACTATTGTTTCAAGGTATGCCAACCGGCGTTGAAGTAAAATATGCAATGCAACATGGAGGCCCATTCCCTGCGACAACTGATCCGCGTTTTACTTCGGTGGGTCCTGACGCTATTAAACGTTTTATACGTCCAATCAGTTTTCAAAACTGGCCCGATGAGTTCCTGCCGAAAGAGTTGCAAAATGGTAATCCATTGCAAATAGAACGATTGGTAAATCAGCAGTGGACAAAAGATTAACAACGACAAAAAACCGATTATGAAAAAAACATTTTTCTGTATTGACTCGCATACCTGCGGATGCCCTGTACGATTAGTCGCTGCTGGAGCACCGTTCTTAAAAGGGGATTCAATGATGGAGCGTAGACTGCATTTTATGCAGGAATATGACTGGATTCGCAAAGGACTGATGTTTGAGCCCCGTGGGCATGATATGATGAGTGGAAGCATGCTTTATCCGCCTTTAGATCCACAGAATGACATTGCTGTCCTTTATATTGAAACCAGTGGTTGCTTGCCCATGTGTGGGCATGGTACGATCGGTACTGTGACCATCGCTATAGAAGAGGGGCTGATTCAACCAAAGATACCCGGGAAATTAAGATTGGAAACCCCAGCAGGACTGGTTCATATCGACTACGTTCAGGAAGGGGCAAAAATAAAAAGTGTCAAGTTGACAAACGTAAAATCTTTTTTATACGCTGAAAACCTAACTGTCGACTGTCCGGATTTAGGGCATATTTCTGTTGATGTGGCGTATGGCGGAAATTTCTATGGTATAATTGACCCTCAGGCTAATTTTAAAGATATTAAATTTTATTCCGCGAGTCAGCTGATTCGCTACGGTAAAATAATTCGCAAATTGCTCAATGAAAAATATACATTCATCCATCCTGAAGATCCCAATATCGAGGGATTGAGTCATATACAATGGACAGGAGAGCCTGTACATGTTGGTTCCTCTGGGCGAAATGCAGTATTGGTCGGCGAAAATGCATTGGATCGTTCTCCCTGCGGTACGGGTACTTCAGCTCGAATGGCACAGTGGTATGCAAAAGGTAGATTGAAAAAAGGAGATGAATTTGTTCACGAAAGTTACATTGGTTCTCAATTTATTGGTAAAATAGAAGGGGAGACTACTGTCGACGGAAAACCGGCAATCATACCATCCGTAGAAGGATGGGCGAGAGTGACAGGCTATAATACCATTTTTTTGGATGACGAAGATCCATATTTTGACGGTTTTCAAGTGATTTGATAGTTTAATTGATATAAAAAGTGAAAGAACATATAAGAGGTACAGTAGTTGTAATCGGTGCCGGAATTGCTGGACTTGCTTCAGCCTATTATCTTGTTAAAGACGGATGGGAAGTGAAAATTCTGGAGCGAAATGAGGTGGACAATAATTGTTCCTACGGCAACGCAGGGATGATTGTGCCGAGTCATTTCACGCCTTTGGCGGCTCCGGGAATCGTAGCACAGGGAATAAAATGGATGTTTAACAGTAAAAGCCCTTTCTATGTACGCCCCTCGTTAAATCCACGATTGATAGATTGGGGGCTAAAGTTTTTAAAACATGCAAATAAGGCACATGTTGACCGGCACGCGACGGCGATCCGTGACTTAAACCTTTACAGCAGTCGGTTATATGACGAATTGAATTTAGCCGATGGTTTCGATTTTGAACTGGAACAAAATGGTATTCTGATGATGTATAAATCCGGCGAGGTGAAGCATGAGGAGACGGAATTGGCACATCGTGCCCAAGACCTTGGACTGGATGTTGAAGTATTGGAAGCAGAGGCTGTAAAAGCCTTGGAACCGAATCTCAAACTAGATGTCTTGGGTGCTGTACTTTATCGCTGTGATGGAAAATTATCTCCCTCCAAACTAATGCAACAGTTGATTCAGTATTTGAAAACAGCCGGTGTGGTGTTTTTTGAGAAAACTGAAGCTCAAAAATTTATTACGGTTGGAAATACCATTAAAACTGTTTTAAGTAATAAAGGAAGTTTCGACGCAGATGCATTCGTCATAACAGGTGGAGCGAATTTACCGCAATTGATGTCCAAATTGCATGTCCATACGCCGCTTATGCCAGGGAAAGGCTATTCCTTTATGTACGACACACAAGGGGAAAGGAAATTGAATCACGCCGCATTGCTGCTGGAGGCTAGGGTGGCTGTTACCCCAATGAATGGGCAGATCAGATTTAGTGGCACAATGGAATTGGGAGCTGCAAATGATAAGATTTATGAAAATAGGGTAAGGGGAATTGTAGAATCTATTCCTAAATATTATCCGGAACTGCAGATAGACTATCCAAAAGATAAAATATGGTATGGTTATAGACCTTGTTCACCGGATGGATTACCCTATTTGGGGAGATTAAAAAAATACAATAATGCTATTGTCGCTGGTGGGGGTGGAATGATGGGATTGAGTTTAGGGCCTGCCTACGGTAAGATTGTATGCGACTTATTGGCTGCAAGGAAAATTGAGCCCGTTATTGCGGGATTTAAACCCGATCGTTTCGAACGTTAATACTTGTTTCGAAAAGGCTGCCCTAAAAATAGTCTGACCTATCTTTGGGGCAACCGTTAAAATTTTGCTTCCGGGTTGATTAGATTCGGACCTTCTTCTTGTATGATACCTGAGTTTATAGCATACTTGGTAATAAATGCTATTCTGACAAAATTCCTATGTAATAATTGAACGTATCCACATCGATGTTTTCCTTGTTTAATCCTGGGATTTTAATTGTTCGGAACTGTTGATCCAGTTGAATAAGTTGTCTGTTTTTGCCTTTTACCCCAATATGGATTGGCATCTGAAATCCTTTGACCTCGCTAATCCACCGGGCCATTATTCTTCCAGCAGCATCTTGTTGGATTTCTAATGTTGGAATGGAGCTGTGCCGGACATATTGTTCAAAGACTTTTGATAGGTCCAGACCAGATTGTTGGGTGACATAATTGACAATGTCATTGTAATCTACCTGTTGATGATAAAATCTCGAATTTAGACCTCGTAATATTGAACGCCATTTTTCATCGTTATCTATCATTGTACGAATCATATTGAGCATGACACCGCCCTTTGGATACATATCACCAGATCCTTCTTTGTTGACATGATAAGGGCCCTGCATCGGGCTATCATTACGAATACCACTTCGGATGCCATGTGCATATGCCTGGCTGGCTTCTTTGCCGTAGAAATAGTCAATAAATAGGCCTTCGGAATAATTTGTAAAACTTTCGTGGATCCACATATCTGCGAGATCGGCAGACGTAATATTATTGCCAAACCATTCATGACCAGATTCGTGAACGACAATGAAATCCCATTTTTGGCCCCAGCCTGTACCCGAAGCATCAGCTCCGAGATAGCCATTTTGATATCGATTGCCATAGGCGATCGCACTTTGATGTTCCATACCCAAATGATGTGTTTCAACCAATTTGTAACCATCCTCATAAAAAGGGTATGGGCCAAACCAATGCTCAAATGCTTCCAGGGTCTGTCTGGCATTTTTTTGAAGGTGAGCCTTTTTGTCGGTTTTATCATTCTCGCGCAGGATATAGTAGTCGATATCTAATGGACCTTTTTCACCTTTATATTTTTCTTTAAAATGAACGTAGTCCCCGATATTGATGGCGACATTGTAGTTGTTGATCGGATTAGCGACTTTCCAATGGTATTTTGTGTAACCATCTTTCATTTCCTCTATTTTTACCAACCGCCCATTAGACACGTTCATCACTTCTTTGGGAACAGCAACGGAAATCATCATACTGTCGACTTCATCGTATTGATGATCTTTATTGGGCCACCAGACACTAGCTCCCATACCCTGACAGGCGGTAGCCACCCAAGGTTTGCCATTGCTGTCTTTTTTCCAGTCGAAACCCCCATCCCAAGGAGCGCGGGCAGCTTCGGTGGGATGTCCTTCATAATATACCGTGAATTCACCTTGCGTATTTTTGGCGATCTTGGCGGGAAAGTCCAAAAATACAGCATTATACGCTCTGGTAAATGAAAGCTCTTTCCCTTGATAAACAACCTTGTTAATTTTAAGATTGGCAAATAAATCAAATTGTAAACGGTCGAAATCTTCCGTTGCCTTAAAGCGGAAGAGGTTTGAACCGGAAATGAACTTATTATCTACATCTACTTTCACGTCCAAATGATAGTATTGGATATCGTAACAGGTCCGCAATGGCGTGAGGTGACCCCGCAATGAATCCGCCCGTGTGAATTCATTTTTTTCTTTCATCAATTGTGCAGTGGATTGCTGGACACCTGCAACTAAAATACCATAGGTACCTAGGGCATATAATAATATTTTTTTCATTAGTTTATCTTCCACCTGGAGGGCAATGTTGTTTTAAATAGTTTGTATACAATGTTCTGAGATGCTCATAAGTCCCTTGTCCTTCACTGATCGAATGGCTGCGGTTGGGGTAGGACATCAGCTGAAATTGTACATTATTTTTTATGAATTCATCTATCAGAACTTCTGCATTCTGATAATGAACATTATCATCTCCCGTTCCGTGTATATACAGTAGATTTCCTTTTATATTTTTAGCATATTTCAATGGCGAACCATTCTCGAAGTCTGCTAAATTTTCTTGTGGAAGTCCCATGTAACGTTCCTGGTAGACATTGTCATAAAGCAGTTGGTTCGCAACAGCGGCTATTGCGATGCCGGTTTGATAGATTTGTGGATACTGTCCCAGCAGATTGAGCGTGCTCGAACCACCGCCGCTCCATCCCCAGACTGCTACACGCGAGTTATCAACAAAAGGCCATTTCAAGATCTCCTGAGTAGCTAAAGCCTGGTCGCGAATATTGAGTTGACCAATATTGCGGTAGATACTTTTGCGCCAGAGACTACCTTTAGGAGCAGGTGTACCTCGATTGTCCAAAGAAATATAGATGTATCCATCCTGAGCCATACTTCCTTTATATAGGCTGTTGTAGCCCGCACTAAAGTTGTCCAAAACAGTTTGTGAAGCTGGCTCGCCATATACCATAAAGACTACAGGATACTTTTTGTTGGGATCGAAATTTAATGGTTTAACCATCCAGCCATCTAGTTCTATCCCCTCGGAGGTTTTAACTTTGAAAAACTCAGCGATACCATCTTGCGCTTTCTTTTGACGCTTGACCTCAAAATCTACTACCATTCGATGTGTGGGAAGGTCGATAACAGCGTCCTGTTTGAACTCGGCACGGTTGCTAAAGCTGAAGATAGCGGTCTTGCCATCTTTCGAAATATCATAATCGCAGGTGCCTTCAAAAGATGCTGGTGTGAGCCTTTTGGGCGAGCCGCCTTTCGTAGGGACGCTATAGAGATATTTTTGGGTCGCATTCGTAGGAGAAGCAGTAAAATAAATTGTTTCTCCTTTTGGGTCAAGAAAATCAAGATTAATAATATCGTAATCTGCGTTGGTAATCAGCTTTTCATTGCCTTTCAGATCGATTTGATAGATTTTCCGCCAGCCGTCTTTTTCGGATACCCATATAAATGCTTTTCCGTTTTGTATCCAGTCCCAGCCCGATGGATCATTATTATTCCATCTGGCTTTGATATCAATCCAAGAATCACTCGTTTCCTGATGTATCGATTGAACCTCGTTCGTCACGATAGACGCTGTATAGATCTTGCTCTCGTTTTGTTTCCTGTTGAGCTGTTGCAAAATAAGCTGTTTGCTATCCATGCACCATTCCATGCGTGGAATATAATGTTGTTCAGGATCACCCGGAATATTGATCCGGCTATTCTTACCAGTAGAGAGTTCGTAAGTCCATATGGAGCAGGCACTCGGAGACTGTCCTACTTTAGGATATTCTACGGGGATGGTAAACGAGTAAAGACTATCCGTATTGTTAATCATTAGAAAATTACGGATACTATTTGCGTCAAGTTTCCAATAGGCGATGGAGAGACCATCGGGGGACCATCTGAAACCATCTTTGCAACCAAATTCCTCCTCATAAACCCAATCGAAAGTTCCATTGATCATGCGGTCTGTGCCATCCTTCGTAACTGCATGAATAGTTCCAGTCGTCAGATCTTCCACATAGATATTATGATCTGCTTTGTTCACATAAGCTACTTTATTCGCCTGAGGATTAAATTTTGCAAACATCAGCTGGGATGATGGAAATTGGCGGCCTAATTGAATCAATTGGTTGGATTTCTTATTGTACACCCAATAATCGCCCCGCGTATTTTCACGCCATACTCTTTTGCTGTTGGTGTAGATTAAAATAAGTTCCTTATTCCCGGAGATTGAAAAATTTTCAACTTTCAATGCGGCATTGCTGCCTTTTGGAATAAGAGCTTGTTGGGATAAAAAGATTCCCCGGGTTCCATTTTTTGGATTCACAATCTCAATCCCTTTATCCGAAAACTCATAGTATTGGTCTCCAATATCTGTCCAGAGTCTTTGCGCAAAGAGTGGATTGGATAGGTAAAGCACCAATAATAACTTTGCAATAATAAAATATCTAATTCGATTCATTTGTATATAATTGTTTAATCTATAGAAGATGCATTAATTGTCCCTGCTCATTCATGTATCTAGTCGATTGCATTGTCTTTTAAACGATAAATTTCTTCTACTTCACGTTCGAGATATTTTCCAAGGCGACGGTAACCATTTTCTTCAATAAGATAATTGTCTTCAATACGAATTCCCCCAAAATCAAGATGTTTCTTTAGAAAGTCATAATTGACAAAATCCCTGTGGAGATTTTGCTGTTCCCACAACTGTGTCAGTTCGGGAATCAGGTAGATGCCTGGTTCAACAGTAAGTACATTACCAGCTTCCAATTCTTTACCCAATCGCAGCGATTTAAGACCAAAGGTTTTGGTATCTTTAGGCTCGGATTTGCTATAGCCCACATATTGTTCGCCCAGGTCTTCCATATCATGTACGTCCAATCCGAGCAGATGACCTAGACCGCATTGAAAAAATAAGGAATGGGCATGGTTGGCAACAGCATCCTGTGGATTACCTTTCATGAAACCCACCTGTATTAGTCCTTCCACAAGAGCTTCACAGGCTTTTAAATGGATGTCTTTAAAACGGATTCCAGCGGTCAATAAGTTTTCGGCCGATTTAAATGCATGTAAAACGACCTGATAAATTTCCTCCTGTAGGGAGGTAAAACGTTTACCAACCGGAAAAGTGCGTGTTAGGTCAGAAGCATATCCCAATGAGGATTCAACTCCCGAATCATTCAACAGAAGATCCCCCTCATGAACTTGGTGGAATTGCATATGGTTGTGCAGGATCTCCCCCCTTTTCGTAACGATGGGTGGATAGGAAAAGGTCATGCCTTGATCCTGTGCGAAATGCTGCATGGCATTGCTGATCTGATATTCATAACATCCGGGTTTTGTCATCTGGATAGCAAGACGATGCATGTCAACTGCTACGTCTACAGCTTTTTCCAATTCGATAATTTCTGCTGTTGATTTAATACTGCGCTGTGCAGCTACCGCTTGAATTAAAGGTATAGATGGTTGAAGCTGTTCAACAGGACAGTTAAATAATTTCCCGAGCAATAGCTTATTGTGCGATTGATAGGGGGGGAGGTAATGAAACGTATGTTGGCCATGTTTTTCTATATAGTCAACGAGCTGTTCAAAAGGAAGTAATTTATTGATCCCCGAAAGAGCCGCTTTTTCTGATAGCGTTTGTTGCTGTCCCATCCAGACAATATCGTCGATGGTCATTTCATCCCCAAATAGTAAAGTTTCTCCATTATCAATATCAAGCACAGCAGCTAATCGGGGGCTTTTTATGCCGATATAATATAAAAAACTACTGTCTTGGCGAAAAGGGTAGGTATTGTGTTCAAAATTGATCGGGTTTTCAATATTTCCTAAAAATAGGAGTTTACCGGAAGAAAATTTTGAGATAAGCTCGTGCCTGCGGTTAGTATAGATTTCTTTTTTAAACATATTTACGAAAATTAAGAGCGCCGATTTCTAATTAAGATTTAAAAAGGCGCCTTATTAAGATTTAAAAAGGTATTATTAACATATATAATATAAGAGCCAATATCGTAAATTTAATCTTTTAATTCTTGAAGGCTCCCATTCAAGAAATGGTTTTATCGTTTCTATTTTAACGTTGTTACAATTGCTTATTTTTACTGATTAATTCATGAAAATGGAATAATATCGGTATTTAATAAAGTTCCAGGTTTCTATTGAATATTAATTATCACAATTTATCAAAGTCTAATTGTATTTTAACCTTGTTTTTATAAGATATGGAGTTTTTACTTCTTATTTTATGAAAGATTGAATAGAAAATTTACAGATTACTAAATATTATCACATGATATACATATTTTGTTTTTGTTTTTTCTAGTATCAGGATCAATATGCTTACTTGTTGCGTAGTTATTATATTTATGTTAACTAAACGGTAGTACATACAATATAAACTTAAGAATTCCTATGAAAGCGCTCCAATTTAACGTGCCGACAATGCAAGGCCAAAGCTTAACGATACAAGAAGATATTTTAGAGACTTTTTACCCACACCTTCATAGGCATCAGGAAGCACAACTTATGTGGATCGTAAAAGGAAGAGGGGTATTGATTGTTGAAGATACTTTACATTCTTTTAAGGAAAACGATATATTCTTTTTGGGAGCAAATCAGCCGCATGTATTTAAGTCCTCGTCCCAGGATGGATTTTCAAATGAGTCCCGTTCGATCTCGATTTTTTTTGACCCGAATGGGAAGCTCAAGTTCTTATTCTCTTTAGAAGAATTTGAATCATTAAATCAGTTTATCTATAATAATTCCTGTGGTTTTAAAATTCCAGATGAATATTTTAAGCAGATTTCAGAACGCGTTTTACAATTGAAGTCCTCGGATCAAATCGACAAATTGATGCATTTTTTCTACCTATTGAGATCCTTGGCAAATATATCAAGAGAGACGGAGCCACTTTGTGCAGAGCGGGTTGAAAGGATCTTGGATACCATCCATAGCACAAACCGAATCAATTTAATCTGTAATTATATTAAAGAGAATCACAAACATGATCTTAGCCTGGAGGAGGTTGCCGACTATGCAAACCTTACACCGCAGGCATTTTGTCGATATTTTAAAAAACATTGCGGTGTTACCTTCGTAACGTATTTAAATAGAATTCGGGTAAAAGAAGTCTGTAATCAACTGACCGAAGATCACTTAGATAGCGTTTCGTTTATCGCTTATAGCTGCGGTTTTAACAGTATTACAAATTTCAATAGGGTGTTTAAGCAGATCATTGGTTGCAATCCAAAAGAATATATCCAACAGTATAAGCAAACATTGTACTCTGTAATTTAAAGCAGAATTATGTACTGAAAAATTGAAAATATCTACCTCATCGTTTTCGTAAATTCCATTCAGGGCCAATTGCCTTCGTATAGCGGCGGCCCGGTATAGTAATTGCTAAAAGTGGCTGCGGATAAATAAAGTTTTCATTCAGTTTATGGTAAAAATAAAGAAGGTTAGATATTCATTTATCCATATGGGAATTTGAATAAGCAAAAAAAAAGGTTTTCAAACGGGGAGAATGAAAACCTTAAATAACCAATTATAAACCTAAATTATGATGACACAAAGATAGTGTGTTTATTACACTTTGTCAATTTTTTTTTTAAAAAATATTAAATCTTTTTAAAGAGAATACTTGAATTGTGACCACCAAAGCCGAAGGCATTACTCATAGCGGTTTGAACAGTCTTTTCCAAGGGTTGATTGATAACAATATTGATGCCTTCAGGAATTGCAGGGTCAATATTTTCAATGTTGATGCTTGCTGGAATAACATTATTGTTTATTGACTTTATGGCGATAATTGCTTCAATTGCCCCTGCCGCGCCAAGCAAATGTCCGGTCATTGACTTGGTTGAGCTGACCCAAAGGTTGCTGGATGGACCGAATGCAAGTTGCATGGCCTTCAGTTCTGCAATATCGCCCACAGGGGTCGATGTGGCATGAAGATTCAGATAATCCAATTCGGTACTGTTCATTTGCGCTTCTTCCATCGCCAAGGACATTGCCTTTGCTGCACCTATACCTTCGGGGTGAGGTGACGTCATATGATAGGCATCAGCTGTCATCGATGCGCCTACTAGCTCGGCGTATATCCTTGCGCCCCTTCTTTTAGCATGTTCATATTCTTCCAGTACCAGAGCCCCCGCACCTTCGCCCATAACAAAGCCGTCACGGTCCCGGTCAAAAGGTCTACTTGCCGTTGTAGGATCATCGTGTCTGCTGGACATTGCCTTCATCGCAGAAAAACCACCGACTGAAGCGGGAGTGATAGGGGCTTCTGAACCGCCACTGATAAAAACTTTGGCCTTCCCTAATCGAATGTAGTTGAATGCATCCATGAAAGCCGTATTGGAAGTCGCACAGGCAGACACTGTTGTATAATTTATTCCCTTCAAACCAAATTTCATCGATATCATCCCTGAGGCCATATTAACAATAAGCCTCGGAACGAAAAAAGGACTGAACCGTGGTACGTAATTGCCTTTTACATAACTTTCAACTTCGTTTTCGAATGTTTCCATTCCACCCTGACCTACACCCCAAATGACACCAATATCAAACGGATCCATAATGTTGGGATCCAGACCAGAATCTTCCAGCGCCTGGGATGCGCTATATAAGGCATATTGTGTAAATAAGTCGCTTCTCTTGATCTCATTTCTGTCCAGGTATTTTTCCGGTTGAAAGTTCCTGACCTCACTTGCAATTTGCGTCCGAAATAGAGATGCATCAAAACGACTGATGATCGCCGTATGATTTTCGCCTCGTAAAATATTCTCCCAGAATGTATCAACATTCTCGCCCAAGGGGTTAATTGTCCCCATGCCGGTAATGACTACTCTTTTCATTTTTTATTTTTTTGTATTAATATGTAATATACCGATTGGTATATATTTTGCTAAAAAAATTAGATTTTGATCTCGCGGTCGACCATGTCCTTCATATTGTCCAATACAATACTTAGATCTTTAGCCCGGCCGGAAATCTTTGCAAGTAAAATCCCACCCTCAATCATCGCCATGAAGATAATTGCAAAATGCTCAGCAGAAATATGCTGTTTAAATTCACCATTTTTAATTCCTTCGTCCAATATCGAAATCAATCGTTCTTTCCAAAGCGTAAACGACCGTTTGACCTTTGGAGTTAAAAAAGGGAGGGAATCATCCACCTCAACTGCAGCATTCATCAGTGGGCATCCCCCTGACGCAGCGATATTTTTGAAATTCTCTTTGTAAAAATCAAAAAAAGCAAAGAGTTTTTTTAAGGCCGTCCGGTGGGGGCTGATCCGCTGTTCCACAGCGTCGGCAATTTTTTTGCTTTGATAAGTATAGACCTGGAGGGCCAAATCATCTTTGTCTTTAAAATTACCATAAATACTTCCTTTTGTTAGACCCGTAGCTGTTGTGATGTCCGAAAGTGAAGTAGCAAAATATCCTTTTTTATTAAAGATAGGAGCTGTCTTCTCAACGATAAATTGTCGGGTCTGTTCTGCTTTTGACATCATGATACTATTCTTTGGATTCAAATATAAAAAATACTTTTCGGTATATTATTTATTTCCATGGATGTAACTGAAAAAGTTACATTATTTTCGTTCCGTTATGCGATAGGTACAGCGGGGACCGTTTTCGATAAGATATTCTATCCTAACGATCGAATAAGAAGAACCGATAAGCTGTTGGAAATTGTGAAGCTCCGAACGGCAAAAGCCTTGGCACTCAGTAGCTGCGGCACATATCGGGCAGTGATTCTCAATGAGCAAATAAGATCCTTCTTCTTTTCTCCATTCAGCCATATAACCTTCTTCCGTTCTTTTGCTGGCGATGATATCAAGTTTGCTCTCGATAGACTTGCTAGCTGACAATGCATTTCTATATTTCTCATATACCTTGGATTCCCGATCGCTGATCAATAGATCCAAAGCATTTTCACCGAGCAACTGCTTAATGGATTGCAGCAGTTGTACCGTAATGTCGGCATGACTATCTGGGAATTTTGCGAGTCCTAGTGCCGAAAGACAATAGTAGGTCGATGGCCGGCCTCTGCCTTCACTTCTTGCATAGGATTCGATCAAACCCTGGTTGGCAAGATTGAGTAGCTGTTTGCGGGCGCCCTCCTTTGTAATGCCCAATTCTATCGCAATAAGAGCCGCGGTAACCTCGCCTCGCATTTTTAATAACATTAATATTCGATCTGCTGGAGTCTTTTGCATTTGGCAATTAAAAAGTTGTTTTAATACTTGTCAACAAAGATACTGTTTTTCTTATGATCGCTATTATGCATAATATTAAAGTTTTTTTTAATGACAGAATAATTTTATGACATTAATAAAACAACTTATTGGTTGTTTTATTAATGTCTATTATTTAGTTTTGATCATTATTGAAACAATAAATTAGAATAATATGAGCAAATTTCAGTTACCGGATTTACCCTATACCTATGAGGCTCTTGAACCTTATTTTGATCGGGAGACAATGACGATTCATCATCAAAAGCATCATCAGGCCTATGTCGATAATTTAAATAAAGCCCTAATCGGTACAAGTGCTGAAGACCTTGAATTAGAAGATATATTGGCACAGGTAAGTCAGTATAGTCCTGCTGTACGTAATAATGCCGGCGGCCATTATAATCATTCCTTGTTTTGGCAAATTTTATCTGCCGCACCGAAAACAACACCAACCGGAAAGTTGGCAAATCAAATAGACGCAACTTTCGGTTCTTTGGATGAGGTGAAGACGAAGATAAAAAATGCTGGACTTGGACAATTTGGTTCTGGATGGTCCTGGCTTTACCTCAAATACAATGGTACTTTGGATGTAGTGGCTACGGCCAATCAGGACAATCCATTAATGGATACCCAATTAACGAGCAGAGGAGTTCCGATTTTGGGTGTTGATGTATGGGAACATGCCTACTATTTGAAATATCAGAATAAAAGAGCCGATTATTTGGATGCATTTTGGTCTGTCCTGGACTGGTCTGCTGTCGAAAAGCGATACGAAGATATGATCGGTAAATTGATATAACATGTTAGATGTTTTGGGTAGCGGAGATAATAATTATAAAAAGCATGTTTGTAAATAAGGTTGAAAATTCGGGTATATTGGCGCTTGATCTCATTGATTTCAAACCCACAGTTGACATTATAGGCTTTGACATTAAAACACTTTTTTTCCAGGAAATGATCGTCAAAGAAAAGGAGTTTAAAGCGGCCCTTGCTGCTTTGGAATTGACCCCTTATAAAGGCAAGGCTGTCGCTTTTACCTGTTCTGCTGATGCCATTATTCCTCCTTGGGTTTATATGGCTTTAGCGGAGAGATTTCATTCTGAGGTAGCATATTATGATTTTAAAACTGTGGAAACGCTGGAATTGGAATTATGGACACAGAATGTGAAGCGGGCAGATTTGTCATCCTATCTGGGGCAAAAGGTGGTGGTGAGGGCGAGACCACATATGCCTGAATCACTTTACATGTTAGCTGCCGCACGCTTAATTCCGATTGTTAAAACATTGATGTATGGGGAGATCGGAATGCCAAAAGTTATTTTTAAAAGAGCATAGAAAAGAATGAAAGCATTAATATTTAATGGCGCCCTGGAGCGTAGGAAAGAATCGACTTCAGGAGTATTGGCTAACTATTTTGCCGAGCAATTGAATCAGCTTGGTATTGAGAATAGTGTTTTTAATCTCGCGGATAGTGGCATACCACTTTTTGATACAAGTCTCAGTAGGATACCCAATAGTGTAAAGATCATGAACAATCTTTTTCTGGAGGCAGACCTGCATTTTTGGTTATCGCCTTTATATCACGGAGGTGTGCCTGGTGTCATGAAAAACTGTTTGGATTGGCTAGAGATAAGTGCAAAGAATAGTCCGGCCTACCTCACCGATAAAACTATAGGGTTTGTTTGCTGGGCAGATGGTGTACAGGCCTTGCAGGGGATCAATGCGATGGATGCAATTGCGAAATCGTTACGGGCATGGACTTTACCATTTAGCGTTCCCATTGTAAAGCGGGAACTATTTGAAAACAGCGATTCAAGAAAACTATCGTCCAATTATAGCAGTAAATTGGATCTGTTGATCAATATCGCAACTACCCGAACAGCAACGTTTGACACAATGTTGGGGCGTTCCTGAAAGGCCTGTTTCCATAAGGCTGTTTTATAAATTATTGCTGCTCTTATAATAAAGCACCTCGATGTACATTGAGGTGCTTTATATGTTTTCAAAATTGTTTAGTTTTGAGAAACCGTGTATGGAGTGTTCATCGTATGCAACGAATTTTCCGGAACAACACAGCTATGGAGCTGCATCTCAAAAAAATGCAATAAACTGTATTTATTATTATATGATTTAAGGTAGTCGACTAATGAAGTTACAAGGTATAGTTTGGTTAAAGTTAATTGCATGTTGTATGCTGTATTTTACTGTACAGTTTACAAAGGGCCAAAGTTTTCTGCCCTTAAATGAGGATCAATATCGGGCTGATGCCGAAATGCTGTTGAAGTCAACCTCAAATGATAGTGTCCGGGCAATACAATACTTTTATCTATCGGATTACTACCGTTTTCGGGATACGCTGAAATTTTGGGAAAATATGCGGCAGGGAGAGCGACTAGCTCGCCCCTTTCGAAGCCTTCAGGCCATGGCTGCACTTTACAAAAGCATTTACTATGGACAATTTTTGGACAGTAAACATGCCGGCCTGGAAGCCCAAAAATGCATAGATATCCTTGGTGATACTAGACAGCCCTTTCAACAAGGGCTTTTGGCCAGAGCATGGTATAATCTGGGATTAATTCGATTTCCGAAAAAAGGCTTTGCTGATTTACTGGATATACTCAATGGTAAATGTATGCCCTATGCCAAAGCACACGATCCGCTCATGGAAGGTGCAATAAATACCATGATTGGTATGGCCTTTATGTCATCCAATCAATTGACGAAAGCAGATGAATATCATCAACTGGCGATCAAACAGCTGGAGCAGCTACCAAAGAGTACCGAGCTATTGGTAGCTTATTTAAATGCCGTTAGCACCTATTGCTACCAGGTTAAATCAAAAGAGGCCCGACAATTGTTAGATAAGGCCAAAGTAATGTTAGGAGACAGGCTCAATTCCTCCCAGTTACCCAATTACTATTATAACGAAGCACTTTATTTTACAACAAAGCAACAGACAGACGAAGCCTTACGTATGCTGGATATTGGTTTGGAATGGTCGAAGAAAATGAACAATTGGAGATCTTACCAGATGATGCTTTTTAGAAAGTTTAATGTCTATCTGATGCAGAAAAAATATGCTGAAGCGAAATTGCCATTGGAGGAGATTATAAAAAATGGATTGTTGACACGTGATCTTTACAATAGTAAAATTGTTTATAGCCAATTGGCTGCGGTGAACGAGTTGATGGGGGATTACAAAGAAGCGCTTAAGATGTCCAATGTGGCGGGTAAGCTCTCTGATAGCATACAGAAGGTTCAGCTTTTGGAAAAAATGAACGAAATGGAGGCTAAATATAAAACCCTCGAAAAAGAAAAAGTGATTTTAAATCTACGCGCAGATAAAGAACGTAATCAACTAAAGGTTTTTCTTGTCTTAGGCATTGCCGTTTTGCTTTTCATCGCCGTTTTATTTGCCACATTTTCCTACAGAAAGCAACGGAAATTGAATAGACAGATTCAGATGAATCATGAAATTGCTTTGGAGAAACTGGTAAAGGAAAAACAGCTGCAGATCTCCGAGTCCATGCTCAAAGCGGAAGAGCAGGAACGGCAGCGGATTGCACAGGATTTACACGATAGTATTGGCGGCATGCTGACAGGATTGAAATTTAAGATCGCTGGAGAGCAGACTGCTGAATTCAATTTGAAGGACGAATTAGCGCACAAACTGAACGATATCTTGGGCGAAGTACGCCGGATATCGCATAATCTGATGCCCGAGTCTTTGCGGCAATTTGGTCTGATAGCCGCATTGGAACAATTATGTCTTTCCATGAAAAATAATAAGGTGCAGATCCAATTTGAAAACTATGAGGACGAAGTACGTCTGGACTTCCAAAAAGGACTGGCAATCTATCGGATTGTCCAGGAGGCAATCTCAAACGCATTGAAATATGCAGATGCAGACCTTATTATTGTTCAGGTAAGTAAATCACAGGAAATATTGCAGGTTTTGATAGAAGACAACGGAAAAGGATTTGACGCTTCTGTGGCCAATTATGGAATGGGATTAAATAATATTGTCAAGAGAATTAACTGGATCAATGGATCTATTGAAATACGGAGTAAACCTGGATCTGGTACCCAAATTGAAATAGGTGTAAGTGTTTAGTTAAAAACCAGTATATGAAAATTATTGCCGTACTAGACGATCATCCCCTGTTGTTGGAGGGGGTGACCTCTTTTCTTAACAACCAAAAAGGGTATAAGGTATATTCATTTCTGAAGGAAGTATCGTTGATAGAATTTCTGAATACCACGGAAGTGGATTTGGTACTTATGGATATGCAGCTCTTGAATATCAGCGGACTTGAGGTTTGTGTACAATTGAAAAAATTATTTCCTGGCCTTCCTGTTGTCGCATTGAGCAATATCGCAGACCGCAATCTTATTTTTCAGTTTATGCAAAATGGCGGAAATGGTTATATATTAAAGGATGTGTCCAATGATGAGTTTCTTCATTGTGTGCATCTTGGACTGGACAGAAAGATAGCCCTTTGCGATAAAGCAAAGGAGCTTTACACGGGAGCTGTTTCTTCCCTGCAAGATCTTCCACGGTTAACACAAAGGGAAAAGGAAATTTTGACAATGATTGCAAATGGCCATACCAGCAATCAGATTGCGGAGAAACTATTTTTAAGCCCTGTTACGATAGAAACGCACCGACGTAATCTATTGACCAAATTTAAAGTGAAAAACATGATTGAGTTGGTGCAACTTGCACTAAAACATAGATTATTGGAGCACTAGCTTAGCCGTGTGACCGGTTAATGTTCGCCATAGCCTACCTCATCGAGCTTCCCTTTAAAAACCCTAAACTGGATAACAAAATAGGCGACGACCAAAATCGCAGCAAAAATAAACCATCCCAATCCTACAGAAAGGCCATATTCATGTGCTGCAGCATTCTGTATGGTAAGTGAAGGGTTTACTTCATTCGTTGATGGTAATAAGGTCGGAAACATAGACGCTACTGTGGTCGCAAAGCTCCCAAGAATAAATAGGGAAGAAAAGAAAAAACCTGTACCGTCTTTTCTGAAGGTTCTAACCCAGAATTGCCCCAGCAGGCCGATTGCCGCAATTAAGGGGAATATCCAGAGCCAGTAATATTGTTGGAAATTATTTAAGGAGATTGGTTTCACATAATGCCAGACATAAGCCGATAAGATCACTAATAATAGCAAAACAAAATTCAACTTGAATATGATGGTTTTGAGCCGCTGATTGAGTGAACTGGATGTTTTTAATATGACCCATCCTGCGCCGTGGATGGTGAGCGTCACTACCGCGACCAAGCCCAGGATTAAGGTGAACCAGTCTATGATACCCTGATGTTCGGCCAAAGGGTCGAATGTCGGGTTCCAGAGCGCCAGGAAGAAATAATGTGGCTCTTGTGTTGAAATCCCATTTTCCACCATTCCCAGATTGACTCCGCGCACGACATTGCCTAAAGCGGCACCAAAAAATAACGCCAGGAGTAAGCTGGCTAAACCAAACCCTTTATCCCATAATGCCTCCCAAAGTCTATGATGGATCTGTCCCCTGAGTTCAAGACTTATTGCTCTAAAGATCAGCAGCCATAATACTAACATCAGCGGGAGGTAGAATCCGCTGAAAGATGAAGCATATAATGTTGGAAAAGCGAAGAATAAAACACCACCGGCTGCGATAAGCCAGACTTCATTGGCATCCCAAAAAGGTCCGATTGCATTTGTTACAGCCTTTTTCTCCTGTTCGGTCTTTGCAAAAAATAAATGTACAATTCCTGCTCCAAAATCATAGCCATCAAGGACAATGTAGATACCCAACATGAAAGTCAATACTATAAACCAGAATATTTCCATGACAAATTAATTTAAAACAATATGGGGCTCGGGGCCTCTTCTAATAATTTTCAATACCAACATCAGGAATAACAGTCCCAAAAGGATATATAATCCGACAAATCCAAGTAGGGTAAATAAAGTGTTGCCAGAAGATACCGTCGGGGATACGCCATCTACCATACGCATTAGGTTGTAGACCAACCAGGGCTGCCGTCCGAGTTCGGCAGTATACCATCCTGCGGTATTGGCGATATAAGGAAAAGGAATCATAAACATAATGATCCATAAGAGCCATTTGGTCTGATATAATTTATCCCGCCAAAGTAAAACAGTGCCCAGGACCATGATTCCGATAAATATTGTGCCTAGGCCGGCCATAATGTGATAACTATAATAAAGGCCGGGTACATTGGTGGGATGTAAAGCGTCCTGAAATTCATTCAATCCTTTTATTTCTGCATCCCAACGTTGATAGGTGAGGAAGCTTAAAACATTAGGGACTGCAATTTTATTGTCCAGTTTTTTGTTTTCCATGTCGGGCTGACCGATCAGGATAATCTCGGATCCTCCTTTCTCTGTCTTGAAGATCCCCTCCATGGCCGCGAATGCTGCAGGTTGATATTTTACCACATTTTTGGCCGCTAGATCTCCTGTAGGAAATGCGACCACGATAGCGGAAATCGCTCCAAAAATAACACCGCTTTTGAGGAATATCTTTCCAAATTTGCTATGTCTGTCACTGAGAAGATAGAATGCGCCAATTGAGGCCACAAAAAAAGAACTTGTGACTAAGGATGCGGCCTGATTGTGTAGATAAGAGGGCCATAACCATGGATTGCTGAATAAAGAACTAAAATTGTTCAACACAAATTTGCCATTTGCCAGAATTTCATATCCAACCGGATGCTGCATCCAGGAATGCGTGGCAATAATCAGAAATCCACTGGCCCAGGATCCAATGAATACCATCAAACCGGATAGAAAGTGTAACTTGTGACCAAGTAATTTTTCTCCAAAGAGAAACATTCCCAAAAAAGAAGACTCCAGAAAAAAAGAGAACATACCTTCCATGGCCAAAGTTTGCCCAATGATTCCACCTGTAAGCTCGGAGAACTTTGCCCAATTCGTGCCAAACTGAAATTCCATGGGGATACCCGTGACAACACCCATGGTAAAATTCAATGCAAAGATTTTCATCCAAAATTTTGAGGCATGGTTGTAATCTTCGTTGTGGCTCTTTAGAAATTTCCATTTGAAATAAACAATCATCAATGATAATCCCATAGTCAACTGGGGAAATAGGTAGTGGAATGTAATTGTAAAGGCAAATTGAAGCCGATTGTAAAGAATCATGTCTTCCATGGATCTGGAGTTTTGGTTAATGACATTTAAATATAAAATTTTTTTGTCGTACCTAACTGCCGGGCGGTATTATTTTTTTTGTCTTATCTTCGCCCTGATAACAGAAAATGGCAGCAAGGGAAGCGGAGCACAGGAGATATGAAAAAAGCGATAATTTTAATAGGTGTTTTGCTTATACCTATACTCTTTATTGTACTCAATAATAAGAACAGGGGCAAAGTGGCCGCGGATAATGTAATATTCCGGAATAAATTATCCGATTATGGTTTGTTCAAAGGTAAAATGGCAGATCTTGTACCCAATGATCAAGGAGTTTCTTATGAGCTGGCTTCGACTCTTTTTACAGATTATGCCGGCAAAAAACGTGTTATTTTCTTGCCAAAAGGGAAAAAAATCGTTGCTTCGGATGATGGTCTGCCGGATTTTCCGGAGGGGACTATTATTGCCAAATCTTTTTTTTACCCAAATAAAGACAGTATACGAGGACCTAAATTCTTGCTGTTAGAAACGCGCCTCCTCATCAACAAAGGGGGGCAATGGAATGCAGCGACCTACCAATGGAATTCGGCCCAGGATGAAGCTGTGTTATTAGCTGATCATGCAAGTGTCCCTGTTTCATTTTTAGATGCTAAAGGTATAAAGCGGCAGACGCATTATATCATTCCTTCCCGTGCGGACTGTATCGCATGTCATCGCCAGGGGAACCGTATCCTCCCGATCGGTCCCAAAATCAGAAATTTAAATCGGGTCTTGTATCGGGGAAACGACAGCATTCAACAGTTGGATTATCTGAAACATCTAGGCATACTGGCTATTTCCCCTTTGAGAAAACGAAGTCTGTTACCAAGTTACGAAGACCATAATCAATCTGTCGAGCGGCGTGCAAGAGCTTATCTGGAGGTGAATTGCGCCCATTGCCATAATCCGATGGGAACTGCCTATATGACGATGCTCGATCTTAGATTTGAAAGCCCACTAAACGAAACGGGAATTTTGCTCAAACAGGCAAAAATTATTGGCCGAATGTCTGTATTGGGTGAGATGCATATGCCCCAAAAAGGTACTACGATACTTCATGAGGAAGGCATCACACTAATAAAGGACTATCTCAACTCCTTGAAATAAATATTCAATTTGTACTGTATTTGTATTTAGTATTCACGGATTTATGCATTCCACAACGTGTATTTTATTGTGTATTTAATAAAATCTATAGAATTAGTAGATTATATTGAAATTTCTTTTATATTTGTGAAAGACACCGAAAGTGTACGAGGATGAAAAATTGGCGTCTTTTTAACAAAACAAATTTAATACACTATGAACTATATCAACATTAGTAAAATCACATTCCTTACAAATTTTACATCAAAGTCTTTCATGGCTGGAACCCCCTCTGTAAGAAAAATGCGAATGTGTATCATAGGATAAATTTCCCTTATCTTTTCTCAAATTGACAGTTGGGGAGGCGCTCGCTTCCCCGAATGTCTTCAAAATAGAAACAAGTTTTCGATTGGCGTTGGCACTTGTTAGTATTCACGATTAAATCTTTACCTATGAAAAATTTTAGGGTACTACGGTATTCTACACTGTTTTTATGTTTAGGCTTGTCTTGTATTGGGCAATATACTTATGCACAAATTGAGCCTAAACCCATTATTAATGCATCACTATCCGGATATATTTACGACAGCCAGAGCAAATTGGCACTTGGAGATGTAACCGTTCAACTTGAAGCAGTTACGCATAGCGTTAAAACGGATCAGAAAGGATTTTTTCAATTCGTCACCGGACAAAAATTGCCGCTGTCTATCACTGTTTCACGCGTCGGTTACAAAAGGAAGACGATCTCTGTGTCACAATCCTCCGTTATAATAGAGTTGGAACCTGTTACCAAGGATCTGGATGAAGTAATTGTCGTGGGGTATGGAACACAAAAGAAGATTTCTTTGACGAATTCGATTGCTAGTATCGATGGGGAGAAATTAAACAAACGCCCTGTTTCTAATACACAACAAGCTTTACAGGGGATGTTACCCGGTGTAACTGTACAAGATTTAGGGGGGAAGCCGGGGCAATCGGCTGCAAATATTCGAATTCGCGGATTGACTACTTTTAACACCAATTCAAGCAACACCAGTGGGTATGATTTGAGTAAAAACAATGCGTTGGTTATTGTAGATGGTATCGAGCAGCCTTGGTCCAAACTCAATCCAAATGATATCGCTTCAATTTCTGTTTTAAAAGATGCCTCTTCCACAGCGATATATGGCTCCCGTGCTACCAATGGTGTTATTCTCGTAACGACAAAGAGTGCAAAACCCGGTCATGTTGTTATTGATTACAATGGCTACTATGCGGTTCAGAAATCAATCAATCGGCCACAGCAAATGGATGTAATATCTTATCTTCAATTGCAGCAGGATGCTTATCGTAACGCAGGGTTGGCTGTACCCGCACGATTTACAGATGAATCGATCGAAAGTTATCGCAATGCCACAGACCGTGAAAAATACCCCTTGCCAAACACATGGTTTGAAACCTTATTGAAAACAGCACCACAGCACGATCACTCGCTATCATTTTCGGGCGGAAACGAAGTGTTGAAGTCTAGATTGGCAATGCGCTATAACAAACAAAATGGTATCATCGATAATTATGGTGCAGAACTGGCTGACCTTCGATTGAATAATGATTATAAGGCAACATCTTGGCTCAATTTTACTGGAAGTATTAATTACCGTTATAGTAAAGCCTATGAGCCAGGGCGTGATCCGATTAACAACTTCCTTCACGGCTCGATGTGGGTGGTTCCCAAATACGACGATGGGACTTATGGCCTGAGTACACAAGGAAATAATCCATTGATGTTGATTGAAAAAAGCGGTTATAAAAAAGTAAACGAAAATTATTTAAGTTCCATTGTAAAAGCAGATATACAGCTGGGGGAAAACCTAACTTTTACGTCCCAGTTTGGAGTCCGGCTGAATTTTAACAATACAAAGACTTTTCTAAATGCCTTTGAAAATAGGGATAGGAATACAGGAATAGTAAAAAGCTTTCCTATAAATTCGTTGACTGAGTTTAGGGACAATAACAGTGAATATACCTGGAATAATTTGCTTACCTACCAACTGACGAGTGGTTCACATCATATCAAAGCGCTTGCAGGATATTCACAGATCCACAATTACCAAAACAATCTCACAGCATATCGGGAAAGATTTTATAGTAATGACATCACATCCATTGGGCAAGGGGCGGATGATGCAACCAAAAATAACAATGGGTACGACGCACAATATGGATTGCGCTCCTTTTTCGGTAGGCTGAACTATGATTGGAATGGCCGATATTTAGTTGAATTTAATGGTCGATATGATGGTTCATCCCGTTTTACGGGTGATAAACAATACGGTTTTTTCCCTTCTGCCTCAGCTGGGTGGCTTCTGTCGAATGAACAGTTTTGGACACCAATAAAAAACTGGCTGAATGAGTTTAAACTACGTGCTTCTTGGGGTAAAACCGGTAACCAATCTGTCGATCTATATAGTTATTATTCTGCATTGGTGGCGGCCGGTTATAATTTTAGTGGCAAATCCGTGCAAGGTTATCGGCTGGATAGTTACGCGAATCAACAACTTGGTTGGGAATCTACGCAACAGTATGACTTAGGATTGGATGCTTCATTTTTAAACAATCGATTGGCTTTCACATTGGATTACTATCATAAAGTGACTAATGATATTTTATTAAATTTGGATATTCCAGCTGTGTTGGGGCTAAAACCTTCGCCTCAGAATGCAGGAACCGTACTTAACCGCGGCTGGGAATTTGCAGTAAATTATCATAAAAGGGCATCGCGTCCGGGTGCTTTCACTTATCAAATAAACGCTAACTTGAGCATCAACCATAATGAGGTGACGGATTTGAAAGGCACCGGACCCTATATCGTCGGCTCTGATATCGATCCCCGATATATTATTGCAACAGGACTGCCAATCAATACCCTGTGGGGATATAAGACTGATGGCTTATTTCAGTCCGCTGAAGAGATAAAAGCCTATGGCGCAACCTATGCAACAAACACACAACCCGGTGATGTGAAATATGTAGACCTGAATGGAGACGGTGTAATCAATGCGAGTGATATGACAGCTATTGGAAATTCTTTTCCAAAATATACTTTCGGACTGAATGGTGGCTTTGCCTTCAAAAATTTTGATCTTGATATCCTACTTCAGGGGACAGCAAAAGTTGATGCCCGACTTTCGGGTGCACTGTCAGAGATGGGAAATCAGGAGGGATTTACCCATGAAATTTATACCGCTAATTATTGGACACCTACACATCCCGATGCATCTTTCCCACGCGTGGTGAAATATGACCTACGTAATGTTGCGACCGCTGACCGATTGGTTATCAATGGCTCATATCTCCGTTTGAAAAATATACAATTAGGATATACTGTTCCACTAAGAAGGATCGGGAAAGTGAGTATCAGCAAGCTGCGTGTCTATCTGTCTGCTACCAATTTGCTGACCTTCTCCAAACTGAATGAATGGAATTTGGATCCAGAGGCGGAATCGGGAAGGGCAGTTTATTATCCTCAGACAGCACTGTATACCTTCGGCGTGAATTTGACCCTTTAGAGCATTTTTTGTGTTTTTTTAAATTGAAGAGCAATGAATTTTTATAACTATTTATATCATAAAAGAAATCTTTTTTACGCTTTCATGATCCTATCCTTGCTGACGGCCGGATGCGATAAAGATCTCCTAAATACAGTACCTACAGATCGACTTTCGGAAAATATATTTTGGAAAAGTCAAGCAGATGTAGAATTAGCTGTTAATGCATTGTATAATGACCTGGATGGAGCGGAAATTTTCTATCTGGATGCGTTAACAGATATTGCGCATGTCAATCAACCTTTTGCAGTAGACGCGTATATCGAACAAGGAACTTATGATGCATCAAGTTCGCGTCTATATAACACCTGGAGTAATGCGTATAAGGGAATCGGTGCCGTCAATTATTTCTTGGCAAATGTCAATAAAATTGAAGGAAGTAAAAATGAAGCATTAATTACGCGATATATCAGCGAAGCTCGGGTATTAAGGGCTTATCAGTATATCAAGTTGGCCTATTTATTCGGTAAGGTGCCTTTGGTAAAAACACCGTTGACATTGCAGGAAGGAAGGGAAGTGCAGCAGGCAGAGCTTGTTGAAATATATGATTTTATTGACAAGGAACTGGAGGAAGCAGCAGCGGGCTTACCTAATTTTTATAGCGGGAATGATATCGGGAGGATCACGCGCTGGGCAGCCTTAGGCCTAAAGGCGCGAGCAGACCTCTATGCAGGACGTTTTGCAGCTGCAGTCAAAGCAGCCAAGTTAATTATTGATAGTCATCAGTTTGAACTGTATCCTTCCTATGCGACGCTTTTCTCCTATGCAGCAGAAAATAATAAAGAAGTCCTTTTAGATAAGCAATTTTTAGAAAATATATATACTCAAAATGTTTTCAGTCAGTTGGCACCTTACAGTCAGCAGAATGGACAAAGCACTTATGTACCGACAAAAGCTTTAGTCGATAGTTACGTGACCATTAACGGACAAGTGATCACAGATGCTGCTGATTATGACGTCAAAAATCCTTATAAAAACCGAGATCCTAGACTTTATCATTCGGTTTTTTTAGATGGCGATCAACTACCTAGTGGTGCGATTTTTCATCCCGCGCCGAACAGTGGGACCGCCGATGCAGTAGGTAGTACCTATATTGCGTCAACAACAGGATTTAACATCAAAAAATATATTGATAAAAAAGACTTGTCCAACCCTTCCAAAAGTGGACTAAATATTATGCTGTTACGTTATGCAGAAGTATTGCTGACTTTTGCAGAGGCTAAAATTGAAATTGGAGAAATCGATGAAAGCGTCTATACTGCAATTAATCAAGTAAGAAACTCCCGGAATGACGTAAAGCTACCAAATATAAATGCAATAGGAGACAGCGAGCAGCTTCGTCAGCTTGTACGTCGTGAGCGCACTGTCGAACTTGCTTTCGAAGGCTTACACCTCGCGGACATTCGAAGATGGAAAACGGCTGAAAAGGTCGTCCCCGGTAAAGTGTATGGTATTACCTATCAAAATAACAAGGGCGAAACGGTTGTGGTTGAAGCAGCTTCCGAACGGCGTGTTTTCGATCCGCTAAAACATTACCTTTGGCCAATCCCCCAGCGTGAAATAAATCTAAATTCTAACTTACGGCAAAATCCAAATTGGTAATTTCTTATATTGCGACATTGTTTCCAATTAAATCATACAATCATGATGCGATATACTAAACTTTTCATGGCAATGACCATGTTTCTCTTCGTTACATTTGTTAATGCACAAAACAAGAAGCCTAATATAATCCTGATTCTTACAGATGATTTAGGCTATAGTGACCTCGGCTGTTATGGTAGTCCGAATATTTCGACTCCTTTTTTGGATTCCATCGCCAGCAAAGGTGTGCGGGCAACAAATTTTATGGTGTCGACTCCCTCTTGTACTCCTTCGCGGGCATCTTTGCTGACCGGACGATATGCTTCTCGTTATAATCTTCCGGTGCCAATCGGTCCCGGATCAGATGTCGGGCTACCTGATGAGGAGGAAACCATTGCCGAACTACTTAAAAAAGTAGGCTATCGTACTGGTCTGATCGGCAAGTGGCACCTTGGTGATAAACAGGTTTATCATCATCCCAATAAACAAGGCTTCGATTTTTTCTATGGAATGTTATATAGTCATGACTATCGCGATCCTTATGTAAAAACAGATTCTGTAATTAAAATCTTTAGGAATAGAAAACCCGAGGTCATTGCTCCCGACGATTCGGATTTAAGTGCATTATACCATAAGGAAACGGTGAATTTTATTGAAAACCAGGATAAAGATCATCCATTCTTTTTGTATTACGCGCACAATTTCCCCCACCTTCCATTAGCCTTTGCGAACAAAAAGAATAAATTTGCGGATCAACAGAATGCAGGTCCATTGGGAGCCGTCATGCGGGAACTGGATCATAATTTTGCTGAACTTTGGAAGACTGTTGAGAAAAAGGGATTGGCAGATAATACAATTCTGATTTTCTCGAGCGACAATGGCCCATGGATCGCCTACCCTTCGCGGATGTCAGATGACCATGCAACAAAAAATTGGCATGTGGGTACCGCTGGAGTTTTTAAGGGGTCGAAAGCCGAAACTACGGAAGGTGGTGTACGTGTACCGTTTATCGTGTACGGAAAAGGATATGCCCAGGAAGGAAAAGTGATTAGACAGGCAATCAGTAATTTGGATGTATTACCGACAATTGCAAAATGGACAGGGGCTCCTCTTCCAAAAAAATCCATCGATGGCCAGGAAATAGATGATTTATTGAGTGGTAAAACAGAAGATCTAAAGGCGGTACACCGACCGATATTTCTGGTAAACTATGGGCATGTTGAAGCTGTTCGAGCTGGTGACTGGAAATATAGACGAGTACCGGCGGGGGTTAACCAAATATCGGGAAAACCCTACGAGGCGGTTGAAGAACTACATAATATTGCTTGGGACCCAAGCGAAAGAACGAATGTAATTGCAGATTATCCGGAGAAAGCTGCGGAATTACGTGCACTATTTGAAACCTTCGATGGAAATATGAAATAATAAGAAATTGGGAGTTTACGCTCCTAGTGCTAATTTTTCTGTGGGGATTATTAAGTCTATTGTTGATATCGTCGTATTTGTTTTAATGGGTGTTGACAAATGCGGGAATTATCGTATGACCAAGTTCGTACTATCTTCGTCATTAAAACCGGATTAACAGTTGTTTTATAAGGTATAAACAGGGGGTTAATAGGGGGATACCTCTGTTATACCCCTGTTAACCCCCTGCTATATCCCTGTTAAACCCCTATTAAAGGCGAAGTTGGTATTAATCAGTAGTTAATTTGCACTCAGTAAGTGTCGAGTGAAAACTATCTAAAAGTTAAGCCAGCTGCGAATGGGGCAGATCGACTTTAAAGTAGTTTAAAATTCCCCTCTTTAACATCACGGCTATTGGGACCGATATAGACTTTAAAATCTCCCGGCTCGGCTACATAGTTCAGATTATTATCGAAGAATTTGAGATCCTTTACGTTAATCTCAAATTTAACCGTCTTTGTTTCACCTTTCTTCAGATATATTTTCTGAAACCCTTTCAATTCTTTTACCGGGCGGGTAACAGAGCCAACCAAGTCCTGGATATAGAGCTGAACTGTTTCTTCGGCGTCATACTTCCCTGTATTGCTAATCGTGATATTCGCGTGAATACTACTGTTGTTGTCTAATGTGTTTTTATCTAGATGAATATCACCATAAGCAAAGCTTGTGTAACTCAATCCATAGCCAAAGGGGTAGAGCGGTGAGTTGCTTACATCTAAATAATTCGATTTAAATTTTTCAAAATCCCCAGAATTTCCGTAAGGTCTTCCTGTATTTTTGTGCGCGTAGTAGATGGGGATTTGCCCGACATTGCGCGGAAAAGTTGCTGTAATCTTTCCAGAGGGAACGACATCTCCAAACAATACATCTGCAACCGCCTTTCCGGTCTCTGTGCCCCCAAACCAAACATTTAATATGGCGGGAACATGTGCATCTTCCCAGGTCAAGGTAAGCGGCCTACCTGTAAATAAAACAAGCACAACTGGTTTTCCGGTTGATAACAATGCTTTTAAAAGATTTTGCTGATTTTTCGGAATATCCAGTTCGGAACGGCTTGAGCTTTCTCCGGACATTTCTGAAGATTCCCCAAGTGCTGCAACAATGACATCAGCTTGTTTGGCAACCTTCAACGCCTCCGCAATAATTTCATCTTCTTTTCGGGGGTCTCTGGCTATTGTACGGCCAAACATTGTTGCATGTTTTTGATAAGTAGGATCTTCCAGAAGGTTACTGCCCAAGTGCGTAAGGAGATTTACTTTGTTACCCAAGACCGCTTTCATTCCTTCCACCAATGAAGCTGTTTTCTCCAATTCTGCACTCACACTCCAGGTTCCTGGCATATTGGCACCTGAATTGGCTAGAGGGCCGATTACAGCGACTGTGCCCGACTTTTTTAATGGGAGAATCTGATTTTCATTTTTCAATAAAACGAATGATTTAGCCGCAATTTCTCTTGCTTTGGCCTGGTTGGCTGCAGAACCGATGACGGTTTTTGCGCGCTGATCATCGCAATAACGATAAGGATCTTCGAATAATCCCAGTTTATACTTTGCTTCCAGTACAAAACGACAGGCTCGATCAATATCGGCGAGTTGGACTTTACCTTGATCAAGTGATTTTTTCAACGTGGTTAGAAAACCTTCGCCGACCATATCCATGTCTACTCCGGCATTTAAGCTGAGCGCCGATACCTGTTGCAGATCTCCAAGGCCATGTGCTGAGAGTTCATTAACAGCGGTATAGTCGGTTACGACCAAGCCTTTAAAGCCCCATTGTTTGCGTAATACGTCGGTCATCAACCATTTATTGGCCGAAGCAGGTACGCCATTGATGTCGTTGAAAGAAGTCATGATGCTCCCTGCGCCAGCATCTATAGCCGCTTTGTAGGGCGGTAGATATTCATTGTACATACGATGAAGGCTCATATCGGTACTATTGTAGTCCCGGCCAGCTTCTGCGGCACCGTATAACGCAAAATGTTTCACACAGGCCATCATGGTATTGTGTGCAGCTAGATTATCGCCTTGAAAACCATGAACAACAGCTTCGGCAACCTTCGAACTCAGGTAAGTATCTTCACCGGCGCCTTCAGAGATACGACCCCATCTTGGATCCCTCGAAATATCTACCATCGGCGAGAAAGCCCAGTTTATCCCATCAGCTGTGGCTTCCTCGGCAGCAATACGGGAAGACTGCTGAATTAATCCCATGTCCCATGTCGCTGCAAGGCCCAAAGGAATAGGGAAAACCGTGCGATAGCCATGGATAACATCCATACCAAAGATAATCGGAATCTTAAGCCTGGACTGTTTTATTGCAATTTCTTGGGTTTTCCGAATCTTGGATGGCGTACTCATACTGAATATGCCACCAATCTGACCATTTCGGATTTTAGTTTCCACATCCGTGGAAACCGTAGTTCCTGTTGTCGCTTCACCGCCTGTGACCAGATTTAGCTGCCCGATCTTTTCTTCTACAGTCATTTTAGCCATGAGTTGGTCTATAAACTGGTCCATTTTTTGATTCGACTGTGCTGGGCTGGCATGCCAAGCCAAAAACGCAAGGAGGAATGTTCCTACTACTTTTTTCATGTATTAATTTCTTTTATATTGCTATGAACGATTGTTATAAACGGGCTTACCATATCCGGTTTGGTGGATGATTGAAGTTTTGTTAGATCACGATTACATGCTATAACCTATTTTAATTTACAGCTCAATATGATCTTTATAATCTGTTCATGTTTGTTATTGACAGTTTTATATTTTCGTGGATGGAACCATTTTTAACGTGTGATGGATTAAAAATGATTCCTAAATCTTCCACTACTTTAAATAAGGACTTGCAAAACCAAGTTTTTTCAGTCCTTGCTGGATCTCTGGCGCCTGCATAAATAAGTCCCAGATTTTTCCTGTTCGATAATTCTCGATCATGACGATAATAGGTCCTTGATCGATCGCTAGATAACGTTGTGGAAACCAATTGGATGTTTCACTGTAAGCATCATAATAACCATATTTACCCCAAACTTTATCACCTAGTTTTCCGTTGAGATATTGCGCAAACCGGATACTTTCATGTGGGGTGTAGGGCATGGAAGATAATGCTGCGGTCGGTGAGATGATCCCGGGGTCATTGTCGGGATGATGCGCATCATATCCTTTGATGGAATAGCTGGCCGTCCAGCCCCAGCCTTTGTCAGGGCCATAACCCTTGTAACCTTTTGGGTTTTGTCCCGCATAAGCCAGATTTATTTTAACATGGTTACTGGTGGCCTCCCAATAATCAGCATACTGATCTTTTAACCCTTTCGGACTTAATCCCAAATAAGAATAGTGTTCCCAAAACAAAGGGCCTACTTCGCCTTCTTTGGCATTGTGTTTAAGCACTAATGGAATATCATATTTTTTGGCATTGCTTTTAATCCCGCCGGATCTTGCCCATCCTTCGTGGTACACACGAGGTGAAATCGGGTGAGTGGGCGAGGAGGCTGCTAAAACATAAGTAATCAGACATTCATCATAGCCTTTGATGGGATGGTTCTGTTGAAAATTAAATTTTGGACTCCAATGCCAGTAGAGCACATTTTGTCCATTTGTATAATGGTTCCAGTCGATTTCTTTCCAAAGTTTATCCGCTTTTTGTGAAACTACTTTAGCAGCATCACTCTTGTCTTTTAGATATTCACGAATAGTGATGAGTCCCTGTGCTAAGAAGGCCGTTTCAACAATATCCCCACCGTTGTCTTTCTCGCTAAAAGGTTTGGCTGTACCTAATTCGCCGTTATACCAATGTGCCCAGGCACCACGAAATCTTTCGATCTTGGCAAGATAGTCCATTATGTGGTTGAGCTTTTGAATACCTTGGTCCGCTGTGATAAAGCCTCGTTCCATGGCAACGATCATCCCCATCAGGCCGAAACCGCTTCCACCTATAGTCACCACATTACGATCATTCTCCGGATAGACACCATCCATGTGGATACGTTCGCGTGCAAGCCCCGATGTTGGTTCGGCACCTTCCCAAAAATATTGAAAGGTCTGTTGTTGAATATTCGTTAACAGGGAGTCTTCATTCATTTGAGATTGATCTATAGAATCATTTGTAGTTGGTTTTCCAACGTTTTTGGTGGCGGTGTTTTGGCATGAACTACTGAGAAGAAGGGCCAAAGCAATACCAGCGATGCTTGGATATGCTGTTCGTGTTCTCATGGATAAAAAAATTTTAAGAGTCTTGAAAAATGTCCAAACGACACGATGGTCGTTTGGACGGTGTTATTTTGTGCTATATTACCAACCTGGATTTTGGGGCATTTCTGGTGTTTGTATACGCTGATTTTCTGGAATTGGAAAGAGCATCATTTTATCTTGAAATGTCTTTCCTTCGGCAGCCATTGCAGCTTTGGCTTGTTTCGTCCGTATCAGATCAAACCACCGGTCGTGCTCAAAAGCCAGTTCAAGACGTCTTTCTTTCCAGATCAATTGACGGAGCTGCGCTTGATCCGTCGTCGTTATTTTCGGTAATTTTACACGTGTACGGATCATATTGAGTGCATCTAGGGCTTCATTGCTGTTACCAAGTTCGTTGGCTGCTTCGGCAAGGATAAGATAAATCTCGCCCAAGCGAAGATAACGAATGTTTTTGTCCGTATCCCCGGCACCACCGTTTGCGGAAGAATAGGCTTTTTCGTTATACATCGGATTTTCAACACCATTGTCGATCAACCGTCCATCGTAAAGCGTTTCACCCCTGAAAATAATGGTCGCATCGCGACGGATACTGTCATTTTCTGCATTAAAAGCATTCAGTAGATTTTGGCTAGGGATGTTGAAACCCCAACCTAAAGCGACTGCACCACCACGGGGAGCCTGTACCTGACTGTATTGTTGTATACCATGGGCAATGGAGGTGCCGCGTGCTTGCCATTCAAATAGTGATTCGGGACCATTTTCTCCCGCCAATCGCCAAATTGTTGCGTAATCTTTTTCAAGGCTATACCCCCCGGAGTTGATGACAGTTTTGGCCATATCGGCTGCTTGTTGCCACTTATTTTGATACAGATACACTTTTGATAATAATCCTTGTGCAGCTCCTTTGGTTGCGCGCCCGAGATCTTTTGCCGCATATGCAGATTTTACAGGAAGGTTGTCAATTGCAAACTGAAGATCTGCTTCAATATATGCATAGACTTCGGCAGCTGGTTCCCTTTTAATGTAATCGCGCTCTTGGATTGGAACGTCCCCCCAGCCGCGCACCAAATAGAAATAGTTGAGTGCCCGAAGGAATCTGGCTTCTCCAATTAATCTGTTTTTATAGGCCTCATCGGTTAAACCATACTCTTCAGTATACTCAATTGCGCGCGTAGCGCGACCGATGGATTTATACCATCGGGCCCACATCGATTGAAATGAACCTGCAGTAGAAGTATATGTGAGATTATCCAATAATAATTTGTCGCCGCCTGAATCGGTTGCGGAGCTGCCTTTATCCGCGTTATCTGAAATCATTTCAGTTATACCCAAAAAGGAAAAAGCATAATCCCAATCCGTAAACATGCCATAGACACCATTCACAAATTGTTCGGGGGTATATACCGTACCACTATCTTCTGCTTCGACATTTTCTTTTGAAGGAACATCTAAAAATTTGCTGTCTTTGCAGGAATGTAATGTCAAACCTGCACTGAGTACGATTGCTATATAGAGCTTATTAATTTTCATCGTGTAGTAATTTTAAAGATTAAAATTGCATGTTAAGTCCAAAAAGGAAATTACGGGTGGTCGGATAAGCCGAAAGCTCGATACCGGAGGTTAAGTTGGGACTACCGTCACCAGCTAATTCAGGCGAGAAACCGCTATATTTTGTAAACATAAACGGATTCTGAGCGGTTACATATAATCGTAATTTTGATTTTGAGCTATATAGTTTATCAAATGTGTAACCAACAGTGATGTTGTTGATACGGAAATAACTGCCTGACTCAAGGAAGTAACTTGAGGCCCAGATTGCCCGTTCGGCTCCTGGATGCACATTGGTTGAACCTGGTCCTGTCCAACGGTTCTCAAAGGTCGACAGGGCAATATTTTCTCCACCATCGGTACGTGTACTTTTCATGCCATTATAAATCTTGTTGCCAGCAACACCATAACCTGAGATATTAAAATCAATGGCCTTATAGTTGATCCCCAAATTAATCCCATAGGTTGAACTTGGTATAAAGGAACCGAAAAATTTCTTATCTCTGGTATCAATTACGCCATCCCCATTTTGATCTTTATATTTTAAGTAACCTGGTTTAGCTGGTCCGAAAGAAGGATTATTAGCGATATCATTCGCATCCTGAAATACACCGATTGATTCAAACATCCACCAGGCATAAATAGGTTGGCCGACCCGCAGCTGCTTTGTGATTTCGCCATTGTTCAGACTTCCTCCGGTAGCGCCATCATAGGTATGGACTACCTCTGTTACTTTGTTGCTGTTATATGAATAGTTGACTCCGACCGAATAGCTAAAATCTGGCGAGATATTCTTGTTCCAATTTAAGGCGACTTCAACTCCTTGATTTAATACCTTGGCGCCATGTGCATAATAGTTTTTTTCATCTGGTGACGAATAGATCGGAGTGACGTCGAGAATGGTATTGGTATTCTTTTTATGATAATAATCGACTGAACCTGACAGATTATTAAATAGCGTGAAGTCGATTCCGGCACCGGTTTCCTTGGTAACCTCCCAGCTTAAGTCGACCGGAGGTGTACCTTTGGCACTACCGTATACCATATTCTGTTCGGGACCAAAAACATAGTTGTAGTTGGAACTCTCTGGACTGGAAAAAATATTAAAGACGTTTAAAGGAATATTCTGATTCCCTAAATGACCATAGTTAGCCCTCACTTTTAAGAAGTTTATCCAGCTGATGTCTTTAACAAATTCTTCATTGGATGCGGTCCAGCCTATGCCGAAGGATGGAAATGTTCCCCAATATTTACCTGTATTACGAAATACACTTGAGGCATCTCTTCGAACTGTTGCTGTTAAATAGTAGCGACTGTCATAGTTATACTGCGCCCGCCCAAAGTAAGAGGCTAAAGCTCTCGGTGTATAGTAAGTCTGACGAGTGATCAATTTGTATTCATCTGATGCCAGATCAATATTCCAGTACTGTTCCTGTCCCGGTACATTATAGCCCATTTGGCTATTCATATTGTTTATATCATATTTTTCTCGAGACATTCCCAGGACAGCTTCGATGTTGTGCTTATCAAATGATTTGTTGAATGTTAGGAAATTTTCCCATGACCATCTGAACTGTTCAAGATTTTCATATTTGAGGCTATTGTTGGCAAAAGCAACATTGCCAGCGCCCCCTTTTGCTTTCTCGGTATAGAAATCGGCTTCCGTCCGCAATGGGTTAGCCTGTAGCCAATTGTTTTTGATATCAGTGAAAACTCGCTGTTTAGAATAGAATTTGTTGGCACCGATACGAGAATTTATTTTTAAATAATCCGTGATTTTAAATTCAGCTTCGAAGCTCCCCTGTAACCTTAAAGTATTTGTGCGTTCATTTTGTCGAAGTACCTCATAGACTGGATTACCGATCGTATTTAAATTTCCAATGGTCTGTCCGGCAGTTCCGTCAATTCCCACTATCCCTGTTTTTTGGTTGACACGTCCGATCCCATACCGTCCATTCGAATACATTAATGGCACGAGCGGAGATTGCTTATATGCGCTTGTAAAAGCGCTATTGGGTTTTGGCGTTGCGTTTGTTAAAGTTAAATTGAGGTTTTGCGAAAATTTGAGCCTATTGTTTAAAAATTTATAGACGTTGTTGTTCCGGATTGTGTTTCGGACATATTTGGAGCCATCGAGGATTCCATTCTCGGTAAAGTTATTCGCCGAAACAAAATAATCAACCTTTTCCGTACCACCGGCAATGTTGATGGCATTATTAAATACAGTTCCAGTTTTGATCAACTCATCATACCAATCCGTATTATTTGGCTGATTTTCTTTTAATTCCCAATTAGTTATCCCAAGAGAGAGTAAGTTTTCATTAAAATACGTTCTGAATTGATCCCCATTGGCCATTTTGACACGATTGAGAATTTTTTTCATCCCAGCATAACTTTCATAATTGATGTTGACAGTGCCTGCCTTACCCTTTTTTGTGGTCACGATAATGACCCCATTTGCAGCCCTTAGGCCGTAGATAGAAGCCGAGGAAGCATCTTTTAGTACATCCATAGATTCGATATCCGAAGGATTGATGTTATTAATATCATCTTGGGCGATACCATCAACAACATATAATGGATTACGTCCGGAAAGCGCTGTTCCTAAGCCCCTGATAATGACATTGGGGGATGAGCCCGGAGCTTCATTGGCAACAATATTTAAACCTGCAGCCTTACCCTGAATGGATTGCATCGCTGACATTGCAGGCTGTTTAGTGATATCAGCTGATTTTAATGAACTGATTGATCCTGTCAGGTCGGCCTTTTTCTGGGTACCATAACCGATTACGACAACCTCTTCCAAGGCTTTATTTTCGTTTTCCAGAAAAACATTCAGTTGAGTTTGGTTTCCGATATATACCGTTTGCGTGCGGTAACCTAGAAAATTGAAAACTAAGGAGTCGGTAGGAGCGGCGTTGATCTGAAATTTACCCGTTGCGTCGGTTTTGGTAGATACTGCTTTCCCCTTGATACTAATGGTGACCCCGGGCATGGATATCATGCTGGATCCATCTTTGACCACTCCTTGTATAGAAGTTTGTCCATAGGCAACCGAGACGACCATGGATGTCAAAAATAATGCGGATAGATTCCTCATATCGTAAAATTTTGGTGTTTGTTTAAAAATTCAATTGGTTATTCCCTCAGCAAATATGTTGATGTAGTACAAGTTTGCCAAAATTTAACATTTTCACATCACTACTACAGGGAATTTGTTCTTTCTCAGTACAGCTTATGTTGTTTGGTAAAATATTTTTAATGAGGTGTTTATGTTTGTTTTTTATGTAAAAAAAAGAGCGCTATAGTGTATTTTTTACACTAAAGCGCTTGTGTGGTAATGATGTAGTGTATGTAGCGGAGTTTTAACGTTCCAACAGAAATTCGGATAGGTTTTTGTCCGTTGGGATACCCAATTTTTTGCGTAATCGGTAACGTCTGATTTCAACTCCTCGTGTACTGATGTTAAGTAGCGAAGCAATCTCTTTACTGGACATATTGAGCCGTAAATAAGCACATAATTTTAAATCATTGGGAACGAGATCTGGAAACTCCTGTTTTAGTTTCTTAAAGAAATTCTCATGTGATTCATTGAAACTTTTTTCGAAAATATGCCAGTCACGATCGTCGTTATGGGCGTCTTCGATTAGCTTATTTATTTTTTTCAGTTCGTCCGAACTGAGTTTGTTTCCTTCAGCGTCTTTGAGTTGTTTGAGTTCATCGTGTAAATTGTTCAGCATTTCATTTTTATAAACAATATTGAGTGCAGCATTGGCCAATTCTTTATTTTTTAGACTGAGTTGATCCTCCAGCTGCTGGTTTTTTAATTTAATCCATTCCTTCTCCTTTTGTTCGGCATCTCTTTCCAAAGCAATTTTCTTTTCTTCCAGCCATTTTCGCTTTGCCTGAAACTGTCGTTTCCTTTCTCGTTGAAGATTGAGTTTATAAAGAAGGTAGATCAGTCCTGTAATAATCAGGGTATAGCCAATTTTTGCCCACCATGACAGATACCAGGGGTATTTAATCGTAAAAGATATTGTCCGTATTTCCGAAGTCAGGCCGGTATTGGTTCTAGCCCTTATCTTAATTTCAAAAAGTCCGTACGGTAGATTTGTGAAATCTTGATAAGCTGTTTCGCTCCAATCCGACCATTTATCTGAATAACCTTCCAGGTAATACTGATATTGTAAGGGAGAAGAAGAGTAATAGGGGCTGGAGAAACTTACTCTGAGGTTATTCTCGGATGAAGCCAATCTGAGCTCAGCATTGGGTATGATTGTTTCGCCAGTTGTAAGGTTGGTCAATTGAGCAACCTGAGGTGGAGGCAATACCGATTTATAATTTTGACCTGAATTCCGATAGATGGCAAAACCGTCGTCCAATCCGATAAGATAATAATGATTCTCGATCGGCAGGATGTTTTCGTAATTGCTCATCATCCGATCCTGCAAGGGGCTCAGTAGGTTAGAATCGATTTTAAGTTTTCCTTTACTATCAAAATCTACCTTGGCAATTCTAGTTTTTTGAATAAACCAATAGCTGTTGGTATTAATCGGAATGATTTTATTTGAATTTTTATAACTTCCTAAAGCCTTGTTTAATTCGCTCGCATAACTAAAGCGTTTGACGATATTGTCAAACTGCATGAATCCACTATCCGTTGCAAAAACAAGATTGTTTTCCAGGCTGTAAATACCCGTAAATCTTCTTTTGGAAGCAAGACTGTCTTGCTTTGATGTAAATTGAATTTGGACTTGTTGAAAGTCGGCGTCAAGAGCAATCAGCTGCACCTGTCCCCAATCACCAATCCAGAAAGAATGGTTGTCTTTTTGGGCGAGGAATCGGACAGGTTCTTTAATGGTCGAAAATTGCTGTGCAAATCGGAGTTGCATATCATCAAAAATGAATTTTGATAATCCTGTATAATTCCCTTGAAGAATATTTTTTGTTCCGAATATGGGTTTGAATATCCAGCCACCTGTAATTTCAGAAATCTTTTCCAGTTTTCCGTTAGCCAATTTAAAGGTTCCATCGTTGTGGCCGCAGATCAGTTGAGTACCAAATATAGCCAAAGTCCAGACCTGACCATTTGAATTGGGCACCTGAGCAAAATCCAGGGAATTGTAATTATTTAATCCTTTCCAGTCGCTGACAAATAAGCCTTTATTTGTTCCCAGATAAATTTTCCCCTGATAGATAATGGAAGTATATACGGTACCTATTTTTCCTGCAAAATCGGTGTAAAAAGATAAGGGGGAGTTGATTTCAATTCGGTCAATTCCGTTGTCCAGACCGACCCAGATATTTTGTTGTCTGTCTTTTGCAATACTGAGTACTGTATTGTTCTGTAGACCGTTATTTTTATTGATATGCTGGACGACTTCTCCGTTTTTATTGATAATAATTACCCCATTTTGGATGGTTCCAAAGGCGTACTGTCCACCAAATAAATAGATACCGTTGTTTATTTGGGATTGGATTAGAAGTGGATTGGCGGTAATGGACCAGGGTTTAATAGTTCCGTTGGAATCCATAAGATAGAGCCCATGACGCGCAGTCGCTATAATTGATCTATTTTTATCATAGGGCAATATGGCCAATACGTTTTTGTCTTTAAGTACCGCCCTGCCTGGTACAGGGACTAATTTATCCGCTTTGAATTCGTGTAAGCCACTGGGGAGTTGTTCAAAAAACAGCTGGCCGTTAAGTTGATGTGGAAATAAAAATGGTTCACCTTTCGCTGTAAGGGGCCTTATTGTGTTATTCTCCCAGATATAGGCTTTGGAAAACGTATGAAAGAATACACGATGATCCTCAACAATGATCTTCCAAATTTCTTCATTTGGAAAATAAGTTTTGTCTTTGACCAGTCTGGAAAGACTATGGTAGCTCATATCTCCAAAAGCCTTTGATGTCCAATAGCCGAATTCCCCGCGTCCACCGGTGAATACCCTTCCCGCTTTATCAATAGCTACACTGCGGACTGTCGAATGGTTGGGGAGTGGGTATATGCGCCAGTATTGTCCGTCGAACCGTAATAAGCCCTCTGTGTTGGCGCTATAGATTCGCCCTTCCTGATCAATTGCTAAAGACCAATTCTGGTTTCCCGCCTTGTATTGATCTTTTTTGTATTGCTTAACAAATGGTGTGCCCGTGGGTATGATTGTCTGGCCATAGCCAGTATTCATATTCAGCATAAAAAAAGCGCAAAACCAAAAGATATAGGCAACGCTATATTTTTTTGATATCATCGAATCCCTCACTTTAAATTGATTTTGAAAAGCAATATATAGATTTTATCGCAAAAGGGAGAATCCAAGCCGTATATGAATGTTATTATAGGTTTTCCTAGCGTTCTTTTTGATAAAATAGTCGAAATCGTTTTCGCATTTTTAATCGCTCAATTCCGTGAAGTCTACTCGTTTTTTAATTACCTTGGAAACAAATAACCAAATAAAACACGACTATGACTTGAACAAATCTTTAAAAATTAGATTTGGATTCAAACGAATTGCTCAAGGAGTGAATCCATCAATTTAAAACGTAAACCAAAAACACTAAACAGTAAAATTATGAAATCAAAGCTTTTCAGAAGAGGGCCTTGTGCACTTATTCCTTATGCTTCCATGGCCATATTTTTGTCTCCCGGCTTCTCACTGGGAGCAACTAGGGGCGAAGTTAGCGGCATTTATCATCAAATTAATCAGGAGGAATCAGAAATCAGAGGTAAGGTTGTCAATAGAGACAATTTGCCTCTACAAGGAGTTTCTATCAGCGTAAAGGGCGTTCCCGGCCGCAGTACACAGACCAACGATAAAGGCGAATTTACGCTAAAGGTACCTGCGCAAGCAACATTGATTTTTTCGTCCATAGGTTACGCCAAGCAGGAAATTAAGCTTGCGGCAAATCAAAAGACAGTACAGCTCACCTTACAATCGAACGAGTCACTTATGGATGAGGTTGTCGTGGTGGGCTATGGAACACAGCGAAAAAGCGATTTAACAGGTTCTGTGTCTTCCATTAATGCAAATCAAATCAACGCCTTCCCCTTAGCCGGTACGGCACAAGCTTTACAGGGACGGGCTGCTGGGGTTTCAGTAACCAGCACGAATGGCGAACCCGGTAAAGCTCCGCGCGTACGGATCAGGGGTGGTAGCTCTATCAATGCAAGTAGTGATCCCTTGTATGTTGTAGACGGATTTCCTGGTAGTTCTGCTCCCGCACCCGAAGATGTTGAATCTATCGAAGTGTTAAAAGATGCTTCTGCAACAGCGATCTATGGTTCGAGAGGGGCCAATGGGGTGATCATGATTACAACAAAAAAAGGGCGTTCAGGTAAACCCGTTATTGAATTAAATAATTCCTTTGCCTCTCAAAAAGTAGGCAAGCGCCTTTCGCTATTAAATGCTTCGGAATTTGCTTCTTATATTAACGATACTTATACAAATGCCGGGAACAGCAATTTGCCTTTTAAAGATCCACAATCTCTGGGCGAAGGAACAGACTGGCAGGATCTTATCTTTAGAAATGGAAATCAGTTGAATAATCAAGTCTCCGTGTCCGGTGGCAGCGACAACATCAGGTATTATACTTCCGTGAGCCATTTTGGACAGAAAGGAACTGTGATCAATTCCGATTTTAGAAGATTATCTGGAACCTCAAATTTAGAAATGAAGGTTTCTGATCGAATCAAAATTGGAACAAGGTTGCTGTTTAACCGCAATAAATTAAATGGAGTAAGGACACAGGAGGGAAGTAGCGGAACGACGGGTGCTGGAGTGATCTCTGCGGCGTTGCGTTTTGAACCCACACAAGGCGTGTACAATGCAGAAGGAAAATACACGCTGAAGCAGTTCGGCGATCCACATGACAATCCGGTAGCGGCTGCCATGGAAAGGAAAAATGAGGTCATTACAGATCTGTTTCAGGGAAATGGATTTGTGGAGTTGGGGATTTTAGAAAATCTGACCTTTCGCAGTACTTTCGGGGTGCAGGTCAGTAATCAACGTACAGGTAACTATGTGTCAAAAGAACTCGTGGAAGGGAGAAATTTTGGTGGGGTTGGATCCATTGCGGCGCATAAAAATACCAACTTGATCAACGAGAACTTCCTGACATATACACAAACATTTCACGAAGATCATAATCTGAACGCCATGGCTGGTTATTCTTATCAAAGTTCCAGAAATGAAACCTGGCAGGCCAATAATCGAAATTTCATTTCAGACAGCTTTAGCTATTGGAATCTAGGTGCTGGTTCCAATTATCAAAATGCAGCATCGAATCTCGAAGATTGGGTAATGTCTTCATTTTATGGGCGCTTAAACTACAACTATAAAAATCGGTATTTTATTACAGCTACTGGGCGGTATGATGGATCTTCGAAGTTTGGTGATAATAATAAATGGGCCTTCTTTCCTTCTGGAGCACTTGCCTGGAACCTGAGCCAGGAGCCGTTTATGAAATCAATCGATTGGCTGAGCAATTTAAAATTGCGAACAAGTTATGGTGAAACCGGAAACTCGGAAATTGGTTCCTACCAATCTTTGGCTAGATTCTCACCTACTTTAACAACAATGGGGGGAAGTCCTGTTAATGCTGTTCGGCCTACGAATGTTGCCAACCCTAATTTAACCTGGGAAACAACCAAGCAGACAGATGCCGGGATGGATATCGGTATTCTAAAAAGCAGAATCAACCTTTCTATAGACTATTATTACAAGAAAACAATCAACTTGTTGTATCAGGTACCATTGCCACTCTATTCGGGCTTCACCACTGCACTTCAGAATGTGGGAAGTGTGCAAAACAAAGGCTGGGAATTTGGTTTGCAGACAACCAATCTCAACGGCGCCTTTGGATGGAAAACAGATTTTAACATCAGTTTCAATCGCAACAAGATTTTGCAGCTCCCTGGAGGCGAGATTCGATATAATACGATCCCTGGTCACATGCTTTCAACGGATTCGCAGTTGCTACGTGAAGGTGAGGTACTCGGCGCATTTTTTGGTTGGGTGACCGATGGAATTTATCAGCAGGGTGATGATTTTAGCGCGCAACCAAATAAGAAACCTGGAGATATTCGCTATAAAGATTTATTTGGTCGCGATAAAAATAATCAATTGATCGCCGGTGCAAATGGCGTGGTGAATGCCGATGACCGTACGATTATAGGTAATCCTAATCCTGATTTCACCTTCGGTTTTAACAATGATTTTAAGTATAAGAATTTCGATCTGAATATTTTTATGCAAGGAAGTTATGGTAATGATATGTTGAATATTACGCGGATGGAGCTCGATTGGATGGCCGGGAAGGGTAATGCTACCAAGGATGCATTGCGACGCTGGACACCCGAAAATACCAATACAAATGTACCAAGGGCAAGTTCAACAAACAATCCCGAAGTCTCCTCACGCTGGGTAGAAGACGGCTCTTACCTCCGATTAAAAAATCTTGCTCTGGGCTATAATTTTTCAGAAAAGTCGCTCGAAAAAATTCATCTAAAATATTTAAGAATATACCTCAGCGCACAAAATATATGGACCTGGACCAATTATTCGGGTTTTGACCCTGAGGTAAGCTATCAGGATTCTAACCGAAATCTGGGGTTGGATTACATGGGCTACCCCAATATTAAATCGTATACCCTTGGTCTAAATCTAAGGTTTTAACATCAGGAGGAACCTACGTAGTACTATTGATGGTAAATAAATAAAAATAAATAATTGGGTGTAATAATTCTCAGCAAGATGCTGGAAATAATGCCCATTAAAATTTGTGCTAATGAAAAAGATAACTCTATATCGTATTATACTTACGACGCTGTGTTTTACCAGCTTGTTTTCCTGTACAAAACTAAACGAGGAACCGGTAAGTATTTTGGATCCTAAGCAATATTTTAAGACCGAAGCGGATGCTGAAGCTTCCGTGATGGGGATTTATGGACTTTTGGCCAATGCAGATTTTTATGGTCGGCGATTGACCATGGTACTGCAATTGCTGGGAGATGACATTGATATTGCGGATATTGGGACGCAGTCTAGTCGGATTCAGCTCAACAGTTTTACACACGATGCAAGCAACCAGGATTTGCTAGCCGTATGGAAAACTGCCTATTTGGGTATCGGCGCTGCAAATGCCGCGATAGATGGTATTCCGGCTGTTGCAATGAATGAGGCTAAAAAATCTGCACTTATTGCCGAAGCGAGATTGCTACGGGCTTTGTATTACTATCACTTGGTTCAACTATTTGGGGATATCCCCTATATTGGTGAATTCGTCAGCGATCCAAGTAAGGTAATTGCTATCAGCAAAACTCCGGCAGCAAAGGTTTATGACAATATCATCGCAGATTGCGAATATGCCATTGCGAATTTGCCGAATACATATGCAAACAATAATAAAGCAAGGCCCTCCAAAGGATCCGCGCAAACATTGCTTGCTTCGGTCTATATGGTCTTAAAAAAATGGGATGACGCTGCAAGGATGGCGGAAGCCGTAATCAATGATGCAAACAAATACCAGTATGCCTTGGTCAAAGATTTTAATAGCCTATGGGATGCCGATCTTGGTTTTCAGACCGAGCATGTTTGGGTGGTTGACTTTTTGGGCGGAATTACTGGTGAAAATGCATCCAATCAGGATTATACTGCCCCAATGACGGGGGTACGGGACGCTGATATGTTGGGATGGAGTGTCATCGTACCATCTAATGGCGTATATGCAAGCTTTTCCGACCAAGATTATAGAAAGAAAATCAGCTTCCTGACCGAAACGCCTGTAAAAGGAGTGATGACCCCTTATCAAAAATGGAAATGGCCCCGTATACATACCGCAAAATGGTGCCTACATCCGGGAGCTAATGCCGGAGCGGATGGTTCTGATTCTGATATTAAGCATGTTATCTTTCGCTACGCCGAAGTTCTTTTAATGGCTGCTGAAGCAATAAATGAGAGCAAAGGCGGCCCAACAGAGAAAGCCTATAGTTATATAAATGCTGTTCGGGCCAGAGCAAGATACACAGCAGAGGGGATAAGGAATTTTCCGGCAGACCTGACGGTAGGTATGACACAGGCTGACTTTCGAAAAGCAGTGCAAGAAGAACGCCGTGTTGAATTGGCTTTTGAATGGAAAAGATGGTACGATATCAAACGTTGGGGACAGGTCGTGGAGGCGTTTACAAGGCAGGGTGCTTATGAAAGCCAGCCGAAAGTGAAAGATTTTCACGCACTGATGCCTATTCCTCAGGATGAAATCGCACGTAATAACAATTTACTACCACAAAATCCAGGGTATTAAACCCCAATAGCATTCTCTTCGAAGTAAAAAAAAGAAAATATCAACCTATTCGTAAGTTGATATTTTCTTTTAATAAGTATGGAAAAAGCATTTTTCGGACCCTATTCAAGAGTGAATGAGCAATTGAAAATTGGATTTTTTTAAAAATCCGTTTAATTCCGCTGAAAATCGAGGGAAAAGACATTTTTTCCACTTATTTGAACGAAAATTCTCCCTTGGGAAACCCGCGATTTTTGATATTTGGTTTCATTTATTGAGTTCAAATAACCACATAAACCAAGAGAACTATGATAACACCGATAACCAAAACGGTAGGGAAGGGTTTGCTTTTATTTTCGCTGATGAGTATGGCTGCACCAAATGTTTTTGCACAGTCTCAGCTAAAAATATCCGGAAAAGTAACCTCACCCGCGGGCGAACCACTCGCAGGGGTGACAGTACAGATTAAAGGCGCAAAGAATGGGACTGTTACAGATGTATCCGGCAATTACCAAATTATAGCTAAAGATATTGATGTATTGATCTTCACTTTAGTAGGTAGAGAAAAAGCAGAAATAGCTGTTGATAATAAAGATCATATCAATCTTGTCCTACAAGAATCAAGTAGCCTTATGGATGAAGTTGTCGTAGTAGGCTATGGAACCCAGAAGAAGAGTAACTTAACAGGGGCTGTTGCGGCTGTGGATGGAAAAACCTTGAACAAGCGGATCGCAACAAACCCTACCCAATTACTTCAGGGGCGTATGCCGGGACTTCGTGTGACACAGGGCTCCGGAGAGGCCGGAAATGAAAATGTGAATTTACAGGTTCGGGGGCTGGGCTCTTACGGTGCATCTTCTGCGCCATTGGTTATCGTAGATGGGATTCCTGGCAGTTTGGAAAACCTGAATCCACAGGCAATTGAAAATATTACGGTATTAAAAGACGCTGCCTCCGCAGCAATCTATGGCGCGAGAGCCGCAAATGGTGTCATCCTCGTGACAACCAAACAGGGTAAATCTGGAAAGGCACAGCTGAGTTACGATTACAATGTCGGCATCACAAAGGCCTCAGCATTGCCTGATTTGGTCTATAATTCGGTAGATTATATGACCCTATACAATCAAGCTGCTAAAAATTCAGGTATTACCAATGCGAATTCGTTTTTCAGCCAGGAAATGATCGACGCCTATAAAAATGCGACGGACAAAACACTTTATCCGGATTTCAACTGGTTGGATGCCGTATTTAAAACGGTACCTGTGCAAACGCATAATTTAAGTTTAAGCGGTGGTGCTAATGGAACCAATTACAACGTCATCCTTGGTTATGTCGATCAGCCCGATATTATGATCGGTACGTCCTTTAAAAAGTATAATTTGCAGCTGAACCTCAATTCGAAAATCAATGATAGAATAAGCTTTGGTTCGAGCATTACGCTGAATTATGGTGACCGAAAATATCCAAGAAATGGAGCCGAAGATCAGTTTCTGTCAACAATAAGCCAATCGCCATTATATGGTCCTGTACTCCCGGATGGTAGTGGTCGATATACTTCCAGAGCATATCCTTTTCAGTCTCCGAATAAAAACCCTGTAGCCGTTGCTGAAAATGCATTCACAAGGCTAAACAATTACTTTATGCAGGGTAATATTTTTGTGAACATAAAATTACTGGATGGCTTGGAATGGAAAACCAGTGGTGGTCTGACTTATGGGTTTACGAAAAACTATACCAACAAGCCTGTGATCAACCAGTACATGTGGCAGGCAAAACCGGATGCACTTCCGGCGCGACAATTGGACGTGGGCGGCCAAGGATTGGAAGTGACGGATGATAATAATGTCTATCCTGTAGGTTATACCCAACTAACGTATGATAAGTCATTCGGAGACCATAATCTGAAGGTATTGGCTGGTACACAGGCCGAATATAATAAGGCGCAAAAATTATTTGGCAGCAGATTGCAGTTCCCAAATAAGGATCTGCTGGAATTAGATGGCGGTGGCGCAGGACAGCAGTCTAATAGTGGTATCACGAATGAATGGTCGCTAAGATCCTATTATGGTCGTTTGAATTATGATTACAAGGGTAAGTATCTCTTGGAGGGAAATGCTCGTTATGATGCTTCTTCACGTTTTCCTGAGAATCGTAAATGGGCCTTTTTCCCATCTGTATCGGCAGGATGGAAGATCTCAGACGAGGCTTTTTTTGGCGAGCAGCTTAAAGAAACAGTGAATGAAGTCAAACTTAGGGCTTCCATCGGAACCTTGGGTAATCAGAATATTGGCAATTACCCCTATCAGACGGTTTACAGCTCTGCTTTTGCCTATCCATTTGAAGAAAACCTACAACAGGGCGCACGTCAGGTTGCCATGGCAAATGAACAGATAAAATGGGAAAGCACCCGGGTACTCGATTTTGGTTTTGATCTTGGATTCTGGAATAATAAACTGACAGCCTCCTTTGACTGGTACAATAAAGTCACCTCTGATATTCTTTCGTCGTCGACAGCATTCCCTTCCTATATTGGTCTGACGGCACCGACGGTAAATTATGGAACGCTCCGTAATCGAGGGATCGAACTCGGACTGCAATACCGTGAAAAAATAGGTGAGGTTTCGCTGACATTGAACGGAAATATTCAGGCCAATCGCAATAAGGTCATAAAATATGGAGCTGAACGTATTTCAGGTAATACAATTACCCGGGAAGGTCTACCTTATGGCAGTTTTTATTTATTGGAAAGTATAGGCATATTTCGCTCTAAGGAAGAGATCGCAAATTCGCCAAAACAACAGGTGCCAGCACAGCCTGGTTATTTGAAATTTGCAGATGTTGATGGAGATAATATGGTGGATAATAATGATCGCGTTGTTGTGCCAGGAGCATTCCCAGATTTTGATTATTCCTTTAATGCAACTGCAGTATGGAAAAATTTTGATTTTACAGCATTTTTCTTTGGATCTCAAGGGCAGAAAATATTTGTTAGCGAATGGGGAATCGTTCCTTTTAGACAAGGGGGAACTTTCACCCGAGAATGGATGGATGCCTGGACACCGGAAAATCCAAATGCATCGTTGCCGATTGTGGGCTTAGATAATTCTCCTGCAGCAAATAATGTCAGGACAGCCTCGACATTTTTCCTGAAAGATGGATCTTTCTTGAGATTGAAAAATATTCAAATTGGATATAGTCTACCGCAAAGTACATTGTCAAAGACAGGAATCTCAGGTCTTCGGGTTTATTTTGCAGCAGATAATCTGCTTACTTTTTCAAAGTTCCCAGGTTTAGACCCTGAGAGAGGTGTATCCAGCAGTGGTGGTGCTACCTCAGGGCGTTATGTAACCCATCCTCAAAATAAAGTTTTTGCATTTGGTGCAAATATCACCTTCTAACTGATGAGATCATGAAAATTAAACTTAAAAAAACATACCTATATTTTTGTTTAGCGGCTACCACAGCGCTGGGCAGTTGTACAAAAGATTTCTTAGATAAAAACCCAACCGATAAAATACCGGAGTCTACCTTTTGGAAAACTCAGGCTGATGCAGACCTCGCGCTATCGGGTGTGTATGAATTCCTATGTCGCGGGTATAACTCTACATCTTCTTCCAACGCGAGAGGGGGATGGGGCGGAGCCAGCATGTTTTGGGACGGGCTTTCCGATGACGCATTTATATCAAGTACGTCCAATAATTTTAATACAATTTCTAGAGGCGGATTGACCTCAACAACAGGCGGTATGCAAGCTGAAGGCTACGAAATCTCCTATCAAGCAATCGCGGCTTGTAATAAACTGATTGCGAATATTGACCGAATTACCAGCATGAGCCAACAGGATAGGGATCGGTATAAAGCTGAGACGCGTTTCATTCGTGCACATTATTATTTCTTGCTGACTAATCTCTATGGTGATGTACCCTTGATACTTGAGCCCTTGGGGATGGATGATGCCAGTGCTAGACTGGGAAGGACCGAAAAAGGCAAAGTTGTAGAAGCTATTTTGGCAGACCTTGATTATGCCATTGAAAAATTGCCAAATACGGCCTATAAAGGCCACGCTGTTAGGGGGGCTGCCCTCGGTTATAAAGCAAAGGTATTATTGACAAATAAGAAATGGGCTGAAGCCGCCACAGCGGCTAAGATGGTGATCGATGAAAACAAATTCTCGATCTATCAAGGTGGATACCGGGATTTATTTAGAAAACCCGGTCAAAATGGTAATCCCGAAATCATGTTTTCAGCGCGCTTTTTACCACCTAATATGTACAGTCCTGCGGATATGATGTATTCTTATTTAATGACGGTACAGCCTTTGGGTTATCTCGTAGATTCATACCACTGTATTGATGGTAAAGATATCAGTACTTCTGCCAAATATGATGCAAAAAATCCGTATGAAAATCGTGATCCGCGATTGAAGGCATCTATTATCTACAGTGGCGTATGGCGTGGTACGACAGCTTCCTCCGCATTTGATCCTGTAGCAGCGGATGTTAAGGGTGGCTTCTTACCTAGAAAATATATCAATGAAGCCAAATGGCCCACCAGCTACGCTACGCAAAGTGACCAGGATTGGGTATTTCTTCGTTATGCCGATGTGCTGTTGATGTATGCTGAGGCAAAAAATGAAAGCGTTGGACCTGAGCAAACAGCAGTAGACGCGTTGAATCAAGTGCGTTCGCGCGCAGATGTTAAAATGCCTTTGTTGGAATTTAGTTCTTCATTGACTAAGGAAGAATTTCGAAATATTATCCGCCACGAGCGACGTGTTGAACTTGCGCTCGAGGGGCAACGATATTTTGATCTGAAGCGATGGGGAGTCATCAAACAAGTCATGGATAACACCAAAGATCCCGATGGTGCGATGCGCTTATTTGCCGCTAGAGATACCCTTTGGCCAGTTCCGCAATCTGAGGTAGATATTGCTAAAAGTTTGGGAAATGATAAATTTAAGCAAACAATAGGATTCTAAAATATAACCAAGATAGGTATGAAGACTAAACTCAACATGTATAAAATAGTATTGCTGATACTCTTGGTCTCAGGAATGGCAAGTAGCACATCGATGGCGCAAGAAAATAAACTGCCGGATAGTCTACGGATGAAATGGTGGGAGGAAGCCCGATTTGGCATGTTTATCCATTGGGGGGTATATGCACAATTCGGAGGAGTCTATCGTGGTCATGAGCAAGCTCGAGGGGGAGCAGAGTGGATTATGAACCGTTCAAAAATCCCTGTTGACGAATACCAGGCAATGGCAGCTCAATTTAATCCGAAACAATATAATCCAGATGAATGGGTGCGTATGGCGAAGGATGCCGGTATGAAATACCTCATTATCACAGCTAAACATCATGATGGTTTTGCGTTATTCGAAACAAAAACCAGCAAATGGAATATGGTTGATGCGACTCCCTATGGTAAAGATCTATTAAAACCCTTAGCTGCAGCTTGTAAAAAGTATGGAATTAAATTAGGATTCTATTACTCGCAGGCACAAGACTGGAATAATCCAGGGGGTTCAGCCGCTCGAAAACTCATGCGGGAAGGTTGGCCAAATCCGGATTCAGCCAAGATCGATGCCTATACCTTAGCGCATAAAGGCCATTGGGACCCTAAGCAAGAAACGGCAAGCTTTGATGAATATATCAAAAATGTGTCTGTACCACAGGTGAAAGAACTTTTGAGTAATTATGGTGATATTGCTGTCCTGTGGTGGGATACACCAACAAATATGACTGATGAAGCTGCAAGTATGCTCCAGGAACAACTGCGCCTGCAACCCAATATTATTACCAATGATCGTTTGAAAAGACCAAATTTTCCTGGAGATACCAAGACGCCAGAGCAGAAGATTCCAGATTGGAGCGAATTGGAAGGAAAGCACTGGGAAACTTGTATGACGATGAATGGAACCTGGGGATATCGTACCTCCGACCATAAATGGAAGTCGGCAGAAACACTGATCCGTAATTTGGTTGATATCGCTTCCAAAGGCGGGAATTATTTGCTGAATGTTGGCCCGAAACCCGATGGTACCTTCCCACAGGAAAGCATAGAGAGATTGGCGACGATAGGGAAATGGATGAAAACAAACGGCGAGGCTATCTATGCGACCAAAAGCAGTCCTTTGCAGCCCTTTGAGTGGGGCAGATGCACAATGAAGGAACAGGGCGATAAGACCCTGCTTTACCTGACCCTATTTGACTGGCCTCAAGATGGAACGGTGGTTCTGCCAATAAAGAATAAGGTTTTAAAAGCCAGTTTTTTGGCGAATGGTAAAACACTTCAAGTGAAATCGCAGCCTGATGCGATCAAGATTGAAGTTTCCAAACAGGCAATTGATCCGGTGGCAACGGTGATCAAAATTGAGTTGGCTGGAAAACTAGAAAAAGATAAGACAGCCGCAGCAAAGAAAATGAAAACCGGAGCCTTGGATGAATAAGCTGAAGCCAATGATTAAGAAAAGAGAAGCACATTAATGATAACAGAAAATAAATTTTATAAAATACTTACACTGCTATTGGGATTTGGCGCTTTACAGCTCCAGGCTCAGGAATCAAGACGCATTGATCAGGAATGGGACTTTCTAAGGAGTGATCTTGGGGGGATTTGGGAGGCTGTCCGGCCCGTAGGAGCAGGCAATCCAGAATCCGTTCCACTATGGCAAACCGTAAGTTTACCCCATTGCTATAACGCGTTGGATGCCGTTGATCCCGATGTCAATTATTATCAGGGACCCAGTTGGTATCGGAAGAGATTAACCATTGAAAATCCGTATCCAAATGGTCGTACATTGCTCCATTTTGAAGGTGCAGGACAAAAGTCTGCGGTTTATATCCATACGCAAAAAGTAGGGGAACATGTTGGCGGATATGATGAGTGGACAGTAGATATTACTGAGGCGGTCGAACAGTTTAAAAAAACAGAAGCCTATAAAACACAGTTTAAAGGGACGATACCTGTTTCAATTCGGGTAGATAACTCACGTGACCTCGAAATGATTCCCTCGGATCTTTCCGATTTTAATCTTTACGGAGGTATCTATCGTCACCTGAATTTGAAATATGTACCACAGACGGCCTTAGAAAAGGTCTTTGTTAGTCCTACGGTGGATGTGGACGGAAGGCAAGGTCTATTGCAAATCCGTGGTCGCCTATTGACACAATCCAACAGCTCAAATTTTAACGTCGAAACGCAGCTTTACGACCCTTCGGGTAAATTGCTTGAGCGTCAGACTCCAGTTCTTCGTTCTGCAGAAGGCTTACTCGACCTTGGGAAATTAACAGTTAAAAAACCAGCATTGTGGAGTCCGGATCATCCCGCTTTGTACCGTTTGGTAACCATCGTCAAAAGCAATGGGCAGACGTTTAAAGAAGAGACACGGTTTGGTTTCCGTCATGTAGAATTTAAAGAAAATGGTCCCTTTTTGCTAAATGGAAAAAGATTGCTGCTCCGTGGGACTCACCGTCATGAAGATCATGCTGCCGTAGGAGCAGCGATGACGGATGCACAGATTCTACAGGAAATGACGATGATGAAAGAGATGGGGGTCAACTTTATTCGATTGGGACATTACCAGCAAAGCCGCAGGCTGCTCGAAGCATGTGACAGCCTCGGTATTTTAGTCTGGGAGGAAATCCCTTGGTGCCGAGGTGGTTTGGGCGGTGAAATCTATCAGCAACAGGGAAAACGTATGCTGACAAATATGATCGAGCAACACTATAATCACCCTTCTATCATTATCTGGGGGCTGGGTAATGAAAATGACTGGCCTGGCGATTTTCCCGAATTCGACAAAGAGAAAATTAGGACATTTATGCGTGAACTGCATGAACTTTCCCACCAATTGGATCCCAGTCGGAAAACAGCCATACGGCGTTGTGATTTTTGTAAAGATATTGTCGATGTGTATTCACCTTCTATCTGGGCCGGTTGGTACCGTGGCGTATATACAGATTATAAAACGGCCTCGACAGAAGAAATGAAAAAGGTCAAACATTTTCTCCATGTGGAGTGGGGTGGAGATAGTCATGCTCGTCGACATGCCGAGGATCCGGATCGGGCATTAGCCAAAATAGAAGGTGATGGTACCACCGATGAACGGGCTGGTGATGCATCGCTCGTTGGCGGTGCAGCAAGAGTTTCCAAGGATGGTGACTGGAGTGAGAGCTATATCTGTAACTTGATCGATTGGCACCTCAAGGAACAGGAAACCATGCCATGGCTTACCGGTACCGCTTATTGGCCCTTTAAAGATTTTTCTACACCTGTTCGGCCTGATAATCCGGTTCCCTACGTCAACCAGAAAGGTGTCGTCGAACGCGATTTTACGAAGAAAGAATCCTATTACGTATTTCAATCGTACTGGACTTCAAAACCTATGTTGCATATCTATGGACATACCTGGCCTGTTCGATGGGGACAGGCAGATGAAGCAAAGATGGTTAAAGTATATTCTAACGCGAAGGAAGTCGAGCTATTTGTCAATGGTGAAAGCCAAGGGGTCAAGAAAAGAAATAGCCAGGATTTCCCTGCCGCCGGGCTACGATGGATGGTGAAGTTTCGTGAAGGGAAAAATCAGCTCAAAGCAGTTGCGAAAAATGGCAAGGAACTATTGACAGATGAAATCGAACAAGTGTATCAGACTCAACCCTGGGGACAACCTACAAAATTACAGGTTGAAGAAATTGCACGGGAAGGCGATATCATAACGGTGCAGGCCAAAGTGCTCGATAAAAACGGCATCCTTTGTCTGGATGCTAAAAACTGGATTTATTTTGATGCAACGGGAGATGGTGAACTGATTGTTGATCAAGGCACATCAATCGGCTCCAAAAAAGTGCAGGCATACAATGGAAGCGCCTTCATACGATTGCGTCTATCCGAAGGGAAGGCCGTTGTCTCAGGACGCTTGGACGAATCAAAAAGTACATTGTTGACAATTGAAAAATAGTGCGATGATAAAATTGAACAGTAATTTGAGCATTTTACTATTGCTCGGAATAATGGGAACTGTGAATTACGGTTTTGCACAGCATAAACAGAAGAAGCTGGAACTTTGGTACGATAAACCTGCTGCTTATTGGGAAGAAGCATTACCATTGGGCAATGGTACGACTGGAGCGATGGTCTTTGGCGGGGTGACGAAAGATCGTTTTCAATTGAATGATAATACCTTATGGTCGGGTGAGCCCGAGGCCGGAAACAACCCAAATGGTCCACAGATTTTACCATCAGTACGCGAAGCCGTTTTAGCGGGCAAATATGAAGAAGCTGCTGCCCTCTGGAAGAAAATGCAAGGTCCTTATTCGGCACGTTATTTACCTATGGGCGATCTATGGTTAGATTTTCACCAAGACCAGAAAGCGGTGAAAGCTTACCGAAGAGATTTGGATTTGGAACGGGCAGTAAGTACGGTAAGTTATACTTATCAAGGTGTGCAATATCAACGGGAAAGTTTCGTCAGTTATCCGGACAAAGCTTTGGTTATTCGCCTGAAAGCAGATCGGGCAAAATCGATAACATTCGATCTATCCATGTCGAGTAAGCTTAAAAGTACTGTTTCTGCAATCGGTAGTGATATGTTAAGTCTCGTGGGGAAAGCACCGAGTTTTGTTGCAAATAGGGATTATGAGCCTAAACAGGTGGTTTACGATAGTATTGAGGGAAAGGGGATGACTTTCGAAATGCGTGTTAAGGTACAGGCAAAAGGAGGAAAAGTACAACAGGAAAAAGATAAGCTTCGTATTACGGGAGCCGACGAGGTATTATTATTGCTGACAGAAGCAACCAGCTTTAATGGTTTCGACAAATCGCCGAGCCAAGCTGGAAAAGATGTAAAAACAGTGGTTAATGGTTTAATGCAACAGGTTGCTGCTAAAAGTTTCGCAACACTGCTTGCTGATCATCAGAAGGATTATAGATCGCTATTTAACAGGGTGGACTTTGAACTGGCAGGAATTTCAACACATGCAAGTTTACCGACAGACCAGCGCATTATGCAATTTTCCAAAGGTCCTACAGATCTGGATTTACTGACTTTGTATTATCATTTTGGACGTTACCTGCTGATTGCAAGTTCGAGACAAGGTGGAAGACCCGCCAATTTACAGGGGATCTGGAATGATCATGTACAGCCACCTTGGGGAAGTAATTACACCACCAATATCAATACTGAGATGAATTATTGGTTGGCGGAAAATACCAACCTGTCCGAATGTCATCAGCCATTATTTGATTTTATGGAGGAATTGGCCGTTAATGGAGCTAAAACTGCTGCCGTAAATTACAACATAAAGGAGGGCTGGGTGGTTCACCATAATTCAGATCTATGGGCCAAAACTTCTCCCCCTGGAGGATATGAATGGGATCCGAAGGGAATGCCGAGATGGTCTGCATGGCCAATGGCTGCAGCTTGGTTCAGCACACATCTATGGGAGCATTATCGCTTTACCGGAGATAAATCTTTTCTCCAAAACAAAGCCTATCCACTGATGAAAGGGGCAGCACAGTTTATGTTACACTGGTTAATTGCTGATCCTGAAAATAAATACCTAATCACAAATCCTTCTACATCACCTGAGAATACGATAAAAATAGCAGGAAAGGAATATCAATTGACCATGGCCTCCACGATGGATATGGCCATTATCCGGGAGCTATTTACGGCGGTAATTCGTTCTTGCGATGTGCTACAGGTTGATCCTGAATTTAAATCGACATTGGAACAGGCCAGAGCAAAGCTATATCCTTATCAGGTGGGGCAGTATGGTCAACTGCAGGAATGGTATAAAGATTGGGATGATCCCAAAGATCAACATCGGCATATTTCACACCTTTTTGGACTTTACCCAGGTAACCAGATCAGCATTACGGAAAATAGTGAGCTGGCGGCAGCAGCAAAAAAGTCCTTGCTATTGCGTGGGGACGTGAGTACAGGTTGGTCAATGGCATGGAAAACAAATTGGTGGGCAAGATTGCAGGATGGAAATCACGCTTATAAAATTCTTAAGGACGCATTGAATTTTATTGATCCTAAACTGGACCGCGCTCAAATGAGTGGTGGTGGCGCTTATCCAAACTTATTTGATGCACATCCTCCGTTTCAGATCGATGGAAATTTCGGTGCTACAGCGGGAATGACCGAAATGCTTTTGCAAAGTCATGATGGCGCAGTTCATTTATTGCCCGCATTACCCGATGAATGGTCCGCGGGACATATCAAGGGAATTAAAGCAAGAGGAAACTTTACGGTAGATATAGATTGGAAGGGTAATAAATTGCAAGAGGCGCGTATCGTTTCCAATATAGGTGGTGTATGCAAGCTGCGAACCGCTATTCCCGTGACAGTCATTGGATTGGATGGAAATAAAGCTGTAAGAACAGAAAATGAATTGTTATACAAGCCAAGCGCTTTGGATTATCACGTTCTTGATCGCGAAAAACTACTTCCCTTGCCATCCAAAGAGATCTTTGAAGTTGAATTTCAGACCGTTCGCGGCAAGGAGTACCGCATTATCCCAAAATAGCTTATAAAAATCTAAGGAAATGAATTTGAAATCAATCTTCAGACGCGCTGGCACATTTATTGGGATCGTGCTACTCCCCTTATTAGTAGGGGCGAATCAACCCAATGCATATTTTAGCAGAGAGATTACGGCCGTTTTGCGTCCTATTATAAAGAGGCAGTCAAAATGGGCCATGAAGCAGAAGCCTATAACCGTCACGGCTTATCCTGCTGTTCGAAGCAGCGGGGGGATTCATGATTTTTATTCGGAGGGTGACTATTGGTGGCCCGATCCAAAGGATGCCCATGCACCTTATATTCAACGGGACGGCATGAGTAATCCTGCCAATTTTGTTGCCCATCGAAAAGCCATGATCCGCTTTAGCAGAATCATAGGCGCTTTAGCCTCTGCTTATCGTTTGCAGCCGGATAAAAAATACGTGCAACAGGCGCTGCTGCATTTAAATGCCTGGTTTGTTGATTCGGCGACCATGATGAGTCCAAATTTGCTGTATGCTCAAGCTGTACAAGGACGATTTACAGGGCGTGGTATCGGAATTATTGATACTATTCATTTAATGGAAGTAGCGCAGGGGATCAAAGTGCTCGAAAATGATCCCAACTTTCCACCGTCGGCCCGGGAAGCCATACATCGTTGGTTTGCTACTTACTTACGCTGGTTGACGCAGCACCAATACGGTAAAGATGAAATGAATGCGGCAAATAATCATGGCACCTGTTGGGTGATGCAGGTGGCCTCCTTTGCCAGCTTAGTAAAGGATACGGCTTTGCTCAAGATGTGCAGCCAACGCTATCAACAAATTTTATTGCCTAATCAGATGGAAAAAGACGGTAGTTTTCCACGGGAACTTCAACGCACGAAGCCGTTTGGATATTCCCTTTTTAACCTAGATGCAATGGTCATGATTTGTCATATCCTATCAACAGCAGATGAATCGCTATGGCAATATACGCTGTCCGATGGGCGTACAATAAAAAAAGGAATCGATTTCATGGTCCCTTATATCGAAGATAAAGCCAAATGGCCTTACCAAAAAGATGTAATGTACTGGGATCAGTGGCCTATTGCTCAACCAGCTCTTGTCTTTGCTGCAAATGCTTATAAAGACAGTAGCTATTTGCGCCTTTGGGCTGAGCTCGATCACAATCCCAAGACGGAAGAGGTCATTCGTAACTTGCCTATCCGAAATCCTTTAATCTGGTTATAATCACCGCGTAACAATGCTATTCCAACGATAGATCTGACCAATTAACCTTTTACTTAAATAAACCTGAATGTAATATGATTTTCAATATAAATAAGCTGCGATCAAAATACGTAGATGTTTCGAATCGTTTTAGCCGCGGAAAACGGTTTATCATTTGGATATTGTGCATAACATATATCCTTTGTGGGGCTGAGGAAATGAAAGCGCAGAGCAACAGTCAATTGAAAAAAGCTTGGGCTCTTGCTGAGCGGCAATCGCAATTGCTCTATAAGGAACTACAGTTGCTAAAAAAAGCGGATTCTACACTGGCTTCTCCACGTACACTTTCCGAAAACAACGAGTTGGTAGCGGTAAAGCGTGGCGATTGGACAAGTGGATTTTACCCCGGGGTTTTATGGTATTTATATGAAAAATCCGGCAAACATACATGGAAAGAGCTGGCGGGCGAATTGACCAAATCAATAGAAGCCGAACAATATAATGGAAAGACCCACGATATGGGCTTTAAGATTTTTTGTAGCGTTGGTAACGGATATCGCCTTACTGCCAATACCCATTATCGGGATGTGATTATCCAATCCGCTAAGACCTTGGCAACACGGTTTAATCCAAAGGTCGGATGTATCCGCTCCTGGGATCACAATAGCCATCGTTGGGATTTTCCGGTCATTATTGATAATATGCTCAATTTGGAATTGCTTTTTGAAGCAACAAAACTGACCGGGGATTCTACGTATTACCATATTGCTGTTAGCCATGCAAACACAACCATGAAAAACCATTTTAGGCCGGATTACAGTACCTATCATGTTATTGACTATAATCCCGTCAGCGGCGAAATACAGCACAGAAATACACATCAGGGCTTTAGTGACGAGTCTACCTGGGCCCGGGGGGAAGCATGGGCTCTGTATGGTTATACCATGTGCTATCGCGAAACAGGTGATCCGAAATATCTGCAGCAAGCAGAACAAATCGCACATTGGCTTTTTGCCCATCCGCGAATGCCCAAGGATTTAATCCCTTATTGGGATTTTGATGCACCTCATATTCCCAACGAACCGCGGGACGTTTCAGCCGCAACAGTGATCGCATCCGGACTATTGGAATTGAGTACATTCAGTAAACAGGGAAAGGAGCATTGGAGCAGGGCACGCACGATATTATCAAATCTAATTGATGGATATATGTCCCCTCCAAATAAAAACAAGGGATTTATATTACTGCACAGTACGGGATCAAAACCCTCCAATTCAGAGGTCGATAAGCCCTTAAGTTATGCCGATTACTATTTTTTAGAAGCCTTGCTCCGGGAGGAGAACCTGCGCTCCGGTAAGGTACAATCGAGCTTGGTACGGAAAGACCCTGAAGGAAAACTAATCTATTTTCCCGACAATAAGGGGAATATCATCCCTGATTTTAGCCGGGTTGGCTATCATCAGGGAAATCGGCCACTTCCTACTATTGCTAACACTATTTCGTTGCGTCCTACACAAGATGGAACTGATCAACAGATGATCCAGCGCGCCATCGATGAAATTTCCGAAAAACCGCTGGATAAGAATGGGTATAGGGGGGCAATAATGCTAAAAAAAGGCACGTATAATATCCCGGGAAGTTTACTGATCAGATCGAGTGGTATCGTTCTAAGAGGAGAAGGTGATCGGAAAGGTAAGACCTTATTGCGTGCGACCGGAAGGCAGCAGCGTAGCTTGCTGAAAATTTCTGGCGAAGGGAATTATGTCGAAGATAAGGCTAAAGAACAGATCGTTAAAGCAATATATATACCGGTTGGAACTCAGTATGTCATTGTGGACGATAGTCGTGTCTTTCAGAAAGATGAACCAGTTCTCCTTTCTTATGAACTCAATGAGGCTTGGATTAGTGCCATTAAAATGAATCAGATTATAGCACGGGAAGGAACAAAACAATGGACAACCAAAGAATACAAACTAAAATTTGAACGTGTTATCTCCGCCATCAGCGGAGATACATTGTTTTTAGACAATCCTGTTGTTATGGCCATAGATCCACAGTTTGGTAAAGTGTCTGTCGTACCATATAGTTTTACAGGGCGTATTCGGGAAGTTGGGGTTGAAAACCTACGTTTTGAATCCGAATATGCCAACGAAACAGACGAAAATCATGGATGGATAGCGGTTGAACTTGATAAAGTCGAAAATGCATGGGTGCGAAACATCACCACATGCTATTTTGGTTACGCGGCGGTGAGCTTGGAATCCTTAGCGAAACAAATAACAGTGATCAACTCGAAATGTTTGGATCCGAAATCTCAGGTAACAGGGGGACGCAGATATTCATTCAATAACAATGGACAACTCAATTTATTTAGACAATTATATACCAGAGCGGGGAGACATGATTATGTCACCGGTGCAAGAACTTTGGGACCAAATGTCTTTAGTTCCTCTATTGCCGATAATACACATGCGGATATTGGACCACATCACCGCTGGGCGGTAGGCACCCTGTATGATCAGATGACGACCGATGGCGAGATTAATGTCCAGGATCGGGGTAACTGGGGGAGCGGACATGGCTGGGCCGGAGTCACACAGGTATTGTGGAATTGCAAAGTTAAGAGCGCAGCCATACAGCAACCTTGGGCTTCCGGACAAAATTTTGCCATAGGGGTAGTGGGTGAAAAAAATCAAGGTCGTTTTAAAGACAGAACTGCTGGTTTTTGGGAAAATAAAAATAAAAAATTGCTCTTAGAGTCACTTTATGAGCAACAATTGAACGATAGATTAAATAAATAACTATTGGTGTTTATAGAATGGAATGATTACTTTTATCGTATCCATTTCAATTATATTCCTTATGATGCCATTACGTATTTGTATCCTTTGGGTTTTTAGTGCACTGTTTGTCCTTTCCATTTCTATCGCACAGGAAAAGAATTATCGCTTTTTGCATCTTGATGTAAACGAAGGTTTATCCCAAGGTAGCGTTTTTGCCATTGAGCAAGATCACCTGGGCTTTATGTGGATTGGTACGCGGGATGGCCTGAATAAATATGATGCACGTAAGTTTACAATTTATAGAAGCAATCCCCAGGATAGCCTTTCCTTGGAACATAATTTTATACAGGCGATTACCCAGGACAAGAAACAACGTCTTTGGGTAGGAACAACAGGGGGACTTAATCTATACAATCGCAATGCCGATAATTTTACACGTATTCCTTTACCTGTGGTTGAGAGTACAAGTGGGAAAATAGAGGTAAATGTGCACCAGATTTTCCAAGATTCAAATGGCGTAATCTGGATTGCTACAAATGTTGGACTATATCGGATAAAAGAAGGCGCACATTTGCAGGCTGAGTTAGTTTTCAATGAGATCACAGTGGAAGGGAGCAATGGTCGTTCCTATTTTAGAAATTTTAGAACGATTTACGAGGATCGGAAGAAAAGGCTGTGGTTTTGCACGGACGATGCTATTGTCCTGATGCAATCTGCTTCCAGGGATGGCAATAGATTGAAAGTGTTGCGCACTTATTTTAGCCAGAAAGGATTGGTTAATAAAGTAAATCAGCGTTTTCAGGCTGTACTGGAAGTTACTCCGGGTGTCTTTTGGGTGGGAACAAAATATAATGGCATAAAAATAATCAATGAACATACAGGCGAAATTTCTTCGTTGAGTACGGATGACAGTCCTGCCGCAAATTTAGCCAATCAGGATGTACGCTCGCTGATGAAGGCTGATGATGGGAGCATCTGGATCGGAACATTCAATGGCCTCTATTTATATCAAAATGGGAAATTACTATTTATACAGGCTGACGATAACAATCCCAATAGCTTAAGTAACAACTCGATTAGACCAATTTATCAGGATAAAAGAGGATCTATCTGGATCGGAACTTATTTTGGTGGGGTCAATATCTATGATAAGGATATTCCTAATTTCCAAAATTTCACACATCAGTCTCGAAGGAATAGCCTGAGCTACAATGTAGTCAGCGCTTTTTTGGAGAATCCAAATGGCGATTTGGTCATCGGAACAGAGGGGGGTGGTTTGAACTATTTTAACCGATACGGCAATTCTTTTGTTAATGAACGGCATGACAAAAGTAGTGCTGGAAGCCTGAGCCATAATAATGTAAAATCCATCTGTCGCGATCGCGAGGGAAATTTATGGGTTGGTACTTATGACGGTGGATTAAATGTAAGACGTAAAGGCCAGCAGATTTATGAACATTTTCGTTTTGATCCCAATAACATCAATGGACTGGCAAATAATAACGTGTATGCATTGCTGGAAGATCGTCAGGGCGATATTTGGATCGGCACATTCGGCGGCGGTTTGCAGGTACAGCGGAAAAATCAAAAAACGGGTTATTTTCAGACCTTCAACGTTGCAGGTAAACAATTGAGCTCTAATATGGTGCGAGCATTAATGGAGGATTCCAAAGGTAACTTATGGATCGGTACTTCGAATGGGCTCAATCTTAAAATAGCAGGTACCGATAAATTCATTTCTTTTTTGAACCGTAAAAACGACTCACTTTCAATCAGTGGTAACGATATCATTAGTATTCACGAGGACCGAAAAGGGCAGATCTGGATCGGAACCTATATGGGCGGTTTAAATCGCTATCTGCCCGAAAAGAAAGCCTTTAAACGTTTCAATGAACAAAATGGATTACCTGTCAACAATGTTTTTGGAATCCTGAGTGATCAAAAGAACAAATTGTGGCTGAGCACGAATACCGGAATTACTTGTTTCGACCCGAAAGGTGGAACTGTTAGAAGTTATACAAAAGTGGATGGCTTACCGGGTAACGAGTATATTCAAAATGCAGCTACAGTGCTGCGGGATGGAAAATTTGCCTTTGGTAGCTTTTCTGGTTTTACGCTGTTCAATCCGGATAGTCTGAGTGTCAATAGCTATGTTCCGCCGATACAATTTACTGATCTTAAGTTGTTTAATCGTACCGTTAGACCTGGAGTAGATGGGGTAATTGCCAAAGACATTTCGATGATGGATGAATTGGTCTTAGACCATAATCAGAACGTATTTAGTCTTGAATTCAGTGTGCTAAACTATGTTCATCCTGAAAAAAACAGCTATGCTTACTACTTAAAAGGCTTTGATCAAGAGTGGAATTTTGTAAGCAATCCGGTCGCTACATATACAAATCTGGATCCGGGGAATTATGAACTCTGGATAAAAGGATCAAATAATGATGGAATCTGGAATGAAAAGGCGCGGGTTTTAAAAATAAAAATTCTTCCCGCCCCTTGGAAGACATGGTGGGCCTATACTGGTTATTTTCTGATTTTTGGTGTTATTGTGTTCTTGATTATTCGTTTTTTCCATGGGAGAAATATGCTAAAACGTGATCTTTTGATCCGAAAAATTGCATCTGAAAAACAGGAGGAGCTACATGAGGCCAAGCTCAATTTCTTTACAAACATTTCGCATGAATTCCGCACACCCCTGTCCCTGATTATAGGGCCATTGAACCAATTGAAAACAGATCGTTCTTTGTCCGCATACGCACAGGAACATTTAGGTTACGCTACACGCAATGCCGATCGCTTAATGAATCTCGTTAATCAATTACTTGATTTCCGAAAACATGAGGGCGGAAAAATGAAACTACATAGCCAGAAAGTTCTGGTAGTTGAATATCTTAAAAATGTTTTATTAAACTTCCATTTTATAGCGGAGAAAAATAATATCCAGTTTTTCCTTGATCATAATATTCCAACAGATTATCAAGCCTACTTTGACCCTGAACAGTTTGAGAAAGTGCTTGTCAATCTAATCTACAATGCCTTTAAATTTACCGATAGCGGGGGGAGGATAAAAGTGCAAGCTGAATTGGAGGGCAGAGCTGATGAAACGAAGTTACTTATTTCAGTATGGGACTCGGGTAGGGGGATTCCTGCAAAAGATATTCCATTTGTATTTGAACAATTCTATCAGGCAAATACCGAAGGATTTGTTGCCACAAGTAGTGGTATTGGACTTGCATTGTCACGATCCATTATCCAATTACATGGCGGTTTATTAACTGTTGAAAGTAATATGGCTACGGAACCGTTAAGCTATAATACGGTCTTTCGGATCAGTCTACCACAGCAAAATTTGTCTACGGATCCAACATCGACGGCTGATATTTTTAGTGAGTCTGCTGTCAAAGCTATTCCCGAACAATCTGAACAATTGATAGAAGAGCATGAACATAGCCCGGTAGAAATTGATCGGACGACGGATGATAAACCGATTATACTTGTTGCCGAAGATAATGTGGAGCTGAGATGTTTCCTTTGTGAAAATTTACGCAAGAAATATGTGGTTTTGGAAGCCAATGATGGAAATGAGGCGCTGGCCCTGATCCATGAACGGCAGCCCGATATTATTATTTCGGATGTGACGATGCCGAATTGTGATGGTATTACGCTGTTGCAGCAAGTGAAAAATGATAATAGTACAAATCACATTCCGGTTATTTTATTGACTGCGCGAACGGCGGATCCCTATATTACCGAAGCTTTCGAAGTGGGAACTGACGATTATATTACCAAACCATTCAGTATGCCACATTTGATTCAAAAGATATCAAACATCATACAGACAAGAAAACGTTTGGAAGAAAAGTTTGTTCAAAATTATCTTTTGGGGGGACATGTAACAGAGACAACTGAAAGAACACGCTTTTTGGATCAGGTATTACGTATTGTAGAAGAAAATCTAGGTCGAGAGGACTTTGGTGTGCAGGAGCTCACGCAGGCAATCGGGGTAAGCAGGTCGGTCTTATACCGTAAAATAAAACAGCAAACGGGCTTGAACCTGGTCGAATTTATCAATATGGTACGTCTGAAAAAAGCGGCGCAAATACTGTTGAGTGATAGCGAATTGAGTATTAGTGAAGTTGCCTATCAGGTCGGTTTCAATGATCCAAAATATTTTAGCAAAACGTTTAAGAAATTCTATAAAGAAAGCCCACGTACCTATATAGAGAAATTTAGTGTTAAAAATAATTAAGATAATTATATCATAAATCTTCATGTTATCAAAAGGACAATGATTATGAAAATTGATTTCAGGTTCGGTCGATAAGCTGAGTCAAGGGCGCCGACTGCTTCCTCAAGCAAAGCCAAATCAATAAAAAAAGGCATAAAAAAAGGTTTTCAAACGGGGAGAATGAAAACCTTCAATAACCAATTATAAACCTAAATTATGATGATACAAAACTAACTGTTTTTAACTTTATTCCAAAAATAAAATAACTCCGATATTGAAATGTGTAGCTTAAAATCTACAAGGATAATTATCTGTTTATTTTACAGCCTATTCGTTTTAGCTAGCTTGCTAATGAAAAGAAGAGTGAGCAAGCCCAGCACCGCAAATAAGGCGTAACCCAGTCCGATTTCAAGCTGCGACGAAGGGTTGACCAAGCTGACGGTACCATAACTTAAGGAAGATGTGACCAGGTAGGTAATTCCACCCACCAAGCCCCCGGCAATACCCGCGGACAAAGGAAATCTACCCAGGCAATAACTGAAATAGTTGTTAAATATAAATCCGGCTGTACAATGTATGGCAAATGCGAAAAATGTCAACGTGTATAAATTAGCTAAATAAGGGGAGATCACCATCATGCATACGACCAAGATGATCTGAATAAAATTCGCGATCCGCAATTTGGGGATGAGTGCCCTTTTGATCAATGCTTTTCCAATAAAGCCCCCACACATCCAGGCTAATCCCATGATAAGTGATGTATAGCCCGTGGTGATTGCCCCATAACCCAATTGGTGCTCGATAAAAAATGGGCCACTGAGGTTATAGAACATAACAAGTCCATAAGATATTCCGCACATCAATACGCCGAATGTGAAGTCGTTGGTCTTTAACATCATTTTAAATTCGCCGATAAGGTAACTGATATGCAACGGTTTTCTTTGTTTGATGGTCTCTCCCGAGAAGATCAATTCCAGCACAAAAAGTATGGCGCTATAGACTGCAAGGACCATGAAATTTGAACGCCATCCAAACTGTGTTTGAAGATATCCGCCGATAAAGGGAGCAATAATAGGTCCAATAGACCAGACGATGGTCATGATACTGAGGTAATGTTTGCGCTGATCACCTTCATACACATCCACAAAATAGGCCCGTTTGGAAATAACGACGAATGCAGATAGAATTCCCTGAAGAATACGCATGCCGTAAATAACCCAGATATCATGGGTGGTTGCAGTTATCCAAAAACTAAGGATAAAGAGAAACAGTGAAATCAGGTTGATTTTATATCTTCCCCATGCATCCACGAGCGCGCCCGTGAAGAATTGAGCTACACCGTAGCTGATGAGAAATAAGGACAGTGTTAACTGGATACGGCTTTCACTGAGACCAAGCTCTGCCGCCATTTGGGGCATCGAAGGGAGATAGATATCAGTAGCAAGACCTGTAATCGGAACAAGCGCAAAAGCCAGTATCGTTGGAACAAAAGATTGTCTGGGTTTAGTGTTTTTTTCCATCGTGATAATTTGTCGACAAAAATAATTCCATTGATGGATACAAAATATATAGAATTCAAATAAATTATTGTGAAAATCAAACAGCCCTATTATAATGCCTTTATAGCAAAAATATTGACCCTTTTGTGACGCGATACGGGGAACAGGTAGATCGTCTATTATTTTTATGTACGCTTTTTTTAACTTAACTTGTCTGATGATTTAGAGGAGATTATCTTCGTAAAGATATCTTTTTAACCAACATCAAGATGATGAATGACTTATTGCCAGAATTGAATGCCGAAATCGAAGCTATTTTCCCAAAGATTGTTGCCATCCGTCGGCATATACATCAGCACCCTGAATTATCTTTTCAGGAGTATAAAACGAGTGCCTATATCCGGGAGCAACTGACTGCACTTGATATTCCCTTTGAGATTGTGGCCAATACCGGTGTGCTTGCTATACTTGAAGGCGAAAAGTCTGCGAGTGAAAATATCGTGGTGTTAAGGGCCGACATTGATGCATTACCGATTCACGAGCAAAATAAGGTAGCCTATAAGTCCACAAATGAAGGTGTTATGCATGCTTGTGGGCACGATTTTCATACGGCAAATCTATTGGGGGCGGCTTCCATTTTAAATGACTATAAGGCGGAATTTTCGGGTAAAATTGTGCTATTGTTTCAACCTGCAGAGGAAAAAATTCCGGGTGGGGCAATCCAGATTTTAGAATCCGGCGTATTGGAATCTTTAGGTGGAAAAATTAAAGCGATTCTGGGACTGCACGTAAGTCCACGTGTACCGCTAGGGAAAATCGGTTTACGCCCTGGAAGGTTTATGGCTTCGAGCGATGAGTTTTATATAACGATCAAAGGGCGTGGTGGCCATGCTGCTGAACCACATCGGGCCATTGATCCGATTATGATTGCCGTACAGCTGCTCAGTACCTTACAGCAGGTGGTCAACCGCAAGGCTAATCCAGATATCCCATCCGTACTGACCTTTGGTCGTTTTATCGGTGATGGAGCCGCTAATGTTATTCCTGAGGAGGTAAAACTGTCCGGAACTTTCCGTACAATGGATGAAGCCTGGCGCAAAGAAGCATTGGAAACAGTTGCAGAAATTTCGCGGACACTACCGGTCGCTCTGGGAGCAACAGTGGAGGTGGAGGTTAGACATGGTTATCCCGCGCTGAACAATGATCCCGAATTAACCCAGCAAGTGAAAAATATTCTACAAACAGGTATGGGAAATGAAATTGTACAGGATTTGGAAATTTGGATGGCAGCCGAAGATTTTGCTTATTATTCTTACCAATATCCGGCCTTATTTATGCTGGTAGGGACGAATAATAACAAGAATGCTACCCAATATGGGCTTCACAATCCACAGTTTAACCTGGATGAACAAGCATTTAAAACAGGAATTTCAGTTTTTGTGAATTCTGCACTGTCCCTTTTGAACGAGTCTTAAATCAGTTATTGGCAACCGTAATTAAAAGCTCGCTATTGAAAATAGATACAGGGGAAATTACTGTTTCCTCTAATGGGATCCGATTACCGTAACGTTCTTTGAGTTTGCTTTTGACCTCGGCGCTACTGAGATCAAAATCTTTGAGTTTTTCCAGTTTGCCTACTTCGATTCCGGCACCGCGCTGATAGATTTTCCAGATCAGTTCCGAACAATAGATTCTGTTGTCTGACCATTCGAATGTTGCATCGTAGTTCCTGCCTAAGAATTCCGCTCCGATCCCCTTCATTTTGGTTAAAACGTCTGCCGATAGCACTTTGTTTGCTTCTCTAAGTCTTTTAATGACATAATGTTTGTTTTTTCCTCTGGCGATCCAATCCGTCAGGCCTGTTACCGTAACGGGTTGAATAGCCTCCAGTACATAAGGTTTTCCATCCTTATGAAAAATAAGACCGCAGTGCGAGTAAGGAGAACCCGTGGCTAGTTGTATAGCTTTACACTGCGGCGAGATGGATGACTGAAAGATCATGTCGCCATCTTTTAACTGAGGCAGCATTGCGCTACTTTTAACTTTTTTGTCTAAAGCTCCACTTTGTGCTTTCGTTGTGTTCATTTGCAGATAAGATCGCCCGATCATTAGCGTGCAAATGATTATCAGGACAAATACAGCGATTTTTTTCATATCCTCTAATTTTTGAACGGGTTGCGTGAGTTTTAAATAATGGATTTAGTGGCACCGTATTATTGGGTTAACGTATTTTTGTTATTGTTCGTATGCATTTATTGTGGAGTGTTGTTGGTGCCTATTTTTTACTTTAAATAGCAAGGCAGTTATTCAATACTTTTACCATCAATAAGAAGATTCGGTCGTTATTCCTCTTGGCTGAATATGCAAGCATTGTTATCAATCGGATTAATAGCTAGTAAAACGTTATTCAAAAAGATCAAATAATTTTTTGCATTCAGCTGTTTAGTAAATTGCATTGCATACAGTACGACAAGTTATTCATCATCAAATTGCGCTAAAATTGCCTCGATCTCTTCTGTAAGTTTATAGGAGTCAGCTTCCAATCGATCTATCTCAGTCTGAGTGGCAGGAGTGATCGGTACCTGCATCAATTTCTGATATATTTGTATATCCAGGTCAATATTTCTGAGTTTGAGCTGAAGTAAGTGTCGCCCTTGTTTGGTTTCTAAACATAATTGATTAAATGCCAGTCTTAAGCGCTCCAGTTCGGCAATTGCTCTGCTATGGTCACTTTCTCCCGCGAAACCATAATTAGGATATTTTTCACCCAATTGATGGAAAGCGTCGAGGTATTCCTGTTCTGATAAGGAATGTATATTCATGTAAAGCAGGTTATAGGCATATAAAGCTTCCTGATTTTCCGCAGTGATCGGAGTATCCTGATAATCTTGGACCAATTGTGTGATGTCCTGATATTCAGTTTGTAAAATAGCTTCAATATCCTTGTGGATTAAATCGGATGTATTCATACGAATAGTTTATTTATTATTATGATCAATTCGCTTGACTGTTTTTCTTTAGGACAAAGATCAGTTTTTCAGTGAAAGATACCATCCCTGTATTCAGCTAGTTTTATACGAAACCCGATCGGTAAGACGTCCTATTTTTTTAGGATTTTCGGGATGATTTGTACCAATGAAAGTTCTGTTGGAGACAAATAATCTTCCTGATCTTAATGGATAAAGTATTGTTTTTAAATATATTTTACTGATACATAGTGTTATATATGTTGTTTTTGGTTTGCTGAGTAAAAAATACTCAATAAATTTTGTTGGACTGAAAATAATGCGCATCTTTGTTGAGTAAAAAGTACTCAATTAGCGTATTTGTAAAAAGTAAAAAATGATTATACTAAATAAACATCAGCTTATCACCGAACAGTTTCCAAATGGAGAAACGAAAGTAAAGGATTTTGATCAGTTGATCAAAAAAGATAATTTAGTTGAATTTACCTATCAGGAAGACGGCGATTTAATCCGTTTGTTTTTTGTCAAGAAACGACTTGAGGAGGAAGGGGCGAGTTGTAAGTTATGGATTCGTTATATGCCCTATAGTCGTATGGACCGCAAAATTGAGGGCGACTTATTTACATTAAAATATGTAGCTGCATTTATCAATAACCTGCAATTTGACAAAGTATATGTTGTTGAACCTCATTCCGAGACAACAGTCACTTTGTTGGAAAATTGCGTAGCTATTTATCCAGCTTTGGACTTGCTACCGAAACTAATGGAAAAATTGAAATTTTCGGATAATGATCGAATTGTATTTCCAGATAAGGGTGCGGCTGCGCGCTACTTAAACAGTGGTTACCAAGACGCCTGTATCTTTGAAAAGCAGCGCAACCCGCAAACGGGACGTATCGAAACGATGGAATTAAAAACGGGCAGCATCACGAAAGGTGCTAAATGCATTATTGTTGATGATTTGTGTTCTGCAGGTGGAACATTTCTCTGGGCGGGAAAAATTTTAAAAGAAATGGGTGCAAGTGAAATCTACCTGTTGGTGACGCATTGTGAACCAAGGATTTTTAAGGGGGCATTATTGAATGAAGACTCGCCAATAGACCTTGTATTCACAACCGATTCGATGATGGATACAGCGCATCCCAGAATAAATTATATCAAACTAACAACTGAAAGCTATGTTTAGAGCAATGAGCAAAAATCCGATTCTCTGGACGGACGGTTACAAATTGTGTCACAAGGATCAGTATCCGGCGCATACCGAATGGGTATATGAAACCTGGACTCCCCGGATGTCAAGGATCGCAGGAATAAGCCATGTTGTATTCTTTGGATTGCAGGGTGCTTTGGCAGAGATCAGCAATTCTTTCGACGAGTATTTTTTCGGCCAACCTGAGGATACAGTTGTTGCGCAGTATGAGGAAGCCATTCGTGAAGTGTTCGCGATGACCAATCCTAATTTTGCCAACACACATCAGTCACAACACATACGCGATCTACATCGTTTGGGTTATCTTCCGATCAAAGTGAAAGCCTTGAAAGAGGGCAGCCTCGTGCCGATAGGCGTGCCGATGTTTACGATCGAGAATACCCATCCAGATTTCTTCTGGTTGCCCGGTTATCTGGAAACGCAACTTTCCGCTTATATCTGGTCACCAATGACCGCTGCGACTATCGCCGATCAATACAAGCGGTTGTTGACAGGTTTTGCTGAAAAGACAGGCGATATCAATAAAGTATTCACCCAAGCCGGAGATTTTTCCATGCGGGGTATGGGGTCACCTGAAACGGCTTATCGCACTGCTGGCGGACATTTACTTAGCTTCGGTATTTCTGCAACACTCTCCGTTCGGGAATACCTTAAAACATATTACGGTGCTACAAGTGATGTGATGATGTATACCCCTTCAACAGAACATAGTGTGATGTGTTCTTATGGTGAACAGGAGGTTGAAGCCTTCCGCCATTTGATTACGGAGGTATATCCAAGCGGAAATATTTCAATTGTGTCCGATACCTATGACTTGTGGCATGTCGTTGACCATGTATTACCGCAATTGAAAGAGCTGATTATGAACCGGGAAGGTAAAGTTATCATTCGGCCAGATAGTGGCGACCCTGTTAAGATTATCTGCGGTGATCCGGCGGCTGATCATGAAACAGTTCAAAAGGGAATTGTCGAACGGTTGTTTGAGCTCTTTGGTGGGACGATCAATGCAAAAGGCTTCAAAGAACTTGATCCGCATATTGCTGTTGTGTATGGCGATTCCATTACCGTGGAGCGTGCGACAAAAATCTGCGAAGGCTTGATGGCGAAAGGTTTTGCTTCGACCAATACGATACTCGGAATAGGTTCCTACACGTATCAGTATGTCACAAGAGACACCTTTGGTTTTGCGCTAAAAGGTACGGCTGAAATCGTGAATGGTCAGTTTAAAGCTATTCAGAAAAGGCCGGCTACAGATACAGGTAACTTTAAAAAGTCGCAGAAGGGTATGGTGGCTGTTATATTCGAAGATAACGATTTTCGTATGATAGACGACCTCAATCCAGTAACTATTGAACAATTGGATGAACGTAACCTGCTCAAAGAATGTTTTGTGAATGGAACATTTGTCAGCCCAAGTAATTTTGGGGAAATAAGAAACAGATTGGAAACAGAATCAGTAAGAGTATATGGAAAATAACCTAAGGAAACCGTTTTTCATCAATGATGAAAACGTTGCACAGTATGCCCAACAAATGGGGGCATGGATTGCGGGTCAGGTAAATGCGGCAAATCGTCAAGGTTTGGTGCTTGGCATGAGCGGCGGGATTGATTGTAGTGTGGTGGCTTGTCTATGCCATCTAGCGAAAGTGGATGTACATTTGGTCATGATGCCCTATGGCGGTGATATGAATAATAGCAAAAGCCATGCACATGCGATGGAGCTTATTGAAAAATTTGGATTCTCCTACCATATCTTTGATATTAAGCCAGCGGTCGATGCGCTAACGATCAATAACGATGCCTATATTGCAGCTTCAAGCGAATCCAACCGGATCTTGAGTTTGGCCAATATCCGGCCACGGGTTCGTATGACCTACCTCTATCAGTTTGCACAACTCGGAAGCCGTTTTGTGATCGGTACCGGTAATATGGCCGAAGCGACAGTAGGTTACTTTACCAAATGGGGCGATGGCGCTTATGATCTTAATCCTTTGGCGATGGTCACCAAGCAAGAAGTCTATACACTGGCAAAATACCTAGGTGTTCCCGAATCCATTCAATATAAGAGCCCCTCTGCAGGGTTATGGGAAGGACAGACGGATGAAGAAGAATTGGGTATGCGCTATGCACAGATTGACGCGTTTATTCTGACCGGAACCTCTGGTGACCCAGCAATAGATGCATTGATCCAGCGACGCCAGCAACAGTCTGCGCATAAATTTGCTCCAATTCCAACATTCAAGGGCTAGTAGAAAAACTATATGGATAGGAATCTTTGGGTTTAACATGATAGTTAAAGGAATGTATATTTAAAATGGAGTAATTTCCATTTGACAAATGGTATAGGATCATTACAGTTTATTTATACATCGATAGGATACATAAAATACATAATTACTGACAGATGAAAACAAGATATGAACAGATCGTTGATGTAAGGAAGATCGCATCCGAAAAAGGAGATGATATTCCATCAATGGTGTCATTAGCGGGACAGGAGCAAAAGCTGCCTGCTTCTTCGGATAAGCAACGTACATTGCTTCTGGCTATTGACTTACAAAATGATTTTATGGAATCTATTGGTAGTTTGCCAGTAGCGGGCTCGCGTGCTGACTTACAGCGATTGACTCAATGGATATACAACAATATGGGATCTTTGACTCAGGTCATGTGTAGTCTTGACTGCCATTCACTGCTGCAGATTTTCCATGCAGACTGGTGGGTGGATAAACAAGGAAATCAGCCTAAACCTTTTACGGTCATCCGCTACCGGGATCTCATCAATGGAACCTGGGCTGTCGCCAATGCAGATACAGCAGAGCAATCCCTGGCTTATCTTAAAAATTTAGAAATCGAAGGGAAAAAGGAACTGTGTATCTGGCCTTATCACTGTCTGGAGGGCAGTACCGGAGCACAGCTGGAAAGTCAATTTACCAATATGCTCTATTTTCACAGCGCTGTACGTCAGGTCAAACCCATCTTGGTCTATAAGGGACAGGATCCCTATACTGAAATGTATGGCATCATCAAGGCCGAATACGACGGCAATAAATTTGTCAATCGTGCGGTGCTCGAGGCTATCGCGGCTTACGATGCCATTTATATCGCTGGACAGGCATCAAGCCACTGTGTATTGGCATCTGCGGTGCAGATATTGGAATATTTTGCGGAGGATAAAGCGATTACGTCCCGCATTACACTACTGATCGACTGTATGTCACCTATTGCTGGTTTCGAAGAATCTACACTGCAGGCTTTTGAGTCACTGCGTGAAAAATACGGCATACAGATCAAAAAGTCCACAGAAGTAATTTTATAAAAAGATGGTCAGTACTCCAAAAACATATAACTACGAATATCCCAGGCCCGCAGTTACAGTCGATTGTGTGATCTTTGGTTTTGAAAAAAATCAGCTTAAACTGTTATTAACCAAACGGGCGATAGAACCTTATTTAGGGAAATGGGCGTTTCCAGGTGGCTTTATTCAGGAGGATGAGACCGCGGATGAATGTGCACTGCGTAAATTGTCCGAAGAAGCTGGGCTCTGTGATATCTTTCTTGAGCAACTCTATACTTTTTCGGGGCTGAACCGTGACCCGCGGGGACGCGTTATCAGTATAGCCTATTATGCCTTAGTTAAACCCACAGAATATACATTGGAAGCAGGTCTTGACATTGATGCGGTGCAATGGTTTAGTTTGGAAGAGGTTGCTGATTTGGCTTTTGATCATCAGCAGATTTTGTCTGTCGCCGTCGAACGCCTAAAAGGTAAAATCCGTTACCAGCCCATCGGATTCGAACTGCTGCCAGCGCAGTTTACCTTACCAGACCTGCACAAATTGTATGAAACGATTCTGCAGCGTTCGATAGATCGAGGTAATTTTCGCAAAAAAATACTGAGCATGGATCTGTTGATCGACCATAGCAACATGCAAAAGGACAGACATGCCCGTGCAGCAAAAATCTATAGTTTTGATAAAGAAAAATACGAAAAACTAAAAGAAACGGGATTTTACTTCGAAATCTGATTATAGCGTGGATGCATCAGGCTCTTGAAATAATAAAACATCCGATGGAAAGGATAAACTCGGGCCGTGTGCTGATGATCGATTTAATCGAAATGATCCGCCAGGTATATTTAAATATTAGCGACTACAAGTCGAATATGGATTGTTATGACGCTTAAATTAACTGAGCCGCTGTATTAGGTGACTAAAATACGATATTCGAGATATCTTAATGATGGACTATGATGAATAAAGTACTTTATTGCGTAGGTATTGTTTTGTTGATATGTTCTGCATGTGAACAAAGCCGAGTAAAAAATGCTGCCCTTCCCATGACAGAGCAGCTTATCGGAAGCGAAAACGCAAGTGTTGATTCACTCGTGTTTCAAGATAAAATGATCCGAATTTATAAGATAGATTCCATCAGCTTTTTTAAGGAACGGCAACAGGCCGATTATAGAAGAGATACTATCGCTTCAATCAGTGATGTAAAAGTCGCTAGAAAATTATTGCAAGGGCGTGTCATATTTGGAGACTATATTCCAGGTAAGGACATGGAAATTGATACACTCTTGGAAGGGAATCTAATTGCTCAGGTACGGCTTAATGATGGTCGCTTACTAACGGCCGGAAAAACAGAAGGTGCCATTGATCTGTTGGAGAATGTGTTTGTAAAATATTTCCCGTCCGAGGAGATTTTGTTGTTGGAAGGCGGGCATACCACAGATCAGGCAATTGATTTGCGTCAGGGAAAATGGGACGTGGAAGAAATCGGCAATTTAGACTATGTCTATTTCTCTAAGCATAAGAAATATAGATTGAATGGCATGTTTAACGGACAGGAATGTTCCAGTTATTTTTTGCAAAAAAAGGAAAATGAGGTCTATCTGACCTATGCGCAGATTCCGTTAGACTGGACTGATAACTTTGAATTATGTACTTTAAAAGAGATCTTTTGGAAAGAGGACCGGCAAGTATACTTTCGCAATTTTTTTTATGGAGCACCAGATGATGAGCGGGCAGGTTTTTATAGGGTAGATATTATTGCCGAAAATTGATAGCAACAACCGACATAAAGCTGTGGAATAAAAAATTACATATCGGATTGTCAGCTATTATTCAATATCAACCCATTTTTTCTCAAAGTAAATTGTTGCAACCGAATAGCCACTGGAATCGATCAGCTCAGCTTCAATAAAATCATCTTTTGTCCGCAGGTATTTTAGCTTGAGGCCTTTGTTATCCAATCCTGATGTCTCATAATATGCGCCAAATTTGAGCTGGAAAGGGTTATTTTGCACATCATTCGTAAAAATAGAGAACAATAGCAGTTTTTTTGACTGAATATTTGGCTTTTCGTAACCAAAAAAACGATGGTCTACTCGGATATTCGCCCGTAAATGTATGGTACTATCTGCGGTACTGAGATTGACTTGTGCCTTTGTTAATTCATCCGATTCAAGAATACTTTCTGTATTCGCCTGATCAATGCTGTCCAAACGGGATAGCGTCGGTGCTTTAGGTTGCTGAACTAGCGTATCCTTGCTATGGCTGACTTTGCTAGCCGGTAGGGCTGACTCCTGTTTTTTTTGCTGTTTTTCCTGGCAGGCGGAGCTTGCAAACAAGATCAGCAAAGGCATAACACGATAGCGCATAAGATGAATTAGAGTTATCATTTCATTATTAAACAAAATCCAGTTCAAAGTTGCGGAAAATCTGTAAAAAGAAAAATCCCTGTTTTCCGTTAAGTGGAATATTTAATAATAGCTGTATTTTTACTGCTTCAGCAACGGTATTTGTGGTTTTTATCGCATTTACGTATTAAATATGTTCTAAGACTATCGCGAATCAGATTATGGCACATCGCATTTATATATATAACGTAAATCCCAAAACAAAAGAAACATTTGAGGGCCATCTAGCCGAATGGAATTATGAGATTCCTGCCTTGATGCTCCCATTATTTTCTTCAGGTATCCGTGCCCGGGGTACACAGCTCTATGCCAATAAGGAGGAAGGTATTGCAAGATTACGCTATTTTTATACGCTGCTCGCTGATGTTTATCAATTACATTACAAAAATAAATATACCGAACCCGTTAATAAGATGTTCGAATTTTTGGAAAGTTTACCGTTTGATACTTTTCAAATCGATGGCCGGGATGTCTTCAATATGAATGAAGAAAAACATGCGGAACAGGCGAGTGATTGGGTTGATGAAATCAGGAGCACAGGAGCATTATATACACAGGCCTTTGAGCAACAAAATTTGGATCCGCTACAGGAAATCTTGCGACTGTCTGGCTACAATACTTTCCTGGAGATACTCGAAACAGACTGGATTAATTATGGCTTAGGCCTATGGGAAGAACATGCTTTTAAGAAGGAGCAAACCGAAGCCTTTGAAGAAAATGGAAAACAGGGGTTAAAAGATAGCTTTGGAAATATCCTCGTTGCTGCAAAATATGATGAAATATTTGAGTTTAATGAAGCAGGAATTGCTGTGGTTGAACTGGATAACCGATTTGGTTATATCAACGAGCGGGGAGAAGAAATCGTACCCTGTCAGTATGTGGATGCATTCGATGCTCAGGTCATAGATGGTGTTAATTATGCTGAAGTTGAAATAGAAGGTAAGCGTGGGGTATTGCATATTGCAAGCAAACAACTTTCTTTACCGGCTGTCTATGACGAATTGGATTGGTTTGCCCATGGTTTTTTGAATGCGAAGCGGGGAGATAGTTATTTTCTTTTTGCTGCTGATGGGACTTTGATTGTTACTGAACCCGCTGCTGACCCTTTTGCTTATGATTACAGGAAACTTTTTTACAATCGGCAAAAGGGCACGATGAAGCGAAAATATTTTCATATGGATGGCCGCTATTTCGGCAGTTTTTTGGAAGACAGCCTACAGGCTCTTACTTATGGCTACTTCTGGATCAAACCGAACAAGCTACAGCGGAAGATTTCGATTATCAAACCGGATGGAACCGTACTTGACGAAGAAATTGACCGTATCATCGGTTTGGATGACTATCGTAGTCTTGCATACCTTAAAGATAAAAAATGGCAGATTTACTCACTTGCTCATGACTTATTCCGTTTGGTCGATCGGTCGATTGATAAGATTTTGGTCGATAGCATTAAAAACTTTCGGAAAGATGTCTTTGTTGTCGCCTGTGCCGAAGGGCAGGGGATATATGAAGCTTATCTGGATCAATGGCTGCTCGAACCTGATGCGTCTTATCTAAAAATAGAATATTGCTATATGGACTTTATGCGTATCCATGAGTCCGAAGGAATGCGCTATTTTGATACAAAAGTGAATTTCTATAGCGAACTTTACGATTATGTCAGTGCGCCGATTCATGATCCACATCCGGAACGAAGCGAAGGTGAATTCTTACTCTTATTTAAAGGAGAAAGGCTGTTTTATGTAGATCAAAAACGAAATATTGCTGAATTTCCCGAAACAGCATTTGGTCGTTTGTATTCCGAAAAATATAATTTGCAGGGAACTGACCAGAGTTATTTTGTACAGTTCTATCAGGCTTGGACAAAACGGAAGGGAGCAGGCTTCGAATCTTATCTTGATAACGAGACACTATACGAAAAAGCACGTAAACTAAACTGGGCCGGTAAGATAGCCGAGGCTATACCCTTGTTGACCGTAGGCGCTTCTCGAGGTAGTGCCGACTGTCAGTACCTACTCGGAAATATACATAGTGATACAGATCTGCCGGACTATCTGGATATTCCCAAGGCAATTGGTTTCTATGAACAAGCTGTGAAGCAGGATCATGCCCAAGCTTGGACTAATCTAGGCTTTATCTACGCTACAGGGCTTGGTCTGCCGCCTGATATTCCCAAAGCCTTAGCGGCTTACCAAAAAGCCGCGGCACTTGGGGAAGGGCAGGCAATGAGTAACCTTGGTAACTGGTATTATGAAGGAGAGCATCTTGAACAGGATTATGGGCAAGCCTTGCATTATTTTAAGCAGGCTGAAAAAAAAGGCATCGACAACGATGTACAGATAGCTGAAATTTATTATCAACAGAAAGATTACGCTAATCTTTTACGTTATCTGAAAAAGGATAATGCGGGACAGTATGCTGCAATTTATTATGGGATCTTGTATGAAGAAGGCTGGGGTGTCAAACCGAGTATGGTAAAGGCGCTGCGTTACTACGAACAGGCAAACGAAAACGCTACCTATGCTTATGCCGTCAATCGTCTCTTGTATTACTATAAAAATGGAACGTTTGCAGATGCCGCTAAATACAACTTTTGGTTGGATTTTGCTAAAAACAATGACGTTGATATTGAAGAATAAAAAAGAATATGGCACATCGAATTTATATTTATAACACAGATAAAAAAGATCAGGCGTATTTCCATGCTTATTTGGGTGAATGGAACTATGGCATTCCAGATCTGTTGCTGCCCTTGTTTGCCGCAAATCCAAAAGCGAAAGGTACCTTAGTATATGCTGAAAAAGAAGCGGGTGTTTTAAAATTGCGGAAATTCTACGATCTGCTTATTCAGGAATACAACTTGATATCCAACGCTGCAGTTCTGTTGACCATCGAAAAAATGTTCGATTTTCTGCATGGACTTCCTTTTGAATGCTTCCAGATCAATGCGCGTGATGTTTTTAATATGGCTGAGGTTAAACATAGCCAACAAGCAAAGGATTTTGCTTTTGAAATTTATGAGAAGAACCTGTATTACGAAAAAGCAATAGAGAAGCAGTCGTTATCAGTGCTTTATCCTATTTTGAGTCGCTCAGGCTATGATTCTTTTTTAGCGATGTTAGAAGCTGAGTGGAGCAACTATGGGTTGGGCTGGTGGAATACGGAAGCGATTGATAGTCTTGATAACCAGTTTTTTGAAGAAAATGGACGCTGGGGAATCCGGAATGCGAGGGGTGAGGTGAAAGTTGAACCCTGCTATGACGAGATCGGAGACTTTGATTACAATGGCTTTGCAGTTGTTGCGAAAGAAGGTTTGTTTGGTTATTTAAATAGAAAGGGCGAAGAGACCATTCCTTGTATGTACGCCTCTGCAGCGCCTGTACAGAGCGGCCGTGGCAGGATTGTAGGAAAAGTGAGTTTAGCGGGCAAATATGGCTTGGTGGACGTGGAGACTGGCGCTACAATTATTCCCTTGAACTATGCGGTTTTGGACGATTTTGCTTATGGATTTTACCAGGGACAGCGGGACGGAAAATATGACATTATCGATGCGGAAGGTAAGGGCTTGCATACGGCAGGTTCTGATGAGCCTTTTGAAATAGACTACGAGGGCTTTATTTATCAACCGATAGCGGATAGCAAACTACGTAAATATTATTCCAATCAGGGTGTTCTATTGGGCGAGTATCCAGCAGGGGTTTTGAACGAATTGTTGTTTGATTTTTACGCGGTCAATTTAAACAATAAAAAAAAGAAATCAGTCCATGCGGCCGACGGCTCCCTTTTGGTAAAAGATGTGGCTGTGCTAAATGCCATGAATGGGCTGAGTGCATTATATTACCTTTCGGAAGGCAAATATTTTCTGTATGACCTCGCTAGCAAGGTTTTTTTGCTGCAAGATCTGACGATTAAATCTATACAGGGAGGTGCAGATTTTGGTAATGGTGCCTATAATTGTTATATCATCCAAACCGAATCGGAAAGAGGAATCTATCACACAGAGACTAAGAGCTGGCTGATTCCATTGTCAGCACATTATGCCGCAATCAGCTATGCGCTGATGGACTATTTTATCCTGCAAGATCAGGTGGGCGGGTATTATTACTACGATACTGATAGCAAAGAACTGAGTGAATCCTTCGATTTCATCTGTGGTAGTGTACGGCATTATCAAGATCTAATGATGTTGCGCGACGGCAAACTGTTCAATAAAGGATATGAGGGATTGGAAGAGGTGCCCCAAGATCAGTATGGATATTATATCAAGGCACTGGACAAGCTGGAAGGAAAGGAACTTGAGGTTTTTGACCATTTTTTCGCCCAGTGGAAATCGGATCGGGGCATAGATTTTGAATCTGCTTTTGATAGTTATACATTGTATCACATGGCCATGGATTGCCGCAGAAATGGAGATGTCGAAAGTGCTATCCGTTACTTTACATTTTCAGCTGATCAGGGCAATGAAAGCAGTATGTATGAACTCGGTAATATCTATACGGATACCGATAATCAAGATAAACATTTTCTGGACCTGAAAAAAGGAATTGCATACTATGAGCGGTCTGCCGGAAAGGGGTATGCAGCTTCTTGGAATAGCATCGGTTATCTATACCAGCATGGAATAGGCTATACATCGGATCTAAAAAAAGCTTTTGAGGCCTACAGCAAAGGGGCTGATCTTGGGAATGGCTATGCATTATCCAACTTGGCTTATTTCTATTTTAGTGGAACCTATGTAGAGGAAGATCTTGAAAAAGCATTGGATTACTACAAAAAAGCGGAGTTGAAACTGGTTGAAAATAATCGCAATATTGCTTCGATTTATTACAGTTTAGATGACTATGAACGTCTACTTGTTTATCTGAAGAAAGATAAAGCGGATAGTTATTCCAATATTTATTACGGTTTGATGTATGATGCGGGTTTAAAATTTAAAAAGGACAGAAAAAAAGCCATTCATTATTTTGAGCGGGCAAATCGTTATAGTGTCTATGAGTCTGCTACAGAAAGCTTATTGGATTATTATAAAAATGATCCCGACTTTATGGATCAGGAAAAACATGCCTACTGGTCGGACTTTGCCCGACAACACGAATTGGATATTGAACCCGAATTGTTAATTTGGGCGGATGAGAAAAGTGGGGGAGTAGAAGTACAGGACGAACCTACAGGAAATAGTAGTTCATCCTTTTTTAGTAAACTGTTTAAAAAGAAAAAATAACCTACACGATGTTATCTTCTGCGAATTTAGATTTCACAGGTATGCTGATCGACCTAGCCTTTATGCTGTTTTTCGGCATAGGCGTAGGTTATTCCCTGATTGTGGGGATTATCCATATCATCCAGAAAAAGACCAAAACGTTCGGCTATTATCTGCGGACGTTTTTGATCGCCGGTATTGTAGGCCTTGCTTTGGGAGCCTTTGGCGCCTTTATCGTTGTGTTGTGTTTGATGGCCTAGTTGGATCACTACAATTTGATTAAGGGGGAGTGTCCTAAACGGTTAGACACTCCTATTTTTCCTGTATTTTATTTGCTTAGCCCTCGATCTTTTTTTGGATATTCCATCGTAAAGTGTGTATTTACCTATAGATAGGTATATCGCTGAAACCAATATCAACTGTTATAATGCGCTATTTTTCGCGTTGACGATATGCATCAAATGGTGATTACAGTGCCAGGCATAAAGGCCTATATTTACTTTAAGGGAAATATACCGTTTGGTAGCCGGATGAATAAATGCCCGTTCCAGTTGTTCGTCACTCAGACTCTTTAGCAGGATTTCCCAACGTTGGTGTAAGCCTTCCAATAATCTTAGGGAACTTTCAATGGGGTTATGTTTGGCATCTGGAAGTTCTGCCCAAAGGTTTTCTTCATAGAGTTTTATCGTTGGATCATCTTCTGTCAGCGCTAGCTTAAAACGGATAAAGCTATTCATATGGCTATCAGCGCAATGGTGTACCACCTGTCTTATGGTCCAACCGTCTGGGCGATATCGTTTCTCCAAAGCGATGTCAGGCAGGTCGCTGACTTCGGATTTAAGTCGTGCGGGGAAATCTGCAATTGTTTTTATCCAATCATTTAGTAGTTGCTTATCAATATAATCTGGCACGGCAAAGCGGCCTATGGGATACCGAAGTTTTTCTAATTCATGTTGCATGGTTTAAATTTAACGAAAATTGCTTCAAGGTTGCTATGTTTTGTGCGTAAAGTAACGTTAAATCCTATTTTGGACTTTAGTTAATGAACTTATGTGATTTGGATGACAGGAAGAATTGTGGTAATTTCGGCAATTCAAGATGCGCCGCTTTATTCTTCTTGTTATGGCAGATGAGGTAGTAAAGGCGGTAAATACGGTTTGTTTTGAAAATAAAGCACAAGGAATGAAGAGTCTAAATGAGTTGATTAATCCGACGGATTCAGGATGGGGTCTGGTCGAAGAATGGATGAAGGGAGCAAGCAATTCTTATGAGGTACTGCCCCGAAACCCAAAACGAGCAGATGAAGAGTTGCTAAGAGCTCAGATTACCACAAAATCACCTATGGGTGCTATTATTTATCAAACCGGTGGAATACTCATCGATGGTGGATGGCTGCGGATCCTAGGCTCAGGTTCGCCTAAATTGAATCGAGGTATTATGGAGTGGAACAAAGGGAAAAGCTTTGACAAAGAAGGGGAGAAAGGTGGTTTTTTGTTAATTGCCGATGATGTTTTAGGAGGCTATTTTGCGATTAATGCTGGAGCTTTGGGCGAGGGCATAGGACAGGTCTATTATTTTGCGCAGGATACCTTGCAATGGGAAAGTCTGGAGTGTGGCTATGCTGATTTTATTTATTGGACTTTGAAGGGTGATATTCGTCAATTTTACGAAACATTTAAATGGAAGGAATGGATTGAAGACGTTCAAAAATTGGATGGAAATCAGGTCTTTTCATTTTACCCTTTCCTGTGGACAGAACAGGCCCGCGACCTTCGTAAGGTTGATAGAAAAGTAGTGCCGATTGACGAAAACTACCATTTCACGATGGAGTTTGCTGGAGGAAGATAAACCTGTTATCAGTTGGTGATCAAGAAGTTTGCAGTACCGTATATGGTGACTTTTCAGCCTTCGCTTTAATTTTGAACAATAAATTTAGTTGAGCGTATTTAATGCTGAAGTGCTGATCGAATACCTGTTGGGACATATTCAAGATAAAGAATCCTACATATGATTTGAAGTACTGACTGAACAATTCGCTGGGATTCAACCAGTACTTCAGATAATTTCCAGTTTATCAAAAATTAACTTTTAGATTGATTTTGGAGTGTATAGCTATGTTCGTTGAGCTTTGTTATTTCCAGCTGTATATCTTCTGCTAACCCAAGTTGAGTTGCTGCGTCCTTGCCCAATTTAAGGACATGGAATCCGCGTCCACGGTAGGTGAAGTTACCTTCATATTCGTTGGAACCAATAATGATCCGTAGTTTTTGTGATTTTGCTGGAAATAGAGGCTTAAAATCTTTCGTAATTCTGATTTGCGATTTTTTAACATCATCTGCTGTAATCTTATTTCCAGCTGCCGGAAACGACATCCGATTGGGAGGATCGTTTTGCGCTACGCTTTCTATTGTTTGCTGTTCCTCTTTCTGCTGAAATGCCGTGGTTTCTTTTCCTGAATTTTCCACTGTCGCGGTATCCTGACGCTTTTTATCTTGACGACCTTTTTTTCGTGTATTCTGATTTTGAGGTTTTGCCGCAATTTCCGCTGTTTCTGCAGCTGTGTTTGATGTGGTTTTTTGAACCTCAGATGCCGGGGCAGGCGCGATGGCAGATAGCGGCCGTTTGATGATATTTCGAATGTAATAATGTTTTATCCTCGATTTGTCCGTATTACGCTCTTCGATTTCAAAATCTTCTGTATAAGCTTTAAAAAGATGGGACATCTTGTCGTAACCATAATTTCGCGCATCGAAATCCGGTTTCCTTTTATTGAAAAGACTTCCGATCTCCCCTAAAAATGCCCATCCATTTTCATCAGCTGTGTCATCAACAGTGTCTTTTAATAACTCCAGCGTCTCTTCATCAAGCACTGCTATACTTGTCGGATTGTCTACAGGTACAGGCTTGGGTTGATTCTGCTGTTTTTTCTTTGCATTAGGTTCCTTCTTTGGATTCTTCTCAAAGATCTCTACATAAATAAATTTGTCACAGGAAGCAATAAAAGGTTTCGGTGTTTTTTTCTCTCCAATACCAATCACTAATTTCCCCGATTCTCTTAAACGAGTCGCCAGTCTGGTAAAATCACTGTCACTCGAGACAATACAGAAGCCATCTACTCTGTCAGAGTGCAGAATGTCCATCGCGTCAATAATAAGCGCTGAATCGGTGGAGTTTTTGCCTTGTGTATAGCTATATTGCTGAATGGGAGTTATGGCATGGGTGAGGAGCTTATCCTTCCATTTTTCAACATAAGGATTGGTCCAGTCACCGTAGATCCTTTTGATCGTAGGTATACCGTATCGTTTGACTTCGTTCAGAATCTCTTCGATCTTTCGATAGGAAACATTATCAGCATCGATTAATATTGCGATTTGTAAATCCCCATGTTCTGCCATATGTGTCTAAGTTATATTTCGGATATATTTTTACGAATTATGTTGCAAATAGGATTCTCCCATTGTTAAACATCCGGTTAAAAATACACTATTGTTGAAGAACTAATGAATTTTTTAAGAATTTAATTTAAATGATGATTTCTGAAAGTCACGATATTGAGGGATTTGCCATTAGTTCTAGGGATAATATTGATAGAAGGTCCTGATCTAGAAAATCAGAATATAGATTAAAAAATGGAGGAATAAAAAAAGGTTTTCAAACGGGGAGAATGAAAACCTTAAATAACCAATTATAAACCTAAATTATGATGTAACAAAGATAGTGTGTATTTTACACATATGCAAATATTGTCTGTTTTTTTTTGAGTTGCCCTGTGTTTTTTGTGGCTAAAGAACTACAAGTCTCTTTTTACGATGTTGCTAATGCTCAATAAAAGCAGAAGGTCGATATCCCATGACTGTATAAAAGCTGTTTGTAAAAGCCTGTATACTTTGGTATCCTACTTTATAGGCTATTTGGGATATTGTTAGTTGACCTATACTTAATAACTCAAGACTTTTGATGATCCGAAGCAATTGTTGGTATTTTACCAGTGTCATTCCTGTTTCCTTCTTAAATAACCGCTCGATCGTGCGCAAGGAAAGATTGGATAGCGATGCAATTTCTTCCATCTTGATGGGGTGGGTATAGCGGTCGTGCAGATGATTTAAGACGGTTTGTAATCTATTTTCACTGGGCAGCGTAATTTCGAGGTGTACTAGCCGGGAACCGAAAGCGGGAAGTTCGTTAAGGAGCGCCCGGAGGAAAATTTTTTCATGTTCATCTTCTTCCATCAATTTTGACCATTTTTCGGCATAAAGGATCATTTCGCGCAAAACCTTGGGGGCGGCGAAGATTTGTACCTTATCGAAAAATGGATCTTCTTGTTCGATATCAAAAAAGAGGATCATCAACTTGATGCATTCGGAATGCGAATTAGTCTTATGTAAAGCATTTGAGGGGACCCAGGCCACATGATTCTGGGGTAGCAGGTACATTTTTCCTTCTACAGTGAGATACTGGAAACCTTGTTCTACATAAATCAGCTGTCCTTTACGATGGGCATGCAGCGCATCGTCGTGAACCCAATTTTCTTCAAACCAGACAAAATTAGATTTTTTTATATTCTCAATTGTTTCAATATGATTGGAACAGCTCATGTCGTTGTAAGTTAAATCAATGGCAAATTTAATTAAATATCTGAATATATCTTTGCAACAGAATCCCTTATTGGTATGACATGATGAGGGAATGGGTCCTATCTAGGAGAATGGATTTCATTTGTTGGATATGGGACTTTAGCAAAAGGTAAATAATTTCTATGAATAATAATATGCAAAAATCAAATACCGTTTCGTGGAGGATCTTGCCCGTATTAGTCGTGATTTTGGTTTCTACGAATCTAAGATCACCGATTACGGCTGTAGGTCCAGTTTTGGGTCAGATCAGTGACTATCTTAGGTTGGATAGCTTTCAGAGCAGTCTATTGACTGCGATTCCTCTTTTTATGTTTGCAAGTTGCTCGGTCGGCGTAAGTAAGTATTCCCATGTTCAAGGGATGCATCGTTTTTTGCTGTTTGGATTGATTGTTCTTGCTATGGGAATATTGATCAGGGTATGGGGGAGCGCAGCCTCTTTATTTGCCGGTTCCGTTATGATTGGCTTGGGGATTTGCGTCGGAAATGTAGTGGCTCCAGGTTATATTAAGACCAGCTTTCCCAACCATATTGGGCTAATGACTGGTGTTTTTGCTGTCGCCATGAATTTGACGGCGGCCTTTGCTTCAGGCTTTAGTCTACGTCTCGGGGAGTGGACTGGCTTCGGATGGCGAGGTTCTTTAGGTGTATGGGTGATATTGGCCGTTTTATCAATCATTGCTGTCTTCTTTGATCGGCCACGTGGAGGGGATACTATGCTTCCTGAGCAGAAAGAGCAGGCGCAGACCGGCATTGGGCATATATTTAAGTCAAGGTTGGCCTGGTATATCAGTATATTTATGGGGATTCAGTCCTTGGTTTATTATAGTTTAATATCCTGGTTGCCGAAGGTCTTGATCGATTATGGAATGGCAGCTAGAGATACCGGTTGGTTGTTGTTTTTAATCCAGATTGCAATGATTCCCATTCTTTTTGTCGGGCCCATTATCGCAAATCGGATGAAAGATCAGCGGCTGATGGCTGTAGCTGTTGCCCTGGGTATGTTGGGAAGCATTCTGATCTTCTTCTTATACAAACTGCAGGGAGTCTATATTGCAGCAATACTATTGGGGCTTTCCAACGGCCTGTCTTTTAGTCTTTCCATTCTCTTTTTTAGTTTGAGAGCAAGATCAACCGCGAATGCAATTAAAATTTCGGGGATGGCCCAATCTGTCGGGTATTTGATTGCTGCATTTGGTCCGCCAATTTTTGGAAGGCTGCACGAAGTAGATCCATCATGGAACTACTCCTTCTATTTTCTTGCAGCCAGTATTATTGTACTATTATTAACTGGGATAAAAGCGGCGGAAGATAAATTCGTGGCGGAATCGTAATTGTATAAAATGGTATTCACTAAATAATAACAGGCCCGTTATGCTGAAATAACGGGCCTGCTTTCTATAAGAGTGGCTTAACAGTGAATTTTGGTATGAACCCTGTCAACCAGCTTCACCTATGCTTAATTTTTTAAGATATCAAATTCGATATAAGTCGCATTATTAACGTCGTGAAAAATGCGTTGTGTTGCTTTACGAAAATCGTTTTTTGTTGCTGTATAGGGCTCCATAAACACTTGGGGATTTCGTTCCGCCAAAGGGAACCAGGAATTCTGCACCTGGATCATGATACGGTGTCCTTTTTTAAAGGTGTGTGCGACATCAGGCATAACAAAATCAATTTTTTCCACGAGTCCAGGCGTCAAGGGCTGAGGTTTGTCAAAACCATTTCTGTATTTTCCAGCCATGATTTCCCCTCGGACCATCATCTGATACCCCGCCATTGTTTTCCCTTCAAAACTGGGGGCATCATTTGGATAGACATCAATAAGTTTAACCACATAGTCCGCATCCGTACCTGTTGAAGAGACCCTGAGGAAGTTTTTGATCGGTCCCACAATGGTGATATCCGCTGTCAGGGGAGCTGTTTGATAGACCATGACATCGGGACGATTGGCCGCAAAGCGTTGATCATCGACCATGTATTCGCGTGTACGGGTCTGGATGACTCCGCCTTGGTGTGGAACGGGTTTGTTGGGATCTGTTACATATTCATCCCAAGAGTCGGTACGTTGAACTTTCTCAAAGCCGAGCTTGCCCTGTGGCTGAAAATAGAGTTTTTTTGTCTCCACATTTTTTGGAGGCCATTGTTCAAATTGTTTCCATTCATTGCTTCCGGAAATAAAAACATTGGCCTCGGCAGCAGTGAAGTTACCTTCTTCTTTTAAATAATGACTGAAAAACGGCTGCTCAAATTTTTCCTGATAGGTGATACTTGTTTTTTTCTCAAATTGAATATCGCCTAGGTAATCTCCTGCTGCACGTACCCATCCGCCATGGTACCAAGGGCCTGCAACCAAAATTGAATTGTTTGTCTTACTCTTTTCCTCGATAGACTGATACGTCTTAAACGTTCCGTAGGCATCTTCGGCATCGAAAAAACCCCCAACAACCATGACCGCAGGTTTGACATCCTGTAGATAATTGGTGATGACACGGGTTTTCCAAAAATCATCGTAGTTCGGATGCTTAAAGAGGTTATTCCAGAATTGGACCGAATCGCCAAAGTATTTTTCTTTAAGCTCTTTGGCGGTTCCTGCCTCGAGGAAAAAATTATACTTATCGACCTCATTGACCTGGATGTTACTTTTGAATTGATCGGGTGTGATCGGCTTGGGGCGTGGTACACCAAATGTAGACATAAAAGTGAAAGCATCTTGCAGGAATAATACACCATTGTGGTGAAAATCATCTCCTATAAACCAATCGGTTACTGGAGCTTGTGGTGAAACAGCCTTAAGGCTGGGATGGGTTTTTATCAATCCTACCGTGGAGTAGAAACCTGGATAGGAAATCCCGTATAGGCCTGCTTTTCCATTGTAATTTTTTACATTTTTCTGTAGCCATTCTAAGGCGTCATAAGTATCCGTGCTTTCGTCAATTGCTTTTTTATCCTTACTGAGTGTTGTGGGCCGGACATCTTCAAAATCGCCTTCACTCATCCATTTCCCCCGGACATCCTGATAGACAAAGATATAGCCGTCCCGCATCATTGCAGGGAAATTGCCCAGGCTCTTTTTATACATGTTTTGGCCATAGGGACCTACCGTATAAGGAGTTCGGTTCAACAAAATTGGATATTTCTTTGATTTATCTTTGGGGCTGTAGATCACAGTAAACAATTTCTTGCCGTCTCGCATCGGAATCGTTACTTCGGTTTTCTCATAATGATCCCGAACATAAGCGGAATCTACAGCAGTCTGGGCATGGAGCTGGCTTCCAGTCAACAAAGCGAAAGCCAGAAACGAAATTGTAGTTTTCATCAAAATAAATATTTAGGAATGTTGATTTTTCATGGTTTACATAAACTTATTGCACTCGTTTAACCTTAACTCATGATGGTTTCATCAATTATCAGCCTAAAGGTAACGCTCCCGAAATCATTTTCCAATTTTATTGTCATTTTTATAACGAATAGAAAAAGAAAAATTGACCAATTTTTTAGTAAGAATAACTTTTTTTGAATTGTATTTGGATTAGTTTTTTAATGTTAATATATTGAGTAAAATTAGTTATGATTATATTTTATTTTTTAAGGTGTGGTCAAAAGGCTTAAATTTCAATGAGATGGGTGATATTTTATTGGAGTATAAATGCGTTTCATTTTATTTCTTTTATCTTCGAATAAGCTAAAAAAAATCAATTGTCACGATTTTATAAATAAAGTATAGTGGGATATGAAATATGTTTTTTTAAGCTAATTTTAAGAATTATTTTATCATAAAACATCAATTAAATAACAAATTAAGTATATAGAATTAATATGGGACAACAAGTGAAAGATGCCAATGGTAAATTGGGTATTCTTATTCCGGGATTGGGTGCTGTGGCTACAACATTGATCGCTGGTGTGGCATCTATAAACAAAGGTTTTTCGAAACCGATCGGATCTGTTTCTCAATTGAGCAGAATCCGTCTAGGTAAGCGCACAGAGAATAGAAATCCGTTAATTAAGGATTTCGTCCCTTTGGCAAAATTAGAAGATGTCGTTTTTGGTGGGTGGGATGTATATGAAGATAACGTATATGAAGCTGCTTCAAAAGCCCAGGTATTGGAACAAGGTCAATTAGATGCTGTAAAAGCTGAATTGGAAGCAATTCAACCGATGAAGGCAGTATTTGATCGGAATTTTGTTAAAAATTTGGACGGTACACACATCAAAACAGAAAAAACACGTCGTGAGCTGGCCGATGCAGTACAACGCGATATCCGTGAATTTAAAGAAAAAAACGGATTAGACCGTGTGGTATTGGTATGGTGTGGTTCTACCGAACGCTATATCGAGACAAACGAAGCTTTCTCAACAATTGCAAAATTAGAGGAGGCATTGGATAATGACGATCAACGCATTCCACCAAGCATGATCTATTGTTATGCGGCGATAAAAGAAGGTGCTCCTTATGTGAATGGTGCTCCGAACTTAACCTGTGATGTTCCTGCGATCGTTGAATTGGCACATGAATATGGCGTTGCAATCGCTGGAAAGGATTTCAAAACAGGTCAGACGTTAATGAAAACAATTGTTGCACCTGGTCTTCAGGCGAGAGCACTTGGTGTAGAAGGCTGGTTCTCAACAAACATTTTGGGTAACCGCGATGGATTGGTATTGGATGATCCGGAAAACTTCAAAACAAAAGAAGTTTCTAAATTATCGGTATTGGAAGAAATCCTAGATGCGAAAAAGAATCCTGAACTGTATGGTGATTTATACCATAAGGTACGTATCAATTACTACCCGCCTCATGGTGACAACAAAGAATCTTGGGATAACATCGATATATTTGGTTGGTTAGGTTACAAAATGCAGATCAAGATCAATTTCTTATGCCGTGATTCAATTTTAGCTGCTCCGGTAGCGTTGGATTTGGCGTTATTTATTGACTTGGCTCAACGCGCTGGTATGTCAGGCATCCAGGAATGGTTATCATTCTACCTGAAATCTCCGCAAACGGCACCAGGTTTACCTCCTGAGCATGATATTTTCAAACAATTAATGAAGTTGCAAAATACTTTGCGCCATATTATGGGTGAAGATTTGATTACGCATCTGGGATTGGATTATTACCAGGAGTTAGTCGACAGTATTCAATAAATTACCTTTACAAAAAGGGGAAAAATTGCTTTAGGTAGTTCTTCCCCTTTTTCTTCAGGACAATTCGTGCGTGAACTTTCCTTGCCCCTTTGATTGGATTAGGGAGAGGGAATGTGAGAATTGTCCAAAAATACCCCTTTGTAAATTTTTGCGTTTGCAAACGCTAAGCTTGTAATGGGGTTTTATTTTTTTAATGAATGATTTTATTTTGCAATTAGAAGGAATGGAATTTGCTATCATTGCGGCGGGAGAAGGATCTCGATTGCGAAAAGAAGGTTTTAATTTGCCTAAACCCCTGCTACCTTTACATGGTGTTCCATTAATTGAACGATTGATTCGAGTGTTTGCGAAAGAGGGAGCGCAGCGAGTACATGTTATTATCAATAGGCAATCACCTGAATTGAAAAGATTTTTGACGGATACAACGTTCGAAGTTCCTATTGTTTTGATGGAGGAGGATACGGCGAGTTCCCTGCATAGTTTTGCCTTACTGGTCGAAAATAATCCTGACTGGACTTCCTGTTGTCTGACAACCACAGATACTGTTTTTAAACCCCATGAATTTCACGAATACCTAACAGCTTTCCAGCAAAAAGAAGATGTGGACGCTTTTATGGCTGTTACACCGTTTGTAGATGACGAGAGCCCCCTTTATGTCAATACAGATCAGGATCTCCATGTCGAGGCTTTTTTAGATCAGGCTACGGCGGAAACGAAATTTGTTTCTGGAGGTATTTACTGCTTTCGCAAAGCAGCAATGGGCAGTGCATTACATTCCGTTGCGGCTGGAAATTCCAGAATGCGTAACTTTCAGCGTGCGCTTTTGGAAAATGATTTGCATGTTGAAGCATTTGTATTTGAAAAAGTAGTAGATATCGACCACTTGAAAGACCGAGCCGTAGCGGAACAGTTTTTGAGTGGGGAAGTTAGTTAGTAAAATGAGCGAAATGATTTCTATTTTAGGCGTGACGCGTAAAAACCGCTTTTCTCCCAATCATGTGGGGAACGATGCTGCAATATTTAACGAAGTTGTGCTAAAATTGACCGAGCGAGGTGCGTCTGTCGAGGTTTGTAATGAGGATGAGTTCTTAGTACTTGATTCTATCAAACAGGAAAACGTGCTAACAATGGGTAGAACAAAGACCTTGGTTAAGAAGTTGCAATATCTTCAAAATAATGGTGTTAACGTATTGAATTCAGGTTTCGGTATTGAAAACTGTTTTCGAAAAAATATGACACTCAAGTTGTTAGAAGGAGGAGTTCCTTACCCGAAGAGTATCGTGATTTCAACAGTCGCAGATATACAGTCTATTTTTGAAAAACTCAAAGGAAAGGGTGTCTGGATCAAACGTGGCGATTTCCATGCCATCCATAAGGAGGACGTTACTTTTGCTGCGAGTCTCAAAGAAGCACAGCATATTCTCAATGAATATGCGCTTCGGGGAATTAAGGAGGCCGTTATCTCCGAGCATTTGGGTGGAGACCTATTAAAGTTTTACGCGGTTAGGGATACCGATTTCTTTTTCTACTTTTATCCCTATGAACATAATCACCACAAGTATGAGTTGTATGAGCAAATTAACGATGAAGTTGTGCATTTTCCATTTGATTTAGCTAAATTAAAGCAAATGGCCAATCGTGCTGCGGAAGTACTTGATGTTCATATCTATGGGGGTGATGTGATTATTGATGCAAATGGCGGTTTTCATATTATCGATCTAAATGATTGGCCAAGTTTTGCACCTTGTCGCGCAGAAGCAGCCGATGCTATTGCACAAATGGTTTACCATAAATTTACTGAAAAGAACCACAATGCAGAGAGAACAAGTTAATGTAATCGAAGAAGAGAATTTGAGTGCATTCGAACAATCTTTAAAATCCAACGATACCGAAGAAAAAATAGATATCTGGTTTTATAGGCCGATTGGTTATCGTATTGCACAGGTATGTGCTAAAATCGGGATTACACCCAATGCTGTGACGATTATAAGTATTTTCTTTGGTGTTGCGGCAGGAATTTTATTTTATTACGAAGAGCTATGGATTAATGTGATCGGAATGCTGTTGTTGGTCTTCGCTAATTCGTTGGATAGCGCAGACGGACAATTGGCGCGCATGACGGATAATAAGAGCCGTTTCGGCCGTATTTTGGATGGCTTTGCAGGTGATTTTTGGTTTGCCTCCATCCATATCGCCATTTGTTTGCGCAGTATCAATGAAGGCTGGTCGAATTGGTTATGGGTATTTTGTATTCTTGCAGGGGTATCTCATATGTTACAGTCTGCCATGGCGGACTATTACCGGAATGTCCACCTCTATTTTATCAAAGGTAAGGCTGGCAGTGAATTGGATAATACACGTGATTTGAAAGTTGACTATGACGCCTTATCTTGGCGTAAAAACTTTTTCAGCAAATTTGTACTGAATGGTTATATGGGGTATACTCGAAATCAGGAAAAGTTATCGCCAAAATTGCAGCAGTTACTGCATATTGTCAAATCCCGTTACAAGGATGATTTACCGAAACAATTAATGGTAGATTTCAGATTAAAAAATAAACCATTAATGAAATACACCAATATTGTGCAGTTCAATACGCGGGTAATTTTTCTCTTTGTTTGGTTATTTATAGGTCAACCCTGGATTTACTTCTTCTTTGATATGTTTGTCTTAAATCCGATATTAATCTATATGTGTAATAGACAGGAAAAGGTAAGTGGTTATTTTGTTGATAAATTAACAAAGGATCCAACCTATGGGGAGTAAAATCTATAAAGTGCTCTTTATGCTGATTGGTATAGGTACTTTGGCCTATATGATTCATGCGATGGGAGTTCAGGAGATTTGGACGAATCTAGCGAAAATTGGTTGGTGGTTTTTGCCGGTATTGGGTAGTTGGGCTGTTCTTTATTGGATGAATGCCATGGCTTTTAAAGCGATTATTCAAGAACCGCAATTACCGCAGACCGATGTTCCTTTCTGGAAAGTATTGCAATTGACCGTGTCAGGTTATGCTATTAATTACATTACACCATTTGTAGCCTTGGGAGGGGAGCCTTACCGCATTATGGAACTGAAGAACTATGTTGGCGGTTCAAAGGCCGGTTCATCTGTGCTGCTCTATGGTGTGATGCATATTCTATCCCATATTTTATTCTGGGTGGTATCCGTTTTTCTGATCTTATGGTTTGTGCCCGCAAGTACGTTGGTCAATGTTGCCTGTGCTGTAATTTTTGTTATGGCCATTGTATGTACCTGGTTGTTTACGAAATTCTATAAAAAGGGAATTACAGTTTCCCTATTAAGCGCCCTTTCGCGATTGCCCTTGGTTGGAAAGAAAATCAATAATCTGCTGGAATCAAAATTTGAAACCCTAAATGATGTCGACCAACAAGTAAAGAATTTATTTCAAAACCGTAGAGACCGATTTTATAAGTCTCTTTTTTGGGAATTTGTAGCTCGGGTGGTGGGATGTTTGGAGATCTATTTTATTGGCCTGGCATTGGATATCAACATCGATTTTATTGATGCCATGATTATTAGTTCGGGGTCTTCATTATTTGCAAATCTGGTCTTTTTCTTTCCTATGCAGCTGGGAACACGGGAGGGCGGTTTAGCGATGGCTGTGATGAGCATAGGCTTGCCGGCTTCTGTTGGTATCTTTATGGGGATCGTGACACGGATCCGTGAGATCGTCTGGATTATGATTGGTTTAGGTTGGATGAGTTTAGTTAAAAAGAAATAATAATGGATAAGTTTATAGTTAAAGGGATTATTTTTGATTATGGCGGCACATTAGATACGAACGGAGGACATTGGGGAGCCGTGATATGGTCCGGTTATGAAAAATATCAAGTCCCTGTCAATCTAACTTCTTTTCAAGAAGCATATGCCTACGCCGAACGTCAAATGGCCATTCAGCCAATTATTAAACCGGAGTTTAATTTCCTACAGGTACTTGAAGCTAAACTTAAGGTGCAATTTGAATATCTCATTGCTGCGGGTTATGATCTGGATATGCAATTGGCTGATAAAATCGCATTTGACGGTTATTCACTTGCCAAAGATACTGTTGGACAAGTGAAGCCATTATTGAAGATTCTTGCTAATCAATATCCTATAGTGATGGTTTCCAACTTTTATGGAAATCTAAAAGCTGTGTTGGCTGATTTCGGAATTTTATCCTATTTTAAAACGGTTGTCGAGTCAGCATTAGTGGGCGTACGTAAGCCGGATCCGGCGATTTATGCATTAGGCGTGGAGGCCATGGGCTTACCTGCTGCTGAAATTTTAGTTGTGGGAGATTCCTATAGTAAGGATATGGCTCCAGCAAAGGCTGTTGGCTGTCAGACACTTTGGCTGAAAGGACAAACCTGGGGTGAAGATAAGCTACAGGATACCTCTGCTGCAGACAAACAATTTAATACCATCTTTGATCTCCGCGATTTTGTTTAATCAGGGTTTTGACGAAATTCTTTAGGCGAGATACCTATATTTCGCTTAAAGAATTTTCCAAAAAAAGACTGGTCGGAGAAATGTAACTGCTTTGCAATTTCTTGAATCGGAAAGCCCTGACGGAGCAATGATTTAGCCTCTTCCATCAAAACATTTTGTATCAATGCTATCGCTGATCTTCCGGTCAGTTCTTTTGTGATTACCGAGAGGTGTTTTGGTGTAATTCCTAGCGATGAAGCATAAAACTGTACCCTATGTTCCCGACGGAAGGATTGTTTTAGTAAGAGATAGAAATTGGCCAATAGTTCTCTTTTTCGCGAAGGTATCACAGGAATATTTTTGATATGTTGACTTGCCAGGCGTGCAATCTCACAAAACAATACTTCAGTCAGGGATTTTATAATCTGTGGTTTGAATAGATAATCTCCACCTTGTCGGTCATAATGGATAAATTGTTTAAACAGGTTGGAAAGATTTGTGGCATCTTGTTTTGAAAGGGAAAAGATGTGACTGTTATTCAACGCGAGTGACTTTTTAGTAATGTCAAAAAAGTCCTTTTGAAGTTCCAATTTGAACGTAAAATCTATACTAAAGAAAATAAGATAGACCTCACAGTCCCACGATTTGGCGACAGAGCCAGCATTAACTTTCGAGGAAGGATGAGTCAATAGCAGATGATGTTGTCCGACCTGTACCCGTTCGTCATTTATTATAAAGGAAGTTTCCCCCTTTTTTATGAGACAGAGGGAATAGAGGCTGTTGTTTGCCAATACCTGTTGCTGCTGAGGGCTGAAGACCGGTTTGGACTTGTTTCCCTTGATATGAAAAACGAAAAAATCTTTATTGTCAATGTGTTTATCGATGGAGGACATGTTTATTTTACAATAAAATCAAAATAGGTTTTACGATAGGGTTCATCCTTTAGGGTATAGTGCCACCATTCCTTATCGTAAGCCTTAAATCCAAATTTAGCCATAGCCTCACGTAATATCCTACGATTTTCCTTTTGTTTTGCTGTTAATTTGGTATAGTCATGATGTGAGACTGCTCCAAAGAAATCAAAGGCCCCCCCCATATCCATTTCTTTATGATTTTTAAGATCGATCAAGGTTAAATCGACGGTACTCCCGCGACTATGTCCTGATTTGCTGGCAATGAAGCCAAGTTTGAACAAGTTTTTTTTATCCAGATCCGGATAAAATTCACGCTTGGCTATTGTGTCCTGAGTGGCCAGTGACCATGCTTTAAAATCATCAACTGCACGTTGCGGTCTATAAGCATCAAAGATCTTTAATGCTAGCCCCTGATTGTTGAGATATTGTTCAACTTGCTGTAAGGCTAATGCGGCACGCTTGGTCAGGATTGCAACAGGTTTTTCGTACCCACGGATAGCCCTTCCAGTAAAATTATGACTTCCAAAATAACGCATATCAAGCGTAATTGTAGGGATGACTTCTTTTACATAGACAAAGTTGGATGGCATTTTTTGCTGGGCTTTTACTTGGAAAGCAAAAGAAACAAGACCAATTGATAGACAGAAGTTGAGTTTCATGGGATGAAGATACAACTTTAGATTCTCAATTTTAACATGTAGCGATGCATTAAAAGCAGATTGTAAATATATATTGGAATCAATAGACCAAGTCTCAGGTATTGAAGTCCTGAGGCTCGGCAGAAATGATGTTAATGGTCTGTTATTTTTCTTTTTAAATAGTTGTAGATTTCGATCTGTGAGCGACAAGGAGCCTTTTTATTTTCAACATAGTGGTTGCTCAGGGAGTTATTCAGGATACGCGCTTTTACATTGTCTGTTAGCTGGATATAAAGCATCTCCTTTAGATCTTCCTTGATCTTTTTACTCGTAATTTTTACTGCAGCTTCAATGCGATGATCTAGATTTCGGGTCATCCAATCCGCTGAAGAAATATACATTAATTCCTTTCCAGCATTGTAAAAATACATGACCCGAGCATGTTCCAGATATTCATCTACAATGGAAATCGCATTCATTGGGGATTTAAATGTTTTCTGGTTCGTTGCACAATAAATACCACGGATAATAAGATCTATTTTGACCCCTGCTGTTGCCGCATCATAGAGTTTTTTAATCATATCTTTATCACTCAAGGAGTTTACTTTGACAATGATGGATGCTTTGCGACCAGCTTTTGCCTCTGCTATTTCCAGATCGATGAAATGTAGTAATTCCCTACGCATATCAATTGGACAGATCAATAAGCTTTTGCAGTGTTTGATCATTTCTGCAGGGTCTGATTTCGGTCGTCTAAGGTAATTGAAAACTTTATTAATATCTGCAATGACATCTCTATTGCTCGTTAGTAAACAATAATCCCCATATAATTTCGCCGTTTTTTCGTTGATATTACCGGTGCTGACGAAGCCGTATTGAACTGTTTTTGTGCCAGTCCTTTTTTTGATGACACATAATTTGGCATGTACTTTTTTATTTGGAATCCCAGTAAGTACCTTGATGCCTTCCAATTCCAGTTTTTCTTTCCAATCCAGGTTATTTTCCTCGTCAAATCGTGCCCGTAGTTCAAGCATGACGGTTACTTCCTTGCCATTTCGGGCCGCGTTTATTAATGCATTGGCAATTTTGGAATTCGAAGCTAAGCGGTATGCAGTAATCTGTATTGTTTTTACATCTGGATCCATCGCAGCTTCACGTAAAAGGTCAATGATGGGACGAAACTCATGATAAGGGAAGGAGAGAAGAACATCCTTTTTCAAAACAGTATCGGTAACCCGTTCGTAATTTTGAAAATAAGGGTGTGGAAATGAGGTTCTTTCCTGCGGTTGGTGGTATGATTTGAACACATTTGGGAAGTCCATAAAATGTTTAAAATTATGGATCTTCTGTCCGGGTATGATACTGTCTTTTTTTGAAAGGTTCAGTTTTTTGATCAGAAATTCCACGAGTTTTTGATCCATCTCCTGGTCAAAAACAAAGCGGGTGGGTTTACCTTTTCGTCTATTTTTGACTCCTTTACTGATTTTTTCCACCAATGTTGTATTGATGTCGTTATCGATATCAAATTCTGCGTCTTTGGTGACTTTAAATACATGCGCATGGAATACATCGAAGCCGAAATAAGAAAATATCAATGGAAGATTGAACTTAATGACATCTTCTAGCAGAATAATATGTTTTTCATCCTTCGGTGAAGGCAATTGGACAAATCGTCCATTTTGGCTCGTTGGGATTTCAATTAGCGCAAACTTAGTTTCGTATTGCCATTCGCTTTTTCCCATCGAGATACCCAAATAGAGACTTTTGTCGCGGATATAGGGCATTGGACGGACATCATCTAGAATCAGCGGGATGACATTCGATTCCACATCGTCCTGATAATATTCACTGACAAACTGCTGTTGCTCCGGGCTAAGCTCCTCACTTGCTTTGATAAAGACATTTTGCTTGGCCATATCTTTTTGGATCCGATTCCAGGTATTATCAAATTTCTTTTGCTGTTTGATCACCCGGATATTGAGTTCTTCTAAAATCAATTGTGGATCTTCATAGAAAGATTGATTGGCACTTTTATCCTTTAGGTCGATCGCGCGTTTGAGACCGGCCACACGGACACGAAAAAACTCATCCAGGTTATTGGAAAATATACCTAAAAATTTGATTCTTAGCGGCAAAGGTACAGTCTCATCTGCAGCCTCTTGTAATACTCTGCCATTAAAGCTCAACCAGCTAACATCTCTAGGAATAAATTTTTTCGCCATAGCTAAATATACATAAATTTAAAAAGCAAAACTATAGCTCTTGCTGTGATAAACGAACTTTTTAGTGTTAAAGAATTATTAATTTATTTTTTCTTCATCTATGTGAAAAAAATACCCCAAAAAATGAACAACTTTTTGGGGTATAACAACATCGTTGTGCGATACTATTTCTTTTTTCCGTATTTTTTTGAAATCTGGATCGGCTTATACTTGCTGCCATCAAAATGGGGGGCATCAATCGCCAAGGTCGTAGGGTAAGGAGCTGTACGGTCGAAAAAATATACAGTAGTCGTACTTCCATAATCATTGACCGGTAGGAGCTCTAGACAAGCTGTATAGTCAGCATTTAATATATCACCAACCGTCACGGCATAGATCCGGATAATTCCCCCCTTATTTTGTTCATTTCTGACAAATGCAACTTCCTTAAATCCGCCCGGTAGATCTTCAATACTTTTCTGATTGAAAGTATCCTTTAAAATAAAACCCAACAACACTAAAACCGGAATGACTAAAAGCCATACCTTTTTATTCTTCTTCATTAAAATACGCTTAAATTGTAATGTTTATATCCAATAATTTATAAAATTCTTTTAAAATAGCCTGATGCCCTGGCCAAGCAGGAGATGTCACTAGGTTGCCATCCACAACAGCCTGGTCTGCTGGAATATTTTTCCAGGTGCCACCTGCTAACTCAATATCCGGTCCTACGGCTACATAGGCTGTCAATGTTCGCCCTGAAAGGACCTTTGCTGCTGTTAATACCTGGATTCCATGGCATATTGCCGCAACAGGTTTATTCTTTTCAAAGAAATGTCTGGTAATCTCCAATACACGTTGATTAAGTCGAATGTATTCCGCCGAACGACCACCGGCAATATAGAGACCATCATATTCTTCTGGCTTAACCTGATCAAAATCCTTATTGATCGCAAAATTATGCCCCCGCAGTTCTTTATAGGTCTGGTCACCTGTAAAATCATGTACGGCGGTAGGTACCACATCACCCTTTTTTCGGTCTGGGGCAACGGCATCAACTGTTATTCCTATTGATCCCATGGCTTGAAATGGAACCATCGCTTCGTAGTCTTCCACAAAGTCTCCAACAAGTAATAATATTTTTTTTGCCATATCAAAAAACCTCTTTTTAATAAGGCTTGAATTTACGTATTAAAAGAGGTTTTTACAATGTTTATTTGTCAATCTTTTGTTAACCTTGAACCGTCAACTTTTCTGCAAGAGCACGTTTCGTCTTACGTACTTTTGCCTCAAGCTGGCTTCTCAGTGTTGGGTTGGTAATGCCTTTTCCTTCTTCGAAATTTTTATGAAATTCGGGTAAGGAAAACGAATCCAGTATATCGGCGCCGTCCCAGGTAATTCTATTGACTGCTGTATTTAGCACTGTTGATCCGCCCATTGGACCAGGAGCAGTTGCCAATAAGAAAACGGGTTTGCCATTAAATGTTTTGCGGTTTGGGATACGGGAAACCCAGTCTACAATGTTTTTGTAGGCCGATGTGTAAGAACCATTATGTTCGGCCAAAGAAATGAGCAGGAAATCTGCAGCATCCATCTTTGCTGCGAAATCATACGCTAATTGAGGGATACCCAGTTCTAGCTCCTTATCATAGGAATAAATAGGCATTTCGAAGTGATTGAGGTCTAGAAGCTCTACGCTATCATCGGCTTCTTTGTAATATTTGGACGTACTTGTCACAAAGATTTTGTTGATCGAATTCTTATTACTAGTTCCTGCAAATGCTAATATTTTCATCGCTGTATAAGTTTTAAATTTTAAACTGGTCAAACTTACAACATAATCGAAAGAAAAATGTCAGTCAAATGTCTGCTAGCGGTATAAAGGGCCATTTATTGATCTAGGTCAATTAAATGCAAAACGATCATACATCCCAAGCAGTCCCGTAATGCCGCCAGTGTGAACGACCAATAGCTGATCTGCTGGTGTGAAATAATCTTTTTTTATAAGATCATCAACTGCGTAGAGCAATTTCCCGGTATAGGTTGGTTCGATCATAATTCCCGTATTGCTGATAAAATGCTGTGTGAAAGCAAGTAGTTCAGGAGTAGTCTTCGCGTAGCCACCAAAATGATAGTCTAGGTGTAAAATAGGAGGGGGAAGATGGGGATAAAGTTGATTGACTTCATCAGCGATAAAGCTGCCGTTCTTTAGAACAGGGACACCATGTATTTTGGTAAAAAGATCTTTTTTGTCGATTGCATTAGCAATTCCTGCAAGCGTGGTGCCAGTACCACAAGCAGTAAAGATATGTTGATAGTCCTGTTGAAGTTCGTCTACAAGTTCGGCGCAGCCTCTGGCCCCCAAGAGACCATAGCCGCCTTCGTGGATATAAAAAGTGTTGGAATCCTGACCGAAATGATCATCATACAGTTTTTCTTTGTTTCGATAAGAGTCCCGGTCTACATAAATAAGCTGCATCCCAAACAATTGACACATGGTTAGAACCGGATTATTAACCTGCTCATCACCTCTTACGAAAGCCGTAGTTTTGAACTGAAAAGTAGCACCAGCACAAGCCGTCGCCAACAAATGATTGCTCCAGGCTCCGCCAAAAGTAACGAGATGATTTTTTTGGAGCTGTAAGCCCTCCTGAAGATTATACTTTAATTTTCGCCATTTATTGCCTGAAATAAAAGGATGAATCAGGTCATCTCTTTTCAGCGTCACTTTGATGTGCTTTTTTTCCCATAAAGGTAGCCTGACTTCTGTTTCGGGACTATGAATTTTAAATGGCAACATAATATTAAATGAAAACAAATTTAACGAAAATTGTTTCATTTGGTTTATTTTTGTAGCATGACAGAACAAATGGGATCGCAAGATCAAGAAGAACAAGAGTTATTTGAACATCTACGTATTGAAGTGGATAAGGGGCAGGCATTACTCCGTATTGATAAATATCTGATGAATAGGGTTGAGAATGCCACAAGAAGCAAAATTCAGCATGCCATTGAAGCAGGTTCTGTCATGGTTAACGGCAAAGAAATCAAGGCGAGTTATAAAGTCAGACCGGATGATGTTATTACCTTGGTATTACCAGATCCGCCGCGTGATAACGAGGTTTATCCTGAAAATATTCCATTAGACATAAAATATGAAGACGACGATGTGCTTATCGTAAATAAAGAAGCGGGAATGGTTGTCCATCCGGGTTATAATAATTACACAGGTACATTAGTCAATGCATTGACTTACCATATACAGCAGTTGCCACAGTTGCCGGGAAATTCAGACCGTCCCGGTCTGGTACATCGAATAGACAAAGATACTTCCGGTTTACTGGTGATTGCTAAAAATGAGAAATCGATGGCCTTTTTGGCAAAGCAGTTTTTTGATCATAGCATTACGCGTAAATATACTGCTTTGGTATGGGGTGATTTGAAAGAAGATGGCACGATTACAGGATACATTGGCCGTCATTTGAAAGATAGACGTATAATGGCCATGTACGATAGTGAGGATAAAGGACGATGGTCCGTGACACATTACAAAGTACTGGAACGATTAGGTTATGTGACATTAATTGAATGCCAATTAGAGACTGGACGTACACACCAGATTCGTACGCACATGCAATCCATTGGTCATCCATTGTTTAATGATGCGATGTACGGAGGGGATAAAATATTAAAAGGAACTGTCTTTTCAAAATATAAGCAATTTGTAGACAATTGCTTTAACCTACTTCCGCGCCAGGCGCTTCATGCACGGGTATTGGGATTTGTTCATCCGACCTCAAAAGAAAATATGTATTTTGAAGTACCATATCCTGAAGATTTTCGTTTAGCTTTAGAAAAGTGGCGTGGTTATGCTGCAAATTCCATGGCTGTGGAAAGTGATTAAAATTTAGAAACAAATAAAGATGCCGACAAACTATATCAATTATAATGGCAATGTAGTGCCGGAAGAACAGGAAATATTTAGCATAGAAAATAGAGGCTTTCGCTATGGTGATGGATTGTTTGAAACTATGTTGTATAAAGACGGTGACATCCGTTTTCTGAATTTCCATGTGGCGCGTTTACAGCAGGGAATGGAATTGATTCACCTGGATGATGCGAATCTTTTCGACGAATTTTTTATTCGTTCTAGATCGGAGGAGTTGATCCGTAAGAATAATATGCTGGGGCAACAGGTGCGTATTCGTCTGATTGTCTTTCGGACCGGTGGTGGATTATATAGTCCAAGCACAAATAAGCCTGGATTTGTTTTGCAGGTACAACGCATAGAACCCAACCTGAGGGATAAGAAAGTCGGCCTGATTGTGGGCTTATATAGTGAGGTTAAAAAGCCTTATAGTGATTTATCTAAAATCAAATCCCTCAACGCTCAGATTTATGTATTGGCGGGTATTTATAAGAAAAAAATGGCCTTTGATGATGTATTGATCTTAAATCAGGAAGGCTACCTTTGTGAGTCACTAACATCAAATATCTTCGTGTATTACGAAAAAATATTGTACACACCCGCACTTTCAGAAGGCTGTATTGAAGGGGTTATGCGCCGTGTTGTCATGGATATGGCCAGGTCTGAAGGGATTGAAGTTGTTGAGGCGCAAATTAGTCCTGAAATTATGAAAAGAGCGGATGAAATTTTCTGTACAAATGCGGTACAGGGAGTGCAATGGGTTATGGGATATAAACAGAAACGCTATTTTAATAAGATCTCACGTATCTTACAGGATAAGCTGTTAAGTTGGAATTACGATTCCAGTGAGGAGCAAAATTAAGTTCGCAAGAACAGATAAGAGACAAAAGGCCAGGAGATCAATCTTGGCCTTTTGTATGCACAATTCTGATGATCCAGTGCTCAAATGCTTTTTTGAAGCTAATCAGAAAATCTACTGTTTTTTGCGATTCGACCTTGCCGTTTTCTCCGATGGAATCTTTGATACTTCCGAGATATGCTTCGGGTTGCTGCATGGGATACATATTGACGAATACCAAAGCCTGTCGGATATGATGGTTTGCGCCGAAGCCACCATAGACTCCCGTTGAAGAACTGATGATAGCAGCCGGCTTGCCATCCCATTTATTTTTGCCATAGGGTCGGGATCCTACGTCTATGGCATTTTTCAGGACAGCCGGTATGGAGCGGTTGTACTCAGGGCTGATGAAAAGAACTGCGTCCAGTGAAGCGATTTCCTGCCGAAACCGGACATAACTTTCGGGCGGGTTGCCTTCATCATCAAAGTCCTGATTATAAAGTGGGAGATCCCCAATTTCGATCACGCGATAGTTAAACTTATTGGCCGGTTGTTCGCAGATAAATGTCGCAATTTTTTTGTTATAGGATTGTTTCCTTAAGCTACCGACGATGATTCCAATAGTGTAAGTATTCATGCTAAAGTTCAATTAAAGTATGAAAAGTATTAATGGTTGAACAATTTGTATCCTAAAAAGTTTCCCTATCATGTATGGTAAAATTAAAACTAAGCTATTCTTGCTGAATAGGTTAAGTTTTTGTTAACAAAAATTAACATTTATCCGTTAATCTTTTGCATACAGTTTGTTGTCGTATTGTAAAGAAGAAATTACAAAACTAAGGGAGGAGCTACTTATGAAAAAAATGTTTTACGCCGCTGCTATCGTTGCAGGACTTTTTGTAGCGGGAACGGCTGAAGCACAGGTCAGTATCAGCGTAAATATTGGGAGTCAGCCCAGTTGGGGACCAGTTGGTTATGATTACGCCCGTTATTATTACATGCCTGAATACAACATGTATTATGATGTGCCAGCACGATGTTATGTCTACTACGATAATGGTGGCTGGATAAGAAGATCGAGTTTACCAAGAAGATATCGGCATTATGATTTTTATCGGACACATAAGGTGGTGATCAACGATCGCACCCCTTGGCATCATCATGACCGTTATAGAAGCAGATATGGCCACTCACGTGGCAGACAGGTTACTATCCGGGATAGCCATCATGGGCATGGTGGATATTCCTTTGCAAGTGAGCGTAGTGTAAGGCGTGAACATTCCTGGAGAGAAAGCAGAAGACATGGCGATAGGGGAAGAGGGCATGGACGCGGATATGAAGATAGACATGAACACAGACATGGAGGGAGACATAGAGATTAATCGGATCTGTCTGTTTTAAGTATCTTAATCGTTTAATTGAAAGGTACCTGTCCAAAAGATAGGTGCCTTTTTTCGTTGCAGTGCTAATTGATCAAAAATTATCTTAATTTTGCGATATAAGCATGTTACATGACTTTAAAAAGAAGATCTTTTGCACGGAAAAGATCGCATGTGGCGTATAAGTTAATTTTTGTAATGAGAAAAGTATTTAAATCAAGCTTTCTATTGATGGGCTTGGGGATTGCTGGCTTGGGATTACAGTCTTGTAATCAAAGTAGCGGTAAAAAAGGAGATAAGGTTGTTACTGTCGATTCTGTGCAACGCAAAAAAGATAGCTTAATTGTTGTACAGGATTCAATTACAAAAGCGGATTCGCTGCGCAAGGATTCCATTACCAAAATGGAAGGTAATATTTCCTATGATGGAGGAAAAGATACCACAGTTTTATTGACGGACTCTGTTTCGCCGCGTTACATCTATCTCACTTTTGATGATGGTCCACTTAATGGAAGCCAGTACTTGGATTCCATCGCAACGGCAAAAGGCATTAAAATCAATGCATTTTTGATCGGCGAGCATGATAAAATGAGCAAAAAGTTACATAGCTATACGGAGCGATACAAAAATAATCCATTAGTCGAATGCTACAACCATAGCTATTGGCATGCCCATAATAAGTATAGCACCTTTTATTCGAATCCACAGACTGCATTTGAAGATTTTGAATTGGCAGAACAGTCTATGGGCCTGCAGCATAAAATCGTTAGGCTACCGGGAAGAAATATCTGGTATGTAGGTGACCGTAAAAAGGTGGATCTAAAAAGCGGCGCTTCTACTGCGGAGCTGTTGCATCAAAACGGATATAAAATTATTGGCTGGGATTGCGAATGGAAGATTAATGGCGTAACTGGTAAGCCAGATTTATCGGTTAACCAGCTGTATACCCAGATGAAGAACTTACTTCGTAAAGGTACGTCATACACAAAAAATAATGTGGTACTTTTGACCCACGATAATATGTTCCAGACGAAAAAAGGGCAAAAACTATTGTCAGATTTGATTGACAGTCTTAAACAGCATCCGAACTATCGTTTTGAGTTTGTGCGCAATTATCCACAATAGGGGACGCAATCTATATTATTTAGCCCTAAATCAGTCGTAGCATACTGATTTAGGGCTAAAATTCTTATTGCAATAAGGAAAAGCTTATTAATTTTGTTTACGTAAGTATTTAGTCAATATAACTATTGTTTGACCTTCAATTTTTCCTTCTATCTGTTCAATATTGTCTGCTACTAAGCGGATATTTTTAACCACAGTCCCCAAAGTTGCCTTGAGTGAAGAGCCTTTTACATCTAATGTTTTAGTCAATACGACAGTATCACCTTCCAGTAATCGTTGACCGATACTGTCTTCATGAAACGAAACGTAGCCATCATTTTCGTGATCACCTGTTTTCTTTGCTTCGGCCAATGTTTCATCGTCCAGGTAAAGAATATCTAGCGCCTCGGAGGCCCAACCTTCATTTTTCAGACGATTTAGCATTCGCCAACAAACAATCTGTACGGAAGGATTTTCAGACCACATGGCATTTGGTAGAAATTTCCAGTCCTCAGGGTTTAGTTGCTCGGTTTTATTAAGCTGGTTGGCCAATGTTGTTGAAATCAGTAGGCTGTTATCCAAAGTCGAACTGGTTTCAGGTGGTAATGTATAAGTGATTAAATCCGCTGCAATGCCTGTTAGTTCACATTTTCCTCCAGCTCGCGCTAGTAATTGTTCTTCTAATTTCATATCTGTTTCTATAAAAGCCCAAAAATAAGAATATAAATCGTAGAAAGCTGTAGCTGATAAAATAAAGCTGGTTTTTCACTAAAAAAATCAGGTAAGTAAGTTATATTGGTACTGAATTTGTACGCTAACGATATTGGAAAAAATTATTAACTAGAATAAATAGATAAATCATATGAAATGGCAAGGAGGTAAACAAAGTGGCAATTTTGAGGATCGTCGGGGAATGTCAGGCGGAGGGAAGCTAGCGTTGGGTGGTATAGGCGGGATCATTGTGTTGGTTATTGGTTTTTTGATGGGTGGAGATCCAATGCAGTTGTTGCAACAGGCACAGAATATGGGGACCCAAACCGAACAATCTGGACAACCTCGCGAACTAAATCCTGAGGAAAAACGGCTGACGGAGTTTTCTTTGACCGTGCTGCAGAGTACAGAAGACGTCTGGGCTAAATTATTTAAGGAGCAAATGCAGCAAAACTATACGCCAACCACACTGGTTTTTTACGACGGAGGTACGCAAACAGATGGTTGTGGGATGGGACAGGCTTCATATGGACCATTTTATTGTCCCGGAGATCAGAAAATCTATTTGGACCTGACTTTTAACCGAGAACTTTCTGATAAGTTCGGAGCTAAGGGTGAATTTGCCATGGCTTATGTGATTGCCCATGAGGTCGGGCACCATATTCAACAATTGGTGGGATTATTACCCAAAACCAATCAAGCCCGCGGAAAATTAAGCGAACGTGAAAACAACAAGATTTCAGTGATGACCGAACTTCAGGCTGACTTCTATGCCGGTGTATGGGCGCATTACCTCAATGAATATACCGATATAAAAATAGATTATAACGATATCATGGATGGCATGAAAGCCGCAGAAGCTGTCGGCGATGATAAGTTGCAGACGGCAGCGCAGGGATATGCCGTGCCAGAATCCTTTACACATGGTACTTCAGCTCAGCGTATGGCCTGGTTCAAAAAAGGGTATGATTCGGGGGATATGCGCGCTGGAAATACATTTGAAGATCCAAGCCTGAGATAGCAGACAGGTTCCATGGCCGCTATACTAAAGGTAGCGCAATCAAAAAGATATGCCCTATAAATTTATTATGGGGCTTTTTATTTTATTGGACCAATAAATTACAGCCTCTAATATCGCTTTGATCAAAACGGCCCAAGATCTCAAATGAACCATCGGCATATACTTTTCCTAAATCTTGTGTGGCTATAAATGCGCATGAATAGCGGTTGGCTAAGTCGATGACATTGATTCCTCCGGTTCTGTCAGAAGAAATTAAACTCAAAGGATCATTGGTATCACGGATTAATATTTTCATCCATTTCGGAAGATGGAAAATTCCCTGACCCGAGGAGTATCCCTGAGACAGCAATTCAGTCATACCATATTCAGAGTGAATTCCATTGACCTTAAAAGCATCCTTAAGCAGCTGGTGAATTTCCTCTTTGACCATTTCTTTACGTCTACCTTTCATTCCGCCTGTTTCCATGATAATCAGCTCCGGAAATTCAAGAGCATATTGCTCAATAAAATCAAGCAAGGCATAAGTGACACCAAAGAGGATGGTTTTCGTTCCCTTTTCTTTTAAGTGGACAAGCGTATCGTATAGTTCCTGATGATTGTATAGAAAATAATTACTCTCTGCTTGTTTACTCTTTTTCATTAGGTCATCGATCATATAGATCAGCGACGAACCGCTTCTTTCGAGATACGATGGGAGTAGGGCCAAAACAGCGATATCTGTAATTGGTCCATAGAAGTCTTCGAATATACGTCGAAAAGTTTGTTCATAGATGGACAGATCAGCAACAAGATGTTTGGATGTAACCATACCTGTTGTACCTGAGCTAGAAAATATAATCTGGGTGTCCATTCCGGCTGCCAGTACTTTTTGTGTTTTGAAGAATTCTATCGGCATGAAAGGAATCTCACTATAATGTTGGACCTGATTTTTTTCTTTGCCTATTAGCGAAACATAGTCGCGGTAGACCTGACAATGCAGCAGCTGGAAGCGATAAGTTTCTAAACATTGTTGATTAAAATCGTCCTCTGTCTGAATCTCAAAAAAATCCGTCCAATTCGTCATAGCATTTAAATTTTGATGGACAAAATTAGCTAAAATTTGGAAATATTGGGTAGCAAAGCGCAAGCTCGAGCGTCGGAATAATGTAAAAGAGCCTGCTGGTGAATTTTGATATTCGGAATAATAGCAGAAAAACACTGGCGTCGATTTTGGAACACCAGTGTTTGATATATTTTACAACATACCACCATCAACAGGAAGAACCTGTCCAGTCACATAAGCGGATAAATCAGATGCTAGGTAGAGACATGCATTGGCTACATCTTCGGGAGATCCAGCGCGTTTTAACGGAATTCCGGCTTCCCAGGAAGCGATTACTTTAGGATCTAATATATCTGTCATTTCGGTACGGATAAATCCAGGTGCGACCACATTCGCACGGATGTTACGCGAACCTAGTTCTTTTGCAATGGACTTGGTAAAGCCTATAATACCTGCTTTGGAAGCTGCATAATTTGATTGACCAGCATTACCTTGCACGCCAACAACAGAAGACATATTAATAAATGAGCCGTTACGGTTTTTCATCATTATTTTTGAAGCAGCTTTTGTAACATTGAATACGGATTTCAAGTTGACATTTAAGACATCGTCCCAGCTTTCTTCTGTCATGCGCATTAACAGGCCATCTTTTGTGATGCCAGCATTGTTGACGACGATATCCAGACTTCCAAAATCCGCAACGATTGCATTGATTAACTGTTCTGCTTCTTCAAATTTTGAAGCGTCAGAACGGTAGCCAATTACTTTTGTTCCGTAGGCTTGAAGCTCTTTTTCCAGCGCTTGTCCCTTTTCTACAGACGAAAGGTAAGTGAAAGCGACATTGGCGCCGTGCTGTGCAAACACTTCAGCAATTTTTCTTCCAATTCCTTTTGATGCTCCAGTTACCAAAGCAATTTTTCCTTCAAGTAATTTCATATAAGAGTGTAAAGTTATTCGTTGATGTTTTTGCAAAAATGTTAAAACTATATTATAACACAAAATCTTTCGATAAATAACGATTTAAAAAGCTCGGATATTTGTCTTATTTCGGGCTATTTACAGCCATATCGATCAACAATATCCTGTGTAGGGACTTTGGAAACCTGAAAAATTGTATTTCCATTATACTTAAGATTATTTTAATAAATCAATGGTATTTTTGAATAAGTGCTTTTAAAAAGTACAGTTTTTTGACAAAAGGCTTGGGGGTTTACCAAAAACTATATTAAATTTGCATCAATCACAAAAACATGAGCAAAAAATCAAATAAAGAAGTTGACGTTGTTCTGATCGGCGCCGGTATTATGAGTGCTACTTTGGGTACTCTAATCAATGAATTAAGCCCAGACGTTAATATTGAAATTCTTGAACGTTTGGATGTTGTGGCGGCTGAGAGTTCTGACGCTTGGAATAATGCTGGTACAGGTCACTCGGCCTTGTGCGAATTAAACTATACACCGGAGCAAAAAGATGGTTCGGTAAAAGTTGATAAAGCGGTTAAAATTGCCGAACAATTTGAAGTATCGAAGCAGTTTTGGTCATATTTGGTCGATAAAGGTATTATCGCCCAACCGGAGAATTTTATCCGCAGCATTCCACATATGAGTGCTGTTTTTGGTGAAAAAGATGTGAAATTTCTAAAGACAAGATGGGAGACAATGAATACCCAGACCTTGTTCAAGGGAATGGAATATACCGAAGATCCTGAGCTGTTGAAATCCTGGATTCCGTTGATGATGGAAGGAAGGGATCCAGGTGAGAAAATTGCTGCGACCAAGATGGATCTTGGTACTGATGTGAATTTCGGTTCATTGACACGTGATTTGATCAATAACCTGGCAAAAAAAGAAAATATTTCAATATCCCTAAACCATGAAGTTGTCGATATTGAGCGTGAAGACGATGGCCGTTGGGAAATCGAAGTAAAGGATTTGAAAACAGGGGTGAAGAGAGAGCTAAAAGCGAAATTTGTTTTTATCGGTGCTGGAGGCCATTCCTTGTTATTACTAGAGAAATCTGGTATCCCAGAAGCAAAAGGTTACGGTGGATTCCCTGTAGGTGGCCAATGGTTGAGATGTGTAAACGAAGAGATTATCAATACGCATCATGCTAAAGTCTATGGTAAGGCATCTGTCGGCGCGCCACCGATGTCGGTACCGCATCTCGATACCCGATATATTGATGGCAAGCAAGCCCTACTTTTTGGGCCCTATGCTGGCTTCTCAACTAAATTCTTGAAACAAGGTTCTTACTTTGATTTACCTGCATCGATCAAATTATCCAATATCCGTCCGATGTTATCGGCAGGCCTTGATAACTTGCCATTGACTAAGTATCTGATTACTGAAGTCATGAAATCTCCTAAAGATAAATTGGAGTCTCTGAAACAATTTATGCCTACAGCTAAATTGGAAGATTGGGTTATTGAGAAAGCCGGTCAACGTGTTCAGGTGATTAAAAAGGATGAGAAGAAAGGCGGAATTTTGGAATTTGGTACCGAAGTGGTTTCAAGTGCAGACGGTTCTATCGCTGCGCTATTGGGCGCTTCTCCAGGGGCATCTACCTCAGTGGCGATCATGATTAGCTTATTGAAGAAATGCTTCCCTGAACGTGCTAAATCTGATGAATACCGCAAGAAACTACGGGAGATGATTCCTTCACATGGCAAATCATTAAACGATGATGCTGAGCTTTGTAGAGAGACGCGTATTCGCACGCACAAAGCGTTGAAATTAATTGATATCGATTAATTTCGGTTAACAAAATATACTTATGGGGTGCTTTAGGTGCATTGTCATCGCGGGCTGAGATTATACCCAATAAAAGCGATTGTACAAGGTTGTACAATCGCTTTTATATACCTGATCCAGGTAATGCTGGCGTAGGGAATTTAATTTCAATAAAAACAGCTGTTTTTCCCCTCCTAAGTTTATTATATAATACAAGAAATAATAAACAATTGAATGACTTCTGATACAATTTTTGATGCCTTAATCCAGCAGATACAACAAGCTAGCTTAGCTGAGTGGCTGGGGGTATGTTTTGGCATTTTGCAGGTTTGGTATTCAAGACAAAATAAATCGATCAATTATCTCTTTGGGATAATAGGCATTATCATTTCGGTATATGTCTTATTCCATGCAAAACTATATGCGGAGATTCTGCTGCATGTGTATTATTTGGTGATGAGTATCTATGGTTGGATGTATTGGAAATATAGTAGCGATCGCGTTGTCCCAATCAGCCGCAATACAGCTGGAGATTGGTGGATTGTTGGTTTTATCTGTATAGCGGGCTTTCTATCATTCTATTTTGGTTTGGTTCACTTAACCGATTCGGATGTTCCTGTTTGGGACTCTTTTGTTTCCTGTACGGCTTGGGCGGGGATGTGGTTGTTGGCCAAGCGTAAAATTGAAAATTGGATTTTATTGAACATCAGTAACCTGATGGCAATTCCCTTACTAATGCACAAAGGTTTATTCCTGTATGCCGGTTTAACCTTATTTTTATTTGTGATGGCTTTTAGTGGCTATTTTAATTGGCGGAGAATATTAAGTAATGAAAAGAAATATGCAACTGAGTGATGCAACTATCGCTGTGCTAAGGGATCAGCAATTGAAGGGCATCCAACAGAAAAGTTTGTCTCGGGAGCAGTTAGCATTGATTTATGATAACAATTGGTTTAAAATTTGGGTACCACAATCATTGAATGGCTTGGGACTGGATTTGGTCAATGGGCTTTCCCTTTTGAAGGAGCTGGCCTATTGGGATGGAGGATTGGCGTGGACAGTAACTTTATGTGCGGGCGCAAATCTTTTTGTTGGCTTTATTGATCCGCTGGTTGGAAAGGATATTTTCGCCTCAAAGCAAGTGTGTTTTGGGGGAAGTGGGCAGATTGCTGGTATCGCTGAACGTGAGCGTACATCTTATCGCCTGAAGGGACTTTGGAAATATGCTACTGGAGCACCTCACCTGACACATTTTACGTTGAATGCTTATATTCAAGAGAAAGGTCAGCCTATGCTGGACGAGGATGGAAATCCCTTGGTCAGGTCTTTTTTTGTCGATCGCGAACAAGTACTAATTCATTACGATTGGGATACATTTGGTCTGGAAGCGACGGCATCGCATTCTTTTTCGCTGGACAATATATGTGTGGATGAGAACCGGTCTTTTTCTATTGATGCAAAGAAAAGTACATATACTGATCTGCTCTATCAATACCCTTTTACGCCATTTGCGGAGTTGACTTTAGTGGTCAATTTTATGGGGATGTATCAGCGATTTTTGGACCTGATTGAGAAATTATTTGTGTTGAAATCCAATCAGGGGAAATGGGAGAATCCTGAAAGTAAAGCTGCTTTTCGGAAGTTGGATGAAATGCAGCAGGATTATATAGATAGAACGGGTGCAATCTTGGATCTGGCAGCTTATTCTTGGGATAATATCAAGAATGGGGCTGATAACACCGCATTATATGAGCGCATAGCGATAGAAAGTCGGGATTTTGTAGAGATCATTTTGTCCAATGTAATTAAACTCTATCCCCATACCGGAATTTCGGGTGCGGCGGCTGACAATGAAATCAATATTTTGTTTCGAAACTTATTTACGGCGTCGCAGCATAAATTGTTGCAAAAAGGCTTTTTGTAAGCTTGATGCGAGTTTTATTACAGCAACAATCTTAAGACCATTGTACACATTTACCAAGGATATTGGCTATAAAAAAGACGATCAATCGATCATCTTTTTTATGGCTAATTGAAAGTGTAGATTAGAAGCATGCAATTGAAATTTATGGTCTAAGTAACCTAAATAACTTTCAATTTTCTTGTTAGCTTGCTAAGCTTGACTATTAGTGCTGACTATTTTATAATGTATCAATGTTAATTTAAGTTCAGGCCAAAAGCGAGTCCATACCAGAGTTTATTTTGATAAATCCAGGTGGAACGATTGCTATCCAAAAGATGATCGAAACCCAATGCCATTCCAACAGTAAAATTATTGACGGCAAAAATTCCTGCAAAACCTTTGCTCCAAACAACACCCTCATATTCTTGTTGAATGGCGTTCTTGGTCGTTGTAGGAGATAGAGAAGAATTTCCAAGCCCGGTGAAAGCACCAAATGAAAAACCTAAATGATTAATATTTCTATCGGAGACTCCGAGTGGATTTGTAGCGTAATTGATTATGTATTTGTCCCGTCTGTATCCAAAATAACCAGCTCCGTTCAAGTTTGTGTTTAACTGCATAGGAACTCCGGTTTGTGCAGGGCGAAATTTTAGAGGGATGGTCAAAAAATCAATATCGAAAGAAGGTTTACTGAATGAAACAGACTGTTTGGCGTTCGTTTTCAATACATTCTTTTGAAATTGATACACGTTGGTTGTATCAATGCTAAATTGGCCATTTTCCTTGCGCTTTGATGGATGGATCCGAATAGTTTCATCGGCAACATCAATATAGACTTTTTGCTTTACACCATCTATATTTTGTGTATAGAAACCGTCGTTAAACTCTTTTTTACTGTTTTTTTGAAAGATGCTGCAACTTGAAACTGTGATGCTGATGGATATGATAAATTGTGCTAATCTCTTCATTTTTTTTGTTACTTGTATTATAGCAAAAATAAAAATACTTTTATAAGGAGGATAGTTAATTTATAATGGTATTTTTCTATTCCTAATAAGTGTCAGTGCAGTTATCATACTAAATCAGCGATAAAAATGATCGAAGAAATATCCTACCAGCCCAATTACCCGCTCAACATTTTTGTGGATTATATTTGGGTGGGAAAGTCACCTGATCTTACCATGGATTTTGTTCATCATGCTGCATTATTTACCGAACTTATTTTCAGTTATGGAGATGAGTACGAAATAATAGGAATCAATACTGAGAAGATAGACAGCCGTACCGGACTGCAGTTACTGTCTGGTCTAAAAAATCAACCGTTTTTGACCAGGACAAATGGCACTTATAGATGTATAGGGTTAATATTAAAGCCATTTTGCTATGGAATGTTGCTCCAAAAATTAGGAACGACTTATTTAGGAGAGATAGCGGATATTTTATATGATTGTCTTTTTGTCACTCTAAAGCCGGATTTTGACAAAGCAGAAAAATGTTTGATAAAGCTGTTCGAAACGGTCAGTATTGACCCTCACCTGATGCAGTTTGAAGCATATTTGGCTGAGGAAATGGTAGGAAAAGGAATGTTTAAAGATTTCAGCCGATTGTTGCCAATCTCCCAAAAAAGCTTCATTCAAAAATTTAAGAAACATTATTTTTTGAGACCTGGAGAGTATCTGAATCTTTACAAAATGAATAAAGCAATCATGCAGCTACAGCATTATGGGACAGAACGATTAACGGATATTGGCCTGAACGCTGGATTCTATGACCAGTCTCATTTTATCAGAGTATTTAAAAAATATAGTGGTTATACCCCAAAAGAATTTTCAAAATTTGGGATAAGGTAAATTCTGTACAATTTTGAATTTGTCAAGAGATTTAATTTTGTTGTATAAATTTAAATGCATAAAAATGAATCAAAAAAACAAAGTTTTCATCGCTACAAGCCTGGATGGCTATATCGCTGATAGGAACGGAGAAATCGATTGGTTACTTTCCTTACCGAACCCAGAAAATGATGACATGGGCTATAAAGAATTTATTGCACAGATTGACGCTTTGATCATGGGGCGAAATACCTTTGAAGTGGTCTGTGGTTTTGATACATGGTATTACGAAAAACATGTTTTTGTATTGAGTAACAGCATGACGGAGATCCCTGCAAATTTTAGGGATAAAGCAACTCTTGTCAAAGGTAATTTAAATGATATTTTGGATGAAATTCATGAAAAGGGATATCATAATTTGTATATCGATGGGGGAAAAACAATCCAGAGTTTTTTAAAAGAAGATCGTATTGATGAAATGATCATTACCTTGATTCCTTATCTTTTGGGAGGCGGAATTTCTTTGTTCGGAGATCTTACAAAAACATTGGAGTTTGAAGCTGTAGATACAAAAATCTTCTTAAATACAATTGTTCAAAATCATTTCGTAAGGAAAAGGTAATCAGAAAACCAATATTTCATTGGAATTATTGCGCATGCTTTTCTGATAAGGCGATAGATTCTGAAAGATTGAAAAGGGCAACGTATTTTTTTAATTATACATTTTTGGTAATACACCAGAATAAGTCACTCGGAAAGGGAGACGCAGCCTATGGCATGTCTTTCTATTATAAACCTTGTTGTCTCTACCTTATAAAATGATATCTGCTGTACTTTCAACCAACAAATTTAGCCTTGCTAAACTATTGTTACATACAATGCAATAAAAAAGAATAGTTTCTCATCAAACAAAAATATAGATTCTGTCGGTTTGTATTCATTAAACAACGGAGGTTCAAGCTTTTTAAATTAAAATTCGCTGTTGTGATAAGATTTTTTGAAAAGATTTAAATTAATAAAATATAATAGGTGGAATTTATAAGTTATCTTTAATTTCTTATAAAATTGATTATGGAAGAAGTGGGTGAAGATTATAATTTATTTGCAACAGCGAAAAAGCTAACCAGTTTGACACGGCAAGTTGATGAACTTTCTGATTTTATTGAGATGGTTACGGTTCCTTTATTAAAAGTCAATCAAGCAGGGATAATAATTTGGGGGAATCAGGCGAGCCGAGAATTGCTAGAAGATAAGCGGGCGGATTTTATCGGACTTCCGGTGCAACAATTTTATATTGATGATCAAACAATAGGCGAAATTACTAAGGCCTTGCTCCAGAATAAATCAATTCATGATTCTTATCAAAAACTGAAATGTGCGAACGGAACAATAAAACACGTTCTAATAAATTCAAATGCTTTTTTTCAAGAGGACAAATTCGCTTATTCTAGATGGGCTATTTTGGATATAACCAAGAGTGTCGAAGAGGAGAAGAAAAGAAACAATTTACCCATGCTTTTGCAGGAACGTGAGGAGCGACTACGTCTTGCCATGGAGGCGGCAGATTTGGGAACATGGGATTGGGATTTTACTACGGGTAAAATTTTACTTTCAAAGGAAGTACAAAAAATTTTAAATGTAGATACTGATCTTCAAAGTATAGACAGTCTTATTAATTTAATACACATTTCTGACCGGGAGAAGGTACGTTCAATCCTAGACAGGGTTAGTCAAAGTAATAGTGATGAGCATTTTAATTTTGCATGTAGAATTCAAAAATTAAACAGCGGGGATATCATCTGGATAAGTGTACAGGCAGCTGTGTTCTTTAGTAATTCGAAAAGGACCAAAAGGGTAATAGGAACCCTTTTTGATATAACTAATTCTAAATTATCGGAGCGTAAAGACGCGCAATTGGTCGCTATTGTAAATTCTTCCTATGATGCAATAATCGGAAAGAACTTGGATGGCGTTGTCACAAGCTGGAATGATGCAGCGGAACAGATATTTGGCTATGGAGCAGATGAAATGATCGGGCAGAATATATTAAAATTGATTCCTGAGGAAAGGCATAGTGAGGAAGACTATATTTTAGAACGGTTGAGATCAGGAATGTCTATCAAGCATTATGAAACAGTTCGTCGCCGTAAAAACGGAAAATTATTTGATGTTTCGCTTACAATATCCCCTATAAAAAATGGAGAGGGGCAGATTGTAGGGATTTCAAAAATAGCGCGGGATATAAGTGATAGGAAGGAGGAAGAACGTCGTAAAAATGATTTTGTTTCCATGTTAAGTCATGAATTGAAAACTCCCTTGGCATCTGTTCTACTTTATTCCCAGGTGCTTCAGGTAAAATACCGGCAACAAAATGACCACAATGCTATTCAGCTTGGTCGGGTAATTGAAAACCAGGCAAAAAAAATGAATGATATGGTAGGCGATTTTCTTAGTATGGCAAGAATTGAAGAACGGAAATTACAGATCCGAAAGGAGGTCTTCGATCTAAATAATCTACTTGAGGAAATAAAGCTCGAATCAAAACTATTGTGTTCTGATCATAAAATTACAATGGTACAAGCTGAACGGGCTATTGTATATGCAGACCGTAACAAAATTGGACAGGTTTTGACAAATCTTATAAGTAACGCAATAAAATATTCTCCAAATGGTGGTGAAATTATTTTTGGCTGTAGAAATGAAAATGGACAGATTTATGTATTTGTAAAGGACCATGGAATCGGCATAAGCAAAAAAGATCAGGAAAAGCTGTTTGAGCGTTTTTATCGTGTAGAAAACGATGAAGTTTCAAATATTTCAGGTTTTGGAATAGGTCTTTATATTGTTTCCGAATTTCTGCGCTATCACGATGCCACAATTGAAGTTGAAAGTGAAAAGGGGGCTGGAACAATATTCTCTTTCGTTCTGAAAGAAAACGGGCAATAAAAGATGCAAAATAATACCCATATTTATCATTAAATGATAAATAGAGGGTTTTCATTCTTCAATAAAGCATTAGAAAATAATTGCATCTCGTCTATACTTGCGGAATATGGAAGGGCTTCAATTTCCTGATGCTCGAGGCCATTTTTCAGGTCATCAAGTTGTTCCTTTATAACCTTCTTTGAGATTAGTACGAGAAACGAACTGTCCTTAAAGACTTATCAGAGTAATACGGATGAAAAACTGGAATAGATTACCTGGCAGTCGACTTTACCAAGATAGGGTTGCATAATGAGAAAATAGGGGATAAGCAAGAGGACTGTTACAAACGAGACGACATAGATTATTGTTTTGAACCGCTTACTGACATCCATTCCGATAAAAGAAACAGCGCCGAGTACGAGGATAAAGAACAACAAGAAATCGAATACCAACCTTAAAAGATCTACTTCATAGCTTAAGGACGTAGCTCCCCTCACCGACCAGACAAAGAAATGACCATATCCCTGCTGAATCTCACCCATACAGTTGATATTGTATCTCAAAACTGTAAATGAAAAAAGTATTATGGTAATACAGAATGAAAGAAAAAGTCTATTTAATAGCTTCATTTTAATGAGGTTATAAAGTTAGCTCAATCTTGTTAATGAATTCATCATCATATTGGTTTCATAAACAAACGGAAAGTCTTGGTATTATAAATATCAATATCTTTGAATCTATCACCAATATTCCTTCACCAAATCCTTACAATTGAATACAAGTGAGGTTCGGTAGGCAAATTTACTTAGAATAAAGACATGCTTGTCCGATGGGTTTGAGTAATATTAGAAATAATCAATGTTTTGCTGTACTTGTCAATATTTTGATCAATTTCTTCCGCTATTTTTTCAAAGCAGTCCACGCTGATCCAACGCTCGTTTTTGGATAAATGCATAAAAAAGGAGACAACTTCAATGAAGTGTCTCCTTTTGTGTCCCCGACGAGATTCGAACTCATATCGACAGAACCGGAATCTGTAATTCTATCCATTGAACTACGGGGACGTGTCGCAAAGATATACTATTTTCTAGATCTTACAAATAATCTTTGGTATAAAATTTAATCTTTTGAATGGCAAATTTCAGGAGCATATCTGTCTGCATTTTCGATATCTCAGCTTTTATAATTTGTGTCATTCTGCTTTTTTGATCTAACTTTTTGTTTATTAATAGTATGCGTGAAAGTTTGCCCACTTCATCTTGATCGATGGAGAGTTTCTGTGCGATCTCATCGGATGGGAACAGAATTTGGAAATCAAAAAAAAATATTTTTTTAATCTCTTTTATCAAGTAAAAAAGTCGGTTTTATGTTCAGTGGATTATAAATTCTATGGATTAGTTGATCTTCTTGTTCAAATTCGAAGGTAGGAATTACACCTAGTTTTGCTTAAAAGCTATCTTTTGTTTCTTTTAACAAAGTGGCATTTTCCTGTCTGTTAGCGATTAAAATTCGAATATCATCGGTACCAATCGACGTACTGCAGATCTCGATCTGAGCGTGTTCAATCTCTTTGTAACTGGCCAATATATCAAACATCGCTGGGGGAAATAAAGTGGAAAAGGTGCCCCATACGATTCGCTGTCCTCACGCTAGGATCTGGGATGGTATTGTGTGATGATGGAATGAAGATAATCCCGATCGATATGTGTATATATTTCGGTGGTTGTAATACTTTCATGTCCCAGCATATCCTGTACAGCCCTTAAATCTGCCCCACCTTCAACGAGGTGGGAGGCGAAACTATGCCTAAAGGTATGCGGACTGATGATCTTCTGTAGTCCAACTTTTTGAGCAAGTTCCTTAATGATAAGAAAGATCATCACTCTGGACAAAGCCGAACCTCGTCTGTTCAGAAACACAATATCTTCATTTCCATTCTTGATCTTAATATGTGGTCTAACGGAATCCAAATATAGCCTGAGATGTTTGATCGCCTGCTGTCCGATCGGAATCAATCGTTCTTTGCTACCTTTACCTTCTACTTTGATAAATTCTACGTCGAGAAACAAATTGGAGATCTTGAGATTGACGAGCTCAGACACACGCAATCCACAGCCATATAAAACTTCAATAATTGTTTTATTGCGCTGTCCCTCGGTGGATGAAAGATCGATAGCTGCTATCAGTTGATCAATCTCATGGATACTCAGTACACTGGGGAGTTTCCGCGCTAAGCGTGGCGCTTGTAGCAATTCAGTTGGATTATTATCCAGGTCATGTTCAATGACCAGAAAGCTAAAAAAGGTTTTTAGTCCTGATATTAAACGGGATTGTGTGAATGGTGAGATATTGAATTCCTGTAACCATTGTAGAAAATCCTGAATATCTTTCCGTACGATTTTATTTAATACAAGCCCATTGTCCTCGCAATAGATCTGGAATTTAGAAACATCATTGAGGTAAGCCTCGATCGAATTGATGCTCAAACCCCGTTCGAACTTTAAAAAATGTTCGAATTCTTTTTTAATGACCTGCCAGTTGCTGAAATCCATTTGCAACAAAATTACAATTAACTATTGTTCTTTTCGAAAGATATTCTGTATTTTTAAGCTTGTTTTTTACAAACCATGAGCAAATAGTGATGAAATGTTCCATCCGATACAGGATGTTAAAGATATTATTTATCCGTATTTAGCCATTTTCTCGGGACAATTGGTCTCGAGCCCCGTTTACCCTAATAAACAACTAGCACAAAATAACTGACTAAAAAAAGAGAATTTTTGTATGAAATTCATTAAACCCCTTGCATTAGCCTTTTTACTCCCCGCTACATTTTATGGAGTTGAAGCAAAAATGCCAACCACGTTAACGGCACATGCCAGGGCTATTCTATCGCAGGATAGTCTAGCCTTAAATCAAAAGTTACCTTTCGACAATGAGGTTGTCACCGGTAAACTGAAAAATGGATTTACATATTTTATCCGCAAAAATACAGAGCCTAAGGGACGAGTTACCATGTATTTAGGTATGAAGGCGGGGTCAATCCTGGAAAATGAAAAACAGCTGGGACTGGCGCACTTTTTGGAGCACATGAATTTTAATGGCTTGAAGCATTTTCCCAAAAATGAACTTGTTAATTACCTTCAGAAAGCCGGTGTACGATTTGGTTCGGATCTGAATGCCTACACGAGCTTTGATCAGACTGTCTATCAATTACCTATCCCATCCGATGATCCGGAATTACTGAAAAATGGATTACAGGTCATGCGTGATTGGGCACAGGATGCGCTATTGGATGGCGAGGAAATTGACAAGGAACGTGGTGTTATCTTGGAAGAGAAGCGCGGTGGAAGAGGGGTGCAACAACGCCTGCAAGATCAGTATTTCCCAATGCTGCTTAACGGCTCCCTTTATTCAAAACGTCTGCCTATTGGTACTGAGGAAATATTAAAAACCTTTCCCTACACCGAGATACGTAAATTTCATCAGGATTGGTACCGTCCGGATTTGCAGGCGCTTATTGTTGTAGGTGATATTGACCCCAAAGCAATTGAGGAAAAAGTGAAAGTGTTATTTTCAGACATGAAAATGCCGAAAAAGGTGTTGCCACGCAAGGAGTATCGGGTTGATTTATTGAATAAAAATCAATTTTTGACGATTTCAGATCCAGAGTTACCTTATACCGTCGCACAGATCTTGATCAAAAATGAAAAAGAAAAGGTCGTGACTATCGGAGACTACCGTAATGAACTGCTTAAAAATATTTTCAACCAGATGATTGCCGGACGTTTCTCTGAACTTATGCAGCAGCCGAATCCTCCTTTTATGCAAGCTGGTGGTAGCATTGGTGATTTTGTCTCTAATTTAAACACCTTCTCTTTATTGGTCGTGCCTAAGCCCGGTGAGCTGGAATCTGGATTTAAGGCCATGTTGACGGAATTTGAACGTATCCAAAAATACGGTTTTACGCAGACAGAACTGGATCGTGCGCTTGCTGATATGAAGAAGGGGAATGAAACGGCTTATATCGAACGGGATAAGAAAAAATCGGATAACTATGTCAACCGATATCTGAACTATTTTATCGACAATGAACCGGCTTTGAGCAATGAAGCATCTTATCGCCTAACGAAACAGTTGCTACCCACCTTGAAATTAGAAGAGGTGAATGGTCTGATCAAGAAATATTATACCGATTTAAATCGTGATATCTTGATTATGGGACCAGAAAAGGAAAAGGCAAACCTACCTACAGAACAAGCCGTTTTGGGATGGGTAAAAGCGGTCGAAGATAGTCCGGTTTCTGCTTACGAGGACAAGGTCTCTAATCTTCCTTTGCTTTCCAAAGAACCTACTAAAGGATCGATCCTGTCTTCCAAGGATATTGGTGCTGTACAGGCAAAAGAATTGGTATTGAGCAATGGCGTGAAGGTGATTTTAAAACCTACAGACTTTAAAAACGACGAAATCCAGATTATGGCTTACAGCCCTGGAGGAACTTCGCTGTATGCTGACGCCGACTATTTCTCTGCTTCGAATGCCTCCTCATTGGTCGATGCAAGCGGTGTGGGGCAAATGAACAATGTGGAGCTGACAAAATACCTTGCTGGAAAAGAGGTCTCAATTTCACCCTATATTTCCGAACGCTATGAGGGCATTTCGGGAAGCACAGACAAAGAGGGCTTGAAAAATGCTTTTGAATTAATTTATGGCTATTTTACCGAACCCCGTTTGGATATTGACGTGTTCCAAAGTACGATGACCAGAGCAAAAGGGTCGTTGGAAAATAGATTGAGCAACCCAAATAATGTTTTTTCGGATAAAGTGAAGGAAGTGCTCTATGGGAATAATATCCGCAGACAAAACACTACTGTGGAAACACTTTCAAAAATTGACCGTGAGCGTGCGCTTGCAATTTATAAAGAGCGATTTGCAGATGCTTCTGATTTTGTATTTACTATTGTAGGATCATTTGATGAAGCGCAGATTAAACCCTTTATTGAAACTTATCTTGCTTCCTTGCCTGCGATCAAACGCGGAGAAAATTACAAAGATTTGAATATTTTGGAACCTACTAAAGGCGAGCGTGTGATTGTTCACAAAGGCAAGGAGGAAAAAGCAAGCACCCAATTGGCATACTATGGCGATTACAGTTACAGCGAAAGCGAAAATGTCAATATGGAAGCTTTGGAAAGTATATTGACGATCAAGTTGCTCGAACGCCTGCGTGAAAAAGAAGGTGGTGTTTATGGTGTCGGTGCCCGCGCTAGCTTCAGTAAATTACCTAAGGCACGCTATTCATTTTCAATCGGTTTTGGCTCAGCAGTGGATAAAGCAGATCCATTGATTAGTTCTGCGCTGGATGAGGTAAAGAAGATTCAGGATCAGGGTGCCGACAAAGTGGATATTAAAAAATTTGTGGCAGAACAAAAAAGACAGAATGAATTAAGCTTACGTGAAAATGGCTATTGGTTGAATTATATCTCCAGTTCTTATCAAAACGACTTGGATATCAATAGATACACCCGTCGAATGGAAAACTTGAATAAAGTTACGCCTAAATCGGTGCAGGATGTCGCTGCGAAGTATCTGAAGAAAGATCGGCTTTTCGAATTTATTTTAATGCCGGACACAAAATAGCAAAGCATATTGATCAGGTATCAATGTAGGCTAGGGCTGTTTGCTAAAGGCAAGCAGCCCTTATTGCAAACAAAAAATCCCAATCATCTCTGATTGGGATTACCAAAAATTTCAATAAATATCTTTTTAACCTAAATAAGATTTTAAGATTTTGCTTCTAGAAGTGTGTCTCAAACGTTGAAGAGCTTTGTCTTTAATTTGACGCACGCGCTCACGTGTCAAATTGAATTTCTCACCGATTTCTTCGAGCGACAGTTGGTGGTTGGATCCTAATCCAAAGAAAAGAACAATAATTTCGCGTTCTCTTTCTGTTAACGTTGCCAATGATCGCTTGATTTCTTCTGACAGAGATTCATCAATTAGGGAACTATCGGTGTCTGGATCATGGTTTTCCAAAACGTCCAAGAGTGTGTTTTCTTCACCTTGAACAAAAGGTGCATCCATAGATACATGACGTCCAGAATTACTTAACGTATCCGAAACTTTGTCCACTGTAGTTTCAAGGATATCTGCCAATTCTTCTGGAGATGGTTCCCGCTCGTATTCTTGTTCTAGTTTTGAGAAAGCTTTACTGATTTTGCTTAAAGAACCTACTTGGTTCAATGGCAGACGCACGATACGTGATTGTTCAGCAATTGCTTGAAGAATAGATTGGCGAATCCACCAAACGGCATAAGAAATAAATTTAAAACCCTTTGTTTCGTCAAAACGTTTAGCCGCTTTAATTAAGCCCAGGTTGCCTTCATTGATTAAATCACCTAAGGTCAATCCTTGATTTTGATATTGTTTTGCTACTGATACTACGAAACGAAGGTTGGTCTTAGTCAATTTTTCCAAGGCAACTTGGTCGCCTTCGCGGATGCGCTGTGCTAATTCTACTTCTTCTTCTGCTGTAATTAAGTCTACTTTACCAATTTCGTGTAAGTATTTGTCCAAAGACTGGGACTCACGATTGGTGATAGATTGTGTAATTTTGAGCTGTCTCATTAATTTTTATTAATTCTCCTCTCTAAGAAATGTTTGCGAAAATACGAAAAATTTTTGAATTATTAATGGAAAATAGATTATCTAACCTCTCATCTATAATGAGTTATGATTTTGCAAACCTTCATTTTACACCATCAAAAACTATTCCATTTAAAATTGTTTTTCTTCCTCAATTGCGGCCGTAATATTCAACTGATTGATATTTAAAGCGCTAACAAATTTTATTTTTTTATATTCTCAAGTAATTTATCTAATGATATCAGATATGTTACGTAAAACGTATTCTTCGAATTTATTTTAAAATGATAATTTTATGATAAAACAAAAAGATATATGTTTTGTTTTACAAGAGACAGTAAATAAATTTAAAGGAATAAAAATTATAATATGCCAATCTTAATTCATTTGGATAAAATAATGAAAGAAAAAAAAATGTCGCTTAACCAATTGAGTGACAGCGTAGGGATCACCCTTTCTAATCTTTCAATCATAAAAAATCAAAAGGCTAAGGCATTGCGATTAGATACACTTGAAGCAATATGTAAAGCGCTAGACTGCCAGCCTGGTGACCTGTTGCAATATTACGATGGTGATGATGAGAAAAATTAGAATCTATAGCCTTTTAAAAAGTCTACTATATTCATCTTTTTCTTACCTTCCAATTGAAGTTCCGTTACACTGATATAGCCATCCTGTGTTGCAAACTTTAAATAGTTTTTTTGGTCTGTCTCTATTGTTCCCGGAGCAGCATCGGTAGCTCTTTGCTCTTTTTCTGTTTTGTATATTTTTAATACTTTATCATTTAATAGCGTGAACGCCGTTGGATAGGGGCTAAGTCCGCGTATAAAGTTATAAACAACGTTTGTGGGCTGGTCCCAATTGATTTTGCAATCTTCTTTAAAAATTTTCGGTGCATGTTTTAACGGTTCGTTTGCCACGATGTCGTCTTGACTTTTAGGTTGCAGATTTCCCGCTTTCAGCTCCTGTAGGGTGCGAAGTAATGTTTTAGCTCCGGCATGCATCAAATTGTCGTGAAGGTCTCCGGCTGTATCCGTATCACTGATAGCAACTTTTTCGGCGAGCAATATATTTCCCGTATCAATTTCATGCTGCAACAAAAAGGTAGTTACCCCAGATTCCTGTTCACCGTTCATAATGGCATGATTGATCGGAGCCGCCCCGCGGTATTGAGGGAGTAAGGAGGCATGGACATTGATAGTGCCGTATCTTGGCATGTTCCAGACAACTTCGGGTAGCATACGGAACGCTACTACGACCTGAAGATCCGCTTGATAACTTTTGAGCTCGGCGAGAAAGGCCTCGTCGCGGAGTTTGACCGGCTGAAGTACCGGGATATGATGTTGCCCTGCGTATATTTTAACGGCTGATTCATGTATTTTTTGCCCACGACCCGCTGGCTTATCGGGTACGGTGACTACAGCAACGACTTGTTCGCCAGATTGGATGAGCGCTTCAAGGGAAGCAACAGCAAAGTCAGGGGTGCCCATGAAAATAATACGCATAAGAGGTCTGTTTTTTGTAAATTCCTTAAAATCAAATAAATCATTGGGATGATAAAAATCATCTGCGAAAGCGCTAATAATTTGCTATTAAAGTTTTGTGAATAACAAATTTTTATAACTTTGCGAAGTTACATAAATATATTGAAAGCTTGAATTTTCCTTATTTTTTAGCAAATCGAATAGCATTTTCAGGTAAACGGACTTTCTCCAAGTTGATCGTCCGTGTTACAATAGGTGCAATTGCGTTAGCCATTGCTGCCATTATCATATCTATTGCGGTTTTGCGGGGATTTAAGGGAGAGATCATTAGCAAACAACGTGGCTTTTTTGCCGATGTATTGGTTCTGCGTTATGATCTCAATAAGTCATATGAGAATTCCCCAATTGCCCTGACACCCCAGCTCCATAAAGCTATATTGGCAGACCCGGAAGTGTATTCCATTAATCCATTTGCAACAAAAGCAGGGATTATCAATGTGAATGACGAAGTGGAAGGTGTCGTTTTAAAGGGAATTGATTCGCTGTACGATCAGCAGCCTATAAAAAATATGCTGCTTGAAGGCAATACCATAGACTTTAAATCTGAAAATAAAGATAATCAGATTCTAATTTCAAAATATCTGGCAGATCGCCTATTATTGAAAGTGGGTGACGACTTTATCATGTATTTCGTGCAGGAGCCTATCCGTAAGCGCAAGTTTGTCATTAAGGGGATTTTTAATACAGGCTCCGAGGAACTTGATAAGGTATATGTCATCGGATCTTTGAATGTCATTCGGAAATTAAGCAATCTGGATGATAATGAGGTTGGTGGCTATGAGATTCGGATCAAGGATTTCAGCCAGCTGCAGCAGACAACCCGTAAAATTGAAGACATGTTGCCCATTGATATGCAGGCAATCAATATCAAAGATCAGGTGCCTGACATTTTCCAGTGGTTGGACCTGTTGGATATGAATACCAAAATTATTTTTATATTGATGACTGTGGTGGCCATTATCAATATGATTTCGGCTTTGCTGATTACCATCCTTGAAAGGACATCCATGATTGGTATTTTGAAAGCCTTAGGTTACCATAATGCAGGTATACGACGGGTATTTATGTATAGCGCACTGTACCTGATCGGCCTTGGTCTGCTGATTGGAAACCTGATCGGCCTGAGCTTTTATTTTCTACAGGATTATACCCATTTTTTCAAACTGGATGAGCAGACCTACTATATCTCCTATGTTGCTGTTAAACTCTATTGGTCTGACGTTATTTTAGTGAATCTCGCTGTGGTATTTATAGGGATGGTTTCCTTGTTTATTCCTTCGATGTTGATCACTAAGATTAGTCCGATAAAAGCAATTTCTTTTAAGTAGGCCCTTTTTTAAGCCGCGTTTTACTGGAAAAATCGTATTTTTAGAGCTGTTAGCTGTTTTTCGCTGAGTGACGAAAAATAAGCGGACATATTTTACCGATAGCATACGAGCACATATGAATAAAACTTTTGAGCATATTTCCCACGCTTTCGAAGCGCCTTTACAGAATCCCGTACTTATTTTTTCACTGGTACTCTTTATTATCCTACTTTCCCCTATTGTCCTCCGGCCGATTAAGGTGCCAGGCATTATCGGTTTGATTATATCTGGTGTTATTATTGGGCCACATGGATTAAATTGGTTGGAGAAAAACTCTGCAATTAATCTGTTTTCTACCATCGGACTTTTGTATATCATGTTTATTGCTGGTCTGGAATTGGATATGAATGAATTTAAAAAGACCAAGAACAAAAGTTTGCTGTTTGGTTTTTTTACTTTTATTGTACCCATAAGTATAGGTTATCCCGTTTGTCATTTCTTGTTGGGTTATGATGTCCTGGCGAGTCTTTTGATATCGAGTATGTTTGCTACGCATACGTTGGTGTCTTATCCCATTGTGAACAGTTATGGTATTTCCAAGATGGAGGCTGTGGCAATTACGATCGGGGGGACGATCCTGACCGATACGGCGGTGCTGATTATATTGGCTGTTATTACAGGAGTTTCACAAGGTAATATCGGAAATGAATTTTGGGTCACCTTAGGGATTTCCTTTGCCATATTCCTCTTCATTATGTTCGGTATTATTCCGCGGATAGCAAAGTGGTTTTTTGAGCGGCTCGGAAGCGAAAAGACATCGAATTATATTTTTGTACTTTCCGTGGTATTTTTCGCAGCCTTTCTTGCGGAAATTGCGGGATTGGAACCTATTATCGGAGCCTTTGTGGCTGGTCTGGCACTAAATAAATTGATTCCACATTCATCTGCATTGATGAATCGTATCGAGTTTATCGGGAATGCTATTTTTATTCCATTTTTCCTTATCTCAGTAGGTATGATTGTGGATGTAAGCGTTATTTTAAAAGGACCTCAGGCATTAATTATTGCAGGTACCTTGACCATCGTCGCAATAGTAGGAAAATATGTGGCAGCCTGGTTAACACAGAAAATATTTAAGTACAGCCGCGGGCAACGTAACCTGATTTTTGGTTTGAGCAGCGCCCATGCTGCCGCGACCCTGGCTGTGATTATGGTCGGGTATAAAAATGGAATCATTGACGAAAATGTCCTGAACGGTACGATTTTATTGATCCTGGTAACCTGCATTGTCGCAACCATTGTGACGGGGAATGCTTCCAGAAAAGTGGTTATGGATGGGGAACAGGATGAAGAACATATTGATGTGGTCAAGGAGAAAGATGAAAATATATTGATTTCTATTGCGAATATGGACAATATGGAACCTATTCTTGACTTCTCTACCTATATCAAGAGTAAAAAGTGTACCTATCCTGTGAATATCGTTTCCGTGGTAAAAGATAATGAGCAGGCACAGCTGAATATGAGCAAAGCACGCAAAAATCTGGATAGTATGGTACGGTATGCTTCTGGATCAGAGACCAATGTGAATATCAGTGCAACCATCGATTTAAACATTGCCAGTGGCGTGGCCCGATCAGCAAAGGAGGTTTCTGCAAATTGTATCGTGCTTGGTTGGCCAAGTGCGGCGAACTTTATGGATAAATTTGTCGGCGAAAAAACGGAAAGTATACTCAATAGAACCTCCGCCAATGTGATGCTCTGCCACTTTAAAAAGCCTTTTATTTCCAATAAGTCCATTGTGGTATTTGCACCACCGATGTGTGAAGCGGAGTTTGGTTTTGAGTACTGGCTGGAGAAGGTGATTAAACTGGCGCAGGAATTGTCCGTTCCGATCTCTTTTGTGGTAGATACGCGTTCTGCAGCTGCTATTGAAGCGCATCTTATTGAAATTAAAAACTCTGTGCCAGTTGCTTTTAAACATTATGACGACTGGGATAATCTACAGGGGCTAAAAGCGTTTAAAGAAGAGGATTCCATGTTCATTTTTGTATCTGCACGAAATGGCGAAGTTTCGTACCGTGATTCACTGGACGGTGTGGCGAAAAAATTAGAGGGGATCTATGCAAACGAAAACCTTGTTTTGGTGTTTCCTAGTAGGATAGAGAATGCCCACATCGACGAATATGAAGATGTTGAAGCAGCTCCGATATTCCGCAAGATTAGCAAAGAGATTGGAAATATGTTTAATAAAGGATAGTTGCTATCCGCACAAAACACAGATTTATGTCAAATAAGATTACAATGTCCAACAATGGAACCTTACAGGTTCCGGATTCCCCAACAATTCCTTTTATCATAGGTGATGGTATAGGTCCCGATCTATGGCATGCAGCCGTGCGTGTTTTTGATAAAGCTGTGGAAAAGACTTATCATGGGCAGCGAAAAATTAACTGGAAGGAAGTTTTGGCGGGGGAGAAAGCATTTAATGAAACCGGTGAGTGGTTGCCCCGAGCTACACTGGATATATTGCGCGAATATTTGGTTGGAATAAAAGGCCCTTTGACCACACCTGTTGGGGGCGGCATACGCTCATTGAATGTGGCCTTACGCAAGGATCTGGATCTGTATGTCTGCCAGCGGCCGACAAGATGGTTCGAGGGGGTACCCTCTCCGGTCAAACATCCTGAATATGTGGATATGGTTATCTTTCGCGAAAATACCGAAGATATCTATGCCGGTATCGAGTTTCAGGCGGGAAGTGCCGAATCCAATAAACTACAGGATTTTCTGCACGATGAGCTTGATATAGACTACAATTTTTCGAGTACTACGGGCGTGGGGGTCAAGCTGGTTTCTGAAGAAGGGTCCAAACGCTTGGTTCGTGCGGCTATAGAACATGCTATCCATTATGCACTACCCTCGGTCACGATTGTGCATAAGGGGAATATTATGAAATACACGGAAGGGGCCTTCAAAATCTGGGGCTTCGAGGTTGCCGAAACGGAGTTTGCGGACAAAACCTATACTTGGGGGCAATGGGAGCGAACCAAAGCCGAGAAAGGTGAAGCTGTTGCCAATCAGGAACAAAAAGATGCGCTCGCTGCTGGTAAAATTTTGATTAAGGATATTATTGCAGATAATTTCCTGCAACAGATCCTCCTTAACCCGCGTGACTTTTCGGTGGTGGCAACCTTAAATCTAAATGGAGATTATATCTCTGATGCACTGGCAGCTATGGTCGGTGGGATAGGTATTGCTCCAGGAGCCAATATCAATTTTAAAACCGGACATGCCGTTTTTGAAGCAACCCATGGTACGGCACCCCGATTTGCGAATACAGATACCATGAATCCTTCATCCGTTATCCTGAGTGGTGTCATGATGTTTGAATACTTGGGCTGGACAGAAGCCGCAGCGGCAATTGTGCGGGCGCTTGGAGACACCATCATCGCAAAAACGGTCACTGTCGACTTTTATAACCTGATGGACGATGCTATCTTGGTGAAAACCAGCGAATTTGCTGATCGGATCATCGAAAAATTATAAGAATTTTCTTTTTTAAGATATTAAGCAGAAATTTGACTAAAATTTCTGCTTTTTTTATGGACTACGATCAACTTCCGCCTTTTGTAAAAGAATCCACCGTCTTGAGTACAGACGATAAAATTAAACTGGCTCTGATAGACCGATTACCAACAGCAATGGAGGTGGACGAGATTACAACGATGCCGGAAATTTACGAATTGTTAAACGCCTTTATCGGGGACCATTCTTCCCGTAATGTCCACCTACAGTTAAAGGCAAAGCAGTATTTGCAAGATAATCAATTAGATATGGCCTGGAAAGTGCTTCTTCTTTGATTATTTTAATAACCAATGGGGATTGATTTGTGTAATATTTTTATTGAAATGATTCAGAATTTTGTAAATTTTCAATAAAAAAACAGAATAGTTGAAAAATATATAATTTTATTTTACCTTTGGTTTTTAAAACAACAGATTGCTCCACTAGGGTTCAGAACGAGCAATCCAACAAACTATAACATCAATGAAACATAATTTTGGAGCAGGTCCATGTATTCTGCCAAAGGAAGTATTTCAACAAGCCTCAGAAGCTGTAATTGATTTTAACAACACAGGTTTATCAATTTTAGAGATCTCTCACCGTTCCAAAGAGTTTGAAGCAGTGATCGATGAGGCGACTCAGTTAGTACGAGAATTATTAGCCGTACCACAAGGATATTCGATTCTTTTCTTGCAAGGCGGGGCAAGTCTGCAATTTGCAATGGCTCCACTCAACCTTTTACCTGAAGGCGGTAAAGCTGCGTATTTGGATACAGGTGTTTGGGCAACAAAGGCGTTAAAAGAAGCAAAGAAATTCGGTTCAGTAGATGTTGTAGCTTCGTCGATAGACAAAAACTATTCTTATATACCAAAAGGATATTCAATCCCTTCCGATGCTGCTTATTTTCACTATACGTCGAATAATACGATTTATGGTACTGAAGTTTTTGAAAAGCCAGCTACAGATTTACCAGTGGTCGTGGATATGTCTTCCGATATTTTTTCCCGTGAGATCAATGTCGCAGATTATGATTTGATTTATGCCGGAGCGCAAAAAAATATGGGTCCTGCTGGTGTGACACTGGCTATTGTAAAGGATGATATCTTGGGTAAATCAGGTCGTGTACTGCCGTCGATGTTGGATTATCAGTTGCACATCAATGGTGGATCCATGTACAATACGCCACCGGTATACTCCATCTTTGTTTCGATGTTAAACCTACGTTGGTTAAAAGCAAAAGGTGGTGTCGCTGTTTTGGAACAGGAAAATATTATTAAAGCACGTGCACTATACGATGAGATTGATCGTAATCCTTTATTTAAAGGTACTGCCGCTGTGGAGGACCGCTCGCGTATGAATGTGACTTTTGTGATGGATACACCTGAACTGGAAGCGGAGTTCCTGGCTTTAGCGAAAGAACGTAATCTGATTGGTATTAAAGGACACCGTTCGGTAGGTGGTTTTAGAGCGTCGATTTACAATGCTTTGCCATTGAGCAGCGTCAATGCTTTGATTGACGCCATGAAGGAATTTGAAGATACACACAAATAGTCTAATCGATTAAATATGCTGATGAAATAGACCGGTTTCGTGGAGATCCAATCGTTGATCTGTAACAAAGGTCGTTTTATCACTTAACATTTAAACCGGCTGTCAGGAATGCATTATACAGTGAGCAACCTGTAGCCATAAATAATTACAAAGGATGAAAATATTAGCAAATGACGGTATTGATCCACTAGGAAAGAAAATGTTGGAAGATGCCGGTCATACTGTAGATACAAACCATATCCCTCAGGATGAGTTGGCTGAAAAGCTGCCAGCCTATGACGCGATTACTGTACGTAGTGCAACTAAAGTTCGTCAGGCATTGATCGATGGCTGTCCGAATTTAAAAGTAATCGGTCGTGGTGGTGTAGGAATGGATAATATTGACGTGGAATACGCGCGTTCAAAAGGTATTGCCGTTGTGAATACACCAGCTGCATCTTCTTTATCGGTAGCTGAATTGGTTTTTGCTCACCTTTTGAATGGTGTACGCTTTTTATATGATGCTAATCGGAAGATGCCTGTTGAAGGAAATACGAAGTTCGGCGCGTTGAAAAAAGCTTATGGTGCTGGAACTGAGCTTCGCGGTAAAACAATCGGTATTGTAGGTTTTGGCCGTATCGGCCGTGAAGTTGCCAAAATCGCCATCGGCCTGGGAATGGATGTCATTTATACGGATCTATTTGAAGGCCCGAAAGGTTTAACGATTGATCTTTCCGGAGGTATCCAGGTAGAGGTTCCGATCAAACAGGTAGAAATGAATGACTTGTTGAAAGTTTCAGATTTTATCTCATTACATGTGCCATTCTTGGATAAACCGGCAATCGGTGCTGCGGAATTCCCACTACTGAAAGATGGTGTTGGCTTGGTGAATGCTTCCAGAGGTGGTGTTATCGATGAATTGGAGTTGGTGAAGGCATTGGATGCCGGTAAAGTTGCATTTGCTGGTTTAGATGTTTTCGACAACGAACCGACTCCGCGTGAGGAAATTTTAAAACATCCAAAGATTTCGTTGACACCACATATCGGTGCGGCGACAAATGAAGCACAGGAAAGAATCGGCGAAGAATTGGCCGGTTTACTGATCGAAAACTTGAAGAAGTAGTTCTTCCGCATAGAATAAATATATGCGGCACAAAACTTTCATGATTTTGTGCCGCATTTTTTTTAATATACATTCATGAATTGCCTATATTGGCACACAGAAATTTAATAATTGTAACTTTAGTATGAAAGTTTTAAAATTTGGTGGTACTTCAGTAGGAAGTGCAGTACGTATCAAAGGGTTGTTGGATATTGTAAACCCTTCGGAACGTCAGATCGTTGTGTTGTCCGCGGTAGCTGGAACGACAAATGCTTTAGTGGAAATTGGTCAGGCTTACGCAGCAGGTAAGAAGGACGAGGCTAAGGATTTGATCAAGAAGCACAAGGACAAGTACGAAGACCTTATTAAGGAACTTTTTAATACTGAAGCCGGTTATAAAAACGGGAAGGAATTGATCGACTATCATTTTAACCTGATTTCGAGTCTAGCGAACGAACTGTTTACGCCGATTGAAGAAAAAATTATTTTGGCGCAAGGTGAATTGATGTCTACTGCATTATGGCATTTTTACCTTAATGAAATTGGGGTAAAATCTGTCTTATTGCCAGCATTGGATTTTATGAAAATCGATGAGGACAATGAGCCAATGGTCGAATATATTGGGGAAAAATTGAGTTCCATTTTGACCCAGTATCCGGAGAATACACTGTTTATTACACAAGGATTTATCTGTAGAAATTCATTTGGTGAAATTGATAACCTGCGCCGTGGCGGATCGGACTACACCGCCTCATTGATAGGTGCAGCGATCCGTGCCGATGAAGTGCAGATCTGGACAGACATTGACGGAATGCATAACAATGATCCACGTGTTGTCAAAGGGACAACACCGATCGCGCATCTTAGCTTTGATGAGGCAGCTGAGTTAGCTTATTTTGGCGCGAAGATATTACACCCGCAATCGGTATTTCCTGCACAGAAATATAATGTGCCCGTACGTCTGTTGAACACGATGGAACCAAATGCTAAAGGAACATTAATTAGCAAAGATGGTGCGCAAAAAGGCTGTATTCGGGCAATCGCTGCAAAAGATGGTATCACCGCCATTCATATTCATTCATCACGGATGTTACTTGCCTACGGTTTCCTCCGTCGTGTTTTTGAGATTTTTGAACGTTATAAAACACCGATTGATATGATTACGACTTCGGAAGTCGCCGTTTCATTAACGATCGATGATACAACAAACTTAGCCGATATCATTAAGGAAGTAGAAGACTTTGGATCTGTTACCGTAGACGGCGATCAGACAATTGTCTGTGTGGTGGGTGACTTTGGTTTGAACAGCCATGGTTATGCTGCTCGTGTACTTGATGCTGTGAAACATTTGCCGGTTCGCATGATTTCTTACGGTGGTTCAGATTTTAATGTATCTATTCTTTTGAATTCGGATCATAAAACAGAGGCTTTACGTTCATTGCATAATCGTTTATTTTAAGAAAGAAGGTTTTATATGATAAATACAGCTATAGCGGCAAAATTTGCAGAAAAAGAAACGCCGTTTTATTACTACGACCTGGCCGTGTTAAACAAAACCTTGGAAGCAGCTTATGCGGCTTCTCATAAAAGAGGATTCCATGTTCATTATGCATTGAAAGCCAATTTTAACGATGTGTTGTTAAAAGCGATCCGCCAGATCGGTTTTGGCGCGGACTGTGTGAGTGGAAATGAAGTGAAAAAGGCGATTGAATGTGGTTTTGAACCACAGCATATCACCTTCGCTGGTGTTGGAAAATCGGATAAGGAGATCAACTACGCACTGGCGCAAAATATTTTTGCTTTCAACGTAGAATCTATTCAGGAACTTGAAGTCATTAACGAATTGGCGTCAAAGCAGGGGGTGAAGGCCAATGTGGCATTACGTATTAACCCCAATGTGGATGCACATACCCACCATTATATTACAACAGGACTCGACGAGAACAAATTTGGTATTCCAAATGCAGATCTGGAGAAATGTGCGGCTGTGCTTAAGAAATGTGACTTTATAGCATTGGTAGGTTTACATTTCCACGTAGGATCCCAGATTACAGACATGACGGTATTCAAAAGCCTGTGTGTAAAAGTTAATGAGTGGAAAAACTGGTTTGAGGAACGCGGTACACAGATTCGTGTGTTGAACGTTGGTGGTGGACTTGGGATAGATTATAAAAATCCAGATGGCAATCCGATTCCGGATTTTGAGGCCTATTTTGATATTTTTGACCGTTTCCTTGAACGTAAGCCACATCAGGAAGTCCATTTTGAATTGGGGCGGGCCTTAGTTGCTCAATGCGGAAGCTTGGTGAGCCGTGTATTATATGTTAAGAATGGCGTAAAGAAAAACTTTTTGGTCCTGGATGCGGGTATGACTGAATTGATGCGCCCGGCCTTGTATCAGGCTTACCATAAAATGGAGAATATCAGTGAAGGTACAGCGACAGAAGCCTTAAACTATGATGTAGTAGGGCCAATCTGTGAATCTTCGGATTGTTTTGGAAAGGAAGTGCCTTTGCCTGTTTCAAAACGTGGTGATTTGATTGCTATCCGTTCCGCAGGCGCCTACGGCGAGGTAATGGCCTCCCGTTATAATTTGAGGGAAGAAATCAGATTTGTTTACAGCGACCAATTATAGGCTGCTGTACAAAATGTGGATATAAAGCCGGTTCAATTGAACCGGCTTTTGTTTTTTCGGCTATAGATATCTGAATTGTCTTTTGTATACTTGCTTATGCTAATTGCAATCGAATTTCCGGTCACTATTGATTTGTTTGGTAAGACGTTTCTCCTGCATCCCTTTATGGAAGGTTTGGGGATGTTTATGGGCATGCGCTATTATCAGTTGCTAAAATGGAAAGATCAGGAGAGCTTAGGGCATACAAATTCACTTTTAATCGTCATTGCTGCAGCTATAGGTGCACTAATCGGATCCCATTTCATCGGATCACTTGAGCGTCCGGAGGAACTGATGCATGCTGTCAGTAAATGGCGTTATATCTGGCTGAACAATACGATTGTAGGCGGCTTGGCTGGCGGGTTGATTGGAGTAGAACTGATGAAAAAAATGATGGGCAAGAAAGAGAGCACCGGCGATCGTATGGTCTTTCCGTTAATTTTAGCCATTATGATCGGGCGGATCGGATGTTTTTATACCGGGGTATTTGAGCAGACCTACGGCTTACCCACAGATTGCCCCTTGGGGATGTACCTCGGTGATGCCTATCGCAGGCATCCGGTTGCTTTGTACGAAATTGCATTTTTGGCATTATTGTTTATTTCCCTGCAGTGGTTTAAACGAAAATTTATATTTCAAAATGGCTTACTGTTTCAATTTTTCATGTTCAGCTATTTCAGTTTCCGCTTTTTATTGGATTTTATCAAGCCAAGAGCAATAATCCTTTTGGGGCTGAGTACCATACAAATTACCTGTCTTGTCGTGATAATTTATTATATTTATTTATTGAACAATACGCATATAGAAAGGAAGGTCTAAATTATGTATTTACTCGAAGGGTCATTTGGTTCGGAAAACACGGCTTTTTTGGGCTTGTTTTTACTGTTTGGAGGAGCTGTAGTCATCGGAATAGCACTTCTGGTCATTATCATTGGTTCGATTATGAAATCCAATAATAAAGCCTCTACATTCAATGTTAATCCTTGGCTTAAAGTGCTATTGGGCGGAATTGGAGCAATGATAGCGGGTGGGATCGCCTGCGGAATAGCATTAAGTTAACAAGGATAGAATATATGCCAGTCAGAAATTATACCTATTACGATTATACCATTAGTCTGTGCCCGACCTGTCTTTCCCGTGTTGGGGCGAAAATTATCATCGAAGATGAGCAGGTTTTTATGACCAAGAATTGCCCTGATCATGGTTTTTTCAAGACGCTGATCGCGACGGATGTTGAATATTATAAAAATATCCGGAATTACAACAAAGCTTCTGAGACGCCCTTGAAATTTGATAAGGAAGTTCATTTTGGCTGTCCCTATGACTGTGGCTTATGTGTTGATCACGAACAGCATAGCTGTCTTTCTATTGTGGAAGTGACTGACCGCTGTAATCTGACCTGCCCCACCTGCTACGCGATGTCTTCACCGCATTATGGAAGGCATCGTTCACTGGAAGAGATCGAACGTATGTTTGATAAGATTGTCGAAAGCGAGGGAGAGCCCGATGTGGTTCAGATCAGCGGGGGAGAACCGACCATTCACCCTGAGTTTTTTAAGATCCTGGATATTGCCAAAACAAAGCCGATTAAGCATCTCATGCTGAATACCAATGGTATCCGCATTGCGAATGACCCCGGATTTGCTGAAGAGCTGGCCACCTATGCGCCGGAATTTGAAATTTATCTCCAATTTGATTCTTTCCGGCCGTCCGTGCTGGAGAAATTTAGGGGGAAGGATCTAGCGGATGTACGAAAAAAAGCGATTGAAAAACTCAATGCGCTAAACCTAAGTACTACGCTGGTGGTGGTGCTGGAAAAAGGAACCAACGATGACGAGATCGGAGCAATACTGGACTTTGCTTTAAGCCAGCGCTGCGTACGTGGGGTGACGTTCCAGCCCGTGGAAATTGCGGGTAGAAATGCGGCGGATGCCCAGCAGCACAAAATGACACTGACCGAAGTCAGACAGGAAATCCTGGACCAATACCCATTGTTGAATCCACATGATATCATTCCGGTTCCCTGTAATCCAGATGCGCTGGCCATGGGCTATGTACTTAAGATCGGTGATGAAAGGATTCCGCTAACAAGGCATATTGATCCAGCGATACTCTTGAACAATCAGTCGCGCAACACCATTGTTTATGAGCAGGATACAGGGGTCCAGATGCAGCTGCTCGATATTTTCAGTACCGGTATTTCGGTGGATAAAGTAAAACCAAAAGTCAATCAATTGCTTTGCTGCCTACCTGATGTATGTGCTCCCGAATTAGATTATGATAATCTTTTCCGCATCATAATTATGAATTTTATGGATGCCTATGATTTCGATGTGCGTTCGGTCAAAAAATCCTGCGTACATATTGTCAACAAAGATTTAAAGTTGATCCCCTTTGAGACCATGAATCTGTTTTACCGTGATGATAAAGTCAAGCGTCTGGAGGAACTTAAATTATCGGATGCTATACGATTTTAGGCTGAGATAAGTTATTTTTGTCGGAATAATAATTCGCTCAGTTCCCCGGCACCACATTTTGCAGTGCTAAAGCAGTGAACGTAGCTTATTATTGAAAGAGATTAACACATTGGGGTATGAAATTAAGCAGCATGAAGTATTTCATTGTTTTTGTAATGGGCCTATTGACATTGCAGTTGTATGCTATTGGGCAAGACTCGGTTCAGATAAGAAGAGGGGCAAATACCGACAGGTCAATGTCGCATACTGGTTTAAATAGAAGAGCTGGTATAGACTCGACCAGAGCCGGGAACGATTCGTTGCGTAACGACATACGGAAGGTGAATTTGACATTTTTGTCCAATATCCGTACCGCCTCTATGGCGGAGTTTGTCGCGCAGTTAAATGAAAAATCCAACTCTTATGCTGCGACCAGCGCCAGTTCGGCAAAAGATTCTGTTGCGCTGCTAAAAAATGCGATTTCTGAAGAGATTAGGCAGCTTAAGTCCATTAAAGGCAGTATTGCAAATTATTCCAACAGTTTAAGCAGTACGCAAGATCAGATCCGTAATATTGTCAATCGTTATGATATCAGTGCCAGTAATCACGCAAGGGCATATCAATACCTGAGCAGTGCCGGGCTAAAGTTGTCCTCCAAAATGGATTCGCTGGAAATGATCAATCGCACCATCGATGAACTGATCGTGAAGAATCAGCGTCATCTCAATCGATTGGATCTCGTTACTGAGACAAAAGCTGCGTCTAAGAAGCCTGAGGCTGCTGCAAGCAAAAGTTCGATTTGGAAGGCAAATACAACAAGTATTTCCAAAGATGTTATATTAGATAATATACGCAGTAACTATAGCAATAATAAATCCATCGACAAATATGTCAATCGCACGGATTGGGCGAGCCGGATTTTGTTGATTGTGCTGGGACTGGCTTATTCGTATTGGATTGTACGGGTAGCCTATGTACTGAAGCAAAATGATCCGTCCAATAAGCTCGCCATTGATGTCATTGTTGGGAAAACTGTTATTTTCTTATTCACCCTACTGCCTTTTGTTAATTTCTTTACACCGACTTTCATCTTACAGGCCTCCCAGCTGCTGATCATGTTGATCTTTATGTATTTGCTAAGACATAAAATGACTGGACAGCAACGTAAGATCGCGCTTATTCTGATCATCTTTTATTTATTGGATGTCTTTGTCAATATGATTGTGAGTGATGACCTGTTTTTGCGTGTTATCTGTATTGGCTTTAATCTAATCGCATTGGGGTTGGTCAGTTATACCAAGCGGCGGATTAATAACCCAGAAAGTCCGGGATATATCAGCAATTTTATCTATGTGGTATTTGCCATTTTAAATATTACTGCCATTACCTTGAACGTTATTGGACATGTGGAACACTCGCGGAGTTTTAGCATAGCCTGTGCTGTAGGTTTGGTGCAGTCGTTTACATTGCAATATTTTGCCGACATGATCAAATTAGACGTCCGCAACCAGTTCAAAAAAGATCGCTTGGTTGCTGGGTTTTGGATGCGTTTCAATGAACAACGAACTCTGGCAATCATCACCCAGGTCCTTCGGATTGTATGTATCCTGTTGGCTGTTATTGTGCTGGCAAATAACCTACAGTTTATTGAGACTTTACTGAGACTGAGCGAGACATTTTTTGGAAAGGTACGTAGCATCGGTAGTATCTCCTTTACTTTAGGTAATCTCGTTGTTGCGGTACTGCTATTGCTTGTTGCGAATTGGTTTCAAAAAAATATCAGTCTCATTGTACTGGGGGGCGAAGATGGTCAAATAAGCCAGGCTTATAATCAAAAGATGACGCTGTTTCCGTTGTTCCGTCTGGCAATTATCCTGATCGGCTTTTTTATGGCTATCTCAGCCTTAGGGATGAGCCTGGATAAACTTACCGTAGTCATTGGGGCATTGAGTGTGGGAATAGGTTTGGGTATGCAAAATATCATCAATAACTTCGTGTCCGGAATTATCTTGGTTTTTGATAAACCTTTTCGTGTAGGAGACCAGATTGAACTGGCTGATAAAAAAGGGCGGGTGAAAGAGATCGGCATCCGTGCGAGCGTACTGAAGACCGCCGACGGAGCGGATGTGATTATTCCTAACGGGGACCTATTGTCGGGTAGGGTCGTCAACTGGACATTATCGCAGGAGTATAGTAAGACAAGTTTTGTCCTGCATATTGACCGGAAAGCAAACCTCGATCAGGCGAAACAGTGGATCAAAGATGCAATGGCGGCGAGTCCACATTTCGTTAAGGAAAGAGATAGCGGTATCAGTGTACAGGACATCAGTGAAGAAATGATTTATTTAAGTGTTTCCTGTTGGGTGAATTTCGCGGCTAATGCCTCTTCTTTTAAAAATGATGTATTAGTTATTCTCTATAAACAGTTTGAAGAAAGGGGACTGAAGTTCTATAGTGTGTTACCTCCTAAAAATTGATCATGTTGCATAATAGCGACTGTCTTTTGTTTGTTGTATGACTGCCAGCGGTAGCAAGCTGTCATTTTGCCTGTCGCTGTCGATAGGCCTTGGGACTGTAACCTTTGGTACGCTTGTAAAAATGCGATAAGTGGCTCTCATCAACAAAGCCCAGCTCTTCGGCAACCTGCTTAAGTGTATATGCCGTGGACTTAAGCCGATGTTCAATTAATTCGATGCGGTACATATTGATATAGTCCCTTAGGCTACTGCCAAAGTTTTTCTTGAAATAAATGCCAAAATAAGTTGGGGATATATTAAATTTTTGGGCAATCGTTTTTATCTGAAGATACTCCGGTGTAAAGATATGCTGGTGGATATAAGTGGTGATAGCGCTGTCTATGTGGAATGTATGTGACTCTGGCATACGCTGTGTTTCTGATATTTCTTTATAACGGCCGAAGATCGCAACCAGTTGATCGAAAAGCCAAGGCGAGGTTTGGTTGGCTGCGGTAATGCAGTATAACCGTACAGCTTCCAATAAATGAGAATAAATCAAACGATCGTGATCAGTCATGTGCAATTTACTTTCTCTTAATCCTCTGTCATTCATTAAATCCATAATCCAGGTATAGTTTTTTTGCTGCCGTCGATGTTGTGAAAAATAGCTGTCAGTAAAAAGAATAAATAGAAAGTGCGTTTTTTCGTGAATATTGAAATAATGTTTGTCTGCTGGGCTAACTAGGAAAATATCACCGCGTTCATAATGCAATTCAAATTTATTGATGACATGTTTTCCCTGTCCGCTGCGTATATAAACAAGTTCATAATAATTTTGCTCGTGCATGGGTAGGTGAAATGTGTCTTCCACAAATTCGCTGATCAATAATGGCTCGAATTGTCTCTTTCGCATGATCTTTAATTGTATAGTATTAAATGTACATAAAAATAATGTATTTATACATGTTTTTCCCAAGGACACTATTGCATTTTTGTGTCGTATAAAATTGTAAGGAAAATATGGTAAACTTCATAATGATTGTATTTTGTATTGCTGCCGGTATGCTGTTAAGAAGGGCAAAGCTAATCCACAGTGAGGCACATAAAGGCATCAATACCTGGATACTTTATTTTGCACTTCCGGCAGTTTCCTTTAAATATATTCCAAAGATTGTATGGTCGTCACAACTCTTGTTTCCAATTTTTTCGGCGGTTTTGGTTTGGGCCGGCAGTTGGTTATTTATGGAATGGTATTGTAAGCGGAAGTCCTATAAGCAGCGCTCGAGAAGCAGTCTGGAACTGGCTGCCGGGTATAGCAACACCTCATTCATCGGCTTTCCTTTGGTTATGGCTTATTTTGGCGAAGCGCAATTGCCGATTGCCATTATTTGTGACCAAACGACATTTATTTTATTATCCACTGCCGGTATCATCAATGCGCTTAAAGCGAATCTTCAGGACGGACAATCCATCGATACCAAATTTATGGTCCAGAAACTATTTACCTTTCCACCATTGATCGGTTGTCTTTTGGCATTGACCTTAGCTCAGTTTGTCGATTTCAGTGCTGCCGAACCTTTTTTTGACAAGCTTGTGGCCACAGTGGGACCATTGGCCTTGTTTTCTATCGGTTTACAGTTGAAATTTGAAGGCTGGCGCCAACAATTTGCGCAGATCAGTACAGCCATGACCTATAAATTAATTTTAGCACCCTTATTAGTCTTGTTATTTGCACTTTTACTCGGTGTAAAAGGACCGATAGCGCGGATCAGTATTTTCGAAGCCGCCATGCCTACCTTGGTCACCTCTGGGATTGTCGCCGAACAATATCATCTCAATGCCAAGTTGGTTAATCTTGTTATCGGTTTTAGCATCGTAATAGGATTGATCACAACCGCTTTATGGGATCTTGTAATCCGGTTTGCAATGGCCTGATTCATCTTCCGGCTTTTTGGCTACCATTGGGCGATATGATGTGCAATAGCTTGGGTATTAAAATAATAATATGCAACAACTTTTTTGCGGTTCGTTTGTTATAGCAGTATAACCATCTATAAAAGGAGGTATATTATGAACCTGATACATCGCATTGAGCATTGGGGAAATGTCCATCACCCACAATGGATTGATTACCTAAGAATTGCTCTGGGCATTATGATTTTTGCCAAGGGTATAACGTTTGTAAACGACAGGCAAGTGGTTGCGCATATGATCGAACAAAGCAGTTTTCACTTATCGGTTTGGGGCGCTGTTCATTACGTGGTATTCACGCATCTGGTCGGTGGCTTATTCCTTATTTTGGGTTTTCAAACCCGGTTGGCTTCCCTATTGTTGCTGCCTGTCTTGGTGGGGGCTGTCTTCTTTGTCAACATCACCAATGGTTTTAGTTATGTGAATTCCGAATTGTGGCTTTCTATAGTCGTATTCTTTTTGTTGATCTTTTTTATGGTCATGGGATCTGGAAAATACTCCCTGGACAATATGATGAACAAACCGGGATATAAAAGGGATATCTAAAAAAGAAGCTCCTTCATAGATGAAGGAGCTTTTATTTTGTTGCTTTTACTTGCTTTGATTGTCAATCCAATTGCGGGCGTTGACGAAAGCTTCCAACCAAGGGGAAACTTCATCCTGGCGTCCTTTTGGATAGTTTGCCCAATGCCATTGGAAAATCGAACGCTCGATATGTGGCATTGTTGCCAAATGGCGACCTGACTTATCACAGATCATTGCAGTATTGTAGTCCGAACCATTTGGATTGTGCGGATATTGTTCATAACCGTATTTTGCGACAATATTGTATTGTTCTTCTGCATACGGTAAACTGAATTTTCCTTCGCCATGAGAAATCCAAACACCCAATGTGCTGCCTGCCAATGTAGAAAGCATCACGGAGTTATTTTCCTGAATTTTTACGGAAACGAAGTTTGACTCATGTTTTCCTGAGGTATTATGCAGCATTTTACCATGAATTTCATGTTCCGGATTGATCATTTCCAATTCCATAAACAATTGGCAGCCGTTACAGATACCAACAGAAAGTGTGTCCGGACGGGCAAAGAAATCAGTCAATGCCTTTTTCGCTTTCTCATTATAGAGGAATGCTCCGGCCCAACCTTTTGCCGATCCCAGTACGTCCGAGTTGGAGAACCCACCAACAGCTCCGATAAATTGGATATCTTCCAATGTCTCACGGCCGGAAATCAAGTCTGTCATATGAACATCCTTCACATCAAAACCGGCTAAGAACATCGCGTTAGCCATTTCGCGCTCTGAGTTGGATCCTTTTTCCCGAAGAATTGCTGCTTTCGGACGGGCTTTACTTCCGTCAATCACTGGTTTTTTGCCATTGAACTGATTTGGGAAGTTAAATGTTAAAGGCTGATTTTTATAGTTATCGAAACGTTGTTGCGCAGTTCCGTTTTTCGATTGTTTCGAATCCAGTAGGAAGGAAGTGGTCGACCAGATATCACGAGTTGCTGCGACATCAAAGCTGAAGGTTTCCGTTCCGTTTTTGATGGTCACTGTGCTTCCTGCAACTGCCTGACCAATTTTCACGGCATCTACACCAGCTTTCTGAACTGCATGCTCGAAAATAGCATCATCTTTTGCCTGTAGCACAAGCCCGATATTTTCACTGAACAGCACTTTTACAGCATCGGACTCATTTAATCCTGAAAGGTCATAATTTGCTGCCAAATTCACATCGGCAAATGTCATTTCCAAAAGAGTCGTGATCAGACCACCGGATCCGATATCGTGGCCAGCCTCGATCTGATTCTCGTTGATTAATTGCTGAACGGTATTGAATGCCGTTTTGAAATAGCCTGCATCCTGGATGGTGGGAACTTCCGTACCCAATTTGTTGACAATCTGTGCGAAAGATGAACCGCCTAATTTGAAGCTGTCTTTTGATAGATTGATATAGTAGATAGAGCCTGCATTTTTGTTTAATACGGGTTCAACTACTTTGGTAATATCGGTGCAATTTCCAGCTGCTGATATAATCAACGTACCTGGTGCAATGACATTTTCACCATTTGGATATTTTTGCTTCATCGACAAGGAGTCTTTTCCGGTAGGAATATTGATTCCTAAAGCAATGGCAAAATCCGAACAGGCTTTGACAGCTTGATAAAGTCGCGCATCTTCGCCTTCGTTATTTGCTGCCCACATCCAGTTGGCTGATAACGAAATACCTGCAAGGCCGTTTTTGATAGGTGCAAATACAATATTCGATAATGATTCAGCAATAGCCGTTTTACTTGCCGCAGCAGGATCAATCAATGCCGCTACAGGAGAATGACCTATTGTTGTGGCGATACCCTCTTTTCCTTTGTAGTCCAGTGCCATGACACCGACGTTGTTCAAAGGCAATTGCAAAGGACCAGCACATTGTTGTTTGGCAACGCGACCGCCCACACAACGGTCCACTTTATTGGTCAACCAGTCTTTGGAAGCTACAGCTTCCAGCTGTAAAACCTGATTTAAATAATTTGGAATATTTGTTGCGTCATAGCTAAGATCCGCATAATTGCGTTTTATGGTTTTATCACGCATAAAGGTTTTTGGTGACGAACCGAAGAAGTCCTCTAAAGCATAATCCATTGGTTTTGCGCCATTGCTTTTGGAGGCAAAGGTAAAACGATGGTCACCAGTGACATCACCTACCGTATACATCGGTGCACGTTCACGGTCAGCAATGCGTTTGAGGGTTGCAATATCATCTTCAGCAATCACTAGACCCATTCTTTCCTGAGACTCATTACCGATGATTTCTTTTGCCGAAAGGGTGGGATCGCCTACAGGAAGCGCATCAAGATCGATTAGGCCACCTGTTTCTTCCACCAATTCAGACAGACAGTTTAAGTGTCCACCAGCGCCATGGTCATGGATAGAAACAATAGGGTTATGATCAGACTCAACCAGACCTCTTACAGCATTGGCCGCACGTTTTTGCATTTCAGGATTTGAACGTTGGATTGCATTCAGTTCGATACCCGACCCGAAAGCACCGGTATCTGCTGAGGAGACAGCTGCACCACCCATACCGATACGGTAATTTTCACCACCTAAGATCACGATTTTATCCCCTGTTTTAGGCGTATGTTTTTTCGCTTGATCCAATTTTCCATACCCGACACCACCTGCTTGCATAATGACCTTGTCATATCCAAGTTTGCGGCCCTCTTCTTCGTGTTCGAAGGTCAGTACAGATCCTGTAATCAGGGGTTGCCCGAATTTATTTCCGAAATCCGACGCTCCATTGGAAGCTTTGATCAAGATATCTACAGGTGTTTGGTAGAGCCACTGACGTTCCGGCATGGCTTTCTCCCAAGGACGGTCTTGTAATAAACGGGAATACGCCGTCATATAAACTGCCGTACCCGCCAAAGGAATCGCACCTTGGCCACCAGCCATACGGTCGCGGATTTCACCACCAGATCCTGTGGCAGCACCTGAGAAAGGTTCTACAGTCGTTGGGAAATTGTGAGTTTCGGCTTTTACGGATAAAACCGAGTCAAAAGGTTTCTCCTCGTAAAAATCAGGTTTGTCTGCCGATTTAGGAGCAAACTGCGTGACCCGTGGGCCTTTAATAAAGGCTACGTTATCTTTATAAGCGGAAACAATCTCGTTAGGATTTGTTTCAGATGTCTTCTTTATTAATTTAAATAGGGAAGTAGGCTGTTCTTCACCATCAATGATAAAAGTACCATTGAAAATCTTATGTCTACAGTGCTCGGAGTTGGCTTGTGAAAAAGCAAAAACTTCGGAGTCTGTCAAAAGACGGCCCAATTTGGTGGCAAGGTTGTTTAGATAGGTTACTTCCTCCGGGTTTAATGCCAATCCTTCGGATTTGTTATAGGCATCAATGTCTTCAATTTCCAAAATAGGTTCCGGTGTAATGTTGACCGTGTACATGTCTTGCGTCAACATACTGAACTTTTGCGAAATCATTGGATCGAAATCATTGAAATCTGCTGGTACCGGTTGAAATTCTTCGATACGAACAATTCCTTGGATACCCATGTTCTGTGTGATTTCTACGGCATTGGTACTCCAGGGAGTGACCATCGCTGCGCGGGGGCCTACAAAGTAATGGTTAAGGGTTTGGTCGTCGAGTTTTTTGGCGTTGCCGAATAGCCAGTTGAGTTTAGTAATGTCTTCTTGTGATAAAGAGTTTACGCTTTGAACACCATATACGGTGCTCGATGGGTTCTCAAAGAAATGAATCATTATAAATGTTTGTTTTGAACGTTCTTCAAATTAAAGCACAAAGTTACATATTATTTTGATGGAAATGATTGAATTTTGATTAAAAAATCAGGGGCATCATTCGTTTAAAAAAGATTGGAATAACGGCACCGATATAGCCCTATCTTTTTGGCTCATGATAGCGGATCAAAGTGAACAATCAATAGGAGGGCTGAACTTTTCATGATAGCGTAGATTTATTTTTTTAGGTGTGTGCCAATAAGGATAAATTGATATACTGCGCAATTATAATTGCATACAAAGTCAAATTTATCTAAGTTTGTGCATCAAATCAAATTCGAGATGAACATTTCATATAATTGGTTAAAACAACACGTTAATATAGATTCGACACCAGAGGAATTATCTTTGATCTTGACAAATACAGGATTGGAAGTAGAAGCTTTGGATGTCGTACAGAATATCCCCGGTGGATTGGATGGTTTGGTCGTTGGTGAGGTGAAATCCTGTGAGCAACACCCAAATGCCGATAAATTACGCGTGACTACAGTTGATGTAGGCGCTTCAGAATTATTGAATATCGTATGTGGTGCACCGAATTGCCGCACCGGATTGAAGGTAATTGTGGCAACAGTAGGCACAACATGTCATCCACTGAGCGGAGAGCCGTTTAAGATTACCAAATCTAAAATTCGTGGTGAAGTATCCGAAGGTATGTTATGCGGTGAAGATGAGATCGGTTTGGGAACATCCCACGCCGGTATCGTTGAATTGCCTGCTGATGTTGCGGTAGGAACATTGGTAAAAGATCATTTCAATATTCAGGATGATTACCGTTATGAAATCGGTCTTACACCGAATCGTGCGGATGCAGCATCCCATTTGGGTGTAGCACGTGATATTGCTGCTTATTTCCGCACGGATATCCTAAAGGCGGATGTTTCGGCGTTTCAGGCTGCGGAAGCGGCGGGAACAACAGTAGTTGTTGAAGATGCTGTAGCCTGCCCACGTTATAGTGGAATCAATATTTCCGGTGTGCAGGTTGCTGAATCACCAGACTGGTTGAAAGAAAAGCTAAATGTGATCGGTGTACGTCCGATCAATAATATTGTTGATATTACCAATTATATCTTGCATGATCTTGGGCAGCCATTGCATGCATTTGATGCAGATAGGATTGCCGGTAATAAAGTAATTGTCCGTACGGCAAAAGAAGGTGAGAAATTTGTAACCTTGGATGCTGTGGAGCGGACGCTTTCTGCGGAAGATCTTGTCATTGCAGATGCTGAAAAACCGATGTGTATTGCGGGTGTTTTTGGTGGCGCTTACTCGGGTGTTTCAACAGAAACAACAAATGTATTTTTGGAATCGGCTTACTTTAATGCTGTTTCGGTACGTAAGACGTCCAAAAGACATGGTTTAAAAACCGATGCTTCATTCCGTTTCGAGCGCGGTACAGATCCTAATATTACGATAGAGGCGTTAAAACGCGCGGCATTGTTGATTCAGGAGATTGCAGGCGGCACGATCTCTTCTACGCTGAAAGATGAATATCCGGTAGAAATCAAGCCCTTTTCATTCCATGTCAGTTATGCGAATGTGGTACGATTGATCGGGCAGGCCATTCCAAATGAGGAAATTAAGTCAATTATTGTTGCCCTTGGTATAGAGGTTGCTTCGGAAACAGCAACGGGACTTGACGTTTTAGTACCGGCTTATCGTGTCGATGTGACCCGTGAAGTAGACGTTGTAGAAGAGGTCCTACGGATTTATGGCTACAATAACATTGAGCTAAAATCCCAGATCAAAGCTTCTTTAAATACGGTCGAAAAACCAGATAAAGAAGTTGTCTTGAATCAATTGGCGGATCTGTTGATCGGTAATGGATTCCGCGAAATATTGGCAAATTCGCTGACAAAGCTTGATTATGCAGATGATAGCGAGACGGCAGTAAAATTGTTCAATCCTTTAAGTTCGGATTTGGATACCATGCGTCAAAACATGCTGTTCTCGGTCTTGAATGCCATTGAATATAACCAGAAGCGAAGAAATTTTGATTTAAAATTCTTCGAATTTGGTAAAACCTATGCATTGGATGGAGAGGGATATAAAGAAACGCAGCATTTGACTTTTGCAATCACAGGCCGAGAAGAAGCCGAACAGTGGAATAGTAAAAAGGGGAATGTCAATTTCTATCATCTGAAAGCTGCAGTTGATGCCATTATCAAACGGCTCAAGATTGAGGGCATTCAGATCCAAGATGCACCGGGCAATCATTTTGCCTACGGACTGAGTTATATGAAAGGGCAGAAACGGCTGGTTTCATTTGGAGCGGTAGCTAATGCGAATCTGAAAAAAGCAGATGTGGAAGGGCAGGTTTTCTTTGCTGATTTTGACTGGGACGTCCTGATGAAAATTATTCGCAAGAATAGCATTCAATACAAGGAAGTGTCCAAGTTCCCAGCTGTACGACGTGATTTATCCCTGTTAATCGATGAAAATGTGAGCTTCGATAAGCTGCAATTTGTCGCGCAAAAGACCGAACGCAAGCTTCTGAAGGAAGTAAATGTGTTTGACGTGTATAAAGGTGATAAAATTCCGGAAGGGAAAAAGTCTTATGCTCTGAGCTTTATCTTGCAAGATGAAGAAAAAACATTGACCGATAAACAAATTGATGCGATAGTTCAAAAATTAATTGTTAATTTTGAGAAGGAACTAAGCGCAGAGGTGCGTGGTTAACTAGAGATACAACATTAATTGCTAATATTCAATTTACGCTATGGCAACATTGTCTTCACAAATGAATCTGATCGTTGAGAAAACGAAAAACTTAATTCAAATGTGCGAAGTCTTGCAAGAAGAGAATGATTTGCTTAAATTAGAGGTACAATCCTTAAAAGTGGCTTTCGATGCGAGCAACGATAAAAGCAAGCAGCTGGAAGAGAAAGTCAAGGCACTGGCCGTCGCCCGGACCTTGGATTCAGAAACGGATAAGGAGGCAATTAATGAAAAAATACTTGACACAAAACAAAAAATTAACGATTTTGTGCGAGAAATAGACAAATGTATTAGTTTGTTGAAGTAGTTGGAATTTGGAGATCATCGGAATTAAGACTAATACAACGTTAAAAAGCTCAAAGAAATGGGAGAGATTTCCATAAAAATAAATATCGCAGATCGTGTTTATCCCCTACGGGTGGAAAGCGCGGAGGAAGAAGTGATTCGACATGCTGCGAAATTGATAAATGAAAAGGTAAAGGAATTGCAGGAAAACTATACTGTTAGAGATAAACAGGATTTGTTGTCCATGTGTGTATTGCAGTTCGCTACGCGAATGTTAAATGCGGAGCGGCAGTCCCAGAACCACGAAGTGGGGCTGGAAAACTCAGTACAGGAGCTCGACCAGTTGTTGACGGATTTCTTTAACAAATAAATTTACGTTCTTTATATTTAGAGCTTAAAACGACGAATTTGCCGCAATTAAATTCGGGTTGTCACTATTTTAAACTTAACGCTTCAATATTACAGGCGCAAAAAGATATAGGCCATTTTGCGAAAGCCATCTGGGTCATAATCTAAGCCTAATTATGTAATCACGAAGTTTAATAATACATGAGACCTGTTTAAATTTAATTGCGGTTTTTTTTTTGTGCTGGAGTCACCACCGGCCAAGATCTGATTGCATGCAGCCAGTAAATCCGGTCGGATACGATCGGTGGCCTAAGCGAAAGGAGTGTATCGGGATAACAAAGCTATTAAACCAGCTTCTACCCGGTTCAAAAATGGTGGAGAGATTTATTCTATTGAAATTTAAAAATTAATAAAAACAAACATATATTATACAATTATACATACATGGACGTCGCAATTTATATTATAATTTCTCTGATTGTTGGTATAGTTATAGGTCGTTATCTGTTGGTTCTGTTATTCAAAAAACAAGAACAGGAAGCCAAAGATAAGGTAAATAGCATACTAAAAGATGCAGAGCAAGAAGGAGAGCACATTAAGAAGAAACGCCTTTTGGAGGCTAAAGAGAAATTCCTTCAATTAAAATCCGAACACGAAAAGGAGGTCAATCAACGTAACAATACCATCAACCAAAAAGAAAATACGTTGAGACAAAAAGAACAATCGATCAACCAAAAGCTGGAGAGCATCAACCGTGATAAGCAGGAGGTGGATGCCAAGAAGAAGCAATTGGATAAGTTGGTTGAACTTAATGAAAAGAAATCCGAAGAAGTTGAGGCATTAAAATTACAACAGATCAAACAATTGGAGAGTATCGCTGGTGTTACAGCTGACGAAGCCAAAAACCAATTGGTGGATTCATTGCGCGAGGAGGCTCGCTCCCAGGCAATGATTCAGATCAAGGATATTGTGGACGAAGCGAAATTGACCGCAACGAAAGAAGCGAAAAAAGTTGTTATCCAAACGATCCAACGTACAGCTACCGAATCTGCGATCGAAAACACAGTTTCCATTTTCAATATCGAAAATGATGAGATCAAAGGTCGTATTATTGGCCGTGAGGGGCGTAATATCCGTGCATTGGAAGCTGCGACAGGTGTAGAAATCATCGTGGATGATACACCAGAGGCAATTATCCTTTCTGGTTTCGATCCAGTACGTCGTGAGATTGCCCGCCTGGCTTTACACCGCCTTGTAACAGACGGTCGTATTCACCCGGCTCGTATTGAGGAGGTTGTCGCAAAAACACGTACGCAGATTGAAGACGAGATTGTGGAGATCGGTGAACGTACCGCTATTGATCTGGGTATTCATGGTTTACACCCTGAACTGATCCGTATGGTAGGACGTATGCGTTACCGTTCTTCCTATGGACAGAACCTTTTGCAGCACTCCCGTGAAGTTGCGAATTTTGCGGCGACAATGGCTGCTGAATTGGGCTTGAATGTGAAACATGCCAAACGTGCCGGACTCTTGCATGATATTGGTAAAGTGCCTGATGACAATCCGGAATTGCCACATGCGATTTTGGGTATGCAACTGGCAGAAAAATATAAGGAACATCCGGACGTGTGTAATGCTATTGGTGCCCACCACGATGAAATTGAGATGACAGCCTTAATTTCTCCGGTTGTACAAGCCTGTGATGCGATCTCAGGAGCACGCCCTGGAGCACGTCGTGAAGTTGTTGAAAGCTACATCAAACGTTTGAAAGAACTTGAAGACTTAGCGCTATCTTACCCTGGTGTCGAGAAAACTTTTGCGATACAGGCCGGTCGTGAATTACGTGTCATCGTTGAAAGTGAAAAAGTATCAGATGCGCAATCAGAAATACTGGCAGCGGATATTTCAAATCGTATACAAACTGAAATGACTTATCCGGGTCAGATTAAAGTAACGGTTATCCGCGAAACAAGATCTGTATCTTACGCGAAATAGTGTATTGAAAAGTCCTGAAAAATAATCCAGGAACTTCGATAATCAGTATAGCAAAAGCCCCAATCATTGATTGGGGCTTTTTGTTGCTGTATTTTTTAATATCGACAGGTACCCAGCGCAGTAGCGCGGAATAGTTGTTCCTGCCGAAAGCTTATTTATACATCAAAAAAATCAATTAAATCATGCACATGATGCAGCAGATAAGTTGGCCTTTCTTTCATAAGTTCTTCCTCGCTGCCATAGCCATACAGCACAGCAATGGCGTCCATACCCGTTTCTCGGGCGCCGATTAGATCATGCTTGCGGTCACCGATCATAATACAATGCTGGGGATCCGTTAGATCAGCCTGGTTCAATACATACTGAATGACACTTGTCTTGGTCGGTCTGGAGTCGTCCAATGCGCTTCCGCCGGCAAAATCGAAGTAACTGTCGATCGCAAAATGCTGTAGAATCTGATGTGCAAAAATTTCGGGTTTGGAGGTCGCTAAGTACACCTTATAATCTTTAGTTTTAAGCCCTTCCAGCAATTCGGGGATACCATCAAAGAGCAGGTTTTCATATAAGCCCTGGGTTGCAAAGCGCTCACGGTATTTGTCCACACAGGCCAGCGCTTCCTTTTCATCAAATCCATAGGTATGCATGAACGTATCTTTCAATGGAGGGCCAATTAAGGGCTTCAGGCTATTTAAATCAGGAGTATGTATCCCTTTTGCTTCGAGTGCATACGCGATGCATTTGGTGATGCCCTCCGCAGGGTCGGTCAGGGTGCCATCGAGATCAAATAAGATATGTTTGTAAGACTTCATGTTGCAATATTACGGAATTGCACCGGAGATTGCCCATTACAGCGCGGAGAAAGCATATAATGACAAGTAACAGACCAAAAAAATAGAATATTATCCTGTTCAACGGTTTATGCAGATCAATATTTATTAAATTTGCCGAATGAAACAAAAGAAGAAAGTTCAGGAAGTAGAACCCAAGCGTCCGGTAGATACCTATTTTGAAGAATTGGATGCTAATTTTCAAAACCCCACCAATCGCATGATACAGATCATCTTTTTGCCGCTGCTATTTTTTGGCGTAATGGGCTGTATCTGGATGATTCCTTTTCCACAGTTTGAATTTTTGGTGAAGCTGAATTGGCATACCTTCCTGAACTGGGGTTCCTTCTTTATTGCAATTGTCATCTATTTTTATCTGAAATTATCGGCAACCCTGTCTTATGCCATTTTATTCTCGATCGGTGCAATGAGTTTTTTTATTGTTCAGTTGGAATACGTACAAAAAAACGGCGGTCCTGCAGTCATATGGGTATGTCTTGCAATAGCCCTGCTTGCTTTAGTCGCATTATTTCTGGGTAAGGGGATGGAGAAGAAGGCAATTACAGGAAAACAGTTTATGCAATTTCTACTGATAGGTCCGATCTGGTTATGGCATTTTGCCTTCCGGAAGCTCAATATTCGCTACTAAACAAACAATAGGAGCGCTATCCCGCTATAAACTATATTATTGCAGCAAAATAGGGCCGGTTTGCCCGGGCGTGGGAGTTAAAACTATCCATGCAGAAGGCCAGCTTATGTAACTTAAGCTGGCCTTCTGCATGGATGTCTGGATTCATCTTGATAATCAATGCGATCAATTTTTATAATTAAACCATTTGATGATTTCTTTGAGATTGGCTTTCTTTCCGTAAATCAAAATCCCGACACGATAGATGCGTGCAGCGACCCAGGTGATCAGCAAGAAGGTTAAAATAAGGAAAGCCAATGAAGTTAAGATCTGCCAGAGGGGAACTCCAAATGGAATGCGGACCAGCATGGCGATGGGTGATGTAAATGGAATGAAGCTCAGCCAGGTGGCAATTGGTCCATTGGGATCGTTAATAATAACGCCAAAGGAGAGGATATACGTCAATAGGAGCGGCATGGTGATCGGCATCGAAAATTGATTGGCTTCGGTTTCGTTGTCTACGGCAGAGCCTGCGGCAGCGAATATTGCGCTATAGAGCAGATACCCTGCAATAAAGAACAGAAAAAAGAATACAATAACCTCTGTGAAGTTGAAACTTTGGAGCGAAGCAAGAATGGCGGCGGAGTCACCTTGCCCGATGGCTTTGGACATCGTGCCCATGTTAGCTGCTCCGGGCTGGCTGGCGGCGACTTCCTGCATATCCTGTGGATTGACAAATAATGCTGTAGCTACAATAAAGAGTCCGAGCGTAAGCACAAGCCACATGACAAACTGGGTGAGTCCAACCATACCAATTCCCACGATCTTACCCATCATCAGCTGAAAAGGCTTGACCGAAGAAATAATAACCTCAATAATGCGGTTGCTCTTCTCTTCAATAATACCTCGCATGACCTGTGCGCCATAGAGAAAAAGCGAGAGGTAGACCAAAATGGCCAGTGCGACGCCAATTCCCATTGCTATTGCTGTATTACTGTTTTTTTCTTCACCGTCGACAGTAATTTCCTTGGCATCAAGTGCTACTTTGGGTTTAATGGACTGGATGAGTTTAAGATCTATTCCCTTGGCCTTATATTCCTTTTCCCGGATGATGCCCTCGAGCTGACTGCTGATTACTTCCTGGGTCACAAAACTTGTTTTGCCACTGCTAATCAATTCCGCCTGCTGCGTTGTCAGGATATCCTGAGGAATATATAAGATGGCCCGTTTGCCCTGCTCCTGAGCCAAGCGCTGCTTTTGTTGCTGAAGCGTTAACTGACTTTTCTTGTAACTAACATTTTTATTGCTTTGCAGTTTATTGGCAAAATCGCCCTGTTGATCAATGATAAACACCTCGGTGTGGGCATCCTTAAAGCTTTTCTTTGTCAGGTAGAACATGCCCGCATACAGCGCAAAAAAGAATAAGGGCACGGCAAAGGTCATGACTATAAATGATCTTTTCTTGACACGGGATAAATATTCCCGTTGAATAATGAGTAATATCTTATGCATGATCTGGAGATAAAGCTGAGGCCCCGGTAACTTTTTGGATAAAGATATCCGCCATGGAAGGGACAATCTCAATGATTTGATTCAGTTGGATTTTAGGTAAAAGTTCAGTTAACACATGGTTTATGTTAATGCCTTTATTGAGTTGAATTGTAGTGTTGTAAGTGTTTTCTCTTTGTGTCGAGGCGATGATTTGAAAGAGGTTTTCGTTGCGGATATCAACCTGTTCATTATTGGGGGTAAATTCCAAGGTATAGGTTTGATTTCTATAGTCTTTTTTGATGTCTTGTACTGGGCCATCTAGGATTTTTCTTGAGCGGTGAATTAAGGCGATATGGTCACACAGTTCTTCTACAGTTTCCATCCGATGGGTGGAGAAGATAATTGTAGCACCTTCAGCATTCAGCCGCAGGATCTGTTCTTTGATAATATTGGCATTTACCGGATCAAAGCCGGAGAAGGGTTCATCGAGGATAATCAATTGCGGTTGGTGAATGACGGTAGCGACAAATTGGACCTTTTGCTGCATTCCTTTGCTGAGATCTTCGATCTTTTTGTCCCACCATGAAGATATATCAAGACGTTCGCACCAATCTTTTATGCGATGTAAGGCGTCTTTTTTAGGTAATCCTTTTAGTTGCGCCAAGTAGAGCATCTGATCACCTATTTTCATTTTTTTGTAGAGACCACGTTCCTCGGGAAGATAGCCTATCTGGGCGATATGCTGTGCGCCCAATAAGTCTCCGTTGAACCGGATTTCGCCGGAATCAGGTGCAGTGATCTGATTAATGATGCGGATCAGGGATGTTTTTCCTGCGCCATTTGGTCCCAGTAAGCCAAAAATCTTTCCTTTTGGAATCTGGATGGACACGTCGTCTAATGCCCGGTGATTGGCGTAATCCTTGCTGACATGATTGATTTCGAGTAACATCTTTTTTAAGGTTTAATTAAATTCTCTACGGAGAAATAGTGTATATCGCTTGTTATCAAATATACACTTGTTTATTTTGACTATTAGTATCTGTTTGCTGTAAAGTGTTACAGATGCCGGTTTAAGTTTTTTATCGCAATAGAAGCGGGGGAAACCTTGTCAAACGGTTTCATTTAATGTACCTTTGTTCCATGGAAGTAAAAAAAGCCGAATTCGTGAGTAGCAACACGAGAGTTGACAAATTACCTGCGCCAAATTTGCCTGAGTACGCCTTTATAGGCCGTTCTAATGTAGGTAAATCTTCTTTGATCAATGCCATGACAAATAAGAAGGGGCTTGCCAAGACTTCTCAGAAGCCCGGTAAGACTCAGTTGATCAATCATTTTATCATAGATGATACCTGGTATCTGGTCGATTTACCCGGTTATGGATTCGCGAAAGCGTCCAAAACGAGTCGAAATGAATGGGAGAAATTCATTCGCAGATACCTTACACATAGAGATAATTTACAATGTGTATTTGTTTTGGTTGACAGTCGCCTCGAACCACAGAAGATCGATCTTGATTTCTGTTATTGGCTTGGTGAATGCGGTTTGCCTTTTATGTTAGTCTTCACCAAGGCTGATAAGCAATCCGCTGTGAAGTCTGATGCGAACATCGCGAAATTTAAAAAATCCCTATTGCAATGGTTTGAGGAGGTGCCGCCGGTATTTTTGACATCCGCAGAGAAGAAAGTCGGGCATGAACCAATTTTGGAAACCATTGATGAGGTCAATCGTCGATTTGTGGCCCCAGCGCCGGAAGAAAGAATGCCGTTTTAAACATTTAAAAAAGTAGATATTCGTTCAACATACGGGCTTCGTCAATTGGATCATTGTCGGGGATAAGTTGCTGAGCGTTTGAAAGTGTAATTACGATCGTCTCATGAAGAAGTATCTTTCCTTAGTATTATTTGCCCACAGCGTGTTCGCATTGCCATTTGCCCTAATTGGCTTCTTTTTGGCGCTGCACACCACTGAATATACCTTCTCCTGGAAACTGTTGCTATTGATGTTATTGTGCATGGTAACGGCGCGAAATGCAGCGATGGCCTTCAATAGGTATCTGGACCGTGATATTGATGCCATTAATCCCAGAACAGCCATGCGGGATATTCCCGCCGGGAAGATTTCGGCCCGCAATGCGTTGATCTTTACCATTGTCAATTGCTTACTTTTTGTCACAGCGACTTATTTTATAAATTCCCTGTGTTTTATGTTATCGCCGATTGCGCTTTTTGTGGTGCTTTTTTACTCCTATACAAAACGCATCACCCCCTTATGCCATCTGGTATTAGGTGCGGGATTGGGCCTGGCGCCGATCGGGGCATATCTTGTGATTACAGGGCAGTTCGCTACTGTGCCCGTTCTTTATGGGTTTGCTGTATTAACCTGGGTGAGTGGCTTTGATATTATTTATGCTTTGCAGGATGAAGCCTTTGACCGCGCCAATAAATTAAACTCCATTCCAGTGTGGCTGGGAACCAAAGGAGCGATGCGGGTATCGGAAATTTTGCATGTACTGTCTTTTATATTTGTTTTAATACCAGCGTTTTTAATGCCTGTTGGTTGGATTTATTATTTAGGTGTGGTTTTCTATGGCGGGCTGTTGATCTATCAGCATACGCTATTTTCCCCGACAGATTTAAGTCGGGTAAACCGCGATTTTATGACGACCAATGGTTATGCGTCGGTGATCTTTGCGGTCTTTTACCTCTTGGATATCTGGTTGATAAAATAAACGTTTTAGCATAAAATAAGAAAGGCTTTAGGAATTCCTAAAGCCTTTCTTATTTTTGTGTTTAATCCAATATGTACACGATGAAGAAAAATATCCTTTTTGTTTCCATTTTATGTCTGTCATTATCCTCTTATGCCCAGAAGCTTACGAGCTATAGGATTCAGTATAATCAGAGTTTTAATGGGAATACACCCGCCAATCAAAATGGGGTACTGGTCTATGCGAATGCGAATGAGACTTACGTGAGCTCGGAAAAAGATATAAAGGGACAATTATTACCGCCATACGAACGTGTGCTGGTGGAGCGGTCTGTCGGAAATACCCTGCTTAAAATTGCGAAACTGAAAGATGGTTCCCTTATCCTGACAAGAGATTCTTTGGCGCTCTCTAAGCAGAAGTTCACCCCGACGAACGAAACCAAGACCATCTTAGGGTACCCTTGCAAAAAAGTGGAAACGAGTATCAATTCCAATAAACTGGAGTTATGGTATACAGACAAACTCGGCATAAAAGCTGCACCTAGCGAACTAGGGCAAGATCTAGGGCTGGTTTTGGAGGTCGTCAGAAATGGCAATACGCGGACTTTCGCGACGAAGGTCGAGAAAGTCAAGACCATCCCGGAGCAATTGAAACTAAAAGGAAGCGAGAAACGTTATGACGAACTTTCCTATAAAGATCTTATCTGGAAAAACCGTTTTATTCAACTTCCGATTTTTCAAAAGGAACGTATTCGTTTTTCAGATGATACCAAATCAGATTCAATCCTACGTTTTGCCAATGGGACAGTCATTGTCAAGAAAGTCAAAATACCGAAAATCAAAGCTAGTGATAATGTGTTCGTTCAGCTTGTGGAGCAGTCTAAAGGGGATGCATATGATCGTACCGGATCGGTTTTTATTATCCCGGCGAATAAAGCACAGAGTTTTCTGGATGGTATGAAAAACGGTATGTCGACCTTACCGAAGTATGAGAATGGAAATGGAAAGAGTTATCAAGGCGTGGTAAGAACGGCAACTTTTGAGCCTATTGTTGAGCTGATGCGTTTTTTTACACCCTTTGGTGTTAAGCAGTTTAACTATCTTCAGTTAAAGGATAAGGTTTGGCAGGATTCTGTGCTTTATAGGCAGGATGTGTCGGAGCTTGCGGGGATGTTAAGTGAACAGGAAGTGTATGTGGGCGCTTTCATTGGTAACTATGATAAGAACGGTCACGAGGTGAGTGTAGAGCTGACCATTCATCCAGGGTTTGAAGAGGGACCGGAAGGAAATCTGAAAAAAGCGATGTCGCTATTTACCACAACCAATGTGATGGAAATGGGGGGACAGGAGTACGGATCGATGTTCGATAAGGAGAAAGGATTGACCTTGTCGTTTCACTTGGATCAGGACGCTAAAAATGTACAGTTACGCTATATCACGACCGGTCATGGCGGCTGGGGCAATGGCGATGAATTCGTTCCCAAAGAAAACCGTATCTTTTTAAATGATGCCTTGTTGTTTAAATATACACCTTGGCGCAACGACTGCGGTTCCTACCGTCTGTCCAATCCTGCTTCGGGTAATTTTGCTACTGGATTGTCTTCATCCGATCTGAGCCGCTCTAACTGGTGTCCGGGAACAGTGACTCCACCAATTTATATCGACCTGGGCGACTTAAAAGCTGGGGATTATAAATTACAGGTTCAGATCCCGCAGGGTGCACCCGAAGGTACAAGTTTCAGCAGCTGGAATGTAACCGGAACCCTGTTGTTCGATTAAATTAACTAATATGAATGAGGTATTGATTTGTCTAAAATCAATACCTCATCGTTTTATTTCCCGATTAGACATCCTCAATTACAGGGGATAAGCTGTTTCGCTCTTTGTCTCCGATAACACAAAATAAGTCTGTACTGTATTGACCTGAGGTAATACGGCAAGCCGATGCCGTAAGAAGATATGATAGGCATCCATATCTTTGGTCGCAATACGTAACATGAAATCATAAGATCCTGCCATCTGATAACATTCCATCACTTCGGGAAATTTCGCCACTTCTTTTTCGAATTCATTCAGCACTTCGAACGTATGTGCTTTGAGGAATACCTGCGAAAACGAAATCAGTCCGATTCCGATTTTATGCCGGTCCAGGATTGCCACTGTTTTTTTGATATAACCCAGTCTTTTTAATTTTTTTACCCTTTCGTGTACTGCTGCAATTGATTTATTCAATTCGAACGAGAGTTCCTTGTTGCTTAACGAAGCATCATGCTGCAATAGGCGTAATAATTTTAGATCAATATCGTCCAATTCCATAATCTGAATATTTTCGGTGTTGTTGCAAAATTACAATGTTTGTGTGGATAATTTATTGTTGTGTATGTGTTTTTATTGAATTTTTCTTGAAATCATGGCTATGTATTGAATAATATCTTGTTATTGCCCAATTTTGCTACAGAATAATCATTTATATTAAAATGGCGGAACAAGAATTACTAAGTGCATGTTTATCCCCTGCGTTGGACAAAAGATTTAAGCATTTGTGGCGATTGGTTGGAAATACCCCTATGTTGGAGCTACAATATACCTACAAAGGTAAGCCAGGTCGGGTATTTGTAAAATGTGAGAATTACAATTTAACCGGTAGTATCAAAGATAGAATGGCGCTATACATCTTGTATAAAGCTTATATGAATTGCCAGATCCGCCCAACGGATGTTGTTATCGAAGCGACGAGTGGAAATACTGGAATTGCTTTTTCAGCAATCGGTAAAGCTTTGGGGCATCAGGTAAAAATCATTATGCCGAACTGGCTCAGTAAGGAACGTACCGATATTATCAGAAGTATGGGGGCGGATATTCAGTTGATCAGTAAGGAGGAAGGTGGTTTTTTAGGAAGTATACGTTTAAGTGAAGAACTCGCTGCAGCGGGCGGTGTATTTCTGCCACGTCAGTTTGAAAATCAATATAATGCGGAAGCGCATGAGAAAACAACCGGCTACGAAATTGTGAAACAATTGGAGGAGCAAGGATTGGTGGCGGATGCTTTTGTCGCGGGAGTGGGCACTGGTGGAACTGTAATGGGGGTAGGCCGCAGTTTACGGAAAGCAAATCCAAATGTTCGTGTACATCCCTTGGAGCCAGCAGAAAGTCCAACTTTAACAACCGGACATAAAGTAGGTTCACACCGTATTCAAGGCATATCTGACGAGTTTATCCCCGCTATTGTTAATCTGGATGAACTGGATGCTGTGGTCTGTGCCAATGACGGCGATTCGATTATTATGGCGCAGAAATTATCAAGGCAATTGGGATTAGCCGTTGGGATTTCCTCCGGCGCAAATGTGATTGGCGCGATTAAGTTGCAGCAGGAACTAGGGGATGATGCAGTCGTGGTGACGCTATTATGTGATGACAATAAGAAATATTTAAGCACAGATCTGGTAAAAGAAGAGCCTGTTAAACCGGGATATCTATCCAGCGATGTTGATTTTCTGGGCTTTCAACCAATATGTAGACTACCGAATCCAGTATTTGGAGCCTAATAAGATTTAGTTTCATATGTTTATAGTTAACTCGGGGAGTATATTGCTCCTCGGGTTTTATTTACACCAGAACAAATAATCAGTCTCCAAACAAATAAATTATGAAAAACACATTATACGCTGATGAAAACTAATTTTAAATTATTAACCCTTTTATTCCTGCTTATCTTTCCTATTGCTATGTTTGCGCAACAGGATAGTACGGTTAGTACGGAAGGTCTGGAATTTACGGACGGAACTATCAGTCCGGATTCTTTAGCATTCGAAGAGTCACCTGATACCGTGACAGCAAGTGTTGATTCCAGCAAAACGGTCGCTGCGACCAATAAGGTGGTAGATTCTACTGAAAACGGTAAAAAATCGCTTTGGAGTATTTTTATCGCGGGCTTGGTTGGGGGCTTTGCGGCCTTATTGATGCCCTGTATATTTCCAATGCTGCCTTTGACGGTGAGTTTCTTCACCAAGCAGTCTGGTAGTCGCGCGAGTGGTATCAGCAAGGCCATGTTATATGGCCTCTTTATTATCGTGATCTATGTTGCTTTAGGGATGATTATTACCATTGCCTTTGGTTCTGATGCACTCAATGCACTTTCAACCAACGGAATTTTTAATTTTATCTTCTTCTTGCTACTGGTCGTATTTGCGGCCTCTTTCTTTGGTGCATTTGAAATTACCTTGCCCAGTTCTTTCGTTAATAAAATGGATGCTAAGTCAGACAAAGGTGGACTTATCGGCCTGTTTTTTATGGCCTTTAGTTTATCGCTGGTATCTTTTTCCTGTACCGGTCCGATTATAGGGACACTGTTGGTGGAAGCGGCGTCAAAAGGCGAGCGATTAGGTCCGGCCATCGGTATGTTGGGCTTCTCTATTGCATTGGCTATTCCATTTGGTTTATTTGCCATGTTCCCATCGATGCTTAAATCACTGCCGAAATCGGGCGGTTGGTTGAACAGTGTTAAAGTGGTGCTTGGCTTTTTGGAATTGGCTTTGGCCCTGAAATTTTTATCGAATGTGGACTTGGCTTATCATTGGAACTGGTTGGACAGGGAAGTATTCCTGTCTTTATGGATCGCCGTATTTGGCTTGATGGGGCTTTATCTAATTGGTAAGATCAAGTTTTCCCATGATAGTGATCTTAAATTTCTATCTGTTCCAAGAACGATATTGGCCATTGTTGTTTTTTCTTTTGTTGTGTATATGATTCCGGGTTTATGGGGTGCGCCTTTGAAGTCTATTTCAGCCTTTTTGCCGCCATCTGCAACGCAGGACTTTGACTTGTCTTCGGGAGTTGGCAGCGGTACGGCAGCCCATACGGACGGTAAGGTGAAAAAATATGCCGAGATATTCCATGAGCGTGGTACACCAAAAGGCTTTGATCCTTACTACGACTATGATCAGGCTTTAGCAACAGCGAAAGAACTCAACAAACCTGTTTTGATTGACTTCACGGGATGGAATTGTGTCAACTGCCGTAAGATGGAGGCAAACGTATGGACAGATCCCGGAGTAGCTAAATTGTTGAAAGAGGAATTTGTGATGGCTGAATTATTTGTGGATGATAAAACCGAATTACCAGCCAATGAGCAGTTTGTTTCCAAGTACAGTAATAAAAAAATAAGGACTATAGGAAATAAAAACAGCGACTTCCAAGCCTCTGTATTTAACAGCAATTCCCAGCCTTTGTATGTCATCGTTGATCCAAATGGTCAGGTGCTGGTTCCTCAAAGCGGCGCTAATTACGATGTTGAACAATACAAGGCATTTCTACAGAGCGGCGTAGATGCTTTCAAAAAGAGAAACTAACCATCGTCATATTCTAATTTTATCCTCCTTGCTGTTTGCAGGGGGGGATTTTTTTTGTTCTTCCGTTCGGCTGTGTTTCGCTAGCGCGTCGACTCTGGATTGACCCGGCTTCGGATGTTTATCGGCTATTATTCGGGACGGCTTCTGAACAGGGACTGGACAGCTTCAAGACAGGGACGGGACTGGTGCAGGATTTCTTTGGCTGCTGTCCGACAATTGTTCGACTGCTCGTTGACTTTTTCCCGAAGCCCAGTCGAAGCCCAGTCGAAGGATTGTCGAAGGATTGTCGAAGGATTGTCGAAGCGCAGTCGAACAATTGTCGAAGAAGTCCCGAAGATGTCTGCCTGTTGTTACGAAGATGTTCCGATGGGCAGCCGAATCGTAGGCGAAGGCCTCCCGAAGGAATGAGCAGGGCTGATCGAAGGACCGTCGAACGCTGCCGCAAGAATATAAATGTTCGATAGAAAAAAGAGCCCCTGTCATGTGCTCAATGACAGGGGCTCAAAAACTATAATATAAATTTATGGAAACTCTTAGAAATCAAATCTGACCCGTGCACGGATCCCCCAAGCTGGAGCATCAACATGGTCAAGATAGTTCAGTCTTTTGACGTAGTCTACACGTAAAATTTTAAAGATATTGGATAAACCAATACTGGCCTCCATGTAAGGTTCGGAACCGAAGGTATATGAACTTTGAACATTTTCAGCATTGCGTTGCCAAGCAAAGACTTTTGAACCATAATTAGGATCGTCTGGATTGTTTTCTTTGCGGAGACCACCATAAACACCTTTGAAACTAAATACTTCCCGTAACTTGAGCTTTTTGATCAAGGGGATCTTATTCAACAGAAATCCGTTCATGTAATATTGTACATTGATAGAAGCATTATGGTCACTGACAAATTCCAGGAAATTCATCAAGTTGTACGAGTTTAACTGGTACGCATAGGTCTGGTTTGCGCGGTGGATCGTCAGGAAGGGGAATGGTATCTCTTTTCCGGCGATGTAATTTCCTTCTGCGGTGACATCAGCAAAACCAAATTGACTTAAGTAAAAACGTTTGAATGCACCTACGTTAAAACTATGGTAGTTATATTCTCCTTTTGCCAAACCTTTTATTCCTGCTGTATAATTGAACGTGAATATCGGGTATTGATTGAATATCGGTGTGCGATAGATTTTGCCCTGATAAAATTCCTCATGTGGCGCATATCTAAAGTTGACAGACAATTCGGTTGAATTTAGTTCATTGAACAATTTGTTTTGTCCATTTTCATCCAGCATCTGATAAGTCAGACTACCTGCAGGGGACTGTTTGTTGATATTAAATCCGGCACCGATCGTTAAATGGTTTAAGAATTCTTTTTTATACTCCAAACCATAATTGGTTTCGTAGATGTAGCGGTCGTTGTCACCACGTTTGAATGATAGCAAAAAGTTGTCCTCTTGAATGAATTCGAGTTTCTGCCCTGGTATCTTGGTGTCTTTTTTATACGAAGCCCGGATATAATGCATCGGGAAAGAGTATACAGACTTATTGTTAAAGGCATAAGTACCACTGAAAAAGTACTTCCATTTTTGGTCCTTGAATCCGTAGGCCGCATAGGTTTCGGCATAGAAACGTTTGCTCAGGGATTCTGTCGTGCGACCGCCCACACGCAGACGAAATCCTTCAACAGGGTTGAAACTATAGAAGGTGTTGACCGGGCCGATTTCGACCGGTCCAGCTTGTTTATAACCCGAGAGAAGTAAGGCCGCGATATCCATAAAGGTCCTGAACGAAGGAATTTTTTGAAGGGTATCAATATTGTGATAAATGTTCAATTCATTCTGTGCCAGGGCCAATGGGCGTTGTGTTTCAAATAAGGATTTTGTCGCTTTCTTATTGTCGATATTGTAAGCAATAACTGTAGAAGGACCGTCATATATACTATCAGGTTGCTGAATGCCGACCTTATAGTTATTATAATCGACCGTCCGGCTACCACGGATTCCCATTCCTTTTTCAGTTAGTGAAAAGTCAATGCCTAACGTGCTCGTTTTTAGATAAAATCTGCTCTTGCTGTCTTTCTCAAATTTAAGCTGAATCTGAAGATCGCGCACAAAATTTAGGTTGATGTCATCGGCAACGGTCATATTAGCACCCTGAACCGCATAATTGCCATCCAAAGTGACATAAAGCTGCCCTTTAAATAACATGTCGGCTTTATTGCGGGGAACAAAACTCAGTTCAACCAACCAGGGTTGAGAAGTTTTGATGGTATCGGTAATAAAGAATTTATAAAACGTAGGAGCGGAGTTTGCAATCGGACTCAAAAACTGATTGGTGACCAATGAGATATTATTGTCATAGATATCGACTTGCTCGTAAAGTTTGTTGAAATAAGACGACAGGCCATCATTATCAATAAATTTGGGGTCAAATTGTGCCCGTTGATCACCGAGTATAAATTGTTTGGTTTTGCTTGGATCTTTACGGTAGTACACTTTGGACAATTTCTCTTGGATAAAAGCCGGTAATACATATTTATTTGCCGTTTTGGCAGAATCGTCCGTTTCAAAAAGAAATTGATAATTTTTAAAGATTTTTTTGTTGACAAATTTCTCCGAAAGATTGCTTAACCCCAGGGACATTTTCTCGTATTGATCAAATTCGGCGTATTGTTGTCCCGACAAACGATTTTTCTCTTTATTTTCGATGACCTTACGGATCAGGGCAACTGCAGGATTGTCTTTGTTGCTGTATTTTTTCTTTTTAGCTTTAACTACTACTTCTTCCAGCATATTGTCCTGTGGATCCATTAGAATTTCTTTTGACTGTACAGCGTCATTTGTCACGAAAGCATCCTTATTGTCATAACCGACATAACTCGCTCTGATTTTAACGTAAGATGTTGGAAATACCAATCTAAATTCTCCGTTGGCATTGGTCGAGGTAGATGTACCGGCAGCAGCTGGTGCGCCTACTACAGCCACGGTAGCGTAAGCAATGGGTGTCTTTGTCTTTGCATCTCTGACCGTGCCGGTAACCGTTTTGGTTTGCGCGAGGGCTATGGATGCTGATAGCAGTATTGTTATCGAGAGAAAGAGTTTAGTTATGAAGGTTTTTGCGTTTAATTTAGCTTCCATTATATTGCTATAATCTTGAAAATTCAAAATTGTTTTCTTGTTTCTACTTTATTTTTGACTTTATAAGTATTAAAATCAAAAAATCAGTGAACAAAGGAAACAAAAAATTAAGAATATTTAAAATTTTATTGTCATGTAATAAGGAGAACGGTTCTACTTTGTTTGATGCTTAACTGGTTGTTTTTCAGTTTTTTGTAATAAATAATTGATTTAGATCAATAATTTATTACCCACATTTTGACTTCGCGATGATTTTCCGCTTCTCTATTTACTGACTTTTGTAACGTTATAGTCAGTTCTGTTAAAATTCAGGTGGGATTTCAAAGCTGATTTCCTGTTTGGAACCTGGATGTATAAACTTGATAAAAGCTGCGTGGAGGTGTAATCTATCCGCTTTTTTGCCATAAAGATCGTCGCCGACAATAGGTGTGTTGAGCCCGTCTGGATGGACGGCATGCATACGAAGTTGATGTGTCCGGCCCGTTAATGGATAGAAACGGACTCTTGTTTTGTCACCTTCGATTGAGATCCGCTCCCATTTGGTCTGGGCAGGTTTGCCGTAGCTGTAACAGACCATTTGTCTTGGCCTATCGTCGAGGTCCACGCGGAGGGGGAGATCGATTAACCCGGACTCCTGTTCAACGATACCATCCAACAAAGCGATGTATTCCTTCTTTATGGTATGACGTATAAATTGATCCTGTATAAATTGATGTGCTTCTTTATTTTTGGCAACAACCAGCAATCCTGAAGTGGACATATCCAGACGATGGATAATAATCGGGCCTGCAGCGGGATAGCGTTCGCGTACCCGATTGTAAACGGAATCTTTGACATAGATTCCGGGAACGGATAAAAACTCGGCTGGTTTATTGAAAACAATAATATCTTCGTCCTCGTAGATTTGCGGAAGTTCCGTGTGCAATGTCGTCTCCTGTTGCATGGGATTTGGGTCAACTTCGAGCCCCTGAAGCATATGACCTAAGATTGGTTCACATTTTTTACGGCAGGCCGGATAATAATTTTTATGTCTGCGGATTTCGGACGAAGGGGAGCAGCCCCACCAGAACTCGGCCAAGGCTATGGGCGTAAGGTTGTTGCCGTAAGCATATTGCAATAATTTAGGTGCGGCACATTCTCCAGAGCCAGCAGGTGGCGTGCTTTGGTCAAAGTCCTGAAAAATAGCAACTACATTCTTGCGCTGTCCGGTTGCGTTCAAAAAATTATATTGTTCAAAAAGCTGTTTTTGCAAATTTCCGGATCGCATCTTACGCTCTTCTTTTAATGCTGCGATGTTGGAAAGCAACTGTTGGAGTTTCAGGTCTTCTGATTCCAGTGCCCGATGCATGTCATATTGATAGCGCTGAAGCTCCTGTTTGTCTTTGAGACTCTGACTGCGCATATCTTCCATCAATATTTCATAATCTTCATCCGATAGGAGCGGCCGTAATTTTGTCCGGGTTTCCTTGCGTTCTTTTTTCTGATTTCGGAGTTTTGTTTTGAGCAGGTCAAGCTGTACGTTCCATTGATCTTTTAAAACATTGAGATTGCTTGTTGTTCGCTCCAGCTCTTCGCTGTTTTCAAGAAGTTCAATTTTTCTATTGAGGGCATTTAAATGTACTTCTTCATTCAAAAAGAAGCCGTCCTCTTCCAGCATATCAAATATGGGCGGGACAAAGTAGCGGTGTTTGTTGCTGCCTGCAAGTTTCCCGGATACTGCGGCAAGATACCCGAGCCGCTGCTGCTGATCGCGAACAACGAGTATACCAAACATCTTGCCTATGGCAAGCCCCTCATTATTTTCTTCAAGGCCAAAGTTATGCTTCCATTCGTTTTGTACCTCAAGGTAGGTCTGTAGTTCCTTCGCAGCAACAATGGCTAGTGGATGTGGCTCATAGCAAAATGGAAAGGTAAATCGCAGGGGAAGTTCGATGCCCGAAATGTCCGCCTTGAATGCATGAAAATAAGCGTTGTTGTCTAAAGTAGCCAAAGTCTTCCCTCTGATAATATTCTACCGGCAAAAATACGGTTATTATGCTATTGAAATGACATTTTAATCTTAGTTTTTTTTGTTTTCCCTGCTTTTTTGGGTAAATTTAACTAAGCAATGAAAAGATATAGTTAACAAATAAAAACAATATGAAAACTTCAATTGGAATTAAAGATGCAGACTTAAAAAAAGTTGCGAAATTGCTCAATGTCTTATTGGCTGATGAGCATATTATCTATATGAAAACACGCAATGCGCATTGGAATGTCGAAGGAGCTGATTTTCATGCTGCTCATTTATTTTTAGAATCCCAATACGATGAGTTGGCAGAAGTTATTGATGAAGTTGCGGAGCGTGTACGTACCCTCGGACACTATGCGGTAGGTACATTCGATAAATATCTGAAATTAACCCGCTTGACAGAATCTACCTCGGAGAAAACAGATAGTCAATCTTATTATAAGGAATTATTGTCGGATCATGAGTCTATTGCGATGTCCATTCGGGCAGATATTGCTGTCGTTGGCGATACCGCGGATAATGGTACGGAAGATTTTTTGGTGGGCTTACTAGAAAAACACGAGAAAATGGCTTGGATGCTTCGTGCTCATTTTTTAAAATAGCAGCGTTGAGATCCACTTGGTATAAACAATCCCGCTCCTTTTTAGGTGCGGGATTTTTTTTTACGTTTTGTTGCCGGCGCGGGATAATTTTTCTATCTTAAAGAGGAATTAAGCCTACAGAAACTTTTAATATATTACAGCTATGCTTGAAGACGACAACCTAAATCAAACCACACTAAACGAGGAAGAACATGATGATACCTTGGAAAGTATGCATCATGTGAATAATCCGGTACTGGATTTGCCTAAAATTGAAAAGAAATACCTTGAGTCAGTTGTATCCCATCATCAAAATGACAAATCATACTATTTTTCTGATGGTAAGGCAAAAGTAGAGGTGAAGATCGTAACGGATGAGATTGTACGTGTTCGACTTGCTCCACAGGGGACTTTTCTCGAAGATTTCTCTTATGCACTGGCAAAGAAAGACCACCGGGTCAGTATACATCAATGTAAAGAAGAGGTAGACCATTATAGCGTGCATACCAACACTATTTCCTGTCGCATCAATAAAAGTGATTTTTTGATTTCCTTTTCTGATCGAGCGGGTAAACTGTTTAACGCGGATTTGGCGCCAATGCATTGGGAGGAGAGCCCGGATTTTGGTGGTTATTATGTCTATAGCACTAAAGTTGCTTTTGAAAATGAAGCATTTTATGGGCTGGGTGACAAGGCTACCAAGCTTAACCTACGCGGTAAGCGCTTAAAGAACTGGAATTCGGATACCTATGCTTATGCCTATGATCAGGATCCCTTGTACAAAACCATCCCTTTTTATATCGGATTGAAAGATGGGGAAGCCTATGGTATTTTCTTTGACAATACGTTTAAAACCTATTTCGATTTTGCTGCTGAGGACCCTGGAAAGACCAGTTTTTGGTCAGAGGGTGGAGAATTACAATACTATTATATCCATGGACCGCATATCATTGATGTGATCCGCAGGTATCATACGCTGACAGGAACGCATTATTTGCCACCACTTTGGGCGATCGGATACCATCAGTGCCGATGGAGTTATTATCCGGAAGCGAATGTACGTAAGGTAGCCGAAGAATTCAGAAAAAGACAGATTCCCTGTGACGCCATTTATCTGGATATTGACTACATGGATGGCTATCGTTGTTTTACATGGAATAAACAATATTTTCCAAATCCCAAGAAAATGATCGCTGATCTTGCCAATGAGGGCTTCAAGACAGTGGTCATGATTGATCCGGGTATTAAGGTGGATGAAAACTATTGGGTATTTCGGGAAGGGAAAGAGAATAAATATTTCTGTCGTCGCGGGGATGACTATTTTATGGAAGGCTTTGTCTGGCCCGGGCGTTGTCAGTTTCCTGATTTTACCAACCCTGAAGTGAGGCAGTGGTGGGGAACCTTATATCAGGGACTCGTAGAAGATGGTGTCGCAGGGTTTTGGAATGACATGAATGAGCCGGCAGTTTTTGGCCGTGGGACTTTTCCGGATGATGTCAGACATCAATACGATGGGCATCGTGGATCGCACCGAAAAGCGCATAATGTGTATGGCATGCAAATGGTTCGTGCTACCTATGACGGCTTAAAGAAATTGTATAAAAACAAACGTCCATTTACCATTACACGAGCGGCTTATGCGGGAACGCAGCGGTATTCTTCGGTTTGGACCGGGGATAATTTAGCGAGTTGGGAACACCTCAAACTCGGGACCTTGCAGCTACAACGTTTGTCTACCTCAGGAATGTCTTTCTGTGGAACGGACATTGGTGGTTTTACGGGGGAGCCGGATGGGGAACTGTTCACACGATGGATGCAATTCGGTGTTTTTTCACCGTTTATGCGTGTGCATTCTGCCGGGGATACCCGTGACCGCGAACCTTGGAGTTTCGGTGAGGACTGGGAGAAAATCAATAAAAAGTTTATTGAACTGCGGTATAAACTATTGCCTTATATCTACACCTGTTTTTGGGAGCAAACGAAATATGGGTATCCGATTTTGCGTCCGATTTCAATGGTGGAGCAGCATATTCCTACGAATTGGCAGCGCGAGGAAGAATTCTGTTTTGGCGATAAGATATTGGTATCACCTGTGTTGCAGCCCGGTCAGACGAGCAAGGTAGTTTATCTGCCTGCCGGAGACTGGTTCTACTACTTCAATAATGAAATTTATGTCGGCGGAAAAGAACATACGATTGCAACTCCGCTGGATGAAATGCCTATGTTCATCCGTGGCGGCTCTGTCATCCCGGAATATCCCGTCATGCAATATACGGGTGAAAAGAAGGTGGAGGAATTACAGTTGAATATCTATTTTTCGGAAGGTGTACACCGTTCATATGTATATTCCGATCATGGAGACACATTCGCATATGAGCAGGATATCTATTTGGAAAAATGCTTTACATTGTCCGGCTTAAAAGATTCCCTGTCAATCAAACAGACCCGCGATGGATTATTTACCGAACGATACGAAGAGTATAAACTTCAGTTAATAGGTTTGCCATTTGCAGTTAAAAAGGTGAAAACAGATGGAATCGATACAAAAATACAACAGGATGAACAGGGGCGGTATTGGATTAATGTCGCACGTGAATTTGAAAACATATTGATAGAGGGTTAAACATGGCCAATCAAGTAATACCGCATAGTCTTTTTTCGGAATTTGATGTTGCACTGTTCCAGTCGGGCAGGCATTTCAAATTGTATGAAAAATTTGGTTCGCATGAACTGGAAGTGGAGGGTGAAAGAGGCGTTTATTTTGCGGTTTGGGCCCCAAATGCAAAATCCGTTTCCGTAACGGGAAACTTCAATTTTTGGGACAAAGGGAGTCATCCTTTAAATGTCCGCTGGGATACAAGTGGCATCTGGGAAGGATTTATTCCCGGCATCGCCAATGGTGAAACTTATAAATATTGTATTCAAACCTCTTCCGGAGAAGAGCTTGAGAAAGGTGATCCTTTCGCATTCAGATGGGAGGTAGCACCCAAAACGGCATCCATTGTTCATTCTAATTGGTATGAATGGAATGATGGAAACTGGATGAAGGAGCGTGTTGTAAAAAATAGATTGGATCAACCTTGGTCAGTCTATGAACTGCATCTGGGCTCATGGGCGAGAGATCCGGAGAGCCCGGATACACTGCTGAACTATCGGGAGATTGCTGTGCAGCTCGTGGCTTATGTCAAGGAAATGAATTTTACGCACGTAGAATTTATGCCCCTGATGGAGCATCCCTATTATCCTTCATGGGGATATCAGATCACGGGCTATTTTGCAGCGAGTTCACGCTACGGTTCTGCACAGGATTTAATGTTCCTGATCGAAGCCTTACATGCTGCTGGAATTGGGGTATTATTGGATTGGGTACCCTCTCACTTCCCCGGTGATGCGCATGGACTTCATCGCTTTGACGGAACATGTCTTTATGAACACGAAGATCCTCGAAAGGGCTTCCATCCGGACTGGCAATCGTATATTTTCAATTATGGCCGTAATGAGGTGCGTTCGTTCCTGATCAGCAATGCTTTTTATTGGTTGGACCGTTTTCATATCGATGGGCTCCGTGTGGATGCAGTTGCTTCGATGTTGTATCTGGACTATAGCCGCAATGCCGGTGAGTGGATTCCAAATGAATTCGGCGGTAATGAAAATCTAGAGGCGGTACAATTTCTGAAGGAATTTAATGAAGCTGTTTATGCGCATTTTCCCGACGTACAGACCATTGCCGAAGAATCTACCTCCTGGCCCGGTGTGAGTAAGCCCACCTATGCAGGTGGTTTGGGCTTTGGGATGAAATGGATGATGGGATGGATGCATGATACCCTGGATTATTTTAAGGAAGATCCGATCAACAGAAAGTACCATCACGATCGCATCACTTTCGCTACAGTATATGCTTTTCATGAGAATTTTATGCTCCCGCTCTCGCATGACGAAGTCGTCTATGGAAAACAGCCTCTGATTTATAAGATGCCTGGAGATGAGTGGCAGAAATTCGCCAATCTAAGGGCCTTATACTTATTTATGTACACGTTCTTAGGGACCAAATTGTTGTTTATGGGCGGAGAGTTTGGGCAAACGTCTGAATGGAATGTGAACCAGTCACTCGACTGGCATCTGCTGGAATTTATGCCACATCAAGGGATGAAACGGTTTGTGGCTGACTTAAATGCAACTTATCAGCAGCAACCCAGTCTCTATCAAAAAGCTTTTGATGCTTCGGGCTTCGAATGGATCGATGCCGGTGACCGTGAGCATTCAATCTTGGTTTATTGGCGTAAGGCGTTTGACTTCTGGGATGATACAGTAGTCGTGATTAACCTAACGCCTGTTGTCCGTGAACATTTTCGTATCGGACTGCCTTATGCCGGCGTATGGGAGGTGGTTTTGAGTTCGGATGATCTTGCATATTTTGGCTCGGGAGTCAGCAGTCAACATGTGGAAACTGAACACCTGCATTGGATGAATCGTGCACAGTCGGCCCAGGTCGACCTACCGCCACTTGGGGGGTATATCCTTAAGCGGAAGAAGGAGCCAAAGGAAGCCGTTCCTGTAAAGCCTGCGGAACGTATTCCCGTCTAAGATGCTGCGTATATAGTAGAAGTAGGTGAAAATAAATTTAAATAACATAAGCTCCATCTGAACGATGGGAAAAAATATGTGCCAATGAAAGTATTTCATTTAAGTGTCGAATGTTATCCAATAGCGAAGGTCGGTGGTCTAGCGGATGTGGTCGGCGCATTGCCCAAATATCAAACTAAACTCGGGGTGGATGCGGCTGTTATCATGCCTTGGTACGACCGTCCATTTGTTCATGAACACTCCTTCGATGTGATTCATGAAGGAACTTTTTTCCAAGGATCTGAATTATTGCATTATAGTGTTTTCAAAGAAAAAGATAATATACTTGGGTTTGAACTCTATCTGATCAAAATTCCAGGCAAACTGGATCGCAGGGAGGTTTATTGTTATCCAGATGAAGGCGAGCAGTTTATTGCCTTTCAGCATGCTGTGTTGAACTGGTTTAAGCAAAAAGCAATTGTACCTGATATCGTGCATTGCCATGATCATCATGTGGGTTTAATGCCTTTTCTGATGAAATATAGCAATGCATATAATTTTCTTGCCGATGTAAAGACGGTGGCGACCGTTCACAACGGTCAGTATCAGGGCTGGACACATTGGAGCAAAGCGATTTTATTACCGGGATTTGACAGCTGGAAGTGGGGACTGTTGGACTGGGATGGCTTGATCAATCCACTTGCTGCACTGATAAAGTGCTGTGATGCCTATACGACTGTGTCAGAGGGCTATCTTGAAGAATTGTATGTGGAAGCTAATGGGCTACAACATTTGTTTTACGATGAACGAAACAAATCGGTTGGGATTGTCAATGGCATTGATTGGGATATCTGGGATCCCGGCAAAGATTATACCCTGATTGAAAATTATAATCTTGACTCGGCCTTTGCCGGTAAACTCAAAAATAAGCAGGCCCTGGCCCAGCAATATAAAATTAATCCAGACCTTCCTTTATTGGTTTTTATTGGACGTTTTGCAGCTGAGAAAGGAGCTGATCTATTACCGGATATAATTTTGGATCTTACCAAAAATTTCTCAGACAGATTGAGTATATTTATACTGGGTGCTGGGGATCCGGCGATTCAGGCACGGGTAAAAATGCTCGTGGAGGAAAAGGTAGAAAATTTTGATGTGTTCTTTGGTTATGATGAAAATCTTGCACACTGGCTCTATGCAAGTGCTGACTTTCTTTTGATGCCTTCGCGGGTTGAACCTTGCGGGCTCAATCAGCTTTATGCCATGAAATATGGGACCTTGCCAATTGTACACCGTGTAGGTGGCCTAAAAGATACGGTCATCGATCTGGAAAACGATGGGTATGGTGTTGGTTTTGACACGCTTGAGGTGGCTGATATCAGAAAAGCTATTATCCGCGCTGTCGAGTATTATGAAAATAGGTCCAAATTTGAGGACAACCAGCACAAAATAATGCGTTTGGATTTTTCGTGGGATAAATCCGCAGCGAAATATATAAGTCTATATAACCAATTAATTTAATTTGATATGTCACATCACAATGTAGTAGCTATCGTCTTGGGCGGAGGAAGGGGTTCACGTCTGTATCCGTTGACCGACCAACGGTCTAAACCAGCTGTTCCTATTGCAGGAAAATATCGCTTGGTTGATATTCCCATTTCGAATTGTCTCAATTCGGGATTCAATAAGATTTTTGTGTTGACACAGTTCAATTCGTCCTCGCTGAATTCCCATATAAAAAATACATACAACTTCAGTATTTTTAGTAAGGGTTTTGTCGATATTTTAGCGGCCGAACAGACGAATGATGGTGACAAATGGTTTGAAGGTACCGCAGATGCCGTGCGTAGATCGTTCAAGAAGCTGGAAAGCATAGATTACGATTATGTTTTGATCTTGTCGGGGGATCAGCTTTATCAGATGGATTTTGATGCGCTGGTGGATTTTCATGTACAGAATGAAGGTGATCTGACAATTGCGACCATTCCTGTCAATGGCAAAGATGCAACAGGTTTTGGCATTCTTAAATCGGATGAACACAACCACATCACATCGTTTATAGAGAAACCCAATAGTGAGCAGCTGCTGGACTGGAGTTCAGAAGTGAATGATCACTTGAAGGCGGAGGGACGGGAATATCTGGCTTCCATGGGGATCTATGTGTTCAGTAAAGGTGTACTCAAGCGCCTGTTGGAAGAAAATAGCGGAATGGACTTTGGAAAAGAGATTATTCCGGATGCGATTGAAAATATCAAAGTACTCAGCTATCAATATGAAGGCTATTGGACCGATATAGGAACAATAGGCTCGTTCTATGAAGCAAATATTGGGCTAACGGATAATATTCCAGCCTTTAACTTATTTGATAAAAATACAGTTTTTACGCGGCCACGTATGTTGCCTCCTTCTAAGATTTCGGGTACAACATTGATTAATTCGGTTATCTCGGATGGATGTATTATCCATGCCGATAAGGTAGACCGTTCGGTGATCGGTGTACGTTCGCGTATTGGTATTGGTTCAGTCGTACGGGGAACGTATATGATGGGGTCTGATTATTACGAGGATTTTTCGGATATGGATGAAGCGAAAAGAAAAAATATGCCTATCGTTGGGGTAGGTGAACGCTGTTATATCGAAAATGCGATCCTGGATAAAAACTGTCGTATCGGAAATGACGTGCGCATTAATGGCGGTCCACATTTGTTGAATGCCAATCATCAGACTTATACAGTCTGCGATGGTATTGTGGTGATCAAAAAAAATGCCGTTATCCCAAGTGGCACGACAATCGGGCTGGCCACCGTATAAATTTATTAAACAAGGGAGATAATATATTGTTATAATTGCATGTTATTGTAATAAAAAATGCTTTGAAACAGATTATCTCCCTTCTTTTTTTATTGATCACATTTGTCGGTTGTGATACTTCGTTAATGGTACAGAGCACCGGCGTGTTACGAGATGCTTCGCGAAGATTTGAACTTCATAACGGTGACCGTCGCATTATTTATATCCCGATGCGGCATTTGGGGACGCGTGTATATTATGATCAGATCCAGGCCGCGGTAGACTCCCTCCAAAAATTGGGTTATGTTGTTTTTTATGAAAGTATCGCCTATAGGGTGGATAGCGCCGAACAACGTGATCTATATGATCGCAAGTTCAGAAAATTGACCGGTAACCGCCTGGGCTTGCAACAATGCATTGAAACTCCAGGAGATACATCAAAAGTACTCAGGGCGCCGCTGTACCGTAAATTGGGACAACGTATCATCAGTCAGCCCGATTACTCTTTTTTTCTGGTCAATTATGAAACTGCTGTAAATGCAGATATTCCAAAGAATAAATTGTTGGATGATTTTGAATACCGTTATGGCACCATACAGCTCGATGCCTGCGACTACGATACTCCGCTAAATGCACCCTATGGTTGTAAACCCATAAAAACAGCACTCAAGAATAAGTTTGATAAAGAATTTATCATGCAACAACGGGAAGAAAATTTAGCTTCTCTTGTGGCTGATGCTCCGCAGCAGAAAATTTTAATCTTATTTGGCACCTCTCATTTTAAAGGCTTTTTGCGTAATTTGCAGGCCAGAGATCCCCGTTGGATAAAAATAAAATAATATGTTAGGAAAGATTTTTATTATACTGCTCGTACCCGTCACCATCTATATTGTCTATTACCTGTTAAATCGTACCGCAAAAAATAATAAGGCTATTAAACGCGTCCTGAGCGATGAGGGGAAGGGTATCCTAGAGAAGGAGGTCGCCTATTACCGGCAGCTCTCTATGACAGATAAGCAGGAATTCGAGTTGCGCTGTCTGGCATTTTTGGATAGGGTCAAGATCGAAGGGGTAGGTGTCACTTTGGAGTTGAAAGATTATATGCTGATTGCAGCCAGTGCAATAATTCCGATCTTTGCTTTCAAGAAATGGACTTATCCAAACCTGACCAATATTATGGTTTATCCCGCCCATTTCAATGCTGATTATCAATTTGAAGGTCATGCAGACCGGAATATTATGGGAATGGTGGGGGAAGGCGCCATGAACGGACAGATGATTTTATCTAAAGCAGCGTTAGAATATGGTTTTCAAAATCCAAATGATGGTCAGAATACAGCGATCCATGAATTTGTACACCTGATTGATAAAAGTGATGGGACGGTAGATGGCGTGCCAAGTTATTTATTGGATAAGGCAGCTGTTATTCCTTTTATGAATTTAATACGTACGGAAATTGATAAGATAAAGCAGCACCAATCGGATATTGATACCTATGGAATGACCAACCCCGGGGAATTTTTTGCTGTCGCATCGGAATACTTTTTTGAAAATCCGACAAAATTTCAGAAAAACCATCCTGAGCTTTATACTGCACTTTCTAAAATTTTTGAGCAAAGTTAAGTGGGGATAAATAAAATTTTAGTATTTTTAAAGCAGACAAGAAAATGTTTGCTTTTTTTGTTAATTACAACTGTTATGCCTAAAACTACTATTTATTCTACTATTGCATGCGCATGTCTATTATTTTGCGGCAATAATCAAGGTTTTTCTCAGGGGCGTTATGCTGTGGGAACGACTTTTACTGAGATGGCAGATCCGACAAGAGATACGCTTTCCGATTGGTCAAATGTTAAACCAGGTTTGCACGCGTCGTTTGTGTCTATCGATAAACGTTTTCCAAAATCTTTAAACCCGAATATCGCTGTCCAGCCTACCAATACCGTGGATGCCTGGAAAGGTGAGCAGGTATCAGCACAAGTGCTCCTGTGGACAAGCGCAGCAGTGCCGGATGTCGTTGTTTCTGCAGGAGAGCTGAGGTCAGCGACGGGTAAAACCATTCCCGCCGAGGCGGTGCAGGCACGATTTGTTCGTTATGTCATGACAGATGAATTTGCGGAGGGATGCGGTTATCGTAAACCCGAAGATTTTAAAGCGGCTCTTTCTGCCGATATGCTGGATGATGTCAAAAGCTATCATCTTGAGGCAAAGCGCGTACGTCCGGTTTGGATTACGGTTAAAGTACCTGCTGAAGCAGCTGCTGGTCAATATAAGACCATTATTTCTGTTAAACAAAAAGGTAAGGTCGTACAGCATTTGGATCTGATTGTAAATGTTCAGAAGCATGTATTACCGCCCGCTTCACAGTGGTCATTTCATTTGGATCAGTGGCAACATCCATCGGCTGTAGCGCGTGTCAATAAGGTTAAGATGTGGAGTGATGAGCATTTTGAAGCCTTAAAGCCAACAATGAAGCAGCTGGCTGCTGCCGGTCAGAAAGTCATCACAGCAACCCTAAATAAGGATGCCTGGAATGTACAGACCTACGATCCCTATGCGGATATGATCACCTGGAAGAAAGCGAAAGATGGATCCTGGAGCTATAACTATGCGGTATTTGACCGGTGGGTTCAATTTATGATGGATCTGGGAATTAACAAACAGATCAATTGTTACTCTTTACTGCCCTGGAACAATGAAGTACATTATTTCGATGAAGCGAAAAATGAACAGGTCAATGTGGTTGCAAAACCCGGAACGCCCATATTTGAGGAACTATGGACACCTTTCTTAAAGGATTTTAGTAAACATGTTAGCGCCAAAGGCTGGTTGAAAATTACCAATATTGCGATGGATGAACGAGCACAGGAGCAGATGGATCCAGCAGTAGAACTTTTGGAACGTGTGGTACCTGAATTTGGAATTGCTTTTGCGGACAACCATAAAAGTTACAAGCGTTATCAAAAAAGTACCGATATCAGTGTTGCTGTAGGCGATCCTTTCGATCAAAATGATTTAATTGAAAGACGTAAAAAGGGGTATATTACTACATTTTATGTTTGCTGTTCAGATGAGTTTCCGAACCAATTTACATTTTCTGATCCGGCAGAATCGACCTATATGGGTTGGTACGCACTGGCTGCGGGATTTGACGGTGCACTGCGTTGGGCCTTTAATTCCTGGGTAGCCAATCCAATGCAGGATTCACGATTCCGTACATGGCCTGCCGGAGATACGTATATTGTTTATCCGCAAGGTCGTAGCTCTATCCGTTATGAGCGTATGCTGGAGGGAATCCAGGATTACACGAAAGTGAATATTCTGAAAGAAAAGTTGGAAAAATCCAATGATCAGACGAATTTGGCCAAGCTGAATGCAAAAATTGCTAAATTAAAAAAATCGAGACGTTATGCGGCCTGGAATGAGGATCTCAATGATGCCAAAGCATTTGTAAATGAATTATCCAATAAGATCAACTAATTAGATTATCTATAGCCGAATGATGGGCTGCTCTCCGGTATCGGGAGAGCAGCCTATTTTTTTGAAGCATGGTTTCCTAAAAGCCGTAGCCTATCATCCTGTGTTCGGGTATAAAAATTGCCGATCCATCCGCCTGAACTTTTTGTCTAATGCTGGAATATTCAAAACCATTGTTGTCCAATATTGTTGTTATAAAGAAGCGATAACGTAATCAGCGTATCATCGCCTGATCAAAATTCTAAATCATCATATGGGTATGAAAAATGTAGCACAGCAGATTGTTGGTATTTTAAAGGATGCGGGAATTAAGCGTATTTATGCCGTAACGGGAGATAGTTTGAACTTTTTCAATGAGGCCGTGCATGCGGATGGGAGCATGCAATGGATACACGTCCGGCATGAGGAGGTCGGCGCATTTGCAGCGACTGCCGAAGCGGATCTGCAGGGCATTGCCTGCTGTGCGGGAAGTAGTGGACCAGGCCATGTACATCTGATCAATGGGGTGTATGAAGCTCATAAAACGCGTGTGCCGATGTTGGTGATTGCTTCGACCTGTGCGACTTATGAGTTTGGTACAGATTATTTTCAGGAGACAAATCCAATTAAATTATTTGACGACTGCTCTTGTTATAATCAGATGATCACCCGACCTGAACAAGTGCAACGGATGGTGCAGAACGCATTACAACAAGCAATTTCGAAACGGGATGTTGCCGTTATCGGTCTGCCGGGAGATGTTTCCGAAATGGAGGCTGTGCATATGAACACTTCGGCAAAGGTATTTTTCACCGAACCACAGATCAGGCCATCGGAACTTGAAATCGGTCGTTTGGCTCAATATATCAACCAAGCGGATAAAGTGACTTTATTCTGTGGTGTAGGCGCTAGAAAAGCCCAAAAACAAGTTGTGGAGCTTTCTGAAAAAATTCAGGCTCCTGTAGGTTATTCGTTTAAGGCCAAACTGGATATTCAACGGGATAATCCAAATGAAATTGGAATGACAGGGCTCTTGGGGACAGCCTCTGCCTTTCAGAGTATGCACCATTCGGATCTGATCCTGCTGCTGGGGACAGATTTTCCTTACAAGGATTTTATACCTACCAATAAAACAATTGTTCAGATTGATATCGAGGGTGAGAAACTTGGTCGACGATCGATCGTAGACTATGGTTTGGTGGGGGATATCGAACATACATTGAAAGCTGTCCTACCCTTTGTGGAAGCACGAACTGATTCTGATTTTCTTGAAAAACAATTGGCGGCCTACGAGAAAGTAAAAGAAGATCTGATGATCTATGTCGAAGACTCGGGTAGTGAATGTGCTATTCAGCCGGAATTTGTGGCGCATACAATCGATCAAAAAGCAAGCGATGATGCTATTTTTCTAGTAGACACAGGGATGTCCTGTGTTTGGGGGGCACGCTATATCAATCAACGCCGGGACCGCAAAATGCTCGGCTCATTTAATCACGGCTCCATGGCGAATGCCATGCCAATGGCTATCGGAGCGGCATTGGCACATCCCGAAAGACAGATCATAGCCTTCTGCGGGGATGGTGGTCTTTCGATGTTGCTGGGGGATCTCGCAACGATAAAACAATATAATTTGCCGATCAAACTGATTGTGTTCAATAACCGTTCACTCGGGATGGTTAAATTGGAGATGCAGGTTGCCGGTTTAAAAGATCAGGAAACCAATATGGTCAACCCAGATTTTGCAATGGTAGCGCAGGCGATGGGAATCCGTGCATTTACAGTGACCCGACCTGAGGAGGTAGACGGAATACTGAGCGAGGCCTTCGGCATAACGGACGAACCTGTACTCGTCGATATTTATACCAGTCCCAATGCCTTGGCTATGCCACCCAAAATATCATTCAGCCAAATGAAAGGAATGACGGAAAGTATGGCTAAATTAATGCTATCTGGCCATGTAGAGGAGGTCTGGGATACCATTAAGTCGAATTATAAACACCTGAAATCACTCTGATTCGCGTACATATCAGCAGCAATCTATTAAAAAAGCCTCTCCAATATAAATAATTGGGGAGGCTTTCTGTTTAGGAAAAAATAAGGTATTCGGACTATTGATTGAATTTTGTGAATTACCGATCAACATTGGCGTTGAACAAACCAAAGACTCTTCAATAACTCCTCTTTACAGCGTCGAAGTTTTTCTATTTTCGATTCCGAAGAAATAGAAACATTCTCTTTTACAATAATAGCCAAATCTGTTTCAATGGATAATTTAGTGAGGGCTGTACACCCACTGTCAAATTTCTTAAAGCTTACATCTTTCATACTAATATTGGTTAAGAATTTCTGAATTTTATAATGTACAATTTACTAATAAAAATTAGCTTTACAATATGCTGTGAATAATTTTATTGTTACTAAATTGTTTATTTTTAATATTTTATCAGTCGCTAACTTATAAACAATATTGCGGCAATTTTTGTTTTCTGAATTTCAAAAGATTAAATGTTAGTTATTTAAAACAATATATTGTTTTGATTGCTATTGATAAGAATGAGCAGTGCAAGGGAAATAGCGCGTTCATAGGTACGCATTAGTTCATCAATAAATTCCCATTGGCGCTGATTTTGCAGCTTGTCAGTGTATATTTAAGAAAAATAATTATTCGCATGAAAGTAATCAATATTGGATTATCCTTACTGCTTTTTACCGTCGCTTGTCAGCAAAGTGGTAAAAAGCAAGGCGACCAGGTACAATTGAAACAGGATACAGTAACAACTATGGCCGCAGTTGCCGATAATGGAACTTATCAATACCTCAAAAATGGTGATACCATTTTGTTAACAATCGCCGTTGACGGTGATAAAGTACATGGTGACCTCAGTTATAACTGGAAAGAGAAAGACCGAAATGTTGGGCATATTGATGGTGTCCTGAAAGACAGTGTTTTGTTGGCGGACTATACCTTTGCGTCTGAAGGGCAACAATCTGTTCGGCAGGTTGCTTTTAAATTTTCCAAAAACAAGGCAGTCGAAGGTTTTGGAAACATGGAGGAAAAAGGAGGAAAGATGTCTTTTGTTGCCCCGGATAAATTGAGCTATGACGAAAAATTTGTCTTAGAACATGTGCGCCAATGAGAGCAGTTTAGGAACAAATATAAGCAGCCCGATTAATAAGGCCGTTAAGCTACTCAGCATAACGGCTGCTGCAGCGATGTCCTTGATCCTTTTGATGTTGGGATTTTTTTCGGGGCAGACAAAATCAGCGAGATTTTCCAGCGCTGTATTCAGTAGTTCGCAGACAAGAACAAAACCGATCGAAAAGACAATGGCCAGCCATTCATAAGGACTTATCCGGAGTCCCCACGAGAGTGCGATTGCCAATACTGCGGCTAGGAGATGTACCCTGAAATTGTGTTCTTCGCGCCAGATGATTTTTAAACCGTTGAAGGCGTAACTAAAACTTCGGATTCTTGCTTTCCATGAAAAGTTGCTTCGGGCCATAGTCATTATATTTTATGTAAATATAATCTTTCCCTTTGTTTTTGAACGGCCCTAATTTCAGACTAGCTGCTGACTTATGATACTTAACATTTATCAGGAATCTTTTGCGGATAACCGTTATCCTGATCGAGGGCTCTCCTCCAGTTGTCAGTGCCGTGGATGCTTGTCTGCACAGTTTTTTGCTCCCTATTTCTCAAAAGTATTGTTTGAACTGCGGGGTATTTTTGAGTAAATTGCTTTATGATCTACAATTTTGATAAAATAATTGACCGTCGGGGCACTGATTCGGTCAAATGGAATCAGCAGGATTATGCAGATTTAATTCCACTTTGGGTTGCCGATATGGACTTCCCTGCGTCCAACGAAATTATTGATGCGCTGACCAAACGTGTGCAACATGCTGTTTATGGTTATGCAAAAGTTCCAGATGCTTTTTATCAAGCAGTAGCGGACTGGTCTAGCCGTAAACACGGTTTCCAACTGCAGCGCGAGTGGATACTTCCGGTTTTAGGTGTAGTACCAGCGCTGTCGGCAATCGTCGCTGCATTGACCGAAACGGGGGATAAAGTGCTGATACAGGAACCTGTTTATCATTGCTTTTTTTCGTCGATCGAACGTAATGGCTGTGAAGTGGTTTCCAACGATCTACTGTATAAAGACGGAAAGTATACCATTGATTTTGTGGATTTTGAAAGGAAAGCAAGTGATCCAAAGGTAAAGCTCTTTATTCTCTGCAGCCCACATAATCCTGCGGGGAGGGTCTGGACAAAAGCAGAGCTTGAACAATTGGGTGAAATATGCCTGAAAAACAATGTACTGGTTGTTGCAGATGAGATCCATTGCGATCTGGTTTATGAGGGGTATCAACATATTCCTTTTGGAACGATTCATCCAGCCTTTCTGGCGAATACCATCACTTGCATTGCGCCGAGCAAAACCTTTAATCTGGCGGGCCTGCAAGTCGCCACGGTTATTGTTGCGGATCCGTTGTTGAACAAGAAGGTGCAGCAGGCTTTTCTTGTCAATGAGATCGCCAGTATAAGTCCTTTTGCGATCACTGGTTTAATAGCGGCCTATCAAGATGGTGAGGAATGGCTGCAGCAAGTTTTGAGTTATGTTCACCATAATTATGTTTATGTGAAAAATTATGTGGCTGAACATTTGCCTTTACTGAAAATTGTTCCTTTGGAAGGTACTTATTTGGTTTGGATAGATTGTTCGGCTTTAAATCTTTCCAGCCGGAAGCTGGGACAGCTGCTCCTGCAGGAGGCCCACTTACAGGTGAATGTTGGAGCGATGTATGGGAAGGGAAGTGATTCTTTTATCCGCTTGAATATTGCCTGTGCGAGACCAATTTTAGAGGAAGGATTAACTCGGTTGAAACAGGTGCTACTGAATGTGAAGGAAAAATAATGCCTGTATAATTTTATAAGCTATAGTGGTAATAAAAAAGCACCTAAACAAATGATTCAGGTGCTTTTTTATTGCTGTAGTTAATTAGGCTTTATATGCCCATTTCTTTTAAAATAAAATGCGCATTATCAATTTTATCGGCTACCCATAACACATAACGGATATCCACACCAATAGAGCGGCTATAGCTTTCATTCCATGCGAAATCGTTGATTGTTGCATCATAAGCACGGTCAAAGTTTACGCCGATTAACTCACCATTTGCATTCATGATCGGCGAACCCGAGTTGCCACCGGTCGTGTCCATGTCATAGAGTATATTGACAGGAACCGATCCCAGGTCCTTTTTGAGGTAAGGGCCGAAGTTCTTGTTGAGATATGCTGTCTTGATCTCCTGTGGATAGTCAAATTCGGGCAGGCCGAGGTTTCCTTTCTGGATAATGCCTTCAATGCTGGTGAATGGTTTCATATAGGTGGCATCTGCTGGTGCATAACCTTTGATATGTCCATAGGTCAAGCGCAAAGTGGAATTGGCATCCGGAATAAAGTTTTTGGCCTGAAAAATTTCCTTGACAGCGACATAGTCACCCATTAGTTTATTTAAGACACCCTCGCGTCTTTTCTGTTCGGCAGCAAAAATAACAATATCCTTGTTCAATTCATTTTGGAGAATTAACAGTTTATCATCAAATTGCTGTAGGGCATTTGCATCGGCCAAAACGGTATTTAAAATATAGTTTTGATCAGTGAGCTTACTAGCATCGATGATCTGTGTGGCAAATTGATTGGCCGATTCGTTATTCAATTGGAGCTTTTGGATAGCATTAATCTGATTTTTACCCTGGAAAGCAGCAGCGTCGGCAAGCATTTTTCCAAAAATACGTTGGTCCGCCTGTTTGTTGTAGCTCTCATAACTTTCTTTGATGCTCTTTTTCAGCTGTTCAATATTGTGATCGAATAATTGTTTGGCTGATTGGGACGATCGTTCTTTGCCCATTGCGGTTTTCAGCATATTCAGGTCGCGGGCAACTTTCAGCAAGCTTGTGCTGTTATAGATATTATTAATCCAAAGTTCTTTCAATGCGTCTTGATCACTGACCTGATAGTAGGCAGCAATATCGTTTAACAGGTTACCATACTTATCTTTAAGTTCAGGTTTGCTCAAGATAAAAGCGGCAAGTGCCTCATCTTCTTGTTTTTTTGTTGAAAGAAGATCAATGCCGCGCAATCCTTTAAGCTTCCCGCGGTAATTTTTGAGTACATTGGCGTTGCGTTTGATGCGCGTTGCCAAAGAGAGTGCGATATCTGTATTATCTTTACCCGCTTCTTCCATCTGTCTATTCTGGAAGTCATAGAGATCCGAAACATACGGCAGGAGATATTCCTGTTGGTATTTAATATATTGCGCCGGACGGTGGCGGAATGTTTTCCCCGGATAGCCCAAGATAAAGGTAAAGTCATTTTCTTTTACGCCATTTGGATTGACTTTCAGGTGTTTTTTGGGTTGGTAGGGCACATTATCTTTCGAATAGGGTGCAGATTTTCCATCTTTACTCACATAGGCACGAAGGAAAGAATAATCGCCGGTGTGGCGTGGCCATACCCAGTTGTCGGTTTCACCACCAAATTCACCAATATTTTGACGTGGTATATACACCAGACGTACATCTTCTATTGTTTTGTAGCGAAATAGGACATAGCTTTTACCAATAAACATTTCGGACACTTCAGCTTTGATTGTAGGATCTTCTTTTTCAGCCTGTTTGACGAGTTCCTCTTGTTTTCTTTTAATGGTATTAATGCGCTCAACGGGATCACTGATATTGGCAACAGCATTTAATATTTTAGCAGACACATCCTCGTATGAATCAGTAATCCTGATTTTTAATCCTTTTGCTTCAATCTCCTGTTCCTGATTTTGTGCGACAAAACCATTTTTAAGGTAATTGTTGATGGCTGTGCTGGCCAGCTGTACTGCTGAAAACGCACAATGATGGTTGGTAATAATTAGGCCACGGTTGGAAACAAATGATCCTGTACATCCGCTGACTTGAACCAGGGCGTCCACTAATCCAACTTGGCCGGGATTGTAGATATCCTTCTCACTGATCTTTAATCCGGCTTTCTTTAAACCCGCTCTATTTAAATCGCTCAATGGGTACATTCCTTCATCTGGGTTCGCATTTGTGTATGGAATGTTTGTTGCCGATAATAATAGTGCTAGAGCAATTGTGGTATGATGTATAAACTTCATGGGATTTTTTTATATCAACTGTTGTAATCTCCAAATTTAAGAAAAGCTTTTTGATGAATACGACTTTTCGGTCAACTATTGCCATAATAGCCTGTTCATTCTCGTTTTTTGGCAAGGTATTTATTGTGTAATATGTAGCCGAAAGCAATGGTCAAGCCTTAAAATATTGTGTATTTGCCATCGTTTTACAGGAGTATTCGTAATTTTGCGCTTTAAAGATTTTAACATGACCTTAATCCAATTGGAATATATCATTGCTGTAGATACTTATCGTAGTTTTGTTGCCGCAGCCGAAAAGTGTTTTGTGACACAGCCGACTTTAAGTATGCAGATCCAGAAACTGGAAGAATCCCTGGGTGCAAAAATCTTTGACCGCAGCCGGCAGCCGGTTGTACCTACTGAAATCGGTGAGAAGATCATTCTGCAGGCGAGGACGGTCCTGATGGAGAGCCGAAAGATCGCTGAAATCGTACAGGATAAGAAGGGGGAGATCGAGGGCACGTTAAAGATTGGTGTTATTCCGACTATCGCGCCTTATCTTTTGCCGAAGGTACTGACAACATTTATGGAGAAGTATCCGAAATTGCAATTGCAGATCTGGGAATATACCACCGAACGCATTGTTCACGAGTTGAAGGTAGGACTTCTGGACTGCGGTGTCCTATCGACGCCGCTAAATGACCCGGGAATATTGGAGTCGCCTTTGTTCTATGAAAATTTTGTCGCTTATATCTCCGAAAATAGTCCGTTGTTTTCCAAGAAAGTGCTGAGTGGCGATGATATTGCCGATGATAAACTCTGGCTGCTGAACGAAGGGCATTGCATGCGAGGGCAGGTACTTAATATTTGTCATCATAAACATAATCAGGATCTTTCTGGGCGTTTTGAATATAATACCGGCAGCGTGGAAACACTTAAAAGAATGGTAGATATCAATGATGGGATAACCATCCTGCCGGAGCTTTCGATTTCAGACTATGTGGATGAACAACTGGATAAAATCCGATATTTCAAATCGCCGGAACCTGTTCGGGAAATATCTTTAGTCACTACGCAGAATTATGTGAAACGACATGCGATCCAGGCTTTGGAAAGGGAGATATTAGCGGTTGTACCCGAAAAATTCAAAACAAAAAAGAAAAAGGAAGTGTTGAGCTTTCAATAAGAAGACATGGCAAATCTCAGTGTACGTTTTTTTAAGAAAATAGACCAGATCAATCAATGGCGGATGAAAAAAGTTTCCAACAGGAACTTTATTATCCTCCTGGCCTTTTTAGTTGGGATTGTTGGTGGTCTGATGGCATCTGTCTTAAAAAGACTAACGCATTTTATCGCGGCGACAATTCAGGATGATATTGATTGGAAGGTGAAGTATTCAGTTTACCTGATTTTCCCGTTGATCGGGATATTGTTGAGCGTGTTTTTTGTGCGAAAATTTCTGAAGGGAAAGAAGATGGAGCACGGTATCACCCCAATTATCTATGCGATCAGTCGCAAGGGGAGCCGATTGGATCCGAGTAACATTTATTCGCAGGTTGTCACTTCGGCGATTACGGTTGGATTTGGAGGTTCCTGTGGATTGGAGGCTCCCGTTGCATTGGGTGGCTCCTCGATCGGTTCGAATATCGCCCGTTTTTTTGGTCTGCAATACAAAGAAGTCACCATGCTGTTGGCGTGCGGGGCGGCGGCAGGTATTTCGGGTGCATTTAATAGTCCTTTGGCGGGAATGATCTTTGCGATTGAGATATTGCTGCCCGAGTTCTCCATTCCGGTTTTTATCCCACTTTTGATCTCTTCGGCCTTGGCGTCCGTTGTATCGCGACTTTTGTACAGCGAACCGCTATTTAGTACATTCTATTCGGATTGGCAAATCTCGGCCCTGTTATTTTATTTGTTATTGGCGGTATTGATCGGACTGTATACGATCTATTTTGCCCGTGTATCCAATACGGTCGGGAAATTGTTTGCTAAAATAAAGAACCCTTACAATAAAGTGTGGATAAGCGGAATATCCTTGGGGATCATGATTTTTGTATTTCCGGCATTGTATGGCGAAGGGTATATCACCATCCAGCAGATTCTCAATGGACAATTTAATTCAATTGTAAAAAACAGTTTGTTCTCTGATTATAAAGATATGGGGCTGGTGGTGTTGGGGTATACTATTCTGACCTTATTCGGTAAGTCTTTTGCAGCTTTATTCACGTTGAATGGAGGTGGAAACGGTGGGGTGTTTGGGCCCAGCCTGGTAATGGGGGGGCTTTTAGGCTTTGCTTTTTCCTATGGGGTAAATTTAACCGGAGTGGCGGAGCTTAACGTCCCCAATTTTGTAGTTGCAGGTATGGCTGGTGCACTAAGCGGAATTATGCACGCGCCATTAACGGGTATCTTCTTAATTGCCGAAGTGACGGGAGGCTATACGTTAATGGTGCCCTTGATGTTGGTCTGTTCGATTTCCTATCTGATTAACCGTGCTGTATTGAAGCATTCAATTTATACAAAAGTATTGGCCGAATCGGGCGACCTGATTTCATATGAAGATAAGGATCGTTCGGTACTGAGCATGATGCGGATTAAATACGTACTGGAAACCAATTTTGTGATCCTACGACCGGATGAAACACCCAAAAGCAGACAGACGGATATTATCCATAGCAAGCGCAATATTTTTCCGGTGGTGAGTTATGAAGGTAAATTTATGGGGCTTCTCTATAGTGAGTTTTTATTTTCTGTCCTGTTAGGAGAGTTAGAAGGGGGGGATACGCCGTTTGAAAAACTGGCACAGAAGCCAAATGATACGGTGGGGATTAACGAAAACATGGAAATTGTGATGGCTAAGATGAACAAAGATGACACTTGGATATTACCCGTACTTGGAGATGAAAACAAATATATGGGTTTTGTATCCAAGTCCAGTGTCTTTAATAAATACCGAGCATTACTTATCCGTCAGGGGCATTATCTCGAGTAAACCGGGCAAAATTGGCATAAAGATCAGTTGAAGTGAAGACCTAATTGGGGACAGATTTGTTTGAATGGTCCTATTTAGGATGCACTTAACCTGTGGGCTTATCAAACGACTTACATGGATTGATCTTTCCATCCATGTAAGCCGTTAGTATCGGTCGCATTGAATTAGCCACGCATGGCCATAATTTTTGTGACGTATTTTCCAATAATATCAAATTCAAGATTGACTGTTGTCCCTACCTCAACCTGTTGAAGATTGGTATGTTCGAGGGTATAAGGGATGATTGCAACAGAAAAACGGTCATCGCGGGAATCAACCACAGTCAGACTGATGCCATTCACTGTAATAGAACCTTTTTCTACAGTAATATTCTGTTTAGTGGGGTCGTATTGAAAAGTAAAAATAAAACTACCATTCTCATCTGTTTTCTGTATACAGGTTGCGGTCTGATCGACATGCCCCTGAACAATATGTCCATCAAATCTTCCGCCAGCTAGGGTACAGCGTTCGATATTAACCAAGTCACCGACTTTCAACTCGGCCAGATTCGTTTTCTGCAGGGTTTCATCAATCGCCGTTACTTTGTGTACCTGATCCTCCAGTCCAACGACAGTCAGGCATACACCATTATGGCTTACACTCTGATCTATTTTAAATTCATTGGAGATCGGAGAGCTCACATAAAAATGGATGTTGCTTTTTTCATGTTCGATACGTTCGATTTTTCCTAAAGTTTCTATGATTCCGGTAAACATGCATTAAAATTTTTGATGAAATCAAAGTTACTAAATAATCGAAGGAAACACGGTTTTTGCGAACAAAATAGACGCATGAATGACAGAATAATTTATCGTGAATATAATTCATGGAAGAGATAAATACTGTCATAGAATCTGCTTTGATATAGTATGCTAAAAAAAGGCTTCTGAAAATAGCAAAAAGATTGTGTGTATATTGTACACTTACTATTCCTTTTGTTGCAGCTATGCCAAAACGAATTTATGGGAGTTGAAAAAAAATATCACAAAATTTTTGTTTATATCATTTGAAGCATTATCTTTGTCATAGGTTTAGGTTGATTGCCTCTTACAAAGAGGTATTTATAAAAGCTTAGCAGGTCGCCCGACCGGATGCTAAGCTTTTTTTTTTTATAATATTACGCTGTTTTACAGTTGTTTATATTTTCATTCCACCCAATTATTTCTTTTGAATTGTCTGTTTTTATTGATTGTTGTTTTTTACTAAATGTTGATAGGCTCGCTAGGCTGGATTTATTGCTTTGGAAGAGTCTGGTAAGTGGTTGTAATAGCTGTGGTATGCCTGTAAAACCCAAAAGGTTTTATGTATAGCTATAGGATAGGGAGCAGTCTGAAAGGATGAATATTTTTTAGCTTTTGAAAAGATGTATTGCGGACATAGAAATTAGCAGAAGGTATTCGAAATTTTTGGATCTGAAGCGTTCTTTTAAAGCGAGGAGCGCCTTGGAACGCGCATAATAGACATTTGATGGGGTTGTGTCCAATATCTTACAGATTTCTTCAGTATCTAAATCCTCCAAAAAGCTCATTTTACATATTTTAGCCTGCTGTTTTGGTAGTTTATTGATTTCAGCCAGTAATAATTCGGTTAGTTCTGTTCTAAATATTTTTTTTAGAATATCGTCCTCGGGCAGGGATAAATTCTGAAGGATATCCAATTCTTCGGTCTGCATTTTAAATCGGGCCGATCTTTTCATATCGATACAGGCATTCTTTGTGGCGATATACAAAAATGCTTTGAGGCTTTCGTAATTGTCCACTTTCTGTCTGTGGTTCCAGAGTTTGACAAAAATATCCGATACAATTTCTTCAGCATCGGTTTTACAGCGTAGATAGGAAAAGGCAAAATGACGTAACGCATGGCCAAAATGGTCCATGAAAAAGCACAATGCGCTTTCATTCCCCTCTTTTAATGCGTTAATCTGCGACTCTAGTTGAAGCATGTTTGGTTATCAATATTTTTTTTACTGCCCTAAGATGGACATATTGACCGATATCATGGCCTTTGTTGTTGTTCAATAGGATATTTACAGGTCCGCTTTCCAACGCAAATGTTAACAACGAAGTTACATAAAAAACTTGGGTTGTTATGTTTTCAAACATAACAACCCAAGTTTTTTAACGGATAATAAATGAGCTCCGGGAAAATTTATTTTTTTACTAGCTTACTATCTATGATTTCCCATTCTTTTATGTGTGCAGGGCGGTGTTCAATACGGATTATTTCATCAAAATGACGGAGCAATTCGGGGTATTTGTTAGCAATATCTTTTTGCTCCCAGGGATCCGTTTCCAGATCGTACAATTGCCATTTTGCTTTTGGATTATTTTTTAAATCCAGTTTAATTGCTTTCCAACGTCCCTCACGTATGGCTACCTGCCCTCCTTTTTCGGGGTATTCAAAGTAAAGGTACTGGTGTTTTTTCTGATTCTTTTGTCCCAACCAAGTTGGCAGTAAGGATAGCCCATTGGTCTTACCGGGATCCTGTTGGACCAGCTGTCCAAAGGTCGCCATGAGGTCATATTGTGCTGAGATTAGATCTGACTCGGTGTTTGCTTTGATTGTTTTGGGCCAACGGACGATCAAGGGAACTTTTATTCCCCCTTCAAACACATCCATTTTTAATCCTCTGAGTGAATCGACGCTCCTAAAAAAGCGATAGTCTATACCCCCATTAAAACCGGTGCCATTGTCGCTAGAGAACAGAATGATGGTATTGTCATCCAACCCCAGGGATTTAATATGTTTCATGATCAGGCCCACTTGATCATCTAGATAAGTGATCATGCCTGCATAGGTAGCCCTTGGATATGGCGTTGCCGTGTAGCCATCCTGCCCATAGTAAGGATGGTCATGGAAAAGATCTTTATACCGATCCACATATTCCTGGGGCACCTGTAACGAAAGATGGGGTAGGGTATACGGAAGATAGAGGAAGAAAGGACTGTTTTGGTTCTTATCAATAAAAGCCAATGCCTTTTCCGTCATTATGTCCGGAGCATATTGTTTGCCACTGAATTGCTCGAAATCTTTGGCAGTTGCTTTGGTGGAGTCGAGTGGAATATGTACAAACTTTTCTTTGTTTTGGAGCGGATATTTTTGCTCGTTTTCCCAGAGATGGCTTGGATAGTAATTGTGGGCTTGCTTTTGGTCGAGGTAACCAAAGAAGTAGTCAAATCCCTGTTTGTTTGGGCTCCCGGTTGTATTGTGCATACCTAGACCCCATTTTCCGATGGCGCCAGTATAATAACCTGCTTTTTTAAATAGGTGGGCCATCGTGTAGGTTCCCTCGGGTAAGGGCATTTGTCCACCTTCCAAGCTATCGGCAAATCCACCCAATTCATAATTGCCGCGGATATAGGACTGACCAGCATGTTTACCTGTTAATAACATGCAGCGTGCTGGTGCACAGACCGGTGCGCTGCTGTAATGGTTGATGAAACGAAGGCCCTCTTGTGCCAACTTTTGTAGGTTGGGGGTTTTGATCAGCTGTTGTCCGTAAGGTTCTGTCTCGGCATAGCCCAAGTCATCCGCATAGAAAAAGATGATATTGGGCTGTTTTTTATGCGCTTGCTTTTGTTGTGCAAAAAGCATTCCCCATCCCAATAGGATGAGGGTAAAACTTATTCCTTTTTTCATTTTTTCCGTTCTCCTTCCAACAACTGTTTTAACTCCTTCACTTTTTCGGGAAACTTAGCAGCCACGTTGTTTTTTTCTCCGATATCATTTTTAAGGTCGTACAATTGGTCTTCGGGAAGATTTCCGGTTTCAGTATCCGTCAATTTCATATAGGCCGTACCGTTGCTTGGTGCAATATATTTCCAGTCGTCTTTAACAATAGCCAAGGTTTGGGCATGTTGGATCATGCTGCTACGCCCTTTGGGATCTTCGCCGGTTAAGGTTTTCAATAAGGCCTTGCTATCTTTTGCTTCATCAGCTTTTAATTTTACGCCTACGAGCTGTGCGCTTGTTGCCAATAGATCCATTTGACTGATCAATGCATTCGATACCTTATCTTTGGCAACCCCTTGCCCACTGACAATAAAAGGTACACGTGTTCCGCCTTCGAAGATACTATATTTGCCACCTCTGAGCGGTCCTGCGGGTTGATGTCCGTTTAGTTGAGCCACTGCACCGTCCACGTAGCCATCATCCAATACTGGACCGTTGTCACTACTAAAAATGATAATGGTGTTTTTGTCCATGCCCAGTAGCTGCAGCTGCTGTTGAATCTGTCCTACTGTCCAATCCAATTGTAGAATGGCATCTCCGCGGTAACCGAGCTTACTTTTGCCCCTGAATTGTGTGGCCGGCATACGTGGTACATGGGGTTCCGTTAAACAGAAGTAAAGGAAGAAGGGTTTATCCTGGTGTTGTGAAATGAAATCTTGTGCTTTATGTAGAAAGGTAGTGGAAACTTCTTCGTCTACCCAGCGTGCACGTGTACCGCCGCTCATGTAGCCAATCCGACCGATACCATTGACAATCGTCTGGTTGTGCCCTTGGCCGGGAGAGGATTGCATTTTGAGTAATTCGGGATGTTCTTTCCCCGTGGGATCATTGCCTATTTTTTTCTCATAATCGACAAGAATGGGATCATTTGCTTCAGCAGCGACAACACGATCATTTTCTAAGAACACGGTAGGGACGCGGTCAGCTGTTGCGGGAAAGATAAAGGAATAGTCAAAGCCAACATCGTTCGGACCCGGTTTGATGACTGCATTCCAGTCTTTTTTGACTTCGTTGCCCAGCCCCATATGCCATTTTCCAACAATTGCTGTAGCGTAACCTGCATTTTTGAAAACTTTTGGCAATGTGATTTTGTCTGTTGGTACAATCAGCTTGGCATCTCCGGGCAGGATGCCTGTACCCGTCTGGCGCCATGGATAGGTACCTGTCATCAAAGCAAAGCGAGAGGGAGTACAGGTTGCGGAGGTACTATGTGCATTGGTAAAGCGCGTACCGCTATGCGCCAATTTATCCAAGTTTGGGGTTTCAATCTGTTTGGCTCCATAGCTGCTCAAATCGCCAAAACCAAGATCATCTGCATAGATATAGATGACGTTGGGTTTATTCAGTTTTTGTGCGAATGTAGTCAGGGGAAGTGTCACCGCTAGACTCGAAGAAAGTAGGATCGTAAGAGATAGGTTCTTTTTCATATTGTGCAAATACGTTGATTGGATGTCGTCTTTTTGTTGACGACACCCAATATACTATTTTAAATTTGGATTGATATCAATTTCACTTTGAGGAATTGGCCAGTGGTTATCCTGACCTGCTCTGAAGGACTTTTTGGTTACATACCAGCGACTATAACTGTCTCTGCCACTACCTGCTTTCACGCGGATATTTTTGGCACCGGGAAAAGCGGCTCCATAGAAGTCACCGTTTAAAACATCTTTTGCTGTATCCCAACGCAAAAGATCCCAATAGCGGATACCTTCTAAGGCTAGTTCCACACGTCTTTCATTGCGTAATGCTGCCCGAAGTAAAGTCGCGTTTGTGACAGCGATAGGAGGCATATTGACGCTGCTGCGTCGGCGAACTGCATTGATGGTTTTATCCAACAGCTCAGCTGTCAGGGGATCACCATTTTCGAGTTTGGCTTCCAGATAGCTCAACAGTACCTCTGCATAGCGAATAATAGGAAGATCTGTTCCGGAGTTCTGTAAATTGCCGTTAAAATTTTCAGCGTTAAATTTACGAAGACCATAACCCGTGCGTGTTGCTTGCTTGGTGGTTGTCAGTTGGTCAATAGACAGGGTTGAGTCTGGATGCGAGGTATACAGGAGATTTTTGAAACGGTCCCCGTTGCTGATGACTGTGAATCCTAATCTCGGATCCCGATTTTGGGTGATATTCTGTGCGTTATATCTTGGATCAGTATAGGAAAAAGGAGTTCCATCCGTAAAGGTATAGCTTTCCACTAAGCTCCCCAATGGACAATGCAGATGCCAACCCCCAGCTATTGCTGGAAAGTTATGTTGAAACATACCATTTCCGGCAAGGTCTACAAGGTATTGTGTAGCAAAAATGATCTCTTTACTGGATTCATTATTGCCATCAAAAAGGCTTGCATAGTTGGGGTCAATACTATTTTCATTGGCATTGATGATATTTTCATAGGTCTTAATTGCTGCGGCGTAAGATTTTTCAGCTAATTGTAGACGTCCCAAAAATGCATAAGCAGCTTGTTTCGTCGCGCGGCCCCGTTCAGCTGCGGGTAATTTACCATAGCTTGGAAGGTCATTTGCGGCTTCCTGTAACTCGCGTTCGACAAAGTCCACTAGTTCTTGCTTTTTATTTTTCGAGACATGATTAGCTTCGTCAGCTGTCAAGGTTCGGGTTACCAAGGGAGCATCTCCCCAATACTGTGACAGGTAGAAGTATTGGCAGGCGCGAATAAAACGAGCTTCAGCCTTAAAGCGGGCCAAAAGCTCAGGTGAAATCGGCGTTTTGTCCACATGCTCTAAAAAGAAATTTGCACGGGCAATCCGTTTGTAGGAGAGTGTCCAATAGTTGGACAATATCCCGATGTTACTGGTGAGCGTACCATCGGACAATTTATTGAATGCTGAATTATCTCCGCGTCGGTCATAGGCATTGTCGGAGGCAAACTCAAGGTAAAGCAAACCGTGGTAGGACCACCAGTCTGAGGGGCTAAACTCAGCCAAACTATTCATTTGAATTTCGCCTTTGTAAAGGCCCGTTATTGCAAGCCGTGCATTGGTCTCGCTGCTCCAGAATGTATCATTGGCAAACTTATCCAGCGGGTTTGTATCCAATTGTTTTTTGCAGCTTATGGTTAGACTGGATGCAAAAAATATACAAAGGAACAGTTTTATATTTTTATAAGTTATACGTTTCATGTTATGGTTATGAATTGATTTAAAAACTAAGATTTACGCCGAACGTGAAATTGCGCATAATGGGGTAGTATGCTCCACTTGAATTGATCTCCGGATCCCAACCTTTTCGATAATTGCTGCTTGTAAATAGATTCTCGGCATTTGCATAGATACGTAAGCCTGACAATTTCCATTTGGAAACCAGTTGCTTTGGGATAGCATATCCCAACTGTATATTTTTTAAACGCAAGTAGCTCGCATCAAGCATCCAATAGTCTGATAAGAGTGTATTTGGTGTTCCGGTACTTGGTAGTTGTTCGAATCTAGGGTATATGGCATTTCGATCTGGGTTTGCAGTAGTCCATCGACCATCGGCTTGCCAACGTTGAATATTGCCATTCTGAGTTAATGCAAATCCTGCGTAGTTATTTAATAAACCCTGCACACCACTTACACCCTGGAGTAGGAGACCAAGGTCAAAGCCCTTGTAATTAAATCCAAGATTCATTCCATAGGTATATTTGGGAATACGGGATCCAATAACCGTGCGGTCGTAAGTTGCATCCACCTTACCATCAGGGATACCGTCCGGTCCACTGATATCCTTGTACCGGATATCGCCAGGTTGTGATTGTGGATTAATACTTTTTTGATCTGCCCAGGATGCCACGTCAGCAGCATCAACAAATAAACCGTCAGTCTGATAGCCATAATAAGCCTGTATCGGATAGCCAATAAACAAATCGGATCCGTTACCAATCATGCCATTGGACTGGTTGATATTGCCAATACCCAAATCGACGACTTTATTCTTGACCGTGGAGAAGTTTAGATTGACATTATAGGAGAACTCATTGATCTTATGTTGATGGCCTAAGGTAAATTCCCAGCCAGTATTTCTAAGTTTTCCGGAGTTTTGTATACCAACATCAAAGCCTAATACCTTTGAAATGCTTGAGCTGGGGCTGACTAAAATATCATAAGTAAAACGATTGTAATAGGTGCTGCTAAAGGTCAGTAGATTTTTAAATAATGCGATTTCGAGTCCGGCATCAGCAGTTCGGGTTGATTCCCAGCGTAAATTTGGATCTACAATCGTCACACGGGCGACCCCAGGCGATATACTATTTCCGAAGGGATAATTGTAACCCGTATTTAAGATATTTTGGTAGGGATAATTTGATACTACTCTTGAGGTAAGGTTTTCCACAATATTCTGATTACCTAAAACACCATAGGAGCCTTTTAATTTCAACTCAGTAATCCATTCAAATTTATCTTTTATAAAAGTTTCTTCACTGATTAGCCAACCCGCAGCAAGTGAAGGGAAAATAGCATACCGTTTACTTGTAGGAAAGCGGGATGAGCCATCGTATCGAATCACACCTTCTAACAGGTATTTTTTTGCGTAATTGTACTGAACCCGACCAAAGAGTGATTCCAACGCCCATTCGGATGCTGAGCCCGAGTTAAGTTGTCCATCTGGTGAACCAATATTTAATTCTGTAAGCTCATTGCTCGGGAAGTTTTGACGTGAAGCCGACAGTCCTTCACTGTAACCTTTTTCAAAGGAATAACCAGCAAGGATTTTAACGGAATGATCGTTGAATGATTTGGTATAATCGGCTAATGCCTGAAAAGTTTTATATGTCGTATATGGGGCGCTCTGTTCTAGTGTAGAAGGAGCAAGTGTAATGGAGCTATTAATGCGCTGTGATGCACGAAACAACTTGGAACGACCATTGGTCTGCGTATAACCACCAATTGCCGAGAGTGTCAGATCAGAAATTGGACTCCAGTCGAAACGTGCATTCCCAGAGATATCGGATACTTTCTCTTTGTAAAATGATTCGCTTTCAAGAAAAGAGACAGGTGTTCCTTTTAGATTATTTCCAGCTCCCCAATCACCATTGCTCATCCGGATCGGAAATGTTGCGGGATAGCGGATAACCTGGGAGATAATATCGGTCATTCGCGAAAAATCAAGCGTTGCTGGTGCAGCGGGTTCATCGGTCTCGGTCTGTATAGCCGATACTCTTGTCGTTAATTTAAGTTTATCACTCAGTTTGGAAATCAGATTGAGTCGAACATTGTATTTATTAAAGTTGTTTTTAATGACAATACCTTTCTGATTGAGGAATCCGGCAGATATTGTATACTGTATCTTTTCGGTTGTATTGGAAATATTCAGGTTATGTCCAGTTTGGGCGGCCTGCGATTTAAATGTGCTACCGATATAGTCGCTATTGGGGTAATTGTCAGGATCAGATCCGTCCTTAAATTTTTGAATTTCTTCTTCGGTATAACCACCGCCACCATTTGTGGTTTCATTGAGCAGACTAGCATATTCCCATGAGTTGACAAACTCAGGAAAGGCTGTTGGTTTTTGAATACCAAAATATCCGCTATAATTAACGGCTAATTTTCCAGCTGTTGACCCTGTTTTTGTGGTGACCAGAATAACACCATTGGCGGCTCTGGCACCATATATTGCGGCTGATGAGGCATCTTTCAAAACAGAGATGGAGGCTACATCATTGGGGTCGATATCATTAAATGAACTGGTTGGAATACCATCGACCAGTATAAAGGCATCTGTGGTGGCACCAAAGGAGCCTACACCTCTGATCTGTATACTATTGTTGGCCGCACCGGGCTGCCCCGAACGTTGGATCACAGTCACGCCCGGCATCTGCCCCGTTAGTGCCTGCGCAAGTTGGGGAACCGTTCGTTTGGAAAGCTGCTTACCATCAATCTGCGATACCGAACCGATCAATTCCTTCTTTTTCGTAGCGCCATAGCCCACGATTACCACCTCTTCCAAGGCGTCAATCTGTTGATTAAGCGCAATATCAAGATAGATTTGTGTATTTAAAGAAATTTCTCTTTGTTGAAACCCGATCATCTTAACAACAAGTATGGCATTACGGTCATTGACATCCAGCTGAAAATTTCCACTGGCATCTGTTGTGGTCGCTTTGCTTGTTCCTTTGACTGTGATTGTAGCCCCAGAGATTGGTTGCCCCTGGCTGTCATGGACATTGCCCTTTACGGTCTTTGTCTGCAACATAAACGTATAATTTGTTGGACTAATGACAGCGGAACTGTTTGTTTTCGCCGCGGTGACGACAAGCATATTGTCTTTGAAACTCCAGCTAACGGGTTTGTTTTTCAACAGTACTGACATCGCTTTTTCTAAGGGCATATTCTTTACATGCCCTTCAATTTTTATTTCGGCAAGCTCTTTGCCATTTAACAGAAAGGGAACACCGCTCTGTTTTTGGATGGTTCGCAGAACCTGTATAAGCGATGTTTTGCTTGCATCTATGGTAATAGATTGTGCGTATCCAGCTGCAGAGAGCTTGACAACACATGCAAGTGTAAAAAATGCGCTAAGCTTCATTTTGGTCTTCCATTGTTTGGGTATGTCCATAGCTATAGGTTTTCTATGAACAAGAAATTTAAAATTCATAAATTTGTCGAATTAGGATATAATCTGTTTGTAAACTGATTGAGTGAATCGGTCAAAAATGGAGATCGCTAATGTATTGGCCGATTAATGTTGGAAGCATTATTCGGCTTTTTTTTAGCGACTCTGATTAGCTTTGTCAAGTTGGCTTTTTCATCTGTATAATTTAGTTTTTTGTTATATCATGGGTTAGTTGGATACGATGAGCTTGCGAACACCATCTTCCTGGACCAATTCAAACTGGATATTACTTCTTTTTAAGATTTCCAATACCGCGGATAAACTTTTTGTTCGCTGAATTTCGCCGTATAAATAGGTCTCTTTGATTTTATTTTTATAAATAATCTGGAGATCATACCATTGACCAATCGCCTGTAGGGCGGTATGGAGGTCTGTCTCGTTGAAATAGAATTTATTGTCAATCCAAGCAATGTAATTGTGTGGGTCTACGCTTTTTTGTGAAAGGCGTCCTGATGACAGGGTGGCCTGTTGATTGGGTTTGAGCTGCATATGCTGTCCATTGGCTGATAAATTGATCGAACCTTCGACAAGTGTTGTACTGCTTTTTTGTTTTGAATAGGTGTTGACATTAAATTCGGTACCTGTTACTTCGATCAATTGACCATTGGACTTTACCCGGAAGGGAACTTTTTTATTTTTGGCGATTTTAAAATAAGCTTCTCCATCTATTTCAACAAGTCGTTGGTCCTGTGTAAATTGCAGGGGGTATTTAAATGATGTCTTTGCATTAAGGGTAACTTCTGATCCATCTGCCAAAGTAATTTGAAGCATGCTGCCAGCTGCTGTATGGACAGTCGCAATCAAATCTGTATTGGGAACCGTCGATTGGATAAGACTACCATCGGCATATTTCAAGCCACCAGATGTGACCAATGCGCCTTTTCTATTGTCCAGTTGGATTACTTTTCCGTTCGAGAGCCGTATTTCAGCATGATTATTCGGTAATACGACATCATGCAGGACGATTCTATTGGTATTGGGCGCCGAAAGCTTCCAAATAAATTGATAGATTAATCCCGCAAGAACAACACCGCATAATACCGCGGCATAAGGTATAAATCGCCTGATCCAGTTGATACGAATAGGTTTTTGTTGTGCATGGATCGTTGCCAGGGTTTTTGTTTTAAGGCGTTCAGACCAATCTGTCGCATCTGATTCTTCCAGTGAGATACGCTGTCTCAAATCCCGTACAAGATCTTCTTTTTGCAACAGATCATCAAGATAAATGCCATGCGCAGGGGATTCGTCTAACCAGGAGGACAACGCATTTTTTTCCGCAGGCGATAAATTGCCCTTTATGCATTTTACAATCAGTTGCTTGATATCTTCTGTTAGCCTCATGGTTTATAATTTTAGATAGATACGTAGCATGGAGCGGAAATCTTAGTTAAAAAAATAAAAAATTTGTATTAACTATACGAAGAGGACAGATCTTGTGTGCAAATAGCTAAATATTAGTTGTGTATTCTCGAATGTTTGTTATTGCTTTTTAATTTTTGGGATTATTCGCACCTTTAGAAAAAAATGAAAATTCCAATGACAAAACGACTTGTAAAATACAGATTTCCAACTATAAAAAGCATAGTGATTGGTCTGACGATGCTTATTGGGGCATGTTCGGTAGATGGACCCAGCTACCAGAAGGACATTTTGGATCTGAAAAATCTTGATTTTAATCAGGATGCTGTAAGTTTCTATCAGGCAGCGACACAAAAGTCCAATCTCGATAATGATAGCAAAAAGCAATTTGTTGAAGTCTATGATCTTGGAAATGGATGGTCAACATTTGAAGTAAAGAAGTTTTCCAGCAAAGATATTGTCGCGAAGTATGATGATGTCGTTTTTAATCAGGTGAATACGATTGCGGGAAAGGACGGTAAATTTAAGCTTATCCATGCTGAGGCTAATCTCGATGCTGTTGAATTGAATAGATTATATCAGAATCTCAATACGGGTTTGGGGAGTCCAATTAAGGTAGATTCTGCTGCACGTTCAGCTTATACCCATATTTATCGCTATACATGGGAAGGAAAAGGACAGGTGTTTCAGGTTGTTTCAATTTTTAACCCGGCGCGAGCGGAGGGACTTGCACAGGTCAATGCTAGAATCCCGGATAAAGATTTAAAAATTGTCAATGAGCGCCCGGTCACATCATTATTTATATGTAAAAAAGCAGCAATGGATGCGATCCTGGGCATGGAGCTTTCTGAGGGAAATTGGACAAAATTTAAATAAAGTCAGTGATCGACAGATTGTCTTGAAAAACAATCTGTCCCCTTTGATCGTCTTGAACCCAAGCATGTTCGGCAGATCCATATTTCACAATGTCGGATTTATGACGTGGAAAACCTGGAAATTAAAATCTTCTTCCAAGAATCCAGCGCTTTCATATACAGTAGCGTATCCTACTCAAACCTCAAACTTCCCAATGGAGAAAACAATGCCAAATGCCTTAGAATATGGCATAGGGAGGATTTATGAGCTGACAGGAGCACAAGTCGCTGTTGACCTATGCTCAGTCATAGGAAATTCCGAATATCGCGGTGGGAACATATTGAAGTTCGTATCGTACGATATCTATTGGCTTTCTGTTTGTAGTAGACTTGGTAAGATTTCAATTATTTTAGACCAGTAATTTCTTGCTTCTTCCCGCTGATTTTCATTCTTTAGCTGATCAATGTGAATAGAAATTGTCGTTTTATCCTTATCTTTAGAAGGAATAAACCTGATCTGCAAATTCGCATTTTCCTCGAATCCTACATGTTTCCACTTTGTACGTATATGTGAATATTCTTTAAAGGTTGAGAAATTTTGATCAACCTCCTCAGACCAATATTTTAATCCCTTTTCTGAAAAGAAAAGATGCCACAGATGTTCTAAATTGGATGGTAGCGTTTTTCTTACACCAAACTGCCAACCTGAGTCTTTCGTTAATCCAATATTTTTTGCCATATTTTTATTTTTCGAAGAATTAATTGACGTAAATAATTTGCAAAGTAGTTTTCGATTTCAGCTTGATACTGTGTTAACAACGATGTTAATCACTTAATTTATCTGCTTGTCCAAATTATAAATTTTTCGTGAAAAAAGATATGATCCGACGATACTTTTAACTAAAGCGGAGGATGGAATCCGGATACTACGAAATAGAATTAGTAATACAAAAGGCAGATAACAGATTATAAAATAAAACCTGCTATCTTTAGATAGCAGGCAAATTTCAATGAACATATATATTATATAATGTCAATGAAACGAACAAATCAAATTTACTGGGATACCTCTATATTTAAAATACCAAAACCAATCCATTAATTGCTGAATTCAATCCTATGTAAATTGGGTAACGTGAAGATTGAGACCAACCTATAGCTGCTATAATAGGCTAAATACAGTGGATCTTCGGGTTGTATCGCATTTCCGGGCATTATTACTGAAAATAATTTACCTAAACTTATTTCAAAAAGGATAAAATTAAACTATTGTATTAGGGATAAAACACAACTTATTTGGAAGCTGCTATAATGACATTGGCCACTTCTTGTGGATGTGAGAGGAATACGGCATGGCTCGCTCCTTTGATCTCGGTGATCTTCGTATCTGACCTTTTGTACATATTTCTTAATATAATGGGATTGATGCTCTTATCCGCCGTTGGAACAATTCCGAATGTCGGTTTTGTATGCCATTCTGCAGCTGTTACTGCTGTGGTAAAGGATGAGGCAAGGATCGGTTTTTGCGCATGTGCCATAAAAGTTGCTTGCTCATGGCTGAGGTCGGCTGCGAATCCCGCATGGAATTTTTCTAGATCATAATAAGCAAAACCTTCATTATCCGGCGGTAAAATACCAGCTTCCGGAAGCCCCGGTTGGGACGAATACCATTTATCTGTTGTTTCACCTTTATCAGGTTGAAATGCAGTTACGTAAACTAGAGAAGCAACATTGGCATGTGAACTTGATTCCGTAATTACTGTACCGCCCCATGAGTGGCCTACAAGTACAGCCGGTCCATCAAGTTTATCCAATATTCGACGTACAGTTGCATTATCATCCTTTAATGAAGTCAATGGAATCTGGGCAATTGTTACATTATAGCCTTTTTTTGAAAGGATATCATAAATTCCTCTCCATCCTGATCCATCAACAAAAGCACCATGTACAAGTACAATGTTTTTAATTTTGGTATTGCTGTTCTTTTTTTGAGCTTGTACATTTCCTAAGCCCAAAAATATAGTTACTAAAAGTAAAATTGCAAAGTGGATTTTTTTTAGCATGATTGTTTAGATTAACGTTGTTGAAATATTGATGTTTCCTTTTATTGCTTTGGAATATGGACAGGTTTGGTGTGCAAGTTCAATAAGCTGTTTAGCGATTTCTTTGTCAATACCTGGAAGACCGACAGATAATCTCGCTTGTAGAAGGAATGCATCACCTATCATTCCCAGGTCGACTTCGGCATCGACGAATACATCCTTTGGTAGTATTGCACCAAGTTTTTTTGCTGCTAAACCAAGTGCTCCAATATAACAGGCCGACCAACCTGCGGCAAATAGCTGTTCAGGATTAGTTCCTTTCCCATTGGATCCGGGTGCGGAAAGTATGATATCCAATTTTTCGTCGCTGCTTTTAACTTTTCCTTCTCTACCTCCAACCGTATGGGTTTTTGCTGTGTAGAGTACTTTTTCCATGTTATTCATTTTCTTATTTATTTTATTGTTAAACCTTATTTTTTATTTTTTTTGGTGTCTTTCCTACTTTTTTGATAGTACAAAGAGACCATAAAATATCCTATCAAAATAGCGCAAAGTGCCCCAGATGGACATAATAGTAGTTAAAGTGGACAAATAAAATAATGAAATGGACAATGAAAATGTTCGGCAATACCATATATCTTATAGCAAAAAAATCAAGATTTCTTTATGTCTTGATTACTATATTTTAAAGAGCGTATTGTAGTAATTGGATAGTGTCAATAAATTCTTAGCGGAAATTTTGTTGGCGTTAAGCTGCACTTTTTAGGTTAACAGGCTGCTCGAAAATCGATTGGTAAAGATCGTGTGTATTGCCCAGGTAATTTCGGGCAACGTATAAATGATCAAAACCTAACAGGACATCATCGCCTGTTAGGTTTAAAGATCGTATTACTTTAATAGAATACCTTTTTTGATGAAAGACTTTAGCATAGGATGTCTCCAGTAAGGAGCCTTTGTCATCCTTTATCGATTTGGTCAAAACTTTAATTTTCCTGCTGCCAAAGTCGTTTGTTCGCTTGTCAAGAATATTTATATCGGAACTTTATAGCAGATAAAAAGTATGCAAATGAGAATCCGTATCCGTTCATTGCCGCATAAAATATGTCATTTCTTATCCCACTAACCCCGACCTGGTTTAGCGGTCTTCCAACCAATTCAGGAACATGGAAGTTTTATCTTTGCCGATCAAAAGCTTTTCTTCTGTTGGAACGGTCAGTTTTACAAAGAGCTTTCTTCCAAAATAATGCTCAACTTCCTTCACGGCAGAAAAATTGATGAGGTACTGTCTGTTGAGCCTAAAAAACTGTTTATCGGAAAGGATGCTTCCCAAATGATCCAAAGATTGGTTCATATCATATTGTTCGCCTTTAAAGGTTACAAGGGAAGGGGAGGTATAATTGATATAAATATAGGCGATATCATCCGTTTTGACTGTAAGGTATTTATTGTTTTTAAAAACCAGGAAACTCGTTTTCTTACTTTCTTGATCACCGATCCGACTGATTATATCTACGAGATCATTTGCAGAGGCTTTCTGGAAAATATTTTTAAAATTATGGACTTTCTCAAAAGCATTTTTTAGATCATCTTCCGAAAACGGTTTGAGCAGATAATCAATCCCGTTTTCTTTAATAGCTTCCATGGCGTATTCACCAAAAGCTGTGCAAAAAATTACTGGACATACGATTTTGACAGCTTTAAAGATGTCGAAGCTAATACCATCGGACAGCTGGATATCCATAAAGATCAGCTCTGGCGATGGGTTATTGGACAAATAGTCTATAGCGCCCTCGACACTTTGGATCTTTGCCAGAATCCGGGAACCTGGCTGCAAATGCAATATCAGATTTTCCAGTGAACGCGCAGCTTTAATTTCGTCTTCAATTATTAGGATGTTCATATAATATGGGAAGTTTTATGGTGAATTTTTCGTCAGTCGCCGTAATAATAATATTTTTCTGGCTAAGATGGAGGTACCGTTGATTGATATTTTTGAGCCCTAGTCCGGTAGAAGGTTCTGGAATTTTCCTTTCCTGCAGGTTATTCTCGATAACCAAATAATCTTCCTGCTGATAGATCGCAATATAAAGCGGTTTCTCCAACGAAACAATATTATGTTTGATGCAGTTTTCTACTAAGAGCTGCAGTGTAAAAGGAGGAATGTACGTGTCATAGCTATCAGTTCCAAGATTTTGTGTTACAAAAAGGCCTTCTTCAAAACGGGCTTTCAATAGATATACGTACGATTCCATAATGGCCAGTTCTTCTTTTAATGTTACGACTTTGAGCTTTAGACTTCCAAGAGTAAATCTGTAGAAGTCAGCAAGTTTTAGTATAAATTCTGAAGATTGGTCATCGTGGCTCTCTACCATGTATTTTAGGGTGTTGAGACTATTAAAAAGAAAATGGGGATTTACCTGTTGTTTTAAAAGTTCATATTGAGCTTCCAGATTTGCAGCCATCGAGCGTTCAAGTTCGCGTACAAATTGTTGATTAAGATAGGTCTGGTATAATATATGGATAAACATATAAAACGTGAGGTTGATCAATATCCCTCTTACCTCGTACATTAATATTTGGGGTCCGAAATTCAGGTGAGATAGAATGTAATATTGTATCGAAGAAAGGAAAAACATCAGTATTAAACCCACTCCCAATCCCCTAAACAGCTGACCTGACAGCACTTTTTTACTGCCTGTTTTCTTTGTATATGCAGGTATAGAATAGATATTATAATACCAAATCAATAAAGCGAAACCGGATGTTACAGCGAAGTCGGCTATACCTTCGGCCATAACAAAGTGATGGTCTACAATTTTAGGGATTGAGGTTAATATTCCCAATGAAATTGAACTAATCCATATCAGGCGACCTGAAATTTCAAAAGGTATTTGCTTTTTGGGTTTAAACATTTTAATGAAGGTTATTTTCTGTCTGAAGTTATGCTTTTTATGAGTTATTTAAATCAAAACGCATAAATAATCATTTTTTAATCTTGAGACAAATTTTCAGTGTAATCAATAAAGTGGAGTTTGTTAAACGCGTAGTATGTAATGGTCAGGACTATAAAGGCGATTATCGCATCGCTTGTCGAAGGTAAACCAAGCATCACAGTCTTTGAGAAGAAAGCGAAAGTGATGTCAAAAAACATCCCTGCAAAGATCCATTCCTTGATTCTATTGAAACGATTTGGGATAAGGAAAATGATACTGCCTACAATTTTAAATATACCTAGTATATAAATGAAATGTGGAGGATATCCAAGTTGTCGTGTAATATCCCAGACCACCGGATTCCTTGTGAGTTCAAAGAAACCGCTTGCGCCGAACCATAATGACATAAAGATGCGTCCGCCAAGATAAATTTTTGTGTAAGTTGAATGTTGCATGATCAATTATTTTTGCCTTTTGAGCGTGTTATTAAAATTATTGTATACTGTTATGATAAATAATCGTTGTTTACTGTGCCATCAGGTCGGCTTCAATGATCGCCTCAGTGAAAGCCTCTGGTGCTTCCTGTGGTAGGTTATGGCCAACACCACCGTTTAAAGTATGATGCTTATACTTACCTTTATATTTTGATGCATAGCTTGCTGGCGGCGGAAAGGCTGCCCCATTTGCATCACCTTCAAGGGTTACCGTAGGAACAATAATATCCGGAGCTTTGGCAAGCTTGTCTTCAAGTTCGTCGTATTGTTTTTCGCCTTTGGCCAGTCCCAACCGCCAGCGGTAATTATGGATAACAATATCCGCATGGTCGGGGTTATCGAATGACTTTGAGGAACGTTTATAGGTCTGGTCATTAAAGTTCCATTTTGGTGAAGCTGTTTTCCAGATCAGTTTATTGAATTCCTGTGTATTTGCTTTATAGCCTTTATAGCCCCGTTCAGTGGCGAAATAATATTGATACCACCATAAAAATTCGGCATTTGGTGGAAGCGGATTTTCGTTCGCTTTGGGGCTGCCTATGAGATATCCACTTACTGCGACCAACGCCCAACAACGTTCTGGCCACAGTGCTGCGATAATATCTGCGGTTCTGGCTCCCCAGTCGAACCCACCGATAATCGCCTTTTCAATTTTCAGCGCATCCATAAATTTGATGATATCAAGTGCGACCGCAGACTGTTGCCCGTTTCGCATGGTTTGGGGAGAAAGGAATGTGGTGGTTCCATACCCCCGAAGGTAAGGTACCAGTACACGGTATCCCTTTTTGGCAAGGATAGCGGCGGACTGTTCAAAGCTGTGGATGTCGTAAGGCCATCCATGAAGAAGGATAACCGGCTTACCGTTATTTGGTCCGATTTCAGCATATCCTACGTTTAGAAGTCCCGCTTGGATAGTTTTAGTCTGATGAAAATTTATCGTCTCTTCTGTTTCACTCTTTTTCTCATTAACCGAGGTTTGAGCATTCAGTTTGGAGATTCCTGCTCCCAGCATCATGATGATGGAAAAGGTGAGCATCTTTGTCATTGTATTTAGTTGGATTTTCATTGATTCAATATTTAAGTTGATTAAATTTTTAAGGTCGGAGAATTATTGAGGTAATTTTATGGGCTGATATTCAAGGATCGAACTGATGCGTTGCTCGCTGGATTCATCCGAAGAAAGCTTTCCAAATTCGATTCCATATTTGAGATTTCCCATTTGGTCGGATTTAACGGTCTCGACACTTAACAACTCACCATTGACCTTACTTCCAAAATAATTTGGGTCATCCTGCATTTTATAGGTCACGAGCTTAAGATCTACTCCTATGATCCCTTGTTTTGTTTCCAGTGCTGAAATTCCCTTTTGATTGCCATAAAGTGCAGACATGGTCTGTAAGTTTGGATTAAAAGAAGATGAAATAAACTTCAGATTTCCCGCATCAAACATAAAGCGGATTTTTCCAGTTTCTTTTTCAGGGTTTTTGGCGCATGAGCCAAAAATTAAACTACTGAATAGCAGTATGTATAGGGCTTTTTTCATTTTGAGCTGTTTTTAAATAGTGTTCTATTAATTTTTTGGAATTTACTTTTGGTGGTACATTGAAAAGATAGCCTGTCGATTCTGCTAGCTGCCTGTGGCAACTGATACAGGACTGCTGTGCGAACAATGCTGTTTTTCCTGTTGGTTTCAATTCCTGTCCATTGAATTTTGCAAATCCCCAGCCTTCAGTTTCCGTATATTCTTTTCCGTCTTTGACCATGTATTGCATGTTCACAAAGTCACCCGGTACAATTTCACCATTCGCTTTTTTTGTCTGTTTGAAAACTACCTTTGCTACTGTGCTTCCATCTGGCCATGGATGAAAATTTTCTTCCTGAATCGCTTTTACAGCGATGTCATTTCCGTAGATTACCCGTATGCTGTTGTCAATGAGTGTGCTCATGCCGATCACTTTCCAATTTTTGAAGTCGGCATTGTAGCTGATCCCATTGGGAGAAACTGGAACTGAAGCTTGTATGGCAGTGGTCAAAGTCTCCACTTTACGACCAGCTTCCGCAGGGCTCGTATGCGCGGGAATAAAATTGTCTTTTTCTGAAAGAGACAAAGCAAACTGCTTAATGGTCTCAATCTCATTTTGTGAGAGTTTAGCTCCTGGGTGCGTCATGGCATAGGAGGGAAGAGGCATCTTCTCAGCACGAACCATATTGAATATTGCGTAGAATTTTCCCTTTTGCTCAGCTTCGGATAATTTGTCCCATTCCGAAAAATTCATTACTTCCCGGGCTCTCCTGATGTCTTTATTGACGATCCAGGAAATCGGAGCGAGTTTATCTAAGAAGGTGAGATGCTGCGTATTTGAATGACAGTCATAGCAGGAACGTTCTAAAATCTGAGTGACCTCTTGACGTACATTTTTCATAGGCCCGGTTACCGGCTTTTGTTCGATCGGCGCATTGAAAAACTGTAAGGCTATAAAGCCTGCTAAGATACAGAGTAAGACAATGGGTAATATTCTTATTTGTTTTACGTGCTTCATGATATTTCTCTTTTGTTTTGATAAAATTATAGTAAGCAATGCCAGTCGAAAAGATTAAAGGCGTTGAACCGGACATATTGAAAGTTGAATAAAGCATTTTTGGTGTTGAACCGGACAGGGTTTCCTTATAAACTTATGCTCGTCGCATCAATGATTTCTCCAGAATTCTGGTTCTGTTCAAAAGCGATAATTTCCCAATCTTCTTTGGTCTCCGGAACTTTGAATGAGAAGCTGCCGCTGGCCTGAAGTGTTCGGCTTTGCAAGTCCCTTACAATTTGTACATGTGATAGCGCTTTTCCGGCGTTTTCGCCTGCCGACACCTGCGAAGAGGCTTTCTTTTGAACAAGTGCCATGAAGATTGCGGAGTTTTTCGATGCTGATTTTGAAGTGTAGCTGATCTGAATAGATTTACCTACGGATTTTTCTATTTTTACAATCAGGTTTTCCGCATGGGTCTCCAGCATTGCCGATTGAATGCTGCGTAATACTTTGGTGGATTCGGAGCCAACTGTTTCTGTCTTGCCATTAATTACCATCTGAGGCGTGTATAACGTTCCTAGGTTCATCCACGTTGCATATTGTTTCTGTCTTTCTGTAAACCTGGCTTTGCTGAAACGGTCTTTCCATCCCTGATGATCCCAATAATCTACATGGTATGCCAGAATAAAAAGTTTCTTGTTTTCGTTATCCTTTTTGAGCTTAGCGATCAGTTCGTCTGCCGGAGGACAGCTCCAGCAACCTTCGGAAGTAAACAGTTCAACGACGGCGAAGCTTTTATCCGAATTTTTTGCTTTGATGTTTTCCAATTTCTGGTCATCTGCAAATCCTTTGAAAGCCATAATCAGTGTGATGATCAAAGGGAGACTTAAGACGTATAATATTTCTTTTATCGATTTCATAGTATTGATTTTTATTTTGTTGATGAAAAGATGAATTAAGGATTTTTGATATGACAATTATAAACTGAAGATTTTGAGGGCGAAACCGAAGTCTTGGGGCGGGATGCAGATTTCATCGCTGCATTGCATAAACTGAATTGTCCCCCTGATCGTGCCATTCTTTCCTTTTATTTTGATTCTTTGACTAAACTCAACATCGTTCTCAAAATAGGTTACTGGAATACCCAATGCTTTTTCGAACTTTCGGCGTGGCGTAGGTTGGGTCACTTTCCCTACCAGTTCATAAGATTTATCAGGCTGGAATTTAAAGTTCATTTTTATGGGGCTTTTGGAGCTATTACCCAGTGCATACATATGCCACCCTTGGGGTATTTTTGCTTTCATGGAAATTTCACCTTCATCAGGGGATTTTCTTTTGAGAATACATTCCCATGTTACCTGACCTTTGGAACTCTGACCTTTGGAATAACCGCAGAACATCATTAAGACGGCGATCACTAAAATTGCTAGCTTGTTCATTTTTCTTATTCTTTTAAATTGTTAAAAAGTTGTTTTGTTATGCAAATAGACGGTAAAAACCAGGTACAGGATAGTAAAAAGTGGCTAGAACGGACGTTTTTCCCATTGAAGCCGGCACTTATGAGCATGAGATATTTCCAGGCAAAACCGAAAAAAAAAGTCCACTTTTTCAAAACCGAAAAAGTGGATGGGATAGAAACAGCACAATCCAATCAAATGAATTTATTTTAGTTTTTCATGATGGCCATTATAGATCTGATCTTAAAGCTCTGATAGCATTTCTCATTTCTTTTGTAAAGCGTTCCGTTTGCTCCCAAGCAGTGAAATGACTGTCCTTTTCCAATTTGTAGTAACCTTAAACGATATTATCTAAGGGATTTAAATGCAGCTCTAAGCTCTTCTGTAAAAATTTGAGGTTGCTCCCATGCCGCAAAATGTCCTCCTTTTTTCGCTTTATGATAATAATATAGGCTGGGATAAGCGGCTTTTGACCAGCTTTCAGGTGCCTGGTAGATTTCATGCGGGAATACGGAAATAGCCACAGGAACTTTTATAGTCTTTGTTTTTTGATGATCTGAACTGAAATTATTGTTATTGTTTTCCCAATAGAACCGTGAAGAGGAAGCACCGGTATTCGTCAACCAATACAAGGTAATATCATCTAATATTGCATCTCTAGGGATTACTTTTTCGGGTTGCAGGTCACTTTCTGTCCATTCTGCAATTTTTTCGTATAAGAATGCTGCAAGTGCACTTGGAGAATCAGAAAGAAGATAACCGGTTGTCTGTGGTCTTGTAACCATCATTCCACCATAAGCTGCATTTCTTCCAAAGAATGTACTTAGCGCATTATATGCTTTAGCTTCGTCTTCTGAAAGTCCGATAGGAGTAGGGTCACCAGCGTTAATCGGTTTTACCAATTCAGCGGGAATTGTTGCGGGCATCGTAAGGTGTATTCCAAGAAGTCCGGCTGGAGCCTGTCGGGCCAGCGCATCGGAGATCACAGAACCATGATCACCACCCTCCGAAACATATTTTGTGTAGCCAAGGCGTTTTACCAATACATCCCAAGCTTTGGCAACGCGATCTGGATTCCAACCTGTTTCTTTGGGGATTTCCGAAAAACCATATCCTGGAATTGCAGGGATAATCACATCGAACGCATCTTCCGCTTTTCCACCATATTTTACAGGGTCAGTCAGGGGGCCAATGGCATCTATGAATTCTAGCGGTGACCCTGGCCAACCGTGGGTAAGGATTACCGGAAGTGCATTGGATTCTTTTGAGCGAACGTGGATGAACTGGATATCCAAACCATCAATTTTTGTTATGTATTGTGGAAGAGCATTTAATTTTTTTTCAAGTTTTCTCCAGTCATATCCTTTCCCCCAATAGGTTACCAGTTCTTTCAACTGTGCTAATTGAATGCCTTGAGATTCATCATTCACAGTTTCTTTATCGGGAAAGCGAGTTTCCGCGATACGGCGTTTGAGCTCGTCAAGCTTTGACTGTGGAATGTTTATCTTAAATGGCCGAATGCTACTGTCTGTTTTTGAAACAGTACTGATTGTTTTGTTGTTTTGAGCACTGGCAATGGTAGGTATACTTAGAGAGAATGCTGTTGCTAAAAGTACAGTTGTAAGTTTTGTTTTCATTGTTTCTTGTTTTAAAGTTTTGTTCTGATTTCTTTTTGTTGAGACAAATGTAGACCAGGCCAAAGGCTATAGGAAGAAACAATAGGTTGAATCGGACATAATAGCTGTCGAGTTGGTTATTTTAATCCGTGAACAAGATGATGCTATAGTTGATCGTTTTGAATAATATATTTATAAATTGCGTGTAATTTAGACAAATGTTCGAACCGGAGGTAACTGTGGCGTTTGAAGCACAACTTCAATGAAAAGGTGAGGAAGATCTTAGATTGGTGTACAGAGCAGAGGCAGTTATAGTAAATATGAAAGCAAAAAGTTTCAAAAACAGAAAAACAGCGGTAAATAAGCCGCTGTTTCACTTTGTCGGTCTGATTTTATAAACAACGGATCGTCCCGCCGTCGACCCGCAGTACAGAACCGCTGATATAGTCAGCAAAACGACTACAGAGGTAGACAACGGCACCTGCAATTTCTTCAGGTGTACCAAACCTACTGGTATCATTGGGGATAAGCTCCTGAACTGCTTTGTACTTAATCTCTTCCATATCCGTTCCCCAGCCAAATTTAGGTGCTGCCCGCTCGAGCCATTGCTCTACCATTGGATTGATGATGGCTCCAGGAGATACGATATTAGAGGTGATACCCGTCTCTTTAAGCTGCCTTGCGAGCGATACAGACATATTATGACGCGCGGCAAGGGTCGCATTATAATGTGGCTGCTCCTTTATAGGCTGTATGGCCAATCCTCCACCGATGTGTATTAACCTGCCCCAACCGAGCTCCTTCATCTGTGGAACGATGCGCTGTATCATACGTACATATGAAACCACATTGGTATTGTACAGCGCTAACCAGTCCTCAGTGCTTGCTTCGCCCCATGATTTGTGGGAAGTTACTCCCGCATTATTAACCAGTATATCCACCGGTCCGGATGAGAGTGCCGCTGTAGCTACTGCATCGGCACCTTCATCTGTCGCAAGGTCTCCAATCGCTACTGTAGCAGATCCACCGGAAGCGTTAATCTCCGCAGCTATATCTTCGGCCCGTTTAAGGTTGCGTCCATGTATAATTACCATGGCGCCTTCACTTGCGAGCATTTTAGCAATGGCTTCGCCCAATCCGGAACTAGATCCGGTTATCAGGGCACGTTTACCCTTTAATTGTATGTCCATTTTAAATGATTTTTATGTTATGAATGTTTTTTATTTGGCGCATAACCAAATTCCTTTTTGTAAGCAAAGGAAAAGTGAGAAAGATCCTCGAAACCCAGATCCAAGTATACATCGGATGGTTTTTCTTTTTGCTGTTCGATCAAGAAGCGGGCTGTATCCAGACGCTTCTGCAACAGCCATCTGCCCGGGCTGGTATGAAACTGCTTTTCAAAATCACGTTTAAAACCGGAAAGGCTCCGACCTGTAAGAAAAGCAAAACGTTCCATTGGTACATTATAACGGTAATGGCTGTTCATAAAAGCTTCCAGGTCGATCTTACCCGGTTCATTAAAATCGAACAGCACATTTTTAAATGCAGGATTATGCTGAATAAGCAATAAAACAAGTTCTCTGGCCTTTAGCGCGACAATGCGGTCGTCCATTTGTTGTTGCAAATAGGGACGCAAGGAATCCACAAAACCTTTCAGCAATGCATCCGATTGGATCAGCAGTGCGGCATCGGGATTAATTATGCGATCGGCTTTCAGGCCGTACTGCTCGCTCATTTCCTTTAAGGTGCACTGATCGATATGCACTGCTATAGACCTGAAACTTCCATCGGTGGTACTTTTCACGTATTTAGTCAGCTGATTGCGTCGGAAAAAGCGGAAGTCGCCTTCCCGATAGGAATGCTTTTGATCAGCAAGCCAGACATCCTGTTTCCCCTGGAGAATATAACTGAAGATATGATCTCCTACAAAAGCTTCGCCTTCGATCGTATTGCCAGAATACGTATTGAGCACTATTCGGGGGGCCGTCGCGGCATCTTTTACTTTTTCGGAAATATCATTTTTGCATTCCATAGCGATTAGCTTATGATTACTTTTGGTTCTAATTGTTCTTCGAGGCCATATAGGCCGCCTTCTCTGCCCAGGCCAGACTGTTTAAATCCGCCGAATGGTGCCAGTGCATCGTGATAGATCGTATTGATCGCTACCCTACCTGCATTGATCTGTGCAGCCACTCGTTGCGCCCGCTCCATGTCTGAACTGCTTACATAAGCATGCAGTCCATAGATGGTATCGTTGGCAATGGCAATAGCTTCTTCTTCAGTTTTGTAGGTAATAACGGATAATACAGGCCCGAAAATTTCTTCCTGCGCAATCGTCATTTCATTACTTACACCTGTAAATATAGTGGGTTTGACGTAAAATCCGCTCTGTAATCCATCCGGTTTGCCCAGACCGCCAACTAAAAGTTCCGCACCCTCGTCGATACCCACCCTGATGTAATGTTGTATCCGGTCAAATTGTTTCTGACTTGCCATTGGCCCAATGACCGTCTTCTCATCTCTTGGATCACCAACTTTTTGTGCAGCCATCGTTTTAAGCAAGATAGCTTTAACCTCTGACAGTACTGCTTCTGGAACCAACAGTCTTGTGCCAGCAATACAAGCCTGACCACTATTCATAAAGGCCGCATTTATTGCCATCGGTACCGCAGTATTGAGATCCGCATCATCAAGAATAATATTCGGTGATTTTCCACTGAGTTCCAGCGTGAGGCGTTTCATGGTGTCTACTGCATTACGTGCAATGATCTTGCCAACCACTGTAGAACCTGTGAACAGGATTTTAGCCACGGCAGGGTGGGCAGACAATACCGTTCCCAAAATATCTCCGCGTCCATGCACCATATTGATTACGCCGGCTGGAAGTGCTGCCTGGTGGAAGCATTCTGCGAGAACCTGCGATTGAATCGCACTCATTTCACTGGGTTTGATCACTACGGTACAGCCAGCGGCAATTGCCGCCGCGAGTTTTACACATATGGAGCCTGAATTGGCATTCCAGGCCGTCATGATCCCAGTTACGCCAACTGGCACCATAGAAATTACCGATTGACCTATGCGACGTTCGAAAGAAAAATCCTTAAGGATTTCCTTGAAGTAGAGGAAGGTCTCAGCGGCATACTCGTTTGACCAGCGCGATCGTTGTATTGTTGCACCATACTCCGTAGTGGTAGCTTCCTGCAGATCGTCGAGCCGCTCCACTAGCGCATCGTGTAATTGCTGTAGGTAATCCATGCGCTGTTCTCTGCTTGTCTGTGAAAAAGAAGGTAAAGCTGCTGATGCAGCAACTATTGCAGCCTCCATATCCTGCGCATTGCCTAATACGATTCGGCCGATAAGGCTTTCATCCGAAGGATTAATGATATCCATCTTCTCGGTACCTGTCGAAGGCCGAAATTGCCCATCGACATAATGCTGGTTAATTATTTTCATTTTGTTGTCTTTTAAAACTTCGCTCAAAAGCATCGTTATTATTGACACAAAATTACATCGCTGCCATCCTTGAAGGTTTGTTAGAAAGCCCAGATTACTTTGTTGAAAGGCTCAAGTATAAGGATTTCGAAGAGTATTTCAGCCGCGCACATCCCTGAGCCTCCATCGGATCGAACCCGGCCGACGCTTCTTTCGAATCCGGATGCCGTTAAACAAAAAAAGCCAATCTTGCGATTGGCTTTTTCTTTTGTGATCCCGCTGGGATTCGAACCCAGGACCCATACATTAAAAGTGTATTGCTCTACCAGCTGAGCTACGGAATCTTACTTCTTTGTTTTTGAACTACCGTTCCTTGTTTGAAGTGATGCAAAGATAGGTTTAATCTCTATTCTATGCAACAATTTTTGTGATAAAAACGCCTTTAATATGTTTAAACCTTCATTTTTAGTGATTTATTTTTATTCCTAGGATAGAAAATCACGATCTTCGTCCGATAATTTGGGTTTTGGATCCTGGTCATCGTCTTCAGATGGATCGAAATTCGTTGAATTTTCCTGTTGTTTTGCCTTTTTACCAGCTTTTAGCAAAAAGGCGAAGAGTACTCCCATCGCGAAAAATGCCAACAGGAGTTTCCATAACGCTATTTTGCCTGTTGCAATGAGATCAATATCGATCGTTTGCGTATTTTTGACACAAACTAGTGTTACGATAACCGATAGAACTATTAAAAGTATATTGCGCATAATAATGATAAATATATGTCATTAGGAACAGCGAATATAGTTAATTATCTATTTTCGTTACTATCGTGCATCTTTCTTTTTGTTTACTTCTTATCTATTCCTATTGTTACCCGATTTAAGCGTAGCGAGTTTAAAATCACGGAAACGGAACTAAAGCTCATGGCGGCAGCAGCAATCATGGGTGATAATAAGATGCCGAAACTTGGGTATAGCAGTCCAGCAGCTAAAGGGATACCTAGAATATTATAGATAAAGGCAAAGCCTAAGTTCTCTTTGATATTTCGCAGTAGTTTCTGACTCAGTATTTTGGCTTTAGCGATGCCTATTAGATCTCCCTGTAATAGAGTGAGGGATGCACTTTGTATTGCTACATCTGTTCCTGTACCCATGGCGATACCAATATCGGCTTGTGCAAGGGCAGGAGCATCGTTAATCCCATCACCGGCCATGGCGACAATGTGACCCTGTGCCTGGAGGTCGTGTATTTCCTGTAATTTATCTTTCGGTAATGCATTTGCTCTGAAATGCTTGATTCCGACCTGTCCAGCCACCGACTTTGCAGTGTGGGCATTGTCACCTGTAAGCATAATCACATCCACGTCATGCTGAAGCAGGTAGTGTATAGCCTGTTTGGAAGAAGCTTTGATCTGATCAGATATGCTAAAATAGCCAAGTAAATTGCTTCCTTTGGATAGATAGGAAACGGTTTTGCCATTGGATTGGGCTGATTCTACGGCTTTTCGTATCTCGTCTGGAATGAACACCTGCATAGACTCCATCAACAACTGATTGCCTAGGGCAATCAGTTGCCCGTTAATATTCCCTTTGATACCTTGTCCGGCAACGTTTTCGAAGTCTGCAACCTGTTGTTCTATTTTAGTGCCGTCCTTTTTAGCCCGTTCAATAATAGCCTGACCAAGGGGATGTGTGCTGTTACTGTTCAGCGAAGCAGCCAATGCTAATATTTCATTGATACTGCTGAACGCGCTGGGTTGAATATCATCAACGGTGGGTTTACCTTCTGTTATCGTTCCTGTTTTATCTGTTAATAGAACATCGACCTTGTTCATTTTTTCTAAGGCACTGGCATCTTTGATCAATATGCCATTTTTGGCTCCCTTGCCGACACCAACCATAACGGACATCGGGGTGGCCAGACCAAGGGCACAGGGACAAGCAACAATAAGAACTGCCAGGGCATTTGCAAAACCATAAGACAGCGAGGGCGCAGGTCCCCAAATCCACCAAGCGAGGAATGTCAATAATGCAATTACAATCACAATTGGAACAAATATTTCAGACACTTTATCTGTAAGACGCTGGATGGGCGCTTTGCTTCTACTGGCATTATTGACCATCTGAATGATCTGGGCCAATAGGGTGTCCGAACCAATACGTTCAGCTTTCATGAGGAAACTTCGTTCACCGTTAATGGTTCCGGAGCTGACTTTGTCGCCTTCCTGTTTTTCGACAGGCAAAGGTTCGCCTGTGAGCATGGATTCATCTATGCTTGTCGTCCCATTTATGATCTGACCGTCCACTGGGATTTTGTCTCCGGGTTTTACTTTCAAGGTGTCACCAATCTCAATCTGATCCACACCAATTTTGACATCTATCCCATTTTCGACCCGGGTAGCATCCGAGGGGCTGAGTTTAATAAGTTCTTTGATGGCAGAATTGGTTTTGGAATGTGCTTTTGCTTCCATCACCTGCCCCAGGAGAACTAGGGTTAGGATGACAGTAACGGATTCAAAGTATAACGCGATATAGCCGTGGTGGTTTTTTAGATCCGCGGGGAACAACTGTGGAAAAAATAGACCGACAAGGCTATATACAAATCCGGCACCAGCGCCAAGGGCAATCAGGCTGAACATATTCAGGCGCCAGGTTTTAAAAGAGATCCACCCGCGTTGGAAAAAAGACCAACACGTGTAGAAGACAACAGGAAGGGATAGAAATAATTGTATCCAGCCCGACCAGGCCGGAGGAACTACTTTTCCGATTGGATTACCGGGAAGCATTTCTCCCATGGACAGTATAAATATCGGAACTGTGAACAAGATAGATAGCCATAGTTTCATCCGGAGGTCTTTATAGGTTCTATCATCTTCAACGTCACTGCCCCCAGCGATAGGGACGAGATCCATACCACAGATCGGGCAGCTTCCGGGATGATCCTGTACAATTTCGGGATGCATCGGACAGCTATATTGTGTGTTGCTATTTAATTCCGGAACTCTCTCCAAATTCATCCCGCAAACTGGGCAGTTGCCCGGTTGGTCATAAAGCTTGTCGCCCTCACAGTGCATAGGACAGTAGTATTTTCCAGTCGAACCAACATTGTGCTGTTCGGGCATTGCAGCAGCAGAACAATCGTGCTGGGCATGCTTTTGTTGGCCGTGGTTATGCTCATGTGGCATTGATTCATCTTTTTGCTGATGATTGTGCTCGTGTCGATGTTCGTGATGGAGATGTTGCTGTGATGGGGATTCATGTTGATGCGCGAGATGATTGTGTTCCGGCTTTACAGATTCATGCCGCTGTTTATTAATAGCTGTGTGTGTTACAGTTGGTGGAAGTTGGTCTGGCTTACGTACATACAGGCTCGTATTGCTATTTTCTATTGCTACAAGATGCATTCCGCAGACAGGACAACGTCCGGGTTGATCGTAAGTTTTATTACCTTCGCAATGCATGGGGCACTGGTATTCGCTTGATTTAGATGGTTTTGATTCTTCTATATGGGGCATGTCTCGTACTGGACTATCTAGCTTGTCAATGTTATAGCCACCTAATTGATCCAGGGTTTGTTGCAGCTGTTCTGTCGAAATTTCCTTTGCAGATTCTATTATCAGTAATGGCGGGTTCAGTGTAACTTTAGCCTGAATTTCAGGAAGCTGATTGATCGCATCTTCAATTGTTGTTCTACACCCGTCGCAGGACATGCCTGAAAGTTTATATTGGTATTGCATAGCATTTTTTGTTATACATTGAATTTAAGGGTAATCACCTGGAGAATGTTATACTTTTACACCCTTTTTTTGTAATATTTCAAATGCGGATATACGCTCTTTCCGAAAGAAAATCCATATGAATGGATGATTATTGATGTTTTACGTAAAATAAACACAGAAAGGAGCTTATTTGTTTATAATAACAACATCAAATGGACTAGGAGTGATATTGAGGAGGGGGAGGCATAAGCCAATAAGGAGCAAGCAGACGTTTAGGAAAGTAGCATAGCTTCGGGGTGCTTCAATAAGCTCTGAACAGTTAGATTGTTTGTTAATAATACTTCGTAAAAAGGTGTTGGGATCATTATTTTAAAGGTCTTACGTGCTGTTTTTACAAAAAAAAGTGCTCCGTGGATGACCTGTTTGTCGTCAATAACCAAGGTATGTTGTGTAACTGGCTGGTTGCCTAGTTTTTCCTTTTCGATGAGCTGTAAAAGTTGTTGCATTGTATCAATATATTTTGCCAAAATTACCAAATACTTATCATTTTTTAGTTTTTTTTTATTTGCAACTATTTAATAGATATCTACTTCTTTTACTTCATTTTTATCTTTTTAATAGCTGATAATCGTTTTAGCATATAAAAGTTTTCAAAGAAATACGCAATCGATTGCGTATTCTGTCCACTGAATTTTAGCTAAGCAAGCCGGAGGTTTTGCTAAAATATATTTTACTTTTTTAGCTTTGTGCAACAAATATCCAATAAACACTATTATGAGTGGTATAACAACACTAGGTCAATTTATTATAGAAAAACAAGCCGATTTTCCCTATGCGAAGGGTGAGCTGTCGAGACTGTTGCGCGATATCGGTATTGCAGCAAAAATCGTTAACAGGGAGGTCAATAAAGCTGGGTTGGTCGACATCCTGGGGGATGCGGGGCAGACCAATATTCAGGGGGAAGGGCAGAAAAAGCTGGATGTATATGCTGATGAGCAGTTTATTAAAGCGCTCCAAAGCGGAGGAGAATGCTGTGTAGTTGCCTCAGAGGAACATGAAAACCCCGTTTATATGCAGTCTGGAGTTTCTAAAAATGCAAAATATATTGTTTGTATAGACCCGCTGGATGGTTCGAGTAATATTGATGTTAATGTTTCTGTAGGAACCATTTTTTCGATTTACCGCCGGCTTTCGGATACTGGAGTATCTTGTAATAGCAATGATATTCTGCAGCATGGAACCAAGCAGGTTGCTGCAGGATATGTGATTTACGGAAGTTCGACCATGCTTGTGTATACCACAGGCAAGGGGGTGAATGGTTTTACATTAGATCCTTCTATCGGTGAATTCTGTCTGTCACATCCCGATATGAAGATTCCCGAAGCTGGTCATATCTATTCGATCAATGAGGGGAATTATTCTAAATTTCCGAATGGTGTCAAGCAATATATCAAATATTGCCAAATGGAGGATGCTTCTACCCAACGCCCTTATGCTTCCCGTTATATTGGATCTATGGTTGCGGACATTCACCGTAATTTATTGAAAGGGGGAATATTTCTTTATCCTACCACCTCGGCCCATCCGAACGGAAAGTTACGGCTGATGTATGAATGTAATCCTATCGCTTTTATTATTGAACAAGCCGGAGGGAAAGCTACAAATGGATATCAACGGATTTTGGATATTGAACCCAAGACCCTGCACCAAAGAACGGCGGCTTTTTTGGGTAACTCCGAGATGGTCGAACTGCTTGAAGATTTCCTGCAAAAACATCAGTAATTCATTCTGTAGTGATTCGATGACAGGTAGGGTTCGTTTGCCAGTAAGAATTATTTATCTTTGTCATCAGAAATGGCTTCATTATTGCGAAGCCATTTCTTTTTCATTATTTGTAGTATGTTACGTTTTTTAGTTTTTATTTCCTTTGTTTCAATTTTATTTTTTTCCTGTAAAGAGAATCCGCCAACTTATGGTGATGTACTTGCAAAGGGTTTTGAGCAAAAAACTTATAAGGAATTTGATACAATAGCTTATTTAAAGGTGTTTCGTGAGGAGTATGGAAAACAGAAATCCAAACTGCATAATCCCAGTTGGATGAAGGACTTGTCTGATTCTACCGACGGGATGACTTTAATCGCTGAACATTTATTCGATGGTAGTATTGATACGCTCTTGCATTATTTCGAGCGCAGTGAGGAACATGGGATCCGTAGCAGTTATTTCCATACAACAGAGATTAAGGAGACTCTATTTTCTCTCCGCAAACTGAAACCTAAAGATGTAGCGGAATCTTATCTGTTGTTGGCGAAATTGGACCTCCTAGGAACCGACGGACTAGTGGCCTATGTAAGCAGTATGAAATATGGTGTTATCAATCCAAAACGTTTGTACGGAAGGTATTTTGTTCCTCAAAAACGTATGAACTATGCCAGCGTTGTTCACCTATTGGATAGTGTGGAGATCGGATCACTAATGGCAGGGATTCAACCAAAAAACCAGTATTACATCCAATTTCAGGATTTACTGGCAAATGGTAATCTGGATAATACACAGAGAATAAAAGTGCTGATGGTGCTTGAAAAATTGCGTTGGATGGGAGCGGCATTTCCAGACAAATATGTATTTGTAAATATTCCGGAACAACGATTGCACATCATGGAAGGAGGAAAAACCCGTCAATTGATGAATGTATGTGTTGGCGAAACAGATAATCCAGCTTACACACGTAAAGGCGAAAACCATGAAACTCCAGTTATGCAGGGCGTTTTAGATGCCATGCAGGTTAACCCCGTATGGAATATCCCAAGTAGCATCGTAAAAAAAGAACTATTGGCAAGTGTGCGGAGCAATCCGAACTATCTGGCCTCACGTAATATGGTAGCCTATTATAAAGGAAAGCAGGTGGATCCCAGTACTGTAAATTGGCATGCTGATTCGGTGGAGAAGTTCCGTTTTAAACAAAACCCTGGTTCAGATAACTCCTTGGGGAATGTGAAATTCTTATTTGAAAATGCGTATTCGATCTATCTCCATGATACACCGGCCAAACAAATGTTCGGACAGAGCAACCGTGCTGTAAGCCATGGTTGTGTACGGGTTGAGAAACCTGTGGACTTGGCCAGCTACCTTGTCAATAATGAGAAACAGGCAGAGAAGATTGCCCATGAAATAACAACAGACTCGATCTCGAAATCACGTTGGGTAACTCTGAAACGTCAGATGCCTGTGTATCTTACTTATTATACAACCTGGCTTGATGACGATGGTAAACTAGTATCCTATCCAGATATTTACGGATATGATCCGCGATTGCGAGAGGCGCTGAAAAAATATTGGGCAAATTAGCAAAGACTTAACTGGAGAACGGTTTGAACATGCCCCAAAAAGCTAGATACTTTTTTGGGGCATTTTTGTGTGACGGCCTTGCTTACTAGTATTCTGAGTTATAGGCTAGCGCCAAACGAATAAATGGATAATCTTTGTTGACATTTTGATGATCTCGGTAATGGCCTTCAAGTCTAAAATATCCGGAGTAAAGATTGACACCAAAGTTTTTCCATATCCGCACAGAAGCGCTGGTAGATGCCGTATGAAGATAATGATGAGATTTATTGCCACTGAGTGTGACAAAATATCCGCCACGGTAATCTATGCCAAATTTGAAGCGATTGAGTGTAGTTAGCGTGGCGGATGCGCGGATGTCTGCTCCAGGGCCATAATCATAGGTACGACTTTCGCCGAAATGCAGATAGGGATCAGGCACTGCTGCCAGTACAACTGGACCACCTCCCAGTATAGTGCTCAATTTTGTTCGTGTACCGATATTGTAGTTGGAAAAAATATTGTAATTGATACTCTGTGAGCCATAATAGAAAGCTTCATTTCGCAGAAAGTCAAAATGGGCAGAGACTATACCGCGATGCCGGCCTGTTAAATTGGATAGAATACGATTTCCGTAGAGCGAAGCGTATACATTCACAGCATTTACGATCGAACTGTCGTCGGATCCAATTTCAAGATTTAGAAAGAAATCGTCGAATGGTTTCTTTTTGTCGACATCATCGTTGTTGTAAATCATTTTAATACGAGCGTAAATGTCATTTTTTCCACGGTTGAGTATATCATGCTCTTTCGCATCAAATCGACGGATCCCCAATTCGACTTCGGTATGGACCAATGAACTGTCAATGATGGCACCTTTGATAGGGTTCCCCCAGCGACCGTCGAGCAGCCGATTTAAACCATTCATCGGATTGATCAACATGGCTAAAATTTCCTTTTTATTACGTTGTCCTTTCGTAAGACTTGGTCTGGCAAGCACATGCTGTGAAAGACGATGCGTCATTTCCCCTAGGATTGTTCCGCCAAAACTGGTATTGACAATATCGTTGATCGAGGGAGGTTCGGTCTCACCTGCTGTCTCCCAGATGTAACTTCCGGCGACCGTTGCCAGCGTCGATTGCAGGAAACTAAAATTGTTTGATCGGAACGAATTAAAATAGAACTGACCATGATAGGGATGTGCAATCTGATTGGTGGCAAAGAGATTGTCGTCCCAGGTCCATGCGGAAAACTTCAGATGACTGAAAAAGTTTTTGAAGGAAATATGGGAGACAGGATCTTTCCGGATGAAATAATTGACAGAGGCAGGTATGGCCTGAATAGAGAACCATTCTATTCCAGCACGTAGAAAGTTTTTTTTCTGATAATTTACGATACTATCGGGTAGTTTGGCATTGATCCGATCTGAAATCCATTTTGATTGTTGTGTCGATACGGCTATGCTATCCACTAATTTATTTTTCCTGACCGTGGCCGGCATACTGTCTTTAAACAGTTTTAATCCACTGCTGTCTGAGACCAGCGTGGTACCTGGAATTGAAAACGATAGGGCATGCTTACCCGCGTTGCTGAACTTCAAAGCCATTGTCTTGGCGAGGGCTGTATGGCTTGAAAAGATAGTAAATAGGCTTGAAATCAAAAAAAATAGATAACGATATGTATTTGAGTATTGTTTCATAAGGGTTAATATACTGTTTTGCAATAAAACTTGCAATGAATAACAAATAGTTGTTAAAAGTGTTTTTAGGATTGTGATTTCTTTGTGTTTTAGACGCTGTAGCTTGCTGATTTGCGGTATGGATTGTTACCTTTGCAGAGCTTAATACCTGTTCGGCTAATTTTGATATGAACAATACTTTCGAATTTTTTAATGTGCGATCCGTGAATTTCAAGAACGAGCTATTTGCTGGTTTGACGGTCGCCATGACCATGATACCTGAATCACTTTCATTTGCAATATTAGCTGGCCTTCCTCCTTTGACGGGACTTTATGCAGCTTTCTTAATGGGACTTGTGACCGCCGTTTTAGGTGGAAGACCGGGTATGGTATCTGGAGGCGCCGGTGCGACGATTGTTGTTCTGATGGCGCTGGCAGCAAGTCATGGGATAGATTATTTGTTTGCTGCGGTAATCCTGGCGGGTTTATTGCAATTTTTGGTGGGTCTTTTTAAATGGGGGAAATTTGTCCGGTTGATCCCGCAACCGGTGATGTATGGCTTTTTGAATGGGCTGGCCATTATTATTTTCATGGCGCAGGTTGTCCAATTTAAAGTGAGCAATGGAACGGATACGGCGTGGATGTCGGGAACTACATTATATATTATGGCGGGACTTGTCGCATTAACGATGTTGATTGTAATCGGTTTTCCCCGGCTGACAAAAGCAATTCCGGCATCTCTGGTCGCTATTTTGGTCGTTTTTGGTCTGGTTTCCCTATTGGGTATCGAAACAAAAAAAGTAGTGGATATCGCTTCTGTCAGTGGATCATTACCCCATTTCCATTTGCCTAACGTTCCCTGGAGCTGGGAAACATTGCAGTTGATCTTTCCTTATTCTCTTGTAATGGCCGGCGTGGGCCTTGTTGAGTCTCTGTTGACTCTTAATATGGTCGACGAAATTACAGCGAGTAAAGGGAATGCAAATCGCGAATCCATGGCGCAGGGGCTTGCCAATACAATTAATGGATTTTTTGGTGGAATGGGTGGATGTGCCATGGTTGCTCAGACGCTGGTGAATTTGAATGCCGGTGCACGGACAAGGCTATCTGCTTTTATTGGGGCCATAACAATCCTGGTGATTATTTTGGTTGGAGCACCGTTTATTGAGCAGATACCAATGGCCGCACTGGTCGGCGTAATGATGATGGTAGCAATCGGAACTTTTCAATGGGTGAGTTTACGTATCATCAACAAATTTCCGAAATCAGATATTTTTGTTGGTGTTCTTGTCGCTGGGATAACGGTGTTATTGCACAATCTGGCCTTAGCTGTGCTTGTCGGTGTAGTGATATCTGCATTGGTTTTTGCCTGGGATAATGCTAAACGGATACGGGCAAGAAAGTATCTCGACAAGGACGGCGTGAAACATTACGACATATATGGCCCTCTTTTTTTTGGATCTACGGCTAATTTTTTGGATAAGTTTGATATTCTGGAGGATCCTGATCGAGTCATTGTGGATTTCAGGGAAAGCCGTGTGGTGGATATGTCTGCTGTGGATGCATTAAATAAAATCACTGAACGTTATGCTGTACAGCATAAGAAGATAGAACTATGGCATCTGAGTCAGGATTGTCGTTCTTTACTCAAAAATGCCGAGGGAATTGCCATTGTCAATATTATGGAGGATCCGACCTATCCGGTGATGCCGGGGAAATAGCTTATTTCCTTTTTAATACAATGAAAAGCTCGCTACCCCGACGTTGGGGGATACTATTGGAACAGTCTTCCATTTTTAAAATATGAAAGTCCTTCTGAAACAACTGTTGATACGCTGACTTTTTTCCGCCAAAAGGCGGCCCCTCGGAGTCGAATTTTCGGTTAAACAATAAGCCAGCAAGAATACCATTGGGATGGAGCAACTCAGCTATTTTGCTGCTGTATTTTTTGCGAAGGCTGGGATCTAATGCACAGAAAAAGGTCTGCTCGAGAATATAATCGTATTTCCCTTTATGTTCAAAAAAATCTTGGCAGATAATGCGGATCTTCGCAGCTTCCCCAAACTCTTTTTGAACCTGACGGACTAATGTTGGCGCGATATCAAGTAGCGTGATATTTTCAAATCCACTCTCAAGTAGTGCTTTGGCTTCATAAGCATTGCCACAACCAGGGATCAAAATGGAAGCCTCTTTAGGAATCTCCGTTCTTGCATAAGTAAGAATCGCCGGTGAGGCATAACCAATATCCCATCCAGTTTGTCGTTTTTTATAACGATTGTCCCAATATTCTTTATCTAAATCCAATATATCCATGGTATTATATATCTTTTAAATCAAGCGGATACAATTTAAGGAAATCTTGTGTAATGCGAGGTTAATTTTGCTTTTTTCTGAAAAGCAGATCAATCTTCTGCTGTACGTGGTATTCGCAAAGTCTTAATGACGGCAGCAAATTCTTCCTGTTCGTAGCCCGCATCTTTTGCTCTTTTGAGCCAATTTGCTACAAACTGGGGGAATTCACTATTTATTCCACTTAATTTAGCTGTTGTAAGGATTCTTTCTGTTGCCTCCACTGAAATCGCAAGCGGGCTTTGGGAAAGCTTAAAATCTCCGCTACTGATCACAGCCCCTTCATGCTTTAGAAACTCGCCCATTCCTGGAGCAATTTCTGCGATGATATTGCCATATTCCCTGACGTCAAAATTTTCAGCTTCGGCAATTAAAGCGCCATGTAGAAAACCTGCTGCTGCACCATAAATATAGGAGAGGGTCGCTGTATCCATGGCTGCTGCAGCACCAATATTTTCACCTAGATATTTTAGATTGCCACCTAAAATTTTCAATGTATCTTCGATTTCCAAATATTTTCTGTTATTGCCTGAAAAGAGTATCGTCGTATCCGGCTGTGCCATCTGTTCAGGTGCTACCTGTATTGCTCCATCAATGTAGTCGGCGGTTTTACCATTAAACCAGGTTTCGCTTAAACGCGCTTCCTGGGATGTTCCTGTCGTTAATTGTACAATGAGCTTGCCTGCTAACGTATTCTTTGTTTCGATTGATGAAAAAAGGTTATTTGCTACAGCATAGTTATGAACGATAACAATACTCACTGGACTGGCTTCAATGGCCTCGTTGATGTTTTTCGCTAAGCTTGCACCTTCTTTTACCAATTCATCGGCTTTAGCTGCGGTTCGATTGAATACAGTGACCTGAAAACCTTTTTGTAAATAGAGCTGGGCTATTTTTATACCCATTGGGCCTAGGCCAATTATACTGATTTGATTTTTCAATGTGTTCATTTGTTTCTTTATTTATTTTGTATACTACAAATGTGAGCACAAACCGGTACTTTGACAATAAGGGAAAAATGATTCACCCAGGGAAAAATTATTCCCTATGGAATTGCAAAATTCAGTAGTTTTAATAAAAATTATGAAATTATGTATAGTAGAAAGATTCCCGAAGATCTTGACTGTGGTATAGTCGTCACCATGAAAATACTTGGTGGAAAATGGAAAGCCTGTATATTGGATGGTATCAACAAAGGTATAAAACGTCCCAGTGAATTGCATCGTGCTATTCAAGATGCGAGCCCAAGAGTAATCAATATGCAGCTTCATGAATTGGAACAAGCTGGTATCATCGTGAAGAAAATTTACCAAGGACTCCCGCTAAAAGTCGAGTATAGCCTGACTGACTTGGGAATTAGCTTATTGCCAGTCATCGCAATCATTAATAAATGGGGTGTTGAAAACAACCATTTGGTTGAAAATTTGAGCGGACAGATTGTAGGCTGAAATAGAACCTTGAAAATCATGAAAACAGATATATTGTAAGAGGAGGATAAAGCAAGGTGTGAAAAACCATTTTGATAGACCCGCTTTGTATCCCTTACCTGTCTTTATGTCTCTGTTATGGGGCTATTCTTTGGGAAAGGAGTTGTATTTGTTTTTTTCGTTAATTACTAAAGGAAATCGATATAGAAACTTTGGTGTTATTGGCGGATATTCATTGGGTTCAGACGAATATTAGACCGGTCCAAAAGTGGTACCTACTTATTTTATATTTGATTGCTGGGTTTATCTCAGGATACTGCTGCAGCAACAGACAAGTTTATTGAGGGACTACTTTAACGTTAATAATATGAAAACAGTGAAAATGACAGGTATAGCTCTACTGGCAACTTGTATGTTATCGAGCTGCGATAGAGGAAAAGATCTGCCGGCAACTCCAATTAATGCGGATCAGTTTGAAAAACTAAATCAGAACAAGGATAACGATGGAAAGCGATTTAGCATAACAGGATACCCGTATCTCAACAGCGATGTGACAGTGCATAGCGATATGGAAATTGCTGTTTCATTATATTCTGAGCCGAAGGGAAAAGGGAATTATATCGGAAGTATAGATTTGGGCTATATGGACAGTAAAAATGGAATTTATATCCCAGGGAAATTCACCGCGGATGATTTGCAGATTTTTGATAATGAAGGAAACAGTCTTGGGATAAATGATAAAATTATCGTTTCTTTCGAGCTGGATCTGGATACTAAACGGCCACCAAGAACGGATATTAAAAAATTGGAAAAGGACGAAAATGGTAATCCTAAAATTGTTGAGCAGAAGCCTGTATATTATGGGAACGGGCCATCTGATATTAAAATTGAAAAGGCAAAATAGTGGTTTTTTCCCAACACGATGAAATTGACCGAAAATAATAGGCTAGGGTGTTATCAGCATTCTAAGATTAACCTTCTTAAAACAATGAAGTATTGCAGCTGTTAAGAACGTTAATCCTTCTTTAAGCTAAATAGTACAGCTAAAAAAGTAGATTTAAATATGAATAAAGAACAGTATTATCTCGATGTAAATAGAATGTCCTGGAATAATAGAATAGATTCACATCTCAAGTCTGAATTTTACGATCTTCCGGGTTTTCTTCAAGGAAGAAGTTCTTTGAATGAGATTGAGCTAGGTCTGCTTGATAATATTCAGGGGAAAACGATCTTGCATCTGCAATGCCATTTTGGTCAGGACACGATCTCACTGGGCCGGCTCGGTGCCGATGTAACCGGCGTGGATCTGTCAGATAAGGCCATTGAAAGTGCACGGAAAATAGCTGAACAGACAAATATCGATACTCGTTTTATCTGTTGTGATGTATATGATCTGCCCAATCATTTAGACCAGCAATTTGATTTAGTTTTTACGAGTTATGGTACAATAGGCTGGTTGCCAGATTTGGATAAATGGGCACAGGTTATTTCGAAGTTTTTGAAGCCGAATGGAAAATTAATATTTGTCGAATTTCATCCTGTCGTTTGGATGTTTGATGATCATTTTGAAAAAATCGGTTACCGGTACTTTAATTCAGGAGCTATTATAGAAACGGAGACAGGAACTTATGCGGACAAAAATGCAGCAATAACCCAAGAGTATGTGACATGGAATCATAGCATAAGTGAAGTAGTCAATAGTCTGATTAAAAATGGGCTCCAAATCGTACGACTTGATGAATTTGATTATTCCCCCTATAATTGCTTTAATGGAACGATTGAATTTGAAAAGAATAAATATCGGATTGAGGTATTGGAGGACAAAATTCCGATGGTGTATGCAATCGTGGCTGTAAGGAAATAATACCTGGACCTTTAGCGTCAAGAGAAGTTATGATAGATTGCCATAGGGATAGATTTTAGGCTCTCTATACAGCAACTAAAGATATAGCAAAATTAATCAATCTTATTTTGTCTTTAAGGCGTTGAGATAAGTTCTGATATCCTGTTCAAGTTTTACCGGATATGGATACGTTAGTTTATCTGCGAGTTCTCGGCCAATTTTTGCGACGAGATCGGCCATGGCAAATAGCGCAGTCCAATTTTCGTTTATATCAGCAGCTGAAAACGTCTGTATTATCTTTTCCCAGGTTCGCTCTGGCAGATATTTTTTAAATAGGCGTCCATGTTTATTGGTGGTGATGTTCCAATCATGCTGGCTGGCGATATACCACTCAATTAGCGGTACCAGATAATTCGTACGTATGTTGTCCTCGGACATAAATTTAGCATAAAAAATATCCTTTCTCACCAAACATTTGGCTACGTAAGTACAGTCCCACCAAAAGTCATTAAGTAACTGATTGAATTTTTGAGCAGTAGGTTTTTTTATGATTGACACCCGATAGCTTGGCTTTTTGATTGCTGCCGTTATCCCCTCCTTGTCGAGGAGTACTTTATAGCCAATATCCCAATCTTCACATAATTGGTTTTGATTGACCTCTTTTAGAAAATTAGGTTTGCTATATAACTTAAAATCAACTTTTGTATGATCGGCATATAAAACCATCTTCATAGCATGTTTGCCATCAAAATAGTGCTCATCCTCTTCAATCATGGCAATAGGGATACCGAAGTGATTTAACCAGATTTTATTAGCGATATACCTGCTATTGTCATCAAAAACAAGTTCGATGTCTAAATCACTTAACTCATCTACTGGAGCCAATGGATTTACCAATGAGCTGGTAAGAAGAAGTGCCCGGATATCCGGATTGTTTTGCGCCCAATCAATAATCTGTTGTAATTTTTCTGCCCGAATTTGCATATTTTTTAATTTATCCTTCTTGGGGTAGCGAAAGTGCCGAAACAACCAATCTTGAAAATCTACAGAAATATTGCTTGCCGACCAACCGATGTAAATCTATTTTACGGCTTTAATCTGGATATCCAATGTGAATTCGTCCTCAATAGCGCGGTTTCCGAGATCAGAGAAAAAGCTTGCCGAACGATATTGGATATCAAAATCCAGTCTATTTACCTTTACGCCTAACGCTTCAGCAGAAAGTCCATCAGCGGTATTGGTTACCCTTGCTGGAAAAGATATGGCTTTCGTTTTGTTTTTGATGGTCAGATTCCCCGTGATTACTGGAGTAGTCTTGCTGTTATCCACTTTACTGATAATAAATTTTGCTGTCGGATACTTCGGTACATCAAAGAAATCTTCGTTTTTAAGATGACCAGTTAATTTTGGTGCATCAGTACATGCCATAGAATTCATATCAATGGTAAATCCGCCGCCGATAATTTTACCTTTATCTGTTTGAATCGTTCCATCTTTCAAAGCAATGGTACCGACATGACCACCAATGACCTTCTTCGCCTCCCATTTGATCGTTGATGCCTGTGTATTGACTTTATAAGTCATTTTCTGTGCAAAGGCAACAGAAGTACTGAAAATAATAGCAATGAATAATAAGGTTCTTTTCATAAAGATGATTTTTCTAAAATCAAATATACAAGAAACTAAGGATATTCATATCAGCAAGAGTTTAATAAATAAAAAGGAATATTATCTCTTAAGTGGTCCGATATATTTATAGCTATTGATGAATATCCCGGTAGGGGTTACCTTGGAGTTAAGAAAGGCAAGTTCCTGAGCGTACGTTCTATCTGATAGCAGACGCTTGCCCTGTCCCAATAAAACAGGGTAGGTAATGAGAGCCACTTCGTCGACGAGGCCTTGTTCCAGTAATAAGGAGGTCAATGTGGAACTACCTACAACAATCAGATCGGGGCCAGTCGTTGACTTGAGTGCATGAATTGCAGCTACAACATCTTCTTCCAGACCTTTTACAGGTCCCCAGTTCAAACTGTCAGGACGATGAGTCGCGACGTATTTTATTGCCGCATTTATGGCATTGGCCATTGGAAAATCTCCAGCATTGGGCCAGAAGCTACTGAAAATGTCATAGGTAATACGGCCCAACAGGAGGTCGAAGTCGGTACCATAGGCCTGAAAGAGCATTTCCGCTCCTGCAGGACTTCTATATGCCGTTGTCCATGCGCCGTAGGCATAATCTCCATCGTGTTCAATAATGCCATCAAGGGAGATATGTTCAAAAATTCTGATCTTTCTCATGATTACAAGTGTTTGATTATTAGTTCAAATTTAGCGAAGTTTAAAAGCATGGATGAGGTGCAATCGCGACAATATAAGGGGGTGAAAACCTTTACAGCAATCATTGGTTTTAGGAACATTCGAGGATTGTCTGAAAAACGACGAGACGATCCGGTATGGAAGTATAAAAAAAAATGTTGAACTTTAATGCATCAGACATACGTGCCTGTGGATTTGAAGTCTTCGTGTGATCCTGGTAAATTCAACGATAAAAAGAAAATACGTGTATGGAATTTTCACCCTTCAATAATATTGTTAAGCTTTGCCTCCAGGGCATGAATATGGAAGAAACTAAACGACCTGAAGAAGCTCTTAAACTATTTATGCAGGCTTGGAACGAAGCTACAGATGATCACGAAAAATTTCTTGCTGCTTATTACATCGCCCGTAACCAAAAAGCTGTTTCCGACAGATTAAGATGGTTCGAAGAGGCGGTGACCTATGCGTTAAAATTAAATGATGATACGGTTAAGAGTGCGCTGCCAAACCTTTATTTGAATCTGGCTAAATGCTATGAAGCGCTGGGAGATAATGATAAATCAAAAGAATCGGCTAAATTAGCTGCAACTTTGCATGAAACACCATCCGATATAGGTCCTTTTTATCATGGTACAAAAGCAGATTTACCGATGGGTGCATTATTGACCGCCGGCGGTAGTTCCAACTATCAGACCGAACTTACCATGAATCATATCTATTTCACTGCATTAGTTAACGGAGCAGGGCTCGCGGCGGCACTGGCTAAAGGCGATGGTCGTGAACGTGTTTACATTATTGAACCGATGGGAAGTTTTGAAAATGATCCAAATCTAACAGATAAAAAATTTCCAGGTAACCCGACTCGTTCTTATCGCTCCACAAAGCCATTGAAAATCATTGGCGAGGTAAGGGACTGGGTAAGGCCGAGCCCAGAAGATCTCCAGCAATTTCGTGAACGTTTGGCAGATGGTAATGGTGAAATAATCAATTAAATATTAATATTCAATAAAAGGTTGATCCGACGATTTCTAGGTATTTTTCTTTATTGTGGTAAAAAAAATACTGGATTAGGTTCAGCAAATCAACTACTAAAAATCCTTAGGGACTAGTCGGTGATTTTGATAGACGTTGAAATTTGGCACCTAGCGCAACTGAACCAAAAACATTCTGCTTATTTTATTGTTTGTTCAATGTCAATAAAACCTGAAGGATTCTTTATTTCAGGGAGATCCCTATTAACTTCGCATAAAGTAGGAACGGGATCTTATTTATGGGTAGCCTGTATCCAATTGGTGTTTTTATTAAAGAAGAAAAAATGATTAAGTCTAAAGGTTACGCGGCGAAAAATAGCAATTCCCCGCTTGAGTATTGGGAGTTTGAAAGAAGAGAACTAGGCTCAAATGATGTGTTAATAGATATTTTGTATAGTGGTATTTGTCATTCGGATATTCACCAGGTCCATGATGAATGGGGTGGAACGCAATATCCAATTGTTCCGGGACATGAGATCGTTGGGCGTATAAGTGCGGTCGGTAGTGGAGTAACCAAGTTTAAAAAAGGGGATCTCGCTGGTGTGGGGTGTATGGTTGCCTCCTGTGGTGAATGCGATAATTGTAAATCGGATCAACAACAGTTTTGCTTGGCAAAGAAAACCGTGTGGACTTATAACAGCACGGATGTGATGCACGATCACTCTTGTACGTATGGCGGGTATAGCAATAATATTGTTGCGGATGCGGACTTTGTCTTGCGTGTGCCGGAAACGCTTGATATTAAAAAGGTAGCTCCTTTGCTCTGTGCGGGTATCACCACTTATTCACCGTTGAAAAGATGGAATATTAGCAAAGGGCATAAAGTTGGTGTTTTGGGGTTAGGTGGCTTAGGCCACATGGCGGTAAAGATCGCTGTGGCTATGGGAGCTGAAGTTACGATGATTAGCCATTCGCCCCGTAAAAAGGCAGATGCGGCACTATTAGGAGCCCATAAGTTTTTAAATACGCATGAATCTTCGGAGTTGAAGGAGTTTTCAGGCTATTTTGATTTTATTATAGACACCGTATCAGCACCACATGACTATAATCTCTATTTGGCATTATTAAAGACCAAAGGGGTATATATTTGTGTTGGTATTCCAGCAGCACCTATGGAAATTAATGGACGTTCCATTATGGGGGGAAATAAAATTTTGACTGCTTCAAGTATTGGCGGTATACAGGAAACACAGGATATGCTTGATTTCTGTGCCGAACATAATATCCTCCCGGAAACCGAATTAATTGATATCTCTTATGTGAATGAGGCTTATCAACGTGTATTGGATAGTGATGTCAAATACCGGTTTGTTATTGATATGGCTTCATTAAATAAGTAATATGATTTTAAGGCTGTCAAAAATGAACTGAATCACCCAAAGTTCAGGCAGCCTTATTTTTATTTAATTCTGTATGAATTTATAGTCTCATTTCTCAAGCGATTTGCTTTGACTATTAGGATTACTTTATCTCGATAAGCTCCTTCGCATTGCTTAACTGCATCCGGATGAAAATCAGTTTTTATGCGGATCTTTATTTATCCCCAATCTTCTTGCTAAGGTTTTTAAACCGTTTTACCCTATCATCGCGCTGTTTTCTCCTTTGTAAAACTGGATCTTTTGCTTGCTAAAGGATGAAACTCAATAGTAGAAAGGATAATGAGCCGCGCTTTTGATAAAATGGAATATTTTCCAAAAAAGGGAAAACAGCAGGATCCGGATTTCTTATCTTGTCTACGAGCGTTAATTTTGAACCGTTGAAAATTATCGTCATGGAAAATATTGAATCGAGATTGGGGGCCAAGGACTGGTCTACAATCACCAAGGAATTGCATAGTAAGGGTTTTGTAATTGTGTCTGATGTGCTGAATAAGGGAGAGTGTGACGACCTGATCGCTGCTTATGATGCTGATAATAGGTATCGAAAGACGGTCGTTATGGAGCGTTATCGTTTTGGCCTCGGGGAATATAAATACTTTCAATATCCTTTGCCAGAACTGATTACAACGATAAGGGAAAAGGTATATGCATTGGTCGCTCCGGTTGCCAATCAATGGATGCAGGAGCTCAATATGGATAAAAGATTTCCAGCCACTCATGCTGCCATGCGAAATCTTTGTCAGGAACATGGACAAGTGAAACCCACCGTGCTTATTTTAAAGTATCATGCTGGTGGATTCAATACTTTACATCAGGATCTATATGGTGAAATTTACTTTCCCATGCAAATCGTATTGTTGCTGGATCAGGCAGATCAGGAATATACTGGCGGTGAGTTTGTTTTAACAGAGCAAATACCACGAGCGCAGTCGAAGGTCAATGTCTTAAAACCCAATCGGGGCGACATGATTATTTTTACAACTAATTTTCGCCCAGAGAAAGGTGCTAGAGGGTATTATCGTGTCCATATGAAGCATGGTGTTAGTCCATTAGGTAAGGGTAATAGACATAGTCTAGGTATTATATTTCATGATGGACTGAGTTAGAGATCAACCCAGACAGGTTGAATAGTTTATGGTAATTATGGCTGTGGACACGAATAAAGCAAAGATTAGGCGCTGAATACAGGGCCTATCCTTGAAAAATGGGCTGGACGGGATCTGCAATTAGGTGGGTATCCTCTATATTCAGAAATGTATAAATCTTGGCAAATGGTCAGACATATTGATTTGGCGGTGACGGAGGCTGAAAGGAAAAAAATCTTAAGCTCCTTGATTAGAAAGGGCGAAATTACCTTGGGCGGTTATAAAAAGGCTAAGATTTATGGCCATCTAAACTGTGCCGCTGGTAAACGAATGAAGGCCGAATATCGGGTTTTCTTTAAGGATGAACTTGATGCGATCAGTAACGGATATAGACCCTGCGGTCGTTGTATGCGCGAAAAGTATAAGCAATGGAAAGCTAAGCAACAGAAGGGAGGCCATGCTTAATGCAAACACAGATCACTGCTTAGAAGCTGTTGTCCACATTTTGGTTTACCAGAGGAAAATCGTTAAAGGAAAAGTGGTAGCCGTGTCGTATTGACAATTTCTTTCATGACGAAATAGCTTTCCATATGCCGTATTCCTTTTATAGTAGCGAGCTTATTGAAGTTAAATTCATGATAATGGTCGACATCCCTGACCATGACCTTGAGCTGATAATCAAAAGCACCGGTCACATGAAAGCATTCGACCACCTCTGGAAATTTCTGTATTTCTTCCATAAACAGTAAAGCGCTTTCGTTTGAATGTTTTTCCATACTGATTGATACGAGGGCCATAAGATTCAGGTCTAACTTCCGTCGATCCAGTAAATATACCTTCTGTTTGAGCACAGCTGTTGTCGTCAACTTCTTCATTCGTTCGTATACAGGAGTCATGGATAAGTTGACACGATCAGAAATTTCCTTATTACTGATGTTGGCATCCTGTTGTAAAAGGTCCAAGATCATCAAATCTTTTTCGTCTAATTTCATAGTTGTAGTAATTTAAATCCAAAAATAAACGGGTAGAAGGGGCTTGCTAGATTTACTCATCTAAAAATAGTAATATTTCAATATTATTTTACTAAAATAAATATAATAGTAGATATATAGTACTATAATTTAAAATAAAATAGTAAATTCACTTTACTTAATTTATAACAATTACCAACCTAGAAAAAGAATTATGAGTGATCCCCAGTTAAAGAAAGTCCTTGGCCCCGTGATGTTGTGGGGATTGGGGGTAGGGTATGTAATTTCAGGAATGTATTTTGGGTGGAATCTTGGTTTGGCGGAAGGGGGGACCTTGGGACTGGCCATCGCTACAATATTCGTTATTATTATGTACCTGACCTTTACATTTAGCTATACAGAAATGGCTTGTGCCATACCGAAAGCAGGAGGAGCTTTTGAATATGCGAATAGGGGGCTTGGAAAACAATTGGGCTTTGTTGCCGGGATTGCCCAGAATATAGAATTTGTTTTTGCTCCTCCAGCGATTGCGGCGGCGATAGGTGCTTATCTACATTTGCTACATCCCGATATTTCTTATCTTACTTTTGCTATTGGAGCGTATCTGATTTTTACGGGAATGAATATTTTAGGTGTAAAGTTGGCGGCTTCATTTGAATTGGTTGTCACGGTTTTAGCGGTTATTGAATTGTTAATATTTGCGGGGGTGACGCTGCCGGCATTTGAGTTTTCGAATCTTAAGCAAAATGCATTTCCCCATGGGTATTCGGGTATTTTTGCTTCCATTCCATTTGCAATCTGGTTTTTTCTTGCGATTGAAGGTGTTGCCAATGTGGCTGAGGAAACGATCAATCCGCAGAAAAATGTATTGATTGGCTTTGGATCTGCGATTGTCACTTTGGTCGTGTTGTGTATTATTACATTTTTATCAGCAGTTGGAGTGGCGGGTTGGGAAGCGGTTGTTTATCCCTCGGGCAGTACTGAGGCTTCGGACTCGCCTTTACCTCTTGCTATTGCAAACGTTATTGATAGTTCCCATATCCTCTACAAATTGCTTATCGGGGTGGGCTTGTTAGGTCTCATAGCATCGTTCCACGGGATTATCCTGGCGGGTGGACGGGCTACCTTTGAGTTTGGTCGGGTAGGATATGCTCCGGCTATCTTGGGGAAAGTTCATCCTCGTTTTAAAACTCCAGCCAATGCCCTATTAATCAATATGGCTGTCGGTATTGTCGCGTTACTCACAGGTAAGACAGCTGGGATCATTACCATCGCCTGTTTCGGAGCGATCAGTTTATATATCATCTCCATGTGGTCTTTTTTTGCCTTACGTACAAAGGAGCCTGCATTGGAACGCCCCTTTAAAGTTCCTTTATATCCCTTGTTTCCGATGCTCGCGCTGATTATCGCCGTGGTCTGCCTGATCGCTATGATTTACTATAACCCATGGACAGCCTTCATATTTTTTGGGCTCGTCATCTTATCATATCTCTATTTCTTAATCTTCCTGGATAAGGATAAAACCATCAAATCATGATAGACAAAAATGAAATCATTTCCAAATTAAAGGCAAGTAAGAGTACGCACGTAAAAGTCGCCGTGGCAGATATTGACGGCGTATTGCGAGGCAAATTTATGCATCGTGATAAGTTTATTTCGTCGTTGGACAAAGAATTCGGATTTTGTTCAGTGGTATTTGGGTGGGATGTCAACGACCAGGTTTATGATGATGTTGAAATTACCGGTTGGCATACAGGTTATGGTGATTTTCCGGCTCGTATAGACGGAAATACCTTTCGCAAGATCCCCTGGCAGGAAGATGTCCCATTTTTTTTGGCTGACTTTGAATCACCCCATAAGTCAGATCAAAATGTATGCCCTAGAGCACTCTTAAAAAAGATCATCGAAGAGTCTGAACAGGCAGGCTATACCCCCATTTTTGCACAGGAATTTGAATGGTTCAATTTTATTAAAGGGGATATTAATTCGATACAGAATAGTTTTAAAGAAATGAGACCGATTACTTCGGGAATGTTTGGTTATTCCATCTTGCGGATGTCAGATAATTACGGATTCTTTCGTGATCTTCTTGCAATGCTTGAGCAGTTCGCTATTCCCCTCGAAGGTCTGCATACTGAAACTGGTCCAGGTGTAATGGAGGCGGCGATTCAATGTAGTAGCGCTTTGGAAGCCGCAGATAGAGCTACGCTTTTCAAGTCGGCAGTAAAGGAAATTGGTAAAAAATATGGTATTGTAGCCAGTTTTATGGCTAAACAGACAAAAGAGCTACCAGGTTGTAGTGGTCATGTGCATCAGAGCCTTTGGGATCTCAAAAAAGAGAAAAATTTATTTTATGATGCCGGCGACCAACTCGGTATGAGTGAGCTAATGAAGCAGTTTCTTGCTGGACAGCTATATTGCCTAAGAGATATTCTACCTTTATTTGCTCCCACGGTAAATAGTTATAAAAGACTCACCGAAGGGGCCTGGGCTCCTACGACCTTAACCTGGGGGATAGACAATAGGACTACGGCTCTTCGTGTCATCGAGGGTGGCCCCAAAGCTACGCGTATCGAACATCGGGTTGTAGGTTCGGATGTCAATCCATATCTCGCCATAGCGGCTTGTCTGGCAAGTGGACTCTATGGTATCAAACACAAGTTATCGCTGGACAATCCATATACCGTGGGCAATGGGTACAAAGATTTACAATATGGTGTTTTGCCGAGGAATCTCTATGAAGCAACCTGTCGGATGGCACAGTCCGAAATTGCTTCAGAATTATTCGGTGAAAATTTCGTTGACCACTTTTGTAAGTCCAGACTATGGGAATGGCGGCAGTTTTCAGAACAGGTAACTGATTGGGAAACAAAAAGATATTTTGAAATTATTTAACAGCAAGATGGATACAGATAAAATTTATGGTTTTAATTTTCCCACACCAATTCGCTTTGGTGCAGGGGCAATCAATGAATTACCGGATTACTTATTGAGCAATGGGCTTAACCGTCCTTTACTGGTAACGGATCCGACGATTGCAGAACTTCCTTTTTTTAAGGAAATCCAACGTAAATTGACAGGCAGGGGAATAGATGTGATTGTGTTTCATGATTTACACAAAAATCCGGTTAAATCTGACGTGCTGCGAGGTGGGGACGTCTATCGGGGCAACAATAGGGATGCTATTATCGGCGTCGGGGGTGGAGCCGCACTCGATGTTGCCCGAGCAATAGCATTGCGGGCGCATCATCACCGTGATCTTTTTGATTATGATGATCTCATCGGAGGAGATATTTATGTGACCAATGAGATCCCACATCTGATCACTGTACCCACTACTGCGGGTACGGGAAGTGAAGTTGGCCGGAGTGCTATTATTTCGGAAGACGAATCCAAAAAGAAACGAATTTTATTCAGTCCTAGGTTGATGGCAAAAATTGTGTTTGCGGATCCACTCCTTACAATGGATCTTCCTGCATTTATCACCGCAGCTACGGGGATGGATGCGCTTACACATAACATGGAAGCCTACCTGGCAAAAGGATATCATCCGATGTGTGATGGTATTGCACTGGAAGGAATGGCGATGGTTGCAACAGCTATTGAAAAAGCAACCAAGGAATCTGATCTACAGTCACGTTCGAAGATGCTTTTGGCATCACTTATGGGGGCTGTGGCCTTTCAAAAAGGGCTTGGGGTAGTGCATAGCCTGGCCCACCCACTTTCTTCTTTGTTAGATACACATCATGGGCTCGCTAACGCTATTAATCTGCCCTATGGTATGCAATTCAACTATGCTGGGTTTGAAGATCGTTTTGATAAGATGGCAGTAGTGCTCGGTATAGGTAACAAAGCTGGAGATAAAATCGTAGACTATTTATTTGAGCTGAACACTCGCTTAGACTTGCCTACACATTTGTCATCTATAGGGGTACAAAAGCAACATCTTGCGCCATTATCGGAGCTTGCATTTGCAGATTTCTGCCATCCTTCAAATCCTAAACCTGTTACAACTGAAGACTTTCTTAAAATTTATGAAACAGCATTCTAGTAAAAATAGTATGATTAAAATAGGGATAAGCGCCTGCTTTTTTTATCCTGACAAGGAACGTGCTGTTTTTGGTGCTAAATCATTGAGCTATATGGAAAATGATATGGCTCGTTGGATAGGGAAGAAGGGAGTACTTCCGGTACTTCTTCCTGATTTGAATGATGATTTATTGATGGATTTAATAGATCAGATGGATGGCATCATCCTCCAGGGGGGAAGTGATATAGCTCCTGAACATTATGGAGAGGAACCCATAGGCAAGTGGAGAGGAGACGCTTACCGGGACGAGTATGAACTAAAAATATTGGATTATGCAATTAGGCAGGAAAAGCCAGTATTGGGTATTTGTAGGGGATTCCAACTGATGAATGTTTATTTTGGAGGCTCACTTTATCAGGATATTCCTTCACAAATACCTGGGGCTGGGATTCATCGCTCAGCAGAACTATACGATACCATTAACCATCCTATAAATTTTGTATCCGGGACTTTGTTTGACGATTTGTATGGACATGTCCCTAATCCTAAGGTGAATACAGTACACCATCAGGCTGTAAAAGAGCTGGGACGGGATTTAGAAGTATATGCGCGATCAGATGATGGCTTTATTGAAGCTTTTGGATATACTAAAGTTGCGCCGGGTAAAATAATGGGAGTACAATGGCATCCTGAGTTTTCTGCAACACAAGCTGGAGAATTATTGGATGAAGAATTGATTTTTAATGTTTTTCTTGAACATGCAAAACAACATAGAAATTAGAAACCCCGCTACGGGCGAGATAGATGCTGTGATCCCTGTTATCACGGTAGACGAATTGAATGCAGCAGCTGCGCTGTTAAAACAAGGGCAAGGTTCTTGGTCGAAGGTGCCATTACAACAACGCTTAGACTGTATTACGAAATTTGGACAGTTAATTCTCGCTAATAAACAAGAGCTTGCTGAAATCTTGACCAGAGAAACTGGAAAGCCCTTTACGCAGGCAATGAACGAAATTGTGGGGGCACAGAATCGTATCGAACATCTTCAAAAAAATGCCAACAGATGGCTTTCTGAAGAGCTGATTGTCAACGAGGGGGCTACCCACGAAAAGATTGTGTATGAACCATTGGGAGTGATCGCCAATATATCGGCTTGGAATTTTCCCTATAATGTTGGATTTAATGTATTCCTGTACGCGTTGGCGGCTGGCAATGCTGTGCTTTATAAACCATCAGAGTTTGCTACCGGTACAGGAATACAGTTTGAAAAATACTTGTATCAAGCAGGTATTCCTGAAGACGTGTTCAAATGCGTTGTCGGTGATGCGCAAGTCGGCCAGCAATTATTGGAGCTACCTTTGGATGGTTATTTTTTTACAGGGTCTTATAAGACGGGAGTCCATATTGCTAGCGCAGTGGCACATAAATTAGTCCCCGTGCAATTGGAACTAGGCGGGAAAGATCCGTTGTATATTGCCGATGACATCGTGGATATTAAAAAGGCAGCCATTTCAGCAGCGGAAGGTGCATTTTACAACAATGGACAAAGCTGTTGTGCTGTGGAGCGTATTTATGTATCGGACAAAATATACGATCAGTTTGTTGAAGCCTTTATCGAGGAAGTAGCCTCTTATAAGATTGGTGATCCGATGAGGCCAGATGTGTTTATCGGACCATTGACCAGAGCTGCCCAATTGACTGTTCTCGATGCTCAAGTAAAAGATGCGCTTCAAAAAGGAGCAATTTTGCGCTTGGGAGGGCATAAGCTGCCTAACGCAGGTTATTATTATGCCCCTACAGTTCTTGAGCATTGTAGCCACGAAATGGAATTAATGAAGGAGGAGACTTTTGGCCCATTGATCGGCATTCAGAAGGTATCTTCAGACGATGAAGCGGTACACTTAATGCAGGATACCGCATATGGTCTGACAGCAGCTGTATTTTCCTCCAATCGTGATCGGGCGTTGACTATTCTAGAAAAAATGGATACTGGAACGGTATATTGGAATTGTTGTGATAGAGTAAGTCCCAATGTCCCTTGGTCCGGACGGAAAAATTCAGGATTGGGATCTACCTTATCCGCACAGGGAATTCGAGCCTTTGTTCAACCTAAAGCATACCACTTGAGGCCATAAGTTTTTGGGTAAAAGTTGTTTGTAGGGCATTTGACTCGCTAGTTCGAGGACTTTAAAAGCGTTGAGCTCGGAAAGTTTGTTCATTTAAGGTGTGATGTTATCGTCCATGCATGGATAAGTAACGTCATACCTTACTTTTTAAACGGAACAGGGTGATCTCAGGCAATATCCCCAATCGACTGGGATAATCCAGGTAACCGAAACCAACATTCACGTAGAGAGATTGATGTTTTTCCTGATATAAGCCCGCCCATTCACGATAAGTATATTGAATTGGACTCCATTGATAATCAGGGTTGCTAAAGCCAAATTGGCCGCCATGCGTGTGACCACTAAAGGTGACGTCGATTCTTGGGTATTTTGGTAGTACTTCGGCCCTCCAATGCGAAGGATCATGTGAAAGCAAAAAGGTGATCGGAGAAACGGGATCTACCTTGGACATTGCCAGATCGAGATCGCCATAATTGTGCGGATTGTTTACGCCCCAATTTTCTACACCAACCAGTGTTATTTTTTCATTATTTAAGACGATTTCTTTTGACTCGTTGAGCAAGAGCTGCCAGCCAAGTTTACGATGGATATCTTTTATAGCGATCAGATTCTGCTGTTTGGTCAACCTACGTTTACCATTGAAATGAAACCGATTAAATCGATACTCTCCATAGTCATGATTTCCCAAAATAGAAAAGATGCCCAATGGGGCGTTCAATTTGTCAAATATGGAGATGTAATTATCCATCTCATCCGCAAAATCATTCACTAAATCCCCCGTAAAAAATATCATATCCGGTATGTGCGAAAGCAAGAGGTCTATACCCCTTTTTACTGCATTTAAATTATAAAGACTTCCAGCATGTATGTCCGAAATCTGGGCAATGGTTTTGCCTTCGAATGATTTTGGAAGATTTGGTAAAATCAACTCAACATGTTTGATTTGATAGTCATAAAGGTTGGATACGAATCCCCGAGTTAAGGCTGCTAATGGGATACTGCTTAAAAGAAGCCCACTTTTGATAATGAAATCCGATCTTCCTATAGTCTTTTTATCTGCATCTGGCATGATGTTATTGCTTGCCCGTTGTTTGCCTATATTTTTGAAAAATGCCGAAAGTAGGTCTACACCGATAAAGAAAAACAGGATCGATTTCCCAAGCAGCAATGAAATAGGAAAGAATATCAGGAAGGCCGTCTCATAGCTATTCCATTCAAAGAATAAACTGAAAAATATACATGCATAGGATCCCATGCTGAGAAACCACCAGATAATACTTGCGAATAACGGTTGCGATCTCCACAAAGCGAGTTTTCGTAACCTTCCGTATATTAGAAGATCAAAAAGGAAAAATATGACGACAATTTTTAGATAACCGTATAACTGTGGAATCATAATAAAGGTATGTTATTGATAGGGCTAAACCGAAAGTTGAAGGGTATCCCTAGATTATAATATACCTAAAATACTATTTTTTTGTTAATCCTGTTCTGGTGTTATTGTGCATTGATAAGAATTGTCTATCATATGTCTGTAAAATATTGGACTGGGTATTATAGCCGTGTCTGAACCAAATCTTGCCATAGGGCAAGAAACCGAGCTAACTAATTTATTTATCTTGTAGTATTATTAAATAAATGCAAATATGAGCACAACATTTGAAGCAGGGATTAATATCGCCATCAAAATTCCCAAAAACAAATATGAAAAGACTGTCGCTTTTTACAGAGATATATTAAAATTGAATGTTGAAGAAAAGCCAATCAATAATCCTACTGTTTCCAGGACGCATGAAGTGAAATTTGGACACAATATTATCTGGCTGGATTGTGTAGATAACTACACCCATTCTGAAACCTGGTTGCAACTTACTGTGGCCGACGTTGCTGAAGCGAATGATTATCTCCTATCAAGTGGAGTTGAAACCTGTGATGAGATTGAGGAACTTCCCGAAAATATGCATTGGATTACTGATCCGGCAGGTACAGTATTTAATTTGCAACAAACTAAGCAAAAGGTTTAATATTATCAGCGACGTCTCTCTATTTTATAGGGAAGCGTTTGTTTTAATTGTTTGGAGATGAAAAGCTGTGAACGAAACGGTCATCCATTTCGGGCGCCTTGATGTAGCTTTGAATAATGCAGGAATCGTGGATGCTTCGCCTATTCACGAAAAGACAATCGATGAATGGCGAAAAGTATTAGATGTCAACCTAAACGGATTGTTTTATGGTCTGAAATACCAAATAAATCAGATGCGCAAACAAGAGAGCGGTGGAAGTATCGTTAATATGGGATCTATTATGAGTCAGGTCAGTGAATTTGGGATTGCCGCTTATGCATCTTCAAAACATGGCCTCGTTGGTTTAACAAAAGTGGCTGCATTGGAAAATGCGACAAATAATATTCGAGTCAATGCCATTGGGCCCGGATATATTGAAACACCATTATTAATGGATAATAGTGCATCAGGGGAAAAATATAGAAGTTACATGGAATCAAAACATGCAATGAAGCGACTCGGAAAGCCTGAAGAGATTGCTAAAGCTTTTTTATTCCTAGCATCGGAAGATGCGAGTTTCTGTACAGGGGCCTATCTACCTGTAGATGGAGGCTATCTGATTCAATAACCAATTAATGTTTCGAAATTTAATTGAAAGGGCATCTTTATTATGATGGGCTGTCTATTTGAAGATAAGCAAAACGATATAACTAAGTATTTATTCGGTGTTCTATCGTTTTGCAATTAGTCTTAAATTTAAAATGCTAGATGACCTCAGGTCATCCAGCTGAAAAAGAACCACCATTTGAAAGCAGAACTATTAGTGACAACAAGTAGAAAGTTTCATCATTATCTAAATTGTTTTAGAACGCTACTATAAGCTAATGCTATATGATCAAGCTTTGTTGAGACAAAGGATCGTTATTATATTTAAAATTACGCTTAGCCCAACTTTAAAGAATAGGATCATTTTAGAAATATCAGAACTATTCGTATCAATAATAGAATTAAAAGTTAGTTTAAAAAACGGTTTTGATGGAAACAAACTATTAAAGCTTATAAGTAAAGGCATTGATATTCATTCCAGCACCTACTGAAGCAAATAAAATGATATCATTTTTATTGAATGAATGCCCTTCAATTTTCCCCTGCACAATTAGATCATAGAGTGTTGGAATAGTTGCGACACTGCTATTTCCAAATTTATGAATAGACATCGGCATGATATCTTTTGGCGGTTGCATATGGTATAATCCATAAAATCGCGCAATAATAGCCTCGTCCATCTTCTCATTGGCCTGGTGAATTAGTATTTTTTTTATGGCATGAATATCTAAATTAGCTTTCTCTATACAGATTTGCATGGCTAAAGGAACCTTACTGAGGGCGAATTCATATATCTTTCGTCCCTTCATTTTAATGTAACGGGTGTCTTGTTCATGTTGGCTATCAAAGGAAGGCCCAAAATAGAGATAATCAGCTTCATCAAATGCATAAGTGGCACTTTCAAAAGACAGTAATCCTGTGTCCTCGGTTGTCGCTTCTAGTATAACTGCTCCCGCACCATCGGCATAGATCATGGAATCGCGATCATAGGGATCTACTACACGAGAGAGTGTTTCGGTACCGATAACCATACAACGTTTGGCCATTCCCGATTTGATAAATGCATTTGCCTGTATCACCCCCTCATTCCAGCCGGGACAACCAAATAAAAGGTCATAAGCTATACAATGCGGGGTTCGTATACCTAATTTTTTCTTGACGCGTGTTGCTAGGCTGGGAACCGTATCAGATTGAACCTTTCCATATTGCACATCACCATAATTATGTGCAACAATGATATAGTCAAGTGTCTCTTGATCAATGTCAGCATTAGCGATTGCGCGTTCTGCGGCAATAGACGCAAGATCGGAAGCCACCTGATCATTATTGGCATAACGACGTTCCTCAATGCCGGTAATATCTTTAAACTTGCCTATAATGGATTCAGGATATTTTATAGGCTCACCAGCCTCATCCAAAAAGATACGATCTTCAAAGTTCGTGTTATTGATTTTATTGTCCGGAAGATAGCTGCCTGACCCAATAATTTTAATATTCATAAATTTCCCTCCGTTTCTCTATTATTGAGTAATGTCCGTGTAGTTTTTGTGGGAAAGCAGCAATTGATTATAATGCACAGTGAATTGCAAATTTCAATGTAGACATTTTCTTGACAGACCTTCTTTGCTTAATTTACCAAAATTATTTAAGATATTCCTATATAAGCCAAATAAAAGACAAACTTGTTCCTTGTTTTCGGAATATGATCAACTATGATGATTCTGAGAAGCCTCAATGGACGGAGCAGCCTCCGGGCTTATCCGAAGAGAATTAATTACCATAATACTTATAAAACTACCGAGAGTGATAAAAATCGGAAAATGTTAGATTTAATGAAGGGTATAAACCTTTAGGGTATTAGGGGACGCAGGGGAGAGTGTAGTCTGTTTTTCATACGCCCTATGCTAAATATGAGCGTATGATAAGCAGAAAGTTTAATCAGCATGAGATCGGTCTGAAATTAATAAATCCAGGTTAATCGTTGTCATGATTTTCCGAGGCCAATGAAAATTTAATTGATTTTTGCGGATAAGTATCCATACTCATACGGCTAGTATTTTTGATAATGGATTTTAAGCTAACGCGATCACCCAATTTAAAATAAGCTTCTACAGTTTGATAATCCAATAGGTAAGGGCCGCAAAAGTAATTTCCATTGGCATCTTTTTCTATAGGTCCTTGATAAAGCCCTGCTTTTGTTTCTCTTGGCATATATATTTAATTTTTGAAACAAAGGTAGGAAGAGTAATTGGCAATTCGCTGTTAATTGTAATATTCATTTTGTTATTGCCAATATTTATGATCAATAGCGGTATTATTATTTATTTAGATAATTGCTTTGATCTTAATATCTCGCGAATGCATTTTAAATAAACTTTGTTTTTCGAGAAATCATTATGCCCTTCATGGCTTAATGTGATGAAACGATCTGAGCTTTTTAACAGTTTAGCCAGCTTCTCGGAAGAACCATAGTATACAGCGTTATCACCGCTGCCGTGGAAAATAATAATCGGACATTTTACTTTTTTCAAATGCGATGCATTATCAAACCTGAAAGGGATTTGGGTGGTGTCCAGTTCAGGGGCAATATTATTCACCCAGTCTGCCAAATTGTAATAAGGGGCCTGCAAGATCAGGAGATTTGGTTGATTGTTTGCTGCAATATGAGATGCCAGGGCGCTACCCATAGATTGGCCTAATACAATAATACTACCTTCAGCATACAATGTCTTTAGCTTGTCATATACAATTTGAATATCATTATACAGTACATTTTCATCCGTAACTTTACCTTCGCTTTTGCCATATCCACGATAGTCAAGCATAAAGACGTCGTAAAAATTCGCTGTGTATATAGGTGCAATTTTACCCCATGTGTCTAGAGCATTATTACTTCCATGCAAATAGAAGATCAAACCTTTGGGCTTTTTCGCTTTAAATAATAGACCATTCAGAATAGTACCATCATTCATTGTGATGTATTTTTCTTCAAAAAGGTTATCAAAATTGAAAGCTAAATTTTTGATCTTTTTACCAGGAAACAATTGATCGGTTAGTAAAGCGTTCCATTCTTCTTTAGACCACAATTTTTTATCCTGTCCCTTACAGACGGAGGGAAACGTCATGATTGTGAGAAATAGATACGCCAGCCATACAACTAATCGTTTGGTGCATATTTCCTCGGATGATCTAATGGTATGCAATTTCATTGCTTTGTTCGCTTAATTGTTCAGTGTTATTCCTAAGTTAGTGGTAATATCTCAAATAACTTTATTATTTTGTTTCATGTCCTATATCACAGTAATTAGCTCTTCGCATGTATTGATGCTGAACGTTTATCCTGGGATTTACTTTTTTTTAAAAAAACTACTCCATCGCGAGCGGGAAAAATGTTAGATTAGTATTGATATTGATAGAACAGATAGGCCCGATGAGCCTTTGTAAATAAAATGATTAATCAAATAAAGATAGAACAATTGTCAGCGATATTAAATGTCCTGAAATTGGCTGAAAAATTAAAATTCGAGTTACGACATAGCTGGTTATCAAACGGACGTCAGGAGAGTGTTGCGGAGCATACCTGGCGGATGTCATTGGATCAGATTCGTAATCCAGATATCAAAAAGATCAAGCAACAAAACGAAGAGAAGGCCATCTCTAATATTAAGGAAATGCTTACATCGACGAATGGTCAAGAAATCTATGATCTTTTTTATGAATTTGAACAGAAGAATACTTTCGAAGCAAAAGTTGCGAATGCCATTGATAAATTAGAGGTACAATTACAACATAATCATGCTGATATTTCTACTTGGGAAGAGATCGAATATGATTTATCCTTTGTAATTGGCAAACATGTTCAATTTGATGAGACCTTTGTTATATTGAAAGATTTAATTGAGAAACAGGCTGCACAAAAGCTTGAAGATGCTGGATTAAATGTTTCAGCGATTCGCAACCGTGCGATAGCCAGTTTTAGCTGAATAGGATGAATCACCGATATCTCCAAGATAATTCGGTGATTTTATTTATTAAGTTTTGCGACCTGTATAGCAATGAATTTCGGTAGATAATTTGGAGTACAGTTTCTTGCTACTATTTCGTCTTTATAAAGTCCGGTTTGCTCGCCTATATTTATACACCTTGTTCGGTAATTTTCCTGAAAAATACCGATTTGGGCTGCGGTAAAGTTCATTGCCCATTGGACTTCAGGGACTTCATTTTCAATTCGGGATTCAATTTTTGCAAGTAGTTCCTCGCTATTTGAGGGTGGTGTCTGTCCTACCCAGCGCAGCCGCGCCTGATGATACCAAAAAGTACGTCTTTGAAGAGGAGATTTACTGTTTTCCCAACTTTCCATGAATGCAATTGTTCTTTTGTCCTTGGCAAGCTGATTCGCCATTAGCCAATCGATCAACGGTAGCTTTTCGCCCTCTTGATGCCGTTCAATATCGGTGACCAATCGATCAATAAGTTCCTGGGAAAGTAATTTCTTGTCCATCAGGAGGATAGCCAATTGTCTTGGGAGATACTGCGCTGTGGACCAGAGTTCCATGGCTAGTTCTTGGTTCTTCTTTATGATGTTAGCTATTTTTCGCAAATCGCCAAGTTTGGTATCCTTGCCGTTAATTTGCGTCATAATATTTTCTGCTGTCGATGATAGTTTCATAACCGTGTTCCATTAGTTAACAGGTGTACGCCACTCGCGTACTTATTGTCACTTTCTTGTATAGGGTGCATCTAATCATATTTATACGCTGATCAAGTGTTATCATATCGTGAATTTACTGATTTTTTAATTATTTATTCTAGTTGAGTTCACTACGAGCAAGATGATAAAATACAGTTTAATGCGGGACAAAACGGATATTCAGGAATAGTGATCTAGGTTGTGAAATAGAATAAGATTGTTTTTTGTAAATTAGTCAAGTGCTGTAACAGACTCCTAGCATAGCAAGGAGGAAAATGTCCGCAATAAGATTGTAGAAAGAGATGCTCGAAATTTTAAAACAAAAAATGCTGTTAACCCTTACAATATGAATAGAGAAAATGCGATCCATCTTTCGTTGACGAGTACGAATAGTCATACCGTAAAAATTGAGGCTGGTCAAGGGACTTTTTCTATTGGTGAAGCTGATATGGATAAGAAAAAATTTGATGTTCTTGTTGAAAGAGAATCGGCTCTCAACTGGCATGCCTTTGATGCATATACGACGCCCGCGGGTAGCCTTTGGCCAAGATTTTTTTATTATTATGGTAATGATATAGGCTTCTTGGAGTGGTCAAAAAAAAGAGCGATTGAAGATTTCTTTTGGCAGCCATCTAAACCAGCTGATATTAATTTATATGCTGCTCAGATCCGAAATTTGACAGTTCGTTCCAACAACATTCCTGTAAAAATAGCTTTACCATCAGGCGAAGATAATAATAACCTTGGTTTGAGATCGCTTAGTCTATCAGGAGACCTGGAAAATTTTGAAATTTTATCCGAAAATGCAAATCCATACATCCGTCTTTATCCTAATGTAAAGAGGGATAGATCCGTATTGCCTTATCGGCTACCTGTTTTTAAAGCCCTAGAAAAAATTACTTGGGTCGATGTTGTTGTTGAACCGTTAGGACAGCCACTTGATTGCGAATGCTTATTGCAATTTTCCAATTTGCAAGGGTTAAACCTTACAGGAAATCTTAGTAATGTAGCCAGTCTAAAGAAACTTGAAAAGTTGGAAAGTTTAGCTATTCGTTATGCTCCCAACTTGGAAAATTTCCCTTCTTTAAATGCTTGGGACAACCTGAAATCATTTATCGGCTGGAATATTGAGGAGATTACAGGAAAAAGATTAAAAACCGAATTAAAAGAGCTCATTAAGTCAGGTAAAGAACTAGAATATTGTTCAGTCTCCAAACTGCGGAGCTCAGTGTGGTTTACAACAGAATATGGAATTCCGTTTACAAACTGGGAAAGCAAAAATGCTAAAATAGCTACCAAAGCTTATAAAACTGCTTTACAGAAAATCGCTAAAGGCAAAACAGAAAACGAGGTAAAACAAGCCCTTGTAGAATTGATCGAAACAATTAATAAACTGCCTAATATTGAAACTGTAGAGCGGGAAGACACCAGTATTGCCATTCAGCAATTAATAGAAGCCTCGCCGGTAAAAATACAACAGGAAACCGCTAATAACTGGTTTGACGAAGTGAGGGATTTTTAGAGAAAGCAGGATTCGAGCCTGAGAATAGATCCAAGTAACATGGCAGCACTAGCTAAGTAAAAACGACTTTCCATCTGGAAAGCCGTTTTTTACTAGTGATTAATAGCCCGGATTTTGTACCAAATTAGGCTCTACCTGAAAACTACTTTCGTGAAATGGCCATAGGTATTGGTGTTTTAAGAACTTTCGATCTTCAATTTTGAGTACCTCAGACTGTCCTGCATTATTCAAACGCATATGACCGAGAGCAGCTTGATTAAGTACCGTTTCTGCCGTTTTCCATCGTAAGATATCACTATAGCGTAACCCTTCACCGGCGAATTCGATTCTTCTTTCGTTGCGAATGAGCGCTATCCATTCCTGCTGTGATTTTGCAACTAAATTGACATCCGCAACGGTCATATCAAGTCCAGCTCTTTTGCGAATTTGATTGATACAACTTTTGGCCAGTTCGTCTATTTCATTCAACATAATCTTGGCTTCGGCATAGGTTAAAAGGACTTCGGCATAGCGGGCTAAAGAAAAATGCATATTTCCACCAGTACGGAATGCATCGGCTTGGTCCACAAATTTCTTAAACCAGTATCCCGATCTGCTACTGCGTAGGTTTTGATAGTAAAAAGCGCTTTTGGAATCATAGATGTCTATTTTTTCATTATTGAAGAGATCGCCATGACCAAATATGCTGGCTTCATACCGTGGATCGCGATTCAATTTTGGATTAAGCTCATAAGCTTGCTTGCTGTGTAATGGACAGTTGTCAATTGGCCGACCCTGTAAAGTCCAATAGCTATCCACGAGTGCTTTTAGAGGAACAACATAGGATTGTCCATTTCCGGTTCGATATTGTGGAGCCAGATGTTGAAAAGAGGCCGTTGCGGAATTGTTATGACTCTCCATATCGAACTTAATGATAAACTCTTTATTAGTTTTATCAGCTTGATAGTTGAACAGATTAGCATATTGGGGATGCAGTTGATATTTTCCACTATCCATGATTTCTTTAGCAAGCCTTGCCGCGAGTTCGTACCTTCCATTATAGAGCGCATAACGCATGACCAATGTTTTAAAAGAATACTTATTGAACATATATGCATTTGTCGTACCTTCATTTTCTGGAAGTCTATTTGCAACATCTTCACTCATTTCAAAGAGTTTATCGAGAATTTCAGCTTTAGGTGTGACTGGTGGTGTCGCCTCTTCCAGTTTAACAGGAGTAAGCACAAAAGGAACATTCCCCCAAAACTCTGTAATCCTAAAGTAATGCCAGATGCGCAAACCTTCAAGAATAGCTTTATACCTTTGACGGGTAGATTCATTTTCGACATAGGGTACATTAACATTTGCCAAATAGGTGTTAATACGTCCTATGTGCTGATTGTGTAAATTCCAGTAGTAAACCGCTAAAGGAGAGTTGCTGGTCATATTGCCGTTGGCAATAATCATATGGTGATCTGTCTCAATGCGGGCATAAGCATTGTCCGAACGACCTTCGGTCATGTAAAAAAGGAGACGACGTTCACTAGGTCCCATAAAAGCATCCAAATAACTGCTGTAGACTACACGGCGTAAATCCTCCTCCGTGTTAAAAAATTCATCAAAAGAAGTTGCTGTTGGATCTCGCTTATCAAGAAATTTTTCACAGCTACTAAGTGTTGCCAAAGCTATTATCAGGGTAATAATTTTCTTTTTCATTGTGTTGATATTAAAAAATGCTCGCACTTAATCCAAAACTGTATGTTGCCATCCGCGGGTAATTTCCATTACCACTACCGATCCGTTCAGGGTCTAATCCTTCCCATTTTGTAATGGTGAATACATCCTGGGCGTTTACATAAATCCTTAGGTTTTTGACGCTTTTACCAACGGAGGGAAAAGTGTACCCAAGTTGAAGTGATTTGACACGGAAAAAGGCGGCATTGCTAAGCCATACGTTACTTAAAAGTGTGTTTGGCGTAGAGCCGGTCCAGAGACGCGGGAAACGGCTATTTGGATTTTCCGGACTCCAATGGTCGGCAACATATTCAACACGTGGTGCCCCTAGGTCATTGCTATTTCCATCGACATACACTGGATAAGCTTCCTGACCAGCTAGCCTACCCGTTCTTTTGCCCACACCTTGGCCCAGTGCTGAAAAATCCCAGCGTTTATAATGCAGGTCCATATTGATGGCGTAATTGTAATAGGGAAGTGGATCCGCTAGATAAACTCGGTCATTGTCGTTGATCAAACCATCTTGATTTTGGTCTACATAGCGGATATCGCCAGGTCTGGAATTGGGCATTTTCGCTGCGGTTTCATCAATTTCTTGTTGATTCTGGAAGTAACCATTTGATTGAAAGCCATAATAATTATTGATCGGGATCCCTCTATACCATATCTGATCATTATTGCCTTTGAAAATCAAGCGGTCATTTTCATTATAACCAGCCTTGAGTATGCGGTTGCGGTTATTGAATAGCATCGCGCCGACTTTATAAGAGAAATCATCTTTCTTGTCAGACCAGTTTACTGAAACTTCCCAGCCATTATTTTCTACCGCACCAATATTTACTGCGGAGACTAAGTTGTATGATCCTGTTAGGGGCGGAACGGCAAATTGGTCGTAGATTAAATCATATGAATTTTTATGGTATACCTCCGCTGTTAAAGAAAGTCGGTTTTTGAGCGCATTCATATCTAGACCGAGATTCCATTGTTTTTGTTTCTCCCATGAAAAATTAGAATTGGGAACTCGCATTGTCCATCCCCAGGTATTGACAGATTCCTGCCACAGATAGGGAGCAACATTTTCATTACCAATCAACCCGTATGAGGCACGGATTTTAATATTGTTGATCGTCTCAGATTCGAGAATTGGCTTGAAAAAGCGCTCATTATGCAGATTCCACGCAAATGCCCCTGATGGAAAGAAACCCCAGCGATGACCCGGTGCAAATTTACTGCTCCCATCCGAACGACCTGTTAACTCAAATATATAACGGTTGTCAAATGAATAGTTTAATTTACCAAAAAAGGAAGCCTTGCTAATTTCCCTAAAATCGGTAAATGTATAGCTCATGATCTCAGAGCCTGCGGTGAGATAGATTTTGTCTTTATCCTGACGCAGTTCTTTGTTGTAATTTACCAATGCCCGCGCAGTCAGCTGGCTCTCACTGACTCCTTGTGAAGCATTCACATCATTACCCCATATGCTGATCGGCGCCCCTTTTTCATCAAAGAATTTGTAGGTTAATCGCTTTTGCTTGTCGGCAGATTTATTGATCATGTAGGATACATTTCCTTCGATATTTAGGTTACTGTTGATATTGTATTTAGGCCGGAGATTGATCGTACTACGGTCATGCATATAATTTTTTGTGCCACCATGTTTAATCGAAGCAATCGGATTTATGTTGTTATGCAGTATGAATGGTTCAGGCCTGTCCACATCATAGTAGATCTGTTGCGTTGGGTTCAGGCGCCAGGCTTGTTGATAGAGTCCGTGACCATCATCATTTGCCATCAGCCGGTTGACTTGCAGACGATGTGCGTAAAAATCGGCCATCAAGACAAACTTATCTGCAATATTGATATTCGTATTGAACCTGGCTGAGAATTTTTGTGTACCTTCAATATTGTTGAGGCCATTTTCCTTAATATGACCCAACATAAGGTTAAAGGTACCTACACCACCGCCACCTGAAATACTTGCGTTGTTGTTAATTGCCGTAGACGTGCGTTCCATGATTGCGTCCAGCCAATTGACCCCTTTTATTTTTCCGCTGGCATATTGTTCAATTGTTTCATCCGAATAGATTGCTGGTTGTCCTTGTTGGATCAGTGTTTCGTTTCGCAATTTCATAAAATCAACTGCCCCCACAAATTCTGGAAGATCTATCGGTTTGTTTATGGCATACCAGTTATTTGTAAAAACTTTAAATTGGCCCGTTTGTCCACGTTCTGTTTCGATGATAATAACGCCATTGGCGCCACGTGAGCCATACATAGACGCTGAAGCCGCATCTTTAAGTACGGTAATACTTTTCACCTGATTAGGATCAATATCGTGGATACTCTGTTCCATTCCATCCACGATGACCAGAGGATCGGCGTTTTGTAAGGTGCTGATACCACGAATAGAAATGGTGCCAGGTACACTTCCAGGAAGGCTATTTCCCCGCATCATCGTAACACCGGGAATTGTTCCCGAAAAGGCATCCTGCATTTTATAGATAGGCCGGTTTTTTACTTTTTCCATATCCATTTGGGATACAGAAGAAGCCAGGTGCTTTTTATCGACCTCTGAAAATCCGACCACCACAACCTCTTCAAGCCCAATCTCATCACTGTCCATGACGATATTAAGTTCGGTTTTATTGTTGATGGGTAATTCAAGTTGTTTAAAGCCAACCGCGCTGAAGATCAATGTACCTTTATTCCCGTTTGGTAGAGAAAGCTGAAATTCACCTCTAGCATTTGTTGTGGTTCCAATGTTTGTCCCTTTGAGCAAAATGCTGACTGCACTTAATAGATTCCCTTTTGTGTCATGTATTTTCCCTCGAAGGGTTCGTTGCTGATACAGCATTTCGCTGCCTGGCTGATCACCAAGGGTATCGTCCTGTTTCCGTTTTATGACGACGGTACCCCGATGTACCATGTAATAAAATGCGCTATTCTTAAAGAGCTGATCAAGTGCTTTATTCAGGGTTGCATCTGTTATTTCAAGATTTGCTTTTTCATTATTCAGTAAGCCCTCCATAAAGATAAAACGTACTCCTGTCTGTTTGGTGATGTTTTTGAGGACTGTTTCAATCTTGGCGTTTTTGGCATGCAGTGTAATCTGAGCAGAGCTTGAAGCGTAGGCACCCATCATGGATGTTGCTAATAATATTCCGGTCAGTTTCATTTTGATTAGATTGTTCAAAATTTTCCCCTTGTCTATAGGACAAAGAATTCCTTTTGAATAAAATAAATTATTCATAATTTGGTAGAGAATTAATAGTTTACGATCAGTTGTTAATTCAGTTAGATGCAGGAGTATTGCAGTACTTCTGCATTCTTTTTCATACAATATTTAGGTATTAATCTTCTTACATATTATAAGCCCTCCTTTTCTTGTTTAGATAGTTCATTTATTTTTTTTCGGTTGGTTTGTTACGATTAATTTTTCTTTGTCTATTGTTAGCTGATAGCCGGTAAGGTCTTTCAGCAGATTACAGACTTCTGCAAGGGTCACATCTCTTTTTATGCCTCCTCTGTAACGTATTTTATCGAATGAAACGTTAGAATCAATTTTGATACCATACCAGCGGCTTAATTCATCGAGAATCTGCTGCATAGTTTTATTTTCGAAATAGAAATAGCCATCTTTCCATGCTGTTGCTTCTTCCATGTCCGGTATGGGGAATGCAACCAGTTGATTTTTAATTATTTTCGCGCCATTTCCAGCATCTATAAAAATCTCTTTTTCTTGTCCATTGACTTTTAAGCGTCCTTCAGTTAGCAGTACTTTGGCATTGGAGGTATAGGAATTGATGTCAAAAGCTGTTCCTATCGCTTGGATGCTAAGGTCATTGGCTTCTACGATGAAAGGTCGTTTGGTGTCCTTGGCTACTTCAAAATAAGCTTCCCCTGTTAATGTTACTTTCCGTTGATTTTTCTCGAAATTGGCATTATAGGTCAATTCCGATTCCGAATTTACCCATACACGTGTACCATCACTTAGTGTTAGTGCTATAGTAGATCTCTTGGGTACAATTAACGTATGCATCACATTGGACTCTTCAGTTTTGAGCTGTGTGTAAAATAATTTCCCATTTTTAAATTCAATACCCTGAGAAAGGCTTTGGTGGACTTGTCTATTCATTAAGTTGATATCTCCCTTTCCTTTAATCTTCAAGATAGCACCGTTTTCCCCCGGAAGAACATCGTTTTTTTGCCCATAGGTCTTATCTGGGATAAGATAATTGATAGGTTTAAGATAAGATTTCCAGATCCAAACAAACGTAAAGACTAATAATAGCGCGGCAGCTACTCCGATCTTAGCTTTCCATTTTCCATTCCACCGGCGATAATTTGGGGGTATTTTTCTTTCATTATATTTGGTTTTTAAAACTTCCCACTCCTGATCTAAATCGGTGTTACGTAAATCAAATGGGACTTGGATATCCGTATTCGCAAGACGGTAGTGTAAACTATCCTTTGCTTCGGGATATTTTTCCAACAAACGCTTTAGCTCATTTTCCTGTACAGTAGATAATTGCCCATCTTTCAGAAGTAATGAAGCCAATTCAGCCAACACTATTTTATCGGTTTCTATCATAATTTAATAACTAAATAACTTGAGGAATCAAAAAGGGTGACTCCGGATGAAAAAAAATAAAAAAGGATAATCTTTAAAACAAAAGGAAGTTTAATAGTAGGTTTAGGAATTTGGTTTTTAAAAGGTTTATTGCACGAATCCGTTGAGTTTTTACGGTGTTGACAGATACATCCAATTCCCGTGCGACCTCCTCATATTTCATACCGTCCAAATAGATTAAACGGCAAATACGCTGACAGCCTTCAGGCAATTGGTTAAGTTCGCGGTGTAATGCGCCAATCAGTTCAGCATTGATAAGCTCGTCAAGAATATTATGATTGTCGGATTCTTCTAGGGCTATGGAATCACGTATCTTATCAAATACCATATCCCGTCGTTTGGTGTTCATCGCCATATTTTTTACAGAGGTGTAGAGAAAACTTTTGATAACACGTTCTCCCTTCTCCAACAATTCAGGTCTATCCATCAGGACAATAAAAGCATCTTGTACAATATCCTTAGCTATCTCCTCCGAGTTGACCCATGGAAAGGCAAACGTGCAGAGCTGTAGAAAATATGTTTTGAAATAGTGTTCGATGGATAACATTACCTAGCTATTTTTTTAAAAATATAGCTATTATACAAAAATATTAGAAACAATGTGCTTAATTAATATTAAGTGGTGCCTGAGCTGGTATTGCGTGTAAGTAATTGAAAGGTTTGTTTTTACGTATTGTTTTTCCTGCTTTATAGGGAGGATTCGGCTGTGGTTTTTATCATGTTTGCCTTAAATTTGTAACGAAAAAAGTTTTGTATTTAAAATAACAAACTTCCACCATACGCTTCGATTGTTTCGCCAATCGTAAAACCTGGGTGGGTTTTTCTCTTTCCAGTCCGGTTAGATCTTAGGAAATTTATTCTCGCTGATCATATGTGTACTACAAATGACTCTTATCATTACAAGCTAAAGTTCGGCTCGTTGAAAGTCTCTCAATGTTTTTGCTCTCTGCAGGCTATCTATTGTCCCTGGTCTATCATTAGCCTTTTATGATTTGATGATGATATACGATAGCTAAAGTAGAGATTTATCTATAGAAATTCATACTCCAGATTTCAGGGGCTAGTTTTATTGTCGTCAGCGCCACATTAGCAGCTGAGGCCCGTAGTATTGGAATAAACAAAGGAAGGGGTGTAAAATGCACCTGGAAATTAAATACTCGAGAAAAGAAATTGTGGGATGTAGGAAGTAAAATAGGAGTGTCCGACCTTTGTGGACACTCCTTTATTGTTTTAAGCGATAAAGACTAATCAGAAAAGACTCCAAAGTCTGCCAGATGTGAATAGAAGAAATCACCCCAGGAATTTACAGACTCTATTTTAACATAGCGCGTGCTTATTGTCGAATCAAGATTAACATTAATCCAAGAGCCAGAAACTTTGCTCAGCTGGGTAGATTTAACTAAGGTCCAACTTGTCCCGTTTGTACTCGTATAAATATTGATATCTTTCATTGCTCCGTTCAGATTATCACGGTTTCGAAATGCGAGTCCTTTTACCGAACGTAGCGCGCCCATGTTTACGGAGAAGAAGTGAGGTTGCGGTGTTTGTGCCGAAGACCATGGTGTGTGCCAGATTGTACTTCTGTTCATGTCAAGCACATTGCTTGCTGGGGCGCCGGACTCGTTACTGTCACTACCTATGATCGACCAACCTGTCGTCGGTAATAGTTTATGCGTAACAACCTTACTGAGATCAGGAATATTATTGACGAAGTTATAAGCATATCCTAATGTTGAGCGACTTCCATTGACATGCATAAAGCCGATACGCATTTCATAGTTTCCTGTTAAATCATAAAAATCTGCCAATGGACATTCGAATCTGAAACTATCCTGACCAATGATTTTGGTGGCCCATTGTACTGCATCATAGTCGTTGTTACTGCCAAATGGCTCTCTGTCATGCCAAACCACAATATCATTTACGGGCTTGGTCGTGGTAAATTTGCCGGAAATAATGATCTTGTTGTTGCTAAAACTTGAGGATAGTGAAGTGATCTCCGCGGTCGCTGAAGTATACCAGTCATTTCTTGTTACGGTGCTAAACACCTGACTGTTATTAAAAGTGGCGGCAGTGGTGGCTGTCAATGAAGTGGTAGAGATGCCATAAGTCGAATTACCAGAACCCATCAATGCGGTACCCAGCGTCGGAGCTAATGTCTTATTCATCCGATTGTGACTGGCATTTAAACCATGACCGAGTTCATGAATCATTCCGCCTATCCAAACTGTTGCCTTCCAGCCAATATCCCCACCTATTCCTAGATTTTTGGCATCTAAATTCAGGTAATCCAAGGCATAACACGTTGTTCCGGTACCATAGAAGGGAGGACCTCCCGGATTAGCTGGGTCAGTATTATAGGTAGGAATAATAATCAGGTTGTGCTCACTTTTCTTTGCTGTAGGGTTCTGGGCAAAATAAGCATCCACTTCGGATTTGACGGCACCGCTACCCCCTGAATAAGGATAAGTTGACTTTCCAAATTTTCCGGCAATATAGTGAATATTGATCAAGGTATCATTTGTCAGATCCAATCCGAAGGATTTACGACCAAAACCTTCACGGTTCATATTCGTGGCAAACATTTCCTGTGCGTCCAAAAGGATCCGGCTGATTCGTTTTCTAAAATCAGGAATTGAATCGACATCATTGGGCACAAAGTAAATGACATTGAGTTTGTACGGATTTGTGCGCCACTCATTGGTAATTGTTGCGTTGGATGCTTTAAGTTTTAAATTTTCACTGTTTTCATCCGTTGGAACGAGCGTCTTATTACAAGACGCAGCACCTAGAGCCAAGGTGGCAATCAATAAATTTAAAAGTTTTCTCATAATGGTTTATATTGTATAACAATGAATATAGCCCATTGAACTGATTGACCAAAAAAAAGAATTACAATTTTATCCATTATTGTTTAATCAATCGATTGATAAATCAATGTTGAGAATTGTTTTGTAACATTTATTAATTTTTTTGATAAAAATTATGTTTAAGATGGTGGCGGTTTATCTATTCATGAATGGACCGAAAACTATCATTGTCAATGAAAGATAAGATCTATCGTAGAACCAATAGTAAAAATTGCTATTGTAAACGTGACATATCCTAAAATGTATGCAGATAGGGCTTTTAGATAACCAACTGTTTTATGTGGATCGAAAAACTGTCCTATAGACCAAACGCAATATAACATACCTACTATACTCGAGAGTATCATGACATTTTTATCTGTAGCACCTTCGATTATTGCGAAAAGTGTATATATTAACATGCTCATTCCTAAAATAAAACACAATAGGATAATGATTTCAAAAAGATTGAACCCATATTTTTTGAAAAGTATTTTTGCCCAAAATGCAATAAATATCCCCATCATAATATTAGCATAACCATAATGGTTTTGGATCCAGAGATACATAGCACCCGTTGTAGAGTGTAGGGATTCATAATAACTAATATATTTATCTTCGACATGAAAATAATGGCTTACAATCGAATAGATCAATGAGGTGATAATAATAAAAATTACGGGTTTGACCAAGCGACTTCGATTTTCAGAAAGGTAATTCCGTACATTTTTTCCCGGAGTACTGGCAAGTTCGCGGATAGTATACAAAATCCCCCGTTCGAAATGAAGGACATGTTCAATCTCGTGGGCGATATAGTGCGCATCTATCCTTTTGAGGATCGCGGGTTGACCACAATTTGGGCAGAAATTGGATATGATATCAGTTCCACAGTTTTTGCAATTTGTCATTTTTAAGGTAATTAAGGCTGTAATGATATGATTCGGTTTGCCTGCTAAAACGCTGCCGATCGATTTCAATTTTGTTCAAAAATATTACACATTATCATAATAATAGCTACACCTGAGTGTAGTTTTATTTACTTTTGAAGTATATAGATTGAACATGGATGTTAACGATTTATTTTCACCCAAGAATGCTGTTGATAGCCTATCAGCAAAAGATTTAGAACAGACCAAAGATTATATAGAAATTGTTAAAGCTTTCGCGCGTATTACTTACCAAAGTATTTACGTGATCGATTATCAATTGAAAGCATTTGAATTTGTTTCAGATAATCCGTTGTTTCTTGCAGGTTTAACTCCAAGACAGGTTGTTGAGATGGGATACGGATTTTACCAGAAATATGTCCCTGCCGCGGATTTTCAGATGCTCATTCAGATTAACAATGCAGGTTTTAATTTCTATGAAAATATTCCATTGGAAGAGCGGAAACAACATGTTATATCCTATGATTTTCAAATACAAGATGCAAATAAGAAATATATTTTGATCAATCATAAGTTAACACCGTTTTTTCTAACTGAGGAGGGGAAGATATGGAAGGCGATGTGTATCGTATCTTTATCTTCAAATATTTCTTCAGGAAATGTAACCATAGAAAAACTTCATTCTGATTTGCTATGGGAGCTTGACCTATTGAGTGGTAAATGGATTGCTCGTACAAAAGTTAATCTCACAGAACGTGAAATCGAAATTTTACGCTATTATCATCGCGGACTTACCATCCACGAAACTTCCGAGAAGATCTTTATTTCAATAGATACGGTGAAATTCCATCGACGGAAATTGTTTGAAAAATTAGGTGTGGGCAATATGAACGAAGCCTTGACCTTTGCACTGAATAATAGATTGTTATGAATATTCCATTGCCAATCCCGTTTTGATTAAACAATTCGATTCGAAGTTCCCACAAGATTCACAAAAGAAAATGTAATCCTAATTGTGTCATTATGAATATTTTAATTGTTTACAGTCATCCGAGCGAGAAATCCTATACTTTCGAGATATTGAGCCACCTAAAGAATATGTTGGTAGCCCAAAGATGGAATGTTGAAGTTTCTGATTTATATGCGGATAATTTTCAGGGTATTATGACCTTAACGGAATATCAAAGAGAAGGCAATGCAGATACGACATTGCCCGTCCCAGCGGATGTGATTGGAGAGCAGCAAAAGATAGAAAATGCAGACTGTATTATCTTCCTATATCCAGTTTGGTGGAGTGACTGTCCAGCAATGATGAAAGGTTGGTTTGACAGAGTTTATTCCGTCGGTTATGCTTATGGCCAAAAACCAGATCAGCCAAAAATGAAAATAATCAAACATGGAATAGTCATCTGTACCGCGGGCCATCCCAATCATTTTTTAAAGGAAATCGGCATTGCCCAAAGTATGGAAAAGGTTATGCTTGAGGATAGGTTAGGAAAACGCTTCCAGTACAAGGAAATGCTCATACTGGGGGGGACATTGTCAATTGAAAATGTAAGGGAAAATCATAGGGAGCAAGTCAATGAATTAGTAAAAAAGATAAGTATTAATCCGATTTTCTGATTGGTACTATGAGCGCGAAATTTCGGTGAAGGGCTCTTTATAAGAATTAATATTTCGTAAATTTATATCACGAAGTGATTCCTAATTCAATCGACGGATAACTTCTTTATTCTTAAAACAAGGAATGCATGAGCAGTACGAGACGAAATAGGGGTTTTCTCTTCACACAATATGCCGAGCCTTTTCAGACTCCTTTTGATAAATTATTTGAAATTTTTAAAGAACTGATTATCCATACAGCTGGCGATTTTGATGAAGCCATTGACTGGTTGCGTCAATTGGATAGCGAGTTTAAGTTGACTACTCCGGAATACACGATCGATGATTTCATTGCAGATCTAAAGAACAAGGGATACATTCGCGAGAAATTGGGTTTTGGTGCTGAGGGCAGTGCAGATATAACCTCAAAGATGGAAAAAGCACTGCGGCAGAATGCATTAGATCAGATTTTTGGAAAGATGCGAAAAGGAGCTTCAGGCAATCATAAAACCAATCATCAAGGTCGGAGTGACGAAAATACCGGTGATTTTAGGAGTTATCAGTTTGGAGACAGCCTTGAGAAAATAGCATTGACCGAGAGCCTGAAAAACGCTCAGATTAATCATGGGATAGGGGAGTTCAATCTATCAGAAAATGATCTGGTCGTTGAAGATACACAATTTAAATCCCAGATGAGTACAGTGTTGATGATTGACATCAGCCATAGTATGATTCTATACGGAGAGGATCGGATCACACCTGCAAAGAAAGTGGCCATGGCTTTATCGGAGCTTATCCTTACACGTTATCCCAAGGATTCCCTTGATGTCATTGTTTTCGGCAATGATTCTTGGCCCATCGCGATTAAAGACTTGCCTTACCTGCAAGTCGGGCCGTATCATACCAATACTGTCGCCGGCTTAAAGTTAGCAATGGACATCCTCCGGCGAAAGCGGCATGCGAATAAACAGGTCTTTATGATCACAGACGGAAAACCGAGCTGCCTAAACATGCCGGACGGCACTTACTATAAGAACCCAATGGGCTTGGATCCATTCATTACCAGTAAATGTTATAGTATGGCTGCGCAGGCTCGAAAGCTGGGGATACCCATTACGACCTTTATGATCACCTCTGATCCTTATTTACAGCAATTCGTCAACGAATTTACCGCGTCAAATCAGGGCAAGGCCTACTATACAGGACTCGGAGATCTTGGGGGAATGATTTTCGAAGATTACGAAGAAAATCGCAAAAAACGGATACGATAAATAGATCGTTTAACGATAGGAGGATACATATGCGCATTATTTGCGCCTCATTAGCACAACATATGAATTATACGACGATTACTACATTTGGCGCATTAAAAAGCGCGGGCTATACACCTAAGACGATAAAGGAAGAATTGCGTCAAAATCTGATTGAAAAAATAAGCAAAGGTGAAACTGTTTTTACTGGTGTACATGGTTACGAGGATACCGTTATTCCAGAACTTGAAAGAGCTATTCTTTCCAAACACAACATTAATTTTCTGGGGCTCCGAGGTCAGGCAAAGACACGCTTGGCCAGGCTTATGGTTAATTTATTGGATGAATACGTACCGGTGGTACAGGGATCCGAGATTAATGATGATCCTTTTAATCCCATCTCCCGCTATGCGCAGGAGCTTTTAAAGGAAAATGGAGATGATACCGCAATAACCTGGTTGCATCGGAGTGACCGTTTTGCGGAGAAGCTTGCCACGCCTGATGTGACTGTCGCAGATTTGATTGGTGATGTAGACCCGATTAAAGCGGCTAATTTGAAATTGAGTTATGCAGATGATCGTGTGATTCATTTTGGGATGATTCCGCGTGCAAACCGTTCGATATTTGTCATTAATGAACTTCCGGATCTTCAAGCTCGGATTCAGGTGGCTCTTTTCAATATTTTGCAGGAAGGGGATATCCAGATCCGCGGATTTAAGTTGCGCCTACCATTAGACGTACAGTTTGTGTTTACTGCAAATCCGGAAGACTATACCAACAGAGGAAGTATAGTGACACCGCTGAAGGATCGGATCGGGTCACAGATATTAACGCACTATCCTGCATCTATCGAGGTAGCGAAGACTATTACAGCACAGGAGGCAAACTTGGAAGTAGCACAGAAGGAGCATATATTTGTTCCTGAGTTGGCAAGTGAATTAATCGAACAGATCAGTTTTGAAGCTCGAAATAGCGAATATGTTGACGAAAAAAGTGGTGTTAGTGCACGGATGAGTATTACCGCATTTCAGAATCTATTGAGCACGGCAGAACTGCGCATGCTTAAAAACGGTTCAAAATCGACTGTAGTGCGATTGAGTGACTTTATGGGTATTGTACCGGCGATAACCGGTAAGGTGGAACTCGTTTATGAAGGTGAACAGGAAGGCGCAGCTTCCGTTGCATTGCAGTTGATTGAAAATGCTGTAAAGAGCCTATTTCCGGTCTTATTCCCCAAAATTGAGAAGCTGCAGAAGGATAACGAACGCTATCCCTATGATGAGATTGTCCGTTGGTTTTCCGAGTCGGAGGGGATTGAACTATCTGATGAGCTTGCGGATGAAGATTACAAAAGCCTCTTGGATCAAATGATACCTATACAAACACTGATACAAAAATACCAGCCAGCAACGAAAGCCGAAGATCGCTATTTCCTGGCTGAATTTATACTATGGGGGCTGGCGCTTAATAACAAATTAAGTAAATATAGAACAGGAAACAACCTGCAGTTTCAAGATAATTTTCAGGGTTATCTGCGAAATAATCTTTAGCAATTACCAAAAGCTTCCCTGCCAGTTCAAGGGAAGCTTTTTTTTGAGGTATCCGCTTCTTAGCGCAATGGCAGCAAGAAATAGAATATTTAAAAGGTTTTACTTCTTTTTCAGATAACGATTTATCACAGGACTAAAATCTATTTTAGAGGATCTCTGCATGTGCGCTGACAGAACCGATTCTGGAAATTCATCCAATGATTTGAAATTAATACAACCCTTTTGGAATTTAGCTTTTGGCAATTTTGATTTTAGTTCATCCATCAATTCGGGATTTGAATACATTACCAGTGAATGGAATGAAATATAGTTTTTGGCCACGGTAAGTCCGTATTTAAAGACACCTTGCTCATTATAGCTGATTGCATTCGGATTAGACATGAATTTCCCAAAACTTTCTGAAACCGCTTTGTCATTTTCGGAAATTACCTTCCGGAACTGTCGGATGGCATTTTGTGCGCCTTCGGAAAGCGTACTGATATATTGTTCTATTTCCATTCTTTTTACCCTTTTTAGATCGTTTGTATTTAAGTTAAATTTATTCAATTTTCTTTGATACAGCTATAGTTCCAGAATAATAAAACAAACTCCTAGGTTTAAAGATCAGCTGATCGAAAAACACAATTTCTACAGTGTATCAAACGCTAACGACGACAAATGAGCTTAATAAAATATGGGCTAAAAAGCTAAATGTGAAACCAAAAGTCGGTTATATCAATGAGTTCGATTTTAATTAGGAAAAATTAATTAGAATGAAGGTAGTAAACTGTTATCCACTGCCAATTTAGCATGAAAAACGGCATTCTTAAATTATGTCCAGATTTTATATGGTAAAGCGAAAAATGTTCGGTCAGGTGGTCCTCATATTCTTAGTACATTGTGCCAATCCAGAGGGAAAAAAGGATAGCAGTCATGACCATACTAAACTTGGCCAAAACTTGATAGGAATTAAAGGGAGAGATCAATCTATAAAAACTACACCCAAGTGTAGCTTATATTCGAGCGAACTGTGATATTTTTGGATCAATAAGAACAAACTAACACATGAAGAGCCTGAAAAACACAGCACAGTTGATTCAACTATGTACCAAAGCAAGAGGGATCGATTTAAAAACCATCTTTATATTGCTTTGTGGAATCCTTTTTGGAAAAGTCTACGCGCAAAAAACAAAAGTCTTAAATTTTGCAACTTTTCACATGACATATACACCTGATGCACATAAGGTAAAATTTAATGAAAAGGATGACAAAAATAAAAAAGAGGCTTATAAAATTGCAAAGATGCTGGCGGAATTCAAACCGACAATAATTTGTGTGGAAGTACTTCCAACAAAAAATGAAGAATTGAATGCCGATTATGGGAATTTTAGAGAAAATAAAGATTATACACCAAAATATGGAGGGGAAATAGCCTTAATTGCTTACGAAATCGGGAAAATGGCTGGCGTAAACAAAATATATGGTATCGACGAACAGCAAACCGCAGCTTATAACTATAACATCGGTAAAGAATTGGAAAATCAGGTAGATAGCGTAACCTCAAAAAAATATAGCGCCAGTATTTTCAAAGAATTTATGGTAGCAGAAAACCTTTCTGTGCTAGAAAAATTGATGCTATTTAATCGCAAAGAGACTTTACAAAAATTCATAAATTTGAATGCTGATATATTAACTCACATCAGCACAAAAGGCAATTTCGAAGGGGCAGATGAAGCGAGTAAATTCTATAGACGAAATCTGCGGATATTCTCCAATTTGAACCAGATACCAGTCAATAACGATGATCGAATTTTTATAATTATGGGAGCTACCCATAGCGCTTTTTTGGATGAATTCATGCAAAGAAGTCCCAAATATCAGCTTGTTGATGTTGAAAATTACCTCAAATAAATAGCAGGAATATAATATGAAATTAAGGCCGCTTGGATACTTCCAAACAGCCTTTTTCGCATTTATAGCATAGGTATATCTTAGTATTATGCTGTACAGTTCTTGAATAAGCCAAATTTTGACCCACAAAAGGGTTGACAACAGTTTCTGAAAATATACTTTATAACCAGGTTACGCTTCCTGTTTCAACATCATAGTTTGCACCTACGATCTTAATCTTGCCTTCTTCTTCGAGCTTACGGAGAGTTGAACTTTGTCTGCGGATATCTTTAATTGCATGTTTAATATTCTGTTGGTTTAGTTTCTCTAGCAATACGCTATTTTTTGAAGAACGTTCCTCGTTTTCATCAATCACCTCATTAATAATAGGATCAAAATGACTGACCAGATGGTTCAAGTTGTCCATTCCCAATCCTTCGATCTGTTCAGCATCCAGTCCTCCTTTTAGAGCGCCACATTTGGTATGGCCTAATACGACAACAAGTTTAGATCCAGCGACATTGCAGCCAAACTCCATGGAACCCAATATGTCTTGATTGATGAAATTTCCGGCAATCCTGATACTGAAAATATCACCTAGACCTTGATCAAATATAAGTTCAGCAGAAGTACGGCTATCAATACAGCTAAGCACTACAGCAAATGGCCACTGCCCCTCACGGGTAGCATTTACCTGTTCGAGAAGATCCCGGTTTGCTTTTAGATTATTGACAAAGCGTTGATTACCTTCTTTTAAGAAGTTTAATGCTTTTTCAGGAGTAATTGTTGATTGTGTTTCGTATGTATGTGCCTTCATAAAAAATTAAATATTTGCAGTATTAAAGATAAGAGTAATTCATTAAAGTTTAAATACGAATATAACGCTTTCGTTCTTCTTAGTCGGATGATTATATCCCGTGAACCGTTACGCCAGGGGGTTAACTATCTTTTCAGTAGCTGCTAAGAGCCGGAGAAACGGAATATATTTTCTCTACAAGCTACCATAAAATTGGGTTAGACAATTTGAATTATCTAGGACGAATGCTTGTGAGCCAGCGAATCATAAATAGCTATAAACAAATATTAAATAACCTTTCACTTTGGCGCTGATCTAAGCTACTTTTATATCGAAATGGTACTATCTTTTAAAAAAAGTTATAAATACACTTGCCATCAAGAAAGCTTTTTTAGCCTATCTTGTTATATCATAATCAAAAAATAGATATGAAACTGATTTTTATTTTCCTTTTTTCCTGCAGCTTTGTTTACGGGCAGTCGAATGAAGACCTGACTGTCGGTTATGGAGACAGGTACGACAGCCTATCCAAATTAAATTTCGAAAGGGTAGGACGGGAGAGTTATAAAAAAGCATCCAGCATCGATATTATTGTCGATAAAACTCCAGCAATTGAAAAGGAGAATTTTGTGATTCCAACAGGAAAAGGAAGGTTAAAGTTTAAAAAGTACGACTCCTCACCAGGACAGGCCGACGGATTCCGGGGCTGGGAGTATAAAGGCTATTTTCCACAACTGAAAATGCATATTCTGACAAGCAATCATGTTGCCGAAGGTTTGGGTTTTAGTGATCTGATTTTGCTGGATAGCATCGATGGTCGCCAGCATACAATTGCTTCGATCGGTGATGGTGCAGTAGAAATACCTGTTCCATCTCCCGATGGACGGTTTCTTGTATACCACTACAATCAGGTTTATGCTCCCAACAGTTGCTTTATCGGAGTGCTTGAAGTTCAAAAAGGTTCCTCACAACGAATTAGTCTTTCCGAATACCGTAGTTTCGAGAGCTGGAACTGGGCAGTGGAAAATATCAGATGGGTGGACCAGCACAGCATTATCGTTAAAGCTTATACATTTAAAAAGGGGGATAATGGAAAAAATAAACAGTTTACCTATTATATTGCCCAGCTAAACACTAAAAGTACTATTAAGTAAATTATCATTAATTGTTCAGTAGATAGCGAATTTGTTAACAGAGGATTACATAAAAATAAGACAGTTGACAACGGCTATAGCTTCCATTTAAAATAAGTTTATCATGTGGAGAAATATTACTTTTACTATACTGGCCCTAGTGGTTTTAAGCTGTGGCAACGATAAAAAAATTAAAAACCAAGCTGATGCTCAACAGTCTGCTGTGAGCGAAGTTGCAAAAAAAGATACTACGGACCTCCTGCTGGCTCACAATAAAAGCACGCCTTTAGGCGAAAGTGACAGTAGGCGTATATCCGATGCATATACTCCGAATGCAGCTAGCACAATTACAACAATAAAATTTAATGACCTTTTAGTTACTATTAACGGCATGGCTATTTTTGATGCCGAAAAAATGAATGATATTCAACAGGATACTGCTGAGATCGAAGCCGAAGTTGGAGAAAGCCTTGAAGGACGTCTCATCTCCATTTTTAGTGAGGAGCTTACAAGTTTGACTGTTGAACAACGCTATGAAACCAGCATTACTATAATGAATGAAGGACCCCACTGCGATCTCATTGATTGGGAACATTTTAATTCCGACTGGAAGTGGCTAAAAGAAAATTCAAATAGACAATTCATCGCTGATGAATATAGCGAACAGGATTACAATCACTTTCCCGCGGTATCGATGGACGAGTTGAAGCAAACAGTAAAGGAACAATGTGGCGAGGAGTGGTTTAAACTTCTGGCAAAAACAAATTCTCCGTATGAGTACCCATGTGCAGTAAATATAAGCCGTTATTTCTTACGGATAACTGGCAAACGGATAAATAATGGCCAGAAGGTCACCAAATTAATTATTATAAAAACTCCTATGGGATGTTAATGGATACCTCGGCTAAGTTATAGCCAATAAATTTGCCTATGGCCAATAAATATCATTTAGGAATATTCTAATGCATTGGACAATAATGAATTGTAGTTTAAGGATTTTGAATTTACTGTTCCGGTGACAGAGCCGGTTAGCATACGCTTTTTAGCGAATAGGGCGGATAACCAATACCGATGAGTTCAAATACTTCCTTTATTTAGACATTATTAGCAAAAATATCAATAAACATCAACATACTTTATTGTTAATGAACTAACTTAGAGTTCGATAATAGCACCTAACCATTCTAAATTTTGATTTCATTTGGCGTGGCATTTAAGGGTAATTTAATTATAAATTCAAATGATATGTATAAATCTCTTTCCTTTCTGATTTTTTATTTTTTTATGTTTTCGTTGCAGGCAGCAATTCGTTTACCAAGTATTTTGGCGAATAATATGGTTTTGCAGCAGCAATCAAGGGTTCAATTATGGGGATGGTCTAAACCTGGAGAAAAAGTCAAAATTATCACCTCTTGGGATAACAACATTGCTGAGGTAACAGCCGATGGAAATGCCAAATGGTACAGTTCGGTTCAGACGCCAAAGGCAGGCGGGCCTTATACGATCGTATTTGAAGGTGAAAATAAAATTATTCTTGAAAATGTGTGGATTGGTGAGGTTTGGATTTGCAGTGGTCAGTCCAATATGGAATGGAATTATTACAACGGTATTTCCAGCATTAAAGATGAGTTTTCGGATCTCGACAAGTTAAATATCAAGCTGTTCCAGGTCACTAAGGCGACCTCGGAAACACCACAGGATAACAATGAGGGAAACTGGATGGTCTGCGATAGCAATACCTTGAAAAATTTTAGTGCAGTAGCTTATTATTTTGGAAAAGTACTCAATAAGGAATTGAATGTTCCAATAGGATTGATCAGCAGTAACTGGGGCGGTACTCCTGCCGAAGTATGGACGCCGGCCGAACTGGTCGAAAGTAATAGTACGTTGAAAGATGCGGCAGCTCAAAAGAAACCCTCTTCTTGGTGGCCTATTACACCAGGATATACTTATAATGCTATGATTGCGCCATTTACCAATTTCAACATTGCCGGAGCAATATGGTATCAAGGGGAGAGTAACGTTGAAACCGCCGCTAGTTATACCCAATTAATGGATACCATGATCGCCTCTTGGCGTGCTTCCTGGCGTAAAAACTTTCCGTTTTATTACGTACAGATTGCACCAAATAGATATTTAAACCACCATGTAGGCGCTTTACTTCGGGAAGCGCAGACGAAGAATTTAAAGACAGAAAATACAGGAATGGTGGTCATTTCGGATCTGGTTAACGATACACTAAATATCCATCCTGCAAACAAGAAAGATGTGGGCTTGCGCTTAGCGAATTATGCGCTATCCGAAACTTATGGTCTAAATAAAGGAAGTTATAAAAGCCCAATCTTTAGGTCTTTTACAGTGCGGAAAAATCAAATCGTAATTGATTTCGATAACTTGGGTTCTGGGTTGAAAATAAAAGGAAATGAAGGAAAGGAAATTTTTATTTCGGGTGCAGATCAGAAATTCTATCCTGCTACTGTAGAAATAAAAGGCAAACAGATGATTGTTTCAAATAAACGGGTAAACAATCCTGTTGCTGTTCGATACCAGTTTAGTAACACGGGAATAGGTAATATTTTTAGTAAGGAAGGTCTACCGTTGGCTCCTTTTAGGACCGATACCTGGCCAGTTGATACCAGTAAGATTAAATAATGAGAGGTGACCTTCTCTACTGGCAAGGACGGTCCTGTATCGAATATAGCCAAATTGGGTATTCGTATCCCGGATACCTAAATTTGCCATCAACATAAGTAACAATCATCTAATTCTAATCTATTCTATTTTTATAGTGCAATTAAAGGTTTTTGAATTTTCGAATCATAACTTCAATCGATGTGTGTTTGCAGGTTACCAAATCGCGTAATAGGTATCAATAGAAAATGTAAACGCTAAAATATGTATGGACGCCTAAAGCATCTTGTTTCACCGCTTTTTATTTTTTTTCTTGTTCTATTGATTGTCAATGATTTTTTTCTTAAAGCTGCCTTTCATAATGCGGTTACCGGAAAACTTTCCGATTTCAGCGGACTTTTTATTTTTCCTATTTTCTGGTCAGCAATTTTTCCTAGGCATAAATTATCGGTTTTTATCACTACTGCAGTCTTATTTGTATTTTGGAAAAGTAACTATTCTTCTGGGATTATTCAGTTTCTGAAACCCTATTTTAGTATTGCAAGAACAGTGGATCCTACCGATCTGATTGCATTGTTCATGCTTTTATTTGCATGGTTACACATAAAAAGAGTTTCACGGCCGACTATCGGTTCAACGTTAAAGACCCGATTGACGGCCTATTTTATTGGTGCTATTGCAATTTTCTCTTTTTGTGCGACCAGTCAGCCACGATATATTCAATTTTTCGAGCAGCCACAGTATGTATTGTTAAAAAATCCGACCATCCGGTATTTTAATGCCCATGATGAACTCAAGTTTTACAAGAGAGATTCCTTGCTCGCGGTCAAAATAAATTACCTATATATCCGTAGGCCTAAGAGAGAGGACGATTACAGTAAAAACCGATCGGTTGAACATCTTGACCTTACAGTTTTGCGTCTTCTTGCAGATAGTGCCAGCCTGATTCCTCCCGGAAAAATAAGCATGTTAACCCTTAATACCGACCAGGGTACTGATTCTTTGCGGTTTAATGGTGGACGGCTTGACGGACGTTTTACACGAACTAAAGGCGGTAAAACCATCATTGAAGGGTTTTATAAGATGGGGCTTGAAGACTCAATTTGGACGATTAGGGATACTATCGGTGGAGATCAGATCATTCAGGCATTTGTCAATGGAGAAACCACCCAGATCAAACGCTACAGTGGGGGTAAACTCAAGTCTACTTCAACGATCAACACCCGGGCAGACAGCATTTTTAATACCTATGTTCAGTTGGCTGTTCTGATCCTATGCATGGCAGGTCTAGGTTATTTTTTATATATAAATTATCGCAAAGCTCGGCCAGAGTACCTTAAACTTCGGCTATTGTGGGGTTTGCTGTTATGCTTTGTCGCTCCGTTTTTCGTCTGGCTGTTTTACATCGGGATATTACTCTTGCTGATGAATTATAATCAGGATATTTTTGAGACTATTGCCGCAGGTATTTTTATTTTTATTACAGTTTGCCCATTGATGTTTGTCATTGTTTTTTTGATCAAGCTTAGAAGGCCTATAGATATTTTTTTATACTGCCTCCTGTTTTCTTTGGTGTGCAGTGCCTGGACGACGTACACTACAATTGAGGCGCTTTCCAATTAGGACTGTAAGCCAATCTGTAAAAATCAATTTTATTATTAGGAATTCTGATTTCTTCTCGAAAGAATGCCATTTAGATTATTGATGTGTAGCTATGCGAACGTAGTAAATAATGCTGTAGAAGAAAATTAAAATTAACTTGTATAGCTTGTCAACATGAAATAGGTAAGATTAAAAATTACAGCACATACAATAGAAAAGATTAAAAAATAATTGCTGTATGATAGCATCTGATTATTTTGATATGTCCACGTTTTGAGTAGGGGCTAGATAATTGCCATAGACAGTTTATAATATAAACTACTCCGATTATTGTAATGGTGCTGCTCAATGCTAAGTAAATCAGTAATTTAGGTGTGATTTATAAGGTTGGTTAGCTTATAACAACAATCTTGCTAATCTTATTTCAACCGGTTCCGTGGCCGCGAAAGGCTCTAGATAATTGAAAAAGGACGGTAGTATACACTTAAGCCCGATTGCGGCAAAAAAAACGCAAATACCTACGAATGATAATTTATCCCCAGCGAATTATAATTTGTTCAGTTTCCTATAGGTTTTACAGCTAAATTTAAATATAAAATAAAGTAGGCATCGTCAGCCAATACATTGGCATTTTAGATTAATCATACATGAAGAAAATATTATCACTAGCCATTTTAACGCTATTTTTTTCTTGCAGAAGTCAAGAAAAGATAGATATAGCGACCCTGAACTTAAACGAACCAATTGAAAAGGTCAGCAGTTTTGATGACGCATTATTGATTGGTGTAGAAACTGTAGAGTATCCTTTTAGTTTATTGCTGGAGGTTGAAAAATCGAAGAAATATAGTTTTGACGGAATAGATTTGGAAGACCAGCGGATTATTTTTCAAATCGATGCAGAGAAGCTCAAAACCGACAGTATAACTCGTTTTGGGGGCGGGCATATCGATCTTAAACCCGCTAAAAATATCGATGAATTAAATGCGGCTTTAAAAAATTACGATGCCGAAAGTAAAATCTACGGTGTAAGAATTGAGCTGAAAACGCCAAAACTGCAGACCGATATCTTAAAGAAATTAGAGGCGAAATACGGTAAGGGGACTAAAAATCCAAATACGGACCACGGTTTGTACTGGAATGTAAAGGCTGAAAACAAGTTTATATTTTTCGCTCCAGATTACAGGAGATTAATCATCTTGAACAATACCGATCTATCTAAATCCTGCTATTGGGATATCATGAATGGTTTAATTGACTTTGGCGGATGCAACAATGAAAAATACATGGCCGGGTTGATGAAAAATTCAACCAAGCCAGAAGATGTTAAAGAGAAACCTACGATAAAAATTGACAAGAACTGGAATATGAATGGTTTGGTTGTCAGTAGAGCAACTGAAGAAGACTTTGTAAAGTCAGCCATAAACAAACGTTTTGAACGAATGACAGAAATTGATGGTATGACTGGAAAAACGAACGAAATCTATTATCAGAATAATTATCACGATATCTACTTTTACTTTGCTGTAAGTAAAGGCAATCCCGATAATCAAAGAGAAAACTTGATCAATGGTTATGCTATCAACGACTTTAGAAAGGTGGATATCTCATTTGAAAATGGCTTAAAACCAGGGTTAAAATTTGAAGAGGTATTAGAGTTGTTAGAAAAACTGAAAATAGCGTATAATCCGGTTGATTTTGCCAACTATATTGAAATTAAAACCTCACCATATAAGGTGACCTTGAATTTTAATGATAATATGTTGCTGTCTGGCATGTTTGTTAAATAGCTTTGTCAGTAGTTTTGCCGAAGACATAACAAAACGATTTTTATAAAACTGTTGTAAAATCAACGCATGAAAAAGATTAAAAAGTTCCTTATAGCAGATATTATTCTATGCTTCGTAGTCCTAGTTGTTGTTTTCGCAACCAACAGCAACATAACAGCCAAAACGGAGAATCTGATTTTCACTGAACTTAAAGACGTTCCCAAAACCAAAGTAGCCATTATTTTTGGCGCTGGTATAAACGGCAATCAGCCAAGTAGATATTTAAAAGATAGGCTTGATGCTGGTATTTCGCTGTACAAAAACAACAAAGTGGATAAAATATTGCTTTCCGGAGATAACGGAAGGGATGAATATGATGAGCTTACTGTAATGAAGTTATATTGTCAGAAAAATGGCGTTGACACCACAAAGATCTACATCGACTATGCCGGCTTCGATAGTTACTCGACGATGTTCCGTGCAAAACATATCTTTCATGTTGACACAGCAATTCTGGTCTCTCAAAAATACCACTTGAACAGATGTATTTATCTCGGAGATAAATTGGGTATAACATCATTTGGCTATAGCGCAGATAGGGGAATCTATCCTGGGTATAAATATTATGCATTTCGGGAAAAATTTTCCGTTACCAAAGCTGCTTTGGATGTTATTAGAGGCAGAAAGCCAAAGTATCTAGGTGAATCGGTTGATATCAATGGACAATCAAACTATACGAAAGAATAACTCATGAGATACCTTCTTTTCTTTGTAATGCTTACATTTTTAGGCTGCAATCCTATCCCTAAAAAAGATAAACATCCAGACATTCCTCAACTGGTCGAATTGCTAAAAGACGAAAGCAAGTTCAACAAAGTTACCGATATGACTGGCTTAAGTAGTCTTGTGTTTTTAAATGACGATAGAATACTTTTAAAGCCCGACAACAGTAACTCGCCCATAAAAATTATGGATGTAGATAAAAACATTCTATTTGAAAAGAACTACGACTGGAAACGACCATTTTATATCGATAAACAAGGAAATTTATATTTTAACGGAAAGAAGTTTTTCTATCCGGATTATAAAAAGCAGGAAGAATTTAAAACGGTGGTTATTGCAGATAGCTTGCAAAAAAAATCAGAAGAATTGAAAGGTCTGAACGATAGCCTGCAGATGAAAGCGTTAGCTGAGTACGAATTTGAGCTGCTGAAACCTTATGGGCTGAACCCCTGTCCCTACACAATCGTGAATACAGAGCGATGCGATGTATTTATGGTGATCAACCAAACTTTAGTCGTTAGACAAACAGATCTTTTTAAAAGCGAGCTTGATATACCCAAAACTGAAATTCCTAAATTCGACGAGGATGTTCTGGTTGGTTGGCGCAATGGCAAACTGCCCAGTCCGGATTATTTGTCTTATTACGAACTGAAAAAACAACGTTTTAAGTGCGATGACATAATATTACCGAAAACCCTCACATTAAAGGGCAAGCTGTACCTTTTTGCTTCTGGTTTGGGATTATATCAGATCTTATTTTAAAAGGATATGTTGAATATTCCTAACCAAGCCTGATGCGCTGGGCACCCCTTTGAAAAATCCTAAAAGCTGCTTCCCTAAGCTCGTAGCCGGCGGCTACATGGACTTTGTGTTAGCGCTTTTAGCGGACTTTTATAGCAGGCAATTATGATGCAGCGATACGTACAGATATCCTTGATCTAGATACATGTCGTATGGCTGCTTTATTTCGTGCATCGAGCAAAACAATATCTGCTGTTATGAGCTACAGGAGAGTGTAGAGCATCCTGCGGTGTCGTTATAGTTTGATGGGCGCTTTACAGAAAATTCCGGAAATAGCTCCTGATATGGGTTTTCTAAGGCCCGAGTTAATTTAGTCAACATTTCTTTTTTCCCCTTACCAATTTCTTCGATACACTCGTAAAGCAGATAGTTACGCAGTATAAATTTAGGATTCGCCTTTTTCATTAATTCCAGGGATTCTTCCTTTGAAATCGAATTTGAATGCAGACGGGATTGATACTGTTCAATGAAGCTTTCAAGTTTTATGAGTTTTTCTTCATTTAAAACGCTATATGCTACCGGACTGAAATGTTCTTTTAAATCCGTATCAGGAGCTATTTTCTCTAATTGATTGAAGAATAAGGTGTGATCCAGTTCCAACTCCTGCATTAAACCCTGCCAGTTGCTGAAAAACTCTTCATCCGTTGTTCTGAGCCCATCAAATCCGAATTTTTTGCAAAGCATGTTGTCATGGCTCTCCCAAAAATAGACTGCGAAATTATTTAACTTGCTTTCCAGGAATTTGTCATCGTTGATTATCGGCTGGAGGGCGTTAGCAAGTTTCCATAGATTCCATTGTGCAATCTGTCCTTGCTTTCCAAATGCATATCTTCTCCCCGGAAGATCCGTTGTGTTGGGGGTAAAATTTAAATTATATTCATCCATCATAGAGTAGGGACCGTAGTCAATCGTTAAGCCTAAGATGGACATATTGTCTGTGTTCATTACGCCATGTACAAAACCTACCCTGAACCATTCTACCATTAAGTCTGCCGTCCGAGTACATACATGCTCAAAAAAATCTTTGTATTTCTGATGATCGGATGAAGCAATTTCAGGGAAGTAATTTTCGATCGTAAAATCAAGCAGATCCTGCAATAACTTATATTCTCCCTGAGCAGCCATCAATTCAAAATGCCCGAAACGAAGGAAGCTTTCGGCCGTTCTGATGACTACGGCCCCTTTTTCGTATTGAGGATTGCCGTTATACATGATATCTCGAATAACGTTTTCACCGGTAAAGGCCAGGCTCAATGCTCTGGTCGTGGGGACGCCGAGGTGATACATAGCTTCACTCATCAAGTATTCGCGTACCGACGACCGCAATACAGCTCTTCCGTCTGCACGTCTCGAATAAGGCGTTGCACCGGCCCCTTTCCATTGGATCTCTGTTTTCTTACCATTTGCATTGATAATTTCCCCTGCGAGAATCGCTCTTCCGTCCCCCAGCTGTCCTGCCCAGTTACCAAATTGATGTCCGGCGTAAGCTGTCGCATAGGTCTGCATGGTATCAGGAAGTTGAGATCCCACCAGAAAATAGAGATCTTTTTCTTTAAATTTTCCAAGCCCTATTTCCTCAGAAAGCGCCGCGTTAAAAGCAATTAATTGAGGCTGCTTAAATCCGGTAGGTTTAACCGTCGCAAATAAAACTTTTGGCGTGTTTCTCTGCGCAGGATTACCGGAAAAATCTCCGGGAAATTTTTTGAGAAAAGGTTGTCCGATTTGTTCGATATTCATAGCTCAAAGATATTAATTATAAAAGAGAAGACCTTCCAAATTATCGAAAGACCTTACATATTCTAATAACAGAATCTATTGACATCGATAAATGCTATAGGTTGTGTAAGGATGTGTCAGCCACATTCCGCTGTTGACAAGTTGTCTTGATGAAAGCTGATGTATTTTACCGTAGGGCCAAACTAATAACACAAGTGATCATGCGGGTTATTCTGGAGATAAACCGTTGCTTGAAGGAATTTGAAATTCTCAGGGATAGCCCCCTTTTTCAAGAGCTCGGAATAATCTTGAATTTAAATTATAATAGCCGGCTATTACCCGGCTATTACAGTTAAAAAAATGAATAAAATAGTTTATTAAAACTTCTTGTTCGCTACATCCCACCACAAGCGTGTACCACCGTTATCAGGACCTCCCAATAATTTTACAGCTGCAGTAACCGCCTGGTTATTACTGTCATATTCCCGTTGTGGATAGGGCATGCGTCGGATGCCCGGAATTGTAGGTATGGCATTTCCACTGAAATTGACAACGTTGGGGAACAGGATGGGGTATCCTGTACGGCGGTAATCTGCCCAGGCTTCATCACCATCTGGAAACATGGCAATCCATTTTTGTGTTATGATACGTTCAAGTTTTCTGTCGTTCGAATCTCCGTCGTCCCAGCGGATGGTCATTGTGCTCAAATAAGGAGAGCCAATAGCTACATTATTTTCACCGGCTTTAATCGCTTTTGGATCAACATAAGCTTTAGGCTTGCTCGTGCTGTTATTTTTATAAGCTGCAAGTTCTTTACTTAGGTCATACATTTCAAAAGAACGTTCTATACCCGTTTCGTAGTTTGTCTTTGCTGTACCTGCATTGGCCCAGCCACGTAGCGCAGCTTCCGCTTTCAAAAACCAGCTTTCAGCAGCAACCATTAATTGGATCCGGTTCGGGAATGCTTTTAGCTTCGAGTAATTTTCATAACGGCTTTTACCATCGATATTGATACCTGAACGTATACCCTTATACTGTCCGGCTACTGTGGCGTCCGTTGCGGGATCAAACCACTTTGCCAAGCGCGGATCACCATAACCGCCGAGTATAGACTCTATGGGCGCGCTCATGCGGGTATCGCCCCAGGCACCCGTGATGGTATTTAAGGGATGATCTGTACTGAGTCCGATAATACAGTTGTCAGCGTTTATCTCCAGTAGCCCGCCATTAGCCGGATTGAGTGCTTTTTCGCCCTCCATTTTAGCTATATTGGGTGCTATGGCGACGATACGTAAAGCCAGACGCAGACGCAACGTATTTGTATAGCGTAGCCAACGTTTGTAATTGTCTGCGGTATACGCCATATCAGATTTAGCCATTGCTGCCGATAATGAATTGTTCTGAATACCTTTTAAAATAGTTGCGGCGGTATCTAAGTCCAAAAAGAAATTTTTATATGCATTTTCCTGTGAATCATAATCGATCTGTCCATTTTCGTTCAGCATGTTATATTTACTGTAGATAATAGGACCAACTTTGTCACTTGTGCGATGCATAGCCGATACTTTCAGAAGTTTGGCAAATGCGAAAATATCCTGAAGTCTTTCTTCTTTACGTGTTGCTTGTTCTACACGAAAAAGCGGATTCATCGCTTTGATGTAGCGATCAACGAAAATGGCCTGGTACCAGCCAGGAACAAGGCTATAGGTAACGTTATTCGCGTTTCCAACGAAGGGAGTAGGCGGTGTAAGGTAGCCCGCATACGTATCACTGCAGAGGTTATTGGCCAACTGATATTCACCGACGTTTTCGGGGATAATATCACGTTGCGCCTGCGCGAGGAAAGAAGCGACCAGTGCATAGTCAGCATTTGCTTCTTCGTCCGTTACACCTGCCGGATTCGTATTTAATTCCGTGAAATTTTTGGTACAGCCCGTTAACAAGACTGTAACGAGCAAAATGCAGATCAATCTGCTATAAGCGAAAAATTTGATTGTATTGTCCATGATCTACGTTGTTAAAAGGATACCTTGAGATTTAAACCATAACTGCGGGTCGTTGGAAGGGCAAAGCTATCGTAACCCTGGCCGCCGACACCGGTAGTTGTATTGAGTTCAGGATCATAAGGAGCGTCGTTGCGAAAGAAAAATAAGTTTCTTCCTGTCAGTGAAATCGAGGCCTGTTTGATGCCCTGCCATTTGATGGGGAGTTTGTAACTTAACGCAATCTCACGCATCCGGATATTGGTGGCACTGTATAGCTGACCTTCGATGATACCGTCCCGGTTCCCTACAGCACTGTAGTAAGCCTGCGCCGGAAGAAGACCCTGCCAAGGTGTGCCGTCCATTTTAACAGCTGCAATGTCAACACCACCGCGGTCCCTTGCAGCCGCACTTTCTTCGCTTACACCAAAGGAATTGAGGTAACCGTCTGTGATACTGATTACTTTTCCGCCGAACCTGCCGTCTATGGTAAAGCTCAGGCCAAAATCTTTGTAATTCACATTATTGGTCCATCCGACGATGGCTTTGGGCGTATTATTGCCGATGTAACCTGCAGGAGCGATCTGTGGACGGCCATTATCATCGACGATAATCGTCCCGTTCGGATCACGCTTAAACATAGGCGCCCAGAAATCACCAAAGGAACCACCAAGGCGAAGTACATTGAAATTTCCGCCCAACGGGTACGTATTTCCGAGATTGGGAGCTAATTTTAGTATCTTGTTGCGGTTGGCGGTAAAATTAAATCCCGTGTTCCAGCTGAACTGCTCTTTTTTGATTGCAGTAACACCCAAAGCAGCTTCAATACCTTTATTTTCAACATTTCCTGCATTCAAAAATACGGTTGTATTAACCACGCCCACAGGTCCCTGATACTCAAAATATTGATCTTTGGTATTGGTTCTATAAAGCGCGATATCTAGATTGATGCGGTCTTTCCAAAAGCGGCCTTCATAGCCTAACTCGATACTTTTGCTGATCTCCGGTTTCAGTGGTATACCCATATAAGGTCCCGATACATTTGGGGTCAGAATGCCCGTATTTAAGGTGTTGACAGGGATTGTACTATAAGCGGCGACATCGTTCCCCACCTGGGCAAAGGATAAACGGAGCTTACTGTAGGTAATGGCGCTCGGCAATTTGAATAATTCACTTAGCACAGTTGATATACCCGCCGACCAATAAAAATAACCCTTATGTTCTTTTGGAGTATTAGCCAGCGTAGAAGCCCAGTCGTTTCTAGCCGTTAAATCCAGGTAAACTTTTTCGCGGTAGCCCAGATTGGCCGAAGCAAATAGAGACTGGATCTGTCGCCTTGAAATGGTTTCAGTCGCAGACTGCATAGGAGCGTCACGATAGATATTGCTCATCAGAAACTTATTGGCTACGGCTAGTCTAGCCAGATCCAGAACAGTTCCATTTGAGCGTAAATCATTGATTGAGGTACCAGCTGTAAAATTTAAATCAAGCTGTTCGGCCCATTGTTTATTACCCGTTAACAATAGATCACCATATAAGGCCGTGCTTTCGCTGCGGTCGACATTATAACGGCCATTGTCGCCCAATTTACCGTCGATCGGTAGGCCCGACAATACACCTTGTGTTCCGGCATAGATACGACGTTCCCAGTGATCCCAGCGTTTGTTCAAGGTTCCGCGGGCGCTTACAGCCAGCCAGTCCGTCAAGGTATAACGGAATTGAGCCTGTCCGATAATATTATCTCTTTTTTGATCCGTAGGAATACGGTTGAGTACCCAGTACGGATTTTGCTGATGATGCGTTCCGGTGAGTTTGGCGTCGGCATTGATATTCCACCAATCCTGTAAGTAGAAGTTGCGACTTTCGGAGAAATATTCGAAATTTTTGTACTTCTCAAAATCCTGCCCCCGAGGAAACAGGTACAAGCCCGCTATTGGACTGAAGTATAGCCCTGAGGAAGGGCGATTATGAATATTCTGACGTGAATACATCAGACTTCCGTCAAAGAAGAGTTTATTGTCAAAGAAATTCATCGAATTTCGAAAAGTTGCGCTATGCTGTTTAAAGGTATTGGTTGGAAGAATACCTTTGTTACTGGTGTTGGCATAGGAAAAATAATTCTGTATGCGATTGGTTCCGCCGCTCAGCGCCACGGTATTGATAAAGGTTGTTCCTGTATTGTAGAAATCTTTTACAGGGTCAGCAAAATTACCTTTTTCACCCCAGCTTTCCTCGCTCGAAGGGGTGGTCTGTCCGTAGCGGTACTGCAATTTGGGAAGGTAAAACGCTTTATCCGCCGTGAAACCGCTGGAGAGGTCAATTTTCAGATTTCCTTCTGCGCCCTTTTTTGTGGTGATCATAATGGCACCATTGGCACCTTGGCTACCGTACAGTGCCGATGCCGACGCACCTTTCAGGACGTTGATGGCGGCGATGTCATCCGCATTTAAGGTGCTCAGGATATCCCCACGATCGGTACCTCCGCCAAAGGGCCCTGAGTTGCCACTACCGTCTGTATTTGTGATCGGAAGACCGTCAATAACATACAAAGGCTGGTTGTTGCGGTTTGATTTAAATCCGCGCAGCACAATGTTCACAGATCCACCCATACCCGATGAACTGCGGTTGATCTGCACACCCGAGACCTTACCGGTAAGGTTATTCATGGGATTGACATCCTTCACTTTGGTCAGTTCGTCACCTTTTACCACCTGCGTCGAGTAGGTGAGGCTCTTGGCTTTACGCTGAATACCCAGCGCAGTGACCACGACAGTCTCCAGGGCAGACGATTTGCTTGTCATTTTGATGGTGATGTCGTTTTCTTGTACCGTTACTGTACGTCTTGCATCTTCATAACCCACCAGTGTAACCAATAGTTTGACTGCGCCCTGCGGTACATTTAATGTAAACATCCCTTGATCATTGGTCGAGGTCCCGATGGAGGTAGATTCTAGCCGGATCGTCGCACCTCCCAAAGGTGCATTGGTGGCGAGGTCAACAAGGCTTCCTTTTAGCGTGCGTTGTTGACCATGGGCCAGTGGAATGATCACTAGCCATAGAAGTAAAAAAGACAGAATTTTACTCATAATCATGTAATTAAAAATTGGTTAAAAATAATGTTTGACCTAAGTAGATGAAGATTCAAACGCCGACAAGCCGAATCAACTTTGGCATTGTTTGATATAAATGTAAAGGAAAAGTTACGAAATAAAAAGACTTTTTTTCAAAATTTTTATGGTGTATAATTTATTGATAAATAGGTGTATATGTGATTTATTGACATGATTAGCTACTATCTTATGACCTTCTATAGATTTAAGGGGAGCGTACATTTGCGTGAAATCAGCTTCATACCGCTGTAGTCTCAGGACAAGGAGCGCACTTAGGTATATCAGTCGATATGCTAAAGCCTCTTTTGTGAGTCGTCTCATTCAATTTTTATCTATAGATTTGGGTAGAGGCTTTATTGATACCCTGTGTCATACAACTAGAAAACTTTCGGAAAAAGCTCCAAAAACCTTTGAGAGAGCTTCCATTCCAAAAAAAGGGAATTACATCGTTTCCATTTTAAAGAATAATATAGCCGTCACCAAGGCTAGGTTGAAAAAAGTTTAAATTATTTAATATAGCTAAAACTAAATACCGCTTGCTGTTGTCCTATTATTGGAAGCATTTAGGGGTGGTTTGAAAAAATCTGAGAATATACCCATAGCACCTGATCCAGGTAATGCTGGCGAAGGAATAAATGTTTCCTGGGGCTTTGGCTAACCAAAGCCCTTTTTGTATGCCAATTTTTAATTTTCCTGTCCGCGCTATCAACAAATTTTCTGTAATCGGTGCGATGTGAATTTCATTGCCTGTCTATTCCCAAATTAAGAAATATATGTACATTTAAACGTGAAAATAAGACTAGACGGTCAAAATGAAATTAAAAGAACGGAAAAATAGTCCAATGACTGATATACTCGAAAATTACCTAGCCTTGACCGGGACACTTTCAGACGAGGAGATCAACTTTTCTGCGGATTTCTTCAAACCTATCAGCTTGAAGAGGGGCGAGTTTTTTATTCGTGAGGGTGATACTTGCCGTTATATTGGATTTATTGTCCGTGGTGCTGTAAAGGCATATGCGATTGACGAAGAAGGAAAAGAAAATATAACCTGCTTCAAGTTTGAAAATGAATTTGCTACCTCATTTCCGGAATTTGTGGCGCAGGAAAAATCCAGAAGGAGTATTAAGGTGATCGAAGATAGTATCATCTATCGGATAAGCTATCCCGACTATCTGTATCTGCTTGATCAGGTTACCGCTTGGAACAATATTATAAGATCGGTGATTGAGCGAGAGTATACCCAAAAGGAGCTTTACCTACTGCATTACAACAATCGGACGGCTGTGGATAAATACCGCCATGTCTTGATGAACGAACCGATGCTTATCAGGCGTGTCGCGACACAAGATCTGGCATCGTACCTGGGTATCACACAACGTTCGCTTACCCGGGCCAAGGGACACTTGCATCGATCCAAGGAATTATAGGACAAATGTCCTTATGCAGCACGGATCAGCGATGTAGATTTGTACAAAAAAATATGCTACGTCACATCGCTCCTGAGGTGGTTCAGATTTCACTGATGCCTCGAAACAGTATCAACTGCTATATTATTGAAGGTGTATTAATAGACTCCGGAATACGGAGTTCGTATACCACAGTCAAGAAAGCGCTTCAGGAACTACCCGTTTATCAACATATTCTTACCCATGCGCACCCAGATCATCAGGGCTGTAGCGATCAGCTGTGCGAAGATTTCGCAATACCCTTGCTCTGTCATCCGTACGAAGTTTTTAGAACCGAAACGGGTTTGGTAACTAAGGATTATCCAAGACCGCAACATTGGATAGCAAAGTTTCAACAAAAATATTGGGCAGGCCAGGGACATAAAGTCCAACGGACAATTGTTGAAAACGACATGATCGGAAACTTTCGGGTCATTGAGACACCTGGACATTCGGTAGGTCATATCTCTTTATTCCGAGAGCGGGATGGTGTACTTATTATTGGAGATGCGGCAGTCAATATGAACCTGCTCACAACAGCGGTCGGACTACGGCTTCCGCCAGGTTTATTCACCACGGATCAGCAGCGCAATATCCAATCGCTGCAGAAGCTGGCCAAACTGAATCCTGCTATCATCTGTTTCGGCCATGGACCGGTCATGATCAATAAAAACCGGAAGTTTGAGCAATTTGTGGCTAAATGCAGCAAACTTTAATGCCAATAGAGGTACATCCGCCTTTCAGACAAACTTTACGCTAGATGACCATACCTTGAATGGCTTTTCTCATCTCTTTCCCTGAGTGACTATTTTGATTTCATCTAATTTGATTTTGTAGTCCTGATAAAACGGAACAAAATTATTTGTTAACGTCTCATTTAGGAACCCAAGTTCGCCGTCAAAATAGTTAAAGATTTGAGGTGTATAATTGGGATTGTCAAGGATAAAGCGATTCGTATTGTTTAAAAATTCATTTTCTAATTCAATTTCAACAGCGATATTGACAGTATTTTTAAGTTGATAAAGGCCCAAAAGAAATATCGGAACGGATTTATTCAAATTAGCATCTCGGTACCAACCAGAGGATAGCCATTGGCATCTACTATACAACTGTTCCATTTCTGCGAAGTTAGTTTGGCATAGCGTGTAATCCTCTGTGATCAGTCCGAATAAATAGTGTAAAAAGGCCTTGTCAAATTTTGATGAAACTTCACCAATAAATTTTGAATATTGTTCGAGGGTCAGCGTTTTTAAATCGGGATTAATCAAAATTGTTCTGAGTAAGTTCCCGCTCAATAAAAGCGTTGTATCATAAAATACATTCGTATTAAAGTCTAAAGACTTGGGGTATTCTATTTCCCGCAGTGCAATATCATTATTGATTAGACTCTCGACCACGATCCAGTCACCAGGTCCGGGAATATATGCCCTTTGAAGAGATCTCAACCGCGAATAGGTGAATACGCCATTTAACAAATGACGATAATCGTTTTGAACGATAGCATGATAAATTGACACATTTAATATCGCCAGTATTGCATCATTGTTAAGGTTCATAAAAAACAATTCTTCGATGGACAGTTTATGATACTGTCTTCCCCAGGCATTAGAATTAAACAAATTTCGATAACCATTCCCTGATGCAGTCCGAACCCGATTTAATGATTCTTTTAACGATTGCTGTATCCCATCAAAATTTTGATAGATCGCATTAATAAAATTCTTTTCAATCTTTTTCATCTTGGTCACATTGTTTGTATATATTTCGATTTATCGTGTTAGATGTTCCATTTCACTTCTTTTATTATCCAGTTAAAATGATATTGCAATGATACATCATATAGATCTGATCGAAAGGATAGGATCTCAATTAAATATATACGATAATTCCGGGATATTTTGGTACCATTTATTATTCGCTTTTGATGGTTTTATATTTGCCCACTTGCCAGGCGATGATGTACGGTGTCAGTGCCCGAATTCACCAGTCATCATTTTTAATTCAATGTAAAGGCCGAGGCATCGTATTCAATTTATACAGTCGGCAAGACCTATACAAAATGGTTACACCAGTGATAATTTTTATTTTAAAAGATAAATAAAAGATCTATATTTGGTTGCGATGATTGGCTCCAATGATAGGGGCGGCTCAATTACAGACAGTACTTTAAAGATCGAATGATTTAAAACTAGTTACGTTTTTTGACAGATTCATCTATAAGTTTCAATAGATGATCAACAGTTTTAGCTACTTCTTCTTTAGGCACCACCAATGTCTTTTTTTCTAGACCAGGAGGAAGCGAAATCCTGCCATTAAACTCAGGAAAAAACAAATTAATTTTTTCCTGATCCATTTTATTGAAATTAAAAAAAGTCCATTTTTTTGGTTCGCCTTCTTTTAGTGCTAATAAGTTAGCTGAAGTGATTACCATTTTGTCTTTTTCCGGCGTAGACATTACCAATACCTGGGGGATAAAGCAATAGGCTATGCTATCAATTTTAGAGACATCTATATCAACGTAATTAATCGTGGAATCAATCTTAACTCCGTATTTTATAAGGGAAGAATAAAGTTCCTTGGTCAGTTTTGTTGCTTGGTCTATTCCGCCCATGCTTTCAATTATTCGGGGTGAAGTTTGGCTTAGAATACCTTCAACGTCACCAGATATAGATGCTTTTGTCATGGTCGACAGTGCTTCCCTGAGCTGCGGATCTTCTTGTGCATAGCTTGTGTTATAAAAGATAGTTAAAAGTATGATTAACAAAAATGTTCTTTTTCGTTGGATGTTTTTAAACTTGACGAACCATTTATTGGTTTGCATAATAGAAAGAAGTTAATTCCAATGAAATTACAGGTTTTTATTTACAAATCAAATTTCCACTTACCGCTTACATACACCTTGTTTCGCTATAGTTCCTCGATGCTGTAGGACATTTCTTTGATACCGTGCACTTTCCACAGGCACTCAAAAAATATCCCATAAGAGGAGCTGGCATCTACCTGGTCGAAGGCAAGTCACTGTAAATACGGACGTTCTTCTATTGAGATTATATGTTGTGTCAAGATGCCTTTAAAGCTCGATCCCAGGAGTGAATAGCGCCGCTAATCCAGTGCCGCAGTTATGCTGGGGTTAATTGCAAATTTTCCATTAGCCCTCTCTTCGATAAAATCTGATAGATCGATATCCAACATCAAAGCATGCGTTTCATTCGGCTTGAGCATCTTGTCCCCGGTGATATTGATAGCAATATATTGTCCCTGTGGCATCTCTAAAGGATAGGATGAACCATTCCTGACTATCTGATTTCCCGTAGGGGATATTTTTAACATAACTTCCTGTATGGTGCCGTGGGGCACATGGCCACCTGCGATGATGCTATCCTTTTGTACTCCTAGGATATTTAATCTTTTATTTGCCTCGATTTTTCCTCCACCTGTAGACGTGCGGGTCCAGAGCTGTTGGATATCGAGATAGACTGCATCATACTCGTCACCGTCACTTTTTACTTTCACGTTTAGGTGCGCCTGCTCGGGGGCAGGGCTATCGTCCTTATGGCAGCTGCCCAAAAGTAATAGTAAGGCCAGGGTCATCAGATACAGCGCCGCAGGCAGCCTGCAGGCAATTAGCTGTGTATTTTTTGTATCGCACATAAAGGTCATAACTGTTTTTTTTTAATTGAACACAAGAGGTGCGTCCATCGTTTGCTTTTTTTGAACAGGTCGCATGTAGGAGCAAGATTGCCGGGTCTTTTTGCGCCAGTCTATTACTATCAAACCCCACAGCGCTCTTAGGAGGCTGAGCCATTCTGGGTTGGGTTCGTACCTGTTAAAGAAAAACAGAGATTCTGTTACAACTTACCTGAATTGAGCTACTCAGATCGCTATAGATCTTCTGAAATTTGTATAGTAATTTAAAACAGCAAAAGATATGCAAACGATATTAGGGGCTAATGGCCAGATCGGCGAAGAGCTCGCAAGGGAACTCAAAAGAAATTTTACTTCATCCATACGGATTGTCAGCAGGGATGCAAAAAAAGTAAATGATACGGACGAAGTCTTTTCTGCGGATCTGTCGATCCGTGAAAAAGCAATCGAGGCCGTCAAAGGAAGTGACATTGCTTATTTTACATTAGGTCTTCCGATCAGTTCAGATCTCTGGGAGAAACAGTTTCCGCTGATCCTCCGTAATGTGATTGACGCCTGTAAGATTAACCATACAAAACTGGTGTTCTTTGACAATACCTATATGTATCCCCAGGATGATCGCGTATTGACAGAGGAAATGGTTTTTGCGCCTGTAGGGAGAAAGGGAAGAGTCAGAAGAGAGATGGCCGAAATGCTGTTGCAGGAAATGGCGGCAGGTGAACTTGAAGCCGTGATCTGTCGTGCCCCCGAATTTTATGGCCCCGGCAAAACACAGAGTATTACCAATACCTTAATTTTTAATAATATCAAAGCAGGCAAAAAGCTGAAGGTCCCATTGAGTGTAAACAAAAAAAGAAGCCTGATATGGACTCCTGATGCGAGCCGCGCCACAGCTTTGATTGGGAATACGCCTGATGCATTTGGCCAGACCTGGCATCTCCCGGTGGATAAAAGCCATCCTACCTATAAAGAGTTTATCCGCATAGCTTCAGGAATTTACAACAGGGATCTGAAATACTCCGTTGTGCTAAAATTCATGTTTAAAATAGGCTCATTTTTCAACAAAAGTGTAAAGGAATTACTGGAGCTTCTTCCCAGGTATGAGCACGACAATATATTTGATGATTCAAAGTTCAGAAAGAAATTTCCGGATTTTCAGGTCACCTCGTATGAGAAGGGAATCGATATCATTAAAGAAGAACAGCTTTCAGGGGACAAAATAAATAAGTAAATTAGGCATGTACAAATCTGAAAATAAGCATATGAAAACCCCAGAGAAAGTATCATCGATAAGTACGCTTCATCAGTTTTTGGGGTTAAAAAGACCTACCAACCCGTTGATCAGTGTCTTTAATTTTGATGATGTTAAACTGGAACCGGAGACCATTCTGAGTGCTGTCACTACTGATTTTTATGTTATTGCTTTAAAGAAAGATTGTGCCGGCGGAAAATGCAGGTATGGCCAGCAATATTATGATTTTAATGAGGGCATTATGTATTTTATTGCCCCACATCAGGTGCTTCAGTTTGATGATATACTGCTTAATGGAGTACGGGGCTTTGTTTTGGTGGTACATCCGGATTTTCTGCATGGATATGGCTTGGCATCCGATATTAAAGAATACGGTTATTTTTCCTATACCGCGAATGAAGCTTTACATCTTTCTGAAAAGGAGGAGAAAACAATTTTTGATATAATAGATAACCTAGGAGGTGAAATTGAAGGAAACATGGACACATTTTCACAAGACCTGCTGGTCTCAAATCTTGATCTGTTATTAAAATATTGTGACCGTTATTATAATCGCCAGTTTTTGACCAGAAAGAAAGTGAATAGCGACCTTCTTTCCAAGCTGGAGCTATTGTTGGATGATTATTTCAAAAATGATAAATTAACCATTAATGGGATACCCTCCGTTCATTCCATTGCTGATCAACTGCACCTAAGTGCGAATTATCTGAGCGATATGTTGCGAGTGCAAACAGGGCAAACCACACAGCAGCATATCCAGAACCGATTGATTGAAAAAGCAAAAGAATTACTTTCTACGACCTCAATGTCGGTATCTGAGATTGCGTATCGGCTTGGATTTGAACATCCACAATCCTTTCACCGTCTTTTTAAAAGCCGGACATCACTGTCACCACTGGAATTCAGATCATCATTAAATTAGGCTGTTCTATTTAAGAAATTTTAAATACAGAGATTCGGCTACAACAACCCGTAATTCGGCTACTCCTGGGCAGCGGTTTCTTATCAACTTTGTCATAATAAAAAAATATGGGCATGATGAAAATCTTAATTATAGTGACCAATATTGGGATGTATGCAAGTGGTCATCTGAAAACCGGTTTGTGGCTTAGCGAGCTCACACATATCTACCACGCTGCTAAAGAGAAAGGTTATGATATTACTATTGCAAGTCCTCAAGGTGGTAACGTTCCGGTAGACCCCGAGAGCCTAAAACACTTTACGCTGGATAAAATTTCTGAACACTATTGGAATGCGGATGATTTTCGGTTATTGCTTGCAAATAGTGAGCAACTCGCTACGCTTACTCAACAAGAATATGACCTGATCTATTTAGCTGGGGGGCACGGTACGATGTACGATTTTCCAGATGACTCTACTATACAATCAATGGTTAGGAATCAGTATGAAAAAGGAAAGAAAGTCGCTGCAATCTGTCATGGCGTTGGTGGATTGTTAAATGTTAAGCTTAGTAGCGGTGAATACCTGATTAAAGGAAAAGCAATGACCGGATTTGACTGGTTTGAGGAAACTATTGCCAGAAGAAAACGGGAGGTACCATTCAATCTGGAAGCGGCCATCAAAGAGCGCGGGGCAGATCTTAAAAAAGCTTTTATTCCTATGACCTCCAATGTTGTTGTGGATGATAATTTGATAACAGGCCAAAATCCGTTCAGTTCAAAGGAAATGGCAAAAGTAGTTATGGAGCAACTTGAAAAAATATAAACTTTGATGACCGAAATAAGGTTATTACTCATACATCATTAATCATTTAAATTTTAATTATGGCAAACAACATTAAAGCTGAAAACGATCCGCAGATCCTTTCAGGTATCAGGGAATTTTTGAGAGGGCTGAATAATAGCGGCGGTAAGCCACTCGAGACACTGACTCCGCAGGAAGCCAGACAAGTGCTGGTTGATGCACAAAATTCTGTTGAAGTAGATTATTCGGGTATTATCGAATCCGAAAGAGAAATTACGCAAGACGGTATTACAGTCAATATCCATATCGTAAAACCAGCCAATGCTACTTCTGAAAACCTTCCCGTTTTCATGTTTACGCATGGTGGCGGATGGGTGTTGGGTGATTATCCAACACATAGAAGGTTGGTCAGGGATTTAGTTGTCCATAGCGGAGCTGCGGCAGTTTTTACGGATTATACACCTTCACCCGAAGCACAATATCCAGTAGCAATCAATCAGATATATGCCGCTACAAAGTGGGTGTCGGAAAATGGTGCTGAAATTGGTGTTGATGGTAAAAATATGGCCGCTGCCGGGAACAGTGTCGGCGGAAATATGACTGCGGTGCTTTGTTTAATGGCAAAAGATAAAGGCGGTCCTGAAATAAAATTTCAATTGTTATTATGGCCCGTAACGGATGCAGATTTTTCGCGTGAATCCTGGCAAAAATATGCCGAAGAAAGATTCCTTACCGCACCGTTAATGAAATGGATGTGGGATAACTATCTCCCTGACGCTGAAAAACGTAAAGAGTATTATGCTACTCCATTCAATGCGCCTTTAGAAAAGCTTAAAGGGCTTCCACCAGCATTGGTTCAGCTAGCCGAAAACGATATCTTATTTGATGAGGGTTTGGCCTATGCAAGAAAGTTAGATGAAGCGGGCGTTCCGACAACTATCGAGACTTATAACGGATTTATCCATGATTATGGACTCTTAAATCCGCTAGATCATATTGAAGCGGTAAAGTTCTCATCAGAACAGGGAGCACTAGCACTTAAAAAAGCGTTGTTTGAAAAATAGTTAGTTGCCCAGCATCGAAATAAAATAATTGTAAATGCGACTTTCCTATAGGATGTCGCATTTCTTATTTGAAATAATTTCAGCAATCTAAAGCACGATTTTCGGTAACTTCTGAGTACCGCCTACATACGTCTTGTTTTCCTCGGATAGGCTCCGTAGCAGCCACACTTTTGTTATACAAATAAAAAAAAGAATAGGGCAAATCAATTTTTAATACAGCACCTGCTCGAGATCTCCAGGGAAGGATTAGTTTTAATTCGAAGGCCGAGTTTTAAGAGGTTCGATTTTTTTTGTAAGTGTTAAATATAATCTTTGCTAACCTTGAAAATTGAATTGCCTTCGCTATCGAAAATTACCGTACCGCATTCCTGACAGGTATCATCTGTAAGTAACTCGCCCATTTTCAACTGCCACACATTCATACTTCCGCAGCTACAGTATACAGTATAAAGAACTTCCCCGGTTTGGCTTCCCCAGGGTTTGAATTGCCAAAACTCATCGCTTGCTTTTTTGATCTGCTTGTTGTTGCTCTTTTCAATGACAGCGATATAATAACTATCGTTAGCTAAATCAAGTTGCACGATTTCCAAACCCTTTTTTTTAAGCTCATCATTTAATGCTTTCAGCAGAGAGGGAACGAAATCTCCAGGCGTCACAGCCTGATCATTGGCCATATTATAAGCTGCTGTAAAATCGAATGTAGCTTCTGGGTTAAAAGCAATTGCCCGGTGCTGTAAGAAGTTGCCTATTTCATTTAAATAGGATTCACCCTTCCAGTCAATTTGTAATAAGAATTGATGGTCCAGTAAATAGTTTAGCGTATCCTCGTTGCTGAATTCTTCATTGGGAAGGTTCTGCTGTTCGTCATCCGATAAAACGTAAATAAATGCTGCCGTTTTCATTGTTTTAAATAAAAAATGATCACATCCAATTTAACTATTTTTCGGCAGATTCCATAGTGTAGCTAGTAGAACCGACCGAAATATATCGATGTCACGACAGATTGCTGTTCAAGCGGCCATTTTCTTTTTATAGGATAAGTTGGTATCGTAATTCTAGATTGTATAACCCATTTGAACAGCCACCAAAAGTTCTTTCGCGAGCTCGTAGCGTTGGTTTGCACGAAAAATGGAGGATTATTAGGAGTAGTACGCGCCTTTTCAATAAAATGGTAAACGCTCTGCGGCAAGAATTGTTCTTCCTTTGCAAGGATGGTCATTTGAGAGAAATGGCGCATTGATATAAATTTAAATAATCGCGATATGGATCAGCTTAGCTTATTTGAAAATGAAGGGTATCATTTCCCCGAAGAGCTCCTCGATTTTGAGCCGGATTTTCTTACGCAACAGCAAGCCGACCAGCTGTTTGATATCCTGCTTACCCAAGTGCCCTGGCAGCAGACATTTAGAAAAATGTACGACAGATCGGTGTTGACACCCCGGTTGACGGCCTGGTATGGCGATGAGGATACCAGCTATCAGCTGGCCGGAAAGACCATATCCGCAAACCAATGGCTTGAGCCTTTAAAAACATTGAAGCACAGGATTGAACAGCAGTATCAATGTACATTCAATTCGGTCTTGTTAAATCTATACCGCGACAACAACGATTCTGTCGCCTGGCACCGCGATCGCGAGAGCGAACTGGGCAACAGGCCTGTGATCGCATCTGTAAGTCTGGGGCAGGCACGTTATTTTGATTTCCGAAAAGTGGATGATCACAGCAAGAAATATTCATTGCTGCTCAAGCACGGTTCATTGTTGCTGATGAAAGGCAATCTGCAGGAAACTTGGGAACACCGTATTGCAAAATCCGCTCAAAAGATGAAAGCACGTATCAACCTGACCTTTCGTCTGATCGGCGAAAGTAGGTAGTAGTTTTTATGTAAATTTAGCTTTATGATGTTGTAACCTTTTGGGTTTAGCTGTACTCTATTCATTATATAAGCAAGAGTTTAACCCTAAAAATAAACAAAATGGAAACTGCACAACTAAAACAAAATGTTCAACCTATTTTTAATACTTTAAAATTTACTTTTACCATAGTTCCTGTGGTAGCGGGACTCGACAAGTTCACCAATATTCTTTGTGATTGGGCACAGTACATCAATCCTTCAATTACCGGGATTTTACCTTTTTCCGGTACCACATTCATGATGATTATTGGAGTTATAGAAATCATTGCTGGTATTTTAGTATTTGTTAATCCGAAAGTTGGAGGTTTAATTGTTTCAGCATGGCTCACATTAATAGCGTTGACATTATTGGCTGGCTGGAATTTTGTTGATGTTGCGGTAAGGGACTTAGTAATGGCTATTACAGCTTTTTCAATGACAAGACTAGCTTCAATTGTTGATAATAAGTAAATGAAAACAGAAGAGACATATACTGACAAAGAATTAATAGATAAGGTTCTGCATAAAGAGACGGCTATTTTTGAGCTTATTATTAGACGTTATAATCCATACTTGTATAGGATTGGGAGGATGTATAATTTCAATCATGAAGATACGCAAGATTTAATGCAGGAAGTTTATATTGAAGTATTTACACATCTCGAACAATTTGAAGGTAGATCCTCTTTCCGTACATGGATTTCCAAAATAATGTTAAACCGATGCTATCGTAAAACACAAAAATGGTACTCAAAGCATATGGAATCTATTGAACAAAACAATCAAGTAATAGAAAATCTTCATAATACGGAAACATCCAAGCTTGTGATGAATAGGGAATTAAATTCAGTCATTGAAAAAAGTCTGCTCAACATTCCTGAGGAGTATAGAACAGCTTTTACGCTTAGGGAGGTTACTGGCTTAAGTGTACAGGAAACCGCAGCGGTTTTGGAAATCAGCGAAAATAATGTAAAAGTCCGTGTAAACAGGGCTAAAGCCTATTTACGAAAGGAAATTGAAAAGTTTTATGTCAAGGAGGATATTTTTGAGTTTAATTTGATCTACTGTGATGCTATGGTTTCACGTGTGATGAATAAAATTAAGGAAATATAAAATTTAGTATAAAAACAATATATAAAGATCCCACAGTTCGTGGGATCTTTTTGTTTACTTGCAATGTGATCCCCGACTTACTGGCTTTGTTGATCGGAGAAATATCCAGTTGTTTTTATAAGCAAAATTTCAAAGGTGAGGCTTTATCTACTAGATTTCATCGCTTTTACTTTTTTGATTTTTGGATCCGCCAAGAATTTTTGGTATTCGTCAGTTTCCATTCCATAAAGTGCAATTTTACCTTCATGGTCATTATGAATACCAAATCCATAGGTTTTGGTCAGGGGGGAAGCCCTGAAACAAGCTTGTCCTTTTGAGAAAAATTGTTCCCTAGCCACTTTATATTCAGCTTTTGTGAGATCATTTCTTTCAGCAAATACTTGAAAAAGGACATCGTCGGAAGTATATTTATATGGATTTTTGCTGATCATTTCATATTGCATCTCTGCAACCGTCTTCTTTTCCTTTGCTGGAGGTTGAGTCCCATGGCTTGCTTTCGTATCTTCAGCAACTTCAATAAAAGTGTCGAAAAGGTTAGTTGTATGTACTTTCATCTTGTAATGGTTTATGCTAATGTTGTTAAATTAAGTAACGATTTAGTAACGAAGATATTTTAATTGTTTACTATTAGGAAATCAAATACTTCCTTCCACTCTCCCGAATTATTTTTTTTGGAATGTGGATTTAAAATTTAATAGCATAAAAATACTTAAATGTTGATTACCAGTCTGCAAGAGACATTTCGTTATCTTCGAACTTTTTCTTGGTTGGACCTGTTGATAAAGGAATAAACGAGGTTATGTCATAGTGGGATTGTCGGGATCGATAATAGGGGGGCGTCCCGTTAAGGGATAATATCCTTCTATTAAAGAGGTTTGGGGAAAGCACAGATATTTTTAGTACATCAATTCGCTTTACGGCCAGGAATCCAAATCAAATAGACAGTATGATCTTTAAGGTCGAACATCTAAATCACTTTTAGCCACATTTGAAGTTTTGGCTACAACAAGGCTATTTTTGGATACATTTAGCGGTATAAGAACTCTGAACTTTGCTTCATAAATAATATTAGACATGAAAGTATTTGTTACAGGTGCTACAGGTTTCGTAGGAACAGCTGTAGTACAGGAATTATTAGGAGCTGGTCACGAAGTTGTCGGACTTGCACGGTCGGAAGAATCTGCAAAGAAGTTAATTGAAGCAGGAGCAAAGGTCCACCGTGGTGATCTTACTGATTTTGAACGTCTGAAATCGGGGGCTAATGCCGCTGATGGCGTTATACACTTAGGATTTGTTCATGACTTTGGCCGTTTTCAGGAAATGTGTGAATTGGATAGGGACGTGATCGGCGCCATAGGAGATGCTTTGGTCGGTACGGACAAGCCCTTTCTGATCACTTCTGGCACTGCACTTTTTTCAAAAGATGGCATCACAACTGAGCAGGACCGTAACGTCAACCATCCACATCCGAGGATTGCAACTGAAAATGCCGCTGACGGTCAGGTTGCAAAAGGTGTGCGCGTCGCCGTCATTAGATTATCCCCATCTGTGCATGGTGAAGGAGATAAAATCGGCTTTGTTCCGCTATTTATTAAAATTGCAAGGGAAAAAGATGTCTCAGCGATCATTGGCGAAGGAAATAACCGCTGGCCAGCTGTGCACCGACTGGATGCGGCAAGGCTTTATCGTTTGGCACTGGAAAAACCATTTGCTAGTGGAACCAGGTATCATGCAGTATCTGAAGAGGGAATCGAGCTTAAGACAGTAGCCGCTGAAATTGCGGAGCGTTTAAATATTCCATTGATTTCATTGAATTCCCAGCAAGCTGAGGAGCATTTTTCTTGGTTTACGCATTTTGCAAAGCTTGATAACCCGAGTTCAAGTGAATGGACAAGGAAAACGCTGGACTGGAACCCGGTACATCCAACTTTGCTGGAAGATTTAAAAGGTTCGTATTATTTTCCAGAAATCTGATAATCTGTATTTTTGTTCTTTTCAATTTAAATATAAAAGTACATCATTCCATGTCCGATAATAAGCCCATCCGAATTAAGACCATTTCCGATTTTCACAAACTGCGCGGACTGCCGGGACCGAAGCATCCGCTGATCAGTGTGATCAATTATGAAGATATGACCGAGCCTACACAGGTCGGAAAACAGAGCCTGCTGTTTGATTTTTATACCATTTCGGTAAAACGTGACATGGACCACAAGTACAGGTATGGACAGAATGATTATGATTTTGATGAAGGAGTGATGTTCTGCATGGCCCCGCATCAGGTTTTAAGCGTAATACGTGAAGAACAAGGAAAGAATCCTTCCGGATGGATGCTGATGATCCATCCGGACTTTCTCTGGAATACGGCGCTTTCCACTTCGATCAAAAGATATGAATTTTTTGATTATTCGGTGAATGAAGCGCTGTTCCTATCAGAAGACGAGGAACGAAAAATGCAGCAGATTGTCGAAAATATCCAGCAGGAATATCAGAGCAATATAGACCAGTTCAGCCAAAACATTATCATTTCTCAATTGGAGACCCTGTTTAATTATTCCGAGCGTTTTTATCAGCGTCAGTTTATAACACGTAAGAAAGTCAATCATCAGTTTTTGGAGAAGCTGGAAAATTTTCTTTCTGATTATTTTGAAGGAAGAGATATCATGGCGCATGGTTTACCTACAGTGCAGCTTCTTTCCGAAAAGTTGAATATGTCTCCACAATACATGCGGGGACTGCTCAAATCACTGACAGGACAAACCACGCAGCAGATCATCCACGAAAAGTTAATCGAAAAAGCCAAAGAGAGACTTTCTACAACTGAACTTACCATAAGCGAGATCGCCTATGAATTGGGTTTTGAGCACCCCCAGTCATTCAATAAACTGTTTAAAGCGAAAACTAATATTTCACCGTTAGAGTTCAGGAATTCTTTCAATTGAGTTCTTATCATTGTTTTTATTTCATATTTTGATCAGGTTCTTGACTAAATCAAGAAGTTTGCTCTGTGAATTTGATATTGTTTCTTTGATTTCATTGAAAGGGTTAATCTTATCCTTTACAAGCTTATTAATTTTACAGGGTAAAGCAGCCCGCCCGACTTTCAATTTCAGGGTTTAGAAATTGTTTATAGATTATAGCCTATTTAAGTTTAAGCGATATGATTTATAATCTCCTTAAATGCAGTTTTAATAGGAATGTAATGGAGGCTTTATTATAAAGCTGTATATTTAATAAGTACTAACATAAATAAAACAAAGCAAAATCAGCAGGATTGGCACTTAGAACCTAATGGAAGATATTTATAATTTGTTAAGGGAACATATCGAGAAAGTGGTTCCTCTTACTGAAGATGAATTTGCATTTGTAAAAGATTGTTTTATTCAAAAGAGGTATAAAAAGTCCGAATGTATTTTTAAGGAAGGAGAAAACGTGGACTTTATCTACTTGGTATTGTCCGGGCTGTTGAAGTTGTATTATACAGATAGGAATATAAAAGAGCATATTGTATCATTTGCCATGGAAGATTGGTGGGAAACAGATGTTTCGGCCTTTTACACAAGAGGAAAAGCTTCATTTACTTTGCAATGTTTGGAAGATACAGAATTACTTTGTTTATCCCTGGAAAATTTCGAAAGGTTGTGCAATCATCTGCAAAGTATGGAGCGATTTTTTCTACGCAAATCAATTGCCGGCCATATCGGTTCGCAGCAGCGGATCTTATCATTTTTAACCTCTGGAGCAAAAGAAAGATATGAGCAATTGATAGACAGAAATCCAGCCTTGGTACAACGGATCCCAAAATTGTTGCTTGCTTCTTACCTTGGCGTGTCCAGAGAGACATTAAGTCGACTGTTTTCTTAATTTTATTAAATTGTGAGGTTTATCACACGGGTGAATGTAAAAATATTTTGAGCTTTGCTCCATAATAATTTTACAGAAATGGACAAGAAAATAATCAATCCTTGGAGCTGGCAAGATGCCAGAAATTATGTGCAGGCAGTTGAAATTAAAAACGCGAATGCTACTCTATACATATCTGGACAGTGTGCCATCAGTGAAGATGGAATATCCAGTAATGCTGATATGAGAACGCAGATTTTTCAAACTATTGAAAATCTTGAAAAAGTTATTCAATTAAGTGGATATGAAGCTCAACATATCGTTCGTTTGAATATTTACACGACCGATTCTACAGCATTTTTTGAAAACTTTGATGTGATTCAAGACTGGCTTTGCAAAAATAAAATACAGCAGACTAGTACAGTTTTAGAAGTCAAGTCTCTTTTTGAAACTTTAAAGGTAGAGCTCGAAGCAACTCTGGTTAAATAACGAACCATTTAGGGCATTTGCTTTTTTTATTTCTTCCTTATTTTCCCATGGAGTACCATTTACCGTCTCTTCGATAATGTCCGATCGATCAATATCCGGACATCACGTTATGCGATTCATTTGGGTACGAGTAAAAAAAACTTAACTCCAGTGTAACAGATGTTTAGGTTGACATACTAATCCTGTATGAAAGATCTATTCAAAGCAATGCTGTTGCTGCTCCTAGGTACAGCTTTTACGAAAGCTGTATCTGCGCAGCCTAATACTAGCCTAACGGTCATGGTTGAAGGAAAAAAAATGGCCTATAAAACCAGCAATCTTGCCAATCGGAAAGCAGGCGAACCTATTTTAGTGTTCGAAGCGGGATTGGGCGGCGGTACATTTGATCCGATTTTGCCCCTTTTGCCCAGCCACATCGCGAGTATTCAATACGAACGCAGCGGTATTGGTAGTTCCGAACCTGACTCCCGTATTGTGACGGATCGTCAGGTGGTGGCGCGCCTACATAGCCTTTTACATACCTTGTCCATTCAGCCCCCTTATTTGTTAGTGGGGCATTCCATTGGAGGTCCTTATATTCGTCTCTTTGCAGCCCAGTACCCTAATGAAGTATGCGGACTCGTATTTTCGGACCCAACGGATTTTATGTTAACAGCGCAGGAGGATGAAGATGCCAAGGTAGTCTCGCAGAGTAAAACGAGTTATCAGCAGATCTCAAAAATTATTATGGAACAGATGTCCAAAAATGAAAATTCTAGTGCGGGAGCACACATTTATGCAGCCAGGGCCCTTGCGTCCAATGCGAAAGGATACTTTCATGAATATAGAACACTGCCGCCACTAAAAAAAGAAATTGCTGCTACAGTGATCATATCCTACAACAAAAATATTGAACTGCCCGATGAGGAGCTTGACCGTAAACTAAATCTGGGCATCAATTTTAAGGCGTGGTGGAAAGAATACGATCAATTGCGGATCCAGCATTATTCGGCATTGCTAAAAGACAGTGACAATAGCATGCTTGTACTGCTCCCAAAATATTCACATGGTATTTACTACCAAAACCCGCAATTAGTCGCAAAACTTATACAGGACAATTTTAATAGCTATAAAAAGGAATAATCATCAAACGTGCCCCTTGATGCGGGGATGGATCCAACGCCATAGTAAGAACCATGTTAGGCTCTTCTTGCCATCGTTTTTTGATGTGAACAAAATAAATTGTATAATTGATTGTCCAATTTAAAGTATTTTATGAGGAAACTTTTGGTCTTCTTTTTTTTTATCTTATTTTCTACATTCTCGGTCGCTCAATCATTTGAGAGCAAGGTTGATAGTATTATTTTAAGCACGTTTTCCATGGAGGATAATCCTGGGGCAGTATTTCTCGTATCAAAACAAGGAGTTCCCATTTATAAAAAGGCTTTTGGTAAAGCCAATCTTGAATTGGGCGTAGAAATGACTACTGCTAATGTATTTCAGATTGGTTCAATGACAAAGCAATTTACAGCAATTGCCATATTGCTCCTATCAAAACAGGGAAAATTGAGTGTCGAAGATCCAATCGCTAAATATATTCCCGATTATCCTAATGGCAAGAATATTACCATTAGACATTTGCTCAACCACACGTCCGGTATAAAAGATTTTACCAAGATGAAGACCATCTCAACTATCGCTCAAAAAGAGATGACGCCACAGATGATGGTGGATTTTTTCAAAAATGAGCCTGTGGATTTTAAACCAGGAGAAAAGTTTGAGTACAATAACTCAGGTTATGTTTTACTGGGATACATCATTGAATTAACTTCAGGTTTGACCTACCAGGAATATATTGAGCAAAATATCTTTAAAAAAATAGGAATGTCCAATTCCTATTATGCATCAGACAGAAGCGTTATAAAAAATAGGGCCTATGGCTATCATTTGAAAAAAACAGGTTATGTAAATAAAACGGTAATAAATTTTAGTGTACCCTATTCTTCGGGAGCGCTTATGTCTACTGTGGATGATATGTTAAAATGGCAAAATGCGCTTAAAAATCATGTACTTTTGGGGGCATCTGATTTGGCTAGCGCATTCCAGAAAAATAAGCTAAATAGTGGGGAGGAGGTAGACTATGGTTTTGGTTGGCATCTAAAAAATATCAATGGAATGCCAACTATGGAACACGGTGGAAGTGTTTTTGGATTTAAATCAATGGCAGTTTATATTCCTGACAAGGATATTTATGTGATAGGATTGAGCAATTGTGATTGTCATTCGCCTACGGACATCACAAGAGAAATAGCTAAACTTACACTGGACAATTAATTTCTTGTAAATAGACTTTTCGGTATCTCTCTGATTTTGCTTACATAGATCTTATTTTCCTCGGATACCTTCCGTATGAACAATTTAATTCAGGAACAGATCTACATGAATTATTTGCCAGTTCGTCCTAATATTCTTGGTATTGATTATGCACTGGCTACTGTTGAGTAGCGCTATTTGTCAGGAAGTGTATTTATAGAAAGTGATAAGGTCTATTAGGATATAAATCCTATCTTAGTCCTATGCTGTACAATCCCAATAATAAATGAAAAAAATACTCTATTTAACTCTTATGTCAACATTTTCCTTAGGTATGGCCTATGGACAAGAATCTCTTGAGATCTATAAAAAGACGGATACCGTTCCGAAAGTAGTTTACAAAGTACTTGATGATCGAGCGCATACTACGATTGAAATCCAAGGTAAAGATTATTTGGATGATATTATAGGAACATTAAAAGCCGAAGGTATTAATTCGATAGGGCACAGTACTAAAAGAAAATCGTTGGTGGTTGAACTAAAACCCGGATATAAACCAATTTTAATAAGTTTGTCTTCATTAAAAAATAAATATACCAACGTAAAATCTGAACGAGTAATATTTAAGATTGATGACAGATTTGTTCAACAGAATCCCGATGAAGTTTTAGTTGATGAAAGTAATATAATGCTAGTTTCGGTTTCACCTATTAAGTTTACTGGTGATCTAAATGATTTATTCATGATTACTATATTTCCCCGAAGTGATAAAAACCTTAAAAGTTTTAACGCAATACGTATTCGTTAAGTATGATTGCCCCTAAACATATGACAGACTGTTTTTTAAAATGTATTGCGGTTAAGGATGTAGATCGCTAATTTAAAAAAGCTTCATTCTAATTTAAAGAGAGAAGCTTTTTATAATTACTCAATTGCATGAATTGAAGATTGCAAATTCTTCTCTAAGTTTATCCTCAGTTCCTTGTGATTTGACCTGTTCCTTATTACCTCCTTGAGTAGACAGATGATATTCATATCATTTCTTTTCAACTTTAAATACCAGCCTAAAATAATTGCTATACAGGAATGAGTCAATGAAAATCCTAGGTGTATAGTTTTTAAAATCAAGATCCATTTTATGTTAACCTTGTAATACTCGGCTTCATGTTCCTATAAAGCCCGTAAGTTTGACGTTCATTCGGCTATGCCCATTTGACTGGCGCTACGCATGTGTTCCAAAGTCGTCGTTTTGCGGGGTTTGAGCTACAAGATATCGGCGAAATAAATACGGGTAAAATTAACTTATGAATTAAGCATCATATTTCTACAATTGCGTACATTTGAGGTATGGCCTTATGTAGATACTCCACAATAGACAAATGAAAGTTTTTCTAAAAATATTTTTAATTATATGCGGGATTGGATTTGCAATCTTTGTCGGTGTTATCGTTATGATAATGGCTGCTTTTGGAGGCTTTGACAAAGATTATTCTGTAACAGAGCTTAAAGAAAACTTTGAGAAAAAAAGGACCGAGATTTATGAAGTCAAAAATTATATAAATAAAATAACTCCGCCAGACAAATCAGTTCAAATAGAATTTAACGACAGCAATATTTTACATGTTTTTCACGTGGGGGAAGGGGATAATTTTGAAAGTAACTGGGATGTGAAAATTAATTCGGAAAAAGCCGACACATTAATACAAAAACTTGGTTGGACAACAGAAACTTTAAAAACTCTTAAGGAGAAATTAGATAAAGCAAATTGTATTGGCGTCTCAAATGGAGAACCTTGCTTTATAAATTTTCAGCGAAGCGGAATGGGAATGTATTCGTTCAACGTTTTTGACAAACCAATTCCCGATAGTTTAAAAGCACGTTACAATGATGGTTGCACTCACATTATGGTAAATGAAAGGCTTGTTTTAGAGTATGGTGGTGGCGCGATAGGAGGGCAATGTTTTTATAATTTGGACTAGGTTGATTAAAATGGAGACGAGGATATAATGTCAAAATAGTAGGTGTTGAAGCAGTTGTCACTCAAGGGAAAGGAGGATGATTTTTCAATCTCATAAAATAAACATATTCTCTCGGTTCTACTGCATCAACGAAAATAGTCAGTGATTTGTATCCCGGATAGAACATGTTAAAAATATCTATGTCTACTATGATGCGTTAGATGAAATATCAATGTTAGATAATTATTTTACGCTGTTTTTCTTGTTGTCATGATGTTAGCGAAAAATTCTTTTTTGGGGTAATTCACTGATAAGTGGGTATTTTGTGATGTCGGTCTGGCTTGTGTGTTTGATTTGTGATAAAGGATTTCATTCTGCATCAAAAGCCTAGGCTTATCGCTAAGTTAATTTTTTTAATAGCTGTAAATTTTCATCATCAAAACAAACTATTGTAACTAATTTGAGTGTTGTATTTGATTCAAGAAACTGATTTATGGCGTTAATCGATATTTGGGCAGCCAATTTCTTCGGAAACCTGTATATACCTGTGCTGATATTCGGAAAAGCAATTGTTGTACAGTTATTATCCACAGCCAGTCGAAGGGAATTGAAGTAACAATTTGCCAGGAGCTTCTCTTCATTCTTTTGACCGCCATTCCAAACAGGACCGACGGTGTGGACGACATATTTAGCGTGTAGATTGCCCGCTGTGGTAATAACTGCTTCACCCGTTTTGCAGCCCCCTTGTCTAGCTACTATCATTCGACATTCTTCCAGAATGGCTGGACCACCTGCCCAATGAATGGCACCATCTACACCGCCACCACCAAGTAAGGAGCTGTTTGCCGCGTTTACGATTGCATCGACTTCGATCTTAGTGATATCTCCTTTAATAACGTTTATTAATTTGTTCATTGGGTATAGAATAATGTTAAGCCATTTGCATTGACATAGCCTATGACAAATAATATTTTAAATTTAATAAAAGTTACCCAATAAAGCTTCCCTTATCAGCTTAACACAAGCTAATGGAACCAAATCCAAAATTCCTCTTGTTGATTGTAAGGATGAGGTAGCGGAACGATGACGGTATTGCGAAATAGATCCCCAGGGTGTTCTCTATACCTAAAATGGGTGAATTTTATGTTAAAATTGTTCATAAACGGTAATTTGCGACAAGCTGCAACAAATGTCGTTCCGGGATAAAAATGTGTAATAGTTCTTCGTCTTTTTCTTTAATAAAATTGCTTTTCAAACCTGCAAATTTTAGTAAGTTAGTATAATAGAAAAATCATTTGCTAGTTTTTGTCATTATTAAACATCTTGTTCTTCGAAAGCCTACATTTCGCCAGTACTTTTTCCGTTTCTATAAAGTTCAACCAGAACTGAAGATCGGGAAGTTGAATTGTACTAAAGTAAAACGAGTCAATTGGCCTACCATTATGATTATCTAGAGGATGTTTAGGCTGATCGAGTCTTGCAACGACAGTTGAGCCATTAGCATTGAAGATGTAAAGCCTTAGAAGTTGCTATGATAAAAAGTGTACACAATCAAATATTGGAGAATTATTTTAAAAGGGCGATCGATTCCTATCACAGCTGTATCAAACAAGAAGAGAATTCTTGCTTATTTAATGAAATAGCTATCTTCGCTACTGATACCCAGCTTGAACTGAATTCTATAAAATTTTTATATAACGATATGCGTAGTGCAAACTATGTCATCGAAGTCCGGCTGAATCTGTTGTCGAAAGAATCAAATGTCGGCTATTATACATTGATCCTAAATGAAGAAGATGAAGCATTGGACGATTATCTAGTTTTCAATTAGGGAAAGATTGTCGATAAAACCGGTAAACAAAAAGCTCTTAAGGAAAACGGCTAACTCGTCATCAGAACACTTTACAGGTAAATTTACGATGATACACATATACTAACAAAAGCAGTATTCTAAATACTGCTTTTGCTATTTAATATCCTACCACTTTAATGGAGAAAACACATACTTTTCGGTATCTTCCTCATCTCGCTTATAACCATCTTTTTCTCAAATAGCCTCTTATAACGAATGCTTATTTCTATAAATGAAAATGCTTTAAATAAAACAGCTTGAAACTAAAGGGAAAATGTTTTTTTGTATGGAGATAGTCTGCTTTCATAGGGAAAAATGTGACGTTAATAGAATAACTTTTTATATTTCTGCTTATGTCCTTATCTTGGTGGGTAAGTAATAACTGTTATAGTCAATTTAATTAAAAACGAACCTAAAGAGGTCTAATCTTTTATGAAAATATATCGAAGTATATTTGCTAATATTTCAAAACTCGGAGCAGCGCTAATTTTCTTAGGAACTTCCATTTTATCTTGTTCAAAAAATGACTCAACTACTCCTGTGCCGGGTTTACCAAAACTCAATCAGAATGACAGTCTTGCTCTATTGGATGTCTACGAAAGAATGGGGGGGCGGTATTGGAGCAAACAATATCAGTGGAACACAGATACTCCAGTAAGCAAATGGAGAGGAGTAAAGGTAGCAAAGGAAGGCAACGAGTATCGTGTCGTCGAACTCTGGTTTTCTAATTTGTCAGAAATAGAGGGTAAGATCTCGCCAAAAATTGGAGATTTAGCATCATTAAAGGTGTTAGGACTTACAGGAAGAAGATTAACGGGAGTAATTCCTTCCGAAATCGGGCAGTTAAAAGATCTCCAACTACTAAGGATTTATACAACCGGACTTTCAGGTCCTTTACCAAACGAGATTGGTAATCTAAAACAACTGAATAGTTTAGAAATTGATGAGAATCCGGGTCTTACTGGTGGTCTGCCAAAAGAATTGGGAAATCTCGAAAAACTGAATTACTTATACGTTGGCAACAGTGAAAATATAGCAGGAACATTGCACCCCGAGTTTGGTAATTTAAAAAACCTTGAGAAATTTTATTTGAGAAACATTGGCTTAACGGGAAATTTGCCGAAAGAACTGGGGAAGTTGCAAAAATTAAAAGAATTAAGTTTCGTTGTAAATAAAATATCTGGAGTAATTCCAAAAGAATTAGCTGCGTTAAATAATTGTGATGTTAATCTGGCTTCCAACCAATTGAACGGGGATATTCCCGAAGAACTTGGTTCTAGTAGCAGCTATTTCGTGTTGTCAAAGAATAATCTAAAGGGTGTCATCCCCCAATCTCTCTTGAATAAATATATTAATAGAAATGATTTAAGTTCCATATGTCCACAAAATGTAGGCTATGGATTTTCCAATTGTCAGTTAAATATTTCAAAATAATCATTAAATCTTTATGAATCGTATTACGTATACTTTACTAGCCGTAAGTTTGCTTAGCTCTTGCCAGAAAAAAGCGGAAATCTTAGAAGGTGATTCCCGATCAGTAATATCTAAGGCAAAGACTTCGACATTATTAACAAATGATCCACTACTTACAGATTGGAAAAATCAGACTGAGACAAAGCTGTCATCAGGGCTAACGGTTAAACTACCTTGGGCCCAAGATGTGATAGGCAATTTTCCGAGGGACTGCGTTCAGTTTTTAGATCCCCAAAATGACTGGCAGTTAATAAAATCTACCTTAGGCTTAGGAGATAATGGCCTAAATTATTTGCTCTTTAGAAACCAGTACACTGGAGTGATTCGGGTTTTCTATTATATGGAAAATGATATTACAAATAGTGATTTACGTACTTTTTGGAGACTGAATTTTGAAGGACTTAACTCTCTATCTAACTCAGCAGGGTTATTTTATATTCCAACGAGCGTTAAAAAGTCCCGTTCTTCCATTGAAGTCTCCAACCTAGTCTTACACGAATCTGTAAACTCCATCAAACGCGGTTGGAATTGTTTTGAGACAGAAATAAATTACGATGCAGACGCCGTAAATCAGGGAGTAGTTTTTTCAATCGGTTCATTTAATACAGCAACTTCGGCTCTAACTGTAAAAGGAGATTATTCGTCGCAGTCTACCGGAACTATTATAAAAAATAATACCACTAATCCGGTGAGAAGTGCACTTAATTCCACAGTAGATAGCTATGGCGGAGAGGCAAAAAAATGGATTACGGAAAATATAGGGGAAAAATCAAGCGCGTTTAAGCCAATTAAAATTGGCTCCAGTATTATTGGTAATATTGCACAGGAAGGAGTAAAAGCAATTATAGGAGGAGGTATAAATAGTCTTTTTGGCAGTTTCATCGGTTTATTTAACAAGCAAAGTCCTTCTATTCAGGAACTATCATTTTCTACTACTGGAAGTATAAAATTAAACGGAGATCTAGTTAATGTTGGCGGGAATAACGCTTCAGATTGGGCAAGGATATCTATTATGCCAATAGGTGTATGGTCTATAGAAAAAACTCCTCAAATTGTGGTAGGGCAATATGGCCTTAATAGAGGCATGCCAGCGGTTGATGGATATTACGAATTGGAAAAGAGATATTATCTAGATAAAAGTAGTATAAATGTAGTTTTAAGCCAAGAACTTAAGGATAAGTTGACTTCTTATTATGTCACTTCTGACCTTTATTACTATGAAAAATTAAATGGGAAGACAGGTTGGAGAAATGATTACAAAGATTTGGTTCCCATCCAAAATACTTCTGAACAAGGGGAAATTCCTGGCCAGGAGACTCTGTATGAGAGTGATACCAATGTAATAAAAGATGGAGGTGAAGGAGAGGGTTCTTACGAGGTATTTAAGACAAGAACTAAACCGAATGGCCCATTTGTTCTGTTAAATCAGGGAATATCTGAAAATTATGTTGTCAAAATTAGCTTACATATGGAAACAAAAGACGGAAATCAAATCACATTAACGCGAACGATGATTCCGAGCATGAAGCTAGTCGATAATTCCACTAATCCTTTTTTTGCCCGCAGTGTACAATCTACATTTGGTAAAAATGATAATTCACTTATAAAAGTGACTTTTAAATAATGGATTAAACACATTTATTTATACATTACATTAAAAGAATAACTATAGTGAAATGGCCGAGTTAATTAAATTTTACTCGGTCATTTTTATTTTAGGTTGCTAGTTTTTTTCTTCGTTCTCTTAGATACTTTGAAGACTACTTTTTAAGTACTATTGGATTTTTAGCATCAAATTCCTTCATACTTATTGCGCCAATAAGTAAAGTAAATTTGGCTATTGTAATAATTATATTATATATAGCGATAATTTGTAAGCGAGCAGTCTTTACATTGCGAGATAAAATTAAATTCTATATATTCGAGCTCACACTAATTGTTTTAATAATTATTATTTCATGGTCGCGTGGGCTTATATTGTGTCTACTCACTTTAGCAACTTCCTCGATAATGCGCAAGATCTGAAATTTTAATTTATCGTAAATTTTATGATTGATTGTATTTTAATCGAAGATGAGCCAATAGCGAAACAAGGGATTGAGAAACATATCGGACAAATTCCTTTTTGTAATCTGAAAGCGAGTTTTAATCATGCGATGTCTGCGTTGGCTTATGTGTTAGAAAACGAAGTCGATCTAGTGATATCAGATATTAATATGCCGGGGTTAAATGGTATAGATTTTTTGAAAGGTTTATCAAAGAAACCACATTTTATATTTATCACTGATAAAGCTGCACATGCAGCAGACATGTATGATCTGGAGGTCTTTGATTTTATCTGAAAACCCTATCGGTTTGAACGTTTAATGAGATCTCTACTTCGATATAAAGTAACCTTTTCAAAACAAAGGCTTGATATTGACAAAGGTAGAAATACGTTTTATACGTTAAAAGATAAAAATATGAATTATTTAATACCATACGATCAAATTCAATATGTAGAAGGTGACCAGGAGTATATAAAGATTCAAACAATCGATAAGGAGTATTTAACAATAAATTCGTTAAAGAAAATGATCGATGTGCTTCCAGCAAAGATGTTTATGCGTATTCACAAATCTTATATTGTAAATCTGAACTACATAAAAGCGGTGTCCCATGACAAAGTTGTCATGAGGAATAACATAAAAGATCTTCCTTTGGGAAAGACGTATAAAGAAGCAGTCTTTAAAGAACTAAATTTACGTTGACCGCAGTAAATCAAAGTATCCGGTTCTGTCCCTAAATTTGTACTGTATGCTATTGCTGGATTAATGGAATTTTCAGCTAAAATTAGTGGCAAAGCCCCTGTATTAACCATAAAGGATAGTGCAATTTTTTCAGATTTACAACAGAATTTTGATATTTTCGAATCCCGAAATGAGTTAAGCTTTAATCCTGAAAATTCCGAAGTAACAGTAAGAGAAGCATTGTCCTATTCGATGAAACAGAAGAATCCTATACGAAATCAGGTTGGAAAAAATGGAATGTATGGCAATAAAGAGGTTAAGTTTGAAATGACAAGAAATAGGTGGGAAAATATTAGGCAAGAAGCTTAGTCAATTGTAAATGTAGGAGGCGGAATTTGTATATAATTAAATCGGGATTTTTTTTGGAATATTGATTTAAAATTTCCGTAAATTTAGTAGTATAAAAACTACGCCATGAAAAACCTTATTTTACACGCATTACGATGCTGTGCGCTCCTTAGTTTTCTATTTAGTTTTATTTCCTATGCTCAAAATTCTAGGCTTTCTGCGCCAAAACAACATTCAGGGAATGGAAAGAGCAGCCCAAAACAGGTAGATATCTACGTAGCAGGATCATGTTACAATGAAAATACACAAAAGCACACTGCTGTATACTGGAAAAATGGCCAACCAGTAGCACTTACTGATGGGCAGACTGATGCTGAAGCGGTTTCCATGGCTATTTCAGGGAATGATATTTATGTAGCAGGCAATATCGGCGGACAAGCTGTATATTGGAAAAACGGGCAGGAGGTGAGGTTACCAAAAGGTGAAAAAGATTTCAATAAGGCTTATTCTATTATTGTCAAAAATGGCGATGTATATGTGGTTGGGTACTATAGGGACTATCGTAGAACACCTTATGATTTAGCGATGTACTGGAAAAACGGACAGGCCGTGGAACTGCCCATAAGTAAAAAGGATTATAGCTTTGCAACTTTTATAGCCGCTGTTGATAATGATATATATATTATCGGGAGTAATACAGCCCATGAAGTGTTGTATTGGAAAAACTTCCAAATAGTAGAGACAATTAGTGATTTAAAAGATGTGTCTGCCATTGCCCAACTTCAGGGCACCGCTTATGCGGTAGGCACAACGCAAAGTGGACAGGCTGGATACTGGAAAAACGGACGGACCGAAAGTCTTTCCGCTATACTTGGCAAGGCGACTTGCGTTGCAATATCAGGCAATGATGTGTACGTAGCTGGTGTTGACGACAATAATGCAAACCGATTTACAGATGAGACTGATGTGGGTAAATGTTGGAAAAACGGACAATTACTCGCGAATCTCAAAGAGGCAGATACTTTGATCTACAAACCTCTTTCCATGGCCGTTTCGGGTAATGATGTATATATTGTAGGATATTCCTGGGTAGTCAATAATGTAGCGCCCCCCAAATTAATGAAGAATGGTCATATCATAAGATTACCTAAAATTGAAGGCAGTTCATGGTCTGAAACAAACTTCGTAATATCCAGCGACCAAAGTGATAATAGGGTATCAAAGCAAAATAAAGTTAGCTCAGAAAACCATAGTGCATATGATTCAGAATCAACCACAAAGGGGGTAACAGCTAAAAATAAATTCGACCCAAAATTAATACTTGGAAAATGGGAAATTACTAGGGAAACATATGTATATACCGATGGTAAGAAAATGGAGCGAAATGAATTATTTCGGTCATATATATTTAAATCTAACGGAGTTGGAACTTATTTAGGAAATGGAGAGACGGATGATTTTAAATATTCAATAAAGGACAATAAATTATTAATGAGATTCAGTGATCAGACAAAATGGGACTCAACCATTATTAAACTTGATGCTTCAAATCTTACTTTGCAGTATGATTATCCTGATAAGGATGACACTAAAATTGCTTCGCTACTTTCGATATATACAAAACAAAAAAAATAATGTAACGAGTAAATAATCGGAAGCCTTGATTTTGAAGCTGCTGAAAAATGTCGGACAATTCTAACGAGCCAAGAGATCTCAAAATAGGTTTTACTATAAAATATAAAGCCCCTAATTTCTAAATATTGTTTTTATTTTTTTTGAATTTGAAAGAGCAATTTTTTGATTTAGTAGGTGTTTAAAATGATCTCCCAACTTTTCCAGTCTGCTAAGTATTTCTTCCATCGTAAACCTATACCTATCAAGCCCAGGCTTTACTTCTTTCCACTCCAGTGGCGTGCTTACAATTGGCTTATGATAAGGTCTGACGGAATAAGGAGCAGCCAATGTATCAGCATAATCGTTTTGATTAGCGTCAATATAAACTTTTCCTTTTCGATGGTTAATGGTTTCGTTTCTTGTACTGATATCGGGTACCAGCTGATGGATCTCATCTGCCAAAGAATTCGCAATGATACGGGTCTGCTGAAAAGTGAAACCACTGCAGGGAATGTAAATGTGCAGACCTGTTTTACCGGATGTTTTGACAAAGCCTTTTATCTTGTGTTTATCCAGAATTTTCTTTGCTGCAATAGCTACCTGTATCGCTTGCTCGAAGCCCTGATCTTCGGTTTTCTTGGTCACTGTCGGATCAAGGTCGAGCCAAATGTAATCTGGCTGTTCAGGCTGCTGAATGCGGGACGCCCAAGGGTTGATGTCAACACATCCCCAATCGATCATTGTAAGTAAGGTTTCAACGTTATTGCATACCAGGTAATCAATCTGATCTCTTTTGCCTGGCTTCTTAACCCGGCGCTGGTCGGTGAAAACTGCTGCGCAGTCAGGTTGGCGGTTTTCCACGTCTTTGATGAACGTTGTCGGGCCGCCAGCCGCCGTTAATTTTAAATTCAAGGATTGAGGTCTGTCTTTCAGGTATGGTAAAATATAGGGCGCGATTTTATTATAGTATAGAATCAAATCCCCTTTGGCTACACCCCTCCATAATTCCCGTCCAATATCATGCAGCTGAACGGTGCAATGCTCCATATGAAAGTCTGTTACTTCCGATCCTTCGAAGGATTCATCGACACGCTGCCAATTGCTGTCCTTATTCAATAATTTTTTAGGCGCTGGTTTTTTATCCGAATTCTTAGCAGAAGTCGATTTTTCTTTTGCTACCTCGGCCTCGATAGGAGCCGCTGATTTTGGTACTTCTCTTATAACTTGTTCAGGCTTTTTGTCCAGGCGGAATCCGAGGAAAGTCGCCGGCTTCCGAATCCTTCCCGTCTTAGTCCAGGTTGCAAATTCAAAATTAGCTACGAGCCGAGGCTTTACCCAGTGCGTCTTCGCACCTTTTGTATCGAGTACTTTATTGACAAAGGGTGACTCCTCAATTTCTATGGCCTGCAGCTTTTTAAGGATCCCGGGCATTTCCTTATCTTTAAATCCGCCGCCACTACGTCCGATCCAGGTAAACTTCCCGTTTTCATAAGCGCCAAACAAAAGGTTTTTAAATGACCTTGCCTTATCAGATTCCGCCCAGCCACCGATGACAAATTCCTGCCGTTTTCGTGTCGGTGTCTTAAGCCAGTCATTTCCACGGTCACCTTCGAGATATTTGCTATCTCTCTTTTTGGCCACAATGCCTTCCAGGTTTAAATCCAGCATTTGTTGGTACAGGGCTGGGCCATCGTCATAACTTTCGCTGAACCGGAACGTGTCATTATCCTTCACCAACATCTTTAATAATTCCTTTCGTTCAGTCAGTGGAAAGTCCCTTAAATCCTGACCGTCTAGCCACAATAGATCAAATACACAATAACGGATTGGATTGTCTTGCCCGTTGTAAAGCTGTAAGGCATCAAAATCCGGCTTCTCTTCCTGATTGAATACAACGACCTCGCCATCGATAATAACATCATGTTTTAGGCTCTTTAGCGCCTTTTCTACCGGCGGGTACTTCGCCGTGTAATTAAGCCCGCTGCGCGAGTCCATGTGTACTTTTCCTTTCTCTACAAATGAAATGATCCGGTAACCATCCCATTTCACTTCATAGAGATAATCCTCACTATCCAAGGGGTCTTTTACCAGGGTACAAAGCATCGGGCTTATATGAGCAGGCATCTTTTTCATCACAGGACTTTTTAGGTAAACATAAACCACATGCCTTTCGTTGTCGAATATTAACTGTTTTATTAATATGTCAAAACGAGCAAACTGTATGTGTTGGCGCTTGTTCTATTCAAAAAACAGTTTAGTATGTCAGACAATAAAAATCAAAAGGATGCAAGAGACCGCAATCAGGTCGCCATTAGCGAATCGTATGAAGTAGATTATATCGCAAAAGAACTTGGCGTATCGCGGCAGGAAGTCGAAGCGGCAATTGAGAAGGTCGGTAATAGCAGGGAAGAGATTTCTAAATATCTAAAAAATAATAAGAAATGATATGACAGATAGAACCACATTTACAGGAATCCCGGTGACCAATAGCGAAGGAGTTGAAAAATATTTTGATTTCGAAGTTGGCAAAGAGGGGGAGAGCGGCCAGTATGCTCGCATTACAATGGACGGCTGCCAGCTGATTTTAGATGAAGACCTGGCTTATATCAAAGGTGATCTGCCGGAGCAGTGGCATAAACCTGCCATCAGCAAATTGCTTTTTTTATTAGAGGTTGACCGTAACATGGATGACAACTGAAATAACGATAAATGAAAATAGCAACCTACAACGTCAATGGCATTAATGGGCGACTAAACGTATTGCTTCGCTGGTTAAAGGAGGAGTCGCCGGATATCGTCTGTTTACAGGAACTAAAAGCCCCGCAGGAACGCTTTCCTTTAAAAGCCATTAATGAGGCAGGTTATAATGCGGTGTGGCATGGGCAGAAAAGCTGGAACGGTGTAGCTGTCCTTTCTAAATTTGAAATTGCCGAAGTGACAAGGGAGTTGCCTGGCGATAAAGAGGATAGCCATAGCCGCTACCTGGAGGTTATCATCAACCAACTTTTAATATGCTGTCTTTATTTGCCCAATGGTAATCCTTATCCAGGGCCAAAATTCGAGTACAAAATGGCTTGGATAAAGCGATTAATGAAACGGTCAAAAGCGCTTATTAAAATGGAAGTGCCTGTTATCCTTATTGGTGATTTCAATATTATCCCTACGGAACAGGATGCCTACAAGCCAGAAAAATATAGAGAAGATGCCCTTTTTAGAATTGAAGTCCGAAAAGCATTTAAACAGCTTATCGGCCAAGGGTGGCTCGATTCGATACGGACGCTTTTTAAAGATCAACAGGTCTATACCTTTTGGGATTACTTTAGGAATGCTTATGGTCGAAATGCCGGCCTCCGACTGGATCATATTCTTTTAAGCCCACTCGTTGCTCCGTTGCTATTGGAAGGCGGGATCGACCGACAGGTACGGGGCTGGGAAAAAGCCAGCGATCATGCGCCGGTCTGGATTAAATTGAAAGATAAAAAATGAAGATTGTTGCTAGCAAGAAATCCAAAAATGAGCTGCTAAAGGAAGCACGATTGCAGGAACTTGAGGGTAAAATGCAAGATGCCATAAAAAGCTACAGCCAAGTTATAAGCAAAGACCCATTACAGTTCGGGGCATACAATCGCTTAATGATCCTTTATCGAAAGCTAAAAGATTATAAAAAAGAACTGGCTGTTATTATGCAGGCCATCGGCGCATATGAAAAAGATATTAAGGACGATCAACAAACCTGGAAGAAGGCGAACCGTAAATCCGCCCGGCTCAGTCTCAGCCTGGCTAAATCAATGGGCCTTCTCAACGACAAGGGTCTCCCAGTTTATGAAGATCCGCAGATCCTAACATGGCGGAAACGGCAGGAAACGGTTCAGAAAAAAATTAAAACCCCGCCAAAACCGCAAAAAAAGAAAGCTGTAGCGCGAAGAAAGTGAAACCAGGATTTCTACCCGATTAGACAGTACCAATTCCGGGGCCACAGTTTTAGATAATATATAACATGTTGAACAGATACCAATAACTGTAAGTGATATGAGAATTGGTGTTGCCCATTTTATATCGACTTTATAACGTGCCAATAAAAACGCTGCGAACAGAGTGGTGAATAATGTGGGTAAAGAAAAAAAGTGCCCCGCCGAAAAAATAGGTTGAAATGCAAAAATATACCTAATTTTAAATTTGAGCAAAGCCCAAAGCCGGTTTAACTTGGCTCAAGCGGACATCTAGCGCAAAAGGCTCCCTTATCGGTTAATAAGGGAGCCTTTTATTTGAAATAAATAGCATAAAATATTGTGACGATATGATCGAATGCTGATCTGGGCTTTGCACGCCAAGAACCGATATGTTTCGATTGGACGCTAACAAATTTAATTTAAATCATCGATTGTATGTAAGCTAGTACAGCTGATTTTGTTTATTTGCTGTTAGCTTGTAGTACTGATTTGGGCTATCGAATAAATTTTAATAATAATTTTAGAGCGAGTACGTAATTTTCAAATTGTAAACGTATTGATAATAAGAATGACTGATTATATCCAGTGAATATAGAAAAAGTATCTGCCGTTATATTTCCAATTATTGAAAAAAAAAAGCATCAGAAACTGATGTGCGTCGACTTAAAGAAAACAAACAGATCTGGATGATCTATCTCATAAAAAAAAGACATTAGGGAAAATTTTATCCGCTGGAAATTTTAATAATTTTTAATATGGATAGGAACAATAGGAACAAAGTTTATTATTATAGTCCAAATGATAACACAGATTGACGAAACAGATTTCAAAATTATCTTCTATGAATATTACGACACTTTGTATTCCGGATTCTATAAGAAAACACAATCGGATATAGTGTCTCAGGACTTAGTGCAGCTTACATTTATAAGATTTTGGAAATATCGTGAGAGTTTTAATCCGGAGATTTCTATTGAAGTGCAGCTTTTTAGAAAAGGAAAACAATGTTATATAGACTGGTTGCGTAAAGAAGCAAGAAATCGCGAAATGATAGATAATTTACGATATCATCAGACTATACCTATGGAAGAATTATCAATAGACCTGAAAGATTCCTTGATACATGCGATTAATAAACTTCCAGAAGTGAGACAAAAGGTATTTCATCTAGCCTATATTGACGGTTGCAGTCACAAGGAAATAGCTTCACAGCTCGGTATATCTGTCAGAACCGTCGATACGCATATATATAAAGCATTGAAACAGTTGCGTAAAATATTGGCTTTCATATTTATTTTAATTCATCTTCAGTAAATTTCCTACGAGGACTGAATGTCATGGAATCTTATAAGTGAAAGTTTCTCAAAAAAAATAATTAGAGTACGTAGTATTTAATTTGTAAACGTATTTATAATAAAACTACTGATCATAAACCGTGAAAATGGACCAGAATCTGATAAATCAATTTCTTTCAAATAAATGCAATCTCAAGCAATCTGAGGAAGTAGCGGCTTATTTTGAAAAAAATGAACAAGAGCTAGATCGTATAAAAATTTTTGAGGATTTACAAGAATATGAGCTACTTTCTAAATCCAGTTTTACTAAAAGACGTATTTACCGAAGTCTTCCATTTATAAAAAGCGGGATCAGTTTTACCTATTTGAAAGCTATTGCTGCAGTTCTGTTGATTGGAATTCTTTCATACCTTATTTGGAACTTCTCTTTAAAAGGTCCGACATCCCCCATTGAAGATGATACTGAGTATGTTGTCAGTAATCTAAACAATACATATAAAATGATAACCTTACCAGATAGTTCCACATTGTTACTCTGGCCGGAGGCAAGAATTTCTTATAAAAAAAGTTTTTTAAAAAACCGAGTGGTTAAACAGCTCCATGGGAAAGTGAAATATTCAGTAACTCCTAATAAAGAGAATCCCTTTAAAACACAATATGAGAATATAGAAACAATGGTACTAGGGACTGTATTTACTATCCAAGAAGAGGGGAAGAGGCATTTGTCAATAGATCTTAGCCAGGGAAAAGTTTGGATACAGGATGTTGGACGTCATATCAAACCAATCATTCTAGATAAAAAAGGTGGAGTTGTAATAGATAGGCATACATTGACCTATGAGCTAATCGCCAAGAAAACTGAATTATTAAAAAAAAATTGGGTGGAAGAAAGTAGACTAGCTAAAAAAAGTGTTCCCCAAGGTATCAGCGAATGGACAAACGACCATATTAAATTAAACGGGATCGACAATGCGGATTTTGTTGATCTTATTGAGCGTGTATATAACGTACAGATTATCCTCAAGCGTTCATCTATCCTAAACGGAAATTTTACGGGATCGGTACTGTACAATGAAGATTTAAAAATTTTACTCGAAAGTTTCTGCGAAACTAACGGATGCACATACCGAAGACACGCTGATATTATATATCTGGAATAGCAATACTTCTTAAATAAATAACCTTAATTAACTGATTATAAACAATCTTAATGGAATTTCCATGCAAAAAAAAACCTATTATCTATTTTTTGTCGTTCTTCTACTTACGACTTCTCGATCAGTAGCGCAGACTAATGCCGCAGCTACGGGAAAAGTGCTTTCCTCATCCGGGGAAGCGATCAGTAACGCAACAATTGAGGCAATTAGCGTCAAGCTAAAGACCAAAACTGTTGTTTCCTCAAATGACAAGGGTATTTTTGAGTTCAAAAATTTATCCACTAATGATAAATACAATCTATTTATCCGTCATGTCGGCTTTCAACCAGATTCAATTATCGGTTTTATCGTTAAAGCAAATCGTTCCAACAGTCTTTTGATACGGCTCTCGGCAAAGCAAGCTACCTTGGACGAGGTTGTCGTTGTTGGTTATGGAGCTCAGCGCCGTAGCGAAATAACCTCGGCGATTTCGAGTGTAAAAAAGGAATCGTTCATAAAAGGTGCAGTGCAGGATGCTGCGCAGCTCCTTCAGGGTAAAGTTGCTGGACTAGGAGTTACTGTTCCTAATGGAAATCCTACGAGCAATTCACAGGTAAGTCTGCGGGGTGTAGGAACATTGTTGTCCGGTTCGACTCCACTAGTTATTATTGATGGAGTTCCTGGTGATCTGAATACTGTTGCCCCGGAGGATATTGAAAGTATTGACGTGCTTAAGGACGGTTCTGCTGCTGCGATCTATGGTACCCGTGGGAACAATGGCGTTATTTTGGTGACAACCAACAAAGTGAGAGGGGTACAGTCAGGTGCTGAAATCCAGTCGTACATCAGTACCCAGACGATCCAGAGACGCTTAAATATGATGAACGCTGAACAATACCGTGAATTGGTCGAGCAGAAAAAACCTGGCGCGATCGATTATGGGCACTCAGTTGACTGGTTGGATGAGGTTTTGCGCAAACCATTTACGTCAGTTACAAATGCGAACTTATATGGTGGTACATCAACCTCAAATTATATCGCAAATTTTAATTACCGCTCAGCTGAAGGAATTATAAAACGTTCTGACAACCATCTGATAACAACAAGGTTGGAGGCAAACCATGCGATGTTTGACAACCTGCTGAAATTCAACTTCAACATTATGGGAAGGCAGCAGGATTTTCAGGCCCTGGGAGATGGGAATAGTTTCAATGGCGATATCTACAGAAACGCTTTAATAGGTAATCCAACAGACCGTGTGAAAGACGATAATGGAAATTGGGTAGAACATCCCGTTATGAATGGCTACATGAATCCTTTGGCCGCGATATATGAAAGCGATGGAAAAAATAAGAGTAGCCAGGTCCGTACTTTTGGTTCAGTCACATTGACTCCAATAAAACCTTTTTTTATTCGCGGGTTGCTTTCGCGTACCGTCTTCAACGAAACCCGAGGATATTCGGAGTCGAAAAAACATATTTCGAATATACGTAACAAAAGAAATGGATATGCTTCTCGCGGAACTTCAAGAAGGACAGAGGATCTTTTGGAATTAACAACGCAATATCAGCAAAATTTCGGAGCCCATCATATTACGGCTCTAGCCGGATATTCTTATCAAAAGGACCAATATGAGGATTATTATATGAATAACTGGGATTTTCCATCTGACCAATATTCTTATAATAACATGGGCGCGGGTGCCGCTTTACGCAGGGGAGAGGCTGGCGAAAACTCGCTTAAAAATGAAAATCTTCTTATTGGATTTTTCGGCCGCCTAAATTATAATTTTGACAATAGATATTTCATATCTGCCAGCCTTCGTCATGAAGGATCCAGTAAGTTTGGCAAAAATCACAAATGGGGTAGTTTTCCCGGTGTATCGGTCAGCTGGAATCCTTTGAATGAATATTTCATGAAAGGCAATGATACATTTACCAATTTGAAAGTTCGTGCTGGCTTTGGGGTTACGGGGACTGTCCCCAATGATCCATATATGTCATTGAGAAAATTGACTACTGGAGATAACTTTTATACAGTCGGCGGTTGGATTCCAACGATCAAACCGTCATCCAACGCCAACCCTGACCTCCGCTGGGAGAAGAAAGAAGAATGGAATATCGGTCTGGATTATGGTGTATTGAACAATAGGATTAAAGGAAGTATCGACTATTACAAACGTACCACTAAAGATATGTTATGGCAGTATAACGTTCCTATGCCACCGTATTTATATGATAAAATGGTGGCAAATGCAGGTACCATGGAAAATAAAGGGCTTGAAGTTCAGATTTCTGCAAACCCAATTCGCAAGGAAAGCTTTACATGGAATTCGACCATCAACTATTCAACGAATAAAAATAAACTGGTTTCGCTATCAAATGCCCAATTTCAGGTTCATACAGGTTTCATCGATGCAGGATGGACAGGCGAACCTATTCAAAAGAATACGCACCGTATCTACGAGGGTGGTGAAATGGGCAATTTTTGGGGATTTAAAACCGTTGGCGTCGATGATGATGGCCGCTGGCTAATCTCAGATAGACAGGGAAATTCCAAGTCGATCCTAAATCAAACGGATGATGACAGACAAAAAATTGGTAATGGCCTGCCTAAGCATCTATTGAGCTGGGACAATCAATTGGTATATAAAAATTTTGATCTGAATATCACCATGAGAGGCGCATTTTCCTATGATATCCTAAATATGCCGCGGATGTTTTATGAGGTTCCTGTCAGTCTCACCAGAGGCAATTTATTAGCTGATGCGTACCAGCCCAAATACGGAAAAGTACTCAGTGATCAACAGGAACTACAATACGTGGATTATTTTGTTGAGAAGGGAGACTTCTGGAAAATAGATAACTTGACATTGGGCTTCAATCACAAAGTGAAAGATAAATTTTTCAAGTCCATGCGTTTTTATTTTTCTACCAATAACCTTTGGACGATTACTGGATATAAAGGAATCGATCCGGAAGTCAATAGATATGGTCTGGATCCTGGGGTTGACGTTTTAGGGCGCTATCCTTCTACACGAAGCTTCACACTCGGCACAATGTTCAATTTTTAACCAACTAGAACCACTATTATGAATTTGAGATATATTTCAGGTATTGTCTTATCAATGACATTCATTCTGACAACATTTTCGGCTTGTACCGATCTAAAGGAAAATATTTATTCCGAAATCTCCGAAGAGAGTTATCAATATTCGCCCGGGGATGCCACACGTCAACTTGGCGCCGCCTATGCCAATCTCAAGGGATGGACTGACGCTGGAGCAGGGTTAGGAATTAGTATCGCGCAGGCAATTTCCACTGACGAAGCTATTTTTCCTGCCAATGGTTCCGGATGGGATGATGGCGGAAATTTTCGTCGTATGCACCAACATAAATGGGACGCAACGCAGGCACATGTTAAGCGCATGTGGACATTATTTTATTCGGGTGCTATCCTCTGCACAAATGTTATTGCTGTGATTGAAAAAGATGGGTTTCCTTTTGCTACTAACGAAAATAAAGATCAACTGATTGCAGAAGCGAGGGCTTTGAGGGCTTTTTATTATTGGTATATACTTGATAATTTCGGTGATGCTCCGTTGGTAATAACACCCTCTAGCGATATGCCGGGCACTACTCCTAGGAAAGAAATATTCAATTTCGTTGTGAAAGAACTAAATGAAGTGATTAATACACTACCAACAGAAAAAAGCGGATCGAATTATGGAAGATTTAATCGTTGGGCAGCCAAGGCCTTATTGGCAAACGTATATCTCAACGCGGAGGTTTATACCGGGAAGCCTGAGTGGGAAGCCTGTTCGAAAGAAGCCGATGATATTATTGCTTCTGGAAAATACGTATTGGATCCCGATTATCGTGATCCGTTTAAAACTAATAATGAACGTTCTGGGGAGAATATTTTTGTCATTCCTTTTGACGAGATCTTTGCCCAAGGCTTTAATTATCATTTGGCAGCTTTACATGGTGCTAACCAGCGTACCTACAATCTCCAAAGTAGCCCTTGGGGCGCTGGGGCCTATAAAGGAACTCCTCAATTTATTGATACCTACGATAAAGATGATGAGCGATTAGCGGCCACCTGGCTTTCCGGACCACAATACGCTGCTGATGGTACGCCATTATTAGGTTCATACGACAAAATGGGGCAACCTTTGGTATTTGTCAACCGGATGCCGGACGGGATTTTCACCAGTGAAGCCGAAGGGCTCCGTTATTTAAAATACGAAGTTAAAAATGGTGCCCGTTCATCCTTAAGCAATGATTATGTGATCTTTCGTTACGCGCAAGTATTGCTTATGAAGGCCGAGTGTCTATTGCGTATGGGCCGCAATGATGAAGCTGCTAAATTAGTCACTCAGGTACGTCAACGGGCCTTTAAAAATACACCTGCCAAAGCGGTTGTTACAGGCCAACAGCTTCTTGCTCCATCGCAATATAAATACGGTTTGGTGAAAAACTATATTTTAACTCCGCAGGTTAAGGCTTATCCGTTACAATTCGGGAGATTATACGATGAACTTGGCTGGGAACTGGCCGGGGAAACTTTTAGGAGACGTGACATGATTCGATTTGGCCATTATACCAAGGCTGAGTGGCTGTCGCATCAAGCTAGTGAGGATTTTCGCGCTGTTTATCCTATTCCGCAGGATGTGGTTAATTCCAATCCAAATTTGCAGCAGAATCCAAATTATAAATAAGAACAACATACTCCTTAATTACACAACAATCTGCATTTTGCAGATAAAACAACATGATCATGAAGACGCGATATTTTTTATTTTCACTATTGATTGCAGTTCCGTCCATTGTTTTTTCACAGCAGGCAGGTAGCAGTAATTCCTATCTTAACAATAGGCTTCCCTTAATAGAGAAGCCTTATATCGAACTGCCTATTGGCAGCATCAAGCCTAAGGGTTGGTTATTGGAGATGCTAGAACGGCAAAAAACAGGTGCCACAGGAAAAATGGATGAATTATATCCACAGGTTATGGGAAAGCGAAACGGTTGGTTAGGTGGAGATGGTGATCAGTGGGAAAGAGGTCCGTATTGGATAGATGGCTTGCTGCCTCTAGCTTATATCTTAAATGATCAGCAGCTTAAGGATAAGGTCCGGCCATGGATAGAGTCAATTTTAGGAAGTCAGCGAAAGGACGGAAACTTTGGACCCGCCAAAGATTATCCCAATGAATCTGGAATCCAACGTGATAATGCCGCAGATTGGTGGCCAAGAATGGTGGTACTAAAGATTCTGCAACAATATTATTCCGCCACAAAAGATCGCCGGGTAGTTAGTTTTTTTTCCAATTACTTCAAATACCAATTGAAAGAGCTGCCTGTCAAACCGCTTGATAACTGGACCTTCTGGGCAAAATACCGGGCTGCAGATAATTTGCAAGCTGTCTATTGGCTTTATAATATTACAGGTGAACAATTTTTACTGGATTTAGGTAATCTGCTCCATCAACAAAGTTATGATTTTGTTGATATGTTTCTGAACAGTAATAAACTAAGTCAGTTCAATTCAATTCATTGTGTTAACCTGGCGCAAGGTTTAAAGGAACCACTTATCTATTATCAGCAAAAGCCGGACAGTATGTATTATCAAGCTGTCAAAAGAGGGCTAGCTGACATAAGGAAGTACAATGGACAACCGCAAGGAATGTTTGGAGGCGATGAGGGGTTACATGGTAACAATCCTACGCAGGGTTCTGAACTTTGCTCGGCCGTTGAGCTTATGTATTCGTTAGAAAAGATGTTGGAAATTACAGGTGATGTAGGCTTTGCTGATCATATAGAACGGATTGCATTCAATGCGCTTCCTTCACAGATAAGTGATGATTTTATGGATAAGCAGTATTTTCAGCAGGCCAATCAGGTTGCCATTACCCGTCATACACGCAATTTTTACGAAGATGCCCATCACGAAGGAACCGACATCTGCTATGGTACACTCTCAGGATATCCATGTTGTTTTTCCAATATGCACCAAGGATGGCCAAAGTTTACGCAAAACCTTTGGTACGCAACGGCCGATAAAGGTATCGCTGCATTGCTATTCTCTCCTTCAGAAGTGGTCGCCAGTGTTGGTACAGGACAACATGTTGTACATATTACGCAAGAAACTTACTATCCTGTGGATGATGTTATTAAATTTTCGGTGAATTTTCCGGATAAAACATTGGGAGAGGTTGAATTCCCATTTCACATCCGTATACCATCTTGGTCGAAACAGCCTATGCTCAGTGTCAACGGTAAACAAATCGAAGTACACAAATCTGGAGCTATTGCTGTAATAAATAGAAAGTGGCAGAGCGGAGATCTCGTGGAATTGAAGCTTCCGATGGAAATTGAAACTAGCCGATGGTTCGAAAATTCGATTGCTGTGGAGCGAGGGCCACTTGTATACGGTCTGGAAATGGAGGAGAATTGGGTGAAAAAGGAATTTACTGAAAATGATAAAGTACAGTTTGGTAGTCATTATCATGAGGTTACTTCGCCGACAAAATGGAATTACGGCATCTTAGACTTTAAGAAAGAAAATATCAATGATCATTTTGAAGTAATCATTGACCACAATAAACAGAAGTCTAAATTTTTCTGGAATAAAGAATATGCCCCCATCAAAATCAAGACAAAAGCCAAAGAAATCGTAAGCTGGAATTTGTATAATGAGATGGCAGGCCCATTACCATTTTCTATAAGTAGGGGTACAGGCAATGTGGAAGAAATCAGTTTAATTCCATATGGTTGTACGACTTTAAGAATATCAGAATTTCCTTTAGTTCGTTGAAGTGACTTATGAATAGGTATTTTACGTTCAATATGCATACCATCAGATACTTCATGTATCTGATGGTTTTTTGTATAGGCCATTCCTTCATTTGAAGCATTGGTTTATCAAGCTAAACATCTATCCTAAAAAAGACACAAAATAGAATAATTTGTACTGGTCCAATTTTGGCCTCCGCTGCCTATCCATTTTCCACTTTTGATTTTTCATGGGCGAGAAGTTCATCCGCGCAGAGTTTTCCGAATTTATCAGCCGCTAATGGGCTATCCCCAGTGATCAATTTTCTGTCTACGTGACAATCGCCGGCAATTTTTTTATTCAAAATTTCAACCCCAAGTTGTTTGAGTTTTTCGCCATAAAACCAGGGCATCTCACCCGGCTGGTATCCACTTTCTGGTAAAGTCTTGTCCATTTCATCAGGAAACGAATTGATCTTATACCCCTTGAAGGGAAACTCAGCATCGCCACAATCTGCTGCGCTTAAGAGTGCTGCCGGGCCATGGCAGATTGCCAATAGATATTTATCTTCTACTACTGCCCATTTGATCAGTTCTTTTACATCATTATTTTCAGGTAGTCCGAGCATTGCGCCATGTCCGCCTGGGATAAAAACGGCCACGTAGTCAACATATCCTTTGTTCGTATCAGCTATAAAATCCCGCAGGTTGTGCGGGTTTGAAAATTGCGTATTATACTTATCGAGGATTTTACCGATGTTTTCATCTTCATAGGGCATAGCCCACATTTCAAATTTTACAGGATTACCGGTCGGGGTGTAGAAGTCAACCTCAAATCCAGCCTGTTCGAAATGAAGAATGGGAACCAGTGTTTCGACCGGATGATTACCCGTTGAAAATTTCTTCCCATTTTTCATGGTCATATAGCGCTCTTCTGTACAAAGCACAAGAATCTTTTTTCGGGTGTCCTTGTTGACATCACTGTACTTTTTTTTGCTGTAGTTTGTCTTGGTCGTAACCATCGCCTTTCTTGAAAAAAAAGAAGGTTCGTAACCAATGCCGTCAAATACGGGTTCTTTGCTCAAATCGTTTGAAAATAATGACATAGTAATATTCTTTATTGTTTGTAATTCATGCTATTGATAAGCTTTGAATGTCAAACTTCCCACATTTTATTAATCTTTAAGAGATAACAATATCAAAGCCCATGCTGTTTCGCCTAAAAAATATTTGTGAAAGCAGCACTCAATAATTTTTTTACTGGCGTGCATTTCAGTAATTTTGATTTATAAATAAACTTTAAGTAAGAATGGAAAAGTATAATTACGGGGTCATTGGTCTGGGGGTAATGGGAAGAAATCTGCTTTACAATATTGCCGATAATGGTTTCTCTGTCGTAGGATTCGATTTAGATGAAGAAAAGGTAATAGAACTTCGTAAAGGAGTGGCTTCAGGTACAAAGGTTGTTGGAACTGTTTCTCTGGAGGAATTTGTGTTGCGTTTAGACAGTCCGCGAAAAGTTATTTTGATGGTTCCTGCAGGCAAACCGGTTGATGCTGTTCTTGAGAGCATAACACCGCTTCTGAGTCCAAAAGATGTTGTCGTTGATGCGGGAAATTCTTATTTCAAAGATACCGAGAGACGTATAGCTGATTTAGCTTCTAAAGACCTTCATTTTATGGGAATGGGAGTTTCCGGAGGCGAGCAGGGCGCAAGAAGAGGACCGAGTATTATGCCGGGTGGAGATTTGGAAGTTTTCAATTTGGTGAAGCCTATGCTGGAAGTGATTTCAGCAAAAGTAAAAGGGGAGCCCTGCACCGCTTATATGGGGAAAGGAGCTGCAGGGAATTATGTTAAAATGGTTCACAACGGTATTGAATATGCCATCATGCAATTAATCAGTGAAGCATACGATTTACTGAGAAAAGGAGCTAATCTTGACAATAAACAATTGTATGAAGTTTTCAAAAGATGGAATGAAGGCGAGATGAATTCTTTCCTTATTGAAATAACAAGAGATATTTTCCAGCAAAAAGATGATGTAACAGACGGTTTTCTTGTCGACAGGATTTTAGATAAAGCAGGAGCAAAAGGAACCGGAAAATGGACCTCCCAAGAGGCTATGGAAGTTGGGGTATCTATTCCAACCATCGATATTGCGGTAACATCAAGAATTTTATCTGCTTACAAAGATGAGCGCGTGAAAGCTTCTCAATTATATGCTAAAGAAGACGTAAATATTCCTGAAAATACAGAATTGTTCATCAAAGAAGTGGGAGATGCTTTGTATTTATCTACTTTAATCAGTTATGCTCAAGGTTTGGCATTATTGGTAAAAGCTTCTGAAGAATATCAGTTTGAAATTCCGTTAAAAGATGTTGTTAAAATCTGGAGGGGTGGATGTATCATCCGTTCGGTTTTATTGGAAAAATTCTATCTGGCTTATTCAAAAGACGAGAACTTATCTAATATTTTATTGGATCAGGAAATTTCAGAAATTGTAAAAGATAAAATTTCTTCATTAAGAAAAACAGCTGCTTTTGCTGTATCAAACGGAATTCCAAGCTTGGGAATTCAGTCGGCTCTAGGGTATTTCGAAGCTTATACCACAGCATCTTTACCTGTGAACCTGCTTCAGGCGCAGCGTGATTATTTTGGTGCACACACTTACCAAAGAACGGACAGAGAAGGAGTCTTTCATACGTCATGGCAAAACCTAAATAACTAAGTCTAACAATGAGTGACAATACAGTCCTGCATCCAACAACGATCGTTATTTTTGGTGCAACAGGGGATTTGGCAAAAAGAAAGCTTTTTCCTGCCTTTTACAATTTATATATCGATGGCAGAATGCCAAAAGGCTTTAATATTTTAGCTTTAGGAAGAGCCGAAAATACGGATGAAAAATTCAGAGCCTATATTAAAGAAAGTCTGGAGAGTTTTTCCAGGAAGACGGTAACCAAGGAAGACTGGGCTGGTTTTCAGGCTCACATCAGCTATTTTCAGCATCAGCTTGATGAAGAAAGCTCTTATCAGAATTTATATCAGAAACTGGAAAATTTTGATAAAGTGTACGGAATGCGGGGAAACAGACTTTTCTATTTGTCGATTGCACCAAACTTTGTATCGGTCATTTCAAATCATCTTAAAAATACGTCAATAGCATCTGATCCTGCAACAGACCGAATTATTATCGAAAAACCTTTTGGTCACAATAAAGAATCTGCCATTGCGCTAAATAATCTTCTTTCACAAACTTTTCAAGAAGAACAGATTTATCGTATCGATCATTATTTAGGAAAAGAAACCGTTCAGAATATTTTGGCGTTCAGGTTCGGAAATTCAATTTTTGAACCTCTTTGGAATCACAGACATATAGAATCGGTGCAGATTACAGTTGCCGAAGAAGTAGGAGTGGAAACAAGAGCCAGTTTTTATGAGCAGACAGGCGCTTTGCGCGATATGATTCAGAACCATCTTTTGCAAATTCTTTGTATGGTCGCTATGGAACCTCCGGCTTCACTTGAATCGGGAGAGATCAGGGATCGTAAAGTTGATGTTTTAAAATCCATCCGTAGGATTTCTCCCGAAAAAGTAGATCATTATGCGGTAAGAGGACAGTACGGACGAGGCAAAGTAAATGGGCTAAAAGTAAATGGCTATCGCCAGGAAGAGGGAATTGCTCCTGATTCCAATACCGAAACATTTGTCGCGATTAAGTTTTATCTGGATAATGAAAGATGGGAGGATGTTCCTTTTTATGTTCGTACCGGGAAGAAGATGAAAGAAAAGCATTCTTATATAACGATACAGTTTAAGCCCCTTCCAAGTTCTATGTTTTCAGAAAGCACCTCGCTTCTGTCGGCTAACCGATTGGTTATTAATATCCAGCCACAAATGGACATCAGGTTGCAGTTTATGTCTAAAAAACCAGGCTTGTCTTTGGCGCTTAAACCTGTGGAGATGATTTTCGATAATTTTGCCTGTCAGACCGATACTCCGGAGGCTTATGAAACTCTTTTATTGGAAGCACTTGTGGGAGACCTTACACTGTTTATGCGCTCTGATCAGGTAGAAGAAGCTTGGGATGTGATAAAAACGATTCAGGAAACCTGGGAAAAAACCAAAGACCCCTCTTTCCCAAATTATGCTTCAGGAGACTGGGGACCTGATGACAGTGATGCACTGGTAGAGCGGCAGGGACATCAGTGGGTTTAAAATCTAATGAAAAGAAAATGAATATTACGATATTTGATAATCTGGATGCGTTATATAAAAAAGCAGCAGACACATTTGTTGAGCTTTCGAAAAAAGCAATCCAGAAGCATGATAAATTTGTGGTCGCGTTGAGTGGTGGCTCTTCACCGAAAGCCATTTTTAGCTTATTAGCTACTCCCGCGTACGCAGATAAAATAATTTGGAACAAAATCCATTTTTTTTGGGTAGATGAAAGATGGGTTCCTCTTGAAGATGAGAAAAGTAATTTTAAGATGACTTGGGACGTACTTTTGAATAAGGTTCCAGTCAATAAAAATCAGATTTTCCCCATGTATAAGGAGGGGATTGAGCCTGAAAATTACGCTAAAGAATACGAAACTCAAATCAGAAATGTTTTGGGAGATGAAGGTATTTTTGATTTCATCCTTTTAGGAATGGGAGATGATGGCCACACAGCTTCTCTGTTTCCAGGTGAAAAGATTTTACATGAAAAAGAAAAATGGGTTGATGCCTACTACCTAAAGCCACAGGCAATGTTCAGAATTACTTTGACTGAACCTATTATCAATAAAGCTGAAAATATTCTGATTGTTACATTTGGTAAATCCAAGAAAAATGCTTTGAATGAAGTTCTTAATGGTGTATATAATCCTGAACTATATCCGCTACAGCTAATTGAAAAGAAAGCAGGAGTCCAGATTTTTACCGATAAAGAAGCTGGAACTTAATGCCATTTAACGATAGTGGGCGACTAGCCAAAAAGGCTCTCTTATTAACCAATAAGGGAGCCTTTTATTTGAAAAAAAATTATCAAATTGCTTCCCTATGCCGGTTAGAGGGAAGCTTTTTTGTTTAAATATTCTTCCACAATAGGCAGGTCAGCTTCTGCCCAGTCGTAGTTTCTTAATTGAGCAGCATCTACCCATATCGCCTGGGCATGTTCCAGCGCTTTTACTTCTCCTGATTTTAGGCTGCATACAAAAGGGTAGAGCCGCAGCGAAAAGTCGGCGTAGTGGTGCTCTACCATCGTTAGTGCGCTATGTATATTAATATCAATATGGAGTTCCTCTTTGATTTCTCTGCGTAGGCATTCTTCTTTAGATTCTCCGGTTTCGATCTTGCCACCCGGGAACTCCCATTTCAATGGAAGTTTCATTGAAGCCGACCGTTGGCAGATCAGTATTTTATTGGCGTGTTCTATAATCGCACAGGTTACTTGCAGCATAGTGGTTCAAAGGTAATGATTTAGAAAAATATTATTAACTTATCCTGTATGGGCTTGAAAAGAAGACTGAATGATTAAATACAGTAAGAATTTTTCGGTTCCGATAACTATTTTATAAAGATGATATTAAGGATTACACTGTTGATGTTTGTGGCTGCCTTTTATATTTCTGGGGTAAATGGACAGATAAAAGAGATATTTTCGAAAGGTACGAAAATTGTAATGCCCAATATTCAGGGGTATTTTAAGGAGTGTGGGGTAAGCGGGACTATAGCTATTTATGATAATGGAAATGACATCTGGTTTGTATCCGATACATCGGATTGCAAGATTGAAAGGGTGCCTGCATCTACGTTTAAGATCATAAATATGCTCATTGCATTAGAGACAAATACGATCAAAGACGAAAATGCTGTGGTGAAATGGCCGGGATCAATAGATACCATTAAATATGGCTATCGTCCCGATATCTACAGAGATATTTCAGTAAAAGAAGCTTTTCAGGTGTCCGCAGGCTGGGCTTTTATTGAGCTTGCAAAGAAAATAGACAGATCTACCTACCAAAAGTTTTTAGGAGAATCCGGCTATGGAAATGTCGATCTAACTGAAAAAGGACAAGATTTTTGGAATTTTGGAGCGATGGGTATTTCTCCTATCAATCAGGTTGAATTTTTGAAACGACTATATGATGGGAATTTACCTTTTTCCGATCGAAACATGGACATTGTCAAAAAGGTAATGATAACAGAGAAAGATAAAAACTTTATAATACGGTCAAAAACTGGATGGACAAGGGAGCACAATACGAACACAGGATGGTGGGTAGGATACCTTGAATCTGATCAAAATGTCTATTTCTTCGCGACACGACTTATACAGGACCGTAAATTCAATAGATCAGATTTTTCTAGCTGTAGGAAGGAAATTACCAAAAAGGTATTTCGGGATCTTAAAATAATGCAATAAATTACATTGTGATGGAAAGGAATATTTTAGGCATCCTAATACCATGTTGTACAATTCTTTGAACAAGTTGCCAAAATTCGTCTATGAGGTCGTGGAGTACGATTATACCGCTATGGCCAATATCCACAATGATGGGCCGAATAGTCATACCCCCATATTTGAAGGCGATTATATCTAAATATTAGTTCTTCCTACTACAATCCTGAAATAAATAGATGGATAAAGAAAATACTCACCAGAAGATGGTTTTCCCGAAAAAAGGTAAACTTTTTTAAGATCAGCGGATGAAATTGTCGATATACATTCTCCTATCTTCTCCGAATCAATTTGAAAAGGTATTAACACTGTTTTGGAAGTATATCCTTTATTTTTGAGATCTGTATAAATACTCTTGAAATCAAGATCATCCCTTATTTTTTGCATATAGTCAACAAATAAAGGATGCGCACTATCAGAGAACACAATATCCAGTATTTCGCCGTCATTGTCAAATTGAAGCTTCATTAACGTAATCGTTGGAATGCAATGGTCTTTAAGTTCTTCAGGATATTTGAAATGTACAGCTAGACTAGAATACAGCTTTTCAAATGACGGAAAATCATCATTCTTTTGGCCACAAACAGTTAAAGAGATAAATAAAAACAGTCCCGTAATTAAGAAAAATTTCTTCATATTTATAGTTTTTATTGCCATTTTTTCCCTATGTAACAAGCTCGTAGTCGGCTAGGATTATAGATCTATCATTCAAAGACGGTAATTTATTTCCTACTTCTTATTAACGATCTGGAAATGCAGCTATAACTGTGTATACAACAATGCCAAAGATAATTTATTTTCTTCGGCATATTGAGCGTGTTTAGAAGGGTTATAAAATTCCCGGCTCAGAGGAGACCAGGTATAATTTGAAAATCAGTAAGTTTTTGCTACCGAACTTTGGAATGATTGGAATAGCGGCTTTGCCACGTTTCTTTACATCAATTCGCAAAGGAACATCATTTTTATCAAAAAGAAATAACTTAGAATTGAATGTACTATCTCGAAGTATACCAGGAAGGGGTTTTACATCAGAAATATCAATCTCTTTTTTTGATTGGAAATCGAAAAGCTGGATTGAAATCCCAACTTTGTCTTTTTCTAGGGATTTATCATTTTTAGACTTGTATGAGTATTTTCCTACATCTCCTATATTTACGGTAGTAGCGCAACTCACTAAAAAATTGAATAATACTATATTCATGAAAACTATGATATTCTTTTTCATAATGCCTTTATTTGCAAGTGGTACCTTTTGTTCCAGACCTGTAAGCGGTCGCGAGTATTGCTCTTCTATCTGAAGGAATACCAGTAGTGTTATTTAAGGTTTTATAAATAGAATCTTCTATCTTACTTTGAAAAGTATTTTGCAAACCATCTGTAGCCAATACTTTAGCTTCGTTAATATCCATACCATATGTATTATTTAGGTAACCAGCTATAACGTTTATATAACTTGACCACATCATATCGTGTTGTTCTACGCTCTGTTTTCCGTATTGATCAAAAAAACCTTTAGTATAAAGATAAGCGTGGATTGTTTCATGTAGTGCTACCATAGCTACATATTCTCTCGAAGCACTTGGCAGTTCATTCACATTTAAATCTATCCTAACATCCATATTAGAAAATGTCCCATCTGGCCTAGTAGAGTACCTTGTTAATGTCGCAGTCCCGCCTCGCAAATGAGGTAAATTAGTAGCTTCGTAAAAGCTCAAATTGAAATCTTGATTCAATTTGAATGCACTTAATAAGGCCTCTTGGGTGGCAGATTGTACATTACTCATAATTATTGCATCAACGGTGTTTTTTAAACACGGGTTCTGACAGTTGTTGGTTATAATATACTGCTCCACAGGCTCATTAGATCCTTCATCAAAAACTGGCATTTGTTCAAAATCATCTGGATCGCCATAAGTGTCGTTATTAGATGATCCACCACCAGTGATATCTGGAGGGTTATCACAGCTTACAAAATTCAACATACCGTTGACATATCCATAAATACATTTGGCTCGCAACCCTGAATTACTTTTAGAAGTCCTAACGGCAAATTTCCTACGTATACCGGTATCATTATTTAAAATTGCACCTTCGCTATAATAATCGATTTTTTCAATGCCCTTCGATATTGATCGTGAAATAATTAGTCCAGAATAACCTTTTGAAAGATTTGTTGGAACAAAGGTAACTGCTGAATAGTTCCATTTAGAGTCTTTATTGCGAACTGCTTTTAATATAACACGATTTTTCAAATCGACTTGCATTCCATTGATGGGAAAGCGAACGGTATCTAACACTGTCACAGCAATTAAAATAGTATCTTTGTGTTTTTCGACTGTTTTATCCCAATTAATTCTAGTTCTGAATGCTGGGGTTAGCAGGTACACCTTTGACTTGTCGTAACCCGTCTGCTTTTCAAAATCAGCTCGTAATAAGCTAATATCGTCTACCTTATTGTTTTCAATAAATGAGTCGTTTTGGTCCTTACAACCAATTATCACCATAATAGTGGTGATTAATAAAAGGAATCTTCTCATAAAGTTACTTAATCAGTTTTTAATAAAGTTACAAAATATTTGTTATATAATGTAATGACGGTTGAATTTAAAAGTTGTTCTAAAAAATGTGAAAATATTTTTCTAAAGAAAAATTAATTGCTGCATGGGCAGTGGTTTCGCTTATATTTGATGCTTCCTCACTTTTGGCGGTCAAGACGGAGCACATATCAAACATTTCCTCATGTCAGTTACAACTTTTGGCACACAACTGAGAGGATCTTACCCCATCTGATGGTATAAAGTAAGGCAAGATAGTTATTAAAAATAACCTTTTTATGTTTCTTCCCTTTGCCGGGAAGCTCTTTGTTTTAATTAACTCTTGTTTTTAAAATCCGCCACACTAGCTCTGAACGATGAAGCGAGTAGTATACTTTTCGGTATCTCCCGTGTACCGATTACATACACCTTGTTTTCCTCAAATAGCCCCCTTAATCCCCATACTTTTACCCATATCATTTAAATAAAAGAATATGGCAAATCAATTTTTAATCAAAGAGACGATGGCAGCTATGCGAGGCTTATCTGCTACCGAAATTACAGCTTTACAAAACGGAACTTATGAGGGAATTCAGCTGTTAGGTTATTACGAGAAAGGGGATACACCAGCACCGATTAATTATTATCTTGCTCCAACCACTCCTGACCCGGGTTCGGATAACGGTGGAAGCCTCATTGAAGTAGGTGGAATTAAGCTCATGCACAATTTCGTAGGCAGTGTCGATATCAGATATTTTGGAGCAGCACCGCAAAATTTGGACAATACGATTTTTATTCAGAAATGTATTGACACCGTTCAAATCAAATGCATTTCTATTGATAATAATACTTATAAGGTACTTGGGTCGATTAATCTAAAATCAGGGTTAAAAATACAAGGTAATGCTTCATTGATAACCAAGACTGGCAATCAGTCCATTGCTCTTTTTGTCGGTATAGCAGTTAATGATGTGGTAGTAGATAATATTCGATTGCATGGTGGATTCGATCCTGCAAAACCCAACAACAATGAGTATGCGGGATTATGGTTTTCCGAATCTTCCCATTTGGTGATAACAAATGTAAGCGTAGAGAAATTCTCTGTGGGAATACGTCCATACTATTGTGATGATGTAGAAATAGATGGTAATACTATCGTTGATAATCACACTGCGGGGATTTCAGGATTTTCTAATAATATGAAGTTAAAAAATAGCTTTATCCAAAGAAATGGAAATACTAACCAATCACAGCAGACGCGAGATGTCTATCTGATCAACAGCAGTAATCTTGAGATATTCAATAATACAATTGGAAATTCAACGGATCCGCTTACCAGAGCTTTAACTGTAAGATATGGGGTAGATGAACTACGGACAGGTTTCGACAAGGTGGAGAATATTTCAATAGTACACAACCGCTTTCAAAACAACGGTGTAGGTATCGCAGGCGATCCTGGAGTGGTGGCAACACAGCGCGTTACTCCAGTCAATGTGATTCTTGAATCTAATGATTTTACTGGTACGACTGATCTATGGATCGATGATGTCTTCAATGCAAGAACACAAAATAACAAAGGTATTGTCAATTACAATGTCAGGATAGGTACGAGTAAACCTTTTTCCCTTTATTCGTTCAATGATGAAACACAACAGGTCAACCAAAATTCCCTGTCCGGTAATCAAACTGTGGCTAGAGATGCTATTGTCTTTGATTCTACGGTTTTCACCAGTTCTACTGGCTTTGCATTCAATACTGTCGCCGGCTATGGTGGACTTCCGGCATGTACAATCAAAAATCCTAAAAGTAAGGTACCGTTATTTGATGCATCCTTTTCCAATAGATTTATTGTCGGGAATGTATTAGTTGAAGATAACTTTAGGCCGAATTTAAACAATCGCAACTATTTTGACTATGAGATTGTGAATAGTAGTTCATTTACACCTAATAATATTTCCAACGAGCGAAATCCCTTTTTTATTAGGGTAGATACTGTAGGAGTATTAAATATTACCGCGCCAACAAATAGTAAAAACGGTGCGGAACTCGAGTTGATTCTGTTAAATTCTACACCTACTGGGCAGATGAATGTTACTTTCTCTGCCGAATACGATCTGTCTGAAAATACGAAACGGGCTTTAGCTCATCTTCCGTTTAGTAAGTACATTTTTTTGAAATTCAAATATCTACGGGGTGTTTGGAGAGAGGAAGTCAATAACTATTTTTTCAGTCAGTCATCCGCTGTTGCAAATGTCTCAAATGCGAATCTTTCGAATACAACAGCTACAGATGTCGCGGGTTTGGTCTCTTGGATTAATTCAGATTTAATTCCGTTGGTCAATGCCAATAAAACCCAACTTAATGCCAAATTAGAGTCCGATCGAGCGAGTGGTCAACAATCAAGTTAACGATATTGAGCCGTTAGAGAAATGGAATATTCGCAAGGATATTCCATGTTTTGTTTGACATGGGCGTTCTATAATTTTGAAAAGCAGACAATCCAATAAATACTTTTCGGTATCTCCCGTATACCGCTTACATACCCCTTGTTTTCCTCGGATAGCCTCCGTAACAGCCATACTTTTGCTATACACATAAAAATACAAGAATATGGCAAATCAATTTTTAGTTAAAGAAACAATGGCGGATATGCAAGGCTTATCTGCTGCTGAGGTTACGGCTTTACAAAACGGAACTTATGAGGGAATCCAGCTATTGGGGTATTATCGGGTAGGCGATTTACCAAGTTCAGTATTTTATTATAAAAGTAGTTCTTCCCGAACGGACAATGGCGGTGATATTATTGAAACATCAGGATTGAAATTCGAATCAGTCTATAGAGCTGAGGTTGATATACGTTACTTTGGTGCAAAGGGAGATGGGCAGCAAGATGATACCCAATTTATACAAAATGCTATTGATACCGGATTAAATGTATATTATCCTACGCCGCCTGTAGAATATAAAATTACACGATCGTTGCGAAGCAAAACTAATCAAATCCATAGAGGTGACTATCAGCATAATAGAAATAGCTCCGCTGTCCAACAGGGACTAGTGGCCACAATGTCGGAGCCTGTTTTTATCTCGGGTAGTGGTATTACCCTGGTTAATGGTAAGGTTGAATTTGCTGCACCTCGCATTAGTTATGTCACTCTTGATCGGATGGTTATTGTTAACAATGGCCCGGGAGATGGTGTACATATTTTAGGTAGTACTAACTTTCAAGCTATAGACTGTCGTATTCGTTCTACTTCACCTGATGCTACCGGGATCTATATGACCTACTCATATCGGGCAGAGGTCAGGGGCTGTTGGCTAGGGGCAGCTGGTAACAATTCGTATGCGTTGCTCGCATTGGACAATATGAATGGATTTCAGGTTCATGGAAACACAGTTTCCGCTGGACAATATGGCACGGGTATAGCTATTGGGCTAGCTCAAAATATATCTGTTCAAAACAATATACTTGAAATCAACGGCAAAGCTATTGTTTTGGGCGGTACGGACAAACCCAACGATGGCAGTATCAATGGTTATGTTGTATCCAACAATTATTCCGAGACAGCCAGCTTGCACCTCTCTTTAGGAGCAAGATTTGGTTTGGCAGCAGGTACAGTGTCTAATAATTTTATGACAACCGTATCCGAGGGTGTAATCCCTAGCACTGCACAGGATAGCGTTCTATTAATCGGTCGTGTACAGACTACTGAGATCAGAAATAATTATTTTAACCAGAGCTTTGTTCCAGTGATAAACTTTATGTTTAATGATCCTACAAGCGAAACAAAGGATAATATATCGGAATATGGAAATAAAATTGTTAGGGGACCCTCAAATGCACTCTACAAGTTTAGCGGCGACCATATGGCCAATCAGGGATTGATCGCTGCATTGGGCGGCCGGAATCTATTCCGGTCGATTAAATCGCCAATGGCAGGAAAGGGCGTTTATGGTAGCCTTGAAGAAAGGGAATATATCTCACCTATTGTCAGAGCGAATGAAGGCCTTTCAATTGGATCATGGATTCAAGAAAGTTTGTTGGAGTTTGGTGGTTTAATCTATGCGGTACAGATCATCGAAAAACAAGGAGATCTGTCTGGAGCGAGGTTAAAAATAGGTAACTCATTGAATAACAATGCCTATGTGAATAATATAGATTTAGGGACACTGACCTATGTTAATGGTTCCGCAACAGTCAAGGAGACTTATCAAAATGGTGGTACTATTAATCCTAATTTGCTGAATACCCTTCTAGTTGAACCGTCAACGCAACCAACAGCAACCGGAACTTTTAGAATTCGAATTTCCTATCGAGCAACATAGAAATGCTCGCGTATAGGATTGCTAATTTCTGTCGCAATATTTTTGTGTTAAAATGAACAGACAAGGACAACTTTAGCAGATGCGGTATCCACAAAGATACCGCATCTATTATTGAATGTACATTTTTCGGTATCTCCCCGATACCGCTTACATACACCTTGATTTCCTCGGATCGCCACGACCCCAGCCATACTTTGCTATACACATAAAAACAAAAGAATACAGCAAATCAATTTCTAGTTAGGGAGACAATGGCAGCTATACGAGGCATAGCCGCGGCTGAAATTACAGCTTTACAAAACGGAACTTATGCAGCAGTCCAGTTATTAGGTTATTATCAAAAAGGGGATACCCTAGAAAAGCTTTTTTTAGGATTATTCTGGATATAAATATACTATAAAACCCGTTTTTCAAGAACAATGATATTTCCTTCACTACTCATCTTCTGAAAACCCAATTTTTCAGCAAATTTCAGTGCTTTAAGATTCGTTATTTCCGTCTTTGCTACCAATACATTTACCTGGTACTTTTCTTTTGCCAATGCTATCAACAACTCAAAAGCTGCAGACATTATTCCTTTTCCCCAATATTCGGGCAGCAGAGAACCACCAATCTCAATTTTCTTTTCTTCCTGGTTCCAGTGGTGTAAGGCGCAGTCACCAATAACTATATTCTCATTTTCCACAGTTCGTATACTGTAGAGTTCCTCACAAAGAGATAGAATATGTTCTGTAAACTGTACCGGATTCATATGCTCCTCATCCGTTTTCCGATCCTGATTGGCTGATTCATCTCCAAAATACAATCGGTTAAATGACTTAGCATCTTTCACAGAAATTTCTTTCAATATGATCTTTATATGGTCTCCGTCCGATTTAATAACCTCCATAAATTATGAATTTAATGTTTTTTATCGATAACTGTTGATGGCAGATCTTTCAGTTCCCTCAACACGATATTCAGATCAGTTCGAGGTTCGGGTATCTCCTTGCAGGTAAGGTAGCAAAACTTGCAGATTTCTGCAATTTCATTGATTTGAACAGTATAGGGATCAAACAAAAGGGGCATGGATCCCTGTAGCAGGATTCCATCTTCCCGAAGCGTTACAAATTTAAACAAAAGATCCTTTTCAGCTTTCAATAAGACAACAGCTGCTGTGTGCGGCGGCAGCCTTAACCAGTCTTCAATAAACTGCATAAAGAAGGCCGGCAAGTTTTTCTTGCTGGCCTGACGCTATAAGGAATTGAGGCAATAAGCTTTATTTAAACTTTATCTGTTTAATAAAATCTGCGGCAAATGTCTGCCTTGCAGTGCCGCTTGGTAAATGTGCCTCTAATGTGGCCCAGAAAAAACCCGGTGTAGTTTTACCTATAACTAGGAAGTAGATGGAATTATCGGCATTGTCAATTATATAGCCGGCATTGGTACTATCAGATGTTACAAGCTCAATCTGAAATTGCTCCCTTGGATCGTCTGATGTAATGAGTTTTACGTAATTATTAAACTCAGTGGCAAAAACCTTGTTCCGTAAATCAGAATGATCCGTCCGGACCTTCAAAACACCGATTTCGACAGGAGGGGTCTTTTTGTCATAAACCTTGTAAAATGCTATGTTATCATCTATCTCATCATACTGATAAGGATGGTCTTCACCGCGGAAAAGTTTGTAGATCTTATTTCGTGCCATATTTACCGAATCTACATCATACATCCGGTTAGTTACCTTTATATAACTGCTCGTTACCACAGCAGTCGCCTCCTGACCTTTCAATGCTATACTGCACATGAAAAGTATTGTCGAAAAAAATAGTTTATTGATCATCTTTTAAATTTAATTACATGGATTTGATTTTACAATACTAAAGCCAGAAGTTGATAAATTCCTGTTACTATTATCAACACCGATCTGTTGCTTGGTTATACTAATCTCTTCACCAAAAAGTTTGAGGAGCGCATATTCTCCCGCCTCTTGTATTTGTTCTGCAGTTAGGGACTGACCAGCTTGTTTGGTAGCATATCTTTCTGCTAATTTCTTATGCCTGGCTGCGATCTTTTCTTTATTATATCCGGTTTTAGCATAGCCAGCATACCGCGCATTTTTTATTGATATGGTATAGATATTACCGCCACTGACCACAATAGAATTGAAGTTATTGATATAGTTTGTTAGTTGTGATGCACTCACATCCTGCTTCATCTGTTCCAGGTTATGAAGAATGGCAAATATATCGGAAGGGCTTGGTGCATTCCCTTCCGGATGATTGTGGATAAAACCAAGATGGTATCCTTCATTCGCATTCCAGCGAGGATTAATCGTGATCTTTGAATGTTGTCCTTCATAGATGGTTCCAAACTTTATACTATTCGCATTTTCTGGATCAGCAAATGAAATATATGCACCAAATTCCTTACCCTTATTCTTGATCGAATCAACGATTCTTTTTACACGGAGATCACTGTTGATCCTGTTAGCAAGTGCCATGGCATCGCAGGGTGTTTTTTTGATTGCCATAGGGTCCGGCGTAGGATTGGTGCCGGAGCTTCCACCACCAGGCGTTACCGGCGTGCCACCGCCGCCGCCACTACCACCTGGAGGGGTAGTATTACCATCGCCGCCCGGATTATTCGGGTTCGTTGGGGGAGGAACTTCCACTTCCTCCAGTTCCCGGCTATCAGGTCCAAGTTCGTACGATCCATCACTGTAAGTATACAGCATGTAATACTGTGATGCCCAGTCGTCCTCAATGTTTGCTCTCTGGTCACAGCTTTTCAGTGCGGGATTAAAATATAGGTTTGCGGGGCAGGCGAGCCGCTGGGTTGTAACCAGCTCCCGCTCTGTGAAATTAGCCTTTGTGCTTGACCGTTTTTTAATTATATCCGGTTTGATCTCTGGCCTGAACATACCCTTATCATTGTCATATGTTCCTGATGTGATCTGTGATCCGTCCAGTGCAAGAACAGTTAGCTGAAGGGTCTCATTATTAAAGCTACCCAGGAACTGCTTGAAAGAAGTAATCTCTTGGCCTTTGTAGTCAATAAGGTAGGTAAACTCCAAATACTCCTTTCCGCTCTTCATCCGATTCGCGATGGGGATGAACAGGACATCATTACCTTGTTTGTTTTTAGCTATTGATCTGCGTTTCCAATCAAAATCAAGGCTTTTAAAATCCATGTTTGAATTAGCGTTTTTTTGAAGTGTAATAAATGCCTGTGCCTTTTTTACGAGCTCATTTTCGGGCATTTCACTCCGGAGCGATAGCTCCTTTTGGCAACTTGCTGCTAAAGCCAGAATACAGGCAAGAAGCAGGCAATATACCTTTTGTTTTCTCTTCATATAATTATAATGCGGGTTAGTTTATGGCCTTTATTCATAATACATAAGCCGTGACTAATATCATTATTATTTATTGAATTTCGATTATCAAAATCAGAAAAAAAATCAAAATCGCTGCAAATTCCCGGATGTGAGAATTTTGTTACGCGCTCTAGAATAGCGATATGGACAATAAACTTGATCCGATAGACTTAAAAACAAATACTCATAAATGCAACTAAAGCTAAGGTCAACGATATTCTGAATCAACTAAAAATAACTGGTTATATGGATCGAGCGTAACTTGTATGCCACAGCTTGTTTTTTATAAGTTCGGATTTGATCAACATTTTCTCGATAATGATCAATAAATATCCCATCTGACATGGCTATCTTTACTTAACAAGGACTAATTGTTGATTTATAACTATTGAAAGTAACAATCAATAGAATAGTCAAATGGCTTCCCTTTGTCGATTGAGGGAGGCTATTTTGTCTTTGAAGTCCAGATTTGAAATTAAGCTAGAGATATGCAATGTTTATACTGTCATATTCCTGGATTCAAAATAGATATGAAAGACCTACTTGGGCAAACAGATGATACTCATATTATTTCTTCTCAACCTTAAATACCAATCCACAAATTACCGCGATAACTCAGTAAGACAGTACCCCAATATAGTTGATAGCCAGTGCTTAAAAATATATGACCTGTCCATTTTAAAAAACGAATAAATTCCATTATGCTGGATCGACAACAATTCCATATTATTTTGCTGCCACTGATTTTGCTTTTTTCACTGCATCGTCAATCATCAACGATTCTATATTAGAAGCTACTTCCTCCTTTGGCTGCATCATGGGCTTAATATTCTTATTCCTTAATACGAAGTTTTACCTAAATATTATTCCAATGTGCCCAGCTTCGTGGAAGTTAGCAGCTTGAAGTGATTGAATGCGATTATTTATAAAAGATGCCAATCGGTAAGCTAAGAATTGGTATTTTATTACTTCCCGCCACTTAATAAAATTTCAAATAAAACAACCTTGGATAAGTATTGTATCCAGAAAGTGATAAAATGAAAATTTACGCAAACGTTTGTTTTAAAAGCTTGACTTTTAATGCAAAAAAAATCCAGTATGTTTGATTAAGAACAGCAATATTATACGCAATTAAACCAGCTATTAAATTATGAAATCAAAATTGTTGATCAAAGATATTTCAGATTTTGAAATGTTGGTGAATACGCATACCGACAAGCTGACACAGACTGCTTTCTTAAAAATTGGAAACCTGCAGGATGCGGAAGATCTTGTACAGGATCTCTTTATTAATCTCTGGGTCAAAAGAGAGTCCATTGTTATACATGGTCCGGTCTACAATTACCTCTATGTTTCCCTGCGGAATAAAATTATGAATTATTTTGCTAAGGCTAAGCTTAGCCAGGACGTGAAAAATAAGCTTGCACTAAACCTTGAAGTCGTAGATCTTTCCTTGGTCAATCTTTTGATCGAGAAAGATCTAAACATCTTGTTTTCGGAAATTTTGAGCGAGTTACCTGATCACATGCAAAAGATTTTTAAGCTACGCAACGAAGATTTTACCCTCAAAGAGATTGCTGTCGCTTTAGGATTGGCCGAACAGACCGTCAAAGGATACAGTGCAGAAATGCATCGCCGTATTAAAGCCATGTTAATAGAACGTCATCCCGAATTTGCTCGTTCTCTGACAGTAATGCTTTCCTTTTTGCTGGTCAAATAATTTTTTAATTTCTTACATACTTTTGATTATCACCAACTGTCTTACTAGAAAGAACACATCTAGAAAGGATTACCAGTGGATCAAAACCAGTTAAAAAAACTAATCAAGAAGTACCGGGAAGGTACAGCGAGTGCTGCGGAGAAATTTGTTGTGGAATATTGGTATGAATCCTTGGGGCAGCAAAAAGACGAAGATCCAGAAATAAAATTAATTCCAGACCGCGAAAATCTTAAGCAGCGGATTATTGGGGCTGCTTCTGAATATGCAAGTAAGCGATCCGCTAACCGACGACGTTTTATATATATCGCTGTCGCGAGCATCATGCTGTTTTTGCTATCAACCGTTTTATATAATCAGTATTTTTCAACGTCGCATATTGACCGCCTGATAAAGCCAATCAAAATAGTATATCTCGATAGAGGAACGATATCCACTGGTACTGCCGAACGAACGACAGTCATCCTGAACGATGGTACGAAAGTGATCCTCAATGCCAACTCAGGCATAACAGTCGGCAATTACGACCGTCGGCGTGATGTGAAACTCTATGGTGAAGCCTTCTTTGATGTCAAGAGAGACCCGTCTAGACCCTTTACGGTACATGGCGGTGGATTACATATCAAGGTGTTAGGTACCAGTTTTAATGTTAAGGCTTATCGCGATATTAGTAATACATCGGTATCGGTGTGTACAGGTAAAGTGCAGGTTGACAACAACGAGAAAAATCTGCGCACATTGCTGGCTGATGAAAATATATCTTACGATCGCAAATCTAGCAATTTTAAATTGACCAATGCTGAATATTCTTTAGAGAACTCATGGCTATCGGACCATGTTAAGCTGGATCAGGCAAGTTTTGAAGAATTAAACCAAAATTTTAAGAATTTCTATGGATTCTCACTCCATACAGCCGATGAGAAATTATTAAAGGATCGTTATAATATTAATTTCCGACAATCCAAAACAATGACAGCCGCGCTGGAAGAGATTCAGTTATTGACCGGTAAGAAAATTAGTTTTAATAATAAGCAGGAGGGAAAAGAGATCATTTTATATTAAATATAAAAGGGCTCACATAGTGTAAGACCCTTTACAGAATTATATGGAATCTATCTCACCCGATTCCATACCCGGTTTCATTGACGTAAAACCTTAATCAATACAAAATTAACAAATGATTAACAAAAAACTAATAGTAAAAGAAAAAAGAAGCAACAAATACCTTTCTTTAAGTCTTGGTGGGGCGCTACTGCTATTATCCGGCACTTTTCCATTGAACAGTATATATGCACAGGAGAATGCCAAGATCTATAACCAGAACTACCAAAAAACAAATCTGCGGGATGTTATCCTGGATCTACAAAAGAGATCTGGCTCAGATATTTCTTTTACAGAGAGCTTGGGTCTAAAAAATATAAATATAGCGAGATTCGATACCAAAAATGAGTCTTTAGACCAGGTCTTACGAAGACTATTATCTCCCTATGGTATTCAGGTAAAAAAGACGGATAGTGGTTTTGTTTTAGCGCGACAGGCACAACGCCAAGTAAAACCTATTTCTGGAAAAGTCGTCGATCCCTCCGGTACACCGGTTTCGGGAGCTACCCTAAATTTAAAGCGCTCCAACACAAAATCCAAAACTGATAACAAAGGAATGTTTCTGCTGAATTCGATTTTTCCTTCGGATACGCTATCCGTGCATTTTATGGGATTTAAACCGATAGATACTTTAATTAATAGTGACCTCACCGGAGATTTTGTGATTCGGCTGGCTGCTGACCGGGCGCGCGAGCTTGATGAGGTGGTCGTTGTGGGATATGGTGTTCAAAAGAAAGTTAATCTCACGGGATCTGTTGCAGTTGTCGATGGAAAACGTTTACAGGACCGACCTGTAAACAACGTTTCCCAATCACTTTATGGAACAGTCAGTGGTCTGACCATCGCATATGGTAACAATGGTTTTGAACCCGGCGCTGCACCGTCGGTACAGATCCGGGGGCAAGGTAGTCCGTATGTCCTGATCGATGGCACCGCCGGAGATATTAATACCATCGATCCGAACACTGTTGAAAGTGTTTCTATCTTAAAAGATGCAGCTGCTTCGGCAATTTATGGCGCCCGTGCACCTTATGGAGTGTTGCTGATAACAACTAAATCAGGGAAAGCTAATCAGAAACCTCAGATTGATTTTTCGATGAATGGCGGACCTACAACCATTATCAATAAACCGAAAATGGTTGATTCCTACACGTTTGCCCGCGCCATGAATGAAATGCATGACAACCAGGGGGTTGCCAGATTGTTTTCAGAATCTACGATCGACAGGATCATAGCGTATATCGATGATCCCTCATTACCTGAGACCGTGCCTGATGCCAACAATCCGAAGAAGTGGTCCACCTATCAATTCTCAAACGGCAATAATGACTGGATAGATATCCATTATGGCAATGGACGCCGGATGCAGGAAAATTTATCTGTCAAAGGAGGATCAAAAGACATGGCCTATTTTTTGTCTCTTGGACATGCATCCGAAAAAGGGGTTTTCAGAATCGTCGATGATAAGTATAAACGCTACAATTTTCAGGCTAAGCTTGATGCCAATATTACGGATTGGTGGAAGATCAGTTCGAATACTCGCTTGACAAATGAACAGCGCAACCGACCGATCTATAATGGTGAAGGGGGATACGGAATGATAATTCACCAAATTTTCAGGACGCATCCCGAGGTTTTTCTTAAATCGCCAAATGGTTTTTACTCGCAACTTTCTCGGGTGCCGCAGATGAAAGCGGGGTATCAAAAATTGACGGACAATAATCTGGTTCAGCGTTTGGCCACAGAGATCAGCCCCCTTAAAAACTGGAAAATCAATGCCGATTATTCCATAGATTATAAAATCTACAATTATGAGGGCGTCAATCAGGTGGCTTATGAGGATGAAGTAGATGGTACGCTCGTGCCAATATCGCTTACGGTTCCTTCCTATATCAGTAAAGACAAATCCAATACCACCTACAAAGCCCTTAATATTTATACAAGCTATAATTTAGATTTTGGAACGGATCACCATTTTATTGCACTTGCTGGATTTCAGAATGAAATTAATTCCTATGACCTTCTCGGTGGTTTAAAAAGGGAACTTATCACACCAGATGTGCCTTCCTTAACAACTGCAACCGGTGAAATGCAGATATCCGATGCCCTTAGTCATTGGTCTACATTAGGCTATTTTGCTCGTTTAAATTATAATTATGCGGACAAATATCTCTTTGAGGGTAATATACGATATGATGGTACATCGAAATTTGCTCCTGGTAAAAGGTGGGGCTCGTTCCCTTCGCTATCAGCAGGATGGGTGGTTTCAAAAGAGAAATTTTGGACTGGTCTTCAAGCTTATGTTCCTTTCTTTAAGCTTAAAGGATCCTGGGGACGACTAGGAAATCAGAACGTTGAAGCCTATCAGGATCTCGCATTATTGGGCGTCAAAAGTAATTTAGGTTGGCTTATTGATGGCATGCGCCCTGCATACACCACCGCACCCAACTTGGTCAATCGCTTTCTCACATGGGAATCATCCCGTTCAACGAACATGGCCGTCGAAGCGGGTTTTCTACAAAACCGTCTGCAGGCCGAATTCGAATATTACCAACGCTTGACCTATGACCGTCTTGGCCCAGCTCAGGCACTTCCAGCGGTATTGGGAGCAAATATTCCTAAAGAGAATAATTCTGAACTCAAGACCAAAGGCTGGGATTTTAGCTTACGCTGGAATGGAAAAGTCGGCTCGGATTTTAATTATTCCATAGCGGCCAATGTGTTTGACTATAAAAATATAATTACAAAGTATACCAATCCTACGGGTATCCTGACAACGGACTATGTGGGCAAAGATGCTGGAGAAATCTGGGGCTATGAAACCGTTGGCTTGATCAATACAAAGGAACGCGCTGATGAGATCAACGCTTCTGGCTATCAGAAATTTATCAATGGCCAGACTTGGCAAAAGGGAGATGTTGAATATCGTGATCTCAATGGAGATGGGGTAATCAATAAGGGCAAAAACACCATAAATGACCATGGAGACCTTAAAATCATTGGTAATACAACCCGTCGCTATCAGTTTGGACTTAATTTAACAGCCAACTATAAAAATATCGATATAGCGGTATTTATCCAAGGTACTGGAAAGCGTGATCTATGGTTGGATGGCAATGTATTCTGGGGTTTTAGAGCCTGGAATCAATCTTCCCTGTTCCCGCACCACATGGATTACTATAGGGATACCGAAGGTGACCGCTATTCGGGGCTTGGTATAAATACTGAAGCTTATTTTCCCCGTCCTTATAGTAACACCGGTCAGGACAGCAAAAATAAAGAGGTTCAAACGCGCTATCTGCAGAATGGTGCCTATGCACGTCTTAAAAATCTTCAGATCGGATACAGCATTCCGCCGCTAATGCTCCAAAAAATCGGATTGAAGCGCGCACGTATCTATTTTTCCGGTGAGAATATCTATACTTTATCTAAGCTTCCTGTCGGTTTCGATCCTGAGACGGCGACTTTAGGAGAATTAGGAAATGGAAAAAGCATGTTTTCACAGGCGATTTGGGCATTCGGAATGAATATCTCACTGTAGCCACATTTGCTATTAAATAATAAACGGCTATTAGTAAGTGCCAGAAAATTTATAGTAAGAAATCAATAACCAATGAAAAAAATTATAATCTTAATATATACAGCAGTCTTTTTACTGTTTATCAGTTCCTGCTCCAAAGAATTTTTGGATAAACCACCATTGACAGAGATCGATAATGAAATCTACTGGAAAACGGCAAATGACCTGGAAAATTATACCATACAATTTTATACGGTATTCCCAGCTTTTAACACAGTAGGTAGTTATTTGGGATCAATCGGTTGGGATGGTACGCGAGGATCCGACCTGCAGATTTCCAGTTCACCAAGTACAGTCTGGAATGGTACCGAATCGCCGGTTTCATCAGGCGGAAACTGGACCTGGGGTAATATCCGCAGTGTCAATATCTTTTTCAAGAATTATACGAAATGCAAAGATCCTTTTGAAAAATATAAACAGTTTTTAGGAGAGGCCCATTTCTTTAAAGCTTGGTTTTATTTCGAAAAAGTCAGGCTCTACGGTGACGTTCCCTGGTATACGGATCCATTGGAGATGGACTCTGAAGAATTATTCAAAGCACGAGACCCACGTACAACGGTAGTAGACTCGATTTTGGCACACCTGGATAAAGCGATTGAATATTTGGAACCTGTGGCTACAGTAAAAGGTAAAAACAATCGGCTTTCTAAACAGGCTGCCCTGCTCTTCAAATCCAGGGTCGCCCTATTTGAAGGCAGCTGGCAGAAATACCACAAAGGTACAGCATTCGGTACAGCTGGCGCTGATCCCAATAAGTACTTCCGACAAGCTGCTGCCGCCGCCGAAACGCTGATGGATGCAAAATATGGCATGTCGCTGTATAGCAACAACGATCCCGAAAACGATTACTGCAAACTATTTTCCCTGAAAGATCAGCTTGCCAATAAAGAGGTGATCCTTTGGAAGGCATATTCGGTCAACCGTGATTTGTCACACTCTTTTCAGATCTACGTGTCCGATCGCACTGCGGGGATATCCATGACTTTTGAGCAGGTCCAGCATTACCTTGGCCGGAATGGTCAGCCATACGATTATTTTACCCTTGGTAAGACTGTGAAAGGCAATGCTTTTTTAGAAAAAATACGGGCCGATTGTGATCCGCGCCTATCTCAGACGATTTGGACACCAGGAGCTGTGATGTGGGATAATGGATTTGGTAAAGCCACCTTTAAAAAGCCATTTCTGGACAAATCCGGCGAAGCCTTGAATAATACCGGTTTCCAGATCCGGAAGGGAAATGATCCAAAATCGGCTCTAGCAGGTGGTGGTGTTTCCTGGAGCTCAAGTGATGAAACCGGTGCAGTCATCTTTCGTTACGCCGAAGCCTTATTGAATTATGCTGAAGCGAAGGCTGAACTCGGAGAAACAGTCGATTATACCAAATCAATCAATCTGCTCCGCAAAAGATCAGGTATGCCGGATTTTGCTATTAGCGACGATCCAAATAAGGACAAGTATGCTGACTATGGTTATAATATATCAGACCAGTTGAGAGAAATCCGACGCGAGCGCACCGTAGAACTTGGAGCCGAAGGATTTCGCTATGACGATATCCGGAGATGGGCCGCCCATAAACTGCTGAAAGGCAAACGCCCCAAAGGTTATCCATTTTTGGCCTCGGATTGGACGGGTACAAAAATCAACTATAAAGTTGATGCGGACGGTTTGCTGGATCCTTTTGCGACTCAGCTGCCGAATGGCTATGGATTTAAGGAAAACCGCGATTATCTCGAATGTATACCGCTAAATGAAATCACATTGAACAATAACTTAAAACAAAATCCAGGATGGGAATAAAAGTATTTTTGCCATTGCTGTTCATCCTATTTTACAGCATGATCCAGGCTCAATCTGTTATTAAGATCGGTCTTATCGCCGATCCACAGTACGCAGATAAGGATACCCGTGGGAGCCGTTTTTACCGAAATTCACTTGACAAATTGGATTCGGCCGTCACAGCGATCAACAGAGAAGAGGTGGATTTTACTGTCATGCTTGGCGATTTGGTCGATGTAGGACCCAAAGATCTGCAGCCGGCGCTTCAACGACTCAACAAGCTTAAAAGACCGGTCTACAATATCTTGGGAAACCATGATTATGTGGATGTTGATGACGGGGCTCATTTATATGAGTTATATAACATGCCAAATCCTTACTATACTGTAGAAAAAGGTGAATGGCTGTTTATCATGCTCAATACCAATGAACTTGCCGAATATGCCACTAAGGCGGGATCAGGCCAACGTGAGGCTTGGAAGAAACTCAATGATATACTGAAGACAGCAAAAAGAAACAATGATCAGCCCTGGAATGGAGGCGTAAGCGAGAAACAGCTGAAATGGATGGAAAGACAACTTCACAAAGCCCAGTCGGCATCCAAAAAAGTGATTGTTTTCACACATCATCCCTTGTGCCCCGAGAATGGGCTTGAAGCACTGAATAACCGGGAGATATTGGCCCTCATCGAAAAATATCCGGTTGTAAAGGCGGTGATCTCAGGCCATCATCATCCCGGTAATTTTGCAAACTATAAAGGCATTCCGATGATTACACTCGAGGGCATGATCGAAACCGCCGATCAGAATGCTTTTGGTGTTTTGGAGCTCAATGACCATCAGCTGAATATTCATGGAGCAGGGCGGATGACAGCCAGAAAAATTAACTTTTAACGATATACTTACTATTTAAACAACTAAAATTATGAGAAAAACAACATTAATGTTTGGCAAAGCAGTCTGTATGTTTGCCTGTATGACTTATCTATTTGTGGGATGTCAGAAAGATATTACCCAAATTCAGGAAAACGCGCCAAAAAAAACAGGCAAAGTCAATACGACATTGGCTGGTCCGACATTTGTAAGTGCGCATCGCGCCAATGATCTGATTAAGGTTGATGAGATTATCAACGAAGGGATTAATAGCCTTGAAGTAGATATATATGTTGCCAATAAAGGCGGCCAACCAACCTGCTTGATCGGTCATGAAGCCGGAACAGCAACGGGACAGACATTGGAAGAGTATTTCGCCAACCTAAATCAAAAGCTTCCGGGCTATACTTCGCTTTGGTTGGATTGTAAAGATTTGAACAGCGCTACAAATGAACAATTATTTTTAAAGACTTTGAAGAAAATGGATAGCCTGTATTCCATTAAAAACAGAGTATTGATAGAAAGTATGTATCCGCAGCATTTGACAGGTTTTAAGCAGCTTGGTTGGAAGGTAAGTTACTATTGCAACTGGTCAGATTTGAGTGGCAAGACAGCTGCGCAGCAACAGGTTGTCATGGACTCTATGTACAGCAAGTTGACTAGCTATGGTGTGGATGGAATTAGTTACGATGCATCTGTCGATAATGCGATGAAATCTTACTTCCCGACCAAAACCGTTGGCACAGAACGTGTGAAGATGTATGCATGGGCGCTATCACGTTATTACGGAGAAGCAGACCTCGCAGGCAAACTAGCAGGATATTCACATCTTGATATATTATTGATTACATTTTACTCACCACAAGGTATTTTGACAGATGGAGCCAATTACAAAATCGTATCTGCATTAACGAAAGAGCCGAGCAAGCTGGTTGATGCCAACGGTAACCCTCCAGTTAATGGTGAGGATGTCACCTTATGGACTTATAATTATCCGACAACGCCCAATCAGGTCTGGAAATTGAGAAGTGTTGGAAGTGGATATTATGCCTTGAAGAATGTGGCCGATACGACTAAAGTATTGGAAGTACGGGGCGGTGGATCGGCAAACAGCACGCCTGTTCAGGTGGCCACATTTGCAAATACTTCTGCACAACGGTGGAAGATTACTTATGTGGGAAGCGGCAATTATAACCTTGAGCCAGCATCTGCCATAGGTAAAAACCTTGATGTAAATGGATCAAGTACCGCCAACGATACGCAGATACAAATCTATTCAGCGCATACAGGCAATGCACAGAAATTCAGGCTGGTTAAACAATAAGAAATTGCGATCATGACAACAACTGAAATGGTAAAGATCAAATATTTATATCTATTTTTCACGGTTCTGAGTTTTGCAGTTTTTTTTCTTCTCTCATGTGAAAGAGATCCTGCCGTAGAGCATAATCCGTCCGAAAAAATTAGCAAAAAGGGGGTAGGTCTGATCCAGGGAGATATCAATGATCTGACGCTTGCGATTCCTATGGGTGGGAATGCGTTTGTGACCAATGGATCCGGTGGGGCAGAGATTTTTGATAATTCAAATTATGGGCTGCGTAACTGGACCAGCCTTTCGGCTGTGGTAAGTACCTATTTCAAGGTAACACAATCAGGTACTTTACATTTGGGAATACGAGGCTACGTCACCACAGGCACGAGTGTGGTCCGTTTGACCGTCAATGGACAGAGTTTCGATGTGACCATGACAGGTGGAGCGCCTGCAAAAGACTATTATGCAGGTGCAGTGCAGATTCCTGCACCTGGTTATGTAAAAGTAGATCTACAGGGAATAAGCAAAACTTCTACTTACATCGGTAATATGACCGATATTCTTATCGGTGGTGCGGTAGCTTCCTCCGGTCTTACCTATGCGAACATACCTGCAAGCTATTATTTTTCACGTCGTGGCCCTTCGGTACATTTAACGCCAAGTCTTCCTACTGGAAATTCCTATGAATGGATGTATAATGAAGTGACTGTTCCCGCAGGACAGGATCCTGTAGGTAGTTATTACATGGCAAATGGATTTGGACAAGGATATTTTGGCTTTCAGGTCAATTCAGCTACACAACGAAAAATTATATTTTCCGTATGGGATCCAAGCAATGAGGCTGACGGTAAAACCACTGCAGTGAGTAGCGGTACAGATGTGGTTGTCAGTGGTTTCGGTGGCGAGGGGACCGGCGGAAAAAGTAATTGGACATACGACTGGTCAACCGGCACGACGTATAAGTTCCTGACAAGAATAAGACCGGACGGGTTAGGAAGTACACTGTATTCATCTTGGTTTTATGTTCCAGAGTTAGGAACATGGAAATATATTGCGACCTTTAAAAGACCGGCTATTTCAACCTATATAAAAGGTGCTTACTCTTTTCTTGAAAATTTCAATAATACGATGGGCTACCTGGGCCGAAAGGCATATTATTCAAATTTTTGGGTTAGGACAACAACGGGTACATGGATCGAATCAACTTCTTGTAAATTTAGTGTGGACGGCGCAGGTGATAATAATCAACGCGGCGATTATAGAGGTGGAGTTGAGAACGGTAAGTTCTTTTTGCAAAACGGTGGATTTTTTAATGATTTCGTGGCGGAAAATACTGTTTTTACAAGACCTGCTACTGGTACTGCTCCCAATATAGATCTTATTAATTTGCCCATGAATTAAAAATTTTGTAGGTAGTGGTGTTCAATTTGGCGCAACGCATGGATTATTTCATGACGTTGCGCTTTTTTATTCCACACTTTTTACTAAAGATAGAATGTATTTTCAGTAGAGGTCATTCTTGTTGAATTTGTGATTGTTTTTGAAAGAAAGCCTATTTTACAATACAGAAAAAATAACTTAATGATTTAAGGGACAACTTGGTGCTATAGCCGTTTACCTTATTATAAAACAATTATCAATTACATATTTAAACTAAATTTATGTTATTAGGACTAACGTTATGGCAACTTCTATTTTTTTTAGAGTTTTTACTGAAATTAATTTTTCTGTTTCTATTGATTTTGAATAGGCATAAACTACGACCATTCAATTTTCTATTGTATGTCTTGGCTATCATATTCTTACCATTTGTTGGTGGTATTCACGTACTTATCCTACTTAAAAGGATAAAAGGAGTCCGAACGGGTACAAATATGGCCGTATTTGGGCAGTCTAATTTTATCAGCAGATAAATAAATAATTAAATGTCAAATTAATTCCAAAAACAATAAATTATATGAAAAAACTAATGATTCTGGTGTTAACAACTCTTGTTTTGGGTTGTAACAAGAGCGATGTAACCTCTATAAAAGAGAAGCCGCTAAATGAGTACGAAACGTTCAAAAGAGCAGCTGGAATAAATGATGATAATTTGGCTATACAAAAATTTTTTGAGCAGAAAAATAAAGAAACAGGTTCCAAAATATTGTATTATTCTTTTGGATTAGATAAAAAGCAGGACACTATAAATGCTTATCTTCCTAATAACAGTATCCCAAAAAAGGCATTCTCAAGCAAAAAAGCAGAACCTAGTGCTGAAGATTGGAAAGATTTCTATACCTATGACGCTTCCGCGATGTTGGATGGCCTTTCCTCTACAACACCCAGCTATGATGCTAACGTGAAATGGACAGTCCTAACCAATAGGGCAGGTCTCTGGAATGTTTTTTCAGAAGAAACGATAACTCTAAAAAAATATGGTACATGGAGCAAAACATATATTCACGCAATTGCACATTTGGGATCATATATCAAAGGAACAGGGTTTATTCCTCTGCCTGTTTCTTGGAGTGAAAATCTGGTCGATATTTATCCAACTGCCGATAATTTAACTTACGAAACTCGCAATTGTATTGTTAGAGTATTAGGAAGTGTCTCAATGGGGTGGTCATGGACTACTGGAAATTATTGTGTGATAACGGCTAAAGAGTATTAAACATGTATTTTATTAATAACTTTTTCATTTGCCTAATATTGACAATGAATTTTACTCTTGCATGCCAAAGTTCTCAGATCAAAGCGGCTCCGGAACAAGTTGTTGACTATAAATTGACCGTAACTATGCGGATAAATAATCTATCCCCATTTCATACATTTCTTTGGGGATTTGATACTGTTATTATAGAACCATATTTGATCAAGCAAAATCATATAAAGATGAATGTTTATCATGATCAGAAAAAAGAGGTCGATACAGAAAATTCGTTTTCATCAGATTCACTTGCCGGCTACTTTGTATCTTCGGTGAATACCAATAAAGCCTACACTTTTGACGCAAAGCATAATTTTATTAAAGAAATTCCTAGATCAGACAAAAAGAACGGCTTTCTATTTGAAAGAAACATAAGTCCTATTGCATCTTTGATAGCAGATTTTAAGGTTTCTGGTGACACAGTAGTGGAAGGACAAACTAGAAAATTACTTAGACTTCTAAAGAATAAGGATGGTGTAGAAACCGAGTACCGTATTACGTTGGATCAGCTGATGTTTAATAAGATAAATATTCATCCAATAAGCGAAGATTTAGATCTTAAATTCAAAGGGACATGTATGTCGTTGGAAATTCTATCAAAATATAAAAATGAACAGAGCAAGGTCGAAATATTTTGTAAAGTTAGCCATGATTTATCTTCAAATGATCAAAATATAATTAGCTATTTTAAGCAATGGCAAAAGAAGTAGATTGCTCCTTCAAAAATTATAGTTATTATCAATAGAATAGCCAAATGGCCTCCCTTTGTCGATTGAGGGAGGTTATTTTGTCTTTGGAGTCCAGATTTGAAATTAAGCTAAAGATATTCAATGTTTATACTGTCATATTCCTGGATTCAAAATAGATATGAAAGACCTACTTGGGCAGACAGATGATACTCATATTATTTCTTTTCAACCTTAAACACCAATCCACAAATTACCGCGATAACGCAGTAAGGCAGTACCAATTCCAGAGCCATAGTTTTAGATAATATATAGCATGTTGAACAGATACCAATAACTGTAAGCGATATAAGAATTGGTTTTACCCATCTTATATTGACTTTATAACGTGCCAATAAAAACAATGCGAACACATTGGCGAATAATGTGGGTAAAGAAAAAAGTGTCCCGCCGATCAAAAAATATGGGACTAACCAAAGCTCGCCAAGGATAGCATGATTTTCATATCCTCCATAGATAGGTAAAAAGACGGCAGCTATCAATAGAGTTGATAGCCAATGCTTGAAAATATATGACCTGTTCATTTAAAAAACGAATAATCCCCATTGCGCTGTATCTCTTACAGCTCACACAACGCCCTAAATTACTTTGCTGTCCACCTTCTCAATCTTAAATAATATCCCGGTAATTATTGCCGCGATCGAATAGTTTATAGCCACGTCCATTGAGTCAACTGTTAACGCTACTGTCATTGTAATTCCAGCCAATGTAATCAGTATTAAAGTCATTTTGATCCAATTTACATTGAGCGTATTGTCTTCAAACCAGCTGAATGCCAATATACAGCATACCAACGTAGGAATAGAATAAATTGCGCTGTAGCAAAGCCAAAGTATTGAAATTAGTATTGTCAGACCGATATCTGCAGAATTTAACCGATTAAATACCGGGAATATAGACATAAGTATATTACCCAACAGCAGAGTACCTATCCAGTGCTTAAAAATATAAGACCATTTTAGACCATTTTTCGTTAGGCTTTTCATCGTTTGGTCAACTATGTTTTAAACGAAAGTAATAATTTATGTTTAAAAATGTGTAATCTTCTGTAATGTAGCTAAAGTTAATGCGACGTCCACCACAAATTATAGCGCTGACTGTGAATGTGATAAAAACTAAACCAAAATATCTTCTTGTTTGTTTGCTAATAATATTAGTATTTTTGAACGCAGCAACCACCAAAAATCAAAAGCCGCAATGCAGGGCTTTTTAGGCAATTGAAAGACATGGAAAGGAGTATAGTACATTGTGATCTCGATACCTTCTTTGTATCGGTGGAGCGCTTGCAGAACAGCAAGCTCCAGGGCGTACCCGTGCTCATCGGCGGCAGCAGCGACCGTGGGGTAGTGGCGTCCTGTTCGTATGAAGCACGTAAGTTTGGCGTGCATTCCGCTATGCCGATGCGGCTGGCATTGCGTATGTGTCCCGAGGCCGTTGTGGTACGGGGCGATCACGATCGCTATAGTCAGTTTTCCAGTATGGTCACCCAGATCATCGAAGAGGAAACCCCCATTGTCGAAAAAGCAAGTATAGACGAACATTATCTCGATGTATCGGGCATGGATCGCTTCTTTGGTTGTTGGAAGTGGACGCAGGAACTCCGCCAGCGCATTATCAAAGAGACAGGCCTCCCCATTAGTTTTGGCCTATCAGTCAATAAAACCGTGTCCAAGATTGCCACCGGTACAGCCAAACCCTGTGGCGAGAAGCAGGTGCAAAATGGCACCGAAAAAGGCTTCCTGGCGCCGCTATCCATCCGCAAGATCCCCATGGTCGGCGAGAAGTCTTTTACCTTGCTCCGCAATATGGGAATCTCCAAAATCGGTACCTTACAGCAGATGGAGGTGTTCACCATGCAGAAAGTCCTCGGGGAGAACGGAATCAATATCTGGCGCAAAGCCAATGGGCTGGATGATTCGCTGGTGGTACCTTTTCGTGAACAAAAATCCATGTCCAAGGAAAACACCTTCCAGCAGGATACCATTGATATGGATGTGCTCCGCCGTACCCTCATCGGCATGGTCGACACGCTGGCCTTTGACCTGCGCAAAGATCAAAAACTAACGAGCTGCGTTACCCTCAAAATCCGCTACAGCAATTTCGATACCCATACCCAACAGCTGCAGATCCCTTATACCAATTCGGACAGAAAGCTTACGGATGTGGTGCTTTCCCTGTTCAAAAAACTCTATAGCCGCAGGATGCTGATCCGCCTTATCGGAATCAAGTTCTCCGGGCTGATCTACGGTTCCTATCAGACCGATCTCTTTGACGATAGCGCCGAGGAGGTCAACCTGATGCAGGCCATGGACAAGATCAGGAAACGCTATGGCGCCGAATTTCTGATGAAAGCCATCTGCGCACCGCCGCCAGAGAAAGGAGGGGAGCATGCTCTTAAATCTACATAGCTACTATAGCCTGCGCTTTGGTACCCTCAGCCTGCAGGATCTTATTTCGGGCATGCTCGCTGGGGGCTACGACACCGCCGTGCTTACCGATATCAATAACAGTTCCGGATCACTGGACTTTATTAAATTGGGCCGCGCAGCAGGGCTCAACTTGCTCGCCGGAATGGAGTTTCGGGCGGGCGATCAGCTCTGTTTCGTGGCCATTGCCAAAAACGAACAGGGCTTCCGTGAGATCAACGAATACCGCACCAAGCTCAATATGGAAAATCGTCCCACGCCGGAGCGATCGCCAGACTTTGAGCAGGTGTTTGTGATCTACCCCTTTAGTAAACTCAATAGCTTTCCACTGCGTGATTTCGAGTACATCGGCGTCCGGCCTAGTGAGCGTACCCGTGCCCAGCTCATGGATCGAAGGCTGCTCGATCGCTGTGTAATCCTGGCTACCGTGAGTTTCCGTAGGGCCGACTATACCTTGCATCGGCAGCTCCGGGCGATTGACAACAACCTGCTGATCTCGCAGCTGGGTCCAGATCAAGTCGCTGCCGAGGATGAGGTATTTATCCCCCGGGTCAAATTGATGCGCCTGTTTTCCGAACTGCCGCAGCTGCTCGCCAATACAAACCGTATCCTGGGGCAGTGTTCCTTTGGTTTTGATTTTACGAGCGTCAAAAACAAGGCAACCTTTACCGGCAATCGCTACAATGATAAGCAGCTGCTGCATAAGTACTGTATGGACGGTTTTTCCAGGCGCTATGGCCGCAATGACCGGATTGCGACCGAACGCATCCAGCGTGAGCTCGAGATTATCGAAAACCTGCGTTTCTCGAGTTATTTCCTGATTACGGACGAGATCTGCCGCTACGCCCGGGGGCGCAATTTTCACTATGTAGGCCGCGGATCTGGAGCCAATTCCGCCGTTGCTTATTGCCTGGGTATCACCGATGTTGACCCCATAGCCCTCAACCTGCCCTTTGAGCGTTTCCTCAACCCCAAGCGCAAGAGCCCACCCGACTTTGATATTGATTTTAGCTGGAACGAGCGAGACGAGATCTATGATTTTATCTTCAACCGCTATCAGACCGGGCATACCGCTTTGATGGGCGCCATGAGCACCTTTCGCTCCAGGAGTATCCTGCGTGAGCTGGGGAAAGTATACGGATTGCCCAAGGCCGAGATCGACCGCCTGGTGCATGAGCCCGAGCATATGCTCAACAAGAATGAGGTGACTAACACCATTTTAAGCGTGTACAACCGCATGGCCGATTTTCCCAATCAGCGTACCATACACGCCAGTGGCGTACTGATTTCCGAGGAACCGCTGACCTGTTATTCCGCCATGGACAATCCGCCAAAGGGATTGCCCACCATGCAGTTTGATATGTATGTGGCTGAAGATATCGGCTTTGAAAAATTTGATATCCTTTCGCAGCGCGGGATCGGCCATATCAAAGATTGCCGTACCATTGTACGGGAAAATCTCGGTGTAGTCATTGATACCGACAATCCGAAGCGATTTTTTGAGGATCCCCAGATTGCTGCACAGCTCAAATCGGCCAATACCATCGGCTGTTTCTATATCGAGAGTCCGGCGATGCGGCAGCTGCTGACCAAGCTGCGCTGTGATGACTACCTGACCCTAGTGGCAGCCTCCTCCATTATCCGTCCGGGCGTAGCCAGTTCGGGCATGATGGGCGAATACATCCGTCGGCATCACGATCCCAGCACGGTCGTTTATCCCCATCCGGTGTTTAAGGAGCAGCTCGAAGAGACCTACGGTGTGATGGTCTATCAGGAAGATGTGATGAAAATTGCCAACGCCTATGGTGGACTCGATATGGCCGATGCCGATGTGCTCAGGCGCATGATGTCGGGCAAATATCGCAGCAAAGACCATTTGATCGAGATCGAAGATAAGTTTTTCGCCAACTGCAAGGCCAAGGGCTATGACGAGCAAGTCAGCCGCGAGATCTGGCGGCAGATGGAAAGCTTTGCCGGCTATTCCTTTAACAAGGCGCACTCCGCTTCCTTTGCCGTAGAGAGTTATCAGAGCCTTTTTCTCAAGACCTATTATCCCTTGGAGTTTATGGTTGCGGTGCTCAACAATTATGGTGGGTTTTACAACCGTAAGGTCTATGTCAATGAAGCGCGGATATCGGGGGGCCATATCTGCTTGCCCTGCGTGAATCAGTCAGTCTTTAATACCTCCATCCGCGGAAAGGATATTTATCTGGGTTTTGACTGCCTGCTCAATTTCGAAGGGAAACTGGCCCATCGTATCATCGCAGAACGCGAGGCGAATGGTCATTATCAAAGTTTGCAGGACTTTGTCAAGCGGACGCAGGCAGGGCTCGAGCAGGTCATTATCCTGATCCGTGTCGGCGCCCTGCGGTTTACAGGGATAGGGAAGAAGGCCTTGCTCTGGGAGGCTCATCTGCTGATGAGCAGGCATAAGCCAGCGACTGTCGGTATGGCCCTCTTTGAGACCGAGAGCCGCCGACCTATTCTTCCACCTTTGGAGGAGGATATCCTGGAAGACTACTACGATGAGATCGAGCTGATCGGCTTTTGCGTGACCGGTACCTTGTTTGATCTGGCTAAGAGTGATTACCGGGGTGATATGCCAGCTCGGGAACTCCATTTGCATGAAGGGAAAATAGTACGTTTAGTAGGCGATTTTGTCTGCGAGAAATTTGTCAAGACCAGGCGTGGCGACCTGATGAAATTCGGTACTTTCCTCGATGCCGAGGGGCGTTTCTTTGATACGGTGCACTTTCCACAGACACTGCTGAAATATCCACTTCGTGGTGCGGGAATCTATCTGATCGAGGGTAAAGTTGTCGTCGAATATGCTTGTCCATCGATCGAGGTGATCCGCTGTGCCAAGATGCCGCTAAAGCCCGATCCGCGGAGTGAATAATAAATCCTATCTTAGTCTTATGTTGTACAATCCCTTTGAACAAGTCACCAAAAGTTCCTTTCGCGAGCTCTTCGAGTCCGGTTATTCCGACTTTGTGCTGCAGCGCTTTGAGTGGCCTGATGTCAAGGACAAGACAGGTTTCTTGCTCACACCTTACGATGATAAGGAAAGCGCCGATCAGCATGCCCATCAACTGGGGGCGAAGGAGGGAAGAGTCCTACAGCTGCCGCAGGATGCCGATAAGATTGAAAATATGCTGACGACCGGATCAGGCTACCGTATCTTTCTCAACCGTATCAAGGAGGAGAACTGGGACAAGCGCATGCTCAAGCTCTATGAGAAAAATATTGTCAACTACCTGCGTACCAAGACCAGGTTCCAGCGCAAGAATCCAATCGACATCTTGTTCTCGCTAGAATATGGCCGGGTAGTGGCTACCATTAGCGATGGGCAGACTCAAAAGAAAGTATTTGCTATAGATATCCTTCGGTAGCCCGATCCAGTACGAACCGAAGAGCCCTATTTTCTTGCTTTAGATCGATCACAATTTACAGTGTAAATTGTGTATATTCGTATCAAAGCCAAACAAAGGACAACATTATGTGCTGGGATATTAGCCTCCATACCGATATTGAGATTATCAAAAAGACCTTTCCGCAATTGCGGGACGAGCGTCGTCAATTGGATTACAATTATGACTATCTGGAGAATGTCCAGGCCATTACCTTTCCCAAATATCCGATACTGTATAAGGACAAGGATTCAAGCCAGCTGGCCTTGACCGAGATGGAGTGGGGCGTATTGCCGACCTATATTGACGATCCCAAGTTGCAGGCCGATCGCAGGCGCAATATGATCAATGTACGTAGCGAGCGTATCCTAGAGGATAAAAAATCCTATTGGTACCGCTTGCGCAAGCAGCGCTGTCTTATCCCTGTGAGTGGTACCTTTGAGCATCGTGCGGTAAAGGGCTGGAAAAAGAAAGTCCCTTATTTTATCGGTGCAGAGGGTAGGGAGCTGTTCTATCTACCAGGCTTGTATCAGTGGCATGAGACGGTGGATGAAGATGGCGTAGTCGAACGCGTAGGATCTTTTGGCATGCTTACGCGGGCAGCCAATGAAGTGATGGCCAATATTCATAACGATGGGCCGAATAAGCACCGTATGCCTTTATTTTTACCTGAGGATCTCGAGCGCCAATGGATCGAGGATATTCAAGAAGACGATATGCCGCCGATTTTCCTGTTTGAAATGCCCAATGAAAAGTTAAAGCATTATCCGGTTTATACCTTGCGAGGTTATCCAACTCGTCCTGATGGTAAACATCGCTATGAAGCTTTCGACTGGGAGGGATTGCCACCATTGGGAAGCGATACCGTGCAGACTTCGTTGTTTTAACCTCGCAGCGAATGGCAATTTTAACAAAATATGTATCAAAAGATCGACCAGAATTCGCGGTGTATATCGAAGATGACGACAAGGTATGTTATGCGTACTTATGGAAAGAAAAAAAAATCGTTGGAGATATATGGTTATATAATAGCGCTCCAACTCCAAGCGAACCTGAATGGCATCAAAAGGAAAATCTACCCTTTTTAAATGCTGCGGAATTTGTTAACGAGAATCTTGAACCATTTAATGCATGGTCGCCAGTTGAAGTGATTTGGGATTTTAGTGAAGAAATAGTGGCCAATATATTTCAAGGCTCCAGATTGATCGCTAAGCTTACAGAGGGATCCTGCCTTGGTTGGTCCCCACTGAAGTAGTATATATATTTGTTGAAGAATTTATTTAGATACTATAGTAGTCTGTTGGTTTTGTAGTTTGGTTCTCAATTGTGCTACTAGGTGCGCTACACTTTTACTTAATTCAATATATTCAGGGTTTATTTGTTCTTGACTTTTGTTTGCTAAAAAAAATAGTTTTGAAGATATTAAATAAATGAACTCTAAAAGTGTTGATGTGGTTGGGATTTTATTTTCGATTTGCCATCTCTCAATGGCCTTACTAGAAAGCCCTACCAATGGGAATTTTAAATCCTTTTCTTTATTTACCAATTGTAGTACTGATCTTTGCACAGTAACTCTATTTAAAAACTCGTCTTTACCCTTTTGCATAATTAATTAAATTTAAAAACCATTGGTCAATTTGAGGGAGAACTTTCGCTATTTCTTTAGTTTCTTTAACATCTAAAGGTTGCCCAATCCCTCTGGTCGCAAGAATACGAGATTTTCTCAAATTATTATAAATATTAATATCAATATTTAATGAAAATTTTTCGATCTGTAATGCAGAATCTCTTGAAAAGATTGGTACCTTCAATTTCCCTAAAGAAAAGCATGATGCAAAATTTCTTACAGCTAAAAAAATCATTGAAGCATCAAAATCAGTACAGAGATTATTATGTGTTAATGAAGATACTGATTCGAGATATAGGTTATAGAATTTTTCTAAGTCATGGAGATAACCAATATAAGATTTTGGCTCTCCAATTTTTTCAAAAAATGATAATTCAGAAGTTTTGAAAATACATTTTGATTCCAAAAATAAATGCCAAGCAAATGGATTCCCCTCTTCCCAAATCTGTAGAATCCTTTCTTCATTATAGATTGAATAGTTCTGAATATTTAGATCTTTTAATCGTTCATTTTTTCTTTTCAGAATAAGTATATCAACATCAGAATAGTTATCGATATCACCTCTAACCAATGATCCAAAAATATATATTTCCATTAACGACGATTATATCTTTTAATTAATATTGAGGTGAACAATGCAAAACCTATAAACCTTAAAACGGTAATTAATGTATAATACCAAATTTCGTAATATATTGGTTTATAGATGCCCATGAATACACTGGGTGCTTCTAGAAAAGACTTCCAGTACTCGAATAGGCTATTTGAATTTTTATACATTAATGTTTCAAGTACAGAAAAAATGATCCATAAAAATAAACCTGTCCTAATAAGTTTATAAATACTCTCCCCGTTGCCCCATACATAATCTTGGATTCTAAAATTAAGCCATTTGAAGAAAAAATCAATTCTTTTCCAATTAGTGTACTTTTTTCGGTAGTATGAAGTATTGGAGTGCCAAGCTTCGTAATAATACTCTTTTGTCGCGGACAATTCAATCTTTATGGCTTTATTGACTGCTACTGAATCCCCTAAACTTTGAAAATTCAATCTAAGAGATCTTACAAATTTTAGTTTTAAATTATTATGACTTGGACAGTTATTATTTAAAATATCAGAATCTATAAATGTTTTTTCAAATGTTGAATATTCAAAATTGGATCCTGAGAAAGAGCTGCTTTGAAAATTACAGTTATTGAATTTACATCCTTGGAAAACGCATGAGTCAAATTGTATATTCCTGAAATAACAATTATCAAAATATGTATGAGAAAAATCTACATTCTTAAAAATACGGCCTTTTGCACCAACTCTAATAAATAATTTATTGTGAAAATTTTCATTTTCAAGGTTGCTATCTATTATTTGGTCTTCAAAACGCTCCCTACCGTTACTTTTCATGAAAATTTAGGTTATAAATGTTGAATTTAATATTTTTTTTCCTTATTCCAATTTTTTTTAAAGTTTTTTCCACCTAACAATTCTAGATAGTTGTTAGGTATTTAACATAAAATTATTAACAATTCTCTAAAGTACTGCTCGTTTATAAATATTTCGTGAATTTTTGTTTCGCGAAGCGATTGCAGCATTTACACAAAAGTTCCTTGGGCAATATGGAAGAAAAAAGATCTCTTCGGTATCCGAGGTAACGGTACTTCTTCGGCACCCCAGCAGATTGTATCCGCTACAGCACTTTACTATTGTAAACATTATGAAGCGTTGGAAAGTCTTCCAGATCGCTATAGGATCGTGGAGGTTATTCGAAATGCGTTGTTTCAACAGCTCTAAAAAAGATGGATAAATTTGAGGGATCCTAGGAATATTACTTGGGGAAAGATATGCTTCAGGCAGCCGAAGCCTTAAAAGCTTCTGTTCCATATGTTGGATTTCTAAGGAATTAAAAAGGAGAAAAAAGATACTGTCTTTTACCTTTTATCCGTTTGTTTTTAGAACTAAGATCAAGAGTAAGTACAAAATGAAGGAATCTTGGAAGCAGAGCTAATGCAATTGGCGTTATCTGATCCCAATATCCAGCGTCTATTGATAATCCTGATACAGATGATGTTTCTGAGATTAATGATCACAACGTATAAATTCGCTGCTCTAATTCGTGAAAAATCTCGTGCCTCGCAAGCGTTAAAAAATGCAGCTGAGAGAATAATAAGTAAATTGGAGTAAGATAGTTTTGAACAGTAATAGTTATAAAAATACAGCATTCAAGGACAATGATGCTACTAGGAAAGGTTTTTGGAGGGATAGTTATATTATTTTGCAATTTCGATTATTAACACGTCAATCTTATATCGACCTATTGAAAACTACAAATAATCCGTATATTGAGTTGTTCAATAGGATTTTCGAGAAGACTAGCTAAACGTAACCTCATTCGCATAAATATAAAATGTGAAATTAATAGTATGGAAAATATATCTAATAAAATCGGCTTAAGAAATAGAATTTGGGAAGATCTGTATGACAGTAAGAAATCTGAAGAGTTCCTATCATTATATTTGGCTTCAAAAAAAATTAATAAAACTATATATGATGTTACTATAGCGGCGATTTCGATTTTAGGTGCTGTTCTGACTACAGTTCAAAATCAGTTTGAGATACTTAAGAATAGTGCATTTATAGCGTGTTTAATAATCATAATAATACAATTAGCAGATAAAGCTTTGCCAAATTTGTTAATTAAAGATGATGTGATAAATAAGTTAAGTGAATACAGAATTAAGTATGTAACTCTTTACGAAAATTTAGATTTATTATGGTGCGAGTTTGAAGATCAAAGAATAAATTATGATGAAGCTTTTGAGAGATATTTTTCTTTTCGGAAATCAAATATAGCCTTACAAGAACTCGATAATTCAGTGTTGATCAAGGAGAACAAAAGACTTAATAAGATTGCTGAGGAAAGAGCACAAATACACATGGACAAACACTTTTATCAATGTAATAATGAGCAAGAAACAAATATCGAAAACAGTTAAGATCATTAAGGACCCTACCGGAGCGGTTCCATTAGGAGGGCAAATGCCAACATCAAGAAATCCACCTCCTCCACCAATTAAATCACCTAAAAACAAATAGATATGAATAAATCGATTAAACCAGACAAGGGAAAAAATAGTGATAACGGTAAACTAACATATGTAGAAAAGGGGCAATTAAAACCTTCCAGAAATCCACCGCCTCCTCCTCCAAAAAAACAAAAATGAAAGTTCTGTATTACCTTTGACAAGGTAAATCAAAATGAATTTTTTTTGCTCCTTCCTGAGAAAATCAGAAGGAGCATTTTTGTCTTTAATGCTTTGGTAGACTTTCAGAAAGCGGGAAGGCTATTTTTTAAGAAATCTATTTTTCCAATAGGTACGATAGTGGTGTGCAGCAATCTCCAAGCTATAAAAAATATAACTACAATTTTTATGTAAAATTATATACAAAATAAATGTATTTTTATATATTTGTGAAGCAAAAAAAAATCTCTGTTGGCGCAGAGACTTAGGGATTGAGGATTTAAATTTTTATTATATGGATTTAAACATCGACAAAATTACGGAAATTAGCCGTAAAATGAAAGGGAAAAGAAAATTAGCTAATTTAGAAGCCTGCAAATTAGAGCTTAAGAATGAGCTAAATGATTTGTTCAAAATATTTGAACAGTCTGTTGAGATGACGAACACGGAATTACGAAAACACCCGGTAGTTTCAAGATGTAGGGGATTTGAAGCAAGTTTATTGCAAACAAACTTCGCAGAATTATTGTTCCTTTATTTTCCAGGAAACGCATTTTTTGGAAGGAATAAACGTTTGACCCTAAGAATAAAAGGTTATGTTTTCTTTTTCAAAAAGCTTAATAACAAAGGTCTTCCAATGAATGTAATGACTGAAAGTGTAAATAGAATTAACAATCAGATCATTGATGTTAATCTGTTTTTTGATACTGATTACAATGAGGCACCAATTTTATATTTTGGTTATCAAAAAAATAAGATAGGGCAATATGTACACCCACAGATAGTTTATATTGATGAAGATAAAATATCTTTTTCGATTGAAGCGAGTACAATTGGTTATTTGCCAAATCTATTTTCTGAATCCAATATTGAAAAAGGTGAAGTTAAAGTTAAAATAAAAAACGGAAGGATAGCGAAATAGTGTAAACTAATCCTCGATCCCTTTGATTTTGCTGAACATACATACATATTAAACATGAATTATAAACAATTGACATTCGCACGCGAGTTTAGAGGCTACAATCAATCCGATTTGGCTGATTCGATTGATGGGCTGTCGCAATCAAACCTTTCGAAATTTGAAAAAGGTTTTGGTGTATTGTCTGAAGGGATTCAAAAGAAAATTGTAGAGTTCTTGAATTTTCCGACAGAATTCTTTGATAAGAAAATAAGTAATAAAATCGATAATGCGAATTACCGAAAAAGATCAACTACAAAAAAATCATTGATTACAGAATTTGAAAGTAGATGTAAATTGATTGGGTATATAATAGATCAACTGTCACAGGACCTTGAATGGCCAGAATTTGATATTTCGCCTCTCAACGTTGAAGACGGTTTTTCTCCTGTAAAATGTGCTCAATATACAAGAAGGTTTTTAAGGATTTCTCCTGACTTGCCTATTAAGGATATATTTACTGTGTTAGAGAAGCATGGAATTATTATTTACGAATTAAATGCAGTAGAAAAATTTGATGGTGTGTCATTTATATCGGATCTAGGTTTTCCTGTGATTATCATTAATAAGAATTTCTCTAATGATCGGAAAAGATTTACCATAGCTCATGAACTTGGACATTTAGTAATGCATAATGAAAATAATTTCCCTGTTTCTGAATATAGAGATAAAGAAAAAGAAGCTAATAATTTTGCAAGTGAATTTTTGATGCCTGAAGAATCAATAAAAAACTCATTAAGAAATCTAAAAATTAACGAATTAGGGGAGCTTAAGAGCTATTGGCTTACTTCGATGTCGTCTATTATTAGACGAGCAAAAGATTTGAAATGCATTGATGAGAGCAGGTACAAATATTTTTTAATAGAATTGAGTCGTATGGGATATACTAGAAATGAACCTATTAGAGTGCCTATTGATAAACCGGAACTTCTAGAAAAAGCTAGGCAGTTAATGAATAATGAGCTTAATTATAATGAACGTGAATTTATTAACTTTTTAGCGTTGCCTAATGATGTTGTTGATGAGTTATTACCTCGGTTTGAAGAGAAGATAAAGATCATTAGCTTTGGTTGAAAGATATCGCTTTTTTAAAGGTAATATACTATTCCATAAAGTGTATAAGTTATAAAAATGCGAAGTTCTTTTCTAACTTCGCATTTTTCATTTACTAATGCTTGTTTCAATTCATCAGTCGTCGACTGATGAATTGAATTTATCTTGTAGTCAGTACTTTGTAATTGGTCAGTCCCTGACTGACCAATTTGAATTCCTTTTAAGTTGCTGTTAATCAGAGCATCTTTTATAGCAGATATTAGATGAGGGTATGCAATACAAAATTGTCTGTATAACCTAAGATTCGTAACAGATAAACCAAATTCCATTTCTTAACAATGTATTTTTATTCTTTTTAATCACTACGCTATATCCGTCAACCTAACTATCTTCCCATCGGCCGAAAACTCAAAAATCGACTTCCCACTTAAGTTCACCTCATCACCCTTTTTTAGACCATTAGGAAAGTCCATTGCCGCGATAGCCCTGTAGTTGATCGAGATTTCTGTCGAAATATGGCTGTGGGTTATAGATTCGATTGACTGTTCTCTCTCGCTGAAATAGGAGAGAGCCTCGATCGCCTGTTGTTTAAATTCTTCGACGTTTCGCAATTCCATCGTTTTTTCTCCATTCATTATGTTTTGAAAATTGATTTCATCATCAAAATCCGCTATCATTTTTTCTACATCCATCTTATTATAGGCATTCAGATACCGAAAAATCTTTTCCGTTCTTTCATTTAACAACGATGCGCTTGTAAGTTTTGGTTCTTGGTTTTCCATTTATTCGCTAATTGGTGTATATATTATTTCTATGGGAGTTTTCTTTTTTAGAACCTGAAAATATCGTTGCGATGTGAGAATAAACGCATCAGATTGCCATTTTGGATTATGTTTTTTTATTAGCATTCTTTAGTTTTTCTTCAAATTCTTTTAATCACTTAGGAATTGATACTTTTCTCACTTTTTCCAAAGTGCCATATTAACCCGTTATATCATTCAGTCAATAGCTATTCATTAGCAGCTTTGATCAATTTAAAAGACTTACTCTTCAATATGATCTTTCAGTTCTTCTTTCAATCGATAGAATAATTCTAATTCATACTTTAGCTGTTCTTCTTCCGAAGGAATTTGAAATTTATATGGTTTAGAAGGATCGAATGGGCCTTTTACAATTTCTAAAGTGACTAAGTCTCCGAGATTAAGACTCGTATTTAGCCAATCAACGTCCTCGACTGCATCGGAATCTAAACCACCTACATGGAAACCAAATTCCTCATTGCTGCCTTGTCTACGAGCAAATGCCGCCATTGCATGCAATACGTAGTGGGCTTTGTTAAATCCCGTCCTGATAGTCTGTTCCCCGTTTATCTTAATATTGATGCCTATATTGTCCATAATTTATATTATGTGGTCTTTAAGTTTTTCTTTCAAATGATAGTAAGTGTCCAGTTTATCTTTTAATATGGCTTTCTTATCAATCGCACTTTTGGTTCTAGTTTTGGGGTTGTCAAAAGGGGGCTCAATCACCTCAAATGTAATTGTGTCTCCCTCTTTTACATCTGTTCCATACCAATCAACATGGTCGTTCTGCTCACTGTCTATGCCGCTTACATTAAATGTAAACCCCTTACTTCCGTCCTTTCGTTTCGCAAAGGTTATATTCCCGACTAATACATAGTCATCCTTGTCAAACCCGGCATTTGTGACTACCTTGCCATTGACTTTTATTTTGAGTCCAAGTCACTTATCCATAATTAATAGTTTACTTTTCTTTGTCAAATAGGGCATTTAACTAGTTTTCCTCTTTTTCCCTTTCCTCACGAACACGTGCAAAATCTTCAATCAATTTTTTTGCAATGGGAATATCAGCAGGAGCGAGGTTCCAGTCCAACAAGTCATTGTATTTAACCCATTCAATCTTGTCGTGATCTGTAGATTTGAGCTCTCCTTTTGTACCTCTACATAAAAAGGAAATCAATTCAATTGTAGTATTCTCATACTCGTGAATAATAGAAAAAAAATGGCTATCAACAATTATCTTGAAATCCAATTCTTCTTTTATTTCACGTTCTAGCGCGTCGAAATAATCTTCGCCGTCCTCAACTTTTCCACCCGGAAACTCCCAATACCCACCTAAAGATTTCTCTGGTTTTCGCCTACAAATCAATACCTGGTCATTATAAAAGATAAGACCACAAACAACTTTAGTTATAGCCATGACCAATTAATTGATAGTTTTAGTCTTTAATAATTGAAGTAATTCTTCTAAATTCAATGTCTTGTTCCGTCGTCTGTGAATCATAGAGTGGCAGTTGGGGCATAGTACGATCATGTCTGTTCGGGGATTTACTTCACGTTGTCCTTCGCCATTAGATAATGGTTTGGTGTGATGTACATGTATAAATCCGGCTCCCCATTCGCCGTAGGTTTTTTCGAAATTAAAGCCGCAGCCCATGCAAGTTACACCGTGTGTTTCAATGGCTTTTTCTCGTAGTTTAACATCTCTTTCGTACGTTGTCGAATAAACCAATTTGAGTTTACCTTCAAAGCTTGTATAGGATTCAGAGATTTCTTGCTCACTATCATTGGTTGCGTTAAAATTGTTAATATCCGAAAGAGCCATTATGCTATTGAATGTTTCTTCATCGACTGGTCGAACGCCATCGCGCCAATAATTTTTTAGTCTTGAACTAGGAATCTTCTCGATAAATTGACCATTTTGCTTAGCAAGTACAGGATAGGAGAAAGGCCTAAAATTTATAATTTCAGCATAGTAATCATTTTTCTCAGAATCTTTATCTTGCTTGACTTCCCCAATTTCTGCAATTCCAAAATAATGAGGATCACGAGTCAATCGCTTTGAAATAAATGAGGCATCTTTCATTCGACCTTTATAATATACGATAATAGTCTCTTTTGTCAAATACTTTAAATAGCGTTTTGGGAAGTGATATTCTCTTCCTGTATTGTCTTTCCATTGGGAAATATCGTTTTCAGTTATGATAACGTGTTTCATCGTTTATACTATTTCTTCAATAATAGACTTACCACTCGATTGATCACCATTGTGCCATCACCGTTCCTCATGAAATCTAATTTGTTCATTTGGAAGAAGACTATGTATTTGTCTTATCAGCGTCTTCTTTAAATCTTTTCTTGACCTCATCATAAGTCTCTGAGGTTTCATTTTCCCAAGTTGTTTCACTTAATAATAGCCTGACATTAATTCTTAATAACCTCGCTATAGCGTTCAATTCCTCAACAGACGGTTGTCTTTTATTATTTACCCACTTTGAAATAGTTTCTTCTGATTTGCCGAAATATTTGGCGATGATTCTGTTCTGGATTTTATGTTTTTTGAAAATTTCTTTTAATCTATTTAATCCCATATTGTCAATATTTTTTAAAAAAGTTTGGCGTTTAACGTCAAACTTTGTATATTTGAATCAGTTAAATAATTACGACAATTTTGAAATGCGAGCATTTCAAAAAACGATTGTCACTCGTGAACGAAAGCCGCCAAAATTCCACATGAGTTGACACGGAGTTCGTATTCTATTGAGTTTTTGTATATTCGTACATAATTCAGTAGAGCGAACTTCTTGTAAGACTTTGTGGAGCTTAAGTTTCGACTTAAGTAGGTTGCTTGGCGGCGCCACGTTCAAAGCAAAGAAGTTCGCTCTATTGGCTATTCAACCAATTCGACCTTCCTATAGCTGAGTTTCATCGTTTTATAGCCAAAAATGGATTATGACAAAACGATTCAAAGACCGCCAAAAACACCAGGCTTACCTCAAGGAGGTTAGCGTTTGCCTTTTTAATTCAGTTCCAATAAGTAGGATTATCCGGCCTCCAGAATAATCGGTTAAAAATATAAAACCAAAATAGGGGTAGCGGCTATTGCAGCTAATGCGGTGCCGAACAGGTATACGCTAGAAAGGCCCTTTAACTAGGTTTTCCCGATCTGTATTCGATAACACTACACCCTTTAATTTTGTGTAATTAATAAAATTTCTCTTTCGAGACATTATACACCTTAAAAGTAACGTTTTATTTTTGAATAGCAAAATTAAAAACTATAATTATGTATTGGTATTCTATACTAAATGGATCGGGTTTTTATTCTTTCCGATAGGAAGCGCCATAATAACCCCTGATAGATAACGTGTAACCAATTACTGGGCGCTTTTCGGTTCGTTTAATTTTTTTAATATTAGCCAAGCAGAGCTTTTTCGAATGCTACTGCAATGACATCCTTTTTAATTGCGATTTATCGCGAAATGGGAGAGCTATGTCCAATCAAAGTGCAGGGCAGAAGCTCGCGTCATAAGAAATGAACCTCAAAAATGAACCAAAAATATTCAAATGTGCTGGCTCTAGAACTTGCACTCTATGAAATCCATAATCCGGAATATGATCCAATTAAAAAGATTACTGACTTTTGGGAAAAGTATAATTTGATTGACATCCAAAATACTTTACAATTACTACTGAGAAACCATACTGACTCCAATTACATGGACGAACTGTATGTACTCCGCCATAAGAAGGTTTTTTCGGCTGATTTGTACCGCTTATTAATTGCCTATTTTATTATTCACACAGATCATAGTAATATTAGTGATATCGATATTTTCGATGCTGAGAGTACGCAGATCAGCCGGGAGGAACTTATTGTAAGTAAAAGAATACATAATTTTTTTAGTCTTATAAAAGATTAATCATTATCAATAAGCAGATGACGAGGCATTCAAAATCGTTGGCTGCCTTATTGGATAAGGTGGTTAATATTCCTACAATACAGATTATACTATTTATACTGATACTCCTTCTTGTTTCTATGTTTAGTTTATCGGCTCAGACGCCCCGCAGGGACAGCGGGGCGGATGGGCTATCTGTGCCGGGTACGGTCGTATCAGCGCTGGATGGTAAGACCATACAGGGGGTATCCATTCAGTCTCTGGACAGTAAAAATAAAACCTTATCCAAAGAGGATGGCTCTTTTAGACTACCTGTCCAGAGGAAAAAGGGAACTCTCAGATGCTCGCATCTTGGATACGAACCCTTGGAAGTTCAGTTTTCCGCAGAGGTATCGTTAACGATTAAATTGATACCACTGGAGAATCAATTGAATGAGGTCGAAGTGGTATCCACAGGATACCAGAAGATTCCCAAAGAAAGGGCGACAGGAAGTTTTTCGCAAACAGATATGGAGTACTTTAAAAATCGTACGGCAACAACTGTAACAGCGAGACTTAAAGGCGTGGTTAGTGGGCTTCGGTTTAACTCGGATAAAGATATTTCAGTACGAGGCCAGAGCACCATCTTTGCCAATGATCAACCGTTGGTCGTGGTGGATGGGTTTCCCTATAGCGGTAATATAGATATGCTCAATCCCGAAGACATTCTTTCCGTGGATGTTCTTAAAGATGCTGCTGCTGCCAGCATTTGGGGGGCGCGCTCAGGTAATGGGGTGATTGTGATATCAACAAAAAAGGGAAATGCTGATCAGCCTGCAACTATCTCTTTTAGTTCACGCTTTTCCATTGCAGCGAAACCGGACCTCAAATATGCGCCAAATTACATGGATGCCAAGACGTATTTAGCCGCTGAAAGGTTATTGTTTGACAATGGCAGGTACAATACACGGTTTGGAGATACACAGAACTATCCGGTAATTTCGCCGTATGTTCAGCTACTTCATCAAGGGAAGATGTTGGAAGCGGATAAGTTGGCTGCGAGACTGAGTACCAATGATATCCGGAATGATATTTCGTCAGCGTTCTACCGCAATAAATTACTTCAGACCTATGACTTTAGCGTCAGTGGTGGTTATGGAAAGGGAATGTATTATGCGTCTATTGGATATAACAAAGATCTTCAAAGTTTGAGACACAATCATTCTGATCGACTCTCGCTCAACCTATCGAATACAATATCGTTGACAGACCGTGTCAAATGGATATTAGGATTGAATTATAGTAAGACCGGAAATTCTGCTGACAAGACACTCGAGGAGATACTTGCTTCACAAAGTTCTTATCCATATGCAAAACTATGGGATGAGGAAGGAAGACAGCTGCCATTTTATCCCATATTCAATACAAAATGGGTGGATGAACTGGCGCCACAAAGAGGCTTTCTCGACTGGAGCTATTGGCCTTTGCAGGAACTGGGGCGTACCAAGAATTTGACAGGGGTACATGATGCTCGTGCTTATACTACTTTCAACCTCCAGTTAGCGGCGGGACTTCATGCGGAAATAAGTGGGCAGTTGCAGCAAAGTTTCAACGATAATAGCCTGGTTGCTCCACAGGAAGCTTTCTCCATTCGTCATCTGATAAACCAATACGCAAGGGTAGAAAATGGGAACGTCGTCGATTTTAATATTCCTATGGGAGGTATGGGAAGTTTTACGAAAAGACGCCTCCAATCAGCAAATGTGCGGACACAGCTCAATTTTAATAAACAAATAAGGAGTTTTAGTCTAAATACATTACTTGGAGCCGAAGTTTCGCAGGCTCGGACATCATCGGATTATTTTAGGTTATATGGATATGATGCGGACATCTTGACTTCAAGGACAGTAGACTATACCAAAAATTTTACGCTTTCGCCCTATGGATCGACAGCGGTTATTCCCAATTATAATGGTTTGAGTAGTAATATATCACGTTTTATTTCCTCTTATTTCAATGGCTCTTTAGCTTTTCTTGAACGTTATGTGCTATCACTCAGCGCACGGTTAGATGGTTCTAATTATTTTGGGGTCAACGCAAACCAAAAACTAGTACCGCTTTGGTCAACAGGAGTGAAGTGGAGAGTTGCGAAAGAATCTTTTTTTGGAAAAGGGGTCTTGGATCAGCTTGATCTGAGAGCAACGTATGGTTATAGTGGCAATCTTGCCGCTAACCTAACTGGGGTGACTACATTGAGATATCTTAGCAATGCGCCATACACGGGATTATCCTACGCCAATATGGTGAATCTGGGCAACCCTGACCTCCGGTGGGAGCGTATAGCACAGGCCAATTTTGCATTGGATTTTCGTCTGAAAAGCAAATTGCTCGAAGGAACAATAGAATATTATTTAAAAAAAGGCAAAGATATGATAGGGGATAAACCTTTCCCTCAGAGTAGTGGACTGACCTACATGCGTGGCAATTACAGCATGATCACAGGTAAGGGGATCGATATGAAGTTAAGTGCTACAGTTTTAAATTCAGGTTATTATGGCATTCATTCGGATGTTTATTTCAGTTATACAACTGATAAAGTGAAAGCTTATGATAAAGGAGTTGTACCCATAATAAATTATACAGTTACTACCGACATACCTCGTGTGGGATTTCCGGTACATAGCCTATACAGTTATCAATGGGCGGGCTTAAATCCATTGGATGGCGGACCTCGTATTCTCGATGCTGATGGCAATCCCAGCAATGACTACGGAGCATTACCTGCGAGTTTAAAAGAGGCTAACCTTATCTATGGAGGAATGACCCGCGCTCAGTATTTTGGAAGTTGGATTTCCCGCTTCTCGCTAAGGGATTTTGAAATAGGAGCCAGTATCCTCTATAAGTTAGGGTATGTGTTTCGCAAACCTAGCATATCTTATACACAGTTAGCTGGCGGTCGATTGATCGGGCATGCTGAATTTGCAGAGCGCTGGCAAGCCCCTGGCGATGAACTGAAAACCGATGTGCCCAGCTTTACTTATAACGAGAACAATAATCGGGACAATATCTACCAATACAGCACAGTCAATGTGGGGAAAGCTTCGCATGTCCGTTTTCAGGATATATTTGTTTCCTACAGATGCCGACCGCGCTTGGGAGGTAAGAAGGCCTTACTCAAATTATCCTGCCAGATTGAAAACCTCGGATTGTTATGGAAGGCAAATCGATGGGGTTATGATTCTGATTATATTTCGGAAAATGGTGCTTCCCTTTCAACATATCCAGCGCCTTTTCAGATGACTATAGGTGCAACCCTGACTTATTAAACGATAATGACTATGAAAATACAGTTTATTTTAGCGATTGTCCTGCTATTTATATTGGTAGGCTGTTCGAGCAACTGGCTTGATATAAAACCAGATCAGGCACTTGTAGTCCCCAATAGCGTCAAGGACTTTCAGGGCTGGTTGGATAATGTAAATAAGTTTAATCGCTCCAGTTCCTTTGGTGATTTGGAAGTCGCTTCGGACAACCTATATCTGACCGATGAAATTTATAATGGAATAAGTAGTTCGGCGGAGCGTAACATTTATTCCTGGGCAAAGGGGTCAGAAGATTTTTATGGAAGTTCGGGTGGAGGAAGTTGGCGTGATGCTTATGCAAAACTTCTTGAGATTAATGTGGCGTTGGAGGGAATCGAAAAAGTTGACAGATTAACCGCTGCTGAAGGATGGAAAAATGTGAAGGGGAGCGCTTTGTTTTACCGTGCATTTTATCATTATGCATTGGCTTCTGAATTTTGTCAAGTATATACTGCGGACGATCCATTAGGTATTCCACTTAGAATATCATCAAATCCCAACGTAATTCTCCAACGCAGTAGTTTAAAGGAAAGTTATGAGCATATAATAACGGATTTAAAAGAAGCGGCGGCGCTATTACCGCTTGTCCCCGAAAATAAAATGAGGCCATCGCGTATTGCAGCATGGGGTATGCTCTCACGGGTTTACCTCGCTATGTCAGATTATGGCAATGCACTTCAGTTTGCGCAGTATTGTCTTTCGAATAGGGAGACGCTGCTCGATTATAACACGGTAAATTCGACTAACCCTTATCCATTTTCATGGAACAACGAGGAAGTAATTTTTTCAGTTTCTATTTCCAACCCATTGATCCTCTGGCCAAACGGTCATGTGATCGATAGTACGTTGTATCAGTCATATGTTGAAGACGACTTGCGAAAGGTGCTATTCTTTCGGGTAAATTCCGGCTTACCACGTTTTAGAGGTGGGTATTTCGGATCTCTCAACTGCTTTGTCGGTGTGGCAATGGATGAAATTTACCTGACCGCAATGGAATGTCTGGTGCGGTTGGGGCACTTGGAAGATGCAGAGCCTCTATTTAATAAACTATTGATAAATCGTTACAAAACAGGTAAATATACTGCTGTAAATTTTGCAGACCAGGAAAAAGCACTCTTACTGATCTTACAAGAAAGACGAAAATCCCTTTTATTTCGATGTTTGCGTATTCCTGATATTAAACGGCTCAATAAAACAACGCAGCAACAAGTATGGATAAAGCGTATTATCAATGGACAGGAAAGTATTATTCCGCCCAATGACCCAAGATATGTGTTCCCAATTCCACAAAAAGAATTGCTAGTAAATCCAATATCCCAAAACCCAAGATAACATGAAAACCGTATTATTATATTTAATTATTTGGCTTTGCAGTATATACCGTGTATTTGCGCTGAGCGAGCGAAACTTTATAGTTCAGTTGGATGGATTCGACAAATTCGACTTGGCAGTAGCTACGGTGCGGCCAGTGGATCAACATGCTGATATGCTAACGAATGAAAATGAGCTCGCCGATGGACATATAATACAGTTAGAGGCAGGAAATGCCAAGATTGACCTGACTGAGGTACCGGAGCATTTCATTTTGACCGTCAATTTATATTTACGGGGGTCTAAATATGAGCTACTCCCCAATTGGTATGCCATTAGAGGAGATAGTATCCTAATCAAAGACAATGGTTCAAAACAGGTATTTGACAATCTTGCCATCTCCGGCTGTAATGGCGAATTGTACAGCTTGCAATATGAACTTGATGAAATTGTCCGAAATCATATTGTCGCTAAACGTTACCCTAATGCAGTCAATTATTTTACAAGTCATTATGCGCAGGGGTTTCAGCTGGACAATGTGGTTGACAAAAATATTCAAGTCGGAAAACTTGTTGACAAGAGCAAGATCGACCTGAAGGCAAAACAATGGATATTAGCCAAAATGTATTATAAAATCTATGCTCAATTTTTATTAAACCCGCTAGCCGTTACTTTTATCAGGAATAATAACCAGCGAACCAAGGAAATTGAGGATGTTTTTGATCATTTTAAATCACTCTATAGAGCGGCGATCAGACCGAAACAACTTTGCTTAACAACTGAATATATAGATTTTTATCTAAAATACTTAAAGCTTGAAGCGATCTTTGCGAATACAGATAAGGTCGATTTTCAACTGCGACGGTTGAACAGCGATTTTCAGGGGCAGGCACTCGAACATATGGGGTATGCCTATCTTGCTGAATCATTTTATAAAATAAATGAGGAGGATAGGCTCAAAGTACTGCAATGGTTATTGTCCATTACAAGATCATCCGATCGAATGGTTAAATTAGCAGATATGCAGGCAATTGCTGCAGGAATGCCATTCCCGGATTTTGAATTGACTGATCTAGATGGAAAGCGATGGAGTAAAACAGATTTATTGGGAAAAGTCGTTTTCTTTGACTTTTATTATACTGGATGTAATAACTGCGTGCGGTATTTTAAAAATAAGGCCTCCAAAGCAGAGGAATATTTTGAGGGTAATACGGATGTTGTATTTATTAGTATAAGTATCGACAAAGATTTGGATGTATGGAGGAAATCTGTTGAATCAGGAGAGTATAATTCGGCACATAGCCTCAAATTGTATACGAATGGTTTAGGGACAAGGCATCCTTTGATCACAGGTCTCAGGGTAACCGCATATCCCTTTCCGATTTTAATGGGAAGAACAGGCCTGATCGAAACGTCGGATAGCAAAAAGCTAGGATCTGGATATTCGAATACTGATGCCCTTATTAAAACTATTGAAAAGACTTTAGGTAAATAATCAACGGAAAGCCGGAGACAATGCTCCGGCCATTTCCGCTAATTTGCTGGTTCGTTAAATTGACCAGGTTGTTCCGAACTAGGTACGGCAATAGAACCAGTCGGAGGCGCTTGACCAGCTGTTGGACTATTTGTACCGAGGTTGAACTGTTTGGAACAGACTTTTTCCCCGTTCGTACTACACAAATCATCGACTTCATCGTAATACACATAATCGCTAAGATTAGGCGATGAAGTCCCAGTTATACTATAGTAACGGTGGATATTGTCCACTTTCGTTACTTCATTTTTAAATGACTGCGTTAAAACCGCAGTTCCCAAAACCGCCACTCCAAGTAGCAGCTTTGCATAGTTTTTTAAATTTTCCATGTTAATGGATTTTTGAATTTATAACTTTTGTTTTTTTGAAGGCATAGATCCCCGCAATCAGCCAAAAGATATTAAAGGCAATATGCGTTTTCCAGCCCATCGATTGGATGATGCCACCACAATGACAAAGTCTGTCCGGTACAAAAATGACCATAGCGATCAGGTACAGTGTAAAGATACCCATCAGCAAGGTCGATGCCTGCAGTGCAGCCCGCTGAACCTTTCGTATCGGAACGATCAGCAGCAGCGCCAGCAACAGTTCCAGCAGCGGAATTCCCCAGCCGATTCCCTCTGCAACCCCTCCCAAGTAGGGGATCTTCCGGATACTGCGTACAAAAGTCGTCATCGTGTTCAGCTTGTCCCATCCCGTATACATATACAGGAAGGCAAAACCGTAGGAGATAAGCTGTGGCAGCACAACCTCAAGCCTTTGTGCACTCCGGTAGATGAAACTACCTTTGCTACTGTCTGTTACCGACGGTGCCTGACCGCCTTTACTCTTTTTGTCCATCACTTTCGTATTGTAATTTGTCTCCAATCATTACTGTGGGAGTGCCTGCTATCGCTGGTCACTTTCCGTTTTCATCGATCTCCTCCGCATACGCGGGAAGAGGGCAAACTTGCGCGGAAAACGAAATTCCCGTCCTACTGTTTTTTTAGTTTTCCAGTTCATTTTTCTAATTCCTTTGTTCCAAAGTTAGTGCAGATCAAAAAGGAATAATTGTCAAATCGGTTGTCGGGGTAAGGAATTTTCGGTAACAAACTTCTTTTTTGACAACAGTTGCAGTAGGGTAAGATCTGAAGGAGTGCCGCTTTTTGCTTAGCTGAAAAATCGGCGGTAATCGGCCGGACGCATACCGGTATACTTTTTGAAACTTTTGCTAAACTGCGCGGTGTCCGCATAACCGAGCTCAACGGCAATTCGTCCCACGGTGAACCCGGGATCCTGTAGCATTTGACAGGCCTGTTCCATCCGCATCTTATTGACCTGGGCCGCTATGCTGCAGCCAAAGTGCAGCCGCGATACTTCTTTTAAGGTCCATATGCTTTTGTCAAGACGCTGGCTGATCACCTCAAGGGTACAGGCGGCATGGTCCAGGTAATGATTGATCAGATAATCTTCCAGCAGCTTGCTCAGCGCTGATATATTGGATTGGATGTGGTCTTTTTTCTCCTGCAGTTTGCGGTGATAGATCAGCAGACAGCTTTCAAACTGACCAAGCACAAAAGCAGCATCGCTGAGCGATTGTACATTGGTAAGCCTGATCTGTTCAAGGATCTCAAGAATGGCTTGGGTCAAAGGGATGGCTGGCAACAGCATGCAATGGGGTGAATCGATATGCCAGGCTGCTCCCAGGGCGATGAAAGCCGGAAAGACCTGCTGTGAATCCAGTATCCATTCTTTCTCAAAGGATACAACGAGAAAACTGAGTAGCCCTGGCTTGACGTTGAGCTGGTAATCGCCAGGCGGGTCGTAAGAAAGACAGAGGACGGGCTGCTCTACCGCCGTGAGCTGCTGGATCTGAAAATTGTGGATGCTGAGTTGCCCGCGCAGCAGAATCAACAAGGAACCTGTCGGTGCAATAATCTGATAGGGGACTGTTATTTCCTCGCTGGCATTTATTTCCACAACCTGTAGATGGAATCCGATCAGGTTGACAGTCTGCCGCGCGAGATAGGCCTCGGGCAATACCAGCGTTTCCCAGGGGCGGGCAAGAAGGGGAAAGATCACAAAGTCGGGTCTATGTTTGGACACCTGGATCTGGACATTTCGGGATTCAAGAAATTGGGTTATACAAAACCTGTTCTCCATTCGTATTCATTTTAGTTAGCATTGGTTAATGGAAGGGAAGCACCACGGCTACATGGCACTTCCCTAAGCTGCTGATGCCTACCGCTTGCGCGGAAAGGGCGCAAATTTGCGCCGGAAAAGTTGCTTGAAACCAATCAAGGATGGCGCTGAACCTTTTCCGGACAACTTTGCTGTAGGATCAAAATAGCCGTTCATGCGATATGGTATATGATTTTTGGGATATAGCCTCGGTCAGGGGCCGAAGCCATTTGTCCATACCTACACCGAACGGTATCTGATCCAGATCGAAATGGGCAGCCATTCCCCGGATGCCTCTCCATAAAAAAAGCGATTGGGATCGGTCACAATGACATCCTTGGGCTCATCACCGGACTGGGGGCTGTCTTTCTGAAAGTTGACCTGCTGTCCGGAATTCCAGGTGTTGGCAATGCCCTCGGTCAATAGGCTCCTGGTCTCAGACGACATGTTGTCGATAAGCGCGATTTGCTCGGCACGCAGTTCAAACCGGCTGCTCATAAATTGGCCAAAATCGGACAGGAGCTCAGCGATATGCTGTGCGCGTTCAGCATCGGTACAGCTCAAAACTTCAGATTGCAAGGCGGCAACCCCAAGGTTATTAAAGGCTCTTTTCATAATTTATGCTACGTTTAATTTATTGAGGTACAAAGAAAAATATTGCTTGCTCTATTTGGGATATATTTTGGCTGGAAAATTCCATAATGTGCAATCCGCTGCACATTATGTAAATCCGTCTAAAAAAGATGGCCGATGCCCGCCTAACTTGCTGTAAATTATCTGTTTTAAAATTCGTGACAATGCTTAGCCAATTCAATCATCTGTTTTATTATTGATCGCGTAGTATTTATTTTTAACCGAGTCATATGAAGGAAAAAACATTACAAAGCTCGTTATGGTATACCTTGGGTATCGTGCTGTACGCCATATGGATCAATTTGGGCAGTGCCCTACCTGATCCCATGCTGCGCTTAAAGGCGCCCTATACGCCAGTGATCATGGTCCTGACTGCGGTATTGCTGCTATTTTACCTCTGTTACCTGGCTTTTATCAATCAGTATGTGCGCTATGCCTGGCTGGGCTTTCAAAGCTGGCCGGTCTACCTGCGCTTTTCGGCTTACCTCACACTAACGGCGGGCGTGCTCTGTCTCGTCCACATCGCACTAATGTATGCTATGCTGAGCCAGCGCGTGGGTGGGGCAGCACTATTTGTGCGCTATTTCAGGATCGACTTTTGGGTGTTCTGCCTGCCGCTTGTGCTCTACTGCGCACTGCTGTACCGCTTCCCGCAGATCGCCCTCTTTGGCTTTTCCAAAGTAGCGCAGTTGCAGCAGGGCAATGATGCATTGCGCCAACGAAAACTTTACCTCCGCAAAAAGAATGCGTTGTTGCAGTGGGAACTGCGGGATCTGGACAATAAAAAATCATCCCTGGAGCAACAGATGGCCAATATCCATGCGGATAATTTGCTGTTGATGCAGAAGGAACAGGAATCTCACCTGCGCATGGAGGAATTGATGGGACAGCGGCAGGGGCTGCTAAATGCCCTGTCGGATTTAGAGGAACAAAAACGGCGGATCCTGTTGGAGCAACATGATTTATTGGACAAACAGCATAAATTTAAAGCTGACCTGGAAACGCTGCGGCGCAATATGGAAGCCGTTGAAGCGGGGGCGCGGGACTCGCTGATCGCTTGGCGGGAAGAACGGCGTATGTCCTCGCTGCTGACCTACATCCGTGCGCTGGATCAGCGTTCCAGTAGGGATGCTTCAAAGGAAATGCTGTTACATGATCTTTTGTTCTGCTACCGCAAGAACCGCTGTGATTTTGTAATCGACAAATTAGGGCGAAAACAGATCGTCACCGACCATGTAGGGGATATGCTGAAAGATTCTCCCTGGTTTGTGCAGATCAATGGTCAGATTTACTTCAATATGCTGTACTGTATGGGGCAGCTCGAAAAATATGGTGCCGAAAAAAATCGGAAAAAGATCGTACTGGACAGCGCCACGCGCCTGCTGCTGGAGCAGCTGCTGCCGCAGGATGAGCTTGACGAAATACTGGAATCCTCACGTCGGTGCCGCAAGAATTTCTATTGTTTTTGGGATAGCAACAATCTCCGGGAACTGAACGAAAGCGGATTATTTCTGGAATTCCGTACGGATCTGGAGAGGCACAAAAGTTAGGAACCTGGCCTGTTGGCAGCAAGGGGATATTCTGATCCGGATCGCTCTGCACTGCCACTCAGGGGACAGGCCCATAATCGTAAAACCATGTTAAATCTAATCAAAAAAATATGTTTACACCTTGAAACCATTGTCTATTTACTGAAACAGCATGTTGAGATGTGTCAGTCTAACCAATTTAAAAATATGGAGTTATGTGCTGGTCAGGGCGGCGATATGCTCGCCCTTTCGGGACTGGGCGCATCCGAACTGCTCGATATTCAGGATGTCATGAAAAAACTCGGTATCTCCGAATCCACCTACTATCGTTTTGTCCGTAATGGCCAACTCAAACCGCGCAAAAAAGGGCGCCGCCATTATTACTACCTATCTGACCTGCATGAGCAGTTAAGCGAGAGTTTCCGCCGTGGTCGGATATAAGCTTCTTCGACCTGGCTCCGGTAGCTGCTCGGCATGCTTGCGGCAGCTGATCGGGGCCGGTTCGGCAATTTCTCGGCTGTGCTTCCGAACAGCGGGCAGACAGCTTCGGGACAGCTTCGGGACGGCTTCGGCTCTTGTTCGACAGTTCTTCGACTGTTGTTCGACTAAGCGTCGGCTGTTCTTCGACTGCGCTTCGGCAAAGCTTCGGCTTTGTCCGGAACAAAGTAGGGACAATCGCCAAAGTCCTGCTGTAAAGCAGTCAGCTATATCCCACGGCAGTCCAGTCCCTGTCCATACGCTATTCGGTCGCGGTATCGACCGCTCCGGCTTGCCGCCTACATGACCTGGTAAAGCTTTGTCGATAAATGACAGGCAGTGACTGTTCGTCCGATCATGTACGCTCATCTGCTGTCATTCATCTTCCAGAGGCGAAAATTGCCCTAGTTTAGCCTTCGCTAGCAACAGAAACGGACCGGCATGCAGGTCCAATGGTTAAACAAAAACATGTAAAGACATGGCAAGATTTTTAAAAGGTATAAACGGAGCTTATTCAGGTAAAGTGGGCTCTGTGATAGGCAGCCACTGGAGAAACGTGGATTACGTCCGTTCGCTTTCCAAGATCACAAACAAAAAGGCTTCGCCGGAGCAGATCGCCCAACGTGCGAAATTTGCAATGGGGGTAGCGTTCCTGTCGCCGATCAAGGACCTGCTCAATCTGGGTTATTCAGACAAGCTGCAGGGCAAGGCAACAGGTTACAACAAGGCGCTACAGTTTCTGCTTAACAACGGCATCACGGGAACATATCCGACATTGGATATTTCCTATGCGGATGTACTGATCTCCAAAGGTTCTTTGAGCCAGCTGATGGGGGTAACATGGACGGAAACAGCACCACGGTCGGTGACGGTGTCCTGGGAAGCTAGATTAAATCGCTTCAACGCATTTTTCGATGACTCGGTGGTATTGCTGATGTACAACCGCGAGAAGAATTTCTTCTCCATCCTCGAATCGGCAAGCCGAGCGGATGAAACGCTGACCTTTACACTGCCCGAGAGTTATGCAGGCAACCGATTGGAAGGCTGGATCTTCACCGGGCACCGTGAAGGCGTGAAAACTTCGCCGAGTGTTCATCTGGGTACGATAGTCATCTCATAACCATGAAAGCCAGGCATAGCTTGCTGCTCCAACGGAAATATGGAGCAGAGGGCACCAATGGGACAATCTATTATCAGGGTAGGCAAATATGCCATACCATCGAGTTGCCGGAACGCAACAATCTCCCGCGCCTCAGCTGCATCCCGGTCGGCACCTATAAGCTCGTCAAACGGAAGTATCCCAGGCATGGCGAACAGATCGGCATCCCGAATGTGCTGGGCCGTGAAGCCATCCTGATCCACGCCGCAAATAATGCCCTCGACGAACTGCAGGGCTGCATTGCACCGGTGACGACGCTGTCGGGTGAAGGCCGTGGTCTGGGGAGCGGCAAAGCACTGGCGAAACTCAAAGCGCTAGTCTATAGCCTTTGGGACATGGGAGATGAAGTGTATTTGACTATTCGATAACAATTGGAGGGCTGGAATAGATCCTCGCTTTCATTGTTGTCATTGATTTGAGGACATAGAATTGAAAGCATAGCATTCCGACTGCCGATCGCTGACGCAAGCTGGCGTAAGCATAAATCACTGTCTGAGCGCAGCGAGTTTGATTTATGCCGTCAGCTTGCTAAGAAGATGGCACAAAGGAATGCAGCGGAAAATTTATGTCCTCGAATCATAGTCGTTATTTCGAGTTGCTTTTTGCCATCCTATCTCTTTAAAAATTAATCATCATGAAAAAAATCCTAAATAAGATCGGACAGGTGCTGCAGGTGGTCCTGCTGGCGCCTATTAAGCTGCCGGGTAAGGCGGTAAATATCTTAAAGTATATTGCTGTGGGACTGGGCGTATTGGAAACCGTCCTCGACAAAGAAGGGGCAGATCTGCCAACGGAAGAGCAGAACGATCCGGATCAGGGCCGAAAGACCGATAAGGATCACACCGGAGAAAGGAGCGAAGCCGATGAAACTCAATGATATCCGCATCTCCACCATAGGTGGTACGATCTGTTCCATCTGGGCAAGTATATCGCTGGGCGATGTGCTGCAGACCATGCTGATGGCTGCGCTGGGTACAGTTGTCAGCTTCCTGACGAGCCGGCTCATTGGACGATGGAATAACAGGGGCCGAAAATAATCCTGACGGTTTCTGCCATGTCATCGGCGGATGCCAAAATCTGTCCAGCACGCGGTCAACAGCGTGCTGGACTATTGATCAAAGCAGCAGCTTGCCAGACTCGCGCGCTCAAATCGGCCCCTTAGGCCTTGACCGTGACATAGCTGCAATAGCGACCTCCGCGAAGCCTATAATGACATGCGGTAAGTAAGTGTATCTACTAAAATCCAAAAGCCATGGGGATGCCGCCAGAAATAGACCCGAAAAGATATCAAAAACCAGATGCACATCCATCGGCACAACCCGAAATAGACCAAGTTCGTATTGCGTAATGGCACTGTAGACCAAGGTCAATATGCCGAGTAGCACAAATACTGCTCCTTCGGGGCTACTGCTGCTGAGATCAAACAGCTGTGGACAGAGAATCAGCAAGACCGCTGTTAGATAATCAAGTATGCCATGCATCTTGGTGCTGAGAAATCTCATAGGCTATTATTTTCGTTTATCATTTATTTTTTCTTTTTGGAACAAAACTGGTAGGCGACCAATCCAATGACTACACTGGCCACAATCGATTTGCTGATAAAGGATTTTTTATTATGCTTCCATTCGGCCCTTAAACCCAGTTCCTTGAATAAATTCGGAAGGTGTCCCTTTTTAATATCGCAAAGGATGCCTTCTATCATATTGACGCGGTCGGCAAGCACCAGGGGTAGCCAGCGTCCGTAGCTGGATTCGCTATACTGAAAGGCAACTCGCCTGAACACTCCACTGAGGCCAATAGGTGGATTGCTGGCGCCATAGACTGCTGTCAGATTGGGCCTTTCCACAGACTTGAGGATCTCTACCGTCTCCTCCTGTAGCGGCGGACGTTGCCAGGAATAGCCCTGATGTTCGGCATTATTGCGTTTTTTAAGGGGATAGGTCGGATCATTCTTGGGATCAAAATCGATGCCCCAGCCCTTAATATGGCTGTATCGCCCTTGTCTGTCGTTGATAAAATCTTCGGGTGTAGTTTGATCTGTCATCATCATATAAAATTTTAGGATTTAAGCGAAAGGAGGAATAAGCACAGTTTTGATACAATTGTCGAGCTTGGAAGAGAAAAGATGATAAGCATCACCAACTTCTTCCAATGGAACCCGGTGTGTGATCAATTCCTTGGGATTGATGATCCCATCTTGTACATGTTGGATCAGTTTGGGCAAAAGCCGCTTCACCGAGGCTTGGTTAGCCCGTATGGTAATTCCTTTGTTGAGTACATTGCCAATGGGCACCAGACTGTTGATAGGGCCGTAAACACCGACTATCGACACGATGCCGCCCTTTTTTACACTGTTAATCGCCCAATGTAGTGCTGTAGTAGATCCTCCTTGGAGCATCATATATCTTCCCAGCAGCGTATTCATTGTATTTCCGGCAGCTTCACAGCCGACGGCATCGATGCATACATCGGCCCCCAGTGAATCGGTAATTGTCTTTACAAAAACTACGGGATCGCCAATGGAACGGAAATTAACCGCTTCACACTGCGCATAGCGTTCGGCAAATTCAAGCCGATAGTCAACCTGGTCGATTATAATGACGCGTCCAGCACCAAAAAGCCAGGAGCACTTGGCGGCCATAATACCGATTGGGCCAGCGCCAAAAACAACCACGGTATCTCCGGGTTGGATGCCCGCCATTTCGGCCGCCTGATAACCCGTCGGTACCACATCTGTCAACAGGACAGCATCGTCAGGATCCATCCAATCGGGAATAACCACGGGACCAACATCCGCATAGGGGACACGGACATATTCGGCCTGCCCGCCAGCATAGCCGCCCGCTGTATGGGAGTAGCCAAAGATACCGCCCACCGCTGTAGCCTCCGGATTGGACTCATGGCAGTTGCCATACAGTTCCTGCCGGCAAAAGGCACATTTGCCGCAGGCAATATTAAAAGGCACCATCACCCGGTTGCCCACTTGTAGATTTTCTATTCCGCTGCCGACCTCGACCACTTCACCTATAAATTCGTGTCCAAAAGTAGTGCCTACCCGGGTGTCGGGTACCAGCCCATGGTAGAGATGCAAATCTGATCCGCAGATACAGGAACGCAAGACCCGGACAATGGCGTCCTGTGGATGGAGGATCTCTGGCAATGGGGCATTTTTATCGGCACGTACGCGATAGGGCCCCCGGTAATTCATTGCAAGCATAATTCCTAAAGTTTTAAACGATCAAAAAGCTAGCGCCCGTTCAAGGACACTTACCTAGGGAAGGAATGTGCCGCAGCATTGGTTTGCCTATTTTGCGGATAGGGGACTTATACGGTAAATTGCGTATTTAGAACAGTAGCAGGAAGTGAATTTATCATCGTTGTCGGAGGGCTGCATTTTTTTTATACTTTATTTTTGACTATTGTTGTTTGATGGTCAAAAGTTTTTATATTTGTTATACGAAATAACAGAAGCTAACAAGGGGCTCATGGGGATGATCAGCCCCTGTTATGAATTTGGTTATGGACCAAAAATAATGTGCAACAATGAAATATTACTTATTGACCTTTTCGGTTTCGGCCCAGGTGCTGGCCAAACGTGCCGATCTCATCAGCTATCTTAGTCGTCATATTGCTGACCTGAAATATATTTCCGCTGACTTGCAGGACAGGTTATGTACGATAACGGTACGGACCCTAAAACGCGACGAAGCCGCTATCTTGAACCTGATTGCCATCCGGGGATTTAAGGCCGCGTTTTTATCGGCGGTAGAAAGTACGTAGACGCCTATCACCGTCGAATGTGTATAACTGTGGAACGCATATAACTATCTAATGTGTATAACCGTCGATTGCAGTTTGATTATTTTCTTACTGATAATAATTGACAATATGCTGCGCTGCCTGTTTTTGAACCGGATGATACAGTTCGGTTGCTATAAGGCTAACGTATCATGCGCAATGATTAAAAATATAAGTTTCTAAAAATTGACCCGCAAGGTTAATGATGTCGCGTTCCCCGTTGGTGGTAAGGAATATTTCTGTTGAAATCTGCGGCGTGATTACTGCTGCTCGGTGACAAAGCGGGATCTACATATTGCAGGGCAACAATATTGGGCGCATCTGCCTGGGACAGGTCAGGAAGCGGGCGATAACCCGGGGGGCGCGCTTGTTTGTTGCGACGCTGCTGACCGTCTTTCTTTGCTGTTGTAGCCTTTTTTTTCCAATGTTTGAGTACCATCAGGGCGGTACCGGCGATTGCTGCAATAACTAATGTAATTTTCGTATTCATACCTGAACTTTTTTAAGGGAACAAGTTTAGCGCGTGGATAGTTTAGAGAAAAATTTAAAAGTCTATTGACCCGTATTAGAATCCTAATTAAATTTCTGGACCCGATCTTTGGGTAGTCAGGGAGCATATCCGGATGTCGAAGTCCTGGAAGGCGATAATCCGGAAGACTTAAGAAAAGACCGATAAATAATAAAAGCAGGGGAGTTGTTCGATAAATCGAGGATTTAAGAAAAACCGGAGCAAAGCCAAGCAGCGGGTGGAATAAAAAAGTACTGGAGCGGTCATCGTTGGTAAGGATATTGCGGAAAGTCTTAAGATTTTTGTAAATTCTCGCTTTCTAAATACAACAAGATGAAGTACGAAAAAGTATACCCGAAGGAAAGTATCAAGCAGCTCGTCTGCTTTTTCTGGAATTTTGAGGCCGATTTTGGAGCAACATCTTCGTACTTACATTCAGCTGTAGCGTCCATATATCCGAAATTGGCCTTTCAATATGTTCCGGGAATGAAAATTTCCAACAATCATGAAATAAGCAATTTGTTCAATAGTGGTTTTCAGTCGCAAACTGATACCTTTTGCCAACTGTCTGCCGAACAAAAAGTAGGGATCTTTGGAATTTATTTTCAGCCTTACGCGATACCATTTCTCTTTGGTCTTCCAACATCCGAAATGACGAATCAACATATTGAAATAACTGCATTATTGGGTAAGGATGGTGTTTTTTTGGAAGAAAAGATTTTGAACTGTGTCAATACACAAGAACGGGTCGCTGTGATGACGGAATTTCTAGAACAAAGAATAAATAAATTTTCACCAAGGCTCGATGATACCATTGCTGCAATACAGCATATTATTTTTCATAAGGGGAGCATGAAAATGACAGCAGTTCTCCAGCAACAATTTCTATCTCAGCGGCAGTTTGAACGAAACTTTAAGTTTTTGACAGGTTTTTCCCCTAAAAATTTTTCAAGAATTGTCCGTTTTGAGAAAAGTATCGAGACCGCCATGAATAAAGATCTGTCATTGACCGAAGTGGCCTTGCAGGCAGGGTATTTCGACCAATCACATATGATCAGAGAATTTCGAGCTTTTACGGGTAAAAAGCCAATAGCATACTTTTCAGAGGACCTGTCATTGTTCTTAAAAGAATAAATGTCGAATTTATACAATTTTAGTTTTTAAGCCGATGGTAATTTTGGGAATAAAAAGAATCTGACTTTTTTTACTCAATATCATTTTAATAAATAGTTGTATGAAATCACATCCTGAAAAAATAATTATCAAGAATGGAATTTCCATTTACACAGAGTTTTTTGGACAACCGGAAAATCCTGCGATTTTATTAATAGCCGGGGCAACGGTGTCGCTATTATACTGGGATAAGGAGTTTTGTGAAAGATTAGCACAACAGGGATTTTTTGTCATTCGCTACGACAACAGAGATGTCGGTAAATCAACGACAGGAACACCGGGCTCCATCGCCTACAGTATAGAGGATCTTGCTGATGATGCCATTCATATTTTAGATGGATATCATATCAGACAAGCAACTATGATGGGAATCTCATTAGGTGGTTTGATCGGCCAGATTATAGCGATCAAGTATCCTGAACGGATTAGTTCACTCGTTTTAATGTCTACTGGACCATGGGGGACACCTGATCCCAATATTCCTGAAATGGATCAGCAGATTATTGACTTTCAGCTCAAAGCAACAGCTGTCAATTGGGACGATGAAAACGCTACAGTAAAATATATGCTGGAAAGTTCGCATCTGATGGCTGGCCAAAAACCAGTAAACTATGCGAAAGAAGAAAAAAGGATCCGGGCGGATCTTCATCGATCCATAAATTACAGGAGCATGTTTAACCATGCCCTGCTGCAAGGCGGGGAGGCCTATTATGATCGCTTAAATGAGATTAAATCACCAACATTGATCATCCATGGTTCCGATGATAAAATATGGCATTTTGGACATACGGCCAAACTATTATCGGAGATTAAAAATTCGGAACTTTTGAAATTAGATGGTACCGGGCATGAACTGAATGAGAACGATTGGGATATGATCATAGAGAGATTGAGTGAGTTTATAAAGTAGTCCAAGGAAATTATGAAAAATGTGGATGTAAAATATAATCCGGATACCGGTGCGATGTATTCTATATTACGGGTAAACGGGACTAAATTTACACTGCTCGCGGGACGGAAGCGGAGCTGAAAGCCAGAATATCATGTCTGCTAACATTTTAAGCAATCGATTGCATTGCCTAAAATTTTCGCAAGTTTGATTAAATCTCCTATATTTCAGGGACTGAACTGTTTATAAACAAAGGGAAGCACCAATCACCTAAATACAGAACATGAGATTCAAGCTAATTATACTTGCACTGGCAATGATGGCCACGGAACATGGATTCGCACAGAAAAAAGAGCATAAAACGCAGGACTGGCTGATCAGTAATGCTGCACCGTATCAATCCCGTATCGCCCTTGCGGGGCAGGATATTGTCCTGGACAATGGCCTCGTGCGCCGTTCCTTTCGGATCAGCCCCAATGCCTTCTGCTATGATTATACCAACCTGACCACGGGTCAGCAACTGATTCGTGCCGTACAGCCCGAAGCGCAGTTGCAGCTCAACGGCAAGTGGTATAATGTCGGCGGTGTAGACGGACAGAAGGAGCGGGCTTACCTACGGCCGGAATGGATGCCGAGCTTTACGGCCAATGCCAACGATTTTAGTTATGTCAGACATGAGATCGCTGAACTGGATCCCTTATTGCCCTGGAAAGGGGATAAATGGTGGTCTACACACAAGGCTGCGGGCAAAGGGAAGGTGCTGACCTTTACCTATGCTGCTCCGGCCAACGTGGCATTGAATGGGGTCGAGGTCAAGGTGCATTATGCCATTTACGACGGTATTCCCTTGATCAGCAAATGGGTAACGGTGCAGAACAACAGCAAGCAGACCCTGCAGATCAACCAGGTGATCAACGAAAAACTGGCCTTGGTCGAAGAGGAAAGTGCCGTAGTGGGCTCGGTCGAAGAGATGAAGAAACAGCATGGCCTGTACGTCGAAAGCAATTTTGCTTTCAACAATGCGATGCGGTATCATTTGAGTGATCAATCCTTACACTGGAAAGCTGATTCTAGCTATACCTCACAAGTGAATTACGACTTAAAAACGCCGGCAATTCTGGAGGTGTATCCGACAGTGGGGGTAGGCATCAAACTGGCCGCTGCGGAAAACTTCAGTTCCATCCGCTCCTGGGAACTGCTGATGGATAGTTACGACCGGGAGCGCCGTGGCCTGGCCATCCGAAAGATGTATCGGACTATTGCGCCTTGGACTACCGCCAATCCGATCTTTATGCACCTGGTCAGCAAAAAAGACGAACAGGTGTACAGCGCCATAGACCAGTGTGCGGCCACAGGCTATGAAGCCCTGATCCTTAGCTTCGGCAGCCATGTCAATATGGAAGATACAACAGCGACGAACCTCGCCGCGCTGAAAAAGCTGGCGGATTATGCGCACAGCAAAAATATTAAAATAGGGGCTTATTCCCTGTTCAGCTCCCGCAAGATCAGCGAACAAGACGATATCATCAATCCCAAAACTGGAAAGACGGGGGGCACATTTTTTGAAAATGCACCTTGTTTCGGTTCCAACTGGGGGATAGGTTATGCGCAACGGATCAAGACCTTCTTTGAAAAAACGGGATTTGATATCTGGGAAAATGACGGCCCCTTTCCGGGGGATCAATGTGCCTCAACAAACCATCCTGGCCACCATGGCCTGGAAGATAGCCAATGGGTACAGTTTAACATGCAAAAACAACTTTACCATTGGCTGAATGCCCGCGGCGTATATATCAACTCCCCGGACTGGTATTTTCTGGATGGTTCCAACAAGACCGGAATCGGCTACCGGGAGGTCAACTTTTCATTGCCCCGTGAGAACCAGCGTATCCTCAACAGGCAGAATATCTATGATGCGCTCTGGGAACAGAACCCGTCCATGGGTTGGGGATTTGTACCCTTAACAGCCTATCAGGGTGGGGGAAAAGAAGCGGTACTGGAACCCTTGCATGAGCATCGGGAGGACTACAAACAACTGATGATGCAATATTATGGCGCTGGTGTGCAGGCCTGTTACCGCGGGCCGCGCCTCTATGATACGGAGCAGACCAAGCAGACGGTGATTGAGGTAATTCAATGGTATAAAAAGTACCGTAGCATCCTCAACGCTGACCTGATCCACCTACGTCGTGCGGATGGCCGCGACTGGGATGGCTTCTTGCATGTGAATGCCTCGGAGAAGGGGATCAAGGGATTGGGTATGCTGTTTAACCCGTTGAAAACGGCCATCACACGGACCATTGAACTACCGCTTTACTACACGGGCCTAAGTGCTCATGCCAAAATCACCTGGGACGACAAGACCGTAAAAACAGCGTCTTTGGATCATCGCGCTAAAACAACGATCACCCTGACCATCCCGGCCGAGAGTTACCGCTGGTTTACCGTGGAATAGATTAAGCCTACGGGATAAAAATTCCTGCTTTGATGTTGGTTGTATCAGGGAGTGACGACCTTATTGTCGTTCCCTGATATGCTTCAATCTTGTTTCTTGGACCAGAGCTCCATATCGGGAAATTTATATATTGAGTTGTCAAATACGGGGTCCTGCTTGGCTTTCTGTTGGTCGCGGTAATCTGCATATAAGACTAATACCTTTTTGTGCAAGAGTATAATCGCTATTAAGTTGAGCCAAGCCATCAGGCCCACACCGATATCGCCCAGGGTCCAGGCGGTTTTGGCGGTACTGATACAACCGATATAGACGGAAACTAAAATAAGGATGCGCAACAACCAGATCAAGGCGGTCTTGTGTACTTTCTTGCGGCTGACAAAGCTAATATTGGTCTCGGCGATGTAGTAATAAGCCATAATCGTTGTAAAAGCAAAGAAGGCCAGGGCCAAAGCGACAAAAGCCTTGCCAATGGAAGGGAAGTGATGGGAGACGGCCTGTTGGGTAAATCCTGGGCCCATTTCTGTCGCTGGTAGATGCTGGACGAGAAATCCGCCTGCGGGGTTTTCTACGTTATACTGTCCGGTGAATAGGATCATGAGTGCGGTGGCAGTACAGACAAACATCGTATCGACGTAGACTGAAAAGCCCTGTACCAGGCCCTGTTTAAGCGGGTGGGTCACTTCAGCTGCGGCCGCAGCGTGGGGTGCCGTCCCTTGTCCGGCCTCATTGCTATAGATACCCCGTTTGACTCCCCAGGAAATGGCCATCCCGGCAACAGCGCCGAAGGTAGCCTCCATATTGAATGCTGCCTTAAAAATGAGGGCAAAAACAGCGGGGATCTGTGTGAAGTTGAGTCCAATAATTACCAAAGCCATCAGGATGTAAGCGCCTGCCATAAACGGTACTACATATTCGGCAACGGTGCTGATACGCTTCACCCCGCCGATAATAATAATGGCCAGCAAAGCGGCAATAGCCATACCGGTAACACTTGGCGAGAGCTCAAAGGCTGATGTCATCGCCGAACTGATGCTATTGCTCTGGACGCCGGGCAGCAAAAATCCGGTACTGATAATGGTCGCGATCGCGAAGGTCCAGGCAAAAGCCGGCGACCGCAGACCTTTGAGGATATAGAAAGCTGGCCCGCCCCGATATTCGCCATCATTTACTTCCTTGTACATCTGTCCGAGTGTAGCCTCGACAATGGCGGAGGCACTGCCCAAAAATGCAATCATCCACATCCAGAATATGGCTCCCGGACCGCCCATGGCGATCGCTGTGGCGACACCAGCAATATTGCCCGTGCCTACACGCCCCGAGATGGCCAGCGAAAAAGCCTGAAATGAGGATATCCCTTTGTCAGAACTACTCCCATTGAAAAGCAGACGCAGCATTTCACGCAGCTGTGTCAGTTGGGGGAACCGAAGTCGAATCGTAAAATAGATTCCGGTCAATAGACAGAGGTAGATGAGTGCATCACTCCAGATGATGTTATAAATTTTGTCGATCAGATTTTCCATTAGTTATAATTGAAACCCATAGGCCAGCTAAAAATAGTTAAAACTATTCAGGCCTCCCCAAATAATACATAGATTATATTGATAGGATCGTTTGTATGTATCTATTGTCTCTATAGTGTTGGTTTAACCGGAATGGCGTATGTTTAATTTCATGTTTTCAAGAACAATTATGGGGATTTGGTTGTTGAAAATGTAAAGAAAAGGGTTGTTGTTTGAAGAATGGTTAATATTTGACTATATTATGCCCCTTACTTTACATTTTTAATAAAATATTAGTGCTACGAACAATTTAGAATGACGTAGGAGGCAATATAAATCGTTAAAAATCACAAACGGAGGTTTATACTTTTAATCACCGTTTATTTTATTTATATATATAAAATTTAGTTATCTTGTTTAAATCGACTTTTAAAAAAGGCATTGTTATACCCAGTCTGATCTTTATCATCGGGATCTGCCTGCTATCGGTATTTCTACCGACATTGACCGTACATATTTTAGATACCGTTAAGGAATTTATTTTCGTTAATTTCAATTGGGTCTACGTATGGGGGGTGACATTGTTTGTTATTTTTCTGGTCTATCTGATGTTCAGCAAGTTTGGCAATACCAAACTGGGGAGCAACGATAGTAAGCCCGAATATTCGTTCTTTTCCTGGATCTCGATGTTGTTTGCTGCCGGGATGGGGATCGGATTGATGTATTTCAGCGTGGCCGAACCCATGCAGCATTATTCGACCGAAGTATTCGCTTCAAATCATTATATCAACCGGGCAAAGAATGCGCAGCTCTATACCTTCTTCCACTGGGGCATACATGCCTGGGCCATCTACGGGGTGGTGGGATTGGCACTTTCGTATTTTGCCTACCGCTACAGGCTGCCCCTTTCCCTGCGCAGCTGTTTTTATCCGCTGCTGAAAAACAGGATCAATGGAAAATGGGGGAACGCCATTGACGTGTTTGCACTGTGCAGTACGTTTTTTGGTATTACGACAACGCTGGGCTTTGGTGTTGTTCAGGTCAATGCGGGCTTACAGACCTTGGGTGTCGTTCCCGAAAGTAGCTTCACTTACCAGATCATTATTGTGGGTGTCCTGACTTCGCTTTCCATCCTGTCGGCAACCTCAGGGGTAGACAAGGGGGTGAAGTTATTGAGCAAAATCAACATCATTACAGTAATTGTGCTGTTATTGTTCGTGCTGCTGCTGGGCCCTACATTTTACCTGATCGGTAGTTTCACGGAAGGGATCGGAAACTATATCAATAATTTTTTCAGCCTGACATTTGACACCCACGTCTATGACGAAGCTACCTTACCCTGGTTCTATAGCTGGACAATCCTGTATTGGGCCTGGTGGATCTCCTGGTCTCCCTACGTGGGACTATTTATCGCAAAAATTTCCAAAGGCCGGACCATACGCGAGTTTGTCGCGGCAGTACTGATCATTCCGACATTGTTCAATTTTATATGGATGTCTGTGTTTGGGAATAGTGCCATCTGGTTTGACATTAACATCGCCAAAGGGGCACTGAGTCTCCTGGCGGACAATCCCGATGCACTGATGTTTAAATTTTTGGATTATCTGCCCGGGTCAGAGCTGGTCAGCTACCTGGTGATCTTGATCATCATCATCTTTTTTGTGACCTCAGCAGATTCAGGAATATTTGTGATGAACAGTATTGCAACCAAGAACGCCGAAAAGTCACCAAAATGGCAGATGATCTTTTGGGGTGCGCTGCTGGCCATTCTCGCGCTGATGTTGTTGAATACAGGTGGATTGCAGGCCTTGCAGACCATGACACTTATTACGGCTTTACCGTTCTCTGTTATCATGCTGCTCTTTTGCGTCAGCTTGTTCAAAGCCCTGGTGATCGACCGGAGTTATTACGAACGCGACTTTTCAGTCAGCACGGTACCCTGGTCGGGCGAGTTTTGGAAAGACAGGTTAAAACAGATTGTTTCGTTCAAAAGCCGGGAGTCTGTCGATCAGTTTATCGAGACTACGGTTGGGAGCGCCTTCGGAGAATTGCAGGCTGAATTTAAACAGAACGACATTGAAGCCAAAATAAAACGGTTGGATAACCCCAAAAGGATAGAAATAGAAATCCGCCACGACGTAGTCAACAATTTTATATACGGGGTCAAAAACCAGGTCAAAGTCGTATCGGATTACCTGCTGGAGGAGGAAAACCTGCCGGATCTGCAGGATAAGAAGACCTATTTCCCGAAATCGTATTTTGGTGATGCCCGGGAGGGATATGACGTGCAGTACTTTACGAAAAATGAGCTGATCAGTGATGTGCTCAAACACTATGAACGCTTTCTGGAAATTATTTCGGAAGAGAAAAATGAAATGTTCATCAGCAGCAATGCGAATAAGAAAATGAGTTGATTTATATTATTTACTGATACAGGAATTATGAATTGGAAGAATTTCGCCCTTTTGATATTGGCTTCTTTTCTATTTGCTAGCTGTAGCGAAAAGCCAAAGATCCATTTTGTTGACAAAGATGGTCATATTCATCTATTGACGCGTGAGGGTGAGCGCACAGCAATGGGCTTACAGAAAATCATTGCACATGGCATTGATACGATCGTAACAATAGATGAGAGCGGTCGGCAGAAGATCTGGACAGCTTCAGATGTCGACAGTATTGATACGACCAAAATTCAATATTATCTAAAAAGAAGAAACGGGGACAATATAAATATATATACACCTTTGGAGGAGACTGATAACAGCTTTAAATAGTGCTGCTGGTGGGATACGCTATGCAGCATATGACTGATTAAATAAATTTATTAAAAAATAACCTCATCTTTTCTGAGACAACGCTCCGTGTCGAACAGATCAGTGAAATCATGAAACGTTTTCAATGGGATGAGGGAAAACTGAAAGTCGCCAAGGCAGCATACGGAAATTGTTCGGACAAAAGAAATTATTCAACATTGAGCGGAAACTTCACTTTTCTCAGTAACAAAAATGAGCTGCTTGATTTTATAGAAAAGCAGCAAAGAATGAAGTAAAATTCGTCCCAAAGGCATACAGGAGCCCGGCTTAAATGGTCGGGCTCTTATTGTATAAGCGCATGAATCCCTCCCAGGGAATCCGGACGAATTTTAGATGATTTTGGGATGGGCTCCAAACAGCACCCAGCGAAGCACATGTTTTTTATTGCTCAGTTGTTCAAAGCTAAAAATATTGAAATAAATAATCGTTAGCATTTGCTTGTCTATCCAGTAGATCATTTTTTTGTACAAATAAAATCATAGCGATCAGTGTCGTGACAGCGCAATTCGGTAGAAATATTTCGTGCTGACAGCCTGTTGTCTTATGTTTTATTAATTTTATATGTCAGTAGTTGGAAAGTTCGGCGCTGACGATGCGGTAAAATGCTTCGTAAATGGAATTATAAGGATAACCCGTCAAGGTCTGGAAATAACAAATGAACCAAAAATGAGCAACATACAACAGGTAAAAGAAGTGCGATCCATCCGTATCCATACAGCGGAGGAGTGGCGGCAGTGGCTGCTGGACCATCATCTGATCGAGCAGTCGGTATGGATCATCTGTAACACAAAGGGTTCGGGGCAGCCAGCTGTAGCCTGGAGTGAACTGGTGGATGAGGCATTGTGTTTCGGCTGGATCGACAGTACGAGAAAAACAATTCAGCAGGGTTCATTTAAACAGCTATTCAGCAGGCGCAAACCGCGCGGAACCTGGTCCAAGGTCAATAAGGATAAAATAGAAAAGCTTATTGCCAGCGGAAAAATGACGACCGCGGGACTGGAGGTCATTCGGATCGCACAGGAAAACGGCTCCTGGTCCATTCTCGACAGCGTGGAAGAACTACTTATTCCTGAAGATCTGGACAGTGCATTGAAGAGCCATCCTGGCGCTGCGGCTTATTTTGATGGGCTGAGCAGGTCGGTGAAAAAGATGCTATTGCAATGGATCGTGATGGCCAAGCGCCCCGAAACCCGAAATAAACGCATAACGGAAATTGCCGAACAGGCTGCTCTAAAGATGAAACCAAAGCAATTCCGTTAATAGCAGAGGATCGATGAAATTCACGCAATGTGCGGAGGAGCGTAATAGGTATAATGGATCGCTAGATGTCCAAATGCTGCATTTTGAGGAATTTAATTGTGATACCCATCTGTCCGAGGTGGTACATGTCATGGTGAATTAAACCGGTCACCAGGTAGTTATAATCATGTGGAAAGGAGCTGTCTGCATGAGGATAGGGGGTGTGCAGGAAGGAATCATCTTTTCCCTCCAGAAAAGAAATTATATCTTGTTGTGTTGCGTGAAAATCCTGTAATAGATTTTCCCAGCCCCGTTGTCTTAAGTCATCATTCGTTCGCCAGTTTGCCGCATCGCTCATTTCAAGCCCCCTTCGGTTTCCTTTTAGGCGGCTCAGCACTTCTCTGCGCCACTCGATCAAATGTGAGGTTAGCTCTGCTATACTGTGCATTTCGGCAATCGGCCGTTCAAAAGCTGTTGTTCCATCGACCTGCGATAGTTTCTTTTCAAAATTTTCGTCGATCCACAGGTCGGCGCTTTCGACATCCTTTAACTGCTGAATACGGTCTTTGATCAAAATATCATCCATAATTACCAGTTTTGGTTCTTCTTGTGCTAAAGGAACAGTTGCTGGATAGCAATTGTTTGTTTTTGCGTAGCGGAATTTTTGATTATCTGCGAAGGAACTTCTGAGAATAAATAGCGGGAGGGACAGTTCCTTAGCCGCTTCACGAAGCCTAGTCTTGTCGCCTCGGATGGCGTGCAGGGAATAAATAGAGCAAACGATTGCGTTTAAAAACTTGTTGTATTTACTGATATTTCTGCTTAACATCGTAATACGAATTTTTTTTATAGGAGCTTTTTACAGCAAATAGCTTGCTTTTTAGCATTTAACCGCCGCTCCTTCCTAAATGAATGATAGATGATGAACCAAAATGACAGGGCAGATCTTGACTTGGTTGAAAAACTGAAATCTGGAGATACTTCAGCATTTAGGGCCATATACGCCAAGTATGTGGATAGGCTATTTATATATGGCCTTAACATCATTAAAGAAGAGGCGGAATGTACCGATGTCATCCAGGATACTTTTGTCTGGCTGTGGGAGAATCGGGAAGAACTGACTATTTCGCACCTCAGAAGTTACCTCTATGCAGCTGTAAAATATAAATTGACCCGTAAAATATCCAGCAGTCGTAGACGCGAAGAAATCCTCAGTCAGCATACAGCGAAGGACGAGGCTGTAGCGGATGAACTTCTGGCCTTAAAGGAATTGCAGGCCGTTATCCACGATTTTATACGGACATTGCCCCCGAAAGCCAAGGAGGTGTTTATCATGAGCCGCGAAGATTACCTGCCCCATCAGGATATTGCCCGGCAGCTCGGAATTTCCGAACATACCGTCCGCAACCATCTGGCCGTATCGCTCAAAAAATTAAGGGTTTACCTTTCTAAAAACTTTTATTGGCTATTTTTTTTATTTTTTTTTCATTGAGACTAGTACATGGCCCCAGCTTATGTCTCTTAGCTATATAGCACAAGGGAAAACTGGAACGCAATGGAAGAAAAAACAAAAGCATGGTTGCTTATATTGAAACGTATTGAAGAGGGTACCGCATCTGCGGAGGATCTGCAGCAATACAATCGCTGGTGTGATTCCATGCAGGCAGAGCAGGCTATGGAGCACCCAGTCCATATGGATCCAGTCCTTAAAGACCGCATGCTCGAAGATATTACCCAAAAAACATTCCCTAGAAAAAGAGCTGTTTTACGTCGGATCCCTGTGCTGGCCTCAGTCGCGGCTTCTTTGTTCTGTGTGGTCGCCACCGCCCTATGGTTTTATCAAAAGGATAACCTGAACCCGAAAACAACGGAGCTTGTCGGTCAGGTCAATCCGCCGGCAATATCGGATGGTGCCGTTCTGATCCTGGACAATGGTGAGCAAATCAATCTGGAAAAACAGGGGAATGGTCAGATTGACCTCAATGCAAACAGTAAGGTTTCCAAAAATAGTGATAGCTCTTTGGTCTATAATGCCAATGGCAATGCCAATAGCAGCAGTCCGCTGTTCAATACCTTAATGACTGCACGGGGGCATCAGTACCAATTGACCTTGGCCGACGGTACGAAAGTGTGGCTCAATGCTTCGTCTTCACTGCGCTTTCCGGTTAGTTTTTCGGGACAAAAGGAGCGACGGGTCCTGTTGGAAGGGGAAGGTTATTTTGAAGTGGCCAAAAATCCCGCGCTTCCATTTATCGTGGTCACGGACAAGCAGGAAATCAAAGTGCTGGGGACCCATTTCAATGTCAAAAGTGATAAAGGGGCTGCGAGCAGTGCTACTACGCTGCTCGAAGGGTCGGTGCTGGTCAATAATGCAATAAAATTGCTGCCAGGTGAACAGCTGCTTGCCTCAAGTACAGGCGTCAGCAAACGAAAAGTAAATGTCGAAGATGCAATCGCCTGGAAGAATGGCTATTTCAACTTTGATGGCAGACAGATCACCGAGATCATGGACGAGCTTTCCCGTTGGTATGATCTTGATATCCGCTATAAAGGCAGTATACCAAAAGATAAGGTCGATGCAACAATTTCCAGACGCAAATCCGTCGATGAAGTCTTCGAACTGCTTGAGCTGACGGGACTGGCGACATTTAGCAGAAATGGACGCACAATAACCGTCACACAGACAAAATAGTAAGTAACACAATCCTAAAATAAAAATTATGATACAACAATTACCATTCGGCAATACCTCCTGAAAAGGCCATAAAAGAGGGGAAAAGGCGTGAAAGTGTTGCAACCACCTCCACGCTGTACTATTAAATAACTGGGCGCCGATAATCGTGGATTATCCGGAACCACAAACATGCTTAAATTTATGAATTTTAATCAACAAGCACAAAACCTGTGCCGCTGGACTATGCCTTCGAGCGTGAAAAAAGTAGTTCCAGCCTTTTTACTGCTCTTCAGCAGTCAGCTCGATGTGACGGCCAGTGCACAACGGATATCACTTAGTTTAAATAAATCCAGCTTTAGGGAAGCTGTTGAAGCGATCAAGAAACAGAGCGGCTATGAACTTGTCCTGGTGCAGAGCCATCTGGGGGATACCCATCCTGTTTCCATTAATCTTCAAAATAAAAGCCTACGGGAAAGCCTGGAAGCACTGACAAAAGATCAGCCTGTGGGTTATGAAATCAAAGGCAATACCATCGTATTGAACCGTAAGAAGCAGACCGCAGCCAAGGCTGAACAGAATCAGCAGCTGGAAACCATCAAAGGTAAAATTACCGATCCCAGTGGAGCTCCGCTCAATGGTGTTACGGTCAAAGTAAAAGGCACAAATAAGGTGACGCAAACAGATAATAGCGGTAATTTCAGTATTGAGGCCAAAAATGGTGCAATGTTGGTCATCAGCTCAATTGGATTTGCTACCGTTGAAGTTGCGGGCAATACGCAATCAGCACTGAACATCAGCCTGAAGAAAGAAGATAATGCCTTAAATGAGGTCGTTGTGGTGGGCTATGGTACCCAAAAGCGAAAAAGCCTGACGGGTTCGGTGGCTTCGGTCAAAATGAGCGATGTGAACAATGCAACGAACACCAACTTTGCACAGGGGCTGGCTGGCCGGGCAGCCGGGGTAAATGTGGTGCAGACTTCGGGACAACCCGGGGCTGGAGTTTCGGTGCAGATCCGGAGCAACGCTTCCTTTGCTTCAATGGGGCCGCTGTATATCGTTGATGGTGTAATCGTCAACGACGATGCCGGCGAGCCAACGACCAATACCCGATATGGCTCGGGTGGGGTAAACCGTTCGCCACTGAATTTTATCAATCCAAATGATATCGAAAACATTGATATCCTCAAAGATGCCAGTGCGACAGCGATTTATGGCGCCCGCGCGGCAGGAGGTGTGGTCCTGATCACCACAAAAAAGGGAAAACAGGGCCTGCCGACGATTCAGTATGATTTTAGCCATGCCATTCAGAAATCCTTAAAATACTATGATATTCTGGGAACAAAGGATTATATGTTAGAACGTAACAAGATCCTACGGGAAAAATGGATGCTGGACAATAAGATCGGCCCCTACGGTAATGTGGATCCCGGATCGGTTTCTCCCTTTGTTCCCAAATATACTCAGGAGCAAATCGATAAGCAGCAGGTCAATCCGAGTGCCATTGATGCGATCATGCGCACAGGAAAAACGCAACAGCATAACCTCTCGATGTCGGGAACAAGCAACAAGACCAGTTACTACATTTCTGGCAACTACCTAAACCAGGAAGGGGTGCTCCGCAATTCGGACTACAGCCGTTATTCCGGCAAATTTAACCTGGATCAGGGGATCGGCGAGAATATTAAAGTTGGTATCAATGTGATCGGTACCGGTTCAAAGGCCAATAACGGTAGCATGGGTGATGGCGTATATGAAAACTCGGGCATGATCGGTGCCGCTTTCTATTATCCACCGACAATGCCTTTTCAGGATGAAAAAGGCAATTACCCGATCAATCCGGACTATCAGAATACCCCCAATCCGCTATCTTTCCTGACGATCACCGATCTGACCAATACCAATCGCTGGCTGACTTCAGCCTATGCCGAATGGAAAGTGTTTGATGGGCTGACAGCCAAGGCAAGTTTCAGTTACGATAAGAGTACAGCCAAGCGGAGTTTATATTATCCACGTACATTCCTGTATGGTGCACGTGCCGAAGGGCAGGCCGGTGTGTTTGAAACGAATGCTTCATCCAAATTACGTGAATATACCCTGAACTATGCGAAGGACATCGGTAAGGGACATCTGACCGCTTTATTGGGGCATTCGTATCAGATTTCGGAAAGAGATGGACTGGATGTCGGTAATGATCATTTCCCGACCGATAATTTCCTTTATTATAACATTGGTTTGGGCACTGCACAGCGTCCTTTCGTCGGCAGCTCTAAAGCACCGAATCGGATTTGGAAATCCTATTTTGCGCGGGTAGTCTATGAATATGACGGCAAGTATATCCTCTCGGGAACGGTGCGTAAAGATGGAGCATCCCATTTTGCGGCGAATAAAAAATGGGGTACATTCCCTGGCGTATCAGCAGCTTGGGTGGCGTCAGAAGAAGAGTTTATTAAAGCCGTTCCTGCGATCAGCTTTTTAAAACTACGTGCCGGCTACGGTGCTGTGGGGAACTCGGCAATCGGGGGCAGTGCATTCGCATATTATGAAAATCAATTCCCTTATGTAATTGGAAATGTTAATCTACCGGGTGTTGGCCCAGTTCAGCTGGCGAATCCAGACTTGACATGGGAAACGCAAACTGAATTTAACCTCGGCTTGGACTTTGGTTTTGTGAATGGACGGGTAAGCGGTAGTTTCGATTATTTCAACCGCCAGTTTACGGATCTGTTGAGTAAAATCACCTTACCCATGGACAACCCTGTGACTAGACCAGCTTATATTAATGCGGGCAAAACCAGAAGCCAGGGTTGGGAAGTAAACCTACAGACCAAAAATATTGTCCGGCAAGATGGTTTTAACTGGAATACCACAATTAACTTCTCGCACTATAAAAATTATTGGGTCAACCGTGCACCGGCGGCATTGCAGACGCTACCGCGCTACGAGCCGGAGAAAGGAAACTTTAATGCACAGTATGGTTACCTGTCTGATGGAATCTATAATCCCGCAAATATGTCGGCGCCAAGCTGGATGCCGGGTATCCTGCCAGGGGAAATTATCATTAAGGATGTCAATGGCTATGATGACAATGGCAATCTGACCGGAAAACCGGATGGGAAGCTCTCGACAGCTGATATGGTGTTATTACATACCAATAACGATCCAACTGGGAATGGTCAGCCTGTGCCAAACTATAGCTTCGGGATGAACAATCAGTTTACCTACAAAAACTTTGATCTCTCGGTCTATATGTACGGGTTAATCCAGAAAAAGACTAACCGCGACTATTCCAATAATTCGGATGTATATGCCAAATTAGGTGCCTATGGCTGGAATGTACTTTCCATTGCAAAGGATCGTTGGGCCTATGATAATATGAACGGAACCATGCCAACGGGCTTAAATGGAAGCTATAGCAACTACGCGGGCAGTTCGGACTTTTGGTTGGAAAACGGTAATTTCCTGCGTGTTCGCGATATCACATTGGGCTATCGCCTGCCGATGTCCCTGTTGCAGCGGCAGAAGACGGTTAAAAACGTCCGGGTATACCTGAATGTTCAGAATCCATTTATTATCACAAATTACAAAGGCGTAGATCCAGAATTACAGAACTTATATGCTTATCCAATGACCAAGTCGTTTACGGTAGGTGCAAGTGTTGGATTTTAATGTAGACCAATATCATGATAAAGAGAAGAAATTATATAAAACTAATGGCTGCCTTTATGGTAGCCGGAACACTTTTATCCTGCGAAAAGTCGTTGGAGGAAGTCACCTATGATAAATTTAGTGAGTCAAATTTTTATAAAACGAAAGAAGACGCTAAATTGGCCGTTACGGCAGTATATGCGCCATTGAATCCGGATGGTTATAGTATCTGGGGCGTCGGTTTGGGGGGGCTTGTACCGCAGTCAAGTGCCACAACGGATGAACTGATCTGCTCCTGGGGCTGGCCGGGCTGGCCGATGTTCAACAACCTGAACCTATCGGAAACATTTCCCGGGGATGCACTATTTGTATTTTATAAGAACCTGATGCCAGCAATCTCAAATGGGACGGTCGTGATAGACCGGCTTTCGGGTATGAGTTTTGATGACAAGGCAAAACAGACTTATATCGGCGAGGTGAAAGCCCTTCGGGCCCATTATTCCTGGATTTTGTACAGTTACTATGGTCCGGTGCCTATCCGGGTAGATGCTGCGGCAATAGGTGATCCAAATACAGCATCGATCCCGCGGCCTTCAAAAGCTGAAATGGTCGCACAGATCGAAAAGGACTACAAAGAAGCGCTGGAGGTTTTGCCCCTGGCTAGTGCATTGCCAGCTTCGGACTATGGACGCTTCACCAAAGATGCCTGTATGATGGGGCTAATCAAATTGTATATGCAGGAAAAAAGATGGGATGATGTAATCAAATATGCGCGGGAGCTGCAAAAGCTGGGGCATTCACTCAAATCCAATTACGCCGATATCTTTACCATGGAAAATAACGGGGACAACAAAGAAGTGATCTTTGCAATACCTACGCGTATGGATGCAAACAGTTCCAATATGTGGCTGGCACACGCCCTGCCGGGGAATTATGCTGATCCGAGTGGAAAGGCGCTCACACAATGGGGCGGCTATAAAATGCCTTGGAAAACCTATGATAAATTTGAAAAGGATGATAAACGCAAGCAGCGTCTATTGACCAAGTGGACCACGAGCAGCGGAGAGAGTTATGACGCAAGGGCCAAAGGGGAAATTGGGGCGATTCCGATGAAATATGGTATCGATCCAAATGCAACGGGCGAGAAACATGGTGTCAACACAGTGGTATGGCGCTATGCGGATGTATTACTGTCCCTTGCCGAAGCCATCAATGAAGTGTCGGGACCGACCCAGGAAGCCTATGACCTGGTTAAAACGGTACGTGAACGGGCAGGTCTTAAGGGCTGGGAACAAAACCTCACGAAGGAGCAGTTCCGCAAAAAACTGATGGACGAAAGACTGTTCGAGTTTTGGTGTGAAGGTGGTATTCGTCGCGAAGATCTGATCCGTTGGGGAACCTATATTGAACGCGCCAAAGCAGATGGCTCACAATTCGCCAAACCTGAGTTTGTGCTCTGGCCTATACCACGCCAGGCAATCAATGAAAGTAAAGGTGTCATCAAACAGAATCCGGGCTATAATTAATCAGCACAGAAATTAGGGGATTTATCCTTGCAACGTGCCAATTTCAGTTCCTGAATATTGGCACGTTGTCTTTAAACGAATAGAAGATGAAAAAAATAATACTTAATCGGGTACTTTTTCTGGGGATCGCTTTGTTGTTTTCGCAGCTGGGAGCCTATGGGCAGATCGTCGATTACAAAAAGGAGGGGATCGTCCGGGTATTGCCCAAAGAAATTGATAGTGTACTGGACAATCCGGGTATTGGTTTTATGACCTTTCAGCGATTTAACGGCGACAGCCTGAATCGCGGGAATACCTGGACGGAAGGCAAGCCGATCGAATATCAGGGCGCTGTAAAGAGCCTCAAAAATAAAGATTACCCCAATACAACCATCGCCTATTTTCGGTTGTACTGGCGTTTTCTAGAACCCGGGCAAGGGCAATTTAACTGGTCGCTGATCGACGAGGCACTTAGGACGGCACATCAGCGGGGGCAGACTTTATTGTTGCGTATTGCACCCTATGGAGAAGGGGACAGCAAAGGCAATGATGTGCCCGATTGGTACCGGGTCATGGTCGGCAAGAAAAATGAATGGTTTGTTGATTCTGCAGGCTGGCGGGTGGATCCCGAAGATGCCCGATATGCTAAATATTTTGGCCGGATGATCAGTCAGCTTGCCCAGCGCTACGACGGTCACCCGGATTTGGAGGCTGTCGATTTATCCATTGTGGGATTCTGGGGGGAAGGCCGGGGGACGGTAGAGCTTTCGAAACTGACCCGGGAGAGTCTCGTGGATGCCTATACCGACAATTTTGTGCAGACTCCGCTCATCGCGCTATTGACAGACCGGAAAACCCAACAGTATATGCTGTCCAGGCGCCCTGTGGGATGGCGTATAGACTGTCTGGGGGATCTGGGTGGATTTGATGATAACTGGTCTCACATGTACGATTATTACCCACAGGGGATTGTCGGTTTTGGGATGCAGGATGCCTGGCAGAAGGCACCCGTCAGCCTCGAAGTCTGTTGGGTAATGCAAAAATGGAAAGATGAGGGCTGGGATATTGACTATATCATCGATCAGTCATTGAAATGGCATATTTCCAGCTTCAATGCCAAATCCTCTGCTGTTCCCAAGGAATGGTGGCCACATGTCAACAGCTGGCTCAATAAAATGGGCTACCGCTATGTCCTAAAAAAAATGACCTATCCAAAAGAGATTGGACGGGGGCAGAAAATGAATTTTACCTCCTGGTGGGAAAATAAAGGTGTGGCACCGATCTATAAAAAGCAATTTGCACTGGCCATTCGATTAAAGAACGAACAGGGGACAGTGACGAAAATCACGGATGCTGATCTAAGGTCCTGGCTGCCGGGTGATATCCTATATGATAATGCAATCTTTATTCCCTATGATCTCAAGCCCGGTGCCTATTCGCTTGAGGTGGCTGTCATTGACCGTAATACCGGACAGGCCGGGGTAAAGCTGGCTATTACCGGACGAAGCCCTGATGGATGGTATCCAATGGGAAAGATTGAGGTGTTATAATGTGATACGAAGCCCTGATGGATGGTATCCAATGGGAAAGATTGAGGTGTTATAATGTGATACGAAGATCTGATGGATGGTATCCCATGGGAAGGATTGAGGTGTTGTAATGTGATACGAACATCTGATGGATGGTTCCCATGGAAAGGATTGGGGATTATGGAACGATCAAAACACATTCTACAAGCAGGAATTCAGATGTCCTTATTTATAGCTGAAGCCTCTGGATCAGACTGAACGCGTGGATGGTCAGGAAATTAGGGGGGATTCGAGCAGGTTGAGATCGGTAATAAAGATTCCTATGCAGTCAGCTATGCATAGCGGATGAGCGTGTAAAAATTGGGTGCTTGCTGCTGTCTATTTTTTTATTGTTACACTTTGTTGGTTAATTAGTTGTGGTCTTTATTTCAATTAAAAATATAGTATAAAAAACAGGTGGTTATAACCAATGGTTATGCTTGTTTTTTGATTGATCTAACAAAGGTTCGTATGGCCTTGTCCCGGTTTTTGATGTGGTGATGGCAGGGTATAAAAGACCTTAGCGGGAGCCGGTGATCAATACTTAATCTACATTAACTTTTTACCTTAAACTAGCTTATTGGATTGTGCCTCCTTTCTGATGTAAATTTGACTATGCAAAATCGGATAACGGTAAAGCAAGCAAGCAAGCAAGCAAGCAAGCAAGCAAGCAAGCAGAATATATTCGATAATGTATTGATCTAAAAGATAGGAGTACTAAAATGAAAAAATCAATTGAAAAAATCTTCCCTCGTCCTGCACAACCAGGTATGGTAGGTGATGGATTCCGTGTATACAATATGGTTCCCGGTAACGGGATCAGCAAAAGAAGGATGAGTCCTTTCCTCTTGTTGGATTTCAATGCGGAATTTGATTTTGGTCCATCGGATCATATCCGTGGGGTAGATGTTCATCCGCACAAAGGTTTTGAAACGGTGACAATTGCCTATAAGGGTAGTGTGGCGCATCACGACAGTTCGGGCAATAGCGGGGTGATCAATCCCGGAGATGTCCAATGGATGACCGCTGGATCGGGTATATTGCATAAAGAGTATCATGAGGAGAATTTCTCCAGGGCCGGTGGTCCCTTTGAAATGGTACAGCTCTGGGTCAATTTGCCTGCCAAAGATAAGTCTACAGCCCCGCATTATCAGGGGATCACAGCAGAGCAAATGGGCAAAGTACAGCTGCCCGACGGAGCTGGGCTAGTCAATGTCATTGCCGGTGTGTTCCAGGATACAAAAGGGCCGGCCGAGACCTATACCGCCGTGAATCTCTTTGATATCAAATTGGAAAAGGGACATCAGACGACATTTCATGTTCCGCAACATCACAATGCTGGCCTGCTGGTGGTCAATGGAGAAGCTGAAGTAAATGGTCAGTTGGCCAATGAACATAGTTTTGTGTTATTTGAAAACGATGGTGATGAGATCGTGATCAAAGCCAATGAGCAAGCCGTCTTGCTGTTTATGAGCGGAGAACCTATTGACGAACCTATCGTGAGTTATGGTCCTTTCGTGATGAATACACAAGAGGAGATCTATCAGGCTTTTGAAGATTTTCAGGCTGGTAAATTCGGTACGCTTGACTAATCATTCATGGTCATAGTGATATTTTGGGCTATCGACGGACACCGTTCCCGAGGACTGTCGGTTTAGAAATCTTATCAGGAACTTCCCCTGGGCTCAAAAAGCTTGGGGGATTTTTTTGATCGGGAAAATCAGAGGCGTAACATGGGATAGAAATAGGCCAACAGCGGCAGGTAATTCCTGAGGTCTTTCCTCAGGATTTTTAATGCCTGCTGGATGCGGTAATCAACGGTCTTGGGGGATACACCTAACTTCAATGCAATTTCTTTATAGGTCAGATGCTCAAACCTATTCAATTCAAAAGCCTCTCGGAACGAATCCGGGAGATTGTTGATCGCTCTATCGATCTTCTCTTTCAGTTCTTTTTCAAAATAAAGATCCTGGCCCGATTGTTCGAATCCAGTCAGTTGACTTAATTCATAAAAAGAACTTGCTTTGGTTTTTTCCTTTTTGATCGCTGTAAGACAACGGTTGCGTACCGCTGAAAACAGATAGTTTTTTAGGGAAGTGCTAAAATAGAGATTCTCACGGTTGTTCCAGAGCCATAACATCAAGTCCTGTACATTTTCTTGAGCATCAGCCAATTCTACATATTGCTTGCCGTAAGCCAATAGTGGGGCATAGTACTTTTTGAAAATAGACTCGAACGCGTATTTATCTCCTTTAACCAGATTTTCGACGAGGATCTCGTCGCCTAAACTCGTATTCATAAAAAAAATAAAAAAATTTTTAGGACATACTCCCCTTAAATAGTCATCCTTTAAAATCGTTGTAAAAATGCATAAAAATGATGAATATATAGAAACTCTGCTTTTGAATTTTATTAATAATAATTTATCGGCGGAAGAAGAGGAAATTTTGAGAAACTGGTTGCTAGAATCGGAAAGTAACCGGGAAAAAGCGCGTTCTTTTTGTGAGTTTTACCACCAAATTGATGCCTATACCACATTGGAAAGCACTGATACTGATTGGGCCTTTGAAAAAATGACTTCAGAGATCAGCGAATTCAGACCTGCTCGACGCTTAAATTATCTGCATATACTGCAGCGCGCTGCTGCGATATTGTTCCTGCCGCTATTGCTGGTTCAGCTTTACCAGTGGTATAGCAGGTCTGAGTCTGTAGCCTGGGTCACTATGCGCACCAATCCGGGAATGGTGGCTTCGATACGGCTGCCGGACAGTACAACGGTATGGTTGAATGCAAATACCGTGATCAGCTACCCACAACGATTCACTAAGGAGCGTCTTGTCAAATTGGATGGTGAAGCATTTTTTGACGTGACAAAAAATCCGAAAAAGAAATTTAGTGTACAGACTGCCGCTAATGCAGTCGTTGAGGTATTGGGCACCCGCTTTAACGTGGATGCCTACCATACAGACTCAACTGTGCGTACAACGCTCGAAGAGGGGCGTGTACAATTTAATTACCAATCTGATACTGGCCCCAAATCCTTGCTGCTAGAGCCAAGCCAAACCGTAGTCTATAACAAAAAAAACAGGTCGATTGTACCCAATGAGCTGAACGAAAAGACCCTGACCTCCTGGAAAGACAACCGGATTGTGCTCAACAACACAAGCCTGACGGAGTTACTGACCATTATATCCAAGCGCTTCAACGTCAAGTTTAATCTAAAATCACAAAAACTAAATGACGAACGGCTTACCGGTGTGTTTGATTCACAACAGCTGATCACCGTGCTGGAGCACATCAAGATATCTTCTCAGATCCAATATAATATTGTTAATGACGGTAGTAAAACCGATGGTTCGATTACCGTAGAACTCTATAAATAAGTCCTTCTTATCATGTGAAAAATAAAATTCTACTTATACAATTTATTAACCATTATCATGAACAAGTTAAGATTAAAACTGATCTTATTGGGGGTTGGAATCTCTGCATTCCAATTGGTCCAAGCACAGCAGAAGTCCCTGACTTTGTCTGTTAACAACAAAAGCATGCAGACTATTCTGGATGAAATTGAAAAGAAATCTGGCTTTCGGTTTTTTTACAACAACAATCAGATCGACACAAAACGCAGTTTTTCGGTCAATGCCAAAGGGGAGGATATCAATGCTGTGCTTGAGCGGCTTTTCAAAGGCACAGAAATTAACTACCGTATTATGGAAGGGAATATCATCCTTTCGGTAAGAGAAAAATCAACGCTGGCAAAATCGGACGGGCAGCAACAATTGATCACAGTCAGCGGCGTTGTACTGGACGAATCACAAAAGCCTTTTTCCGGTGCGACGGTCAGTCAGGGGGAGCGCAAGACAAGTACAGATCAACAGGGGAAATTTACAATCCGCGTACAAGCGGATGAAAATCTGTTCGTCAATGCAGTCGGTTTTGAAAGCGTGGAACTAAGTCCTTCGAATTCGCATACGCTTCGTGTCCAGTTGAAAGCAGGAAATAAAGCGTTGGATGAGGTAGTGGTTACCGCTTTGGGAGTGAAACGCGATCAGAAGGCATTGGGCTATGCCGTTCAAAAGGTTGGGGGAGCAGCACTTTCTTCAGCGAAAGGTGTGGATGTGGCAACTTCTTTGACCGGACGTGTGGCGGGTCTGAATATCAAAAACAGCACCGAATTTAATACTACACCAACAATTGAACTGCGCGGACGTGCTCCACTGATCGTTATTGATGGGGTAGCTTCGCAATTTGTCAGTCTACGTGATGTCCCGGCGGATGATATTGAAGATATCAGTGTATTGAAAGGGGCAACAGCCGCAGCTTTATATGGTAGCAGAGGCGGCGGTGGAGCCATCATGATCACGACGAAAAAGAGCAAAGGAAAAGGAATGGACGTGCAGATCAATAGCAGTACAATGTTAAATGCGGGCTATCTGCGGAGACCGGAGGTCCAAACATCTTACAGTACGGGCCAGGGAGGGAAATATCAACCGGGAAGTTATGTCTGGGGGGATAAACTGGATATCGGAAGAACAGCAAAGATTTATAACCCTTATTCCTATCAGCTGGAAGATACCGAATTGCGGTCTATCGGAAAGGACAACCTAAAGAACTTTCAACAACAGAGCTTTATCACCAATAATAATATTAGCATTTCTCAACGGGGAGAGAATGGTGGTGTCAGGGCTTCATTTACGCACGTTTATAACAAAGGCCAGTATGAAAATAACAAGCTGAACAAGATGACGTATGCCGTATCGGGTGATATGACCGCCGGTAAATTTAAATTTGAGGGCGGACTGAACTATAATAAGCGATACTATCCAAATATGGGAGCCACGGGATATGGTGGTGGTGGGATTCTTTACAACCTAACCGTCTGGTCGGGAACTGAATATGACATCAGGGACTATAAAAACTATTGGGTAGCTCCCTACGAAAAGCAGAACTGGATGGATGCTTCCTGGTATGATAATCCCTATTTTATTGCCAATGAGATTGTACATTCCAATGATTATAATATTTTAAATGGTTATCTAAATACGGAGTTTAAAGCAAATGACTGGTTGACGATTAATGCACGCCTAGGGTCAGATATGTATTCACAGCTTGATCAATACCGAAATCCTATTGGTGCTGTTGGGGGCTGGAACAAATTGGGGTATTTCTCGAATACCCGCCAGGGTGGTTACAGTGTCAATGGGGATTTAATGGCTACCGCAAAAAAGCAAATCAATCAATTTGCGTTTGAAGCATTCCTAGGAACTGGGTTAAATTATCGAAATAACGACAGCCAAAGCGGAGCAACTTCCGGCGGATTAACAATTCCGGGATTTTACTCTTTACGGGCTTCAGTAAATCCTGCTACTACGAGTTCAAGTTTAACACGCCGGCAAGAGAATGCAGTATATGGGCGGTTAACGACGTCCTGGAGAAACGCGATCTTTGTGGAAGTCACAGGCCGGAATGATTGGACATCTACACTGGATAAAAATAACCGTTCATTTTTCTATCCCTCAATATCGTCTAGTGCGGTATTATCGGATCTAATAAAATTACCTACGCTGTTGAGTTTCTGGAAAGTGAGAGGCTCATGGGTCAGAACAAAAACTCCGCCCGACATCTATGCCATTAATCAGCAATATGCAATTTCCAGTGATGTCTGGCAGGGGCTCGGGACTGCTGCGTATCCAACGGTCTTGAGGAACGCCTCGATTAAGCCGGTCACAATTGATACCTGGGAGCTCGGGACGGGACTTAATTTCTTGAAAAATAGGATACAGCTAGATGTTACCTATTATAATGCTTTAACATTTAATCAGCAACGTAATGCTGCAGTCAGTTCAGCTACAGGTTTTTCGCAGACTCAGATTAACATCAAAGAAGACTTACGTAGAAAAGGGATCGAAATTATGTTGGGCGCCGATGTAATAAGAAATCAGAATTTCAACTGGAATTCCAAAATCAACTGGTCGAGGGATCGGTATACTTATGATCGGGTGGATCCGGATTATTCAACAGATAAACCTTGGGTAAAAGATGGAGCACGATGGAATTGGGTGGCCGTGTACGATTGGGAAAGAGATCAGAACGGCAATATTATCCATTATGGCGGATTACCGAGAGCCAGTGCTTACCAGACCGTTGCCGGGTACAATGAGGCTGATTTTATCTGGGGCTGGTCAAATACTTTTTCCTACAAACAGTTTACATTGAATCTCTCTTTTGATGGACGTGTGGGCGGGATCACACATAGTGTGACCGACCAGGCGATGTGGAATTCCGGTAGTCATCCTGACAGTGATAATGAATATCGCTATGATATGGTAGTCAATGGTAAAAATAATTATGTAGGACAGGGCGTAAAAGTGGTGTCTGGCTCGGTAGACTATGATTCGTATGGTAACATCACAAGAGATGACCGGGTATTTGCGGCCAATGATGTACCAGTTTCTTATGAAAATTATCAAATGCGTATGGCTCCCTATATCGGTAGTCCAAGGTCCCAGTTTATGTTCTCACAGACTTTTGTCAAATTAAGGGATCTGAGTTTAGAGTACCGTTTGCCTGCTACCTGGTCGCAGAAAATTAAAGCAAAAAATACCTCTGTGGGGCTGATAGGCCAGAACCTATGGATGTGGACCAAAGACTTTAAATATTCGGATCCCGACGTAGGTTTGGATAACCTTAATTCGGCATCTATACGCTACATTGGTATGAATCTAAAACTTCAATTTTAATCCGCAGCATCATGAAACAAAAAATAAATAAATTATTTGTGCTTGTATTCGCTGTCAGCACAACTGTACTTGCTTCTTGCAACAATTTCGAAGAGATCAATACGGATCCGAATGGGTCAACTCAGGCATCTCGGCCATTGCTGGCTACGAATATTATACTGGAACTAACCTCAAGTAAAATGGGGAAACCGTTTTATGGCAATCAACTGCTGTCAAAAAGCCTGGCCTGGGGCGAAAGCGCTGATGGTGATCAGTATAATTATTTCGGCCGATCGGAATTTAGCGGCTATAGTACCGTTATCAATGGTAACAAAATGTTGGAATTAACAACGGAGGCATCCCGACCAGCGTATGAGGGGCTGTATTATTTCTCGAAAGCCTACCAGCTATTTTATTTGACCATGCAATTGGGAGATATACCCTACTCAGAGGCATTTCAGGGAGAGACTGGGGTATTGAAACCAAAGTACGATACGCAGAAGGAAGTACTTTTGGCAATTCTAAGTGATCTCGATCGGGCTTATGAATCATTTAATAAAGGGGTTAAACTGGATGGGGACCCTATTTTTAAAGGAGATCCGGTCAAATGGCGAAAGACTGTGCGGGCTTTTCAGCTCAAAGTATTGATGTATTTGTCTGTTAAGCAGGCCGACAATGATCTTAAAGTAATCAGCCGCTTTCAAAATTACATGAAATCAGATTTGATGACTTCGAGTTCAGACAACTTTCAGCGTACCTATGCCAATAACGCAAAGGAATATTATCCCATTTATTTCACCCGGCTTAACCATAATCCTTATGCAATGTTGAGTTACTTAATCGTCGATAAATTGAAGGAGAGCGCAGATAACAGGTTGTATTATTTTGCCAAACCTGCTAAAAGCGAAACAGATAAGCAGATACCGGCCAACAGTCCGGATGCCTATTTAGGCGTAGACCCATCGGTATCCTTTGATGTGATCAGCAAAAAGTGGTCTTCGGGTCAATTCTCAGGAATAAATGCGCGTTATACGCAATTGCCCAGTGGAGAGCCTGTTGTTAAGCTTGGTTATGCCGAACAGCAATTTATCTTAGCCGAAGCCGCATTGCGTGGCTGGATTTCAGGTTCGGCCAATAGCTATTATAATGAGGGTATTCGTGCGAGCATGGCTTTTGTAGCCGATAATACGCCGGATATGGCCGACTATCACCATAATAAGAAGATTGATGCTGCCAATATCCAAGCTGTGCAAAACCATCCGTCAAACCTTTTGAGCGGAAATTTTGAAACTGATTTGGAAAAAATTATTTATCAGAAATACCTATTGTCTTTTATGCAACGTGAGTGGGAGTCCTATTATGACTACAGACGCACAGGATATCCTAAATTTCCGATTAATCCAAATACAAATCAGAATATCACGAATACGAAAATGCCGATGCGCTGGATGTATCCAAACTCAGAATTTGATACGAATCGGGAGCATGTAGATGCGGCTATACAACGTCAGTGGGGTGGTGTGGACAATGTCGACAAACTCATATGGTTGTTACAAAAATAAAATAGGACTTATACCAAAGTCTTTGGATATTTGAAAAGGATACCTGTTTTAGTCCGCTGGAGCAGGTATCCTAAATTGATGAGTTAAGACATACCATAAAGATGAAACTAGGAAAATTTATCCTACTGTTGCTGCTGCTCAGCATCGCACAGATGCTGTCTGCGAAAGGGAAAACTGAACTTAAAGTTCTGCAGATGAATATCTGGCAGGAAGGGACGGTTGTGCCCAATGGTTTTGCGGCTATCGCGGATGAAATCATTGATAAAAATGCGGACATTGTGCTTTTCAGTGAGGTGCGAAATTATAAGGGAACAGACTATATTCAGCGTGTATTGGCGGCGTTAAAATCCAGAGGTGCAAGCTATTTTGGTAAGTCAAGTGATGAAAAACTGGATGTTGGGCTGATCTCCAAATTTCCGGTAGGAGAACAGCGCGCACTTTACGACAGAGACAGCGGAATGGGAGGTGTGCTGAAGAGCAAGATCAAAGTCGGTAACCGCAATTTTGTCTTCTATTCTTTACACCTGGATTATACCAATTATGCCTGCTATTTACCCCGTGGATATGATGGCGTGACCTGGAAGAAATTAGAGAACCCGATCACCGCGGTATCAGCCATTGTGGAAGCCAATCGCAAAAGCAAAAGGGATGAAGCAATACGCGATATTATACGCGATGTAGATGGGGAGGAGCAATCCCAGTCCTTTATTATCGCGGGTGATTTTAACGAGCCTTCGCACCTGGACTGGACGATAGCGACCAAGGATCTGTTCGATCATCGGGGCGCTGTTGTGCCCTGGGACTGTTCGGTGCTGCTGGAAAAGGCAGGATTTATCGATAGTTTCCGTCTGATGTATCCGGACCCTGTAAGTCATCCGGGTTTTACTTACCCGGCATTCAATAAGGATGTTCCTCTTGATAAGCTGGCCTGGGCGCCGACAGCGGATGATCGCGACAGAATAGACTATATCTACTATCGCAGCAAACCAGCACTAAAAGTGAAGGCGATGACGATTGTAGGCCCTGAAGAAACAGTAAAATATGCCAAAAAGCAGGACAAAGATAGCAAAGATGAATTTCTGCTTCCAAAGGGAGTATGGCCTACAGATCACAAGGCGCTGCTGGTCACCTTTGGCTTTTAGCCGATAAAAGCAAGGAATACCTTGCTTAAACGGAAAAGCGATCATAAAATAAGGCGAACATCGCATAGACCTAGGGGCACAGACTGGTTTTAACTTACGGTCTGTGCTTCTTTTTTTGCAGGCTGATTTCTTGCGGGAAATGATGGCAAACCAACGCTAAAAATTGAGCCTTTATGGGGTATACTCTGGATATCGACCATACCTTTGTTACGTTCGATCAGATCTTTGCAGAGGACAAGCCCTAGACCCGATCCGGGTTCGGCTTTCGTACCGAATGATTTATGCTGGGCCACATTAAATAACATTGCGGATTTGGAGGGATTAATTCCCACCCCCTCGTCCTGGATATGGATGTGGGTATGGCTTTCCTTCTCACTGCAATAGATACTTATCTTTCCGGCGACATAGCTAAATTTGATGGCGTTGCTGATCAGGTTGCGGAAGATAATGGACGCGTGGTCCCTGTTGGCAAAAATATGTGTGCCTTCGGGGATGTCAATCTCTATCCGGAGTTGTTTGGCCTGGATCTGATCGGCAAACAAGGTTATGATCTCCTGTATCAATGGTTTGATCGGGACCAATACAGCAGGACTGGTAACTCCACGCATACTGCTTGTGCCCCATTGCAAAAAGTCGTCCAGCGCCTGGTTTTGAAGAACAATCTGCTGATAAAGCTGTTGGATATATTCCCTGGATATCGTATTGTCGAGAATCTGGTCACGCAGCAGCAGGACCAACGCTTCTAAACTGGCCAAGGGGCTTTTGATATCATGGGCAACGATGGAGAATATTTTTTCCTTATCGCGGTTCATCGATTCCAATTTACGACGCTGTTCCTCGATCTTCTCCATATTGTTGTAAATAATCTGTAGGAAAGAATTGACAGCAATAACAATGAAGGCAAGCGCATTGCTGATATTGAAGATCAGCCTCATCCGGGGCACACGTTGGGTCACGGGAATAAGCGGTGGAAGGAAATAGAGCAGTGCGATGGAGCAAGCAGTGGCAAGACAGAAAACAATATGGATGCGACGATCGTCATAAAGCAACATCGAAGCAATCAGCGCACACAAGAGAAAGTACTCGCCTCCATTTTTAAATAATATGGCTCCCAGAAAAAAAAAGATAAAATTGCTGACCAATAACATGGCCTTTGCAAAATTATGTTTCCCATCATACTGCAGGAAAAGAACCGAAATAGAACAGATTGCGTTAGATAAGTTGATCGTGGATAACAGGTAACGTTTGTCCATGATATTAAGCACAAAAAAGCAAAGTGTGGGCAATAAACAAAGTATGGCAATCAGATTGACCATCTGTATCCTTTTGAGATTGACATAGGAAATATCCGGACGCGTACCGATATTCGTAAGTATGTTCCAATATCTTCGGATATACTTCATAATTTTATTTAATCTGCTAGTGAATATTAATCCGCTAAATTAACATAAATAAGGTGTTGTCGTGTGATACAGATAAAAAAATGTTCGCTATACTTTAATTTGCAGTAGGCTGGGTGCTGTCTCTGCTTATTTATTGGTCTGCAAATGATTTAAGACCCGGGTTGAAAGGCCTTAAATCAGTCCTGTATTCAGGAAGACCATTTTGATGTCCGAAGGTAAGTCGGCTGCCTTTTGGTCGGGCTCATATTGCTGACCGCTCTGGCGTTCGCATGCTGTCGTTGGGTGTTGTTGCAGGATCCACTCGAAGACAGCCATTTTATGGACGTGCGACCGTTTATGATAAAATGATCATTAAATGCCCTTATGCGACGGCAATGTTTTCAAAAGGACTCTTTCGCTACTTGATAATGGAGATATTGCCTAAAATTAACCCTTGCTGGACTGCCGGGATTTAATCTCCTGATTGATCTGCGCGTAATTCACATAGATCGGGATAAATAGGCAAAATAAGGAGGCAGGAATACCCGAAAGTGCATATTTCTTGGTTTTAAATGCCAGATAGACCAAAACCACAATGGCGACACACATTACAATACCAAAAGATAGCATGACTGCTGTGGATTTTTTTTTCTTTTTGTTTAACTCCTCGATGGTTAAATCGGATAATGCTTTATTTGCAGACATGTCTTAATGGGTTAGGATCTATTAAAAGGTTATATAATTGTTCTGTTCAAGACAAATTTAAATAAAATTCTGACCTGGGCAAGTTCTTTTTAAAAGTCGATTGTGCGGCATGGGAAAGGTCAGCTTTGCGAAAAAGGCCGGGTTTTGATGAAAAGTTAAACGTAGTATAAATGAAAAAAATCAAAAACGATCAAACGCTTAGGCCATTTTGTTGTTCTTTTAACTAAAGTAGATTTGGATGTGCTGAATTGCTGTTAAGCATTCAGCAGGACAGCAATCAAATTAGGAAATCGTATAAATAACCATTAAAACGCAAAAAGATGAAATCAGCAAAATACATTGTGCTCAGTTTTCTGGAAAGTCTGAACAAAGAAGATTTTACGGCTGCATATGAATTACTGGATAAGGACATGGTCTTTGAAGGGGTACTGGGAAGCAGGCATACTGCAGAGCATTATATTGCGGATATGAAGAAGATGAAGTTTAAATACAATATTAAAGAGGTGATGACAAACGGCAATCACGTCGCCATCTTCTATCATATCGATATGGGCGGAAAGGAAATCTTTAGTGCAGGCTGGTATCAGGTAGAAAACGAGCTGATCCTGAAGATAAAGGTAGTCTTTGACCCACGGCCGTTGCTAGAAGATAAATAGTAGCCCAGAAGTTTGTCGTTCTGGGCTTTGCTTAAGCTATTGGGCCCTTTGTTTGAGATCTTCAGCAGCCCCCGTTTTACGTGACTGACCTGATTTACTGGATCCAAAATTATAGCTATAGGACAAGGTCAGGATGCGGGGCTCTCTTCTGCTCTTGAAATTTTCCTCGTAATTATTATAGGCAGTCAGCCCCTTTCTATTATTGCTGTTGAACGCATCGGTAAGGGCGAGTTTCAGGCTGTTCTTTTCCTTAAATTTCTTTTGCAATCCGATATTGAGATTCCAATAAGGGGAAATACGGGCAAAGGCATACACCTCTGCCGCTTTATAGCTGGCTGCCAGTTCGGCGACGAAATTTTTACCCAGTTTAAGGGTATGGATGCTATTTATATCGACGGTAAAATTACCGATATTGTTAATCTGCGTTCCTGAAACATTGCCTGTATAGGAGCCATAATAGAAGTTGGCGTTGTTGTTTATATCCCACCAATTGGTCGGCTTGAGCGGCAGGATCAGGTTGAGTGAATAGTAGGCGGCTGATTTCAGGTTTTCTTCGGTCTGGACAGTGATATTTTCTCCATTTTCGAGAATGGGCTTGATGACAGTCGTGATGTTGTCGCTTATTTTGCTATAACTCAAGGTTGCTATGTATTTACCTTTGAAACTATAGGTCAACTCGTAGTTTTGTGATGTCTGCGCATTTAGATCGGGATTGCCAACGCGGTATGTCGTCGCATTGATATAGTACTTAAAGGGATTGAGCTGCTGGTAATTGGGACGGTTGATACGACGGCTGAGGTTAACTTCGAGATTATGATCTGCCGTCAACTCATAAGAAAAAACGATACTTGGAAATAACTGCGTGTAGGTCCGCTTATTAATTTGGTCGGTGGTTAGCTGTGTTCCGGTAACATTGGTGTGCTCTATGCGCAGGCCCAGTACAGTTTTCAGCTTATCCCATTTTTTCGAAACATTTCCATAGGCGGCATGGATGTACTCCTGGTAGATATAATGGTTGGACTTATTGCTGTCAGGTACTGCCGGTGATGTACTATGGTCATAAAACTTAATATCGTTATCTGATTTAACATAGCTCGTTTTAAAGCCGGCCTCCAGTTTGAGGCTTTTAGGAAGGATCTTGATCCAGTCGCTCTTTAATGCAAAGATGTTTAAATCACCGTCAGTCTTGCCCTTTAAGATATAGGGTATACCTATGGGGGCACCGCTATTGTCGCTGGTTTTGGTATCAAAACTTTGATTTGAGGCGCTGGTATAGCGAATGAAGTCGAAATCTGTGCTCAGTTCGGAACCGAGGGTATCCATCAGGTATTTATGGTTGAGGTTTGCGGAGATGTTTTTTGTGGTATTGACCGTCTGGCTTAGTGTAGCGGTATGGTTGATCGCTTGCTGATCAGGAGCCAACAGTGTTGTTTTGCTATCTCCGAGTGGTTTAAACACATTGCTTGTGAAGCTGACTGCTGCACCTATCAGGTTTTTGTCCGTCAGGTTGTAATCGAAGCCAATTTTACCGTTGTGGTTGCGGGAGCTGAACGTAAAGAAATTATCCTGAATGAATGTTTTCTCTAACTGACCGTCCTTGTAAAATCTTCGATCGAGCGTAAGTTCATTATATACCTTTCGGTAAGCAAAATCATAGTTGGCAAAGAGGTTGAGCTTATCGTTACGATGGTTGATATTAAAACTGTTGTTATTTTTAAGGTATCTCGCAGCACCTACTGCGGTAGAGAAGCTGCCATTAGTGCCTTTATTTGTCCCTTTTTTCAGCTTTATATTGATAATGGCTGTTCCGGCAGCATCGTATTTCGCAGAGGGGTTGGTGATGAGTTCGATTTTATCGATGGCCGATGCAGGGAGTCCGCGCAGGTAATTGGCGAGCTCCTCACCGGTAAGTGGTGAGTTTTTTCCATCAATCTGGACAAGAATATTGCTTTTCCCCCGCAGAATAATGTTGTTATTCCCGTCTACGGTAACACCGGGAGCTTTTTCAAGTACTTCCAGCGCCGATCCCCCCGTATTTTGAAGGCTACTTTCCACATTTAAAATCAATTTGCCGTCATGTCGTTCAATATAGGGGCGTGACCTGTTGATCACGACAGTTTCCAGCCGTTGTTCGTTGATCTGTATTTCCGGCAAGGAGATATCCTGCTGCGTTACCTGGATTACTTCGGAATTATAGAGATCTGCTTGCCCGCGACGAACTTTGATGTAATAGGCTCCTTTGGCAACTGCGTCAAAATGGAATTCACCCTGCTGATTGGGGAATTCGGTCTTGACGAGTCGGCTCTCCGTATTGAATAAGTGAATTTCCAGCGTGGAAATTTCTTTGCTCGCTATCTTTCCTGCTAATGTAAATTCACTTTTCGGAGCCTGTTGGGCTAGCAGCGCAGGCGCTGATAAACTCAGTAATAGGCTTATGAATGTCAGCAAAATTGATCTTTTTGTCGAATGGCTAAGCATGATCGTGCAGGGGTTCCGTTGAGTTCGCATTTTTTTATTTTATATCCACAGACATCGTATGTCTGCGCTGTTAGGTGTATGTCGCAATAGCTGACCATATGTTGCACATTAATTTGATACATGTAGAAATAGCGAGATAGCGTCTTCGTAGCAGAGAATTATGATTCGTTGGGATTCACTTAAGATTCGTCTAGCGACAAGCTAAAATTACTTGATATCTTTGATTTAGCTTGGTTCATCTGAGATTAAGCTTATCCAAGCATATATTGGAAAAAGTCTTTCGTTGAAAAATAATCAGATGGCAAATGTTTGTTAGCTATTTACAGATCATATGACAGAATGTTTTAAATAATCTCAGATAAATGCATATCATAGCGGAAATATTTATGGCCATACTATGCATTGGCATTGTCAGTTTAATTGCTGGCGTCTTGTTGATGTTGGTATATTTTGGACTTAAGGTTATATCGGCAAAAGGTTCAGGGAAAGACCCTTTTGAAAAGGTATTTAATTTAGCATATAATGTATTGCAAGTAGGTATGCTGATATTTCTATTGGGACTAGCGGGAACGTCGGTCTGTATGGCTATTGAGGGACTGAGAAAAGGCGAATATAAGTTGAGATTTAGCAGAACCGGAGGGGGCTATACAAGGATAAGTTGGGCTAAAAGACCGATTCGGTTTGCTTTTCAGACCATAGCCCATATCGGTTTTTCTAGTTGGCTGATCTATTTTTGGGTCAGACAAATACGATCTTTTTCAAGGAAGAAGGGATCCCGTAGCAGAAAACAGTGAGTTCTAAGCGGATATCAATGTCCGAAGATATTGGAGAGTTATGCAAGTAAAAGCAGTAGGGGACGAAACTGGTGTGCATATCCTCCAAGTAGCCTGGCTTATAGCAATGGGGAATGATTATGGACAATGAAAACAATGGTAGTATAGATCGAAATCATGGGAGGTACCGTTTTATGATAAAGAAAAGCATTGTTATTGGTTTAGCAACGATGACTATTATCATCTGTGGATGGCTCATCCTTGGTCTGACGAGCTCTTTGGACATTCCGTCCAATAAGAATGATCAGTTGGCAAGTGAGCAAAAATGGCAGGTGGATCAACGGACTGATATTGATTCCTGCGAAAAACAAATGATCAAAAATCAGATAGATCTGAAACGTATCAATGAAAGGCGTATTTCGGAGCAGGCTTTTCAAACACAACTATTCGCGCTTTTGATCATTGTATTTCAATTGATATTGATTGTTTTCGTAGTATTGATACGCTGGAAGCCTTATTCTTTACAAAAGACGCCCTAATATGAAATTATTGAAAATTATATTTGCGCTGCTGATCCTATTTGCCTGTATTTTTTGCCTTATTTCATATTTGAAGCCGATACCTTATTCCAACAGCTGCGGTGAGGATAATCTATACCGATACCGCATGGGAATCTATCAGATACACACAAATATTATTAAAGAAAAGGAACTTAAGAAACTTGGCGGGTTATTGTGCTTTGCTGGAATACAGCATATTAGGTGTCCTTATGAGATAGCGTTACAGCGTGACAAAATGCTTGCACAAGCTATTGATAGCACAAATAGTCAAAGCAGTCACGAATGTTTCCTTTTTGTATATAAAAGGAAACATTCTACACCTTGTCTGGGCTGCAAAAAATTATGATATTTACTTACCAATGCAGAATTTGGAGAAGATATTGTCCAATAAATCATCTGTGGACACTGTTCCAGTGATCTCACCAAGATGATATAAGGCCTGACGGATATCCATTGCCAAGAAATCCGAAGTAACGGGATTGTCAATACCAAATAATACACGCTCCAGTGAATCGGATGTCTTCTGTAATGCCTCAACATGTCGGATATTGGTGACCATAACATCATCTGTGTTCAGGTTGCCAAGCTGTACTCTGTTGATCAGTTCCTCTTTTAATTCTTCGACTCCTATCTGCTCTTTTGCTGAGATATAAAGCGGATTAAGTGCTGCATATGCTGCCTTTTGTTCATCAGATAATAAGTCACTTTTATTGATAATAGTCAAAAATGGAATTTGCAGGTTCTGAATTTCGGACAACTGCGACTGGACGTCATCTATTTTATCCTGCATTGGATCAAAAAGATAAATAATCAACCTCGCCTGTTTCATTTTTTCGCGTGTACGTTCAACGCCTTTGGCCTCAATAATATCTGCGGTCTCCCGAATTCCTGCGGTATCGATAAACCTGAAGGTTACCCCATGTATATTAATTTCATCTTCAATGGTATCACGCGTTGTTCCGGCGATATCTGAGACAATGGCACGTTCCTCGTTCAGGAAAGCATTCAACAAAGTTGATTTACCGACATTTGGTTTTCCGGCAATAACCACAGGAACACCATTTTTTAATACATTTCCCTGTTCAAAGGATTGAATTAGTTTTTGTACGATTACTTTTATTTTATTGATTAGATTTTTGAGCTGGTCTCTATTCGCAAATTCTACATCTTCCTCCGAGAAATCCAGTTCAAGTTCAATTAGTGAGGCAAAGTGGATCAAGTCCTCACGGAGGGATTTAAGTTGATTGGAAAATCCGCCGCGCATCTGCTGCATCGCGATTTGATGGGAGGCAGCCGAATTGGAAGCGATTAAGTCTGCTACTGCTTCGGCCTGTGAAAGATCCATTCCACCATTGAGGAACGCACGAAGTGTAAATTCACCAGGGCGCGCAGCCCGAGCTCCTTGTTTGATAAGCAAGTTGATGACACGCTCAATAATATATTTGGAATTGTGTGTGGAAATTTCTACGGAATTTTCTTTCGTGTACGAATTGGGCGCGACAAAAAGGGAGACAAGCACTTCATCGATAATCTCCTCGCCATCGCGAATGGTTCCAAAATGGATGGTATGTGAGGCCTGCTGGAGTAGGTCCTTTCCTTTGAAAATGTCATTGGTGATTGTAATGGCCTGTTGACCTGACACACGAATAACAGCAATTGCACCATTCGTACCAGCCGATGTCGCCAATGCGACTATTGTATCTTCAGTAATATAACCTGTATTGGACATGCTGCAAAGATACGTTAAATTGGCTGGAATGAAGTGCCTAATGGCCGAACAAATTAAATTTACGATGATGGATTAAACCTTTGTTCAAACACGGATGTCATACCGATAAGAACGTTTATAAAAATTAGCATAAACGTATTTGATTTATAATTTAAATGATGGGGTTATGAAAAAGATAATATACTTCGCATTGGCAATTGGGGGACTTACCTTACTCTCCCCAAAAGAGTCTTCAGCTCAACATCGCGGACATGATCGCGAATGGAAGCATGATAAAGAGTACTGGAAATACGAGGAAAAAAGGGATCGGGAAGAACGGAAATACTGGGAAAAAAGAGATAAGGAAGATCGGAAATATTATGAAAAGGTAGCCAAGCGTTATCGCAAACAATACAGACATGGCCCGCCAGCCTGGGCGAGAGCGCACCGATACGATAATAGACATCACGTTTATTTCAGAGACTATAAAACATTTTATGACCCTTATCGCAATGGATATGTTTATATGAGAAATGGACGCTGGAGTTTTTCGGCTAGTGTACCTTCTTTCATGCTAAACGTGAACCTGGGAGCAGCTAACATCCGTGTGGTGAAAGATGTGCCGATCAGTAGACATCCCGAAGATTTTTATGATGACTACCGCTGGGATTAAAATATAATTTATCTTGTTGTTTAAGTTTAAAAGCCTCATTCTTTATGGAATTGAGGCTTTTAATTTATGCTGTTAATTTTCTTCGAAACTGACTTTGCCAACTTCCAACGATTTTATCCGTGCTAAAGATTCTATCCTGATATGGGGTAATTCGCGCAGTCTGTTGCCACCTTCCTGAAAGGATTTTTCAATAATAAAACCCATACCCAGTACTGCTGCGCCAGATTGCTGGATGAGGTCCAATATACCGAATGCGGCATTTCCATTCGCCAAAAAATCGTCTATAAAGAGTACCTTGTCATCTGCAGCGAGAAATTCTTTGCTCACACAGATATCATAAGTCCGATTTTTGGTAAAAGAATGCACTTCACTCATATACATGTCGCCCATGGTCTTGGGTTTGGCTTTTTTAACAAAAACAACAGGCAGCTCTAGAAGGTAACCAAGCATGATAGCTGGCGCAATGCCGCTCGCTTCAACCGTAATGATCTTGTTGATGGGTAGATCGGCAAAACGACGTACAAATTCTACAGCAATAGACTTCATTAATACAGGATCCATCTGATGATTGATAAAGCTGTCTACTTTCAGTATGCCTCCAGCGAGACTTTTACCGTCATTAAGGATTCTATCCTTTAATAATTTCATGTGATACTTGTTATAAATAATTTGCGAGATATACTCAAATAGGATGATGCGATTAATCGGTCTCCATCTGATATAAATTATTGAATTCTTCCTGATGGTGTTCGAGAATGACTTTACGTTTCATTTTCAGTGTCGGCGTCAGCTCACCATTTTCAATTGTGAATTCATCTTTTAAAATAATAGGCTTCTTAATCTGTTCCCAATTACCAAAATGTTGATTGGCACGACGTACTTCCTGGTTTACTTTTTTGATAATTGGCGGACTGGTCAAGAAGTCCTCTTTGCTCATATCTGCCAGCTCTGGGGCATCGCTTTTAGCCCAATCCAATAGATGGGAATAATTAGGGACAATAAATGCGGACGCAAATTTCATTCCGTCACCGATGACCATAGCCTGCTCAATAAATTTGGATTCCACAAGTTTCGTCTCGATAGGTTGGGGGATAACATACTTGCCGCCTGAAATCTTGAACATTTCTTTTTTTCGGTCGATGATTTTTAGGAATTTTTCATCTTCCCATTTACCGATGTCGCCGGTATGTAGCCAGCCGTCAATAATCGTTTTGTCGGTCTCCGCTTTATTCTTGTAATAGCCCATCATGACGTTGGGTCCTTTGACCAATATCTCGCCGTCGTCGGCGAGTTTGATTTCCACAAAGCGAACGGGAAGACCAACGGTACCTATGCGTATTCCCTTGATGTAATGGTTGACCGAGATCAAAGGTGAGGCCTCAGTCATGCCATAGCCTTCATATAACGGGATTCCAGCCGCTAAAAAAGCGCGTGTCAGTCTATTATGAAGTGAGGCCGAACCCGAGGCTACGGTCAACAGTTCGCCTCCCAAAGCTTCATACCATTTATTGAGTACAAGCTGTTTGGCAAGTTTGAGCTTCATATTATAGGCGAAACTTCGCTTGGCAGGATTGGGATCATATTCCTCAGCTACGCTTACGGCCCAATCAAATACTTTTCTTTTGACACCGGAAAGTTCATGACCTGTTTTCATGATCTTCTCATACACTTTCTCAAGAATACGGGGAACAACGGTCATGATATGTGGTTTTACCTCTTTTAGGTTATCGCCAATTTTATCAAAAGACTCTGCAATATGTATGGTAAAGCCTAGGTACATGTAGGTATACAGCACCATTCGCTCATAAGCATGACAGGGGGGAAGAAAAGTGAGTCCCCGGTCATAAGCTTTACATGGGGTAATCTCTGCAGCGCCTAATACATTTGAAAAAATATTGTTATGGGAGAGCATAACGCCCTTTGGCTTACCGGTGGTGCCGGAGGTATAAATTAATGTGGCCAGATCTTCCGGCTGGATCTGCTCACGTAATTGGGTTAATGTTTCATCCGGACAGTTGACGCCGAGGTTGTTCAGCTCATCCCAGCTTCTGGTGCCTTCCTGTTCCGAAATACAGAAGATATATTTTAAGCTGTAGATAGATTCTGTCAGATTCATCAGACGGTCATATAGTCCTTTATTACTGACAATACAGACTCTGATTTCAGCATCATTAAAAATATACTGGTAATCGGCGTCAGTAATATTGGGATAGATCGCGACAACAATTGCACCGATCTGTTGAATGGCAAAATCTATCATGTGCCATTCCATACTGCTGCCGGCAATAAGACCTACCTTTTCGTTGGGCTTTACACCGAGCTCTAGTAGCCCTTTGGAAAGACTGTCTACCTTTTCAAGAAAATCAGCCGTTTTGATATAGTTCCACTTGCCATCCAGTTTATGCGCAAACATGTTGAGATCGGGATATTTGCTGACTTGCTGACGGGCAAGATCAAATAATCTAAGTTTTTCTTCCATTTCAAATATATATACTTTTTGTTCCGTGAGAACAGCCTTTTCCTATGAACTTTATTTCAGGGGAAAAGTTTGCAAACATAAATAATTGTTTCAATAATTGGGAATCAATTTGTAATTAGCTCGTTCGCATATCCAGAAGTAGGCATAAGTTTATTTTTTGAAGCTTATATTATCTCAAAGTGAATGGAGGGAGCAGGCATGAGACAAGCGGAACCCAGATCTGAAGAAAAGACGGGGGTGTCGGAATGCGATGTTTGATGGAACGTTGAAATGAAAAAGAAAAGCTAGTCGTTATCGACGACTAGCTTTTCTTCTTTGTTTTTCCTTGATCAACAGCCCTAGTTCACGACCAGTGGCTCCTGCAACGGAGGTATTTTCCTGTGCTCTTCTAAATAGGTAAGGCATTACTGCTTTAACCGGACCATAAGGCATATATTTAGCGACATTGTAGCCATGAGCTGCCAGATTAAAACTTAAATTGTCTGACATTCCCAGCAGTTGTGCAAAATAGATACGATCTGTTGATCTGTCGATACCACGTCTGTCTATTTCCTCTGCCAATAACATGCTACTGTCTTCATTATGCGTACCCGCCATCAGTCCGAAGCTGTCCAGGTGATCCAATATAAATTCAATGGCTTCATTGTAATCTCTATCAGAAGCCGCTTTATTTGGTTGGATCGGATCTGCATATCCCATTTGCGCAGCACGTGCACGTTCGATCTCCATATAGGCTCCACGTACTATTTTCGCCCCCATATGGAATCCTCTGACTTTGGCATATTCAAAATCAGCTTTCAAAGAAGCCAACTTGTCGCTACGGTATAATTGGTAGGTATTATACACAATAGGTTTTTCCATATTGTATTTCTCCATCATCTCACGCGCGATGTCATCGATAGCATCCTGGATCCATGAATGTTCGGCATCGACCAATACCTTTACACCCGCTTCATGACAAGCTTTACAGATGCGGTCGGTACGGTCAAGCATGCGTTGGTATTCTGCCTGCTCTGATTCTGTTAATGTTTCTTTCGCATTAACCTTCTCGAACAATTCAAAACGGCCTAATCCCGTCGGTTTAAAAACTGAAAATGGGATATACTTATTCTTGCTCGCTGCGGAGACTGTACGCAGTACTTCATTGCAACAGGCATCAAAAGCACTTTCGGTCTCTTCGCCTTCAACCGAATAGTCTAATATGGTTCCAACACCATTTTCACCCAATTCATTGATGGCTGTTTCGCAGCCTTCAATGGTTTCTCCCCCACAAAAATGTTTGAAGATCGTACTACGGATTATACCCTGGATCGGTAATCCGATATTCAGCGCAAAGTTGGTCATGGATGGACCTACTTTTGTCAAAAAGTTATTCGCTATTATTTTGAATAACCAATACGCTCTTTCTAAATCCTTATCGCTTTTACTTTTAAAAGCGATCTCTGTATTATCAAAGGACAATGTTCTGGGCTCAGAATTCTCAATCATAATCTTTATTTGCAATAAGGCAAATGTAGCAATTTAGTAAGCATTAAAACGATGATTATTCTTGTATTCCTCGGTTAAAGCACTATTTTTGTGAAATGCAAGAATTTAAAATTGAAGGGGAATATATACAGCTTATCCAGTTACTTAAAGCTTTAAATTGGGTAGACCATGGTGCTATGGCTCAGTGGGTTGTTGCTGAAGGTTATGTGAAGCATAACGGTCAGATTGATTATCGGAAAAGACTGAAATTGAAGCCTGGAGATGTTGTGGAATTTGATGGGATGGAAGTAAAATTGGTGTAATATTAAACAATATTGGTAAATAGAAAACTTAAACCTTAAAGAATCGTAGAATGGAAGTCATAGAAAGTTTGGGCTATCAGGTATATTTTGATGATACGTTGGCCTCTTTGGAGACGTTTTTAGCTGAACGTAATTATTCAAAAATCATTGTTTTGGTAGACAGCAATACTTTAGACAATTGTTTGCCTTTGTTTCAACAGGCCCTACCTAATTTATCCAACTATGATGTCATAGAAGTAGATCCGGGTGAAGAGAATAAAAATATAGATTTCTGTATAGGTGTCTGGCAGAATATGCTTGATTTTGGTGCTGACCGACATTCGCTGCTGATTAATCTCGGCGGAGGTGTTGTCACTGATATGGGCGGTTTCGCGGCATCTACTTTTAAACGTGGCATGGACTTTATCCAGATTCCGACAACCTTGCTTTCGCAAGTAGATGCTTCTGTCGGCGGAAAGACCGGAATCGATATGGGAAGTGTGAAAAATATAATCGGAACATTTGCTCAACCTCAGGCTGTGTTTATCTCAAGCCAGTTTCTAAAAACATTGGATCAGAGACAATTGGTGTCCGGATTTGCAGAAGTTATCAAACACGGGCTGATCTTTGACCGGGCATATTATGAGCGTGTGAAAATACTGAATATAACGCAGGTCGATAATACGCTGGTTAAACATTCCGTTTCTATAAAGAATAAAGTGGTCCTGGATGATCCCAAAGAAAAAGGACTTCGCAAGATTCTGAATTTTGGACATACAATCGGTCATGCCATTGAGGGCTATTCGTTGTTGAATGATCGCAATCCCTTATTACACGGCGAAGCTATTGCCATTGGGATGATTTGTGAAGGTTATCTTTCTTATAAATTGAATGGCCTTTCACTGGATGAATTGAATGATCTAATTGCCACGTTCAGAAGATACTTTGCGGATTATGCCTTTAGTTCAGCTATAGATACAACTTTGCTGGATCTGATGCGTAACGATAAGAAAAACTTATCCAATCAGATCGGCTTTGCGCTCCTTGATAAAATAGGTAGCTGTCAGTATGATATTTTTGTTTCTGAGGACGATATTATCGAAAGCCTTGATTTCTACCGTGAACTAATCAGCGGCTAGAAGATTGGGAAAGCTGTGTACAGGGAGAGTGCACAGCTTTTTTGATGATGCTCTACGTTTTTAATACATAAAAAAGTGCTGTGAATTAAACTTGTGGGGATAACCTAAACTAAATTCTAATTATAACCATTTATATCATGAGAAAACTCTTCATTTTTCTATTTTTTCTTTTTACGGTAACATTGACCGCCAATGCCCAAAAACAGGTGCTGATTTTTAGTAAAACAAAGGGCTTTAGGCACGGTAGTATCGAAAAGGGGGCTCAGGTTCTTAAACAACTGTTAGATAAGGAAAAGATCAGTTCAGACCATTCGGAAGATGCGGCCCTATTTACGGACCAAGGTTTGAAAAAGTACGATGCGATTATCTTTTTAAGCACCACCGGAGATATTTTAGATAGCAACCAGCAAGATGCATTTATGCGTTATATTCAGTCGGGCAAAGGTTTTGTAGGGATTCATGCAGCCACGGATACCGAATTTGACTGGCCTTGGTACAACGGTTTGGTGGGGGCATATTTTACATCTCATCCAGCTGTACAGCAAGCGAAGATAGATGTTCTCGATCGGAAACATGCGGCTACCAAACATCTTGAGCCTACATGGCTGCATAAGGATGAATGGTATAACTTTAAAGACGTCAAAGATGGTCTACATGTATTGATGAATTTGGATGAGAAAAGTTATAACGGGGGAAAAATGGGGGATCATCACCCCATCTCATGGAGTCAAAATTATGATGGTGGAAAGGTGTTTTATACTGGATTGGGGCACACAGAAGAGTCATACGATGAGCCGGCGTTTCAAAAACATCTGATTGGAGGTATTTTATCTGTACTTCCGAAAAAATAGCGCAAGCAGTCCAAATTACTTGTCGAGATATTAAACTTGTTTGTTTTAGATGTCACGTGGATAATATATCCAATACCCCATCATTGATTATCAATGATGGGGTATTTTTATGCAGAGGAGACAGTTGTTCGCCTTAGGGAAGAGGGGGATCTTTGCCGCCTTAACTTCTAGTAAGTGAATTTATATTTTGCACCTAGGCTTAACCATCTTCCGGGCATAGGAACGGCTGCAGCTTCGATATAGCTCTTATCAAAAATGTTCTGCATATCGGCGAAAATATTGAGCTCATTAAGCTGATACGAAGCTCTTACATCTGCGATAAAATAATTCTTGTAACTGATGCGTTCGTTGAAGCGGTTGGCTGTTGTCAGCATCCAGTTTTTATGGCTCACCGTAAAATTGAGAATAACCTGATGCCTTAAATTTTCAATGGCATATTTGGATCGGATTCCATCTTCAACCCTGATTTTCGGATTTAGATAGTTATAACTTAATGTGGTGTAATAGCGTGTGCTGGCCATTGGGTCGCTGAGCTGATAACGAAAAGATCCATTAACGCCATCAACTGTATTTTTTCCAATATTTGAAGGTTTCCAGGGTATAACAGTTCCTTCGGCCGCTGGAGCGTCTGTCTTTTGCCAATCTATAAAATCATTTATATTTCGGTGGAAATAGCTTGCCTGGGCAACGATTCGGTCGGAAAGGTATTTGATTCCACCTTCAATCTGATAAGCATTCTCTGAAGTCAATTCTGGATTCCCGATATTGGCTGTTTGTTTGGTATAAAGGTCAGTAAAGGATGGGATACGTTGGGCGGATCCGGCACTCAAAACAAATTTTAGCTGTTCTGTCAGATTATAGCCCAAGTCAAGTCCCGGAAATACCTGCCAGCCAAATTTTGAGTTATAATTTACATAGGCTCCCGCATTGATCATTAGTCTGGCAATTGCTTCGGTCTTGAACTCGAAATAACCGCCGTAGTTTTCACGATTGTGGGATCCAATGGCAGTACTGTTGATCCGCTCGAACCGGCTTTCCAATCCGAGGCCAAAAGTTCCATAGTGCTGCTCTAAAGCGGCGTTTACTTCGGCCCCAAAAACATTGCTATAATGTTTTGACCGTCCTTTACTGCTCTGTCTTCCCAAATACCAATATTCATCTTCATTATATCGGTTGCTGAGTCGGGGGCTGATGGAAAAGTCCTTGCTCAACTGATGTTTCGACTGCAGGGACGAGAATGCTGTTTTAACCTGTTCATAGGCCTCTTTGTCCGTTGGGGCAGCATAATATCCGTTGGCACCAAATTGATTGTTAATATAGCCGAAGTTTGCTTTTATTTGATTGGACGCATTGGGTTGATAAGTCGCGTCGTAATACAGTTTGTTGTTATTGGAGGCAGTATTGTAGCGCTGGCCATTGGAATCTTCATGCCCGAAATAGATTCCATGGCTCGCCACTCCAGTGCTGAATTGTGCGCCCAATTGGGCTCCTTTACCATAATATTTGCCAGAATTTGTCTGCTCATTATCTTTAAATGAGGAGCCGCCATAGACCTGGGTACTAATCTGGTTGGATTCGATTTTTTTTGTAACGATATTGATAGCACCAGTTAGTGCATTGATGCCAAAGATACGTGATGCCGGACCTCTGATTATTTCGATGCGTTCAATAGCTTCCACCGGTACGGGGAAATTCATGTTATGGTGCGCGGTCTGTGGATCCATAATTTTAACACCATTTAAAAGGATCGCAGTTTGTTCAAACGAACCGCCATCTATACTGACATCAGCCTGTGAACCAAAGGGGCCTCTTTGACGTACATCTACACCAGGTATATTTGTCAACAGTTCATTGATCGAACGGTTTGGCAAGCGTTGAATATCCTCCTGTGTAAGTATATGTATATTTTTACTTTGCTTAGAAAATGGGATCTGGAGCCTGTTCTGATTGATAACGACTTCATTTAATGCTGTGGTGTCCCTCACTTGTGCATAGGAGGCACTCACAGTCAGCATAATGGCAAGCTTTGTTAGCGCTATTTTTTTGTTTAACATAATTTCATTAATTATCCTATTTACTCACAAACGGACCCGGCTTTAAAGAGACCTGATGCCCCTTACTACCTTTTGTCGATCGCAGTCCTTTTTCATGATTTCGCTGTTATAAAAATCACGCTAAAGTTTTCATAGGTTTTACGTCGCAAAACTAGTTCACTTGATTCAGAAAGTAAATAGTCCGGTATTAATATAGTATGTAGTCCGGCTGATTTACATCCATTCCTCACGCCCAATAGGTTTTTTACCCTGTGTAGCGATACTATCCTGTTTATTTTCAAGGTGGATTTTGGCATTATGGGCAACGTTAGGCTGGCCAGCTTCGAGCCAGGCAGAGTACCAGTAGGAGGCCACTCGAAGAATTGTTTTACGCATTCTCTGTTCTACCATTCCATTCAATGCATGGTGATAGGCTTTTGCATAATTATCGGAATAGGTCCATAGTAATTGGTTATTCCGTTCGATAAATGAGTTTTTTTGAGAGGCTTTAAATTTTTTATTAAGGAATGATTCGATGCTGAGCACAGAATCGACAAGTTGATTGCTTTCGCGGACAATAGTCCATGCTTCAGTTAGGGGATCTTTAATATAAATGGCTTTTCCCACAAGCAGGTTATACTTGCCGGCAAACATTTCGGGTAGTCGGCTCTCCCAGAAAGCGTGAATGCCGATCTGATCTGTCAGTTGTCCGTTATAATTTTTAGTCGTATGTAAGGGGACATGTGCATCAGCTATATAATGGCCCAAATCTGCGGAGTGTTTGATAATTTTATTGTAGTCTTTAGATTGAAACGCTTTCACAAGTTTTAGATAGGTAAAATTGATTTGCCAGGGGATAATTCCGTTTTTAAGTAGTTGGCGTTCCTGAAATTTCTCCTTTGCTTGTGACCAATGTACGGGTATTGAATCGATCTGTCGATCTTCGCGATAATCATCAATATCAATAAAGTGCCGCGGGCCCTCGGTGCTGTCGATAAAACAACGCTTATCAGGGTCAACCGCTTTCTCGGTAATAAGATCAATATTGGCCTTATAAAAATTGGCTAACTTCGCTGGCAACGCAAAAACCGCATAGTGATTGATTTTTTTATGTGCAAAAAATCCCCAGGAATTAAATATAAGTAGCATAACAATGGAAAGTATCCAAAGGAGAGGAGACTTTTTCATAGTAAATTGGTTATTAAATAATTGTTAATATTAAAGATACATAAAAACGAATAAAAAAGCGGTTAAAGCGATGGATTCATTATATTAATTTATCTTTTCTTAACATAGCTAAACAATAAAATAATATTTATAGTCGTTAAAATTCATTAATTTGCCTGCATAAATACAGTCGTTATGAAAATATTGTATGCCGTACAGGGGACTGGCAACGGGCACCTGAGCCGTGCGATGGATATTGTCCCCTGTTTGAAAGCCTTGGGGGAAGTGGATGTCCTGGTCAGCGGAATTCAGGCCGATCTCTCATTGCCTTTTGAAGTGAAATATCGTTTTCATGGTTTAAGCTTTATTTTTGGTAAATCGGGCGGGGTAGATCTGTGGAAAACCTTTATGAGTTCGACTATTCGTAAATTTACCAACGAGATAAAAAGCTTGCCAATTGAAGGTTACGATCTCGTGATTAACGATTTTGAACCTATTTCAGCTTGGGCATGTCATTCTAAAGATCTGGACTGCATCGGTCTGAGTCATCAGATCGGGGCATTGGATCCTGCGAGTCCCAAACCTGAAGAAAGTGATATGTTGGGTAAGTTTATTATGAAGAATTATGCTCCTTCGACGTATTCTTATGGTTTTCATTTTAAAAGATATGCTAAAAATATTTATCCACCAGTTATCCGGAATGCTGTACGCGATCTAACGGTTTCAGACCAAGGACATTATACGGTCTATTTGCCTGCCTACGACGATGCACATCTGTTGAAACATTTAATGAAGTTTCCGGATGTAAAATGGGATGTCTTTAGCAAACATAATTCGAGGCCTTTTGAGATGAAGAACGTAACCATTAAACCCATCAATAATCAGGCTTTTATTGAAAGTATGGCTTCATCCTCCGGAGTTTTATGTGGTGCGGGTTTTGAAACCCCGGCAGAAGCCTTATATTTGAAAAAGAAACTATTGGTCGTCCCAATGAAAAATCAGTATGAGCAACATCTAAATGCCGCATCACTGGAAGAAATGGGGGTTCCGGTGATTTCAAGTTTAAAACAGAAAAATATGCTGGCTATAGAAGCCTGGCTAAACAGTAAATCAAGGGTTGAAGTTGATTACCCTAATATAACGCAGGAAATTATTGATGAAATTGTGCAAAAGCACCGTTAAGTAAAACATGAAATACATCACATTAGCCCTATTGTCTCTGACAAGCGTGGCAGCATTTGCCCAGCAGAAAAAAAAGACCGGTACGGTCAAAAAAAAGATAGTGACAACAAAAACGAGTTCAACCAACCTATTGCCAACCAAAGCGGACTCCGTATCCTATGCATTCGGTATGGATATTGGAAAGTCGTTGAAATCTACCGAAGTAGCTTATTTAAAAGCGGATGTTATTGCAAAAGCAATTACGGCCACACTAAAAAATGAGAAAACCTTATTGGAAGATGGACAAACAAGGGAAGTTATCCAAAAAGCCATCATGGATATACGTGCTGAGAAGGAGGCTGTAAGTCGTGCTCAAGAAGATAAATTCTTTGCTGAAAACGCAAAAGTAGCAGGAATGAAAACGACAGCTGAAGGAATCCAATATATCGTATTAAACCAGGCAGAAGGTGCAAAACCTACAGCCAATGACGAAGTTACCGTACATTACCGCGGGACTTTATTGAACGGCAAGCAATTTGACAGTTCGTACGATCGCAATGAGCCATTGAAACTGTCATTGGGTCAGGTGATTAAAGGATGGCAAATTGGTATCCCATTGATGTCCAAAGGGGCTAAATATAAATTTTTTATACCGAGCCGACTCGCCTATGGTGAAAGAGCTACGGGTGAAATTCCGGCCAATAGTACCTTGGTATTTGAGGTGGAATTGCTTGATTTTAATACGAATGGAACAACGTAAATTAGGCAATACTGACCTGATGGTTTCGGAAATTGGTTTGGGCTGTATGTCATTAAAAAGCAATCAGCCCAAACAATCCAAGGATATTATCCAAAAAGCTTTCGATCAGGGAATCACATTTTTTGATACTGCTGATCTTTATGATAAAGGACAAAATGAGATGGTCGTCGGCGAGAGCGTGCAGGCGTTTAGGAAGCAGATTGTCCTGGCCAGTAAAGTAGGTAACCTCTGGCGGGCTGATGGCTCAGGCTGGGATTGGAAAGCATCAAAAGATTATATCGTTAGGGCTATCGAAGGGTCACTTTCGCGATTGAAAACCGATTATATTGATCTCTATCAATTACACGGCGGAACCATTGAAGATCCAATAGATGAAATCGTTGAGGCATTTGAATTATTAAAGAAACAAGGCAAGATACGGGCTTATGGACTATCGTCTATTCGTCCCAATGTTATTAAAGAATTTTTGGCCAAATCAGCGATCTCATCGGTGATGATGCAGTATAATCTATTGGATAGGCGGATTGAGGAAGAGATGGATGCATTGTTGCTTACGAACAATGTTGGCATCCTAGCCCGGGGGACACTGGCGAAAGGGCTTTTAGTAAATAAACGAGTAGAAGCTTATCTTCAATATAGTTCAGGAGAAGTGGCACATGTACTCCGCAATCTGGACAGCCTAGCAAAACATTCGGGAAAAGACAGAGCGACAGAAGCGCTCTCTTATGTGCTTTCTAATCCTGCTGTCGCAACCGCTGTGGTAGGGATTAGTACTAAATTACAGTTGGATGAATTGCTATTGACAAAACAGCAGCTCAGGCAATTGGATGAGGTAGATAAGAAGAAATTACTGGACGGTGTCCGGTCTTTATATTATACCGAACACCGCTAAGTGTCTATTTATTAAAAAATAGTTTTAATATTTTGTCGAGATCTCCTTTCGTATCTACTGCGACGGTTTCATGTGTGGTCACTGCAGTTTGAATTACATATCCATTTTCTATCCAACGCAGCTGCTCGAGTGCTTCAGCTTCTTCGAGACTAGATACCGGTAACTTTGTCAAGGATCTTAACGTTTCTGCTTGATAGGCATAAATACCAATATGTTTGTAGAAGGTCTGTTTCGTCAGCCATTGTTCCTGATCAATCCCTCTTAAAAAGGGAATTGTCTGTCTACTGAAATAGATGGCTTCACCAAAAGTGTTTCGGACAACTTTGGGAATATGCTGATTGAACAATTCCGCTGCAGTCTCAATTTCTTTCACGAGGGTTGCAATGTTTGTGCGTGGATTTTCAAAACAAGAGGCCAGAAGATCTATCTGTTCAGGATTGATAAAAGGTTCATCCCCTTGAATGTTGATGACGACGTCATACCGATGGTCATGTGCAATAACTTCGGCGCAACGGTCCGTACCGGATTGATGAGTATTGGATGTCATCACTACATTACCACCAAAGGACAGTACTTCTGCAGCTATCCGTTGGTCATCGGTAGCAACAATTACCTCGGTCAATTTTTTTGATTTCTTAACTTGCTCATATACCCGTCGGATCATAGTCTTGCCTTCAATATCGACCAATGGTTTGCCCGGAAATCTGCTTGAAGCATATCGGGCAGGTATAATGCCTAAAAATTTCATGATACTTTGCGGATTTTCTTTATTAAAAAGCCTGTAAAATCAACAATTTACAGGCTTTTATCTAGTTGTGGTCTTTTTATTATTCAAACAACCCAAATAACTCAGCTTCTATCTTTTGTATGATTTCGCCAAGATCCTCTGGATTAGAGGTGAAATCAAGATTGTCTTTATCTAAGATCATGACTTTACCTTCTTTGTAGTTGTTGATCCATTTATCGTATTTATCATTCAATTTAGATAAATAATCCAACCGGATGCCTGATTCATAGTCACGGCCCCTTTTTTGGATATTGTTAACCAAAGTCGGAACAGAAGCTTTTAAGTAGATCAATAAATCGGGTGGTTTAATGTAATGGATAATACTTTGGAATATGTTGCTATAGTTTTCAAAGTCACGGGCGCTCATTAAGCCCATATCATATAAGTTTTCGGCAAATATATAAGCATCTTCGTAAATTGTACGGTCCTGAATCATATCGATTTTCGTTTCCTGAAGTTTTACAATATGCCTGAAACGACTATTTAAGAAGAAGATTTGGAGATTAAAGGCCCAACGTTTCATGTCCGAATAGAAATCCTCAAGATAGGGATTATTGTCTACGGCCTCAAACTGAGGTTCGAATTTGAAATGACTCGCCAATAATTCCGTTAGCGTCGTTTTTCCAGCACCTATATTTCCTACGATAGCTATATGCATATGCTCTTTCCTTGTTTAATAAAATCTCTTGATACCAATAATTTCGCGAACTTCTTTTAATGTCTTACGCGCAGACTCACTTGCTTTTTCGGCGCCTAATTTTGCAACTTTTGCAATATAGGCATCATCGTTTGATATGTCTTCAATACGAAGGCGTACATCATTTGTTGCCAATACCATATCTTCGGCCAATTGCTTTTTGAAGTCGCCATAACGGATTTCACATTTATTGTAAAGCTCGTCAAAGTGCTGTAATGTATCGGGCGTCGAAACCACTTTCATGAGATCAAATAAATTTTGGATCGCTTCGGGTTTAGGTTGATTCATCTCCGTTGGACCAGAGTCAGAGACTGCACGCATTACTTTTTTACGAATGGCATCCGCGCTATCCGAAAGATAGATGCAATCAGCTTCACCATTGGATTTGCCCATTTTACCTTGTCCTGCCAATCCTGGTATCTTCACTAATTTGTCCGAGTAGGAGAAAGCAAAAGCTTCCTTGAAATAATCGACATTGTATAAACGATTAAAACGATTGCCAAAAGTACGTGTCATTTCTAAATGTTGTTCCTGATCTTTTCCAACAGGGACTTTCGTTCCGTGATGGATTAGGATATCACAAGCCATTAACACAGGATAGGTCAGCAAGCCGGCATTGACATTGTCAGGGTTACTGCGCACTTTATCCTTAAAAGCTGTTGCACGCTCTAGTTCGCCTAAGTAAGCGTTCATGTTCATGTACAAGTAAAGCTCAGCAACCTCAGGGACATCAGATTGAACGTAAATAGTTGATTTTTCAGGGTCTATGCCTGCCGCCAAATACTCAACGATGACTTGACGTACAGTGCCCTGAAGACCGTGAGGGGTCGGGTGTGTCGTCAAAGAGTGCAGATCCGCAATAAAAAAAAAGCAATTATATTCATTTTGCATTTTCACAAAATTGCTCAATGCACCATAGTAATTTCCTAAATGTAATTTTCCGGTACTTCTGATACCACTAACAACTGTTTCCATATTCCTGCGAATTTACGGATAAATTTGACAAAGTAGAATTAAATTCCGTGAGTCGGGTGCCTTTTAATGGATTGTTGTTATTTTTTTATTTTTTTTGCTTCGTTCCAGTAGACGTCCATTTCTTCGAGGCTCATATCTTGTAGTTTTTGCTGGTTTTCCGCCGCTTTTTGCTCCAGATAAGTAAATCTGCTGATGAACTTTTTATTGGTACGTTCCAGAGCATTTTCAGGATTGATACCAATGTGCCGTGCATAATTTATGAGCGAGAATAAAAGGTCGCCAAATTCAGCTTCCGCCTTTTCACGGTCAATGGCTTCGGTGGTCTCGATATTGAATTCTGTTTTAAATTCCGCGAGTTCTTCCTCAACTTTTTCCCAAACTTGTCTTTTGTCCTCCCAATCAAAACCAACTCCTCTTACTTTGTCCTGGATGCGGTAGGCTTTGACAAGAGCAGATAATCCTTTTGGAACACCGGCAAGAACCGATTTATTGCCCTCTTTAAGTTTGATGGCTTCCCAGTTGGACTTCACTTGATCTTCGGTGTTTGCATTTGCATCAGCATAAATATGGGGATGGCGGGTAATCAGCTTATCGCAAATAGCATTTAGGACATCCACGATATCAAAATGCCCTTCTTCTTCTGCAATACGGGCATAGAACAATAGATGCATCAGCACGTCGCCAAGCTCCTTTTTTATCTCAGGATAATCCTGTTCCAGAATAGCATCTGTTAACTCATATAGCTCTTCGATCGTTAGATGACGCAAAGATTCCATGGTTTGTTTCTTGTCCCAAGGGCATTCAAGTCTTAGGGTATATAAAACATCGAGTAGACGTTGGAATGCAAGTTGGGGGGTATGCTGGTAAGCCGGAGCTGCTAGATTTGCCATATGATATTGAGTTTTCGTGCTACAAAAATAGAAATATGATTTCGAATAAACTATTTGAAATTGAGGAAAACAAAAGTGAGGAGCTGGCCGTTTTATAATAAAAAGGATTATTTAGATCAACTTAAGAACAATCAGTTATGGAGAGAATGCATGGATACTCGTCAGCTAGCGTGGCACTGGAAAAGTTAAGCGGCTTAGGCTATACGATAGATTACAACATTGAATTTGAGGATTTATTGGCGCATGCAGATGAATTTAAGATTGATTACCTATTTCGCTATGAGGGAGCCTCAGATCCCGATGATGAGTCTACAGTATATGGGATAAGCCGGAATTCGGGAGAAAAAGGGGTTTTCGTAGCAGGTAATTTATCCTTGATTGAGGGAAAGAAGCGGGATATTCTACTTCAGTTGGAACTAAAAGAGCGAGAACATTAGCATTAAAGCTATCCTAAAATATAGCTATTAATATAATTAAGGTATGGAAGCAAATAGTTTTACTGAATCAGAAAGACTTAAAGAACTTCGGATATGGGCTTTGCATCGTGATGGTAAACCTTTGGATGGAGGCTATGCCGACCTAAACGGAGATCGTCTGCTGCAGGTATACCGCAATGAGGCGCTCAACTTAATGAAAGCGGGGTTTTATAATAAAGGCACAGGACTTTTTGAGTCTTACGTCGAACAACATTATCCGCAGGAACTGGAAAAGCTCATTGGTAAACTGGAAAGGAGTTACGATAGCCTTGAGCGATTTAGCCCCGGGCTAGTCGAAGAAGGGTTTTATAATCTCATTTTGGGAGATCTCCCACTGCATATGAAGGGGACGATAGTGGTGTTGCTCCGTGCCAAGGAATCTGAGTTTCCCTCTATTTACAACAATGATCAAGACGCGGATATGCGTAGTTCTCCAAATTGGTTGTTGCAACAGCCTTACAATGATATTTGGGTAGATATGCATCAAACTGCGTTAAACAATATCCACTATCCAGATCGGCTACTCTAATTGGCAAAATTTTTGTTGTTAAGAAATACGATAAGAGGATAATGATTTCAGTATCCTCTTTTTTGTTGCTAAACTTATTGTTGAATTATTAACCATTTTCTAAATTATAATTAATATGATTTTATACATCGGTATTTTTGCTGTGATCGTAGTTGTCTGTGTTTTTTTCTCAATCATGATGATGAAAAAGCAAAAAGAGACGGCCAGAAAGTATGAAGGAGAGGCCGGAATTGCTTTGGCCTCAGGTATTAAGGATGAACTGTTGCGCCAGGAGTTTCGAGAATTAAGCAAACAAATGAATGGAGCGCCAATTGAAGCTTTTACACAATGTGCTTATATCGCTACTGTAGGTGATAAGGTTGCTTCGGCAGCGGCAACCGCGGCGAAAACTGTGGCTTGGGCTGCAGTTGGCGTGAAGGCAAGATATACCGAGCGTGACAACGCCTCCTTTCTTGTCCTTAGCAACAATGAATTGCATTATGTGTTTTTTGATGATGGTGAAGCCAAAGATCATTTGATTTTTGATCATCAGACCTTGTTGAACGCTCGGCCAGCTCAAATCAGTAATTCAGAAAAGGTTACGCGTATGGGGTCCATTATGGGGCTGAAGCCTAAAAAAATGCATCTTGATATAAATGGAAATAGTGTTGATATTATCTATTATGGCACTGTTCAACGGATGCCTGATGGCATTATATCTCCAGGCTCAGGTATGTTTGAAACACAGTCGAAACTTCAATTGATGGGACGCTTTTTTTTGGACAGGTTGTATCAAAAATACCCACAGCTTCGGGATCAAAACTAGTTTGATGAATTGTAGGGATACAGTTTACAAAGTCTATTATATAAAAAAGAGCGGCACCGTATGTTATGATGGTGCCGCTCCTTTTTATCAGCCATCTCGATAGCTAATGGATATATAATCAATGGAAATAGAGTGTCGCTTTAAGTCATTATCTTTTTATTTGTTCGCTAAATTTTCATTGATCAACTGCTGTTGGAAAGAAGGACGGCTTGCATCACTATCTCCAGCTTCCTTTTTGAGTTTAATGAGTTCTTTTTTTAATCGATTTATCTCTTCTATGTATTGCTTATCATGGATCGCATTATGTGTTTCCATGGGATCTTTTTGCAGATCATAAAATTCCCATGCGGGTGTCGTAGTTTTTTTATCACTGCCGGTCATTTCCAGCGGTTGACCATAAAAATAGATGAGTTTATAGCGTTCGTCACGAACACCCAGGTGGGCTGGACGTATAGGGGCATGTTGCCAATAGCGATAATACATTGATTTACGCCAATTGGCTGGCGTGTCGCCCGCTAGGTTTTTGCGAAAACTTTTTCCCTGTATATATGCTGGTTTTTTTATGCCGGCATAGTCCGCAAATAGGGCTGCAAAATCAATATTAAGGACCATATCATCGAGTTTAGTACCTGCTTTAATTTCTTTTGGGTAACGGATGACAAATGGCATACGGAGCGATTCTTCGTACATCAGTCGTTTGTCCATAAAATTATGTTCTCCCAGAAAATAGCCTTGGTCTGACGCAAGGATAATCACGGTGTTTTCGTCAATTTCGGCTGTTTTTAGATAATGCATAATTTTCCCGAGATTATCATCCACGCCTGCGACACAGCGCAAATAATCCTTCATAAGCTTTTGGTAAATCTTCTTGCGGGCATCCAGGGCATTCATGCCTTTAGTGGAGAAAGGAAGGTCGGGGTAGGTGGTCCAGAAGGGACCAGTGGATGCCTTTTCATAACGCTGACCAAGTTCTTCCAGAGGCTGGCCTTCAAAAGATCGTCCGGTGGTCGTTGCACCAGAATCCAGGAAAGTTGCGGGATAGGGGAATTCAATATCCTGATACAAATCCTTGAATCTATCGGCGAATTCAAAAGGCTCGTGTGTCGCTTTATAATGACATAGTAAAAAGAAAGGTTTGTCAGGATTGCGCTGCGATAGCCAATCAAGGCTTAATTGTGTTGTAATATCATCTACATAACCGGTGTAGGGATTGCCGGCCTCTTCATTATCATTCCAGTTATCGTTGGAAAGATAGGTTGGATTATGGTAGACACCATGTCCCGGCAGGACCTTAAAATCATCAAATCCCGAAGGTTTCTTTTTAAGATGCCATTTTCCGAAAACAGCTGTTTGGTAGCCTGCACGTTGTAGGTCTTTGGCGATATTTTCCCTTTCCGGATTCAGGGCATCATCCAGGGTGTAAACCTGGTTTTTGTTGCTGTATTGTCCGGTAAGAATGGCTGCCCGACTAGGTGTGCAGATGGAATTTGTACAGAATGCGTTATTAAGCGTTGCGCCTTGTTTAGCAAGATTTTCGATGTTAGGATTCTTTACAATATCTTTTAAAATTCCGCCATAAACACCCCAGGCTTGCGCAGTGAAGTCATCAGTAAGGATAAAGATAATGTTTGGACGTGTTTTATTATCGATTTTTTGCTGAGCCTGTGTGATAAATGGTAGTAGGCCGCAGATAAACCAAAATAGTTTTTTATTCATGTATATTTCCCTTATGTGTGCTATTAATTGCGTTTAATGCATGATCGTACAGATGCTGGTTTAGGTTTTGTCCAGCCTTGCATAACAAAGCTACCAAATTCCAGCGATATACATATTGTGATCGCCAAAAGTCTGCTTTTTAAAGTGGAATGAATGCAGGGTTGTGACAACTGCATACTGCTAATAGCCCGAAATCGATATCTTAAAAATACGGGAATACATGCTACTAGTCTGTTATCACAATTTTAAACATTATCGTTCGATTCTTTTAATCATCTATACCTTTTCCATCCAAAATATGCTGATAATATTTTTCGATCCTGGCCACACGCGTTTTTGACTGTTTTGCCTGATTGAAATAAAATAAATATCCTTTTTGACGACCCGGAGTAAGGGATCGAAATGCGTCTTGAAATTCTTTATCTTCATTTAACGCCTTTGCGAATTCTTCAGGAATCGGGTAGTCTTCCGTTTTTCGCATAGTAACCTTAGCCCCCGACTTTTCAATCGCGATAGCTTCCTGGATATAATTTACGATTGTTTCCCTTAAATTTGCAATTTGTTCAATGTTCGTAAATCTGAGTTGTCGGCCTGCTTGGACGTTTTCAGTCTGTTGAATCAATAACTGTTTTTTATCCTTCAAGAGGGCGCCTTTATGGAATAATAAGGCGCAGTAATCTTTGAATCCGTGAATTAAAACAATATTTTTTCCTTCATAGGTGTAACATGGATGCATCCATTTGTAATCCTCTATGAGTGATTGGTTTTCTGTGACAATTTCTCGCAATAAATTAAATTCTTCGTTCCATTTTTTTGCATGCTCGAAGAAGTGTGCTGCTTTTAGGTTCATGATATTGTTTTTGGTTTAATTAGTTGTGCGTGTTAGATCTGTTTGGCCGCGACTTCCTCAAGTCTGTTGTGGGCGCTATTAATGCCTTGTGCAAAGGGCATTTGAAGGAGCTTGTCACGGAATTCAATGGACTGAAATATAATATGCATGCGGAGTTTGCTGCTATTGTCGGTTACTTTTTCGAAGTACAGATATTCCAACTGCACCGGGAAAGGGCTGTCTTCCATTTCAAATGTTCTCGTGATTTTCTCATTTGGTATAAATTCGTGTATTGTGCCGTTCGCTTTAAATACAACATTATTATTGTGGGAAGTTTCAAAGGCATAGGAGCCATGTTTTTGATTATCCCATTTCAGAACTTTGGTTCCCATCCATTGTTCAAAGATTTCAGCTTTTTCATATGCTTTAAACAAAAGTGATAGCGGTAAATCAAATTCCCTAGTGATCAAAATTTCCTGCTTAGCCTCTTCGGCATGGATTTTTGTTTTCTTTTCCATCTTATTTGTCCTTGTAGTTTTTCATAATTTCTTCCAATTTGTTAAATCGATCATCCCACATGTCGCGGAAGGGTTCAATAAAATCAGCGATTTCTTTCATTTTTGGTGGATTGAGCCGGTAATAAATTTCGCGCCCATGTTGCTCGGATTTCAGAAGTTCACATTCGCTAAGAATCTGCAGGTGCTTGGATACCGTTGGCCTTGCGGTGTTAAAGTTTGCCGCAATAGCTCCTGCGGTCATGGATTGTGACACCAAAAGAAGGAGAATGGCTCTTCTGGTTGGGTCTGCGATAGCTTGGAAAACATCTCTTCTTAAATTCATTGTGAAGTTATTTGACTACAAATTTATGTGTTGCCGTTTAACTACGCAAGTATTTTTATATTTTTTTTCCTCGTTTTAGGTCGGAATAAGCGATTGGATTAGGTGTGGATTAATTATATGAATTTTTAGGATGTTAAATGGATGTTTAATACGTATAAACATTCTTTAATATGTATGTACAATTGATTGTTTTGTTAATCCGAATTTAATGGTATTGATGGCTTTTCTGAGTTGACTTTATTTTTTCTATAAAAAGGATAGGTGATAATAATGTGTTTGTTTGCCTATATAACAACGGTATTTCTATGCAATCGCTTGCTTTGAGCTTTTTTCTTAAAAAAATAACAAAAAATTTGAAATTAAAATTTTAATATGTAACTATGTATGTACAAATAAAGATTATTTAATACAAACCTGTTTTTAACTAACCAAAAATTATGAGCCAAAGTATCATTTCTTACTTTAGGATGCGCGCTCTCCTCTGTCTGTTTTTGATGGGGATCTTTGCGCAATTATGCAATGCTCAGTCTGGCAGTTTTACAATTAGAGGGAAAGTGGTGGATCAAGCTGGGAAGGGCTTGTCGGGAGTAAGTGTATTGTTGAAAAATACTAAGACTGGATCGACGACTGACTCCATTGGGAGCTATACGATCAAGGTGCCTGAAACGAAAGGTATTCTTGTTTTTTCCTTTGTCGGGTATATGGGGGCCGAAGAGGAAATCAAAGGGCGTAATCAGATTGATGTTATCTTAAAAGATAATCAAAGTGCGCTTGGAGAGGTTGTTGTCGTGGCTTATGGCCACCAAAAAAAGGAAAGTATGGTCAGTTCGATTACGACGATCAATCCTAAAGAATTAAAAGGACCTACCAGCAACCTGACAACCATGCTGGCAGGCAGGCTATCCGGTGTCATAGCTTATCAACGCAGCGGTGAGCCTGGCGCAGACAATGCGCAGTTTTTTATCCGCGGAATCACATCTTTTGGCAGTGGTAAAGTAGATCCATTGATTTTGATTGACGGTATGGAATCCACGCCAACGGCTTTGGCAAGGCTCCAACCGGATGATGTTGCGGGGTTTTCAGTTCTTAAAGATGCAGCAGCTTCTTCTTTATACGGTGCCAGAGGAGCAAATGGTGTTGTCCTGGTGACGACCAAGACCGGTTCAGATGGAAAGACCAAATTTAACTTTAGACTGGAGAACTCAATCTCCACCAATACGCAGAACTTTAAGCTCGCCGATAACATTACCTATATGAGGCTGGCCAATGAGGCTGTACTGACAAGAAACCCTATAGGTGAATTGCCTTATTCCCAGAATAAGATTGATCGTACGATTGCCGGCGACAATCCTCTGTTATATCCTAATAACGACTGGATAGGGCTAATGATTAGAGACCGTACGATGAATCAACGGTTCAACTTTAATATGAATGGGGGTGGGAAGGCCGCTCAATATTATATTTCGGGAACATTTAATCAGGACAATGGTATATTAAAAACCAATAAACAAAATAACTTCAATAATAATATCAACCTTAAAAGTTATGAAATCCGCTCCAATGTAAATGTTAAGTTGACGCCTACGACCGATGGAGCTGTTAAAACATCTGGAAGCTTTGACGATTATACGGGTCCAATAGGAGGCGGAGGTTCTATATTTAGAAGTGTTTTAACTTCTAATCCGGTATTGTTTCCTGCAATCTTTCCTGCTTCAGACCTGCCCAAGGTAAATCATCCATTATTTGGAAATGCAGCTCTGGCAGACGGTAAGTTCTATAACAATCCTTATGCTTCCATGGTTTCAGGCTTCCAGGAGTATAATACGTCTACTTTAAATGTTCAGCTGGAGATTAAACAGGATTTTAATTTTCTGACGAAAGGGCTGACTGGTCGTCTGATGGCGTATACACAACGTTATTCTTATTTTACATTGACCCGTCAGTACAATCCATTTTTTTATCAGGCAAATCCCACAAATACAAATGATAAGGGGTATAATTTATCATTGCTGAATGAGAAAACAGCTACCGAATATTTGAATTACAGTGAGGGGGCTAAAATAGTCAATACAAATACTTATGCTGAAGCAGCGGTTAATTATAACCGGACATTTCGTGAAAAACACAATATCAGTGGTCTATTGATCACGATTATGAAAAATTACCTGAACGGTAATGCCGGAAATCTACAGGCATCTTTACCCTTTAGAAACCTGGGACTCTCTGGACGATTTACCTATGATTATGATAACCGTTACCTGCTCGAAGCCAATTTTGGTTACAATGGATCTGAACGTTTTGCTAAAAAGCAACGATATGGCTTCTTTCCTTCCATTGGAGTGGGGTGGAATCTGAGTAACGAGGCTTTTTTTAAACCAATTGCCCCCATAATTACAAGAATGAAATTACGGGCAACGTATGGACTTGCTGGAAATGACCAGATAGGAAAACCCGAAGATCGATTTTTCTACCTTTCTGATGTCAATCTGAATAATGCTGGTAGAGGCGCTTTTTTTGGTGAGGAATATGGCTATTACAGGCCCGGTGTATCCGTCTCCAGATATGCCAACGATGATATTACCTGGGAAAAGGGGAATACAACCAATCTTGGGTTGGACCTAAGTATATTAAATTCATTGAATCTTGTGGTCGAAGTGTATAAGCAACGTCGAAGTAATATCTTGATGGAAAGAGTTTATATCCCGACGACAGTCGGTTTAGAACCTAAAATTAGTGCAAACGTGGGCAAGGCAGAGGGGAAGGGTGTGGACCTATCAATGGATTATCATAAAACATTTGGAAATGCCTGGATTCAGGCAAGGGGTACATTTACCTATGCGACCAGTAAATTATTGGTGAATGAGGAGCCTGCTTATCCCGAGAATATGTATTACCTGTCCCGTGTAGGGCATTCATTGGCTCAAAATTATGGTTTTATTGCCGAACGTTTATTTGTTGATGATGAGGATGTAAGGAGCTCACCAAGGCAGAATTTCGGGGAAGTAAGAGGCGGAGATATTAAATACCGTGATTTGAACGGTGATGGTGAAATTACGAATCTGGATATGGTTAATGGGCTGGGGCATCCCGTAACACCTGAGATTACTTATGGATTTGGCTTTTCTTTCGGTTACAGGAATTTTGATATCAGTGCCTTTTTTCAAGGTTCCGGAAGATCATCTTTATTTATAAATCCGGAAGCAATTTCGCCGTTTATTCTTAAAGACGGTATGCAGAGCGGACTTCTGGATGTAATTGCCAAAGATCATTGGTCCGAGGATAATAATAACTTATATGCTTTTTGGCCACGTCTCAGCGCAACCGGAAATGAGAATAATAATAAGCCGTCCAACTGGTGGATGCGCAATGGATCTTTTCTGCGTCTAAAAACCGTGGAAATCGGATATAATCTGCATGAGAAAATAGCAAAAAGATTTGGTTTGGGGGGCATGCGTATCTATGCGAACGGAAGCAATCTATTTTTAATCAGTGCCTTTAAAATGTGGGATCCGGAGCAAGGTGGGAATGGATTGGGTTATCCGATTCAAAAAGTATTTAATATAGGAGTAAATGTTCAATTAAACTAATTATGAAACAGTCTAATTTTCTACGCAGAAACATCGGGAAATATTGCCTATTTGTCACTATCTTAATCATCTCAGGCTGTAAAAAAAGCTTTTTAGACGTAGTCCCGGACAATGTGGCGACCATAGATCATGTCTTTGCAAATCGGGTTGAAGCGGAAAAATATTTATTTACCTGTTATTCTTATCTACCGCGGGAGGGGAATCCTGATATGAACCCGGGTTTCAACGGAGGAGATGAAACCTGGACTTACTGGCCAATGACGCTGGATTTCTTTTCATTGGATTCCTATGAAATTGCCCGGGGGCTACAGACCAAAGTTAATCCAAAAATGAACTATTGGGATCGTTATGATAGCCGTTCGCTATGGACCGGAATTCGCAATTGCAATATTTTTCTGGAAAATGTCGATAAAGTGATTGATCTAGAACCTTATGTAAAAGATAGGTGGGTCGCTGAAGTGAAATTCCTAAAAGCCTATTTTCATTGGTATTTATTTAGAATGTATGGACCTATCCCTATTCTTGACAAGAATTTCTCCACGACAGCGACACCTGAAGAAGTAAAAACCTATCGGCAGCCAGTCGATTCCGTTGTTAATTATATTTCAAATTTAATTGATGCGGCATCTTTCGGAAATGCCAATGTGGGTTTACCGGCTAAAATAAATAATCGTTTTACTGAGCTGGGTCGTGTGACCAAGGTGGCGGCATTGGCTATCAAAGCGAGGTTATTAGTTACTGCGGCGAGCCCATTGTTTAATGGGAATACTGATTATGTTAATCTAAAAAATAACGATGGAAAGCCGCTCTTTAACCCTGTTTACGATGAAAAAAAATGGGTAAGAGCAGCTGAAGCCTGTAAAAAAGCCATTGATATGGCTTTGGAGTCGGATGTCGCCCTATATCGTTTTGTTCCGAAAGCCGGTACGGTAAATGAAGACACCCAGATTGAGATGAATATCCGTAATGCAGTTTGTGAAAAATGGAATAAGGAACTGATCTGGGGATCGACTGCAGATGGATCACCAACTTATTGGATACAACTTTTTGCCTGTCCACAGTTGGATCCCAATAATATCAGTAGGGAACTCAAAGGTAAATATGCACCGACATTGAAAATGGCCGAACTGTTCTATACTAAAAATGGAGTTCCCATCGATGAGGATAAGGATTGGGATTATGCAAACCGATATGAATTAAAAACGGTTAGTGCCCAGGATAAGGGCATGCAGGAGGGGTATCGTACTGTTGGCTTGCATTTTGGCCGCGAGCCACGATTTTACGCCGACATCGCATTTGACGGTTCTAAATGGCTGATGTCAAATAAAGAATATGAGATCAAGAGTAAATCGGGTGAACATAGCGGTAAAAAGCAACCCCGTATGTATTCCATTACAGGGTATTATACGAAAAAGCTCGTCAATTGGAATTTGGTAGCTACCGAAACCTCAACTACCGTAGAATCGTATCCTTGGCCAATTATGCGTTTAGCAGATCTTTATTTGCTATATGCTGAGGCATTAAATGAAAGTGGAAATTCGAACGCAGCATTACCTTATCTCAATCAGATCCGTGAGCGTGCAGGACTTAAATCCATCGAAGAATCATGGACAGCACATTCCAAACGACCAGATAAATACACAACCGTAGCGGGACTGCGGGAAATTATCCATCGCGAACGTGGTATCGAGATGGCCTTTGAAGCGAGCCGTTTTTGGGACCTTAGACGGTGGAAAACAGCATCGAAACTGCTCAATGAACCCGTTTATGGCTGGAATATTACACAGGAAACAATAGAGGAGTATAATAGCCGAGTATTTTTGTTTAATCAACGATTTATTGCCCCGCGTGATTATTTATGGCCTATCAATGATTATGCCCTTCAGATCAATCCCAATCTGGTTCAAAATACAGGTTGGTAAAATAGATAATTGATATTCAATTTAAATCATAGGAATAATGAAACAGATGATATATAAGGTTTTAGGCACGGTGTTATTGCTATCTATATATGCCTGCAAACAAGATGAAATCGGTCCTATTCAGAATGACGGAATCGCTCCGGGTCCAGTCAGCAATATAATAGTGAAAAATTTAAACGGTGCAGCAGAAATTACTTACGATGCTCCCAAGGATCCGGATCTGCTCTATGTTAAGGCGGTATATACTGCGCCAAATGGAGAGATTCGGGAGACAAAGGTCAGTAAGCACAAAAATACAGTATTGGTGGAGGGTTTTGGTGATACGAGAGCTTATGTCGTCAGCTTAACGGCTGTAGATAAAGGGGAAAATGCCTCAGCTATCGTGAATGTGACCGTCAATCCCAAAGAACCGCCTATGAAGTTGGTCAAAGAGACTATTGAGGTAACCCCAGACTTTGGCGGCGTCAACGTCAGTTATGAAAATGCAACGGCAGCCAATATGGCCATAGTGGTAATGACCAACGACTCCTTGGGACGCTTTGTACCTGTTAATACACATTATACTAATCTTAAGAAAAGTGTTTTTCCGACTAGAAATCTAAAAGCAGAGGAGGCTCGATTTGGTGTTTTCGTCCGTGATCGATGGGGCAACCGTTCGGACACCTTGTATCTGAAACTAACCCCATATTTTGAAACTAAATTGGATAGGACGAAAATGAAAGGACTAATGCTGCCTACGGATGCCGGATTGGATTATGGTGGAACTATGGCTGGGTTGTTTGATGGAAGTGTAGGGGACGGTACGTTCTACCATTCGGATAATAAAGCAAAGATGCCACAGTGGTTTACGGTTGATCTTGGAGTTACCGCAAAGCTGAGCCGTCTGGTTTACTTTATGCGGCAGGCATTCTATTATGGTCTGCATAATCCACGCGAGATTGAGATATGGGGTTCCAATAACCCTTCAGCTGATGGGAGCTTTGCAAATTGGGTATTGCTGACAAAATACACTGCAGTGAAACCTTCGGGATTACCCGAAGGACAACTTTCACAGGCCGATAAGGCGGCTGCGGAGGCCGGAGAATCAGTACCCATTCCCAAAGAGGCACCCAAAGTGCGTTATATCAGGTTCAAAACACTGAAAAATTGGAGCAATGGAACCTATGTAAATTTCAATGAACTGGAGGCTTGGGGCGACCCACGATGATTAACCGAGTTTTATCATATTAAGCAGAACAAAATGAAACATAAATATATCGTTGCAAGCTGGGCAATACTTCTATGTATAGCTGCATTTTCATCCTGCAGAAAAGGAGACGAGTACAAGAAATTTTTTGGAGATGGAGAACTGATCTATGCGAGCAGGGTTGACAAAGTCATTGTGCATCCCGGAAATAGAAGAATATTGCTTTCTACTATACTTTCGGATGATCCACTGGTATCGAAGATTAAGGTCTCCTGGAACGAGGGTAAAGACTCTTTGGTGCAAACCATAACACGGGAGCGCGGAAAAGACACCTTGAATTTAATGATCAACAATCTGAATGAGGGCGTTTATAATTTTGTTATCCATACCTATGATGATAAAAACCGCACTTCCGTCGCATTGAATGTGTCGGGTACGGTGTATGGCGAAAGCTACAGCAGTTCTCTGGGAAATAGAAGGTTAAAAGCACTTAAATATGGCGCCGACGACAATATCCTTAATTTCTCTTGGGCGAGCCCCAATCTCGATGATATCGGTGTTGAGCTGTTGTATCGGCACAAAGATGGGGCTATGCGTACTAAGATGTTCGTGTCGAACAAAGTTGATACAACGTTGACAGACTTTGACGCAAGTACAAATTTTAGATATAGGACACTATTTAAACCAGATTCAAATGCTGTGGACACTTTTTCTGTAGCATATGTTGAACTTGCGGTTCCTGGGTTTGAACGGGAACTTGATAAAGCTAAATTTAAAGAATATGTGCTTCCAACAGACGCTACTACCAATCATGGATGGTTAATGCCATTTATGTGGGATGGTAATTACGATCCTGGCAATGGCTTTGCGACCATTAATCAAATGCCACAATGGTTTACCTTTGATATGGGAGTTTCGGCTACGCCAAGTAAATTTAAGATCTGGCAGGCTGCAGATCGGATTTATGCACAGGAGAATATGCGAAAATTTGAAATTTGGGGAAGCGATATGCCTGCAGGTGACGGGAGTTGGGGTAACTGGACAAAGTTGGCAAGCTGTGAATCGCGCAAGCCATCGGGGCTACCCGGTACAGAAAAAAACGACACAGATATTGCCTTTGCGAAGGCCGGCGAGGATTTTATTTTACCTCAAGGTTTACCAAAGGTAAGGTATATCCGTATCAAGGTACTAGAAACATGGGGCCAATCTATTTTTACTACAATAGGTGAGCTGAGCGTATATACGAGAGATAAGAATAATTAAAAAGTCTAAATCAATTACTATTATAAGATGCAAATGAATGTAAAAATGTTAGTGCTAGCAGGTCTATGTGCTTTTACTGGTAGTAGGAGCAGTTATGGCCAGGATGTGAGAACCATGGATAACTCAGGAAGAGTTGAAATTAAATCCAAAGCAGACGCTGTGAAAACAATGGCCGAACAATTGGTCAAAAAAGGTTTTACTGCTGGTGATGGTTACGGTGAAGTCTGGATAAGAGACCTGAATACTTTTGTCACCGTTGCCAGTACAGTTAATGATAAGGAATTGATAAAAAAACATTTACTTACCTTTTTTCAGTTTCAACAGCCCGACGGCGGTATTTTAGATGGTTATGTGCCCATCAAGAAAGGAGCTGTTCCGTATAATTATTATCATTCGACGTTGGCGCCTGACTACGCAGGGCACAAGAATACCGTGGAGACGGATCAGGAGACCTCATTGATCCAAGCAGTGGCAAAGTATATCAGAAGTACTGGGGACAAAAGTATTTTGAATAATAAAATCGGTGGAGTTTCTGTACAGAAGGGGCTTGAGCGGGCAATGGATTTTCTATTGACAAAACGGTATAATGAAAAATACGGATTATTATGGGGAGCGACAACTGTCGATTGGGGCGATGTCCAACCAGAACATGACTGGGGAGTTGTATTGGATGAGAATTCCCACCTGACAATTGATATCTATGATAATGCAATGTTTATCATAGCCATTAATGATTTTCTGGAAATTGCTGACCTGAGCAAAGCTGAACAGAAACATTGGAAGTCTATTAAAGACAAAATTGCGAGGAATGTCCGTAAGCATCTTTGGGATAAAAAGAATCAGAAATTTATACCACATATTTATCTGAACGGCTCGCCTTTTCCAGCTTCATTCAATGAATCTGAAATCTACTATCACGGCGGAACAGCTGTGGCAATAGAAGCGGGATTGCTCAGTAAGGCTGAAGTAAAAGTAGCCTACAGAAAGATGCAGGAGAACGTTAAGAAAGCAAATGCGGCAACCATCGGATTGACAATTTATCCGGTATATCCACAGGGGTTCTTTAAAAATGGGAGTATGGGGCCATATTCTTATCAGAATGGTGGTGACTGGACCTGGTTTGGTGGACGGATGATTTCACAGTTGATTCGCTATGATCTGATGGATGAAGCCCGGGAGGCGCTTGAGCCTATGTTGGACCGCGTTATTAAAAATAAAGGTTTTTACGAGTGGTATACGCCTGATAACAAACCACAGGGTTCGGCTAGTTTCAGGGGAGAAGCCGGTGTTTTGTGGACGGCAATTACCGATCTTGAGAAAAAAAAGGGTCAATAGCCCAGCCGCTTTAACAGGAGAGCTATCTCAAATAACAAATTTTGGCAACTGAGGTTATACATTAAGCTTTGGAACCCCGGGGCCAATACATGAATAAGGTTCAAGTTCTTTATGGATTTGGACCTTATTATTTATAACCTCCAACCTGCCCGCATATATTTAATGGGTAATGCGTCCTTTACCTAAAAAATAAAACTTTCAACTGATGAAATAGGGATAAAGTAAAGACAAGATCTCGTTCTATGGGTTTGCTCAGTACGGAGATTCGAATAGACGCGAAAGTATAGCGAATTTAAAATGGTATCCAGCGAATTGGAATTGACCTGTAAAGTTGAAGACAATAGTATTAATTTAGCATATACATTAGTGGTTTAACTTTATGAATACGCATTTATCCTATCTTAAAAAATTAACCGTTTTGGCAACAAAAACCTTATTTAAGTGTTATTTGTTGGCTATACTGTCAACAGTGTTTTATCTCGTTGTTGGGTATCTGCTGCTCGGGAGCAATTCGGGCGGCTCCTTTTTTTCAACGGCGGACTCCTTACAAGCCATTGGAAAGTTCCTGTGGTTGATCGGGTTGATCTTGTTGCCGATCCTACTTTTCCTATTTAGTAATAAATATGTTTTCTCGACTGTCGCCAGTAAGGTAGTGGAAGAGCGGCAAGATGATTTAATTATTCCTGCTTTGGATAAAGTGTTACTGGTCTTTCAATCCAACCAGCCCGATCTTATTCAAAATGCTGGTGACTATACTTTTGCTAAGCTCAAGTTGATCAACGAAGTGAAAAACACAAGGATTGAAAATCCCTGGATCAAGCGTATTGTGGTATTTGGGCTAAACAAGATGAGTTTCGACAGTTTAGATCTGGATAATAACAACAATTTTTATGATCTTGTAAAATCCAAATTTATCAGCGTATTGGAAATGCTGACCGAGGCAGATAATAAACCTTTTTGGATCTGTATTGCTATTCAATGGCTGATTATCCTGTTTATTTGGTTCGCTGGTTCCGGTGCTTCATTAATTGGGTAAAGCTAGACAAGAGATAGCGGTTGGCGAATCAGTTTTCTGTTGATTTCAGCGACCTAAAAAATCAGATAACAGGTTGCCATTAACGGTTTCATTAGTAGAGATATATCCCAATGAGTATGATATTCAGTGTTTTACTACCCTAATAAAAGCATGTTAAATTGGATAGAAAATAAAAAATGTGAAGCCGGTTGAACTCCACATTTCTATAACTTATACACTTTATCAAAACCTGTCTATTAAAACTAAATAGATACGCTACAGGACTTCGCCGCGAAGAAAAATACCGCAAGCCATACAAGTCCCTTGGCAAGGAAGAAGAGAAATGCCCCCATGCCGGCACGCTTCAACCATTTTGATTTATTGTCTCTATTGTTGTCTTTTTGCTCCATCTGAAGGATTAAACAATATCAGGCCTTTTTAGTTTGCACTTGTGATCGGCGTGAATACGTCTCCAAAGTTATAAAAAGTTTGGTTCGCAATTTCTACAGAACGATCATAAGTTGTGGAATCTTCAGCATATTTATTTAATACAGCCGTGAAGCCAGCCCACATCTCGCGGCTATTTTCACCATAACCTTCGAAGAAAGAGGTTCCCTTGGTGACACCATATTTGTTCAGCATCTGTACGATATACGGCCCACCCATAATAGAACCTTCTAGCACGTATAGTGATGCGAGTGCTTCCTGTATATTGGTTACAACTGGAGCTGTTGCATCCGGAAGATTATCGAGATTACCGCCTAAGGCTTCAATATCACTTTTGATATAAGACGAGTTGCGGCGTTCTGCCAGATCAGGTAATACTTCGGCTGTAACGAAAGGGGCTATGTTATCTTCCACCGCACGGAAATAAGCATAGAATCCTTTTAATACTTCAGCATAATCTGCTTCAGAACGAATATTTTTCAATTGACGCACGATCGTTCCTTCTACGTTTTGGTGAGCAGCGTGCGTCTGCTCTTTGATATGTTGACTTAACATGTTCTTCTTTTTATTTATAACGATTCTATACAAAGATTCGTATTTATTTCCAAATATCTATGCTGTTTTCTGATTTATCATCTATGAAAAGCGACAGGATTTTTATTCTACGATTTTGATCGGATATTGATAATATGGCGATGCTAAGAAAGTAGACCAATCACCCGATAAACTAAGTGATATCCCGCCACTGAGCGAAGTTGATACATTTGTGGGGGCATCATTTGGAATCTTGACACGAATTGACTTTAGGTCTTCTGAAATAGCCAAAAATTCCAAAGGAAAAGCGTCAGGATAGCCCGATTCGTTTATAAAATTAAATGAAACAGCGGAAAACAAAAGTTGTTTTGCTAGATGTCGAACGGGGATACTGATCACATCTCCTCTTTTTACTTCCCAGGTTTTCGGATGATTGAAATAAGGATAGGGATAGGCTGTTCCTGAGGTAATATGAACTATTTTTTTACTGCTTCTGACAGGGACTTGGTATTTATTGTTTACTTGAACATAATAATCACCGGCTGGAATGCCTGTCCCGTCATATTGGTCCGCAATAAATTGAAAGCTACTGAGCTGGTTTCGTGACGCAGCGATCAATGTGAATAATTTATTCTGATCATTTACCAGGAAAAGGCTATCACTGCCATCGGTAGCAAGATTACGGAATGGGATCGAATAAGTACCGCCCACTGCAAGCGGGAGCACTGTCTCTTCATCCACAAAGGAAGGCAGCACGGCTCCATTGGAAAGCTTGATTGTATAGACCTTGGTCGTACCATCCTGCGCTTTTACCTGATACTGAGCGCCATCATGGAGTGCAATTGCTGTTCCTGAGGCTGGGCTAATACTGGCATTCTTTGAGATGTGAATAACAGGGCTGATCGTCTCCGGAATAGGCCATTCAGTTGACCCAGGCCAGGAGACATGGATGTTCTCCCCATTCACTATGGCTACAATCGTATCTTTACCTGCATTGTAAGGGATTTTAAAGGAAGTAATTTCGGCATAAGGAGTAGGAGCAATCTCATATTCTTTTTTACAGGCCGAGAAGAGTATTCCTGCCAATAGCAACAGAGCAGGAAAGGTATATATGCTGTATCTTGTTTTCATATTAATCATGACTTTCGGTAGTCGAATAAAATATTCTTAATTTAATTAATCTGACTACGATCTATTGGTTTACTTTAGGATGGTCAATTATTGTAAAAAATCCGTATCGGATTTTTTAAGGTCACTTCGCGGCTGTAATAACGAAGCTTAATAAAATAGTCGCCAGCAGCAGGTACTTTGTTGTATTTAATATCCCGTCCGCTTCCTGTTACGCGTCCCTCGATGTCGTTTAGATTAAGCAGCATGTAGGCTTTTTCTACCGATGGAGAAGTTGCTGATGAGATACTTTTAAATGCATATTCCTTTCCGTTTTTATCGACTAAACTTGCCTTGGCCAGTTCGAGGTCACTTTCTGGTGTAGCGATATAGGGGTATGAGCTAAGGGTATTAAGGACGTAGATATCATTTCGGGTATACCAAAAGGTCTGATCATAGGCGATGGGATTATTTAAATCTGTGCTGACTTCCTGTGGATTGAGCGGGATTTGATCACTTTTTATGGTTAAGGTATACGTCGCACTACTTCCATCTGTGGCTGTCACAGGGTATTGTATGATGCGACCATTGCTGAAATAGTCCACCATATTGGTGATCAAAGTATCTGTCCCTTGCTTTAAAGTAGCTCCGGAAGCGACCTTTACTTCTGGTTCCAAGCTTGTCATATAAAGATTTGCTGGAAGAGTGACGGTAATGGTTTTATTGCTATTATCGATAGCACCAATAATTTTCTGATTGGTATTAATAATTTTAAAGCTGCTGATTCGAGCCATTTCTTCTTTTTCATAAGGCTGAGTTTCAGTTTTCGTACAGGAGGAGATAAATAGGCTTCCTATTAAAACACCTGAAGTTAATATTGATCTTTGTAGAGTTAATAATTGAGTTTTCATTATTATCTGGGAAGTAACCGGTATCAGCGTAGCTGATACCGGATTTAAAATTTACAATTCTTATCAAAAAAAGAGTGTGCTAACCTATTAGTTCAACTTTTTGTAGTCGAAACTCATAAAAGGGAAATTAGTTGCGGCATAAGGAGCATTAGGTACTTCATCCTTATACACGCTATTTAAACGCAATTTCCATCTTGTTCCCGTAGTTTTATTGATCAGGATATATGTTCTTGGCCCATAGCTGCTCATAATGTGATTACTCAAGTTATAGATATACCAGCCTGCACTCGATGGGTTTCCGGCGCCGTTGATGCTATTAGAACCTGCAGTACCTGTTGAAATCAATGTACCTGATGTCGCTGCCGTCACAGCATCAAAAGCTGTATTGACGTAATAGAGGTTGTATTTTGTTGTATTTACAGTCAGGCTTGCATTGGCTGTGCCACTGAATTGAAAGTCGTAGCCAGCCGATGTGCCACCATCGTTATTGACCAAATCATAATAATAAGTGCTCGCTGGGTTTTTCCATTGCGTTGTATCGACAAGGTCCGGTACTGTACCCTGATGGAAGTTACGTGCACCATAAGTGCCTGTAGCAAGAGTTTTTAAATATCCTTTTGTGCCAGTCGCAGTAAAGTTTACTGTACCGCCTATGGTTGTTGAAGGTGTGGCAGCGCGTTTGCTGAATGTTTGCTCGTCTCCACTAGGTGCAAGTGAATTGTCTTTACTACATGATGCGGTCATGCCAATCGCGGCAATACCGAAGGCAATTGATAAAGTTCTGAATTTGATTTTCATTTCTTTTTCGTAATTTTGCCACTTCTACAGTGGGCTAGTTAATAAATATATGTTAATTAGTCAATTTGATACCGGATGTACCTCGACCGTATATCCGGTTTTTTTTTGAATAAGAATTGTACGATTTACGGTTTTATTTCAAAAGTTCTGCTCCCTTTTGGCACAAGGACATAATCAAATGAGATAAATACGTGGGGGGAGTCCTTAAACCATTTATCCGATGTATACAGATCTTTATACATTGAAACAGGTTTAATCTTGGCATAATTTCCTTTGGCTGTGCGGACAATCAAAGTTCGGGGTTTAATCACTTTTCCACTTTTTAGTGTCAATCCGTTTCCTAGTGCATAAGCAACGTGCTCGTTCTGAATGGTATGATCGCGTACCAGTTTGCCGTAAAAATCGTAGAGTAACCAGCCCATACCATTTCCCTCGTCCCCGTTTTGATCCATGCCGATAGCATCACCTATAAGCTTAAACTGGGAATCTGCGGGAATTTCGATGACTTCATCAAATGCTTTTTCGACGATCAGGATACCGCCTGTCGCATTGTTTCCATAACCAAAATTTGTGTTGTTCGTGCCATTATTACCGGATACATGACTGTTGAAAATATTGCTGAATGCGATATCCCAGTTTCGGGTCTGACGGTGTGTTTCTAGAATGCCTTTGTTTGTCTCTAGGCTATAATAGACCGTAGGAGCAGCGTTGTTGCCGTCATTTTTAGCTGTACCAGCAAAATTGCGTACTTGAATGAGTTTATTGAATAGGCTGGCATTGCTCTCTTCTTCTTTCGGTGGCTCGACAACAGGTTCTACTGTTGGATCCGATTTGCTGCAAGAAGTATGGATGGCTAGACCAATGCAAAGCAATGCAATATATTTTGTTCTGTTGAGCTGTCTTGCTATATTCATTTGTTGTGTGTTTGTTTTTATTTAAAATCATTCTAAATAATGGTAAAGGTAAAGAGTTTACCCTATTACTTGTGTATGAAAAATGATATTTTATATATTAATTTTGATTTTAACCGTTTAACTTAATATGTAATATGTCTTTGCATATCATGTTAATGAAACTTCAATTAGGAGCTTTTTGATAGGAGAAACAATATTGTGTCTCCAAATTTAATTCATATACGTTTTTTGATTTGAATATATTTGGAGACATTATCTTTAAGAAGATTGATCGTACCTTTTATAAATTATTTTACAAACTTTTTAAAATTAATATTGTACGTCGCATTTCCATTGAGAGCAGTAATTCCAGCTGCCTGAATAACGAAAAGCTCATCACTCTTCTCGCTTAGCTTTTCGCCTTTATACATGACGATGTAACGGTTAGGGGTGGGGTATACTGCATGATTGTTCTTAAAGTCATAGATTATCCATGTGGGTCCTGTTGCTGGAGCACCAGCACTGGAAGCGTCTATGCCTAATTTATCTGTGGAAGTTATGTTGGAACCTAATACTGCCGCTAATGTCAATTTTTCAATACTTGTATTCTCTTGATCGAAATATCCCATTTTATAGTTTTCAGCTGATGTTTTTTGCAAAGTAGAACCATACATGCCGGATAGATTTATCATACTTTTTGCTTCCTCCTGAACACTATTTGTCTTGAAATCATAAAAAACTTTTGCACCTGCGGGTACTTCAATCGTTGCAGTGGCTGTGACAGCTGTAGCATCACTAAGTTTGTTCTCCTCAACTTTATCATCATCCTTGCTACAGGAAGTAAAACCTAGACTCAATGCAGATAAAAGTACCGCTGTTGTAAATAATTTGTTCATCTTTAATTTAATTGTAATTTTTCCTTATTTATAATGTGTTTGTATTTAAATCTTTACTGCCATCTTCCTGTACATAATATTTAAAGGTGTAATAGGGAGCCGGCCAGTTCATATTGGTCACTGCCGATGGATTTCCTTTATAAGCATTGATCAATTGTAACTTGGCATATTTACCATCGGGAAGCCGGATAACGTAGGTGCGATTGGGCAGCGCTTGCATAATATGGGTACTCAGACTATACTGAAACCATCCCAGGGACTCCGAGTTGGATGCCCAACCAATTTTGCCCGTTCCGTTTTTATTAAATTCTTCGTCCGAAGGTGCTACAGTCAGGCTTTGGTAAGATTGCTTTAATAGCATGACAGCTGTATTGTTGGCTTCGCCCTGATAACCTGGATTGAACTCATCATCAGCATTATTGACAAAGACTTCAGAATTGTAGGGACCCGTAAAGGCAATATCCCAATCTTTTGTTTTTAACCATTGTGCGGAGTCGGCCTTTGTCTTGATCCAGATTTGCTTTTTGTCCTTAAATCGAAAAAGAAACATGTTGAATGGTCGTTTTTCTTTACCTTCAGCACCATCACCCATGGCGGCATCGGTATCACCAGCCAGATCTTTGATAACGACACTTTTGCCATCTTCTAATCCAATCGTATAGTCTTTGTCCTTCCCACAGGAAAGGAGCATAAGTGCCAGAAAACCTGAAAAAATACAACGTCCAATCTTATGGAATGAAAGCCAGATGCTGCATTCCGCTATAATGATGTTAAATGTTCTCATTGTTTTATCTACTATTTTGTGTACTTCTTTTTAGCTTTAATCTCCAATCTCCAATCTCCAATCTCCAATCTCCATTCTCCATTCTCCAATCTCCATTCTCCATTCTCCATTCTCCAATCTCCAATCTCCAATCGCTAATCGCTAATCCTTCATCCATCGGTAACTGACTCCGCCCATAATCACTCTACCAGGCTGACCCAATAGGTAGCGGCTCGTAAAATTGAACAGGTTATCGCCGATCAGACGAAAGGTTAACCTCCGGTTCATCAGGCTTTTTTCGATCGTCATGTTCAGAAGCGTATGATAGGGGATAAAGATGTCATACTTGTCAATAAATTGATTTCCATTATTCTCCTGAAAAGGGGTGTTGCTGCGGAAATTGACACGGGCATTGACATTGACCCCCCAGGGTTTGTATTCATATTGTGCTTTGAAATTGAGCATATGACGCGAACGGTCCTCAATGCCCCAGTAATCTGATTTTTTGCTCTGTCGATAGAGATCACTTGCAGCATCGTTTATTTGATTATAGGGGTAATGACCTGCTGCAATACTATCCAATACACTAAGATCTTTTGCGATAAGATATTGATAACCCATGGAGAATTGCAGGTCCTTGCTGGCCTGATAGTTCAAGGAGAGCTCAAAACCTTTATTCATTGCTTTCGGTAAATTACGGTAACTATAGATCTGCGCGATGCTGGTCCCATTACCCACGCTGACTGTATTGATCTGATTGTTGATGCGATGATAGAAAAGAGAAAAATCTGCCTGAAATTTGTTTGAAGGATTCCAGGTAAGCCCAATATTGTTGGAAAGGCTCGTTTCGGCCTTTAGGTTGCCTGCAACTAAATTAAGCATATAGCTGTTCTTGTAACTCAATTCACCCGTTTGGTCCATGGCAGCAACCACATCGGCTACCCGTTCGCTGCCTACAACCAAATAATTGGCTGCTGGATTGAAAAATACCTGATAACGCATCTTGTAATCCGGTGCTTTGAAACCTACACCAACGCCACCTTTAATCAATAGGGTCGGATTGATATGATACTGTACACCTAGACTCGGGCTCAGATGGCCATTGTATACGTTGGTTTGATCATAGCGAAGTCCGAATGTCGTTAAAAGTTGGTCTATCGGCTTCCACTCGGTCTGAAGGTAGACAAATGCACTGTTGAGTGAGCGTTTGGCATCCAGGTCTTGATTGTCCATCTGCTCTAGACTACCACCGATTCCGCCGGTAAATTTAACTTGTTGTATGGGATTATAGGCAAATTGCTGTTCGATGCGGTGTACATTCTGTCCGAACTCTTCAGCACTGGCTAAAACTCCTTGTCGTAACCATTGCGCAGCAATCTGCGAATGAAACCTGGAAAAATAGTAGCGTGTCATGCTGCGCAGTCCTGATTCAAAATTATGGTCGTAGCTAGCTGACAGATTGATGTCCTGATCTTTTTGCTTGTCCTGCAAGGTGCGGTCCTCAGACCAGGCATTGATCATTTCCGATTCGCGGGCAGCAAATCGCCCCGTCATTCCCGCGGTACCATTTTTGCCCGTGCGATAGCGTACGCGCCCCTGAAAACTGTAGTTGGTATAAGGCGGAAATGTTGTACTATTTGAGGTGAGATATTGTTTGTCGGTATTGAATCCATCTGTACGGTAGTAATTTCCGGAAACAACGGCGCTACCCCGTTGATTTGAAAAAGGTGTTTCACCTTCCAATGTTGCATCAATAGTGTTTAAGCTACCATAGAGCAGGGAAGCATGTGCCTGTGGTGTGATGGCGCCATGGCGGGTAATGATATTGATGGCACCACCAAGTGCATCACTGCCGTAGAGACAGGAGGAAGCACCCTTGATAATCTCAATACGTTCAATATTGGTCACCGAAATACGGGAAAGATCAAAATTCCCGCTATTGCGGCCGAGCATGGGTTGCCCATCCACCAATACCATGACATAGTTGCTGCTAAATCCCTGAATCTGTACACCAACGGCTCTGGAACCGCCAGCAATATCATTGACAATAGCGATACCCGTCTGTTCTTTTAGCACCTCGTCTAGCCTACGACTCCCCATAAGCTCAATTTCCCTTTTTGTAATCACCTTGACCGGCATCGCGGCATTTTCCGCTTTGACCAGGTTATCAACTGCCTCCAACTTACGGTTTACTTCGACTTCGGCAATTTGACGGTTATCAATCGCTAACCTAAGCGTCAACTCCTGGTTTTTATCTGATAATTCGACGAACTGCCGTAGCGGTTTATAACCTAGTGCCTGGGCAACAAGCTCATATCGGCCAGCATAAAGTTTATTAAAGTGAAATCTTCCGGCGGTATCTGTTTTGAATGCAAATTTATCCGGATAGAGGTAAACAGTTGCATTGGTTATGGCTTTGTTCGACTCGTTTTTTAAAGTTCCGGATAGCTTCCATTTTTCCTGTGCATGCAACGCAATGGTCTGCCAGCTGCACAGGACGAATACTATACTTGTTTGAATAAAAGTGTGACTATTAAACACTATTTTTATTTTTAATCATTCTAAATAATGTTACAAAAGACGATAATACGATCGGATTTTTATATATGCAAATTGTCATAAATTCTATTTAATTCGATTTTTGTCATTCAGCACGTACTTTGTTTTATGGCTTATTCCATTGTTTTATAAACCGATAGGGGGCTTTTTCGATAATATTACCGCATAGATACGGAATTAAAATAATTTGTATTTAGACTGATTATTGATTTGTTTTGTGACAAATATGATTCCCAGATATGAGGATAAGGGACAAAATATTGCACGTTTTTAATAGAGTCAAAAAAGAGATGCGTAGAATTTACATCATTATGCTCTGCTGTTTGCTCCATCTTGGCGGATGGGTAAGTGCACAGCAACGGATTATTACATTGAACAGTTCATTGACGGAAACAATTTATGGGCTCGGGATCGGGGATCGTATGATTGCGACAGATGTGACCAGTATATCACCGAAAGCTGCGGCTGCATTACCTAGGGTAAGCAAAAATCGTTCTGTATCAGCAGAAGGTTTATTGTCCTTTAAACCCACACTTGTGTTGGCAAATGAAGGGGATGTCTCCAATCCGGTAATTCAGCAGATCCGCGCCGCAGGGGTAAAGTTTATTACGGTCAGACCGAATTATTCTGCTGCTGGTGCTTTACACTATATTCAAGAGGTGGCGGATGCTATTGGAGAACCTGCTTTGGGAAAAGCCTTGGTATCGCGTACAAAAATAAGTCTGGATCGTACCCTTGAATTGGTAAAAAAAGAGAATCAGGGTAAAGCGGTACCGAAAGTATTGTTTTTGTATGCCCGTGGGACGGGTACAATGAGTGTTGCGGGAAAGGGCAGTAGTTTGGATGCCATGATTAATTTAGCCGGAGGGAGGAATGCCGTGCAGGAATTCTCAGATTTTAAACCCTATACAACGGAGGCATTGGTACAGGCTAATCCGGATATTGTATTGCTGTTCGATTTTGGAGCCAGTAGTCTGGGGGGCGAAGAAGCTATTCTGAGATTGCCGGGGATGCGCATCACGAATGCAGGTAAAAATGAACGTATATTGGTTATGAATGCTTCCCTGCTCGTTAACTTCAGTAATCGCCTGCCGGACGCAATTCTGGAGCTACACCGTGGATTTGGAAAAGTGATGAACTCAAAATAGACCAGGTGCAGAAGAAACAGAAAGTAATATTGTTGGCTTTGAGCCTGATATTGGTCATTACCTGTGTTATTGCATTAGGCTTGGGGGCTTATCACATACCTACAGAAGATATCCTATCCATGTTAATACAGAAGATAAATCCAGCTGAATCTCCGCTTGGAAATAACATGCATGTTGATGTTTTATTTGAGATTCGCATGCCGCGTTTATTGCTGGGTCTTATGGTCGGGGCTGCCCTAGGTATTTCAGGCGCTGCCATTCAGGGGATCTTCCGCAATCCTTTGGCCGAACCTGGTTTAATTGGGATTTCTTCTGGCGCCTCCTTATTCGCGGTTTTGATTATCGCCTTTGAAACTTTTCTGCTAAGATCGCTTTCCGCATGGATGGGTTATTATATGCTGGCTTTTGGGGCTTTTGTTGGAGCTGGGTTGACCGCCTTTCTGGTTTATCGTATTGCTAGCAAAAGTGGACGCCCCAACGTGACAACAATGTTGTTGGCAGGCATTGCCATTAATGCCTTTGCTGGCGCTCTAACAGGCTTAATGACCTATATGTCCACAGAACAGCAACTTCGTACCATTACCTTTTGGATGCTGGGCAGCTTGGGCGGCGCAACCTGGGATAATGTATTGGCTGTAGGCCCATTTATATGTATTTCCGTGCTTATTCTTCCTTTTTTTGGCAAATCTTTGAATGCATTTGCCCTCGGCGAACTTCAGGCTGATTTATTGGGGATGCGTACTGATCGGGTGAAAAGGTGGGTGGTCATCTTATCGACTTTAGCCGTCGGAACCTCGGTGGCCGTATCGGGAATTATTGGCTTTGTAGGGCTTATCGTCCCGCATACCATACGTTTGATGGGAGGTTCGGATCATCGTTTTGTACTTCCGGGCTCGCTGCTTTTAGGCGCTTTGGTGCTGACGTTGGCTGATGTTATTGCTCGAGTGTCGGTAGCGCCGATAGAATTACCGATCGGCGTGATTACTGCACTGCTGGGGACACCCGTATTTCTGTATATTTTAATCAAGGATAAATAGTCTTCTTTCGGATGTCTAACTAATATTGTCTTATGTTGCGTGTAGAGAAAATAAATTATGAACTGAAAGGCCGAAAATTGCTGAAAGACATTACCTTCCAGGTTCGGAAAGGTGAACTCTTGGCTGTACTGGGCGCCAATGGGGCTGGAAAGTCCACTTTGATGGGGATATTATGTGGGGAGAAGAAACCTGATTCTGGACATATCCATTTTAATGGAAAGCCATTATCGGCATATGATGCAGCGACCTTATCCAAATGCAGGGCGCTGCTGACTCAACAGCAACAGATGACATTGAGTTTCAAAGTGGACGAGATCGTTTTAATGGGCAGATACCCCCATTATAAAAATACTCCAACTGCACAGGACTATAAGGTGGTGGCCGAGACAATGGAACTCTGTGGTGTGGCAGCATTCGCCGATCGTGATTTTTTGAGTCTTTCGGGAGGGGAGCAGCAACGCGTTCACCTTGCCCGCGTTTTAGCGCAAATTTGGGATAATCCCGATGCCCTTTTATTATTGGACGAACCTATCTCTGCCCTGGACTTACATTATCAGCAAAAGGTGCTAGCTATTGCCAAGGCACTCGCTCGAAGGGGATTTATGGTTATTTTGATTGTGCATGACGTTAATTTTGCAGCAATGTATGCCGACCGGATCCTGATGCTCAAGCATGGCCGCAAACTTTTTCATGGCACACCAGTGGAGGTATTGGCTCGGAAGGAAATCTATACGATTTTTTCGGTTGAATCCAATGTGATCATGAATCCACGCACTTTGAAACCTTACGTACAATTGGAGGAGATGGAGATTGATCTAGAATAGGCCGTTTAGTTATTTAGATAGATTATAAATAATTTTTAATTACCGCCCTAATTTTTTAATTTTAACTGCTGTGGGCTTATTTGGATTGTAATCATGTTGGTGAAAAGTAAAATAGTTGAGTTGGTTGATTGGCTTTTTGAGGAGGAAATTCCAGACGGCTATGTGCCTGACAAACCTTTGGTAGAAAATAAAATCACGATCCATACGGAGACCGTTCACATGGAAAATTTTCAGCTTTCTACCTCAGGCTTGTTTATATTGCATTCGAAAATGCAATTTGATCGACCTGTACAGATATTGACTGAGATTGAAGGGGAAACCATTACCAGTCAGTTTATTTTTTTTAAACCCGCTGACAGCAAGCTGCCTTATGGCATGAGCCGGCACAATATCAGGTATATACCCTCTGTTAAATCGATACATGAAGTAGAGCCAGGTATAGAATATACCTATTTTATTGCAGTCATATCCAAGGAGTATTATCTCAACCTCATCAAGCGGGATTCTTTATTGCACCAGCAGTTTGTGCATGAAATTGAAAAAGGAGAATACACATCGTTTTCAGAAGAGGATCTGATGGCAACCTATGAGATGCAGCATACCATCGCCGAGCTTATTGAATCCAAGAAAAAAGGTGAGATACGGCGGCTTCATACAGAGTCTCGTATTGTTGAATTGCTGATGTATCAATTTGAACAATATAACGAAAAAAGTGAACAGGCAGCATCTTTATTCCACGAAGAGGATATACAGCGCCTGGAACTGGCACGACATATTCTCGAACAGCGGATTGCCAATCCACCGACACAAAAAGAGCTGGCGGCAGAGGTATTAACCAGTGAAAGCAAGCTGCGAAAGGACTTTAAAGAATATTTTTCGGTGACAATCCATGATTATTTAACGAGAATACGAATGGAAAAAGCCAAAAGTTATCTATTGGATGATAAGATGACGGTTTATGAAGTTGCTTTGCTGACCGGATATGGTCATCAGAATAACTTTAGCAGCGCCTTTAAAAAATACTATGGAATCTCGCCGGGTGAACTTAAAACCTAATTAGCTATTCTTTAGCGGTAGGATTATTTCATCGTGGACAGCATAACATGCATATTCCAACGGCATTTTTCGGCTATCCAATCCTGTAAATTTGCTAAATGCCGGTAAAATAATCTGTTGTGCAGAGACCCAAAAGCAGGGCAAACGGAGATGCTTGTTGGGAGGAAGTCTGATACTAACACCTGGATGAATATGTCCACTGATGCTGAAAGCCGAAGGGGCAGTTGTCGGTTCATGTACAAAGGAGATCTGCTCCAGTTCGAACTTGTCCTTGTGATAGATCAAATCAATCTGCTTCGCTAATTTCTCCACCATTCGATCATGGTTACCCAAGACCAGATGAAAATTGAGATCGACATATTTTTGTTTAAACTCTTTCAACAAAAAAACTTCCTGATTGATCCCCGCATGAATAAGGTCACCGACAACCAAAATATTCGCTGCTTTATAGTGATCTATTAATGTCGCTAATCTTTGCAGATCTTGGTTAGCTGTATCCGAAGGAATAGGAATGCCATGTTTACGAAAATGAGCAGCTTTACCAAGATGAAGGTCTGATAGAATCAGGGTGTTTTGTTTTGGCCAAAAGATAGTCCGTTGATTATTAAGGATGAGTTGTTGTTTATTGAATGTAATAAGCTGTTCCTGTATATTCATTTTCTTCGTCGGCGTTTTGATTTATTTGCATGCTCCATGCGTTGAATTCGTTCAATCAAGGCTTCACTGGAAAGGGATTGCCGTAAACTGTCCACTTTGATCGGGAAACTCAGCGGAGTATATTCCTCTACAAAGGTATAGATGATTTGGCTATTATTTATTCTTTCAAATGCTTTTATCAGACGGTATTCTTCCAATTGCTGATTGAATACTTCGGTGAAAGCTTGTTTTAACAATAAATTGTCAGGATCATGATCCATCAAGACACGAAATATAATGCCCGAAGAAGCTTGTAAGGATTTGTTGTTTTGTTGGGTGCCGGGATAATTTTGGACCACCAATCCCGAAATTACGGCAATATCGCGAAATTTGCGACTTGCCATTTCAGCGGAGTTGATGCTACTGATCACATCTTGCATCAGATTTTCCCGGCTCAATATCTCGGTTAATTGCGCTTGATCCAATTGAATTTCTTTATCTGAAAAGAGTTCAAAACCATAGTCGTTCATGGCCATGGAGAAACTAATGGGATAGCGTTTGCTGATGCGGTAAGCGATCAGGGCAGCCATGACTTCATGGATCAAACGGCCTTCCAACGGATAAAAGAATAAATGATGACCTTCATTGGTCTTAATATGTTCGACCAGAAATTGTGATTCATTGGGAACAGCCGAAAGACTTTGCTGCTGCTGGATCAATGGCGCCAGGAAGCGCAGTTCTTTTTCTGTATGGTTGGGAGCTTTCGCTTCTGCAAGTTTTTTACGTAAAAAATGGCTGAGGTTGGATGAAAGGGGCAATCTGCCTCCCAGCCAGCTTGGAGTGATGGCCTTACCGGAAGAATTTTTGACAAATACAGTCATATCCTTAACCATAACAAGTTCAAGAATACGGCCAGCAAGGTTAAATCGTTCGCCTTTCTTCAGTTTGCTGATAAAATATTCCTCAATCATACCGATATATCCGCCCGAGAGGAACTTTACGCGCATCATGGCATCGCCAACAATGGCTCCGATATTCAGCCGATGGAGAAGGGCGATGCGCCTATTTTTTATAATCCAGTTACCATTGCTGTCTTGTACTACTTTGTGAAATTCCTCATAGCGTTTGCCGATTTTACCTCCCGCAGTGATAAAGTACATGCACCACTGCCATTCCTCATCTTCCATATAGCTAAATGCGTGGGTCCCCGCAACGATCTGCTGGAGCTCAGTCGATTGGAAGCCGCCTCCAAGGGCGATTGTCACCATAAACTGGACCAGCACATCGAAACTCTGGACCATGGGGTCGCGGTTTTCTATCGTTTGGGTTTTGACCGCTTCCTTTAAAGCAGCGACTTCAATAAGCTCCAGGGAATGTGTCGGAACGAAGTAGATAATGGATGTTTCGAAAGGGCTGTGGCCACTTCTTCCGGCGCGTTGCATAAATCTGGCGACACCTTTGCTTGATCCGATTTGGATGACGGTATCAACAGGCTTAAAATCCACCCCCAAATCGAGTGATGATGTGGATACCACTGCTTTTAGCCTTCCACTGCTCAGATTTTCTTCTATCCATTCGCGGATATGGGCATCTACTGAACTGTGATGCAGCGCAATCTGTCCCGCAAAATCAGGATGTGCTTGCAGTAATAGCTGATACCATAATTCACTTTGGCTACGCGTATTGGTGAAAAGGATCGTACTCTTGCTTTCGAGAATAATGGGGACGACCTGATTCACGAGATTGCCACCAAGATGTCCTGCCCAAGGAAGTAGTTCTACTTTATCTGGATAGATCGATTTGATGGCAATTTTCTTTTTCTCCTTTGCGATAATCTGAACCCGTTTTTTTTCTAATGGCAGCAGTACATCCATTGCTTGATCCAGATTGCCTATGGTGGCAGTTATACCCCAGATCCGAAGATGCGGATGCTGATGTTTTAAATATGACAAGGCCAGTTCTACCATGACACCGCGTTTATTTCCAATAAGTTCGTGCCATTCATCTACAGTAACGCAGCGGATGTTTTTGAAATATTTGTCACGTTGTTTTTGGGCGAGCAGGAGATGCAGGCTTTCCGGAGTCACCAAAAGAATATCGGGCATTGCTTTGGTCTGTTGCGCTCGGATCTTTGGATCGGTGTCCCCATTACGCACCTGTACAACCCAATCTAATCCAATATCGTCAATAGCGGTTTGCATTGCTCGGGCCAAGTCCTTTGCCAAAGAGCGCAAAGGCGTGAGCCATAGTAATTTTAATCCTTTTTGATAGTGTTCAGGATGGTTCATGTAATCGATCAAGACAGCCATAAACACCGAAAACGTTTTGCCAAATCCTGTAGGGGCAATGACCATTCCGCTGTACCCCAGCATATATCGGTCCCAAGTCTTGACCTGGAAGCCAAAAGGAGTATTGCCCAAGGATTCAAAATAACGATTGACGATCTTGAATCCTTCACTGTGTATGATCTTCTGACTCAACTTTATGGTATTAATTTTTTGATGTTCTCTAATGTATCTATTTCATCGGCCTTTTTGTCCTTGCGCCAACGCAAAATTCGTGGGAAGCGCAAGGCTACACCAGATTTGTGGCGTTTACTGTAACCTATTCCCTCGAAGGCAATTTCAAATACCAGCTCGGGCTTGACAGTCCGTACAGGTCCGAATTTCTCTATTGCATGCTGTCGGACATAGCGGCTAACCTCAAGTATCTCTTTATCTGTAAGGCCTGAATATGCTTTTGCGATGCTTACTAATTGATCCCCATCTTTAACGGCAAAAGTGTAATCTGTGTAATGCGCACTTCTACGTCCGCTGCCTTTTTGTGCATATATTAATACTGCGTCAATGGTCATCGGATTGACTTTCCATTTCCACCAGCCACCCTTTTTCCGGCCAACATAATAAACCGAGTCTTTCTTTTTAAGCATAATGCCTTCGCTGTTTAACTCACGCGATGTAGCTTGTAAGGTTCGTAGCTCGGCCCAATTTTCGCAATGGATAAGTGGTGACAATTGGATTGTAGGTCCAACATTAGGTTGATACAACTGTTCCAATAATTTGCGTCTGTGCTGTAGCGTTTCTGACCGGAGGTCTTTACCATCCAACTCCAATAGGTCATAGAGATAGGCAACAATAGGGACTTCTTCACGCAAAGATTTGGATATCACTTTGCGATTAATGCGTTTTTGTAGTTCATTAAAATTCAATATTTGTCCGTCTTTCGCTGCCAGAATTTCGCCGTCTAACACAAAGCTCCCATTCCATTGTTTCAGTGCATCGCTAATTTCCGGGAATTGTGAGGTGACCAGTTCTTCTCCTCTGGACCAGATAAAGATTTCGTCTCCTCTTTTGATCAGTTGTCCACGTATCCCATCCCATTTGTATTCGCATTGCCATGCCGAAATTGGACCAAGTTCTTCCACTTCTTTTTCAATGGGGTAAGCCAGACAGAAGGGGTAAGGTTTTGACAGGTTGGTATTGCTATATTCTCCGCGGACGAGTTTGTCAAACGCGAAGTCATGCGGATTCCACTCGCCCATAATGCTATGGGTAACAATGCTCGGCTCGATCTGAAAATGTGTCGCAATGGTATTTATTAATCCTTTGGAAGAGATCCCCAAACGAAAGCTACCGCCCAGCAGTTTGTTGAAAATAAAACGCTCAATTGTGTTGAGCCTGTTCCAGGAGGCGAGTACAAATTCTTTTTTTTCTGCGAGTGAAGCATTTCCTATAAGCAGAATATCTTCCATCCAGTCGTTTAGACTTCTGTCTGTTTTCTCCAATGGTGGTGGCAATATCAAAGATAGGGTTTCGGAAAGATCTCCAACAGCTGCATAGGATTCGATAAATAACCACTCCGGTATACCTGTGATTTCCAATGCCCAAGTTTTGAGATCCTTTGTCGAAACCGGACGTCTAGGCCGTTTACCCGTCATTAAGGCCAAAAACCAGCGTTTGTCTTTCTCAGGGGCAAATGTTAGAAAGCGGATAATCGCTTCCTTTTTTAAACTGGCTTTATTGCTGCTGTCCAAGGCATTGATTAAAGTTGCAAATTCTATCATACGCTTAATTCTTCCCCGTAATTCGTGTTAACCTCTTCAGCAGCAATACCTATTTCATTCAGATACTTACTAAATGAAGCTGTCTGTCCATGCGTCACATAGACTTTTTCGGCCCCGCTTTCCTTTACTGCCTGCAGCAATCCATTCCAATCCGCATGATCACTGATGGCAAACCCGGCATCTGCACTACGCCATCTTCGTGCGCCACGAATCTGCATCCAACCGGAACAGATCGCATAGGCTACATGTGGTATCTTTTGAAGTAGTTGTGTGTCCAGTAATGCTGGTGGTAGTAGTACGATCTTACCATCCAGTTGCTTCATGTCCGTCGTTGGGTCGATAATGTGATAAGAGGGTAAATTTATCCCCACATCCCTATAGGCCATATTTAACTTAGCGATACTGTAATGTACATATATTTCGCCCATATCTTTCACCGCATTTAATATCCTTTGAGACTTGCCTAATGAATAACCAATAAATACGGAAGTTTTTTTATATCCTTGATTGTGCGTGATCCATGTATTTAAACGTTGATTTTGGCTCCCAATACTTTCCCAACGATAGATTGGAAGACCAAAAGTACTTTCAGTAATTAATTCATGACATTTTACAGGTTCAAAAGGAGTGGAGAGTCCGTCATCCTGAAGCTTATAATCTCCGGTGAAAACAATTACTTTTCCTTTGTATTCCATACGTATCTGAGCCGAGCCAATAATATGCCCAGCAGGATGTAAAGAAATTTTTACACCGTTAATACGGATGGTTTGGTTGTAAGCTATGCCCTCCACCTGAATATCTGCGCCAATCCGGCTTTTCAATATGCCAACTGTAAAATGATGGCAAAGATACTTTTTCATCCCCGGTCGCGCATGATCTGCATGTCCATGGGTGATAATGGCAAGATCAACTGGTTGCCAGGGATCTAGGTAAAATTTGCCCGGAATACAATAAATGCCTTTTGATGTGAATTGAATCATAGCGAATCCTTGTTTTTGACAACATGACTGCTGTTTGCAGCATGTTATGTATTCAAACAGGTAGGCATAAGTTAAAGTTTTGTTTATTTTTTAGCGAAAGCCGATCACAGTATTTACATTCCGGGCTAAGGAGATTTTTTGCCTGCAATCATTATAAGGTGGATTCAGTTAATTTTTTTACATTTGTTTACGTTGATCCTTAGTTTTAGCTCTCTATGATATTAATAGTTGATGATAACCCAGATAATATTTATTCGTTACAAAAGTTATTAGAGTCCAAAAATTTTAAAGTTGATACCGCTCAGTCAGGTGAAGAAGCTTTAAAGAAAATTTTAAAATATAATTATGCTTTGATCATATTGGATGTACAGATGCCCAATATGGATGGTTTTGAGGTTGCCGAGAATATTGCGGGATTTAGCAAGACAAAGGAAACACCTATTATATTCCTGTCTGCTGTCAACACAGATAAACGCTTTATTACCAAAGGTTATGATTCTGGAGGCCTGGATTATGTGACCAAACCTGTAGATCCAGATATCCTGATGCTCAAAGTCAAAACATTCTATCGGTTGTATGAACAGACACAGGCTTTAAAGGATATCCAGTTAGCCTTGGAAAAGGAAGTAGAAGGAAGGAAACAGGCGCAGAAAGAACTCCGTTCGAAAGTAGATTATCTACATACGCTATTGGAATCATTGCCTCAGATTGCATTTACCTGCGATCATCGTGGGAATATCGGATTTGTTAATGGTCGTTGGTTTCAATTTTCGGATAATGAGCAGGCATTCCCACAGACTCATCCCGATGATAAGCCAATTGCTGCCGAGTTGCAGGAAAGCCTTGATTCAGGTAAGCCGTTGGAAATGGAGGTGCGGGTCAAGAAGCGGGACGAACCGGGTTATTCTTATCAATTGTTAAGGGTATGGCCGATTCTAGAAAATGGGGAAAATAATTGGGTTGGAACCTTTACCAATATAGATGCTCAGAAGAAAGCTGAAAAAGAAAAGGATGAATTTTTGAGTATTGCCAGCCATGAACTCAAGACTCCGTTGACAAGTATAAAAGCGTATATGCAGTTACTTGACCGAAAATTAAAACTTGACGGAGACTGTGCAGAGGCGAAATACGTTAATAGAGTTCAGGATCAGGTGGAGAAACTCAATAGTCTGATCACAGATCTGCTCGATTTATCGAAAATCGACAATGGCAAATTAGGTATAAACAAAAAAGTTTTCTCGCTCGAGCGTATGGTTCAGAACGCTGTTGATTCCATCGTGCAGACCCATGACCAGAGCAGGATGGAACTCCATAGGCAAGGAGATATTTCGGGCTTAATGGTATATGGGGATGAAATAAGACTGGAACAGGTGCTGGTTAATTTTTTGACCAATGCATATAAATATGCAGCTGGGACAGAGAAAGTGATCGTTGATTGCAGGGTCGTGGATGACTTTGTCAAAATAAGTGTAATAGATTTCGGGATCGGAATACCTGAAAGCAAGCTGTCTGAAGTTTTTAATAAGTTTTACCGTGTGGAAGAAACCTCTTTTGATTTTCAGGGGCTGGGAATAGGCCTTTATATCTGTTCGGAAATTATCCGTAGCCATCAAGGCACGATAGCTGTCGAAAGTTCAGCTGGGAAAGGGGCCACATTTTATTTTACATTACCATTAAATCTGCCTATAGATGTCAAATAAAACACTGAATAATTTATCCATAGGAATTGGCTTGTCCTTATTTGTACTACTGGTAAGTTCTACAGCCTCTTACATGGGAATTAAAGATCAAAATAAACATCGCGAAGAGCTCACTGTCACCCGAAAAATAATCAGTTTATCAAATATTATACTGAATTCCTTACAGGGGGCCGAAACGGGAAACCGAGGGTATTTGCTTACGGGTAAAGAGAATTACCTGGATCCATTTAATATGGCTCTAGCGAGTTTGCCGAACGAATTAAATGAAATAAAGGAACTTACGGAAGCGGATCCGATCCAGCGGACCCGAGTAGATAGCTTGTTTACTGCTGTTCAATGGCGGTTGGCGGTTTTAAAGGAGTCCGTAGACACCAAAAGAAAGGGCGGGACTGTCACTGTGGAGAAGTTGGATGAAAGTAAAACAGCGATGGATAAATGCCGTAATATTATCAAGGATATTATTCATTATGAAGATGATGATATAGACCGGAAAGCTGCCAATTTGGATAATTCTTCATTTATTACGACCCTGTTTATCGTTATCAGCGCTTTACTATCGCTGATTATTACAGCATATTTTTATTTTCGCTTAAGGGCAGATTTTCTTAGACGCTTGGCACTGGAAAAATCGCTGGTTGAAAAGGATGAGGGAATTGCACGCAGGTTAAATCTGGTTCAAAATATTACCAATCGTATTGCTTCTGGAGACTACGATGTAAAAGCGGAGGATATTGAAGATGATGATCTAGGTGCGATCGCAAAATCTGTGAACCGGATGTCAAAATCCCTAAAAAAGTCCTTTGATCAGCTTCGGGATAATGACTGGTTACATATGGGCTATGCTGATCTCTACACAGGCCTGGTCGGTAATAAAACCGAAAGGTTGCTTGCAACGGATTCAATAAAAGGACTGGTAAATTATATTGGTGCAATTACTGGAGCAATATATATCTTTAATGAGGAGAAACTTGAACGATCGGGTTGCTATGGATTGGATCCGAAAGCGCAGCTCTATTTTCTTCCAGGGGAGGGGTATGTCGGACAGGTATTTGTCGATAAGGAAACAAAAGTGATCAATAATATCCGTGAAGAAGATTATTTGGTCAGTTTTGCCTCTGGAAAAATCAATGTGCCACATCTTATTTTTGTCCCCATTGTATCTGCAGATCAAGTGTTGGGTGTTTTGGAAATAGGACACCGTCAGCCGTTTACTGAATTAGAAGTGATTTTCCTGACCGAATCTGCCAGACAACTTGGCATCGCTCTTGCATCTGCAAAAGGCCGCGCCAAAATCCAGGCACTTTTGGAGGAAACACAGGTTCAATCGGAGGAGTTGTTGTCACAGCACGCTGAACTTGAGAACCTAAATACAGAGTTGGAGGCCCAGACCTTGCGTTTGCAGTCGTCTGAGGAGGAACTTAAAGTTCAGCACGAAGAATTGATGCAATCTAATCAGGAATTGGAGGAACGTTCAAAATTGTTGGAAGACAAAAATCTTATGATTGCTGAACGGAACCTGGAAATCCAACAGAAGGCCGAAGAACTCGCATTGAGTACAAAATATAAGTCCGAATTTTTGGCAAATATGTCTCATGAACTTCGTACACCGTTAAATTCTATTCTGCTTCTTTCCCGCTTGCTATCCGAAAATAATGAACAGAACCTGAATGCGGATCAAATCGAATCGGCCAAAGTGATCCAAAGTTCCGGAACGAGTCTATTGACATTAATCGATGAGATATTGGATCTTTCAAAGATTGAATCCGGTAAAATGACCTTGGAATATACGAACCTGAATTTAAATGATATATGCGCAGATCTGAATAACTTATTTTTGCCAATCGTCAAGGAGAAAGGTTTGGCCTTCACAATCAATATTGATCCGAAACTCAAACGAAATTTTCAGGGTGATCGGCTTAGGATAGATCAGGTGTTGCGTAATCTGATTTCCAATGCAATTAAATTTACTGCGGCTGGCGAAGTTAGATTGGATATTTATGGCGATAGTGCGACAAAAGATAAACTTGTCTTTGCTGTAGTAGACTCCGGTATCGGAATACCCCTCGAGAAACAAAAGATAATTTTCGAGGCATTCCAACAAGCGGATGGTTCGACCCGGAGAAAATTTGGTGGTACTGGGCTGGGCTTATCGATTAGTAGGGAGATCGCCCGTTTGCTTGGAGGAGAAATCAAGTTGACGAGTGAGGAAGGAAAAGGTAGTACATTTTCGTTTATCATACCGGATCATAAAGTTGAACTTGGTGAAGTCCAAACAAAGGAGCAACAGCTTGTGGAAGAGATCCACTCTGAAGTTGAGGAGGTACGTGAGCTCGTCACAGAAGATACTTATAATCCGGCTACCATACGTATACCAGAAGAATTACCTGATGATCGAAATAATATTACTGAAGGAGACAAGGTTATCCTGATTGTTGAAGATGATATCAATTTTGCCAAAGCATTATTGAAATATACACATAGCCAGCATTACAAGGGTGTTGTTGTGGTACGGGGAGATCATGCCCTACCGGCCGCCAAGAAGTATCATCCGCAGGCTGTATTGTTGGATATTCAGTTACCGATTATGGACGGCTGGGCGGTGATGGACGAGTTAAAAGGTGATAAGGAGACACGCCATATTCCAGTACATATCATGTCGTCACTTGAAGTGAAGAAGGAAAGTTTGCTTAAAGGTGCAATTGATTTTATCAATAAACCCGTGGCCCTCGAGCAGATGACATCGGTGTTTCAGAAAATTGAATCCGCCTTAAGTAAATCGCCAAAAAAGGTTCTTATTGTTGAAGAAAATCCGAAACATGCACGTGCATTGGCTTATTTTTTAAGCAGTTTTGATATTTCACTTGAAGTAAAAGATAATGTTACAGATAGCATCAATGCACTGGGGACTGCTGAGGTAGATTGTGTAATTTTGGATATGGGTGTGCCTGATGAAATGGGATATAATACCTTGGAAGCGATAAAACAGCATGAAGGTCTCGAAAACTTGCCAATAATTATATTTACGGGCAAAAATCTATCAAAATCCGAGGAACTAAAGATTAAAAAATATGCAGATTCTGTAGTCGTCAAGACCGCACATTCCTATCAACGTATTCTCGATGAAGTAGGCTTATTCCTACATTTGATTGAAACCAACAATTCGGATGATGTACGCCGGAAAAACAATGGTCTGGGTGCGCTGACAGATGTATTAAAAGGGAAGAAAGTACTGGTAGCTGATGATGATGTGCGTAATATATTTTCTATGACAAAAGCATTGGAAAAATTTCAGGTGCAAGTCATACCAGCAATGGACGGTAAGGAGGCACTGGAAGTGCTAAATTCAGGTGAAACAATTGATATTGTCCTAATGGATATGATGATGCCCGAAATGGATGGGTACGAAACGATCCGGAATATTAGACAGGAAGCTTCATTTGCTACATTACCTATTATTGCCGTTACGGCCAAATCTATGATTGGTGATCGGGAAAAATGTATACAAGCAGGAGCTTCAGATTATATATCAAAACCTGTTGATGTAGATCAGCTTTTGTCATTGTTACGGGTATGGTTATACGAAAATTAATTGAGCGGCTTTAATGAATAGAAATAAAATAATATTAATTGTAGACGATGACAATCGGAATATTTTTGCTTTGGGTTTAACATTAAAAGCGAAGGGATACCAGATCCTTAGTTGTACCATGGCAAAGGATGCAATTGAGTTATTAACGGCTGACAATCATGTTTCATTAGTTTTGATGGATATGATGATGCCCGAAATTGACGGATATGAGGCTATCCGTTTGATTCGGAGTTCAGCAGTTATTAAAGATATTCCGATTATCGCGGTTACTGCTCAAGCAATGAGCGGAGATCGCGAAAAATGTCTTGCAGCGGGTGCACAGGCTTATGTGTCGAAACCTATTGATGTGGATAAGTTAATAGTTGAAATTGAACAGTTGATCTAGCTATGTTGGGCCATAATATTATTAAGGATGAGGAGATAGATATTTTATTGGAAGATATCTACCAGCGCTATGGCTACGATTTCATGCAATATAGTCGGGCATCGATTAAGAGAAGGATCAATCGAATCATGACGAACGACCGATTTACAAGTTTTGCGGAGCTGCGATTCGCGCTGAAGGACAATCCAGCGTTTCTTCAACATTTTGTTGAAGAAATTACAGTGAATTTGACGGAAATGTTCAGGGATCCTTTATTTTTTCGCCAGTTGCGTGAGGAGATTTTGCCGCAGTTGGGAACCTATCCGCTTATCCGTATTTGGGTAGCAGGATGTTCAAGTGGCGAAGAAGCCTATTCACTTGCGATTTTATTGAAGGAGGCTAACCTGCATCATAAATCCTTAATCTATGCAACAGACATCAATCCGCGGGTGTTGGAAATAGCACGTAATGGAATCTATCCATTAAATCAGATTAAGTTATTTTCAGAAAATTATATGGAGTCAGGCGGGAAGCAGGACTTTTCTAATTATTATACGGCAAATTACGAATGGGCGAAATTTAATCCCGAATTGAAACAGAAGATCATCCTTTCAACCCATAATCTGGTATCAGATACCTCATTTAACAGCTTTCAATTGATTTTGTGTCGGAATGTGTTGATTTATTTTAATAAGGATTTACAGGATCGTGTTTTTAAGCTCTTTGATGCGAGTCTGGAAAATTTGGGATATCTGGCCCTGGGAAGTAAAGAGACTATCCGTTTCTCGAGTATCCAGCAGAATTTCACCCCAATAGGAGATCAAAAAATTTGGAAAAAACTTTATTCGTTATAATATGGTTATACTTAACAATGGAATGACATTTAATCCATAGTAGCCCTATAAAAGACATAAATTAAGCTATATGAGTAAAAGAAAAACTGTACTGATATTTGAAGATGATACGATTATTTTGGAGGTAATAACAGTCGTGCTAACAGATCTGGGTTTTCAGGTTGAGGTTTCGGAGACATCTCATGATATTATTCAGAAGGTGGAGTCTACAGAACCTAATCTTATTTTGATGGATAATTGGATTCCAAATATTGGAGGGGTAGAAGCGACCCGTCTTTTGAAGGCAGATGACCGGTTTAAACATATCCCGGTTATTTATGTGTCCGCTAACAATGATATAGAGTCATTAGCTGCCCGTGCCGGAGCAGACGACTTCCTGTCCAAGCCTTTTGATCTGGATGATCTTGAAGGTATCGTAAATAAATATATCTCATAGGATCCAACCAGTAATCTATTCTATTAACCAACGAATGATGGCCTACGATTTGTAGGCTTATTTTTATTCTACGTTGATAAGTATTTGAATAATATCTGCAATGATAGCGTTCGAACCCCAACCAGCGTTTCTGGTTCAAATTCGAATACAATGAAAAAAGCCTTTCAGAAATGAAAGGCTTGTTCTCAAACATTGTTTGCAAAAGTCTATAAACGAGAAAACCCGACTATCGTCGGGCTTTATTTTTGCTGGCGGAGAGTGAGGGATTTATCGCGTCCCACATCCCCTTGCTATAATCCGCGATGATAGCGTTCGAACCCCGGCCAGCGCTTCTGGTTCGAATTCGAATACAATGAAAAAAGCCTTTCATTTCTGAAAGGCTTGTTCTGCGGAGAGTGAGGGATTCGAACCCCCGAACCTGTGACAGTTAACGGTTTTCAAGACCGCCGCATTCGACCACTCTGCCAACTCTCCGCGACAAAAGTACGAATTTTTGCTCTCCTGCCAAATTTTATTTCAGAAATACTTCTTAATTTGCTTTTATAAACTGGATATCAGCACTAAATTTTACTTCATCACTCACCATGACACCACCTGTTTCTAAAGCTGCATTCCAATTAAGCCCGAACTCTGAACGTTTGATTTTCCCTTCTACGACAAATCCCGCTTTGCTATTTCCCCAAGGGTCTTTTTGAATTCCTGCAAATTCCAGGTCAAAAACCACAGGACGAGTTACGTCACGGATAGTCAGATTCCCTTTAATCTGTTCGTTCGCTAAGCTCGTTGTTTCAAATGTTATTGCAGGATATTTTTCGACATCAAAAAAATCAGCACTTTTTAAGTGCCCATCCCTTTGTTCATTTCGTGTGTTGATGGATGCTGTTTCGATAGTTACCTTTGCAAGTGCATTCTCAAAGGTATCATCCGCTGTATTAAGATCGATTTTAAAACTGTCGAAGTTTCCTTTGACATTAGTGATCATCATGTGTTTTACTTTGAATTCTATTTCGCTATGTGCAGCGTCCAATTCCCATTTTCCTTGTGCCATAATTTTTGTGTTTTCTTATTTGTTTACAACACAAAGGTAACAGCAACCTTTTGGTTTTTGTTTGACCTAGATCAATAAAATAATCTTGTTGAAAAGCAATCAGTTATTGGAAAACCGCAAAAAAAAGCAGATGATATTTTGGAATTGTTGAACAAATGTCTACTTTTGCATTACCGAAAACGACGCGCCAATAGCTCAGCTGGATAGAGCATCGGTTTTCTAAACCGACGGTCTCAGGTTCGAATCCTGATTGGCGTACAGAATCGCAAAAAGTCCTTAATATGAATATTAAGGACTTTTTTATTTACTAGTATCTATAGCCTATATGAGCTGGATATCGACTCAATTATAAAATATTTACACTGCGCGTTTTCTTTTCAATTTGTTCCTTTTATAAAAAATAGAACTGTTTTTTACGTAGAAACGTAGGCAGAGGATTAAATTGGTTGACTAAATAAGTTCACAGCGCTTTTATAAGGTATTAGGTATTCGTTTTTTGTATCTTTAGTCAACTTTGAAATATACTCGGTTTGGCGTATTATTGCTGACCGAAGGAAATTTTTTAAGGTCCAACTGGCAGTTGAACTAATGATCTAAATAGATAGAATATGGATGAAATATTCAAACAGCAAGTGTACGAATTGGCAAGACTGATCCCAAAAGGACGTGTTTCAACTTATGGAGCAATTGCGAAAGCGCTAGGTTATCCAAATCATTCCCGCCATGTTGGAAAAGCGATGGGGGGATGCCCCAAAGATGTGCCTGCACATCGGGTGATTTCGAGCAGTGGAGTATTGTCGGTCCCTGCATTTGAGGCTAAATTGGAAAACGAAGGCGTTGTAATTAACAATCTCCGCATTAAGGATTTTAAAAAGATATTTTGGAATCCAATGGATGAAATTTAATAAAATTGATAAAAGATGAAATACTGTGCATTTCTACGGGGGGTAAATGTTAAGGGGACAAACATGAAGATGGCCGATGTATGCCGGGTCTTTAGAGAAGCTGGAATGGACGATGTGAGCTCAGTGCTGGCTTCTGGAAATATTGTTTTTTCTTCAGAAAGATCTGTCGACGAACTTAAAGTAATTTTGGAAGAAGCGATGTCCAATTATTTTTCCTATGACGCCTTCCTTTTTATTAAGTCGCAAGCAGAAACTGCTCTTTTTTGGAGTAGTATTCCTTTTGAAAGACATCCTGATTTTCATATTTATACTTTTGTAGGTTTACAGGGAATAGAAGAAGTGCTGATGGACGAATTCAATCGTAGTATAAAAGCAGATAATGAAAAAGCTGATGTGGTCAATGGACTGTTTTACTGGTATGTGCCCAAAGGAAATACATTGGATTCAACATTTGGGAAAATATTAGGTAAGAAAAGCCTGAAGGATAAATTCACCAGTAGGAATGTAAATACATTTGAGAAAATTTTAAAACTCATGCATTAGCGCAATTTGAGTTTATTTCATGAAGTCTATTAAAAAAAGCGTATTGATTTGTCTTCCGAACATCAATACACTTTTTTAATGTAGTTCATATTTCGTTAAGCTTTATTAAGCTCAGCAGATTGTGCCCATATATTGATGTGGCCATCTTTCGCATATAGATCAATTTCTCGGATTTCTTCCGAAGTAAACGATAGGTTTTCGAGCGCGCCTACGCAGTCGATGACCTGTTGAGGTCTGGATGCGCCGATTAGTGCTGAAGTTACCTGTTGTTTCCGAAATACCCAAGCGATGGCCATTTGGGCTAAAGACTGTCCTCTACGTTGCGCAATAGCATGAAGTGCCTGGATATTCTGTCTGTTCTCCTCGCTCAAAAACTTGGTCTGCAAAGATTTTGACTGTGATGCCCTGCTATCCTGTGGAATATGATATAAATACTTATCCGTGAGCATGCCCTGAGCGAGTGGTGAAAAAACAATGGAGCCAATTCCGATTTCATCCAATGTGTCCAATAGCCCGTCCGACTCAACCCATCGGTTTAACATTGAATAGCTGGGTTGGTGAATAATAAACGGTGTTCCTAATGATTTCAATATCGCATAAGCTTCTTTGGTGCGTTGCGAATTATAGGACGAAATACCAATATAAAGGGCTTTGCCATTCCGAACAAGTTGATCGAGGGCCATCATGGTTTCTTCCAGCGGGGTGTTTGGGTCGAAGCGATGTGAATAGAAAATATCAACATAATCTGTTCCTAAGCGTTTTAATGATTGGTCGCAACTGGAAATAATATATTTTCTGCTGCCCCATTCACCATAGGGACCATCCCACATATGGTAGCCTGCCTTTGAAGAGATAATGAGCTCATCCCTATACCCAGCGAATTGTTGTTTGAGAATCTGTCCAAATGCTATTTCTGCACTTCCTGGAGGCGGCCCATAGTTATTGGCAAGGTCAAAATGGGTGATTCCCAGATCAAAAGCTGTTGTACAGATATCAACTTTGGTTTGATGAGCTGTGTCATTTCCAAAGTTGTGCCATAGACCTAAAGAAATAGCTGGTAACTGAAGACCGGATTTACCACAACGATTGTATATCATCTGTTTGTAGCGTTCAGGGTTAGGGGTATACTGCATAGATTTGAATTGTTATAGTCAAATATAACAATAAACAGATTTCCTCGAATTGAAATTTAATGTATTTTTATACGAAATTTTGAATAAGTCGATGCGACCAAAAGATATGAGAAAAATTACGCTGATTATAGCAATTGTGTTCATTTGGATGAGTAACACTAATGCACAGTCAAAACGATTGTTATTTAAAACCGCATTTGGAGAATTTAAGGTGGTACTCTATGATTTCACACCCAATCATCGTGATCTGATGTTAAAGTCGATTAAGGACAGTGTTTATCAGGGGGCATTATTCAATCGTATAATTGAAAATTTTGTGGTGCAAGGTGGAGAACATGATATCGATATCGAAAAGAAGGAAGCGGCAGATCCTCAGCATCGCAAACCTCGTTTGGCGGCTGAGTTTGACCAACGCGCTTTTCACAAAATGGGCGCGTTGGGGGCGGGACGTGACGGTAACGCTGAAAAGGCATCTTTCCTGAATCAGATCTATTTTGTCGTTGGTAAAAAGATTAGCTCCGCAGAACTGGATGGTCTGGAAATTAAAAAGGGCATAAAATACAGTAAGGAGCAGCGTGAAGAATATTTATTGCGTGGAGGCCAACCTAGACTTGATCAAGATTTTACAGTCTTTGGTGAAATATATCAGGGCTTGGATGTAATCTTGAAGATCAGTCGATTGAAAACAGATCAACAGGATTTCCCGCTGGAAAAGGTGCCTTTCAGTATAGTGGAAATCAAAGAATAAAACCATCTTGAAAAAGATGGTTTCCCCTTTAAGATAGCAATTTTTATATATGATTTTTATTTGTTGTATTGTTCAAATTCCTCTTTTAATTTTTCGTAGCGTTCTTTCCATTCATTAGGCAGTTTGTCGGGGATATTTTTCAGACTTTTCAACTGAAACGCAAATACGCAGGCTGCAAAACCGACTGTACTAAGCGCCATTCCTGTCCAAATTACAAGGGAAAAGCCGGCGAAAATTGGGTTCCATAGGAGAATAAAACTAAAGATAATGCCCAATATTGCAAATAGGGTGATCCAGCCCCAGGATTTACTTCCATAATTTTTCAGGTCAAAGGAGAAGGATAATAATTGAACGGATCTGAACAAAGCATAAAATCCGACAATAAAAGCCAAAGTGCTTGCAGACAATAGGGGATTGGTCATGAGTAAAATTCCGAATAAGACATAAAGGATGCCACCGGTAAGGTACCAGCCCCAACCATCCACTTCATTTTTGTTTTGTAAGGCAAAGATAATTTCAAGTATCCCCGACACAATGAATGACCAAGAAAACAAAATACTCAAGGCAAGAAAGGATGTGATCGGCGTAGCTATCGTATAGAAGCCTAATAAAATTAAAAGAACTCCAATAATAAGCGGTATATACCAATGTTTAACGGAGGATCTGATCGTTTTTAAAAATGAATGTGCCATAATCGTGTTTTTAAATTTAAATTTTTGCGGTCTCTCAAAAATTTGTGAAATGCTACGCAATATTGATTTTAGCATTTACTAAACTTCAGTACTGTTTAACGCTAATTGGTTCAAATACTCTTTCAATAATACGATAGTTCTCCTCTGCAAACGCTTTGTTTCGGCATATTGCATTTCGAGTAGGCCTCATGATATGAATTGTTGTATTATTAACAGCTATCCTAATCTTTTGTTTCGGGGAAAGCTTATATTTCTTTTTTAGTGCTGAATCGTGCAAACATCAGTAGATGTGCTACGGATATCACTCTACAGATACCGAGAGGCTGAGTACATTTCCGGTAAAATTCAGGGGTAATGATGGTGAGATTAAAGGGGATAGGAAAAAAAGAGTCCGCCTACCTAGTTTCGTTGGGCGGACTCTATAGCGTATATTTTAGATTCCTTTCAATAATCTAGAATGCGACTTTTTTGGGATCAGATCCAGAGAACCCCATTGCTGGTAATGCCCGAATCATTCGAATATCCTCGTCCGTAAGATCGAAACTGTCAACAGCTAAGTTTCGTTTAATATTTGTCGGATTGGTGGATTTTGGAAGCGGTAAAATACCTTGTGAAAGTGCAAATTTAATACAGATTTGCCCAATACTGGTAGCTTTTTGCTCTGCTAAAGCAATCAGGGTTTCGTTCTGTAATATCCTTCCTGAGCCTAGTGGAGACCAGGCCTGCACCAGTATGTCATTTGATTTGCAAAAGTCAACAGTTTCCTGTTGCAGATAACCTGGATGAAATTCAATTTGATTGACGCTAGGAACGATAGTTGCCGTCTCCAGTAATTTCGCCAGGTATTCTTTTGGAAAATTGCTAACCCCGATCGCTTTTACTTTTCCTTGTCCGTATAAATATTCAAAGGCTCTCCATGTATCGGCATTAATAGCCGCCCAATCTTCAAATTGAGTTTCGTTAGCCGGCCAGTGAATCAAATAGAGGTCTATATATTCCAAGCCCAGATCTGTAAGAGATTTTTCAAATGCAGCGATGGTTCTGTCATAACCACGTTCGGTATTCCATAACTTGGTTGTTATAAACAAAGTACTACGATCTATTCCGCTATCCTTGATCGCCCTGCCCACACTTTTTTCATTTCCATAAATAGCAGCTGTGTCAATATGCGTGTATCCTACTGCCAATGCTTCTTTAACAGCTTGATATGCGTCTTCTCCTTCCGGAATTTGCCAGGTTCCAAATCCAATTGCTGGAATATCTATCCCATTGTTCAATTTGAATGATTTCATGCTTAATAGTATTTTTTATCTGACTAAATTAGGATTTCAATTGTATTATCCCGTCACTGAAATGTCAAGAGGACTGTCCTTTAAAATGGAGAGACCAAGTTATTCTGTATTGCCAAAATATATTTATTTTCACATTTTTATTGTCAAAAAGGTCGGATTAAGCCATGGTTTATAGCATTAATTCTTATCTTTAGGCGAAATTTTGAGAAATTTAGATTTTTCACTGATTTCGCATAGCATTAAAAATTAAACATATTTCTAATAGATTACTATGTCAAACAAATCAAAAATTGTTTGGACAAAAACAGATGAAGCACCTTTGTTGGCGACTTACTCGTTTTTGCCTATTGTACAAGCGATTACAGCTACAGCTGATATCGATGTGGAATTGAGAGATATCTCTTTAGCGGGGCGTGTTCTTGCGAACTTTCCAGAATTTTTAAAAGAAGATCAAAAAATTGCCGATGCTTTGGCCGAGCTGGGACAAATGGCGACAACTCCTGAAGCAAACATCATCAAATTACCGAATATTTCAGCGTCGATTCCACAATTAAAAGGAGCTATCGCAGAATTACAAAAAGCAGGTTATGCTATTCCTAACTATCCGGATGAAGCAATTACCGAAGAAGAAAAAACGATCAAAGCCAAATATGCGAAAGTATTGGGTTCAGCTGTAAATCCTGTCTTACGTGAAGGTAATTCAGATCGTCGTGCACCTAAAGCCGTGAAGAATTATGCGAAAGCTAATCCGCACAAAATGGGGGCTTGGGCAAAAGATTCAAAAACTAAAGTCGCATCGATGACATCTGGCGATTTCTATGGTTCAGAGCAATCTGTAACAGTAGAAAATGCAGGTCAATTCAAAATTGAATTTGTGGATAGCGAAGGAGCTGTTACCGAATTAAAAGGTCTTTCTCCCTTAAAAGCTGGTGAAGTAATTGACTCTTCAACCTTAAGTTTGAACGCATTGAAAGGTTTTGTTGCTGATACAATTGCTGAAGCGAAAGCTGCAGGGGTATTGTTATCTGCACATTTAAAAGCAACAATGATGAAGGTTTCAGATCCGATTATCTTTGGTGCGGTGGTTGAAACTTATTTTGCGGACGTGTTTGCTACTTATGGCGACTTGTTTAAAGAATTAGGTGTCAATAAAAACAACGGCTTAGGGGAAGTATATGCTAAAATTGCAGGTCATGCAAAAGAAGCGGAAGTGAAAGCTGCTATTGATGCTGCCATCGCGCAAGGTCCCGCTTTAGCTATGGTCAACTCAGATAAAGGTATTACAAACTTCCATGTTCCTTCGGATGTTATCATAGATGCTTCTATGCCTGCAATGATCCGTATTGGTGGTAAAATGTGGAATAAGGATGGTCAAGAAGAAGATACGATCGCAATGGTGCCTGACCGTTCTTACGCTGGCGTTTATGAGGCTACAATAGAGGATTGTAAAATACATGGTGCTTTGGATCCAAAAACAATGGGATCTGTTCCAAATGTGGGCTTGATGGCCCAAAAAGCAGAAGAATATGGTTCGCATGACAAAACTTTCCAAGCAGCTGGTAAAGGTGTGATCCGTGTTGTGGATGCGGAAGGTCATGTATTCATGGAGCAAAAAGTCGAAGAAGGTGATATTTTCCGTATGTGTCAAACAAAAGATGCACCTATCCAGGACTGGGTAAAATTAGCTGTAAACCGTGCACGTTTATCCAATACACCAGCAGTATTTTGGTTAGATAAAGACCGCGCACATGACAGAGAGATCATCAAAAAAGTAGAAAAATACTTGCCAGATTTTGATACCGCAGGTTTAGATATTCGAATCTTATCACCGATAGAAGCTACTAAATTCTCTTTGGAGCGCATTCGTAAAGGTGAAGATACTATTTCCGTAACAGGTAACGTCTTACGTGATTATCTGACTGATTTATTCCCTATTTTGGAAGTCGGTACTTCAGCAAAAATGTTATCTATTGTACCATTGATGAATGGTGGCGGTTTGTTCGAAACCGGTGCTGGAGGCTCAGCTCCGAAGCACGTCGAACAATTCCTTCAGGAAGGTTACCTACGTTGGGATTCATTGGGCGAATTTTTAGCTTTAGGAGCTTCATTGGAACATTTATCACAAACACAAAATAATCCTAAAGCATTAGTTTTAGCGGAAACCTTGGATGTGGCAACAGAGAAATTCCTTGCAAATGACAAATCTCCGGCACGTAGAGTAGGTCAGATCGATAACCGTGGATCCCATTTCTATTTAACTTTATATTGGGCGCAGGCTTTAGCTGATCAAACGAAAGATGCAGATTTAGCAAGCAGATTTGCACCTGTTGCAAAAGTACTGACTGACAATGAGGCTAAAATTAATGAAGAATTGATAGGGGCACAGGGACAGGCTCAAAATATTGGTGGTTATTACTTTCCGAATGATGAATTAGCAACAAAAGCTATGCGTCCTTCTGCGACATTAAATAACGCAATCGCCAATATTTAAACGCTGATTATCTTAATTAAATAATGAGAGCCCCGGTTTTTGATTGGGGCTCTTCTGTTTAGGTTGGGTTGCCTGTATTATACAGAGAGGGTTGATTTATTTTAATGGATATTTGACTCCTTCAAAGGTCATTTTGACGGGTATAATATGACCTTTTTCGTCAAATTTCATTTCATCTATACAAGTGACACGTTCATTGGCGCCTTCCTTACCTAATGGCCTGCGGTGATAGACGATGAAATACTTGTCTTTATTGGGCACTTTAATAACAGAATGGTGGCCTGCCCCAACAGCAACTTTTGGGTCGCGCTCGAGAATTGTTCCAATACGTTTAAACGGCCCGAACGGAGAGTCCGCAATTGCATAAGCTACCTTATAATCCGGTCCGGTCCAACCACCCTCGGACCACATAAAGTAGTATTTGCCATTTTTAATAAACATAAATGGACCTTCCACGTAGTTCTCGGGTGTAATTTCCTTGTAATAGGTTCCGTCATCAAATGGGAGCAGACCCGAAAAATCCGGCTTCAGTTTCACCATATTACAGTGCTTCCAGCCACCGTAATACATGTAAAACGTTCCGTCCCGATCTTTAAATACAAATTGGTCAATGGGCTGCGCACCGTTGATGATATCATTGATCAGTGGTTTGCCTAGTAAATCTGTATAAGGCCCTTCGGGTTTATCGGCCACGGCCACGCCGATTCCGCCGATTTCCCCCTGGTGAACATCGTTAGCACTAAAGAATAAATAATACTTGCCCTTATTTTCCAAAACAGCGGGTGCCCACATTGCTTTTTTTGCCCATGTTACCTCACTATTTTGGAGTACCCGCGGGTGCTTTGTCCAATGGGCCAGATCGGGCGAGGAAAAGGCATCAAAAAACAGCTGTTCTTCATAGGGAGCTGAGTAGGTGGGGAAAATCCAATAATTATTGCCATAGATAATTCCTTCAGGATCGGCGTAGTTCCCACGAATAATCGGATTCTCTTGCGCAAAGAGCATCGTTGTCAAAAATAAAGCGGCTGTCGTAAAAAATGTTCTGATCATCGTTATGGTTTAAACCATTAAGATACTAGAACTTTGCTGCCCTAATGTTCCAAAAAATATCATTTTTACGCCAATTTTTCTCAATATTTTTAAAGTGTTAAAATTATGTTAAAATGAAGTGTAGCTTTCGGTTCTTTCCGATTTATTTCACATATTTGTTTATGTCATTTCCAAATGGCATAAATACTTTTCATAAAATAGGTTAATAATATGGCTAAGATACCCGAAGTTCCCCAGACTTCGGGTGTTTTTTTTTATTCGCGTTCTAAGCCAAAAATCATAACTAATTTTCCGTCGATATACAAGTTTAGGGTTTGTTCGGCGATATCAAATTGAATTTGTTTTTGCTCGATGATCGCAAAAAAGTCATTTTCAATATTATTGGGACCATTACAGGATTTCATATTGCTTGCTAGGTGTGGAAAGCTGATCAAATTGCCTTTTATATTAAAATTTCCCCAGAAATTATTACAGCCTGTTGATCCGGCGATTGTTCCGTTTTTTGCGTCAAAGCCAATATAGGCTTTGCTGCTCGTTACATCTTTTCCGTTTAATTGAAGCAAATTCCATTTGAACCTTGCGAGAAAAGAAGCTACACTGGGCAGTTCGGTTACCCTTTCTTTGGAAATAATATCCATCAATTCGTAGCGTAAACTGTCGGTATCTTTTACTTTCGTTTGCTTCACTTTGATACGATAGCGATATTGCTCTTGGTAATCAAAACCTAAAATAGGGCCTGCGATATATTCCCATTTGTTTTTTTTGTTGGATTTTATCTGCAGACAGGCCAATTTGCCTGACATTGGATTATTGACATAATACTCAGCCACATCCCAAATAGCGATTTCAGTATTTTCAGCCGGTGATTTATTAATGATTTGTTGGAGTGTATAGATTGAAGCTTGGGCAGTTGTCGTTTTTTTTACACGGATATTGTACTCAAACCCTGGGTTATAATTAAACTGCAGGATTTCAGCATAGAATTTCTCCCAGTCTTTACTGTTGTAATACTTTACGAGATAGGGTGGTGTATTGTCAAGTCCTGATTTAACTTTTATCCGGAATACGCTGCTCTGTGCCTGTGTAGTATATTGGATTAGAAATAAGGGGATAAAAAATAAGATATATTTAAGGGATTTGTTCATAACGGGCATAAAATATCAATAAAAACGTATCTTTAAACATGTATATTGCACGAACAAAAGTATTCTTAATGATTGTACTTTTTTTGTCCGGCTTGCGCATATCTGCCCAAAATAACAAGGATTATTTTAAAACACAAATTCCCTTGGGCGAAATAACAGATCCGCAGCTAAAAGAAGTATCAGGAATTGTAGCAGCTCATGAGGAGGGAAGCTTTTGGGTGCATAATGACAGTGGTGACGGGGCGAATATCTATCTGATCAACCGGCAGGCCAATCTACTCAAAAGATTTACGCTTGAAGGTGTGACTGTGACAGACTGTGAGGATATCGACCGCGTAAAAATTGATGGTAAAATTTATCTGATTTTAGCAGATATAGGCAATAATCTTGGCAAGCGGACTTGGGCAAGCCTATATGTATTTCCAGAACCTTCACCGCAAGATTCTTCAATGATATCAATAAAGAATATTAAAACCATATTTCTTAAATTCCCCGGACAAAAACGTTTGGATGCCGAATCTATTATGGTGGATCCGCGCGATAATATGTTGTATATCGTTTCTAAGCGGGAATTTCGATCTACAGTATATAGTGCGCCAGTTTTCAGAAATAAAAATCAACAGTATTTTACATTAGATAAAGTGGCTGAACTTCCTTTTACTTTTGCTACAGCTTCGGCTATTAATCCTTCCGGAAAAGAGATGCTTATCAAGAATATCACGCATATTTTTTACTGGAAAAGGAATTCGGGTGAGTCATGGCAAAAGGCGCTAAACCGAAAGCCAATCGAAGTTCCTTATAAGTTAGAGCCGCAAGGAGAAGCGCTTACTTTTGATAATAACAACGCTGGTTTTTATACCATCAGCGAGCGTCCATTTGGTTTAAAATCTTATCTTTATTATTTTGAAAGATGCTCTAAATCCATTGATAAATAAGCTGACTTGATTCAGAAAATTGGATCAATAATATTGGTCTGAGTAGAATAATTACATCCAAATACTGATATAATGAATTTAAAACAATTTTTACTTTTATCACTTGCGCTATTTTATATTGTCGCTGTTAGTAAAGCTGCCAAAGTGGATACTTTGCGTATTCCGAGTCGGAGCATGGCAAAAGATATCAAAACAGTCGTAATACTCCCGAAAGGTTATTCGACAGATACGAAATATCCGGTTCTTTATTTACTTCACGGATATTCAGGTAATTATAGTAATTGGGTGAAGCATTCCAATGTGGCTGCTTTGGCAGATCAGTATGGATACATGATTGTTTGTCCGGACGGAGGATATGGCAGTTGGTATTGGGATATAAAAAATGATCGAAATTACCAATACGAAACATTTGTCGCAAAAGAGCTGATTGATTATATAGATGGTCATTATGCGACAGTTCAGGACCGTAAAGGAAGAGCGATTTCAGGGCTTAGCATGGGTGGGCATGGAGCTTTGTCACTTGCGATTAAACATCAGGATCTTTATGGTGCAGCAGGCAGTACTGCCGGCGGGGTAGATTTTAGACCATTTCCTTTAAACTGGGAAATTAAGGATCGTATCGGGAATTATGCCGATTCGACGCAGGCCTGGGACGATCGCGTGGTGATCAATATGATTCCTAAATTAGTAAATAATAAACTTCGGTTAATTATTGATTGTGGAAAGGAGGACTTTTTCTATCAAGTCAATATTGCACTCCACGATAAGCTCATGTATCATAATATAAATCATACCTTCGTTACAAGTGAAGGCGGACATAATTGGGCGTATTGGTCACGCTCCATTGTCTATCAAATGGCCTTTTTCTATGATTTTTTCAATCCGGTAGAAAAAAAATAACAAGAAAAATAGATAAATATTTGGCTTAAATGAATAAAATACTATTTTTGTTTAAAGAAGATCTTGACTAACAAATTATAAACTTATTATTAAGCCTTACAAATTGTAAGGCTTTTTTATTATTTTCAATAAATTTTTGATTTCAATCTGCTATGCTTAAACCTATAAAGGTTGTTTTTTATTTTTCTTCTATTTTGTTTTGCGCGCAGCAATCCTATGGCCAACAATCTAAATCTATATCGGGATTTATCAGGGATAGCATCAGCGGTGAAAATATTATTGGCGCTTTGGTCCGGAATGACCTAGAGAAAAAATCGACGGCTTCCAATAAATACGGCTTTTTTAGTTTGTCTCTTCGCGGAGCTGATACTTTCCTCGAAGTTTCCTCAATAGGATATAAAACCAAAATATTGCCTGTGACGATGGGAAAAGACTCGACCTATATTGTACAATTGGTACCCGAAGAGAACCAATTGGCAGAGGTAGTCGTTACTGGAAATAGAAGAAAATCGATCAAAGATCTGACTCCGGGCTTGACTCAGTTTAGTCCAAAGGAGATTGAGAAGGTTCCTGTATTGTTTGGTGAGAAAGACATTTTGAAGACGATCCAATTGTTTCCCGGAGTGGCGAGTGGAGGCGAGGGAAGTAGCAGCTTTTATGTACGTGGAGGTGGTGGGGATCAAAACCTGATTCTGTTGGATGAGGCTCCGGTTTACAACAGTGCTCACCTTTTTGGTTTCTTTTCGACCTTTAATTCCGATGCCATCAAAGACGTCAATTTTTATAAAGGAGGTGTGCCCGCCCAATATGGTGGTAAGATCTCTTCGGTCATGGAAATAACAACCTTGGATGGGAATAATCAACATTTTAATGTCGAAGGGGGACTGGGGCTAATTGCGTCACGGCTGAAGGTAGAGGGGCCATTACAAAAGGGAAAGAGCTCATTTATGATATCCGGTAGACGTACTTATGCCGATTTGTTCCTGAAGCTCTCAAATGATGAAAATATTAAAAATAGTGCTTTATTTTTCTATGATCTAAATGCCAAATTTAATTATAGAATTAACGATAAAAACACCATTTATTTATCAGGATATTTCGGTAAGGATGCCATGGCATACCATGATTTATTTGACTTCAGTTGGGGGAATGCGACCGGAACGATGCGCTGGAATCATGTTTGGAATAACCGCCTGTTCAGTAATACCACATTGATCTTCAGTAAATTTAACTATCAGGTGAAGATCGAAGACGATAATAACTTCAAGATCCGCTCAGATATCTTCAATTATAACTTTAAACAGGATTTTCAATATAGCCTCTCGGATCACCATAATCTAAAATTTGGTCTGCAGGCAGCTTTACAGGAAATTCGTCCGGCGAGTATTGAAGCCGGTGAAGATTCTAAAGTAAACTCATTACGTATTCAAGAGCGCAAAGGAGCGGATATTGCTGCTTATTTCTCGGATGATTGGTCAATAAATGATAAGTTCAAACTGAATTACGGTATTAGGGCGACAGCTTATGCCGCTTTAGGGCCAGGTATGTTCTATACCTACGATCATGCAGGTGAAGCTGTTGATTCAACTTATGTGGAGAGCGGAGCCATCGGAAAAAAATATGTTTATCTGGAACCACGAATATCGCTGAACTATGTCTTGAATGAATTGACTACCTTAAAGGCATCTTATAACAAGAATGTACAGTATTTACATCAGTTGAGTAACACCACAAGTAGCTTGCCGACTGATCAGTATGTATTAAGCAATAATACCATTAAACCACAATTGTCAACACAGTATTCGCTGGGCTATTTCCGGAATTTTGCGTCCAATAGGTATGAGTTTTCCGTAGAAGGTTACTATAGGGATCTGAAAAACCAGATCGACTATAGGAATGGAGCCGATTTACAGGCCAATGAATTTTTGGATGGCGAACTACTATTTGGAAAAGGAAGGGCATATGGTGTGGAATGGTTTATAAAGAAAAGATCGGGAAGGTTTAATGGATGGATCAGTTATACACTGTCCAGAAGTGAAAGACAATTCGAGCAGATCAATGATGGACAGTGGTTTAATGCGCGTCAGGATAAGATTCATAATATAGCTGTTGTGGCACAGTATCAATTGAAGCCTAAATGGAATCTGAGTGCGAACTTTGTATACTATACCGGGGATGCTGTAACAATGCCTGCTGGTAAATATTTTGTTGACGATAGAACGATATTCTATTACGATAAGCGAAATGGCCAGCGTATGCCAGCTTATCATCGTTTGGACCTCGCTGCAACTTATGATATTAAGCGTACAAAAAATACCTATTCAAGTTTATCTTTTGGGATTTATAACGCTTATAATCGCAAAAATGCTTATTTAATTGACTTTAGAGAGAAAGAAGGTCAATCTAATGTGACCGAAATCTATAGGATCGCATTGTTTGGTGCCATACCGTCCGTTACCTGGAACTTTAAATTTTAACACAACATGAGAAAGATAATAGGATTGATCGCATTAATTTGGATGACTTTGATTGGTTGTGAAGACAAAATTGACCTTAAATTGCCTGAAAATACAGGGCAGCTGGTGATCACCGCCGATCTGATGGTGTCGGATAAGCAGCATGAGATCAGTATTCAGAAAGTAGTGGGTTTAAAAGATTCGATGTTGTCTCCCATAACGGATGCGGAAGTATCCGTGAAAAATCTGCAAAATAACCAAATATATATCTTTTTACCTGGAGCCAACGGTGTGTATACCAATAAAACATTGCGGCTACAGGAAAAGAACAGCTATCGATTGTATGTAAAAACTGTGGATGGAAAAGAAATTGAAGGAACCTCGACGGTACCGTCCTATGTTGATGTCGACTCGATAGGGCTCTCCGAACGGATTATATTTACAGACACCATCTATTATCCTACATTGGTCTTTAATGATCCTCCGGAAAAAGGAAATTATTACAAATATAAAATGTCGGTGAATGGTGGTGAATTGCGCTTTGTTGATGTTTTTAGCGATAAATATAATAATGGATTGCAAGTACAGCATGATATTGTCGATCGCGATAGAGACCTTAAGATAGGAGATAGAATACGTGTATTGCGTCAATGTATCGACCTAGGGGCTTACAATTACTGGAACAGCTTCCAGATGATTAATCCAGGCGCAGCATCTCCAGCAAATCCGATTTCAAATCTATCCAATAATGTTTTGGGATATTTTAGTGTGAGTGTTGGCAAGTATTATGAATCTGAAGTGGTTTTATCTGGAAGTAGACCCTGACATTTATTCCATTCTTGCTATTTGATACTGATTTGCTAGGAGAAATTCAATCGTTTTAGGTAAAGCGTATTCCACACGGGGAATCGCTTTGATATTGTCGTGGAAGATGATGATTGAGCCATTCTGTATGTTGGGAATTACGTTCTCAAGGCATTTTTCTGGACTTAGGTTCTGATCAAAGTCACCCGACATAATATCCCACATCACCACACGATAATTTTTATATAATTTTTTAAGCTGTGATTTTGTGGCTTTAGCATAAGGTGGCCGAAAAAGATCTGTTTGCGTTAGTTCCTGACATAGCCTGATATTATCGATATAGGTTTCGTCACTTGTCTCCCAACCTTTGAGATGATTGTAAGTATGATTGCCAACCTGATGTCCTTCTTGTAAAATTCTTTGAAATAAATGTGGATTTTTTTTAATATTTTCACCAACACAAAAAAATGTTGCCTTGACCTGATATTTTTTTAGGATATCGAGTATAAAAGGTGTAATTTCAGGAATTGGACCATCATCAAAAGTGAGATAGACTTTTTTTTCCGTCCTCGGCATATGCCAGATTGATTTGGGATAAAGCCAACGAAGGAAGAAAGGGGATTTGACAAAATACATAACCGATAAATGAAGTTCAAATCTATAAAAATTGTATGGTTCTACATATGAACATGAAAAGATTTTATTATTCTGCAGTAGTATTTACTGGTTTTTTTCTTGGAACGAACAGCCCCATCCAAGCCCAACAGATTGTCGGGGTAGCCGAGGCTATACGTATGACTTTGGAACGCAATGTACAGATAAAGCAGGCCGAACTGAGCAAAGATCTCGCAGCTCAGGATTTATTTCAAGCAAAAAGTAATTTATTGCCGGACTTAAGTGCTTCAGTTGATCAAAATTTCCGTTATGGTTTTGCCTTCGATTTGACTTCGGCACAAATTGTCAATAATGCATGGACTAGAACAACCGCTGGATCGGTAGGGTCAAGCGTGAATATATTTCAAGGCTTTCAACAAGTTAATCAAATAAAAGCAAATAAATTACAGTTAGAATCTGCAGCGACGCAGGTCGACAAGATAAAAAATGATCTTATTCTAAATGTGTTGGTGAATTATTTAGAAGCCATCACAAATCATGAAATGATGATTGCTAGTGAAGATCAGATTGCGTTGTCGAAACAACAATTCTCATTGGATTCTATTCAATTTGCTGTTGGAAATAAGACTATTGCTGACCTTGCAAAATCAAAAAATCAGGTTGCTACGAATGAATTGAACAAAGTGAATTTGAAGAATTCATACGAAATGTCCTTGTTAACCTTAAAACAATTGATGGAAATGCCTCCTGAAACAATAATTTCGTTGGAACGCCCAAGTTTAGAATCTGTTTTGCTAACTGCAGTAGATAAAAATGCAGTAGATGTATATCAAAAAGCATTAACAAGACAACCTGATATTCACAAATCTGCTTTGGATAAAGAAGCCGCATTAAAACAAATTGATATTGCAAAGGGTGGGTACTATCCAACGCTTAATTTAAGTGTCAGCTATGGTACAAATTATTCATCTGCAACAACTAGGCAAACTGATCCATTAGATATCACAACAACATATCGCGTGCCTTTTAGCCGGCAAATATCGGATAACAAATCATTTTTCACTGGTTTATCACTCGCTGTCCCCATTTTTTCCAAGAATCAGAATAAAGTTAATGTAGCAAAGGCCAAAATTGGTTTAAAACAGGCTGAGGCAGCCGAACAATTAGCGAAGAACAATTTAAATAAAGCCGTCAATCAGGCGATTTTGGACGTAAGCGCAGCCAAACAAAAATATACTTCGGCAACGACAGCTTTTGAAAGTGCTGAAACAGCTTATAAAGCAACTAAAGAACGGTACGATATCGGTATGGCAAATTCTTTGGAATTATTTACGGCACAGACCGAACGAAACAAAGCGGAATTTGATCTAATTCAGGCAAAATATAATGTAATATTTAGATCCAAGATTATTGATTATTACTTAGGAAATCCAATTCAATTCGACAACAATTAACCTATTTGATTAACAAAAACAATGGCAAAGAAAAAACGTAGTGTAGTAAAGATTCTATTAATAGTCATAGCGCTCCTGGCAATTTTTGTTTTTATCGGCTTTAAGGCCGGTTGGTTTGGAAAAGGAGATATTACTAAAGTCGCTGTAGACGTTGTGAAGGAAGCAGATGTGGATGAATTGGTGTCTGCCAGTGGAAAAATACAGCCAGAAATTGAAGTTAAGCTGAGTTCCGAGGTCTCGGGTGAGGTTGTTGAGCTTAATATCAAAGAAGGAGATTTTGTGAAGAAAGGACAAATCCTCTGTAGGATAAAGCCTGATATCTTACAGTCCGGCTACGATCGTTCTGTAGCTGCGATGAATTCACAGCGTGCCAACCTGGCGGCTGCCCAACAACAACTCAAACAGCAGGAAGAAAATTTTAAAAATGTAGCAGCAACCTACAAGAGGAATCAGGAGCTTTTTGAAAAACGGGTTATTTCTGCTGCTGAAATGGATAAAAGTTCTTCCGAATACTTTTCGACCCTTGCCGCAATTCAGGCCCAAAGGGAGACGGTACGGTCGACTAGGTATGCTATAGATCAATCTCAAGCTTCTGTTAAAGAAGCCCAGGATAATCTGAACAGGACAACTATCTATGCTCCAACAGACGGTATTATTTCTTTATTGTCGATCGAACAGGGAGAGCGTGTCGTGGGAACAGCTCAAATGGCTGGTACGGAAATTATGCGCATTGCTAATATGTCTTCGATGGAAGTAAATGTGGATGTCAATGAGAACGATATTAACAACGTGAGAGTAGGTAACCAAGCTGAAATTGAGGTGGATGCTTTTCAGGACCGAAAGTTTAAAGGTATTGTTACTGAAATTGCAAGCTCCTCCAAAAATATCGCTACGACAACTGCGACAACCTCGTCTACAGATCAAGTAACAAATTTTAATGTAAAGGTGCGTATCAGTGCAGAATCTTATCAGGATTTGATCAAAGAAAATGTCGCTTCACCGTTCAAACCCGGACTATCCGCTACAGTACAGATTTTTACGAAACATGACAAAGGCTTAGTGGTGCCTATCCAATCGGTTACTGTGCGATCGGATGATAAGGATTCTACAAATACAAATAAGAAAATACAGGAATATGTCTTTGTTTTAAAAGATCAGACTGTAAAACAGGTTCCTATTAAAACGGGAATCCAAGACGACAAAAATATTATTATCCTATCTGGATTGAAAAAGGGAGATCAGGTCGTTTCGCGACCATTCGACGCAATTTCCAAAACCCTGAAGGATGGTAGTAAAGTGGAAAAAGTAGATAAATCCCTGTTATAAAATGGTATCCATATAATATTAATTATAAAAGGGAGGTGTTTTTTTAAACACCTCCCTTTTTATTTTCCTTTTAATTTATTAAATTTACATAACCCAACCACTGACAGCTTATGAAAAGGCTATTGACTTATTTTAAATTTAACAAAACAGAGCAAAATGGGTTCTTTGTTATATTGGTAGTAATCATTCTCTTTAGTATTATATATTCCCTTGTCAGTAGAAACGATAAAAATGATCCCATAGTTCATCAGGCTCGGGTTTTCGAGCAGTCATTTCGCGATTCAGCTGATGCCGTAGATTATCCCAATAGGAAATTTAAAGTAGCTGATGTCCATCTGGAAAAGAAAACAGCTCCCATAGATCGGGATATAGGTGCTGACGATGACAACAGGGATACCAAGCTATTTTATTTTGATCCCAATAATTTATCCATCGATAGCTGGCGTAGGCTTGGTCTTTCAGATAAGCAAATTGCGGTGATCAAGAATTACGAGAAAAAAGGGGGGCGGTTTAAAAATAAAAATGATGTTCGGAAAATGTATTCCATCAATGCAAAATTATATGAAAAGCTCGAACCTTATATCCGTATTCAAGCGGAGAATATAGGTGCGGGCGCAACAGCTAAAGCTCCTCTACTTTACGATAAATTTGAAACCAACCATGCCGAACTTATCGATATTAATACCTGTGATACAACTGCCTTGATGAGCCTCAATGGGATCGGAACAATTCTTTCTAAACGTATTTTGAAATATAAAGAGGTACTTGGCGGCTTCTATAGGATTGAGCAAATAAAGGAGGTTTATGGTGTTACTTCGGAGACATACGACCTCATTAAGGACTATATTACAGTGTCTAATTTAGAAGGAATCAAAAAAATCAATATTAACCAGATTGATGCCAATTCATTGGGCAAACATCCGTATCTTAGCCCGAAGGATGCGAAGTTAATAGTTAATTATCGAGATCAACATGGGAATTATACCAATATAGAAGACTTTACCAAGATAGGTACACTTTCGGATCTTGCTATTGCTAAAATCGCGCCGTATTTAATATTTGAGAATGATTCAAGATAAATTGAAATTGGAAATCCGGGATATTGTGGATTTTCCAAAACCGGGTATTGTATTCAAAGATATCACCCCTTTGTTGAAAGATGCTACGCTATGTAATGAAATGATCGACGCGATTATTGACCAACTTCAAGGAATAGAAATCGATGCTATTGCAGGTATTGAAAGTCGTGGGTTTCTTTTCGGCTTTTTACTTGCCAACAGACTGGGCTTGCCCTTTATTCCTATTCGTAAACAAGGGAAATTACCATTTAAAACTATTTCCGAGTCTTATGCATTAGAATATGGTCAGGCAACAATAGAAATCCATGAAGATGCCTTCGAAAAAGGTAGCCGTATTCTGATCCATGATGATCTGCTGGCAACGGGTGGAACTGTCGTCGCGGCAAGCAAACTTATTGAAAAATTGGGCGGTGTGATTGCAGCCTATAGTTTTATCATTTCATTGGACTTTCTCAAAGCAAAAGGCAGATTGTCCCGGTTTAGTGACAGGATCTCCTCATTGGTGAGCTATTAATATAAAATCTAAGTGTTGATTTAGACGATCTTATGATACTCTTTGCAAATGCTAAAATTAATATTGGGCTGCAGGTTACCGCTAAACGAGCGGATGGCTATCATGAACTGAACAGTATTTTCTATCCCTTACCAATTTATGATATTATCGAGATATTAGAGACCGACGCAGAACATTGCGTATTGAGTGTACAAGGTAATCGCATACCAGGTAATACCGCGGATAATCTCTGTATAAAGGCTTATGGACTGTTAAAAAATGAGTTTGATATCCCGGCCGTCTCTATTGATCTGATCAAGCAGATTCCGATCGGAGCTGGACTGGGCGGCGGATCAGCGGATGCATCTTTTGTATTGAAAGGGCTCAATGATCTGTTTCAATTAAACTTAACAAATGCTCAGTTAATGAAATACGCAGCCCAATTGGGGGCGGATTGTCCATTCTTTATTGCAAATACTCCTGTGTTTGCAACTGGAATAGGGACAGATTTTAAGGAGATATCACTTGATCTGAGCGAATACCATTTGGCGGTTATTATGCCCGATATCCATGTCTCCACTGCCGAAGCTTACAGCGGTGTGAAACCAATGCCTTCAGCTGTCAATTTGGAAGAAGCAATTCGATTGCCTATTCAGGAGTGGAAATTCCATATTCGAAATGATTTTGAAGAGTCTATTTTTGAACGTTATCCACTGCTCAAAGAAATTAAAGAGGCTTTGTATCGCAAAGGCGCTATCTATACCTCAATGTCTGGCTCTGGTGCTGCAATCTATGCTATCTTCTGGGAAAAGATGGATTTAAACGAATTTTCCAAATACGGTAAGGTCTATTACCCCACTGTATTAAACAAATGATATTAACCTCATAAAAAGCAATAGGCCTATATCTCGGCCTATTGCTTTTTTGATTGCTGATATCAATATTCTTCTTCCACTTTATAATCTAGTAATTCACGCGCTTCTTTGAGGACCTTCTCTTTTCTTTCTGTGTTAAGTCCAAGGATATCCAGCTTATCCGGATTATTTACAAGATCTTTTACCAGGATCAGCTGGTTTTTCAACAGTTGCTGTTCTTCCAGGTCCGAAAGCGTGGTTAAGCAGGTGACGGGATAAAATACTGCTTTATCTACTCTTCTTTTGATACTGGTTTCTTTGGGATAATCCCATGAGAGCAAATTGATGCCATAATAGTTTGCGAAATCGATCGAATCTGAAGTAAAATAAGCGTTGGTAATAAGCCAGCCTTCCTGAAACTGCAATTTTTTGCCAAAAAAATTATAGTCAATTCCACTGATATCCTTGAACCTTGATAGGTAATACATTGGCGTTGTAACAGAGATCTTGGCATCAATATCATTCCTGAACTTACATTCCGCTGTCATCAATTTACCGTCCTTATAAGCCACAACATCCAGTTCATGGGAAACAGCATGGCCATGTACCATCTGCCCAGTGGTACTTTCATAACCGATCGAACGCAGCAAATGGGAAATATATTTTTCAAAATAAAAGCCTTCAGGCCCAAGATCACGTAATGCTTTTTTTAGGCTATATCGCGCAGCAAAAGAATTTCGGACAGTTTTCAGTTTATCGAAAGCCAGCTGATATAATTCTCTGGTCGAAATGCCGTCATATAATTCACTTACAACACTACTATATACTTCGTTCACCTGATCGGTATTTGCTCCAGAACGGGAAAGAGAGTGTTTTAAAGCCTCTCCATTAAAGGGGACTAATTCGCCGGAATATTTTTTGACTTGCATGAATATTTAATTTGATAAATACGAATATAAGAGATGTAATCCGAGAAATCGTATAAAAACTAATATTCTATTTCTAAACTTTTTTGGACCACCATTTGTTTACATAAAGAAACAATACTTAAATAAAGATAATTATGAGTAACCTATTGACATTTGCATTTGACAAGATTAAGGCTAAGATAAAGGATGATTGCATTGAGGAGAATATTGGCGCTTCTGAACGCGTGTTATCTGTAATTGCCGGCGGTTTTATTTTAGGTTTGGGCGTAAAAAAAATATTTAAATCACCGCTGACAGGGCTTTCAGGATTGACGCTTGGTGGGACTTTAATTTATCGAGGCGTAACCGGGCATTGTGATGTCAAAAAAATGCTGGAAGATAAGGATGTTAAAAAAGTCGAAGTAATTGAGCATCGTTATTTTGTTAAATAACCCTGGCGAGCTATACTTCATCCACAATTATCTTGTTATATCATATGTACAAGCTGCAAATTTTACTTTTTTGCAAGCTTTAACCTTCATGGTAACATCGAGAGCGCATCTCTACTTGGGCCTACCGCGGTTCCCTGTTGTTGCAGTACAACTATGAAACGAGTATAGTCGAAATTTAGATCCTAAAAATATTGGGTAAAATTAAGCTGCCGAAAATCATCTTTTCGGCAGCTTAATTTTTAAAATATACTTTTATCAGCTATTTACACATTGAAACGGAAGTGCATAATGTCTCCGTCCTGTACAATATAGGTTTTTCCCTCTACAGCTAATTTGCCGGCCTCTTTTACAGCGCTTTCTGAGCCAAGATTGACAAAGTCATCGTATTTGATTACCTCTGCGCGGATAAAACCTTTTTCAAAATCTGTATGGATAACACCCGCTGCCTGAGGGGCAGTAAAACCTTTTTCAATTGTCCAAGCACGTACCTCCTGAACACCAGCGGTAAAATAAGTAGCTAAATTCAGGAGTGAATACGCCGCTCTAATTAATTTATGGACACCGGATTCCTCTAAACCAAGATCGTCCAAAAACATTTTGCGTTCTTCATAGCTCTCCAGTTGGGCAATTTCAGATTCAATTTGTGCTGAGATGATTAAAACTTCGGCTTTCTCATCCTTAACCGCTTCTTTTACACGTTCAACATACGCATTACCCGTATTAACAGAACCTTCATCAACATTGCATACATAAAGGACCGGTTTCGCTGTTAATAAAGCCAAGTCTTGAATAAATTCAAAATCTTCAGCTTCAATAGCGGCTGTACGAGCTGATTTTCCAGATTCTAAATGTTCTTTAACAATGGAAAGTATATCAAAAGTCTTTTTTGCATCTTTATCACCGCCTGTTTTTGCCATTTTCTCCACTTTCTGGATACGTTTTACGACCGTATCCAAATCCTTTAATTGCAGTTCGGTATCGATGATTTCTTTATCTCTGATTGGATCTACTGAACCGTCCACATGAATGACATTGCCATCATCAAAACATCTCAAAACGTGAATGATCGCATTTGTCGTACGAATATTTCCCAAGAACTGATTCCCTAATCCTTCTCCTTTTGATGCGCCTTTTACCAATCCGGCGATATCAACGATTTCAATGGTATTCGGAACGATACGTTGTGGATTGACTAATTCAGCTAATTTATTTAGACGGGCATCCGGTACGGTAATTACCCCAACATTTGGTTCAATAGTACAAAATGGAAAGTTTGCTGCCTGTGCTTTCGCATTTGACAGACAGTTAAATAATGTTGATTTACCAACGTTTGGTAAACCTACGATACCGCATTGTAAAGCCATATATAGTGCAAATTTTTGAAATTGCACAAAGATAGAAAATTCACTGTAATTTTTAACTATCTTGTACCATGCTTCAGTGGTACAAAATTGACGATGCCCAATTTTTAAAGGATAAAGGGATAATAGAGCATAAGGTTGGTGGAAAGACCATTTGTCTAACTTGGTTTGAAGATCAATTGTACGCGTTTTCCAGAAAATGTCCGCATGCGGGAGCTCCCTTGAAAAATGGTTGGTGTGAACGAGGGAAAGTGATCTGTCCCTTTCATCGGCATGAGTTTGATCTTGTGACAGGGAAAGGCAATCCTGCTCAACATGATTTTATTCATATATACCCGGTTAAAGAAGAGGGGAGTGTCTATTTTGTAGGTATTAAGCCAGGTTTTTGGCGAAATTTTCTAGGTTCTAAAAGTAACTAAAGTATCATATCTCTTCATGCAATCGCATATCTAAGCAGTAAATAAGTATATTTGCTTTCGAAAACAAATTAAAAACATGCAGGGGAAAAAGATTGGTATAATAGGTAGCGGGAGCTGGGCGACGGCGATGATTAAGATGCTATGCGAAAATGACCAAGATAAACATATTTTTTGGTGGATTAGAAAAGAGGAAGATGCTGAATACATCCAAAAATTTAAACATAACCCTACCTATTTGAGCGGGGTCGCTGTTGATTTGAGTATTACCAGCATTGATACAAATGCCAAAAATGTAGTTGCTAATTCAGATATTGTTATTTTAAATACGCCAGCAGCCTATTTGAAAGATGCACTGCGGGGTGTCACCCAGGAAGATTTCAAAGATAAAATAGTTGTATCCGCTATCAAAGGAATTATTCCTAAGGACAACTTAATTATAGGAGAGTTTTTGGAGCAGTACTATGCCATCGATATGAAACAGATCTGTGTGATTGGAGGTCCCTGTCACGCCGAAGAAGTGGCCTTGGGTAAGCTGTCGTACCTGACATTTGGTTGCAAAAACTTGGATAATGCGGCCTTGGTAGCTTCATTTTTATCTTCACGGGTTATTAAAACGATCCTTTCAGAAGACATCTTAGGAATTGAATTTGGAGCCGTATTAAAGAATATTTATGCATTAGCAGGGGGTATATGCCATGGATTAGGCTACGGTGACAACTTTCAGGCTGTATTGGTTTCCAACGCGATTCGGGAGATGCGTCGTTTTGTAGCTAAAGTAGATGGCGATACATCCCGGGATGTCAATACTTCTGCTTATCTGGGCGATTTATTGGTCACGGCATACTCACAGTTCAGTCGCAACAGAACATTTGGGAATATGATCGGAAAAGGGTATAGTGTGCAATCTGCTCAGCTCGAAATGAATATGGTCGCTGAAGGTTATTATGCGTCCGCCTGTATTCAGCAATATGCAGAAAAGTATGCTGTTGAACTGCCTATTTGTGATGCCGTATACCAGATTTTGTATGCTCATCAACCTGCATCCAAAATTATTCAGGCTTTGAGCGAAAAATTAACTTAAACCTAGCAACAAAGTAGATGATAACAAAAGAAGCGATTGCTTTAGCTTATAAAGAAATTCAAGATGAAATATGCCAGGCGCTGGAGCGTTTGGATGGTTCGGCCCGGTTTGAAGAAGAACTATGGGAAAGAGAAGGTGGAGGCGGAGGTCGTACACGGATAATTCAGAACGGTAATATATTGGAAAAAGGTGGAGTCAACTTTTCTGCTGTACATGGTAAATTACCAGAAACCATAAAAAAAGCCTTTGGCGTTGATGAAGATGATTTCTTTGCCACCGGAGTATCCATTGTTATCCACCCCAATAATCCGTGGGTGCCCATTATCCATATGAACATCCGATATTTCGAATTGAATGAACAGATGCGTTGGTTTGGGGGGGGAATTGACCTGACACCACATTATGTGAATGAAACGGATGCCCGGTTTTTTCATCAGCAACTAAAGTCGGTCTGCGATAAACATAATCCGAATTTTTACAATGAATTTAAAAAATGGGCCGATGACTATTTTTTCATTCGCCACAGGGAGGAAACTCGAGGAATAGGAGGCGTTTTTTACGATAAGTTAAATACGGCGAAGACCGGAATGTCTATGGAGGACATCTTTGCATTTTCCTGTGATTTAGGCCGTAGCTTTGCGCCGACCTATACTACGCTGGTCGAAAAAAATAGAAGTAAAACATATAATGAGGCGCAGAAAAATTGGCAATTGATCCGTCGGGGGCGTTATGTTGAGTTTAATTTAGTCTGGGATTCCGGTACTAAATTTGGACTTGAAACAAATGGTCGCATAGAGTCCATATTGATGAGTCTACCTGCCCAGGCCAATTGGGTATATGACCATCGACCTGAAGAAGGCTCCGAAGAAGCCAAGACCTTATCCTTATTGCGAAAAGGTATTAACTGGATTTCATAAAAATCAAAAAAAAGCATGGTTTCATACCAAAAATTTACATTAGAAAATGGACTTCGTGTATTAGTGCACGAGGATCACAACACGGCAATGGCCTGTGTGAATATATTATATGACGTTGGCGCTCGTGACGAATCTCCTGAACAGACTGGTTTTGCCCATTTGTTTGAGCATCTCATGTTTGGTGGCAGCGTAAATATCCCTAATTTTGATACTGAACTGCAAAAAGTTGGTGGTGAGAACAATGCTTTCACAAGCAATGACATTACCAATTACTATATTACATTACCTTCTTCCAATCTGGAGACCGCACTTTGGTTAGAATCCGACCGCATGTTAAGTCTGGCATTCTCTCCCCAGAGCCTGGAAGTACAGCGGAATGTAGTAAGCGAAGAGTTTAAACAGCGTTATCTTAATCAGCCCTATGGCGATGCTTGGCTCAAGCTGCGCCCACTGGCTTATAAGGTACACCCATATCGTTGGGCTACCATTGGGAAAGAGCTGAAACACATCGAAGATGCAACGATGGCAGATGTCAAAGCCTTCTTTAAATTGCATTACAACCCACAGAGTGCAATTATGGTCATTTCTGGGGATGTACATTATGATGAAGTGAAATCCTTGGTAGAGAAATGGTTTGGCGATATTGAGCCTGGCCAAAAATATATCCGGCAGTTACCGCGGGAGCCCAAACAGCAGGAGTTGAGAAGAGAAACTGCTTATGCAACAGTACCTTTGGATGCCCTGTATATGGCTTTTCATGGGCCAGCAAGGTTAGAAGAGGGATATTTCGCAATGGATTTGCTATCGGATATCCTTTCCAGAGGCTCTTCGTCAAGGCTTTATCGTAGATTGGTAAAAGAGGAGCAACTCTTTAGTGAATTAAACGCCTATGTGATGGGTAGTATCGATAATAATTTATTTGTTATTGAAGGCAAACCCTCCGAAGGAGTATCATTAGAGGAAGCCGAACGTGCTGTATGGGCTGAGCTTGATCTATTGAAAAAAGAGTTGGTGTCTGACTCCGAGCTGGAAAAGGTGAAAAATAAAATCGAGTCAACAAATGTGTTTGCCGAATTATCTATCTTGGATAAGGCGATGAATTTGGCTTTTCATGAATTGCTTGGTGACGCCAACGGCATTAATACAGAAGTGTCAAAATATCTAGCTGTCACTGCCGAAGAAGTACAACAGCAAGCAAAAGCTATTTTTAATCCCGAAAACGCATCAATATTAATGTATAAAGCACAAGAGGAGGAGGTACGACATGTTGGATAGAACAAAAGCACCCGAATTCCGTGAAATCGGTCATATAAGCTTGAAAGAACCTGTCAAAAAGCAGTTTGCCAACGGACTACCTGTGTATATATTTCATTCTCCTGAACAGGAACTTGTCCGTATTGAGTGGATTTTTGAGAATAAGTATCTCGATGGGCAAATCGAAAACCCGCTGCTTAACAGTGCATTAAGTGCCTTGCTTAAAGAGGGGACAATGAGTATGTCAAGCGCTGAAATTGCAGACAAAGTAGATTTTTATGGCGCATTTCTTGTCCCTGAATATTCTTTCGATGTAACTTCCCTGTCTTTGTATACCTTAAATCGACACAGTAAGGTTTTACTACCACTTGTAAAAGATATTTTAACGGAAGCATCGATTCCGCAAGAAGAACTTGATACCTATCTGCGTAATAACAAACAAAAGTTTCAGGTATCGATTCAAAAAAATGATTACCTAGCGAGACGCAAGTTCTATAATCTGATCTTCGGTGAAAGTAACCGTTATGGGCGTACACCAAAATTCGAAGATTATGATGCCATTAGCCGTGAGCAATTGATAGAACTGTATCGAAAAGAAATTGTTCCTGATAATTGTACCTTGATTGTTTCGGGCAATGTCTCCGAAGATCTCATCAGTGAACTGGAACAGATCTTTGGATTTGAGTGGCTTAAACTTGGGACCGCCTCCTCTGCGGATGGCCCATTATTAACGCAAAAGTCGGACGATTTGGCATATGAAGAGAAAGAAAATGCGCTGCAATCAGCCATTCGTTTAGGCAGTCAGACTATATCGAGAACCCATCCGGATTACCCCGCTTTACAGTTTGTAAATACGCTGCTCGGGGGCTTTTTTGGCTCCAGACTGATGCGTAATATCCGAGAGGAAAAAGGATATACCTACAGTATTGGGTCGGCCGTAGCAACATTAAAGCATACTGGATTTTTGACCATTGCGACAGAAGTAGGCGTAGAGGTGACGAATGCGACTTTAGCCGAGATAGAAAAGGAAATCGATCTGCTAAAGACCACATTGGCGTCGGTAGAGGAAGTTGATTTGGTAAAAACCTATATGGAAGGATCAATGCTGGGATCGTTAGAGAGTATATTTTCTCATGCGGATAAATTCAAGAGTGTTCTTTTGAACGATATGAACTTAACGTATTATTCTTATTACATGGAGGAAATTAAAAATATGACACCCGAAAAAGTTCGTGATATTGCCAATAAATACCTTGATTTTAAGCAAATGGTAAAGGTTATTGTGGGTAAGTTCAATCCAATGGAGCCGATTCATCAAGCGGTTGTAAATTAAATTTCTCAGACTACAAAAATCAAATTCAACTTTGTATTTTTGGTTTTTGTTAAAAAAGCATACGATCCAGCATGGAATTAAAATTAAACAGACCATTGGTATTTTTCGATTTAGAGACGACAGGTGTTAATGTTGCAACCGATCGAATTGTCGAAGTATCATTTTTGAAAGTGATGCCCAATGGTGAAGAAATTGTATATACGAAGAAAATTAACCCGGAAAGACCTATTCCTGCAGAATCCACGTTTTTTCATGGCATTCGTGATGAGGATATTAAAGACGCACCTACATTTAAAACCATTGCTGTAGAATTGGCTACCTTCATCGGTGATGCGGATTTGGCAGGATACAATTCGAATAAGTTTGATGTGCCGATGCTTATGGAAGAATTTTTACGTGCTGGCGTAGACTTTTCGTTGGAAGGCCGTGCCTTTGTTGATGTACAAAACATCTTCCATCAAATGGAACAGCGTACATTAAAAGCCGCCTATAAGTTCTATTGCGATGAGAACCTGGAGAATGCGCATACCGCTGAAGCAGATGTACGTGCGACTTACGAAGTGTTAAAAGCGCAACTCACCAAGTATGAGGGAGCAGCATTTGAGGATCGTCATGGGGTCGTTTCGTATCCTGTAGTCAATGATGTCGCTGCTTTACACGAATTTACCAACTTAAGTAAGCCTGTAGATTTTGCAGGGCGCATTGTATATAACGAAGATGGATTAGAAACCATCAATTTTGGTAAGCACAAAGGAAAACCTATTGTGGAAGTATTTGAGCAGGAACCAAGTTATTACGCCTGGATGCAGAACGGCGATTTCCCTTTATACACCAAAAAGGTATTGGAAAATATCTGGATAAAATATAAGAAAGAAAAAAGTGAGCAAAAAGCGAAAGCAGCATCTAATCATTCGGTAGAGGATAAGAAGACTGCTAAAAAGGAATTCAATCAACAGAAAGAAGAGACAGCTCAAAGTATCTCGCTGGATATGCTGAAAGAATTGCAGGATAAATTTAAAAAATAACTTTATTAATAGCTTAGAAAAAGGATTATGGAATTCAAACAAGAAGTGGAGCATGTACAATGTTTGATTATTGGTTCAGGTCCAGCGGGGTATACTGCAGCGATTTATGCAGCCCGTGCGGATATGAAACCGGTGGTTTATACAGGTATTGTACCGGGGGGGCAATTGACACAAACAACAGAAGTAGACAATTTTCCGGGATATCCAAAAGGGATTACCGGTCCTGTTATGATGGAAGATCTGCGGGAACAAGCTGAACGCTTTGGGACATCTGTGCGCTTTGGTTATGTGACCAAAGTAGATTTTACTGGCGATGTACATCGTGTAGAAATTGATGGCACAGTACAAGTTACTGCAGATACAGTGATTATTGCTACAGGAGCAACAGCAAAATGGCTGGGCTTGGAATCTGAACAAAAATATAACGGTTTTGGGGTATCAGCTTGTGCTGTATGCGACGGTTTCTTCTTTAAAAATCAGGAAGTGGCCATCGTAGGTGCTGGAGATACTGCCGCTGAGGAAGCCACTTACCTTGCGAAATTATGTTCCAAAGTACATATGTTAGTGCGCCGTGATGAGTTCCGCGCATCCAAAGCCATGGTACACCGCGTTATGAACACACCTAATATCGAAGTACATTACAACTCCGAAGCAAAAGAGGTTTTAGGTGATGGCCAGGTAGTCACTGGAATTCGCGTCATCAACAACAAAGACCAATCCGAGAAAGACCTGGAAGTGACAGGTTTCTTCGTTGCAATTGGCCATAAACCGAATACGGAGTTATTTACGGGGATATTGGATATGGATGAAACTGGCTACCTGATTACTAAGCCAGATAGTACTGCAACCAATATACCTGGAGTCTTTGCCTGTGGAGATGTACAGGATAATATATTCCGTCAAGCAATTACTGCCGCCGGTACCGGCTGTATGGCTGCGCTTGAAGCAGAAAGATACCTTGCTGCCAAAGAAAGCGGAGAATAACACAATCTGCAAAATAGGGAATTCCAACAACGGATTACTCCCAATAGAATATATGGATTAAAGTAGCTGTCTAAAAAAAAGCCCGATTTAATATCGGGCTTTTTTTTAGATAACTGCTATTTACCTGGATCTATCTTGTAAAAATAAATAAGTCCTGGGGAGAATATAAAAATAGTTTTCAAAAAGACTACTTAATTAGTAGTCTTTTTGAAAACTATTTTTATATTTGTTCTGTCGTTAACAATTGGCGTTGGCAACGAACATAAAATCTAGACTACAAATTTTGAACAAGTATGAAAAACGACTATCTAATCGCTTTTAGAAGCAACGGAGAAACTACTCCAATTTTTAATTCCTTCCTTTTCATTTGTCGAATGCGAATGTGCTGTTAAGCACCCCTTTTTCCTTATTTATACTTCGTTAAGTAAGTAATTCGAATTTTAATAACAAGGGTACCAATGGCGTTGGCACTTGTTTGCGTATTCACTTTAAAATAGAACTGACAATGAAAAATTTCAGCGTACTTTCGTATGCTATATTAATCCTGCTTGTACTGTATACCTTTGTACCGGTCCTGGCACAGCAACCTCAACCGATCATCAATGCCTCCTTAATAGGAACAGTAATTGATGGCACGACCAAAGAACCCATTGAAGGGGTGACCATACAACTAGAGGCCGTAACACATAGTGTAAAAACAGACCGTCATGGTAAGTTTCAATTTGTCACGGGACAGAAACTTCCTTTTACCCTCATTCTAACCTTTGTTGGTTATCAGAAGAAAAGGCTCGTCGTAAATACCTCTCCGGCTGTTATTGAGCTTTCTCCAAGCTCGGAGGATCTGGAGGAAGTCGTGGTGGTCGGATACGGAACCCAAAAACGACGTGATTTGACGGGGGCAGTGGCTTCCTTACCGGAAAACCTCCTTAAACAACCAGTGTCTTCGCTCGATCAGACCTTAAAAGGTGGAATCGCCGGTGTTCAGGTTACACAAACCTCGGGACAGCCAGGAGGAGGGGTAAGTATTCGTATTCGGGGCGGTGCTTCCATACAAGGTGGCAATGAGCCGCTGTATGTCATCGATGGCTTTCCAGTATATAATCAGACAGAAAGTACAGGCGTCGGAAGCGGTACTCCCGTGAATCCTTTAGCAAGTATCAATCCTGCAGATATTGAAAGTATTGAAGTGCTTAAAGACGCTGCGGCGACTGCAATATATGGATCGCGCGGTGCGAATGGCGTTATTCTGGTCACCACGAAAAAAGGAAAAGCCGGCCATGTGCAGTTAAACTATGATGGTAGTATCGGGACACAAACTGTGCTCAAGAAGATTGATGTGCTGAAAGCGCGTGATTTTGCCATTCTCCGCAACGATGCGCTGTATGATGCCAACCCAAGTTTGGGACCAAATCAATATCGGAAACAGTCAGAACTGGATCAATTGGACGAAGGAACAGATTGGCAAAAAGCGGCCTTCCGGACCGGAAGAATACAAAACCACCAACTATCGTTGTCTGGAGGAGCTGAGAAGGTTCAGTATTTTCTGGGTGCTAATTATTTTGATCAGGAAGGTGTCATCCTAAATACAGATTTCAGACGCTTGGGATTTCGCTCAAATATCAACGCAAATCCCTTCGATCGCCTGCAGGTAGGGGCCAACTTATCCATTAATAAAACAAACGCACAGATCGCTCCAGCAGGTATTGTGAATGCATTGCTTATTATGCCGCCGACAGCAACGATATACGAACCTAATGGCAGTTACACACTGCGTAACCCCTTTGAGAATATTTTCGCTAATCCGATAGCAACATTGAAAGAAACGACAAATACATCAAATGGTTTACGGGTTTTGGGTACTTCCTTTGCGCAATATCGTATTTTACAAGGACTGCAGGCAAAAGTGCTTTTTGGGGTCGATCTGAATAATCGGGATGACAAATTCTATCTTCCGTCTTATATCTATGAGGGTGCGGGATCGAAGGGGGAGGCGAGCTTAGGAAATTTAAATGGTAACTCTTGGTTGAATGAAAATACCCTAACCTATACCGGGGTTATCGGACAGCATAATTTTAACGCGCTCCTTGGTTTTACACAACAGGAAAATAAAAACGAAGTATTTAGTGCCGGTGCGCAGAATTTTGTTACAGATGATTTACTTTTCAATAGTTTACAGAGTGGGTCTACCTTGACTCGACCTTCGTCGGACACTTATAATTGGGTCTTGCATTCCTATTTAGCACGGGTAAACTATAATTATTCAAATAAATACTATGTTTCAGCCAGCATACGCCGTGATGGTAGCTCCAGGTTTGGCGCTAACAATAAATGGGGCAATTTTCCCTCATTGGCATTCTCCTGGCGTATAATAAATGAACCTTTTTTTAAACAGGCTTTCCCTGCTATTGATGACTTTAAAATACGAACAAGTTTTGGTACAACCGGAAATCAGGAGATAGGACAATATCAGTCACTCTCCACACTGTATAGCCTAAATTATCTCTTTGGAAATAACGTGATCACAGGCTTTGCGTCGCAACGGGTTCCAAACAAGAATCTGGGCTGGGAAACCACATTCCAATATGATGCTGGTTTTGACCTTTCACTCTTGAAAAACCGATTACAGTTTACCGCCGACTATTATTATAAAAAGACGAAAGACCTATTGTTGAATGTAGAAATACCCTGGACCTCAGGTTATGCCACTTCCTTACAAAACTTTGGATCTGTTTCAAATCAAGGTTTGGAGTTTGGCCTGAAATCAAAAAATCTACAGGGAAACTTTAGTTGGAATACAGATCTAAATATCTCTTTTAACCGAAATAAAGTGTTAACTATTGGTGAAGGAGCTACATCTTACATTACTGGAAACTATATTATTAAGGTAGGAGAGCCTTTGGGTACTTTCTATGGAACCGTAACCGATGGTATTTTACAACTGGGTGAGGAGAGTAGTAAAGGAGTATTAACCGGGAACGCCAATCCGAAGGCTGGGGATCGCGTGTATAAGGATATTAATGGCGACGGCCAGTTTACCACTGCCAACGACCGGACCATCATCGGCAACGCACAACCTGATTTTATATTTGGTATCAGTAATACGCTTTCTTACAAAGGATTTGATTTGTCTTTCCTGATTCAGGGAACTGTTGGCAATGACTTACTGAACATCAACCGCCAAAACCTTGAGATGTTTACCGGTCAGCAGAACGCATCAATTGATGCACTTAAACGCTGGACAACAAGCAATCCAAGTCAGCTATACCCGAGGGCCAAGCTGGATCCTGCTCCGGTATTCTCGAATCAGTTTGTTGAAAGTGGATCATTTGCCCGGCTGAAATCCCTGCAGTTTGGCTACAACTTTCCAAAAGAATGGTTGAAAAATGCACATATTACAAATTTGAACCTATATCTGGCTGCACAAAATCTATTGACATGGACCAATTATAGGGGGTTTGATCCTGAGGTAACTTCAGGTAGCAATGTCCAGATTGGTACGGATGCTGGAATTTATCCTGCCGCTAAGTCTATATCTATAGGTTTATCATTAACCTTCTAACTTATACAGATCGCAATGAAAAAAAAATATTATCCCATCACCTTATTCATCGTTTTGTTAACCGGAATATCTTGTTCAAAATTGACTGAGAAGCCCGAGAGCGCATTGGTTTCGGAGCAGTTCTACCTGAATCAAGGACAGGCCGTTGCTGCAGTGACAGGTACTTATCGAAAACTGTATGAAACAGGACAATCTTTGTACAACAGTTTATTTCAGATTGCTGTGGAAATGGCGACAGATGATTATGAGGCCGGACCTCGCGCGCGGAATGCCCATGTACGCGCTATAAGCAACTTAACCCACGATGCCTCAAATGACCGAATGGAACAACTCTGGAAACAGAGTTATGATGCCATTAATGCATCAAATCTGAATATCGTTAATATTGAAGCGATGACGCAAAATCAGATTGATGTCACCATACAGCAACGGTTGATCAATGAAGCCAAATTCCTACGGGCATTACATTATTTCAATCTAGTACGCTGGTTTGGCCCTGTTCCACTCGTTTTACGTCCGATTGAAGGTTTATCGGCAGAAGAACTGTATGTGTCAAAAGCGTCAGAAAATGAGGTCTATGCACAGATTATAAACGATTTAAAAGCGGCTTCCAGCTTGCCGAATTATAAAAATTATAGTGATGCAGACAAAGGGCGGGCTACATCCGGTGCGGCTAAAAGCCTTCTGGCAAAGGTATACCTGACCCGGTCAGATTGGACTAATGCGAAGCTGCTGGCCAAGGATGTGATTGACAAAGAAGGATATGCGCTTTTTCCAGATTTTTCAGATGTCTTCAATACAGAGAAAAAAAATGGTATTGAACATATTTTTTCGGCGCAATTTAAAGGAAATAGTGGTTACCAAGGGAATTCATTGGCAAGTCGTTCTGCGCCGGCGGATATACCCGGGATCAATGGGGACTATGCCGATGCTTTACATAGCGAGGGCGGTCTCTATAAGAGCTTCGCAGTAGATGATAAACGCCTTTCTGTGACCTTTACAACAGGTATGATATCACCCAAAGATGGTAAATACTATGCGCTGACCAAACCACAATTCAATAAGTATTATGACCAGACCGTGGTCGGTAATCAATCTCAGTCTTCAAAAAATACCCCCATCATACGATATGCTGAAGTTTTGCTGATGCTGGCTGAAGCAGAGAATGAATTAAATGGTCCAACACAGGAGGCTCGGGATGCAATTAATGCGGTACGCGCACGGGCCGGCGTCGAAAAGCTGTCTGGGACTGAAAACAAAGATAGCTTTCGGGAATTGGTATTTGAGGAACGACGGAAAGAATTGGTGTACGAGTACCAGCGCTGGTTCGACTTGGTACGTCGAGGGGCGAATTATTATATCAGCAAATTAAAAGCTGCGGGAAAAACGAATGCCGCACCGCGACATCTTCATTTTCCAACGCCGCAACGAGAGCTGAATTTGAATCCGAAATTGGTTCAACATCCGGACTGGTTGGCCAAATAGTGAATTACAGCGCTGTGAGAAAATAATTTGATTTTATTCGCATCGCAAAATATGATAAATTATGAAAACAATATACATTCTTATCGCACTTTGTATAAGCGGGATATTCAATAAGAGTATAGCGCAGGACAAACGACCAAATATTGTGTTGATTCTAGTTGATGACTTAGGTTTTTCAGATATAGAACCTTATGGTGGAATAGATTTCCGTACACCAAATTTGACAGAGCTGGCAAAACAGGGGACCCGGTTCCAGGAATTTTATAATAATTCGATCTGTGCTCCCACTCGCGCAACATTGTTGACAGGTCAATACGCACATCGGGCTGGTATGGGATATTTCAATGTTAATCTGGGCTTACCCGCATACCAGGGATTTTTAAACCACGAATCGCAGACGCTGGCCGAAGTACTGAAAGGAGCGGGGTATTCCACCATTATTTCTGGAAAATGGCATGTTGGCGATGACTATGATCAATGGCCTGCGCAGCGAGGTTTTGAACGCTCGTTTAATTTTGTGGGCGGTGCATCCAATTTTTATGAAATTAATGGGCCTGAAAATCCTAGTGTACCCTTGTACCGAAATAACAAACCGTTCTATCTACCCAAGGGACGTTATCTAACCGACGAAATTACAGATCAGGCAATTGGTTTTCTGCGCGAGCAGGCGCAGGATAAAAAACCTTTTTTTCTGTATCTCGCCTTTAATGCACCTCATTGGCCTTTGCAAGCTCCAGAACACGAAACCCAGAAATATCAGGGAGTATATCAGCAGGGCTGGGACAGTTTGCGTATGAAACGCTATGAAAATGCGGTTCAAAAGGGCGTTTTCCCTAAAGGCCAGCCTATTGCCGCAAAGGACTCAACTGTGCAGCAATGGAACAAGCTTACCTATGATGAACAGCAATACTGGCAACGTCGACAGCAGGTGTTTGCCGCCATGGTCGATCGGGTGGACCAAAGTATTGGAAAAGTCAGGCAAACATTAAAAGAACTCAAGAAAGACAAAAATACGATCATCATCTTTTTGTCCGACAATGGAGCCCAGGGTGGAGAGCGCAACCGAATCTACACCTCCCGAAATACAGAGACTGTAGGTTTGCCAGGTTCTTATGATATGCAAAATAGCAACTGGTCCCAAACAGGGAATTCCCCTTTACGAAGCTATAAGGATAACCCCTATGAAGGGGGAATCGGGGCACCTTTCATTGTCTGGTTCCCAAAGGAAGTGAAAGCCAACGTCGTTAAAAAGGGGACGGGGCACCTGATTGATATAGCACCTACGCTATATGATTTTGCACAAGCAAAATACCCGTCAACACAAGGGGATTCAACCATCAATCCTTTACCAGGCCTTAGTCTGCGCGAATTGTTGCGCACTGATAAAAATCAGATTGACCGTCAAAGCCCACTGTTTTGGGAACGTGCAGGTAATAAAGCTGTGCGATATGGTAAATGGAAACTTGTGTCTTTATTCAAAGATGGGAATAAGCCACAGCTTTACAATATTGATGAAGACAGAGGGGAAAATAAGAATGTTGCAGAACAATATCCAGCAATTGTCCAAGACCTCGAAGCACGTTATAAAATATGGGCACAGCAGAATGGTGTCGTGGACTATAATCTGCTGAAAACAAACAACCAATTTCGTTAGGCCTAGAAAGTGGGCCGGCGAAAAACTTCATGACATATCTAAAACGTGTAAAAAAGTGCATTGATACCCATGAAACTTAACATGTATACCGCCAAAGACAGCGGACATACCTCAATCTAAACATTATTGATGAACAAATAATTTAAATAGATGAAAAAAGTAACACTATGTATCGCCCTTATTTTGGGATGGGCAGGTGCTCTTTTGGCACAAGAAAAAAAGCCTAATATTATTCTGATTCTCGCCGACGACCTGGGGTACTCCGATTTAGGTGCCTATGGTTCGGAAATCGAAACTCCTAACCTGGATCGTTTAGCTAACGAGGGAATACGTCTAAAACAATTTTATAACAACTCCATCTGTGCCCCGACACGCGCATCACTGATTACCGGTCAGTATCAGCATAAGGCCGGAGTAGGTTATTTTTCCAATGATTTGGGCTTACCAGCCTATCAAGGTTATATCAACGCCGAATCATTGACCATTGCTGAAGTTCTTCGCTCAAATGGATACATTACAGCGACCTCGGGCAAATGGCATGTGTCAGGAAAAGGGAAGAGCCTACCCTGGGACCGCGGTTTCGACTTGGTTTTTCCGAAAGAAGAGAAGAATTCAGATTCGGGCGCTCCAACCTTTAAAGGAGCGACAGATGCCGCAGGCTATCCCTTGGAGAGTTCCTTTTCTACAGAGATCATCAATCGAGAGGCCGAAGGTTTTCTGGATCAGATCAAAGGTCAGGACAAGCCCTTCTTTCTATATTTGGCGCATACTGCACCGCATTGGCCTTTAGTGGCTTTGCCGCAGGATATTGCGAAGTACAAAGGACGGTATGATAAAGGTTGGGAGAGTATTCGTCGGGCACGTTTTGAGCGCCAAAAAGAGCTGGGGATCGTCGATCAAACAACAACACTTTCTATTGCAGACGAAGATATTTACGATTGGCAACGTTTATCCTTTGACCAAAGGCAGTTGTGGGCCAGGAAAATGGAAGTGTTCGCTGCAATGGTCGATCGCTTGGATCAGACCATCGGTAAATTGCTGCAAAAGCTCAAAGAAAATGGACAATTAGACAATACGCTAATTGTGTTCCTGTCCGATAATGGTGCACCTGCGGAGGACTTGGTTCGCTGGTTCCATGGTGCCCGGTTAAACAGTGGACCAGTGGGCACCGTAGGTTCGTTTGAATCACAAAGCAAAAATTGGTCCTATGCATCAAATACACCATTCAAGGCATTTAAAGATAATACCTACGAAGGTGGAATCAATGCCCCATTTATCGCCTGGTTTCCCGGGAAGATTGCAAAAGGCGTGAAAAAGGGAACTGGCCATATCATTGATTTGGCGCCAACTTTTTATGAACTCGCCGGAGCTATTTATCCCAAGGAATTTCAAGGGCATCAGGCAAATAATCTCCCCGGGAAAAGCTTACTTCCAGTCCTTTTTAATCAAGAGGATACTGTAAAGCGCGAAGAAGGTCTTTTTTGGGAACGGGCCGGGAATCGTGCAGCACGGATAGGAAAGTGGAAACTGGTGTCCACATGGCCTTCCTACAAATGGGAACTATATGACCTGGAACAGGATCCGACAGAACGAAAAGATATTGCCGCCAAGCATCACGACGTTGTGTCCCGACTATCCACGGCTTATTTTCGCTGGGCCAAGGAAAACGGGGTAGTGGATTTTGCCGAATTAGAAAGTAAAGAGCCGGTCAGTATGAAGGAGTTTAGGGAAAGTAAGGTACAGGAAATTGCAGCACCAGCATTTCGTTTCTAGAAAATAAATTTTCAAATAAAACAGCATTTCTGTAATCCGATTGAATGCGATTTAAACGATACAGTTTATATTCCAATAAAAAGGCACCATGGTCCATTGGGTCTGGTGCCTTTCTATATCCGAATTATATTCGGCTAATATTAAGTCATTGCTCAACCTGACTGTTGAAACCGTACCGTTCTATTTATTTTCTTCGACTTCAAATACCGTGTCAATCTTCCAATTGGCTTTATCTTTGGACGCAGCCACTGCCAAACGGTCACAACGCTCGTTCAAGGGATGTCCGGCATGGCCTTTTACCCACACTAATTTGACCTTGTGCAGTTTATAAACATTCATTAAACGCATCCAAAGGTCTTTATTCTTTTTACCTGCAAAGCCTTTTTGGATCCATCCATATACCCAATTTTTGTCAATAGCATCGATCACATATTTGGAATCAGAATAAACCGTAACGTTCTGATTTAAGTTTTTTAACGCTTCGAGGCCTACTATGACGGCCATCAATTCCATACGGTTATTGGTCGTTTTTCTATATCCTCCAGAGAATTCTTTTTCAATTAATTTGCCTTTGAATGCCTCGTTGTCGCCTGTATAGATAGTCCTTAAGATGGTTCCATACCCCCCTGGGCCCGGATTTCCACTGGATGCCCCGTCTGTATATAATTCGATCATACCTTCCAAACTTAGATAAATTTGTGTTTAAATACAATTATAATTGTGCGGACTCCCTGCGACATCCTGACAATCTGTATAATGATTTATTCGGTTTAGCATAAGCGTTTTCGCTGTAATTTATCGCTTACACGATAAAATTATGACGATTTATATGTATTTTACTGGCTTAAACTCGTTATGTACTCGATAATTTAACTTTATGAAGTTTCAAAAGGTTTCTCTTTTTGTTCTTTTAGCGTCGGCATGTTTCAACGTCAGCGCACAGAACACAACGTCAGCTCAAAAAATGCAGTGGTTTGAGGATGCCAAGCTGGGTGTTTTTATTCATTGGGGGATATATTCCGTTGATGGTATCTCAGAATCATGGTCTTTCTTCAATAATTATATTAACCACGATAATTATATCAAACAGCTTGATGGTTTTACCGCCAAAAACTATAAGCCAAGCGAATGGGCTAAATTGATCAAACAAGCTGGGGCGAAGTACAGCGTCATTACAACAAAACATCATGATGGAATCTCTTTATGGAATACCAAAGCGGACAAAGCCATCACCACGGTGAAAGATGCCGCTGCCAAACAGGATGTTATTACACCATTTATAGAGGCTATCCAACAGGAGGGGCTACATACCGGTCTCTACTATTCTTTACCAGACTGGAGCCATCCTTATTACGACGTATTTACCCGTGCAAGAAAACGCTACGAACTGGCTAAGGAGCCCGATCGTTGGAACCATTATGTTGAATATTATCAAAAACAGTTAAGCGAGTTATCACAACAATATAAACCCGAATTGATTTGGTTTGATGGGGATTGGGAACATAGTGCTGAGGAGTGGAAATCTAAGGAAACTTTATCACTGTTGCGCAAATATAACCCCAATATCATTATTAATTCGCGTTTGAATCACCATGGCGATTACGAGACTCCTGAGCAAGGCATTCCAGTAACCCGGCCGGACGCTAAATTCTGGGAACTTTGCTATACCATGAATGACTCTTGGGGATATCAGCCTTTTGATAAGAAATACAAATCACCCAATATGATTATCCGTACGTTGGTCGATTGCATCTCCATGGGGGGCAATCTCCTTTTGGATATTGGTCCAAAAGCGGATGGGAGCATTCCAGAAGAGCAGATAAATATTTTGAAGCAGCTGGGTAGATGGACGAATAAACACGCAGCCGCTATTTATGGAACTAGAGCAGGTATCCCATTCGAAAATTATAACGGTAAGTCCGCTTTATCAAAAGATGGAAAAACCCTTTATCTCTATGTATATGAGCAGAAAACACAATTGCAACTTAAGGGATTGCTGAATAATTCCGTTCAACGGATTTCCGTTGTCGGGGATGCGGCTTCGAAGGTGACGGCAACAGCTTCCGATGCAACGATCCAGTTGGATCTGACGAAAGTGAACTTCGATCAGGATGTCACAGTATTGGCAGTGGAATTTAAGGATAAGGTTCAGTGGCAAACCCCGCAGGAAAAAGCGGTAAGTTTGGTATCTGTGTTAAATAATAAGCATACTGTTACCGCTTTAAATCAGATCGCATCAACCCTGCACGATGGAAAAAATATTTTTGATCATTCCGGTTTGACTTTAGACGGTTTGGAAACCAAGCTGCCGACAGGAAATCTGACAAACCCAACTGTATTAGATTGGATAAAAAATCATGCCGAAGCACTTTATGAAACTGGAAAAGGACTGCCGGAGGGACATTATGAAGGATTAAGCGCAGTTTCCAAAGATCGTCAGACCCTCTATCTTTTTGTCGAAGGGACACCGACAGGACCCATCGCGTTAAAAGGAATAAAGAATGGGATTGCACGGATTCGGTTGGTAGGAGAAGGTTCTATGATCAATCATGAAACTTTCAATAAATTATACTGGAGCAGTATTCCGGGGATCGTTTATATTCAGGCACCAAAGGAACGCCTGGATAAAAATATGACTGTTATTGCCGTACTATTGGACTCACCCTTGGCATTGCACCGTGAGAAAGTTGGCGCAATTGAAAATAACCTTTAATCGCTGCTAAACAAAATATTGGCGCCCAAGATGATAGCATCTTGGGCTTTTTTATCCAGTCAAAATAATTTTTGTTGCCGCTGTTATGGCGGGAATTATTTTTATGCTAACTTAGGACGATGAGTCTATTATATACCTCTCTTATAGCGCTGTCTACGGCCGTGCTATGTATTTCCTGTACTGCGGGAGATGGCAATAAAGTGGAGCGACAACGTGCAGATTCGCTGACGAATGAAGTGGTTAAAGGAAAAATGAGTTTGGAACGACTGGCCAAATCAGATGAATTTATGTATTTCAATAAAAAATACTTTTATGAACCGGCTGATTTGAAGGCGATACCTAAATTTGACAAGGTGCAGATTCAAATTGTAACCTATCGCATTTATAAACATGTTAAGCTGTCAGACAACCGTTATCATTTTGCTGTAAAACAAGCAAAAGATCTGCATATCCCCAATAAGGCTTTTGTCTACTATCAACGTTCTTTTGATGAGATGAACCGAAAAGCTGCTACTAGTAAAGATTCGATCCGACTGGAACTTCCCGATGACTATGCTACTAAATTGCTAAAAGAATAGTGTATTTGTTTATTATCTAAAAAGTATCCTTTCGAACCCAATAGATTTATTTATTTTTAGGGACTAAGCAAGCAAATGGAAAAGAAAAATATTGTTGTTTTAACCGGAGCAGGTATTTCAGCTGAAAGCGGGATACCAACCTTTAGGGATGCAAATGGATTATGGGAAGGACATGATGTGATGGCTGTTGCTTCTATTGAAGGCTGGAAGAAAAACCCAGCACTTGTTCAGCAATTTTACAACCTTAGACGGAAGGCAGCGTTAGCCGCAAAACCAAATGCAGCGCATCTCGCTTTGCAGCAGTTAGAGTCGGCCTACCAGGTCACCATCATTACGCAGAATGTAGATCTGTTGCATGAGCAGGCCGGATCTACAAAGATTATACATTTACACGGTCGATTGGATCAATCCAAGTCGTCCATTGACGATCGTTTGATTTACCCCATTGAGGGGGATGAAATAAAGATGGGAGATCTTTGCGAAAAAGGCAGTCAATTGCGACCGAATATCGTGTGGTTTGGAGAGGCTGTTCCAGAGATTGAACGGGCAATGGCCTATGTTTCTAAAGCAGATATCCTAATCATCATCGGAACTTCCCTGCAGGTTTATCCAGCGGCCGGACTGCGACAATTTGCACCAAGCTATTGCCGCTCATTTTTGATAGACAAGCAGATTCCGGATAGCACAAGATTGGGGCGTATAAAATGCTTTGAGGAGGCCGCGACTGTTGCGGTTCCTATTTTGGTAACTCAGCTGCTTCAGGAAGCCTCAGTTGGAGAATGATATAACAGTGCATTATAAACACAGGTAGTTTACGGTTTGAACGAGGAGAAAGTTGCGTAAAACCTCATAAATAGGATAACTTTATTGAGAGATAGATTAAAAACTTAAAAAATGAAAAGAATAATAGGACTGATTTGTAGTTCGGTATTGGCCATTTCTTGCCACAATAACTCGGCGATCAAAGTAAATCATAGTACAAACAATGCGCCGATACAATTGGATAGTGCGCAAGCAAGACATTTGCTTACCTTGCCCTTGCATTGTATTGAAGTTGAATATCCGAACAAATTGGGACAGGTACTCGGAAGTGACAAAGATCTAAAAGGGCCACGCGCGCTACATCCAATTTTTTACGGCTGTTTTGACTGGCACTCTTCTGTTCATGGCTATTGGTCAATTGTCCGAATTTTGAAACAATTTCCTGATCTAGACAAGTCTGGCCTGATCCGGAAGCAGCTCAATCAGATTATTACAGCAGAAAATGCGGCAACAGAATTAGCATTCTTTCAAGATAAAAATAATAAAAACTTTGAGCGCACCTACGGTTGGGCCTGGTTATTACAACTGCAAAAAGAGTTATTGACCTGGAAAGATCCCGATGCGGAACGCTGGGCAAAAATTCTGGATCCAATGGCAAAACATATTATGAAAGCCTATCAGGAATATTTGCCGAAATTGGTGTATCCAATTCGTACTGGCTATCATGATAATTCAGCTTTTGGTCTCTCGCTGGCTTTAGATTATGCAAGGGGAACCAATAATGTTGCCTTTGAAAAATCATTAACGACAAATGCGGTAAGGTTATATGACCATGACAAAAATTGTAATATTTCCTTTGAGCCTAGCGGTAGTGATTTTCTTTCCCCTTGTCTTGAAGAGGCGCTATGCATGAGTGCGGTTTTGGGGCAAGATGAATATCGCAAATGGCTAAAGGACTTTCTTCCGGAGCTTTTTAATCCAGACTTTAATTTGGAACCCGGCATTGTAAAAGATCGTACAGATGGGCATCTAGTTCACTTGGATGGATTGAATTTTAGCCGGGCCACCTGTTTAAATGGTATTGCTAAGGCACTGCCTGAGCTGAATCATCTACATGGTCTCGCCAATAAGCACTTAAAATATTCATTACCAAATATCACCTCCAAGGATGACTATATGGGCTCCCATTGGTTGGGGACTTTTGCACTTTATGCACTTTCTAAAAATTAGGCCCACGGTCTGCTAAAAGCTGGGATTGGATCGACGCTTACAGCACTAAGCTACAGTTTCTGAATTTACAGAATCTGTAGCTTACATATTTGTCTCGCCCCATTCATCCATAAGTACTAAAATTTTTTCCAATGAACGCCCCAATGCTGTTAGTTCATATTCTACTTTGGGTGGTACTTGTTGATAAACGATCCGATTGATCAGTTTATCCTGCTCAAGTTCTTTCAATTTGGCAATCAGCATGCGCTCTGAAATACCGACAAGTCTTTTTCGCAATTCACCATAACGCAACCTTTCTTCATGTAGGAGATAGGAGAGGATATTTATTTTCCATCTTCCCCCAATTGCGGATAAAGTGAAAGCGATGCCACAATGCCCTTTCCAGAAAGTTTCGTTGATATTATTTGTGGAGCTTTCTTTTCTGTTATTCATACTTACTTTTCTGTTGGTATCATACAATTTCGTGCGTACTGTTATTGATGCAATTTAATAAAGAAATTTGTAGCTCATCTTATAAAGTATAAAAATGGAAACAATAAAATCTATCGTTCATTGGTTGAGCTACGCCTATTACCTCTATGTATTTGGTTATGCTTCCTTATTTAAAGTTTTTCAGAAACAGTCCATGATGCAGAGTATGGATTCTTTGGGGTTTAACAAAACCTGGACATTAGGCATTGGAATAGGCGAGTTGCTGGGTGTTATATTACTTCTTATAGGTTTGTACAAACCAGAATTCAAAACAGTAGGAATTTTACTTTTATTTCCATTTGCGATTGGTGCTTTTACGGCACATATGGCTCATCAGGAATATAATCATTATTATAATTCATTACTAATGTGTATGCTTAGTATTATCCTTCTTGCGACCGACAAAAATTTTAAAATTAGTATTTAGTGTTCTGCTAGCCCAGCAGTGTTATGAGAAGACAAAGCCAGTGACACACAACTTACTTTAGAATTAAACAAAACGATTTCTTTTCAGGATGAGTTCATAAGAGAGACCACAGGTCATTTTAACAATTCTATCCATCGAGTAATAAAACAAAATCTATTATGACGAAGAAAAGAGAACGCATTGAAAAAGCAGAAAATCAGGTTGAAAATGAAAAAATAAGATCATTAAACCAGCATATCTCTGATGCAAGTGGTGAACAGATGAGAACAGATCAGGGCGTTAGGATCAATGATGATCAAAACTCGCTTAAAGCTGGCGAGCGGGGTGCCACGCTATTGGAGGATTTTATTCTCCGGGAAAAAATTACCCATTTTGATCATGAACGTATTCCTGAACGTGTGGTACATGCCCGTGGGGCGGGAGCGCATGGTATTTTCAGGTTATATAAATCGTTGGGTAATTTAACAAAGGCTGGCTTTTTGAATAACACTGAAATCGAAACTCCCGTTTTTGTACGTTTTTCAACTGTCGCAGGTTCCAGAGGCTCAACAGACCTTGCTCGTGATGTACGTGGTTTTGCGGTTAAATTTTACACGCAAGAGGGTAACTTTGATTTGGTGGGCAACAACATGCCTGTATTTTTTATTCAGGATGCCTTGAAATTTCCGGATCTCGTGCATGCGGTAAAACCTGAGCCTGACAACGAAATTCCTCAGGCGGCTTCGGCGCATGACACGTTTTGGGATTTTATTTCCTTAATGCCCGAATCTACCCATATGGTCATGTGGCTCATGAGTGACCGTGCTATCCCGCGGAGTTATCGGATGATGGAAGGTTTTGGTGTACATACTTTCCGGCTTATTAATGAAAAGGGGGAGTCAAATTTTGTGAAATTCCACTGGAAACCTTTGCTCGGTGTTCATTCTGTAGCCTGGGATGAAGCGCAAAATATCTCGGGGAAGGATCCCGATTTTCATCGGCGTGATCTATGGGAGGCAATTGAAAGCGGGGTTTTTCCAGAGTGGGAGCTAGGTATACAGATTATTCCTGAAGCCGATGAATTTAAATTTGATTTTGACTTATTGGATCCGACGAAAATTGTGCCTGAAGAATTGGTGCCTGTCCAGCGGATTGGAAAGATGACCCTCAATAAAAATCCCGATAACTTTTTTGCCGAAACAGAGCAGAGTGCTTTTCATGTCGGGAATATCGTGCCAGGAATAGATTTCACAAATGACCCCTTGCTCCAGGGGCGGCTATTTTCGTATACAGATACTCAGCTGATACGCCTGGGCGGTCCTAATTTTCACGAGATCCCGATTAATCGGCCCATAAGCCCATCACATAACAATCAGCGTGATGGATTTATGCGTCAGCGCATTGACAGAGGTAAGACGAGTTATGGGCCAAATTCTTTGGGTAACAATGATCCGGCTCAGGTTAAAGAAGCCGAGGGAGGTTTTACGAGCTATCAAGAACGCATCGATGCTAAAAAAATAAGAGGCAGAAGCGCGAGCTTCCGCGATCATTTTAGCCAGGCACGGTTATTTTTCCATAGCCAGTCCGAACCCGAAAAAAATCATCTGATCGATGCCTTTCGTTTTGAATTAGGAAAGGTTAAAGCTGTCTCTTTACGCCAGCGTATGATTGGTATCCTGTCACTGGTAGATGTAGAATTGGCTACTAAAGTGGCAGCTGGACTGGGACTCAAGCTGCCCCAAAAACCAGAACAACCTATTAATCACAGTATCCCCGCTGATGGTAATCCAGCCGATTATGAGCCTATTCAGGTGAAAGCAACCCTGGAGAAATCCAATGCTTTGAGTATGGAAAACACAGTTAAAAATACCATTCGGAGTCGAAAAGTTGCTGTACTTGCTGCGGATGGCGTAAATGGGGAATCCTTAATGAAGGTTACAGAACTGCTAATGGGAGAGGGTGCCGTTGTACATGTTATTGCTCCTAAACACGGTGAAATAATTGCATCTAACAAGTCAAAGATATTGGTGGAAGAGAGCTTATTGACCGGAGCATCCGTCTTATACGATGCGGTATATGTGCCTGGAGGAAAACGTAGTGTAGCAACACTGGCAGGAGAACCCGATGCGATCCATTTCTTGAATGAAGCTTTCAAGCACTGTAAGGCAATCGCGATTGACGCCGAAGCAAAGGAGATCTTGCGGCAAACTTATTTTTTCGAAAAATTGCCGGCTGAAAGTTCTGAAGTTCCGACATTGGCTGATGGAGTTTTTATTGGAGAGGATCCCGCTATCTTGGCGGATCAGTTTATAAAAGCAATTGCAAAACACCGATTTTGGGAACGTGAAAAACTGCGGCAGGTGCCAGCTTAATGCAAATTTGCCATACAAAAGTAAAGCCCGTTTTAAGCGGGCTTTACTTTGAAATACTTATTTAGTTTTGCAATATTGTAATGGCGGCTTCATTACCTTGTTGTACCGCTAGATCCATAACCGAAAGTCCACGCACATCCAATAAGGTTTTGTTCGCCCCTTTTTCCAACAGAAGTTGTAATACCTCGTTTCTGCCAAACATGGCAGCAAACATAAGCGCTGTTCCACCATTTCCATGCTGTAGGTCTAAATTAGCGCCATAGTGGATTAAAAGTTCCGCAATGTCTTTATATCCTTTAAAAGCAACACCCATAAGCGCAGTATTCCCTCCCAGATCTTGAGCGTTAACGTCCGCACCTGCTTCCAACAAAACTCGTGCAGCTTGAATTTGATTATTATAGCAGGCAATAATTAATGGCGTATAGCCTTTATCGTCACGACAATTCAAATCAATATCCTGTCGGATAAGTTCTTGTAGTACCGCAATGTTTCCTAATCGTGCTGCGTGAATAATCACTTGTGTCATTTGTATCATAGTGCTATCTTTTAATATTGCAAAGACATTTTTTAAGAAGCTCTTTTGTTGGAGCCTTAATTTTAAACATAAAGTTATCTAAAAGCCAGTTTCAAAGTTTCCCAGCTTTTAGATAATTCAATCAAGCCGCACCCCGGATTACCCGTAATAACACAACTATAATTGCGATGACCAACAAGATGTGGATTATATTTCCTGTCGCATAACCTCCAAAAAAACTGATTGCCCAAATGATTACCAAAATGACGGCAATGATGTATAATAAATTTCCCATAATATTGATATATTTTTCACTAAGAACAACAGCCGTTTGATGATTGTTTTATAATAAAAAAAACAAACGATCTGCTGCTGACTACGGTTATCTGTTAAAGTTTCTATTTACTAAAGTTGAATAATCTACGATATATTGTTTCCCTTTTATTCAAGAAGGATAAACTCAAAAAAAGAACACAATGGCAAAAGCGTATTTACAAATAACCTTAAAAATCAATCCTAGTGAAAAAGGTGCAGTAACAGGCATATATGACAAATTTCAGGACGCGTTTCTTGATCAGATAAAAGGCGCGATCGCAATGGAACTACTCGTTGGAGATGAGCATGTTCAGCTATTGCATGTTTTTGATACAGCAGAAGACGCTCACGTTTTCCTATCGACCGAGTTGTTCAATAACGATATCCTTGTCGCATTAAAATCCCTTGCTGTAGATACACCTGAGATCAGAATTTATACCGTTTTATAGTGCCGATATTTGTGGAACAGTTATTCCAGTAAGAAAGAGATAATTTCTGAAGTTCAATTCAAACAAGTATGGACAAAATACAGTTTTCCGAGGTATTGCTCAAGCGAATTAAGGATTCGCTATTTGCTCGTCAGGAGCGTTTAGCCGTGGCTGAGAGTGTCACAGCGGGTATTTTGCAATTTGCCTGCGCGCAGATGGAAAATGCGACAGATGTATTTGCTGGAGGCATTACAGCATATACTATCGAAGAAAAGACTCGTTTATTACAAGTCGATGTCAAGGAAGCCGAGCAATGTGATTGTGTCTCTCCGGGGATTACAGAACAAATGGCGGCTAGGATAACTACGTTATTTCAGACGGGATGGGGCATTGCGACCACGGGTTATGCAACGATTGTGCCCGAATCAGAAGGAAAACTATATGCCTTTTTTTCAATCGCTTACCAAGGTCAGGTTTTAATTACCGAAAAAGTTGAGCTGGATCCGCAAACCGTAGCTGAAGAGGCTCAGTTTACGTATACTACGAAAGCCCTACAGGCATTTTGTTTGACCTTAGAAAAATCATTTTAAAAGATTAGACAAAATATAAGGAGCAGTCCTTTTTGTGGACTGCTCCTATTCCCTATGCTTCTTGCTTTAAATCAAACGAGTGATAATCCTTATAGTGGACTAAAGACCTTATTGGTGTGGTCAATGTCGATAAAAGTGCTATATATGATTTAGCGACCATCTTCCAGGTTGTCTGTTCCCCGTAACTACGGGCTTTGAAGCGATGCCAGGCAAGTAATCGCCGAGACTTATAGAGTAATTTGATATGCTGACCCATTTTTTTGATATCATTGAATGGTGTCAGAATTCCCCGATCATCTTTCAGAAGATCTGCTGCATGCCAATAAGGTGTTGATATAACAGCGGCTCCCGCGCCAACAGCAAAAGATAGGGTACCACTACTGATCTGTTGTTCATGTTGATAAGGAGACAAGTAAATATCACAAGCAGTTAAATATTCTTTTAACTGCTCATCCGTTAAAAATTCGTCCACAAAAACCACTTTATCTTGCAATTGCAACTGTTCTACCAGACTTTTTAATTCAAACCGATAGGATTCACCTTCGTGGGCTAATACATTCGGATGTGTTTTGCCGACAATGAGATATTTGAAATTTGGTAAATCTAGGCCTTCCAATGAGCGGATGGCGTACTCAAGTCCTTTACTTCGGCCGATCAATCCAAAAGTCATCATCACAAAATAATCCTGAAGACCCAATCGATACTTTGATAGACCCTGTCTGTAGTCAAATTGTGGTACACCATGTGGTATAACGTTGATTTTTTTAGGGTCAACCATCGGAAATAGCTCGTTTAACAATTCACTTCCCTTTGGCGATAAGGCTACCACGGCTTGCGATTTTATAAGAAGCGCTTCCATAATTTCCTTTTGACGCAATGAGGGCGATTGTAATATGGTATGAAATATAGTTAACAAAGGTATAGTTAAATGATTGACCAGCTGATTGATAAATACCCCGTCAGCACCACCGAATATTCCATATTCGTGCTGTACAATACAATAGTCGTACTCCGCATTGATAATATGGCTGGCTTGGATATAACTGTCTAGCCTTTCCTTATCTATAACAAAGCGTACTGATGGATCGAACTGTTCAATGCCAGATTTTGAAACGGCGATTACATCCACGATAATATCTTTGTCCGCGCTCATGCCTTGTTTAAGATCTTTTGAGAACGTTGCCAATCCACATTCCTGGGGTGGATAAGTGCTTATAATAACGATTCTTTGCATAATACCTAGGCCTTTTTTGTTTCTTCTTTCTCGTTATTTACCGGGATATCCAAAATAGCCATCAATAATAGATAATATCCCTTTTCTAGTCCCATTTTTTTTGCTTGTTGTTCTATATTATTTTCCATATTAAGTATTATGATTAAGGTGGTATATTGTTTTCCTTTTGTAAATCAAAAGCTGTACCCAAAAGACCGTATTTGTATCATACCCGTAGTTTTCAAATGCCGAATCCGTAAAGTTTGCGGCATTAACCGCAAAAAAACACTGCAACTAAGTATTTTTCTCTTAGTGAGGAAATTTATTCCTTGATTGAAAAAGGTATTGTCGTAGCTATTTATTTTCTATCCTCATTCTAAACAATAAGCGCCAGATAATGGTTTATGTACGAAATCACAATAGCGAGAATATGTGAAGTCTTAAACAGTACTTATTAGGATATGATAGAAAAGAATAATTCAAAAAAAATCAATGATCATTTGGCCAATGAGCGCACTTTTTTAGCCTGGATAACCACCAGCTTGGGTATCATGGGATTTGGTTTTGTCGTCGTTAAGTTTTCGTTGTTTATACAGCAGGTAACCTTAATGCTCAACTCAAAAAAGACCATGGATATTGAACCCGAATATTCTGGGATTGTTGGTGTTTCCATCGTTCTTATAGGTTCTGTTACTGTTGTATTGGCTTATATCAAATATAGGAAAGTGGCCAAACAGATTGAAGCGGAGAACTTTACTTACGGTTCGTACGGAATTGCTTTGATGTCGGCTTGCTTTCTCATTATTGGCCTGTTATTAGGTTGGCACTTGGTCGAGAGCCTATAGCATGACTTTCTAAATAGAACAGTGTAATTGACATTCCCTTCTTTTTTATTTGATCAAAAGTGTCCGCTACAAAATAGGTCATCTATGCATACCCAAATTAATTAGAGGGGAGCATTGAAAGCTTCAGGAAAATACTTTGTGGAGTTTTTGCAGATAGTAAATAGACCGTGACGGATATTAAAAGGTTCTCTATAAAATGATAAATAGCGTGTTAATTTGTACCCTCGTAATACGATAGATATGAATAAAATAACAACGACTTTACTGTTTACAATATTGTATGTCAGTGGATGTGCGCAGGAGGTAAAAGATAAGGTAATGTCAAGCGGCGATCGGATAAGCTATCTTTCTGAAAAGGTTCATCGGTTCAAGCAAGAGCCACTGTACCAGCTGGAGGTCGAAAGTGTTTTGAGTTTCAGTATTCTGATGAATGGCTGTCCTGTTTATTCGAATTTTGATCAAAGGCCTGGAATGGCGAGAGTGGATATCAATCCATATATCCTTAAAAGTGGTCAACAACAGGTTACTATAGCGCTTTATCCTGGTTACGATGGCCAAGGCACGGTCAAACAGTATCTCGAAAACGGTAGCAAATTTTCCCTTAAAATTGAGAAAACAGGTTGGGATAAAGGTGGTAATTTGAAGACTCCGGAAGAAATTGTTTTGTATAAAACTGCTAATGAAACAACAGATTTAGCGAAATTGAAAACGTACAAAAAAGATATTCACTTTAAAGCCGATGTTCCTTATCAGCTCAAGGGATGGACAAATGGGCAGGATTTGACCCAATTGGATCGCGTACAGTTAGAACAGCAGGTTCTCAGCTTCTATAGACAGATGTTATCTGCTTTTGAAAACAAGGAAGACGATGATCTAAATACAAAATTCCTAAAGGCGGATGCGGAATGGTATCAATCCTTGTACTTCCCCAAAGATATTATTACTAAGTTCCAAACGACAAAGGGTAGGAAGGGGAAGTCCGTTGCAACAACTTTATCAACTTCAACGCGAAATTCACGTACATTTTATTCGCTCCAGAATTACGATCTGAAATTTTACGGAGATGGCCGACTGGTTCGGCTAGAATCGCGGGAGGGCGCTAATAGGGGTGAATCTTTGTTAGGCTATGAAGACATCGATAAAAACGGCCTAAATAGAAAAACTTTTGTCGATATGCTGTTGTATATGCCCAAAGGATCGAACTCCCTGGAGATTATTAGATAAAAAGCCGCTCAAAAGAACTTGTTGGATTATTCTTGATAAATAAAACCCCTTGCCGGAAAGACTAAGTGGTACCCTCATATAGACTAAGAAAATAATTACTAAAGATTTTTTGTGTTTTCAATGAACGCTATCGCAGCATCTATGTAATTCTTTTTTGCATTTTTTATGACCTCCTGGGTTTCTCTATAGGTTAGTTTTGTCTTACCCATTTTTGGTGTCATATCGATGTGGTGAATATCCGTCCGCATAATTAATCGTTACGGAAATAGGTTAAGCTCATTCTACGCTTAAAAACATTGATCCAATCGTATTTTTAAGCGTAGAATGAGTAGAACTGAGATCCAAATTACGATTAACTTTTCATATTCATTCGTTCTTCCTGAAGATCAAGTAAACGAAGATGTTTTCGAATGATTTCTTCGTCCAACAGAAGCTCTTCTCGATTTTTATTGATTAACCAGATCCGCTGAGCTTCCAGGATATCGATATAGATTTTTCGATACTCGGCATAGTTAATGATGATTTCTGAACTGGTCAATTGATTTTCATATTTCTGCAGCTGGTCTTTCAAAGTCGGAAAGCTATCTATTTTGTCGGCATAATCTTTACGGATTTTCTCTACCGCTACCTGAGCAAGTTTGTTTTGAATTTCGTAATCAATCTCCTTTTCTGTCCGTACGAAATCCCGGTCTATCGGTGGAAATTTCTTTAATAAAAAAGGAAGAGTGAGCCCCTGTACCAACAATGTTAACAGGATAGCAACGAATGTGATGAAAAGGATCAGGTTTCTCTGCGGAAAAGGTGTACCGTTCTCTAAGGTAAGGGGAATTGAAAGTGCTGCGGCTAAGGAAACGACACCGCGCATTCCTGTCCAGCCAATGATCAGTGGTGTTTTCCAGCCCGGAGACTGTGCATCGGCCACGGTGATGAAATTTCTCATCACTAAAGTGGTAATCACCGCGCCATAGCCAGCGAAGATTCTTACAATAATCAGAACAGCAGTAACCGCAACTCCATAACCGATTGCGGTAGTGATATCAGTATCGCCCAAACCGTTTACAATTTCAGGCAGATCCAAACCAATGAGCATAAAGACAATTCCGTTCAGCAAAAAGCAAAAACTTTCCCAAACCGTTACAGTACGTATTCTAGAAGCGCTACTCAAAAAATCGTGGCTGCGGTAGGAGAGAAATAGACCACCACTTACCACCGCCAAAACGCCGGAAGCATGCAGCTCCTCGGCGACCAGATACATTGAAAATGGCGCGATAAAAGTGAGCAATATGTCTGTATTGGAATCTGTTGGTAGAATCTTGTGCATTTTCAAGAAAATATAGGCAAGTCCAAGTCCGATACCTACACCACCGACACACATCCAGACAAAGCTTCCTGCGGCCTCATACCATACAAATTGACCTGTGGCAGCAGCTATCATCGCAAAACGGAAAATAATCAGCGAGGAAGCATCATTCAGCAAGCTTTCGCCTTCAAGAATTGAAGCCAGCCTCTTCGGTACTTTCACAAATTTTAATATTGCACCGGCGCTCACAGCGTCAGGAGGAGAAACGATTCCTCCCAATAAAAATCCAAGGGCTAAAGAAAATCCAGGAATAAAGTAGTTCGCGAAAACCGCTACTGATAATGCGGTGAAAAATACCACCACAAAAGCAAAGCTAAAAATAATCCGGCGCCATCGCCAAAGTTCCTTCCAAGAGGTTGACCAAGCCGCTTCATACAATAATGGTGGTAAGAAAATAATAAATATTAATTCAGGTTCTACTTTTATAGCTGGTACTCCCGGAATAAAACTTATTAAAAGTCCCGCCAATACAAGCAAAACAGGATAAGCTACCTGGATTTTTTTTGCCAGCATAATGAGCATGGTAATCAACAGAACCAAAAATAGATAGAATGCGAAATTTTCTAACATGTATTCGTTTTAGATACATAAATATATATTAAATTTTTAAAAAGATTTAAGGGCCATTTAAAATTTATACCAAGAAAGCATGGTGAAATGTCCCTTTGAAAAGCTGATTGTTTTAATACGCATTAATAACAATAATAGCATGAATGTTATCTGGAAACCTTACAGTAGACGTCACAAAAAAAGTATAAGTCAACGATGGGAAAAGAGTCAACCCCTTGGGGGCGACTCTTTTACGTTGATGATATAAATGCTATACGGATCTGTCAAAAAGCACTAAAATGTCGGTGCTGCGGTGTTCAGATCAGAATTCAGAAAGTCATCAATCATCGGAACTAACCAATCCATACGGTACATCATACCGATATGTGTTGTTCCGGGGAGGATAGCCAGACGAGATTTGGGTAATCCGTGTATATCGCCCATTTTCCCACCTCCTAAGGCACGAAATAATGCCAATGCATGTTCATACTGTATTCCATCGGCATCGCCGATGGCCATAAATAAGGGGGCTTTTATTTGCTTAGCGTCTTTGGACCAGTCATAGGGCTCCAGATCGATGCTGATCACTTTCTTTACAAATTCGGGAAAATGTTTTGGATCATTACCGAGGCTGTCGTATTGCTTCTCGATTGGCGAACCTTTAAATATATCCGCCGTTATCGACGAATAGGATGCTTCTACATCAGGCCACCATCCGTCATGTGCATAACTACCTGACAATACAATAAGTCTTCGTACCTGCTCGGGATGTCGTATAGCCAGTTGAAATGCTACGCCACCTCCCATGCTATAACCCAATATGTCGGCGCTATCTATTTGAAGATGTTTCAATAGTCCGGATACATCATCGGCCATTCCTTCATAACTGATTTTTCGTGCAATGTCTCTGGTCCGCCCATGTCCTTGCATTTCCGCAACTATTACTTTCCGACCTTTAAACATGGGGATAGCCTGAGACCAGTTCAATGGGATTGTCATATAAGATCCGTGGAGTAATACAAGAGGTTTACCCTCGCCGTAAACTTCATAATACATTTTTAATCCATTCACATCAGCATAACCCGTTTCGGATGGTTTGGCTGTTTTAGCAGTCGACCTGTTTTCCGGAGAGTCCGTACGATCGTTTTTCTGCTGTTGACAGGATAGTAATAATGTAAAAAATATTACCATCATTCGTCCTAATGTTTTTTTGGTTTCCATATTTGTCTGATTGTTAAAATTTTATAAGCAAATCTATCCATTTTTGATGTTGGGTTTAGACCGTATATCCGACAATTTCAAGGGGGGAAAACGACAAACGGACAAATATCATAGCAATATCTGGGAAAGGGTGGCTCTTTACTAAAAGCTATCAGATAACAGACAAGAGAAAACCTGAATTAGGAAAGCTGACTTTGGGACATAACCTATAAGAGAGGAGCTACAGCTCCTCTCTTATAGGTTAATTGACTCAGGCGACCAAAAAAATGTGGTAAATCCTTTATTCAGCTACACAACGGATCGGAAAAGCCTGAAATTTATTCATAACATTATTATCTCCGGGTGTAGTTACCATCGTATCCGTAGAAGATCCCTGTAGATAATAGATATTGTTTCCCTCGGTATAACTTGTATGGAAATAAGCAAATTGTCCGCGATGTTCATAGCCCAGTGGACCATAAATACCTCCATAATCATGTGTTTTAACACGGCCACCTACAGGAAGAGTCAATTTCACATTTTTGTTCCGTATACTGGTCAGAACTTTTGCAGCACTGTAATTAGACTGGCTAGCAGCCCATAACCCGATATTGCTTGCTGTTGTGCCACTGATTAGGAATTCGGCTTCCCTTTTGGTGGGTATACGATAACCACTCGGACAAGGATCAGCAGCAGTTTTTACGGGTGCATTTTCAGTACCACTATTCCAGGCATTGTCTGGTTGTACAATATTTGAACTCCAATTCGTTACACCGGGCCAGTTCGCGGTTCCTATTGCTGGTATTCTTCCCCATTGATAAAAATTACCGTAGAGATCCATGGTTGAAGGATCCTGATCAGGGTCGATGTTGATGCTGGCACCTGGGGCACCCAAGTCATAGCGCATCCAGATGACCCCATTGATACGCGCTGCTTTTTGTCCCTGATGATCCAGGAAAACATCTTTTGGATTGATACGGATCCGGAGATCATATTTCACGCCCGGACTGATAACCAAATTATTAAGAGAGATAATATTTTGCGGGGTCAGAGGTCCAATTGTAATAGATGCTAGGTTCAACTTACCAATAGAGGTCGTGGCATTCAAGATTACTGGATTTGAAACAATAGTTGCCGTATTGAGCGTTTGAAATATAAGTGGAACATTTCCAACTTGGTCTGCTTGCGATGGCACGCCATTAGATAATTGAATAGTCGTTGTCAGAAAGTGAGGACTAATCGAAGCACTGATGGCAGTAACCTCATATCCAGTCGCCGAAGCATCAATGATTGTGGTGATCATGCTCATCTTATGTGCCAATGTAATATCTATATAATTGACTGTGTTGCCACTGACAACCATATTGTCTTTTCGAAAATACATAAAGTCCGTACTGCCGGAAAGTCCCTCTAAACTTGATGTCGTTAATGTTTTGTTTGCTGGATTCGCAAAAGTAATCGAAGGAAGATCTGTTGCACTGTTTACGGAGTAAGCAACAAAGGTATAACTTTGTCCGGCATCCAAACTCAATTGGGAGGTACTGTTTTCGCTTCCACGAATATAATCCCGTTCAGTGACATATTCCCCAGAGGAATTATACACGGCCATTTTATAACGTATTCCCGGATCAAGCGGTTTTGTTTCTGTACTGGCCTTGATGCCTGCTTTCGTCGTAATAGACTCATGCGAGTAGGCCGGAGCCAGCTCTGCAACCAGCGTGTATTCATCATTGAAAGCGGTCTCCTGATACTGGACTTTGTTATTATCGGTGGTATGAAGTCCTGTTGCTGATTTTTTTTCTATACTTTCTTCATTGTCATAATGGTTGCCCAGTATATTGACTTTAACCACAGCTTTTTCTGCTGAGACAGTAGAATGGTCATCTTTTATATGGCAGCCTGCGAGGGCAAACAAAACAATAAAAAGTAAAGCCGCCATTCCGCAGATAGAATTGAATCTGTTGTTGAAAATCTTATTCTTCATTTTTTCTATTTCGGTTAATAGTAAGTTTGTTAGTCAATTATTCTTATCAAGTAGCGTCCCTATATTCAGGCTCAGGTGGGCTACCAGTCGAGGTCTGTTGATGTTTCCGGCATGTTTTGCCACTCCGTATTTACATTGCCATTAGGTTTGGTTGTTGCCGAACCTGCGGCAATTTCAGCCTCCATTCTAACATGTACGATTTTTATTTGGGGTGGCTCGTACTTCACCTTTGTCAAATTGACAAGTATGTTTTTATTTACGGTTCTCATTTCTCGGTTTTTTAATGGTTTTCTTTTTAATTCGCTGTAACCTGATGTCCCATCAGCTTTCTGCGTTATATTTATAAATTTTACTATGTATATGGGTTTCAGGACACAATTAAACGAAAAGGACCTTGCCAAAGAAAATTGGATAGGATTAATATCATTTTCATAATAGTAGATTTTTTCCAAATTTACAGAAGTCCCGAATAGTGAAAAATCGCTAGTGCTAGTGATTTTTCCTGTTTTGGATTTAAGCTTGCATATTTAATTTTGGAATGTTTGTCGTATCGTTCGATTCTGAACATTTGGTGTCCGATTATGATCAATCTCTGATTATAAATATATTTTAGTACGTTGGTTAACAGTAGTATACTGTTTTGGCAAACGAGTTGATTAGGAAGTTAATCGAGAAGATTGCGTAAAAGATCAAGCGAAAATCAACCGCTTTTTTGCAACAAAAACCGAAAAAAGCGACGTGAATTATATTATTCGGAATCTAAAACTTAACATCTTATGAAGGTCATAAAATCTTTACCTATTGCCCTTATTTTCGGCCTAATGGTCGCAACAGCTTGTGCGCAAACCGAAAGTCAGCTCCAAAAAGAAATTTCTGCTGTTGAATCGGGGCTGATACCACCTGTCCGCTTTGTGGGGGAGCCATCTTGGGATATTGCCTCACGCATGAAGTTTTATAATATTCCTGGTGTGAGTATAGCTGTTATCAAAGATTCCAAGGTAATCTGGAGTAAGAGCTATGGTGTTGTAGATCTTGAATCCAAGGCTCCAGTCACTACTAAAACATTGTTTCAGGTTGCTTCGATGAGTAAGCCGGTCAGTGCTTATGCTGCGTTAAAAGAAGTAGAGCTTGGTAAGTTAGCTGTAGATACGGATGTGAATTCATTTTTAACGTCATGGAAAGTTCCAGAAAACGAATGGACCAAAACGAGGAAAGTCACCCTCAAGAATATCGTCAGCCATACTGCTGGTTTCACGGTAAGTGGATTTCCAGGATATAAGGTAACAGATCCTATTCCCACGGCAGTGGAGGTGTTGAAAGGGGAAAAGCCCGCCAATACCCCTGCAGTCTTTGTCGATAAGCTTCCGGGAGCAAATTTTCGCTATTCAGGAGGTGGATATACTGTGATGCAACAGATGCTTATCGATATTGAGAGGAAAGATTACACAAGCATTATGAATGAGAAAGTACTGCTGCCATTGGGAATGAAGAATAGCACATTCGCACAACCACTTCCAGCCGCACAGGCAGCGCTTGCCGCCACAGCCTATTCTGCAGATGGAAAGCCTGTTGAAGGACGATATCATGTTTATCCGGAGCAGGCTGCAGCAGGATTGTGGTCTACAGCTGAAGACTACGCCAAGTTTGTGATTGATATTCAACATACATTGGCAGGCAAAAGCAGTACAGTTATTTCCAAAAAAACGGCAGAAGAGTTTACCAGTCCTTTCATTGAATCCTTTATCGGTCTAGGGCTGTTCATTGAAAACTATGCCGGAGCGGTTTACTTTTGTCATGGCGGCTGGAATGAAGGTTTTAGTTCTTATTTTATAGGAAGCAAGACAAGTGGTGACGGGGTGGTTGTACTAACAAATACCAACAAACCCTTATTTGTCAACGAACTCGTTCGCGCTGTTGCTTTAACCTATCAATGGCCAAATTACATTGCTCCAGCTAATAAAATTTTACCGTCAAGCGCAAAAGAGCTGAGTTCATATATCGGTCGTTATCGTGCTGATAAATATGGAATCATCAAAGTCTATATGGAAAATGATAAACTGATGGCTATTCAGAATCTGGACGCACCCGTTGAACTGATTAAAGTTGGGGTAGACACATTCGCAATGCATGACTGGGATTTTAAAATGGCCTTTGTAAAAGATAAAGCTACAGGTAAGCAGGAGCTTGTTCAGGTCTTGCGTGATAAAACAATCCATGCCAGAAATCCAAAACTTAATGCAGGCGATATTATTCCGCTGGAGCTGATTTTAGAAGGTCATTTTGAACGGGGAGTTAAAGCTTATCAACGGGCAAAACAAGAGGACAGTGGGCATCGCTTGCTTTCAGAAGGTTTTCTGAATGGCACAGGTTATGAGCTCCTTTCTCAAAAGAAATTGACCCAAGCGATCGATATTTTTAAGGTCAATACTATCTTATACCCAAAGAGCGAAAATGTATATGATAGTCTGGCAGAAGCATATCTGAAAGCAGGTCAGAGAGACAAAGCAAGGCAATGCTATATAAAGCTGCTCGAAATCAATCCTAAAAATGAAAAAGTAAATAGGATTTTAGAAACCTTATAATAAAATTGTGATGAACTAATTTTTTGCTAATTTGTGCACATGTCAATGCACGCAAATCGCTATCAATTATTTTCCAGAGAGATTCTATCGATCTGGAAAAACCAAGATGTCTCCTATATTAAAGTGGAAGAATTGTCTACCATCGAAGGAATTACCTTTTTTGAGCTGATACCTGATTCGGAGCTTTTGGATGGAGGAGAACAGGATACGCTTTATGCGATTGATTCGGAGGATGTCGAGGATATGCTATTATTCAGCAAAAATATTAAGTTTGTGGTCCATAGTATTTATTTGGAAGAAGATTAAGCGAATTGGACTTCTCTCTAACACATATGTGAATATTTTTTATTTTTTGTAGCGTGGAAGATATGTTTTACGTATGATGTAAATAGCACATTATATAGTAAACCAAATAATTATGAAATTAATCCGAGTGTTTTCCTTGATAGTTCTTTGTGCAGCTTGTAAAAAAGATAATCAGTCCTACGAAGAGCTCTATAAAAAAGCTGATGAAAAACTTGTTGAAATTGAGGAGTTGATCAAGACATCATCGTGTAGCAATCTCAGCAGTTTGCGAATTGATAGTGTTAGTGGCGGGTATAATGGTGGCTACAATGCTGTTTACAGATACTTCCCTGTAGGTAATAAGACAAAAAATGCCTACAACAAACTGAAATCCGAGTATATGTCGTTGTTGGAGGCCGCTAGAAAATTAGATGAACGGCCAATATTGGCTATGTTGGTTGAATCTGAGCCTCACTTTGGAATTGGTTGTATGGATGGCTCCCCGAAAGTACTGTTGGCATCAGATTTTAACCTTGAGCAAACGAGAGAAAAATTGAATACGAATATAAGCGCATTAGAAACTTTCTATGCTAACCCAATCTGTGCTAACCCGAGTAATTGGTATGCGCTACCGATAGTTAAAGACTGCAAATTGAAATATGTGCTATTTCAAAATGATTCAAATAACGAAAGCAGAAGGGATTTTAATGCTATTTATCGTCAACATAAAGCCTTATCTCGTAGACTGGCTAAATTGGATCCCAGCTATGTAAAATGTGAAAATTTACTTGCTTCTCCCAAAGGTGTACGTTGTGAAAACAATAAACCGGTGATAGAAGAATAGCAGATTGCCGTAAGTTTTATTTTATTGAATCTTTCTCAGCATATGTATCCGCTTTCTTGCGAAATTGATTGGGGGCTATGCCACATTGCTTTTTAAATGCGACGGAAAAGGAGGAAGGTGATGAGTACCCTGTTTTGAAAGCAATCTCTTTGATGGATAGATCAGTTGTTTTTAATAGCGAGATTGCTTCCTGAATATGTATTTTTGTTGCAAACTGGAAGAGGCCCATGCCAAATATTTTCTTAAATTCCTTTTTCAGTTTATATTCATTAACGCCAAATTTGATAGCCAGTTGCTCGATTGTATAAAATTCTCTGGTATTTTTTACAATGAAATCCTGGATCGTATAGAATAAATTGGCCTCGGTTTCTCCAAAACTACCGCTCATATCGCTTCGCGTTTTTTCTTGATCGATCCATTCAAATAGTAATTGCAGCAGGATCATCGTTCTACCTTTCATAAAATACTGTCGTTGAATACCCTTTTTGCGACAGGATCTCATTTCCTCAAGGATATGAAGCATCTGTGGACTGATTGGAATGCCGTCTTCAACAAGTCGGACAAAATTATTCTTGTCAACCTGAGCGATAAATGAATCTATCAGCTGTGTTTCCGCAACAAACTGATGGAAATAGTCAGATTCCACATAGATATCAAAATTGCGATAAGCGATGTCTTTCCTGAAAAATATTTCCACATCTGATTCAGATGGCGTGAAATAGATATAATTATGCTGGGGTAGGTAGCTGTTGTGCTTATGGTTAATGCTGTCCTTGAGCAGATGTTGATTCAGGAAAAAGGCGATTTGAATATAGTTTTTTGTTGAAGTTTTATAGGTTAATGTGATATCCTGAGCATAGGTATAAGCATAATCCCTGATGATAAATTCCGGGCTGTCGTAAATATAGGTTGTGGTAAAACTGCCTAGAGGACTTGTCAGATGCTTTACCGTTTGCTCATCTTCATCCTGAGCATAAAAACATAATACTTCGTCCATCAGTTCCCGATTTGTTTTAATTGCTCCCATATTCTAATGTTTTTCTCCCGAATTCGAAATTTGATTGCCCAAATGTACTCTACTTTTGCGATGTAAATTTAATTATATTAATTCTAAATAGTAGAGCATGTTAAAGAAAAGTATACTCTGGAGCATCTTGGTTTTGCCCAGCGTTGTATTGGCTCAAAGCAATAAAACGGAAAAAGGGAACAATAAAATAAATCCTGCAGTTGACTCCACAAAGGTGGATAGTACAAAATCATATGTGCTATCGACAGCGAACGTTGTTGCTAACAGAACAACAATACCATCTTCGACCTTACGTCTTGGCGAAAATCTTTTGGTGACACCACAAAATATTCAGGTTATCGATCAGCGCCTGCTCCAGGATCAGATGATATTAACGACTGCGGAAGGTTTGTCGCGCAATGTAAGTGGTGTACGGACAATCACACATCAGGAAGAGGGCAATGTCGGAATTGCTGTACGTGGATTTCAAGCCTCAAATCTTCGGAATGGGATGGACGTAAGTGGCAGTTTTGGACCACTACGTGAAGATATGGCATTTGTGGAGCGTGTTGAATTTGTGAAAGGGCCAGCAGGTTTTATGATGGGCAATACGCAGCCTGGCGGTTTCTATAATATCGTGACCAAAAAACCGTCGGGAAATAATCAAAAAACAGCGCAAATGACCTTGGGGAGTTATAATTTATTACGCGCGGCGGTTGATATTGACCAGCGCTTGAGCAGTGATGGTAAGTTTTTAGGTCGGTTTAACGTTATGGGAACCAAGAAGGGGAATTTTCAGCAAAATGTCGGTCACGAACAATTTGTGCTGAACCCATCTTTTAAGTATAACGCCAGCGAAAATACAAATGTAATATTCGAATATATTCTCTCACAAAATAATTTTGAGGGTGGATTCGCAAAATATGCCTATGGTATTGATGGTTTTAAGGAGGTAAAGAAGAACTTTTCATTTAGCGATCCGATTATAGATCCGACCAAGTCCTGGGAACACAACATTTTCGGTACAATTAATCATAACTTTAACGAAAACTGGCTGTTGACGGCACAGTTCGGTTACGTCCGCTCCGAAATGGAAGGAGCTTCCCTGTATGCGAATTACAATACGATTGCTTTAAAAGATGGTGCTGATGGTGTAAAAAAGGGAGATGTAACCCGTAACCTCAGTATAAACGATGCATTGAATACCTCAACTGTCGGGCAGATATTTACGCGGGGTAAATTCAAAACAGGAGAGATCAGCCACCATATTCTTGCAGGATTAGACATGGGCAAGAAATTCTATGTGGCGGATTGGTCCGAAGCCGGTAGTATTGTCGATCCCAGCAAAAGGCTGCCAGTCAATTCCGATGGAGAGGTGATCTTTAATATTTATAATCCTATCTATGGCAATTTGACCAAGGAGATGTTACCGGTGTATGATCGATCCAAGTCATTGCGGGAACGTGGCGCCAATTATCTATCGGATTATTCGTATACTTCTGTCCATATTCAGGACGAAGTCCATTTTTTAGAGGATAAGTTGAGGGTTGCCGCCGGCCTAAGATATACGGAGACGAAGAAAGTGTCTATGGCCAATAAGGGTAATGAAGTTAAAAATGAGGCGTTTACACCGCGATTTAGTGTGGCAGGGCTGTTGACGCCTACCTTTACCCTCTATGCGTTATATGACGAGACATTTCAGGAACAGACTGGGGTACTGTTGAATGGAGGAACTGCCGAACCATCCTACGGGCGAAATAAAGAGGTCGGCCTGAAGAAAACCTGGTTTCAGAATAAACTGATAACCAATTTGACCGCTTATCATCTGACGAAGACCAATATGCTTACTGCAGCCGGAGTGGACAATCCCGGAAAGTTTGAACAATCTGGCGAAGCAACTTCAAAGGGAATCGAATTGGATGTCAACGGGCTTATTAACAAAAACTGGAATCTGGTATTCAATTATGCTTATACTGACGCCAAGGTTACGAAAGATAAAGATCCCAAAAAGATCGGTGGAATGTTATACGGTACAGCCCGTCATATTAGCAATGCATGGATAAAATATACCATTACAGAAGGGAGTTTAGAAGGCCTTGGATTTTCCGCAGGCTACGAATATCAGGCCAAGCGTGCAACCTGGCCAGTTGTCCAGGATCATAAGTACCTACCTGATGATCTGTTTTCTATAGATTTGAGCGCGTCTTATCAAAAACATAACTATCACATTGCACTTTTGGTCAATAATGTGACAAACCGCTATAATTACGTTGGTTTCTATCCCGGAGCCTGGGGCTATACCCATTATGGCTGGCGGACGGTCAACCCACAGGGGTTCAGGTTAAACCTCGCCTATAAGTTCTAATGAAAACCAGGATACGTTAAAATTAGTTTTCCTAAATCTTACCTAAGGGTGCCCTTAAATCTGGCGCCCTTAGTTTTCTACCTTGTTACAGGTCCTGCAGTGGCGTTATTCAGGTTACAGATTCTAAACAAGGTAAATAGGAACAATCCTTATCTCCTGTTATGGCTCCATAGAGACACATACGACCTTGTCATAAATAAGTGCATTGTGGGGGCTTGACAAGCGCTATAGCTGTGCCAGGGAACAGCTCTCTTTGTATCAATAGAATACCGAAAATGGAGTCCGACGAGCTGCTATGTACAAGTTATTTTTAGTTACGCTGGAGGGCAGGGCCAATGAGACAATTTTAAGCGCGAAGTTGAAGAGTAGGGTATTCGAATCGCGTATTTCGGGTAAGATCTGAAGGTAGTCATCAATTGTACCAATATTTCCTGTTTCTGTTCCATTAATTGAGGTTTTCGTCCTATATCTAAACGCAAAGTGAATATTAACTTTATTGCCAACGAAGAATCTATTGAGTTGCTGTAAGTAACGTATAGATTGGATTAAAACATAATTTATAACGATGATGATCAACGGAAGAGATTTTTGGAAAAAAAATGATGAGGAGACAATCCTTGCATTTAAAACACTCATTGAGCAGTATCTTCATAAACACAAACGACTGGATTTTTATTTGTCCAAGCTTAATATTTCAAAACTGGAATTAGAGCGGATATCGGCCGATGTGTTGGGTTTATCTCCTGCAAAGTTTTTACGGAATTTTATAGTGGAGCGCATTAAGAAAGATTTGACAACAACGGAAATTCGCATGAAAACCTTGTGTGACAAGTATGGCTTTGCTTCGGCATCGACATTGACACGGTTTGTAAAATCGAGCACTGGTATGACTCCTAGCCAGTATAGGGCGCTTAAGTATGAAAAATAGCTGGCTATCCAATAGGGCTACCTACTACCCATTGCAACTTTCGTCACCCTTTGGTTCACAGCTTCCTTTTGTGAACTAAGCGTTTTTAATCCTAAAATCAGGTTTAAGACCATCTGAATTTCTAATCCTTCATCGTGAGCATGCTGTACGCTAATCAGGGTTTGGAGCGCTATTTTATCCTTTTTCTTAATCAATCGAATCAACGCTCCTCGGAAGGCATGTGGAGGGTCTGCAAAAAGCTACACTGCTCGCAGCCATAATCGTTGATTTTTCTACAATACCAAGGTATTTCTAACATTACCGCTACGGTTTATTACCTAATTTTTATTTTTCAGTTTAGTTACTTTTTTTAAATAATTGTAAATTAAATACCTTAAAACAAATTTAAAACTTCCTCCTTTCTACCTTCTATTGATAAAACGTATTACTACGCTAAACTGTCGAAGGCATATTGCTGTTGATAAATGCCTTCACTCTTAGCACCCTTCTTGTAGTACCATGTACAGATCAACCTTAATAATATCAATTTAAACAAAAGAGAGGATAAGTTATGGACAACTACAATTTAAATGTACTTATTAACGAGAAAAGAGGTATGTTAAATCACTTCGCAGCTAAATTTACCACCGATCCGGATGAAAAGGAAGATCTGATTCAAGAAACTTGGATCCGGGCCCTAAAATCGCTCGATAAGTTTGTACAGCATCCTAAATTAATGAGCTGGTTGTATGTGATTATGAAACATGTTTATATTAATAAGTACCGTAAAACAAAACGCGTTGATGAAATTCAGGATACATATGTTGCCTTAGAAAGCTCCAATAATATAGTCCATAATAAGGAAGTTAATAAATTTATGGCAGAAGATATCGAGAAAGCAATGTGTAAGTTAACACCTGAAAACTATGAGATCTTCCGCTTGTTTTTGGAAGGTTATAAATACAATGAAATTGCCGACTACTTTAATATGCCAGAAGGAACAATAAAGACGCGGATTCATGTATCCCGTAAAAAATTACAGAAGCAGCTTAAATTATATAAATTGAATTAATTTTCCACTGTTTATTTTATGATTACAAAGTGAAATCAAACTTCAGCTCGTGGACTCCACTTTAAAGGTTTCCCGTGTTGTTGTTTGATTTTTGTGATTCACACTTTGATAAATTGGGCAATCGTCTTGTAAGGTCTTCTTATTTTGCTGTAGAAAGGCCAAGAAATAAAGTAATTGCCAACCCGGCAAGGGGTTGGACAATACAATACAATGCAATACAATACAACTTACATCGCAATTTTCCCGCCTGTAACAGCGATCGTAGCTCCAGCGATATAACTGCTCTCTTCAGAGGCCAAGAAAACATAAGCCGGTGCAATTTCGGCTGGTTGTGCAGGTCTTTTGATAGGACTATCCTTCCCGAAATTCTCAGGTTCGGGCATCGTTGAAGGGATTAGGGGTGTCCACACCGGACCGGGAGCAACGGCATTGACGCGAATTCCTTTGTCCTGTTCGAGAAGCATCTGCGCAAGATTAGCCGTGAAATTCTGAATGGCGCCTTTCGTTGCAGCATAATCGAGTAGCACGGCGTTGGGATGATAGGAATTGACGGAGGCTGTATTGATGATCGAACTCCCTGCCTCCATATATGGGACGGCTGCCCTACATAAATAAAACATACTGCGAATATTCGTTTCAAAGGTGCGGTCCCATTCCTGGGACGTCAGTTCTTCCAGCGTTTTATGGGCCATCTGGTAGGCGGCATTATTGACGAGAATGTCTATTCCTCCCAATTCTCGGACAGCGAGATCGATAAGTCCGTTAGCATAGGTTTCGTCCCGCAGATCACCTTTGGAAAGAATGGCTTTGCGACCAGCTTTTTCCACCAGACGGGCAGTTTCGGCCGCATCCCCGTCCTCCATATCATAGCCGTAGCTAATGATTAGATCTGCCCCTTCTCGGGCATAGGCAATGGCTACGGCGCGACCTATGCCTGAATCTCCACCAGTGATGATGGCGCGGGCCCCTTTAAGCCTTCCGTTGCCGACATAGCTTTCTTCACCATGATCGGCCAAAGGCTTCATTTCGGCTTCAATGCCGGGCACCTGTTGTTCTTGTTTAGGAAAAGGGGGAACTGGATATTTCGTGTGTGGATTTTTAAATTGTGTCATAGTATTGATTTTAAGTTTAACTTATCTCTCGCTAAAAAGAACCGCTGGAAATTCGAAATAGTTCATAAAAATTATAAACCTAATCGTCATTTCTACTTGACGGCAATCGAGTCATCACCTGCATAGGCGGCTTTTTCGATTATTTTTTCGAAAAATTTAACCCGTGAAGTTGGTCGGATCAATATGAAAGTGCTGGAACAGTAATGCGTTATTTCCAGGTTATCCGTACGGTACCCGTTCCTGCTAGCTCAAACAGGCCAGGCGATTTTTCTTTAATGGTCTGATAGTTGGATTTATTTTTCTGTCTGACTTCAAATGTTGAAAGCCCTATTTGGGACGTGCGGATCAGCCTGATCGTACACTTGAATCGAGAACTGCCCGTCAGATCGAATGAGGCTGACTTTTTGCTGGTCTGAAAGTTTGTGACCGGATAATCTATAAAGATAAGGAGATCTGGATCAGCTAGCCTGTAATATTGTCGCGGGACAATCCCAAAGGCGAGACCCGCACCGTATACTTCCTGACCAACGGTTCCGTTTTTTTCCCAGCCGTCGTGGAGATCTTCAAGGGGAATCCATAGATCATTTTGAACTTCTCCCGTCTTAACATCCTCCGAGATTATTTCACGAGGTAACATTGGTGGAAAATAGTAAGCTAACCTATCCAGCGCATATTTAATAAATTCTGGAATAAGTATTTTTAAAGCGGGTAGAATTTCTATTCCATTGCTGACCTCCAGGTAATGATGAAGGGCTGCAAACACTTCCAATTCTTCATAAGCTGCTGTATATGGCGCATCATTTAATGGAAAAACGCCAAAAAAATAGGGGAAATTTTGCCCATACCCGTAATCACATTCCCAAATCTGGCAGTTTTTGAATATACCTGCCAGACAGCAGTAACTCAATTCTAAGTAGCGTGATTCTCCCGTTTCTTTGTACATTTCGACCAATGCGCCTGCAGCAAAGGTGGTATTATTGGCCTGATAGAAGATGTCAAAAGCTAAGCCATCCAGGCTTTTTAAGGCTTTTTCGGCCTCACGAATAAATCGTTTTTCGCCTGTTAGGTGCCAGGCCATCAGCATCACATGAGCATAGGAACCCGGAACATCTTTTTCGCCGCCCTTCCCGGGCGAAGTTTCCGCTTTTAATACTTCCAGGGTCGTCATTTTATAAAACACCGGCCAGTTATATTCAAAATGTCTGGCTACATGAATAGCGTAATCCACTGAATCCAAAAAAAGTTTTCTTGCCGTCTGCCCACCCCGTAATGCCAATCGCGCAAGATTCAACAGCGGATGGTGAAGATACCAGGAATCCATTACCATTTCACGTTTCTGTTCCTCGGATTTGTCGAGCTTGTCTTCGAGTGCTGGATGCCAGCGTACAATAGTTTTTAGCTGTTCGTCGTAAAACACTTTCAGCCCGCTATCCAGATCATTAAAAAGCGGATGATCAGAACCATCCCATGTCAAATATTCCTGTAATGGCAAAAGTACGGCCAATTGCACCATAATTTCACTAGGAGTTTCGTAATCTGCTACATAGGCATTTAGAAAAGGAATACCATTCGTCTGAGTCCAGCAGCCCTTATTATGATAGAGATCGTTCATTACATTCTTGGCGATCGCTATCCAGTCATGATATTTTGGTTCGGGTTTTGGTATGAGGGTATAAATGCTGGATAAATGATCGAGAAATTTTGTAGCAATGTCATTATCCGCTACGGGGATATGCTGGTCCAACAAAACAAATGCATCGGATAGGATATATTCGGTATCCGCTGGAAGCGGCTTTTGAGCGTTTATGGGAAGCTGGAAACCTATCTCTGGCCAGTTCCCACCTACAGTTTCCCGAAGGGACGCTTCGGTTGCCTGGCAATATGCCGATATTGCCGTCAGATTTTGGAAATAAAACACCGAACCGACAGTCGGTTTGGTCATGCTAAAATAAAGCTGGCCCGACCTTGTTCCTACTTGATGTGCATGAATAATACCGGCCGTATTTTGGACATTCCCTTCCTTGGTAAGAGGGGCGATATCCCGTGGCCAGAAGGGTATCAATATTGGTAAGTTTCCCCGAAAGCTGGTTGTATAACGAAATACTGCTTTTTCATTAGCAGGAATCGATATAGTCATACGATAGTATCCTAATCGCGTGGTAGCGGTTACAAGAATTTCATTAGGCTTCTCGTCGATATTTACTTTTTCAAAGTTACTATTCATTCCAAAGGCCAGTCTGAAAGCGATCCGCCCACCATTTGGCCAGGTGGAAACTAACCATATGGAATCTCCGGTATTGAATAGTTTGATATTGTAATTTTCAATAGACAGTTCACATATATGCTTATGTCTACCGATATCTGCTTGAACGGTTGCCATCCATGGTGTAACAGGGTTTATCATAGTATCAAAATTAAAGCTTATTTTCTTTGGCCTATTATTCCCAACTAGCTGATGAAGCGTGCTGCTCCAGCAAAAGTTTTATTAAATATTTCAAATCTTGCGATTGAGAGATATATGGTTTGTCAAATGGTAGATATATTAATATAAACTGTTAGCTATTTAAAGAAAAATAATTTAGTGCAAACAAACACATGTTAGCTCTTGTCCTTTTAGTGAAGACTGCTTGTCCCAGTCATGAAGAAAGTTTTTTTTAGCTAGGTTCTTTCCAACCTAGCTATTTTCTTTTATACCGCTTCGGTTCGAACACCTTGGGCATCCTCATGGCTATTATTGATAGCCTGAAATGATTAAAAGTCTTGTTGGCTTCTTTACAACATAAAGTAAACCTTGCGATGGCAAAATTTGATGCACTATTTTGGGAGGAAACGAACACCTTGCTGTTCCGTCTTTTTGCGCTTAAGGAGAGGTCAGAATTAAAATTAAAAATGCCCGAATCTTCGGGCATTTTTAATCGTTAGGATGCAGACTCGTTAACGCTGGAGATCGCGATATCTGTCAGCAGGCTATCTGTTTGTTTTTCTTCATCCAAAGTCTGCTGGAGCAGTTGTTCAGCTTCGCTATGCTCCATAAGTTTTGCATAGGTCACCAAACAGCCGTAGCTCGCAATCTCATAATGTTCTACTTTTTGTGCAGCCGAAATAAGTGCTGCATCCAATGCAGGGTCGCCTTCAAAACTGTCGATAATCTCGTCAGCTTCCTCTAACAAACCTTCCATTGCCTTGCATTTTTTGCCTCTTGCACTCATATTCAAACTGGAGAAGACCTCTTTTAAACGTTCAACATGGCCTTCTGTCTGTTCGTAGTGCTGATCAAATGCTTGTTTCAGCTCATCGCTCTCGGCTGCCTTGCTCAGCTTTTTAAGGCCTTTCAGAAGTTGTTTCTCCGCACCCAGGATATCTTTTAACTCGTCTACGAATAACTCATGTAAATGCGCATTCGGCATTTGTTGATTGTTTTGCGTTGATGTTGCCATAATTTTAATATTTTATAATTTTATAAAGGGAACAGCGCTAAGAAAGTGATGGTTTGATTCTTTTTAAAATCATTTTTAATGAATGCTTTATTTCAAAAAATTTCGTATTGTCTGCGCATTCGCTGGCGCAAAAGCCTGCTGGTCGTTATCAAAATAGAGGTAAACATCTTTTCCTTCTTTTTGGCAGTTTGTGCAGTAGTCCGCCCAAGCTTCTAAATTTTCCCTAGTGTAGCTCCCTTCATATTTGTTTCCGGGACCATGCAGACGAATGTAAACAAAATCTGCGGTTAGCAGTCGTGGGCTTTGATATCCAGCAAGGTCATAAATGCAATAGGCGCAATTGTGCTGCTCAAGCAGTTGGTAAACCTCCGCCACATTCCAGGAATGATCTCGAAACTCAAATGCAAACCTGTGATCGGCAGGCAACAATTTTAGAAAATACGCCAAACGTTCTGGATTAACCCGCCATTTTGGTGGCAATTGAAATAGGATAGGTCCTAGTTTTTCCCTTAGGTAAGACGCTCTTTCGATAAATTGGTCGATGTCCGCAGGTTCGACGTGAAGTTTTTTCAAATGTGTGATAAAGCGGCTACCTTTTACCGCAAACACAAAGTCCTCAGGAACCTGTTTATACCAGTTTTCAAACATTCCCGTTGTAGGTAACCTATAAAATGAATTATTAATCTCTGCGGAATAGAAATGTTTCGAATAATAATTCAACAGGTCTTCGTTCTTAAGCCCCGCCGGATAATACGTGTTTTTCCAATGTTTATAATGCCAACCTGATGTTCCTACATAAATCTTTCCCTTTTTCATCTTCGTATTGTTAAGCTTACTGGAAATGAACAGGGCTATCAATTGAATGGTTGGCAAAAATTAAAGATTAGGAATAAAAGGCTGTTGAAATGATGCCCTATAAATTAAAAAAGGCAAATCATTTTATGATCTGCCTTTTTGGGTAAGTAATCGGGCTCGAACCGACGACCCCTAGAACCACAATCTAGTGCTCTAACCAACTGAGCTATACCTACCGTGATTTTGATGTCACAAAAGTAGTATTATACGCCATATCTTCCAAATGTTTTTTAAACTTTTTAATTAAACAATTGTCTATCAAATGGTATATTTTTATCAGATGGTATGATAAGGCAGTAAAAGATAATATTCGCGTAATATTTTCGCTGCAAATATCCATTATTGGACCTTGGTCTATTATTTGTACATTACTAATTATGGGAAAATTTTTAAAATTTTTAATTATCGTAGCCATTTTGGCAGTGGGGGCTTGGTTTGTCTATCAAAAGTATAACAGTGGACCCAGAGTGGAAAGTAAACACCAGCTTTTGGTGGACCGTATTGAAGCCATGGGGAAATTGGAATTGGTCAAATACCGTTACAGCGATGTCGTAGAACATAAAAACATCAATACTTTTTTGCCTACGGCTAGCGTTTTGCTTATTGTGAAGGCTGATGCCGTTGGTTGTGTTAATTTAACAAAACTGACACCCGAGGATATTAAGGTGGTTGGAGACTCTGTTTCTATTAAACTGCCAGCACCGGAAATTTGTTACATCAAGATTGACCACGAGGCCTCAAAAGTCTATGATACGAAGATGGCTTTCCTAAGAGAGGCAGAACTGGTTGATGAAGCCTATAAAACTGCTGAAAAAGCGGTAGCCGATGATGTGAAAAAATCCGATATTCTGCAGCAGACCAAAGCAAATGCAGCTACGGTCTTTAAACCATTATTACAAGGATTGGGATTTTCAAAAATCAACCTGACATTCGAATAAATTCACTGCTTGTTGGGTAAAATAAAAAAGCTAGACACCTCCGTGTCTAGCTTCCTACAATAAATCTATCTCCGGCCGTCTCCCGACGGAAGAGCACATAATTATGCTATTATCACTGGATGAACAATAATCAAAACCATATCGTTTTATTTTTTTGCAGATGTGTCTGGTTGTGGCGTAGGCGGAATATCACCTCGCGATTCCCTTGAATTCGTATCTCGATACTGGATTGTTGTCGTGTCATTTGGTACAGAATCACGCATTAATTCACTCGATTTCTGATCAGTGGTTTTACCATTGCATCCGTAAATTGCGAATAGAATGGCTGATGTCGCCATAAAGGCTTTCATTGTCTTCTTCATAAGGATTACATTTATTAATCTGTTGCGCGCTGTCAAGCAGGCATTGTATTAATAGAACAGCTCCATCTCAAAAGTCGTTTAATTTTTTAAATTTTAGTTTTTTTGATTATCTATTCGATAACCCCCCGTCTTAGTAGCTCTATACGTTGATATATTTTTGTGAAAAACTTTTTACAGTTTACTTATGTTCCTATTAGTATAGATAATAAGTTCATGTAAATTGGAAATTATGATACAGTTAATGCTTGTAGACGACCATCATTTAGTGAGAAATGGTTTTCGACTAATTTTGGAAACTCAAGAAGATATGGCTGTATTGGCTGATGTCGAGAGTGCGGAAGGAGCTTTGGATTTGTTGGCACAAAATAAGCTCCCGGATATCATTTTAACGGACGTGAAAATGGAAAAAATGAATGGCATCACATTCATAGGACGTATCAAGGAAAAATATCCGCAAATCAAAGTACTTGCCCTTTCGATGATGAACGATATACAGACAGTTTTTGAAGTGTTACGTGCTGGCGGAGACGGTTATCTCGTCAAAGATAGTTCCGCTGATGAGGTCGTCTTTGGGATTCGCCAGATTGCGAATGGAGAGAAATACCTAAGTGTTTCATTAGGCCTTTCCTGTATAGAGAATTACAGACTATACATGGAAAATAATCCGGATAAAGGGTTTATAATGACTAAATATGATATCTCTGAACGGGAATTGGCTGTGCTTGAATTGATTTCAGAAGGCTATACCAATGCAGAGATCGCTGATCGTATATTTTTAAGTAAACGTACAGTGGAAGGACATCGGCAGCGCCTGATCGAAAAAACGAGAACGAGAAATACAGCTGAATTGGTCAGATTCGGTTTTCATAATATGCTTTTACATTAATAAAATAAATAGTTATGGCGACAAAAAATGAAAATAGACTGGTTGGAAAAGAAATGGAGAAAAAGAAAAAAGTGAAACTTGGTACCGATGGTGAAGTGTTAAAAGATGTGGATCATAAGGATAGGGGGGACGCTGAAGCGGGAGTGGATCCGCAGGTTGACCAACTGAATGATATGCCAAATGATCCTACGGACCGGCCCAAAGAGAAAAGGAAATAAAGAAAGTCGCTTCAGTAGGCGACTTTCTTTATTTCCTTTTCCTAGTTTTTGCCTTGTTTCTCAATAGCCTTGATCAGCTCATCCTTGGTCATATCGTGACGGCCAGTGATTTCAAGTTTTTTGGCCATTTGCAAGAGTTCATCTTTTGTTTTACTGGCATTGCCATTTTCGGTACTTCGTTGAGCTGACGAACCTTTTGTGTTACTTTTGTTCATGCTTTTTGCTTTGTCAGTGTTGCCATGTGACTGTCCTTTGGACGTGTTACTGGCGGTACGTTTCGCTGTGTTCATAATATTTTGATTTACGTGTTACTTAATAGCTGAACAGCTTAGTGAACCTAAATGTTGACCGATTTACTACGTAAAGATCATGTACTTCTACGTCTTTTTAAGGGATTTATGTCTTTGCAAAAGCTTTAATAATTGCTTTATTGAATTCAGGTAAATCATCAGGTGTACGGCTACTTATTAGTCCCTCGTCAATGACAACAGCACTATCTTCCCAATTGGCACCAGCGTTGATTAAATCTATTTTAATTGCTTCTACCGAAGTCATTTTCTTGCCTCTGACAAGATCTGCATTGATCAAAAGCTGTGGCCCATGGCAGATGGCAGCAATTGGTTTATTACGCTCCCAAAAAGCGTTAATCAATGCAATGGCAGTCTTGTTGGTGCGAAGTTTATCGGGATTGACGACACCACCGGGTAGTAGGAGGGCGTCGTATTTATTTTCCTCGGCCTCCTGAAGCGTGACATCGACAGCATACGCTTTAGACCATTCATCGCCTTTTTTTGAGCGGACTTTATCCTTTGAAGGTGAGATAATATGGGTTTTGGCACCTGCATTTTCCAATGCTTCTTTCGGACTGCTCAACTCGATTTCTTCAAAACCATCGGCAACCAGGATAGCGATCTTTTTATCTTTTAATTTTTCCATGTGAAGAAATGTTTTGTTCTTATATGTTTTGTTCTTATATTGAACGGTTTTCCTTCATGGAAAGTTTGATTAATCTGAAATTAAACTGCATTTCCGCAAACCCTTTGTCCTTGAACATTGTCCATTTTGTAAATCATACTATGATGCTTAAAATTGCTGTTTTCCGTGCGCTTCAATTGGGTGATCTGCTCTGTGCAATGCCCGCAATCACCGCATTAAAATATAATTATCCTGAATCTAGGTTATATTTTATTGGCCTCCCGCATATGAGGCCGCTATTGCAGCGCTTCGATTGTGTGGATGAATTTGTAGCCTTTCCCGGGCATCCCGAACTCCCGGAACTCCCTTGTCATCCTTTGGCTTTGGCAGATTTTGTAAAACGAATGCAAGCTGAAAAGTTTGATCTCCTTCTACAACTACAAGGAAATGGTACAATCGTAAATGATTTCTTAAAGAATTTTGGAGCCAAGCGGTTGGTTGGCTTTCGACCGAGTGGATCAGCGGAGGACAGCGGCTGGCTTGAATATCCCGATAAGCTGCATGAAGTAGATCGGCATTTGGCACTTATTGACTTCTTGGGTCTCCAAATTCCAAATAGGACCATGTACTATCCTTTATTTAGCTCGGATTGGTCTGGCTTTGAAGTAATAAAAAATAGGCTTGCTTATCCTTTTGTTATTGTCCATGTGGGAAGCCGGGATACAAACAGGCAGTGGCCGCTTGAAAATTTTGTACAGTTAGCAGAGCACCTCCATGCCAAAGGTTACCAAATTGTGCTGACAGGAGTCTCAGCGGAGAAGCAAAGGATCGCTGCGTTTGAAAATCTGCTGACTTTCAGGGTGCTCAACCTATGCGCGCAGCTCGATCTGGGCGTACTGGGCTGTCTTGTGCAGCAAGCTTCCCTGGTCATCTGTAACTGCACGGGAATCTCACATATCGCGGCCGCCTTGGAAACCCGAAGTATTGTGCTCAGCATGGACGGCGAGCCCGAACGATGGGGACCTCAGAATAAGTGCATACATAAAACCTTTGACGCAAGAAAACCCATCCAATTAACTGATATTTTTAGTGCAATTGATTCCCTTCTTGAATTTCAGTCTCCCGTCGGTCAAAACGTAGCAGCAACTCCGAAAATTTCTCGAGGATAGTATCCACCGTGAATGGGGTATATTCCGCCTGAGTGTGTTGCTGATCGACAAAAATATTGATGGAATTTTTGGAGCGTTTGCCAGCACTGACAGGGTATAATATAAAGGTAGACTCCTGCGACCAAGGGATATGTTGAGGATTTGTCTGTGCATAAAGCACTAGGGTCGGGGTCTTTAAGGCACAAGCCATGTGAACCAAACCTGTATTGACTGTAATCACGGCCCTCGCACCCTTGACAAGTGAGAGTAGATCCGGGATAGATGTCTTACCGATGAGGTTGAACATTTGTCGCGACCCGATATTTTTTCGGCAGGCAGCCAAGTAATCGTTATCATTTTTACCCACGAGTAGCACCGGATAATGCAGGTCGAGCAACTTTTGAATAAGTTCCTGCGCGATTTCTACCGGAATACGCCGCTTTTCTTCCGAAACATCATAATTAAGGATGATATAGTGACTAAGTGGCGCTGCTAATCTTAAACTGCAGGGATGATCCGGCATTTTTAAGGTAGGAAGCCTATTTGTATGCGATGAGATCCCTAAATGAGTTAGCAGCCCCAGATCTCGTATAATTTGATGCTGAACCTGAAATAATGGTTCTTGGTCTGGCACCCAATCAGTAAGCAGGGCATAGGGGTTCTCCCGCATATACGCTGCCCGTTTGGGAATGCCTGCCATATACGCCAGGAAGATAGCAGCCATGGGATTCTGGCTATAAACGTTAAAAATCAGGCAGCCATCAAAATGCAGTGCTTTGATAACGTGAATAAGGGCTTCGGTGCTTGCTGCTGAATCTTGCTCTGTTAGTTTCATCCAGGGGGCATCGTATTGGATATAGTCATCAATAGTCCCCAGATACGGTATAATTGGAATGGCCATTTTTGAGGCAAGCAGCGTAATTTTGCAGGATGGCATTTGATGTTTAATTTCCTGGAGCGCTGCATTGTTCATAATAAGATCACCCATATTATCGAGGCGAATGACCAATAGGTTTCTACAATCTTTCCACTGTCCCATATTAGCTTATTTTCTTTAATACTTGCTTATTTTCCTGCACACGCTGGATGATTTTGGTCGTTGATTGCTGGTGCACATGCTCAACATAAACCAATTTGGTCCCCAAGGAGTGCAACAATCCCTTTTCGGGTATATCTTCATCCCGGTAAGCTTCGCCCTTTACAAATACATGTGGTCTTACCTTTTCTAAAAGTGGGATCGGATTATCGGAGCCTGCATCGCCAAAAGGGACGACGTAATCCACGGCTTCCAGCGCGCAAAGCACTTCAATACGATCTTCCAGCCTGTTCACTGGGCGCGAAGCTCCTTTCAACCGGCTAATGCTATCATCCGTATTGATGCCTACGATAAGGATATCGCCCGTTGCTTTCGCCTTGCCCAGGTAATGGGCATGCCCGGCGTGGAAAATATCGAAACAGCCATTGGTAAAGACCAGGCGATGTTCTTTGCGGAGCCTATTGCATAGTGCTTCTAATTCGTTCAGGTCAGCTATAACTTTGTTATTCGGTTCGCGGATCTTTTGCGCCAGTTCCTGACAGCTGCAAGATGCGGTTCCACTTTTTGCTATTCCGATATGTGCTGCCTTGATACTCAGATCAATAGCGTTATCCTGATCGAGCCCGTTAAAATAGGCGAGACAGAGCGCCGTCAGAAATGTATCGCCGGCGCCCGAAAAATTACCTTCTTTTATCTCAGGCACCCGGTAATGGATAGGGGCGCTGTCCCTTTTGAATAGAATAACACCATCTTTGTCTAATGTAAGCGCCACCCAGTGCGCATTGGCGACTTCAGCCAGCTGCTTCGACCACTGCATCCCCTGACAGGCGCGATCTTCATTTTCTCGCTGGCCTAATATCAGGCGCGCCTCTTCATAGTTCGGTTTGATCAGATTCGGACGAAGGCAGCTGTATTTCCGGTAATCTTTACTATCCACAACAATTATTTTAGGATGCAGTTGTTGCTCCTGATAGAGCATCTGAATTAATTCGTCCGGAATGCTGCCTTTATCATAATCCGCAATGAAAACAATATCAACCGATTGAAGGGCATCTTTAACCGCTAGCAGGTAGTATTGTAGCATGGCATCGTCAAAGCTATATTTTTGACCGATATCGTAACGTAGCAAACACTGTTGCTCCCTTCGCAGTCGTGTCTTGGTAAGCGTCTGGCAGCTTTTACTATACAAAATTCCATTAGTTTCAATTCCTTTTTGCTGCAGCTGATCTACAATAAGGGCAGCATTGGAATCGTCCCCAAGCACGGTAACAACAGATACGATTGCTCCCATACTGTGAAGATTAACGATGACGTTTCCAGCTCCGCCGAGGCAATGCACAACGGTATTCACATCAAGTACCGGAACACCTACATCGGGCGCAAGCCTTTTACACGCACCGTCCAGATAGATATCCAGCATACAATCTCCAAGAACCAAAACCTTTGGTTTATTAAATCCATTCTCTACCAATTCATTTAATCTCGTATCCTTCATAATGTTTGTTTTTTAACGCAATAAGCTGATTGAGCTCCGTGAAATCATCAAGAACAAAATCGGGTGTAAATTTGGGATTGCTAATCCGGTCGTCTAAACGTTCTCTTTTGTTTCTATCTACCAGAATGGTATGACAGCCCGCTGCCCGGCCCGCGGCTACATCGTTGAGAATATCACCGATCATCCAGGATTTTTTGAGGTCGATGTGGAGGTCGTCAGCTGCCTTAAAAAGTAAACCGGGCAGTGGTTTACGGCAGTCACACTGTGGCTCCGCTGTCACATCCGAATGTGGGCAATAATAAATACCGTCCAAGATGATATGTTCGGTTTTCAGCTGATCCCGTAGCTCCGAAAACGCGATTTCCAGATCTGCTACGGTAAAATACCGTTTGGCAATGCCAGACTGGTTGCTGATCACGACTAATTTATAGCCTCTTTTTTGAAGTAGCCGGAGTGCAGGAAAAATATCAGGGTAACATTTGATACGGGCAGGATCAACGTTGTAAGGCACATCCTTGATGAGCGTTCCGTCTTTGTCCAAAAATATTGCTTTTTCCATTGTTTATGCGATCAGTTTTTTGTGAACGAGATGATGTTGCTTGGAAATGGAACCCAGGTTCATCTGCTGCTCGACCAGGGCACAGAGCTGATGGATGATATGGAGCTGGACTTCCTGGATGCGTGCGGTATTCTCGGAGGGAACTATCAGATTGTATTCGCCATAGGCTGTCGCCTGTCCACCGTCTTTTCCGAGGAGGTTTACACAGGTAATATCCATCTTGTTAGCCTCCTTAAGTGCATTGATGATATTCTCCGATTTTCCGCTCGTGCTCAGGCAAATAAGCATATCCCCCGGCTGTCCCAATGCTTGAACTTGCCGTGAGAAAATACTGTCGTAACCGAAATCATTTGCCCATGCGGTCAGGACCGAAGAATCCGTATTCAGGGAAATTACAGGATACCCCGGCCGATGTGGAATTTCAAAACGGCCGATCAGCTCCGCCGCAAAATGTTGGCTTTCAGCAGCGCTGCCGCCGTTACCACAGATCATGATCTTCTTGCCCTGACGCAAGACATCCACCATTTTGTAAGCCAGTCTGGCAATGCCTCCGGCCAAAACTTCGGCCGCCAGTTCAAAGGTCCGGGAGGAGCCCATAAAAGTATCCTTAATCTGCTCAATCGCTTCTTTTTCGCGCCGCATTGGTATACATTGTTCGTACAGTTGCGCAATACTTTCACTGATTTTGTTCCAGGTAAAGCTTCGCACATGTTTCAGTGCATTAACCGCGAACCGGGTACGTTTTCGCTCATCATTAATTAAATCCACTATCGCCGCGGAAAGCTGTTGCGGTTGCTGCGGCGGCACCAGGATGCCTGTCTCCCCGTTGCGTACGGTAAAGGAAATACCCCCGACGTCAGCACCGATCACAGGTGTACCGCAGGCCATCGACTCCAAAGGAGTGATACCAAAAGGTTCATACCAAGGGGTGGTAATAAACAATTCACTTGCAGCATAATAATATTTGAGTGTATCCCGTGTTTTCTGTCCAGTGAAAATCACCTTATCGCTTACATTCAGCGCGGAACAAAGCTGTTGAAGACGCATAAATTCTGCTTGGTCATCCGCGGCCTCCAGGTTCCCGCCAACAACCAGCAGCCTTAATTCGGGAAGCAGGTGCTGGGCATGGGAAAACGCTTCGATCACGTTGTCGATGCCCTTACGTTTCACCATACGTCCAAGCTGTAAAATATAGGTAAATGCTGGATCGAGTCCCAACTTTTCTTTTGCTTCTGTCCGGTCCAAGGGGTGGAAGTCATTGGGGTTATAACCGCATGGGATAATTTCTATTTTATCCTGTGGGGCCTGATAATGTTGAATCAGATCCTTTAGATCATTTGGGCATTCAGCGATAATGCGCTCCGCCTGCCAAATGATATCTTTTTCGATTTGTTCCCGCACTTTAGGAAATTTATCCGAACAGCCCTGATGTAATCGACGGACAGCACCTAGGGCATGAAAAGTAATAACAAAAGGGATTTTAAGTTGTTTTTTTAGTGCCATTGCTACCATCCCTGAAAGCCAAAAATGGGCATGGACCAAATGGTAGCTGAGCTCATTACCTTGGATAAACTTGATCATTGCTGAACTGAATTCGTCCATGTATCCATAAAGCTCTTCCTTCGGAAGTATATGAGCTGGACCAGCCTCCACGTGGATCACACGGATCAGCGGTTTCCAGTAGATAATCTGTTCTTGCTCCTCGCTTTCCTTTCGTGTATAGATATCGACCTGGTAGCCCAGCAAAGCAAGCTGAGTGGCAACCTCCGCAACATAAACATTTTGCCCACCACTATCTTTGCCACCTAAAGTGGCCAATGGAGAGGCATGATCACTGATAAAAGCTATTTTCTTTTGCATGATATTTTGAGTTAGTTAATTTTTTGATGAATGAGATAAGTCCATTGCTGTGCAAAACGCTGGATATCAAAAAGGTCAGCGGCCTTCTGTGCGGCCTGTTCGCCTAAGTGCTGCGCATGCTTCGGATTGTCAAGTAGCATTTTCATTTTTTCGACCAAAATGTCGATGTCCAAACCTATATATCCCGTTTTTCCATTTTCGATAATAGTTGATAGCTCAGTGGTCGCCAAACCCACGACGGGCAAGCCGACCATCATCGCTTCACAGATCGCCAGCCCGAGACTCGTATACCGGATCGGATTGAAAAAAAAACGATAGTCTTTAATGAATTCAGGGAGTTCTGGATGCAGTACCTCCCCAATACCCCAAGGTTCATTGCCCATGCCGATCAGATCTAGCGGCACCTGTTTTTGGACGCGCTCAAATAAGTCACTACCCAGCATGCGACCACGGGAAGGCAGGTTGTTAACAACCACAATCCCTCTGTCGAGAAGACCTGTATATTTAACGCCATGCACTTCCACACCATGGGTGATAACCCGTACGTCCGGGAGATCCGTTTTCCACATCAATTGATTGAAATGCGTCACATGCACCAATGTTACTGCAGGATTTGTCACGGGATGTACCTCATCACAGGGATGCTGCCAGGGCGGGTCATGCTCAATATAAATACCCGGGAGTTGACGCTGCTCCGACGATAAGATATCATATTGATCCTGCAGATAATTTTCATCACATTGAAAGAGAATAAGGTCCAGTTCAAGATTCCGCACCTCGCTCGCCGGAACCTCGATCACATTTTCTCCAAAAGGGAAGGTGCTGCCCCGGCCGACATATCTTGGGCCATGTTCCGGGGTATAGGGAACATAAAGAATGTAATCCCCCAGGGATAAATAGTATAAATAAGAACCATGGATGTGCCAAGTGAGGACGCGTGGTTTGTGTGCCATAATTTTTCTTGTTTAATAAAAATGTAAAAGGATCAATCCAACTATCGAGGTCACGTTCGTCCCGACCAAGCCTAGTCAACTTATCTTTTGATTAATGAACTGCTGACGGCGGCAGTTGGTTGAATGGACTAATACCCTTTTAAAGGAAAGAAATACGCTGTGTTGCGTATAAAAACTATATTTTAACTTTTGAGCAACCAAACTATCTAGGCAGACGTTACATCAGAAAACGTTATGGATATCAAGCCAAAGCTGCATCTGGAACCAGCAGAAATTAATCGAAGTCTGCGCATGGTCATTATCGATGGCTTGTGTTCTGAAGTGGTTGTCTGTTTGAGCAGTGGCGCGATTTTAATCGGTGCTGCACTGCTGCTCGGAGCAAGCAATTTCCAGATCGGCTTACTTGCTTCTTTTCCTACGCTTTGTAACTTGGCACAACTGCTTACCATTTTATTGATACAACGTTACCCCAACAGAAAGTTAATTACGGTGTTAGCGGTATTTCTGGCAAAGATACCGCTGTTGATTATTGGAATCGTGCTATGGAGAAATACACAGCTATCCTTCAGTATCCTGCTGATTTTTATGTTTGTACATTATTTTCTGAGTGCCCTAGGTGGGGCCGGCTGGAATGCCTGGATTAAGGATCTTGTTCCCGAACAGCAGCTGGGAACTTATTTTTCCAAACGTACACGGCTCATGCAGCTAACAAATATTGCGATAAGTCTGGCTGTGGCAGCGTTGGTTGATTACTATACCAGGAACAGGGGGGATGAATTACCCAATCTGTACGGCATTTATTTTTTTGCTGCTGGTCTGATAGGTGCAATTGGTGCGTTCTTTCTCGTACAGGCCAGCGAACCCAAACAGGAAATATCTGGCGGGAATTTAGGCAGTTTATTGCTTGAGCCCCTAAAAAACACAAACTTTAAAAATCTGCTTATTTTTAATGCGGCATGGGTACTGGCCATCAACTTAGCGATTCCCTTTTTCACCGTGTTTATGCTTAAAACCTTAGGGCTGTCGATGAAAGTCGTTATTTTGCTGACCGTGGTCAGCCAGGTCGCCAGTGTTGCCGGCCTGCCTTTATGGGGCAAATTGTCGGATCGGTACAGTAATAAAAGTATAATTTACCTGACGGCACCGATCTATATCTGTTGTATTCTTTTATGGATATTTGTTGGCATCTATTCCCGGGCACTGCCCAACCTGATTCTTTTGGTTCTTCTCCATATCATGACCGGAATCTCGACGGGAGGCATCAATTTGGCGCTCACAAATATTGGCCTGAAACTCGCGCCAAAAACCGACGCTATTATATATATCACCGTAAAGAATATGGTCGCCTCTTTTTTTACCGCACTGGGGCCAATATTGGGCGGTTTACTGGTAGACTACTTCGCGACGCGCGAACTGCAGATCAGTATTTCCTGGAAAAGTCCGAATTTGGAATCCGTCGCAAAATTGATTTATCTGCATGAATGGAATTTTCTGTTTCTACTGGCTTCAATACTGGCCTTTTTTTCGCTCCGCTGGCTTGGCAAAGTGCAGGAAAACGGGGAGGTAAGTCACCAATTGGTAAAGCGTATTATGAAAAAGCGGTTTCGGGCCGGGTTAAAGGAACGTCTGCTCGTGGGGAATATTATTACTTTACATGCGCAGTTAAAGCAGATTTTGAAACGGAAGGATCTCCCCGCCAAGGAATGAGCTAAGGCCCGGACTGCCCAGCAAGGCCGGAGGCGGTCGCCCGCTAGATGTCGATGAGGGCAAAACTGGTATCGTCGCCATGATGCGCCTTCAAAACAGGAACGGCCACATTGTAAATCGGGATGCCTGCGGGGGATTGCGCTTTAAATTTGCCCGCATGTGCATGTCCGTGGAATGCGGCTGTGACATTTCGGCGCTGAATAGGTTCCATCAGATGCGTAGAACCCAAAAAAGGGTAGATCTCTTTGGGTTCGCCCACTACAGTTTCGGCGATGGGAGCGTAATGGAGCAGCGCTACCTTTTTTATGTCTGTATATTCCTGCTCTAGCCTTGCTAGCGCCCGGTCCAATAGGAGGGATTCGTTAACTGCTTCCTGAACAAAACTTTTCATCGCATCTTCGCCAAACATCGAGAGCATATAGCGGTCAAAGCCGCCGCCAAACCCCTTCACGCCAGCAAAACCGATGCCTGCTGTGACAATAGCCTCCCCATCCAGGACGCTGACCTTGCTATCTGTCAGAATCTGACGAATCTGCTTTTGACGGCCTTTTTCATAGTCGTGATTTCCCAGAACTGCAATCACCGGAACTTTTAAGTGCTGTAATTCCGCAACGAGCATTTCCGCTTCTTCTTCGTCACCCGTATCTGTCAGATCGCCACATAAGAGCAGAACTTTGGCTTTTGTGGAAATTTCCTCAAATATAGTTTTCCATTTTCCATGTTGGCTCTGATTCATATGAATATCACCTATTGCTGCAATTGTTGTTTTCTTTGCCATCGCTATACAGTTTTTATCGTATATGATTTATAATCCCATTCTTTGATATCAATTTGGTATTGCGTCTGATCAATCAGCGGACCCAAACACACTTTTTCGAGGCAGGGAGGAAGATCATACTGTTCCTGCGCACGTTTGATCAGTTCGTCGAACAAATCCCGTGGGATAATATCGCGATAATCATGTGGATAAGTAAACTGGAATATAATCAGCTGCGCCAGTAGAAGATGCCAATGTTGATCCATGCGCATCAATAAATGATTCCAGTCGAATTGTTTTCCATAACGGAGCCACAGATGATTAATGTCAGCACTATCATGACGTTCCCGATTTTGTACGTATAATTTGCACCAGACAAGTTCTTCTGCCGGAACGTAGCGCACCGGCGTGTCAAATAAGATGCCTTCCGGTGCACGATCGTACCAATCTTGTTCTATCGTGCAATTATGATTGACACTATCGAATATGATATCAATAAAATAAGGTGCTTTATGAATTTTGGCAAGCCAGCGGACATCGGTCAATTCAGTCTGGTAACCATTGGCGGCAAAATGTTTCAGTATTGCCGGATAAGCACTGCTTTTGCAAAAAATATCGAGATCTTTGGTGGGCCGGATAATCCCCGTATAATGAAACATTGCCAGCGCACCGCCAACCATAAAAGAGCTGCCGCTGCTGTGTAGCAGCTGTAGTGTATCCTGAAAGAATGTAATGCATTCTTTAGGGGGATTATCAAGATCGATCATAGTATCATTTTTAGTTAAAACAGCCTTAAAATCGTAGTAGTTTGGATTCAGCTCATGAAAACGTATTCCCCACATTTAGCTCGGGTATAAGTACTTGATTTCCATTCTCAGGCAAACCGCTTCAATGCCTGCAGAGGTTCTCATTAAAGCAAAAGGAGCTGTTTTGTGACAAAGGATTCAACCTTAAACGGCTTTACTCTTGTTTATCGAACAATTAAATTAAACTGAAAAAATCATGGAAAGTTTATTCGGCTCGGGTGAGGAGCTCTCAATGGTTCAGATGGGAATGCGTGCATTGATTATGTTTATGGTAGCCCTATTTTTAGTTCGTTTGGGTGGAATCAGGATATTGGGCAGAAAATCAGGAGTGGATTTTGTGATTATAATCATGTTGGGTTCGGTATTGGCACGGGGCATAGTAGGTGCATCGCCTTTTATGTCGACTGTATTTGCAGGAGCTGTAATGATTATGGTCAATAAGATTTTGGCACAAGTATCGGCTCGCCTCCCTTATTTGGGTAATCTCGTCAAAGGGAAACCTGCTGTATTATATAAAAATGATCAGATTCAATGGGATCAGATGGATCGTTTGGGAGTTAGCCGAACAGATTTATTGACCAGTTTGCGCCTGGAGACGCACAGTAAGCATCTCGATGAAGTTGATATCGCATTCATGGAACCCAATGGAAGGATCAGCTTTACCCTGAAAACAAAAGCATAATATCTTATCATAAAATAACAGTTATGAAAACGAAAGATTCTTATTCCTTTTTATACCGGAATGGTTTGAGCCTGGTATTCTTAATCCTTTTTATTTTTGCGCTCGGAATGCAATTTGTCACAGGTTGGAAGGTACACAACGAGGAGTTACAACAAGCGCAGCAAGCGCCTTTGACATTAGTTTCATACCTCAGAACCGGACATTTTATTTCAGCCACTTTTGAAAATTTTGAAAGTGAATTTTTACAGATGGCGCTTTACGTCATGCTTACGGTGGGATTGCGCCAATGGGGATCCGCGGAATCAAAAAAGCTGGATGAACCTGAGGAGGTGGACCGTGAACCAAAACCCGGGCCGGACGCACCTTATCCTGTTCGAAAAGGAGGATGGCTGCTGCGTATATACAGTTCATCCTTGTTTATTTGTTTTGCGCTGCTATTCCTGATCAGTTGGGTCGTACATTTTTATGGAAGCTGGCGCCAGCATAATATGGAACAAATACTTGATGGTTTGCCGCCTGATGCCGCCTGGACTTATCTGCTGATGCCTCAATTCTGGTTTGAAACCTTTCAAAACTGGCAGAGTGAATTTTTATCCGTACTGTCAATTGTATTTTTTACCATTTTCTTAAGACAAAAAGGATCCCCGGAATCCAAACCTGTAGATGCGCCACATGCGCAAACCGGAAAGAACTGATCTATACAGATTCAGAATATTATCAATATAAATTGGATTAAAATGAAAAGATCGAAATTAATAATGGGCGTCCTAGCTCTAATGTTCGTGCTGCTTGCATGCAGGGACAGAACGGATAAAACCGCTGAAGACAATATACCTGTAACCGATACCGCAGCGAACAGTCAGGGTGTCCCGCTGGATAATATTCACCGTAGTCGCCCCGCAGATACACTTCAGGACAGTATTGCCATGAAAGATCAGGGTGTTCCTTTGGACAATCTTGACCGGGAAAAGGACGGCGAATAAGTTTACGTAGTTCTACCTGTTATTGTAAGGAAGTACTCAAATTGGAAGTTAGGAGAACTTTTCCATTTTTGATAAGGTTCAACATCCAAATAGTTTGAACACTTAAACACTTGTATATGAAAAAAATCAGTCTTTTAGTCGTATTACTTCTCGGATTGTGGGGATGCGACAACAGTAGCAATAAGGGAAATCAGGCAAACGGTTCCTATGATTCGTCCATGACACCGGACGAAGGGCAGACTCCTCCAGCCGGCAGGGATACGCTTGCTTCAGATAGTACGGATAGCCTACAACGTCAGCCATCTCCGGCGAAACCACAATAGTGAGCCTGAATACCAGTTATGGTGGTTGGAAGAAGAATTCTATCAAAATGCAGCATTTGGAGGCTGGGTAGCTTAGTTTACCTGAGCCTCTTTTGTGCGCTGCTGTATGGGCAGCCGCTAGATTCAACTAAGGCTGCTTTAGATTCAGCAAGTCTAAGGGACTCGCTACCGGAGAGCCCCCTTATTACCTTAAGAAATTATGCCCATCAATGGCGCGCACAGCTGGATCGTTATTATTCCGAACTGGACAGCGTCAAGCGTATGCTCGCCTGGCAGCGTCAAGAATACAACCAGTCGATTACACGGGAGGTACAGCGCTATATCAGCCGCACCATTCCACCGGTACAGAATCTAGGAAATAAAATCAGAATTGCACAGAAGCAGGTCATACTGCCAGACTCCCTGGCCTCATCCTGGAAAAGCGTGCAAGATAGTGTAGCTGCCCTGGCAACCGATGCCGAACAGCTGCTTGTTGACTTGAGGGATATGGGCATAAAAGCAAAACAACAGCAACAGGTCATTCAGGCAGCGCAAGCAGGTACGTTTTGGTCACATTTACAGAAAGTGGTACGGAAAAATCTCGAGCAGGATGGATTATCGTTACGCTATTACGATTCCGCCTGGGACGGGCGGCTGCTGTTGATACTGGTGAGCCTAACCTATTTGTATTGCTTATATTTGATGCGGCGGCGAGCCGTAGGGGCCGGGGAGGAGCTACCACTTCACCGTAATCAGCCCTGGTGGATTCCTTTGTTAAAATTTGCGATTTTCTTTCTTATTATGTTGCCCCTGACATCATTCCGTATTCCAGTGCTGGTGCTCGAATTAAGCTACCTCTTAATATTTACCTTTTTATATATCCTACTTCATGTTGAACTTTCGGCCGTGAAAGTTCGCATTATGCGTTTAGTTTTCCTTTATTATATTGCCCTGTTAGGAATTCACCTGGTCGTGGACAGCGATTTGCTGACTAGAGGCATTGCTGTGGCTGTCAATTTGGCTGGCTTACGTTTGGTCTGGGCTTTAGGAAAACAGACGGACGAAGACAATCCTTTTGATCACCTGCATTATCTTATGCGATGGATATTGTTTTTGGTAGGTACATGCGCCATTTTATTTAACCTTTTTGGTTTTCTAAATCTAGCACGGATATGCAGTATCGCGGTCGGTATCGGCCTTTTACAGGCTTTATCTTTACGGGCTTTTCGGGATATGTTAGCACATGATCTGGTCAATTCTTACGAGAAGGCAGGTGAGGAACGATTCATACGCCGGTTCGACAAGACAAAAATGGTCCAGGCTTTGGGCCGGATTGTGGGGCTTTTTGCTTTTATTCTTGTCCTGATCGTTTGGACAAATAACCTGCACCTCACAAGTGAGGTGCGCCGTCTGCTGGATAGATTGTTGAATAGCAGTCACAGTATAGGAGGTCTAACATATACCTATGGTGACGTTGTTCTCGCAATTGCGGTAATTGCCCTTGCAAACTGGATACAAAAAAATCTGAAAGACCTGCTGGACGAACCGATCTCCAAGAAAAATCAGCGTCGGACGGCCCTTCTGCCTTTGGTCCGTGTATTTATTTTCATCGTTGGCTTTCTGATCGGTATACGGATTCTTGGGCTCAGCATGGATAAACTTACGGTAATCGTAGGTGCTTTGAGTGTTGGTATTGGTTTGGGCCTGCAGAACATTATTAATAATTTTGTTTCAGGGGTTATTTTGGTTTTTGAACGACCATTTAAAGTCGGTGATTATGTAGAGCTAGCCGACAAAAAAGGACAAGTATTGCAGATCGGTATCCGATCCAGTATATTGCTTACTGACCAAGGGGCTCAGGTCATTATTCCCAATGGTGACCTTCTGTCCGGACGTTTGGTTAATTGGACATTTGGTGAAGCTGATATCCGCTTAAATCTACAATTGACTTTTATTTCCACAAGAGCTGTTGCGCAATGGAAACAATGGCTTCTGGAGATAATCCCTTCCTTTGACGAAATTGATCCGGGAATCCCATTGAAAATATTCACCAAGGATATAACAGCAGAAGCCTATATTCTGTCGGTGCAGGTTGGGATTCAGAATGTACAACAGATCGAACGTTTCAGAAGTAAGTTTCTGGAGACCGTCAGGATTGAAGCGATTAAATACGACACGAAAGTTAGTTCTGCCTAGCGAAACAATGCACCCTTACCATTAGCATTTTTTTTCGGATCGATAATAAAGCCAGCCATGTAGACTTTCCAATTCCTCGGGCTTACTCAAATCAACAATTGTATTTAGTCCCAGCTCCAACGATTGTAAGCTATCGGCATTAAGGTCAAACAGGGGATAGAATATGGCATGCTCGTTGGGCATATCGACGTTTCCCTGTAGCCATTTGTAACCTTCCGCATGTAAATTATCAATCAATGTATCGGTAATGGCATTTAGATAGCGCATCATTTTTTGTATCCATAGGCGCTCATTATCAATTTTATCTGGATAATGCTCCTGGGTAAAGTCGAGGATCAGTTGCTCACCTTCATCGTTCATGCCCTCACGGATCATCGCCAGGCCCATACTCCTGACTTCTTCTTGATAATAATCCTCGCCATAACTAAAACTAATTTCACCGGCGCTGGGACTAGCTTCAATTTTCGCCCGAAGGGCCATCTGTCTATTTAAAAGTTCGTGTATATAATCGAATGTCTGTTCCATAAAAAAGTTTATTTAAAAAGAGGAGGACAAAGCCTATAACTTTGTCCTCAACATTGGAAAGTTGGAGTAATATAATTTATTTTAACATGGGTTTGGGCATTTTTGACTTGTTTGGGCTTGGTGCGCCTGGGCTCGTATTTTTTAATGTATCTTTTGTTGTGGTATCTGCCGCGGGCTGCATCGTCTTTAGCTGATCGAGATGTTTCTGGAAAGCCGGAATTTTGTCAGTTGCAAATTTACGCAGTTCTGCGTCTGTAGTGGCAGTGCCGGTGCTGGCATCCTTAAACAGGGTGATGGCATCCTGGTGGCTTTTGGCCATCAGATCAACATAAGTACGATCAAAATTGGCTGGGTCCGCATTGTTCAACTGATCGATTAACTGCGTGTAATTTTGGTTATCGGGCGTGCTCAATTGCCAGTTTTTGTTTTTAACCAATGTTGACAGTTCGTTTCCGGCGGCTGTATGATCATCGACGATCATTTGCGCATATTGCTTGACATTTTGATCCTGCGATTTTGTCAGCGCAATATTTGCAGCCTGGATTTCGAAGTTATTGCTTGCTGTTGCTTTGCTAGCAAAGTCTATATCGCCAGACTGTGCCTGGGTCTGACTGTTGTCCTGTGCGTAAATGACCATTGTCCAGGTCATTATGGCTATACATAAGCCAACGATTCTTAAAATGATTTTCATAATGCAATTATTTAATATTAACGATTTTTCCTGTTGCGCGTATCGCTCCTCCGGTGCCTATAATTAATAATGATGTAAGTAGCCACCAGGATAAAGACAATACCAATAATAATAGATGTAAACATAGCTTCCTCCTTTAAAATGTCACTTTAGGAACATGGCTGAACAAGGCAGCGTTTTGAAAACCATTATTTTAGGTATTTAAAGCAAAATTTGAGACTGATACGCAGCCTTATCGTAGAAGTGCGTTTTTGTGGAAAACAAATTAAAAAAACTATTCCCCGAGGTGAATTGTTACAGTAAAAAATAAATTTATTCATACTTAAACCACGAAGACAAAACAGAGAGCTATGACACAGTTACTTTTAGTAGACGACCATGCACTGGTACGTTCAGGTTTCCGATTAATTTTAGAGGCTCAAGAAGATATAACTGTAATTGCAGAGGCAGAAAATGGTAAAAATGCCTTGGAGTATCTTGTAGGGGCTCCTCAGCCGGACCTCATTCTTACGGACCTCCATATGGATAAAATGGATGGGATAAGATTTATTAAGGCGGTAAAAGCCCGCTCTCCGGACATCAAAATTATTATATTAACCATGGATAATGATTTTCATCTCGTAGCTGACGCATTTGATCTCGGTGTTGATGGCTATCTGCTCAAAAGTTCACACCTGGATGAGATTCTATTTGGCATCAGACAGGTTCAGCGCGGCGGACGTTATATCAGTTCAGCACTCTCATTTGATCTGATGGATTATTCGTCCCAGCATATCCCTAGGGCGGTAAATAAAAACGATGTTATGGAAAGGTATGAACTCTCTGACCGTGAGTTATTGGTACTGGAACGAATTGCCGAAGGCTATACCAATGCCGAGATTGCGGACCAAATATTTTTAAGCAAACGTACTGTGGAAGGGCATCGGCAACAACTATTGGAGAAAACAAATTCCCGCAATACAGCCGGATTGATCCGATTTGGATTTAAAACCAAACTGTTAAGTTAAATGATTCGCTGCCTTAATGGCACTGTCAAGCCAGATAAATGGGCCGGTATTGAAATTAATACGGCCCATTATGCATACCTTTTTTGTTAAATTGTTGTCTCGTTTAAGTCCGAAGGGGGATTTCGAGGTTCTACGGGGACACCTTCCGCATCGTTGGCGCTTTCGTCGATTTCTTCTTCATCTAGCTCAGGAACTTCTTCCTGTTCAACAAGGTCTAATTCTTCGTCTGTGTCCAAATCCTCCTGATCGATTTCGGGTTGATCATTGGGATCATTTTCCGGTAACTCTTCTTCGGGTCGATCCGGTATATCCTCCGGAAAATCATTTGGACCACCCTGAATGACGGTGAATGCAATGATCGGTATACCTTGATACCTTTCTTGCGTAATCAGATTGCTGTTCATTTATTTTATATTAGTTTCATAGGACGAACAGATCTATTCTGCAAATAGTTAGTAGAATTAGTACGATTTCGGGGACGATTAGTACGTAAAAGCAATCATTTTATACAACGCGGTTTTATCGTTTGAAAATGAGTTTTTTACCTTTTATAAGGATTATATGCGTGTTTTGAAGATTTCTAATCATCTAAGCGAACGAATAAACTTTTGACGCTGTTTAGTTAAATGAACCGCTCTTTGAGCATAAACATTTAGCATTATGGCACTAACAACTGGAAACGAGGGTGAAATCACCAAAAAAATTGAAAAACAAACTTCTAAAGTCCCTTCAACGGTATTCTTAGGGGCAGCTTTACTCGCAATGGGCGTATCGGCTACGTTAAAATGTATGATGCAAGATAAAACGGCATTGTTCGTTGGACAATGGGCTGCACCATTTTTATTATTGGGTATCTACAACAAGATCGTTAAAACTGAAGGCCACGACTAGGATCGCTGTTCTTCTGACTGAAGGAAAACCAAACAGGATTGTCCAAAGAATTTGGACAATCCTGTTTTTTTGTTTTAAAACTATTGCTTAACAGATTTTTAGGCCCGCTAATTCTTTCCCGATCCTGGGATAAAGAAATATGGATTAAGCGATAAGTTTGATGGGATGCGGAATTAAATTATACGTTTTGTTTATAAGTCCTTCGGCTGTTTTGTTGACGGACTACTGTCTTTTCGTTTTTGACGCTGTTTATTTTTAAAGTTATGGTTTTCCTGCGCTGCATCAATGGAATGTGTATGGGTGAGATCATTCTCTTTGAGGGCAAGTTTTGCGATGTGTGCATAAAACTTGGCAAGCTGGTCCAATTCCTCCTCACTCAAGTCCTCTAAGCTCACCATCCGGTTGCTAGTTCCTTCATGGGATGCAATCAGCTCATTGAGTTTCAAATGGAGTGCTTTGGAATCTTTATTCTGTGATTTTTGGATGAGAAATACCATGAGAAAGGTAACAATTGTTGTACCTGTGTTGATCACCAGTTGCCAGGTTTCAGAGTAATCAAAGATAGGACCGCTTACTGCCCAGGCAATAACAGTGGAGGTTGCCAAAATAAATGCCGCTGAACTTCCGGTAGCATGTGTGGCCCAGTTCGAAAACCGTTCGAATAAATTTTTCTTCTTTTTCATGCGTTCTATTTTGATCGTATAATCATTTGCTATATTGATACAGGCTGCACGCCGTTTTACTATATAATTTGACGTAAAGGTTTTACCTGCATACTTACGACTGAGGTGCGTGTTGGCTGAGATAGCATAAACACGATGGATCGGGCGATGTCTTCCGCGTATAGCATTTCCATCGCTTCAATTTTTTTACGCTGCTCTGCTGGAGAGTAGGGCTGCATGTCTGTTCCAACAGATCCTGGTTCGATAAGTGATATCTGAATGCCCTTGGGGTTAGCTTCTTTACGCAAGGATTCGGTGAAAGCTTGAATTCCACCTTTTGTGCACACATAAACCGAGCTTTGCGCTTCCCTTACATCCGCGCTCATCGACCCTACATTAACGATGTGACCTTCACCTCGTGGTTCCATGCGGTACAATGCAGCCTGCGCACAGGAAAGGTAAGCAAGGATGTTGGTTCGTAAGATGTAAGCCTGATCGTCATAGCTGCCTTCCTTGACCGATTGAAAAGCAATTGCGGCATTATTAACAAGGACATCTATATGATCATACATACTGTCGAATTTTTTAAAAAGCTCAGCTATGCCTTCTTCTGTGGCTAAATCAATTGCAAGCCCTGTCAGCGAACCCAAGGCATTTAATTTTTCAAAATCAGACAACGTATCCTCGAGTTGTCTTTCATGATGACCACAAATAAAAACATCGTTGCCTAGGCTGGCAAGCAATAGGGCTGTGGCCCGGCCGATACCTGTAGTCCCGCCGGTAATCATTATCTTTTTATCCTTTATCCAGGGATGCATAACGGAATTTACATACGCGTTGGGGTGATTTGTCATATTACTTTTTGCTTGTTTCGTGAAGAACAATGGCTGAATTGAGAAGGTTTGGTCCAGTATTCGATGGCGTACTTCTTCTTTTTTTTACGTATTTCTTCCCAAAACGATTATCTGGGGGATTGGTTCTTTCCTTACAAATCATAATTAGTTATACCACCAAAGACTGGGCGCATTGCGCCCAGTCTTTAAAATTGAATCATAGATGAAACGTGACGGTAGAAACAAGAGCTTTTGGCAGACTCTCGAGGGACGAAATTTTTCCACGGATTTCACTGACTTGGTGTTTGATACCATTATTGTTGGAGCAGGAATCACTGGTGTGACCCTCGCGAAGAAACTGCAGGATAGCGGTGTGAAATGTCTGCTTCTGGATAAGGAAAATCCCGGATTCGGCACCACAGGTGGAACAACGGCCCATATCAATAATTTTTACGATGCATCCTACGATGAAATTATCGCGAATTTTGGCGAACAGGCCGCTCGGTTATTGGTCAATAGTACGAAGGATACCTTGGATCATATAAAGAAGAATGTACTTAGGTACCATATAAATTGCGATTTTGAAGAATGTGATTTTTTTCTCTTCAGTGCCGAAGAAAGTCAGAACGAACAGCTCGATCGTATTCTTGCCGCACATCAACAATTGGGTTTAAAAACTCTTCCCAGTAATACCTTGCCTTTTAGCCTTCCATTTGTAAAAGCGATCAGAATTGAAGGTCAGGCGCAATTTCATCCATTGAAATATCTACTTGGGCTCCTGGATGCTTTCGGGAAAAATGGCGGGGCGATTTTGACAAATCAATCCATTGTCGCATATGAAAATAAAGAGGGCGAAATCACCTTGAAAACAAGTGATGAACGCATCTTTACAGCAAAAAATATCGTTTGGGCTACCCATATACCACCTGGGAGAAATAGGTTTGATCTATTGGTAGCACCCTATCGGAGTTATGCCCTTACGTTGAAACTTCAGCATGCGCCGGAGATGCTTGCCCAGACCGCAGACCTGTATGATCCTTATCATTACTTTAGATATCATCGCACTGGCGACGGGTACTATCTCATTGCCGGTGGTTTTGATCATAGAACCGGGGATGAACGGGATACAGAAAAACATTTTTACGATCTCAAAGAGCTGGTAAATAAGAATTTTGAATACCAGGAAGTAACAGCGCAATGGTCATCTCAGTATTATGTATCAGCTGACGGTTTACCCTATATTGGTCGTATGCCGAATGAACCTAACGTGTATATTGCTACCGGCTATGGTGGAAATGGAATGACCTTCGGTTCAATGGCTTCATTAATTATTCCCGACCTGTTATTAAATAAAGAAACAGCATTGGCCAAATTGCTCTCGCCCGCCCGTATTAAGCCGATTGCTAGTGCAAAAAGTGTACTGTCGGAAGGATGGAGCGCATCGCAGCATTTTATCATGGATAAATTGTCCGCCGATAAGATTGATGCATTTGAAAATATACCATTGGAGGAAGGACGCATCGTGAAATACGAGGGCAAGACATTTGCTGTCTATCGTGATGAACAGGCTGTATTGCACTGTCTAAGTTCAGTCTGCCCACACATGGGCTGTACGGTAAATTGGAATCCATCCGAGAAGAGCTGGGATTGTCCTTGCCATGGATCCCGTTTTGATATTGAAGGCAAGTTATTGAACGGACCAGCGACCTCAGGACTTCAGGAGATGGATCGCTGATGCAGATTCTCCTATATGGAATTATTGTTTTATATCCGTAACTGAGCTCTGTATGTACTTGGCGTTATCCCCTTTATAGCTTTAAAAATCTTATTAAAATTAGATAAGCTATTGAATCCGCAGGAAAAGGCTATATTGGTGATCTGTAATTTGTTTTCAGTAATCAGCCGACATGATTCGCTGACGCGTACTTCATTGACGAACTGTACGAAAGTCTTTTGTGTACGCGACTTAAAATAACGGCAAAACGAATGTTTGGACATATTCGCTAGTGCCGCAACCTGATCCAATGGAATCTCTTTTGTGAAATTGTTGAAAACAAATTTAAAGATACGGTCGATTTTCTCGTTATCCATCGAACTGTAATTGTGTGTATAACCTGGACTGGAAAGGTATTCATATTCATCGGTTGTGATTAATAATTCAATGACTTCAAGAAGCAATATTGTTTTTTTAAAACCATAGTCAAGCTGAATCATCTGCTCCAGTTTGTGTTTTAGCTGCTGTTTTGTTTCGCCCCGAAATAGAAGTCCCCGTTTGGATGCGGTCAAAAAAGTTTCGATTTTATGTGTTTTAAATAGCTGCCCCAACACCTCTAGCAGTAATTTAGGTTCGACATAAAGTGTCATTGAGCGCGATAAATGTGTGGCATCCCGGTTTGAACTGTTGTTATACCAAACATGGGGAAGGTCAGGTCCTACAAAAGTCAATTCGTCGGTCGAAAAGCTGTCAATACTGTCGCCTATAATACGTTTACCTTCACTTTGGACAATATAGGTCATCTGGCAGGCCCTGTGAAAATGGAATTCCGTAGAAAAAAAAGGCAGACAAACTTCCTTTGTGGCATATGTCGCAATCTCTGATCCTTCCAGTATTTTTGTGAAGATGGGTTTCATTTAGGGTTATTGTATTATTACTTGGACGTTAAAAATAGCTTATTTTATCTTAAATATGAAATAGTAATCTAAACACTGTTAATATAGTGTCAATATTGAGCAATCCAGGTACAGTTTTATTCTCCCAGGAATACTAGCTTAGCGATATTTAAAAGGAGTAAGGTCTGCCGGATGATACAGGACCCGTTTGTAGCGGCACATTCTGCTTCCGATCATGCAGGGTGTATCATGGACATGAACTGCCTTTCGGTGGGGGAACAGCGTTTGGCAGCCAAACGCAATAGTGAGGAGATAATGATAAATGACGAACTAATTTCAAATTATATACTATATTTGGCGCGCAGATAAATCGCTGCCAATACTTAATACATCAATCATGAGCCAGAAGTTTACATACAATACCCGATTTCCAGCTGTTGAAGACTTGAGAAAACAAGCCAAGAAAAGAATTCCAAAATTTGCATTTGATTATTTAATAGGCGGTTGCAATGAAGAGCTGAACCTTGCGCGAAATGAAAATGATTTTGACAATATTCTATTAAAGCCGCAGTACCTTCAGGCGAGCGCGGAGATTGATATGTCTGTAGAACTCTTTGGTCGCCGGTACAGTGCTCCGTTTGGGGTTTCACCTATTGGTCTGCAAGGGCTGATGTGGCCCAATGCACCAGAAATTCTGGCAAAAGCTGCTGCAGCGCATGATATTCCATATATATTGAGTACCGTATCGACCAGTAGTATCGAACGTATTGCCGAAGTGTCACAGGGTAAAGCCTGGTTTCAGCTTTATCATCCGACGGAAAACAAGCTGCGTGATGATATCTTACGACGTCTGAAGGAGGTGGAATGTCCTGTGCTTGTTGTCCTGGTCGATGTTCCGGCTTTTGGACTTCGGTACAAAGAGATTAAAAGTGGGCTGTCCATGCCTCCAAAGATGAACATCGCCAATATCTTACAGACATTTGCCTGTCCTACCTGGGGCATTGAAACCCTCAAACATGGTATTCCGTCTTTTGCGACTTTAAAGCCTTATATGGAAAAAGGCCTGGATCTGGCGCAGCTGGGGCAATTTATGAACAGAACATTCACCGGTAAAGTGGATGTTGAAAAGATCAGGGCCATCCGGGATCTATGGAAGGGGCCTTTGGTATTAAAAGGAATTGCGACAGATGAAGATATGCAGGCTGCCATTGCATTGGGGGTAGACGGGGTTATCGTCTCTAACCACGGCGGCAGACAGCTTGATGCAAGTGAATCATCCATTAACTCCTTGATTCATCTGGCGGGTAATCCGGATTATAAAAGCAAAATCAAGATTATGTTGGATGGTGGTATCCGCTCCGGAGTGGATCTGGCCCGTGCGCATGCTGTTGGATCTGAATTTAACTTTATGGGGCGGCCATTTATGTATGGTGTTGGCGCCTTAGGAAACGCGGGGGGAGAACATACCATCAATATGTTCAAAGCACACTTATTTCAGGTAATGAAACAGCTGAGTATTTCAAAGATTGAAGAATTTCCAAAACGTTTACAGAAAATATTGGCATAAATAGCCTTAAAAATAAATGAAGCCGTATTAAACACAGCTATTGTTGTGCTTAATACGGCTTTATGCATACTGATGCTGTGGGGCTTGTTACCAGTCTATCGTTCTGCTGTCATTGTCGCCAAGATCCCATTGTTCACTGACTTGTCCGTTGGAGTCTTCGGGTCTAGCGCTTGCTGAACCGGCTGCGATGCCCTGCTCAAGTTCGATCAGGTGCGCCCTAACCTCCGGTGCGATATAGGCCATTTTCTTTTTCATAGTCTTTATTATTATATGTGATAAACTTTTCTTTGTTTTGATCTAAAGGTTCTTAGCTGCAAGGTATTTTCTTCTTTCCAGCTCCTACACCTTTAATGATTGTACGGCCATCAACCAGTTGAGTGACTTTTACGGTATTGCTCTGTGTGCTTCCCCATGGGAAAGTATTGAAGGAATTGCCATTGACCAATACAAGCTCATAAAGCGGTCCGCCATTTGTTTTGCTTCCGAACATCGTCACTTTACCGGTTCTGCTGATCACAAGTTTGATCAATGGATTGGCAGCAGTTCCCTGCATATTGTAAATCTGGTCAATTCTTCTGCCTGTTTGTACATTTGTGCCCGCATATTTACTTCCGTCAAGGAATTGGATGTTTTGTGCTGAGGATGCGCCAACTTCAAACTGAATTTCGTTTTTTGCCAGTTTTACGCCGTTTATCTCCATGTTGAAGGCATTGTCCAGTTCGGTAATGTCAAACACAAATCCATAATCTGCAGCAGGTGCGGTGAAGCTTTTGGATATTGTCGTTCCGCTCGGATAGAAGACACCGTCGATCCGGATTCCCGGTTTCCCGTTGGAGTATGCGACAGGGTAGCTCCAGTTTAGTCCATTTGTGGTCACATCTTGTGTACAGGTTTTGAAATTAAGCTGCAGGTCATACTTCTGTCCTGGGTTGATTTTTACATTTGGGATGCTAACATTTGATTTGGTTTCACCGTCAATGGTCAATGTTCCCAATTTCAATGTTCCCGCATTTGTCGCAGGGTGGATCAACAGGGAAGGAGTGCTGACAACTGTACGTAAACCGATACCCAAAGCCGGAAATTGTGCAGCTACACCAGCATCGTTCAAACCGTTGTAGGTAAGTGCTTCATCCGACAGTTTGAGGTTGGCAGAGGTATGACTAGGTTTAAATACAGCATTTTCAAGTTTAGTAATCGCTCCGGTCATGTTCGCATCCATGGTCATTGTTGTTGTAATTTGGCTGAAACGGTGCTTTAAGATGACATTCAGGTTGTTGACACCTTTATTTACTTGCAGCGTGTTCGCGAAATACATGAGGTCGCCACTGATATTGTTGAGGCTTGCCGATGACAAAGTACTTTGGTTGCTAATGTTCGGTACTGTACTCGTGCTATTGGTTGAATAAGCGACAAACGTATACGTTTTTCCGGCATCAAGAGCAATCCCTTCTGCTGCAGCTTCTCCACCATAGCTATAGGTCTTTTCGGTAACGTAATTGCCTTGGCTGTCATAGACTACTACTTTGTATTTGACGTCCTTGTCCAGCTTCTTCTCCGTTACCTGAGCTGTAGTTGCTGCTTTGGTACCCGATGAGGCCGATAATCCCTTATTGACCGCGGGAGCAGAGCTACTTGTCAAGACAACATCAATGGAAGAGCTATTGCCAAAGGGGACAGTCATCTCCTGTATTTCAGGAGCATTGTTGGCAGCAGCTTTTGTGGAACCCTGCTTCTGGCCAATGCTGTTGCTTTCATCCGCACCATAGGCCTCAACTCCCTGAAGATTGATCTTGACAATTGTTTCATCAGCCAGGGCTGTGTTTTCACCACTCTTTTTGCAAGAGTAAATACTTGAAGCAACCAGTACCATGCAGCCCAGCATGAGTCCATTTCTAAGGTTGCGATAACTTTTCATTTTCATGTAAGTAGACATTTTAATTTTACTTGGATTTTTAGTGTTTTTGATTGATTTGTACGTATGATTTTTTATTTTTTTGTCTGTGACATTAATAATTATTAAAGCCTATTTTCATTGTGTTTTTTGATCAGTATTAAATTTTACGCTGCAATTATAGATATCACATCCTGTTTAATCCTTATGATTTTCGCTAAGTTATTTTTCTTGTAGAGAAACTTCTACAAGTGATCCTTGTGCGTTAAATGCTGATTTTTAGCATTTTGCAATTAATTGCCTATTGTTTTATTTATAAATCTACTGGAGGAATAATTTCCTTTGAGTTAATGGTGAGCGGAGGTGAAAGAATCAAGCCGGGCAGACGAAAAGGCGAGCCAGCCTAACACTGTGGCACAGTTTTCGTGTGAACTATTTATATGGTTGGGTAAATATGATAGCGGCCTTATTATAAAAGAATAAATTTTTGAATTATTTTTCTACATTTGTATAACAATGAGGGTAATTGTTTTCATATTGATCACCTATATCTTGGGACTTTCCTTTGTTCCATGCAGCGATGCGAATATGCGCAGCGAGGTGACAGTCATGGAAACGCAGTTGAACGAACCCCATGACCATCGTGAAGATACAAGCGATAGCTGTTCTATTTTCTGTTATTGCAACTGTTGTAGCGGAAATATTACGGTCTTCGAATATCAGTTGCCAAAAATCGAGGGTATTCCGATCTCAATTTATTTTGATAATCGTATGCCCGTTCTCGATATACCTATTTCATCCAACTACTTCGGAACTATCTGGCAGCCGCCTAAGGTAGATGCTTAATTTCAACTTTTTATAACCGTACGCACACATTCTTGGAGCATACTGCTTTTCTAATTTATGTTGGCGGCAGGTGTATGGCTGTAAACTTTGTGTTTACAGGGAAATGAGATATTTCTATATATCTATTATTTAAGTATAAATCAAGCATATTGTGTTAGATAGTATTATCAAATTTAGCATCAAGAATAAGATCATTATTGGTTTAATGACCTTGTTACTTATTATTTGGGGTGGTTGGAGTGCTACAAAGCTGCCCATAGACGCCGTTCCGGATATTACCAATAATCAGGTACAGATTTTTACTTCCTGTCCGACCTTGGCCGGTCAGGAAGTGGAGCAACTGGTTACATTCCCGATCGAACAGCGTATCGCTACGGTACCAAAGATCGAAGAAATCAGAAGTATTTCACGTTTTGGACTCTCGGTTATTACCGTTGTTTTTGAAGAGGAGGTCGACATCTACTTTGCCCGCCAGCTTATCAGCGAGCGGTTAAAGGAAGCCGTAGATCAAATTCCGCAAGGTATCGGTAAGCCCGAACTCGCTCCTGTCAGTACAGGTTTGGGAGAGGTCTATCAATATATTATTCACCCCAAAAAGGGAAGCGAAAGCAAGTATAATGCAAAGGATTTACGGACCATGCAGGACTGGATCGTTGCCCGCCAGCTGTACGGTACACCCGGTATTGCCGAAGTCAATAGCTTTGGCGGTGAATTAAAACAATATGAGGTCGCGGTAGACCCTAACCGTCTGAAAGCGATGAATATCACTATCCCGGAAATTTTCACCGCACTGGAGAAGAACAACGAGAATACCGGCGGTGCCTATATTGACAAAAAACCGAATGCATACTTCATTCGCGGCATTGGGCTGGCAACCTCACTGGAGGATGTGAAGAATATTGCGATCAAAAAGACGGGTGCTGTACCTATTTATGTCAAAGATGTAGCCGACGTGCGTTTTGGACATGCGGTCCGGTATGGTGCGCTGACATATAACGGGGAAGTGGATGCCGTGGGTGGTGTCGTGATGATGCTGAAGGGCGAGAATAGCAATGAGGTGGTCAAGCGTGTAAAAGAGAAGCTGCCTACGATCCAAAAATCCTTACCTAACGATGTCGTGATCGAGCCTTACCTGGACCGGACAGATCTTGTTGGCCGCGCAATAGGTACTGTTGAAAAGAACCTAATCGAGGGAGCGCTGATCGTTATATTTGTATTGGTGCTGTTTTTGGGAAACCTTCGTGCCGGTCTTATTGTCGCCTCAGCCATTCCATTATCCCTGCTGTTTGCTTTGGGACTGATGAATGTTTTTGGTGTGAGTGCCAATTTAATGAGTTTAGGTGCAATAGACTTTGGTCTTATTGTCGATGGCGCGGTCATTATCGTGGAAGCGACGCTGCATCATCTTGGCTTACGCAAGTCTACTGAAAAGCTGACGCAGTCGGAAATGGATCATGAGGTCTTTGAATCTGCGTCAAAAATCCGGACCAGTGCAGCATTTGGTGAAATTATTATTCTGATTGTTTATATTCCCATCCTGACATTGGTGGGGGTGGAAGGCAAGATGTTCCGTCCGATGGCGCAAACAGTGGGTTTTGCGATCTTTGGTGCACTAATTCTCTCACTGACCTATATCCCGATGATGTGTGCGCTGTTTTTACCCAAAAAGCATCATGACAAGAAGACCTTTAGCGATCGTTTGATCGAAAAACTTCAGCGGATCTATGCGCCTTTACTGCAGAAAGCCATTCGTTTCAAATATATCATCGTTAGCTTGACGCTGGCTTTTTTTGCCTTAGCTGTTTTCTTCTTTAAAAATATGGGTGGAGAGTTTATCCCGCAATTACAGGAAGGGGATTATGCTTTTCACTGCATATTACCACAGGGGAGCTCGCTCTCTCAAAGTATAGAAACCTCCATGCAGGCTTCCCGGATTATTAAGGAGTTTGATGAGGTAAAAATGGTGGTGGGAAAAACCGGAGCCGCGGAGGTTCCTACCGATCCTATGCCGCCCGAAGCGACAGATTTGATGGTGGTGCTGAAACCTCAAAAGGAATGGAAGTCAGGTCGCAGTTATAATGAACTCGGAGCTGCTATCCTGGAGAAATTGGAAGTTATCCCTGGCGTTTTCTTTGAAAAGAACCAGCCGATACAGATGCGGTTCAATGAGCTAATGACCGGAATTCGTCAGGATGTCGCCGTGAAGATTTTCGGTGAGAACATCGATTCTCTGGCATCCTACGCTAATATTGTGGCAGCACAGATCCAGTCCGTTAAAGGGGCTACTTCCCCGCAGGTGGAACGGGTATCGGGATTGCCACAGATCAATATTGTCTATGACCGTACGCGCATTGCCAATTATGGTCTGACCATTCAAGATGTCAATGATGTGGTGAGTACAGCATTCGCAGGTAAGAGCACAGGACAGATCTATGAAAATGAACGCCGTTTTGATTTAGTTGTTCGTCTGGATACGGCGCATCGCAATAGTATAGACGATGTACGCAATCTGATGATCCCAACTGATACCGGTATTCAGATTCCACTGTCGCAGGTAGCGACCATCGATTATAAACTCGGTCCGGCACAGATCAGTAGAGAAGCGGGTAAACGGCGTATTGTCATTGGCTTCAACGTAGCGGGAAGAGATGTGGAAGGCGTAGTGCGGGATATTCAGCAGCAGCTATCCAACAAAGTTAAATTGCCTTCGGGCTATTATTTTACTTATGGCGGACAGTTTGAGAACTTACAGAAAGCGAGTGCCCGTCTGATGATTGCGGTGCCTGTTTCCCTCTTGCTGATCTTTATGTTATTGTATTTTACATTCCATTCCTTTAAGCAAGCAACACTGATCTTTACGGCAATTCCGATGAGCGCAATTGGTGGTGTATTTGCCCTGATGCTCCGTGGCATGCCTTTCAGTATCAGTGCGGGAATCGGTTTTATTGCCCTCTTTGGTGTTGCTGTACTAAATGGGATCGTATTGATCGGGACTTTCAATCAATTGAAGAAGGAGGGTATGGATGATATTTTTCAGCGTGTAAAGGAGGGAACACTGACCAGGTTGCGCCCTGTGCTGATGACTGCTACGGTAGCGTCGCTGGGTTTTCTTCCCATGGCAATCAGTACGAGTGCTGGTGCAGAAGTTCAAAAACCGCTGGCCACAGTTGTGATCGGTGGACTGCTGACCGCAACCTTCCTGACCTTGTTCGTACTGCCTTTACTTTATATTATTTTTAACTCAAAACTGAATATGAAAAAAGGAAATGCGGGTAAAACTATTGCGACGATATTGGTTTTCCTATTTTCTGCCACTGGATTTAAGGCGTTTTCACAAGAACGCATCGGAATTGATAACGCGATCGGCTTGGCATTGAAGAACAATCGCCAATTTCAGGTCAATGCGGCCGAAATAACGGGAGCAAGTTATAATGTCAAGACTGCCAATGAAATTCCGAAGACGGGTGTATTTGTGGAGAATGAGGATTACCGGCCAAGCGATAAGGCAGGGATCATGAAAATCGGCATCACGCAGAGTATCGCGTGGCCGGGACTCTATTCGGCCCGCAGGGAATATTTTAAACAGCAGCTAAAATATGCCAATCTGAATACCGAGGTGCTGAATGCGAATATCAAGAAAGATGTGCGTAGCGCTTATTATCAGCTTTGGTATCTTCAGGATAAACAGAAGCTCTATGTGGAGCTGGATAGCATCTACTCGGCGATGTTTAAGGCGACCGAATTACGTTTTAAAACCGGGGATGTCGCAGCACTGGATAAAATTGCGGCGGAAGCGAAGCTACGGGAACTGCAGGCTCAATTGCTTCAGAACAAGAAGGATATGCTGGTTCAGCAACAGCAATTGATGATGCTCCTGAATCGCAATGAATGGATCTTGCCTGTCGAGCAATCGCTGGAAAAAATAAAGATGGATCCGGAAATACAAAATCCGGCAGCTGATGCCTCGCATCCCGCTTTAGCTTTGCAACAACAGAATGTCAATATCGCTTCTTCCAATATTGCAGTACAGAAAAATACAAATAAACCTGAATTTTCGGGCCGATTCTTTTCGCAGCGCCTATGGGGGGCAAAAGACCCCTTTACGGGTTTTTCGGTATCGGCATCATTTCCGGTATTTGGCCTAGGGGCTTATAAAAGCAAGGTAAAAGCTGCAAATGCAGAGCTAGAAGCGCAACAGCGGCAGCTTGAATATGATACACAGGTTTTCCAGACAAACAAGGGGAATGCGTTGGCTGATATGGAGAAAAATGGCGCGCTATTGCTGTTCTATGAGTCCTCAGGCCTTAAGCAAGCGGATGCCATTATTAAGGCAGCAAGCCTTGGTTATAGAACCGGTGAAATAAGTTTTGGGGAAATGAGCCAGTTTTTAAGTCAGGCCATCGGCATTAGACAGAACTACTTAGATGTACTCAATCAATATAATCAATCGGCAATCCAATACAATTACTTCAATAATAAATAAGTTAACAATGAGAGTTATCATAAAAATATTTTTTGCACTAGCGATGACAACAGTTCTATATAGCTGCGGATCAGATTCAAAGGGCGCTGGTGAGCCCCAAGGCAAGGAGGAAGGGAAAGCTGCCGCCGAAGCAGGTCATGCCGAAGGACCGGTCACCGTGGCGGCATTGACTGAACAGCAGATGAAGGCTGTAGGTATTGTCTTTGGAAGTATAGTGGAAAAAGAGCTGACAGCAACGATCAAGGCCAATGGCCTTCTGAGTGTTCCCAATAATAACAAAGCCAATGCAACAACTTTGTATGGGGGCGTAATCAAAACGTTGAATGTGCAGTTAGGTGACATTGTGCGCAAGGGGCAGGTCATAGCGACCATTACAAATCCGCAATTTATCCAGCTTCAGGAAGAGTATGTTGCGCTGGCAAGCAAAATTACGCTGGCAGAGCAGGAGATGGCGAGACAGCAGGAACTCAATGCAGGTAATGCAGGCGCAAGGAAAAATTTACAGTCGGCAACAGCAGAGTTCAATACCCTTCGCGCCAGAAAGGCATCACTGCAACAGCAGATTCAACTGATGGGCATCAATCCCAACAGTGTTAGCCTTTCCAATTTGCGCGCTTCACTGGTGGTGACTAGCCCGATTAACGGTACGGTGAGCAATGTCTTTGCCAAGATAGGTAGCTATGTGGATGTTTCCTCTCCGGTTATTGAGATTATCGATAATAGCCTGCTGCATCTCGATCTTCAGGTTTTTGAGAAGGATCTTCCGTTAATCAAAATCGGACAGATTATTAATTTTCAGCTGACCAATAACCCTGATAAAACTTATTCTGCTAAAGTGTTTACAATCGGATCATCTTTTGAAAATGATAGCAAAACCATTGCCGTACATAGTACAGTGATCGGTAGCAAAGTCGGACTGATAGACGGTATGAATATTACAGGGATGATCGGGATCAATAATGTGACCACTCCGGCTGTACCGAACGATGCGATTGTCGAAGCAGATGGGAAGTTCTACATTTTTGTGGAGACAAGCAAGCAAGCTGAAGAGCATGAAGAAGGACACGATGATCATGGTCATTCGCATGATGAAGGTGAGGCTAAACACCAGCATAAAGATGAATCAGAAGCTGCTAAACATGCGTCTGAGCAGGGCAAGAAGGTGAATTTTGAAAAGATTGAAATCCAAAAAGGTGTCTCCGCATTGGGCTATACAGCAATCACGCCGGTACAGGAAATTCCGGCGCAGACCAGAATCGTAGTGAAAGGAGCGTTTTTTATTAATGCCAAAATGAGCAATACGGGTGGCCACGAACATTAACCATTCACATTTGTAAACAAAGTAATCATGATAAGGTATGGAACATAAACATATTTATGATGCACAAGGTAAACAACTTTGTTGTACACAGACAGAAAAAATATATAATCAGGCAGGCGCCCAACGTTTAATACAGGGCGCAGCTGCACAGGATCAGGCACACAGTCACAGTGATGATGACGGTCATGATCATTCAGTGGCAGGAGGGAGTACATTGCAGCTGTTTCTGCCAGCAATAATCTCATTTGTCCTGCTGATTGCAGCCATTGCATTCGACAATTGGATAGCGCAAGAATGGTTTAGAGGGTGGATCCGGATTGCCTGGTATGTGCTGGCCTATATTCCTGTTGGACTGCCCGTGATTAAAGATGCATTGAAAAGTATTGGAAAAGGGGAAATATTCTCTGAATTCTTATTGATGAGTATCGCCACCATTGGAGCCTTTGCAATTCAAGAATATCCCGAGGCAGTTGCCGTAATGCTTTTCTATGCGGTAGGTGAGGTGTTTCAGACATTGGCGGTCAGTCGTGCCAAAAGTAATATTAAAGCGCTTCTGGATCAGCGTCCAGATGAGGTGACGATCGTTGAGGGAAGTAGTAGCAGGGTCATTAAAGCTGAGGCCGCAGCAATCGGTGATATCATCCAATTGAAGCCCGGGGAGAAGCTGGGCCTGGATGGGGAACTTATTTCGGATACGGCTTCCTTCAATACAGCAGCATTGACAGGAGAAAGTAAACCCGATACAAAGACCAAAGGTGAAGTTGTGCTGGCTGGCATGATCAACATGAATACGGTGAGTTTGGTAAAAGTGACAACTGCATACCAGGACAGCAAACTGAGTAAAATCCTTGAACTTGTGCAGCATGCAACTTCACAAAAAGCACCGACGGAACTCTTCATCCGGAAATTTGCGAAAATATATACACCTATCGTGGTGCTTTTGGCGATAGCCATCTGTCTATTGCCTTACTTATTTGTCGAACAATATGTATTTAACGATTGGCTTTATCGCGCACTTGTATTTCTCGTAATTTCCTGCCCCTGTGCACTGGTGATCTCGATTCCATTGGGCTATTTTGGGGGCATCGGTGCGGCGAGTAAAAACGGTATCCTGTTCAAGGGAAGCAACTTTCTGGATGCGATGGCAGCGATACAGAATGTTGTTATGGACAAAACCGGTACGATGACCGAAGGAGTTTTCAAAGTGCAGGAAGTTCGTTTGGAACCAGGTTTTGAGGAAGCAACCATGCTTAGATTGGTCAATAAAATCGAAAGTCATAGCAGCCATCCTGTAGCCACAGCAATCAGGGAATATGTGGGAGAGGTCGATGAATCTATAAATTTGACCGATGTTGAAGAAATACCAGGGCATGGACTGAAGGGTAATGTGGACGGCAAGGTATTTTTGGTTGGTAACTTTAAGCTTTTGGACAAGTTTAATATCAGCTATACCATCGATCCGGATACAATCGTTTATACCACAATAGCCATTGCATGGGATAATCGCTTCGTCGGATATATTACCATTGCAGATAGTATCAAAGAAGATGCTGCACAGACCATACAACTCTTGCACAAACTTGGAGTGAAAGCAACCATGCTCAGTGGCGATAAGAGTACGGTTGTCGCGTATGTGGCAAAGGAATTGGGGATTGATAAAGCCTTTGGAGATCTTCTTCCCGAAGATAAGGTAAATAAAGTCAAGGAGATAAATTCTGTTGGTGAAAGTGTGGCTTTCGTTGGTGATGGCGTCAACGACGCGCCTGTCGTGGCCTTGAGTGATGTGGGTATAGCTATGGGGGGACTAGGCAGTGATGCAACCATCGAAACGGCAGATGTAGTTATCCAAGATGATAGACCATCAAAGATACCAATGGCGATTCATATTGGTAAACAGACCAAAAAAGTGGTTTACCAAAATATAGGGTTGGCATTTGTGGTCAAGGGAGTTGTTCTAATCCTTGGCGCCGGAGGGCTGGCGACCATGTGGGAAGCTGTGTTTGCAGATGTTGGTGTTTCACTTATTGCCATACTCAACGCGATTCGCATTCAGAAGATGAAGTTCTAAATTAATTTTCGTTAAAGATGTGCTTACCCTTCGGGCTGAAATGCTGGAAGGGTAGGCTTCTGATGTCCCAGCTGGGTGCGGGTATTGCATGGGATTTCGTCGAACCTCCGTCTGTTTTGCGTCGTACCTGCTTCGTTCTGTGTCCAACATGCATCCGTGGTGAGTCCGTGGTGAGTCCGAGTCTAACACGGTTTCATGGTGGTGTGACGATGTATTGACTATGCTCGCATATCGACTGAGGGGCGAATAAAGGCATATTAAGTCCAAAAGAAGGGCCAACTATAAGTCGAATAAGCGCAAAGACTCGGACTCTGTTCCTAAAAGCTATAATAGCGTTTGTTTAATCCTTTAAAATGTATTATTTTTTTTAGCTTTTGTATAGCTATTAACTACAATAAAATGAATAATTTTAGTTTTATCGATATAAAAGTATATTTTTTATATACTTTTTTTAACAAAAGAGTTGTTGAGTGGCGGGGAACTGATGCTTATTCTGCTAAAAGTTTCTCATAGAGCGGCCAGAGCACTGTCAAGTCGTCATCTGATTGGGCTTCGGGATAATGCTCATCATGTAAATTACGGATTTCAACAGCTTGCCCTTGCTCATTCTTTACGACAGCGGCACGAAGTTCCTCAGTTCCATCATAATAAATGCCCACGCCAGCAAGCTCACCATCGCGGATAATTTCACTGACGATGTACTTTCTTGTATTGTCCCCCTTGTGGGCACTGTGACCACTGTAAATGCTGTTTCCTTTGTGATAGTGTCTTTCCATAATCGTAGAACACCGAAAGGATCAAATTTGTTGTATTTTTCTATTTTCTATCCTGATGAGATTGGAAATAATTTTTACCGACCCATTACGAATGCAGGACAAAGAATCATTATTTCATTGCGGATTTGTTGTATTTGTTGCGATAGGCCAAAGGAGAGAGGCCGGTAACTTTGCGAAATATTTCCCTAAAGGCTTTTGAATCGGAATAGCCTACTTCGTACATGACTTCGTTCACTGTTTTTCCGGAGATTTCCAGTTCTTTTTTTGCAGATTCAATTTTGACCCTTTGGAGATATTCAATTGGTGTATTACCTGTAGCTTTTATAAATCGCCGGTCGAAGTTCCGTCGGCCAATGGTAAATCGTTCTGAAAGTTGTTGAATGGAAATCTTCTGGGCGAAATTATGCTCAATATACTCCTGAGCTTTGATGATCATTTCATCGCCATGCCTTTTTTGACCATTAAAGATAACGAAATCAGATTGTTGTTGCCGGTCAAGGTCAATCTGGAATATCTTGGAACAATAGATTGCCGTCTTTCGATCATAATACTTTTCAACTAGATAAATGAGCAGGTGCAGAAATGAATATCCACCACCATTGGTACAAATGCCTTCTTCATCTGTTATAATTCGGTCGGTCTTCATGATGACATTGGGAAATAACTGTTTGAAATTTGTTTCGGCGCTCCAATGGATTGAACAGTTTTTCTTTTCTAAAAGACCTGTTGAGGCAAGGATATAGGCTCCGGTACACATGCTGGCAACCTGAGCTCCATTGCGATATTGTTTACATATCCAGTCTATAAATGGTCTGTTTTCGGTGTTTAATACAGTGAAGTCTGGGGCAACGGCGGGAATTACAATCAGATCTGTCCGCTGGACGGCAGTAATTTCTTTCTGCGGCATTACAGCGAGTAAACCATTCAGGAAAACGGATTGTCTGGAAAGTCCGACGAGTTCAATTTCAAATACCGTTTTATCATGATGTTGTTGGTAGTACCTATTGGCTTCGGTAAAGATATGATAAGTGCCAATAATGCATGAAAGTGTATTTGGGCCAGTCTGAACTTCAGGTACCAAAATTGTTAAGTGTTTCATCTTTCTTGGTTTAAAATTGAATGATCCGATGTGTGGTGTATTATTCAAATATAAGGAAATGTGTTGTCCAAATCAACCGCTCAGAATGTCTATTTGGCACCCTATTTTAAATCTTAAATGTCTATAACTTTGACTTATTCTAGTGGAGGCTGGATATTTAAGTGGTTGAAAAATAAATATTAACAAAAAAATAGAGGATGGAAAAAAAAGATTTTACAACCGATATAATCGTTGAAGCGAAGCCGCAACAGGTATTTGACGCGATTATCAATGTTCGTGGCTGGTGGTCAGAAAACATTGAAGGCGGCACAGCACTACATGATGTATTTTCTTATCACTACCAGGATATACACGAGTGTAAAGTAAAGCTCGTTGAAGTGCAGAGCAATGTCAAAGTTGTATTGCGGGTGTTGGAGAACGATTTCAAATTTACGACCGATAAACAGGAATGGGTGGAGAGCTATGTGATCTTTGATATCATTGATCTCGGCGGTAAGACGCAATTAAAATTTACTCATCAGGGGCTGGTGCCTGATATGGAATGTTATGATGTCTGTCAGGCTGCATGGACATATTATATCCAAGAAAGTCTGCAGCAATTGATTCTAACAGGACAGGGGCTTGCTACGCCCAAAGAGAACATATTGTCCTTAGCGGAAATTAGGGAGCAATTGTTGGCAAAACAAAAGGGTAAAAGTATTTATCATAGATTATTGATTAAAACACCAGTTGAAAAAGTATACTGGGCAATCACTACTCAGGAAGGGCTGGCGGGCTGGTGGACGCCCGATACCATTGCAGCACCGGAAATAGGAAGCATCTTGCGGTTTGGCTTTGGCCCTGATTATTTCAAAAAAATGGAAGTCCTTGCATTATATCCTTATGCACTTGTCGCATGGCAATGTAAGGAGGGCTTTGAGGAATGGATAGGAACAACACTGACATTTGAATTGATTCCACATCAGAAAGGCTGTACGCTCTTGTTCCATCATGACGGTTGGGCTAAATATAGTGAGGAATTTGCCTCCTGTAGCTATGATTGGGCGCTTTTCTTTAGGAGCCTGAAATTTTTGTGTGAAACAGGAAAAGGTTTTCCTTATCCTGAATTCAATAAATAAAGCAGAATCGTTTTCACGGATTCAGATAAGGGGCTTGGTTAAATTTCGCTCCCTATATGTGCATTGACCTATTGAGGAAAGTGCTCGAAATATTTAAGCGAGATGCAGGTGCAAAACAGTCCCAATTATATCTTTATAATTGGGACTACCATATGGAGCAGGAGACGTTTCTCTCTGCAGCTCGGTGCAAAATACGACTGGAAGTGCACAGCGGAACCGGTGAATACCGGATTGCTCCATAGACGATCCCTGTTCGATCAACTGTTCATACTTGGAAATTGAATAGTTCACGGATTATTTGAAGTTCCGGTCTATGATCTCGAGGCTGTCTTTTGGAAAACGGTTTTTTAACCAAAGACGCAATTTTATTTGTTGTATTTCAGCTAAAGGAACTTTCGATGAATAAATAAAGGCAACCATATTTGCTAAACTATCCTTTTTTGCATAGTACTGTTGTTGTCCTATGCTATAGGACTGTAGTTCGGGGAAAAGTACTGCTAAGTCGTTAGCTAATTGTGGGCTTGCGACCTGATATTTAGCAAGCTCATTGTTGAGTGCCCGGATGGTTAAATCCTTATCATTCACAGCAGCACTTCGTTTGTCGATTTCACTGAGGATTGTGGTTTTCAGATCGAGGCTATCCTGACGGATGATCAGGTCGGTATGCGTGATGCCAAATGACTCCATGGATTTTTTTAATGCAGCAATTTCCTGGTCACTAAATTTCTTTGCTAAGAAGGCTAGCTCCAAACGTTTCGGCTTGGTGAGCAATTTTTCATAGACGACCGTGTAACCTTTATCACTAAATTGTTGTTGAACAAATTGTTTAACCTTATTCGTGTATTTCTTCTCTTGTAGCAGATTATAGGCGAAGTATAAGCTTGGTATTACCAAGGCCAGAATAATCAGGGTGACGCTCTGACTTATTCTTTTTTCCCTTTTTGGATCAACATAATGTTTCTTGGGATATCTGAGGTACTTTACGATCGTAAATGTCGCTATACATATAAATACACAATTGATAATGTAGAGGAATAAAGCCCCAGCAAAATAACTTAGGTTGCCGATCGCCAGTCCATAGCCTGCGGTACAGAGCGGCGGCATCAGCGCTGTCGCAATAGCCACCCCGGGTATTGGATTACCTTTATCTACCCGCGTTATGGCGATAACACCGACTAATCCCCCAAAAAGTGCAATAAGTACATCATAGATATTGGGTGAAGTGCGGGCGAGCAATTCGGATTGCGCTTCTTTAAATGGGCTTAGAAGAAAATAGAAATAGGATACAACCAGACTGATCAGGGTTGCGATCAATAGATTCTTAATGGATTTCTTTAAGAGCTGAAAATCAAATGTACCCAGCGCAAAGCCGGCGCCCACAATCGGGCCCATGAGTGGGGAAATAAGCATCGCACCAATAATTACCGCTGTTGAATTGACATTGAGACCAACAGAAGCAATCACAATGGCACATGCCAAGATCCATGCATTGGCGCCACGGAATGAAATGTTGCTGATCACATTATCAAGAACGGCCTCTTTTCGTTCCTCTCCCGGGTGCAGATCAAAAAATCGGAGCATCTTATTCATAACAAATTGTTTTCTCTATGCGAATATACATATGTTTTAATTCGTGAGATGTATCAGATTGATATTTGATAAAAGCAAAGGCCAGCCCATCAATAAATGGGCTGGCCTTTGTTGGATGGTATAATCTTCGAAATTTAATTTTCAAGCTGTTCTTTACGCTTTCGTTTAAAGGCTGAATATACGATAATGACGCTGATTGTCATTAGAATAAACGCGAGAAAAAAGGGCGCGCCCGAGAATTTGAATGGGGCATTGTCATGTGTAAAAAAGTAAAACAGATTGGTCATCATCGGAGGGCCAATAATCGATGTGGCACTCATTAAACTGGTTAATGCTCCCTGAAGTTCGCCCTGTTCATTTGATGGGACATTTTTGGTAATGACAGATTGCAGTGCAGGACCACATATTCCACCCAGGCAATAAGGGATAAGAAAGACAAACATCATCCAGCCCTGATTGGCAAATGCAAACAATAATAACCCTATCGCATAAAATATCAACCCATAATAAATGCTTTTTTGCTCACCGAGTTTTGGTGTGGTCCAACGGATCAAGACTCCTTGTACCAGACCAATCAAAAGACCGATGACGCCAAGTGAGATACCAACCATTCTTTCGGTCCAATCAAATTTGTATATGGTAAAGAAATTCCAGTTGCTCTGTACGGCATGGCCTGCAATATAGATTAGGATCAATGCTACGATCAAACCAGAAATCTCGGGGTGTTTTCCCAGAAAGCGAAAGGATCCGATGGGGTTAGCACGTTTCCAGTCAAAAGCCCGTCGCTTATCCTTATCCAGACTTTCGGGCAGAATAAAATACCCATACAGAAAATTTAACAGACATAAGCCTGCCGCTGCGTAAAAAGGAACCCGCGCGCCATAATGGCCAAGCAATCCGCCGATTACGGGGCCAATAATAAAGCCCAAGCCGAAGGCAGCGCCAATTAATCCGAAGTTTTTGGCCCGATCCTCATCGGTAGAAATATCCGCAATATAAGCGCTGGCAGTCGTGAAACTTGCTCCGGTCAATCCTGCAATAACCCGTCCCAAGAATAGCCAACCTATAGAAGGGGCGAGGGCCAGAAAAATGTAGTCTACTGCAAAACCGAACAACGATATCAAAATAATCGGTCTTCGTCCATATTTGTCACTCAGATTACCCACTACAGGTGAGAATATAAACTGTGTGAAAGCATAAGCAAAACCCAGCCAGCCACCATATTTTGCAGCTTCACTGATGTCGCTGTGGATCAGTTCTTCAATCAACTTGGGGACCACTGGAATGATAATACCCCATCCTGTGATATCAATAAGTAAAGTGATAAATATAAAGCCTATGGCGGCCTTTTTCTTGGAGTTGTCAATCATGGCCTAAAAATAGAAAATTCCTGAAAAATATATCTATATTTTAAAAGGTTAATTTGTGGTAAACTATCGGGCTAATTGAGAAAATTGCCCGATCATGCCACTGTTCATGTTGTGAGTCTCGAATCTGCCGGATAAAATAAATTTGTATTGACCCTGTTTTCAGCGCCTAAATAGCGCGACAAACAGCATGATGTCGTATGGGGAAGTTACAGGAATTGGCGATAAAGCAAAGTTGATTTGCTTCTAGATGTAGTGATGTCGCCAACGCTATTTTATCAGGATCCGAAATAATGACTTCTGGAAACAGATCAACCTGCACAAATCTACCACTGGCATCAGAACGAGTTTCTAAAACTGCCTCTGCATTGTCCGTATAAGAAATCACGTCGATGTTATTTTTGGAACATACATAGAGATAAGACATCATATGACAGGAAACAAGGCTACTTAGGAAAAGATCTTCGGGGTTGTGTAATGTTGGATCACCTTTGAAGGCTTTTGCTGCCGAAACCTGCAAATCCGGCTTGCCCTGGATGGAAATCCGATGACTCTTGTGGTATATTTTGGATAACGATGCCGACTGTTCCTGGCGAAACCAGGTTAAACCAGCCTTAAAGTAATGTTTGAAACTCATGCAATGAATTTAGCATTTTTTATTAATTTCTACTTTTTAATACCAACTTTATGTTCGAACAAAAGAAATATAATCCGTGTTGATAGGTTCAAGTCCATTTCTTCTCATTTCGGAAGCTATTTGTGCTCTATGATAGGTGCCATGATTAAACACATGTAAAAGGATATCTCCAAACGAATTTTGGAACTGCTCATGCTTTGTATTGGTATAGGATATAGTTTTTGCTATCTCAGCCTCCTGAGCGAGGACTTTTGCTTTAAATCCCGAAGAGGCGAGTCCATGATAGTGTTCACATGTTGACAAACTGTGCTCATCCCAAACTCCTACGGGTGGTTTTTCTCCATCCAACCGGTATAACCATATCAGTTGCGCATTCACTATATGACTGAATAGCCGTAGACAAACCGGGGGAGTTTTTTCAACTTCCTGTTTCATTTTTTCGATGAGCAGGTTATTCGCCCAATCGTTATATAACCATAATTGTACTAACGGGCTTGACATCTCTGATTACTTAATTGCGGTAATAAATATACGTAAATTACCTATGTAAATGTGGATTGAAACGTCAATTTTATTGCTGATCGGGTAAGTGCGGTCTGTTCATAAATGAACATGTGATGTCAGTTGATTAAGGAATGAATGATAGGTGGAATGATTATCTTTGTAGATAATTAATGGATGCTGGATGAATAATAAAAGAGTTTATAGGGTCATAGGATACAATGTCATGTATGTTGTATCCAGTCTATTGTTGTATTATCGATTCGAAATGAAATCGACAGGGCTCAGCTTTTGTGTTATTGGTTTGACCCTGATCAATTTATATTATTTCCTGGAATGGAAAAAAGATGCAAAAAAAAGGGAGTTTATACAAAAATATAAAGCAGTTCATCAGCGCTCATTGAGTAAAGGGACGATAAATTACAAAGAGACATATACAGTAAGTCAAAGTATATTAGCGATGATGATTTTTGGATCAATTATTTGCTTTTCGGGAATTGGTATGTTGTACGAGAAATCAATCTTTGGAGTTTTCATCTTATTGCTTGGCGGGCATTTTTTGCTGACTCCATTTAGCACGAAAACAATCATCAAGTTGGCTCCCAACGGGATATACATGAGTGATTATCAATTTGTCTTTGTCAATGATATCCAGGAGATCAATTTTAAACGCTACCCTGGAAAGAGCAAAAGTGAAATGCTTCTGAAGATAAAGGATCCCGCTTTATATAACTTAGAAGATTCACATATCGCCGTTCCAATAGGTGCTGATATGAAAGAAATTAAGCAATTGATTGCCGTCATGAAAAAATTATTTCCCCATACACGGATATCTCAGGATATTTAAATATTCAATTGATTGAAATAAATTTACTATTTTTAATAATTATCTGATTAATAGACTTAAAGCTGAGCTTGATGAGAACTTCTTTACGGTGTTTATCCTTATTTTTGCTACTTCCTATTTTGACCTTTGCTCAGGGTCATTACATAATTAGAGGTAAAGTAGATCAATTGGAAGATGGCAGTAAGCTTTTTCTGGTTTATAACAATGATGGTGTTTCGTTTGTCGATTCAACAGCAGCCAAAGATGGGCGTTTTACCTTTAAGGGGCAGCTCGGGTATCCGGTTTATTCTACACTTTATCTCCATAAAAATCCCTATAGAACCAAGTTGCAGCCCAATGAAAAGCTGGACTACATCCGCTTTTATTTAGAGGCTGCTCAGATTGGTATGAACGCGAAGGATTCACTAAAAAATATTGTGTGGAATGGTTCCAAGCTCAATACGGAAAATGTGGAGCTCCAAGAGATGAAAAAAACTGTTGACAATAAATTTGACGCATTAAATAAAGAATTTGCCAAACTTCCACCAGAACAACAGAAAGATTCTGTCATATTTGCCCAGTTTGTCATGCGTGAAAAGAATCTTATGGATGAAAATTACAGTGTCTATCTGGATTTTGCTAGAAGCCATCCTGATTCATACATCAGTGTAATTGGTTTAAGTTTTGTTGCCGGTCAGGAGAAATTTTATGCATCGGCTAAGTCAGCGTATGATGGTCTTTCGAATAGGCTAAAAGAAAGTCCGTTGGGAAAGGTAATTCCGTTGCAGTTACAAGCCCAGTTCAAGACCAAAGTCGGGCAGCAGGCGCCAGACCTAACGCTCAACAACCCGGCGGGGAAGGCCATCAAAATTTCGGACTATTTGGGAAAGTACTTATTGTTAGATTTTTGGGCGAGTTGGTGTGGCCCTTGTCGTGCAGAAAATCCCAACCTGGTAAAAGCTTATCAAAAATATCATGATAAAGGATTTGAGATATTGGGAATCTCCCTGGACGATGCTGCACGGAAAGATGCTTGGGTCGAAGCCATAAAGAAAGACAACCTATTATGGCCTCAGGTTTCTGATCTAAAAGGCTGGGATAGTCTCGCTGCAAAAATTTATGGAATCAATGCTATTCCGGCCAGTTTTCTGCTCGATCCAGAAGGAAGAATAATTGCCCGTGACCTAAGGGGGGACGATTTGCATGATCTACTAAAAAAGATCTTTATAGACCGATCGAATCCGTAAGAACGCCATATTTTAATCCAAATATCCCCTTCAACAGACCTTTTCTAAAATGGATTTTTGTTCCAAAAATAAGTGCGAAAAATTGCCTACAATTGGAAGCTATTTTCTATCTTGCGCCTTTAATTAAAGATCACATGGCTATACGATATTCGGGCTCTAGGTGGGTTTAACTGAACGCTTGATACTTAAAAAAATTACTTTTCATTTGTATCTTATTTTAATACAATTGGTAGGATAAGGGCGTCAGGTCGTTGGAAGAGAGACTGATTATTTTTGTTTTTGATATTATTCGACTTATTTGATGGATGTTTTTTTTGAATTTCTAAATAACCTCACAAATCCGGATTGGATTGTTTCTCATGGCGGTTTATACCTTTTATTATTTATTATTTTTGCTGAAACGGGTATACTTATTGGATTTTTTCTTCCCGGAGACCCTATTCTTTTCATTGCTGGCATGATAGTTTCCAATATGAGCATTCCACCTTCGGAGCAGATACCGACTTTATTGTATTGGATTGTGCTTGTGTCCTTAGCTGCAATTTTGGGTAATTTTGTAGGATATTGGTGTGGGAAGGTTTTTGGAAAGAGAATTATGAGCATGGAGGATAGCTGGTTTTTCAAAAAGAGCTACATCTTTAAAGCACAGGAATTTTACGAAAAAAGGGGGGGCGGTGCCATTGTTCTTGCAAGGTTTCTTCCTATTGTTCGTACTTTTGCGCCCATTGTCGCCGGTATTGTTGGAATGGAATTCAGAAAATTTGTGTTGTACAATGTGATTGGCGCAATTGTCTGGTCAGGAAGCCTGGTTACCCTGGGTTACTTGTTGGGCGAGAATGTATGGGTGAAGGAAAATCTGGAGCTTGTTATTATCGTTATTGTATTAATTGCAACTGCGCCGGTCATTGTAAAAGCATTTACTTCGAAAGATAAAGCAAAGATTGCACAATAAGAATTGGCCCGCATCTTCTTAATCCAAAGGAAGAAGATGTTCAATGAAGCGTGACAACGGCGGAGTATTGTCATGGTAATTCAATAAATAAGATAGGGTGAAATAGATATCCTACGGATTTTTGAACAGGTTTCAAGGAAATTATTATCTACATTATTACTAATTTCATCTGTGTTTTAAACATTTTTTTTTACGAAAAAGAAATGTTTTACAGTATTTTTCCGTAGATTTACAGCATTATTGCGCAGCACCCTACAGTATACCTATCATAAATGGCTACAAATCAACAGATTAGTGGCCATTTTTCTTTTATTACGCTATGCGGAGTTTATGGTTGATTCATCTGCTAATTCGCCTGACATATTGCATAAAGTAACAATAGGTTATTTTATCCCTTTTTACTATTCAAATTTATAACAATAATTTATAATATTCCTTCTTTTGAGAAAATTTATTATTCAAATAGAGGATAGTACTGGTATTTTCTTATAGGAATGAAAAAATATCATAACTATAGTTATAAAGTTCAAACACGTAATTTGGTTTTGTATAAAACTGTGGCCAGAGGCGCTCAAAAGTATTTTTATTATTTTTTTTTAATTTTGACATAAAAGGGAAATTTTATTTTTTTATATTTGTACATCAATACGACGTTTTTACTTATTCAGTTTTAATGCGCAATCTGAATAAGCTTTTAAATAGGGGGTATTTCCCTATAAAATGTAAATTTGATATGTATACTGTAGGTAGGTGTATAATTTAACAGTGGTAGCTGTAGGGGCTGCCACTGTTGTTTATAATCGCGGTTTATTGGCCTTCCTATTTTCTTTTCTTCGCCAGATGTTTCGTCATCCCAGATGTTTTTTGTTAAAATTGGATTTTTCCAGACTGGCTTGTTTTGTGCTATTCCAATGACATGCTGAATAATTTCTTCTAAATGGCTTGCCGAAGAGATAACGATCTGATTTTTACTTTATATTTATGGTATTATTATGAATACCTAAAAAACTATCTATGAAAATTAATGATCACATTGATTTTGCGACAGCAAGTTTCAAAGAATTTGAGAATATTGCTGGCCTTGATATGGTGGATACTGCAAAGTATTTCAGTTCCTATATCAATTATATGAAAGAAAATCAACATCTTAACTTTAGGTTTGTAACACAGGGCTGCGGTCCGACTGCTATAGTTAGCTCAGCATTTTTAGAGAAACCAACGGAATGCATTAGTCTTGTGTCAAACGATTATCTTAATTTTTCCCAACATCCCAAAGTAAAAGCCGCAGCCATAGCTGGAATAGAAAAATATGGTACTGGAGCCGGTGCATCACCGTTGATAGGAGGACACCATGAATATCATGTCGCACTGGAAGATAAGATTTGTAAATTTTTCAATCGTCCGGAAGGATCGAGTATCGTTTTTACAACTGGATATACTGCAAATAGCGCTACGTTACTGAGCTTATTGAAACAGGAAGACTGTGCTATTGTTGATATGGAAGTACATGCTAGCGTCTATGAGGGTTTATTGAATACAAATGTCAAACGCTTTCCCCATAATAGTATGATTCATCTTGAACGTGCATTGGCTGACGCGGAGAATAAGTTCAGAACCAAACTGTTGATCATTGATGGTGTCTATTCCCAAAATGGTGATTTAGCGACAATGGATGAAATTTATGAATTAACAAGGAAGTATGGTGCCTATTTAATGGTGGATGATGCGCATGGCATAGGGGTGATGGGCGATACCGGTAGAGGGGTCATGGAAGTCTATAATCTTCTGGACAAAGTCGATATCATTGCCGGTACCTTGAGTAAGGCATTCGGTCATATCGGCGGTTTTATAGTTTCCACGCCAGAAATCATCAATTACCTTCGGTATCAGTCCAGGCAACAAGTATTTTCTTCTACGTCAACACCGGCAAGTTTTGGTCTATTGAAGGCCATTGATTTAATTGATGAAGAACCTTACTGGCGGACAAGGCTTAGGGATAATATAAACTATTTTAAGAATGGATTGCTTGCTTTGGGTGTCGATATTGGGGCATCATCTTCGCCAATCATTCCAATCAAGATTGGTGATCCAATCCGTACCGCACAGATATCGCGTATGTTATTACAACGTGGTGTTTATGCCAATTGCATTGTCTATCCCGGTGTGGCAAAAAAGGATGCCCGTATCCGTACAAGCCTGATGGCCACTCATACCAAAGAACATTTGGATAAAGTATTAAATACTTTGGCGGATATCAGTAAGCTCGTAAGTTTAAAAAAGTCAAGATAAATAAATCTTATACTATTTAAATATTTATTATATTGATCTGAATACTTAATTTTAGGGTTCAGATCAATACCATATCAATAACGCATGCGTAAAACTTATAAAGGAGAAAAGAATGATAAAGAACGTACCATGAACAAACTTATTTTGTCTGTTGGTAAGGTTCTTCGGGATAAGGGGTATACCGGATTAACAATTGCTAATATTTCTAAAACAGCAGGTGTTGATAGGAAGCTCATTTCGCTTTATTTCGGTTCCGTTGAAAATTTAGTGGAAACGTACATCAGGAGTAAAGACTACTGGGTAGCTGCTACGCTAGGTGCCGTTGAATATTTTGGTACTGCCCCAACCGAGGGGTCAAAAGGTTTTCTCGAATCATTGCTGCTCAATCAGATGGATAGCTTTCTGGAGAACACTGAAATGCAGAAAGCCGTTCTTTGGCAGATCAGTGAAAAGTCTGAAATTATGTCGCAGATCACAAGGGAACGAGAAAAGATGAGCGCTTTGTTTTTCGCCTTCGCCGATCGGGAAATGGAGGGTAAAAATGTCGATTTGCGGGCTATCAGTAGTATTCTTACCGCGGGGATCTATTATTTGGTACTTCATTCCATCAATACAGACAGCACCTTCTGTGAGATTGAACTGAACGCAGATGGTTTGGACAGAATTCGCAATGCGGTTAAAACAATTCTCTCTTGGGCCTATGGAGAAAATGAAAAAGATCGGATTGAAAGTGGAGACAAAGTATAGCACTGCCAATCTGTCCCTAATAGAAAAGGGACTCGATTGATAAGCACTTCTATTGTCACGGTGTTATCACTATTCTCTTTAGGAAGCGATCTTGTTGGTCATGTCCATTTTTTTGGCATATCATTCGCCGGTTTAGATTTAAATAATTTAAAACATGGCAAAGAGGTTATTGCTTATATTCATGCTGTTTGTAGTTGCTGATGTTTATTTCTTTCAGGCATTTACAACTGTTATTCATACCGCATTTTTACATAAGGTTTATTGGTATTTGGATTTATTGTTGCTTATCGGGTTATTTGCCCTGATTATTCTTCGGCAACAAGGGAAAGATATTCAACAATTGGCTGGAAATCTGGTTACATCTTTTTTAATTGTATTTATTCCCAAATTACCGGCGTTTCCAATCTTATTGACTGAAGATTTGTTCCGGGTATTGCAGAATTTTCCACCACGAAATACGTATTTGAGCGAATTTGTACTCGCATTGGCGCTAATAATGGTTTTAATTATTGCTTTTGGCCTTACCAGAGGGCGGTATTTATATCGGGTAAGAGAGGAAGTTTTGAGTTTTTCGGACCTGCCCGATGCGTTTGATGGATTTAAGATCACACAGATCTCGGATATACATTCCGGGAGTTTATCCAACATAAAGGCTGTCCGAAAAGGGATTGCATTGGCGAATGCGCAACAGAGTGATCTGCTTCTGTTTACGGGAGATCTTGTGAATAACAAAGCGGCTGAGATGGAATCCTGGATCTCGGATTTTACTTCATTAAAAGCTCCTTTTGGCAAATTTTCTGTACTCGGAAATCATGATTACGGAGATTATACCGCCTGGGATAGTGCTGCGTTAAAGGCGTCTAATCTTGTCAGGTTGAAACAAATTCATCAGGAGATGGGATTTAAGCTGTTATTGAACGAATCTATTACTATTCAGAAAAAGGGTTCAAGCATTGCATTGATCGGTGTGGAAAATTGGGGAAAGGGTGGTTTCCATCAATATGGGGATCTAAGCAAAGCGACATCTGGGCTGTCGACGGACTCCTTTAATATATTGATGTCACATGATCCGTCACATTGGGATCATGTGACCTTAGATCACGACAAACACGTGCACCTGACATTGGCGGGGCATACCCATGGGATGCAATTTGGGATAGAGTTATTTGGATTTAAATGGAGCCCGATACAATATTTCTACGAACAGTGGGCGGGCTTATATCAAAAACAAGGTAAATATTTGTATGTTAACCGGGGTTTTGGTTATCATGGATTCAAAGGTAGGATCGGTGTATGGCCAGAAATTACTGTTATCACGCTGAAAAAATCGGGTTTATAGTTTTCGGGTACTGCGGTGACGATGTTGTCCGAGGGTTAGGTTGGCCAATATTTTTTTGTTTCGGAGATTTATTTTATTATATTTAGGTAGCCTAGCGTGGTCCAAAAGGGGCGATAAGCTAAGGCTAATAATAACCAATTGCGTCAAATTAAACAAAAGACAAGAGAAGAATATCCTGTGCCGGGCATAAAATAGCTAAATATGATCAGGCGGATTGTCCTATAGATCCTTTGAGGGATGCGTTCGATAGTTAATTAGATTTATAAACCAATTATTTAATTTGAGGTATGGCACACAAAGTAGTTTCCCTTATTTTGGGAGGGGGTAGAGGGTCTCGACTTTATCCATTGACACAACAGCGTTCGAAGCCGGCTGTTCCTATTGCTGGAAAATATCGACTGGTCGATATTCCTATTTCGAATTGTCTAAATTCCGGATATAATAAGATATTCGTTTTAACGCAGTTCAATTCGGCTTCATTGAACACACATATCAAAAACGCTTATAATTTCAGTATTTTCAGTAAGGGTTTTGTGGATATTCTGGCTGCGGAACAAACAAATGAGGGGGACCGTTGGTTTCAGGGGACAGCTGACGCTGTGCGACGTACACATAAGCACCTCTTGAATGTTGACTACGATTATGTACTGGTCTTATCGGGTGATCAGCTCTATCAAATGGATTATTCGGCTTTGGTGGACTTCCATGTGCAGAATGGGGGGCACATCACCGTTGCAACCATTCCTGTTAATGTCCATGATGCAACGGGCTTTGGTATCCTTAAAGCGAACGAAGCAAATGTAATTACAGCCTTTACCGAAAAACCCAATAAAGAGGAGCTGTTAAATTGGTCTTCAGAGGTCTCGGGTGAGATGGCGAAATGTGGTCGGAATTATCTGGCGTCAATGGGTATTTATGTTTTTTCGAAAGGTGTCCTGCTCAATTTATTGCTTGCCAATCCGGGTATGGATTTTGGCAAGGAAATACTGCCAGATGCGATTAACAAGTATAAAGTACTCAGCTACCAATTCGATGGCTATTGGACGGATATCGGAACGATTAGATCATTTTTTGATGCCAATATTGGCCTGACTGCAGATGTTCCTGATTTCAATTTATTTGATGAGACCGTATTTACACGCGCGCGTATGTTACCACCCTCTAAGGTTTCGGGAACAACACTGAATAATACGGTCATCGCAGATGGCTGCATTCTTAATGCAGATAAACTCGAACGTTCTGTGATCGGTATACGTTCGCGTATCGGTGAAGGTACAGTCATGAAGTCTACTTATATGATGGGCTCGGACTATTACGAGCAACTTGAAGAGGTCATTGAATTAGGGAATACACAAAAACCGCCACCGGTCGGTGTGGGAGAACGCTGTTATATCGAAAATGCTATTTTGGATAAAAATTGCAGGATTGGCAATGATGTCAGAATAAAAGGAGGCTCACATCTGAAAGACGGTGATTTTCAGACGCATACCATCTGCGATGGTATTGTTGTTGTCAAGAAAAATGCTATTATTTCAAATAGTGTAAGCATAGGCTGTTAGCGATGTTTCGACATCAATAGTAGAGGACTAGGTGCAGTAAGCACCTGGTCTTTTATTGGTCTATTGTATTGGGCCGGAATTCGCAAGGGCAATTAAACGAGGCTAGTACAGGTTGTCATTAATACGACAACACATATGACCAATAAAACGATGACAGTTGTTGTATAGGGTGTTCTTCTCATGATCTTTTTTATTTATTACTTATTAATTTAATTTGCAAAAGTCATGCCCATTGTAAATTGCCCTCCTAGTGATTATTGAAACTGTAGTTTGATATCTACAACTTATTGGTTTAATTGATTTTGTAAAAAAAACTTAAAAGCGACTTGATTTAGTTTAAATGCTAAAGAAAGGCTATTTTATGTACTTTTTATTTCCTAATAATAAATGTTTGTCAAATTTCTGCTGCAAAACCGTCGAATGTGCTTATCGAAATGGTCTCTGCCAAGAGTTACTGAAGTTCGACCATCCGATGGCGTGAATGGAAAAAAGTATTTTCCTAGGCCATATTTTAATATTTATAAGTTGTTTATACTAATTGGATTGTAAAAAATGCGGAGCAAATAATTGCCAAAGATGCTGTTCAAGGTGGGAATTGGTGCGTTTTTTGTGTAGCCTGACATTTAAAATATTTATATCAATATGAAATCTTTTTATTTAGGGATGGCAACGTTAGGTGTCGGATTAGCGCTAATGATGCGTTATAATACTGTTTCTGGCCATCAACAAAGTGTTCATTCTTTTGAAAACGTGCAGATTAATTCGGATTCCACAAAAGTGGAGAATCTGGTGAAAGAATTAAAGAAACTTAAACCTATCCGTACCACTGATTTTGAAGCAAAGTTTAAAAAAGAGATCAATGGATTTAAACTGACGGAAGTTAAGGCATTTGAAGACCCGGAAACTGGCTCCTTTGCCTCGGCAAACTATGCAAAGGATGGAGGGAATGTTTATCTCATGATAACGGATGGCGCTGGCCCCGGATCGGAGCAGGTGAAAGCTAATTTATTGAATTATTTAGAACTGAAAGAAATTTATACACCGGAAGACAAGTCTGCAGTGAAAAATTATAAGGGCTGGCTCGTCTCATTTGACTGGAGTATGTTCGAAAGCGATGGCATGACGAGTATACAATACTTAGAGGGCAATCGCTATGCTGTTGTTGCTTCGGCAAACCAGGTTCCGATAGAAGAATTGGAAAACTTTTTGAACAGTTTTAGTTTATAAACTTAAAATAAGCCACGCTTTAGCTTATTCTGCCTCTAAAGAATAGGCTAAAGCTTTTAAGGGGCAATTTCGTGAATCAATCATACGCGGGATGGCGGTGATTTTTTGTGAAATCTCGTATCGATTAATATTAGGAAATATTATCCGTTTTTTATTTTATTATTTCTTATTTTCGGCAGGGTTTTAATCCTCGGAGTAGCTAACAGAAATCTGCAGTTTTTCGTTGGCGGATACAGTTATTTCACATTATAAAACGACAATGTTTAAGCTAAAAAATAACCTAAAGATAACTCATTTCGTGTTATTGATGAGTGTTCTTAATTTTATATTTTTCCATCTCCCTTTTTTTTCCTTTGTTTTTAATAATATTGAATACGGCAGTCTGAATGGCATTGTCTTGATCCTCAGTTTAGTGGTTTTGATGCTGGTTTTAAATGCCTTTGTACTTTATTTAATCTTTTTTCTATCGCGTGCTGTCGGCAAACTTTTACTGATGTTCTTTTTCATCGGTAATTCAATCGCAGTTTATTTTATCAATACCTATAGTGTTATCATCGACGAAACGATGGTGGGCAATATACTCAATACCAATTACGCTGAGTCAAGCAGTTATTTTTCGTTAAAACTGGTTTTATATGTTGTTTTGTTGGGTATCCTGCCCAGTATCTACATTGCAAAACTGCATATAGTGAATGTGAAATTAAAGCGTTTTCTTATTACTTCTGGACTGAGCTTGTTGTTTATAGTGGTGCTGATTTTTGCAAATGCCAGTAACTGGTTATGGATTGACAAAAATTCGAAGACGCTAGGAGGATTAGCGATGCCTTGGTCTTACACGGTAAATTTTACACGTTTTTATATCCATCAACACCAGGAGAACAAAAAAGAAATGCTACTTCCGGATGCCAAAATTATGGATAACAAAAAGTCAGTTGTTGTTCTGGTAATAGGTGAATCTGCCAGAAGCCAGAATTTTTCGCTATATGGCTATAAGAAAAATACAAATCCCTTGTTATCTAAGGTTCCGAATTTATACCATTTTGAGGCGACCTCTTGTTCGACCTATACAACTGCTGGTGTGAAGTGTATTTTGGAACATAAAAATAGTAGTGATTTATATGAGATCTTACCAAATTATCTGTTCAGAAATAATGTAGATGTTGTCTGGAGGACGTCAAACTGGGGAGAACCGCCGGTTCACATCAATGATTACAAAAAGGCAGAGCAATTGGGAAATTGTCAAGGTGAGGCCTGTAGCTATGATGAGGTGCTTTTAGCTGGATTAAAAGAGCAGATAGTAAGGAGTAAAAAAGATAAGATATTTATTGTATTACACACAAGTACAAGTCACGGACCTACTTATAGTAAAAAATATCCTGCTCAATTTGAAATGTTTAAACCTGTTTGCAACAGTGTAGAGTTGGGGAAATGTTCCAAAGAGGAACTTATCAACGCTTATGACAATACTATTGTGTACACCGATTATATCTTAAATCGCTTGATTGAAGACTTAAAAGAGTTGAAGCAATACCAAAGTGCGATGCTTTTTGTATCTGACCATGGTGAATCTTTAGGCGAAAACAACTTATATATGCATGGATTGCCCATGAGTATTGCACCTAAAGAGCAATACGATATCCCTTTTATCGTTTGGGTTTCTGACCCTACAAAACAGCTAAAGCCCAATAAAATATTGTCTCAAAATCATGTATTTCACAGTGTTCTGAACTTTTTGAACATACAAAGCCCTATTTATGACGAAAGTCTCGATATCTTCAAATAGATTCTGGCAATTGCTTAGCGGGGGGAAAGCGAAAGAGCCTTTATGATTTTCATGGCTGTTGGTACTTATAAGAACAGGAGTGTCTTATTGGCGTATAGGCTCGTAATATAGAATTGTAGCGCCACCACCAAAGTTTTTTGTTTTTAGGTATTTCAGCCGTATTTTTTTACTTAAGTTGTTAAATAAGGGCAGTCCACTTCCGGCGATAACGGGATGGATACAAATTTGATATTCATCTATTAGGCCACTTTTTGTTAAAGCAACAATTAGACTCGGGCTTCCTACCAAGATATCTCCGCCCGGTAGTTCTTTAAGGACTGTAAGTTCTTCGACGATATTTCGGCTGGCCAATCTGGCACTATCCCAATCCAGATTTTTTAGGGTTCTGGAAAAAACGATTTTGGGAATGCTGTTCATGACCTGCGCAAATTCGTCTGAGGACTTATTACCACTCGAGGTCGTCAGGAAGGCCCGCCAATATTCCATGAGTTGATAGGTTATTCTACCATATAATATGGTATCAGATTCACGTAATAAGTCCGTATAATGTTGATGAATTTCATCATCAGGAAGCATTAGCGTATGATCGCAAAAACCGTCCAGACTCATATTTATTGCCGCAATTACTTTTCTCATATCCCATGGTTGTATTGTGTGAATTAAATTTACAAAAAACTGGGAAATATTGACTGATGGAAAATAAGCTGTGCAACTTGCTCAATTACAGATATTGGAATGGATCGGCTTTGTTGGGGGAGAACGGAAAGCCTACTCGTCTATAATCGTTAAATCAGTGACTACATCGAAAGTTGATATGTGGTAATCATCTCCGAAAAATAGACCATTGATATATTGCTGAATGGGGTAAAAAAGGTCAATCGGGATACCATGATAGAAAGTTTTGAAATCGTTTGGAATAGAATAAGCATGACTGTATTTTCCTTTGCCAAGACTGATTCCGCCTATTTTTTTTAGGTAGCCGGTTATTTTGTGCTTAGCTGAATTTGAAAATTTTTCACTTGTCTCGAGGAAATAATCCTGAATATAAAAGTTTCTGATATTTTTTAATTTGATCGGAACGGTTCTATCCAGTTTTATCCTGCGGGAATAGGAGATGTCGGTTAAAACGCAAGTAGCCTTCTGAACAGTCGAAACATTGATAAAATAACCTCCATCAACCATTAAATGCTTACTATCTTTATAGATACCCAGGATCATCTCGTTGATTTCTCTATCAGAATAATCCATTATATTTGAAGATCTCCCAAACTTTTCGAATTGAAGCCCGCTCTCTTTGCCATTTTTCCTGATTTTATTTAATTCATATTGCTGAAAAGTTCTTATTTTTTCCATATCCGTTGCTCATTATATTTAGCACTTTAAAGATAATTTTAAAACTTAGCTTTCTACCTCTTTATAGGCATCTAATTGTAATTTGAATCGAATCTAATTTAACAGTAAGCTAACGTTTAGGCAACAGGTTATCCAACTGATCGATCCATGATTGCGTTATCGAAGGCAAAACGGGCTATTTAATGGAATGCCGAACCTGAGTTTGAATAGCAGCAAGTTCGAGGACCTGGTATTAAAACTTAAATTTTCTGGAAGTCATGCGACCTTGTCCTTTCAGTTCTATTTGCCCAGGGGAAAGTTCCAAAACCCCGAAAGCATTTTCATTGCTGGTTTCGATCATTCCTTCAAGGGTAATCATGGGAATTCCTTTATAGTTATCGAAATTGCCGGGGTGATGATGTCCCGAGATAACTGCCTTCACAGCAGGGTATTTTTCGATAAGCGCTAATATATCTCTGTTGTTTAGTGCTTCAAGTCCATTCTCTGGAAATAAAGGATGATGGGTGAAAATGATCACGTTTTTGGAATCCTTTTCTGCTTTTTTTAGCTGCTTTTCCAACCATTTAAGCTGTTTTATGCTGATCCCGCCATTCCATGGCTGGGTATTTTTCCGTTGCTCAAGTTTTAGCCGATTATTTAAAGATTGCCATGCCGTGCGTTCTGCTGAGGTTGCTGTAGTTGCATATTCGCTGAGTTCATTGGTGTTGAGGAGAACAAATAACCAATGTTCTTTCTCTACAGTATAATAGGGGGCTGGCATGCGATAGGCCTTGTAGAGTGTGGCTCCCTTTTCTACATTGACGTAATCATGGTTGCCCAGCAAATTGTAGACTGGCGCATTGAGTTTGTTCAGGTGCTGTAAGGCTGGAGCAAGATCTTTTGTTCCCATATCGACTAAATCTCCTACCATAACCGTAAAATCCACTCCGGCTGTATTGATTGCGTTTGTTGCTGAATCTAATTTCGAAAGTGAATTACGGTAGAATCGAGTCCCTTTTGTGTCCTGATCCGCATATTGAGGGTCTGCTATTAAGCCAACTTTCAAGGGGCTGTTCTTTTGTTGGCCAATACCTTTATTATAGAAAAGAACAGATAAGAGCGATAAAAATATGATTTTAATTTTCATTCTGAGTTTTTTAAGATTTGTGATGCCATCAGGCATCCAATTGGTTATATTTCTCTACTTATATTTTAGCGACATGCTATTGGGCCTCTGAATCAAAAAGAACAGCAGCCACATGACTGTGCTATTAATTTCTGATTTTTTTGTTTAATCAGTAGTTATTACAAACATACGTTTTTTTTTGACTTTTAAAAGCGGAAACTGATCGCACACGATTGATTGAAATTCAGAAAACCATAGGATGGGACTGATCGGTCTTATTTAGATAAAGGCGTTGGCTCATCATAATTACGCATAATATAATAGAAATACGAAATCATTTTCATATAGTTTTCGATACTGATGTATTCATTGGTACTGTGTATACTCTGTTGTTCGGAATGATTGATTTTGATGGGCATAAATCGGTAAATATTTTTGCTGAGCTCCTGGTATTTGACGGCATCTGTACCGCCGACGGTAAGGTATGGCGTGACAATCAGATCTGGGTATAACCTTCGGATGGAAGATTCCATCATTTGGTAAGCTTTAGTTTCACTTGGAGATACATTGGAGGCCTCCCGGGCATTATCCACCTGTTCTATCTCGACATCAAAACCCCTGGTCGCTTTCTTAACATGAGCTAGCAGCTGCTGAATTGTATTTTCTGGCAATAACCTAAAATTGACAACAAATTCCACCTCTGGTGAGAGTACATTGGGCGCATCGCTACCTTTCATCATGGTAAGGGCTGTCGTGGTGCGGACCAAAGCATTTGTAGCGTGATTTTTAGTCAACTGGGCAAGTAACAGCGGTTCCATCAACCATCTATTTGCGATGGCAAAGCGGGAAATAAATGGCATTGTACCGCCTATCTGCTGAAAAAAACGCTGAATAAGGGGGCTGATCATTGGTTTCATCTGTTGTTCTTCGAGGCGCTGCATGATTACCGCTGCTTTACCGATAGCCGTTTCCGAAGGTGGCATTGAAGAATGTCCGCCTAAGCCCTTAACCTTAATTTTTAAAGACAGGAATCCCTTTTCGGCACAGCCAATTAATGCTACATCCGAATTAATTCCGTTAACAGATCCCCGTTCCATAATGAGCCCACCTTCATCGTAGACAGCTTCAAACCGAAGTCCCTTACGCTTAAAATCCGCGGCGATTTCACTTGCGCCGAGTTTGCCCCCTACTTCTTCATCAAAACCAAAAGCGAGATAGATATCACGTTGTGGTCTTTGCTCATCCAGCACCATTTTTTGCATAGCTTCAAGCAACGCAAAGAGCATCCCTTTCATATCCAAGGTCCCTCGTCCATAAATCCGGCCATCTGCTACAGCACCTGAAAAAGGAGCATAATCCCAATCTTCAGCTATTGCGGTGACCGGCGGGCTAGGGGGATCCGATGGGCGGAAGATCTGTTCGGATTTGTTTTTAATTTCAGCTGAGCCGGGGGGAACAACATCGTAATGGGATAAAAATAGGAGGGGTAACAAGTTGCTATTGCCACCCTTAAGTCTGAAAACTAAGCCATACGAATGAATGGTATAGACCTCCAACTGCTGATGAAGAAAGGGATAAGTCGCTGCGATGTACTGCTTAAAAGTGTCAAATGGAGCATATAAAAATAGATTTGGGTCACTATTGGAAACGGATGGTATTTTAATTCCCCCAGCTAATCTGGATAAGATGCTATCATTGGCTAAGGGCTGAAATGCTGGTGTATCGGATTTTTTTGTTTTGGCGAAAGGAAAAATTAATGTGTTGATCAATAAACCAATAAAAATCACAATCAGTAATAGCAATAGCACCAAAAGTAGCTTCTTCATAACCGTGTTGTTTGTGGTGAAACCTTTAAATGAATGTCGTTTTAGACAGCAACCTATGGATAAAAACATCATACCTTCCACTTTGTTTTAGCTGGAAGTTACGGCCTCAATCAATCAGCACAACTATTCATTAAAAATTATTCGACCAATTCAAATTCCTGCTCCAAGGTTTCCCTGCCATTGACAATAATTGAAATCTTATGTTTGCCAATATAGAATTTTCTGGTTGTAATTAATTTAAACGAATGTCTGCGTTCAATCCTATTTTTTTCAGCCGATAGATAGGTCTTTTCGCTAATTTTAAAAACTTTACGCGACATGAGGCCATTTGATTTTTGATAATATAATCCATACTCGAGCCGGAGTGCTTTTGATTGTGCATGAGTGTTTTCGATCTGAAATGAAAAAGTAAGGTATTCTCCAATTTTCACATAAGGCGTCTCGATTTGAAGATCAGAAACCTCGAAATCTTTACCCTCCAAGCCATAGTAACACAAAATCTCCGGGTGTCCTTGTTTGAGCAAGGTACGGCAGCCATGTTTAATAATTCCGTCAGTATTTCTACCGATGCCTTTCCAGTTCTTTGCAATGGTCAACAAAATATCCGGGTGATCTTTAGAGATATCGTTTAAATTATTGGCGACACTTCTTCTTACCGATTCTGATAGGTCATTTTTCAGTAAATCCAAAATGGGTAAAATTGGAGTGGGGTCTTTCTTCAAAAAGGGTATCGCCATAGCCCATGGGAGTCGTGGGCGAATACCTTCACTTGCCAGACGACGTACCTGTGCTTGCGGGCTGGAGGCCCACTGTTCCATTACGGTAATCATCTGTTCTTTATACTTGATAATAAAGGGGCGGACAGCAAATTCACAGGATATGAACTGTGTGATTATTTCAAGCGATCGAACGGAGGTTTCGAAATGATCAATGCCATAAGTTTCGATGTAATCGGGGAATATCATAAATTCAAGCCCACCAGAATATCCAGCCGCAATCAAATTCTCGACAACCTGAGTGATTAACGCTATTGCTTCCGGAAAATGGGACGGCATAAATTCATGCAAAGTTTGTGTCGTATGTTTGGTCCTTTGCTTCCATTCCATATGGTCGAAATTACTGCTGAAGATTCTTGTGATAAATTGCTCTCCATCGAAATCGGGCCTTACACGACCAAATTGATCAGCAAGTAGTTGATAAAAACTCCTGGAATAAATATCCTTTATAAGACTCATAAATAGTATATATAGTTCAGCATATATTTAATTTACATACCGACATGCAGTATGGCATCGTATAACAACATTTACTTGAATAAAGTATCATTTTTGATAAGTTGTAAACGATAGGCAAAATTATCAGCCGTAGATGACAACAGATTGTCAATAGCAATACGAAACAATGGCATCCCTATTTTACTTGTTGCATGAGCTTATAAAGAAGTGAAGTAAGTGTTTTCAACTCCTCCTTTGTGAGTGTCCGCGAGGCTTTTTTTGCCATACCTTCCCGGAAGTTTTCTGAATTATCAATGATATATCGACCTGCATCGGTCATGGTCAGCTCAAAAAATCTACGATCGGTCGCGGATTGCTGTTGCTCAATCAATTTATTTTCCGTCAAAAATTTAAGTTGCTTGGAAACGGCGGCCTGACTAATTTGAAAGGCTTCTGCAATCTGCTTCGCTGTAACCCCGCGATGCCTATAAACATATTCAATTAAATTGTAATGTGTAGCCGTTACCCCATGGATATTTCCTCGATTCATATTGGCCAATATAAAACACTGTAGGTCTGTAAAGACTTGATAGAAACTGGTTTCACTCTTATTCATAAAACAATACTTTAGTTAACTTTGTTAAGTATTATATTTAACTTGGTTAATTAATATCAAAGATAATTAAAATGGATAATATTGTTATTATAAATGCAAAGCAAAACAATCTAAAGAATATATCGCTCCATATTCCTAAAAGAAAAATCATTGTTTTCACAGGTGTATCCGGTTCGGGAAAGTCATCTTTGGTATTTGAAACAATTGGCGCAGAAGCACAGCGGCAGTTTAACGAAACTCAGGCCAGTTTTATCCGAAACCGCTTACAGCATATCGGTGTCCCCGAAGTGGATAAGATTGAACATTTGAATGTACCTATTATTATCAATCAGAAGAGATTAGGCGGAAACGCCCGCTCTACCGTAGGTACAGCTACGGATATCTATAGTTCACTACGGTTGCTTTTTTCAAGAATGGGTACTCCATTTGTAGGATATTCCAATGTGTTTTCATTTAACAACCCGCTTGGCATGTGCCGGGAATGTGAGGGACTCGGTTTCGTACAGACCATTGACGTTACTCAGCTCTTGAATATGGAAAAATCTTTGAATGAAGGCGCAATAGCATTTCCTACATTTCAGCCTGGCGGCTGGCGTTTAACCCGATATACCTTATCTGGATACTTCGACAATGACAAGAAATTAAAAGATTATAGCAACTATGAGCTGGAGATGCTTCTAAATGCAGTGGAACACAGGCCCAAATCTCCAGACAAACAGTGGGGAAAGACAGTGAAATACGAAGGCCTAATTCCGCGTATTGAAAAAGCATTTTTAAAAAAAGATTCGAGGGAGAACAGGACTCGTAAAGAAGCTCTCAAAAGTATCATAATTAAAAAAAGCTGTCCTGCATGTTGTGGTGCAAGGCTAAATAGTAAGGTGCTGTCGTGTAAAATATTAGGCAAAAGTATCGCGGATTGCGCATCATTATCAGTGGACGAGCTGCTCGATTTTATGGGTACAATAAATTCCAAAACTTATGGTGTTTTATTGGACGAACTGCGCAAGAAATTGCAACATATAGTCGATATCGGCCTCCAGTACTTGACTTTAGATCGACGGACAGACACCTTATCCGGAGGGGAATCGCAACGTATCAAGATGGTACGCAATCTGGGTAATAGTTTAACCGATTTACTCTATATTTTTGATGAACCTAGTATTGGTCTTCACCCTAAAGACCTGCAAAACATCGCAAGCATTATTCAACAGATCAAAGCGAAGGGCAATACCGTAATTATTGTGGAACACGATCCGGATCTCATCCGAATTGCAGATTGGATTATCGATATGGGGCCAGAATCCGGAAAATCGGGCGGTGAAATAGTCTACGAAGGTGAGTTTGAAGGAATTCAATATTCAAAAGGAAAAACGGGATCTTATTTTAACCAAAATTTTGATTTTAATCAGCATCCACGGCAAGCCCAAGATTACCTGGAGATTAAAAACGCGAGTTTACATAATTTGAAGAATATCCATGTGAAGATACCAAAACAGGTACTATCGGTGGTTACGGGTGTTGCCGGTTCAGGTAAGAGTACGCTGATCAATAAAATTTTGCCCATATATTATCCAGAGGTTATCGTCGTTGATCAGGCGTTATTTGCTTCCAGCGCGCGCTCAAATCTACTTACCTATCTTAATCTATCAGATATTATCAGGAAACTTTTTTCAAAGGCCAATAATGTATCTGATAAACTGTTCAGTAGAAATAGTTTAGGTGCATGCGAAAATTGCAAGGGCTTAGGGGTTGAGCGGATTGATCTGGCTTTTATGGATGATATTGTGCAGGTCTGTGAGCGCTGTCATGGATCAGGATTTACGCCCAAGATACTAGATTATGGTTATAAAGGCAAAAATATAGTCGATATAATGCATATGACGGTTGCAGAGGCAGCTGTATTTTTTCCGGAGGAGCCTTTCTATGGGGTATTTAACATGTTATCTCGTCTAGGCCTTGGTTATCTCAGCTTAGGACAGCGCTTGGATAGTTTTTCCGGTGGTGAACGTCAGCGCTTGAAACTGACACGGGAACTCAACCACAGTGACGGCATTATCGTTCTCGATGAGCCAAGTACGGGATTGCATCCATCGGATACCCAAAAGCTACTGGACTTTATCGACAGACTGGTGGAAAATAAGAATACTGTTATTGTGATCGAACATAATCTTGATATTATTGCCCAGGCGGATTGGATTATAGATATTGGTCCCGGAGCTGGTAAATATGGTGGTAAGCTGCTCTTCGAAGGAACTGTGGCCCATCTATTGAGGGATAAGACGTCACCGACGGCGGTATATCTAAGAAAACATTTAAAAATGGCCTAGCATCTAAAGGCTAGCCCATACTGCTGTGCTTGGTTAGAATTTTCATTCTTCATTTAAAAATTGGAGGACAGAAAATAGGCCATAATATTACAAATCAATTCTGTAATTATGTAACGATATCCTCCAGGTTTGTAGCCAAATTTGTAATGTAAGATTAAAACATACAGATATGGCTACAAATAATTATAACGAGACAATTTATATTCCTTTGGAAGATGTAGACAGCGAACACTGTGCATTAATTGTTGAAAAAGAACTGGCCCAAATAAAAGGGATAGAAAGCCACAAAGTTGAGCTGAATAATCATAGGGCGGTTATTACGGTCAAAAATAATGAGGTTGTAGCCAGTGCGGTGAAAGCGGTAAAGGATCTTGGCTATGGCGTGTCTACAGTAGTTAAAACATTTCCTGTCCTGGGAATGACTTGTGCTTCCTGTGCAGGCAGTGCAGAGAGTATGGTAAAATACGAACCAGGTGTAGTGAATGCATCCGTAAATTTTGCAACCGGAAACTTGACCGTAGAATATCTTCCGAATATCACTGATGCGACCAAAATCCAAAAAGCAGTGCAGGCCGGGGGATACGATCTGTTAGTGGAAGACGAAGCGACACAGCAGGAAACTTTGGAATCTATCCACGCTGAAAAATTCAGGGCCCTTAAAACCAAAACAATATGGGCGATTATCCTTTCTCTGCCTGTGGTGGTGATCGGTATGTTTTTTATGGATATGCCTTATGCGAATCCAATCATGTGGTTTTTTGCAACACCTGTGGTACTCTGGTTAGGTAAGGACTTTTTTATCAATGCGTGGAAACAAGCCAAACATCGATCCGCAAATATGGATACGCTGGTGGCATTGAGCACGGGAATCGCCTATATATTCAGTGTTTTCAATATGTTATTTGCCGATTTCTGGCATCAGCGTGGTCTGCATGCGCATGTCTATTTCGAAGCTGCTGCAGTGGTTATCGCTTTTATTTTGTTAGGGAAATTATTGGAGGAAAAAGCAAAAGGTAACACCTCTTCGGCTATAAAAAAGTTGATGGGACTACAGCCCAAAACAGTAGTAGTCATACAAGCCGATGGGTCTGAACGCCAGGTCGCTATAGAAGCCGTAAAAGCCGGAGACATTATTCTGGTCAAACCCGGAGAGAAAATTGCCGTGGATGGGATGGTCATTTGGGGCTACTCCTATGTGGATGAAAGCATGTTGAGCGGCGAACCTGTTCCCGTACTAAAAAAAGAAAATGAGAAGGTCTTTGCCGGTACGATTAATCAAAAAGGTAGCTTCCGATTCAGCGCAGTTAAAGTCGGTAAGGAGACAATGCTGGCACAGATCATTAAGATGGTACAAGATGCGCAGGGGAGCAAGGCTCCGGTGCAGAAAATGGTTGATAAGATTGCTGGAATATTTGTCCCGGTAGTGATTGGTATTGCCATATTGACTTTTGCATTGTGGGTTATCCTGGGCGGCGATAATGCGGTGGTACAGGGGCTGCTCGCTGCAGTGACGGTATTGGTCATTGCCTGTCCTTGTGCGCTAGGACTAGCAACACCGACTGCGATCATGGTCGGTGTAGGTAAAGGAGCAGAGCATGGTATCCTAATCAAAGATGCCGAGAGCTTAGAACTTGCCAAGCGTGTAAATGCCATTGTATTGGATAAGACCGGTACCATTACCGAAGGTAGGCCACAGGTGACAGGTATCCGCTGGTTGAACGAAGATGACAGCCCGAGCGCGATATTATTGAGTATAGAGAAACAATCGGAACATCCGCTTGCAGAAGCAGTAGTCAACCACCTTAATGCTGTATCGGCGACATCAATATCGGGATTTGATAGTATTACCGGTAAGGGCGCAAAAGCCAATCATGGTTCGGACAGCTACTATGTAGGTAACAGAAAACTTTTGATGGAAAATGGAATCGCTGTGGCAGAGCAATTGCAACAGCAGGCAACAGCATGGAGCGCAGCCGCAAAAACGGTTATCTGGTTTGCTAACAGTACCCAAGCATTAGCGGTCATCGCGATTGCTGATAAAATTAAAGACAGCTCGGTGTTGGCGATACAAGAAATGCAGGAAATGGGTATTGAACTCTATATGCTCACTGGTGATAATGAATCTACAGCCAAAGCTATTGCAGAACAAACGGGCATTAAGCATTATAAAGCCGAAGTAATGCCCCAGCAGAAAGCGGATTTTGTGAAAGAACTCCAGCAACGCGGAAAGGTGGTGGCGATGGTTGGCGATGGTATCAATGATAGCACTGCGCTGGCAACAGCAGATGTCAGTATCGCGATGGGGAAAGGAAGTGATATCGCTATGGATGTCGCAAAAATGACCATTATCTCCTCGGATTTGACTAAAATACCGCAAGCGATCCGGCTATCCAAACAAACGGTGGCCACCATCAGACAAAATCTGTTCTGGGCGTTTATATACAATGTGATCGGTATTCCGGTTGCTGCAGGTATACTTTTCCCAATTAATGGTTTTCTTTTGAATCCCATGCTCGCTGGAGCGGCAATGGCCTTGAGTAGCGTTAGTGTCGTCAGCAATAGCTTACGTTTAAAATGGAAAAAATAGATAAATAATCATAAATAATAACATTAAAATTCAATAATATGGAAAACAAAAATATTCAATTCAAAACAAACCTCAACTGTGGAGGTTGTGTATCAAAAGTGAGTGCGGATCTAGACAATGCCGCTGGGATCTGCGAATGGAGCGTGGATACGTCAAACAGCGATAAAATTCTGACAGTGAAATCGAACGGTATCTCTGAAGAGGAAGTCATTGAAATCATTAAAAGAAAAGGTTTCATAGCCGCACCTCTTGTTGAATAAATTGAGCGCAGGAATCAGAAAAAGTCGTCGCGGATAAGGGACGACTTTCTCGCTTGTATGCATATAGCTATGCAGGGAGCTGCTATTCAAAACGTATAAACATTTGATCAAAATTGATCGTCATTTTGCTAAATTGACGGATTAAATCTTGACCAATATTGCCGTAAACTGTCTCTTTATCAATTTTCGCCGTGAGTAAACTGACATTTTTAAGTGAAATGGACCTGCCCATGACTTGAAAGACAGGATCAATCTTAAATCCGCTATATTCGGTTGTTCCGCCAGCACCGCCCATTCTAATCTTTGTCGTAGTATACTGCTGATCAAATTTCTTTTTAGATTGCTCGTAGAAGGCTGCATAAAGTATTGTTTGCTCGGCTCCGGTATCAAATGTAAAATGTTGACCCTCGATATTAATAAGTGGTGAGAGGCCGTCAATGGCTAAATTGGATAATGTATCGTTTTTTGTTTCAACTTTAGGGACAATAAAATAGTCGTCCTGTGTAAGTTGTACTTCCCTGAGTGCTTCAATAACAGGATATCCCAATATACCGTTAATCTGGTAATTAAGCTGCGGGAAATGAAGCGCGCTGTCAGCAAAAACCAGGAAGATAACGTTCTCAATAGTGATATTACCTAAATTCAGTTTTTTACAGACCGCGAGGTCAGCCTTGATGGAAATCCCGGTGATCGCGTCAACAGCTATATTGGCTGGGATAATTTGCATATTTAAACGCTTGGCGGTAGAAAGGGAGACAGTGGATAAATTGGCCCCTGTATCAAAAATAAAGTTTGTACTGACAGCATTGATGTCTACGGGTAGGTTTTTTAATCCTGCTTTATCTCTTTCTATTTTGATACGTGTGTCGGAATGAATAACGGTTTTTTGCGGATTTACAGCGGCTAGGGCTGTCCAGATTTTTAGGTTATTTTCCAGGTCAGCCTTTTCATCCGTAGAAAGCTGTTGCTTGAATTTATTGATTATTTTCAATACAACCTGTTGTGCTTGTTTATAGTCGTGTAGTTTAACAAAATTGTCTTCTTGGACGCGGTATATTTTTAGTATTAGGGAATCAGGTTGTGAAGATCCGGACTGAAAAAATGTGTTGATCTTCTGATTGGATACCATCGGTTTGTTGAACGCATTGTTGAGAAATATGAGGATAATATTTTGTTTTTCAGTGTCTATATGTTTGCTGTATGATTCGAAAAGATCCCGCGCTCGAAAAAAGTTTTTAAGTTTAATCTGCTCATAAACCTGATCAAACATCGTGGGCCTATTTTGACTAAAGCCTGTCAGGGTGAAAAGTATCATTAGGCAGCAGAGCAGAATATTTTTTTTGCGTGGTATAGCCAATCTGTTCATAAAGAGATCCTATTGGGTTTGATATCGTTAAAGATAAGGATTGGTCTTTAAAAACAAATAAAATAATACAAGTTGCTTGTGTCCTTGCACAAATAAGCTTATTTTAGCCATTAATGGGCAGAAGTTAAATCTAGTATTCTCAGCAGCTATAGGCAACACCTTACTATTCTCGGTAATGTTTATTCTGTATTGCTTACATCCTTCCAATAAAAAATGGAACCAAAGCGCTGACAGAAGGGGCGATGTCCGGGCTATGGGACAGCCTCAATATTCACCTGTGGGAGAGCTTAGGGTAAATAAATCGTAGCTAGATTTTGTTTTTGCGTATAAATATTTAAAATATAGAAACTTATATATGTTATAATGAATATAAAATTTAATAGGATTATTACAGGTTTTGGGCTTTTTATTATTACAGTAAGTATTTTGACTGCCTGTGGAAACGCCACAAAGGTTAACAAACCCAAAGTGGAAGAAGAGCAAGCCGTTAAAGAAGTTGAGGCCCCTAAGGTTGCCGACCTTTCCTTTAAAGATAAAGCCGGTAATGTGGTTACGCTGAGTGCATTGAAAGGGAAAGTTGTTTTTATCAATTTTTGGGCAACCTGGTGTCCGCCATGTATACATGAAATGCCGTCCATCAACACATTAAGGCAAGGATTCAAAGACAATAAAAATATTGAATTCATCATGGTGGATGTGGACAATGACATTGATCAATCGACTGCATTTATGGCGGATAATAATTATGATTTACCATTATATACAGCGGCTGGAGAGATACCTCCAGAATTTTTAGGTGGATCCATTCCAACAACAGTTATCCTGGATAAAAATGGAAAAATTGTAGAACGTCTGGAAGGTAGCAGAGATTATGCTGCACCTGAGATTGCTAAAGCGTTAGAGGAACTGACAAAAGCAAATTAAGGTTATTAAAGCATTGGGCATGTCGCTAGCAAAAAAAAAAAGAGCTAGGTAGGTTTAGCGTCCTATTTAGCTCTTTTTTTGTGATTCTTAATTTAAGATACTGCTTCAATGGCCTCTTTGATCAATGCTGTAATTTCATTTGGATGGGTTGCTAGAGAAGCGTGACTGGTCGGTAAATGAATAATTTTTCGCGCATTAATTCGTTCGGCCATTTCTTGTTGAGTCGCCGGCGGTATCATATTGTCATCGTCCGATACCTGATACCAGCTGGGTTTAGTTTTCCATGCTGGTTCACCTGCCTCGGCGGCGAAAATACTTCCATGTGTCGGTTTTTGAGCTAAAGCCATCGTGATCGCTTCTTTGTCATCTAAATCTTGAGCGAAACTTTCGTGAAATTTATCATATTTGATCCATATAAATCCATTTTTATCTGGGATGAGGCTTGCTGCACCGGATGGCTGTTCTCTACGGCTGAAGATGCCACCCAAGCTTTCACCTTTGTCCGGTGCAAAGGCCGCGATGTACACCAATCCGACAACTTTTTCATGATGTCCAGCAGCGGATATTACTGCACCACCATAAGAGTGACCCACCAAAATAACCTTACCAGCTTGCAGGTCGATCAAATCTTTGGTCTTTTGGATATCGTCTTCGGCAGATGTCAATGGATTTTGTACGCTTCGTACCGTATATCCTTCCGCGTGAAGATTCGTAATAACATGCCTCCAATGGGATCCGTCTCCCCAGGCTCCATGGACTAAAATAATTGTTACATTCTGATTTTCCATATGTGTTGAAGTTTATACGATAAAGATATGTTTAAGTTGCTATTAAAAACATTAACTTAAGTTAACGTTTTAAAATTCGCCGTCGGATTCTACTCAATGAGGGTGGCTTAACGCCGAGATAACTGGCAATATGTTTTTGGGGTACGAGCTGAAATATCTGTGCATTTTCGGCCAGTAGATTATTATAACGTATTTCCGGTGAGTAATATAACAACTCTTCAATTCTCTTTTTTGCCTCCAGGTAAATAACTTCGGTCATCTTTCGTCCAAATTCTTGCCAATAAACATCCTTTTGATAGAGCTTTTGGAGGTCATCTTTGTGAAGAAGTATTACCTCAGCATCTGATACCGCTTTAATATTCATACGAGATTTGCTATCACAAAGAATACTTTCATAATCTGTAAAAAAGTAATTGTCAAAATGGAAATTGAACGTTACGTCTTCTCCACTATCATTGATATAAAAGGTTCGCATAAAACCGGTTTTTAAAAAACCTAGGTATTTACATTTTTCGCCTTCTCTCAAAAAAAAATCAGATTTTTTATAGGTTGTCAATTTGAGATAACTACAAAATTCAGCATAGTGTTCTTCATCGACCAAAAATAGAGGTCCAAACTTAGCGTATTCGTTTACAATATCAATCATAGCTGATGGTAATTTTAAAGCCAAAAATAATTATGTATTAAAATTATTGAAAACTTTTAATAGTATGTTGCAATATTGAATCCTATACTTTCTTTTAATTGACTATAAAAATATTACCTTCGTAATACATCACAATAATAGTAATATGTCTGAATTCAAAGAGCATACAGCAATAAAAACGACTTATTTCAGTATTGTCGGAAATGCAATGTTAGCTTTGCTGAAGTGGTTGGCAGGTTTTTTTGGGAATTCATATGCACTTATAGCAGATGCTATTGAATCCACAGCTGATATTTTTTCTTCCTTTTTAGTGCTCCTTGGATTAAAATATGCGCAGCGGCCTGCGGATGAAAATCATCCTTATGGACATGGAAGGGTAGAACCGCTGATCACTTTTATCGTTGTAGGTTTTCTCATTGTTTCAGCGACGATCATTGCCTATGAAAGCATCGAAAATATTGGGACACCTCATGAATTGCCCAAACCATGGACATTAATCATCTTAGGGGGGATTATTATATGGAAGGAATGTTCCTATAGAATCGTTATGAAAAAGAGCCGTGAGACCAACAGTTCTTCGCTGAAAGCGGATGCATGGCATCATCGAAGCGATGCGATTACTTCAGTGGCCGCTTTTATTGGAATATCTATCGCTTTGGTATTAGGTAAGGGGTACGAAAATGCGGATGATTATGCAGCGCTATTTGCAGCTGGCTTTATTTTATATAATTGTTATCATATTTTTAGACCTGCTCTTGGTGAGATCATGGATGAAAATGTTTATGAAGAAGTGATTGACGATATCCGAAAATATGCGTTGGAGGTGGCGGGTATAAAAGCCACGGAAAAATGCTATGTTCGGAAATCGGGTACAAAATACCACGTTGACCTACATGCTATTGTGGATAGTGAAATTACAGTGAGAGAGGGGCATACATTGGCTCATCAGCTTAAAGACCATCTGACTGAACATATACCTGACCTCGGTCATGTGATGATTCATATCGAACCGAGCGCATACACAAATTGAAATGCTAGGCTTGATGGGAACCGCATATTCGTAACCTGTCGCGAACCATCCCAAGAGCATAGGGATGGTTTTTGTATAAAACGCAGTTATTTTTGTCTTATAATTTCAGGTTCCTCAATAAGCACATATTACAGGTTATCATCAGCGGATAACATTTCAATCTGCCATCTGATGTGATCTATTGTAATCGGATATTCGACATCATGTGCAAGATTCTCATAGATGGCGTTAAACAATAGATTGTAATCTCCTTTATGTGGAGCGGGGTAAGAAATATGTTTTTGATTTGTGCTATCGACAGTAACGAGCTTACCCGCACTGCCGTTCGGCTCAACTCCGTAGGCTGGATTATCGGGAAGCATGCCGTCTATTAGTTGCTGTTCCTGTACATCAGCCATCGTTTTTATAAAACTACCTTTCGTACCATGTACAATAAAAGCGGGGAAAGGCTCGGCTACAGCAAGACTGCCTGTTAGAAATACGTTCAGTTCATCGGGATAACGTAAATGGTAATGGAAGTAATCCGCTACTTGGGAGCCTGGTCGATTAACTGCGGTTGTTTTACTGAATTTTAATGGTTTTCCAAAGAGTGAAATCGCCTGATCAATAATATGGGGGCCTAGATCGTAAGTGAGTCCGCTTGAAATGTACTGGTTATTTTCCTTGAAATATTTTTGACCCAATTCTATTTTATAGCGGTCGAAGCGAAAAGACACTTCGGTTAACTTGCCAAGATCGCCACTTTCTATTACTTTCTTTACATCGAGAAAATGGCTATCATAACGTCTATTCTGATAGAAGAAAATGCGCTTTCCGGTTTTTTTACTGGTTTCACAAAGTTGGTTGAACTGCGCGACATTTTCTACTACGGGTTTTTCGACCAAGACATGTTTTCCTGCTTTTAGGGCCGCTGTTGCAAACTCGAAATGTGTATGATTCGGTGTGTTGACAATGACAAGTGTTATTGTGTCGTCTGCCAATAATTGATCCACGGTATCATAACTTTTGATTTCGGGATAAAGTTCCTGCGCTATTTTCTGCGTGCGCTCGACAACGGCAACTAAGTTAAAATGTGGATTGCAGTGGATGAAAGGCGCATGGAAGACACGCCCCGACATACCAAAGCTTAAAATTCCGGTATTGATCTTGGTATTTTTCATATGTATCTGATCTGCTTGATGCGAGATTATTTGCTATTGAACACTAATTTAAAATCATTTCTACTAACTGTCAGACCCCAGGAAGGGGCATGTATAAATATAGGCATATCTCGCTTCTATTTTATGGATTCTACTTAATATATATAGATTTCTTTCATAAAATTACATTGATGCCGTTTTTTTCTGAACCTTATGCATGTATATGGTTGTCCACAGCCCGTTCAAGGGAGTAGTCTCTGAAGGAGAAATCCACATGACATTTGATAAATGCTTCTGGATAAAAGTTATGCGGAAAGAGCGTTTAAATCAAAAGCGGTCGAATAAGATTATGGAAGGTAGAAAAATAGAAAAGGGCAAACCAATATATTTTGATTTGCCCTTTTGGGTAAGTAATCGGGCTCGAACCGACGACCCCTAGAACCACAATCTAGTGCTCTAACCAACTGAGCTATACCTACCGTGATTTTGATGATACAAAAGTACGATTAAACCCTATTCCCTCCAAATATTTGAATGAAAAAAAACCGCGGTTAAGGCCAACTGGGTGAAGATTAGTTTATTAAATTTTAATAAAAAACGATGCTAATGGTTTAATAATCCCGATTTGAGAATTTTATTGAAATTAGGCGCATGCTTCGTTGAATTATGAGATCAAAATGTATAAAAAAAGCAATCGTCCAATTTGGGCGATTGCTTTTTTTATACGGTTTTTCGCTGTATTAGATCATTTCAACGCTTCTTTTTACAAACGATGTTAGATCCGCACCTGATAACAACCCTCTCGATAAGAGCGCTAAATCGAAAGCTTGTTTCGCCAATTTCGCACTTTCTTCATCAGGAGAAGATAAAATTCTTTTGATTAAAGGGTGATTACCATTTACCGTTACTTTATAATTATCCGGCAATGAACCATAAAAATTCATACCACCGCCAGTTTTTGCCATATCTTTCATACGGCGCATAAATTCATCTATGGTAACGGATACAGGTAGGTCATTTTCACCGAGCGCATCTACCTCAACTTTCATGTCCTGACGAGCGATCGCTTTTTCAAAAACTTCCAAAGTTTTTTTGGACTCTTCTTCAGATAATGAAAGTTCGATCTTTTCATCTTTTTGAATAAGTTTGTCAATTACGTCCGCATCTACACGTTTAAGTTGAACTTTTTCGCCGCCCTTTTGCTCCAAGTAAGATGTAAAATGAGTGTCGAGTGGTCCATCAAGTACCAATACATCATATCCTTTGTTTAACGCCGTTTGAATAAAGCCATCTTGCTGTGCAGCATCATGTGTATATAAGTAAACGATATTACCATCTTTATCAACTTGGATATCTTTTACCTTTTCATAATATTCCTTGATGGTAAAGCTCTCATTACCGGTGTTTTTTACCAGACAGAAGTCATTCGCTTTCTCTGCGAACTTTTCATCGCTTAACATACCATATTTGATAAACAAGCCGATATCTGTCCATTTCTCTTCAAAACCTTTACGGTCAGTTTTGAATATTTCATTTAATTTATCAGCCACTTTTTTGGTGATGTAGCTATTGATCTTCTTGACATTGCTGTCGGCCTGCAAGAAAGAGCGCGATACATTTAATGGGATATCCGGTGAATCAATTACCCCGTGAAGCAACATCAGGAATTCAGGTACGATATCTTTTACTTCATCCGTGATAAACACCTGACGTGAGTAAAGCTTGATCTTGTTGCGTTGGATCTCAAGCTCATTTTTCACTTTAGGGAAGTAAAGTATACCTGTCAGATTAAATGGATAGTCTACATTAAGGTGGATCCAAAATAATGGTTCATCCATGGAATATGGATATAGTTCGCGGTAAAATGCGAGGTAATCCTCATCTTTTAATTCGGAAGGAGACTTCGTCCAGGCTGGATTGGTATTGTTGATGATATTGTCAACTTCCACAGATTTATATTTTGGTTTACCTTCCTCATCTTCTCCATCTGGCTCTGAGCTTGTTTTTGTACCAAAACGAATTGGAATAGGAAGGAACTTTGCATATTTATCCAAGATATCCTGTAGACGTGCTTGGCTCAAAAATTCAGTGGACTCGTCATTGACATGCAGAATAACATCTGTACCACGTGTTGTTCTAGTCCCTGTAGAAATTTCATATGAGGTACTGCCGTCACATGTCCAATGTGCTGGCTCGGCTCCATCCTGATAAGATAGGGATTGAATTTCTACCGTGTCAGCCACCATAAATGCGGAATAGAAACCTAAACCAAAGCGACCGATAATTTCGTTTGCATCATTGGCTTCCTTGAATTTCTCCATGAACTCTGTTGCTCCCGAAAAGGCGATTTGATTAATATATTTTTTGATTTCCTCGGCAGTCATACCAATACCGTTGTCCGAAATCGTAATGGTTTTAGCCGCCTCATCAAACTTGACGTCTACGATTAATTCACCTGTTTCGCCATTGTATTGCCCCAAAGATGCCAAACGTTTGATCTTTTGGGAAGCATCAACTGCATTAGATACCAGTTCGCGCAAGAAAATCTCATTATCTGAGTATAAGAATTTTTTGATTACGGGAAATATGTTCTCCGTGTGGATTGAAATACTACCTTTTTCTGGATTCATAATTTTATGTCGATATTTAATTTTATGATTTTGGTGATGAGTGTACAATCCATGTTCCAAATGGCGATAGTAGGACAGGATGGCAGAAATTCATTCATTTTGTCATAAACGTTCAATAATACGGAAGTCACCGAATTCGAATCACTGTCAAGCAGCTGATTTAAATAGGAAAAGATATTGAAGCTCACGTGAGAAGTAAGCAAATATGGGTATTTGATCAAAAACAGAACGCTTTTGATTTACAAATAGCTTAATTTAATTCTGGGCTGCGTGGAAAATTGGCGACATGGGCGTATTTTGGCCCAAGGCCGATAATGGCATCTTTCCAAAGCAGTTCACCATTTCCTTCAAAAATAATATCATGATGGTATTTATTTTGAACGGCCCAACTATTACCCTTAATTTCATTGTCCAATTGACCACTCGACCAACCGGAATAGCCAATGAAAAACTTAATTTCATCAGATTTAATCTGATCCTGCCGAATGGCGTCGATAAGCTTTTCTTCATCCCCGCCAAAATAAAGATTCGGTGCCACTTCTTCGCCGCTCAGTAGAAGATCAAATCGACTGTGTACAAAGAAAAGACTTTCTTGCGCCACCGGTCCGCCAAGATAGATCGGGAAAGTACAGGCTCGTATTGGCTCCAATAATTGGCCAATTTGAACATTGGTCTTATTATTCAGTACAAAACCCAGACTTCCCTCCGTGTTATGGTCGCATAACAGGATAACAGACCTTAAAAACCGGGGATCCAGCATAAATGGCTCCGAGATTAATAAACTTCCTTTTTGTGGATCTAATTCGTTAAACATAGGATACAGAATTAAGTGTACATTGTAAATAAATCCTTTTTTATTTAACGTATGCGAGATCTATGCCAAAAAAAACGTTTTTGGTAATTTCTACTAAGTTTATAGAGAAAAAGCAATGATTTTAGTAAGTTTGTACGAATATAAAAATAGATTTCTATGTCCATTCAACATAAAGATATTGCAGCGATCAGACAAGATTACGTATTGGGTAACCTCTCTGAATCGGATGTGGATCATGATCCCATCCGCCAGTTCAAAAAGTGGTTTGATGAGGCAATACATAGTGAGGTGATTGAACCCAATGCGATGGTATTGTCCACGGTGTCGTCACAACATTTGCCTTCATCAAGGATTGTGTTATTAAAAGATATTTCAGATGGTGGCTTAGTGTTCTTTACCAATTATGAAAGTCGGAAAGGAGAGGATATGAAAGACAATCCGCATGCGGCGCTTTTATTTTTCTGGCCCGAGTTACAACGACAAATCCGCATTGAAGGAGTTATTGAATTTGTGAATGAATCGGATTCGGATGAATATTTTCAATCGCGTCCCAAAGGTAGTCGCATAGGTGCTTTGGCATCACCGCAGAGCCGTGAGATCCCAAACCGGAATTTTCTGGAGAGTAGAGTCGAAGAACTTTTGGATCAATATGGTCATGATGAGCTTATTCCTCGGCCAGCACATTGGGGGGGGTATAATTTAAAACCGATCTATTTTGAATTTTGGCAGGGGCGTGCTAGCCGTCTTCACGATCGCATCGTCTATAAAAAGGTATCAGATTCTTGGAAAATCACGCGTCTAGCTCCGTAATATGACATTTGAAGAAATTAAATTACAACTGGTTTCCTCATTGGGAGACTCAATAATAGTGAAAGAGGAGATTGGGGGGCTACAGCCTGCTTTGTTTATCCATGCGGTAGACTTAATTTCTGTTTGCTCTTTTCTTAGAGATACTGAAGGTCTTTATTTTGACTTTTTGAGTAATATCACAGCTGTAGATTATGAAGATCACTTTACAGTTGTCTATCACCTGAGTTCCCTGCCTTATCAACATGCACTGGTATTAAAAGTGGAGCTGGAGGGCAACCGTTCATTGGATGAGCTGCCTGAAATTCCATCCGTAACTTCCATTTGGCGTACGGCAGACTGGCACGAAAGGGAAGCTTTTGATCTGATGGGGATTTATTTCACCGGACATCCCGACCTGCGACGAATTCTCCTACCGGATGATTGGGAGGGATACCCACTTCGGAAGGACTATCAGGAAGCTGAAAAATATCATGGCATTAACATTAATTGATCTGTATGGCAAATCCAAAGTATAAAGAGGCATTAGATCGCTATGAAAGGCATCTTACGGAAATTTCAGCGCAGGAGATGGTCTTGAATATGGGCCCGCAACACCCTTCAACACATGGTGTATTGCGTTTGCAGTTGATCACGGACGGCGAAATTGTCAAGGAAGTCGTTCCGCATTTAGGCTATTTGCACCGGTGCTTTGATAAGCATGCGGAATCTCTAAACTATGGGAAGACAATTCCATTTACCGATCGCTTAGATTATCTGGCATCAATGAACAATAGCCATGCTTTTGTCATGGGGGTGGAGCGCATGTTGGGGCTAGATCGTAAAATTCCCAAAAGAATAGAATATATTCGGGTATTGGTCTGTGAACTCAATCGTATTGCATCACACCTAATTGCTATCGGTACCTACGGCATCGACATTGGTGCCACAACTCCCTTTTTATGGTGTTTTAGAGATCGCGAACATATTATGAATATGTTGGAATGGGCATCCGGATCACGTATGTTATATAATTACATCTGGGTCGGTGGTCTTTTTTATGATCTACCTGTCGGTTTTGAAGCGCGTTGTGCAGAGTTTATCACTTATTTTAAACCGAAATTGGTTGAATTGCATCAGATCCTGACACAGAATCAGATATTTATCTCTAGGACTGCTAATATCGGTATCTTGCCTGCTGATGTTGCTATTAATTATGGTGTTTCCGGTCCTATGTTGCGCGCATCTGGCATTAAATGGGATTTAAGACGGATTGATGGGTATTCCGTTTATCCGGAAATAGACTTTGAGATTCCAGTGGGAAAAGGGGGAATGGGGAGTGTAGGCGATTGCTGGGATCGCTACAAAGTGAGGGTGGATGAAGTATATGAATCCGTTCGTATCGTTGAACAATGTCTTGAGCGCTTAGAGAAAGATTTTAAACGTACTTCGGATTTTGATCCCCGCGCGCTCGTTCCAAAAAAAGTAAATTTAAAAGCACAGGATTACTACGTGCGTGCAGAAAATCCAAAGGGCGAACTCGGTTTTTATTTTGTAACGAAAGAAAAATCTGATATTCCTTTACGCGTAAAATCTCGCGGGCCAAGTTTCAACAACCTTTCCGTGATTTCCGAGTTAGGAAAAGGGGTGTTAATTGCTGATCTTATCGCCATACTGGGATCAATTGATATTGTTCTCGGAGAAGTCGATCGATAAAATTGCAGAATTATGCATACTGTCAAATGGTTTTGCTATAAATTGAGACTTTGTATTGAAAATGTTGCATGAAAACGCATTAAAATTTGCATATATAAGCAATATTCGCCATATTTGCAGTCTCATAATTTAAGTTTATAATTGGTTAATGAAAGCTCGTTACTCCCATAGTAGCGGGCTTTTCTTTTGTTAGCCATCTTGTTTTGACCATCAGATACTTTATTGTTCAGTGCTTGGCAGATGTTGCTATATTCCTTCCAAGGATGCTTTTTGTAACAATTTAAGCCAAATTGTTGGAGAGAATTTGGCTTAAATTGTTACCTTTACTGGTCTTAAATAATTGAAAGTGGCGGAGAGTTTAGTAATTATTCCAACATATAACGAAAAGGAAAATATTGAAAAGATTATTCGCAAAGTTTTTTCCTTATCACACGCATTTGATATTCTGATTGTAGACGACGGGTCACCTGATGGTACGGCGGATATCGTAAAAAATTTACAGTTGAATGAGTTTTCTGACCGTTTATTTATAGAAGAACGGAAAGGAAAATTGGGCTTAGGGACCGCCTATATCCATGGATTTAAATGGGGGCTAGCGAGAGCGCATTATCAGTATATCTTTGAAATGGATGCGGACTTCAGTCACAATCCGGAGGATTTGATCCGTTTGAGACAAGCCTGTGTGGATGGTGCTGATATGAGTATAGGGTCCCGGTATATTAAAGGCGTAAATGTTGTCAACTGGCCGATGAGCCGGGTATTGATGTCCTATTTTGCATCTGTATATGTACGTTTTATTACTGGAATTAAAATTCAGGATGCTACGGCTGGTTTTGTCTGTTTTACACGGGAGGTTTTGAAGACTATTCCTTTAGACAAAATTAAATTTGTAGGTTATGCTTTCCAGATTGAGATGAAGTTTACGGCCATTCAATATGGTTTTGATGTTGTGGAAGTTCCTATTATATTTACGGATAGAACTGAGGGTACGTCCAAAATGAGTACAAGTATCTTTAAGGAGGCTTTTTTTGGTGTGATCCAGCTGAAATTGGGAAGTCTTGGGAAAAGGTATAATAGAAATTAATGTTATTGGTTGATGAACGAGAATTTAGATCCAAATCCTGAACGTTTGAGCAATACCGATCGCGATATCGAACGGGCATTGCGTCCTCAGGTTTTTGAAGATTTCACGGGGCAGGCAAAAATATTGGAGAATCTAAATATTTTTGTGAAAGCTGCGCGATTGCGAGGAGAAGCGTTGGATCACGTCTTATTACATGGTCCTCCGGGACTGGGTAAAACAACCCTTTCGCATATTATTGCGAATGAAATGGGGGTGGGTATAAAAATTACTTCAGGCCCTGTATTGGACAAGCCGGGAGATCTGGCGGGGCTATTGACAAATCTGGAGGAGGGCGACGTACTGTTTATCGATGAGATCCATCGTTTAAGTCCTTTGGTGGAAGAGTATCTTTATTCAGCGATGGAAGATTTTAAGATCGATATCATGCTGGAGACAGGCCCTAATGCCCGTTCCGTGCAGATTTCGTTGAATCCTTTTACGCTTATTGGAGCAACGACGCGGTCGGGTCTGCTAACAGCTCCATTGCGTGCGCGTTTTGGGATCAATTCTCGGCTTCAATATTATGATGCAAAGCTATTGACCACGATCGTGCTTCGTTCTGCACAAATCCTGAATACACCGATTTCTGATGAAGGTGCCTTTGAAATTGCGCGTAGGAGTAGAGGTACGCCAAGGATAGCCAATGCATTATTACGTCGTACACGAGATTTTGCGCAGATAAAGGGAAATGGAAGTATCGACCAAGAAATTGCGAAATATGCGCTGAATGCACTGAACGTGGATGAAAATGGCCTCGATGAAATGGACAATAAGATCCTGACAACAATCATTGATAAATTCAAAGGCGGGCCTGTAGGGCTTAAAACTGTTGCGACAGCTGTAGGAGAAGATGAGGGGACAATCGAAGAGGTATACGAGCCCTTTTTGATTCAGGAAGGTTATATTATGCGTACTTCGAGAGGACGTGAATGTACTGAAGCTGCCTATAGACACCTCGGTCGTACAGCTAATCCAAAAGGGAATACCTTGTTTTAATTTCCACGAATTATTAAAAAAAGTGCTTTGCTCAGCCTCTTTGGAGGATTCGGTTTGTGCGGCTTAGTAATGCCGGGCTAGGTTTTATCTTTTGAAAATGACTTATCTGCGCAAGGAGTTCTTCTTTTACCCAAGGATGTTTCTTGCTCAGATTATTTAAGATATCCAAGCAATTGACCAAAACCGCAACAGGGCATTGCTGGTCTATCATCCATTGAAAAGCGTGTTCAATGAGTTGTTCTTCGGTCTTGTCATCAAGAAGATAGCTCTTATTCTTTTTAGAAGTCAGGTATATCAAAATTTTACTATAGCTTCTCAGACAGCTCCAATTTTTCTGGTTTTTCAAATTATCAAAGAATTGCGGTAAAAGCCCTTGTAGCAAAGTTGTATCCTTTAGTACAATTGTTTCGAATACCCATGCGGCCCGGAAAGAAATCTTTTTATCTTTTTCCAGAGAAAGGCTGAGCAAATCCTGAAGGCTAATGCCCGCGAGCATATCTAAAGAAAAATCCGTTACCTCAAATGATCTTAAGGTAACGGATAAAAACTTTATTTTGTCGGTGTAGGTCATAAACCCGCTTACTTTTGAGGTTTTTCTCTGTTCATCTCTGTCATATCGACTTCGTTCATTTTAGAATCACCCAAGAGATATTGACTGAAATAATCACCCATTTTCCAGAAGAAATATTCTGTCATATCACCAAATCCATGTCTTTGACCGGGTAAGAGCAGGAAATCAAATCGCTTATTTGCCTTGATCAGTGCATCGACCATCCGAATCGAGTTTGCAGGATGTACATTGTTGTCAATATCGCCAGTCGCTATCAAGAGCCTTCCTTTTAGATTCTTGGCCAATTCCGTATTTTTATTGATCTGGTATGAAAAAGTCGTATCGCCTTTTGCCGATACTTTTTCTGTGACGCCATGATGGCGCTCGCTCCACCAGCGGTTATAAATCTGATTCTCATGGTTGCCGGCTCCGGATACGGCAACTTTAAAGAAGTCTGGGTAGACAAGCATAGCTGCTGTGGACATAAATCCACCGCCAGAGTGGCCTGTGATACCTACACGATTGATGTCGATAAATTTATAACGGTCAGCAAGCTGTTCCGCTGTCACCTTTTTGTCTTCCAATCCATAATCACGCAGATTGCCATAACCATAGGTATGGTACCATTGTGAACGGGATGGGTGACCACCTCGGTTACCGACAGTGACTACGATAAAGCCAAATTGAGCCAATCGGTCGATTCGGTCCATGCTACGTCCAAAAGATTTATTGACAGCCTCTGTTTGTGGCCCTGGATAAACATATTCTACAATGGGGTAGGTCTTTGTGCTATCAAAATCAAAAGGCTTGTACATGACGCCATAGAGGTCCGTCGTGCCATCTCCGGCTTTTACCTTAAATGGTTCGGGGAATTTATAGCCCGCAGCAAATAAAAGCGAAAGGTCGGCCTTTTCGAGAGTCATGATCTTTTGTCCATTGCTGTTCAATAACACAGATTCGGGCACTGTATTCACTCTTGAAGAGTTGTTTACAAAATATTTGGACGACTCGCTCATTTCAATCTGATGATCAAAGTTTCCGGGATTCAGAAGTTTAATTCCATTTCCGTTCAGATTGACGCTATAGTGGTGGAGGTAGTAGGGATCTTCATTTTTCTCGCGGCCAGACGCCGTGAAAAACAGTGTCTGTGTCGTCGGATCTATCCCTGTAATTTCTTCGCAGTGAAAACTTCCCTTAGTGATTTGATTAAGAAGCTTACCATTCGTGTCATAGTAGTAGTAATGTCCCCATCCATCTCTTTCTGACCAGTGAACCAATCGCTTGCCATTTTCGGTCAAAAGCGGTTTTTGAACATCCAGATACACATTGGATCGTTCCTGAATAATAGGGTTTACAGTTCCATTTACATTTACCTTTAGGAGATCTATTCTTTTTAAATCACGGCTGGAGCGTGAAATATAAAATTCTTCGTTGTTACCCAGCCAGTAGTTAATATAATAATCTTCCTTATATGAATTTTTGTCCGGGGTTTTGGTCCAGTTGGAAATGGTCTGGTTTTTAAAAGCGGCTATATTTATGCGGCGTGGGGTCTTTGTCGCTGCTTCAAAGATATAGAATTCAGTTTCAGTTGAATCAACTTCACCCGGCATTTGGTATTTATAAGTCTCCAGGGTAGGACGGGCTGAACCAACATTGTTGATCACCCACAAAGGTCGCAACGACCGGTTATCTTTTCTGGTCAAGGTAAAATAGCGGCCATCCGGTGACCAGCTTATCCATACGCGTTTACGTTTCGTTTCATTGTCTTTGTCCTTTTCGTCGCCCGTGGTAGTACTATATTCATCGCCACCCCAAGCGTAATATTGTACGCCATCCTTCGTGATCTGGTGCTCGACAATCGTACTATCCTTCTCATTTTTGACTGCTTTGAGATAGTTGGCCTTATCCATCCAATACAGATTAAAGTCTTTGGCGAAATAGATCGTATTGGTGTCCGGAGAAAAGCTTGCCCAAGCCAGCGGAGCTTTAACCTTTGTAGAATCACTGATTTCATTTACTGTTTTCGATGCGAAATCATATTCCAAATAAAAGAGCTTTTTCTTTGTTGTGTCTGACTTGTTTTTAAGTTTTTCAATCTCATCTTTGGACTTCAGGGTATCTTTCGTGCTCTGAACCTGGAATCTGATCTTTTTTTCATCTTTAGTGAATCTTAAGCCTTGTAAGTCCAGGTGTTGTGCATCAACGGGATTTTTGACAATCTTTGTTATTTGTGCAGCAACGCTTTCGCTATCAAAAAGAGGTTCTTTCTTTTTAAGTGATGGATTGACGATATACCAGTTTTTGCCTTGTGGACTTGCGTAATCGTACCAAAAGCGATCTGAGAAGTTGATCCAGTTTGGTTTGATGGTCGTCGAGAAAATCATTTTTTTTAATTTCTCTGGGGAAAATTTGGCAGCCAATTGATAGTTAGGTTTTACCGAATGCTCCGGAATCTGCTGCGCCGAGCTAAAGTAGGGTAATAAACTGGCTGCAAAAATAAAATAGAACTTATGCATCAAATAAATATAGATAATTGTGTAATCTTGGTTTTGGCCACTAAAATATTCAATATTATACAGTCATACGAATGATTCATGTAATAATCCTATGATGGATAGAAGTTTTCATTAAAATTTACCAAAAAAAGTTCCTCTGTTGCCCGAGTAATGCCGGTATACAACCAACGCAGAAATTCAAGATCCAACATTTCATCATTGATATAGCCCTGGTCAACAAAAACAATCGGCCATTGGCCACCTTGTGCTTTGTGGCAGGTAATTGCAAATGCAAATTTAATCTGGAGTGCATTATAATAGGGGTCTTTTTTAATGGCTTCCAGTCGATCTTTCTTATCTAAAATATCTGCATAGTCCATACCAATCTCTTCATACAGATTTTTTTGACTTTCATAGGAGAGGTTGGGGCCATCCGTATAAAGACTATCCAAGATAACACGGCAGGTAATGGGTTCGATTTCATCAATATCCACAAATTCGAGTGTGACATCCGCGAATCTATAGCCATGTTGCTCGTGGATATTACTTACCTTCCGGACTTTAGCCATATCACCATTTGCAATAAAACCATCGCCCATATTATTTTCCTGTAGCCAGAAGTAATTGTTTTTCACCACCATGATGTAATCTCCACCCGTTAATTCTTCATCTCTAAAAAGTATTCTATTGCGGATGTTCTGATTGTATAGGTTAGCGGAGCGATTTGAACGGCATATAATCATGGTATTTTCAATGCCATATTTGTCATAAGCGTAATTTATCCCTTCAATCAATCGTTCTCCTGTCATGCGGTAAAGGTCTTTAAATCCTTTTGTTATGAATTTTGGAAAAGGAAAGTCAAGCTGTCCTTCCTCAGCGGATATGATCTCGTTCCGTATTTTTGTTGCATTGTACAATATTCCCGAATCTTGAGCCTGTCGGACCACAGTGGTCAATTCGTAGGGATACACACAAAGATGAAATTCATGTTCAAGATAATTGGGGTTCAAGGCGGGGCTGTCCAATAAGCCCACCGGCGGTAATTGGGCAGTATCACCAACGAACAGGAGGCTGCAATTTTTGCCGGATTGTACATATCTGAACAGGTCATTTAAGAGACTTTTTGAAAATACGCTTACCGATTCATTGGAAATCATAGAAGCTTCATCAACGATAAATAGGGTGTCCTCGTGTAAATTCTCCGCCAATGTAAAGTCGAGTTGAAAGGAAATAGCGGATTTCTTTCGATAAATCTTTTTGTGGATGGTCAGTGCTTTTCGCCCGGAATAATAGCTCATCACTTTGGCAGCTCGACCTGTGGGGGCCAAAAGCACAGCACGTTTTTTTAGCACAGGCAGTACTTTGACCAGCGCCGCGATCAATGTTGTTTTTCCAGTCCCGGCATAGCCTTTAAGGACAAAACAGGACTGCTTGTCAAATGCGAGCAGAAACTCCTCCAATAACTCGAATGCTTCCAGCTGCTGTGCAGTGGGCTGCCAAGGGAATTGTTGTATTAACAGGTTTTTGATGAACACGCCCAAAGTTATTTAAAAGGTTTGTCTTATCCTTCAGAAAAAGCTATTTTTGCTTTAACAAGTTTTTATTTTTACAATTCAGCGAATGAATTATATTTCAAAACAATTTAACATTCATTATTTACCTGAGTATAATCTTTTGGTAAAAGCTGGCTTTCAAAAAGATGTGTTAGCGGTAGTCGATAAGAAGTCAGTGGTACCTATACTGATAGAATACCCTTCGGAGGAGCCAATCTTAGATGCGACAAGAATAATGAGTTTACCTTTTCGGTTCGTTCGGATTGTTATTCCGCACCAGAGTTTTACATTTATACCTAAAGAGGTCTTTCAGGAGGATAATATTGCGCAATATGTACAGTTCCTAGGGACTTCAGATCTTGAAAATACATTTATTTACCATTTAGATAACCTTGGCTTTGTTGCTTTATATCAATTTGATAAGTTGCTTTTGAATCGTTGGCTAAGACTGTTTCCGGATGCTGTTATTCTTCCTGAGTTTGCAGTTGTATTGGATCGGGCGCAGGAACGCATAGCAATTAGGGGTAGTGTGCTGGGGCTACATTTCGTCGCTGATACTATTGTTGACTTTTACCTATTCAAAAATGGAGTTTTCCAACTTTACAATAGCTTTGAAATCCATAATCTGGATGATATTAGTTATTATGTGTTGAATATATTGAGTCAATTTAACCTTGGCGGGTCAATTGATAAGGTACTCCTTTCCGGTGAGGTGCCCAATGATTCGTATTATAAACGAATTGCATCCTATGCGGGAGATGTTGAAATATTGGATCTAAAAACAAAAGTAGCTTTGGCAGATCAGGAGGTCAGTGGTAATTTAACAGCATATAATGTGTTATTTGATTCAATATTATGCGAATAATAGGGGGTAAAATCGGTGGTCTAAGGCTGAATCCACCCAGCAATTTACCGGTAAGGCCAACCACAGATATCGCGAAGGAAGCTCTGTTTAATATTCTGCAGAACCGCTTAGAATTTGATGGCTTAAATTGCCTTGATCTTTTTGCTGGAACGGGGAATATTAGTTTTGAGTTAGCTTCACGAGGAGTGGAACATGTGGATTCGGTCGATTTAAATTTTAAATGTGTACAATACATTATGGACACAGCAAAAAAAATGAAGCTGGAGCAGATAAAAGCCAAGAAAGCGGATGTTTTTAAATTTATTACCAGCTGCAAAAGTACCTATGATTTAATCTTTGCAGATCCGCCTTATGATATTCCAAAGCTACCTCAACTGCCAAAATTGATTCTCGAAAACAATCTATTAAATGATAATGGGCTTCTTATTGTCGAACATCCATCTACAAGGCAAATGGAAGAACATCCGAATTTTATAGAAACCAGAAAGTACGGGTATTCATCTTTCTCATTTTACACAAATTCTTTATAGTATGAAAATTGCTGTTTTTCCAGGCTCATTTGATCCCTTCACGTTAGCCCATCAAGATCTAGTCGAACGAGCTTTGCCGTTATTTGATAAAATCATAATTGCTGTTGGGTATAATGCAAATAAAAAGGGCATGTTGGACCATGATGAACGGGTCAAATGCATACAAGAGGTCTTTCGGGATGTCAATGTAATCGAAGTGATGAAGTATAATGGTTTGACTGTGGATTTCTGCCAGAAAGTTGGTGCTAAATTTATATTACGTGGTTTGCGAAATACGGGAGATTTTGAATTTGAGAATGCGATCGCACAAAATAATCTGTTGTTAAACCCGGTTGTTGAAAGTTATTTTTTGATGAGTAGGTCTGGGAAAGCACATATATCTTCAACCATCGTGCGGGATGTATGGTTTAATGGAGGGGATATCAGGGCGATGGTGCCCACTGAAGTGCTCGCATTGTTAAATGAGAGGAAGCCATAATAGTTCGTCATTAGGCGCTAAACACATATGTTTTTTAACGAAATGCGGACAAAATTTTATTTTGCCCGCATTTGTTTTTAATTGAAAAACAGTATTTTATGTATCTTGTTGTGAATCGTATGTTTAGTTTTAGGTCGCTAGTGTGACGATTTTAGCCATATAGGTGCCAAATAATATTCTGAATGATGATAAGGTTGAGATTAAACGACTTATCGTCAGTTTGTTAGAATGTCTGGACCAGATTTATCCATAGGCACTAGCCGTATCTAATAGAGACATTTCTTCGGAAGACAAATTTATCTTGGTTGCATGGGTTAATTCTTCAAGCTGTTGCAGAGAAGTAGCGCTTACGATGGGCGCGCTTACTGAAGGCCGATGCAGAATCCATGCGAGCGCAATTGTAGGCATCGCGACTTGTCGACCGTGGGCTACTTGGGCTAAGGCGTCGAGAATACGGAGTCCTCGGTCATTAAACCGGCCTTTTAGCGCATCGGAGCGTTTCGCATTTTTAATATCATCCACTGACTTATATTTTCCTGAAAGAAATCCGCTGGCCAAAGAATAATAAGTGATCACACCTAAATGATTTTCGAGTGCGAGCTGTTCATAATCTTGCTCATATTTTGAGCGGTCATATAAATTATATTCGGGCTGAATGGAAATATAGGCAGGGAGATTGTTCTGTTCTGCGATCAGTAAGGACTCTTTAATACGCTCGGGACTTAAATTGGAGGCTCCAATCCATTTTACTTTGCCTGCCAGTACCAATTGTTGGTAAGCTTCAAGTGTTTCGTCTATTGCCGTTGAAAGATCATCATGATGTGACTGATAAAGATCTATGGTGTCAATCTGTAATCTCATGAGCGATTCGTCAACCGACTTTATAATGTGTTCTTTTTTTAAATTGGGCCTGTCATTGCCGGCCCGACGACCACCAACCTTGGTGGCAATTTGAATTTTATCCCGGATATCCCGTTTATTGATCCATTTCCCAATGATGGATTCGGACTCTGATCCGGTGTGACCTGGGACCCAATGAGAATAGTTGTTGGATGTATCTATAAAGCTAAAGCCCATATCGACAAATGCATCCAAAAGAGCAAAGGACTGTTGCTCATCGACAGTCCAACCAAATACATTCCCGCCAAAAATGATCGGTTTAAATTCAATTTCACTATTGCCTAACTTAACCTTTTCCATGAGTTGCCTATTATTTCCTTTTTAAAACTAATAAAAAAATGCCAGTTAGACCTTCGAAACGGCATTATAAATAATTTTATAAAAAATTTCTGATTCATTTTCAGGTAGTTTAGGAAAAGTAATAGGGGGGGCTTTGGAAAAATAAAAACTTTCCTTACTTTTGCATCATCCCAAACGGATATGCCCGGATGGCGGAATTGGTAGACGCGCTGGTCTCAAACACCAGTGGGAAACCGTGCCGGTTCGACTCCGGCTCCGGGTACAACAAAAGGCTTTTCATATTGAAAAGCCTTTTTTATTTATATTTTCCTTCTGACAGAACATGTTTTGGATAGGCTAAATGCAAAATCGCATTCGAAAACAACAAAAATAAAACTCAGCGAATAAGATTGAACGAATAAAAAAACACCATCGGGTAGGAATCCGATGGTGTTACGTAAAATATATAGTTTGATTAGTTTTTCGCTAATACCATCTCTGGCTCGGCTTTACCGCCATGACAAGTTTTACAGGAAATCGCTTTAGCTGGAGAGCTGTCCCAACTGCGATTGAAATACTTTTTATTAATCTTTTGTGTCATCTTGATCATTGCGCGACCAACTTCTTTTTTAGGGTTTTCGTCGCTCGCAAAGTCCATCTTTTTAGGATCTTCTTTTGAAGGCGCATGGCAAAATCCGCATTTGACACCTAATGCAACATTAAACTCTTTCATTGTTGCGATCAATTCGTCATGCGAAATGTTTTTTGGGAGAACTTTCAGATTTGTTGGTTTAGGATCTTCCTGAGGCTTTTCCTGTTGGAAACTAAATGCACTCAAGGCAATGGCTATAGCAAATACAGAAGCAATAGCTCCAATCTTTTTTATGTGTTTCATTTCTCTTTTCCTTATGCTTAACTAAATGTAAGAATAATGGAATACTTAAGCAATGAAAAATGAAATTATTATGACAATTTAGATTGATTATTATTTACGAATAGCTTCTGTAACCGTCCAGGACTGACCTTCCAATTGGTAATCAATTTTTAACAGTTTCCCCTGGATTCTCACATCTTTTAGTTTGGCGGTATCGTTGGAGATCCAGGTACTGTCGTTGACCTTAGTAAAGCGAACACCTGTAATATTCGGAACCCCGGTAAAAAACTCAATTTTATAAGATTCCGGATTTCCCTCGCGCTGAATACGGATCAATCGATTGGATCGATCAACCGACAACGAGCTGCTCTGAAATTGGACTCTACCGATAAAACTTCCAGAGGCATCTGTTGTTTCTCCATCGGAAGTTTCATTCTTTTTACATGAAACAACTGTAATAAGGCATAAAACAAGCGCGACTAATGGATGGAAAAACTTCATGTGTATATATTTTGGACTAAAATACGGTTTTTGGATCAAAAACTCAATTGATCAGACCGGAAATGATATTGATCGTCAATGCGACAACAAAAGTATTTAATGTAAAGGAGAGTAAGCCATGAAATAAGACGATACGTCTAATTTTTTTTGACGAGATACCCACATCAGAAACCTGGAATGTACAGCCCATAACAAAAGAAAAATAAGCAAAGTCCAAATAGTCTGGCTTATCATTCCCCGGAAACTCCAGGCCACTACCATCGGAACCGTTTTCATAGTACAGACGAGCATAATGAAAAGTATATATTGTATGAACCAAGCACCACGAAGCCACCATGGCAAGCATGCAAATGGCAATAATGTAAGAGTCGTCAAGTTGCTTACTCTTGCTTGATATAATAATCATTAGGACTGAAATAAAACAACTGATGGTAACTAGTATAATAAATAGAGACACAAAAAGTCGGCTGCCGTCTTCTTGTTGTGCCTTTTTTGTTATGGAAGACACCGGCATTGTATAGAATGTGTACCAAGAAAGCAGTATATAAGAAACACAAAATCCAAACCAGCATAACACCAGGCCTAGCAAGGGCAAGGATTTAATCGGGGAGAGCAGATATGTAAGGATAAAGGCGCAAATTGCTATTAAAGCCCGATGAATGGACTTCATTTGATGTAGGGCTGTTTTTATTTTTCCCATGGTCGTAGATTAACAATCAAATTGCTCATTTGCTTCGAAAATCAATGGATTTCCACTATTGGAAAGAAACAATAGGAGCGCTTCTTCCTCGTAGTGACTTGGATTGGAAAAAATAAAATCCAACTGTCCGTCCCGATCTATATCGCCGACAAACTGCGTGGACATAAATACATGTTCATATTGATCTTTTTGAAATAATGTCAATTCATTCCTTCCTCCAAAGGTTGCGTTGAGCTTATAATTGGCTACTTCGTGAAATATTTTTTCATGTCCTTTTTCGTCGGTCTGTACTTCGGTGGATTTTATATCTCCCGACCCTTTGAGTATAACATGCTGCTTTCTAAAATTATATTCCACGGATTCCTTGGGCCATATTTCTGAGTGGTTTATCTTTACGTTCTCCAATGCTCCTGTTTTCAATCCTTTTATATTTAAAAACAAAAGGGAGTTCCTTTTCGACTCAACACTTTTTGAGGGGACCTGAGCACACTCATCATAACCATCCTTGACTTCATAATCCACTTTGTCCAAATAATACTTTCCTTCGAGCTCATAAAGATCAAACCAATCATTGTTCAATACTGCGGTTGGATCTTCCTTTTCCCAGATGCGATAACTGCGTACTAAGAAAATCTGTCCCTTTGAGCTGTCGGATGTAGCAGCTACGGATAACCTGGCACTATCTTTCGATATCAAAGATGTGTCATCTTTCGTGATAGTCGAATCTATCGCAGTACCTTTCTTTTTGGTAAAAGGGCTATCACAAGCTTGAATAAAAAGCAGTGTAAATAGGAAAGTAAAAGCAGAATAATTGTTCATATGCCGTGAATTTTATTTAAATATATAAAATTCACGACATATAAGACCTGAAGATTTTTTTAGGAGAGCGCTTCCTGAAGTAAAGAAAAGGATTTGAGGCATTTTTCATCGTCAAAGATATAGGATGTAGCCATAATTTCATCAACTTTATGATCTTTGACAAATTTTTCTATCTCAGGGCCGATCTTATTTTTATCCCCGACAAAGGCACAGGAAGCCATGCTCTGTACAGCTTGTTCGATGGCTGGAATTCCCTTATAAATGACCTCTTCTGTAGGCGGAGATAAAGGTTTTCTTGTATTCGTTACAATGCCGGCAAATAAATTAAAAAAGCTCGTGGACAAAAACTCGGCTTCTTCGTTCGTATCGGAAGCAATCACATTGACACAAGAAATAAAATAGGGTTTATCCAATACCTTCGAGGGTACAAAGTTCTGATGATATATCATACTCGCCGATGCAAATTGCGCTGGAGCAAAATGCGTGGCGAAAGCGTAGGGAAGCCCTAAGCTAGCGGCTAAGTAAGCACTATCCGTACTGGAACCTAAAATATACAGTGGGATTTCCAGTCCCTCACCGGGGAATGCACGTACTTTTGCATCATAATTATCGGTACTAAAATACCGTTGGAGATCTTTTACCTCCTGCGGAAATTGGAATGCGGTATTTAGATTGTTTCTCCGCAAAGCCATTGCAGTCAATTGGTCCGTACCCGGCGCACGGCCTAAACCAAGATCGATCCGACCCGGAAATAATGTTTCCAAGGTGCCAAATTGTTCCGCAATCACTAAGGGTGCATGATTGGGCAACATGATTCCGCCTGAACCAACTCTAATTCGGCTTGTATTGGAAGCGATGTGTTGTATAAGTAAGGAGGTGGCCGAACTTGCGATGTATTCCATATTATGGTGTTCGGCAACCCAGATTCTTTTAAAATCTAGTTGTTCGATATGTCGGGCAATTTTTACACTGCGATCAATTGCACTGGCGGTATTTTCTCCTTTTTTGATGGGAGCTAAATCTAATGCTGATAATACGATTTTATCCATACATTAAAATTACATAGAAGAAATAGGACAATTGTAATGAAATTGTCTATTCTATGATTCGTTGTGTATGTATGACAATTAGCTGATCATTCAATACTGTGGTGAATAAGCTAAAGCTGTCGCCGCTGTCTTTAATCTTAAATTTCTTTTTTATCTCTTCCGTTTTTAAGGGGAAATTTTTTGCGATAATATCAGCTTGTAACGGAGTTTTGTTTTTCTTGAATTCTGTAAAAGATTCAACCTCCTTTATCTTAAATATTTTGCCTGGGAAATCTGGGATTTTCCGATCTGACGTATATAAATGAGTACTTTTGTGTAGTTTTTTTATTCCAAAAAGAGAGGCAATTGTTTTAAAAGCACCAGCCTTGGTCAGGGCAACATCTGGCTCATAAAGATAGGATAGAGGCGCACTGTACTCCACAAGGGTACTGCGTTCTTCCGAATAAGTAAAGGAGATGACCTGTTGTTCCTCTTTGAACAGTCGGACGGCATGAATGACCGGCTCACCTTCAAAATCTTTCTTTTGGATGAAAATAAGTTCTTTACAATCATTTTGTAAGGAAACAACATACACATCCTTTACATGACTCAACATACCTAATGCCGAAGAAATATCCAATAATGGCGCGAGCTTGCTGATAATAATATGAGATCGTTCAAAAAAGCGATGCTGTAGTTCCACCAAATTAGGTTCACATTCATCCAGCAGAAATACTTTCTTATTCTGAACCCTGCGCGAAGGATCCAAGTATATATAATCATATTCCTGTGAATTATTAAGGATATAATCTACACCGTTTGTCGCTATAACCTCGATATTTGTCGCAGATAAGACCTTGGCATTATGCGATGAAATCTGCGCCAGATCCGGGTTGAGCTCACAGGATATGACTTGTTTTGCACGTGTCGAAAAATAAAAGCTGTCGACGCCAAAACCACTGGTTGCATCAATTAAACGTGTGCCTTCTTGAATAAGCGAGCTTTTAAATAGTGCTGTTTTTTCAGATGAACATTGTTCCAGATTCAGTTTCGCGGGAAAATAGATTCCCGGAGTTGTCGTCCATAATGGGATTTTAGTCCCCGCACGCTGCTTACCATCCAGCTGTGCAGCTAGTTCAGAAGACGATATTCCTTCAAAAGGAGATTTCTTTAAAGCTATTTTAGCAGGAGACTCTTTTAGGTGTTTTTCCAAAAACAGCTGTACCTCCTTTTGAAGAATTAATGTATTCATTTATATTTTCTTAACGAGAAGCTGGCAAGTATATCTATCCTTTAATTCACTGATCACTTCTTTATCAACCAAAACACGATCAATAGTCTCCTGGTTATAATAACGGATCGTGATTAGTTCAAGGCCAGACTCATAGGTAACTTTAAACCGCTGTTCAAGATCATTAATTAAATCCACGACGTTCTTTCCGGTATCGTCCACCGAGACGGTGAAATTGATGGCCGTATTGTGCATCATATTGATTTTGATGCGATGTTGGTGGAAAAGATTAAAGATATCTCTGAGGTTATCTTCCACGATAAATGAAAAATCCCGTGGTGAAATTGAGACAAAAATCTGATTTACTTTAAATATAAACGAAGGAACCGGTAATGTCTGATTTGTACTTCTAATTATTGTTCCCGGAGAATCTGGGTCAACAAAAGAGCGCACATTTAAAGCAATTTTCTTATTCTGCAACGGTTTGATCGTTTTCGGGTGGATTACTGTCGCACCATAATAGGTAAGTTCAATAGCATCGGTATAAGATAGTTCGGGAATCAGTTCAGTTTTTTCAAACCATTTCGGATCAGCATTGAGAACGCCTGGGACGTCTTTCCAGATTGTTACATTTTCAGCATTTAAACATGACGCAAATATAGCCGCAGAATAATCGGACCCTTCGCGGCCTAAAGTTGTCGTAAAATTCTCCGATGTAGAACCAAGGAACCCCTGTGTAATGACAATATATTCATCTAATATGGATGGAAGTTCGGCACGGATTTTCTCTTCTGTTTTACTCCAATCCACCACGGCTTCGCGGTAGGTATTATCGGTTAGGATATAGTCGCGTGCATCCAGCCATTTGACCTTTTCGCCGATAAAAGCTACATATGCAGCCACGATTTTGGTAGAGATCAGTTCGCCCATCGACACAATTTGGTCAAAGAGATAATCATAAGAGTCTTGTGGATCCTCTTCCAAAATCCATTCGATCTCGACGAAACAGTTGGAAATCTCATCGAAAATAGGATGCTCAGTATTGGGAAATAGGTCCTGAAGAATTTGAAAATGGAATGCTTTGGCTTCTTCAAGGGTCTGAAACTGCAAGCCTGTATGATTATAATATTCCCGGGTCAATTTTTCCAGAAGGTTTGTTGTCTTACCCATGGCAGATATAACGACCAACAAAGCTTCACCTTTGTATTTCGAAATAATCTTCGCTGAATTTCTGACACTTTCCGCATCCTTTACTGATGCACCGCCAAATTTAAAAACCTGCATTTATTTTATTGAGTTTAGTTGATTGCTAATTGATGCTATTGATATAATGTAATCCTTTTTCTGAGATTAGATCTTTAAAAGTTGTATAGGGAATACGTAACTCCGTGCCGCCTTCAGCATAAGATTTAATTTCATAAATATTATAGTAGAATAAAAGTTCGTTTTTCTCAAATGTGAAGTTATCTGCAAGTGAAAACTTACCATCTTCAAAAAAATATTTTCCATTCAGGGAATCGTCCGTGGCCAATCCTTCCTGTTTACGAAAGCACTGTTCGGCTATGGTCATGAATCTGTCTTTATCCTGCTTACGAATGATATCATCAATTGTAATGGGATTATTCGACTGTCGATCAAAGTTTGAATATAAGGTTACATGATCGCCATGTGCTCCGCCTGTATATTCCTCCTGTTTTGTTCGTATAGCGAGATAAGCAGGCGTATTTGCTACAACATCTACCTGGAGATCTCGATTCCAGGTAGCCGTGGATTTACCATTGTTATCATCCACATATTCGTTATAAGCATTGATAAAACGGCGGGCGGCTTCTTCCATACTGGTATCTCCCTCGAGATGAACAATAGAAGAAATCAGGGCATTGATCTTACCTTCCTCGAAGACCGGATAACTTGCCCGAAAATAAGTAGTATCCAATTGGTCATCTTCCTTTAGAAAATAGTTACTATGTTCATCAACCATTTTTCTCTGATAAACAAGGGTATCCCCAAGTTGTTTTATAGCTGGGGTGGTGCCTTTGTTTTGACATGAATGCAACAGGCAGCCTATAAATAAAATTTCCAAAAAGAGATAATGCCGCATTGAATTGATTTTTCCTCTGTTAATTTTTAATAAGTGATCGACACATTAATCCACTCCGAATCAAAATCAGCTTTATATCGTTCATAGAATTTTATGGCAGACTCATTCCAGTCCAAAACTTGCCATACCATTCCGTGATAGCCACATTCTTTTCCGTAGGCAAGTGTCCTGTCAAACAGTTGTTTGCCCATTCCTAGGCCACGCATTTTTTCGGTAACGATTAAATCCTCTAGGTAAAGTCTTCTTCCTTTCCAAGTTGAGTATCTGACATAATATAATGAAATTCCAACAATTTCTCCGCTCATTTCTGCGACAAATGCTCCCCAAATAGGATTTTGTCCAAATCCGGCTTCTTCAAACTCCGTGAGGGAAACGGTTACTTCATCTGGCGCTTTCTCATAGACTGCCAATTCTTTGATTAGCTCCAGCATCTGTGGACAGTCGGATTTTGTTGCAGCGCGTATAATTGCTTTAGCCATTATTTTTATAGTGTTTAATTACTCTTTTGCCAAAAATTGTGCTTCCGATACGAACCATCGTGGATCCTTCTTCAATCGCTAATTTGTAATCCGATGACATTCCCATGGAAAGTATTTTAAAATAATCGTCTTTGCGGTAGAAACTCGCTTTAACGCCATCAAATAACATCTTTAATTCATAGAACTCTGCTTTTACTACTTTTTCATTGTCTGTATTGGATGCGATTCCCATCAGTCCACAAATACGGATATTTTTTAACTCGAGAAATTCTTCATCACGGAGCAGCTCGATCAGTTCCGCATGATCCAAACCAAATTTAGTGTCCTCATCGGCAATATAAACCTGCAATAAACAATCGATAATACGATCTGCCTTTATTGCATGTTTATTAATTTCCTTTAAAAGTTTTAAGGAGTCTACAGAAGCAATTAAGCTAACAAACGGCGCAATATATTTTACTTTATTTGTTTGTAAATGTCCAATCATATGCCATTGAATATCTTTGGGTAAAAGCTCTGCTTTCTCAATTAATTCTTGAACATGATTTTCACCAAAAACACGTTGACCAGCCTCGTAGGCTTCCATGATTTCTGAATTGGACTTTGTTTTTGAAACCGCTACAAGCTGCACGCCCTTCGCTTCGGTTTCCAATCTTAAAGCTTCTAAATTACTCGCAATGCTCATTTCCGATATAGTTTGATGATGTAAAAAGTGCCAAATGTCGGTGCTTTTTGTAAATTTGTACAAAACTACGAAATGCTACGATTAATACTGAATCTACTTGCGGTGATTTTTTTATTTGGTTCCTGTGTAAGACCAGAAGAGAAGGATATTATCTCACAAAGCAAATTTGTAGATGCTTTGACAGAAATTCAATTGATAGATTCATATCTCAATATCTTGCCCATTGATAGTGCACGCAAAGTGATGGTGCCTTTGTACCAGGTAACTTTTGATAAATACGGACTGGACTCTGTGTCTTTTAAGAAGAACCTGGACTATTATGGTAAAGATGCGGAGGTCATGTCGGCTATTTACAAGAAAGTGGAGGATAACCTGAACAAGGAGAATAAGTTTTATACGGATATCGAACGCAAAAAGCTGGATTCTATCCGTACGAGAGACTCTATTGTCAATGCACGGATCCAGGATAGTACAAGTCGTGTGATGCGACAACAGCAACAGTATCAGGAACGTATTGATGCTCTTATCCACTACAAACCAAGTAAGGAAAAGTTCAGTTTTAAAGAGGCTTCGTTATTGTTTAATAAAAATTTCCAGCAGAAAACAGGTATTAGTTTGGATAGCTATTTAATGAATCAGCTATCTACTGGTGGTTCAATCTTACCAATTGGAACAGCAGCACCTGCTTCGACAGGAAATCCAGTGGTCCCGCCAACAACACCTGGCACGGCAGCAAAGGACACTGCAAGGTTACCAAAACAAATGGAGCAGAAGCCCACACAACCGCTTCTTACTCCGCCACAGACTTTAAAGCCTGTGTCAAAACTTTAACCATCAAAAGAATATAATTTTATGGTGTATCCATTAAATGCGATAGATAAGCTCGGGTTTTCCGAGATAAAAGATAAAATAAAACAAAAATGCCTGAGCGAATCAGGCCGCGAACTGGTCGAAAAAATTCAACCCCAAACTCGCTTTGATCAGATAGATCGTTTTTTAAGGCAGACAAACGAATTCAAAGATCTTCTTGTCAATGATGGGGCATTTCCGGTTGAAAATTTTTTTCCCTTAAAATCCATTATTGAAAAGGCGCGGGTGGAAGGTACCTTTCTGCTTGAAGAAGAATTTTTTAGGGTCTTATTATCTTTGAAAACTGTTTATGCCATTATCCGCTATTTTAACGAAAGGGAAGGTCTCTATCCGAATCTCGAGGTATTATTCGAGCATTTGCCGATAGAGAAAGGAATCATTCGTGATATTGAAATGGTCATCGATGAGCGTGGAAAACTCAAAAATAATGCTTCCCGCTTACTGCTTGAGATCAACCAGCAAATACAACGCGCGGAACAAGATGCCCTTAAACGCATAAACAGTATTTTCAAAAATGCGCAGGACAATGGCTGGACAGCGGATGGCAATTTGACTGTGCGCGATGGGCGGCTATGTATTCCTATTTTGGCTGAAAACAAAAGGAAACTTAAAGGGCTAATTCACGATGAATCCGCTACAGGGCAAACTGCTTATATTGAGCCGGAAGAAGTATTTCAACTCAACAATAAAATTAGGGATCTTGAGTTTGAACGCAGGAGGGAGGTTATCCGGATACTCGTGGAACTTACGGATAAAGTACGGCCACATCTTCCGTTATTACTGTCTTATCATGGCTTATTGACTAAAGTCGATTTTGTTAGGGCTAAAGCCCTTTTTGCCTTGGACATCGAGGCGGAGATGCCCGAACTATCTAAAGAAGCTGAAATCAATTTGGTTAACGCCCGCCATCCCTTACTGCTGCTCAATGAACATCATAAAGGCACTGTGGTTCCATTAAACATACAGATCGATCGGTTGCAACGTGTTATCGTCGTCTCTGGTCCCAATGCCGGTGGTAAATCAGTTTGTATGAAGACAGTAGGCTTGTTGCAGATCATGGTGCAATCGGGTTTATTGATCCCCGCCGAACCGACAACGAAAATAGGCGTTTTCAAGCAAATTTTTGCTGATATTGGTGACGATCAATCTATTGAAAGTGATCTCAGTACCTATAGCGCGCACTTGTCTAAAATGAAGTATTTTACAGAATTTGCCAGTGGACGCACATTGGTGCTTATTGATGAATTCGGTACCGGAACGGACCCTCTATTTGGTGGTCCAATTGCAGAAGCCGTATTGGAGTCATTGAATAAAAAGCAGATTAGGGGCGTGGTCACAACACACTATTCAAATTTAAAGGTGTTCGCGAGTAATACAACTGGACTGGAGAACGCTTCTATGTTATTCGACAACCGCGAGATGCGTCCGATGTATATCCTTCAGATCGGCAAACCGGGAAGTTCCTATGCTTTTGAAATCGCGCAGAAAATAGGCCTAGGCAGAGAAATCCTTGAATCTGCCAAAGGCAAAATTGGTGTGCAACAGAAAAAGGTAGATACCCTACTGATCGACCTTGAACGGGAGAAGAAAGAGGTGTTTGACACGAAAGTTGCCATTAATAAAAAGGAAAAGGAACTTGAATCTCTTAAATCGGAATATTTAGAGCTGCAAAGTTATCTAGAAGAGAATAAGCGGATTATCCTGAAAAAGGCGAAAGAGGAAGCGCAGGAAATTATCAAAAATTCCAATAAATTAATAGAGAATACGGTTGCGCAGATTAAGTCGGCGAAAGCTGATAAGGAGAAAACCCGCGAATTACGTAACAATTTGGATCGGGCTTTAAAAGCCGTTTTGCCAAAAGAACAGGCGGCTAAGCATGTCATAAAAGAAAAAGCGACAGAATCTTCGGAACTGAGTATAGGCGACTGGGTACAAATTGTTGATAATGGTGCTGAAGCACAGGTTGTTGAAATAGCAAAAAACAATTTGATTCTTGCCATGGGGGAATTGCGTACGGTACAAAAGCGAAAGAATGTCATTAAGCTTGAAGGTCGAGAGAATAAAAAATCCGCTAAAAGTTTATCAAAGTCATTATCAGCTGGAACCGTGGCAGATTTTAACCCGGAGATTGATCTCCGTGGCATGCGAACTGAAGATGCGCTGAATGAATTGGAAAAAGTGCTGGACAGGGCCGTTATGGTAGGCTATCCATCCTTAAAAATCATCCATGGTAAAGGGGATGGTATTTTGAGAAAATTCATTCGGGATTACTTACGTAAATACAGCCATGTGAGCCGGTTTGAGGATGAACACCAAGACCGTGGTGGTGATGGAATAACTTACGCTTATTTATAGTAAAAAAGAACTCCCGTTTTAACAGTGGGAGTTCTTTATATTATCGTCCAACAGCATTTAAGATGGAAAGCATTATTGATTTTTTGACTAGTAAGCCTTTACTAAATGCCCTAACTTCGATTTTGTGTGGCAGTTTAATCGGTTTTGAGCGTGAATACAGAAATAAATCGGCTGGATTCCGTACAGTGGTACTGATTTGCTTTGGCTCTGCCATGTTCACGATTGTATCCTGTTTATTTATTGGGAATAGTACGGACCGTGTAGCTGCCAATATCGTTACCGGTATTGGTTTTATTGGGGCTGGGGTTATATTTAAAGGTAAATTATCAGTCAGCGGTCTGACTACGGCAGCTGTTATCTGGGCTACAGCCGGAATTGGAATGTTCGCGGGATTGGGTGAATTAGTTTATGCAATCTCCTTCGCCATTTTTATGGTGCTTATCCTTGCACTTTTCCAGCGGATAGAAGTACTATTATCGCGATACTATCTTGTACGTTCGTTACATATCAAATTTAGTTCGAATGAATTTTACCTTCTGCATGAATTTGAACAAATGGCACTGGACTTTAAAATTAAAGCTTCACGTCGTGTAATCGAGAAAATCAGCGGGAAACTGGAAGTAATGTATGATATTTCCGGAAAAATGACAGATTTAGACCGCTTTAATCAACAGCTTGCAAGTTCAATTGTAATTGATGAGTTTTATTATAATAAATAATACTCATCAATTTCCTGGAATAATAAGAACTCTTAAGCTGTCTGTTCTTTACCACCAAAGGTGATCATTACCATACCCACAATAATGACAAACATGCCGACAACCTGCTGCCAACTAAGAGGGCTTTTGAAATACAAGGCCATAGCCAGCTGAACGGTTAAAAAAGTCCCACCTGAACACAATGCAATAACTATAGGCTGAGAGACATTTTTAAACAGTTGGATTAGAAACCAGCTTGCTGAAAGCAAAATAATATTTCCAATAATCAACGCGGCCCATTTATATTTTGGATGAATTCCACCCAGTTTAAATAGGATAGAGGAGACAATCTGGCAAGCCCAAAAAGCTGCGAAATAAAAATAGTTTAACATAATGATCGCTATTCGTATCTACTGTAAGCACTGTTAAATGATTGACGCATTAAAGCAAACTGATCTATCACACTTTTAAGAAAATCCTCATCAAGTAATTCAAAGACACCATTTACGCCGCCTATGATATCAACTTCTGCAATTTTATAAGATTGCTCCAAATTTCCCTGTTCAAATTTGATAATGAATTTTTGGTTCATTCCAAAAATGGAAATCTTGCAATCAGGATGGGGGAGTTCCGCTATTAATCTCATGTAAATGTCTTATTTTAAAAATTACCATAAAAGTATAAAAAAACGCCCAAATGAAATACATTTGAGCGTTCAGGATTATGATATGATTAGAAAAAGGCTGATTATACTACTCCCTGGGCTTTCATGGCGTTAGCCACTTTAATAAAACCACCAATATTGGCACCTTTTAAGTAATTAACAAAATCGTTTTCTTTGCCATATTTCAAACAAGTTTCATGAATGCTTCCCATAATTGTTTTCAGGCGGCTATCTACTTCCTCAGTACCCCATTGTGTACGGATCGAATTTTGCGACATTTCCAAACCACTTACGGCAACTCCGCCGGCATTGGCCGCTTTCCCCGGAGCGAAACTGATTTTAGCATCTAGAAAGACCTTAATGGCTTCGGCAGTAGAAGGCATATTAGCTCCCTCTGCAACGCAGATACAGCCATTTGCCACGAGTGTTTTTGCATCAGACTCATCCAATTCATTTTGTGTCGCACATGGTAATGCAATATCACATTTAAATTGCCAAGGCTTTTGTCCAGGTAAAAATTGCGCATTTGGATAACGGGCAGGGTATTGATCCAAATTGCGTCCTAAAGTTGCCCCGAAAGCCATTTTTTCAGTATCAAAACCATCTGGATCATACAATGTACCTAGGCTATTGGAAACGGTAATCACTTTTGCACCTAATTGCATTGCTTTTTCAACCGCGTAGAATGCAACATTTCCTGCACCTGACACTGTAGCTACTTTTCCTTGTAGCGATTGCCCCTTATGCTTAAATATACAGTCTACGAAATATAAGAGACCGTATCCAGTAGCTTCCGGACGGATATAAGAACCGCCCCACAATTCACCTTTACCGGTCAAAACCCCAGTAAAATTGTTCTGAAGACGCTTAAACTGTCCGAATAGAAAGCCAATCTCACGGCCGCCAACCCCAATATCTCCAGCAGGAACGTCTGTATCCGCGCCGATATGACGGTATAATTCAGTCATGAAGCTTTGGCAAAAACGCATAATTTCATTGTCTGATTTGCCCTTGGGATCAAAATCAGAACCACCTTTACCGCCGCCAATCGGTAAACCAGTTAAACTATTTTTGAAAACCTGCTCAAAAGCCAGGAATTTCAAGATACTTTGATTCACAGAAGGAGCGAAGCGAAGTCCGCCTTTATATGGACCAATAGAGCTGTTCATTTGGACACGGTATCCACGGTTTACCTGTACTTCATGATTGTCATCCAACCAGGTTACACGAAAAGAGATAATACGTTCAGGTTCAGTGAGGCGCTCAAGAATCTTTTGATCGAAGAATTCAGGATGATTGTTTGTGATATAAGGAAATAGATCCTCTGTAACTTCTTTTACAGCTTGTAAGAATTCTGGTTCATTTGGATTGCGTTTCTCAACGCTCGCAATGAACTCGTTAAAATTTTTTGACATGTTTTAATTAGTAAAATTTCCCTTTGGCTGGCACTAATTTATGTATTTTTTAATAGAAAATCAATTTTAATCCATTTTTTTCAAAAATTTGGTTGATATTCTGAAATTTCAAATTCTTAATAATATGCATGCTTTGTATTTTAAGCGTAGAATTTGTAGCGAAAATTAGATCATTCGAGTATTTTATTCGATAATATGGTTAAAAAAAAGAATCATTTTCGTTTTTATAACGAAATGGATAAAATGCTGTAATTTACGTAATGTTGATCGCAGTTGATTTTAATTTTCGTAAGAGCTCGTGAAATCATCCTCAGTTATTCTTATTAAGCTTGATCAATATGCATATGACACAGCTGAAGAGAATACAATTGCCTTATGATAGTTTTATAATAAAATCATGTCTAAAATAGCTCTTAAAGGATCCAGGTATTCCATGAATAAATAGTTGTTATAATTTATATTATGTTAAATAATAGTTTTATAAAATACCCCTACCACAGCAAATCTAATCGATCCAAAGTGAGTATCGATTAGATTGAAATTTTACTATGAAGTTGTACGTTTGATACTAACGTATATGGGATCTCAAGGTTTAAGGCTAGCGTTATTCTATATAGCAAAGGAATCTAAGCATTTTGCTCAGATTCCTTAATAAATATTTAGGTTGAATATTTACAGATTAAGATCTATGTTCAATCAACAGCTTGGATCATCAAAGCACCAACTGTTAGATTAGTCCTTGGATCGATGATGATTGCTTGTGAATTTGCAGAATTTTCATCTTGCAGATCAAACACAAGATTTTCAGCGGATTTAATTGCGATCCGGCCAATATCATTAAGCTTGATGGTTTCATCAAAAACTTTTTCCTGTGTATTGATATCAAATTTATAAAGCACATCAACAATCTTTATTTTCGTCAGTTTACTGTGGCTCTGAACCAAATAAATCTGTTCGGTATCAAGGGGTTTGTTGTCAAACCAGCATACGTTTGCCTGAATATTACGTTCAAATTTTGGTTGCTTTTCAACATTTGCAATTGTGTCGCCGCGACTGATATCCACATCATCCGTTAAATGAAGAATAACTGACTGTCCGTTTTCCGCACGCTCAAGTTGCAGGCCATTAAATTCTATTGCTTTTACAGTGCTATATGTTTCCGAAGGATAAATAATCACCTGATCGCCAACAGTTAGCCCCTCTCCCAACACTCTGCCGGCATATCCCCTATAATCATGCAGATCATCCGTTTGTGGTCTTACCACCCATTGCACTGGGAATCTCCAATTCGAGGCCTGATTTTCATGGATTTCAACGTTTTCTAAATAATCCAAGAGCGATTCTCCTGTATACCAGAGCATACGATCAGATTTATGAACGATATTATCCCCCTTCAATGCGGATACTGGGATAAAGTCAACATCCTGAAGTCCTAGATTGGCGGCCAGTTGTAGGTAATCATGTTTGATTTGTTCAAAAACAGCAGCACTATAGTCAACCATATCCATTTTATTAACACAAACAAGTATTTGTTTCATTGCTAATAATTTAGCAATAAAGGAATGTCTTTTAGTTTGCTCAATGACTCCCTTCCGTGCATCAACTAAGATGATAATCAGCTCAGAATTTGAAGCTCCAGTAACCATGTTCCGTGTATATTGGATATGACCAGGAGCATCCGCAATGATGTATTTCCGGTTATCCGTCTGGAAATATTTATAGGCAACATCGATCGTTATTCCTTGCTCGCGTTCTGCTTTTAGTCCATCCGTTAAGATCGCTAAATCTACGGTGCCATCATCATTTTTCCGATTCGCACGTTGTATCGCTTCCAATTGGTCGTCCAAAATAGAATTGGTATCGTATAGCAGTCGACCTATTAAGGTACTTTTACCATCGTCTACGGAACCAGCTGTTATAAATTTCAGTATATTCATTATTGTCAATATCAAGTATTAAATTGGGGTTGAAGAATTAGAAATAGCCCTGTTTTTTACGCTCTTCCATTGCCGCTTCAGATACTTTATCATCCATACGTGCTCCACGTTCACTAACTGTTGAAGCTTTGATCTCCGCGATGATATCATCGAGTGCTGTGGCGGTGGAATCTACTGCCGCGGTACAGGTCATATCGCCTACAGTTCTGAAACGAACAGATTTGGTTTCTACAATATCCTCATCATCGATATTCAAAAAAGGTGCAGCCGCCATTAATTGCCCGTTCCGGGTAATGACTTCCCGTTCGTGACTAAAATAAATGGATGGTAATGCTATTTGCTCGCGCTTGATGTAATTCCATACATCGAGCTCCGTCCAGTTTGAAATCGGAAATACGCGCACATTTTCGCCTTTGTTGATCTTGCCATTAAAGATGCTCCACAGCTCCGGTCTTTGTCTTTTCGGATCCCATTGTCCAAATTCATCACGCACCGAAAAAATACGTTCTTTTGCACGTGCTTTTTCTTCATCCCGACGAGCGCCACCGATGCATGCGTCAAAACCATATTTCGAAATTGTATCCAATAAGGTTACTGTCTGAAGCGCATTACGGCTAGCATTTTTGCCTTTCTGCTCAACCACTTTGCCTTGATCTATGCTATCTTGTACATAGCCGACAATCAGCTTTTCTCCGATCTCTTCAATAAGTGAATCCCGGAAAGCAATTGTTTCGGGAAAATTATGCCCTGTATCGATATGAACCAATGGAAAAGGAAATTTGCCTGGCCTAAATGCTTTTTTTGCCAAATGAACCAAAGTAATGGAATCTTTTCCGCCTGAGAATAATAACGCTGGCTTTTCAAATTGTCCGGCGACCTCCCTTAATATATATATTGCTTCCGCTTCTAAATGATCTAAATAGTCCATTTTTTTGAAATAATAAAATTTAATTTAATGAATTTGGATGTACAATTTTCAGGATTAAGATTTAACCGCATGTAAACCACATTCTTTTTTACTTTGATCTTCCCACCACCATCTTCCTGCCCGGAAATCCTCACCTTCCTGAATGGCCCTTGTACAGGGTTGGCAACCTATGCTTGGAAAGCCTTTGTCGTGTAAGACATTATAGGGGATATATTGTTCCTGACAATATTTTTTCACCTGTTCAAAAGTCCAGTCAAATAAAGGATGGATTTTAATGATATCGTTAACCTCATCATATTCTATAAAATCCATATCATGCCGATTGGCTGATTGTTCGGACCGTATACCCGTAATCCAAATTTTCTTTCCTTTAATCGCGCGTTGTAGTGGCTCAATCTTCCTGATCCGACAACATTCCTTACGGTTTTCAACAGATTCATAAAAAGAATTTGGTCCCTTTTTACTGATAAAATCTTCCAGTAATGTGGTATCCGGTGTATATGTTTTGATATTTAATTGATATCTTTCAAGTGTACGGCTCCATAAGGAGTATGTTTCTTTGAACAGTCGGCCGGTATCCAGCGTGAAAATATCGATTCCGATATTATTTTTGCCGATCCATTCGGTAATAATCTGATCTTCTATCCCAAAAGAAGTTGAAAAAACAACTTCTGAAGGATACAGTGACGCAATTACCTGTAGCATTTCTGCCCCTTTTTTATCCCCAATAATTTCTTTAATTTCCTTAACGTTCATGACGTAATATATTTTTGGTATGTTCGTTCAGCTTCTTGACCTTAAATTCAAAGTCTCCTCTCAGCTGTTCACGATATTCGCTCATCAGCGAAAGCGTTTCGTCGATTTCCTCCGGTAATAGATCGTTGAGCAGTTCCTTCACCCGTTTTGCAATTGTTGGAGACTTGCCGTTGGTGGAAATCGCTACTTTCAAATTACCTTTAGTAACAATAGATCCCAGATAAAAATCACATAGATCCGGTTTGTCCGCCGCGTTAAAAAGAATATTATGAAGGGATGTTAGCTTACGCAGCTCATCATTCAGCTCCATATTATTTGTCGCAGCAATAACAAGTTGTTTATTTTCAATGTCACTCGCCTCAAATGGTCGGATATAAAGTTGCACATGGGGATAAATCTCGAGCAATTGCTTAAACTCCGTAACTATTTCTTTCGCGACAACTGTCAGTTGCAATGTCTCGTCATTGGCGATCAGTGCCTGGAATTTTTCCAGCGCAACTTTTCCTCCTCCAATTAATAAAGTATGGACCTGGTCAAGCTTGACGAATATGGGAAATAGCTGATTCATCTTTATAATGCAAGCGCTTTTTCTTTAATCTGTTGAAACGACCTGTGTTTGGCGACCACTTCACCGATAATAATAATAGCTGGCACTCCGATTCTCTTTTCAGTAGACTCGTCGAGGATATTATCAATTGTACCTAACACAACCTTTTCATTAGGCAACGAGCCATTCTGAATCAGGGCAATTGGCAGATTATGAAGATTTTTATCTTTATAAATGTTCACAATCTCCGCTAATTTTCCATAACCCATCAAAACGACTACAGTCGCATTGGATTCTGCAGCTAGCTGTAAGTCGTTGGATAAACTACCATCAGATTTTGAACCTGTTATTACCCAAAAACTTTCACTGATTCCTCTATAAGTCAATGGGATTTGCTGTAATCCTGTCAGGCCAATCGCTGACGAAATACCCGGTACGACCGCTGTTTCAATACCGTATTGCGCCACATAATCAATCTCCTCCCCACCTCGTCCGAAAACAAAAGGATCACCGCCTTTCAGACGCACGACATGCCCATAATTTAATGCGTAATCAACCAGTAGACGATTGATCTCATCTTGTGATGTTGAAAGCTGTTCGGCACGTTTTCCAACATAAATCTTTATACAATCTGCTTTTGCATAATCCAATAGTTCATCATTGACCAGAGCGTCATATAAAATAACATCCGCTTTCTGGATCGCTTTGATGCCTTTTAGGCTTATCAATTCCGGATCTCCCGGCCCTGCGCCTACTAAAGTTACTTTTGCTTCTATCGACATTCCATTCCCTCCTATGCCAATACAGGCGTTAAATTTTTACGTTGGTAAACCTCATTGATAAACTTGGTGGCTTCTTGAAGATAGCCCGTTGCAAAGTCTTCAGTTGGTTCATTTTTACTGATTTGTAAAACAAGTTCTGGGAATGTTTGGCCAAAATTATATTCGCCAGATTCCACAAAATGTGTTTGGAACTCGTTGATGACTGTATTTTGCGTGCTCGCGCTGATACCTTTATCTAATAGTAAAGCTTTCGCTGCCTGAACAAAGGCATTGTATGCATGATAAATAGCGTCAGCGAATTTCGCTTCCTGAAAGGTCTCGTTTGCCCATTGCAATTTTTCTTCTGCTTCATAGATCAATGTTGCCACCAAATCGATCACCACTCCGGCACATTCGCCCACACCTATTGCTGTTTGGAAAGTCCCTTCATGGCCCCAATCCACAAATTCATCTTCAGCAAGCGTCGTCAGATCCGACAGCGGTTTTAATAAATTGTAAAAGTAATTTTTACCCTGTCTGTCGTAATAGGCATGGAAGTTCTCAGCGTCTTCAGCATTCTTCTTGTAATCGTTAAGCACTAAATCAACGACATGCAATACCCGTTTGGTTGGTACTTTGATAATCCGTTCCGCTACTCTACCCTCGCCGTCACCGATTGTACCACCGCCAAGCATAACCTGTGCAGCAGGTACAACCTTGCCATCCGCTTTAACCGAGCTGCCGTGGAAGCCGATATGTGCCAGTCCGTGTTGACCACAGGAATTCATACAGCCGGAGATCTTAATTTTCAAATCCCTGTTGAACACAAAATCCTGATGAAATTCAGCGATATAGGATTCAATGACCCGAGCCATTTCAGTACTATTGGAAATACCAAGGTTACAGGTGTCTGTCCCTGGGCATGTTGTTACATCAGCTGTGCTATCAAAACCGACTTGGGCTAGATCAAGTGATTTAAGCAATTGATAAATATGCGGTAATGATTTCTCCGTGGCATATTTTAAAAGCAGGCTTTGGTTTTGCGTTATCCGGATATCATCCGCAACAAGATTTTTTAATCCAGCGACCAATGCCCGCGCTTTATCAGTACCTATATCACCTGTAGAAACCCGTACATAGACACCATAATAACCTAACTGCTTTTGACCAAATGTATTTGTGTTCTTCCATATTTGATAGTTTAGATCTGTATCTAGATCCAAGGCCGCTACCTGGCTGTCATCTGGAGGTAAGGGCTGTTCAATTTTTGTCCGATCAATAGGGAAAGTCTTCACTTTTGTGGCAATTTTTTCCGCTTCGATTAAATTTAGCACCTCTTGTAGGCCCAGCTTTTGAATAAGATATTTAAAACGTGCTTTATTACGGTTGTTGCGTTCGCCATATCGGTCAAACACTCTTAGCGTCGCCTCTATATATGGGATAAGTTCATCTTCCGGAAGAAATTCATTTGTTAAAGACGCCAAAAATGGTTGCGACCCTAGGCCACCACCGAGCAACACTTTAAAACCGCGCACTTCTACCCCATCAATATATTTCAATTTTGGAATAAAGCCCAAGTCATGGATATATGAAAAAGCGGTATCCTCTGCGCTTGCCGAAAACGACATCTTGAATTTTCTACCCATCTCCGCACAGACTGGATTACGTAGAAAGTATTCAAATGTAGCCTGGGCGTAAGGTGATACATCGAAGGGTTCTTTCGGATCAATACCCGAGGTTGGTGAAGCCGTTACGTTGCGAACAGTATTGCCACAGGCTTCCCTTAAGGTAATATCGTCCTCGGCTAATTTTGACCAAAGTTCTGGTGTGCGATCCAGACTGACATAATGAATCTGAATATCCTGACGTGTAGTCAAGTGCAGGTTGCGGCTGGCATACTCATCTGATATTGCCGCGATTTTGATCAATTGCTTAAAAGTAACTTTTCCAAATGGAAGTTTGATACGAACCATCTGAACCCCTGGTTGTCTTTGTCCATATACACCTCTGGCGAGACGCAGTGATCTAAATTTCTCATCAGCGATCTTACCTTCGTGAAATAATCGAATCTTTTTTTCAAGTTCAATAATCTCCTTTTCCACGACTGGATTTTCTAGTTCTGTACGGAAGCTTTGCATAAAACAAATAAAATCTATTGATTTAGTATTCTTTTCTCGATGTCAAATGTAAAAATATTTTTTTAATATTCTATAATATCTACCAAATTAATATATATTTGCCGTATAAAATTTAATATACTAAACCTGTAGACTAATGGGTGTAACGATAAATAGATATTTGATACTTCTGATTTTTAGCTTTATAACTGTATTTAAAGTTACTTCCTGCGCTCCAAAAGTAAAGAATGGATATAGTAAAGAGCGTGGATTTGAGGGAAATATTTCGTTATCCGGAGCCTTTGCGCTCTACCCGCTAGCGGTAATCTGGAGTGAAGATTTTAAAAAGATTCATCCAAATGTGCGTTTTAATATATCTGCAGGAGGTGCAGGAAAAGGGATTGCCGATGTGCTAACAGGTATGGTAGACATTGGTCTTGTGTCAAGGGATCTGCATGCCCAAGAGATAAAAAAAGGCGCTGTTCCAATTGTCGTTGCCAAAGATGCCGTGATATGCACATTAAACCCCGGTAATCCGAATTATAAAGCGCTGTTGAGAAGGGGCTTAACACAAGAGGAACTTGCAGGTATTTTTGTCAGTCGAAAATTTAAGACTTGGAATCAAATTGATGCTCAATTTACCCCGGATCCAATTAATGTGTATGTGCGTTCGGATGCCGCGGGTGCAGCAGAAACCTGGGCTAAGTTTTTCGGTCATAGACAAGAAGACCTTCAAGGAGTTGGCATCTTCGGAGATCCGGGCATCGCCCAGGCAATTAAAGATGATGTATTTGGTATAGGTTTCAATAATATTAACTATGTCTATAATTTAAAGACAAACAAAGTATTTGATCGTATTGATGTGTTGCCATTGGATTTGAACAAAAATGGACAGATTGAAGCAGATGAGCAATTCTATGGGTCTTTATCAGACCTGACTGAAGCAGTTGCGACAGGCAGATACCCTGCTCCACCGGCCCGTGAGCTGACATTTGTTACACGGAATAAAACAGAGTCACTGCTCTTGAAGGAGTTTATCTCATTTGTGCTGCAAAAACAAGCGCAATCACAGCTGTTAAAAAATGGTTATGTGCCTTTAACTGAAACACTGATCAATAAAGAACTAAAAAAGTTATAACATGCTCAATATACGTCTAGTCAAGGATACTTTAGTAAAACGCTCCACATTCATATTGCTGCTGATATCGCTGTCAGTTGTGCTGATTATTGCGGTTGGTTTAACCGTAAAATCCATCCCATTGTTTGAATATAGCAATGTATTTCAGTTATTGACAGATAAGGTGTGGGCGCCGATGAAGGGTTCATTTGGATTTCTGCCTTTTATCGCGGGTACGCTCGCAGTCACATTGATATCGCTAGCTATTGCAATACCACTATGTATTTTGACAGCAGTCTATTTGACTGAATATGCTTCTGACGCATTGAAAAATATGATGCTGCCTCTTGTCAATGTTTTGGCAGCCATACCGCCGGTATTATATGGTGTTTGGGGCGTGTTATTTATAGTTCCCTTGATCCAGCTTTATATTGCTCCGGTTTTTGGTGTGGTGACATCAGGCTATTCGGTCTTAGCTGGGGGGATTGTATTGGCGGTCATGATTTTTCCTATCATGATTTCGATTATGGTTGAAGTGCTCCAAACAATTCCATATGAATTGAAAGCAGCTTCTTTGTCCTTGGGAGCAACGAAATGGGATACCATAAAACATGTTATTCTCAAAAAAGCCAAGCCCGGTATCATTGCCGCTATCGTCTTGTCTACCTCTCGGGCTTTCGGAGAGACGATAGCCGTATTAATGGTTTGTGGAAACGTGCCCAAGGTGCCTACATCTATATTTGACGCAGGGTATCCCATTCCGGCCTTAATCGCTAACAATTTTGGTGAGATGATGTCCATTCCACTTTATGAGTCTGCATTGATGTTTTCAGCACTATTGCTATTTGTCATCATATTTGTTTTCAATTTAATATCACGTCTGATATTGAGGCGTCTTGAAGGAGGTTTAGATGGATAATACCAAGAGAAGGTTATTGAGCGAAAAGATCGCAAAAGGCTTTATGCATTTATCGGGAATTACAGTAACTGCTTCGCTATTTTTCATTGTAGGCACGATACTTTATAAAGGTCTTCCCTATCTCAATTGGGAGATGGTTAGCCAGTTGCCCAAAGGTGGATTTTACATCGGCAAAGAAGGTGGAATTCTAAATGCCATATTAGGATCATTATACCTAGCGGGTGTAGCGACCGCTCTATCCGCTTTGATTGGCATTCCGATTTCGCTTTATCTCAATATTTATTTGGGGACAAAATCCCGAATAACGCAGTTCTCAAAACTTTTGTTTGATGTGCTTTATGGTGTTCCATCTATTGTTTATGGGGCTGTGGGTTTTGGGATTATGGTTTATTTTGGCATTAGGGCTTCCCTATTGGGTGGCATCATCACGGTGACTTTACTAACGATCCCTATTGTCGTGCGCACAGTAGACGAGCTGATCAAAACGATTCCTGAAGACCTGAAAAATGTAACCCTTTCCTTGGGTACAACACGTTGGGAACTTGCAAAGGTCATGCTGCGGAGTATTCGTGCCGGACTATTGACAGCCATTCTATTGGCTTTCGGGAGAGCTATTGGTGATGTTGCTGGTGTATTATTGACAACTGGATTCAGCGACAATTTGCCCAAATATATTGACGAGCCCGCAGCAACACTTCCTTTGGCTATATTTTTTCAGTTAAGTAGCCCAATTCCTGAGGTGCAGGGACGGGCTTATGCCTCGGCTCTGGTTTTAACAATCATTATTTTAATTATCGTAGTATGCACGCATATCCTTCAATCGAAACAAAAGAATCGTCGTTAAACAGTCCTTTGACTGATCCTCACATTCAGATCAAGGATCTCAATGTATATATAGATGGAAGACATATCTTAAAGAATATTAATCTTGCCCTGCCCAATAATAGTGTAACCTCCATTATTGGACCTTCAGGTTGCGGTAAAACTACACTTTTGAAAACACTTAATCGGCTGGTTGACGATACAAAAGGTGTTGAAATCACCGGGTCTGTACTTGTTAATGGTGAGGATATTTATGGTAAGGATGCCGAGGTAACACATATTCGTAAGAAAATGGGGCTATTGTCCCAAAAACCTTACCCGTTACCAATGTCTATCTACGATAATGTTGCTTATGGCCCGCGTATACATGGCACCAAAAGTAAAAAAGAACTGGATAAGATTGTGGAGACACAACTGCGAAATGTGGCGCTATGGGATGAGGTAAAGGACCGTTTGGGACAGTCTGCAAGTGGTCTTTCGATTGGACAGCAACAACGGCTCTGTTTGGCAAGGGGGCTTGCTGTAGAACCAGAGATTATACTCGGTGATGAATCAACTTCTGCATTGGATCCATTATCTACAGCGAAAATTGAAGAATTATTGATCGAATTAAAACAGGATTATACCATTGTTCTGGTGACGCATATCTTGCGGCAGGCCCGAAGAGTATCCGACTATATCCTTTTTGTTTACGGTGGTGAAATCCTTGAATTTGGCCCTACCGAACAAGTATTGTTAAATCCACAGCATGAGATCACGAAACAATATGTAAAAGGTTTTATCTCGTGATAGAATGCTCCATTATTAGAAAAAGAGTTAAAGGTTGTATGCTACATACAATCTTTAACTCTTTTTCTTTTACAAGCTCTTGCAAATTCGTTATCTTAGATGAAAGATATCGTCGACGCCCAATATCTTTTTAGATGTAAACCCTTCGGCATACTTTGCTTGGATATAACGACCAAATTCCCGCGCTCTAGCAGCTGTAGATTCCATAAAATCCGGATTGGAGATATACGTTTGCGGTTCGTCAGGATTGATATTCTCACCTGTGTAAAATTGTGTTTTATAGGCCAGGATTGACTTTTCCTTTATAGCATAGTAATCTGTAATATCAATGACCACGTCGGGTTTAATATAATAATCTTGCACAAACTGCAATACGAGCCGCGGGCGAAAAGCTTCCTGAGTCTGATTATTATCGTCTCTGGTTTCTACTTTTCTTAAGCCAGAAAGAAAGCAGGCTTCATTGACAAGTTGCCCTGCCCTACCATGATCGGGATGACGGTCTGTAATCGCATTCGTGATAACGATTTCAGGCTGGTATTTTCTTATTGCACTTATAATGGCCATTTTTTCGGCCATGGCATTTTCAAAAAAGCCATCTCTCAGACCAAGGTTCTCGCGAGCCGCCAATCCGAGTATAGCTGCTGCATCTTTTGCCTCTTGGGCTCTGGTTTCCGCTGTGCCACGTGTGCCCAGCTCACCCTGTGTCAAGTCTACAATTCCTACTTTTTTTCCTTCGGCAACATATTTTGCCATTACTCCGCCTGCCCCTAATTCTGCGTCATCTGGATGTACGGCAATGACAAGTAAATCTAGTTTTAGCATATTTATCTCTTCTATTCTGTTTAAGTTCTCAAAGCTCAACAAAATCGGGTAAAATACCGTTTTCGTATATACAGTTCATCTTGTCGTATTTATTGTCGTCTTGAAGACAATAAATACATATAGACTGTACGCTTTGGAAGCCGAGGCCAAAGGTAAGAAGTTTGTGGCTTACTCTGCCAAAAGTCGTTCGATATTACGACAAATTTTACTTGACAATGGCGAAGTCGTGGGGTAATAGAAATCCACAACTTCCCCTTGCCTGTTGATTAGATATTTGTGGAAGTTCCAGGAAGGTTTGCTATTTATATGGCCATTCTCCGCTTTATTTGATAGAAAACTGTATAAGGGGGTCGTATAAGTGCCAATGACATGGCTACGTTTAAATACGGGGAAACTGACCTGTTGGTTTATTCTGCAGAAAGTTTCCAATGTAGTGCCTGTCAAAGGTTCCTGATTTCGAAAATTGTTGGACGGAAATGCCAGTACCTCAAATCCCCTTTCCTTATACTTTTGGTAGAGCTTTTCGAGCGATTTAAACTGTCTTGTGAACAGGCACTGACTTGCTGTATTGACGACCAACAAAACCTTTCCTTCAAAATCCGCAAGAGACTTCATGGTTCCATTGAATTGCAAAGCATCAAAGTCATAGATCGTTTTCATATCGTTTTAATTTAGGTGCTACATGACGATCTCCATCCCCGGTCCCAGAATAATATCACCGTAAATGATGTAAATTGATTTAAACGGAACCCTTACATCACTGGTTTGGGTCTCGACCTTTCAAATTCACGGATAATATTTTCGATTTCAAAGTCCTCTTTTGGATCGTATGTTGATTTTAGATTATGCCCGAAAATTTTGGCAACCCCTTGGTAAAAAAATGCGGAGATTCCTCCTTTCATTTCCTTCACCATTTCATAGCTGGTATGTCCGGTATAGCGGTCTATCAGCTTTATAAGGATTTTACCCTGGGAAATCGTCATGTTTTTAATTTCCCTATTAAACATTTGTTTCACATCATTCTCACAGTTCTCCACCAAAACCTCATGTTGCTTTTTGTTGGATGTCATGGCCAGATCGCGATCCAGTTGGTCGTACCTTTTCTGTGCGTAGATTGCATAGGGAAGCACCTTTAGTACATTTCTTCTAAAGCGCAAATATTCCCGTCGGGCTTCCTCGCTTGACCATACCCTCTTCCTGGTAATAATCACTTCGGGAATGGGAAACCAAGGTAATATCTCACCTGAAGGCAAAGTTGTGGTCATATAATCAGTGACTGTCTCCTGGGCTCCTTCACCGTACAAAGGAAGAACAAGAGACTGTGTCTGAGCCATACCTGGCAAAGTCCCAAGGAGAAAAAGCAACAAACCACATACTATTGTCTTCATCTGAATGACTGGATAACTCTTTTAATTTGTCAATGCTATTATATTTTGGTAAATTTATTACAAAATAAGTTAGCTTGATAATCGTATTCGAAATACATTAACTAAATTAAACAAAAATACTCAAAAAAACATCATTTACCTGCAACGTTTATGAAAGATTATGTGATTGATATAGAGGCAGAAAACAAAGAGATAAGAAAACGCTACCGTGCATTATTGCGTGCCTGTAAGCCTACTTTGCAGCGTGGCGATAAGCAAGAGATTCGTAAAGCTTTTGATTTGGCATTGGATAGTCATAAGGAAATGCGGCGCAAATCAGGGGAACCTTATATTTATCATCCTATTGCGGTAGCCCAAATAGCTGCGGAGGAAATCGGACTGGGAACGACTTCCATTGTATGCGCTTTGCTTCATGATGTTGTTGAGGATACCAATGTAACTTTGGACGAAATCGAGGAAATGTTTGGGAAGAAAGTTCGTCGCATTATCGATGGATTAACAAAAATTTCCGGAATATTTGATCCCAATAGTTCAATGCAGGCTGAGAATTTCCGTAAAATGCTGCTCACCCTTGCGGATGACGTGCGTGTTATTCTTATCAAATTGGCTGACAGGCTGCATAATATGCGGACTATGGAGTTTATGGCAAGAGACAAGCAGCTAAAGATTGCTTCGGAGACCAGCTATCTGTATGCCCCTTTGGCACATCGTCTGGGGCTGTATGCCATTAAATCCGAATTGGAAGATCTATCCATGAAGTTTACTGATCCGGATACATACAAATTTATTGCCCGTAAACTGAATGAGAAAAAAGCTGAACGCGAGAAATTCATAGGTGATTTCATAGGCCCTATTAAGGAGATTCTGGAAGAGCAAGGGATTAAAGCGGCCGTATTTGGAAGACCGAAGTCTATTCACTCGATCTGGAACAAGATGCGCAAGAAATCAATACCTTTTGAGGAAGTATATGATTTGTTTGCCATTCGTATCGTTATCGATGCGGTAGATGAGAAGGAAAAAACCGAATGTTGGAAGGTATATTCCATCGTTACAGATTTGTATCGTCCCAATCCAGACCGTTTGCGCGATTGGATTTCTTCACCCAAAGGAAATGGTTATGAATCCTTACACACAACAGTGATGGGGCCTAAAGGCCAATGGGTGGAGGTGCAGATTCGAACCAAACGGATGAATGAAATTGCGGAGAAAGGGTTTGCGGCACACTGGAAATACAAAGAGTCCAATTCCGATTCAGGTCTGGATCAATGGATCAAAAAGGTACGTGATGTACTCAGTAGTCCTGACCAGAATGCCATGGATTTCGTGGATGACTTCAAGATGAACCTGTTCTCAGACGAGATCTTTATTTTCACACCAAAAGGCACGTTAATCCAATTGCCCAACAATGCGACGGCCTTGGACTTTGCATTTGAGATTCACTCCGATATCGGCGCAAGTTGTATCGGTGCCAAAGTGAACCATAAGTTGGTCCCATTAAGCCATGTCTTACAGAATGGAGATCAAGTGGAGATCATCACCTCCAGCAAGCAGTCACCAAAAGAAGATTGGCTCAATTTTGTCGTCACCGCAAAAGCAAAATCGAAGATTAGATCTTCTCTTAAAGAGGAAAAACGAAGAGTGGCAGAGGATGGCAAGGAAATTCTAGAGCGTAAATTGAAATCTTTGAAAGTAACCTATAATACGGATAATATCAACAAGATTGCTAATTATCTGAAGTATCCAAGTTCTCAGGATCTTTTTTATAATGTAGCAAAAGGAGTCGTTGATATCAAGCAGTTGCGGGAATATGTAGCTCATGAGAAAGCGGTTGAAATCAACGTGGGTTCTTCTTCTGGTAATCAGTTTAACAGCCATATTGGTGGTCTAGTCGAGAAAATAAATAAGAAAGAATTCGATACCATTCTTATTGGGGATGATATGCAAAAAGTTGACTATACCTTAGCCCCTTGCTGCAATCCGATTCCTGGGGATGATGTTTTTGGTTTTCTGACTGTTAATGATGGGATCAAGATTCACCGTACCAGTTGCCCAAATGCATCCAAATTGATGGCCAACTACGGTTATCGTATCCTAAAGGCACGATGGGCTTCCACAAAAGACTCTGCATTCCTGACCGGTTTGCATATTGTGGGGATCGATGATGTAGGTTTGGTAAACAAACTCACCACCGTTATTTCCCAGGAATTTGCAGTCAATATCCGCTCGCTGTCTATATCCAGTAATGATGGTATTTTTGACGGAAATATCATGGTGTATGTCAATGACACCCAGCAATTGGAAAGCTTGATGAAAAATCTCAAACAAGTAAGAGGTATAACAGGAGTAAATCGTTATGAATCTGAAAATTAATCAAATGAATATCACAATTTAGAATTACTATCAAATGTCAATCTAAATTGGTAAATTTGTACAAGAATATTTTTACTATGAATCAAGCTGAAAATTTTGCAACTGTAAAAAAAATCTTTGAAGCATACTTAGAAAATAAAAATCTAAGAAAAACTCCGGAGCGTTATGCGATCTTGGAGGAGATTTATTCACGTACTGATCACTTTGATGTGGAGTCTTTATATATCCATATGAAGAACAAAAAATACAGGGTCAGTCGTGCTACAGTTTATAATACCCTCGAACTCCTGGTGTCTTGTGATTTAGTCACCAAACATCAATTTGGCCGTAATATGGCTCAATTCGAAAAATCTTATGGCTTTAAACAGCACGATCACGTGATTTGTATTGAATGTAATAAGGTTGTTGAATTTTGTGATCCACGTATCAATCAGATCCAGAGCCTTATGGGGGACTTATTGAAGTTTGACATCAAACACCATTCTTTAAATTTATACGGTGTATGTCAGGAATGTCAGGAAAAAAATAAAAAAGAAGAAAGTGTAGCTCAGGAAGCTATTTCAAATTAATCTTATATTTTTGTTAAATATAATAGTACATTTGTTCAGGAATGTTCAGGAGAAAAATTCCTGAACATTTTTATTTTTTTAATGAGTCTATTTTTATTAATAACATTTTAATTACTATACTTTAAAAGCTATGCAAGTTGATGTGCTTTTGGGCTTACAATGGGGTGACGAGGGTAAAGGTAAAATCGTAGATGTATTTTGTCCAAAATACGATTTAATCGCTCGTTTCCAAGGCGGCCCTAACGCCGGACACACGTTGGAATTTGATAACAAAAAATTCGTGCTCAACACAATTCCATCTGGTATCTTCAATGAAGGTACACTAAATCTTATTGGTAATGGAGTCGTTATCGATCCGATTATCCTAAAAAGAGAATTAGACAACCTTAAGACAGCTGGTTTTGATCCGGTGGGTAAAGGCAATTTGGTATTAGCGCGCAAAGCACACCTTATTTTGCCGACACACCAATTATTGGACGCTGCTTCAGAATCGAAAATGGGTGCCGGTAAGATCGGATCTACGTTAAAAGGTATTGGTCCAACGTACATGGATAAAACTGGTAGAAACGGTTTACGTGTAGGTGATACAACACTTCCAGACTTTCAGGAGCGTTACCAAAAGTTGAAGGAAAAACACTTGAATATTCTTTCCCACTATGGAGAAATTCCTGATTTCAGTGAAAAAGAACAAGCGTTTTTGGAGGCAATTGAATTCATTAAAACCATTCCACATGTGGATTCAGAACACTTGGTGAATCAGTATCTGAAAGAAGGCAAACGTGTACTGGCTGAGGGCGCTCAGGGTACCCTGTTGGATGTGGATTTTGGTTCTTACCCATTTGTGACTTCTTCCAACACAACAACTGCTGGAGCTTGTACCGGTCTTGGTATTGCGCCAAACAAAATCGGTAAAGTATACGGAATTTTCAAAGCTTATGCAACCCGCGTGGGTGGAGGTCCCTTCCCTACTGAACTTCATGATGAGACTGGCGAGCGACTACGTCAGTTGGGGCATGAATTCGGAGCCACAACAGGCCGTGCACGCCGTACAGGGTGGATTGATATCCCTGCATTGAAGTATGCGATCATGTTGAATGGCGTGACTGACCTGATCATGATGAAAGCGGATGTATTGGATACCTTCGATAAGATCTACGCTTGTACACATTATAAATATAATGGTGAAGTGATCGATTATATGCCATATGAGATTATTACACATCAGGCAGAGCCAATTTTGGAAGAAATCCAGGGATGGAAACAAGATTTGACCGGTATCAGCTCTGAAGCTGAGATTCCTGAGGCTTTAAGTAATTATATTTCTTATTTAGAGAAAGCTCTCGAAGTTCCGATCACGATTTTGTCGGTAGGTCCAGATCGTAAACAAACATTGGCTTTATCAAAATAAAATATGCGGATCGAAAGTTTTGATCTTCTCGATTCCAAAGATAAATTTCATCAAAAAGCCCTGCACTGGTCAGGGCAATTTGATGAAATTTCTTTCTTTAATAGCAATGGGTCGCCAGACCAATGGGGACGATTTGAGAGTGTACTGGCAGTGAAAGCATTACATGCTTTTTGTGCGGATGATAATGTATTGGATCAACTGCAACAGTTCCTGAAAAAACATCAAAATGGTTTTGTTCCCGGATTTCTATCCTATGATCTCAAAAATGAGATTGAAGAATTACAGACCAGCGCAATAGATAAACTAGGGTTTCCGGCTGCTTATTTTTTTGTTCCAGCAATTACCGTGAGCATAACGGAAAGGCAGGTGCAGATTCAAGCGGATGATCCGGCTTCAGTCTACCAGTCCATCTGCGATACAATGATCCCGCAGGCAGATAAGAGTTTAGCTATTCGAATACAGGCGCGGTGGACGAAAGAAGAATATCTTAGTGCCTTTGATAAGGTACAACAGCATATTCAACGCGGTGATATTTATGAAGTAAATCTCTGTCAGGAATTCTTCGCTGAGAATGCAGATATTTCCCCAGTGGAGATCTATTTAAAATTGAATGCCGTATCACCTACTCCATTCAGCAACTTTTTCAGAGTTGGGCAGCATTTTGTCATGAGTGCTTCTCCGGAACGTTTTTTGGCAAAGAGAAAAGGCAAGTTGATCTCGCAACCTATTAAAGGTACCGCTAAAAGAGGTGTTACGAAACAGGAAGATCAGGATATCATCAATCGTATGCTCCAGTCACAGAAGGAGATTGCTGAAAATGTAATGATTGTGGATCTTGTCCGAAATGATTTGACACGAAGTGCCCTTCCCGGAACAGTGGAAGCTACACGATTGTTTGAAATCCAATCTTTTAAACAGGTACATCAGATGATATCGACAATTACCAGTATACAAGATCCAAAGGTGTCCAATATGGACGTATTTAGACATACATTTCCTGCGGGTTCCATGACAGGCGCTCCAAAGATTGCCGCTATGCGTATTTGCGATCAGATAGAAGACTCAAAAAGAGGTGTATATGCAGGCTCCATAGGCTATTTTGATACCTTACATGACGAATTTGATTTTAACGTCGTGATCCGTTCCCTCCTTTACAATCAGCAGGAACATTACCTGTCGTTTCATACAGGTGGTGCTGTTACCAACCAAGCATTAGGAGAACAGGAATATCAGGAATGTCTTTTAAAAGCTTCTGCAATTTTACAGGCCCTCAACAGCAAGTTGGAGCGATAAAACTATACTAATTTTATAGAGAATATTTTTTGCTTCAACTATTTTTTCGACCTTTGTGCATTGACAATGCAGATTCCCTATATTGATATTCATACACATCGATCCAATGCAATGCAGAATGGTTCTACCCTATCTGTTGTAAATATAGCATTGAACCACAATGAGACGATTATTGGGGAGGACTGTTCTATTGGTTTGCATCCCTGGTATATAAACGGCAATACAGAGGAAGCCTTAGCGTTGATGCAGACGATAATACAGGGAGCGAATGTGGTGGCAGTAGGTGAATGCGGTCTGGATAAAAATATTACTGTCCCTTTCGGTGTACAGCAGCAGGTTTTTGATCGGCAGATTCAATTGGCGATGACTTTTCATAAACCTTTGATAATTCATTGCGTTCGCGCCTTTCAGGAAGTTTTAGCTTCTTTGTTAAAAGCAAAATTTCATTTACCTGTTATCTTCCATGGTTATCGCAAGAATTGGGCCTTGGCCAAGCAGCTCATAGACAGGGGATTTCATCTTTCGATCGGAACGCATTGTTTGGATGGAAGTCAGGACGAAGTGCTAAGAAACATCCCGTTAGGGCATTTATTTTTGGAAACAGATACCTATACTGCAACTCAGGTTGCTACCCTATATCAATATGTCGCAAAAGTCCGATCTATTCCGATAGTGGTGCTCAAGCAGGCATTATATCATAATTATAAGATTGTATTAAAAAAATGAAAGATTTAAGTTGGCTGTCACGCACCGAAGCACTGGTTGGTAGAGCAGCTTTGGAAAAATTAGCGAATTCCCATGTGATGGTCCTTGGTCTGGGCGGTGTGGGATCCTTTGCGGCTGAATTTATCTGTCGTGCAGGGGTTGGTAAGATGACCATTATAGACGGTGATACGGTAGATCCATCCAATAGAAATAGACAGCTGCCAGCACTTGCAACAAACCATGGTGAAGCTAAGGCTGAAATCATGAGGCAACGCCTATTGGCTATTAATCCGGAATTAGATTTAACGGTCATTCAGGACTTTATTATTCCTGAAAAGATACCGGCTTTGTTGGATTTAGCACCAGACTACTGTGTGGAAGCCATCGATAGCATTACACCCAAATTATTCTTTATCAGGAGAGCGCTGGAAGCCAAAATACCCTTTGTAAGCTCAATGGGTGCTGGCGGTAAAGTTGATCCAACGAAAATAGAAATTGCAGATATCAGTAAATCCTACAACTGTAAATTGGCCCAGCATATTCGTAAGAAATTGCGTAAGCACGGCATCCGTGATGGTGTTAAAGTTGCTTTTTCTACGGAATTGCCCGATAAAAGTTCGCTGTTATATACCGATGGAAGTAATTTCAAAAAGTCAGCCTATGGAACAATGTCTTATCTACCTGCAGCATTTGGCGGAGCTATTGCCTCGGTAGCTATTCGGGATTTAATGGAAAATGTTTAAATTTGTAGCAAATAAACATATGTACACATAATAAAAGCTATGCATCAACAGATGCATAGCTTTTATATTTTAATAGGAATAAGAAAATTATCGACCAGTTACACCTTTCATATCAATTCCTTTGGGTTTGATATGTTCCAGTCTTTTCTTTAGCGAATCTATGTTTGTCTTTTCAATATTGCCTGTTGCAATAATAATTCCCTCCTTCACCTGCGCTGTGATGGTCGGGAAATCTTCCAGCACCCGATTGACATCCCGAGTGAGAGTAGAATCAACTGCTCCTTCCACTATCTCGTGATATTTTTCACGGGCGTCTTCGGGTTCAGGTAGATTTACCATAATATTGTTGTGGATGGATTTAATATTTTCACCGCCAGCGATCTTTGTTTTTTCTTCCACAACCTGTTTTAATGAGTCTGATCCCAGCTGCCCGTTCAAGGTCACATTACCTTCCTCCACATCCACTGCAATGCCCTGATTATCTGCTAAAGCTGCTTCAATTTTAGACTTTAGCTTATTATCGGATTCCGGTGAACGGCAAGCGTGAAAAAAAGGCAAAACACCAAATGAAAATATCAAAAGTAACCTGTTTAATTTCATCTTATTGTTTTATGTTCGTCTATATATTAGAAACAGTTATCAGCGCATATTGTTTACCTTCCCTCCATTTGGGTAATTTAATAAAGCTCGGATATGGTCTGATTTAATTTGTTAAAGAGGAAACTATCCCCTATTTTCTTTCCCAAAAGCAGCTGACCTATTGGCGACGCCACGGAGATAACAAAAATATTATTATCACCAATTTTTATGGCACCAATGCTTGAAGCGATAAAGTAGAATCCTACATTTGTTTTAACAAGACTGCCCAATTTGACAAAATCAGTTTTATCCGCTATTGTTGACGTAATATTTGTGAGCTGTATTAAATCTTTGTTTGCCTCAAGTAGCTGCCCCTGATACCGGTTGATGTCCTGTTGGATCATCTCACGCGAGGTTTCGTATTTATCTCCTGCGCTACTTTTTGTATCGTCATTACTTGAGTCCCGGGCAGTTTCCAATGCCGATTCGACCATTTCGATGCGATCGTTCGTCCGTTGGATTGCGATTTCTAAAAGTTTCTTTTTTATCTCGAAATAGCTATTTGTCATTCTGAAAAATAAGAAATATGTTTTATTCAAAAAAATATAAAAACAAAGGGCTTATGATCAATAGTATAGCGCAAATCATTCTATAAAAAAGATTTCTAGTATTGCAATAAAACAAAAAATGACTACATTTGTGCACTGAAACACGGAAAGGTGTCAGAGTGGTCGAATGAGCAGTCCTGGAAAGACTGTATACGGGATGACTGTATCGAGGGTTCGAATCCCTCCCTTTCCGCCAAATGATACAAATGCCACGAATAATCGCTATTCGTGGCATTTTTGTTTTTACTACTATAAAATACGCTCTGGAAGCGGCTTTAGCCTACAAGGTTCGAATCCCTTCCTCTCTGCAAAAAGCGATATTTTATACAAAATATCGCTTTTTTTACTTTAAGTCGATAAGGATAAAAACATAAAATGCCCGTAAATACAGTATTTGCAGGGCATTTTTTTTATTTCTATATCTCAAAAAATGCAGAAATACTCAAAAATAAAAAGCGTAAATCGTGGCAGTCCACAAATTCAAATAAAACTGCCACGATCATGTTGATAAAATATTGTATATCAACTAGTTAAATAGATTTACATCTTGTCTTGAAGAAGCCTCAGTCCGAACTTTGTATAACCATTTAAAATTTTTAGTATGTTAGAAAAAAGCTTTGGATTGCTGTTCTTTTTAAAGAAAACTGACAGCAGTGATGGATTAAAACGAAAATTGTATGGTAGAATTACTGTAAACGGTATTTCGAAGGAATTTTCAACAAAAAGGACCTGGTTTAAAGATCGGTGGGATCAGGGATCAAATAGAGCATCTGGAAATAAAGAAGATGCCAAAACGCTCAATTTATTTATTGATGCTCTAGTTGTAAAGGTATACGCTGTAAAAAAAGAACTAATAGCGTCTGGAGAAGATATTACTACTGAAAATATATTTCAGGTCCTTTTTGGCTCTACAAACGACCGTAAAATGGTCTTGGAAGTTTTTCTTGAGTACAACCAGAAAATGAGTCTACTAGAAAATAAGGATTATGCTGAAGGAACAATTAAAAGATATGAAACAGCATTAAGCCATACCAGGGAGTTTATAAAGTGGAAATATAAAAAAGACGATATGGAACTTAGAAAGTTGGATTATGATTTTGTTAAAGATTTTGATTTTTGGCTCAAAACTCATCGAGACTGCAACCAGAATACTACTTCAAAATATATTGCCAATTTTAAAACTGTAGTACTTCACTGTGTAAAATTGGGGTGGTTAAAGAAAGATCCATTTTATGGTTTTAAGTTAAAACATAAGGAAGTGGAAAAAGAGTTCTTATCGCCTAGTGAACTAGAAAGATTATTAAATCAAAAATTTGAAACAGTAAGACTAGGATTAGTACGGGACATATTTGCCTTTTCATGTTTTACTGGAATGGCTTATATTGATGTTTACAGATTAAGGAAAGACCAAATTTATGTAGGTGTGGATAAGCTGAAATGGATTTCATACAAGCGAAAGAAAACAGATAGTTTAGCAAGAATTCCAATTTTACCTCCTGCAATGACTATAATAAATAAATATAAAAACTCAACCATTTCTGAAGTTAATCCTAAGGTATTCCCTTGCATTTCAAATCAAAAAATGAACGCATACCTTAAAGAGATCGCAGACATCTGCAGGATCAATAAAGAGTTAACTTTTCATATGGCCCGTCATACTTTTGCAACAACGGTCACTCTTACAAATGGGATTCCGTTGGAAACAGTTTCACGTATGCTAGGACACAAATCTATAAAACAAACACAGCATTACGCAAAAATTGTAGACACCAAGATTAGTAATGATATGCATATTCTAAAAAAGAAATATTCAAAGGTTGAATCAACGAATTAGTTTCGGATCTAATGGCTTACCTACATATATATAAAAGCCCAGCAAATGCTGGGCTTTTATATATATGTAGGTATAGAATAATTGAACTCCAGTTCTTTTTTGATATTCGAACAAAAATCTATTGTAACAATTGCAACTCTTACCTTTCAAGGATGGTAGTTCCTTGAGCATCGAGGTCTTTAGATTTTCTAATTTTCAGCCTTAAAATCGACATAAAATTTTTTGATAACCTTTGCCTCATGTTTAAATCCTTCCTTAATTAAAAAATCAATCAATTCGTTTCCATTTAAAATAGTCGATGGTAATTTTGAAGGTTTGAATTTGCTCTTGTTCATTTGGTTAATAAAATCTTTGGATTCTGAATGATAATCCCCTGTTGTAATAAATAGAGCTTTAATATTAGAATTATCAAGGAAACGATTCGAAACATATTCTCTTTGTGCTAATGGAACCGAGGATTTAAAAAAATATTTTAATGTTCCCTTTTTTTGACTATCGCCTAAGTTTATATAAGAATTTCCTGCATAACCTTTTAATTCAACAAGTAAAATTTCTTCGGGCCGAATAGAGTCAATTAATAAATCATATTCTCTAGTAATTTTAGAATCCTTTAAAATATAACCGGGAATTATAATTGATGAAGAATATATTTTTGAAAGTACAATATTCATTAACGCTTCAAATAACGCACCTCTAACTGCTTTTAATTGATCATTCAGCCCATTATTATTTATTTCATTTAGTGCTTTAGAAATTCTTTCACTCTGTTTTTCTTCAATGTCGATTGTAGAATTACTTATACTATCAATTAACTTTAAAATATTGTTTCCATATATTTTTTCTAAACTAATTGTGAGAAAGCCAAGTTTTCTAGCTGCAGAGTATGCATGTTTGGAAATTTTTACAAAAACTATCACAGCTAAGGCTTTTCTTTTATTTGTTTTTGTTGAATTTATATGAACATTAATTCTTGACAAAAAAGCGTCTAAATCAATCTTGCTATATTCTCTTGAAATTACAACATCAATAGGTATAAAGGTCTGTTTTTCATTATTTTCAGGTTGATTATTAAAATCTCCAGTAAATCCCCTTATGTTAGAGTAGCTATAAGCATCCCAAAACAAATTATTATGTTCAACTCCGAAAGTAGGCTTTGAGGTGGAACGATAAAAGCCTCTAAAATTACTCAATCCTAAGTCAAAAATCCATCTGGATATGTCGGCCACAAATAAAGCATCGATCCTTATATCATTGTAGTGCTTTTTGATTAATTGCATGTATAAATTTTCATCATCGCCTCCATTACTATTAATTTTTAACAAAATATAAAGGTTACCGATTTCATCCATTTTTTCAATTAAAAATCCTAAATCAACTAATGGTGATATTATTTCTTTAACATGATTAATTTTTGATGAATTTTTTACGCTTGGAGACGCAGTTATTTTAAGTGCTTCAAAATATGATGAAATTCCACCATTAATTATTAGAAGTCTTAGTAAACGATACAGTGGAGGTCTTGTATTTTCACTAGCCTCTATAATTTTTTCGAGAGTTAATTTATTACTAAAAGAATAATATAAAAACTGACCTTTACCAAACGTTAATGGTGCACTCGATTTAAATAGTCCGGCCTCTACAGCGCGTTGCAAAATTTTTCTTGCGTTCATTTTTGTAACACCAAAATTGTATACCAATTGATTAACAATTTCACCTCCTAACATTCCATTTGACTTTATAAATAAGCCATGTAGAAATTTATTGTATTCATTCATTGTTTACTAATTGTCACACTGCCCTTAATATTTTATTTTGTATATATTATTTAGGCGGCCGGTAAAAAAATTTAAAACTGATTTGCTGAAAATTCTAAAATGCTAATAATCAAATTTTTGTAAATTATTTTTATATAAATATTATTATTTGTTTAAATCATTTATTGCTAAAACCGTCACAACCTATTTTATCAAACGTCTTACACCATTATTTATACTACGAACTTTACATCCCATAGATTAACATTTGGTTTGCCTAAAAAGGAGGATTCATATCTTGATTTCTCTATAGCAAATCCTAATAAGTGAGTGGGTCTCGAAAAACCTACATAAGTCATTTTTAGTGATTGTTTAACAAAATCATGTGCGTTTACATCAAGAGGGATGCCACAAAGTTGCTCTGCAATTCTTGTTGACTCGTATTGACCTTTTTTTTCAACATTTTTTTGATAAAAGCTTTCCATATATAAAGTGCAAGTATGGGTTTGACCTTTTACACCATGAACTGTTGCAAGTTCAATTGATACATTATCATCTCTGTACCAATTTGATATTTCAATACTTTCTTTGCCAATTTTTGAATTTGTTGGTTTACCACTTGATGAAAGAAACAGGGTTGATTTACTAGTAACAGTTTTATTAAATAGCTGTAAAATCAGATGAATAAAGCTTACTAATTCTCTTTTAGCATTGTTAGTTTGTTGCTGAATGATTAATCGGCAAATTTGATATATCCTAAATTTATAGTTTTCATAATAAGCATTGTGCTCCCTTTTTATAAAATCAATTAGTGAACTTTTTGTAAATGATCTAGAGTTGAATGGATTTTCTATTTTTTCTAAGCGTAATACCTTAATTATTGCATTTAAAATACTTTTCCTAATTGATGCCATAGTTCTATCATTTACATCATATAAAAAAAGATAATCCTCAACAGAATTATAGCTAATCTTTGGTTTAGTTAAAATTTTAGAAAAAGAGGAATGGTAAGAGTTCAGTTTTATCATTTCAGGCTTGTCCCCTGACCTACTTGTAGTCCAAGAAATAGCTTTATAAATATTCTTGTCACTTTTAGGTATTTTTCCAATATCAATTAATCTTTTTATTTCCTCTGCAAACGCTGGAACAACCTTCGAAATGTTGTTTGTTTCGTAAACAAATAACACAGGTTTAATTTCGATGGAAGATCCATCAGCATTAACCCTTAATCCTTGGACAGAAATAGGATTCAATGCAAGCCTTTGGACTACTAAAGCTGTATTATTGTGTAATCGGTGGCTGCCATTTATTTCTTTTACATTTCTTTCTACCCATATATTATTCATTAAAGATTCAGGATTAAAAATGGCTTGATTCTTGTCCCCAATTCGCTGAAAACAAACTTCATCAGAATTAGCAAACAATGTCTCAAGAAGGTCATATTGGTGCTTGTCCATATCTTGCATTTCGTCCACAAAAACGAAACTAAAACGCTTCTTAATAATACTTGTAATTCCTGGAAACTTGTTTAGGTATTCTTCAGCTAGAATGTATGCATCATCAAAACACAGGAAACCAGATTCCCTTAGATCCTTTTTGATTTTTAATACTTTTTGAAACGTATCAGTCGAGTTTTTGAATGGAAAGCCTTCATCTGATAAACCTAACTTAAGATCATCAAATCCTCTAATCCTATAATCAAATAAAATTTTATGAGAATCTGATCGCCTATTCAAAAATGATCTTAATTTGAAATCAGGAAAATGATTTTCATTATAAATATCGTCATCAATGCGGATAGGGGATTTCTTATACAAGATTTTATAGTAAGGTACTGCTAAGAACATATCAACAAAGCCTTGAATGGTTCCAATAAAGTTTGGGTAAGAAAAAAGTCTCGGACATAAATGTCCAATTTTTTCTTTTATCTCATCTACAGCAGCATTAGTATGTGAAATTACTAGAATTCCAGAATTGCCCACTAAAGGTAAATGTTGTTCAAGTGATAAAAGTTTTGCTAACAAGGCGGTGGTTTTCCCACTTCCTGGCACAGCATGCAAATCATGAGTTGAAAGGTCCTTTATAAAGCTAACCCTTTGAAGATCAAACCTCAGACCTTTTAGCAATACTTCTTCAGCGATTTTTATTTGATCATCTGTAATACTAATTTCCTGTTGCATGTTTTATTGCTTTTATTATGTATTCAATAGAATCACCGGTGCCCAATGCATCTTTAATATTTTTTAACGGTGGATTTCTACTTTCAGGATCTGTAAGTAAATAGTTTTTTACCTTATTACGTAATCTATATGCAATCTCAACTTTATCCAGGGACTTGTTTATTAGTTTCTTGGATAACTCTTTTTCGAAATTAGTGTCCCAGTCAGTTTTAGTGTGAATTTCCTTTACACATTCCTGAAAGAGAGTATTCATTGAGGAAGATTTGTACAAACAATACTCTAATGTCCAGTCTTGAGCTATGAAATATTGAACATTTCCAATAGATTTATCAATTCGTTTAATTTTTTCAGCTGTTTCTTTATTGACTGTTGTTGAATTAATCAAAATATAGTCATAAGTTGGCCTATTTTTTTTAGTAAATGTTGGCGTACCATCGGTCCCTAGAACAAGTTCTTTAGAATAAGTCCGTATATCAACATCCGTAATAACGGATACTGGAATTTCCATTAAAGGTGCTCTTTTCCTTTGGAAAATTTTGGCAAAATTTAAATATGCAGTACTTCCAACATTAATTACAGAAACTCCATATTCGGTTAAATTAATACCAATTACATTGGCGATTTCAGGAACCAAAATTTCTTCTGCCCAACCTTCAACAAGTATTACTCCTCTAGAAAAAAATAGGTTCGCTTTTGTTGTATCCAGAAAAATTTCAAGGTATTTATAGTCATCTTCTTTTAAAAGCGTTAACCCCTTTCCCATTGGGAAAACATTTCCATTACTACATAATATTAATTGTTCAAGAGGGATTTTGGATCCAATATTTGGACTATGAGTCGTAAAAATTAATTGGATATCATTTGAATACGATAATAATGTATCTACTACTTGCATCTGTACCTGGGGGTGTAGATGCGCTTCAATTTCTTCTATTAGTCCAAGTCGAACTCCATTCCAATCGTCCTTTTTTAAGTGTAATAATTCTGATGCTATACAAAGAAGATTATGACTTCCAAGTCCGAGGTTATATGCATCTTGAAATAAAAGAGAAAGTGATTCCAAAATGTTTTTAAGATCGGCGGATGTCATCCTAAACTCAGTTGTACGTTTGGAGAACTGCTCCAAGTAACTATCCATAACTTCTTTTATTTCCTTGCCTAATTGCAACTCGGGAGGAAGATCATTGCCTGATGAATCTTTTCCTTTAAAATACTCCGTTACACCTTTATTTAACTCTAGTGCCAACTCCATTAATTTATGTGAAGTTTTGTCCTTAAATGCTTTGTGTGAATATAAAATTTGAGACAACCTTGAGTTTCTTTTAGGCGACAATTCACTTTTAGCATCCCTTAAGGGCCTCAAGTAGGTAGCCTTAAGCATCTCTTTCGCCTCTGATGTTAAAATATGACTAGTCGGATAGCTCCCCCCCTTTACGTCAGCTGGAATTATTTTTCCATCTCGGCGCATTACATCAAGACTTACAGACAATAATGGGCCACTTTTTCCATTTATCGTCACCCAATCTAACCATTCTGTGAAATGTTTGGCTTCATCATCTTCCATTCCTAGAAATGTGCATTCAATTCTCAAATGTTCAGATCCAATGAAGAAATCCTCTTCTTCAACTTTAATCCATTCTCCACTGTGGGTTTTTAAAAGAAGCTTAATGGAATCAATTATCCCGGTCTTTCCCGAATCGTTTTCCCCTATAAGTACATTCATTCCGGAATTAAAATCAAGATTTAGGTCGGGCTTTTCTATATCAAAACTACCATCCTTTCCGAATTTTCTAAAGTTCCAAAGTTTTAAATTTGATAAGTGCATGTTAATAATTTAGCTATGACAATATATTGAAAATAAAATTAAACAACAATGTTGTGAATAATATTATAGTTTAAACAGCATAATTATATTAAATAATTCTTTGCAACTCTGCATTTACAATTTCCCTGACCTCATCCCTAATAGCCTGGTAATTGCGTTGGACAATCACAGGATCAATTTTACGTATTATAGGAATGGGTAAATAGGCTTCCGTTTCAGCTTTTATAGCAGTATGGTCATTCTGAATTGAACAATGAAATGACTTTAGCTCAATTCTTTCTTCTGGGTTATCGGCTACGGTTCCAACAAACTCTCCACTGCTTAAGGCCGATATTCTGGAAGCCGGAACAGCAGCTTCCAATTGCTTACTTTTGCTTATCGAGGTATCATTACGGTTGATGGAAAGGCTCTGCCGGTCTTGCATAATCCGGCCAATCCTATCGGATAAAAGCTTTGCGGTGTCTCCTGTAACCTGACCTGAAATGATGTTTCCAACAATACCCATAATAACATCGGCCTGCTCCTTTCCATAATCTTTCCTAAGCTGGGTGATGTCCTGGATTGCCAAAAACGTGGCAACTTTATTACTACGGGCGGTAGCGATAAGACTATCAATATCACTAAGATAAATGGTAGGAAATTCATCAAATAATAGGCTTGATTTCAGCTTATCCTTTTGGTTTACGATCTTAATCAGCCTGTTTACATACAAGGATAATACGGCCCCATACGTCTTAATTTTTTGAGGATTATTGCCCATACAAACAACTTTAGGTGCAGCCGGATCATTTATATTTAGCGTAAAATCATTACCTGAAAGCACGTAGTATAACTGTGGCGAAGATAGCCTCGCTAAAGCAATTTTTGCAGAGGCGATCTGCCCTTCCAATTGTTCCATTGCTCCGTTCTTGTAAGCCGTTTGGAATGGATTAATCAAAATCTGAATCTCAGGTTGGGTGGCCAAAAGAGGGAACAATTCATCATATTCAACCTGCATTAACTCCAATACATGGGGAAGAGTACAGTATGCACCATCCTGATATTTACGCATAAACCATATCAGTGCTGTTAAGAAATTAATTGGTGACTCGATAAAAAAATCGCCCTGTTTACTAATCCACGACTTGTTTAACCCAAGCAAAATAGTCCGTGCGGACTCTGCAGCATCGGTGATATCAACAATACCAATCGGGTCTAATGGATTACATCGGTGTGATCTTGAAAGGTCATCAAAATTGATAAAGTAGCATTCACTTTGAGCAGGGTATTTATCCTTGTTTTTTAACCATGTATTATATGCAATGACGGAAAGATCAGGCATTTTAAAGTCATAAACGAACATCGTGAATCCTTTCTTTATATGCTGTGTGATGACATGGCGCATAAAGAAGTAGCTCTTTCCTGCACCTGGGGTGCCCAGGTTTAATACTCCGCGATAGGGATTGATGATATTGATATATGAGTTCCTCACCTTCCCTTTCAGCTTATATTTCGCAGGAAGATTAATGGAATGCTCGTTTTGAATTAACCGCTCTTCCTGGGGGAAGGTCTCATTAGCTTCATTAAAGATATCGTCAGCCAGGGAGTCCATTATTATCCTTGAAGCATAGGTGCCGCCGGTGATAAACAACATCACTCCTATCACCGTAATTACAATATATAATATTGCCGCGATATCGCTAGGGCATGGAATAAGAAACAAAACATACCCGATAAAATAAGTAATTAGGCCTGGGATCAGGTATTTTAAAGTGGTCTTTACCGTGATGTTTTCACTTTTTTTACCCTTCACGCCGATCAAAGAAAGGCATAAAAATGTAAGTGCAATTAACTTTGATTTATGAAAGGATGTAAATAATCCAACCTTATAAATGTTGATCAAAACTTTATCTACAAATGGCCAGCTAAGACCAATTACCTTAAACCGGCCATATAAGTAATAATAAAAGTGAAGGACCAAAATAAAGATGGCGATCCACCTGGTCATGTCCATAATCTTCCTCAATCCTTGTTCGTTCTCTCCTGTAGACATAATAAATATATTTAAAGTGTTCTATTTTTTTCTCTTTTTCTTCCTCTTCTTCCATTCATATGGAACATTTGATGCGGCATATTCATATTGCATCAGTAACTCCAAGGCTGACTTTTCATCAAGCCTGTAATATGGCGAAGCGCTATTGTTTTCATTCCTAAATTCAGTTGTATTTCCTTTTCCAATAGCATTGGTCTTTTCAAATCCAGTATCAGGATTTATAATCTTTGGCAGGTGAATACGTTCCATAATTGCATTCGCACTATACTCTTTTCCTAGCGTGCTCCCATTAAATACGGCTTTTGATTTCAAGTCAATATAAGTTAGTCCATAGATAACCCCATCCTCATTTACCCTTGGAACTAACCTGATATCCATACTCTTTAAACGGTCCTGGAACTCCTTTAAGCTGGCGCATTTTTTGAATTTTAGGGTAATATCAATCTTACTTTTTAGCAAATCCTTGTACTTTGAACGGGCAACATCATTGGCTAAAAAACGCTTTTCAAGGTTGGGCAGAGTAGGCTTATCAGCAAACAAACTAGCCTTTATCGGAACGCCTATACACTGTCCATCATGATCTAGTACCCTATACACTAAGCCTTTATTTTGTTCTATTCTTGATCCATTATTTCCTTGCTCTGCCTTGACATTATATAGTCCAAGCACTGCATTTAGTTCAGCCAGAGAACTATATTTATAGAAAGGAATAACAGCACTTAGCACCTTTGAAATGGCCTGTTTGGTTGCCACTTTTCCATATTGAATCTTTGACGCATCCAGTGGATTAATAGTTGAAGTTCTAGTATTCTGCTGTTCCGCTTTGATCAAGCCATACCTGTTTTCCAACTCTTTGCGTACCGGCTCAGACTTTAGCTTGCCAATTTGATGCAATGAAATTCGGGATTTATCCAGGCCGATATTCGTGGTTACAATATGGCAATGCGGATGGCCGCTATCAAAATGACGATATAACAGATAAGGTTGGTTGCCAAAACCAATCCCCTCCATATAATCCCTGGCAATTTGTTCCATTTGTTCATTGGATAGCTCCTCGTCCGGGGAGAAGTTAAGGGAGATATGCACGGAATTGACCTTGACATCAGGTCTGAGGGCTATCTGCTTTTCTAGTAATATGACGGCTTTATCCCGGTCGGTATCCAATTTAAGCAACATATTTTCTGCGGCCAACAGGTAGGCTTCCCCCTCCTTAACCTTATTGTCATTATAGTGGAAAGGCTTACGGATGTTCGAGCTACATTTTATTCTTGCAACCATTTTTGGGCAGTTTTATCCAAGCATTCTTTTAAAGTTATGGTCGCATCCAGTATATGCTGGCGCTCATTTAAATAGGTCTGCATCCAGGCTTTTATTTCAGGAATTCTATCAATGGTATGGAGTCTTTTTACCATCTGATTGTAGTTGTTCCCTATTCCATTCAGGTCTTTTTGAAGCAGAGAAAGCGTTACAATTACCTCACGCAAAGACTCACTTTGAACCGATTTTATCATCGGTTTACCTGCTAAAATCTTCCTGATATAGGCACTCAGGTTTCGTTCGGTGGTCTTTTTTTGGCGGCTGATCAAGGTATCATATTCTGCTTCTTCGAGCCTTACAAAGATCATTTTGGTCTTATTATTTCTTTTTTCTTTCATCACAATATCCGTTTCACAAATACAATAATCTATGCCCCACGACTTCGGAGTTAAGGGGGCAAATTTCTCCGTTGTCTGACAACGGTACATCTTGCCGGTTCCGGGATAAAACAGGGAACCCCGAAAATCACATTAGTACCAGATAAAATAGCGAATTGGAATTAAGGAGGAGTCCAGGTCTTAATTTCCTGGACGCATAGATATTCATTCAAATCATTAAAACCTTCATATCGGATTCTATTATCTTTCGCTTTTGGGAGTTCCAATTTTATTAAAGAGGTTGCCCTATCTCCCGCTGGATCATTATCCAAATAGAGGTCTACAGAATGATAGGTATGTAAAACTGGGAGGGCTTGAGCAACCATTGTGGTACTGTTCAAAATAAGGAAGTCGGAGGATAGGGATTTTCCAGCTAATGCATTGATCTGTAGAAAAGAGAGGAAGTCCATAAATCCTTCAAACACCTGGATGGCATCTGAACCATAACTTAGGTTAGTTAGAAATTTTGGAGCAGCACTTCCCTTAAAGTGTTTTGATCTGATCTCCCAGCCACCATTATTATTTTGAAATCCGATACCATAGAATTGCCTGCCTGAATTAGTGTAGTTAACTTCCTTTAAATAAACGCTAGCAACTTCATAAGAGATCATCCGTGAAGCGAGATACCTTATCAGAGAAATAGTACTTAGGTTTCGAACGTCATTGACTAATAAAACTGGTTCTTTAGGGAACGGCAGAATAACCTTGTCCATATCATTGTAAGGAACCTGTCTCCCCCCCAAATAAGAATTTAAAAAATCCGAAATACTGCAATGGTAATAACGGATTCCAAAATCAATTATAGACCCACCTATTCCCTCTCCAAAGTCATACCATCGGTTCATTGTCCGGTTAACTTTAAAAGATGGTGTTCGTTCTATTCTAAATGGAGAATGGTACCAATACTGATTTGCTTTAATCTTTGTTGGTTCATAGCCTAAGGTGGAGAGGTATGATACCAAATCTATTTCTTTGGCCTGTCTGCAGGTTACATTTTCTTTCATATCCTTCAAAATCAGCGTTCACAAAATGTATTACAAAATTACAGCTGCATACATGGTTTTAGATCGCTTGATTAAATTCTAATGAACCGGCAGGTAGGTAAATTTCAGACCTTTGTATAAATCTTAAATCAATAAACAGATGGAAGCAAAAGAAACGAAGTGGCTCTATGAGACGATCCTCTCAGGCCCGGGAATGGATGAAGAGGTGAAGTTTTCATTTTCTGCCAGTAGAAAGGTTATTCTACTCTTAGCAGAAGTAATAGAAAATGGTCTGACCCTGGATGGAAGCGGTTTAAAGGAAAGTGTCGGGGAAGGAAGTATTAAGGATTTAAAACAGATTAAGGGAATTCTGCTAGAAAAATCAAATCTAACCGCGCTTTCCAACCAGTTACTAAAAATTAAATAATAAAGGAGGCAATTAAGCCTCCTTATTCTTAATTGCTATATGGGCTCAATTTTCACTTTAGTAACCTAGGAAATCCCTTACCTAATGATGGACTGTATAATCATCATACCATTCTAAACAATTCCTGCAAAGACTAACACCAAACGCTCTACTGTAATCCATCTTGGCAAAGTCTACATAAGTGTCACAACCTTCACAGTATTCCATCTGGCGCTTATTATATTGTTTGGATAGAGGGAGTTGAGTTTTTTTAGGAAATGTATAGCATTGGGATTGCAGGTATGAATAGTTGGAAAACCAATTGAGCCGTTTTTCATCCCAATGTCCCAAATGTTCATTTATGATATTGAACATTCCAAATTTATCGATGAAGACCATTTTTGAATCCTCCAAAAATACGGACAGCAATTGGCTGATTCCTTCATTGTACATAAAATCCCTTGGCAAGCGGGAAAGAATCTGTTCATTGAACACTCGGGTATCACTGATACCAGGTGTTGGATCGATATGATTAAGTATCCCATTATGAGCAACTGCCAATCCAGGGAATACCTCAAATGGATGGCAATTCGCTTCATCAATTATTCCGGAAGTTGCAACCCTGAAATGAACAATCATTGGCAGTTCGGTTTGCTCCCGTATATCACAATAATTGATATAAAAATCTTCTACCGAATCCATTTCCTTTTGTATAACCACTTCATTGTTGAGCACATAAGCCATTCCTGCCCCATCGGGATTATTTTCCCAGCAATTGATAAAAAGTTCAAAATCGAGGGTTCCTGTTGTATTTAAAATGGCTATGCACATAGTACTTTTCGTTTTAGGTTAGAAATCAGGTGGACAATGTGCTTTTCATTTTCAAGCACAGTATTAAAGTACTTTTTGCTTACTTTCAGGATACGGTCCAAAAGCACTTTTTCCTTTCCGGCATAAACCTCTAAAACAAGTTGCCCCAGATTAGTGGATGGATCGAAGGCTGCAAGGATTACCGAAAGGATACTGTTATGTTCACGATCAAGCATAATACGGCAGAACTTTAACCGGAAGACTATAGCCTGCATATTAAATACTTTGGCAGGGAACCTCAATTCGATCCGATCATCCCAGATCTTGATTGCCTGATGTTTATCCTCATCTTTTTTAAGCCGTAATTCTGTTTTTCCCTGACAATAATCAGTTTCTAATCTTTTTGGGTACATGGCCATAAATAATGGGAAATAAGGGCGACAGTAATCAAAGAGCTGCACTCCAGTTTTGGGATATTTGGATAAGTGAATATGACCACCGGCATTTCTATGATTTTTGGCATTTATAGCTTCTTTAATCTGCGGTAGCCATTCGCTTTCAATTCTATTCGAATACAATGGATAAATAGGCGTTTTTAGCTCCCAATCTACGGTCCCGTCAGCTTCCATTACACATCCTGTGTGTTTGAATAATCCTTCTTTGTCGTCATGTCCACAAAAAGCGGGAGGGCCTCCTTTTTCGATCTCGAAGCCGATTGCAGGTTCATTGCCGCCCTTTCTATAATCAGGTGGACATGGCCCATCATGATATTCCCAAATATCATAGTCATTATAATCGTCAGAGCCTTCTTCATCTTCATAGGTTTCAGGCGTATAATGGTATGCATTATCTGAATGCCAATAATACACATCCTCATGTCTTTCTATAGTTTCATCAACCATGACAACCAGGTCATTATCCCTTAATCCCTCCAGGGTATAATAGCGGCTACGGTAAACGAAATAATCAAATTCATTATCGTTATGGGTAAAGAAGCCACTGTGTCTGCCGGTAAACACATAAATACTTTGTTCCATCAGGATATGCCTTTTGTCTACTTCATCATATACAAAAAGCTCAATGTTAATCGTATCATGATACCAGGTACCGGCAATACAGACGCACTCTGAGCTTAAGGACAGCATGCCGTTAAAGGTTTTAACTACTTCATTTTTTGAGTCATGCCAATATAATGGCAAGTACCCCTGTTCGATAGACAACCGAACAAGGGACAATAATGATTGTTCCATAAGATTAAATTTTAAAAGGAGAAATTGATTGAACGTTCAGCTTCTGAAAGCTCTTAAGTAAATGGCAGTGGCCTGCATTGCCTGGTTTTTAGATTTAACAGTAATCCCCGCTCCATGAGCACGCCCTCAAAAAGCAGTGTTGTGAGCAAATCACAACCCAGATTGGCTAAAGTGGAATTGATAAAAAGACTTTGTTTCTTCAATGAGTCGACCAATGAACAGCTGGGTGCCTCATCTTTTTCTTCACTACTGAGAAGAAGGTCCTCAAATTCTTCGGTGACAAAAGGCAGGTTTGGTACTGGAGTAAACTTCTTTGAATTGGGTTGCTCTACAGTTCCGATGGTCGAACAGATCACCTGTCCGCTATCTTTGCTATTTCCGAAATCTAACCAGTAGCGGGGGTGGTTCAACTGGTTGTTAAATGGTTTGACATTCTTCAAGGTACTTGCAAGATCAAACCTGGACTTGATATTGTCCACGCAGGTAATATAAATGGATGCTAAAAGATCATCTTGGCGAACCCCTGCCCTAACTTTGGGGAAATTCCGCAATTTTGCTTTCCAACTGGTTCCGAAAAACCTGTTTATTCTATTGATTAATGCGACCGATTTGTACAGTCCGATTTCCGATTGTGCAAAAAGCTGCCTTCCTATATTGTTTTTGGTCACCAGATCGCCATCCCAAAGATCAATATCGATCCCTGCATGGCCGTGAGCGGTCAGTGCTTCATTTAGTCTCGCTAGTCCTGATAAAACAAAAGAGCCGGTTCCCCCGGCTCCTATTAATATAATTTTTATTGGATTTGTAGGCTGTTGTAGCTCCTCTGCCAGGAAATGTACCTTTTTCCTTGATGTTTTCATAACTAAGCTTTTAAAAGTTCTCCAAGCGTCAATTTGATGGGGATGAGTACTTTTTTAGGAAATGGTTTCCCTGTCCCAACAAGGGACTTCCATAGCTGGACACAATTCCCCTTTACCGGGCTGCTCAATAAATGGCTGAAACGACTATTAAAGAAAAACTCCTGCCATGCGCCCATCCAGTCCTGAAGGTGTGTAATATGGTCCAATTTCGTATCAACGGTACCCAAACAAACCCCGCCATCAGCATGAATATTAAAGAAAGGCGCATGATACAATATTGTATCTGCGGTAGGCCGTTTGTCTGCCGCCAATGCATAAACATGTAACTTTTTTCCTACAACTTTCCAGACCATTGCCGGAACATTCGCCACCCCGCTGTCTATACCAAGTCTATCGATAAAGAATAATGGCAAGGAGGTCTTTCGGGTATACCAGATTACCGGTCCCTGTATATCATTATTGACATACAGGAGATTTGCCGGCAATATTTCTTTGGATAAAACCCTTTCTTTTGATCCTGAAACCTGGACTTTTAATGATTTGATCAATTTCGAGGTTTCCTGAATGGTCAGTGGGTGCGCGTTAATGGCTTTGCCATTGGCATCAATATCGTAGTGTTCAACATAGGAGCGATCTGCTTGTCCGTACCCCTTCTTTGTGTACACCAAAAGTGCTGATACCGGATAATATAGAGATCCCAGTTGGGACAAAATACCTTCTTCCATGATTGTAATTTTTAATATTTATATAATATGGTACATACATCATCGAGCAGTTTAAAGATGGCATGTTCAAAGCAAAAGTCAATCGGCTCATTGCTCCGTCCATCAAAGACCTGCACAATTTCCGGTTCCTGGAAATGGGTATTTTCTGAAAATTCATTATTGACCATATCCAGCAGCATGTCTGATATACCTCCTACTGAAGGCCCTACAAAAGCTATATAATTTCCCATCAGGGTGGTATAATGGTAATCATATTCATTATGGCTTACGGCTGCTGCCAGGCGGAAGATGTTTTCATTTGGAAATTGTTTATACAATTCCAGGGTTTGGTTTCCGATCCTGAGACAAAAACGATCAAATCCATCCCTGGGTCGTAATCGCTTTAACCGGTCTTCCAGATAAAGGAGATTATTTTTATGATGAAATTTTCCCTCCATAATATGGCCGATTTCTATAATCTGTCGGAGTTCCATTAAATCATTACTCTTCGTGTCTTCCTCTTCTTCCTCGCACCAGTTGCATAGGATATCATATTGGTATTCCATAAAGCTACCCGGCTGGGTGTACATAGGCACCCCGGCATGCCGGTACAGGTAGGAACAGGCAGATAATAACACCAGTACTGCAGAGCGATTCTTACGAAACTGTTTATCTTTCAAAAACCGATATAGTGGAAGCACCGGTATATAATAAAGACTGTGCCCAGTTGGGAATGTCTGCCGGGTCGTAAGACTAATTTTGCCATATTGTGTAGATGCTATATCAACCTCAAGATGTTCCCCTGTGTTGAGCAGCATACCAATTTTTTCAAAATCAATAAGCCAGTTAAATGCAAATTGCCCGGTATCTGCTTCTATGAACTCAATATTATAAAACTGTTTTAGTTGGGAAAGAGAATCCTTATAATCCATATCCATTTCGCTGGTAATGGATAACAGATCATTTCTATTCCGTTCTTTCTCGCCAATTACCGGCCAAAAAGACTGCTTTAAAAAATCAAGGGAAGTATTTCCTGGGGAACGGACTGCCTGTTTTCTTCGGCGGCTACCCGTGCATCCTTTGGCCTTTTCAGATCGCTTATAAAGTTGAACAGCTGCCGGTACAGCATTTTTTGTGTATCGCTTACGCGGTTTTCCTGAATACTGTTTAGTTTTCTTTTCATTATTCATAGCAGTTGATTTAACCTTTTGTTCCCAATACAGACTCCATCTTATAGACAAGCTGATCATCTTTTATCTGAGGGCCACAGATTTTAGCCGTGGTCAGCATTGGATAATTATGTGCGTAAAAATTCATCACCTCTTCCGGATTCCAATCTGGGTTAGGGTCAGTGAGATGAAGATTAATGTCCTTCTCTTTGTATTCAAAGATTCTCTCCAATAAGGTTGCCTTTATCATATCATTACATTTTATTGGTTATCAAATGGTACATAGTCATCAGTTTCCAGTCCAGAGTATTCATTATATTCCAGGTCATCAGATTCATCATCAACAGGCTCGGTTTCCTCCGCTTCGGGATCGGTGGTCTTTACCGGGTAAGGATCTGCGGGTTCATCAAATGATGCAAACAGATCAGGTGCAAATTTTTCAGACAGTGCCTGCCGCTTGGTACGGATCAGCTCAGCATGGTCGGGGTATTCCAATGGATCAGGTAACTTTGTCCAGGCTTCTTTGAATTTTCCTTCCGCCTCCAGCTTCTGAGATTGCTCCATTAAATCGTTATACTTTTTCTCTTTTGGTGTTACTGTAGCGTTAGCTTTTTGCTTACGACTATTATCAGCTTTGGACATTGCGGAGGACAGATTTTTCATGTATTGTTCCCGACTTGTAAAAAATGAAGCGGTCTGATTTACCGGTTCCGTAATCGTGTCAAAAAAAAGCCGATCCAATTCCTCTGGTAAAGCAGCAAGATTAAGAGGTGGAATGGTTTTTCGCTCTTTGTTGGAGCATTGTTCATTGTCCATAAGAATGGAGACGATTAACTGCCCATTTTCTTTCTTTGCCACAACTAGTTTTAAAGTGCCTGATATATCCAACTGATTAATCTGGCTGAAGAAATTAGTATGCATATTCTTAAGTTTTAGCGTTTCGAACTTCTTGTTCTCATCAGTGCCGGAACCATACCGACAGACGCTATTTTAGGCCGGTAGCGCACGATCAGGACAGGTCAACCGATCCGCTTTCTCAGCTCCGAGGCGCTTACTGGGCTATTTGCTGTTCAGGTAGTCCATTTACCTCGTGTTACCGCTGGAACAACTCGACTACTAAGCCATCCGTCATTGCGGAAATCAACGAGACGGGGCTGCCCGTCTTTGCTGACCTTTGCAAAGAGGAAAACTTCACCGGGGGACGGCAGAGAAAGTTTCGGATAAAAAAATACGACCCGGAGGGTGGAGATTTTTTTATCCGAACCCTTAGGCCTGACTTTCGGCGCCGGCTGCGGTGAAGTAGCTTTGCATTCAGGTCAGCAAAAGCAGGCAGCGCCCGGACTATCTTATAAATCCTCTTAATATTTTTTAAAAACTGTTGCTGCAAAATGAAGCAGTATTGAATGAATAAGGTGGGATACAAAAAAGGACAACATTGCTGCTGTCCTTGTATTATCTGGAATAGTGGCTCTTAGAACATTTCTGATGTTCCGAAACCTCCATTTTGGAGCATTTCGTATTGAGTCATAATATCGGCAATGTCTAACCGATCCGTGGTAATCGGGATTTTGCAATTGCTTGTGTTTGCCGAACAGCAAACAACGCCATCTTTATAAAAATCAAAAGTGGTCATTGTTACCCCGCTCAATCGTTCCAGTTGGTTAATTTCACTATCCAATAATTCGATCAGTGCCCACTGCTGTGGACCTGTTATTACTTCTATTCCCAGGAACACTCCAGGGTTTTTATACAACCGTAGTGCAGGCTCATAATAACCAACTTTCTTCCCTGGATGGGGAGCCAACGAATTAAAATGCCCAATGCGCATAACCTGCCTTTTTATCCAATCGTCGTCAATTTTCATTACTACTATAGCCTCCGCCTGCTTAGGGGTATCCCTGTAGGCTTCCAGCCATAGATACCATGATAATGTATTTTCCATAATTGTTAGTTTTTTTCCGTCCAATAATTATCCAAACAAAAGCTGGATGGCCGCCGCCAATTTCGAAGTGGCTATATTGGCTGCTGCATAATCCAACAAAATCTGAACAGCCACTAAAGAACGGTAACCATAAAATCCATGCTCAGCAAAGACATGCACTGATTTACTCATGTCTGTTTTAAATTTCATTATATGGTCCTGAAGTTCACGTACCTGTGCAAACCAGAAGTCGGCAGCAATAATACCATGACCCCAGGTAGGCCTGGTCTCTGATTCATTTTCCAAATAGGTACGGCAACCAGACTCAAGACATTGTACTAATTCCGGCAATGATTGTTTAAACAGGCCGGCAAGTAGCTTAACCTTTTCGACGTTTGTCATTTCTTCTATTGTTTTCATATCCAAACATTTTACCTGTGCACAATTAGTTTTTATAAAATACGTGACCATCTTCATACCAGTAATCTGAACAGAACAGGTCGTTCGCATAGGCCTCATAATCAAAGAACTGTTTAGCAAAATCACGTATGTCATCCCGTTCTTCGATCAGCTCATAAGCAAAAGCTTCCTCATCTTTATACATACCGACATAATCATCCTGAAATCTGTTCACCAAATCATCAATATCTTCTTTGCCCAAATCATAATGGTCATTGTTACACCAGATCATAAACGGTTCCCGTTCAGAACTCTCCATTTCGGTCAGTGTTTGCAAAACTTCAAATACCTGTTCACTGATACCACATTCACTAATGAGCCCTTCGGGAATATTTTCATAGTCCTGGAACATAAACTCGGGATCTGCCTCATCCTTGTGCAGTTCCCTGCAGGCTGCATAAAATTCCTGTACATTTGAGTAATCAGAAAGCTTCAACCACTTACCGAAAAGAGAACCATCATTATACTTACCATAGGTTCCCACATACACTGCCGCTTCTTCAATGTCGATCGGATAATTTCTTCTTGCATTCATAGCATAAAAAATTTAAAAGTTACCAATACCCGGAACCTGATCATCCACCTGGATTTACTTCAGAGACCGGAAAGTAAGCGCGCGTCAATGCATCTGTGCAAGCGTGCGTATAAGTCCCGAAGGGTGGAATGCGTCAGCATTTCATTATGCCGCACGTCGCCGGCACAGAGGCATTAGCTTAGCTGGCCTTTTCGGTTGATGATGAAAACAGGAAAAGAATATCAGCGAGCAGCTAAAGAAGTCTCCAGGAGAAACCAACGTTGCGTCCACTGGGCCAGGGATAGCAGTGGCATCCTTTGCAAAAGATAAAACGGATAGCCCGGCCTCGAAAGAGGGGCCCAAAAACCATTTTGACATGAAATTGTTATGTTAAGACTGGAGCATTAAGAATGGATTACTTACAACTTAAAACCCTTCAAAAACAAGGATATAAAGTATTGTACCGTGACCGGAACAAGGATTACTTTGTTCCATTAAAAGAATCATATTTATCCTTGCTGGATAAAATGCACCAAACCCCTCTTTGGGAAGATGAGCTTATTGAAATAAGGACTGTACTGGAAAATTATAGTGACTACCAGGAGTACCTATTTTGGCTCAGGGTTGTTTATTTAAATCTAATTGAAGCGTGATTGTTTTGACGTAAGGAAATACTGTTGTTAAGAAGGCTAATTGGTAACCAGGGACGAACAAAGTAATATTTTTCGTAATTTTAATAGAGGAATTTCAATGAGCAATTTATTTCGTTTAGAGGATTTTGAATGGCAGGATGAAGGCATAAGATTACACATTAAGGAGGCAGAGGTTGGTTCAGATCGGGTATTCTATATTTCATTCAGTGATAAAAGAAAACCCCTTGTGCTCACCCGAATGAAAAGTTATGCCGGGATGATCTGGACGAGTATACCTGCCGGGCGAAAAGAAACAGAGGATATAGGAGCGATTATAGAAGCTCATTTTAAAGGAGAATAGATTATGTGTTATTATAACGGACAAAAAGTTAGCCGGGCGGAGTTCATCCGCCTGATGGATCTGGAAAAAGCGGTTGTAAACTATGACTTCCTGGATAAGGATATCCATGATGGATTCAGTTATGGCAATATTGCTGTTATTAAACCCACTGATGATAAGTGTAACTTCGATATTGTTCAGATGGAATGGGGCTTTATTCCACCCTATACTAAAAACAGGGATGCCGTAGATAAGATGCGGTTTGGCTACAAAGATGGCACTGGGAAGTGGCACCAACCTTACACTACCTTAAATGCAAAGGGTGAAGAATTGCTATATGTAGATCCCAACACAGGAAAGGAAAAAATGTTCCGGAAAGCCGCTTTGGAAAAACGATGCCTTATCCTATCTTCTGAGTTCTATGAATGGCAACATATCTATCCGACAAATAAACGGACCGGTGAACCGCTTAAAACGGCTAAAAAATATCCATACCATATTGGATTAAAGGATAAGGAGTATTTTTTTATTGCGGCGATCTGGCAGAACTGGACGGACAAGGATACCGGGGAAACGGTAGACACTGTTGCATTGGTAACAACGGAAGCCAATTCATTAATGAGACAGATCCATAATTCCAAAAACAGGATGCCTACCATGCTTCCCGATGAACTGGCCTGGGAATGGATGATGGGCGATCTTTCGGAAGAGCGTATTACAGAACTGGCTACCTACCAGATTAGCGCTAAGGAAATGGAAGCTTATACGATAGAAAAGGACTTTAAAACAACCGGAACTCCAGGTAAAGCATTTGTTTACGCAGAAGTTCCGGAGTTGCAATATGAGGTTTAGCTAATCTTTATTCTGTCAATTTAAATCTTCGGAGAAATACTCTTTACAATGATCTGGAATCCACTTTGAAAATAATCTGTAAATTTCTAAATTAATAGATTTTTTTTGTTTTGAGCTATTATCTCTAATATTCTCTATAACCAATCCTAGCTTTTCTGAAATTTCTGGATAAATTGACCTTTCATTTAGGTAATTTACAAAATCAGATACTATATGTTTCAGTTTAAGTTCATTATGTTGAATTATTTCATTCAAAAATAACTCAACCTCATCATTCACTAACCTAGTTTTCATCAAAGAGAATAACAAAATTTCAATACTATATTTGCGATTTACTTTTTCACGAAAATTCTTAGGAAATAATTCGAGATTATCATATTGATCAATAAATTCAGAAATTTTAAAAGTTTCATCGACTAAAATTAAACTGAAATTCTCTTCTAATTCTTTAATAAAGTATTTCAAAGTTTTTTTACCGATCGTTGGATTATAATTTAGAAAATATACAAGTAGCCTAAAAACAAATAACCTTTGTTCAACTGGCAACCTATTATATGTAGACATTAATATTTTCGGTGCCGGCCAGTCAGAATCATTACGGTAAATAAAAAGACTTCTAAAATACACATATGCCCCATAGACTTGAAGGTGAAGGGATGAATCAATAATACAATGTATTGCAAACCTTTGCCAAATGGCATTATTAGAATAATCAAGTTCTAATTCCGGTCTGTAAAAATAGTTTATTGCGATACATCTTTCAATCAAGGTTGATGAAAACATATCTTTTTTGAAAATTTGACTAACTTCAAATTCGTCTAAATCAAATCCTAACCATTCTAGAAATAATTCAGTTGGACAATTTTTCGTTGTTAATATAATTGCCTTTTGATGTTGTGAAAAGCTGTTAAAATAATGCAGTAAAAACTGATGTACCGATTCAGCATAGCTGTCCCACCAATATATTATTGATACTAATAGTCTTTCGTTAAAGAGAATATTGTCTAATTGAAAGAGTAATCTCAATAAATCAATACATCTTTCATCGTTTAGTTTTGGTAGATTTAATTGAAGGAAGGATAATATTGAGTAAGAATTATGGGTATCAAACACCTTGTCACCCTTTGTATCAAAATGAACCTTTAACCAATTTAAAAATGCAATTGCTAATCCTTCGATTGCGTCAACATCTGTAACATAACCTTCAGTTAAGGTCGAATTAAATCGAGCATTATGAATATGGATTATCGGAGGCAAATTATTAAAAACTTTCACGGCCAATTTTGCCCATAAATTCCACATTTCTATTTTTGCAATTTCTTCGATTTCATCTCTCCAATCAAATGTGAAGTTTGTATGTCCTGCACCGAATTGCGTAAAGAAATCTAAGGCAAGAATAGCAACATACTTATCATTAAGGTATTCTGTAAGTCGATTAAAAATTAATTCTTTAATTTTCTCATCTTGAAAATAGGGCCATGACCTCATTAGTCCCTTTAGCAACCAAAATTTAATGTGTGGCCTATCTTCTGCTAATGCATAGTCATATTGATAAAAATTATCGTCAGTTAAACTTGCTGACCATAAATACGCGGCTTTTTCGACAATGAAAAACTCTTTGTACCTTGCAAATGGTAACAGCATTTCGATATCTAGATTAATCCTGGCTTTTACTCCACGGCTGTTTTTGTATAGGTAGTCAACTACCAACGAAACTTCTTCAGGCACCATTAAACGATCACTATTCAATGTTCCCTTCCATAATTCTTCCCCTTTTTCATGTCTGCTTAAACGGTTGTACATGCCTACACCATTAAGCTTCTTTGAAAAATCTGGACTATATGGAGAATTTCTTCGCCAAACTATTTCCGATTTATCTACAAAACCTTCACGAATTAAGTCTATAATGAATTGTTGTTTTTCTTTCTCAGGTATCGTACTGTTGAGAACTAAAAATTGGAAAGCTTCAAACCTTACATTTACAAACGTAGATTTAATAGCCCATTCAGCGATTTCTAACAATTTAATGATTTCGCAATTGTCATTAGAATTTGACACTAGAAGGGAGAGAGTCATTATGCTGTTTTGAGAAACAATAGCACTTAAACTTCCAATTCCTTTTTTAATTTTATTGTAAATAGTAGGCCGCCTTAATGATGAATTATAGTATTTTAATAAAACTTGCTTACCACCAATTTCAAATAACGGGTGAGAAAATTTAAATTCACCATTTTGCTCAACTAAAAAATCTCTAAACAATAAATCCTCTAATGCCAAAAGATATTTTTGTGGAAGCTCTCCTTTAGATGTGTATTCAGGAAATTCTGGTATATCATCATCTAGTTCCAAAATACTTTTACTTTGTTTCTTTAACCTTTGTACTATTCCAGGAAAATAGGAAGGGTCATCGTTAAAGTAATATACCAAATCTTCCATCGTTGGACCTGACCTTACTGATGAAATAATACTAAATAATGCCATGAAAAAGCTCGTATCAGGCCCCATGGAGTTGATCTTTTCTGCAATACTCTTTGCGTTTGTAAATGCCAATGACTTGATCGTATCTTCATTGACAACCTTCAAGGTTGAACCGAATCGAGCTATATTTTTCAAACTGCCAGGTTGTAGTTGTTTGGGATATTCAAATTCTTCGATTAGGTTAATAACTTTGTTGTATAATAGATCGTCGGAATTTTCAGAATTTAAATTTGCCCAAATTTTCTTCAAAAATTTTCTGTCTGAAACTGTCAAATCTATCCAGTCCGAAGCAATAATATTTACATTTGATACTTGCACCAAAGATGCAGTATTGGATGTAACAATCAAATATTTGCCAAATTTGCTTCGAACATGTGCCAAGAATTCATCAAACTTTGCATAAGTTATATTTGAATTTATATCGCCCTGACCAAACGGGTCCTCAAGAATACATAGTCTCTTCTCTTGACTTGATGACAAGAGAAATTTTTCAGCCTCACGTATTGAAGGTGCAATTTCAATTCTTGTACCAGGAAAAATATTACTGAATAGCTTTGCTATTTGTAAGCTTACCTGTGTTTTACCACAAAATGCTTCGCCAGTAATTAATATAATTTTATTGGTTCGAATATCATTTAATAATTTAGTTTCTTCGTCCCTAATAATATAATCTGTTGAACTGCTTATTGATGATGCCTTGTAATCATTAAGGATATTGTTGAACAGATCAACAACATTTATATTATTACTTCTATTCTGACGAACAGCTGATTCAAGCTCGCTGAGAATTTGTGTATGGTAATCGGTTGGTATATCTAAAAGTCTTAATAGATCAGAGGATTTGTCACTAAAGTATTTTTTATTGGCAGACTCGATTACTTTAACTTTACTTATAATAGATTCTAAGGTCTTTTTAATTCGAATATCCTGAATTTGAGCTCTGACAAAAGAGTCCCTTTTTATTCCTAAGGATTTCTTTTCTGAAGAATAGGTATTTTCCAAACTGTCGAGGAAAGCACTTAAATCCCTCTCTTTAACATTAGATAATTGTGGCTCGAAGCCGATATTAGTTAAAACACCTAGTTTGTTTACATTATCTTCTACCCGTGCGCTTGTTACAATATATAGTGCTGTTACTTCTCCGCTACAAATTTTCGAGAAAACATTTATATTGCTTGATCTAGGATCAAAATTTAAACAACATCTTGCTAAATGATCTAACTGAAAACCATTTTGCTTTAATTTAAATTGGAATTCGATTCGATCGTTATTTAAAAGCCTAATTGATAAGTCTTCAGAGTTTAATTTTTCGACAAATGCACCATCAATCTTATTTGATTGCATTAAAAGTAAAACAAAAAAAACAGTACCAATATATTGGTATTCATATCCCCCTGGACCTGATTCAGTTACACCCATTAATATTAATTCTTTAAAATTTTGGAATAATCTTCCCCGCACTCGCAAGATATTTCATTATCATAACTGGCATTTACCTCACCACAATGACAAAACACATGTACAGCATTGCACCAACCGCAGTGGCCTATTTCAATATTTTTGAAATTACCCTTCTCTAATGCTTCAAGTTCCTCCGTTTTTAGATCATTTTCGTCGCCAAATACTATGCGTGTTTGACTCGGATTATATCTTTCATATTGGTCATTTCGTGGTATATTTAAAATCTTGTCAATAAAGACTTCACCCATACCCATTTCAGCACCTTTGCATCCCATTTCACAGATATAGTATGATCTTGTTTTATACTCGATATAATCATTATATTCTCGGATAATTTCCTCGCCAAGGTTCATTACAGATGCCAAATTTGTTCTATATTGAATTGGCTTCTTATTAATTAGTTTTTGCAGTTCAGGATGTAATCTCGCTTTATTTTTATCATCTGAAAAGTCAGACGTATTATTAGACACGAATATAGTATCATCAACAAATGCCTCAGGGTCATAGTCGAAATATTCTACAATGTTTAAAAAGATAAGAGCGTCACCAACGCTATTTGGCTTTCTATGAAATGGAGCAATCTTTTTTAAAGCCCAGTCAACTACTGTAATTTTTTGTCTTTCTGTTACCGGAATAACCTTAGAAGCCTTGATTATCGATTCAACCTTTAAGATATGAGTTTTATTTTTTGCGATTCTGTCTTTCAGCTGGTTTATCTTAATTTGCGCATCGGCCATTAAATCCTTTATATTTTCTTGATTTCTTTTATTATATAACTCCCTATCTAAATCAGAAATCTGTTTGTCCAAATTCTTAACTTGTACTTGTAGGTACTCTATATTTCTTTCTAATTCTAGCTGAATGACCTCGTTTATAAATAACGTTAAGCTTCCATTTTCAAAATGTTTGTTTATCCACTCTAACATCACAAAATGGCTTTCTTTATCATATTTACCAGTATCTGGGTTAAATCCATTAGCTAAATAAATCCATGCATTTGTATCAAGTATTAAATTAATCATCTTATTGAACTAAAGTTGAATTGAATTCGTGTTCTATGGCTCTCTAAGTTATAGAATTTAAATTAATTTATTAAACACTCCTCGGATCAGCCTTCAAGGGCATCTTCCCACATCTGAAAACTTCTATAGCCGGACAACCGAATTCTTCCACTACTTTCCCTTCAATCAGGTAAAGGCCCCAATCCCTTAGTGGATAAGCTTCCAAAGAAGGTGGGAAATGCACGGTATCAAAAAAATCACCGTCTTCATCGAAGAACGTTCCGAATTTCATATAAGTTCCATGTTTGGTTTTAACGGTTTTATCCGTCACAAAGTCGCCAACAATCTGTATTGTTCTGCCCAGGTATTTTAATAGATCTTTCGCTTTGCAGTCTCCACGGTACTCAGACCTAGCCAGATCAAAAGAGCTGCCGGACACGACAAAGCCGATCAGCTCAATTTCATCATAATAGTCTTCAAGGATAGAATGATCCAATTTGGGCAGTACCGGTTTGCGGCTCATTGATTCAAATAGCACCATACCATTAGACTGCTCCTTTTTGTCCGTGCTGAGCAGTAAATGCGCTTCCCACAGCAGTTCCTTTTTGCCTATGCCCAGGAAACGGAAAGCGCCAACGCGGATCAGGATAATGAGCTGTTCCAGACTGGCCCCTGTCCGTATCACAAAATTTTCCAGACCTGTATAATCGCCATTACGTTCCCGTTCCGGCGCAATCAGGTTCGCCAGTTCCTCTTTCATATTCAGTAGTCGGTCAAATCCCAGATAGATATCCTTTCCCTGAATGGTTGTCTGGAAACCAGAGGTATTCACACAGGGCAGGCAAATATTCGCCCCGGAAACTTTTGCCTCATTGATATACACTTTCGCATTGTAAAAGCCTCCGTAGTTATTGAGTACGGAAACCATAAACTCCAGCGGGTAGTATGTTTTTAAAAACAGGCTTTGGTAGCTTTCCACGGCGAAGCTGGCCGAATGCGCTTTATTGAAACTGTAGCCTGCAAAGCTTTCCATTTGCCGCCATATTTCCCGGCTCACTTCCTCTGGGTAACCTTTGGCCTTACAATTGGCAAAATACTTATCATGGATCAGTACCAGGTGGTCTTTGCTCCGGTATTTACCGGACATCATTCTACGCAGTACATCGGCATCAGCCATATCCAGTCCCCCGTAGGCATTGGCAATTTTCATGACATCTTCCTGGTAGACCATTACTCCATAGGTTTCCTCCAGTTGTTCTTTGAAGACCGGGTGCGGATACTGCACCAGGCTGGGGTCATGATGCCGCTTGATAAATTCTGCCATCATACCCGAACTCGCTACACCAGGTCGTATGATGGATGAGGCCGCCACCAGGGTCAGGTAGTCGTCGCACTTTAACTTGGTAATCAGCTGGCGCATGGCCGGGCTTTCGATATAAAAACAGCCTATGGTCTTTGCGCTGCGCAGCTGCTCGGCAATTTTCGGATCTTTAAAAAATCGCTTGGGACTTTCCGTGCTGATCACCTGCCCGGTGTTCTGCAGCACAATTTCCCTGCAGTCTTTAATATGGCCAAGTCCCCGCTGGCTTAAGATATCAAATTTCTCAAACCCTATCTCTTCGGCTACATACATATCGTACTGTACTGTGGGCAGTCCTTTCGGTGGATAGTCTAGGGCAGAGTAGCAGGTTAAGGGCTGCTCGGAAATCAATACCCCCGAAGCATGGATCGTGCGTTGATTGGGAAAATCTTCCAGCCTGCCAAATACGCTCAGGATCATATTGGTCACCTCATTTTTATTCAGCATGTTGGCCGGTTCATGCACCAAACGGTCAATTTCGCCTTTGGGCAGGCCATAGATCTTTCCAAGCTCCCGAAGGATGCTCCTTCCCTTAAACGTGCTCATCGCCCCCATTAGCGCGGTATGCGGCCCTTTGTATTTGGTAAAAATATATTTATAGATATCATCCCGTTCGTTCCAGGAGAAATCAATATCAAAATCCGGTGGGGATTGTCTCTTCGGATTTAAAAAGCGCTCAAAAGGAAGGTTCAGTTCTATCGGGTCAACATCGGTTATGCCCAGGCAATAGGCAACTGCGGAGTTTGCCCCACTGCCCCGGCCTACATAATGAAAGTTCCGGCCTTTTGCATAGCGGCAAATATCATTGGTGATTAAAAAGTAGCTGGAGAAGTTCAGGTTCTCGATGATCTCCAGTTCTTTGGCAATCCGCTCCTGTGCAATCTTGTCGTGCTTCTGATACCGGTTGGTAAAACCGTCTCTGGTGTATAACAACAATAACTCTTTATCGCTGTACCGTGCACCAGTGAATGTTTCCTTATTCTTGATCTTTTTAAAATCCATGTCAAAGGAACACTGGCCCATCAACCTGTTGGTATTGGCGATGAGCTGCGGGAATTGCTGATACAGTTCCAGCAGCTTTACCCGAGTGATAAATACTTCGTCCTTTGGGGCGACCTGGCTCTTTTCCAGCTGGGAGTACAGAATATTGTGATCAATAGCCCGCAGCTGGCAATGTAGTTTATAATCAGCGGGCTGGTAACTGACCGGGGCCAGTATGACATAGCGCTCATAATTGTTTTTGGGTTCCAGTACAATCAGATTACGTTCAGAAGGTCGTATACCGATATATTCATAATCCCGAAGCTGACTTACGGCTATGCTACCGAGTGGGTAGATTACAAATACATTGCGGAACTCCGGTGCTCGATTTGGAATTGATAGCTCGTGCTGGTTGGCATGGGTACGGTACTCGTTGATCTCGCGGAAGCCTTCGGTATTTTTCGCAATGGCGATAAACCGAAGTTCATCGCCCTGGCGCAGTTCCATACCGGCCAGCATATTCAGCCCTGCCTTCCGTCCTTTCTGGATGAAGTCAATGGATGCAGAACTATTATTAATATCGGTCAGTACGGCACTATCATGACCAGTGGCCATCATCCCAGCGATCAGGTCGTCCAGGCTCATTGTACCATATCGAAGGCTATAATTACTGTGCAAATTGAGTAGCATACTTCCCTCCTTTTCCTTCCAAACAAATACCTTTCATAATATATTCTACCCCGAACCGCTTGCGGATGTGGTCCATTGCCTGCATCAGGTGTATTTCTTCCATTGTATCGTTAAAGATGTCTACCTGGTAGTTACCGGTGATCAGGTTAGAGAACTTTACTCCGATCAGGCGAATGAGCATCCTGCGGCTGTAGAGTTTTTTAAAGAGCTCCATCACCTTAGCAGTAATCTGTTTATCCGAATTGGTATAGGATACCTTTACCTGTTGGGTGTGGGTATCGAAATTGGAATAGCGGATCTTTAGCGTAATACATCCGGTGAGCTTGCCCTCCTTTCGTAATTCATAGGCCAACTGATCGACCATGGAGACCAGGGTTTTCCTGAGCCGTTCCATATCGGTGGTATCGGCCTCAAAGGTGGTTTCCTTGCTCATGGACTTTTGTTCCCGGAAGGGCACCACTGGACTTTTATCCAGGCCATTGGCCTTGTTCCAGATGGATACCCCATTTTCACCCAGGACTTTCCGCATGGTAAAGACTTCCATTTGCTGCAGCGTATAGATTTCAGATATGCCCATATTGCGAAGTGTGGTATATGACTTTTCCCCTACCATCGGTATTTTCTTAATGGATAGTGGCGCCAGAAATGACCGTTCTGCCCCCGTGTCCACTTTTTTCTCCCCGCAGGGCTTCGCCTCACCTGTTGCGATCTTGGAAACGGTCTTGTTTACGGACAGCCCAAAACTGATTGGCAGACCGGTTTCCTTTATAATCCGGCCCCGCAGTTCCTGCGTCCATTTCCAGCAGCCGAAAAAGCGGTCCATCCCGGAGATGTCCAGGTAGTGTTCATCAATGCTGGCTTTTTCTACCACCGGCGCGACCTCTTCAATAATCTGGGTGACCATATTGGAATATTTCGAGTACTGATCATAATCGCCCCTGACGAGGACGGCTTCGGGACATAGCTGACGGGCCAGGCGCATGGGCATGGCAGAATATATTCCATACTTACGGGCCTCATAAGAGCAGGAAGCCACCACTCCCCGGTCACTTGTACCCCCAATTAAAACCGGTTTGCCCATCAACTCCGAATTGAGCAACCGTTCTACAGATACAAAAAATGTATCTAAATCACAGTGAACAATATGCCTATCCATAATATTCCAATTATTTTTTACTAGCTTTGTTCAAAATATGAACAAATTTTATGTTCATAATATAAACATGTGAAAATGAATACGCAAAAAATTTATTTTTTCTCTAATTTGAGATTCCTGCGTAACCGAAGGAAACTCACTCAGGAACAGGTTTCTGTGGCTTTGGGTATTCACAGAATAAAATATACCAACCTTGAAAATGGTAAAACCAAATCCCCCAGCATGGACGAGCTGCTGAAGCTGTCAAGGTTTTACCGGCTCAGCATTGATACGTTGTTACAAATTGACCTATCCAAAATTGGTGAACTGAAGCTGCGAGAACTGGAGAACGGTGACGATATATACATTAAAGGGGGGAACATACGCGTCCTGGCAATTACTGTTGATCCAAATAATAACGAGAACGTGGAGTATGTTCCTATCAAAGGACGCGCCGGTTATGCTGCAGGTGGATTTGCCGATATAGAGTTTTTAGCGGAGTTGCCGAAATACTCACGTCCCGACTTACCGAAATTTGGCACTTATAGAACTTTTCCTATTGAGGGAGATTCCATGCTTCCTTTCCCTGAAAAAATGGACGTTACGGGAAGGTTTATAGAAGACTGGACGAACATAAAAGAAGGAACCCTCGCCATTGTAGTTTTAAATGGCCAGGATATTGTATTTAAGGAAATTGCTGTTTTAGAGGATAGGCAATTAGTATGTAGATCGTGGAATAAGACCTATACGCCATTTACGGTACCGTTTGAGGATATTTGTGAAATATGGGAATATCATTCATTTGCAACCACAGTAATACCAGAAATGCCTGCTGATTTACAGATTGTCCTATCAAGGCTTGAAAAAATCGAAGCGAAAATTGACACCCATAATCATTAAAAATAAAGCCGCAGATTATGCGGCTTTTACGTTATGGGCTAGCAGAATTCATTTTTTTTACCAGATCCCTTACAAGGTATCCGACCTTATACACAAAGGTTCTTTCTCTCCAACTTTGACTACTAATTAATCTGTAATGATCAAATCCAAGTACATGCATGTATTCATGTGCATAATGACCAGCTAATGCAGCAATATCATTTGTTGAAGCCCAGTGTTCTAATGCGGATGGACAAATAGCCATAAATCCATCTCCAGCGCCATCAATGCCGATCGTCTGATTCCCAAATATAGATGGATTTTCACAATTATCCTTCCATTTGGAATCTCTTCCATTAACATCAAGGGTTCTTACCCAGAGGTCCACTATCCCATCGGTAGCAGTGCTGTCCGTCGGAACTGTTTTCTCTTTCGCCTGCATTATAATCTCATATAGTTTCTCGGGCGTATAACCCTGAGTCTTCTCAGCCTTCATCGTCTTAATACCCTCTCTAAATTCATCGGAATTGAGTACCAGTTCCAATGCCTTAAAAGCTTTTTGGGCAAACTCGGTATACTGTCCGTAGCCAACAACAGAGTGGGCCTTAACCGTTATCTTCTGGCTTAAGCATATCTGGACAGGAAATAATAACCCAAGGGCAAAAATGATTTTTTTCATATGAAAACAGTTAAATGTACATAATAACACAAATTCCAAAAGCTTGTTTGACGTTATCAGAGCCATTTTGACCATCAGTAGTCTTTTGGTGTTCATACACAACGGGATTCCATACCAAAAAGCTGATAGTCAATACTCCGTTTACGCACACATTTTTTTAAAAACAGTTATACACTAAATAAACTCCACCCCAAAAATGTGTTCTTTTCAAATCGGTTTTCAATTCTGAGGTTCGCCCGGAATTAATTGCCCAGGTAATGTCCATAGAGCGGGAATTATTAAATGGTATGTGGCATTGTATTCCTGTATTCCATTCGAGAATCCAGGGATTGGTTTGCTTCCAGGAGAGTTCATGAACCGATGACCTAAGTGGCGTACCGTGCAACATTGCATTATAGGCCATGAATGTTGGTCGTGCTGCAGCAAAGAGATATATTTCCCACAGTTCCTTTTTCGGACTACCATATATTTGATTCATGTTTCCTAGTGGATTGAAATTCTGAACCCATTTTCTGGAATCTAAAAATCCAAATCTTACCGTTGCCATACCATGAACTTGGGTATAATATCCTACGGAACTACCACCCCCGACTTTAAGATTAAAGTAGGAACGCTCGCCGTGCTCAATATTTGCATTGCCAATGATCAGTTTCTCCAAATCTGCAGAATAAAGGAAGACCGGAGAAAAACCGTTGGCAATTTGGTTATGCCAACCCTCCGGATTATAAGGAGAATGCGTATTATGATCATTCATCACCTTATGTATTCCCGTCTGTACCCATTTTCCTATGGGAAGGCCCAAAGCTCCAATATTTAGTTCAGTGTGGAACGCCGTTCCCTTATTTGCGTTAACATACCCCCTTCTGGTGGACAGTCCTAAAAGAAATGCATATGGCCGGTCATTGTAAACCGGATCTTTGGCCCTCAGGTTGTCAGGAGTGAATGCAACACCATTAACCATCCATGATGGATCAATCGGTACAATATCATCATGCGCAGTATTGCTTTTGCCCAGTATCCATTGATCCAGTTTTCTAATTGGATAAAATACGGGGGAGTTTATGTAATTGGAATTGGAGAATCCAAACCCTAGTCCTAATGTATAATTCTGATCAGTTGCGGAGGGAAATAACTGGAGCGGATTGATATCTTCATCCAGGTATAATCGAAATGACTTCCGCTTGTTTTGCTCTTTATTCGCCGCTTCTTCCTGGCAATAACTACAAAAGGAGATTAGCAAACAAAACACGGTGGTATAAAATTTATTTGCGATCATAAAATGAGATTAAGGAAAAGTAAAGGATGATTTAATGATATCTTACAACATAAAAGAGTTAGTAAGTTTCTTTGCACTACCGCTAAATTTAAATCCCATTTCAGATCGCAACCCTATGGATATGATTCTAGTATTCTGAAATGAATTATACTTATCTGAGTTTAATAGGCCGCGCCATTCTATATATAGGTATGTCGGCATTTTTGATGGAATATTAGTCAACTTGGTTTGTAGATTTAGATTCAAATATTGGATATCCGTGGCATCCTTACCAAATATGGATCGAAAAGCACTACTGGATTCTGAAATAGAATTATGCCATCCATAGGTATACTGAACACTAAAGGTAAACTTATCCTTGAATTGGATTGCTCCGATAGTACGGAGATTATGTTGAGCAACAGTTACGGTAGTATCAGCAAAATTAGAAATCAGTTTGTATCCAAAATTTATCGGTGCAAGCATGAAAGAAAAGCCTTCTTTATTCTCATATCTATAGGATAAATCCACTTTAATTCCTGCAACTCCTGGAAGCATTAATCCTGGAATATATGATGAGGAACCCCTCATATTAATTTGTCCACCAGCATAAGGCTGGATCTCCAACGCAATTTTTGACTTTTCCTTTAACTTCCATTGTTCTATCCAGCCATAATTTACAATAGGGGTTAAATTGGACAGTCCCTTATTATTCCCTGAAAAATTGAAAGAAAGGAGTGCATTTAATGCATGAAATGAAGATTGATCCTCCTCATCTCCATCATCGTCATCAGAATAAAAAGATAAATTTTGGTTTTGTACTTTTAAAATTGCAACATTTGAAGTTACATGTAGGGTATCAACCTGACTGAATACAGGGATTGATAAGGCACACAAAGTGCATAGTAGTAGAACTCTTTTCATAATTTAGATTAATATGGTTTGACAACACTAATCTAATATTAGAAAAATTCAATTACAAGGATTTTAATGAAAATTAATTCACACGCTTGTACAAGCTTTTTATTGATTGTTTTCTCGATAATAGAATGTTATTGAGTACCTCAATTCTTTAAGTGCTCCGCCCCCATGCTTGCTGGCAAGTTACTTTACCGAAACGGGCTATCCATTTCAACTTAAAGCTTTCCATTTTTATAGAACTTAAAAAGGACCTGCTTTTTGCAGGCCCTACTCAACTCTTATACAGACTCACGTCTCAAATCTGAGATAAAAATAGAATAATTTATAATCCTATTTACAGCCAAAGCCGTTTTTAGGAATTCAGTAACCAAAGAGATTTGGAGTTAGTTTGGATCAGGAAAAATCACAAAATAAAACAGTTCGGATAAATAATTGAAAATGAGCAATGGAGTAATTGAGAAATATTTAAATATATAAATCTGATCACCTAGTTTAAACAGACTTCATTTTTATTCCCCCATTTGTGATCTATAAAAATCATATACCTTTGCATCAGGTAAACACTCTTTTATACAACTCACCTCCTCCTTGTCCAAGGAGGTTTTTTGCTACCATGAATGTTTAGTTCATTATGGTACAGCTTAATACCTAAAAGTAAATAGCCTAGACTTATAAAATCGGCCAAGAGTGGTCAAACTAAAAACAAAACAGGCGGGCATGGTATTCATACCAGTCTTCCTTTTTACCCTTTGTAAGGAACTTGCCGCTCACTGACTACCTCCATCCACTCTTTAAACCGTTTTGACTTCAACTGGCTGACAATCGGCTTTACGGGAACAGAAAAATCCATTTCTACTTCAAGCTTTCCATATTCCAGGGCCTTATACCCCTTGCAAACACGCCTGCTGGTGATGAGTTGCCTGTTAATTCTAAAGAATCCATCTTTTGGCAAGGAGACTTCCAGTTCGTCAAGGGTATAATCTGTTAGTAACTCCCTTCCTTCGATCATCTGCAGCACAACTTTGCCTCCAATGATATAGGCAGAAAGGATTTCGCCAGGATTGACCAGCACAACAGTTAGCCCGTCATAGGCTTTTATAGGACTTTGAGCTCCCGATGATCCGGATTGTACTAAAGGGTTGTGGTTATCGATGGCATTAGCCTTTTGCAACCTGTAGGCATGTACAAAATAAGGAACCAAAATAAACAGGAGATTAAGAAGGATCAACAAAACGATCACCAAAGGGAAAACAAAGATCAGGTAATCCGTTCTAAAAATATTTATGCCATTTATGCCGAAATATAAAGCCGCCATCAGGAAAACTATGACTGCAGGTATGGCTAAACCAAATAATACCTGTAGTAATATCCTGAGTCCTGTCTGGTCGTGCAGCGGGTACTTTCGGCTCAAAACACGATTGATGTGGTAAGTGAATTCAGTTACGGTCAGACAAATAAGCACTGTAACACCGTATTCATAATAGAACTCTTTTGTGAGCAGTCTTTCAAAAATGCTCTGCCTGCTACCCAGTTCTGAAACATATAGTCCCACCGTAAGCACAGCAATAAGGCGAAAAATAAAGCGGTCTAAAATTGTTGTTTCGTTAGTCATAGATAAATTCCTAAGCAAACAAATTGCCAAAGGCATAATTATTGTATTAATATTTTATTTAAAATATCAATTATGCCAAAACTAACACCAGAGGGAGTTGGAGAAGTCTCTGCAAGCCTCTATTCAATGACAGATGCTGAACTTATCGCACAGACAGACCAGGTTGCATCGGATTATGTATCATGGATGACGAGCAGATTTGAATTAACCGCTGCTCAAATTGAATACCTTGCCTCTGCACCACACAAGGTACAGAAATTGTGGGGTTACGCACTCGCAAGCACTTTGATCACACGTGGGCCGATTGTTTTCCCGGCACTTCCCAGCAATCCGGAGCCAAGAAGGGCAAAGGAATTAAGGCAAAACCTATTTGGAAATGTTAGCTATGATGATGATTCAAAAGAGATGGACGGAGCTATCCAAATGACAATTTCCTCAAGGTTATTGTAGTTTATTCAAGCCGGGTTTCCGGCTTATTTTATATCCTCTATTACAAAAATGACAATTACACTTGCAGATTACAGCAGCAATGCTGATATTTGAACAGACCATAATTGCTACCACGAAACTCATAGACCATTTCCTCAAATCGATTTTTGCCGTATCCGCTTTAATGAAAAAGAACCTGATTGAGCGATGTTTAACGTTAAAAGCCACTTTGAAAAAGATCTTATCGACCGTGTGCGAAATGGTGATCAGGCTGCGTTTGAGCAAATATATGTACAGTATGCAAGGAAGTTGGCCCAACGACTACTACATTTACTTAAATCTGAAGAACTTGCCCAGGATATCTTACAGGATGTCTTTCTAAAAGTTTGGGAAGTTCGGGATCGTCTTGATCCCGAGCTTTCATTTGGTGCCTTTCTCTATACCATTGCCACCAACTATTGCAAAAAAAGCTTTAGAAAAGCCTTAATGGACCAGGCGTATCATCATCACAACACTTTCGAGGAAGCATATTCACCTATCGAACTACAGCTTAACCAAAAAGAAGCAAAACTGGTTCTGGAATCTGCTTTGGACAAATTAACGCCCAGACAAAAGGAAGTATTTACCCTCCACAAGATTGAAGGCCGCAATTACAAAGAAATCAGCGAACTTTTGGGCATCAGCCCTAATACTATCAATCAGCTTATGCAGCAGGCCAATAAGCAATTAAAAGCTGTACTGGTGGGCCAATCGCTTTTGATTGCTGCAATTTTATTAAGCTAATAACCAGCATCTTACTGGAAATATTCAATTTTTCTTTATTGCTTATAGCTATTATTTTCTGATTAGGGCTATTTCCTATATATACCTAATCAAAAGATCATGGAGCAGAATATTAAACAGCTATTCGACAAATACGTTTCCGGCGCTGCAAGCGTCGAGGAAACCCGTCAACTTTATGATTATTTTGAAACAACCGGAAATAGCGAGGAACTGGACGGGCTCATCGAGAACTACCTTCAACCTGAAAGACCTGAAGCTGGCCAAACTGCAGAAGAACAACTAGACCGCGTGACTACAAACGCATGGGTAAATATAAAAGCGAAATTGCCAGCGGCTACCAGCAGAAAAAGAAGCATTTTACAATTTAGATGGATCGCCGCCGCTGCTGCAGCTCTGCTAGTAATCGGCATGACCATAACCTTTATGGTTAAAAACAACGAACCTCCGGCGCCAAAGCTCACCAGTAAATATGGATCAGATGTTATGCCTGGAACTAACAAAGCAACCTTAACGCTATCCAATGGACAACAGTATGAGTTAAAAGATAATCAGGCAGGCTTGCGAACAGGCGATGGTGGCATATCTTATCGGGATGGCGAGCAGATTGCTTCCACGGATCAGGTGACGGAAGCCCGAATTCATGTTCCCAATGGTGGAACCTATACGGTAATCTTATCAGACGGTACAAAGGTACAGCTAAATTCAGGATCGGATTTATCGTATCCAACCCGATTTACCGGAAAAGAACGGTTAGTGCAGCTAACCGGAGAAGGCTACTTTGAAGTCAGTCATAATGCCAGCAAACCATTTAAGGTGCAATCAGGGCCGCAGGTTGTCACCGTACTGGGTACGCATTTTAACATCCATGCTTATGGCAATGAACCGATAGAAACTACCTTACTGGAGGGAAAGGTTTCTGTAAATGCTTTATTAAATTCAGCTAAAGGAACAGTACTCACTCCGGGTTTGCAGGCAAGCTTTGAACAGGGACAGTTTAAAGTTAGGAAAGTAACTGCCGACGATTATGTGTGTTGGACAAGAAATTTATTTGTGTTCAACCATTTATCATTACCTCAGATATTTAAACATCTCGAACGATGGTATGATGTCGAAATTAATTATCCATCAAACCTATCAAAGGAAACATACTTAATGGAAATTCCTAAAGACAGAAAACTATCCGAAATTTTGGAACCAATTTCGGACCTCACAGGAGTTTCATTTAAAATACAAGGAAGGAGGATTACAGCAAAACAGCAATAAAGACGTTTCATATGTTTGCCAGGGTACCATAAAAATGCCGGGATTGTTAGCGCAACCCCGGCGGGTATCGGGTAAAAAAAATAATTCTGACAAACTAACAATTTTAACCCGGATACAAACTTACTCATTGTTGCCCTTATTGTCAACAGCAGTAATCCGTATCCATTAACTAAACAATTATGAATGGATTACTTCATTCTATGGGCGGTAGGTTTTTCAACCCGCAGGAAAGCAAACAGAAGCTACCCTCCTATGCACAATCGATAAGGATACTCACCCTTTGTGTCTCTTTATTCGCCGCGAGCAGCACTATAAAAGCACAGGATATTAATCTCACCGCTAAAAATGAGTCTTTAGAGCAGGTTATTAAAAAGCTGCGTGAACGGACAGATTATATTATAATGGCCCCTAGTTCTATAATGACTAAAACAAGGCCTGTTTCTATAAACCTTAAAGGGGTTACTATTAATCAGGCTTTAAAGGAAATTTTCAAAAGTCAACCGGCAGATCTTGAATATGAGATCAAAGGCAAGAACATCATTATCCGTCAACGGCCACCAAAGGAAAATGATTCTGAAAACCAAAAGCAACAGCCTCCAAAAAGATCAGGCCGCATACTTGATCAGGCTGGAAATCCCCTCGCAGGCGCTACCATCTCCTCAGCCAATGGATTAGCTACAAGTTCCACGGGATCAGGAGCTTTTGAAATTGCCGTAAACGATGGGGAGCGACTTAGTATTAAGATGCTGGGATTTGAGCCACAAATTATTGAAGTTAAAGGCAGTATCGGGGATATTCACCTCACTCCTTCCAATATTGTAATGGAAACTGCGGATGTAATCAATACCGGATATCAATCTATACCTAAAGAAAGAGCGGTGGGCAGCTTTGTTCAAGTAGATAATAAGTTACTTAACCGTTCTGTTTCGACAAATATATTAGATCGGTTAAATGGGATCGTCCCAGGACTTGCCAAAGATGAAATCGGCAATTTTAATGGGGAAATTCAGACCAATCCTAATAACCGCTCTTCCGGACTAACTATAAGAGGGAAAAGTACGTTGCTTTCCTCTACTGATCCGCTGATCGTTTTAGACAACTTCCCGTTTGAAGGAGAACTGTCTTCAATCAATCCAAATGACATTGAAAATATTACCATTTTGAAAGATGCAACTGCAGCATCTATCTGGGGTGCCCGATCCGGCAATGGTGTAATCGTGATTACCACAAAACGTGGGAAGCAAAATGAAGCCATTAAAATAGACCTCTCGTCTAATGTTACCGTTGCAGACAGGCCGGATGTATACTACAATCAAAACTTTCTTTCATCCAAAGATTTTATCGATATTGAGCAATATCTCTTTGACCAGGGATATTTCGACTCTGATCTTATGGATAATTCTTCATATCCGGTGATAAGCCCTTCTGTAGAAATAATGAACCTGGTCAAAGCAGGTACCATAACTGATACGGAAGGTCAGAAAAGGCTCAATGTCTTAAGGAACTTAGATGTTCGAAAGGATTGGGACAGATACATCTATCAAAAAGCTTTAAAGCAGCAATACTCGCTAGCTATGCGTGGCGGTACCTCTAATATCACCTATCGTCTTAGTGCAGGATACGATAAAAATAAAGATGAACTGGTTCGTAATGGTTCTGATCGTTTAACTATTAATACGCTCAATACTTATCGTCCCATTAAAAACCTGGAGATCATTGCCGGACTAAATTATGCGCAATCCCATAGTGACTTAAATAACCGATTCAGTCAATATGCGATAAATAACCCTAAATATTCAGGATCTTATCTGCCCTATACAATGTTGGCAGATGAGCAAGGCAATCCACTCGATGTTTTATATAGTTTTAGAGAAAGTTATTTAGCACAAACAATTGAGCAGGGATTTAAGGACTGGAGATACCGGCCATTACAGGAACTGGCCTTAGCCGATAACCGGACTAATGTGAATAGCATTCTTGCAAAGCTCAGTACATCTTATAAAATACTACCTGAATTAAGTGCAACAATCAATTATCAAATTGAAGAGCAAAGAATATCAAGTCGTAACCTACAGACACAGGATACATACTTTGTACGAAATCTGTATAACAAGTTTTCGGTATACAATCCATCGACAAAAACCATTACCAGTAATTTTCCCAAAGGAGATATACTTGATTTAAATGATTATACATGGACTTCCTGGAATTTTAGAAGCCAGGTTAATTATGATAAATCATTTGGAAAACACTCTGTAACAGCTTTAGCTGGATTTGAATCCAGAGAATTAAAGACAGATGGTACCGGACAGACTTTACTAGGATATGATGATCAGTTCGGCACTTCAAATATGGCGCTTGATTATGTCACCTCCTTTCCTACAAGTCCGGCAGGATCGTCTAGACTACCCGCTCCAGCAGGACGCATATATGGAATCACCAATCGGTTTCTTTCCTATTATGCCAATAGTTCCTATAACTACAATGATCGTTATACGCTTACGGCCAGTGTGAGAACCGATGGTGCAAACCTTTTTGGAGCAAAAGTGAATAACCGCTTTACCCCATTATGGTCTGTTGGAGCTGGATGGAAAATCAGCAATGAATCTTTTTACCAATCGGGCTTCCTTCCCTATATAAATCTAAGGGCATCCTATGGATTTAATGGTAATACCTATCGATTTGGAACCGCATTACTGACCGGTCGTTACGGTACGGCGTTACTTACGGGAGCTCCAAATATAACGAATTTGACCGCTCCTAATCCGGAGCTAAGCTGGGAAAGGGTAAAAAATCTTAACGTGGGTGTTGATTTCAGGACAAAAGACAATATTGTTTCCGGAACTATAGAATTTTATCATAAAACCGGTATTGATCTAGTACAACCGACAGGATTGGCGCCCCAAACCGGATTCACAACATATACTGCAAATACCGCGAAGACAAGGACTAAAGGACTTGATCTAAACCTTACCGTTAACTGGTTAAATAATGAACTGCAATGGAAATCTATTGTGCAATATAGTTTGGTAAGGGATAAAATCTTAAAATATGATACCCCCTATTCATCCATTTCAGGTTTCGGAGGAATGGTTGACCGTCCCTTAAATGCGCTATTCGCCTATAAATGGGAAGGATTAAATCCAGAAAATGGGAATCCAGTAGGCTGGTTCGAAGGCGCAAAAAGCGAAGATTATGCATCTATAATTGCCAATCTTAAAGAAGAGTTTATAGTTTATTCTGGGAATAGGACGCCAACCTCATTTGGCTCTCTAAGGAACGACTTTAGTTACAAAGGCTTTGACCTATCTTTTAACATTACCTACTTTTTAGATTATGTCTTTAGAAGAAGTTCTATTGATCCTAATTATTCCTCCATGCTGACGCTTCAACGTCATACTGATTATTTAAACAGGTGGCAAAAACCGGGTGATGAGCAACATACAAATGTTCCCTCTCTTTCCTTTCCTGAAAACTACACACGCACTTATTTTTATCAGCTTTCCGAAGCACTCATCACTCCGGGAGATCATATACGCCTTCAGGATATCAGGCTTGGCTATGATTTAAATAAGGTAATTAATTCCCCGAAAATCAAAATGAATGTGTTTTTCTATGCTAATAACGTCGGTATTATTTGGAGGAAAAATAAAAATGGTCTTGATCCATCAGTGATTAATTACCCGGTACCCCGTACCTATTCCATTGGTATTAATGCAAATTTTTAGACTATGAAAAAGAGAATTTTATTATACATACTGTGCCTGCCTTTCTTTTTAGCCAGTTCTGCCTGTAAAAAAGACTGGCTGGAACAAAAATCAGATAAGGGACTATCGGTACCTCAAACGCCCACCGATTTTCAGGCTATTTTGGACAATCCAAATACGATGAACAGAAGCTATTCCTATGTTGGTAATTCAGGAACAGATAATATTTATATCAGCGATGATGTTGCAGGAACATTACAGGAATTTGAACTCAGTTTATATTTATGGAAAAAAGATATTCCGTGGTATAATGAATCATCCAATCAGTGGGCTTTCCCATATTCTGTAATTGAATACGCTAATATTGCATTGGACGGAATTGACAAATCAGGTCAAAAAGATAATGCATTAAACAATATTAGAGGTCAGGCTTTATTTTACAGGGCATATGCTTATTATAGCGCAGCCCAGGTATTTTGCCCACAATATGAAAGCCAAAGCGCTGGTACAGCATTAGGCTTGCCTATAAGAACCCAGCCAGATGTAAATATGCTTTCCCAGCGATCAAATCTGCAAGAGGTGTATAACCTGATTATTTCGGACTTGAAACAGGCATCATCCCTTTTGCCCGCTACTGCCCCCTATTATACCAGACCAATAAAAGTAAGCGCACTGGCAATGCTGGCAAGGGTATACCTTAATATGCAGGACTATCAGAACGCCAAACTCTATGCAGACTCTGCTCTTTCCCTGAAATCAACCTTAATTGATTTTAATGATCCAAGCCAGGTATCCACTTCAATGGCATTTAGATTTAAAGCTAATGGAGTCGGAAATCCTGAAATACTATTTTATGCATTTAAATACTCCAATAATTTCGATCAGGCTTTTTTGGGTCAGGGAATTCAGGCCAGTCAGGATCTATATAACCTGTATGAAGATAATGATCTTCGTAAAACATTCTTCTTTGGGAAATCTGCAAACCGCTTAAATTTTGTAGGATCCTACAACGGCGCACGGACAGATTTTTCAGGAATCGGTACGAATGAGGTATATCTAATCAGAGCGGAAGCAAATGCACGACTAAATTTATTAGCCCAGGCCAGAACAGATTTGAACAAATTACTTTCCCTTCGATATAAAACAGGAACAGCCCCAACTATAACAGAAGATAATCAGCTAGCACTACTCAAAATCATTTTGAGGGAGCGAAGGAAAGAATTACCTCGTACAGGAAATACCCGGTGGGAAGACCTCAGACGATTAAACCTTGACCCCAATTTTGCTACAACAATAACCAGGACGTACAAAGGGGAACAATATAGCATCGAACCTGGAAGCCCAAGATATGTTTTACCTATTCCTAATAATGAAATCAGAATGAGCGGATTGGAACAAAATCAGAGATAATATGAAAAAGATAATACTACACTTTGTCCCAGCGATACTATGCTTAGTTTCCTGCTTATGGGGATACGGACAAAAGAAACCTGAGAAAAAGCATAACATAAAAGTTAAGGTCGATTATACATTAAATAAACCGGGAGACACCTTAACGTTGTACTTCAAACCACACGAGTCCATTAAATTCCTTCAAATGGCAATTGTGGACCAGAATGGTATTTGTTCATTCGATATGGAACAGGAATTTGAATTTGGATCAATATCAATAGAAAAATACAAGGCGCATAAGAAAAACGATCATAGAATGATCGCCAATCAACTCTACTGGGAAAAAGGGGATGAAATTATGCTCAAGGTAGAAGACAATCAGCTACTCAATGATTATGAATCGAATGCTTTGTTTACCGGTCCAGGTTCAGAAAAGTACAATCTACAGTACGCAATCCGAAAGGAGTTGAGAAAAATATACGACGAAGCTCTTACTACCGAAACTAAAAAATGGACGGATACTGACTCTCTACAATATCTCGAAACTAAGGAATACCGGCTAATTTCTGTTTTGAATACTAAAAAGGAAATGATTACAGCTGTCGTTTATGATGTATTAAAAACGGATATATTAATGAGCAGATATGAACCAATAATTGAGAATTTAACCTACTTAAAGTTAAACAATGCAAAGGAAAGTGCTGAAAAAAGAAAGGAGCTTTTAGACAGTATTCACCGTTTGCTTCTTCCTGTGAAGCAATTTCCGGTCGTTGCCGAAGCAATGGCGGCGTCACAGAAATTTCAAAAGTTTATAGGTGGACTGTTTTATGTGACTGCATTATTGAAAAATAACAAACCGATACTCAAGGAATCCATAGTTGAGGTATCGAACCACTTTTCAGGAATACAAAAGGAATCCATCCTAATATCTCTGTTACAACAATATGGGATAACGAGTGATCAAAAAGAATTTCCCTTACTGAAGAATACGGTAAAGACCTTTCCCTATAATCTATTGCTGGAAAAATTTTTACAACAGACCTGTAGAAATTTGGCCGGATATACATTTCTGGATACCTCAGGTTATAAAGTTGACCTTAAAAAATATAGGGGAAAATACCTACTCATTGATTTTTGGTATATTGGATGTGGTGGCTGCCTGCGGTATTACCAAAATACGCTTTCGCATATAGAAGAAGAATTTAAAGACGATCCAAGATTTGCGGTTGTTTCCATATCAGCAGATCGGGACTTCAATAGATGGAAAAAATCAATACCATTAAACCGTTATACAAATGAACGCGTTATAAACTTAAACACAGGTCCTTTAGCTTATCGCCACAAGTTTGCTGAAGACATCGGTATTGATATTTATCCATTCGTTTTACTTGTTGATCCCAATGGAAACATTCTCGAGTATAATAACATTACCTTAAGGACAACAACTGAATTATTGCGAAATACACTGAACAAATACCTTAACTAAAATTGGAGGAGCAAAAGCTCCTCCATTATAATGCTGCTAACAGACTTAGTTACGTGTTTCAATAACCGTAGCATTACTGTTTATATATGCCTCTGTTTGAGGAGAGCTCATCGGCGATGACGTTTCCCATAGGCAAGGTACGCTACCCTGGTTATTACAATCGGTCGCTGGGCCTTCCTGGAAAACGATTCTACCTTGGGCATCTTTACCAGTATAGTGATACACCAGGGTTGTGGTTTCGGTTTTTACTTCAGGTTTTGCTTTTGCTTCGGATTTTGTTTCAGGAGTACCTGCAAAAGAGAATGCTGTAGCCAGCATCAGAGCGGCTGTTGATAAAATTAATTTTTTCATGTCTTTAAATTTTAAATAATTAAGGAAGTAAAACTTAAGGACCAGTTACAAGGCAACCGGTTTTTAGGTAAGGAAAATTGGGCCTACTCTTTTCTACAGGTTTTCGGCTACGCCTTCTTACGTAAGTATTTATGCTTTAATATGAACAATTCACCTTTAGTCTTTTCACTACTTCGTACAGGTATTTCACAATATTGTGTTAATAAATCTATGCTTACTTGTGCGATTGTTAAAATTTTAACAACTTTATAATGCCTGCGCTTACATCATATAACCCTATCTGCAATATTAGAAAACAACCTATTTTATTGCATTCTATCCTGAAAGACACGTGGTGCCTGGACAAAATTATCGGGTACCAAGTCCATCATCGTTTAATTTTATTTCTCACTATTTAGAGATTTAACAAAACTTCTAACTGATTTCAATACCAAAATTAAAACAGAAAACTATCGAAAAATTAACACGAGAAATTGGACAATTCAACCTTTATGTGAACGGTAGGAAATACTATGTGAACGACATGTTTTGCTATGTGAACGACATAAAATAAATTTTGGCTCAGCAAAAAAGCCGGGCATAATTCCCGGCTTCCTGTTACCAAATTGACTTAGGGTTTAGCCCATGCAAAGAAAAGTAACGGTTGGATGGCCCGTTGCTGATGTGGATGGAGCCTGGTTGCTGCCAGTGTTACTTTTAGCGGCAAACATGAAGACGGAACGTCTTCTCAATGATAATTTGTTCTTTTTCATACCATGTTTAATAATTAAGTATGATATAAAAATAACTATCTACTTACCCTTTATAAATTCTTTTATATGAACGGCACATTTTCCTCTGCGAACAACAACAGGCCTGCTGGTGACAAGACCAGCAAAATAATGTTAGGCTTTATTGTCCTATTATTCCTGACCGTATATATATCTTTGGAGTATCAGCATGTTGTGCAATTAGGCACTGGAGCCAAGATGGTAATATTTCTCCTTTACTATCTACTCGACTTAATATATGTTGTGCTGTCAGTTACGTTGATCCTGCCTTTTGTTACAAAACCAAAAACGGGATTGCCATACAAACTGATTGCGATAGTATTCTGGTTAACGGCTGCGGCAATAGTTACTGTACTGGTAATGGTCATTGCATATTTTATTGCTGGCAAAGACTTATCAACTAGGCAGATCCTTGTTGCTTTTCTGACATCGTTATATCGCCACGGATATCTCTCTGTATATGCCTTGCTATATTTCGGAGCTAAATTATTGCTCCAGCGCAATAAAGAAAGGGAAATGGACAGGAAAAACCTTTTATTGGCAAAAAAACAAAATGCACAACTGGAGTCTCATCTACTGGGAGTACAAATGGATGCGCACCTTATGGTCAATATCCTTAATACTGTGCAAGGCGATATTATGGAAACAGCTCCGCAGTCTTCCAAACTGGTATGCCAGCTCTCCGAAATACAGGAGCATATCATGCTCCGCAGCGATCCGCTATCTGTTTCTACGCTCGCCGATGAGGTAGAACTATTGTTCCATGTCATTGAACTGTACCAGGAACAGGGAAAGACCATTGGACACTTTGAATTTAGCATTTTAAGGGAATTGATGGACTTACCTTTCCCTCACAATCTTATTGTTCCGCTCATTGAAAATCTCTTCAAGCATGGTGATTTTGAGGATGAATTTGCGAGGCCGATTGTAAAGATCTCCGGGCGAACGGACGGACTTCTGATTAATATTCATAACAAACCAAATGAAATCCAATACAAGAAACGACGTAAGCTCGGTATGGCAAATCTGCGCAAAAGACTTAAATATTACTTTCCGGGTCGTTTTGAGCTGCAAGAAGGCATTAAGGATGGTATGTACACCCTCTACCTGAAAATCAAACTTATCGACCATGATTAACTGTTACATTGTTGATGACCTTCCTTCTCAGTTCAAAGTCTTAAAGATCCTTATTGAAAGTACTGAAGGTTTGCAGCTGATGGGTACTGAAACCAGTTCTTTGCGTTTCCTGAAGGATTATCGGGAGGCAAAGCTTGATATCGATCTCCTTTTCCTGGATATAGAGATGCCCGGAATTTCCGGGGTTGAACTAGCCGGTATGCTGGAAAGCAAAACCAAGGTTATTTTTACTACCGGACACAGAGATTTTGCCCTTGAAGCATTTGACCTGGGTGCGGTTGACTATCTCCTTAAACCTATCAAACCTGCCCGTTTTCTGGCAGCTATTGACAAGGTCCGTAACCTGATCCAGAAGGATAATCTCCCTGGTAACATTGCACCTATACGGCAGGAAATCTACATAAAAGGAAGTGGTAAATCCAGCTGGAACCGGATCAATTTGAGTGATATTGAATACCTGGAAGCAGATTCCAATTACACTCAGATATACTTATCGACGGGAAAGATTATGGTCTATGGCACGCTGAACCAGCTGTCGGCGCAATTGCCTGCCGACAGGTTTTTAAGGATACATAAATCGTATATAATCAATCTCGCACACCTGGAAAGTGGTACTGCTCTATCAGTTAAAATGACTAATGGTGCACAGATTCCGGTAGGTAGGGTCTACAAAAATGAACTGGTGTCACATTTAAAACCCTAAGGAACTATTATCTGAATGATTCAGTGATACTGGCCTAAACCTTTGCAATTTTAATTCCTTCGAGAGGTTTTCATAGATCAGAAATTCGTGTACGCGCTGATTATCTGCGAAACATCGGTTTATATGCATGTGAAACAAGTCAGTAAATAGCCGCATTTGATTTCGCGCTTCTACCGTTTTAAGGAGTTTGGTCATGCAGTCAACAAAAAGGGCACTATTTTGTGTCCACGTTTTCTCATTTGAGGCGAAATCGGCATTCCTGGCCTTTTTTAAATATTCCTTATTGATCTGTTTATAAATTACTGTGCTGATTTTATGTTCCGCTGCCATCCAGGAGAGGTTTACCTTAAGCAGGCTTGCAAGACCGGTGTAGCCAAAAATGGATGTCCCTACCCGCTTCATCTTTTCTATTACTGAATCATAAATCAATATGTCTTCCAGGCCAGTGGACAGTATTTCAATCACAGCATTGGAATCTATGCAAAACAGCTTTTCTACGTTTTCTATATCGGCAGTTCCATATCGCTCGAGCTCCCGTTGGTAGGTACAGATCTTAATGTCTCCAATTAAGCCAGATGAAAATAAAGGCTGAGAGAATCGGCCAAAGTCAGTAAATATCTTAAAGTTGTCTTGGAGGCTTTTTCCTTTTATCCTTAAGCGGATATGATTTCCTCCTTCATCATAGCGGATAAAAAACCAGCAGTCTATATGATTATTGAGGCTTAAGATTAGACTACTTATATGTCCTAAAAGATCATTACTTACTGCAGGATGACAATAGATTTCGTAATAGAGCCACTCTCCTCCAGGAATAAAACTTCGAATGGCAGAATACTGTGATTGCAGGCTTTTTATTGGCGCATAAATCTGTTGTTTATGGTAAAAGGATAGCAGGAACTCGCTTTTGAATCCCCGGCCGTTCAGATCTTTTATCACCGGCATTTGTTCTACAATTGCTTCCTGTAACCATAATCTCTGTTTTACTTTCAGTATAGACCGTAAAAGGGATCGATCCTCAATGCTAAGGCTGTCAATCTGTAGCGTCTGATCTGCATATCCGGCTTTAATATATCTACCTAATTTCAAATCTGCTAAATAGCGTTCAAATTCGGAATCCTGATCAAAATGTGGCTTGTAAGTAACCTCTGCTCCTTTTGGTTGCAGAACCATATTTTTAAAACTAATTCGTGGTGTCTTATCCAGTCCTGAAAAGATCCTTTTCCAGTCTGGCATTATACTATGGCGTAAACCCTGGCTCTGCAAATCACAAAACAGCCGAAACAGGGAAAGATCTGAACGGGTATAATTATAAGCAGTAGATAAACGGGGAACAAGTCTTTTCTTAAGGGATGCTGAAAATAAAAATAGCTCCTGTCCTTCCACTTTCAGGTATATATCGGATAATTTCAACCGGGTTGATCTATCTCCAAAACTGAGGATGCCCACCTCGAAGTCGTAAGTAGTTCTCCGTCTATTTATATTGTCCACCGAGGGTTCTCCCATATAGCCAATATCAAAAAACAGTACATCGGGATTGGCATTTTGCTCCGTATTTGCAATTAATTTGCCCAATTCCTGTATCTGATCATCTGCCAGGTTAAATCGCCCACAGAGCGAAGCTGCAGTTGCTCCTCCCAAATGATCTAGTATTATATTTCCGTCAATGATTTTAAATAATGCACTTAGGGTGTTCGGAAGGGGCAATCTTTCTGTTGTCCTAGCGGGCATATCAATTTCCGCAAGATCTATTTGATCAAATGAATTAGTTTTAGCCAGGTATTTCAATAGTTCATTTCCAAATTCAGATTCTTCTGCTTTTCTCCCGGACTCTTTCTTATGCTGTAGGATCTGCTGGACAATTGGGGATTCCTGCAATTGCTGTTCCATATCTCCATAACCGATACCTGTAACGGGATCAAGTGCTTCCATAATGGGAATGGCCTGTTGATCATATTTTTTCCGAAATGCACTGATAAATGTGGCTAAGGTTTCCGTTCGGGCAGGAATACCAATCTTTCCTTCTAAAAATGTAATCAGTTCCTGTATGTTTTTAGTAATTCCTGAATGTATTGATCCTGAATGCAATGGCGCTGTACAGAGTGTGTACTTTTGGTTGTTATGGTCATCTTTCTTTCCAATTCGGGCAAAATAGTCTTTGCCTAATATATTCGGATGATTGCTGGTCAGGATCAGTTGGGAACTAATCAACTCTTCAATCAGTTCCTCGACTACTTCTCTTTCGAGTTCTGCCCCCAGTATTTCCAACAGCAGTTGATCGTAGTTAATGGTATCATCACATTGCTTAAGGATTTGTTCAATTTCGGGATAATAGGCAATCTCGCTCAGCTCAAATCGGTCTCCGTTTCTGTACACATATCTGATCACATCTCCCCTAACATACCATGTTGTGTTGGACTGCAGTCTAAGCTGGCTTTTCGGTACTGATCTCCATGTATCAAGATACTTTTCGGTCTGGCTCCAGTCTGTAAATACTGTCTTTTGTCGTTTGTCGTCAATTATTATACTGCTGACCTTTTCCCTTCGGATTGGACAAGTTCCAACACTGGCAAATGTCCCATAAGGGGTTGGTCGAAAACGGGCACGATTAAAGTATTTTGCAATGGTAAACTGAACTGGCTCAGGTTGTAGGGCAATTTCTGATGCAGTCAATTTCCCGACCAATTCATAGAAATTGGGTGAAGATTCCTTAATGGATAGTTTAAGCTCGTCCCAGCTGTCTTCGAATGTCGCGTCAACAGGGAACTGTGGAATTCGGAAAATAACCTGGTCAAATACTCCAATTTTCATAGCTGAGGATAATTTGAGGGAATTTAAAATTATCCCAGCCTTTGGCTTAATTTGTTATATGAACGACATTTATTTTGATGTAAACGACGGATTTGAGCAAATCAAAAACAGTATGATCTTCCACGAAATAGCGGAAGCAAGAATGCTTCCGCCTGTTTTCACTTACTTATTACTCCAAAATCCGTAGATTATTAGGCTTTTATCAAGCATAACTAAAATCCTCCATCTGATTAATTTTTATTCCTTTTCAATTCAAGATAAGACATATTTTGAAATTAAATATAGATATGCCACTTACCTGTATCCATATTGTTCAAAATAATTTGAATCTTTTGTTCATCAGTAGTTGTTGCGAGATCAAATTCTTCCATAAACTCATCTACGATAGCGGGTTCCACCGTAAATATCCTGGTTAAAGTATCTTTTTCCAACTTATACTCAAATCGGATACGTTCCAGTTCACCTTTCTTTCCAAGAATAACGAAGGTGTTCTCATCCTCCCATTTCATCTCAGAAATTATGCGGTTACCCTCAAAAAAGATATTGTAATATGCGTTTAAAGTGACTATATGATGTTTGCTAATCACACTATCTTTTTCAAGCAATAATAAGTTGTATTGATAATATCCGGTCTCACAACAAATCTCTATTTGAGCTTGGGTTTTTAGCCCTTTTAAGCGATACTTTTTAGAATATGTTATTAGCTTACCCTCCAAAGCATCAATTTCATCAAAGATTTGTAAGAAGAGGTCCCTGTTCCAGTTAAATTGATTAGCAATATTTAAAATACCTGCTTTTATTTTATCAATTAGAAACAGTTTCTTTGAATGACTATTTTTCAAATTGAAATACTCGGTAAAATTAAACGGCATATAATAATTTATCCAAGATTGAATTCCTTTGAATGGACCTTGCACTTCTTCATCAATAAGATTCTCTACAAAATAAATTCTTAGTCCAGAAGCTCCATCAACTCTAATTCTTTTAAAAAAATTGGATTCCAAAAATAAAATAAGCGGCAAAACATCCTTACTTACTCTTTTAATTTGTGGCAAAGTCAAATTTGTATTATTCTGACTACTTGCAAAACATTCAAACGTCATAAAAATTCACTTGGTTTATAGACTGAGTATTTCGTAAGGAAATAAAAAACAAAAGTAAAAAGGTAGTTTATTTATTCTTCTTTGCACTAACTATTCATAGAAAATGAAACTATTTCACCTTTAATGTTATAGGTTATTGTAAGTACATACTGTGTCAACTCCCTTCCAAATGAATAGTCAAAAACTGCAAATGCTTCAGCATTATCCGGGTAAAAGGTAGCTTCAGTTAAATGTAACCGGCTTAGAAGGCTTTGTACATCAACAGTACCCTGAATTAGAAATTGGTCGTTATATATTTCCGTATGATGATGATCGAAGTAGAGAGTTACTGCTTCCGAAGTATTTTCCAAGTAGTTTCTTTTGACAACCTCCTTATTATTTCTATCAATTTCCTGAAGCTTAGTCAAAAATGATTGTTCCAACTTAAATGCGACATTCTTAGAAAAAGTTCTACGACCTAATTTTAGTTTAAGTATAACAGTATCCCCTCCCACTATCTCCTCAATTCGGTAGGAATGATCAGGTTTTAAGTCGGCCTTTTTCCCAAAATATGAAATTGACTGGGCGTAACTCAATACTAATGTGAATAACAGCAACAGGATTGAAATCAATATTCTTTTCATACAGGTTGTTTTTTGTTTAAAACATAAGCTACCACTAACGACAGCTTATGAATATTTCAAATCATTCTTGAGTTAAATATAGATATGCCACTTGCTGGTGTCTCTATTGCTCAGTACCATCTCAATCTTTTGGTCATCCATAGTTGTGGCCAGATCAAACTCTTCCATAAACTCTTCCACGATAGCGGGCTCAAGGACAAATTTCCTGGTTAGCTTATCTTCATCCAGTTTATACTCAAATCTGATACGTTCCAGTTCCCCCTTCTTACCTGAAACG
>NZ_JBCNKE010000002.1:0-821349 GCF_039596235.1 Sphingobacterium sp.
TGATTCCGGGAAATGGGAAAAGTTACCCGGTAGAACCTGGTAAAAGTATTGTGATTGCGCAGAATGCTTTAAACCATAAAGTACCGTTTGTCGGAAATAACGGAAAAGAAGTGACCATTAAAAAACCTGAACTGACGGTTGACCTGAGCAACGCAAGCTTCGAAGTATATTACGGTGATATTCCAGGGAACGAACCATTCGCGTCTGATATTGACAATCCGACGGTACCTAATGTTCAGATAGTGGATTATGTGAGCAACGATTGGATTTTAGATAATTTAGGGCGGGATGCTTACGTGATATTTAAACATGCTGATCGTGCCGCAGTAGCGAACCTTCCCAGCTATCCTGAACCGTCGATAAATCCACCAAGTTCTACAGCAAAAAAATACAGACAGTTGCCTGTCAATTGGATTATGGATGCAGTAGATGTGCAACCTAATACGACAGACGATAGAATTCCTAAAAAACTTCCCCCGGCCTTAGATGCAGGTTTTACATTCGTAACACTCGGCGGTTACTCATCACAATCCGTGATTCGAAAAACCGATAAAACCACTAATGGCGTTCGAAAGTTGAAGGATACAAATAATTCTACAGCGGATTTTGTCGTCATAAAAGCAAACCCATTTGGATTTGTGGATTAAAATGTGCGATGCAATTCTATTCCATCTGCTTACTGTCAAGCGGATGGAATTTGAACTAATAGCTGATGACCGTTCCAGATGATTTTCCATCTAAACGCTCATTTATACCTTGAAAAGGTCATCAATAAAACACTTAAATAGATGAAAAGTATTCAAACTATTACTTCCGCTATCGTATTTTTCCTTAGCTCCATTGCTGTGCAAGGACAGATAAAATCAAGTGCAGTGGTGGATTCATTGACAGCGACACTTTACTGGTACCAACCTTCATCTATTCTATCTCGTGATATGGCCACCCGAAATAGGGTGTGGATTTCTGAGGAAATGAAGGACAAGTCTTCTATACTGGGGATTCAACAAATGGTTGCCAAAGGAAGTTTTCAGTCTGCTCAGGGTGCAAATGAACTAAAACAGACCGGCATTTATACAGAAGGGAAAACACAATGGCAAAAGACTAATTTTTGGGGACGATTTTCCTACGACCGGAGTTCGGAGGATAGCACTGCCAGGCGTCATCAATCCCGATGGAATGAAGACGCTCCGGTTTATTTTGGCTCCCTGAAAAAGAACAAATATAATCGGGAAACATATAAACTGGATGCGGGGATTCAGCATGCATTCCTAAATAATCAACTACCCATTTCCTTGGGGATTGAATATAGGTTAGGTTCTCATTACTCCAATAATGATCCAAGGGGTGATGTTAAAGACATGAATTTACAGTTTGAACTCAGTGTCGGACACAATCTCCCAAAGATTTCTTATCATCTTTCGGGTATTTGGGGCTACGGCTCTGAACGGGTAAATGTAGGCTATAAAAATGAAAAATATACTAAAAATACCGAAGATCCATTGTATGTCAATTGGATAATGAACGGTTTTGGAAATGCACACGAAAGGATAAGCGAGATTAACTACAATGATATCATCAATCGGACTGGAATTGGTGGACATCTGCTGTTAAAACCCAATGGAGCAGATAAGATCTATCTAAACGGACGCTATATAAATGAAAAGCAATCTTTCAGAAGAAATGATAATTCTAAACAGACATATTTATTGTTAAATGATTATACAAAGGATATCAGTTCAATAGATTTTTTATGGAGCCGCCAGATGCAGAACCAGAAATCACTGAAACTGGTATTAACGGGGCAGGTCGAAGAAGGGACAGATTTTAATTATACCTATTTATCCAATAATTATACCTATCAGCAAAATCAGATGCAAATCAAGGGCTTGTTTGGTTTTCGTCAGTTTCAGACCGAAGGGAGTATAGCTGTGCAGAATTTTAGAAAAAAAGATGGAGTGACTGGTAATGAAATGGATGTCGATCAGATCAAAGCAGGTATCGGTCTAAACCGCAGATTTCGGATAAATGAGCGATCTGATTTATTGGGGTCTTTTTGTTTTTCAAGACAATGGTCTCCCGTGAACGATTTAAATGTGTCGGATTTGAATACAGGCAATTTTGCGAAGCAGATTCTTTATCAGGATTTCCTCTATGAGACCGCTTCAAGCAGCATGTGGGAAACATCATGGGTATGGATAACTCATCGGCGTAAAACAGACTGGAGTGTACAATTTCAGGTGTATTATCAGCATCGGGGCGATCTAATGTCATTGAATTATGACTTGTTGACCTTACCTGGTAGAGATAGGTTTCTAGGCAAATTGGGTGTTTCATATATTTTCTAAATGAGATCTATACCGCTGTGAAAGAGCAGTAGGTATTTTAAGATATTTAAGGTTGTTTTAATCATGAAAAAACATTTTGTAGTATTGGTCGGTACCCTCGGGCTTGTTGGCTTACTTTCCATGAAAGATCAACAAAAAGCATGGAATGAAGAACTGCAGTTGCTTTATCGAAGACCGGTAAGCGAGTGGCCGAAACCGACAATTGATGCCGGCGTCAGCTGGAAAGAATTTGAGTCACTACCCAAAATTGATACAAGTTATTTCTCTTTGATGGAAAAGCCAGATGTCAAGTTGGGAAAATATCTTTTCTTTGACCCAATTCTTTCCGGTAGCAACCAGATCTCCTGTAGCAGCTGTCACAATCCCCAGACATCATGGGCAGATAAACTGACGGTTCCGGTTGGCAACGACCATTTGGAAGGAACGCGAAACACACCATCACTTTTGAATGTGTATGCGCGAAAAGAACTGTTCTGGGATGGAAGATCCAAATCGCTGGAAGAGCAGGCGTTGGGTCCTATCGAAGCACACCATGAAATGGACATGGAACTGACCAAATTGATTCCAAAATTAAAAGCTATCCCAGCCTATAACAAGCTGTTTTTAGCGGCCTTTGGAGATGAAGATTATTCGATGCCAGAGGTTTTAAGGGCTTTAGGCGCTTTTCAACGGACGTTAACAAGTAGACGAAGTCGCTTCGACGAGTTTTTGGACGGTAATTATAAGGTGCTATCCGAGCAAGAAGTACGCGGATTACATCTCTTTCGAACAAAAGCGAGGTGTATGAATTGTCACAATGGTCAGTTTTTTACGGATGAAGCGTATCATAACATTGGACTGACCTATTACAAGCGTAAATATCAGGACCTAGGACGGTATGAGATTACCAAAGATCCAGCTGACGTAGGGCGTTTTAGGACACCATCCTTGCGGGATGTTATGAATACTGATCCATGGATGCACAATGGATTATTCTGGAATATAACAGGTTTGTTGAACATGTATAACAGTGGGATGCAAATGAACTCGGCGAAACCAGAACAAAAGGCCAAAGATCCACTTTATCCAGTTACAGATCCTTTAATGCAACCTTTGAATCTTAATAAAGAGGAAATAAAGGATATTGAAGCATTTTTACATGCCATCACAGCAACTTCTTATCGAATGCGTCGACCTGAAAGTTTGCCGCGTTAGTGTCTGCAAACATCTATAGTCTACATGCTTTGCTTACCCCCATTTGACTCTTCAAATGGGGGGTAATGTTTCATTTTGATAAATAATATGAGAAGACTTATAGATCAGTTTCGACGCGTTTGTATTATGTGTATTTTTTAATTATAGAAAATCAAAATATTAACAAAACTCGATCTTCCCAATTCGTTATCCCCTTTTTTACTTTCCTGCAGATAGATTTCTAGAGTACATCCGAGCTCGAAATATTAGCGTCAGGTGTCGTGTTTTGTATATTTTTTAAAAATATGCGGGCCAAATTGATACATTGTTTTTGATGGGCCGAAAGTGGATAGTGCTCATCATTGACCAAGGTGTTCAAACCATTCGGGAATTCCCAGGCAAAGTCCAGTACCATGGCTTTTTCTGCGGCAAGAATAACGTCCAACTTACTAGCTAGGGGATTGCCTATTTTGATATTATTATAAATGCTATCTGGGAGCAGTTGGCTGTCTAAATCCTGGATTAATGACAGTTTAGTTTCAATTTTTTTATTTCGCATACCTTAAGTTGTTAATTAATTAAGAATCATTCTAAATAAATTGTAATTTAGCCAAAGATAACAGATATAGTGCCATTGTAGGGTATGTAATGAGGATTAAAAAGTCCGTGAAAAGGAATAGTTGAAACTTAAAGAAATATGGAATGGGATTAAGACTTTATGACATTGATTCGGCTAGTTTATTGTTGGAGAAAAATTATCCACAGACTTTCTTTTCAATTGATGCCGGTATTCAGGAATGTGTCACACATATGGGTGCTCCATTTGGTGATGGCTATTACAAAGAGATCTTTTTTGATGGAATCCATATTGGCTTTGGTCATGCAAATCTGCACGAACGGATACTGTTTCGTTTTGAAAGTGACTTTGAAACCGTTGAAATGCATTTTGCGTTGAAGGGTAGAAGTCGAGCAACTGGGGAGACATTAGCCGTAACCATAGATTTTGAAGCTTACCAACACAATATCCTTTATGGCAATTCAATCTGCGGCCATATGCAATGGGAGCGAGAAGAATTCCAATTATGTGAGATAAATTTATCCCCTGATTTTTTTAAGAAATTTCTGCCCGATAATTCAATCTTGTTTGATGACTTTAGAAATATTATTGAAAAGGGGAGATCTGGCTTAATGACGGATATTAATAGAAGAATTACGCATGAAATGCATGCTATTATTAATAGCATTATAAATTGCGAACGTAAGGGTGTTTTTAAAAAAATATTTCTCGAAGCGAAGATCTTGGAATTATTGTTGCTTCAGCTGGAGCAGTTAGCTGACAACAGCATTTCCGATACGACCCTGAGAAAGCCTGATGTTGAAAAGATCTATGCAGTCCGTGAATTTTTACTGAATAATATGGATTCAAATAACACTCTTGTCAACCTGGCCCATCTGGTCGGCACAAATGAGTTTACATTAAAGAAGGGATTTAAGGAGTTGTTTGGTACAACAGTTTTTGGTTTTTGGAACGATGCAAAAATGGAGTATGCTAAAAAGCTCATTTTAGACAAAAACATGGCTATTGGTGAAGTTTCTGATGCTATTGGATATAAAAATCAGCGCCATTTTTCAGATGCTTTTAAACGGAAATTTGGATTTCCTCCAAGTAAATTAAAAAAGAGATAAAGATAGTTTAAACGATCTACAGCACGTGCCCCTACCTTATATCCGGGTTTATCTGACAGGAGAAACCGTCCACAATCCCACTGCCATCCCCTGATTGTTTAGCAAACCTCGTTTTTCAATTTTTACTCCTGTTTCTGATGAGATGATGGTGAAAAGATTTTTTTTGACGTATCTATTCTGGCGCCCGAATTTATCTTAGCCCGGAGATTTGTGTCTGTAGGATCAAAACAGTATTTTTATGGTTTGTCGATGAGCGAAAACGGGAAATACACATTATGAATACAGAGGAGCAAAAAATTATTCTAGTTGAAGATGAGCAGGACGTTGCAGATCTGATCGTACAGGGGTTGGGCGAAGAAGGTTATAAGGTCATTCATCTTGGGCGCGCAGAAGGGCTTGAGCAACTATTGGCCAAGCGGGATGTCGCGCTTGTTCTTTTAGATATTCTTTTGCCCGGCACCAATGGACTTGACATCTGCAAACAGATCAGACAATGGGGATATATGGATTTGCCCGTTATGATGTTGACGGCACTGGGAACACCCGAAAATGTTGTTCTAGGGCTTGATAATGGCGCCGATGACTACCTTTCTAAGCCATTTAAATTAATCGAACTCAAAGCGAGAATACGTTCGTTGATCCGTAGGCAGCAATCCATCGTTCAGGCGAGCCAACGCGAAGCACTAGTTCCAAAAGATACTTTCCGTTATGGGTTTCTTTCGATTGACGATTACAAAAAAGTAGCCTATTGTGACGGAGAGGAGCTTAACTTGACGAGCACGGAGTATAGATTACTTTTACTATTTATCCAAAGTCCTAAGAAAGTCTTTGAGCGAAGTGAATTGCTGGATAAAATATGGGGAATTAATTTTGATATCGGATCGAATGTCGTTGATGTATATGTTAATTACCTCCGGAAGAAGATCGAGAAGGTAACGAGCAGAAAGGCCATTCATACCGTTATCGGAATGGGGTATGTGTTAAAAATCGAAGACTGAATAGACAAAGAATACTGAATAGGTAAAAATGAATAATTACAATAGGAAACTCATCTATCTCATAACAATATTAGTCATCTATGTGAGCTGTTTCGTAGGCTTTATTTTTTATTCCATTACTAACTTTGCTTTTACGGATTTTTACAAACGCCTGGATCTGCGAAGAAATATTGCCGCGGAGAAATTCCTCAATAGCAAATCCGCTTCACAAACAGATCAATGGAGCTTGGATTTTATAGAAAGTCTGAACAATCAGCATGAGTTTTTGGTTGAATTTGATAAGAATGGCAAAATTGTGCAAAGTCAAGGATTCAATCCTGAGTTATGGGATAAAATCAACAAGACCGGAACATCGAATTTTAAAGCCGGACATCAGTTTTATTCCACAAAGTACTTTTCAAAAAACAATAAGCATTATATCGTCGGAGCATCCGCTGAAAACTATTTTTACACACATCATTTGGTTTATCTGCGTAATCTGCTTATTATTAGTCTGATTTTGGGGATACTCTTTATTTTGGTTGTTTCTGTTTTCATGAAGCGCTCATTCTTAAAACCTATTCTGACCATGATGAAGGAAGTCCAGCAAATCGGCTCTGAGAACCTGGACAAACGTCTGGATGAGGAAAAATATAAGGGCGAGCTCCAGGACCTAGCATGTACGTTCAATAGTATGCTGACGCGTTTGGAAACATCTTTTGAAACCCAGAAAAATTTTATCAGTAATGCTTCACATGAATTGAATACTCCGCTGACTTCGATTATCGGACAGGCTGACTTAGCCTTGTCAAAGGAAAGAACAATTGAAGAGTATCAGCGTACCTTAGTTAAAATTATAGAATCGGCGGAGCATTTAGAGAAAAAGACCAAAGCACTGCTGTTGTTGGCCCGTACAGGTTTTGTTAGTAATTCGACAACATTAAATCCTGTACGTATTGATCAGATTGTAATGGATGCAGAGCTAACTGTCAAGGCAATTAATGACAAATTTAAAATTACAACAGATTTTAGCCTGTTACCCGATGACAGTATGCGGCTTAAAGTCAATGGAAATGCAATTTTACTACAGCTTGCGCTATCCAATATTATTAGCAACGCCTGTAAGTATTCTTCCAATAGAACCGCTTATATCGCCCTTGGGGCGTTGAACAATAAAGTATTTATTCTGATAAAAGATAATGGTATTGGTATTCCTTCCAACGAATTGGAGTATATCTATGATCCCTATTTTAGAGCTTCCAATACCAGTGGGATAGATGGATATGGCATTGGTTTGCCTCTGGCGAGAAATATTATAAAGCTCCATGGCGGGACATTAAAGGTTAATTCCGTCGTCGGAGAAGGTACAACTGTTGAAATTGAATTGCCAACTTATATTCGGTTTTAATCCCATTTTAATTTCCTTGTTATTTTTAATCCCATTTTAATAAGTCTCTTAAAATTCTAATGAAAAGCTAATTCTAGCTTCATTCCGTTGCCATGTGCACCCACTAACTTTGCTAAAAAATAATTGGGTATGGCAAAAGCGACAAGAATATTGATTCCAAGTGATTTTACAATTGATTCACTTTTTTTTGTAATCCATAGTATTGAACAGTCGAAGGCTGAGCAGCTTGACGTCATTCTGGTTTATGGGAATAAAAGTAGCACTTCAATCAGTGAATTGTTAGGAATCACATTGGAGGACCAGCTCAACGATCTTCAGTCAGAAGATTTTTTGAAGGCCTGTCAAATGATCTGCCATCGCTACGAAAATCGTAAACTGAATATCTATGCAGATATTATCGGTGCAGACAATCCCAATTATTTACATCATTATCTGCGTGGAGCGCGAATTGACGAGATCAAGATTCCAACAGATTATCAATATGAAAAAAGAACAAGACATTTTTTTGATGTTGGGCAGGCTTTGTTACAGCTCAACGAAAGTAAGCGTAAACATGTGGCCATTGTCGAAAAGCCGGCAACGCACAAAACTGGAGGAAATGTCTTAGCGGATTTATTTTTTAACAAACAATGGGATGTTAACTATTAAAAGAAAAATACTGGCAAGATTCAACTTTGTCTTTTTAGCATTGTTGCTTTTTGGGGCATCAACGATGGTTATGTTTTATGAAAACCCCGAACGACTTTTGGAAGGAGAGTGGGAAGAACAGGGCTGGTACTTTGAAAAGGTGGAGAAATCGCCAACCTTTAAAAAACAGGCGATTATCCATGAAGAGATCAAAGATGCCGCCATCGCGCATTTGCCGCCATTACAGGATGGCCTATGGCATTTTGAAAAATTGGGCCAAAAGAATTTGGTGGCCCACCACAAGGATAAGCAGTATAACTGGTTTTTGAAAGGAAGGGGACATATCCTTGAGCTGCGAAAAAATAATGAACTCGTGGAAAGCTTTGTTATACAGAAACTGAACAAAAATCAGCTGGTTCTGCATCTCAATCTGGATATGCAGACCAAGGGAATAGCACGTATCGTACTGAAAAAAGGAGGAAAGGAAGAATATGCTAAGAAAATATAGCAATCATAGGACAATTCAAGACAATATAAAACTAGGAGGACTAACGGCATTTTCTGCCGGTATGGTCAACGTCGCTTCGGTTATTGTATTTTTTTCCTTTACGTCTAATGTAACAGGATATTATGCTGTTTTTGCACAGGAGATCGCGAAAGGAAACTGGTATCAAGGTGCTGTCGTTTTGTTTTGGATATTGTTGTTCCTCATTGGAAGCATGTTTTCCAACCTGATTATCATTCATGGTAAGGGAAAGTTCAGCGCATACCTGACCCATTCGATACCCTTGGTGCTGGAGATATTAAGTATTTTGTTTGTCGGGATATATCTCGATGTTTTCTATGAAGATTCACTTAAGGAGACTGAAATATTGGTTGGGGCATTATTATTTGCGATGGGCCTACAAAATGGACTTACTGCAAGTATATCCAATTCTGTTGTGAAAACAACCCATTTGACTGGATTGACGACCGATCTAGCGATACTAATATCCATGTTCACAAAAGAAGCCAATAGAAGCAATAAAGATTTAGTGGATAAGTTTCATTTGTTACTGACCATTGTCACAAGTTATGTAATGGGAGGACTACTCAGTGGAATATCCTTTAATTACTTGTCTAATAAAACATTTTATGTAGTTTGTTTTGTTTTGCTTATCATAGGTTTATATGATCATTATAAACTATATCTGCTTAAAAAACAATTTGTAAAACGTCATCGCGAGGAATTGGTTGCCTGATCTTTTGGTCATAATAATACGACATAAGCCCCACCATAACAGCGTATGGTGGGGCTTTTTTATATCATTTTATCCAGGTTGTAGGGGAAGTCCTCGTTCATCAGCTGTCTATAGTTGAGACAAAACTGCTGAAATTTAATGCGGGCTTCGTTGTGCTGATTTAAAGCAAACATCGCTCTCATTTCGGAGAATAATGCTTGTTCATTCAGCGGATCCAATAAGAATATCGCATGCGCGATCTCAATGCTTTTTTTATGCAGGTGTAAGAGGTCAGCCTTATGAAGTTCCGCCAGTAAAATGGGTAATAAATTTTGTTCAACCTCAGTCTTCAATGTATCAAACACAGGCAGATCCAACCCCTGTAAGAATTTACCCCTTTGAATGATCTGAATTAACCTACTTTCATAAGCAGTCGAAGGGTTTGCCAGCAACTGTATATAATCTACATAATCACAATAAAATTCATCGTTATGTTCAATAAGGAATCTTCCCTGCTTGTATACGAGTTCAATTCCAGCAAATTCACTCAATACTTTTCGTAAATGATTGATAGTGACACCTCTTGAGTTCTTTACCTTATCTTCTGATTTATCGGGCCACATGATTTGACTGAAATATAGTGAACTAATACCGGCACTGTTCGACAGAATAAGACAAAATGCCTGTTTCAGTTTTGTACTGAACAAATGGGAGATATCACGTTTGTTGCGGTCAAAAGCGCGGAATTCACCAAATAGAAAAATAGCGTTGGCACGTACAAACTCGTCTTTTTGTATTGTTTGTAGGATTCCAGTATCTGCTATCGGTGGAACCTCGAGGACTCCTTTTTCAGTTACGCTTGCTATTTTTCGCTTTTGCCTGCCTCGCTGCCAAAAGAAATATATACCGATTCCACAGATAGCAGATGCCAATAGTATAAATAATAGTCTGCGGTTTGATCCGGATGAAGGGAAGCTATTTAATTCATCAGAACTTATTGGTATCATATTTAAGGAATAAATCTTTAATGTCGACTGTATATCATCCTTTGATTCTTGTACCAGTACCAGAAGCCTACCTAATTGTTGATCATAATAAAGTTGGGCATGGGTACTTATTTTATCTGAATAGATCGGAACAGAGTCCCCTAGGATATCAAAACTTCCATCTTTGACAGAAAAGCGATACAATTGGATATTGGACTTGGTTAGATATTCCGGATAACATAAGGCGTAAAAGTGGCTGCTATCGGCGAACACCAAACCACGGGCAGGTACGATATGCTTATCCTTCCAAAGAAGATCCCATTTTTTTGTAATTTCCTTGGTGTCCAAATTTATCTGATAGAAATCATAGAGGTATTTTCGGCCTACAATATGCTCCCCGGATTCATTTCCCATACCTCCAAAGATATAAGCGATTCGATTATTGCTCCCTTGGCCCGCCGAAAGAAAATAGCGTGGCAAAATTTTATTGCCTGTCCATCCGTCAACGGTTTGCCATTTGCTGGAATTTAAATCGTATCTATTAAACTGCCCACTATAGGCCATGTTTCCATAGCCACCGAAAATATAGAGTTGTCGCTGTTGTGCATCATAAAAAGAACCGTGATGATTCAGTTCTTTCTTCATCAGGTCGTCACTTTCGACCGTCCATTCGAAAGTTTCCAGATCAAGGCTGGCTACCGTAGGACCTTGATAGGGCTGAGTATAGAAAAGTTCATAGACATACAGTTTATTTGTCGTAGCGTCTATAAAATTGTTTGCTAAAACCAATTTTACGGGACATGGTTTCTGAAATGCTCGTTTGTTTGTCTGATTGGTCTTTACGTTGTATATGGTTATAGAATCCTGATTGAAATAATAGATCTCTTTGGTCTGTTGATTGTAGTTGGAACCAGCTTGTGAGAAGGAACTGCTTGCAAAGAGATTTTTCCATTTGTAAGAATCCACAATGAGCCAGTTAGGGTTTGTAGCGGAACCATATGCTACCCCATTTTCATCATGTACGACATTACCTGTGCTTTCTTTTAATGGGAATAAATAGCTTTTAGCTGTATTTCCAATCTGTACATTTTTGATAGACATGGCCGGAACATCGATCAGATAGTCACTTTTTCCAAAAATCACTTGCGGACTATACTGAGAGGGCAGTTTCACTTTTGGAGATTGAAAAATCTGGTTTTGTATCTGAAGCTTAAATAATTCCTTTTGCAGGTCAAAAGTCAGCTGAATCGTGATCCATTCCTCCTTGAATAATTGCTGTTGATTTATTTTTGCGATGATTAGACTGCTTTTACCTTCTTCGTTCAGACGGAAAATACAATTACCGCCCTCCTCATCGTAAAATAAATTGTAAACTGTGTTATTGTCTCTATTCTTGACACGCAAAATATTGCCTAGCGAATTTGATGAATATATAGAAAGCTGAAATTTTAGCGTAAACTCCTGTTCAAACGAAATTGCCCTTTTGTCAAATAATTGGTAGGAGCTGCGTTTGTCTATAGGCTCATGTCCTCCTCTAAATTTGAGCCCCTGGGATTGGGAAAGTAAGGGCATTAAAAGCAAAAAAATAATATATAATATACAGGGTCGCATAGCGCAATCAAAAAAACTTAAACCAATAGTTATCGAAAAAAAGACCTGTTTAAAATAACTTGTCCGCTGCCGGCTTTTTATGAAATATAGTAACGGTTAGTATATCCCTTATCAAATATCTTACAGGACTTAAAAGTATGCAAAAAAAAGCGCTCAGTAAAATAAAAGCTGTGTTACAATTGCTGTCTGTATTGATTTTAAAAACAATGGGAACTGAGGAAATAAAATAGTGGGTTATCGTTTTATTTTTGCATTTTAACCCGATTTTAACCCAAAAATTAATCAGTCAACTTTACCTTGCGTTAGAATTCCTGCCGATATTTTCGGTAGAGATTCGAACTAATTATAAATCGAAATCTTACTTATGAAAGTCTTTAAAAAGCTGCAATTTATTTTTGTTGCTTCCGTGACCATGGTAATGGTGCGGCAGGTTCAAGCTGAAACCCAATTTCCTTTTTCCGTTGACAATATCAAAAGCGATCAAGCTCTGCAGGTGCAAAACCTGGTGCGTGCGATGGCGCTCTTGGACCGGTCAATGGAAGTTTATTTCTCCAAAGATGGACAGTCTATGTATCGTTTCTATAATCCCGATACGAAGGTGCGCTCGGAGGAAAAGGCAAGTGTATGGATGTACTCTGCTTCGATAGAAGCGGTCAACGCAATTTTAAATGGACTTAAAGCACAAAAAGAAAAAGGAAACCATAACCTATTTGACAAACATTACAAGCGTTACGCGGATTTATTGGTCCAGCTTCACGAAAATGCCGCTTATTATTTAGGAACATTTAATCTTATTTCTTTTACACAGACCAGAGACTGGACAGTTTATGCTGTGGATCGTGCAAAGGCAAAGGGGGCAGCAAATGTAACTGGGGTATTAAATGTCTATGATGACCAAATGTGGCTAATTCGGGAACTGATTGAAGCCTATCACCTGACAGGAAAAGAGCGTTATTTAAATGAAGCAGAATACCTAACCAGCTATGTATTGGATGGCTGGGACTGCACACTAGATGATAAGGGCAATGAAAATGGTGGAATTCCATGGGGACCGGGCTATGTAACCAAACATGCCTGTAGCAATGCGCCTATCATCAGTCCATTGGTTTGGCTACATGAGATCTATAAGAAAAAAAATGATCAGATCACCTACAACTATATCGATGCCCGAGATAGACAGTCGCGTCGTTCTAAAATGCTGCGAAAAGCTGATTTTTATTTGGATTTTGCTAAAAGGATTTATGCTTGGCAAAAAGATCATTTATTAAAAAGTAAAGGTGTTTACGATGATATGATGGGAGACTGCTATCCAGATTGTAGTATTGCCTACGAAGTAGTCGATGGTATCAAGTACCGCAAGAATACACAATTAAGAAAAGCCGTGGGAACCTCATTTTCCTATAACAGTGGGACCATGATTTCTGGCGCCGCTGATCTGTACCGTGCGACCCGATCTATGATCTATTTGGAGGATGGAAAGAAGCTGAGCGATGCCAGTTTTCAATACTTTGCCAAATTAGGTTCACAGGTACCGGCACATTACACTTATGCTTCCGATGGGTTCAATAATTGGTTTAACGGCGTATTACTAAGGGGATTTTTTCAGATTTCTCCAGTCTTCGAAAAAGCCAAAAGTTATATGGACTCATTCCAGCAGAATTTGGATTACGGATATGCTCATTTTTTACGTTCCGGCTTATTGCCACCAGATCTTCTCGGTGGATGGCATGATGACAAAGAAAAAAATAACCTAGAGGGAATGTTCATGTTCACTTATGCGGCACAATATGCAATGTTATCTCAATACCAGATCGAAAACTAGCGAGATGAGTAAATAGATAAAATACATCAAATAGCTTAATCACAATTACAAACCAAATTATACAGATGAAAAAGGATTTAGGGAAATCAAGGCAGCGACTTAGCACATTGCTTGTGCTGATGGCGCTGGGTATTCCGTCCATAAGTTGGGCGCAGCAGAAAAATGTCCGCGGAAAGGTGCTGGATAGTAACAATAAGCCTATCGCTGGAGTAACGGTTTCTGTTCAGAATGCGGGTACACGCATGGAAACCACAACCAACGCAGATGGTAGTTATACGATCGTAGTTCCAGAAGGGAAGAAGCTTTTATTTAAATCGTTAGGTTTTAGTGCGAAGGAAGAGATTACAGATGGGAAAACCACAATTAATGTTGTCCTGGAAAACGATGATACCCAATTGGAGACTGTTGTTGTCGTGGGTTACGGTACACAGCGGAAGCAATCGCTGACTGGTGCTATCGCATCCGTAAAGGGAACGGAAATGAGGCAGACAAAGAATGAAAATCCGCAGAACATGCTGACCGGTCGTGTGGCTGGTGTACGCGTATGGCAGAAAAGTGCAGAACCAGGTACTTATAGTGCAAATTTCGACATTCGTGGGCTTGGCGCCCCATTGGTCGTGATCGACGGCGTACCACGGACAAGCGAAGATTTTCAGCGCCTGAATCCCAGCGATATTGAAGATGTTTCGGTATTAAAAGATGCTTCAGCTGCCATCTATGGTGTACGATCCGCAAATGGTGTGGTATTGGTTACAACCAAAAAGGGAAAAGAAGGGAAGACCACAGTCAGCTATAATGGCTCCTATACTTTCCAAAAGCCTTCCGGTATGCCGGTATTGGCCGATGCGATTAGTGCTATGACGATTTACAATGAGAAATCCATGAACAACATCAATGGTGGAAGTCCCGTGTATACCGAAAAAGATTTTGAAGATTTTAGAAATGGAACAAGACGCTCGTCGGATTGGACCTCATTGGTCTTTTCAAAATATGCGCCGCAGACACAACATGACGTCAGTTTTTCGGGGGGAGGCAATAAGGTGCAGTACTACATTGGTGGTGGCTATTCCTATCAACAAGGCTTCTTTAAATCGGGTGATCTCAACTACAATAAATACAATTTGCGTTCGAATATCTCAGCAGAATTGGCCAAGGGATTGAAATTGGATTTGAACATCAGTGGGATGGCCGATCAGCAAAATAGCCCCTACACAAGTTCGGTTGACATTATTAGAAACTATTGGAAACAGGGCATGTTGTTTGCCGCGTATGCTGATCCCGAAAATACCCTGTTAAATTATGAAGGGTTGGACTTGGAGCAAAATACCGTAGCGATGATGGACGCGGATATTTCTGGTTATCGCAAATTCAAAAAGAAAACCTTTCAGTCCTCAGCTGCATTGAATTATGACCTGAGCAATTTATCTCCGTTTCTTAAAGGGTTTTCCGCAAAGGCATTGGTTGGTTATGATTACCGTGCAGATAACAATGCTATGTTCAGAAAGGAATATTATCAATATGCCTTGAATAAAACGACCAATAAATATGATCAGAAACTCTATAATTTGAGTAGCCCAAATCAAATGAAACGGGAGTTTTTTGATAAACAACAGGTTTTAGGTCAATTGATATTGAATTATGATCGCACCTTTGGCGATCAGCATAAAGTATCAGGACTTGTGGGATGGGAATCACAAAAGAACGCTGGCGATAACTTTTATGGACTGAAAAATCTTGCCTTCGGTTCCGATCAATTGCTCGCTGGTGTAGAAGATGGTCAGATGACTTCCATGTATGGTGGTATCAATGACTATTACAATGAAGCCAAGTCAGCGCTATTCGGACGGGTTAATTATGATTTTGCAGGCAGATATATTGCCGAATTCCAATTTAGATATGACGGCTCCTCCCGTTTTGCCAAAGGACATCAATGGGGATTTTTTCCCTCGGCTTCTTTGGGGTGGCGGATATCCGAGGAACCATTTTTCAAATCTATTGACGCGCTTTCCTTTGTCAATCAACTAAAATTCCGAGGTAGCTATGGTGTGTTAGGGGATGACCTATCCTCTTCTTGGGATTTTGGTTGGGTACCCGGCTATGTATATCCTGCGACGAGCGGAAATGCTGAAAATGGTTACAATAATCAGTATGCGCCAGGATACATTTTCGGGGATAAATACATTACCGGGGTAAGTCGAAAAGCCATTGCCAATGAATTAATTACTTGGTATAAAGCGAAAACCTTCAATGTTGGTTTAGATTTCGAAGGATGGAATGGGCTGTTTGGTTTTACATTGGATTATTTTGAACGCACGCGATCGGGGCTATTTCAACGTCGCACGAGTGAATTTCCAACCGTAATTGGCGCTACGGCTCCGATGGAAAATGCCAATAGCGATCGCCACATGGGATTGGAATTGGAATTGAAACATCGCAATAAAATCAATGATTTCTCATATAATGTTCGAGCTATAGCTACTGTGACCAGAAATAAGTACTTGACTGCTGTTCAAAATGGTCCTTATAAAAATTCGTATGACCGTTGGCGCAATGACAATTTCAATAATAGATATCAAGGGATTCAATTTGGTTACGAATCGGCTGGAAGATTTGAGAATTGGGAAGATATCTGGAGCTATCCGATTTATAAGGAACGTGATGTGTTACCCGGAGACTATAAATACCTGGACTGGAATGGTGATGGCGAAATCAATGGTCAAGATGAACATCCTTTTGCCTTTGATCAGACTCCATGGCTTAACTATAGCATGAATCTCGAAACAGCTTATAAGAATTTCGATATGAATATATTGTTTCAGGGATCGGCTTTGGGTTCGATGGAATACAAAGAACCGCTTTATGCGATCTGGGGATCGAATGGTGGCGGAACCTTAGAGCAGTACCTTGATCGTTGGCATCCTGTAAATCCCATGGCTGATCCTTATGACCCAGCGACAGAATGGGTGAAAGGCTACTATGGATTTACGGGTAGATATCCAAAATCAAATTCTGAATTCAATCGCGTCAGTACAGCTTACTTGAGATTGAAGAGTGTGGAACTAGGATATACTTTCTCAAATCTAAAGCCTTCGTCGACGATGCGTTTACGCGTGTACGCGAATGCCTATAATCTATTCACAATAACAGGTGTACGGTTTGTGGACCCTGAGCATCCTGATGATAACCTAGGTCGTATGTATCCATTGAATAAGACCTATACATTAGGTTTATCGCTCACTTTTTAGCACCAAAAAAAATATTCCAATGAAAAAAATACTCATTATACTATCACTAGTTGGCTCAATCGGACTTACAGGTTGCGCTGATCTAGATATTACACCTAAAAATATTGTAACGGATCAAGACCTATTGAATACACCAGCGGGTATGGATATTTATATGGCCAGGATGTACAGTCTTATGCCTTTTGAAGATTTCAAATACATGGCACAATGGGGTATCGAATTCAACGGCTGGCTGGCTGCCATTGGCATTGAAGGAACGGGAGAAGCTGTGACCAGGGATGGTATTAGTACATCTTTTACAGGTGAAAGGACTGCTTATTGGGGAAGAGCATTCGAATTACTTCGCGATGCAAATCATCTAATTGAAACCCTGCCCAATTACAAGGACAAATTTTCAGAAGAACTTTATAATCATTATCTGGGCGAAGGATATTACGTTCGGGCAACAGTATTTTATGCCATGGCGCGACGTTTTGGAGGGATACCTTTGGTGACGAAAGAACTACAATATCCGAATACCTTGGATAATCTGGAAATACCTCGTTCCAGTGAGGAAGACACCTGGAATCAGATCTTGAAAGATTATGATGAAGCCATTAAGTTACTCATGGCAAAGAGTCCCAAAACAGGATATTCCAATAAGTTCGTAGCCCTTTCTTTTAAATCCGAAGCTATGCTCTACGCAGGAAGTGTGGCCAAATACAACGAAACTGTTTCTGGTCGCTTGACAGGCCTCGGAAGAAAAACTGGTGTACGGGTTATCGGTTTCGATGCCGCTAGAGCAAAAGCAGCTTCACAAAAGTACTTTGCAGAAGCTTACGCCGCCGCCCGACAGGTAATAACAGCGGGAGGCTATTCTCTGTATAAAAAGAAATGGGCAGCGAACGATAAAGAGGCACAATATCAAAATATGGTGGATATGTTTAGTGACCTCAGTAGTCCTGAAAATATCTACGTTAAAGAATACGTCTATCCGACATTGACACATAGTTTTGATGCATTTAGTTCCCCCTTCACCTTTCGATCACCACTTTCGGCAGGTACCTGTCCTACAGTAGATTTTATGGAACTGTTTGATGGATTTGACAAGTATTCCGATGGAACAATCAAAGTGACTACTGGACAGAGCAATAAGGATGGCGAATATAAGTTATACGATAAACCTATGGATTTCTTTAAAAACGCCGAACCCCGTTTACGTGCTTATGTTATTTTTCCGGATGATATCTTCAAAGAAAGAAAAATGGATATACGCGCAGGGATTTATACCGGTCAAACTCCTATAAAGCCTTTGTTTTCAGATTATTCCTATGCTACAGCGGATACGCGTTATCAGCAGCTGGGCGCTTATACGGGGTCCCCAAAGACTTTACATCTGAGTCCAAGAGAAGGTAGTGGACAGCAAACTGTTGATTATAATGGAAAAAAAATGAATGCTGCCGGTAACGAAGGACCCTTCTTTGATAACGGCGAAGCAACATTAACAGGCTTTTATGTCCGTAAATGGCTCAATACAAATCCAGCAAAAGAAGTCGGAGAAGGGAAATCTGACCAACCTTTTATTTTGATGCGTTACGCGGAAGTATTATTGAATGCCGCCGAAGCAGCCGTTGAACTCAAAATGTTGGGTGCTAGTCCGGCAGATGGAAGTGATCTGCTGCAAACAGCGACGACTGCAGTTAATGAAATTCGTACACGTGCGGGCGCAGATCTATTGACAGGCACAATTTCAGGAGATAATACAGGCCGAGATATCGTTCGAAGAGAGCGTCGCAAAGAACTTGCATTTGAACACAAGGCGAAATGGGATTTACGTCGTTGGCGCGTACTGCATTTTGAAGGACGCGACGGTTTCTGGGGAACACAAAAGGACAAAAATCTATACAGTAACAATGAGAATTTTAGATTTAGGGGACTGTATCCGTTTTTTTCCACAGCAACAGGGAAATACTTCTTTGATGCACGCTTCCAATGGGTAAGCACCAAAACGTTTCGGTACACACCTGTAGACTATTATTTTGAAATACCAGGCGACGAAGTGGCTAAAAGTCAGGTAATAGATCAACAGCCTAATCGATAGACAAGAAGTTGTGCTGAGTATGTTAATGTCCCAGCACAGCTTGTCGGGAAGGAGTGAAATTTAATAAAACAATAACTGGTGGAAAAAATGAAAGTATCGGAAATTAGGAATAAACACTAAGAAACCGTGCCACCACAAAACGTATAACAAATGAAAAATAGTATTTTAAGCGTATTAGGCATACTATGTATGTTGAGTTCGTGTAGTCTTTTTGAGGCAGATAACTACGAAGCCCCCTCCGTTGAATTGAAGGGCATAGTCGTCGATGCACAAACGGGCGAACCTGTATTGACAGATCAGGGCAGTGAGGGGATCCGCGTTCGATTGACTGAGCTTAGTTGGGGAGATAATGTGGAGCACAATCCTGACTTCTATTGCATGCCCGACGGAACATTTCAAAACACAAAACTGTTTAAGGGAAATTATAATATCACCGTAGATGGCCCTTTTATACCTTTGGTACGTACAGATGGAGATGGTAAGGTGCTGTCAGACGATAGCAAAAATATGGAGCTGAATGGTTCACATGACATAAAAATGGAAGTTCACCCCTTTCTTAAAATAGAATGGGTTGGCGATCCAGTTGTTGAAAATGGCAAGATAAAGGCGAAAGTCAAGGTTACCCGTGCCGTAACTGAGCAATTTTTTCGCGATAAGATCGAGCCACTGGGAAACTATAATCCAGATTTTTTAAATGTTACAGATGTACAGCTCTTTGTTAGCTATTCCTCTACGGTTGGGTATCGTGCACGAGATGAACGCTGGTCGAGCAAAATCGAATACAGTGGTGACAGCTTCAAAACAAAGTTAGGGCAGGTCATTGATATTGTGTCCACCGGCGAAATTCCAAAAGGACGTACGGTCTTTGTGCGAGCAGCCTCTCGTATCAACTACGACACTCCGCGTGGAACGGGCAATCGTAGGTGGAACTACAATGTGGCCAAACGAGTCGATATCCCATAACGGGACCAATACTTATGTTGAACCGTCCTGTTTAAGACCATTTGGATGAAAATGAATCTTAAATTAGAGACGGTTCCATTTGGGCAATCAAAAAGAGCCGCCTGCTCTTTTAAAAGTAAGGATTACAGATGTTCAATCAATATTTTTTATAGCTGAAAAATCAACAACAGATTATGGTAAAAACGAATATACTCGCTTTAATGTTGTTGGTAGCGCTAACAGCGACCGCTCAAAAAGGAGATCCTGTGAAGACGACCTTTCAGAGCTCCCGAGAATGGCGCCCAACAATTGACAATCGTGCAGATGCTGTCATGATATATGGAACAGGGGGAAACCCTTCAGACAAATCCCGAAAAATTCCTTTTGAAGAACGGGTAAAATCCTGGCGTGATAGGGGATATATTACGCATTTTATGACGGGTATTGCCTGGGGAGAATATCAGGATTATTTTACGGGAAAATGGGATGGGAAAATGCATCTGGATGAGGGGCAAGTCGATGTAAAAGGTGATACCATCTGGCACGGTCACATGGTTCCCTATATTGTTCCTACTCAAAATTATTTGAAATATATCAAGGAGATGCATATCAAACGTGTTATTGATGCGGGGATTGACGCCATTTTTATGGAGGAGCCCGAATTTTGGGCAAGGGCAGGTTATAGCGAATCGTTTAAGAAAGAATGGAAAAAGTATTACGGTTTTGATTGGCGCCCACAGCACGAATCGCCTGAGAATACCTACTTATCCAATAAATTAAAGTACGCTTTGTACCTCAATGCATTGAATGAAGTCTTTACTTACGCCAAATCTTATGGGAAAACCAAAGGGATGGATGTGAAATGTTATGTGCCCACCCATTCGTTGATCAATTATTCACAATGGATGATTGTCAGCCCTGAGGCAAGTTTAGCCACGCTACCTTGTGTCGATGGGTATATCGCACAGGTATGGACTGGGACTTCACGTGAACCCAATTATTTTAATGGTGTGGCGAAAGAACGTGTTTTCGAAACGGCATTTTTAGAATACGGTGCAATGGAATCCATGACAGCACCGACTGGACGAAAGATGTTTTTTCTGACGGATCCGATCGAAGATTGGCCTCGTGATTGGGCAGATTACAAGAAAAATTACCAAGCGACTTTTGCCGCACAACTTTTATATCCGAATATCGCCGATTATGAAGTCATGCCCTGGCCCGAACGTATTTATGAAGGATTGTATAAGACAAGTGCCAAGAGTGACCAAAAAGAAAAAATACCACGGCATTATTCGACCCAGATGCAGGTGATGATCAATAGTCTGAATAGCATGCCCAAAACGAACAGTAAAGTGTCCGGATCGACAGGGATCAGCATCCTGTTGGCAAATTCACTGATGTTCCAACGTTTTCCGACGCATGCCGGATACGACGATCCGCAATTGGCCAACTTTTACGGGCTTGCTCTTCCTTTCTTAAAACGTGGTGTTCCTGTTAAAACAGTTCACCTGGAGAATTTAGCGGTCAAGAATGCCTTAGCTGAGACCAAGGTACTGCTGATGTCGTATTCCAATATGAAACCCTTGGCGCCCGAGGCCCATCAATATCTAGCGGACTGGGTAAAAAATGGGGGTGTAATTATATATTGTGCGACAGATCTCGATCCCTTTCAGTCCGTACAGGAATGGTGGAATACAAATGGCAAGCAATATCAAAGACCATCAGATCATTTATTTGAAAAAATGGGCCTGCGTGACGGGATGCCAAAGGAGGGACAATATAGCTACGGGAAAGGTACTTTGTATGTGTTGCGCTCAGATCCCAAAGAATTTGTTGTCAAGCCAAACAACAGTCAGAAACTGTTGGACCTGACTAAAAGTCTTTACGAAGCTAAGGGCAAATCCGGGAAACTTCAATTTAAAAACTATTTTACATTGACAAGGGGTATTTATGACCTGATCGCTGTATTGGATGAGAGTGTAAGCAATCAACCTTATCGGGTAAAGGGGAATTTAATCGATCTTTTTGATCCGACTCTACCGATTGTTACTTCCAAAAATATCCAACCGAATGAACAGTGCCTGTTTGTCAATATAGATCGTGTTGCAAATAAACAAAAGCCGCAGGTATTGGCATCGGCAAATCGTATTTACGATGAAAAATCGACTGGGCGTCAATACTCATTTACGGCCAAAAGCCCCATCAATACCACAAACATTTCGCGGATATTATTACCCGGCAAACCCAAGAGTCTTGTCGTGGATAAAAAGGAAGTTTTTGCAGAAGCAAATTGGGATACAAAAACAAAAACCTATCTGCTGGAATTTGAAAATAGCCCCGAGGGCGTATACGTGGATATCAAATGGTAGCATGTTAGATCGCTTGAATTTTAGTATGATGAAAGAGAGTGTGCTGTCCATATAAAAAGGACGATATCAAAGACGATGCGGTAAACTTAATACGAAATAGACTTAGTTGCCGAATCTGATAGCAAAAGACCAGATCCGAATGGATCTGGTTTTTTTGTGAACAACTGAATTCAGAATACCAGCCTGAACCTTTTTCAAGGCAGGTTCTTTGCGATTGTTTCAATCAGATAGCTACAATGATCCACTGTTAAATTTTCCGTTCGAAAGTGCGTATATTTTTAACCGAAATAGCAATTTTAATCAAAGCTACCATCAAAAAGAATATTATTTCGATTGCGATTCCTGGAATTCCGTCGGGCTGAGTCCAAATTGTTTTTGGAAATTTCGGGAAAAATGTGTCGCCGAACTATAGCCTAATAAATTGGAAATTTCGTAGACCTTGTATTGTCGTAAACTAAGTAGTTCCGCCGCTTTCCGAAGCCGGGTCAAATTGATTAACTCATTTGGCGACAGGCTCGACACCATATTGATTTTTCGATACAGTGTTGGTCTACTCATGCAGAGTATATCCGCCATTCTATCGACATTAAATTGCGGGTCATCCAAATGTTGCATAATGATTTCCTCTATCCTGAGCAGGAAATCCTGATCGTTTTGGTTCTGTCCGATTTGCTGGATTTGGGACATCGGATTCTTGACGAAAAATTCCTTGACTTTAATTCTATTTTTCAGCAAGCTGGCAATTTGTGCCCGTAGAAATGCGGGCGAAAAAGGTTTTTCGATATATGCATCAGCACCATATTCCAGGCCTTGAATCTTTGATTCTATGCTGTTTTTTGCTGTTAATAGAATAACAGGAATATGTGCGTAAGCGATATTTTCTTTAATTTTTTGACAGAGTTCATAGCCATCCATCTCGGGCATCATCACGTCGCTGATGATCAAATCAAAGTATTCAGATGCAAGTAGGTCCAAGGCCTCATTTCCATTTGTACTGGTGGTGATATGGTAATCCTCATTGAGGTCATCTGCAATAAATTCAAGTAATTCAGCATGGTCATCTACCACTAATAAATTGGCTTTTGCATTCATAATTATTGGTTTGAGTTGTGGTTTAGCGGTAACTTTAGGCGGAATACATTCCATCGAAAATTTTCAACATCATACACTAAACTGCCCTGATGTTTTAAGACCAGGGATCTCGTTAACGCCAGGCCTAAACCACTGCCTGGAATGTTCTTGTTTTGTTTTAAGCGATTGAATGGTTCGAAAATTCTTTCCCTTTCCTCCGAAGGAATTAATGCGCCATCGTTTTTCACGGTCAATATAGCAATATTTTTCTGTTTATCCACCGCTAAATTCACTTCAATGACCTGTGAAGAGTATTTTAGTGCATTACTGAACAAGTTAGAACAGATCTTATCAAAGGCATCTATCGCAACGAATCCAATGATATCGGGACTGATGGAAACTTGCATGCTCTTTCCCTGCGCTTGAATAGTGACACCAAAATCGTTGCTGATTTTTTGTACCATCTGACTAATATTCGCCAGCTCAAAATCTAATTTAAAACCTTCAGTTTCGACCTGTCTAAAATCCAGTAACTCATTACTGAGTGCAATTAGTTTTTCCGTATTGTTCTGCATGGTCGACAGTAGCTTATCCGTTACCGGATTGTGCTCGACTTTGGCCATGAGTTTTTCCAAAGGCGCCTTGATCAATGTTAATGGTGTACGTATCTCATGCACTACATCCGTATAAAAATTGATTTTCGCCCGATAGAGCTCCTGTTCCCGAAGATTCTGCACCGTCAGCAAATGTTGGCGGTTACGTAGTTTTATCTTTTCATTAAAATGATAAATAATAAATATAAGCAGTCCAATGAGAATCAGCGCATAGCAGATATAGGCTGGTATACTTGCCCAGATAGGCGGCAGAATAACAATTTTAAGACTTGCAGTAGTGGGAATGACATTTCCATTGGGATCTTCAGCTTTGACGGTAAAAACATAGCTTCCGGGGGCGAGTTTAGTGAAATACACCCGTTGATTGCCGGTGATATCCACCCAATTGTTATCGAGGCCTTCCATCTTATAGCTGTAATGGACAGAATGGGGAGCTTGATAATGAAGTGCTGCCACATCGAGACTAAACGACGATTCATCATGTTTCAATTGAATCTTATCCGTAAATAAAATTGATTTCGAAAGGATATGTCCGTCTGTATACTGATTGATTGCTCTGTTATTGATGTAAAGGTTGGTGACATAAATCGGAATCCGGGTATTATAATTGATCTGATTGAGTTTTTTTGGGTCGAAACGGATCAAACCATTGATTGTGCCAAAGTAAAAACGACCATCACCATCATCAAATGCAGAGTTGTAATTAAACTGAATCGAAGGTAGGCCAGATTCCAAGTTAAAAATTCTTTTTTTTCCATTCAATAGGTGATAACGGACGAGCCCTTTGGAAGTACTTACCCAAAGATTGTTTTGTTGATCTTCAAGAATGGCCAAGATCACATTACTGGGCATCCCTTCATTTATACCAATCTTTTCAAAACCTTCACCTGTGGGAATTTTTTTCGCCATACCACCTTCTGTAGCAATCCAGATCTGTTTTTTAGAATCTTCAAATAGACTATTGATACGGTTGTTCGGAAGTGAGTTCGGATTATCCTTTTGATGCGTATAATGCTTGAGATTTCCATTATTGGGATTATAGCAATATAAGCCATCTCGCCAGGTACCTAACCAGATATTTCCCTGTTTATCTTCGAGCAGAGTTGTATAAAACATATATTCCGGAACGCTGCGTATCAAATGAAACGATTTATTGGCGAAATCAAAACGATACAGACCTCGGGTGGAAGCAGCCAAAATTTCCCCCTTCTTCGTTTTATATAGGTAAAAGAGAAAGTTACTCTGTAGATCGGGATTCGGAGAACTATTTCGATCAATATGGTAAACAACTTTTTCCTGTATCGGATCGAAAATATCTAATCCATTGACGAAAGTACCAACCAATAATTTATTGTCAAAGGGCAGGATTCCATGAATATTATTGTTCGCCAGATTTCCCTTTTTCTCAGAAAAATTTTGAATCTGTCCTGAACTGGGATCTAACTTGGACAGTCCCCCATTTTCGGTTCCGATCCAGACCTTGCCTGTCGGATCTTTGGTAATGATACGTACAACAGAACCTGTTAAGCTGCCGGGTTTGTCCTGAGGTAAAAACTTTTCGATAATGCTGTTGTTCTTGTGATAGTAGTTGACTCCACCAAAGTAAGTACCGATCCAGATTCCCTGATCTTTGTCCTGCAGGATATTGTAAACCGCGTTGTCAGAAATACCCCATGGATTTTCCGGTTCTTTTTGGATATTGATAAAGCTCTGGTCAGCAATTTGGTAAATAAATAAGCCTGATTCGGTCGCAAACCAATATTCCGTATCATTCGGTTGGAGGATATCCCGGACATAAAGGAATTGCTTGAGCCGGTCCGGACCAAGCATAGATTTTAGCGTTTTTTCCTTAAAATCGTAAACATAAACACCAGATTTAGAGGTGCCGATCATAAGTTCCCCCTTACGGTTCTCCGTGATTTTTTCTATACTGAACCAATCTTTTGAACCATATTTTACCTGAAAATCCAATAAGAGTGAGGGTTGGTCCGAACTATTGATCTGGAAGATTTTACCTTCTGGAGTACCATAGAAGATGGTTCCATTTTTTGTACAGCTTACTGCGGTAATATAAAGATCAGCTGTGGTAATCTGTTTGATTTCGTTGTTGATCAGATTGTGGTAGTAGAGCATCCCATTGGATATAAACCAGATCCTCTTTCTTTGGTCCGTAATGATAACGGGTACATCCGCATGCTCAAACTGTTTGCTTAATAACTTAAACTGTTCATCGATGGGATTGTAACAATAGATCCCCTGATCCGTACCAATCCAGATTCTTTTTTTGAAATCCTCCTTGAGGGAGATAATGTTATTGCCGCCTAAACTATTCTTGTCGGAAGCCGAGGAATCAAAATGTTTGAAACTATTTCCATCAAATCGATTTAAGCCATCCTTCGTGCCAAACCAGAGAAATCCATAACTATCTTGCATACTACAGATCACCGCATTGTTTGAAAGCCCTTCATTGATCTGATAATGGTTGAAGTAATAGGGTTGTGCCTGGATCAGAAAAGGAAACAGCAACAAGAAAGATAGAAAAAGGATCGGCTTTAGGTTGATCATGATCATTTGGTTATTGATACAAAATAGCTCAAAATTGAAACAATTTAATCCCAAAAAAATAAAAAAAATTAGGATTTTAGTATTTGTATTGTAACCAATAAAATTATAAAAAATATAGAAAACAACACATTTGTCATTCAATAAAGATTATAAACCATTAAATCATAACAAATGAAAGGAAAATTGATGTTGCTGGGTATTTCCGGTATACTTAGCTATTATTGCCTGTCTTGTCAGCAAACGAATAGTTCAAAAATCACCCCAAACGACACTGTAGCAGCCTTGATGGACACTTCATCATTTAGCACAACGATTGATACGAAAAAAGTCTATTTATACGAATTAACAAATAAGAATGGTGTACAGGCCTATTTTACAAATTATGGAGCACGCCTGGTAGGCCTTTGGGTGCGCGACAACAAGGGAGAATTGTGTGATGTGGTTTTGGGATTCGCGAAGGCCAGTGATTACAATAATCCCAAAGAACCCTTTTTTGGAACAATTGTGGGGCCTTTTGGCAATCGGATTGCAAAAGGGAAATTTAAATTGGATGACAAAAGCTATACATTGGCGGTGAATAATGGCCCGAATACCTTGCATGGCGGTTTTAAGGGCGTACATTTTGCACATTGGACCTTAAAGAAGGCTGATCAATCTTCCCTTACTTTCGCCTATACCTTACCGGATGGACAGGAGGGCTTTCCAGGCAATATTCAGATGGAAGTTACCTATTCGCTGAATGACAACAATGAACTGATGATTGCTTACCGTGCCGAAACCGATAAAAAGACTGTCATTAACTTAACGAATCACGCTTACTTTAATCTGAACGGTGAGGGTAGTGGTACAATACTGGACCATCAACTTCAATTGTTTGCCAATCAATATACACCTGTTGACAGTACATTGATACCAACCGGCCAATTGGTAGCGGTGAAGGGGACTCCTTTTGATTTTACTTCGCCCAAAGCGATCGGAAAAGATATCAATATCAACGATAAGCAACTCGGTTATGGAAAAGGTTATGACCATAACTTTGTCTTGAACAAAGAAAAAGAAGGGGAGTGGTATAAAGCTGCACATGTTGTAGGGGATAAATCCGGTATTGTGATGGATATTTTGACAAGTGAACCGGGGATCCAATTCTATAGTGGCAATTTTATGAATGAGCAAGTGCAGTTGAAAAACGGGAAAAAGGATGCTTTCCGAACAGCTTTCTGTCTCGAACCACAGCATTTTCCTGACGCCCCAAATCAACCCAAGTTTCCAACAACAGTTGTAAGCCCGGGACAAGTTTATCAAACGAAATCACTGTATCGTTTTTCGGTAAAATAATACATATTTATAATGATTGGTTTTGGAAGTACATCTCGATAGAGATGTGCTTCCTTTTATTGATACAAATAGGCAGTGTTTTGAGAAAAATCAATCATCCAACTCATTGATTAAAACTTAAATTTGGATAATCAGTTATAAAACTAATCAAGCCAATCATGACGAAAAAACTAGGCCTATTATCTTATTTAATTGGGATTTGTTTTCTAAGTTCAGCGCAAAGCAGTGCTGTAATCGCTGTTGATCAGCTGCCAGTTGAAGGGAAGAATCTAAACTATATTAATAACCGTTTACCGTTAAAGCAGAATGCCCTGCTGAAACTACCTGTTGGTAGCATTGTTCCTCAAGGTTGGTTGGGAAAATATTTGGAATTACAGAAAAACGGCCTTACCGGACATTTGGGTGAGATTAGTGCATGGTTATCCAAAAAAAACAATGCCTGGTTGAGTTCGGATGGAAAAGGTGATTACGGCTGGGAGGAAGTTCCCTATTGGTTGAAAGGTTATGCAAATCTGGGCTATATTCTGAAAGATCCTAAAATAATAGCGGAATCAAAAATATGGTTGGAAGCAGCAATTAAAAGCCAAAGGCCAGATGGTTATTTTGGCCCCCTGATCCTGCGCAATAATAAACCGGATTTATGGGGTAATATGATTATGCTTTGGTGTCTGCAGTCCTATTACGAATATAGTGCTGATCAGCGTGTTCTGACCTTGATGACCAATTATTTTAGGTGGCAGGCAAGTTTACCGGATAGTTTTTTTCTAAAAGATTATTGGGAGAACAGTCGTGGTGGAGACAATTTATTGTCAGTCTATTGGCTTTATAATAGGACACAAGGGAATGAATGGTTGATGGACTTGGCCGATAAAATCCATCGCAATACAGCAAATTGGCGACAAAAGAATGATTTACCCAATTGGCACAATGTCAATATCGCACAGTGTTTCAGGGAACCGGCTACCTACTATCTTAAGAGCCAATCAAATGACGACCTGAAGGCGACCTATGCTAATTTTCACTTTGTCAGACAGGTATTCGGTCAGGTGCCGGGTGGCATGTTTGGTGCTGATGAAAATGCCCGCCCAGGGTATACCGACCCTAGGCAAGGCGTCGAAACCTGTGGTATGGTTGAACAAATGGCTTCCAATGAGATCCTGCTGGGGATAACAGGAGATCCTTTTTGGGCTGATCATGCCGAAGATGTGGCCTTCAATACCTATCCCGCAGCCGTAACTGCCGATTTTAAGGCACTACGTTATATTACCAGCCCCAATATGAGCATTAGCGATAGCCACAATCATGCTCCGGGCATTGATAACAATGGTCCATTTTTGATGATGAATCCATTTAGTTCACGTTGTTGCCAGCACAACCATAGTCAGGGATGGCCGTATTATGCGGAGCATCTCTATATGGCAACAAACGATAATGGTGTTGCCGCGGTATTATATGCTGCATCCAATGCGGATATTAAGGTCGGAAATAATCAAAAGATCCGAATTCAACAAAGCTCTAATTATCCATTTGAAGAAGCTATTCGCTTTGTCATCGGAACAAATGGAAAGACAATTGATTTCCCATTTTACTTACGGATTCCGGCTTGGGCAAAACAGGCGCAGATCAAAATTAATGGAAAGACAGAAAAGGTTGAATTGGGGGCAAAGTATATCCGGATTGATCGAAAATGGAAAGATAACGATCAGGTTGAACTTTCGCTGCCGATGTCCATTGTATTGAATACCTGGACAGCGAATAAAAATGCGGTGAGTATCCAACGGGGACCATTGACCTACGCTTTGAAAATCAAGGAGAAATATGTGCAGAAGGATAGTAAAGCTTCAGCCATTGGCGATTCAAAATGGCAGGAAACCGCTGATCCGGCCAAATGGCCTTCCTATGAGATCCTTCCGGCAAGTGATTGGAATTATGGTCTTGTTCAAAATCAGTTAACAGCACCGGATCAATTGAAGGTGGTCAAGCGGGCTTGGCCAAAAGATGCCTTTCCGTTCGAAGCAGATGCAGTACCCATTTCCATTATGGTCAAAGCAAAAAAAGTTGATGGTTGGAAAATTGATGAAAATGGATTGACAGGGGTATTGCCATTGAGCCCTGTAGCGAGTCAAGCTGCGGTACAGGAAGTAGAATTGATTCCTATGGGTGCCGCCCGTTTACGTATTGCGGCATTTCCAACAGTAAAGTAATTAATGATATAAATGACATAACGATTTTTATGATGAAGAAAACCTTATTTTTTGCCAGTCTGATGATGGCTGCTCAACTGAATTTTGCGCAGGAGTGGAAACCTGTTGGTTCACGCATTCTGACGCCCTGGGGCGAAAAAGTAACAGCCGAAAAGCCCCATCCAGAATACCCAAGACCACAATTGGTGAGAAGTAATAACTGGCAAAATTTAAACGGCTTATGGAAATATGCCATTACCCCGGCAAATACAAAAGAAATTCCTCAGCACTGGGATGGAAATATTTTGGTTCCTTATGCCATAGAATCGGCGCTTTCTGGGGTAGGTAAGGAAGTTGGCAAGGATAAGGCCCTGTGGTATACGAATACGGTTACCTTGGACAAATCTGTCAACAAAAACAATGTGTTGCTCCATTTTGGCGCGGTGGACTGGCAATGTGATGTCTATGTAAATAACCAATTTGTCGGAAGACATGAAGGTGGTTTCGATCCTTTTACAATGGATGTGACCTCTTATCTCAAAAAAGGAGCTAAGCAGGAAATTGCCCTTCGCGTATGGGATCCTACCGATGATGGGCCACAGCCACGCGGTAAACAGGTTAACCGTCCCAATGGTATCTGGTATACACCCGTTACAGGGATATGGCAAACGGTATGGTTGGAGAGCGTACCAAAGTCTTATATTGTGAAAACAAAACAGACACCAAAATTAGATGAAGGTGTACTTGCCTTTCAGGCTACAGTAGCAGGTAGTCAGGCAGGGGATGAAATCAAAGTTCGCGCACTAAATGGAACGCAAGTGATTAAAGAGCAAGTGGGGTTACCAAATGCGGATTTTGAACTTTCTGTCCACAATTTGGAAGCCTGGTCACCGGGTAATCCAAAACTTTATGACCTGGAAATTCAGTTACTTCGCAAGGGTAAGGTCATTGATCAGGCAAAAAGCTATTTTGCCATGCGTAAGATTTCAATGGAAAAAGACGAAAATGGAATACAACGCATGCTGTTGAACAACAAGTTTACCTTTCAATATGGACCACTTGATCAGGGCTGGTGGCCCGACGGCTTGCATACAGCCCCTACGGATGAAGCTTTAAAATTTGATGTGATCAAGACAAAAGAAATGGGTTTCAATATGATCCGTAAGCATATCAAGGTTGAGCCTGCGCGCTGGTATCACTATTGCGATAGCATTGGTATGCTTGTGTGGCAGGATATGCCAAGTGGTGACCTAGGGGGAAATCATTGGGATATGCAACCTGGAAAAATATCAGGTGGAAATCGGGATAAAGCACGTTCGCAGGAGTCTGAAGGATACTACCGAAAAGAATGGAAGACCATTATGGATGTGCTGCACAATTACCCGAGCATTGTGATTTGGGTACCTTTTAATGAAGCCTGGGGGCAGTTTAAGACAAAGGAGATTACCGAATGGACAATGGCCAATGATCCTTCCCGATTGGTAAACAGCGCCAGCGGTGGTAATTTTATGGAAACAGGTCATATATTGGATATACATAATTATCCAGATGCAGCCATGCCGGATCCAAAATTATTTGGAGCGAAACAGGTACTCGCACTGGGCGAATTTGGTGGACTGGGGCTGCCGATCGATGGTCATTCCTGGCAGCAAAAGGATAACTGGGGGTACCAGAGCTTTAAAAATAAAACCGAACTTCTCGAACGATATAAGCAACTCATCCGTGATCTGACCCGACTTATCCCCATGGGATTGTCAGCTGCAGTTTATACACAGACGACAGATGTGGAGGTGGAGACCAATGGTTTAATGACTTATGATCGTAAGGTGGTAAAAATGCCTGAAGCGGAATTAAATACGGCCCATCAGGCCCTATATCAAGCGCCAACGAAGTAAGTCAGTCAATGCTTGGACTCCATCAATTCCATCAACGGAGGCTGTAGCGGCTTAGAAATAATTTTCGAGATACAATGTGTGGAAGTATCGTGATAAAATAAAAATAATAAAATGTTGCAGTCAATGTTGCTAAAATATTGGAGTGGAGTTTTGTGCCTGTGCCTGTTGAACTCCTGTAAAAGTTCTTCAGGTTCAGGTGCGCAAGCTGTACAGACTACAGGGGCGTCCGTAAAGAAGACAACCTACATAAATCCTGTTTTTGAACCGATACTTGCGGATCCCACGGTGGTACTTAATCCGCGGAATAAATTATTTTATGCTTATGGAACGGCGGACAACTGGGGTGATGGCAAAGGACAGCGTCTAGTTTCTATTTTGCAATCCAAAGATTTGGTGCATTGGACCTGGATCGGGACAGCGTTTTCGGCTAAACCAAACTGGAAGTCAGCAGGTGGGATCTGGGCACCTGATGTGGTATTGTTAAATGGAAAATATGTGATGTACTATGCGTACTCCACCTGGGGAGACCCTAATCCAGGTATCGGAGTAGCTGTAGCGGACAAACCCGAAGGGCCATTTATAGATCGGGGCAAGCTGTTCGACAGTAAATCGATCGATGTGCCTAATTCGATAGATCCCTATTTTTTTAGGGAAAAGGACCATAACTACCTCTTCTGGGGAAGTTTTAGCGATGCCGCTACGCAAGGTACTTATGGAGTACCTCTGGATAAAGATGGGGCGCAAGTACCAGATTTAAATAAGAAATTTAAAGTTGCGGCTGGCGATTTTGAAGCGGTGGTGATCCATAAAAGAAAAAACTATTATTACTTTATCGGTTCGAAGGGCTCCTGTTGCGAAGGTGAAAAAAGTAGTTACCACGTACTCGTTGGCCGATCGAAAAAGTTGATGGGACCTTATTTGGATCGGGAAGGCCGTGATTTGGCCCAGAGGGGAAATGGAACCTTACTGTTGAGGGGTAATGATAAATTTGTCGGGACAGGGCATACCTCCAGGATTATAACCGATGATAAGGGGAATGACTGGTTGCTGTATCATGCCATGGATCCTAAACGGCCACGCGTTTCTACAGGTGGGAATCGGCGCATGCTATTGTTGGATCAGGTAATCTGGACAGAAGATTGGCCGAGGATTGAAGGCGAGACAAGCAGTGTCGTCGCGAAAAAGGCTCCCATATTTAAATAGATCTTAAAGTAATAGTTGATTAACTTTATAACCGTAATTGGGCAAAGACTTCGTCCCCATTGCAGTTTCCCTCAGAAAATATACATGCTGAATCAAATGCAAGGATATTGTTAACCTGATTATTTCTTCGTATTTGCTGCTAAAATATGTCAATGAACCAATCCGCAGATACTTTGGGCGACGATTAGTTTAAATGCTCGTCAAGCCAATGATCAATGAACTGAAAGACTTCTTCCTTGCAATCTTCATTGAGTATTTCGTGACGCATGCCTTCATAGAGTTTTACAGTAATATCGGCCTGTCCCTGCATACGTAATTGGGCGGCAGTATCTTCCACTCCCTTCCCGAAGTCACCAATAGGGTCATCCTGTCCGCTAATAAATAATAGGGGTAAACCTTTCGGAATGCGTTTTGTCAGTTCTTTATCTGTCGCGCGTAGTGATAAACTCAATACAGTATAAAAACCATTGTTTGTAAATAAGCCACCGCATAATGGATCTTCGATAAAAGCAATGCGATTCGCTTTGTTGACACTCAGCCAATTGCTATTATTTTGATTGGGCTCACTTTTAAATCCGGCATTATTACGCTGGCTAAAAATGTTGTTAATCAATCGGCTTCGTTTTTTAGGTGCAAAGGAATTGAGCATTGCCAATAGCATACGAAAAACGGTGGATCCTTTTTGCCGTGCGCCCGTCCCGACGATTATTGCCCCTTTAAAGCGATCTCCTGCTTGTTGTAAGACACAACGGGTAACAAAAGATCCCATGGAATGCCCTAAGATAAAATGCGGTTGATCGGGATAGCCTTGTTGCAAGACAGCGCTCATTGTTAAGGCATCCTGTACCAATTGTTCCGCAGGATCAGATTGTTGAAAATACCCTAATCCATCTGTATTAACGGCCGTCTTTCCATGCCCCAACTGATCATAGCTGAGTACAGCAAAACCACGGTCAGCCAGATGATCGGCAAGCATTTGATACCGGCCACTATGTTCCTGCATGCCATGAACAATCAATATTGTCGCTAATACCTTTTGGTGCACAGGTTCAAATATACTGTAGAAGAGTTTATGGCTTAGTCTACCCTCAAAAGAACTTATTGGAAAAAGATTGGACGATACCGTATTCATTATGCCGCTTCCTTAGTATTAGTGTAAACTAAGATAATTTTGTTGGATTTGCAAGTCGGGCTTGTGGGGTTTGGATAAAAAATTCTAAAGAGATGTATAATGAGCAAATTTAACCCGTATTAATTTTTTAGTATCAGAATATTTTTTAGATTTGCAGTAATTTAGAATTAATTTAAATAAGAGATTAGTTCTTCGGTTTAATATTTGTATCCAGCTGAGGTTAGCAAGATCCATACGATATTCACAAGCAGCTAGCAAGAATAGCGATCGTTCATGATGACTTCATTATCAATAAAAAATACGTTCTAATGAAAAAGACACTTTTAGCAGCTTTACTTTTGGCGGCATCTTATGCCCAAGCACAAACAAACTCGTTGATGAATGGTGAGTTTTGGAAAGGTAAACCTACTTTGGCTACCGTTAAGGAGGAAATTACAAAAGGAAATAGCCCTTCACAACCCAATGCGGCATCTTTTGATCCCGTAACGATGGCAATCCTAAATGGAGCTCCGACAGATGTTGTCAAATTCATGATTGAACAGGAAGGGAACAGTGTAACGAAGAAAACCCACCATAGCCGGAGTTACCTGCATTGGGCTGCTTCAAGTGGTAATGCTGAGTTGGTGGATTATCTTATTGCAAAAGGTTCCGATGTAAACTACCAGGATAGCCATGGCTACCCGATCGTTGCCTATGCTGCGTCGACGGGAAATACCAATACCGCTGTCTATGATGCTTTATTTAAAGCTGGAGTAGACCCAAAACAAAAATATGAAGGTGGAGCTACGTTAATGATGCTGGCGGCTTCTGCGGATAAAGATCTTACATTGACGGATTACTTTATCAAGAAGGGACTTTCTATACAAGATAAAGATGAGTACGGCCGTGTCGTTACGGATTATGCGGCGAAATTAGGTAACATGCCGTTGGTCGAAAAGTTTATCGCCCGTGGTGTAAAACCAACAAATAATGCCTTGTTTTTTGCTACACAAGGATCTAGACAAGCATCAAATGGACTGGAGACTTATACTTATTTGGTGGAGAAACTTAAATTGGACCCTAAATTCATCAATAAAGACGGTGCGACTTTATTACATGCGCTTGTACGCCGTCCAGATATGGCGGTGATCGATTACTTTTTAAATAAGGGAGTTGATGTTGCAAAAGCGGATAATGAAGGCAATACAGCGCTTATGGTTGCGGCGAATGGCAAAGACGCAAAATTAGTGGAACTATTACTTTCCAAAGCAAAGAATGTGAATGCTGTGAATGAAAAAGGTGAATCTGCATTGACTAATGCTGTGGGTAATGGTACAGCTGAGATTGCAGCACTCTTGATTAAAAATGGTGCCGATGCGAAATTATTGGACAAAGATGGTAATAACTTAGCTGTTTACTGGTTTAATTCATTCAAAGAAGCCCCACAGGGTGGACGCCCACAACAGGCTGCGCAATCCAATAGCCCTCAGGTGGATGATTTTAAAGAAAAATTAGTAGTTCTTAAAGCGGGGGGATTGGATGTTGCCGCACCACAGAAAGACGGTAGCACGCTCTATCACCTCGCTGTTGCTAAAGAAAGCGCAAACCTGATTCGGAAAGCAAGCGAACTGGGTGCAAATATCAATGCTCAGGATAAAGAGGGGACCACTGCACTACATAAAGCAGCTTTGATTGCCAAAGACGATTCATTATTGAAAACACTGGTTGCGTTGGGAGCAAAAAAAGAACTGAAAACCGAATTTGATGAAACTGCATACGACTTGGCAAAAGAAAATGACTTTTTGTCAAAAGGAAATGTACAGTTGGACTTTTTAAAATAATAAGATGAATACTATAATTAAGATCGCACTAATCACACTTTTGTTTTTTTCAGTTTCTATCAGCACATTTGCCCAAACGGGTAAGTATAAATGTATGATCCAAATGAACGCCTATCAGGGGGAGGGAGCTTATGTTGTTATTTCACTCATCAATCCGAAGGGAGCATACGAAAAAACACTTGCCGTATTGGGACCAGACAAACAATGGTATAACACATTGAAAGAATGGTATAAATTTCAGGCTAAAACCAAAGAAAAGCTGAGTGCAGTGACCGGTGCTTCCGTTGGTGGCGGTGATCGTGCGATGCGTACATTGGAAATAGATGAGTCTAAATTTAACAAAGGGTATAAACTTCGTTTTGAATCCGCTGTCGAAGAACAGAAATATCATACTGCAGATGTAGAGATCCCATTAACAAAAGAGGCTATCACTGAAAAAGCAAATGGTAAGGGATACATTAAGCTTGTCAAATTAAATAAAGTACAATAAGAAAAAATGTTGGTATCTATCTGGAGGTATGCACATTTAGCCTTAGCTCTTGTTTCTTCTGTTTTTTTACTATTATTATCGATCACGGGAGTAATTTTAGCCATTGACGCCATCAATGAAAAAATACCGCCCTATCGAATAGAAAATATAGATTCTTTGGATCTTTCGCAGACCATTACTGGTCTGCGAAAGGTCTATCCTGAAATTATTGAAATCTCGGTTGACCACAATCAATTTGTGAGCATTGACGCCATAGATGCTGATGGAAATACTGTAAAAGGATATATTGATCCGCAAAACGGTAAATATCTGGGTGCGCAAAAGAACAAAACACAGTTTGTTCAATGGATTACAGCCCTGCATCGTTCCCTATTCTTAAAGGTAACAGGCCGAATTATTATTGGCATCGCTTCTTTTCTACTATTTTTGATTACAATCTCAGGTTTGGTGCTGATTATCAAACGTCAACAGGGCGTTCGACATTTCTTTGCCAAGATCAATCGGGATTTCTTCGCACAATATTTTCATGTTGTTTCAGGGCGCTTGTTTCTGATACCCATTTTAATTTTGGCTTTGACGGGGACCTATTTATTTATGGTCCGAATCGAACTGTTAAAGAAGACAAACCAAACGGTTGAATATCCCGTGAAGGAAAATGAGACTGAGGAACTGCCGATAGCCGATTTTCCGATCTTCAAAAAAACGAAGCTTAACGATATCGTGAAGGTGGAGTTTCCTTTTTTAGAAGGAGATCCTGACGAGTATTATATCCTCAAACTGAAAGACCGCGAGTTGACCGTAAATCAATTGAACGGTGCCATACATAAAGAAGTCAAGTATCCCTTTACTTTACTTGCAGAACAATTTTCGCTCGATCTTCATACCGGCAAAACCAGCGTGATATGGGCCATCATTTTGGGGCTTGCATCACTGAATATTGTGTTTTTTATTTATACAGGTTTTGTCATAACTTTCAAACGTACGCGAACAAAGATTAAGAATAAGTATAAGGCAGCTGACGCCGAAATTGTTATTTTGGTAGGTACTGAAAATGGAAGTACCTTGTTTTTTGCCAATCAGATTCATAAACAGCTGTTGGCGGACGGTAAAAAATCACTTTTGCTTGGCATGAACCACTATCAGTATTTTCCAAAAGCAAATCATTTTTTACTGTTTACGTCCACCTACGGTCTCGGAACAGCGCCTTCCAATGCAACTCAATTTGAGAAAAAGCTATTGGCCTATCCACAACAGCAGTCGATTCATTTCTCTGTTCTCGGTTTTGGATCGAAAGCATACCCTGATTTTTGCGCTTATGCATATGCGATAGACAAGTTGCTCAGTGAGCAAGCATGGGCCTCCCGACTGATAGATCTACATACGGTCAATGACAAAAGTGTTGATGATCTGATTTCATGGGTACATCATTGGAGTGAACATACCAATATTGCCTTGGCTTCTGCTCCAGCGATATACAGCTCCAAAGTTGTTGGATTGAAGAAATTTAAAGTGATAGCCCGATCAGCTGTTTCAGAGAGCAACAGCACCTTTACACTTTTATTGAAACCTCTTGGAAAAATGAAAGTACAGTCCGGAGATTTGTTGGCCATCTATCCGGCGCAGGATCAACGGGAACGTTTCTATTCCATTGGATGTAAGGATGGGATGGTTCAATTGGTCGTCAAGCTATTTCCTGATGGTTTTGGTTCGGGATTTCTATACCAACTAAAAGCGAATCAGGTTCTGGAAGCGCGTGTCATGGCCAATCCAAGTTTTCATTTTCCAAAGGCAGCATCTGCTGTAGCCTTGATTGCAAATGGAACCGGTATTGCACCATTCTTGGGTATGATTGCAGAAAATCAGCATAAAGTACCTCTCAAACTCTATGCGGGCTTCCGCAAGAACAATGAGATGACGGCACAATATTTGGAATTTACCGATGAACAAAAAAAACTGGGACAACTGAACGATGTACAGCTGGCTTTTTCAAGGGAACAGCAGGGACAGTACGTGATGGATCTGATCCGTCAGGATGGTACGTACTTCGTTGAATTGCTCGAACAGCAGGGTTGTATCTTATTATGTGGTTCACTCCGTATGCAGCAGGATGTCGAAGCAACTTTAAATGAGCTACTGCTGGTAGGTACAGGCAAATCAATCAAGATCTACAAAGAAAATGGTCAGATCCTGACAGATTGTTATTAAACACGACAATCTTATGCTATCATTTATTTTGACAATGGGTAATGAATTCTTATAAGCAGTATCTACTGATTTCAATATTTTGGTTGATAGCCGTCGCTAACGGTTTTTCACAGGTATTGCTCAAAAAACAGGTGACCCTTATGGGGTCTGTTTTTGAGATCACCCTAGTTGATCGGGATAGCGTACAGGCCGACCAGCATATTGTCGAAGTCATTGCAGAGATTGAACGCATCGAAAACCTGATTTCGGAGTGGCGCCCAAATACGCAGATTTCGGAGGTCAACCGCAATGCAGGGATTAAACCTATTAAAGTTGACCGCGAAGTATTTGACCTGACCAAAAGGGCAATTCAATACAGCCGGAATTCACAAGGAGCCTTTGATATTAGCATTGTCGCTTTAGATAAAATATGGAAGTTTGATGGCAGTATGGATACAATGCCTTCTGCCGATGCGATCAGAAATTCAGTTGCCAAAGTTGGCTATAAACATATTATTTTGGATAGTGCTGCTTCGACTATTTTCTTGGAACTTCCGGGTATGAAGATTGGCTTTGGCTCGATCGGGAAGGGGTATGCGGCGGATCGGGGAAGGGAGATCATGAAAGCCCGTGGAATCACTGCCGGAATCGTCAATGCTTCGGGAGATCTATCGACCTGGGGCAGCCAACCCAATGGTGAGCCCTGGAAGATTGGAGTGAATAATCCCTTCAAATCACATCAGATGGTTCGGGTTCTTCGCTTGAATGAAAAGGCTGTCGCTACCTCAGGCAGCTATGAAAAATATGCCGAAATCAATGGAAAACGTTATTCTCATATTATTAATCCCATCACCGGATATCCAGCTACGGGATTGACTTCGGTAACAATCTATGGACCGTCGGCAGAGATAGCCAATGCACTGAGTACTTCCATTATGGTGCTGGGTGAAAAAGAAGGAAAGAAATTAATCCGCAATTTTCCAAATTATCGTTTTATCTTTATGACAGACAAAGGAAAGGTTGTCCGGGATAAACGCAAGTAATCCTATTGAACAACAACCTTTATGGTTATGTAAACATTATGATTTATTTATCACCGGATGAACCGAACGATTCATGAATGTGGTTTAAAACGTACAGCAGATGAATAAATCAGATAGCTGCATTACAGATGCAACCGCCAAAAGCAGCATGAAGGCCTTAAGGAGAAAATTGACTCATGAATAAAAAATTAGGCAGATGCAAATAATTTAGAGTAAAAGCGTTGTTGCTTCGTCTATGTAATTATGGACATTGCATACCAAAATCATATGGCAGAAAAAAACTCCAGATCATTTACAGATATCGTCAAAACTTATGGGGGTCAGTTGCTGCGTTTTGTAAAAGGAAAGGTCAAAAAGACGGAAGACGCCGAGGATATCTTGCAGGAAGTCTGGTATCAATTCAGCCGTTTGACCAATATGGACGAACTGGAAAATGCTGGAGCATGGTTGTATGCGGTTACGCGGAACAAGATTACAGATAGTTATCGAAAGAAGAAAGATGAGTCACTGGATGATTTAATGGCGGATGGGGAGGAAGTGGATACAGCCCTTCCGATACGTCAGTTTCTACTGGCCGATGATTCGAACAATCCTGAACTTAAATTATTTAAAGACATTTTTTGGGATGAATTGATGAAAGCTCTCGAAGAATTGCCCGAGAAACAACGTCGGGTTTTTATGCTCAATGAAATTGAAGATAAAACCTTGCAGGAGATTGCCGACATGGAAAATGAAAATCTGAAAACGATCATAAGCAGAAAGGGCTATGCGGTAAAACATCTGCGTTTACGTTTGCGGAACTTATATGAAGAATTAAAATTTTAAAAATATAGCTATGAATAGAAGAATGAGAAGACAGGGAAAAGGCAAATTCGCTTTTGTGTTTGTTGCCATTGTCATTGGAGTTTTCTTGCTGGTAGCCTTGTTGCAATATCTGTGGAATACATTGATGTGTGATATTTTCAATTTAAAGGCAATCACCTATTGGCAGGCGTTTGGCTTGTTTGTGCTATCACGCATTCTATTTGGACGTGGGTTTGGTAAGCCGGGAAGAGGCGGGTTCCGTAAAAATTTTCCCCCTGATATGGGCCGCCATGAAGATCTTTCAGAGGAGGAAAGGGAGCGCTTGCGGGAGGAATGGAAACGTCGTTTCAGTGGACGGTGTGGATTCTGAAAAAAAAAAAAGTAAATTTTTTAAAGTAAAAACCTGGTACAGGCGTCTTCTTCTATAAAGGCGCCTTTTTTTATGCCAAGAGCTGAAGAAACACGATAAAGGTAATGACAGAACGCGATGATCTGTTACCAGAGACATATAACAATTATACTGCTCGAGAAATTGACAGCGAAAAAAGTTTATAGGTTAACGAATAGAATTACCAATAAGTGGGTTGACAGATTTTGGGGTTAATGAACAATTAAATTAAAGAAAAAATGAAAAATAAAATTCGATTTATATTGCCGCGCTTGATCGCATTGACGGTAATAGTGGGTTTAGCTAGCTTGATTATGGGAGCGATCTTTAAGCTGTTACTGGTCGCAACGATCCTATTCGGAATAGGAAGCTTTGCAATGGCCAAAATGCGCAGGAGAGAAATGCGTTCATTTAAAATGGGCAAAGCTCCGGTCCATCCCGGAATGTACAGTGCTTCGAGGACGAATCGTGCAATCGTTCCTTTATACAAACAACAACGCGTTAAGAATGCGACAATTGTCCCGGTATATTAATGGCAGGACTTGTAGAAAACCATATAAATACAAGCAATAATGCAGTCCTTTGGGCTACTCGTTGCTCAATACACAATATTCATTACTAAAATAATAAAGACATGTTTAAAAGAAATCATTATTCCAGCGGATATTCAAATCAAAATAAATTTTGCGGTCAACATTTCAAAGACCGTTTTGAAAAATTTCAACAGCATTTTTTTGAAGGTGATGCGGGACATCGCGGAGAGGGACAGCAATTTGTTCCTGTAAATATTTCTGAAAATTCTGAGTTCTACGAAGTGCAGGTGTTTGCTGCCGGCCGAAAAAAAGAGCAATTTCAGGTCAGTATTAATGAAGGAATCTTAACAGTTTCCTGTACAGAAAACACAAACGATGCAGCAGATTATATCTATAAAGAGCATTTAGGTACTGCATTTGAGCGTGAATTTCAATTAAATGAACAAGTGCTTACAGATAATGTACATGCAAGTTTTGAAGACGGTGTACTTACTGTCATTCTTCCCAAGGATCTTGACAAGGTAAAAAGGCCACAAGAAGTTATCATTGACTAGGTTTGACGGATTGTAACGCTTTTATAGCGCATAGAAAAAGGGGTGTCTCCAGTGTGGACACCCCTTTTTCTTTCATTTAGTTGGTGCCCTCTGTATAACCTCTTTTCGAATACTCAATTCTAAGAAGTTTTACTTTTTGGACGCTTTTCTTTTTTATGTTTTTTTGAGCTTCTTTTGCAATTGTTTTTTTCCGAATTTCCCGAAGAAATAGTATAAGGCGAAAACGACCAGGACAGCCATAAAAGGAACAAATACTGCCAGAATAGTTAAGACGGAGGAGCCAATGGTTTCCATGGTCGAAATAATGAAATTGCCAAGACCCGCGGTTCCAATAGAGGAAGCAGCCCTTGTACCGGCCAATACCGTGCTGATCGTCGCCGCAGTTCCCCCTCCGGCAATAATGGCCGCTGACCAGCGGAAAAACGGAGAAATATCTGTAAACTGTACCGCAAATAGTAATGTTCCCGCAATCGTTGCCAACGGAATGGAAATGCTGTCCAGTATATTGTCAACAACGGGTATGTAGTAAGCGGCAACTTCAATCACCATCGCGATACTCGTCGTAATCAGCACTAAATTAGAACCCGCCCAAGCCCACTCATTTCCCACCTGAAATAATTCCAGACGACAGCCCAGGCTGAGCAAAAACAAAGGCATAAAAACTCGGAAACCGGTCGCTGCAGCCAGACTAATACCAATAAATGCACTGATTAGATATGTGGATACTTCCCCCATGACAAATGGATACTTACTTCTATCTATTAGTAGAATAAAAAAAACGTGTTTTTTGTTTTTGGAATTGTTGTAATCGCTCGAAATAAACGACCGTTTTATCGTCATTATAACTGCTTGTTATTTATAATGTTTGGTCCTGTTAATAGATTTTGATTATATTGTATCGAATCATTCGATGAGTAGGAGATGCTGTATTTGTTTAATTTTATGAAAGTAAAAGTCAAACAATTTGATCATTTAGATATTATATAATAAACTTTCTTTTAATATGGACAACAACGAAAAAGACATTAGCAAATGCCCATTTCACAATGGAACTATGCGCAACGCCGTTGCGGGAGGGGGAACCCAAAATCAAGATTGGTGGCCAAATAGACTTCGTGTGGACCTTTTGAGACAGCATGCAACGAAATCAAATCCAATGGATGAGGGCTTTGATTATGCCGAAGCCTTCAAGCAATTGGATTTGGAAGCCGTTAAGAGAGATTTACATGCCTTGATGACGGATTCACAGGATTGGTGGCCAGCAGATTTTGGACATTATGGTCCCTTATTTATTCGGATGGCCTGGCATAGTGCCGGGACCTATCGGGTCAGTGACGGCCGCGGCGGTGCTGGAACCGGACAGCAGCGTTTTGCTCCTTTGAATAGTTGGCCGGACAACGTGAGCTTGGATAAAGCGCGTCGACTCTTGTGGCCGATCAAACAAAAATATGGTAAGAACATTTCCTGGGCGGATTTACTGATTCTAACGGGAAATGTCGCACTGGAATCAATGGGATTTAAAACCTTTGGCTTTTCAGGAGGACGTGTGGACGCTTTTGAACCGGAATTGGATGTATACTGGGGATCAGAAAAAACCTGGTTAGGTGGTGATGTACGTTATGCACATGGCTCTGAAGGTGTGGTTGAATCGCATGGTGTTTTATCAGCGGATGATGATGCAGATGGCAAACAACATTCCCGCAATCTTGAAAAACCTTTAGCAGCTGTACAGATGGGATTGATCTATGTGAACCCAGAGGGGCCAGATGGAAATCCGGACCCTATTGCAGCCGCAAAAGATATTAGGGACACGTTCGGCCGTATGGCGATGGATGACGAGGAAACTGTTGCGCTAATCGCCGGCGGGCATACTTTTGGAAAAACACATGGTGCCGGACCGGCAGATAACGTTGGTAAGGAACCCGAAGCTGCAGGGATTGAACAACAAGGGCTTGGATGGAAAAGCAGTTATGGTACTGGGGTCGGTACTGATGCCATTACCAGTGGTCTGGAAGTTATCTGGACACAAAAACCGACCGAATGGACGAACCTCTTTTTTAAAAATCTTTTTGAAAATGAATGGGAGCTTACAAAAAGTCCCGCTGGTGCGCACCAATGGGTGGCAAAAGGAGCTGATTCAAGTATTCCCGATCCTTTTGACCCTAATAAAAAACGCAGACCAACGATGTTGACAACGGATCTGTCCTTGCGCTTTGATCCTGTTTACGAGAAGATTTCCCGTAAATTCTACGAAGATCAGGACGCTTTCGCAAATGCATTTTCACGTGCCTGGTTTAAATTAACACATCGTGACTTAGGTCCACGTACACGTTATCTAGGCGCAGAAGTACCAAGTGAAGAATTGTTATGGCAAGATCCTATTCCTACTGTAGATCATGTATTGGTCGATGCAAATGATGTTGAGGACTTAAAAACAACTATATTGGCTTCTGGTCTTACTATCGCAGAGTTGGTGACTACGGCATGGGCTTCGGCTTCAACATTCCGTGGTTCTGATATGCGCGGCGGTGCAAACGGAGCCCGGATTCGTTTAGCGCCCCAACGTTATTGGCAGGTCAATAACCCAACGCAGTTGCAAAAGGTGCTGACGGTGCTGGAGCAGATCCAACAGGACTTTAATCGTAAGCAACAAGGGGGTAAAAAAATATCTCTAGCCGATTTAATTGTCCTTGCCGGTGCAGCAGCAATCGAACAGGGAGCAAGAGCTGGCGGACATGCGCTCAAGGTTCCGTTTAATCCGGGACGAATGGATGCTTCTCAAGAGCAGACTGATGTGGAATCAATGGGTTATCTCGAGCCTATTGCTGATGGCTTTAGAAATTATCGGAAAGGTTCTTATACAGTTTCCACAGAATCCTTATTGATTGATAAAGCGCAATTACTGACTTTATCTGTTCCGGAATTGACCGTTTTAATCGGTGGTATGCGTGTATTACAAGCTAATTTTGATGGTTCTCAGACGGGGGTAATGACCGAACGTCCTGGACAGTTGACCAATGATTTTTTTGTGAATCTATTGGATATGGGAACAGCTTGGACTGCAATTTCGCAAGATCGGGAATTGTTTGAAGGAACGGACCGTAAAACGGGTGCAAAGAAATGGGTCGCTGGACGCGCGGATCTGGTATTTGGTTCTAACGCTGAACTAAGAGCTGTTGCTGAAATCTATGGTAGCGCTGATGCAAAAGAAAAATTCGTTAAGGATTTTATTGCTGCCTGGAATAAGGTGATGGAGTTGGATCGTTTTGATTTACACAGATAAATCCAATTGGTCACGGCCTGCTAAAATAAGCCCAAAGCACGGTAGCTGCATGATAAGCAATTGATAAGTGAGCCTGTACTGATGTGACCCCGAAAAGTTGGACAAAAACTTTTCGGGGTTCACTACACAGAAGTACAGGCTCTTTTTTATGGAGATGGGCGGTCAGGCTTGATCTGCCTCGCTTCCCAAGCGAGTACTTGTACACCTGGGGAATAGTGTATAAGCGCAATATTTTCGTTATGGAGGTGAATATCACCAGCTGTATAGTTCAACTGGCATTCCTTCAACTGCAGGGAAAACAAGGGCCATTCTGGATGATGGATGTCGAAACAATATATCCCAGCGGGTTTGTCCAGGTAAAGGCAATAGCGTTCGGTGAGCCAGGTATCAAGGCTGGATTTTAATGTAATCTCATCGGTCACCTCAAAGATCGTTTTCAACCTAAACTCCCTTTCCTGATTGAGATTGTGATACCCTTGCGCATTCCGCAGTATGGCGGACTTTTCGTAAGGTAGTCCCGACAATTTTTTTGCGACTAGGGCGGATAAGTATTTACTTGCTTCAATATTGATAAAATAGACTCCCTTTTTACCGTCCTGATCAATATAGGTACGTACATTGATCTCATAAAAGTTCGAGAGAGGTGGGAATGCAGGCAAATTTTTGGGGCGGATATTTTTCATCTTGAATGCTACCAAAGAGACATAACAGCTTCCTTGGTGCTGATCAATATGCAGTCCGGCGGGAACCAATGGACGGAGCAAATCATAATCGACCTGAAAATGTAAAAAAAGGAGATCAAGCCATTCCTGATAATATCGCCAGGGGCGAGTTGGCAGAGGCCAGGGACGATGATTATAATCTCTTAAAATTGTTTTAATTTTTTTCGCCAAAATCGTCAATTTATGCCTCTAAGATCATTTTAATCTTGCTTTAACCAAATTTTAATTTAATATATGAAGAATTATGGAATTTTCTTTGGGCTTTTCCTATTTTGTGAAATAAAATTCAAGATTTGTGCTACTTTTTGTTATTTGATCGGTAGTAACTTTGTATTGTTTTCAAAGGGAAACTTGTTACTTTGTTAGTTTACAGCTATGTGGAAGCACTTTATTTTTCTAATTACAGTTCTGTTTGTTTCATTTAAAAGTTTAAATGCAAACAGTATTGTACCGAAAAGTGACAGTTTTCACCGCGAGATTTCTTCCCTAAAAACTGAACCAAATAAAGCTGATTTTCCGCTTTCAGCCCTGCTAAAAATAGACAATCCAGATTTAGATCCTTTATACCCGTCGATGCAATCTATCGCCGAATTGGACGTCGAGAATAATCAGGATTGGTTGACAGACCGCTGGGTGGTTTTCGTTAATTTGCTCTGGCACGAATTACTGCCTTCAGCATCGCAGAACGATTACCGTTATCTGCATATTTTGGATATCGAACCGATTCCCATAGCACGGTTCCTGCTTTTTGAGCAACTGAAAATCCCATTTTAACGATTTTGAGCCTTCATGCTTAACGGAAATTGAACGAAAAATCGTATTTCTTTTCTAATTATTTTATTGATTTCTTAAAATATACCCATGCACGAGCTAAGTATAGTAAAGGATATTTTCGATACGCTGACCTCGCATTACGAGAATAGAGTAGACGATATCCAGAAAATTCAGGTGACAGCGGGACTATTGTCCAATGTGCAGCCTGTGCTGATCCAAAATGCTTTTGATGCATTTATCACTGAAAATACCCATTATAGGGATATGGAAATGGAGGTTGTGGTAAATGATATCATCGCCTATTGTGAGCACTGTCAGAAGAATTTCCCTGTTCATTTTCACCGATTTGTTTGCGATTGTGGGCAACCTTCGAGTACAATTGTTCAAGGAAATGAACTTTATATTTCCAAAGTAATTTTTAAACACGATTAAAAAATCATTTATCATGTCAGACAATACTCAAAATCCTAAAAGTTTAGGTAACCGCGTCGGTTCGGTTCAATGTGAAAATACAACCCTACATTTATTAAAAGCCAATGATTTTGTCGCCAAAAGTATCCGCGACAGGCTGAAAGATGTATGTGTGATTAATGTATGTTCTTCCCCGGGCTCTGGTAAAACAACGCTGATGCAAGAGACCGGAAAGCGCCTTTCCAAAGACCTGAACATTGCTGTTTTAGTAGGAGATCCTGAAACAGAACGTGATGCCGTCCGTATGCGTGATGTTGGAATCAATGCGTTGCAGATTGTTACCGGCGGTATGTGCCATATTGAGGCACAAATGATTTTGCAGGCCTTGGATCACATCGATATTGAAGGCATTGATTTGTTATTTATCGAAAATGTCGGAAACTTACTTTGTCCTTCGGCTTTTGACCTTGGTGAAGATTACAGGGTTACTTTATTGGCCACAACCGAAGGTGATGATAAACCCAAAAAATACCCACGTATGTTTTTGACCAGCGAATTGATGCTTGTTTCAAAAGCGGATTTGTTACCTTATGTGCCTTTCTCCGTAGATGCAGTGACAAAAGATGCACGTGAAGTCAACCCAAATTTGGAAGTGATCACAATCAGTACCTTGAACGGAGATGGCCTAGATAGCTGGTGTGACTGGTTGAAAGAGAAAGTTCAACTGAAAAAAGAACAGCAGAAAGTAGCTGCGGCGAAATAGTAAATGCGCGAAAGTGATCAACGATTGGATAGAACGATGTTGATCACAGCGCAAAGTGTGATGACATACACCACATAACAATGAATAGATTGCCGATAACGATAGATAAAATTGTGCCCCAGTCCCAAGTCAGTACTGATCAGGTAGATCGGGTGTACATCGAATGGTTTGAAATAAATAAACGGCGTTTGACCAGAAATACCTTGTCTGGCAAGACAATCCTAATGCAATTGGAGCAGGGGCAGGAGTGGCATCATGGAGACGCCCTGTACCACAATGGGCAACTACAGGCAATCGTCACTGTTAAGCCGACCTTGGCGATCAGGTTTAACCCTTCGGATTTGGTTCAACTGGCCGATTTTGGTTATTTCGTCGGTAACCGACATCTACCGATTTTTCAGGTTGATCAATTGGAATCGCTCCATTTGCCCTACGATGGTCGACTCTATGAGCAAATTGCAGCAAAATATGGTGCATCTGTCCAATTGGAGGAAGCGGTATTGCTATCCGAGAATCAAATTCGTCAGCAGCTAAAGAATAGCAGAAAGCATGAAAATTAGAATATATATAGTGCTGTTGCCACTGGTCTTGCTTGTATGCTTACTAGCCTGCCAAAACCAACAGTCCAATGCAAGTAAAAATGGGGTGAAGGCCATGGATAGCCGTGGCAAGGAAATTACATTGGAGCGTCCGGCCCAACGTGTTGTTGTCCTATATCCTTCGCTGGTGGATGAGGTTTATATGCTACAGGCCGGCGACCGATTGGTGGGCATTCCCGAGCAAGTCTATCAAATGGAAGATACCTATGCTTTTTTATCAAAATTAGACCCACGTATCGTTCAAAAAAGTATCGCCACCCCAACGTTTGGCGGTCAGGCCAACAATGTAGAAAGCATCGTAAGTCTGAACCCGGATCTTGTCCTGACATTCAATACCGATCAGGATAATATCACACAACTCGAAAACCTGGGTATTCCCGTCTTTACCTTTTCATCGAAAGACGAAACCAGTATCTTTAACGAATTGATCGGGATGGGAACGCTTCTGGACAAGAAAGCACGGGCTGAGGAAATTGTGGAATTTGTCGGCAATGAGGCTAAAAAGATGACGATACCCCTGGATCAACCGCAAAAAAAGGTCTATTATGCCTGGTCAAAGGGACGTATACTTTCGACCTCGGGACGAGGTAGCCTCATCGATATGGCCATCCGCCTATCGGGAGCGGCGAATGCCTGTCCTTTAGAAATGGAAGCGCCAAATGTAGGTGCTGAAACAATCTACAAGTGGAACCCCGATCTCATGATACTATGGAATTCCAAAAGCTCTGATGTTTATAATTTAAAAGAACTGGCCGCACTGCCCGCCGTAAAAAATAAACAGGTATTTGTGATGTCACCTTCTTTTCCTTTTGATCCACATACAGTGAAATTTATGCTCTTTGCCAAACAGGTGCGGCATTGGTGTTTCCCAAATTATACCAAGGAACAGCTTGATCAGGATATGACAATTGCTTTTGAAAAATTATACGGTAAAGCGGGGCTTCTGCAATGATACTTCAACTAAAAAAACTTTTGCTGCTGGTGATATTGCCACTAATGCTGCTGCTGCTTTCGTTATTGATTGGCTCAAGTCAGCATATTGGTTTTATTGAACTCTGCCACCGTATCGGATTGGAACTAGGGCTTTATAAGGCAAATGATACGACAGTATTGATGGATAGTATGGATACCATTTTGTGGCAGGTACGTTTACCGCGGATTTTATTGACCTTTATGGTCGGTGCGGCACTTGCCTCATCAGGAGGGACTTTGCAAGCTATTTTTCGGAACCCAATCGTGGACCCATTTACGTTGGGAATATCTTCCGGTGCTGCTTTCGGTGCCGCTTTAGCCATGCTGTTTCCGCTCTTGTCCGTGAATGTTTCGGCCTTCCTATTTGGTGTCTGTGCTGTGGCCCTGACTTACTTTGTATCCAATGCAGGCTTAAAGACATCTATCATTGGGATGGTTTTGGCAGGAATGGTTATTTCAGGGGTATTTACGGCGATGCTTACCCTGTTACAATATATCAGTGATCCGTATAAATTGCAGGCTATTGTACAGTGGACGATGGGAAATCTCCATACGGCCTCCTGGTCAAAAGTGCAAAACGCCTTTTTACCGATAACGATCGGGTTGATCATATTGGTCTTATTGCGTTGGAAATTGAATTTGTTGGCCCTGGGAGATCAGGAAGCAATTGCGGTGGGTGTAAATCCAAAACTATTGAAATTGGTAATGATCGGGGTTGCGACCATGATCACGGCATCAGCTGTTGCTGCAGTGGGAGTGATTAGTTTATTTGGACTTATTGTTCCCCATATCAGCCGCATGATTTTTGGCCCCAACAATAATATTGTGGTATGGGCGAATATCAGTATCGGTGGAACATTTCTGTTATTGATTGATGATTTTTCCCGTGCAGTCATGCCTTTCGAAATTCCGATAGGTGTATTTACAATGATTATTGGCGCTCCACTCTTTATCTACCTGATGCGCCGGAACGATATTAACTGGAACTCATGAGCAAATCCATCCATATCGAAAATCTATCTTTTGCCTATGGGAAGGATACTATTTTACGGGACGTGAACGTGGCCTTTCCCGAAGGAAAACTTTCGATTATTCTGGGCCGGAACGGTAGTGGTAAGTCGACCATGTTCAATGTTATTGCCGGATTGGAAAAACATTATCAGGGATCGATATTGATCGGTGAAACGGAGCGTAGAAACTGGAAAATCGGTAAATCAAATGGACTTAAACTGGGGTTCTTAAACCAGTTTCATCAGACGACTTTCCCTTTTAAGGTGGCGGATGTTATTTTAACAGGACGGGCATCGTTTTCTCGCTTTTCACCAGGCCGTGAAGATTTTGAGGCTGTGGATGCCATCCTGGAGAAATTTAATCTCGCACATTTAAAACATAAATCTTATACGTCCTTATCAGGTGGCGAGCGGCAGCTGGTCTTGCTTTGTCGGGTATTGGTGCAACAGCCTGATCTGTTGCTTTTGGATGAACCGACAAACCATCTTGACTTGAACTATCAGATTGCAGTGTTGCAGTCCGCTAAAGAACTGGTCAAGGAGGGTACAACGGTGCTCTGTGTGATGCACGACCCCAATATGGCTTATCTTTTTGGCGACCATTTTTATTTGATGCAGGACAATACATTAGTGGATTTACAAGGGATGGATAGAGAGCAGGTTCGGAAAATATTGGAACAGACCTATGAGTTGCCATTGATCAGTTTGGAAAACCAAGGAAAGTGGATGTTTGCACCAATGCTTCAGACACAGGACTGGGCTTCGATAAAATCCTTTGAACTGGATGAAATAAATAAATAGACCACAGCCGGCTGTACACAACCTGCAAACACGATGGCAGCTCCTTGTGGCGACGTGGACGCTAAAAACGAAAATAGTATGAATAAAATAGGTATGCAAAGGACAGATGCAATTAGAAATATCGCGATAAGTACAGTCTCTGTTCAGGACCTCGATACAGTGTTACCTTATGTTATTGAATTTCGCAAACAGCTGTTTCCAATGCTTGACCCGCAAAAGGTGCCCAGCGATTTGCTGAACTTTAGACAGCTGTATTTGGATGAAAAAGCTGGAACATTTCTACAGGCAAGGGACAGCAACGGAAAACTGGTCGGTGTGATCGGTATGCTCGCTTACGACTATCGTTTTCCACATCTGGAGTTAGACGCACGCAAGACTGTCGAGGTTGCTCGTCTTTTTGTCGATCCCGATTACCGTCGGTCTGGACTGGGGACGGCGCTTTTCCAACAATTGACCAAGGTGGCCAAGGAGAACGCAGTTGAAAGACTTTACTTACATACCCATCCTTTTTTGGAGGGAGCCTATGAATTCTGGTCAAAACAGGGCTTCAAGCTTAAAGAGTTTTGTGATGAATCGGGCTTTCCGACAATTCATATGGAGCAAGTATTAGAACAGTCCACTGACGAGAAACTTTTGATGGAACTGGAATTGACAAAATAAGATTCTCAGTTTTGTGAACAAACTTCGCGCGTAATACAAGAAATAAAATAATTCAGCAACAGATAATAAAATAATTCCAGATGAACTGTCCCTGTTTAGAATTTTTTCAATAAGGTTGCCCTAGGAATTTTATACAGGATATGTGTCCTCTGAGCCATGAAAAAATACGGATGAAACTATCATGATTTATTCAGACCGAGCAAAGGGAGCTATAGATGCCACCAAACATACAGTCATTGCTAAAACTGATCGCTTTCTCCCACTAGAAACCGCCGAAGGCAGCATGAACAGAGTGAAACGAGCTCATGAATACCATGAAAATAAATACTTATGAATAATACCTTAAAAGGAAAATCGACTCATAAATAAAAATATTTTATACGGATGAAAAACACAATGAAAGCGCTCGCTTTCGCATTATTGGCAAGTGCTGTCACACCAGTGGCCGCTTACGCCCAACAGAGCTTTATGATTTTTGGGAAGATACAGGATGAAAACGGACACCCGATTCCCGGCGTGACTTTGACACTTGAAAACCAAGGACAAAAGACAAGTACTGCCACGAATGGCGAATTTGCTTTTACTACAGCAACTACCTTTCCCGTACAATTGCGCGCCGAAGCGATCGGCTATAAATCACAGCTTATCCGTATTGATGAGGCTTCCTGGAATTCGAAAAGAGGAGTCCGGCTCATGATGGAAGAGGGCGGGCGGACCTTGGATGAAGTATTGGTTACCGGCCGTCGTAATAATTCCTATTTGACAAACAACATGGAGTTGGGTGGTAAGTTCGCTGGAAAGCTGAAAGACCTACCGCAATCTGTGGCTGTGCTGAGTAAGGAATTTATTGAAGATAAGCAAGCATTTACAACAGGAGCACTGGTGCAGGACCTGGCAGGTGTCACTGAGGCTTCATCGTATGATGATGTGGTGATCCGTGGTTTTAAAAGTGGTTATGAAACCGGAGTCCGTTTGGTAAACGGTCTACGCTCGGGCTATGGTTACGGCAATAGTTACTATAATCCTCCACTAACAATCAATCTCGAAAACCTGGAGGTGCTGAAAGGCCCTGGAGCTTCTCTATTTGGCGATATTGTACCCGGGGGTACTATCAATATGACGACGAAAAAGCCTTTGGAGGATTTTAAAGGTCATGTCAGTTTTGCTGCCGGAAGTTTTGAAACCATGCGCACCACAGTAGATCTGGGCGGTCCATTGGATCCTGCAAAACGAATTCTCTATCGATTTAATGCAGGCTATGAAGATACAAAAACCTTTCGCGATGTGAATCGTCAAAAACGGATGATGCTGGCACCTTCATTTACATTTAAGCCAGCTGCAGGGACAACCGTAGACATCGATGTGGTCTACAATCAGTTCAATGGTTACCTGGATCGGGGAATGGGGATAAAGGAAAATAACTTTTATGCCCTGCCACGTTCTTTTACGTTAAGTCAGCCTTCTGATTTCTATAACTCGAAGACTTTTTCATTGAGTGGGCGATTGGCACAAAGGCTGGCAGAGAATGTGAGCCTGAACCTGAGCTATATGAAGTCCATCTATCAAGAAGATGTCAACGAGCATCGTACGCTAAATACTTTTGCGGATGCCCCGCATAACACCATTATGAATATGCGTTTCTTTGACCGGCATGGTCGGGATTATACCGACAACTTCGTTGGATATATCAAATGGGATCTGCTAGGGGATAAAGTTGACCATCATATTGTTGCTGGAGTCGACTTCGCACAGTATCGTGGTGATAAAGAAAATCAGTTACGGGAAGCCAGACAGCAAACTGTGGATGGCAAAGTGGTGCCCTTGACTTTTGACCTGAACAACCCGACCTATACCACACATGACCTGACCAACTACGTCTGGCGTACACAGGTCGCTTATCCTTTTTTGAGTCCCTATAAAACGACGGGTAAATACATACAGGATCAGATCAGCATTGCGGATCGTTTGAAATTAATTGTGGGGTTGAGACATGAACATTATGCTTCGGAAACTATTGATGGACAGAATCATTTCCATGCTACACAAAATGCCTTGTTGCCCCGTTTTGGTCTGACTTATGGAATCAACAAGCAGATTAATTACTTCGCAAGCTACTCGCAGGGCTTTGTACCGGTAGGCGCTAATTTTATCCAAAACTATAAAGATTATGGTGCTGACAAAGCTTTTGAAGCTGAACGCAGTTTTCAAATTGAAACAGGGCTGAAAACAGGCTTTTTTAAGGATCAGCTGCAAATGGATCTTTCCTTGTTTCAGATCGAGCGTAGAAATATGCTTATTGCAACAGGGACAATCAATGACTCAGGACTGCCAGAGTATAGACAATCTGGAAAAGCAATGTCACGAGGAGTGGAGTTGGATGTCCGCGGGCAGCTGACCAAAGAATTCCAGGTAATGGCAAATTATACGTTTAACCATACCGAAGTGAAGGCCTCCTCTGTTGCTTCTGAAGTTGGGCAGGCGCTGCCGGGAGCACCTAAAAATATGGCCAGCGCCTGGTTAAAATATGTATTTTCCAATACTTCCTTAAAGGGACTTGGCTTTGGTGCCGGAGTTTATTATGTTGATAGCAAACGTATGGACAACAGCATTGGGAAGGATAGCGAAGGAAATGCCCTTTGGGGACAATGGCCTTCTTATACAACAGTTAATACGGCTGCTTATTATCATATCGGTGCCATGAAAATGGCACTTAACCTAAACAATGTATTTGATAAATACTATTTTTTAGGGGGATTTGACTATACACGGGCCTTTGCTGGGGCACCAAGAAATATTATGGTTTCAATCGGTTATTCCTTTTAACAAAAAAAGCAATCAAAGTAGGTTTTTCGACAAATTTAGACTATTTAATTCAAGATTTGTACTAGTGAATGGCCTGCTTTGGTTGTAAATTTGAACAACAAATAATAGGATTGTGAATTCAATGATTAGACATAGTTTAGTATTTTTAGTTTTTCTTTTGAGCGTCCTGCTCCTGAAAGGAATGACTATTTCTGAACAGCTTAAAATTCATAATTCCACCGGTACCTATTTTGGTTTGTCCAGTACACATAAACAAATTGATAAAGGTGCTGACCAACCCGAAAGGGAAAATATAGTTGCTGCTGTACACGATCATGACCTTTATGATGTCAGTGAACAGGTCGACTTAAAAGATGAGTGGAGTAAGCTCCTCGGTCTGAGTGTATTATATATTTGTCTTTTTATATTCTGCTATCCTGTATGTCTCAACATGCGGAATAACAGAACACCTTACATGGATCGACTGATCCTACCACCAAAATACATTCTTTTCCAAAGTTTAAAGATTCCATTTCAGGGATAATCCTTTCCTTTTCTTACAACGCTGAACACTGAAACGCTATGCCGTAAGCATTCACTATGGGCTCCGTTTATCAGGTTTTTTGAACGATTTTTTTAAGTCGTCAGGGCTTGTATTGATTTGTTTTCGACTGAAATAACAATAATTTAAATAATATTTTATATGCATTTATTACCTAGAGAGACAGAGAAGCTATTGCTTCATCTTGCCGGTGAACTAGCGAAAAAACGTAAAGCTAGAGGACTTAAACTAAATTATCCGGAGTCTATCGCATTGATCAGCAGTGAGCTTCTGGAAGCTGCACGTGATGGCCGCACGGTGGCTGATCTAATGCAGTATGGCGCCACATTATTGACACGTGAAGATGTTATGGAAGGGGTGCCCGAAATGATTCACGATGTGCAGATTGAAGCGACTTTTCCAGATGGAACCAAATTGGTGACCGTTCATAATCCGATTCGATAATTGTTAAAAATAGAATTTATGATTCCAGGAGAATTTTTTATAGCGGATGGCCATGTCATCTGCAATGAAGGTAGAGAAGTTACGACGATTACCGTAACAAACACAGGGGACAGACCAATTCAGGTAGGTTCGCATTTTCACTTTTTTGAAGTGAACAAGATGATGGAATTTGACCGTGCAAAAGCTTTTGGTAAGCGATTGAATATTATCGCAAGTACTGCAGTGCGTTTTGAGCCGGGAGAATCCAAAGATGTAGAATTGGTTCCTTATGCAGGTGCCAGAAGAATCTACGGGCACAACGACTTGGTCAACGGTGATACCGAAACCGAAGTCGCGAAAGAAAATGCAATGAAAAAAGTGAAAGAACAAGGCTTTAAAAACAAAGTATCATGAGTTTAAAAGTTAGCAAAGTAAATTATAGTGCCATCTTTGGTCCAACAAGTGGCGATAAAATCCGTCTAGGTGATACCGATATCATTATCGAAGTTGAAAAAGACTACGCTTATTATGGCGATGAAGCCAAATTTGGTGGTGGTAAAACCGTGCGTGACGGCATGTGTCAATCTTCGGTTCACACACGTGACGAAGGTACTTTGGACATGGTGATCACCGATGCGATCGTGATTGACCACTGGGGAATTGTGAAAGGTGATATCGGTATCAAAGATGGTAAGATTGTCGGTGTCGGCCGTGCAGGAAATCCAGATACCATGGATAACATTACGCCAAATATGATTATCGGTGCTTCTACCGAAGTGCATGGCGGATCCGGCTATATCCTAACGCCGGGTGGTATAGATACGCATATTCACTATATCAGTCCTACACAGGTAGAAACAGCCTTATACAGTGGTATTACGACCATGATCGGCGGTGGTACTGGTCCAGCGGACGGAACAAATGCGACTACGGTAACACCAGGAAAGTGGAATATCCGCCGCATGATGCAAGCGGTAGAAGATCTGCCGATGAACTTTGGCTTCTTCGGAAAAGGAAATGTGGGAACCGAACAACCTATTATCGAGCAGATTGAAGCCGGAGCTCTAGGGGTTAAAATTCACGAAGATTGGGGTGCTACACCCGCAACAATTGATAGGGCATTGACGGTAGCGGATAAATACGATGTACAGGTAGCCATTCACACCGATACATTAAATGAAGCGGGTTTCTTAGAAGATACCATTCAGGCGATCAACGGTCGTGTAATCCATACCTTCCATACAGAAGGTGCCGGTGGTGGTCACGCTCCGGATATCATCAAATCGGCCATGTATCCAAATGTATTGCCCGCTTCTACAAATCCGACACGTCCTTTTACAAAAAATACGATTGATGAACACTTGGATATGTTGATGGTTTGTCACCACCTGAGCAAGGAAATCCCTGAAGATGTCGCTTTTGCGGATTCACGTATCCGTCCGGAGACAATCGCAGCTGAGGATGTATTGCAAGATCGTGGCGTATTCAGTATCATGAGCTCAGATTCACAGGCAATGGGCCGTGTAGGTGAGGTGATCACACGTACCTGGCAGACAGCGGATAAAATGCGGAAACAAGTGGGACCGTTACCTGAAGACGAAGGAAAAAACAACGACAACTTCCGTGCACGTCGTTATGTCGCAAAATATACGATCAACCCAGCGATTGCACATGGTATCTCAAAATACGTAGGTTCTATCGAACCGGGTAAAATCGCGGATATGGTTATCTGGCGTCCAGCCTTGTTTGGTGCTAAACCGGAAATGATTATTAAAGGTGGCATGATCATCGCGTCCAAAATGGGAGATGCAAATGCATCCATTCCTACACCACAGCCTATTATCTTACGTACAATGTTCGGTGGCTTGGGAAAAGCTGTGCATAATACCTGTTTCAACTTTGTTTCCAAAATTTCGTTCGAAAACGGTATCAAAGAGGAATACGGCTTAGCAAAAGGCTTGCTTCCTGTAGAAAACTGTAGAAATATCTCCAAAAAAGATATGATCCACAACGATGCTACACCCGAAATTATCGTTAATCCGGAGAACTATGAAGTAAGTCTGGATGGAGAAATTTTGCGGTCACAGCCGATTGATACCGTTTCTTTAGGACAGTTGTATTTCTTGTTTTAAGCTGAATGACTACCACGGGCTTGATCTTGTGTCGGGCCATTATAAATGAAAAACACATGATTAAAACGGTCATGAGCCAAAAGTAGCGCTGATGGTCAATGGGCAAAGTAAGGCTCATGATCGTTTTATTGCCCTTAAAAACAATGATATAGCAATGAAAAATTTAAAAACATTTTTGGGATGTTGTCTAGCAATAGCATGCTTTTCGATACAATCGGCTTCTGCTCAAAAAGGCGGAATCATGCTATATGGTTCGCTCAATTACCATGAAACCACCGCTGGACACCAATTTAGTGCAGCACCGGTAGGCGTAGGCTATTTTTTTAATGACAATATGAATGTGGGGATAAATTATGGGTTCAACAATGCCTATACGAAGGCGCTTGACTTTACAGATCATTCTCATGAAGTTGGTCCATTCTACAGCAACACCTGGCCTTTAGGTGAACATTTTATGTTGATCGGGCAGGTAGACGCGCATTACATCTGGGGCGACCAGCATGTTGTTAATGCATCCGGGGGCATGGCGGATGGAAGCTACAACGGTTTCCTGTTCAGAGTGTACCCGTTGGTGGGGATTAACCTGGGAAAAGGCTGGGCTTTGAAAGCAAAAGTCGCGGAGCTCTCCTACAAGAAGAAGCATGGCAAGGATGCTGTTATTGCAGATGATCATGAAGTGATTACAGGAATCAATGGCTCAACTGTAGGATTGGGATTGTCGAAAAATCTATTTTTTTAAGAAGTAAAATGATTATCACAGAAATCACAAGGAATGTCAAGCGCGAGCAGACCAATAAGCGTCATGATCTGCTCTCGATTGAATGGTATGAATCCACCAAACGTATACAACGTCTTCGTACAGCGGAGGGAATGGATATCGCTGTAAAATTATTGGGCAATACTTCCTGCTTGCAGGACGGTGATATCTTGTATGAAGATGAAGAAAAAATAGTGGTCGTTACCATCAGGCCTTGTGAAGTGATTAAAGTGATGGCAATTGATTTCCTTCAGATTGCTTTTGTCAGCAGTGAAATCGGGAACAAGCATTTGCCTCTATTCGTAGAGGCAAATGAATTGCTGATGCCCTACGAACGCTCCATGTACGAGTGGTTGACCAAAAATGGATTTGACCCAATATGTTGTAAACATCAACTGCTGAATCCACTCCATGCAAACGTAGACCCTAAGCATCACCAAAAGTTGAAATTTTCAACAAAAAATATTCCGCTGTTCATTCAAGAGCAAGAGGATACTGATACAGCGCCAGCCGTTGAATCAACAAATAATGAATAAATAATATATGTCAATGAAAAATACTTTTCTGGGCAAGTTGCTCCATCTCGCAGATCCGACGCTGCCGATCGGTGGATTTACCCATTCAAATGGGCTGGAAACCTATGTGCAGCAAGGCTTGGTCTGTGATAAAGCAACTACTGACAACTATGTCCGCCATAATTTATGGTACAATCTAAAGTATAACGATGCTGCCCTGATGAAATTGGCCTACGAAGCCACCACATCCCAGGATTTAAATGCATTGATCGCTTTGGACCAGGAGTGTACAGCATTGAAGAGTCCAAAAGAGATCCGGGAAGCCAGTAAAAAACTGGGCGTACGCATTTACAAAATATTTAGCCGTTATCAACAACAGGATTTTGTTATTGCCTGGGGCAAATTGATTCAGAAAAAGGAAGTAGATAGCCACTATTGTTTGATGTATGGTATGCTGGCTTCGCTATTGGAAATTCCTTTGGAAGAAGCATTACATGGCTTTTATTACAATGCAGCCATCACCATGGTAACGAATGCCGTGAAACTCGTGCCGCTCGGACAGCTCGATGGTCAGGATGTTCTTTTTGGCCTGCACGATGATATAATTGAGCTCTGTCACGAGACTTTAGCCGTTGAACGAAATTTAGTGGGGCTGTGCAATATCGGATTTGATATCCGCTGCATGCAACACGAACGATTATATTCTCGAGTTTATATCTCTTAAAATCAAATACAATGGAAAATAGAAAATATGTTAAGATCGGTGTCGGTGGTCCTGTGGGCTCCGGCAAAACAGCCTTATTGGAAAGATTGAGCAGACGTCTGATGAATGAATTGGATCTGGCGGTTATTACAAATGATATCTACACCAAAGAAGATGCGGAATATATGGCAAAAAATAGCTTATTACCCCGCGAACGTATTATCGGTGTTGAAACAGGTGGTTGTCCACATACCGCCATACGTGAAGACGCGAGTATGAATCTGGAAGCGGTAGACGAACTGGCTAGCCGTTTTCCCGATTTGGAACTTATTTTGATCGAAAGCGGGGGCGATAACCTGACTTCAACCTATAGCCCGGATCTGGCAGATATCACCATTTTCGTCATTGATGTCGCTGAAGGCGAAAAAATGCCGCGCAAAGGTGGTCCGGCGATTACACGTTCGGATCTGTTATTGATCAACAAGAAAGATTTGGCGCCTTATGTGGGGGCGAGCTTGGAGGTCATGGAACATGATGCCCGTATGATGCGCAAAGGTGCGCCATTTTTGTTCTCCAATTTGAAAACGGGCGACGGTCTGGAAGAGATTGTAGGCTGGATCAAGAAATATGCATTGCTTCAAGATATTGAAGAACCTAATTTACTTCGTTAATGATGATTTGTTCTTTAGCCGTCAAAATAGCACATCGTGAAGGGAAGTCCTTTATGAAGGATGCTTATGTCACTCAACCTTTTCGCATTGTCCCTGTCGGTCAATATCAAAAAGATAATGCGGCTTATTTGATGATCATGAGTTCCTCACCGGGATTATTGGATGGTGATGATCATCAGATCAAAATCGAAGTTGCGCCAGGGGCGAAGTTGCAGTTGCAGACGCAGGCTTATCAGCGTCTGTTTCACATGAAGGGGCATTCCTCCCAAACGATGCAGGTGACTTTGGGTGAAGGTTCCGTGTTTTCCTATGTCCCGCATCCAGTGGTGCCACAGCATTCCTCTCATTTTTTGAGCCACAACATTATCCACCTTGCTTCCAATTGTCATCTACTACTGAGTGAAATCGTGACCTGTGGGAGGAAAATGTCGGGGGAAGAATTTCAGTACAATCATTTTCAGAACCTGACGGAATGTTATGTGAATAGTCGACTGGTTGTAAAAGATAATGTGCTATTACAACCGGACCGTATGCCCATTCAGGGACTGGGCATTCTGGAAGGTTATACCCATCAAGGGACGCTGATTTACCTGAATAGTGCCGGGGTCAGTCCGGAAGAATGGATCGAAGCATTCTATGCGAAATATGGGGAAACCAAGGATGTTGCCTTTGGTATCAGTGCTTTGCAACATGACGGTTTTATCGTGCGTGTGCTGGGTTATGGTGCTGAGCAACTTTATCTTCTTTTTAAAGAGATGCAGCATGCTTTATGGGAAAAATTATTCCTGAATTAAATAACGGGGCTGAATACAATTTTTAAATAACAAATTATTCTAATGAAAAATAACATCCTGGCTTTTGTTAAAGCTGTTTTTAAGGGATTTGGACAGATTATGTTACAGGGTAACATCTGGACTGGAGTCTTGTTTATTGGGGCTATTATTTATGATTCCGCGCTCATGGGGTTTGCCGGGATACTGGCGAACATTGTCGGGGTAATCACAGCGAAATTGATGAAGTTTGACGAGGACCATATCAATGATGGGCTCTTTGGATTTAATGCCACATTATATGGGATTGCACTGGTCTTTTATTTTCAGGCTAATATCTGGGTATGGGCCTCCTTGATTATCGGTTCTGCATTGACCACGATTTTAATGGGCTTTGCACTGAAGAAAAATATTCCTGTATTCACCTTTCCTTTTATCATGATCACCTGGATTGCCTTATATGTATTGAGTATTCCAGAATTGGCTTTACGGACCGTTCCAGAGCACTTTGTGGATATTGAGGAAATGGACGACTTCCTAATCGAGGGGCATGCCTTCGGTCAGGTTATTTTTCAGGGTAGCTTAATTGCGGGATTGATCTTTTTCATTGGCGTTTTTATCAGTAAGCCAATCGCTGCGTTATATGCTTCTGCCGCTGTAATTATTAGCGTTTATATATCGCATCACGGACATGAATCAACCGATATGACCAACAACGGCATCTTTAGTTTCAATGCGGTTTTATGTGGAATTGCTTTGAGTGGGCAACGCGTCAGAGATGGTATCTATGTACTCATTGCAGTTATTATCGCAACCTATTTTGACCATTTCCTGATCCACAATGGTTGGACGACGCTGACATTTCCTTTTGTGGTCGCGATGTGGGCAATGGAGCCTGTCAAACGATTGGACAATTGGTTGGTAGCTAAATTTTCCGCGGCAGCGGAGACTTCTTAGTCTTTTTTTTACTAAAATTTTATCTGATGTTGAAATTTCGTTTTATAAATCTATTCCCAATAATGCTCTTATTGGGAATTCATATAAGCACCGTATATGGGCAGGTAAGTCCGCCAGGGCTTGGTAAAGCCAAAACGGCCTCCTGGTCGGTGTTGGGCCTGCGACGCAAGTTGGACAGTGCCGGAACAAAGGAGGCACTGACCTATATCGGCCTGGGAACCAAAAGCACACCCGAGGACTCCAATCCTTTTCATAAGCAGGCCATCTGGGTATTGAATCATGAAGTCTATCACAAATTTGCACCGAATCAGCAATATAGCTATGCGCTTAGCTACAGGCGCCAAAATGTATATGATGAAAAAGCACCCTTCCACAATGAAGGAGTGGAACAGGAATTCCGATTGTATGGACGTTATGCGTATACGCTTAAGCTGGCTGAATGCTGGAAATGGAAAAATACACTGCGGCAGGAGTTCCGGAAATTTTTTACGGCAGACTTTCACAAAGCAGAAGAGAATTTTCAGTTTCGAACCCGGTTGAAATCACAGTTGAATTTTAAAATATCCGATAAGAATAAGCAGGAACTGGCACTGAGCGCTGAAGGGCTTTTTGCGATCAGTAAACTGAATGAACCGGATGCCTGGTCCAGCTTTGGTTACAAGGAAACGCGTTTGGGCTTTTACTACATGACAGATATTCCAAAGACAGCATTACGATTGGATGTTGGCTATATGAATGATCTGATCAAGGGCTACGATCAGGTGGATTTTGGTGTGCATTATCTGGCTGTCGACCTCATCTGGAACCTGCCTTACCATAAACATTAGTCTGCCATAAACTTATGTTTTCGATAATCACTGGGTGAATACCCGGTGATTTTTTTAAATAGTCTCGTGAAATAGGAGGGTGACTGGAACTTCAATTCGAAGGCTATCCCCGCAATATCCCTCGTGGCATCCTGCAGAAGGATCTGGCTATGCAAGATGCTGATTTCAGTAATCCATTGCTTAGGTGGCTTATTGGTTGCTTCCTTCACACATTTGTTGAGGTAGTTTTCGGAGATATGCAATAGATTGGCGTAAAACAAGACATTTTTATGGTCAATATGGAACTTTTGGACATATTCCCGAAAGCGAAATGCGATATCCAGTTGTCTGCTCATCGGTGCCTTGGTTTCAATATCCGATTTGATAACCTTCAATAAGATGCACTGCATCATCGAGATGCATACCTCCATGACACGACCTTCGGTAAAAAGCTCTTCCTCCAAAAGAATCAGCATTTGCTGAATCCAATTGGCAACATGCGGTTTTAACGTCGTGAAGGGATGGGAATTGAAAAATTTGATGTCATTGATGCCAAGTTCGATATCAGTGACAATTTCATTTTCATAAACGACAAAAAAACCTTCAACATCCTCCGATATTGCTAATGTTGCGGTGATATTACCTTGCTTGATATTGATGACCTGATTTTCAGTCAGCGTATAGGAGGCTGATTCCAGGTGTTGTGTCAGGGAACCTTTCGTGACGAAAATTAGAAAATTGAATGTAGTACGATAAGGAATGACCGGCATTAAAATGCTCCGGAGATAATTTTCAATTCGATAGACCTGAATTTTATTTTCGTTAAATAGATTATGTTCAGAAACATCAGGTAAGAATAACTTTTTATACTCGTAATTGTTGATGATCTTAATCGAATTTTTCATCTTTAAATAATTATAAATTACCTGTCTACGCTCAAGTGGATCAATGAACTCCCTGCACTTGCCATTTGTTTTACAATCCTAAACAAGCTAATTCCCATGGGCTTGGATCGTAAAAGAATTAGTAACGGTAGATCATACAAATATAATCAATTCTTTGCTAAACAACACTTAAAACAGTATCCTCCATGAAACGTTTTAATCGGATTTGTAGTATCCGATCGCGATTGAAAATTTAGCAGAAAACGCTGCCCAATTATCGGTTGGACAGCAATCGTCGATCGTTATAAGTTATACTTTTTTGCTTTGATCAAATTTTTCCCGGTTAAAATCTGCAGATTTTCCTTTTGGAATGGACAGCGAAGTCCATTGCTCATCCTGGCACATTTTTCCGATGTAAACAATCTGGCCAACGTGATAGGGGTAGTGGGCAAGTTGGCGGTGGATGGCTGCCAATACGGTATGTCCTTCTCCGCGGATAAAGACTGTTTTCGTCAGGTCTTGCTCATTTAAAGACTCAAGTGCTTGAAATAAACAGTCCCAGCCTTCGTTCCACAGTCTGAGCAACTGTGCCCTGCTCATCTCGGTAGGCTCGAATTCCATATCGCGGTTTCTTCCCTCTTTTTCACCGTCAGAATGTAGAAAGTTCGTCCAACGCGAAAGCATATTCCCATGGAGGTGTTTCACAATGAGCGCAATACTGTTGCTCGAGGGATTGAATTGCAAGGACAATTGCTCATCCGTCAATTGAGCGAAAGTCTTGTCTCCCAAAGATTTGAATTCCCGAAATTGCTTGAGGCTACTTGCTAAAAAATTATCCATTGGATTGTGTGTTATGTGTGCTTGTGTTTCTTAATACAAGATACAAAAATATCAGCTAATTTCTGCTGAACAGGTTGTTGAAGAGGGGGAGCCAATCCAGTTTCTGGTTGATGAGGAGAAAAAGGAGAAAAAAGGTGGCACAGGGGAAGGTGCCACCTTTAGCTAACTAAACATTAAACATATAAACAGTCTTTTTTAAAGACCTAAACTAAAATTAGATAACAATTCGGCCACTTGTCGATTTGTCAACTTGGACATTTCGTGGCTTATTTTTTAAGGATATCTTTGCCGAGGTAGAAACTTTACCGCGCAGATTATCCTTAACACTTAGGGTTACACCTGAGGATGTGCTGGCATTCACCTCCGCATTGTTTGTTGTAAAGGAAGCCATGTCCACTGATGCGGAGGAATTGATACTTAAGTCCAAATTCGTCGCACTTCCAGCAATTTCTTGTTTTGAAGAACTTGTTGAATTCACCGTCAGATTCTTTGCACTTACGTCGGTCGTTAATTTGCTTGAGGAACTTGTCGACAGCGCAATATCGTCGGCAATTAATTTTTTAAGCGAAATGCGGGCAGACGAAGAGACACTTACAGCTATTTTGCTGGCTTTTATCGTTTCGTTGCTGTAGATAGATCCACTCGAAGAAGCAGAAAAACTTGTCGGAATTTTACTCGAATATACCGTTACACGGTTGTTCCTCGCATTTCTGATCTGTGAGTTTCGTTTATATTGTACATGTAATACGCCATTTTTTACATTGGTTTCGATCAGTGACAGATGCTCCGCATTATCCGCTTCAACAACAACTTCATTACGGTTGGAGTGAACATAGTCAACACGTAACGAAGTAGCTGCCGAAATGCCATCCGGAGCGGAAATCTTACGGGTTTCACGTTCTTGTGCCTGAGCCACATATAAAAATGAAATAAAGGCGATGGTTAAAATTCTTTTCATGATTTTTGTTTATTAGTAGTTTTTAATTTTATGCGATTATAATTTTAATTTTAATGTCGAAAAGCAGCCTCATTTCCTTCCTTACGTATATAATAGTGGTGCCAAAATTCAAAAACTATTTAAATTATTGATAAACAGCTATTTTAGTTTTTAGGCGTTTTTTCCTATTGCCCATTTTTGAACAACTGCTGTTCGTTATCGAACAATTTAACTGTTGTTTCTATGCTTACCACATTCTTTTCTCGTAAGCTGCCTGCCAGAAATGATATTCCAGTCGGGAAGCTGTTACAAATACTTGTCGCATTTTCTCCCGATTTGTTGCAGTAGTTTGTTCAGAAATTTGATCAACATAATTTTTAGCTTTGTTCACGCCCTCCGCGAAGTCCTCACCACTATAGGTATCGATCCATTTGGAATAGGGATTTCGGCTGCCATTGGCGATCGAAACGATGTTGTCACCAACTTCTTTATAAATCCAAAAACAGGGCAAAGTCGCGGCCATAGCGACTTCAATAGGTTCAAATGCGGCTACACTTTTTAAAAAATGCACGTAATGGTGGCAAACGGGTCCTATCTTGTTGTCGCCTTCCGGATCCAGACCAAATTCTTTAAAATAGTTTTCATGGAGCGCTTTTTCAACGATAAGCGCGTTACGTCCAAATTCAAAATAATCCAGAGCTTGTTGATTGTCTGTACTTTTTGCACCGATAAAGGCTAAAACGCGTCCAAATTCCTCCAGATAGAAAGCGTCCTGACGCATATAGAATTGAAATTTGTCTAACGGTAGACTGCCATTACTCAGTTCGGAAATAAAAGGCATGGTTAGGATATCAGCATAAATTGGTCTTATAGCATCCCAGGCTTTATCGCTCCATTTCATGAAAAATAAGTTTAGAAGGGTTGTGAAAATGATTAAGTGGGCCATTTCCTTTGCCAATCACGAGATCCTTACTTCCTTTGATTGCCTCATGGACATAATCTAAAGCCGTAGCGACAGCCGCCGCAAGCGGGAAATGCTGCGCTAACTGGCTCGCTATAGCCGAAGAAAGCGAGCAGCCGGATCCATGCGTATTTTTGCTGTCAATTTTTTGTGATTTAAATGCCATTGGCAATGCATTTTGCTGAAAGAGGAGGGAGGTCAGCTCGTTTGCCTGGAGATGTCCGCCTTTAATAAGAACTGATTGGCATCCTTTTTCAAGAAGTTCATCGCCCGCCTTTCCCATTTCTTCGACCTTAGCTATGGTCCTTCCGACAAGTACGCTGACTTCATCCAGGTTGGGCGTGATAATCGAGGCTTGTGGAAAAAGTAGGTCAACACAAGCTTGAATGGTATCATCATGAATTAACTTGTGACCACTTGTCGACACCATCACGGGATCAAAGACAATTGTTCCACGGTATTCCTTCAAATAGCTGCTGATCAATTCGACAAGTTCAACCGTGTGAACCATCCCGATTTTAATCGCATCCGGATAAATATCATCGAAGATCGCATCCAGTTGTTCACGCACAGCTTGGGTCGGTATCTCGTAAATATTCCGCACTCCTTGCGTGTTTTGCACGGGTAATGCCGTTAAGGCGTTCATGGCATAACATCCAAGGGCTGATATCGTTTTCGTATCAGCTTGGATACCGGCTCCGCCACTGCCATCAAACCCCGCAATGCTCAGTACAGTGGGCACTGTATATTTTTTCGTTATGTTCATATTAATAATGCCTTTAATTGAGCACTACGCGCTCTTGGATTTTTACTTTGGCAAATTGCCGAGACGACCGCAATGGAATCTGCGCCAGCCAGCCAGGCACTTGCACTGGTATCCAGGTTCATACCTCCGATGGCGATCAAGGGCTTTTCAGTTAGATTACGTAACTCAGCCAGTCCACTGATTCCCCAGGTTGTAATAGTGTCTGTTTTTGTTTTTGTTGGAAAAATTGGGCTGACTCCAAGATGGTCTACAGCGGCCATCTGTTTGCTATCAAGTTGTATCTGATCTTCAAGCGACCAGCCAATTTGAAGACGCTGTCCGTATTTTTCCCTTATGGCTAAAGGTTGACGATCGTTTTGTCCGACATGCACCCCCCATGCCTCGATTTCAATCGCAATATCCACGGCATCATTGATGATTAATGGGATTCCATAGCGATCGGTAAGCTGTTTTAGCTTCTTGGCTTTTTCTAGAAACCCTGTCGGCGTTTCGTTCTTTTCGCGTAACTGAATAATATCCACACCGCCGATTATGGCTTCTTCGGCAACATGGAGCCAAGGGTTTGGGTAGCAGTCCCGTTCGGAGATCACCAGGTACAAGGGGTAAGGAAATAGGGGATTAATTGCCATAATGCTTCAAGTTGAGATGCATCCGGATACGCTCTTCATTCAGCAGATAGAGCTCATCATAGAGGTTCATCTGTAAGGAACCAGGACCAGCGGATCGCGTTGTTGCCAGTTCACCAGCTAAGCTCAAAAGGGAGACACCGGCGGTCGCGGCTTCAAAAGGATGGTCTGAGACGGCTAAAAATGCACCGATGAGTGCCGTCGCGCTACAACCGAGTCCGGTAACCTGGGTCATCAAGGGGTGCCCATTGTGTACCTCAGCGGTATGCTGATCGGACAGGATATAGTCTACCTTTCCGGAAATGCAGATGATAGATCCCAATTGTTCTTGTAAAGCCTTACCAAAGCCGATAGCGGCCTTGCTGTCAGCAGTGCTGTCTACACCTTTGGTATTGACCTGGTTGAAATTGTACAGGCTCATGATCTCCGATGCATTTCCCCGTATCACAGTTGGCTTTAACTCCAGGAGATTTGCCAATAAGTCATTGCGAAAAGCAGATATTCCCGCTCCCACCGGATCCAAGACCCAAGGGCGACCAATGTTATTGGCATGTTCTGCTGCTACAAGCATGGACTCGGCGGTAAGTTCACTCAATGTACCGATGTTAAGGACCAATGACTGGGCAAGGTCAACAACCTCGCGTACTTCGGATGGACTGTGAACCATGACTGGGGAAGCCCCAAGAGCAAGGAGCGCATTGGCGGTGCTATTCATCACCACCAAATTTGTAATATTATGTACAAGTGGTTTTTGTCGTCTGACCTGTGCTAACAGATCGATAATTAATTCTTCCATTCCTTTTTGTTCACTATGTTTGTAAGTGGCTTTGTCAGGAAGAAATGAGACAGATGGGCTGTCCGGTATACCGTAGTATACGTAAGCGGTTGCTTTTCCCTACGCCGGTATAAACCGGATCAGGTTCGAAGGGACTATCTCAATTCTATACAGAATACCCCCAAAGCCATATCAAATTTAGACAAAAAAAAGGACTTTTTATAACCCCTGTTTTATTCGGTCCCCGAACAGTAAAAATGACTGTGAGCGATTGGACTGAGATTTTCAATATGAGCAGGGAAATAGCCCGAGCCGATAATTGGTACAGGATAATGTCAAAATGATCTCGTGCAACGAAGCTGCTTGTTAAGAATTCATATTGTCTTGAGCAGGCAATTCCGTGTAGTCGGGTGGGGTATAAGTGACGCGGGCAAAATTTTTCGTCAGGAGTTCCGTATCAACAACCTTTCCACCCTGAAATTTCAGGAATTTTTCCCGCCAGATCTCATTTTTTCGATAGAATTGATCTCCTATTTTAAGAAATTGATGTTCTTTTTCAATGACGTGATAGGCAAAATCGAGCTCCTGATCGATCCGGAGCTCACCTTCAAGGCATTTTTCAGTAAACCAGAGATTGATCTGAAATGTATAGGGCGTATTGTTGGTAAACTGATAGTCCCGATAATTGTAAAATACTGTTGCACCGCTTCCAAAAGGCAATACACGGCCATCATCGGGAAAAGGATCAAAAGAATGATGATAACGCTCTGTGACTGTCAATGGGCTATGGATAACCAGCCAATGGATCAGATTGGAGATCTGACAAATTCCACCACCGATACCTGCGCGTGCTTCACCGAAAGACAATTCCATCCCGGGAAGATAGCCTTTCTTTTGTGTGGGTTGACCCACCAGTTTACAGAATGAAAAGGTTTCACCAGGGCGAATCAATACACCGTTAATTTGCTTTGCCGCAATCTTTAGATTGGCCACTTTATTGATCTGCAGCTGCATATTGTTTTCTCCCAGCTTTTTTAATAAAACAGACTGGTGTTTTTTGATGCGGTACTGCAGTGTTGTTGTAGACTTGGTTTTTGTGTACTTTTTATTATCCAATAACCAAATGGCTTTTCTTTGTGTCCTTCTTGCCCAGACAGCAAGAAAATATAGCAAAGGGTGACGTTGACTTATTAATTTCCGTTTTTTCACTAATGACGAATAATTGTTTATTGCTTCTTCCTATTTCAGTTTGCACATTTTAGTTGTGGAGAATGGAGGAACCTTTCTTTGTTTGTATGGTTTTTGAGGTGATTTTATGCTGTTTATCAAATACAGTACTCTCGTATTGATAATCGCCCATGTCTTTTGATACTATTTTCAATTCCAATGTATTATCGCGATAAAATAAATAGGTCGTTTCATTGCCTTGCAAAGCTATTTTGGATTCAGCAGTGAGCTTTCCGGTTGTGTCAAAGACCTGCCACGAAGAGAAATTCTCTGCTGTTGGGTCATCATACGCATACAATCTACGGGTTTCGATCGTGTCATTTAATCCCGAAACTTCCTCAATAAGCTGCCCATTTTCGTTGTAACGGTAGTCGATCCAATGCATCCGTTGGTAAACGAAATGAATAGATTCCTCCCGGATCAATTGATATCGATTATTTAAATGCTGGATGGAGGCGGACCGCCGCTCAGGATCTGTAATGAGAATAGCATGTGGTAAGTATTGATAAATTGTACTCGAGGACCATTTGCTGTTTCAAGATGCTGTATTGAGTCAACTAATCCCCATTTGTTGTAATAATATTTGGTGTAAAAATTGATCCCATTCGACAAATTGTTTGTGGAGAGCTCTCTGCCTTGCTGATAGACCTTCGTAATCATGCTACTGGGTTTTTCGAGGTTCTCCCCTGTAAAGGTCTGCGAAATATAAGTGCCGTCATATTTTCCTTTTTTCTGCGTGGAGTAGATCGGAAGATTGGACCGGGAAATGATGGCGGCAGCATATTGCTTGGACAGTTTAAACGTAATAGCAGCTATGGAATCGAAGAATAGTTTCGCATCGTATTTAAATGATTTTTGAGCTGTACTTATTTGCTTATTGTTTGTCAATATTGGTTTTGCAGCCTGGAGATAGCTTTGACTGTCATAGATCACTTTCGGTCGGCTCTGGCCATCAAACAGGATCATGGCATTACGTTGTTTGAGAGTCGGTACATCAACTGTCCACTTACGCTTGTTGACAACAAAAGTTAATTTTTGGGCATCTGTTTTTGAGACCAGGAGTTTGGTGGTACTATAGGGAACCTGTCTAATAATTTCATTTGCCTTTTGATCATGGAGACGCATCGCGAAATCCGTTGATTTGTCAGACTCGTTAGTAACGAACAGGATGGCTTGGGTAGGCGCTCCTATTTCCATTGACTTTACCGTTTGGGATCGTGCCATAGTCGTACAAAACAGGAGCGCCAATAACTGGAAAATAATCGGGTGGGCCGCTATTGATCTGGAATGGCAGTTCATTTGGATAGGGAAGCTTGGGTTTTATATATTCTAATTTAGTACTTCTTTTAGGAATAATAAAGTATGCTCCCAGGCACGTTTGGCCATGACAGGGTTATATTCTGGGGATTCCGGATTGGTAAAGGTATGGCCGGAATTGGCATAGGTAATGATCTGCCAGTCCGCCTTTCCTTCGTTAAGTTCCTTGACCAATCCGTCATAATCTTCTTTTGATACACTTTTATCAGCGGCAGGATGTTCAACCAGTACTTTTACATTGATCGCTGCATTAGGTCTGTCCGCCGATTTGGAGAGCCCACCATGAATACTGACCACAGCGGCGACAGGAAAACCAGCGCGTGCTGTTTCCAGCGCTCCGGTTCCGCCAAAGCAATAACCGATTACAGCAATTTTTTCGGGATCAGCTCCCGCTTCCTTCAATTGTTTCAGCGCAGCCGCAATGCGCTGTTGATAGGCCTTGTAGTCTGCTTTATAATGGCCAGCAATTTTCGAAGCTGCCGTGTTATCTGCGGGGATATTTCCTTCACCATAGATATCGGCGATGAAAGCAATATAACCTTCTTTTTCAAGTTGCAAGGCCGCTTGTTTCGCCTCGTTATCTATGCCTTTCCAAGCGGGTAAAATAAGGACCGCAGGCCCTTTTTTATTTGCATTGGACGTGATAAGCCCATTCAGTTGCTGTGTTCCGTCTTTGTAAGATACCTGTTTTAACTCCTGTGCTTTCATGCTCATGGTAACCATAGTTAATAGAAAAAATGTCAAAGCTGTTTTCATCTGTTCTTAATTTTATTAGCCATTAGATGGGCTGTGTGATTAAAGATAATACTGTTATGTCCTGTGAATTCCTCATTATGCTTGCTAGGCAAAATCGTGTCTGATAAACAAATTTAGACTCCGGATGGTTTTATTGACTCAATAATTCCGATCACATCTAATTCTCCCAACCCCTTGTCATGTGCCTTTTGATAGGTGTCGAGCAAGGTGTCAAGTAGGGGATAGGTAGCTCCCGCCTGCTGTGCCAACCGGATGTCTTTTAACATGAGATCAAGCGCAAATGCTGCGTTATAATTTCCTTCAACGAGCAAAGGTGTTTTTACTTTTGTTGCTCCGCTACCACTGGCACTTTCGTTGATAATCGCGAGCATCTCACGACGTTCAATCCCTAACTGATCGGAGAATAAGATGGTTTCCGCCAGACCCTGATAAAGGATTGATAGAAAGTAATTGATGGCTAGTTTTGCGGCAATACCTTTGCCATTTTCACCAAGATGTTTAATGGATTTTCCCATCTTTTCAAGGTAAGGCCTGGCACGTTCGAGGTCAGTTTGCGCACCACCGACCATAATGACCAATGTACCTTCAGCAGCAGGTGTGGTACTTCCGGCAACCGGAGCATCCAGAAAAGCTGCGCCTTTTGCTTTTAGTTTATTGGCAAGATTGATACTCACATCTTGAGCGATGGTACTCATATCTACAAATAATTTTCCGCTGATAGGCTGTCCAAGAATTTTACCATAAACTTCTTCGACAGCTTCGTCGTTTGTCAGCATGGTGAAAACAACATCACTGGCCTCGATCAGATCCGAGACTTCACTATAAACAGTTGATTGTGCTGCAAAGTCTGCCGTTTTGGCGATGTTCCTGTTGTAAACGGCAAGGGAAAAACCTGCTTTTTCAAGGTTTTTTGCCATGGGATTCCCCATGTTTCCTAATCCGATAAATCCTATATTTTCTGTCTTCATATTAAATTCTGTCAGGTGAATTGAACATTCTGCTCCCGATAAAGGTACAAATGTTTTTGGATCTACAGCATACAACGCTAGGACATCAGCATAAGGTATTGAAATCTGTATCTGCAGGCTTTATATCCGTTGGATACGAATTTATTTTTGTTACTAAATCAATACCCTGATTTCATTCCTGAGCAACACAATTTTGTCTTCGTTCTCCAGTTTTTTTAAGATCCGGGAAACGACAACACGGGAAGTGTTCAGATCGGATGCAATATCCTGATGAGTAAGGGTAAGAATTCGGTCGTTGGTCAGATTTACTTTAGCTTTTAGGTAATTGAAGATACGTTCTTCCATATTGGAGAATGCAAGATTATCTACGGCCTGAAGCATTTCGTTCATCCGGCTGGAATAGCTTGATATAATGAAATTCCGCCAGGAGGGGTATTTTCCCATCCAGTCATTGACCTGTTCATTGGGGATCATGGCTACGGTTGTATCTTTTTCGGCCCGGGCACGAATTTCACTTTTTTTATTTCCCAGACAGCAGGCAATAGACATGGTACAGGTCTGCCCCTGTTCAAGATAATAGAGTAAGAGCTCACCTCCGGTTTCGTCCTCACGGACGACTTTGATCGCTCCTGCTAGCAAGAGGGGCATTGCCCTGATGTATTGATCAGTATCGATGATGAGATCGCCTTCACGGAAAGTTTTGATGTGTGCGGTCTGTATAATTTCTTCAATCAATGCAGATTCAAGAATACCTGCGTAAGCTTGCTCAATGGACAACATAGTTTTTATTCATACTTAAATATAGGCATTTTGATCTGAAGGGTGGGGCGTATTTGCCTAAAAAACGCTACGGCCTTATACGATGCTGTAGTAATAAAGACTGCCTCAGCTAGATATCCGCATAAAAAACGGAAATAAAAGAATGTGTTGACTTATTCAAACAAGACAAAATTTTATTCTGACTACTTTTAATATATTTCTATTAAAAGGATGTTTTTGTTATATTCTTAGTAACGGGAATCTTTTTGATTTGCTGTTTTGATTTTAAAATCCAGCTTATTCTATGGAAGATTAAAATCTGAAGTAAATATTAATGTACGGTTTACAGTTACGCTAGTGTTAAAATTAGTTAAAAAGACAATCAATTCCTAATTTTGCGGCACAAAAAACAAAACAATCACATCTAAGATGAAAAAGTCTTTACTTTTTTTTGCACTTGTTTTTGCTAGCTATGGTTCGGTTCATGCACAAACGGCAAATACAAGTTCGGTTTCAGGAGTTGTAAAAGAGGCTACTGGACAAACAGTTAAAGGAGCAACCATTAAAATCACCCACATCCCAAGTGGACAAGTTGTAAGCAGCTCAGCTGATGCTCAAGGAAAATTTCAAATTTCAAATCTTCAAGAGGGCGGTCCCTACAAAGTGGAAGTGACCTATATTGGTGAAAAACCAGTTGTCATTGAAAACATCCTACTGAAATCGGGCGAATCGTTGACTATAAACCCAACATTTTCGGAGGGTTCTTCAACGGATTTAGATGAGGTTGTTGTTGTTGGTCATGGTGTCATTGATATTGCTGTGGGTAGAAAAACACCTATTGCGGTTTCAACAATTCACAGAACTGAAATTGAAGAAAAAGTAGGTGCGCAAGATATCACGTCAACTTTGGCGAATACGCCATCTGTTTACATTACGGGACAGGCAAAAGGTTTTGGTGAATCTTCAATGACTACACGTGGTTTTGACCAATCCAATACCGCATTTTTATTGAATGGTCAGCCCGTAAATGGAATGGATAACGGCCGTGTATATTGGTCAAACTGGTCTGGTCTTACCGACATTGCATCGTTGGTACAGATCCAACGTGGTTTGGGATCTTCCAAACTAGCAATTTCATCTGTGGGGGGAACGATCAACTTTGTAACCAAGTCCACTGATATGAAAGAAGGCGGTTTTGTTCGGACGACAGTCGGTAATGACATGCTGATGAAAGGAACTGTTGGTTATAATACTGGAATGATGAAAAATGGTTTTGCTGTTTCAGCAATGTTTACACATTGGTCCGGTGATGGATATGTGAATGGTACGCAAGGACAGGGACAAAACTATTTCTTGTCTGTGGGGTATAAAGCGAGCGAGAAGCATAACTTTAACTTAATGGTTACCGGTGCTCCACAATGGCATAATCAAGGTTTCACTTCGACATTGGATAACTACTTGAAAAATGGACGAAGATTCAATAGTAATGTGGAGACCGTTGATGGTACTGAAGTTAACTACCGTAAAAATTACTACCATAAACCAGTAGCCAATTTCAACTGGGATTGGACCATCGATGATAAATCTTCATTATCCACTGTTGTTTATGCTTCGTTGGCAAGTGGTGGTGGTCAAACCAAAAGAACTGATAAGTTCAATAAAGGACCTTACTTAGCTGCTGATGTTAACAATCACCAATGGTATGGAATCGTTTCCAACTATAACCGTAAATTAAATGAGCATTTAAATTTCAACGTTGGATTTGACTTACGCGATTATAAAGGTGAGCACTATCGTCAGGTAACCGATATGTTGGGTCAGTCATCAATTGCCAACGTAGGTAATGTAAACCTGGGCAATAATGTCTTTATTACAGAGACTTATTCAACTAATCCATGGAAGGCATTTTCAAGCCAGCCAAAATCTACAGAAAATAGATTAGCATGGGATTATGAACAAATGATCCGTTACGGTGGCTTATTTGGTCAATTGGAATATGCTAAAAATGGTTTTACAGCTTTTTTCCAAGGGTCAGTTTCACAACAGCAAAATAGCCGTAGAGAATATTATCTAGAGAAACCCGAGAACGCAAAATCGGAAAATGTTAATAATTTTGGATATAACACCAAAGGCGGTGTAAGCTATACCTTAGGCAAACATAGTCTTTTTGCTAATGCTGGTTACTATTCACGTCAGCCCTATCAGAACAATATCTTCATGAACTATAGAAATGACGTAAACCCGTTTGCAGAAAACGAGAAAATTCTAGGTCTTGAATTAGGCTATAAATTTATGTCAAGATACATTGATGTGAATGTGAATGCTTATAAGACAACATGGGAAAATAGAGTGACTGGTAGCTCACGAAATGCTTCAAAAGCAGATGTTACCAAGTATAATCCAACCAATGATCCAAACATCTTAGTAGAGGGAGATTATCTTTATTTCTCGAATTACGGCGTAAAACAAAACCACAAAGGGGTGGAGTTGGATTTTGCTGCCCGTCCATTCAGCGGATTTACCCTTAAAGGTTTTGCCTCTATTGGTGACTGGAAATATGATGGTGAATCAGTGTCAATTGTCCGTAACGAAAATAGGGTCGAATTGGCAACCGAAAAGGTAGATTTAACTGGCGGCCAAGTTGGTGATGCAGCGCAAACAACCTATGGTTTAGGTGCAAAGTACTTTATTACGAAAGGTTTATCCGTTGATGGAGACTGGAGATCTTACGATCGTTTGTATTCTTCAAGACAAGCTGGTCAGGGCAAAGTATTGGAACTACCTTCATATCAACTTGTTGATGCTGGTGTTTCTTATAAAATAGATATCAGTGAGAAGAATGCAATAAGTTTTAGATTTAACATCAATAACTTATTCAACAAATTCTATATTTCTGAGGCCACTACAAATATTTTTGAAAATACCAAGGCTGGGGAAAAGAATGAATATTGGAACGGAATCAATACCGCTAACACAGTGTTGATCGGTTTAGGCAGAACCTGGAATGCTTCAGTGAAATTCACATTCTAATAAAATCTTATTCGTTTTAAAAAGACTCACATTATTGTGGGTCTTTTTTTTGTTTTTTAATAAAAACTTAATACTTTTAGGTGATCTAACTGCCAACCTGATGTTGCATAAATTAATTTGTCTGGAAAATTTACAGATAGGTACCGTTTATTTTTCCGCTTTTGTGGTAAACCTGGATGGTGGAAGTACCGGTTTTGCTTTATTTATTAACCAAGAAAATGATCCCATTTTTATTTTTCGAAAAGAGAAGAAAAATGAAGTGTCTTTCCATGTGAATGAAGAACAATTTTTTTGGATTGTAAAAAATAGTCAATTTACAGCTGGTGAACGCCAAAACTTTTTCGCAGAATTTGTTGAGTTCTTACGTTTAATGGAAGACAAGGTTTCCAATTATGTCTTTAAACGGGAGAAGCTAGTAAGATTTACGAATTCGAGGGATATCGTTCGATACAAATATCTCTATTTAACCGGCGAACTGAATTAGATCGCTTCTATACAAGCAGGAATGGCAGACGGTTAAATTTCTTTTGTATCGAAATTTAGCTTAGTTTTGGGTATGAAGCTAATGATATCAAATCTATCTCTCACCCTTCGGGGCAATGCGGTTACAGCAGCGGATTTTAATCTTCCCTCAGCTGTATTGCTTGCTAAATTTTCTTTTTTGCCAATTTCTTCTTTTTTTCCAACGGATATCATTCCCTTTTCCCCGGATGAGTTTGATCACATCCAACAAGAAGACATCCAACTCCTGTTAAAGGGCTTTTCAATTGGGATTATTGCTGATAACGATCCTGTAGAAGTACTCGAAGAAGTCATTGCACTGTCAAACAATGCGCTAGCATACAGTTACCTTGGTCTCTATTATTTTAAAATAAAAGCCTACGAAAATGCAATTACTGTCTACAGTAGGGCAATTGAACATTTTAAAGAGGAACCTTATTTTTATGCAAGCCGATGCTTAATCTATCGCCTGATTGGAGAAGATGAGGGCGCATTTTATGATTACCAGATTGCCAAAAGATTGGATTTTAATTATCACAGTGTATTGGAATGGCAGGAAAACCAGGCCGAAGTAAGTTATTATGAAGCAGAAAATCTGGTCATTCAGGAGCTGGAATCTAGAGCCAAAGAACTCAGTATGGACGAACTGAATTCATTGGGACTTGAATATGTCCACTGTTATGATTACCTGAAGGCGATCGAATTGTATACCTTGGCCATCAATAAAAATACAGCAGGAGATAGTAACCTCTTTGTTTTCAGAGGAAGTCTCTATCTTAAACTGACCTGCTTTGAACTGGCTTTAAACGATTTTAATCGGGCGATCGAGCTGGATGAAAATCAAACGGCTGCTTATGTATTCCGTGCAAAGGTTTTTGAATCGTATGGTTATTCAGAAAAAGCGCTTGAAGATTATGCAAAAGCTGAAGAAAATGATAGCAATTCATCTATCGTTTATGAAGAACGGGCTTCCTTATTTGAGCGTCTGGGCTGTCTACCTGAAGCATTGTCCGATTTCGACCGTTTGGTCGAATTGAATCCTGAGGACTTTTATGTGTATTCTTTACGAGCCGATCTCAAGGAAAAACTGGAGGATATACATGGCGCATTGGTAGATTATTCAACAGCTATCGAATTGAATCCTTATTATTCGGACCTGTATTCTTATCGTGCTGCGATCAAAGAAAAGCTCGGTGATGCGGTGGGAGCGAAGCTTGATTTGGATAAGTTTAATGAATTGGAAGATGAGTAAAGAGAAGAAAGCCCTCCAAAAGAAGAAACTTCCGTGGGCGAATTGAATAGTTGGATAGGAACTGGAAGAAATGAATAAGATTAAATATCAACGGGATGCCACGATTTTTTGGATATCGCCGTTGATATTTTAGTAGATCTCCCGCTGCAGCTGCAATTTTTCTACCTTAAATTCGCTCAAAACCTATTTAATGATACGTTTAATCTTATTTGAACGTTTGATGAGTTTATGCAACTTATCATAATCTTCACTAGCGATTGAATCATGTAAGGATTGCAATTGTTTGATATGCTCTTCCAATACTTCAAGCACATTTTCGCGATTCTGTTTGAAGATAGGCGTCCACATATCGGGTGAGCTTTTAGCCAGGCGGACAGTAGATTCAAAACCTGATCCCGCCAACTCAAATATACGTCCCTGAGATTTCTCCTTTTCCAATACGGTCAATGCCAGTGCGAATGAAGTCAGGTGGGAGATATGTGAAACATAGGCTGTATGCACATCGTGTTCGTCCGCATTCATAAAGCAGGTACGCATCTCCAGTTGATCCGTGATCGCGTCAGTAAGTTCGAATGCGTCTTCATCCGTTCTAAAAGCTTCGACATACACCATCATTTTCCCCTTGAATAAACCCGCTACGGCAGCTTCGGGCCCAGAATATTCTGTACCGGCCATGGGATGCGCTGCAATATAGCGTCCTCTATTGGGGTGATCTTTGATTTTGTTCAGTATGTTTGTCTTGGTAGAACCCATATCGATAACGACCTGCTCTGTTACCTGATCAAGGATCTGAGGAACAACCTGCAAAATCGCATCTACGGGAATAGTCAATATAAGCACCTTACAGGTTTTTATTGCCTCTTCCAAAGCCATTGCTTCGTCGATAAAGCCCAATTGCTTGGCTTTATCAAGATTTTTTTCACTTTTATCTACACCAATAATCTTACTGCAGAATTTTGTTTCTTTTAAGCGGATCGCAACTGAGCCGCCAATTAAGCCTACGCCTACGATGGCAATATTCATATGTGAATAATTATTTATTCCTGTTTGTCTTTCAAAGCCCATATGAATTATCCCGATTATATTTATTTGTCTGCTGTAATCGTGGATATTTCATCGGATTGAAATGTTAATTTTGAAAAATCTGTCTAGAAGTTATCCTTAATACGTTGGATGGATTCTTCAAGAACTTCTACTGTGGCACAGAGACTGATCCGGATATACTGATTTCCTCCGTCCCCAAAAATCCCGCCCGGTGTGATAAACACACGTGCTTTTTCCAGGACAGCATCACTAAGCGCATAACCATCCGCATAGGAATTCGGGATCTGAGCCCATACAAATAAACCAACCTGATCTTTTTGATATGAACAGCCCAATAAGTTCATGATTTCATAGACTTTATGACGTCTATCAGCATAAATTTTATTAAGCTCCTGATACCATGAAGCCTCCAGTTGTAAGGCCTTTGCTGCCGCTAATTGAACAGGCAAAAACATTCCGGAATCCATATTGCTTTTAAAGCGTAACACCTGATTGATACGCTCTTCGCTACCAACCAATGCTCCGACTCTCCAGCCAGCCATATTGGATGATTTGCTTAATGAATTTAATTCTATTGCGACCTCTTTTGCACCTTCCACGCTCATGATACTACGTGGTTTGTCCGTCAGGATGAAGCTATAGGGATTGTCATGACAGATAAGAATATTGAATTCCTTTGCAAATGCAATCAGTTCTTTATAAAACGCATCCGATGCTGAGGCACCCGTAGGCATATGCGGATAGTTGATCCACATCAACTTGACGTTTGATAGATCCTGTTTCCGAAGTTCGTCAAAATCAATCAGCCAATTTTTTTCCTGCCTTAGCTTATAGGTGATCGATTCAGCTCCACTCAATCTAACGGCAGCAGCATAGGCTGGGTAGCCGGGATTGGGGATTAAAGCCTTGTCTCCCTCCTGTAGGTAAGTCATGCAAATATGAACGATACCTTCTTTTGATCCAATCAGCGGTAAGATTTCCGTGTTGGGGTTAAAAGTAGCCTGATAATAGCGTTGATACCAATCGGCGACAGCCTGTCTTAAAGCTGGAGCTCCTTTGTAATTTTGATAGCCATGTACATTTGGAAGTTGGGCATTTGTATTTAATGTCGCTATTACCTCCGGGTGAGGGGGTAAGTCAGGACTTCCAATTCCTAGGTTGATTACACGTGCACCCTGTTTGTTAAGCTCATCTATTTCTCTCAGTTTTTTTGAGAAGTAGTATTCTTCAGTTTGCTGCAATCTTTTGGCAACGTCTATTTGCATTTTATTTTTAATAATTTTGGTATTTGAATGAAGCTAAATTAGGGAATTATCTATAAAAAGCAGCTATTTTTGTCTTTTTTTCAAATGAACAGCAAGCTCGTCGTTTTATACCACCGCTTAAGAATTTTATTGAATAGAACAGTATGAGTGCTTTTCTTGATTAATTTGTTATTTTTGTTCAATTTCCTCGCTCAAAAGAACTTTAATGGAAGAGGAGAGATCGACAAATTATTTTTGGTATCAAGTTAATTTGTCTTAGTTCAAAATAAATGAAAACATATTTTAGGCTCTTATCATTTGCTAAACCCATTGAGAAATTTGCGATTCCATATGTAATCTGCACCTTGGTTACGGTTGTTTTTAGCACCTTAAATTTAGCATTACTCGCTCCATTACTCCATACACTTTTTAATACGGGTGAATCTGCCGCTGAAGTTGTAAAGCCCGAGACTTATACGGATATATTAGCTTGGTTTAACTACTATGCGAATGTAGCAAATACCCAGTTCGGTGCTTATGGCGCTTTAAAGTACGTTTGTATTGTTATCGTCATCTCCGTATTTATCAGTAATCTTTTCCGTTATTTCTGCCAGCGGATTATGGAAAACTTTCGTATTCACACCTTGTTGAAACTACGTAGGGCAGTATTTGATAATGTGATGGATCTGCATGTCGGTTATTTTACGGGACAGCGGAAAGGGGATATCGTTTCCAAGGTCGCCTCCGATGTACAGGTGGTACAATATTCGGTTACGGGTACTTTGCAGGTCGTATTCAAAGAGCCTTTGCAGCTGATCGCCTATATTGTGATGTTATTTAATATCTCGGCGAAGCTGACCTTCTTTTCGTTGTTAGTCATTCCAATTTCAGCATTTTTTATCGCGCGAATTGTGAAAAATTTAAAAAGCCAGGCCCGCTCCGCACAGGAATCCTATGGAAATATGATTTCCTATCTCGACGAGGCATTATCTGGTATCAAAATCATTAAAGCCTTTAATGCGGTCTCGTTTATAAAGAATAGATTTCATAATGAAAATGAACGATATGCCAATATTGGTCGGGCAATGGCGAAAAGACAACAATTGAGTTCGCCTGTTTCGGAGCTGCTGGGAGTGATCATGGTTGCTATTATTTTGTTGTACGGCGGGCATTTGGTGCTATCCGGAGACAAAAGTTTGACAGCACCTGCATTTATCGCTTATATCGCTATTTTCTCACAGGTGATGCGCCCCGCGAAAGCTTTGACAGATGCCTTTAGTGGTATTCACAATGGTCTTGCCGCCGGAGAACGGGTATTGGAATTAGTTGATGAACGCAGTGAAGTGACCGACAAACCGGACGCGAAAAAGGTTGAAAGCTTTGAACAACATATTGTTTTTAAAGGTGTAAATTTTGCCTATACGAAAGATAAGAAAATTCTCCAGGGAATAGACTTAAGTATCGAAAAAGGAAAAGTAGTGGCCTTGGTTGGACCTTCGGGTGGAGGAAAATCAACATTAGTGGACCTCATTCCACGATTTATGGATGTCACTGACGGACAGATCTTATTCGACGGCGTAGATTTAAGGGATCTGGATCAGGATTCTTTGCGTAGCATGATTGGGGTCGTTAATCAGGAGTCTATTTTATTTAACGATACTATTTTCAATAATATCGCATTTGCCAACCTATCTGCCAGCCAGGAAGAAATCGAAGCGGCGGCAAAAATAGCCAATGCGCATGAGTTTATCCTAAAGACAGACCATGGATACCAAACCAATATTGGTGACCGTGGCGGTAAATTATCAGGTGGGCAGCGTCAGCGGATCTGTATTGCACGTGCAGTATTGAAAAATCCACCGATTATGTTGCTCGATGAAGCTACTTCGGCCTTGGATACGGAATCTGAAAAACTTGTACAAGATTCCCTTTATAAGTTGATGGATAATCGCACAACAGTCGTGATTGCACATCGTTTAAGCACCATTCAGAATGCCGATAAGATTGTGGTGATCGAAGCGGGAAAAATTGTTGAAACAGGTAGCCATAGTGAATTGCTACAGCATAACGGCTTATATAAGAAGTTGATTGAGATGCAGCAATTTACCGACTAAGCATGCCGTCTTAGGATTTTTTTTGTCTTTCCAGAACTAAACATGACGCAATCCTGAATGAGTGTTATCACATTTTATTATAACTTTTGTCGCCTTTTAGGTACATTTGTTTAAGATAGGAGATACATTAATGAACGCAGTAGATAAATTAAATTTCTTGATCAATGATACACATTTAGACGTTGAATTAAGAAATATAGCCGAGAAAGTTTTGCGAGAGGAGCGTATCACTTTTGATGAAGGAGTTCTTTTATACGAAAAAGGTGAATTAGGCTATCTTGGTGTTCTTGCCAATTACATCCGTGAGAAACGTCATGGAGACCATACCTTCTTTAATCGCAATTTTCACATTGAGCCCACGAATGTATGTGTATATGACTGCAAATTCTGTTCCTATTCCAGATTGATCAAAGAGCGCGCGGAAGGATGGGAAATGGAGGTCGATGGCATGATGGATATTGTGAAGAAATATGACAATGAAGCTGTTACCGAAGTGCATATTACCGGTGGAGTTGTGCCAAAGCAAAATCTCGAATTTTATGCCGATTTCTTTAGAAGATGTAAAGCACACCGACCAGAATTACATATCAAGGGACTCACTCCAGTAGAATATTATTACATCTTCAAGAAAGCAAAGATGAGCCACTACGAGGGACTAAAATACTTGCAGTCCTGTGGTCTGGATTCGATGCCCGGCGGTGGGGCTGAAATCTTCCATCCGGAAATCCGGGAGCAGATTGCGCATGACAAATGTACGGCTGAGCAGTGGTTAGATATTCACGAGCAAGCACACCGTTTGGGGATGCATACGAATGCCACCATGTTATACGGTCATATTGAGCAATTTTGGCATCGGGTAGACCATATGGAACGTTTGCGGCAGCTTCAGGATAAGACCGGTGGCTTCCAGACTTTTATTCCATTGAAGTTTAGGAACAAGGAAAACCAGATGTCACACATTCCTGAGGTGTCTGTAATCGAAGATTTAAGAAATTATGCGATCGCTCGGATCTACATGGATAATTTTGATCATATCAAAGCCTATTGGGCCATGATATCAAGAGATACAGCGCAATTGTCCCTGGCTTTTGGTGTGGACGATATTGATGGTACTTTGGACGATACGACCAAAATTTATAGTATGGCCGGTGCGGAAGAGCAAAAACCCGGAATGACGACACAAGAGGTCGTAGAATTGATTAAAAAGGTTGGCCGCCATCCTATTGAACGGGATACGTTGTATAATGTGGTGACCGACTACAATGACGTCGTCTTTGAAAAGGATACCAAAAAGAAAAGTTATTACGCACTGCCTGTTGTGAACCCCTAAACTAGATCATATTTATTTTGAAAAAGACATTTTATTTTATACGACACGGACAGACTGATCTAAATTTAAAAGGCATCGTGCAGGGGAGAGGGGTTAATTCCCCATTAAATGAAACCGGAATCGCCCAGGCTCAGGCTTTCTTTGAACGGTACAATACAGTGCCTTTTGACAAAATTTACACCTCAACCTTATTGCGGACACATCAGACCGTAAAAGGCTTTATTGACCAGAATTTACCCTGGGAACAGCTCGTAGGCTTGGATGAAATCAGCTGGGGAATCTACGAAGGGAAGGAGCAGACACCTGAGTTATTGTCTGGCTTTGAACAATTGGTAGCTGCATGGCGCAACGGAGAATTGGATGTCAGTATTGAAAATGGAGAGTCTCCAAACGCATTAATGGAACGCCAGCAGGTCGCATTGGATCATATGTTGGCCCAAGCAAATGAAAAAAATATTCTAGTTTGCATGCATGGTCGTGCCTTACGTATCATGCTTTGCCTGATGACTGGTATTGATGCCCGGTATATGGATGATTTTCCACACACAAATACTGCTTTATATAAATTGCTGTATGATAATGGTCAATTTGAAATTATAGACCATTACAATACAGATCACCTAGAAGCATTGATGAATGAATAAAATTAGAGTTTCAGCCGTATCCTATACAAATACTTATCCGTTTTTGAACGGAATACGCAAATCAAAGGTAATGGATCAGATTGATCTTAGCGTCGATTATCCAAGTGCCTGTGCACAAAAAGTAATCGATGACGAGGCAGATATGGGAATTATTCCGACTGCCGCACTGCTCAGTCTTCCAGAATATTATATCAATACCGATTTTTGTATCGGAACTGAAGGCGCCGTTGATTCGGTGTTTATTTTTTCCAATAAGCCTATTTCGGAAGTCGAGACGCTTAGACTCGATAAGCAATCGCGGACTTCTAATGGTCTGGCGCGTGTGCTGCTAAAGAATTACTGGAAAAGAGAGGTTCAGCTGATTACAGACGATAGCGTGGAACCAGATGCCTACGTTCTGATCGGTGACCGTACCTTCGGTAAAAAGAATACTGTACCCTATGTCTATGACCTGGGGAAAGAATGGTTTGATTTTACAGGATTGCCTTTTGCGTTTGCCCTTTGGGTAAGCAACAAAAAGCTGCCTGAATCGTTTGTGAAAGATTTCAATGATGCACTTGCTTATGGCGTGGCTCATGCGACGGATGTCATTGCCGGACTCCCCGAATTTGAGGGGTTTGACTATACAAAATATTTAACTTCACATCTTGATTTTCATCTGACAGACCAAAAACGGGAGGCTGTACAACGCTATCTGGGCTATTTAAAAGAACTGGACTGATCAAATAAAACTTAACCCTTTGGCATACGAAAAGCGGTTGGTTATAATAGAATGCCCCAAAAAGTTAAACACTATTTGGGGCATTTTTATGGGCTTATACAAAAGATATGTGTTGTGTACTTGCTATGTTCTTCCGACTTTCACTTTTCTGCCTTTGACTTTCTGTCCGTTAGCGGCATTGATGATGGCTAAAGCCAATTTACGTTTGACAGCAACATAAGCAATTTTGTCTTTGACTTCGATAATTCCGATATCCTCTTTCTCGATGCCATCTAGATTCAACAGAAAGCCGACGATGTCAATCTTGTTGACTTTGTCTTTCCTTCCGGCGCTGATATACAGTGTGGCAAAAGGCGAGTTTTCGGGGAGATCATAAAAGTCGGGAAATTCCTCCGCTGCGGTATCCGTCGATATGTAAGGATAATTCTCTTCAGGTTTTAAGATCACATACACATCACCTTTTGCCTGCATGCGCGCTGTGCGCCCATTGCGGTGGGTAAAATCATCCTCTTTATGAGGAAGCTGATAGTGAATAATTGCATCCACTTCAGGAATATCCAATCCCCGGGCAGCAAGGTCTGTCGTAATCAGGACATTGTTGGAGTGATTTCTGAATTTTAGCAGTGCCAACTCTCTGTCTTGTTGCTCCAGCCCACCATGAAAGATGTCATGAATAATATTACGATTGTCCAATAGCGCACTGATATGGTCGACAGCATCCCGGTGGTTGCAAAAAATAATCATTTTTTTTGTTCCGATCTTGCAGATAAGTTTTAAAAGCGCTTCCAGTTTCTTTTGACTGGAGGCAACTACTTTTTTTATTGTGATCCGCGGGATATTGTTTGCATCTTTTAGGAAATCGATCTTAATCGGATCCTGAATCTGCGTAAAGGCCGGAATGGTTTCCATCGTTGTCGCCGAGGTTAATATACGCGACTTAATATTTGGCATGTGCCGAATGATAAAATCCATTTGCTGTTGAAAGCCAAGTTCCAGGGACTTGTCAAATTCATCCAATATTAGGGTATGGATTTGTGTCGGATCGAAATTCCCCTCTTCAAGATGCTGTTTTATTCGACCCGGGGTACCAATAAGAATAGATGGTGCATCTTTAAAAGCATTTTTTTCGATACGTGTGCTATGGCCCCCATAGGCACAGGTCACTTTGTATCCTGTTGTCAGTTTCCGGATGACTTGCTCGATCTGTAAGGCAAGTTCACGGGTAGGGACTAAAACCAGCACCTGTACTTCACGGGCGATATCTTTTAGCTGTTGTAATATTAATAAAGAAAAGGCTAAGGTTTTTCCTGATCCTGTAGGGGAGAGCAAGATGAGATCGTTGTCTTGCTGGTAGGTATCCAATACCTGTTGTTGCATTTCATTCAGGGAAGAAATACCGAATTTGTTTAAAATAGCTTCTAGCTGCATAGCACAAAAGTACTAATTAAAACGAAAAGGTAACCCACCTCATTCAGATGGATTACCTTGTCAGACTTTTATATCGGACTCTATCGCAAAGGATGCTTAAATGGTCCAATCTATTATACCTTTATGGTATTGTTTTAGAGTATATCAATACCTTCTTCTCGTAAGGTTTGTTTTTTATCTTCTTCCCAAATGCTGACCTGTACTTCGCCGATATGCTTCTTCTTAAGCATAAACATACAGACACGTGACTGGCCGATACCACCGCCCATAGATTCGGGCAATTCATCGTTAAGAAGCATGCTGTGAAAGGTTAGCTTGGACTTTTCGCTGCAATTTCTGATTTCCATCTGATGAGCTAATGCTTTTTTATCGACACGGATACCCATGGATGAAAGCTCAAATGCCGAATTCAGGATGGGGTTCCAAACAAGGATATCGCCATTTAAACCATTGTAGCCTGCCTCGTTTGCTGTGCTCCAATCGTCGTAATCTGCCGCCCGGCCATCATGTGCTACTCCATTGCTCAATGCTCCCCCAATGCCGTACAGAAATACCGCACCATATTCTTTTGTGATGGCATTTTCCCGTTCTTTGGCACTTAAGTCGGGGTACTTTTGCAATAGCTCCTCCGAAGAGATAAATGTAATCGTTTCCGGAAGGATTGCTTTGATCTGTGGGTATTTTTGCTCCACCTGCAATTCTGTAAATCGAAGTGATTCGTATATTTTGAGTACAGTCTCTTTGAGCAGAGCCAAATTACGCTGCTCTTTTCCGATGACTTTTTCCCAGTCCCATTGATCCACGTAAATGGAATGTATAGGGGTATAATCCTCGTCCGGGCGAAGAGCCTTCATGTCGGTGACAATACCTTCGCCCGGTAACATTTCAAGTTCTTTTAAGCGTACTCTTTTCCATTTTGCCAATGAATGAACCACGACTGCCCGCTTTTCATTTAAAGATTTGATCGGAAACGAAACAGGGCGCTCGATGCCGTTCAAATCATCGTTTAATCCTGTGCCATCCAAAACCACCAGCGGTGAGGAAATTGGAATTAAATTTAACTTGTTTTTTAATTCTTGGACAAATGTATCTTTAACGAAGCTGATAGCAACTTCGGTATTTAAAAGTTTTCTTCCCTCCATATGAGTCAATTGAAAAGCCATGTACGGATCGTTGTACATCGCATCATTTTTCTTATTCAGTTATTTGATACAAAAATATGAAAATATCATTTGCTAATATGTTTTGTTGTTATTTTTGATATTTATCTATTAAAATGTTGAAAAAATATAAATATTACAAGAAAAAGTGAATAGGTCAATAGGTAATTATAAAAGTATTAATTTGTTTCTGCAACTAAACCCGCCCGACCCCATAAAAAAAGCCCTGAAAATTATTCCAGGGCTTTTTTTATGCTATTGAATGGGATGTGTTTATACCGAGAAGCTCTCCCCGCAGGCGCAGGTACGGCTTGCATTTGGATTATGAAATTCAAATCCTTTTCCGTTCAGCCCATCGGAATAATCAAGTTCTGTTCCTGCTAAATAGAGGAATGATTTGATATCCAAACAGATTTTCACCCCTTTATCTTCAAAAAACTGATCTCCCTTTTTTTCCTCATTATCGAAATTCAATTTATAGCTTAAGCCAGAGCAACCACCACTTTCTACAGCAACACGCACAAAGTAATTGCTGTCATATTGCTCATCCTTCATGATTTCCTCGATACGAGTTTTTGCTTTATCAGTAACTGTAATCATAGTTGTATCTTTGTCTACAACAAAGATACATACAATCTCGCTATATTTCGCCTGCGCTTAAGTTTTTAGAATGTCATAAATTAACTGATCAAACCAGCCTTAAAAAGTTGCCATATCGGCGATTGATCTCTTATTTTTTGTACCGCCTCTTTGATCAATTCTGCGCAATGTAGAATTTCTTCACGCGTAGTCAATATGCTTAGGCTAAATCTGATCGCAGCAAGTGCATCTTCCTTGGTTATGCCCATGGCAAGCAGTACATGTGACGGTTCCCTTGATCCAGTGACACAGGCCGAGCCGGAGGATAGGGCCAGGGTAGGACAGGCGGTCATAATCTCACTAGCGAGCACATGTTTGAAACTGACATAACTTGTCGTCGGTAGACGGGGAGTATTTTGTCCATGTATACTAATTTCAGGAATATCAGCCAGCTCAGCTTCCAATAGATCCCGATAGGCTTGAACGCTTGTATAGGCTTGCGGGCTTAGCATGGAGATTGCCTTTCCAAAACCGACGATGGCAGGGACATTATAGGTGCCGCCCCGAAAACCATTCTCTTGACCACCACCTAAAATTAGCGGAGTAAGCTGAATGGGCTTTGATTTGCGCCGGATATAAAGTGCACCAACTCCCTTTGGGCCATGAATTTTATGTGCACTCAGGCATAAAAGATCGATAGGAAGCGCTTGCAGGTCGATCGCAACTTTTCCGATAGCTTGAGTGGCGTCGCAAAAAAATAAAATGTCTTCTTCTTGACAGATCGATGCCACCTCTTCAATTTCAGTCAATACGCCAGTCTCATTGTTCGCTGCCATCAGGCAGATCAATATGGTTTTGGTGGTAATGGCATTTTTAAGATCATCCAAGGCGATATGCCCCTGGCTGTCAACAGGAAGATAAGTAATTTGTGCGCCCTGTTTGGTCAGCTGTTCACAGCAGCTTAATACTGCTTTATGTTCTGTAACAGCCGTAATGATATGATTCCCTTGAGATCGGTATCTGTCAAATACACCCTGCAGTACAGTATTGATGCTTTCTGTGGCTCCGGAATTGAAAAAAATTTCCTTTGCTGTGCAATTTAAAGCCTCGGCAACCTGTGTTCTACTCAGTTGAACTGCTGCATTAGCAGCTCTACCCATCTGGTGGTAAACACTGGACGCATTAGCATAATTTTGGATGAAATAAGGGGTCATCTCCTGCCATACCTCATCCAAAATTCGGGTGGTTGCATTGTTGTCCAAATATATGGTATCCTTCATCAGGATAAAGATAAGGATAATGGCGTTTATGCCGAAGCTTTCACATCAACTTCCTTCTTTTTGACATTGGGATCATAGCGTAGCCCCGGGGTGAGCCAGTACATCAAAATGATGCGTGAATATCGGTAATTAAAGGGGGACATCAACACAACACTTAATATAGCGACAGTCGCATAAAGGATAAAGGAGGAGTCATTGCCGGTAAGGATGTACGTTGCCATACAGGCTGTGACCATCTCCGCGATGGCAAATGCATAGGTGACATACATGGCACCATAGAAATACCCCGGTTCACGCTCGTAACGCAAGCCACAGTATTCACAATGACTGTTCATCTTTTGAACCTTGAGACCATAGGCAGGACCTTGATAGACATGACCGACTCTACATCTTGGACATTTTGCCTGCCATGCAGCCTTGAATTCGGATAATTCGTATTTAACTTCTTCCATAGTTATAGTTGTTTTCTGAACTCCTCAGGTGTGAGATCAGTGGATTTTTTAAAAAATTTAGTGAAATAAGAGTTGTCCTTAAACTGCAATTCATTTGCAATTTCAGTAATATTTAAATTTCGATTGATTAATAACCGCTTTGCTTCCAGGACAATCCGGTTGCGAATGATCTCACCCGCAGACTGCCCGATATAGGATTTACAGATTGCATTCAAATGGTTCGGCGTGATAAATAGCTGATCCGCATATACACTTGGTAATTTGGTGGATTTAAACTGTTGTTCCACCAATTGCTGAAAGCTATTGAATATTTTATGATTATAGGGGTTGCTGCCGTCTTTTTGTTCTTTTTCAGAACAAATGGAGACATATAGTAGAAATTGAAGCAGCAGTGTACGGATATAATCTTCGGACAGGCCGCTGGACTTCGCCGACAAGATTTCGTCCAGAATTTTCGTAGCCCGGGCGCGGCAATTTTCTTCTAGTTCAAAAATCAAGTGCTCAATTTTGCCCTGAAGAAAACTAAAGCGCTCCAGATAATCTGTGCGTAATAAAAAGGATTGGAAATAGTCCACCGAAAAATTGACCACATAACCTTCCTCATCGCCAGCAAAATTCCAGGTATGCACCTGACCTGGGGCCATGAAGTAAATTTGAAAGGGTTTAATTTTATAATGATTGAAATCGATGATATGCGCACCCGAACCTTTCGTAAATAATACAAAATGAAAAAAATTGTGCTTGTGAGGAAATACCATGTCCGCATGTTTGATGACGTAATCGCTTAAGTCATCAATGTGGATAGTTGTTTTATTGTTGAGGTCAATGCTACAACTATCTATGATGGGAATGGTGTTTTTTCTATTCATATTACAAAGTTAGTGTATAAATTCTTTCTACAGTGGTGTTAATTTTATGTTTTGTGGTATTTTTCAACGATTTTCAAGTTTTGCATCTCAAGTATGGATGTTGGAACAATCCTTGTTTCAAAAGCATGGAAATATATTTAATAAACATGGAAAGTAATTTAAATAGTCTAGGGACTAGATTTGGACGGTTGACCGATATCGTCATTGATTCAATACCAGGTATTATAGGTGGTATTATTTTATTGATTGTTGGTAAATACGTCATCGATTTGGTTAACCGATTATTGCACAGGCGTTTCGAAAGAAGAAATGTCGATCCTTCGATCCGTGCATTTATCTCCAGTATCGTCAAGATTGTGATGTGGGTCATGCTGCTATTGACTGTTGCCAGTCAGGTTGGCATACAGACCACCTCTTTCATTGCCGCACTGTCTGCATTTGGTTTGGCTGTAGGTATGGCACTGCAAGGAAGTCTAAGTAACTTTGCCGGCGGTGTGCTCATACTGATGTTTAGGCCATTCGAAGTGGGGGATTACATCTCGAGTGCCAATGGTACGGCTGGTACGGTAGAACGAATAGATATCTTATACTCTACATTAATCGGTGACGATGGTGTCCGGATTTTTAGTCCAAATGGTCCATTGGCCAATTCGGTAATCAAGAACTATACGAAAATCGTTCAACGGATGTTTGAATATACGGTGAGTATATCCTATGACAAGAATATAAAAGACGCAAAAGATATCATTCTCAGGGTACTTCGTTCCAATGAAAATGTGCTGACAACACCCGAACCGACAGTGTTTGTCAAAGAGTTGGGAAACAGTTCCATTGTATTGACGGTACGCGCATGGACCAAGCGGGAGCATTACTGGCCGGCACGCAATTCAATGCAGGAAAAAATTATGCTTGAACTGGAAAGAAATGATATGAGTGTGGCCCCTAATCCGACACAGATTAGCATTATTTCCAATGCAAATGATCAGGGCAAACAAGTTAAACTAGATAGTTAATCATCTGCAAGGGCACGGATCAGAATAAAGTACCGGTAGGCAATTATGGCCTGCTGGTACTTTTTTAGTTTAAGCGGATCCTGCTTCCCATATTTGGGAAGAATTGCTTTATTTAGCTTATTCAGGAACTGAAAGAAATGTCGTTTCATGTATAGACTTCTGGATTGATCGTTTGTGGCATCTTTTCACCTTTGATTGCTGCCAATAAATTGCTTGCTGCCATGAGCGCCATATTGTCTCTGGTTTCCATGGTTGCGGATCCGATATGCGGTAGAATGCAGACATTTTCAAGATTCAGCAGTGGGTCGTCCGCTGCCATGGGTTCAGGGTTTGTCACATCGAGCCCGGCTCCCCATAATTCTCCCGCTCGTAAAGCATTGGCAAGGTCTTCCTGTTGGACTAATCCGCCACGGGCCGTGTTGATTAGAATCGCGGAGTTTTTCATACGCTTGAATGTATCCCGATTAAATCTATTTGCTGTTTCTGAGGTGAGTGCCGCGTGAATGGAGAGTACATCACTTTGGGTTAACAGCTCATCAAAGTTGACATATCTTGCCCCTAGGATTCGCTCGGCTTCCGAGTTACGGCCACGGTTATAATAGATGATTTCCATGTTATACGCAGCTCTGGCTTTTCGGGCAAACTCAAAACCAATCCTTCCAAGGCCATAAATACCTAATGTCTTGTTGTTGAGTTCTATACCCAGATGTGCTGTGGGGTCGAAACCCTTCCATTTCCCCTGTAAAATCTGCTTGTGATTGAAGAAAGCTTTTCTGGATACAGCTAGCATCAGCAGGAAGGCAACATCAGCCGTGGCACCGGAAAGTACACCCGGCGTATTGCTCACAGGGATTCCATATTTCGTCGCCGCGCTGATATCGACATTATCATAACCAACGCTCATCAACGATAGCGCTTTAAGGTTGGGACAATTTTGGAAAAATTCTTCGTCAAACTTTTGCATGCCACCGTTCAGGATATAATCGGCCTGTTGTCCAGCTTGGATAAGATCGCTCGGAGATAGGGGGGCAGTAGCGTCATGTATTGCTACCTCATGTCCGGCAGCCGTTAATACATCAATTCCTTTTTGTGGGATTCGTTTCGTGATAAATATCTTCATGTAAATGTTATGCTATCGTGGAGCCTGTTGTAAATAAATGATGAGCATCCAGTTTATTCGGGCTGTTCATCAAAGTTAATGCTTTAAAAGTTTGTGTAACAATAAAAAATTAACTGTTTTTGTTATAACAAAAAAAGCTATATCGTTGTTTCGATATAGCCCTGCTAATCATATTTCGTTTTTTTTCTTAACCGATGCTGTTTGGATTGACTTGCCTTTTTTACAGTATCAATATGCTTGTTAGTTCTGGTTTATTGGCCAGAACCAGTCCTCAGTGAGTTCTCATCGCGGTAGGTTCCTGTGAAGGCATGAGGGGCTTAATTGGTGTGAAGCAGATTGTCTAAAATGCTTTTCCCGATGTCATCGACGGTACGCGCATTATTGGACAAGACGACGACGCCACTTTTTTTATCCGGAGACAAGGCGAGGTAGGAACTGCTTCCCGCTGTTCCGCCATTGTGCCAATAAAAAGTAAGATCGTCAAGCAGGTTCATGTGCCAGGCCAGACCCAAGTCCGTATCCGGCGGGAGAAAGAAGGTAAAGGACCTGGTATTGGCCATTGCATTTTCCAGTGGGCTTTGTGGCATCTTAAACTGTGCGTTTACGAATTTAAGCAGATCTTCCACGGTTGACTTTAAACCACCAGCAGCACTAAAAGCATCAAAAGACCAAGGGGTTACTTCTTGACCGTCTTTATTGTATACCTTAAAGGTATCTTTTCTTTTTGGGTCTAATACCTGAAAGGTATTATTCATGTCGAGCGGTTTGCAGATAATTTCACGGACAATCTGGTCATATGGCTTTTTATAGATACTACAGATGATATCGCCCAAAAGTGCATAACCCAAATTGCTGTACTCGTATTCCTCCCCGGGTGTTTTTTTGTTTTTGAAACTGGACAAATAGCTATAAAGTGCTTTTTTGTCGTATCCTTTGTAAGGATCGTTTTCATTGTATCCCTTTACTTTTTCAAAATTGTCGGGAAGCCGCGGGAGCCCGGAAGTATGGTTGGCTAACATCTGAAAAGTTATCTTCGCCAGATCCTCATTTTTTTTCAGTGTATCTGCAAGAAATAATGATACAGGTTGATCCAGGGTAATTGTTCCTTCTTCAACAAGATTCGATAATAGGATCGCCGTAAAGACTTTGCTCAGGGAGCCAATTTCGTAGGGCGAGGTCTTCGTCGGTAACGTTTGGTTACCTTTTGCGGTCTCACCGTAAAAATAGGTTTTCGACTGCCCATTTTTGATAACACCTATGGCAAGTGAGCCCGTGTTTTGTTGTTTTAGGTAAGAGTTTGCAATCGAATCAATGAAAAAATCCTCTTTATCGACGGCTTTTGAGGTGGTCATTGTCTCAAGCGGTTTCTCGATGTTATTTTTGTCTGCTGTGGGTTCGTTCAGCTGACTAAAGTGCAGGCTGTTAAACTTGAGTGTCGAATCTGTTGCAAACAATACTTCATAAGTCTGACCGTCAAAATCCAGCCGATAGGTTGCTGTACCTTTTTCGAAAGTGGTCATAGCCGAACTTTTGATCCTTCCCAAAGGGTAGATCTGTTGCAGCATCTGTGTGAACTTTGGAAGGCTATATTGTTGTTTATAAGAATCGCTCGCTAGATTATAGGCAGAGTCTGTCAGCTGGGAATTGATGAAGAATTCCAATCTATTGTAAACTCCTTTGTTGACTTGTTCCGCTTGATTTGTCTGAGCAAAGGAGTAAGATGTGATGCCCAACAAGATTGCTGTATAAAAATGTTTCATAACCATTGTTAGGTACAAATCTACGGAATGTTTAAATTCCAATCAATTGTTTTAATCGGGCGTAGCCTGATTTACTGATATTGAGCTTCTCACCGGTGATCAATGCCGCGATATAGGAATCCTTTTCGTAAGGCTCCAATTTAGCCAACTGGTCGACCTTGATGATAAACGAACGATGGATGCGTACAAACTGATTTGGATCGAGGGATTTTTCAAAAAATGCCATGGTCTTATTCTTAAGGTACATGCCATCCTTGGTATGGATCTTTACGTAGTCATCATAAGACTCCAGGTATTTGACCGTATCGATCGGGATTATTTTGATCTGGGGACCTGTTTTAACAACGATACGGTCGATCTTGGTTTCGTCTTGCGCTGCAAGTACCTCATAGTTGGGTTGAACCTTCTTCTCGGGAGCAGAATAGCTGGATCTAAACTTTTCCAATGCTTTTTTGAAACGCATCGGGGAAACCGGTTTTAATAGATAATCCAGTGCGTTTTTTTCAAAGGCTTTTAACGCATATTCATCAAATGCGGTGGTGAAAATAATGGCGGGTGGATCGTCTACGAGTTCGAGCATTTCAAAACCTGTTAATTTAGGCATCTGAACATCCAAAAAGACCAGGTCAGGTTCATGTGTTTGGATCGCTTTAACGCCTTCAAAACCATCTCCGCATTCCGCCATAATGGTTATATCGGCTTCATTTTTTAAATAGCCCGCAATAATGGAGCGCGCTAAGGGTTCATCATCAATGATAACGACTTTAATCATATTGAGGTATTTTTAGGGTGCTAGTAAATATATTATCCTGTATCTGTGTCTCCAGAAGATCATTTCGACCATAAAGGAGGTATAATCTACGTTGAATACTGGAAAGTCCGAAGCCGGTACCTTTTTTTGGGCTGGATTGCTCCTCGACATCAAATGGATTGGTGATTTGGATCAGAAGCTGTCCCTCCTGTGAAGTGCATTTAATTTGTATTTCGACCTGATCGGTTATATTGTACAGTCCATGCTTAATGGCATTTTCGACCAATGGCTGGATGATCATTGCTGGCAATTTATTACTAAATATTTCCTCAGAGGAGGAGATGGAAGTGTTTAGACGATGGCCAAAGCGTACTTTTTCAATATCAAGATAAAGTTGTAGATGGTCCAGTTCTTCTTCCAGTGTGATAATCTGATTGTTTTCCTTTCTCATCGTGCCCCGTAAAAAATCAGATAACTGAAATGTCATATTACGCGCTTCATCCGGATTAGCGCCAATAAGGGCGATGATCGAATTTAAGCTGTTGAATAGAAAGTGAGGCTGCAATTGCTGCCGTAAATTATAGAGTTCTGCCTCGCGAAGCAGATTTTCGGATTCCTGTTTCCGTTTGATGTTATTAATATTATCTTCCTGTATATTCCAGACGATGTTGATAATAGCGACAGAGGTCAGGATAAGAAAGTTGACAATACCACGAAATGGCAATGTTAAATCCAGTAGTGCGATAAAGTTGGACTGAATAAAGTAGCTCATTATAAAACGGCTCAGCCCGGTACTGATGGCTGCCATAATCAAGCCTATAATCAATACCTTCCATATCTCCCGAGGCTGTGGTGTATAGAAATTCAATGCCGAGGACATCCCATAACAGCAGAACATCATCACTGCACTATTGATCAATGAATCTTTAAATGCCAGTTGCGCATCAAATCCCGAACGTAGCATCAGTAAATATTGTAATGCAAGATATCCGATAAATACGGATATACAAATAATGCCTATTAATCGACTTTTAACACTGAGAGACAGTTTGTTTTTCATCTATTAAGCATTTTTTATCGTTAAATTGCCCAATATACATGTTCCAGTGATATAGATCTTTTTATCGGTGTCAGGGTTGTAAATCGTCTGGAATCTTCGGTCATCGACAGATCCTAAAATCGAGGCTACATTGCTGAATACCGTCCAATGTGGCGGCACAATAATACGTGCGCTGCCAAATAACTGAAATGTGTCAATGACAATGGGCTGTTGGATATCTGCCTTTGTTAGGTCCAGTTCAATGCTACCGAAGACATTGGTCAAATTACCGCCTCTAAATTGTTTGGAATAGATGACTTTCTTTTGACCCGCAAAAATCGAATTTAGATTAAGGCTGTCTTCAAAAGACTGCTGAAATGAACTATGCTCTTTGTTGCCAAAAGCCTGCGCGTTAGGCGAGGCTTGTTGGCTTGATCCGTATTGTTCGTTAAATGGTTTTGCTTCAGCATCCGGGGCTGTTGTGTCTGTGGGATTATCCGTTGCTATATTCACCCGTTTGTCCCAGTCGTAAGGATCCTGAGGCGGATTAGGGTAAGTAGGAGGGACCATTGGTGGCTTGCGTTTACTCATGATGAAATAAATCCCCAGCGAAATAATGATAATAGGGACGGTTACAGAACCAAAGTCCGTACGCATCATGCGGGAGATCAGGCTGGCACCGCCAATAATCAAAAGGATGATCGCTGATTTCTTCTGAAATTGGGAGTTTATCCCAATGACTAGTCCGATAATGATTAAAATCATTTGCCATCCAAATAACCAGCCCGGAAACCAGTCTCCTAAATTTAGATTATGTAATAATAGGAATATACCTATAATGATCACAATCGCTCCAACGATATTGCGGCTGTTATTGCTGTTTGGTATGATGGGTTCTTTTTCCATAATGTTTTACTATTTATGACTCAAAGATAGAAGCATAAATAAACTAGACATATTCGCTTTAGGTAATACAACTTATATTTTCGGTAAATGTACTGATTTCGTCGGTAAAAAATCTTGTTGATTAATTTTTATCCATGGCCTATGGAATGAATATGCCATTTTTACGGTTTATTGTCTTTTTTTTTAATATTATTTGGTGGATTAAAATGAATTATTATATATTTATCAAAGATTAAGATTACTTTAAACTTAAATAACAACCAATGGGAGATTTTGAAAACAAAGAGCGTGAAGAGGTTTTTTCAAAAAAGGTGAGAGCAGGTAAGCGAACTTATTTTTTTGATGTAAAAGCAACTCGATCGAACGATTACTACATTACTATCACAGAAAGCAAGAAGCGCTTTGAGGATGGCCAGTTTATTAAGCATAAAATTTTCTTATACAAAGAAGATTTTGAAAAGTTTGCTGAAGGTTTGACAGATGTTGTCAATTACATTAAGTCTAATCAGGAAGTAATCGAAAAACGTTATGAGCCTAACTTTGACGATGCCTACGCTGAAGAAGCCGATGGTCGTTCAAAAGACGATTTTTCGTTCTAACGTACCTTAGGATGAAATCTCTATGAAAAAAGAAATAAAGCCACTCAAGTGGCTTTTTTTATGTCCGAACTATTTTTAATCTATAGCGCTACCCTGAGTATATAGCGCTATCCTGGGAGTATATCGTTAGGTACTGGCCAAAAATTCATTCAGTACCCTGTTGAATTTTTCGGGCTCTTCGAGATTCGGTAAATGCCCAGATTCTTCGAATTCCATGAATCTAACATCGGGAATGTTTTCAATAAGAATATTTGTCTGCTCCTCGCTCATCAACTTATCGTGCTTCCCTTTGACCACCAGGGTCGGGATAATAATTGTTCTTAGGGAATGTGTCGTGTCGGTACGGGAAGCGAGCGCAAGTTGTGTCGCACAGATGCTGGAAAGCTCATTCCGGCGAATACAACTTTTGATTAGTTCAACAGCCTCCGGATTTTCCTGGATCGTTTTCTCGTAAAATACATTTTCCGTAAAACCGATTGCAAATGGTCTCCGCCCATATTTAAGTAATGCCTGTATGGAATCAAACCGTTTTTGTTTGGCTTTATTGTCATCCGCAAGGGAGTTGGTATCACATAAAACCAATCCTGCTAACTGTTGGCCGATCAGCTCATAGGTGCGCAGGGCGATATAGCCACCCATGGAGATGCCGCAGAGCACAACATGATTGAGATCCAATTTCCGGATAAATTCAACAAGATCTTTTGCAAACACATCGACCGAAAAGAAGCCATGCCCATTAGTGCTAAGGCCGTGTCCCCTGACATCGATGGCGATCCCAGTATATTCTTCGTCAAGGCCCAGCAATTGTTGTTTCCAGGTGTTCTTGTTGAAAGGGAACCCATGAATAAATAGGACGGTTTTGGGGGCGGGGTATGATTTGCTGGGGCGGATATAATACGAGATGCTGATGTCTCCAATGCGGATTTTACTGAGTTTTAATTCTCTTTTGCTCATGAATAATAACATTTGTCAGTGTCTGAAAAAAAAAGTTGATATTTTAAATATAATATTATCAACGAGATAAACGAAATGTTGTTTCATAAAGTTAAAAAAAGAGAAAAAATGTTTGTTAAATCCATAAATATATCGATATTTGCATCACCAAAACGGAAAAGGATACGGATTTGTTTTGGTAGCTCAGCGCTCCTAGCTCAATTGGATAGAGCATCTGACTACGGATCAGAAGGTTAGGGGTTCGACTCCCTTGGCGCGCACAATATACAGTCTCTGTATACTTAAAAAGAGGCATTCCTAGCTCAATTGGATAGAGCGTCTGACTACGGATCAGAAGGTTAGGGGTTCGACTCCCTTGGAGTGCACAAAAAGCCAATCTTAAAGGTTGGCTTTTTTTATGAAAGAAGCCGAAGTAAGCGTAGGATAATTGGACAGGTGGGAACTTCTTTTTGAAAAAAAATTTGTAAAAAAATGAATTCTGACTATATTTGCGTCACCAAAACAAATGGGACAGAGTTCTAAACGTAATGGTTTACTGCGCTCCTAGCTCAATTGGATAGAGCATCTGACTACGGATCAGAAGGTTAGGGGTTCGACTCCCTTGGAGCGCACGACTGAAAAGCCTAGTCATCATCTGTGATTAGGCTTTTATTTTTTAACTCGTTTTAATTTCTTAAATAAAACTATGCTAAACCTTGTAATATTTGGCCCTCCGGGTGCAGGTAAGGGAACTCAATCTGCAAAGCTTATTGAAAAATATCAATTGATTCATATTTCAACTGGTGATATTTTTAGAGCACATATTAAAGGTCAAACGCCACTTGGTCAACAAGTAAGCCAGATTATTGCTGAGGGAAATTTAGTGCCAGATTCGATTACAATAGCAATGCTGGAAGAGGAAGTGAAAAAGAATCCTGATGCAAAAGGATTTATTTTTGACGGTTTTCCACGTACTGTTGCTCAAGCTGAGGCATTGGATGCTTTTTTGGAGGGTATCAACACGTCAATCTCGGTTGTGATCGCACTGGATGTAAATGAAGACGAATTGAAAGCGCGTATCGCTAAACGTAGAGAGATCTCTGGCCGTTCAGACGATGATGCTGATAAATTGGTGAAACGCATTGATGAGTATTTTACAAAAACAATTCATGTGTTGCCATATTACGAAACACAAGGTAAATTATCCAAGGTGGACGGTATCGGCGATATCGATACAATCTTCAAAAATTTAACGGATATTATCGATAATTATTAATTGAAATACATACTTTTTTAGACTGTAATATTGTAATGGCGCAAGGATCGAATTTTGTTGATTATGTGAAAGTGTGTTGTCGTTCGGGACATGGCGGGGCAGGTTCGGCTCATTTGCATCGGGACAAACACACAGCTAAGGGAGGACCCGATGGCGGAGACGGTGGCCGCGGTGGTCATATCATCCTCAAAGGAACAACGAATATTTGGACTTTACTCCATTTGAAGTACCGTAAACATATCATTGCTTCCAATGGTGAATCAGGTGGCAGTTCGTTACGGACTGGTGCTACGGGGCATGATGAAATATTAGAAGTGCCTCTTGGGACTATTGCTAAAGATGCGGAAACTGGAGAGGTATTATTTGATATTACTGAGGACGGCGAAACCAAGATCTTGGTTCCGGGAGGGAAAGGTGGTCTTGGTAATTGGCATTTTAAGTCAGCAACCCAACAGACTCCTCGATTTGCACAGTCAGGAATGCCGGGTAAGGAGCAATGGATTATTCTCGAACTCAAGGTGCTGGCGGATGTCGGTTTAGTCGGTTTCCCAAATGCGGGTAAATCAACCTTGTTGTCCGTAGTGTCGGCAGCAAAACCCGAGATTGCCAACTATCCATTTACCACCTTGGTACCTAATCTCGGTATGGTGAGTTATCGCGATAACCGCTCTTTTGTGATGGCTGATATTCCGGGTATTATTGAAGGTGCCTCGGAAGGGAAGGGGCTCGGCTATCGCTTCTTACGACACATCGAAAGGAATTCTGTCCTGCTATTTATGGTACCTGCCGATACAGACCGCACGATAGCGGAAGAGTATGGCATTTTGCTGAATGAATTAACAGCATATAATCCAGAGCTAGCAGATAAACCCAAGTTATTGGCGATCACAAAGTCCGATATGCTCGATGATGAACTAGAGCGGGAAATGGAACAGCAGCTTCCTGCGGGGCTTCCACATATTTTCATCTCATCCGTCACTGGTAAAAATATTCTACCCTTGAAAGATATGATCTGGAAAGCAATAAATTCCTAATCGCAGGTCAAAAATAAAAATATAAAAACGCTTCATAAATGAAGCGTTTTTTTTGTCCGCAATTTTTGTAGGACCTCTTCTATAGGAAGCTGCTTGATTGCACTTTTCGCTCAATCCTAGGTCTCCCCCACGAATGCGGATGCAAAGAATTGAGATTGAACAGAAATACTGGAAAGTGGAGTATGGATCGTGTAATTGCGGGCCATGATGGAATAGTTGTGATAAGCTGATGTTGTGAAAAAAATATATTTTTTAAGAGATTTTTACTAATTTCATTGACAAATTAATCTAAAATGAAATCTGAAGACGAAAAATATTGTGTGGAATGTGGTCAGAAAATCAATGTTAAGGCCGAAGTTTGTCCTTTTTGTGGGGTGAGACAACCTATATTCTATGCGAACCAACCTTTCCAGCAACAGAATCGTAGTATGCAAGACGATCGCTGGTTGCCCGCTTTGTTATTCTGTTTTTTTCTAGGCCCCTTTGGAGCACATCGTTTCTATTTGGGACAGATTGGAACAGCGGTAATCCAATTGGTCACATTAGGGGGCTGTGGAATTTGGTGTCTGATTGATTTAATCATGATCATTGTTGGAAAATACAAGGATAATGATGGACAATATATCAAAAGTCCGCTGAATAACAACTAATGGCTTATCTTGTATTAAAATACCTGCAAATACACTGGATTTATACCATTGTAATAGGGTATTTTGGTACCGCTATCGCATTATACATGCTGTCGGATATTCATATCCTTATTCCTTGTCTCTGGAAGACAATTACCGGATATGAATGTCCGGGTTGCGGCATGACAACTGCATTCATTGCGCTTTTGCACATGCAATGGGCGGATGCCTGGTCTGCAAATCCGATGATTTATGCGATCGTTCCTGTATTTATGTGTTTGATTTTAAGAGACTTTTGGCGATTTAGGAATAGACAGATTGATTCGCTGCAAAATAATTGAAAAATGTTTTTCACTTTTAATTGATATGTCGTAACTTTGTCTCCCGTGAAAATTAAAGTAGAGTCTTTATTGGTAGGTGCCTTAGGAAACGGTTTGTCAATCGTGGTAATGCATTGTTAATTCATATTTTAGCCCATTTGAGGGCTTTTTTTATATCCAATAGGGAAGGCTTTAGGATTCAGAACAGAAGAGATACAAATTTTATAATATTACATCGATAATGACCAACTACAGCAAATTGCCTGCAATTTTAGTTTTAGAAGATGGTACAGTTTATCACGGTAAAGCCGCTGGTAAAATTGGTACGACTACTGGGGAAATCTGTTTCAACACAGGAACAACCGGTTATCAGGAGATTTTTACAGATCCATCTTATTTTGGACAAATCATGGTAACAACCAATGCCCATATTGGTAACTATGGTATTGATGCGGACGATACCGAATCAAATCAAATTCAGATTGCGGGACTAGTTTGTAAAAACTACAACATCAACTATAGCCGTAAAATGGCTGATGAGTCTATCCAAAGCTACTTTGAAGAGGGAAATTTGGTTGGTATTTCTGATGTGGATACCCGTTCATTGGTAAGACATATCCGTGATAAAGGTGCGATGAATGCAATTATTTCTTCGGAAACATTGGATGTGGAAGAACTAAAGCGCCAATTGGCGGAAGTTCCTTCGATGGACGGTCTTGAATTATCGTCGAAAGTAACGACTTCGGAGCCTTATTTCTTTGGAAATGAAAATGCGTCGTTGCGTGTAGCTGTCCTGGATTTGGGGATCAAGAAAAATATCCTGCGCAATTTTGAGGCACGTGACGTTTATACAAAAGTTTTCCCGGCGAAGACAAGCTTTGAGGAAATGGAAAAATGGAATCCTGACGGTTACTTTATCTCAAATGGCCCCGGCGATCCTGCACCAATGGATTATGCGATCGAAACCGTAAAATCTATTCTGAATGCAAACAAGCCTATGTTTGGAATTTGTTTAGGTCATCAGATCTTGGCTTTGGCAAATGGTATCCGAACAAGCAAATTACATAATGGACACCGTGGTATCAATCACCCGGTTAAAAATATTATCGCTAACCGTTGTGAAATTACTTCGCAAAACCATGGTTTTGGTGTTGTCGCTGAAGATATACAGAATTCGGAAAATGTGGAGATCACGCACGTTAATTTGAACGACCAATCTATCGAAGGGATCCGTATCAAAGGGCAAAAAGCATTCTCGGTTCAATATCACCCAGAATCATCTCCAGGTCCACACGATTCACGTTACCTGTTTGATGATTTCGTCGCAATGATCAAAAACTAAGCAAACATAACAACGCATAAAAACCCTCCCTATCGTGGAGGGTTTTTTGTGGTATTTGCGGAAGCAATTATTCAGATTGCTCATATTTTATTCACAATAAATGACGGATTAAATACATTTTTTGTTATATTTGGTTGTGAAAAATGTCTGTAGATAAGAGTGTGTCTTATTTACACTAAGTAATGAAAATAAATTATAGTCTAATAAAGAGATGAGTTTAATTATCGATGTTCATGCGCGTCAAATTTTGGATTCGCGCGGTAACCCTACAATTGAAGTAGATGTTACTACACAAAATGGTTTTGTTGGTCGTGCAGCTGTTCCTTCAGGTGCTTCAACAGGTGTTCACGAAGCAGTAGAATTGCGCGATGGCGACAAATCAAAATACTTGGGTAAAGGTGTTTTGAAAGCTGTTGAAAATGTAAATACCAAAATAGCGAAAGCTTTGGAAGGCGTAGATGTTTTCGAGCAAAATGCCATCGATAAAATCATGATTGATTTAGACGGTAGTGAAAATAAAGGTAATTTAGGTGCAAATGCTATCTTAGGTGTTTCTTTGGCAGTAGCAAAAGCAGCTGCACAAGAGTCACGTCAACCTTTATACCGTTATATTGGCGGTGTGAATGCCAATACCTTGCCTATCCCAATGATGAACATCATCAACGGTGGATCTCACTCCGATGCGCCTATCGCATTCCAGGAATTTATGATCATGCCAGTAGGTGCTCCTTCATTTTCTGAAGCATTACGTTGGGGAACTGAGGTATTCCATACATTGAAAAAAATCTTACACGATAGAGGTCTTTCTACTGCAGTCGGCGACGAAGGTGGTTTTGCGCCAACTTTTGAAGGTACTGAGGATGCAATCGAAACCGTTTTGAAAGCGATTGAAATTGCTGGCTACAAACCAGGTCAAGATGTTTGTTTAGCATTGGATTGTGCTTCTTCTGAGTTCTACAAAGATGGCAAATACGATTATACCAAGTTTGAAGGCGATAAAGGAGCGGTACGTTCTAGCGAAGAACAAGCAAGCTACTTAGCAGAATTAACAGCAAAATACCCAATTATCTCTATTGAAGACGGTATGGCTGAAGATGACTGGGCCGGTTGGAAAACATTAACCGACAAAATTGGTGATCACGTTCAATTGGTAGGTGATGATCTTTTCGTAACAAATACAAAACGTCTTCAACAAGGTATTGATACCCATACAGCAAACTCTATTTTGGTTAAAGTAAACCAAATCGGTTCATTGACTGAAACAATCAATGCCGTGACTTTAGCGCAAAATTCTGGTTATACTTCAGTAATGTCTCACCGTTCAGGGGAAACCGAAGATGCGACGATCGCTGACTTGGCGGTTGCATTGAACTGTGGTCAAATCAAAACTGGTTCAGCTTCCCGTTCTGACCGTATGGCGAAATACAATCAGTTGTTGCGTATTGAAGAAGAATTGGGCGGTAATGCCCGCTTCATCGGCAAAAACTTTAAATATGCGAAAAAATAGGTTTATCCTATCATGCTAAAAAATAAGGCCTAATCTGTAGATTAGGCCTTATTTTTTGGGAATGGTTTTATGCTAAAAAGGAGAATACCCGTTAAAATAGAGTGTTACTGCTTGCTTTATTTGGGTACTTCAGGTTCAAGTCAAATGTTTCATTCATTTGCTTAATAAAGTGGGTGGCCAGCAGGGGTGATTCAATTTCAACATTTTGATGGATAAAGAAATACAGTTTCTGCAATCCATTATCCCGCCATTGTTTTATTACTTCTATCCAATTGTCCAGACGCGCATAATCCGAAGCATGGTTGGCACCGACATAACGGATAAAGGCGATAGGCGTAGTCAGGCGCATATGCAACATATCTCTTCTTCCAGCCGTATCCACCAATACATTGGTCACACCGGTCTCCTCCAATAAGGTATAAAGTTCATTCGTTACTTCAGCCTTTGAAAACCAGTCCTTATTTCGGACTTCCAATGCTAAGGGGACATCTTTTGGCCAGTCGTGCAGGAATAATTTTAACCGCGCCATGTCTTTTGGACTATAGTTGTCATGCATTTGCAGAAAGACCATACCTAATTTTTCGTCAAATCGAACCACAGCATCCGTAAACAACTTAACTTTATCCGTTGCGTTAAGCAATCGGCTAAAATGACTGATCGACTGGGGAACTTTGGGAAAGAATTTGAAATCTGCCGGAGTTTTCTTCTTCCAGGTTTCTACCTGCTCCAGGCTGGGAGAATTATAGAACGTGGCATTCAGTTCAATGCTGTTAAACTGATTGGCATAGTAAACAAGCTCGTCCTTTGTGCCTCTTGGATAAAAACCCTTTAGATCCTGTTTGTTCCACTTTGCACAGCCTACATATACTTCAAACGGTTCTTTATTTTTGAAATGCTGTAAAAGGGCTAAGGTCTCTTTTGGAGTAGCTGGTAGGGTGAAGTCTACCTCTTCGGGATGCTCTACTTGGCCAAATTTCATATTAGTTTTTTCTTAGTTTATGATCAAATAATAAGTGTGCGGACAATGCCAATAGGGTGTATGTTGTGCCAACTGCAATAACCCCCGGCCATTGGAAATGCTGCCATGCTTGTGCAGCAAAAAAGGTGCCTGTTGAACCACCGATAAAATAACTGACCATATAAACGGTGTTCAGGCGATTATTGGCGCCAAGATTGAGCGCGTAGAAATCACTCTGATTTAGAATGTGCATCGACTGTAATCCAAGGTCAATGAGGATTACCCCAACGATCAGGCCCCAGTAATAATGGCCAAATAACGCAAAAAACAGCCAGCTAAGGATCATCAATACGATCGCGTAACTGATAATTTTCGCAGTACCCATGTATACGGTCATCCGATTGACAAAAGCAGCTGCAAGGGCACCACAGGCACCCACAAGGCCAAATGCACCAGCGGTAGCTGGACCGTCAAAAAATGGTGGTCCTTGGAGATGGAATACCAGGGTTGTAAAGAAGGCTGAAAAGGCGCCGAATCCCATCGCACCACGAAATGCAGCCAATTGCAGCACCGGTTGTTTTTTGGCAAAGTTCCATACTGAAAGCATCAATTCCTTATAAGTGCCCTTAAAATTAGGGTTAACTTCGGGTAATTTGATCGCGATGGCCATTGCAGTAATGATCATGATCACCGTAGCAATCCAATACATTTCGCGCCAGCCAAAGTAGGAGCCGACAAATCCGCTGACCACGCGCGATAATAGGATACCGATCAATAACCCTGACATGACCATGCCTATAGCAGCTGCCTGTTTCCCCTTCGAGGCGAGCTCTGCCGCCATAGGAACAAAAACCTGTGGTATTACGGACGTAAATCCGATCAAAAAACTAAAGCTGAGGATAGCTGCAATAGACTGGGAAAGTGCCATTCCGGCCAATGAGAGAATAATGAATATAAAATCAATTAAGATCATTTTCTTTCTCTTAAACATATCGCCCAGGGGAACAATCAATAAAAGGCCACAGGCGTAACCAATTTGTGTTAACATGGCCGAATTGCTCACTGTAGCTTCGCTAATATTGAGGTCCTTGGCAATCAGTCCCAATAGTGGCTGATTATAGTAGTTGTTGGCGACAACCAGACCCGTAGCGATGGTCATTAGCCATAAAGTAGCCTGGGATAATCCTGCTTTGGAATCAGTTGTATTCGTCATCGATTAATGTAGTTCGTCCCATAATTCCTGAAACTTCCGTTTTAATTCAGCGACTTCCTGTTCAAGTTGTCCTATACGCTCCAAAAGCGCAGGATCTGCAGCCCCACTTGATGCACTGTTGCTACTTTCAAAAGTTTCCATATTGACATCACCCAGCAGGTGGATATAACGTACCTCTTTGTGTCCGGCTTGTTTGGGAAGAGCTTTCAAATAGCCCTCTTGAGCAAGCTTCTCCAATTGTTCATTAATTTCACCCAAGGAGTCAAACTCGTATAACCTTCCAGCATTTGAATTGATTTCACCGGCTGTCATTGGCCCACGGAGAAGTAATAGGCAAATAATAGTCAGTTCGGATGGTACAAGGGGAAACTGTATGGCAAAATTGTGCTTATATTTGGTGACCCGGGATCCACCACCGATAACTGTTGAAATCAATCCTCTCTTTTTCAGGATATCCAGCGTATTGACAATGTCTTCTTCGCTGTATTGTACGACAGGTTTGCGTGAAGTTTTTTGGTTACATGCGGCCTGTAAGCTGTTGATTGTCATTGGGTAATATTCGGGGGTTACCTTTGATTTTTCAATCAGGGAGCCTAGGACACGTTGTTCCATTGCAGACAATTGAGGCAAATTAGTCGTTTCCATGTTATTTTTAATGTATCTATTTATGATCGAATATGAGTTTAACGTCAAACGAAGGCTGACATTAAACTGAGGATTGTTCTTACCCAAAGATGCCCTTTTTCCGATACAACTCCAAAATATCTGATTGATATTGTTGGATAAAATGGGATTGCTTTAGTTTTTCTTATCTTCGCATGAATAAAATAAGATTTAAAGTGCTTAAGATAGCTTTTCATCCCGAATTTATCCATCCGGTCAAAGAAGGGCATCGTTTTCCGATGCTAAAGTACGAGTTGATCCCGTTGCAGTTGAGACATGAAGGATTGGCCAACGAAGCTAATTTTTTCAGGCCCGAGCTGGCCAGTTTTGAAACCTGTTGTCTGGTCCATGATCCAGCTTATGTGACGAAACTGTTTGATTTGACTTTGGATGCAAAAATGGTACGGAGAATCGGATTCCCTTTGAGTAAAAGCTTGGTAGACCGAGAACGCTATATTTTGGATGGAACAGTTCAGGCTGCGGGTTATGCCTTGAAATATGGGGTAGCTTTCACGATTGCAGGTGGAACCCACCACGCTGGCTATGACTTTGGTGAAGGCTTTTGCCTGATGAACGATCAAGCCACCGCCGCAGGTTATTTACTAAAACATAAGCTGGCAAATCGAATCCTCATCATTGATCTGGATGTGCACCAGGGAAATGGAACAGCGCATATCTTTGAGGGGCATCAACAGGTTTTTACCTTTTCGATGCATGGGGAAAAGAATTATCCCTTTATCAAACAGCGTTCACACTTGGATGTCGGACTCACTGAAAATATAACAGATAAAGAATATTTGGAGATACTGAATGCGCATCTGCGGGATTTATTTGAGCGTATACGGCCTGATTTTGTTTTTTATCAGGCAGGCGTAGATATCTTGGGAACCGATAAGCTAGGGAAATTGAATTTAAGTCCAGCGACCTGCGCGCGAAGGGATGAACTTGTATTGGAGCTGTGCCATCGGCGGCAGATTCCTGTTCAGGTCAGTATGGGCGGCGGCTATTCTCCGCAGATCAAAGATATTGTCAATGCACATTGCCAAACATTTAAAATAGCAATAGATTTATATAATTTATAAAATAAGAATATGTTTTTTCACCAAGACGCAACTTTTGAAGCATTATCTATACACCGTGTAGGAAACAAAGCACAGGACGAATTTTATATCCTGTCAGACGCTCCCGTATCCCTTGAAGGCGATGAAGTATTGCCCGGACTTCTGATGCAGTATTTTATGAGCCCCTTTGCAAAAGTGAACGAAGTATATCGTCTATATCATCCCAATGAAGAACTGGATCTGAACGAGGTGTTCTATTTTGTTCGCCAGTACTTTAAGGGACAGTTGCCCTTTCACGATTTTTCCCAACAGATTTCGAAGCATCTGTATGAGGTGTCCAACCACCCCAAGATTAAAGCAGGTGAGGTGTATGTGGTGGCGCTAAAAAATGTACAGATTGAAGGTGAGGAACACGATGCGATTGGTATATTTAAATCGGAGAACAAAGAGACTTACCTAAAGGTGTATCCTGAACAAGGGGCATTTACCTTAGAGTATGAGCAGGAGGCAATCAACATCAATAAGTTGGACAAAGGTTGCATTATCATCAATGTTGAAGAAGAGGAAGGGTATAAAGTTCTTGTATTGGATCAGACCAATAGACAACAGGAAGCGGTGTATTGGAAAGATGAGTTCCTAAAATTGCGCGTACGTAATGACAATTTCAATCAGACAGGTAACTACCTAAAAGTCTATAAGAATTTTGTTCAGGAGAAACTCGATGAAACCTTTGAACTGGAGAAGGCCGATAAGATTGATCTGATGAATAAATCCATGAACTACTTTAAAGAAAAGGAAACTTTCGTTCAGGAGGAATTTGAAGAAGAAGTATTGGGAAATCCTCAGGCGATAGCCCTATTCCAGGATTATAAAGCTGGCTTTGAAAATGAATTTGATTCACCCTTCCAGTCAAGTTTTGAAATCGCGGATAAAGCCGTCAAAAAGATGGAATCATCCTACAAGTCTGTCCTAAAATTGGATAAGAACTTTCATATCTATGTGCATGGAAAACGGGAATACCTCGAGAAGGGATTTGATGAGGATAAAGGGATGAACTATTATAAAGTCTATTTCGAAAACGAAAGCTAATACCCCATGATGAAGCGTGATAAAATTGCTGTTTTTATTTTTGGATCATTCATCGGTCTGCTATGCGTTTTATCGTTGATCGAAAGGAATAGTGCATGGATCGAGGAATTTTACGCACAGGGATTTTATCGGTTTTATGGTTATATTCCAAAGTTTATTTTTGGTTATATTCCCTTTAGCATAGGGGACATTTTTTACGCTTTCACGATTATTTTTCTGCTCTATTGGCTGATTAATCTTATACGCAAGCTATGGGGTAGAAGATGGTCGGATGCCTGTCGAACCTTTTTATTTATCGTAAACCTATTGCTTGGGCTATATATTTTCTTCTATGTCTCCTGGGGGTTGAATTATTATCGGAAGCCGATCAGTGTGAATGCCAACCTGCAAGTTGACAGCCTGAAGCTTGCGGACTATCTCATGGTACTCGATGAATACCTGGATAGTACAAATGCGTTGCGGGAACAGGTCAATCCTGCACAATGGGCGGATCGGAAAGGTTATATCCGGGCGGATCTGGCAAATTGGGTGAAAAATGATACTACATTTTCATCTTTTTTATCAAGTAGCCAGGTGCAGGCCAAATCGCCTCTAAATAGCGTAGTTGTTTCGTATTTTGGAGTTTCAGGTTATTTCAATCCATTTACACACGAAGCGCAGGTAAATTATGCCATGCCAGCCCTATCTTTTCCGTTTACTTATGTACATGAGCTCGCCCACCAACAGGGGGTAGGGTTTGAGGATGAAGCCAATTTTATTGCTTTCGTGCGATTGCAGCATCATCCGCAATCCTTTTATCGCTATTCCGCTTATTTGCAGACAACATTGTATATGCTGGGAGAATTGCGGGGCATGTATCCAGACCTTTCGAAGGATTATCAAAAAAGATTAAGCAAGCTCGCCTTGGCGGATATTGCCGAAGAACGCTTATTTTGGAGCAATTACACGGGTTGGGTCAATGATGTAATGGGGGTATTTTACAATGGTTACCTAACACATAACAATCAGAAGGAGGGAATGGCGAGATACGACCGGATGACAAGATTGGTTCTGGCCTATGAATTAAAAAAGCGGGGCTGTCATTAAATTTGTATAAAAAAACTGACGCTAAAAAAGCATCAATGTGCGTATTGATGCTTTTTTAGCGTTATGTTGTCCCGTTCTCCCTATTGGGTAGAAATCAGCTCAAACGAACCTTCCGTCCCTGCGCTACCGGAGTAAATCTGCCCTTGTGGCAAACCTCTAAGACCCGTAGGAGCGGTTTTGATCCGATCATAGATATTTCTCAGATCTGTGTTTGCATTGACGGCTCTGCCACCTGCTACGACATCAGCATAGATATAATTCGGCGACTTCTTATCTGTTGCCTGCGGTTTTATACTTCCTGTTGCCAGGGTAACTTTCACTTTGCCACCATTTCCATTGGGGAATGTTTTTGTTCCATTAAATGCATCATCGCCTTTTGCAATAATATACAGTGAACCCAATTTTTGAAAATTGGCATTGATATCAAAATTGGCGCCGTTATTCTTACCATCTGTCCCATAGAAAGTTGCCTTGTTTCCGATCTCCGCATAACCAATGGTGATTTTGACATTTTTCTTTCCGTAAAAAGAAAGGGTGGAATTATCTTTCATGATTAAGGTGTCAATATGGATAACTGCCGTCGAGTCTTTACTGTCAATATTCTTCTTGGCTTTTTTCCCAATTTCAAGCTTGGAGAAATGCTGTGTTTCCTGCGCTTTACCCACAAAGGTAAATGCCACACAAAAGAGAAAGCCTAAAATAAGTTTCGATTTCATAAAGCTTTAATTATATGTAACTAATTAGTAGTTTGACAATTGAAAGCCTAAAGAGTTTAATTTTTACTAAGATATTTTACAATTAATTTAGCTGTTTTTTCTGAGGCGCCAGGTGTACCCAATTTTTCGGCGAGGATATCGTAATTTTCTAACACACTTGCCCGATGTGCCTTGTTGTTGATCAGTTCGCCCACCTCATAGGATATATCATAGGCCGTACAATCTTCTTGAATTAGCTCTCTTACTGATAGGAAATTGTTGATTAGGTTTACCAGTGAAATAAACTTTACTTTAACCACTAATTTGGCAATCCAAACCGATATTGCATTTGCCTTGTATACGACAACTTGCGGAACTTTCAAAATACCTGTTTCCAAGGTTGCGGTACCACTGGTAACTACTGCAGCCTCCGCATTGTTTAGGATATCGTAGGTTTGATTGAAAATAACCGGAATATCGATACCCCTCATGAACTGTTTGTAATAGGATTCGGCAAAATTAGGTGCGCCGGCGATGACAAACTGATGCACAGGGAAGAAGTAGGGGAGTTCGGCCATAATGGGAAGAAGTTTGGAAATCTCCATTTCTCGGCTGCCCGGCAGTAACGCGATGATTGGTTTGTCTGTAAAACCGTTTTCATCCCTGAATTTCGGATTAAAAGAATAGGCTGAAATAGCATCGAGCAGGGGATTGCCCACATAATCGACTGGCATCCGCCATTTTTTATAGAAATCAACCTCAAAAGGTAGAATGCAGAACATATGATCGACAATTTTTTTGATTTTTTTCACACGCCCCTGATTCCATGCCCATACTTTTGGTGAAATATAATAACATGTTTTGATACCATGTTTTTTGGCAAATTCGGCAATTTTTAAATTGAAGCCGGGAAAGTCGATGAGTATAACAGCATCGGGTCTTTCTTTCAACAGATCATTTTTTACTGCTTTCAAATTTTTAGCTATTTTGCCCAGGTTTTTCAAAACTTCCACAAAACCCATAAAAGCCATCGCTGAAGTATGTATCAATGCATTTTCTCCAGCGGCTTCCTGCATTAAATCACCGCCAACTATTTTGAATGTAGCTGTGGGATCCTCTATTTTAAGTGCTTTGATGAGATTGGCTCCATGTAGGTCACCTGATGTTTCGCCAGCAATGAGATAGTATTTCATATGTAAATGATTTATTCTTTTAATGGCCATATGAAACATCCATTCTATTTTTCACGCTATTTATGCTTTTCAAATACGGATATTTCATCGGAATATTAATGTTGTTTCGAATTGTTAAAGATAAGATTATTCTAAGGATATGATGAATTTGAGTACATTATTCCATATCTTTATTAAAGATGTTTAACTTTGGGAGAAATTATCAGGAGTATAAAAGCTAAATAGTATTTTTGTCCTATGCAACGATTATGGTCTTTAATAAGAAATAAGTATTTATTAGCCACTTTGGCTTTTTTGGTGTGGATGTTGTTTTTTGATCGAAATGATTTTGCGACACAATACAGTTATCAAAAGCAAAAAGCCAACTTGGAGACAGAGCGATCCTTTTATCTAAAAGAAAATGCAGCGATTATAAAAACGATAAATGACATTCGATCCAATCCACAGGAGGTGCAACGTATTGCACGGGAGAAATATAAGATGAAAAAGGATAATGAGGATATCTATGTAATCTCTAAAGTTGCGCCCAAAGAAACACCTTAGTTTTCAGCGAAAAAGGGCTATCCGTTAGAGCGGTATATTGTACAACATAAAGAAAGACCATCATATGAATACGATGGTCTTTTTTAGTATATAGAAAAGGGGTATTTTAATTTGCGGCCTGCGCTACTAAACCTATGTATAGCGGTTTTTTCTCATCATTTGCCTTGCCGATCAATATCAATGAATAGTAATAATTTTCGACCAATTTGATATCCTTACGGGTTGCAATGGTTTTCCCAGCTTTATCTTTGGCAATAACTGTAAAGGTTCCACTTTTTTGTGCGATAAAACCTTGATGAGCCGTCGCTGAATTTTGTGTTTCTTTTGCACGGTTGGTCCATTCTGTCGGAGAAGCCTGGGTACCGATTTGTAGGGTTACTTGGTCAGTTCCCTCAGCAAAATTAAAGAAACGTACACCGGATTCCGTGTTTTTAATTTCTTTGTTGATTTTGTCGGTTGTAATCACCTGCACTGGCTTCGCTTTGTTACCATAAACAAATGAGGTATAAATTGTACTGTCTTTGATCGTCACTGTCGTATCAACCAAGGCACTGTTATACTCCGACGATATCTTTATATTTCTAGCCCCCGTAAATAGGCCTACTTGGCTATAGCTTTTAAAATCCAAGGGATAATATGGACTTTGTAATGGCCCCCCGTCGGCGTAATATACAACCGCATTGGCGTCAGTATACCCATTGACCATTGTAAATAACGCACCTGGAATTCGTTGGTTGTCGTTATCTTTTAAGCAACTGGATAGGAAGAATGTCGCTACTGCGATAGCAATAAAATTAAATAATCTATAGTTTTTCATAACCTTGTAATATTAAAATCTTTTTGTGTAAAACACATTGCGCTTGTGTTGTCTATTATACGGAGATGACATATAATTTGCTACAGTTGATTGTAAAAATAATAAAATTGTATTTTAATTTTAACATAAACCCGATTTCAGGTGATATTGGCTTATCTCCATGCCCAAGCAATTTAAAAATGTATCTATTTTAAATACATATGAATGTATAAACTTATTATTGTTCAATATTGTGTATTTTAATTCAATCTATTTGTATCTAAAAATCATATTTATAAATTGAATTATAGCGCATCTGTATTATTTTTCAAAATGGAGTCCGAGTCTACTGCATTATTCGATGGTTTTTCGACCATGTTTCGGACCATGTTTACGCCTTCTTCGCCCCTGGGGGCAGATAAGTGCATGATGCAACTGTGGTCCATACACCCTGAGTCCGTATTGGACTCGGACTCACCACGGACTCAGAGTGGACACACTACGGTCACAGTAAGACATAGTCACGACCTTGTCTCGAAGTTGGTACGGCGCGTTGAGAATGTCCTATACTCAAATAGCGCAGTGCTTGAGGAAACTGAGGCTCGAGCTGACTGCTCTCGTTTAAAAAAGGCATAGGCTTTGTTAATAAAAAAATATTGATAATTTTGAGTTATGAACAGTAGAATCAAAAAGATTGCAACGGGTATGTTTGAACGCTTTAGGCATCGTAAAATTACGGAAGCGGAGCTGTCACAGGCAGAGTCTAAGGCAAAAAATCTTGGAAGCTATGTTGACGATTTTAAGTTACTGATCGCGATGTGCAAGGATGCAATTACAGGTAAGTTTAAAATGAACAGCTGGAATCTATCCATTATTATCGGAACGATTATTTATGTGGTTTCTCCTGTAGATGCTATTCCGGATTTTATTGCTGTAGGCGGTTGGTTAGATGACGTTGCTATTGTTGCCTACGCGATTCGGAAGCTTTCGGAAGAAATCGAACGGTACAAATCAGAGCGATTGGGCTGGCCGGTCAACAAATAAAAAAAGCTACTTTGTAAAAAGTAGCTTTTTTTATGAGGCGATTGAATTATTCTTAATGTTTGAAATGTCTCACGCCGGTAGTTACCATGGCAATGCCCTTTTCATTAGCCATATCAATGGATAATTGATCTTTGATCGAACCACCCGGTTGCAATACGGCTGCAATACCTGCCTCAGATGCGATTTCTACACAGTCAGGGAAAGGAAAGAACGCATCTGATGCCATTGAGCAACCTTTCAAGTCAAAACCAAATGAAACTGCTTTTTCAATGGCTTGCTTTAAGGCATCGACTCTCGATGTCTGGCCAACACCCGAAGCTAACAATGTGCCATTTTTCGAAAAGACTATGGTGTTGGATTTTGTATGTTTTACAATTTTATTCGCAAAATATAAATCTTCCAATTGTTCAGCTGTAGGTTTTACTGTTGTTACCGTTACCATTTGCTCAGGCCCTTCAATTATATTGTCCTTATCTTGAAGGATGACACCATTCAATAAGGTTTTGAACTGCTGGCTAGGTAGTTTTACCTCTTTGCGGACCAAGATAATTCTATTTTTCTTGGCCGTAAGAATAGCAATTGCCTCCTCCGAATAAGAAGGTGCGATTAAGACCTCGAAGAATAGATTATTGATCTCTGTTGCCGTTGCAGCATCAACTTCGCCATTGGTGATTAAAACACCGCCAAATGCTGAAACTGGATCGCAGGCCAAGGCATCTAACCAAGCTTGTTTAATTGTTGGTCTTGACGCAACCCCACACGCATTGGTGTGTTTTAGGATCGCAAAGGTTGGTTGTTCAAATTCGTCGATTAAAGCCACAGCTGCATCTACATCAACAAGGTTGTTGTACGAAAGCTCTTTTCCATTTAATTTATCGAACATGTTATCCAGGTTGCCGAAGAAAACCCCTTTTTGGTGCGGGTTTTCACCATAGCGCAATACCTGCGCATTTTGCTCGGATTGTTTAAAAACTTCAATTGGATTCTCTTGATTGAAATAATTGAAGATTGCTGTATCATAATGGGATGATGTGTTGAAGGCACGTTTCGCAAATTCTTTGCGTTGCTCCAAAGAAGTATGACCTTCTTGGTTGGCCAGGATCTCTTCAAGCGCTTTATAATCATTTTTGGAAGAAATGATCACAACATCATTAAAGTTTTTCGCTGCTGCACGAATCAATGAGATTCCACCGATATCGATTTTTTCGATGATATCTTGCTCAGGAGCTCCAGAAGCAACAGTTTCTTCAAATGGATACAAATCTACGATAACCAAATCGATCTCTGGTATTTCATACTGAGCAAGTTGCTGTTGGTCCGATTCAAGCGGACGGCGTGCTAAAATTCCACCAAACACCTTTGGGTGTAAGGTCTTAACACGGCCTCCTAAAATCGAAGGGTAGCTGGTCAGGTCTTCAACTGGAACGACATCTATACCTAAATCTTTGATAAATGTTTCTGTCCCACCAGTGGAATAGAATGTAACACCGTATTTGTTTAATAATTCAACTAAAGGAGCTAGGCCGTCTTTATAATAGACTGAAACCAAAGCATTTTTAATCTTTACAGGATGGTTCATTATGATGGATTTGTTTCGTGGCGCAAAGATAAGAATTTAAAGTCTTGATGTCAATAAATCAAGTACTTTTAAATAAAGACGGGCTTATTTATACTTAAGCCCGTCTTTATCTACGTTATACTAAATTAAGTTTTGTTTTCAGCTCTTCAGAAATCTGATTGGTAATCTCCCAAATTGGTTCAGGTTCGTCCGTATTATTGAATATGACCTGATCACAAGAATCCTGGAATGGTAATAAATACTCGTTGTAGGAGGGGAGGACGTGATTCACCCATTTGTACATCACATCATCTTCAAAGTAACCGCGTTCAACCAGATCGCGATGCAGCCTTCTTCTGAGTGCGATATCCTGATCAGCACTCAAGAATATCTTATGATTGATCAGCGCATTTATTTCTGTGTAATAGAAAATAAAAAGTCCTTCAATAATTAATATTGGAGCCGGTTTGATCTCTAACATTTTTGGTGTTAACGAAGGATTATTAAATGTATATTCCTCTTTATAAATTGTCTCTCCATTAAAGAGTGCTTTGATGTCTTTATAGAAAGCTTCTCTGTCTATGGATGTGGGGATATCAAAATTGTAGAGTCTATTTTCTTCCTGCGTTTTTGTATTGGCGGGAATGTAATAGTCGTCTTGGGAAATCAATGTAACCTCATCGGTTTTGAAGTGTTTCAAAAAGCTATTCAAAAAAAAAGTTTTTCCAGAACCACTACTTCCGGCAATCCCTATGACATACGGTTTGTTATTCATTCTTGTTTTGCGCTGCAAGAGCTATTTTTATTTTAATTAATTTTCTAAAGGTAATCCGTAGGCGATCTCTACCTGAAAGCGTTTATCTAATGCGCCAATACTTGCTGCTGCGGACTTTGATAACACAACAATGGCATTTTGGTTTTCAGCATTGTCATTAAATTTACCGACTACTTTCGCGTAAGTAACGCTTTTAGTCATTGGGTTGGTGATTTTTAGGATTGTGCCTACAGGCGCACTTTTATGGAGGGCAAGATTACTTGTTCCCTGGGAGGACAAACCATCCATCCAGACACCGATTCCCCGCTCAGCTTTTTCCCGTATTCCGTAGCGGTTTGTTGAAATCTGATTTTCTTCTTTATCGTCATCGTTTGTAGAATCGGAGGCAACGATTTCAACGCCTTTAGGTTCAACCAATTTTGGCCTTTCAGGCGGTAGGGGTTGATTTGGGATCATTAATTTCATACCACCGCTAATGGTATTGTTTTTTAGGTTGTTGGCTTTTTTGATATCTTCGACAGTGATACCAAATCTTTTGGATATGGCGTATAACGTTTCTTTTTCGCCAACGATATATGCTGTAAAACCTTGTTGTGGATCACGCGGATTCTGTTGTACTGTGTTGTTGGGTGTTTTATTCGCAATAGAACTTGGTTTTCGACCAGTTGGGACTTTAACAATCTGTCCGATACTTAATGTACCGTTTCCATTTATCTGCGTCAGCTGCCCCACAGTAGTTTTGTATTTTTTGCTGAGTTGGTAATAATTATCTCCTTTTTCTATTTTGAAAAGGACAAATTCTTCACCATTGACGACTTCTGTCCCAACGGAGTCGGGGATCGCGGTGGTAGGTGTGAAAGTGAAATTTTTAGCTTCAACCTGTTGAAGCGATAGCAGCGAAATTGATAAAATGGCTACCTTTTTATATGTATTTAATTCGAATAATAGTTTCATATATTTTGCAATTATACTAAATACGAAACAAACTCCCGTTTATTGTCTGTCAAAAGGAATATTTGTTTGTTAACAAGAAAATAGATGTTGAAAAACTTTAGCGGCAATTGGGTTACTGCAACAACAGTGTCAATTAACCTATCTTTTGTTGATCGAACTATCCGGATTTGATAGTGATTATCGTTGTTTTTTTCATAGAAAGCCCAAATAAAATAGTCCTCCAAAACATTTAGCCAAATTTCGTCATCTATTGTGAAATCTGTCAAAAAATGGGGTGTCTGACCATTGTAAATTACTGGGTAGACTATTTGGCTGTCAAAAGGTTTAAAAGATGCCTCCTTTTTATCTTCTATGGACATTGTCTTTAAATCTAAAAACAATTGCATTCCTTGCGCGATCATTTTGGGCCTAAGCAGGACAGCATCACTGACCATCTCGAGAAAAATGTAGTTGAACCAGGTTTCCTGTCGTTGTGGCTGATAACAGTCTATAATTTGTACGCCAGCATCGATGGGTGAAGTATCCGAGATTTTTTTTAGGATGAGTTTCTGACATTGAATTCCAGCCAATACCCACTCTTTACTGATGGCTTTGAAGTCCCGCAGAATATTATCTCCTTCAAAAGAAATCACATTGAAATAGGGGAGTGTGTCTGCTGGATTCCTCGTCTCTACTGCAATCAGTCTGTTCTCGGCATCGATCTCGATCCGCCAGATGGGATAAGTAAATAGAACATTGAACGCTTTTAAGACTGTCTGATCTGTCATGTGATTTTCAACCAAGAGGACAAATTTACTAAAAGCTTTTAAATTATAATTGGTGGGATTGTAATAAATGAAAAACGTCCAGACGAGCTGGACGTTTTATTGAGAAAAATCGCTTAAAATTTTGAACCGATTGTCAACACGACATTTGTTCGTTGATTTTTTATATCTGCGGCAGGGCTAGCCGTGTTCCAAAAATCTTCAGCTATCGTATAAGGGCTTTCTTTGTAATTGACAGCATTATAAGCTCCTGTCAAATCGATATACATCCCACGACCTAGTTTTGCACCTATACCCACAGAAGCGGTATAATTTGTATAATCTGCATTTTTATAGGGATTACCGCTATAGTTGAAACCAGCTCTACCACTAAAGACGTTGTCAAACAAAACTTCACCACCGATACGCGCATTAAATGCACCTTGGTACGTGTTTTTAATGTTTTGGTTCATGTCTTTTTCCAGGTTTTTATTAGCAGCCCCAGCATCTTTGAAACGCATCGCTTCATAATCCACCCATTCCACATCCGCGGTAATCAAGCCTCTGGAAAATACCTGACTGGCGCCTACGGAGAGTTTATATGGTGTATTCATATTATACTCTAAATAGCTATAACCTGCTTTATCGCTGGTGCGGTATTCTTTAAAAGACTTATCTTCATTTGGCTTAAAATAACGGAACTCCGAATTGCTGTAAGACTCATCTCTGACGCTCATAAATGTAGGTGATTTCGCTGTAAAACCCATACTGAAGGTAGGTGTAAACTTGTAGATTACCCCTAATTTGAAATCTACACCTGTACCGTCGGTCACTTGTGCATAGTCATCGTACAGCTCATAATCTTTGTCCAACATTTCACGTTTACTAGCATATTCCGCGCCTGGTTTTAAGAAGTCGGACTTTGGATTCGCTTTTGTCATTTGTGCGACATTCATTGTCTGACCATACTCTGTAAACCAGCTTGAATTGTCATAACTAAAAGCTGTAAATCCCAACGCTGCCCCCAAGTACAATTTATTGCTGTAGTTTGCTCCGAAAGACAAGACAGATTCGGATTTACTGCCCTTCTCAAGGATGGAATTTACTTGATTAAAACCATCTTTTCCATTATAGTTACCAAAACTCGTAATAGGTAAATAGGATCCTTGTTTCTCAGGATCTACATCAAATAATAAAGAGTTGCCGTAGACTTCCTGGCCCCAGCCACTCAATCCCCCTGGTGCAGATAAACGGTCCGAATAAGCATCTGTTATTGAACTGGTGTTATTAACACCTTTATATTCAAGTAGGTTGTTGTAGACGTAATTGCGGTTGTAAGCAATACCAACATTAAAGTTCAACCAACCTGTTTCGAGGTTTCCTCCATTCCGGTAAGTTGGCAAATGAAAAACAATTCCAGCGTTATCCAGGTTGAAATTGTTTTTGCTGCTGGTATTATTCTGTCCAAAATAATCGGTTTTATTTTTATTATTGAGGTATCTACCTGTTACGGAAATATCTGATTGATTAAAATATCCTAAACCAGCCGGGTTGCCTGTAATTGAACTAATATCACCACCCAAAGCGGTCGAAGCATTTCCCATAGCCTTGAAACGAGCAGTACCGCCATTGTCCCCTTGGGAAAATAGAAACACATCTTTCGTGTATTGCGCCTGAGCGGTCCCTGCTGCACCGATTAAAAATGCAGTTCCAAAAAGTAATTTTTTGATTGTCATAAGCTAAAATATCGTCTATAATAAGCAGTAGCACACAGGGTATGTATGCTACTGTAAGCTATTTTTATTACTAGCGTGTCCGTCCACCGCTGGATCTGGTGCTACCACCGCCACCGCCAGAAAATCCGCCACTGGATCTCGTGCTACCGCCACCTGAAAATCCGCCACTTGAGCGCGTAGACCCACCATCATAACTTCTTGTTGGCGGAGTGTAAGATGGCCTTGATGTTGAACCTGGATTACTTGAACGGGTTTCCATGGAACGGCTCATTGGACGGGAAACATCGCCATAACCTGTACGGGTTCTGGAAGTTCCATTTGAGCTCCGCATATTTGGATAAGTTCCATTGGATCTATCAGAACTCCGTGTTCTGCCACCATCCGTATATCCGCCTCTCGTTGAGATACCATCCGTAGACCTGGTTCTACCATTTGATCTGTCATAGGAGGAAGAACTACGTGATATAGAACCGTCAGATGATCTTGTTCGACCACCGGCACTTGATCGTGTACTAGCTACTGAAGTAATACGTCCTCTGGAATCGCGGGCTACACCCCTGCGGTCATAATTTCCCGAACTTCTGGTGCGGGAAGAAGAGGTCCGTACATTGTAGTTGTCTCTATAACTTGATCGGGATGAAGCATAATAGGGTCTTGAACTGCCCCAGTAGCCACCGCCCCAGTAACCGTTACCATACCAGCCAGATCCCCAGTAGCCGCCATACCAGCCACCCCAAGGGCGATAGCCACCGTACCAAGGAGATCCCCAGCCCCAACCGGAACCCCAGCCCCAGCCAAAGCCAAGAGACCATGAAGAACCCCAGCCTGAATTCCAGCCCCAGCCTAAACCAAGAGAAGGTCCATAGCCATACCAACCGCCGAAGCCATAGCCATACCATGGATCGAAGAACGGATCAAAATAGGTCATTCCTGGGGTTGCATAATAAAACCTGTTTATACGGTTTGCATATTCTAGATCTTCGTAAGAATCATTGTTATAATCCTGGTCTGAATATTCGTCATCATAATAACCACCCTGCGCTTGTCCTCCCTGTTGAACCTGATCTGCATCTGTGTAATAGTAATCCGGACTTTGATAGACTTTCTGTCTCGCCTGTCCATTACTGCCATAGACATCGTCGCTATAGATTTGCCTACTCGTACCGCAGGAACCTAACATAAGTGCTCCTGTCATGGCAAGTGCTCCGATAAATAATCTATTTTTTTTCATAATATCCTAAATCGTTATTTTCGATTATACAGCCTTATTTACTATCTTAGACGCAAATTTCTCGAGGGGGTTTAATCGAAGTAATCAAAAATACAAATATTTTTTATTGAACGCTTTTTGTATTGGAAATACAGACGAGATTTAACGTAATAATGTTACAATAATTTATCAATTTCATATGAGTAAAGGAATAACAAGTCGTGCAGAAGATTATTCGCAATGGTACAATGAACTTGTGATCAAAGCTGATCTGGCTGAAAATTCAGCTGTACGCGGCTGTATGGTAATCAAGCCATACGGATATGCTATCTGGGAAAGAATGCAAGCGATTTTAGACAAGAGATTTAAAGAAACAGGCCATAGCAATGCTTATTTTCCTTTATTCATCCCCAAGTCGTTTTTTTCTAAAGAAGCAGCCCATGTGGAGGGTTTTGCAACGGAATGTGCGGTAGTCACACATTATAGATTAAAAAACGATGGTACCGGTAAGATTGTGGTGGATGAAGATGCAAAATTGGAGGAAGAGTTAATTGTACGTCCGACTTCTGAAACGATTATATGGAATACTTACCGTGGTTGGATCGAATCTTACCGTGACCTCCCAATTTTGGTTAACCAATGGGCAAATGTGGTCCGTTGGGAAATGCGCACGCGTCTTTTCCTGCGTACAGCAGAGTTTTTATGGCAGGAAGGCCACACAGCACACGCAACTCGGGAAGAGGCCATTGAAGAGACAGAACGTATGCTTGATGTCTATGCTGAATTTGCTGAAAATATTTTAGCCGTACCGGTTGTACGTGGACGGAAAACGGAAAACGAACGCTTCGCCGGGGCCTTGGATACCTATTGTATCGAAGCACTTATGCAAGATGGAAAGGCGTTGCAAGCTGGTACATCACATTTTCTTGGGCAGAACTTTGCGAAAGCTTTTGATGTGAAATTTACTTCTAAAGAAGGAAAGCTGGAGCATGTTTGGGCAACATCATGGGGTGTTTCTACCCGTTTGATGGGCGCATTGATTATGGCACACTCCGACGATCAAGGGTTGGTATTGCCGCCAAAGTTGGCACCCATTCAGGTTGTTATTGTTCCGATCTTTAAAACTGAAGAAGAAAAAGCGCAGATTGACACATTCGTGGACCAGTTAATGGGCGAGTTGAAGATCAAGGATATTTCGGTGAAATACGATGACCGTGATACACAACGCCCCGGCTTCAAATTCGCGGAATGGGAATTGAAGGGTGTGCCTGTCCGTGTTGCTGTTGGTGCGCGAGATATGCAAAATGGAACTGTAGAATTGGCACGTCGTGATACCCAAACAAAAGAAACGGTAGCACAGGAAGGATTGGCCGGCAATATCGAACAGCTGTTGCAGGCAATACAGGAAAATATTTACCAAAAAGCATTGGATTTCAGAGCCTCCCATTTTACCGAGGTAAATTCTTATGATGAATTTAAAGAAGTGCTGGAAGGTAAAGGTGGATTTATCTCCTGCCATTGGGATGGGACCACAGAAACAGAAAAACGTGTGAAAGAGGAAACAAAGGCTACAATCCGTTGTATTCCTTTGGATGCCAAAGAGGAGGAAGGTGTATGTATCTTCACGGGTAAACCTTCTCGCCGCCGCGTTTTATTTGCAAAAGCTTATTAATCTTGTGATCTTATGCGGATACTCATTTTAGGATGTGGCTGGCTGGCAGAATCATTTGCCATGGTTATGAAACATCAGGGACATGAGGTCTGGGCAAGTACGACACAAGATGAAAAATACCATCGGCTTAAAACTGATGGTATTTTTTCGTTTATTGCTGACTTTGATCAAGGTCATACCTTGTCTAATGTACTTCTTCCAGACCGGTTCGACTTTGTGTTAAATAGTATTCCTGCCAGCCAAAAAAATAGTCTTTCTGGATTAGAGGTGCGTTTTTTGAATATTAAGAGATTTCTTGAAAACATCCAATGGACCAAACAGGTGTTTTTAAGTTCCGTTGGAATTTATCCGGATAAAGATGTTGTCTATCATGAATTGGATTCAGCCGGAATAGAATTGTCCGAAAAACTTTTTTTGGCGGAGCAGCTGATGTTGCAACTGCCCAACACTTGTATATATCGACTTGGTGGCTTATTTGGTAAAAACCGCATTTTTGCCAAGTACTTTGCCAATCGCATCTGTACAACGGGTGAACAGCCTGCTAATTTTGTTCATCTGGATGATGTTGTGCAGCTGATTAGTTTGGCTTCTGTTAAGGACCTAAGACATGCCGTTTATAATGTTGTGGCCCCAATGCACCCAAAGAAAAAGGATGTGATCCTGGCCTCTGCGCGAAAGTATGGTTTCGATCTGCCATTGCGGTTTGAACCAGGGGATCATTTTCAAAAAGTAGTAAGTGGAAGCCTGCTTCAAAAAGAGCTTGATTATCAGTATATTTGGCCCAATCCCTTGGAGTTTTGAATTTTGAAACCCAAAAAGGTTATCTTTTTAGAATAAAGTATAATTCTCTTTGTACAGAGTATAAATAATTAAATAAATTCGTTATTTTAACGTCAGTTCTACTAGGGAAATTGGTATAGAATATCTGAAGCTACGATCCATTAATGATTTTCGTTGATATTTTATATTTTCTTAATGTATCTGTATAGATAAACAACTGGTAGATTTAATATTTTAGCGCATATAAAAGAACCATGACAAACGTAGAGCGACATCAATATATTTTAAAACAATTAAAAGAGGTAGGTATAGTCCAAGTGATTGACCTATGCGAGGAACTGGGTGTATCTTCTGTTACTATCCGCAAGGATCTCACGCTCTTAGAAGAGAGTGGGCTGCTTTTTCGGACGCATGGCGGAGCGACACAATACAATCCGTATACGACGGATCGGACAGTATTTGAAAAGGAGAAACTTCGCTCGGACGATAAAAGTAGAATCGGGAAGAAAGCGGCTGAGATGATTGAAGAAAATGATTCAATTATTATCGCTTCCGGTACAACCATGCAATCGCTGGCCAGGCAGATTGTACCTAAGGGAAATATCACTGTGGTCACTTCGGCGCTGAACGTTGCCATGGAGTTGATTAAATATCCATCAGTTGAAATTATGCAGATGGGAGGGACCTTACGAAAAACTTCTACTTCAGTGACCGGAAAATATGCTGAAAATTTACTGCATGATTTTTATTGTAGTAAATTGTTTTTAGGGGTGGATGGAATAGATCTGGAGTATGGTGTGTCAACATCCAGTGCACAGGAAGCCCAATTGAATCGTATCATGATCGATACGGCTCAAAAGGTAGTTGTCCTAGCGGATTCGTCCAAATTTGGAAGACGCAGCTTTGGACGGATTTGTGGCTTTGAAAAAATTGATATATTAATTACAGATGATAAAGTGAATGCCGGATTTGTTGAATCGTTGGAGAAGTCCGGTGTGCATGTGGTTGTTGTCTAAGGTTCTATCGGTACAGGATAAATTGTTGCGATAAGCTGATGTCAGTATTGTCGGAAGTAAGCAGCAAAACTTCGCTACAGAAAGATCTAATTAATAATGCTTGTAATAAGCAGTTTATATAAACAGAAAGGTTTCTTAATCGATTAAGAAACCTTTCTGTTTATAAGTATTACCTTTAGTTGAGTGCGGGCTCTTGCTGGCTCAAACAATGAAAACTGCCTAGTCCCCAGATAATATCGACGGAATTAATTCCGATAACTTTTCGTGTCGGAAAGCATCCCTGAATAATATCCAATGCTTTTTGGTCATTGGCATCGTTGAAAATCGGAACAACGACGACATCATTTGCAATATAAAAATTTGCGTATGATGCCGGCAGTCTGGTGTCCTCATAGATTACCGGTGCGGGCATCGGTAGTTCGACGATATTAAGTGCTTCTCCGTTTAATAATCTGAAGGAACGAAGTGTTTCCAGATTCTCCTGAAGGATAGCATAATTTTCATCGTCCGGATTTTCTTCGACAACAGTTAACACCGTGTTTTCATTGACAAAGCGCGTGATGTCATCAATATGACCATCGGTGTCGTCACCAATAATTCCGTCGCCTAACCATAATACCTGATCTTGTCCATAGAATTCTTTGAGGTAAGTCTCAATCTGTTCTTTTGTATAATCAGGATTTCTGTTTTCATTGAGCAGACATGCTGTTGTTGTCATCACTGTTCCGGCTCCGTTGAATTCGACAGAACCGCCTTCCATAACGATATTGGGTGTGAATAAAGGCAGGTTGAACGCTTTTGCTATGCGCGTAGGGACAACATCATCCAGATCGAAAGGCGGATATTTCCCGCCCCATGCATTATACCCCCAGTCAACAACAGCTTTTGCGTCGGAATTTTGATTGATCAGAAAAGCGGGACCGTGATCTCTGCACCAGGCGTCATTTGTTGGATTGAAATAAAATTCAATATTGCTAAAATCAGCAGTTACTTTTTTCAATGCTGCAATAGCGAATGTTTTCATGTCTTCGTCTGCAACATTGATTCGGACCTTCTGTCCAGCTGCAACAGCTTTAATAAATTCACAATAAGGCTGGTATATGGTATCAATTTTTCCAGGCCAAGATTCCTCTTTATGCGGCCAGCTCAACCACAGGGCTTCTTGTTTTGCCCATTCTGCGGGAAACGAAAAACCTTGTTTTTTGGGTGAGTTATCAAAATATGCCTGTGTGAAAGTGCTTTCTTGTTCCATGCGTTAAAATGTAAAAAGCCATTTTAATCTGTTTTTCTTTTGATGAATTACAAATTAAAATGGCCAATATGATTTGATATTAGTCTTCGTCGATAAAACGTTTGGTGATTGGAGAATATGTCTCAATTCTACGATCTCTCAAGAATGGCCAATGTTTTCTGAAATAGTCGGATTCAGCTAGATCCAGTTCAACTACTTCAATTTCTTCTTTATCGTGAGAAGCGAGGTACAACAGTTTACCTTGTCCATTTGTAACAAAGCTGCCGCCCCAAAATTTCATGGCGCCATCCTGTTCAAATCCAACACGGTTAACAGCTACCACAGGCACACCGTTTGCTACCGCATGCGAGCGCTGAATGGTTTGCCATGCATTGTATTGATCTCTGTTGGTTTCTTCATCCTGATCTGTGGCCCAGCCGATCGCTGTAGGGTAGAATAGAATTTCAGCACCCATTAGGGCTGTGATTCTTGATGCTTCCGGATACCATTGATCCCAACAGATCAATATGCCGATTTTACCGAATTTTGTTTTAAACACTTTATAACCCAGGTCACCAGGTGTAAAATAAAATTTCTCGTAAAAAGCCGGATCATCGGGGATGTGCATTTTGCGGTATTTACCCAAATAGGAGCCATCAGCATCTAATACAGCGGTGGTATTATGATAAAGACCTTCAGCTCTTTTTTCAAATAATGAAGCGATAATAACGACTCCGGCTTCTTTCGCAACAGCAGACAGGGCATCGGTAGATGGTCCCGGGATAGATTCAGCCAGCGCGAAATTGTCATAATCTTCTACATCGCAGAAATATAAAGAGGTAAAGAGTTCTTGCAGACACACAATTTGCGCACCTTTTGCAGCGGCTTCTTTTACTTTAGCGATTGCTTTTTCGAGATTCTCTTGTTTGTTTGCGGTACAGCTCATCTGTACAACTCCAACTTTTACTTTGCTCATTCCTTAATGCTTGTTTAATTCGAGCACAAAGATACTATTCTTAATTTAGATTTGATTGTCACCCGAAAAACAAAAAAGAGCTCTTAGAGCTCTTTTCTTAATCTTGCGACTGGTATGTTTAATGCTTCACGGTATTTGGCTACTGTTCGACGGGCGATATTGTAGCCTTTTTCTTTCAGTATTTCCGTTAGCTTCTCGTCGGCAAGCGGTTTGCGCTTATTTTCTTTGGCGATGCATTCCTCCAGTATTTTCTTGACTTCCTTATTTGAGACTTCTTCCCCGGAGTCTGTTTGGATAGCTTCGGAGAAAAATGACTTTAATAAAAATGTTCCGAATTCGGTTTGCACATATTTTGAATTCGCCACGCGGGAGACGGTCGAGATATCCATATCGATCTTATCTGCGATGTCCTTCAAGATCATGGGTTTTAATTTACGGTCATCTCCGGTAAGGAAATAATCGTATTGATATTCCATGATGGCATTCATGGTTTTAAGTAGGGTCTGCTGGCGTTGCTTGATGGCATCAATGAACCATTTTGCCGAATCGAGCTTTTGCTTGACGAACTGTACTGCTTCTTTCATCTTCTTGTCCTTCTGATCGGATTTCTCGTAGTGCTCGAACATATGCTGATAATCCCGGCTGATGCGGAGTTCAGGCGCATTGCGTCCATTGAGCGTCAGATGAAGGGTGCCGTCGTTATTGCTAATATGAAAATCGGGGATGATATGAAGTTGTTTACCCGCAACTGCTCCCGAATCACCTGGTTTGGGATTCAGTTTTAGGATTTCATTAACGACGTTTTTCAAGTCTTCAGATGAAACTCCCAGTGATTTTTCAAGTTTGTCGTAATGTTTCTTTGTGAATTCATCTAAATAATTGGCCACGACCTTAATTGCGAGCTTGATTATAGGATTGTTGGAATCTTTCTTTTGCAATTGTATCAAAAGGCATTCCTGCAAATCTCTGGCGCCAATACCTGCAGGCTCAAAATCTTGGATTACTTTGAGCATTTCCAACACTTCATGTTCTTCGGTCATTACATTTTGACCGAAGGCTAGATCATCTACCAGATTGATGATCGGACGACGCAAGTAGCCGTCATCATCCAGGCTGCCAATAATCTGCTGACCAATTAAAAAGTGCTTATCATCTAAAGCGAGGAGGTCTAATTGTTGTTGTAACTGTTCATAGAATGAATGTTGGATGGCCACGGGCATTTCTTTCCGTTCATCATCATCATCACCATAGTCATATCCATTACCATAATCTTTGTAGTCGTCCTCTTGTATATAGTCTTCCAAACTGAAGTCATCTGAGTCGAATCCTTCTTCGTTGTCGAAGTTGTCATCCGGATCTTTATCCGGATATTCTTCTATTGGATCCGTCATATTAGTCAAGCTACCATCTTCTAACGCAGGGTTTTCTTCTAATTCTTCTTTTATTCGGGCATCTAATGAAACTGTTGGTACCTGCAACAATTTAATAAATTGAATTTGTTGTGGAGACAGTTTTTGTAATAGCTTTTGTTGTAATGTCTGTTTTAACATGCTAATAGTTGACTAGTTTACATCTAAATTTAAACAAATATCATTATTATTTTAAAATAAAATAGATAATAAATCAAAAGTAGGTATAATATTTGCGGAACCCCGCAACTAACCCGCTGGTTCAAACAGCGTCCTTATACATTTTTCTTTTGTTGCTTTAATTTCATGGATCTGAAATAATGGGGCTATTAAAAGGCTTTTTTTGCCGATGGACATTATTGCAATAAGCGCTCGTCCTTTATTGTTAAAAAATGTAAATAGTTGATTACGGACATTTATTTAGTTGTATATTTAGCCCCTGAAACAGATATAGACGCATATTGAGCGGGAAATAAAACCTTTGTTGATTCAATATGTTGAATATAAGATAAATTTCCATTTATGTTTAGACGTATTAAGAATCGGATTCTTCGTTATCTCGTTATTGCAATATATTTCGTTATAGTTTTGGTCTGCGCTATACAACTTAATTTTTTGTGGCTTTTTGGCTACTCACCCACAAAAAAAGACATCATTATGCCCAGTGTCAACATTTCGACAGAATTGTATACTGCTGATAGTGTATTGATCGGTCGATATTTTGACGAGGATAGAAATCCAATCCCTTTTGACAGTATTCCTAAAACTGTTGTTAATGCGCTGATAGCAACTGAAGATGTGCGTTTTTATCAGCACAACGGGGTTGACTTTTTGGGCCTGGGATCGGGTATTATTTCAACATTAAAAGGTGATAAACGTGGTGCGAGTACAATTACGCAACAGCTGGCCAAGAATCTTTATCGCACGCGCTATAATAAGGCCGGAGGTTTATTGACCCGTTTACCAGTAGCAGGTTTGGTGATTACCAAATTCAAAGAGTGGATGACCGCTTACAAGCTGGAGCAGCGGTATACAAAAAATCAGATTTTAGAAATGTATCTTAATACAGTTTCTTTCAGCAATAATGCATATGGTATAGAAACGGCTGCAAAACGTTATTTTTCAAAGGGAGCAAATCAATTGAATCAAAACGAAGCCGCGGTATTGATCGGCATGTTAAAGGGAACAACCTTATATAATCCGATTAGAAATCCTGAAAATGCATTTGACCGTAAAAATACGGTGTTGGGCCAGATGCATAAGAGTGGTTTTCTAAAAAAGGAAGAGTTTGATGCATTGGTCAAAGAAAAGATCGTTTTAAATACCAATAATCAAGATGTAAATGCCGGGGGTGATTCCTATTTACGTACCGCTGTGGCTAAATGGTTGGAGAAATGGTCAGAGGAGAATAATTACGATATTTATACCGATGGTTTAAAGATCTATACAACGATTAATTCAAAACTTCAGAAACATGCCGAGGAGGCTGTGGCAAAACAGATGGCTGAATTACAGCAGCGTTTGAACAATACCTGGGAGGGGCAGGAACCCTGGCGGGATCTCTCTGGAAAAGTGATACCAAACTTTTTGGAGAACCTAGCGAAGAAAACACCTTATTACGAGTTTCTGAGTAAAAAATATGCCAATACACCAGACAGTATCAATTTCTTCTTAAATAAGAAGAAAAAAATGGAAGTGTACAATTGGAAGGATGGGGGGAAGGTCGAAAAGGAAATGTCTACGATGGATTCCCTGAAATATTATGCCATGATGTTGAATGCGGGTATGATGTCCATGGATCCCTATTCAGGTGAAATTAAAGCTTGGGTAGGTGGGATAGATCATCAGTATTTCAAATATGATCATGTGATGCAGGCGAAACGGCAGGCGGGGTCTACATTTAAGCCTTTTGTTTATCTGGCAGCTTTGGAGTCCGGAATGTCGCCTTGTGATAAGATCACGGATAAACCTGTTACCATAAAGATTGACAAAGGAGATTCCGTCGAAGTGTGGGAGCCTAAAAATGCAGATTGGAATTTTTCCTATCGGGAGATGTCCCTGCGTCATGCGATGGCCAGATCCATCAACTCGGTTACTGTTCAGTTGACCGATATGGTAACACCTGCAAAAGTAGTGGACGCTGCACAGCGTTGTGGTATCACGAGTAAACTTAATCCGGTGGCATCCGTTGGCTTGGGGCCTAACGATGTTTCGGTCTTTGAGATGGTCAACGGTTACTCGACGATGATGAACCATGGTGAGCGCGTAACGCCGATATTGGTTTCTAAAATTGAAGATCACGATGGAAATGTGATTGCGACTTTCCAGGCGGAGCGCAAGCAAGTTGTCGATAAACAGGATGCCTGGTTGATGACCTATATGTTGCGTGGTGGGATGGAAGAACCTAGAGGTACCTCGCAGGGTTTATGGGAATGGGATCTTTTTGATAAAGAAAATGAAATCGGCGGAAAGACCGGGACTTCTTCCGAATACGTTGATGGTTGGTATATGGGAGTGACGAAGGATTTGGTTACTGGAATCTGGGTTGGGTGTGATGAAAGAAGCATACACTTTAAGAATTCGCATACGGGGGAAGGTTCCCGGACGGCTTTGCCTATATTTGGTGTGTTTTTGGAATCTGTTTACAAGGACAAGCAGTTAGGGTATAGTCAGGGTAAATTTCCTGAACCTACGGTTGAAATCACGAAGTCGTATAAATGTGAATCTCCACGTTATAGCGATCCGGAGCCGGAAAAAAGTGATTCGACACAAGTTGATGAGCAGACGGACGAGGGTTTTATTGGGCCTGAAGAAGAGTCTACAGAGGGTGGAGTTACTGAGCGTAATAACAATGAAGGTGGTGCCGGTGAAAATACGGGTGTGCTGGAGAATACCACGTCAACTTAAATTTAGTAAAAACGTTTATCCTTTTTCGGATCTAGCATAGTATAACAAATAACGAGCTGCCTAATGAAAATTGGGCGGCTTTTTTATTTCTATGGATTACTAGGCCGCGAAATTGGTGCTTCTTTTTGGATAAGCTTGCTGCTGTTGCGGGTATAGGTTATTCCAGTTAGGGTTATTCTTGCGGATAACACGTTCTATTTGCATGCGCGTGAAGTTTTGTAATTCACTCATTCTCTTTTTTGCGTATGCTAATTGGGAAAACTCTTCAGAATAGATAATTCTGTTTAAATGTGGTCCCTGTTGAAGAATAAAATTATTGGCTTGTTGAAGCTCCATTACTGTGCTAAATATATTGGATGTGAAGTCAATCTCAAAGTACCTTCTGTTGTTGTCTGTTAAGATATATACGATAAATTTGCCCATAATACTAAATTATTTGGATGTTTAATTTTTATTTACTAATTTTATTGGCACAATATTACTAATAAAATTAGTTTTTGTAAAATATTTTTGAAAAAATAATATGGCAAATATTTCATCCAACTTGAAATTCCTTCGAAAAGGAAAGAAACTTACACAGCAGCAATTTGCTGATATCATGGAGATTAAACGAGCTTCGGTCGGTGCATATGAAGAAGATCGGGCGGAGCCTAAATACGAATTGCTGAAAAAAATTGCCGAGTTTTATGGGTTAACCATGGATGAATTGGCGAATGATGTGATTGATGAGAAGTGGAAGCCAGTGCCTAAAAGTAATGCGTCAAATCTTAGGGTATTAAGTGTGACTGTCGATGGTAACGATCGTGAAAATATTGAGCTTGTGCCCGTTAAAGCGAGTGCTGGTTATTTAAACGGTTATGGTGATCCGGAATATGTTGCTGAGCTTCCGAAATTTTCGTTGCCCATGTTTGGACAGGGAACTTTTCGGGCTTTTGAGATTAAAGGAGATTCGATGTTGCCCCTGCCCTCGGGTTCGATTATTGTGGCAGAGTATGTTGAAAACTGGCATGATATAAAACCTGGGCTTACCTATGTAGTTGTATCTCGGGAGGAGGGTGTCGTCTATAAGCGTATCGCGTTTAAATTTAAGGAGGATAAAGGCTTAAAGCTCGTATCTGATAATAAAACATATGAACCTTACTGGGTTGAGACTCCCGATATTCTTGAAGTTTGGAAGGCAAAGGCTTTTATTAGTACACAGCTGCCTGAACCAACACCTGAGCCGACAATGGAAACCTTAACCAGTATGATGGCGCAAATGCAGAAAACAATTAATGCAGTTGTTGATAATTCGAAATAATAGAAAAAATACTTTCGCAGTTGTTTGGGGATTTGTTTTTTATTTTATAAAATACTATATTTGCATATCTGAAAGGAAGGGGGCTCGTATTGCCCCCTTTTTTTAATACAATTAATTTAGCATTCTAGGCAGTAGAACAATGCAAGATGTAGAAAAAAGAGTCATTGAACTCATAGCGGAAAAAATAGCAGATCGCGAGGATTTGTTTATTGTTAGTGTAAAGATGCGTCCGAATAAGATTTTGGAAATTCTCTTGGATGGAGATAATGGTGTTAATATTGATGATTGTGCGCAGGTGAGCCGCCATGTCGGTTTTCATTTAGAGGAGGAAAATGTCATTGATAATGCCTATCGTTTGGAGGTTTCGTCGCCAGGTATTGATTCAAATTTTGTCAATAATCGTCAATATCAAAAAAATATCGGCCGCACCGTGCAGGTTAAGTTGGGTGACAACACTAAAATCGAAGGAACCTTATTATCGGTTGATGAGACAAAGATTAAAATTCTTCAAAAAGTAAAAGAAAAAGGTAAAAAAGCGCAGGAGGTGGAAAAAGAACTTCCTTTTGATCAAATAAAAGCAACAAAAGTGGTAATTTCATTTTAAAAAATAATGAGTAACAGCAACATCAATCTGATAGACTCTTTTCAGGAGTTTAAGGAGTTTAAGAATATCGATAGACCTACGGTCATTACAGTATTGGAAGAGGTTTTTCGTAGTATGATCCGTCGTCGTTTTGGTACGGATGAAAATGTGGATGTTATCGTGAATCCAGATAACGGGGATTTGGAGATTTGGAGAACGCGGGTCGTTGTAGAAGATGAATTTTCTGAGGATGATGATCTTGAAATCGAGTTGGCAGAAGCAAGAAAACACGATGAGGATCTTGAAGTGGGGGATGATTTTATCGAACAGATCACATTGGAAAGCTTTGGACGCCGTGCTATTTTGGCGGCTCGTCAAACGCTTGTTTCTAAAGTGTTGGAGCTTGAGAAAGATGAGGTTTTCAAGAAATATAAAGATAGAGAAGGAGAGTTGGTCATTGGTGAGGTTTATCAGATCTGGAAGAAAGAGATTTTGGTATTGGATGAGGATGGCAATGAACTGATTTTACCGAAGTCGGAACAAATCCCTGCTGATTATTTCAAAAAAGGTGACGGTATCCGTGCGGTAGTACATAAAGTGGATATGATGAACAATAATCCGAAAATCATTATCTCACGTACTGCGCCTGCGTTTTTGCAACGTTTGTTTGAACTTGAGGTACCGGAGATTTTTGATGGTCTGATTACAATCAAGAAAATTGTCCGTGAACCTGGAGAGCGTGCTAAAGTGGCGGTTGAATCTTATGACGACCGTATTGATCCAGTTGGTGCATGTGTGGGTATGAAAGGATCTCGTATTCACGGTATCGTTCGTGAATTGCGTAACGAGAATATTGATGTGATCAATTTCACGACAAACCATTCCTTGTATATCGCCCGTGCTTTGAGTCCTGCTCGGATAAGCTCAATCAAAATCGATGAGGAAAATAAAACTGCTGCCGTATACTTAAAATCGGATCAGGTGTCCCTGGCTATTGGACGTGGTGGACACAATATTAAATTAGCGGGTAAATTGACTGGTTATGAGATCGATGTTTACCGTGAGAATGATGAATTTGATGAGGACGTGGATATCGAAGAATTCAGCGATGAAATTGAAAGCTGGGTGATCGATGAGTTGAAACGCGTTGGTTTAGACTCTGCAAAATCTGTGTTATCACTAAGCGAAGAAGAGCTGGTGAGACGTACCGATTTAGAGGAAGATACCATCCGTGAGATCGTACGTATATTGCAGGCTGAATTTGAATAAAATTCAGCTTGTTAAATTTTTTCCATCTAACATTCGGAATAAATTGGTTATGGATGGAAAAAAACATATTTTTGTAATTATATTAAAATAGTTTATATTATAGATGACTGAAGGAAAAGGAACAAACTTGCTTAAAGCAGCAAAAGAACTCAACATCGGGATACATACTGCCGTGGAATGTTTAGTGAAAAAGGGATATGACGTAGAAGCAAAGCCTAACACTAAATTGAGCGGAGAGATGTATGGTGTGCTGTTAAAAGAGTTTCAGGGAGACAAATCACTGAAAGATGAAGCTAAACAAATTGTTATTGGCAAAATTCGTCGTGAGGAGTCACCGTCCACTTCTCCTAAAGAATCGTCTAGAAATGAGGATTTCGAAGAACATGAAGAGCCAAAAGAGATCTTGGTTAAAAATACTGTAGAAATCCCATCTGCCAAAGAATCCGCTGCTGCCAAACCTGAAGAGCCTGTTCACCAAGGTGGTATGAAAGTGGTTGGCAAAATAGATCTTGATGCCCTGAATAGAGGGGGTAACAAGGCTAAAAAAGAGGAGTCTTCAAAGGAAGAACCTAAATTAGCGCAAGACCTACCGGAAGAGACTAAACCCGTAGAGAAAGTAATCGAGCCGAAAGAAACCGAAGTCAAAACACCGGTCATTGAAGCGAAAAAAGAAGAACCAAAGGTTATAGAGCAAAAAGCTGAAGTCGTGGCACCTCAGGTAGAAGCTCCAAAACCTGAAGTAGATAAAACTGAAGTAAAAGCAACTCCGGTTGTAGAGACAAAAACCGAACCTGTGAAGGTAGAAGAAAAGAAAAAAGACGAAACAGCAGCAAGAGCTGCTGTACCAGTAACTCCAACAGTGGAGCCTGTGAAAAAAGATGGCGATGATATTATTTCTGCACGTGCAGAAAGATTGACAGGTCCTAAAGTAATTGGTAAGATTGAATTACCTTCAGCTAGACCTTCGCACAAACCTGTAGCATCATCTTCAAATGCTGGCAACAATAATGAGAAACGTAAGCGTAAACGCACGAATCCAAATGGTCCAGTAAATCCGAATGCGGGACAAGGTCAGGGACATAACAACCAAAACCGAGGTCCTCGTGATGGAAATAATAACCAAAACCGCGACCAACAAGGAAACAGAGGTGCTGGTCAAGGTAACAACAATAATCCGAACAACCGTCCGGGACAAAACAACCAGCATTCTGGCAGACCTGGGCAAGGTGGAAATAACCAGCATCAAGGTAGACCGGGACAAGGAGGAGCGAGACCACAACATGGTCGTTTTGACAATAGAGGAAAAGGAAGACCTGTTGAAAATAAAGAGGAGCCTTCTGAAAAGGAAATCCAAGACCAAATCAAGGCAACACTTGCTCGTTTAAGTGGGGCAGGTAAATCTGGTAAATTTGCTCAACGTGCGAAATTAAGACGCCAAAAACGTGATGATGTCGCTCAACATGCGGAAGAAGCTGCAATGGAGCAAGAATTAATGGCAAAGGTATTGCGTGTTACAGAATTTGTTACGGCAAACGAGCTGGCAAATTTGATGGACGTTCAGGTCACACAGATTATCGCAACTTGTATGAGTTTAGGTATGTTTGTGTCTATCAACCAACGTCTGGATGCGGAAACTTTGGCTATTGTAGCAGATGAATTTGGTTATCAAGTTGAATTTATTAAACCTGAAGATGAGGAAACTGCGGAACTGGAAGAGCCAGATACTGAAGCAAATTTGGTGTCCAGAGCTCCAATCGTGACCGTCATGGGACACGTTGACCACGGTAAGACATCTTTGTTGGATTATATCCGTAAGGCAAACGTTACTTCTGGTGAAGCCGGTGGTATCACACAACATATTGGTGCATATGCCGTGAAATTAGATGACGATCGCAAAATTACATTTTTGGATACACCGGGTCACGAAGCCTTTACGGCGATGCGTGCGCGTGGGGCCAAAGTAACAGATATCGTTATTATCGTTATTGCAGCGGATGATGCAGTCATGCCGCAAACAAAAGAAGCGATCAATCACGCGCAAGCAGCTGGAGTACCAATTGTATTTGCATTTACGAAAGTAGATAAACCAGGAGCGAATCCAGATCGTATCCGCGAGCAGCTTTCTGCAATGAATATCTTGGTTGAGGACTGGGGTGGTAAATTCCAGGCACAGGAAATTTCTGCAAAAACCGGTGAGAATGTTGATCTTCTTTTAGAAAAAGTTCTTTTGGAAGCTGAAATGTTGGATCTGAAAGCTGATCCGAAAAAGCGTGCTGTCGGTTCAGTGATTGAAGCAGCTTTGGACAAGGGTCGTGGTATCGTGACTACAGTATTGATCCAAGGGGGTACTCTTCGTGTTGGAGATCCAATCTTGGCAGGTTCACATTCCGGTAAGGTGAAAGCTTTAACCAATGAAAGAGGTGAACGTGTTAAAGAAGCTGGACCTTCTGTGCCTGTACAGATATTAGGTATGGCTGGTGCACCGACAGCGGGAGATAAGCTTTATGTTCTTGAAAGTGAGTCCGAAGCGAGAACGGTTGCAAACAAACGTCTTCAGTTACAACGTGAGCAGGGCATGCGTGCAACAAAACACATTACCTTGGATGAGATCGGCCGCCGTTTGGCTATCGGTAACTTTAAGGAACTTAATATTATCGTGAAAGGTGATGTGGATGGTTCTATCGAAGCATTATCAGATTCACTATTGAAATTGTCAACAGATGAGATCCAGGTGAATATTATCCATAAATCCGTAGGGGCGATCTCTGAATCCGATGTATTGTTGGCCTCTGCCTCTGACGCGATCATCATTGGTTTCCAAGTACGTCCGACACAAAACGCACGTAAATTGGCTGAGAATGAGCAAATCGACGTTCGTTTATACTCGATCATCTACGATGCTATCGAAGAGATTAAATCTGCGATGGAAGGTATGTTGGCTCCGAAATTTGAAGAGAAAATTGTTGCTGAAGTTGAAATCAGAGAAACATTTAAAATCTCTAAAGTGGGTACTATTGCGGGATGTATGGTTAGAGAAGGTAAGATCAATAGAAATAATGATATCCGCATCATCAGAGATGGTGTCGTTATCCATACAGGTCGACTGGCTTCCCTTAAACGTTTTAAAGACGACGTGAAAGAGGTTGCACAAGGTTACGAGTGTGGTTTGAATATCGACCGATTCAACGACATTCAGGTAGGTGATATCGTTGAAGCTTACGAACAAGTAGAAGTCAAACGTAAATTGTAATATCCCGATTTACGATAAGATAAAAAAGCGTTGATGAAAGTCAACGCTTTTTTTGTTTTGAAGAGTCTGTTTACCAGCGTGGAGATAAAACCTTCAGCTGATTTTCATAGCTGCTGCTGCGTATAAGAGCAGAAAGTTTTGTTTCTAACGCTCATATAGTTCTATCGGAAGCTGATCAGGATCGGCAAAGAACGTAAATCTTTTTTGTGTTAGCTCGTCGATCCTTATCCGTTCATGTGCGATACCCGCCTGTTCTAATTTATGTATTTCCGCATCGAGGTTATCGACCTCAAAGGCTAAATGCCTCAAACCGGCGGCTTCAGGAAAACTCGGTCTGCTAGGGGGGGAGGGAAAGGAAAACAATTCAATGACGTAAGTTTCGTTGAGTTTTAAATCCAGTTTGTAGGAATCCCGCTCTGCCCGATAATGTTCCTGCCAGATTTCAAGTCCGAGGACCTCGGTGTAGAATTTTTTCGATCGTTGATAGTCACTGCATATAATCGCGATATGGTGTATTTTGTTTAAGCTTAATTTCATTTTGCTCTTTCGTATTGTTTTGGCCAAGGGATGTCTACTGATAATTCTTTTGCGAAGTGTAATGGAAGATGGGGATCATCCAAAAAGCCCCGGGCAATCATAATTAAATCTGCCTGATCTTTCTCAATAATATCGGCGGCCTGAGTAGCTGTTTTAATAAGTCCGACAGTAGCGGTCTTCGTTCCCGTTTTTTCTTTGATCGCTACAGCAAAAGGCAGTTGATAGGCGGGGCCAACATCAATTTTTTGATGTGAAACAGCTCCACCACTTGATACATCGACGATAGCGATACCCTGTTCTACCAAGAGCTTTGACAGTGCAATGGATTGATCCAGGTCCCAGCCACCCGGGGCCCAGTCTGTCGCAGAAATACGTACCCATAAGCTTTGTGTTGTTATTTCCTGTTTTACCCTTTTGATGATCTCCAGCAAGAAACGAATTCTGTTTTCAAATGTACCACCAAATTTGTCTGTTCTCAGGTTGCACAAAGGGGAGAGAAATTGGTGGATGAGGTAGCCGTGTGCTGCGTGGAGTTCGATGATTTCATAACCAGCTCGAATCGCTCTTTGGGTAGCTTGTCCAAACTGTTCGATGATTTCTTCGATCTCATTTATTTTAAGCTCTTTGGGAACGTGATCTGCCGAATGGAATGCCAAAGCAGATGGAGCAAGGGTCTGCCATCCTAGGGCTTCTGAAGGGGCAAATTGGCCACGGCCAAGCCAGGGCTTGTTGCTACTGGCTTTGCGGCCCGCATGCGCGAGCTGAATGCCGGGGATAGCATCATTTGCTTTGATAAAAGCTGTTATTTCTTTGAGTTTGTCAATATGCTGGTCATCCCATATCCCAAGATCTCCATAGCTGATTCGGCCTTCGGGCGCTACGGCTGTTGCTTCCTGTATGACTGCCGCTGCGCCACCAATTGCAAATTGACCAAGGTGGACAAGATGCCAGTTGTTTGCAAATCCCTCTTCAGCAGAATATTGGCACATGGGGGAGACGACTAAGCGATTTTTCAGATGCAGGGAACCGATGTTTAGGGGTGAAAATAGTTGACTCATAATTTTTTGTTTATTGTAAACATGAATTGGTGAACTTCCTTCCGGGGATGGTAATGATCAGAAATAATTTTATTGTGGGGTTTGGTATGTTTAAAGCCCCACAATAATAACCTTATGGATTTGTCGACCATAAAGAAGCTGATTTTAACATCGCTCTTCTAGGCAATTTTAAATTGGCAATAACCAATTCAGCGAAATCCTCCGGTTGTAATACTTTTTCTGGGTCACCGTTAGTTAGACCAAGGTCTATGGACATATCGGATGCAATGGTACTTGGTGTCAGGGTACAAACCCGAATGTTATTTTTACGTACTTCACGCATCAATGAATCGGCAAATCCAATGACACCAAATTTTGACGCGCTATAGGCGGATGTCGTAGCGGCCCCATTTAATCCGGCAGTAGAAGATACCATGATAATATCGCCCTGATTTTTTTCAATTAGCTGAGGCAGCACTGCTTTTGTAACAAAATAGGTCCCCAATAGATTAACATTGATTATCGCAGTCCAGTCTTGCACGTCCATCTCCATTACAGAGGCGAAGGAAGATATGCCCGCATTGTTGACAAGAATATCAAAGTCGCCAAAGGTTTCATTGAGGTTTTTAATTCCCTGCTGTACCGCCTCGTTATCTGACACATCAAATACGGCATAAGTAACAGCTGTACCTAAAGCGGTCAATTCGGCAGCAGTCTGTTTTAATGCTGTTTCGTTCCTTCCTGTAATTGCAACATGCACGCCTTCTTTAGCCAATGCAACAGCGATGGCTTTCCCAAGCCCTTTTGCTCCACCGGTCACTAAGGCCCTTTTTCCTGTTATATTTTCCATCGTATAAAAATAAGAATGATCTCCTGGATTACTGTCAAATGAACCTCAAAAGAAGGCTTATTTGAGCTTTTTGATGATGTTTTCTATAATCGGATAGGTGTTGGCCCTTACTTCGTCAAATTGCTCTATAGAACGCCATTCTGCCTTTGTAATGTCTTCAGCGGTTTGTGGTATGAGTTTGGGAACTTTATTAACGCCCATTTCATACCAGTTGGTTGCCTTTAATACAAATTCTCCATTACGTAAATAATAGGTGTGGTAAGATGTTACGATCTTTTTTCCCAGATAGTTGATTTTAATGCCACATTCTTCTTCTACTTCACGTACGGCAGCCTCTTTCATTTTTTCATTGTCTTCTACTTTGCCTTTTGGGAGATCCCATTTACCCAAGCGGTAGATAAAAAGGTAATCTCCGTCACCGTTTTTAACCAATCCGCCAGCTGCCTTGATGATTTTCAGCTTACTTTTTAAATTTTGAAATACGGTTTCGAAATCCTTATTGACGTAGAGATAGGTCTTTGGAACTTTATCAATTTCAGATTGTTTGAAAAGTTTTTGAAGTTCAATGTCTTGAATACTAATTGTTTGCGTATTTTTTGTTTTCGAAGGAACGAAATCGGCTAAAATTAGCACGGTTTCGTTCATATAAATTTTATAAATTTGCGCCATGAATAATTTAAATGAGGTTGAACAAAAAGTTGCTGAATCCTTATTGCAAATTAAAGCAATAAAATTGCAACCTAAAAGTCCTTTTATATGGGCATCGGGTTGGAAGTCTCCAATTTACTGTGATAACCGTATCACTTTATCTCATCCAGCGATACGTACGTATATTCGTCAGAAGCTTTCTAAGCTTATTCAAGAAGAGTTTGGATCCGTGGATATGATTTCTGGAGTTGCTACGGCGGGTATTCCACAGGGCGTGTTGGTTGCGCAGGATTTGGGCTTACCATTTTCTTATGTTAGAAGCTCAGCTAAAGATCATGGTCGTCAGAATATGATTGAAGGTGAGGTCGTTAGTGGTCAACGTGTAGTTGTGGTTGAAGATTTAATTTCGACGGGCAAAAGCAGCCTGATCGCAGTCAAAGCATTGCGCGAAGCAGGTTGTAATGTTGTCGGATTGGTTTCCATATTTACCTACGGATTACAACAGGCGACTGATAATTTTGCTGATGCGAAATGTCCTTACTTCAGCTTGTGTAACTACGATGCATTGATTCAAGTTGCTGCTGAAAATAGTTACGTATTGGAAGAGGATGTTGAAATTTTGAAAAAATGGCGATTGAATCCTGCGGGATGGGGTGAGAATTTTCAATAAAGAAATAATAACCGTTATGACTACTATTCAGAACACGACAGAAATCAGCAGAAATGTCAGCGAGGTATTTGCTTTTCTAACTGATCTCAATAATCATGAGCAGTTAATGCCCGAGAATATCTATAATTGGTCTTCCACAGCAGACGAAGCACGGTTTACCATTCAAAATATGGCAAAATTGGCGCTGAAAGTTGATGAGCGTGTAGAAAATCAAGTGATTAAATTGATTCCATCTGAAAAAGCTCCTTTTGAGGTAACATTGCGATGGGAACTGCAGGCATTATCGGATACGGTAACAAAGGCTACATTTATTATCGATGCGGATCTGAATATGATGATGAAAATGATCGCTGCAGGACCGCTTCAGAAACTGATTGACTTTCAGGTGAACAAGCTGAAAACTGTACTGGGATAGCAAGTTGTATTGCGGAGCATAACATAAAAAAGCCCGATCGTTAGATCGGGCTTTTTTATGTTATGCGATTCGTTCATTTACTTTTTTCCAGTTGACGACATTCCACCAGTTTTTGATGTAGTCTGCCCTCTTGTTTTGATAATGCAGGTAATAAGCGTGTTCCCAGACGTCAAGCCCCAGAACAGGGATGCCTTTTACTTCTGCAACATCCATTAATGGATTATCCTGATTTGGCGTAGAAGTTATTTTCAGGTTACCCGAATCGTCAAGAATCAACCAGGCCCAGCCTGAACCGAAACGGCTCGTTGCAGCAGCAGCAAATTGCTCCTTAAATTTGTCCAATGAGCCAAAGGCCTTATTGATCATCGTTAACACTTTTTCTGAGGGTTGACTTGCTTTGTCGGACAGACTTTCCCAAAAGAAATTGTGGTTCCATGCGCCACCGGCGTTATTTCTGGCTTTTGGCGAATATTTGGATATATTAGCTAAAAGCTGCTCTTCTGAAGTTTCCTTGATAGCTTCGGCAACAATGGCTTCGTTGACAGCATTGATATAGGCCACATGGTGCTTTGTATAATGGATTTCCATCGTCAGGGCATCAATATTGGGCTCCAATGCTGCATAACTGAAAGGTAACTTTACTTGAGAAAATTTTAAGGTAGCGGCATTTAATTCAGTTGCTTTCGCGGAAGCAATATCTTGTAATATTGATCCAGATACAGCAATACCCAATGTGGCTTTTGCTGCATTTTGAAGGAAGTTTCTGCGTGTTTGCATATAATCTTATTATAATAAGTTTCGATATAAATATAACGTGAAATTCCACAAATATTGTACGAGAATTGTCTGTCAATTGTAATACAACAAAATTGTTATAAATTGTCCGTGTGAACGCTATTTCTATTCCGGTTTTTACATTTGTGTAAGCCAAAATTCGACAGTATATTTGAACTATGTATGCATTACGAATAGCAAAGATAATTCCTCAACCCAATAATAATATCACTTTTCAGTTGGAACCTCTTGACGGTAAGTATCCTAGATATAAAGCTGGACAGTTTATTACACTTTCATTTATGTTCGGTGATCGGGAGGTTCGTCGTTCCTATTCTTTTAATAGCTCTCCGGATTATGATGAACCATTAAGTATCACTGTAAAACGTGTAGAAAATGGGGAAATCTCGCGATTGCTTCATCATACGATTGCCGAAGGGGATATCGTTCAGGCTATGGAACCGCAGGGATTATTTACCTATGAGCCTGAGAAATATAAGGTCAGAACTTTATTTCTATTTGCTGCGGGGATTGGTATAACGCCTTTGTATTCCATTCTTAAAACGGCGCTTCTTACGGAGCAGGAGTCCAAGGTTGTGTTGGTTTATAGTAACCGATCTGCGGATCAGACACCATTCCGTGAGGAGTTGGAGGGATGGGCCATGCAATTCCCGGACCGTTTAACGATTATCTGGATTTATTCCAACAGTAAGTATCTAATGAAAGCCCGGCTGAATCGGGATTATATTCTTTCCATTGTCAGGGATCATCTTGTCGGGACCAAAGAGGATGCTTTATTTTACACATGTGGCCCCGTGATTTACATGGATTTATGCCGTTTTACACTTTTGGGGATGGGCTTTGATGCCGACCAGATAAAAAGAGAAACATTTTTATTGCCCGAAAATGAAGAGGATGATGACGATGAATCCGAGAAAGCGATCGATACAACATCGTATCAAATCAGGTTACATTTTCAGGGCAAAAGCTATGATCTGGAGGTCCCGTATAATAAATCTATTCTGGATGTGGGGCTGGAACATAAAATCAAATTACCCTATTCCTGTAAATCCGGAATGTGTAGTACATGCATTGCGCAATGTTCTAAAGGAAAAGTGAGAATGGACTACAATGAAGTATTAACCGATCGTGAAATGGAGAATGGACGGATATTATTGTGTACCGGTCATCCGGTGGTCGAGGGAACCGAAATCGAAGTGCTTTAAAAAAAGCCTGGGTTTATCTTGTTTATTTGATGAATTGTAGGTATTTCAGAATAATATTTCAATAATATAATTGATTTTATTTGTTTGTTCTGTTTTGGGCGCCAATAAAAATTGCATATCAGAGCAAATTTAACTAAGTTTGGGTATAACCGTTTTTATATCCAACTATTATGGGAAAATTACTCTGGAGCCCGACAGAAGAACAAAAATCTCGATCTGAGATCAATAAATTCAAACAGTATATCGAACAGCGATATCAATTATCCTTTGCGTCTTATCATGATCTATGGGCATGGTCAACTGCACATGTTGCTGATTTTTGGCAGGATATTGCAGCTTACTTTAATATAAAATTTCATTCAGATTTTACCAGTGTATTAGCTCTTCCGGCGAACAGGGATGACTTTTTTGGAGCAAAGTGGTTTAGTGGAGCAACGGTAAACTATTCGGAGCATGTATTTCGTTGCGAAACAGATGCCCGACCGGCTCTTATTTTTCAGTCGGAACAGCAGCCTTTGCGCGAGATCTCCTGGAAAGAGCTAAAGGTCATGGTGCTCAGATTACAAATTTACCTACAAAATCAGGGGGTTAGGAAAGGGGACCGGGTTGCTGGGGTGCTGATCAATGGAGTGGAAGCTATCGCGTTGTTTTTAGCTACGAATTCAATTGGGGCGGTTTGGTCCTGCTGTTCTCCAGATTTTGGCGAAGCAAGTATTCAGGACCGTTTTGAGCAGATCGAGCCTAAGGTGCTTTTTGCAAATGCAGATTACTATTACAATGGGCGTCTTTTTGACAAGGAAGATAGCATACGTAAGCTTGCTGGACAATTGCCGTCTTTGACAGCCTCTATTTTTATCGATGATAAAACCTGGCAAATGATCATGCATTCGGACGTTTCACAACATGAGCTTAAGTTTACTGCAGTAGCTTTTGAAGATCCCATATGGATCTTATACTCTTCGGGGACGACGGGAAAACCTAAAGCAATAACACATGGGGCTGGGGGAATGCTGTTGGAACATATGAAAGCACTGGGGCTGCATCAGAATGTGCAGCAGGGGGAAAGGTTTATGTGGTATTCCACAACAGGCTGGATGATGTGGAATTACGCTCTTTCGGCATTATTAATGGGAAATACACTGTGCATTTATGACGGAGCAACGAACTATCCGGATAAATTGAGCCTATGGCGGTTTGCAAAAGAGACTGCTGTGGATCATTTTGGTGCAGGTGCTGCGTACTTAATCTCCTGTCAGGATCAAGATCTGAAAACATTGAATTATACCCCAAAAACAATTGGATCTACGGGTTCTCCGCTGCCGCCGGCTGTCTTTGAATGGATACAACAGCAATTTCCGCAAGCTCAGATTATTTCATTAAGTGGTGGTACAGATGTTTGTAGCGCATTTCTTTCGGGCTGTACATTGCTTGATGTGTATGCCGGCGAAATACAATGCCGTACATTGGGGGCTAAGATAGCTGCTTTTAATGCGGAGGGAATAGACGTGTACGATGAGGTGGGCGAGCTGGTTATCTTGGAGCCGATGCCCTGTATGCCAATCTACTTTTGGAATGATTATTCCAATGAGAAATATTATGATAGTTACTTTGATAAGTATCCTGGTGTTTGGAGCCATGGCGACTGGATTAAGATCACACCGAATGATGGTATCATTATGTATGGACGTTCTGATGCGACACTGAACCGTGGTGGAGTGCGTATCGGAACAGCTGAAATTTATAATGTGTTGAATGCAACGGATGAGGTTCAGGATAGCTTGGTCATCTGTGTTGATCATGAAAACGGTTCTTCTGATATGTTGCTTTTTGTACAGGTCAAAAATGGTGTGCTGGATGATGAACTCAAGGATAAAATAAAGAGGTCTCTTCGAAGGGAATATAGTCCCCGGCATGTGCCGGATGAAATTTTTGAGGTTTCCGCTATTCCTTATACCTGGAGCGGGAAAAAGCTGGAACTACCTATTAAAAAGATCTTCTCCGGTATAGCTGTTGATAAGGCCGTCTCAAAAGATGTCATGCGAAATCCAGAGGCAGTGGATGGATTTGAAATTATCAGCAAAACCTGGCGTACGTTGTAAACAACATCAGTTTGTTGAGTCCTTTAAAAAAGCCCGCCTGCATCATACGGTACAGGCGGGCTTTTTATTACTTGAGCTAGTGTTGTCTGCTCATTTTTCCTAATATATGCTACTTATACCTGAATTACCCCCACATTGTATCGCTCAACAATAGGTTTTTCGTTAGCGGCTTCTATTCCCATGCTGATAACTTTTCTGGTTTCCGCAGGGGCAATAATTCCATCGACCCAGAGTCGGGCAGCGGCATAATAAGGGCTTAATTGTTCATTATATCGATCTTCAATAGATTTCAATAGTATATTCTTTTCTTCTTCATTGATTTCATTTCCTTTGGCCTTCAATGCGGATTCCTGGATTTGGAATAGCGTTTTGCCGGCAGCGGCGCCGCTCATGACGGCCATTTGGGCGCTTGGCCAAGCATAGATCAGCCGCGGATCATAAGCCTTGCCACACATCGCGTAATTTCCCGCTCCATAGCTGTTGCCTACAATGAATGTAAATTTGGGTACGACAGAATTTGCCATTGCATTGACCATTTTGGCACCATCTTTAATGATTCCACCTTGTTCCGATCGGCTGCCGACCATAAATCCAGTGACATCCTGAAAGAAGACGAGTGGAATGTTTTGTTGGTTGCAGTTCATGATAAAGCGAGCAGCTTTATCCGCGGAGTCGCTGTAGATAACACCGCCCATTTGCATTTCCATGGCATTTCCGGGCTTCTTCGCTTTAATGATTTCCCGTTGGTTGGCGACGATACCCACAGCCCAGCCATCTACACGTGCAAGTGCGCATACAATGGTTTTGCCGTAATCGGGTTTGTATTCCTCCAGTGTTTCCGCATCAACAATCGCTTCGAGGACATCTTGCATGCGGTAAGGTTTGGTCCGATCCTCCGGAAGGATTTCTATAATTTTTTCGGGGTCTGTTTTTGGAGGTAGGCTTTCCTTCCGGTTGAAATTAGCCTTTGCATGTCCGCCGATTTTATCAATTACGTTTTTAATGGCCGTAAGGCAGCTTTGGTCGTCGGGAAATTTATTGTCTGTGACACCTGATATTTCGGAATGTGTGGCGGCGCCACCTAGTGTTTCGGCATCTACATTTTCTCCAATAGCTGATTTAACCAAGTATGGGCCTGCCAGGAATACAGATCCAGTACCTTCAACGATGAAAGCATAGTCCGACATAATGGGTAGGTAGGCCCCGCCTGCAACACAGCTGCCCATGATCGCGGCAATCTGTGGAATGCCCATGGACGACATGCGCGCATTATTACGGAATATTCGCCCAAAGTGTTCTTTGTCGGGGAAGATTTCATCCTGCATTGGCAGAAAAACACCTGCGGAATCCACCAGATATATGATCGGAAGGTTGTTTTCCATGGCGATCTCCTGTGCACGCAGATTTTTCTTGGCCGAGATCGGAAACCAAGCCCCAGCTTTTACGGTGGCATCGTTCGAAACAATAACGCAAAGTTTGGATTTGACATAACCCAATACAGCTGCACAGCCTGCATTGGTACAGCCGCCATGTTCTTCGTACATACCTTCCCCAGCAAACATACCGATTTCGAGGTATTCCCGATCTGGATCCAGTAAGTAGGTTATTCTTTCCCATGCCGACAGTTTACCTTTCTCCTTCAGTTTTTTGATTTTATCGATGCCACCACCGAGTTTTAAATTTTCTCTTTTTTGGCGAAGTAATGCGAGCAGCTCCTTCATAGTTTATAATTCTGGTTTAAAAGCGATGTAATTAAGAATTTCTTATTTTTAGATAAATTTAAAATAAAATTTTAAAATATTTGCAATTTTATTCCTAAATATTTTGATATATTTGAATTGTATTACCGATTGTAAATTTAATATTCATGCTTATGTTTATTGAAAATAAACAACAAATGGATATGATCAGACAGAGTGCACGTGATTTTGCACAGTATCATATCAAACCTTATGTGATGGAATGGGATGAAGCCCAACTATTTCCAATAGAAGTTTTTAAAAAATTGGGTGAACACGGTTTCATGGGTATTATCGTTCCCGAGGAATACGGAGGTTCGGGCCTAGGTTATCAGGAGTATATTACCGTACTGGATGAAATCTCCAAAGTTTGTGGATCGATCGGACTTTCGGTGGCGGCACATAACTCGTTATGTACCAATCATATTTTGAGCTTTGCCAATGAAGAGCAGAAGAAACGTTATCTTCCGAAACTGGCTACTGCGGAATGGATCGGTGCTTGGGGCCTTACAGAGACTGGTTCAGGTTCGGATGCTGGTGGTATGACCACTTTTGCCGAAAGGGATGGTGACTATTACGTGTTGAATGGCTCGAAGAATTTCATTACACATGCTATTAGTTCGAGTGTCGCTGTTGTAATCGCCAGGACAGGGCAAAAGGGTGACAAAAAGGGAATGTCCGCTTTTATCGTTGAAAAGGGTACGCCAGGGTTTACCGCAGGAAAAAAAGAAAACAAACTGGGTATGCGTGCTTCGGAGACGGCATGTTTATTTTTTGATAACTGTAGAATTCATAGCGATCAGCTCATTGGTGAGGAAGGTCAGGGATTTGTACAGGCGCTGAAGCTTCTGGATGGCGGAAGAATCTCCATTGCGGCCCTTTCCTTGGGAATTGCGCGCGGTGCTTATGAATGTGCCCTAAAATACGCACATGAAAGGGAGCAGTTTGGCAAGAAGATTTATGATTTTCAGGCGGTTTCATTTGCCTTGGCAGAGATGGCTACCCAAGTGGAGGCGAGTGAGCTATTGACCCGTCAGGCGGGTTATCTCAAAGATCATGGTGAGCGCGTATCCAAAATTGGCGCGATGGCTAAACTGTACGCTTCTGAAGCGGCTGTAAATGTTTCTAATGAATCTGTACAGATTTTTGGTGGATATGGTTTTACAAAAGACTATCCTGCGGAAAAGTTCTTTCGAGATGCCAAACTATGTACGATAGGTGAGGGGACTTCCAGTATACAGAAAATGGTGATTGCCCGCGAAATTGAAAAAGATATTTTATAGTACAGTATGAAAGATCAGGTTGTATTGGTCGATTGTCCACGAGATGCCATTCAAGGGCTGCATAATTTTATTGCAACAGATAAGAAGGTTGAACATATCAATACGCTGATAAATAGCGGTTTATTTGATGTGATTGACTTTGGTTCTTTTGTTTCTCCAAAGGCGGTTCCGCAATTGGCTGATACAAAAGAAGTCCTGCATGGTATTTTGAAGAACGATCGGGTAAAGTTATTGGCAATTGTCGCTAATCTGAGAGGTGTTCAAGAGGCTGTTCAGGCGGAGAAAATAGATTTTATAGGTTATCCATTTTCGATATCAGAAACCTTTCAGTTGCGCAATACGAATAGGGGGCTGGATGATTCTTATCAGCAATTGAAGGAAATGAAAGTCCTGGCTGATACCTATGGTAAGACGTTAGTAGTGTATATTAGCATGGCTTTTGGCAATCCTTATGGTGATTTCTGGTCGGTAGATCTGGTCAAAGAATGGATCGATCGGCTTATGCAACTGGGGATAGTGGAGTTTTCTCTGGCTGATACGACTTCAGAGGCGAATGTCGGACAGATTGCTGAGCTCTTCGGTCTTGTCCGGACGCGTTATCCGCAGCTCGCTATCGGGGCGCATTTTCATGCCAGGCGAGAGGATAGCCTAGCAAAGGTTCAGGCCGCCTACGATGCCGGCTGCCGTAAGTTTGAGGGGGCATTATTGGGGTATGGTGGATGTCCATTTGCCAAAGATGATTTGGTTGGAAATATTCCATCGGAAATTTTGCTGGATTTTTTCGGTAGGGGGAGTTTGGCAGAAAAGATGGCTTTGGAGAATAGCTTTAGACAGATGATCTTGTAGATAGAATAAATGGAAAAATTGAATTTCATAAAGGTACAGCGCGAACAGCATGTATTTATATTGACGCTGGCGCGATCGGAAAAAAGGAATGCTTTTAGTCCTACCATGGTGAGTGAGATTGCCTATGCTTTGGCATTGGCTAATGCAGATCCGGAGGTTCGTCTGATACAGGTTGAAGCGGAAGGTCCCGTATTTTGTGCCGGAATGGATCTCAAAGCTTTTGAAGATCCCTCGATCGATGAACTTAATCCCCGGATTCCCAAGGTCGAGAAATCGCTTGCTGAACTGTTTGCTGATTTAAATAAGCCGTCCATATGTGTTGTCCGGGGCGATGTGATTGCAGGTGGCTTTCTAATTGCCTTATCCTGTACCTATTTATTTGCTACGCCACAGGTGCGATTTTCGTTGCCGGAAGTGAAGATCGGCCTTTTCCCTTTTCAGGTATTGGCCTTGCTCCTGGAGTATATGCCCGAACGGAAAGCAATGGATCTTTGTATTCAAGGTAGGTCTTTCTCTGCGGAAGAGGCGCTGGAAAAGGAATTGCTTTATGCAATTTTGGAGCCGGGGGAAGTTGAATTGGACGCATTGAAAAGCGCTATTGTAGCGAATGCGCCTTTGGCTATCTCCAGGGGCTTTGGCGCGCTTCGTAGATTAAAAGAAGGTACATTGACGGATAAATATGCATTTCTTTTGGATGAGCTTGCTAAACTTCGTCAGACAGCTGACTTCAAAGAAGGGATGGCGGCAATGCGCGATAAACGAAAAGGGGAGTGGAAGAATAACTGATCAAAAAGAACGGAAGCTTGGTCTACTGGTCAATGGAGAAAATTCCCAGGGAATGGAACTTAACACGATCAGTAATGCGAGACCAAACCAAATGAGTAAAATTTTGAAACGTCGATCATCTGTATCGGCGTTTTTGCTTTTTAGGCTACCGATAAGCAGAAAGACTGCGACGAGAATCATCATGCTGCTATGCTCCATACCGAAAAAACGGATCTGTCGTAAGTGTACAGCCGTTTTGAAATGCGTCAGAAAATACTGTGTAATCGGGCTTAATATATAGAGTATGATGCCCAATAATGCTTGCATATAAAAAGCAATAATGACCGCCTTTTTTAGGAAACTATCAGTAGGGGTGAAGGGGAGTCCTTTCTTTTTTTGATAGGCAAAACGGAATAAACTAACCATAAGAGTGATCAAAGCAACCCATCGCCAGGTAGAATGCAATGCTAAAATAAAGGCGTAAATAGAAGTCATATTGTACAAAGATGAACATAAAATACATTAAAAAACATATTTAGTTAGGCTATTATTGGGACAGCAGCTAAGCAGATTCAGATTAAAAATGATTGCTGGGTGTTATTGTCGCATGGGAAGGTGGTAAAAACAGGCTTGAATCTGATATGATTTTTTTATTTATATAATATTATTTATAGATTTGATTATTAATTTATTATGATTTATATATGTTTGATATTAACTTAAGGTTAATCGACTTTTTGGTGCTCCAGATGCCGTTTTTGACAGATTATATCTGGTAGCCAGCTCAAAAAAGGAGAGTAAGTTCCGGTTTTAATTGACTTCATTACGTTAGCTATGTGATATGTGTCTTTTTTGGTACTTTTTAAACGATTTAAGAGGTTTTTATTGCACTATTGTACCTTCACTCAATTGAAATAAAAAAGTATCTGTAATGCGCTAATTTTTGGTTTTTCGTATGGAGACGGTTTCAAATAGGTACTAATAATAATGCATGATGAGCTTAAATATTCATTATGAATTTCATAATTGTTTTATTTAACTGTCTTCTTATCAGTATATCTGTGTTCATTATGTAAACTTATTGTTTGCCGTTCTTTCTGGTTTTTAGCTTTACAATCAGCTGTCAGGCTAGCGACGAAGTAGCCTTTTAAAGTGATAACAGTTTTATTTTTTTAACATATTTTTTGGAATCATCAAGAATTAGTATCTATATTAGTGTATTAATTAAATAATACAGTAGTATGATTACTATCCAAAATCTAAATTTCAGTTATAGTAAGTCCAGGCCACTCTTTCTTCAAATGGACCTCAGCTTGAAGCAGGGGCATATCTATGGATTGCTTGGAAAGAACGGTGCGGGCAAGTCTACCTTGCTAAAAAATATTGCCGGCTTGGTCTATCCAGTTTCTGGGGTGGTTGAAGTCTTGGGACACAACCCCGCACGACGGGAGCCTTCTTTGTTACGGGAGATCAGTTTTATTCCGGAGGAATTTTATTTGCCTGCGGTAAAGTCGGAACAATTTCTAAAAGCCAATGCGGGATTTTATCCCAATTTTGACCGGGAATACTTCTCCCGCTTGATTGCGGAGTTTGAAATTCCGGTAGAACAAAAATTGGCGGAGATGAGCTATGGGCAGAAAAAGAAATACATTATTTCCTTTGGTTTGGCTTCCAATACGAAGATCATTATTATGGATGAGCCTACGAATGGTTTAGATATCCCTTCTAAAGTGCAGTTTCGTAAAATTATGGCTTCGGCCATCACGGATGACCGTTGCGTAATCATATCAACCCATCAGGTACGTGATCTGGATAATCTGATTGATGCGGTCATTTTGCTTGATGAACATAAGGTGGCGTTGAATGCTTCTGTTAACCTGATTACGGATAAGCTATGTTTTAAAAAGATGAAGGAACTGTCTTTGGATGTGCTGCATGCGGAGGAGGCGCTTGGGGGCTTCAATGTGATTCTTCCAAATACACTAGCGGAAGATTCCAAACTGGATCTGGAGCTGTTGTTCAATGCTGTTTTGCAACAAAAAGAAAAAATTACAAATCTCATTAAAGTCGATGAATATGTCAAACCAGTTTAATGCTACACGTTTTTTTGCGCTGATCCGTAGGCAATGGATCGGTTTTGGACGAATATATCTGATGTCAATAGGTGTGATCGCGGGCGTAATTTTTTGTTTTTATGCGTTTAATGTGGGTACCAATTATGATCGTCTTCAAAATGATGCTGCACATGCCTATTCAATATTGAATTTTAGATCGCCTTTATTCTGTGTATTGGGTTTGTTTTTTGTGACGGTGATCTCAAGCAGTTATTTTGCTGATCTTGGACGTAAGACTAGGGCAATTTTTGAACTGATGATACCGGCGTCGCAGCTGGAAAAATTTCTGGTCGGTATTTTTTATACGCTGCTCGTGGGGATCAGCTCGTATTTGCTGATTTATTACCTGATCGATCTAGTCTTTATTTCCTATTTGCGGGGTTTTGGTCCATCCATTAGAACAGAGATAAATGAGCTTGGTGAGCAGGTCACAGTAGAATTTTGGCAATACTTTTTTAGCGTGGATTATCCAAGCGGCGCATATTATACCTGTTTTTTACCTTTCGTATTGAATGCCATATTTTTAATGGGGGGTATTATTTTTAAAGGTTATCAATATATTAAGACCGCGATCTCACTTGTTCTTTACTGTGTGGTCTGGATGTCTTTTTTTGTGTATCTCATGAAAACACAAACGGAAAATACAGTGGGGCGCATGGATGATAATTATTGGTCAGATTCAAATCACATCTTTGCATTAATTACAGTGACGGGGATCGTGCTCACATTGATATTCTGGGGGATTGCCTTTTTAAGGTTAAAAGAGAAGGAGATTTAATATGGAATTTAATGCCAACAAAGCGATTTATCTACAGATTGCGGAATACATATGTGATCATATTTTAATGGAAACCTGGAAAACGAACGACAAGTTGCCGTCGGTACGGGAGCTGGCGGTGCAATTGGAGGTTAATCCGAATACAGTGATGCGGACCTATGATATGCTGCAACAGAAAGAGATTATCACAAATAAACGCGGAATCGGATTTTTCTTGACCGCGGATTCTGTCCGGAACGTTAAATCTCATCGGAAGACGGTTTTTTTGGAAGAGGATCTTCCATTGTTCTTTCGGAATATCTATTTATTGGAAATTGGTCTAACTGAATTGGAACAACGTTACAAGCAGTTTGTTGAACAGAATTTTAATCAAAATGAATCATGAAATTAAGTACTAAATTATTGATAGGGCTCGCGATATTACTTTTTATTGTTCCGACATTGGTAGCCTCTTATTTTGTTCGGATCAATAGGGTCGATGCAAACATTTATCATGCAAATGTAGAAAAGGAGGTGTCAAACCCTGATGCGGCAGATGTTTATTTTCGGTCGTTTCCTGTTGGGAAATTTGATAAGCTGCAAATCCTTGGTTCAGATGCCAGGGGGATAAATTTACATGTGGTAAAAAGTGATAAGTTTATGGTGAAGGTCAATAAGAGCCAGGCGGATTTTGTAAAGGCGAAGATAGAAGCAGATGGTGTTTTGGCGCTGGATTTTTTGGAAGGCGGCGATAAGTATTATAAGTCGGTTTATATTTTTACCCCTGATCTGAAAAGCGTAACATTGAAGAAAGCGGATATAAACGAGTTTTCCGCAAAACTTGATGAGTTCACTATTGTTGGTGATAGTGTTGAGAATTTCACTTTAAGTGGAGAAACGGCCATCAATACGCTCAATTTGGTTTTGACAAATTCGCATATAGATGATTTCGGATACCGTGACGATAAAAATACCGCGCCTGCCAGTCATTTACGCGTTGATATCACAAATACCAATCTGGGGCTGCCGCGGGTGGATTATAAAACCGCTGATATTCTAGCGAAGAATTCGGAGGTCTATTTTAATAGAAAAGGAGATAAATCAAGAGCCGATGTTTTGGATATCAAAACGGAAGGTGTGTCTTCTGTCCGCCTTGATAGTTTGCAATGGAATACCTTGAAAGGACGTTTGTCAAATGATACAAAAATTGATTTGCCAGTCCATGCATTGCGTAATCTAATCAAATAATCTTTCGTGTTGATATTGTTAGCAAGGTCTTGCGAACAGGTACCTGCTATGTAAAAGCTCAAAATTCCATTTGTTGGAATTTTGAGCTTTTTGGCCTATTATGATCTAAGGGGAAATCAACGCTGCGATCTGTTCACCACATGTGACACCGGGTTCCAGCGCAATCAGCTTAAAATTACGAAAATGAATCTCAGACCCTTCGGATTCGAGACAGAGATAGCCTTTTTTTATAGTTGAATTGCGTATCCCGTTGACAAATTTTCCGTTGACGGCCAATTTGATCGTGCCATCAATACATACGATGGTGTATTTGTTCCATTCGCCTTTTCCCTTAGCCCTATTTTCTATGGATTTGCTCCGTGTACCACGGGGGCTGTCGGGTATTGTGGTAACACCACCTACCCCAAATAATTCGCCGTGCACGTAGGCAATTGGCGCTTGTTTGCCATCAATATGGTTCTGATTTACCCAGTCCAATTCGAGCATTTGTACTTCTACGCCTCCAGGCAGCCTTCCGGCTGGATCCGGTTTGGCATCTGACCAAACGAAGATTCCGGAATTACCGCCAGCGTATTGATGGTTCCATTCGACATGGATGATGAAGTTTTCGTACTGTTGCAGAGCGCACGACACCTATTGGTTTTCCTTTGCAAATAAGATTACCCTTCTCCATGCGCCATGTATCAGGGTCTGTATTGACATTGATCCAATGAATTTTTTCTGTGTTCTTCTTGTTTAGTATCCAGTCCTCCCATTGGACTTCCTGGCCAAAATTGAATAGTGTATTGTCTTGCGCAAGGAGGTTACTATTGTTAAGCAGTAAAATGCTGCAAATGCAATAAATAAGTCTTTTCATAAGGTTTTAGAACTTAGCTAAATTTTGTCTTTCCGGGTGTAGCAATAGAAGGTCCATCTATGTTGAGCTCCCAGTGATAAGACGATAACTCAGGACCAAGATTTTCTTTCGAATTTATCACTTGATCAAAGGTTAGGTTTTGACCTGTATAGCCCGCCATGCGCGCCCAAATAGCGAGTAGTGTACTGTTGGTCATCCACTCGCCATCATTAATCGGTTTGTTGCTTCTGATTGCAGCAAACAGCTCATCATGTTGCGTTTGGTACATATTGTTTTTTGCACCGGTGTAATTCCAGTCCATTTTTCCGGTTATTGTATGTTTTCCGCCAATGACGACTTCGGCTGCACCTTCTGTTCCTAGCATGCTCACCGAATTTCTAGGGGTGGCTCCTGCTTGTTGTCGACAGAAGTGTGTCCCTATTGCTCCATTTGCATACTTAAATTCTATGGCAAAATGGTCGTAGATATTTCCATATTTTGGATCTACACGGACTTGTCTGCCGCCGGTGCCCATCGCTGAAATGGGCATGACGTCACCCATGGCCCAAGACATCATATCTAAACTGTGTACGGCTTGTTCTACAATAAAATCACCTGAAAGCCAATTGTAATAAAACCAGTTTCTCATTTGTTGGGTCATTTTATTCCATTCTGGACGAGGTTCGATATAGGTCGCCTCGCCGCCATAGCGAAATGTACTGACTGATCTTACCTGGCCTATTGCTCCTTCCAACACTTTAGTAAATGTAGCCCGGTTCGGAAGATCGTAACGGAAGCAGAAGCCAGAAACAAGCGATAAGTTAGATTCTTTCGCTTTTTTTACCGATTGCAACACGCTATGCAGTCCCGGTACGTCAACAGCCATAGGTTTTTCACAAAAGATATGTTTTTTTGCATTAACGGCAGCTTTTAAATGTAGTGGTCTAAATGCTGGTGGGGAGGTGAGCAATACCACATCTACATCACTATTAATGACTTTTTCAAAGGCATCGAAACCTAGGAACTTGTTGTTTTTATCAACTTTTACCTGTTTTGGGCGAACTTCCATCAAAGCGGCATAGGATTCGTCCATACGGTCCTGGAAAACATCTGCCATAGCAGTAATCTGACAGTTTGCATCAGCCTGTAAGGCTTGGATTGCAGCACCTGTGCCTCGGCCGCCACAGCCTATTAGTCCGACTTTAATGACTTGGTCTTTTGATTGCCTTGTAAAAGATAACAATGAGGAGGTAGGAAGGGAACTTCCGAGGGCAATAATGCCGGATTTCTTTAGGAATAATCTCCTTGAGTTTTGTGCTGGATGGTTATCGGAATCGAATGACATATTGAAATTTATGTTTATAAATGAATATAATGGTGTTAAGTTGCTGACAGACGTAATATCTTTTTTGTATGGATCCAAAAATGGATCATGATTATCCGGGAAATACAGAAGTTGATTTTCGATGCTCAATCTTGCAGTCTAGAAAATAAGTTTCAAATTCAAAATAATTCTTTTTATTTCTCTTTTTCAACATTTCGAGCAGTAGCTCTACAGATTTATCTGCCATAAGACGTGTAGGTTGGGTAATCGTTGTCAACGATGGGTTTAAGCTATTTGCAAAAGGTGTGTTGCTGAAGCCGATTAAATTCATGTTTTCTGGAATTTTTACCGCAAGTTTATTTAATATATGTAATACTTTGAGCGACAAGGTGTCCGTTGTCGATAGAAGGGCATCTGGAGGGGATGAACTGCTCAATAAGCCACTTATTTTTCTTTCGAGTTCCTCGTCAATATCATCTTTGGGGCTTGAATATGATATTTCTACAATATTTTGCTCGTTATAGGGAATAGAGCAATTGAAAAGTGCGTCTCTGTAGCCCTTAATTCTGCTGGCGTTCCCTCCGATATCTTTACATAGCAGTAAAATAATGTTTTTACGGCCATTTTTTATCATTTCTTCTGTGGCTTGATAGATTACTTTATTGTTTTGGATACCAATTTTAAAAGTATCAAGTTGGTGATTTATCCGGTCAAAAATAATAATCGGACATATTTGGTCCATGATATACATCAGAAGGGATAAGCTGGAATCATTTTTTACAGGAGAAATAATTATACCATCGATATTACTTTGCACGCAGAGTTCTAAGGCCTCTTTTTCTTTTTTTTCATCGTTGAACGTCTGGAGTAATATGAGCTGGTAATTTGTTTTGGATAATGTAAGGGAGATTTCTTCGTAGAAATCAAAGAAAAATGAACTTGAAATAAAAGGAACGATAATAGCCAATGTGTTTGAACGCCCCGTTTTCAGGCTTTTTGCCGAGAAGTTTGGTATGTAGTTGATCTTCTGCGTATAGGCTAAAATCATTTTTTTTGTTTCCGCACTGATTTCATGACTATCATTAAGCGCTTTGGAAATAGTTCCCGGTGAAAGGTTTAATTGCTTTCCAATCTCTTTTAAGGTAACTCTTTTCATGTTCTCTTTCCTCTCCTTTATTTTATCATTATTCATGTGCTATCCGCTATTGAAATAGGGATGAAAATATATTATGAATGCTGCTTCGCTGGTTTAATTGTATTCAGATGATGAATTATAAAATTATAAAGATAAGATAAAAAAAAGTTTTTCAAATGAAGTTTGCAAAAACGACTATGATTCGATAGAAAAGCGTATTTACCGCTGTGGGGAAGAGAGGTTTGGGAAAAAGCAGCGAACATGAAAAGCGGATACAGAATCTTTCAGATTTCAGGAAAGATTCTGTCCCGTGTATTATTTTGACCCACCGAAAAGCTTACTGATTAGCCAGATGACTAGCGCAACGACAACAACAACAATGAGTATACCTGTCCAAACACCGGCTTTAAAAATACTCTCTATCACGGAGCAACTCGTCATTAATAAAAGAGTACTTGACATCAGGGAGAAAAGCGCTATTTTTTTCATAATGTATCTATTAATTATTTGTTTCTATGTAATAACGACAATTTAAAATGTAAATAGTTTTCAATATATTAATTATCGTGCGAGTAGCTTGTTCTTTCGGTTTACGTACACTTTACATTATCATTAGGAAGAGGCGGCTGCGCTGCAAAAATAAAGTGATGGGCGTGCTTAAGGTCAAGTCAATACGTATTGTAAGAGCAGAACTGTTGATTTGGAACAGTTCCGAATTGTTTAGATCGTGTTGCGAGTAAAAATAACAGAGTCAGAGAATGTGATAAAGTCAGATCGGAGCAGTTAATCGTTAAGTATACTAATTGAGCTGATCGCTGGATATAATTCGTTTTTTTGTCCATCAAATAAGGCGATTCGATAAAAAGGAGCAAAGGCATGGACTATTTTATGTTTTGCTAATATATTTATTTCGGTATTCCTTCGGTGATATGCCCATTACCTTGGCGAATAAGCGGGAGAAATAATAAGGGTCTTCAATACCTAACTGATAGGCAATTTCTTTTATGCGCATGGAAGTGAACTGTAGGTATTGACAGGCTTTCTGAATCTTGAGATGATTGAAATACTCTATCGGTGAAAAGCCTGTTTTCTTTTTGAACAAAAATGCATAGTGCGACATGGAAATATGCACATGAGCGGAGATATTCTGAAGAGTAAGTATGGATGACATATTTTGTTGCATGTATAAGATGGACTGATGGATAACATCAGTCTCATTATCTATTGAAGAAGCTTCATTAAAAATAGGGTCGAACAGAAAGGAAGACAGGAAATGCAACAACAGCATATTGACATAGCTTAGGTTGTCACGGCTGTAGCCACGTTCTAAGTGTTTATATAATTCATTAAAAAGATGAATGCGGTGCTCATTATAAGGAAGTCGGCCAAAATAGGTTCCAGCTCTTTGGAAATAGGTTTGTATAAATGCATCGGCAGTTTGGCCCTTAAAGTGGATCCAGTAAATTGACCATGGATTATTTTCGTCTGCAGCATAACAGTTGGCTTCTCCAGCGGGAATAATAAAGAAATCACCAGGACTAATTAGAAATTTTTTATTTCCTACCTTGGCCCAGCCAAATCCTTCTATATTATAGATCAGAATATGTTGGTCTATCCCTTGCGCACGCATTCTATAGTGAAATTTGGCTTTCGGGTAATAGCCAATATCCGTCAGATAGGCGCCGGCTATGAGTGGGTTGCGACTACAGTATTTTGATAGAATAGTTCGAGGCAGTACTATGGCCCGTTGGCCGTCGAATCCATCTTTTTTCTTTTCGATCATAGGAATTGGTTATCGTAAAATAATCCATCTTTATAAAATATCCGTCCATGTTTTACGCAAACGTTTGTTTATAGCTTTACAGTGAACCTAAGTTCAACTTTAACCAAACTTTGTAAACGTATGAATTTTTTTTTACCAAAACGAACAGTTGGGATAAAGCCACTAAAAGTGATATCAGGCTTGGTCTTATTGTTCCCGTTGTCATCGGGTATGCTGCATGCAGAAACTAAGCGGTCTATCTATATTTCAGATAAAAGGCGCGCCGACACCCTCACTGTTCGAGGAAAGATCACAGACCATCTTGGCACGCCTTTGTCAGGAGCCTCCGTATTACTAAAAGGGACGAAGATCGGTTCAGTTTCCAATGCACAAGGTCAGTATACCATTAAACTGCCAAGAACAGAAGGCATTCTGGCCTTCAAATTTATAGGCTATACCGAAAAAGAGGAAGCTGTTGGAGGTCGGTCCACAATAGATGTTACATTAGCGGCGGATGATTCAAAGCTCAAGGAGGTCATTGTTGTAGGCTATACGACCAAGGATAAGGCTTCCGTTACAGGTTCTATTTCCCAGATCGACAGCAAAGCATTTGAGTCCCGGCCTTTGGTGAATGCCTCCAGTGCTTTACAGGGAGCGGTTTCGGGTTTAACAGTAGTGCGGAGCAGTGGACAGCCAGGGCGCCAAGGCTACGATCTGCAGATCAGAGGTTTTTCTTCTGTGAACGGAAATAAGCCATTGGTGCTTATCGATGGAGTAAATGGGGATATTTATAGTCTAAACCCAAATGATATCGCAAGTGTTACCGTATTAAAAGATGCTGCCGCATCGATTTACGGTGCGCGTGCAGCTGATGGAGTAGTGCTAATTACGACAAAGAAAGGCGCAAAAGGTATTCCGCAGGTCAGTTATTCCGGAAATTTTGGAGTTAAAACGCCGGACTTTCTCAAGAAAGTAACATCAACCCTACAGTTTGCCGAAATGACAGATGAATCCCTGAAGAATGTGGGACTGGAAGGCCTGCCCGCCGGAGTAATGGATAAGATTAAACAAGGTGCGTCTCCAGATCCCAAAGCAGGTTGGGTAACCTATCTACAGGACTATCCTGGATTTTATACAGATAATGACTGGAACAAAATTGTCTATGGAAATGCGATACAGCAGAACCATAATCTGAGCGTGAATGGAGGCGGGGAAAACAGTTCGTATTTGTTTTCTGCTGGTTATACGAATGATAATGGGGTATTTAATTATGGGAAAAACTACACCAACCGTTATAACCTCCGTATGAACTACGACTTTAAGCTCTTGGACAAAATCAATGTACAGACCAGAAACAGTTACAGTAATGATATTATCCATGAACCTTCTTCGATTGCGGATGTCATGCATAATATACCACGGATATTCAATTTTGTGCCTTTAAGAAATCCTCTTGGACAGTATTATACTTATCAGGGGTATGTAAATCCTGCACAGGAATTAGAAGAAGGCGGTAAGCGGCAGACAAATTCTTCTGGGTTTGCTTTTAATGTGAAGGCTGATGTAGAGTTGTTAAAAGGATTGAAGCTGACGGGCCAGGTGGGAGTGACCAATAATAATTACTATGATAATGGAAATTATAGAACTTTTACCGAATACAATTATGAAGGTGGTCTGCAGGGGTATAGGAACCCGCTAAATTCAGCTTATTACATCAGTAACAGGAATATTTATAGATCTTATACCGGTTTTCTGGAATATGCCAGGACTTTCGGCGAGCATAATTTCAATTTGATGGCTGGTACTTCTTTTGAGAAATATACCGATCTAGGTCAGTCAGTGAGCGCATCCAACTTTCCGGGAAATGAGATTTTTGCCCTTGGACTGGCCGATCAAACCAAAGCTGATTATACAAACTTAAGCGGTTATGATACCGATTGGGCATTAGACTCTTATTTCAGTAGGTTGAGTTATACGTTCAAAAATAAATTGTTCCTGGATGCTACTCTTCGTATAGACGGAAGTTCTAAGTTTGCGCCGGACCAGCGATGGAGCGCAGTATTTCCCGCCGTTTCTGCAGCTTATAATCTAGGTCAGGAAAAATTCATAAAGTCATTAAATTTTATAGATAACCTAAAATTTAGGGCGTCTTGGGGTAAAGCCGGTAATCAGGAGATCGGTGCATTCGGTAATTACGGATATATTCCACTTGTTTCTATCAGTGGAGGTTACCCTCTTGGAGCTCCAAATGCCAGATTACCAGGGGCAGTTTCTGGAATTGCGTCAACGACCAGGACATGGGAAACGATTGAGACCACCAACTTTGGACTTGATTTTGGTTTTATGGATAACCGTTTGACCGGAAGTTTTGATGTTTACGATAAACAGAACAGGAATATGTTGGTGAATGTACAGGTGCCGGTTACCCTTGGGGGAACACCCCCAAGCCAAAATCTTGGTCATTTGGTTACGCGAGGTTTTGACCTTTCACTTGGCTGGAAGGACCAAGTCGGTAAATTTAGATATAGCGTGACCGGTATCCTCAACGATAGTAAAAACAAACTTGTGGAACTAAAAGGGAATGACGTGTTAAAACAAGGGTTGAATTTTGCGCACCAGGGATATTCTTTGAATAGTTATTTTGGGTATGAAGCTGCAGGCATCATTCAGAATGCGGAACAATTGGCAGAATATAAGAAACTAGGAGGCATTCCCTCTAATATTGGAGTGGGCGATATGATGTATAAAGACGTGGATGGAGATGGAAAGATCACAGCGTACGGTGATCCGGTCAAGGGGTCGAAAGGGGATATGGTAAACCTAGGTAGTATTTTGCCAAGATATACTTTCTCTCTAAATTTTAACCTGGCCTATTCCAATTTCGATCTATCGTTGATGCTGCAAGGTGTTGGGAAACAGGTGAATATAAGGGATGGTTCTTTTGCCGTTCCTATGAGTGCTATTTACTTTCAGCCTTTGGAATATTTCTATAAAAAATCATGGACCCCAGAGCATACAGATGCCAAGTATCCCCGCTTGATTCCGGGTTCAGTAGGTTTTGACAATTTGCTGAACTATAACTGGCAATACTCTTCCATGCGGGTAAATGCCCTCTCTTATCTAAGAGTCAAGGTGATTACACTGGGCTATAATGTGCCGGAAGTTTTCTGTAAACGCCTACGGCTGAATGGTATCCGTTTGTATGTTAGTGGCCAAGATCTATTTACCTTCTCTAAAGGTACTTGGGGGCGTTCGTTTGATCCGGAAGAGGGGTATCAAAACTCAAACGAGGTTACTTATCCTTTTACCAGAGTAAGTTCTGTGGGACTGAATATTAAATTTTAAGAATCTATTCAAAAAGATATTGTCATGAAACATTTTTCTATACTATTGTTATGTGGCCTGCTCATGACCGGTTGTAAAAAGACACTGGATCTGAAGCCAAAGGACACGCTGTCCGATGTTACTTTCTATAAAACTGCCGCAGATTTTAAACTAGGGGCTAATGGTCTGTACAATTCCCTTGTTGGTTTTAATTTCAGTGATACAGAATCTGATATTGCTTTCAATGTGGCGAATGCCATCAGTGATGGTGATTATTTGCCGCCAGATGTATCTTCGACTTGGACGAATGCCTATTATTATATCCGCAACGCCAATAATATTATTGCCAAAGGTGAAGGATTGACTGATCCTGGTATTAAAAACTATGTTGCAGAAGCCAAGTTTTTTCGGGCATATAATTACTGGCTGTTATTTCGTCTGTATGGCGGTGTGCCATTGATTACCAAAGTGCTCGATGTTAATGATCCCGACCTGTATACTGCAAGGTCCGAAAGAAAGGAAACAGTGGATTTCATATTGAAGGATCTTAGCGATGCGGTAGCAGACCTTCCTGTCAAGAGTGCACTTTCGGTATCGGATGTGGGACGTATTACCAAGGGTAGCGCAGAATCTTTAAAAGCAAGAATTGCCTTGTTCGAAGGGACATGGCAGAAATTCAGAAATGGTAATGGTCTTGATTATTTAAATATGGCTATTACTGCGGCGGAGCAGGTCATCAATAGTGGTGAATATGCATTGTTTACTGGTAAAGGAGCCCAAAGTTACCGTTACCTTTTTATTGAGGAAGGGGACGATTCAAAGGAAAGTATATTGGATCGCCGATATGAAGTCAATATTTCTGGGCAGCAATATCCTTATTCGGTGGTGGGTACAGTATGCTACCTGGCCACTAAGAAGTTGGCGGATATGTATTTGTGTAAAGATGGGCTGCCGATAACAAAATCCGGTCAATTTAAAGGCTATCAGACGGTAAGTTCCGAATTTGATAACCGGGATCCAAGAATGACCATGACTTTACTGATTCCCGGTACTGCCATTATTGAAGTTTTCAATCCGATTGTTCCTGTTGTAAACTGGCCTAATTCACCACAGCGCAATGCCAATACCGGTTATATCACCTACAAATACCTTTCAGAAAATGTATATGGGAATACTAACAATGGTGATAATTTCGGTTATGACTGTCATATTATCCGATATGCCGAAGTATTGCTGAGCTATGCAGAGGCGCTATATGAAAAGAATGGTAAGCTGTCTGATGCTGAACTTGACAAAACAGTAAACCTGTTGCGTGCTAGAGCGGGGATGCCAGCTTTGAAAAATGAATTTTTATCTGCCAATGGGTTGGATATGAGAACGGAGCTAAGGCGGGAGCGGAATGTGGAGTTCGCGCTAGAGGGCTTTCGCTATGATGATATCAGGCGTTGGAAAACAGCTGAAAGTGAAATGATTCAGGATATTAAAGGGATAAAGATCAAAGGTTCGGCATGGCAGAATATTGCGCCATATAATGGAGCAGGCTTCCAAGCCAGAACTGATGCGAATGGTTTTCTGATCGTTCAACCTGCTTCGGCAAGGAAATTTGATCCTGATAAACATTATCTACGGCCTTTGCCAACCAGGGAGGTAGCTTTATATAATGGGAAGCTTTTACAAAATCCGGGCTGGTAAAAAAGGTTTTGAGGCTATAAACAAGAAAAGCTAATCGTTTGATTAGCTTTTCCTTTGTAATCCCGATGGGATAAAAATGATTCATTATTGGGAGATCTTAGACGTTTAATTTATTTTTTGCATGGAAACAATATCTAGTATTCTTTCCTAATCTTCTGAAATCTTTTTAATAGTTGAAGAGGAAAAAGATGAATTCTCATCATTACAAAGTGCTACCTAATAAAATCCACCACGTGAAATATGAACAGACTTACATGTGTGCATGAAATCAGCTTGTTCTGCTTAACAGCTAGCGCAATATTTGTTAATTTTAATTCATACTGAAATCAGGCAAATACCTTGAAACTACAATTTCTAGGTAAATCAAAATTTATTGATAAAAAAATACTTGTTAATTTTTCGGTTGTCAAAGGAAAGCGTTACCAATAAATTTGTTTCATAATTATAAATAATAGCAATCATGGAAATGAGCTTTGAACAAATGTATAAAGCAATTATTGCAAAAGATATAAATTATGAAGGCATCTTTTTTACTGCAGTTAAAACAACGGGTATATTTTGTCGTCCATCGTGTACCGCACGAAAACCGAAGCCGGAGAATATTGAATTTTTTAAATCTACAAAGGAATGTATCTTAAAAGGATATAGAGCTTGTAAAGTTTGTCGTCCCCTTGAATTGTTAAATGAAACGCCTCAATACATCAAACAAATTATTGACGAACTGTCTGTTGACCCAAGTTTGAAGTTTAAAGACTATGATTTACGTCAGCGTGGTGTAGAGCCTAATCAATTAAGGCGATGGTTTTTAAAAAATCATGGAATCACTTTTCAAGCTTATCAGCGCATGTATAGAATTAATTCGGCATTTAAGAAAATTCAAAATGGAGAATCTGTAACAGATGTTGCTTTCAATTCGGGCTTTGATTCGTTAAGTGGATTTGGAGATTCTTTTAAGCAAATTTTTGGGGTTTCTCCTAAAAATAGTAAACAGCAAAATATTATTGATCTAAAACGAATCGAAACCCCTTTGGGTACCATGTATGCCTGTGCGACGGAGGTAGGTATTTGCTTATTGGAGTTTACGGATCGTAAAATGCTCGAAGGGGAGTTTAAATCACTTGCAAAGGCACTAAATGCAACCATTATTCAGGGTAGTAGTTTGCATTTCGATTTACTAGAAAAAGAGCTTAATGAATACTTTGAGGGAAAACGAAAAGAATTTACAGTCCCTCTGCATACTCCTGGCTCGGAATTTCAAAATAAGGTTTGGAGAGCTCTTAAAGATATTCCGTATGGCGAAACAAAATCCTATAAGCAACAAGCCGATTATATAGGTCGTCCGGAATCTATTCGAGCTGTTGCAAATGCCAATGGGATGAACAAAATTTCCATACTAATTCCCTGCCATCGTGTCGTCGGCGCAAACGGAAGTCTCGTAGGCTACGGTGGGGGAATCTGGCGAAAAAAATGGCTTCTAGAACTAGAAAGTCAGCATTCTTAGTATACCTTTTTTCAACGATTATCAATCTTTTATCTCTATGAAAACTACTGTAAATAAGTGGTTGGCACTCCTTATTGTGCTTACCGCCCCCTTGTTGTATGTTATTGATATTTTTATAATCAATATTGCAATTCCAACTATTAAAACAAATTTACATGCTTCAGATGGCGAAATACAATTAGTAATTGCTTCTTATTTATTGGGAAGTGCTTGTTTTCTAATAACTGGAGCAAGAGCTGGTGATTTCCTGGGTAAAAAGAAAGTATTCTTTTGGGGAATGTTCGCCTTTACAATCACATCGTGTATTTGTGGCTTAAGCCAAAATGCAAATCAATTAAATATTGCTCGGTTTTTTCAAGGTGTGAGTTCGGCGTTCATGGTAACGCAATCTATTTCATTAATACAAGTTTTGTTCACAGAAAGCAAAGAAAGAGCAATTGCGATTGGCTGGTATGGCATAACATTAAGTATTGCTGCCATTATTGGACAAGTTTTAGGCGGATACTTGGCTGAAACACATTTTCTAATTGATGGTTGGCGATTAATATTTTTTATTAATCTCCCAGTCGGTATATTATCTCTATTTGCCATCCATCGTTATTTAACCGAAACGCCAAAATTAGAAAAAGTAAGATTCGATTATAATGGGGCTATCTATTTAACTATTGGTTTGGCTTGCATGATATACGCCCTGACTGAAGGTAGGGAAGATGGATTTCCGCTGTGGTTTTATATACTCGCTTCTTTGTCCATTATATTTTTGCTTAGGTTTATTGCTGTTCAAAAAAACAAGCTACTGAACAAACAGGATCCTTTAATCGATATTTCATTATTTAAGTTAAAAGATTTTAAAATAGGATTATTTGCAGTACTATTTCATTTTATGCTACATACTGCCTATTTACTGATTGTTGCTGTTTATTTACAAAACGGTTTGGGAATTTCAGCACTAGCTTGTGGTATGTATTTTATTCCGCACGCTATTTTATTTATGATTTCATCTGCATTTGCAGGAAAACTACTACCTAAATATGGTAAGCGAGTTCTGCAATTAGGTTTGATCATTATCTTAATATCGTTCGTGTTACAAATTATATATTTTTCACATAAAGACATTCCCTTTGTTTCTATGCTATTTTTGGGACTATATGGATTGGGAAACGGTTTAGTGCTTCCATTTCTATTAAATATAGTACTGGATAACGTCGAAGAAAAGGATGCTGGAGCAGCTTCTGGAATATTTTCTACGTTTCAACAGATAGCATCTTCACTGGGGATTAGTATAATAGGCGGAATATTCTATACCGTACTTGATAGTAATTATTTTAAAAATAATTATCTGTTGGCTTTGCAAGTAGGTCTTTCAGTGGGAATTATTTGTTTGATGGTTGTCGGATTTATGTTATCGAAATTAGCTAAGTCCTATAAACCTGAGACTGCTACTGTACATAGTATGGAGTGAATAGCCTCAATTCCGTTAAATAAAAAAAATCTACAGCCGCACATTTCCCGCGCAGATCCTTGAGCCTCCATAGGATCGAATTCTGCCGACCCTTCTTTCGAATCCTTATCTCTTTAACAAGAAAAAGCTAATCGTTTGATTAGCTTTTTTCTTTGTGATCCCGCTGGGATTGGCTCAGCCGCACGTTTCCCGCGCAGATCCTTGAGCCTCCATAGGATCGAACCCTGCCGACCCTTCTTTCGAATCCTTATCTCTTTAACAAGAAAAAGCTAATCGTTTGATTAGCTTTTTTCTTTGTGATCCCGCTGGGATTCGAACCCAGGACCCATACATTAAAAGTGTATTGCTCTACCAGCTGAGCTACGGAATCCTTTCTGTTTTTGAAAGTGATGCAAAGGTAGAAATTCTTTCTATACGCTCCAAATAATCGGCTTTTAAATTTGCTTACTTGAGCTTAACTGTCTAATAAATAAAAAGATTATTTTTTTTAGACTTTCTTCTTCGCATGGATTATCCGGTCAGCACCATGGATATCCTTAATCAGTTGTACTTGTTGGAAGCCCTTTTTCTCGATGAGATCCTTCGTTTCGGAACCTAAATATTGATTAATTTCGAAATAGAGATCGCCATTAGGCACCAAATGTTTTAATGCAAAAGATGAAATTACGTCATAAAAGATCAACGGTGCACTTTCTTCAATGAACAAAGCGAGTTCAGGTTCGTAATCTAATACATTTTGCTGCATGTGCTGTTTTTCTTTTGGGGTGATATAAGGGGGATTAGAAACAATAATATCGTATTGTTGGTCTGAAAATATGTAATCCCACTCTAAAATATCGGCATTTATGAAATGCACCGGTTGCCCGAGCCGTTGGGCATTTTTTTGAGCGGTATGAATGGCTTCTTTGGAAATATCCACTGTGGTCACCTTTGCCTCATTTAAGTATTTTGACAGGATAATAGGGATGCAGCCTGAACCTGTTCCGATATCAATAACCTTTAACCGAGATGAGTTAGTATGCGTTTTTATAATTAAATCAACCAATTCCTCCGTTTCTTGTCTTGGTATCAAGACCGATTCGTTGACTTCAAATAACTCACCATAAAAATCTGCTCTATTTAAGATATATTGTATAGGCCTGCTTTTTTTGAGATCCTGTAAAATATTCAAAAAGCGGACAGAATCTGTTTCTGATATTAAATCACCTTTATGCTGTTGATAGGCTATTCTTTTTATACCCAATAATTCTTCCACGACAAGTAGAAATATGGATTTTATTTCTCCATTGTCATATATGGACTTTAATTCATGCTGAAACGATAATTCGAAATCTTGAAGTATTCTCATGCGTCAAAGGTACGATTTTCATAGATTTGCATTATGAATATGCACAAGCAATATATGCAACGTTGTTTGGACCTCGCTCAGCTAGGGGCGGGATCTGTGAGCCCGAACCCTATGGTTGGTGCCGTTATTGTCCATGAGGGCCAGATCATAGGAGAAGGGTACACTTCGCCTTACGGCGGTCCGCATGCTGAAGTAAATGCCGTTAGTCAGGTGATGGACAAATATGGAGATAATGCAAAGGATTTATTGGCTGCAAGCACATTCTATGTCAGTCTTGAACCCTGCGCCCATTATGGTAAAACACCTCCTTGTGCCAATCTGATTGCTGAACTAAAACCGCTAAAGATCTTTATAGCCTGCTTGGATCCCTATGCCAAAGTCAATGGCAGAGGCGTTGAAATACTCAGAGCAGCAGGTATTGAGGTAGAAATCGGGCTTTTAGAGAAAGAGGCTATCTGGGTTAATCGCCGTTTTTTTACACGGATTAGCCAACATCGCCCATATGTTATTTTGAAATGGGCGCAATCTAAAGATGGTTTGATAGGGAAAGAAGATAAACAGGTATGGATCAGCAACGCGGCTAGTCAGCAATTGAACCATCGTTGGCGGGCAGAAGAGGATGCAATTTTGGTGGGAACCAATACTGCTCAATCGGATAATCCTAGTTTAACCGTGAGGCATTGGAAAGGTAAAAATCCAATCCGTGTGTTAATAGATCGAGACCTGGTTATTTCCCCTACGGCCAACATCTTTAGCGAAGAAGCTGAAACCATTGTATTTAATGCAAAAAAAACGGATTGGCAAGGGCATATAAAACATATTGAACTTGAAAACTATGGGCTCTATTTGCCTCAAAATATCCTTTATCAATTATATTTGATGGACGTGCAGTCTATTATTATTGAGGGCGGAGCGAAGACGTTACAAACTTTTATTGATGCAGGCCTTTGGGATGAGGCGCGCGTATTCCAGTCCGATACAGAACTGCGTGCTGGCGTGCCCGCTCCCCAATTAATAGGTGAGGTTTTTGAAAAATATTTGATTTCCAGTGATTTGCTTACGATCTATGTGAAATAATTCCAATAAATTGTATATTTAAAAAATTATAAACCTTTGATCTACTTGATCTGATTTTTTAGAATACAATTATGGTGACAGAAAACTTAATGCAGTTTATCTGGAAACTAAGGCTATTCAATGCGATAGGATTGCAAGCCAGTAATGGAGAGCCACTGACGGTGATAAACCTTGGTCAGCATAATCTGAATGCAGGGCCAGACTTTTTGATGTCTCATATCATCCTTGGAGACAAAGAATGGTACGGAAATATTGAAATGCATATTCGTTCGTCGGATTGGGACCGACATCATCATCAGGATGATGAAACTTATAATAATGTCATACTTCATGTTGTGTGGATAAATGATAAAACCATACACCGAAAGGATGGAACTGTAATCCCAACGATGTTGCTCTCTGAATATGTAGATCAGCACTTACTCGATAAATACTCGACAATGATGAATACCACAAACTGGATTCCTTGTCAGTCACAGCTCCATTCCGTTAGTGCTTTAAAGAAGACAATGTGGCTGGACGCCTTATCCTACGAACGTCTGGAAATGAAAGTTCAGGCGATCTTTAATCTGTTGGCTGATTATGAAAGCGATTGGGAGAAGGTGTTCTGGATCTGGATGTGTAGGAGTATGGGGCTGAAAGTGAACGCCGAGACATTTCACGAACTTGGGGAGAAACTTCCATTACCTCTATTGCAAAAATATCGTTCTGATACCTTGAAGATCGAAGCAATTTTTTTTGGCACAGCTGGTTTTTTGTCCAGTGATGGAGAGGACGGATATGTGAATATGCTCTATAAAGAGTTTAGTTATCAACAAAATGTTCATCAGATCACGCTGGTTAACGGCGGGTGGAAAAAGTTGAGAATGAGGCCCTACAATTTTCCTGAACTTCGTATAGCCCAACTGATCGCCTTGTTTAGCCAAAAATCATTAAGTCTTTCAAGGATTTTAAATCTGGAGAGTATCGAGGAAGCACGATCGTTGTTTCAAATTAACGAATTAAATGAATATTGGAAATATCGTTTTTCGTTAGGAGGAAAACCTTCCGTTGGTCACTCAGGGAAGATAGGGAAGGGTACGATCGATGTTCTTCTTATTAATGTTGTTGTACTGTTTCTTTTTGCTTATGGCAAATATTTTGGCATTGAGAAATATATCGATAGAGCGATTCACTTTTTGGAAAGGTTACCCGCAGAAAAAAATACGGTCATAAGAAGATTTGGGGAATTCGAATGGCTTGCAGAAAACGCATCGCAAAGTCAGGCCATATTGCAGTTGAAGAAATTATACTGCGATAGAAAACAATGTCTTTGTTGCAGGATTGGTGCCGAAATTTTACGAAGTGGCTAACTCGAGAGTATTTCGGCGATTTCTTTATATCCTTTTTCCGAAGCGAGATCTGCCGGAGCCAGTCCTGCCAGGTTGACAATCTTGGTATCTGCGCCAAATTCCAATAGGGCTACAATGAAGTCAATATTTCCGAATTGGGCGGCAAAATGTAAAGCCGTTTCACCTGTTGCCTGAACGGCATTGACATCGGCATCGGCCTCAATCAGCATTTTACCGATTTCCTCGTTATTATTGGATGCGGCAATATGTAAGGGATAGGTAAGTTGTTCGTTTCTACTGGCTACATTCGGGTTTACTTTTTTGGAAAGTAACAGACGGACGATATCAGCTTTGTTGAAATAGGTTGCCAGTAACAAAGGTGTAAAACCATGGGACGACCATTCGTTGACAACGGATGGAGCTTGATGGATAATAGCTTCTACGTACGATGTCAACCCTGCAGCACAAGCCTCATGGATCGTCATTGTTTTGGTATGCTGCAGCAGGATTCGGACAATTTGTGGTTTGTTATAATAACATGCTAATAATAAGGGTGAAATACCATGACTGGTTGTCTCTTGTAATAATTCGGGATTTCCAATCAATAATAAATCGATGTCATGACTTTTGCCCTCTTCAATATATTGCTCTAAAACAGAAAGGTTCATTTTTCAAATGTAATTGCGTAACTCTTCCACTAAAATAAGTTTTATTAATGAAAAATAAACGTTTGGATAGCCAATTTATTTGCTGTATTTAGAGGTCATAAAATGACGAAAAAGTTTTGGGAGATCAAAAATTGAATGATTATACAGATGCGAATCCTGCTGAAATAGGCATTTTTTTTAAATTTATATACACAAATGTGTAGTAATTCATATAATATTTTTGAAAATTAAAAAGTAGATGTACTTTTGTTAAGCCCCTCCCAAGGGCATGTTTTTCATAGGTAGATGTAGGGTCGAGTGTTTCTCACTTCGACCCTTTTTTTATAGCTTTGTTTTATATTTAAAAGAAATGTCCAAAAGAAAGATTGTTGTTGCTATTACTGGAGCGAGTGGCTCTATATATGCGAAGTTGTTGCTGGAAAAACTGAATTCGCTAAGATCACAGATCACAGAGGTTGGCATTGTGATGTCAAATAATGCGAAGGATGTCTGGCGAGCCGAATTGGGCGATGAGAGCTATCAGGATGTCCCTTTTAAATTCTATGATAAAAATGATTTTTTTGCTCCCTTTGCATCAGGTTCAGCGCGTTTCGATACAATGATAGTTTGCCCCTGTTCTATGGGGACCTTATCACGAATTGCGTATGGAACTTCATCGGATCTGACTACGCGTGCTGCGGATGTGATGTTAAAGGAGCGGCGAAAGCTTATTTTGGTTACACGTGAGACGCCGTTAAGTATTATCCATATTCAGAATATGAAACTTGTCACTGAGGCGGGAGGGATCATTTGTCCAGCTTCTCCGTCATTCTATAGCCTACCCAAAACATTGGAAGAGTTGGCTGAGACAGTGGTCGATCGAATTTTGAGTTTAGCCGGATTTGATTTTAAACATTATCAATGGGGGGAAAACTCCTAGTGAATGTTTACTGAAATCTATTTTTAGTGTTCTATAATAAAATTGTATTTTGTAACTTTGTTTCTCGAAATGAAGCAATCAAAGGCATCACGCGAAAACTCTGTTTATAGCTATACAATCTATAGTGATAAATCTTTTTTTTGTTTGTCATCACAAAACACCCTATATGCTTCAACAGACAATTTGTATCCTATTAATTTCAATCACATTCATATATGAAAAGCTTATTGATTACTTCTGTTAAAGTAATTTTGCCTGGTAACGAACATCATCAGCAGACTGTTGACATATTCATCGAAAAAGGAAAGATTACGCAGATTGGAAATACCATCAAAGTAGCTGATAAAAACGTAGAGACCATCGACGGAACGGGTAAGCTGTTATCGCCCGGATTTTTCGATTTACATGCCAATTTTGGGGAGCCGGGTTTAGAAACAAAAGAAGATATCCAAACTGGGACAGCCGCTGCCGCTGCTGGAGGTTTTACTGCCGTTGCGGTGATGCCTAATACGGAACCAGCAATTCAGAGCCGATCTGAAGTAGCGCTTGTAGTCAATGCTGCGAAAGGAAATATTGTCGATGTACATCCTATTGGTGCAATTAGCAAGAAGCGGGAAGGTAAAGAAATGGCCGAGCTCTATGATATGAAGCAGAATGGGGCGGTAGCTTTCAGTGATGGAAATAGAAGTGTGCAACAAGCGGGCTTAATGAGCAGAGCGTTGTTGTATGCTAAAGGATTCGAAGGACTGATCTTTTCACATGCCGAAGATGAGTCTATGGCAGGAGGAAATAAAATGAATGAAGGGGCGATGAGCACCTATTTAGGAATGAAAGGAATTCCTAATCTCGCAGAATCATTAATGGTGTCCCGTGATCTGTATCTTGCCGAATACACGGAAGCTCCAATACATTTTGCTTCAATCAGTACACCTGAAGCTGTGGATCTGATCAAAAAAGCAAAGGCAAAAGGGCTTCGGGTAACTTGTGACGTGGCGGCTCATCAGTTGGTTTTTACGGATGAAGACATCATAGGTTTTGATAGTAACTATAAAGTCAGCCCGCCGTTAAGAACCAAAGCTGATGCCAAGGCGCTTATTAAAGGTGTAAAGGAAGGTGTAATAGACGCGGTAGTATCACAACATACTCCACAGGAGATAGAATTTAAAAATGTGGAGTTTCATATCGCAAAAAATGGCATTATAGGATTACAAACCGTATTACCGTTATTGGTTCGTGCTGGATTAAACGAAGAGCAAATTGTAAACAGTCTTTCGGTTAGACCAAGACAAATCCTGGGTTTGCCGGTTCCGGAAATTAAAATAGGAGCTACCGCAAATCTTGTATTGTTCGACCTTGCGAAATCCTGGAATTTCGATGAAAAGACAAATAAATCCAAATCAAAAAACTCTCCACTATTCGGACAGACATTAAAGGGGGCTGTCGAATTGGTCATCAATAATAATCAAATCATTAAAAACGATTAAACCATGGAAGCAAACATAAAAGCTGCTGTTGAAGCTGGTATTTTAAATTATGGAAAAGTTGACGAGATTGATACAGCCCCAGAATTTCTGGCAAAAATCATTCAAGTATTTAATACTGAAGCTAGTTATCTGGAGAAATTAGAACTTCTGGATCAATCTTTTGACGATTATCCGTTATTTGACGAACTTCGCGAGGTCTATGTTGACTTACTATTAATGAATTTCTTTTCGAATGACGTGCTCAAGCTTGAAGATGATTACCTGGATTCAGAAGAATGGGAAGCAATCGAAGATGAGACAATAGATCGTGGAACTGAATTGTTGAATATTTTCCTTTACTTAGGCGAATGTAAAGATGATGAGATAGAACCGGAACTAGATGATTTCCTAAAGGAGTTTTTATTGGTTGATGAAGATGAATTTCAGGATGAGCATGAAATCTATGAAGATATCATCGCCAATCAGATTCTAGTGGATAGTCCATATGCTGAAATAGCGAAAGTGGCGAAAGGTGTAAATCCTCGAAGCGAAGTGTATGAATTGTTCTATCCGGTAATGAGTTTCTTTAGTGAATTGAAACCTAGTGATAAACAATTTGAGGAGTATGCTGCGGCGTCAAATAATAAAGCGTTTGATTTGGCTCTTTATAAAGTTCTTAGCACTTATTACAATAAATAAATATGGCAGATTCAATTAACCCCAGCAATGCCGGATTCGATGCGGTAATTAACAAGAAAAAGAGTATTATCTATGGCATCATTCTGGGCATAATTTCTTTTATTCTTGGATTAGTCGTTTTGTTCGTGGTTAAAGACCTGAATTCCTTCTGGGGAGTTATGTCTATGTCATTTATTGTCAATACGGGTATATTTGTTATTATATCTGCATTGTTTTCCTTTTCTCTTAGAAAAGCGAATGGAGGCTACTGGAGTTTTTCCGTAGCGCTCAAATCCATTTTTATGATGTTGGCTGTTTCGACGATTATTTCGACCATTGGAACACAGGTGTATGTAAATTTTGTGAATCCTGCTTTACAAGAGAAAGTTGTGACCCATACCATTAATGTGACCATTGAATATATGGAAAAGAATAATGTACCTGATGAGGTCATTGATTCCAAAATTGCCGAATTAGAAAAACAGGTTGAGGCGATTGGGAAGATAACCTTGGGCCAAATTTTTAAAGGTCTTGCGATTACATTGTTGTTCCAATTTGTGTTTGCATTGTTATTGTCTGCACTTTCAAAAAGAGAAAAGCCTGTATTTGTGCAGCCTACTAAGTAGATTTTTATAAAATAAAATATAGCGCATAAGGTATTGCTAAGAAAAGTAATACCTTTGTTTGTATTAAAATAGTACATTTTTAGCATGATTAACATTCACATGGATATTTCTGTTGTTGTTCCGTTATTTAACGAAGAAGAATCTTTACCCGAATTGACTGCCTGGATTGACCGGGTAATGACGGCCAATCATTTCTCTTATGAAATTATTTTGGTTGATGATGGGAGTAAAGACAACTCCTGGAAGATCATTGAAGACTTAAAATTGCAAAATGGCAATATTTCGGCCATCAAATTCAGACGTAACTATGGAAAATCCGCCGCATTAAATGTTGGATTTGCGGCAGCGCAGGGTGATGTAGTTATCACAATGGACGCAGATTTGCAGGATAGTCCAGATGAGATCCCTGAACTGTATGACCGAATTATGAATAAAGGTGCCGACCTGGTCTCGGGTTGGAAACAAAAACGCTATGATCCATTAACAAAAACAATTCCGACCAAATTATTCAATGGTGTAACGCGATCAATGTCGGGGATTCATAATTTACATGATTTTAACTGCGGTCTAAAAGCCTATAAAAAGGAAGTAGTGAAGAATATAGAGGTCTATGGCGAGATGCACCGCTATATTCCCGTTATCGCAAAATGGGCCGGATTTACAAATATCCAGGAACAAATTGTTCAACATTATCCACGTAAATACGGAACAACGAAATTTGGACCGGGACGTTTTGTTAAAGGTTTTTTAGATTTGCTGTCCATATTTTTTGTTGGAAAATTTGCGAAACGGCCTATGCATTTCTTTGGTGTCATGGGGGTTATTAGCTTTTTGGCCGGTTTATTTATCTCCATCTATTTAATCTGCCACAAACTAATGAGCATTGCCAGCGGTACTCCATTTAGGGATATTACTGATCAACCTTTATTTTTCTTTGCATTGACAGCGATTATTCTAGGAACCCAATTATTTTTGACAGGATTTTTAGCGGAACTGGTTTCAAGAAGTAGTTCGGAGCGAAATGATTATCAAATTGAAAAAGTCATTTAATTCAGTATGCGCATTGTGATTCTGGGCTCTGCTTATCCTCTGAGGGGCGGGGGAATTGCTTCTTTCAACGAACGATTGGCGGCTCACTTCCAAGAATTGGGGCATGAGGTGGATATTTACTCGTTTACTTTACAGTATCCCAATTTTCTCTTTCCGGGTAAATCCCAATACTCAGACGAGCCGGCTCCCACTGGACTGAATATTAAGACTAAAGTCAATTCGATCAATCCGCTGAATTGGCTTAGGGTTGGAAGGGAACTTCGGAATGCTCGATATGATCTACTTATCGTTCGTTTTTGGATGCCCTTTTTTGGTCCTTGCTTAGGCACTATTCAACGGCAGGTACGAAAAAATAAACATACTAAAATTGTCTGCATTGCGGATAATATCATTCCTCATGAACAAAGATTCGGAGACAAGTTGCTAATCCGGTATTTCTTAAAATCGGTTGATGCCTGTGTTACGATGAGTAAAAGTGTGCTGACGGATTTAAAAATGTTGGGCCCACAGATACCTGCCGTCTATACTCCGCATCCGCTTTATGATAATTATGGGGTTCATTTGAGCAAACCTGAAGCACGTAAATTGCTCCATATTGACCCGAAAGACAAGGTTATTTTATTTTTTGGATTTATCCGACACTATAAAGGTCTGGATATGCTGTTGGAAGCCTTAGCAGATGCACGGCTTCGGGATTTAAATATCAAATTATTGCTGGCAGGAGAGTACTACGGAGATCCAGCTCCCTATTTAGCGCTTATTAAAAAACATCATTTGGCGGAGTCGATCTATATGCATACCGATTTTATTCCGAATCAGGAAGTTGGTCGATATTTTTCGGCAGCTGACTGCGTCGTATTGCCCTATCGCAGTGCAACACAAAGTGGCATTACCCAGGTGGCCTATCACTTTGATTTGCCCATGATTGTTAGTAATGTGGGGGGGCTTCCTGAATTGGTACAAGATGGTTATGTGGGCTATGTGGTAGAACCCGATGTTGATAGTATCGCAACGGGAATCGCGTCTTTTTATCGCCATGATAAAGAGAAACAATTCAGAACAAATATCATTGATGAGAAGAAAAAATATAGTTGGGATACCTTTTGTAATGAACTTCTTAAGTTGATTGATTGATATTGATCAATCTGGATACATTCATTATCCGTTTAAAAAAGGAAATTCTACTATCGTCTTCAATTTCCAAAAAATGTATGAAAGTGAATTTATTTGTAAATAAAAGCAAATTTATCTAAGTTTGGAATACCGAGGAAGAAATTAAAAAGGAGGAGAGATTTTGTTGCCGTTTACACAGAGTAGTTTAGTAAAGATAGAGGAATTTTTTAAAGAACAGGGCTATAAAGTTAGGTATGAAAAGGGCTCATTTCGTACAGGGGCCTGTATGTTACAGGCAACAAAGGTTGTAGTTGTGAATAAGTTCTCTAATTTGGAGATAAAGATCCAGTCTTTATGGAATATTCTTTTGGATGTTGAGATTGATGCAACAACTATTTCAGAAAAACTACTTCCGATTTATGAAGAGGTATTGAAATCAAAAACAGCAGTTTGAGAGTAACATTTTTAGGAACCGGAACATCACAGGGAGTACCCGTCATTGCCTGCCAATGTCAAGTTTGTCTATCTCAGGACAAGCGTGATAAGCGATTGCGTTCTTCCATTCTTGTTGAATATAATAATCACACGCTCGTCATTGATACAGGTCCTGATTTTCGCTACCAGATGCTGCGGGAGAAAGTAATGCATCTTGATGCTGTATTAATGACGCATTCTCATAAAGATCATATAGCCGGTTTGGATGATGTTAGGGCATTTAATTATCAACAGCATTCATCGATCTCGATTTATGGAACAGACGCGCTTCACGAAGCTTTAAAGCGTGAATTCTATTATGCTTTTACAGAAATTAAATATCCGGGAGCTCCTCGATTAGATCTTGAGGAAATAAAAGCCGGCGAACCATTGCTCTTGTTTGGCAAGGAAATTATTCCCATTGAAGTGTTGCATTATAAGATGCCTGTGCTTGGATTCAGGATAGACGATTTTGCCTATATTACAGATGCTAAGTTTATTTCACAAGAATCGAGAGAATTATTAAGTGGTGTTAAAATTCTTGTGGTCAATGCTTTGCAAAAAGAATCCCATATTTCTCATTTGACATTGCAGGAAGCCATTGAATTTGCACAAGATATTCAAGCAGAAAAAACCTATTTTACGCATATTGGACACCGGATGGGCCTACATGCTGAAGTCTCAGAAGAGTTACCTCCAAACATATATTTAGCTTACGATAGACTGCAGATCAATCTTGACAATTCTATTTAATATAAAACTATAGTCCATTTCTCGTTGTTATACTTATACACAAATAGAACAACGTATTAAATTATAAAGAAATGGGAAATTTATTGTACATCATCGCCGTTATTTTAGTGATCATTTGGGCGATCAGCTTTTTTGGAGGTTATGCGGGCGGGAATATTATTCACATCCTATTGGTGATTGCAATTATCGTCGTATTATTGCGCGTAATCCGAGGTAACGCCTAATCTATCCACTATTACATCAAATTCAAATAAAAATGGGCAATTTGTAGATCCTGCGGATAGGTGATTTTTATATTTTTAGAATCTCCTTCTACAATAGAAATGCGATTGCCTATTTTTTCGACGACTGATGCATCATCTGTAAATAAAGGATCCTCTTTTTGATTGTAAGCCCTTATCAATAATTCCGCTTGAAAGATCTGGGGAGTCTGTATTAGCCAAATCTGGTTCCGGTCGGTCGCATGATTTGAAATATTGTCGCCAATCCGTATGGATTCGACACTTTTTTGCGCCAAAACGATAGCTTGATGCTGATAGGCACCTTGGAACGCCCTCTTGATTAATGATGTGGACACGATGGGACGGGCTCCATCATGGACAGCAATATAATCGTTGGTTTTTATTTTAAAATTTTCCTGGATATATTTAATACCATTCTTTACACTCTGAAAACGAGTGCTACCTCCAAACGTTAAATGTACCGCTGTATCATAGTTCAGTTTTGCACATAATTCCATCCAGAATTTTTCCATTTCTTTGCTGATGACCAAGATAATTTCTGAAATATCCGATGACTGTTGAAAATGGTTGATAGTGTGCATAATGACCGGTAAGCCGTTTAAATCTAGAAATTGCTTTGGTAGATCACTATTCATACGACTTCCCGTTCCGGCGGCAACGATAATGACAAAATTCATGGATGAAGATTAAAGGTTATTATTTAAAAAAACGTGGATAGTTTGTTGCTACCCACGTTTCGAGATATCGTTTATCTAAAACTGACTAAATGATCAACATGGCATCGCCATAGCTATAGAATCTATATTTTTCTTTTACAGCAACTTCATAAGCATTCATCACATTTTCATATCCTGCAAATGCTGCAATCATAACCAATAAAGTAGATTCCGGTGTATGGAAATTGGTAACCATTGAATTTGCAATGCTGAAATCGTAAGGTGGGTAGATAAATTTACTTGTCCAGTCTGAAGCAGCTTTCAAATGATGGTCTGCTGAGACAGAGGATTCGATGGCACGCATTGATGTGGTTCCGACAGCACAAACGCGACGTTTATTATCAATCGCTTTGTTTACTATTTTCGCAGCTTCCTCCGTAATAATAAATTGCTCAGAGTCCATTTTATGTTTCGTCAAATCTTCAACTTCCACCGTACGGAAAGTACCTAGGCCGACGTGTAATGTCACTTCAGCAAAATCAACGCCTTTAAGCTCCAAACGTTTCATTAATTCACGTGAGAAGTGAAGACCGGCTGTTGGTGCTGCTACTGCACCTTCATTTTTAGCGTAAATAGTTTGGTAACGGAATTTATCTTCCGGAGTTGCTTTACGTTTGATATATTTAGGAAGTGGAGTTTCTCCTAAAATTTCGATATTACGACGGAATTCTTCGTCGGTACCATCGAATAGGAATCTGATCGTACGTCCTCGTGAAGTTGTGTTGTCAACTACTTCCGCCACTAACAGGTCATCATCACCGAAATATAATTTGTTACCGACACGGATTTTACGTGCTGGATCAACCAATACATCCCAAAGACGAAGTTCATTGTTCAATTCGCGTAACAAGAAAACTTCAATCGTAGCTCCAGTTTTTTCTTTATTACCATATAGGCGCGCTGGAAAAACTTTTGTATTGTTTAATATCATGACGTCTTTGTCGTCAAAATAATCCAATACATCTTTGAAAATTTTGTGTTCAATTTTACCAGTATCTTTATGTAGGACCATCAAACGCGATTCGTCACGATTTTCAGAAGGTTCAGAAGCAAGTAGTGATTCTGGTAAGTTGAATTTAAATTGAGATAACTTCATCTTTAATGATATATATTTTAATGTCTGCCTTTCAGTGCATTACAGTGCACCAAATACTAGGTTGCAAAAAGCATACAAAGTTATAACTTTTTTGGGTATCAGAAGGTCTTATTTCTAATTTATAGATATATTTTATTGATTTTGACATTAAATCAAAACTATATTGTATTTTAGAATACAATTATGTTATTCCTTAGATTGATATTGGAAAGTTGTCAGTTTGCGTTTTCTGCATTAAAGGACAATCGTACACGTACCCTGCTTTCCCTGCTCGGCGTGACTATCGGTATTTTTACTATTATAGGCGTATTCTCGGCGGTGGATACCTTACGAAATAATATTGAGGAATCTGTAAAGAAGATCGGTAGTAAGACTCTTTATATTGAGAAATGGCCTTGGGACGGCGGTCCCAATTATCCCTGGTGGAAATATTTGAACAGGCCTGAACCTACCTATAATAACTATCAGGATCTAAGAAGTCGTATGACAACCGCAGAATACATGGCTTATATGATCAATATCGGTAACACAACGATTAAATATAAGAACAATTCCGCCCAAGGTTCGTCGGTAAATGCGGCTACCTATGAGAACCTGTATATTCAAAATTTAAATATTGTTAATGGTCGGTATTTTGCGGAGAGCGAATCCAGGGGGGGAGCTTTGGTTACTGTTTTGGGTGCTAATATTGCAGAAGGGCTTTTTCCTAATGAGGAGCCTGTGGGGAAATATATTAGTATGTTGGGCAGAAAAATTCAGGTAATCGGTGTTTTAAAAAAAGAAGGTAACGGTGTGCTAATTAATACCTCACCTGATGATACCGCCTTTATTCCATTTGAATTGGCCCGTAATCTTGTCAATTACGATAATTTTTCACCAAGTATTGCGATGGTTATTAAGTCCGGTTATACATTGGCGGAAGCTGAAAGTGAAGCAAAAACGTTGATGCGCTCAATCCGCCGTATTTCTCCGCAGCGTGAGGAAAATTTTTCCATTAACCAAACAACAATGATTACAGGGGCATTGGATCAGCTTTTCGGTATTATCAATCTTGCGGGTCTCTCGATTGGTATTTTTTCTATTTTAGTTGGTGGTTTTGGTATTGCCAATATCATGTTTGTGAGCGTCAAAGAACGTACACATATTATTGGAATCCAAAAAGCATTGGGAGCTAAAAACTTCTTTATTTTATCGCAGTTTCTCATTGAGTCTATTGTCCTTTGTCTGCTCGGTGGCGGGATCGGTCTTTTTGTGGTCTATTTTCTGGCATTTATTGTTCAATTGGCTACAGGTGTAGCTATTGTTGTTAGTCTAAAGATGGTTATTCTTACAGTATCTCTTTCTACTTTCATTGGCCTGATATCCGGAATCGTTCCTGCTTTAATGGCTTCTCGTTTGGATCCTGTCGAGGCAATTCGGAGCAAATAAACTCGTTATGGTAAAAAAGGCTCAAATATCGGTATTGAATGGATTTTGGCTTTTACTTTTTGCCTACAGCTGCATGTTGATGGCAGAAATCACCTGGCGTTATCATAGTTTTGCATTAGATGCAAATTTTCTAATGATTAAACAAACGGAGATAGCGGAGCTTTGGTGGTATAGGTATGCTTTCTATGTACATGTCTGTACGGCAATACTCGCCTTACCTGCTGGTTTTACTCAATTTAATTCAGGTCTACTTAAAAAATACCCCTTATGGCATCGTGCGATCGGTTACGTGTATGTCATTAGCATTTTGGGATTTGCTGCACCTTCGGGAGTATTGATTGGGACGGTCGCTAATGGGGGCTTATTTTCGGTCATTTCCTTTGAATTTCTTGCGCTCAGTTGGTTTTATTTTACCATACAGGCTGTTCGCCTGGCAATTCAAAGGAAGTTTAAAGGACATCAAGAATTTATGTTGCGCAGTTTTGCCCTGACCTGTTCAGCCCTTACATTGCGTTTCTGGAAAGTGATTTTGGTTTATCTATTCCAGCCTAATCCGATGGATCTTTATCAGATTATTGCCTGGCTGGGCTGGGTACCGAATTTATTACTCGTGGAATATATTATTTATCGTAAAAATCACAATTTAAGAAACCAGCATGAACTGTCTGGTTCATAAATGGAATATATTCGTTAGCTTAACAAGATAAATTATAGAGATATGAAAAGGAATATCTATTTACTATTGATACTTTCTGCCCTAATCGGCTGTAAGGAGCAAACAAAGAAGACGGCTATTAAGCCCTCGGTACAAGATTCTACTGTGCTTGAACACGAAGCACATCAGGAACTTTACGGTAATTGGGTAGGGGACTTTCTGATTGATGAAAATTCGCTTGAAGAGGGGACGGAATTGCCGACAACGGATTATAGTCCAAAAATAAACCTAACCATCAAAAAAATAACGGATAAGGGAAACGTTTTTGGGCAAAATGTAGTTAAAGGGAACTTGCGTTCTTTGACGGGAAAACTTGAAGGCAATGGAAATGCGATACAGCTTTTATTGGATGAGCCTGGGGATAAAAAATCGGATGGCCGTTTTGAGATAAAATTGAAGGATGATACACTAATCGGGAGTTGGGTAGCTTATGACCAGGGAGTGAAGATTAAGAAAAGGAGTTTCAAATTATTGAAAAAACAGTTTGCCTATAATCCAAATCTGATGTTAACTAATCAGGATGAGGAATTTGGAACGTTGGTGGATTGGATCAATGCGAAAAAGCAGGAAACAACAGACAAAGATGGTGATTCAACCTATACCTATGTAATGGAATATTACCGTTCGGCCTCTCCAGCTGTATTCAGTATAAATGCTTCGAAACAAAAACTGCTGGAGAAAGACTTAAAAAATCTGAAAAAATTAGATCTAGAGATTATTCGAAATACGATTTTCGCACGTCATGGCTATGCGTTTACCAAACCCTCCATTCGTCAGTTCTTCGATCCGGTAGATTGGTATGTCCCGGTATCGAAAGACGTTAGTGCAGATCTTAGTCCATTGGAAAAAGATAATATTGCTCTTCTGACCAGATTTGAGAAATACGCGACAGATAATTACGATACATTTGGAAGGTAGCCCTATTTGTTTTTTGATGCATGTTATAAATAGAAGAAAAAAGGGGGTAGCAACAGATCAAACCGTCACTGCAGATTGACTATTGGATAACCGGTAGTCGCGTATAGCAGATGACATTAAAGAAGAGCGGGGTGTCCAATTTTTTTGGACACCCCGCTCTTCTTATTTCTTATTTGACACTGTCAAAGCTATATGTATTGGTTCCGAATAGAAATCGCATTTTTATGCGCCTGTAGTCCCTCGAGCTCGGCAAGTATTTCAACTGTAGATCCAAGCTGTTGGAGTCCAGTTTCGTTGATATGCTGGAATGTTATTTTCTTGACAAAAGAGTCGACGGAAACACCAGAATAAGAGCGGGCATATCCAGAAGTTGGTAAGGTATGATTTGTGCCTGACGCATAGTCACCGGCGCTTTCTGGCGTAAGGTGACCTAAGAAGACTGAACCTGCATTGCTGATAAAGCGTGTCAGCGATTGCCACTGATCCGTCTCCAGGATCAGGTGCTCGGGAGCATATTCGTTTGAAAACTGTAAGGCCTCTTGAAGGGTGTCGACGGTTACCGCATAGGAGTTTTCAATCGCTTTTGAGGCAAGTTCTTTACGTGGTAACACCGATAATTGTGCTTCTAATTGTCCGTTAACGGCATCTACAATAGCTGTGGAAGTGGCAACCAATACTGCTTGACTGTCTACGCCATGTTCTGCCTGCGCGAGTAGATCTGCGGCAATAAATGCTGGATTAGCTGTTTCGTCAGCAATAACAAGCACTTCAGAAGGACCTGCAGGCATGTCTATGCTCACGTTGGTTAATCCCTGTATAATTGATTTTGCCTTGGTAACAAATTGGTTGCCCGGACCAAAGATTTTATCAACTTTAGGAATAGATTGTGTACCAAATGCCATTGCTGCTACCGCCTGTGCACCACCTACAAGATAGATCCGCTTAATATTGAGTAGTTTCAAACAATAGGCGACAAATCCATTAATCTTTCCATTGGATTGTGGCGGTGAACAAACCACGATTTCCTTACATCCTGCAATGCGGGCTGGGATGCCCAGCATCAATAATGTACTCGGCAGTACCGCAGAGCCGCCAGGGATATATAAGCCCACTTTTTCAATCGGACGTACTTCCCGCCAGCATTTTACTCCAGGCATTGTCTCGACTGTACGTTCTCTTTTAAGCTGCGTGCTATGGAATCTGTGAATATTTTGGAACGCGATTTCTAAAGCGCGCTGCTGGTCACGTTGGATTGTCGCGGCTAATTCATCAATGTCCGCTTCATCCAAAAAAAGCCTGTTAAGCTGTACTTTATCAAATTTTTCGGCATATTCATGCAGAACAGTATCGCCCTGCGTCTGTACCTGCTGAATAATATCTTGGACCACTTCTTGAATTGAATTGTTCGGATCTGTATTCCGCGCAACCAATTGTTGCAGTTCCGCTTTTCCTAAAGATTGGTATTCATATTTTTTTAGCATGGTCGTACGAATAGGTCAAGTTTAAAGAATGATTTTTTCAATCGGCATTACAACAATTCCTTGTGCGCCCGCTGCTTTCAATTTGTTGATTTTATCCCAAAAGTCGTCTTCAGTAATAACGGTGTGTACCGCTACCCAGCCTTCTTCAGCCAACGGAACTACAGTTGGACTTTTTACGCCATGTAATAAAGAAGTGATGGCAGGGAGATTCTTTTTTTCTACATTCAATACCACATATTTGGTTTCCTTTGCCAAAAGAACTGACTCTATACGTTGAACTAATTCGGTTAGGATTTCATTTCCTTCAAGCCCTTTTCTACCCACGAGAATAGCCTCAGAATTTTTGACATCAGCAAAAGGTTTTAGACCATTGCTTTTCAACGTTCCACCCGTGGATACAATATCACATATAGCGTCGCTAAGGCCCAGACCAGGTGAAATTTCGACAGATCCAGATATCAATCGTATATCCGCATTGATTTTGTAATCGTCGAGGAAATTTTTAAGGATATTGGGGTAGGAGGTGGCAATCGCTTTGCCGTTAAGGTCTTTAATATCTTGAATGGAGCTATCTTTCGGTATCGCTAGTTTCAATGTGCATTTTCCGAAGCCTAGCCGTTTGATATATGCTACTTTTGATTCCGTTTCATCGATGATATTTTCGCCCACGATACCAAGATCAGCTATTCCCTGTTCGACATAGCCTGGGATATCGTCATCTCTGAGAAACAATATTTCCAAAGGGAAGTTGCCTACCGTGGTAATTAAGGAACTTTTGTAGTTTTCAAAATCCAAACCACAGTTTTTTAGTAATTGAACAGATTTTTCGTTTAACCTACCCGATTTTTGGATAGCAATTTTAAGATTTTTCAACGCTTTATAAATGTTAGCAGTAAATTATTAATAATAAGAAATCAAACAAGAGGGAAGGTATTCTACGTAAGAACACATTAAATTAACATATCGCCACAATGGCGATGATGCAAATGAAAATGATGTACGTAGGTATAGACCATGTTTGTATTAATAACTGAGAGCAAATGTATAGTAAATTAATGGGAAATACAAAATATCATTTTAAAAAGTTTAAAGAACCGATCTGTGATGATATAAATCACTAACATTTCCTGCTGTTTTCTATAAAGTTTGAAACATTGACTGGCAACTCTTAGAAATTTCCTTATTTTTAAGGAGCGAAGTTTTTAGTGTGATTGAATCCGTGGCAAATGGTGGTTATATTGCTTGTATTAGCTTTTGCGGATGAAATAGAATTGACTAAAAAAGCTGAATATCACATGATAAATAATCTATAGCAGATGAAAAGAGTTGTATTTATATTAATAAGTTGGGTGACATGTATTACTGGTACAGTAATCGCTCAGGAAAATCCGGCATCCACTTTAGATATTCGTATTTTGGAATCTATAGCTGAGACAAGAACTGAACCCCAAACACAGACTTTTAAAGTGCTCTCTGATATCAACAACTATGTTCAGGTTGCCGTTCCTGTTGGTCTATTAGTTGCTGGTGCTATCAATAACGATAAGGCCATGCGTCAAAATGCACTTTACGTAGCAAGTAGTACAGCTGTGACGGCATTGGTTAATGTGGGAATAAAACATCTAATCAAGCGGAGTCGGCCTTTTAAAAAATATCCGAATTTTATATCTGTTCGTAAGGCTGGTGGTTATTCTTTTCCTTCAGGCCATACTTCGTCGGCTTTTGCAACGGCTTCAAGCTTGTCCCGTGCCTATCCAAAATGGTACGTTGTTGCGCCCTCTCTACTTTGGGCGGGCAGTGTTGGCTATTCCAGAATGTACCTTGGTGTACATTATCCAACGGATGTGCTCGCTGGTGCGGTGCTGGGTGCTGGGTCTGCCTTTGCATTAGATGGGTTAAGAAAATAAAATAGAAATAAGTTTAAATGAATAATTGATGCAAGTAATAAAAATATTGGTTGTAGGTTGTGGTAATATGGGCGCTTCTCATGCGAAGGCCTACCACGACTTAGATGGATTTGAGATCGTTGGTCTGGTTGCTAGAGGAGATAGTAAACATAAGCTTAATGCGGAGTTAGGCGCTGATTATGCACTTTTTGAATCTTACGAAGAGGCATTGGAACAAACAAAACCTGATGCTGTCTGTATTGCGACCTATCCTGATACCCATAAGGATTATGCGATTAAGGCTTTCGAATCGGGGGCTCATGTTTTTATTGAGAAGCCTTTGGCGGAAGATGTCACATCTGCAGAAGAGGTAGTGAATGCCGCCATAAAGTATAATAAAAAACTGGTTGTAGGATATATCCTTCGTTATCATCCTTCATGGATGAAATTTATTGAGCTTTCGAAGACTATGGGGAAACCTTTGGTGATGCGGATGAATCTTAATCAACAAAGCCATGGGTATATGTGGAATGTTCATCGCAATCTGATGTCAAGCCTAAGTCCAATAGTTGATTGTGGTGTACATTATATTGATGTGATGTGCCAGATGGTAGGGGCCAAGCCGATACGTGTTTCGGCGATAGGCGCCCGGCTTACAGACGATATACCTGATTGGAACTATAATTATGGTCAGCTTCAGTTGCATTTCGAGGACGGTTCTGTAGGTTGGTACGAAGCAGGCTGGGGACCTATGGTGAGCCAAAATGCCTTTTTCGTCAAAGATGTTTTCGGTCCCAAGGGTTCGGTGTCCATTGTTGCTGACAAAGCAAGCAACGAAGGTAAATCGGATTCGGTGGCGGCGCATACACAAACAGAAAGTCTGCGGATACACTACGCTGATTTAAATGCAAAGAATGAATTTGTTAAAAAAGACGAGTGGGTGAACTTGGCCGATGAGCCCGATCACCAGGAATTGTGTAATAGGGAGCAACGCTTTTTTCAGCAAGCCATCCTGGAGGATATTGATCTGTATTCTTCCATGCAAGATGCAATCAACAGCTTACGTATAGCACTTGCTTGCGACGAAGCGGTTAAAACAAAACAGACAATATTATTGTAATTTTGGTTCTTTTAGGATTCACTGTTTTTTTTCCCTTTTATAAAAAATCGAGCAGGAAAAGCAATTAAATAAAAAATATAGCAGAAGGATAGGCTTTTTGGTCTATCTTTTGTTATTTAGCTATATATTTATCATTCTTATGAAGAATTTATTCAAAGTGGCTTTGTTGTTTGGACTGTCTATTCCTGTGGTGCATGGGCAAGATAAGCAATGGCAGATGGAATTGGTGTTTAAAGGTGAGATTTCACCCGAAAAATTTGAAAATGAGATTCCTGAATTTGCAAAAGAGTTTTACGAGCCTTTTTTGAAAGGAAAGGCGGCCTATAAGAATGTTGAAGTCTTAGCAGATGCGAATTATTCTTCAGCTGTTGTCAATCAGAAAGAGCATGCTATTTTAAATAGAAAATTGGCGAAAACCTATTCTTTTTCAGCAGGAGATGATATTGTAACAGCGGAACCCTATCACCCTTCTTATAAAATTGTTAGTAATAAACTCAAAGAATCTGAAGCCCCATATGTATGGATGCAAGATTTAGGCGAGATTGAAGACGTCGCTGGTGTAACCTGTAAGAAAGCAAAATTATTTATTAAAAATCAGGCGGATTCTGCGGAAGCAACCGTATGGTATTCGGAGGCGGTGCCAGCATACTATATGACTGCTTTTTCATTTGTAAATGACCTCCCGGGAGCGGTGCTTAAACTGTCGCTGGGACAAAGTACAGACTTGGGCTTTGAGACAACAAAGGTATCTCATGTTTTAGCCGTGGAAGGTTTTCAACTGCCTCAGGATGTTAAAGTTGTTGATATATCAGGAAGTGGTCATACAGAAGAAGGTGAGGATGTCAGTTTGTTTGAGGATACTTTTCCCCTAGATAAGTCGCTCAAATGGGTTATGTTGAAAGATAATGATACAAATGATGAATATTACGGCATAAAGAGTTCAACAGGACAAGAGGTTTTGCCATGTTCACTTTTTTCATTGGCTTATTTTAATGACCGGATTGCCATCGTTTCAGATAAGGATAATTACTTTTGGTTATTGGACAAAAAGGGGAACAAAGTCAATAAAACTGGATTTGACTGGCTCACCCCAGCGACTGAACGATTGGCTATTTTTCAAAAGGATGGAAGTTTTGGGTTGGTCACACAGGAAGGAAAGGTTCTGCTCGATAAGAAAGAAAATATAAGCAAGTTTTTGAATAATTATTTGATGTTCTCGGAAGATGGGAAAATAGGTTTGTTGGATGAGAACGGGAAAATTGTCATTAATCCAGACCTATTATTTTTGGATGTAGATAGTACAGGCAAAGTTTTAGTCAGAGATAAAGAAGGGGAGGAAACCAAAACTCTTGAATTTGATGTGTTTATCAAAGAATACGTAAAGTAATTAGATTTTTCTGAATAGAAGGCCGCTAAGCTAGGTCAGTATAAATAAAGCATTCAATCTAAGACGATTGAATGCTTTATTTATTTTGATTATTTTTATATTCCGGTTAAGGGATATTAAGAAATTTGTGTGTCTGCAGAGAAATGTCCCATTTTGGATTTTCCTTGACATAGTCAATGATAGAAGGTGTCATCTCTTTGGATTTCGACCATTCTGGTTGTAGATATAATCTGCAATTTGGTCCAACTAATTGAGCATATTCCTCACCCCAGGCAAAATCGCTTTTATTGAAAACAATCACTTTGAGTTCACCGGCGGCATCAAGCACGTCTTTTCGTGGGGCTTTGAATTTCTTTGGAGATAAGCATATCCAGTCCCATTCCCCACTTAATGGGTATGCGCCTGATGTTTCAATAAAAGTTTTTATGCCTGCGGCATGGAGCCCTTTTGTGAGGTAATCCAAGTTATAGATAAGCGGTTCGCCGCCTGTGATAACAACTGTTTTAGCTGGATATTTTTTAGCATTTTCAATAATTGAATCTGCGGCTGTCAGTGGATGGATTGACGCATCCCAGCTTTCTTTTACGTCGCACCAATGGCAACCCACATCGCAACCGCCTAATCTAATGAAATAAGCAGCAGTCCCGGTGTGGTAACCTTCTCCTTGGATGGTATAGAATTCTTCCATCAAAGGTAATCGTGTTCCGTCTTCTGGTACTTGATTCGACATAGTTAAAATTTGAGTCTGCAAAGGTAGCAAATATTAATGATATGCTCAATTTCTCCTGTCGATTTCGATGGAATTCGTGTCATTTCTACAGGATTTGAAAAATGAATGAAGATTGGTTTTCGGATCTGACCTATGTTCTATTCACGTAAAACAGGACTTATCTATAAAATATAGAAGGAATGTTCAAAAGGGATAAGAGTTCGTGAAAACTCTGTTTATTACCAGAAATTTTGCTAAATTTGTTTCACAATTTATTTATCGAAAACATAAGTGTAATAACATAATTGTACATGTTGTTTTGTGTTTTCTATTTTTTAACAATATAAAAATCATAGTTGTAAATGATTAAAATTACACTACCTGATGGTTCCGTAAGAGAATATCAAAAAGGAATCACTGCAGCCGAAATTGCCTTATCGATCTCTGAGGGTCTAGCAAGAAATGTTCTTGCGGCCGAGGTGAATGGTGAAGTATGGGATTCTGCCCGTGCTATCGAAGAAGATTCTAGCGTTAAATTGTTGACCTGGAATGATACAAAAGGAAAGTCTACTTTTTGGCATTCTTCGGCTCACTTGCTGGCGGAGGCTTTAGAAGCCTTATATCCTGGAATTAAATTCGGTATTGGACCTGCAATTGAAACAGGTTTTTACTACGATGTTGATTTTGGCGACCGTGAGTTTTCTTCGGATGACTTTAAAGCAATTGAAGATAAAATGTTGGAACTTGCCAAACGTAAAGAAACTTTCGAACGTAAAGCTGTTTCAAAGTCTGACGCTTTAGCGTATTTCACTGAAAAAGGTGATGAGTATAAACTTGATCTGATCAAGGATCTGGAGGATGGAAAGATTACATTCTATACACAGGGGGATTTTACAGATTTGTGCCGTGGCCCTCATATTCCAAATACAGGCTTTATCAAAGCGATCAAACTGACTAACGTCGCTGGTGCATATTGGCGAGGTGATGAATCCCGTAAACAGTTAACACGTATTTATGGGGTCACTTTCCCGAAAGCATCTGAGCTCACTGAATATCTGAAGTTTATTGAAGAAGCGAAAAAACGTGATCACCGCAAGTTAGGTAAGGAGCTGGAGCTTTTTGCATTTTCTGAAAAAGTTGGGGCTGGGTTACCTTTGTGGTTACCAAAAGGAGCTGCGTTACGTCAAAAGCTGATCGATTTCTTACAAAAAGCACAATTGAAATCTGGTTATGAGCCCGTAGTTACTCCGCATATTGGCCACAAACAATTGTACGTGACTTCTGGTCACTATGAGAAATATGGTGCGGATTCCTTTCAACCGATCAAAACGCCTATTGAAGGTGAAGAATTTTTGTTGAAACCGATGAACTGTCCGCATCACTGTGAGATCTATAAGGTAAAGCCGCGTTCATATAAAGATTTACCGGTTCGTTTCGCTGAATTTGGTACTGTATATCGTTATGAGCAATCAGGTGAGTTGCATGGATTAACACGGGTGCGTGGGTTTACGCAAGACGATGCACACTTGTTCTGTCGTCCGGATCAGGTGAAAGATGAGTTTAAGAAAGTAATAGATCTAGTCCTTTATGTATTTGGAGCATTAGGATTCAATGATTATACTGCGCAGGTATCCTTACGTGATCCCGAAAACCGTACAAAGTATATCGGTACCGACGAAAACTGGGCCTTAGCTGAATCAGCAATCATTGAGGCTGCGGAAGAAAAAGGCTTGCCAACAGTGGTTGAATATGGTGAAGCAGCTTTTTATGGTCCTAAATTGGACTTTATGGTGAAGGATGCGCTGGGACGTAAATGGCAGCTAGGTACCATTCAGGTAGACTACAACCTGCCTGAACGTTTTGAATTAGAATATACTGGCAGCGATAATATGAAACACCGTCCAGTCATGATTCACCGTGCACCATTTGGATCTTTGGAGCGTTTTGTAGCTGTATTGATCGAACACTGTGCTGGGCAATTTCCGTTATGGCTTGCGCCTGAGCAATTTATCGTCTTGCCAGTGTCAGAAAAATACGAAGAATACGCACAAAATGTTTTGAATTCGCTAAATAATTCCGATATTCGCGGACTGATAGACTTACGTGACGAGAAGGTGGGCAGAAAAATCAGAGACGCCGAAGTGAAAAAGCTTCCTTATATGCTAATTGTAGGGGAAAAAGAGGTAGAAAATGGCACAGTTTCTGTACGTAAACATGGCTCAGTAGAATTAGGATCTATGACTGCTGACGAATTTAGAGATATATTAATTAAGGAAATAACCGTTTAATTTTTAAACATTTGGCATTAAAAAGACCCGGTGGTCCAAGACCACCAATGAGAAAGAAAGAACCAGATCACCGCATTAATGAGTTAATCAAGGTACCTGAGGTACGTTTGGTAGGAGATAATGTGGAACAAGGAGTTTACCCTACACGCAAAGCGTTAGAGTTGGCTGATGAGTTGGAACTTGATTTAGTGGAGATTTCGCCAAATGCTGTACCGCCGGTTTGTAAGATTATCGACTACAGTAAGTTTGTTTACGAACAGAAGAAGAAACAAAAGGAAATCAAAGCTAATGCAAAACAGACTGTTATCAAAGAAATCCGTTTCGGACCTAACTCTGGTGAACATGATTTTGATTTCAAATTGAAACATGCGATTAAGTTTCTAGAAAGTGGTGAGAAAGTGCGTGCGTACGTACACTTCAAAGGTCGTGCTATCGTACACAAAGATCAAGGTGAGATCTTGTTGTTACGCTTCGCTCAGGCACTCGAAGATTACGGTAAGGTAGAACTTTTACCAAAATTGGAAGGTAAGCGTATGTTTTTGACAGTAGCTCCAAAGGCTCCTAAAAAATAATAAAAGAATTCTAACAGATTGATATAAAATTTATAAGTATTATGCCAAAAGTTAAAACCAATTCCAGCGCAAAGAAACGTTTCAAATTGACTGGAACAGGTAAAATTGCAAGAAAAAACGCTTTCAAAAGCCACATCTTGACAAAAAAGAGCACAAAACGTAAACGTAACTTAACACAAACAAGTTATGTATCTGATGGCGATATGGGCAACGTAAAACGTATGCTTGCTATCGGTAAATAAGTTTTATTCGATTTTATTTAATAATAATTTTTTAACCGGGTACAGGGTCGTAAGTTCATTGAAATACATGGCACCTTTTACCAAACTAATTTTAAAAATATGCCACGTTCGGTTAACGCAGTAGCTTCAAGAAGAAGACGCAAAAAAATCCTAGGCCTTGCAAAAGGTTACTTTGGATCACGTAGCAAAGTTTATACTATTGCTAAAAATACAGTAGAAAAAGGTTTACAATACGCTTACCGCGATCGTAAAACCAAAAAACGCGAGTTTAGAGCTTTATGGATTCAACGTATCAACGCTGGAGCTCGTCAACACGGAATTTCTTATTCCCAATTGATCGGTAAATTAAACGCTAAAAATATTGGTTTGAACCGTAAGGTTCTAGCTGATTTAGCTTTAAATAACCCAGAAGCTTTCAAAGCAGTTGTAGACGCAGTAAAATAGAGTTTTTAATCCGCTGTCAATTTGTTAGAGATATTAAAGGAGCCCAAAGGCTCCTTTTTTGTTGGCATCTGCTGGTCTAGTAAGACTAGTGTAGTTTTTTTGGGACGATATCTGTATGTAAGGGCGGCAGAGTGGCATTGAATTTATTCGTTTGAATCCCTACGTGTAACCAATTTGTACTATTTCAGTTATCAAATTATATCTAATAACCATGCCGATTCCATATTAGGTTTGATTTTTGTACAGCGTGCTATAAACATACAATTATGAAAAGAAGAACGATCGCATTTGGTTTTTCACTCCTGCTATTAGGTGGTGTAGTTGTGGCTAAAGGGCCAGGTTATAAAGCATCCATAAAGGTTGTAGCTGATCAACAAGGAAAAGTTATATCAATTGAGGGGGTAGGAAACACCCGGACTATAGAAGCCAAAGGTGGAGAAACAATCCAAATTGAAGGTGCTGATAATAAGGTCGTGATACGCGGTAATGTTAGTAAAGTGATTATTGAAGGCAAAGGGAATACAGTGACCGGAAATGATGTGTCAACAGTGACAATAGAGGGCGCCGATAATATGGTTAATCTAGGTTCTTTGGAAACTGTACAGATTGAAGGTATTAAAAATCACGTTCATTACAAATCTACTAAAAACAAATCTGGCCAAGCAAAGGTCTCCACCGAGGGCGCTGACAATATGGTTATGAAGGTGAAATAATAAAAATTTTAAATAAAAAGGTTTTTGCATTATATAATGCTGAAATACCCCCAAAAAGTGTCTAACTTTTGGGGGTATTTTAAGACAACCTTTTTATCTTTTAATCCCGAGCAATTAAAGTTTACTCTCTCTCTTTTTCTTTTTCTTCACTACTTTTGGCATTTGTGCCCGCTTCATTTCATATTGTCTTTCGATATATTGAATGATTTCGGATGCAATATCTTTTTTTGTAGCTTTTTCTATTCCCTCCAATCCAGGGGAAGAGTTGACTTCGAGCACCAAAGGCCCCCGGTCTGAGGGAATCATATCCACACCGCATACGGTAAGCCCTAATTGGGCTGCAGCAGCAATGGCAGTTTCTCTTTCTGCCTTACTCAAGCGGATGACCTGCGCTGTACCACCACGATGTATGTTTGAACGAAATTCACCTTCTTTAGCTGTACGTTTCATTGCCCCCACAACTTTCCCGTCAACGACAAAAGCTCTGATATCGGAGCCTTTTGACTCTTTGATGAACTCTTGTATCAATATATTGTTTCCGAGGCCGTAGAAAGCTTCTATGACAGATGATGCCGCCTTTTTAGTTTCAGCTAAAACAACACCGATTCCCTGTGTGCCTTCCAATAGTTTAATTACTAAGGGGGCGCCGCCAACCATACTGATCAGATCGTCAACATCAGATGCTGTGCGTGCAAAACCTGTAATGGGAAGGCCGATGCCAGCACCGGACAAAATCTGCAAGCATCTCAACTTATCTCTCGATCTGGTGATTGCTTGGCTGGGATTTGCAGAAATCACATCCATTACCTCAAACTGTCTGACAATAGCTGAACCATAAAAAGTGACCGAAGCGCCTATTCGGGGAATAATAGCGTCAATACCACTGAGATCCTGTCCTTTGTAATGAATACTGGGTTTACCTTGTTGAATGCCAACGTAACACTTGCTGTGGTCTATGACAACACATTCATGTCCTCTTTGTTGTGCGGCTTCTACGAGACGACGAGTTGAGTATAAACTCTTTACTGTCGATAATACGGCAATTTTCACGGTTTGTATATTGAATATATATTTTTGTGCTAAGATAACAAAATAGCTTTGCTATTTGTTTTTATTTTGACAGGGACTTCAAGGAGAGGTTTTCTTTGGAAACGTCGACCAAAAATCTGCGATATAGAAAATTTTTTCCTAAAAGCATGGGGTAAGTCATTTTGGAGCGATTTCTAAATGAAATCTTGATACTGAAAACCTGATCATAGAGCTTCGCCGTGGTCCGGATATAGTAACGTTTTTCCTCCTGGCCAAAAGAACTTTTAACGAGCTTGGTTTTGTAAAGTCTTAATTTAAGAATTTTGGTCTCCGCTGTTTCGAAATTAGTAATCAACTCGCAAAAAATCCAGTCCTGACCATCTTCATGAACGATCTTATAGGCGTTACAATGCAAGACCGAAGAAGCGGCACCTGTATCGACCTTCGCTTCTATGCCAAATATTCCTAATTCCGGTAGATCCAGGGTTTCTTTCCACCCCACGAAAAGTTTTTCTTTCATTTAAACCAAATGGAATAGATGCACCAGCCTCTTCAGTAGAGCTTGGTGCATTTCTATTTTATTCGTAAATAAATTCTCCAAAAGGAGACGTAATCGTTACCTTTTTAGAAGTAGCTTCTTCCACACGGCCGATAATTTGTGCCGGAACGCCGAAAGATTCAGAGATAGCAATGATGTCCGAAGCAATTGCTTCAGGTACATACAGTTCCATCCGGTGTCCCATATTGAATACCTTGTACATCTCTTTCCAGTCTGTATTAGACTCTTTCTGTATCAATTCGAAAAGTGGGGGAATTGGGAAAAGATTGTCTTTAATGATATGCACATCGTCAACGAAATGCAGTACTTTAGTTTGCGCTCCACCAGAACAATGTACCATTCCATCGATTTGGGAACGGTATTTATCCAATATATTTTTAATGATAGGAGCATAGGTACGCGTAGCTGAAAGCACAAGTTTGCCCGCAGTTACTTTTTCGCCCGTTTCCACGACGATGTCATTGGTTAAGTCCTGACTTCCTGCAAAAACTAGTTCGTATGGAACCGCAGGGTCATATGCCTCCGGATATTTCTCTGCCACTTTTTTGTTAAATACATCGTGACGTGCAGAGGTTAAACCATTGGATCCCATACCACCGTTATAGGATTTCTCATAGGTCGCCTTTCCATTGGATGCCAAACCGACAATTACATTTCCGCCTTTGATTCTGTGATTTGATATGACATCCTCGCGCTTCATGCGACAAGTCACCGTACTGTCGACGATTATTGTACGTACGAGATCACCAACATCAGCAGTTTCCCCACCAGTGGAATAAATACCGATACCTAAATCACGAAGTTCAGCCAATATTTCTTCTGTACCATTGATGATTTCTGCAATAACCTCTCCTGGGATAAGATTTTTATTTCTTCCAATTGTCGAAGAAAGTAGGATATTATCGGTTGCTCCAACACAGAGTAAATCGTCGATATTCATAATGATTGCATCTTGTGCAATGCCTTTCCATACAGAAATATCACCTGTTTCTTTCCAATATACATAAGCTAAGGAAGACTTGGTGCCCGCGCCATCAGCGTGCATGATATTGCACCAGTCTTGATCTCCACCCAAAATATCGGGAATGATTTTACAGAATGCTTTGGGAAAAAGACCCTTGTCGATATTTTTTATCGCATTGTGCACATCCTCTTTTCCAGCGGATACACCTCGTTGATTGTATTTTAAATCTGACATCTTAGCGCAAAAATAAACAATAGCGCTGAATTAACGAACCTTATTTATGTAATTTAATCACTTATAAGTATACGCCAATGCGCGATCAGTTTCTCAAGATTTGTTTTAGCATTAGCGGGACTTGTGCTGGGGAGACATACATAGGTAATGTTATCTCTTTTTTCGAAATGCTTTAAGTACAAATTGTAGGCCTTTTGTCCGTTAAAAATGACCCTTTTGATCATTGGATTTGCATCAAGGAGGGCCATGATTGGATTCGGACTTTCGTCTTTGATCGCTAGATCCATACTGCCAGGGCGGGATGCTTCGGCACATACATCCCATAAACCAATGCCATTTTCAAGTAGCAGGTTTACTTTTTCGCTATAATCTGTAGCATGGGGGCGGTTGTATAGGTGTCTCATCACTTTCCAAAAGCGATTTTGTGGATGTGCATAATATTCATTTTGCTCCAACGATCTGTCGCCTGGCAAGGACCCGAGGATAAGCGTTGTGGTATGGGCATTCACTAGTGGTAAAAAGGATTTTTTGAGCATACTCAAAAATAATAATAAAAATTTGAGCTTTGAAATATGGACTTTTTTTTGCTATATTTATGATATTAAAATGATATCAAATATATATTAATAAATTATGGAAAAATTGATTAAACCTATGTCAGGCTATTTAGCCTTATTAATTGCGGTAGCTTCTTTTATAGCTGCCATATTTTCATTTGCCAACGTCGACGAGAGTTCGCTTTATGTTGTCCTTGGTGTGGTCTTGATGATCGGGACATTCTTTATCCTGAAAGGATTAATGATCATTAATCCAAATCATTCACGTGTTTTAAATTTCTTTGGCCGATACGTGGGCACCGTAAAAGAAAATGGTTTGTTTTTTGTCAACCCCTTGTACTCTACGATCAAGATCAGTTTACGTTCGGACAACCTGCAAGGACAGACATTAAAGGTAAACGATAAGATGGGAAATCCGATTGAAATTGGCGCCGTTATCGTATGGCAAGTTGGGGATACCTATAAAGCAGCCTATGATGTCAGTAACTATACTTCTTATGTGCGTACACAGAGTGAAGCAGCTGTACGGCATCTAGCTGGAAGTTTTCCTTACGATAACCTTGAAGATGAAGGTGCGGAGATCACTTTGCGTGAAGGCGGCGATACCGTGAATCATATTCTTGAGCAGGAACTTTCCGATCGTCTTGCACCTGCTGGAGTGATTATTAAAGAGGCTAGAATCAGTCATTTGGCTTATGCATCCGAAATTGCTGGTGCCATGCTACAAAGACAACAAGCTGCTGCAATTGTTGCCGCACGTTCAAAGATTGTAGATGGCGCTGTAGGTATGGTGGAGATGGCACTTAAAAAGCTGTCTGAAAAAGATATTGTAGAATTAGACAATGAGAAAAAGGCGGCTATGGTAAGCAATCTAATGGTGGTACTTTGTGGCGAAAAGGCAGCAACACCAATTGTAAATACTGGTACGCTGTACCAATAAACAAAATAAAATGGCAGATAAAAAGAACTTTATGTTGCGGCTTGACGATCAGATGTACAAGGCATTGGAAAAATGGGCCGCAGATGAGTTTAGGAGTGTTAATGGGCAGATCGAATATCTTTTACATAGAGCACTGCAGGAAAATAAAAGATTGAGTACAGAGAAAAAGTCTGCTGATAAAAAATAAAGAATCAGAAACTAAAAATGTACCTTTGGCATCGTTGCAAGCGAAGCAAAAGGTACATTTTTTTATATCATTTTAAGAAATAAGATATGGAGATCAATCCAGTTTATAATTTATTGGTCGTAAGCACAAGTACCATCCATGGTAGTGGGTTTCTCGAATATATTAAAGAAGAATTTGTCAAATTTATCGCATCTGATGAATTGCTGTTTATTCCATATGCCCGGCCATCTGGAATATCTTTTGAAGACTATACAGCTAAAGTACAAGAAGCTCTAAATGGCCAAAATATCAAAGTTGCCGGATTACACGAGTTTCAGAATAAGAAAAAGGCCATTCAGGAAGCAAAGGCAATTTTTGTCGGTGGTGGTAATACGTTCTTATTGTTAAAGACATTGTACGATTTGGATCTTGTACATCAATTACGTGTACAGGTAGGCAAAGGGACACCGTATGTAGGGACCTCCGCCGGATCTAATCTTACAGGATTGACCATTGGTACAACAAATGACATGCCTATCGTTTATCCAGCGAGTTTTGACGCATTGGGATTTCTTCCTTTTAATATTAATCCACATTTTTTGGATCCGGATTTGAATTCGACTCATAAAGGAGAAACACGGGAAACCCGTATTCAGGAATTTCATCAATTTAATCCACAGCCCGTACTTGGATTACGGGAGGGAAGTTGGTTGAAAGTAAATCAAGGAGAAATAAGATTAGAGGGATCGTTGACTGCTCGGTTATTCCGGGCGAATAGGGAAGCCGTTGAACTTGCACCCGGATTAATTAATTTTTAAGGTTTTGTAAAATCTACACTCTTTTTGTAAGTTAATCATAAAGGAAATACGGTTAGCAGTCTATCTAAATAACAATAGAAGTCTTTCTCTTAAAAAAATACTTATGTAGATGATTGGATATCATACAAAATAAGCTACTTTTGCGCTAAATCCATTAAAATTTTCTTCCAATGGAACAAAATTCAGCATTACACCCAGCCGATATTGCGGAAGAAATATCGCGTCTAAATAAAGGTGAACAACATCAACATTTTATGGACTATCCGCTAGAGGATAGGTTGGAAATCTTTTCATTTTTGGAAGTAGATGTCCAATACACATTGATCAAATCAATGACTGAGCAGGAATTGTCTGAGTTGCTGAATAATCTAAAGCCGGATACGCGTAACGAATTGCTGTCTGAACTGCCCGACGATCTGATCAAATACTTGATTAATCTCTTGAACGAGCGTGAAAAGCAGATGGCGCTGGAGTTGATCGGATATAAAGAAGATAGCATCGCTCGGCTCATGACCCCCATGTATGTGCAGGTACGTCCCTATTACACAGTTGATGATGTGTTTCGACACATTAAAGTCTTTGGAAGAAAAGCGGAGACACTCAATTTTATTTATGTCGTTGATGAGAAAAATGTATTGATTGACGATTTGAAAATCGGTCAATTGCTTTTGTCTGATGGATCTACCAAGATTTCAGACTTAATCGATTATAACTTTGCGGCAATTAAGGCCTCAACTCCCATGGAGGAAGCCTTCGAAATTTTCCAGAAATACGACCGAAGTGCATTGCCTATTGTTACTGAAGCTGGCGTATTGGTTGGTATTGTGACATTTGATGATGTGTTGGACCGGATCGAAGATCGCGATACGGAGGATATCCAACGATTTGGAGGTATGGAAGAACTGGATTTAGCCTATACGAAGACTCCTTTACTTCAATTGATCCAAAAACGGGCGGGGTGGCTTATTATTCTGTTTTTCAGTGAGATGCTTACGGCTTCAGCGATGGGCTTTTTTGAAGGGGAACTGGAGAAAGCAGTGGTACTGGCATTATTTGTCCCCCTAATTATTTCCAGTGGTGGGAACTCAGGTTCTCAAGCCGCATCACTCATCATTCGTGCCATGGCTCTGGGTGAATTGAAACTTAAGGATTGGTGGTATGTGATGAAAAGAGAAGTTTCTTCAGGACTGATTTTGGGTGGAATATTAGGTAGTATTGGCTTTTTAAGGATATTAGCCTGGCATTTCCTCGGTCTGTATGATTACGGCCCTTATTGGATTGCAATAGGTCTTACAGTAGCTGTTTCTTTGTTATTTATTGTTCTTTGGGGAACTTTGTCTGGCTCTTTTATTCCTTTTATATTACGTCGGTTTGGTCTAGACCCGGCCACGGCATCGGCGCCTTTTGTGGCGACCTTGGTAGACGTCTCAGGGCTGGTTATTTATTTTACCGTTGCAGCATTCTTTTTGCAAGGAAAATTATTGTAAATCTCTTCCAAAAAAAATATAGGAAAAAGCATATAACCATATATTGTGGTTCTATGCTTTTTTATTTGCTCGAATTGTAGTTTTATTGCTCGAATTACAGGTTCAATTTTCGATATAATTTTTCTTTAATTCCTCCTTTTTGAGCAATATAGATCCCTTTCTTTCCAGAAAATAGGAATGCGGCTATACAGGCAATAGCTATGAAAACAACAGGCTGAAAACCGAAAAGTTCATATCCCATGATAATACAGGCCAGTGGAGTGTTTGTCGCACCGGAAAATACGGCAACAAAGCCCATCGCGGCCAACAGCCCTAAAGGGAGCGGGATAATGGTGCTGAGAGCACTTCCAAACGTCGCCCCTATAAAGAATAATGGGGTCACCTCGCCACCTTTGAAACCAGCAGAAAGGGTAAATGTGGTTAGTACCAATTTGAGGAGAAAATCGTAATTATCCGAAGGAGCGTTAAAAGCCTCCTGGATCATTGGGATACCTAAGCCGATATATTTGGTGCTTTTTAGTAATACTACAGTAATAACGATTATGATCCCGCCGATCACTGGTCTGAGCAAAGGGGATTTGATCTTTTTAAATTGAGCATTGAAGAAGTCCCCGGTAAAGGTAAATAACCAAGCGATTGCACCGAATAAAATTCCGGCAACCAAGCTAAAACCAATATTGCTTAAAGATAATGCCGGTATACTTTCGTGTATAGGATAATGCGTATGCGGAATATTCCACAACTGACAACTAAGGTTTGCCATATAGGCGGTGATAAGGCAGGGGAGTATACCAAAATATCTTTTTTTGCCAATGAGCAATACTTCTAGGCCAAAAACTGTTCCGGCAAGCGGAGTGCCGAAGACAGCCGCGAAACCCGCTGTAATACCTATGGATATGAGGATGCGGCGTTCGGTTTTATCGAAATTAAACCAACGGTTAAGCTGATCGGAAACTGCTCCGCCAATCTGGACCGCAGTGCCTTCGCGGCCGGCCGATCCACCAAATAGATGGGTGAGTAAGGTACCAAATAGCACCAGTGGCGCCATTACAAGTGGTATTCTACGTTGTGGATGAAGATATTCTTCGATCAGGAGATTGTTTCCCTTACTGGAAGGAGTACCCCAGCGCTGATAGCATAAGGCTATAATCAGACCAGCAAGCGGTAATCCGTAGATGATCCAGGAATGGGTCTCCCGATATGAAGTTACCCAGTTTAGGGAAAAAAGAAAGAATGCACAGATTGAGCCGACTACGAAACCTATTGTGCAGCAAGCGGTAAACCACTTAAAAAAGAAATGGAAATTAATTCGGATTGGTTGATTTGATATTTTGAAAGTCATAAGCCTACTTTATATAAAATTTGTTGTTTTTATACTTAAAGTAGACGTCATCAGCTTTTTAGGGCAGTTCAAGGCAGACATCATTGCCATATATTCAGCTAAGTTATAAAAAGCGTATGATAATTGCAAGCCAGCCAAGAATCATCAGTAATCCTCCTAATGGGGTAATAGGACCAAGAAATTTTAGATTTTTTTTCCAATGTTCCGCAAAAGAAAGAAAATAAATGCTTCCTGAAAATAATAATGTTCCCAAAGCAATTAGGTAATAAGCTGCTCTTTCGGATTGATGGTCAAATGGTAGGTTTAGCCCAAGAATCAGTAAAGTGATTGCCGCATACATTTGATAGCGAACACCAACTTCAAAAGAGTCCAGCTTTTCAGCCGATAGTATTTTCTTAAATGCATGCGCTCCAAATGCACCAAGGATAATGGCCAATGAACCGAAAACGGCTGCAGTAATGATTACAATATTATTCATAAATAGAACTTACTTAATAATTGATTTCGTCATATCAATGTGTAGAATCCCGTAATCTGGGTAGGGTTCAGAGTTTTGTTCAAATCCCAATTTCTCGTAAAAAGACTTTAAGTGAAATTGAGCGCCGATCTGAATATCCTGTGGACCAAAAGCTTCTAACGTTGCCGCAATAGATTTGTGCATCAGTAATTGACTAAGGCCTGTTCCACGAGCTTCCTTCGCAACAATGACGCGGCCGATGGACGGTTGTGGATAAGAAATTCCCGCAGGAACTAAACGGGTATAAGCGACAATATTCCCATCCTGTTCTGCCCAAAGATGTAAGCAGTCGTAGTCTTTGTCATCCAGCTCAGGATAAAGACATTCTTGTTCCAATACAAAAACCTCTACACGTAATTTTAAAATACGGTACAGTTCACGATTCGTAAGTTCGTCAAAATTCTTGAATTTCCAATTATATTCCATGATGGCTGATAAATCGAAGTAAATTGAGTTACCAACCCAGTATTAGCGCGTTTCAGGTTAGTAACTCAATATTATGAAATGGGGGAATTAAGCCAACAGGCTTTTTACCACTTCAGAGATTGTTTTCCCGTCAGCCTGTCCGGCTAATTTTTGATTGGCCGCACCCATTACTTTTCCCATATCTTTAATCGATGCAGCTCCGGTTTCAACAATGATCGCTTTGATAATGGCTTCCACTTCCTCTTTGTTCAATTGTTTTGGAAGGTAAGCTTCGATTACTTTTTCCTCTTCTACTTCAATTTGATAAAGATCTTCACGATTTTGATTTCTATAAATTTCAGCAGATTCGCGACGTTGTTTTACCAGTTTTTGTAAAACTTTGATTTCAGCTTCTTGATTCAATTCTTCAGCATGGCCTTTCTCCGTTTTAGCAAGGAGAATAGCCGCTTTAATGGCACGTAATCCGCGCAATGTTGCTGTATCTTTTGCAATCATTGCCGCTTTAATGTCTTGATTTATTTGCGTTTCTAATGACATGATATTTAAATTATTTTCGATTGACAATCGTGCCTGAAGCCTGTGCTGTTGGCATTATTAATAGGTCGTTGATATTTACATGGGCTGGTCTGCTGATAACAAAAAGTATTGTTTCCGCAATATCCGTTCCGGTCAGGGGCTGTACACCAGTATAAACACTTTTTGCTCTTTCTTTATCGCCGTGAAAGCGAACTTCAGAGAATTCCGTTTCAACCATTCCAGGATCGATTGAGGTTACTTTTATGCCTTTGGAAAGCAGGTCGATACGCATTGCTTTTGTAAGCGCATCTACCGCATGTTTGCTCGCGCAGTATACATTGCCGTTTGGATATACTTCTTTGCCTGCAATTGAACCTAAATTGACAATATGTGCGCCATTGGCAGTATCTAGTAACGGAATAACAGCTTTGCTGACATAAAGTAGTCCTTTGACATTGGTGTCGATCATTCTATCCCAGTCTCCAATATCGCCATCCTGAATCGGATCCAAGCCTTGGCTAAGTCCTGCATTATTAATCAATACATGGATTGTTTTCCATTCCTGAGGTAAACCATTTATTTGGTTTTGAACCTGTTCTGAATCTCTTACGTCTAGTTCAAAGGTATGAATTTTGATATCAGGATATCTTGAATTCAGTTTTTCCTTCAAATCATCCAATCGATTTAGTCTACGGGCACAAAGTAATAGATTGTAGCCTTCTTTTGCCAATACTTCAGCACAGGCTTGGCCAATACCTGAACTTGCTCCTGTGATGAAAACTGTCTTTGTCATATATTTTAACTCGTTGAAATCGTAAATCTTATTGCTGTCCATCATTTTATTTATTGATAAAATGATGATTCAAGCGTCATGTATAGACTTATTTGGTCGCAATATAAATCGTGCAGATACCGAATGTTTGTGGTCTTACAATTGTTTGTTCAAAGCCAGCTTTTTTATTTATTGCGACAAATTTCTGTCCATCGGGAAACTGAGCAACGGATTCCGGTAAATATTCGTAAGCACTGGCGTCTTTTGAGAAGAATTTCCCAATGGTCGGCGTTACATATTTGAAATAGAAATTATAAAGCTGTTTTATGGGGAATTTTTTCGGATTCGAGAATTCTAAAATAATAGCTTTGCCGCCAGGTTTCAATACACGGTAAATGTCAGATAATCCTTTTTCCAGATTTTCAAAGTTACGAACGCCAAATGCGACTGTAACAGCGTCAAAAGTATTGTCCTCAAATTGAAGTCTTTCAGAATCTCCTAACTGTACTTCAAATTGATTTTCCAAACCTTTGTTTGCTATTTTCTTTTTGGCGACATCGAGCATCCCTTGTGAAATATCAACTCCAATTATTTTTTTTGGATTTAATATCCTGATGGATTCTAACGCAAAATCACCTGTTCCCGTTGCTACATCCAGCATGAGTTGAGGCTTGATGGACTTAAGGGCATTAATAGCTTTCTTTCGCCATATAATATCAATCCCCAGGGACATGAAGTGGTTTAAGAAGTCATAGGAATGGGAAATATTATTGAACATATCCGCTACCTGTTTTTTCTTGCCATCATTGGCATCTTTATAGGGCTTTAATGTTGAAGAATCGTGCGTCATTTTACAAATATACAATATAAGAATATTTTTAATGCTTAAAATGGGATTTGTTTTTGGATTTATAGATTGAAGCCTTTTCCATTTTAACAAAGCGCAGTCAAAGTACTGTTCTGATCGAATTAATCCCCATCATTTTGAATTTCGGCCTTTTTGGTTATTCACAACGCATTAAGTTATCCACACTTTTTAATGTATTGATTTTAAGAGCTTGTTTTTTATTTTCAACACGTTTTCCACAAGCTGTGTTGAAAAGTGTCGCGATAAAACTGTGTCCTTCAAAGCGTTTTGACAGTTGGTGTTTGGTGGACTAAATGTGCTGTTTGTAATTCAGCCTATTTGTGAATTTTATTTTTTATACATTTGTTATCCGATCTTAAATTTAAGGATTGGGAAGCTATATTTCTGATATAATATCATGATGAACGAGAGCAATTTTGAAGCGAATAATACGGATAATAACAAAAGAGGTAGTTATGGTGAGCGCCGTACCAAATTAAACAACATGGTAAGCGGTTTAGGTAAGCTACCGCCCCAGGCAGTAGATCTTGAGGAAGCTGTTCTGGGGGCATTGATGCTTGAAAAAAATGCACTGAGTGAGATTATTGATATCTTAAAACCGGAGTCTTTTTATAAAGAATCACATCAGAAAATTTTTGAAGCTATATTTGGTTTATTTCAGAAAACTTCGCCGATCGATATTCTGACAGTTACCTCCGAGTTGCGTAAAATGGGAGCGCTCGAAATGGTAGGAGGAGCTTATTATATCACTCAGCTTACAGATCGGGTTGTTTCTGCTGCCAATATTGAATACCATGCACGTATTATTTCGCAAAAATATATTCAAAGGGAGTTGATCAAAGTTTCTACTGAAATCATCAATAGCTCTTATGATGAGACATCGGATATTTTCGATCTGCTGGATCATGCGGAAAAGAGTTTGTTTGATATCGCACAAAACAACTTGCGTAGAGATTCCCGTAAAATGGACGATATTATGCGCGAGGCAATCTCGAACCTTGAAATGTTGCGTGACCGTACGGATGGTCTTACCGGTGTGCCCTCAGGGTTAACCGCGCTGGACCGTATGACTTCCGGTTGGCAGCCCTCTGACTTGGTGATTATTGCTGCTCGTCCAGCGATGGGTAAAACGGCCTTTGTATTATCTGTGGCGCGAAATGCAGCCGTAGAACATGGAAAGGCGGTTGCTGTATTCTCGCTGGAGATGTCTTCTGTTCAGTTGGTTAATCGTCTGATCGCGGGCGAAACCGAAATTGAACAAGAAAAACTGAAAAAAGGAAATCTCGCCGATCACGAATGGCAGCAATTGCATTCACGTATCGGCCGCTTGACAGAAGCTCCAATCATTATCGATGATACACCGGCACTGAACGTCTTTGAATTTAGAGCAAAATGCCGTCGTCTGAAAGCGCAGTACGATATCCAAATGGTAATCGTCGATTACTTGCAGTTGATGCATGGTAAAGCTGAAGGCAAAGGTGGTGGTAACCGCGAGCAAGAGATTGGTAGTATTTCCCGCGCTTTGAAATCTGTTGCAAAGGAGTTAAATATTCCGGTTTTAGCCCTATCTCAATTAAGTCGTGCAGTTGAATCCAGGCCCGGAAATAGTAAGCGACCCATGTTATCCGATTTGCGTGAGTCGGGATCTATTGAGCAGGATGCCGATATGGTACTTTTCTTATATAGACCAGAATATTATGGCTTGACGGAAGATGAAGAAGGGCGTCCGACAGCAGGCGTAGGGGAGGTCATTATTGCCAAGCACCGTAATGGTGAAACAGGGATTGTGCCGCTTCGATTCGTTGGTAAATTCGTTAAATTCGTCGATCTCGAAGATGAGTTTTCTGGAATGGGAGGTGCTGATGGCTTTGGAGATGCTCCAACTACATTTTCTGCATCGGCATTGAATCCGTCGCCAAGCTTTGGTGATGACTTTGGCGGAGCAGGCTTTAGCGGTGGTATTACGATGCCTTCCCGTATGAATGATATGCCCGACGACGCACCTTTTTAATCTGAAATTTTACATTAGTATCCATAAATGGAAAAGCCGAAATATCATATTTCGGCTTTTTTATTGACTTAAGTTTAATTAACCATCGTAACAATCTTTGATGGAATGCTATATATTTTCACTTTAAGCAACTAGAATTTGTAGGTCACCCCAGCTCCCACGATCTGTCTGATCTGTAAAGCGGAGTTTCTTTTTCCAACTTCCTTTCCTTCTTTAATAATGGGAATAGCTGTATTGTCATCATAGATCATCTGTACTCCTGCATTTACAGTGATAAACTTATTGACCTTCATAAAGAGATTTGCGGTGTAATCAATATCCACATTCTGTGGTTTATCCAGGTAGTTTGAATAGAGTTTAAGGATATTTTCAAAGGAAACATTTTCCATAAGGTTTACTTTGTAATAAGCATCAAAAGAGGCGCCGAATTCTGTCCTTACCTTCTTTCCAGGATCAAGCCCGTATCGCGTAGAAAGGAGGGTGTCATTAACAAAAACAAATCTTACTGCTGCCGGAGACAAATTAAATCGCAGATTGTCGGATTTCTTATAGGCAAAACCCGGCCCAAAGCTTAAATATGCTGGCGCTAGAAATCGTGAAATGCGCTCTTTGGGAGTTTTGGTATAATCAAATCCATCGGCAAATTGCGTGTTAAAGTTCAAGAAAAAGGTATATAACCAATATTCTGAGGCTTTATGGCCAAGTAAGCTGTTTAATACCAGTCTGTCATCGTTTTTGCGCCAATCGGATTCCTTTTGGAAAGTTAAACCATAGGCTGCTAATACTTTATTATCCCAGGACCATTTGTCTTTCTTATAATTGAAATCATAATTTAAGGTAAGATTTCCCGAAAATGAATTGACACCCCCTGCTGCCCAATTGGAGAAAGAGCTTTGATTGATCAAAAAAGTGTTTTCACCTTTGATTGTCCATGTTTTAGCAGTATCTGTAGGGATTTCTTGGCTGAAGCTTCGAAAGCTAATTAAACTTAAGGCAATAAGAATGATGGATTTAATTTTTTTCATATTAAAATTTGGTTTTCGTGCATATTTTGCGAAAATAATTGTTCTATTACTAAACGAATAATATTGTTTATTGTTTTGTAGCTTTTTGTTTACGTATATTTTAAATAAAATCGGAACTTTGAGAACTTGATAGATACTATGAAAATAACGTTACTTTGTATTGGAAAAACAGATGATAAATACTTGATCGAAGGGATCGATAAATACATCAAAAGACTCAAGTTCTATGTTAATTTTAATATTGTTGTGATACCTGATATTAAAAATAGCAAAAGTCTTTCTGAGGAGCAGCAGAAAGATAAAGAGGCGGGGTTAATATTAAAACAATTGCAACCGCAAGATATGGTAATCCTCCTGGATGAGTTTGGCAAAGAGTTTCGCTCGCTGGATTTTTCCGCTTATTTGGAGAAAATGATGATCAATAGTGTGCAACATATGGTATTTATTATTGGTGGTCCTTACGGTTTTGACCAAAAGATTTACGACCGTGCCAGTTCCAAAATGTCCTTGTCAAAGATGACATTTTCACATCAGATGATCCGTTTATTCTTTACAGAACAACTCTACCGGGCTTTCTCAATTATGAAAGGTGAACCTTATCATCATGAATAATATGGAAAAAAGTCCGTAACTTCATCATGAATAAAAACAAACTTATGAATTTGCCGAATAAACGTGATTATCACTATAAAAGTGACGAAGGAGAGAAAAATAGTCAGTTGAACAAATACATCATGATAGCCTGTATTATTATCGTGATTTTGCTGGCACTTTATTTCGCATAATTTGATATCCTCTATTTACGGAATAAGTAAAAGAATAAATCTCTTACTTAATATCCGTATGGAGGACATCAGCAGATGATTTTAATGAATTTAATTGAATTTGTTGGAAGAGAACGCTTAATTTTTTGGAGAAGTTTGAGAGGTTTTGCGCGTTCTTTTTGGTTCAGTGTTGTTGATAAATCCCCAGTTGGTCACGTAGAATGATAAGGGGTTAATTTCTAATAATTTTTTCATTTTTTCTTTTTTTACCATATAATAATTTATTGTTTCGGCAATATACCCTCAATAATCAGGCCAAAGTTTAGATTATGTCAAGTTGCTTCTGGTAAGTTACCTTTGAAACTTCGCGTTGGAGCCGCCTCATTACTTGGCATTCGGCGAGTGGTATAAAGTAAAATATAAGGTTCCTAATCTTAAAGCGAGCTTGTGAGATCTAATGTTTGAAATAAACTGCTTTGGCCGATATCAATACAATTAAAGAAAAATGGGGCGTATCCTTTGGAACGCCCCAGTACAGTACCATGCTTATTTTTTATCTATTTTATATAGTCTTCCAAGATCGGTAATGGCATATAAAGCACCGTCAGTCCCCTGTGTAATATCCCTGAATCGTTGTCCCTCGTTGCCCAATAGTCGTTCTTCACCAACAACCTTATTATCTTTCAAAATAATTCTAGCAATATGGGTGCTACTTAATCCGCATATAAAGAGATTGTTTTTCCATTCTGGGATGTTTTGTCCGGTATAGAATGTAATTCCGCTAGGAGACAGTACCGGATCCCAGTAATAGACTGGTTGCTCAAGTCCCTCTTTTTGCTGTATACCAGCGCCCACTTTATCGCCTTTGTATTCGATTCCGTAGGTTATGGTTGGCCAACCATAATTGTTACCTGCCTGGATCCGATTGAGTTCATCTCCACCACGTGGTCCAAATTCTGTCTCCCATAAATCTCCGGTTTCAGGATGGAAAGCAAGCCCCTGAGGATTACGATGTCCATAACTGTAGATCTCTGGTCGAGCATTGGCTTTTCCAATAAATGGATTACCAGATGCAGGCTGCCCATCTTTTGTAATGCGCAAAATCTTCCCTAGCGCAGCATTTAAATCCTGAGCCAAAGGTCTTGTCTCTAAATCGGAACGTTCTCCGGTACTAAAGACAATATTTCCTTCTTTGTCAAAAACAATACGTCCGCCATAATGTAGATTGCCTTTATGTGCCGGAGTGGCTTGATAGATGACCTTGGCGTCTTCGATTGATTTATCATCGGTCGAAAGTTTACCCTTGGCAACGGCTGTTAGCGTTCCTGCAGGGGTATTGTCCGCAAACACCCAATATACCATACGGTTTGAACCAAAATTCGGGTCGAGCCTTAGACCGAGCAACCCACCTTGACCACTGGCATTGACCGCGGGTATTCCCTTAATAGGTTCGCTTAATTTACCATCGGTGCCTGCAATACGCATATTGCCTTCTTTCTCCGTAATCAGTAGTCTGCCATCCGGTAGTGCAGCAATGCCCCAAGGAGACTTTAATCCTTCCGCGATAACTTTACCCTCAAACGCTGTCTTTGTTTTAGCGCCCGCAATTCGAGTCTGTCCGGCAAACGCAGGTTTGTAATCCGAGTTTGCTTTTTGTGTCTCTACCGGTGGATAGCTTGTGGTATCCGTAGAGTTCGCTGTACTATCTGAACCGGCGTTTGAATTCGCATGATTGGAGTTACAGGCCGTCATGCCTAACGCTATTGTTAAGAGGCTTATTGTCAGTTTATTTTTCATTATTAGTGACTTGTTTTTTGGTCTGATTGTTCGCTTGAAGATATTAAAAAATAATTGAAATGAGGTTTGATATCATGTAATAAATTTATCGACATCCTGTCACAAACCCAACAGTGGGACGATGGGATAACAATTCCCTCTTTTTTTGCAGGGTATTTTTAAGGAGAAACTAGAGCGTATTCAGACAGTGATTTAGTATCTGTTGTAATTCATTGTCCTTATTCACAAAATAATCGCTTACCTCTAGTATTGCATCTGTGCTTAAATTATAGACACATACAGGAATATAATTTGGCTGAGCGGATGTTTCAAAAGTCTTAAAATAGTCCGCACTTTCCTGGAAAGTTGAAAACTCTTTTGACTCACAATGCTGGGTTTCTTGATTGTATGCAATCGTTACAAAGTTCTTTTTCATTTTACACTCCTTTACGTGATAACGAAAGGTAAAGCATAAAAGTTTTAAGAATTCGCAGCTTTTTATTTTTAAACACTGATATGACTGGCATCTACATGTTTCCCAAAGAATATTTTTGCTTTGGTTTCAAAATCCCTGGGATCATCTGTGGTATAGAAGGCCAATTGACTATTTTTTGAACAGTATGCTTCTATTTCAGTATGACGGCTAAGATAGTTTTGCAGGCTCTGCGCAACAATAGGCCCTTGCGAGATAATATTGACATTTTTTGGGACATATTTTTCGATGACCGGTAATAATAAAGGGTAATGTGTGCAAGCTAATACGATGGTATCAATTTGTTCCGATTTCTGTAGGAGCTCATGGAGGTCTTTTTGGACAAAATAATGTGCCCCCTCCGTATTGATCTCATTATTTTCAACGAGCGGAACCCAGAAAGGGCAGTCATGCTGAAAAACTTCAATTTCCGGATTAAATTTATGTATCTCGATCTTATACGATTCAGATTTTACGGTTCCGGTTGTGGCCAGAATACCAATTTTATTTGTCTTCGTGTAATTATGAATAATTTCAGTCGTTGGTCTGATTACCCCAAGTACTTTTTTTCCCGGCGGAAGATCATTTTGCTGAATCGTTCTTAATGCCTTTGCAGAGGCGGTGTTACAGGCTAGGATAACGAGATTACAGCCGAGGTCAAATAGTTTAAATACGCACTGCTTGGTGTAATTATATACGGTTTCAAACGAGCGTGTACCATAGGGAACACGTGCATTGTCTCCTAAATAAATATAGTCATATTGGGGTAGGAGCTGTTGAATTTCTTTAAATACAGAAAGGCCACCATAACCGGAGTCGAAAATGCCAATAGGACCAGAAGTTAGTGTATTATCCATAACGCAATGCTATAAGTTACGTCCACCTATAACATTGCGTTATAAGATTCAGTTTTACTGAAGCAAAGATGGTTTCTCTTTATATATTTTCCAAATTAATTCGCCAAATAATGTATTGGTCCAGGCAAACCAATGTCTTGTGTATTTCTTTGGATCGTTTTTATGGAAAGATTCATGCATAAATCCTGTTCCACCGTGTGTACTCACCAACGTTTTGATACAGTTGCGAATCTCCTCGTCATTTGTTGAGGTCTGCGCACGCATAATAATGGACATTGGCCAGATCATATCACGACCGATATGAGGCCCACCGATGCCCTCAGCAGCAGTACCTTTAAAAAAGAATGGATTTTTATCTGACAATACAAAATTACGGGTACGTTGATACACCTCATCATTGATATCGACTGCTCCTAGGTAAGGTAGAGCTAATAAACTAGGGATGTTGGCGTCATCCATCATCAGGTGACTTGAATAACCGTCAACTTCAAAAGCATATATCCTTCCTAATGTCGGGTGATCGATGATTCCAAATTTATTTATCGCGGCTTCAACTTCATTTGCCAGGGATTCCATTTTTGCCGAAAGCGTCTGTTCGTTTTTTACTTTTTTAAGAATTTCAGCGGCTTGTCTCAAGCTGACAACGGCAAAGAGGTTGGAAGGTATCAGGAACGAAAAGATAGTCGAGTCGTCCGAAGGTCTGAAGCTGGAGCAGATTAATCCTACTGGATTTACAGGATATCCATAACCGTCTACCTGTAAGGTATCGGAACCTCTCGATGTTGTCCGTTCAAATTTGTAGGGACCCAAATTATCTTTACGTTGCTGTTCAACGAAAGTTTGATAGATTTTGTGTTGTGCCTCTAGCCACTCGTCATTGAAGGGGCTGCTATCATTTGTTTCCTTCCAGTAGTGATAAGCTAACCGGATTGGGTAACATAATGAGTCGATTTCCCATTTCCGTTCATGAATTCCAGGTTTCATGCTGGTATGATCGCTGAACCATTCTCCTTTTTTTGTTGGATCATTATAAAATGCATTGGCATAAGGGTCAATATTGATGCATTTACTTTGTTTCTGTATTAATCCTACAATGAGGTTCTGTAGTTTTTTATCTTTTTTCATGAAAGGAAGATAGGGCCAAACCTGTGCACTACTATCACGTAACCACATGGCATCGATATCTCCAGTAATAACGTAGGTGTAGTTTCTACCATTTTCAACATAGGGAAATACCGTTGTATCTAAGGTATTTGGAAAGCAATTGTTAAATAACCAGGCCAGTTCCTTGTTTTTCACATTTTTTTGAAACTCTATAATGGCATCTTCAATTACTTTACTTGAAAAAAGCCGTTTTTCTTTCGCTGTTCGTACAGTAGGAAAAGAATGTTCCTGAGCAAATGAAAATTTGCTTGCAAATGCACCTGCTGTCAATAAGGTTGCGTTTTGGATAAATGTTCTGCGTTTCATGCTTATTAGGGCTGATTTTTTGTTATACAAGGTTATTTACGAAGATGCAAGATATAAATATTTTTGAATATAACGAACAGCAAATACGATTTAGCATTATAAAATTGACTCCAAATAGGAATAAAGTCATTTTTATTCGGTTAATTTGCAGTTAGGAATGCATTTTGCTAGAAGAAATAATCTTTGAAATAATTTTATGAGGCTTAATATATCAAAAAAAAATAATTTACTTCGAATTGTGCTCGCAGGCATCGGAGTAGGTGTCTCCTTCACAGGATTTGGGCAAATTAAAAGTCAGCCTTATTCGTATCATTTCTATCAGAAAATGAACGATGTCGTTTATTCTACGGAGACAAGAATGCATACATCAGCCAAGCCTTTTGTCATTAAGGATTCGCTGTTGTTGGCCAAATTTGACTCCATACAATCCAATAAACCAGTTTCCTCATCAAATTGGTTTATGCGTAAAATCTTCAATGAGCATTTAGTTCAGGTGGAAAAAGATGATTATACCTTTTATGCGGATTTTTTACCGGATATGTATATCGGGAAAGACATGCAGGGGGATAAACGTCGTACCTGGATGAATGGCAGAGGATTTCAGGTGGGGTTAAATGTAGGTAATAAATTTACCTTTAATTCTTCAGCCTTTGAAAGTCAGGCAGTTTTCCCAAAATATTTGGACGATTATATTGTTGCCCATAAAGTAATTCCTGGTCAAGGAAATACCAAGTTTCAGTCTAAAAATAAAATGGATTGGATGTATGCGACTGCAAGCATGACCTATGATGCGCACAAGTATATTCAAGCGACTTTAGCTTACGATAAAAACTTTATTGGGGATGGGTATCGCTCCATGTTACTTTCTGACTTTTCATCCAATTATGCGCATCTAAAGTTGACCGGTACAATCGGAAATGTGCAATATACCTCCATTTGGGCCTATATGAATGATCCGACACATCCCAGACAGGATTTAACAGGAACATTTCCTATGGAAGGACAAATTAATACGCGTTTGGGAGACGGTAAGAAATGGGGGGCTTTTCAATACCTGGATTGGAATGTGACTAACAAGTTATCGGTAGGATTTTTCCAATCCGTCGTTTGGGCAGCGCAGGACGAAGCCGGAAAGAGGGGCTTTGACTTTAGTTATCTGAGTCCAATTATTTTTATACGCCCTGTAGAGAGTAATAACCGCACGTCGCCAGATAAAATGTTCCTTGGACTGACCTCAAAATATAAATTACCTTATAACCTGACTGTATATGGTCAATTCCTATTGGGCGAATTTACGGCTAAGGAATTTTTTGCAGGAAGAGGTTATGCCCATAACAAATGGGGGGCACAGTTAGGCGTAAGAGGTTATGATATGTTTGGCGTTAAAAACCTCAACTTCCTAGCGGAATATAATACGGCTAGACCTTATACCTATGCGCACTTTAAATCTTATTCCAATTATAGCAACAATGCGGAACCATTGGCACACCCTAAAGGAGCAAACTTTAGAGAGCTTGTTGGTCTGGTTAACTACGCCTGGGATAGATGGGATTTTTCATTGCAGGGAATGTATACGCAAAATGGGTTGGATCTGCCTGACGGAAGTAATATGGGCGGAGATATCTTTCAGTCCTATCGGACTATTCCAAATATGTATGGAAACCATATCGCGCAGGGGATAAAGAATAATATTTATTATGCTGACGCCAAAGCAGCATATGTTCTTAACCCTAAATATAACCTTCGGTTAGAATTGGGCTATATGCAACGTTATGCCAAAGCGCAGTATGATACTCCGGTCGTGAACAAATCAGGTGTGGTAACATTTGGACTTCGTTCGAGCTTTAGAGCGATCTATAATGATTTATAGGAAGTTTTTATATATTTGAAGCACATTACTGAGCTTAACTGAACATCATGATTAATCAGGCCGTACAAAGGAATGTATCATCATGATGTTTCTTGTTTAATGCACCATTTTATTTTCAATTACAATGCTAAGAATGTGCTGATGAAAATTGGAATTCATGGTCGAATAGACAAATATTGAATAAATCACTAGAATACATATGAAAAAAATCCTAGTATTAAATGGCCCAAACTTAAATCTATTGGGTGTTAGGGAAAAGTCAATTTATGGAAGTCAGGATTTCCTGAGTTATTTTGAGGAATTGAAAAAACGCTTTTCAGCAGTTCAGTTGGAATATTTTCAGAGTAACTCCGAAGGAATATTAATTGATAAAATTCATGCAGTCGGCTTTGAATACGATGGAATAGTAATGAATGCTGGGGCATATACGCATACTTCCGTTGCGATTGGCGATGCGATTGCAGCTGTTCAGACGCCAGTCATTGAAGTTCATATCAGCAATGTCCACCAACGTGAGGAATTTAGACATCATTCTTTTCTGGCTAAAAATTGTAAGGGTGTGATCTGTGGTTTTGGGTTGGATAGTTATAGGCTTGGTATCGAAGCACTTTTAGTTTAAAAATTACAGCAGGTATTTGGATCTGCCCGGAATTCGTTCAGTGGAGCAGGGGCGATTAAAGTAGGTAATAAATAAGACAATGAATAAACGGATTATACCAAAGCAATAAGGAGGCTAATAATATATATAAAGAAGAAGAGCGGGATTCCCGCTCTTCTTCTTTATATATATTGTCCGTAGATTTTATCCAATAAGACCTCTTATTGCGATTTCATCTGCCTTGATCTGCGCTTTCATTTCTTCAAGTGAATCAAAACGTTCGTCATGTCGGATAAAATGCAGGAATTTGACGCGGAGTGTCTTCCCATAGATGTCCCGATCAAAATCAAATAGACTGATTTCAATGGCACGGTTCATTCCATCGACGGTAGGTCTTGTACCGATATATCCCATCCCTTTCGCAATAGAAATAGGACTTTCTTCCTTATATTCGCCAGTAGTGATATTCTGGATATGATCGTAAATATACACTTCAACCGCATATATCCCATAAGCAGGAATTAACTTATGCGGTTCATGCACCTGTAGATTGGCGGTAGGAAAACCAATTGTCCGGCCAATTTGATCTCCCCTGATGACGGTGCCCGTTAACTCAAACGGATAACCTAAGTATAGATTAGCTGTTTTGATATCCCCTTTTATAAGTGCTTCACGCACACGGGTAGAAGAGACAGCGATATCATTGATATCCTGTTCAGGAATTTCTTCTACGCTATAGTCAAATATGGAAGCAAACTGTTCCAGATCGCCCAATGTGCCTTTACGATCTTTTCCGAAATGGTGATCATATCCGATAACGATTTTCTTTGTACCCAATTTACCTACAAGCACATTGCTGATATATTCTTCAGGAGTTTGATTGGAAAAATCCCGGGAGAAGGGGATAATGATCAGATGGTCAATACCGACCTTACCCAGTTGACTTACTTTCTCCTCAATATCATTGATTAAACGTAAGCTATCATCATCTGGATTAATAATTAATCGCGGATGCGGGAAAAAAGTAAGTAATATGGTTTCACCGTTAATTTTTTGAGCAGCCTCCTTTAAGTGGACTAATATCTTCTGATGACCGATATGGACACCATCAAAAGTACCAATGGTAACTACTGCGTTTTCAACGGGGGAGAAATCTTCTAAACTTCTGTAGATTTTCATTTATAGGATTTTTTGCAAAAATAAGATAAAGAATCAATAAAGTGCGCCGACCGGCTTATTTAATGATTTCCTTATGACGTTTTATTTCGGCGATAAGCTGTTCAAGATTCCAGGCGTTTTCAACATGATAATCACCACTTTTGGTACGTCTTAGCGAACTCAAGTGTGATCCACTATGTAGCACTTTTCCAAAGTCGTACGCCAATGATCGGATATAAGTGCCCTTTGAACAAGAAATGCGAAAATACACATTCGGAAGTTCTATCTTCTCGATTTCGAAGCTGTTGATCCGCACCTGGCGGGATTTTATTTCGACTTCTTCCCCGCGGCGGGCCTTCTCGTAGACGCGCTCACCATTTATTTTTATAGCCGAGTGCGCCGGTGGAAGTTGCTGAATGTCGCCTTCAAACGTCTTTGCAGCATCGAAGATCATCTGTTCGGTGATATGATCAATCGGAAATGTCTCATCAATTTCGGTTTCCAGGTCATAGGAAGGGGTGGTTCCCCCCAATGTAATTGTCCCTGTGTATTCTTTGTCTTCAGCCTGATAAGCGTCGATCTTTTTTGTCAGCTTACCTGTGCAGACAATCAATAATCCCGTTGCTAAGGGATCCAAGGTACCTGCATGGCCAACTTTTAATTTCAATGGTTTCAGTGAGTTTCTGACTTTACCAACAACGTCGAAACTTGTCCATGTCAAAGGTTTATCAATCAACAACATTTCACCTTCAGCAAAACTAAACCTTGCTGAGCTTTCACCAACCTTGTTATTTTCCATGAAAAAAAATTAGATAATTTGTAAACTATGACCTGATAGAAGTAGTGCCAAAATAATCACTCCGACAACTATTCGATACCATCCGAAAGCCTTAAAGCCATATTTTGTTAAAAATCCAATAAAAGATTTAATGGCAATAATTGCGACAACAAAACCAATTAAGTTGCCAACGATAAGGAGATTTAGTTCCTCACCTGTAAAGGTATTTCCTTCTTTGAAGAATTTTAGCAGTTTCACTGCCGATGCGCCAAACATCATCGGTAGAGCCAGAAAAAATGAAAATTCTGCTGCTGCTTTACGGGTTAGTTTTTCGGCCATACCACCAATGATGGTACTTGCTGAGCGGGATGTTCCCGGGATCAAAGCAAGACACTGGTATATTCCGATCATAAAGGCTTGCTTATAGGAAACATTGTCCGAATCTTCAACAGTAGGTTTATTAAACCATTTGTCCACAAAGAGTAAAACAACGCCACCAATGACCAGCATGATGGCAACCATTAGCGGGCTTTCCAGAAGTGAATCGATGTAATCATTGAAAAGTAAGCCCAATACCGATGCCGGAATAGCCGCAATCACCAGTTTATAATAAAATGAAAGCGATTTAAAGAAACGCTTATAATACAAAACAAGAACAGATAATATTGTTCCCAGTTGAATGACAATTGTAAATAACTTAACAAAGGCTGAGGGTTGGATACCCATCAAGGCAGTTGCTATAATCATATGACCTGTGGAGGAGACAGGCAAAAACTCCGTTAATCCTTCGATAATAGCAAGGATTATAGCTTCAATAATAGACATCTGTTTTTAATAAAGTTATTCTTCAGTTTTCGTTGTTTTGGGACGATATAAGATCGCTACAAAGCCTAAGGCAAAGCCTAGAACAACGACAATAGGTGCTAAGGTAATTTTGGTAAAGCTATAAATATCACTCTCCCCGGACATCAATGCGAAGCCGATAACAACAATAACCAAGCTAGCTATGAAAAGCTGGTAATTTATTTTGGAAAATACGAAGGAACCTTTATTTACAGATTCAGTGGTTTTCTTTATTTGAGCCATTTTTATCTATATAAATCGTTAGATTGAGCTTTTAAATATTTCGTTACAGCGAAGTAGGTGCTAAGGCCGGAGATTAAAATCCCGATGCAGATAACCCCCAGGAAGATGATCGCAAACTCAAACCAGTTGCGTAGAAAGACCAATTCCGGTATTTGTTGCTGCGCTAATTTAAGGGTCAATATCAATAGTAGAATCGCAATCAGTGAACCTAATAAACCATGGATAATGCCATAGGTGATAAAAGGTTTGCGAATAAAGTTCTTGGTTGCGCCAATTAACTGCATGCTTTTAATTAGGAAGCGCTGCGAATAAATGGCCAGACGAATTGTATTATTGATTAATGCAACAGCAATGATCAATAAAATCACCGCAAATGCCAAAACGATCATTCCAATGATACGTACGTTTTTATTGACCATATCAATCAGTGATTCCTGATAGACAACCTCTTTTATTTTGTTGTTTTTGGAGATTTTTTCGATGAATGTTTTGATGCTATCTGTATTGGCATAATTTTCCTTCATATAAACATCCAATGATGGTAATAAAGGATTGTGTCCAAGGTATTGCACAAAATCTTCGCCTAGATCTTCTTTCAGGTTTTTTGCAGCAATTTCCTTGCTGATATACACGGAGCGAAGGACATAAGGGTCTTTTTCAAGATCTTTTTGTAAAGAAAGTACATCCCCTTCGCTGGTGCCATCATTTACAATGACATTCAGGACGATGTTTTCTTTAACGTACTTTGAAAGATTTTTAGCGTGCACCAATAGTAAGCCCAACATACCTGTTACCAATAGTACCAGCGCAATACTGATAACCGTGGATACGTATACAGACTTTGTTTTTCTTTTTTGTGTGCTTAATTCGTATTCTGACATAATAAGCAAAAATTTATTTGCGAAAGTAACTAATTGAGCGGAAGATTTCGAATTTATCTTGTAATTACTTTGATAAAAATCAATTCGAATTTTGTTTTCTACCTATGTTTAAATAACTTTTCAATACTAGAATTTATTGTTCAAACTACAAAACTTTTATCACATTTCAGTATTAAAATCGTAATTTCGCAAGTCATAAAAATTCCTTACGAACAAAAATGGAGTATAATCACAAATCATTAGAGAAAAAGTGGCAAAAGTTTTGGGCGGATCATCAAACCTATAAAACATCGGATACGCACCAAAAGCCAAAATACTATGTGTTGGATATGTTTCCTTATCCATCTGGGGCGGGACTGCATGTTGGTCATCCACTGGGATACATTGCTTCGGATATCTTCTCACGATATAAACGACTAAAAGGCTTTAATGTACTTCATCCAATGGGTTATGATTCCTTTGGACTTCCTGCGGAACAATACGCGATTCAAACGGGACAGCATCCCGCGGTTACAACCGAAGCAAATATCACTCGCTACCGCGAACAGATGGACAACATTGGTTTTTCTTATGACTGGAGTAGAGAAGTCCGCACTTCTGAATCCGATTATTATAAATGGACGCAGTGGATTTTTATGAAATTATTCGATTCCTGGTATAATAAAGAGACGGATAAAGCGGAGCCTATTGATACCTTGATTGCGAAATTCTCTACAACTGGTTCTGCAGCTGTTCAGGCTGTTTCTGATGAAGATGTATTGGATTTTACTTCGGAAGAATGGAAAGCTTTTGATGAAGAAAAACAACAACGTGAGTTGTTAAAATATCGTATTGCTTATTTGCGCGAGAGCACGGTCAATTGGTGTGCTGCTTTAGGAACGGTACTCGCCAATGATGAGGTGATCAATGGCGTATCGGAGCGTGGCGGCTATCCTGTGGAGCAGAAGAAGATGATGCAATGGTCCATGCGTATCACCGCTTATGCCGACCGACTGTTAAAAGGTTTGGATACCATTGACTGGCCAGAACCATTGGTTGAAATGCAACGTAACTGGATCGGTAAATCGGTTGGAGCTTCGGTTAAATTCCCTGTTCCGCAGCTAGAGACCGCCATTGAAGTTTTTACTACCCGTGTGGATACCATTTTTGGCGTTTCATTTATCGTTCTGGCACCTGAACATGAATTGGTGGCCTCGTTGACTACCCCTGAACAAAAGGCGGAAGTGGAGGCTTACATCGAGAAGACGTCAAAAAAATCTGAACTAGATCGTATGGCCGATACTAAAACAGTATCAGGAGCCTTTACAGGGTCATTTGCTAAACACCCTATTTCAGGCCGTGATGTGCAGATCTGGATTGCAGATTATGTTTTGGCGGGATATGGCACAGGAGCAGTAATGGCTGTACCTAGTGGCGATCAACGTGATTATGTTTTTGCTAAACATTTTAATTTAGAAATTATCCCGATTTCGGATACCCAGCAGATTGAAGAAGAAGCTGATCCGAATAAGGATGGAAAATACATCAATTCTGATTTTATCAACGGTATGACCTATCAGGAGGCTGTGCCTGCGCTGATTGCGAAGCTGGAAGAGTTGAAATTAGGTAAAGCAAAGATCAACTTCCGCATGCGCGATGCGATTTTTGGCCGTCAACGTTATTGGGGTGAACCTGTTCCCGTCTACTTTAAAAATGGTCTACCATACCTTATTAAAGAAGAAGAACTACCGCTATTATTACCTGAGGTTGATAAATACTTGCCAACAGAGTCTGGCGAACCTCCTTTGGGACGTGCCAAAGATTGGAAATATGAGGATCAGTATGAATATGAATTAAGTACAATGCCGGGTTGGGCAGGTTCTTCATGGTACTGGTTCAGATATATGGATCCAAAGAACGAAGGCAATTTCGCTTCCAAAGAAGCTGTTGACTACTGGAAAGCCGTCGATTTATACATCGGTGGTTCTGAGCATGCTACAGGTCACTTGTTATATTCACGTTTTTGGAACAAGTTTTTAAAAGATCTCGGTTATCATAATGAGGAAGAGCCTTTCCGGAAACTGATCAATCAGGGGATGATTCAAGGACGCTCAAATTTCGTCTATCGTGTACTTGATGAAGAGGGCAGAGGAACCAATCAATTTGTGTCCTATGGCTTGAGAAATGATTACAACACTATTCCACTGCACGTGGACGTCAATATTGTATCGAATGACGTATTGGATCTGGAAAAATTCAAAAATTTCAGACCTGATTTTGCAAACGCGGAATTTGTGTTGGAAAATGGTAAATACATCTGTGGCAGTGAGGTGGAGAAAATGTCCAAATCAAAATTCAACGTCGTTAATCCGGATGATATCATTGAAACTTACGGGGCCGACACTTTGCGTCTTTATGAGATGTTTTTGGGACCATTGGAACAAGCGAAACCTTGGAATACCAATGGTATTGAAGGGGTTTATAAGTTTTTAAAGAAAGTATGGCGCCTGTTTCATGATGCCGAAGGTAATTTTAATGTATCGGATGAAGAGCCTTCAAAAGCAGAATTCAAGGCTTTGCATAAAATTATCAAGAAAGTGGAAGATGATATTGAACGCTTTTCGTTTAATACTTCAGTTTCCGCTTTTATGATCTGTGTGAATGAATTGACCGATTTGAAATGCAATAAGCGCCAGATACTGGAGCAGCTTGTTATCGTTCTTCAATCGTATGCACCACATATTACGGAGGAGCTGTGGAACTTATTAGGGCACGAGGCGGGTACACTTTCCCAAGCAACTTATCCTACGTTCAAACCGGAATATTTAGTTGAGTCTGAGTTTGCATATCCCGTTTCTTTCAATGGCAAAATGAAGTTTAATCTATCACTAGCACTTGATTTGGATCAACAAACTGTTGAAGAGACGATCAGGGCACACGCAGATGTACAAAGACATCTGGACGGTAAGCCCATTAAGAAGATTATTTTTGTAAAAGGGAAAATAATCAATATCGTCGCTTAGTACATACAACTGTCAAAAATAAAAGCCATTTTATCCAGTGATAAAATGGCTTTTTTATGCCAATACATCCTGAAAAGCAATTGTTTTGTCAAAGATTGATTTTGCGTAGGGACAGTTTGGGATAATCTTGGCTTCGTTTTTACGGGCATAATCCACCGCTTCAAGGACGAGTTTTTTGCCGACACTCATCCCTTTATATTCGTCATAAACCTCTGTATGGTCTATGGAGAATTCGTTTTCGTTCTGCCATGTGTATTCGAGTATCCCTGCTTCGTTATTTTCCACCTCAGCAATGAAATTACCTCTGTCATCTCTTTCGATATTTTTTACTTCCATAGTGCTTTTTTCAAAATAACGTCCAAAAGATATTTTTGTTTTATGAAAATCTTCAATTTTTGCGTTGCTGGGCTGTAGACGACAGCTGCGCCACCCCGCGGCCACGATTTCTTTAATTTAGGCCAGGAGAGCCGCTGAGGATTGGAAATGCCATGGATTTCTTTTATTTTTTTCGTACCTTTGTAATTATCTCCTTAGAACACCTCGCATTTTTATCTTTTCAACAAAGCTCTAAAGGTCCGAAACCTCCTCGGGAACATTTTATTTTAATCCATATTGAATGAGCAAAAGCCAAATTACATTTAACAAAAAAGAACGAGAAAAAAAGAAATTACTCAAAAAACAACAAAAGATTGAGAAAAAGGAATTCAACAAAACCAACAACGACAAAGGGAAATCTTTGGAAGAGTTGTTTGCTTATGTTGATGAGCATGGGAATATCTCAGACAGACCTGCAATCAAATTAAAAGAAGGGGAGAGCCCAAGTATGGCTTCCAGCCATCAAGATGACTATTCTTTCGGAAAAGTTGTCCATTACAATACCGATTCCAATTATGGCTTCATCAGAGATAATGAGACACAACAATCTATTTATTTCAATGATCGACTTGTTGGACAAAAACTGAACCTGAATCAAAAAGTTAAGTTCAAGTTCAAAAGTGCAAAACAAGGCGCTCAGGTAACTGAAGTTTTGATTGAATATTAATAAACGAAGACTCCGCTTGTGTTAAAAGCGTTGAACAATAAAGCCCTCAGGCACTTCTAAGTAGCGAGAAACTATATGGGAGCCAATCGAGGGCTTATTTTTTTGTTGTCCCTGACAGCATCGTTTTTTTGCAGCCTATTCCTTAAATTTTAATCCCTTTTCCATTAATGCCTCGCCTAACAGGGGTAGAGAAGCTTTTCCAAGACCATGGAGCTTCAGTAGGTCTTTGGTTGAGTACTGAGCCAGCTTTTCAAGTTGATCTATGCCATGGTTTAACAGTGCATTTCGAGCTGGACTACTCAAAAGGGATAGAAAGCCATCATCCGGTTTCCTTTGCTTTTCGCATATCGGACATGTTGGGCAGTCTGTACGCTTATAAAAAGTATGCCCATTGCTGCATGTTCTTTTGGTTTTGATTCTTGTCATGTGGTCTATGTCTGCTGATTAATCCAATATCGGTACAATTTTCCATTATTGTTTATACTTTTTTTAATTGAAGGCCTGTTTCCCAATAGGATAGCCTGGACAGTTTTTGCAAGGTGCCTTCTTCGGGATATATAATTTTATTCCCCGACCTTGTTTTTATTATCCCTGCTTCGCAATTTGTTTGCAAACCCTAAGGTTTGTTCAAGCGGAACTTTTTCTAATATAACGGGGTTGATGGAATAAAAAGTAAAATAGTCCACCGACAAAATAGGCAATGACGTCATACAGATCCCGCGTATTATAGGCTGTATAGCAAGGCATCACGTACTCAAATAACAGTGATGTAATAGCCGATATAAACCAGATCTGGTATAAAGGATATCTATAAGGTCTTCCATTATTGAATAGAAAGCTCCCTGTAATAGATGCGACGTGGACAATAATGGGGACAAAGACAAAGTCCGTAAGCCAGCTGTTCAAAAAAGGAATAGAATAATGTTGTAGCCGTGCAAATCGAATAAAAAACCAGCATAACCAATAGAAAATAAATAGGCCGTCAAAAAGGCTCTTTACTAGTGCGCAAAGGAAATAGCGATCAACATGGCAACTGCGCCGCATACCATCAAAGTTATAAACATAAAAAAAGCTGTCTGTTTACCGAATTTTTTCCAGGGACCATCCGTTGGATGGGCTGGAATAAGTGTTTGCTTTAGACCTCGGTATTGATTTTTTAGCCAGTTTCCTTTCTTTTCTTCTTTCATATGATCTTAATTTATCATTCATGACACTAAATTAGAACAATTGTTCTAATTTAGTGTCATGAATACGAAAGAAAAAATTATTGAGACAGCATTAAGATTATATAATCAGGAAGGAATACGTACCGTTACTACACGGCAGATTGCGCAGGAAATGGGGATTAGCGCCGGAAATCTACATTACCACTTTAAACATACAGAAGATATTATCTTTACTGTCTTTGAGCAGCTGCGGCACGACTATGACGAAATGATGGTTTTGTTTCAAAAGAAAGATGTGATATTTCAGGATTTATTGCTGGAATTTACTTGGGGATCTTATCAGTTAATCAATAAATATAAGTTTATTTTTGTCAATTTTGTCGAAATCTGCGCTTGGATACCCGCTATTGGTGATTCCTACCGGAATCTTGTTTCGCAACGTGAGGAACAGTTTGTTTCTCTCTTTGGACATTACTCCAAGCTGGGGATGTTTAGACAGGATATACCGATAGCAATTCTGAAGGGCTTTGTGCGTCAGATTTTTATTATATCTGATTTCTGGTCATCGAGTTTTTCCGTATTGGGTGGACGGTTCGAATCAGATGCATTCGAAGACTATAAACGAACGGTGGAAGTTGCTTTTTACCCATACCTGATTTAATTGCTTATTACGTCTATAGAGGTGTCAAACTAGGCCATATCTCCGATTTTAAGCCTTTGTTAAGGTGAAAATCGCTATCTCGGGACGTGCATTAAAGCGGATAGGAATACTATGGCCAAGGCCTCTGTTAATATAGAGCGTTCGGTTTCCGGAAAGTTTCTTCATCCCCTGATCGTAGTTTTTGTTTGAGACGGGGATAATAGGGGAGCCCCAGAATGGGATCCGTACTTGCCCGGCATGTGTATGACCTGATAAAATCCAGCCTTGATAGCCGTTCCATACATCCAGATCTGCCACATCGGGGTTGTGGCAGAGGACAAGGTTTGCTTGTTTGTTGCTGTAATTCTGCATTGTTTTGATGGGGTCAAAGTTTGTCCCCCAGTAGTCGTCCATGCCATAGATATGGAGACCATTTATCTGCAGACTTTCATTTCTTAGGACGGTAACGCGATACTTTTTTAATAATGTAGTGATCGAGTCAGCTGCAGCACCATCCTTAAAAGCCCGTCCGTAGTCATGATTCCCCAGGATGGCCAATGTCTGTAACTTTCCTCTTGGTGCTAGTTGCATGACTTCATCAAGATCGCCCAATGGCAGGGTATTATCTACTAGCCGGACAAAATCGCCTGTGTAAACGATAATGTCTGCATGCATATTTCCTACTTTTTCGAAGTTGTTTATGATAAAGTCTTTATCGACATAGTTGCCGATGTGGATATCCGAAATCTGAATCAGCGTTTTCCCTTCAAGGTTTTCGGGGAGGTTTTTTATCGGGAGTTTTAACTGGTCGAATCTGACCCAATGTGGTTCGATCTGCCAGGCATAATAACCAAGCAGGGCAGCGATCAAGGTAAGTGTGATAAAGGCTTTCTTAAAAAAACGTTTCTTCTTCATTGTGTTTTGGCTAGCCAGTTCGACTTTGTAATCTGCAAATTTAGACCTTTCCAAATTTCATTTCCTATGGGCGTTTCGGATGTGATGCTTTCGTTGATTTCAAATCCCACGCCTTCATAGCATTTTATAGCATTTGTGTTCCAGTCATAAACGTTTAAATCTGCTTGAGTGTAAGTGTTGTCAACAAAGAGCAGTTGCAGCATTGCATTGATGGTTTTTTTACCATATCCCTTATTTCTTTCCGTATTGTCAGCAATTAATATGCGGGATAGTCGCGGTATACTTCTTTCAAAGTTCAATTCACAATGTCCGATAACCTTGTGCGTTTCTGTACTGACAATTTTATAGGGACTTCGTTTGGGATCCTCAATATACTTTTTTAATTGTTCATCAGTCACCGGAAATGAAAAATATGGACCTGCGAACTGCAGGAGTTCTTCTGGAGATCGAATCCAGGATTTGAACCGGTCAAAGTCAGCTTCTTCAAATGGAAGTAATGTAATCATAGCTTTCTGATTATTGATATTAGATTTCAGGGGTTAAATTAGATAATTGTTGGCCGCTTTCCTAAGAAATTCATGAATTTTACGAAATTTGTGCCAATTCACCGATAGCAAGATTGTATGCCAACACTTACCTTAGACACCTTTGTAAATGCACCTATAGCGATTGTTTTTGACCTTGCCCGAAGTATAGACTTGCATATGTATTCGACCGGTAAGACCAACGAGAAAGCAATAGCAGGTGTGACCAGTGGATTGATCGAAGCCGGGCAGACCGTTCAATGGCGGGCAAGACATCTGGGAGTATATCAAACATTGACAGTGCGGATCACAAAAATGGAAAAACCTTATTTTTTCGAAGATAAAATGATACAGGGAGCATTTCAATCGATGGATCATCAGCATCTTTTCGAAGAGCAGTCTGATGGTACCGTGTTGATGCGGGATATATTTAATTTTAGGGCACCCCTAGGGCCTTTGGGGCGGTTTGCCGAATGGTCTTTCCTGACACGTTATATGAGACGGTTTCTTCAAGAACGTAATCATATCATCAAGCTAGTTGCTGAATCAGGAGATTATAGCCGCTACATCGAAGGGTAGGGTGGAGGATGCTTTACATGTAGGCTGTGGGTAAGGGACTTAATGATTTATGGAAATGATGCTGAGGTTTGGGTTTTCCTCTAAAAGCTGTTCCTGTAGGAAATCGAAGGCACCTCTCTGGTTCATTGTCACCTGATGAATCTTGGAGAATTCATTGTAAAAGTAGATGCGGAAACTATTCGGGCCCCGATGATTCCGTATAATCTTGGTTTCTATACGGTGAATCTGACTGACTGGAATTTTTTTACTTCCCCAAAAAGGAAAGAATACAAGTTCATGCTCACGGAAAAGATAAGGGGCGATGCTTGCATAGATACGGACAAGCCTTTGGGTGTATTGCTGATAAATAGCAAGGTCATGAGTATTAAGATCTCGTAGGGCAATAATAAATTTTTGATTTTTGGCGTAAACGGCCCAGCTGAGTCCGCCGAATAATATGCCGAAATAAAAGAACAATGTACTCAATAGTGGGAGTGACTTATAAAAAAATGGCAGTTTATCTGAAGTAGCTGTCCACTTATCCAGAAAAACATAGAAGAAGAAACCATAGCAAAGAAAAAACATTCCTATAAATAGTCCCATACCTGCATTACGGATTATCTTGATTTTTCTTATCTCTGTTTGTAAAAATGAACTGTTGTTGGATGAATAACTTTCCATATAATAGATTAATCGTGTGTAGGCCCGTATTTTGTTCTCAAATATGAAGGTATCTGGTTACGTGCGGTGATCGTCAGGTTTGGATTTTCCTCCAGAAGCTGTTTCTGTAGAAAATCGAAGGCAGCTATCTGGTTCATGGCTACCTGATAGATTTTTGTAGAATCATTATAAAAATAGATGTGGAAGCTGTATGTGGAGCGATAATTACGGACATATTTTGTTTCTATGCGTCTGATCTGATTGACCGGAATCTTTTTACTTGCAAAAAGAGGAAAGAATATAAGTTCATTTTTGCAGAAAATGTAGGGCGCAATGGGCATGTATCGCTGGGCAAGCACGCGTGTGTACCGTCGATAAATATTTAAGTCATGGCTGCCGAGCTGCTGTAGCGCGTTGATATATTTCTGGTTTTTTATAAACAAGGCCCAACTTAATCCAGTAAATAGGATTGTAGGGAATAGCAATAATGTGTAAAGGAATAGGGGCGGGTTATGGTAGAAATCCAGCTTGTCTGGAGCATTCAGCCATCTGTCTGAAAAAACATATAATAAGATGACAGCGTAAATGAGAAAGATTACCATAATAAAAGCGATCGCATTGTTACGGGCTTTTTTTATTTTCTTGATCTCGATCTGTACAAACAAGCTGTCTTCGGTGGAATAATTATACATATAATGAATTACATCGTATGGCAAAGATAATAAGAAGTAGGATTGTTTGAATGATTCAGTGTTTAAAGTTTCTGCTGTGTTTTATGTTTTATTTTGGACTTTATGATTTGAATTGTTATCTCATCGATGTAATTATTTTGTTTATTTAGGTGCGTTATTTTGCTGTAAGATAGTTTGTTTTGTTTTCTTTAATTATCTCTTAGCTGTTTTTTTATGCGGTTGGTACTACATATGATGCGCTTGTGCCACTTATAAAATATCTTTAGCGTAAGGGCTGCAGCAACACCAGCTGATGGAGTTGCTGATGATCTTATGCTCTGTACAAGCTGTCTTGGACTAGATCTGTTTTTTATGGTTTTTAGGGCATCTTTTTGTCTAAGTGGTGTCTTGCTATTCTTGTTGTTTGTAAAGGGTTGAATTCGCTTAAAAACGTGGTTAGATGAAAGGTTGTTGTGAATGTGCTCATGGGTAACGGCTGATGTCTATCTATTTGGCCTGGGCTGATTGGGGTAGAGCCGTTTTTTATGGTTTTTAAGACATCTTTTTGTTTGGGTGGTGTTCGGCTACCCGCGTTGTATGTAAAGGGCTGAATTCGCTTAAAAATGCTGTTTAAAAAAAGGATGGGGGTGACGCAAGCTGATAGGTAACGGTTGGTAATCCTTTGTTCTGTTAGCTGATTGGAGTGGATCTGTTTTTTATGGTTTTTAAGACATCTTTTGGTTTGAGCTATGTCTTGCTATTCTTGTTGTCTGTAAAGGGCTCATGGCACTTAAAAATATGGTTAAATAAAGGGTGGGGGTGACGCATACTGGTGGATAGCTGCTGATCATTTATTTCCTTCGTTTGGAAATTGTGAAAGGTGCTTTGTCTGAAGCAAGCAAGCAAGCAAGCAAGCAAGCAAGCAAGCAAGCTTCCTTGGAAATAGACAGCATTTGAAAGATGACATTTTTAAACTGACTCACGCAGGGCGAGCTGTTGTATTGAAGAAAAAAGGTGTGGATAAAATTTTATCCATACCTTTTTTTAGTTGAAAACCCTAGTTTTTCTTGTGTTTTATAGGTTATTTTTTTATTTATTTGGAGTTTATAAAGTGTTCTATTTTAAATGATAATATATTTAATTGAGATGAATTTGATGGCAATGAGTGAAAACTCTGGTATACGGCGATTTTGACCAGTAATGCACATCGTCTATGTGGTTTTAACCCATAAGAAATGCGCTTTTGAACCTTGTTATTTTATCATTTTTTCGCAAATAGACCTACTCTCCCGCGGACTTATTCTTGATTAACGGGTCGTTTACAGCTAATTAACGCGGGCTGGATTGGAAGTTAGATAATGCGGGTAAGGAATTCTTTATAGCTATTCTTTTTAGGGAGATGCAGCATCAGTACCTACTGTTATAGCGAGCAGGTCAAAACGTGCGTAGATGCTGGTTTGTTGGTGTTTTTTATTTCTTAAGTTGTTCTGTTTCAGTGTAATTGTAATCTTTATTTGTTCTTTTTATTTACATTAGGAATTCTCGATAAAGATAGCGTGTGGAAGACTGCAGCAACAATTGTAATCCGGGGAAGGGATCTATAAGGCGGTGGAAAAACAGGTTATTTTGGACCGATGCCGCCCACTTTAGCGCGCACCTTAATTGTTCTGGTCTTGCGTAATTTTGGATTTTGTCAGCAGGATTTTTCCTTTTATGAGGTCGTCATTGAATTGTCCAACAGTCGTTTTTTGAAGCATCTCCAAGAGGCTGTTGCGAATACTTTTAAACTCATGATGCAACGGACAGGGATACTGTTCTGAGCAGAACTCCAAGCCCATTCCGCAGCCTACAAAAAGGTTATCCCCATCAATTGCTTTAACCACATCTGATAAGGGAGTAGACATGTCGGATGCATCGAGGTAAAATCCACCACCGGGCCCTTTCATGGAACGAATAATACCCGCACGGCTTAAATTTTGCAAGATCTTGCCGAGAAAGGCTTCAGGTGAATGGATATTTTCGGCGATTTCTTTTATACCGACACGTTTGTTTTCTTGTGAACGCTGTGCGATAAAAAAAACTGCCCGAAGACCATATTCGCATGTTTTTGAAAAAATACCCATAATCTATTCTTGCTTTTGCACAAAGGTACAAAATCAAGAATAGCCATCCGCAATCCATGGAAAATTTACGGATGGCTATCACTGCTGCCTAGTTGAGCTGTAGGGAAGCAGGTCCAAACTCTTCAAAATGAATATGCTCGGTTCGGATACCTTGGCCAGTCAGATACTTGAAGTGTTTTTCTATAAAACCTGCGGGGCCGCACAAGTAGTAATTGGCTTTTTGTGGCAGATGATCCGAATCAATTTTAGCCAGATCTACCCAGCCCTGGAAATTGCTGCTGTTGCTTTCCTTGAGTTCATCGTAAAACGAAAAGCAGCTGATATGCTCGTGTTGTGCCTCAAGCGTCCTGAGCCTGTCTTTAAATGCGTGTAAATCGCTATTTCTACAGCCATGAATCCATGTCACTGCATTTTGTCCCTTTGCCTTGATAAGTTGTTCCAGCATGGCTATCAACGGAGTCTGGCCGACTCCACCACTGATAAACACATGTGGAAGCTCATTCTCAATCAGGTTAAAGGAACCCGTAGGTGCGGTCAATTCCAGCTGTTTTCCCTCCTGAAAGTATTGATGCAGGTAGTTACTGACCATTCCTTCTGGTTTTCCCAAGGGAGTTTCTTTTTTAACAGAGATACGAAGGTATTGACCATTACTGGCGTCGGATAAGCTGTATTGCCGCGGCTGGTAAAGGTGAAGCTCAGGTAGATACACCCGTACACTTACATATTGGCCGGCGATATGTTTTGGAACTCGACCACCATCAGTTGGTGCTAAGTAAATCGACTGGATTTCTGCCGTCTCCGAGACGGTTTTAACGATGTTAAAAGGTTTCCAGCCTGTCCAGCCACCTTCTTTTTGGATCATTTGATCGTACATCTCTTTTTCGATACCGATCATCAGGTCAGCCAATTGAAAATAGGCAACTTTCCATGCTTCGATGAGCTCATCTGAAGCAGCATCCCCCAATACTTCCTGGATGGAAGCCAATAGATGCTTGCCAACGATCTGATAATGTTCAGGACGAATATGGAGACTACTGTGTTTTTGTCCGATGTGTTTGACAGCGGATAGCAATACAGTGGGATTGTCAATATGCTCCGCATACGCCAATACTGCACTGGCCAATGCCGTTTGCTGTTTTGAATTTTGCTGATTCCCCATATTAAATATATGCTTGAGCTCAGGATTGTGCGTAAACATGCGTTGGTAAAAATGACTGGTCAGCGCAACACCGTGCTCCTTCAAAACCGGTATAGTGCCTTTGATTAAATCTTTTTGTGTTTCGGTAATCATGATAAAAATACTTAAATACCTTTTTGTCTTTTATTTTATAAAAAAAAGGAATAAAATATGATCTGGCCTCTTTTAGAGGTTTTTACTATTCTTTGATAGGGTACATTTGCAAATGACTATCGCAAGCAAAAATAGGTAAATTAAATAAAAGACAAAAATATCTTTTATTTAATTTACTCACAAACTGATGCAGACACTGTAAACCGTCGTTTAATTTTATTGTTCAAGAATTGCTGAAATAGCTTTCAGGAAGATGTCACTATTTCCAAGTTTTTAGGTCTCGGGCATAAAAAGTCCATTCTGGGGTATTGATCACATCTTTGTCAATATCGTACCAAGGGCTTAAGCCTGCATTGTTCCAATTGTTTAATAGCTGTATTTCCTGCGCAGGCATATAGCTTTGGGCGAGTAGTACAATTGTTTTGCCTTCCTTATTTTTAGCAAGATCAACGACGATAACCGCATGGCCAATGGGGGAGCCCTTCTGTACGAAAGTGTCTCCGATTTTGACAGCAGACGATTTTACCGTAGGAAGCTCATCGTGCAAAGAAGCAGTGTTGGCATAGGCAAAAATATATTCCATATACTTCCAATATTTTGGATACGAATAGTCTCCTTTCGCATAATTGGTATAGGTGCGTGGTTTGCCATCGGAGAGAAAATTGAATCTAATATCCTGATATCTCTTTTGCTGGTAGAGGTAATCTGCCCGTAAGCGCATGACCGCGTCAGCACATTGGTGCAGGTCGCGTTTGCCGATATCGAGTTTTATAACGCTATTATAGATGTTGTTTCGGGACTTAATTTTTCCGTTATAATAACGGACCTCATGATCAATGGGGTATAATGGCAGGTTTTCGAGAAAACTACCAAAATCTTTTGATGTGTAACTGGGCCTTTCAAAACCTGCAGGCAATAAAATTCTTGATTTGACAGTCATTCCCTTTGGATCAATAAACTGTCTCCCGTCAGGATTGTCAGTCTCCGCAGTTGGGTTTTTGGATTTCGGTTGGGATACTGCTGAATTAGACTGTCCGCAGCCGATGAGGGCTTGTAGGGATAGCATGGATAATAACAGGTATGTTGTTCTCATATCAGCGTTTTTAAGTCAGTGTTACCAGTCTTACTAAGATAGTCAAAATCCGGCAGAGTGGCCTGGTTGAAGAGTCCAGTAAAATTAAGGAATTTTTAAGCTGAGGATGAGTGTTTTGGATCATTTTCTGATGTAGCTTAGCCCGAAGTTAATCGCAATATTTTATGTCAGAAAAACAGATTTTTCAGACGTCGAGCAAAAAGCGTTGGTACGCTTTTTCATGGATGAGCAGGGCACTGATTATTGGAATGATCGTAGCCATCGTATGCGTTGTCTATACCTTGGGCAAGATTCAGGTACCTCCATTCCCAACAATCAATACAGATACGCCTTTGACGGCAAAGTCTACGGCAAAGTTGAAAAACTCGAGACAGTTTAAGGAGTTTACGGTCGTCAGATCGGAACTTGAAAAGATTAAACGCGACCGGGAACTGAAGCATATGAAGCATCTTGGGAATAAAAATAGGGTTAACATGGGCTTTTATGTGAGCTCGTGGTCAAATGAGGTCCGTCAGCAATCGTTGTCAGACCTCAGGCGAAACATAGGGCATCTGGATATGGTCGCCATGGAGTCCTTTTTTACGGTGCCTGCTCAGGATACTATTGTCGATAAAGCCGATACCGCAGCCTTGAATGTGATCCATCGATATAAACGGAAGGCAATTGCCCAAATTTCCAATTTCAGCGGGAGTGACTTTGATGGACAAACGGTAAGGGCAATCCTTTCAGATCCAGCAAAACAGCAACGTTTTATAGATGATATTTTAATCAAAATAAAGCGGCATGGTTTTTCAGGTATCAATATTGACTTTGAAAATCTTCAATTGGATGATCGTAAACCGTTAAACGATTTTATGGCGCGAATCTATCAGGTTTTCCATAGCGAAGGTTTGCTGGTTTCACAGGATATTTCACCCGAAAATGATGATTATGATCCCATTTCGCTACAAAAATACAATGATTACATTATTTTAATGGCCTATGATCAGCATTCCGTTGAGAGCAATGCCGGGGCGATTTCCCATCAGGCTTGGGTCGAAAAGAATCTGGATGAGCTGTGTCGTAAAGTGGATGCGGATAAGGTGATTTTGGCATTGGCCTGCTATGGATACGATTGGCCAGCTGGAAAGGTGGGCAAGACGCTGACCTATGACAATGCGGTTATCCTGGCTCACAATTATAATGCAAACGTCCGGTTCGATCGGGAGTCAGCGAATCTCAATTTTAGCTATAGGGATGGCGCTGGCATGCGCCACGATGTCTATTTCACGGATGCTGCCACCTACTTCAATCTGATCCGCAAAGCAGATGATTGGGGATTGGCAGGTATAGCACTCTGGCGCTTGGGAAGTGAAGATGCCCGTTTATGGTCCTTTATTTCAAGATCTTTGGACCGTGATCATTTGATCAAGGAGCCTTTTGATTTTGAAAAAATAAGCAAAATCAAAGTCGGGGGGATACAATATATCGGTGATGGTGAGATTCTGGATTTGGTGAATAGTCCCGAGCCCGGATTGGTAAAATTTCGATACAATACAGCTAGTGGATTGATCGAAGATCAACAGTACGTCAAGACGCCGAGTAATTATGTGATTAAGCGTTTTGGCGAAAGGGACAACAGCATAGTATTGACTTTTGATGATGGCCCTGATCCCACGTACACACCTGAGGTTTTGGAGATTTTAAAACGGGAGCATGTTCCCGCAGCATTTTTTCTCGTGGGGGTTATGGCTGAAAAAAATATGGACCTGGTGCGTAAAGAATATCAGCAAGGGCATGAGCTTGGGAATCATACTTTTTTCCATCCCGATATGTCAACGATAGGCCCCATTCGGGTCAAATTTGAGTTAAATGCAACCCGCAAGATCATTGAATGCATTACTGGACATAGCACGATTCTGTTCCGTGCACCGTTTAATGCTGATGCCGAACCGCAGACTGTAGCGGAGATTCTTCCGGTCGCCCAGAGCCGAAAGGAAAACTACATTAATGTTGGCGAGTATATTGATCCCAATGACTGGCTTCCCGGTCGTACTGCGGATGAAATTTATAATGAAGTTGTAAAACAACGTGACAATGGCAACATTATCCTGCTGCATGATGCTGGCGGTAATCGGGAGGCTACCATTGCGGCACTACCCCGTATTATTCATTATTTTAAAGCACATGGTTATAAATTTGCGACGATCGGAGACCTTATGGGTAAGAAACGCGATGAGCTAATGCCGCCCGTGCAAAATGCATCGGATTCGGGGTTCAGCGGATCATCCAATCGACTGTTTTTAGGAACACTGTTTTATGGAAATATCTTTCTTAACCTGATTTTCTCCCTAGCGATTGTACTGGCGATCTTTCGTACAGTGATGATTGCTCATCTGGCCATACGACAAAGAAGAAAAAATAGACAGGAACAATCGGAATTGATATCAGATCCACAGGAAAAGGTGAGTATTATTATCCCTGCCTATAATGAGGAGGTAACTGTTTTGGCAACAATCAAAAGCTTGCTCCATCTCGATTATCCGGCGTACGAACTGATTTTTGTCGATGACGGATCCAAAGATAAAACCTTCGAAATTGTAAGCAAGGTCTATGGCGACCACCCAAAGATCCGCTTGTTTACAAAACCCAATGGCGGTAAAGCCTCAGCGCTGAATTATGGCATACAACAATCCAATGCGGCTTTTGTACTCTGTATTGATGCAGATACGCAATTGAAGACTGACGCTTTGCGGATGTTGATGAAGTATTTCAATAAAGAGCAGGTGGCTGCAGTGGCCGGTAGTGTGAAAGTGGGTAATGTACATAATATGTTGACCCATTGGCAATCTATCGAATATATTACTTCGCAGAATATGGATAGAAGGGCTTTTGATCTGCTCAATATGATTTCGGTCGTTCCCGGCGCAATCGGTGCTTTTCGGCGGTCGGTCATTTTGGAAGTTGGTGGGTTTACGACAGATACATTGGCCGAAGATTGTGATCTGACCATGCGTATACTAAAGGCTGGTTATACCGTACGTAACTCGGCAGAAGCGGTTGCATTCACCGAAGCTCCCGATACTGTAAAAATGCTTTTCAAGCAACGTTTCCGCTGGAGTTTCGGCGTGCTGCAAAGCTTCTGGAAAAATAAGGATACCTTGTTAAATCCCCGTTACGGATATTTTGGTATGGTCGGTATGCCCAATATCTTGATTTTTCAGATTATCCTGCCCTTATTTGCGCCGTTGGCAGACCTCTTTATGCTGTTTTCCTTGGTCAGTGGCTTGTTTTCATTGAGCGAAGTCAATGGAATCAGCTGGACAGGGCTCGCCGGTTTGTTCTCCCTGCATAATGGTTTTGGTCAGGTCATGTTTTATTACTTTTTATTTGTATTCGTGGATATTTTCTTTGCTGGAATTGCTTTTCGGATGGAAGGTGAGAAAATGAAAAATTTGATCTACCTGTTTCCGCAGCGTTTTTTCTGGCGACAATTGATGTATTTTGTGCTATTCAAATCGCTTAGAAAAGCCATTAAAGGTGAATTGAATACCTGGGGTACATTAAAGCGAACTGGGGGAGTACAGGAAGTAACGCTCAACCAATAGTTGGCTATATCTTGGTGGTACCCCATTTTCTAAGTAATTTAGATCAGAGAATCTGTTTTCATCTTCAGGCAGGACATGATTCGCTTAAAAAAGGAAAATAAGCATGAAAATACTTTCTGCAGCCCAGATGAGCTGGGTAGATAAACAAACGATGCATGATGCGGGGATCAGTAGCCTTGACTTGATGGAGCGGGCAGGGAACGCTGTTTTTGAAGCAATCAAGCAAAAGTATCCAAGCTTGGAGCAACAGTCTTTTTGTATTTTTTGTGGTAAAGGCAATAATGGTGGCGATGGACTGGTACTGGCCAGGCTCCTGGATCAACAGCAAGCTGAGGTCAGCGTCTATTTAATTGATGCACCGGACTATTCGGCAGATAACTTAGCAAACCAAAATCGCTTGCCTGCTCATCTTATCCAAAAAATCAGCACCGAAACTCAGGTTCATATTCCTGGAGGGGCAATTGTGTTAGATTGTCTATTTGGCTACGGTCTGAAATACCCGCTGAATGAAGACTGGCGGAATCTTATTGCAGCCATCAATCATTGTGGTGGGCCGCTTTATGCGATCGATATGCCTTCAGGTCTTTTAAGTGACGAAACCACAGCCAAGGATTCACCAGTGGTGGAGGCAGAATTAGTGTTTACATTTCAGTCCCCAAAATTGGGACTGTTAATGCCTGAAAATAGATTTCGGGTCAAAGCATTTCATGTATTGGATATTGGGCTGAGCTCAACAGCCTTCGATCAGGTTGATACGCCTTTTCACTATGTCGATTCAGCTTTGATCAGGTCGTTCTATCGGAAACGAAATAAATTTGATCATAAGGGGACCTTCGGACATAGTCTGATCGTCGGTGGGAGTAGGGGTAAGATGGGGGCAGTGCAATTGGCTTTAAAGGCTGTTTTGCGCTCGGGCTGTGGTTTAGCTTCTGCTTATATACCATCCTGTGGTTATACAAGTATACAGACTGCTGTCCCCGAAGCGATTGTAATGACTGACGCCGACGGGGATCTAATTACACAGTTTCCCGATGTGCATAGCTCTCAATCCATCGGTATCGGCATCGGTATGGGAACAGCCCAAGCTACAATTGATGCTTTTAAGGTATTTATTTCAGAGGGTCTTCATACCCCTTTGGTATTAGATGCTGATGCATTGAATATCTTGGCGCAACAACCCGAGCTATGGCAGTTCATTCCAAAAAAAAGTATATTGACCCCACATCCTAAAGAGTTGAGCCGAATATTGGGAACTTGGCAGAATGATTTCGAAAAGATGGATAAGGTGAAAGCCTTTGCCGCAGAATACCAGTTGTACGTTTTGATCAAAGGGGCCAACAGTGCGATGGTTACGCCTGAAGGAGTAATTTATTTCAATAGCACAGGCAATGTTGGCATGGCTACGGGCGGGAGCGGAGATATCTTGACAGGGATATTGACGGCATTGATCGGGCAGGGCTATTCTTCCCAGGAAGCACTGATAATGGGTGTATACATTCACGGAAGAGCAGCTGATATAGCGGTAAATTCGATTGGCGTTTATTCCTTATTGCCTTCAGATATTATTAATTACCTTCCAGCGGCGTTTTTAGAACTCGAAATACAGTGATGGCAGATTGGTATATCGAACAGGTATTTGCGGCCCGCACCTGGAAGCTCAGAAGGGAAGTATTCAGTGCCAAAGGGCAACTGTCGGACGTCATGCTTGACGGGGATTTTGAAGCCTCGCATTTTGCGGCTTACAGTGGCGATGAGGTTGTGGGGGTCCTTACGTTGCAGCGCTCGTTAGGAGACTACGAAATTCGTTATTTTGCTGTACATCCTGATTTTAGAAGACAGGGAGTAGGAACAGCCTTGCTTCATTACGCTGTGCAGTTTGTCAAAACCTTCAATGGCTGCCGCCTCTCTGTTCAAACAGGCAGGGAGCAACAATCTTTTTGGACCAAAAATAGATTTGTTCTGATGAAGGAATCAGATAAGCCGGAGCGATTTATAAACAATTTAAAAAAGGACATTACAGCCTAGTGATGCATCAATGAGGATATCCTAGTGATATATGCATGAATGAGGCTATCATTATCAGGCTGCTCCTTGACATTTCCTTTGCGTCGAAAAATAGGTTGAGCTGGCATTAAACGAGATTTTTTGAATGGTCTTAGGTTTGCATGTTTGCATCGTTGGTAGAGAGTAGGAATGATGTCCGCTACGCGTGGCGAAGTATCAAAACAAGGTCATCACGTGCATGATGACCTTGTTTTGATACTAGACGATGTATTTATGCTTTTTAAAGGCCTGTATAGTCAATGCGGTCCGCTGCTGTAATTGGCCTGATGACGCGACAGGGATTGCCAGCGGCAATCACATCTGCCGGAATATCTTTGGTGACTACAGATCCAGATCCTATTACCGCGTTTTTTCCGATCCGAACGCCTGGATTGACCACTACCTGGCCGCCAATCCATACATTATCTTCAATCACAATAGGAGCCGCAAACTCCCAGCCTTGGTTTCTTGTTTCAAAATGAATTGGATGTCCCGCGGTAAAAAGACTGACATTCGGACCAAAAAGTACGTTTTCGCCTATGGTCACCGGAGCACCGTCCAAAATAGTACAGTTATAATTGCTGTAAAAGTTCTCACCGATAGAAATGTTGTAACCATAATCGCAACGAAATGGAGGTTCAATAAAGAAGCGACTACCGGTCGTCTTAAATAGCTTCTGAATGATCTGTTTTCTGAATTTAATCTGTTTTGGTTCGGAGTCATTGAAACGTTTGAGCTCTTCTTTTGCATATTGTCTTTCCTTGAATAGCTGTCCGTCCGTATCAATATAAGGGATGCCGGCAATCATTTTCTCCTTCGATGATTTCATGCTGTACCTGTTTTTTGTCTGTGGCAAATATACAGGAAGTTTTTCAGGCTCCGCTTGAGTGGATAAAATTTAAGCAAGCTATTTGGTTTTGAAATTTATCCCTATCCAAATTAAATAAAATACACGTATTGCAAACAATTTGCGCTTGAGATGCATTTAGATAATGGAACACACACATGCTATTTCCGTCGGAAATGGCTTTTATTCTAAATAATTATTTCAATGAAAATTGCATATATAAGTACTTATTTGCCCAAAGAATGTGGTATTGCCACCTTCACTTCGGATCTGCTACATGCGGTAGCTTTGCACAATCAGGATCTGGTCCAACATGTTATTGCTGTTGCAGATGATGATTATGCTTATCCAGGGGAGGTGGTTTTTACGATCGATCGACAGCATCAGCTCTCTTATATTGAAGCAGCCGAGTATATCAACAATAATGGTTACGATTGTGTTATCCTCGAACATGAATATGGTATTTTTGGCGGGAATAGTGGAATATATATTCTTTCGTTGATCAATACCCTTCATATTCCCTTGCTGGTCAATTTACATACCATCCTCGAAAAGCCAAGTGTTGATGAAAAGGCAATCCTAATTGAAATAGTCAAGCGGGCTTCCGTTGTGATCGTAATGAGTAATTATGCGATTACATTGTTGAAATCTGTCTATCGGGTCAATACCACAAAAGTTAGGCTAATCCATCATGGGGTACCCGAATTTCATCTTAGTCAGAAGGAAGCAAAAGAAAAAATGGGATTGTCAGGAAAAAAGATTTTGCTGACCTTTGGATTTATAGGGCGCAATAAAGGTATTGAAACAGTGATCGAGTCCCTTGCAACGGTCGTTAAAAATGAACCTGATCTTGTTTATTTGATCGTTGGTAAGACACACCCCAATGTCCTTGCCCATTCTGGAGAGGAATACCGTGAATACCTCAAGGGTTTGGTTGATGCATATCATTTAGAAGATCATGTCCAATTTGTTAATTCCTTTGTAAGCCAGTCTGATCTGGTGACTTATTTATCCGCCTGTGATGTATATGTTACCCCTTATGTGAATGAGGCCCAGATCACAAGCGGTACATTGTCTTACGCGATTGGTGCAGGGGCAGCTGTGGTATCCACTCCATACTGGCATGCGAAGGAGTTGTTGGCCGATGGTCGTGGAGTGCTGGTCGAATTTAAGAATCCCGCATCAATGGCGACTACCTTGGCAGCGTTATTTAGTAATCAGGAATATCGGATGACCTTACGGGACAATGCTCGGGCTTTTGGAAAAGAAATGACCTGGAAAAATATTGGCATTCGTTATACCCGGCTTTTGGATAAAATAGTTCCAGCACCTGACGGTTTTAAAGAAAATGCCGCATTTTCAAGAGATGAAATGCCCAAATTCAGTTGGAAACATATTGACCGTCTGACCAACCAGGTCGGCATACTGCAACATGCAACCTATTCATTACCCAATTACAAGGAAGGTTATTGCCTGGATGATAATGCGCGGGCCCTATTGCTGACTTTATTGGCTCAGACTGATTTTGCGGACAAACGACTCGACCGACGTATCTCTACTTATCTGAGCTATATCTATTATCATCAGCGCGAAGATGGGTTATTTCATAATTTTATGAGTTTTCAGCATAATTTTCTGGATGAAGTCGGATCGGAAGATTCTTTTGGCCGAACGATCTGGGCTTTGGGGGTGCTTCTGCGGAAAACAAAAATGACGAGTTACTACCAGTTGGGGTATGAACTGTTTTTCAGATCTGTACCAAATTTTAAGCAGCTGCGGTCTAATCGGGCCATCGCTTATACCATACTTGGTATTGCAGAGTATCTGCATCATCAGTCGAACGACGAAGTCATGATCGAACTAATGCGGGAGCTCACTGGAAAGTTGATCAGAGAATATGAAGCAAGCTCAGACGAGAGCTGGCAATGGTTTGAGTCCGTATTGGCTTATGACAATGCAATTTTACCCTATGCTTTATTGACGGCATATCCGTTTCTTAACGATGAAACCGTGAAACAGTTGGGGCTATTGACCCTGACATTTTTGGAAAGTATTACCATTCAAAATGGCGCCCTTTCCTTGGTTGGAAATCAGGAATGGGCAAAACAGGGAAAACATATCAGTAAATTCGGTCAGCAACCATTGGATGTTACAGCTATGGTCTTTATGTACCGTGAAGCATTTCGCCTGACTAATAAAAAGGTATATTTTACCCGTATGGTAGCATCCTTCCGCTGGTTTTTAGGCGAGAATGACCTAAAACTAGGGCTTTACGATGAAGAGACCAAAGGATGCTGCGATGGGCTGGAGTCTTATGGAATCAACCGAAATCAGGGTGCGGAAAGCACACTTTGTTACTATCTCGCCTATATCATCGTTTACCGTGCGTTTATTGATAACGCTCCGGATTCAAAATAGCTAGTAAAAGTTCTTCTAGATTGATGGTTGCATACGTTGATGCATAGTCAGACATCGCATACGGTAAAATAAGCTGTCCATTATGGACCAATGCGCCACAGGAGTAAATAACATTGGGCACATAGCCTTCCCTTTCTTCGTCGTTTGGCGTCATCAAAGGACTGTGTAGACGGCCTATTTCCACATGTGGGTTATTTAGGTCCAATAGGGCTGCACCAAGGACATATTCACGCATTGGTCCAACCGCATGGGTCAAAATTAGCCAGCCATATGCGGTTTCTATTGGCGATCCGCAATTTCCTATCTGTACAAATTCATACGCATATTCAGGTTGTTGGATACGTATTGCGGTTTCTTGCCAGACATTGATGTTGTGTGAATAAGCGATATAGTTGTTCTCACCGTCTATTCGGCAGAGCATCGCATATCGCCCATTGATTTTTCGGGGAAAGAGTGCGGCGCCTTTGTTCGCAATCTCTCCGTAGATTGGTTTCACTTTAAAGTGATAAAAATCTTTTGTGGTCAGAAGTTTTGGAAGTATGCTAAAACCATCGTAGGCCGTATAGGTCGCATAGTAAATGCTTTCTCCCTTTTCATCTTTGAACTGCACAAAGCGGGCGTCCTCAATCCCTCTTTTTTCTGTATCAGCAATAGGGAAGATCACCCGTTCGGAAATGGAAGTATCCAGTGAAAAAGTCATTTCATAATGCGAAGAGGCCAACCATAATGCCTGTTGTAAAAAGGTGATATTTTCGAGATTTTCCTCGCTGTCCTGTCTGACCTCATCAATATAGCGTTTGAGCTCTTCATAGGTAAATGTAGGGGTTAATTTCTGCTCAAGTTTTGTTTTGACCTCAGTGGGCTCAGCATGGAGCTCATTCATCTTTTTTAAGAATGATTCCTTATGGTAGCGATGGTTTTTGACCTGAATGGGTTTGTCCAACAGGTTGCCGATATAATCTATATGTATATTATTGTCTACATCGAGGGTGCCGGCCCGAAATACAATGGAGGATACATGTCCTTCACCGGTAGCCCTGAAGCTGAGTATTACCCGTTTTTCTCCCTGAAAGAGCTCGGTCTGATCCGGGTGCTCTACGATGGAGGGATTAAAAAGGGCTGCCGATTCAATTGAGTATTCCATTGTAAAATATGAACCGATCAAGAGCTTGTCCAGTTGGCTAAGTTTGTCTTTTGGAAAAGGGACTTTTTCCAATAAGTGACTTACGCGCTCAAAATTGCGCTCGAAAATATTGACAATACTACGATGTCTTTTTGTGTAGCTCCGGAGAACCTGGCCAAAAATCTCTTTACGCTCAGATTCGCTTAGCTCCAGCGTGCGTTTGATGATTTTGATGGTACGCTCATCGCCCAGAAAAAAGAATCTTGCCAGCACTCTTTTCTTATCCGGTTTAAAATAAATGTTTTTTCGCTCTACTTTTACGGGTTTGTACATGTCGGTGTTGTTGATGTTTTACACTGTTGTAAGAACTATCAACAAATGGTTTTTGTTTTTATAAGCATCGGTTAAAGCGAGCATATATTGTAAAAATGGAGTAACTTTGACGGATACAAATTTTTAGATATGGCTGAAAATAGTTTAGATAAGTTAGAACCAAAAGCAATTTGGAAAAATTTTGCTGCTTTGAATGCTGTTCCACGGGCTTCAAAAAAAGAAGAGCGTGTCATTGCATTTATGGTAGATTTCGGAAAATCCCTGGGCTTAGCAACCAGTGTAGATGAAGTCGGTAATGTGTTGATCAAGAAACCGGCAAGTGCGGGAATGGAAGATCGTAAAACTGTTGTCCTGCAATCCCATCTGGATATGGTGCACCAAAAGAATAATGACACCATTTTTGATTTCGACAATGAGGGCATTAAAATGTATGTTGATGGGGATTGGGTAAAAGCTGAAGGGACTACCTTGGGCGCGGATAATGGGTTGGGTGTCGCTACGATCATGTCTATTTTAGAATCGACAACAATTGTTCATCCGGCTATTGAAGCTTTGTTTACCATTGATGAGGAGACCGGAATGACAGGAGCACTCGGCTTAAAAGGAGGAGTGTTGTCTGGCGAGATCCTATTGAATCTTGATACGGAGAATGACAACGAGATTGATATCGGTTGTGCGGGGGGGATTGATGTTACAGCAACACAATCCTATGTAGCAGAGTCTTGCCCTGCCGATATGGTGTCTTTTGAACTTACGGTAAAGGGATTGCATGGAGGACATTCAGGTATGGACATCCATAAAGGATTTGCAAATGCCAATAAAGTGATGAACCGTCTGTTGTTTAAGGCAAATGAACGCTATGGCCTGCGCATCGCATCGCTATTGGGAGGAAGTCTCCGTAATGCAATTCCAAGGGAAAGTGTAGCCAAGGTAGTTGTCAGTAAAGATAAATCGCCTGCCTTTGTGGAGGCTTTGACGCAATTGGCACAGGCGATCAAAACCGAGTTTGCTACCACGGAGCCGCTTATGGAAATTCTTGTGGAGCAAAGGGATGCTGTATGGAATTCAGTTGTTCCTGTGTCGGTACAGGAAAATTTAATTAACAGCGTTTATGCGGCATTAAATGGTGTATATCGGATGAGTGCTGATTTCGAGGACCTGGTTGAAACGTCCAATAATATCGCTAAAGTTGAAGTGGGCGCGGAGCAGATCGCAATCAAATGTTTAACAAGATCTTCGGTCGAGACCTCCAAATTTGACCTAGCCTATTCGCTACAGGCAGCCTTTGAATTGGGTGGTTTTGATGTCGTATTTTCCGGCAATTATCCAGGGTGGGCACCTAATCCAAATTCTGAAATTTTGGAAGTATTGAAAACCATTTATACAAAACAACAGGGGGAGGCTCCAGAAGTTGTGGCCTGTCATGCTGGATTGGAATGTGGTATTTTAGGTACTAATTACCCGGGCATGGATATGATTTCCTTTGGCCCAACGATATTGGGAGCACATTCACCGGCAGAACGCGCATCGATATCTTCTGTTCAGAAATATTGGCGTTTTGTACTCGAAATTCTAAAAGAGATCCCGCGCAAGTAAGCTGCTGTTCTACGTTGCTGCAAGAGCAGCGTATACTAACAATATATCAGCCCCCAAAATTTAGTCAATTTTGGGGGCATTTTTATGCCGTTTATTTCTCCGTTCGCTTTTAGATAGCTTATTCCATCCTCCGAAAAAAGGTAAATAATAATATGCTGCAGTGCATTTAAAGAAATCAAACAGATAAAGAAATCAAACAGAGCTACCACGTATATTATCGTCATATATCGTGGCATTTTCAATTATTTTTCACTTTCCTTGCAGAAAACGAAAAATAATTGTATTTTCAGAATGAAAAAATGATTTACTAGACCAAAATTTTATTAAACCTCTCTATTGAGAGGTGGACCTAATATTGATATAATGACCATAATCCTCATTGTAATCAGCATTTGTTTGCTCGTCCTATGCATTACTTATTTTAAGATTAATGCATTTCTTTCTTTTTTATTGGTTTCTATTCTCAGCGGGTTATGTTTGGGTATTGCACCGGATCAGTTGGTCGGTACAGTTGAAAAAGGTATTGCTGGAGTTATGGGGAGCCTGACCCTGATTATTGTGCTGGGCGCCATGCTGGGGAAGATAGTAGCTGAAAGTGGTGCTGCCGAAATCATCGCTGCGCAGATGGTTCGCCTAATGGGGGAGAAATACCTGCAGTGGGGCCTGATGCTGACCGGTTTTGTGGTGGGGATTCCGTTGTTCTACGGGATCGGTTTTGTCCTGCTGGTACCCCTGATTTTTTCGATCTCTTATAGGTACAAACTGCCAGCGGTTTACATTGGGCTACCGATGCTGGCCGCATTATCGGTGACCCATGGATTTATTCCGCCGCACCCATCACCTGTTGCGCTGGTCGCGCTTTTTCAAGCGGATATGGGACTGACCCTGATCTATGGACTCTTGATTGCCATTCCCGCTATTATATTGGGTGGACCTATTTTTAGCCGTCGCCTGCGGAATATGCTCCCAAGTCAGGAGTCTATTTTTCGGCAGGAAAAAACAGTCGATCAACAGGAGTACAAGCAACCTACGGTTGTGACCAGTTTGGCTGTTGCGTTGTTACCTGTCCTATTGATTATCTTATTTACCCTGATACCTTATCTGTACTATACCGATGATGCCACCGTACAGCGCTGGCTGAAATTTATCGGCAGCACAACAGTAGTCATGGTCATCGCGGTCGTCGTCGCTACCTACTTATTGGGATTGAAACTAGGGCGCTCCATGGTCAAAGTCATGTCGATTTACGAGTCGGCGGTCAGGGATATTGCGATGATCCTTTTGATTATAGCCGGATCCGGGGTTTTTAAACAGGTCATGGAAGATAGCGGCGTGAGTTTGTTATTGGCCAATACCTTACAGCAGCTTCCTGTTTCACCCTTGCTGCTGGCATGGCTAATTACCGCAGTCATTAGGGGCTGTGTAGGGTCGGCAACGGTTGCCGCGCTCACAGCAGCAGGCGTATTGTTGCCGATCGTCACAGCGGGAAAGGTGGACCCGAATCTGATGGTATTAGCGATCGGGGCGGGCAGCCTTATGTTTTCTCACGTCAACGATGCGGGCTTCTGGCTTTTTAAAGAGTATTTCGGCCTGAGTGTCAAGGATACGTTATTTTCCTGGTCGATCATGGAAGCCATCGTTTCCATTGTCGGACTGCTTGCTGTTCTGCTATTGCAATTAATTTTATATTAGCTATTATATTTTTAAACATTAAAATCATTCACGATGTACAACGCAGATGAACAATTTGAAAAATTAGGTTTGACTTTACCACCGGCACCGGCCCCTAAAGGTGTTTATAAGCCCTATGTTATTGACGGTAAGTATCTTTATCTTTCTGGACATGGACCCGTACAGGACGATGCTTCCCTGATTATCGGCCGGATTGGTAGCGATATCAGTCCAGAGGAAGGGAAACTTGCGGCTAGACAGGTCGGATTGACGATGCTATCGACGATCAAAACCAATCTGGGCTCATTAAATAAAATTAAACGTGTCATTAAGGTCTTGGGTATGGTCAATTGTACGCCTGATTTCTTATATCATCCGGGGGTGATCAATGGTTGCAGCGAGTTGTTTGCCGCGGTTTGGGGTGAGGAAAATGGAATCGGTACGCGTAGTGCGGTGGGTTTCGGTTCGTTGCCTGATAATATCCCTGTTGAAATTGAAGCGCTGTTCGAGCTCTATTAATTTAATGCGCTGATCATGGAATCTTGGTATCGTGTACAAAATGTTGATCAGGTAGATACACCGGCCTTGCTTGTGTACCCTGATCGTATTGTTCAGAATATAGACCGTGCGCTGAAGTTCGTGGACGGCCGTGTGGATCGTCTACGTCCACATATTAAAACCAATAAATGCAAAGAGGTCTGTCAGCTGATGCTGGAGCGCGGGATTCGCAAATTCAAGTGTGCTACAATTGCCGAAGCAGAATTGCTGGGTACAGCAGGAGCAAAGGATGTGCTATTGGCCTATCAGCCTGTAGGACCAAAGATTGATCGCTTGATGCACCTGATTCAAGCATTTCCCGATACTCATTATGCCTGTCTGGTTGACCATGCGGATGCTGCATTACAGCTGTCAGCACGAGGGGTGGAACACGGACGACCTATCGCAGTTTATATCGATGTAAATCTTGGTATGGGGCGTACTGGAGCATCTATTGCGCAGATAGAGCGCCTTGTGTTAGACATTCAGCTATTGGATGGCATTCAACTGGTCGGCGTGCACGGCTATGATGGCCATATCCACGATAAAGATTACAACCTGCGTGAGCAGCAGAGTCAAAAGGCTTATAGTGTGCTCGAAATGGCTTATGCCATGGCGCAGGCTTCTACGGCCAGCCCATTAACCAAGGTGATCGGCGGATCGCCAAGTTTTCCGTTTCATGCCGAGCGTAGTGATGTTGAATGCAGCCCGGGGACATTCGTGTTTTGGGATTTCGGTTATGCAGAAAATTATGCCGAACAGGACTTTTTAGTTGCCGCTGTGTTGCTGACACGTGTGGTTTCCATCGTAGATCACAAACATCTCTGTCTGGACCTTGGCTACAAGTCTGTTGCCAGTGAATCGCCGCAGCCCCGAGTCAAATTTTTTGACCGGCGGATCGGTGAGATCAAAATGCAGAGCGAAGAACATTTGGTTGTTGAAGTCGGGGACAGTACCGACTTTAAGATAGGTGACGAGCTGTATTGCGTACCACGGCATATCTGTCCTACAGTGGCCTGTTATGACGAATTGCAGGTCGTCAACAATGGCGTTGCGGATCGGGTTTGGAAAGTACTTGCTCGGGGTAAAAAGATAAATTATTGATATGTACGAATTTGAAATGCCTTTTGTGGTTGACGCTCACTTAGATCTAAGCATGAATGCCATGGAGTGGAATAGGGATCTCCGATTGCCCATTCAGGAATTGAACCGAAGGGAGCAGGGGATGGAAGATAAGCCCGATCGGGCAAAAGCGACCGTTACGTTTGATGAGCTGCGCAAAGGGAATATCGGTATTGTCGTCGCCACACAGATTGCGCGCTTTGTCCGTCCCGACAGCGCTTTGCCGGGATGGTACTCCGCAGCGCAGGCCTGGGCGCAGACACAGGGTCAACTGGCCTGGTACAAGGCTATGGAGGCTGACGGCCAGATGAAAATGATCAAAACAAAGAGTGATTTAGATCAACACCGTGCTTTGTGGGCCCAGGGAAGGGATCATTCAACTAAGCCCATTGGTTACCTGCTGAGTTTGGAAGGTGCCGATTCTCTGGTGGATATCAGTCATGTGGAAGTTGCCTACAATTATGGTTTGCGGGCGATCGGCCCGGCACATTATGGCCCTGGAAGATATGCCAATGGAACCGATTCCTCCGGTAAATTGAATGAACAGGGGGTACAGTTATTGCAGGAAATGGACCGGTTGGGGATGATCTTGGATGCAACACATCTTAATGACGATGCTTTTTGGGATGCGATGGGACGATACAATGGTGCAATCTGGGCCAGTCACAACAATTGTCGGAAGTTTGTGGATCACAACCGACAGTTTAGTGATGAGATGATCAGGACGCTAGTAGAGAAGGGAGCCGTTATTGGTGTAGCTTTGGATGCCTGGATGATGGTTCCCAACTGGGTACGTGGTCTGTCTGATCCCAAATCCAGCAATTGTTCGATGGAAATCATGGCCGATAACATCGACCATATCTGTCAACTGGCGGGCAATGTCAATCATGTTGGGGTAGGGAGTGATTTGGATGGGGCCTTTGGCCGGGAACAGTGTCCTTATGATCTGGAGACCATTGCTGATATCCAAAAGGTTTTTGGGATATTGCAACGACGCGGATATAGCAGGGCTGATCTTGAAAAGATCGCCAGTCAAAACTGGCTGAATTTTATGCGTGATGCCTTGCCTGAATAGCTGGACGCCTTGTCTGGATAATGGAATATCTTATCAGGATAGTAAAAAAGCTTACTGGGCTAATTGCAGTTCCTGATGCAGATCGGTCTATCGGGATGCCTGACATCACAGTGCGATCGTTGTCTTTGGCGACCAAGGTGATGACCGTCAACAAAAAATGATCATTAAAACCCAGATGTAAACCTTTCAGGAGCAGCTGGTCTTCTGGAAAGTCGCTTTAAGGCTAACCATGGAGGATAGATCAAATCAGATTATGGTAAGCAGATCGTTACAAGTAAGTCTGCTTTCCCGACAGGGATGTCCTCTAAATAAATGATATATTCGTAAACAGAAACAATTCTAAACCGCTATGACGTTTACTTTACGCTTCCAATTATCCTTGATGATGTTTTTGGAGTATTTTATCAAAGGAGCTTGGTTTGTTACTTTGGGTACCTACCTGATCAAATCCCTGAATGCATCGGGAATGGAGGTAGCCAATATTTTTTCTACGCAGTCACTGGGTGCGGTATTTGCGCCTTTTTTTGTCGGCTTTGTCGCGGATCGCTATTTTAATGCAGAACGTGTGCTTTCAGTTTTACATCTGCTTGGCGCTGCTTTGCTTTACGGGATGTCACAGGCTCCTGATGCCAGTCTTTTTTACCCTTATGTCTTTGTGTATTTTATGGCCTATATGTCATCACTTTCCCTTTCCAATGGTATTGCTTTCCGGCATATTGCGGATGCCAAAAAATATTTTCCCGGAATTCGGGTATGGGGAACAATCGGATGGATCTGTTCGGGGCTTGTGATCAGCTACCTGTTCCGTTGGGATAGTCCTGAGGCAATCAATCAGGGAGCCTTACATAATACCTTTATTATGGGGGCGGTCTGTTCTGTTCTTTTGGCATTGTTCAGCTTATTTCTTCCCCAAACGCCACCGCAGATACATGCAAAGGGTGAGAAATTTGATTTCGGGAAAGCCATCGGTTTAGATGCCCTGGGCTTATTAAAGCAAAAGAGTTTCTTAATCTTTTTTGTTACGGCCATCGTGATCTGTATTCCGATTTCATTCTATTATCAGAATGCCAATCCATTTTTGGTCAATGTGGGTATGCCCAATCCCACCGCAAAAATGGCGTTGGGACAGTTTTCGGAAGCCATCTGTTTGTTGTTGATTCCTTTTTTCTTTCGGCGTTTGGGCTATAAGAAAATGATTCTATTGGGTATTGCTGCTTGGGCATTACGTTATCTGTTCTTTGCTTTTGGGGATGGACAGGAAAAAGCCTTCCTGCTGATTTTAGGTATTGTTCTACATGGAATCTGTTATGATTTTATGTTTGTTGTGGGGCAGATCTATACCGACCGGATTGCCGGGGAGAAATATAAAGCTTCGGCACAGGGACTGATTACGATCGCGATGTATGGTGTGGGGATGCTGATTGGATTTTGGGTGGCTGGTGCGGTTTCGGATTACCTTAAAGGCGCCTATGCAGATCAATTTTGGGAATACTTATGGTTTATACCTGCAGGGATTTCATGTTTCTGTCTACTGCTGTTTGCTGTTTTTTTCAAAGAAGAAAAAACGGTACAGGCAGCAAGCGATATAAAGTGACCTAGGTCAAGGAGTAAAATAGGCTGCTCAAGCGCCGAACTGGCCTTCAAAAGCACTTATCGTGCTTTTGGGGTTCATTCTCGCTTTTGAACAGCCTTTTTTCTAAAATAGGGGCTAAATATAAGGCTTGATTAAATCATATTAAACCATTGCTGATATTTTTCGCCAATAAAAGGAAGCGCTTTTTTCTCACCCGAGAATGCCGCTACCAAACCTAATATAAGGGCGATAAGTAAGATTACACCGACAATATTCATAATTATTCCCCCGATACCCGGGATAAAGCTCAATAAGCTCAATACTAATCCTGTTACGGTAATGCCAACACTTTGTCTGATATGGAACTGACCAAGCGTAGTCTTTTCTTTATTGTTCATAATGATGGCGACTATCAGACCGATTAGGGTTAAATAAGAAATAATAGCTACTGTCTTGCCGTCGTTTGATGATGTGCGCTGCACTGCGTTTCTCTCCATGATACTTATACGATAAAAGTTTGATGTAAATGTATAAGGCAAATGTAGAAGAGATCATCCCTGTTTTCATTAGCTGAATTCAGGGATATTTAATTTTTTGCGTATATATTATGAGCGTAGGGTACCTGAGATTATCCCTCCACGCTTTCCAGCAGCTGCTTTTCGTGAAGTTCAAAATATTCACCTCTTTTCTCCATTAACTCAAGGTGCGTGCCCTGTTCGATAATCTGACCTTGATCCATGACAAGAATATGGTCTGCATTTTTGATGGTCGAAATCCGGTGGGCAATAAAAATACAGGTTTTGCCCTTCATGATGCGGCTCAATGAGCGTAAGATGGTTTCTTCGGTTTTGGTATCCACTGCCGACAAACAGTCGTCAAAGATCAGTATGTTTGGCTCTTTGACCAAGGCTCTTGCAATGGAAACACGTTGTTTTTGACCGCCCGAAAGAGTGATGCCACGCTCCCCGACGGCAGTTTCAAAACCGTCTTCAAAAGCGATAATATTATCATATACAGCAGCGTCTTTAGCAGCCTGTTCGATCTGTTCCTGCGTAAAATGATCCAGTCCGAAGCCAATGTTATTGGCAATGGTGTCCGAAAATAAGAATACATCCTGTGGAACAAAACCAATTTGTTGGCGTAGATTTTTGAAGTTGAGATCCTTTAGTGCAATGCCGTCGTAGTGAATATTACCCTGATCGATATCGTACATCCGCAGTAATAGGTTGGCCAAAGTAGACTTGCCCGAACCAGTTTTTCCGATAATCGCCAGAGTTTTCCCGACCGGTACTTGGAAGGAAACGTTTTTAATGGCCTGAATGCCTGTCTCAGGATAGGTAAACGAGATGTTTTCTACGTTGATTTCACCGGCGATTTCTTTCTCAATTTTACCATTGGCAATCGGGGATCGGGTTTCCAGAAACTCATTGATCCGTTTTTGTGATGCAGCCGCACGTTGTACGAGTGAAGTTACCCAGGCCAAGGACATGGCAGGAAAGGTCAATTGATTGACATAGATAATAAATTCGGCAATATTTCCGGCAGTGACTGTTCCTTTTGCGACTTCAATACCGCCGATATAAATGGTGATGACGGTGCTGAGACCGATCAGCAACAAGATCAGTGGAAAGAAAACGGCCTGTACTTTGACCAAGTCCAATGCCGTGTTGCGGTAGATTGTACTTTCCTGTTCAAAAGCCTTCATCTTGTTTTCCTCCCGGGTATAGGTTTTGATGACACGTATACCGGCAAAGGTTTCCTGAACAAAGGAAGAGAGTTTCGCCAGCTGTTTTTGTATTTTTAAGCTGCGTTTATTGATGATTTTATTGACAAAAAGGATGATGACCGATAATACTGGGATAGGCGCTAATGCATAGGTCGCCAATCTTCCATTGACACTGTACATGGCATAAATAACCATAATGGACAGGACCACCGTATTAATGGCGTACATAATGGCCGGCCCCAGATAGTTGCGCACCTGATTGACATCCTCCGTCGCGCGGCTCATCAGATCACCGGTATTATTTTTACGGAAAAATCCGAAATTCAGCTCCTGATAATGATTGTATATCTCATTTTTAAGATCGTATTCGATATAACGGGAGGTTAGGATAATGGTTTGCCGCATAAAGAATAGGAAAATGCCCCTTAGCAGAGAAAGCAGCAGGACAACAAAGCCAAAGAACAGCAGGCTTGTGCCAAAAACCTTATAGATAAGCTCCTGTCTATCAAATCCATCAAAAAGGCGGTAGAGATAGATATTTTCCTGTACCAGGTCAAACGCTTCGCGGATTACCTTAGCGGGGAGCACCCCAAAGTAATTGGAAATGATGACAAAAATCACCCCTGGAACCAGTTTCCAGCGGTATTTATAAAAGTACTTATTTAAGTAGGCGAGATCCTTCATATTATGGATACAAAAATAGGACTAATTCATCAACTCTGCTTTATATTTCGATGAAATTACTGTCATTAGGAAATCAAATGTTAAGTCTTGGATAAAAAAAGATATTATGCACAACGAATAATTTTCCTACTTTTGCATCAAGTACCTTAAAAAATTAAAACAAATTAGAGTAGTACATTTTATGTCAACATCTCAAAATTCTATTTTTGAATTGATGAGCCAGTCTGGCCATCAAAACTTATTTTTCTGTAATGATGAATTAGTGGGCTTAAAAGCTATTGTTGCGATCCATGATACCACATTGGGCCCGGCAATAGGAGGGGTTCGTATGCTGCCATACGAAACTACAGAAGAAGCTATTGAGGATGCTTTACGTTTATCCAAGGCCATTACCTATAAATCCGCAATCACTGGATTGAATTTGGGTGGGGGAAGTGCTGTTATTATCGGTAATAGCCGTTTGGACAAATCTGAGGTTTTATTGCGCCGTTTGGGCCAGTTTATCGAGGGATTGAATGGTAATTTCATTGCTTCTTTGGATGTAGGTACGACACAGCGCGATTTAGAATATATATATACGGAGACTGACCATGTTGCTGGTCTGCCAAAAGCAATCCACGGCAGTGGGGTTGGCGATACATCTGTTTTTGCTGCTCAAGGTGTGTATTTCGGTATTAAAGCCTGTCTGAAAGAATTATATGGATCAGAGAGTGTAGCCGGCAAAAAAGTGATTGTACACGGTGTAGGTAGCGTCGGTGAGCGTTTGATCGCCATGTTGCGTGAAGAAAATGCGCGTGTTTATGTAAGTGACATTACAGAAGAAAAAATGCTTAAGGTTGCTGCAAAATATAAAGCAGAACCTATTCCATACAATGAAGTATTCGATCATGAATTTGATGTCTATTCACCTTGTGCATTGGGCGGTACGGTAAATCCTGAATCGGCGCAAAAAATGCAATGTAAAATTATTGCCGGTTCAGCAAACAACCAATTGAAAGATGAGGTAACGACAAGTGCTATTCTCCATGAAAGAGGTATATTGTATGCGCCGGACTATTTGATTAATGCAGGTGCGTTGATCAGCTGTTATTCAGAAATTCAGAATTATGGGGTGGATCACACGGAATTTGTGATCAAAAACATATATAATGCGACCAGAGACGTATTGAAAAAATCAAAAGAAGAGAATATATCTACTTTTGAGGCGGCCAATCGCATTGCGGAGAAGCGTATCCAAGATATTAAAAAGATCAAAAGATAGTCTTCTTTCCAAAATCGTTCTTATTTATTAGTTTATAAAAAAATCGTTCTTTAAAATTACTATGTTAAACAGGAGACACCTGAGGGTAAAAGTAGTGCAAACGCTTTATGCGTACAGTCTTTCCGAAGACAAAGACATCAAAACATTTGAAAAAGCACTATTAAAAAATGTGGATGAAGTCTACGAGATGTATATCTGGACACTGAATCTATTGGATGAAGTATCCGATTATGTATTGATAGATGCAGAAGGCAGAGCCAACAAATTTTTGCCGACTGAAAAAGACTTGTCTTTAACGACCAAGTTAAGTACAAATACTTTTATCGAGTCATTAAGACAAAATCCGCAATATGCTGAAGGCGTCAAAAAATATAAGATTTCATGGAGCTTTGATCCAGAGATCGTGCGTACGGTATTTTTGCAGTTGAAAGATTCTGAAGCTTATTTGGAATATCTACAGCAAGAAGACCGCTCGATCGGCACTGAAAAAGATATCATCAAACATATCTTTAAAAAGATTATCCTGAAATCACCCGTTATTGAGCAGGTTTTTGAGGAGAAATTTATCAACTGGCCTGTCGATAAAGAAGTGTTGCAAGCGTTGATCGCGAAAACTTTTAAGAACTTCAGTTCGGAAGATCCGCGTAAAAATAAGCTTGCGGAAATCACGCAAAACTGGAATGATGATAGCGAATATGTCATTGCCCTGTTGGGTAAGACCATCCGGAATACGAATGAGTATCAGAAACTGATTTCTGAGAAAACAAAAAACTGGGAATCAGACCGTATTGCTTTGATGGATACCCTTTTGATGCGCATGGCGATATGTGAATTGGTAAATTTTCCATCTATTCCTGTTAAAGTGACAATAAATGAGTATATTGAGATCTCTAAGGTATTCAGTACATTGAAAAGTAATACATTTATCAATGGTATCTTAGATAAAATATTAAGCGACCTGAACCAACAGGGGAGGATCCAGAAGGCAGGTCGTGGTTTAAGAGATTAAAGATCAATAAACAAATGAAAAACTTTAGTAAATATTCAGTTTTAGCTTTGGCATCAGTACTTTTCTTTTCTTGCGGAAATGCGCAAAAAGGAAAAGCTGAAGTTGCGCAGGCAGCTTCTGAAACTGTAGCGACAGACAGTCTTTCTAGCGCTGCGGCGAAATTGGGTAAAGTAGAATTTGCGGAATCGGCTTTTGATTTTGGTAAAGTCAAAGAAGGCGCTGAAGTAAAACACACATTCGTATTGAAGAACACGGGGGACGCGCCGATTATTTTGTCGAAGGTGACCGCTTCCTGTGGTTGTACACAGCCTGAGTTTTCAAAAAGCCCTATCTTACCCGGAAAAACATCGGATATCCATGTGACTTTCAAGAGTGAGGGACAGGTTGGTAAGCAGCAAAAGATCATTACGGTGCAGTCAAATGCTTCCAACAGTATGACTACTGTTCAGCTAAAGGGTGAAGTATTACCAAAATAACAAATTATTAAACGATATAATAACAGATGAATACAGTATTATTACAAGCAGCAGGTGGGAGTAACATGATGAGTTTTTTACCAATGGTCTTGATCATTGTGGTATTTTATTTCTTCATGATCAGACCACAGATGAAGAAGCAAAAAGACCATAAGAAATATATTGAGGAATTGGGCGTAAACGCTAAAGTTGTTACCACTGCAGGTATCCACGGACGTATCGTCGAGGTATCTGACACTACGTTCTTGGTAGATGTGGGTTCAGGCGTCAGAATCCGTTTTGACAAGTCTGCGATTGCTTTAGATGCTTCAAAAGCTGCGAACGCAACTGAAAAAAGCGCTTCATAAGCGTCTTTATTGAAAAAATAGCAAAGCCAGTCTCCAAAAAAGATTGGCTTTTTTGCTTATCTTCTCTCTTTCAGCCAAAGCATGCTTATGCTAGCATACCAGCAATTCCGGCTGTTTTCATGCGGTCAGTTAGCGCATTGTTTGTGCTATATTACACCGCAGTAGGTAGAGTTTGAAAAATCGCCATATAGGGTATTCCATATACCGACATAAACGTGGTAATCGCAGTTTTTTCGACTTATTCCTTTAAACTGTAAAGTACAGGCTCCCTGTTTCACTTCTGCAATTGAGGTTTGTAAATGAGATTCGCCATATAAACCCAATAATGCCAGATTGAGTTTGTAGATATTGTCGTCATACTGACCATTGGAGGTCCATTTGAGATCAATCGTATCATCATGAAGGCTAACTTCACAAGTGGTCAATGGCGTCAACTGTCCTGCAAATACGACCAGTTTCTCGGGATTTACAAAAGGATTGTTCTCCGAATCCAATTCCAGGGCTTCCTTAAAAATATGGCGCTGAGCCAATTGGAAGGCCCCTATCCGGCTTCCCATTTCGCTCATATATTGATAGCCAAAATTGAGTATCGCCTTATTGTCTCTAGCGAACAGCCCCGCAACCTTTTGTTTTTCCCTATTTAGAAGCTCTGCTTCGCTAGGTGGAGAAGTACGTTTTTTGCTAAGCCCACGTACAACATTTTGCCCATTTAAAATATAAGCAGTGACGGAACCAAATTTTCCGGTAACTGGACCATTAGGCCCATTTTGTAAAATTGCCATAGTCTTTCTTTTATTGTTATAATTGCTTCTATCTAACTTATTACCAAGTTAATACCAAATTCTCGATTGAAAGTGAAGTAACACCATTTTTACAGTATATTAATAGGGGGGTAACAGGGATTTACCCCTATAATACCCCTGTTAACCCCCTGTTAATCCCCTATGTTTACCCTATTAATTGAGACGTTGGTAATAAGCTATTATTACCTTCGTACCCAAGATGGTGAGGAGTATTCCCATTATACCTTGATCTTGAAATGTAGTTTTAGCTTGAGGAAGTATCAACGGATAAGCGTTGAAATTTTTACTATTGAAAGTCTTTTTTGTAACTTAAGTCTTTATTTAATCAATTATGCGAATAAATATTGACACTCGGGAGAAGGGGCTGACTGTATTAATTATCCTTACGGTATTAATGATATTGGGGATGTTTTTTGGAGAAATGCTTGGCCGATCGCTATATTATTGGATACATTAAACGAGAGAAGGTGAATAATGATAAAGCTGATCTTTCAATTCTTTAGTTTTGTTATCTTATTCAATTTGTTTACAACGCTATGTCTGGTATTTCAAATGCCTGGATTTGTTGAACGGCATGGGATCTTGTATTGTTTCAATATTTAAACATGTCTGATTAATTGCCATAGCTTAATCAGCTTTTTTGTCTGTCTAGTTATTTTTAACACCATCCTATTGTTTTATTGGCTAGTGGTCCTGTTGACATAGCGATGTCAGTCCACGGGGTTAATTTTAAGCAAAAGAAAACATGATGGGCAATCTAAAACTGTTTGACGGACAACATTGTGAAACCACAGCCACAGGGACATTACTGCGGCAGCTTGGAATTGAACTTTCCGAACCCATGCTTTTTGGACTCGGAGAGGGGCTTAGTTTTATCTATTGGAAGATGAAAACCATGGATTTCCCCTTTTTGGGGGGACGCATTAAGACTGATCTTTTAACAAAGAATCTCTGTAATCATCTCAACCTCGAACTTACTGTAAGGGAAACTAGCTCAAAAGCAAAGGCCTGGCAACAGGTCAAACAGTTGTTGGATGCGGGGCAAATCGTTGGACTCAAACTCGACGCCTACTACCTTGAGTATTTCACAAAGCCATTCCATTTCGCAGGTCACTATGTTTCGATCTATGGTTACGACGACCGAAATGCATTTTTGGTCGATACCAGACAACAGGGCGGGATAGTCAAAACCTCACTTGAAAGTCTGTCCTTAGCAAGAGCGGAGAAGGGGCCAATGGCGTCCAATAATTTATACTATACGATACAGCGAAGGAGTGAAGATTTTGACTTAAAAAAGTCTATCATTACTGCTATTGTCAACAATGCAAACGAATACCTGAATCCGCCTATCACAAATATTTCTTACAAGGGAATTTTGAAGACGAGTCAGCAGCTTATAAAATGGTTTAATAGTAGTAAGGATGTAGACACGGAATTTAAAATGGCTGCTAATCTGATGGAAAAAGCCGGTACCGGAGGTGCGCTGTTCCGAAATTTATATCGCGATTTCCTAAAAGAAAGTTATGATCTGCTCCAGATTGAGCAACTTTGTGAAGCATATCAAGAATTTGTGGAAATAGCTTTGTTATGGAAATCCGTTTCAGACTTATTTTATCAAATAAGTGGGACAGCTCGGATTGAGCACATACAACAGGCTTCGGAAATCCTCAAAATTATCGCCGCTAAAGAGAAAATGGCGATGGAGACACTAAGTACATTAAATGAATGCCCCAATAATCATGTATCTTTATAAAGAAATAGTTTTTAACTAAGTTTATGTTATGTATAGTAACCAAGAAAATGCCTCACAGTCATTTTCCCAACCAAGTTTTTATCCTACCAAGAACTGATTTTTACGCAAATTGATTAAGTTTGTAACATGGCATACGCAGTTCGATTAAATAAGACCCAGCGGCGCAAGATCAAAATCTTTGTGCGTTGTGTTGCAATTTCGTTGCTGGCTTGGTTGTTGTTCTCGATTTCCAACCAATATACCGTGTCTGTCAAAGCTGCGATAGAATACGTCAATCTACCCGAAAAACGGGCTTTTCATCCACAACAATCGGATACGGTTAAAGTAAAGCTCGAAATGACGGGCTGGCAATTTCTGTTTTCAAAAGCTGCATTGGAAACGCCCAAGGTACAGGTGGATCTCAGCTCGCTGAAAACAAAAGACTGGATCGTATTTTCCAATCAGCTTGGTTTTATCAACCGCCAGTTTCCGCATGAACAACGTGTGGTATCGGTGAGCCCCGATACCTTGTTTTTTGATTTTTCGAAACAAACACAACGAAAAGTTCCTGTAAAACCACTGTCAAACATCTTATTTAAAAGGGGCTATGGTGTTATCGCTGATACAAAAGTCACCCCTGCATATGTGACTATAACAGGGCCATACGAAGATGTTTCCACGATAGAATATTGGGAAACAGATACCGTACGTGGAAAAGACGTAGAGACTGATGTGCGCACTGTGGCTAATCTCAGCCGCAATCAAAAGGGGAATATCAATGTCTACCCTACATCCGTGGAGGTACTGATGCCGGTAGGAGAGCTTACCGAGAAAGTCATCGAATTGCCCGTAAAAGTTGAAAATGGGCAGCGTTATAGTTCTGTGAGACCCAATCCAAGTAAGGTGGTGATCACAGTGCTGATGTCGGTTAAGGATTATAATAATTATACATCCCGTGATTTTGAGGCTGTGGTGGATCTCGCCGATTGGGAAAAAAATGAGGTGCAATACTTGCCGATCCTGTTGACCAAGGTGCCGGATTATTGTAAGATTATCAGCGTTGTACCCCAAAATGTGGACTTCTTTGTACGAAAATAGAAAATAAAATGGGGCTGAAAATTGGAATAACAGGCGGAATAGGTTCCGGAAAAACGTTTATCTGCAGGCTTTTTGAAGCCCTTGGTATACCGGTCTATAATGCGGACGAGGAAGCTAAAAAATTGATGAATGCTGATATACGGATTAAAGAAAAACTTATCGCACAGTTTGGTACGGCAACTTACAAGGATGGTCTGCTGGACCGCGCATTCCTGGCCAGTATGGTCTTTTCGGATAAGGATAAACTTGAACTCCTGAACAGTATTGTACATCCGATTGTGATTCAGGAAGCAAAAGACTGGGCCGAACGACAGACCACACGTTATTCAGTCAAAGAGGCGGCCTTACTTTTTGAAAGTGGCTCATACAAAGAACTGGATTATACCATATTGGTTACAGCTCCGATGGATATTCGCATACAGCGGGTTATCAAGCGGGATGGTGCAACTGAACAGCAGGTGCGGGAACGTATCAACAAACAAATGTCCGACGAAGAAAAACTGCAGCTTGCGGATTTTGTCATCGTTAACGATGGGATCACTCCATTACTACCGCAGGTGTGGAAATTGCATCAAAAATTTCTAAAATAAATATATGTCTATCATACTGTCTGACTTTCTGGTCAGAAAACCGGAAGGGTATTATTGCCGTTATGGCGATTTTTTTATCGATGCGGGTAGCCCCGTAGCGCATAATGTCGTATCTCATGCCCATGGCGACCATGCTAGTTCGGGACATGATTATGTCTATTGTACAAATGGAACAGCATTGTTTATGAGCTATCGCTTTAAGCAAAACCGTAAGGATTCATACCAGATCAAATTGTTTAATAGCAGTTTTAAAATAGGGTCGGTCGAAATTACTTTTTTAGCAGCTGGGCATATCCTAGGTTCGGCTCAGATCTTAATGGAATACCAGGGGGTACGCTATTTATATACAGGTGATTATAAATTTCAGCTTGACGAAACCTGCGAAGCCATCGAAGTCCGACAGGCTGATGTCTTGATCACTGAAAGTACTTTTGCAAATCCTGAGATTATTCATCCGGATCCCATTCAGGAGATCAAAAAACTGACGGGGCATGCGAGTAATATTCTACTGGGGACTTACGTGCTGGGTAAGGCGCAACGGATCACAGACCTGATCAATAGATACTGTCCGGAAAGAAGGGTGCTGGTGCATAGTGGAATATTGCCTTATCATCGCTTATATGATCAACATGGGCTTAAAAAAATGACCTACGAACCTTATAACCGCAGAGAAATGAAGCAGGGTGAACAGAACAAGGTTTACCTGGTACCACCCATGACTTTCAATAGTTATTTTAGGGCGACAAAGGTCTTAAGGGCCTTCGCTTCTGGATGGAAACGTTTACAGGCTCAGAATGACATCGAATTGTATATCTCCGATCATGTGGACTGGAACGATATCCTACATTATATTAAGATGGTAGACCCGCAGCAGGTATGGACATTGCATGGTGATGGTACTATACTCAAAAGTTATTTTGGCGATAGATTAATGGTACGAGATGTGCTCTCAGCATAAAGGAGGGGGATCCCCTCCTAATTATTTCATATTGATTATCTTATCGACAACATACACCGTATTGCCACGCCAAGGTAATACACCATGGTATTCCTTATATTGAAGATCAAAATATTTACCGCTATTGAGCTCAAGCTGACGGAATATAGAATCATCCTCAATAGAAAATTCGAATTGGTTGCTGGCAATTCCACCGGTCTTAACACTACCAAATCCCTCCTGGATCAACTTTCCTTCATAAGTCTTAAATATATTGCCTTTTTTAACAGCATAATTTAGATAGCCGGATTTTACGCCTTCACCAAATACGTAATAGTATTTCCAGTAGGCATAGGATCCAAAGCCTACTAACAAAAAGAGGATCAGAATAAATAAAAATTTCTTAAATCCAGATTTAGTCTTTTTTTGTTGCGGTAAATCTTCCATAATTTTTTGCTCGTTTTTGTTGTATTATTTACTTTTCATTTTATTCCAATATATTTTGGCGCAAAGCTGTCCAAGTTCATCATACACAAGAACTCGGCCAATTATAGAGGATTGAAAAGTATCAGCGTAAATGCCAGAATGGTGCACACGGAGCGCATGATCTGCATCTAAGAGGTGAAAAAGCACCTGCCCGCATAGCAGTTGTTGGCTAATTCAAAAATTAACTGCCTGAGAACTGGTTTTTGGGGCTAATTATATTAGTATTTTATTGCGGTATATAGCGATTCTTGCTCATTTTTGTAAATTTGGCTAATGGATTCGCCCCAAACATATCGTAAAATTATCCATCTGGATATGGATGCTTTCTATGCGTCTGTGGAGCAGCGTGATTTTCCGGAATATCGGGGGAAGGCTATTGCTGTGGGCGGTTCACCGGATGGCCGGGGAGTAGTGGCCACGGCCAGCTATGAGGCCCGAAAATTTGGTGTAAAATCCGCTATGAGTTCCCGAAAAGCGCTACAGCTCTGCCCGGATATCATATTTACCCGACCACGCTTTGACGTATATAAGCAGGTTTCCAATCAGATCCGGGAAATCTTTCAGCGCTACACAGATTTAATTGAACCCTTGTCGCTAGATGAGGCTTTTTTGGATGTGACAATGGATAAACAGGGGATTGGTTCAGCCATTGACATCGCCAAAGCCATTAAGGCGGCAATTAAAGAAGAACTTAATCTAACGGTGTCGGCAGGAATCTCGGTCAATAAATTTATTGCCAAGATCGCCTCGGATATGGATAAACCCAATGGACTGACATTTATTGGCCCTTCAAAGATCCTGAAATTTATGGAGTCCCTGCCGGTGGAGAAATTCTTTGGTGTGGGCAAGGTGACTGCGAAGAAAATGCATGAGCTGGGTTTATTTACGGGGATGGATCTCAAAAAGCAACGGGAAGACGATCTGGTACGCTGGTTTGGTAAGACCGGACATTTTTTTTACCGTATTGTCCGCGGGATAGATGACCGGCCGGTTACACCCAACCGAAACAGTAAATCGGTCGGAATAGAGGATACTTTTGAAGCCGATGTAGAAACTTTTGAAGAACTCAACGCTATACTGCAAAGATTGAGCATGCAGCTTTGGGCACGAATCGGCAAAAAGGAAATATCAGGCAGGACGCTGACACTGAAACTAAAGTATGCTGATTTTGTTCAGCTGACGCGAAGTTTAACCCTGGATACCAGCTTCGATTCCGAGGAAAAAATCTATTCAACAGCCCATAGTTTGCTGAGTAAGATTGCCTTAGCAAATAAGGTACGGCTGCTAGGGGTTTCGGTCTCTAATTTTGTCGAGGAGACAGATTTTCCAAAAGAGGGTATTCAACTTGCGCTTTTTGAAAACTATCGGTAAGAGAGATAGTCATCACCTGTATGGGAGCTGAATAAGCTTGTTACAGGTAAAATCATGGTTATTTACCACAATTCTTTATCTTAGCTGAAATAATTAATAAACATATCCGAGAATTAATGAATACAGTATCAAGAGTGCTCTTAGGTGCATCTATTGTGTTTTTTGTGCATGATCTGACTTTTGCACAGAAGAAATTGGATTTTGCGCAATCCTGGGGACAGAAGCCGTCTTTGACCGTGCGCACAAATCAATATCCGGGCTGGGCGGATGGAACGGCTTATCTGGAAAATGACGTCAATGATAGCCAGCTCTACCAGGTCAACGTCAAATCGGGGAAAAGAAGCATTTATACCATTCCTGCTAAAGAGGGTACGGTAGTCTATGTGGAGAAGAATGATATTTTTATCAAAAATGGCTCCGGCGCAGCAAAGAAACTGACCAATTCGCCTGATGTTGCTGAACAGAACCCAACTTTATCGCCGGATGGTCAATATGTTGCCTTTACCCGTAAAAGCAATCTGTATAGCGTAGAAGTGGCGACAGGGAAAGAGGCGCAGTATACTAATGATGGGACCGATGTGATCTACAACGGTTGGTCTTCATGGGTTTATTATGAGGAAATTTTGGGACGCCCTACAAATTATAAAGCTTTTTGGTGGTCTCCGGATAGCAAAAAGATTGCTTTTATGCGTTTCGATGATACCAAAGTGCCTATGTTCCCGATTTATTCATCCAAAGGCCAACATGGTTATCTGGAGGAAACACGTTATCCGAAAGCTGGCGATCCGAACCCTGAAGTGAAAGTTGGGATTGTTCAACTAAACGGTGGACAGGTGACCTGGGCGGATTTCAATGAAAAGGACGATCAGTATTTTGGACAGCCTTACTGGGCTTTCGATAGTAAAAATTTCATGGTACAATGGATGAACAGGGACCAGAATAACCTGAAATTTTATCAGGTGGATCCAAATACCGGTTCGAAAAAAGAGATTTATGATGAACGTCAGTCTTCCTGGATCAACCTGGATCATGACGAACGTATTACTTACCTTGCTGACAATAAATATTATATTCTAAAGTCGGATAAAACGGGATGGGCGCACTATTACCTTTACAAGTTGGATGGCACCTTAGTGAACCCGATTACTTCCGGCGATTGGCAGGTGACCGAAATCAAACGGATAGACGAGAAAAATAAGGTGCTTTATTTTACCGCACGTAAGGAAAATTCAGCCCGCTTGGATCTGTACCGTGTAGATTATTCGGGTAAAAATCTGAAACGGCTGACCTTTGGCGAATATTCACATGATGTCAACGTATCGCCTGACGGTAAATACTTTATTACCCGATATTCTAACGTGAGTACGCCGGACCGTTTTGCCTTAGTAGATAATCAGGGTAAAGTGCTACGTCAATTGGCGGATAGTAAAGCTGCGGATTTCAATTCGTATACCTATGGTAAAACTGAGTATTTACATGTTAAATCGGATGATGGCCTTTTTGATCTGCCACTGACGATTACTTATCCTACAGATTTTGATAAATCGAAAACATACCCGGTTGTTTTTAGTATCTATGGTGGCCCAGATGCAGGTACCGTGAAGGATACCTGGAAAGGTACCAGCAATCAATATTGGGCTAACGAGGGTGTGATCCAGGTCTCAGCGGACCATCGGGCTTCCGGCCACTTTGGTAAACAAGGGGTAGCTTATATGCACCGTAATCTGGGACATTGGGAGATTATTGATTATTCTACGATCGTAAAATGGTTGAAATCTCAACCTTGGGTAGCTAAAAATAAGGTATTGATCACAGGCCATAGTTACGGGGGCTACATGACCTGCCTGGCGATGACTAAAGCAGCCGATGTCTTTGACTTTGGTATTGCTGGTGCTCCGGTAACGTCTTGGGAACTATACGATACCCATTATACCGAACGTTGGATGGATACGCCGCAAGATAATCCGGAGGGTTATAAAGCTGGATCGGTATTAACTTATGTAAATAATTATAAAGGTGTCCTACGCATTATGCATGGTGATATGGATGATAATGTACATCTGCAGAATACCACGCAACTGGTCGATAAATTAACAGATAGAAGTGTACCTTTTGAATTGATGATCTATCCGGGCAGCCGTCATGGATTTGACCGTTCAAAAAGTAAATATGACTTTAACGAGCGTGCACGTTTTTACTATCAATATCTATTGGAGAAACCTCTTCCAAAGGAGTTTAAGTAACACATGGAGTAATTCTTCCCAAAATCCCTTATCTTTTGTTAAGATAGGGGATTTTTTTATGTTAAAAAACTCAAAAAATATCAATTTTATAGCGGTGTAAATTGTTGGAAATTAAAAATAATGGCATCTTTGTAAAAGTTTATTAAAGAAAAAATGATTCAATTCCTAAAGGAAAGTACTTTTGCCGTAAATGAAGTTTTTAATAGGTCGTTGGAGCTATTGAAAAAGCATTATTTTTCTGTTGCTGGCCTATGTTTCTTGCTATTTATCACCTCCGGTTTATCCAATTTGCTGGCAACAACTATCAGTGATTTTAATGTGGTACTCAGTGGTTTTATGGCCTTCTTTTTTATGATCATGTATTTTGGGCTGAATCTTACTTTGTTTAAATACATCCTTACGCTGATCGATGGCAACCACGATAAGAAATTGATCCATTGTGTACCGAGCAGTAAGGAACTGGCATATTTTTTCGGCGCAATGTTGAGTATTATGGTACTGTCCATTGCGTTATTGATGATTTTGGGTGCTGTATCGCTTCCGTTTTTATATTTGTTTGAAAATGGTGAAAATCGCGCAGAAATCATGGGCAAGTTTACTGTCTTTGTCGTTTTTGTGGCTGCAATATTGACTTTTATTTTGATTATTCGTGTTGCATTTTACCCTTTCTTTATCATTGATAAACATGCAGGGACCTTTAAGTCGCTACGCTTTAGCTTTGCGTTGACCAAAGGCAATGTCTTCAAATTATTGTTAATCTTGGCGGTATTTGCTTTTTTTCAATTGCTGCAGATGTATTTTAATTATTTAGAATATTACATAATTTTTATTATTTTGAACCTTGTGAGCTCGTTCTTGGTGGTACCTTTAGCCTGTATTGTTGTTTCTGTAGCTTACCGGGAAATGATGTCGGATTACCACGGTGGAGAGGATCCAAAGATTTTGAATAATATATTTTAATAAAGAGAGAAGGTTTTGAGTAAAAAAGGAATTGCCATTTTAGGGGCAACGGGCAGTGTTGGTACACAGGCCTTGGATGTTATTAGAGCCTTTCCGGATAAGTTTGAAGCTGTTGTTCTGACATGCGGTAGCAATGGTGAATTACTGATCGAACAAGCGTTAGCGTTTAAACCAAAATCGGTCGTAGTGACCGATCCAATCCAATATAAAATAGTAAAAGAAGCCTTAGCGCTTCAGGGTACAACGGTATTATATGGTGAAGAGGGTTTGATTGAAGCGGTACAATACGCCGAAATCGATATTGTCTTAAATGCAATTGTGGGCTCCGCAGGTTTAAAGCCTACGGTAATGGCTATTCAATCCAGAAAAGATATTGCCCTGGCGAATAAGGAAACGCTAGTGGTTGCCGGTGAGCTCATCATGGCCTTGGTCAGGGAATACGGTGTCAATATGTTGCCCGTCGATTCTGAGCATTCGGCAATCTTTCAATGTCTGGTCGGAGAGGATCAGAATCCAATCGAGAAAATTTATGTGACGGCCTCTGGAGGACCTTTTCGTGGAAGAAAAAGGGACGAGCTACTGCAGGTAACAAAAGCGCAGGCGCTAAAGCATCCCAATTGGTCCATGGGTGCCAAAATTACCATAGATTCGGCATCTTTGATGAACAAGGGGCTGGAGGTGATCGAAGCGAAATGGCTCTTTGATCTAGCGATCGATCAGGTGGATGTCATTGTGCACCCGCAGTCAATCGTGCACTCCCTGGTTCAATTTGAAGATGGATCTATGAAAGCGCAAATGGGGCTACCGGATATGAAGTTGCCTATTCAATATGCGTTGACTTATCCCGCCCGATTTGAAAATAATTTTGAAAGATTCAATTTTATGGATTATCCAACCCTGCATTTTGAAAAGGCGGATATGGAGACTTTTCGAAACCTGGCCCTGGCTTACGAAACGCTTCGCGCCGGCGGAAATAAATCCTGTATATTGAATGCTGCAAACGAAGTGGTCGTGGCTGCTTTTCTTGCGGATAAAGTTGGCTTTCTGGAGATGAGTGATCTCATTGAGCATACACTGGAAAAAGTGAAATTTATTGCCAATCCGACACTGGAGGATTATCTGGAGACGGATCGGATAGCGAGGTTAATAACAAAAGAAATAATCAAAGATTAAATATAGAAAGCATACATGGGTGTTTTAATTATGGTCGGACAAGTGATTTTAGGCTTGTCAATTTTAATTGTTCTACATGAGTTAGGACATTTCTTAGCAGCACGTGCATTTGGTATTAAAGTGGAGAAATTCTATTTATTTTTTGATGCATGGGGAGTGAAATTATTTAAATTCAATTATAAAGGTTGTGAGTATGGTATCGGCTGGTTACCGCTGGGTGGCTATGTGAAAATTGCTGGCATGATCGATGAGTCAATGGATACCGAACAGCTGAAAGGAGAGCCACAACCCTGGGAGTTCCGCTCAAAACCGGCCTGGCAACGTTTGATCGTGATGTTGGGCGGTATTATCGTCAATATCATCGTGGGTATTCTTGTCTTTTGGATGCTGACCTTTAAAATGGGGAATACCGATGTCAAAATGGATCAACTGGTAAATGGTATCGTACCAGGCTCTATTGGTGAATCTATCGGTCTCAAAGCGGGTGATAAGGTGATTGCAATAGATGGACACCGCGTTGAAAACTACTCGGAGTTGCTTGGTTCTAAAGTCCTGATGGGCGGTGTTGCCCTTACGGTAGAACGTGATGGCGCAACAAAAGAAATCAAGGTGCCCGCGGATTTATTGAATACCTTGTCTGATAAAAAAGGCGAAAAATTCATTGAACCCCGGGTGAAAACAACAAGCGTAGCGCAAGTAGCGCCGGGATCCGTAGCCAGCAAGATGGGCTTCGCGAAAGGGGATAGCATCGTGGCAGTAAATGATATTCAGGTACCTTTCTTTGATCAATTCAGAACATTGATTAAAGCAAATGCCAATAAAGCGGTTGTCATCAAAGTAATCCGGATAGGAACAGAGGTTTCCCTAAAGGGAAATGTACCTGCGGATGCTATGTTAGGCATCGGCATCAATCACGATTATTCCATTAAATCGTTTACAACGCATTACACACTTATGGAGGCTTTTCCAATAGGTGCCAAAAAAGCATTTACGGTGATCACGGATAATGCAAAAGGGTTCGGTAAAATCTTCAAAGGCGAGGTACGTGCCGATAAAGCGCTATCTGGTCCTATCGGTATTGCCACCTTATTTGGTACTGAAGTGGATTGGATTCGATTCTGGTCTTTGGTTGGTATGCTTTCAATGGCGCTTGCATTTATGAATTTACTACCTATTCCGGCACTCGATGGTGGTCACGTTGTATTCTTGCTGATAGAAATGATCCAAGGGAAGCCACTGAGTGAAAAATTTCTCGAAAAAGCACAAATGGTTGGATTCTTTATCCTTTTGGGCCTGATGGTGTTTATATTCGGTAATGATATTTTTAAGTTGTTCAAATAATTTATTATTTGTAAGCTGTGATATTTCTAGCTCGATTCGGAGAGATACAGTATCGGAATTCAGCTTTTGGAAGAGATAATCGTATACGGCTATGAATGTATACTGTTGAAAATAAAAAATATAGGCCAGAACCTTGATGTTGATAATTTAGACGTCAATATGGAATAAAAAAAAATAAATAAATCAACAAAAAATAGCGGAGTTTTCTTTTGGAAAACTCCTTTTTTATTTCTTAAATTTGACCATGGACGGAAGAAATAGAGCGGATGTAAAGCCCGGAATGTTGGTGAATATCATTCTGAAAAAAGACCAACGGACAGGGAATCTTACCGAAGGTATTGTAAAGGATCTACTGACATCCTCAGCTTATCATTCAAGAGGAATAAAAGTAAGGCTGACTGATGGTCAAGTGGGACGAGTGGCTGAAATTATAGAAGATGACTTTTAGTGACCCTTTAACCTTCATCGAATCTTTCCTTTACTCCTAATGGTTCAGCTATTTTACCTAAATGAAATATTGCTCCCCAATGATGTTATTGTTATTCGATCGGAATTGCATGCAGTAGTTCTGTTTTGATGCGTATTTTGCAATAAGATTTGCATGTTAACATATTTATTGTTAACTTATTTCCATATTTTTTATTTTATTGCATATTTATAGAATTTTATTGTATTAATTAGCTGAATGATCTCTTTTTCGAATGGATACCAAAAGTAAATGTAAGATTGTCTACGCAGATGATGCGATGATTCATCATGTTATGATGAAGGCTATGGCCCAATCCCATTCATTGGAATTAGTTTATTGTGCCTTTAACGGGCGAGATCTGATCAATTATTTAGTTGAACATCATAAAACCTTGCCTGAGGTGTGCATATTGGATTTGCACATGCCTATCCTGAACGGTATTGAGACTGCAAAGATTGTCAGAGACAAATTTCCTTCCATTCGTATATTCGGTCTGACCTCAAGTAGTGACGAAAGCGAACGGATTGAAATGCTGGCGGGAGGCGTAGAACAGATTTTCTCCAAGGAAGATATGTCTGCTTTGTTACGGCAAATTAGTTAAAACCTAAAATCTTTATACGCTAAAGAGTGTCCAGCGTGATGGCATTCAGAAAAAAAGCCTAACAATTCGTTAGACTTTTTCGTTATTTTCCAGTGCTTCCTTAAATTTTAAAAGCCTGACCCAAGCAGGGCATTTACTCAGATCTTTTTTCCATAAGCCAACATGGATAAAACTCGTGCTGATAAATCTTTCCACATCAAACACTTGCATATCTTGTTGTATTTCCAATGATTTGGGTAAGTCCCTGGACTGAAAATAGTGTTTTAATTCTTCTGGCGTCATAATACAAAAATAGCGTTTTTAATTTATTATCTCCAACCGCCTCCTAAAGAACGGTAGAGATCAACAAATCCATCCAGATGCTGTTGACGCAGCTCGACCAGATCCAGATCACTATCCAGGGCGTTACTTTGTGCAGTGATCACTTCCAGGTAAGTCGCATAACCACTTTTAAAGAGCAAGTTTGCATTTTTTACCGCTAGATGAGCGTTATCTACCCGTTTTCTGGCCAGCTCAAGCTGTTCCCGCTGTTTGTCTACCGTTACTACAGCATTGGAGACTTCGGCTACTGCTTCAACCACTTTCTGTTGAAGCTGGATTTCGGCTTTATCCCGTTCAAGTTTGGCAACTTCATATTGTGTTTTCAATGTCTTATTCTTGAAAATCGGTGTTGTCAGGTTGCCGGTGATACCACCTAATAACGCTCCGGGAATGTTGAACCAATTGCGGGGAAGCATGGAATTTACCCCTAATATACCACCGATATTGAGGGCCGGGTAGCGCATCGCCTGCTGTATATTGGCGTTCGCGTTGGCAGCCATCAATTGAAACTCGGCTGAACGGATATCTGGTCGATTGCGTATGATTTCGATCGGCGAACCGAGCGATATATCCTTACTCTCTGCAAAAAGATGTTCATACGAAGTACCTCGTTTAATACTGTCCGGAAGTCTTCCTGTTAAAGTCTGAAGTGCATTCTCCTGAATGACAATCTGTTTTTCCAATTCGGGTACGAGTGAGGCTGCGAGTAGGCGCTGGGACTCTGTCTGCTGAATGGCCAGTGCTGTAATTTCCCCCGCATTGTACTGCAGTTTGATCATGCGTAATGTGCTATCGTTCAATTGGACATTGCGTTTGGCGACTTCGATTTTCGCATCTAACATCAGCAGGTTGAAATACCCTTTGGCAACGGATGTGATGATATTGGTCTGAATTGCATTTTTGGCTTCCTGGGTATCTAGGTACTCTGCCAGAAGTTGTTCCTGTTTGCTGCCGATTTTTTTCCAGATATCGATCTCCCAGCTGAAACTGATGTCAGAACCAAATTGAGATTGATAAACAAACATATTTTCTGGTGCTTTCTCACCTTTGTGCTCATAGTATTTTGATAATGGGCCGCTTCCAAACTCTTTCGATCGCCAGGTGCGGTTTCCATTGGCTATGGTCGCACTGACGCTTGGCAGATAATTGGATTTATTTTGTGCCAGGACCCGGTTTGAGATCTGTAGGTTCAGCAGCGCTGTCTTCATTTCAAAATTATTGGCCAGGGCGGAATCAATCAGTACCTTGAGCGTAGGATCATGAAAGAACGATTTCCAGTGGATCAATCCCATACTGGAAGTGTCGCCAAAATAATCTAAGGAGTCACCACGGAAAGTAGTGGGAAGTTTTAATTTGGGCTGAACATAATCTTTGCCTATTTTACAGGCATTCATCAAAACCAGTAGCCCCATAGCCACACTTAGTGCTGAAACGTATTTTTTTATGTTCTTCATTCTTCTTCTTCTTTAGCGATATTATCCTGTAATTTTTCGTCCAGCCCTTTGAAGACAACAAAGAGTACCGGAATAATAAAGATACCAAAGGCAACGCCCAACAGCATGCCGCCTGCAGCGCTGAAGCTGATGGAATGGTTGCCAATGGCTGAGGGACCAACTGTCCACATCAGCGGAACAAGACCCGCAACAAAAGCGAGGCTTGTCATCAGGATTGGTCTTAACCTGAGTTTTGAACCGCTGATGGCTGCTTCAACAATGGATTTTCCATTCTTGCGTTCCTGTACGGCGAACTCAACGATAAGGATCGCATTTTTAGCAAGGAGACCGATCAGCATAATCAATCCCACCTGGACATAAATATTGTTCTGTAAGCCGACAAGATTGATCACCGAAAAAACGCCGATCAGACCGACAGGGATCGATAATAGAACCGCCCAGGGTAGGATGTAACTTTCGTATTGTGCGGAGAGTAAAAAGTAAACAAACAGAATACTCAATACAAAGATCAGGATGGTCTGTGATCCGGACTGGCTCTCTTCATAACTCATGCCTGTCCATTCAAAGCCATAGTTTCCAGGTAGCTTTTCATCAGCCAGTTTTTGGATGGCCTGCATCGCATCATCGGTACTATAGCCTTCTGCTGGTGTAATATTGACTGAAATGGCATTGTATAAGTTGTAACGGGTGATGGTTTCGGGTCCGATGGTTTTTTCCAGTGTCAAAATAGTATTGATAGGCACCATCTCACCTTTGTTGTTCCGCACAAAAATCGAATTGAACGATTCGGGGTCTTTCCGAAAATCGAAGTCGGATTGTACGTAGACGCGGTATTGGCGGCCAAAACGATTAAAGTCGCTGGCTTGGACCCGCGCAAAATAGGAGCGTATTGTTGACATTAAGTCTTTGATCTCAACACCGAGTGATTTTGCCTTGACAGCATCGATGTTCACTTCGTATTGGGGAAAATTCGATTTAAAGCTGGTATAGGCACTGCGGATTTCAGGACAGCTGTTCAGCTGGCTGATAAAAGTATCAGCAATGGTATTAAAGTCCCGTACGTCGCCTCCCATGCGGTCTTGAAGGACCATCTCAATACCGGCAAAATCACCAAACCCCTGTACCGTAGGTCTTGGAAATACCGTAAATGTGGCTTCATTTATCTGAGCAAGATCATTTCTGATCGTATCCATAAATGCATTGATGTTTTTGATATGCTTGCGCTTGGCATGGGGTTTAAGAGTGATATAGCCTGCTGCAAAGGCAGGGCTTGAACTCCCATCCAATGCGTTGAAACCGGAAACCGTCGTCATGCCTTCGATATCTTTTCTTTTTTTCAATAGACTGTCTGCGCGACGGAGCACCTCTGTTGTACGGCTTAATGAAGCGCCTGGGGGAAGTGCAATGTTATAGGTGATAAAACCGTCATCCTCTGTGGGGATAAAGCTCTTCGGTGTTTTGATCATTAAAAGGACGCCGATGGCAGTAATCAGTACCAAGCCTATCCAGGCAATCTTTTTATGATTGATCAAGAGTTGGACTACCCTGACATATCGTGCAGTGAGGCGGTCAAAGGAAGTATTGAAGGCTTTAAAGAAACGATCCTTAAATTGATGTATTCTTGATTTCGCTTCTTCTTCTTTTTGATGCTTGGGAGCTTTTAGCAATAGCGCACATAATGCAGGACTCAATGTCAACGCGTTTAGTGCTGAAATTAATATTGCTGTTGCCAGGGTGTACGCAAATTGCCGGTAAAAGATGCCGGCTGGACCTTCCATAAAACCCACAGGCAAAAATACCGCGGCCATGACCATCGTAATGGAAAGGATGGCGCCGGTAATTTCTGACATGGTAGACAATGTTGCAGCTTTTGGTTTTAACCCCGTACTGTGCATCTTCTCATGAATGGCCTCCACAACAACAATAGCATCGTCGACAACGATACCAATGGCAAGTACCAAGGCAAACATAGTCAATACATTGAGCGAGAATCCAAAGAGCTGTAGAAAAAAGAAAGTTCCTATCAAAGAAACGGGGATAGCAATGGCTGGAATCAGCGTCGACCTAAAGTCCTGTAGGAAGATAAAAACAATGATAAATACTAAAATAAATGCTTCGAAAAGAGTGTGTTCAACCTGGTTAATGGATTCATCAATTTGATCACGAACAGAATAGGTTACTTCATAATGCAATCCTTTTGGGAATGTCTTGGCCTGTTCTTCAAGTACTTTTCGGACAGCGATATCAATATCGTGGGCATTGGAACCACTGGTTTGTGTCAGATTAAGTGTCAGTCCGGGATGACCATTGACCTTATTGTCACTACTGAGATTTGTAGCACCAAATTCTACGCGTGCAACATCTTTTAGGTACAGCACCGAACCATCATTGTTTGTCTTGATGACGATACTCTGAAATTCTTCGGGTGTGGTAAAACGTCCTTTGTGCCGGATAACAGTTTCAAATGCCTCGTCGGATGTTTCACCAAATTTACCCGGTGCGATCTCAAAGTTTTGATCTTTGATGGCAGCCATGATGTCCTGGGGAACCAGATTATAAAGGGCCAGCTTTTCAGGATTTAACCAAAGCCGCATGGCATAATCCCTCGCTCCAAGCCGGGATACCTGAGCGACACCGTCTACGCGTAGGAGGGGACGCATCAGATTGATCTGGGCGTATGCCTGTAAAAAGGTTTCATCATAAGCTTTATCCTGATGATCTGAATATAGATTGATGGTCATGATAACCCCTGTCTGGCGTGGCATGACAGTAATTCCAGCTTCGTTTACCTCTGCAGGAATAGAGCTGATCGCTTTGGAAATACGGGTCTGCACATTGACCGAAGCTATGTCCGGATTTGTCCCCGTTTTGAAATAGACGGATACACTGCCCGAACCCGAGTTGGAAGCCGAGGATTTGATATAGGTCATATCTTCGACGCCATTGATGGCTTCCTCAATAGGCAATAAGACACTTTTTGCTACCGTCTCTGCATTGGCTCCCGGGTAACTTAGGGATACGAGAACACTTGGCGGCGCTATTTCCGGAAACCGGGATACGGGAAGCAGTTTCAATCCCACTAGGCCCAATATGACTAAAATAATAGAAATGACCGTTGCTAAGACAGGTCTATTTATAAAGGTTTTTAACATATACTAGAATTTTAGACATGGCTCAGACGGAGCTGAAAAAGCCCGGGAGCGATGTCAAAATATGCGATAATTATTTCTGTGGAATAGGTGTTACGGCTGAACCGTCAGTTAGCTTATCAAATCCACTGGTAATGACACGGTCATTTTCCTTAAGACCTGAGCTTACAATATAATTGCCTTTACTTTTGCCTGAAAGCTGTATATTGCGGCGCTGTGCTTTATTGTTCTGATCCAATATATAGACAAAGGTTTTGTCCTGCAATTCATTGATGGCAATCTGTGGAATCTGTAATACATCTTTTTTTACTTCAGCAATTTTCAGTGTACCGCTACTTCCCGAACGTAAGATATTGTCTTGGTTTTGGAACGTTGCTCGTAGTGAAATTGCCCCTGTGGTCCGGTTGATCTGCCCATTGACAGCGTCCACAATTCCTTTTTTTGCATATTCTTCGCCATCAGCGAGAACCAATGTGACCTGAGGAAATACCAGTTTTTGATTCTGGTTGTACTTTTTACCTTCAATACTGTCTTTTTTTGCTTGTGCTTTTGAGAAGTAGAGAAAATCGGATTCATTCATAGAGAAATAAACATAGACTTCCTGTATATCGGAAAGATAGGTGAGGGGCTCTTTGTCACCTTTGGAAACTAAATTTCCGATACGTTTGGGAATACGCCCGATATAGCCGCTTACCGGCGCTGTGATGATCGTAAAATCTTTACTGATCTGCGCAGAACGTACAGCGGCAATGGCCTGATCCAGGGTCGCCTTGGCCACCTGATAGTCGGATTTGGCAGAAGCCAGTTTTACATCGGAAATGACGTCATTCTGAACCAAAGGTTTCAAACGGTCTACTTCTAATTGTGCATTTTTAAGTTTGGCCCGCGCCACCTGTTCGGTAGCGACCATGTTGTTTAAATTTTCCTGGTAGGTCGAAGGATCGACTTTGAACAACTTTTGTCCTTTTTGTACAAAGGAACCTTCATCAACATAGATTTCTTGCAGTAGGCCCTCAACCTGGGGGCGTACTTCCACATTCACTTTCCCTTCGATGGTACCCAGGTAGTCCTTGATTGTGGTGGCATCAGATTTTACAACCGTATAAACGGGCAAGGCTACTGGTTTTTCATTGGTATTATTTTCTTTGGAAGAACTTGAAGAACAACTTACCTGGGTGGCTAAGACTGAACAAATCAATAAGGAAACGCTGAAAATAGATAATGTTTTTTTCTTCACAATGCTTGATTAAATTTTTGATATATGTGCTTGTAATAATACTATTACAAGTTAAAACGCCAAATCGTTTAATTATTGTGCAAATTAACATTTGTTAACGTTTCAATTTATAGTTAATAATGGTTCAGCTAATAATCAAATACGCTGTATATTAGTTTTAAGTAACTGGTTTTCAGTTTGTATAAAAGCGATCGGTGTAATTCATTTTTGAGATGAAGAATAGCGGATGAAAATGAGCTAATTTTTATTAGATCGGACGAAATAAGGGAAGAGGGGATTTAATAACGATTGCTGATTAGGATAAAAGAGGATAGGGCATTTAATTGAATTCAATAGAAAGGAGTAGGTAAAATAAAGTGAGCGTGGAAAAAATAGGCTTGATAAATAATAGACATGCCCCAAAAGTGTTTAACCTTTGGGGCATGTCTGACATCGCAGCCGTCACTGTAGCTTATTTTTAGCTCTTTGTAGGGCAATTCTTAAAATTTAAGATGCTTTACGGTCAGGCCATTATTAATAAGTTGTTTCAGTGCATCAATGCCGATACTGATATGCGCTTCTACGTATTTTGCTGTAACGGTGACATCACTGACAGAAGTTTTTACTCCTTCAGGGACCATAGGTTGATCGGAAACCAACAGTAGCGCTCCGGTTGGAATCTTATTGGCAAAACCGACGCTGAATATGGTCGCTGTTTCCATATCGACACACATGGCACGGATAGACTTCAGATACTTTTTGAATGCTTTATCATGTTCCCAAACCCTTCTATTGGTCGTGTAGACTGTCCCTGTCCAATAATCCCGTTGATGGTCGCGTATTGTCGTGGATATAGCCTTCTGCATTGCAAATGCCGGTAGCGAAGGCACTTCCGGTGGAAAGTAATCATTGGATGTTCCTTCGCCACGGATGGCTGCGATCGGAAGGATCAGCTCCCCAATAGGAATCTTTTTCTTAATGCCGCCAGTTTTGCCCAAAAAGAGGACAGCTTTTGGACTGATTGCAGACAAGAGATCCATAACTGTCGCAGCCATTGGACTGCCCATCCCAAAATTGATAATGGTGATACCGCCGGCAGTCACAGATTGCATTGGTTTATCTTCGCCGTAGATAGGAGCATTGTCATGCATTTCTGAAAATAGGTGAATATATTTTGAGAAATTTGTCAATAAGATATATTCCCCAAACTCTTCCAATGGTCTTCCGGTATAACGTGGAAGCCAGTTGTTCACGATTTCTTCTTTGGTTTTTAAACCTGGTGTTATCGGGCTATTTACTGTATTTTTTGTACTTTTCTTTGTCATAGTCATTTAATTTTAATTTCACTAATCTCTTATCTGTCCATCAACATTCCGTTATGGCTATGTTATTATTGTAATATAAGATTTTTAATTCTTTTTTTATTATGCTTGAAGTGCTTTCATCCGTTAAATTCTTTCAGAAATGTATTGTTGGATAGTGCTCATCAGGCGAACTAACGGCAAGGTGGAACAGTTTGAACATAAGGGTAAAAAAAAATCCCGTTCAGCGAACGGGATTTTTTTTAAGCGACTTTGAGCTTTTTCAGATCGGATTTTTCGAATTTTTTCTTCGCATAATCCAAGGTGATTTCTAAGCTTTTTTGTCCCGTTTGCTCTTTTGTTGACGGCATTTCAAACATGGCGTCCAGCATGATTGCTTCGCATATACTCCGTAAGCCCCTTGCTCCAAGTTTAAATTCATCAGCTTTATCCACAATAAATGTGTATACTTCGGGATCAAATTTCAATTCGACGCCCTCATACTCAAATAATTTTTTGTATTGCTTGACCAATGCATTTTTTGGCTCCGTCAATATACTTAACAAGGTTTCCTTATCCAATGGATTTAAGTAGGTCAGGACTGGAAGACGTCCGATTAACTCTGGAATCAATCCAAAGTTTTTAAGATCCTGAGGCGTGATATACTTGTATAGATTGTTCAAGTCGATTTCCTCTTCGTCTTCATTCATCTTATAACCCACCGTTTGTGTGCGCAGGCGGTTTGCAATTTTCTTTTGGATTCCGTCGAATGCGCCACCACAGATAAATAGGATGTTGCTGGTATTGACAGCGATCATTTTCTGATCTGGATGCTTACGGCCACCTTGAGGTGGTACGTTAACCACAGTACCTTCTAAAATCTTCAATAAGGCCTGTTGAACACCTTCACCTGAGACATCTCGTGTGATAGAAGGATTGTCACTTTTGCGCGCGATTTTATCAATTTCATCAATATAGATGATACCACGTTCTGCTGAAGCAACATCATAATCTGCTGCTTGAAGCAAGCGCGTTAAAATGCTCTCCACGTCTTCTCCGACATAGCCCGCCTCGGTCAGTACCGTAGCATCAACGATACAGAAAGGAACGTTCAATATTTTGGCAACAGTTTTTGCTAATAATGTTTTACCGGTACCCGTCTCACCAACGATAATCAAATTGGATTTTTCGATTTCAATTTCATCTTTATCCACTTTTTGATTCAAACGTTTATAGTGATTATAAACGGCTACTGAGATTACTTTCTTCGCATCATCCTGTCCAATTACATACTGATCCAAGTGTGTTTTGATCTCTTGGGGGCGTATTAATTTTAATGCGGTCTGTAATGTCTTGCTTTTCCGTTGTTTTAATTCTTCTGCTAAGATTTCTCCTGCCTGTTGGATACATCTGTCACAGATGTGCGCTCCATTTCCAGCAATGAGCATCTGAGCTTCATTTTTGCTTATTCCACAAAACGAACAATGAATGTCTCTATCGTTATTCTTCGCCATCGTTATTTAATAATCTCCTTCTTAGGAAGTAAAATCTCGTCAATCATACCGAATTCTTTGGCCTCATTGGCACGCATCCAGTAGTCACGGTCAGAAGATTTTTCTACCCACTCATAGGTCTGTCCGGAGTGTTCTGAAATAATGGTATATAATTCTTCTTTTAATTTCATCATTTCACGTAAGTTGATCTCCATATCTGCTGCAACGCCTTGCGCGCCGCCAGATGGTTGGTGAATCATTACCCGTGAGTGACGCAAAGCAGCACGTTTTCCTTTTGCTCCAGCAACAAGTAGGACAGCGCCCATAGAAGCTGCAATTCCGGTACAGATTGTTGCTACGTCCGGGGTGATATACTGCATGGTATCATAAATACCTAAGCCGGCATAAACACTTCCGCCTGGTGAATTGATGTAAATCTGAATATCACGCTGAGCATCAGTAGACTGTAAAAACAACAATTGTGCCTGAATAATATTCGCGACCTGATCATCGATACCACTTCCTAGGAATATAATACGATCCATCATCAAACGTGAAAATACATCCATCTGTGCAACGTTCAATTGACGCTCTTCAACGATGTATGGCGTAAGATTGGTCGGAATACTGGTCTCTGTACGAGCAATGAAACTGTCAACATGTTGACTTCCGATGCGGTGATGCTTTACGGCATATTTTCTGAATTCGTTTTTATCTATATTCATCTTTTTGTTTTTTTTCTATTATGTAGGACTAATATAAAACTATATTTTAAAAATCAAATAAAGTGAAAAGATGTTTTACATCTACTTTACATTTTTTCGATATCGTCGCTTTGAGTAAAAAAAGCGTTTTATAATAGGGCCTTTACGCTATCCATTTCACTTAGAAGCCCTTAGCCGATTTCGTTATAATCGGGAAGGTCTTCGATAAATTGATACGATTCGTTCTCAAAGTCAATTTTGCAATAATAATGATTTATGCCATTGCTCACGAGCAAGTATGGAATCCGATGCACCGTGTTATAATTGGCAATCTGTTCGAATACTTTTTGTGTGATCTTGATATGGGGGGCTTTGAATTCGGCCAAAACAACCTTATTCCCCACACTATTATAAATCAGTAAATCACTCCGTCGCTGGAGACTGTTTAGTTTCATCCCGCCCTCAATATTCATCAGCGACTTTGGATAATTCTTGATCAATGCCAGATAGTTTATCCAATGTTGTCTGACCCATTCCTCTGGTGTTAATACCAGTTCTTTTTTTCGCAACTCATCAAAAATATAAACCGCATTATTCTTTTTGGAAATCTTCGCTTTGAATGGTGGCAAATTGAGTGGTGTCGGTGAAAACATACACAAATATACTAAAAATTTAGCAAAAAAAAGGGGAATTCAGACGTTTCTCGCCATTGTATTTTACTTTTTGAATAGCTCCTTTTAATCAGTCGGTTAGATCTTTTTACTGGAAATAGGCCGGATAATAAGTCGGATTCTGCTCACTGGACTGCTATGGATTTGACAGTAAAATCGTAATTTCGCCTATATGAATATAAACCCGATCTTATCCGATATTAAGAACAGGTCTTTTAAGCCTGTGTATTTACTACAGGGGGAGGAAAGCTATTTTATTGATACCATTGCGGAGGCGCTGGAATCCACCGTGTTGAACGATGCACAGAAAGGCTTTGATCAATCTATTTTTTATGGAAAGGATATCGATATCGCTACCATTGTCAATGCAGCCAAACGCTATCCAATGATGAGTGATTATCAGGTGATTCTTGTCAAAGAAGCGCAGGAACTAAAGTGGAAATCGGACACAGAGGAGCTATTGACCAAATACCTTGAGCATCTGACACCAACAACTATCTTGGTTTTTTGCTATAAACACAGGAAATTCGATAAGCGGAAGAAGATTTATAAGGTATTTGAAAAAGCCGGATTGGTTATCGATGCCGCTAAATTATATGACGATAAAGTTGCCCCTTGGATTGGCGGCTATTTAAAGGATGCAGGCTGGCGTATTCATCCACAGGCGGCGGCGCTGATCGCGGATTATCTCGGGAATGATCTGGCGAAAGTATCCAATGAGCTGGATAAACTGATGCTCAATGTGCCCAAGAGTCAGGAGATCAGCATGGATGATGTCGAACGTAACATCGGCATCTCAAAAGATTTTAATGTTTTCGAGCTTAATACGGCTTTGGCAAAGCGTAATGCCTTGAAGGCCTATCAGATCGTGGATTATTTTGTGGCCAATCCAAAAAATAATCCGCTGGTGATGGTCGTCGGACAGGTGGCTACATACTTCACCAAAATATTAAAATACCATTACCTTATCGATAAATCCGTTGCAGCAAAAGAATTGGGGGTACATCCGTTTTTCCTAAAAGAGTATGAACTGGCCGCCCGAAACTACAACCGTCGGAAAACCTTTGATGTACTGAATATACTCAAAGAGACTGACCTGAAATCAAAGGGAGTCAATGTGCCAAGTAATTTCAATAGTGAAGAGATTCTCAAAGAAATGGTTTATAAAATTTTAAATTAGTTAGCAACAAGTTGCTAGAGACTATTGTGTATTCAAAAAGGTCAGGATTCTTTGTGGAATTTTTGCCTGCAAACCACGTTTATTCATTAGCGCAATATAAGTGCGGTAATCTTTTTCGGCTTTCTTGTAAGAAGATTGGCCTTTTTTGAAAAATACATCACCCCGGTTTAAATAGGCAACCTCACGCTCGGGAAAACGCTCAATTATTTTATCTAAAAAAACTTGTGCCGCATCCAATTGATTCGCTTGCTCCAAAAAATAACCGATCTCATTGGCAGCAAGGACATTTTTACCATGAATAGGGTTTGCATTGTCAGGCTGTCCTTCGTCCAGACCCGCTTCCATGAAATACTTAGCGTCGTCTTTGCTAAAAACTTTAAATAGCAAGAACAGGCTGTTGTTAGGTATTTCTTTTAATGCACGAAGTAGCCCAGTGTAGTTGCCCGGCTTATAATTAAGGCTAATCCCCTGACTGCTGATCACCGTGGAATCGTAGGGTAGTGACTCTGCGTCATAGTCGTCCAGATACACCTTGCTGTTTTTGGAATAAGTTCTGTACTCGCTGTGGTTTTCACCTTCGTCACCTGAGCCAGATCGATGTATTTCTGCCAATTGCCAGCGTTTTAAAGCCGGTCGATAGACAAAATAATAACCCTCACTTTGACCAAAAGCGTTCGGTCCCCAGGAAATTGATATGTTCACCGTATCGCTACTGGCACTTACACTATAATCACGCATATTATTGCATGACGCACAATAAAAAGCGTTATCATTTTGAAAAGACAGCTGATAGTCATTCCCTTTTCGGGCATAAAAGGCCAATCCGACTTTAGTGTAACCTGGACCGTCAAAGCCCTTATAAAATTCATGCTTGAAATTAAGTGTATCCGCTTTTTCGTAAGCAACAAAAATTCCTGCAGGTGTTTTGCTCGTGTTTATTTGAGTTAACTGTACTGTATCAGTATTAAAATGTTTTGCGAAATTGTCTGCTGAAAGAACATCTAATAGTCGTATGTGTCTGGGTTGAGCCGCGGAAAGCAACGAAAGGCCCATAAATAGGATGAAAAAATAAGTTTTCAATGGCAATACTATTAATAAGTCAATATTAAAATTACCATACACAATTGTTGTTCCAATCTTTTGCAGACCCGAGTTTATATCCATCATAGAAGCTATCCTGCTTTATTCCAAGCTTAAAAATAGAAAAAATATTTTGTAGTTAAATAACTACATGTATATTTGTAGTCAAATAGCTACTTATTTAAGCTTTGCTAATTTTTTAGGTGATCACAACAATTAGCCATCGTAAACTAAAACAAAATAATAATGAAAAAGAGAACTAAAATAATTTATTGGATTGCGACCATATGGTTGTCCTTAGGTCTGGTATCGACAGGCATTATACAAATCTTCAAGCTAAAAACTGAGGGGCCGGGCGGAGTCCAAAATGTAGTCCATTTGGGTTATCCAGATTATATTCTCTCCTTGCTTGGATGCTGGAAAATATTAGCCGTGGTAGCATTGCTTCTACCAAAGAACCCACTCTTGAAGGAATGGGCTTACGCTGGTATTTTTTTTACGGTAACTGGCGCTCTTTATTCACACCTAATGGTAGGAGATTCTATTGGTTTCATAGCGCCAACACTGCTTTATTTGATTCTCATTGTGCTATCTTGGTATTGCAGGCCCAGTGAAAAGAAATTATCAGCTAGCCACTGATTTTATTCGTATCGGTCGCCTATAACGTTTGGCCAAACGTTATAGGTGGCTAGATGTCGAATTGCTATTTTTTTATCTTTACTTTTCTGTCGTTCCCCTTAGGATGTAGACGCTGCCAAAAACCTATAGTTTTTTTCTGACAATGCAGACTGTCCGGCTACCGCCATTATTTTAAAATAACAAAACTTTTGCATGGGAGCCTGTACATCATGTGGCCCTGATCGCTTATTGGACCTACGAATTTTAGCGTTACAAATGCCTCGTATAATTTTTGTTTGCCATTTTCTTTGATAGGGTTGAAATCAATCTGGAACAGTATGCAAATAAATCTTATTCTATTTTTTTAATATGCTTAAAATAAGCTCCTTATTATTTGTGTTTGGAGCTTCAACTGATTATAGGATATTTTTTTTACATAAAATCGATAATTAAACACTTGTTTAAATTAAACGTTTGTTTAACTTTGCTCCGCATTTAACAGATGATGATTTTATTCATTGGATAGTAAATGTGATTAGCTATAAAAGATTGGGTTTTGAATGGAATTTAACGAAAAGCAAATAGATATCCTCCTCGCTGCTGAGCGACTTTTTGCAACAAAAGGGTTTGATGGAACTTCGGTGCGTGATATAGCGCAGGAGGCGAATGTCAATGTCGCCATGATCAACTATTATTTTGGATCGAAGGATAAGTTGCTGGATACCTTTTTTGAATGGCGTGTTCCGGATTTTATGATCAATGTTGATGAACTCTCTTTGGTCGGTAATGCCCTTGATAAAGTGGATGTAATGGTCGACAGGTATGTCAAATCGATGAGCTCACATCGGAAGCTCTATCGGGTTATTGCGATAGAAAGTACTTTAAAACAACGGATGTTGATATCCGAGGCCTTCAAAAAATTAAAAATACATAATCTGGAGGTCATCGCCTCTATTATCAACAGCGGTATTGCAGAAGGGGTGTTTATGCCAGGTAATGATCCCGTATTAATCCATTCGATGATGATGGGAACTTTTATGAATTTTCAGATGAATCAGGTCTTTTTACAGGAGCAACTGGGGATAGCCAATGATGATGGCTATGGCCAATATATAGAAACAACGTTAACAGAATTTATACAGAAAACAATTAAAGCTTTATTGACATATGAAAAATAAGTTGGCCAATTTAAGTGCTTTATTGCTTTTGAGTCCTTTGGGTTTGCTGGCACAAGACAACAAACACCTGACCTTGGAAGAAATAATTCACATGGCTGCAAACCAAAGTGTGGAAGCGAAAACTGCCGATACCAGAGTATTGGGAAGACAGCTAGAGGTCGAAAGTGCCAAATCGAAACAGCTCCCCGATGCAAAATTGAGCGGGCAGTATATGGCGATGACTACACCGAATGTGGATCTGAAGTTAGCACTTGGTGGGGGAGGTTCGGCTCCGGATATTGCAGCAAATCAGCTGTGGTTGGGGCAGGCATCTGTCAGCATGCCTATTTATACTGGAGGTAAGATCAAGGGTGGAATAGCAATAGCAAAAGATGCGCTACAAGCCGAACAATGGAACGCCGTTGCAAGCAAAGAACAATTGGCTTCACGTGCGATAGCACTTTATCTGAATTTATATAAAGCGCAGCAAACCAATTTGTTGATTGCAGAAAACATCAAACAGTCTGAGCAACGTGTTTCGGACTTTAAAGCGATGTTAGATAATGGGCTGATCGCAAGAAATGATCTGCTTAAAGCGGAATTACAACTGTCTAATTATCAAGTGTCGCTCCAGGAGGCACAGAAGAATATTAAGGTGCTGAATTATCAATTGGCCAATTTGCTGAAAATTTCGGAAGATACGCAATTGGATCAGATTAATCTTGCAGAGGCAACTGGAATTGATCTGGGATTGAAGGCTTCTTATGAAACGGCAAAGACGGAGCGATCGGATCTCAAATCGCTGGCTTCCCAACGTAAAGTTGCCGAAGATCAATTGAAAGTCACCAGATCTTCGACATTGCCAACTATTGCGGCAACGGCAGGTTACAATGCTTTTGGACTACAGAAGGTAGTGACGGTAACGAATGCAGCAATGGTGGGGATTGGGGTATCCTATGATATTGGTTCTTTGTATAAAAACAAGAGGGAGGTCAATGTTGTCAAAAACCGGATTAAGGAAATTGATGAGAATTTAGAACTGCTCAATGACCGGGTAAAGGTGCAGGTGCAACAGGCAAACGAAAACTATATGCTGGCCCAAAAACAGGATGTGGTGTACCATCAGGCGGTAGATCAGGCCGTTGAAAATTATCGTATTACAAAGGATAAATATGATAATGGTATTGCCGATACGGACGATTTATTGACAGCTGATGTACAACAGCTTCAGAGCAAAATCAATCTGGCAATAAGCAAAGCAAATACAATTGAAAAATACTATGACCTACTGTTAGCAAATGGGTCGTTAAACATTAAATAGCAATTAATCTAGACATGGAAAATACAGTTGAAAACGCACCTGAGAAAAAAGGTACAAATAAAAAATTTACTATTATTCTAGCTGCTTTGGTCATCTTTGGCGGGGCTTACGGCGGTTATAAATACCTGCATGGTCAAGCGCATGAAACTACTGATGATGCGCAGGTGGAAAAGAATATGAGTCCGATTATTCCTCGTGTAGGGGGATTTATTTCCAAAGTGTATGTTAAGGATAACGATCTGGTGAAAAAGGGTGATACCTTGTTCACGATCGAGAGCCAAGATTATCAGGTGCGTGTGGATGAGGCCGAAGCTGCATTGGCTGCTGCGGAAAGCAGCTTTGATGTCTCTAAAGCGGATGTATATGCTTCATCAGCAAACGTAGCTATCTCTGATGCGACAATACAGTCTAATTTAGGAAGTATCGATGCGGCACGTATCCGTGCAAAACAGGCAAATAACGATTATATCCGATACCAGAACTTATATAACAATCAATCCATTACGAAGCAGCAATATGAGCAGGCTTTAACAGCGAAGTTAGAGGCAGATAAACAAGTGGAGATCCTACAACAACAACGTAATGCCAGTGCTTCACAACGTAATGCTATTGTGAGTAAGACTACAGTAGCTTCGAAACAAACCTCTGTTGCTGAGGCAAATATAAAAAGAGCGAAAGCGCAATTAGAGGCTGCGAAATTGAATCTATCTTATACTGCAGTATTGGCTTCGGTAGATGGTCAGGTATCGAATATCAAAGTACAGCCAGGGCAGATGATCAACCCAGGGCAGTCTTTATTTTACATTGTTGATAATATAGAAACTTGGGTAGTGGCGAACTTTAAGGAGACTCAATTACAAAAAATGAAACCGGGGCAAAAGGTGGGTATTAAAGTGGATGCTTATCCAAATATCGAATTTGAAGGGGAGGTGAATTCATTTTCGCCTGCTACTGGTTCCCGTTTCTCTCTATTGCCTCCGGACAACGCGACAGGTAACTTTGTGAAGACGGTACAACGTCTGCCGGTAAAAATCAAATTGACAAAAGATAATAAAGCTGAAAATGTGGCCTTGCTCAGACCGGGCATGAATGCTGACGTAGATGTGCATGTTCAATAACTATGGAAAATTTAAATCAACAGGATAGTCTGGTTGAATATGGTTTTCGACGCGTAGTCATCACGATTACAGCAGTACTCTGTGCCCTGCTGGAAATTGTGGACACCACGATCGTGAATGTGGCCTTAAATGATATGAAAGGGTCGTTGGGGGCAACATTGACAGACGTGGCCTGGGTTATTACGGCTTATGCAATTGCTAACGTAATTGTTATTCCAATGACGAGTTGGTTGTCCCAACAGTTTGGTCGACGTAACTACTTTGCGGCATCAATTATCATATTTACAGTATCTTCATTTTTGTGTGGTAACGCGACCAATATCTGGGAGCTCGTCGCATTTCGTTTTCTGCAAGGAATGGGCGGTGGAGCCTTGTTGGTGACTGCTCAGACCATCATCACAGAAAGCTATCCCAAAGAAAAACGTAGTATGGCACAGGCGATCTACGGTATGGGAGTAATCATTGGACCGACACTTGGCCCACCTTTGGGTGGTTATATCATTGATAACTTCTCCTGGCCTTATATTTTTTATATCAATGTGCCCTTGGGAATTATTGCTACGTTGCTGACTTTGTCATTTGTGCGTAGTCCGAAATATAGCCAGAAACAATCGGCAAAAGAGGTGGATTGGTTCGGGATGATTTTCTTGATTATGTTTATCGGTTCCCTTCAGTTTGTGCTGGAACATGGTCAACAGGATGACTGGTTTGATGATCCACTTATTTTAGGTCTGTCTATTTTATCAGTATTCGGATTATTATTCTTCATCTGGCGTGAGCTGGTTTATGACAAACCTATTGTAAACTTGCGGGTATTACGTGATAAAAACTTACAGGTAGGGGTTGTGATGAGTTTTATCCTGGGATTCGGTCTGTTTGGGTCGACTTTTATTATTCCGATCTACACACAGTCCATATTGGGATGGACAGCCACAGATGCTGGTCTTCTGTTGTTGCCAAGTTCAATCATGACCGGGATCATGATGCCTTTTATAGGTAAAATGATTCAAAATGGCGTTCCGCAGAAATATATGGTTGCGGTGGGTTTGAGCATTTTCTTTGGTTTTTGTTTTTGGATGTACAGCCTGATGACAAATGATACGGGGTCGGAACATATGTTTTGGCCACTTATCCTGCGCGGGGTAGGTTTGGGGCTGCTATTTGTTCCAGTAATGACCTTATCGCTATCCACCCTCCATGGGAAGTCGATCGGCGAGGGGGCAGCTTTTACAGGCATGATGCGTCAGCTGGGGGGCTCATTTGGGATTGCATTGATCACAACGTTTATCGCACGTGACTCTCAGAAACACCGGGTTGACTTGGTGGTGAATCTGGATCCCAGTAAGTTTGAGGTACAACAACGTGTGCAGCAGTTACAAATGAGTTTTCAGTCGAAAGGATTTGCTCCAAATGAAGCATTGGCCAAGGCGCACCAGATACTGGACTTAAGTGTCATGAAACAGGCAACCGTATTGTCTTATATGGATGTATTCCTTTATTTAGGAGTCGCATTTTTGATCTGTGTGCCTTTTGTGCTGATGATCAAACAGGGTAAGACTAAGGTGGATATGTCAAGCGTGCACTAACGGTCCCATGACTGGAGCTTTTAGTCCAGAAAATGATATAATTAAATTAATTAGCCCTCAAAAAGGATTTTATTTTTTGAGGGCTTTTATTTTTTTATGCTAAAGCTTGCTGACTTGGTTAATCGCCTATAAAAAGCTTTTACCCAATTTCCATAGTCCTTAGTCTTTGTGATAACATGAAGATTTTTATTTCGAGAAAGGCATAAAACTAAAACCTGATTCAGAATTGATTGTTAAATAATAAAGATTTTTGAGCTTTACGTCTATAAGCTAGTCGTTACAAGGAAGTTATTCGTTTAAAATAAGCGCTGTATGCACACAGGAAGACTTAATTTTTTAGCTTTTATTATCCCTTTGTTTTTGGTACTGATGCTGTTGGAATATTGGTATAGTCTGAAGAAGCAAAAGCGGTATTATACCTTTGATGAATCAATTTCTAATCTAAATGTTGGCATTGTCGAGCGTATGTGCGATATGTTTTCAGTTAGCCTGTTTTACTTTTTTTTCGTTTGGGTCTACCAGAATTTTGCGATTTTTCATATTGAGGCGAACGTCTGGACCTGGATCTTGCTTTTTCTTTTTACGGATTTTTTGTGGTATTGGTATCATCGATATAGTCATGAGGTCAACTTGCTATGGGCAGCACATGTAGTTCATCATCAAAGTGAAGATTATAACTTTACCGTTGCCGCTAGGATTACCATATTCCAGGCGGTATTTCGTTCTTTGTTCTGGGCTTTTATTCCTCTTTTGGGGTTTCCGCCTTTCATGATGACCGTAATTTTATTGGTTCATGGAGTATACCCCTTTTTCTCTCATACACAAACGGTAGATAAGCTCGGGATTTTTGAAAAAATACTTGTCACTCCATCGCATCACCGTGTACATCATAGTAGCAATGAGATCTATTTGGATAAGAACTATGGTGATATTTTGATTATCTGGGATAAAATATTTGGAACTTTTGTCGCCGAGAAGAAAGAAGAACCCTGTGTCTACGGACTGACCAAACCTATCCATCGGTACACCTTTCTTTGGCAGCATTTTCACTATCTATTTGAAATAGGGCTTTCTTTTAAGCGTGCAGTGGGATTCAAAAACAAAATACGTACGGTATTTGGACGCCCTGACGATATACAACCTGAAATTAGGGCGGAATTGGAGCAAAAAATGTTTGCAGGGACTAGATCTCAGGTGCATGGTAAAAATCTGAGTCGATATATTTTTACCCAATCTATGTTAACGATGGGACTTCTATTTTTCTTTTTGCTGTATGGCAACTATCAAAATCTGGGGCAATTGCTTGTTGGTGGTCTCTTTATTTTGTGCAGTGTCATCTGTATCGGCGGATTATTGGAGCATGAAAAATGGGTCTTTCCACTCGAAATGCTGCGGTTATTTCTGTTGCTGCTATTTATAACGATTACATTTTTTTCGTTTCCGGCACTGCTCATGCTCTTGGTCGTGACCATACTTCAGGTTATCTCCTACAAATTGATGAACGATCACTATCTACGAGTTCTTAATCTATCGAGCAATTAAGCTTTTCACTGTTTGGTGGTTTTTTGGCACACTTCAACAAAGGTATGGCAATAGCCTCTGGCCATAATATCCCAGCTGAAATCTGCATGCGTATTTTTCTGAAATTTCTGTCCAAGTTTTTCGTAATGAGCCGGATTATCCAGCATGGTCTGGAGTTGCCCGATCCATGCATTGGCATCCTGACTGGGGAGCAAAAGACCGTTGTGATGATGCGTAATCGCACTTGTGATACCTTCCAACTCTGCGGCGACCACAACAGTACCCCGGGATGAGGCTTCTAGACAAACCAGACCAAAGCCTTCCATATCTCCCTGGACTTGAATATTAGGCATAAGGAAAGCATGTGCATTTGTAAGAAGGTGTGCTAACTGATCGAAGGGGACTTTTCCCAGATGCTGAATTTTTTCGGGATACATTCTCAATAATTTACGCATTTCCTGTTGATCAGTTGGATAGCCCAAAAATAAGGTAGCGAGATGATAGAGTTTAGCAGGTAAAAGGTTGAGCAGACGTTCTTTCCAGGTTGGGCTTTGGTCGAATGGTCCTATCATCAGGAGCCGGAAATTACCTTGAATGGCGGGAATGACCTGCTGCATCAACCAGGAGAATCCTTTGCGTTTCACAGGTCTTCCCAGTGTGATAAAATAGGGGGGGAATTTGTCATCTTTCAGTTTAGATATTGAGGTTACTGGGTCTACTCCATTCGGAATGACTGATATCCTTGAAGGGTCGATACCACGTGACCGGGCGGCTTCTGCGGTGGCCTGACTGACCGCTATAACTTGATCAAATACATTGAAACGTTGGATTATTTTATGCTGGAAATAGGGCAGTGGAAAAACAATATCAAGACCATGAAGGGTAACGACTTTCTTTAGATGTTCATATCCCTTGTGAAAAGATGCTAAAGCAGCGATTAATCCGTCGTTAAAATGAATAAGTTTAATATGAGGATTAGCTTTTATTTTGGAGAGGATACGTTGATTTAGGCGAAAGAAAAACGTCAGGATGGATTCTTCATTGTCATAAAGAAGCGTGTGTACTTTTAGATAGAGTGCAGAATAGTTAATAAGCTCAAAGCTTTGCTTTTCCATTCCGCCAACTGCAGGTGGATATTTGTGGCTAACAAATAAGATTTCTATTTCAGACGGTAACATGTATGGTTTTTCTTTTGATACATAGATAAAATATAGCGCCAATAGTTGACCAGAATACCTGACGGCCCCGACGCAGGAGAGAGACACTCAACCAGATGCTTCCGCCCGCAATTCCAATCATGTTAAGCAGGAGTTTGTTGGAGATTTCCTCAACGCCCAGTTGACCGGGAATAAATGCGCCAGCACTTTTAAATAGGATGACGCTCATATCTAAAATTAATCCGTGAATAACCTTGACATCGACGTCCAGAAATTTTAAGACCAGATAGAATTCTAAGCTGCCAATTAGCCAATGTATCGCAAACAGCAGATAGGAATACCAGAATATTTTATTTTGTTTTTGATAAAAGTCTTTTGTGTCCCAAAGTAATTTCTGGAGCTGATTTTTCGCTTTTGATATAAATGTGGTGTCAGTAGGCGTATTTTTTGGCGGAATTTTAGTTGAAATTAACCAGTAGAATATTAAAACGACGAATAGCAGCAAGATGACACATATAACATAGATCGCATGACCCGTATACCGTATCACTTCGTTTTTTAAGGGTGAAAGCATGAGCCAGATCATGGTCAGTAAGAAAATGCTTAACTGGGAAAGTATGGCTGTAATGCGTGAGATGGTGACAGAGCCGAGTCCCTGCTGCAAAGGGATCTCATAGCGGGTGATTAGCTCGGCTTTCAGTAAATCGCCTGCAATAATACTGGTCGGATTGAAGAGTCCAACGGTTTCGCCAATTTGACGTACTGCGAAAAGTTCGAAAATATTGATCCTTTTTTTTGAAGGGCCTAGACAAACCCACCAAGCCAACGTTCCAAAAAAATAGGCAATGAAAGTCGTAAATATGATAAAAATAAAGCGGTAGCCAACCGTTGACAGTTCTTTTTTCAACGCCGAAAAATCACTGTGGACTACAAAAATGATCAAAGATGTCAAGATCAGAAGTAAAAAGACAGCTTTGATCACTTGACGGGATGCTATTAATTTGCCCATGCCAGGTCTGTGTCTTGCGTTTTGTCGACAAGTAATTCAATGTCATCAAAGTACTGCTGGGATAGTCGTGTCCAATCCAATTGGCCTGCATAAGAAAGGCCGGCTGTAATCAGATTTCTTCTCAGCGCCTTGTCAGCTATAATTTTCTTGAGGTAATAAACATATCCGGCAGCGTTTTCGGGTTGACATTTAAATCCGGTTACACCATGTTGAATAAGCGATGCCGAGCCGCCGCCATCAGCAATTACACAGGGAAGACCCGAAGCTAGTGCTTCGACCACAACGTTACCATAGGTTTCTGAAACAGAAGGAAAGACAAATACATCGGCTGAGGCGTACAGCACCGCAAGTTCCTGATGTGTCTTTTTCCCCAGAAAAATAGCGTTGGGCATTTCCTGCATAGCAGTTACCTTGGCGGTTCCGTCTCCGACGACTATAAAATTATAGTCCAGCTGTTGGGCTTGTATCTGCTGATAGATGTCAATTAAGGTTTTGATATTTTTTTCCCAGACTATCCGACTAACGAATAATACTGTGGGTTTATCATTATTTGTCAATTGTTGGATATAGCTTGTATCCTTTTTTTCGGGGTTAAATAGTTGGGTATCAATCCCTCTTTGCCAGATTTTTAGACCCTGGCCTTGGAGCCCGATCTGTTGCAGCTCGGTTAAGATGGATTTAGTGGGGACATAAACAATGTCACATTTGTTATAAAAATTATTCATAGCCCGTTTCATCCATTGCTCCGTGGGTTTGACCAAAGGGAGGATATTTTTGAAATAATAGGCTATATAGGATATAAAATGGGTATGGTAGATTGTTAACACGGGAATATTTCTACGTTTGGCATAGTTCAATGCAAAAAAACCGAGGAGAGAGGGGGTAGCAATATGAATGATGTCGGGAGCGAAGTCATCTAAAGCCAGTTCGAGCTTTTTTTTGATGAGCTGCGGAATAGCCAGACAATAATCGTCATTGACTGGTATTTTAAATGTAGGTACTTTATAGGAATGAAAGTCGCGAAATTGTGTGGGACCAGCACCATAGATAAAGAAGTACCTAAAATTCTTTTGATCAATACGGTTTATCAGCTGAAACATTGTACGGGATGCACCGTCGAAATCCTCAACGAGTATTTCTGTAAAAAAAGCTACCTTTCTCATTGTATTCTTATTAGGGGTTTCATAAAAATATTCGAAAAGCATAACTCAAAAGCTATTTTGATATTAACCTTTTATCATTAAAGTGTTTATAAATTGTTTATTATTAATGATTTGTAAATAATTTTTATAAATAAAATTAATTTAAGAATATAGTTAAGCTAATCTTGGGTCTTTACTTTTGGAATGAACAAATTATTCAGTCCATGTTGTTAGATTTATTGTTCGAAAGGAAAATCAAACTTAAAGGTATCCGCAAAGTTCTTATTTTATCAGTTTGTGCTTCTGCGGGGATCATGTTAGGATTCAAGCTGAAGCCTAAACAGGTTAGACCAATGAACATGGTTTATGTCGAAATGCCTGATGTCAGCGAGGGGCGGCTTAGTTTATTGACTTATAATATTGCCGGTCTCCCAGAATTAATCTCAAGTGCAGTAACCGAAAGAGCTTCGAGTATCACATCCATCGGCGAACTGATAAATCCGTTTGATATCGTGAATGTACAGGAGGATTTCAACTACAATAAATTTTTGTACAGTAATAACAGACATAATTATCGAACTGAAAATATGGGCGGTGTACCGTTTGGGGATGGATTGAGCACTTTGTCAAAATATCCGATCCAAGACTTTGAACGGGTCAGTTGGGAGGCATGTAATGGCGCTGATTGCCTGACTCCGAAAGGATTTTCTTACGCGCGGATACAGCTGGCAAAAGCGGTTTTTATTGATGTTTACAATGTACATGCAACGGCTCAGGATGATCCTAATGCGGCAATAGCCCGGCGGAAGAATTTGGATCAATTAAAAAACTATATTCAAAAGAACTCTTCGGGGCAACCTTTGTTAATCATGGGAGATTTTAATGCTCATTATGCGTACGCACTGGATAATATTGTTTCTTTTCAAGGCGAATTAAACCTCGTAGACGCATGGGTAAGTTTGAAAAATAGTGGTAAGATACCGCAGAATGAGCAAAATTTTGTTGCGCGGGCCGCATTGGAGTTAACAGATGACTGTGAAGGTATTGATAAGATATATTACCGGAATAATAATCATATTGTATTTGAAGCAAGGAACTATCAGGTTCAAAAGAAACTTTTTCAAAATAGGGAGGGGCAGGATCTGTCTGATCATTGTGCGGTATCGCTACAATTGGGATGGCGTCTGATAAAACCTTCGGCTCAGTAGACTTTCTCAATTCTTTCATATCAATCGCGATTAGCACTGAGCCCCTTCAGTGCTTTTTTGTTTTTAGCATTTTCGACCGCCTATATGCAGGTGCCTATAAACAAAAAGCCCCATAAAATAAATTACGGAGCCTTTATAAAATTGGGATAAATTATCTTATTTATACATCTCTTCGCGTTGTGCTTTTACGACATCGCTGTTGATGTACTCATCGTAGGTCATTAACTTGTCGATAATTCCTTTAGGCGTCAATTCAATGATTCTGTTTGCAACGGTTTCGGTCAATTCATGGTCACGTGACGTGAATAACATTGATCCTTTAAAATCCACCATGCCGTTGTTTAATGCTGTGATTGACTCTAAGTCCAAGTGGTTGGTCGGTTCGTCAAAAATCAAGAAGTTGGCCCCCTGTAACATCATTCTTGAAAACATGCAGCGCATTTTTTCTCCTCCGGAAAGAACCGAAACTTTCTTCATGACTTCTTCACCTGAGAACAACATTTTTCCCAAGAAACCACGTAGGAACTGTTCGTCTGCTTCAGGGTTAGTCGTGTAATCTCTTAACCAATCGACTAAATTTTCGTTTTTGCCCTCAAAAAAGGCCGCATTTTCAATCGGCATATCAGCGGGAGTGATGGTTACACCCCATTTGAATTCGCCACCGAAATCAGTATCTCTACCCGTGATAATATCGTAAAAAGCTGTAGTGACTAAGGAGTTGGGGCCCAATACCGCAATTTTATCCCCTTTATTGATCATAAATGTGATATCCTTAAAGAATACTTCACCATTAACCGTTTTACTCAAACCTTCTACCTGTAATGTTTGGTCTCCAGGTTCACGGTTCATGGTATTGAACATGATTGCCGGATATTTACGGTTGGAGGGCTTGATCTCATCGATATTGATCTTATCCAACGCCTTTTTACGGGATGTAGCTTGTTTTGATTTGGATGCATTGGCCGAGAAGCGACGGATAAATTCCTGAAGTTCTTTAACCTTATCTTCCATCTTTTTATTTTGGTCAGCGCGCTGTTTTAATGCCAGTTGAGAAGACTCGTACCAGAATGAGTAGTTACCAGTATAAATCGTCATTTTACCAAAGTCTATATCTACGGTATGCGTACATACAGCATCGAGGAAGTGACGGTCGTGGGACACAACAAGTACAATTGCTTCATAAGAAGCTAAAAAGTCTTCTAACCAAGCAATGGTATTAATGTCCAAATCGTTGGTAGGCTCATCGAGAATCAAGATATCTGGATTACCGAATAATGCCTGTGCCAATAAAACACGTACTTTTTGATTACCATCAATTTCAGATACTAACTTGTAGTGAAGCTCTTCTTTAATGCCCAAGCTGCTCAATAGGGTAGCTGCATTGGATTCTGCATTCCAGCCGTCCATTTCTGCAAAAAGACTTTCGAGTTCACCGGCACGTTCACCATCTGCATCAGAGAAATCCTCTTTCATGTAAATGGCGTCTTTTTCTTTCATGATTTTGTAAAGCTCTTGGTTACCCATCATGACAGTTTCCAGTACCGTATATTCATCGAAAGCATAGTGATCCTGACTCAATACAGACATACGTTCGCCGGGCGTGAATGCCACCGAACCTGTAGAGGGATCAACTTCGCCAGAAATAATTTTTAGGAAAGTAGATTTACCAGCTCCATTGGCACCAATAATACCGTAACAGTTGCCAGGTGTAAATTTTAAATTGACATCTTCGAATAGTACACGTTTACCATAACGAAGGGAGAGATTTGACACGTTAATCATGCTGCAAAGATACGTTTTAATCTTGTATTTTTTAACTATTTCCAAACATGAGTTTCCCGTCGAATGCCCTCAATGATCTGTTTTTGGAAATATTGCATTTGATGCGATTAAGCAACTGGTGCGAAATATGATATATTCCATTTGGAGATACATTTGAAAATCGTATATCGTTAAAAAAGATGTATGGGGTTAATAAATTATGAATTGGGATTTTACGAATAAATTGGCTTCTTTTTTGTGGCATTGCTGTCTAAATGAAATCAATAATTATGAAAAGAAATAGCATTACGTATGCTTTAGTACTCGTTGTTGCTTTTTTGCTGAATTTGCAAAGTGCCCATGCACAATTTGGCGGCTTGCTCGAGAAAGCCAGTAAGGCAGTTGCTTCTAAGGGGAGCAAAGCATTGGGATTGGACAAACTTCTAAAGGAACCAGAAGCAATAAGCACCAGTTTTGAAGATGTAAACCGGAAAGGTGAACAGATGCCTGATTTTCAGAATACGGCTACTTATAAACCCCTTGAAAATCTACCAAAAAATGGTCAGGACGGTTATCTACTCGAGGCTGGTCATTTTGAAATGACGAACAAAAGTTATTGTCTGAAGGCGGGAACGTATGCACCTTCCAAGGGAGATGGCTATATGTATGCCCCCACATTAGGAAAAAAACGGGAGGTTGTCATTGCAATCTTGAAAAGCGCAGAAAAGCATCCCGAAGTCGAACAGTCATCGATACAGATGTTGTTATGGACAATTATTGCCAAAACTAAATTTATAGATTATGCCGGGGAGGTCAAAGAAACTGCCTTGCGGTTATTGACACCAGAGCAATTATTATTATTGGAAGGCGGAGCGCTTGGTATATTACCGTTTGATGTGGTACAAAAAGCAAAGGACCAGATGCCGCCAGCGATACAGACTATATTTGAAGCCGAAAATAATATCAGACAGCTGGTATCTTCGGGCAATTATTCTTACGCTGAGTTTGAAAAGTACGCGATTATGGCGGGGATGGCAGAGCCTCGTACAGATGTGCCCAGTGGCATCTGGACGCTTCATCCTGATGGCTACTATGTACGTTATTTCCCAAGCGGTTACTCCGTAACCAAAGTACAGGTGTATGTACCGGCGGAACTGATCACGAAATTGAAGGGTAAAAAGCTGATCTATGATGCGACAGATGACATTGCTTGTCCGGCGAATACAGGATCGCAACGTTTGGCACAAACCAATGAGCCAATTAAACACGAAGAATGATATAGGTAAAAAAGATAAATTTATTTCGATAAAAATTCAGGAACAAACAATAAGGGAGATCACATGATCTCCCTTATTCATTAAATTTTCTCTTTTGCCGCCTGTATAATATATAAATGATGACAATAATTGCGATGATTCCTAAAATGATGTAATGGGAACCTGATTGTTGTTGATGTTGGGTTGTATCCTCTGTCGTTTGCGCATATGTAAAATTTGCTACGAAAAGAAGTACCATGAAAATCCACTTCTTGCACATAATAAACGGTTTATTAACTATAATAGCAAGCTAACTATTTTTTGCAATAAAGACAAATTAATTTTGCAAAAATGACAATATTAAAATGGGTTTTATAGGCTTTTTAGGTAGGGGGCTGGTTTTAGGCGGGATATATATTTGGTGGCATTTTTTAACGTTAAATCAGGCTATAATGGACCAAATTGTTGTTAAAAAAAATTAATTAATGAAAGGTGGATTTTTTGTCTGGCTAATAGAATAGATTGATGTAATCCCGTTCGAAAGGCGGATTAATGGCCGTAAAATCGTATATTGTGAACCTTTTAAGCGTTTAAAACTATTATTGTCATGTCAAAACTTATAAATTTAACTGTCTTCAGAGAATTTTTGAAATCTAGTTTTGCCGGTGGGATTATTCTGTTTTCCTGCGTCATCTTGGCACTTATCGTAGCGAATACATCGTTATATGGGGCGGTAATGGACTTTCTGCTTCGGGAGGTAGGGTTTGAAACAGATAATATCCAGCTGAAATATTCGTGGTTACTATGGATTAATGACGGATTGATGGCTATTTTCTTTCTATTGGTGGGATTGGAAATCAAAAGAGAAATCGTCGAGGGAGAACTATCTTCAGCAAGTAAAGCTATCCTTCCTATTTTGGCAGCGGTAGGCGGAGCTCTTCTGCCTGCAGTAATTTATTTTGTCATCAATAAGGATGTGGCGGATACAGCGCACGGATGGGGCATACCCATGGCAACGGATATTGCATTCGCGCTAGCCGTTATCACGCTGTTGGGAAATAAAGTTCCAGCAAGTCTTAAGATTTTCTTGGCAGCTTTGGCCATTGTGGATGATCTGCTTGCAATCCTAGTGATCGCTTTGTTCTATAGTAGTGGAATCCATACCAGTTATTTATTGATGGCGCTTGGTATATTTGCCTTTTTGGTGGTCCTCAATAAACTTGGAGTAAAAGCCCTATGGGCCTACCTTATTCCGGGCGTATTCATTTGGTATTTTATCCACCATTCAGGCATACATGCAACTATTGCGGGGGTTTTGGTTGCCATGACTCTTCCCACCACACCGGATGAAAAAGAGTCGCCATTGGAAAAGTTGGAGCATTTATTAACTAAACCGGTGAATTTTATTATTATCCCTTTGTTTGCGTTCGCAAATACATTAATTCCAATTCATGCTGAAATGGTTGGCGGTTTAACGTCCAAATTGGGACTCGGTATTATAATCGGATTGCTCGCAGGGAAATCGATTGGTATATTTTTGATCTGTTTTATCGCGAAGAAACTCAGAATAGCACAACTTCCTGAGGGCGCAAGCTGGATACAGATATTCGGCGTCGGTTTGCTCGGCGGAATCGGTTTTACAATGTCTATCTTCATTGCGATCTTATCCTTTGATGATGCTTTTTTGGTTGAGGAAGCTAAATTTGCGGTGCTTATCGCTTCTCTTTGCGCAGGTATATTGGGATATACAATGCTGCGATTGGCCGATAGTTCCAAAAAAAGTCCGACAATTTAGGTTAAAGATAGTGAAGATTTAATGCGGATGCACTACGGTCACATTTTTTATGCAACCCTGAGGTCATAAATGCTGGCATCATATATAGATTAGTTTTAGTAACTTAGCGCATATTTATAAAATAATAAAATTTGAGATTTACTGAATTTGGTTTTGTTCCGGAATTGGAAGAGGGCTTAGAAAGCATGATGTTTGAAGAGGCGACGCCTATTCAGGAGCAGACAATTCCCATCATTAAAGAGGGAAACGATATGATTGCCTGTGCACAGACAGGTACAGGTAAAACAGCGGCTTATATGCTGCCGATTTTGGATGCCGTCGCCCGAGATGCAAGGGAATCTATTCGTGCGATTATCTTGGTTCCGACCAGAGAATTAGCCTTGCAAATCGATCAACAGATCATGGGCATGTCTTATTATACCGGAGCGACTTCCATCTCCATATATGGAGGTGGAGATGGTATGGGTTACGAACAACAGAAACGGGCTATCCGTGAGGGGGTCAATATTATTGTTGCCACCCCAGGTAGACTGATCAGTCACCTTACATCGATGAAAGTCGATCTAACTCATCTGACGCATTTCGTACTTGATGAAGCGGATAGTATGTTGGATATGGGTTTTCAGGATGATATATTGCGTATTGTCAGCTACCTGCCCAAAAAGAAACAAATGTTACTTTTTTCGGCGACGATGCCCCTCAAGATCAGGAATTTTGCCAAAAAGATTCTTTATAAGCCGGTAGAGGTCAATATCGCTATTTCAAAACCTTCAGAAGGTATAGACCAACGAGCATATCTGGTATTTGATAAGCAGAAAATGGATCTTTTGAAGATTATCTTACAGGATGTTAATTATGTTTCTGTGATCATTTTTGCCTCTCAAAAAACGACTGTAAAATTACTGGCACAGGAACTTCAAAAGCAGGGTATAGACGCAGAGGGATTTCATTCAGATCTTGAGCAGGCTAAACGTGAGGATATCATGAGCAGATTTAGATCACGTCAGGTAAGGGTACTGGTAGGAACAGATGTGATCTCGCGAGGTATTGATATCGTAGGTATCAGTTTGGTGGTAAATTATGATGTACCACCGGATCCCGAAGATTATGTGCACCGTATCGGACGTACAGCACGGGCAGCGACAACGGGCACAGCGATTACTTTTGTCAATGATAAAGATCAGCAACGTTTTGTTCAGATCGAAAGCCTGATCGGTTATCCCGTAGAACAGATTGCATTACCGGAAGGCTTTGAAGCTGGTCCTGAATATAACCCCACGAGGAAAAGCCACAATCCACAAAAAAGAAAACGTTTCAATCGTAATAAAAATAAAAACTACCAAAAACAGAAAAGAGCTTAATAACAAATTAAGCTCTTTTCGTTTTTATTTTGTTGGGAATATTTAAGCTGTTGTCCACACCGCAAGCTCATAGCCATCGGGGTCTTTGAATTGAAATCTTTTACCTCCAGGAAAACTAAAAATATCTTTAACGATGGTGCCACCTGCCCGGATGACTTTATCACGTGTGGATAGCAAATCATTCGAATAGAGAACAACCAAAATACTGCCATTTATTGGTGTACCGATCGTAAATCCTCCATCCACATGGTTGCCCTCAAAGGCTGTATATTCATGACCATAATCTGTAAATTTCCAGCCGAAACTGGATGAATAGAACTTTTTAGCTCGCTCAAGATCGCTGGTTATAAATTCAAGATATTGAATTTGTTCGTGGACGAGTTTATTGTCTAAAGAGGAATTGCTCATAATATTTTTTAATTGATGTTATCTTTCGTTGGAGGAATCGACTAGAATTCCTAATATTAATTGGATGTCTGATGTAGTGTAAATATAGGATTTTCTATCAACAAATTTGGGCATCTCTGTAGTCTGATATTGAATGATCGGATATCAATGCAATCATTCTTTTCTTATTTTTATTGTATTAATCGATTTATCTTTTTTTCTACTTATTAGAGCCTGCATAAGTACAGAAAGCAGTACTAGGAAAAGCCCAATGTAAAATGAAAGATTAAGCTCTTTGGATTCATTGAAGAATAAAAATGCAATCAGGATGGCATATACAGGTTCGAGATTGAGACTTAAATTGAGCGTAAAGGCAGAAATTTTCTTTAAGATTTCTGTAAAGGCAAGGTACACAGCAACAGTGCAGCAAAGCGACAAAATGAGGAGGTAAATGAGATCCATTGTATTTGGGATAAAAGATGATATCGGATAAGAGTAAAGATAACAGGGGAGAATCAATCCAAGACCAACAGTTCCACCAATCATTTGGTAATAGTTAATGACTATACTACTATATTGCTTGACCATGCGTTCGTTATAAATTGCGTAAAGTGAAGCAAAAGCCGGTGAAATGATCCCGAAAATAATGCCCAATTGATGTGCTGTATCAAAATGAAATATCAAGGCGATGCCACAAAGCGTTAGCCCACTCAGAAAAAACTCTGAAGGTTTAAATTTCGTTTTGTTAATGATGGGAGCAAAGATTGCGGTAAAGAAACTTGCCATACAGTAACAAACTACTCCGATTGAAATATTGGAATATTTAATACTGGCATAAAAGAGTAACCAGGAGGCGGTAATCAATAGGCCATTTTTTGCGATCACTAATTTTTCAGGCAAGCTGATTTCACCAGCTGATTTTGACCATTTTGAAATTAAAAAAAGGAAAATGGCCGAAAAAAATACACGATACCAGGTTAGCATACCTTCATTTAGGCTGATGACTTTGCCCAATACTCCGGATATACCCAAACATACTACAGCGAGATGCAGCATGAAATATGAATGTTTCATAAAATGTTGTCTTCCAGGTCTATCTTTGAAAAGACAGATACTATTGTTATAAAATTTGATTGAGAATATAAAACATGGGGAATCAGCCGATTATTCGGTGTCATGCTTTATTAATATTTATTAATATTAAGCGATTGGAGGAGGAAGACAGCTTGTTCTGTTCATTACATTCTATTTCTTACCCGAAGATAATAAAATCCAGTGGTTTAATTCAAATAATTGTAACATCAGTAAGTTATTAAAGGGAAATTGTATTTTATATGATGGTTAAAGACTATTAAAAAAGGGACTAAACTTTCGTTAGCCCCTTAGTTGAACAATTGTGATTCTGAATATACGTAAAAACTGAGCGAACCAAGATCAGTATACGCGATGATTTATTGTTCGCTGTCATTTCCTCCGCCTAACGCACGGTATAAATCCACTACAGCATTTAGTTTTTCCCGTTTTATACTGATCTGTTCGAGGTCATTTTGTAGCGCGTTGTTTTGCGCAGTAATAACTTCCAGATAATTTGCCATGCCGCTTTTGTATAATAGGGCAGCATCGGAAGTTGCTTTGGCCAATGAATGGGATTTCGCTTCAATCAGTTGAAGTCTTTGATCGCTATGCTTTATTTTCGCTAAAGCATCTGATACTTCCGAAACTGCGAGCATAACAGACTGTTTAAACTGTACCGCTAATTTATCCCGTTCGATTATCGAAATTTCATAGTTTGTTTTCAATGCACCTTTCTGAAAGATCGGTTGGGCGATATTTCCTGCTATTGTTTTCACAATGGACCCCGGGAGATCAAACCAGCGATTGAACTGAAAAGAGTTTGTTCCAATTGAAGGGGTCAAACTGATCGAAGGATACATCGCTGCTTTGGCCAATCCGATTCTGCTGTTTGCTGCAACGACGGCATACTCGGCTGCTTTGACATCGGGTCTCCGGCTAAGTAATTCTGCCGGAACGCCGATCGCGAATGTTTCACCGACTAGCGTTACATCAAGACCTTCGGAACGCTGAATTTTATCGGGAAAACCACCACAGAGTATACTGATTGCATTTTCCTCAATAGCGATATTTTGGTTTGCGAGTGGTATCAGCAATTCTGCCGTTTTCTTTTGCGCTTCGGCCTGTTCTACAGCCAGAGAACTCACCAGCGAGGAATTGTATTGCAGGCGGATCATATTCAATGTGCTATCACTAAGTAGTACATTTTTTTGCGCAATTTTTAACTGTTCGTCCAGTGCGATCAGATTGTAGTACGATTGGATAACCTGAACAATAATGCGCGTCTTTAATGCTGATAAATTTTCCTTCTGTCCAAAGAAATTTGCTAAAGCTTCTTCTTTCTGCATCTTAGCCTTTCCCCAGATGTCTACCTCCCAGGAAAGTCGGAGTGTAGCGTTGTAGTCATCCATATAAGGGGTTCCAATAAATTGATCACTGAGCGACCCATTAAGTGAATTGGTAGACAACCAAGTTCTATTTGCACCCAAATTTAGGTCAAGTGTAGGTAAAAGTCCTTTTTTTGACTGTTTGTAGGCGAGCTCTAGCTGTTGCATACTTAAAAGTGCAACACTTACATCGGTGTTTTTGACCAGTGCTTTTTCGATAAGCGCCGTCAAATTAGGATCTTTCACAAACTTTCGCCAGGATAATGCCAATGTATCCGAAGTCAGGACAATTTCGTTATTTCTGAAATTTTCAGGCAAGTCCATATCCTGACGTGTATATTTTTTGCCCACACTGCACGAAGCGAGAAGTAGGGAGGTACCTGCTAAAATAGTAATATAATGATGAAATTTTTTCATTTTAATCGTTTGTCTTTTCCACGAGTTTTTTACCTGAGACCTTCTCCTGTAAATATTGAAACACCAGATACAATAATGGTATAACGATCACACCGAGGATCACCCCGCTTAACATACCCATTGCTGCTCCTGTACTGATGGAGTGGTTGCCGGTCGCCGTCCCCCCACTAGCAAACATCAAAGGAACCATACCTGCGATAAAGGCTAACGAGGTCATTAAAATTGGGCGAAGGCGTGCTTTGGCCCCCTCTAAAGCAGAATCAATAAGTGTAGAACCCGCACGTCTACGCTGTAAGGCAAATTCGACAATCAAGATTGCATTCTTTGCCAGAAGACCAATCAACATAATCAATCCGACTTGAACGTATATATTATTGTCCAGACCGATAGCACGCGTTCCCAAGAATGATCCGATAATCCCAGTTGGGATTGAAAGCAGAACGGCTAGTGGTAATAGATAACTTTCGTACTGTGCAGAAAGTAAAAAATAGACAAACAATAAGCTCAATGTCAAAATGATCATTGTCTGATTGCCGGAAGATTTTTCTTCCAGACTAAGTCCGGTCCATTCGTAACTATAATCTCCCGGTAGTTTGTTCAGCACGTTTTTTTCGAGGGTTTCCATGATAGCGCCATTACTGATACCTGGATTACTAACCACGTTAATGGTCAGCGAGTTGTACAAGTTGTAACGTGTGACTGACTCCGGCCCGTAGACTTTGCGAAGTGTTACCAATGTATTTACCGGTACCATTTCGCCTTTGTTATTCTTGACAAATATTTCATTGAATGCGTCCTTATCCGTTCTAAAGATTCCGTCTGCTTTGACAGCGATTCGGTAGAATTTACCAAAGCGGTTGAAATTCAAGGACTGGTCACCGGCAAAATACGTCTGGACGGAAGAAAGCATTTCACTGACATCTACCCCGAGCTGAGCCGCTTTATCTTCGTCCACTTCCAATTCCATTTGTGGATAATCCGCTCTAAACATGGTGTAGGCAAATTGTACACCTGGTTGTTGCATAATCTTCGCGATAACAGAATCGGACATTGCTTTAAGTTCTACCGGAGACTTTCCAGCTCTGTCCTGTAGCACAAGTTCGGCACCATTCATCATACCGTAACCATCAACAGGAGGGGAGCGGAAAGCCATCGCATTTCCTTCTTTAACAGTAGTTAGTTTTTGAGAAATCACCTGATGAATCTGATCAATATCATTCATTTCACCACGTTTCTTCTTATCCTTTAGCCGGATAAATCCTGTTGCGTAAGCTGCACTGGAGTTGTTACCGATCATATTGAAACCTGTGATACTGGTATGGCTTTCAATAGAAGGTAAGTCGGCCAATAGCTTCTCTATTTTTTCTACTGCTTTTGTTGTCCGATCGAGGCCGGTACCCGGAGGCATCTCCAAACTGTACACGACGAAGTTATCGTCTTCCATTGGGACAAAGCTTTTCGAGGTGCTGCTCATGAGATATCCCGCAGCAGCTATTGTAGCAATAATTAATAAAGCTGCTAACCATTTTTTCTTAACAAGAAATTTCAGCGAGCCGACATATCGATTTGTCATATTTTCGAAACCTGCATTAAAGGCTTTGAAAAAACGTTGTGAAAAACCCGTTTTTTGAGTTTGCCCATCATGATTTTCGGCATGCGTGTTTTTCAATAACAAGGCGCAAAGTGCGGGAGTCAATGTTAGCGCATTGATGGCTGAAATCACAATGGCGATAACCAGTGTATAGGCAAATTGTTTGTAGAACATGCCCGATGAACCGGTCATAAAACCAATAGGGATAAATACGGCACACATGACCAAGGTAATTGAGATAACGGCACCGGTTATCTCGTTCATGGCACTGTGGGTTGCTTCATTCCCGCTCATGGTCGATTTTTCCATCTTGCCGTGGACAGCTTCTACGACGACTATGGCGTCATCAACGACAATACCGATAGCCAATACTAAAGCGAAAAGGGTTAATATATTGATTGTAAAACCAAACACCAATAGGAAAAAGAATGTCCCTACGATGGCCACAGGTACCGCGATTGCCGGAATAATGGTCGACCGGATGTCCTGTAAGAATAAGAAAACCACCAAAAACACCAGGATAAACGCTTCAATCAATGTCGAACGCACCTGGGCAGTACTTTCATCCAGACGTTCCTTAGTACTGATCAGTTTAAAAATCTTGATTCCAGGAGGAAAGGAGCGTTGCGCTATTTCGATCTGTTTATCGATACCTATTTCAATTTCGTTGGCGTTGGAACCAGAAGTCTGGAAGATACCAATTGTAACCGTATTTAAACCGTTGTTTTGCGAATTACCACTATAGCTGATCGAACCGAATTCGATTCGGGCAACATCCTTTAGCCGAACGATCTGAACATCATTGTTTTTGACAATAATGTTTTCATATTGTTCCGGAAGATTCTTTTTTCCTTTATATCGAATGACATATTCCAGGGGAGCTTTTGATTCTTCCCCTAGTTTTCCAGGCGCAGATTCCAAACTTTGCTTGGAGATGGCAGCAATGACTTCTTGGGGTACAAGACCATAACTTGCCATTTTCTGAGGGTTCAGCCACACGCGCATGGAGTAATCTTTCGAACCAAATACCATGGCCTGGCCTACGCCGGGAACACGTTTGATCTGTGGAATCAAGTTGATATTGACATAGTTCTGCAGGAATAATTCATCATATTTTTTGTTATCTACCGTATAGATATTAAAAATCATGATCATACTATTCTGTTGTTTGGAAGTCGTCAATCCCATCCGCACAACCTCCTGTGGTAGGATCGGTGTTGCCTGTTGTACTCTATTCTGTACGTTTACAGCTGCTTGGTCTGGATTTACGCCAGCCTTAAAGACAATACGTACAGAGAATGTACCATCATTACTTGCTGTTGAGGTAATGTACTCCATGTCCTCAACACCGTTGATCTGTTCTTCGAGTGGTGTAACAACTGACCGTAGTACAGTCTCACTATTACCACCAGGGTAACTCCCCGTAACCTGGACCGTGGGGGGAGCGATATCGGGAAACCGTGTCTGCGGTAGTCTTAAAAGACCAATTATCCCGAGTATCACAAATATGATAGATATAACAGTTGCCAAAACTGGCCTGTCAATAAATTTCTTCAGCATTTTATTATAATTTTAGATAAATCTACTACAGGTTCATTATTTCTTGGTAGGTTGAACCTGCATTCCGTCATTAAGCATGTCAATTCTATTCATTACGATTTTTTCGCCAGCTGTCAGACCGGATTTAAGCAGGTATTCATTGGCCGTATTTCCGTCAATCTCAATCTGCTTCATGGAAATCTTGTTTTTGTCGCCAATAACATAGACGAAATAGCGATCCTGAATGTCTTTAACAGCTGCCATCGGAACTAACAATACGTTATCATGAGTCTTTTTTAGGACAACTTTGGCCGAACCTCCAGAACGAAGTATCTTATCTGGATTAGCAAAGATTGCCTTTAGTGTTATACTACCGGTCGTTTTATCGATATTACCGCTAGCCATTTCTACTTTTCCAGGATGATTATAAGCCGTACCATCAGCTAGGATTAAAGTTGCCTGTTGATTGCTTGACTTTGTATTATGATCTTTCATAAATGTTATAAAATCAGCCTCGCTTAAGGAGAAATAAACATTTACAGTATTGATTTCAGACAGTGTGGTTAAGGGCATTGCATCAGCTGGAGTGATCAGGTTTCCAATACGATTGGGAATCCGTCCAATGTAGCCGCTAACAGGTGCATTGATTAATGTAAATCGAGCATTGATCTGCGAGGAACCTAAGGCTGCCTGCGCTTGAGCGACCTGCGCTTTTGCAGCAGCGTAGTTGGCTTCAGCGGTTTTGAGCTGAAGTTCGGTATACACCTTGCCTTCTACGAGCGGTTTGATTTTTTCAATTTCCAGTTTCGCATTTTGTTCCGCAGATAGTGCCGCTTGATAGGCCGCTCTACTGTTGTTTACCTGTTCATTGTATACATCCGCTTTTATTTTGAAAAGGGCTTGGCCTTTTGTGACATAATCCCCTTCTTTCACATAAATCTGATCCAGATAACCTGTCACCTGAGCTTTTACATCAACATTGACGGTTCCCTCCAAGGTTCCTGGGTATTTTTTTTCTGTCTCCGCACGTGCGGGGGATAATTCGATAAAGTCAACAGTAACTGCCTGCTCTTGGGGTTGTTCTTGGCTGCCTCCACAGGACGATAAAAGTGTAGCTGCTGTAATAAATGTAAGGATAGGTTTTAAATTCATCGTTCTTAGTGCCATTTTATCATTTTATTTAAAGCAAAAGAAAGAATTCTTTTAAGAGCTATAATAAGGAAATCTACCGAGACGTAACAATTGCTTACTGAAACGTAGCTATAATGCACTGAGTTTTGATATTATTTAATCAAAACTGATCTTTTTTGTCGTTTTTATTAGAGTGAGGCTACTTTACACTTTGTTACGATTAGTTAATTTTGTCCGAAAAAATAGAATTAAAGGGAGCTGTTTATTAATAATCCAACCAGTTTTTTAAGAGCTGTGCTTTTTCTCGGCTGACGAGGATTTCGACGTCTTCACTCTGTTTGATTTCGACTTTAAGCTTGCCATTAAAATGGTTATGAAGTCTCTTTATTGCGTCAATATGGATAATAAATTGCCGGTTGGCCCGGAAAAAAACTTTCGGGTTTAGTTGCTGTTCAAGCTCTTCTAATGTCTGTGGGACAATTTCTACAGCAGCACATTTCAACTTGGCATGTGTAAGCTTAAATTCGGAGTAAAAATATTGAATGTCTTCTACTTGTATTGTTTTATAGCCGTCTTTGAAGGGAAGGAGAAAGCGGGTTCTGAAATCTTTGGGATAGATAAAATCCAATAGGCCCTGAATCGGATCAGAACCGATCTGTTGAAGCTTTAGATTGTCTAATTTGACCAGCGCATTTTCTAATTCTTTTTTTTCTACGGGTTTCAGTAGGTAGTCTATGCTATTGAACTTGAAAGCTCTGACAGCATATTCATCAAATGCTGTCGTAAAGATAATGGGACAGTCAATTTGTATGCTTTCCAGGATTTCGAAACTTAGACCATCGGAAAGACGGATATCCATCATGACCAAGTCTGGAGATTCGTTATTTTGAAACCAGCTGATACTGTCTGCAATATTATCCAGGACATCCAATATCTGTATAGATGGTTTTATTTCCTTTAACAGACGTTTTAGACGATCAGCATTCAATTTTTCATCTTCGATAATCAATACGTTGGCTATACTCATGAGGTTTGTTCTATAAGTGGTAGATTAACTTTGAATGTCTTCCCATTGTTCATGATCTCAGGCTGCAGGTTGGACAATAGATCATATCTTTTAATGATATTCGAAATACCTATTCCAGATGATTCGGAAACATTTTCGATGGGTATCAAAATATTTTCGACAACTAATTGGTTATGAGCGTTGGTATATACTTTAATTTTTAACGAACGTTTTTTATTGGTTTGATTGTGTTTTAGCGCATTTTCAACTAAAAGCTGTAGCGTAAGTGGCGGTAGTTGGTAATTGGATTTTGCAGGATCTACATTTATTTCAAAATGAACACCTTCTCCAAATCTGTTTTTAATTAAAAAAATATAGGAGTCTAAAAAATTAAGTTCCTCTTCGAGGGAAATAACGTCTTTTTTTGAATTTACTAAAAGGTAACGATATATTTTGGAGAAATTTTCAGCATATTCATATCCAAGTTGTTGATCTTCTAAAATGATTTCGGATAATACGCTCAAATTGTTGAAGACAAAATGTGGGTCAATCTGTAATTTCAGTGATTGAAGTTCTGTTTCGAGAATGACTTGTCCGAGTTTGGCTGCACGTATGGATTCATTTTTCCAATTGTTGATCAGGTGTATACCAATGTTGATCCCCATAATCAATAATGCGACCATAACACTGATGGAGATATTCTGTATAGTACCTCTTTTTTCTTCCAGAGATGTTGCAATTGTGAGGTTTTGCAGCTCAAAATAATGGGAAATGATATAAACCAGTAATAAATTGATCAGGAGAACCACAATTAGATTAATGACGGTTTCAATAAGAAGCCTTTCCGCGGGGTTATCTTTCCATGTTAAGACACGGTCTAATTTCTTGTGGACAATAATACTGAACTCTGAAATAAAGAAACTATAAATAATGGTGAAAGTCCATTCTCCCAATATTTCAAACATATTTCGCTGAAAATAACCATTCCAGCAACTCGAAAATGGATCTATAATATAGGCAACAAGATAAATGAGAAAAAAAGACAGTAAGGTAAATAATAATCTCTTCTTGTTTGTACTGATTAGATTTTTCTCATTTTTATAGATTGTGTTATCCTGCATTCGTTTTTACTTGTATATCGCTATTAAATCACTACAAATTTCGCAATTCATTTAAGGATTGAACCACAAATTTATTCTGAAACGTACAAAGAGCAAACTGAAATATCAATTTGTACAACCCAATCGTATATTTTACAAATCATCCGTATCCCGCTCGCGTTATATTAATATACTAAATTCGATTTGTTTACAATCAAATAATAATATTTAACCTGGTAATTTATTAAATTGTTCGGTGTAAAATTAATGTATATTATGGTTGAGTTATTTCATTTAAATTGTGTTCGGATTGTTTCGCCGGTGAACGACAATGTGTGCGGGCATTGCCTGTTATTTAAGGATGGAGACAGATTGGTTTTAATTGATACCGGTATTGGCTTGTTAGATAATCGTTATCCGATGGAACGGATAGGTAAAGAACTCGTTGAAATGGTTGGTTATCGTTTTAATGAGGAGCTGACAGCTATCCGTCAGATTGAAAAATTGGGATTTGATCCATCTTCTGTCACCGATTGTGTGATATCCCATTTAGATAATGATCATATTGGAGGCTTGGCTGATTTTCCAAATGCCACTGTTCATGTTGGAAAAGAAGAGTATGAAAGTTATCTGGCCGGTAACCCACGTTATTTGGAAATGCCATTGTCGCATCAGCCGATAATCAAAACTTATGCAAAAGATGACTTTCAGTGGCATGGTCTTGAAGTTAGAAAACTAGCGATTGATGTTCAGGTTCCACTGTATCTAGTACCTCTTTTTGGCCATACTTTAGGGCATTGTGGAGTTGCTATAGGATCTGAAGTCAAATTACTCTATGTCGCAGATGCGTATTATATGAAAGTAGAACTTACTGACCCAACGCATCCTGTGAATATTTTGGCAAAAAGTAGAGCAGAAGATAATCATCAACGCTTGGAGTCGCTGGACAAAGTCCGTCGCTTTATTGCCCTAAACCCTGACGTTAAGGTATTCGGTTATCATGATATTACTGAGTTCGATGATTTTACCGACTGATATAGTAATAAGTTGGAAAGCTGTCCGGTTGTAAAAAAGGATTGACAAAAGAAACATTGTCAATCCTTATGATTTAAGTGGAGTTACGTCTCCATGTAATCAAAAAAGCTGATTATTTTGGTTCTTTGTGTGTTGTCGGTGTATGAACAATATCGAAATAAACGGTTTTATTGTCGTTGTTCGGATAGATACGGTATGTAAATTCCTGTTTTGTCAATACGGTAATATCAACCACCCGTGTGAAAAGGGTTTCTCCCGCAGCATTTTTAGCAACGATGGTCCGGGTTTTACCATCTGCTGAAACAGACCAATCTCCACGCATTTTAGGAGAGTCATCCAGATTGAACATGGTAAAGGTACCGTTGGACTTAAAATAGGCGAAACCAACAAAATTTGAGACATTGGCATCAGACAATACCACATTTTCACCTTTGTTATTTTTGGCGCTTGTTGTTTCCCAAGCGGTACTTGCCAATACCTCGCTTGGCGTAAGCTGAGGCTCTGGTGTAACTTCATCATCTTTACTGCAGCTGGTTGCCAGCAAAGTACAAATGGTAATATAACATACCAATGCAATCTTTTTTATATCTCTCATATTATTAAATTTATTGTTTGACAAAAATAATTGCATTCTTGCTACGCGATTTGTCCCTTTTATTCCAAGGTTTGAAGGATTTATAACGATAGCTATAGTGATAGGTAATGTTTTTTTAATGGGTAACGCATAGCTCTACTTTGATGCCGGGATCTAGTAAGAGTAAGAGTAAGAGTAAGAGTAAGAGTAAGAGTAAGAGTAAGAGTAACCAAATGGGAGGGGAGCGTTATTCCTTCAAGGCTGTTGTTATAAAATAAGACAGGAGACCCTCGCGGTCCCCTGTCTCCCAGATATGTGATATAAAATTAGAAAAATTGCAAATCTTTAATTAGTTATTGCTCCAACCACCTCCTAAGGAGCGATACAGATCTACTACAGCCGAAAGTTCGGCTTTCTTCACCTGAGCCAGCTCAAGTTCGCTTTGTAATATATTGCTTTGCGCGGTGATTACTTCCAGATAGGTTGCCATACCAGTTTCGAAGAGAAGATTAGCGTGTTTTGTAGCCTCTTTTAAACGTATAGTTCTATCCAAGGTAATCTGTTCTTTTTCCTTCAATTTTTGGATTGAAATCAGGGCATCAGAAACTTCTCCGGCGGCTGAAATGACTTTTTGCTTGAAAATCATCACATTCTTCTCTTGCTCGATGCGTGCGAGTTCATATTGCGTTTTCAGCTCTCTACGCTGAAAAATGGGCTGTGTAATACTTCCTGTAATTGCACCAAATAAAGAGGCCGGCAGATTAAACCAGTTACTTGTTTTAAATGCATTGACACCAGCCTCAGCACTAATGACCAGCGAAGGATACATTCTTGCTTTAGCAGATTTTTGATAGGCCTGTGAAGCAGTGACAGCAAGTTCCGCCTGTTTAACATCAGGGCGATGGCTTAGTAAATCCGCTGGTATTCCTATTGCAAGATCTTCGGGAAAACGAACGTTGGCCAATTGTTCCTGTGTTTTGATTTCCGCAGGCAGTTTTCCACTGAGCATTTGGATCGCATTCTCTTGAAGATGAATTTGTTGTTCAAAATCAGGTATAAGCGAAGCAGCGGACAGACGTTGGGCATCGACTTGTTCCAATGCAAGCAATGTAATATCGCCAACTTCATATTGTTGCTTGACAATACGGAGCGTGGTATCGCTCAATTTTAAATTTTGCTGAGCGATATCCCGTAACTGATAAAGCATCAATAGTTGGTAATAACCTTGCGCCACTTGGGCAATTAATTGTGTTTGTATCACTTTTTTTGCTTCTTCAGTTTGCAGGTAAGAAGCCAATGCCGCCGCATTTTGATTTTTGATTTTCCCCCATAGATCGGCCTCCCAGGATAAACCAATGGATGCTGTATAGTCTTCGACATGATGCTGTTTTAAAAATTGATTCAAGCTCAACCCGTTCATGCTATTATTAGAAGGGTTGGTACTATTTCCTCTGACCTGCAACTGTGCTGAAGGCAGGTAGCTTGCCTTTGCCTGCTTTAAGCTCAGTTGAGACGACTCTATATTTTTCAGTGCCAATTGCATGTCCAAATTATGTTGGATAGCGCTGTCGATCAAACCTTGTAAAACACGATCTTGAAAGAAATCACGCCATGGAATAGAACCAATATTATTTTCTTTTGTTGCTATTCCCTGATCACGGTATTGCTGGGGCAGAGTGGGAGCAAGATGTTTATTGCTAACCAATTTATCTGTTTTACAAGACCACGCGACAAAAGATAAGATGAAAACCGTCAATAGTTTTACATTTCTATTCATATATTCTGATGTTGTCATTGTTCACTAATTATTTGTATGCATAGGAATTTCCAAAGAAATATGCTCATTCTCCAGTTGCTTTTCTTTTGCCGTACCACTGACTTTCTCCTGGATAAACTGAAATACGATGAAGAGGATAGGAATAATAAAAAGTCCTAATACAACTCCACTAAGCATACCACCGGCCGCAGCAATACTGATCGAGTGATTCCCTTGTGCCGAAGGACCCACGGCAGTCATCATGGGAATCATACCGACAATGAACGCCAATGAGGTCATGATAATAGGTCTCAGACGTAAGCGTGCTGCTTTAAGTGCGGCGCTTGGTATAGAAAGTCCCTGTTTTCGACCTTGAATGGCGAATTCGACAATTAAAATGGCATTCTTCGCCAGTAACCCGATCAACATGACCAAGGCTACCTGGACGTAAATATTATTGGCCGTATCAGTGAAGCTAATTGCTGCAAAGACGCCAAATATACCTGTTGGAATAGAGAGTATAACCACTAATGGAATAATGTAACTCTCATATTGTGCCGCGAGAAGGAAATAAACGAAGATCAAACAGAGGATAAAAATAAGCGTGGACTGACCTCCGGAAACAATTTCTTCTTTCGTCATACCCGAAAATTCGTAGGTGAATCCAGTTGGCAAATGCTGTTTGGCTACTTCTTCCACGGCACGGATTGCATCTCCTGAACTATAACCTGGTTTTGGGATCGCATTTATTCCGATTGAATTGAATAGATTGTAACGCGAAGCAGTCTCTGGGCCGTATACACGTTCCAGTTTAACCAAGGTATTAATAGGTACCATGTCGCCTAATCTGTTTTTAACAAAGATTCCATCCATAGAAGTTGGTTCGCTACGATCTTTTGCGTCAGCTTGGACCATCACACGATAATACTTTCCGAATCGGTTAAAATCTGACGCCTGCGCGCTACCAAAGTAGGCTTGCATGGTTTGTAAGATACTTTTGGTACTTACACCAAGTTGTTCGGCTTTGATGTCGTCCACTTGTAGCTCGTACTGCGGATAATCGGCTTTGAAGGTTGTGAAGGCCATCATAATTTCAGGACGCTTCATGAGTTCACCGATGAACCCTTGACCTACTGTACTGAATTTGCCAAGTTGTCCTCCTGTTCTATCCTGAAGAACCATATCAAGTCCGTCGACATTACTAAATCCGGGAACCGTAGGGAAGGTAAATACAAAAAAATTCGCACCTTTGATATTTGCCAAACGTTGGTTGACATCAGCCATAATGGCGTTGATGTCCTTGATATTACCACGTTCTTCATGGGGTTTCAACAAAATAAAAGCAACGCCCGCAGAAGGACTGGTGGATTGCGTTAAAATATTAAAACCGGCCAAAACGTTTAATGTCTTGGTGAAATCAGCATGTTGAAGCTGCTTTTCAGCTTCTGCCAAAGCACCTGAGGTGCGATCCAATGAAGCACCAGCGGGCATCGATAGTGATATGGCAATAAAACCTTGGTCCTCGGAAGGGATAAATCCGGTAGGAGTACGACGAATCATAAAAACTGTCAGCAACAAGGTGATACCCAGTCCCGCAAAAGCTACCCATTTGTAACGGATCAGAAAACGTAAGCTGCCTAAATAGTTTTTAGTCAGGCGGTCAAAACCAACGTTGAACCCTGTGAAGAAACGTTCTTTGAAATTAAGTTTCTTCGTCTCGTCGTGATTATGATGCGTGGGCTTTAAAAATAATGCACAGAGGGCTGGACTTAAAGTCAAGGCATTGATCGCTGAAATTACAATGGCTATGGCCAGGGTAAAGGCAAACTGTCGATAGAAAACTCCCGTCGAACCTTCCATAAAACCAATAGGCAGGAAGACCGCAGACATGACCAGGGTGATAGAGATAATGGCTCCTGTGATCTCACTCATGGCAGAGGTCGTTGCTAATTTGGGCGGGAGGTTATTATGCTCCATTTTGGCATGTACGGCCTCGACTACCACGATGGCATCATCCACGACGATACCGATGGCTAATACAAGTGCAAATAAGGTCAATAGATTGATGGAGAAACCAAATAGCTGCATAAAGAAAAATGTCCCTACAATCGCCACAGGTACGGCAATTGCCGGTATCAGTGTTGATCTGAAATCCTGGAGAAATAGGAAAACAACCAAAAAGACCAAAATAAAGGCTTCGATCAAGGTATGTTTAACTTGATCAATAGATTGATCAAGCGCGTCCTTGGTATTATATAAAACAAGATATTTTACGCCCTTTGGAAAACTTAAGGAAGCTTTCTCCATAAATTCCTGTATAGCAATCTGAATTTCATTGGCGTTGGATCCCGCTAATTGCATGACACCTATGTTGAGTCCTGCTTTACCGTTAATACGCGTATGACTTGCATAAGTGTACGATCCCAGTTCAACACGAGCTACATCTTTAAGCTTTAAGACGGAACCATCCGTATTTGAGCGGATAATAATGTTCTCGTAATCGCTTGGTTGGTTAAGCTTACCTTTATATTTGATAACAAATTCAAAAGCTTCACGGCTGCTTTCCCCAAATTTTCCTGGAGCAGCTTCGACGTTTTTATCTTGAATTGCCCCCATCACCTCCTCCGGAGTTAATTTGTAGGCGGCCATTTGATTTGGATTTAGCCATACACGCATGGAATAATCTTTACTACCACCGAAAGCCAATGCTTGTCCTACCCCAGGGATACGTTTAAGTTCAGGAATGATATTGATCTGCGCATAGTTGGTGATAAAAGTTTGGTCATATTTACTTTCGTCCTCCGTATATAGATCCAATACCATGATCAAGCTATTTTGTTGTTTGGCGGTTGTAATTCCCGCCTGAACTACTTCGGCAGGGAGCTGGCTGGTAGCCTGTGCCACCCGATTCTGCACATTGACAGCAGCCTGATCAGGATCAGTGCCCAATTTAAAATATACTGTAATCATCAATGATCCATCGTTGCTCGCGGTAGAGCTCATATAGCTCATGTTTTCGACACCATTGATGGATTCTTCCAAAGAAGGAGCTACGGCCCGAAGTACTGTTTCGGCATTTGCACCGGGATATAATGCTGTTACCTGTACTGCTGGAGGAGCAATATCTGGAAACTGCTGTAAGGGCAGCTTTAATATACCGATCACACCCAGTATTACAAGTAATATGGAAATGACAGTGGCGAGTACAGGCCTCTCTATAAATTTCTTAAGCATAAGTTTGTCGTTTATAATATTAATTGATGCTGTCTTTTGATAAAGGTTGTGGCGTGATTTTTTGTCCGTCTTGCAAGAGGTCTATCCCTTTATAAACAATACGGTCTCCGGTACTGATACCTTTACTTACAAGATAATTTGAACCACTTTTTCCAATGACGGAGATAGGCTGCTGTACAACTTTATTTTCTTTTCCGACAGTATACACAAAGATCTTGTCCTGCATTTCAAGTGTGGCAAGTTGTGGCACCAATAAAGCTTGGTCATATTTCTTTGGGAGTCTGACACGGCCGGTATTGCCATTACGCAAAACGCCCTCAGGATTACTGAATGTAGCGCGTAAGGTAATCGCTCCTGTATTTTTATCAAACTGTCCATCTACCATATCTATTTTTCCTTTTTGATCATAGACGGTCTGATCGGAAAGAACTAAACTGATCGGAGGGAGGTTGTTCAATTTTTGCTGAAGATTATTACCTTCCGTATTATTTTTGAAAGCAATAAAATCATTTTCTCCCAATGAGAAATAAACATGAAGATCTCTGACATTAGACAATGCTGTCAATGGTTGTGGATCTGCCGGCCCCACTAAACTTCCTTGTTTACGTTGTAACCTTCCGATATAGCCTTCAGCCGAAGCACGGATCAGTGTGTAACCTACGTTTATTTTAGCGGTTTCTACCGCCGATAAAGCCAATTGAACATTTGCTTTTGCAGCATTACGAGCACTGATTGCTGTTTTCAACTGAAAGTCAGTCAATACTTTGGTATTGACTAATTTTGTTTTTTTCTCAACCTCCAGTTCAGCATTTTCCAACGCTGCCTTTGCCGCTAGTAGATTGGCTTTGGCCTGATTCAACTGCTCTTGGTATGGGCGATCATTAATTTTAAAAAGTGCCTGTCCTTTACTGACTTTCGCGCCTTCATCGACAAAGATCTGTTCCAAAATCCCCTCAACCTGCGGTCTGATCTCGATATTCGCCGAAGCTTCTATTGTTGCTGGATATTCCTGATAGACGGTCTCATTGCCGTTTTCGATGGTAACAACTGGAAGGCTAACAGGAGGAGGATCAATAGGTTTGCTGGTTCCTGTTGAACAGCTGTATAAAAAGATTGCACTCAGCACATATGCAGTCTTTACGATATTAATTCGTTTAACACTGTTAAGTGCAGGAATGTAAATCTTCTTAAGACTTGGTGATACATTTGTTTTCATGTGATATTAAAAATTGAAGTTTTGGTGTATTTAACGGTGTTAGATTTTTTAACGTTGTATTTTTTAATGAAAAAAAATTAGTCAGTAAGCGAGCGGGTGATACCGTAGATCGCATCTTTTAGAACCTCTTGGTTGGTATTTTCGCCATTACCTTGGTTAACCAAGTTGATTGATATCAGCCCATGTATAATTGACCAGTATGTAAAATACTTTCTACAGATCAGATCTTCCGGTGGATTTTTATCCTTCATGATCTCACGAATCACATCACTAATCAATTTGCCATGGGATTCTGCACATTTATACGTTTTTTCAAATCCACAGCAGGCAGTTCCAACGCCAAACATGAGTTGGTATAATTCGCGCTCCTCGAATGCAAAATCCCAATAACTTAACCACATTGCCTCCAATTGTTTCTCCAGGTCGGTTTGGGTTGATTTGGCTTGTCTGACTTTTTTGGCAAGTAAGAGATAACCCTGGTTGGCGAGTTCGTTTAAAATTGCATCTTTATTTGCGAAGTACTCATAAATCATCGGCGCGGTATATTCTATAATATCCGCAATTTTACGCATACTCAATGCCTGCCATCCCTCTTCTTTAACGATTTGGAGAGCGGCATCGAGAATATTTGTTCTATTCTCATCCTTGAGGCGTTGTATGCGTTCTTTACTACCCATGCTTTAATGCATAAATGATTTAACAGTGTTAAGCAAAATTGAAACTTTTTATTTTATTTAATGACATAGAAAAGTCATTAAATAAAAATACCTCTCAATATCGCTTAAATGGCTCCTTGATCAAGATTATTGGGAAGTATTAGTAGCTGTTTTATTCGGTTCCGCTCTTTGTCAGACAATGGCATTGCCTTTTCAAGTATGGGTAGGATCTCTGCATTTTTCTCTGTTTGTAGTAGAAGATCCAGGAAACCTAAATAGGTACGGATCAGGTCGGTTTTGACTCCAAAGAAGATGCGCGGATCTATGATATAAATTTCCTGAACCAATGCGAGCAGTATTTCTTTTCTTTTCCTGTCTTTTTCTGTTTGGTCGTAAGGGGGAAGAAATCCTTTTTTTTCTAATTCACTGAGTTTGATAGCAACGGCATTTTCACGAATGTATTTTTTTTGCTTCCGTTCAAGAAAATCGCGCAATTCAGCAAGCAAATTACGGTAGACAACTTGCTTATCTTTGCCCGTGAAAAGATTTATGTCCGTGGAAACGCTGATGTCTTCCTGTTCAAAAGTGTCAAAAAAGTTGGATGTCACATAAACGGAGTGATGGAAATCGATTGCATTATTGTTAAAGCTACTGAGAACTTTTGCCACTTCTCTTTTTTCGCTATTGCGCAAATAATAGTAATAGCGGTCTCCGATCTGCTGGTTCCAACGAATGTAATTGACCTGAAAAGTATAGGAGGAATCACCTTCAGGATTATATAAAGTCCAAGATAGCAGATCCGTTTCTTGAATCAGATGATCATATATCAATTGCACCCCATTAATCCGTATTGTGTAGCCTAAGTCGCGGTTAAGGTAGAGAAACCAGCCAAATTCCTGCGCCATGAAATCTATAAATTCTTGAGATTCTAAATGGGAGGAATTTAGCCCGAATATTCCCTCCAATCTCACCTGGGTTCCTGTCTGCTGGTTTTCTATCGGGATACTTTCGCTAACGTCATACTGTTCTTTGCTGTCCCTATCGATCTGTATGCGGTATGTCTTTAAAACCTCTTCTTCTTTGACAATGGTATTCCAGATCGCTCTTGTTGCAAACAATGAAAAAGAAAATCTACCTTTTCCTTTCTTTCCCCTCGTGTACGAACTTCGCTTGATGCTATTTTTCTTTACCGAATCGAGGAAATTACCAAATGAATAGGGGAGTGTATCGAAAACGATCCCCTCTCCATTATCGCTGATGCTGATACTGTTTATATAACCGAGCTCGTTGCTATCAATTGCAATGTCGACTTCGGTAGCTTTTGCGTCAAAGCCGTTCCATATATATTCAGCAATGACCAGTTTTGGATCTTTAGGTAAACCGGCGGATTCTATACTCAGGTTGGTTATCTGCGTGTTTTTTTTCATGATGATGGCAATTCTAGTAATTAAAATTTAAGGCATTAAAAACAACAGTTCACACAATAGATAGCCTACTTTGTGTTAACTCTTTTATTCCTAAACTTCTTTATAGCATAAGTTAAGGCATACGAGATCCCGAAATAAACGATAAGGTTCAGTAGAAGATATATGCCGATGAAATATGTTCTGTCCGTTGGTTCTGGGTAATGCCTTCCGCCCAGATACCGATAAAAGGGAAAGGGGAAACCAATCGCATCGTTACCATCCGCGCGACTTTCAAATCCCGAAAATAGCATAGTTAGGATTACTGTTAAAATAAAAAATAGAAGCCAAGTTGCTTTTGGAATCTTTGGAAGCATATGCATAAGCCCTTGTTGATATCAATAAAAATACAATATCTTACGGATATTTCTCGGATATATTTGTCAATAGGTTTAGGTCTACGTTGTCAGAATTTTGGTGGAATGGAGTAGTTTTTTCTTCCTTATAGAAACAATTATTATTGTGAAAGCGTTAGTTTTGATCGAGAAAAATGATAAGGATATTATAGTGAAAAAATATTGAAATTAAGTTATGCTTATAAAAACATTGAAGAGTCTATTTTATCGAGATCTAAACAGATTGAAAACAGAAATTATATCCTATAGTATAGAAGAGAATATCTGGATTATTGATCGGAATATTGCGAATTCAGCCGGAAATTTATGCCTGCATTTAATAGGGAATTTACAGACGTATATAGGAGCGGAGATCGGAAAAACAGGTTACATCAGAAATAGGGAGGCAGAGTTTGCGTTACGGGATATTCCAAGAGCGGTGCTTTTAGATGCTATAGACGATACGATCCGCGTCGTTGATCAGGCGTTGGACAAGCTGAAAGAAGATGATCTTAAGGCGATATATCCTATTTTGGTATTTGACGAGATGACAACAACGGAGTATTTGTTGGTGCATTTAACGACACATTTAACCTATCATCTAGGGCAGATCAATTATCATCGTCGTCTATTGGATAAATATTAATTTTGTGTTCGATGTCTTATAATGAGGATTTTCTTTCATGAAGTAAATTTAATATAACAATCCAATGGGTATAATGAGGCTAAAGCGACTGACTATAAAGGATCGACCTATTTGACCGTAGGGTTAGATCATAGCAATGATGCCGAAAAGTTGAGAGAAGTGGCGACGATTCTGTAAGCGAGCAGGAGTATCACTGTTGGTAGGTACGGTGGAGAATAGGAGGGTAGGGTGATGCCCCTTGAATATATCATGCGTATAGAAGCAGGTGTGTATGTCGAGATAACAGGGCTTGTGGTTGATAAAGCGTATGAGCGAAGGTCTGGGAAGGTTATCGATTGAGGAAGTCAGACAGCGGAAAAACGAAAGGTTGCCTTCGTTTGCGCGTAAGTCCTAGGAACAGAAAGTAACAAATTTTATGGAAATATGGGATTTCAAGTAAAAAAAGGATCAGAAAATTTTTGATTCCATGCTTTAAAATAGGAACTTTAGCCCGAATAGACAGTCGTATTTTGGTTATTTAGGACAGATGACTATAGATCTATTGCTTAACGAAGAAAGCGGAGCAGCATATTCAATTCATTTGGATGCTGATTCTTGCAAAGACCGACTTAGATAATGAGAAGAATCTTTACTTTAATCGCTTGCTGTTGTGCTTTAAACTCACAAGGCCAAAAAATTGACAGTATTACATCGACTATAGCACCTGAATACGATAGGGTAGGCTTGGTTCATCGTTTCTGGTTGGGCGATAGCTACCGTAAATTATATAATACGCCTGTAAAAATGCGTGTTATGGATCTTCGGACAGAAAAAGGGGGACTTCATGTGGTGAAATTGGGCGGTGGAATGCAGACTCAATCGCTTCGGATGGCCGATCCTTCTGGTAGAGAATGGTTACTCAGGTCTATTCAGAAATATCCCGAACGCAGTCTTCCGGAGAGTCTTCGAAAAACATTTGCAAAAGATATCGTACAGGATCAAATTTCAATACACCATCCATTTGGAGCTTTGACTGTTCCGCCATTTAATAAAGCCCTGGGTATTCCACATGCTTCTCCTGAACTCGTTTTTGTTGGCGATGACCCTGGATTTGGCGAATATCGGGAGGTCTTTAAAAACAGGCCTTACATGTTTGAGGGACGTACACCCTTTGAAGATCAAAAAACGGATAATAGCGCAAAAGTTATCCGAAAGGTATTAGAAGATAATGACACCCAGATCGATCAAAAACTCACCTTACGCTCGCGGTTACTTGATTTTACGTTAGGGGATTGGGATCGCCATCAGGATAATTGGCGATGGGATCCTGAAAAAGAGAAAGGTAAGAAGATTTATACTCCGGTGCCGCGTGATCGGGATAAGGTTTATTATAAAACCTCAGGGCTGTTTCCTACCTTACTTTCCTATCAATGGTTAAAGGCCCATTTACAGCCATTTAGCCCACACATACGTAATGTGCCGCATTGGAATTTCAACGCTCGTCATTTTGATCACTTTTTTCTTACCCATCTCACAGAAGACGAATGGATCGATGAAATAAAATTTGTTCAGAAAACGCTTACCGATTCGCTGATTCATCAGGCTATGCTTACCATGCCTGATACTATCGTAAAATTAAGTGCGAATGAACTGGAAACAAATATTCGTTCCAGAAGGGACGAACTTATGCAGAGTGGGCTCACTTATTACCGCTTTCTTGCCCGTGTTGTTGATTTGCCCCTGTCGGCCAAATCTGAATTCGTTGATATCGATTACAATAAAAATGGTTCTGTATCAGTCAGCATACACAATAAGAAAAAGGATGGTACTGAGGGGCGAAAGCTGATAAAACGGACTTTTTTACCTAATCAAACTGAGGAAATCAGAATCTATGGGATTTCAGGTTCGGATGAATATAAAATACATGGATCTGGCCGATCACCTATTAGACTCCGTTTAATAGGTGGAAAAGGTGAAGATCTATATCGTACTTCTGATAAATTTGACAACGGTCATAAGGTCTATATTTATGATTCTAAAAATCAACAGGCATCCAGCATTCAGGTTGATAAAAATGTACGACTAAAATTAAGCGCAGATACGGCTATTCATCAATTTGAGTATGATAATTTTGTATACGATCGTAAAGGAGTCGTGGTCAATCTGGATTATGGTGTTGACCGCGGTCTGATTTTTGGGTTAGGATACCTGATCGAAAATCAAGGGTTTAGGAAGAAACCCTATGCTTATCGGCACCAGTTTATGGCCAGTTATTTAACAGGACGCGAATCATTTATGTTTGATTACAAAGGCCACTTTAAGAAACTGATAGCGGATCAGGATCTTTCTATTCATCTTTCATCCCTTGGCCCTAGGAACCTGAGCAATTTTTTCGGTTATGGAAACAACAGCCTGTTTGAAAAATCGGATTCGAGAAGTATTTCTTACTATCGGAATAGATTTGATATTGTAAGTGGCGACATTTTTCTGGAGAAGTACCTAAATCCTAAACTGAAATTATTTTATGGATCATCTTCCGAGTATTACAACAGTAAAGAGGCTAATAATATTGGAAAATACTTTGAGGAGTTTAATACGAAGTTTCCTTCTGAACCTATTTATGGAAACAATTTTTTTACGGGAATTACAGCTGGGATAGACTATGATACACGTGACAACGTGGCAAATCCAAAATCAGGTATACATATGCATACCAGAGTGGGGTGGAATGCGGAGATTGGCGGTGAGACACGGAAATATACAAAGCTACATCACGCGATGAGTTTTTATAAAACAATTGCCAATGACTACATCACATTTGCGAATAGGACCGGGATAGATGCGGTTTGGGGAGATCCCTATTTTTATCAGCATGCACAAATTGGCGGAGAAATGAGTCTTCGTGGCTATAATTCAAGACGCTTTACCGGGAAAACAGCTGTATATAATAATTTTGACATGCGATTGAAACTATTCAGTTATTCATCCTATCTTGTTCCAGGAACGGTAGGAGCGATTGGTTTTTACGATATTGGAAGGGTTTGGATGACGGCAGAAAGTTCAGATACATGGCATATGGGTTATGGCGGTGGAATTTATTTTATGCCGGGAGAGCTTCTTACGATTCAAGGTGTACTGGGTTTTAGTAAAGAAGCGACTTTGCCTTATATTAGAATTGGTCTTTCTTTTTAAGCGTAAATGCTTATCCAATAAGGGCGTTGGGGAACTTCGTTCAGATTGTATATAAGATAGAAATGCTCGGGCGACCTTCACGAACTTGCGAAATATTTAACTATGGGATCGGATTTAAAAAAGACACTAAACAAAAATCTTGTTGGTAAAGGACTGCGAAATACGAGTGTAGACTTGTCTGTTTTAAGGTACTATAAGCAATATGCGAAAACATATGCCGACATTCATAATGGAATTGTGGTATTGAGTGATCTGACGGCCAACTGGAGTTTTACCTTTATGGGCGCGATTGCGGAACGTTTACATTTGAGTTCAGCCAAAAGAAAATTGGAAATTAATAGTATATGGGAGGATTTTCTCTTAGAACGCGTACATCCCGAAGATCTGGCGGTAAAACATGCACTTGAACTGCAATTTCTTGATCTGGTCAAGAAAACCGAACCGAAAGAACGATTTCGGTATCAGGCAAATAGTATACTTCGTGTAGAAGGAAAAGATGGACAAATAATGTTGATGTCGCATCAGATTATCTATTTGGATACTCCCGGTCAAGAATTTCCCCAATTGGCATTATGCTGCTATACGTTAATGCCTGATCGAGAAGATCGTCAAAGTAAGAAGAACTATATTTTTAATCAGGTCAGTGGCGAAGTTTTTCCCCTTGATAAACAGGAGGTGAAGGACGTCATGAGTGTGCGGGAGAAAGAGGTTTTACGGTGTATAAGAGCAGGGATGATCAGTAAAGATATTGCCGAGAAGCTAGCTTTGAGTGTTAATACCATCAATCGACACCGACAAAATATTCTGCAAAAACTGCGGGTGCGCAACTCACATGAAGCGATCAGTATATACAATAAAATGTATCATCAAGATGATACTTCGCTATAATAAAGAGTCTGTCAAAAGGGTAGTTTTTGACAGACCTTACTAATCGGCTCAGTTGGAACTATTTTCTTTTAACCATTTGGTTCTACGCTGGTCGGGAAGATGCTTGATCCCAAAGTGTTCAAACTTAGCCTGGAAGCCTTCACCATCAGGGGATGCCCCCATCAAACCAATCCTGACAGGATGATTGTCTTGTAACCATGCATTTCTCATCATCACATACTCCTTGTCATCAAAAGAATAAAAGAACTCTACCGCATCTAATATTCGAATTGCTTTTATCCATATAAAAGGGATTTCTTTATCTATTGGTACGATGCTCCAATCGCTGGTTCGATGCGTGACGACAGTGCTCAGATTGTACTTGCCATCGACAAATTCTATTCCCGCTTTTATATAATTTTCATGATCTATACGCAGCATGATGCCCGCTTGATCAAAACGATTTTTGTACTTGGCGGAAATTTTGACCTTCACTTCAAATTCACCCCCTCTCTCCGTGTAGAAAAAAGGTGCGTCATCTACTGTAAATCCATAATGTGATATACGCCAGTAGTCGCTTTTAGGCGTGACGAACATGGAAAGAGAGTTGTTGTTGACCGCCCATTCCGTAGGTTCGTTAAACCAGGTCATCTTGTCCAATTGTTGTGCAGAGACCTGTGTGGCGAAGAAAGGAAGCAATGAGGCGGCAAAAAATGTCTTTATTTTTTTCATTATAATCTTATTAGCAAGAGGTGTATTCTTTTTTCTAAGGGCAAAGATATCGTTGTTATGCTGTCTTTTTCAATACTGAAAAATAACCATTATATGAACAGCGATCTTTAAATGTAATTTATTTGCAATTTAATTGCATTTATAAATGTTGCTACATAGTTGCAATAATAAAATATCTTACCTTCGTCTATATTATTGAAATTAAAGGTTCATAAGAGACAGAATTCAATTAAAAAAACTTAAAGTAAAAGCTTACTGGTATGGAGTTTTGGGAACGTAATTTTATAGAAAAAGGGGAGATGTGGGGTGGAAGTCCGGCTCATTCAGCACACCTAGCGAAAGATTTCTTTATAGCAAAAAATATCAAAGAAATCCTTATTCCTGGCTTTGGCTATGGGCGAAATGGTCAATTATTTCTAGATAACGGTATAGCTGTTACAGGAATTGAGTTGTCGAGTACAGCAATTGAAATCGCCAGAAAATATGTCGGAAGCCAGACGATCATACATCATGGTTCGGTCGTAGATATGCCATTTGATACCAAAAAATATACTGGTATATTTTGTTACGCACTCATCCACCTTTTGGGAACTGAGGAGCGGGCGAAATTTATAGGTGACTGTTACGAACAGCTATCCGACGATGGTTACATGATCTTTACGACTGTATCAAAAAAGGCCAATATTTATGGACAAGGCACTTCCATAGACACAGATCGTTTTGAAATGTTTGGAGGGGTTAGCATGTTCTTTTATGACCTGAAGTCTATTCGGTCGGAATTTGAAAAATACGGATTGATTGAAATCAAGGAAGTAGAAGAGCATTATCCTTTTTATCTGATCATTTGTAAAAAATAGAATAAACAAAACAATCATAGATGAAACGATACCGATTTATTTAATTCGCCTGCTGGAATGAATAGGTTCGTTAGACGAAAACCTTACCTACAGGTCCATACCATAAATCTGTTCGTATCATAAGCATTTAATCAAATTTATAAAGATGAAAGACGATAAAAATTTTGATGTCATCATTATTGGCGGGAGTTATGCCGGACTTTCGGCAGCAATGGCACTGGGACGATCACTACGTCAGGTGCTTATTATTGATAGCGGTCTACCATGCAATAGACAAACACCCCATTCGCATAATTTTATAACTCAAGATGGCGAAAAACCATCGGTTATTGCTAAAAAAGCGAAAGAGCAGGTTTTAAATTATCCAACAGTAAGATTTCAGAACGGACTTGCCGTAAGTGGAAAGAAAACAAACAATGGCTTTGAGATCAATACTGAAAATGGTGAATTATTTAGGGCAAAAAAGTTGATTTTTGCGACTGGAGTAGAAGATATCATGCCAGGTATCCAAGGTTTTTCAGCCTGTTGGGGAATTTCAGTTATCCATTGTCCATATTGCCATGGATATGAATTCAGGGGCCGGAAAACAGCGATTATGGCGAACGGTGAACGTGCTTTACATTTGGCATCTTTAGTTGGCAATCTCTCCACCGATCTAACAATATTGACTTCTGGAGAAGCAAATTTCAGCGTGGAGCAGGCTGCAAAATTGAAGAAGCACGGTGTAACAGTCATAGCAGAACAGGTTAGTAAAATTCAGCACAAGAATGGGTGGGTGGAAAAAGTAATTTTCAAGAACAACAAAGCGATAGCATTTGATGCCGTATATGCAGCAATCCCTTTTAGACAGCATTGCAATATTCCTGTTGCTCTGGGCTGTGACTTGACTGAACAAGGACATATTGTCGTTGACAGTTTTCAGAAGACAACTATAAAAGGGGTTTTTGCATGTGGCGATAATGCGAGCATGATGCGGTCTGTTGCCAATGCTGTAGCAGCGGGAAATTTAGCTGGAGCAATGGTCAATAAAGAATTGGTGGAAGAAGACTTCTGATGTAGACTTGAAATATTGCCGAACAACAAATTTAATCTCAACTTCAATCAGAAGCGATCTGGAATGAACGCTTCTGATTGAAGAACTTTTAGCAGCCATTGCCTTTAGGCAAATTTAAGCAGAAATTTTTCAGAAGTTCAAATATATCGGATTCGATCCCAAAGCTATATCGGCAGACCTCAGCCTGATAGTGTAGAAAATCAGTCTTTTTATAGGTTTTTATTTTTAACACAGCCTTGCGTGCATTGAGGTTGTTCCCGTCGAGCTGTTCAACAATGCTGTTGATCTTAAGGAGATATTGATTCATGAGTTATGAAAAAAGCACAGTCATTACTTGGATTCTATAACCTGTTGAATTCCTTCAGTTCTACTTGCAGTTTCCCTACCCCATCGTGCAATAGATTCCAATAGAGGAATAAGTGTCCTGCCAAATTCCGTAAGTTCATAATCAACCTTTAAAGGCGCTTTGTCCGTATGTACGGTCCGTGTGACCAAGCCGTCTGCTTCCAGCTCCTTCAGCTGCAGGCTCAAAGTACGTTCGGTAATCATTGGACATTCTTTTCTCAGCTCATTGTAACGTTTTTTTTCAATTAAATGAATGAGGATGACTGCTTTCCATTTTCCGCCTATGTATTTCATTGTCAGACTGGTACTGCATGGGTATTGTTTGTTGTCTATCAAATACATCTGTTACTATCAACTTTGACCGTTATTGCAAATATATAACACTATATTTAAGTTTGCAACTATAAAAAATATAGTTAATTTAAAATTGTATGTTATGTCATTTATAGAAACAGCAAAACAACGTTATACAACAAAAAAGTATAATTCAACAGAAAGAATTTCAGCGGACAAGATTGCTGAACTAAAAGAGATACTTCGCCTGAGTCCATCATCTATCAACAGCCAACCTTGGAAATTTTTCTTTATTTCAGACGGAGAGACGAAAACGAAATTAGCAGAAGCATCCTATTGGAATGCAGCGAAAATTAATGAGGCAAGTCATCTGGTCGTCTTTAGTGCGCTTAACGACGTGCAACGATTCGAGGAGCAGATCAACAGCACGCTTCCCGAGGGATCGATAAATTATTACCATCGTTTTTTAAAATCACAGGGAGAACAACATGTGCAATCCTGGATGAAGCAGCAGGTATACCTTTCATTGGGATTTTTTCTTGCGGCCTGTGCGTCAAATCATATTGATGCAACGCCAATGGAGGGAATTGAGAATGATCGTTATGATGAAATCTTGGGGCTTGAGCAATACCATACCTTATTTGCCGTCGCCATTGGCTATCGCAGTGTAGAGGATTCAAATCAACCTAGCATAACAGCTAAATCGCGTTTGAATATGGCGGATATTATTCAGGCAATATAGTTGTTTTTTAATAGGATAGGGGCGACCAAAAAACTCGGTCATCCCTATTGTTCTTTTTTTTTCGTAACCGCTACCGTCTTTTTTCAGTAATCCAATTTCAACGGAATCCATTTTTGCGATTGCTTATTACCAGCAGTGGTTAAGGTAGGCTAATTTTTTTCCCTTGCTCAGGAAAGATATAATTTACTCTTAAAGGATTGTTTTTTAAGAGCTCCTTTTTTATGATTTCTGGATTATCTCTTGTTGGTTTGCGGTGGGTGACCACGATGTTAAATCCTTTTAAATCATTTTGTCCGATTTTATCTTTTAGTTTGTTTAATTCCTCTAATAATAGATTGGGGGTAAGATGACCGAACAGGAGGTTTTCGGCTTGACTATTGGGAAAAGATACCTCAATTAATAGCGTGTTTAATTGACCTTTTGTGATCAATGGAGCAATAGTTTTCCAAAGATTGTCTAGTCGGTCAGCCTTTTCAACCCGGTCGGCCCCGGTATCTCCGAGATAAAGTAGATAATGATCATGATGGCGTAGCAGTACGGCGCTGCTTTTATATGGATTTACATGGCTTAATTCGTAAGCCGTCAGGAAGAAAGGAGTATTTTTTGCTGCAAGTTCTATTCCTTCCTGCAATTCACTGTAATGATACTTTCCAAGAATTGGTTTTTGACCCTGATCAGCAAAATTAATCCAGGTATCGTTTATAAAATAATGGTTTTGTAAAATCTGGAGCACAGGAGCAAGAGCAAATATATTCTTTTTGTTATCCGCCGGAGAATTGATAATCAGACCGGATAGATGATCTAAATGACCATGAGAAATAAAATACCCTTTTATTTGATTGTGTAAAATCGTTTCTTCTGTCCCCTGGAGACTTTTCAGCTGTATGGCTTTTCGTATCCCGGTATTTATTGTACCGGCATCCAGACAGAGAAATGCAGTGTCTTTTGGGGCTCCAACAAGATAGGCCGATAGATTATCCTCTTGCTCACCACCGTATATACCTAAAGGGATTAGGTCAAAATGTTGCGCTTGGGAGGTAATACATACAAAGAGGGCAACAAAAGAAAGTAATATTTTTTTCATGCTATTAAACTAAAAAATCATCCTTAAGCAAGGACGGGACAAATTTACATTATTTTTTAGTTATTGATCGTTTCCCTGATTTCTGGATTCTGCTGGAGAATAATATGCTTTAGTGCCAAAAAACAGCTCTTATTGAGTTCTTCCTGGCTTAAATAAAACTGGTTGAGTTCGTGCATATCCATAGATTTTGAATTGCTATTTTCCAAACGGATTCATTTTTATTGATCGGTTTGCTGTCTAAACAAAGTTACACTACACTTGACATTTTTATCATATCCTTCACTGCTTTTTTGAGAGTTTTGTATCTTCAGATCCGTTAGTTTATAGTAAATCATGAATCCATTAATCCAGCAGCTCAAAAGATATGGGCAGCTCAATGAATCGGCCGAAAAGGAGATTGAACAAAGAGTCAACTATTTTTCGAAGCGTAAAGGGGAACATTTTCTAAGAGAGGGACAGCATGTGTCCAGTTATTTTGTATTAAGTAAAGGTCTAATTCGTGCCTATTTCTTCAAAAATGGGCGGGAACTCAACAGCTGGTTTGGTGAAGAGAATCAAATTTTTGGATCGATATTACCTGTATATACAGAAAGACCTTCCTTTGAGAATATTCAGTTTCTTGAAGATTCAGAGGTCTATGCAATCGCTGTAGATGATCTGAATGAGCTCTATCGAAAATATCCCGAGTTAAACCTTATCGGAAGAAAAATTGCAGAGGAGGTATGTATCGTCCTCGAGGAACGTATTATCTCATTGCATACCGAATCTGCTATAGAACGTTATCAGTCACTTATCAAGTTGCAACCAAATTTGCTAAATCGGGTCAACCTCGGTCACATTGCATCCTATTTGGGAATTACACAGGAGACGTTGAGCCGGATCAGACGCTAGGGAACGATTTTGATATAGATCAAAAAATGCAGCCGGTCAAGTCACTACTTTTGTGGAGGATCATTTAAATAATTGAAAATGAATTGGATTGCATTAATTATTGCCGGTATTTTTGAAATTGGTTGGCCCTTAGGATTAAAGATGGCCCAACAGCCAGATAGCAATAAATTTGGTTGGATTATATTGGCTGTTGTCTCGATGACTATCAGTGGAGGACTATTGTTTTACGCGCAAAAAGCCATCCCAATCGGTACGGCCTATGCGGTTTGGACCGGTTTAGGGGCCGTCGGTACATTACTGGTCGGGATATTCTTCTTCGGCGATTCAGCAAACGTCTTTAGACTTTTGTCGGCGACGTTAATTGTGGCCGGGATCGTAGGTTTAAAAATATTTTAATAACAATCGAAGGATTTTGATATCACTGCCAATAAAACGGAACGATATCAGAATCCTTTCTGTTTTTTGGGAAAACTCACTCGTTATATCGTCCATATACTGCATGATTTGTATATTCTTTATCTAAAAAAATATAATTTAGTTTAGAACATGTTCTAAAAGAGGATGTTGGGATGATTTTTGTTGCGTATATAAATTATGAGGCAAGAATTGGCAGATAAGATAGCATTGTATAGTAAACGGTACGGTTTGTTTATGCATCCCGACTATGTGAGTTTTGCCCGTGATACAACAAGGCTGTTGATTCGCAATGAATGCCTGCGTGTAGGGGATATAAAAATTTATCAGGACTATGTAGCTTCCCATTATCCTGAAGATCTCCCTTGGGAAATGAAACAATATCAGGAAGCGGCCAAGGCTTTGATAAAAATGGATAAAGTAGCTGCTATGACCTGGGTTACAGCAAATCAAATTAATCTTTTCGAATCAGATATTTTTATTGATGATGAAGACGCAATTTTACGTCCGATCCAGTTTAAGAACGATGATATGCTGCGTTACAATTTTAATACCTTGGAAGAGTTGATTTATAATCATCAAATACCCGATGACTTATTTCGCAAAAACAGGGCATACTTTTGGATAGATGCTCGTATCGATTTGCGATAATAGTTCCGACTGGCAATAGAGCAGTCTATAGTGGTACTTTCCAAAAGCATATTAAACTGCCTCCAAACTGCTTACAAGGATAACAGATAGTAAATATCAGTGAGTCAGGTACAGTCTCTTTCGTTATCGTTTTACAATCCTTATGCTTAATATTTAGAAGCTGCCGGAGTACAGTATATCCACCAAAAAATATTGGAAAGGTTTCTCAGTTTGGTAAATACAATAACACAATTATTTAAATACTGCCTGTTTTTTGAAAACTACAGTTATTTCGAATCTTCAAGTACTTTTCTGACATAGTCAACCCACTCGTGGTCAGGTATACTTTTGTCTATGTAATAATCGGGTTGTACCCCTTTATTATCAATGGACATTTCAGGGATCCGGTAACTTTTGCTAAGAGAATAACCTAGTCTATATTCTTTGCAAGGGGATTCAACAAAATACATATTTGAGATGTCAAGAACACCAGCAGTTGTTGTGCCGAAAAGCTTAACTTTTTTACTTTGCTTAGCTTCCAATAGAAATTGCTCTGCCGTGCTTCCATTTCCACCATTGATGATAATCCCAACTTGTTTTGGGTAAGGCAAAGTTGTGTAACTTGAATCGATACTGATCATTTTTTGATTTGGCCTAACATTGACAAATTGTCCCAAATGATTGCTCAAGCTATCATAAGCAGCTTTATAGAAAGGTAGGTCTCTTGGATCAATTCCATATTCCTCATACTTTTCGCAGAAGTCCAACATCCGCTGATTATTTAATTTTGTGGAATAAAATGTTACACCAACCGTACGAATAGGATTTGTATATAAAAAAGGAATAATTTCAGCATAACTGCCATCACTGCCACCGCCGTTATTGCGGATATCAATAATTAAGTTTTCTGTTTTTTTCAACTGTGGTTTATTCGCGGCGATAAGGCTATCAATTGTTTGTTTTTGCCTACCGTTAAAACTGGGGATACGTAACAGAATTGTTTTTGCATTGATCCTTTGCAGATAGGGTTTAGCTGTTGAGTATGATCTTGCAAAATCAGCTTCCAACGGAGTGTTTTCTAGTATCGGATATTTTCTAGTGTATAGATAATTACCCAATTGAAAGATATTTTTCCCAACGGCTAATGTGGAGGATATTTTTTCCTGGGATTTATCTCTAAGATAATAAGTGCCTTCTGATAGTTCATTATTGAGGGTGAATTTGACGTCACCAACCATCCAATTATCCGCTGTAGATCCGACGATAATGCCTTTATATCCCTCAGAATACTTTTTGATCGCTACTTGGTATGGGGGAGAGTCCCATATCCCTTCTAGATTTTGTTCTTTTTTTATAGCAAGGTAATTTTTGAATTTCTCTTCCGATATATCCATAGTAGGATGATTGTTCTTCGTGGTAACATTAGCTTCTGAAATTAATGAGTCAACATCTTTTCCATCGATTCGGTTGATCGATAAATGTCCTTTGCGGATAAACTGTAACCATTCTGACAGGAGTTTTGTGCAGTCTAAATTTGATTTAATCCCCGATAATTTCTGTTCTATTTTAGCGTTATGCGCTTGGTAAGCGTCCAATCCTTTCTGATCTAAGGCATATTGAAAACCAGCATCATTTTCTTCGACAATTTTTTTGACCCATTTAAGGTTTTCAGCACAATTGCATTTTTGTGCTTGTAAATTGTAGTTGAAAATGAAAATAAAAACAAAAGATAGAATAAGCTTAAACATATTATTTAGGATTTTTAATTAAACGAGAGAGGACAATTATTTGGCCAAGTTCATAGTTGCCTTGTTGTGAGTTAGATAGGATTTTTATAAATTTTTGAAATGTCCGATGACGGGCGTTACTGTTCGTTTTCGAACAGTAAACGTAAGATTTGGCAAGGCATCTGGTACAATGATACTAGCTCCAAAACCAATAGCGCTTATAAACTGCAGTAAAATCGCATGGATTTTATTCCTCATTTATACTGCGCAGATCAGGGCTAAATAAAGAAACGGTTTGGATGAATAAACAGGATAAGCTATAAAAAAGGTCTTTCGTTGATACAAAAACGAAGGACCTTTTTTGAAAGCTAATCTAGAGGCCCTATAATTGCTTTATCTTTAGATTTCGAAAGGATACACCCCTTGACCAATCTTGAAGCGCGAGCTTGCCACTAATATGTTGACCGAATTCCGGAAAATCTTTGAATGTGCTATGTTTGACCAGGTCTTTCCATTTTTGCGAATTGAAATCCATTTCAGCTGTGACTGTACCATTCAGGTAGAAGGTTATCTTACCGTCTTTTTGTACAATGCTTGATTGGTTCCAATCGTCTTTAGCCTTGGTGCTGACAAAATTTTGTTGAGGCAAAAACATGTAGAGACAACCTGCACGTTTCAATGGTTTGTCAAAGTCAGGATGTGAATCTGCGAGCAATTGATATTCAGGGCCTGAGTGATAAGTCGCATTGATATCCGGCTGTTCCTGTACATTGACGAAAACACCACTGTTACCTTCTTTTTCCAGTTTCCATTCAAATTTGAACTCGTAATTTTTATAGTCAGTGTTGGACACAAGATCATATTTTTGACTTTCGTTGTTTGGATCACAATAGATTGTACCATTTCGTACCAACCAGGCAGTCGGTGCTTTTTTCTCATTGTTGTAGGTATGCCAATTGTTCAGGGTAGTGCCGTCAAATAGGAGTTGCCAACCTTCTTCTTGCTCTTTCTCAGTCAATGTATTTGGCGCACTTGCTTCGTTATTACACGAATAAAATAGGCAGCTGATACAGGTAGCCACTGCAATTTTTTTGAATAGGTTTAAGTTTATCATTGTTTAAAGTTTGTTGTATATGAATATTTTAGGGATTTGATATACTAAAATAAATTTTAATGTTTGCTTTCCATTATAAATGCAGGCTCTTATGCAAATTTGTTACACGGAAAGCCAATATAGCAGACTACTTTTCAGCCGAAATAATCAACATCATCGGCCTTCTCAATTCATCGCGCATTTCTGGAAAATTTTCGAGCATTTCAGTACTGGGCTCAGGCTCAACACAAGCCTTTATTTTAAATCCGCTTTGTAGAATGCTGCTGAGATAAGAAGTAATTGTTCTATGGTATTTCAGGATCGTATTTCCCAAAAATATTGTCTCTCTGGCTCCCAAGAGAAAATAATTGTCTACAGGCCAATAGAGCTTGTCCCCATCTTTGTTGTAGATCCAATCTTGGTTACCCTGAGCGGTAAAGACCGGATGCTCGACCGAGAATAAAAATCGGCCTCCTGGTTGGAGCCAATTGTATATGTCCCCACAGAGTGCATCAAAATCTTTTATGTAATGGAATGCCAAAGAACTGATCACCAGATCAAATTGACCGGATCTGAAAGTAAGCTCTTCAATTGCATTTCGTTGGTATACGATTCCTTCCAGTTTATTGATCTGTTTGGCCTTCGCCAGCATTTTTTCGGATAGATCTACCCCTATAACGGATTTTGCACCATTTTCAATCACATATCGACAATGCCAACCATACCCACAACCTAAATCCAGCACAGCATTCTCCCTCAGGTTTGGTAAGAGCTTTTGAAATTCATGCCATTCCCCAGCTCCCAATAAGCCTTTCTGTGAACGGTACATTTTACCATATTCTTCGAAAAATTTTGGATCGTCGTATTTATTTTCTTGCATCTATTTGTGGCAGATTAAGTTTGTTAACTATTCTTGATTGCCAATTTACATATTATTCGTGTTTATTGTTTTTATTTTTCGATCGTTTAAATCAGCGTTCAATTCTCATTTTGATAAAGTAACCCTGTCATTTTGATAGGATCTGGCTATTTTGATTTTAATCTTTTCTTTTTGAATCTGTTGTCTTTTAGAGTTTTATGGTATTAGTGCGAACTGTGGAATATTGTTTGGCATATAGGGACAACGTAGATAAAAATGAAGATGATTAGAAAAATAGAACAATCGGCACAGAGCCCGCCCATATTGAAGCTGATATACCGACCGCGGATGATATGACATTTGGAATAAAACGGTCTAGGTCTAGCAGAATAAGAATGACGGGAAAATAAATGTCAAAGCCTAGCTATAAGAATAGAATAAATGACAGTCAAAAATTAAATTAATGAAGAAATTAAGCCTGTTGACCTCTCTCGTACTTGTGTCAACAACATCAATATTTGCACAGAAAGACACAACGAAAAATAATCCGGTTTCATTCAACGGATATGTGGAAGCCTATTATATGCGGGATTTCAATAACCCGCTTGGAAATACACGTCCGGCTTTTGTTTACAGCCATAACAGAAATAATGAGGTGAATATTAATCTAGCCCTGCTAAAGGCTACCTATAATACTGAAAATACGCGGGCCAATGTTACCTTGGCAACAGGTACTTACATGAATGCGAATTATGCTGCAGAGCCTGGAGTATTGAAGAATATCTATGAAGCAAATGCCGGTGTACGCGTCTCAAAGAAGTATGATTTATGGATCGACGCCGGTATTTTCTCCTCCCATTTAGGTTTTGAAAGTGCCATTGGCAAGGATAATTGGACATTGACCAGAAGCCTTTTTGCCGATAATTCGCCTTATTTTGAAACGGGCGCAAAAATATCTTATAGCGCTGCATCTGGAAAATTATTTCTTAGCGGACTTGTGTTAAACGGTTGGCAACGTATACAGCGTGTCGATGGCAATAGTTTGCCTGCCTTCGGACATCAGCTTGTATATAGGCCGACCGATCATTTAACGATCAATAGTGGATCTTTTATCGGTAGTGATAAGGCGGATAGTGTCAGACAGATGCGTTATTTTCATAACTTATATGCTATTTACCAGTTAAATAAACAGATTGGATTCACCGTAGGTTTTGACATTGGTGCTGAACAGAAGGAAAAGGGGAGCAGCAAATATAATGTCTGGTATACCCCGGTATTAATTGCGCGTTATACTGGATCCGATAAATTCAGTTTTACTGCTCGGGGCGAATATTATCAGGATAAAAAGGGCGTCATTATCCCTACCGAAGCAAAAAATGGGATCCAAATATTTGGCTACTCGCTCAACGCCGATTATGCAATTCTGCCCAATATACTTTGGCGGACTGAAATACGAAATCTGACCAATAAGGAGGCAATTTTCCTAAATCGAAATAATAGTTTGGTGAAAAATAGCGCAACAGCTGTTATGGCCTTAATGATTAATTTCTAAATTAAAACAACCTTGCTGTTGGATGAATATACAACAGCAAGGTTACCGAAATGACATGCAAAAAAATACTGCACCCTATTTTTAGGTGTATAGCTATGTCTTAATGCAGTAACGGATTGAGGTATAAGATTCAATCAAACAAATACAGGATAGTATAGTCATTTTGTGTAAAATGCATGCACTACCCCGTATCGATTAAAGTTGATTTATTAATTGTTGACCAATGCCATGGCACCTTCGCTATAACGAGCGCCTACGTTTGGATATTTCCGAAGTATTTCTTCGATAGCGTTTAGATCCGAATCCGACAATTGCACGTTGATAGCACCTGCATTTTCTTCTAGATACTTTCTTTTTTTCGTACCTGGAATCGGAATGATGTCATCTCCCTGAGCGAGTACCCAAGCCAGCGCCAATTGTATCGGAGAACATTGTTTATCTTGAGCTAAGCGCGCAAATTCAGCAATCAAACGAGCATTATTCTCCGCATGTTCTCCCTGATTCCGGGGAAGTGTCCTTCTGAAATCGTCTGCTGCCAGGCTATCTAAATTTAAGCTGTTGGAAAATAGACCTCTGGCAAGTGGTGAATAAGGAATTAAACTGATACCCAGATTACGCACCGTCTGTAGTATTTCTTTTTCTACATCCCTTGTTAGCAGAGAATATTCACTTTGCAGTGCCGCAATGGGATGAACCGCATTGGCTTTAATGATCGAAGCCGGCGATGCTTCGCTCAGTCCCAGATATCTTACTTTTCCTTCTTTGACCAGTTCCGCCATCGCGCCTACAGTATCTTCGATAGGGATATTCGGATCCACCCGATGCGCATAATACAGATCTATGGTATCGATACGAAGTCTTCTGAGACTATCTTCGACAGCGATTTTTATCCAGGCCGGTGATCCGTCAAAATAGGTGTTTGCAGTGCCGCTAGGTCCGGCCTGTCCATCCTTGAAACGAAAGCCGAATTTTGTAGCAATAAATACCTTATCACGATTGGGAACCAGAACTTTTGAGATCAGTTCTTCGTTGGCGCCATTGCCATACATGTCCGCCGTATCCCAGAAGTTTATACCAAGATCCAACGCCCTTTCTAGTGTAGCGATACTCTCTTTTTCGTCTGTAGGTCCATAAGCAAAACTCATTCCCATACAACCTAATCCAATAGCAGATAACTGTTCGTTTGTTGTGCCAAGATTTCTATATTTCATAACTGTTATATTTTGTTCAATACAAAAGTAGGGAAGGTATCTTGTGTCTTACTTAAGACAATCAAACAGATAATTATATTATTCAAACAGCCGTCATCCGTAATTGGTTTGGTGACATTCCAGTATGTTTTTTGAAAAAGTTCGTAAAATAAGAAGGGTATTCAAAGCCTAATTTATAGGCGATATCAGCGATATTCCAATTGGTGTGCAAGAGCAAGGCCCGGGCTTCCTGTGCAATGCGGCTGGCGATATGTGCACTGGTGGTTTTACCTGTTGTTTCTTTTACAGAACGGTTCAGGTGATTGATATGCACCGAAAGGGCATGGGCGTAATCCCCTGGGCTTTTCAGCTGCAAGCCGGTATCCAAAGTGGTTACTGGGAATTGACGTTCCAGGAGTTCTAAAAATAGACTAGATACCCGGGTGGATGCATTCGTATATGCACCAAATTCCTGAGCAGGGCTTGACTTCATTGTCTCATGGATCAATAGATGAAGGTAACTGCGCAAGACATCGTCTTTATGTGCATAATTCGAATTCATCTCCGACAACATTTTTTTGAAGATTGTTGAGATTTCTTCCAGTTGTTCTGCATTTGGAAAATAAATTGGGTTGCTCCCGATTTTAAAAAGGGGAGAATCCTTTAAACTCTCTATGCGTTCACTATGTTGAATAAATTCTTCCGTAAAGACACAATACCATCCAGATTGAGCCGTAGATTCTGGTTCCCAGGCATAAGGTACAACTGGATTGGCAAATAACATCGCAGGTCGATCGATCTGTATCCATTTATCAGCATAATATAATTTACCCCGACCTATGATCAATGAGGTTTTATAAAAATCACGGCGGTTATAAGGGGAAACCACGGTACAGGATTCTCGGCTAAACACATTGAAATGCCCAATACCCGTATTATTAAGTGGCAAGTCTACGTTCGCAAAGCCCGGTTGTCTTTTGTAGAAATCTGTTACACTTTCAGCTGAGTTCATACCACTAAATTATAAAATTCGTTTTAAAATTCATGGTCATTTATACCTCTATTTTACCTGAGGTATGCCGATAAATGTGATGCATCTCAGGTAAATAGGCAGAGTCTGTCTATATAAGTAAAACCTGTTTAATATTCCGTTTCGAATTTTTATTAGCTTTGATGCGTTTATTGATTGTCTATCGAGTCATTACTTTGAAGTTGTCAGAAGAAAAGAAATGTTAAGATAGCAACCCATATCAATTCGAAAAATAAACGCAAATAAAGATCCAATAACAAAAACAATGATTAAAATATACCATAATAACCAATGCAGCAAGAGTTGTGCTGCGCTAGATTTTCTGCAAGAGCATGCCGCAGATCTGCAGGTGCAAGAGTATCTTGAAGAAGTACCCAGTAAAGCTGAGCTTATTGAAATATTGTCACAACTTGGGCTCAAACCATTAGCGCTTATCCGAAAGAATGAGGCTCTATTCCTCGAAAAATTTCAACATCTTCAATTGACGGATGAGGAGTGGGTTGAGGTGATGCTGCAAAACCCCATATTGATAGAACGGCCTATCGTCGTTAAAGACGGTAAAGCGGTTATCGGCCGTCCCTTAGAAAGAGTGATTGAGCTCTTTACACCGCGATCATCCTAATGGCGCGATAATAGTTCTTTTTTTCTCATGAAACAGATACTAAATATACTTGCAGCGGTACTGGAGATTTTCAAATTATTTGCATAGTTGAAGTATCGTTAGCTACTCTATCTTAACGCTGGTCAACTGTCGGTAAAACCTGACTTGTCTGATCGATCGTGGAGTAATTTGAAAGGATTGTTTTTATCTGTTCAAGATGCCTGAGATTGTGGTTGACCAGAAAACGAAAGGTGTCCCCAAGACGGATTTTTATCCATTTATTGATGGAAATATTTGTTCGGATTTTGCTGAGATCTTTTGATTTTGCCTGTTCAAGTAATTTCAGGAAATTCTGCTGTTGTCTCAAAAAGATGTCAAGCACATTTTTGTCCAATTGCTTATGGATAGGATCCATCTCCGGGAATGTTTTCATTTTGTTGGGCCGATCTTTTGGAAGTATACTTTTTGCAAAATAATTTCCTAAAAGGCCTCTATTGAAATAGCTTGCTGCATTCGATTGACTAGCTGCCATTCTGCTTGAAATTTCGGACAAATAGAAGTTTCCATAGAGATTGAGATGTGCGATACACTCTAAAATATTCCATGAGTTTTTATGGGGCCGATTATTGAGATCCGCCAATGGTAGCGCTTTCAACGATTCAACAAAAGCCATATGTTCCCCTGTTTGTATGCAGAGCTGTTCAAGCAACGCTAAAGATTTATATTTCATTTTCGTTTTTTTGTTAAAATACACGAAAAAAAAAGGTAAAAAAATTGATTGAACTCAAGATTTTCTGATCCGTGAAAAAGTCTCAGGCGTCATCCTCAAATAGTTGGCAATATGCTTATTGGGAATGATTTGGAATAAAAGCGGGTTTCTCTTAAAAACACGTTCATAGCGGATTTTAGGGGATTCCTGCAATAGATCCTGTTCTCTGTCAAGCTGTTGTTTCACCAATCCCTCTAATAGGTTGATGTATAGATAAGTGCGCTCAGGACTGCTATAGATGAAATGCATAAAATCTTCTTTTTCCGCCACTAACACTTCAGTTTTCTTGATGGCCTGAATAACAAAATCTGAATTGCAACCATCAAGGAAGGAATCCATGGCCACGATCAGATCTCCAGTATAACCTAGTCGGATAATCTGTTCGGCATCTTGTTGGAAGATCGAAATTTTAAGGCTGCCTTTTTGAATGAAGTATATTTTTGAGTCTACAGTACCGCTGTTTTTGATCAGTTCATTCCGCTTGAATGTAAGCTTTTTCTTAAAAATGACAGGTGTAATCAGATCGTTGAATACAGTCATGTTTGATGTTGCTTTAATGAATGGAGCTCGCATAACGATGAAAATTACTGCTGTTATCTTCCTTCAAATATAGAGTTTTCGCCTACAGATATGGTCGGACTCCAGACTAATATGGATTTCTGAATAAAAAGTAAATATTTATTTTCAGATTTACAGCAATAAATCGAAATCTTAAGCCCATAAAGGCAATAACGGGCAGTTAAACGCACCGTGCGGTGCCTTTGGGGAGCATCGATAAAATGTAAATAAAAATCATTAGCAAAAAATAATATTTTAAAACTATGTTTAAATTTTTCAAAGAATTATTGAGTGCAGCAAAGGAGGGAGTAAGAGAAGCGAAGGAAGAACTCGCACAGGAGGCCGAATTGGATCAAGAAAAGAAAAAGCAGATCAACAGTAAGGATATGCTCAACGATATTCCTTATGAAGAACAATTTGGTACAGCGTTAGGAGCGGCATTCCGCGTTATCGTCTTTGGCGATTGGTTTACCGTATTTGGCAGTGCTGGTGACGATGGAACTTATCCGGTTCATCTATATCAGTTTGGGACTTATCCCAAACAGGCTGAGTACCATGATGAATTGGTGAAACTATTGAAAAGGGACTTCGCTATTGCAGATACCGAAAGCTGTCTCCAATTATTAGCGGGATATTTTAACTTGCTCGGAATTAAGACAGGAGGTACCGTCTTGGAAGGTCGGGAAGATCAAATCGACAGTGGAAGCTGGGACATTAGCAAACCCGGTGTGGATGCACTTGCCATTACTGTCAGTAGTCATATCACGACTGCTGCAGCTGATGTCGGCTATCTGCCAAAATCAGCCGCTTTGGACATCTTGAAAAAGCTTTCTTCCTACGCAAGATTGCACTTTAAAGATTGGCATACATTCTCCGAAAAATTTTTGGAGGGGGAACATCATGTTGGGCTGAACAATAAAATCGGAAAATCTTATTTGAAAAGATATATTGGCTATTTAAGGGAGAAGGTAGGCAGTCCTTGGAATAATATTGATTGGAACACCCAACCAGTCCAAAACCGTGTGCTGTCAGCTATTGCCTGGACGTTTCAGGCCAAATCGTATCAGAGTGCCCAGGAATTTGATGCCGATGTTGCGGAGTATCAGCGTGATATTTTAGCTGATCAGGCGCAGTGGGATGCCAATGAAATTGTGGTCGATGCGCCCGAAATTGAGCTTTGTTATATGTGTTGGATCAAGGGAATGGAAGATTTGAATCCCAATGAAGTACTATTGGATGATGAAGAAGAGGCTTTTGATGAGGATAATGGAGATGATGGATATTTTCAAGTAGAAATATGTGCCCGAATCCAAGCTTCCAATGGGAAGAATTTCACCGCATTGGATCTATTGTATCAGATGGAGAAACAATTGATAGGCAAAGAGCTGGGGGATCACATATTCTTTGAATGGCTTGATCGTGTCGGGAATCACTCCGGCGACATACCCCTGTATTATATCAACTGTGGAAGCTAGTCTTACATATATCCCTATCTTATTTCCCCGTCGGCAACCGAAATCTGTATATTGAATTAAATTTGATAATTTAGCGCAGTTAATTAATTGCCGAATTAGATATGTAGACGTTCTTTTGATGTCTGGAGAGAAACACAAATGTCGCTTAACAAAGAGAAGAATGTATTTATACCTTATATTTTTGACAGGTTTGGTACTCTTTATTGTACTATTTAGCCTAATTTTCAGGAAGTATACTGCTGGATTTAAACCCGAAAATAATCAGATCAGTTATGAAGCTTCAGCTGATATCGTAGGACAACAGATCAGAAAGATTTCATCCCGTCCTTTCCTGTTTGGCTTGGAAGATAATCTTGTCAGCGATGAAGATTTCTATTTTGATGATGTAAACTTTTATGCTATTGATAATAAACAGCAAAGAAAGGCGGTTTTCCCGCTGGCGGATATTATCGAACTGAGCAAGACTTCGCTAACAATTACCAATGATAGGGTCTGGCAGGTCATTATTCAAAAAGCTGACAATCACAAAATAGTATTTAAGTTTACGCACAACTATACCCTATGGAATAAAGATTTTGTTAAATTTTATAAGAAAATAGCGCAAACAAACCCTGCTGCGATAAAATCGAAATGGAGTCTTTGGACAATGTAGCGAAAATGAAGGTTATCCAATTTGAGAATAATCTTCATTTTCGCATTGATGCAAGCAGAAATTTTTCGACGCCAAAATGATGGGAATCCAATAAAAATAATCCGGCTCCTTACATCGGATATTGAAAAGATGATAGATCAGGCTACTCAACCTGATCTATATGACAACAATTCTCCCCTTTATTGATTTCCAATAGCCCTGTTGTAGCAGCTTATCAATTGAATTGTCGATAATGCCATCAATTTGAGCGCCGGTCTTCGAAAAGGCGAATGCTCTGGCTGTGGCGCGTATAAGATCCTCTCTTAATAGACTGAGGCTGTTGTCCATGACCTCGATCAGTGCGAGCTCTATTTCCTCAGGCGCAATATCTTCGATCGGCCGTTTTTCGAGGGTATTGTCGCGGTAATAGGTCAGCGCTGAGTCCGATTGTTCCTGATCCCAATAAAAACTTTGATGGGAAATTTCCTCCTTTACTCCGGGCAATTTTCTCGTGAGTTCAGTTAAATACTGGACAAGTTTTGATGTGGCTCTTGTGATGTTCCATAGACGTAGCACTTTGCGAAAGAGATAATTTTGACTAATTGGAGATTCCGCGCGGATGATCGTCCGGATCTGCTCACTCAATACCGCTCGATAAGCCTCATCATAGATTAATTCTGGACTTACTATGGTCATTGGATTGACTTTGGCACTTATATAAGGTTGCATTTTAGTCGAAACAATTGCATTGTCGGATAACACTGAAAGCGTGGTTTTTGACTTTATTTGGGAAGCATCGATGATGATAGGCTCTTTTGCCGTTGTGTCATTGACGATGCGTTGAATTTCCGCTTTAATCTCATTCAGTATTTTATCTTTGTTTTTTATCCAATCTAAGGTCCAGATGCGGTAAATATTCCAGCCCAGTGATTGTAGTACGTTCGGAATAAGCAATTCCCTGTCATTGGTTGTTTGTGTATTGAAGTAGTTTTTCCCGTCAACCAATATTCCCAGAATATATTGATGTGTATGTATCGGATCCACAATACCAATATCAACGCGATAGCCCGAAGTACCAATATTTGTTTTCACTTTTAGACCATGTCGTTCTAAATATTTCGCGATCGATCGGATAAGCGTATATTTTTCCTGATCATGGGCTATGGCTTCAGTTTGCTGCAATACACCTTTTTCGGCGAAGTTCAAAAAGGCTTTTAGCCCCTCCACACCAGCTGAACTGGTACGGTTTAAATCAATCTGATCTCCTTTTAGTGAGGAGAAAACACGCATTTCGTATCGCGCACGGGTCACAGCGACATTAAGCCTGCGCCAACCCCCATCGCGATTCAAGGGGCCAAAATTCATCGAAACCTTGCCATCTTCGTCTGGCCCGTAGCCAATGGAAAATAGAATAAAATCACGCTCGTCACCCTGGACATTTTCTAAATTTTTAATAAAAATAGGTTCATCTCCCTGTAGTGCTGTTTCCTCTAAGTCGGGATGCGCTGAAAATAATGACTGCAACAAATCTTCAATCAAATTCTGCTGCGTTTGACTAAACGTGACAACACCAAGGGAGCGATGGGGATGATGTTCCAAATGCTGCTTGATATATTGGATAACTGCCTCGGCCTCCTTGAGGTTGGTTCGGGTTTTCCCCTTGTCATAATGGCCATCGATAAATTGAAAACTTACTTTCTTATCCTGATCGTCATGGGACGGAAATGTTAACAATTTGTTTTCATAAAAATTAGCGTTACTGAATGAAATCAGGCTTTCATGTTTACTACGGTAATGTCGCAATAGGTATTTAGATGGAACGGACAGGGCGAGGGTATCATCCAGGATGCTTTCCAGATCTTCTAATTCAAGATGATCTTCGTCAATTTTATTGCTGGCAAAGAAGCTTGTTGGTGGCATTTGTTTCGGATCCCCCACAATAATGGCCTGTTTAGCCCGGGCAAGGGCACTGATAGCTTCCGATGTCGGTAGCTGCGATGCTTCATCAAAAATAACCAGATCGAAATGATCGGTATTGACATCAAAATATTGGGCGACCGAAATTGGACTCATCAGCATACAGGGTTTTAAACGCGGGAGTAAAGTTGAAATCTGATCAAACAAATGACGGATACTGACTCCGCGACCTCGATTTCGGATTGCCCGTTGTAAGATGCCAATTTCTGAACTATGAACTGCTTCTTGGGAGAGGTTGGGGATTTTGTTACTGAGCTCTAAAACCAATTGTTCCCGCGCCAATCGCGTAAACTCCTGATGAAGTGTCTTGTATTGTAAAATCTGTGCATCATATACAGCTGCATCAAAACCATTTAAAATGCTGGACTGATCCAAAGAATTTACAAAGTAATTGAGATGCAATACACTTTCCATATCCCTACTCAGTGCGTCTTTATTGATTTTATTCGATTCCAGTAGATCGATCAACCAGGATAGTCCCAGCTTTATACCCTGATCCTTATAGTAGTTGTATCGGATCCAGTCCTCAAGTTGATCTAAATGCTGCTTTATTTGCTCTAAAACATCAATCTCTGGAATATGAACTAAAAATGTCGAAATAGCCTGATGCTTATCTGCGTAATGCTGGAGCGTTACAATAAGTGCAGGTATGCTCAACTTTAGATCTATATGTGCGAGTAAATAACTGAGCCAAGATTGAAAGTTTTCAAACCTGAGCTGTTGTGCCAGTTCGGTGAATGCCCGCAATTCTTGCTGATGCTGTTGTAGTGAAGCTAAGTTATAAGTATTGCCTAGGAGATAATAACTCGTCGCCTCGTTTATCGGATAAAATTGTGGCTCTGCTAAATTCTTTGAAATCCGATCAAAGGAATTCTTTTGATAAAAGAACTGATCAACCTGCTGTTCGGAAGTGATTTTGTTAGTAGCAAAACCATTTAAAAATTTTTTTACTTTACGTTGTTTCAGCCATTTGGGCAGAAACCAGGAATGCTTTGACTGATTCCAGGTGGATTCAATCAGATTCCAGTCGGTCGTAAATATTCGGTTGCCAAAATCTGTAACAAGCGTATTTTCTAGCGTCTGTTTTTGGCTTTGCAATTCAATCCAATGATCAAGTAAATTCTTTTGGCGAACATCAAAGCAAACATTGACAATACTCTGATGCGCCGAAAATTGACCAATCTTTTCGAGAAGTGTATATAGCGGGACCTTGTTTTCTATCCAATTGTTGGTGAGATTCAATTGCAGGTCCGATAGGGCTTTTGTTGTCTCAAAGTATGCCTGTATGTACTCTTCGATAGATTTCTCGATATTATTTTTATGGGCAAAGTTCTGATCCTTCAAGTGGATCAACTGCAATGGATGATTGTCGATAGCGGGTAATTTATACGTTAATTCTCCGAACGGGATTGCCCAGTCCTGCCAGTTATTCCAGGTTTTTTTGTCAATATGTTCGAGCTGCAAGGAGAGTAACCAGTCCGTGTTGATTTCGATCTGGTGACTGTCCAAATAAGAAATTGAATCATACAGGCTCCAGCCTACTGCAAAGGGCCGATGTAATGCGTCGACATATTGACTTAATGTTGCTTTGCGCTGGTCGATACGTTGCGCTTCTTCCTGAAAATCGATATGGCTTTGATATTTGGGTGTTTCCAGGCTCTGTTCCAATTGCCGTAAGACATCTGATTTTTTGGATTTATTTGAATGTAACTCTAGACAGAAGGAGCCTAAGCCAATTTTTTCCAGACGGCGATGTACCACATCCAAAGCAGCCTTTTTAGCAGCGACAAAAAGCACTTTTTTGTCATTCGCTAGTGCATTTGCAATAATATTGGTGATCGTCTGGGATTTACCCGTACCAGGAGGGCCATGTAATACAAAGCTCTTATTTGCATTGGAATGACGTACAGCTTCAAGTTGTGAATTGTCTGTTGGAATGGGCAGCGTTAATAAAGAGGAAGGGAGCTGCTCCAGATTTTCTGAATCGCCGGTAATATCCAATAGGTCCGAAAGCCGCCCGTCAATCAAGCTCTTTACAATGGTACTTTTTTTAATTTCTTCGGCATATTTGGATAAGTCTTGCCATAGAATAAGCTTGTTAAAGGAGAAGTTTCCAAGGACAACCTGTTCCTGAATATCCCATCCTTCCAGGTTTAAAATAGACTTTCTTAAAATGGCAAATACTTTTTGGACGTCAACCCCCGACTCATCCATAGGTAGCACCTCAAGCGCATTGAGGTTAAGCTTAAATTCCTGTTTGAGATATTCCAGTAATGTAATATTGATCATGGTTTCCTCTTCACGGCTTCGGAGCGTAAACTTGCTGTTTACAGATCTGCGTGATAATTCAACAGGAATCAATAGGACAGGGGCAAGTCTAGGCTGTTGATTGTTTTTGGGTTCAAACCACTTCAATAAGCCTACCCCCAGATACAAGGTACTCTTTCCGTTTTCTTCTTCGGCCAACTTCGCATTGCGGTACAGGTGTGTTAAAATAATATCTAGATCATCTTGATGGTAATAGGTTAGTAAGCGGTTGTATCGGAATTCATCATCGGCGAGCTTGAACAATGGCTCCGAGGAATGTAAAGGTTCTGAATAAAGATTGTAACGACGTAAAACCTCTTGACCGTTGTTGGGGTGTATGGTAAGTGATTTTCCGTTCGATAGATGATCTTCCAAAAGATTGGTTTTCAGATCTACTATTTGTAACATACTTTTAGTGAACCGGAGATTCAATAGGTTATTTCTGAGTGAAAGGTCGAGCAACTTTCGTTCCCAGACTTTTTGTTTTGTTAAATCTTTGACTTCACTGAGAACGAGATCCAATTTGTTGTCATCGATGTTGAAATAATCGATAGCCTGGTTTTTTGCTGATCTAGGGGTATTGTTTATTGTTGCACTGTTCAGCTCCTCCCTTCCTGTAAAAGGTAACGGAAGGATCCCATGTGAACGGGCATGTTTGATATCCAGGGATAAGATAAAATTGTTTGCATGTAATAGTTGCGTTTCGGCGATATTCATTGCTTCCCGCATGGTAAAGGCATTTCCTCGACATAAATGGGTAGACTCGATCAAAGCGATATCATCAATTCCATGCGCGATCCGTTTCGAAATAGCGGCTTGATCATAATTGACAACAGCTTCCAGGCGCTGGTCGCTGAGCCAAACGCCTATAAATGCATGCCCTCGGGTGACAATAAGAATCGGATTCAGATCGATTGCTTCCAGACAGGCGGCAAATAATAGAGAGATATCGATACAGTTCCCAAACTTCGTTTCCCAGATCTGATCGACCAGACGAATACGCTGACCTTCAGTTTCAAAACTTGTGGGCATGGCACTGTAGGTAATATTGATATGTAGAATAGCCTGATATAGCGCCATTACTTCTTGCAGGACACGATCTTTGCTATTGGATTGATAACCCAAAAACGCCGGCGTTAACCTGTTTTTTTCAAGAATTTTGACCGCCTCTGCTTTAATTGTGTAGATAATATCGTGATTGGGTAAAACGTAAGAAGCCAATAACTCGGGGTATTTACTTAATCCGCCAAAATAATCCATCGGTAATACGTTTACGCTGAATTTTTGCTGATATAAGATTTCATTTTTGGCATAAATCGTACAGGTAAGCGTATCCAGATCTTTCTCTACCAGATTCCGGATAAATGGAATGTTGTAATCGAAAGCTAAATTTTCCAGTGTTACTGGTGTTCCTTCCAAAAATCTGTCTATATGGAATGTGTAAGGGCTAAACAATCCGATTTCAGAAGTAATCTCAATTTTGACCTGTTCAATATCCTGGGTGATCGCGGTGATTTTTATTTTTTCCACCAGCGACAGCTTATGGAAACAGAAGCTATAATTAAAGTGAGAAGCGTTCTCTATTGCAACCTGAAAACAAGCATTAGTTTCGATCATTTTAAAAAAAATATATTAGTTTAAAGATATAGAAAATTTATATACTCCCTATTGCTTTATGCGCTATTTCTAGCTGTCGTTTTGCGTATAATTTTTGGCAAAATAGATAAAGAAGGCGTTTTTAATTTTGTGTCAGATTTAATAAGTAATTTAAGATGAGAAAATTATATGCTTCCTTTATTGGAGTAGTGTTAGCTGTGTTGACCAATGTTGTTATGGCGCAGGCTCATAAAACACAGGTCTTGGTTCTTATTCATTCCGATAAAGGCGGAACGTATGAATTAGCCAAGGAGCTTGCAAAAGGTATCGAGCGTAGCGGTAAGATACAGGCTGTGGTTAAACTGGTGAAACCATCATCTGAACCAAAGCTGCGTAGTCTTGCGGTGGCAACAGTAGAAGAACTTCCCAATTATGATGGAATTGCTTTTGGATCGCCGGTTTATTTTGGCAATATAAGTACAGCAATGAGCGAGTTCCTGTCCAAAACAGTAGATCTGTGGTCTCAACACGCCTTGGAGGGGATCCCTGCTACCGTGTTTATGTCTGCTGGGACTGGTGCAGGGAAGGAATTGGCATTGCAGTCGTTCTGGAATAGCCTGGCGGTACATGGCATGATCCTGGTTCCCACCGGTATTATGGGGAATGACAAAATAGATAAATCCATTCCCCAGGGAAATACAGTCTTGGGAACAACAAGTCTTGCTTCATTGACAGCCAACGAAAGACCCAGCCGAGGTGAGCGCTATCTCGCCGAGCTGCAGGGAATGAACTTTGCGAAAGTTGCCTTAGGTCTAGCGGGTACAAGGGAAAATAAGGCTCTTGATAAAAACAGTAGCCCAGCCAACCAGGATGTGGTATCTATCCATAATCGCTTACGGGAAAATAATATTGTACTCCCAAAAGTGCCCCAGCCAGCAGGAAATTATCAACCTTATGTGCGTTCAGGAAATTTGGTCTTTATCAATCAGGTGGCCCTTAAGGATGGTAAAATATTTAAACCCGGAAAATTAGGAGTAGAGGTAAATGAGCAGGAAGTGAAAGATGCTACCGCAATAACAATGCTGAATGTACTTTCTGTCCTTAATGAGGCAGTTGGCGGAAATCTAAACCGGGTCAGACGCTGCGTACAGTTAACTGGGATTTTCAATACGAAAGACGATTATAGTAAACATGCAGACCTGATGAATGTGGCATCAAATCTTGCTGTTACTATTTTTGGCGAAAAAGGGAAACATGCCCGGGCAACTTTTGGAGCTTCATCTTTACCGGTAAACTCATCTGTAGAGATACAGGCAGTCTTCGAAATTGAATAGCTAGATAGCCATTCGTTATAGATAGGAGAATCTACAAGAGGATCCTGACCAATCAACTGAATTTAGCGGGCTGATGGATATCTTAAATAAAAAAGCGGATCAATAAAAAAATAGACAATAAAAAATGCCAATGTGATTAGCATTGGCATTCCCATATACTTCCAATAAAGTTCGAGTGACGTTATTTTTTAACCTCACCTTTATATTTTACAGTACCATTTACATATAAATCCGATTTATCAGCATCATACTTATAGGTATCCTTTTGGTAGGTGTTGTTTTCAGTTTTGTCCAAAATAATCGTTGTTTTATTGTCGTCCGGTAGAAATAATTCCAGTTTGGATTTATCGTCATTAGCAACAACAAATGCACTGATAATAGCATCCCCTTCCTTAACATCGACAGGATTCAGCCGCGTGCCTACATTAAAGACCTGAATACATCCCTGTTTAACTTCACTCCAGGTTTGGCCTGCCCCCACAAGACATCCATGTTCATCCTTATCTCCGCCGATAGATGCTGTTTCTTCTTTGGCTAGACTGTCTGTTTTTTCAGCAGAGTTCGGTTGCTGTACATTATTACATCCTGCAAATAGGGTAACACATAGTGCTAAAAATGCTATTTTTTTCATTTTAATCGGTTTTTTATATGTTTTGTTCTGCAACGCAATAAATATACCATACTTGCCAAATTGATCCCCTTGTTTTGAAAAAATTAAATGAGCCGTAAATATTGTCATAGGGCAAGTTAATTTAATGCGCTGTTTATTATTATTGTATTGCAGCTAATATTGCGAGCAGTCATAACTTTTTATGTCCGAAGGCAGGGTTGAAATATTTGTTCAATAAACGTTGGAAATTAACTCGCAGGTCGCATTTTAATCTAAAAAATAACATATGGAAAACGCAAACTCAAGGAAAAATCCCCTTGTTTCAGTTGTTTTGGTAGAGAAACCACTCGAAGATGTCTGGGAGCACTGGATTGGACCGGCTTCCATAAAACAATGGAATATTCCATTTGATGATTGGCATTGTCCGGAGGCAGAGAACGATTTTAGGGAGGGGGGGCAATTTAATTTTCGGATGGAAAGGCAAGTTGATCATGAAGGCTTTGATTATCGTGGCGTGTATGATCGTATTATCCCATTCGAATATATTGAAAGTACCAGTGGCGGAAGGAACTGTATTGTTGAATTTCAGGCTATCGATCAAAATACGATTATAAGGGAAACGTTTGAACCAGATGCGGTGACACCGCTGGATCTTCAGCAGAATTTCACGGACTCCGTACTTGTCAACTTTAAAAAATTTGTAGAAAGCAGATAAAGCTAGATCTTAAATAGACAAACTAATTAAAATAAATAATGAGCACGTTGAACAATCACTCAGGCTATGTAGCAGCGAATGGGATAAAGCTATACTACGAAATATATGGAACCGGAAAGCCTCTTGTGCTTATCCACGGCGGTGGATCCTCAGGATTTTGTGATTTTGAAGAGACCGTCACGAGATTGCAAGATCGCTATCAATTGATTTTGCTCGATATGCAAAATCATGGTCGATCGGAGCATAGGGCGGTTCCGGAAACATTTGAACAGGATGCAAGGGACATTATTGCGGTTTTGGATTACCTAAAGATCATTAAAACCTCATTTTTAGGTTTCAGTAATGGTGCAACGACCATTTTGAAACTCGCTTCCCTTTTCCCGGATAGGGTAGATAAATTAATTGCTGCTTCGGGTAACACCAAAAGAGAGGGCTTGCTGGACGGTTTTTTTGATAGTATGTTGGCTTCAACGATTGAGGTGATGCCGCCTTATTTGAAGGAAAATTTTTTGAAATTGAATCCGGATCCCGAAAAGTTTAAAAATATGTATGAAAAGGATAGCCAACGAATGATAAATTTTCAGGATTTTGAACCGGGCACCTTGGAAAATATATCCTGTCCAGTATTTCTGATCGGCGGAGACCAAGATGTAGTCAAAGGACAGCATTTAGCGGAAATGCAAAAGCAGATTCCGAATGCCCGACTCATGATCCTTCCGGCCAATCACGGTAACTATATCATGAAAGATTTTAATGGGGAGGTTGATAACAGCCTAATTGATTTTACCATTGCTCAGATTCAAAAATTTCTTGAGAGCGAATAGCATCTCCCTATTCAGTACATGTGTGTTGGGCTGAAGCGATTTTAGTGTAGCATATGAGGCATTAACGGCGCATACTACGTTCCAAACTTCGTATGCGCTGCTGATTTTTACCATCAACACGTGAAGCAACGGCCCATATGGCAGCGGGCAACCAGCCCAATATAGTAAGTTGGAGGATTAAACAAATAATTCCACTGAATATTTTACCCCTTAAAAAAAAGGATAACCAAGGTAGTAGTACTGCAATCAATATCATATCAACCGATTTATAAAAGAACTATATAAAAAAAACCGAGAATAAAGTCCATTCATCTAGCTATACAGCTAGTTTAAATTTACAAAATAAAAATTGATAATAATCTATAAGTAAGCAAATCGCTGAAGATGTTAAGAAATCTTAAAATTTTCTATTTCCCGTCCTCATTCGAAAATCCGGGACAGGAGTGGCACCAATGTTGATGTTCCCCTGTCGAATATTTTTAGATGCAGTTTACAATAAGATAAATGACGGAACACATGAAAGAGCATAAAAAGATTATCGAAATTTTGGATAGTAAATATAAAACTTATTTGGAAGATGAGGGAAAATGGCTTAATGAAGGATTTAGAAACATTTTTGTTGAAGGGGAGGCCAGTAGAGAGAATCTAAAAACTCCGGTTTATCTGATGTTGCCAGAAGAAATCAGGGAATATGTGGACCAACTGTTATCGGACAACATCAGCTAAAGGAGGAGTTACAGCAGATTTTTAGTAATCAATCTTTCCTATTTCTTCCGGTATATGCCTCATTCGCGATACCAAATCTTTTGATAGTTTGATAAATCTGCTGTTTCTCTTTTTTACTCAATACATTTAATGTCGTGAGAACTTCTCTTCCTTGGGTTGTTTCTAATTCGAGCCTTGTCCCTTTCCAGAGATTTGCAGTCATCCGGATGTCGACAATTTGTACGAAAGGTACAAACACCAATAAATCAAGATCAGCGAAGGCCTTTTTGAACGTATGTCTTGTGGGCATTCTTTTGAAATAAAATCCCCTTGTATCTGTTTTCGCCCGAATGGCTTTTTTGCGGTTCATTAGCGACCAAAACCCGATCAGGATGCATATCAGCTTTAATGGTAGCCATGATATGCATCCCCAAAAAGGAGCCAGTTCTACCCATAATGTTGCTATCCCAATGAGCACTAAAAGAATAGCGATCGTGATTCTTTTCCAGTTCGGATGATAATAAATCTTTTCAGACTGCACCTCATTAATCATAAGCTCCTTATAAGTGAAGATCTATTTTTTACCTATTCTAGATCAACCTATTAATTGATCAAAAGCAATGCAAAACGATAGATTATGCGTAAATATAATCGTGTGCAACAGTCGATAGGTCGTACATTTACAATTCGTCCGAACAGATTTTATATTCGATCATACACCGAACTGTCTCAAAAGATGATCCATATGTTTGTAAACAAAAACGCCGATTTCCTCGACTATTATTTTTCCAAAAAAATCGTGGACGAAAACTGATTTATATAATGACTATAGGATTCAAATTTGCTCCAGCCATAATGCATATCAGTTATTAACTATAACAATATGTGATCTACGGAAAATAACCGCAATCACGCCCATAGATTATAGAAACAGATACAAGGGCCAATTTGAGAACGCTTCACCTGTTTCGGAATAAACAAGAAGCCTTCCTTTGTTGTTTAATGACTGGACTATCCACCATCTCAAATCTGGATGAGAATGTGAATTCTTTTAACGGATATTTTTGGCTGCATAAATCAAAATATTTACTAAAATGAATTATCAAATCAAAAGAGCCAGTCTTGAAGACCTGAATGAAACAGCAGAACTGTTTAACCTTTATCGGATTTTTTACCGTCAGGAATCGGATCTGGAAAAAGGGAAGATGTTTTTAAAAGAGCGGTTTCTGAAGGACGAATCAATTGTTTTTCTCGCCATGGTGGACGGTAAAGCTGTGGGGTTTGTACAATTGTATAAATTGTTTCATTACACTAAATTGGAAATGCAATGGTTACTGAGCGATCTGTATGTCCACCAAGATTATCGTGGTAAGGGACTTTCAGTCGCACTGATAGAGCAGAGCAAAAAATGGTGTGCCGAAACCGATGCATGCGGGTTAATGCTCGAAACAGAAAAAACAAATCATATTGGAAATGCGCTATACCCACGTTGCGGCTTTGAATATGATGCTGCGCACAACTACTATCATTGGTGGAATAAAAAGTAAGCAATATTTTGTCTAGTCCTTAGCATCATCTGATTATTTGGACTAGACTTTTTTTACGATTAAGCTAGTATCTGATGCCGATGGTGATTTAGGTGGGCTACATAATCTTCCATCAAAAAGGCAAGTGTTAAGTCATTACACTTTCGCATGGTTAAATTTTTTGCAAGCACAGTTTTAAATAGAAATAAAAGTTGCCTGTTGAGAGATAACCAGAGATCAAGCAATTGTTTGGTTTCAGATTGCTGATAATTTGCATTTTCACAAAACATATCCTGCACATAAAAAATCTGGGGGTTTTCTTCAGATTGAGCTCTTATAAACCGGAGATAGTTTGTCATGGCGCTATCAATCAGGTGTCCTAAAATTTCTTTCTTGCTCCACTTTTCCGGAATTGACTTCTCATGAAATGCCGCTGTATCTATAGTCGAAACTTCGGCAGGGAATTTTTCTAGGAGAGATTCAAAGTCAAGTATAAAATCGTTCATTTTTTATAATATGTTAATATGCTGATCGCTTATTGTTGCTTAGTTGACTGTGTCGTTAAATTTCAAATAAAAAATATTTTGTTTGAAATTTGATAAAACAATTTTACCACAACTTGTATTTAGAGATAAACTGTTATTGCAAATTAATAAACAAAAATTTATGAACAGAAATCAATTGGTTTTTAAATCCGTTTCTTGTATCGGATTACTGGTATCTCTATGTTTTACGGGGTGTCAAAAGCAGGTATTATCGACAAAGGAAGATGATGCGGTGAATCCTTTGAATCAGTTAAATGCGCAGGCTGCTGCAGTAACGACAACTGCCGTTGTGGAATGGAACCAGGAACGTCAAAAAATAGACGGTTTCGGTGCCTTTGGTGGTCGTATTGTGCCTTTCTTTGAATCTCCGAAAAGGGATAGTATTTTGGATTATCTTTGGGGGAATTCGGGATTGAAGTTGAATATATTGCGCGGCAAGGTATTACATACCTACCCCTTCGATCAACAGAGTCGGGTGGTGACCATTAAGCCAGAGGGGGTTGATATCGATGTTGCGGTTAGTAGTCCGGCTTATCAGGCGCTCTCAGCAGATGCGCGTGAGCATCTGGGCCAGCTGTGGATTCTAAAAAAAGCAAAGGAAAGATTTCAGGTTCCGGTTATTATCGCGAGCACCTGGACACCGCCGCTTTATATGAAGACAAATCCCAATAGTATCAGTGGTAAATGGTTTAATGGACTTAATCTGAATACCTCCTCGACTTTATTTGCCCGTTATTTGGCAGGTTTTGCGAAGGCTTATCAGAATGAGGGTATTACTATTAACGCCATATCGCCAACGAATGAACCGGAAAACGTATTTTCGGATTGGGACGCATCCTATTGGGCTTCAAACAAGCTTGGTGAGTTTGTCACAAACAACCTGAGACCAGCTTTAAATGAAGAAGGCTTACAAAGCACCAAAATCATCGCATCTGAAAATGCGGCTTGGGGTACAGCCAATACCTTCCTTTCTGGCATGGATAGGAGTAATGTCGATATTCTGGCAGGACATGGTTACGTTGAAATTACCGAGTTGATCGGTGGAAAAAGAGGGTTTAACCAAAACCCATCAAAGTGGACTTTCGCTACGGGTGGTAAACCAATGTGGGTAACCGAAGCATCGGACGATGGCGGAAATTATGATGCTGGAATTGAAGGTGGATTGAAGCTTGCGGTAAATATGCACAAATTGCTCGCAGATTGTGACGCCAGTGCTTATATTTTCTGGCTTGGGATGCTCGCATTTCAAAACAATGAGGCTTTAATCTGTACACGAAGTGATGGGTCGTTGGAATTTACCAAAGCGTATGATGTATTGGGACACTATTCCAGATTTGTTAAAGCCAATTACAAACGCATCAACGTTGCCGTCCAAAATGCGAATGGATTGCTTATATCAGCTTATAAAGATCCGCAAACAGGTAAATTTGCCATGGTCGTGACAAATACAGGTAGCAGTAGTGTGCCTTTGGATATCAATCTGTCAGGTTTTGTAGGGGGACAACTATCCAACTATCAGACGACAGCGACCAGTGCAGGGCATTGGGGCCTAGCCGGTGTTGTGGCACCAACAGCAAATGCTGTTTATAGTTTGACCATTCCAGCAAAGAGTGTGTCGACGTTGGAAGGTACAAAACAATAATGCTAAGAGTGGAAAAGGAGTTATCCGAAAAATCATAACAAATCCCTGAGTAGTGAATCTGTAAAAACAGGGACGAATGAAATAAAGTAAAATGGGTTCATTTCAACCTTTGAAGTGAACCCATTCTATGTTGATAATGTACGGTGTAAAGCAGGCTGGACTGTTTCGATAAAACGCAAATTTAAGTGATTTACTACTGATCACGACTGTTCTAAGACTTTGAACCCCATAATTTATCCAGCGAATATCTACCCCCACCTTGTAGGATGAGCGCGAGACAGATTCCCAGCACCAGTAAATGATATTCAAACCCTTCGGCACCGGCCGGCATTTTTCCAAACCAATTCATAAAAAAACCATGTGCGGCGTGATCGACCACGATCATACCAATAAATAGGAAAAAAATAGCAATACTGGTGAGTCTGGTCAAAAATCCAAATAGGATAAAAAACGTTCCCAGGCATTCAACTGCGATTGCACTAACGACTAAGAACATCGGGAGATTGACATGACTGGTCATGTAGTCAATCTCGCCCTGCAACCCGGGACCGTCAAACCAACCAAATAGTTTTTGAGCAGCATGTGGAAATAGAACGAGCCCTAAGGTTAGCCGCAAAATAAAGGGCGTCCAGCTATTGTCCGTTGAATGCAAACATTGTTTAATCTTTTTGTTCATCTTGTTATGATATATGATGAACAAATTTAATTCGAAATTAATGTGTAAACCTGTGCTATTTGATAAATAAAATCGGTGCGATTTGTCACAGATTTATACACTTTTATACTGTTGTCCCTTGAGTCTACTCAGCGATTCTCGAGTAATACCGAGAAAAGACGCGATATGTTGTTGGGAGATACGCTGTTCAAACCAATGATAACATTTCATAAACTCATGATACCTTTCCTCCGCTGTTTTCTGCTGAAATAGTATTCTTTTCTGGAGGGAAACAAATGCTTTTAGAAATATTTTCCGAAAATAGCTTTCTAAAGCCGGTATTTCCATAAATAGCTCTTCCAGCTTGTTTTTTTCTATTAAGAATACTTCGGTATCTTCCAATGCATCGATATTGTAAACCGAAGGCTGAGCGTGCAAGGTGCTATACCAATCTGAAATCCACCAGTTTTCAAAAGCAAATTGCACGGTATTCTCCCGACCGTTGGGACTAACCTCATATTGCCTCAGAGCGCCTTTGATGACAAAACATTCGCGTGTACAGATGTTGCCTTCTTGTAGTAAATATTGTCTGCGGCGTATTTTTTTATAGGTCAATGCTGCGCAAAAGCGTTCTTTTTCCTGATCCGATAAGTTACTATATTGACTGATGTGATTTAGTATACTGTCGTAAACGATTGACATAAAGGATTGTGGTTCATGTACTCTCAAATATAATCAATACCCGCTACATCTTAAATAACTCCGGATTTATTTTTTTACTTTTTTGAGCAATAAATGTCTTACTCTTAAATCATAAATAATGCTTTTTCAATCGGTTGCCGCGGATTGTAAATATTATTGTTAACATCAGGTGGTACTCAGTATATTTGGACATCTTTAACAATTTGTTTTAAGATAGAAAATAAGAAGATATTTTGAGCAATTTTAACCATGAAGCTATTTAGTTCTACACATAAAAGTATTCTTTTTTTACTGCTTTTATCGACATTGTTATATTCTTGTCAATCGCAGGAACCCGATGTCGTATTGCTGGACAAATTGGATCCAAGCTTTGACGTCTCGGCTTTTTATGCGCCAAAAATCAAGAAAACAGAATCCATGTTAGCTGCTGATGTGAAGGAAATGGATAAGAAAGCGCTAAAAGAGGCGTTCGAAACGGCCATGTTTAAAAAAGATACCCTAGCGATCTTTGACAGTGAGGGAAGCCTGCCGACACCCTTTTATCTGGAGTCTATTTCAGGCTGGGAGACCAAAAAGCTAAAACCGAAAAAATATTATGGTTACCGGTATAATACGATGTCTTACAACGAAGATAAAGATACTTTGGCCATGTTGAATGGCGTCGTTTTTCCCGCGTTAGCGATGGCGGAAAATAAGGATGGTAAATTTGCTTATTTATATGCGACTAAAACATCAAAAAACAAAACTGATTACCAGAGTCTTCAGGATTTTCTACAAAAAACATATACAGCTCTCCATCTATCGGAAGAAGCTGGATCAGGTATAAAAGGCTGGGAAAGTCCAGATTTTTATTATTTCCTAACGAAGAAAGATCGGACGGAGGAGCAGATCTTTTCATTTGGTGAATCCGAAGAGGATGGTCCGACCAGCACAGCTATTTCTGATATACTTTTAGAAATCTTTAGCAAGGAATATATTCAGGAGATGCGGAAGGAACAGGTCTATCTGAAAGAGTATATTCCTGTTGTTAAATAGACAGGGATGCGTTTGAACGGCAGAGACAATGTGTTTTTCCAAATTTGTTTATATTTACGTCTTTGTTTTTAGAAAATCAATCAAACTCATCTTATTATTTTTATGTCCAATACAGCTGTTTCTACTTCCGCGTATGCCGATACCAAACCACATTATAAGGTGCTCGATGGCCTGCGTGGCGTTGCCGCCATCACCGTAGTATGTTTCCACATTTTCGAAGCTTTTGCCACCAGCCACCTGGATCAACGTATTAATCACGGATACTTGGCAGTCGATTTTTTCTTTATGCTCTCCGGATTCGTGGTCGGTTATGCTTATGATGACCGCTGGGGAACGATGACCGCTATGGATTTTATCAAACGCCGGATTATACGCCTTCATCCCATGGTTGTTATGGGGGCGATTATTGGTGCTGTTATGTTTTATTTTCAGGGTTGTCCGGTTTGGGATGTATCCAAGGTGACTGTTTCGGCTTTATTGCTGGCGACCGTATTAAATGCACTGCTGATCCCCGCTCTACCTGGACATGAAGTAAGAGGGCTAGGGGAGATGTTTCCACTGAATGGTCCGAGTTGGTCCTTGTTTTTTGAATATATCGGTAATATCCTTTATGTGCTGATCATCCGTAAATTTTCAACAAAAGCACTGGGGGGGCTTGTTGTCGCTGCTGGATGTGGATTAGCCATATTTGCGATCTGGGGCCCCTTAGGCGATATCTGTGCGGGATTTTCGCTAACTGGAACAGAGTTCACAGCCGGATCATTACGTCTTTTATTTTCCTTTACCGCAGGTTTATTCCTATCTCGAATATTTAAACCTGTTCGGATAAAAGGGGCATTTTGGATCTGTAGTATTATCCTTGTTTCACTTTTGGCAATTCCGCGTATCGGAGGAGCTGAAAATCTCTGGATGAATGGACTCTATGATACGCTGTGCTGTGTGCTGGTTTTTCCACTGCTTGTAGTTTTGGGAGCTTCCGGAGAAGGGGACAGTTTTACGAACAAACTGTCTAAATTCTTGGGCGACATCTCTTACCCGCTTTATATGGTGCACTATCCTTTTATCTATTTGTATTACGCCTGGGTGAAAAATGGAAACCTCAGCTTTGAGCAATCATTGCCCGGTGCCGCAGCGGTCGTCATTGGGAGTATTGTGCTCGCTTATGTCTGTTTAAAACTATATGATATCCCTGTGCGAAAATATTTGACTCAGCGATTCTTAAAATCAAAGGGCATTCATTCGAATTAAGCGCAAGGTAGGCCAGTAGACAAGTCGTGTCGACTGGCCTATTTTCTTTTTCAAGGATTATTTTTGAAATGCTCCAATGGAAATGCGATTTGCTTTTGATCTTGCCTTTCCCCCCAGATCCAGTTCACCATTGATTGCTTGACTAATAAAATTTCCCTTGTTAAGGGCAGGCGATGAATCCCCTAATCCAAAATCAGCTTGTGCCGCTGATATAAACCCGGGATCCTGTCCAAAGATCGCATGCGTATCGCCAATGAGGGTTGCTTTCCAGGTTTGTTGATCCCGGATGACCTTCCCATTCCATATCCACTGATTTTCTCCAGTACTGAAGTATAAATTGTAGTCAATCGCATTGGACTTACCCGTATTGGTATATTTATGAATAAATACGCTATTGGGCTTGGCAACAATAATATTATTTTGGATGATGTTGTTTATACAGTTCTCAACAAGTCGTATTTCACCTTCAATTTCATCAAAATAGCCCCTGTCGATATTGTTATGAAATAGGGTATTATTCACAACATAACAGTTCAACGTACCCCCACCAGTATAATTTAGGTAGCCACCTAAACTGATCCCCGCGAGTGAGTTGTTATAGACCTCGTTATTTCTGACAATACAGTCGCGGGTAGGAAAATTGTCGGTTTCACTGACCAGGCCGATTCCCCTTCCACAGCGATAGACACTGTTTCTTTCAACAATGATATCCCGGGCGCCATCGATGTAAATCCCAATGGCCCCGTTATGTTGGGCAAATGCGGGGATGGGACCAGTTCTACCATCAATATCATAAACTTCGTTTTGGCTGATGAGTCCATTACGTGCATAATTCAGACCTGGCGTGGCATTTGCTGCATAGCCACCAGCTGCAACAATACCAATATTTTCACCATTGTATACTTTGTTCCGTCTGATTATAAAGCCATCCACATATCCATTGATGGTGAGGTTTTCAGAATAACCCGTATTGCAGTCGTGGATCGTATTATCTTCCACCGTAATATCCTTTAAGGCTTCGGTGGTATTGCCGATGACCAGAATGCCATGTCCGCTTCGGCCATCCTGTGGACTTGCATTATTCTCGATATGATGGACCCTATTATTTCGTAAGGTTATGTTTTTAGAACCTTGATCGATAATAATTCCGTTCACGTCATTGCCTTTGGCTTGTGTTTTAAAATTTCGGATTTCAAAACCCTCGAATTGAATAAAACGGGAATTTCTGACCGTTACTAAGGCTTCTGTGCCCGAAATGGATAGTCCTTCACCATCAATGGCCACAGCTTCGCCGGGATAGGACTTTATCGTAATGATCTTGGCTGAACTTCCCGATTTTGAAATCAATAGTTTCTCATGGTAAGCACCTTCACGCACAAAAATAGTGTCACCCGCTGATATTGCATCCAAAGCGCGAGCGATCGTACGAAAGGGCTGGCTCTCCGTACCCTTGTTCTGGTCATTACCTGTGAGCGAAACGTACCTGCTTTTTTGAATGGCCGAGTCGGTCGGAATACGATCGAGATGATCACTATGGCCGCATGCCGCGCACAACAGCAAACCTTGTAATAGTGCGTAGCTCAACGAAAATAGGTGCTTAAAAATCATATTAAATCAGTTGAAAGTTGAAGAAGCTGTCTAAAGTAAATACGCCTCCATATCTTTATAGCCCATACAGATCTTGGCGTCTCTAAGATGCTTAAATGGAAAAGATATTGTCAGGAATACAAACAAAAATCAAGAAAAGAGGGCTGTCCGATCGTACTATCTCGGACAGCCATTCTGTTATTCCGATATAATCTTTCGGACACTATTATTCTTTTTGTCGATCACGTAGACCGTACCATTTTTATCCACTGCAACGCCTTCAGGCACATTAAATGAAGCGGCTTCGCCAACGGCATTGGTAAAACCTGCGATGTTCGATCCCGCAAATGTACTTACCTGAAATGTGTTGCCATCCACAAAACGGATGCTCTGATCGGGGGAACCGCTATCGCCGCCGGCAGTACCGTTTCCGGCAACATACACATTGTTTTTGCTGTCAGCTGCTATCCCCCAAGGGAGTGCAAATTCAGCCACCGTATTGCTTCCATTTTTATAACCATATTTACCTGAACCGACAACAATGGTCGGCTTCCAGGTTTTGGGGTCATATTTTCTAATTTGGTTGTCGCCATGGAGACAGATGTATAGACTGCCATCTGGACCGCAAGCCATACCTGCTGGAAAATTCAATCCATCGATGACGCTCGTTACGGCTGTACCATCTGTATTTAACTGATAAATAGGAGCAGGGGAGGTCACAGCGTTATAATATAGCTTTTTTGACATGCGGTCATAAGTAATGAACCAAGGCTCCCTTGCTGCCCAGGCGACAAGCTTTGCTGTACCATCGGGTGTGATCTTGCGGATATCCCAGTTTCCGGGATCCACACAATACAGGTTACCCTGTTCATCGATAGTCAATCCATAAGGGAGGCTGAATCGCGCTTCACCACCCTTCCCGTCTGCAAAACCCGCATTACTTGGAGATCCGGCTAAAGTGCTTACGTTTCCGGCAGGATCTATTTTACGGATACAGTGGTTACCAGGATCAGTGACATAGACATTTAACGCCTCATCTACAGCAATACCGCCATTGCGGTACCAGGATTCACCTCCAAAATTAAACTTTGCATCTGCACCTTTTCCGTTGGCAAATCCCGCGGCTCCGTTGCCCGCCAAGGTACTGACCGTCCTTTTATAGATATAGCTGTAGCTATCTTTGGATGTCCCTGTTTTGCCCGCGATAGACACTTCAATAGGGCCGCTACCGGCCCGTTTGGGTATGATAGCCATGATCTGGGTACCATTTGAGCCAATGACTTTTAACGGTATACCATTGAGTTTAACGGAAATCGCAGCGGTATCGGTTGTAAAGTTCTCACCGGTGATCAGCACTTCTGTTCCATAGACACCTTGCTTTGGAAGGAAATCTGTGACAACAATGGCCGCATTGGGATCATGAGCTGTGCCCATATGATCTTTCTTACATGAAGATATTCCCACCAATATCACAAAGGAGAGCAGGGGGAAGAATAAAATCTTTTTATATATTAATTTCATCTGTCAATATTTTTTTCCATCCGCCAGATGGACTTACCCTGTTTGAAATTTTCATTTACAGCTGTAACATAAATGAAATCTCAACTAAGAGTGGTTTATAAATAGTAAAAATCAAACCCTAATTACCAGCCTGGGTTTTGGACAAGGGCTGTATTCTTGTCCAGATCATCTTGGAAAATCGGAAATAGATACATTTTGTCATCCCAGAATCTGTTTTGCAATAAATTTCTTTTATAGAAATCCTGATAGAAAAATCCTTGATTGTTATCGTTTGAAGTTATATTCATCCGGTATATCGCTCGGGAGGCTGGGTTTCCCATCATCAGTCGACGAATGAGGGTGAAATAGCGGTCACCTTCAAAAGCGAGTTCAATTTGTCGCTCGCGAAGAATCCATTTACGCTGTTCATCTTTATTGCCCACCACCTGCGGATATACCGTTTCCAGTTTAGGTAAACCAGCCCGTTGACGAATGAGGTTCAGATAGATCAGAATATCAGGATGGCCCGGATTAACTTCATTGAGAGATTCGGCATAATTTAAATAGATTTCAGCCAAGCGAATATGAATATACGGACGATATACAGCGCGGTCTTGGCGAATATTACTGGCCGGGCTGACATTTTTTTGTGCAAGATACCCTGTTTTATCGGCGCTATTGGAATTTTGGACCAGCCCAGCTTTTCCTGAATAATAAAACTCGGCTCTTCCGCGTCCATCCTTATTGCCATCTGAGGAAAAGAAGTTGCGGTCATCGGCTGTCGGTGCAGGTAAGATAGGCTTACCATTATAGAGGATATTGACGTAAAACCGCGCTTCCCGGTTTACATACATATTGGAATTTCCTGCGATGTAACCTCTATTGACTCCATCGCGGCTCTTGCCCCATTCAGCGGGATCATCCGTTGCGACGAAACCATCCTCCCGATAACCAGAAGTGGGATCGTCAATGGTTTTACCATTGCGCATCAGGTGGGCATCCACAACATTTTGTGTAGCATTCATCATGGCAATCCCACCGGGTTCAGGCGCACTTCGTTTCTCATGTCCCCAATGCCAAGTATCCGCTTTGTGCGTAGAAAAAATAATCTCACTATTCCAGTTTGTTAAAAAGAGGTTACGGAAAGAGAGGTAAGGGTCGAATTTTGAATCCCCTTCATCCAGATTGGTAAAGAGTTTATAGGCATTTAAGTCAATAACGGCTTTTGCAGCATCAGCGGCCAATTGCCATTTATTGGCATCGTTCTGTAGGGGGGCAAGTGCCTTTCCATCCTTATTTTTGAAATTTGCAAAACGCGGATTTCCATTCCATAAGGGGCTCGCCGCCCATAGCGCCACCTGTGATTTTATAGCCAGACAGGTTCCTTTACTTGGTCGACCGTAATTGGACGATGCGGACCATACCACAGGAAGGTCTGCTGCGGCAAGATCCATCATGCTATTGATGTAATCGACGCATTCCTGAAAAGAATTGCGGGGATATTTGTTGAAATCTTCGTTCAAACCCAATGTCCCTTTCAGCAATACCGCAGGACCATACTGTCGTAGTAATTTCCAATAGAACCAGCCCCGCAGAAATCGTGCTTCGGCTTTGTATTGTACTTTTAGTTCTGTGCTCAATGCACCTTCAGGAACCTTGTCGATGTTTTCCTCAAAAATAAATGATTGCCTAATGGCAGTATATGCGTTATTCCAATAATGCTGCCAGTAGCTGCTTTGTGGATTCCAGTTTCCCACAGCCATTTGCCGGACGTTCACAACGGGTATATTACACGAGGTTTCATCGCTGGCTCCCAGGGTCGTAAAATCGTCTACCGGTGTTTCGATATAACTATAGATCTGGTTTAAGTAAGATTCTGCATTGGCCCGGGTCTCCCAGACCATGTCTGAGGTGAGGAGGTTATCCGGTTTCTTGTCCAAATAATTGCAGCTTTGCATATTTTGACATAAGGCCAGTGCCAGTAGGCCCGATACGATATATTTTGGTGTTATCTGTTTCATGGTTATGGTATAGATTTAGGTTAAAACTGTGCCCGGACGCCAAAGGTGATCATGCGATTTAATGGATATTTAGCACCGTTGCTTCCCAGTTCGGGATCCCAGATTTTGAATTTGCTAAACGTCAGGAGGTTTTGGCCCGATGAATACACATAAAGCGAAGTGAAACCAAGTTTGTCCAATCCTTTTGCCTTGATATTATAACCAACAGAGGCCTGTTTCATCCGTATATAAGATCCATCTTTTAACCAGTGTGTACTGTTGATGTAATTGTTGTCGCTGCCGCTGGCCATGGTTAGACGTGGATAGTAAGCATCCTGACGTGGATTTTCTGCGGTCCATCGGTCTTCAACAATAGACATGGTATTGTTGGGATAGATTCCCAATCCCGAAAAGGGGAGCACGCCGACCCCATTGACGCCCATACCTTTCCCCGGAATTTCACTGCCATTGGCCATGATACCCACATCAGCGACCCCTTGAAAAAATACGGAAAGGTCAAAGTTTTTATACGAAGCTGAAAAACCGGCACCGTATAGCCAGGAAGGAAACCAGGATTTCCCAAGGTAGGTTCGGTCATATGCATCAATGATATTATCGTCTTCAGCATTTAAGTTTTTGTAACGGATATCTCCCGGAGACACGGGGTTAAATTTTTGCTGAGGAGCAGACTCGACCTCTTCTTTGCTCGTAAAGTAGCCCATGGCAATATGCCCCTGATATTCGCCATAGCGTGTTCCTGTCTTGGATTGATAACCGTAGCGTCTGACGGGCTCATCGGCAAAAACAATTTTATTGCGGCTATAGGTGACGTTACCAAAAAGGCGGAGCCCGACATCCCCAAATTTATCGTTGTATTCAATGCTGGCATCCATACCTTTATTGTCCATCTCACCTATATTAGCGTAAACAAAAAGACTATTATAGCCGGCGATAGATGAAATGGATTCCCTACGGATCAGAATATTTTTCCGACGCTCGGCGAAACCGTCAAAGATCAGGTTGAGCTTGTTCCATAATCCAATTTCAAGACCGATCCCGGTTTTATAGGATTTTTCCCAGGTCAGATTTTCTACACCCATTACCCTTTCGGTTTTTCCACCGGCCCAGGTACCATTGAGACCAAAACCTGTAAAACCACCTTCACCGATCTGCGTTAAGTAGGGAAAGCGATTTTGAGCATCGCCGATGTTATCGTTACCGACCACACCATAGGATCCCCTGATTTTTAATAAGCTGAATGTCTTTTTCAACGGTTCAAAAAATTCCTCGCTGGAAATCACCCAACCTGCAGAAGCGGACGGAAACAGGCCAAATTTTTGACCCTTTTCGAAATTTTCAGATCCTGTATAGCCCGCGTTAACTTCGACAAGATATTTATCACGGAATCCGTAGTTGATCCTCCCAGCCAGACTTTGGTTGCGGTAGGGGATAGAGCCAATAACACTGCCTGAAAGACTGACTAGACGGTTACGCATATTATAGAGAAACATCCCGCCGATTTTGTGGTCATTGAAAGTACGCTCGTAGTTTAAATTACCTTCCAAGTACATGACGCGTTGGCCAAAAGATTCTTGACTATAGTCCAAAAATTGCTGACCAACTCTGCTTTGATTAAAAATGAGTTCCCCCTCGGGTGTTCTTCCTGTCGCCTGCCATAAATCATTTCTCCCTGAACGACGGTTGTTGAATTCACCATAACTGTCAAAAGAGAACCGGGCATAAGCGGATAATCCTTCCGTAATCGCATCTAATTTTTGATTAATGGTCAATACCGATTGCACAATGGGTTTGAATTCGCTGGAGTAGCCATTGTTTTGTACCTCATTTAATGGATTGGCGCCGCCACCGCTAAGTGGTCCGGCCCATTTACCGTCCGGATATTGAATTGGGTAGGCGACGGGTGTAGTCGCATAAGCCAGATACCACAGATCACCGGCAGCAATACCGGGATAGCGGGAGTTGACCAACATCCCCGTTAAGTTGAGCTGAACGGACGTAGTTTTTGATAAATTGACATCCACATTACTGCGGAAATCATAGCGCTTGAAATCAAGATTCGGATTGTAATTGTTTAAATTACGGACTTTATAAGGACCGGTTTGATTATAATACGATCCTGAAATATAGTATTTCACCGATTCGCCACCACCGGTAATGTTGATGTTGGCATTGGTGAGCATGGAATTCTTCTTATATACTTCATCAATCCAGTTCACATTGGGATACATATAGGGATCCAGTCCACTGGCTGTTTTTTGGATCAATTCGTCTGTATAGACGGGATTAAGTCCCATATTTCTTCGCGCTTCATTCTGCAGTTCCATATATTTTATTCCATCCAGCATTTGTGGGGTTTTCGTAAAACTGGAAAAGCCCGTTTCTGCCTTAAAGGAAATCTTTGGTTTGCCAGCGACACCTCTTTTGGTCGTAATAATCAAAACACCATTGGCACCTTTGGCACCATACATTGCCGTGGATGAAGCATCTTTTAGGAGAGAAATACTAGAGATATCTTCGGGATCAATATTATTGAAAGAACCACCGAAACCACCATTGACATCATCACGCTGTACACCATCGATGATAATTAGCGGAGAGGAATTACCCGTATATGTTCCGATTCCCCGGATTGTAAAAGTTGAATTGTCATAACCGGGTTCGCCACTGGATTGCACGGAGATAATACCAGCAACTTTACCGGCCAAAGCATTCGATAAATTGGGAACCGGTGTGCGCATATCGGCCATATTTACTGAACTCACTGCACCTGTAACGTTAATTTTCTTTTGTGTACCATAACCGACGACAACAACATCATCGAGGTTGTTATTCGCAAGTGCAAGGGTCACATTTAAATACCCCTTGTTGTCTGCTTGTCGTTCAATGCTCTCATAACCTACGTAGGTAAATGTCAAGATCACTTGTCCAGAGCCTGAGGGCGGAGCAATGGTAAAATTACCCTGGCCATCGGATGTGGTCGTGATCTGGGTATTTTTTATTCGTATCGTTACGCCGGCAAGTGGTTTTCCCTGTTGATCTTTAACCGAACCATTAATGGCCTTTTGATTTTCGGTCACTTCACTGGTTCGGGCTGCAGCTTTGGTCTCTTTAGGGCGTATAATCAAAGTCTTTTTGATGACTTCGAATTCAAGTGCCTGATTTCGGAACAGGGTCGTTAAAGCTTCATTCAACGTGGCATTCTCCAAGTTAAGCGTGACAGGGCCCGCTTTCTTGATCAGCTTTGAATCGTAAAGCAGGTCAAGCTGGGCCTGTTTGCTGATTTCCGCGAGAATAAGGTCGACCTTACTATTTTTAAAATGTAGGTTCATTTTTTGGCTATAAACCGGAGTTTTAGCCTGAACAGCGCCAAAAAATGCGAGCAGTAGATAGAACTTCATAATCAATAGGGTCTTAATTAAGAACATGTACTGTTCTTTTCCCGGTATTATTTTCATAATTTTGTTTAGAATTAGAAGGTTAATTAATTTTTGACAGAAAATTTTTAAACTCTATTCGTAGCCAGGATGTGACAGCATCCTGGCTTAAGTTTTCGATTTATCTTTTGCTGACGTAGATCCTCCTTTCCACAATTTTAAATTTGATTGATTTTGTTAGTTCGAGAAGCGATAAGATTTCTTCAATACGTTCTCTCCGGGAAACTTTCATTTTGAGGTTTACATCATCCCAATCTTTTCCTTCGAATATCACTTCGGCGTCATACCATTGCGCTACATCCGCCATAATGGTTTTGATATTTTCATCTTTGTAAATAAAATAATTGTTCTTCCAGGCGACTTCGGATTCTGGATCAAATTGATCGATCTGAACATCTGCAGCAGATATCTTTGCCCGCTCACCAGGTTTGAGCATCGTCTGGCCTGCTTTTGAGGTTAAACTTACTGATCCCTGGAGCAGGGCGACTTTTGCAATATGATGGTTGTCCCGATCGGATACGTTAAACTTCGTGCCCAGTACCCGTATTCCAAATCCGTTGCCCTCCACAATAAATGGTTTGTGTTTTGATTCGGCAACTTCAAAATATGCTTCTCCTTTGACTTGAACGAGACGACGGTCAGCAGAAAAATGCTCCGGGAAAATCAGGCTACTCTCGGCATTGAGCCATACTTTGGTACCATCTTCTAAATTGATCTGATATTTACCGCCTTTCGGGGTTTCTAAGGTGACGAGTTGAGGATGCATATTTTTTTCCGTTGTCTTTGCCTGATAACTGATACTACCTTCCTGGTCAATTTTAAATATTAGTTTACCAAAAGGGACTGTGTCTCCAACCTGCTGTTGCTGCAGATCCAGGCTACTGCCATCTGAATTTTTCAACGAGGCCTTTTCTGAACCCGGATTCAGGTAGGCCCCTTGATTGGTTAGCTGTAAGTCGGTATTCCGACCTTTAAAGAAATAATATCCGCTAATGCTGGAGGCCGCAAGTAACAAAGAGGCGGCATAGGGGAGATAACGACGGAAAGTGCTTAATTTTTTAGTATTGCCCGCTTCTGCTTGAATAAGTTGTTCTACGTTGTACTTAATCTGGGTTTCTATATTTTCCGCCGGACCGTATTTATCTTCGTCCCATGTAGCATCATGATATGCATCTAACAGCCTATCATCTACTTCACGCAATTCATCTTCGGCGGATTGCTTACGCAAAATTTTCTTGATTAAGTCTATAATTTCAGGTTTTTTCATGAAATCTATAATTGATTCGTTCTTATAGAGTTCATTTTTTCAATTAACCCCCAAAAGGAATTGCACTTTTTTTTAAAAAGAAACTATAAAAGCGTCTTTTATTAGATTGGCTGCGTTGTAATGTGTTGTATTTCAGGTTCTTGCTAGAAAAAGAAAATCTGAAAAAAGATGTGCATATTCTGCATACCTTGTTTTAATCGCTTCAATGCAATAGAAATTTGGTTTTCTACTGTTTTTACGGAAATATCTAGCTTCTCAGCAATCTCCTTATGGCTTAGCTGCTCCATTCTGCTGAGGTAAAAGATTTCCTTACACTTGTCAGGAAGCTGGTTGATCATTTGATCCAGGTAATCCAGCAGTTCACTGTACTCCAATTTTAGCAAGGGGTTGAAGGAATCAACATAGTCCTCATCTAAATCTTTCAATTCAACATGGTCCATTTTCTTTTTGACATTTCGGAACACTTCGTAACGAATGCAGCCAAATAGATAGGTTTTGATGGAATATTTAAGATTTATTTTCTCCCTGTTGCGCCATATATTGATAAATACGTTTTGGACAAGTTCCTGACATACTTCGGGATCCTGCATAGTGACAGATGCCGTTTTGAACAGTGGTTGCCAAAAGCGATGCATCAGGTGTTGTAGCGCCCGTTCCTCACCTTGACAAACTGATTCAAAAATTTGCTGATCCGAACAGGCGGAGAAATTCATAGTTTAATTCTGTTTACAATAGGTATCCCACAAAAACCTTCTCAAAGTAAGAATAAAATAACAATAAAACAAAATCTAATCCGCCAATGCCAAGCTCTGTAAGTGGCAATGAAGTTGTCAGCTGACAGGATATGAGGGGTAGGGGAAAAAGAGTAAACAGGTTTCTTGATGATTTTTGATGGATGAGGTTCGGCCGATCGAGGGGACTGCTGCTGACCAAGTTATGACCATGTTCGCCCTGTAAGCAGAGTGAATGCACGGTAAGTCCACGTTGAGTCCACCTTTTAAGGTGCTTTCACCGTGCCTGTATGTTTTTTACAAGTCGGGAGGGGGGCGAAGTTAGGGCGAACTTGTTCATAAGCTATTTACAACAAAGCCCGTTGCAAATTTCTATATAACTCCCTATTAGGCACCTCAATTTCCGTTTCCACAACGCCGTTGGATTATCTTAACCGAAGTGTATGTTCTTTCATTTAAAACTTAATATAGTCCTAACGATAAGTTGATGTTAGATGGCTAAGTTGATGTGAATTAGTGGTCAAAAAAGTGCTTAGTGTGAATATCATGAAACAAGTCTATCAGCTATTGAATTTGATTATTTTCCTTTTTGTCGTTCAATTTTTGGGATGTAAGAAAGATCCGCCAAGTTATCCTGTGGGTTCCAATGCTTATGTCAACAGCTGGATATTGGATAGCCTTCGCCGCTATTATCTGTGGAATGAATCTCTCCCCAAAAAAATCAACATGGACCAGGAACCACAACTGTTTTTCAAGTCTCTATTGCATGCGAATGACCGTTTCTCCTATATGGTCAATCCAGGAGATCCTGGTAGCCTTCCTAAATCCAACCGGAATCAATTTGGATTTGATTATAGTACCTTGAGCACTGCGGATGGTAAGCTCGTCTTTGCCGTTGTCAAATACGTTTACGAGGATTCGCCCGCGTCCCGAAATGGATTGAAGCGAGGAGATTACATCAGTAAGATCAATGGGCAGCAATTGACTACTGCAAATGCTGCTGAGCTTCAAAAACAGCTTTTGACGGCTGAAAAGGGGCGACTAACGTTAGCTGCTTTTGAAAATAATTCCCTGAAAGATATTCGAACTGTGGAATTAAATAAGGGGATGCTGTTGGAGCAGCCCATTTTACGGGAGACTTTCCGTTTGAATGCCAAGACAATTGCTTACCTCTATATCAATGATTTTAGTCCCGGCATAGCCCAATCGGCCATATCGGATTTTACTGTTTTAAAAAATGAAAATATAGATGCTCTTGTACTGGACCTCCGCTATAATCCCGGTGGCCAAGTTGCTGAGGCTGCAGGTATTGCGGGATTGATTAGTGGATTACCTGATGATACTCCTTTTATTACCTATACAGGTAATAAAAATGGTGGACGAAAAACTGAAAGTATCGGTCAAAGTGCTTCCAGTGATGGTACATTACAATACAAGCAGATTGTGGAAAACAGTTTGAAACTAAAACAGGTCTACATTTTAACAGGTACTACAACCGCGTCAGCAGCAGAAGTATTGATCAATAATCTCAAGCCGTATGTGAATGTCGTCACAATAGGAGAGAAAACAAGAGGAAAAGATGAAGCTTCATTTGTTATTAAAGATATGCAGCCCTTGAAAACGGTACCCTGGGAGATGCATCCGATTATTTACAAGTTGTCCAATGCGCTGGGAGCGGGAGATTATGCGAATGGAATACTGCCACAATATGATGTCAACGAACTCGAAGCCTTACCATTAAAAGTTCTGCCTTCTCTTGATGATCCCTTGATCCAACACGCTATTGCACTAATTGAAGGAAATAGGAGTCAGGACAAGCAGCGAGCAAGCAAACGGTCTCCGTTAAATTCGCTGCGCATATTGACTGATAGCAGACGAGAACAAACCGATCAGGATATGCTACACTTAAGTAATTAACAACTATATAACAGATACTTAAACTACTGTTAACTGTGGGTTAATAGGCGCTGTTTAGCTTTGAGCTATTACCATCAATATACTTGTTATGAAAAGGAAAGCAACCGAAACAAATGAACAGTTATTGGAAAAATTACGTCAGGGAGATACAAGGGCATTTCAGGAACTGTATTACCGCATGCGTAGTAAGGTAATTGGCTTTTCGTACAAGTTTTTACGTTCTCAGGAGGAGGCAAAGGAACTGACTCAGGAGGTATTTGTCAAGCTTTGGGAAAATCGTGAAAAAATAGATGCCAGCAAAAATATTGAGAGTCTTTTATTTGTCATGGTACGGTACAGTATGCTCGATGCCTGGAAAAGAAAGTTGCGCTACGATAATTTTCTCGAAACGCAAAGCAAAGTCGAGCAGCATCAGGATTTCACTGCACAATACATCGATTATCAAGAATGCTATGCGGTATTAACACGTTCGATTGAAGCGCTGCCGCAACAGGCACAGAAGGTGTACCGACTGAGTCGGGAAGAGGGATTGAGTCATCAGGAAATCGCTGACCAACTACAGATTTCTACCAATACGGTGAGCAATCACATCAAAAAATCCATGCAGCAGATTCGAACCTATTACCATAAGAGCTATCCAGAAGCATTTGGCTGTATCTTATGCTTGGCTTTGGCCCTTATCTAAGTGCTAATTTTTCTTGCCAAAAATTATTCATATTTTTTTTCCTTTCAAGTAGCCGTTCTTTCCTTGCCGGTCTTTCTATAGATAAATAAGCAAAAAAAGTGCAGGATAAAGAATACATCAAAAGCATCATGGAACGTTTTCGCCAAGGGCTGGCAAGCCCAAGGGAGAAAAAGATCCTGTTGCACTATTTAGAAACAGATCAGCAAGAAGAGCACATGGAGCTCTTTACGGAGATGATGGCTGAAATGTGGGACGTCGAACCCAGCTATCGGGAGGATACTCCTGAGACGGAAGCTGCTTTTGCTGAGATCTTGCAGGAAATTCCACAGCATAAGAAAAGAAAGCCAGCCAGGATCGTACAGTATTGGTCATATGCGGCGGCAGTAGTGTTGGTCTTTTCAGTTGTTTCGAGCTTGTTTTATGTTCAGAAACCCGAAAAGCTTAAGCAAACCACGAGCATAACATGGTCGAGTAAAACGACCCCTCAGGGCCAAAAGACAAAGATTAGATTAAGTGACAGTAGTATTATTTATCTAGCGGGAGGCAGTACATTACGTTGGCCTGATCAATTTGTTAAAGGACAAAAGCGGGAAGTTATATTGGCCGGTGAAGCTTTTTTTGAAGTTAAAAGAGATACCAGTAGCCCTTTTATTGTACATACTGGCGCTGTGAGTACACAGGTATTGGGCACTTCCTTTAATATTTATGCCTATCCAAAAGACAAAACTCAGGTCGTCTCGGTGCGCAGTGGGAAGGTGCGCGTAAGTAGTAAAGGGATGCAGGAAACGAAAAAATTAGCGGATCTAACCGCAGGAATGCGGTTGACCTACGAGCAACAAACGGAGGATTTTGTTGTGGAAAAAGGGCAGGATCCCGCTATATTTAATAGTTGGATAGAAAACCGTCTGAGCTTTCGAAATGCCAGCCTTGGCGAAATAACGAAGAAATTAAGCCGGTATTATAGCATTCATTTTAATATCAAGGGTTCGTGCAAATTTGATCATTATCGTATTAATGCCAGTTTTGACAACCAGCCCATCAGGAAGATTATGGAGCAGTTAGCAGTGATGAGCGGTGGTAAACTTAGCTATCGGATCAATGACGAAAACTCAATCACCTTATGGAGGAAGGAATGCCCATGATATAGTAGCAGCATAAGGAGCGGATAACGCTATCACAACGAACGAGAAACAAAAAAAAGTAGAACCGCTCTGGACCAACAGAACGGTTCGAGAAACAAATTTCTAATTAATTGAATTAAAAAAATTGTTGAATTCCATGAATATAAGCATATATTCTCAAAACAAAAGAAAATTTTCAAAATCTTGGCTACAGGTCTTGTTATCGGCCAGCTTTGTTATATTACAGTTCTGTATTGCTGCGCTTGACCAGCCTGCTTATGCACAGGGGCTACAGAAAAAAGTAAGTCTGGATCTTAACTCAGTACCCATTACCACTGCCTTAAGAGACTTGCAGACAGCAGCTGGCCTGCAGATCAATTACGATGGCAGTATATTCTCGGGGCAGACCAAAGTAAGTTTGCATGCACAGAATTATACGGTAGAAACTGCATTAAAACAGCTTTTGGCCAATAGCAGGGTCGGTTTTAAAACAGCCGGCAGCAACACTATTGTACTCTTTAAATTATCCCCTCCGGCAAGCCCTGGACGAATGATAGGAACTATTGTTGACGGGAGCGGCGAACCATTGGTGGGTGCTACCGTTATCGTTCAGGGACTGGGTAAGTCTGCCATGACAGATAGCAAAGGGAATTTTAACATCGAATTAAAAGCGGGGACATATACCATCGATATCACCTATATTTCTTACGAAAGTCAGCGGGTGACAGGTATAAAAATCATCGATGGAAAGAGCACCAGCCTAAATATTGCCATGAAAGCAAGTGCAAATACGCTAAGTCAGGTGATTGTGACATCTTCCTTTAAAAAGGCCGGCACCTCAGGACTATTGGCGCGACAAAAGAACGCTTCGGAGATCAGCAATGGTATTTCGGCAGAACAGATGGCACTGACACCGGACCGGAATGTGGGGGAGAGTTTGAAGCGTATTTCTGGTGTTTCGACGATCAACGATAGGTTTGTAATTGTGCGGGGGATTGGTGAACGCTATAATTCTGCTACCTTAGATGGTACAGTATTGCCAAGTACTGAAGCCCGGACGCGTAACTTTTCTTTTGATATGGTGCCCAACAGTATTGTCGATAATGTAGTTGTCGCGAAATCCATTACGCCAGATATGAACACTAGTTTCGGTGGCGGGTTGATCCAGATTAATACAAAAGATATTCCGTCTGAAAATTTTACAACATTTGGTGTCGGAGCTTCTGTCAATGACCAGTCTATTGGAAAGGACTTTTTGAGTCCGAAACGTGGTAAACATGATTATCTGGGATTTGATGATGGTCGAAGGAATTTTCCAAAAGATTTACATATTGCTAATGCGGAGACTCCTATAGCCGATATTGTGGCGCAAAGTAAACGCTTTACAACGGACAATTTTACGCTATACCGCTATAAAGCACTCCCTTCCCAAAATTATCAATTTACAATCGGCCGGCTCTACAAACTAAAAGGTGGCGAGCTTCGTAAATTGGGTTTTACGGGTGCTGTAACCTATCGTAACTCCCAAAATATTAACAATATTGAAGAGATCAAACGCGGTTCTTGGTATGACGAAATTGATGGCGTTAATCAGGGTAAATCATACAACTTCAATTCAACTTTAGGAACTGTCCTTAACATCGGTTTACAATTGGGAAAACATCGCTTTTCATCCCGTAATACCTGGACCCATGTGTTTGATAATAATTTTTCCCGAATTGAAGGTATTGATGCCGATGGAGACGTGGCGGGCAAACCTGATCGGATAAGAGAAGTTAATACACCTACCTTCACCACACTCTTGCAAAACAAAATTACGGGACAGCATCAAATTGAAGATTTGAAATTGGAATGGGAGCTTGCTCGATCGGGAATAGATCGAAAAGATAAGGATATGGGGATTTTAACACAGGGTCTTACCGAAGATGTGGTTAATGACAGGACATTTATCTATGGCTATACACAAATTACTGAAGGTCGTATAGATCCGGCTTCCCGTCATAATTATGCCAATAATGAAACACATTATTCCTGGGCAGCATCAGGGAGTCATCCTTTTAAGTTAGGGGAAGTGCTTAGCACAGCTAAATTGGGTTATTTTGGACTTCAAAGACGTGCCAAGTTTAATTTTGAAATAGCAACAATGGGGGTAGATAATAAGACTTTCGATCAGGCCCTTAAATTTACCACTATTGGCGATCGTTTTAAACCAGAAAATATCGGAGCAAATGGGTTTATGTTTTTCATAGACTCCTGGAATTTTGATTTTTATGAAGGAAAGAGTCAAAATCATGCGGGCTACCTGATGTTGGATCATAAGCTAGGTACACAATGGCGATTGGTTTGGGGACTGCGGGCAGATCATTATAAGTATACGGAAATCAATAACCCAAAACCAAAGGAAACGACTGCCGTTTTTGAGTTAAAAAAGGAAAAGGCACTGCGCTGGCTTCCTTCGGCAAACTTGACCTATAGCCCTTCCGATCAAACCAATTTACGTGCAGCATTTTCGAATACCGTGATACGACCGGAGATGATGGAAAATAGTCAGTTCCTGCGTTATGACGCTTTTTATGATGGCATGTTCGGAAGCATAGGTATCAATAGCACAGGTATAAAAAGCTGGGATCTGAAAGGGGAGTGGTTTCCGGGGCTTGGAGAAATTGTTTCCATCGGTGGATATTATAAATATTTTGACAGACCAGCAGAAGTGGCAGCACAGCCTACAGCATCTTATAACTGGCAATATACGTTGCAAAATTCCGCTTGGGCAAAGATCTATGGCGTCGAATTTGAAGCTAGGAAAAGGCTGAATTTTATCCACGATGATGCCCTACTGGCAGATATGATTATATACGGTAATCTGACTGTGCAGAAAGCAGATGTTGCAGCCCTGATCCCCACTGAAAATCCGCAGACGCGAGAAATTGAATTTGTAGAATCAAACCAGAAAAGACCATTATATGGACAGAGTCCCTATCTCATCAATGCGGGACTGCAATATGATGGTGAAAGGCTAGGAATAAATTTAGCCTATAATCGTTCTGGCAGAAAAACCTCGTTTGTGGGTAAATCCACTCAGGATACGGAATATGAAAGACCGCGGGAAATCTTGGATGCCCAGGTCAGCTACAAATTCTTGAATCGTAGGCTCGAAGTCAAAATCAATGCCGGGAATATCTTAAATACCGCTTCAATCTTATATAATAATACAAAAAGCTATGAATCAGATGGTGGCGCTACGACAGGAGGTCCGCTATTGAAGCCCGGATACAGCGACATCGATTATGATACTGGGGATATGATCATGTTCAAACAGCGATTTGGCAGAAGCTTCGGAACGTCAATAACATATAAATTCTAATAAAATCAACAATAGAAAGGAGGATAAAGTGGAAGACTACAATAAAAAAGCGAAAGGCTTTGCTGAAACGGACCTCTCGCTTGAATGCATATACAAGTCATGTGCTTCCTAAAAAGAAAACCAAACCAATTTGCAAATCGCCAAGGGCGATGAACAAGCCGACTTGCTAAGTATTTGGCAACAAATTAATAATCTTTTAACACAAAATCAAATTTAAAAATAATGAAAACTCTAAATAAAACTTTAGCGATCCTTGCTATCGCATCAACAGCGTTAACAGCATGTAATAAAGACAATGCCTTACAAAATGATACTTTTGAGAAACGCAGTACTGCCGCTGCTGATTACACGCAGTCATCATTACCTGTGGTAACCGTTTCTGGTGATATCACATCTAACACGACTTGGACTTCAGGCAATGTGTATGAAATCTCTGGAATTGTAACTGTAAAAAGTGGAGCAACATTGACTATTCAGGCGGGTACTTATATCAAGTCAACTGTCAATACCGTTGGTGGTACAGCAAATGGTGTTTTGGTGATTGCAAAAGGTGCCAAAATCAATGCTTCGGGAACACCTACCAATCCAATTGTCTTCACGAGCCGTAACCTGTTGGATGGAAATAATGCAACTGTTGGTAAAGCGGGTGACTTTGGTGGCGTAATTATCTTGGGAAATGCACGTACCAATGAGCCTACAAATAATGGTAGCAGATTGATCGAAGGATTGCAAGATATTCCTGCAAATTATTATGGAAGTAACACTGACGCGAACAATGCCGAAAGTAGTGGTGTGTTTAGATATGTACGAATTGAGTACGCTGGATACAAATTGTCTGCTGACAATGAGGTGAATGGTTTGACTTTGGGTGCCGTTGGTTCGGGTACAGTTTTAAACAATGTGGAAGTAGCTTGGGGTCTGGATGATGGTTTCGAATTTTTCGGAGGCCGTGTGAACGCTTCTGATCTTGTTGCATTCTCCAATGATGATGATCAGTTTGATTTTGACCTAGGCTATCAAGGTACGATATCGAACTCAATTGCCATTGCAAATAAAACATCTTCACACAGTGCTTCGAGCTCAAACCCTGCAAACAGTGATTCAAATGGTTCTGAAATTGATAACCATCCAACAGGATTTACGTTGACGCCAAAAACAAAACCTACATTTAGCAATGTTCGCATTATTGGTACCGAGGATGAGACCGGTATTACGGCTCCGGGCTTCAAATCAGGAGTGTTTGTGCGTCGTGGTGCAGAATTGGCTTTGGTAAACTCAAAAATTACAGGTTATAAAACAGGGTTGCAGATCAATAGTGATGCAACAGCTGCTTTAACCAGCGTTCAAAGTACTTCAATTCATGGATTTACCTTGGCGGCGACTGCAGGCTACAATGATCTAGGTAGCAATACCATTGCGCCTGTCGGTGCTCCAGCTCCAGCATTTGGTATTCCACAGCCGTTCTTTAATAAAGCTGGATTTAATCCTGGTCTGACATATACTTGGGCAAAATTTAACTATTAAGCTTTTATAGTCTAAATATTTTTTGGGTGGTGATGATTTTGATCACCACCCGGTTTTTTGCAAACAATAAATAGACGAATAGGCTTGTACGGCGTTCAAATTTAAAAACAGGTGAAAACCATATTATATTCAAAAGTAAAATATCCAAATGAAAATCAATCATAAAGTATTCATAAGTCTCCTCGGATTTTTCTTCATTTTCTTACAAGCCTGTCAGAAAGGGGAACTTTATGACAAGGTTAGTACGAAGATTGTGGAAGTAACCTTTAGTGGATCTACTTCAGTCGCCTTGGAATTTGTCTATAATAATGTGGTCTTAGACAGCACAAAAGGAGCATCACATAGCTTTCCGAAATCAATGAAAGTAAACATCGCTCAGGGAAATCAAAAAATACAGGTTCGGGAAAAAGGAAAAACTACGGTGTTAAGAAGTTACCAAATTGACCCGGCTATCTTTAACCATCAGATTGGCATATTGTACGACAATGGTAAAATATATGATAAGAGCATATTCTACAATTTATATGTAAATCCAATAGGTAGGGATATTGAATTTTTTATCGATGGTAAAATAGTCGCTCAAACCTTAGCTGGAGGACAACTTACACGCAAATTAGAAATTCCTTTAGATAAAGATCAAAAAAGAGAGCTTTCAGTCAAAATTAAAGGTAAGAAGGAAGTTATTTTTACCAAAACACTCATGGATGCCGATTCAAATAAGACACTTAAATTTTTGTTGGATGGAGAAAAGGTACTTGAAAACCTAACATTACCCGCTTTAAAAAATTCAAAAGGGATGTCGCTGACTTTTAAACTTAATACTGTCGTCGAATTTGGACAAAGTACATTTTTAGGTGGAGATGTGGATCTGCTTTTTTACATGCGTGACCAAATAACAGAAGAAGTGACAAGTTTAAAGCCAGAAATAAGAGTGCCCGTGTTAACATCATTTGTGTCGGTCGAATTGCCCCCATTGCCCGAGGGGAAAATCTATACTTATGATGTGGTCAGAAGGGGTACAACCCTCGTGCCTTATACCTATAAAAAATTCGTGTCGGATGAGATCTTTCCGGTATTGCCAAATAAGGGAAGATACGGTCGTTTAGGTTTTTTTAAAGATTTGACAGATCACATCTTTTTGCCTGGAGAACGTATTATTTGTAGGCTCTCAGTTGCCGAAGAGCAATGGGGGGATAACTATGATGAAATTTTTATCGTTCCGGGCAGCGTTGCATTGTTAAACGATTTTGTCACGATAAGCAATTAATCTATACAAGAACGAAGTCGAGCACGGCGTTCTTGTATAGCGTTTATAAGGAGGACTTTTTTCGAAGATAAAGCTTTCGGATGCGATAGCCTATAAAGATCAGCAGTGCGATAATCAAAATTACAATTAACATCCTTAGCAGTTTAAATTCGTTGTATGTGCTGTAGTTTTCATTTTGGTATTTGTTTGCTTTCAGATATATTTTTCCGTTACGGTTATCCAGGATAAAATTAAATTGATTCAATATTTTATTGCCCAATAAGCTTTGCTTGGCATTCGGATAATCCGGATTATTGGCATTGGTTACAATGTTCTTAAAAACCTGATTTCCAATTCGGAGCGCTGGAATAACGATGATCTTTTTTTTGCCAAAAGAAAAAAGCGAATGATACTTGTTCCAAAGGCCATAACGATTCGTAAAATCGTCCCCAATAAGCATACTGCCATCCCGACCGGTATCAAATAGAAAATGGAAGGGATAATCCTGTTCTCCCACTTTGACAAAGACTTCAAATCGGGGGCGATGTTGGAAATAGTCTACATCGTGAACTTGATAGCCCAGTAGATTTTTGTTTATCTGATCGCTTAGGACCATAATCTTTTTCTCGTAATCAACTTCGATAATCTTGTCCCGAAACAATGAATTTCCGATGATCATATCCTCGTCATCCGATAAATTCCGAATTTGTACCAACGGAACTTTATCCCAGTGTAATCCACCAATTTCCAAACTATTGATACTGGCACTGGGTTCATTGTTTGTACCGTCCGAATTCTGGACACGGATGTGCCCATCAAATTTGACCCCCGCTTTTGCGGGAGATTGCTCACTGAGGCAGGTGATACCCGCCCCTAGATCAAACATGATCGTCAGGTTTTTATAGCCATTGAGGTTCCCCTTAAAATAAAGACGACTATTTTTCATGAAAAAGGGAATGGTGTCCGACAATTGTACCGCTGGTTTATATCCCAGTGTGGGGTTTAATACCTGCTCATAATTGGCTGATATGCGCGTGAGAATACGATGTTGTCCGTTCAGTAATATGATAAAATCATAGGTTTTACCATAAGTAGTCGTAAACGAAATGGAATCCTTATCCGTAATAAATGTGATCTTACGTGCGGCCCTCGGCACCTGCGTATAGTAAATATCAGGTGCTGTTGCGGGGGTTAATTTCCATACATCCTTAGCGAGCAGCTTTCCGTCACGGATACTGACGAAGGGTTTGCTGGCCTGAATTACAGGTAGATTTTGTTGACCTTGAGTTTGGAAGGTCATAAATAGGGCAAAACTCAAGCTAAGGGTGAGAAGTCCTGCTGTTATTTTCACTTGTTGTATGCTTTAGTTACGTGGTTCGCTTCCCTTTGTAATAAAATCTGTAAGTAATTTGTAGTCGTCTTTCATGTGGGTATATGCTTTCCGGTCAAGCTGATTGCAATTTGCGATGACTTTTAAGTTGGTCTCATCCATATACAGCTTGTAACGCGGGCCATTGAAAGATGATAGTATCGCTGTATCACCCGATAGAACTAAAGTTTTACCAGCTTTTTGACTCCAATTTTTAATATATTGGCCAATTGAGGCCATTTTGGCCTTTGGAAAGTGTGCCGTTAAGGTACAGCGTGTGCCGATTTCATCATATACAACAGTGGTTCTGGATTGATTGGGAACGTACTGATCGAATAATTGTTTGCCGGATGCAAATAGGCCAATACATAAAATAGCGATTGCGATAAGGCTGTAATTTGTTTTCATGATTGATTTTTATTTTTACGGATAAAATAGTAAACGAGTAAACCGAATGCTAAGCTTATGCTCAGGATAATGGCTGAGTGAAAGCCAAGGGGTTGTGTAAAATAACATAAGGTGAGTCCGACGGAGCCAGCAAATAGTACACAGCACCAGCTGAAGGCTAATTCTACAAGATTGTTTTCTTTGGGAAGGATCTCAGTAACGATCTCCAGCGGTGCATTTCTTTCAATCAGGGTTCGTCGCAAACGATCATTCAAGAATAGCTTGATAAGCTTGAGCAAAAAAGAGGAAGCGATCCAAATGGACAGCAAAACAGCAATCGCGTTGAGCGAGAAAAAAATAACTTCTTTATCTGCCATCACTGAAGTAGCTTGTTGTGCGGCCATTGTCGGCATCGTGTTGACTGTAAGCAGTATCAATGTTAAGTTTAAAATGCGTTTCATACAATTGATTTTATAGTATATCAGACCCACCAATCCAATTTGGGTTGCAAGGAATCTGTTTTTTTTAGGATAGTGTTCATTTTTTGTCGATATCGGATGAGGGATAGTATAGCCTGTACGCTGGTTAAAGAAAGCGGGAGGAGGGCAAAGAAATAACGTAAAATATCGGGAAGCTGAATAAATAACGCGATAAATTGTTTCCCATAGATAACAGCAGCAACTGTAACCAAGACACCACCTATGCTTGCTGCAACGAAGGCTGCCCAATGAAATGGAGTCTTTGGCGGAATCGCTATGTTGACGATATAATCGGGCAAATCGGGATCAAAGCCCGCCATGGGCAATTCTTGGAGACTTGAATCAATCAATTGATAGTTTTCAAATTTGATTCTGCAGGCCATACAGGTAGAAATATGATCCATTTCCGATCTTTTTATATCGTCAGTGGAATCAGCAAGAGCCTGCAACTGTTCTTCTGTTAAATGTAAACTGTTCATAGTTCCTCTCTTTTTTGTGATTTGAGTAGAATATCTTTTAATTGCTTGCGTGCGCGAAACAAATAAGATTTTATGGTACCCTCCGGTAATTGTGTGATTTCTGAAATCTCCTGTAGACTTAGTTCCTGTTGATAATGTAATCCGATCAGGGTTTGGTATAATGTGGAGAGCTGTGCCATAGCTTGTGCTATTGTCTGGCTGAGTTCACGGGCAAAAAGTCTATTTTCCGTTTCATTGGTAGCAGTATGTACCATTTTATAATCGGTATAGGACAAATCAGCATTTTCAAAAAAACTCTCCATCGGGATCGGACGTTTTTTCTGAAGATAATGCAAGCAGGTATTATACGTAATCTGTCCGATCCAGGTCGACAATTTGCTCTGAAAACGAAATTGTCTTAGATTATTGTGAACTTTCATATATACATCCTGTATAATGTCCCGGCGGTCTGCTGCGACTGGAATCATTTTGTAAACCAAATGGGCGACGAGCTTCTCGTGATCAACGATAAGCTTACGGAATGCCTTCGGATCCCGTTTGAGGATCTGAGCGACTAATGCCCGGTCTGCTTGACCTTGTATAGCTGTTTCTGTGTTCACGGATAAATAAGACCCATAAGTGAAATTTAGGTTGCAATAATTTAAAAATAAGTAATTTAAATTATTTATTTAGTTGATTTTTAATTGGTTTTGTTATGATTTTATTGGATTCGTATTCCCGGTGTTATGCCAGCCGCTATCGCTGCCATAACATCGGGAATTGTGACTATGGTATCATCTGTTTGGTCCGCATCTCATCAAATAACCGAAAAAACATCTGCTCGGTATCAATGTACTCATGGAACCCGAATCTACGTGCTTTACTGCCGTCCGCAAAAAAGTCGTAATCCCAGGAGAAGACAAAGTCACCGAATGCCCAGGCGGATACTTCCTGATAATTGTAATTTAATCCATGTTCTTTCTGGATGTCTTCCCATATATTTTCTTTATCAGACATCATCGTGTGTAAATTTAAGGGGAGCGGTGTATCGACTTCCATTTCAAAATATTTTGCAATTTTGGGCCAGAGATCTTTCCAGCGGAACAAATCACCGTTGTTAATATTAAAAGCCTGATTGGCCGCTTGAGGTTCAGTTGCAGCCCATACAGTTGCTTTTGCTAACAAAGATGCATCTGTCATCTCGAGTAAGCTGTCATATGCACCGGGTTTTCCCGGAAAACGAAGTGGAATATTTAATTTTTTGGAAATAGTAGCATATACAGCTATCAGCAGTGCAAGGTTCATCGGGTTGCCAGGAGCTGTTCCGCCCACAACCGATGGCCGGATAGCGGACCAGGTCCACTGTTTGCCAATCTGTTGCTGTTGCAGGTATTGTAGCTGGCTGGTATTAAATTCAGGAGGCATATGACCAGCATCAGATTCTTTGGCCGGTGTTTTAAATGGACCGAGGTGGGCGCCATACACTTTATAACCCTGCATAAGACTGACATGTTGCAGGGATTTGGCTACTGGCTCAATAGCCGTTATTACATTGACCAACATCCTCAAATTGGGTTCGACCAATGCAGCCCAACTTTCCTTATCCTGGTAGGCTGCATAAAAGATATGGGTTACTGTCGTTAATGGACTTAGTTTGTTGACAGTATCGGTTAAATCCAGTAAATCTACAGCAATATAGCGCACACGCTCATGACTGGTTCCGCCACGGCGGGAGAGGCCGATGATATCCCAGTGGCCAAGACTGCTCAGATGTTCAATAAGATTTGTGCTGATAACACCATTGGCACCCACAATCAATGCCGTGTTTTTTATAGTTTCCATATGAATTGCTTTTTAAACAAAATTAGTGTTGCTTTGAATCGAAGAGCGGTAAAAATCGGCTATAATTTTGTAAATTTCTGGAATGGAACGCTATCGACAATTTGAACCTATCCTGATTTCGGAGTTTAAATCCAGCACTTGGACACATCCGGAGCATAATCACAATCACTACGAACTTATCTTTATTTTGAGTGGGGAGGGTACTCATGTAATCAATGGCTATGCCGTACCTTATCAAAGTGACACCGTTTTCTTTATTGGACCAGAAGAGTATCACTATTTTGATATTAAACAGGAGACGCATTTTATTTATTTAAAATTTACAGATGCTTACATCTATCGGACTACAGCCGAATCGGGTAATTTAACCCGCCAATTGGAGTATTTAATAAAAAGCAGAGAAACCCATCAGCATGGATTCCCACTTCTTGCGGCTGATCGACAAACTGTTCGCCTGCTGTTTAATGTAATTGCATCCCTAAAACACGATATCTTTGCGAATCAGGATTTAATATGGCATCAGCTGCTCAGCATTTCAATGTTGCTGGCGAGAAATATGCCTGAATTACAGATGGATGGTTTTAGAACTCGTGATTTACAGGCGATGTTTTGTTATATTCACAAAAACATCTATACACCAAATCTGTTGCGGTCTCAGATAATGGCTCCTCATTTCAATATTGCTGCTGATTATCTTGGCACCTATTTCAAACGTCATGCTGGTATAACCATAAGGGCCTATATCCACCAATATCGGAATACACTTATTCGGCAACGCATCAGCGCCGGACGCATGATTTTAAAGGAAATTGCCGATGAGTTTGGATTGACCGATGTTAGTCATCTGACCAAAATCCTGGGGAAAGACGTTTAAAGAAAATAACAAAGCCAGCGAAAATTTTGCTGGCTTTGTGATGATGTAGATACTTATAGATCGTACAATTGAAATTATCGCAGGCGGACTATAAGCATGTGATCAAGTTTATATTATAATGTATACCCGGATAATTAATTACAAGGTATTTTCTTCTTGCCGGCTCCCGTACCTTTAATAACGGTTCTACCGTCAACAAGTTGGGTCACTTTCACAGAATTACTTTGTGTACCATTCCATGGGAAGGTATTGAAAGCATTGCCATTGGTTAATACAAGTGGATACAACTCACCACCGGAAGTTTTGCTACCAAACATGGTCACCTGGCCTGTTCTGCTGATCACGAGTTTAATCAGCGGTTTGGTTGCTGTACCTTTTAGCGCATAGATGCTACCAATACGTTTATTTGTTTCAACGTCAGTACCTTCGTATTTGCTTCCATCGGCAAACTGGATATTTTGTGTTGAGGATGCGCCTGCGTTCTGGAACTGAATTTCCTGTTTAGCCAGTTTGATACCATTGACTTCCATATTGAAAGCGTTGTCCAATTCCGTGATGTCAAATACAAAACCATAGTCGGCCACAGGTGCAGTAAAGCTACGTTCGATTGTGCTACCATTTGCATAGAAAACACCATCTTTGATAATACCTTTTTTACCGCCGGAACTAGTTTCAGGATAACTCCAGTTTAGGCCATCACTTGTTACGTTCTGTGTACAGGTTTTGAAGTTAAGTTTGAGGTCATATTTCAGTCCTGGATTGATCTTCACATTTGGGATAGTAACATTTGACTTTGTTTCACCATCAATGGTCAACGTTCCTAAGTTAAGTGTTCCGGCGCTAGTCCCTGGGTGGATTAATAGGGAAGGAGCACTGACCACTGTACGTAAGCCTGCACCTAAACTTGGAAATTGTGCCAATACACCAGCTTCATTCAGGCCATTGTAAGTAAGAGCCTCATCCGATAGCTTGAAGTTCGCTGTTGAATGACTAGGTTTGAATACCGCATTTTCAAGTTTTGTTATTGCACCTGTCATGTTCGGATCCATTGTTAAAGTTGTGATAATCTGACTGAATCGATGTTTTAAAACAACATTCAGGTTGTTTACGCCCGTATTCAATGTTAGGTTACCGGTGAAAAACATGAAGTCTCCGCCGATATTGTCTAAACTTGCTGAAGATAATTTGTTTTGGTTATTGATATTGGGCACTGTACTTGTGCTATTGATGGAGTAAGCAATGAAGGTATAAGTTTTCCCCGCGTCAAGAACGATACCAGCTGCAGTTGATTCACCACCATAGCTGTAGGTCTTTTCAGTAACATAGTTACCTTGGCTGTCATAAACAACAACTTTATACTTGATATCTTTGTCCAGGGGTTTTTCAGTTACTTGTGCAACCGCGGCTTTCGGGCTTGATGCCGCAATTAATCCTCTTTTAACGGCAGCCGATGAGCTGTTTGTAAGAACAACATCAATGGAGCAACCGTTACCAAAAGGGACGGTCATTTCCTGAACATCTGATGTATTGTTTGAGGCTAGGGACGCTTTTGTAGACCCCTGTTTTTGGCCAACAGTGTTACTCTCGTCATCCGTATAGGCTTCAACACCTTTTAGATTGATCTTAACCACTGTTTCTCCTGTTAAATCTGTGGTTTCACCACTCTTTTTACAAGAGTAAAGGCTTGAGCCCGTTAACACGATGCATGTCAGCACGAGTATGTTTTTCAGATTACGATAAGACTTTAAATTCATGTAATTAGATATTTTATGTAATGGTTTCTTTATTTTAATGTATTTTTATATTATATATTAGGCTTTTAACTGTCTCCCAAGCCGGAAATAGGTGAATAAAAGCTGTTTTTTTGATGTGTCAGTAATAGATAATGATCGTGGCAAATGTTTTTTTTTTTCTTGTGCAAAATTAAATCAAGCTTTTTGTTTAAGAAGTATTGTTGAGTGAATGAAATTTTTCCTGTAGAGAAACATCTACATAGGAGCCATAGCTTCTTTAAGCTCCTTCAATGACCTTATAGATTCGACTTAAAAGGAATTTATAATCTGAAAAATCCAATGATATGCACACATTATGCAACAAAATGAACGCTGATGGCAGATCGATAATTTTTAATTTTTCCGCTAAAGTTTGACTGTTTTTAACAGCTTCAACTTGTTGGTAATTACAGCGTGAGTCCAATCGATGGGAGCAGCCCGCGTCCATTTTTAAAGTCTTAGATTGCTTACATCAGTATAAAACAAACTATGTATTGAATTTTAAACAATTATTTAAATGCTATTACCCTTTGAACGCTATAATCCAGAATGGAAAAAACAATTTGAGTCCATTAAACTAGAGCTGCAATTCCTGTTGAACCCCTTAAATCCTCAAATCGACCACATCGGTAGTACAGCCGTGGAGGGGCTTGCTGCTAAACCGATTATTGATATACAGCTCGGCGTGGAGAGCGAAACTGATCTGGAGAGATTACCAGGCTTATTGAAACTACCTGAGATTGTTTACTATGAAAAATATAATCAGGACTGGCCGGAACGCCGATTTTTTATATTAATGAAAGAACCTATACATAAGATCGGCGTTGCTGATGTCGTAAAAATAGACGATGATATACCGGCGATCTTGCATGATCACGGGATTCGTATTGCACATTTGCATGCATTTGTAAAAGGTTCGTCCGATTGGACAAGACACCTCGTTTTACGCGACTACCTAATCGCACATCCAACAATCCGGGAAAGCTATCAGGAGCTTAAGGAAAAATTAACCCAACTCGACTGGAAGGACGGAAATGATTATAATAGGGGGAAAGACAAATTTTTAAAAACACAGGAAAAAATCGCTTTGGCATGGTACAAGCGGAGGAAGCAATGAGAAGAAGGGCGCATGAAAGTGGCAACCTTATCGTATACCTAGCATCTGATCGGAGGAAGATATGACAAACAAATTAAAAGAAATAGCAAGCGGGCTTGTTGGTACAAAAAAATTAAATGACTTTGTTGAATATGCTGGTGTGGCAGCTGCTATAGAAACGGTGGCAGGCAATATTTATACTGGAATCTGCATTGATACGGCTTGCTCCATGGGTTTTTGTGCTGAGCATAGCGCTGTTGCTGACATGCTGAAACACCATGAATTTCAAGTCAGGGCATTTGTTGCGGTAGATGCTTCGGGAAATGCAGTCCCCCCCTGTGGGCGCTGTAGAGAGTTGATAAGTCAGCTTGCCAAGACCAATCTGGATGCAATTGTGGAAGTGAAAAATGGGGTATTCAAATCCTTAAAGGAATTACTGCCTTTTGACTGGAAAGAAGATCTCGACAGGAATTGGTGATTTTCAGGAGGATATCAATCAGTATATATTAACTAATGAGTAGAATAAAATGGGAAAAATAGGATCAGATTATAAGACGATAAATTTAGCCGACTGGAAGCGAAAGGAGCACTTTTCGGTTTATCGTAGCCAGATGAAATGCGGCTTTAGCCTAACGACAAAAATTAATATCACTAACCTACTTCCTTTTATAAAGGAAAATGGCTATAAATTTTATCCTGTCATGATTTACCTAATTACAAAAGCCGTAAATAATCATGATGCTTTTAAGATGGCAATGAAGGAAGGGAAGCTCATTGTCTGGGATTATGTGAATCCGATATATACCGTGTTGCATGCAGAAACGGAAACTTTTTCGGCCCTATCCACTGTATACGATCCGGATTTTTCGGCGTTTATGGCTAATTACAACTGCGTAGCCGAACGCCATGCCGATGATTTACGTTTTTTTCCCGAGACACCGCCGGAGAATCATTTTAATATTTCGGCAATTCCATGGATTAATTTTGATAGTTTTAATCTGCATATTGCCGACTTCACAGATTATTTTGCACCTTCTTTTACAATTGGAAAGTATCAGCAACAAGATGATGAAATCTTAATGCCCATCGCAATTCAGGTGCATCACGCTGTCTGTGATGGAATACATGTTGCTAAATTAATTGCTACACTGGAAGCATATTGTAAGGACATCGAGACAGTTCTTAAATCTCAGGGATAAATCCAGAAATCGCCTTGTTCAGAACAGTTCTTTCGATAACAAACAAAGGTTATGTCAATGAAAATACGACAATTAACACAATCCGATATTCCTGAGCTGCTGCAAACCATCAATGGGGCTTTTAAGGATTATATTGTACCATTTCAGCTCGATATGGAACAATTGCGGCAGAAAATCAGCACGGAAGATATTCAGTTAGCTTGGTCTGTCGCCGTGTTTGCGGAGAACAGACTCGTGGCATTTATGATGCATGGTCTGCGGGAAATAGATCGTCAGTTTGTGGTCTACAATGGTGGAACGGGTGTACTGCCTGAATTCCGGGGGCATGGGTTAGTGGGAAAAATGTATAATTATATACTTCCTTTCTTTAAAGAGAACAAAGTTAAGCGGGTTGTTTTGGAAGCCATAGAGAATAATGAGGCAGCCATCCGTGCCTATGAGAAAAGTGGTTTTTCGATCAATCGACAATTGCTATGTTTCAGTGGGATCATCCAGCCCGACTCGCTCAGCAATGTGGCGAGAATTCAGCCACTGTCTAATTTCTCCTGGCAGCAATTTCAATCGTTTTGGAATATTTTACCTAGTTGGCAAAGCGCCGTGCAGAGCATGGAGCGTTTGCAACCTCAGGCATTAGGCGCCTATATCGACGAAAAACTTGTGGGCTATATGCTCTTTAACCCAGATAACAAACGGATATACCAAGTCGCTGTGGCACCGGAATATCGGCGAAAAGGCATTGGAACACAGTTGTTTCATACCCTTGAAAAAGAAATGCCAGCCGAAAAAATAAGTTTAAACAATGTTGATGCGAAAGCGAAAGAGGTGAAATTATTTTTGGAAAAGCAGGGGCTGATCAATAGTATCAATCAGGTTGAAATGATAAAGCTGCTGTAAACATGCGCATGACCGCTGATGGTCGAATCTATCCAGTCGAGGATAAAGTGAACCTCAATAAACGGCGTTTGCGCATGAATCTAGCCGAGCTTTCCCAGGCGAAATTTGATACAGTTTAGGATCTAGACCAGCTGTCGACTTTGGATCAACAAAATATGGATTATACGATCTGGTGAAAGGAAGTATGCTGGATATAGTTCTTTTTAAGCAAGGCAAATATTTCACCATCTACGAAACGCCCCTTCTCAAAGAAATAGTCATGGAGAATTCCCTCGGAAACAAGATTCATTTTTTCGAGCAACCTACGAGAGGCCACATTGTCTGGGTCAATAAATGCCTCTATACGATTGAGTTTATAGTTATCAAACCCAAAAGAAATAAGGGTGGAAATTGCTTCGGTCATAATACCCTGTTGCCAGAAGTCAGGATGAAGTTCATAACCAATCTCTGCACGAAAGTGCTCGACGGAAAAATTATGAAAACCACAAGAACCAATGAGCTGATCAGGATTGTCCTTTAAACAGATCGCCCAACGGATGGCCACCTTTTGTAGAAAATTTTTCTGCCAGGTTTTAACAAGCTCATCAGCCTCCGCCATGTGCTGAAAAGTTGGTAAATCAAAATATAATGTGACCTCATCTTTGGAGAAATAGGAGAATAAAGCTGGGGCGTCTGAAGGTTGGATTTGACGTAAAAAAAGACGTTCTGTTGATAAAATTGGAAAAGTGTCCGAGATCATGAAAGTAAAAATAGTAAAATATGTTGGATTGTTCGACACTGTAAGCTATGACCTAAGCCCCTTAGCTATAAAATTGTCTATGTCCTGATGTGTAAAGTGTTGTCTGCTATGGTATTAAATGGTTAGGGTGCGCATATCGATTTAAAACCAAACTTTTTTTATTGCCAAAGGTTATTTTTGGCGGATAGGATATTGACCTCCCGTTGGGGAGCTATCCTGAATGGATAGCTAACGCTTAAATAAATACATAGGCATAGATCATTTATTTATGAGTACATTTTCTATAAAAGCTTTCGGAACCATTGCACCGACGGCAGATTTAAACCTGCGCGAAATACAGCGGACTGGTCCATCGGCTTTTTCTTGGGAAGTTGTTTTTTGTAGCATCTAATTAACAAATGTGGCTCGTCGGTATTTGATCGAGTTATCACTATTTTTATGGAGAAAAATAAAGTTGTAGTATTTTGGTTCCGTAGGGACCTCCGTTTGGAAGACAACGCCGGATTATCCCGTGCGTTAGCAACAGGGCTTCCCGTATTGCCAGTATTTATATTCGACGAAAATATTTTACAGCAATTGGAAGACAAGTTTGACCGGCGTGTAGATTATATCCACCAGGCTCTTGATGGAATAAACAACAAATTAAAGGGAGTCGGAGCGACATTAAATATTTTTTATGGAAGCCCATTGACTATTTATCAAACATTGTATGAGCAATACAATATACAGGAAATCTATTGTAATCGAGATTACGAACCTAAGGCGATTCAACGGGATCGTGCGATATTTGATTTTTTTAAAACAGTGGGGATTCCATTTAAAGCAGTAAAAGATCAGGTTATTTTTGATAAAAATGAGCTGTTGAAAAACGATGGTACACCCTATACCGTTTATACCCCCTATGCTAGAAAATGGCGTGAAAAGCTAACTCCTGAAGATTATCAGTCAAAGAATTATAAAACCGGGCTATTTTTTCAGCAGGCTTATTTGCCGATCATCGCCTTGGAAAAAATCGGGTTTAAAAAGACAGACTTGTCTTTCGAACCGCCAAAACTGAGCGCCGCAATTATTGATAGCTACGATAAATACCGTGATTATCCAGCCTTAGCGGCGACTACGAATCTTGGTATCGCGCTTCGCTTTGGCACCATCAGTATCCGTCAATGTGTGGCCTTCGCGAGACAGCATAATGAGCTGTGGTTATCAGAATTAATCTGGCGTGAGTTTTTTATGCAGATCTTATATCATTTTCCAAATGTGGTCAGCGAATCATTTAAAAAGAAATATGACAGTATTCAATGGCGTAATAATGAAACAGAATTTGAGCGCTGGTGTCAAGGAAGAACAGGCTACCCGCTGGTCGATGCCGGTATGAGGCAGTTGAACAAAACAGGTTATATGCATAATCGTGTACGTATGGTTGCAGCTAGTTTTCTATGCAAACACCTGCTGATTGATTGGCGATGGGGAGAAGCTTATTTCGCACAAAAACTCAACGATTATGATTTGTCTGCGAATAACGGGAACTGGCAATGGGCAGCGGGTAGTGGCTGCGATGCAGCTCCTTATTTTAGGGTATTTAACCCAACTATTCAAGCTGAAAAATTTGATAAAAAGCATGAATATAGTCAACAATGGATTCCTGAACTAGGAACAAGCGATTACCCCGAGCCGATTATTGCGCATGCGTTGGCGCGAGACCGGGCGCTAAAAACCTATGCCGCGGCATTGAAATAAATGATAACCAAAGCAATCCAATCCCATCTGACCAGCGCGGTTTCGAGGGGATTGGTCAATTTATCTTTCGGTTTTTATTGATCCAAAAACGCAGCGACAAAGGTGTCGAATGCCTGTGGGTTTTCGGCTTGTACCCAGTGGCCTGCATTTGGTATTATCTCAAACCTAACCTGTGGAAATTGCTCTCTGATGTTGTCTTTATCTTCTGGAAGAATATAGCGCGATTTTTCACCAGCCAGAAATAAGCTAGGACCATTATATATACCTGCTTTTACACCTACTGTAATGAAATCTGCATATTTTCGTTGCAGCACATCCAGGTTGAAACGCCAGCCTAGTTTACGGTCTTCTTTTATATAGACGTTTTTTAACAAAAATTGTATTACACCTGGATCGCTAAGGTAGGTTTCGAGTTTCGATTGTACGTCTTTGCGGTTGTCCATACGATTTATATCAACTGCGCAAAGGGCGCTGAAAATATCTTCGTGATGCGGTGGGTACGCTTTGGGGGCTATATCTGCAATAATCAATTTTTCAACCTGCCCAGGATGTTCAATGGCAAATTGCATGGCCACTTTACCGCCGAGAGAATGACCCAATAATAAGATTTTATCTGCTCCGATTGAAGCGACATAATTGCCTAAGTCCTCGACCATATCTTCAATGGACATATTCTCACTATGAAAACTTCGACCGTGATTGCGTAGATCCAGCAAATGTATCTGTCTTTTTTCACCAAAGCTGCGGCCAAAAGAGCCCCAGTTATCCGCCATTCCAAAAAGGCCATGCAGAACAATCAACGGCGTTCCACCGTTTTCTGCACCATATATTTTGCTGTGTAATAATTCTTTCACGATATTTCTCTTCTTTAAACTAGTCAATACAGCCTCTAAAGGGCTATTCACGGAACTAAGATAAGTTTTGTTGCGGATTTTTTAATCTATTTAATGTAAAACATCTTTCTTATCAAAATGGTAGCATCGACAATATATTTGGTAGTAACCTCCGCGGTCGACAGACTAATTTTGTACTAACGAAACATAATAATATAGAAAATATGAATACCACAGCGTTAATTGTCATCGATATTCAAAATGAATATTTTGAAAATGGTGGAATGGAACTTGTAAACCCTATCGCCGCCAGTGTAAATGCGGGAAAAATAATTAGTCATTTCAGAGAAAGAAAAGCGCCAATTATTCACATTCAGCATATTTCGCCGGATCCTGCAAAAATGCCATTTTTTGTAGCGGGCACCCGTGCAGCTGATATCCACCCGAACGTTAAACCATTACCGGGAGAGACCGTGATCCAAAAACATTTCCCGAATAGCTTTAGAGAAACAGAACTTTATGACTATTTGAAAGCCAATCAAATTACTGAGCTTGTTATTGTCGGTATGATGACGCACATGTGCATTGATGCCACGACAAGGGCGGCGGTTGATTTTGGCTTCCCATGTACAGTAATAGGGGATGCCTGCGCAACACGTGATCTGGAAATTAATGGAAATACGGTGAAAGCGCATGAGGTGCATCATGCTTTTCTCGCAGCATTGGCCTTCTTTTATGCGCAGATTCAAACGACAGAAAGCTTCTTGGCACAAAATTAAAAGTTCTAAAGCTGACAGTTATGCTATTCTTGCCGACTGTCGGCTTTTTTCCAAAATTAACAGTTCCAAATTGCCGCATTACCGAAGTTCCTCCATAAAAGCACCAATAGTTTTGCCCGTCTGGGACTTAAAAAAACGCATCAAATGATTAGGTTCGGAGAAATTCAGTTCAAAAGCAATTTCACTGATCGATTTGCCTGAATGTACCAGTAAATCTTGCACTTCAAATAACAACCGCTGTTTAAGTAATTGTGTTGCCGTTGTATTGAATTGCGCTTTAACGGCATGATTCAGCGTGATACGACTAATACCCATCAGTGTCGTATAGTCACTGATCCGTTGTTTTTCTTGAATATGCTGTTCGAGTAATCTCCTAAATTGATAGGCAAAATTATTCTCCGGTTTTTGTAATGAAAGCCCGTTCAGTTTAGCATACTTTCGGTTCAAGGTCTGTAGTAAGTAATATAATAAAGAGCGGATAATGTGTGCACTGTCCGCCTGTGTCTGAACAAGCTCGGATTTTATTTCTGCAAGCAGCGTATAAAACTTGGATAGATGTACATCATCGGCTACGAGTTTCACCGTATGGTGTAACTGGTAGAAATATAGCAGTCGATAAGTAAAAAGCTTATCGGCGAAAAACTCATTAAGAAAATCTTCCTGGAAAATCAAGGTGCTGAATTCCAGATGAGCAGGATCTAATTCCCAGGTATGCTTCTGAAACGCGGAAATAAAGATAATGTTGTTATCCGTCAATTCGATGACTTCCTGTCCCAATCGCAAATGTCCCTTCGCTTTTTTGAAAAATAGAATTTCAAAAAAGTCCTTATAATAGGTTTCGTGATGGGTATAGTCGGTCTCCTGTTGATTCAATACATTTAACAGAAATTCAACACCGCATTCGCCTTTATGGAATTTTATTGTTTTCAATAGCAATATACTTTTATAAATCAAAAATACCCATTTTAAAGTTAAATAAAGCGCTATTAGGATAACAGCAATTGTACAAACCGGCGCCCCATGCTTGTTTTAAAGGTGTGGATAAAAATATTTTTTAAAATAATTACAGAATTTATGTAAAATGTGATTTTCGTCACTTTTTTATTTGATGAAATAATTTACCTTTATATCATAATCAAATAGGCAAAACTTAAATATTGATATTCATCCCACTGGATACTTATCAAAAGGTACTTTACATTTCTTCTCATTGGAAAAGAAGCTATTTGATCGGTACAGGAAAGATCTGATAGCCATATAAAATATATTATTTGGGGGTTTTCTCGTCAAGAGAGGCCCCTTATATTTTTGGGGTGTCCATAGAAGTTTTAAAAGTCGATAAATTGATTTTATTTGAAGATATAAAGCGGTTGGGTATGAGGGTTTTTCTAATGAAATATACCATTGTCTGCCGTTAAAATGACTGGTGCACCATCCGTAATCATGATGGTATGTTCATGTTGCGCCATGTATCCTCCTTTGTCACCGACCATTGTCCAGCCATCATTTAATTCAGTTGCATAAGTAGATGTTGTTGAGATAAAGGTTTCGATAGCAACAATTGAATTTTTTCTAAATCGTCTTTGATCAAATTTGTTTCTATAATTGAGCAGTTCGTCTGGCTCTTCGTGTAAACTGCGTCCAATACCATGGCCACCGAGATTCTTGATCACTTTATAACCTCTCTTTTTTGCTTCTGTTTCCATCAGTTGGCCAATGTCTGCAATTTTGACACCACCACGTATATTTTTTATGGTTTTTTCAAGGATCTCCCTAGAAGCATCCACCAATTTCTGATGATGATGAATATCCTCACCGATCACGAAAGAAGCGCCATTATCAGCCCAAAAACCATCAAGTTCCGCCGATACATCAATATTGATGAGTTCTCCTTCCTGTAAGAGACGATCTGCAGAGGGAACACCATGACAAAACTCGTTATCTACACTGATACAGGTCCATCCTGGAAAATTGTAGGTCAGCGCCGGCGCTGATTTTGCACCAAATTGCGCTAATATTTTCGCCCCATATTCATCCAATTCCTTGGTTGACATTCCTACTTTAGCATAGTCGCACATTGCTTTAAGCGTATGGGCAACTGCCATGCTTGCCTTTTGCATTCCGGTCAATTCATTCTCGTTGGTAATAGACATGCCGCTTTTTTTGTTTTCGTGTATAATTAAAGATAAACAAAGGTCTCAAAAAAAATAGATAATCCGATGCAGAAAAGTAAAGCCTTCGTCCCGGCTTTTCAATCATGACGCTTGTCCTCTATTTTTTCTGTGTTTGAACATTTATGTAGTTATAATGTAATATCACAATTAAAATAGAGACATTCATTCATTTACTGTTTCTAGATTTAGTTTTTTTTATGAAATTTAGAATAGAAAACCTCTTAATCATAGGGGACGAAAAATAAAATTGACAAGAAAATAAACAAAAGAAAATGGCATTATTAGAAACATTAGAATGGCGTTATGCGACCAAAAAATACGATTCAACAAAAAAAGTTGATCAAACTGACGTGGACAAAATTATCGAAGCAGCGCGCATGGCACCGAGTTCTTCAGGCTTACAACCCTTTCGTGTTATATTGATTACTGATCAGCAATTGAAAGAGCAGATTGTACCTGTTGCTTGGGGACAGCAAATTGTTGCAGAAAGTTCGCATCTTTTGATTTTTGCGGCATGGGATAAATACACAGATGAGCGGATTGATGCAACTTTTGATCATATGAACACGCATAGGGGACTACCATTGGATACAACCGATGAATACAAAAATAGGTTGAAAGGGATGTTTGCTGCACTTACTGAAGAACAACAGGCGGCCCATGCTGCTAAACAAGCTTATATTTCTTTTGGAATGGCCATTGCTCAAGCAGCGGAACTGAAAGTAGATGCCACACCGATGGAAGGGTTTTCTAACGAGGAGCTGGATAAATTATTGGGATTGGATAAAAGAGGTTTAAAAAGTGTTGTTTTGTTACCATTAGGCTACCGCTTAGGTGAGGAGGACTGGTTGTTGAAGCTGAAGAAATTTAGGTTGCCAAAGGATGAGTTTTTAATTCAATTACCCTAATAAAAATATTGTATTTAAGTGTATTATTGCTTGACAAAAGCATAAGGACCAAATTATTAGATAATGGCCAGAGAGCGACGGTAAGCTTCTTCTGGCCATTGTTTTTAGTTATTCCTGCGAAGGGGATAAATTGTGCTTAATACTGTAGATGCCTGTTATCGATCTTCGAACTGACAGGATATACATTTTTATGAATGTCTATTTCAACATGAGACAAGGGTATCCCGGCCATGGTGGTTTCCGTCCCTTGAATATGGATGTTTTTTTTATGATCTAAATTAACTGTCGCCCAAATAGGATCCCGATAAACCAATGTCCGCCTTAGAATATGATGTTTTTTGTAAAACTCTTCATCAAATGCTTTGCTTTCAAATGTATCACCAGCCCAGTAATAGGAGGCACTATTGATTTGTACATAGTGAATTCCGTTGATCTCATTATGATAGTTAAGGTGATGGTGACCGGTTAGGACAAGTAGAATTTTCTTGAATCCTGCTTTCATATTCAGCTGCTCTAACAGGTATCTAACAGCCATGCCATTTTCCAGTCCATCATTTTCATTATCCAATCCCTGGTGACAAAAGATGATCACTCGATTTTTAGTGCTTTGGATATCTTTTTTCAACCATTGCAATTGTTTTTGACTGATACTTCGTGGATAACCTTCAATTTTTTTTGTTTGACTATTCTCGTTACCATCCAGGACGACGAAATGAAATCCTTGTTTGTCAAACGAATAATAGGGGGCAGGACTATTCCAGAAATCGGTTACTTGTTTCTTTGTGAACCCTCCATCGGTGTCGTGATTACCGATCACAAAATGTTTTTCTCCGGTAAAGTCATTCCAGATATCCATTAACTCCTTATTTTCCATTTTTGGAAAACAAAAGTCCCCCAAGGAAATAATAAAGTCAGGGTTTTCTTTTTTCATTGTTTCAATAAAGAGTTTCGCACGGCGTGCTCCGTCGTGTATGAGGTCGTAATGAAGATCAGCAATAACACCAAATTTAACTTTGTCAGTTTTGTGCCTGCTACTTTTTGTTTTAGTGACAGGGGCATTGGCAAGGCTCTTGTTGAAAAATAGACCGCCTATGCCTAGACCACTTAGCTGGATAAATTTTTTTCGGTTAATCATAATGTCTCAATAATGTGGGTAGATTAGAGGCTACTTAGCTGAACTGTTTGACCTTTTTTCAGTTTGATATATTGCAAATTCTTATCTTTTGAAAGCCGCTTTTTAGTTGAAATATCCTGAAGATCTGCATTTTCAAAAATGCGGAAGATACCATCTTGGCTAGCGGTTACTTTCAACAGGGTGATTTTGTTATTGTTCTTTTCTGCGCTTACAATAAATCCGCCCGCTGTTCTTAGGTTTTTAAAGGATACATCTTTCCATTCTTCGGGAGTGGCCGGAAAAACTTCTATATAATCATTTTTGCTCTGAATCAACAATTCATGAACACCCTGTGCAAAGGCAAAATTTCCCTCCAGCGTAAAAGGGCGATAAGTAAAATCAGAATACTGACCACCGTTTTGGTCGCCGTTAAGGTGAAATGAATTGATGGAACAAAAGTTATGGGCAAACTTCTGTAGGTTTACGACAGCCTGTTTGCTTTGTTTCGCCCGAGCATGGAGACAGGCCATCCAGGAGAATGAATATCCTACCCAGGCTCTGGTGCCCAATTGTTCTAAATGTGATAACGATTTTTCAATCAGCGATTTGTCCTGTGTATTATTGATGTCAAGTATTCCTAAGGGATAAATAGCCATATAAGGTGACATATGCCGATGTGAATGCTTCATGCTTAGACCCTCTGCAACGCGGAGACCAGTTTCATCTATGGCAAAATTGGGCAATTCAGCGCCATATCGTGTCCATGCTTTTGCTGCTTCGGCTTTGCCGTTAGCTGCACTGACCTCGGCTGCTATAGCGAATAAATAATGTGCCAGGCTGAGATCAAAATTGGTCCAACTATTAAACCAGGCGGCAGTGCTGTTATCATTATATTCGGGGCTGCTGCTCAGGGGGAGATAGCGTTTTCCATCTTTGAGATAAGTTATATTTTTTAGATAGGTCGCTGCTTCTATAATATAAGGATAGGCCTGTTCTTTGAGGAAAGTAGGGTCCATACTGTATTTCCATTGCCAATAAAAATGTTGGGCTGTCCAGGCACTGATTGTAGGTGACAGAGAGTATTGGATCCATCCACCCATCGGGAAACCATTTAAGGTGAGTACACCGGGAATATTTAATCCGTCAACTCCGAAATATTGTTTGGTGTAGCCGAGATTTTTGGGTCTGATTTTCCATAACCAATCTGTGTAACTTTGAGCTTCTTTCATTCGGTTGGCGGCATAAGCCGGCCAATAACTTAGCTGCGTATTGAGATCATTGTGGAAATCTCCCTTCCATGGCGGTAAGCCACCATTATCTGCTGTCCAGACAGCCTGCAGGGTGATTGCGGGAGCTCCCTGACGCGCTGTAGCCCCCAATTTATACAGTTCCAGGTAATATTGCTTTTCGAGATTTTTTTCAGGAATGGAAATGTTGGATTTAGACCAATAGCGAGTCCACCATGCGAGGTGGCTTCGCTTAGCCTTTTCAAATTGTTTGAGTGATAGCACTTGTTTCTTGATCTTTTGATCATTGCTGATCATCCAATAGCCGATCAATTTGGTTGATGAGACTTTTTTCCAACATAGCATAACCTCAAAAAAGTGATGATCATAAGTTTCCTGATGTAATAGCTGTGCACTTTCGGTTTTAACAATCTTCCCCTGTTTGTAGCCCAAGCGAGCTAAACTTTGACCATCAACGACACTTTTTTGTTCGTCTGTATTGTTGTTGTTTTCATATTGATGCGCAACAAGCTCTGGACCAAGGTCGCCCATGTTCTTTGCTGTGATTTCAAAATAACCCAGTGGACTGGTTGCATGGACAAAAGAGGTCAGCGTTTTTCCATCATCGAATTTCAGTGTATGTACAGCAGTTTGTATGTCCAGTACATTGGATACAACTTTTCCGAATTTAGCTAAGTTAAAGGTCATTGCCGCCGCAGGTAATTTGGTGGGATAGGGGGAACGGTCGTAAGGTGAATCACCCCATAGTTGTGCAGTCTGATAACTGTTGTTTTTCAATTGCTGCTGTACCCAGCTAAAATCGTGTTTTTCAACCTCAAATGCCTTTCGTTCGTCCCAGAGATCAGCACGATCTAAGGAAAATCGAATGGTATTCTCTTTTTTCCATATCAATGCACCTAACTGACCATTGCCTAGAGGAATGGCTTCGTCCCATCGCGCTGCAAGATCTGTAAAATTGAGATTATAAGTAGGAGATAGTTGCGCAGTAGCAAGCCGCGCTGCGAAAAATAGTAGTATAAGAAAACCGTATTTCATAATTTATGTGGATGGTTTTACAAATTTAGTGGTCATATCAATCAAAGGCTGACACTATTTAGGCTTTTTTATAGCTTATTTTACCCTTGTTGTATCTTATTTTTCCTTTCATATCTCCAAGAGCAAATCCTATGCTTCCAAGCCCTGACCCATTAATAATCGCCAGCCTTATCGGCTATCGCTTGGAAAGACAGGAAAAGTAGACCGTAACAGAAAGAACATCGGCTTAGCATCAGATTAAAGGTATAAAAAGCGATGCTGATTAAGGTATCGTAACCAAATTGTTATAGGGTGCTGAATGGAACCGTATGGCGCGAATAGGGGTAAAAACGAAGATTGACCCATGTGAGGGTAATATCGATTATATTTCTGTTAATCTAGTTCTAGTATATCCCATTGTTCTTCTTTAAATTTATAAATAAATATCCAATCTGATATTGACTTACTTGTAACTATCCAATTAACTGATACTGGAATAGCTACATAAGAATTATAAATAAACCTAATAACTGACTACTATAGAATAGACCTTATTGCTATGAATAGAAAAATAATGGTGTTCGTATCATTGGCCTTAGTTGTCACCTGCATTGCAATATTTACATTCCGCAAAGAGGAAAAAATAGATTTTAGTGCAGATGTCAAACCGATATTGAATAAACATTGTATCACCTGTCATGGTGGGGTGAAGAAAAGTGGCGGACTTAGTTTTCTTTTTGAAAATGAAGCTTTCGCCAAAGCTGAGTCGGGCAAATCTGCGATTATCCCAGGGGATGCGGAACATAGCGAATTTATGAAAAGATTGCTGTCGGATGACCCGGAATTACGTATGCCCTACAATGCAGCCAAACTCAATGATGATGAGATCGACATCCTAAAAAAATGGATTGATCAAGGGGCAAAGTGGGGGGAACATTGGGCCTATACTTTACCCAAAGAAGTTGAAGTACCCAAAGCCTTTTCGTTTGCGGGACTATTTGGAATAAAACCCAAAGGGGTGAACAATAACATTGACTATTTTGTTCAGGATAAATTAAAGGCCAAAGACCTGACTTTTGCTGATGAAGCTGATCGGGCCACCTTGTTAAGAAGACTTTATTTGGATCTCATCGGTATACCACCAAGCTTGGCCGAAACTCGTGCTTTTATTGAAGATGAGAATGACGATGCCTATTCCCGTAGAGTCGATAGCTTATTGGCCTCCTCCAAATACGGTGAGAAATGGGCAAGTTGGTGGTTGGATATGGCGCGGTATGCCGATACCAAAGGTTATGAAAAGGATGGATCCCGTAGTATCTGGCCCTATCGCGATTGGGTGATCAAGGCGCTTAATAAAGATATGCCTTACGACGAATTTACGGTTGAACAGCTGGCCGGAGACCTCTTGCCTCAGCCAACGAAAGATCAGCTTATTGCGACGGCTTTTCACCGTAACACCATGAATAACGATGAAGGAGGAACCGATAGTGAGGAGTTCCGAATGGCGGCTGTTCTGGATCGTCTAAATACCAGTTACCAGGTATGGTTGAGCACAACATTTGAGTGCGTGCAATGCCATAGCCATACCTATGATCCATTTAAGTTTGAAGAATACTATAAATCACTGGCATTTTTCAACAATACAAGAGATGAAGATACCCAGGGGGATCATCCAAAACTTCGTTTTTACGGTACCCAGGACGAAAAACGTATCGATAGCATTAAGCATTGGCTGGCAGCTAATGGAAATGTCAGCGAAGCAAAGTCCGCAGACCTATTTCTACATACACTTGAACCCAAGATCCATGCACATTATAGTGATCAGATCGTAGACGGGGCTCTGTACGATACGAAATGGCTCGGGGTACGTAACAGTGGGTCGGCCCGTTTAAAAGCGATTACGCTAGATGGTAAAAGACAACTCTTCATGAACTTTTGGACGGATGCGGTCGGCGGGAAAATGGAGGTGCACCTTAATACCCCCACTGGCCCACTGCTGGCGAATGTAGATTTACCTAAAACATCAGGCCGGCAGGTGATTCAAGCGCCGATCGCCGCGACTTCAGGTGTGCATGATCTCTACCTGCTGTTTAAGAATTCATCGGTCGCCAGCGGACAGCCCATATGCATGATTGAATGGTTTGCCTTTCGTGAAGATTTTCCTGTCGGGAAACCGATGGAAAATCAGCATTTACAACGTACCTTTTTGCAGCTTGTCAATCTACAGCCCGAGGGAGTACCAGTTATGATCGAAAACCCGAAAGATATGCGGCGGAAAACCAACGTGTTTATCCGCGGTAACCGTTTGTCACTGGGGGCGGAAGTACAACCCATGGTTCCGGAGTCACTGCATGATTTTCCAAAAGGAGCCCCGCGGAATCGCTTGGGCTTCGCGCAATGGATTGTTAGTAAAGAAAATCCATTGACAGCCCGAACTTTGGTTAACCGTGTTTGGGCACAGCTCTTCGGTCGGGGACTCGTTGAGCCTTTAGGTGATATGGGCACCCAGAGCACACCGCCAATCCATCGTGAATTATTGGATTATCTCGCCTTGGATCTTATGAACGGAAAAAAATGGAGCATGAAGAAGTTGATTCGTGAAATCGTCCTCTCGGGTACATATAGGCAATCTTCGAGACTAAATAGTGACAATGTAAAAAAGGATCCACAGAATTATTATCTCGCAAGAGGACCGCGATTCCGTCTTTCGGCCGAACAGATCCGCGATCAGGCTTTGGCCGTCAGTGGATTGTTAAGCAATAAAATGTATGGGCCCAGTGTCATGCCTTATCAACCGGATGGGGTTTGGATGACTGTGTATAGCGGTGAGTCCTGGGTGAAAAGTGAGGGTGAAGATCAATATAGGCGTGGTGTCTATACCTTTTTGAAACGTACTAGCCCATATCCTTCCTTTGTTTCCTTCGATGCATCCAGTAGGGAAGTTTGTCTGGTTGATCGTATTCGGACAAATACACCATTACAGGCGCTGGCAACACTGAATGATCCAGTATACCTGGAGGCGGCAAAACATTTGGGTGAAATCATGGAACGAGAAGGCAAAGGGAATCCCAAAAATAGCATCGGTGCGGGATATCGAAGAACAATGCTTAAGGAAGCTGATCCCAAGAAGATTGCCGACCTCGAGCTCCTTTATCAAAAGGCGCTCGCGGAATTTAATAAAACACCCGCTGCCGCAGCGAAATATGTGGGCGGTGATTCTGCTAAGGTCGATGGTAAAAAACTGTCATCAAAAGCCGCTTACATGATGGTGGCAAATGCCTTATTGAATTTGGATGAATTCCTGACAAAATCCTAACGCATAAGCTTAGGAATAATTAATGTGAGTGAGTGAGTGAGTGAGTGAGTGAGTGAGTGAGTGAGTGAGTGAGTGAGTGAGATTGAAAGAAACCCAAAATAATAGCGATATAGAGGTAATCGTAAGTTGCTGTGATTGAATCATACGATTAAAAGATTTACTTGAATGAAAGATCTGAATAAACTAATTGAAGAAGCCCAGCAATCTGAATTGAAAGCTGTGACAAGAAGACATTTTTTGAAAGACTGTGTTGCTGGCATCGGTGGCATTGCCCTTGGAAGTCTATTGGCAAGTTGTGGTGGTTGGGATTCGTCAAAAACCAAAGGGAGTCTGGATTTGAATGCCCTGAATCCATTGATCCCGAAATCACCACATTTCCCCGGCAAGGCCAAAAGTGTCATCTATTTGCATATGGCAGGAGCCCCTTCACAACTTGAACTTTTTGATTATAAACCTGCATTGCAGAAATTGCATAATCAACCCTGTCCACAATCACTTTTGGCCGGAAAGAAATTTGCATTTATTCGGGGAGTACCCAAAATGCTGGGACCACAGGCTACCTTCAAGCAGTATGGGCAGAGTGGAGCTTGGGTATCTGACCATTTACCACATTTCAGTAAGGTGGTTGATGAGGTTAGTTTTTTGAAAGCTGTTCATACCGATCAGTTTAATCATGGACCAGCACAGCTGTTTATGCATACCGGGAGTGCCCGACTGGGCCGCCCGAGTATCGGTTCCTGGGTGACCTACGGCCTAGGTTCGGAAAACAGCAATTTACCAGGTTTTGTGGTATTGACCTCGGGTGGTAAAACACCAGATGCGGGAAAGAGTGTTTGGGGAAGTGGTTTTCTACCATCAGTTTATCAAGGAGTTCAATGTCGTTCAAAGGGTGATCCCGTTTTGTATATCGCCGATCCTGAAGGAATGGACCGCAATATGAAACGAAACCTTATTGATGCGATCAATAAGGTGAATAAAACCGAATATGACACATTTAAGGATCCAGAGACACTGTCGCGGATTGCGCAATATGAGATGGCCTATAAAATGCAGGTTGCGGTACCTGAGGTGATGAATATCAATAATGAGCCGGCGTATATCCACGAGTTATATGGTACTGAGCCCGGAAAGGAGTCTTTTGCAAACAACTGCCTGTTGGCTCGTAAGCTCGTTGAGCAGGGAGTGCGTTTTGTGCAATTATTTGACTGGGGCTGGGACAGCCATGGAACAAATGCATCAGACTCGATAGATCTTGGGTTTCGAAATAAATGTCGTGAAATTGATCGCCCGATGACCGCATTGATTTTGGATCTAAAACAGCGTGGTCTACTCGAAGATACGCTGGTTGTTTGGGGTGGTGAGTTTGGGCGGACGCCAATGCAGGAAAACCGGGATAATAGTGATATGCCCTTCCTGGGACGCGATCATCATACGGATGCCTATACCATTTGGATGGCGGGTGGAGGTGTCCGCAATGGGATCAGTTATGGACAGACAGATGATATCGGTTTTGCGGGTGTTGAAGGAAGGGCTTCCGTACACGACGTCCATGCAACTATGCTCCATCTCCTTGGCTTCGACCACGAAAAATTTACTTACGAATTTCAGGGCCGTCCATTCCGGTTGACGGATGTGGAAGGCGAACTTATACAAGCGATTATTTAACTAATGAAAGGATTCCTATTATCAATACTGCTGCTGGCCAATTTTTTTACAGCTTTCGCTCAGAAGCAAGAGAAACTACATATCAAATATTATTGTACCAATTGGGGAAATGCCGATTCCTGGGACCAGTTTTGTGCGCGTGTTAAGAAAGCAGGTTATCATGGTGTCGAAGCCTGGCTACCCGGCGATCTGAAAGAACGGAAGGAAATGATGGATGCCCTACAAAAATACGGCCTGAGCTTAGGCTTGCTTTCGGGCGGTTCTGGAGCTTCTTATGAACAGTACCGCGAAAGCTTTAAACGTAATCTGGAAGAAGCTGCCCATATGAAACCGGATTACATCAACTGTCATACAGGTAAGGAGTATTATTCCTTTGACCAGAATAAACAATTGATCGACATAGGTAAGGTCGTGATGGAAAAACAGCATATTCCGGTATATCACGAAACACATCGGGGTAGATTTAGCTTTGCGGCACACCTGACGAAGGATTATTTAGCTAAAATTCCTGCTTTAAGACTTGCTTTGGATATTTCACATTGGTGCAATGTACATGAGTCCCTGCTCAATGACCAGCAGGAGGCAGTCGCGTTAGCACTCTCCCGGACAGAACATATCCACGCCCGAATCGGACATCCGGAAGGACCGCAGGTCAATGATCCGGCAGCGCCAGAATGGAAACATACTGTAGATCAACATTTGGCCTGGTGGGACGAGGTCGTTAACCAACACAAACAAAGAGGAGCGAAGCTGCTGACCATCACAACGGAGTTTGGCCCGGCAGGCTATCTGCCTACATTGCCTTTTACACAGCAACCCGTCGCTGACCAATGGTCAGTAAATGTATATATGTTGAACTTACTCAAAGGCAGATATAAAGAATGATGGTTTTCCTTGAAGAATTAATGGCCTTTTTGGGACGTTTTCACCCCATCTTAGTGCATTTCCCCATCGGAATTTTAGTGATCGCTTTTGTGATGGCGTTTTTGGAGTTTTTCAAAAAGGAAAATCCATATCGGCCTGCAATTAGATTGTCTTTATTCTTAGGTAGTACGGCAGCTGTATTTGCAGCGCTCTCCGGATTTCTGCTTTCACGCAATGGTGGATATGAAATAGAGGTACTCAATTACCACCAATGGTTAGGCATTGTGGTCGCAGGATGTAGCATACTGCTTTATCTTCTTTATCGGGAAAAAAGCCGGGAATTGCGATGGTCAAGAAAAATCGTTCGGTTCCGCTTTGGGGTATTTTCGCTTTTGGTTATATTGCTGGGTATCACAGGACATTATGGGGGTACCTTAACACATGGAAAAGGTTATTTTATTGAAGCGATGCCGCAGGCGATGAAAAAGACCTTTGCTGTGGAGGAAAGCAATGAAGAGATTCTGATTGTTGAGAACGTACAACAGGCTTTCGTCTATGAGGGTATTATACAGCCCATATTGAAACAACGGTGTCAAAGCTGCCACGGCGACCGGAAAAAGGAGGGCGAATTGGCCTTACATACAAAGGAAAGTCTCTTAAAAGGAGGGGAGAATGGTAAAGTATTGTTAGCTAACAAATCCAAGGAAAGTGAGCTGTATAAACGTTTGATCCTGCCGGCGGGAGACAAAAAAAGAATGCCGCCAAAAGGGCGCACACCGATCAGTCCCGACCAGATCAAACTGATTGCCTGGTGGATCGATCAGGGAGCGAGCTTTGATAAAAAAGTGGGGCAACTTACACAGTCCAAGGAAATTGCTGCCATATTGAAAAAATTGGAGACAGGTCAGCAGGACGCTCCTAAAGTATTATACGCGGATTTCCCCAAAGCACCGGATTTACCGAAAGGAAAAATGGATGCCTGGCAGGCAAAAGGCATTAAAATTATTCCGGTGGCCAAAGAAAATAATTTAGTTCAGGTCAATGCCATCAATTATCCCCAGTTCAATGACAAGGATCTACAGGATCTGTTGGCGATTAAAGAAAACATCGTTCAGCTGAAACTCGGTCATACGGCTATCACAGATCAAGCCTTGGCTACGATAAAATCCATGCCCTTCGTCTCTCGTTTGCACCTCGAGAATACCAAAGTTTCCGATAATGGTTTGTTGCAACTGAAAGGGCTGCAAAAGCTGGTGTATCTGAATCTGGTCGGAACCAAAGTAACCGTAAACGGATTGGCGAATTTGAAAGATGTTCCCAATTTGAAAAATGTATATATCTATCAAGCAGCTGGCGGAAACAATGTGGACTTAAAGGTATTGCAGGCTAAAATTCACGTAGATACCGGTAATTACCGCTTGCCATTTATCGCTACAGATACAATCAAGTTCTAGGGATGATAAAATGAGAGTGAGTGTATCTAAAAATAGGGTTGGCCGATCTTTTTGGCCAACCCTATTTTTTGTCTTATATAAATGCTGTGGATTATTTTCCGGAATTCTCCAATAGGTTGATCGCATCGTAAAGTACTCCAGCTTCGCCTCTGAACGTTCCCGAACCTTCAGGTTTATTGTCTTTGGTATACCATTCGTAAAAGCCTTTATTTTTAAGAACACGTTCCAACATGGGCTTGATCTGTTGGTAGGCTTCTTGTTGGAAACCATTTTTAACCAATTGCTGGATCATTCTGCCGCCAAACCAGGTCCAATCCCCACCATTTTGATAACCATAAGGATACATACCTTTGTTTTTGAAGAAGCCAGCCGGATAGGTTGGGTATACCGTTAAGCCAATAGTGGCAGCCCCTGCATCTTTTACATTTTTGATCATTTTTTGCAAAGAGGTTTTGATCTGTTCTTTGCTAAGAAGGTTAGCCTCGATGGCGACTGCTGTTCCGCCGTGGTAGTAGATCTGATTTTCATCAAAATCTTTCGGAAATGGCGATCCTTTGATGTAGATGTGCGGGATAAATTTTTGATTTTTATCGTCCCAAAGGTGTTTCATTGTATTGCTGGCTATCCTCTCCCGAACCTGGCCCCACTTTTCCTTTTTCTCAGGGAAAAGATCAATATAATTGTCCAGTGCTATTAAAAACATGGCATTATCGTAGATGTCCAATGCGATATGGGAGTTTTCGTCTAGATGCACACCCCAATCATGTTCAGGTTGTACATCACCCCAATCGACGGTTGTAGCCCCCCATAATAAACCGTATGTGGTATTGTAGCGTTTATCCATCAGGAATTGCAAAGCCTGTTCCATGCGGTCTTTTACGCTTGTAGCACCTATTTTTTGCGCCAGAAAAGCGGTATCCTTGGTTGCGGCGATGTATTTATGTACTGCTTGGATCAGAGACGTTTCCTGATCGGTTTCAACGGTGTTTTTATGTGCGGCATATTCCGGTGCCAGGGGATTTGTAATTGTATAATAGTCCGAAACACCGTTTTTTAAGTTGGATTTTTTAACGAAGCCATCGGCGATATTGCCGTCTGTCCCCTGTAATTTAAAAAATATACCAAGCTGGTCTTTGATCTGTTCGTGTGGATGTACTTTGGTGGCCAAGGTAATAAAGGTATTATAGTCCCTGATCCACACCTCACTGTAACCGTCGCCAGCATTGAACCCTGCCTTTATAACATTGGTCGCCATATCTTTGACCAGCTGGAAGCTACTATCCTGCAGAGCAGAATGTTGTGTGGTGCTAGCCGTAGATTTATTTCCTCCACCATTACAAGATAAGATTAACAATGAAGTAGATAACGCGAAATATAAATTTCTCATGATGCTTTTTTTCGTTGGTTTATTTAAATTAACATTTGGAGTCTTTGACAAAAGACTGTATAACCTTTGCCTGAGTAGTTCCCAGGTTTCGAAGTGAATAGGATTTCGCAGCTGCCGGAACAGCAAAGGTTTCAGCATAATGGAAGATTTTTTTCATTCCATTGGCAGTCGTCAGTTCAACGGCTTCCCCCTCAACGAGCATCATGATATGGCATTGTCCCTTTGTTTCTATGCTTACTTCATCTTCAAATTCATACCTGAAAACATCGTAAAAATGATCCTCATGTGTCGGTAAATGTACTTTTTTCGATTGTGTATCCAGCTCGCTAACCTGAGGTTGTGAAAGAAGCGTATTCTTGACAACTTCACCTTTACGGTTAAAATTGAGATTGGAGAAGGCTCTGTCGATATTCAATGGGCGCGGCTTCCCGTCTAAGTCTGGACGTACCCAGTCGTACATCTTAAAGGTGTAGTTGTATGGGGTGGCGCTGATTTCCAATACAAGGTTATTAGTACCCGAGGAGTGTACGGTACCATGGGGAATCAGGTACAGCTGGTGTTTTTGGGATTCAAATTTTTGGACGTATTTGTCAATTGCAATTGGCTCACCCGTATGGAAACTCTGTTCAAGCACAGTACGGAATTGATCCGCATCTATATCCTCCTGAAATCCCAGATAGACCTGGGCATCGCCTTTTCTGTCAACGATGTAATAGGATTCATCCTGTGTGAAATTTTCTCCAAACTCTGTTTTGGCATAATTTGGGCTAGGGTGGCACTGAATGGAAAGATTGCCACCGTCAAAAGTGTCAAGAAAATTGAACCGGATTGGAAACTCGACGTCGAAATGGGGCTGTGCAGTACCTAGGACATTTGAGCTTTCCTGATACATCAGCTGATCAAATGAAATTTCGAGTACCAGTCCATTGCCTTCCAGTAATATACCATTTTCGGGAACGATCATCTCAAAAGACCAGGCGTAGTTTTTCGCCTGTTGCTCGATACCTGTCAAATGCTCCTTCATCCATTGCCCACCCCACACGCCGGGCTCAAATGTAGGTCTTACCCGAAAGTAGTTTTCAGACATGGCATGTAATGTTGCTTTTAAGTCGCTTCCTATAATCCAGGGCAGATTTTCCTGAGATTGCTGATCGGCTAGAATCTCCACCCGGGATAATATCGCCCGTTTGTGTCGGTTGAGGATTTCCCAGTCAACAAAATAATAACGTTTGTAAAGTTCTTTTTGATTCGTTTGCTTTGCACAAGCCAAGTTCCAGGCCAGTCCGGCACGCATCCGTTGAATAAGTACATTTTTGGGTAGATCGATGTACATCACCTTGCTGGGGTTATCTAAAAGTGCGGCTCCCGGACCGTAAAAGATGACATATTCATTGGTAGCAGTATTGTTTAGCATTTCGTCAAAAGCGGCTAACTTCAGGGCATCAAAATATGCGGACAGTTGGAGGGGCGCTTTTTTCCCAAATAATGGATCATCACCGCCCAAGTAAGGGGCAACTTTCTCCTGAATAATTGATTCCGGCAAGAAAGCTGTTTCCATCGAAACAAACCGTACCGTTAATCCCCGTTTAACAAATTCCTGCTGGATCTGTGCCACAGGTATTTCCCAATTTACGCCAACAAATCCATCTATACAATGTATATCATGTTCGATCAGGTGATCCACCAACTCCTGATAAGAGTTTGACAATTGGCCCTGAACTGGAAATGTAGGTAAGATGTCGTATTGAAAAGATGTCGTTTGAGTATTGGAATACATAATGTTATTGATTGCGTATATAAAAGTTGACTTAATTGATATGATGTTTTAATATGATATTATGTGTTTTGATTGTGGGGATTTTTCGTTGATTTTTCAATCCAATATTTTTCGATATCCTCCAAAGGTTTTCCTTTTGTTTCGGGCAGATAAATGAATACAACCACAAAAGCTATTGCGCAAAAAAAGGCGAATAACCAAAAGGTATAATGGGCGCCCCACGAAGCAAGTAAAATCGGTGTCAGCTGTCCAACGATCGCGTCCGAAATCCACATGACCATAATACTTATCCCCATTGCCCTAGCCCGTATGGCATTTGGAAATATTTCGGCAGCCACCACAAATTTCAATGGACCAATAGAAAAAGCAAAGAAAAATAAAAATAAAAGGATGGAAACAATCAATGCAACATTGTTTGTTTGGTCTAGACTAAAAAGATAACCGGTGGCAATCAAACTGATGGTCGCACCCAATGTGCCCAAAATATATAAGGGTCTTCTTCCCCAATTGTCCACTTTCCAAATGGCAAAGCAGGTAAATAAGACATTTGCTGCACCGAAAAATAGTTGTGCATGATAGGAGTTCGCTAGGGAAATCCCTGATTCAAGCAGGATACTGGGACCATAATAGACGATCGCATTGATGCCGCTGAGCTGGGAAAACAAAGGTAAAAATAATCCCAGGAGAAAAGCTCTACGGTAAATTGGGGAAAACAGTTCCCGGATATGACCTTTGGCCGGACTCGGTGAATCATGCAGATCTGTCAGACCGAGTTTGGCGCTAATGCGGGCGACCTCTTCATTGCGTCCATTTTTTGCAAGCCAGCGTGGGCTTTCGGGAATAAAGTATACGCCCAGGGAGAGTAAAATAGCTGGGATCGCTCCAACTAAAAACATACCGCGCCACAGCTCCGTCTCCGGCAACGAATGCAATTGAAGAATAAAGTAATTACTAATATAAGCGATCAGGATACCAAACGTGATTGCCAATTGATAACAGGTAACCGATCTGCCTCTGAATTTACTGGGCGATATTTCGGCGAGATACAGGGGGACGACGATCGAAGCGATACCAACACCCAGTCCACCAATGCCTCTGCTCAGAATCAATAGAGTATAGCTTGGGCTCAATCCGCAACCGATTGCAGATAATAAAAATAATAAGGAAGCAACAATAAAAGCCTGTTTGCGACCATATTTGTCTGTAAAAGACCCGGTGAAAAATACACCTATAATGCATCCGATCAATGCTGAACTAACAAAAATACCTTCCTGAACAGGGGATAATCCGAAAAACTGCTTGACCAGCGGCAGAGCTCCAGCAATAACAGCCATATCGAATCCGAAAAGTAAGCCTCCCAGTGAAACGATGCATAAAATAAGGATAAAATTCTTAGACATACCTGGTTTATAAGTTTTATATGTATATACATACAAACATATATCTATTTTTTTAATTATGCAAAAAATCTTAATTTAGCCTAAGCAATATTACGTAATGAATTTAAAAATAGACCATAAAAGCCCGGTTCCACTGCATATACAGGCAGAGAATTTATTGCGGGACTTGATAAAACAACCGGAATATATTGAAGGAAAATTATTGCCCAATGAGATTGAACTGGCCAAGCGTCTGGCTATTTCACGCTCTACGTTACGCCTGGCGATCAATAAACTTGTATATGAAGAGCTGTTGATCAGAAAGAAAGGGATCGGTACCAAGGTAGCCAGCTCAAAATTCAGTTCGAAATCCAAAAACTGGCTGAGTTTTTCGCAGGAAATGAAGAATCGTGGCATTGAGGTGAAGAATTTTGAGTTACATGTAAGCTGGGTGGTGCCGGATAAAGCCGTTACACAGTTTTTTGCTGTTGAAGAAGATCAAAAGCTATTGAAGTTGGAGCGCTTGCGGGGCAAGAAAGACGATCCTTTCGTCTATTTTATCTCGTATTTCCATCCACGTATCGGTTTGACAGGTGATGAAGATTTTAAACGTCCACTGTATGAAATACTGGAAGCTGACTACCATGTCGTAGCTGATCTTTCGCAAGAGGAGATTGACGCTGTTGCTGCAAATAAATTTATAGCAGATAAACTCGAAATCAATATCGGTGATCCTATCTTGTCACGCAAGCGATTCGTTTTTGATCAGTCTGGAAAACCGATTGAATATAATCTAGGTTTCTATCGGGCCGAAAGTTTTACCTATACGGTTGAAAGCCGAAGAGATTATTAAAACCTGAAATGATCCAGTAGCGACAAGCTATTGGATCATTTCATCGACAAAACTATCGTTATTGAGCGACCGTTTCAGAGGCCCATTGATTGATCATGACGATCGCCTTGCTCAATACACCCGCCGAACCCTTGAATTTTCCGGATCCACTGGGGACATCGTTCTTCCCATACCATTCATAAAAACCTTTATTTTTGACCACACGGTCAATCATTGGCTTTAGTTCGTCGTAAGCTTCCTGATAGAATCCATATCGGATCAGCTGCTGGATCATTCTGCCACCAAACCAGGTCCAGTCACCACCATTCTGATAGTGATAAGGCTCCGCCATCCAGCCTTTGAAAAATCCTGTGGGGTAGGTGGGGTAAAGGGTAAGCCCGATACTGGGCATTCCGGATAGGCGAACATTTTCCAGCATCTGTTTATTTACAATAGCTATTTCATTTCTTTTGAGCAAACCGGCTTCAATGGCAACTGCCGTTCCACCATGATAGTGGATTTTGTTTTCATCAAAACCTTTCGGTAGAGGAGATGATTTGGGGTAGATGTGGGGAATAAATTTCTTTCTTTTTTGATCCCAGAGATAGCGTCTGCTGTTCGTTTCAAGCTCTTTTTTAAAGGTCTTCCAGTCGGTAATTTCTTTCGCTTTGGGTTGTATTTCAATTAATAGCTGTAAGGCAATGATAAGCATGGCATTGTCATATATATCAATAGCCTCATTCGAAAGATTATTCCAGTCGCAGCCAAAATCATCGTGCAGCTGGACATCACCCCAGTCTGCTGTCATAGCTCCCCAGAGCAGCTTGTATTTTGCATTGTACCTTTCTCGTTTGAGGTAATCTAACATAAGTTGTACCCGTTCTTTGACCGAGAGCCCTCCAATGGATTCATCAAGAATACTGTAATCCTGGGTTTTTTGTATGTATTTCCCCAATAGCTGAATCAAAGAACTCTCCTGGTCAGTCTCGACTGTATTTTTAAATCCAACATGCTCGGGTGCATTTTTTGAGTAATAGGGGGTATCATCATGCCAGGTGAAATCTTTCTTGAGTACATAGCCATCTACCATCTCGCCATTAGGTTGTTGCATTTTAAAAAATAGGAGAATCGCACCCCGGACATCAGCCGGGGACCTTTCCTCCAATGCAGTTTCTATAAAGGTATTGAGATCCCGTGCCCAGATCTGGGAATAACCACTTCCGGCATTGAAGCCTTCTTTGATAACCTGCCGGGCTAAGCTATCCACGTACTTTAATTTTTGATCCGCCAAAATGGTCCGTGCCAGTTGAAGCGGTGCTTGCTTTGAGGCTGCGTTTTGTTGGGCGGATAGATTACTTCCGAATAAAATAAATGTAAAACTAAGAAACGCCAGTTTTCTTTTCATGAGAACGCTGATTATATATTGAATGATGGAAGCATTTCAGTAGCCTGATAAGTTGTATTGTTTTATACGTTGTATGATCGTTGATGCTGAACTGGCTTTCCTGAATTAAAACTTCTTGGTTATTTTTTTATTATATGTATGTACAAGTAAAAGTATGAAAATAACAGTTCTCTAACGCTTTTTATAGAATCATAATTGAAATAGTATTTAAATTTTTACAATTTATGGGTGTTTTTAACCTGAAGGGCTAGCTGACTTTTTTACTAATTTTTGTCTTCATGTTTATACATAGTTTATTTTTCGTAAATTTGTTTTTAAACCTAATTGATAATAATGGTAAAGCATCTCATCATTTATTTTTTCTGCCTGCTCTTTAGTGTGAACTATACGCAAGGACAACAGCAGATTGATTTAACCAGGCTCGTAAAACCGAATATTGGATCTGTCCACAGCCGCTATTTTTTTTACACACCTGCGGCAGTGCCTTTTGGTATGGCGAAATTAGCGCCAAGCACCAATGGTAGCTATGGTAATAAGTCCGGTTGGGATGCGGTGGGCTATGATGATAGGCACAGCTCAATCGAAGGCTTCGCTAATTTTCATGAATTTCAGGTCGGTGGGATTACCTTTGCGCCTTCGGTCGGACAGCTCAGAACGGTTCCGGGTAAACTGGATCAGCCACAAAGTGGTTACCGTTCGTCGTTCGACAAGAAAGATGAATTTGCCACCGCAGGTTACTATCGGGTGAAGTTGAAGGACTATGGAGTTTTGGCGGAACTGACAGCAACCAAGAGAGTCGGCTTCCATCGTTATACCTTCCCCAAAACAGATTCAGCTCATATTATATTTGATATTGGCCATGTCATGGGGGAAAGTGGGCCGGTCGTGGACGCCGAAGTAAATTATGATAAACAGTTTGTATGGGGATATGTCGTTACTAATCCGGTCTATGTTCAGAAATATCAACAGGGAGCTACTGTAAAGATGTATTTCTTTGCCGAGCTCAGCAAGTTGCCAAAATCCTATGGTACATTTAAGGACTCGGTGATATTTCAGGAAAAGAAAACTATTCAGGGAAAAGGATCTGGCGTATTTCTGCGATTTGCTACGAAGGCCGATGAATCCATTACAATCAAAACCGGACTGTCTTATACCTCAGTAGATAATGCGCGGATAAACTTGCGTCAGGAGGCAAAAGACCTGACATTCGACCAAGCGAAGTCGCAAGCGCTTAATACTTGGAACAACGAGCTGGGAAGGATATTCGTGGAAGGTGGTAAAGAGATGGACCGTATAAAATTTTATACAGGTCTGTATCATGCGCTGCTTGGGCGTGGGCTTGCCAGTGATATCAATGGAGCCTATCCCAAAAATGATGGTTCGGTCGGTCAGATCGCCTTAAATGCCCAAGGAGAGCCCCTGCATCAACACTATAATACAGATGCAATCTGGGGAGCATTTTGGAATCTGACCCAGCTGTGGTCGATTGCTTATCCCGATTATTACAACGATTGGGTACAAAGCCAACTTCTGGTATACCGCGATGCAGGCTGGCTGGGCGATGGTATTGCCAATAGCAAATACGTCTCCGGCGTAGGGACTAACTTTACCGGATTGGCGATTGCTGCAGCATATAATGTCGGTATCCGGAATTATGACACCAATTTCGCCTATGAAGCCGTACGTAAAAATGAACTTGAATCGCGCGGGCGAATTCCGGGTGCAGGTAAGCTGGATGTGGGGGTATTTGTCGATAAAGGTTATTCGCCCTATATCCAAGATGATACCGGTAATCCCGAATTATTAACCACTGGATCACCCTTTGGTGCTTCCCATACCTTAGAATATGCATTTTCGGCCGCTGCTGCAGCGCAATATGCGAAATCACTCGGACGTGATGCAGACTACAGAAAACTTCATCAACTTTCATCTGCCTGGAAAGGACTATACGATCCGTCGACAAAATTTATGCGACCAAAAGACAGTTTGGGGAAATTTATTCCAAATTTTAACCCTTATCAACCTTGGCGAGGTTTTCAGGAAGGAAATGCTTGGCAATATACGTTTTATGTTCCCCATGTTCCGCAAGAGCTGGTTCAGCTTGTAGGGAAGGAGCTATTTAATCAGCGCCTGGATAGCATATTTACAGTGTCGCAAAAGAATGTTTTCGGTGGCGGAACCCATATCGATGCCTTCGCAGGGCTTGCAAGCTTATATAACCATGGCAATCAGCCCAATTTACATATTTCCTGGTTGTTTTATTTTTCAGGAAGACCCGACCTCAGCCAAAAATGGGTACGGGCTATTGCAAATGAATTTTATGGTACCGATCCTGTACACGGTTATGGCTATGGACAGGATGAAGACCAAGGCCAATTGGGCGCTTGGTACGTGCTGTCAGGGATCGGTTTATTCGATGTGAGAGCCTTAACAACTGAAAATCCTGCCTTTCAGATAGGTGCTCCTCTGTTTGATAAAGTGACGATACAACTGCCCAAAACTTTACGAAAAAACAATTTTACAATTCAGGTAAAAAAGGAGGATCCGGACAGCTTTTATGTTGGTCAGGTTAGATTGGATAATAAGCTATGGAAGGGTTGGCAGCTTCCTTTCGAACAATTGGTGAAAGGTGGAGTAATGACGGTGCATCTGAAAAGCAAGCGCTAGCTTGAAGAGGTATATTAGCGGCGAAAGAGTAAAAAGCTAACCATCCAAGGCCCGATTAATAAAAAAAAGACCACTGAAAATGTGTCGCAAAAAAATAGGGGTGTCCAACTTTTATAGAACACCCCTTAATGGTAGGTTGGTTTGTTGATTGCCTACGCGATTTCAGCGATGAAATTGCCTTCTTGGTCCAAATCTGCCTTATGAGCTGCAATTTGTTGAAGATTGATATAGCCAATAACATATTTGAAATCTGCTGCGTAATATCTTTCGGTGATCTCACTGAAATTTAGTTTTTCGATCAGTTGATCGTCCGTGTATCTTACATAGACTTTAAGCAGATAATCCTGACTATAATTTAAGGCACTGGATTCTAAATGCTTTTTATATTCATAACGGTAGCCATAGCGTAATGCCGCAATATCCGACAATACGGCTGAGCCAGTAGGATGACCGCCGGCACCTTTGCCATAGAAGAATTGCTCATCTGCAAAAGCTGCTTTGACCAATACACCATTATTTTCATTCTCGACATTATACAACATGCTTTCTTTACTGACCAAACGAGGAAGCACATAAAGTACAACCTTATTGCCATCAATCTCTTTGGCCGTTGGGATGAGCTTGATTTTAAAATTCTTTTCTTTTGCGAAACGGATATCCTGTTGACCTAATTTGTCGATACCGATATTAAACACGTCATCTGGTTTAACATAGATACCGTAAGCATGTGAAGCAACGATACAGACCTTAAATTTCGGATCATATCCGCCCACGTCAAGCGTAGGGTCTGTTTCTGCAAAGCCGAGTTCCTGGGCTTTTTTCAGTGCATCTGCGTATTGTTGGTTTTCATTAAAGACTTTCGAAAGAATGTAGTTGGAAGATCCGTTAAAAATACCGCTGACAGAATGCAAAAGCTCATTGTCATAATATTCTTCCAGATTACGGATAATAGGTATACTCCCACAGACAGCCCCCTCATAAAGGAGGCTAGTGCCATATTCATGTTGAATGTCAACCAGCTCCTCAAGATGACTGGCAATCATTTTTTTATTGGCAGATACTACATTCTTGCCAGATTTCAATGCGCGTACAGTTAGTTTATAAGCTGCTTCGGCATCATCGATCAGTTCGACAACAGTATTGATTTCGGGATCGCCCAAGATCGCTTCGGCATCCGTTGAAAATAGCTCAGCTGGCAGTGTACGTTTTTTGTCTGCATTTTTAATGACAAACTTCTTGATTTCCAGATTCAGATTTTTGGTTTTGATAATGTCGTAGAGACCCTGGCCTACTACTCCAAAGCCAAACATCCCTATCGTTAATTTATTACTCATATCTCTTCTTATGTGCTCTTATATTATTGTTTACTTCTCTTATACTAATTCGTTGATATACGCCTTCTTATTCGCCAAAAAATTATGGATAATAGTCGTCAGTTTTTTTGTTTCTATCAGAAAGCCGTCGTGGCCATAGCTCGACTCGATTTCTTGATAGCTGGCATTTGGAATATGCGCTGCGATAAATTTCTGCTCATCTGGTGGAAATAATATATCTGTATTTACACCCAAAACCAATGTGGGACAATGGATCCCGGCAAGGGCTGATTCAAGCGATTTTCTTCCCCGGGCCAAATTGTGACTATCCATCGCCTTTGTGAGGTAGAAGTAGCTATAGGCGTTATAGCGTTTTACAAGCTTTTCACCCTGATAATTTTGATAGGAAGCCGCTTTGTAATTGTTTATTTTATTGTCATCTTCATCCTGTTGTGTATGCTTATACGTGATATAATTGCGATAGGATAACAAGGCGATCGAGCGTGCGACTTTAAGTCCTTTTTTACCACCATCGGGATGATTAGCGTAGAATGTGCGATCTGCCGTAATTGCTAAGCGCTGACTTTCATTAAACGCAATGCCCCAAGCAGAATGTACCGCATTGGTGCCGACAACAATGAGTTGATTGATGGCGATTGTATTGGATGCTGCCCATTCCAGCGCCTGCTGCCCGCCCAGAGAACCCCCAATTAGAACTTCAATTTGGTTGATATCCAGATGTACCGCCAGCAACTGATGCGCATTGACCAGATCTTTTACCGTAAATTCCGGAAAAGATAGGTAATAAGGCTGACCAGTGGCCGGATTAATGGATAGGGGATTGCTACTGCCATAAGCCGATCCAATGACATTGGCACATACGATGTAGTAATCATTTGGATTAAATAGATCGTTTGTGCCAAACAAACCGGGCCACCAATCCAACACATTCGCATTTGCCGTTAGGGCATGACAGACCCAGATTACATTACTGCGATCAGCATTAAGTTCACCAAATACTTCGTAGCTTATCTGTAAATCGACAAGTTCCTTCCCGTTTTCAAATACAAAGGGAGTGGGATGTTGATAAATATGCCTGCTCATTACACTTAAATTAATGAATCTACCTAATTATTTGATCTTATCGAATGCTTGTTGTAGATCGGCTTTGATATCGTCAATATGTTCGATCCCGACAGAAAGGCGTAGCAATCCTGGAAATACACCTGCATTTGCCTGATCCGCATCACTTAGCTGCTGGTGAGTCGTTGCAGATGGGTGGATAATCAATGATTTGGTATCACCTACGTTGGCCAGATGGCTGATAAGTTCAAGACTGTCGATAAAAGCATTTGCTTTTTGAGCAGCGTCACCTTTCAATTGGAAGGAAAGAACTGCGCCATAACCATTTTTGAGATATTTTTGCGCATTGGCAAAGCTTGGTGAACTTTTCAATCCGGGATAATTTACTTTCTCTACCTGGGGATGAGCTTCTAGCCATTTGGCAACCTCTAAGGTATTGTCCACATGACGTTGCACACGTAAAGAGAGGGTTTCAAGTCCTTGCAGTAACAAGAATGAATTGAACGGCGAAAGCGCCGGACCAAAATCCCGTAGACCTTCAACACGAGCGCGGATAGCAAATTGAATATTACCAAATGGTCCTTTTTCCCCAAATACTTCTGAGAATACCAGGCCGTGGTAACCTTCGGATGGTTCCGAGAATTGCGGATATTTTCCATTGCCCCAATTGTAATTTCCACCGTCCACAATGACGCCACCAATACTCGTGCCATGACCACCGATCCATTTTGTTGCGGATTCAACGACAACGTGTGCACCGTATTCCAAGGGTTTGAAGAGATAGCCCCCAGCTCCAAAAGTATTGTCAACAATTAAGGGTAAATCATATTTTTTGGCAACAGCCGCAATTTTTTCAAAGTCAGGTATATTGAAACTCGGATTGCCGATAGTTTCTACATAAATCGCTTTGGTCTTATCGTCAATAAGTGCTTCAATTTTATCGGCTTCAGCATCTGTCGCAAAACGGGCTTCAATGCCAAGACGTTTGAATGCAACTTTAAACTGATTGAATGTACCGCCGTATAGATTTGAGCCCGCGACGAAATTATCTCCGTTTTCAAGTATATTGTTTAATGCGATAAATTGTGCAGCCTGACCCGAAGCAACAGCTAATGCTGCAACCCCGCCTTCCAACGCTGCGATACGTTGCTCAAAAACATCTGTTGTGGGATTCATGATCCGTGTATAGATATTGCCAAATTGTTTCAGCGCAAATAGGTTGGCTCCATGTTCGGCATTCTCAAATACAAATGAAGATGTTTGGTATATAGGTACTGCTCTGGATCCTGTGGTCGGATCTGCCACTTGGCCGGCATGAACTTGTAGCGTTTCGAATTTTAGATTTTTGTTGGAAGACATAATATATCAGATTTTAAGGGTTCAAAAAAAATGTTAACAAAGAGATAAAAGAAAGCATACACACCTGTTGAAAAGGTCTGTTAATATCGTAATCCGGGAAAGGGGAAAATGATGCTTAACAAGCTGGAAGGTGCGTATGCTTGCGCATTCGCATAGACATGGCATTGCTATGTGTCGCCTCTTTACCTGTTAGCTGGTTTGTCTGAAACAAACCTAAATTGTTGATGGTTTTCTGTAATGTAATAATCATTGTCTTATTTCATTTATATGCTCCAAAACGATATTGCTTTGGACAGGATTTGGCACCTTTTCAACCAAATTGAAGGTTGCCAGTGGGTCATTGAGCCAGTCTCTCGCCACTTCTTTATAAATCAAGACCTGCTGATTAAGGAAGGTGTTGATTAGAAATCTTCATCTGAAGACATTGCAAATATAAACTTCTTTTCTATTAATGCAAAAGAAAAACAATTTTTTAAATAAAACTAGTGTGCAAGTACATATTCCCAATAGCCTACGGAAATGTAGGCTAAGTTGAAAATCTTGTAGTTATTTGTTTTTTAGAGGCGGAGCAGCAGCTTATTTTTTACTGTGTGCGATACGCTCCGCAATTTGATCCAAATCTGTCAATAATGGTTTTAATTCATCTATTCTGACATAGATGTCGTTGTTCCGGACTTCAGCATTCTTTTTGCTGATGGATATAGAAAGTCCGACCAGGTGCGAATTGATCCGATAGGACAGTGCCTGAAAATGGTGGATGTGCGACCAGTCGACCCATTTATGTTCAGGTTCTTTCTTCATCTGGTTGATGGCATCCGAAAATAGGGCCATTGCTGTTTGCGCTTTTTTACGGGCTAGCCGGATGTCAAAGGAGCTCTGTAGATTGTCCGAGAGACGTTGGTTGATCATCTGGAAGTAATGCTGGTTATAGCTTGCGACTTCCTTTGCCAAGTGGACCAGACCTGAACTTTGGCGCACCGGAATCAAGAAGTATCCTACAATCGCTAGAAAAGCACCTACCAGAGTAAAGGCTATACGGCTGCCCAAAATAAGATTAATATTGCCTTCAAATAAGTTCAGGGCAATGACAACGGCCAACGTAATAAAAACAACACTGACCATATAATTGGAACGGTTGAATAAAAAGAATCCGAAAAGCCCGATTGCCGATAAGCTCAGTAGTAAGGGGATACTTTCCAAAAATGCCAGACAGAAAATACCGATCAAGATACCCGAAAATGTCCCTACAATTCGCTCGATATTTCGGGTTTTGGTCATTGAGAACGCCGGTCTAGCGACAATCGCTATGGTAAGCAAAATCCAATAGGTGTATTTGAAATCCAGGAACAGGATACCGATCAACGCACCTACACCGAAAAGTAAAGCCATACGCAGCGCAAAGCGAAATAATGGATTTTTAAGATGGAGTTTATTTTTGATCTCACCTAGACTGCCCAATGGTCGGTTGATAAATTGCTGGTATTCTTTGGTATCAATCTTATCCTGAATTTCCTGATTTTGATAAAAAGCAACCTGAATTCGTTGAAGCACCTCAAGAATGGACTCCATGTTGGCAATAATAGAAAGGAGAATTGGGCCTGCTGGACCACTTTGCTGTAGCTGGATATTTTTCAGCTCAGTCAGGCATTCGTTCAGTTTAATTGTATTGTAATACAGTTGTTGCGCATAACGAAATCGTTTATGTGGCTGCGAAAAGCTATCAATTTCTAGGGCCAACAACTTTATTGCGCGACGGATTACAGGGAGGCTGCCCGTGTCAGCAAGATTTTTACGAATAGCGTCATAGTCATGATCGAGGGCGATAATAAGCTCGTGTAAATCAATTAGGCCATAAACCTGACTCAGCCAATAATTACTCTTAGGCCATTGATGGCCGATAATTCTTTTCTCCCGGAATAGCAACGAACGGATCTGTTCTTGCTGTTCACTGATCTGACCGTGAATTTTTCCCACGCGGCTGTAGGTAATATCCAATGGGATGCTGGGGTCGTAAGACTGGGCACGGATCAATAAAAATTGAGATAAGCCCTGAAAACCATTGGCCATCGCGTGCTTCAAGGAACGATAGGGTTTTATATAAGCCTGTAGTAGGCTGAATAAATAGTATATCGTTGCTCCGGTTGTGATTTGTAAGCCGACCGCCAAAGGGTTTTTAGGTGCCAGGCCGATGACAAAACTCATTAAAATTAAGGTCATGTTGCCTATGGCAGCATACCGCGGACCGAACAGACCGTACAAGGTAAAACTGAATCCGGCTAAACCAAGGAGAATAACCAAAGGCCAGTGAAAAGGAAATAAATAAGCTGTAAGAAATGCTGCCACAAAGAATGTCGGAATGCACAGCAATGCAGAGGATAATTTATCCTTGCGGTTGCCAGGAGGATCAGTCAGGGTTGTCAGTAGGGAACCAACACCAATGCCTATGGCGGTACTTGCCGGAGCCCCTAATAAATAGATGGCTAGACTCGGTAAAATACTGATGGATACATTGCGTAAGGCATCACCACTGTGTTCGCCTTGGATAAATCGCATGATTTGGTTATTAATACGGTAGAATCTTTTCTTTAATGATACGATGCCCATCAATCAGTTTACTAATTTTCTGTGCAAAAATACAAATATTATGCTTAATATTTTATAGATACATTTTATTTGTTTTGATTATATGTGTTTTTATGAATTTTTATTTTGAAACAGGTGCTTTAATTGGCTTGGCTCTTTGGTCCTGCCGCGTGGCGGGTCCGGTTAGCGAAATATGCCCGCTTAATGGTGCTTTAAAGTAGATCGAGAAAAATCATTTACCGAGGTTATTTGCTGTTCTACCGATTGTTTTTGGTCGCCTATCTATTAACGCTGGTCAACCTGTAATGAAAACCCGAGGTTTGTTGTCATCATATAAAAAATGAGTGTTGACTCCCTAATTGATGATATAAAGATTTACATGATGAAACCACAGAAAATTAAATTGTTGCTCGCGTCCCTAATTATAATGCTCGTCGCTCCTTGGGTAGCTGTTTCTGCTCAATCGGGAGGGGGGAAGCTCCATACTGTCGTTGTTGGTCCGGATAACCTCCCCCTTGGTGCTGCCAGTATTTTGTTATTGCGTAGTCCTGGGGACATTCCGTTGAAGGGGACTGTATCGAAAGCGAACGGCGATATTGAGTTTGTGGAAGTACCTCATGGTACATATGTGATTCAAGTCTCGGCGGTAGGTTATACGACTTATCGCTCTGCCGAAATCACGATGAAAACAGCTGCGGCCCTGGCTTTGGATACCATTCACCTGCAGACGGAAAGACGGGTTTTGGGCGAGGCTCAGGTCGTTGGCCGGAAGCCTTTAATAGAAAGCCAGATTGATAAAATTGTACTCAATGTAGAGAATAGTGTATTGGCAACCGGAAACAATGCATTGGAACTCCTGCAAAAGGTACCCGGTGTGACTTTGGACAATAAAAAAATAAATCTGCGCGGTAAAAGTAATGTAATTATTATGATTGATGGAAAGCCTACGTATCTCTCCGCAGATGAAGTTTCCAGATTATTGGAAAATACAGCTTCAAATTCGATCACCTCGATTGAATTACTTACTAATCCACCCGCAAAATACGATGCTGCTGGAAATGCCGGTATTATCAATATCAAAACCAAAAAAAATACACAGTTTGGTAGTAATGTGAGCTTAAACCTGAATCTGGGCCAAGGAAAGTATGCCAAAGGTGATGGTGGTTTTCTGATCAATCATCGTAACAATTGGGTGAACCTGTTTGCTTCCTATAATTACCAAAATAGTCTGGGCTTTAATGATTTAACGATCGATCGTTCCGTCATGGATTCGATAGGAACAACTTATTTCAACTCGGATTCCTATTCGAAATTTCGCTATCGGGCACATAACTTTAAATTCGCTGCAGATTTTAATCTCGGCAAACAACAGGTGTTAGGCCTAGTCGTCAATGGTAATGTCAGTGACGGCAACGCGACAAGGCAGGGTGATAATTTGATTGCCTCACAGAAAGGGACATTGGACTCCGTGGTACAGGGGAGCAACTTTTCGGATTTTACGTATCGTTACCTGGCTTACAACCTTAATTATAAAAAAACATTCGATACATTGGGGACAGAGTTAACAGCCAATGTAGATTATTCCTATTCCAAAAATCACGACAATAGCATGGTAAAAAACCGTTTCTTAGATCCGGATTGGAAGGAATTCAAAATGCCAAATGTTTTTCGCAACGACATGTTGTCCAATACGAAGATTTTTGTGTTCAAAACAGATTTTGTCCACCCTTTTAATAAAACAACAAAACTCGAAGCTGGGCTGAAATACAGTCGCGTGAAAACGGATAATAACCTGATCTATGAGGACCAAAACCAGGCAGGAGAGTTTGTGCTTAACACTAAACAAAGTAATCAGTTCTTGTACAATGAAAATATTGCAGCGGCATATGTTACGCTGAATAAGTCTTTTGGAAAGTTTACCGTACAAACTGGACTCCGTATCGAAAACACAGCTTCATTGGGCAATTCAGTAACCTTGGGGCAACGTACAAAACGTAATTACACAGATTTCTTTCCGACAATATTTATACAGCAACAGATCAATGACAATCATAAGTTCGGTCTTAGTTATAGCAGACGGATAGACCGTCCGGACTACGGAGCATTGAACCCTTTTATCTACTACCTGGATCAATATACCTATCAATATGGTAATCCTTATTTGAATCCACAATATACAAATTCCTATGAGCTGAATTATACCTTTAAGGAACGTTATTTGTTGAGCCTTGGTTATAAGAGAACGAACGATGCGATTACCCAGGTAATCGAGAGCAATTCAGAGACGAAGGCAATTGCGCAGACTGACCGGAACCTGACCTATTTTGACTATTACAATATGAATATCAATATACCGGTTAAAATACTTAAATGGTGGACTACTTCCAATAACCTGACTGCGTTTTATAGCAAATATAATTTTGACGAACGCTCGGGGGCTCAGCGTCAGTTGGAAAAGCTATCTTTTCAAATGAGTTCGAATCATGATATCCGTATCGGAGAAACAACCAACGTGGAGCTAACTGCCAATTATTTCTCTCCAGCAGTCTATGGCGTCTTTAGTTTTAAATCTTACTATGGAATCGATGTTGGAGCAGGGAAAACTTTTCTTGATAAAAAACTGAATGTTAAGCTGGCCGTGAATGATATCTTAAATACAAGGGGTGAGCGGAGATTGTCCAGCGCTCAGGAAAATGGCTATTATCGCATTCGTAACGGATACGATAGTCGAGTGGTGCGCTTGTCGCTTTCTTACCGTTTTGGAAACGTCAATATTAAATCGCTTGATAAAAGAGCGGGGAATAACGACGAGGATAATCGCTTAAAGAAATAGTCTTTGTATACAGGGGAGCGTTTAAACTGCTATCCCGGTATACAAACAAGAAGAGCATTCCTGTAGGAATGCTCTTCTTGTTTGTATACTAAGCAGGATTAGCTTAAGAATAAGATCTCTCTCAATTTTGGAAGAGGCCATTTTTTATCGTCAACGATTTTTTCCAATTTGTTGACATGGTAGCGGATCACATCGAAATATGGTTTCACTAGTTCGTCATAAGCGATTGAACGTTCACGTACATCTTCGATTTGGTTTGCTTTTTTACGTTCTTGACGCATGGCTTCCGCTTGTTCCAAGATTGTGTTTACGTGTGTCGAGATACGTTCTACGAAATTCAATTGTGAGCTGAATGCAGCTTGAGCCAGACCTAGGTCTTTCAGGCCTTTCACATTTTCGATCAATTCGTTTTGATAGCTAAAACATGCTGGTGCAATCTGGTTGTTGACCATCTCTTCGATAACACGAGCCTCGATTTGAAGTTTTTTGTAGAAGTTCTCCAATAAGATTTCATGACGAGCTTCTGATTCGCGTTTTGTATAGATGCCTAAGGATTCAAATAAAGCCAAAGACTCTTCTTTTACATAGACGTCTAGTGCCTTAGGAGTCGATTTGATGTTGGAAAGGCCGCGTGCTGCTGCTTCTTTTTCCCACTCTTCGCTGTATCCATTACCTTCAAAACGGATTGCTTTTGAATCTTTGATGTATTTACGCACAACATTTAAGATTGCAAGATCTTTTTTCGTGCCTTTTTTGATTTGTTTATCAACTTCTGCTTTGAACTCAATCAATTGTGCAGCAACAATGGCATTTAATACCGTCATTGGTAGGGCAGAGTTGGCAGAAGAACCTACCGCACGGAACTCAAACTTATTACCCGTAAATGCGAAAGGTGAAGTACGGTTACGGTCCGTGTTATCCAATTTCAATTCCGGAACTTTAGGGATACCGTGCCACAAGTTCGCTTCAGCTTTTACTTTCTTGGCAACACGAGCTGATTCCACTTCTTCTAGTAATTCATCCAATTGAGAACCTAAGAAGATCGAGATAATCGCTGGAGGAGCTTCGTTTGCGCCTAAACGGTGGTCGTTGCTTGCACTAGCAATAGATGCACGCATTAAATCAGCGTTTTCAAAAACAGCTTTGATGGTATTGACAAAGAATGTCAGGAACATCAGGTTATTTTTAGGCGTTTTGCCCGGAGACAATAGGTTGACACCAGTATTGGTAATCAAAGACCAGTTGTTGTGTTTTCCAGAGCCGTTTACACCAGAATATGGTTTTTCATGTAATAATACTTTGAAGTTATGTCTCAAAGCAACTTGCTCCATAACGTTCATCAACAATTGGTTGTGGTCAATTGCCAAGTTGATTTCTTCGTACATTGGCGCACACTCAAACTGAGATGGTGCCACCTCATTGTGACGTGTTTTTAATGGAATACCTAATTTTAACGCTTCATTTTCTAGATCAACCATGTAGGCTAACACACGCTCTGGAATCGCGCCGAAATAATGGTCTTCCAATTGTTGGCCTTTGGCTGACATGTGGCCGAATAAAGTACGTCCAGTCAATTGAAGGTCAGGGCGGGCATTGTATAAAGAAAGGTCAACTAAGAAATACTCTTGCTCAATACCAAGAGAAGCGTTTACTTTCGTGATAGACTTGTCAAAATATTGTGCTACTTCGGTTGCAGCTTTATCAACAGCATTGATTGCTTTTAATAAAGGTGCTTTATAATCTAATGATTCACCTGTGTAGGAAACAAATACTGTAGGGATACAAAGTGTTTTTCCGGCACCGGTTTCGTAGATAAATGCTGGTGATGAAGGATCCCAAGCAGTATAACCACGCGCTTCGAAAGTGTTACGGATACCGCCATTTGGGAAGGATGAAGCATCTGGTTCTTGTTGAACTAAGGCGTCAGCAGTGAATTTTTCGATTGCTTCGCCATTTTCATCCGGCTCGAAAAAAGCATCGTGTTTTTCAGCTGTCGAACCTGTCAGTGGTTGAAACCAGTGTGTATAGTGGGAAACGCCATGATTAAGTGCCCAAGTTTTCATTGCCTGAGAAATGTGCTCAGCTAAATCTCTTGAAATAATCTGTCCCTCTTCAATGGATGCAACTAACTCCTTGTATGAGTTTTTAGGAAGGTAGTCTTTCATTTTGTTTACGGAAAAAACGTTCTTTCCGTAGATGTCAGTTGCTTTTTTAGTTTCAACTTTTTCAAATTGTGCAATCTGGCGTGAGCCCGCTGCCTCTACTGCTTTGAATCTTAGGTTCGACATTTGTATTTTATAATTAAATTACAGTTTTGTTGATTTTGTTTTTCAAAAATATCGTGTTTTTACGGAAAACTGAAATTTTTTTTGATTTTTTTTGAAAAATATGTGTTTGATAATGATTTTTGGGTAAAAAAAATGGGTCGATTTTATAAAATTGACCCATTTTGAGTGTTTTTAGTTGTAATCCAATCCCCAGTCTATTCCTTTTAAGGTGGCCGGTACTCCTTTTTTTAGCCAATTTGCTGCTGGAGCACCTTTTAGGTAGTGATCGAAGAACTGCTGTTCGCGAACCTGTATGTCTTTCCTGTTTTGCCGTTGGATCAGATTATGTTCATCGCCATTATAGTTCAGCATCCAGACCGGTTTGTTTAACCGGCGCAATGCTGTAAACATTTCGATCCCCTGGTACCATGGCACAGCACCGTCGTTGTCATTGGCCATAATAACAACAGGTGTATTTACGTTGTTTAAATGGAACAGCGGCGAGTTTTCCAGATAAAGTTCGGGCGCCTCCCATAAGGTTTTACCTATGCGGCTTTGTGTATGTTCGTATTGGAATTGACGCGACATCCCCGATTGCCAGCGTATCCCGCCATAAGCAGAAGTCATATTAACCACCGGTGCTCCGGTCCATGCCGCAGCATACATATTGGTACGTGTGATCAGGTGAGCGACCTGATAGCCACCCCAGCTTTGTCCCTGAATACCCATTTTGGTGCTGTCTACCCAGGGGTTTTGTGCTAAATAACGCATACCTGAATTGATATACTCCTCGGCAGATTTTCCGGGATGCCCAGTTTCGTAACTGATATTTGGCGCAAATACCAAATACTCGTTGCTCACGAAATAAGGGATATTGAGCCGCGAAGGAGTAGGAGCTGGGGGCTGGTAGGTATATAGGCCATCTGACAGCTTTTCATAGAAATAAGCAATGATCGGGTATTTTTTTGCGGGATCAAAATTTTCGGGTTTATAAAGAATGCCTTCAGCCTGATGGCCAGCAGGTGTGGTCCAATGCACAAGCTCGGCGGTCCCCCAGTTATAGTTTGCCTGTTGTTTATTAATAGTAGACAGTTGTGTTTCGTCCTTGAACCTGATACTATTGATATACAGGTTGGGCGAATTGATATAATCTTCCTTGCTATAAAGGATCGTCTGCTGGTCAGCAGATGCATTGATGTTTCTAAACGTCTTCGGCTCTACAAGAAGGCTTTTTGGATCATTGTGCTGCCCCTTGAATTGATAAAAACCAGCTTCTTTGGTTTTATTATCAAATGAGGTCAGGAAGCCTCCTTTTTTGTAATCCAGTGTTACTTGTAGATCACTATCCTCTTCACGCCGTAAAGGTAGGTAACGTAATGTGGTTTGAGAGGCCGCGCCATAACCGTTGGTGAGAATGGATTTATTGGATCCATCTAGATTAAAATACCAGATATCATACCGTGAGTTGAGGTATACACCTTTGTAATCAGGACTCCATGCCGCCATTCCGTAGGCCTGGGCGGCGGTAGGCATATCGTTCTCCTCATCGGCGAAGGATGCGGGAATGCCTTCATTTAAGACCACCTTTCTTTTGGAACTGACGTGGTAGGAATTCCAGGTCCCTTTTTCTTCGTCGAAATAAACGACATATTTTGCATCCGGACTAAGGACTACATTTCCAGAGAAATTGGAGAGAATCAATTCCCGTTGACCGGTTCTTGTCGAGACCAGATAGATATCTTCTTTTGTGTCACCCTTCCATTGGCTTTCAATCCGTTTACCAAAATCTGTGCGGGCCAATATATACTCAGCATTTCCATCCGGTGTCAGAGCTGTCGAATTAAAGGTTTCATCTGTCAACGGAATAACGGTACGATTATTTTTGGGATAGGTAACCGCCAAGAAATTTTTGGAAAGATCTTTTTTCAGGTTAACCAATTGCATAGGCTGCAAATAGTCGTCCTGCCAGCTCCATACATCGACTTTAGCATGCTCAAAATCGACTAGGGTGGTGTCTTTGACACGGGGTATAGGTGCGATACCAAAGAAAAGTTTTTCACCGTTTTTGCTGAACCGGATATTTCCATCTCCGCTGACCGCCCAATTTTTAGGAATACCAGCACTATTTTTGGTGGCCAGGTACTGCGCGGTATCTAGACCATGGGTATAGTAATAGAGATTATAGTTTTTAACCAGTGCTTTTTCCTTGGATAGATCACCTAGGTAAGCCAGTTGATTACCCGTTTCATCGAAACTGAAATTTTTGTAATCTCCTTTTCCGGTCGATATTTTTTTTAGGTTTTTGGTGGCGATATCGTATAAATAAACACCCGATTCTTTGGATAGGCTGTCTTTGGTATCCGTTTTCTTTGAAAAGACAAGCTTAGTCCCATTTTTGTTCCACTCATATTGATCTACGGAAGAGAATTGGACCGAATCTCCGGAATTGAGATCGTATAACGCTAATGTCGCTACCGTTTTTTTCTTTTTGTCCGTGTTATTTTTCTTGTTTTGTGTAGAGTCGGCTGGTTTTTTAGATGCATCTAGCTTCTCGTCCACTTGTTTATCAAATAGAAAAGAAATAAAATTGTTGTTTTGCTCCGCTACTTTATAAGATTTGATCTGTGCAAATTTAACAAGCGAAGAGCTGGTCAAATTGTAGATTGCCAAAGAATCTTTAGGTAAATCCTCTGTTTTTTTCTTTTTTATTTTTGCTTCACGTGTTACGGCAAATGGCGCTTTGATTAAACTGATCAAATGATTTTCTGAATCGGTCAATTTTCCATTATAGCCCCGTGGAATCTGGATCAATTCTTTATTTTCTTTTGTTTTTAAATAAAGTTGACTATCGCCTTCTTGCGGAGAGACCTGAAAAAGGACAAATTTGCCGGATTTACTGATATAGGGAGATGAAATGCTTTGCCAGCCATCATATACCGTATGATCCAAGGGTTTCTTTTGTGCGTGTACAGCTAAGCTCGCAAGGAAACAGAATGGAATACAGATATTTTTCTTGTTCATGTTTAAATTCTTTTTGCTGCAATTTATCCATAAAAAATAAAAAAACGTTGATTTTTTGGTATATTCATTGTTACGTAAATATAAAAAACTGATTATGAAATCACCATCTATTATTGTTTCTGTTATCCTAGGTATAGCTGTGTTATTTACTGCATGGATTTTGGGCAGTGCATATCGGTATAAATTTAAATCTACGCAGACGATTACTGTTAATGGCAATGCGAAAAAGGATTTTGAATCTGATTTGGTAAAATGGAATGCAACATTCAGTAGAAAGAATTTTGAATTAAGTGCAGCCTCAGCACAATTGGCAACAGATCGTGACCTGGTACGCGACTTTCTAGTTCAGCAGGGCATTAAAGTCGATGAAATTCGTTTTGAGGCCGTGAATATTGCCAAGGATTTTGAATATCATACTGACGGCAAAGGAAACGGTTATAATACATTCTCAGGCTACACCCTATCACAAACAGTAAGTGTGGAATCCAAGGATCTCAATAAGGTGGACAATGCTTCCAGAGAAATATCAACGTTGATTTCGAAAGGAATCGAATTGAGCTCAAGTACACCAAATTATTATTACTCAAAACTGGAAGACCTGAAATTAGAATTGATCTCACAGGCTTCCAAAAATGCACATCAACGGGCCGATAATATTGCTAAGGAATCGAATGCTGGTTTAGGTAGTTTGGTGAAAGCTGATTTGGGTATTTTTCAGATAACTGGGCAAAATGATAATGAGGAGTACTCTTCAGGGGGAGCTTTTAATACCACTTCACGAAAGAAAACAGCGAATATAACGGTTAAAGCAAGCTTTTTGAGTAATTAACGGAAAATTATTCGACTGTCTTTCAGTGTGCTATTGATTTTGAGCGGAAATTTGTTCAAAAAGTTTTCTCTTTTTCAATAAAAAGCCTACTTTTGCATCATCCCAAACGGATATGCCCGGATGGCGGAATTGGTAGACGCGCTGGTCTCAAACACCAGTGGGAAACCGTGCCGGTTCGACTCCGGCTCCGGGTACAAAATCCCTCTTTACGCAAGTAGAGCGGGATTTTTTTACGGGTGAATATGTTTGCATATCGTATTGTTTTTGGCTTCTTGGACGGCCTGTCTGCTTAAGATGGAAGAACAATCACAAACTTTAAAGCCAAATAGTGCCTCTTTTCTCTGCTTATTCTTTGCTTGTTTATTGCCGTTTCTTTGCCTTTTGTAGGCTCTTTCTTTGGGATTGCCTTGGTATTCCTTTGGTATTTCCTTGCTTATTCGTTGGTGTTTTATTGCTGTTTCTTTGGTATTGTAGCAATAAAACACCAATAAGATACCAATAAAAAGGCATAGAAATAGCAAGGCAAGTGGTATGTTGCCTCAAGTAAGGAGGGAAGCAGGTCCGAATAGAGGGGAGTTAAATGGAGAGAAAGATGTATACGGTCTTTTTTTGCATAAACCTTTTTTATTATGAAAATTCTTGTTTAAATTGGAAATACCAAATATAAACTTGGATGAAAGCAGTATTTTTATCTTTCGCTTTATTCTGTTGCTTTTTTGCATGGGGACAAGACCGTTTTGTTCTGAAAGAAAAAAAGAAAGCTAAGTTCCCATTTCTGTTTGTGCATAACTTGGTAATCATCCCCGTAAAGGTCAATGGTTTTGCCATGAATTTCCTGTTGGACACAGGCGTCAAAGAGACCATGATATTTGGAGAGACTCTGAAATCGATTGATAGTGCCGTTTTCGTGAATAAATTTCAAGGCCTGGGTAAGGACGAAGGCTTGGACGGTTATTTGTCCGTGAACAACAGCGTTAGCGTAGCCGATGTTTATGAAGATAATGACCAGCCTATCTATATCCTTAAGAATGCTCATATTGATATTTCTACCCGAATAGGCGTTGAAGTAAACGGCATTATGGGAAGTCGTTTTTTTAGTGATCATGTTGTTGAAATGGATTTTTTGAAACATAGAATCACTGTATATCAGAAGGGCGAGGATCCCAAGGGGCTCGCTAAAATGCATCGTATCCCGCTTGATATTTTGAACAGTAGGCCTTATATTCCTGTTGCTTTTAATCAGGATTCCGCAGACATTGAAGGGCGTGTACTGATCGATATGGGCAATAGTGATGCCTTGATGTTAATCCCTTCCAAATTAAATAATTTTACGATCAAACCACCTTTTATCGATGATTATATTGGACAGGGATTTAATGGCGAGATCTATGGAAAAAGAAACCGCATCAAATCCTTGGAACTGGGGCCATTTAAGATGAATTATCCACTAGTGGCCTATCCGGAATTGAGCTCAACCCAGCATGCAACTTTTGTCAATGAGCGCATCGGTTCTGTTGGAAACGAACTGCTGCGTAGGTTTAAAGTAATTTTCGACTATCCCAACAATGCCGTTTATCTTCTTAAAAACAGAAACTTTGATAAATTTTATTACTTAAACATGAGTGGTCTCGAAATTATACACGATGGTATAAAATATGAGAAAGAGGAGGTCCCTGTTTATTTAAAGAAAGATGGTGGAACTGAGATCCGAATGGATAACAGTGTGCAGTATCGCTTTGTCCTGAAAAACATGTATAAAATCGCAACTGTCCGGGCAGATTCACCTGCCGCAATCGCTGGATTACAACCTGAGGATAAGGTGTTGAAAATCAATGGGCGATCGGCATCATCCTATTCCCTCGAAACGATCCATACCCTTTTCAAATCAGAGGAAGGTAAAGAAATTAAATTTAAGATTGAAAGAGCAGGACAGGTGCTTGAATATACGTTCTTGTTGAAAGATCCATTGCCTTTTAATGCAAAATAAAATTTTGAAAAGTGAGTTGATCTTGCTTATCTTTGCCCTTGATATTAATTTTAAAACAATTTAAAGACGAAGAATTATGTTGGTCTCCAGGATTAAAACAAAAAGCGCTTTTGCAGCAAATGGATTTGCTGAAAGCATTCTTCGTGCTTTTCTTCACCTATAACGTATTCGTTACGAAATGAAAAAAGCCCGAAGATTATTCGGGTTTTTTATTGCCTTTTATTTTCTGTTTTGCCACCTTATGCACGTCATGTTTTTGGTCGGTCCATGATATTGTAACTGCCTTTAGGTAGATCAATTCGGTCGGATTGGAAGTGTTTTGTTCATTTAGCAAAATCGCGAGTCACAAAGCTGGCAAACAGCTATTCTAGAAAAGAGATCCCCGAATATTTTTAGATCGCCTATTCCTTAAACGGGTAAGGCAATATGTTACATTATTTTTAAGAATATGGGAAGTAAATTATCGGGGAAAGACCTTGTTAAAATTGGTTTTCCTCAGCATAATATTATAAATGTAGCCTTAGGGCTAATCACACGTTACCGAAGAGGAGAAAAAAAAGAAAACATTCTTTTGGAAGCGAAAAAGGTACTTGAAGCACCAGAAAAATTCAGAGAAGATGCAGTTTGGGCAAAGCTTGCTGAAGGTTTGATTCAACCCGTTGAAGCGCGCAGGCAACAGCTAAATAAGCAAATGGTGCCTTTTACCATCTTTGGTGAAAATGAAATTGATGAGCTGGCCAAAAGGCAGCTATATGAGGCCTTGAAGCTGCCCATCGCCTACAAGGGGGCATTGATGCCAGACGCACACATGGGCTATGGTTTGCCTATTGGTGGAGTACTGGCAACGGATAATGCCGTGATACCTTATGGGGTAGGTATGGATATAGGCTGTCGGATGAGTTTATCGATCTTCGATCTACCGGCGAGTTATTTCAAAGGACGGGAATTCCAGCTGCGGAATATACTGAAGGAAAATACCAAATTTGGCATGTACGATACACATCGGGAGAAACAGGATCATGCTATTTTTAGCCGTCCAGAGTTTAAAGCTATCCCTTTGTTGAAATCACTGTTAGACAAAGCCTATAAACAATTTGGGACTTCGGGCGGTGGAAATCACTTTGTCGAATTCGGTGTGGTTGAGTTGCATCGCGTTCGCGCGGAGTGGGGCATTAGTCCCGGAGCTTATCTAGCGGTTTTGTCACACAGTGGGTCCCGTGGTTTGGGCGCTAGTATTGCTAAACAGTACACAGCTTTAGCTGCAAAGCAATGTCCTCTGCCACGCCAGGTACAACATTTGGCATGGTTGGATCTAGACACTGAGACAGGACAGGAGTATTGGTTGGCAATGAATCTAGCTGGTGATTATGCGCAGGCTTGCCATGCGGATATCCATAGACGTTTGGCAAAGGCGTTGGGTGAACGTCCTGTGTTGACCATTGAGAACCATCATAATTTTGCCTGGCGGGAAATGGTCGATGGCAAGGAATGTATCGTGCACCGTAAAGGGGCAACACCTGCAGGACAAGGGGTGTTGGGAATTATTCCGGGCTCTATGACGGCACCGGGCTTTATTGTTGAGGGCCGCGGAAATCCATTGAGTGTACAATCGGCTTCGCATGGCGCTGGACGTATAATGTCCCGTGCAGCCTGTAAAAGTAGCCTCACTAAAAGTGCCATGCTCAAGGAACTGGAGCAACATGGCGTGGAGCTAATTGGCGGGGCTCTGGATGAAGCACCACATGCCTACAAAGATATTCACCGCGTAATGGGACTGCAAAATGAGTTGGTTAATGTACTTGGGACATTCAGTCCGAAGATTGTTCGTATGGATAAATAAGTTGAGATGGAAACCTATATTTTAATCACTTCGGGACGGGGTCCTAAGGAATGTAATTTAGCCGTTCAACTGGTTTTCGAAAGGCTGTTGGCAGAGGCGGATCAATATGCGATATCGATCGAGACAATGAGGGAGGAGAAAATAGATGGACTTCCATGCTCATTTGTGTTAAAATTGACCGGTAAAGAAGTCGAGCTATTCAAGAATCGTTGGAGAGGTACAATCTGTTGGATTTGTCAAAGCCCTTTTCGACCAAACCATCGACGTAAAAATTGGTTTGTAGAGGTGAAGGATTGGCATCCGGCAAAAAGCACCGCAAAAATGAGTCTAAAAGATGTGCAATTCAAAGCAATGCGGAGCAGCGGTGCTGGTGGACAGCATGTAAATAAAGTGAGCTCGGCTGTTCGCGCAACCCATCTTCCTACAGGATTGATGGTGCAGGTAATGGATACTCGTTCCCAATTGCAAAATAAAGAAATTGCTGTTTCGCGTTTGGAAGAACAGTTGATAGCGCTCGAACGATTGCAAAAGGCTACAGCGGAAAATCAGCGCTGGAAAGAGCAGATTGCAATTAAGAGAGGTAATTCGAAGCGTATTTTCCTTGGATCCAAATTTAAGGAGCAGTGATCAATTGAGAATAGGCTAGCCATTGTGGCTAGCTGATCTTTTATATCTGGAAACGCTTGTTTAAGCCCTGATCTACAGTGATCAGGGCTTAATTTTTAATGTGAGCTGCTATGCCAAGCTTGTTAAAACGGTAAATAGGACATTATTTGCTGTCTTTCGGAGAACCTAATGTTGTATTTAGCCTAACAGGGATAATTTAACATTTGAGGTTAAGATATGGGCAATATTGGTCAATATATATCTGTATTCTACTTTGATATTTATATAAATTGGTTGCTGTAAAAAAATTAAAACTAACTAAACTTATGAACAAAAGAAGTATTGCGATACTAGCATCCAATATACTAGTATGTTCCGCGCTCTACGCTCAAACAGCACTCAAAGGAAAGGTAGTGGATCAGGATGGGAATGCCATTCCGGGTGTCTCCGTATCTATTAAGGGCGGCCCAGGCACACAGACAGGTGCTGATGGCGGTTTTTCGTTGATCCATACCAATGGAACTATCTTAAATGTCAGTGCGATAGGCTATCAATCAAAGCAGGTACAGATTAATAATCAAACCGTCATCAACGTCACGCTGCAATCTCTTACGGAAAATTTGGATGAGGTCGTGGTAACTGCCCTCGGAATTACACGTGAAAAAAAATCCCTGGGATATGCCACTCAGAACGTAAGCGGAAAGGAATTGACCGACGCCGGACAACATAGTCTTACCGGGGCATTGGCGGGCAAAGTAGCTGGTGTTCAGGTAAATCAATTTGGGGGTGCTATTGGGTCTTCAGCGCGGATTTCTATCCGTGGAAATACCTCATTACAAAAGGATCAACAACCGTTGGTCGTTGTAGATGGTATTCCAATTACAAATGACGCGCAACGCTCGGGTGATAATACATACACCGGTGTGGATTACGGATCTGGATTGAATGATATTAATCCGGATGATATAGAAAGTATCAACGTCTTAAAAGGAGGGGCGGCAGCAATTTATGGTATGCGTGCCGGTGCTGGTGTTATTATGATCACTACAAAATCTGGAAAGCGTGGTGAAAATGGTGTGCAAATTTCCTATGACGGAAATTTTTCTATAGATCGGGCGGCCAATTTACCTAAATACCAAAACCTATACGGTCAAGGATCTCGGGGAGACGAATACAGTTTTAAAACTAACGGCGATGGATTATCGTATCAAGATTATGTTTTGAAAAATTCTTTCAGCTATTTGGACGGAACCGGAAATGACGGAGTTAACGACGGAATTGATGAGTCTTGGGGGCCTCGAATGGATATAGGATTATTAATTCCCCAATTCAATAGTCCTGTTGTGAATGGGGTGCGACAAGCTACGCCTTGGAATTCCCATAAAAATAATGTCAAAGAATTCTTCCAAACGGGTTTTTCTCAAAATCATAATATTTCGTTGCTGTCGAAAACAGATCGTTCTTCGACTCGTGCTTCCATTTCTTTTAGAGATCAGCGAGGAACAGTTCCCAATACAGACCAGAAAAAATATACTGCACAATTAAATAACGATTACAAAATCAGCGATAAAGTTTCATACGACATCATGACTAACTTTACACGTACTGAAAGTAATAATTTGGTAATGCAGGGCTATGACAGTGCAAACCCAATGAATGGCTTGATCTGGTTTGGTCGACAGGTCGATATGCAGGATCTAAAAAAGAATTGGGATCAGCGCGATGCACAGGGAAATTATACTTATTACAACTGGAATTCAGCTTATCATATGAATCCGTTTTATACAATGCACGAATCCCGGAATGCGCTTAAAATGAACCGTATTTTTGGAAAGACATCTTTATTTTATCAGCCCTTTGATTTCCTGAAATTTGAAGGTAGGGTTGGACTGGATTATTACAATACACATATTTTTGAATCGACATACTTCAATTTTGATAATAGAGATGGTAAGTTTAATGAAACAAAAAATAGTAATTCGGATTTCAATGCAGATTTTATCGCAAACTTCAACAAACAATTTGGAGATCTTAGTTTAACGGGAATTTTAGGTGCAAATTATCGGGATTATCAGTTTGAAACAAATACCCTCGGAGCAAAAGCACTCAATGTATTGGGGGTTTATACAATCACCAACAAAATTGGTGATGCTTATACCTTTATGGATCATGCCAAAGGCCGGTCAAATTCCTTGTACGGGCAAGCCAATCTAGGTTGGAAAGATCAATTGTACTTAGATTTGACCGCACGTAACGATTGGTCCTCAACCTTAAAAAAATCATTTTTTTATCCTGCAGCAAGTTTGAGCTGGATACCAACGTCTAGTTTTGAAGGGTTAAAAAGCGATTACCTCAATTTTTGGAAGTTACGATTTAACTTGGTGAAAGTGGGGAATGCGACCCGTCCGTATCAAAATGGGAATTACTACTATGCACAGACAGATGCTTTTAATAACCTGGCTCAGATGTACAAAAGTATGACCTATGCTATTGAAGGCTTGGAGCCCGAGGCGATTACCTCATATGAAATCGGAACTGAGCTTGGTATGTTTAAGGACCGATTGCACCTCGATCTTACTTACTATCAAAAAATCAATAAAAAACAATTACTTTCTGTCCCCACATCAAATGTTGTTGGCTTTAGTAACATCTTCTTAAATGCTGGAGAAATCAGAAGCAAGGGTATTGAAATTCAGTTAAGAGGTGATATCCTCAAACGGGAAGAGGGATTAAATTGGACCACAACCGTCAATTTCTCCAAGGATAAAAATAAAGTCGTCGAACTGTATCCTGAATTGGGTTTGAACGATCTTAGATTAGGCTGGACATGGGGTATATCCAATATGGCATCGGTTGGGCGACCATGGGGCACATTGGTCGGACCGGGTTATGATCGTGTGGAAGATGGTCCAATGAAAGGAGCTATAAAAGTAGGGTCTAATGGATTGGTATCAAAGCCGCTGGACGCTCAGGCTATTGGTAATGTAGTGCCTGATTTCCTAGCATCGATGCGCAATGATTTTACCATTAAGGATTTTAGATTTGGATTTATGCTTGATTTCAGAAAAGGTGGGGATATCTGGTCGCAAACGATGTCTCATGGTTATACAACCGGTATTGCTGAAATCACAGCTAAAGATGGTATACGCGAGCGGGCGATCATTGCGGGTAAAGACGTAATGAAAAATGAACGGTTCGCCATGAAGGTTGGAGATAATTGGGTTGAAAATACCATCGAGACAAGCGCGCAGGATTGGTATGAAAATGGTGGTATTGCAGAAATGTATGTTTTTGATGGTTCGTTTCTGAAATTGAGAGAGGCCTATATTACTTATAATTTGCCAAAACATCTTTACAGCAGAATCAAAGGAATTAAACGTGCACATGTTTCTCTTACTGGAACCAATTTGGCGCTGCTTTGGGTACATAAAACCAATACCATGCGTTTGGACCCAGAAGGTGGCGGGGTCTCAAGTGATTCACGTGGTGTAGGTTTTGAACAAGCCTCTGTCCCGAATTCAAGAAGTATAGGTCTTAAGCTTGGTTTTACATTTTAATCCTTTTAGAGAATTTAAAACGTACTAAAACAATTTATGGTTATGAACACTTTTATAAAAAAACTAAAATATACGCCCCTTTTAGCAATGCTTTTGGTCTCAGGATGTACCAAAAATTTTGAAAAAATTAATACCGATCCAGATGCTTTGACAGATGTTCCTCCTCCGAATATGTTGGTAAATGTGCTGCGAAATGCTGCCGATCAATTTGGGGGTGATATAGACGGTTATGGCACCTTCGCAGGATATATTGTCAAAATTCAATACCCGGATAATCTATCAGGATTGATACCAACCAATAACACCTATGGCAATCGTTGGGCAGCATGTTATTATAATATCACACAGATGAATGATTTGCTGAAGAAAACGGATGATAAAGCCGCTGGTTTTAAAAATATTCGAATTGTAGCCCGTATATGGAATAATTATATGTGGTCCTACCTTTTAGATGGCTGGGGTGATATCCCATATTCAGAGGCTTTTAAGGGGCGTCCTGAGGACGGCTCTGTTTTGAAAGCAAAATATGATAAACAGGAGGATATTTTTCCGGCGGTATTGGCAGATCTTAAAACATTGGCAGATGAACTTGCTGCTGGTATTGGTACCGATGAAATTGGAGAGTATGATATTATATACGGATCAAAAGAAACAGGACCTGATGCTTTAAAGGCTCAGATGTTGAAATGGCAAAAGTTTTGTAATTCACTTCGTTTGCGGATGGCGACGCGTATCTCTTCCGTAGCCCCCGCTTTAGCGAAATCTACTATTGAGGAAATTGCTGGAAATAGCGCTAAATATCCATTAATTGAAACAAATGCGGAAAATTGTGAAGTAGCTTTCCCTGGAACCTTACCTTATATGGAACCTTGGTACGAATCCGGTATCAATGGCAATCGTCTCAATAACTGGGGGATGTTTGATATTTTTATTGATCATTTAAATAACACAAAAGATCCAAGAATTGCATCGGTTGCACGGAAAAATAATGAAGGTAAGTATGTGGGTTTTGTAAATGGTTCTTTGACGAATCCGTCACCACTGAGTTCGATTTCTTGGATTGGTGAACACTATATTAACGATCCTGCTGGAGCAGTTCCTTTTTATAGGGCCTGTGAAACCTATTATATGCTGGCAGAAGCTGCTTTATCGGGGTATAATGTTGGAATATCGGCGAAAGAGGCCTATGAAAAAGCAGTTACCCTATCGATGGAAGATAATAATATAGCTGGGGCGGCTATTGCCACATACCTCGCAGGATCAGGTAAATTTGATGGAACCAAAAATCGCATTTATTGGGATATGTGGGTAGCCTTATTTAAAGAAAATTACGAAGCTTGGAGTTTGTATAGAAGAACGGGTATTCCTAGCACAAATTATCCTTCGAAAATTCAGAATTTTGAAACCCCTCATACTGACCAACCGTGGCGATTACCGTATCCAAATAATGAGTACTTATATAATACTGAAAATGTTAAAGCCGCTGAAGCAGGGACTGTCGATTACAATTGGGGTAAAAGACTGTGGTGGGCAAAAAATAATGGAAAAAATTAATAGGCCTATAGTTAATATAAAAATCAACCTAATTTAAATTTCAATAGAACAGCAAAGCTCTGATCATTCCTGATTAGGGCTTTGCTCGTTTTTACAATTAAACATATAAAGCCATCCGGCGAAAAGAATTTTTGGACGATCAACCTATAGGTGAATAGGCATCAGTCAGTTTGGCGTATTAAGATAACGTCTAAAAGACTTTATTCAATATCGAGCGGAAATTTCTATTTCCATATATTCTTCTGTTAAATGGTTGAAATGTAGAAAATAATTTGTTGAAATACCATGATAATTAGTATCTTTAGGATGAACGATCCAATACGCAATTGTTCAAACTAAAATAAACTTAAATACTGTTCATACTATCTAAAGCGGGTTTTTGCCCAACGGATTTATGGACGGTGGAATTTCAAATTTCGATGATATGATAGATTCTCCAGGCTTCCTTTTTCGGGAGGCAATCAAGCATGAAAAACCCTTACAGGTAGTCGGAACCATCAATGCAAATCACGCACTTTTGGCTGAACAAGCTGGTTTTAAAGCCATATATCTCTCTGGAGGCGGTGTTGCAGCGGGGTCACTCGGAATACCTGATTTGGGTATCACAACGCTTCAGGATGTATTAATTGATGTAGACCGCATTACAAATGTCTGCAAGTTACCTTTGATGGTTGATATTGATACAGGATTTGGACCTTCGGCCTTTAATGTTGCGCGTACGATCAAGAGCCTGATCAAAGCGGGAGCTGCGGCAGTACATATGGAAGATCAGATTGGAGCCAAACGCTGTGGTCATCGCCCAGGGAAAGAGCTGGTTTCAAAAGATGAAATGGTCGATCGCCTGAAAGCGGCGGTGGATGCCCGGACAGATCCGCATTTCGTTATTGGCGCGCGCACGGATGCTTTGGCTTCAGAAGGACTGGAACGTGCTTTGGAACGCGCTCTTGCCTATAAAGAAGCTGGAGCTGACTTTATTTTTGCAGAAGCTGTACACAATCTTGATCAATATATGCAATTCAGTAGAGCTACCGGACTACCGATACTTGCTAATATTACGGAGTTTGGGCAAACCCCCTTGTTTAATCTTGATGAACTTCGCCACGCAGATGTTTCCATCGTACTTTACCCTTTATCTGCATTCCGTGCAGCCAATAAGGCCGCAACCGACGTGTACCAGCATATCCGGAAAGACGGCGGTCAGGCTGCGGTAATCGACCGCATGCAGACACGTGATGAGCTATATCGGAGTATAGATTATTATGCGTACGAAGATCGCCTGGATCAATTGTTCAATACTAAATCATAAGAATTTCAAACCAAGTGAACGAGCGTATTTTACTGTTGAATATACGCTCTTCATCCATAATATATTCCGATGAAAGAGACAAATGACACTGGTTTTAAACCCAAAAAAAGCGTAGCACTTTCTGGTGTTCCTGCCGGAAATACAGCCTTGAGTACTGTTGGAAAAAGTGGTAATGATCTCCATTATAGAGGCTATGATATTTTAGATCTGGCGCATCAGGCCTCTTTTGAGGAAGTGGCCTATTTACTGATCTACGGAAGCCTGCCAACTCAGGCGCAACTCAGCACTTATCAAAGCCAGTTGCTCAGCCAGCGCGGCTTGCCCATCACGGTGCAACAAGTATTGAAACAGCTTCCTTCTACGGCCCATGCAATGGATGTCTTACGTACTTATGTCTCCTTTTTTGGAAGTGTGAATCCGGAAAAGGAAAATCATGGACTGGCAGGAGCCAGGGACATCGCCAATCGCCTGATGGCTTCCATGGCCTCAGCCTTACTCTATTGGTATCATTTTAGTCAAAACGGGCGCGAAATTCAGGTTGAAACCGACGATCCCACACTGGGCGGGCATTTTTTGCACCTGTTACATGGCAAGGCGCCATCTGACTCCTGGGTGCGGGCGATGCAGATCTCACTTAACTTATATGCTGAGCACGAGTTTAATGCTTCTACTTTTACGGCCCGGGTGATTGCGGGAACGGGATCTGACATGTATTCTTGTATTGCCGGTGCAATCGGGGCCCTACGTGGTCCCAAACATGGTGGTGCTAATGAGGTTGCTTTTGAAATCCAGAGCCGCTACGCCAATGCCGATGAAGCCGAAGCCGATATTCGCAAAAGGCTGGAGAATAAAGAAGTCATCATAGGCTTCGGACACCCTGTCTACACCATCTCGGATCCTAGGAATCAGGTCATCAAACAGGTCGCTAAAGAGCTATCCGAAGAAGCGGGGGATATGACACTTTACCTAATTGCCGAGCGCTTGGAAAAGGTGATGTGGGAAGAGAAACGGATGTTTCCCAATTTAGATTGGTACTCCGCGGTTTCTTATCATCTGATGGGAATTCCAACTGAAATGTTTACGCCATTGTTTGTGCTTTCACGTATCACGGGCTGGTCTGCTCATGTATTCGAACAGCGCCAGGATGGAAAGATCATTCGGCCGAGTGCAAACTATATCGGTCCCGACGACAGGCCTTTTGTACCCATCTCGGCGAGGTAATGCAGTAAGATGAACGCGTAAATAAATAATAAACACTGAAGCAACCTCGTGTATCGCTGGGCGCATATAGCTTTGTCCTTTCAGATAAACGGTGCTGACGCTTTCAGGAAAAATAAATGAAGACACAACAGCCTTATAAGAAATAAAATAATGAGTTCAACGATATCAAATGAGCGACCACAGCCCGATCAGGTGCTCGTGGCAATTGTAGATTATGTGTTAAATTACAAGATCGAAAATAAAGTTGCGTGGAATACTGCTTTCTACTGTTTTTTGGATACCATAGGCTGTGGGTTAGAAGCCTTGACCTATCCGGCCTGTACCAAATTATTGGGGCCTGTTGTGCCGGGTACCATCGTTCCTAATGGCGCAAAAGTACCCGGTACAAATTATCAGCTTGATCCCATACAGGCTGCTTTCAATATAGGTACCATCGTCCGTTGGTTGGATTTTAATGATACTTGGTTGGCTGCGGAATGGGGGCACCCATCGGATAATCTCGGTGGTATTTTGGCTACGGCAGACTGGTTGAGCAGAACACAGCTTGCCAAGGGGGAGAAATCGTTAAAGGCAAAACAGGTGCTTGAAGCGATGATTATGGCGCATGAGATCCAAGGTGTATTAGCCCTTGAAAATTCCTTCAATAAAGTCGGGTTGGATCACGTAATTTTAGTAAAAGTTGCTTCGACAGCTGTCGTTGGGAAACTTTTGGGACTCAATAAGGAGGAGCTGCTTAATGCTGTTTCATTGGCCTTTGTCGATGGGCAGGCTTTGCGTACCTATCGCCATGCGCCCAACACCGGAAGTCGTAAATCTTGGGCTGCCGGAGACGCAACTTCGCGTGCGGTACGACTTGCTTTAATTGCAAAAACGGGTGAAATGGGCTACCCATCGGTATTGACGGCGCCAGTATGGGGTTTCTATGACGTGTCATTTAAAGGCAAGCCATTTAAATTTCAACGTGATTACGGATCTTATGTGATGGAGAATATCCTATTTAAGATTTCGTTCCCTGCGGAATTTCATGCACAGACCGCTGCCGAAGCGGCAATGCAATTGCACCAGCAGTTAAAGGAATTTGGTAAAAGCAGTGATGATATTGAGCGTGTTACCATTCGTACACATGAGGCCGCAATCCGAATCATAGACAAGAAGGGACCCCTACATAATCCGGCCGACCGCGACCACTGTATTCAATATATGGTTGCCGTACCTTTAATCTTTGGGCGTTTGACAGCAGAGGATTATGAAGACCATGTGGCGATGGACCCTCGTATTGATACACTGCGGGATAAAATTTTCTGCGTTGAAGATCCCCAATTTACCCTGGATTATCATGACCCGCAAAAACGGGCAATCTCAAATGCCTTGACAGTGGTACTGAAGGATGGGACTGCGTTGCCGGAACTGGTGGTGGAATATCCAATTGGGCACCCGAGACGTCGGCAAGAGGGTATCCCCAAATTAATCGAAAAGTATAAAACGAATCTCGCCCGCGTATTTTCCGAAAAACAGCAGAAACAATTGCTTGAGAAGACCCTGGATTACGATACCTTCATTAATCTGGATGTATCCGAACTAATGGATCTCCTTGCCCGTTAAATGTAAATGTCATTGATCGATAGTAGTGAAGCTATCGATCAATGACTTTCCCAGATCTTATTTGATTGATGGATTTTTAGCTTAATACAAAGTACTGTTTGACCGCCGAGATTCGTGCTAAAATGCTTCCCCTCAATTTAAGGATTGTTTTTTGGTAATTCGAAAACCCTGTCGGATACACACTTGTTTCCTGGCAAACATACAATTGCTTCAATTTAGGATTCCTTTTTTGGCCAATTCGAACGAAAGCCTGTATAAAATTTAAAATTCTCCTGAGCACGCGCTATTAAAGAAGGGGGAATTTCCCATTGCTCACCCAGCTTTAGAAAAGACTGGCATTCCTGTACAAAGACAGGAAGTGTCGTCAGGTCGATATGTCCGAATACACCACCGGTATGTGCTGCGTAGCCAACGCCAAGGATGGAGCCGATATCGCCATCAATAGGTTGTTCTAATATACCTTCTTCAAGGCAACGGTAGCTATCGAGGGCCATGACATGAAGCAGTCTCTTTTGTATGGTTTCGGAAGAAGGAGATTCGCCCGACAAAGGTAATGCAGGGTTCTGCCAGATTGTTTTTGTTCGGCTTGCCGGATCATAATCATAAAATCCGTACCCAGATTTTCTGCCTTTTCTGCCGTTTTTGACCATTTTGCTTAAATGCGCATAGGCACGGCGCTGACTATGATGTAATGTCGGAAACTGATCATAGACATGCAGCATTAATTCCAATGAAATTTCATCTAGCACCGCTAAGGGGCCAGCCGCAAATCCAGCCTGTACCGCTTCTTCTTCAATCCGATTCGCCGGAATACCTTCCAGCAACATAGTGAGCGCTTCAAGCAGGTAATTGAAGAAAATACGTGAAGTAAAGAATCCCGGGCCATCATGTACAACTATAGGAATCTTGCCGAGGCGTAGGGCTGTAGTCAGGGCTTTTTGCAATGTTACCTGGTCGGTTTGTCTACCGCAGATAATTTCGACCAGGGGCATACGATCTACTGGGGAGAAAAAATGCATGCCGATAAAACGTTCGGGCCGATGTGTTGCTGCAGCTAGCGCGCTGATGGGCAATGATGTTGTATTGGAAGCAAAAAAACCATTTTCAGCGAGGTAGGGTAGGCTCTGTCGGGTCACTTCGGCTTTTAACTCCTGATCCTCAAACACAGCTTCGATAATCAGATCAGCATCCACAAGATCCGCAACCTGGTCAGTGGGCTGAATGTGGCCTAGAAGCGTTTGTTGTTGCGAGTCGGTGATTTGTCCCTGGGCGAGTAATTTAGCACAGAGTTTAGCCGAATAAGTTTTTCCCTGTTCTGCCTGCGCCCTGTTTATATCTTTTAAAACAACGGCAATGCCTGCTCGGGCAGCTTCATAGGCGATGCCTGATCCCATCATACCTGCACCTAAGATTCCTATTTTTTTAATCGTATAGTTGCCAAGGGATTTGATGCGGTCAGACTGCTGTGCCTGTAAAATTCCTTCATATAGGGTCCTGACCATATGGAGCGGTTCAGGGGAATTCAATACCTTGTGATACTGTTTTGACTCAGCTGCCACAGCTTCTGTCGAAGACAACAGCGGGTTGGTCTTCAATAAATGAATAACCGCATTTGTACCCGGTAATAATCCTCTTGTTTTCTTTAAAATAGCCGTACAGGCTTCTTCAAATCCAGCTGCCATTGCTGTAGGTGTAGAATTTAAAATGTTGGCTTTTGAATTTTCAAGGATCCAGCTTTTTGCCTGTACTAAACTTTGCTCAGTATCTGTGCTTATCTCATTGATTATACCAAGTTCCAGCGCTTCCTGATTTGAGATCAGTTTTGCTTGGGTCAAAAGGTTCAACGCCACAGTGGAGCCTACAAGTTGAGTTAAGGTAATGGTCGTTGCAAAACCGGTAAATAGACCGAATTTACTCTCTGGAAAGCCTAGTTTTACCTGTGGACTTGCAATACGGTAGTCTGACCATAGCATTGTTGCTAAACCGATACCCGTACAGTTGCGATCCAGGACTGACACAATGGGTTTTCCAAAGTTTTTCCATTGCAGTGCCTGCCAGGTGATTTTCTGGATGATCTCAGGATGGAATTGATCTTTGGAAACCTGATCAAATAATGCCGCATAATCGGTTTGTTTGTTATTCAGTGGACAGGTATATAGCAATCCGCGGACCTCTTTTTCATTTAGTACACGAGTCACTAGGCCGACAAACTCCTGTATATAATCAAGAATTGTTGATCCCTCGGTTGCTGCATCTGCCAATGGTTTTATGGTGACAATATGTTGGTTGTCCTGTTCGATATGAAAAAATGGGTGCACTTGGTAATTCATTATGCTGAACTGCTTTTAGTGTTGAAAATGTTTATGTTAGACTGGGTTTGTTAGATTGATAGTTAACTTTGTCAATCGTCATCTTGGCGATGATTTCCAGCATAATCTCAGATGTTCCGCCAATGATTGTCCCCACCCGTACGTCCCGATAGAGACGGGCGATTTTGTAATCTTCAGTAAATCCGTAACCGCCAAAGAGCTGAAGACATTGGTTTACGACCTGTACAGCAAGCTCGCTGGCTTGCAATTTGGCGATGGAACAATCCTGCACTGCATATTCACCTTGATATTGAAGATCACAGCATTGATGGACAAAAGCCCTGGTGGTTGCGATATCAGCGGCCATCTGGGCGATGCGGTGGCGGATCGTCTGAAACTCCTGGATCTTTTTACCGAATGCCTCCCGTTGGCTAATATAATCCAGGCTGTATTGTAAGGCGGAGTCTGCGGTCGCAAGACTATGTATGGCGGCGGTCAGCCGTTCCAATTGCAGGCCAGCCATCAAGTAAAGAAAGCCGTCACCTTCCTTTCCAATGAGATTGGAAACTGGGACTTTGACCTGATCGAAGCCTAGTTCAGCTGTATCCGAGGCGTGCCAGCCTAATTTATTGATCTTATTTGCCGAAACTCCTTCAGCATTTCTTTCTATCAGTAAGAGACTGATCCCTTTTGTTCCTTTTGCCGGATCGGTTTTAACCGCGGTGATAAAAAAGTCGCCGTAGTAACCATTCGTAATAAATGTTTTTGAACCATTGACAATATAGTGGTCGCCCGATCGGATAGCCGTTGTTTTGATCTGTTTGACATCGGAGCCTGCGCCGGGTTCAGTGATTGCGACAGCACTGACCATATCACCGGCGATTACGGGTCTGAGGTAGCGGTCCTTCAATTCCTTAGAGGCATATTTTAATAAATAGGGCGCTGACATATATTGGATGACCAAGGCAGATATCGTGAATCCTCCCGAAAAACAATAGGAGAGTTCTTCACATAAAATCATCGAATAATAGAAATCCAGGTTCAGGCCACCATACTCTTCCGGGTAGTTGAGTCCCATAAAACCCATATCTCCCATTTTCTTCCAAATGCTGCGGTCAATTTCACCTTGTTGTTCCCATTGATCGACATGGGGGATGATTTCTTTATGAATAAATGCCCGAATGGTTTCGCGAAAAATCTGATGTTCAGCTGTGAGTCTGCTTGCCTGCATAATAGTTTATTTTACTTTTGGTTATTGGTTTCAGTAGCCTTATAGCAAACTGAAAACGATTTTGTATGCTGCTTTACGTTGGCATAACATCGCCCTGCCTACACAGCGCGGAATGTCTTATCGAATTTAACGAAAAGCCTTGGCTTTTCTGCAAATATTTATTGTTTATTTTTTGTAAAATAGATTATGTAGGGAACTTTTTGGTCGATTTTTTTTCTATTTATTTTGTTTTAGCCGAAAAAATAAAATTAGGCTGTTCGCTAGTTTGTGTTATATTTTTTATCTTTAGGATAGGAACGACGCCGGTTGTGGCTGATGAATCTTCCAGCGAGTCGGCTAGGAATTCTATTAATACAAGGAAAAACAATTATAAACAGAATATCATGTCAAAAAGTGTATTTATTGTTGCTGCTAAGCGTACGCCAATAGGAAGTTTTGGTGGTGGCTTGTCATCGGTCGCGGCGACAGCGCTGGGAGCCCACGCTGTCCGTGCGGTATTGGATGAGAGCGGAATTGCTTTGGATCAGGTAGATGAAATCCTGATCGGCAATGTGTTACAGGCAGACTTGGGACAAGCTCCTGCGCGTCAGGTCGCAAAGCTCGCCGGTTTACCTGATCAGGTAACTGCAACGACGGTAAATAAAGTCTGTGCAAGCGGGATGAAAGCGATCGCTTTTGCTGCACAGTCTATTTTATTGGGGGATGCCGACATAGTGATTGCCGGCGGTATGGAAAACATGAGCAGTGTTCCATATTATGCGAATAGCGTACGTTGGGGAGCCAAGTTTGGTGCCCAGAGTCTTATTGATGGCCTGCAACGCGATGGTTTAAGTGATGCCTATTCAAATGAACCTATGGGCAATTTCGCAGAGTTATGTGCCGAAAAATATGGTATTGGTCGAATTCAACAGGATGAGTATGCTATTAATTCCTACAAGCGGAGCCTGGAAGCTTGGCAGAAGAATAAATTCATTAACGAGGTCAGTCCGGTCACCATCCAGGGAAGAAAAGGCGAGCAGGTCATTTCCAGGGACGAGGAATTTTCGCAGGTGAATTTTGATAAAATACCCGAATTAAGACCTGCATTTAAAAAAGATGGAACAGTAACGGCCGCAAACGCATCTACCCTGAGCGATGGGGCTGCTGCGGTATTATTAATGAGCGGAGAAAAGGTAGCGGAGCTGGGATTAAAACCCCTGGCGGAGATCGTTGCCTATGCTGATGCGGAACAGGCTCCGGAATGGTTTACAACAAGCCCTTCCATTGTAACGGATAAGGTGCTGAAAAAAGCCGGGTTGACAAAGGATGATATCGATTACTTTGAATTTAATGAAGCATTCTCCGTTGTCGCCTTGGCAAATGCAAACATACTGGATATTCCGATGAGTAAAGTAAATGTGTATGGCGGGGCAGTATCGCTCGGTCATCCATTGGGTTGCTCCGGAGCGCGGATAATCGTCACTTTGGCCAATATTTTACAACAAGAAGGAGGAACTTTCGGCCTTGCGGCTATTTGCAATGGTGGGGGGGGAGCTTCCGGAATGATTATAAAAAAATTATAATGCTTTATCCAGCGAAGTATTGCTATATAGAAGTATTACGCTATCTAAATGCAAACTCTTCGCTGGATGCTGTATATTGGTTGATGGATTGGCAATATGCCGGAATATCGATTGAGCTTATTCCTCATAAAGGCGGCTTGCCTCAACACCATGAAGTGCAAGTTCGGACTCGATCTCTGTCGGATTGAGCCGGATGCCTTCAATGGTTAACAGATTATAAATAGAATCCAGATCTATTTTCCATTCATGGATACCATTTAATTTTTCAACAGCTTGTTTGATCTTGTCCACAAGACTGGGATGTTGTGCATTAGTTTCGAAAATGAGCTTTTCCATCGTGTTTCATATTAGGCCCGATGAGAACAAATCGGACAGGTTTAACCAAAATAGCTTAGACAATCATTTGATCGGCTAATTACAATACTCTCAATATAAGAAGAATAATCTGAAATTAATAGTTTAAAGTGACTAAATTGTAATGAAACTGTTAATTTTTGTAATCAATATCTGCAAATTTTATAGTTGATGAATTTCATTGTAACCAAGGATTTGTGTAGTCGGCATTGTGAATGGATAGGAGTCAACGACCCGTTGACCGGAAACAGGTGGATCCCGTTTCATTTTTCGTTGCTAATAAAATTTTAGTTAAGTTTGGGTGAAATCATGACTACAGAATTGTCCAATATCATTATCGTATTGCTTCTTGTAGCAGTCGTTATCCTGTTGATTTTGTATATGCTGTTAGTGCGTAAATACAAAAAGCTTCAGGTGGAAGAGCGGCGGCATCAGGAGCTTTTTAAACGGATGGATAACGAGCAGATGGACCAAGTTCATCGCAATCGGCTGAATCCACATTTGCTGAAAAATTCACTTAATGGTATTCTTTCCCACGCTTATCAGACCTACTATACCATGGATAAGCTGGCTATGGTATTGGATTATGTGTTGTATGAAAGCGAGGAGGAGCTGGTATCCCCAAAAGCGGAGATCGAATTTGCACGTAATTTAATTGAAGTCAATAAGGTTAAGTTGAGTCCCTTGTTTGATATGCGTGTTAAATTTGATATTGACGAATTGAACGAATCGGTATTGGAACGCCCCTCACTGGTGCCATTGATGACCGTAGATCTCATTGAAAATGCATTTAAGCATGCGGATTTTCATCATCCCGACGCCTTTATTTCAATTGTACTTACATTTCGTGGTGGCCTGCTGGAATTGACTGTCAGTAATAAAATTTCGAAACGCTCACCGCTGTATAAAACAAAGGGTGGGATAGGTAGTAAAACGTTGGAGGAACGCCTGATGCTGTATTATCCAGATCGGCATGAATTAAAACGTTTTGTAGAAAATGATGTGTATAACGCTTACCTTCAGATCCGATTGTATGAAAATTGAGAAAACGCTGCGATGCATTTTATTGGATGATGAACTGCCGGGTTTACGGTTTTTAAAGATGCTCTGTGAACAGATTCCGGGTCTGGAGGTGGTCAAAGCATTTAATGATCCGGCGGTGTTACTCGAGGAATACAAAAGTTTAGATTTTGACTTTTGTATATTGGATATTGAAATGCCACAGTTTAATGGTTTTGATATAGCAGCGGTGCTAAAAAATTACCCCATCGTTTTCTCTACCGCCTACAAACAATATGCCAGCGACGCTTTTGATATCAATGCCGTAGATTATATGCGGAAGCCAATATCGCTGTCGCGTCTACAGCAAGCCGTTCTGAAAGTAGAGCAGGTAATCAATAGCCGGCCGGCAGAACCTTCCCCTTTCGCACAATTCAATACCAATAAAGGGAAAGCAATACTTTACTTCAATCAGATTGACTATGTGCAGATCGCGGAAGTAGATAGTCGCGATAAGATGGTGTTCCTCAGTGATGGATCCACCATTTTATTAAAAAATATCAGTTTTGACAAGCTCCTCGCTCTACTGCCGCAACCAAACTTCATCCGTAGCAATAAAAAGGAAATCATCGCGCAGAGAATTGTGAAATTTTTTTCGGCCGATGTGATTACCAGCAATTTGGCCGATGGACAGGATATGCCTATTCTTTTTAGCTTGGGAGAATCCTACAAAAAATCATTCCTCGAAAGATTCAATTGATTACAAAATTCAAGCAGTTCATTACATATTTTCCTGTTCTTGTTGTCTTACAAAGCTTAAAACTGACCCAGAATTCTATTTTTGTGATGGCTATGCTCCAAATCCAGCCAGAACACCGATTTCGGAGTAGGCTCAAACATGCTATGTTCACTGATAATTTTTAAAGCGAAAAAGGATGAGGAAGTACAGGAATACAATTTTTTATGTGACTTTAATCGGTACGTTGCTTGTGCTAATGTACTGGGTTATCCATTTAGGCACACAACTGCAAAGCAAGGGGCTGCTCAGCGGTGAAAAGATAAGCCAGGGTGCCTGGCAGGATTTTAAATTGACTTTATTACATAGTATTCAGCATCCTCTGGCGATTCTGTTAGCGCAGATTGTGACGATTATTATTGCTGCCCGGGCAATGGGTTGGATCTGTATAAAGATTAAACAGCCTGTTGTAATAGGCGAAATGCTAGCCGGTATAATATTGGGGCCATCCTTATTGGGGCTTTACCTCCCCGAATTTTCACATACACTATTCCCTACGGAGTCCCTGAGCAATCTACAGTTTCTAAGCCAGATCGGATTAATCCTGTTTATGTTTATTATCGGAATGGAGCTGGATCTGAATGTGCTGCGCAACAAAGCCCACGATGCTGTGGTGATTTCGCACGCAAGTATCGTTATACCATTTACACTGGGCATTTCTTTAGCTTACTTTTTATACTTATATCATCCACCGGCGAATGTGGAGTTTTTGTCCTATAGTTTGTTTATCGGAATTTCGATGAGCATTACTGCTTTTCCGGTCTTGGCGAGGATCGTACAGGAGCGTGGATTGCAAAAAAGTAAACTTGGCGCGATGGTGATTACCTGTGCTGCTGCTGATGATATCACCGCCTGGTGTATTTTGGCCGTAGTGATTGCGATTGTGAAGGCGGGAGATTTTGCAAGTGCCTTGTATACCATAGCCCTGGCGCTTGCCTATGTGCTGCTGATGATCAAAATCGTACGTCCCTTTTTGATGCGCGTGGGAGAAGTAAAAGGAACTCGTGAAGGGCTCAACAAACCTGTTGTTGCCATCTTTTTTATTGTGCTTTTATTGTCTGCTTACGCAACAGAGGTCATAGGCATACATGCTTTATTTGGTGCCTTTATGGCGGGAGCGATTATGCCTGAAAGCAGCCGTTTTCGGACAGCTTTTATTGAAAAGATCGAAGATGTTTCCACATTATTGTTATTACCATTATTTTTTGTGTACACTGGATTGCGTACGCAGATCGGTCTATTGAATGATCCTCAACTCTGGATGACCACCCTGCTGATTATTTTGGTCGCAGTAATAGGTAAATTCGCCGGTAGCGCCCTGGCCGCCCGTTTTGTAGGACAAAGCTGGAAAGATAGTTTGAGCATAGGTGCCTTGATGAATACCAGAGGGCTGATGGAACTGATTGTATTGAACATCGGTTACGATCTCGGGGTATTGAGTGCCGAATTATTTTCGATGATGGTTGTCATGGCATTGGTCACTACGTTTATGACAGGTCCTTCGTTGGACTTGATCAATTATCTATACCGCCCCCGGAAACGTTCCCTACAACAGGACATTCAAAATAAATCGAAATTTAAGATCCTGTTATCTTTTGCTAAAAGCAATACTGGGATTTCACTTCTCCATCTTGCTGATGCGCTAACGTCAAAATCAAAAAATACCGCCGAAATTACCGCGTTGCACATCGAACCTTCCAATGAACTTCATCATTACGAAGTAGAAACACAGGAACAGGATAGTTTTCGGGAAATAAAGCAGGTAGCAGAGGAATTAGCGCAGCCCATTCAGACGATTTTCAAAATTTCCAGTGATATCGACAGTGAAATTGTGCAGACTTCAAATGATCATAGCCAAGACCTATTGTTGTTGGGTGTCAGCGAATCCATCTACGAAGGTAGTCTTTTGGGAAGATTTTTGGATTTTACTTCACGTATTATCAATCCGGAGAAATTGTTCCATACCGTGACAAACGCCGAATCGCCTTTTGCGACCTTTGATAGAAATCAACAGATCAACGCTAAAGTTAACGCGATGGTAGGAATTTTGATAGACAAAAACTTTGTTAAGACCCGCCGTGTTATTGTTCCCATACTACTGAAAAATGATGAATTCCTTTGTGTCCTTATACAACGGTTAATTCATCATTCGGATGCACAGGTGATGGTATGGGATTTTGACCAGATTTTGCGGACGCAGGAGAGTTTCCGGGAAAAATTGAGACAGCTGGAACAACTTGTGCCCAATCATTTGACGATATTGGAGGAAAAGAGGCTCGATATTGACCTATGGGCGCAGCAGGATCTGATGCTCATCAGTTTACCGTCCTGGCATAAGATTGTTAATAAAAAGCCCGACTGGCTGCACCGCACGCCTTCTACACTGCTGCTTGCAGACCGTAAAAAATAGAAGTTATACAGCGCGCCATAACGATCTGGTTTCGGCGCGCTTGCTATACGAATTAGATCCGCGTTTATTTTCCGATCTTATTTACTTTGATCTTTAATCCGATTAATTTTTCAATATCACTTAAATAAGGTCTTTCTTCCACATCACAAAAGGAAATGGCGTTACCTTCGAGCCCCGCTCTGCCGGTCCTTCCAATGCGGTGCACGTAAGTTTCCGGTACATTTGGCAGGTCGTAATTAATGACCATCGGCAATTGTTCAATGTCTATGCCCCGTGCAGCAATATCCGTAGCAATCAGGATTTTTAGACGGTTTTCCTTAAATTCGCCCAATGCCTTTTGTCGGGCATTTTGCGACTTATTTCCATGGATTGCAGCAGCACGTAGACCATTTTTAGCGAGTAATTTGACAATTTTATCTGCTCCATGTTTAGTCCGTGAAAATACAATCGTACGGTCTTGCTTAAACTGCTTAAGAAGGCTTGTAAGTAGTTTTATTTTTTCTTTTTTCTCGATAAAGTAAACCGATTGATTTACTTTTTCAGCAGTTGAACTTACCGGAGTAACGTCCACTTCCACAGGCTTATGTAATATACCATGTGCAAATTTGCGAATATTCGGCGGCATCGTCGCAGAGAAAAACAGGGTCTGTCTTTTCTCCGGTACTTTAGCCAGGATTTTTTTGATATCATGGATAAAGCCCATGTCGAGCATATTGTCCGCCTCATCAAGGATCAGAACCTCTATTTTATCCAGAAAAACCAGTTTCTGATTCATCAGATCCAACAAACGGCCCGGTGTAGCCACTAAAATGTCGACACCTTTTTTGATTTCTTTGACCTGCCGGTCTTGATTGACCCCGCCAAAAATGGTGCTGTAATTTAATTTTAGATGTTTGCGGTATAAATTGATATTTTCACCAATCTGAATGGCTAGTTCCCGTGTAGGCGTAAGGATTAAGGCGCGGATAGGCAGTATTTTACCATGCGTATGTACATTTTTCTCGGACAGACGCTGTAATAAGGGTAGAGCAAATGCCGCTGTTTTACCGGTACCGGTTTGTGCACATCCAATAAGATCCTGACCGCTTAATATAACGGGGATAGCTTTTTGTTGTATGGCAGTGGGGGTGGTATATCCTGTTTCCGCGATTGCCTTGAGGAGAGAAGGTATTAAATTAAGTTGTTTGAATTCCATTAAATATGATAGGAAAATAAGCTTAAACGAAGACCCTGCATATATTCTATAGTTTTAACTGATTAATTAAAGATATCTTAAGTCACCTGAAACGAATAGTCTATTGAAATAATAAGGGAAGAATACGAAAAAGAAATGGGATAAATCATGATGAATTACCCCATTAACAAGAAAGTGTATTTTTTGGATTACGCCAATTTTACATTTGTAGCGTTGATTCCTTTTGGAGTTCTTTCTACATCATAAGTTACAACGTCGCCTTCAGATACTTGGTTCTTAAGAGCAGAAACGTGTACGAAAACGTCTGCGCTACCATCCTCTGGTGTAATAAAACCAAAACCTTTAGTTTCATTGAAAAATTTAATTTTACCTGTATTCATTATTTTTAATTAAGTCCTGCAAGGTAGGGATAATAAATGATTAATCTTTTATTTTTCGTTGAAATATCAAATTTTTTTTTCTTTCTTAACATTTATATATCAATAATCAACCTTCAGGACCTTTCAGCTGCACTTTTCTATTGTATTGAACGTCAATTGCTGAAGTCTCTTTCGTGAATTCTGTAACAGGGAGGGGCTCCCTATGGCTCCCCGCTGCACTGCACTGAATGTCGATATATATTTTACAATGATTTTGGTAAGGGCTTAAATTGAATTTTGTATTTTCATCGGGAACTTAAACCATGAATATATAAACCAGCATCTAATGAATAGAAAAGACTTTATCCGAACTTCCGGTATTTTGGCTGCGGCATCCATGATCGGCAGAAGCCATGCATCCAGTCTATTTGAACAACCCATTCGAGTGGGAGTGATTGGGGTCAATGGGATGGGCTGGTCTGATCTGAATGCTTTGTTAAAGCAGCAAGGGGTGATATGCACTGCCCTGTGCGACGTGGATGAGAATATTTTGGGCAAAAGGGCAAAAGAACTTCAGGACCGCAATATCAAGGTTTCAACCTATGTGGATTATAAAAAAATGTTGAATAGTTCAGATGTGGATGCAGTCATTATTGCGACTCCTGATCATTGGCATTGTCTACAGATGATTGACGCCGTGAAGGCAGGGAAGCATGTTTACGTCGAAAAGCCCATCGGTAATTCTATTCAGGAATGTCAGTTGATGCTGGCGTCGGCAAAGAAAAATAATGCCATAGTCCAGGTGGGCCAATGGCAGCGCAGTCAACAGCATTTTAAGGATGCAATTGACTTTGTACATTCAGGTAAGCTTGGGAAAATACGTTTGGTCAAAGCCTGGTCCTACCTTGGCTGGAAAAATAGTATTCCCATTCATCCGGATGAACCGGTTCCTACAGGTGTACACTATTTGGATTGGCTGGGACCAGCGTCAAAAAGGCCGTTTAATAGCAATCGTTTTCATTTTAATTTCAGATGGTTCTGGGATTATGCAGGTGGCTTGATGACAGACTGGGGAGTACATATGCTGGACTATGCCTTACTGGGTATGAAAGTCTCCGACCCGAAATCTGTTATGGCTTCCGGCGGAAAATTTGCCTTCCCGGATGATGCCGGGGAAACACCGGATACCATGACTGCAGTATACGAGTTTGACGACTTTAATATCCAATGGGAGCATGCCAAGGGAATAGATTTAGGTCCCTACAACCGTAACCATGGCGTCGCCTTTATTGGTAATAACGGGACCTTGGTATTAAACCGTGGTGGTTGGCAGGTGATACCCGAGAAGGGCAGGATGGAGGCTATTGCATTACAGCCTTCCATTGACAATGGTCTGGAGAAACATATGGCTAATTTTGTGGATGCCATTCGCCGGAAAAATCCGAAACTACTGCATGCTCCGCTTGAAGCCGGGGCACATATCGCTATTTTTTCACAATTGGGAAATATTGCCTATAGAACCGGACAGAAGCTGTACTGGGATAAGGAAAAACAGCGTTTTAAAGACCAAGGAGCAAATAAATATTTGGCTTCGGTATATCATAACGGGTATAAGTATCCTAAAATCTAGTTCGTAGAGGTATATAGAAGTCGAACAAGGTATAAATCGCAATGACTCTTAAGGCTTCCAAAGCAAGTACTGCGTTTAAGATGTGGAAAATCACTTCATTTTAAACGCAGTATATGTATGGATGATGTCTTGGCTGTTGATACCTGTTTCGATAAAGCTACGATAAGACAATAAGCAACTAGTGAAAGACAAACGCGTTGGCAATCGTAATCTCTTCCTGATTAATGGAATGACCGAAATTTGGATAAACGGCTAATTTAACATCCGCATTTTGTGCTTCCAAAATTTTCACTGTCGCATTGACGCGTTCCAACGGAACATGGGGATCAGGATCACTCGTGCCGATAAATATCGGTGTTTGCACAAAGTCCCCCACATACTTATCCGGATCGATTGTTTCGCCGATTAGCCCACCAATAATGGCGACCGCGCCACCATACCGGCGGGCATTGCGTGCCAGGAATTCAAGCGTGAGACATGCGCCTTGGGAGAAACCAAAGAAATAGATATTTTCTGCCTGTATGCCTTTGTCCAAAGCAAGTTGCACCGTATTTTCCAGCACCTCTAATGCGGAACTCAACCAGGGTTCATTACTTTGTTCGGGAGCCATAAAGGAATATGGGTACCAGGTGTAATTGTCAGCCTGCGGTGCAAGTAAGGCGTAATCGCCTACATGGAGGTACGCCGACATGCTCAGGATATCCGTTGCGCTTCCACCGCGGCCGTGCAGCATGATTAATGCTTTCTTCGCATTTTCCAGGCTATGCCCTGCTGTTTTGATATTATTCGAATGACGCATGAGCCTCCTTTCTAGACTGTTTTCTTAAACCATACATCGGCATAGCTGTCGGGATGACGATGAAATTGCGCATTTACATAAGGACATAAAGGCACAATCTGCATGGCGTTTTCCCGCGCATAGGACACTAGTTTTTCCAATAATATTTTGGCAAATCCCCTACCTTCGTAGGCCTCATCGACTTCCGTATGGTAGACGACCAATCTTCCATCGATAATAGCGATGCTCATTAAACCAGCTTTTTTCTCATCCGAGAATAATTGAAGTTCACCACGCTGATTTTTATCCAGTACAATTTCTGTTCTTTCCATTTTTTGCTGTATTTAATCGTGTTTACGTTGAATTCTAATTTATTTTTGGTAACGTAGCTTCGATCTGCGACCGATGACTTTCGTATTGTTTTGGCAATTTAAGAGCTGTTCCAAGATGCTCCAAGGGCTCATCCACGGTAAATCCGGGATTGTCTGTTGCAATCTCAAATAAAACGCCACCAGGTTCCCGGAAGTAAAGGGAGAAAAAGTAATCCCGATTGATTTTTGGTGTAATATCCAAACCTGCAGAAAGCACCTTTTCGCGATATTCCATTAAAACGTTATCATCTTTTACCCGAAAGGCCACGTGGTGATTCGTGCCGGCAGCATTACGACCGTAAGGTAGCTTGCGATCTGCCAGAATATCAACAATATTGGCCGTATCTATGCTGTCGGTCGTCAACCGGTAGCGTTCGCTATCCTGACCTTGTACCCTGTATCCTAATATATCCGTTAAGACCCTGAGTGTCGGATCAGCCTCTTTTAAGGATAGGGTAATATTATGAAATCCCCTTAAAGCATTTTCATCCGTGATATCTGCGGTTGTCCATACCTTTCTGTGATCTTTTGTTAATGGTTCAATAAATTGTATCTGTAGACCGTCAGGATCAGTAAATGAAATTAACTTTTCGCCAAAGATTTCATTTTCCTGGAATGCGACCTTATGCGCTTTTAATCTGTCTTTCCAGAAAGCAAGACTTCCTTCGGGAACAGCATAGCCGATATGGGTTGCCATTCCAGCCCCCTGCGTTCCTTTACCGATGCCCTCCCAAGGGAAAAAGGTGAGGATGGTGCCGGGGCTGCCCTGCTCATTGCCAAAATAGAAATGATAAGTGCCGGGATCGTCAAAGTTTACTGTTTTCTTTACCAAGCGAAGACCCAGTACGCCAGTGTAAAAATCGAGATTACGTTTAGCATTGTCAGCTATTGCCGTAATATGGTGTAGTCCTAATATATTATTGTCCATAAGTGTGTTTTTTATTTTTTTAACTATTGTAAAATTACGGCAGCTAAGAAATAAAATCATTGAACTAGATTAATAAAAACAGGAAATGCATTTTTTGTTTTAGCTTGTCGATAACTGTTTAAAAGGAGTAGGGCTTTAAACAAGACTTTCGTGCTTCTACGAGGCAGCAATGGCCCTAAAAGTCAACTGTGGATTCTTTCTGATCCATAGAAAACAGACTATTTTAAAAAAACACCAGAAGTTGGGGACTTCTGGTGTTTTAATCTAACCAATTATTAACCTAAATTTATGAAATGTATATTTCTGAATATTATACTATGGGGTAATTTTCAATTATCATGCCATTATTTTTCAGCGTATTCTTCACTAAAGGAAACAACTGGTTGAAAACAAAATGATAAACCAAATGTTTGTTTATTGGGTATTATCAATACCAAACTGAGACATATAATCGGTTTTTTATCCATCAATACGTTCAGATAATGAAAATACGAACAAATTTTATGCTGTTGACAGCAATCGTAGCGCTCTTATTTACCGGGTGTGGGCAAAAAAGCACGCATAACAAACCCGCAGAAAAGGATCAGACACAGCTAGATATCAATAAAGAAAATAAACGGATCGTATTAGACTTCTATCAGCAGATGTTCGGCGACAAGGATCTATCGGCCGTAGACAAATATATTGCGCCGGAATATATTCAGCATAACCCTCATGTAGCTGATGGTGCAGCCGCATTTAAAGCCGCCGCTGCAAAGTGGTTTCAAGGGCAGCCTAAAACCAAGGTAGACGTGCAACGTATTGCCTCAGATGGTGATCTCGTATTTATTCATATTAAGAATAAAAATGCGGATGGTAGTCTCAAGTCTACAATAGATATCTTTCGCTTAGAAAATGGAAAGATTGTGGAACACTGGGACGCACAGCAAGATGTGCCCAAGGAGTCCGCTAACAGTCATCCGATGTTTTAATCAGTTGTTTGATATTAATGCTGGTTCCTTTTTAAAAAGGTCTTATATTTAATACGCTATCCATAAATTGGGTAGTTTTGTATTGACTATAGAAAATAATTAATTTAAATGAAGCGAATTTTAGGTGCAGGCCTGTTTTATATCCTCATATCCGCGTGCAGTGTACATCATAATCCAAAAGAAAACCCCCAGGTGTATTTGCAAAATCCCGGACGGGAAACAAAAAAATGGAAACTTGTGTGGGAAGACAACTTTAATTCACCAAATTTGGATACGAGCAAATGGAGCCGGATTCCTGCAGGTGGGTCGGACTGGAACCGCCATATGAGCCAAGATGACGCCTGTTTTGGATGGGAAAAAGGAGAATTGATTCTCAAAGGAATCCGGAACACTGATCAGCAGAAAGATACAAGGCCATTTCTAACGGGTGGGATATGGAGTAAGGGAAAGTTTGCTTTTCAGTATGGGCGTATCGAAATAAGAGCAAAACTTGGTAGTGCGCAAGGCGCATGGCCCGCCATGTGGATGCTGGCCGAGTTGGATAAATACGGTCCTTACCCTAGAAATGGGGAAATTGATATCATGGAACACCTCAATTTTGATGATATTATTTATCAGACGACGCATTCGCATTATACGTTGAATCTCGGACAAAAAGATAATCCCAAACATTCGGGAACAGCAAAAGTCAAGGCTGGAGCATATAATGTCTATGGTATAAGCTGGTATCCAGATCGAATTGTATTTCAATTGAATGGTGTGGATACATTTACTTACCCACGTATAAACGGTGTTGATACTTCACAATGGCCGTATGATCAGCCTTTTTACCTATTGATAGATCAGCAGCTTGGCGGTAGTTGGGTAGGAAAAGTAGATCCCGAACAGTTGCCAGTCGAAATGCGTGTAGACTGGGTTAAAGTTTATCAATAACCAATCAATGGTTACCAGCTACTTAATATACGCTAATATAAGGTGTTCGCTATTTATGAATGGATTACCGATCTGGCAATCAATTGACTATTTAAGTGACAAAAACTTAACATACCGACCGAGAAAATAATGTTTATTTTTGACTCCAATTATGGAAGATAATACTCTATTCAAAATAAGTTATAAGATTAAAGAGATCCGCAAGGAGAAAGGAATCACGATACAGGAGGTTGCCGATAAAGCCGGTGTAAGTAAGGGGCTGATATCACAGATCGAAAATAATCGAACGATTCCGTCCCTGTTGGTGTTAATCAACATTATCAATGCATTGGATGTTGACCTGAATGAATTCTTCAAAGATTTTAATTCCGACCTCGACGCAGGTCCTATAGTTGTACGAAAAAAAGACAGCTATACGGCCTTCGAAAAGGAACATGCAGTAGGATTTCATTATCAAAGAATCTTCACCTCTACCATGGATAGCTCCACCATGGATATTGTTCTTTTGGAACTGCAGCCCGATGCACAGCGCCCGATGGTAGAAACGGAGGCCTATGAATATAAATATATCATCAGCGGACAGGTGGAGTATGTATTTCAGGACCAAAAGATCGGGTTGGAAGAAGGGGACTCCATTTTCTTTAATGGACGATTATCGCATACACCGCGCAATGTAGGAAAGGAAAAAGCATTAATGCTTATTGTGTATTTCTTCGAAAATAAACGCTAGCCCTACACTAAACAACAAGAAAAAGCATCATTGATCATTCAATGATGCTTTTTTTATTTTTCTACACACAATATCACGTCGGCTATTTATATTTGTTTATAAATACTTAACAAAAGTTTAGTGTTGTGTTAATTTCCAGAATTTACTTTTGATTGCGGACAATAAAGTCCGTTAAAAATTCTAAATCATGGATTTTAACCAGCGAGTAAAAAGACGTATTGCGGGATTAGACGAGCGTTCGGTGGCCATATTATTGGCTATTACAGCATTTTTATGTTATACAAGTATGTATTCATTTCGGAAATCATTCACCGCTTCGGCTTTTGCCAGTGAATCTATTTTTGGTTTAGATTATAAAGTGTGCATGGTCATTATCCAGATGTTGGGGTATTTATTTTCGAAGTTCTACGGAATTAAATTTATCTCGGAAAGCAAGCAACGGCATAGAGGCCGTTATTTAATTGCCCTGATCTGTATTTCATGGGCGGGGTTATTGGCTTTTGCGCTTTTACCAAAACCGTGGAATGTCATTTTTCTTTTTATCAATGGCTTTCCATTAGGCATGGTTTGGGGCTTGGTGTTCAGTTACCTCGAAGGTCGTCGATATACGGAAATTATGGGAGCCGTCATGTCGGTAAGTCTGATTTTTGCGTCTGGTTTTATCAAGACTGTAGGGCGTTGGTTAATGGCTACTTTCGATGTTAATGAATTTTGGATGCCTTTTTTAACGGGAATGCTTTTTTTCTTACCCTTTGTGCTGTGTGTATGGATTTTGGAAAATGCGCCTGGACCGACCACAGAAGATAAGCGCTTACGGACCGAACGCGTGGCAATGGATGCAACGATGCGCAAACATTTTTTTAGCGTATTTATGCCGGGTATCATCCTGACTATTATTATCTATACAATGCTGACCATTTTACGCGATGTGCGGGACAATTTCGAGATTGAAATCTGGCAGATGTTACACCTCCAAGGGGCCGGTATTTTTGCGAAAGTCGATGGAACGATTGCATTAATTGTATTAATTTTAATAGGCTGCCTGATTATGGTAAAAAACAACCTGAAGGCATTTAAGCTGATTCATTACATGATTATTCTGGGATTTCTTATTGCAGGGATTTCTACCTATCTATTTACCAGTCACTGGATTGGGGGACTCAGTTGGATGTTATTGGTGGGGTTGGGACTTTACATGGCCTATATTCCTTACAATGCCATATTTTTTGAACGGATGATTGCGACTTACCGTATGAAAAGTAATATCGGTTTTGTGATGTATATGGCTGATTCGGTGGGGTATTTAGGAAGCTTTCTGATATTAATGAATAAAGAATTTTTGCCAAATTCAGTCACCTGGGGTGCTTATTTCATTCAGCTGGTTTACCTTGCTTCAATTATAGGCGCTATTTTGGCGATCTTTTCACTGGTTTATTTCGTTCGCAAGAAAGAACAGATGAAAACAAAAAAAGATGATAAATTGGTACAGCCCTGGCAAGCCTCCAATGGTGAAGTACAAATAAGTTAATGCTAATATTTTTAAAGAATGAAAACAAATACATATGATTTAATTGTTGTTGGAGGTGGTATCCTCGGGACTTTCCATGCTTATCACGCACTGAAAAAAGGCTTACGTGTGCTGCAGCTGGAAAAGGATAATTTTCCTGTAGGGTCTACTGTGCGCAACTTCGGACAAGTAGTACCTTCAGGAATGGCAGGGGAATGGTTTGATTATGGTGTAAGGGGGTTGGAAATATACCAAGCTATCCAACGGGAAATGGATATTTCCATTCGGAATAATGGCAGTATTTATATCGCGTCCGATGCCGATGAAGTGCAGGTTATCCACGAATTATCCGCACATTATCAGACAAAAGGGTATGAACATGCGCTTTGGACCAAAGAACAGATCCTGGCAAAATATCCCAGCATGCATGCGGATTACGTAAAAGAAGCCATTGTTTTTGATCAGGAACTCAGTGCTGAGCCCGAAACAATGATTCGCCAGCTGCATATCTTTATGCAGGCAAAATTTGAGCAGTATACCCTGAAATATGACACAACGGTTATCGCTTGCGAAGATGCCAATGAAATGGCACGCTTGACAACAAGTAGCCTCGACGTCTTTGCGGGATCGAAAGTAATTATCTGTAACGGCTATGAATTTAAAATCCTATATCGTTCTCTATTTGATGACAGTGGTTTAGAAATCAGTAAATTACAAATGATGCGTACCAAGCCTATGCCGCAGATTCAGCTACCCGGAAATATACTGACTGGGTTGACGATTCGCCGTTATGAAAGCTTCGAGGAATATTGTCCTTCATTTGGCGCTATTCCTGTACCTGAGCATTATCATGACCTACGCAAATATGGTATACATATTTTATTTAAACAGGCTACCGATGGTAGTATTATTGTTGGCGACTCACATGAATATGCAGCCGGTAATCGATTGGACGAACTGGGTTTTGCAGTGGATACCTATATTAACGAACTGATGATCGCTGAGGCGAACCGTATTATTCCGATGCAGAAAGACTGGATTGCTTCGTCTTGGTCGGGCTTCTACTCACAACATAAAGACCATATTCTCGAAGTTGACATTAGTCCACGTATCCATGTCCGCACAGGTATCGGCGGTAAAGGAATGACAGCCAGTGCCGGGTATGCCGAACAAAGTATTGAAAAACTTTTTTAATTACATTCCTTCCATTAAAAAAGGTTCTACTTTCTCTAAGTAGAACCTTTTTTCTTTCTAAGCCCCCTGTAAGCTAAACTATTCCATAGGAAAAAAGCAATCTATAGGCGAATAGAATAAGTTTGTAATTTTAAAAAATTAATTATTAAGAATTTTCGCTAGTGGTTTAGAATTGTTTTTTAAAAACTTTCTGCGCACTGATACCAACTATTTGCTGATAATATTGTTCTTTATATAGGAGCAATCCAATGATATTTCCTTATTGGTTAGGTATTAAACAATGATTTTTTATTAACTTCACGGGCATATTAAAACCAGAAATAACAAACAGTAGCTTATGGCAAATCAGAACTTCCCTGAAAATGAATGGCGAAGGATAGAGAAATTAAAGTCTTATGAGTTAATGGGACTAGGGAAAGATCCCGAGTTGGATGTATTTGCGCAGGCAGCCTGTTTGATTACCGATTGTCCCGCATCGTTGATAGCGATGATGGAAGAGCAAACACAGCGTATACAAAGTTGTGTGGGTATGGAGCTGGATACTGTTGAAAGAGAAAATACCGTCTGCCAATATACGATTTTGAGTAAGGAACTGCTCGTTATCGAGGATACTTTTGAAGATCCACGCTCCTCCGCCAATCCCTTGATCCGGGAGGGCAATATCCGTTTTTATGCCGGGGTACCGTTGATGGATGAGGATGGAGATGTGCTGGGAACCATCTGTGTGATCGATTTTCAACCAAAATCACTTTCGGAACGGCAGCGACATTTATTGGAAGAGCTTGGAAAAGGAGTGACCAAGATTCTACTTGGAAAGAAAAGAAAGCGACAGGCTGGATATTTCTCCGAGATCTTTCAGTTGACAAACAATGTTATCTGTGTGTTGGATGAAAACTGTCTGGTTAAAGATGTCAACCCGGCTTTTACCGGCGTGCTGGGGATATCAAGGCTAGATAGCATTGGAAAATCCCTTTTTACATTATTGCAAGATGATAAGAAAACACTAGCTGCTGATTTAAAACAGATCGCAGCTGCTGATTCCGGCCTTCAATCGACATCATCAACTTCCGCCGCGGATGGCAGCGAAGTTATTATTGAGTGGCATTTTAAACATGACGCCATCAACCATGAAATCCTGGCCTTTGGCCGGAATATCACCAAAGAACGTCAGGAAAAACTGAAACTGGAAAATTCAGAGCGCCGCTTCCGTAGTTTCTTTGAAAATGCCATTGGCCTGATGAGCATGCATGATATGGAAGGTAATATTCTCGCTGTCAATGAAAAGGGAAGAGCCATGCTGAAATATGAACAGCAAGAGGTAAAATCGCTCAATCTGAAAAAATTGGTTCCGCCACATCATGTGGCATTGGTTGAAGAGTACTTAAAACGTATTGCTAAAAATAAAGAGGACTCCGCAATGATGGTCTTGCGGACAAAAGACGGTGAAGATATTTACTGGCTTTATCATAATATGGTCGAACTGGACGAAGAGGGCAAACCCTATGTGGTCAGTACAGCCTTAAATATGACCGATCGCATGCGTTTGGAAAATGATCTGCTGCATACCAAACAAATTCTGGAGCAGACCAATGCGGTTGCTCAGGTCGGCGGCTGGGAGGTAAATCTGGCTGAAAATAAAGTCTATTGGTCCGACTCCACAAAGTTGATCCATGGCGTTGATCCAGACTTTACTCCGGATTTTGAACATGCCATCGGTTTTTATGAACCTCAAAGCCAAATCGCCCTAAGGCAGATATTTGATGAATCAGTCCGAAACCGAAAACCTTATGACACGGAATTACGCCTGCTGAAACAGAACGGAGAAGCAATCTGGGTCAGGGTAAAAGGAATTCCTGAATTTGAAAATGATGTCTGTAAGCGGGTATTTGGTATTATCCAGGATATTGATAAAAGTAAGTCGCTGTACCTGGAACTTGAACGCAAAGAAGCCATGCTGCGTGCGTTTGTGAATTATGTGCCCGCATCCGTAGCGATGTTCGATCGCGATTTTAACTATGTATCATTGAGCAATCAATGGATTGAAGACTTTCATCAAGATGAAACTCAATTACTTAATAAAAACCTGTTTGAACTTTTTCCAAATATCCCGGACCAGCGGAAGAAAATCTATCAGGATGCATTGCAGGGGATTCCTTATAAGAATATAGACGAGGTCATTCAAGTGGGTGGAATAGCCGAACCACAGCATTTCAACTGGGAAGTAAGACCCTGGCATTTGACCGATGGAAGCATTGGTGGGATTATTATTTTCACACAGAATATTACGGAATCTGTCCAGAAAAATGAGGAATTAAAGCACGCAAAAAAAATGGCGGATCTGGCAAGTAAAGCTAAATCAGAGTTCCTGGCCAATATGAGTCATGAAATCCGGACCCCCTTAAACGGTGTGATCGGATTCTCAGATCTCTTATTGAAAACACCGCTGAACGATATCCAAATGCAATACTTGGGCTACATTAATGAATCTGGCAATAGCCTATTAAATATCATCAACGATATTCTGGACTTTTCGAAGATTGAGTCTGGGAAACTGGAGCTGTTTGTCGATAAATATAATGTATACGATATCGCCAATCAGGTGATCAACGTTGTCTTATATCAGGCGCAAAGAAAGGAAGTTGAATTGCTTTTAAATATTGAGCAAGGATTGCCAGCCTTGATATGGGTTGACGAAGCACGTATCAAACAGGTCCTGATTAATTTATTGGGCAATGCGGTTAAGTTTACTGAAAAAGGCGAAATTGAATTCAAAATAAGTCAGCTTCACCATGCTGATGATAAGTTACGGCTGCGTTTTGAAGTGCGTGATACAGGGATCGGAATTCCGGAAGAAAAACAGAAGCGTATTTTTGATGCGTTTACGCAAGAGGACAGTTCGGTCAGCAAACGTTATGGCGGAACGGGCTTAGGACTGACGATCTCCAATAATTTATTGAAATACATGGGGAGCAAGTTGAACCTCATCAGTCAGCTGGGTGCTGGTTCTACCTTCTATTTTGATATTGATGTTTGCTGCGAAGCGGTGGAGCAGGAAGATGCTCAATTACCGTTAAATCGGGTACTTGTAGTAGATGATAATGCAAATAACCGTACCATTCTGCAGCATATGCTGAGTTATAAACAGGTCGAATCTGTGTTGGCGGAAAATGGTATGGAGGCTTTGCAATTGCTGATGAAGGGCGAGCGCTTCGATGTGATCTTAATGGATTATCATATGCCCATTTTATCGGGCCTTGAAACCATTGAAAAGATCAAGGAACTCTTTCGGCAACAGGAAGAAGGTATTCCCCTGATTGTATTGCATACCTCTTCCGAAGAGCATGAAGTCATTTCAACATTTAGACAGGAAGAAGGTTCGTTTTGCCTATTAAAGCCCATTAAATCGGATGAGTTGTACCAAACCCTGCGTAGGGCTATCCAACAAAATAAGGAAGAGGTGGAACAGGCGAAGATAAATCTATCTCTACCTGCTGATGCCTATGGAAAGGACATACAGGTTTTGCTGGCGGATGACAATGCGGTCAACATGGCTTTGAATGTCAGGATGATGGCCAGTATCATGCCTGATGCAATTTTGACAGAAGTGTCAAATGGTGCAGAAGCAGTTCAGGCGTGTAAGGCACAGCATTTTGACCTGATTCTCCTGGATGTACAAATGCCCGAAGTAGATGGTATCGAAGCGACCAAACAGATCCGTCAGATGGAAGAATATCAAAATACACCCATTATCGGTATCACAGCCGGCAATATTTCCGGAGAAAGGGAACGCTGTCTAAATGCCGGAATGTCTGATTTTTTAGCTAAACCTATTCGCCAACAGGATTTGTTCAATGCCTTGACAACGGCGATGTTATCTGTTGAAAATGCTCATGTGTCAGCGGCCGAAACAACTGAGCTGGAAACACATTTGGATGTACAGCGTCTGCATGAACAGGCAGGCGATGATCCCGCATTTTTATCCTTTTTTCTCGACTTGGTCATCAAAGAAATTACCGCTTCAAGCACCCAGATTGCAGCAGCAATACAGGACAATGACCTGAAGCGTATGAAGGAGCTATTACATAAATTAAGGGGAACTTCTTCAACCGCCGGATTGATTAAACTGGCCAAATTAACGGAAGAACTGGAACTTAGTATTTCACCCGATACCGATCTCTCAAAAGCCTTTGCCGCTATTGAAAAAGAAATGGAGGTCGGTTTGGACTTGGTTGCGAAAATTTTAAACAAATAGGAATATGTTGATTTTAATTGCCGAAGACGACGAGTTAATTTTACGTACCGTAGAACACAAATTAGTAAAGGAAGGACATGAAGTTGTTTTGACCAGAAATGGTCAGGAAGCGATCGAAAAGATCGAAGAATCGGATTTCGATCTGGTGGTAACCGATATTATGATGCCATTTGCCTCTGGCATCGAAATTCTGTCCGCGATAAAACGTATCGGAAAGAAGATTCCTGTCATTGTGTTGTCAAGCATGGGGCAGGAAGAAGTCGTCGTAGATGCCTTTGATCTTGGCGCATCAGACTTTATGGTTAAGCCCTTCAGTCCAAACGAGCTTATCCTGAGAATAAAACGCTTAACAAATAAATAAACGTATTGTATGCCCAACCATATCTTCCTACATGAGCTTATCCTAGCGATTATTTTCGTCCTAATTCTGGTATTGTTGCTGATTATTGCCGTGTTGGGATATAGCTTTTATAGTTATAGGATCTTGCACAACCGGCAATCCTGGAGACAGATTATTGAATATAAGATTATGGAGACGATTGTGGGCAGTGATACAAATCGTGAACGGGATCAGGAGTTTAGCAAGCATTTAAAAGAACCCTCCTTTCGGGCACTTTTTTTAGAGGTGCTGGTAGACTCCGACCGGAAGTTTTCGGGAGCCGCCAAAGAAGCCATCAATAGCCTGTTTTATGACTTTAAACTGGAAGATCAAGCTTGGAGCAAACTACGGCAAAGAAAAGCCTATCTAGTTGCAGGCGGCATACAGGAACTGGCAGCTATGGGTGTTGAGGCGGCAATTCCTGAAATAAAAGCGAAGCTAAATGATGACCGAACAGCCGTTTATCAGGAAGCGCAGTATGCTATGGTAAGCTTTCAGGGCTATGAAGGCCTTGGATTTCTCGAAGATGTTGATAAACCCCTATCGGACTGGCAGCAATTACGCCTTCTGTACTCTATTCAACATTTACCTGAACTTTCGGATGCGCAGGTTTACAGTTGGTTAAAGCGTACAAATGATTCCGTCGTTATCTTTACTTTACGCCTGATCCGCAAATTTAGACTGCTGTCATTCTATACGGCAGTAAACGAATTGCTTGCTCATCCGTCCACACCCGTTCGTGTGCAGGCCATACGCAGCATGCAGGCGATAGAAAATAGTGCGACGATCAGTCAGTTTATCGCCTGCTTCGATCAACAGCCTATTGATGTGCAGCTCGAAATTCTAAAATCCATGAAGGTCGCCAGGAGCAGGGAAAGTGAGGACTTTCTGAAGGAACAATTGTGGAATAATACCGCAGTATCGATTAAAATTGCTGCGGCCGAAGTGCTGGTGATTTTAGGGAAAACAGATTACTTGCGCGAAATTTCGCAGGAGCCAGCGACCGGAGACGAGCTTATACAGATTATTAAACACGCTTTGCAAGAGAAAAAATGTTAGAATTTTCCCATATTGTATATGAAATTGTAGTTTGGCTATTTTTGCTGTATTCAGCTGCCGTATTTATTATCTACACGTGGATAGGGCTGTATGCTTATGGGGCGGTATTTCGCTATAAACATAAAAACGCGTTTACCGATTACAGCATCATTGCTACAAATCCCAATGCTCCTACATTCAGTCTGATTGCACCTGCCTATAATGAGGGCATGACCATCATTGAAAATGTACGCTCCTTATTATCCCTCTATTACCATAATTTGGAAATTATCATTGTAAATGATGGAAGTAAGGATGATTCCATGCAAAAGCTGATCGCGGCATACGAACTTGAGGCCACTTCTTTTTTTGTCCAGGGAAATATTGAAACCAAGGAAATTCGGGGGATCTATAAAAGTAAAAATCCGGCCTTTAAAAAACTTATTGTTGTCGATAAAGAGAATGGCGGTAAAGCCGATGCGCTGAATGTCGGGGTCAATATTTCTGCCGGTGATTATATTGTCTGTATTGATGTCGACTGTATCCTCGAACAGGATGCGATCTTAAAATTGGCGAAACCTTTTCTGGAACAAACAGACAAACGTGTAATCGCCTGTGGCGGCGTAATCCGTTTGGCCAATAATTGCAATGTGATCAATGGATCTGTGACGGATGTCAATCTTCCGAAGTCCTGGTTGGGCCGTACGCAGGCTTTGGAATATATCCGTGCCTTTATTTTGGGGCGGATGGCTTGGTCCCGCGCTTCGGGACTGATTCTGATTTCTGGTGCCTTTGGGGCGTTCGATCGGCAGATCGTTTTGGCCTGTGGTGGCTATGACAGAAATACAGTAGGTGAAGATATGGAGCTCGTGGTTCGTATGCGGCGCTATATGGAAGAACAGAAACAAGCCTATGAGGTTGTTAATATTCCCGATCCGCTGTGCTGGACGGAAGTGCCAGAATCGAAAGAGGTCTTGCGCAAACAACGCAACCGCTGGATGAGAGGGACTATGGAGACGCTATGGAAGCACCGCAAGCTGATGTTTAATCCCAAATATGGCCGTTTTGGTATGATCAGTATGCCTTATTGGTTTTTATTTGAGTTTTTAGGGCCTATCGTCGAATTTACAGGCTACATTGTTTTTGTGATCTTTTTTATTTTAGGAATTATTAACTGGCCCTTCTTCTTTGCTTTATTTTCACTGGTCATCGCTTCCGGAATTCTCTATTCCATCTATGCCATCTTGGTTGACCTTGTCAGTCATCAGGTCTATACGAAAAAACGGGATCTTTCGACCTTAATTACAACAGCGGTTCTTGAACCTTTATATTTTCATCCCATTGTTGTCAAAGCCGGTGTGCAGGGAGTCGTGGATTATTTTCGCAAGCAGCATGGCTGGGGCGAAATGACAAGGCAGGGGTTTCAGCAAAAAGAGGCAAATGAGTCTGTTTGGAAATACCTGGCTAAGCGATTAAATGCAGCTTTGCAGGGAATAGGCCCTATTATGCTGGCTTTCTTTGTGCTGTATATGCTGTCCGTCGGTGCGGAATGGTGGTGGTATGGCCGACGTTTTTCCCAGCTTGCCGAAGCGAACGCGGGCAAGTATTTGCTTGTGGATAACCTGATCTTTGCCTTACAGGTGTTGGGCTGTCTGGGGTTAGGGTACTTATTGCTTCAGTTTATCAGCAGTTTTTGGTCCAAGTTTCTATTGGTCTTATCATGCTCAGCAATTATCGTTATTCAATTTATCCTGTTTTTGTATTTTGCTGAATCGAGAAATCTGCTGGGTGCCGACCTATTTTATTACAGTTCCGAAGAAATGAAGCAGATTTTGGAGGCCAGTGGCATGCTGAATTTTACAAATATCGCTTTACTTTTAGTATTGATTGTGATTGCCTGGGTTCCCCTTTGGATTGCCAATAAGCAGACTTTTAAAAAGGCTTATGCGGGAATTGCATGCTTGTCATTGGGTTTAGTGTCCTGTTTTATTTCTTCAGCTTCGATTTTGGGAAATGCTTCGGCAAAAGATGAATTCGTAGCCAATGCAAGCCGAAGTAAGTGGCGGTATTTTTTTGAATCCAATTTGTCAGATTATGTGGAGGAACATCCCGGCATGCTGGCGGCACTTTATCAGGATGATGCGGATACCAAAGAACTGGATAGTAAATTTCCCTTTCTGAAAACTGAGGATACCAAGGATTTCCTGGGCGCCTATTTAAAGAAGACAACAGCGCCGCCCAATTTAGTCATTCTTGTGATTGAAGGTTTAGGCCATGCCTATAGTTCGGAAAATGGATATATCGGCAACTTTACGCCATTTATAAGCACATTAAAAAAACAGTCCCTGTATTGGGATAATAATATGAGCTCCTCGGGACGGACATTTTCCGTATTACCTACATTAACCGGCTCATTGCCTTTCGCCATGCACGGTTTCCTTGAGCAGGATACCTTGCCGGACAACTTTAATCTGTTCAATATTCTCAAGCATAACGGGTTCAGTACAGGGTTCTTCTATGGTGGCCACTCCGGTTTCGATTTCATGAAAAAATTCATGGACTATAACAAGATTGATCGGCTTGTTGACCAGGAAGCTTTCGCTTCCCCTTATAAGAAGTTGCCGGAAAAAGGCGGCGAAAGCTGGGGCTATGAAGATCAGGCTGTATTTAGCAAATTGCTTGAAGTACAGAAAGTGCAGCAGGATCCCTATTTCCATGTGCTGCTTACACTATCTACACACAATCCTTTCCTGATTAATAATGCGGCCCATTATGAGCAGCTATTTGATCAGCGGATTGCATCGATGGAGTTGTCGCCAATGCAAAAAAAATGGGCCCTGGAAAACCGGACTCAGCTTGTTTCGGTCTTAAATTTGGATGATGCCATGGAGCAGTTTTTTAAAGAATATCGCAAGAGACCCGATTTTGCAAATACCATTTTTGTTATCACGGGAGACCATGCCATGCCGGAGATTCCGCTACAGAGCAAGATCGACCGTTATCATGTGCCACTTTTGATTTATTCACCGCTCCTAAAAGAAACAAAGACCTTCCACAACTTTGTGAGCCATTTTGATGTCGCACCTTCGTTGCTGGCTTATTACAGAGAAAATTTTGCGCTGAAAACTCCAGCTCAGGTGACCTGGATCGGCCAGGGACTTGACAAAGGTGTGTCGGCAAAAGGCGAGGGGATTGCCATGATGCAGAGCAAAAATCAGCTGGCTGATTTTGTACGGGGCAATTATCACCTGTCTGAGGGACAATTATACCATCTGGATGGAACCCTCAATGAGGATATTGCTTCGGATGCTGCAAAAGAAGAAATGTCCAAGCACTTTGAATTGTTTAAGCGCAAGAACAAACTGTTTTATACTCAAAAGCAATTGCTACCGGATAGCGTTTACAGCAATTATTTTAGGCCCTTGAAAAAAGACTAAAATTTGCGGATATAACCAAGGATGATGTCCAATTGATTTCCTTTTTCTTTTGGTCGGAATTCTTGGTTATAATAAGTGCCGGAGATCGAAAATAGGTTGCTTTGTTTGACCGAAAAATTATATTCTGCACCCACTTTAAATGTCTTTAATTTGTACTGTGCGTTATCCAATAAATTATTCCGGTTTTCTTCGGGACTCAAACCTGTACCAGCACTAAATCCGAAGTAATCGTTTGCACCTTTGGTATAGTAACGCACTGTTCCGGTATAGGACTGGGAAATATTCTTCTCGCCGGGTGTAAGGTATGTTCGCAGGTTGAACCAGAAGTTTTCGTAATATTTTCCGACGGAAGCTGTATACATCCAGATATTGTCACTGAAATGGAGCTGACGGTAACCGATTTCCCCTTCAAAACTGTTTGGTAAGTTGGCGTATAGGGAGACACCCGTACGGTATTTGGCAAATATGCCCACATTATTGGAGTAGGCTGCTCCGACATAAAGATAAAATAGCTTGGATAGGCGTGGGTAAGCTTCCATTTCAAATTGTACACCATTCTCCGCAAACTTATTCGCATAATTTGTCCGAAAGATCACCGAGCCGATGGGCGTAGCCCGTTTATAGCTCAAGCCAACGATGTGCCAGTTGTTGTCAAACTGTTTGTCAAAATAGACGAAATTATAGGTTAGGCCAATGGCGTTTTTAGCGGTATATTCTTCAATGTTTTTGGCCAGAGACCGCGCTTCCGCATTTTTGGGGTCGATTTTAAGGAGTTGGTGGACGGCATTTTCGGCAACCTCGTAGTGATTGGCGCTATAGTTGATCTTGGCTTTTAACAAGAGCAGGTCCTGAGATTGCGGGTGAAAACCCAATCCTTTGTCGGTCAGTTGGGTCGCTTTTTCAGCCTGATCATTCCAGTACTCCAGTGCCGCATAAGCGAGAAAAAAGTCTTCATCCTTCGTATTTTTTCTATCCAGCTCCTGAAAAAGTGTACGGGCCGAATCAACCTTGTCCGACCAGGTATAGAGACGTCCCAGGAAGATGCCGATATCTGTATAATCCGGCGCCTGTTGAAGGGCCTGTTTTGATAATTGAATGGCCTGTGGATAATCTTTTGAATCAAAAGCTACCTTTCGTGCTTTGGCAAAGAGCTCATCAGCAGTGATCTTCGTCTCTTGGGCAATTGAAAATAAAGGTAATAAAGCGAGAGATAGTAATGGATAGGTGACTTTTTTCATTCCAGATTGTATCGTTAAGATTTTAGCTTGCTAATATATAAACTAAAATTAGAAAATATTGTTTGCCAATAAGCGTTTTTCCGTGAATTTTCCCGTAAAATAAGTAGCTCTCCAGAGAGGAGGGCTACTTGGGTTCTGTTTTAAAAAGAAAGTTTCGTAAAGCGCCAGTGCAGTGTATCGACGAGGGTCAACTGATTACAGTCTACTGGCAGCCCGGCGGCCAGCTTAAGTACCTGCATGGCCATCATGCTGCCTATTATCCCCGCTAATGGACCCAATACGCCATTTTTATCGCAGTTGGGTACCTGCTCAGGAGGGGGGGCTGTCGGAAATAAGTCCAGCAAGTGCTTGCTACCGCGATAATTGAACACGGCCAATTGGCCTTCGAATCCATATATACTGCCATACACCAGGGGCTTGTCGAGCTTGAGACAGGTCTCATTGAGCAGGTAACGCGTCTTAAAGTTGTCGCAGCAATCCACAATGATATCATAAGGCTGAAGAATTTCTGCGGCATTATCCGCCTCGATTTTAACAGGTATAGGCCGAAAATCGATTGTACTGTTGTGCTGCTGTATAAAGTCGGCGGCGCTGCTGACCTTGTTGTTAGACAGCTGTCTTTCGCTGTGGATGACCTGCCTATTGAGATTATGCAGCTCTACCCGGTCGAAGTCGGCCACGGCAAGTTTGCCAATGCCCGCAGCAGCGAGATATTGTAATACAGGACTTCCCAGTCCGCCCGCCCCTACGACGAGCACCTTGGAGTCCATGATTTTGCGTTGTCCCGAAACACCGATCTCCTCAATAAAAATCTGTCGGCTATAGCGTTCGAATATAAGGTCTTCTTTCATCCACTTAACGGATTAGTCCTGAATAGCTGCTTTCCCAATCTTTCATTACAGGGGAATAGCCCATTTTCTGGATTTGTTTTTTTATGGTGTCCATATCCCGCTCGTCGCTTACTTCAAACTGCTCCAGCGCCTGAGGATCGACGACATAGCCTCCTGGATTTGTTTTGGAGGCCGCGCTCATTGTCGTTACACCGATAGGGATAATATGGTCTCTAAAACGTTCGTTTTCCCGGGTAGAAATGGAAATTTCCAGGTTTTCGTTCCACAGGCGGTAAGCACAGATCAATTGCAGCAGATGCTTGTCCGAAAGATCGAAATTAGGAGCAACGGAGCCCTCGGCTGGCCGTAGCCGTGGAAAGGAGATGGAATACCGTGTTTGCCAATAGCGCTTTTGCAAATAAGCGATATGGACCGCGGTAAAGAAGCTGTCCACACGCCAATCTTCCAGTCCGAGTAGCACGCCTAATCCGATTTTGTGAATACCCGCCTGCCCGATGCGGTCGGGGGTGTCAAGACGATAATCAAAATTGGATTTCTTGCCTTTGGGATGATATTTTTTGTAGACCTCCCGATGATAAGTCTCCTGGTACACTAAAATAGCATATACTCCGGCAGCCTGTAACAACTGATACTCCGCTAGTTCAAGCGGTTGCACCTCGATGGATATCTGGGCGAAATGAGGTTTGAGCAGTGCAATGGCCTGTAGAAAATAGTTAATTTCCACAGTCTTGTTTGCCTCACCGCTGACCAGTAATACATGATTGACACCCATGGATTTGAGTGCCATGGCTTCGAGCAATAGTTCTGTATTATTCAGCGTTTTGCGTCGAATTTTATTGTCCATGCTAAACCCGCAGTAGGTACAGATATTCTGGCATTCGTTGCTGAGGTAAAGTGGCGCATAGAGCTGTATGGTCTTACCAAAGCGGCGTTGTGTGATCTGCTGGGCTTTGACAGCCATTTGTTCCAGATAAGGCGCTGCAGCGGGCGATATCAGCGCGATGAAATCATCCAAGGTCAGATTATCCCTGTGTAAAGCTTGGCGTACCTGCTGATCGGAGCAGTTATAGATTCTCTTCTGAACGTCCTCCCAGCTGTATTGGTCGAGTATCTCTTTAAAATTGTTCATAACGCAGCATCAATCAAATAAAAATGAAGTTAGCGGGCTTGAACTGACCGCGCCGGTGGAAAGCGTGCCCAAACCTGCTTCATAAGCTTGACGTCCAGCGATGACAGCTTGTTTAAAAGCCTCGGCCATGTGTACCGGATTTCCGGAAACGGCAATTGCTGTGTTGACCAGTACGGCATCCGCCCCAATTTCCATGGCTTTTGCTGCATCCGAAGGGGCGCCGATTCCAGCGTCAACGACGACGGGGACATTGCTCTCCTCGATAATAATTTCCAGAAAGTCCAGCGTACGAAGTCCTTTGTTGCTTCCGATCGGAGCCCCTAGGGGCATGACAACGGCGGTACCTGCATTCTCCAGACGTTTGCAGAGTACCGGATCCGCATGGATATACGGCATGACTACAAAGCCCAGCTTTGCCAGTGTTTCTGTTGCCCGTAGGGTTTCAATAGGATCCGGTAGGAGGTACCGTGGATCTGGATGTATCTCCAGCTTTACCCAGTTTGTCTCCAGGGCCTCCCGGGCAAGCTGGGCCGCTAAAACAGCTTCTTCGGCTGTTCTCGCTCCGGAAGTATTCGGAAGCAGGTCTATTTTCGTAAGGTCGAGTGCGGCGGTTAACTCGTCATCGGCTCCAAGCTGGTCGATGCGTTTCAGTGCGACGGTAACCAGCTGTGAACCCGAAGCAGCAACGGCTGCGCTCATTTCGGTCAGATGGCCAAATTTGCCCGTTCCCATAAATAACCTGGACTGGAAGCTGCGATTGGCTATGTGTAATGTGCTCATGCGAAGAGATTTTTAATGGATGAAATAATGTGCGGTGTTTGCGTGATCAATCCCGATACCGCGACACCGTAAACTCCTGTCTGTATTAAATGTTGAATATCTTCGGCACTGCTGATCCCGCCAATAGCAAAGATTGGAACAGGGGGAAGTTCCTGCCGATGGATTTCCCGGAAGATATTTTCATATCCAGCCAAGCCCAATAGCGGGCTGAGCTTTTGTTTTGTGTGCGTGTGTTTAAATGGCCCCAGGCCGATGTAATCACAATTTTCTGCGATCCGCTGCTGCACATCTTGCAGGCTATTTGCGGTGCCGCCGATAATTTTTGCGGGACCCAGCAACTGCCGTGCTTCCGCGATACCGCAATCCGTTAAGCCAAGGTGTACTCCATCAGCATCCAGTTCCTTGGCCAAGTGTACATAATCATTAATGATACATTTGGCTCCAAACTGTTGGCAAACCTGTTGTATTTGCCTGGCAAGTATGGCGAATTCTGCTTCTTCCGCCTGTTTCCATCGGATCTGTATCCATGTGGCTCCGGCGTCCAGGGCTTTTAGGATATTGTTCTTTTGTTCAGCCTGTGTCAGCCCCTGTGAGATATATTGGAGTCTTTCGAGCATAAGTTTTTGCATGTTATAAAATGTTGAATAGGGTTGGGGGCTTGCCAAATGGCTCCCAGCAAGGCGATCCCATCTGCGCCTGCATGGATGGGAAGATGGCAATTTGAAGCTTGTATTCCGCCAAGACCGACCAGGCCGACATCAAAATTGGTCCGGAGGGGAAGTTGATTCAGCACAGTAGTGTCCTGACCATAACCGGATTTGGAAATGCTTGGAAACAAAGGGCTTAAAAAGGCATAGTCCCAGCTTTTGTCCAATGCGTTGAACTGATCGATATGGTGGACGGATGTCGAACAGCTACCTCCGAAGTCTTGCGGATCGAATAGGCCGCTTTGGCGATCATGTGCATTGCGATGAATCCTGTTAATTTGAAGTGCATCCGACAGCTGCGGATGGGAGTGGAGAACCAGTCTATCGTGGTATATCGCATCTATAGACGCGATATACCGATACATTTGCTCATCCGTAAAATGGTATTTTCGCAGATGCAAGAGATCAAGCCCATGCACAAAAAGCTCATGTATGGTCTGTATTTCTGAGGCAAATTCTTCCGCTGCTGTCAATGCAATGATCATAGGTAGATTTCCTTTCCCTGTGCGATGAATTCCTGCGATTTTTCCAACATCCCCTGTGCGGCCGTATCCCGGATTTCCTGTGTAATTTTCATGGAGCAGAATTTGGGACCGCACATCGAGCAGAAATGAGCTACTTTGGCGGCATCAGCCGGTAATGTTTCGTCGTGGTACTCACGGGCTGTATCCGGATCAAGGGATAAGTTGAACTGATCTTCCCAACGGAATTCGAATCTAGCCTTACTCAGCGCATTGTCACGGTATTGTGCCCCCGGATGACCTTTGGCCAGATCAGCAGCATGTGCCGCCAGTTTGTAGGTGATGACGCCATCTTTCACATCTTTTTTGTTGGGCAGGCCAAGATGTTCCTTCGGGGTGACATAGCAGAGCATGGCACAGCCATACCAACCGATCATTGCCGCGCCGATTGCCGAAGTGATATGGTCATATCCGGGCGCAATATCGGTGGTCAGTGGGCCTAAGGTGTAAAATGGAGCCTCTTCACAACATTCCAGTTGTTTTTCCATATTTTCTTTGATCAGTTGCATCGGCACGTGGCCAGGCCCCTCGATCATCACTTGCACATCGTGTTTCCAGGCAATTTTTGTCAATTCGCCCAGGGTTTCCAGTTCAGCAAATTGGGCCGCATCATTGGCATCTGCAATGGCACCGGGACGCAGACCGTCACCCAGTGAAAAAGCAACATCATACTGCTTCATGATCTGACAGATTTCTTCAAAACGGGTATAGAGAAAATTTTCCTGATGATGGAATAGGCACCATTTAGCCATGATGGAGCCACCCCTTGACACAATGCCGGTCACGCGTTTTGCGGTTAGGTGAATGTAACGCAAGAGAACACCGGCATGGATCGTGAAATAGGAAACTCCCTGTTCGGCCTGTTCAATCAATGTGTCCCGAAATATTTCCCAGGTGAGATCTTCGGCAACGCCTTTCACCTTTTCAAGCGCCTGATAAATTGGAACAGTACCGATCGGCACGGGTGAGTTGCGGATAATCCATTCACGGGTTTCGTGGATATTTTTGCCTGTAGACAGGTCCATGATGGTATCGGCGCCCCAGCGGCAGGCCCACACTGCTTTTTCGACTTCTTCTTCGATGCTGGAACTGACCGCGCTATTGCCGATGTTGGCATTGATTTTTACCAGAAAATTACGGCCGATAATCATCGGCTCGCTCTCGGGATGATTAATATTATTTGGTATAATTGCTCTACCGGCAGCAATTTCCTCCCGGACAAATTCCGGGGTAATGTATTTTCCGGCTGTCCGGGCACCAAAGTTCTCCCCCGGATGCTGATGATCCATTCCGGGCGTACTGTCGGCCAGTTGTGCGATACGCTGATTTTCGCGAATAGCGACATATTCCATCTCCGGTGTAATGATACCTTTTCTGGCATAATGCAATTGCGTTACATTTTTCCCCGGCACCGCAACTTTCGGTTTATGGCTGTAAGCAAAACGAAGTTCATCTAAGCTTGTGTCTGCCAGGCGTTCTTGTCCGTACCGCGAACTGATGCCATCCAGCTGCTGCACATCACCGCGGTCTAGGATCCATTGTTCCCGTAGCCGGGGAAGACCCTTGCGGATATCAATTTCCTGGTTTCCATCTGTATAGGGACCTGAGGTATCATAAACGGTGATTGGCGGGTTGACCTCGATCTGTCCATTGCTCAATTTCGTGGGGCTCAACGAAATCTGGCGCATGGCAACCTGAATGGGATAAAGCGTTCCAGGAACAAAAACTTTGGTTGAGTTTGGAAAAGCGGTCTGTGTGATTTTTTCTGATGTCATGTTAAGGAGAAATTAGGTATATTGAATAAGTTCCAAAGATGGTTAACCACCTTGTGTAGCGGTAATAAGTAGAATCTGGTCACTGGCATGTAGGTAGGTTTTTGGCCAATCGTCTTTGGGAATAACCTGGTTATTGACGGCTACGGCGACACCTTGTGTTTTACCGGAAAGTTCAACCTGTAAAAGATCGGCCAGCGAATTTGGTGCGGGGTCGAAAAATCTGATTTGATGATTGATTGTAAGTTCCATTCCTTTTATTTTTTTGGTAAAACTTTAGGAATGGCCACAATAAGATACGGTAATGTATCCTGTAGATAGCTTACTTTTCCCTACGCCAGTATGATCTGGATCAGGTTATAAGGGTAAAATCTCAGCCCGCATATGCAGACACCCCTAAAGTCGCAACTAATATAGGACTATTTTGATGAAAAATCCAAAACATCGCTGTTAAATTTAAATTCTGTTGCAATAAAAGAAGGCTGTTTATTATGTTGAAAATATTTGATATATTCGTTTTTAAATCAACTAAAACAATTTAACATCCTTTTGTAAACCTGCTGAATTCATCCCTGATCGCTTAGGAAAGGCATTCTATTTTCATCGCGGGAAACACAAGAGGCCAACATGTATATACGAAATATGCGGAAGAATTTACTGATGATCATGCTGAGCATGGGGACCTTATTGCATGCACAGCAGCAACAAGAATGTGTACCTATTGCGCTCCGATGCGAACATTTGGAGAACCCCTTGGGTGTGGATGAAAGAAATCCACGTTTAAGCTGGCAGCTGGATGATAAACGACCGGGGGCAAAGCAATCTGCTTACCAAATCTTGGTAGACAGGGACTCAATGGCCCTGGTGAAAAATAAATCCCGTGGTTGGAATAGTGGAAAGCAGTCAAATTCCGACATGTTGGTTCAGTATAATGGATCGGCTTTGAAACCGCAGACAAAATATTTTTGGAAAGTCCTTGTCTGGGACAAAAATGGAAAGCCAAGTACATCCTCCATCGCCTCCTTCGAAACAGGGATGATGGGGATGCAGAACTGGAAGGGAAAATGGATCAGCGATAAGCAGGATATTCACGAACAGGCGGCACCTTATTTCAGAAAGGCTTTTAAAACAACCAAGGCAATCAAGTCAGCTCGGGCCTATATTGCGGCAGCGGGACTTTATGAACTGTCCATAAATGGTAAGCGAATCGGCGATCACCGTCTTGATCCCATGTATACCCGGTTTGATAAACGCACGTTGTATCTGGTAGAAGATGTGACCCGACAGCTTAAGCAGGGCGACAATGTACTTGCTATTGTTTTGGGAAATGGCTGGTATAACCATCAAGCTCTGGCGGTATGGAATTTTGACAAGGCTCCCTGGCGGGATCGTCCGACATTTTGTTTGGATCTACGTATTGTCTATGAGGACGGTACCGAAGAAACAGTAAGTTCAGACCAGACCTGGAAGACTGCGGAAGGACCGATCCGCTACAATAATATTTATACCGGTGAACATTATGATGCCCGTCTGGAAATGCCGGGATGGGATACAGCAGCCTTCGATGATTCACAATGGCATGCAGTGCAGTATCGGAAACCACCTTCCGCAAATATTGTCTCCCAGCAGATGGCACCGATACGGCTGGTCCGATCGTATAAACCAAAATCAATAAAAAAAATCGATGACAGGACCTATGTGTTTGATATGGGCCAAAATATGGCCGGTGTGACGAAGATCAAGATCGCTGGGAAAGCCGGGACGGTGGTCCAAATCAAGCATGGTGAACGCGTGCAGGCAAATGGCCGCTTGGATCAGTCCAATATTGATGTGTATTACCGTGGCAACAAAGAACTGGAGCCTTTTCAGACCGACATCCTGACACTGAGCGGCAGGAAAACGGATGAATTTATGGCGAAATTTGGCTATAAAGGCTTCCGTTATGTTGAGCTGAGCAGCAGTGAAGCAATTACATTGGATGAATCGGCTGTTACGGCTTATTTTATGCATAGTGATGTACGGCCCATTGGCCAGCTGAAAACCTCTTCCTCGCTGATCAATAGGTTATGGGAAGCGACTAACAACGCCTACCTGTCCAACTTGATGGGTTATCCCACGGACTGCCCACAACGGGAGAAAAATGGTTGGACGGGGGATGGGCACCTCGCGATTGAAACCGCCTATTATAATTTTGATGGTATTACCGTATATGAGAAATGGATGGCAGACCATCGGGATGAGCAGCAGGAAAACGGCGTGTTGCCCGATATCATTCCGACCGGCGGTTGGGGATATGGTACGGCAAATGGCTTGGACTGGACAAGTACCATCGCCATTATTCCCTGGCAAACCTATTTGTTTTACGGTGATGCAAAGCTACTGGCAGAATGTTATGACAATATCAAACGTTATGTGGATTACGTGGACGGAATTAGTCCGAATGGACTGACCACCTTCGGTCGTGGGGATTGGGTACCGGTCAAATCGCAATCTAATCTTGAGTTAACTTCGTCGGTGTACTTTTATGTGGATGCGACGATCTTAGCCGCGGCCGCAAAAATGTTTGGAAAGACAGATGACCAGCAGAAATATGAAAAATTAAGCCAGAAGATCAAAGACGCGATCAATGCGAAATTTTTGGATACCGCAACAGGGATCTACAGTACAGGAACACAGACCGAGTTAAGTGTGCCCTTATATTGGGGCCTGGTGCCTGAAGCGATAAAAGCCAAGGTTGCGGCCAACTTAAATAAGCGGGTAGAAGAGACCAATTTTCATTTGGATGTTGGGGTGCTGGGGGCCAAAGCACTGCTGAATGCATTGAAGGATAATGGCTATGGCGAAACAGCCTATAAAGTTGCCGTACAGGATACCTATCCCTCCTGGGGCTGGTGGATTGTCAATGGCGCGACCACCTTGCTTGAAAATTGGGACCTGCAGGCGACACGGGATATATCCGATAACCATATGATGTTTGGCGAGATCGGTGGCTGGTTTTTTAAATCCATTGGCGGTATCCTGCCAGATCCAACACAGGCGGGCTTCAAACATGTCTTGTTAAAACCTATTTTCCCGAAGGAGCTCAAGGAATCCTCGATTTCTTATCAATCGCCTTATGGTAAAATTGTGTCCAGTTGGCGGGTAAACGGTAACAAAATTGAATACACTGTCGAGATACCGGCGAATGCGACGGCTACATTTTATCCGCCAGCGAATATCCGCAGTAGCAACCTAATCCGACTGGAGGCAGGGAAACATCGTTTCGATCTGGAATTGAAATAATAGGTCGCTCCGAGTCAGCTTCCTGTCTATATTTTTACCTATTAAAGGAGGTTGTTATTTATGATAGTTAATTTTAGTTCTTTTTAACTTATTGTGTTTATTGTACACGATAACGTTTTCGTTTGTTGCGCAATCGATTGCTCGGATTTATTGAAAAATTTACTTCTATATTGGTCATAGCGATTATAATCCTACTACTAATTTTTTACCAAAGTTTTAAACTGTTTATAAACTTAATTTTGAAAACCAATGAAGAAAAACATCTTTTATGTAATTGCAATCTGCTTTGTCTGCTTATTTACCTCCTGTAAAAAGGATGGTGGTTGGATGCACCCGGTGCCTACTGATCCCGAACCGGTCAAGTTGGCCATTGCAGATAGTGTACAAACGTTCAAAGTAACGCCTTCGGCTTCGACAGAGACCGATCGAATGCAATTCAGGGCAAATCACAACGATATGCAGGCAACGGGATTTTATGCTGCTCCCAATAGTACAATAACAGTGACTGTTAACGTCAAAGCTGGCTCAACAGGAGCCCGACTTGCTATCGGTACTCCTTTTAGGGATAATATCAGGCCTGTGAGACAATACTTTGATTTACAGCCGGGAACTCAATCCTTTACAGTAGATCAATACGGAGGGTTGGTTTATTTGATCTATACCGCGAATAATTATACAACAACAGGAGAAATTGAACTTACTTTCGGCAATGGATTTATTCCTGTTCCGTATTTTCAAAAAGGTAAAACAACACATAATCAATGGGTGCTGACATTGGATTCACTTAAAAACATTGCTCCGGATGTGGTCTTTTCTTCCGACCGTACCATTATGGTCGCCAATATGGATGAGGCGCTTCTTTATAAAGGCGAGGATCAACAATTGATCGTTGATCGATTGGATTCGATCATCGGTTTTTCAAATCGTATTAGTGGTCTGAGCGGTACAAGCGGAGTGCATGCGATCCCTTATAATAAACATTTGATCACAGTCAGGGATTCTGCTTCTGGCGGATATATGGCGGCAGGTATTTCTATTTTTTATACGGAATCCTTGTCTTATCGCATGCTGCAGCCTAAATATCTTTCCAACACCAATGGATGGGGGATCTGGCATGAAGTAGGGCATACCTATCAGCAGAAAGCTTGGACCTGGAACAATCTGACGGAAACGACGGTCAATGTTTATTCGTTAGCGTGTGAGCGGGGTTTTGGCCTGCCTGTTAGTCGCGTTACTGCAAACAATGCATGGCCCAAATTGGATACTTATTTCCAAAAGCCTATAACCGAACGTGATTTCAATTTGGGTGATAATGACCTGAAGATGATTATGTTCCATCAGTTATGGCTGGCATTTGGCGATAATCTTTATATTAATTTGAGTAAGGCCACCCGTGAGAATCGTCCTGTTTTATCAACAGATGCGGATAAAATGCGCTATTTTATGATTTCAGCTTGTCAAATTTCACAGAAAGACCTTTCAGACTTTTTTAGAAAATGGGGTTTTAAGGTCAATGAATCCGTTTATACCGAGATTGCTAACCTTAATTTTCCTGCACCGAATCAAGATATTACGGCGTTGAGGGATTAAAATATCATTTTTGATAGTTAGTTAGGGTACATGATTATTCATGTACCCTTTTTTATTCAGGTAACCTGAACGACGGTACATAAACAAAAAAAGTCCATCGTTAGATAGCTTTTTTATGCGCAGTGAGCGTTTTATGAAAACATCTGTACTGCATTGGCAATTTTGCATAATATTCCGGATATTTAATGTTGGAATAAAATTGAAGTCCGTATGTTGAAAGGCGGACTGCTGGACGATATTGTCATTGTGCCCTTATTAATAACCCTCACGATAAAACTTATTCCTAAGCCTATTATTGATGACATCAAGGGGCGTGTAGATACGCAAGAAAAACTAGGTAAAAAATGGTATTTTGCCCTGCCCATCGTCTTGCTTTACGCCTATCTATTGGTCGTCGCTATTCAATATTTTCGAGGTTGATGGACATGTCATGGGCTACTGAAACCTTTAGTTCACGCCCCTTGTCCGCATCGGAATGCGATAGATCGCTGTTGAAGCGGTGATAAATAGATCCGTACGATCTTTACCGCCAAAACAGACATTGGATGTCCAAGGTTCATTTACTTCAATATGTCCAATCAGCAGACCTGTTGGACTATAGATAAAAACCCCTTTGCCTGTTAGGTAAATATTTCCTTGATTGTCCAATGTCATTCCATCAGATCCCTGGTCGATGAGCGCAGTCTGTTCGCTGAGTTTTCCGTCGGGTGCTATCGCATATCTATAAGTTTTATTCCGTTCAATATCCGCGACATACAGGTATCTTCCGTCCGGCGATCCGACAATACCATTAGGTTTGGTTAGATCATCCGCTACGACGATTGGTTTTTTCCCTTTTTCCGGCAGGAGGTAGTATACTTTCTGCCCGGCTATCTCTGGCTTTTTCCTTGTCCAATAATCGCGCAGATAAAAGGGATCTGTGAAGTAGATGCCACCTTTCTTATCTGCCCACAGATCATTTGGGCCGTTCAGTTTCTTTCCGTCTACGGCTTTCAGCAGGACGGTAACGTTGCCCTCTTTGCTGATGGACCAGATTTCGTTTTTTTCATCCGCACAGGCAAGGAGCTCGCCGCGATGGTTAACGTACAATCCATTGGCACGGCCGGCAGCATCTTTAAAAAGCGAAAGTTGACCTTTCGTGCTATATTTCCAGATTTTGTTATTGGGCTGATCGGTAAAATAGATATTCCCCGTCTTGTCCACCGCCGGTCCTTCGGTAAAGGCAAACTGTCGGGCTATTATTTGCAGGCTGTCTTGATGAAACAATTGCGCACGTAGATCGAGGCTCTTTAAGGAGAAGAGCACGACCAGCAGGGATGCAGGCCAGTACCTGAGCGAATAAACGGAATGGAACATATCAACGAATATAAGACTAGTTTTTTTGATTCTTTAAGCTTTTTATTAATAATTCCGTCCATCGTAAAAGCATAACGATTGAGTCCTGGCCACATGACTTTTCTGCTAACAGCGCTGCTTTTTTAATAGGGGTTATTTGAAAACTTCCTGTTGTTCGGTGTAATAGGTCGTTCGTCCCCCGATTTTGGTCTGCAAGATTTTATTTCCTTTTTTATCTGTATTGGCGTTTTTTATATGAACCTTCATAAAATCCCTAACCTCCCCATGAATAATATTGGGATGTTCTTTCAATATCTGTTTTTCTGCGCTTTCCAGTACCTGTTTAATAGCTTTCTGAAGCTTTTGTACCTCCCTTTCAGGAATCTTGTTGGCGATTGAGAGTGGCGATATTCCTGCTTCATAGAGGATCTCGTCAGCGTAGGCATTTCCTATACCGCCAATAACCTGCTGATCCATCAGTAGGGTTTTGATTTTGGCTTTGCTTGATTGTAATAATTCAGACAGCATTTTGGCTGTAAGCTTTGGAGAAAGTGCATCGATCCCTTCGGAAGGAGGGGGATTCAATTCCATATTGGCCATCTTCTGAAAGTCAGTAATGGCAAGAGTTTTACCGTCCTTAAATTTCAGGGCTACCAATGTATACTTCGGATTTTCGTCTGCTGAATAGACCAGCTTACCATGCAGCATTAAATGAAGCGATAAGATGGCCCCTTTCCCAAAGTCAAAATAAAGCCGTTTGCCTTCGCGGTAGACCTGAATGAGTTTTTTGCCAATAAGCTCCTGAAGAGATTTTTCGCTCACTCTTATTTTTTGCTTTGTATGGATAACAGCATTGTCAAGCGTTTTCCCTTTCAACATGTTAGTCAGGTTTCTACTGAAAACCTGTAGATCTGGTAACTCTGGCATATGTTATCGTTTTGATGATGATGTGCAATAGTGCGGCGCAATAAGCAACGCTATTCGCTTTTTTTCTTTTTGTCGTTTTCTTTTTCCTTTTGGAAATGTTCCCGCGCCTTTTTAAGCCCTGTAGCTATAGCAATACCTTCTTCGGTACCCTCTTTCAATAGCGCGTTTGCAATTGTTGTCGCTTTCTCCCGTAGTTTAACAGGTTGATTTTTATAGGATGGTGGGTAATCTCCATGATACCAAGGCATAAGTCCTCCTTTTTTAAGGGAACAATTTGTAGGCGGGGATAGTTTATCGTTCCTATAATTTTTCGGTCTTGCAATTCTAGGTACTGACCTTGTATAATTGACAACCTGTATTAAGGGGATAGTTTATACGTTTAGGAATTCTTGACAAAGCAGGAGAGGCGCTGATTATAAAAAAGAGATTAACGGAGCAGGAGGCTATAGAAGAGGGGAGTTTTGCAGAAAATTGCATAAAACAAGAAAGGCCCATCGCATGATGAGCCTTCTTGTACCTAGGGCGGGAATCGAACCCGCACTCCCTTAACGGGAACAGGATTTTAAGTCCTGCGTGTCTACCAGTTCCACCACCTAGGCAGGTGAGCGAAAAACGAGATTCGAACTCGCGACCCCAACCTTGGCAAGGTTGTGCTCTACCAACTGAGCTATTTTCGCATGGAATTTATTTTTTCAAGTATTTCAGAACTTCGCGTTCTGTTTCTTTTGGTGGTGCCAGCTGGATTCGAACCAGCGACACAAGGATTTTCAGTCCTTTGCTCTACCAACTGAGCTATGGCACCTTTTCAATGCTAGGCGTTTGCCTTATTGATGCTGCAAATATAGAGGGATTATTTGAAATACAAAAGGCAAAAGCGCTTTTTTTTGCGTTTAAACGCCAACCCGTTGATTGCTAAGCCGAAAAAATAAAGGGCTATTCGATCTGAATAGCCCTCTGATATTGTCTAGGTGGATCTGATTAAGATAATTTACCTACTTCTAATACTAGATCAACGATTTTGTTTGAATAACCCCACTCGTTGTCATACCAAGATACAACTTTCACGAAGTTATCATTCAAAGAAATACCAGCTTTAGCATCGAAGATTGATGTACGTGCATCACCCAAGAAGTCAGTTGAAACAACCTCGTCCTCAGTGTAACCCAAGATACCTTTCAATTCACCTTCAGAAGCTTCTTTCATCGCAGTTTTGATCTCTTCGTATGAAGCACCTTTGTTCAAACGTACGGTCAAGTCAACAACTGAAACGTCAGCAGTAGGAACACGTAATGACATACCTGTCAATTTACCTTTCAATTCAGGAAGAACCAAACCTACAGCTTTAGCAGCACCTGTAGACGAAGGGATGATGTTTTGGTAAGCACCACGGCCACCTCTCCAGTCTTTCACTGAAGGACCATCCACAGTCTTTTGCGTAGCTGTTACCGCGTGTACGGTAGTCATTAAACCTTCAACGATACCGAATTTGTCATTCAATACTTTAGCGATAGGAGCTAAACAGTTTGTAGTACATGATGCATTTGAAACGATATGTTGATCAGCTTTTAATTCTTTGTGGTTTACACCCATTACGAAAGTAGGGGTATCATCTTTTGCCGGAGCAGACATGACAACTTTTTTCGCACCTGCGTCGATGTGTTTTTGAGCCAACTCTTGTGTTAGGAAGAAACCTGTAGATTCGATGATTACTTCAGCACCTACTTCATTCCATTTTAAGTTTGCTGGATCTTTTTCAGCAGTTACACGGATTGTTTTGCCATTCACGACCAAGTTACCGTCTTTCACCTCTACAGTACCATCAAATTTACCGTGAGTTGAATCGTATTTCAACATATAAGCCATATAATCAGGCTCAACTAAGTCATTGATACCAACAATTTCAATTTCTGGACGATTGATAGCAGCTCTGAATGCTAAACGACCAATACGGCCAAATCCGTTAATTCCAATTTTCATATTCTTAATTTTTATTGATATAATATTTAATTAAATTATGTATCGGCTCCTTAACCACGGTGCCAATACTGATATTAAATTCTTCTGTAGCAACTTCCCGGAGGATGTTTTCATAATTGAAAGCTACCGAACCTGTAAAATTCACATCACTATCCGGATACTCTTTCATTAATGGCTTAATGTACGTCTTAATGAAGATGCGCAGTCCGTTTTTGATCAGCTGATTGATAAATAGGTGATCCTTATTTTCAAGTACAAAATCGGTAAATGAATTTAAAAAGTTGGTTGGCTGCGGCGCAATATAGACCTTCTCCAAAATACTTTTCTTGTCCAGGGTAAATTCTTTTTCCAATTTATCTTTCAGATCCACCGGAAGCGTGTCGGTCATATAATGTTTCAGCAATTGCTGACTGTTCCAGTTTGTTGCCCCTTCATCTGCGAGGATGTAACCCAGACCGTAGTTGTTCTCAATGATTTTCTTACCGGTATAATAGGCCGCGTTCGATCCACTTCCGATAATGCCGACAATGCCTTTTTCATCACCAAAGGTTGAAATGGCCGAAGCAATGACATCATGGTCTACTTTGACACGGGCATTGACAAAAAAGCGCTCGAAAACATTTTTGATCTTGTCCTTACGTTCTTTTGATGAGGAGCCGGCACCAAAAAAATAAATACGTTTTATTTTTTCAGCGTTATTGATCAAGTTGGTATTTCTATTTAAATGCTGTAGTATGGACCGTTCGTCCTGTAGATAGGGGTTGATGCCATTCATGCGAAACCCGGTCGTTATTCGGCCTTTATCGGCCAACCGCCAGTCTGAGAATCTGGATCCACTGTATACTACTGCTATCATCGTCTGCTTATTTTATATTACAAAATCTCAGCCATTTCCAATAAATCAGGGCTAAGCTTAATTTCCTTATTGCTGATAGCTTCCTCGATCGGAGTGGTTTTGATTTCATTGCCACGGAGACCAACAGTAATCCGTGTATTGCCTGCCAAAATTTCATTAACGGCAGCAAAACCCAATCGACTAGCCAATACACGGTCGAAACTTGTTGGAGATCCGCCGCGTTGCAAATGCCCTAATATACTAACTTTCGTGTCGTAATGATCAAATTTTTCCTTTACTTTTTTTGCGACATAATAGGCACCACCGTTTTGATCGCCTTCGGCAACGATAACAATAGAAGAAGATTTCTTTTTGATGGCTCCATCTTCCAGGTGACTGATCAAATCATCAATGGCCGTCTCTTTTTCTGGAAGCAGGATTGCTTCTGCACCACCGGCAATCCCGGCATTTAATGCAATACATCCTGAATCTCTTCCCATCACCTCCACAAAGAAAAGACGCTCATGTGATGCTGCGGTATCCCTGATTTTGTCAATGGCTTCAATAACGGTATTGTTTGCGGTATCGTAACCAATGGTATAGTCCGAACCATACAAATCATTGTCAATCGTGCCTGGGATGCCTACGATGGGAATTTCAAATTCTTTGGAGAAGAAATTCGCACCCGTAAAAGTACCATCACCACCAATGACCACCAAAGCATCTATGCCGGCAGCCTTTAAATTATCATATGCAATTTTTCGCCCCTCGGTTGTCTTAAACTCAAGACAACGTGCTGTTTTTAATATTGTACCACCACGCTGTATGATATTGCTCACCGAGCGGGTATCCATTTCTTTAAAATTTCCGTCAATCAAACCTTGGTAGCCCTGATAAATCCCAGTGACCTGAAGGCCCTTGTGTAATGCTGTACGGACAACTGCACGAATACAGGCATTCATGCCCGGTGCATCGCCGCCAGATGTTAATACGCCTATTTTTTTAATTTCTTTTATCACACTCTATATTTTAGGTTTTACGAATATAAGATTTTTATAGTGTATATTCTACACTTTGAATAAATTTTTCATTATTTTTTTGCGCATCACGTTTAGGAAGCGTATAATTGTTACAGGTAACCCGATGATTAGTAGCCAATAAATTTAGCTCAGTATATCGCATATAAATAAATTTAGAAGTTTTGTATAGTAATTTTACCGTAGACTGTGTCATATTAGGCTTTCATGAAGGAGAATTAAAGGTTCTTTTGGCTGAAAGAAATGAATATCCTTTTAAGGATTGGTGGGCATTGCCAGGCTTTTTCGTGGACAATGACGAAGAGATGGAAGATGCCGTGAAGAGAATTCTGTATGAAAATACAGGGTTGAAGGATGTATTTATGGACCAATTACATTCTTTTGCGGGCTTAAAACGGCACCCAAAAGGACGTATTCTGACCGTGGCTTACTATGCCCTGGTCCAGCTGGATAACACAAAACTGAAAACGAAGCCTGTTACAAACTACATGAAACAGGCCAAATGGTTTCCTGTCAGAAATGTTCCTGAATTGGCGTTTGACCATAAACAGATTTTGGATCTTTGCCTCGAAAGGTTGCAGCGCCGTCTGGCCTATAAACCCATCGCTTTCGAACTGTTGCCTGAAAAATTTACACTGACACAATTGCAGTTGGTGTACGAGGGAATCTTGAATAAAACATTGGATAAACGCAATTTTAGAAAGAAAATGCAGAATTATGGCTTCCTAAAGGAGCTCGACGAGGTGCAGACCGGTGTCGCTTACCGGGCAGCTAGGCTCTATAAACTGGACAAGAGAAAGTTCCTCAAACATTTTCAGAATACTGTAGCGTTTTAATAAATTCTGAGTTATTAAGAAAGGCAAACTTCCAAAGTTTGCCTTTTTTGTTGTCAACTCAATATCAAATTAAAAGCGATTTCAAAATATATTTTGTACAGGAAGTTACTTTTTATATTTTTGAACAATTTCTGATAAAAGTCAGAAAGTAGAAAGGAGTTTTTTGAAGAATGGAAGATAGAAAAGACCAGATCATTGATGCCGCCATAAGACGTTTTATGCATTATGGTTTTAGTAAGACAACAATGAATGAGATTGCGGAGGATATAAAAATTACCAAAGCGAATTTATATTACTATTACTCAGAGAAGAATGTGCTCATACGGGATGTGATCATACGATTGACTGATGAGTACCGGGAAGAGGAAGAGAAGTTGGTTGGGGCACACAAGGGCACAACCTACGAGGTGATCATGAAGATTTTAGAATTACGGGATGCCTTTGTACGTAAGTATTATATGCTGCACATGAACGAAAACCTGGAATGGATTAAAGGGCTTTCGATGCAGGATTTTTTTCAGTGCCTGCACAATCGTGATGTAAATGCGCTTTATGAGATACTAAAGGTGGGAGCTGAAAATGGCGAGCTCAATGGCGAGCATCTCTATGAGACCGCTGAAATCTATGTCGAACTGATGAAGAGCCTATCCCTGATGTGCAATATTTCTGATATCATTTCGGGAATCCCTAATCAGGATCGTTTTGATGAAGTGCTACAGAAACAAAAACTAGCTACGAAGCTGTTTTTTAATGGTATAAATAAAAAGTAGATATAAAATTAGGACAAATAAATTAGGAATGAAAACAATCAGAATACTAGCCAGCCTTTTATTAGGTACGATGGTTTTCCAAAGTCAAGCACAGCAGCAATTAAGCCTAAGTGATGCGATCAAATTTGCTTTGCAAAATAAGGCCGATGCTAAAAAGGCGAATCTTGATGTTGTGAATGCAGAGTATAAAATTGCGGAAGTTAAATCAGGAGCATTGCCGCAGGTGAATTTTAATGGTGGAATCACCTATAATCCAATGATCCAAAAAGTTGCTTTACCAGGCGAACTTGTCGGTCAGCCGGGAACAACCGTCATGGCTGCTTTTGGACAAAAATGGCAATCCACCAATTCGATCAGTTTAAACCAACAGCTGTTTAACCAGACTGTATTTACCGGATTGAAAGCCGCCAAAACGACACGCGAATTTTATGTGATCAACAAGACCTTGACAGATGAGCAGCTGATCGAGAAAGTGGCAAATAGTTATTATGATGTTTACCAATCTAAATTACAGTTAAAAACAGTTGATAACAATCTGGAGAGCACCACGAAGACAAGGGATGTGATCGAAGGCTTGTTTAAAAATGGATTGGCAAAAAAAATAGATCTGGATCGTACAAACGTTGCCGTTACAAATTTGAAAGCTTCCAGACAACAGCTTATTAACGCGGTGGAATTGAAAGAAAATGCATTGAAGTTTGTCATTGGTATGCCGATGACCGAGCAGATTGTGATGCCAAGTTCAACTTTTGAGACCGTCGCACTGGATGCCATATATGATCCGCTTGATGTTTCGAATAGAACGGAAATTCAGGTGTTGGCAAAGCAAAATGAATTACTTGAATTAAATAAAAAAGCAGAAATTTCCAAATATTATCCGACACTTTCGTTGACTGCTAATTATGGAAGGCAGGGTCTGGGACCTGTTTTCCCGATATTTTCTAAAGCTGAAGGTGTAAACTGGTCTAGCTTTTCCGGCATTGGGCTGAATCTGACCGTGCCTATTTTTAACGGTTTCCTGACGAAATCAAAAGTTCGCCAGGCGCAGATTGATATTGATAAATTACAGGTGGATATCGCTGACACCAAATTAGCGCTAAATCTGGCGGCGGAAAATTCCAAAGTTCAAATTAAGAACACACTTTTAACAATCGAATCTAACCGTAAAAATGTGGATTTGGCCAAATCTGTGTTAGAGGATACCAACAATAATTATAAGAATGGTTTGGCGACACTAACAGATTTATTGGATGCTGAAAAAGCTTATGCTGATGCCCAAAATAATTTAAATACGTCTTTGCTTGATTATAAAGTGGCCGAAGTCCAATTAATTAAAGCCAACGGAAATCTCAAATCACTAATTAACGAATAATTGACTAATACAATATGAAACGCGGAATTATTACCCTACTTATTATTGCTGCTGGTCTTGCAGGAATATTTTTTGTGTTAAATAAAAATAAAAAGAAAAACGAAGCGGAAACTGCTGAGGTTGCGAAAACAAATGCAGCCATTGCCGTCCGTATTGATACGGCGAAAATAAGTTCAATGGACTTACGTTACACTGCCAACGGAACTTTTGCGCCAAAGCAAGAGGTCACGGTATCTGCGGAGACTGCCGGCAGAGTGGTGAAGGTATTGGTCGACGAAGGCTCGCATGTGAGTGCCGGACAAACCTTGGCTATTATTGAAGGGGACAAGCTGAATGTGAATGTCGCCAATGCACAAGCCGCGTTTACAAATGCACAGGCTGACTTACATCGTTTTGAAAGTGCTTTTTCTACAGGTGGTGTTACCAAACAGCAGCTGGATCAGGTGAAATTGCAGTTTGAAAACGCCAAAAATAATTTGAGAGCATCAAAATTGAATGCTGGTGATGTTACCATCAAAACATCGGTTTCCGGGGTGGTCAATGCACGTAAAATTGAACCCGGAACGTATTTAAATGTTGGCGCTCCGGCTTTTGATATCGTCAATGTCGGTACCTTAAAATTACGGGTCAATGTGGATGAAAAAAATGTGGCTACATTGCGGGTTGGGCAATCTGTTGACGTAACAGCAAGTGTCTATGCTGACCAAAGATATACCGGTAAGATTACATTTATTGCACCCAAATCAGACGGAAGCTTAAATTTCCCGGTAGAAATCGAAGTCAATAATTCATCCAATCAATTGCGTGCCGGTATGTATGGTACAGCAATATTTGGCGAAGGTGTAGCCGGTAATACCTTGATCGTACCGCGCAATGCATTTGTCGGTAGTGTGAGTGACAATAAAATATTCGTCCTTAAAAATGGTAAAGCAATCGAAACCAATGTGAAATCCGGAAGAAATTTTGGCGATTACATCGAAATCTTGGGTGGTCTGCAAAATGGCGATCAAGTGATTGTGTCGGGTCAAATCAATCTGTTTGATCAGAGCCCTGTTGAAATTATTAAATAATGTTTACTGAACAACAGTAGCAAATGAAGTTGTGGTTTCATTACCATTAAAAACAAATAATTCTAATGAAAATTACCGAAATATCGATAAAACGTCCCAGTATAATTATCGTATTATTTATAATACTGACATTAGGTGGGTTGTTTTCCTATACTCAGTTGGGGTACGAGTTAGTCCCTAAATTTGAGATCAACGTAATCACGGTGCAGACTGTCTATCCGGGAGCATCACCTGCTGAGGTGGAAAGCTCGGTCACCAAAAAAATCGAGGATGCCATCTCTTCGTTGGAGAGTATCAAGAAAGTGGAGTCGACTTCCCTCGAAGGGGTATCCATTGTCATGATTACCCTAAATAATGGGGCCGATGTCAACTTCCTGCTGACCGATGCGCAACGGAAGATCAATGCTGTTGTCAACGATCTACCCGATGATGTGAAAACACCTTCGCTATCCAAATTCTCGTTGGACGATGTGGCGATCATGAGTTTGGCCGTTACGTCTAATCTATCCGAAAAGGAATTGTATGACCTCTTGGATAATAAGATCCAGCCTGTTTTTGCCCGGATTAACGGGGTAGCCAAAGTAGATATGATCGGGGGTGAGGAACGTGAAATTCAGATTTCTGTCGATCCGAAGAAAATTGAGGGCTACGGCTTAACAATCGCTCAGGTACAACAGACTGTTGCCTCCTCAAATCTTGATTTTCCTACAGGTAACGTCAGTACCCGTGACAACAGAACAACAATCCGTTTGGCGGGTAAAGTAACCTCGATCGAGGAATTGCGTAATCTGCCAATTACAACGCCAACGGGTGCACAGATTTATTTACGTGACATCGCCGATGTGCAGGATGGTATCAAAGAAATTGAAAAAGTGGCTCGTCTGGACCGCCAGAACACCATCTTATTGCAGGTCTTTAAGCAGTCCGATGCCAACGCGGTAGCCGTATCAGAAGGTGTAAAAAAGACAATAGCACAAGTTGAGAAAGATTATGCAAGCAACAAAATCAAGATTCTTGTTGCAAATGACTCGTCTGACTTTACATTAAATGCCGCCAATAACGTTATCCATGACTTGATGATTGCGATTGCGCTGGTAGGTTTTATCATGTTATTCTTCTTGCAGAGTTTGCGTAATGCCGCGATCACCATGGTTGCAATTCCATTATCGCTGATTGCGACATTTATTGGATTGCTGCTGATGGGTTATACCTTAAATCTGATGTCTTTATTGGGGCTATCACTGGTCGTAGGTATCCTGGTGGATGATGCGATCGTTGTTATCGAGAATATCCACCGCCACATGGAGATGGGAAAAAATAAAGTGCGTGCAGCATTCGATGGAGCCTCGGAGATCGGTTTTACCGTAACAGCGATCACCTTGGTTATCGTGGTGGTGTTTTTGCCGATTGCGATGTCTACGGGTTTGGTGGCAAATATCCTGGCACAATTCTGTGTGACGGTAATTATCTCCACCTTGTTGTCCCTATTGGTGTCCTTTACGGTTGTTCCATGGTTATATTCCCGTTTTGGAAAACTGGAGCATCTGAGCAAAACCTCCTTCTTTGGACGTATTATCCACGGTTTTGAAAGTGGGTTGACAGCTTTTACCCATTGGGTATCTGGCCTGTTGGTCTGGGCATTAAAAAGCCGGATGAATAAATTGGCTACACTGGGACTTGCTGTAGGCTTATTGGTCGCCTCTTTTATGCTCGTGGTCAAAGGTTATATCGGTTCGGATTTCTTCCCAGGAATAGACCGTAAGGAATTTTTTATCCAGCTGGAATTGGACAAGGATGCGTCTCTGGAGAAGACCAACTTGCTGACCCAAAAAGCTGAAGCTTATATCAAATCGAAACCAGATGTGAAGGAAATGATTACCACTGTAGGACAGTCTTCAGATGGTATGGCTTCGACAACAGGTTCCCGTTATAAATCCGAAATCCACGTTATCCTGGATAAGGAAAATTTCGAAGGCAATTCACAGGTGTATTCTGCGACTTTGAAACGCGAACTCGAAAACAAGCTGATCGGAGCGAAGATTAAAACCGTGAATGTAGGGATCATGGGAGCTGAGCAGGCGCCATTGAAATTGACCATCATCGGTTCTTCGGTCGAAGATGCACAGGAATTTGCGGAGAAAGCAGCGGCGCAATTGCGTAAGATCCCGGGAGCAGCAGGAGTGAAGTTAACCTCCGAAGCAGGTAACCCTGAGATCAATGTGAAAATTGACCGCGATAAGATGACTTCTTTGGGGCTGAATGTCTCTACCGTGGGTATGACAATGCAGACTGCATTTTCTGGAAATACAGACAACAAGTATAGAGCAGGTGATAATGAATATGATATCAATATCCGCTATACGGAAAGCGGTCGTGCCAGCATCGACAATGTTCGCGATCTGAAATTTATCAATAACAAAGGGGCTTCAATTTCTTTGGAACAGTTTGCAACAGTTTCTTATGGTTCGGGTCCGACTTTATTGGAACGTCGCGATAAATCACCGGCTGTATCTATCCAAGGTCAGGCCATCGGTAGACCAATGGGTACCGTAGCGCAGGAATGGCAGGCGCAATTTGAGAAGCTACCACGCAAGCCGGGAATCGTCTTTATCTGGGGTGGTAACATGGAAAACCAGACCGAGGGTTTCGGTACATTGGGAATCGCTTTATTGGCTTCCATTATCTTGGTATACCTGGTTATGGTGGCGCTATATGACAGCTTTATCACACCTTTTGTGGTATTGTTCTCTATTCCGTTGTCCTTTATCGGTGCCTTGTTGTTCCTTGCTCTGGGTAATCAGACGTTGAATATCTTTACGATTTTGGGTATTATCATGTTGATTGGTCTGGTGGCCAAAAATGCGATCATGCTGGTCGATTTTGCGAACCACCGGAAAGAAGCGGGGGATAACACGCACGACGCATTGGTGGCGGCTAACCATGCCCGTCTTCGTCCGATCCTGATGACGACAATTGCCATGGTATTCGGTATGATTCCGATTGCCATTGCCACAGGTGATGGAGCCGATATGAACAGAGGTCTGGCAATCGTTATCATCGGTGGTCTATTGTCATCCTTATTCCTGACCCTGGTAGTCGTTCCGGTCGTGTATTCGATTTTCGACCGTTTCGGAAGGAAGAAGAAGACTGACTATGAAGCATTGATGGTCGAAGACTATGATCATGTGGATGTAGCAGAGCATTAAACATAAAAATTTTACAAAAGAAAGGAGGCTAAATCATTGGCCTCCTTTTTTTTGTGTTAATTTTAGGTTAATCAATCGATTGCGTAAATATTTTTTATTACATTGCGGCCGCATTAACAAAATATATAAATACTTAAAATTGAGACAAGCATGTGTGGAATTGTAGGATACACAGGTTACCGTCAGGCGTATGGTATCGTCATTGATGGATTGAAAAAATTAGAATACCGTGGATATGACAGTGCTGGAGTGGCACTGCATAAAGGTGAACAGGTCGATGTTTACAAAAAGACCGGAAAAGTAGCGAATCTGGAAGAATTCGTTTACGGTCAGGATCTTCAATCAACAACAGGAATAGGTCATACACGATGGGCTACCCATGGTGAACCTTCTGACCGCAATGCCCATCCGCATTATTCCAACAGTGGACGCATCGCAATGATTCATAATGGTATCATCGAAAACTATGCATCCCTAAAATCAGAATTGATCAGCAAAGGTTACCATTTTAAAAGTGATACCGATACCGAAGTACTTGTCAACTTTATCGAAGAAATTCAATTGCAAAATGAATGCTCCCTGGAAGAGGCGATCCGTATTGCCTTAAAAAGGGTGGTGGGTGCCTATGTAATCCTGGTATTGGAAGCTGGTCATCCAGACCGGATTATTGCAGCGAGAAAAGGAAGCCCCCTTGTTATCGGAATAGGTAAAAATGAACATTTCTTAGGCTCGGATGCTTCGCCAATGTTAGCGTACACCAAAGAAGTTGTGTACATTAATGATTACGAACTGGCAATTATCACACCGGAGGAACTTATCCTCAAGAACTTGGGTAATGAACGGATTACACCCTATATCCAAAAATTAGATCTGGAATTGTCTGCTATTGAAAAGGGTGGTTATGATCACTTTATGTTAAAGGAGATCTTTGAACAACCGCATACCATTTATGATTCAATGCGGGGTCGTCTGGATCTGCAGGCCAAGCAGATTATTCTGAGCGGTATTGAGAAATTTGCAGAAGAAATCAGTAGCACCAATCGCATTGTTATTGTTGCCTGTGGTACAAGCTGGCATGCGGGTTTGATTGCCGAATATATCATTGAAGAATTATGCCGCATTAATGTTGAAGTGGAATATGCTTCAGAATTCCGCTACCGTAATCCGGTAATCCATCCTGGAGACGTTATTTTGGCCATTTCGCAAAGCGGCGAAACTGCGGATACCTTGGTAGCGCTTGAAAATGCGAAAAAGCAGGGGGCAATTATTCTTGGTGTGGTCAATGTTGTGGGATCCTCAATTGCCCGCCTTTCGGATGCAGGGGCTTATACCCATGCCGGTCCCGAAATCGGGGTGGCAAGTACCAAGGCATTTACAGCACAACTCACTGTTCTAAACCTGATCGCGCTAAAAATAGCAGCGTTAAAAGGAACAATTTCCCAAGAACGTTTTCTGGAATTATCGGCAGAATTGCATGCGGTACCGGAGAAGGTGGAATGGATACTGGATACACAGATCGAAAAGATCAAGCAAATTGCAAAAAAATATAAAGATGCCCGGGATTTCTTATTCCTAGGTAGAGGGTATAACTTCCCTGTAGCGTTAGAGGGTGCATTAAAGCTTAAAGAAATTTCCTATATCCATGCCGAAGGATATCCGGCAGCGGAAATGAAACATGGGCCTATTGCGTTGGTTGATGAAAACCTACCGGTTGTTTTCGTGGCTACGAAAGATGCCTATCATGAAAAAATTGTCTCCAATATCCAGGAAATAAAAGCCAGGAAAGGAAAAATTATTGCTGTTGTGACCAGAGGTGACGCTGTGTCCGAAGGTTTATCGGATGATTATATGGAAATTCCGGAAGCAGATGAGATTATCGCACCTTTGATCTCCGTGGTTCCACTGCAGTTGTTGTCTTATTATATTGGTGTGGAGTTGGGCTTAGATGTTGACAAACCTCGTAACCTCGCCAAGTCTGTTACAGTAGAATAAGGAGGCGCATGAGTGTATTAAAGAAAATACCTTTGGAGCATTTGGGATATGATTTTATCCCAAATGAGTTTCTCCAGGAAGGGCAGGACGAGTATACCCTGCGATTTCAGCAAAATCCACGCAATGATTACCGCGATCTTACAGCGGATGAGATCCAGCAGCTTATCGCCAATGGAAATTGGTCGAGCGACTGGTCCAGGGTAAAAGTGTCAGCAATCTTTGATCCCAAGCAGATTCAACACTGTAAATTCTATGGTTTGGTACGGATCGGAAACCTCAGCCCCAGCTATTTGGAGTACCGCAATTTAAAACTTCCGATCGGTCTTTACCATTCGACCATTATCAGTTCGGATTTCGGCGATGATGTCGCTGTACATCATATCGGTTATTTATCCTATTTTATTGTGGGTAATGAAGTGCTGCTGAGTCAGATCAAGGAGATGGAAACTGGAAGCACGGCCAAATTTGGAAATGGTATTCTACGCGATGGAGAGGAATCGGGTAAACGCATCCAGCTGGAGCTCTGTAATGAAAATGGTGCACGTTCGGTCTATCCTTTCGATGGGATGCAGGCTGCCGACGTCTACCTGTGGACACGAAATCGCCATGATCGGGAACTGCAACATCGTTTTGAAGAACTTACAGACCAGAAGTTTGGTACGCAACGTGGCTATTATAGCCAGATCGGTGATCGCTGTGTCATCAAAAATACCTTTACGATCAAGAATGTGAAGATCGGTACAGATGCCTATATAAAAGGAGTGAATAAGCTGAAGAATGTGACGGTGAATTCATCACAGGAATCCTATACGCAGATCGGTGAAGGCTGTGAATTGGTCAATGGTATCATTGGTTACGGTTGCCGTATATTCTACGGTGTAAAAGCGGTACGCTTTATTTTGGCGTCTTACTCGCAACTCAAATATGGCGCCAGGCTGATCAATTCCTATCTTGGCGATAATTCGACGATATCCTGTTGTGAAGTGCTCAATTCGCTGATTTTTCCGGCACACGAACAACACCATAATAATTCTTTCCTCTGTGCCGCATTGGTCATGGGACAAAGCAATATGGCCGCTGGGGCTACTGTAGGGTCAAACCACAATTCCAGGGCAGCGGATGGCGAGATTATCGCTGGGCGTGGCTTCTGGCCGGGACTATGTGTAAGTCTGAAACATAACTCGAGATTTGCCTCCTATTGTCTAATTGTCAAGGGGGACTTCCTACATGAGCTGGATATCCAATTGCCTTTTACATTGGTCAGCAATGACGTGCAGAATGATCGGCTCGTCCTTATCCCAGGCTATTGGTTTATGTATAATATGTACGCCCTGGTGCGCAATGCCAATAAGTATGAAGCACGGGACAATAGGCATTTTAAAAACCAATATTTTGAGTACGATATGTTGGCCCCGGATACCGTCAATGAGATGTTCGCCGGAATGGAAACACTTGCCTTTGCCGTATCGGAAAGTCTCCAGCCCGAAGAAAACAAAACACGGGCAGAGCGTATTTTGGCCGGGCGTGCTTTACTTGCCAACAATATTGATCTAAAGGATAAGACTGTTGTTTTATCCGGAGCTGAGAATTCGCGCAGACCTACGGTGATTCAGAAAGTAGGCGAAGCCTATCATCTCTATCGTTCATTTATCAAGTATTATGGTGTTTTGCACCTGATGGAAGCGCTTGAGGAAGGACAATCGCTGGATGAAATCTTTGCGAGCCTTGCCGCTGAGCAGCGGACCAACTGGGAAAATATCGGTGGACAGCTTATCGAAAGCACGGCACTGCAGGTTTTCCTGGATGATATTAAATCCAAAAAGATTGATTCCTGGGACGATATTCATGAATTTTATCATGAGCGCAGCAAGGACTACCCATTGGATAAGCGAAAACATGCCTTGTTGTCGCTGATTGAAATTCTGCATTTGGAAGGGATGGAAATATCCAAAGATAAAATTGTATCTTTGTTGGATCAGGCTTTGGGGCACCGAATCTGGATCGGCGAGCAGATCTATAAATCCCGTGCGAAAGATTATAAAAATCCGTTCAAGAATATGGTATATGCCAATGAGGAAGAACGTGATATCGTCGTCGGAAAATTAGCCGAAAACGCCTTTATCAATCAACAACAAAACGAATTAGAGTTATTTAAAATAAGGGTTGCTAATTTGAAAGGGCAATTTTAAAAGGAAGGCTTCCGCTCGGAAGCCTTTTCTTTTTTTCTTGTGGGGATAGGATAATGATCTGATGTACCCGGCGCAGGTTGGCGACAAGGACAAGGCTTATCCGGCATCGTGAATTTTATCCAAGGGTTTCCGTTTATTCTCTTTGATATGCTTGAAATGGCTTGGTGTCAGTCCGGTTACTTTTTTGAACTGGTTGCTTAAATAAGCGACACTGGAGTAATTCAGCTGATAAGCTATCTCACTTAAAGTCAGTTCGTCATACACCAATAATTCCTTGACATATTCGATCTTTTGGCTGATGAAATATTTCTCAATGGTCATGCCTTCCACATCCGAAAATAGATTCGAAATATAGTTGTAATCGTGATAAATCTGATTGCTGATGATCTCAGATAAATTGAGATTGGTGTTATTATGTTGATTGCGGATGAGATCCAGTACCAGATGTTTGACCTGTTCAATCAGCACTGTTCGCTTGTCGTCGATCAATTCAAAGCCAAGGGCGGAGAAGTTCGCTGCCAACTGTGCAGATTGTTCTTTATTCAACGTTTCTTCAATTTCGGCCTGTCCTAAAGAAATATGTTTAACATGGAGATTAAGCTTGGCCAATTCGTTTTCGACAACCATGATGCACCTATTGCATACCATATTCTTTATTGCGAGTTTCATTCGGTTTTTTTTAATACAAGTTACAAATCTAAACCCAAAAATCGCAAATTAATCAGACATTCTGTTGTAAGATTTGGGGCATATGTTGCAGAGTTTTGGGAAAGTTAAACAGAAGACTAGGATTACAGCAGTTCAGCGTCTGCGTGTGTGCCTGCCCGAATACTATGGATGAATTTCAATGGGGGTACCTATAGGAACAGCCTGATAGAGTTCGTCAATTTCCGTATCGGTCAAGGCCATGCAACCGAGAGTCCAGTCTACATAGCGTTGTAGTTTACCGATAAACCCCATTCCATTGCGCAGACCATGGATTTTAATATCCCCACCAGCAGCTTTACCCAGGGTTTTGGCATGAGCAATATCCTTTTCATTGGGATAGGAGACCCCTAAATTTTTATGATAGTCACTATGTGGATTCTTATCGTTGATAACGTACGATCCTTCCGGGGTCTTTAGGTCGCCTTCGATTTCTTTCGCACCTATAGGCTGTCCACCGAGTGAAATACGGTAAGATTTGAGCAATCTGCCATCTGCATAAGCCAATAGGCTACGCTTGGATTTGTAAACCACAAGTTTGTCGACCACCGTATTTTGGGGTAGGCGCGATTCGGGGTAAAGGTTATAGGCCGTTAGCGCTATCATGGATAGGAGCAGTACGGCGATTCCAATTTTTAACCAGCTGCGGTGAGGTTTACTTTGCTTCATGGCTTCTGTTGTTTGCGAATTGTCGTTATGTATATTGGGCATGCCCGATGCAATTCAGCTTGTCTTACAAAATCCCGATAGGGGAATTTGTAAGACAAGCTGTGATGGGAGCAGTTAAAATTCACGATCTACATCCTTGTCACCACGTCCAGATAGGTTGACGATGGCGAGTTTGTTTTTGTCTTTCAGTAGTTTGACCGCCAGGGCAACTGCATGCGAGGATTCGATTGCCGGGATAATTCCTTCTAATCTGGAAAGCAGTTTATAAGCTGCGATGGCTTCATCATCTGTTACCGGATAATAATTAGCCCTATTGCTGTCCTTTAAAGCAGCATGTTGGGGTGATATGCCTGGGTAATCCAGTCCTGCAGACACCGAGGTAGAAGGAATTGGATTACCTTCGTCATCGACCAAACAATAGGAATAGGTGCCTTGGAATACAGTGGGCTTGCCAAATGATAGGGTTGCAGCTGTTTTAGGATAGGTTCCCGAACCGCCACCTTCGCCACCATTGATTTCCACTTCCTGGTCCTCCAGAAAACCCGAAAATAAACCGATGGCATTCGAACCGCCGCCAACGCAGGCAAAAATGCTGTCCGGAAGACGTCCTTCCTGTTCAAGGATCTGTTGCCGGGCTTCTTTCCCGATAACGCTCTGAAAATATCCGACCATTTTAGGGTAGGGATGTGGCCCGACATGTGAGCCCAACAGGTAATAGGAAGAAGGATTTTCGACATAGTACATCAAAGCTGCATCAACAGCGTCTTTGAGTGTACGGCTTCCAAGGTTTGTGGTGACAACCTGTGCTCCCAATAATTCCATTCGTTTGACATTCAGTGCCTGACGGGCAGCATCAATCTCCCCCATAAATACTTTGCATGGGATATTTAACAATGCCGCAGCGGTAGCAGTAGCGACACCGTGCTGCCCTGCGCCGGTTTCAGCAATGATCTCTGTAGCGCCCATTTGTTTGGCCAATAAAATCTGACCAATACAATTGTTTATTTTATGTGAACCCGTATGGTTTAGGTCCTCCCGTTTTAAGTAGATCCTCGAACCAACATAGTCACTCAGGTTTTTAGCAAAATACAAAGGCGATGGACGTCCGACATAATGTTTGAGGATGGCGATAAATTCTTTTTGGAATTCTTCTTTCTGTACATGGCTATCGAAAAATTCAGCTAACTTGTTTAACTGGCTTTCCAAAACAGGAGGGATAAACGACCCGCCATACTCACCATATTTACCATTGTATTGAAGCATGTTTTCGTTCGCTTCAACAGATGCGCACTTTTCTAGACTCATTTTAGGCTTAAGTTTTCTTGTTGTAAAAATATTTGATCATAAAAGAAGCCTAAATATAGCAATCTTTGGAATCTTTGGTGGTAAAGACAAGATAATTTAGTTTTAAAAATTAGATTTAGCTAAGGGAATTTGCCATCATCGATGGCATTTTTCTTATGCAATGAAATAGCATAGGTCAGCTAAGTCATATATGGGTATTCTTTTATTTTGTATAGAAAAAGCTAAAAATGTTGCGTTTTTAATATTTTATTTATATTCAAATGTGCCGTATTAATGTGTAATTGTATGTTAATCTTTTTATTTTGTACCGTATTTGTATATATACTCCGAGTTATGTACGGTATTCGACCGCTATGCGCTCCCTGTTCGAAGCTGATTTGGGCCTTATTCGGCTCTGCAAGCAGGTGTATCCACTATGCTACGATCGTCAATGCGTGTTGAATCCGTGTTTAACTCGGACTCACCACGGACTCAGCACGGACTCATAGTGGATTCATGCCGGCCCTGTTAGGTTCCTGTGTCGGGGCAGACCGCTATCAGGGTCGAACAGAAACCAGGATCCGGATAGCGCTTGCAGGACTTTGAACGGCATATAAAAAAAGGCATCTTTGTCAGAAAAGATGCCTTGTTAATTCTATATTTTGTAAACGATTGCTGATCGCAGGCTGTTTTACGCTTTTGGCTTTCGGAAAATAAAATAAAGACCGACCAGAATAAAGGGTATACTCAATAGTTGTCCCATATTGAGGACCATGTTTTGTTCGAAATCTTCCTGATCAAGTTTAAAATGTTCCAATACCATCCGTGCTCCAAATAATAAGACCATGAAAACGCCAAATAACCAACCCTTTTGGCGATTCGGATTTGACTTGAATAAGGATCCGATGATGATAAAGATGATGATATAGGCAATGGCTTCATAAAGTTGACCCGGGTGGCGGGGGATGTTGTCATGGCGTTCAAAAATAATTGCCCAGGGTAAATCTGTAGGCGTACCGACCATCTCCGAATTGAAAAAATTTCCGATACGGATCAGGGCGCCGGCAATGGGAACGACCACCACCAATCGATCTGCCAACCATAAAAAGTCTGTTTTTGTTTTGCGGCAAAAGAGGTAGAGCGCGGTGAGAATACCAATAGCCCCACCATGGGAAGCCAATCCGGCGAAACCCGTAACCTGGAACCCGTTTTTATCCCATTTGAAAGGAAGAAAAATTTCCAGAATATGGTCCTTGTAATAATCAAAGTCGTAGAACAGGCAATGACCAAGTCGTGCACCGATCAGTGTGCCGAGGAAGATATAAATGGAAAGTTGGTCAAGTTGTTCCTGCGTGCGGCCTTCTTTTTTGAAAATGCGCAGCATAATAACATAGGAAACAAAAAAAGCGAGAAGCCAACACAGGGCATAGTAACGCAGGGCAAATGCACCAAGGTTGAACATCACGGGATCTATATTCCAATGTATAGCACTTAATATTGAATTCATATATTTTATGTCAGTTTAAATTACTAGGGTAAAGATAAGGTTTAATCTTATTTTTCAATAAAATCAAAGTGAAATGTAAAGGGAATATTCTAAAAAACATTTTTACTTTTGCATTTCATTGAAATTTTCATATTTTGACGAAAGTAAATAGAAAAGGAAAAGATGGCAGAAAAGAATAAGAAAAAAGAACAGAAAACGACTGCGGTCGTGACAAAAGATTCGCTTTCATTTTTTGAAAAATATATAAATAATGCATCCCCCACAGGTTTTGAATGGGAGGGCCAACGTTTATGGCTGGATTATCTAAAGCCTTATGTGGATGAAACTTTAGTAGATAATTACGGTACAGCCGTTGGTGTTATCAATCCAAAAGCGGCCTATAAGGTTGTGATCGAAGCGCATGCGGATGAAATTTCCTGGTTTGTCAATTACATTACAAAGGATGGATTGATCTACGTGGTGCGTAACGGTGGTTCAGATCATCAGATTGCACCGTCCAAGCGTGTGAACATTCATACCGAAAATGGTATTGTGAAGGCGGTATTTGGCTGGCCTGCGATTCATACACGCTCGGGTGAGAAAGAGGAAAATCCGTCCTTGAAAAATATCTTTTTGGACTGTGGCTGCAGCTCCAAAGAGGAGGTGGAAGCTTTGGGTGTACACGTCGGCTGTGTGATTACCTATGAAGATACATTTTCGATCCTCAACGACCGTTATTATATCGGACGTGCTTTGGACAACCGGGCCGGCGGCTTTATGATTGCCGAGGTTGCGCGTCTGCTAAAAGAGAATAAAAAGAAATTGCCATTTGGATTATATATCGTAAATTCGGTGCAGGAAGAGATTGGTTTGCGTGGTGCTGAAATGATTGCAGACCGTATAAAGCCGAATGTTGCCATCGTTACCGATGTGACGCATGACACCCAGACGCCAATGATCAACAAGATCACGCAAGGGGATTTATTCTCGGGTAAAGGGCCGGTATTGTCTTATGCCCCAGCGGTTCAGGTCAACTTGAATAAACTGTTGGTTAAGGTTGCTGAGGATAACAATATTCCATTTCAACGTCAGGCCTGCTCACGTTATACAGGGACTGATACCGACGCTTTTGCGTACAGCAATGGTGGGGTACCTTCAGCATTGATTTCTTTGCCGTTGCGTTATATGCATACAACGGTTGAGATGGTGCATAAAGAGGATGTTGACAATGTGATCCGTTTGATCTATCAGACATTGCTGCATATCGAGGATGGTCAGGACTTTAGAACATTTACAAAATAAAATTTAGGATTATATTAACTTACATTTAGAATTATTATGGAAAATAACCAAAATCAAAACGAATTGAGCATCGAGTTGACAGAAGAAGTAGCAGAAGGAATCTACTCAAATCTTGCGATTATCACTCACTCTAATACAGAATTTGTGGTTGACTTTATCCGTGTGATGCCAGGAGTGCCAAAAGCAAAAGTGAAATCAAGAATCGTTTTGACTCCAGAGCACGCAAAACGCCTGTTAGGTGCATTGGTTGATAACGTGAATCGTTTCGAAGCATTGAACGGTCCGATTAAAATGGATATGGGCGTTGCTGAACAACCGCAACAAGGTGGTGATCCAACAGTGGCATTTCCTTTCGGAACTCCTCAAGGTCAAGCATAGTCAATAGCATAATCTATCGATCATATAGGCGCCAATAAAACTATTGGCGCCTTTTTTTTTGAGCGTGTGCCATTTCTATTGGTCAGAAAGAACCTTCAATCGATTTTCCCAGCTTGGGTGCTTTTCAGGGCATGAAGGTTTTGTCTCCATTTGTGGCTAAGGGACCACCAGGATATTTGCGCTTGGGCCCGACTTTTGCTATTTTTAGGAAAACTTATTTCAAAAGGAGATTACTATGGATATTCAAGTGCGCAACTTGACAAAGAAGGATTATGTTGATTTGAAAAAATCAATGGAACAAGCGTATGATGGTGTGGGGGATACCTGGTCGAAGGAAAATATTCAGGACCTGATCGATATATTTCCCGAAGGACAATTGTGCGTGGAGATTGACGGGCATGTGGTTGCCTGTGCGCTGTCCATTATCCTCAATTCCAAAAAAAATAATATCTACGATAGCTATTACGATATTATTGACGACGGGAAGTTCAGCAAACACAGTGATGACGGTGATACCTTGTATGGCATCGAGGTATTCGTCCATCCCGAGCATCGGGCCTTGCGCTTGGGAAGACGTCTGTACGACGCACGAAAAGAGCTCTGTGAGCAGATGAACTTAAAATGCATCGTTGCGGGCGGCCGGATTCCCAATTACCATAATTACGCGGACAAAATGAGTCCAAGGGTTTACATTGAGAAAGTAAAACGCAAGGAGATTTATGATCCGACCCTGACCTTTCAGCTTTCCAATGATTTTCATGTCAAAAAAATCCTAAAACATTATCTACCGGAGGATGCTGAGTCGATGGAGTTTGCCACATTGCTCGAATGGAATAATATTTATTACGAATCGGAGACCCGTTCGATTTCGACGACCAAGCAGACCATTCGCTTGGGATTGGTGCAATGGCAGATGCGCTTGTTTGATAATATCGAGGCGTTCTATGACCAGGTCGAATTTTTTGTGGATACCGTGAGTGATTATGGGACAGACTTTATCATGTTTCCGGAGTTTTTCAATACCCCATTAATGAGCCCTTATAATGATCTTCCTGAGCGATTGGCCATGGAAAGGCTGGCACAGCATACCTCGGATATTATTGACCGCATTCAGCAATTTGCGGTGTCCTATAACGTCAATATCATTGCCGGTTCCATGCCGCTGATGGAAAACAAAAAGCTTTATAATGTTTCTTACCTCTGCCATCGCAATGGTAAACTGGATGAATTCAAAAAGATTCACATCACACCGAATGAATTTAAATATTACGGTATGGTGGGGGGAAGTGAGGTGAAGGTATTCGATACGGACTGCGGGAAGGTGGGGCTGTTGATCTGTTATGATGTCGAGTTTCCTGAACTGAGCCGTATTCTGGCGGATCAGGGGATGCAGATCCTATTTGTGCCTTTTATGACAGATACACAAAATGGCTATATCCGTGTCAGGACCTGTGCGCAGGCCCGTGCGATCGAAAACGAATGTTATGTGGCTATAGCGGGCTCCGTCGGGAATCTGCCCCGTGTTAACAACATGGATATTCAATATTCACAATCCGCCGTATTTACACCATCGGATTTTGCGTTTCCGAATAACGCCATCAAGGCCGAGGCGACGCCCAATGCGGAGATGGTGCTGATTGCCGATGTGGATCTTTATGCCCTGCGCGACCTGCATGAATATGGTACGGTAAAAATCAAAAAAGACCGACGTAAAGACTTATATGAAGTAAAACTTTTGAAATAATTACGCTGTATTTTTGAAGCGCTTCAAAATATGCTTAGCTTTAGTTATATTCTTTAATCTAATAAAGTATGATACAAAAAGTCAAATGGGGGACGCTCTCGATCGTCTTAATGATGCTGTCATGTCAGTCCAATAAAAGTAAGGAGAGTCCACAGGAAGTCAGAACCAATTTTTTTGATGTTTCTGGCATGGATACCACGGTCAATCCTGGCGACAACTTCTTTCAATATGCAAATGGCGCATGGATGAAAAATACGCAGATTCCTGCTTCCGAAACCGGTTGGGGCTCATTTTATATTTTAGCAGATGAAAACCTGCAGAAATTAAAAACGGTATTGGAAAATGCAGCCCAATCCAACAGTAAGAAGGGTTCAGATCAGCAGAAAGCCGGTGATTTTTATGCGAGTGGTATGGATACAGTGACAATTGATAAGCTAGGCGCCAAGCCGATAGAAGGGACTATTCAAAAAATCAATGCCTTAAAAAATGTTGATGAATTGATCGCCTATGCGGCTGATGGATTCAAAGAAGGGGATGGTGACCTTTTTAGTTTTTATGTCGCTGCCGATGATCGGATCAGCAACAAAAATGCGCTTCAGTTTTTCCAAGGAGGGTTGAATCTGCCTGAGGCGAGTTATTATTTGGACCAGGACGATAAAGCCAAAAAGATCCGGGAAGCTTATGTAGCCTATTTGGTTAAACTGTTCGGATTGATCGGTGAGGGGGCAAATGCACAGAAATCTGCCGAAGAGGTACTCAAACTGGAAACGGAAATCGCGAAATCTCATCTAACACCTGTGGAGCTGCGGGATCCGATCAAAAACTACAATAAATTTGCCGTTCAGGATTTTCAGAAACAAACGCCTAATTTGAACTGGAAAGATATTCTCGGCCGTTTGGAAGTGAAGACGGACACGATCCTGGTGCAACAGCCTAAGTTCTATCTGGCTTTGAACAATCTGTTGAAATCACAGTCTGTAGAGGTCTGGAAAACAAAGTTAAAAGCAGATTTGGCGAATGCTTCGGCAACGGCGTTAAGCAAGGAATTTCGAGACGCTAAGTTTGAATTATTCGGTAAGACACTGAATGGGCAGAAGCAACAAAAAGAGCGTTGGAAATTAATGGTGAGCTCAGCAGATGAAAACCTGGGTGAGATTGTGGGGAAACTTTATGTGGAAGACTACTTTAAACCCGAAGCAAAGAAGCGCATGATGGAACTGGTCGATAATCTGCAAAAGGTGTACAAGTCAAGAATTGAAAAATTGGATTGGATGACACCGGAGACCAAGAAAAAGGCGATCGAAAAATTAGAAGCTTTTGTCAAGAAAATTGGTTATCCCGAAAAATGGAAAGATTATAGCGATGTAGAAATCGCAAAAGATACGTATTACGCCAATCTGCAATCTTCGGCTAAGCATGCCTACAAGGAGATGGTCGCCAAGATAAGCAAGCCTGTCGACAAGAAGGAATGGCTGATGACGACACCGACTGTAAATGCTTACTATAATCCTCCGTACAATGAGATTGTATTTCCGGCGGGCATCCTGCAATTCCCATTTTTCGATGCCAATGCCGACGATGCGATCAATTATGGCGCGATTGGTGCTGTCATAGGTCATGAGATGACTCATGGTTTTGATGACCAAGGTAGGCAGTATGACAAAGATGGTAACCTAAACGACTGGTGGACAGCCGTGGATGCCAAGCAGTTCACTGAACGGGCCAATCAGGTCGCAAAATTGTATGGCAGCTTCACTTTATTGGATAATCAACATGTCAATGGAGAGCTGACCTTAGGCGAGAACCTGGCTGACATTGGCGGATTGAACATTGCTTACGATGCGTTTAAATTGACCAAACAAGGACAGGGAAGCGAGAAGATTGACGGATTCACACCTGATCAACGTTTCTTTTTAAGTTTTGCGCAGGTGTGGCGGGTGAAGAGCAGCGACGAGCGTATGCGTTTACGTCTGAAGGTTGACCCACATAGCCCGGAACAATTCCGTGTAAATGGTCCTGTCTATAATATGGAGGCATTTTATAAGGCATTTAATGTGCAGCCTACAGCTAAAATGTATGTCGCACCCGAAAAAAGAATTTTAGTTTGGTAAGCGTTTAATCCTTGCCATTCTGTTATTTCGGATGCGGATAGCGCGACGGTTGAAAATAATTGGAGGGAAAAAGATAGATTTGTCTTTGAATTATGGGAAAAACTAATTACTTTTGCCCTTCATTTAATAACACATTTAATTAATTAACAATGTACGCAATAGTAAATATAGCAGGACAGCAATTTAAGGTTGCAAAAGACCAGTTCCTTTTTGTACACCGTTTACAAGGAGATGAAGGCGCTAGTATTGAATTTGACAATGTATTGTTAGCAGAAGACGGTGGTAAATTTACCATTGGTACACCTAGCGTTGCTGGTGCAAAAGTTTCGGCTAAAATTTTGTCTCATTTAAAAGGCGATAAAGTTATCGTTTTCAAGAAAAAACGTCGTAAAGGCTACAAAAAGAAAAACGGTCACCGTCAACAATTTTCTAAAATCCAGATCACTGGTATTACGTTATAATTGAATTTTTAATCAGACATTAGTCTTAAATTAAGATAAAGAAATGGCACACAAAAAAGGTGCGGGTAGTTCTAAGAACGGCCGTGAGTCACATAGCAAGCGTTTAGGTATCAAAATCTTCGGTGGTCAACAAGCAATCGCTGGTAACATCATCGTTCGCCAACGCGGTACACAGCACAATCCTGACACAAATGTTGGTATTGGTAAAGACCACACATTGTTCGCTCTAGTAGACGGTAAAGTAGTTTTCCGTAAAAAAGCTAACAATAAATCTTATGTATCTGTAGTTCCTACAGAACAAGCATAAGGTTTGCAACAATATTTGAAGAAGGCATCAAGCAATTGATGCCTTTTTTTATACCTATCGCTTTTTGCTATCGAATTTAATTTTCAACAGGCTTAATGCTATTATTAAGATTGGAAACTTTGCATCTGGCTGGAGCAGAGTGATTTGCTGATGGTCAAGGCTGACTGAAATCTTAAATGTGAAAAAAAACAGAGGTGTATTGCTTGCGTACATTGTTATTTTCTGTTAAATGTAAAAGCTTTGGTACAATTTTTATAAGGGATATGTGTTTTTAAGATAAATACCGATTTATGAAATACAACAAGTTTGGATATGGTCTGTGTGCTGGATTGTTTGCCTGTTCTTTATATTCCTGTAGTTCGATCTATATGCCCAATGTACCTTCGGCACCAATGTTTACTCAAGCCGGTGAGGTATATGTTTCCGGAAACATCAATACAAAAGCAAATGTGTCCGCAAATTTAGGTGTTGCAGTGAGCGATCACCTCGCCGTTATTGCTAACGGATCCTATGTGGATAATAGATCCAATATCAAAGATTATGCGCAGAAAATGGGCGAAGCGGGGATAGGATACTTTACACGCTTTGGTAAGAAAAATAATCGCGTATTTGAAGTATATGGGGGTTATGGGCTGGGGACGACGAGTGTCATTGATAAAAGATCATCAACGATGGGGCAGTCGATCGTGGAGACGCAGGATATGGACTTTGACAAGGTTTTCGTGCAGGTAAACTTTTCATCGGAAAAGAAAGATGCCCTAAAATTGTTCGGAAGCCGACATGATATTGATTATGGTACCATTATCAGGCTGAGCAATATGCGCATGAAAAGCTTCGCAATTGACGGTCTTCCGGCGGAGAAAGAAGATAATATGCTGATCGAGCCCGTATTTTACACCCGAATGGGACTTGGAAAGGGGTGGAAATTGCAGTATACCAATGGTATGGTTTTCGGCTTTAAAAGCAATACCTATTTAAAAGCCGGTTACCCATTGTTTACACTGGGAGTTTTATATAAATTTGGAGGAAAATAGCGGTTATGAGCAAGAAAATTTTATTTGGATGTTTGGTGTTTTTGGGGTTATTCATTTCCGGATGTGGGGTGAACAGACAAAAAGCACAGATCGAGAACCTGGCAAAATGCAAGTTTGATGTGGAATCCGTGGACAGTATTCGCTTGGCAGGAACATCGTTGCAGCGTCTGGTCAAAAATAATCAGATTGATCTGGGAGCAGCGCCGAGCCTGGCTCTGGCTTATTTAAGAAAAGATATTCCATTGGATGCTGTAATCCGTCTTAAAATAGATAATCCGACGCTAAAGAAAGCATCGATCAATAAGTTTCAATACATCATCCTATATGGTGGCCAGCAGCTTGTTGAGGGTATTGTCAATCAATCCCTGCAAATTGAACCTGGGGCTTCAACTGTGGCCAATGTGCGTATTGCGACCAATATTTATGATCTTTTGGTGAATTCGGACCTGCAGGATTTTTTAATGTCCAGTGATGAGAATAAAAAAGGAATTTTTACGTTAAAAATTAAACCTTCTATCAATATTGCTGGCCAATCGGTATTTTATCCAGGATATATTACCATAGACAAAGCGGTAAGCCGGAAAATCCTATTATAAGGAGTACGGATCAGCAAAAAAGATAAAGAGGTTTTCCATAGCGATGGGAAACCTTTTTTATTGGGGGATTTTTTTTGATTTACTGTGTTCGGCGTAAAGAACGGTAGGTCAATTTGCTAAACCGTTATTATAAATCGATTCTACTGTTAAGAATTAAACTGTAATAAAAAAGTTATAATGTCAAAGTGTAAAGTATACACCTTATTTTATATTTTAGTCTTTAAATAGAAACCTAAATATGTTAAAAAGATTCTTAATTCCTGTTTTGTTGTTTGCTGGGGTACATGCTATTGCTCAACAGAAGTTTGACCCTTATGAGCAGACCATTGAAGGGACCAATCTTTCGTTTAAAATGGTAGCTATCCCTGGAGGAAGCTTTAAAATGGGATCTGTGACTGGCGGAAAGGAAGATGAAAAGCCAGCACATGAGGTGAAAGTCGATCCATTCTGGATGGGACAGTACGAGGTAACCTGGGACTTGTTTGAGCCTTTTCTGTATAAAGATTATGAAATTGCAAAAAGCAAGGATGGTAAGGTTGCCCCGGAAATCGACGCGGTAACCAGACCCACCAAGCCCTATCTGGACATGACATTTGGATTTGGTAAAGAGGGGCATCCCGCACTTGCGATGACCCACTATAATGCAATTCAATTTTGTAAGTGGTTATATGTGCGTACCGGTGTATTCTACCGTCTGCCAACTGAGGCGGAATGGGAATATGCGGCCCGTGCCGGCGCTAAGACAGCTTACTTCTTTGGCGATCAAGCAGGACAGCTGGGCGAATATGCTTGGTTTAAAGATAATTCGGATCAGAAAACGCATGCTGTAGGACAGAAGAAGCCGAATCCTTGGGGGCTTTATGATATTTATGGCAATGTGGCTGAATGGACCTACGACCAATACAAAGCGGATAGCTATAACGAAGGTAAGGATAAAGTATTAAGCAATCCGGTGGTTGTACCGACGACCTTGTATCCACATGTTGTCCGCGGTGGAGCCTTTGACCATGCCGCAGATGACCTCCGTTCAGCCGCCCGTGGTGCCTCAGACCCCGTATGGAAGCAATTGGATCCGCAGGTTCCAAAAAGTAATTGGTGGTTTCCAGAAGCCCCATTTGTTGGTATGCGTTTGGTCAGACCGCTGAACCCACCTAGCCATGAAGAAATTATGGCCTATTATGATAAAAAACCAATTAAAGATTTTTAAAAAATAAAATAATCAATATAAAACTATTATGGAAAATCTAGAAAGAAGAGATTTTATTAAAACTTCTGCTGTGGTCGCAGGCGGTGCCCTATTAAGCTCGCTGCCTTTATCCGGAGCCTATGCTGCTGGTTCTGATGTCATCAAAGTTGCTTTGATCGGCTGTGGGGGTAGAGGTACCGGTGCTACATTTGACGCACTGAGTTCGGGTGCAAATATCAAGGTAGTTGCTTTGGCCGATGCATTTAAAGATAATTTAGATAGTACATATAATACCCTTAAGGAAAAATGGCAGGATAAAATCGATGTCAGCGATAACCATAAATTTGTTGGATTTGATGCCTATAAAGAAGCGATCAAATTGGCTGATGTTGTTATTTTGGCGACGCCTCCAGGTTTTAGACCAAGCCATTTTGAGGAAGCAATCCGTCAGGGAAAACACGTTTTTATGGAGAAACCTGTTGCTGTTGATATTCCCGGTGTACAACAGGTCATACGCGCTGCGGCAGAAGCCAAACGCAAGAAATTGAATGTTGTCGTGGGTTTGCAACGTCGCTATCAGACCAACTATCGCGAAGCGATCAAACGTATTCACGATGGCGCAATCGGTGATGTGACTTCAGGACAGGTGTATTGGAATTCAGGTGGTGTATGGGTACGTCCACGTAAACCTGGACAAACAGAAATGGAATATCAGATGCGTAACTGGTATTATTTCAACTGGTTGTGTGGTGACCATATCGTAGAACAGCACGTACACAATATCGATATTGCCAACTGGGTGAAAGGTTCGTACCCGGTATCGATCCAGGGGACTGGAAGCCGGGCACATCGTACCGGTAAGGAATATGGTGAGATCTATGATAATTTTGCGCTGGAAATGACCTATGCGGACAACAGTGTCGTATATAGTCAATGCCGCCATTTCGAAGGAATACAAAACCGTGTTGATGAGCAGTTTCAGGCGACAAAGGGCCGTGTATACCTTTCAGCTGGTGGCCAGGCTGTGTTATATGACTGGAAAGGTAAAGAGATCTATCGTCATGATGCGAAGGGTAATCCTAATCCGTATCAACAGGAGCATAAAGAATTTTTCGATGCGCTTTCCAAAGGCGAATATAAGTTTGACAACGCTGAATACGGCGCTTACAGTACGTTGACGGGTATTATCGGACGTATTGCCTGTTACACCGGTAAGGTCATCAAATGGGATGAGGCATTAAAATCAACCATCAAATTGGGACCAGATGTATTGGCTTGGGACGCTAAACCGAAGTTATTGCCTGATGCAGAAGGTTTTTATGCGGTAGCAAATCCGGGTCAAAATACAAGCCTTTATATTTAATAGCTGTGCAGTGATGGGGCTTAAAAGAGTGTTCTGCTGTCTATTCTTTTTTATTATTGGGCTGCTTGGTTTACAGGCGCAACCGGGTTTAAAAGAGTTAAGCAAGATTCGTCTGGAGGGCCCAGCACAAGGCACGCAGTTTCACATTACTTATTTCGCCGCAGATAGTCTTGTCAAGCGGTCGGAGATTGATAGCATCTTAAAGGTCATTGATCTATCGATGTCGGTTTATCGCAAGGATTCAAAAATTTCCCTGTTCAATCAGGACAGTGTGATGCGGATCGATATGGATGAGCATATGGCTCATGTGATTGCGGCTTCATTCCGATACAACAAACTATCTCAAGGCCAATTCGATATTACCATTGCCCCACTGGTCAACCTTTGGGGCTTTGGTGTTAAAAAAAGCCAGATTGTGCCGGACTCGGCAACAGTCTATCAGGCAAAGCAATTGGTCGGCATGCAGCATCTCAAAGTCAATCGCAGGCAACTGCTAAAGGAAAAGCCGGGTGTTAAGATTGATGTCAACGGTATTGCACAAGGATATACTGTCGATGTACTGGCCGATTACCTCGAACACAAGGGAATTTCCAATTATATGGTAGAAGTGGGGGGTGAGATCAGGGCTTCGGGAACTCCGCCGGGACAAAAGGGTTTTTCCATCGGAATTGTCCAGCCAGATCAAAGCGGTCAGGAGGAGATCATGACAGCGGTTGTCCAACTCCATAGCGGTGCATTAACCACTGCTGGCAGTTTTGAAAAATTTATTAAATACAAGGACAAAAAGCTGGGGCACCACATCAATCCCGTGACCGGATTTCCTTATACAACCAGTGTGTTAAGTGTTAGCGTATACACGCGGACCGCCATGGATGCAGATGCTTTGGACAACTATTTTATGGGGATGGAGCCCACAGAAATCCTCGCGAAGGCCAAAAAATTAAAGGGCGTGGAAGTTTTTGTTATTTATAAAAATAAAAACCAGACCATTCAGACGATTTATTCAGATGGATTTGGTAAATTATTTAAAAATTAATCAACTATAAACAAAATGAAAAGATCTGATTTTATTAAAAGCGGCCTTTTGGTCGCCGGTGCCGGATTATCCGGGCATACATTTGCTTCAACAAATCAAAATGCAACCCATATGAAGGATCAAGGAAAGACATTCAATCTAAATTATGCACCACATCAGGGCATGTTCAAGAACCATGCAGGGGACAACTTCCTGGACGAAATCCGTTATATGCATGATTTGGGATTCCGTGGAATTGAAGATAATGGTTACCTGGGCCGTACATTGGATGAGCAAAAGAAAATAGGGGAGCTATTGGCCAAATTGGGCATGACCATGGGGGTATTTGTGGTCGATGGTGGCCAAAACTGGATGCCTTCCCTGGCAACAGGTAAAAAGGAGTTCTTGGATAAATTTGTCGAAACCTGTCATAAATCCGTGGAAGCGGCCAAACGATGCAATGCAAAATGGCTTACGGTGGTTCCCGGATTCTATGAGCGGAGATTGCCCTGGGGAAATCAATTCAGCAATATCCTTGAGGCAATGCGTAGAGGAGCGGAGATTTTCGAACCCCATGGTTTGGTCATGGTGCTGGAGACTTTAAGTGATACACCGGAATTATTTTTACAGCAAACGCATGAAACCTATGCCATGTGTAAGGCTGTCAATAGCCCTTCCTGTAAGATCTTGTACGATATCTACCATATGCAACGCACCGAGGGCGATTTAATTGCAAATATGAACCGTTGCTGGGATGAAATCGCTTATATTCAAATTGGGGATAATCCGGGACGTAAAGAACCGACTACCGGCGAAATCAATTATAAAAACGTATTCAAACATATTCATAGTAAGGGATATAAGGGAATAATGGGGATGGAACACGGCAATTCTAAGCCCGGAAAAGAAGGTGAAGACAGATTGGTAGCTGCCTACCGGGAGGTCGATAGCTTTTTGTAATATTTTAATAGTGTACTATTGACAATTAGATTTAATTTCTTAAATTGAGCTGGTAAAACCAATTAGTAGTATTGTAAAACACCATTTATTTATGATTTCATCAACAATAAAATTTAAACTATCCTTCATGATGTTCCTTGAATTTTTTATTTGGGGGGGATGGTTTGTCACATTAGGCACTTTTTTGAGCAAGAATCTGCGCGCAACGGATTTTGAGATGGCTAATGTATTTTCGACGCAGTCATTGGGCGCGATCATCGCACCTTTTATCGTAGGAATGATTGCCGATCGTTATTTTAATGCCGAACGTATTTTGGGTGTTTTGCATTTGGTCGGTGCCGTATTAATGTACCAGATGTATGGTGCGGCCAATATGTCTACTTTTTATCCTTATGTATTGGCTTATATGATTCTGTATATGCCAACCCTGGCTTTGGCAAGCTCGGTTTCATTTCGCCAATTGACCAACCCAGAAAAACAATTCTCAGCGATACGGATCTGGGGAACAATTGGTTGGATTGTCGCTGGTTTAGCGATTAGTTATATCTTCAAATGGGATGCCGCGGCATCCGATGGTGCCTTGAAGAATACATTCCTGATGTCAGGTGTAGCTTCTCTGGTACTGGGGATATTTTCTTTTGCGTTGCCAAAAACTCCGCCGGTTAAACTGGATGAAGGTGAAAAACCTTCCTTTGCATCAATTATTGGTCTGGATGCGATCAAATTGTTGAAAGACAAAAACTTCTTGATCTTTTTCATTTCCTCGGTGTTGATCTGTATTCCTTTGGCATTTTATTATTCCAATGCGAACCTGTTCCTTACAGAAATCGGTTTGGAAAATCCAACCGGTAAAATGACAATTGGACAAGCTTCAGAGGTTTTGTTCTTATTGGCACTGCCGATTTTCTTTACAAAATTTGGCTTTAAGAAAACAATCTTGGTGGGTATGCTGGCTTGGGTAATCCGTTACCTGTTGTTTGCCTATGGTAATGCCGGTGAGCTTTCCTTCATGCTGTTGATCGGTATCGCTTTACACGGGATCTGTTATGACTTCTTCTTTGTTTCGGGACAGATTTATACAGATAGCAAGGCGGGTATTAAATACAAATCTGCCGCACAAGGATTGATTACATTGGCAACATACGGTGTCGGTCAATTGATCGGCTTCTGGGTAGCAAGTTACGTAGGCGATAAATATAAAGATTTGAAGGCAACAGATTTAGCCGGGTTTTGGAATCATACCTGGGTCGTTCCAGCAATTATTGCCGCAGTGGTATTTTTTATCTTCTTAGCTCTTTTTAAAGACGAGAAAGTGGATAATACTGGTGCAGCACACTAAACAGAAAAAAATAACTATTTAAAAACAAATAATTAGAAGAGAGATGGCAACAAATACTTATGACGCGATTGTAATCGGTTCTGGGATAAGTGGTGGATGGGCTGCGAAAGAATTGACAGAAAAAGGACTGAAAACAATTATGCTAGAGCGTGGTCGTAATATCGAACACATTAAGGATTATACCGCGCCAAACAAAATGCCATGGGAATGGCCGCATGCAGGTGGTCGTACCCAGCAGATGATTGAGGACTATCCCGTATTGCGCAGAGATTATCCATTGAATGAAAAGAATCTTGATTTTTGGGTAAACGAGAAGGATAGCCCTTATACAGAGGTAAAGCGTTTTGACTGGTACCGTGGATACCATGTTGGCGGTAGATCATTAATGTGGGGTAGACAATCTTATCGCCTGGGTGACCTGGATTTCGAGGCTAACCTAAAAGATGGTCATGGGGTAGATTGGCCGATCCGTTATAAAGACATTGCACCATGGTACAGCTATGCGGAAAAGTTTGCTGGTATCTCTGGAAATAGAGACGGTGTTCCTTCGCTTCCGGACGGGGATTATATGCCGCCAATGCCAATGAATATTGTGGAGAAGGATCTGGCTGAACGATTGAAAAAACAATATGGTGGCAAGCGTCATTTCATTATGGGGCGGACAGCAAATATCACGGTGCCACATGAGGGCCGTGTCAACTGTCAATACCAAAACCAATGTTGGTTGGGTTGTAACTTTGGAGCTTATTTCAGTACGCAATCCGCGACCTTACCAGCAGCAAAGAAAACAAATAATTTAACACTACGTCCGTTTTCCATCGTCACAAAGATTATCTACGATAAAAACACAAAAAAGGCGAAAGGTGTTGAAATTGTCGATGCTGAAACAAACAAAACATACGAATTCTTTGCGAAGGTGATTTTTGTGTGTGCATCGGCCCTAAACTCAACTTGGGTATTGATGAACTCTGCTACGGATGTATGGGAAGGTGGTTTGGGAAGTAGCAGCGGTGAGCTAGGTCACAATTTAATGGATCATCATTTCCGTTGTGGTGCCGGTGGTAAGGTGGATGGTTACCTGGATAGCTATGTCTTTGGCCGTCGTCCAACGGGGTTGTATGTACCACGTTTTGTAAATGTTGACGGTGATACCAAAAAACGTGACTATGTTCGCGGGTTTGGTTATCAAGGAGCTGCAGGTAGAGGCCGTTGGTCGGGTGCTGTTGCGGAGATGGAAGTTGGTGGAGCATGGAAAGATGCCATCTGTGAAGCTGGTGACTGGACTGTGGGCTTTACAGCCTTCGGAGAGACTTTGCCGTACCATGAAAATAAAATTACGCTTGATAAGAACAAAAAAGATAAATGGGGGCTACCTGTATTATCATTTGATGCGGAAATCAAGGATAATGAATTGAAGATGCGTGCTGACATGCAAAATGAAATGAAGGAGATGCTGGATAGCATTGGCGTTAAAGATACCTATACCTATGATAATGTATATGGTCTTGGTCAGGGTATCCACGAGATGGGAACAGCTCGGATGGGGCGTGATCCAAAGACTTCAGTATTGAATGGCAATAATCAGGTTTGGGATGCCTTGAATGTCTTTGTGACAGACGGTGCCTGTATGACTTCTGCAGGTTGTGTCAATCCTTCACTTACTTATATGGCACTTACTGCACGTGCGGTCGATTTTGCGGTTAGTGAATTGAAAAAAGGTAATATCTAATAGCTAAAGATTGATAACAATGGAAAATAACTCAAATAAGTCGAGTAGAAGAGATTTTTTAAAGACTGCAGCAACCGCTGCTGCAGCCTTTATGATCGTTCCTCGTCATGTATTAGGAGGAAATGGTTTCATCGCTCCTAGTGATAAGTTACAAATAGCTGGTATTGGCGTAGGTGGTAAAGGATTCAGCGACATTAACTCCTTTCATGATTCAGGTAAAGCGGATTTAGCGTTTTTATGTGATGTGGATGATCGTCGTGCAGCAGGTGCATTGAAACGTTACCCAAAAGCGAAATATTATAAAGATTACCGTGAGATGTTGGACAAAGAGCATAAACGCATTGAAGCTGTTTCTGTTTCTACGCCCGACCATCAACATGCGATCCAGGCCTTGGCAGCGATGCAATTGGGTAAGCATGTCTATGTGCAAAAACCATTGACCCATGATGTCTGGGAAGCGAGAGCGCTGACGCATGCGGCCAAGAAATATAAAGTAGTTACCCAAATGGGAAATCAGGGTGCATCCAATGATGGACCGCGTTTTGTCCGTGAATGGTACGAAGCCGGTTTAATCGGTGATGTACATACGGTATACTGTTGGACTGACCGTCCGGTATGGCCTTCAGGTATTGCATGGCCGACTGGCAAAGCCGAAATTCCGAAAGAATTGGATTGGGACCTTTGGTTAGGTACCGCGCCATACAAAGAGTATGTGGATAAATTGGTGCCTTTCAACTGGCGCGGCTGGTGGGATTATGGTACCGGTGCACTGGGTGATATGGGCTGTCACTTGTTGGAAGTGCCTTTCAGCACCTTAGGCCTGACCTATGTACAGGATGTGCAGGCAACAGTAGGTTCTGTTTATGTGGATGAATTCAAACGTGGTTATTTCCCAGAAAGCTGTCCGCCGTCAAGTCACGCGACATTGACTTTCCCTAAAACTCCACGTACAAATGGCCCGGTAACATTACATTGGATGGACGGTGGTATTCAACCGGCTCGTCCAGATGAATTGGGTCCAAATGAAATCTTCGGTGATGGTGGTAACGGTATTTTACTCGTAGGTACCAAAGGTAAGATCCTTGCGGACACTTACGGTCAGAATGCACGTCTGTTGCCAACTTCAAGAAAAGATCAGGTTGAACAGAAATATGCACGCGTACCGGGACAAGAAGCTGGTCACTATGCGCAGTGGGTAGAAGCTTGTCAAGCGGGTTACGGCAAGAAAGAGGTGAGTTCACCGTTTGAGATTGCAGGTCCTTTGACAGAAGCTTTATTGATGGCCAACCTGGCAATCAGAGGTGCTGATTTACGTATTGACGGAAAATATCCGGGACGTAACCTCAAATTGTTATGGGATAATGATAATATGCGTGTGACGAATTTTGATCATGTGAATCAATATGTCAAACGTAATTATAGACAGGGTTGGGAAATGAAATATAATTTCTAAAATTAAGATATTTAGTAGTATGAATAGAAGAGAAGCATTACAACGGGTTGCCTTGATTTTAGGAGGTACCGTTATCGGCGCCAATTTATTTCTGGAAGGCTGTACACGCTCGGCCACAAAGGATGTAGCGGCTTTATTTGAGGCGAAAACAACCGATTTGTTGGGCGATTTAGCGGAAGCTATTTTACCTAAAACTGCAACTCCGGGTGCAAAAGAAGCTGGTGTAGGAAGCTTTATTCCAGTAATGGTCCGTGACTGTTACACTGAAAAGCAACAGAAAGCATTTTTGACAGGTTTTGCAAGCTTGGATACCAAGGCGAAAGAAGTAAAAGGAAAACCTTTCCTTGAGCTTTCTGCTGAAGATCGTACGGCGGTAGCAGCAGCGTTGGATAAAGAAGCAAACGAATTTAATAAGAAGCAGGAAGAGGAGCAAAAGGATATCCGCGAGAAAAATAAAGAAAAACAAAATCAATTGTATAATTACGTAGAAAACGATCCACCACACTGGTTCACAATGTTTAAACAATTGACGTTGACAGGTTTCTTTAACTCGGAACTGGGTTGTACAAAGGCGTTGCGTTTTGTCAAAATCCCTGGAAAGTACGATGGAAACTTCCCGTATAAAAAAGGAGATAAAGCGTTTGCATAATACCTATGCTTAGCGCAAAATAAAAAGGAGGCCTTGGCCTCCTTTTTATTTTATTTCGATTTTATTTTATTTCCACCTCGAGGGCAAAGTGGATCCGTTGCTGTTTTGTCACAGTCATAAAGTAACCTTTGTCCGTTGAATCGCCATTAAGGTCTACCGTATCATTGTGGCGTAGTTCCCGGAGATAGTTCATCTCCAACGATTTGATCTGATTGGTCAGCACAAGTTCGATGGGGAGCCTATCCATACACCAATCCAGGTATTTGACATTATTGGCGTGATTGACAATATCAAGGTCAGATAACTTGACAATATATTGATCTATATTTTTGACCGGCTGCGAGATATTCAATTTTGAAAACGGTCGCTGAGTTGCCGGACGGTCTGGATAGGTTGTAAAATCCACCGCGGAAATCGCCAGATCTTCCGAACTTCTTTTTACTGTATTGATGACGGCCCAATAGCTCGTGGCGGTGACATAAACCTGTCCATTGACCGAAATTTCAAAATTACGCGTAGAACGTGCGCCTTCCAGTTCCTGTACCCAGGTTTTTACCTGAACAATATCCATCCATTTGGGCAGTCTGTTGATCTCAATACGCATTCTACTGAGCACCCAGGTCTGGTTATGTTTGGCCATTTCCTTAAAACCGAAACCAACTTGGGTAGCATGTTCGCCAGCGGTAAGCTGAAGAATATTGGACAAGTCAGAGAAACGGATACGACCATTGGAGTAACATTGTGTAAAATAAATTTCCCAGTTTTTCTCGAAGACTGATTTTTCCATCTCTGTTTAGTTTTATGCAAAATTAGGCAATATGACTGATTTGTGCCCTAAATTCAAAATGAAATGACATAATTTTAAGATATTCCGATCATATGAACCGTTGCACAGTTTTTGAACCTAACCAGACAAAAAAAGGCGAAAACTGCCAATCGTTTTTTTATTGTAAAATAAATGATAGTTTTCAACTATTTAATTGATTATTATCACCAGATTAGGTAGATTTAAATAAGCCAATGGCATAATTTAATAAAATAAGATTGGTTATATCGCGTTATATTTAGTGTAGCGCGAAACATTAATTTACACATTAAATGCTAATATTATGGTTGGAGAACTAATAGCTAAAGAGGAAATTCCTCAATTTAAATTTATCCCTGCGAGTGAAGATAAGTCAGCAAGTTTTATGGATAAATTAAAAGGGGCCCTTCGCTTGGGAAATGAATTTAAATCCAAGACTGAAATAGCCTTTCAAACAGATTCCGGACCAAAGCGTATCGAAACCACCGTGTGGTCATTAACCGATAGATATATCCAGATCAAGAGTGGTGTATTGATTCCACTGCGGTCTATTATTGCAATTGATTATTAATGAGCATGGCTCCTAATAAAAAAAGCTCCCTTTATAACAAGGGAGCTTTTATTTTTTCTGAATAGTCTGTTTTTTTTGGGACGCTGCGAACTAATAGGTTTCACCTGTTAACTCTTTCAGGCGTATCTCTGAAACTTTCGCATCGTATTGTGCGGTATAACTTCGTGTCATGGCATTGATATAATTTAGCTGCGCCGTTCTGACTTCGAGGGTTGTAATCGTTCCGATGCGAAATTTGTCCATGGTGATAGTTAGATTTTCTTTTGCGAGTTCTTCATTCTTTTTCTCTACCTGCGCCAGTTCGATGTTGGTGATATAGGTTTGAAAAAGTGTACGGACTTGCGCCTGTATACTTTGTTTTTGTTGTTGGATCTGTAGTTCGGTATTCTCTATCTGGAATTTGGCGATCCGTTCATTTCTGTTTTGAAGAAAGCCATTGAAGATATTCACCGAGGCGGTCACACCATAGTTAAGTCCTTTATTTTTGTTTTCGGTCGAGAAGCCCAATGAAGAGTGAGATTCATTCCAGTTGTAGCCTGTATTGAGGCCTATTTTGGGATAACGCTCGGCTTTTATCGATTTAAGGTTCAGTTCGGCAACTCTTTTATTGATAAGGGCCAATTGAATCTGCGGGTTCTGTTGGTCTGCAATCTGGATCAGCTCCCCCAGTTTAAGGTCAGTATCCAGTTTCATTTCGTCCTCAACCTGAAAATCTATGCCCAGATCGCGGGTCATGAGCTGGTTTAGGTAAGTTTTTGTATTTTGAAAGCTCTCGCGTTGGCGTAGCAGGTTGGTTTGATCGGTGTTTAGATCCACTTTCGCATTCAGTAAATCCAGTTTGGATCCCTTTCCGATTTCCAGTCTATTTTCAGCCAGTGTAACGCGATATTGCGATAGGGTAATGGTGGTGTCTAAAGCATTCAATAAACGCTTTTGTTGCACTAAGCTGTAATAGGTTGCTATAACTTCACTCAATTGACTGATGACCTCGAATTTGATTTCGGCTTCACCCTGCCGCTGGATTTCCTTGAATCTATCACGTCGTGCAAACATGCCGAATCCATCGAAGACGGTCCAGTTGAGGTTGACGCCATAGGACATGTTATCGTTTTTGGCATTTGAAATCTGCTGCACCTGACCGTCGGCCCGTACCTGCCGGGAGTTTTGGATGGAATTGCTCCGACTGAAACTACCTGTAACGGCAGGAAGCATTCCGGCGCTGCCGGCACTTGTATTTTCGCTATCTATTTTGTGGTCATTTTTTGCCAAAAGAATATTGAAATTGTTGCTTAAAGTGGTTGCCAACGCTTCTTCCAGCGTCAACATCTGTTGTGCAGGGGCTTGAAATAGGATGACGCTAAGCAGCAGTGTTAGGATTACATTTCTCTTCATGTCTGATCTATTCGTAGCTTTTAATGTTATCAAATTCAGGTCTGTGTTTCTTTGGTCTGGACCACATGTAATAAATTGCTGGGATAATAAACAAGGTCAGGATCAGCGAGAATATAGTACCACCAACGATGACAACCCCCATACCGATACGGCTTGTGGAAGCAGCGCCCAATGACATCGCAATAGGCAATGCGCCCAGGGCAATGGCCAGACTGGTCATTAAAATGGGGCGCAGACGCGATTCGGCAGCATGCATGATCGCTTCAAATTTTTCCATACCTTCCTCCCGCATCTGGTTGGCAAATTCAACGATTAGGATACCATTTTTCGTCACTAGACCGATCAGCATAATGGTTCCGATCTGGCTGAATATATTCCAGGTCTGATCAAATAGCCATAAGCTGATCAGTGCACCGGCAACTGCCATCGGTACTGTAAGGATGATAATAAATGGATCCAGGAAGCTCTCAAACTGAGCTGCTAGTATTAAATAGATCAGCAATAAGGCCAGACCAAAAGCAAAGAGGGTATTGGAACTACTTTCGATGAAATCGCGGGATTCACCACTGAGGTCAGTGGTAAAGCTTTGGTCCAATACTTTTTCCTTGATACGGTCCATTGCGGCTATACCATCGCTCATACTCATGCCTGGAGCCAGGCCTGCGGAGACTGTAGCTGACATATACCTATTATTGTGATAGAGTTGTGGCGGACTACTTTCTTCGCTGACATTGACGAGGTTATCCAGCTGTATAAGCTGCCCGATATTGTTACGCACATAAATGGAGGTCAGATCTGTCGGTGTCGCCCGTCTATCGTTTTCGACCTGGCCGATCACCTGATATTGTTTGCCATCACGCATGAAATAAGCGAAACGCTGACCACTTAACAACAGTTGGAGGGATTGGGATACGTCGAGTACAGATACGCCCATGCTGAGGGCTTTTAAGCGGTCTATCTCGACATGAAGTTCGGGTTTGTTAAACTTCAGATTGATATCTGTTGTTGAGAATGTAGGATCACTATTTACTTCGTTCATAAATTCAGGAATCTTCTCCTGAAGCTTTTCAAAATTCTGAGCCTGAATAATGTACTGTATCGGTAGGCCGCCGCGACGATTCATGGAAATGGTCGGCGTCTGTGATACATTGACACGTACACCATCGTATTTTTTTGTCCATTTGGTCAGCTCTTTTGCCACATCATCTTGTGACCTTGTCCGCTCTTCGGGATCGACAAGTGTCATCCGGATACGTCCGGAGTTGACCGAACTAGGTCCGAAACCAGGAGAGGTAATATTTAAACTGATTTTGTTTTCGGGAATCGAATCGTAAACCAGTTTGTCCAGTTCCTGCATATAACGGTCCATGTATTCATAGGTAGCACCCTCGGGCCCCGTGACATTGACCATGATGGCACTGCGGTCATCATAGGGAGCAGTTTCTTTCTTGATTGAAGAGAAGATTACAGCAATGATGGCAAAACAGATCAATAAGATCGGAAAGCTTATCCATTTGAATTTCATGAATTTATCCAGTGCATTTGCGTAACCTTTGTTCATTTTGACAAACATCGGTTCTGTCCACTCATAAAAGCGGGTCTTTTTGTGACCGCCGCCTTTAATCAGGTAAGCATTAAGCATCGGGGTCAGGGTCAACGAAACAAAAGCGGATACCAAGACTGCTGATGCGATGACCACCCCAAATTCCCGAAACAATCGGCCCACAAAGCCCTCTAGAAATATTACTGGTAAGAAAACAGCGGCTAGTGTAATGGAAATGGAGATGACGGCAAAGAAAATCTCTTTGGAGCCTTTTAGCGCAGCTTCAATAGGGGACATGCCTTCCTCAACTTTTTTGAAGATATTTTCGGTAACGACAATTCCATCATCGACCACAAGCCCTGTAGCCAAAACAATCGCAAGCAGGGTCAGTACATTGATCGAAAAACCAAAGATGTACATGATAAAAAAAGTTGCGATCAGTGAAACGGGGATATCCAATAGTGGCCGCAGGGCGATTCCCCAGTCGCGAAAGAAGAAGTAAATGATAAGCGTCACCAGAATAATGGAAATCAGTAAGGTCTCAGCTACCTCAACAACCGATTTCTTGATGAATTTGGTGTTGTCAGATGCGATATTGATACTGATATCCTGGGGAATATCCTCTTTCATCTGATCGAGCATTTTGTAAAAATTGTTCGCGATATCCAGGTAGTTTGTTCCCGGCTGCGGAATAATGGCAACACCGACCAGCTGTTTGCCATTACTGACCATCTTGGTCTCCAGATTTTCGGCATCAATTTCGGCACGGCCGATATCGACAAACTTTACCAGGCGCGTGCTATCAGCTTTTAGGACAATATTGTTAAACTCTTCGGGAGTAGAAAGGTTACCGACCGTCTTTACAGTTAATTCGGTGGTATTGCCCACAATTTTGCCGGAGGGCAATTCAACATTTTGGTTATTCAGTGCAGTACGGATATCCGAAGCGGTAATGCCGTAAGCCGCCATGCGGTCGGGGTTGAGCCATAGGCGCATGGCATAACGTTTTTGACCATATATTTGCGTACTACTGACTCCCGGAATGGTCTGCAGTCTTTCGGAAATAACATTCTCAGCATAGTCACTCAGGGAAAGCTTATCCCTGGTTTCGCTCTGTAGGGTCAGGGTAATAATTGGATCAGAGTCCGCATCCGCTTTTGAGACTACCGGCGGGGCGTCAATATCCTGGGGCAGGCTTCTGACTGCCTGGGATACTTTGTCCCGAACGTCATTGGCAGCTTCCTCCAGATTTTTCTTTAAATCGAATTCAATGGTGATATTGCTGGATCCCTGATTGCTGGAGGATGATATATTACGGATACCATCAATGGAGTTGATCGCTTTCTCCAGCGGTTCGGTGATCTGCGATTCAATAATATCAGGGTTGGCACCAGCGTAATTGGTACGTACCGATACGATGGCCGGGTCAATGGAGGGGTATTCGCGAACACCCAGAAAGCTAAAGCCAATGTAGCCAAATAGAATAATCGTTATATTGACGACAATGGTGAGCACAGGGCGCTTAATAAAAATAGCAGATAAATTCATGTACAGTTAGTTAGCTAATGATACTTTAACCTTTACTCCATCTTTTAAGGCAAGAACACCTGTTGTCAATACGGTATCTCCGGCACTTATGCCAGATAGGATAACAATCTCCTTATCGGTACGGGCGCCGGTTTCAACTTTAGTTTCTTTTGCGAGTCCATTTTTTAGTATAAAGACTTTTTTTCCATCCTGGACCGGAACGATTGCTTCCGTGGGAATAGCAATGGCATCATTTTCGACTTCTATCGGCAGGATGACATTGACAAAGGAACCTACACGAAGCTGCCCCTGTTCGTTTGCTGCGCGTGCACGGACAGTCAGGGTGCGGGTATTCAGGGAGACCTCAGGCTCTATGGCATAAATATTAGCTTTGATAACTGCCGGGTCATTGGCAACACTGAACTCAATGGGCGTGTTAAGTTTGACTACACTGCTGTATTTTTCCGGAATAGCAAAGGTAATCTTAACGAAATTGTCCTTAACCAAATTTGCGATCAGCGTATTGGATGAGACGATAGCACCAACTGAAATATTTCTTAGGCCAATCATGCCACTAAACGGTGCACGTACGGTTGTTTTGGAGATCTGGGCCTGAATCAGCTGGATCTGCGCCTGTGCAGTCTTTAATGCCGCACTGGCGATATCAAATTCCTCCTGGCTGATTGCTCCTTTCTGAAGCAATAATTTTGCGCGACGTTCGTTTTCTGCATTCAGCTGATTCGTTGTCTGCGCCTGTTTGAGTTGCGCTTGCAACTCAATATCATCAATCTTGATCAAAGGTTGCCCCTGTTGGATCCGTTGTCCTTCAGAAAAGTAAATTTTTGTAATTCGACCACTGACTTCGCTTCTGATTTCCACCTTTTCTTCGGCATCGATACTGCCGGACAAATTAATGGACCGGTCGGCTACAGAAGATCTTGCTATAATTGCCTGCGCAGCAACAGGAATATCTTTTTTGACAGCAGATTTATCAGCTTCTTTTTTGTCTTTTTTGGGATTTATGAGAAAATATCCACCTCCAATAACAGCACAGGCTAAAAGAATGTAGAGGGTCGTTTTTTTATTCATGCGGTATAGTCCTTATCTGGTTTTTTGATCTGGAGGATAAAGATAGCTTTATTCTCATGATGATACCGGTTGTCAAAAGGATTTTACAATACAGAACAGTACGAGCTGGCAACGAATCTACAGCATGTGAGTTAAATGGAACTACATGCCACAAAAAAAGCTAGAAACCTGTTCTAGCTTTGTACTGATTATTTTTTTGCTTTAGTTGCCTTCGGTTCAACTGCTTTTGGAGCTGCATCATCTACTTTTGGCTTGATGGATGCTTTCGATAAATGCGGCCTTCTTTTTCCAAAAGAACCATTTGATATTTTTCCTCTTCTGGTTTTGATATCACCTTTTCCCATAGTATAAAATATTTTGGTTTTAACAATGTATTCTTAAGTAACCTAAATATACTACTTTTCTTTTATCTCTGCAATACATTAAGTATTAAATGATTGGAAAAATTCTTTTCTGGGTTTCAATTTTGAAGTTTTGGGCGAGTGTCTCAAAAAACAGGTTATTGGCGGGTTTATTTTCAGCCAGTAAATAGGGGATTTCCAAAAGTTGGTGTTTTAGTTTTATCCGATAGTACCCATACAGCAGGCCTCTTGTTGTCTGAATAGACTCGATCTTTTGTACGGCCAGCACATCCTGGAAAATATTGAAAGCATAGTTTTCGGCTTGCAGTTGTTCTACAAAAACCTCGTTGGTTTTGGCATTAAACCAGATCTGCTGACTCTTGATTTTGCTGAAGTGATTGTTGAAAAGAAAGAAGTAACCAATTAAAAAGAAGGCTATTGGGAGAAGCAGTAATACGATTTTAATTTTCACAAAAAGCAATACCGTGATAAGAATCAGCAGTAGCCCCATAAGGACATTCGAGATTGTTTTCTTTAAGGTAGACCGGATAAGAGCAGCTGGGGCTTCTATCAATTGAAAACCCGATTTTAAATTTTTTGAATTCGTGTCTGATGATTCGAAAAGATTGAATTTTTTTCGAATCATCAGGTAAGCCACAAGGAGAATTAGTCCGATGATCAACAACCTCATAGCGCTTATTAATATTGTTCTTCCGAATTTGGATATTGCACTGCTTTGACTTCAGCTACGTAATTGCTTACTGCTGTCGTGATCTGCTCATGTAAGTTGGCAAAATGTCGCATAAATTTGGGTTTAAAGTCCGCATTCATGCCCAGCATATCATTGATCACGAGCACCTGTCCGTCACAATCAGCACCAGCGCCGATGCCTATAGTTGGAATGGCCAATTTTTCAGTCACGGCTTTTGCCAAAGCCGCAGGAATTTTTTCCAGTACAATGGCAAAACAACCGGCCTCCTGAAGAGCCAATGCATCTTCCATAAGTTTGGCCGCTTCCTGTTCTTCCTTGGCACGGACACCAAAATTGCCAAATTTATTGATGGATTGAGGAGTCAGGCCCAAATGTCCACAGACAGGAATTCCACCCGAAATAATCTTTTTGATGTTGTCGATGATTTCTAAGCCACCTTCCAATTTCAATGCATGGGCGCCGGATTCTTTCATCATACGTACGGCAGCATTGTAGGCTTCATTGGCTGAACCCTGATAGCTACCGAAAGGTAGGTCCGCAAGGACCATGGCGCGTTCGGTGCCTCTGGCAACAGCCGCTGCGTGGTAGATCATATTGTCGAGGGTAATCGGCAAGGTAGTTTCATAGCCAGCGAATACATTCGCCGCGGAATCTCCGATCAGAATAACATCCACACCGGCATTGTCCACCATTTTGGCCATGGAGTAATCATAGCTCGTCAGCATAGAAATCTTCTCTTTACGGTCTTTCATGGCTTGTAGCATCGCTGTGCTTACTCGTTTTATTTCTTTGTTTACAGACATCTTGACTTATATTATATGCCCAAAAGTAAGGTTTTTATCATACATTGGCCAATATTCTGCCTTGTGTTTTGTATTTTTGTAAAATGATACAGAATGAAACCCGTCTATTTAAATTCCCCAAATTTTCAGAATTAATCATCCATGAAGATGAAAATTTGATTGTTATAAATAAACCACCTTTTGTTGCTTCTTTGGATGAAAGGGAAGGGGGAGAGATCAACATTCTCCGTTTGGCAAAGAAATATCATGCTGATGCGCAGGTCTGCCATCGTCTGGATAAAGAGACCTCCGGAATTTTGTTGATTGCGAAAAATCCGGAGACCTATCGTTCGATTTCGATCGCATTCGAAAAACGTAGAGTCAATAAGATCTATCACGCAATCATTGGCGGTACACATACCTTTCAGGATCTTGTCGTTGATTTGCCGATCTTGAATCAGGGAAATAAAAACGTTTCTATTGACCGTGCCAATGGTAAGCCTGCCGAAACCATCTTTAATTCGCTTAAATACTATAAGAATTACACCTTAGTGGAGTGTAAACCGATCACTGGAAGGATGCACCAGATCCGTATCCACCTGGCCACGCAACATGCGGCCATTGTAGGGGATAGCATGTACCGCGGGAAACCTGTTTATCTGTCACAAATAAAGAAAAGGGGCTATACCTTATCCAAGGATGAGGAGGAGCAACCGATCATGAAACGTTTTGCCCTACATGCAAAACATGTGGAGTTTGAACTAAATGGTGAGCAAATGGTGTTTGAGGCACCTTATCCAAAAGACTTTGCGACTTTGCTGAAGCTGCTGGATAAATTTGATGCTTAATCAACTGCATTTCTTTTTATGAATCCAAAAACAAAAAAGATCATCGGCAATGTTGTCTTTGTGCTGCTCATCGGTTTATTGATATGGCCGACAAGCAGAAGTTATTTTCAGCAGCAACTGATGAAAATCGGTTTGTTTAAACCGAAATTGGAAGCACCACAGCCGGTCGCTGACCCGCTCCCTGCGGATGAAAAGGATGTCGGTGCGGCTGTTTCTTTTGTAAATCATTCGGGAGAAACAATAGGGATAGCGGATCTAAAAGGTAAGGTGGTTTTTATCAACTTTTGGGCAACCTGGTGCGGGCCATGCCGGGCCGAGATGCCCTCCATCAATGTGCTTTACGATAAATTTAAGGATAATCCGCATGTTGTATTTCTGATTGTGGAGATCGAGGGCGATAAGGAGAAGGCGGCAGCTTTTGTCAAAAATGAAAAGCTGACGCTACCGATTAGTTACCCGAATAGTGATATTCCAAAAGAATGGCTTTCGGAGTCTATCCCAAGTACCGTTATTTTGGACAAGGAGGGCAAGCTTGCGACACGGCACGAAGGTATGGCGGATTATTCCAGCCCGGAAGTGACAACCTATATTCAAGATTTAATCAATAAATAATTACAATCTATACATTAGCATGACCAGAGCAGAACTTATTCATCAAATTAAAGAGAAACGTTCGTTTTTATGTGTCGGATTGGACACAGACCTTACTAAGATTCCAGAGCATCTGTTGGATGATGAGGATCCGATCTATAGTTTCAATAAAGCAATTATTGATGCTACAGCTGATTTATGCGTCGCTTATAAACCAAATATTGCTTTCTATGAATGTTATGGTCTAAAAGGATGGCAGTCGCTTCAAAAAACCTGGGCAGCATTGCCAAAAGATTGTTTCAGTATAGCGGATGCCAAACGTGGTGATATCGGAAATACCTCAGGCCGGTATGCGATGGCATTTTTTGATGAGTCAAATTCAGGTTTGGGTTTCGATAGTATTACCATCGCGCCCTACATGGGGAAAGACTCTGTTACACCCTTTTTGGAGTTCAAGGATAAATGGGCCATCGTATTGGCACTGACATCCAATGAAGGGAGTTTAGATTTTCAGAATTTTGAAAACCGAGATGGCCTTCAATTATTTGAACAGGTTATAGACAAAGTAAACACTTGGGGCAATACCGAAAATCTAATGTATGTGGTCGGCGCGACGAGAGGGGAAGGTTTTATTAAAATCCGTGAACATGCACCCGAACATTTTTTATTGGTGCCTGGGGTCGGTGCACAAGGTGGTTCATTGGAAGATGTCTGCAAATATGGCATGAATAAAGACTGTGGACTCCTGGTCAATAGCACAAGAGGGATTATTTATGCTTCAAAAGGACCTGACTTTGCGGAGCGCGCGCGTGAGGAGGCCCTAAAACTACAAAAAGAAATGGAAGCTGAACTGTTAAAAGCAGGCATTATTTCCTGATTTGACATTTAATAATTCATTCGTAATACTTACCTTTGCAGCATGCCAGAAAAAATTATCATTCTAGACTTCGGGTCTCAGTACACGCAATTAATTGCAAGACGTGTCAGAGAACTAAATGTGTATTGTGAGATACACCCGTTTAATAAATTGCCAGATTTTGATGAATCTGTGAAAGGTGTTATATTCTCAGGAAGTCCGTTTTCCGTTCGACAAGAGGATGCACCTCAAATTGATTTTGTCGCTATCCAGGAGCGTTTCCCACTTTTAGGAGTGTGTTACGGAGCCCAATATATTGCGCAGCAATCGGGCGGAAATGTATTGCCATCTGAAATCCGTGAGTATGGTCGTGCAAATCTGCAATTTGTCAATAGTGAAAATGATTTATTGGCAGGTGTACCGGTACAATCTCAGGTATGGATGTCTCATGGTGACACCATCAAAGAGGTGCCCGACAATTTTGAGATCATTGCCAGTACAGATAAAGTGCGTGTAGCGGCATATCAGGTCAAAGGTACACGTACCTATGGTATACAGTTCCATCCCGAAGTAACCCATAGTACCGATGGGGCTATTTTGTTGAAAAACTTCGTCGTGGGTATCTGCGGATGTGCGCAGGATTGGACACCGGATGCATTTGTAGAGACTACAGTCGCGTCACTGAAAGAACAGTTGGGGGATGACCACGTGATTATGGCCTTATCTGGAGGTGTGGATTCTACTGTTGCTGCAGTTTTATTGCACCATGCTATCGGACAGAACTTACACTGTATTTTTGTAGATCATGGCTTGCTCCGTAAAGATGAATACGAGCAGGTATTGGATTCTTACAAAAATATGGGTTTAAATATTAAAGGAATTAATGCAAAGGACCTTTTCTACGGTCGTTTGGCAGGAGTTTCAGAGCCTGAGGAGAAGCGCAAGATCATCGGTAATTCCTTTATCGATGTATTTGATGAGGCGGCAAAGGAAATCCAAAAAGAATTGCCAGAAGGTATTGAAGCGAAATGGTTGGGTCAGGGTACAATCTACCCGGATATCATCGAATCGGTTTCGGTCAAAGGCCCTTCAGCGACAATAAAATCACACCATAATGTCGGCGGTCTGCCTGATTTTATGAAACTGAAAGTTGTTGAACCATTGAAGACTTTATTTAAAGATGAAGTCAGAAGAGTTGGGAAAGCATTAGAGGTAGATCAGGCGATATTGGGAAGACATCCATTTCCGGGACCGGGTTTAGCCATTCGTATTTTGGGTGATATTACAGCCGAAAAAGTAAGAATCGTTCAGGAAGCGGATGCAATCTTTATCAATAACCTGAAAGAATCCGGATGGTATGATAAAGTATGGCAAGCTGGTACGATCTTTTTACCTGTGCGTTCGGTAGGGGTAATGGGCGACGAGCGTACTTACGAGCATGTTGTGAGCTTAAGAGCTGTAGGATCTCTTGATGGCATGACTGCAGATTGGATTCATCTACCATATGACCTGTTGGCAAAAATTTCAAATGAAATTATCAACCATGTGAAAGGAATAAACAGAGTTGTATATGATATCAGTTCAAAACCACCCGCTACGATTGAGTGGGAATAAAATATGGGTTGCAGCGCTTGTGGCATTATGCCTGGCAAGCTGTACAACCAAAAAAAGCACAGTATTGCGTTCGCCCTCTTCTAGCGGGGGCGAACAGCAAACTGCTGTCACCAAACCAAACAAGGAGAAAGATAAGCCTGTTGTCAAAGTAGGCGATGTGCAGACTATAAATGGCCATTTGGTTAAGAACAATAAAATTGCACTGCTCTTGCCCTTTGAATTAAATGGTATTGCCAAAACGGTGACTGCTGAGGATGTCGGGCGTTCTGCTCTGGCATTGGATTTTTACCAAGGTTTTCAGATAGGTCTGGACAAGATCGCCAAAGATGGAATGCTGTTTGATTTGCAGGTCATCGACTCACGTGATAATGTAGCCTATAACGCGTCTTTGGGAACAGCTGCGGCAGTAAAGGATGCAGCACTTGTTGTCGGTCCTGTTTACCCGCGGGAAATCAGAAGCTTTGCGCAAACCTTTGCGAACAAGAACGTTCTTCAAGTGTCCCCCTTAGCAGCGACGATGGCCTCGGAATTCAGTGTGCCCAACCTGGTGTCTATGACACCATCGATACGGACGCATTCCGAAACAATGGCCAAATATGTCGCCGATCAATATTATAATGGTGATCAGATTTTGATCTATGATGCCGGAGACGATGAAAGCAAACAGTTTTTGGTCAATTTTGCCAGTGGAATCACAAAAGCGAATGCCCAGGCAAAGGTAAAAACGGTTGTGAGTATCAATGAACTCAAGAATAGTCTCGTATTGACAGGAACAAACCATATCGTATCCGGAACAGCAAATAAAAACCTGATAAAGGGTTTGTTGGACGCGATGGATGAGCGTTTTTTGAATCCCGGTAACCAATTTAAGTTATATGGTCATCCGAATCTTTCAAAACTTTCTTTTGAAAACTTTGAAAATATGGATTTTTATAGCTTAACGATTACTTCGTCTAGCTTGGCCGATGATTCCGATAGCGATACCAGAAAGTTTATATCACATTACAAATCGCTGTATAAAGTAGATCCTTCTGAATTCTCCTATAAGGGTTATGATGCTGCTGTTTATTTTGGCCGTCTACTGCATAAATATGGTGTGGATTACGTAAGCCATATGACCCAGGAAAAATTCTCGGGACTCAATAGCGATTATAAGTTTGAGTTCTATCCGAAGTGGGGCTATGCAAATCGAGCGCTGGGGATTATGGTTTATCACAACAAGAAATTTGAAAGAAAATAATCTTTGAATGGCTGAATTGAGTGAAAAGCGTGTTTACCAACAAATACGTAATTTTGAGCGGGCGATGGATGGATTTGAAGGGGATCAACCATTTTCACGCTATTTAACGACTTTTTTTAAGGAGAATAAACAGATGGGGTCTTCGGACCGTCGGTCTACTTCCCGTTTGTGCTACAATTATTTCCGTCTGGGCCGAGCTGCGTCACAGTTGTCGCAGCAACGCAGATTGGTGCTTGCTGAGTTTTTATGTGAAAAAGAGAGCCCTTTGGTTGAACTGCTGGAACCGGAGTATAGTAGTAGAATGGGTTTATCTTTGGACGAAAAGATTGCTTTTCTGGAAGCTGAAGGCCTGCTGAAGGTAGAAGACTTATTTCCTTTTACAGCCTATTTTTCCGCGCAGCTAGATACCAAGCTATTTCTGAAGAGTCAATTGGTTCAGCCACATTTGTATATTCGGGTAAAACGCGGTAAAAATAAGGTGGTACGCGCCATTTTGGATGAAAACCAGATTCCTTATAGTGAATTGGGCGATCAGACAATCTCTTTGCCCAATGGGACTTCATTACAGCGGCTTTCAGCATTGGACGGGCTCATTGAGGTGCAGGATTTATCCTCGCAGCGGACGCTTGAGTTTATGAAGCCTGAGGAAAAAGAGTCGTGGTGGGACGCCTGTGCAGCATCTGGTGGTAAATCTCTTTTATTAATGGATGCATGCCCTTCTGTTGATTTATTGGTGTCTGATCTCCGGATGAGTATCCTCCGTAACCTGGATGAGCGATTTGATCATGCCGGTATCAAACATTACCGCAAGAAAATATTGGATCTGACAAAGGATCCTTATCCAATCCTAGGAAATGAGAAATTTGACGGTGTATTGCTGGATGCACCTTGTACGGGTTCAGGTACCTGGGGGCGTACACCAGAGATGATCCGGGAATTTGAAACGGCCAAGATTGCGGAATTTAGCGCTTTGCAGAAAACAATTGCGGGACATGTTGCGGGATATGTGAAAGTAGGAAAACCACTGATTTATATTACCTGTTCGGTGTTTAAAGCCGAAAATGAGGATGTGGTTGATTATATTTTAAGTAATTTGGGCTTTGAACTGGAGAGTATGCGTCTTTTGGACGGTTATACAGAGCGGGCAGATAGTATGTTCGTTGCCCGCTTGATCAAAAAATAAGTCGAGTGGTGCAATAAGAAGTATACAGGAGCCTATTCTTTTTTGAGAATAGGCTCTTTTTTGTCTACAGATAACTCCGGGCGATAGGTTCCTCTAGATTAATCACATTTACTTGGAATGACTAGTACAGGGCAGGTCGCTTTGCGAATAACGGATTCAGATACGGAACCTGAAATAAAATGATCAAATCCACTCCGGCCGTTGGATCCCATGATAATCAGATCGGCTGACCATTCATGAGAAGCCGCAAGAATTTCTTCTTTAACGGATCCGATTCGATTGAAAAGATAGACTTCTTCCGAACCGACAAATTCCCGGCTTAATTTTTCTAGGTATTTTTGTGCGTTTTCCTGTTCCATTTCAGATACTTCGGGTACGATAATAGGCTGCTGGCCCAATAGGGGATCCGCCCCGAAATTTGTTGGTGAGGTAGGCGGAATTACAGTGACCAGGGCAACGGAAGCACGGAATACCTGCGCCAATTCTCGGGCATATAGAATAGCTTTCTCAGAACATGGAGCATCATCGACTGCAACGAGTATTCTTTTGAATTTTAAATTTGTATTCTCCATATCTACTATAATTAATTTATCTTCGTTTTATAATATATAATCACAGATCTGACAGTTTTGTTTTATTTGGCCAATGAAATATGGTATTTGTACACTTGCGCTGGTTCCTTTGCGTTCGGAGCAGGCACATCGGAGTGAGATGGTTTCCCAGGTGTTATTTGGTGAATTATTTGAAATTCTGGACGCTCAGCCTGACTGGACAGCGATCAGGATGTTGGAGACGGACTATTTGGGATGGATTCAGAATGGTCAGTTTATGGCCGTAGACGCGGCGGATATAGCGCGGTATTTTGCGGGGAAACCCAATGTCGTCGGAAGGGAGGGTGGATTGCTTTTTAACGGGGAAAGTCGGCTGCATCTCTGTCACGGCACAAAACTTTATTTAAATGAAGCCAATAGGGTTACTTTAGGTGAGCTGGCGCTGACTTATCAAGGGAGTGTCAATGCCTTTTCCAGGGCTGATTTTGAGACGGAGGTGGCTCAACTTGCCATGAGCTATAAGGATACGCCTTATTTATGGGGCGGGCGTTCACAATGGGGAATTGACTGTTCAGGTTTTTCTCAGTTAATCTATAGTTGCTTTGGGATCAACCTGCCAAGAGATGCCTATCAGCAGGCGGAAATCGGCGATACCGTTGATTTTGTTTCGGAGATTAGGACAGGCGATTTAGCTTATTTTGACAATGCCGAAGGACGGATTACACATGTAGGCATTATGCTGGATCGGGATACCATTATCCATGCATCCGCTAAAGTACGTATTGATCGAATGGACAACGAAGGTATCTTTAACCGGGAATTGAATAAATATTCGCATAAACTGCGTATTGTAAAGCGATATAATTAAGCAGCTCGTATACAAAGAAAAGGCGATAAGTATCTTATCGCCTTTTCTTTGTATTGGATATTCTAGTGTTATAAACTAGAATTTGAATGTTAAACCAAATTTAGCAGTATCAAAGAAGTTGTTGAAGCTATTGATGTTTGCGTTAAATTCGTTAGATGATTTTGCTCCGTCAACGTCAAGTTTTGAAGTTTTGAATGACAATAAATCAGTCAAACCAAAGTTGATAGCGATTTTAGGTGTTACAAAGTAATTGATACCTAAACCAGCGTTAGCACCAAAAGCTTTTGTTTTAGCGATATCAGTTGTTTTAACGCCGTCATTGATTTTTCCATCCTCTTGCGCATAGCCAGCACCTAATTGAGCGTAGGTTTTGAAACGTGATCCTAATTCAAGGAAGTAATAACGTCCGTATGCACCTACACCAAAGCTATTGCCTTTTACATAAGACTCATTTGCTTGATCAACATTTGTTGTTTTTTTATTGTTACCAACGTTGAAATCTAAACCTACGGCAATTTTATCCGTAACAAAGTAACCAACAGAAGGGTTGAAGTTAAATGAGTTTGTTTTTACGTGTTCCGTTTTATCATTTGAAGTATTTGCTGAAAGATTACCTTCAACAATGAAGTCAGTTTTTTTGAAACCAAATTCTTGCGCTTGTGAAGCGACTGTCAAACCAGCTACGGCAGCTAATGTAAGTAAAACTTTTTTCATGTGTTTTTATTTTAATAGTTTGTTTCAATAAGCCAGTAATTACTTTCTGACTTTTTTAATTTGTTAGTCAAATGTCGTAAAATTAGTTGATTTTATTGTCACTGTATTGTCTGGATATTTTGCTGAACTCGTAAATTAAAGTGGTTCAATTAATTAAATTTTGTTATTTTTTAATAAACATCGGTTTGTTTTTTGAATTTCTATATTGAGTTGACTTTTTGTTTATATTTGTCAGTTTACCGTAAGAAAGCAAAAAAAAGCGCCATTGATCAATTTGATCAATGGCGCTTTTGCTATCGGTTGATTCGAATTTATTCGAAGTATTCTTTGATACGTTCAAAGAATGATTTTTCACTTTTACCGGGTTGTGGTTTAAAGTTTGGTGATTCTTTCAGCTTATTCAACAATTCTTTTTCTTCGTTGGATACAACTTTTGGCGTCCATATATTCACATACACAAGTTGATCACCTTTATGGTAAGAATTGACTTCAGGAATACCTTTTCCTTTCAGACGTAATATTTTACCGCCCTGAGTTCCGGGTTCGATTTTTATTTTAGCTTTTCCATCAATTGTCGGAACTTCGACACTGGTACCTAATGTGGCATCCACAAAATTAATGTACAGATCATAGATCACATTCAGGCCATCGCGTTTTAAGCTTTCGTGCGGTACTTCTTCGATTAATATAATAAGATCTCCGGGAACACCACCGCGAGGTGCGGCATTTCCTTTGCCACTCATGGAGAGCTGCATACCTTCGCTTACGCCGGCTGGGATATTAATTGCGATAGTCTCTTCGCCACGTTCTAATCCTTCACCTCTACAGGTCGTACATTTTGCCGTGATTTCAACACCTTCACCGTTACAGGTAGGGCAGGTGCTGGTGGTTTGCATTTGTCCAAGAATAGTATTCGTTACCCTACGTACGGATCCAGAGCCACCACAGGTTTTACAGGTATGGAAAGAGGATTTATCTTTTGCACCTGAGCCATCGCAGCTATGGCAGGAAACCTGTTTGTTAACTTTTACTTTCTTCTCAACACCTTTGGCGATTTCTTCAAGAGTCAATTTAACTTTAATACGCAAGTTGCTTCCACGTGCGACACGACGTCCACCGCGCTGACCGCCACCACCACCGAAGAAACTCTCGAAAGGGTGTCCGCCACCAAAAATATCACCAAATTGGCTAAATATATCTTCCATATTCATGCCGCCGCCACCACCGTAGCCTCCGCTTGCGGAATTGCCGGCATGGCCAAACTGGTCATAACGTTGACGTTTCTGTGGATTGCTCAAGATATCGTATGCCTCAGCAGCCTCCTTAAATTTTTCCTCAGCTTCATGATCACCGGGGTTTTTGTCCGGGTGATACTTAATCGCTAATTTGCGATAGGCTGATTTAATCTCCTTCTCGTCCGCTGAACGCGCGACACCAAGTATATCGTAATAATCTCTTTTTGACATCGTCTTAATATTATTGACCTATAACTACTTTTGCGTGACGGATCACTTTGTCACCCAGGTAGTATCCTTTTTCAATGACATCCACTACTTTATTTTTTAAATCTGCTGTAGGAGCTGGAATAGATGTAATCGCTTCTTGTAATTCAGGATCAAATGCCTGACCCACAGTTTCCATTTCTTTTAATCCGAGTTGAGATAATGTCTGTCTTAATTTGTTGTTGACAATCTCCATTCCTGTTTTAACGGATTCTACGTCTAAAGCAGTTTCCATTGCGTTTAATGCCCGGTCAAAATCATCTAAGGTCGGTAATAATTTACTGATCACATCTTTCCCTGCGGATTGAATCAATTCAACACGTTCTTTACTTGTACGTTTTCTATAATTGTCAAATTCAGCAGAAAGACGAATATATTTATCCTTAGCCTCTGCCAATTCTGCGGCCAACTTTTCTTCGGCAGACAATTCTACCGGATTATCGGAAGGCTGCTCTTGTTGATCAGAAGAATTCGTTTCTACTTGATCTTGACTCTCATCGTAATAATTATCTTGCTCATTCATATCTTCAATGCTAAAATAGATTCAAAAATTTTCTATATCTTCTTTTCTCAAAGTTTTTGCCAAACAATAAAATTCCGACAGCTTGTCAGATTTTAATAAAATAACCTAACAATTTGTCGGAATTTGCAAAAATGTCTTTTTAGTTGTCAGTTTTTCACTTAGATGCTGACATTGTCCTGTAGGATGCCATCTCCAGTTTTAATAATTCGGGAAGGCATATTACGGATAATGGTATAATCGTGGGTGGCCATTAAAATTGCTGTTCCGGAATTGGCGATGTCACGGAGTAAAAGGACAATTTCCTCTGAGGTAGCGGGGTCGAGGTTTCCGGTAGGCTCATCCGCAAGGATAATCTCTGGGTTATTCAGCAGCGCACGGGCGATAACGATCCGCTGTTGCTCACCACCGGAAAGTTCATGGGGCATTTTCTTTAGTTTTGAACGGAGTCCAACTTTCTCCAAAACGTCCAGGATGCGTCCATCGATCATTTTTTTATCTTTCCAGCCAGTGGCTTTCAGCGCGAATTCCAGATTTTTTTCTATCGTCCGGTCTGAGAGTAAATGAAAGTCCTGAAAGACAATACCCAATTTCCGGCGTAAATAGGGCACATCATTTTCATGAAGTTTTTTGAGATCAAATCCGGCGATCATTCCCTCTCCGTTGCCGATATATAAATCGCCATAGATGATTTTTAATAAACTACTTTTTCCACTGCCAGACTGTCCGATAAGGTAGAGAAATTCTCCCTTACCAATACTTAAATTGACATTGGATAAAACTAAATGTTTCTGTTGAAAGATATCAACGTTCTTTAATGTAATTACTTTATTTTCAATCATGGGCGTTAAAACTCTAATTTTTTAATTTGACCAAAAGGCATTTCTCTCACCAATTGCATGATATATTCCGCCTTTTCTCCCAATCCGATCTTGTCTAGGGATTTGTCAGGTCGATCCACTCTAAAATATGCCAACAAGGTGAAGGCATCATCTCGCAGCTGCACATAGTCGGGAATTTTGGCGACACCTTTTACTTTAATGATATACATGATTTCAAAGTTAGCATTTTTAATGCAATTTCTTTACTACGAATTTAACGGAAGCTTACGGGTTTGCAAATAAAAAATCCAGCGTATTTATACCGTCTGCATAATCGTCCAGGGCCGGGCATTGACTTTCACCGAAATGAAAAACCGGGGACTGTATGTTCAATGGGACCTCCGAGACGACACACTGGATCTGTTCAGCTTGCTGCTTTAGTTCCTGTTCGACATCTTCAAGGGAACTGTATTCCTCGTAATAAACCACGGATAGCGGGGAGGCCATACGCGGATCCTGTTTGAGCAGCAGAAATCCATTGTCAAAATGCTTATCGCCGTTGATCAGATAGATGGATTTATTATAGTCGTAATTATTATTGTATTTAAAGTGTTCGGATACGTCTTTATAAGCCGCTATTCCTTCAAAAAAATGCGCTACTGCATACGCTTTTGGAATGAAAAGCTTGGAAACCGAGCGGCAGCCGAGGCCGAAATAGTCAAAGATATCGTGACCTAGGGCTTCCAGCTGGGCCGGGGATTCCTGTCCTGTAATGACAGCAACGCTGTTTCTATTGCGGCGGATAATATGTGGTTTAGATCCAAAATAATAGTCGAAATAACGAGCCGTATTGTTTGAACCCGTTGCAATCACGAGGTCGAAGTCTTTGAGTTTATCGACGATTTCAAACGCTGCCGCAAAGTCAGGTTCCAGTTGTTTTAGACGATTGAGCACATAAGTCGTTAAACCGGCATCATCTGAGGATAGTTTAATTTTCGCTTTGAATCCACTGATTAGGACACAAAGGATGTCATGAAATCCGACAAGAGGTATATTTCCGGCAAGGATTAATCCTACTGTTTTAGTTGATTCGATATCCGGGTAGTTGTGTAGCCAATGATTCAGTTTTTCCGCCGTTAAGTTGGATGAAATCGCATGTAAGGCTCTTTCAACATTTTGGCGGGTATACCAAGGGTTTTTATGCTGTGCCAGTTGAATGATCTGAGTAAGATCTTCAGGTTGCACCTTCAACAGTTCACCCAGTTTTACAAACGCATTTATTCGTTGTTGCTTTGTCAAAATATTAAATTTTTAAAAGATGAATACACAAATTTGTGTTATATTTGTGCTGTTAACATTAATCAACGTGAATCAACTAGCCTTATTGTACAATCAGACTTTGTTTTCATATTGATAATGCAAAAATAGTTTATTTATCATAATTGTGAGGTTATAAATGGCGATTAAAATTACAGACGAATGCATTAACTGTGGTGCTTGCGAACCGGAATGCCCAAATAATGCAATATACGATGCTGGTGTAACTTGGAAATTCTCAGATGGTACTGCTTTGGATGGTGTTATAGATTTTGGTGACGGCGTTACGCTTGATGCAAATGAAGCACAGGAAGCAATTTCAAATGAAGTTTATTATATTGTTTCGGATAAATGTACGGAATGTGTGGGTTTTCATGATGAGCCACAATGTGCCGCTGTTTGTCCGGTAGATTGTTGTGTGGATGACGAAGATGTACGGGAGTCCAATGATGAACTATTAGCGAAAAAAGCTTGGTTACACGCGGAATAATCTATATTCCGTTAAAATATAGAGCAGGGTAAGAAATTATCCTGCTTTTTTTTGCCCCTATAGCATTTGACGAAATCGGTATTTTGTTGCGAAAGTTGGGCTATTTAAATAATATTATTTGCAAAAGCATAGTATTTTTTTATTTTTGTTCTTTTGACCATTAAAATCTTTTAAATGTTAAAAACCAAAATAGGGTTAATCACCCTCATCACAGTTACATTAGCTTGTATCATTGCTGTATTGTACGAATCTAAAGTTGTGGGCTTTTCGCATGAATTTCTAATGGCTGTCCGTTGGATAGTTGCCACGGTTTTGGTTGTGAATGCGCTTTATAAGAAAAATTTGACTACCTGGATCCTGACCTGTATGATCCTGGGGATTTTTGTGGGATTGGATTTCCCTAATCTGGCAATTTCTTTGCAGCCATTGAGCAAGGGCTTCATCAAATTGGTAAAAACAATTGTTGGACCTATTCTTTTTGCTACACTGGTTTATGGTATTGCGGGGCACTCTGATTTGAAGCAGGTGGGGCGTATGGCTTGGAAGTCCATGTTATATTTCTTCTGTGCGACGACCTGTGCGATTTTTATCGGTTTGGGTGCGATCAACCTCACCCGGGCAGGTGTAGGGGTGGATGTTGCGCACATGCCACATGAAGAGTTACCGGCCCCTAAAGAGAGTTTGGACCAGCATGTACTGAAATCCCTCCCGGATAATGTACATCCAGTTTATAAGTTTACGGCATTTATTCGCGATCTTTTTCCGGAGAATATCGTCAAGTCTGTCGCCGATAACCAGGTGTTACAAATTGTTGTGTTTTCGGTATTATTCGGAATTGGCCTTGCGATGGTTGATGAGAAGAAACGGAAGCCTTTGGTGGATTTTACGGAAAGTATGTCGGAGACGATGTTTAAGTTTACGAACATCATTATGTATTTTGCTCCGGTTGGGGTGGGTGCTGCGATGGCCTACACGGTTGGACATCTCGGTGTTGATATTCTGAAAAACTTATTTATGCTATTGGCGACATTGTATTTTGCTTTGTTTTGCTTTTTGACGCTGGTCTTACTTCCTGTTGCACTTTATTTAAGGATTCCGGTCAAACGTTTTATCAACGCAATCAAAGAGCCGGTATCTATTGCTTTTGCGACAACAAGCTCGGATGCTGCTCTGCCAAAAGCCATGAGTGCCATGGAGAAGTTTGGTGTACCGCGTAAGATCGTCTCATTTGTGATCCCAACGGGTTATAGCTTTAATCTGGATGGAACCTCCCTTTATTTATCGTTGGCCTCAATTTTCGTCGCACAGGCAGCAGGTATTCATTTGTCATTTGGGCAACAGTTGATGATTGCTTTTACCCTGATGATTACCTCTAAGGGCGTTGCTGCTGTGCCTCGTGCTTCATTAATTATCTTAATCGCAACCGCGGATCAGTTTGGTCTCCCGACCTTTGTGATTGCTGCCATTCTGGGGATAGACGAATTGATGGATATGGCGCGTACCTCTGTCAATGTTGTGGGTAATTGTCTCGCAACGGTTGTTGTCGCGAAGTGGGAGGGAGAATTTGATGAAGAAGCACCTTACCGGGAAGATACCGAAGAATTGGTTTAATGAATATAGCAATTACCTTATAAAAAAGCGGCTCCAATGCGTTATGTGTTGGAGCCGCTTTTTTTTCTGACAATGTCTGTCTTCTAGTGGTCAACAAGCACCTTGGTTTTCACAGCTGTTGATGCTTATAAGGGATAAGAGTATGGAGGTTTTGTCGATTGATCGAAGGTAACCTATCGACCGTCTACATAATACCAAAGCTTACCCTGTTGTTTAAATGTGGATTTTTCGTGATGAATCTGCACCTCCATTGTTGCGTCGAGATAATGGGCTTCAAATTCCACTGTTGAAAAAGTTGTTTTCAGGATAGTTAACTGCATCCACTTATTTTCCTCTGCCCATTGCTGAATCGCATGCTTATTTTGAAATCTCCGTGTTGTCGGGTGGAATGTGTTGTACAAAAAGTCAATGTTTCCTATCGCAAAAGCGCTATAACGTGCCCGCATAAGCATTTCAGCTGTTGTAGCCTTCGCATGGCTATCGTGGATCTGTAAACAGCATTCGCCAAAAGTTGAACCGGAGCCGCAGGGGCATGAATCAGTTGCTGCTATCATGTTTTTGGAGCTTACCAGCCTTTTATGGCGCCGTTTTTAAATACCTTCTTCGCTGTTGCTTCGACTTCAGGAGATTGATAGGACTGTATAAAATGCTGTACTTTTTCGTCATTTTTGTTATCTGCCCGGGCAACAATTAAGTTGACATAAGGTGATTCTTTATCTTCTGTAAACAAACCTTGTTTTTCAGGGTCCAGTCCGGCCTGTGAAGCAAAGCTATTATTGATAATCGCAATGGCGACCTGAGGGTCATCAAGCACACGAGGGAGCTGGGGGGCTTCCATTTCGATAATTTTAATCTGTTTCGGATTGCTTACAATGTCTGTGACTTTGGGTTGTATGCCAACATTTTCCTTTAAGCCAATGATTCCCTCACGCTGAAGAAGTAGAAGTGACCGGCCACCGTTTGTTGGGTCATTTGGAATGGCAATGCTGGCTCCGAGTTGAAGCTCTGTAATGGTTTTGATCTTTTTGGAATAAGCAACAATCGGAAATACAAATGTATTTCCTACAATGGTTAAGTTGGTAAAACCGCGCTGTTTGGATTGCTCCTGAAGATAAGGTTGATGCTGGAATACATTGACATCGATATCACCTTGGTTCAGTGCTTCATTGGGGACGACATAATCATTGAAGGCAACGAGTTCCACATCTAGATTGAACTTTTCTTTTGCAACTTTCTTAGCCGTCTCCGCAAGTTCCTTTTCGGGTCCCGTCACCACACCGACTTTAAGGGTATTTTCCTTCTTTTCCCTGTTGTTACAAGCTACAATAGCCGTTAGACTAAAGGCTAAGATTGCAAATGCGTAGTTCAATTTTTTCATCTGTTTAATTTGTTTATTCATTAATCAATTTTCCCTTTAAGGCATTCATGCTGCCTTCGGCGGTTTTAGTTGTGATGAAGCTATCAGATTTATTCGTCGAGTGTATGTTTAAGCGGCATTCATGAGCTCGCTTTGTTCGGTTATTCACTCCATAGTATGATCGAATAAATCATGATGGTTTCATATGATACAATTTATGTTAACGATGGTTTACTTTTTTTGATATGTAATCGCCTGTATATTGCAACAGGAATACAATTAAAATTAACAAAATTAGGACAGCATTCATGATAAAGGTGTCATAACCGACATAGCCGTATTGATAACCAATCTGTCCCAGCCCGCCCGCTCCGACAGCACCACCCATAGCCGAATAGCCTACAAGTGTAATTAACGTTATTGTTGCATTGTTGACCAGCGAAGGTAAGGCTTCCGGAAGCAATACTTTAAAGATTACCTGCCGGGTACTTGCACCCATTGCCCTGGCCGCTTCAATTAACCCATGTGGAATTTCCAATAAGCTGTTTTCCACCAAACGTGCGATGAATGGAGCTGCACCAATGCTTAAAGGGACCAATGCTGCTGCCATGCCTATAGATGTTCCTACGAGCTGACGCGTAAATGGAATCATCCATACAATAAGAATAATGAATGGAATAGACCGGAACACGTTCACTAGCAACGAAACAATCTGGTGCATTGTTTTGTTTTCCAGCAGTTGATGTTTCCTGGTTAGGAATAGGTAAATCCCCAGCGGCAATCCGATCACAAAGCCAAAGAAGCCTGAGAGGAAAGTCATCATTAACGTTTCAAACGTTCCTGATAATAGTAAATTCAGTACCTGATCAGACATAACCCAATATTTTAGTTTGCGGATGCTGTTCTTTTAAATAGGAGAGGCTAGCTATCATATGTTCGGCGTCGCCTGATAATTCGGCCAGTATAACACCAAATTTCATCTCTCCAACGTAATCGATCTGTGCGGTTATAATATTTGTTTTGACCTGATAGTGTTGTTCCAGTTGTTGTATAAATGGAATGGAATCCTCACTTGAGGCCATATAAATCTCGACAAGTGGATTACCTTTATCTTTTAATCGTTCCTGAAAACTTAGGGGGATATCGACCTGCAAAGAGGATTGGATAAAGTTTTTGGTGGTTTCTTGCTGCGGGTTGGCGAAAATGGATTCAACGGATCCGCTCTCAATCAAAAGTCCCTGATCCAGTACGGCCACTTGATCACATATCCTTTTGATCACATCCATTTCATGGGTGATCAGTAAGATGGTAAGTCCCAGCTGCTTGTTTATCTTTTTTAATAAACTGAGTATAGATTTCGTTGTAGCCGGGTCCAGTGCACTGGTAGCCTCGTCACAAAGCAGGATATGGGGATCATTTGCGAGTGCACGAGCAATTGCTACCCGTTGTTTTTGTCCGCCGGATAAATTCGCCGGATAACTCTCGGCCTTATCATCCAATCCGACTAGATTGAGTAATGCCGAAACTTTTTCGCGGATAAATGCCTTAGATCTACCTTCCAGTTGCAGCGGAAAAGCTATATTTTCAAAAACTGTCAGTGACGACAACAGGTTGAAATGTTGGAAGATCATGCCGATCTTTCTTCGTTTCATCATTAAATCCTTGGATGACATGGACATCAGGTCCTCATTTTCAATAATGACTTGACCTGTATCAGGTCTTTCCAGTAGATTGACGCAACGAATTAGCGTGCTTTTACCAGCACCCGAGGCCCCTATAACGCCAAATATTTCTCCTTTGGCAATGGATAGGGAGAGACTCTTCAATGCATCTATTCGTTGGGATTTAACCTCGAATGATTTAGATATGTTGTTCAGTTGAATCATTGACCCTGTAGGGATTTATGCATTTATGTTAACAAAGTGGATGTCGCTATAAATGTACACAAATGCGGTTGATAAATTACAATGAAATGACGAAAAAATAGCCATTAAGCCGATCTTTCCAGACAAAAAATAAAGACAGGAAAGATCGGTCCCTTAGGATAGGATGTTAGGATAAGGGATGAGCAGATATCACTTGTTTCCCGGATCCAAGTCCCTCTATACCGTATTCAATAATATCGCCATCGAGAAGGAAGCGTTGTGGGGATTTTCCCATACCCGAACCTGCCGGTGAACCGGTTGAGATGATGTCACCTGGAAGTAAGGACATGAACTGGCTCAGATAGGATATTAACTTAGGCACGCGATAGATGAAATCGCTGGTGTTACCGTCCTGCATAAGTTCGCCATTTAATTTAAGCCAAATTCGCAAATTATCGACGTCTTGGATTTCATCTTTTGTAGCAATGAACGGTCCAATTGGAGCGAATGTATCGCAGCCTTTGCCCTTGTCCCAAGTACCACCTCTTTCGATCTGAAACTCCCGTTCAGTTACATCGTTATGTAATACATAGCCAAAAACATGATCCAATGCTTCCTCTTCGCTAACATAGGATGCTTTTTTACCGATAACAATTGCGAGCTCCGTTTCCCAATCGGATTTCACCGAATTTTTAGGTAATGTAATACCATCGAAAGGTCCATTAAAAGCGGAAACAGATTTCATGAACACAATGGGTTCTGCGGCCTGTTGCAATTTGGTTTCCTTAACGTGATCGTCGAAGTTGAGTCCCACACAGAGAATTTTGGAAGGAGCTTCTAGGGGAGTGCCAATGCGCTCGTCCGCAGCGATCTCTTTTAAGTTGTCGTAATTTTGTTCTACATATGCTTGAAGTTTTTCCAAATTTGCCGTATTTGCAAAGAAATCACGGTTATATTGAAAATTTCCTTCTGAAACATCATATTTCTTTTCATTTAAAATGACTCCCGCCTTTTCGGAGCCCTTTGCGCCATATCTAAAGATCTTCATAAGCCGCAAATATACGGATTTTGTCCCGAAAAGGGCTTGAATTAACGCGAATTAACAATTAACCGATGTGTAAATTATCTATACAATTATTGTCCAAAGTGGGGTATTTAAAAGGAAATTTTTCTTGCAGTATCTTTTTGTTACTTACCCAGGTTCCGTTGAGCACCATTTCCTGTCCTTTTTTTCCAAACATCAGTTTGATCAGGAAGGCAGGTACCGGAAATGGAATGTAGCCGATGCCGAACCGACGTTTGGCAATCCGCTTGGTGAACTGACCAAGGGGCATCGGATCAGAGGAGCATGCATTGTAGACGCCTGCGAGGGCATTGTTTTGGATTGCGAATAGCAGCATGCGGGCGAGGTCTTCCATGTGAATCCAGCTTAGCATCTGTTTGCCCGAGCCCAAAATAGGACTTAGTCGAAAACGAAGCAGCTGGTTGATTTCTTTTAGTAAGCCCTGATCTTTGCTGATTACCACACCGAACCGGAAGACAACAAGCCTTTTACCGAGCGTTTCAATTGGTTTTACACTGTCTTCCCATAGATTACAGACCCAGGATAAAAATTCACCACCTTGGGGATCTCCCTCTTCAAAGGGTTTTTTCTGATAACTGTCATCGACACCATACCAACCGGTCGCAGATGCTGATATAACAGTTTTTACCTGATTTGGAACCTGTTTTAATGCCTGGTAAAGCAGCTGTCCGCTTTCTACACGGCTTGATATAATTTCTTGTTGATAGGCCTTGGTCCATCGTGATCCATTGAGATTGGCGCCAGCTAAATTGATGATATAATCCGCTTCCTGGATCGATCTTGTATCGATGACCTGTTTTTTGGGATCCCAATGAACATAACGCACATTTGGTTGGGCCGGGAAAGCCTTTGGGTCCCTCGTTAAGATGATCACTTCATAGAAGTTGGCGACCAATAACTTGGTCAAATGAAGGCCAATAGCACCCGTTCCCCCTGTAATAATTACTTTTTCCATGGATTAATCTCATCTTATTTGATCACGATATCGTTACTCTTACCTTTTGGATAATCAGCGCGATACTCCTCCTAATATACTATTTTGAATCAATAAAAGAAGGTATATTTTAAGGTTTATCCTTTTAACATTTCAGTTTTTATTTCTGTTATTTACAGTCCGTTTCCAAGGTGGCAGACTCAAATGTGGGAAATGTGGGGGCGGGAAATCGACCGAAAGCCCTTTCTGATAATTAAGGAGGGGGTGGGAGGAAAGCGAAATCGTCCGGAAAACGACAGCAATGAGTAAAAGCAGATCGCTAAAAAGGTCCGTCTGCGCAGCAGACGAACCTTTTGTAGCAGCTTTGGTATCGTTTATTGTATGGTTTGGATTGTACTTCCACATGTTAACATTTGAGCACCATAATATGGATTTTTGACCTCTTTATCGAGACTTAACCAAGTAGCGCCCTTGCCACTGTTAAACATAGGGCATTTTTGTTGATAAACGGGAAGTGCTGGTTTGGAACTTTTTGCCAGTTTATAAACCTCATCGGAAAGCGATACAAATGCCAAGCGTTGTTTTGCAAGATCCTTCGCGTTCTGAAGTGCCTTGCTGTGTTGTGCCAGCGAATTTGCCTGTGTTTTCCATACCTGTTGCTCAGTCGTTGTCAGGGATGTCGATTTTAACGTGGTTAGCAGGTTTGACAGTTTCGCAGCGCCAGCAGTGACAGCCTGATGATCAGCGGCGATAAGGGCGTCTTTCAATACGAAATACTGATCATAAATGGGCTGAAAGTTGCCCGCCTTAGCAACAGATGAATTCTCAGCGCTTTCTTCTTTATTTTCATGGTTGGCTGGTGGAGCGCTCAATGTTCTGTCGTATTGACAACATCCATGTAGCTCGGCGTAAGTCGTTGCCGGAGCTAGGTATTTTTCATTGTCATAACCTGCCAGTGCAATGTTTTTCAGGACCGCATCCAAAGAGGTTTTTTCGGCATTAAAAGACACCTTTGCTGTTTGGTTATCCTCGTTCCAATCTACTTTGGAATCCGCTGAATTTCCGGCTTTTTCTATTGTTTTTTTACACATACCACAGTTGCCACTGATTTTGACAGTTTGTGTTGTCATGGCGGTATTTTGTCCGTAGCTGTATAGGCTGCTGGATAAAAGGCAAATTACTATAATATTATTGAGTAGTTTCATCTATTTTAATTTTGTGGATTACGTACATTGATTCCTGCGAAAAGTGATCTATTTATTGGCTCGCCCCTGGCAGGTGCTTAAATTTTCTCTTAATTGATAGGGAATATACTTGACAAAAAAGTTTTTGTTAGTGCTGTTTAAGCTATTTTAGGCGGAACCCATGGATAGAAATAGCCCTCCGAAAGATAGGTGCACAATAAACCGCTATATAATTTTTTAAAGATTGAAAAGGAAATTTTGGGTAGCTGAACGGGAAGGGTGGACACCGCGAGTATACTTGTCGCTGCGGCGCAATGACAATTACAATCCCGACATTGCTTACGCTGCTGACATAGCTTTTTTTTCTTAGCTTTTTGGCAACAATCCTGTTTTTTGTTTGCATGTTCCGGACTGTCTATCGGGCAGGTATTAGCTTTGCTTTGATGGCAGGGAAATACTATGGCCGGTTTGGCCCATAAGCCAATAAAAAGAATTAGTCCGATGAGATATTTTAGTGCTACCACAATTCAAATATAGCTTTTTTTGGATAAGTATTAAATCTGCCATTGGGATGGCTGTCTCTTATTCAGGTGTTGACTTTGGAGTGATCGTGGCAGCAATAGGGAAAACACGTCTTATGGGCGAAGAACCTGGGTATGCATGAGCTGGGTATATTACATAGAAGCGTAGTAAACAGTCTGATATGTTTACTACGCTTCTTATATTCTTTAAGTTGGGCGCGAAGTTCGCTAGAACTTAAAGTTTGATAAGAAACCCGGTTTCTTCCAGGTTCTTTTATATTCGTCTGCCAGCGCGCTATGGTCTGAATAAGCCAGTACTTCATTGAGTAAACTGTGTGCTTTTTTTAGGTTTCCCGTTTTGTAATTAACAAGTGCTTCAGCCAACTTTATAGATTCACAATCGTCATCATAGCCCCATTCATGTTGCGCATAGATGCTGTTAAAGACCATTACATTGCGGTTGACTTCGGCCAGGTTTTCCTGTTCAGCAAGCAACATGGTTCCGAATTTTATCCAAAGTACATAATCTTCGGGATCCATGACGGTGGCGACCCAAGCATCATGACGTTGAAATACTTCTGCACCCGATCTAAATTCGGAGAGGAAATAGTGCCCTTTGATAATCATATATAAAGTCTTTGCTTTATCAAAGTCATCGATAATAAATTCCTTTTTATTTTTGAGGTAGGTCTTTGCAGCGGTAACGATCGCGCTATAGTCTGATACCTCATTGTAAAGCTGCATAAGGATATATTGCGGTTGTGCTTCATGCGGATATTGCTGAGCCATATCGTTATAATACTGAATACGGTAATCGCGTTCGTAAGGCTCAAGAATAGCATAAATTACATTTTCCACACCGTTTTTAGCCGCTTCAAAATCCCGATAATGATAGTCGTTCAAGGTAGGATGATTGACGTAGAACTGATAGATATGCTCCAGTAGATATTGCGCTTCGGCACGTATGTCTGACGAAAGTCCCAGATGATAATTTGCTTCAAGCTGATACACAAACATTTTATAGCAACTTGGGAATACCAGATCTGATTCATCCTCAGCAGATTGTTCTTCTATTATTTCATCACGCATTTCATTGAGGTCGCTCAAAGTGACTTGGTAGGTGTCGAAATATAGTATGAGGGCTTCTTTTAAACGTTCATAATCCTCCAATTTAGACAATGCGTCTGTTCGCGTCTGATGTAGTTCTTCAAATTCTGAGTAGTTTAGCCCTTCAGTTGCGATTTGATAACTCTCTTCGAGGAGATCCACATTCTTTAATGCGACGGCGAGATTATTGCAATTCATTGCACGATTGTGGCTGCCACCGAAATAATCACTTTCATATTTCCCCTGTTCGAAGTAAGCAGCGAAGGCATCATAAGCCTGGCGGTAAACAGCAAGGTAAAGCTGCCGCATGGCCAGCGTATCTTCGGCTGATAGCTCTTCCAGACTGTCGACAAAGTCAGCTAAATGGACGCCTTCATTATAGAGTTCGCGTGGTAGGTCATCAAAAGTCGGAACCTGCATAAGTACTTCGCCCGTTGTTAGGTAGGTACATTCAACGAGGCGCCGCCATGAAGTTGCATTCCATTGCCTTTCGCCCAATTGACGGAGATAAGGTAATGCGGCTTCATATTGTCCTTCATCATACAGGTATGCGGCCGCAAAATGATAGCCAGTGTAGAAGTCAGGATATTGATCAATGAGTTTTAAGGCGTGTAAATAGTAATAGTCCAAAGGAATACCGATATCTTCCGAATAATTGCGTTCGATGATAAGCTGATAATAGAATACCGCCGGGTTTTCATAACCGTCAGCAATAAGATCTTCGAAGCGGCTGTGCCATTTGACCAGTTCCCTGTGGATATGTGCAGCTGAATTTTCTCCTCTGATAAGCTTTAACAATACTTTTAAAGCCAGGTCGATATTGTTGTTTTCATAAGCGATCTCGGCAAGGTCAACATATTGCATCTCATTGCCGCTGATGAAGTGATCAAATTCCTCGGCGATTAAATTCGTTAGCGCGGCGCCCGAAATCTGTTTGGTACGGTCTAGGAGATATATTTTTTTTATCCAAAATATAGAGAAATTCTGATCGGCAGCTTCGCGGTTATCCTTAAACGCTTTACGGAAATAAGCAATGCCTTCGTCCAATACAGGCAATAGGGCAGTGTCATCCTGGAGACTTTCATAAATATCCGCCAGGAATCCGTAGCCATAGGGAGCCATTTTCGGTATAGCGATCAACCTTTTTGCATAGCCGATAAACTCCTCTTTGTTGTCCGCATTGATGTGTTTCCTTGGACGATTGATCTGTTCCAATCTGGTCTGATTATCGAGGACATAATTTAACATGTGATAGAGTGTTGTTTCATTTTCCGGCTCTATAAGAAGTGCTTTTTGAAAATAAGGGATCATCTTCTCCTGTATGATATCAAAAATAGCTTCGTGTCCTTCGTAGAATACCTGGTCGTGATAGGCAACTGCGAGATGTGTCCAAAGAGGGACATCCTGGTCATCTTGTTTTAATTGATTTTCAGCTTCAATGATAAACAGATCAAGCTGTCCACTGTAGAATAAATCGTATATATTATTATCTTCCATTTTTTACTTCTTTATGTGTTGTTCCAATCGGTTGAATTTATTAAAAATTATTTTGGTAACGAGCGCTTGACAAATTTATCCCCATCCCATTGAAAATGCTCTTCTCTTTTGGAGATGCGGTACTTGGGTTCGTCGATATCGTCGTTTTCGGTTTCTCCTTCTTCGATATACTTATAGATCAATTGGTTGTTTTTTTTGTGTTCTGTAGGGAACAGAAGTTTCTCGTCGTAATAGAAGACTCCTGCATCGGCGACAGAATACCTGCTGGGTAGGTTGATTAGTTTCTGGCCGGTCCAGGCAACATAATGATATTCGCTGGGAACTCCGCAGGCGCCGGAGATAAATTCCATGCGTAAGATTTGTTTTACATGAGTTAATCCCATGCTTGGCAAAAGTTTGCTTTGCGTACTCAGTTGTCCGTTAAATGCAAATGTGTAGGATTGGCTGGCGATCAAGGAGTCGTAGGGATTCAATACTTTTACTTTGGTTAAAAAGTAATCCTGTTCTTCCTCATTTGGCGGTTTGATAAAACGTTCAAAACCATAGAGGTATTGGAAACCTTCCCGGTCAACCTGTTTGCCAAGAGCCAATAAACCCAGCCAGATAAAACCTTTTTTAGGTTGACCATCCTTCATGTAGCTAATCTGGTACCATGGGGCGTAGAAGTTCTTGATTGTACTGCCTTTGAGCGGGGCGCTTGTCATTGTAACCGTTGCCCCAATACTTAAAGAGTCTATTTGTTTCGCTTGGAGTCCGGGAGCGGAGCGAATATAGGCTTTTTCAGCAAAAATGAAGGCTGTTTGCCCTTTCTGTATATTCCAGAGATTAAAGTCGTCATCAAAGGAAATACCATCCTGCGCTTTCAGAAGCCAGGGAAATAAGCTTAAATATGCCAGTGTGAAATTTATTGTTTTCATCATTATCCTGTTCACTGTTGCAAAAATAGAAGAATTTTTGTGCAGGATTATCACTGGTTTCAGGTATTTTCTTGCTAGGGATTTAACCCGTATTAAACCTAATAGGATAGTAGGTCAGCGGAAATAGATTTTATGATTTCAAAACAATTTTGTCTCAAATGTGGTATCTTAAGACGTGAAAACTTATAGGGCTAATAAAGGCGATTGTAGGCAAATTATAGGAATTTATGAAAGAAAAAATAGATCAAAAACAGCGAGTAAGTACGCTATTTGATCGCTACAGGAATCAATTGGATAATCCCGAATATGTAGAAATTGAACTATTGGTTTTAATTGTTTCGATCATTCGACCAAAAAGAGTGCAGTTGTTCTATCAGGTCGATATCCAGTTTTTTCTTGATTTTCTACAGGAGTCAGCGGATTGCAGAAATCAATTTATTCGCTACCTTAAACGGGTTCTCAGGCAGAGAGATTTTGACCAACTGGTGTCTGACACAGGCATTATCAGTTATGCAGATTTTATTTATGAGCTCAGGAAGCGGATAACAGAACGTTATTTGCCTTATCAACCGGCAAAATCAACTTTACAATATTTGCTGAACCAGGTATTTTATTCCCCAAAAGATGCGGATTGGATAGCCACTATTTCAATGGAGCAATTATATGAACTATTTCGGCTATGTGCGTTTAATTCCATCTATGATGATGAAACGGGTTTTGAAATGATCGAGATCCTGTATGGGATCGAGCTGTTAGTGCAACGTATTACCGGCCGGGCAATGGAAACTGATGTCAATAAAATGGTGCCGGAGTTCCAGAATTTCGATAGTCCCTTTATCGCAATTATGCGGGAGTTTACGGAGTTAAATGACCGTATTTTGCAATCGGAAACGAAATACATCAGTTCAGAAGATCTTTCATATAAACAATTGCTCGTGCTTCATCGACAATGTGAGGCTTATATCGAAACCGCATTTGGCAATTCGCACCGTTTTGGTATTTCCATTAAGGTGAATCAGTCCTTATTGCGCATCCGTCAGCAGCTGGAGCGTATCAAAGAGATGCTCTCTTTTTTGGTGATTGATATGGAATCCCAAAAAGTAGAGAAGACGATTCATCTGGCGAAAACGCTTATCGGTTATAATTCGAGAAAAAGCAATATCCGTAAATTAATAGGGCAGAGTACCCAATTACTGGCTTACGAAATTACGCATCATACTGCACAGACAGGGGAGCATTATATTACGTCAACCGATCAGGAATATTGGAAGATGTTTCGCTCGGCCTGTGGAGGGGGCGTAATTGTTGGAGTGATGTGTATTGTGAAATTATTATTGGGAAAAGTAGGGACGAGTGAATTCGGACATGCATTTTTATATAGCCTGAATTACGCGATTGGCTTTACGGTTATTTATCTTTTTGGAGCTACCTTAGCGACCAAGCAGCCGGCGATGACGGCCTCATCGCTGGTGAGCGCTATCGAGCAAGGGACGGCAGATCAAGGTGCCGACAGGCACCGGTATTGGGTGTTTGCGCAATTTTTTGCACGTTTATTTCGCTCGCAGTTTATCGCTTTTGTGGGGAATGTGATTATGGCTTTTCCTGTCAGCCTATTGTTGGTCTGGGGGATACAGCAACTCACAGGTGTGAATATTGCAAGTGCCAAATGGTTGCATTTGGTCGATGATTTAAATCCCACCAAGACTCCGGTCATCTTGCACGCTTCCATTGCCGGAGTATTTTTATTTCTATCGGGTATTATTGCCGGCAGTATTTCAAATCGCGATAAACATAATTCGGTTTACTACAGGATTCAGGAGCATCCCTTGTTGAAGAAACTGTTCGGAAAAACGAAGACTGATAAGATCGCTGCCTTTTATGAAAAGAAATGGGCTGGCATTGTATCCAATCTTTGGTTTGGTGTTTTTATGGGGTCAACAGCTTCCATAGGCATGTTCCTCGGTTTGAATTTGGATATTCGACATATCACTTTCGCAAGCGGAAATTTGGCGCTTGGTCTTTTTGGGCATCAGATGGAATTATCCACAGCTATCTGGATATGGGGAATTCTGGGTATAGGGATTATCGGACTTTTTAATTTTTTGGTAAGCTTTGGGTTGTCGTTGGTTCTGGCATTCCGTTCGAGAAACCTGTCTTCTAAAGAGCTGACGAAAATGGCGAAAGCGGTATGGATTTATTTTAAGATGAATCCAAAGTCCTTCTTTTTTCCACCCAAATCCAAAGGGTAAAGTTGTTATGTTTTCGATACTCCCACTGCGTTGAAGATGTCAGGGGGGATTTAGAAATGCATTGCATAAATTAAGTAATTTCGGTAGATTACTGGTATGAATAATATGATTTTAGTACTTGGTGCTCCAAACGATGCGCAGGGTAATTTAGCTCAGATAGCGCAGGACCGGCTAAATTGTGCCTGCAATTTATACTTAAGGAACCCTGGTTTTAAAATCGTCTGTACCGGTGGTTTCGGGGCGCATTTTAACACGACAGATCAGCCTCATTATTTTTATGCGCATAAATTCCTGATAGAGAAAGGTGTTCCGAAGCATGCACTTGGAGATGGTATCCTTTCCGCAAATACGGTAGAGGACTTCAAATTGTCCAGGGCGTTGATTATGGAGCAGAATCCGCAGATTTTAATTGTGGTAACATCGGATTTCCATATGCAAAGGGCTCAACTTCTTTACCAACGTTATATCGATTATCCTAAAGTTGTTTTTGTCCCTGCACCTTCATCTTTATCCAAGGAAGAGTTAGTTCCACTTATAGCGCATGAATCTGCTGCGGTGAAAAGGTTGCGGGAAGAAGCGTGTTGAGGAATTGTTTAGCATAAAAAAAGCTCAACTTGCGTTGAGCTTTTTTGCAGTCTTGGCGGAAGAGGCGGGATTCGAACCCGCGGTACCGTTTCCAGTACGACAGTTTAGCAAACTGTTCCTTTCGGCCACTCAGGCACCCTTCCGTGTTTTGACATTGCAAACATAAGGCAATTATTTGAATCTGCAAAGCCTAAATATCAAAAAATATGCAAAAAAAGCGTAACGTTACAATAAGCATTTGAATTTCAATTTGTTGTTTAGCAATTAAAATTACATTGTTTTTTTGCTCAAATCATAATCCACGCGAACATGGTAAATACTTTTCAGCATAGCCTTGAAAATAACGGCCGATTCGGTGATATCCTTTAATGTAATATTGCTATTGTTGAATTGTCCGCGCATCAATTTGTGTTCAATTATTTTATCTACCAGGTTATTGATGGACTCCTCAGAGGGTTCTTTTAAAGCTCTGGACGCTGCTTCTACTGAATCGGCCATCATTAGGACAGCGGTTTCCTTAGAGAAAGGAATCGGTCCGGGGTAGGTGAATAAAGATTCATCCACGAGTTTGTCCGGATTGTTTTTAACAAATAAATTGTAAAAGTAGTCCACCCTTGTGGTACCATGGTGGGTTCGGATAAAGTCAAGGATAACTTCCGGAAGCTGATGTTTCTTAGCGACATCTACACCTTTGATAACGTGTGAGATAATGATCTGTGCACTTTGCTCCGGGGAAAGTTCATCATGCGGATTTTTTTCGGTTTTTTGGTTTTCAATAAAAAATTGAGGATTTGTCAATTTACCGATGTCGTGGTATAATGCTCCTGCACGGACCAATAGGGGATTACCCCCAATTTTATAAATTGCTGCCTCAGCCAGATTTGCGACCTGTAAGGAGTGCTGAAATGTGCCGGGTGCTTTAAAGGAAAGTTCCCGCAGTAATTTGGAATTACTGTTTGTCAGCTCCATCAAGGTTAAATCAGATACTATTCCAAAGAGTTTTTCGAAGGCGTAGATCATCGGATAGGCCAACAATGTAATCAGTACACTCACTAGAAAGGGGAGTAAATCTGACCAATAAATGGTGTCAATGGAGCCATTCCTTGTGATGACCAAGCCGATGTATGCAATCCAATATGTTGCCAGAATAATCGCAGAAGAGACAAATAGCTGTTCGCGTTTCACCAACGTTTTGATACTATAAATTGCAACAATGCCCGCCATAAATTGTAAAAAGACAAACTCAAAACTATTCGGTACGAATAGCCCAGCTAGGAGAACCATTAACAGATGGATATTTAGGGCGACCCGCGTGTCAAATAGGATGCGAATGATAATAGGAACCGCACAAAAAGGAATATAGTATAGATTTGGGATTTTGATCTTGATGGCCCAGGATAGCACAGCAAGCATCCCTATGATCACAATCATGATGATCATTAATAGTCTATTGTTAAAATAGATATCCTTACGAAACAGAAAGAGAAATACCATTAGGATAGAAAGGGCGAGTGAAATAATCAGAAACTGCCCAAGTGTGACATAGTTTTGATTTCCACTGATTTTACCCTCGTCCTCATATACTTTGCGTAGCGACTCTAGTTTTTGATAGGTCTCATTGGATATAATCTTATCTTTTTCAGCAATCAGTTCACCTTTTTGGACCACACCTCGGGTAGCGGATATATTGGCGATGGCATTTTGTTCCAGTGCTTCGGTCTGCTGATCGTTATAAATGTAATTAATGGTGATATAGTTTTTTAATGTTTCCGCTAGCCAGCTCTTCTGTTTGATTTTGGTCAATTTGGGCATTAAATTTTCCATGTATTCATAAGAGCTTTCGATCGTATAACAGTCAGCGGTGTTTTTTTGTGTAGCGACTTTATCTTGAATTAACGTAAAATTATAATGTCTTGAAGCCGGTGATTTCTCATTGTTGCGGTTTTGAAACCGATTGTTCAATGAGAGGATACCTTTCCCATAGAGGTGGTTTAATATGGCATTTCCGGCACTACGATAATCATTTATATTTTCATGGGTTGTATCCAGCTTGCTGCTTTGCCATTTTTCGGACAAGTCGGTGTTGAACTGATCAATCTGCTCTTTACTTGTTGTCGTATTGGCATTGTAAATCGGCTGAATGGTATTCAAAATTCCTTTTTTATCAGCATTGAGCTCTTCCTGCGTCTTCAGGATCGCAAAATTGTAGGGCGAAATAAGATTTTCATGGTTCCAGACTTTTCCCTTTTGAAATTCATAGCGGAATCGCGGTTGTTTGGGAAGAAAGATACAGATCAGAACGATAGTGATCAATATGAGTCCAATTTTTCGGATGAGATTTTCCGTCGTGTTTAATTCTCTTTTATATTTTATTTTTAATCTTCCCACTGCGAGCGATGTTTTTATTATATAAAGTTAATATACAAATGTAGTTATAATTTATTTTTTGTGGATTCTGCTGGTGCTATTTGAATCCTGTTAAATGCGGAGAATGTTGTGCTGAACGGAAAATACTTGTTATCTTTGCAAAAAAAAACACAACATGTCAACAAAATCACATCTTATTGCGCCATCCGTTCTTGCTGCAGACTTCGCGAAATTATACGATGATATCATCATGGTAAACAATAGTGAGGCTGATTGGTTTCATATCGATATTATGGACGGCGTTTTTGTGCCGAATATTTCCTTTGGATTTCCGGTAATGCAGGCTATCGCGAAACATGCTACAAAACCATTGGATGTACACTTGATGATTGTTGATCCTGACCGCTATTTGCAGGTCTGTAAAGATTCTGGAGCGGAAATAATTACCGTACACTATGAGGCTTGCACGCACTTGCATCGTACATTGGCGGCTATAAAAGAATTGGGCTGTAAAGCAGGGGTCGCGTTGAACCCTCATACACCGGTAGCCCTTTTGAAAGATATTTTGGCTGATTTGGATCTGGTGTGTCTGATGTCTGTCAATCCCGGATTCGGTGGACAAAAGTTTATCCCGAATACCTATGCAAAAGTGCAGGAACTCCGTGCAATGGCGCAGGGTGTCAACGATGGACTGTTGATTGAAATCGACGGTGGAGTCACCACAGCAAATGCTGCACAGCTCTTGAAAGCAGGTGCTGATGTGCTGGTTGCGGGTTCTTTTGTGTTCAATGCTGCAGATCCGTTGGAGACTGTAAAAACATTAAAAGATATCGATATTGCTCTAGCAAAAATATAAAGATATTCGGAGGTGATTTAGTAAAATAAATCACCTCTTTTTTTATAACGAAAAATGGGAAGAAAATAAATTCAGGAAAAAACGACCGGATGGTATAAGTGCTGTTTAGAACAATTCCAAATTGATTTAAATAAATGGAATGCATGCGTTTAAAGTTGGATTTTCACTATTTTTGTATTTAGTCATAATAGTTGATTTACGGTAAAAAAATCGGCTTGAATACAGGAACTGAACGGGCTAATTTATAAGGTAGTGTAGCGGGTCTACATGAGTTATTCTATTAGCTTAATTATATTACAGACACGGTAGTGGGAGAAGGTAAAAAATTTATCTTCTGAACTATCCTTAAAATAGAAAGATTGATATCTATGAGTATTTACAACGATTACGTACAAGAGGTTGTAGAACGAGAAGGCCAGGGATTACATCCTAAGCCTATTGACGGAGCAGAATTACTAAGTGAGATAATTGCTCAGATTAAAGATTTAAACAATGAAAATAGAGCAGAATCTTTAAGATTGTTTATTTATAATACTTTGCCTGGAACAACACCTGCGGCTGGTGTTAAGGCGCAGTTCCTAAAGGAAATTATTTTGGGTGAATCAGTTGTTGCTGAGATTAGTCCGGCGTTTGCTTTTGAGCTATTGTCTCATATGAAGGGTGGGCCTTCAATCAAGGTATTATTGGACTTAGCGCTAGGTACTGACCTTGCAATTGCCAATCAAGCTGCAGAGGTACTTAAAACTCAGGTTTTCTTATATGATGCGGATACAGCTCGTTTGAAGGAAGCCTTTGAGCAAGGAAACGCTGTTGCAAAAGATATTTTAGAAAGCTATGCAAAAGCTGAATTTTTCACTAAACTTCCTGAAGTAGCGGAAGAAATTCAGGTGGTTACTTTTATCGCGGGTGTAGGTGATATCTCTACGGATTTATTATCTCCTGGTAATCAGGCGCATTCACGTTCTGACCGTGAATTGCATGGTAAATGTATGATCACGCCGGAAGCACAGCAGCAAATCAAAGAATTACAGGCGCAACACCCGGGTAAAAGTGTGATGTTGATCGCTGAAAGGGGTACAATGGGTGTGGGATCCTCACGGATGTCGGGGGTGAACAATGTGGCCTTATGGACAGGCAAACAAGCTAGCCCTTATGTTCCTTTCGTAAATATCGCACCAATTGTAGGTGGTACGAACGGCATTTCACCAATTTTCTTGACGACAGTTGATGTTACGGGTGGTATCGGTATCGATCTTAAAAACTGGGTGAAGAAGGTAGATGAAAATGGAAATGTTGTTCGCAATGAAAAAGACGAGCCTGTTTTGGAGGAAGTTTATTCTGTCGCTACAGGAACTGTTTTAACCATCAATACAAAAACAAAGAAATTATATAATGGAGCGCAGGAGCTAATTGATATTTCAAAGGCTTTGACTCCACAGAAAATGGAATTTATCAAAGCAGGTGGTTCTTATGCTATCGTATTTGGTAAAAAAATCCAAACTTTCGCAGCACAAACCTTAGGTATCCAAGCACCGACGGTATTTGCGCCTTCGAAAGAAATCACGATTGAAGGTCAGGGATTAACTGCTGTAGAAAAAATCTTCAACAAAAATGCGGTGGGTGTAACACCGGGCAAAGTATTGCATGCTGGTTCTGACGTTCGTGTGAAAGTAAATATTGTCGGTTCTCAAGATACGACAGGTTTAATGACTGCACAGGAGTTGGAGGCTATGGCTGCGACAGTAATTTCACCGACAGTTGATGGTGCCTACCAATCAGGTTGTCATACAGCATCTGTTTGGGATAAGAAAGCCCAAGCGAACATTCCGAAATTGATGAAATTTATGAACGATTTTGGTTTGATTACTGCGCGCGATCCAAAAGGCGTTTATCACTCCATGACCGATGTTATCCACAAAGTATTAAATGATATTACGATTGACGAATGGGCAATCATCATTGGTGGTGACTCCCATACGCGTATGTCTAAAGGTGTGGCTTTTGGTGCCGACTCGGGTACTGTTGCATTGGCATTGGCTACAGGTGAGGCTTCGATGCCAATTCCTGAATCTGTAAAAGTTACTTTTAAAGGCAGTATGAAGGAACACATGGATTTCCGTGATGTTGTACATGCTACCCAAGCGCAGATGTTGCAGCAATTTGCTGGAGAAAACGTTTTCCAAGGTAGAATTATTGAGGTTCATATTGGTACACTGCTTGCCGATCAGGCCTTTACTTTTACGGACTGGACTGCGGAGATGAAAGCAAAAGCGTCAATCTGTATTTCTCAGGACGAGACCTTAATCGAATCGTTAGAAATCGCTAAAAACCGTATCCAAATCATGATTGATAAGGGTATGGAAAATAAAAACAAGGTTTTGCAAGGTTTGATCGATAAAGCGAACAAGCGTATCGAAGAAATCAAATCTGGCACTAAACCTGCATTGACGCCAGATAACAATGCGAAATACTATGCTGAGGTTGTCGTTGACTTGGATCTTATCGAAGAACCAATGATTGCGGATCCAGATGTCAATAACGCCGACGTTTCTAAACGTTATACACACGACACCATCCGTGATCTTTCTTACTACGGTGGAAACAAAAAGGTAGATTTAGGTTTCGTGGGTTCATGTATGGTACACAAGGACGATTTAAAAATCGTTTCAAAGATGTTGCGGAATATCGAGCAGCAAAAAGGTGTTGTTACTTTTGAGGCACCATTGGTTGTTGCAGCTCCAACGTATAATATTATTGATGAGTTGAAAGCTGAGGGCGACTGGGAATTCTTGCAAAAATATTCGGGATTTGAATTCAGTGATGCATTGCCAAAAAGCACTGCCCGTACAGAATATGAAAATATCATGTACCTAGAACGTCCTGGTTGTAACCTGTGTATGGGTAACCAAGAGAAAGCTGCGAAGGGTGATACAGTAATGGCTACTTCCACACGTTTGTTCCAAGGCCGTGTCGTAGAGGATAGAGACGGTAAAAAAGGTGAATCTTTGTTGGCATCTACACCTGTTGTCGTACTTTCAGCTATTTTAGGTCGTATTCCTAATATAGAAGAATATAAAGCTGCTGTCGAGGGCATTAACTTAACTAAATTTGCGCCTATTCCGACAAAATAAAAACTATCCGGGTTTCAGTAACTTAATTAAATAACATAAATAAGAGAGATATGGCTTTTGATGTAGATATGATTAAAAAGGTGTATAGCCGTTATGACGAACGCATTGCAGCGGCCCGTCAGGTGGTGAACAAACCTTTGACTTTATCTGAGAAAATTTTATATGCCCACCTTTGGGATGGCAATGCGACTGAAGAGTACAAACGCGGCGTTTCTTACGTTGACTTTGCTCCTGATCGTGTAGCGATGCAAGATGCAACTGCGCAAATGGCTTTATTGCAATTTATGCAGGCAGGACGTCCAAAGGTAGCGGTTCCTTCTACTGTCCACTGTGATCACTTGATCCAGGCGAAAGAAGGAGCAGATAAAGATTTAGCCCGTGCTAAAAACGAAAGTTCGGAAGTATTTAACTTCTTGAGTTCTGTTTCAAATAAATATGGTATCGGTTTCTGGAAACCCGGTGCAGGTATTATCCACCAGGTTGTATTGGAGAACTATGCTTTCCCCGGTGGTATGATGATCGGTACCGACTCACATACGGTGAATGCTGGTGGTTTGGGTATGGTTGCTATCGGTGTAGGTGGTGCGGATGCCTGTGATGTGATGGCTGGTTTACCTTGGGAATTAAAATTCCCGAAATTAATCGGTGTTAAATTAACCGGTAAATTGAGTGGTTGGGCCGCAGCAAAAGATGTTATCTTAAAAGTTGCAGGAATCTTGACAGTAAAGGGTGGGACCGGTGCAATCGTTGAATATTTCGGCGAAGGTGCGGAGTCTCTATCTTGTACAGGAAAAGGAACAATCTGTAATATGGGAGCTGAGATAGGCGCGACTACCTCAACATTTGGTTACGACGCGTCGATGGAGCGTTACCTTCGCGCGACAGGTCGTGCTGAGGTTGCGGATGCCGCAAATGCCATTAAACAGCACTTGACAGCTGACGCTGAAGTTTATGCTAATCCGGAGCAATATTTCGATCAATTGATCGAAATCAATCTTTCGGAATTGGAGCCCTCATTGAACGGTCCATTTACGCCAGATCTATATACTCCGGTTTCACGCATGCGCGAAGAGGCAACCAAGAATGGTTGGCCTTTGAAAGTAGAGTGGGGACTGATCGGATCTTGTACAAACTCTTCGTATGAAGATTTGTCGCGTGCTGCATCCATTGCGAAACAAGCTGTTGATAAGGGATTGATCACCAAAGCTGAATTTGGTATTAATCCTGGTTCTGAGCAGGTTCGTTTTACAGCCGATCGTGACGGTTTGTTAAAAACATTCGAAGATCTGAATGCAACGATCTTCACCAATGCTTGTGGCCCATGTATCGGTATGTGGGATCGTGTTGGTGCGGATAAGCAGGAGAAAAACACAATAGTTCACTCTTTCAACCGTAACTTTGCGAAACGTGCGGACGGTAATCCAAATACTTATGCATTTGTTGCTTCGCCGGAACTGGTTGCTGCAATTGCAATTTCTGGTGATTTGGGTTTTAATCCGGTTACGGATACGCTAACGAACAATAAAGGAGAGCAAGTGAAGCTGGATCCACCGGTAGGGGATGAATTACCAACAAAAGGATTTGCTGTGGACGATCCGGGATATCAAGCCCCTGCGGTAGACGGTAGTGCTGTAGTTGTTGATGTAGCACCCACATCAGATCGCCTTCAATTATTGGAACCTTTCGCCCCTTGGGAGGGTACAGACCTAAAAGGTTTGAAACTATTGATCAAGGCTAAAGGTAAATGTACGACAGATCATATTTCTATGGCGGGCCCTTGGTTGAAATACCGTGGTCACCTGGATAATATCTCCAATAATATGCTGATCGGTGCGGTCAATTTCTTCAATGAGAAAACTGATAACGTGAAGAATCAATTGACAGGAGAGTATGGTCCTGTTCCGGCAACGCAACGAGACTACAAAGCACATGGTATCGGGTCAATAGTCGTTGGGGATGAGAACTATGGTGAAGGATCTTCCCGTGAACATGCGGCAATGGAACCTCGTCATTTGGGAGTGCGCGCGGTATTGGTAAAATCTTTTGCCCGTATCCACGAGACGAACCTAAAAAAACAAGGGATGTTAGGCTTAACCTTTGCGAACAAGGACGACTATAACAAAATTCAGGAAAACGATACCATTGATATCCTTGGCCTGACTGAGTTTGCTCCCGGTAAGCCATTGACGCTTGTCTTGCACCATGCGGATGGAACACAGGAAGAGATCTTGGCAAATCATACTTACAATGCACAACAGATCGAATGGTTTAAAGCAGGCGGTGCTTTGAATATTATTCGTAAGAATCAGGGAAAATAAATTGATTCTATAAAAATTTAGCTTTTAACGCTGCTTTCATCCGAAAGCAGCGTTTTTTGCATTGTGCACAACTTAAAAACTTTTCTGTGATCTTCGTCATATTTTACTAATTTCCACGCAATTTATTTGGTTCTAAAATAGAATGAAGGTACTTTTGCCCAACGTTTTTAGCGCCGATATGAGAAAAATATTTTTGACGATTGGAGCACTTGCATTAAGTGTTTCAAATTTATTTGCACAGGAAAATCCCGAAATAGGAAAAAGCATTTTTAAACCCAAGAATTTAAGGACAGAAAGTAACAAAGGGAAGTTTTTCTTTTTTTGGGGGTATAACTTTTCATCTTACGCGAAATCTGATATACATTTTACTGGTCCAAACTATGATTTTATCCTCCATGATGTAAAAGCGGCCGATCGTCCGACAAAATTTGGTTCGACCTATTTCGATCCCAGTCGTTTGACTATTCCGCAGTTTAATCTACATTTTGGATATTATATCAAAGATAATTATTCCCTCTCTTTGGGTTGGGATCACATGAAATATGTCATGGATATTCCACAACAGGTGAAAATAACAGGTTATATCGGTGACGAAATTTCGAACCCGGGCATACCAACTGGACATCGTGCAGGACAATACAATGGCGAAATGATTACCGTTGATTCTGCGATGTTAACTTTTGAACATACGGATGGCTACAATTTTGCCTCAGTAGGCTTGGAGCGATATGATGATATCATCAACAATCGCAAAGGCCAACAGGTGCTAACCATGGAATCAGGGATTGACGTCGGGCTTTTAATACCGCGTTCTGATGTACACCTTTTTGGTGAAGGGGGGAATCACTTTTGGAATATTGCCGGATATGGTGCTTCTGCAAAAGTCGGTTTACACTATCGCTTTTATAAAGGACTTTACCTGCAAGGAAACTTCAAAACCGGTTGGACAGATTTATATAATATCCGTACAACGGGTAGAAGAGGGGTTGACAAAGCCACACAACAAATCTGGTTTTTTGAAAATTATTGGGCCCTCGGGTTTAGATTTTAAGGATTCCAATCTATAATAACATAAGAGAGGGGCTATTTTTAATAGCCCCTCTCTTATGTTGTTGCCTGCGGTAGGCGAAGGGTAGTTTACACTATCAATGTGTTCCTAAATATCGCTTAATTTAAAGATGTCTTTTACCCGAATTCCTTTTTCCGTATGTTGTAAGGTACAGCACTCATTAATCGGATCATGCTCAAAAAAGAGAATGTATTCATTTTCGACGATTTCATTCCAATAATTAACACGTTCTTCCATCGTGACTAAGGGTCTTACATCATAGCTCATCACATAAGGGATGGGAATATGGCCAACAGAGGGCAGTAGATCCGCCATATAGAGCAGCGTTTTTCCTTTGTATTGAATCTGTGGCAGCATCATCGCTTCGGTGTGACCATTCGCATAACGGATGTGAATGTCCTTGCCAAAGGGGGCGGCGCTATCCTCAACGAATTTCAATCGACCACTTTCTTGAATGGGGAGAATATTCTCTTTTAGAAAAGATGCTTTCTCTCTCGGATTTGGAGCTGTTGCCCAGTTCCAATGGTCACTATTACTCCAAAAATCTGCATTTTTAAAAGCAGGAGATAATTTTTCTCCTTCACGGACGATGGCTCCCCCACAGTGGTCAAAGTGTAAATGTGTTAGGATAACATCTGTAATATCGTTTCGGTCAAAACCAGCATTTTTAAGCGATTTATCCAGTGTGGCATCACCGTGTAAATAGTAGTAACTGAAAAATTTTTCATTCTGCTTATCGCCAAGTCCTGTATCCACTAACATTAATCTATTCCCGTCCTCGATAAGAAGCAAACGATTACCCCATGTACACATATTGTTGGAATCAGCGGGATTTGTTTTATTCCAGATACTTTTGGGAACCACGCCAAACATAGCACCACCATCCAATTTAAAAAATCCTGTTTCTATCGCATGTAATTTCATCTTATTAATATTTGTAAAGCTTGGAACAATTTACGAAAAATATAAAATATATGGACGCTACAAGCGCGTATTGTGCTAAAAATATATGCTAAAAATTTCAAATTATTTTATCTCTATAAGTGGTTGATAATTAGATTTTTGGTTCTGTGTTTTTTATACAATAAGCCTGATTTTTAGATAATTAAGTTTTGTTTTTAGCGAAATTTGCCTTTAACTTTGGGCACATTTTAAAACAAACAAAAAATATGAAAAAGGGTAACATTGGAAACGCGCCTGATTTGAAATATTTGAAAATTGATCATACAGGAAATGTATTTTATCAATTACCTGTTTCAGAATTGGTCGAACATGCTTTAGCGAATCAGGAAGGAAGACTGTCTGATACCGGAGCATTAGCAGCTGATACAGGAAAATTTACTGGAAGATCTCCCAAAGACCGTTTTTTGGTCGAGGACTCGCTGACTAAGGATGCTGTATGGTGGGGTGAAATCAATCAACCGATGACACCGGCCAATTTTGATGCATTATTTTCAAAGGTTGCTGCGCACTTGAGTAACAGAACAATTTATGTCCGGGATTGTGCGGCAGGGGCCGACCCAGCGTATCAATTGTCTATTCGTGTGATCACAGAGACAGCTTATCAGAGTATTTTTGCCAATAACCTATTTTTGAGATCGGTAGCTGATAGTGATGCTCAACCGCAATGGTCCATACTAGCCGCACCGACATTGTTGATCCAGGATCCACAACATTACGGTATTCGTAACGAAAATTTTGTAGCCATTGATTTTACAAAAAAAATGGTGCTGATTGCGGGAACCGGTTATACCGGTGAGATCAAGAAGAGTATCTTTTCGATCCTAAACTTTATTTTACCGTTTGAACACGAGGTATTATCTATGCACTGTTCAGCCAATACCTCCAAAGACGGTAAAACGGCTTTATTCTTTGGACTTTCGGGAACGGGTAAAACAACACTATCGGCAGATAAAAATAGGAAGCTGATCGGTGATGATGAACATGGCTGGAGCGAAAAGGGGATTTTTAACTTTGAAGGTGGCTGCTATGCAAAATGCGTAGGGCTTACTGAGGAAAAAGAACCCGAGATCTACCATGCCATCCGTTTCGGCTCATTGCTCGAAAATGTTGTTCTGGACGAATTTGATCGTCCAGATTACGACGATATCAGTAAAACAGAGAATACGAGGGTTTCCTACCCCATAGACTTTATGGAAAACGCGGAGATGACAGGAATTGGCAATGTACCTGAAAATATTTTCTTTCTGACTGCGGATGCTTTTGGTGTATTGCCGCCGATTTCGTTGTTGACAGTTGACCAAGCTGTTTATCATTTTGTGAGTGGTTATACCGCAAAAGTAGCCGGTACCGAAGTGGGAGTAAAGGAACCTACAGCAGCCTTCTCGACCTGTTTTGGTCAAGCATTTTTGCCTTTGCATCCAGCGAAGTACGCTGCGTTACTCAGGGCCAAACTGGAGCAAAATCCCAATATCAAAGTATGGTTGGTAAATACAGGCTGGATAGCCGGTCCTTATGGAATCGGACGTCGTATCAAGCTGAATTATACAAGAGCGCTAATCCGGGCAGCAATGGATGGTTCTCTATTGGAGGCTCACTTTAGTAAACATGAGATTTTTGGATTAGATTATCCAACAAGCTGTGGTGAAGATGTTCCGGAGCAGATTCTAAACGCCCGAGGATTATGGAACAATGATGAAGCGTACGATACACAAGCAAAACGCTTGGCAAAATTATTTATCGAGAATTTCGAAAAGTTCGATCATTCTATGCCGGTTTCAGTACAGATGGCTGGCCCAAGGTTAGAAACCTCCATACTTGTTTAAAAGTCTGAACAAGGGATTAGTATATGATGCCCCCAAAAAGATCCATTCTTTCCGGGGGCATTGCTATGACTGAGCGGCTAATTGTGTTTGTTCACAAAAGAGTCCAATTTCTCCATTTCGTTTCCGGCGATTGCATTGATAATTATCCGAAAAGCGGCTAAGCGGGCTTTCTTTTTATTGTCTTTATCGATTTCAAACCATGGCGATTTTTTAGTTCCGGTCTTTTTAAAAAGATTTTCAATATATCCGGTATAAACATCCCATTTTTCCTGCGCCTGTTGATCCAGCACTCCAATCTTCCAGCGTTTTAGAATGTCTTCCTGTCGTTCCTTCAATCGTTCAGCCTGTTCTTCTTTACTGATACTTAGAAAAATTTTGATCAGGATAATCCCGTCATCAATCAATTGCTTTTCAAATTCCGGTACCTGTTGCATGAATAATTCATGCTGCTCCTTTGTACAAAAATCAAATACAGGCTCTACGACCGCACGATTATAGTAACTACGATCGAAAATAACCATTTCGCCAGCATTGGGCAGATGCTTGATATATCGTTGAAAATACCATTGCCCATTCTCTTCCACAGTAGGTTTGGGTAAAGCGACAATACGTACCTTTTTGGGATTGAGATATTCGGTCACCCGACCAATCGTTCCTCCTTTACCAGCAGCATCCCTTCCTTCGAAGAGAATGACTACACGTTTTCCTTTTTCGATAATATCATATTGTAATTTGAGTAAAGTAACCTGGAGATCATAGAGCTCTGTTTCATAATCATAGATATCGTTGAATTTTTTGATCTCCAAAATTCCGTGTTGCTCTAAATAGTCAAGAACATCTTTGTTTTGACGGATTTTCTGAAGTTCTTTTAAATCATATTCTGCCATAATCGTTGATTTTATAGGATTTTATTTACCTAAAGTTACTTATTGAATTGTTAAAAAATGTCAAAATTGAAATAAATCGGACGGCTACATGTAATATTGATGGAGAAGGATACGTTATAAAGGAAATCAATGCAAAAAGATGTTTTGATTAAGAATTGGACTTTTCATAAATTTAGGTTAATAATTGGTTAGGTTAGCCCGGAGTTCTCAACTTCGGGCTTTTTGTTTTTAGTCATTACGCTATCAGTACAGCCAAACTAGGATTTAGATCAATACTTTGGGATGATATATCAATTCACGGTAGGAGGGCGGATAACGCAGCCTATTTAAATGTTAAAAAATGTTAAAGTAGTAGTAATCATATAATTAATTTAGACAAGCGGCGTTTTAAAGTCAAATACTTTTCATAAAATAGGTTAATATATGGCTAACGAAAGCTCAGAGTTCCCCACTCTGGGCTTTTTATTTGATTGATAAAACCGTGCTCCTCAACCCTGGAAAAGATCCAGACCTCTGAGTTGCGGTATATTATAGCTTATTTAGTTGTTGAATTACTTTCGAGGAATGATTATACACTTTCAGTTTTATAGCTGTTTCCTGCTCGGATATATTCTTGGCGCGTAAGTTTTTTTTCTTACCTATAGTCAGGGAATAGGTGTTGCTTATTATGTATACTAAAAGCATTGTTTAGGGAGTGGTATTCCCTGCACATAAAAAAAGTCCTGCGATTTTAATCGCAGGACTTTTTTTATGTGCAATATTTTAGGCTACTTCCCTTAAATCTACTGCAACAACACGCGAGACTCCTTGTTCGACCATGGTCACACCGTAGATAATATCTGTACTGGCAATGGTTTTTTTGTTGTGTGATACAACAATAAACTGAGAGTTTTTGGAGAAATCGCGGATGATATTATTGAATTTATCAATATTGGTATCATCCAAAGGTGCATCCACTTCATCGAAAATACAGAAAGGTGCTGGTTTTGACAGATACAGGGAAAATAACAATGCCGTTGAAGTCAAGGTTTTCTCGCCACCTGAAAGCTGGTTGATTGATAACGGACGTTTTCCTTTCGGCTGAGCAATGATATCAATATCCGAATCCAAGGGGTTACCCGGATCAGTTAGGACAAGGTCACAGCTATCCTCTTCATTAAACAAAGAGCGGAACACCTTGATGAAATTGTCCCGTACTGCATTGAAGGTAAACATAAATTGCACTTTGGCGGTATCGTCGATCTCTTTGATGGTGGCCATTAAAGAACCTTTTGCTTCGATCAGATCCGCTTTTTCCTTATTGATAAAATCATAACGTTCATTCATCTCATCAAAAGCTTCTTTAGCCATTAAATTGATGGTCCCAAATTCATCAAGCTGCTTTTTGAGTTTGCTACATTTTGTGGACAAAGTAGCTTGGTCCTCGGCGATTTCCGGTACATCCTCTCGTTCAATAAGATCCTTCAATTCGATATTAAATTCAACAGAAAGACGTTCTTTTAATGCATTGAGATCAATTTGTAGGGCTGTTTTTTTGTCTTTAATCTCAGCGATTAGAAAATCGCTCTGCTCTTTTGAACGGCGTTGCTGCGTAAGAGAATCCTCAAGATTATTGATTTGTTGTTTATCTGCGTAATATTTTTCTTCCAGTTCCTTTAAGCCATCTTCCAATGCAATCTTCTGCTCATACATCGCAATAAGATCTGCATCTTCTTCGTCCTCAAAAGGAATAGTCGTCCGTAGAGCTTCCTGTACTTCAACAAGTTCAAGACTGTTTCGTTCGATACGTATTTCATAATCATCTTTTTGAGTCTCTCTGAATTCAAGATCTTTGCTAATATTGGAGACTTTATTTAATTGCTGATGATAACTGATATTTTCCTGGTTATAGGCAATGGATTTTTCATTCAAGATCTCTGAAATTTCATGAAATTGATCCTGTAATTCCGATAATTCGGCTACGCTCTGATCTTTTTGAACACGTAATTCCTGTAATTGAGGTTCGGCGACAGTAAGGTCTGCCTCGATCGCTGCAATTTTTTCCTGAATATCTTTTTTACGTAGCTGAGAATTACTGATGAAAGCCTGGTATTGCTCTTGTTTGGTTTTCACCGTAATCAGCTCGTTATTGAGTCTGTTCAGTTGAAAGCGTAATTCATCAATAAGTTCTTTTTGTGAATTGCTACGCAAAGCCTCTACACGGGCTGTTTCAGCAGTTATTTTATCTTCAAGTTTTGCAATCTCCTGATTGAGTGTCTTAATGTCCTGCGAAAGAACTTCCAGGTTTTTTGCTCTACCGATGCGTTTTCCTTCGAATAATCCAACGGAACCACCCGATAGCCCCAGATGATGTTTGGCGTAGCGACCATTCTTTTGCAAGATAACCTGTCCGGTTTCAGGAAGCTTTTGCTCCATTTCCTTTTCGCCTTCCTGCTTTAAAATATATACATGTTGCAGGAGTAGGGTACAAAGTGCTTTATATTTTTCGTCCACTGTGATCACATCCAACGCGGACATGAGATTGTCCTGTGGCGGAAGGGGGCGTGTAATAGCAGTATCAATCGCTTCAAGAACAAAGAAATTGGCCCGACCTTTTGCGGCATCGCTTAGCAATTGGATGGCCTGAACGGCATCCTGTTGTGTTTCAACAACATAATGGTTCATGATCGGTTCCAGGTAATTTTCAATGGCAACGCGATAGTCTTCCTGACAGAATAGCACATCAGAGAAAAGAGGCGGTTGTTTTTTCCAGCCAGCATTTTTCTTTAAAAAGCGAATCGAATCCGGGAAACCTTCTAAGTTGTCAATAAGGGATTTTGTTAGGTTATATTCATTCTGTTTAGCATCAACTAACCTGAGGTCTTTTGCAAGCTGCGCTTTAAATTCTTCTAGATTCGTTTGACATTCAAGGATTTGTGCCTGTAGTTGCTCTTCAAGCTGATAGGCTGTATCATATTGCAACTGCTGAGCCTCCACACGGCCTTCCAATTCTGCTACAGCGCTGTCAAATTGAACCAGTTCGGTTTCCTTTGCTTCGGTATCCACACTATTGCGTACAGCTTCCTGAAGAAGGGCCTCCTTTTGGATATTAAAAACAGCCAGATCCTTTTCGAGTTTATAAATCTTAGCCTGAAGTTCTGCATTACTTTTGTTAAAGATATCCAGTTTACCTTTTGCAGACTGTTGCTGACCGCGTAGGGCATCCACTTCAGATTTATTGGATTCCAGATTGTCTTTGAATGAATCCAGTTTATGCTGTTCATCAAACAACTCCTCATTCAACCTTTTTATGGTATAAAGGACGTGATTCAGCTGTTGTTTGTCCGTATTGATATCCAGATTTAATCTGTTTTCTTTATCCTGAAGATTTTTTACCTTTTCATTTTTGATCTTCTTTTCCGATTCATAACCACGGATTTTGTTGACAAATTCCTGGGTTGCTTTTTGCTGTACAGAGAGATTTTTCTCCTGTTCCAGGTTTATCTGACGCAAAGACTGCAATTCTGTTTCTGCTTTCAGGATTAATTGCTGTGAATTTGAGGCATCTTTCTGGACTTTGGATTCCTGCGTTTGAAGTCGGTCAAGTTCCGTCGAAAAATCAGCAATTCTGTAATATGCGAGATCAATGCTGCTTTGACGGTATTCCTGTTTGAGCAGGGTATATTTCTCCGCTTTTTTAGCCTGATTCTCCAAGGATTTGAGATTTTTTGTAATCTCATAGAGAAGGTCGTCTACGCGGCTGAGATCAGCTTCGGTATCGCGCAGTTTGGCCAGCGTCTGTTTTTTACGCACCTTATATTTTGAGATTCCGGAGGCTTCCTCAAAAAGATTCCGGCGCGAATTGTCTTTGTTATTGATGATCTCATCAATCATTTTCAACTCAATGATGGAATAGCTATCCGCACCAACGCCAGTATCCAAAAATAAATCTGTGATATCTTTTAAACGGCATTTTACATCGTTGAGTCGATATTCACTATCCCCATTTCGGAATAGTTTACGGGTGACCGTAACGGTAGAGAATTCCGTTGGGAGGATATTATTGTTGTTGTTGAAGGTTAAGGATACTTCGGCAAGATTCGCTGGTTTTCTATTTTTGGTTCCGTTAAAGATGATATTCTCCATTTTGTCAGAGCGTAACATCTTTGTACTTTGTTCACCAAGCACCCAGCGTATTGCATCCACTACATTGGACTTCCCGCATCCGTTTGGTCCAACGATTGCGGTAACACCGTCATTGAAGTTGATCGTGATCTTATCTCCGAAACTCTTAAATCCTTTTATTTCTAGTTTGGTTAACTGCATTTATACCAAATTTGTTTGTCCTTATAAGCTTGCGAAAATAGTAAATTAAACTAAAACTTTTTTCTTTCTTTACTCACATTTTCCTGTTTCAGGATCGCAGGAAGCCCCTTCTTCGCCTCTTCGCTGTAATGGGGTAGCTTGGCTCGCCAAACACTCTTTGATCGTATTGTGAAAAACCTCCAGGGGCTGCGCACCGGGAATTGCATATTTCCGGTCAAATACAAAGAACGGTACACCGCGAAGGCCAAGGTTGACACCTTCCTGAATGTCCTGACTGACTTCATAGGCATATTGATCGGATTCCAAAAGTTCCTGAACCTTTTGTTCATCCAAACCTTCCTGTCTAGCTAATACAATTAAGGTGGCGTTATCGTTGACATTTAGCCCGTCGGTAAAATGTGCTTTGAATAATGATTTTTTGAGTGCTGTTCCTTTGTCATTTGCCTGGGCAAAATGAATAAGGCGATGTGACTTTTTGGTATTTACAACAATTGCCTTATCAAAATTTAGGGTAATGCCGAGTTCTTTTCCCTGTGCACTGAGTTGTCCCGTCATTGCCAGCACATCATCCATACTCATTCCTTTTGTCCGGACAAGATAGTCATATGTCGGCATTCCGGGAGCATCTTCAGGAAAATCAGGGTTGAGTTGATAGGATTTCCATGTAATCTCTGCCTGTACTTCACGTTCATATCCCTGTAATGCGTCTTCAAGCTTTGTCAAGCCAATATAACAAAATGGACAAATGATGTCCGACCAGATTTCTATTTTCATATTTCTTATTTTACTCCGTATATTGTAATCAAAAATACATATAATAACGGTGAATATCGGATTACATTGTTGGGTCAATGTCAACATCATTATATTGCAGGTCTAAGTATATGTCAGAGAAAGATTTTTTGAACCGTAAAGTAACGCTTGTCCTAGGCGGAGGTGGGGCAAGGGGATTAGTACATATCGGCGTTATTCGTAAGCTGGAGGAAATGGGCTTTGAGATAGATGAAATTGTCGGTTGTTCCATTGGTGCATTGGTGGGTGGAATTTATGCACAGGGAAAGATGGATGTGCTCGAGGAATGGATGCATAACCTCACAAAGAAATCAGTTTTCAATATGATGGATTTCAGTTGGAAAGGCCTGGGAATGATGAAAGGGATCAAAGTCTTCAATGCGTTGAAATCGGTGATTCCAGATGCGAATATTGAAACGTTCCCGATTTTATTCAAAGCTGTTGCTACGGATCTGAATTATGAAAAAGAAGTTGTACTGGACTTTGGAAGTATGTATGACGCGATTCGGGCTTCTATTGCAATTCCGGCTGTCTTTACAGCAGTCGAAGAAGATACCCACGTCTATGTAGATGGTGGTGTACTCAATCCTCTGCCCATCAATCATGTCACGAGAAAAGAGAATTTAATTATCGCGGTTAATCTGGAATCAAAACCGGATAAACAGTATTCTGTGATTAAAAAACTGGATACAAAAACCTCAAATTCCTTAGATATTCTACAGGCTTCCTATTATGTGATGCGTAGAAAAATGAGCCGTATGATTATTGACCTCTATCGTCCGGATGTCGTGGTAGATATTCCTTACAATATCTGTAATTTATGGGACTATCATCGGGCAGAGTTTTTGGTTCAAAAAGGGCGCGAGTATATCGATAGTGCCCTTAAAAGTAAGACCAAAATAGAGTAGCATATAGTCTAAACGATATGCTACTCTATTTTGGTCCTTTGGAGTTAAGCGAACAGCAAGTGGAAGAGTGGTTTATGGTATTGAAACAATTGAACCCTTAGAACAGATTTGGGTAATCACTGATAATTCCATCTACCTTTAACGTCTTTAATTGCTCCATATCTGCTTTGTTATTTACCGTCCACGGGATCACCTTCACATTTGCTTTATGGTATTGCTTGACAAAGTCGCTTGTCACTAATTTATAGTGTGGGCTAATGATAAAGGGTGTGAAACCGAGTGCTGCGATTGTTTCCTCTGCATTTTTCGTGTAATTGGCGTCAATCAGATAAGATGCTTTGATTTGTGGATAGGCTTTGTTTAGATACCTGACCGCCCGGATATCAAAAGATTGAATCACGGTACGTGCTGCAATTCTTTTTTCTGTGATAACCTGTACCATTAAATCAACGAATTCTTCTACCCGGGGATGCGCTATCCCATCTTTATCCGTACTGCTTTTCACCTCAATATTATAAAACATAGGCGTTGTTCTCTTTTGGAGGGCGTAGGCTTCTGTACTATCGATGAGGTCGGCGAGTTTCGCAATGTGTGTAACCTGTTTTTTTTGATCGGGAAACTCTTTATAAAATTTGGAACCGATATCGTATTTGATTAGGTCCTTGTAGTTCGTTGCAAATATTTTCAGCGATTTATCTTTTTCGGGGATCTCGGTGCCATCTGGTTTTAGTACAAATTTGGGATTGAGATAATCGTCATGAAAGACGACAACCTTTCGGTCTTTTGTAATTTGACAGTCCATTTCCAGTGTTGTTACCTGCGGCAGATCAATAGCATTTTTCATTGCTGCGATAGACTCTTCGGGGTATAGGCCACGTCCACCACGATGGGCTTCCAAACTGAGTTTAGGAAAGTTGTTGGTTGTTTTTGCGGAATCTTTCATAACTGAGCAAGATGCAAATGGTAATATTATACCAAAAAAGACTGTTCTAACAAGACTTCTTTTCATTATTTATTATTTTAAACCAAAATTAAGGGTGAATTACCCTTTTTTGAATAAGCGAATATACATAACCTATTTTACTTTTTTTAGGCTGCAGGTTTCGGTTGCTTGAATTATACAGGTTTTAATAGGTGTTTTCGAAATAGAACAAACTAAAATGAATTGTTGAAATTGCTGATATGAAGAAAAACGAAGTTTTAATAATGATCAACTATCAGTTTTATAGGATAAGCGCTTGTCAGGGGGCGATTATGACCCGATTTAAAATAGGACAATACAGTTAATGTCATAGGACAAATCACTTATGTATTAAGACGAAATCTATTTTTTTTGTCTTTTTTGCAAGAAATTATTGTCATTCCTTTTAGAATTCCCTTTATTTGCACAAATCTCAAATTAGATGGCGAAAAATTTATTGATAGTTGAGTCTCCAGCGAAAGCAAAAACGATAGAAGGATATTTAGGAAGTGATTTTTTGGTCAAGTCAAGTTATGGGCATATCCGTGACCTGGTGAAAACCGATGATGCAATTAATACTGCGAATAATTTCGAACAGAAGTATGAAGTTCCATCTGATAAAAAAGCAGTCGTAAGCGAGCTGAAAAAATTAGCTAAGGCAGCCGAAACTGTGTGGCTCGCATCCGATGAGGACCGTGAAGGGGAAGCTATTTCTTGGCATTTATTTGAGACATTGGGACTTAAAGATGCAAGTACAAAGCGTATTGTTTTTCATGAGATCACGAAACCTGCAATATTAAAAGCCATCGAGAACCCCCGTAAAATAGATTATAATCTTGTTAATGCACAACAGGCCAGACGTGTATTGGATAGATTGGTAGGCTTTGAGCTGTCGCCTGTTTTATGGAAGAAGGTGAAGCCATCTTTATCTGCAGGTCGTGTGCAATCTGTTGCTGTGAGGTTGATTGTTGACCGGGAGCGGGAGATTAACAAGTTCGAACCTGAAGCGGCATTTAAGATTGTTGCTTTCTTTCATACAGGAAAGATCAAGGATAGCTTTAAAGCAGAGCTTCCGCAACGATTTGCGACAGAAGCCGAGGCAACCCAATTTTTAGAAGACTGTAAAGCAGCGTTGTTTACAGTTAAAAATCTAGAGACAAAACCATCCAAACGCTCGCCAGCAGCGCCATTTACAACTTCGACCTTACAACAGGAGGCCAGTAGAAAGCTTGGATTCTCCGTGGCACGTACCATGCAAGTGGCCCAACGTCTCTACGAATCCGGACGTATTACCTATATGCGTACCGATTCGGTCAATCTGAGTGATACAGCAATAGAGGCTGCTGAAAAGGAAATTAAATCAGCTTATGGTAACAAGTACCATAAAGTAAGGAGATATAAAACCAAAACTTCGGGCGCGCAGGAAGCGCACGAGGCGATACGTCCAACTTATTTTTCGGAACATACCATTGAAGGCGATTCTGCTGAAAAACGATTGTACGAACTGATCTGGAAGCGGGCCATTGCTTCCCAGATGAGTGAAGCGGAATTTGAACGTACACTCGCAAAAATTTCGATTTCCACCCGTTCCGAAGACCTAAATGCTTCAGGTGAGGTCATGAAATTCGATGGTTTTCTGAAAGTCTATATGGAGTCTGTGGACGATGATCAGGAGACAACATTTGATGAGGACAGTGATAATGCCATTCTTCCACCATTGACTGTAGGTTTACAGTTAGTATTAAAGAATATGTCCGCGACGGAACGTTTTACACGTCCACCGGCCCGTTATACGGAGGCTGCATTGGTGAAGAAATTAGAGGAACTGGGGATCGGTAGACCTTCGACTTATGCACCAACAATATCTACGATCCAAAATCGTGGTTATGTCGTCAAAGAAGAAAGGGAGGGAAGGTCACGTAACTATCGTGTGCTGACCCTTGAGCACGATGAAGTGAAAGCAGTAACGAAAACAGAAATTACCGGAGCAGAAAAAGGGAAAATGTTTCCAACTGATATCGGTGTTGTGGTCAATGACTTCCTCGTAGAGCATTTCAACGGTATTGTCGACTTTCACTTTACGGCAAATGTTGAGAAAGAGTTTGACGATATCGCGCATGGGCTGACCGAATGGACAAAGATGTTGCATGATTTCTATGGGCCATTCCACTCGGAGGTAGAGGATACGTTGGAAAATGCCGACCGTGCCAATAATGAGCGTGAGTTAGGTGTAGATCCGGTTTCAGGTAAACCTGTCTCGGTACGTATCGGAAAATTTGGTCCTTTGGTACAGATCGGTTCACCGGATGACGAAGAAAAACCTCGCTTTGCATCTTTGCGTAAAGGCCAGATGATCGAGACAATCACTTTTGACGATGCGATGGAGTTATTCAAATTGCCGAAAAAAGTTGGTGTATTTGAAGATAAAGAAATGACCGTTGCTGTTGGTCGCTTTGGGCCTTATATCCGTCATAACTCAGCGTTTTATTCCTTGCCAAAGGGAGTAGACCCGCTGGATGTAACCGAAGAGGAGTGTATTCAGATTATTCAGGAGAAACGCCAAAAAGACATTGAAAAAGTGATCCGTGTATTCGATGAAAATCCAGAGGCACAGATTGAACAAGGGCGTTGGGGACCATTTATTCGTTTTGGCAAGCAGAACTTAAAAATCCCGAAAGGCACGGAGATCGAAAAAATCAGCTATGCTGATGTGTTGAAATGGGCGGAAGCAGATGCGCCGAAAGGTAAAGCCGTTAAAGCCAAAACCGCAGAAAAGAAAACGGTTGCCAAAAAAACAACAGCAAAGAAGGCTACAACTAAAAAAACGACAAAGTCTAAATAGGGATGAAAGCAGATTTGCCAGAAAATATAGTAAAAGATATTATGATTGCCGTGGTTTTGGAAGGCGAAACCGTGGAGACAAAGAACTGGACGGTGTATGTTATTAACGATAAGAATATAGCGATACAGAATGTGCTGATCAGTTCAAGGGGCTATGGTGAAAAAGATGGAAGACAGGTGACAACTACTACTTTGCGGCATTTTATCGGAAATATCGAAGCCAAATCCTTTGATCGCGTTGAAGCCATCGACGAACAGGTCTTTGGCCTAACCAACGAATACTGGTTGAGCTTTTATATCGATAATACGATTTACGATAAAAAGTATATCTTTTTACCGGAAAGCATTGTGGATGGTAACCTAACTAAGGTTCCGTTGGTGAATAAGCCCGGTGTCATCATAGGAGGAAATGAATAATGAGTACAAGACACAATTTTATTATCGCCATAGATGGCTTTTCCTCCTGCGGAAAAAGTACGCTTGCCAAAGCACTGGCTAAAAAATTAAAATTCGCCTTTATTGATAGCGGTGCGATGTACAGGGCTGTAACGCTCTATTTTATTCGTCATCATATTGCCTTAGATGATCAGGAAGCGATTGAAAGTGCTTTAAAGGATATTCATATAGACTTTATTCCAAATGCCGCCAAAACCGAGATTCACCTCAACGATGAAGATATTTCGGAAGAAATCCGTCAAATGTATATTTCTGATAAAGTTAGTGAGGTTAGTGCAATTAAAACGGTGCGAACAGCAATGGTGGCTCAACAGCAAAAATTGGGTCGCCGGAGAAATATTATTATGGATGGCCGGGATATTGGCACCACCGTCTTCCCCGATGCCGATCTGAAAATTTTTATGACCGCAGATCCTAAAGTTAGGGCAGCCAGAAGATACCTGGAATTAACTGAAAAAGGGGAGGACGTCACGCTAGAAGAGGTGGTGGAAAATCTTGCCAATCGGGATAGGATCGACAGCACACGTGCTGAGAGTCCGCTCAGACAAGCCGAAGATGCTATCGTATTGGATAACTCAAATCTTACCCCCGAGCAACAACTACTTTTTGTTGAAGAGGAATATCTAAAAGTTAAAGCCTCTAGAATAGAAGCATAAATACGATATAACAAAAGATGCCGATTGAAAAATCGGCATCTTTTGTATTTTTTGCCACAGCTATTTGATACTATTGATCTGCTGTTGCTCGAGTAGTTTGTCGACATTGTTTTTCTCTCCAAACTCTGCTGTTTGTTCTTGAAAAGATTCCAGTAGCGCTTTAATAGCGTCTGAATTATCCGCTGTACGTTGATAGATTTCGGGAATCGTCTGTTCGATATTCTTATCACCGAGTTCGATATTATCAACTTCGATTTTGCCTATCTTTTCTAAAACAGCCTGTTGGCTATTTCTGACATCTTCCAACTCTCTCGCTATCTTTTCCATCAATTGGAATTTCTTCAATTTATCCATATGCAATATCTTTAGTTATACTGTATTAAGAACAATGTCGCTCGAAATTTAGTTTTGATTTTTTCAAATTCAGGAGAAAACAGGCTTTGAGATACTGCTAAAAGACAAAAAAGCCAGCTCTTTTTCGGAGACTGGCTTCGATGGGCCTTTAGACTTTACTTTTAATTTGTTCTTCCGGGATAAATTGCCAGGGCTTTCTCCAGACAGGTTAAGGCGTTTTTAAGATCATCCTGGTTCAGTACATAAGCTAGGCGGACTTCATTTGTTCCCGCACCTTCCGTGCTATAGAAACCAGTTGCCGGAGCCATCATGACCGTTTCGTTGTTATAGGAAAACTCTTCCAACATCCATTGACAGAATTTATCCGCATTGTCGATCGGTAATTTAGCAACCACATAAAATGCACCTCCGGGATTAGGAGAGTATACACCTTCAATTGCATTTAATCCACTGACCAACGTATCTCTTCTGGCCGTATATTCTTTGGACACGGCTTCAAAATAACTGTCCGGGGTATCGACTGCCGCTTCGCCCGCAATCTGTCCTTCCAGCGATGGACTTAAACGAGCCTGAGCAAATTTCAATGCAGTCTGATATAACTCTTTATTTTTAGTAATTATACAGCCGATACGTGCACCGCATGCGGAATAACGCTTTGAAACTGTATCGAAGATAACAACATTATTTTCGAGGCCTTCCAGATGCATTGGGGATATAAATTCGCGGCCATCATAGCAGAATTCGCGATAAGCCTCATCGGAGAACAGGTAAAGGTCATATTTCAGACAAAGTTCCCGTAAAGCTTCTAGTTCCTCCCTAGAATAAAGATAGCCTGTCGGGTTGTTGGGATTACAGATACAGATAGCTTTTGTTTTTTCTGTAATTACTTTCTCAAATTCAGCAATAGAAGGCAATGCAAATCCACTTTCGATATAAGACATGATCGGTTTGATCACAATATCAGATGAACAGGCAAAACCATTATAGTTTGCATAAAAAGGTTCTGGAATAATGACTTCTTCCCCTTCATTTAAACAAGCCTGCATGGTGATTGTGATTGCCTCTGAGCCGCCATTTGTCACGAGGATATCGGTCGGTTCAATATTATAATTTAGCTTGTTATAGTATTCGGCTAATTTTTTTCGGTAGGAGGCAGTACCTTCAGAAGGCGTATAAGCCCATACTTTGAAATCAATATTTTTCAAAGCATTAAGCATAATTTCAGGTGTCTGGATATCTGGTTGCCCGATATTTAAGTGGTATATCTTTTTACCCTCTTTTTTTGCTTGATCAGCATAAGGCGTCAGTTTTCTGATGGGTGACGCAGGCATATTTAGCCCTTTTTCTGATATTACTGGCATTATAGTTTTTTTAAAATTAGTTGTGCAAAGCTAACCAAAATAAAACGAAAAAAGCCACATCAGGATGTGGCTTTTTTCGTTTTATCTGTCGAATTTTTATTCTACAATCCCTTTAATATAAAGTGTCTTTACAGGAGTTTTTGTATTTGACTGTACCGTGAAGCTTTTGGTAAATGGCGCCTTAGCTGCCGCGTTGTACGTCACTTTGATTGTTCCTGTTTCCCCTGGTTTGATCGGAGTTTTAGTAAATTCGGCAACCGAACAACCACAGGTAGGCACTACATTCGAAATGATAATAGGCTCGCTGCCTGTGTTTGAAAATTTAAAATTATAGGATACAGGAGTTCCAGCGGGAATTTTGCCGAAATCATGCGTTTCTTTTTCAAATTTAAACTCTCCTTGTCCGGCCTGCATAGATGAAAAACCGATAAAGGAAATGATCACTGCTAAAATTGTTATATACTTTTTCATACTTCTTAAGATATTACTTTGTGATTAAACTAGTACAACTGATATGCCAAATGTACTGTTTATTGCCAATTTATTCTACATCTAACAACTTTATTACAGTTATATTATGCCTTCTTTCAGCAGATCCTGTATATGGACAACGCCATCGTAGTTCCCTTTGTCGGATACCAATAACTGATTGATGTTGTTTTCCCGCATAATATGGAGGGCATTGGCCGCAAGTTCATTTTTGTCGATGACCTTTGGTGATTTCCCCATAATGTCGGCAGCATGGATCGTTGCCAGGTCCGTATATCTTTCAAGCATGCGACGGATATCCCCATCGGTAATAATACCCTGGATCTCTGTGCCGTTTAAGACAGCGACCGCCCCCAATCTGAACTGGGTAATAGTAATGATAATGTCTCTGATATTTGCATCTAATTGTACACTCGGCTTGCCATTTTGATCAGATAGGTCCGCAACTTTTAAATAGAGTTTTTTACCTAAGGCACCACCGGGATGGTATTTAGCAAAATCCTGATCTGTAAAGTCACGGCATTCCTGTAATACAACGGCCAGCGCATCGCCCATGGCCAATTGCGCAGTAGTGCTGGATGTTGGTGCCAAATTATTTGGGCAGGCTTCTTTTTCTACGGTGGTGTTCAGGATGTAATCCGCATTTTTGGCTAGGTAGGAAGCTGTATTGCCCACCAAAGCCACTAAGGTATTTTTCGTCTGTTTCAGAAAAGGAACCAGTACTTTGATTTCTGGCGTATTGCCACTTTTGGATATGGCAATAATCAGATCATGTTGTTGGATGATACCTAAATCTCCGTGAATAGCATCGGCAGCATGCATAAAGATGGACGGTGTCCCGGTAGAATTTAATGTTGCAACAATCTTTTGTGCGATAATGGCACTTTTTCCGATGCCTGTGACGACGACCCGTCCTTGAAGGTGTAGGATTTTATTTACAACGGTAACAAAATCATCATCAATATATTGAGCCAGAGCAGCTACTGCTTTGGCTTCTTCTTGAATAGCCTGGATAGCTATATTTTTTATTTCGTAGTTGTTTTTCACAAAAAATACTCTTACTTTTATGTATTAGAATAGATTGCAAAAATAGATTATTTTTCAGGATTATTTCTTCATTATCTATCTTATTTTTGCCCAAGGCGCAATGGAAATAGAAAAATCACTTTTCGACAATTTACAGGATTTTTTTGGTTTTGATACTTTTAAAGGGGATCAAGAGGCTATTATAACTAGTATTCTTCAAAAGAAGGATACCTTTGTTATTATGCCAACCGGGGGAGGGAAATCAATTTGTTATCAACTGCCAGCACTCATGAGCGAGGGAACTGCAATTGTAATTTCCCCTTTGATTGCTTTAATGAAAAATCAAGTAGATCAGCTTCGCGCGTTCGGCGGCGAAGATAGCATCGCTCATTTTTTGAACTCTTCCCTAAATAAGAGTGAAATCACCCGGGTAAAGGAGGATGTGCTTGCAGGAAAGACCAAGTTGCTTTATGTAGCTCCGGAATCACTTGCTAAGCAAGATAATGTGGAGTTTTTACATCAGATTACGGTGTCTTTTGTCGCGGTGGACGAAGCACACTGTATTTCAGAATGGGGACATGATTTTAGACCCGAGTATCGCAAAATACGTCAGGTGATCAATGAGATTGGCGCTAATATTCCAATTATTGCGTTGACAGCAACGGCGACTCCTAAAGTGCAATCTGATATCCGTAAAAACTTACAGATGAATGATGCGGTATTATTTAAATCATCATTTAATCGGAGCAATTTGTATTATGAAGTACGTCCCAAAAAAGACGTAGTCAAAGAAATTGTACGGTTTATCAAAACGAAATCAGGAAAAACAGGTATCGTCTATTGCTTGAGTAGGAAGAAAGTAGAAGAAATAAGTGAGGTGTTAAACCTGAACGGCATTAAAGCGCTTCCATACCATGCGGGCCTTGATGCTAAAACAAGAGCTGATACACAGGATAAATTTTTGATGGAGGATGTTGAAGTGATCGTTGCGACAATCGCTTTTGGAATGGGGATTGACAAACCGGATGTCCGTTATGTTATCCATCATGATATTCCAAAATCTATGGAGGGCTACTATCAGGAAACCGGTCGTGCCGGTCGTGACGGGGGAGATGGTTATTGTCTGGCTTTTTATTCAGAGAAAGATGTTGAAAAGCTGACTAAATTCATGAAAGATAAACCTGTGGCCGAACGTGAGATTGGTACACAGATACTCAAAGAAGTCATTGATTATTCCGAGTCAGCTGTCTGCCGTCGTAAACAGATTCTTCATTATTTCGGTGAAAATTTTGATGAACAAGGCTGTAGTAACATGTGCGACAACTGTCGTTCGGAAAAAGAATATTTTGAAGCCGAGGAATCCCTAAAAAATGTATTGAGCTTTATTAAGGAACAGGGGGAGAAATTTGATGACCATCATGTCATTAACGTGATGATCGGGCAAAACAATCAACCTGTATCCTCCTATAAACATGACGAGCACCCGTTGTTTGGTTCAGGAAAAGAGAAAGGTGTCATTTATTGGAAGTCTTTGTTAAGACAGGCTGTACTGGATAATTTCATTGAAAAAGATATTGACCACTATGGTTTACTGAAATTAACGGATATTGGTCTACGTTATTTGGACAATCCGTATCAGTTGAAATTTGTTTTAAATCATCCTATTGAAAGCGGTGAGAGTGCGAATGGAGAAGACGCTGGTCATGGCACTGGAGCTCTTGATACGACGCTGCTGGGCATGCTCAAAGATTTGCGTAAAAAGATTGCTAAGAGTAAATCATTACCTCCGTTTGTAATTTTCCAAGACCCTTCTTTAGAGGAAATGTGTACGCACTATCCGGTCAATATCGACGAATTAAAACAGATTCAGGGGGTAGGGAATGGTAAGGCGATTAAATTTGGTGCTTCCTTTATCGCGCTGATCAAAGACTATGTGGAGGAAAATGAAATTGACCGACCGGTGGATCTGGTCATCAAAAGCACAGCAAATAAATCTGCGCTAAAGGTAGCCATCATCCAAAATATTGACCGCAAGATTGCACTGGATGATATTGCAGCAGCAAAGGGAATTACCTACGAGGAAATATTGAAGGAAATTGAAACGATCGTCAATGCCGGGACCAAGATAAATATCAATTATTTTATTGACGAAATTATTGATGAAGACCGTCAAGAAGAGGTATACGATTACTTTAAAACAGCGGAAACTGATTCCATCGAGGATGCGCTTAAAGAATTAGGAGGCGACGATTATACTTTTGAAGACCTTCAATTGATGCGTATCAAATTTTTATCGGAATTGGGTAATTAAAAATTTTATATATTTCATATGATCAATAAATACATTCCTGAGATAAAGAATGGAACATCGCAGAATTTCTTTTTAATGGCAGGGCCATGTGCAATTGAGGGAGAAGAAATCGCTTTGCGGATTGCTGAAAAGATTGTTACTATTACAGATAAACTCAATATCCCTTATATTTTTAAAGGTTCTTATCGTAAGGCCAATCGATCTCGTTTGGATTCTTTTATGGGCATCGGAGATGAAAAAGCATTGAAAATTTTGGAGAAAGTAGGGAAGACCTTTGGAGTTCCTACGGTAACAGATATCCATGAAAGTCATGAGGCAGATATGGCTGCGGCTTATGTCGATGTTCTTCAGATTCCAGCATTTTTATGTAGACAAACGGATTTATTGGTCGCGGCAGCAAAAACCAATAAAGTCGTCAATGTAAAAAAAGGACAATTTTTAAGTGCCGGATCCATGAAGTTTGCTGTAGATAAGATTGTGGAGTCTGGTAACGAAAAGGTATTTTTAACAGATCGAGGGAATACATTCGGCTATCAGGATCTGATCGTTGACTACAGGGGAATTCCTGAAATGCGTTCTTTTAATGTACCTACAGTGATGGATTGTACACATTCACTTCAACAACCGAATCAAACCTCAGGAGTGACAGGAGGAAAACCTGCGTTAATAGAAACAATTGCCAAAGCAGCGATTGCTGTAGGAGCTGATGGTCTATTTATCGAAACCCATCCGGATCCGGCAAACGCAAAATCAGATGGCGCAAATATGCTACACCTGGATCTACTTGAAGGCTTGATGGAAAAACTGGTGCGCGTTAGACAAGCTATTTTATAGTATAATCAATAAATCGCAATAGAAAGGAGCCAATCGGCTCCTTTTTTAATCCAATTCAAAATCTAAATTAATCCATGTTTTCAAAAGTTTCTTTCCTGGTACTTGTGCTGTTCTCATTTTCTTCGATTACCAAAGCACAGCAAAATTATAGCTGGTTTTCGCCTCTTGAAGATAAGCATATCGAAGGCCGTGTCGATAATCAGCAGCTTACAGCTTTTAGTCGACTTCCGGATGAGCTCGAAAAGAAGGTCCGTAAACCGGTCTGGGAGCTTGGCCAAAATTCTGCTGGACTTTACATTGATTTTCAAACTTCAGCCCCAGAAATGACAGTTCAATATCAGGTAACGGGCGGATTAAATATGCCCCATATGCCGACTACAGGTGTGAGTGGACTGGATCTTTATGCTTATGACACAACGAATAAAGTCTGGAAATGGGCTTATGGTAATTATGATTTTTCAGACACGATTTCTTATACGTGGAAGAATATAGGTGAGAATAATAACTTTAAATATCGTTTGTATCTCCCTTTGTATAATACCGTTAAATGGTTGAAAATTGGTATTCCAAAGGAATCTAAGCTAAGCTATACCTATACAGCGACTTCGAAACCTATTGTGGTGTATGGCACTTCCATTGGACAAGGGGCATGCAGCAGTCGGCCAGGTCTCGCCTGGACAAGCCAAGTCGGGAGGGCTGTTAATAACGAAATTATAAATTTATGTTTTTCGGGTAATGGTCGTCTCGAGCAGCCTATCTTATCATTGATGAATCAGGTGGACGCGGCCTGTTATATATTGGACTGTATTCCCAATCTTTCGGTAACTAAGTCGCTCAGTGAAAAACAACTGGATTCCCTGTTGGTTCATACCGTTACATTTTTAAGAAAGGAACATCCGACAACCCCAGTTATATTGACGCAGCATAGCTCTGGGAATATCAGTACGGTATTTAACGAAGACAAAAATAAGGAATATCTGCAAAGCAGCCAGGTGTTGAAGGCAACTTACGAGAAATTAAAGTCACAGGGGATTAAGCAGATTTTTATGCTGTCTAGCGAAGACTTAGGACTGGACCTCAACTCAACAGTGGATTATGCCCACCCCAATGATCAGGGAATGGAACATATTGCAAATGCTTATATTAACCTGTTAAAAAAGGTGTTAAAATAAAAAAAGGAAAGTTGTACTTTCCTTTTTTATTTATTTCTTTTTCAATTTCATCTTCATTTTTGCTTTTTCGCCGCCACCGTAATTGAAAGTTTTGGCATTACTTTCCTTTTTTTGATGAAATGCTCCACCACGGGAATCATCTTGCTGCTGTTCTTCCTTGGTAGACTTTTTCTTTTTATCATTTATTGGATTGTAGATTTGAAGATCTTCAGGTAAATCCAGTAGATCCATTCTTTTACCCACAGCCTGTTCTATTTTTCTGACCATGGGGAGTTCCAGGTCGGTGGAAAAGGTTAAGACTATTGTTTCCTCATTATCGTCATTTTTGATGATATAGTTTAAAAACTCTTCTTTTTCATTCGGCAGTTCAAATTGGAAGATAAAGGGAATATTTACAATATCAACAGCATCGGAGTTTTCCCGGGCAATGATCAGTATGCGGCTTTGCTCATTTTCTATAAAATCTGCTGTTGTTTCGTAGCCAAAATCATCATAAAACAGTGGATTAAGAATGGCGATTTCTTCTTTGGTCTGTTTAAATAAACTCGTAGCCAGCTTTTGTGCCGTAAGTTTTGAATTTACAAAAACAATTACTTTTTGGAAAACCTCTTTATCCTGTAGCAGGTAATTTAGCAGATTTATTTTTGTGGTAAAATTAGGAAGCTGATAGCGCAAAAGATCCAACGTATCAATGGCTTCGTTTTCCAATTCGTCGACTTCCACCAATGCATAATCTTCATTGAGATGGGTATCAATCATGTCATACAGTTTTTGATGCTCAACGGTGCTGAAAACAAGGTGTTGGACTTTGCCACAACTTTCAGCTAATTCCCGTACAGGGGTTTGCATTCCCTGTTTGATGATTTCTTCGGCATCATCAATAATCAAGGTTTGGATACGGTTTAGATTGAGTGCTAATTTGAGATAGATGGCACGTGCACGGTTTGGCGTCGCAACGACAATGTCCTTTCCTGCAACTAATTCTTCTATTTCTTCTTCCATACTACCGCCGGCACGTAATCCGATAATACGGAGATCTCTATTTTTGCTTAGTTGGTGAAATTTTTCAACAATCTCATCGATGCGTTCTTCATTTGGAGCCAATATTAAAAACTTAGGTGCTTCATCGTCCGTAAATTTCAATTTCATCAAGGTCGATAACACATAAGTTGTGGTTTTGCCAGCCCCTTCAGGAGCGATCGCAATCACATCCTGTCCACCAAGAATTCTGGAAATACATCTACTCTGAATTTCTTTTGGAGCCAAATAACCGAGCTCGGTCATTGTAGCAGTCAATCTTTTGCTTAGTTTTAGTTTCTCTAACGACACGTATCCTTTTTGTTTATGTAAGATGCAAAAATACACATTTAGTTTTTAGATCAGCTAATGTGCACCCATTTTTGAAAAGACATTGATAATAATAACTCCAGCGACTATTAAGATCATTCCGATCACTGCTGCTGTATCCGGAATCTGTTTAAACAGAATCATGCCTATCAAAGTAATGGCAACAATGCCAACTCCTGACCAAATTGCATAGGATATTCCTACAGGTAGATATTTTAATGTTATGCTAAGGAAATAAAACGCTATAACATAGCCAATGATACAGATAAGGGTAGGCTTCCATAGGGTAAAACCTTCGGATTTTTTCAGGAAAGTTGTCGCGAAAATCTCTGCTGCGATAGCAAGAAACAAGTATATATATTTCATCTTTATAGATTCGTTGCTGATCAAATGACGCTTTTATACAAAGCTACACTTTTTGTCTTTTACTTTACCGGAAAGGTATTGTATTTGGGAAATTGTTGGGTATTGAATGGCAAGCAACTCAGCATGCCAACTGAGACCAGGGGTATTTTGCTGCTAATTATAATTGTTTATAAGGGCAAATTTATCTAGTTTTGACCGGTCCACTAATAGGAATTAATAGACTTTATGAGGTATATTCGCGTTTTTTTTAAAACCTTTTTTATATGCTTAGTTTTTCTATTCTCTTGTTTTCAGCTATATGCTCAGGAACAGTTGCAGGAGCTACAGAAATCATACTATAATCTTCCTTTAGGAAGTAAGGAGCGTTTTGTGCTGACCGGAAAATATGCGCAGGCATTGTATTTCAACAATGAGAAAGAATTGGCGAGCCAGTTGCTCAATGATAATATCCAACTGGCCAAAAATTATCCGGATAAACAGTACTATGCCTATTTAAATTGTATCGCAGCAATGAATAACTATAACGATCATCTCTTCGAAAAATCACGTTTTTATTTCGAGCATGCAAAATCCGTTCTGCCCTTAGTCAGCGATAACGGTACGAAGGGCTATATTCATTATTGTGATGGCTGGATTATGACAAGGCAGAATAAGGAGGATCAGGCGGTTGGACAGTTTCATAAGGCGATTTCTTTTTTGGAAAAGGCACCCCAGACGGATGCAAATATTGCCCGTAAACTGGCTATATATAAGGAGTTGACTTCCATCTACGCCAACCAACGCAATTATGAATTTCAGGAGAAATATACAAACCTGTTATTGGAGACGGCTAAAACTGGCCGAAACATAGCGAGTTTATTTGATGCCTATATGCAAGCCGGTTACCTGTTTGAGGAAGAATATCGGTCAAGCCGGACTGATCGGCTACTTTTGAAGAAAGCCGAAGATCATTATCTTGCGGCATATCGAATCGCACAAACGAATAAAAAAGATCTTGTTAACCCAACGGATATGGCCTATGTTTCCGTGAATCTGGCCAACTTGTACCATGAGTTCTATCCGGAAAACGGAGCGAAAAAAGCGATTTCATTTGCCCAGCAAGCTTTGGCGATTGCGCAGGAAACCGGACAATTTGCCATTACTGTTCCTGCATATGGTGTATTGGCTGACGAAGCTTTTAAAAGTGGTCATCGCGATCAAGGGAAAAAATACCTTCAACAGGCACTTTACAACCTGCAACGTGAACCTCATTACGATTATCAGATGGGACTAAGCTTGTATAGTAGATTGGCTGAAGTAAGTGTTGAAGAAGGAAAATACGAAGAGGCATTTCAATACCAAAAAAGTTATATCAATGTGTTCGAAGAGGCATTCAACTCGGATAAAGTGGATAAAACCAAACAACTTGAGATCAAATATGAACGGGAGCTACAAAATCAGAAATTAATGCGTCTCCGTTTAGAGGGCGAGAAAAAGGAACAACAGATCAAATTGATGAAAGCACTAAACGACCGGCAGAATCAACTGGTTGAAAATCTCAAATTGAACGAACTAAACCGTACCCAACAGTTGAAAGTGCTTCAGCTTGAGCGCGACAAAAAGGAACAGGACTTGCAATTAAGCCGCTTGGAGAATGAACAGCGCCTGCAGGAACTGAATGTTTCTAAGCAGGAGATTGCCTTTAAGTCACGTATGAATTCGATTTATATCTGGTTATTTATAAGCTGTTTAATTGCTGTTATCTTATTGTTTTATGCCTATTGGCAGCGTTCCAAAACCTTAAAACAAAAGGAACATTTACATGGACTTGAAATTGAAAAAAATAATCAGCAACATGCGATCAAAAACCTGACGGCGATGTTGGCAGGGGAAGAGAAGGAGCGGACCCGCCTGGCTAGGGATTTACACGATGGGCTAGGTGGATTGTTGTCGAGTACAAAACTCGGTCTATCATCGATTGCGGATAGCAGTGAAGAGCAGCCTTTCGTTAAGAATGGCATTACACGGAGTATCGAACTGCTGGATGACGCAGTAGATGAACTGCGTCGGCTTGCACATAACCTGATGCCCGATTTAATTATCAAATATGGTCTAGAGGAAGCATTGAAGGACTATGCGGCACGTATGAGTCAAACGAATTGCCAGGTAGAATGTGAATTCATTCAATTTGAATCAAAATTAAGTGTAGAACATCAGATTTCCTTGTACAGAATCATTCAGGAACTTGTGAACAATGCGTTGAAGCATGCCGCCGCAAGTAATATTTTTATACAACTTTCTGCGCATAAAGAGCGTTTACATATCACGATCGAAGACGATGGCAAGGGATTTGATACCAAAAAAATAGATTTACAACATTCAGCGGGTATGCACAATATACAGTCGAGGCTTTCTTTTCTTCATGGCGACATGAAGGTTATATCTGTCCTGGGCGAAGGTACTACCATAGAAATCGAAATGCCTGTTGTTTAATTATAATTTCATATGATAAAGATAGCAATTACGGATGATCATCCTCTGTTGTTGGAGGGATTAAAAAATATTATCAATGCTCACGAGGATTTTGAGGTTGTGGGTATGTATGCGAGTGCTGAAGACTTATTTAAAAATATTGTTGCTGATGCACCGCATGTATTGTTACTCGACATCAATCTTCCTGATGCGAATGGTATAGATCTGGTCAAAGGATTAAAAGAAGCACATCCAGAAATGAGAATAGCAGCTTTTAGTGTGCATAATGAATTGGCTGTGATCAATAGCATTCTGACCGAAGGAGCAGATGCTTATCTTCAAAAAAATGCTACCGGTGCTGAGATTATTGCAGCCATAGCCGATGTTCTGGTTGGTAAACGGTATATCTGTACGAAAACCCAGGCGATACTCAACAAAAAGACGGATGCGGGACTTAAGCAAGTTCCTAAACTTACACGCCGTGAAAAGGAAATCCTAACCTTTGTAGCTAAGGGAATGACGACCAATCAGATTGCTGAAAGTCTGTTTATCAGTTCCCATACGGTAGAGAGCCATCGAAAAAACTTAATGGAAAAATTTCAGACAAAAAGTGTGACCGCGGCTGTCAAATCTGCCATAGAATATGGTCTGATACGCGAAGTCTAGGTGAAATCCATGAATTACCTGAATTCAGGGATGAGAATACCCTATCGCATTTGATACTTTTGATGCTATAGATGAATAAGAGAAAGGATCAAATGTATATGGTTATGTCAGCTAGTTTTTTTCGCTGTACTGGAAAAAAAATGTTACCCTTTTGTTTTGGCGTTATGCTGTCTTTGGGTGGTAGTACGGCGCGTGCACAGGTTTTTGACACTAAAATCCCCGCAGGATCAAATACGGTAGTGGCCATTAATCTAGCGAAAGTTGTTGAGTACACAAAAGCTTCCACATTGAATAAGATGTTGGATCGGCTCGGTTTTTTTAAGTATTTTGAAAGGAAAAATCTTGACCTCCAGCAGGATTTTCAGCAGGCAGGGGTGGATTCGAAGGGAATGGCGATATACTACAGAAATGATCAGGACAGCTTGTTGTACGGTGAGATGATTGTTCCGATCAACACCGTAAGTCGTTTTGAAAAATTGCTGCATATGGAGGGTACTCCACTTCCTACCATAAACGACTATAAGCGGTTCAAAACAGCAGATGGACAATTGCTTGCCTGGAATACAAAGGAATTCAGAATATTAAAAGGTGAAGTTGGTAGAACCTATTTTGAAAAAGATTCTATCGCCGCATTATACGGTATTGAAAATATTGATTACGCCGCAGCCGCTGTCGCTGCTGCCTCTGCCGCCGCAGATGAGGCCGCGAACTGCGCCGACACAGTGTTAATGGATTCTACAACGATGGAATGGGAGGCGTTTGACTTTGATTCATTAAAAACTGAAGTGCAGCAAGAGGGGCAGGAGCCTTTGGACGTCTATGCTAGTACGACAGCAACCGACACAAGTGTTTATAAGGGCGATATTAACTACGATTCTCTTGATGTGGCCTTTGAGAAAGTGAATCGTCGCAATGATTCCATTAAGAATATGTTATTGGAAAAATGGTTGCTGCATGAGCAGGAGCAACTATTGAAGGGTAACTACCCCAATATACCTGTGGGCGAGCATGCCCGCTTCCTAAAGAATGTGGATATTGCGCGCGTATGGCTACCCAAAGTCGAAGGCCTTTATGACGGACTTCGTTCCCTACGTTCCATGACAGATGCGTATTATCATACAAGCAGTTTCTCATTGGAAAATGATTATAAGGAGATGTTCTTCGACCTGACACAACAGAGAAATAAAATTACGCTTAAAACGAGTATAACCCTAGGCAAAGACCTGGCGAAACTGACCAAGCAATTATATGCAAGGAAGCCAAACCCAAAGCTTGCAAAATATTTAACGGAGGAAACATTGGGCTATTTTAATGTGAATATAAATACTGAAGCCTACCTAAAAGAAATGCCAGCATTTGTCTCGAAAAACCTGAAGAAATATTTTGGAAAAGAGAATGAGGTACTTGAACTTATGGCTCTCGGTCTTGAAATTGCACTGGATGAAAAAGCTGTTGCTAAAATTATGCCTGGTGATAACTTGGTTGTTATCAATGGAATAACCAATCTGAAGGTCGACTATGTTGATTACGATTATGACGATAATTATGACGTAAAGGAAGTCAATAAAACTAAGGAAGAGAAAGTCCTGTCTTTTATCTGGATGTTTACATCCGAAGATCAAAGGATGATCAAAAAAGCACTGGATGTTGCAGTATCAAAGTCCGATGCAAGCTTTGCGGGAGGGATCTATAAAATCAAACAAGGCAATGGCAAAGATTTTCCTTTATACCTGATGTTCAGCGAAGATCTGGTGATGATCAGCAACGATAGCCTGGAGTTAAATAAAATTTTACACATGGATAATTACACGGTCAAGCCCAACAAGTCTTTTGTTAAGCTTATGAAAGGAAGTAGATTTTCTGCGGCGTTCCAGACAAAGAAAATACCAGCGCTGACAAAAGATCTGAATCTTGTATTGGGCAATAGCTGGCGTGCTACACTGGCAGAATTGAATAATTATGGTAATTTTAGTTTGAGTTCGAAAGGAATTGTTGGCGATAGACTAGAAACTGATCTGCACCTTGAGTTACCTGCAAATGCAAACAGCGGCTTACAGTTTATGATCAACCAATTGCTCGATGGTATCGTGCCAGAAGAACAATCTAAAATTGACAACCCAATTGATGTAACTGATCATGATTAAAAAAGGAATAATTTGGACTTTAGGCCTCCTAGTAGGATTGGCGATAGTAGGCTGGGGAATTTATATCATTCGACAGCAGCAATCGTACAGTTCCGAAGTTCATAAAAAGAGTAAGGCATTATTAACTATCTCCCTTGATGATATTCTATTGAACCAATTCTTCAATAAATGGCAGACTGCGCCAAAAAGGGGACAGGACTTTGCTAACAAATTGAATAAATTAAGGGATAATGGAATTGATATCAAGGCTAATGTATTTCTTTTTTCGCTGGAAGATTCTGCGAGGAACTTTTATGCTTTTTTTGATTTGAATGATGAGAAACAATTTCTAACATTTTTAAAATCGGGGCTGTCCATTGATTCTATTGAAAATAATGCTGCTCCGGGAGTATGTTATGCTTATCAAGAAACAGGTAAAATTGCATTTGTTTGGAAAGGGAATACCTTATTAGTAGGGCTAGGCTTTCATCTCGATCAAAAGAAAGATGAAATGATCCGGTTGATTCAGGCTGATTCCGGGCGGGTTTCTATTGAGCAATTTATAAACCATCCGAGTGAGCTCACACGTAAATCAATGCGATATAGTGATATTTCGACTAAAAATTTTATTGAATTTGATCTCAAAGGAAATCGTATTGATATTGTAGGTGAACTGCAGTTTGATACATGGAACTTTCCGCAACACTATCTTGTCCGCGAATTGATAAACGAAGACTACATCAGCAAAGGTTGGATTAATTTTCCAAACGAGCGGTTAAAGATAGCTTTAAAAGACATACTTGTTGATTTTCCCGTTTCAGCAGATTCTATTATCGCCCATATGAAGGGTGATTATGTCGATGTCGAAATTTTAAAAAATAAGGTTGTTCAGACAGATACCATTATCAATTATGCTGTTAATGATGATTTCGAAACAGTAGAGGAAAAAACAGCCTATGAAAGTAAAGTTCCCAATGTTCGATTTGGTATCCGCGGGGATGAGCATTTACCTAAATTTCTTCCCAATAAGTTATTTTATCAGTGGTTTCAGAAAAATGATGGTCAATTCAATATTCTGTCAACGGCTTCAACAATAGATAAGTTGCCGACTAAATACACAAAAACCAATAGTCTTTCGCATATTGCAATTCATCTTGCGGATTGGCCGGATGCTTTAAAAATCTCTCCGATTTTATTATCTAAGACGATTGCTTCGGATATGGATTTCAACTTGAAAGTTGCTCGCCCTAATCAACTTATTCTCGAGGGTACCATTCGGGATTATTCGCATGAATAATTGGGTGATTACCCAATAGGTATGTTTGTTTGCAAATCCAAAACATTCTCCGTTTGTAACTGGTTTATTCATACGAACAAAGATGATTATTATGGATATTAGAACCAAAAGTAGAAATAGTATAAAGACTTACTGGCGAATTTTGAAGAGCTCAGTTTCAGGTTTTTTGAACGAAGATTCAATGAAATACAGTGCTTCTCTATCATACTATACCGTTTTTTCAATTGGTCCTATATTGGTATTGATCATTGCATTGGCGGGTATATTTTTTGGGGAAGATGCCATTGAGGGAAAGGTCTTTATGGAATTACGCGGGCTAGTGGGAAACAGTGCCGCCAAACAAATTCAAGAGGTTATTCAAAATCTTGAATTATCTGGTAAATCAAATATGGCCTTACTCGTCAGTAGTATTACATTGATCTTAGGGGCCACAACAGTCTTCGGGGATATCCAAAATTCGATCAATAAAATATGGCATGTCCGCGCCAAGCCAAAAAAGGGCTGGTTAAAGTTAATACAGGATCGCCTGCTATCTTCTTCTTTAGTCATTGGTCTAGGTTTCTTACTTGTCGTCACCTTAATCATCAATGGTATAATTCTAGCGCTAACCGGACAGTTGCAGCGCTATTTCCCTGACATGACAGTGATGTTGGTTAACGGGATCAATTTTGCACTGTCATTTGGTATTATATTCGTCCTTTTCAGCGTTATCTTTAAAGTGCTGCCTGATGTCAATATTCAGTGGCGCACTGTACGTGCAGGCGCCTTATTTACTGCGATATTATTTGTTTTTGGCCGTTATCTCATCGGAATATATCTGGAACACTCAGCGACCCAAGACACGTATGGTGCTGCAGGATCATTTGTTCTAATCTTGCTGTGGGTGTATTATACCGCTGCAATTTTATATTTTGGAGCAATCTATACAAGAGAATACGCAACGGTAATGGGGATTCCGATAGAACCTGCTCAATTTGCTGTACATGTAGAGACCCAGGAGATCGAACGCAATGTGACGGAGATTCCGCCAGCCCCGCTGACAACCGAAGAAAAGCAGGTTAACCCCATAGATCATCCGAAATCCTAGATCTTCCTATTCTGACCACATCTCTTCGGTGTCCGTTATATTCTGTTCACGATACAGTTTTCTACCAATAGCCCCTTTATCACCCAAAGCGCGGCCTTTAATAAGCCAGGAACTGCCAAATAAGAAAAGCGCTATTGCTTCAAAAACAAGTGTCGCATATTCAAAAAGCTTAAACGGGATCAAAGCGATACAAACGATAATACCATAGCCACAAAATCGGTAAATGTTATTTTCATTTATCACACTAATCGGAATCTCTTTGTTTTGTTCCTGACCTATGGTAAATACATGGATGGAAAGGAGTGCAAACGTGAGAAAAAGTACGGCTGCAAATCCGTAATGCAGTTCTTTTAACCCAATAGAAACTAACGTACATTGTGTACAACTGGTACCAATTGGATCCGTTGGTATAAATGCAACTCCGATTGCCATAAACCCGGCGAGGTTAGTAAGCAGATTATCATTTTTCCAGATGACTTTATTTCCATTGCCTTTATAGCAGATTAGAAATAGCCCAACAGCACATAAAATTCCAGTAAAAATCTCTCGAAGATTTGAAAAATAGTAATGACTGATAGATGGTTGAATGCTGGTGCCGAAAAACTTAAAAAGGGATAGAAAGACCAAGATAATGGGCAGAAATATTCCTAGATATCCGATGGCCCGGCGTAATCTTCTATAAGCAAAAAGATTATGGTTCTGGATTTTTTTGATATGCATAAATACAATAAAGATTAGGTTAAAAAGTTCCTTAAAGCCTGGCGCATTCCGCATTGCCGAAAACAGGATTATTGCAGTTGCGCAGGTATTCTAAAAATTAAATCATGCGTATTTAATCCATGCGCTTATAGCTTTCTAACCTCGTCATATAGTCTGTCCACATCTTTCTTTTGAAAGAGGGCGGTTCCCTCAGCCATAGTGGTCGCCGATCCGCAAGCTATCCCCATGCGAAGCACTTCTTCGATTGTGCCTTCTCGGGCCAGAATGGATACCATACCTGCCACCATACTGTCTCCGGCACCTACAGTACTACGTATTTTCACAAGTGGTGGAACCATCTGAATTTTTTCGGCTGCGGTATACAGTACGGCTCCCTGGGCACCCAGAGAGACGACAACAAGGACAGCTTGGCCCTGCGAAATTATTTGCTGGGCGGCATGATCCAGATCTGTTCTGAGCAATTCCTCTTTTCCGACAAGAGCGGCCAATTCACCTGCATTTGGTTTCAGTAGATATACCCCTTCTTGCAACGCAACTTTAAGTGCATCCCCCGAAGTATCTACGATCACTTTACTTCCTATAGCTTTACATTTATTGATAAGTAACCCGATAAAGTTCGGGGGGACATCGCCTGGGAGACTACCGCTGATGACTACAAAGTCAGGTATTGGATTTAATTGGTCAACAATAGCCAGGATGTTTTCCTTTTCTTCAGCTGTAAAGGCTTCACCTGGAAATCCAAATCGGTATTGCCGGTTGTTGGTTGTATCTACCACAATAAAGTTCTCCCTTGTCTCACATCCGATATGGATGGGTATAATATCGAGTTCTTCCTGTTTTAATAATACCTCCAACATATTGCCTGTTTTTCCTCCAGAGGTAAAAAGTGTATTTGACGATATGTCAAGGCGTTTGAGTGCACGACTTACATTAATTCCTCCACCACCAGCTTCATACTTTGGAGTATCACAGCGCAGCTTCTTTTCGGGAACAATGTTTTGAACCCTGGTGCTTTTATCTAATGAAGGATTTAATGTAATGGTTAATACAGTTTTTTTCATCTTGTTGTTCTTATTAAAATTAGTTACATCAACATTTGAATTACTCGTTAACGTAACACGTTGTAACTCCCAGTTAGCTAAGGTGCTTACTTTCAATTTAATGTAGCCTAATTTTAACCTTAATATCGTTAGTTCTGTAACGAGGTATAAATTATAGGCAGCTTTAACATGAAGATAATCGTTATTTGTTAATATACACAGAATAATTTGTGAAATTATGTTCCGCTGGATACCATCTTAAAGATGAATTTTTTCTATATAATATGATACGGAAAAATGTTATTGAACATGTATATTATAATCGAAATAAGGGAATGGTAAAAAATTGGTATCCCAGTCAAATTTTGAACTGGATTAAGGATACGAATGTTGGCTCATTACATAAACAATGCGAGCACAATACTTATGGCAACATAAGCGAAACAAATCAGGTATGGATAAGCCTTAATGTAAAAGTCCTTTCTGTTTGGTTTTTTCGGGAACTTAGCAAAAAAATCTTCAATATCAGATTTTATGCTCATATCAGGAGACAGAAAATATTTTGTGGCAGTTTGTGTTGTAACTCTTAACATAAACGCTTTTCTCGAATTATAGTTGTAAATATTATAGGTTGTGTTATCATACAAATGAACTTCATTTCCTTTTTCATCTTTCAAATAAAATTGATCCTCAGTTTTAATGAATGAAATTTTTTGCATGGTACTTTTCATTACAATGATTAAAAAACCGAAAGCTAAACTCAATACTGCAATAATTAATTGAGTTTGATTTACTGTATATTTAACATCCACAGCTTTAATAAATACGATTGAAATCGGAAATAAAATGAATATGGTAATTAGCGATGCCCCAAAAGTATATTTACTATGGAAAGCAGATAAGGTTATTTCATTTTTCTTCATTTAGAATTGCTTAAGTCCCTAAATTATACAAAAAATATATGCTTAGCTACAAAATGATCGATTTTTGTGACCTCCATAATTATTGCGGTCTTGTAGAATAATGATCCTGAAAAAATTTGTGGAATGAGAGGAATCAGAAAAGCTAATCTTTTGATTAGCTTTTCTGTCTGGAACTTGAGTTATTTAAAAATGGGCAAGACCATTTGCTCCCAGAGCCATGTAAAGGTTGATCCTTTCAATGCGCTGTTGGAGATGGAGGTCGATATTGTTCATTTCTCTTTTTATCAGATCTCTCTGCTTTTGAAAGAGCGCGAAACTGTTGCTACTTCCGACACTGATCTGTTTTTTTGTTAAATCTATATTTTTCTCTAACGAAGAAATTGCCTGTTGCTGGAAAACCTCCAGCTTCTCAATTGAACCTAAATTTGCCAATGCAGATTCCACTTCGTTGAAAGCTAATAGAACTGATTTTGCATATTCTTCAACGGCTTGTTTTTGTTGTGAAGTTTTTACTTCAACATTTTTTTCTAGCTTCCCCCCGTTGAAAATTGGTGTTGTTAATCCAGCACCCACTTTTATCAATGGATTGGAAAACAAGTTGCTAATCCCATCGACATTGGTTTCCGCAGCGCCAAAGCCCGCACGGATGTTAATAGAGGGTAACCGAGCCGCTTTTGCCGCCTGAATCTCATAGAAACTTGCTTCTATTTGAAATTGCCGTGCCATAATATCCGCTCTCTTTTCCAATACATTCAGCGGGAAATCTTTAGGGATATCCTGTTGTAAGGATAAAAATTTTGCATTAACTTTTATCAATCCTGCAGGATATTTTCCACAGAGCATTTCTAAACTTCTTCTTGATTGCAAATTCGCATTTCTAATTTTTTCGAGGTAGGAATTCAATAGAATAGACTCACTTTCTATATTGGACAAATCAAGCGCATTTGCTGTTCCAATTTTATTTTGAACAATTAAAATCCTTTTTAAGTCTTCCGTTTTCGTGATATACTCTCTGATCTTTTGCTCTTGGTACTGTCCCGCGATATTCAGGTAATATGCCTTAACAATCATTCCGGCAACAGACTGTTCCAGCATTTTTTGCTGAAACGTAGCCGAAAAGTATTGGCTTACACTCGCCATTTCCACAGATTTATTTTTTCCCCAGAGATCGAGTTCCCAATTGGCTTTTAACTGCAACTTTCCAATATGACTGCCGCTGACAAGATTGTTACCTGTATTTGCTAATGCATTAACACTCGGATAAAGGCTACTTCCGGCAATATCCATCGCTAATTCAATTTGATTCAGCTTTTCTTTGGAGATAATAATATCCGCATTATGGGTAAGCCCTTCTTTGACTAACGCTTCCAACTCCGGAGTGAGTAGTTCCTCCATCCACGCATAAGAAAAAGCCGGTTGGTGTTGACCTTGTTCCTGAATCCATTTATCGGATATTTCAACATTCGCCTTAATCGCGCTTGTATTTTTTAGTTCTTCAATCTTCTCAGGTGTTGCATTTTTGTAGCCGATACACGAAGTCAAGTTGAATAGGAGGAGAGCGCCCATACTTATATTCTTTATCATATTAATGCAGTTTTGGAATTAAGTAATTGATTTTACTGCTCACACGTACCATTACTTTCCGGATAAGATGCAAGGGTTTGATGTGGTCGGAATAAATGACAGCCGTTCCTCTTGCACCGACAGTTAACGGTTGTTCGTTTTCGTCCAATACAAATTTTGCAATGAGCTTTCCATCCGTTTCAGGCAATTGTCGTGCTGTCTCCGGAATTCCTGAAGTCGTGGCATTACCACCAAGCATTCCACCGGCATTGTTCATGATACCCTGACTGGTTGCATCAACCACATATTCCAATTTGGCTTTGACCACTTTCCCTGGAGCTGTTTTTAAAGCAAGCTCGACTTCATTTCCACTTTTTACAGTTTCCAACTCATTTTGAGAGAAGAAGGCGATAATAGATTGTTGTTTCTGGATCAGTACGAAAGCAGATTTAAAAGGCGCCATCATGGCTCCTTCATTCAGCTGTACATTTGGAATAAGACCATCGGTAGGTGCTAAAACTACTGTTTGAGAAAGATTCCATTTTGCCTGATCTAATTTGGCTCTCAGTTCCGCAATAGACGCATTTTCGCCATTATGTGTCGAATGATATTTGGCTTCCAATGACGATTTTTGAGCTTGCGCAGCGCTAATTCGCGATTGCAGATCCTGCGAAGTAGCGAGGGCTTGTTCCAGGTCAAATCTATTGGCAGCACCAGCCGCGACGAGTTCCTGATATTGCTTTATTCTTTTATTGCTCAGATCAAGCTGAGATTGCAAACTCAGTATATTTTTGCGGGCAGCATCAATATCCGAAGTATAGGAGGAAACGGTAGACTTCATATTACTAAGCTGGGCTTCCAAGGATTTTATCTCTTGCTCATATGGTACCGGATCTATCGTAAACAGTGTATCTCCTTTTTTTACCTCCTGATTTGTTTTTACATATACCTTCTTCACTTTTCCTAAGGTTTGGGTTGTAATATCAACACTGCGGTTTCCTACCTTTACATCCGATGTAATGGGGCAAAAATAGTTGAGACTTAGTATCATTGCAATAGACCCAAAAATAGGTAAGGAGTATACAACAACCTGCGTATTGAAATTCCAAGGGATCAGTTTTAGTTTTTTGATTAACAGCCAGCAAATACCGGCATATATTCCTATTAGTAATTCTAACATAATTTTTTGTTCTAGATGATTCTGTATTTCTTATAGAATTTATTTCTTTTCCTCAATAGCCAAGCTTTCTTCATCTGAGGACGAGTCCGATTCACTTAAATCTGGAGCAGATGTTTTATCTTTTTTGTAGTCGTAGTTTGCCCATATCAAAGCGACTGGCCAGAGAAGGCCGCCAAATATCAATGAAAGTAAACACATGCTTTTTATGGCATTCAGCTGTGGATGATTTTTCTTCTCCGCTACTTTTTCAGGATAAATGTGCACTTTCCAAAATAGAAATATTCCTGCGATCGGTAAGATGAATATGATCAGCCATGATGCGACATCTGCGATCGTGTCTTCGGTACCGCCTGTAGCGGCATGCGAAATGCTGCACAACAGCAATAAGTATATTGTTGCGAATAATTTTTGCATGATAAGATAAATTTGGTGATAAAAATCTCGGCAATATCAATTAAGATAAAGCCGAGCATCATGAACACATGATTTAAAACGAGTCTTTAGTTCCATATTCTTCGCGAAGTACATTTCGCAAAAGATCAACATTTTCATGGTAAATCGCAGTTTGTTGCGGGCTTAAGACTTTCTCAAATGCTTTGTCCGTTTTCTTTAGCGCTTTATGCAGTTTACGTTGTGCATTTTTTTTACCTCTATTATTATCAGTAGAAAAATATAAGTCTAAGTCCTTTCTTACATTTTTTACTACTGTTTGATTGATTTCAAAAATCGGATCGAGCTGATCTTGGGATAAATCCAACATTTTAGCCATGACAATAGTTCTAAAAGTAGCTGCTCTTATTATTTTGTTTTCCTTAAAGAGTTGAAATTGTACCGGTGATAGAATTTCCTGTACAGCTAGGTTCCTATGTTTTAGGATATCTGTAAAACTTTCCATGTTCTCAGCAGCGTTACTGTTTTGGCGTAAGTTTTCTACAGCATTGGCCGCCTGAAGGTTTATTTGATAGACCTGTTCGGCTTGCGTTGCTGTCATATTTAAAAATGACATTTCTTGGGTGATGTACAGGCCAACCTTTTCTGCCTCCTGAGATTGGGCATGTGCTGCATTAACTTCTAAAAGTGCGAATAAGCTTAAGACTCCTATTCTTACAATAAATTTGTTCATTTTGTTTTCGTTTTAAATCATACAATCTGTGCAAATGGCTGTTTAACAGCTTTTTTGACGAAGCAAAATTAGAACGAATACAGGCTAAAAAAGTATTCTTAAGTTAGTTTTTTGGTGGGCGCTTTTTTTGTATACGGGCTGTTAATCGGGATAAAGAATTTGGTGTAATGCCCAAGAAATTAGCGATATGCTTACGATTTGTGTTTCTGGTGACGTACGAACGGTTTTCCAGGAAAACTTCATAGCGGGCACTCGGGGAGTCACTGCACAATTGTTCGGTACGTATACGTAATGTATCAATGATAATTTTTAATGATTTGACATAAAACTGGAAAATCCCTTTGTGCTGAAATGCTAACTCTTCAAATCGGTCTTTTGGAAACAGCAGTAACTGGGTGTCTACCGTAGCTTCGATGGTATATTTTGTTTCCTTTTGATCCGCGTAATATTCGGGAATCCCGACAATAACGGCATGATCTGCTTCCGAAGAAAAAAAAACATTATTTTCGGTTCCATCATCCGAATAAAAATACCAACGTAACAGACCGGTCGTGAGTACAAAAACAGATTCAAACCGATCGTCCGTTTCCACAAGTTTTGTCTTTTTCGGAAGAAACAATGGCTTACATATTTTGGACAATTCGAGCCGCTCATCATCATTCAACTGATGAAGAGATTTCAAATGTTGCAATATTTCCGATTGGTTTAACATCATTTTGCAAGTATCCATTCAAATTTAATAAAATCGGTTTAATTATTATTGCTAATTAACATACTCCGCATTTAATTCATCTACCTAGACATCAAGTCTTGGGAGGGATGTTGGATGGTTTATTTTTAACATGTCCTTTGTGGCGGAAACCATAGAAGGGACAGCTCTGAAACCTTCATCTTTTGTTAAAGGTGCTTTTTTGCCTACACGATCATAACCCATCAAAAGTTTTCTTCATCAACTTTAGTCAAATAAGGCTTAGGCTGAGCTATACGGTATTTCTTCCTGAGATAAGCTGTAATCAGCTTAGGGTAGGGGATTTTATAGGTTTGCATATTTTACCCTTAAGCTCTCGGTAATTGAAAAAGCCAACTATTGGAAGTAGTTGGCTTCACACATTAAATTAGGAATATATCCATATAAGTTATGAATAAGATATTGTAAATATAGAGAAGATTTAAGGTCGTGTAAATGCGAAAATCAATCACAATGTTTCCAAAATCAATTCTGGAGCAGTTTTTCAATGCAAGAAGCCTAACTGTATTGAATTGTCCTATAAAAAGTTGGTATGGGCATATAAAAACAAACTTTTGTCCTAATATAATTAGCCTATATAGCTCTAATTTTATCCCGGTAGAATTTTATAATTAAATGAATACAGCTTATCTCTTTTAGCATAGAAGCAAATACTGGGATAAATAGGGCATAGGAATGTATTGTTATGACCTGAGCCGTCCAAAGTTTGTTAATTATAATTATCCACTAAACATACAATACTATGAAAAACCGAGACCCGCACAAAAAATCAATATGTACCAGCTATTGCCACCGTGGCGTATGTAGGAACGGAAGCTTGTATTGGCGTCGGTTCAGCGAATGCTTAGTTTATTAAAGACATTCCTTGGTTCCGGCATTTGGCTTTCCCCTGCGTTGCATCGCTGAGAAGTAAAAGCTTTTATATGTCCATTAAAACTGGAATTTGGTTTTTCGCACAGTATCGTCATTCGTATTTGCGATATACGCTATTAAAATAAAAATAAAATGAAATGAAAATCAACAATCAAAAACACAAGAAAAAGTACATTCCACCAAAGTTTGGAATATTGCAAGTTGAATTGGAACAGTCTGTAGCAGCTGGTTCAGCAAGCATTAATACTGGATCGCAAGATGCCAGTCAAACCCCTTCAGAACGGGAATTTGAATCCGGATGGTCCAACAGTAGAGATTACGACATTTAATAACAATGAAAAAATATTTTAGCATATACAGCATGGTCCTGATCCTGGGAATAGGTTCGATCACGGCCATTTCTTGTTCAGAAAAAGAAAATAAGGAAGATTTACAGGTCAACAAAGGCAATGTCGCTATCCGTTCGGTACGTTTTGTAAATGATGAAAACGTCATCAATGTCGACGGAACAGTGAAAAAAGGTGCCTCGGTGGCCAGCCCACAGGATGCTGCCGCTTTACAAGCAAGCATGACATTCGAGTCAAAAGTGGTATCCCCATTGAATATTCAGTCTGCAGCTGATTTTGACTTCGCCACGGATATGCAGACCAATGCGCTTGGCGAATCAGGAAAGGGCCTGAAAGCATCGACAAATGCGAACAAGCTAAGGGCAGCGGATGTTCCCTTGAATCAGAATAAAAAATTTCGCCTGATCTTTATCAAAGATGGCGCTACCACGCCATTGTATAATGAACTTCTCAATGCAGGACAGGATCCTAACCTGACGGTAGAGGCCAATGCCAAGTATAGATGGTACGCCATTTCTGTGAATGATCCATCCACTGCACCTGATATCGATGGCAATGGTAATATTGCAGCTGCGGATCTGGCAAACAAAGATTTTATGTTTGCTTCCGGCGAAATCACCACGCAGCCTGAGAACAATTATCTTGATATCCTTTTCCTTCGCCAGATGGCAGCCATTGAGGTCAACATTAATACGCGGGGGATCTTTGGTGGTATCACCGACAATTCGACCTTCTCGCTCGGTAAAGGTACGGGTACCGCCTTTACTAATATTATCCAGACCGGTGATTTCAGCATCTTTAACGCAAGTTTTTCCAATTTGCAGGATGTTGGTCCCATCAATGGGTCTGAAATGACCGTGGTGGACAGCCGCTGGGGCAATGCAGAAAAGATTGCACATTTTTATACGGCCAATGCAAGCGCTATTTCAGCCAATAACTTACGGGTGCGGCTTGACGGTCTCCATATTACACTGGATGATAATACTACCCGAAACTTCGCAGCAAATAGTATTGTACCCATCAGTCACAGTTCGGAATTGAACCTGACCAAAGGTACCCTGTCCAAAACCAATGTACGTCTGATCGAATCGGGTGTGACTGTCAGTGGCCTGGTTTGGGCGCGTACCAATCTGGTTTATGATAGTGGGAAGCTCTATGGTGGAAGTTACACACAGGGTGCGTCGGATGCCTATCGCTTTCGCACGGATAATAATTATTCCTACCCATCCATTAATACAGAATACTGGAATTTTGGTACAACGACCCCGCGTGGAACAGACTACCGTACGGTCGATCAATGTAAAAGGGTCTATCCGGAACTAACGTGGAGATCGCCATTGGAGAATACTAATAGTGGGGTACAAGAGTACACTAAACTGTCGCAAAATAGTAATCGGAAGACCTCCATTACAAGAGTGCCTGATGGGTATAGACATACCATCACTTGGACAGGTACACAGACACATAATTCTGCTTATCCGGACAATGACCTGGTATTATCGTATTATGGCTATATCGATAATAACGGTAACCGGCAGCAGATTCCTTCGGGAAGTTCGGCTGGCACTGGAACACTCCGCTATAAAAGTGCATCTTTTAATTCAAGTAATAACGGAAATCGGATCCTTTATGCAGAAGTCAGTAACGGAACCTTTCAAAATATGTCCATTCAGGAAGTGGCTTTTAGTCAGGGTAATACCATCCGCTGTGTGCGCAATGTGATCAATAATTAGGATTTTCCTAGGAGGACAGCTATTCTTTAGGTTGTTTAATGGTTAGTTCATCGCATTCAATGGTGATGTTTGAAGGTGGATCAGCTTTGCTGGTCCGCCTTTTTTATGCTGCTTTTTTAACGCTAGTGCAGCAAAGCCGGCCGCAGTCTGATCTTTACTAAAACATCAGCCCAGCTTACGGATCTGCTTGCTGGTGAGTCCCGTTTTGGATTTAAGGAAATGTGCAAAACTGGCCATGCATTTAAAGCCCAGTCTAAAAGTGATCTCTTTGGTCGACAAGCTGCTATGGACCAGGAGTGACCTGGCTTCCTGCAGCACAAGCTCGTCAATATAGGCCTTGGTCGACATGCCGAGGTATTTTTTGCTCAGCATATTCAGGTGGCTCCTGGAGATGTATAGCGCTTCGGCGTAATAAGAAGCTTCTTTGTGCGCAACGATATGCTGGTTTAAAAGCTCGTTAAATTCAAGCAATACCCGGGGTAGCAAGCTGCTTTCAATGGCTGTCCCGCGGCCGATCAGATCATCAATCATCTTTAAGATCAACCGCGTACGCAAGTGGATCGCCTGTTGATCCCTAGCTCCAGCCGACATCGCCTTGCCCAATAAGGAAAAGTCGATCAGCAGCAGCCTATACTGATGCTGCAATTTGGGAAACACCATATAAGCAGTAATGCTTGGCCCAAGGAGATGACTGTTGCTCATAAAAAGACTTACAAGGTCATTACTCACCGTCAGCAGATGTGCGGTATCTTCCACACGAAGCTGTATAGACTGCTGCTGCCCGGGTATGCTGAAATAGAGGCGGCTATCCTGCTGAGTGCCTTCTATACGGGTCTGTTCCAGTAAAAGGAACATATAGGCGTTTTCAAGGCCAAAATCAATGCATTCCGTCGTCCCCGACAGCACCCTGTAGGCCAGCGGCTGGCTCTGCTCGGCCTCAAGGACTTGTTCGATATGAATCTCCGGTAGGGAATTGTCTACGATCATTGGTGAAATGCACATTTTTTTTTATAGTCAGGCCGCAGCGCTATGCTGCGGGGATTAGCAAATTTAAAAACTCCATGACCCGATATTTATGGACAATTCATCGAAAGGATAGGATAATTGCTGTATTGCTAGGGCTGATGCCGAAGAGCGGATTTGACGACCAATCGGAGAGGCCCTGAGGCTGCATGCCGATAAAGACCGTCACAGCTTGGTCGTCGGTATCCGCAAAAAAAAGCAAAAGCGGGTTTCGGGAGCACTTTCGGCTTGAAATTCAAACCGTCAATTCTTTTGCACACATGATCAGTTTTTAACGGCCCTTATTGCTATTTTTAAAGTCAATTGCTTTATAAATTTACCCTAAAGAATGTGCTGTCGATTTATCTTGATATGCGTTGAAAAAGCAGGATAAAAAATACAGCAGCGTTTTGATATTAAAGTTTGGATTCCCTCGGGCCCTGATGGACGGCCTGGGGGTACTTTTTAATTTTCGTAAAATTGGCAAAGAAATTGCATAACCCGCAGTATGTCAGGATTGATCTACTGTCCGCAGGCTCCGTCCCGGATCCTGTACTATGAAAAACAGCAAATAAATGGATCTAGCGATCAGGATTTTAATACAGAGATTTTATCAATAAACCCAAGAAAAAAGCGGCATGAACACACGTCCGACACCTCGGTTAGAACCCGATGGTATTATTTACAATACGTTTAATGGAAAAGATGTTTTTAATAAATCCATTAAATGCACCTATTTTCTCGTTGTCTTATTTTTAGATGGATCCGGCGTACACAGCATTGATGGGGTGGAATACCCGATTCAGAAAAACCAACTTCATTTTCTTTTTCCGGGACAGCACCATTATTGGGAAACGGATGGCCAGACCAAGGCATTGCAGATCGTGGTGGGCAGCGAGCTGTTCATGGAATTTTCAAGTATCAACGAATTTCTTTTTATCAAAAATAATTTCCGCCCAATCTTACGATTCAATAACGATAAGTTTCAGGCGGTGTACAATGAAATGACGGCCATCAAAAGTGATCTGGAGCTGGTCAAAGTGGACAACAACTGGCGCCAAATTTTGCAGATGCGGATGAATATTATTTCCTCCATCATGAAGCGGGAAGCCGAACATCATATTGAAAATGCAACCCTTAATGATCTGAATGCCATCATCAAGAAATATTGGCACTTGATTGACAATCACTATAAAGTGGAAAAAGAAATAAATTGGTATGCGGATAGACTGTATATTTCCGCCAATTATCTGAATATCCTCTGCAAAAGAAACCTCAATACGACAGCCTCCGATCTTCTTTTGCAGCGCGTCATGCAGGAAGCAAAACAGCATCTACGCTTTTCGTCCATGTCAATAAAGGAGATAAGCTTTGACCTGGGTTTTGGGTCGGCAGCATCCTTCTCCACTTTTTTTAAAAAACGAAGCGGTTTTAGCCCTTCGCAATACCGTTCGGGTTAAGGGATTGATTTCCCTTAACCCACCACTATTTTTCCGTCGATTCCAGTGCGGGGGAACATCGATTTTACTGATTTCATATTCGGCCTCGGATTTCCTCTCTCCGGGGGCATCTGCTTATGTTTGCCCTACCGCTCCGGGTTCTTTTGGTTCGCATCGTCCTTCTGTTCTCCTGTCTGTCCCCATTGCCCTGTCTGTCCTTTTCTCTTGATTTTAGGAAAACATACCGATGCGAATGCCCCAGGCCCTTATACTACGTTTTATTCGATTGCCTTTGAAATTTGCCGATTTTCCAGGCTAAACCTGCAAATACTTTTTCAAATCATTCCTTTACTTTTTCAGATTATAACTCGCTTCGAATTTTTCTGCGAAGCTCTTTAAATTTCCCCCATCGAATATGAAAAATATGCGGGAGGAATGCGGCTCATTCGACAAAGCCGTTCTCTTAGGGAAGAGGGATCTCATGCCGCTGTAAAATTATAATACGCTTGTATATACATATTAAGTGATAAATGATTAACGATTTAATTCAATTAAAATGATGTATTCCAAGACGGGTTTTGAAGTCTTAAACCGGGAAGCGATAAGCGAAAGGGAGGTGATTTTTTTTCCGCTAGAAGAATGGGAAAATTGGAAGCAGAAAACGATGCATGATTACTATATGCTTTTGATTTTTGAATCGGGCAGTGGCATGCATCGGATCGACTTTAAGGACTTTGATGTAGGTCCGAAACAGTTTCACTTAGTGCAACCACAACAAACACATGAATTTAAATTCAACAACGATGTGAAAGGCTATAGCCTGCTGGTGCAGCGCCGTATTTTTGAATCGTTTTCAATCAGTTTTCATTTCGCGCTGCCGATGTTTATAAAATATCCTGTAATACACATGCAACGGTTGGAGTTTGAATACCTCAAGAAGGAATTTGCGGAAATTGCCAACGAGATGCATTCAAAAAAAATGAAGGATCTCATTATTGCACGTCTCTTTGTCATTGCCTTCCTGATCAGGCGGATCTCGAAAGCCTATTTTAGGGAGCAACCGCAGGTCAACGAAAACCCCAAAGTATATAATTTTTTAAAACTTATTGATCTCTTTTACCAGTCCACCAGGGCCGTTTCTTTCTATGCGGAAAAACTCAATATCACTACCAACCACCTGACCATCTTATGTCAGCGCTACTTTGGCAGTACAGCGACAAAACTGATCGACGACCGCATCCTGTTGGAAGCTAAAAAAATGCTGGTCTCGGGCACATCGGTCAAAGAAACCGCCTATGCACTTAATTTTCAGGATGTCTCGTACTTCTCCAGATATTTTAAATTACATACTAAAATCACACCGCGTGAATTTGTGGCACAGCATAGGATCGATTAGACGGTCATAAATACGAAACCAATCATTTTATATAAATAATACAAAACAACTAATGGCACAAATTAAAATTGACTTTCAAAAGCTCAGCCTACAGGTGCTCAGCATCCTTTTATTACTTTTTATGGCTGTTCAGGCCTATTATATACTGTCGTCTGAACCGGAACAATTGCTCGCTTATCTGAACTTGGCCTCCCGGGAGCCGCTAGCTGATATCAGCGGCGTGCAGCTTTATATATTGACCTTAGTTGCCATTGTCAGTATAATCGCCTTCGTGCTGTTGGTCGTAGCAGCGATCCGTTTGGAAGTCTTTACGACAGACCGGCCCAACCATGCGCTCAAGTGGGGCCTATATGCGGTGCTGCTTGCCTTGGTGATCTATGGTGGTCTATTGCGGAGTATTTCCAACCAGCAGGGGGCGGCGCTGCTTTTTTTTGCGGCCAGCCTGGTCTTTCTTCTGATCGGATGGATCAACTACAACGAAGTCAGCGGAAATTGCGCCGCCTGGAAACTGCTTCGCAACCTGCCCGTTTATGCCATGCTGCTGTATACGATGGGACTACCCGGTTACGTAAAGCTGTTCAATGCAGCAGCGGTTATTCCACGCTATGAGCGTATGTTTAAAGATAGTTTTATCGCGCAGTTGCCCGGTGGTACTTCCTTTATGATCCTGATCATGGGCGTATTTGAGCTATTGGTGACATTGTTGTTGCTCGCCTCCCTGTTAAAAGCGGAGTTTAAAGTGGATAAATCAAAGCCTATCCTCAACCTGGCGCTGCTATTGGCCATCATCACCTTTAGTATGCTCTGCTTTGGCCTGATGGTCATTAACAATTATCAGGGGGCGATCAACCTGGTATTCTATGCCATCTTTACTTTTTTTCTATTGGTGGCCACACATAGCAAAGAGGATTTGCACCTATAAAAGCTGTTTATGGTCGGGTATTTTTGCTTATCTATGTTAATTTGGAAAATCATGAGACTAAAAAATTCTAGTAAACTGCTAATAGCTATGGTCATTTTGGGCCTGGTTGCAGGCTGCCGTTCCGCTAACGAGAGGGACCCGTTGGGATCTGGGGACAGATCCCTTGGTGAAGCGCAGCACAATAAAGAAGTGGTGCTTAACTTTTACCAGCAAATGTTCGGGGATAAGGATCTCACTGCTGTCGACCGCTATATAGATGCAGGGTATATCCAACACAATCCAAACGTTGCGGATGGTGCCGAAGCATTTAAGCAGGCTGCTGCTGCCTGGTTTAAAGGGGCAGAAAAAACCAAAGTGGATGTGCAGCATATTGCCGCCGAAGGTGACCTCGTTTTTATCCATATCAAAAATAAAAATAAGGATGGTTCACTGAAATCGACGATGGATATATTCCGCTTAAACAAGGGTAAGATTATTGAACATTGGGATGTACACCAAAATGTACCGGCAGTTTCGGCCAATCCACACCCGATGTTTTAACATATTCGTATCGTTGTATCCTTACGTTCAGCCAACCTGTCCTGAACGCTTCCATTGTGATGATTATTTATAGTAAGGCCATATTAGCCATAAGGATATTGTTGTTGGGATTTTCAGACGACGGCTCGCCTCCAAGACACTGGAGATTAGGCGAAACGCGAATGACAGGATACTTTTGTTAGAACGAAAAGTTAAATTTTAACTGATTTACGAAGGTTCTAAACGCATCCTGACTGATCAGGATTTGTTTAGGATGATTCATGAGTTCTCGGGAAACCAGCTTGGCAAATAGCGCAAAAATGACATGATTTTTTCCTTGTAGATGGCGGTATTCAGCTTAAAATAAAAAGCGCCTTTTTTGGAATTTTCCTTGTCCTTTTCGTCCAGTTTGATAATGAGGTCTGAGGCGAGCAGTTTGCGGCTAAAATTGCGTTTATCGATTTCGATATTGTATACCCCCTCATACAGGGCCGAAATTTGGGGAATGGTAAACTTCTCCGGCAATAATTCAAATAGAATCGGATAGAGCGCTGCTTTCATCCGCAGGCGATGCTGGGCCGAAGCGATCATCTGATCGTGATCAAAGATCAGGGCGGGATAATCCTGTAGTGGAAACCATTTGGCTTCATATTCCTCGCTGAGGATATGGGTGTATTTTTGGGTATCTATCAGCGCAAAATAACAGATGCTGACAACCCGGCTATTGGGCTCACGTTTTGGATCACCAAAGACACTGCATTGCTCCATGTAAACATTTTCCAGTCCCGTCAGTTTTTTTAATACCCTGCTGGCGGCCAGTTCCGGACTTTCGTCGGCCTGAACAAATCCGCCCATCAAACTCCATTTGTTGCGCTCCGGCTCAAAATCGCGTTTGATCAGTAATACCTGCAGGGACTCGCCATTAAACCCAAAGATGATACAGTCTACTGCTAAAAGGATTGCGGAGTCTTCTTTATAATATTCCATTGTCTATTGTTTTGTCTCTCTTTTGACTTGATCTATTTTTTTGATACACCTAAACAGCTGATCAAATGCACAGTACAATGTGCACTGCCGCTTTTGAAAGCTGCAATTATCCCGTACCCATCAGCCTTGCATTTCTCTTGTTTCGATGGGATGAAGATAGTTCAATTTTTTAAATATGAAAATATTCTTTCATATTTAAAAAATTAAATGTTAATTTGACACTAATTATTTTTAAGCCAATTATCCAGCAGGACAAACAGCAAAAAATAAGCTTTAAATCGAATTATAGATTATAAACCAAATTCAGTTAACATGAGTAAATCATATGTCATCGGGGTGGACTACGGGAGCGATTCTGTCCGTTCAATCTTGGTTGATGCAAGTAGCGGGACGGAGATTTCATCTTCGGTATTTTATTACCCGCGTTGGAAAAGGGGGGAGTTTTGCGATGCCGCCCGCAGCCAGTTCAGACAGCACCCCTTGGATTATATCGAGGGCCTGGAGGCCACTGTAAAAGAGTGTTTACAAAAATCGGGAATAGAAAATATTGGCGGGCTGGTGAAAGCCATTTCGGTGGATACCACGGGCTCCACGCCGGTTGCGGTGAATGAAGCGGGGGTTCCGCTGGCCTTGCTGGAGGAATTCAGCACTAATCCCAATGCCATGTTCATCCTTTGGAAAGACCATACCGCGGTCGGGGAGGCCAAAGAAATCAATCGCTATAGTCAAAGCCATGCCGCTGATTACCTGAAATATGTCGGTGGCGTGTATTCTTCGGAGTGGTTCTGGGCCAAATTGCTCCATACCTTTCGGGTGGATGCCAGGGTGCGCGAGGCGACATTTAGCTGGGTCGAACACTGTGATTACATTCCTTTTTTGCTGACCGGTGGCAAAGAGGCCAGCGAAATCAAGCGTAGCGTCTGCGCGGCCGGACATAAGTCGCTTTGGGCGGCAGAGTTTGCTGGCTTGCCTCCCAATGAATTCTTCGCAGGCATTGATCCCTTGCTGGACGGCTTTGTCGATCGCCTGTTTTCAAAAACCTATACTTCGGATATGCCTGCGGGCAGGCTTTGCCCGGAATGGGCCGAACGTCTGGGTCTTTCTACCGAAGTTGTCGTCGGCGTAGGGGCATTTGATTGTCATATGGGTGCCGTGGGCGGACAGATTGAACCTTATTACCTGAGCAAGGTGATGGGCACATCGACCTGCGATATGCTGGTAGCCCCCAAAGAGGAGCTCGCGGATGTATTGGTCAGGGGGATCTGTGGGCAGGTAGACGGTTCCATTATCCCTGGAATGATCGGCATGGAAGCCGGACAGTCTGCTTTCGGTGATGCCTATGCCTGGTTCAAACAGCTGCTGTTATGGCCGGCCTATAACCTGCTGCCGGAACTGGAGGGCCTTAGCGACTCTATGCGTGAACATATGCTGACGGCATTGGAGGAGAAATTACTGTTGCGGTTAAGCGATAAGGCGAGCAAATTGCCGCTGACTGCGGATTCGGAACTGGCGGTGGACTGGTTCAATGGCCGTCGGACACCGGACGCGGATCAGTCGCTCAAAGCGGCAATCATGGGATTGCAGCTGGGTACGGATGCGCCGGCGGTCTTTCGGGCGATTGTCGAGGCGACCTGCTTTGGGGCCAAAGCTATCGTAGAACGCTTTGTGGATCAGGGCATCCCGATTAAAGGCTTGATCGGCCTCGGTGGCGTGGCCAAAAAATCGCCTTTTATTATGCAGATGATGGCCAATGTCATGAATATGCCGATTCGTATCCATAAAAGCGAGCAGACCTGTGCGCTGGGGGCTGCCATGTTTGCGGCCACGGCTGCAGGATTGTACGATCGGGTAGAAGATGCCATGCAAGCCATGGGGCAGGGCTTTGAATGTACCTATGAACCTCAGCAGGAATGGCTGTCCATCTATGCCGAACGTTACGAAAAGTACAAAGCCCTCGGGTCCTTTGTAGAAAATAGGCTGTCACAGCCCCTTACTGTTTAACCGCAAAAATTGACCTATGTATAATGCAATTAAAGAAGAGGCTTATCGCTGCAATATGCAGCTGCCGCAATTGGGACTGGTGCTTTTCACCTTTGGAAATGTGAGCGTTGTCGACCGCCAGCAGGGAGTTTTTGCGATTAAACCCAGTGGTGTGCCCTACGAAGAACTCGCGCCCGAAATGATGGTGGTGGTGGACTTTGAGGGTAGGGTGATCGAAGGTAACCTGAGGCCTTCCTCGGATACCAAAACGCATGCTGTGCTGTACAAACATTGGCCGGAGATCGGGGGCATTACGCATACGCATTCTACTTATGCCACGGCTTGGGCACAAAGCCAAAGGGATATCCCCATTTTCGGGACGACACATGCCGATCACTTAACATCGGATATTCCCTGTGCGCCGCCAATGGACGATACGATGATTGCCGGTAACTATGAACACGAAACGGGCTTTCAGATCATCAATCACTTTGATCAGCAGCAACTGGATTATAAAGAAGTGGAAATGATCCTGGTCGGCAATCATGCGCCCTTTGCCTGGGGCAAGGATGGAATGAAGTCTGTATACAACAGTGCCGTGCTGGAACAGGTGGCCAAAATGGCCTGGCTGACGGAGCAGATCAACCCGAATGCCGCACGCCTGAAACCGGCATTGATCAAAAAACATTATGAACGCAAGCATGGTACCAATGCCTACTATGGCCAATAAACTGCTGCTTTCCAAAATCTATAACGAAACTAATATTGAAAAATGAATATCAATCTAAAAGAACTTGAGGTCTGGTTTGTCGTTGGCAGCCAGGACTTATACGGTGAAGAAACATTGAAACAGGTGGCCGCACATGCGACGGAAATTGCCGCTTACCTAAATGCCCATGCCTTGATCCCGGTTACGGTAAAGTATAAACCGATCGTCAAAAATACAGATGAAATTTATACAACACTAACGGCTGCAAATAGCACCACAAATTGCATCGGTATCATCACCTGGATGCATACCTTTTCGCCGGCGAAAATGTGGATACGGGGATTAAAGGCTTTGCAAAAACCTTTGTTACATCTGCATACGCAGTATAATCGCGACATCCCTTGGAGCGGCATTGATATGGATTTTATGAATTTAAATCAGAGTGCCCACGGTGACCGCGAATTTGGGCATATCGTCAGCCGCCTCAAAATAGGCCGGAAGGTGGTGACGGGGCATTGGCAGGATACAGAGGTGCTCGAACGCATCAACGTCTGGTGCCGGGCGGCAGCGGGCTGGCACGATTGGCAGGGGGCCAAATTTGCGCGCTTTGGAGATAATATGCGCTACGTGGCCGTGACGGATGGCGATAAGGTGGAAGCGGAAACAAAATTTGGTTTTTCGGTAAACACGTATGCGGTTGGGGATCTCGTCGAGGTCATCAATGCCAGCACAAACGAAGAAATCAATGCGCTGTTGGCGGAGTATGAAGCCAGTTATGAACTGGCGGATAATGTGAAGGCAGGTGCCGAATTCCACAATAATCTGGTCGAGGCGGCGAAAATTGAGGTAGGCCTGCGCAAATTTTTGAAACAGGGTAACTTTAAGGGCTTTACGGATACCTTTGAAGATCTGCATGGCATGGTGCAGCTTCCAGGACTTGCCGTACAGCGCCTGATGGCCGAAGGGTATGGCTTTGCCGGTGAAGGGGACTGGAAGACGCCGGCCTTGGTCAGGGCCTGTAAGGTCATGGGCGCGGGCATGGCGGGCACAACCGCCTTTATGGAGGATTATACCTATCATTTTGATCCGCAGGATGCCATGGTATTGGGCTCGCATATGCTGGAGGTTGACCCGGCACTGGCGGTAGGAAAACCGCGTATTGAGGTTCACCCCTTGGGCATCGGCGGCAAAGCGGATCCCGCGCGCCTGGTCTTTAATGGGCAGTCTGGCGATGCCTTGAATGCTTCGCTGGTGGACATGGGGACGCACTTCCGTTTGATCGTCAATAAGGTGCTGGGTGTTGAGGTACAGGCCGAACTGCCCAAGCTTCCCGTGGCCCGCGTATTGTGGAAACCGCTTCCGGATATGAAGACGGGCTGCAGTGCCTGGATCCTCGCCGGCGGCGCTCACCATACGGCTTATAGCCTGTCCCTGACGCCTGAATACCTGCAGGATTTTGCCCGTATGGCGGGGATAGAGTATGTGCTGATTGACGAGGATACGACCGTGGGCAAACTCGAAGAGCAATTGAAATGGAATGAACTGTATTATTTACTTGGTAAATAATAGGTACAGCTGACCTTCGGATGCTATTCAGGAATTCGAAGGTCACTTGATAAAATAACCAATTAGGGAAAATATGGAAAAATTTGCAATGGTGGACTACGTGATCTTCGTGGTTTACTTCTTCATTGTGGCGGGATACGGCTATTATATTTATCGTCAAAAAACCAGCAGCTTAAGTAGCAGCAAGGATTATTTTTTGGCCGAAGGTTCATTGACCTGGTGGGCCATCGGCTCTTCATTGATCGCATCGAATATTTCGGCAGAACAGTTTATCGGCATGAGCGGTAATGGTTTTGAAGTGGGCATTGCGGTTGCGGCCTATGAACTGATTGCTGCGGTCGCCCTCATTATTGTCGCGGTATGGTTTATACCGGTTTACCTGAAAAACAAGATCTTCACGATGCCGCAGTTTCTGAATAATCGGTACAACGAGACGACGAGTTTGATCATGGCTATTTTCTGGCTGTTTTTATATGTGTTCGTCAACCTGACTTCGATTTTATACTTGGGCGCCATCGCCATTTCGAGCATGGCCGGCGGTGGGGATAGTTTCCATACCATCACGGTGGCTCTTGCCGTATTTGCGGTCATTATTACGCTCGGTGGAATGCGTGTGATCGGTTTTACGGATGTTATCCAGGTGGTTGTACTGATTGTCGGTGGGATCGCCACGACCTATGTGGCGCTGACTCTGGTGAGCGAGCATTTTGGACTGGGCAGGGATGTGCTTGCCGGATTTAACAAGCTCATGGAAGATGCGCCGGAGCATTTTAACTTATTCGTCGAGAAACCTGCCGCCGGGGCCAGCCAGGAGGAAATCAATAAATACCTGATGCTGCCGGGAATCGGCATGTACCTGGCGGGGATATGGATCGTCAACCTCAATTACTGGGGCTGCAACCAGTATATCACGCAGCGGGCATTGGGTGCCGACCTCAAGACGGCACGCACGGGGATCCTTTTCGCGGGTTTTCTCAAGCTATTTATGCCCATTATTGTGATGCTGCCGGGGATCGCGGCGTATGTCCTCTATAAAAATGGGGCCTTACAGCAGGAAATGGCTCCCGGGGGTGTATTCCATGCGGATAATGCCTATTCAGCGATCTTGGGTTACCTGCCCAATGGCATGAAAGGGCTCGCGCTGGCGGCACTTACTGCTGCAATTGTGGCGGGACTGGCTGGGAAAGCAAACAGCATCGCAACGATCTTTACGCTGGACATCTATCGGAAATACATCCATAAGGGGGCCAGCGAAACAAAGATGGTCTGGGTGGGCAAAATTACGATCGTGGTGTCGATTTTACTTTCGGTATTGTTTACCTGGAATGACAGCCTTGGGATCGGTGGGGCCGGTGGATTTACATTTATCCAAAAGTACACGGGTTTTATCAGTCCCGGTGTTTTTGCGATGTTTTTATTGGGCATGTTCTGGAAAAGAACAACCGGTGCGGCGGCAATCACAGGCCTGATTTCGGGTTTCGCGCTGTCGGTATTTTTTAATGAGTTCGCGACCAAGGTCTTTGGTCCGGAAACATGGCTTTATACGGCGTATCCGAATAAAGTGGGCGTTTACGAGATCCCTTTCCAGATCTGCATGGGCTTGGCATTTGCCTTTACCATGCTGGCCATGATCGGCGTCAGTCTATTCGGGCCAAAAATCAATCCAAAAGCATTTGTCCTGGACCGGGCCATGTTTAAAGTGGAGCCTTCCGTACTGGCGCTGATCGTGGTCACGCTATTAATGGTAACGGCAATTTATGTCCGCTTTTGGTAGGATAGCTCCTGCCGCTGAATAATAAATCAATTTGTGTAAACCTTCTCCCGGCTTAACCGGGAGAAAATCCATCGAAAGCTGGATTATAAACTTAAACAAAGATGAAAGATAAACTGATGATAAGCCTGCTGGCCTGCGCTTTATTGACCTACGGCTGCCAGTCCAATGCAACAAAAAACAGTCCGCAGCCGGCTGGGCAGGATACGGCCTCAAGTGCAGCTTTTGATAACCGGATTGATGGAAAGGACGTCCGTTTATTCCACCTGAAGAACAATAAACTTGCCCTGACGCTAACCAATTATGGTGCCCGGCTGGTGAGCCTGAGCGTTCCCGAAAAGAATGGAAAAATGACCGATGTAATTTTGGGTTACGATTCGGCTAAAGAATATAAGGACAATGCGGATAATTTTTACGGCGCAATAGTCGGACGTTATGGTAACCGGATCGGCAACGCTTCCTTTACACTGAACGGTAAATCCTATGCGCTGGAAAAAAACGATGGCGAGAATTCACTTCATGGCGGTACCAATGGGGTATACAACAAGGTTTGGGATCTGGTCAGCAATAGCGATACTTCAATTACCCTGGCCTATACCTCTCCGGATCAGGAGGCTGGATATCCGGGAACGGTCAAGATGCAGGTCACATATACACTGGAAGAAAATGGTGGTCTGGACATTGCCTATCAGGCCACGACGGACAAAGAGACTGTTTTAAACCTGACCAATCACGCTTATTTTAACCTCAATGGTGCGGGTGACCCTTCGATATTGGATCATGAGCTTCAGATCGATGCCAAAGCGATCACCGAAGTGGACAATACACTGATCCCGACAGGAAAAAGCCTGCCGGTGTCGGGTACGGCATTTGATTTTACAGCACCACGGCTCGTGGGTGCGCATATTGAAGATGAAGACCCACAGTTGAAGATCGGAAAGGGCTATGACCATAATTTTGAACTCGACAAGAAACCTGGTTTTCAGAAAGTCGCCCGTGTATATGCGCCTAAAACGGGGATCCAGATGGAGGTCTTTACGACCGAACCTGGTCTCCAGTTCTACAGCGGCAATTTTATGACTGCGAATGATCCGAAGGGGAAAGGCGGAAAAAGCTATCCTTTCCGCTCGGCGTTCTGCCTCGAAACGCAGCATTTTCCGGATGCGCCCAACAAGCCCAATTTCGCATCTACGGTATTGAAACCGGGTGAAAAATATAGTTCGAAAACAACATATCGCTTTACGGTAAAATAATACGCTTTATCATGAAACTTAATTTAAAACTTGGAATTGCTTGTATGCTGATCTCAACCGTAAGTCTGGGACAGAGCAGCATAAAGCTGGAACCTTCGGCACAGGATATCACGATCAGCAAACATATTTACGGCCATTTTGCCGAACACCTGGGCCGCTGTATTTACGATGGATTTTATGTGGGGGAAAAGAACGATTCGATTCCGCATGCCAATGGCGTACGCACGGATGTGATCGAAGCGCTCAGGAACCTGAATATCCCCAACCTGCGCTGGCCGGGTGGCTGCTTTGCGGATACGTACCATTGGAAGGATGGCATCGGTCCCAAGGCGCAACGTCCCAGCATGGTGAACAATTGGTGGGGTGGCGTGACTGAAGATAATTCATTTGGCACACATGATTTTCTGAATATGTGCGAACTGCTGGGCGCTGAGCCCTATCTGGCCGGAAATGTGGGCAGCGGTGAGGTGCAGGAGCTGGCCGACTGGGTGCAATATGTAAATTTTGCCGGCAAAAGTCCGATGTCGGACCTGAGGCGCAAGAATGGGCGCCAGGAGCCCTGGAAGGTAAAATTCTGGGGCGTCGGAAACGAATCCTGGGGCTGCGGCGGCAATATGACCGTAGATTACTATACGGATATCTACCGCAAGTATGCCACCTTTATGTCGGACTGGACCAATGGCGCTGGTTTGTACCGGATTGCTTCGGGGGCCAACAGTGCGGATTATAACTGGACGGAGACGCTGCTCAAAAATATTCCCGGCAGCCTGATGAAGGGAATGGGCCTGCATCATTATGCGGTAATCAATTGGGACAAAAAAGGCTCGGCAACGGATTTTTCGGAATCGGAGTATTTTAAAACGATGAAGTCGGCCTGGTTTATGAATGAACTGGTGGAAAAGAATATCGCGATCATGGACAAATATGACCCCAAAGGAAATATTGATCTGATCGTGGATGAATGGGGCGGCTGGTATGATGTGGAGCCGGGCACAAACCCGGGCTTTCTCTACCAACAAAATACCATGCGTGATGCCATGATTGCGGGAATGACGCTGAATATCTTCAACAATAATGCCCGCCGTGTCAAAATGGCGAATCTGGCACAGGCGATCAACGTGCTGCAGGCCGTGATCCTGACATCGGGTAAAAGCATGATCCTGACGCCGACCTATCATGTCATGGAGATGTATAAGGTGCATCAGGATGCGAAACTGATCCCGATTACGCTGCAGTCGGCAGATTTTGAATTCAACGGCGAAAAACTTCCGGCGGTATCGGCTTCGGCTTCGCAGGACGCAAAGGGACGCACCCATATTTCCCTCGTGAATATTGACCCTAAAAAAACAAACCGTATTCGTGTGGACCTGGGCGGACTGAAAGCGTCGAATGTCGCCGGAAGAATTCTGCGGGCGGACAAGTTGCAGGATTACAACTCGTTTAAAATGCCGAAGAAAATCGTGCCTGTAGCCTACAACAAGGCGAAGGTTCAAAATGGTTTTTTGGATATCGAGGTCCCGGCATTTTCAGTCATTGTATTGGAACTTAATTAAATGGCGATGGAGCAATCTGGATGGATGAAAAAAAAGATGGCGATGTTTCTGCTGGCAACGGGACTGGCAGCGTCGGCAGCAGCACAGCTGCCGGTTGAATTGACTGTACAGCTGGATAAACCCAAAGGGAAGATATCACCGCATATGTGGGGCGTGTTTTTTGAAGATATCAACCTGGGAGCGGATGGTGGGATCTATGCCGAACTGGTCAAAAATAGATCCTTTGAATTTGACAACCCCTGGATGGGCTGGAAAAAACTGGAACATACCTCGGGCGAAGGAGCTTACCTCTTGCTCAATGATGCGCAGCGCAAAGGCAATAAACGCTATGTGCGGTTAACGAATAGCGTGGACAGTAAGCTGGGTTTACAGAATGAGGGCTTTCGGGGCATGGGCATCAAAGCGGATGGGACCTATGAATTTAGCCTGCAGCACCGGAGTAATGCGCCGGGCATGCAGGTCCATGTGGCCTTGCTGGATGAAGGGGAGCGCGTGATCGCTGAAGCAGAAAAAGCCTTGCCGGCCACAGCTACCTGGACAGAGACTTCACTGCGCTTACAGGCGAGGGCCACAACGGGCAAGGCAAAGCTAAAGGTATGGTTTACAGGCGCAGGGATACTGGATGTGGACATGTTATCGCTATTTCCGCTGGATACCTGGAAAGGAAGGCCGAAAGGACTGCGTAAAGATATGGTGCAGATGCTGGCAGATATGAAGCCTGGTTTTATCCGCTTCCCGGGTGGCTGTATTGTCGAAGGCCGGGATCTGGCCAACAGGTTTCAATGGAAAAAAACCGTGGGCCCGATCGACGAACGCGAACTGATCATCAACCGCTGGAACACGGAATTTAGCCACCGCCTGACGCCGGATTATTTCCAAACTTTTGGACTTGGATTTTATGAGTATTTCTTGTTGGCGGAAGATATTGGTGCGGCCCCAGTTCCAATTCTCAATTGTGGCATGGCCTGCCAGTTCAACAGCGGGGAACTGGTGCCGATGGATCAGCTGGATGACTATGTGCAGGATGCCTTGGACCTGATTGAATTTGCGAATGGACCGGTAAGCACCAAATGGGGTAAACTGCGTGCGGATATGGGGCATCCAGCGCCCTTCAACCTCAAGATGATCGGTGTGGGCAACGAAAACTGGGGACCGCAATATATTGAGCGTTTGGCGGTATTCAAAAAAGCTCTGGCTGAAAAACACCCTGAAATCGCCATTATCGCCAGTTCGGGAACGGATCCCGAAGGGGAGCGTTTTGAATTTCTGGACGAGAGGCTGCGGCCAATGCATATAGACATCATCGATGAGCATTATTACCGGCCACCTTCCTGGTTCCTGTCCAGCGCCAGCCGCTACGACAATTATGATCGCAAAGGGCCAAAGATTTTCGCGGGTGAATACGCTTCGCATACCACCAGGCCTAATGGCCCTGGAAAAAGCACCTGGGAGGCGGCGCTTTCCGAAGCGGCTTTTATGACCGGGCTCGAGCGCAACGCTGATGTGGTCGAGATGGCCTCTTATGCGCCCTTATTTGGGCATGTGGATGGCTGGCAATGGTCGCCGGATCTGATCTGGGTGGATAATCTCCGCGTGTATGGAACGCCTAGCTATCAGGTGCAGAAATTATACTCCACACACAAAGGCTCGGATATTATTCCGGTCGATAGGGCGGGGCAGCCGGTTGCCGGAAGGGATAGTCTGTATGCTTCGGCGGTATACGATCAGCAGACAAAGGAATTGCTGATCAAAATCGTCAATTACAACAGCAAGCCGATGCCGATGCGTTTCGCCATCGCGACCGACAGGAAATTTGCGCCTATCGCCCAGAAAATCACGCTGGCGGGCAAAGACCTGAATGCCAGCAACAGCATTGAAGAACCGCTGAATATACAGCCAAAGCAGACGGATATCCGGTTGAAAGGCAAGACACTGACAGACAGCCTGGCGCCCTATTCCTTTACGCTGATTAAACTGCAAACGAAATAGTGCTTAGCGAAGGCCCTTTTAATGAAATGGATGAATGATGTGTATGAAACATAAGATGTATTTATTGACCCTAAAAAAACGGATCGCCCTGGGCGCGTTCTTCATGCTGCTGTTTTCAGGCTTGCATGCACAGGAACTCCGTGTAGCCGGACCGGACGGGAAACTGGTGGTAAACTTATCGTTGGACAAGGGCAGGCTTTATTATCGCGTGAACCTGGCTGGACAGGAAATGTTGGAACTGTCGCCTTTGGGCTTGCGGGGCGACAAGGTGGATCTTGCCCGTAATCTGCATTTGGTTGCCTCGGACAGCCGGACAATCGACCAAAAATATGAGGAACCTAAAATCAAACGCCGGCTGGTACATTATCAGGCAAATGAACTGCAGTGTACCTTGGAGAATGACTTAAAACAGCAGCTTGTCGTGATCTTTAGGGTCAGCAATAATGACATTGCTTTTCGCTATGCTATTCCGCAGGTCGGCGAACCGGCAAATTTTCGGGTCGAGGAGGAAATGAGTGGCTTTAAATTTCCGGCCTCAACCAGCACTTTTCTAACTCCGCAGGCTACAGCTATGATCGGATGGAAGAAAACAAAACCCAGTTATGAAGAAGGCTATGTACCGGATCAGGCGATGGGCGTAGCTACGCAATACGGTGTGGGTTACACTTTTCCGGCGCTGTTTCATGTCGGCACCCGGGGCTGGGTGCTGCTTTCGGAAACGGGAGTGAATGGAAGCTACTGCGGGGCTAAGCTCAGCGAGGGCACAAAGTCGGGTTTCTACCAAATTGCATTTCCTGAAAAAGGCGAAAACAACGGCATGGGCGATGCAGCTCCAACGCTGGCGCTACCGGGCTTTACGCCATGGCGCACGATCACGGTGGGCAGTACGTTAAAGCCTATTGTGGAAACCACCGTTCCCTTCGATCTGGTCGAACCGCAGTACGCCGCAAGTAAGCCCTATACCTTTGGTCGCGCTACCTGGAGCTGGCTGGAGTGGCAGGACGCCAGTATCAATTTCGAAGATCAACAGAAATTTATTGACCTATCTGCTGCCTTGGGTTACGAATTTGTCCTGGTGGACAACTGGTGGGACAAGCAGATCGGGCACCGTAAAATCGAGGAGCTCGTGGCCTATGGCCGCGAGAAAGGGGTGGGGCTCTGCCTTTGGTACAACTCCAACGGCTACTGGAATGACGCACCACAGACGCCTAAAAACCGGATGAATACGGCCATCGCCCGTAAAAAGGAAATGGCCTGGATGCAGTCCATTGGAATCAAAGGCATCAAAGTGGATTTTTTTGGCGGTGACAAACAGCAAACATTGCAGCTGTACGAAGATATTCTTGCGGATGCAAATGATTTTGGACTGACCGTGATCTTCCATGGATGTACCTTGCCCCGTGGCTGGGAACGCATGTATCCCAACTTCGTGGGAAGTGAAGCGGTATTGGCCTCCGAGAACCTGATTTTTACACAGGAGGCCAACAATAACGAAGCCTTCAATGCCACATTGCATCCCTTTATACGGAATGCTGTCGGCGCCATGGATTTTGGTCCTGTGCTGCTCAACAAACGGCATAACCGTGAAAATAATGGGGGCACGGTCCGTAAGACAACGGAAACATTTCAGCTGGCAACGGCGGTATTGTTCCAGACTCCCGTACAGAATTTTGGGATCACACCCAACAATCTACTGGAGATGCCCGCGCATGTCATCGACTTCATGAAGCAGGTGCCGACCGTTTGGGACGAGACCTTGTTTGTGGATGGTTATCCCGGCAAGTATGTGGTGCTGGCGCGACGCAAAAATGAGCAATGGTATATCGCTGCAATAAATGCCGAAGGAAAGGAAAAAACAATTGAGGTGGCGCTGCCAATGCTTTCTCAGAACCTTGTGCAATGCATCAGCGACAACAAGTCACGCGGGTCGGAGCAGAAAACGATCCGCCTCAGCCGCGAGAAAACTCTCAGATTGACCTTACAGTCGGGTGCTGGGCTTGTATTGTACGGAAAATAGTTTTTTATTTCTCTTTTTTTGCTTTTTTTTGTCGTCCCATGAAGAAATTGTTGCTAGTTCTCATCTTAATAGGGCAATGCCTCACCGTAGCTGGACAGGTGGATCGGGCTCGTTTTTTTTCGTTGCGCGAAGGCCTCACAAATCAGCAGGTGCTGGATATTGTACATGACGACGAGGGCTTCATGTGGGTTGCGACAGAACTAGGATTAAACCGCTTTGCAGGTAAGTCATTTAAGCCTTATTATGCGTCTAAAAAGAAAGATGGGCACACCGTCAATAGCAACGAGATCAATACGCTGCTGCATGATGATAAAAAGCTGTATATCGGCACACGCGCGGATGGCCTGAATGTCCTTGATTTAAAGACAAATAAATTCAGCTATTATGTGCATGATCCGGCTGATCCAAAATCCATTGCAACAAATGATATTACGGATATGATCCGTGCCCGGGATGGTGGCTTATGGCTGGCGACTTATCATCAGGGGATCCAGCATTTTGATCCGGTCACAAAAGAATTTCAGCACTTCAATAAAAGCAATTTACCGGGTTTCCCGGAAAACAGTATATGGTCTTTGGCCGAAGACGGGAAAGGAATGCTCTATGTGGGCCATGTCAAAGAAGGGTTGACGATCCTGGATCCGGTACGCCGATCTTTAAAACAGTTGACTTACCAAAATTCCGGAGCTGAATTGCCTGACAACGAGGTCAAAGTTTTGTTTTGTGATCCCTATGGGAATATCTGGATCGGCACCCGGAAAGGGCTTGCCGTCTACCATAGCCCAACTGGTCAGCTAAAGCATATCTCTTTGGCTAGCTCGTCTAAAAATGGAAATGAACCCTTTATTTATGCCATTAAAGAAATTGGGGGTAAACTTTGGATAGGCGCAGAATCATCCCAGTTTTTTGTCTTACAGCCGGATTATGGATATGACAAAAGGGTCGAAGGAGTCCGGCAAATACAGCTTCTTGACCTGGGGAAGGGAAATAATGCCATGATTCAGCATATCACACCCGACAAATTTGGGAATGTCTGGCTCGCAGTATATGGCGGTGGTGTGGGGGTGATCAGCCATATCAAGCCTTTTTTTAACGTTTTTCCGACAGGAGCTGTATTGCCGGATCAGCTGGCAACCGTGAGTAATATTATCGTTCGGAATACCGACGCCGTCTGGCTGACGACCGAAGGCTCTGGAATCGTAGAAATGGGTACAAATGGCAGGTTACGCAAATGGATAACACAAAAGAACGGTAGTCCCGATGATTTTATATTGGCTTCATTCAAGGATCATAACCAGCATGTCTGGTTAGGTTTACGCAAAGGTGGTGTTGCAGTCTGCTATGCCGGATCCACCACATGGCATACGATAGATCTGGGTGAACCCGTATCGGAGGTTCGCGCGATCTATGAAGATCGCCGTGGTGCCATCTGGATTGCTGCATACCAAGGCCTGTTTATCTATGACCCGCTCAATCGTAGCGTACAGAAATTACTGATCAACGATCCGATGCTGGGCGACTATGCACCTCGAGCGCTTGTCGAGGACGGGCAGGATAATATCTGGGTGGGAACCTATGGGCAGGGGCTCTATGTGTATAATGTTAATCGACAGCTGATCCGGAAAATGGATAGCGGCAATGGATTGCGCAATAATACCATCAATCATTTGCTACGCGATAAAAATAAGAATATCTGGATTGCGACTAATCAGGGAATAGCTTTGCAGGAAGCGCAACGCAGAATTGGTGAATTAACAGTGTTAATGCCTCCGGGAGATGACGCCTGGCTGTTTGTCAATGGCCTTTCGGAAGATCAAAATGGGCATATCTGGTGTTCGACCAAGTCGGGAATGCTACGCTTTTTACCGAAAGAAAAACGTTTTTTGCAATACGATCAGTCGTTCGGCCTGCCACTGGGCGGTTTTATAAACGGAAGTGTGGGGCGGGATCTGGCAGGACAGCTCTATTTTGGAATGCAGGACGGCATATGTTATTTTGACCCGAATGAAATCCCCTCAAAACTGCCCAAATCTCCGATCCGGTTAAGCCGCTTTATTGTATTCCGTTCCGGTGAATCGAATGCTCAGGAAGACAAATACCTTACATCATCCGATGAGATCAGGCTTGATCACAACGAGAATAGCTTTCGTATCGAGCTTGCGGTCATGGATTATGCGCTGGATGGATTGGTCGAGTTTGGATACCGGCTTCAGGGACTGAATAACGACTGGATTTTTCTGGGCAACGAAACGAATCTTGATTTTCGCAATGTTCCCTATGGCGATCATGAACTGTTGATTCGCACACGCATGAAAAATGGGGAATGGTCCCAGTCTTATCAACGTTTACTGATTAAGATCAAACCGCCTTTTTATCTGAGCCTACCCGCGAAAATCACTTATTTTCTGATCTTTTTGCTGGTCATTTATGCCCTAATTTTCTTTTACATCAAAAGAATAAAGGCCGAGTCCGAACTGCGGCTCAAAGAACGCCAGCACCTGCAGGATGAACAGTTGCATAGCGAGCGCATGAATTTCTATACGCACATCACACATGAACTGCGCACGCCTTTAACACTCATATTGGGGCCGCTCGACGATTTGTCCCACGATGAGCAATTGTCTCCCAGAAACAAAGGATTGGTTCATACGGTTCAGAAAAGTGCCAATCGGCTTTTTACATTGGTCAACCAGCTTCTGGAGTTCAGGAAGGTCGAATCGCAGTTTAAACCGCTTGTACTTGAAGCGGGGACCTTGAGTGACATGCTTAGCGATATCGTGGATAAGTATCGGACCCTAAATAACAAACCAGATGTTGAGATATGCGCGGATTTGCCCCAAACGGATTATCGTACCTTATTTGATGCTGAGATTATACAGTTAATTGTAGATAATTTGTTTTCCAACGCCTATAAATATACGGATTCGGGGCATATCAGGCTGATCCTTACGTACGAACAGTCAAATTTAAGCCATTGGGCAGTATTATCCATCGAAGACACGGGACGCGGGATCCCTGCAGATCAAATGGATCGGATTTTCGATAAGTTCTATCAGATTCCGGGCCGGGGAATCCAGGGAACGGGCATAGGCCTGGCCCTGGTCAAGGAATTGACGGCCATCCATCAGGGCAAGATCGAGATGAAAAGCGTGGAAGGAGCGGGAACGACGGTATCCGTGCGCTTTTTAGCAAACAAAGTCGGTGTCGATAGCCCGAACATAGTGGAATCGATCGCGGAATCTGATGATATCGCGATGGACGTCAGCCGTCCATTGATCCTTTTGGTGGAAGATGATCCGGATTTACGCGCCTATCTGGGCGATACCTTATCCACAAATTACGAAGTTTTGCTGGCCGAAAATGGCGTGGTTGGATTGGAAATTGCACAAAATAGGATCCCCGACCTGCTGATAAGCGACATTATGATGCCCGATATGGATGGTTTTCTGCTGGCCGAAAAATTAAAGGCTGAGCGTTCGACAAGCCATATCCCATTAATCCTGTTGACGGCCAGGGATACGGAGCTGGACAGGCAGCGGGGCTATGAGCTCGGAGTCGATTCGTATCTCACAAAACCGATCGGCGCAGCCTTATTGCTCAAACGTATTGATAACCTGTTGCGCAAACAGAAAGCCATGAATAAGGCGATTTTGCAGAAAATCAACTTGGATCAGCCAACGGATTTTGTAGAAAACAGGCAAGCCGAAAAAGATGAGTTGTGGCGTGAAAATGCATTTGTTCAGGATTTTGTGGCAATCGTCGAACAGCATATGCAGGACGAGGTATTGGATGCTGCTACCCTGGCAGAAAAGATGAATATGAGCCAATCCACCTTATATCGCAAACTGAAAGGGATCACCGGAAAGAACATCAATCAGCTTGTGCGTAAAATACGGATACACAAAGCCGCTGAGCTGTTGCGTTCGGGAACATACAACGTGACCGAAGTTTCTTTTATGGTCGGAATCAATAGCGCGATTTACTTTCGGCAATGCTTTAAGGAAGAGTTTGGACAGCTGCCTTCGGAATATCAAAAGTCCGGAGCGAAGGGATGTTAATCACGGGCTAATATCTTGTGGGACCTTCACAGTATAAGCGATCCCGTCCGGGCTACCGGATGGGGGCATGCCCCGAAAAACAGGGTGATTTTTGCTGAAAACCCACTTTTTGACCGAAAACTATATGCTATTTGACGGATTTGTATACGGTCTGGAGCTTTAAAATCCCCTAAGTTTGACCATATAATCAATTATAGATCTCGCGGGAAGTAGCAATGCATCTGATGTAACCTATGTAAACCATCGCTTATCATCTTCACTGTCTATTCTGGCCAGATTGTATTATTTACTGTTTAATTCGTATAGAAATTTATGAACAACCTAAAAATTGTTTCTTTGTATACGGTGTTGAGCGTTGCGCCAACATTGTTATACGCCCAGGGGAAAATTTCGGGACAGGTCCTGAATATGGCCAACGAGCCTATCGCAGGTGCAACTGTGATTATGGAAGGCGGGGCGAAGGGGACTTCAACAGACAAATCGGGGAAATTTGAACTGAATGCCGCAAAAGGCGTGCTCCTGGTCTCCTTCGTTGGCTACAAGACCTACAGAGTCCCCTTGAACGAAACCACAAACCTGACAATCCGGCTTGAAAAAGACGACCGTGTGCTGGAAGATGTCGTGGTGGTGGGGTATGGCACGCAAAAAAAAGCGACCTTAACAGGCTCTATTTCTGAAGTGAAGGGCAAAGATATCGTGAAAAGCCCGCAGCCTAATTTATCCAATTCCCTCGCCGGACGTTTTTCTGGCGTGATAATCAACAACCGGAGCGGTGAGCCCGGTTATGACGGTTCGTCCATTACGGTGCGTGGACAGGCAACGACAGGTAGTAATGATGTATTGGTTGTCGTCGATGGAGTACCCGGACAAATAGGCGGGCTGGAGCGTCTGGATCCAAACGATATTGAAAGTATTTCGGTGCTGAAAGATGCTTCGGCGGCAATTTATGGGAATAGGGCCGCAAATGGGGTTATTTTAGTCACGACCAAACGTGGAAAAAGCGGTAAACCTTCGATTACCTATAGCGGAAATCTCGGCGTCAGTTCACCGACACGCTTGCCAAAAATGGCTGATGCCGCAACTTATGCCATTTTAAGAAATGAGATCGCCTATGGAAACAGTTCTTCGGGCGGAATGAACCAGATTTATTCAGCAGAACAGATTCAAAAATTCAGGGACGGATCTGATCCACTTTTATACCCGAATACCGACTGGGCAGATGCCACGCTCAAAAAAGCAGCCATACAAAGCCAGCACAATCTATCTGTCGCTGGCGGAACCGAGGATGTGCGGTATTTTATGTCTTTGGGTTCGGTCTACCAGGATGGTTTATACAAAAAGGGCGTCACCAAATACAAACAGTATAATTTCAGAACAAATCTTGAAGCCAATGTAACCGATGGCTTTAAGGTAGGACTGGCTCTTTCGGGAAGACAGGAAGACCGTAAATTCCCGATCGCATCTGCCGGCGATATTTTTCGTTCCATCTATAGAGCCTATCCTACGGTAAGCGCATATTATCCCAATGGCTTGCCGACGCGGGGCATTGAGGGATCCAATCCCGTGTTAATGGCCACTGATATCGGCGGAACTGTGGATAATCCCAAACAGGTATTCAATGGCATACTCAAAGCAAGCTATCAACTTCCTTGGGTACAGGGCCTATCCGTAGATGGTTTTCTTTCGGTGGACAAATCCGCAAATTTTAGCAAAAACTTCAGTGTGCCCTACGTGCTGAATGCATATGACCCGGCAAAAAACACTTACGAAGAATCTATTGTGGGCGGAAATAACAATAAGGCCACATTGACCGAATCACATACCAATGAATCCTTGATTACAAGCAATATAAAGCTGAATTTTGAGCGTAGCTTTGGTGCCCACGCGATCAATGCTTTTGTGGGCTATGAGCAAAGTAAAAGGCATTTGGAATATTTTGACGCGCAGCGGTTTAATTATCTCTCCAACCAGCTGCCTGAATTATCCCAAGGCGGATCCGCTGCAACAGATTATCTCAATTCAGGTTATAGTTCCAATTATACGAGACAGAGTATCATTAGCCGGATAGCGTACAATTATAATGAAAAATACCTGTTTGAAGGGCAGCTCCGGGCTGATGGTTCTTCGATTTTTCCCCCAGGCAAACGATGGGGCTATTTCCCTTCCATATCGGCCGGCTGGCGTATCAGCAAAGAAGACTGGTTTGCGGACAAGATCGGATTTTTAGATGACCTAAAGCTTCGCGCCTCATACGGTACCCTTGGAAACGATAACGTCGACGGATTCCAATTCTACGATAATTATACCTTGGTGGGAAATGGTATGGTCGCGCTGCTAAATGACAAAAGCCAGATACAACCCAATGTTAAATTGGCAAAACTGGCAAATCCGGCGATTACCTGGGAGGTGTCCAAGAAGCTCGATGTAGGATTAAATGCACAATTTCTCAAGAATTTTACGATAGAGGCCATTTATTTCCAACAAAAGAGATCGGATATCCTGACCGAAAGAAATGCGTCTATTCCGGCCACTTCCGGTATTGTCAATCCATACAAAGAGAATAGCTCCAAACCGCTGGTTCCTTCAGAGAATATTGGCAAGGTGAATAGCGAAGGATTTGAAGGAACGTTGTCGTATCAAAAACCGGGCGATTTCAGCTGGGGAGTATCCGGTAATTTTACCTTTGCCAAAAGTAAAATTATCTTCATTGATGAGGCCAGCGGTACCTTGGATTATCAACGCCAGACATCAAGACCGCTGGGAACCTATCTGCTCTATAACGCCATTGGGTTAAACCGGACTCAAGCAGATCTCGCTGCGGCCCCACAGGCACCAGGAGCACAGGTCGGCGATTTGATTTATCAGGACTACAACCAAGATGGTAAGATAACGGCAGATGATATGATACGGACAAAATATGGGAATATTCCCCAGATTACCTACGGCTTTAACCTGAATGCCGCTTATAAAAATGTAGATGTTTCCGTTCTTTTCGCCGGACAGGCTAAAGTAAGTCAGTACGTGCTTCCGGAATCCGGAACAGTAGGAAACTTCTACAGTACCTGGGCCGACAATCGGTTTAATGAGGTCAATAATCCGAACGGAAACTATCCGAAAGTACCTGAACGTGCCTCTTCGGCGGTGAGCGGTGGCTTGTACAATAACACCTTTTGGCTGAATAATGCTTCCTTTTTGCGTTTAAAAAATGTGGAGATAGGGTATACATTGCCCAATGAGGTCTTATCGCGATTGAAACTGGGCGGGCTTCGCTTTTATGTCAACGGATTCAATCTATTGACCCTCACAAAAGTGAAGGATTATGATCCGGAAGGGAATAGCGGTAGCGGTCAATTCTATCCGCAACAACGTATTATTAATGTAGGTGCAAATTTAAAATTCTAAAGAGGAACTTAAGCAATGAAATCTATCACTAAATATATTGTGCCTTTGGGCTTGGGACTGACAATCTTCTCCGCCTGCAACAAAAATCTCTTGGATGTTACGGCGACAGACAGAATATCGACAGAAGCTATTGAGAAAGATACAGCTGTATTGGAAGCGTTTATTATCAATAGATACATCGGTGAAAAAATCATATCAAATGAAGCGGACGGAACTAATCCGGGCTTTGGACGTGGATTTGAATACGCCCTTTGGTCATCACTGTCGGATGAATCCATGTATACCAATGATGATAATACCTGGCTCATTATCCGGGGGCAGTTATCGCCTGAAAATTTAGGCGCCGCCGGATCGCTTTGGGCGCGCAGCTACCGCAGTATCCGTGAATGTAATTACGCGAAAAAAGTACTGGCTACTATTCAGATGAGCGCTTCACATAAACGGCATCTGGAAGGTGAACTACAGTTTATCAGGGCATTTCGCTATCACGACCTCATTCGCAACTTTGGCCGGGTTGTCCTGATGGGCGATACCGTGTATGGTTTGAAAGATGACTTAAGTACGGCAAGGCTTTTTGAGCGCAAGTCTATTCAGGAAGGAATGGATTATGTGATAAAAGAATTGGATGAAGCGATTGAAAAACTGCCGCTGGATAACAATGACAACAGCTGGGTTACCGGCCGGGCGACGAAGGCTGCCGCAATGGCCCTAAAATCAAGGCTGCTGCTGTATGCAGCGAGCCCACTTTATAACGCGGGTACCTGGGCTGCTGCCGCTCAGGCAGCCCAAGACTTGATTTCGCTAAATAAATTCAGCCTGTACACAGGCGGGTATCAGTCCCTATTTTTGACTGACCGGAATCCGGAAACAATTTTCGCCCGTTATTATACCAAAAATGCCAACCATGTACATTTAGAAATTGCCAATGGACCAAACGGCTATGGGGGCTGGGGTGGAAATACGCCTTACCAGAATCTGGTGGATGCGTATCAGATGAAAAATGGTCTGGCTCCTCTTAATGAGGACGGAACTGTAAATGCAGCTTCAGGATACGATCCCAATAACCCCTATGTAAACCGTGATCCACGTTTTGATGCAACAATTCTACACAATGGTTCGATATACAGGGGACGTGCGGTTGAAACATTTATACCTGGCGGCCAGGATAGCAGGGAAGGAAGGGACAACTGGAACACGTCGAAAACCGGTTATTACCTGCGCAAGTTTATGAATGATGCCTATCCGCTGGAAAATCCTTGGGGAAATGCGGGATTTCAGCCGTGGAATTATTTTCGGTATGCGGAGATCCTGTTAAATTTTGCAGAGGCGGCTAATGAAGCCTATGGTCCGGATGTGCTACCCAAAGGTAGTAGCCTGACAGCTAGACAGGCCTTAAATTTAGTTCGGACAAGACCTTCTGTAGAGATGCCTGAAATCCCTGTTGGAAAATCAAAAGATGAGTTTAGAAAACTGTTGCGCTACGAACGCCGGATAGAGCTGGCCTTCGAGGAACACCGTTTTTATGATGTAAGGAGATGGAAAATCGCCAACATAACAGAGAATGCGCCAGCCGGCGGAATCACGGTGACAAAAGGAAGCAATGGGCTTACCTATACGCGAAAAGAGGCATTATCGGGCCGCAAGTTTGAAGAAAAACATTATTGGCTCCCGATACCGCGGGCAGATATTTTGTCTTCGAACGGCCAACTGGAACAAAATCCAGGTTATTAATGTTAAACAATTAAAAAAAGACTTACGCGATGCGCTGGGACCTTTCTCGGAACCAGCGCATCTTTGTCAGATCAAGCAACCTTTTACTAAATTATTTTATACATGCGATTTACGGTTATAGTATTTTTATTGATGAATATTGCGGCATCGGCATACGCGCAGGAATATAGGAAGGGGCCTAGCGAAAAGGATTTTGCCGGTTATTTATTTGCTTATTTTAAGGGTAATGCTGTGGCGGATGAAGCGGTCTGTTTTGCCATTAGCACCGATGGCTACACCTACCGTGCGCTGAACGGTAACCGTCCGGTACTGGATTCAAAGAGCATCAGTAAAACCGGCGGTGTCCGGGATCCGCATATCCTGCGGGCCGAAGATGGAAAGACGTTCTATATGGTACTGACCGATATGACCTCCAGCAAAGGCTGGGATTCCAATCGCGGTATGGTCCTGCTAAAATCGCAGGATCTGCTACACTGGTCGCATCAGGCCATCGATTTCCAGCAGCGGTTCACTGGACAGGAAGATTTGAAGCGGGTATGGGCGCCACAGACTATTTTTGATGCGGCAGCAGGGAAATATATGGTCTATTGGTCCATGCAGCATGGAAATGGTCCGGATATCATCTATTATGCCTATGCCAATAAAGATTTTACCGATTTTGAAACGGAACCAAAAGTGCTCTTCATGCCTAAAAATGGCAAATCCTGTATTGATGGCGATATTATCGAGAAGAACGGAATCTTTTACCTTTTCTACAAAACCGAAGGGCATGGCAATGGGATCAAACTTGCGATGACGGACTCCCTGACTTCGGGAAAATGGATCGAACAGCCTGGGTATAAGCAGCAAACAAAGGATGCCGTTGAGGGATCAAGTGTTTTCAGGCGCAACCAGTCGGACCAATATATCCTGATGTATGATGTGTATGGTAAAGGAAAATACCAATTCTGTACTTCCGATGATCTCGATCGTTTTAAAGTGATCGACCAGGAGATTGATATGGATTTTCATCCCCGTCACGGAACCATCATACCGCTTTCCCGGGCGGAGCTGATCGGGTTGACGGCAAAGTGGGGAAAACCCAAGGATACATCGTTTGCGTTCAAAAAGAACCCTATTCTGGACGGTTATTATGCAGACCCCGACATCCTGTATGCCAACAAGACCAAACGATATTATATCTATCCCACAAGCGATGGCTTTGATGGCTGGGGTGGTTTTTATTTTAAGACTTTTTCTTCCGCCGATCTGACCCATTGGAAGGATGAGGGGGTTATCCTGGACCTTAAAAAAGAGGTTCCCTGGGGACCGCGTCACGCATGGGCGCCAACGATCACCGAGAAAAAAGTCAAGGGCGACTATAAATATTATTACTATTTTACGGCGGCGCAGAAAATCGGTGTTGCCGTAGCAGACCAGCCAACGGGTCCCTTCAAGGATTCGGGTAAACCTTTGATCGACTTCAAACCTCCTGGCCTAAGCGGCGGACAGGAGATCGACCCCGCGGTGTTCAATGATCCCCGCTCGGGGAAAAGCTATTTATATTGGGGGAACGGTTACCTCGCCGTTGCTGAATTAAATACCGATATGGTCTCCATCAAGAAGAATACAATAAAGGTCCTGACGCCCGACAAAACATTTCGCGAAGGAGTCTATGTGATCTTTCGCAATGGAATATACTATTTTCTGTGGTCAGAAGATGATACCCGCAGCGAGAATTACCGGGTTCGCTATGGGACATCGACCTCTCCCTATGGACCAATCCAGGTGCCCGAAAACAATCTGATCTTGCAAAAAGATCCTGCAAAAGGAATCTATGGTACCGGCCATAACTCGGTCTTGCAGGTGCCCGGAACCGACGAATGGTATATTGTCTATCACCGGTTCAGTTATCCCAATGGGATAAGGATGGGGGATGCCGCAGGTTTCCATCGCGAAGTATGCATGGATCGGCTTTATTTCGACGCGAATGGCTGCATCTTACCTGTCATTCCAACGCATTAATAACAATCAGATCAACCTAAACGACTACATCACATGAATATAATAATTAAAAATATAGCGGTCCTTGCCGTATCAATTTTAACCGGGCTGAGCGCCGTTTACGCCCAGCCGGGTTTTGGTGTTGCCCAGCGTATCAATACAGACTGGCAGTTCCAGTTAGAAACTGAGGGCGCAGCACAAAACGCTACTGCACTAAACGAGCAGGCCTGGAAATCCGTCAGGCTGCCGCATGACTGGGGCGTAAAATATCCTTTGAGTCCAAACCTCGCCAGCGCAACGGGATATTTACCCGGCGGTATAGGCTGGTATCGGAAACAGCTGTCCATACCTGCTGAAGATCAGGGAAAGAAGATCTTTCTTTATTTTGAAGGTGTTTACAACCGCAGTGAGGTCTTTGTCAATGGGAAATCAGTCGGTAAGCGGCCCAACGGCTATGTATCATTTTCCTACGATATCAGCCCGTATATTGAATTCGGAAAGGAAAATACCATTGCAGTTCGGGTAGACCATAGCAAAAGCGCGGATTCGCGCTGGTACACGGGATCCGGAATCTACCGGGATGTTTGGCTCGTCAAGGCCGATCAGGTGCATCTGGATCAATGGGGAGTATATGCCTATCCGGAAATCAAGGGCGGAAAAGGCCTGCTCAATACCGAAATTACGGTGGTCAACAGTTCATCCCAGCCTAGCGCCGTTACCGTGCAACAGGAGCTCATCGATGCCGAAGGTAGGCTTGTTGAAAAAAAATCCGGGCAGCTTACGATCGCTGCAGCCGATAAAGCACGCCTAAACCTGAAATTGACAGCATCAAATCCAAAATTATGGAACTTAACGCAGCCGATACAGTACAGCTTGCGGACGACAATATGGCAAAAAGGTAAGCAGATCGACCAGTCCGAAGTAAAGACCGGCTTTAGGACCTTTACCTTTGATCCGGATAAAGGCTTTGCCTTAAACAACCAATGGATGAAAGTGAAAGGCGTCTGCTTGCATCACGATGCCGGTGTACTCGGTGCCGAGGTGTATCCTGAGCTGTGGCGGCGGCGCCTGCTCACGTTGAAATCGCTTGGTGTTAATGCCGTGCGTACCAGCCACAATCCACAGGCGACCTCACTTTATAATTTATGTGATGAACTGGGGCTATTGGTCATGAATGAAGCATTTGACGAATGGGAATTTCCGAAGCGCAAGTGGTTACAGGGCTGGAACGTCGGCACACCGGGTTTTGAAGGCGCTTACGATTTTTTTGAGGAATGGGGGGAACGGGATTTGGCCGACATGGTCCAAAGGGACCGGAACCACCTGTCGATATTTGCCTGGAGCATAGGCAATGAAGTGGATTACCCCAATGATCCCTATTCCCATCCGATCTTGGATGGCGAAAAAAAGGAAGGTGGCTTTACGCAGGCCTCTTATGGCGGTTATAAGAAAGATGCACCGGATGCCATGCGTCTGGGGGATATTGCCAAACGCCTCGTTGCTGTGGTAAAAAAATACGATCGCAGCCGGGCGGTAACGGCCGGCCTGGCGGGTGTAGCGATGTCTAATGAAACGGCTTACCCCGGAGCACTTGATATTGCGGGATACAATTATACCGAAAGCCGGTATCAGGAAGATCACCAGCGTTACCCGAAGCGTGTCATTTATGGCAGTGAAAATCGGCATGATCTTCCGGCCTGGCTGGCTGTACGCGACAACGCGCATATATTTGGACAGTTCCTGTGGACAGGGATCGACTATCTGGGCGAATCGGGCCGTTGGCCTTCGCGTGGTTTTTATTCGGGCTTACTTGATTTTGCTGGCTTTATCAAACCCAGGGGATATTTTCGCCAGTCTTTGTGGGCAGAAAAACCCATGGCTTATTTGGGCACTTATCCACTGGCCGGGGCAACCGGTACGACGGACCTGTGGTCCGCTTCAGAAGCTCAGCAGCAGCAACGAAAGAATGAAAGCCCCTCGATGGATGCCTGGCCGATCTGGAATTATCAGGATGGCCAGCAAATCCGCGTGGTTTGCTATACCAATAGTGCTGCAGCCCGGTTAACACTGAATGGGCAGACCGTAGGTGAAGAGAAAAAATACGATGCGAAAACAGGCATCATCTTTTGGGATATCCCTTACGCCACAGGTAGGCTGGAAGTGATCGGGCTGGACAGCAATGGAAAAGAACTTGTCCGCCATGCGATCCAATCCAGCCAACGGCCGGCATCCATTCAGGCGACGCTTGTGGGGGATCCATCGATTCAAGCAGGTGGACTCTTGCAGCTCATGCTGCAGCTTGTCGATGAAAAGGGCATTCCCGTGGTTCTATCGGAAGATGAAATTACCTGCGAAATTGCTGGGAATGCGCGTTTATTGGGTATGGAGGCCGGAAATAATGCGGATATGGGCGACTATACGGACAATAAACAGCGGGTCCATCAAGGCAAAATGATCGTGTATGTACAATCAACGGGCAAAGCGGGTGACCAGATTAGCATTCGGCTGACATCACCCTGGTTAAAAACGGCCACGGTATCCTATAGCGTTAAATAACGCGCTTATTCATCCGGACGCAGTGTCCGGATTTCCAAAATTTTATGACTGGGGGACTTTGATGTCCCCTTGATTTTAACTTCTATTGCCGGCAATGCGCTAATCCCCTCAGGAAGCTTGATGCGCAAGGTTTTAACAGCAGCAGTGCTATCGCTGCTCTTTAGGGTCTCAAGCAGGCTTCCATTGATCCAGATCTCGCTGGTCCGCAGGGCTGTATCGGTCATATATTTTAGATAGAGTGTGCTGGCAGCGGTATTTTTTAGCTGGTAACTGAACCAGCCACCGCATTCACGCCAGCGTGTATCGGCAAAGCTTCCCGCATGGCTATTTTCTTCGCGAAAGAAATGGTCGGATTCGGGCTGCTGTTCCCCGGCAATCACTTTATCCACCGTGATGGCATGGAGGGCAAGGCTTTCGCGTTCATCCCTTTCGATCTTATCCTGCAGCTCTCGAAGTTGGACGGCCGTGGTCTGTGGCCAATAGAGGATATACCTGCTATCGTGAATTCCGTAGAAGGGTTCAAGTTCCATGCTGAGGCTGTCTTTCCCCTGACGAAGTCCACTTAGTGTAAAATGCAGGGGTTTACCGGGGATAGGGTCGATCAGGGTCGGAATGGCTTCAGGATCGGCTGTTAGCAGCGGGATATCGCGCAAGGGGATCTGCTTTCCGGACGCGATATGGCCCATCCGGCTATCGTCGGCCTTTAATCCGGTCAGATCATTTGTTCCCGAGCGTGCGGCGAGCACAACCGGGCCATAGGATATGCTGTAATAGTTGCTTTGGTCAGGCAGCTGTTCAACCTGGATTTCCATCGGCAACTCCATGCGCAGGCGATCGCCGGGCTTCCATACCCGTTTGATAATAACATGTCTCTCCGAGGAATCCACGATGGGATAGGCTTTCCCGTTGATTGAAATTTCAGGCCTACCTTTCAGCCATTTAGGCTTACGTAGGTAAAGTGTAAATTCACGTTTTGTTTTGGAACGAACAGTAAGCGAAGTAAAGGCTTCTTTTGGAAAGTTATTCTCCTGGATAATCTCGACACCCTTTTGTTTCCAGTGCACGCTGGAGGGAATAAAGAGATTGACGTACAGCTCATCATCTGTATGGGCATATATCATTTCGCCATACTTGGCGTGGTTCTCCATGCCCGATCCAACACAGCACCACATGCTCGTCTGTGCTTGCGAATAGACGCGATAATGTCCCGGACGGATCTGCGTAAAGTAAACAAGGCCCCCATGTTCGGGATGCTGGCTGGACAAAATATGATTGTATAATGCCCTTTCGTAAAAATCGATGTATTTGGCCTGTGGATCCGTGCGGTACAGCATCTTGGTGAGCCGCAGCATATTGTAGGTATTACAGGTCTCCGGGCCTTCGATGCTCTGAACCATCTTTGAGAAGTCGTCTGTTGGGTTAAAATGTTCACTGACGCTATTTCCGCCAATGGCAATGGACCGATGTATTACAACATTATCCCAAAAGTAGCGTGCTGCCCCAGTCCAATCCGCATCCTTGGACAGCTCCCCAATCCGGGCGAAACCAAGAACTTTTGGGATCTGTGTATTGGCATGTAAACCCGTTAATTTATCCTGATGTTGGGTTAGGGGAGCCAGGATAGCCCGATGGGAGAACCTGCGCGCAAGCTCCAGGTATTTGGGATTTTGGGTAATTGCAGCAACGTCCGCAAAACTTTCATTGAGTCCGCCGTGTTCACTGCGCAGCATATCCTGTATCTGCTTATCAGAGAGCTGGGCAACCAGCCTGCAGGCCCAATCACACATCGCAATAAGCATATTTTTGGCGCTTTGGTTGCCGGTAAGCAAGTAGACATCACGTAGGCCAGCATAGGTCTTATGAATATTATAAAGCGGTACCCACTTGCCATTTAAATTAAACGTGCTAGACTGGATATTTCCGGCTTGAATCTCTTCCCAGATCGCTTTGCCGCCCGGGACGCCACCGATATAACCATTTCCATTTGCATCCTGACAGCGCTTCAGGTTTACAATCATATAATCCAGCCGTTCCTTGATACGCGGATCAGCGGTGGAGGCGTACATATACGCAAGGGCAGAAAGGTAATGACCACCGATATGGCCATCCAAGCCTGTGTTTTCCCAGTTGGTATAGGAAGGTTTGACAACTGCTAATCCAGCTTCCCTTAAAAATGGAGCCAGCAGACGGTCCGGTTCCATCTCCAATACATACTGCAGATCAAGCTGTTGGGCATGATAAAAGGGGCTTGGTAATAATCGGACATCCCGTAGATCGAAATAATTTAGCGTTTTGGCTGCCTGCGCAAATAAAGAGGAACAAAAGAGCAAAGCAAGGAGCGTGTGGAAAAGACGGCTGTTTAATTTCATTTTAAATGTATGCTATATAATCCGCTGAATAATAAAAATATACAACGATTTGGTTATTGGTTCTGATGAGCTAATCTACTGGTATTCCAAAGATATACATTAAGGAATTATTTTTAAGTGTTTTTTTTACATTTATTATTTTCTTATTTTTCAGCCCAGATACAGCGCTTGAATTTGGGGCAAATTTATCGCTGAATATGACCCGGCCTATTGATGGGATATTAACGGGTCTCCTGCGGATTAAATCTGGCGAAGGATCTGACTTGCATTGAAAAAAAACGGAATTAATCTGTTGTTGATGGGTTTTAGACATTTTTACCCTTCTTTTAATTATTTGTTGCAAGGTCATTTTTGTGAAACCTCTAGCTTTGCTTTATAACCAATTGGCGAATAGCTAGCGCATTCTTAGGAATGATCCGAGAAAGGGGATAATGAATCTTTAGCGATGCATCTTGTATTTTTTTTCCGCAGTCAGCAGGCTAGTAATAACCAATTCGTTTAAATAAATAACCAAGTACGCGCCTCCAGGGGCAAAAGACATTTATCTCAGATAAGATTATGAACAGAAATTATGTGTCTTCTTTCTTTTGTTTTCCTAAAGAAAGGAACAGGAAAGTGAAGTGGTTGTTAATGGCTTCCATGTTAATGTCCATTGGACGACTGTCTGCCCAAGAAAAAGTCGTTCATGGAAAGATCGTAAGTGATCAGGGAAAACCGATTATCGGGGCATCGATCAAAGTAAAGGACAAAACCCTCAGTACCTCCACCAACGAGAAAGGCGAATTTGTACTCAAGCTCAATCCGGGCGAGATCCTTATTGTATCCAATGTAGGGTATAATCATGTCGAATACGTAGTCGGTAATTCTTCGGAAATCAGGATCCCGCTTGTAGCCTCCGAAATTGCGGTTGAGGAGGTTGTGGTGGTGGGCTATGGTAAGCAGAAGAAGGTGGATCTGACCTCTTCTATTGCCGTAGTGGATACCAAGGATCTCGTCAAAGTTCCCGGCGGAACAATTGCCACGCTTCAGAGTACTGTACCCGGGGTGCAGGTAACCAATGGCGCTGTCCGCATCCGTGGTGTTGGATCCATCAACGGCACAGATCCGCTCTATGTGGTGGATGGGATGATCGGCGGCGCTATGCCGGATGAAAATAATATTGCCAGCATTCAGGTGTTAAAAGATGCTGCATCCAGCGCCATCTATGGTGCCCGCGGAGCCAATGGCGTTATTTTGGTCACCACAAAACGGGGTAAAGCGGGGGATGTGAAGCTCGATTACAATGCTTTCGCCGGCATCAAAAATATTTCCCATAATGTCCCCCTGCTGAACGGACAGCAACTGGCCGAATTGATCAATGAGGAAATGTACAATAAAGATCCTTCGCGCAAAGACTATCTGCCTGCGCTGTCCAAACCCTCGGCGATTGGGCAGGGCTATAATATGATGGATGAACTGCTGCAGACGGGCAATTATCAACGGCATAATCTCTCGGTCTCCGGTGGATCTCAAAATGCCAATTTTAGGCTGAGCGGCATTTATGCTACAGATAAATCCATTATTATTCAGGACAAAAACAAGTATTATGGCGCGCAGTTTATCTCTGATTTTACCAAAGGAAAACTCAAGATCGGCGAAACACTTTCCCTGGGTTATACGCGACGCAACTGGAGCGACAAAAATATCATCGATGCGCAAAAGTGGTCTTCGACATTGCCCTTATATGATGCCAACAGCAGCACTGGTTTTGCGGGAGCGGGCAATGGAACGGATGTGCAGAGTGCCTTGGCGAATGCTTACCTCAACAAAAACGTCAATGACAACTTTTCGGTCAACGGCAATGCCTGGGCTACCTATGAGATCGTCAAAGGGCTGGTCTATAAATTTAATATGGGCGTAGACCTTAGCCGCATACGCAATGAAGGCTATATCGGTAACTACTCCGTGGGTCAGTATCAGAATCATAGTCCGGATGAACTCAATATCTCCAGCAGCCAGAATAACCGCTGGTTATTTGAAAATACGCTGACTTATGAAAATAATTTCGGCAAGCATGCGATTTCGGCTTTGGCGGGGATCACCTCGGAAGAGTCCCGGTACAATGCCGTCAATGCAGGCGCCCGCGGTTTGCCCAGTCCGGATGTCTTGATCCTCAATTCGGCTGCCTTGGCAAGTTCCCGCCTGGTGGGCTCGGGTGTAGGTCAGTCGGCCATGTACTCCATGCTAGGGCGTGTCAACTATAATTATGACAACCGTTACCTGCTGACCTTTAACATGCGGCGGGATGGATCGGCCAACTTCAGTAATCAATACCGCTATGGAAATTTTCCTTCGGTATCGGCAGGCTGGCGGATCAGTCAGGAATCCTTTATGAAAGCATTCCCGACAATCAGCGAATTGAAGCTCCGTGGTAGCTATGGGCTTCTGGGTAATTCGGATATTGCGCAATATCAGTACCAACGGACGGTGAGTTTCGACCATGTGTGGTATTACCTGAACAATGTGATGGTGACGGGCGCCCTGCCACAGACGCCTTCCAATCCGAACGTAAAATGGGAAAGTCAGTATTCAACTGACCTGGGTCTCGATCTGGAACTCTTGGATCACAAATTGGCGTTGACGGTCGATTACTATAACAAAAAGACCGAGGACATGCTGATCAATGTCCCCATTTCGTTCACTGCGGGCTACGTCAACAACTTCCCGGTACTGAATGCCGGCAGCATACGAAACCGGGGCTGGGATATCCTGGCATCCTACAAAGATCAGGTCGGTAATTTTGGCTATCATATCGGCGCCAATATTTCCTTTGTAAAAAACCGGGTGCTGAGCCTGGGCAACAACAATGAGATTCTGTGGGGAACGATCTCGCCTGGCGGGGAAAATGTCACAAGGACCGCCGTCGGTCGTTCGATAGGGGAATTTTGGGGCTATACCACCGACGGTTTATATACCAGCCAGGCACAATTGGATGCCGATAAGGCTTTTGCACCAAATGCAGCACTGGGCGATGTGCGCTTCAATGACCGAAATGGCGACAAGGTCTTAAACGATCAGGATAAGGACTTTTTGGGAAGCCCAATACCTGATTTTAGCTACGGTTTCAATGCGGATGTCAACTACAAAAGTGCTATTGGTACCTTTGACCTGTCGATGATCTGGCAGGGAAGCCAAGGAAACGATATCTACAACAATAGCCGCTATTGGGGCGAGGGGATGTACCATTACTACAATAATTTTGCATCAACGCTGGACCGCTACCGCGCAGAAGAACTTGTCTTCAAAAATCCGGTATCCGGTGAAACGACCGTCTACCCGAAAAATACAGACACCAATATCCCACGTGCTGTACTCGGCGATCCGAATCAAAATTTAAGGGCATCCAATAGGTTTGTGGAAGATGGTTCTTATCTACGGCTCAAAGTCCTCAACATCGGTTACAGTTTTTCCAGCCCGAGGCTTGAACGCTGGAAGATCGACCGACTGCGGTTTTATGTCGGCGCTAAAAACCTACTGACCTTTACCAAGTACTCGGGTTATGATCCCGAAGTGGGGTCGGGTGATACGCGCTCCAACCTAAGCCGTGGCATCGACGGACAAACGCCTTGGGGACTGAGCTTCCCAAATTCAAGGGAGTATTTTATGGGTATTCAACTGACATTCTAATCCTTTTATCGACATCATGAACAGACATTATATAAAACTCGCAGCGGCTGCTTTGCTGATCCAGTTTTCGGGCTGCAAACCGAATCTTGATCTCTCCAATCCGCAGGAATTGTCGACAGACACGTATTATAAAACAGCAGATCAATTGGAAAGCGCGGTCATACCGGCCTATCAGGCCCTGATCGGCCGTACGCAGGGGGGATATGCCCGTAGTCTGTATTTTGAACTTTTGGCTCCCGGGGACGACTACAATCATACCTTCAAATGGGAACCCATGTATCAGGACACCTACAATACGCCGGCGAGCGATGGGATGGCCGCCCAGACCTGGAAAGATTTTTGGAACGGGGTGTTCGCGGCAAATTTAGCCATCGACCGGATTCAGAAATTTGAGGGTGAAATAGACCAGAATAGAAAGAATAGACTATTGGGGGAAGCGTATTTTCTGCGGGCGCTGAACTATCTGCACCTGGGCATGCTGTTTGGCGAAACCATTCCACTGATCAGCAAACCTGTTGAAACCAATGAAGATTATTATCCGGGCAACGCAGCAGCGGGAGCCGTCTATGCGCTGATCGTGGATGATTTTAAGAAAGCATCGGAATTGTTGCCCACACGCGCTGCACTCTATGCCGACAGTAAAATGATCGGTAGGGCGACCAAAGGTGCTGCCCAGGCTTACCTGGCCAAAACTTACTTGTATAAACCCATCCTCGCAAAAGGGCAGGCGGCGGATTTTGCAAATGCCGAAACCCAGTTAAAAAGCGTGATTGACAGCAAGGAATATCAGTTGATGTCCTCTTACAGGGATAATTTTCTCGAAACAAAAGAGAATAATCAGGAGTCTATTTTTGAGGTGCAACTCTACAATGGGCCGGGTTGGCTGGGGGACGATATTTCAAGTTCATGGCGCTGGCAGGAAATTGGCATGTTTGACGGAACGGGTGGTGCCTGGTGGAATCTGGCGCCAAATAAGATTGCCCACGACGAATTTGAAGATGGAGACCCCCGGAAATATATGACCTTATGGTGCGAGAATGGTGCAAAGTTTACGCAATTGGATGGTAAGGTCACGGACTATGCGGACTGGATGAAAAACCTGGCGACCAATAAAGATTACTTTGGCACCCGGAAATATTGTCCTGATGTGCAGATCGCGGATTTTGATAATGGCAACAACGATCGTATTTTTCGCTATAGCGATGTGTTGCTGCTCTATGCCGAATGTCTCAACGAACGTGGCGATATCGCCGGAGCAAAGCAATACATCAACCTGGTGCGCAAGCGAGCCAATAATATCGTTCCCGATGAGCAGCCACACCTCTGGTATCAAAAATCCAATGGGACAATCCCCGACGTAGACGGATTGATCGCGCAGGGTTTGGTAAAAAATGGTGTCCCTTTAAATACGGTCAAAAATATTATTGCACATGAGCGATTTGTTGAATTTTTGGGTGAATATCAACGGTATTTTGACCTCTTAAGATGGGGGATGGCCAATCCAAGCTGGCTGGAACCCTTGAAAAAAGGCGGCTGGTCTGCCAAAGCGATGTATTATCCTTTTCCACAGTCCGAATTGGACAATAATAAAAATCTGAAAGGCAATGACATGAACAATTGATCCAGGAAATGATATGTTTTTAGTTATTCGTAGGTAGTGTTAGGTGGGAGGTGCCCTTTTTAAGGGCACCTTTTTGAAGAACAATCGAATGAACATACAGGGCGAATCAATATTGGATCAGTTTTTATCGATTATGAACTTTCTTTCTTGTTTGAATACTTTACTTTTGGTATTCAAGAAAATAACAAATTATAAACCGAATCTCTTTGTCGGGCAGGTTTGGAGCCTGGCATCTTGATCGAAAAATCATCATACAATGAACAGAAGAACAGCTATTAAGTTTCTCGGGGCAACTATTCCGACCCTTTTCCTTGGTAAATTTAGCGCTGCCTATGCGTATCTTGGGAAAGCTCCATTTCATCCCGACTGGCGCTCACTTGAAAACTATCAGGTACCTGATTGGTTCAGGGATGCCAAATTTGGCATATGGGCACATTGGGGGCCACAGTGCCAGCCTGAAAGGGGCGACTGGTATGCACGCGGCATGTATCAAGAAGGATCAGATCAATACCGCTATCATCTCGAAAAATATGGCCATCCTTCCGTTTTTGGTTTCAAGGATGTAATCCATCAATGGAAAGCCGAAAATTGGAACCCGGAAGAGCTGATGGAGCTCTATAAAAATGCCGGTGCCCAATATTTTATGGCCCTAGCCAATCATCACGATAATCTGGATCTTTATCGCAGCAGCCACCATCCATGGAATAGTGTCAACCTTGGCCCTAGAAAAGATATTGTTGGCGGCTGGGAGCGTGCTGCTAAAAAACGGGGGCTCAAATTTGGCGTGAGCGTTCATGCAGCGCATGCCTGGACCTGGTACGAAACGGCGCAACGAAGTGATAAAGCTGGAAAGTTTGCCGGAGTACCTTACGACGGGAAGTTGACGAAGAAAGATGGCGCCGGAAAATGGTGGGCAGATTACGATCCGCAGCAGCTCTACGCTCAGGATCATGAACCTAGTTTAGATAGCAAAGACGACAACACGGTTCATCGGCAATGGCATTGGGATGTCGCCTCCGGCGTGAGTATCCCGACCAAAGCGTACTGTGAAAATTTTAAAGCGCGTACCCTGGAACTGATGGACAACTACAAGCCTGACATGGTTTACTTTGACGATACGGTACTACCGCTTTATCCAATCAGCAATGTTGGACTGGAGATTGCGGCCGATTTTTATAATAAGAGCATGCAGGCGAATAAGGGTAAAGTCGATGTGGTCATCAACGGTAAAATCCTGAATGAACAGCAACGGAAATGCCTGGTATGGGATATCGAACGGGGACAGAGCAATACGATTGAACCTCAGCCCTGGCAGACCTGCACTTGCATAGGTTCCTGGCATTATGATCGCCGGATTTACGATAATAATCAGTATAAATCGGCCAAAACCGTTATTCACATGTTGATTGATGTGGTTAGTAAAAATGGTAATTTACTCTTGAGCGTGCCCTTACGCGGCGATGGTTCTATCGACGATAAAGCGAAGGAAGTGGTACAGGGCATTGGAAATTGGATGGCGGTACATAAAGAAGCCCTTATCGGGACAAGGCCATGGCATATTTTTGGCGAGGGACCGGCACAAGAGGACGCTCCTTCATTGAGTGTGCAGGGCTTCAATGAAGGAAAAGGTAAAGCTTTTACCAGCGAGGATGTCCGTTTTACGACAAGAGGAAATATCCTGTATGCCTTTATTATGGGAACAACGACCGAAAAGCAGATTACAATTAAGTCCCTGGGCCGTTCGGCTGCCCAAACGCGAAGGGTCAATCAGATTCAGTTAGTCGGAACTGATGATCGGATTTCCTTTCGACAACTCGACAATGGCCTGCAGGTAACCCTACCCGAAGGTTTCGTTCAAAACAATATCGCGACGGTATTAAAAATTACCTGATAACTTTATCTTTTTGAGTTGTTAATTAGATATTGCGCTTCGGATAAAACGTCCAGGATGATATCTCGAGGGATAGCAAGGCAGGTTGTATGGCTAAAGCGAGCAATATTGAGTCCTATAAAATTGCCTTCGCTATCGATGATCGGACTTCCGCATTCGTCGGCATGAATGCGGGAATCATGGAGAAATACATGCGGAAAATTATCCCTTCGCGTCGATTTTCCTTTGGGAATGTGGTTTGCAGGATGTGGATTTGGCGGGGCTGCCCATTTGGAAAGAATGACCTGGGTCTGTAGCACCGTCACCCCGCGCCGGAATTGTACCGCTAGTGTATCGCCAGCAGAAAATTGCTGCATGGCAGCATTGATTTTGACGGCACTTGCGACATCCTGACCGTTTAATGCCACTATTTGGTCACCAACACGAAGTCCTGCCCGGCTTGCAGCACCCATGCTGTCCACTTTTGTTAAGGTTGGAAGAGCTACAATCTCCTGCATGTGCGCATCGAAAGTTCCCGGAATCGGTATACGCGGAAAGGTTTGGGGCGACATGCCCAGGACACCGCTTTTAAGCTTATTGGTAGCGAGCAGCGACCACAACTTTATACCGAGTAAAGAATCAGGAATGCCTAGTCTGCTGGTCTCCGATGCAGTAATTGCTGGAAACTTATGATCACTGACAAGTGCAATCAGGTCATTTTTTTTATCTCTGAACAGGATCTCCAAGGCATAGCTGCTGTTGTGAAATTTGGCCTTTGGCGCCGCACCAACCTGGCTGCTTTTGGATAAAATCACCTGCTTATTGTTTGCCAGGTTAAATGCGGTGCCTAATATATACACGCTATCTCCATGTAATGTACTACGGATGGGGATGGACTGAACGTTTGTTTTGGGAAACGGTGCCGGTTTTTTGAGTACCAATTCCATGAGTTTCTTCGCTAAGGGATCGCTACCGACTGAATCGGTTGGCGTGGGGTAACTATTGATCGCTGCCGGTTGAGTCAGCGAACGCCAATAGATGCGATAGCTGTTTACTGGCACCTCAAAATTGATGCCTTCAGCAGCATCGATACGGCTATGTAGACCAATTACGCGGCCTAGGGCATCAAATAAAGGGCCGCCGGAATCTCCGGGCTCCATGATACTGCTGCTTTGAATAAAACCATAGTCGTCCATTTTTTTCAAAATGCGTCCAGCGCGGAGAAAGGGAATGTTGAAGGGCAGGGTTTCGGGATAGGATATTCCAAAGCAGGGCTGCTTTTCAGCGATGGATGATGACCAGCCCATTTCAGCAAAAGGCCAGGGGCCTTCGCCCTGCATCTTCATCATCGCAATATCGGGCAAGTTGCTCTGTTGGTCGACGACCAGTCGTCCGAGCGCTTTGGCAACAGCCTGCTTGCCATCGGGAAAAATTACGCGATAGAAATTGCCCGGCTTGGTGGAATGTGCTACTGTGAGGATCGTTCCATCCGAACGTACGATGACTCCACTGAAAGGAGCACTGTTTTGCTGACCGCTCACACTGTCTATACCGAACATTTTTATGGAAGCCGTTAGCGCCCGGTCAATAATTGACTTCGGTATTTCGCGGTCAGCGGTCTGCATGCGCTGCGCTAAACAGTAAATGCGGTTTGTGACCAAGCACAAAATTGTCCAGATAAAGAAGTATCGGAGGAAGGTGCTTTCAGAATTTTTTTTGGAGCAAGGTGTCATACTTCAAATAGGTTGATTTATCGGATTAGGTTTTGCTTTAAAAAGCAATTGCTCAAAGGTAGGGGATTTGTCATCGAAAAAACAAGGGCAGGAAACAGTTCTGAATAAATTACTGACATGAGCTTGTTTTTAATGCGGTTTGCTGAAAAAATTATGGCTTAAGGAAGTAGATGCTGAAAAATTAATAGGAAAAACGAGGAATAAATTGGTCTTAGGAAGTATCCATTCTTTTTATTTATCTTTATCCACGAAAAGCTAAACCGATCTACCAATGAACTATACGAGCGAAAAAGAGCTGCTTGAAGACTTCCTCAACGGGGAGGAGCAGGCTTGTGCGCATGTATACAACTGTTATTTTAGTCGTATATGTTTATATGCATCGAGCTTTGTGGACGAAAGCAAAGAAGCTGAAGATATTGCAGAGGAGGGATTTATACGCTTGTGGCAGGGCAGGCGGCACTTTGAAAGTTTATCCCATCTGAGGGCGGCACTTTATCAGGCTACGCGTCATGTAGGAATCAATTACCAGACCGCCAGGAAGCGAAGATTAAATCGGGTCGATAGTTATGTGGCGCAGCAGGAGCAGGATCAAAAATCCTATCTGCATGAAATTGTCTATACCGAAGCCATGGCCGAACTCTACGAAGCCATTCAGAAGCTGCCGCCCAAAGCACGTGAAATTATACAGCTGAGCTACCTCGAAGGCAACAGCAATCAAGAAATTGCGGATTTATTGCAGCTAAATATCCAAACGGTAAAAAATCAAAAATTACGTGCTCTAGGTCTGTTACGCCAACATTTGAAACGAGATTCCTTCAATTATCTACTGTCGTTGATTGTTCTTTTTGGAAAAATTTAATTTTTTTTAATTGTCTTTGGTACTTTTTTTAATCGGTGTGGTATCTATAGATGAAATAGCTCAAAATGGGTCCTAAAGAAGAAGAAAAATTTATCTATATCAGTTCGCTTGTCCTCCAAGAAATGCGGGGTACGCTCAGCGACGAAAACCGCCTTTTTTTGGCGCGCTGGCTACAAGAATCCGTAATGAACAAACAGATTTATAGACGCTGCCTGGATGAGGCGCAACAGCGTGAGGCCTATGCCAGCCTGCAGCATTTTGAAAATCAACGTAATTTTGAGTCGATAAAAGCCAAGGTTTCCTTTCATCCTTCAACGAAGAGATCTGGGCTGCTGCAGCGTCTCTGGCCATACTTTGCTGCCGCCAGTGTGTTGTTGATGCTTTCGGTTGTGTGGTATTGGAATTCGGATAACAACCGGCCGGTTCAAACCCAGCTGAGAGCTGTAAACGACCGGCTTCCGGCTTCCCATCAGGCGATTATAACGCTTTCAGACGGCAGGCAGTATACTTTGAATAATGGCGAAAAACAAGTCGTGATCGATGGCTCTGGCATACGCTATAACGACGGCCATGAAGTGGCGACGATCAATACAGCGGTGTCTGCACGGATAGAAACTCCGCGTGGAGGTACTTACGAAATCACTTTGCCGGATGGTACCTTGGTCAAACTAAATGCAGGGACTATACTTTCTTATCCAACGGAATTCGCAAAAGACAGACGCGAGGTCAGTCTTCAGGGCGAGGCCTATTTTGAAGTTTCAAAACGGGAAGATCAACCTTTTATTGTACATACCAAAAATCAGCAGGTACAGGTGCTCGGAACGCATTTTAATATCAATGCCTATCCAACAGCACTACAGACAAAAACAACCTTGCTGGAGGGTAAAGTACAGGTACAAGAACTCATAAAAGGCCAAAAAGTAACCTTGCTGCCCGGCGACCAGTCGGTCCACACCAGAACAGAGCTGACCAAACATCCGGTAAACGTACAGCAGGAAATGGCTTGGGTATACGGCAAATTCAACTTTGATGGAAAATCACTTCGGCAGGTCATGGATGAACTGTCTCAATGGTATGCGGTTGATGTGGTTTATAAGGGTGATATACCCGATGTTTCCTTCTTTGGCGGAACATTCCGAACGAGCAAATTATCCACTATCCTGAACATATTAAAAGACCAGGACCTGTCGTATCATTTAACAAACGACGGAAAACTCATCATTGAAAAAAATGATCCTAAAGCACAGAAAGGAGGGCAATAAAGAACGTAAAATTATACTTGACCAAACAATATGAATTAACAAATTGGGCAGTGGATCCTGTCATCTAAGCAATGGATCCTGCAATCTAACCTAACTAAACTAACTAGAATTAATGAAATTAAGTTGTTTTTCACAAGCGACCAAACCCCTTTTATGGCTTGTTTTTGCTGTCCTATTCCAGCTAGGCCATAAGGTAAATGCGCAAACCGTAACCTATGCCGGGCGCAATGTCACACTAATGGAAGTGCTTAAAGCGGTCAAAATTCAGACGAGCTATGAGGTGCTCGGAGCCAAAAAGATGTTGGAATCGGCAAAGCCAATTTCAATTAAAGTGGACAAAATGCCCCTTAAATTATTTCTGGATAAAATTCTAAGTCCGCAGCAAATCGGCTACACGATTGAATCGAAGACGATTTTCCTGGAAAGGAAATCAAGTCCACGGAAATCCGAGCCCACAAGCCACCCCAAAATAGAACAATCATCCCAGAAGCAGATCCGCGGACAAGTCCTTGGGAAAGACCGTACGCCGCTTTCCGATGTGAATATTTCACAGCTGGGCAATACCATCGCTGTGGCCGATAAAGAAGGACGTTTTTCTTTTACCGGCACTATGCAACCGCTTACATTAAGTCGGGTTGGCTATAAAAACTATACCCTCGCTTTGGTGGAAAACAAAGAAGAGTACAGTGTAGTGATGGAAGAAGAAGCGAATGCATTGGAGCAGGTCGTTGTCACCGGTTATCAGGTGCTAAAAAAAGATTCCTACACGGGAACAGCAATTACTAAAAGCGGCGACGAGCTACGGCAGGTAAATCCGCAGAATGTGCTGCAGGCCATGCAAGTGTTCGATCCATCATTTAAATTGCTCGACAACAATCTTGCTGGATCCAATCCCAATGCTTTGCCAAATATCAATGTGCGTGGATCTTCTTCATTGCCCACCGGAGGGAATGAAGTGCTGCGAAGGGATAATATCACGACCACAATCAATATGCCGGCCTTTATATTAAATGGTTTTGAAGTAAGTGTACAGAAAGTGCTCGATCTGGATATGACCCGTATTGAAAGTGTCACGATCTTGAAAGATGCTGCTGCAACCGCCATATACGGTTCGAGAGCGGCCAATGGTGTGATGGTCATTACAACAAAAATGCCCAAGGACGGCAAATTACAATTGACTTATACACATGAGAGCAATGTAAATATGCCCGACCTGACCGGATACGATGTTTTGCATGCTGCTGATAAATTGGCCTATGAGAAGCTGGCCGGACTGTATGATGCCACGATCCAGCGGCAGCCACAGGACGCCTTGGATGAACTGTATTATCAAAAGTTGGCCAATGTGCTTGGCGGTGTGGATACCTATTGGCTGTCACAGCCTGTACGGACTGCGGTGGGGCAAAAGCACGGCCTTTATTTGGAAGGTGGTTCGGAGACGTTCCGCTATGGCGTAGACATGCGTTATCAGACCAGACCTGGTGTGATGAAAGGCTCGGGAAGAAATCAATATTCGGGCGGACTAAACTTTAGCTATAACCTCAGAGGTAAATTTAGATTTCAGAACGAGCTTGCCGTAACAGTGGTCGACGGGCGTGAATCTCCCTATGGAAATTTTGCGGATTATGTCCGGATGAATCCTTACTACCGCATGACAGATGATCAGGGTAATATTATACAGGAGGCTGATGTATGGACAAGGGTGGCAAATTCGGGAAGTGCACAACGGGAATATGTCTTGAATCCACTTTACAATGCGACGTTGAATAGTTTCAATAAACTGGGCTATACCGAATTGCTGAACAATTTCTCCGGTGATTTTGACCTCAGCAATGGACTTCGCCTGCGGGGACAGGTAAGTTTGTTGAAACGCTTGAATACGAATGATAATTTCCGCTCGCCCTTAGCCAATGATTTTTATTTCTATCCTACAGCACAAACAGACGAAAAGGGTAGTTATACCAGCTATACAAACAATGAATTGTATTGGGATGCAAACCTACGGATCAATTGGATGCGTACGATTGATCTACATAGCTTCAATATGGTAGGGGGAACCAATATCCGGACAGAAAGCTATGATGAGCGTTCTTTCAAAGCGATTGGCTTTCCGAATGACCGATTTACCAGTGTGGGATTTGCCAAGGGATATGCGGAGAATGCGAGTCCTTCGAGCAGCTTGGGTGCCTCCAGGCTATTTGGTGCCTTTCTCAGTGCCAATTATTCATATGATAACCGTTATCTGATGGATGCAACTGTCCGAATTGATGGCTCTTCCAAATTTGGATCCAACAAGCGTACTGCCCCCTTTTGGTCGACAGGAATCGGCTGGAATATGCATAAGGAAAAATGGTTTGCCAACAATGTAGTCAGCCAATTGCGGCTCCGCGCTACGATAGGACTGACGGGCTCTGTACAGTTCGATCCTTACATGTCGCGGACAACTTATAGTTACGATAAGAGCAATTGGTATTCCTCGGGTCTGGGAAGTACGGTCCGTAACTATGGCAATGAAAACCTGACCTGGCAGAAGACCCAGAGTACCGATGTCGGTCTTGATCTTGGACTTTGGCTTGATCGTTTGACGCTTTCGCCACGCTATTATCATAAGATTACCCGTGATATCCTGGCCGATATCAACCTGGCACCTTCTACAGGATTCAGCTCTTATAAAGAGAATCTTGGCGATCTTGAAAACAAAGGATTTGAGCTCAACGCCAATTGGATTGCCCTTAAAAGTGAAAAATGGACCCTGAGTCTGTTGGCGAATTTGGTACGGAACAGAAATAAAATAGTGCGTATTTCAAATGCATTGAAGAGCTACAATGAACGTGTCGATGAAGCACAGCAGGGGAGTGATTTAATGGCCGTGCCCTTGCTTCGCTATAAAGAGGGCCAGTCGTTGGATGCCATATATGCCGTACCTTCCTTGGGGATAGATCCTGAAAACGGGAAGGAAGTTTATATCAAAAAAGATGGAACACTGTCGTATGAATGGGATGCACGGGATATCGATGTCGTCGGGGTGGCCACACCAAAAATGGAAGGATTTTTCGGAGGGACACTGCGCTACAAGCAGTTTATGTTGGTGGCCTATTTCCAAACAAGGATAGGAGGTAAAACCTATAACCAAACCTTAGTAGACCGTGTCGAAAATGCCGATCCACGTTATAATGTGGACATTAGGGTCCTGGAGGAAAAATGGAAAAATCCTGGCGATGTGACCTTTTACAAAAGTATACAGGATCTGGGGCAGACGCGGGTATCCTCGCGTTTTATTATGCCCGACAATTTATTTGCCCTGCAGTCACTGAATCTTTCTTACGATGCTGGGAAAGCACTTTCGAAAAAACTGGCGCTGTCAAGCCTGCGTGTCGGACTTGTCGCAAATGATATTTTTCGTTGGTCTTCGGTGAAAGTAGAACGCGGAATTACGTACCCATTTGCCCGCAGTGTGACTTTTACCCTACAGGCAGGATTATAAAAGATGGTAAGTCCCATCCAACGGATGGAAAAAATATGTACAGATGAAGAAGTTAACTATAGTTTTAATACTGTTCACAGCCCTGAGTACGCTTTCTTGCTCCAAGTGGCTGGATATACAACCTGAAAGCGAAATCGACAAGTCGGTCCTCTTTTCTACCGAGGATGGTTTCAAGGAAGCCCTGATCGGCGTATATACGCGATGTGCTAAAGATGACCTCTATGGCAAGGAGCTGACCATCGGAACACCGGAAGTGATGGCGCAGAACTATGCGCTGTCAAGTAATGATCCCTTGCGGTATCAGCAGACCAAGTTGTTTAAATACAATGACGGTAACTTTATTGGCCGAAAGGACAATATCTGGAAGGGTTTATACAATGGTATTGTCAATGCCAATCTGATACTTGGTGAAATTGAACGTAAAAAGCAGTTATTTACGGGAAGCAATTATCAACTGATTAAAAGGGGAGTCGCTGGCCTTGAGAGCCTACCTCCATTTTGATGCTTTGCGCCTATTTGGTCCAGCTCCGGCTGTAAATGACAAGATTGAAGCCATTCCCTATGTAACGACCTATTCCAATAAATCCACTAAACTGTCCACGGTGTCACAACTTCTGGATTCGGTGATCCGGGATCTGGAAGAAGCCAAAGAATTGCTCAAGGTTGATCCCATCCGCCTGAAATCCTACGTGGTTGGCTATCCTACTGTCGGAGACACCTTGAAAAATTCAGAGCTGCAGGACAAGAGCCTCTTTTTACAGAACAGAAGGCACCGGCTCAACTATTATGCCGTTTGTGGATTACTGGCACGTACCTATCTCTATAAGGGAGATAAAATAAAAGCACTGCTGAGCGCACGTGAAGTGATCGATGCCAAAAAATTCCCGTGGACCAACGCCACGGATTTCCTTGCCGTCGATGCGGACAAAAAAGATCGGGTTTTCTATAAAGAGCTGTTGTTTGCCTGGTACATCCCGGCCATGAACAGCAGCTATAACAATGACTGGTTTCAGGACAACAACAGCGCCATTTACCTGGATCAGGATGAAGCAAAAACCATTTACGAGGTTGCAGGAGCCGGTGGCGGAGACATGCGCTATACGCAATGGTTTGGAACGGTAAGCGTTGGAAATTCTTTTATATCATCTATTCATAAATATAGAAGGAATACACTGGGCGACAGTTTTGCGGCCAATCTGCATTATCTGGTAGCGCCGGGGATCCGATTGTCCGAAATCTACTATATCGCCGCTGAATGTAGTTACGAGACTTCTCCCGCTCAGGCTGCAGCATGGCTTGATGAGGTACGTGAACATCGGGGCATCGGTCAGAAAGTGGATATATCGACAAATGCCAAACTCCGAAGCGAACTCCTGAAGGAATACCGTAAAGAAATGTTTGCCGAAGGACAATTGTTTTTTGCCTATAAACGGCTGAATGTACCGATTGTCGGACAGCAAGGCACCACAATTCCGGCCAGTCAACAAATTTATGTATGGCCGCTGCCTGATGATGAAATAATTTATGGACAACGGTAAATAGTAACCAAAATGAAAAAAGCTATTTTATTACTTCTGCTACTGCCGCTGCTGTGTTCTTGCAAAAAGGCGGTTTTAACGACCTACGATAGGGCGGCAAATGTTTATTTTGATTTGAGCGACGCCGATCGGGATAGCATTGTATACACTTTTGCTTACGATATGACCAAGGCAGAGGATACCATTTTCGTTCCCGTCAAAGTGATGGGATACCGTGATCAGCAAGCGCGGCAATACGAGGTTTTCGTGGAAAAGGATTCATCAACGGCACGTGCCGATCTGCATTATGATCAGCTTAAACCGACCTATACCATAGAAAGTAATGCTGGCCGGGCGTTGTTGCCCATTATAGTGCACAATATCAGCGAACTTGAAAATCAATCTGTATCACTGCTCGTAAAACTTAAGGCAAGTAATGACTTTGGGATTGAAAACCCAGCACTGATACGGGCGCGTATTATTATTTCGGCCCAATTGGAGCAGCCTGCCTGGTGGACAATGTGGCTTGATAATTATTCGCGGGTAAAACATCAGCTCTTCTTAATTGTGACCGAACAGCGTTCGCTTTCTACGGTTGGACTTGATGCACCCAAGAATCTCTACTTTGTCAATCTCCTTTTGATGATGCTCAATGATCCCTTTAAGTGGGTCAAAGATCACCCGGAAAAGAATTATGTGCTGAGTAGTAAAGATAATGGCCAGACCTATCAGTTCCATCACGTGGACAATCCAAACCGAAGCATTCTATTGAGAAAGAATAGCGCTTCGGGTAAGTATTATTTTATAGATGAATCAGGAAAGGAAGTCAGATAAGATGAAAAGAAATGTAAACAGGTCAAGAGCAATATTATTTTTTGCCATTATGTCTTTAACCTTATTGGTTTTCGGTGGCTGTTATAAGGATAAGGGGAATTATGCGATCGATATGCCTGAGGGACCGCAGATTACAGGATTGGACACTTTGTATGAAGCTTCGGTTGGCGATAGTCTTATTATAGCACCCAAAATTACGGGTATCGATGCGGCTTCATTGAAATGTAACTGGCGCATCGATGTACCAGAGGCAATTATCCCCGAAGCCAACCACTATGAAGGTCCTGCACTGCGCATCGTTTTTGGACTTCAGGCCAAGAGGTACACAGCGCGTCTTACGGTGACCAATACGGCCAATGGAATGAAATATTTCTATAATTTCAAAATCCAGGGAGCAACGGCTTTTTCGCGGGGATCACTCGTGTTATCCGTTCAGAATGGGATCAGTAAGCTGTCCTTTATAAAACCTGACAATAGCGTACAAGCCAATATTTATGAGGCGATCAATCGCGAGCCATTACCACCGGATCCGATGTATATCCACTACCTAAAAAACCAGTTCACGGGAAATACCCCATTAGGATACTGGATTATTTCCAAACAGGCAGGTGTGCGTCTCGATGTCAACAACTTAGTTAAAGAAGCGGTAAAACCCGGCACACTGCACGATAACTTTTTTCTGGCTCCAGCGACGATTGCTGTCGGAAATCTGCTCGCCCATCCGCAAGGAGTAATGATGGGCGTCATCAATGGTAAATTTTATGGCGGAACAACGAATACCTGGGATCAATCGAATACCTATGGCATGTTTGGAACTTATGCGGATGGGGACTACGAATTAGCACCAGAAATTATATTGACTACGGTAGACAACAACTATAGTGTAATTGCTTTCGAAAAAAATAAAAAGCAGTTTATCCGAATCAATATATATGGTAGTCCGATGTATTTTGGTACACAGTACAGTCCCGTCAATACTGAAATTTTTGATCCAACAAAGGTGGGCATGGATCTGATTAAAATGGTACAGATCAATAACACGGATACCTACGCTTATGTGAAGGATAGTAGTGGTCAACTCTATGAACTGAAGTTCAATGCAAATTTTAATGGTCCGTTTATGGTCACGGCAATACATAAGAGACTCTTTATAAAACAAGAATGGATAAATACCGAAACAAAGATGGTGGCCACCCGCAATGGGTACATCTATATGGCCTACAAAAATCAGGTGTTTCGTTATAATCCGCTCAATCAGCAGGTGGAACTATTGAAGGCAGCCATCAAATCGGATGTAGGCATGCTCAAATTGGATGATGATGAGAATACTCTGATTGCAGGGGCAGAAGGTGCCCTGTATTATATGGACATCCGGGTAGGGAAAAACGGCGATCTGCTCAAAACAATTGACGGTCTTCCCGGAAATCCCGTTGATATGACCTGGCGTAAGTAAAAAAAGAACAATATAACATCTAATCATATAAACATGAAAAATTTAAAAATAGCTGCCTTAGCGCTGGCATTTTTGCCCTTGACATCATTTGCGCAGCAAGCGGGCTTTCTGATCAAGGGAACTGCACCAAAAGCTTTCAATGGCAAAAAAGTATATCTCGATTATACAAAAGATGGATTTCCAGCCTCGGATTCATCGGCTATCGTGGATGGCAAGTTTAGTTTCAAAGGAACGGTGGAGGAGCCCGCTTACTCCCGAATGGTGTTTGATCAGGATGGTAAGGGGAAATTGATCGCACAAAATATTGGCGATCGGTTATATTTTTATTTGGGCAATGAAACTTACAACATGACTATCAAAGATTCGCTGCGTACCGCTGCGATAAAAGGATCGCCATTGCATAATGCCTACGTCGCTTATTTAAATGAAATTGGCGGTGGTTTTATGGATATCATTGATGCGGGGAATAAGGCCTTTTCGGCCGTAAAGCAGGATGCTCCTGATGCCAACGACCAGTATAAAGCTATCCATGAAAAGTTTGAGGCGCGGTTTGAAGCCCGGCGGGTAAAAGAGCTGGCATTCGCTGCCAAAAATCCCAATTCCATCTTTGCGGTGGACGCGCTTATTGATGCAGCCAATAAACGCAAGCTCAGTGAGATCGAACCTTTGTTTTTGAAGTTGTCCAAAGAGGTGCGTCAAATGACAAATGCGCGACAGTTGGAAGCACGTTTTCTGGCGGAGAGAAGTGTGAAAATCGGTAATAAGGCACCTGATTTTTCCCAGCCAGATACGGAAGGGAAATTGGTCAACGTATCCGATTTTAAAGGTCAGTATGTGCTGATCGACTTTTGGGCAAGCTGGTGTAGTCCCTGCCGTGCTGAAAACCCCAACTTATTGAAGGCGTACAACAAATATAAAAATAAGGGCCTGGAAGTGCTCGCGGTTTCGCTGGATGATACAAAAGGAAAAAATGCCTGGTTAAAGGCCATTAAGGATGATGGATTGCCTTGGATCCATGTCGCCGATCTAAAGGGCTGGAGCAATGAGGCAGCAGTGCTGTATGGCGTGCGCGCCGTACCGCAAAATTATCTGGTGGATCCTCAAGGAAATATTGTTGCTATCAATATCAAAGGTGAACTGTTACACCAGGAATTAGCCAAAATTTTTGGAAACTAATGGACAAATGCATGCACTGTTATTGCCTTTAAACCATAAAAGGATATTATTCGAACGAATGGCATTATCGACGGTCATCTATCAATATTGCCGATAATCTGGTAAGGCTAGGGATTGATTCCCTAGCTTTCTTTATTTTTTTGTTTTCTGCAGCAATCTAAGCATGCTTGCTGCATAATTCTTGCCCAGCTGTCGGTACCCCGCAGGGCTGAAGTGCAGTCCGTCGCCAATACCTTCACAACCTGCGGAGGAGATGATATGGGCGGTGGGTATCGTAGCTGGCAGGGTCTGGATAATGCTGTTCATGCTAGCGCATTTCCCTCCAGCTTCGGCCGATAGGAGTTCGCCGGCAAGCAGCGGGACATCTTGGGCTTTCAGCTGTAAATCATGTAAGAGGTTTTCATAGACTTTTTTTACTTTATCGGGCCATTGCCGATCGCCGGTGTTGGACTCACCCTGGTGAAGCAAAATCCCTTTGATAACACCCTTCTGCTGAGCTATCTGGGCTAGGGCCAAAAGTCTTCCATAGGGATTGTTGTCATAGGCAGCAAGCATGGATTTCATCCACTCCGGTGCCCTTGCGACGTAGCTCGCGCTGCTGTCCTGATCAAACAATTGAATGTGGCAGCCGCCTACCGAAACATTGATGATACCGACCTCAATATTTTTGGGAAGATTTTTCACAAGTGTTCGGCCAAAATAATCTGCAGGTGTAAGTCCGGTGTGGCAGCGTGTAAGCGGTGCCCGGGCGGGAGACCATTGGCCATACTGCCGCCCTAGGTCGGGACAGTCTACTGCCGACAGTACCTGGAACCGTTCGATGGAGGTCGTGTCCTGGGCTTCAAATTGGCCATGTCCCTCCATATTGGATTGCCCAAAACAAAGGTAAATATGGAAGTTCTTGTCTTGGGCAAAGCTGGCTGTACCCGAAAAATTGCATGCCATGATGAGCAATAGCAGGACTTTAAAATGTATTTGTCGCATGGTGAAGGTTTTCATATTTTTAAAATTAAGCTATTTCGCGGTAAGCAAGCTTACCGCGAAAAGATAACCTTTAATTCATCGCTATAAATTTGAATTTAAACAATTGACAGGATGTACCGTAGTAATCCCAAAGATGCAGATTGGAGTTGCCATCCATGGTACAGTTGGGTACATCCCAACCGCGTGTGGCATCGACCTTTGAGGTAATTTTATAATAGCCATTGGCTACAGCGGTGACCTTCCAGGCCTGCGCATCATTGCCATAGTTTTGCCAGAGCCGGATGGCAGTTCCGAGCGCATTGCTGTTACTCGCCAGGTCAATACAGCGATTGCTGGCGCTTGCTTTGGAAACAAAGCGCCAGTACCCATTGCCTGCATCGATGGCTACCCAGCGCTGTGCATTTGCGCTATTTCGGGTCCAGGGTCGGAGTACTGCGCCGTTGACATCTTCCCCTGATTTTAAATCAAGAACTTTGTTGGCATCGGTCTGAAATTCGATTTCGTAAACCCCATTATTCACTAGGCTAGTGACGGTGCAGTTAGACATGGGGTAATTGGAGGCGGCATATTGCTGAAACCATTGTTTTGCAGGAGCCGCGCAAGCCTCCCAATCGTTGTTATAGGCCGTGCCAGCATTGGGATCTCCTTTGTGAAGCAGATTGTCCGGAGCGAGCAGGTTCCAGCTCACATTGCCGGACTGATCGACGATATATTTTAGATTGGCACCAAAACCGTTTCCGCCCGCTGTACCTGTGGTTCCGGTACCGAAAGTGCCGTATCCCTGTGGCGCCCAGTCGGTCTCGGTAATGGCGATCGGAGCAATGTCAGCAATAGGTTTGACATTGGTATTCCAGGCATTCTGAAAAGCTTGATAGGTATTGACACCACCCCAGTATCCCGGGTAGATATGCACGGCGTAGCCGATGTTGCCGCCGGTAATCTGGTTATTGACATAACCCTGGTAATGGGATTGCCAGCCGGTACCGGGTATCCAGCAGACATTATTGGCTCCGTTGTTACGGATGATATTGACCAGGGGCTGAAAGAAATTTTTCAGCGCAGCAAAATGTTCGTTGCCGGTCATTCCCCAGGTGCCGTTTGTCCCCAGGATTTCAACCGGTTCGTTGGCCAGCTCAAACATCACATTGTCTGCATTTTTCAATGCGGGGTGCTGTGAAAGGAAAGTCCAGACGGTCTTGAGATAAGTATGATAGGCATCATTGACCGCGATACGGTGCGGACATACACCGGGAGGGCGCAAGATGACATACATCCCCCGGCTGCGGGCATGGTTGATCAAGGGGATAATGACTTGGTCGGTGTAGGTAACCAGGCGATTGTAGTTGAACCTGGAGATGTCGTTTTCGGGAATAGGCGCCCCTGGATCATTGGTCCAATATGGATCAATATGTAGACGAATATAATTCAGGTACCAGCCGTCGGCGGCGCTGCTGAGCTTGTCCATGACCGCCTTGTTGTAATTGAGCGCGCCCTGCACATTGTAGTTGTCCCAGGTGCAGTAGCCTGAGTTGGCACCATACTGACAACCATTGAACCAGGGGCTGGGCGTAATGGCTACCCCATGCAGGACAATGTTATTGTCACAGGGGTCTTTGAGGTACTTTCCGCCTACATGTAGGGTCGGCGTCGGCCGTGGCCAGTTTGTCACCGCTTGGGCGGAAACATTGGCCTTAAGACTTCTTTCGGATTCACTGATCAGTGTTTTTTCTTCCAGCCGCGAACAGCTGGAAAGAAGGGCCAATAAAAAGATCAGCAGTAACCACTTGTTGTTTGTTCTCATAATTTAACTATTTAAAAGGTGATTAATGATCTTATTTTTTAGCGGACAAGGCCTCAGCAACAGCCTGATACGCGGGCTTTCGAACAAATCCTTCGGTCCATAATCCGATCGGTTCCCCACGCCGCCAGAATGAACTTTCTTGGTCTGGGCTATCCAATGGGCTCCATAGGGTGATACCGTACTGTTTAGCCTTGGGAATAATTTCCAGGTATTTCTCGACGACAAATTTGTACAGGTCAGCCTGTTTCTGATACATTTCAGCGGTGGCATTGCTGGTCTTGATGCCATTTCCCAGGCCAATATCAAGCTCAGATACTTTGATCAGCTTGCCCGTGGCGGCCAATAAATTGAACATATTCACGATGTTATCTTTGCTGGTATGGATATCGATGTGCATCTGGGTACCGATCCCATCCACTTTGGCGCCTTTGCTTTCGATGTAGCTGACATATGCGATAAGCCCTTTGCATTTGTTGCCACTGCCTTCTAAGCCATAGTCATTGATGAATAGGAGATCATTGGCGTTGCCATATTTGCGGGCAAACTGGAAGGCTTTCACGGCATAATCTTTACCCAAATAATCCTGCCAGTAGAATTCATCATCCGCCAGATCGCTTTTGCCGACGCCCGTTTTTAGAGCATATTGGTCCGGCCAGTCGGACATGGGTTCGTTGACCACATCCCAGGCTTTGATATAACCTTTCGTTTTCTCAAGCATACCGGCAATAAATGTTTCCAGCGCTTTACTGAGTATGGCTTCTTTCTCGGCAGCTGTTTTCTCAATCGTGCTGCCCCCAGGGCTGCCATAACCTTCGCCATCGGCGGACTGCGCCCTGGTGGAATTGTTTCCCCAGCCAAACCAGCCGTCAATATTGTTTTCAAAATCACTGTTGGCAATGAGGCTTGCCGAACTGCCTGTTTTTGTCAGCACAACCTTGTCAATGAAAATGCTGCCATCGTATTGGCCAAAATTGATGATAAAACGGTTACGTGCTGCGGTTGCGGTCACTTTAAGTTCGTACGCTTTGTAGCTTGTCGTTAAAGCCAATGACCCCATGTTATCGCCGGTATAATTGGAGGTGCTCTGCAGATCAATGCCAATATTACCTGCTTTACTGCCCCGGGCCACGATCTTCAATACATATTCTTTCCCTATTTCCGTCGGGCTAATGTCTGTGGCTGTCTGTGCTTCCCAGGCATTGACAACAGAGGGATTGCTCATTTTTAAGGCATGACCGGCGAGGGCTGGCCCGCCGGAACCTGGTATAACCACAGGGGCGATTAACTTATTCAAGTAGGCGGCATGCTGTCCCGAATGCCAGCACAGCGTGTGGCCATACAGGGCCATGTTGTTTTCCTGTGCGGCCCTGATCAGCTGTTCGACACGTGATAGATTCAGGCTTCCATCGGCTTGTACAATGGAACCATGCTTCATCTCATAGCCCATCACCATTTCTTCGAAATTGCGGTTGGCGAGTCGGTAAAGTACCCCTTTGTTAAAATAGTCGTTCATATTGAGCGCCACCCCAAGCTTAAATCCGGGGTTTGCCTGTTTGTCTAAATAACTTTTCAGAGGCTGGTAGGCGTCGATATCTTCCTGCGCCAGCACTTTCTCCGGTTTTTCGACAGCATATTCCAGGGCTTGATATTTGGAACAGGAACTCCAGGCGGTGCCGAGCGCAAGTAGGATGACGATAGTTTTATTGATTTTTTTCATCGTTGTTCATGATTGAATTGATACTACTTTTTGACGGGCGTAAAAGTTTCCATTTTTACGGACCGGTCCCGCATCACGAGGGTGTCCTTGCTGCTGATGCTCATTTGTGCCATATCGATCGTGTAAGATAGATAAAGTGCATCCCGGTCTGCATTGCCCCAGCTGTTTTTTTCGCCCCGTTTGACAAACTTTCCGCTTCCACTAGCGGATATGCCGGCACTGGCCGAGCTGATGCTACAGGTATTGTCCTCATTAAAAGTTAAGTTCAGGTTGACATGGATATCGACATCTCCAGCTCCCTTAAAAGAAAGCGGCAAGATCGATTTCTTAAGTGCTGCTGTGCTGACATTTTTGACTTCGTCCTTTTCGACATAGGCCTGATGTCTGACAATATTTTTTGTCAGGCTGCTGTTGGCCCCTTTGCCAACAATCTGGTCGGTACCCCGGCGCAGATAATTGCCATGCCAGGGATTGATATATTTGAGGGCATAAAAGATAAAATCTTTTGGCGCAACATCCCATTCGGAAGCAATAGCCCTATGGGCAGTCTGTAGGGAAGTTTTACCGGAGAGGATGGAATCCGCATTGGCAACCTTTGTCATCCTTAGCGGTAAAACGTAATAGGTTTCCAAGGACTTGGGATCGGCAAAAAAAGCGTCGGTCAGCTGCACCTCCACGCCACCCGTGAGACTACCGCTCGGGATGCTGATCTGGTTGCTGGCAAGCCGATAATAATTGTCAGGCAATGCGGTCACGGCCTGCCCATTGGGGTAGCTGAGCCCATTTGTGAGACCGTTGTCGACAACGAAGTCGATACGGATATCTTTCTTGTTGTTGTACACGCCAGCCGTGGTTGCCATGACTTTGACCTTATGTTGGTTGTCGAGGCTATTGTCAAAGATGTCTTCGCCCAGGGTTACCGTTCTGATGGGGGTCTGGTAAGCGAAGTATACGGATTGAAATTCAAAGTCCGGGAACTCCCAGTCATTATTTTTGCATGACGCCAGGCTTACTAAAGCCATCGCGTAGAGGATATTGATCTTTTTCATCGTGTGCATGTTAAGTTTAATTCCAGCCTGTATTTTGTACAAGATTGCTGTATTTAAGTACCTCACTGTAGGGAATTGGGCCATAATTCATATAGGCTTCATAGAGTCTATTTTCCACAGGTATTTCGGTATAGTTGTTATTGCTGATACTCATGCCCTTTGCAGCGACATTGATATCCATTTTCCAACGGCGGAGATCCCAAAAGCGGAATCCTTCAAAGCAAAGCTCCAGCCGGCGTTCGTTCCGGATCAGCTGCCGCATCTGTTCTTTATTGTTTTTGACCTGCTCCAGGTAGGGATCGCCATTGTTGCTGCCTACACCTGCACGCCGGCGGATCGCTTTGATGATATCGTAGGCGGAGAACGTAAAGGTCCCCATGCCCGTAGGTCCCCAGGCTTCATTGGCCGCTTCGGCATAGGCCAGATACATCTCCGTCATGCGTATACGGGCATTGAAATGCATTTGCTGGGTAGAAGATGAAGGATTGAGGTTGACATCCTGACGCAGGAGCTTTTTCAGGTAATACCCCGTCCGTGTGGATGTTTCTACTTTGTTCAGCCCGTCATTTGTCGGACTATTGGCTGTCGTATTGATCGCCGTATTGCTGACACCTGCTGTGGCACCATTGACAATAATATAGGCCTTCAATCGGGGATCCCGCTTATCGTAAGGATTGGCTTTATTGTAGGCCGAATTGGCATCGGCAATGGGATAGCCATTCTCCATGGGGAAGGCATCGACCAGGTTCTGCGTGGGGTTGAGACGGCCTCTGCCAAATAAGGTGGGCGGAAAATGATCTTGCTCCATGCTGTTGCTATTTCCCTTGTCTGTGCGCCAAAGAATCTCGGCCGGATTAGATCCGGAGGTTAAGCCATCCACCACCTCTTTATTGTACCAGGTAAATCCTTTGGGGTCGATACCACTGGCACCACCTTTGGCCTGGATGACCTGTCCCGCATAGGTCGCGGCTTGCTCCCAGGTCGTTTTGCTGCCTTCACTATAGGCGGGACTTGCTGCCAATAGCGCTGCCCTGGCTCGTATCGCCTGTGCAATGCGTTTGGTCATCCGTAATTTGAACGTAGAACCAAATACACGATTGTAGTCATTGGCATTTACGGATCCTGCATATTTGACCGGAACCTGGCTATCGTTGCTGATATTTTCATAATCCATCGGCAATAGTTCCTCTGCTTTTTTGATATCGTCGTACAACTGCTGCATGCAGGCTTCAAATGAAGCCCGAGGTTGATTAAAATCCGAATTGACGGTCTCGGGAGTCAAATGGATCGGTACGCCCAGGATTTCTCCTGTGCTTGACTTACCGGCATGCGCCTGTAGGAGATGGAACATAAACAGCGCACGAAGGCCATAGGCTTCACCTTTCATCCGGTCGTTGAACAGGACGCTGACTTTTGGTTCCATGGCCCATTCAACCTGATCCGTCAAGGACAAAAAGTTGTTCAGGTATTGAATGGCTGCATAGCTGTTGCGCCACTGGTCAAAGGGGTTGTTGATACTTGTCCACTGACCGGTTGCCGTTTTTAGGAAAGTATTGTTCTTATCGTTGCTCACCGCATTGTCAGTTGCGACCTCATCAAAGCTGTAGCTATTGCTGGGAATCCGGTTGTATCCGTTTAAAAGCAATCCCTGGGCATATAGCGGGCGGCTATTGGCGGTTTCAATTTCAAGATTATTCTCTAGAGCCGGCTCAAACATATCTTCGCAGGAAGAAAATAACAGGCTGCACAGGATAGCTAGGGTTAGTATTTTTTTCATCATTCTCATTTTAACTATTCATGATTAAAATAAAGCCTTTAGGCCGACGTTGAAGAATCGGGTTTGAGGCGCTTGTCCAACATTCAGTTGCATGGTTTCTTTTTCCTTTGCAATCATCAACAGATTGGATCCATTGGCGTAAATACCTAATTCATGGATAAATTTGGAGTGGAGTATGCGTTTGGGAAAATCGTAGGAAAGCTGCACTTTGGACAGGTTGATGCGATCGGTCTTATAGAGCCAAAAGTCTGAACTTCGAAAGTTGTTATCACTGTTGAAGGTGGTCAGGCGCGGATAAGTTGCAGTCTCCTTGGTCGACTCTGTCCAGCGGTCGCGGACGACCACCGAGTATTTATCCTCCGCATCTACCCAAAAGTAAGAACTGTTTTTCATGGCCTTGGCACCAAATTGGCCTGTAGCGGCAGCAAATAGGCTGAAGTTGTTCCATTTGACTGTCAGGTTGAGTCCCAATGTAAGCGGAGCTCCGCTCCATCCGCCTTTGCCCAGGTAAACTTCGTCCCGCGTATCGATCGTGCCGTCCCCGTTTTGGTCTTTATATTTAATATCACCGGGTTTTACCTCCCCAAATGAAGAGAAGGCCGAATTGTCAATGTCGGACTGGCTCCTATAAAAACCATCATGCTGTAAACCCCATAATGCATCCAGCGGTTTCCCGGCTTTATTTTGATAGCTAAATTGATAAAGTTCGTCCCTTTTTACGGCCTTTGTCGTATAGTACATGCCATTGAATCCCAGGGATACAAAAGTTTGGTTTAACTGTTTGTTCAGATTGATACCAAAGTCTACACCCTGGCGTTCGTCACTGTTGTAATTGATAAAGGGAAGATCCGAGTAAACGGGCCAACCTGTCGTAAAATACATCGGGTATTGCGTTGCCGCTTGTACCAAACCACCGCTCATGCGGTTAAAAAAGTAGGATGTATTGAAGGTAATCAGGTTATGGTAAAGTCCGCCTTCAAGGCTGAGGTTAAATTCCTTGCGTTTTGGGAATTTCATATTTGGATTGTCCCCTCGACGTCGGTCAAAAGAGTGTACCAATGCGCCATCCGCCCAGCTATACCAGGCTCCATTGTTATAGGTATAATAGCCCTGATACAGGAAATAATCGCTGATGTCCAGGTCGGTGTTTAAAATACCGGCCGAAGCGGACAATCTTAGCTCATTGACAACTTTGCTATTGGCGAGAAAGTTCTCCTTTGACAGGCGCCAGGCAAGAGCCAGTGTCGGGGAGAGGGCCTGTCTGTTTCCCGCAGGCAATTTCGCCGAATGGCTATAGGCGCTACTAAAGTCAACATAATATTTACCGGAATAGTTGTAGCCTAACTGTAGCCCCAGGTTGGCATTGCTGAGTTTATGGTAACTGCCGGAGGCAGCGATCTGAAAGGCATTGGCCAATAAGATCGCCGAAACATGGTGCTTGCTATCATACGTGCGGTTAAAATTCAGGGAACCATTGAGCCCGATGGTCTGCCGATAACTGCTGTTGCTGATATTTTGGATACCCGATATGCGGTCATCACCATATTTTGTGAGGCCACTGATCCGATCTTTTCCATCATAGTTGTTCCATGAAGCTTGATATACTGCATAATTGTTGTTGTAGGCCTGATTATAATTGGACTGATAGTCCACGGCGAGGTTGGTTTTGAAAACCAGGCCTTCCAGGATATTTTTCAAGTCGAAATTCAAACCTGTATTAAATTGAAACTGCCGGTTAAGATAGCGGTTTGTGCCGCCGGCATAAATGTTAGCAAAGGCATTGGTCTGGTCGAGCTGACTTCCCCCCAGCAGGTACTTGCCATCGATCAGAAAATTACTGTTGTTGACATATACCATCGAATTGAGGTCGCCTTCTTCGATCATATCGATCGGGATGAGCGGCGAGAAGCGATGCGGCCGTATATTGGCCGCAGCCTCCCAATAGTTTGCATTCACACCCTTGGAAATATAGAAGCTGGCTGCTGCATCGACATTTAATGAGATGATATCGCTGACTTTAACGTCGATATTACCACGCATATTAAATCGATTGGCACCACCATTTTTTTTCGCCTGCCCAAAGTTGAGCATGGCTCCTTCAGACCAAAAACCAAAGTTGGTATAGTACTGCGCGCGCTGATTGCCGCCTGAGATTTCGGCAGTCGCATCATAGCGGTAATAATGATCTTTGATATAGTCCGGGGAATAGTAATCGACATTGGGGTAACGAAAGGGATTTGTCCCGGCTGCATGCTGATAGATCGTTTCGGCACTGTAAAGTGGGCTTAGCCCATCATTTTGGCGGGCTTCATTATACAATGTCATATATTCTGCTGAGCCCAGGTATTCTGGATAACTGATCGCCGTATTGATTCCGCTATTGGCCCTGATTTTCACCTGCTGACCGCCGGCTTTTCCACGTTTGGTGCTAATGCTGATTACGCCTTTGGCAGCCCGGCTCCCATAAAGGGCAATGGCATTGACTCCTTTTAGCACACTGATCTGTTCGATCTCCGTCGGCATAACGTTATTGGCATCGCGCGGAAATCCATCCACTAAGACCAGGTAACCGCTCATCCCCCAAATATTTCCGTTATATCCGGGAATAAAGGCATCAAGATTTTCCAAACTGTAGGTATTGTAGCTCTTGTCCAGCAATTGTGGGATATTGATCGCCTGCACATTGCCCATAAGGTCATTTTTTTGGACTTTGCGGAATGCGACCTGTACGAGTGCCGTACTGTCTATGGCACTACTGTCCGGAGCTGCGGCTGTCAAAAATGTCCGGAAGATATTTTTAGGTTGTCCAACGGTCGGATCAAGCGATGCTTTGGCCATTCCTTCCGTGGTGGCAATGCAGCTTAATCCAAGACATAGTGCTATCGTTAATTTTTTGTACTTCATTTTTTGAATGATTAAATGAAAAACTTGTTACCAACCTGGGTTCTGATAGAACTCGGGATACATATTGACATCTCTGACCTTTAGGGGTAACCAGTAATGTTTGCTCGTAAATTTGCGTTCCACAAGAATATGCTCCTTGATGTTGACCACGCGATTCTGAGACGGATCTTGATTATTAAATGTTCCTGCTCGATCAAAGGAAACTGCCTTCTTTAAGGTGTAAGGCGCTTCGGTCAATAACAACCAGCGGCGCAGATCATTAAAGCGGTGGCCTTCGAAGGCAAGTTCCACCGCGCGTTCGCGGCGTAGCTCGGGGAGCAGGGCGGCTGCGGAGCTGAGAAATTTGCTGTCGACATGGCCCACGCCGGCCCGGTCGCGTACGATATTGATGGCATCGACGGCTGTTTTGCCGTAATTGTCTGCTTTGCCCATGGCCGAATTGGAAGCCATCAGGGCAGATTCAGCGTACATCAGATAGACATCGGCAAGACGCATGTAAGGGACGTAAATATGAAGATTGGTACCGTAGCTATAGGCTTGATCATATTTGTTCGATGTTAAAGGGATAAATTTGCGTAAGACGTAGCCCGTCTGACTTCCGGTACGGGTATCCCGATAGCTTCCGCCTGTGAATAGATTCGCGTAACGGTTTTTTTCTTCGGATGCCGACATATTTCCCTGAACGACCTTTGCACCGTCAAAAATAATGTCCTTATAAAAGCGTGGGTCGCGATCTTTCCAGGGATATTCGGCATTGTATCCCGACTCAGCATCAGACTGGGTAATGTCCTTGATCGGTAAGCCGCTTTTCATGCCATAGTAATCGACATAATTTGCGGTTGGGATAAATTTAAGGTCGCCATCTCCAACCTCCAGTGGGATGTATTGCTTGCTCGTACCCCAGTTCGATACCCATGCATCAATATAAGGGCCTCTAAAAATAGCTTCTGTACTACCTGGCATAGCCCAGTTTTGTCCCGTGGTGTAAAAGTTTAAATGAATATTGGCCAGGGGTACCAGCGCATAATTTGTCTGCCCGCTCTCCACAAGGGACAGCAATTCGCCAAAGGCCTGGGCCGCTTTTTTGCAATAATCCGTCTGATAGGTTTTACTCCCGGTAGACTGAAAATTCATCAGCGGACTCCCTGCCCAAAGGTAGTTTTTGCCCAGATAGGCCAGTGCCATGATTTTATTGATGCGCAACTGGTTTTTACCGAGTGTACGCTGTCCAGCAATTGTATTGTCCCAATCAATCGGCAGGAGGTCGGCCGCTTCTCTAAAATCGGCAGCGGCAAGGTCTGCACAGGCCTGGTAGCTAAGTCTTGGCAACCGGAGCTTTTCGTCACTTGGAAGTACATAATTGATGTAGGGCATACCGCCAAAATATTCCATCAGGCGGTGGTGAAACCAACCCCGGAAAAATAACAATTGCCCTTTGATCAGGTTCTTTTCCTCCTGTGTCGCTTCGGTCAGTTTATCGATATTTTCTAAGCCAAGGCTTATTTTCCGAAGGCCAAACCAGGCGGCGCTCCATAGATCGCGAAAGGCACGGTTGGCGAATACATCGTTGTTGTTGGTGGTAAAGTCGCCCTGATCCATCCAACCGGCACCCCAGCCGTCAAATTCCCTCTGCCAACCCCAAAAATTGCCTTGGTCTATTTTGTTTACAAAATGGAAATTGTTCGCAGTGGAGGTTATTTCATCCTCACCCCAGTTCCAGGAGTTGGTCCAGTAGTTGTTGCTGAAATTGACTACGCAGTTGTACAGTTCTTCCGTATAGCCCTGGAAGTTGATAAAGTTTTTAAATGCTTCTTTGGATGATACATTGGACTGTTCCTCTTTATCTAGATATTTATTGCAGGAGAGTAATGAGGTAGTGGACCACAGCGCACCCGTTATAAAGATTACCTTGAAATATTTTTTCATCTGTCTAATTGCTTTAAAAAGTAATGTTTGCACCTAGATTAAATCGCTTTACCGTAGGATAAGCTCCTTGGGAAGCCCAACCAGTGCCGGCGTAATTGGATTCTCGGTCATCCGGCATTTTCGACCAGAAGACCAGGTTGTTGCCATTCAGGAATAGGCGGAGATTTTGAAGGCCTAGGCGTTTGATTACACTGGATTCGCGATTGAAATTGTAGGCAATTTCCGCTGTCTTCAATCGAATGTATGAGCCGTCAAACATATACCGGTTGCCAGGAGCGTAACTGCTCGGTTGTGATAACCATCGTGGGAGTGGCACATCGGCATTGATATTGTCCTTTGACCAATAGGAGCCTTCATCGTAGGCCAAATTCAGTTGCCCTGAGAAACTATTGAAGACAACCTGACGCGTGACGTTGTTGACGGCATACCATTGTGTCATGACACTGAAATTCTTCCAGTCAAATCCAATCGTACAGTTGTAGGTATTTTGCGGAACGGAGGGAAAGGCATAGGGGATATTGTCTTTGGCATCGATAATACCGTCAGCATTGTAATCGAGTATATGATAACTACCGGGGAGCTTAGCCAGGTCATTGCTTTCGTGTATCGTGCTTCCGTAAAGTTCATCCCAGGTATTGTAATATCCGGAGCTAACATAGGAATAGGTCTGACTCACCTGTTTGTTGTCCGGTTTTTGATATTCGGGCAGCAACTCAGGTGCATCGGCATTGATGACTTTATCCTTGGCATGGGTAAAATTGATATCGGCCCATATCCGCCAATCGGGGTTGAGCTGTTTATTGAATTTCAGTTCGACCTCATAACCTTTATTTTCCACCTCTCCGAGGTTGGCCGTTGGGGCCTCAACACCAAAGTAGGAGGGAATGGAGCGTCCGCTCCCCGTGATAAGCACATTCGTCCGATGATCCTTGAAAAAGTCTACCTTTCCAGAAATCTGTCCGTTGAATAATCCGAAATCCACACCGAAATTTAGTTTTTTTACTTTTTCCCAGCGGATATTGGGGTTGCCGAGCACATTTTCTTTATACCAGATGTATGGACTGGTATTGCCATCGGAGTAGGAAAACCGACCATCGACACCCATTCCTGAAGTACCGCCATAAGCCCATTGTGTCAAATAAAGAAACTGTCCACCACCGCTATCGTCGCCAATATCCCCATAAGAGCCACGCAGCTTTAAGCTGTTCAAAAAGGATAAAGGTTTCATAAATTCTTCTTCCGAAACTAACCAGCCGACACCGCCAGAGTTAAAAAAGGCAAATCTGTTTTCGGGGGCGAATTTCTCCGATCCTGTATATGCGCCATTATATTCGACCATATATTTGTTTTTATAATTGTACGTGGCACGGAATACCCAGTCTTCCCGATAGGAGGGAACGGTACTTCCTCTTCCGTATTGATTGCGGTTGACTAGTCCCATTGCCGAAATATTGTGCTGCTGAGCAATGGTTGTTGCATAATTTAATTGCAATTGATAAAACAATCTTCTGTAAGTGGCTCTATCGTCGACAAATCCTGCGCCTGTAGTCCAGTCAATACCTTCCACAAAATCAAATCTATTGGTGCCATCGAAAGGGATCTGGTAGGTTGGAAGTCCGGTTTTGGGATCTATCCACTTGCTCTGGGTGTTATTATTCGCGTCATTGATGCCACGATTGGCTTCAACGAAAGTATTGTCCAGCGACAGCGTTCCACGCACATTCAGTCCTTTTGCCAAAAATTTAAGGTCTTGTTCGAGCGTAAAATCTGTCGTAATGCGGCTTGTAGTTGTATACTCCGTTCCACTGATGGCCAGTACTCGGGCCGAGTTTATTCCGGCATTCGGGTTTGGCGCATTAAATCCCCAGGTGCCATCGGAATAACGTGGGTAAATAACATCCGGGGCAACGGTGTAGGCTGCAATCCAATAGGAATAATTATTGCCACCGCCAAAGGGACTTTTCCGGACAGCACGTGAACCCGCGAGATTCGTTGAAAATTTTGTTGTTGGCGTCAGCTGGAAATCCAGATTCGACCGTACATTGAGCCGGTTAAATCCATAGCCGGCTTTATAGCCCCTGGCGTTTTCAAACTGGCGGAACATATCGCCTTCGTAGAGATAATCCGCATTGGCAAAGTATTTGACAAATGGGGTGCCGCCCGCAATATTCACACTGCTATTTTGCGAAAATGCTTGGCTTCTAAAGAGTTCTTTTGCCCAATCGGTATTTACATAACGTTCTCTTTCGGTTTGGTCAGCCGGGAAACGGTATTTATTGATGATATCCTGCGGCGAATAATCGGCCCAACTGGCCGGGTTGATGCCCAGTTCATATTCAATCACTTTATTGCGCAGCATTAGCGCATCGTAGGAATCCATTTTACCCGGAAGCTGGGAAACGGTCTTGACAATGTTGTTGATGGTACCACGAATCAGCATCTGGCCTTCTTTACCCCGCTTGGTCGTAATTAAAATTACACCGTTGGCCCCTCGAACGCCATAAACAGCAGTTGCCGAGGCGTCTTTGAGTACAGAGATCGTTTCGATAGAACTGATGTCAACCGCAGATAAGGGTCGTTCCACACCATCTACCATGACTAAGGGATCGGTATTATTCCAGGTGCTGCGCCCGCGGATCACAATACGGGGATCTTCCTCTCCGGGCATACCTGTACTTGCTGTGGTAATTACCCCCGGCACGTTACCGGTCAATGCAGCTCCTACACTGGAAACACCGCCAGCGCGTTCTAAAATTTTGCCTGAAGTCTGCGCAATGGCACCAACAACAGTTTCCTTTTTCTGACGACCATAACCGACTACCACCGTTTCTTCGATTTCGATAGACTTATCGCTTAGTTCTATTTCTACGCTGTTCTTATTGTGGATATCGACTTCCAATTGACCGTATCCTAGCTTGGAGACCGTTAACAAATTATTGGCTGCCGGGATCTCGATCGTGAAAGCTCCGTTGTCATCGGTAGCCGTGGCCAGCGATGTGCCCTTTACGCGAATGGAAGCGCCGCTTACTTTTTTGTGGTTGCTATCGAAAACAACGCCCCTGATCTGCCTTTTGGCCTGGGCATAGAGTGTTGCTTGTCCCACATAAAGCAGGAACAGCAGTAAAGTGAACGGTTTAGCTATACCCCATAGCTTTTTCCAATGCCTTACTTGTGAGATTGTACATATAATCATCATCGCATGTTGATTGATAAATAGGTTGAAGAATGATTGGTTAATTTTTCTTGAACTGGTTAGGTATGATGATACCTATGTTCGCGTGGTTCATTTGGCAAAAATGAACTGTCATTTAGGGACCGTTCTGTGCTATCATATTTTTGTTTAATAATTGGTTTATTTTCCCGATCTTAATTGCATCGCAACCGGTTGCATCATTGAGACGCAATTTCCCCATAAGGGGAGATGCCTTTCAAAGCAGTTTATAATTGTAGACCAAAGCTAGCCATTGTAAATTCGTACGGATAGCAAGAATGTTTAAATGAAGGATAAGAATGTCAAAAATGACTGCCAATAGCGTGTAAATCCTTGTACAGACTAGTTTGATCGGGATTAATTTGATAATTTAGTTGACAGTTCACTTCAAGTTTTTGGGGTGGGATAATATACCTAAAGATATGATACGGATTTTACTGGCATTAAGCTGGATATTGCTGACCTTATTTTCCTATGGGCAAAACCAGCCTGTAACATTTCAACGCTATTCTTCAAAAGACGGACTTTCTTCCAATACCATCTATAGTATCTATCGCGACAGCTATGGTTTTCTTTGGCTGGGGACAGAGGATGGGCTGAACCGCTTCGACGGGCGTCATTACAATGTCTATCGCTATGATGCCAATCAAGCGAACAGTTTAATGGCAAACCATATTTCGGCCTTAAGTGAAGACAGGAAGGGTAGAATATGGATTGGTACAAATGGCGGCGGATTAAGTTATTATGATCGGGAGGCCGACCGTATCCGCTCGTATAATCTTACACCCGATGGTAAATGGCTCAGCACGGCAATCAATGCAATTGATCAGGATGCAAATGGAAATATCTGGATCGCTTCCTATGGTGCGCTGTATATCCTGGATGTCAATGATCTCCAAAAAAAGATGGATCCGACCTATCGACGTATTGTCGAAACGTTTGTGGGCAAAGTAACGGGCTGTGTCTTTCGGGATCGGCACAACAACATGTGGGTCTCGTCGGAGAACGGAATTTTTCGTATCGCAGCAGATTTAAAGACCATCAAACGTTTTGAAGTTCTTTCGGAACAGGAAGGTTATGGAAATGGGATTGAAGTGACGTCCATTGTCGAAGATGATCAGGGTAGAATCTGGATCGGGTCTATGCTCGGACTTAAATATTTGAATCCGGGCGATACGCAGTTTAATAAATTTAGCGCCGGAGCAGGTAGAAGTGCTTTGAGCAGTCCACGCATTTATACCTTGTGTTATAATCAAAAGCAGGACTTATGGATCGGAACGGACAATGGTCTCGATGTACTTAATACCAGTGATTTTACCATTCGGACCTTTAAGCCCGACCCAAGTAATGTGCATAGCCTTTCCCATAAATCAATACGGTCAATTTTTAAGGACAACAGTGGAATCTACTGGATAGGTACATTTCAGGGCGGCTTAAATAAATTCGACACCAATTTAAGTCAATTTAGCTTAAAAAGCCTGGATTTCCTGGAAGGCATGACCGGCGATCCAGCGATTGTGACCTCCTTTGCAGCCTATCAAAATAAGGTCTTTTTGGGCGTGGACGGTGGTGGCATTTGGAAATACGACCGCACTACGGATCGATTGTCTCCCGTTGCGCTTTCTGCCAACCTGCCTAAAGATCTCACGGTGCTAACCTTGCAAAGAAACCTGGACCAGCTTTGGATCGGCACCTATCAGCAGGGGCTGATCTGTTATGATCTCCCTACTGGAAACCTCAAAAGATACACTGCTGGCAGTAGAAAAGACAACTTGAATAGTAACGATATTTTTTGTTTGAAAGTTGATTTTCGGGGAAATACCTGGGTCGGGACAAACGGCGGCGGCGTAAACATCATCCAAAAGGGGAGCGGAATTGTTAAAAAATACAAACGCGAGGAGCAATCAGACGATGGAATTGAGCTATCGGGGAATTTTATACGTGCACTGGCGGAAGACCAGGATCACAACATGTGGATAGGGACCTACGGCTCGGGGCTGCTGATGTACGACCCTTTGAAACAACGGACTACAGGTTATGATAAAGCAAAAAATAAGCTTCCAAGCAATTATATACTAGCTATACATACCGATAAAAAAGGGAATCTGTGGGTAGGAACAAACGGTAATGGCATCGGTTTGCTGCGAAAAGGGAAAACAATCTTTGAGACGCTTTCCGAGAAAGATGGCCTATTGAATGGTGCTATTCAAAGTATTGTGGAAGACGATCGCGGGCGGATCTGGTTTTCAACGAACAAAGGTTTGAGTTGTTATTCTCCAGCACAAAATAAGTTTAAGAATTATTCAAATGCAGTCGGATTGCAAGAAGGTGCCTTTATGCTCGGGGCTTCGTTAAAAATGGACGACGGAGAAATTTACTTTGGCGGACAAAAGGGGTTTAACCATTTTTATCCCGCTCATTTAAAAACCAACAGCAATCCTGCCAAGGTCGCACTGACCGACCTAAAGATTGACAACGTGATCATTCAGCCTACCGAAAAAGGTCCGATACAAGAGTCTCTGTTGACCGCCGATCGCATCAACCTGAAGTATAAGCAGAATTTTTCAATTTCTTTTGCAGCACTAAACCTTACCGTGCCGGAAGATAACCAGTATGAGTACCGACTTGTGGGTTTCGATAAAAACTGGATTCGTAATGGAAAAGAAAATAGTGCCTATTACACGAATTTAGATCCTGGGGATTATGTCTTTGAGGTACGTGCGAGCAACAATGATGGTGTTTGGAACAAGGAAATTAAATCGATAGCGATACACGTTGCGCCACCTTTTTGGCGTACAATGTATGCCTATTTATTTTATGTACTGGCCTTCGTCGCAGTGCTGCTGTCCATCAGGCACCGTGGTATTCAAAAGTTGAAGCAGAAATTTGCCCTTGAGCAGGAACGCATCCAGGCGCGGCAGCTGATTGAACAGCAAAAAAGGGATGCGGAGACCAAGCATCAAGTGGATGCGATGAAGATCAGGTTTTTAACCAACTTAAGTCATGAATTCCGCACGCCGATCTCTCTGATCATGGGCCCGATAGATGCTTTGGTCGCTAAAAATAAAGATAGCAAACTGGGCGAGCAGCTTAATTTGATCAGCCGTAACGCACGTCGCCTACTGAACCTGGTCAACCAGTTACTTGATTTTCGGAAAATGGAATACCATGAACTGAAATTGCAGGATGAAGCCGGTGAGCTAGTTTCTTTTGTCCAGGAAGTATACCGTTCATTTCAGGACATGGCCTTGCAAAAAGGGATTGATTATTCTTTTTACCCTTGTCAGGAAAAACTGTATTGTCGATTTGACCGTAACAAAGTTGAGCGCGTTTTATTTAATTTGATCTATAATGCCTTCAAATTCACGAAAAAGGGTGGGGATATCGCGGTAACGATATCTTCGGTAAGCATTGTTGACACCAAACTGCATGTTTATCTTGAGGTGCGTGATACGGGCATAGGTATCCCTGAGCAATTGCAGCAGTCGATATTTGAAAGCTTTTTTCAACATGATACTGAAGGGATGATAGCAAGCCAGGGTTCCGGTATTGGACTTTCGATCGCCCAGTCATTTGTTCAGATGTACCATGGCGAGATTTCGGTAAACAGTCAGCCCAACAATGGGAGTACCTTTAAGTTTGATCTTTGGTTAGATCAAGCTGAACCGCTATACGAAGGGGGGCAAGAGCAGGAGACGATCGTATCTGCGCAGCCGCCGGAGCTTAGACAAAGTCCATTGGTGTTGATTATTGAAGATGATGAAGATTTTAGATACTACCTCCACGAGTCCCTAAAAGAACATTATCAGATAATCGAAGCTACCAACGGGAAGGATGGCTGGCAAAAGGCACTTTTTCATCATCCGGACCTTGTGGTAAGCGATGTTCAGATGCCTTATATGAACGGTATGGAATTTTCACAGAAGCTTGCACAGGATAAGCGGACAAAACATATCCCTGTTGTTTTACTGACGGCATCGCAGGTGGATAACGGTCTTGTCTGTGGCCTTGAGTCGGGTGCGGTGGGTTACCTGACCAAGCCCTTTGATATGGATGTATTGGTGGCGAAGGTTAACAGTTTGCTCCAGCTGAACCAGGCTTTTAAGGAGGTCTATAGCAAACAGGTATCTATACTGGCTCCCGAAATGACGATCAAGTCCGAAAAGGATAAATTTTTACAGAAAGTGCTCAGTTATGTGCACGATAATATCGATAATCCGCAGTTGTCGGTCGAAGCCCTGAGTGCTCACACATCGATGAGCAGGGCCTCCCTCTACAACAAACTACTGGAACTTACCGGAATGTCGCCCGTAGATTTTATCCGCTCAGTAAAACTAGAAAAGGCGGCGAACTTGTTAGAAAAAAGCGATAAGTCCATTTCTGAGATCGCTTACGAAACGGGGTTTGCCAATCCAAACTATTTTACAAAAGTCTTTAAGGCTAAATATCAAATGACACCAAGTGAATACATCCAGTCACAAAAAAGTACAACGGTTGAATAAGCGCACAACCGTTGCCTAAAAACATCGTTTTAACGCATTTTTTTAGAAGGGTAATCTGTTTTAAACATTTTTACCCTTCTTTTTTTTATTTGTTGCAATCGTATCTAGCTGAAAGCAATAGTTTTGTCCTATAACCAATCGCTGGAGATCTAGCGAATACAAAACTAATCAACTCAAAAAAATGAAATTTTTTATCGATACCGCAAGTCTCAATGAGATTCGCATGGCTCAAAATCTAGGTGTCTTAGATGGCGTAACGACCAACCCTTCACTCATGGCCAAAGAGGGCATTACAGGAACAGCCCATGTACATGCGCATTACAAAGCGATCTGTGCTATTGTAGACGGTGACGTAAGTGCTGAAGTCATTTCGACAGAATATAACGCAATGATTGAAGAGGGTTTGCTCCTGGCAGCCTTGGACAATAAGATTGTTGTTAAGGTGCCAATGACCGAAGACGGCATTAAAGCGATCAAATATTTTAGCACAAAACAAATTAAGACCAACTGTACTCTGGTATTTTCCGCGGGCCAGGCGCTCTTGGCAGCGAAAGCAGGAGCTACCTATGTATCGCCTTTTGTGGGCAGGCTTGATGACATCTCCGTCGATGGACTGGCGCTGATCCGTGAAATACGGACCATCTATGACAATTATGCTTTTCAGACCCAAATTCTTGCGGCTTCAGTCCGTCATAGTGCGCATATACTAGGTTGTGCCAAGATCGGTGCGGATGTCATGACCGGACCTTTGCAGGCGATCTTCTCCCTATTAAAACATCCATTGACGGATAGTGGACTTGCCCAATTTTTAGCTGATCATAAACGCGTTGCCGCACAAAGTAACAATTGAGATGGTCATGACGAAACATAGTATACATAATTTAGAGGCTATCGTTAAGCAGGTCCGGAGAGATATTGTCCGCATGGTACATGGCTGTCAGTCGGGACATCCTGGTGGGTCCTTGGGCTGTACCGAGCTGTTGGTCTGTCTATATTTCGAATTGATGCAGCGCAACGATCAGTTTGACCTGAATGGTGTAGGGGAGGATCTGTTTTTCCTTTCCAATGGACATATATCTCCGGTATTTTACAGTGTTTTGGCGCGGGCAGGGTATTTTCCCGTTGATGAGCTTGCCACCTTTAGAAAACTCAATTCACGACTTCAGGGACATCCGACAACACATGAAGGACTACCAGGCGTCCGTGTCGCTTCAGGATCCTTAGGGCAAGGTCTTTCTGTTGCTATCGGTGCTGCCCAAGCAAAAAAACTCAATAAGGATAAACAATTCGTGTATGTGCTGATGGGCGATGGTGAATTGCAGGAGGGACAGGTATGGGAAGCGGCGATGTATGCCGCCCACAACAAAATGGACAATCTAATCGCTATTGTAGATTACAATGGTGCCCAGATTGACGGCGCCACCAACGATGTCCTTTCGCTGGGCGATCTGCCCCGCAAATGGATGGCTTTTGGTTGGAAGGTTATTGAAATCATGCGTGGAAATGATATTGGATCTGTGATTTCAGGACTTCGTAAAGCGCAGGCTTCAACCGGAGCTGGCCAGCCAGTCATGCTGTTGCTCCATACCGAAATGGGTAATGGCGTCGATTTCATGATGGGCTCGCATAAATGGCACGGTATAGCGCCCAACGATGAGCAGCTGCGTGCCGCCTTAAGGCAGAATGCAGAAACATTGGGTGATTATATCATCTCCTAGGATGAAGATTTTGAAATAGAATTAAGATGAAGAAATATACATATACAGAATCAAAAGACACACGTTCTGGATTTGGTGCCGGTTTGCTGGAAGCAGGAAAGGAGGACGAAAATGTGGTTGCTCTCTGCGCAGATCTCATTGGTTCCCTCAAAATGAACGATTTTATCAAGGCCTTTCCGGAACGCTTCTTTCAGATCGGCATTGCCGAAGCAAATATGATGGGCATTGCGGCAGGACTTACCATCGGTGGAAAAATACCGTTCACAGGGACATTTGCCAATTTTTCGACAGGGCGGGTATACGACCAGATCCGGCAATCTATTGCCTATTCGGATAAAAACGTAAAAATCGCAGCTTCGCATGCGGGCCTTACCTTGGGCGAAGATGGAGCGACCCACCAGATATTGGAAGATATCGGATTGATGAAGATGCTTCCGGGAATGACGGTGATCAACCCTTGCGATTATAACCAGACGAAGGCTGCGACGAAAGCTGCAGCAAAACACCAAGGGCCGGTTTACCTGCGGTTTGGACGACCTGTTGTTCCCGTTTTCACACCCGAAGATCAGCAATTTGTGATCGGTGAAGCCGTCATGCTGAATCCGGGCACTGCAGTGACCATTTTGGCAACAGGGCACCTTGTCTGGGAAGCCATCCGTGCAGGGGAGGAACTGGAGACCTTGGGTATTGATGCTGAAATCATTAATATCCATACCATCAAACCTTTGGATGAGCGCGCAATACTAACTTCTATTGCTAAAACAGGCTGTGTCGTTACCGCTGAAGAACATAACCGTATCGGTGGTCTTGGCGACAGTGTAGCACAATTGTTGGCCAAACAAATGCCTAGTCCGCAGGAATATGTCGCTGTAAACGATAGCTTCGGTGAATCGGGGCCGCCAAGTGCATTAATGGATAAATATGGCTTAAACGCCGACGCTATTGTGGCAGCGGTATTACGCGTGCTCAAGAGAAAAGTGGCAACTTAATTTGTCATGGACTTTTGTTGCAATTATTGAATCCGCTACTGTTTCTAAATTGAAATTGGACGATTGTTTCTATTGCTTGCGTACCCTAAAATTTGATGTACTGTTAAACCAATTATACGATGAAAAAGATAATCTGCACCCTATTGTGTGTTTTTTCCGCCAGCTTAATGGCTCAAGCACAGCAGACTGCCCCACAAGGATTTGATGTGGAGCGAAAATTGGCGTCCACTGGAAAAATCGATTCCCTTGTTTACTCTTCAAAAACTGTAGGAGTTACAAGGAAAGCCTTAATTTATACCCCGCCGGGATACGATACCGCAAAAAAATATCCGGTACTGTACCTGCTGCATGGAATAGGCGGCGATGAACGGGAATGGTTCAGACATGGAAATCCACAGGTAATTTTTGATAATCTTTATGCCGAAGGAAAAATGGAACCCATGCTGGTGATCATGCCCAATGGCCGCGCAATGCAAGATGACCGCGCTGGCGGGAATGTGATGGCACCCGATCGGGTGGCGGCATTTTCGACTTTTGAAAAAGATCTGCTCAACGACCTGATTCCTTTTATTGAAAAACAGTTTCCCGTTTTCAAGGACCGTGAGCACCGTGCGATTTTTGGATTGTCAATGGGCGGAGGCCAGGCGCTGAATTTCGGACTGGGCCATATGGATACCTTTTCCTGGGTCGGTGGCTTTTCTTCTGCACCTAACACCAAGATGCCGCAGGAATTGCTACCCGTACCAAAAGAAGCTAAAGACAGGCTAAAACTGCTGTGGATCTCCTGCGGTGACCAGGACGGTTTGCTCAACATCAGTAAGCGTACGCATGAATATCTTTCGGAACACGGAGTACCTCATATCTATTACCTGGAACCTGGCGGGCATGATTTCCATGTGTGGAAAAATGACCTCTATCATGTTTCGCAATTACTATTTAAAAAATGAAAAGCCTAGGAAAACTTATCCTGTTTCTGCTCGTAATTTCCTACAAAGGTACATCGGCACAGGAGGCACAAAATCCGGTAATTTTCGCCGACGTACCCGATATGTCGATGATACGGGTCGGCGACACCTACTATATGAGCAGTACGACCATGCATATGAGTCCGGGGATTCCGATAATGAAATCCAAAGATCTGGTCAATTGGACTTTGGTTAATTATGCCTACGATTCGCTTGGTGATCAGGATGAACTTAACTTGGAAAACCAAAAAAATGCCTACGGACATGGTTCCTGGGCAAGTAGCCTGCGCTTTCATGCGGGGACCTATTATCTGAGTACCTTTTCTTCCAATACGGGGAAAACACATATCTATACCACAAAAGATATAGAAAATGGGCCTTGGCATGCGCATGAATTTCACCCGATGTTGCATGATCATAGTTTGTTCTTTGATCATGGAAAAATATATATGATCTGGGGGAGCGGGCGTTTGCATATTGCGGAGCTGGAATCAGACCTGTCTGGCATTCGGGTCGGAACTGAACGTACTTTGATCGAAGATGCTTCCTTGCCAAGTTTACCCAAGGGCGGTAAGATGGGATTACCGGCCGAAGGTTCGCAGCTATTCAAGGTCAATGGCATGTATTATCTTTTTAATATTTCCTGGCCAGCACGGGGAATGCGCACCGTTATTGTACATCGCGCGCGCCAATTGGAAGGTCCGTATGAAGGGAAAGTTGTTTTACAAGATCAAGGCGTGGCGCAAGGCGGCTTGATTGATATGCCCAATGGGCAATGGTATGCGTACCTTTTTCAAGATCATGGTGCTGTCGGTCGGATTCCATTTTTGGTACCGGTCAGCTGGAAGGATGCATGGCCAGTACTGGGAGAAGCAGGCAAAGTCCCAAGCAAGCTGAAACTACCCAAGAGCAAAGGCCTCATGCCGGGTATTGTTAGCTCCGACGAGTTTAAGCGAACCAAAGACCAATCTGCATTGCCCTTCGTATGGCAATGGAACCATCGTCCTGATTCAAACTTATGGTCTGTAACAGAACGTAGCGGTTTTTTGCGCTTAAAAACGGGTGAACTTACCAACGACTTCCTGCAAGCCAAAAACACGCTGACACAACGTACGATAGGCCCCACCTGTAGCGGTTCGATCGCTATTGATGTGTCGCAGATGAAAGATGGCGATTTCGCAGGATTGTCCCTGCTGCAAAAAAACTATGGTCTGCTGGGAATCCGGATGGAAGGAAAGGACAAATTTTTGGTTATGCTCAATGCGCATACGGGGATTCCGGAGGAGGTGGCGAAAATCGCCCTAAAAGAACAGCGTGTAATGCTAAAAGCCAGCTGCGATTTTAGCAACAGAAAGGATATCGCCCAATTTTATTACAGCACAGATGGACGCCAGTGGAAGGCGGTCGGCAACGAACTGAAGATGAGCTATACAATACCACATTTTATGGGATATCGCTTTGGACTTTTTAATTACGCAAGTAAGGCGGCTGGCGGCTATGTGGATTTTGATTATTTCCATCTTACAACAAACTAAGACAATATGAGACGACAATTTTTAACCTGCTTACTTTTTGGATTTCTGATTATGGTCTTGGTGACGATCAATACATTAAAGGCCCAGAATCCGATTATACAAACAGCCTACACGGCCGATCCTGCACCTTTGGTATATAATAACCGCCTCTATCTCTATACCACACAGGATGAGGAAGAATCGACCTGGTTTAATATGAACAATTGGCGGGCATATTCAACCAACGATATGGTCAATTGGACCGATCATGGTGCAATCCTTTCGTATAGCGATTTTGAATGGGCAAAAGGCGACGCCTGGGCGGCGCAATGTGTTGAAAAAAACGGCAAATTTTATCTGTATGTACCTGTTATTTCCAAACTGAACAATCGTGGAGCGATCGGCGTGGCTGTCGGTGATAGCCCATTAGGGCCATTTCATGACCCTTTGGGAAAACCGCTTGTACAGAGTGAATGGGGCGATATCGATCCAACTGTGTTTATTGATGAAGATGGGCAGGCGCATATGTACTGGGGTAATCCCCAGCTGAAATATGTCAAGCTGAATGAAGATATGATCTCCTATACCGGCAGTATCCTTGAGGTTCCAATGACGGCGGCAGCATTCGGAAAAAGGGAGGGCGACCCGAAACGACCTACGGGCTATGAAGAGGGTCCTTGGTTGTATAAAAGGAACAGTTTGTATTATCTTTTTTGGCCGGGAGGTCCTCTACCTGAATATATCGCTTATTCGACAAGCAAAAAAGCTGAAGGTCCCTGGACCTACGGGGGTGTTATCATGCCTGCCGAAGGTAAGGCTTTCACCAACCATCCCGGAGTGATCGACTTTAAGGGGAAAAGTTACTTCTTTTACCATAACGGGGCTTTGAGAGGCGGCGGTGGGTTCACACGCTCGGTCGCCGTGCAGGAATTAAAGTTTAATCCCGATGGCAGTGTGCAAGCGATGAAGATGAACTCGGGCGGGGTCCAAGCGCTTACAACATTAAATCCTTATGAACTCACGCAGGCGGAAACCATCTCCTGGTCCGAATATGTTAAATCGTATCAAAATAATCAGGTGGGTGTTTTTATCAAAGCACTCAAAAACGGCGCCTATATGAGCCTGAAAAACGTTGATTTTGGTGAAAAGGGGGCAACAACATTCTTTGCGAGACTCGGTACAACACACCATAGTGACGTTAACATGGAGGTAAGGTTAAATGCCGTTGATGGTCCACTTTTAGCAACGATACCGGTACCAATGACAGGGGGTGACGACAGATGGACCACGGTGGATACGCCGCTTTCCAATAAAGTCACCGGCGTCCATGATCTGTACTTTGTCTTTAAAGGTAAAGCGCCATCGAATATCTTATTTTTTGATTGTTGGAAGTTCGGAAAATAAACGAAAGGGATATGATAACTAGCGTTCGAGCTTTCTTTTTTGTGCCATACTTTTTGCGCCAAGTCATGCTGGCCATTGGCCTGGTATTGCTACTGCAGCCCTGTCGGGCCGAGGTGCGCCTACCGGCACTTGTGAGCGACTGTATGGTCTTACAACGCGATACTGAACTTAAGATTTGGGGCTGGGCTGCTCCGGGCGAAAAAATAACGCTGCGTTTTCGGGGGAGCTATTATTATACCGCAACTGGAAACGATGGTAGGTGGAGCGTAACTATTCCACCGCAGCAGTATGGCGGCCCATATACCATGGAGATCAATGAACTCGTGATCCGGGACATTCTGATTGGCGACGTATGGCTCTGTTCGGGTCAGTCGAACATGGAAACACCGATCCAGCGACTTGTTGAGCGATTTCCGGAGATCAACGTTTCCAATAATCATATGATACGTTATTTTAAGGTACCGACGCAAAATAGTATACTGGAACCGAAAGAAGCAATACTTTCCGGCGCGAGGTGGCACTCGGGCATCGCTTCGGATGTCATGAACTGGACCGCCTTAGCATATTTTTATGCGCAGGAATCTCACCGGCATAATGGCATACCCGTAGGAATGCTCGTTTCCAGTCTCGGTGGCTCGGGAATAGAAAGCTGGATTGATCAGCAGCATTTAAAGCAGTTCCCCGACCTATTGATTGATCAAGCAGCAGTAGATAGTCTCCAAATACTTGAAAAAGACAAGGGCCTGAACCGATGGACCGCTGAAGGCTTTGATGACTCGTCCTGGCCAGTTGTACAAGTCCCTGATTATTGGCGTAATCCAAAAGAATCCAAACCGGGTATTGTTTATTATCGAAAGCATTTTATGCTTCCAGCTGCCAAAGACGGCCGGCATGCGAAATTGTATTTAGGCACCTTGATTGACAGTGATTCCGTTTATATCAACGGTCATTTCATTGGTACGACAGCTTATCGTTATCCGCCACGGATTTATGATGTGCCTGCGGGCATACTTCATACCGGACAAAACTGCCTCAGCATCAGACTGCAGTGTAATGGTCCCGATGGGGGTTTTACACCCGATAAGCCATATCAATTGAAAATAGATGATGTCACGATAGATCTGGCCGGTGAGTGGCGTTGGCAAGTCGGAATTGACCAAAATGAGGTAGATAAATACAAAAGCCGGCTACGACAGCTTGTTAAAGCTGGTTCCGGTCTATATAATGGGATGATCTATCCCTTGGCAAACTATCGTATTAAGGGGGTGATCTGGTATCAGGGCGAAGCAAATACAAATAAGCCCGAGTACTATGAAAGCTATCTAAGCGCGCTGATAAAAAACTGGCGTACCCTGTATCAACAAGCACAGCTTCCCTTTTTGCTGGTGCAGCTTCCCAACTTTATGCCTAAGGATACGGTTCCAACCGGCTCAAACTGGGCACTTCTCCGAGAGGCTCAGTTTCAGGTTAGCAATAAAATACCGGGAACGGCATTAGCGGTGACTTACGATCTAGGGGAGTGGAATGACATTCATCCACTAAATAAAAAGGATATCGCGAAGCGACTATTCTTAGCTGCGCGTAGGCTCGTCTATGGCGAAGATATAGCCGCATCCGGACCCCGATATCAAGGGATGCAGATAACAGGAGATAAGATCCTGGTTTCCTTTGATCAAATTGGAAAAGGATTAGCGATTCGTCATGGAAAAACATTACAGCATTTCGCTATAGCGGGTGCGGACCGAAAATTTGTATGGGCGAATGCATTTATTCAACACAATAAAGTCGTGCTGAGCCATCCAACGGTTAAACATCCCCAAGCTGTTCGCTATGCCTGGAGCAATAATCCAGAAGATGCAAACCTGATCAGTAAAGAGGGATTATTAGCGATTCCATTTCGTACCGATAATTGGTAAAAATGCATCCTGAACGTAGCGAAATAAGACGTAGTGAAATAAATTAATCGGCGCAACAAAAAGTGCAATTAATAAATTTAAACAACTAATTTATAGAATTTTATGAAGAAACTGAATATTGTCCTAAGAAAACGGACAATGGTATTATTATTATCCGTCACAGGAATTTTGCCGACAAAGATTTTGATGGCACAGCTACAAAATAAGGTAATGGATTACAGTAAAGGATACGTGCACCAATCGATCGGAAATCCCTATCTTCCGCTTTGGGAGCATCTTCCTGATGGTGAGCCCCGTGTATTCGAAGATCCAGATCAACCTGGAAAATATCGTGCTTATATCATCGGCTCCCATGATTTGCGGTTTACTAGTTATTGTGGCCCGGATATTCGTATGTGGTCCGCACCTATTGATAATCTAACAAGCTGGCGTGATGAAGGCGCTATTTTTACCTATCCGATGGACGCCAAATGGGATGTTATGTATGCCCCTGACCTTGTGGAGGTCAAAAGGAAAGACGGAAAAAAAGAATATTATTTGTTTCCGCACAGCAGAGGGGAGCATAGGGAAGCCATGGTTGTCAAAGGAGACCGCCCAAATGGTCCCTTTAAACCGATAAATCTGACGGAAGATGGCAAACGTACTTTGCCGGGAAGCATCCTGGGCTTTGATCCGGCGGTCTATATTGAATACGTCACTGATCCGAAAGACCCGGATTTCGAAATCGGATTCCGGGCATATGGGTTCTGGGGATTTCAACGGTCAATGGCGGCGCAATTGGATCAAAAAACCATGTACTCATTAAGACCCGGAACTGAAATTATCAATTATCTTCTGCCGGCGAGCGCACGATATGGTGAGCTGCGAGACCCAAAAGGAACCACATATCCTAATATTTTTAAAGGTGAGGATCTGGGAACTTTTAATTTTTTTGAAGCCTCTTCCATTCGAAAAGTCGGCAACAAATACGTTACGGTATATAGTGGTTATTCGGGCCCCGAATATGGTGTAGCTAGCTCCAATTCAACCCTACGCTATGCGGTCGCAGATTCACCGCTAGGGCCATGGAAGGGTGGCGGCGTATTGGTAGACTCCCGGGCTCCGGTATTGAATAAAGATGGTTCGGCTATTGAAACCAGCAATGCCGGGCATAATACACATGGCAGTATTGAGCTGATCAATGGACAATGGTATGTATTTTATCATAGACCACCGCGAGGGTTTGGCTTTGCAAGACAGGCTGTAGTCGAACCGATCAAGGTGGAATGGGACGAAAAATCTGTGAAGGAGGGTGGGATGGTTTCCATCCGTGCCTTTGATCCCTATCAGGAAAACCTGACAGTCAAAACTAAACAAGGGAAGGAATATAAAGGTGCAGAAGTCACGTCCGAAGGATTCCATTTTTACGGCTTAGCTCCTTATCAGTACTATTCTGCTGGCTATGCCTGTTACCTTTCTGATATCAGTTTACAACAGGATTCCTGGGATGTTTGGGATAATCATATGCCAATAACCAATATGAAAAATGGACATATTGTCGGTTTCAAATATTTCGGGTTTGGGGGACTTCATCAGGATAAATTTGGGTTGAAAGCCTTTCAAGGAACTAAAAAAGGGAACCAAACAGCTTTCAACCTGTTTATCACACCAAAAACAAAAGCCGCATTTAAGGTCAATGTATGGTTGGATGGTCCTTGGGATAATGAGGCCTGGAAGGGCAAAAGGATTGCCCAAATAAGCATTCCCGCAAATTCCAAATCGGAGGTCACACAGTTTACGGTCGATGTATCCGATGCCGTTGATCAGCTGGACCGCAAGCACGCCTTGTATTTAGTTGCAGAAGGCGGAGATGATAATGCACTTTTTGATTTTATTGGACTAGGCTTTAGTTCGAAAGATCAAAAAATGGTACGTCCGATAGCACCAACGGTCGATATTATTGTAGAAGGTAAAAAACTAGACCTGCCTTCCATTCCCCTAAGATCTACAGATGAGAACGGCATCATTGGATACAATATATATGAAATTGCGGCTCCTATTCAGGTAAAAGGTAAAAAGATCCCTGCTGTAAAAGCATACTCAGCTAACCCCGAGGTTAAGATTACAGTGACGCAAGCAAGTTTGCTGTCAGATCATACCAAAGTCGATTGTGTTTACCGGGGACAGACGAAAAGCTACCTCATAAAATATGTGGCCGATTAAATGAACGCAAGGTATCCTTCGAGGGTGGATTTGCTGCAGTGTTTTCTATTATTTCGTGTTTAGGAGTCTTTTTTAAACATTTTTATTAGCATATAAAACATTTGTATCAGTTGCCCTCGAAAAGGTACTTGTAGTTTTACGTCAGTAATTCAACATTCGATTAACCAATTATATATGGACCAAATGACAACAGCTGTAAAGCCTGCGAAAGGCTTTTATAAGCTTTCAATGAAACAAAGGGTAGGCTTCGGTGCAGGAGATCTGGCACAGAATCTTATTTACCAGACCGTTTCGATGTACCTATTGCTTTTTTATACCAATGTCTATGGAATATCTGCGGCATCAGCGGGTATCATGTTTCTCGTCGTACGTATTGTTGATGTTGTTTGGGATCCTATCGTAGGCGCATTTGTCGACAAAAGCAATCCCCGTTTGGGTAAATATAGATCTTACTTAGTTCTGGGGGGAATTCCGCTTACAGGTTTTGCGATCTTGTGTTTCTGGAATGGATTTTCAGGCTCACTGACCTATGCTTACCTCACTTATGTTGGACTATCGATGTTGTATACATTGATTAATGTTCCCTATGGTGCTTTAAATGCTTCTTTAACGAGAGATACGGATGAAGTGACGAAACTGACGTCCATCCGCATGTTTATGGCCAATATTGGCGGGCTCGCGGTTGGCTATGGAGTACCTATTGTCGTGAAATATTTCTCTCCGGATGGAAAGATCAACTCGAAGGACTCTGCCGAAGCCTGGTTTACGACAATGCTTATCTATGCTTTGGTTGGTTTGGTGCTGCTATTTTTTTGTTTTTCACAAACAAAAGAGCGGGTCATTATGGATGAAAAAGATACCGAAAACGTTCGGGTGTCTGATCTATGGCAAGAATTTAAGCACAACCGCCCCTTGCGTATTCTGGCGTATTTCTTCATTACTGCTTTTGCCATGATGGCCGTTGGAAATTCGGCAGGTTCTTATTATATGATCTATAATGTCAATGCACCGGATATGCTTCCTTACTTTATGGCTTTGGGATCTTTACCCGCATTTATTTTTATGCCCCTTGTACCGGCAATCAAACGAGCAATCGGAAAGAAGCAAATGTTCTATGTATTTCTGGGAATCGCGATTCTGGGCATGCTGATGTTATATATTATTTCATCAAATGAAACCCTTAAGGGGAATATCGGCTTGGTGCTGATCGCGCAGTTTATCAAATCTACAGGCGTTATCGTTGCCACAGGATATATGTGGGCACTGGTACCGGAGGTCATATCCTATGGGGAATACAAAACCGGTAAAAGGATATCCGGAATTGTCAATGCACTAACAGGTATTTTCTACAAGGCCGGTATGGCCCTGGGAGGAATCATTCCGGGACTGGTGCTCGCTTATGTTGCATTTGACAAAGATAATGCAACAGCACAGTCCGCCACAGCCCAAATAGGGATCCTATGGTTGGTGGCTGTCATTCCAGCGCTGCTTCTGTTACTTGCCATGTATATCATCTCCAAATACGAATTGGATGACAGGACGATAGACAAAATCAATCAGGATATTGAATCCCGACATAATAATTAAACTCAACTAGACCATGAATATACTAAAGACTATTGCATTAGCTGCAACAACCTTATTGAGCGTAAGTGTTTTCTCTGCAGCTATGCCCGGTATGAATCAGGAGCCTGATTCATTGCCCTTAAAGAAAGCTTTTGAAGATAAGTTTTTTATCGGGACGGCCCTCAACCTCGATCAGATTTGGGAAAGGGATGCTAAAGCTGTTGCCGTCGTCAAACAACAATTCAACTCCATTGTGGCAGAGAACTGCATGAAAAGTATGTTTTTGCAACCTCGGGAAGGAGAATTTTTCTTTAAAGACGCAGATCGCTTTATAGCTTTTGGCCAACAGAATAAGATGCAGATCATTGGTCATACATTAATCTGGCATTCACAGACACCAGCTTGGTTTTTTGTTGATAAAAATGGAAAAGATGTTTCCAGGGATGTATTGATCGAACGCATGCGTAAGCATATACATACTGTCGTGTCCCGCTATAGAGGTAAGGTATTCGGTTGGGACGTTGTCAACGAAGCCATATTGGATAATGGGGAATGGCGCAAAAGTAAATTTTACGAAATTATTGGTCCCGACTTTATCAAATTGGCCTTTCAGTTTGCCCATGAAGCCGATCCCAATGCCGAATTGTATTATAATGACTATTCAACAGCCATTCCCGAAAAGCGAAAGGGAATTATGGCCATGGTGCAACAGGTCAAAGCCGCTGGTGGAAAGGTTAGTGGAATCGGTATGCAGGAACATAATGCGCTGGACAATCCATCGCTGGCAGAAGTCGAGAAGACTATCCTTGGGTTTTCAAGTCTAGGTGTAAACGTGATGGTGACGGAGATGGACATTTCCGTACTTCCACATGTGCGACCCAATATGGGCGCTGAAATTGGCGAACGCTACGCTTACCGTAAGGAGACGAACCCCTATGAAAAAGGCTTGCCTGCGGACAAGATGGCGGAGCTTGGAAAACGATATGTTGACTTTTTTAGGCTGTATCTGAAACATCAGGATAAAATATCCCGAGTGACTCTCTGGGGGGTTGGTGACGCCGATTCATGGAAAAATGGCTGGCCCATTCCTGGTCGTACGGATTATCCGCTCTTGTTTGACCGTCATTATCAAGCCAAGCCTTTTTTAAAAGATATTATAGCGTTGACTCAAAAAAAAAAGTAATCGTAAAAAAAATGAAAAAGAGTAGATATTTATATCCAGCAGACTACATGGCGGATCCATCCGCACATGTCTTTGAAAATAAGATATACATTTATCCCTCTCATGATCGGGAGAGTGGAATAGCCGAAAATGACAATGGCGATCATTTCGATATGCAAGACTATCATGTATTTTCCCTGGAAGATGTACAAGCTGAAGTGATTGACCATGGGAAAGTATTGGCTGTAACAGATATTCCCTGGTCCGGTAGGCAGCTTTGGGATTCGGATGTGACCGAGAAAGATGGCAGATACTATATGTATTTTTCCATGAAGGATAAAAACGATATCTTTCGGCTCGGAGTAGCTATAGCGGATAGACCCTATGGGCCATTTATACCGCAGTCCAATCCGATAAAAGGGAGTTACAGCATAGATCCCTGTGCCTTTAAGGATCAGGATGGATCCTATTACCTGTATTTTGGTGGTATCTGGGGTGGGCAGCTGCAATTTTATCGAAACAATAAAATTGTTGTGCCGAACGAATTGCCGCAGGATAATGACGCCGCATTGAGTCCCAAGGTTGTGAAATTAGCTGCAGATATGCTGGAGTTTTCAGAACCACCACGGGATCTTGTCATCCTGGATAAAAACGGACAATCCTTAAAACAAGGGGATTCCGAAAAACGATTTTTTGAGGCATCCTGGATGCATAAATACAAAAACAAATATTATTTTTCTTATTCAACAGGCGACAGTCACTTAATCTGCTATGCCATAGGGGACAACCCTTATGGTCCATTCACTTATCAAGGAGTCATCTTATCACCGGTTGTCGGCTGGACCACGCATCATAGTATTTTGGAATTCCGGGGCAAATGGTATCTTTTTTATCATGATTCTGTTCCATCGGGGGGAAAAACCTGGTTAAGGAGCATGAAAGTGATCGAGCTTGAATATGATGAAAACGGATTTATTAAAACCATAGATGGCATGTCGTCTTAACGAACGATTTTATACATTCTCTAACATTTTTTGATTATGCGTGTGCAGTTGCTTTTATTGATGACGTTGTTGTGTGTCCCTTTTCTTGCCAGATCGGAAGATGGGAGTCGGTTGTGGTTACGATTTTCCAAACTGCCGAAGGCGGTACATAGCGTAGATGTCCTAGGTATAAAGTCAGCGGATCCAACTGTAACTTTGGCAAAGCAAGAGCTGTTGGACTATTGGAAGGGAGCTGCGATCACCCTGCAAATCGATGTGAAGCAAAAGCAGTTAAAAGATGGCTATCAAATCAATCAGAACGAGAAAAAAATCCAGGTTGTCGCCAGTCGTCCAATCGGCTTATTATACGCTGCATATCATTTGTTGCGCCTACAAGAAACAGGTGGGCAGTTATCCTCTTCCAAAATCATTGAGACACCGTCCTATGATATTCGTGTACTGAATCACTGGGACAATTTGGATGGTACCATAGAACGCGGTTATGCCGGCCATTCGCTATGGAACTGGGCGGAACTGCCGAAAAAGCTATCACCTAGGTACGAGCAATATGCGCGGGCTAATGCTTCAATCGGTATAAATGCTGCCGTATTGAACAATGTAAATGCTTCTGCACAGGTATTGGATGCGGGGTATCTTGTCAAAGTGAAAGCGCTAGCAGATGTTTTTCGCAAATATGGGATCAAAGTATATCTATCGGTGAATTTTTCTTCTCCCAAAATTTTGGGTGGTTTACCAGATTCAGATCCCCTCCATAGAGACGTCCAACGCTGGTGGAAAGCCAAGGCTAAGGAAATTTATACCTTGATACCCGATTTTGGTGGTTTTTTAGTCAAAGCGAATTCAGAAGGTCAGCCCGGGCCACAGGATTACGGGCGGACACATGCGGATGGGGCAAATATGCTTGCCGATGCACTAAAACCCTATGGAGGAATGGTGTTTTGGCGGGCATTTGTTTATCATCCCACCAAAGATGACCGAGCTAAACAAGCCTATCAGGAGTTTGTGCCACTTGACGGGAAATTTAGGGATAATGTTATTGTCCAGATAAAAAATGGACCAATAGATTTCCAACCCCGCGAACCGTTCAATCCATTGTTCGGAGCTATGCCGCATACAGCAAAGATGCTCGAATTTCAGTTGACACAGGAGTATTTAGGCTTCTCCAACCATTTAGTGTACTTGGCACCCTTATTTAAGGAAGTATTGGATAGCGATACTTTTGCTCATGGAGATGGATCTACCATAGCCAAGATGACAGATAGCAGTGGAAATCTACATCGGAAAACTGCAATCGCGGCTGTTGCCAATATAGGCCAAGATAGCAATTGGACAGGTCATCATTTTGCGCAAGCCAATTGGTATGCTTTCGGGCGGCTGGCCTGGAATAATACACTTTCTTCAGCGCAAATCGCAGCGGAGTGGATAGGCCTCACTTTTAGCCGAGAGGAGGCTTTTGTCAATCCCGTTAAGCAAATCATGCTGGACTCACGTGAAGCTGCCGTTGACTATATGATGCCACTAGGCTTGCATCATTTGTTTGCCTTTGACCATCATTACGGACCCGAACCCTGGGGCAACATACCCGGTGGTCGTCCGGATTGGATGCCTTGGTATTATCATAACGCAGATAGCCTGGGAATAGGTTTTGAGCGTAGCATATATGGGAGCAATGCTGTTGCGCAATATAATCCACCCTTGGATAAGCGATATGGCGTTCGCGCAAACTGTCCGGAAAATCTGTTGTTATGGTTTCATCATGTGCCCTGGGACTATCGGATGAAAAGTGGTAAAACACTTTGGACAGCGTTATGCTACCATTATGATCAAGGGGTTCAGAAAGTTCGTGAATTTCAAAAAGTCTGGGATCGAATGGAGCAGCATATAGATCCTTTCCGTTTTAGATCGGTACAATCCAAGCTTAGAATACAGGCACGCGATGCGGTGTGGTGGAAAGACGCCTGCCTGCAATATTTTCAACTGTTTTCGGGGCAGCCTATTCCTTACGAATTAGAGCGACCTATTCATGATTTAGAAGAATTAAAAAAGATCAAATTACCCTTACGCCATCATAATTAAGGCGATCTCACCCTCGATCATGGATTTTAACATCAGCAGATCTTCCCGATGAATAAAAATCGGGAAGATCTTAGCAACAGCCAATGTACTATACCATTAATCGTATTTAAAGTTGTCAGCGACAATATACCAGGCTTTCTTTTTTTGGCCTCTTTCAGATAATAATCCTTTTCTGTTCCAACCCTTTTGATAGACAGGATGGGCCCTTCCAGGCGAACGAAAGTCGACCAGGAGCCATGGTGTCAATCCACGTAAGAAGGAAATGTTTTTAAACATGCTAAATTGACGTTTATAAATATCCACAAGATAATCTTCACTCCAACTGCTCGCCCTTTTTGGGTCTATATTGTTTCCAAAAACCGCCTCGCCACCAAATTCCGAAAAAATAAGCGGTTTATTGAAGTGGGATATCCACTCGACTTCGCTATCATTCTCGGGCCATGCTTTGTACCATCCAATGTATTGGTTGATTGCCATAACATCCATCAAACGATTCATTTTATCTTCGATATAGGCCTTGTTGCCTTCAAAACGCATGTTATTAAACGCTGATGTTACAAGACGGGTATTATCCAAGGCCTTTGTGAGGTGATAAAGTGCCGTGAGCGAACTGTCTCTGGCCGGGGAGGAGTAAGTTTCGTTCGAAAGGCTCCAGATAATGGTTGCCGCCCGATTTTTATCACGAGCAATCATCTCCCGAAGCATTAAATTCATTTTTTTCATCATTCCGGGATCTGCAAAATCAATACCCTGATATATAGGCAATTCTTCCCAGACCATCAATCCCATTTGCTCAGCCATTTTTATCATTTTTTCATGATGTGGGTAATGTACTAGACGCACATAATTACACCCCAGCTCTTTCGCCCAATCCAAGAGCATTTTATAATCACTTTCGCTATAGGCCCGTGATCTACGTTGTGGGACTTCTTCATGAATATTAACCCCTTTAAGAAAGATGGATTTGCCATTCAATAAAATATTTGTCCCATCAACTTTGATTGTTCGAAAACCAATTTCTTCCTCGATACGATCGGTTTCGGAATCGACCTGAACGGCATATAATTTCGGAACTGCAGGTGTCCACAAGGTCTTCTTACGAAACGGAATTTTAAGCCTGGCTTTTCCGGTGCTATCTGTTCTTGTTTTATAAATAAAGTTCAATTCGGGAATGCGTATTGCAATCGCTTGTTCTTTTTTAGGGCCATCTAGGGATACATAGCCATTGATGATATTTTCATCCTGCTGCGATAGCTGAATAAAATAATCCCTGATATAGGTCTTTGGCGTCTGTACGAGATCGACATCCCGTGTGATTCCACCATAATTGAACCAGTCGAAACCGAGACCAGGTATGCCATCTTTCATCCGTTGATTATTTGCTTTCACGATAAGGCTATTTTCGCCAATTTTGACATGATCGGTTACTTCAAACTGGAAAGGTGTGAAGCCACCTTCATGTTCACCAATCTTTACCCCGTTCAGATAAACTTCGGCCTTATAGTTTACGGCTGCAAAGTGGATAAAAAACCGGTTATCCTGTTTTGTTTGGATCTTAAAGGGACGTTTGTACCAGATGCTGCTTTCATAATAGTTGAGCTCAGGAAGTTGAGAATTGAAATCTCCTGGTACATATAGTTGATGACCACCTTCAAATGCGGATTCCACAAAATCCGTGTTGCCCAACGGTTTTCGATCTTTATAATATGCAGCCCAATCACCAGACCCCGCATCAAAAGGATCGATAATGGCCTCCCATAAGCCATTTAGACTGGTTCTATGCCGTCCCTCGATATGAATCATTGCTGATTGTCCGAATAACAGGGATGGAAATAAGGAGCATAGCGCTAAAATGATTTTTATGTTACAAGGTGTTTTCATGTTCTAATTGTATCAGCGATATCTTGGAAATAAGTTGGATATCTTGATGAAGAAAAAATGGTTTAATTAATTTTCAGTACCAATGAAATTTGATTGGGCTTATCCGAAGGCAAGGCAACGTGGAGTGCGTCGTCATCTTGTTTAAATGCCAGTTTTTTCTGATGCCCCAATAGTGATACTGTTTTAACCGTTATTGGATCAACGGTGTTATTCTTCTTTCCGAAAGATTTGATCATGATTTTTCCATCCGTTGGCCATGCCAAGACATGAGCGTAGATCGCATCGCCTTTTTTCACAAACCGGATATCCCTAGCGGTATAGTTATTTTCTTTGTCCTCATTGAATCCAGCGGCATTCAATGGTTTCTTCTCTTCTGTACTTGGACCCTCGCCATATGTTTTCCAGGGACGGGTATCAAAAATTCCCTCCTTATTAACCTGAATCCAATCGCCTATTTCATGCAGAATTTTCTCTTCTTTCTCGTCAATGCTACCATCGCCCTTGATAGGAACATTAAGCAGGAGGTTCCCATTTTTACTGACGATATCAATAAGCATATGGACAACTTTTTTTGCCGACTTGTAATTGTTGTTTTCATAATCAGCTTTGCTATAATGCCAGCTTCCCAGGCAAGTGCAGGTCTGCCAGGCTTTTTCTTGCACCTGGTCAGGAACACCGCGCTCGACATCCCATACCAAACACTCTTTTTGTTGTTCGGATAAGATTTTTCCAAACAAAACGGCATCGACTTTTCCCTTATTTTTCTTCGCGTTACTGTTATAAAAATGGGCCGCGATATCGAGCCCGACTGTGCTGATAGGCCATAGAGGGAGTGTAGTATCATCAAAATAGAGCAGGTCCGGCTGATAGCTGTCGACCATGTCTATTGTTCGTTGATAGAAATTATCAATATACTCCGGTGTCGGTTTGGATGCACCGTTATGCCAGTCCCACTGTGCCCACAATGATTTTACGTCTTCACTTCCCTTGCTAAGGGGATGGTTTTGCCGATACAGCTCCTGGGGATCGTAGCCTTCCCACCATTTTCCTTTTCCCTGTTCTTTGCTGAGCTTTCCATCATAAGGTACTCCCTTTAGTGGTCCCGACCGATCTGCCCTTTGGGCTGTTTCATACCATGTCCATGCATGGGAGGCATGGATGCTCACACCGAAGGGAAGTTTATTTTTTTTCGCCGCCTTTGACCATTCGGCGAGAATATCACGTTTAGGCCCCATATTGACCGAATTCCATTTTTGATACTTGCTATCCCACAGATCGAAGTTGTCATGATGGTTTCCCATTGCAAAAAAGTACTGTGCACCTACCTTTTTGTAGAGTGCCACAAGCCGTTCGGGATCCCATTTTTCAGCCTTCCAGGTAGGGATGATATCCTTAAATCCGGCTACTGAAGGATGTCCATAAGTTTTTACATGTGCATTGTATTGCCCGCTGCCTTCATCATACATACCACGTGCATACCAGTCGCCCTGCTCAGGTTGGCATTGTGGACCCCAGTGTGCCCAAATACCGAATTTGGCATTACGAAACCATTCAGGCGCTTCGTATTGCGCCAAAGATTCCCAGTTGGGCTGAAATTTACCAGGCAAGTCTACCGGACTTTTTTGTTGGGCTGGAGCATTTAATGTAGCCCCAAGGATTGTAAAGAGTACTAATGTCTTAAAAATGTTCTTGTTCATAACAGGATTTATCGTTTCTTTAGTTAAATAGTGTGCTACTTTAAATAATATTTTTTTACATCAATTCGGATCTAAACTTTACAGTGGCCTAATGATTGCAACATAGCCGCCACCGCTGACCATTGGTATTTTTATCGTTTTCCCAGCTTCGATTATCCTACTTTTTTTCTCGAGTTTTGCAGGGACTCTTTCCGCGTCTTTTGCATCCTGCCAGTAGTCCAGCACATATTTTCCAGCGGCTAGAAAGCTTGTAGGTATTGTAATCGTGCGGGACATGCTATTGGTCATGGCACCGATAAACCAGTTTTTTTCAGAACGTTTGGCCAGTACAATATATTCCCCGGGATAACCATCAATGAAGCGCGTATCATCCCACACCGTCGGAACGATTTTTAGAAAGTCACTCCCGGGTTGGCCCAACACATGCTTCGGGTGGTCGCAGAATACCGTAAGGGGGCTTTCATAAATGACAAATTTGGCGAGCTCGGCACAGCGGGTATTCATCATCAGGGTTGGAGATTGTTTCTTAAACTGCGCTGGAGTTACATTGAGAAAACCGCCCGGGGTATAGTCCATTGGCCCTGCCAGCATACGCGTAAACGGCAAAGTGACATTGTGAGCAGGTTTGATACGGTCGGAAAATTTCGCATACTCTTCGCCCAGGACGCCCTCACGGGTTATCATATTCGGGTAGGTCCGTTCTATTCCATCAGGTTTATACGCTCCGTGGAAGTTAACCATCAACCTGTGCTCGGCGGCCTTCTTAATTACTTTATGGTACCAGTTTACCATCTCCTGATCGTCGCGGTCCATAAAATCTATTTTTACGCCGGCGATGCCCCAGCGCTCATACAGTGCGAAAGCTTCCTCATAGGCGTTGTTGCGATTGGCGTCGGTACTATATAGCCAAAGCCAAAGACGCACATTTTTTTTGCGGGCATAGTCAAGTATTTCTGGCATGTTGATTTGCGGTGCCGGTTTGGTAATATCCGCTTGAGCTTGGTTGAAGGGGCCGTACCATTGCCAGTCGATCAACATATAAGGCCATCCCTGCGTAGAAGCAAAGTCGATATACTCTTTTATAACAGCAGTTTCCATTTTCACTTCTCCGCTCCACCAGTGATCCCATGCGCAAAGTCCCGGTTTTATCCATGCGGGGTCTTCGATCGCACATGCAGGATTAAGCGACTGAACAATTTCGGATTCGATAAATCGTCCCGGATTATCGCCAATCATGACCACGCGCCAAGGGGTTTGGATTTTGTCCGAGAAACGAGCTTTGGCCCCATCTTCTTTTTCGCCAGGTAAGGGGGAGAGTTTCGTCGTGAGCAATACCTGTTCCGTCGTATGATCTGCAGCCCGACTAATATAAAAACCGGGATAGTTATCAATGTTCGCTTCGGTAATAGCCAAATAGTTATCTTTGTCAACTTCGATCAGTAGTGGAAGTCCGGTTAGCGTCTGATCGCTGATTCCCGCTAAAGGGAGTTTATCGAATTCGCTTTCCTGACTGGACATAAAACGTGGTTTGTATTGTGCTGCCCAAGCGTGAGCCTGACTGGATACTGAAAATCCGGTCATCTCCCGGCTTATCACCCGATTTCCAATTCTAGCACTGCTGAATAGTTGATAGCGAAAGGCGATTCCGTTATTATAAGCTCTAAAGAAAAGGTCCAAGCGGCGTTTCTCACCTTCTTTTTCGATCAGGCTCAGCTGTGTTTCATTCCACTGCAAATCGATATGGGCATGTTTGTTCTTCACTACTGGAGCCCAGGAATCACGCTTCGATGTGGTCTGAGGAGTGTTTAGCAGCATAAAACCTTGATGCATCGGGGGCTCGTCTTGCAATTCAAAGCCTAAGGGTGAAGGATCTATTACCTGTTTGCCTTTGTAGGAAACAGCGTAGGAAAGTCCGTGAGATAGGTCTATGTCCAAACAAATTTTTCCATCCGGCGATAGTAACGTATAAGTCTGGGCCGAAAGGCCGGATGTTATCGCGATAAATAGGATAATTATAAGTGCTCTCATAGTAAAGTCAATGTTTTGGTAATTAGCGCGTCGTTTAGTTTTGTTCCATAATGAGTACTTCCCAGGGATCCAATACAATCTGTTGCCCCGTCTGCGTGAGCTTATCTGAAATAAGTTCTTTCGCTGGGTCACCTGTATAAGTAATCCGTTTTGTTTCTGTACTGTAATTAAAAATGTAATGAATTGTCTTACCCCATTTATTCTTTCCTGAACGCTGAATAATTGGGAAAGTGTAATTGTCGGCAGTAATGACTTTCGCTGCGATAGCCATTTTTTTGATGATCGTATGGAGTAGTTCTTGTGATGGATAGCTGCCGATATAAGTCAGTTTTCCTTTACCATAGCTGTTTTCTGTGATCACTGGCCACTTGCCAAAGAAGGGATGTTCAGCATAGGCCAGCGGTTTGGCTGTCTCAAGGATCAAAAATTCATACCAGTCACCAATTTGGTTTTTATCCGTCAATTGAAAAGGATTATCTTTGAGCCGCATGTCTCCGATGGTGGAGAACTCTTGATAATGGAATCCGCAGGCCTTTCTTAACGGCCCGGGAGCAGCTGTGGCCCGGACGGCCGAATGTTCGTTACAATAGCCACTTTTGTACATCATCACGACATGGCCGCCCGCTTTTACAAACTTGTCAATGGCCAGCAGCAGCTCATCCGTAGCGACATAGAGGGGCGGAATAACCAGCATATCGTAGCCTTTAAAATCGGTGATTTTATCACAGGGGATAATATCAGCTTCAATGTTCTGAAAGTAGAGTGCCTTATGAACCATATCGATGGGATAATTGTTTTTATAGGTATAAGGCATAAAATTCAGTGCGTGGTAGGAATCGTGGCTATATAAGATTGCTGTTTTATTTTTCTTCTTCAAGTCCATAAGACGATCCCCTATCCTTGCCAGTTCCTGTGCGGTGGTTTTAAATTCATCGTATATTCTATTCGGTTGGAGATCGTGCCCCAATACACCGCGCCAATACGTTTCCTGCCCATAATGCAGCGTAGACCAATGCCAGTATTCCACCATATTGGCACCGGAAGCATAATGGGCATATACATTTTGCCGGAGCTGTCTGTCGTATGGCGGGTATTGCGTACGTGCATCCCAGCCTATACCTTGTGCGTTGGTTTCCATGACAATATAATTGTTCTTGGCAACCGTCCGGACAAAATCGCCTGAATAAGCAATGCGCTGTCCGTCTTGTTTATCCTGTACGTCGTGATAAATATTGATAGCGGGGTATTGCATCTGGCGAAAGCTTTCTACCTGATCTACGTTGTGAAAATCAGGCATGAAGCAATGAGTTATAAATTGGTCCTGACGTTTATATGCATTGACTATATTACATTGCCAATTCAGGAAGTCCGCTACCTGCTTGCGGTTGTAGCGTTCCCATTCGTTTTTATAGGAAGGATTGGTGACACCATCGCGGGTATAGAATTCCTCCCAGGTACGAATATTCATGCCCCAATAGTTCATTCCCCAGGCTTTGTTGAGTAAGTCGAGGTTGTTGTTAAAACGGCCTTTGATGTAGTTACGAAAGCCGATAAAATAATCCCTGTTGTTTATCCCGCGTGCTTCTGTTTCGTTGTCTACCTGATAGCCAATGACTCCAGGATGCTTTGCATACCGTTCCATTAGCTTGCGGATGATACGTTCACTATAGTATTTAAAAGTGGGGTTGCTCAAGTCAATATTTTGCCTGATGCCATAATAAGCTTTGGTACCCCGCTGATATTCGGCCAAAACCTCGGGGTGCATATGCGCAAGCCAGGCCGGAATGGAATAGGTCGGTGTACCCAGAATGATGCGGATACCAGCCTGATGCATTTTGTCGATAACGCGGTCCATCCATTCGAATTCAAAGACACCTTCCTCCGGTTCAAATAATCCCCAGGTAGATTCGCCCAGCCGCACGACATTGAGCCCGGCATTTTTCATCAATCGGATATCTTCATCCAGACGCTCACTGGGCATATATTCGTGGTAATAGGCTGCTCCGTAGAGCGGTTTATCGAACTTGTATTGTGCTTCAAGCGAAAATACTGCAAGAAATAGGAGGCAAAGCAGAATATAGTTTTTTTGTTTCATGGTTTTTGGTACCGGGTTGTGTTAAGGGCTAGAGACGTACATGGTACGTCTCTATGTGGCATTTATTCAAAAGTTGCTTTCACATGGCTTCCATCGGAGGCTTAGGGAAGACCTTGATTTTAATTGCGTGGATATTTAGCAGGTATTGCCATCATTTGTTCTAAAAAGACTGGATCCTTGAATTTACTGGTTGTTCGCTCATATTGCCCAGCACCCTGAACATCCCAAAGCATGGGACACATACCACGTGAATAAATCGCTTCGGTGACCGAGACATTAAATAACCTGACCACCTCCTGTGTTCTGTTCTTTGAGGAACATGCATATTCGCCAATAACGACGGGAATTCCTTTATCGACACAATTCTTCTTTAACAGCTCCATATTGTCATTGAGCTCTTTAACTTCCTGTGCCGTGCCCCAAGACGGCACACCGACACCCCATCCGGCGTCTTCACCGTTACCCAATATGGCAAACAAAGGTGGCGTATAATAGTGTACGGTCAATGCAAGATGTTTAGCCGGATCGGCCGGAATTTTGGTTAGCGGGTCAAAGGCATACTCGAGACCAGTGTTATAAATTTCCACTAAAAGATGGCGCTTGGCATTGTTGCCGCCCGATTTCCTGACGATGTCGACAAAAAGCTGGTTCAGCTCGTTTACGTATCCGAATGCTTTTGCTTTTTCGGTTTGCCCGCCCTTCCAGGGAGTCCATATTTCATCGTAACCAATTTCATTCATGGGTTCGAATAGCAAATGATCTCCATATTTTTCAAAACGGTTACAGAGCTGCTCCCAGATAGAAGTGAACTTTTTCTTAGCTTCGCTGTCTGTCGGGACTTTTTTGACCCATTCATTTTCATGGTGAACGTTTATAATGGCGACCATGCCGCAATCGAGTGTCCAGTTTAAGATCTCTTCGACTCTATTGAGGAGATCTGGATGGATCCTGTAATTTTCCGCGTTGTTCATCATATTACTCCAGGTGACCGGAATTCGTAAGGAAGAATAACCGGCTTTTGCATAACCTTCGATCATTTCTTTCGTAATGAGGGGACTTCCCCAAGCCGTCTCGTAATTAGAAATACTACTTGGGTTGATCCAGTCGCCCGTTGCGTCCAGGGCATTACCGAGGTTAATCCCCAAACCCATTTCATTAACTAACTGGCTGGTACTAAAATTTTCCCTAATGGAGAATTTACTATAAGCAGGTTTAGGTTCTTCTTTTGTTTCAGGTTTGCTGAGCTCCGTATTTGCCTTTATTTCCTTGTTGGAGCATGCCGGAAGAACCAGCAGCATAAAAATGTAACTTAATAGTGTTTTCATTTGAATAATTTTTAGGTGTGTTTTTAAAATCATGTTATGTAGATTAATGGATATTTATTCCTCATTGCTGAAAGGTAGAGCAGGCAAGCCTTCTTTATTGAATAAATTGACATCGGGATTATTGCTCCAGGCATAACGGACAAATACAGGGCTGCTGAGCTGATCTGCCTGAACGACAATTCGGTTACCATCAATATGAGCTTGGGCCCATACAAATTTTTTATCTGCTCCAGCAAGGGCAAAACCTTCCACGTAACCGTATTTGTTGTTAACAACGAGTCCGCCTCCAATAGCATCAAAAGAAATAATCAGTTTATTGCCCTCCTTGACCATCGATTTGAATGTAGGTCCAGAATACACAAGATTTTTTCGGCCATAATTTTTAGCCAGTGCTATTAAAGCGAGTCGTCGGCCCACTTCCTGTTTATTACGTGGATGAATATCGTCCGCTTCACCAATATCCGTGATTACCGCCTGACCCGTATGAGCAAGACGGAGTGTCCGGGTCTGTGCATCTCTCAGTTTTGCCCAGTCGCTGTCTTCGGGTGATTTTTCTTTAGCCATATAATTGGCCAATTGCACCCAGTAGAAAGGCAAATCAGTTTTCCATTGTGACCGCCAATCCGCGATGAGGTTAGGGAAGAGCGTGCGATAATCATAGGCTCGACCGGCATTATTTTCACCTTGGTACCAGATCACGCCCCGAATGGTATAAGGAACAAGAGGATTGATCATGGCATTGAAGAGGAGGGATGGAAGCATATTCGGCGAAACTTCTTTGTAACCATGCTGCTGGGTGGTGACAGCCTCTTTATAATTCCAATCACCATCAAGCGGGAATTTCTCGCCCTCTACGTCGAGGTACAGCTGGGTCGGATTTCCGTAAAAGCCACCGCCGCCGCCCGTATCCATAATTTTTAGCGTAATTATATTTTCACCGTCTTTTAGTACAGCCTTCGGGATCGTGTAGTTTCGTACGCTTGTGTATCCTGTTGTTTCACCAATTTTGACGCCGTTAATCCAGCAGACATCATCATCATCGATGGTACCAAGCAGGACGGATCCCGTCTTTTGCGCGCTGCCCTTAGGCAAATAAATACGGCGTTTGAACCATACAATACCATCCATATCGCCCAATTTGGATTCCCACAACTGTGGAATATTCATCTTTCCCCAAGCGGATATATCCGTATCATTTTCGTACCATTTTGCAGCTATTCCCGGATCGTTTGTTAAGGCTTGCAGATAGTTCTGTTTTTTCAATTCGTTTTCTTTTAAAAAGCGCTGCAGACTGCCGTCGAAATGCTGTTGGTAAGGAGCTTTGAAATGCGCGGGCAATTTATTGAAGCCGCTTTCGCTAGTCCAGGTTTCGGCGCCCGTACCACCCCAGGAAGCATTGATGATGCCTACAGGTATGCCGAGTTCCTGATACAGTTTGAGCGAAAAGAAGTATCCTACAGCTGAAAAGTCACGAACAGTGGCGGGGGAGCATACAGCCCATTTTCCCTTTAGCTCTCGTTTAGGGACATCACTGATGCTCTTCTCCACATTGAAGGCCCGAATGTTCGGATAATCGGCAATGCTGATTTCATTCGCAGCATTATTGGAATTCTTTACCGTCCATTCCATATTGGATTGTCCGGATGCAAGCCAAACTTCACCGACCAGGATGTTTTTTAGGGATACCTGTTCGCTATGGCCTTTTATTTCCATGTTATACGGTCCTCCATAGGGAGTTGGGGCTAAAGTAACGCTCCATTGACCATTTTTATCTGCTTGTGCCTTTAGTTTCTGCTGCATAAACCGGACATGGATCGTTTCATTTTTTTCGGCCCAGCCCCACAATTTTATGGGACTGTCCCTTTGTAGAATCATGTTGTCACCAAATATTGCAGGAAGCCTGAGTTCGGCTTTCAATAGGAACGCCTGCAAAAAAAAGACGAAGAAAATTGGAATCTGTTTTAAAGTCATCGTTTATTTTGTGTTATAGTCAAATCAGTCGAAAAATGCTTTGAGCACTGCTCGGTATGCCATTTGATGTTGCATATCTTCCATGTAATCATGAAGGGAATGCGCTTTTTAAATTTCATGTCTGTTTATATTTACTTTTATAAATGGCCGGCATGGAATGGCTATTCCATTATCCGGCCTTATTGTATCGAAATTCGCTATCCTCCAAATAGACCTAATTTTTGCTGTTATCAATGATTCTAAAATTGTCGAAGTAGATATCCACCTTGACATTGGCATTGTCTGCTTTATTTTTCGTAAAAATGCCCAGTTCGGAACTAGCGATGGCAGCAAAGCTTCCATAGTCCGCAACAGACGTAAACCTATTAAGAGCTATGTCGCATGTCATCCATTTGCCAAGGCTTGTTTTGTTGGTGTTTCTATCACGGGGCACATAATCTGACAGCATTTTATCCCAATTTCCTTTCAACTGCATATCAAATGTTGCTGTCGCAAGAGGTTCATTTACGAAGCATTCAAAGCGCAGTACAAGGTTGCTTATAGGTGTATTCGCGGGTATTGCATTTACCGAAGGATAGACAGCTTTATTGGCTAAGTTTCCCCACCAATATTGCCATGCCCCTGGTGATCCAAAAATGCGGTAAGCTATTCCTGTGCTGAAGAAAGGTGGCTTGGTCCCGTCTGCCGTTACAGCCATATTGTTGTCCCCCCAATCATAACTACCTACTTTATCCCAATCCAGGACGAGGTTTTGGACGGGATAAAATAGGAGGGTCGAATTGGATTGTCCCCCTGCCGCATGGACTGTAACCGTACCAGCTTTTGTTGGGGCCTTTGGTAGTCGATAATAAATTGTATCCTGGCTTTTGGCTACAATTAAATCTTCGCCTGCAATATCAAATTCGCCATTGATCGTTAGTTTACTGACATCAATAAAGTTGTTGCCGGTAATAAATGCCTGATCCCCAATGATAGGCATATCACTGCTCCATGATTTAATTATTGGCGGCGAAACATTCGTTGTGAAAGCGATGCTAACTGAATCCGTCATGCAGTAGACCGCGAGCCGGCCATCTTGGATACCGGCGGGAATCTTTAATTCGATTTTATCATAGTCCTTACCGATTTCATATTCCGTAGCTAATACATTGCCGCCGGCCTTGCCTTCGAATACAACTTTTTTTACTTCGTAAAAATTTGAACCGTAGATGCGGAGTTTTTCACCTGCCTTGGCCGGGTATTTTAATTCAATACGGGCGATTTGCGGAGCGGGAGAGTAGATATGAAAACTGAACCTTGCTTCGCCATGGTTTGTTTCGATCCGGATTTCGTTTGGAAGTTCCGGATGGGTGCCAGTCAATAGAAGATCTGCAGGAATAGAAATAATAGCACTTGTCGAGGTACAGTAGTTTGCATTAAATGCGATCTGTTGGTCATTGATGTAAATTTTTTGGATGCCGTCAAGATTTTTTCCGATAACGGCAACCATTGTACCCGGAAATGCACCTGTGAAAGTGCTATCTGCTTTTGCTGGATCTGTCAACCGTACATGGCTTATCTCCGGAACTACGGTCATATCATTGTTGCGACTACAGGATATTGCTGGTAAGAGAAGGACAACAATAAGTAAATGATAGATACAGCGTATGGTTTTATTTAAAGCTTTCATAATTCTTTACTGATTATTAAATGGATAAGCCTGGGGCTCTTCTTTTAATCTCGGATTTTGGATGAGATCATTCTCAGGATAGGGGAAGAAGATATTGTTTGCGGTCACGACGACAGGTACTGCCGGTGCCGTAGGATCTTCAAAAATAAGATTACCATCTTCATCCTTCGTGATGGATGCCGTGGACCAGCCACGTTGTTGATCATTAAAGTATTTAAGCATTTTCTCAGGCTTGAAGCAATACCAGCTAACCATATCGTACCAGTTGCTATACTCCATGGCAAACTCCACGCGCCGTTCTTTGATGATATCGTCAAGCGTAATTGAGGTCTTTCGTCCGATCTTGGCCCGATCCCTTACTTTATTAAAGTAAATTAGTGCTTCGCCACCATTGAGTGTGCTGTTATTACCCAGACTCGCCTCAGCATAGGTCAGGTATACATCGGCCAAGCGTAGAATATAGGTGTTTAGCGGTGAACTCATCGACTGCACATAGCCGTCATTATCATCGTTCGGACCGCCGATTACCCCTTTTTTGATCGATGCACCTGCATTGCTATACGAATATCCACCTTTGTCAATGGCAATATAGGGATAGAAGGAGTGCTGGGTAAAGTAGGTGGCATTTCTCCGGAGTGTATCGGCTCGTTCGTATTGTTTGAGCATGTCGATTGTTCCGTTCAGTCCGCCACCCCATACGTTGACACCACCGGTCACGTCGGATGAAAATGCCAGGTCAGCTAAAAGTGTATTGCAGACGCCCCAGTCGCCAAGTGGTACCCATTGCATGGCAATAAGTGATTCGGGATTGTTGTTATGTTTGTATTTGAACAGATCTTCATATCTGGCATAGAGTTCCAGACCACTATTTACACAGACATCCTGTGCGTACTCCTTTGCTTTAGCCAGATCAGCTTCGTTTCGAATTCCGCCGGTTTTCCAGCCAGCACGGGAGAGATATACCTTGGCGAGCATACCTTTGGCGCCCCAGCTCGTTGCACGGCCTTTATCGGCCTGAACAGGAAGGTGCTGCGCTGCAAAGCTGAGATCGTCTATAATAAATCGAAAAATATCTTCCTCCCGATGCCTGGGTTGCATAGGCTCTTTGATCACAGCATCGTTATTCTCGATCAATATGACGGGGCCCCAGGTCCGGAGAAGATAAAAGTAAGCAATACCACGCATTAGGCGTGCTTCCCCAATAGCCACGTTTTTTTGCGCTTCAGTTACATTAACGGCTTTATGCTTCACGGCATCGATGATCGCGTTTGACATTGTTATTACGCCATAGAATGATTTCCATGAGTCTGAAAGCCCATCATCCAGCGATGTTACGGTGAATAAGGTATAGGAAGGGTTCATATAGGGATTATAGCCATCATTGGCTCTCAAACTGCCAATAGCGACGGCCGGTCGTTTATTATAGTCAAACCATGCTCGGTTGTACAGTGGTGCTGTGGCTGCTTTCAATGCTTCAGGAGAAGTATAAAAGGTTGCATCCACATAGGCTCCTTCCGGTTCTCTGTCAAGAAAACTTTTTTTACAGGAATGTAGCGCAACAATAGCCATCAATGCAGTGATTAAGAATAGCTTTTTCATAATTCAGTCGTTAATATTAAAACATGAAGTTTAAACCCAGCGTATAAATACGCTGTGAGGGATACCGGGCATAATCTATTCCCCTTAGTAAGACATTTTGGTTGTAGGAACCTATTTCCGGATCATAGCCCGTATACTTGGTCCATGTAAAAAGATTCTGAATATTGACATATAACCTGAGGTTTTCAATTTGATATTTCTTCAGCAGGTTTTGGGAGAAAGTATAGCCAAGAGAAACATTTTTCAAGCGCAAATAAGAGCCATCTTCAATAAACCGATTGCTCATACGGCTATTGTCATTTGCATCACTTACGGTAATACGTTGAATGCTCGCATTGGGATTGGACACCCTTACATTGGAGATATCCTGGTCGGAACCGCTCGGATCAATTGTTTCAATGAGGGCAATCTCTGTCGTTTTTTTGAGCATACCCGAATTATTCATCGGGTTTGTAAAATCTTTACGCAGTTGATTATAGATCTTGTTGCCATATACGGCGTTCAGAAAGATATTTAGGTCAAATCCTTTGTAAGAAAAATAATTGTTTAGCCCAAGGATGAACTTCGGATCCGGATTGCCGATAAAATCACGGTCTTGCTCATCTATTTTTCCGTCTTTATTTTTGTCCTCGAAAATAAAATCTCCCACCCAAATCCCGTTGACTCCTATGCTTTTATCTTTGGGTAGAGCAATAGGAACTTTATTGCCATCCTGATCCAGCACGGCATGATGTTGACTGTCCTTCAGATAAAAGTCACTTTCATCCTGAAACATGCCGATCACATTGTATCCATAAAATTGGCCGACAGGATTACCCACCTTGGTCAGCGTGAATGTTTCTGCACCTATTTTTCCCTGAATGGCGGTTGCATCCGTATACAGGTGCGTGACACGGTTTCTATTCATCGAGAAGGTCAGACCGGATTTCCAGAAAAGACCATTCTTATTGATATTTATGGTATTTAATGTTAATTCAACACCTTTATTCGTCATCGAACCCGCATTTACCCAGGGTGCAGCAATTAGCCCACTGATATAGTCAGGCAATACGGCCTGCATCAAAAGGTTATCTATTTTCTTTAAATAGACTTCCGTTGTAAGTTCGATTCTATTCTTAAATAAGCTCAGATCCAAGCCGATATTGTAGGCATTGGTTTTTTCCCACTTTAGATCTGGGTTGGCAAAATTGGCAGGATAGAAGCCTGTACCCCATATGGATGCGGCCGAAGCCATGGTCACGCCATAGGCGTAGGAGCTTGCAGCTTGGTTTCCAACAAGTCCCCAGCCCAAACGTAGCTTAAGGTTGTCTATCGCCGGATTATTTTTTAAGAAAGGCTCATTTTTAATCTTCCACGCAGCGGCAAGAGAAGGGAAGGTGCCCCAGCGATTGTTGGTACCGAATTTGTCCGATCCGTCCCTACGGAATGTAGCAGTCAATAAATACTTATCATCAAATCCATAATTTAAGCGGCCGAAATAAGATTCAATGCCACCTGAACTCCTTGAACTTCCATTTTTGGCAGTTTTAGAATCGCCAGCATCCAGCTCGTGCACCGTATTTAAAAAATAATTGCTGCGGCTACCAGAGAGGGACTCCCATTTGTTTTCCTGAGCCTCATGCCCAGCCATGATCGACAGGTTATGCTTTTCGGCGAAAGATTTAGTGTAGGTCAGATAAGTTTTCAGGTTGGTAAACGAACCATTACTGGCAAACCTTGCTCCGGCGGATTGCTGTTTGAAATTCCCGTAATCATATGCGGGCGTGAATTGATAAGCGTTGGAATAATTATAGTTCCCATTACCTTCGACCCGTAGTACAAGATCTTTGATTGGTGAAATATCCGCATAAGCATTGACACTAATTTGTGCTCCTTTTGCATAGTTTTCACGGGTAAGCGCTTCCTCCAATGGATTGGCGAAATAGGTACCATACATATTTTCCTGTTGTGTTCCCCAGGAACCGTCTGGATTTTTGGCAGGCACCTCTGGCAGCTGCCTAATGGCGAGTGAAATGATACCCCCATTATCTATGGTGTTTCTATTTTTTGTTTTCGCGGTATAGGCATTGACGCCTACGGTCAGCCACTTGTTGATTTTTGAATCAAAGTTCATCCGTAACGAATAGCGTTCAAAACCTGAGCCTTGTGCGATACCTTGTTGATCAAGGTATCCACCAGTGATCGCAAATCTATTTTGTTCGGTTCCACCGCTGATGTTCAGTTGATGGTTATGCATCAATGAAGTTCTAAAAATCTCCTTCTGCCAATTTGTACCTTCACCCAATAGCGATGGATCTTTAAATTCCTCCCGATCGCCGAAGCCGATGACTTTGCTGCGAAGATTTTGGTACACGGCATATTCGCGAAGGTTAAGGACATCCAATATGGTTGGCAGCTGTTGGAATCCTACATACCCTTCATAACCTAACTTGGTTTTTCCAGCTTGTCCGCGTTTTGTAGAGATCAGGACGACGCCGTTTGCCGCCCTTGTCCCATATATGGCAGCAGCAGAAGCATCCTTTAATATTTCCATGGATACGATATCTGATGGATTTATTGACGAGAGTGCACTTGAATTGTCCCGGGTATTACCATCAATTGGGATTCCATCGATCACATAGAGCGGCTCGTTGCCGCTGAAGGAATTTGTACCCCGGATGCTCACTGAGATTCCGCCGCCCGGTGCTCCTGAATTCTGTGTTACCGAGACCCCGGCAGCGCGTCCCTGTAACGCTTGATCCAGGGAGGTACTTACAGACTTACTGATGTCATCGGCCGTTACCGAAACGACGGCCCCTGTTAGGTCGCCCCGCTTCATTTTTCCGTAGCCTACCACAACGACCTCGTCCATGGCGTGGATATTCTCCGTTAACTGAATATTTTGCTGATTTCCAGCTATTCGAACTTCCTGCGCATGGAACCCTACATGGTTGAAGATCAATACATCTCCTTTTGAGGCTAAAATAGCATACTTGCCCTGTTCATTGGAAGATGTCAACACCTTTGTACCTTTGAGTTTAACCGAAACATTGCTTAGAGGCCTCCCCGTAGTCTTGTCCGTAATAAGACCAGAGACATTGATTTTCGACTCCTGCGCCTGCAAGACATTGATAAAAAGGAGAAACGAGGCCGCCAGCATCAGATATACCCGATGCCGCAGTTTGGGCCAAAAAAACTTTTGTGATCCGTTTTTTGATTTCATGGTTAATTTAAGTTTATAATTTGTTTGGTTATTATCCCCAGAAAGGGATGATTAAAATTAGGAACAACAAATTATGTTGACGGGGTTCGAATGTTGAAGAAGAGCGGTTAAAATGTTTATAAAACTGGAAGTACGATCAATTCATGGGAATTGCAACCTTAATCGCGATGCACTTCATATAGGCAGGCATAGGCCAACTAGGGATCTAAATGTTTCAGCTTAGGGGATAAAATGATCACTTATGCTGTAAAGATTTGATAAAATCAGTATTTTAACGGAAGTTCTTGAAACAATAACCAATGAAACGTCTTTTATTACTATTTCTATTTTTTGGAATTATTTCCTGCTATGGACAGGAGTTTAAGTTCGCCCATATTAACAATGGGAATGGCTTAGCCGGAAATGAAGTTGTTGCCATATATAAAGATGGTAGAGGATTTGTCTGGTTTACAACAAACACGGGGCTAAATAGATTTGACGGTGAGCGAATCAAAGTTTTCAATCGCAGCAGCGAAGGCACTTCAGGGACTCTTTATGATGGTTTGAAGAAAATTGTAGAAGATGAGCAGGGGAATTTATGGATGTTGGGCAATAAGTATGTCATGTTTGATTGGCGAAAGGAGGTTTTTATCAATAATACAGATTCCATTCTTGAAAAAATGGGACTTCCATCAAACCCAATTTCTATACAAATAGATCAGTATAAAAATTTTATTGTAGCCTATTCACAAAAAGGCATTTACAGATATGATCCTAAGCATAAAAAATTAGTAAGCTTCAGACCGTCAAATAATCCAATAAGCATTCGTCCTACCGAGATCGTAGAGATCGCCATAAAAGATGAATTTGTGTGGGTACTCCACAAAGATGGCTTATTGGAACGTCTGAATACCCGAACAAAGCAAATTGATATCCGAAAAAATTATTTAAACAGTAGGGCTATAAATTCTTTAATTCCAAAGAGTATGTTTATAGATCCAGACCATATGGTCTGGATTTATCCAGGTATAAATAATAGTGGTGCAGTCTGTTATAATAAAACCAATGATCAATGGAAACAGTATGATATTGATACGAAGCCTGCACTTTCCAATTCCTTTGTCCGTGGAATCGTAGCGGACAGGCAAGGATTAATTTGGATTGCAACGGACCATGGTGGTCTCAATCTGCTTGATAAAAAGCAGAACTCCATCCAGGTCCTTCAACATAACGAGTATAATAAAACCTCAGTTGGACAAAACTCCATTGTAAGTTTATATTGTGATAATCAAGGAATTGTTTGGGCAGGAACGTATAAGAATGGTGTTTCATATTATCATCCAGAAATATTCAAGTTTCCTGGTACCGGATTATCCGATGGCAAAAGTGAACTTTTTGACTGCAGCAGTATTGTTAAGGACAAAGAGGGGAACCTTTGGTTGGGGACAAATGGAAAAGGTCTCATTAAATTGAATGAAACTACCGGAGAACGCCATTTTTTCAGAAGCAAACGCGGTGATATGACAAGTTTATCGTCTGATATTGTTACCGCGCTCCATGAAGACTATACAAAGAAAATGTGGATAGGCACTTTTATGGGCGGTTTAAATGTGTATGATGGTCGGCAGTTTAAACGATATGAAGTACAGGAGAAAAACAACAAAGGACTATCCAATCAGAGCATATATGGGATCACGGAAGATTCCGGCCAAAATTTGTGGATTGCCACTTTGGGGGGCGGAATTGACAGATTGGATCCCAGTAGAACGACATTTACAAATTTTAATAGAGACAATAGCAAACTACGTTCTAACTTCATTCTTTCCACTTTAAAAGATCGTGATGGAACGATTAATTTCTCGTCAGATATCGGTGTGTACAAACTCATTGGTGACCAGACCATTATACCTTATTTTCCCGACGCCAATTTTCAGGACAAGGCTGCTTCAGTTCCCGTTTATCAGCTTATGAAGGATTCAAAAGGTCGCATCTGGTTGGCTACAAAAAGGGGCATAAAAATCTTTGACAATACAAACCGGAGCTTCTCTTTTTTGACTCTTGCGGATGGCCTATGCAGCGATGATGTACGATCTTTAGTTGAGGATCAAGATGGGAATATATGGGCGGGGACTAGCAATGGACTCAACCGGATAAAGTACTTGTCAGCTAGCGGAGCTAAGCGCCGAAGTATTGTTTCTACCTTTGATCTCAGTGATGGGCTGACGGGAATGGTTTTTAATCCCAACGCCGTATATACCGATAAGACCGGAAAAATATATATGGGTACAACCGAAGGTTACATCGCTTTTTATCCAAGAAAGATCCCGGCCAATAAAAGCATACCGCAAGCTCGATTTACGGAACTGTTATTGTCTAATGAAGTGGTTAATCCCGAGGAGAAAAGAGGCGATCACACCGTTTTGCCAATTTCCATTGTAGGCCTCGATAAGCTCATCCTGAAATATAATGAAACAAACTTTTCCATCCGATTTTCCGCATTCAACTTTATCCAGCCCAATAAAAATAAATATCGCTATAAGTTGGAAGGTGTCGATAAAGAATGGATTGAAACCTCGCGTAGTACAGGAGTAGCTTCCTATTCCAATCTCAATCCCGGTCGATATATTTTAAAAGTTTATGCCGGCAATCAGGATAATGTGTGGTCGCCTCAACCGATCGAGATGCAGATTGTAGTTAATCCACCATTTTGGTTTTCATGGTGGGCTATAGCGATTTATATTGCAGCGTTTGTTTTGGTAATCAGGTGGTTTATTAAATACCGGTTGAAGAGAAAGCAGGATCAGCTTGATCAAAATGCCCGTATGTTGGAAGCTGATAAGCTGCATGAAATAGACCAGCTGAAATTAAAGTTTTTCACCAATATCAGTCATGAATTTAAGACCCCTTTATCATTGATTATCAGCCCACTGGAAATGTTGATAAAAAAAGATAGCCATCAGGAACAAAAAGCAGCACTGGGAGTGATGTACAAAAACGCGCAGAAACTACTTACGATGGTCAACGATATCCTGGATTTTCGAAAACTAGATCAGGACAAAACGAAACTCAATATTTCATCCGGTAATATCATTGAATTTGTCAAAGAGATCAGTACTTCATTTTTATCTATTGCAGCCGAAAAATCCATCAAACTAACCTTTACGGCAAACCACCAATACATAGACCTAAGCTTTGATAAAGATAAGATGTATATGGCAATTTCCAATTTGATTTCAAATGCCTTTAAATATACCCGAACTTCTGGCCACGTAGACGTTAGCGTAGCTATAAGTGAAACCATTATAGATCATGAAATCGATAAGCGTCTCTGTATTAAGGTCTCAGATACAGGTATAGGAATAGAAAAGGAGCATCTTGAACGTATTTTTGATCGTTTTTACCGAATTGATTCCAATGAGACCCACGGTATCTCAGGGACAGGCGTTGGGCTTCATATTGTAAATGAATTTGTCAAGCTCCATGGAGGAACAGTGGAGGTCGATAGTGAACTTGGAAAAGGCACAGTTTTTACGGTGCAAATTCCCATGTCCAAAGAGACTTATGGCACAAACAGACAAGATGTGATCTATTCGGGTACTGATGATGAAAGCAATGCAGCATACAATAGGGATAGTGAAAACGACTTTATCCTAGATGCGGAGAACGGCGTATATACGCTTCTCATTATTGATGATAATGAGGATTTTCGCCTGTTTCTAAAGGATCTTTTTAGCAATGATTACAGGATCTTATCCGCAAAAGATGGCCAACATGGCTATGAGCTCGCGACCGAATATATTCCGGATCTTGTGCTTTGCGATGTTATGATGCCAAATGTAGATGGCTACGAATTCTGTCGCAAGATCAAGCAGGATATACGCAGTTCCCATATACCAGTCGTCTTGCTTACGGCAAAATGTTCGGATGAAAATCAATTCCAGGGTATGGAAGCAGGTGCAGATGCTTATATCTCGAAACCTTTTAATATCGATATTCTACGTGTTACGCTGGCCAATATCGCAAAAAGGCAGAAACAACTACAGGATAAATTCAAATCAAGAATTGATATCTCAACAACCAAACCGGAGATCATTTCGATGGATCAGAAATTTATACAAAAAGCCGTCTCCATCGTTGAGTCAAATATAGAACGAACCGACTTCTTAGTGGAAGATTTATGCCGTGAAATGGCAATGAGCAGGGTTAATTTCTATAAGAAAATTCTTGCTTTGACCGATAAAACGCCCTCGGAATTTATCCGCTTTATCAGGCTAAAAAGAGCAGCAGAACTGCTCGAAAAAAGCCAGATGTACGTCAATGAAATCGCTTTTCTTGTCGGATTTAATGAAACCAAATACTTTAGAAAATATTTCAAAGAAGAGTTTGGCGTAACACCGAATGAATATAAAAAGACAATCACTTTAAAGTAGGAAATTACTGTACAATTTCGATGTTTAAAAGCAATCATAAAAATACATGCAGATCATTCGCTGCTATGATGTTTTCGCTGATTTATCAATAATGGTCGTGCCGATCCACTATTTTGTGTTCTCCAAATTCGGAAGACAAGTATGAATAGCTGGATCAACGATCCATGCAGCCCATACAGCATATCAATTATCCATGGCTGCAATCGCTTATGAAGTGCAAGTCGGCAATCCAAAATAATTCAGCAAATAAATTTTAGATCCGCTTTCACAACTTTATTTCCACTTCAACGTAACTTTCTTTAAAGCAGATAGTTAAAATATAGTGTATTCCGATTTTCCGCTCGCATGTTAACAAATCACCCCCTAAAAGTGAACAAATCATAACCTTAAGACAACCGGTTGCACTTTATATTTGACTTGTTCTTTCACTAGGAAAGCACAAGCAATAACCAAGGGAATATAATAACCAATAAATCTTTATTTACATGCGCAACATAACGTATGCTTTAAGTGGTCTGATGTTCTTTACGATGATGCATCAAGCATCTGCACAAGCTCAGAAAGCTCAGTTTGAAAAAACCACCACCGGTATGAAGGTCAGCTTCAAAAATTCCGCGACCTCGATTGATCAGGACGTCTATCTCGACGCCATTACGGATAAAATCATACGGGTAACGGCAGTGCCTGCTGGCTCTGGCTTTCCGAAACAGCAGCACCTGGTGATCGTAGACTCCTTGCACCGGCAGCTGAAATCATTTGCTGCCAGATCGACAGACTCAACGGCCACGATACAGACAGCGGATCTCCAGGCCATTGTTTCGTTGAGCAGCGGTAAAGTAGAATTCTATGACTTAAATGGCCGTCCAATTTTAAAGGAAGCAAAACGAAATTCCGGTTCCTTTACTGCGGCTAGCTATAACGGCGATGCTTTTTACCAGATCAATCAGGATTTTATGGTTCAACCGGAGGAGGGGATCTATGGGCTTGGACAGCATCAGAATGCGGTTATGAATTACAACCGCGGAAAACAGGTCACGCTGCTGCAGTACAATACCGAAATCGGCATTCCGTTTTTGCTATCCACCAACAACTATGGTCTGCTCTGGCATAATTACTCGATCACCAAAGCCGGGGATGTGCGCCCATTATTACCGTTGAATGCATTTAAGCTCTCGTCTGTGGAAGGAGAGCAAGGCTGGCTCACGGCTACTTATATGAACCGTAATACCGACTCGGTATACCTGTCCCGTCCAGAATCGATCATCGATTATGGCTATTTAACGGACCAGCACAAGTTTCCCAAAGAGATCAAACTTGCGGATACGAAGGTAGTTTATGAGGGTACACTTGCCTCGCCCTACGCCGGCAGGCATATCCTGCACTTCAAATATTCGGGGTATATGAAGGTGTGGATAGATGGTCAGCTCGTCGCGGACCGCTGGCGGCAGTCCTGGAATGCCGGCACTTTTGAGCTTGAAAAAGACCTGGAGAAAGATCAGCCGCACCGGATCCGGATGGAATGGATCCCAGATGGCAGCGAGTCTTATTTTACCCTAAACTGGCAGAGCCCAATTCCCGCTACACGGCAGAACCTCTTTTCATTTAATTCCGAAGCCGGGGACGCAATCGACTATTACTTTGTCCATGGTGAATCTATGGACGATGTCATCAGCGGGTACCGGCATTTGTCAGGCAAGGCTCCGATTATGCCGGTCTGGAGTTTTGGTTTTTGGCAGAGCCGCGAGCGCTACAAAACGCAGGCGGAAATTGAACAGGTGGCCACGGAATTCCGCAAACGGAAAATTCCAATTGACAATATTGTCCAGGACTGGTCGTATTGGTCAGAAAATGACTGGGGAAGTCAACAATTTGATTTAAACCGCTTTCCGGATCCGAAGGCGATGCTGAAGAAATTGCATGACCAAAATCTGAAGATCATGATTTCCGCCTGGCCAAAAATAAATGAAGAGTCGCGTGTATACCAGGAGTTTAAAACCAATAAGTGGATTTACCCACGGAATATTTACGATGGCCGCAAAGATTGGATCGGCAAGGGTTATACCTCTACATTTTATGATCCTTTTAATCAGGGTGCGCGGGATGCCTTCTGGAAGTTATTGGACAACAACTTATTTAAAATAGGCATCGACGCCTGGTGGATGGATGCAAGTGAACCGGATATCCATTCCAATATCGATCTGGATGAACGCAAAGCTGTTTTTCAGCCCAGCATCGGTTCCTCGGTACGCTACTATAATGCCTTTCCGCTTCAAAATGCGAAGGGTATTTACGAGGGGCAGCGCGCAACAGATCCCAATAAGCGGGTGTTTATCCTGACACGTTCATTTTTTGCCGGTCAGCAACGCTATGCCGCTGCCGCCTGGAGCGGGGATATCGCATCCCGATGGCACGATATGAAGGACCAGATCGCAGGCGGAATAAATTTCTCCATGTCCGGCACACCGTACTGGACGATGGATGCGGGTGGATTCCTCGTCGAAAATAGGTTCCATAAGCCCAATGCGGTGGATCTGGAAGAATGGCGTGAACTTAATAGCCGCTGGTATCAATATGCTGCATTCTTGCCACTGTTCCGGGCACATGGCCAATTCCCGTTCCGAGAACCTTATCACATCGCTCCCGCGGAGCACCCTGCCTACAGAAGCATGCTTTATGCCATCAATCTGCGCTATAAAATGCTAGCCTATAACTACAGCCTGGCGGCAAAGACCTTTTTCGATGATTATTCGATGATCCGGGGGCTGGCCATGGATTTTCCGCTGGATAAAGCAGGATTTGACCGTAATGACCAGTACCTATGGGGACCATCTCTATTGGTGAGCCCCGTCACCGAGAAAGGTGCACGAAGCCGCAAAATACATTTTCCACAGGGTGCTGATTGGTATGATTTATACAGCGGCAAGAAAGTCAGGGGCGGCCAGGATCTCCTCGTAGATGCGCCATACGAGCGTATCCCAGTGTATGCAAAAGCCGGTGCGATCGTTCCGATCGGTCAGGAGCTGCAATACAGCACGGAGAAAAAGCAGACTGTACTGGACCTCTATATCTATGCCGGTGCCGATGGCCAGTTTTCGTTGTATGAAGATGAAGGCGATAACTATAACTACGAAAAAGGAAAATACAGCCGCATTGATATCCGCTACGATAACAGTACCCAAACCTTGTCCCTAGCCGACCGCAAAGGGGAGTTTGAGGGTATGCTGCGCAGCAGAAAATTCAATATCATCTTCGTTAGCGACAGTAATGCAGTTGGAATCGACAGTAGTACCAAAAAATCAAGGGCAGTATCTTATCAGGGTAAAGCCCTACAGGTTAAATTAAAATAAGTAAAACCAATTTATAAATCAAATCATATGATAAGCAAACAATTGTTGAGCAGGGGAGTGGCCGTGGTAGTCATGACCGGCATGACCTCGCTGGTCTGGGCGCAGTCCTTTACGGGGTCCGTTGTTTCCGCTGATTCTGGCTTGCCGATCGGGGGTGCAAGCATTAAAGTAAAGAATCAGAAGATTTCAACGAGTACAGATGAATCGGGTAAGTTCTCATTACAGGCCGCAAAAGGAAGCGTGCTGACGATCTCTTACGTGGGCTATAAAACGCAAGAAATTACAGTCGCCGGAGCAAATGGCATCATTCGTCTGCAGCCTAGTACCTCGGATCTGGAAGAGGTCGTAGTCATCGGCTATGGTGTGCAGAAGAAAAAGCTAAATACCGGCGCGAATCTGAAAGTAGAAGGCGAGGAACTGCAGAAACGGAATCAGCTGAATCCCCTGCAGTCCCTTCAGGGGCAGGCGCCGGGCGTTTCCATTACTTCCACCTCCGGTCAGCCCGGAGCGGATATGAAGGTCGTCGTCCGCGGCTTAGGGACAATTGGCAATTCGGGCCCGCTTTATGTCATTGATGGGGTGCCCGGAGGTGATATTTCGGTATTGAACGCTGCAGATATCCAGTCGATCGATGTTTTAAAAGACGCCGCTTCGGCAGCGATATACGGTTCGCAGGCAGCCAATGGTGTAATCCTGGTGACCACCAAGATGGGCGCTGCCGGTAAAAGCCAGCTGTCTTTTGACGGGTATACGGGTATTCAGAACGTATCACGCAAAGTGAAGCTGCTGGATGCCCATCAGTATAAAACAATCATGAATGAGCAATCCCTCAATTCAGGTGCTGCTGCCATTGATTTTGATGGCATGGCCGGACTCGCCAATACTAGCTGGCTGGATTATATGTTCAAGGACAATGCAAAAATGGACAATTACAATGTGGCCCTCACTGGTGGTTCGGAGAAATCCACCTACGCCCTGTCCATGAACTATATCAGTCAGGAGGGAATCGTCGGTGGTAAAGATGTATCCAACTACGAGCGCTATGGCTTCCGGACAAATTCAGAACATAAGCTGTTCGATAATTTTGTGAAAATCGGGCAGCACCTTAATTTCAACTACATTAAAAATCGGGGAATCGGTGTTGGTAACCAATACAACAATACCTTACGGGGAGCTTTTACCACCTCGCCGTTGTCACCCGTTTATTCGGACAACGGACTATATGGAAGCCCCTTCAACGATACGTCCAACTCGCCCTGGTACAATGGGGACAGTAATCCTTATGGCGTGATGATGACCAATTCGAATAATAGCAACGATGGCCAGAAATTACTGGCCGATATTTTTGCCGAGATCGAACCGGTCAAAGGGCTTAAAGTACGCTCTTTATTAGGATTCAACTATTATGCTTCGGAATACCGGAGTTTTACACCCCTGTACCGTTTTTCCATTTATACATACAACCAGGACCATACCACTACGTCCCAGAATATGAGCAAGGGACATACATTGACCTGGACCAATACCGCTTCCTATGATTTTGATATCCAGACGGATCACCGCTTTTCGGCCATGATCGGGATGGAATCATTGCGGTATCAGGGCACCTACCTCTCGGGTTCAAACTGGAACCTGCTTTCGCAGTTCAACGATTTTGCGCATGCCTATCTGGACAACACAACTGGGCAGGCACATCTGGATGAAAAGGGCAATGTTGTCGAGACGCGCACTGTTTCGGGAAAACCGGAGAACGTCACCCGCCGGGTGTCCTACTTCGGCCGGTTAGGATACAATTACAAAGAGAAATACCTGTTTAATGCCACCCTTCGGGCCGATGCTTCCTCCAAATTTTCACGTAGCAACCGTTGGGGCTATTTCCCTTCGGTTTCAGCAGGTTGGGTAATCTCTTCGGAAGATTTTTTCCAGGAGAACCTACCGGGAGTAAACTTCTTTAAATTGCGGGCTTCCTGGGGACAGGTGGGCAACCAGGATATTGCTGATTTCCAGTATGCGGCACCGATCAGTACCTCAACAGGTATCACTTCATCCAATCCCGGAGCCCATTATGTATTCGGTACCAGCAACAACAATATTGCCGGAGCTTATCCGAGCCGCCTGTCCAATCCCAATCTAACCTGGGAAACCTCCGAACAGACAAATGTTGGATTTGATGCCAAATTCGCACAGAGCCGGCTGGATGTCGTCGCTGACTTTTATGTCAAAAAGACCAAAGACTGGTTGGTAACAGCTCCGGTGCTGGCCACGACAGGTACGCTGCCACCTTTTATCAATGGCGGTGATGTGAAGAATACAGGGGTAGAACTCGGACTGAACTGGGCAGATAAAGTGAATGAGCTTAAGTACCGTCTGGGCGTAAATGGCGCTTACAACAAAAATAAAGTGGGTAAGATCCCTACTGAAGACGGTATTATTCACGGCCAGACAGCCATGTTATACGATAATTCTGAGGAATTTTACCGTGCCGCCAATGGACAGCCCATCGGTTATTTCTGGGGCTACAGCACCGCGGGATTATTCCAGAACCAGGCTGAAATCGACGCCTGGAAAAATGCTGGAAAGGGCATCCTGCAGGCAGATGTCAAGCCCGGTGATGTAAAATATGTAGACCAGAATGCTGATGGCATTATCAACGCCGCCGACAAAACAAATCTTGGTGTGGGCATGCCTAATTTTACCTATGGATTTAATATCGGACTGGATTACAAAGGATTTGATTTCTCCGTTAATGCTTACGGTTCTTTGGGTAATAAGATTGTACAGTCTTACCGTAATCATACCAATAAGCAGGCGAATTATACCACCCGCATCCTGGACCGTTGGACGGGTGAAGGTACTTCCAATACCATACCGCGTGTGACCGAAACAAACGTCAACTGGCAGTTTTCGGATTTATACATCCAGGATGGCGATTTCCTACGGATTAGCAATGTCACCCTGGGTTATGATCTTTCCAAACTGATCCGGTGGAAATACGCCAATCAGATCCGTTTCTATGTACAGGGGCAGAACCTATTCACCTTTACGAAATATGATGGAATGGATCCGGAGATCGGCTATGGTACAGATGGTTGGGTATCGGGTATCGATCTGGGCTATTACCCTAGACCCCGGACGGTATTATTTGGTTTAAATGTTAAATTCTAAAATCGAGAAATCATGAAAAAAACAGGTTATATCTCTTATTCAATGCTATTGGGATCGCTATTATTGGGATCCTGTTCATCCAGTTTCCTGGACGTTGAACCGATGACAAGTGTATTGGAGAGCAATTTTTATAAAACAGTGGCCGATGCCGAAATGGCTTTAATAGGTTGTTATGACGGTTACCAACGGACAACCTCCAACGGGAGCCAGGCCTTTTATATTACCTCGGAAGTCGCCTCGGATAACTGTTTCGGCGGTACCGGAACAACAGATGGCCGTGGTTTCCAGGCCATAGACCGCTTTGATATCGGGCAGTCCCAATCGGACAACAATATTTTTGATGGGACGTGGTCAGACTACTATTCGGGTATTTTTAGATGTAATACGCTGCTAGGAAAGTTAGATGGCACAGATTTCTCGGGCAATACAGCGGCACGCGCACGGATCGAAGGTGAAACGCGCTTCCTGCGGGCAGTCCTATACTTCGATTTGGTGCGTCTCTTTGAGAACATACCACTGCTGACCAGCCCCACGAGCGATAATATTCCACAATCAGATCCAAAGGAAGTGTATAAACTGATTGTTTCAGACCTAAAATTTGCTGCAAGCAGTATCCCGGCCGATGCTTATCCAAAATCGGCTGCCGCAACCAACGATGGCCGCGCAACGCCGTTTGCAGCAAAAGCACTACTGGCACGGGTTTACCTCTTTTATTCTGGTTATTATGCCGCCGAAGATATTGGCGTATCCAAAGCCGAGGCGCTGGCGGGACTGGAAGAGGTGATCAAAAGTGGCCAATTTGCACTAGTCGCTGATTTTAAAAATTTATGGCCGGCATCAAGTTACATTCCCAATGCCGCCGACAATACATTGGATATTTCCAAGTACGCCGGTAAAGGGAACTCCGAAGTGGTATTTGCACAGAAATTTAACAATACATCGGATTACGAAGGTCATATTGATGGCAACCGCTGGGTCGTTTTCTTGGGCTTGAGAGGGAAGAGCTGGTCTCCCTATGGCCAGGGATGGGGCGCATGTACTGTAAGCAAAAGCTTCTTTAATGCCTTCGATAACAACGATACCAGAAAAACAGCGTCCATTATCGATATCAACGGAGAGAAGATACCGGATTTTAATCTGAAAGACCAGCGCGAATATACGGGCTATGCCATCAAAAAATATGCACCGACAGCATTGCCGGATGGCACCACAAATACAGGGGGGGATAAGGATATGCAATTGTCCCAGGATCAGGATTACTTTGTGATCCGGTATGCAGACGTGTTGCTGATGGCGGCTGAACTCGGTTCGCCCAATGCGCAGCAATATTTTGACCAGGTGCGCAAGCGGGCCTATAAAACCAATTTCGTTGCATTGCCCGTCTCAAAAAGTAATATCCTGAAAGAGCGGAATTTTGAATTTGCCTTTGAAGGTATCCGCTATTGGGATGTGCTGCGTCAGGGTGTCAATAATGCCGCCGCAATCATAGAAACTTCCGAAGATGTGCTTAGTGGTTCGGCTCCCGACAAAGTTGTTATCACAAAGAGCAAATTTCTGGCCACCCGCGGATTTATGCAGATTCCCAATAAGCAGATCACGTTGTCAAATGGAGTACTGAAACAAAATGCAGGCTGGAATTAATGAAAAGTACCGTTAAAAGGTCGCTTGGTTTAACGATATAAATCTATATACATGAAAAAGATAATACACTATGTCATGGCCCTCTTTGCGCTGATGACGATGGCCGGAGCTTGTTCTCCGGAAAAATATGCGTTAGGGGAGATCGACGTCAGTCCGGCACAACTGACTGAAGGTAAATCCTACCGTATTGAACATGATGTAAATAATCCGAATATTGTTTATTTAACGAGTTTGATGGATCCCAAATACACTGCGCTTTGGGAACATCCCCAAGGCCGGAGCCAGGATAAAAAGGTGACTTTAAAAATGCCTTTTCCGGGAGAATATACGGTTAAGTTCGGGGTTGAAACCCGGGGCGGAATCGTATATGGCGAGCCTGTAAGCTTTAAGATTGACGCGATGTATGCTGAATTTATCAGTGACGAGACCTGGACATTATTGACCGGTGGTGCAGGGCAGGAGAAAACCTGGTATCTGGATCTTGATGCAGCAGGAGTATCGCGCCATTTTAAAGGGCCTATGTATTTTTATGGAACGGGCGACTGGTGGGGCACAGTGAACAAGACCGGCGAACCCTTGAACAGCGACAGCTGGAGTTGGGAACCCGACTGGAAGGGCAATAGCTGGCTAATGCCAGCCGGCGATTATGGTCGTATGACTTTTGACCTCAAAGGCGGCGCCAACGTCAATGTAAACCATGCCATGCTGGGAAAAGTGCAGAAAGGTGTTTTTAATATTGACACCGAAAAGAAAACCATGCGCATGACCGGGGCATCGCCACTCCATGGCAAACCGCAAGATGGTATCGTGGTAGACTGGGGTGATGTTCGCATTATGTCGCTGACAAAGAATACAATGCAGCTGGCTGTCTTAAGGGATCCTGTACTTTCGAATGACGGTGCAGCCATGCTGACTTTCAATTTTATCAGTAAGGAGTATAAGGAAAGTTTGGATCAAGGAGGATCGGAATCCGGTCCGGCCAAATAAGAGGAATAACATGACTATATATCACATGACTTCAAGGTACTTGACACTTCTTAGCTCCACGATTTATTGCAGCTTACTCTTTTTGCTGGCAGCGCCGAGCTATGCACAACTGGGGTTTAAAAACCCAGTTGTCCGAGGATTTAATCCAGATCCGAGCATCTGTCGCGTAGGCGATGACTTTTACCTCGTGACCTCTTCTTTCGAATATTTTCCGGGGCTTCCGATATATCATAGTAAGGATCTGGTCAACTGGGAGCAGCTGGGGCATTGCCTGACACGGTCTTCACAGCTCAATCTACGCGGAGTACCTTCTTCGGGAGGGCTATTCGCGCCTTCGATCCGCTATCACGATGGTTTATTCTATGTCATATGTACCAATGTATCGGACAAAGGCAATTTCTATTGCACGGCAAAAAACCCGGCTGGCCCCTGGAGTGATCCGGTCTGGGTGGATATCAAAAGCATAGATCCGGACATTTTTTGGGATGAGGACGGCAAAAGCTATTTTGTGACCCAGGGAGATGAAGGAATCCGTGTGACGGCCATAGATCTGAGTACCGGGAAGCTGACCTCGGCGGAAAAAGTGGTCTGGGCCGGAACGGGCGGGCGCTTTCCCGAGGCACCACATATCTACAAAAAGGATGGTTACTATTATCTACTATTGGGTGAAGGTGGTACAGAATATGCCCACAGTGCCAGTATCGGACGGAGCCGCTCCATCTGGGGGCCTTACGAATCCTGCCCGCTCAACCCAATTCTATCACACTCCAACCGTTTGGGACAGGGAAATCCCATTCAAGGGGTTGGGCATGCGGACTTTATCCAGGCAGCAGATGGCTCCTGGTGGACCGTATTTTTAGGTTTCCGCGTCACGCAACCTTACAGTTATTACCATATACTCGGGCGGGAGACATTTCTGGCACCGGTAAGCTGGCCTAAAGATGGCTGGCCACAGATCAACGGTAATGGAAAGATCCAGCTGGATATGGCGGTGAAGCCCCTGCCAGCAGTTCCTGTAGCAACTCCGACACAGCGCGATGAGTTTACTGCCACACAGCTGGGTTTGCAATGGCAGTATCTTCGGAATCCCGATTCGGCAAAGTACTCGCTGACCGAACGTCGTGGTAGCCTCTGCCTGTACAGCAGTCCGATATCATTAAACGAGACGGAGTCGCCTTCTTTTATCGGCCGCAGGCAAACGGAACACGATTTTCAGGCCAGCGTAAAGCTTGAATTTAATGCAGCTGCCGATAGAGAAGAAGCCGGTTTAACGCTGTATCAGAACAATTCGCACCATTACGACTTCTTCCTCAAACGCAGCGGAAAGGTCTTTATGCTGCAGCTGCGCGCTAAGGTAGGATCTCTGCATTATATTGTTGCTGAAAAAGAAATCGCAGGCAACAAGATAGAACTGCGTATCAGTGGAACGCCTTTAAACTACAGCTTTGCTTTTAAAGATCCAAAGTCCGGGGACTACAGCAAGCTCGCTAGTCTGGATACCCGCTATCTAAGCACAGAGGTAGCCGGCGGCTTTACGGGAGTAATGATCGGTCTGTATACAAGTACCAATGGGCAGCCAACCAATGCGAAAGCATTTTTTGACTGGTTTGACTATCAATCCTCCTATTAAAGTATGGAGCGGTTCCTTTTCTATAATTTTATGCTAAAATTACTTGTTTGCACCCCATATCGCCGCCAACTGAATGTCCTGGGGCTTTGGTTGATCATGACGATACCGCTGTTGGGGCAATCCCGACAGGAAATTAATTTCAATGCAGGTTGGCGGTTTACACTTGATAGTGTTGGGCAGCATAGCCAGGATTCTGGTGGTGACAACTGGCGCCTGCTTGACCTGCCGCATGACTGGAGCATTGAGATGCCCTTCCGCGAACATAGCCCCGCAGGTAGCGGCGGGGCTTATCTGGATGGGGGCATCGGCTGGTATCAAAAGTCATTTAAGCTGCCCCCGGCCTATACAGGTCAGCGGATATTTATCGCCTTTGAGGGCGTGTATGAAAACAGCGAGGTCTGGATCAATGGTCATTTGCTGGGAAAACGGCCAAACGGTTATATCGGCTTTGAATACGAACTATCGTCTTATCTACATGCCGATGGCCGGGAAAATCTGCTAGCTGTTAAGGTCAACAACAATAGGCAGCCCAACTCACGTTTCTATTCGGGTTCGGGCATCTATCGTGATGTTAAGTTGATTGCCCGTAATAAGGTCAGTATCGGAACAAACAGCACTTTTATCAAAGTAGAGCAGCTCAGTGAAAAACAAGCTGTGCTGAGTCTTTCGTTGGACATCGAACAGATTCCCAAACAGACTGGATCACTTTCCCTACGGACACAAATTGTATCACCCACCGGAGAAACGGTTTCCCAGGTTGAGGATATATTGGTCAAGCGCGGCTCCGGCGTCCATCCGTTCCGGCAGAAAATCGTGCTGGACAATCCGCTGTTGTGGGGAGTTGAAACACCACGGCAATATACTGCGAATGTACAGCTTGTATCGGACGGCCGGGTGCTGGATGAGCAGGAAACCAGATTTGGCTTACGCGACTTTAGCTTTGATCAACAGCAGGGATTTGTACTGAACGGAAAGCGCCTTAAGATCCGCGGAGTCTGTCTACATAGTGATCTTGGCGCCCTAGGCATGGCCTTCAACCGATCTGCAGCGTTACGTCAGCTAAATTCAATGAAAGCAATGGGTGTCAACGGGATACGTACATCCCATAATCCGGCCGCACCAGCATTTCTAGATCTATGCGATAGCCTGGGTTTTATTGTGATGAGTGAAACTTTCGATGTATGGAAAGGACATAAGAATCCATTTGACTACCATTTGTATTGGGATAAATGGTTCGAGCGCGACTTTGCCGCCCATGTAAAACGGGACCGAAACCATCCCTCGTTATTCATCTGGTGCCTAGGGAATGAAGTGCAGGAGCAATGGCACTCTAAGTCGGATGGGGCAGCTATTCCCAGGCGCTTAGCAGCAATTGCCGACAGCCTGGACGGTACCCGCCCGACTACCATTGCCAATAATGAGCTGTCCAGCGAAAACCCGGTATTAATGAATCCGGCCGTAGATATTATAGGCTATAATTATAACCATAAGCAATGGGCCAGTTTCCCGTCAGATCATCCTGGGAAGAAGTTTATCATAACAGAAAGCACGTCTGCGCTGGAAAGTCGGGGTCAATATGATCTGGTGCCCTACGATTCAGTGCGCATGTGGCCTGAAAGATGGGATATTCCCTTCAATGGCGGCAATAGGGACAAGTCCATATCAGCTTACGACAACATTTATACCCCCTGGGGATCTAACCATCAGACCAGTCTACGGCTGATGGAGCAATATGATCATATTGCTGGAATGTATGTATGGACGGGTTTCGATTACCTCGGCGAACCTACACCTTATACTTGGCCTGCCCGGAGTTCATATTTCGGAATCGTCGATTTAGCAGGCTTCCCGAAAGATGTATATTATCTGTACCAAAGCGTCTGGACCGACAAGCCGGTCTTACACGTATTACCGCACTGGAACTGGAAACAGGGGGATAAAATTGATGTGGTGGTCTATTACAATCAGGCGGACCGGTTGGAACTGTATCTGAACGGTAGGAAGATCAGCGAGCAATCTAAAGATCCTAGCCGTTATGACCTCGTATTCAAAGCTATTCCTTTTGAGCCTGGGGTACTTGAAGTGGTTTCCTACCGGGGAAACGAGAAAGTAATGCGCAAAACGGTCCGTACGGCAGCAAAGCCATACCGCGTCAAGCTAGTTTCCGAGAAGCCTAGTGTAAATGCTGCAGAGAATGAACTGGCTTATATACAGGCATACGTTGTGGACGAGTTTGATACTGTTGTTCCGGATGCGGCTCATGACATCAAGTTTAACGATGAAGGGGAAGGCGCTAGGATTGTGGCCACAGACAATGGCAATACAACCGATCTCCGGAAATTCCAGTCCAGGGCGCGACAGGCATTTCACGGCAAAGCGCTGGCCATAGTTGCTGTCAAGCATAGTGGCAAATTGATTATCAGGGCAAAAAGTGAGGGACTGATCTCCGGGAGTGTTGAACTGGACGTACAGTAGAAAAAGCAAGTGAGATCTGCTTGTCGTATAGCTTTGTTCGCTATTGCGCTCCACGGCTTAAAGTACTGACGCTGGGACAGTAAACCGGCCAGGAGCAGAAGGTCAGGCAGACCTCAGTTTTTCAGCGCTGAATTCCGGCATTGTCAGCGCGGCACCAAAACAGCTCAATGCGCAAACCGATCTCGGTAAACTTCTATTGTCAACGATTACCATCGGGCCGGTCACGGCTACAAACCTTATGCCGCTGGACAGCCTAAGTATCCTGCCCGGAGTAAAGTACAACCTCAATCTTTCGATTATCCCCAACGATACCTACCTGACTTATCAAGGACAATCTGCCGCACGCATCAATGGGCTCATCTGGATGCGTCATAATCTAGGGGCAAACTACAACCTTGATCCGGATCAAAATCCTTCGTTGAGTGGATTGCATGGCAACTATTATCAGTGGGGACGGAAAGCTGTTGCTGCTACGGCAACAACTGCACCAGGGCCAATTAACCCTTGGAACACGCAAAGTCCAGGCGATAATGCATGGAACTCGGGGACAGAAACAGCACCTGTTAAAACAGCAAATGATCCTTGCCCTTCGGGATATCGGGTACCTACTGAACGTGAAATGGCGATGTTAGATGATGGAGTGACAAATCTCAATATTGGCAACTGGTCGGAATCATCAAGCAACTATTCAGCTGCCCGGGTATTTAAGAGCAACCGAAATGCAAATGTACGCTTAACATTTCCAATTGCGGGCAATAGGGCCCTTGATAACGGTGCCTTAGCCAAAAGAGGTCTTGAGGGCTATTATTGGTCAAGCCAGATTTTAAATAACAGGGTCCGTCACATAAAAATTGTCCAGAACCGAAATGCTACGATTGAAGACAGCAGTTTTGATAGGGACTGGGCCTTTCCGCTCCGTTGTATCGCAGAACGGTAATAATGACACCGTTCCGAAAACACAACATCCAACGCTTTTCTCCTGGAAAAGCGGTGGATGTTAATACACAATAGATCACTGTAAATTGCTTATTGATCCAGTTTATCCTTTACTTTTTTACTGTGTTCCAGATGGGTACGCAGCGTCGGTAAGGTTTTGTCCACAAATGCTTTTAACTCGGTATCTTTGAGATTCTTACTGGCATCCTCAAAAAGTTTGACATCCTTTTCGTGATCCTCAACCATTTCCGCTATGTAGGCCTTGTCAAATTCCCTTCCGGTCTTTTTGGCCAGTTCATCTTTCACTTTTTGCTGATCGGTGCCTAGTGTCGCGGGAACAGTAATATTCTTTGCCTGAGCAAGCGTAGTCAGTTCGTCGTTGGCTTTGGAGTGGTCTTTTACCATCATTTCTCCAAAGGCTTTAACATCTGCATGCTGAGCTTTTTCCTGCGCCAGCTTTCCGAGCTCCACTTCGGCCATACCGCCATTTGCGGCTTCCGTCACAAATTTAGCGTCGTCCTCACTCACGGCGAGTGGCGTGGTCGCTAGCGAATCGTCGTCCATATGCTCAGGCGCCTTTGCTTCATTGGCGCTGTCCGCGGTTTCCTTACTATCCTGCTTCGCGTCGCCGCCACAGCTCTGTAGGGCTACAACCGAACATGCAATCGCTAGGGTCAAAAATATTCTTTTCATATGCTTATGCGTTTTGTTTGGATGGTGAACAGCGCTCAAAGCATTATGGTTCGAAAAATATGCAAAAAATGGTGGCTACCTTGTATACCTACTGGTCATGCTGCACATTGAATCCAACGCGAATAGCTTTAAGGCCGATCAGACCTTGCAGGTCCTCAACCTCGAATTTTTCGATATCCTCATTCAGTAAACCCTTGTGCTGAAGCAGATTGATATAACCCAGATATTCCGTTTCTTCATAGGCATGAGAATATACAATAACCAGTTTTCCTTTCTGGGTAATACGTTCCGTCGAACCCTTGATCTTGGCTTTGTCGATCCGTTTTTTGGCGATTTCATAGCGCACATTGTAAGACCCGTCAATATCAAACTGCTTTTCATCCATTTTGAAACGGATGGAGATCGGTGTTGCAAAAACCAGGATCAGCGAGGTTACCTCCAGCTGATGGGGCAGTGTGGGCTGCAGTAGCCTAAACTGGGCTTCCATTTCGCACATCACCTGCAACTGCCACAAGCGCAGGTTTTTAAGATAGTAGAGATCAAAGTTCTTGTCGGGTGCTATCGATGCGCCGATATACATGTTGTGCTCTATGCCATCCGTTTTATAGCGCTCGTAATAATGCGGGAAGTAGTCCTGTGCCTCGGCCTGTTTCTCATCGAGCACAGTGACCAGCTTTTTATTGATCAGCGTGATCGAGTTGTCGTAATCCTGACGTGCTTCGTAAAACCCGCCTATGGCTGGGTTTACCCGTTCAAAATAGGCATCAATTGCCACTACAATGGAGCTGTTTTTATTGTTTTTCCTAAAGTTATTCAGAATGGGATGCACATCGAGGTTAAAATGATCGAGGATGACCTGTTCCGTATCCGTGGACAGGGAATGTTCAAGTGTGTCCAGATTCCGTTGTAGGTCAAAGACCTTTTGTTCAAAGAGGGGCAGCATATACTCCCGGTTGATTGCTGTAAAAAGTGTGATCAGGTCAGTCGCCTGATTGATCAAATCCTGCTTGATGGCCTGGTTTCGGGATTCCGATGAGCCCTGCACATCAATCTGCCCATAGAGCGGATAGACCTGTTCAAACACAATCTCCTGTAAGGTATAATCTTTCCCAAAGGCCTTGTCATTGAGGTAATGGATCGCTTCCTCCTGAAAGCGCCATTTGACACTGGGATGGATCGACGTATATTCTTTTTGAATAATGGCCTCGATCTGATTCTCTATTTCAGAAAATGCCTTAGCTACTTTGTCCTTGATAAAAGGTAAGATAAAATTGAGTTTATTGGCATTGACCGAATTTAGCGCACGTACCCTAGTGGAGGACATTTCCAATATACCGAGGACTTTATTGTTCTGGATCAGGGGCGCAAAGATAAAACTCTTCACCTTTTGCTGTTTCAGCTTATTGATAAAAAATGCCTTCTTCGGATCTACCGTTGGCAATTGATCAATATCCGGGACCACCAGCAGTTCTTCCCTGGTCAGCAGGCTTTCCAAGGTCTCACTACAGAGCATTTCTTCACACTCCGCAATAGTCGAATCGTACAGGAGATGGCTGTATAGCTGTTTTTCGACAATACGCAGATTGAACTCTTCTTTGACTTTTTCAAATGAAGTAAGCCCGATGCGCAGATCATTTATTTTATAAATGGACCTGAAAATATCCTGGATTTCTTCCAGCTGAACAGCCTTATCTTCATCGGCGCGCAAGAGGTTACTCTTGAAGCTCGATACCGCATTCTCTGTTGTCGCATCGAAAAGGGTCATAATCGAAAAGCCTTTCAGGATCCAGCTGCGCTCCGGAAATTTAGACTTCCACAACGTAATATCCGAAAAATTGTCAATCAGTTCGGTAATATCCTCCGGGGAAAGTGGTATCGCGCTTTCGGTAGGAATAATATCCATGAAATCGGCGTTGAACAAGACCCGGTAATGGTGTATGATGTTGTCTTTATCCGGAATATCCAAAAATAAAGGGCTGTCCATCGCATCTACTTTGACTCCATAGTACTGGCTGATGATCATACAGCAATTCAGAATATAATAGCTGTCGGCAGTCACATCCCTAAAGTTAAAATCATACTGATCGCCGGCAGCCTGTAAGATATTCTCTAGGCGCTCGGTATGGTTAAAGGTGTATACATAGAAAGGAATCGTAATGGCCTTGATTTCATTGCGCGTGAGTGCAATAGGGAACAGGTCCGCCAAAAGAACTTTGATGATTGGTTCATAGGACGGCAGCTCTGCGGCATTTTCGATCCCCGAGATCAATGCCGGATATTTATTGATTTCTTCCAGCAGGGCTTTCGCATAGGTAGCCCGGAAATCGACTTCGGACAAAGCCATATCTTCAAATGATTTTATAATCTTATGGAAAGCGATCAGTGTCTTAAAAGGGCTGGATTTAAATGTGAAGCTAAATTGCATTGCGCTTGTTTCTGACTAAATTAGATTGTTGTTGGAGGTTATACAAATGTATGAAATAATCAGTGATTGAATAGCAAAAATCGCGGTAAACATCTCTTTTTGAGATAAAGTTTTTCATTTATTGTATTTCGTTAATTAAAAAAGTAAATTCGGTCTATCGCTTAGGCAATAGCAAAAGATCGTTTCAATAAAATAAGAGGTGAAAACAACATTATGTTCAGGCATCGAGATAAGGGACGGAATTATATCCACAATGTGCAATTAGCTGCATTGTTGTCAACAGTAGCCGGAATAGTGAATATCGTGGGCGTACTTTCCTTTAAAACATTGACAACAAATGTTACTGGCCACTTTGCCTTTTTTTCGGAGGAGCTCTATCGCAATAATTATCTATTTGCCTTTCTGAGTATGCTGTATGTTATTTCCTTTTTACTGGGCGCATTTGTTGCCAATACGACCATGGAGCTTACGTCCAGAGGGAGGTTACATTTTTCGTATAGTCTTCCTATCATAATTGAAATTGGTTTACTTCTATTTGTGTCATTTTTTAATTTCCCCGTGTTCAACAGCGCTGTTTGGTTATCCTGTATACTTTTGCTCGCCATGGGATTGCAAAACGCCCTGGTCACGAAGATATCTGGATCTGTGGTCCGCACCACCCATTTAACAGGTTTGTTTACGGATCTGGGAATTGAGCTATCTCAGCTAATTTTCTATAAAAAAACAAATGAACGCAAGCGTTTAAAAGGAGGGATACTACTTAAAATAATTATCATTGGTGGATTTTTCTTTGGTGGTATCTTAGGCGCATTTATATACAGCTGGTGGGAGAGAAAGACCTTATTATTGCCGGTAATCATATTGCTGATCGCACTTAGTTATGACCGTTTATTACTCGGGTTTTATAGGCTCAGTCGCAGGCAATAGGATCAGGTGGATAAAGCAGCCAAAACTCCCAACAGCGCAAATTGTCCCATAAGTTGAACTATTTTGTTTAATCTGATGTTCTTCAGATAACCTGCCTCAAATATGCAGGAAATTGAAAAATTAATATCAGATAAAATGATTGGATTTAACAAAAATATGCTGGGTGGATTGATCGGCGCATTGGTCCTGAATGTAGTGCACAGCGCTGCAAAAAGGTTTGACCCTGAGGCTCCGGCAGTGGATGAGGTGGGCGAGGAGGCGATGAAAAAGACGGTCAGTGCAGCCGGATTTAAGCCACCAAAAGGAAATGCGCTGGTCGCTGCGACCTTTGGAGCTGACGTAGCCTCAAACGCCATGTTGTATACATTGATCGGATACGGCGGCGATAAACACCGCGTGTTACGCGGAGCATTGCTCGGTACTGTCGTCGGGCTCGCCACATTGACCATTCCGGAGCAGGCCGGACTGAATGCCGAGCCGATAAAAAAGACCGAACGTACAAAATTAATGACCGTAACCTGGTATGTGATCGGTGGAGTGGCCGCCGCATTGGCCATAAAAGCCCTGCGAAAGAAAACCTCTTTTTAAGGATTCAGCTCCGCCCTGAATTCCGGTTAAGGAAATGCAGGCCGGAGCTGCTTAGGCCTTAGCCTACCTTTTTACACGGGCAAAAGCGCGGACCGGGAATGTGCCCACCCCTCTAAACTTGGGCGGGGCGGCCGTAAAACGAAAGTTCTCATCGGGCAATAATTCAAGATTGCAGAGATGTTCGACAATCAGGATTTCCGCTCCTAGAAGGGTGGAGTGGACGGGGCGTGATTTGCCTTTGGTACTATCGATATTGTGCGAATCAATGCCCACCAGTTTGACACCGCATTCGGCAAGGTATTTCGCTGCGGCTTCATTCAAATAAGGATGATTTTCATAATACGCTTCGGTATTCCAGTTTTTATCCCAGCCTGTATGGATCAGTACTGCGCGGTTTCTGATCTCCCTGTTCCGGAGCTGTTCATCCGTGATTTCCAAGCCCTTGGTATAAGGCAGCCGGATCACCACCGCATCCAGATCGACAAAGGCCTTTAAGTCCATCTCGGCAGTATCTTTGCCATGTGCATAGCGGTGGAAGGGGCAGTCAATATAGGTACCGGTATTGGTTACCATCTCAATCTTACCGATCTGAAATTCTATTCCTTCATCGTAAAATTGTCTGGAGTCAGCTCTGGAAAGGTAATCGCAGATAATAGGCGCGGGCAGGCCTTTGTAGGTCACCAGTCCATTTTCGATGGTATGGCTGAGATCAATCAATAGATCAGCCTCACTTTCTGTTGGCGGAGCCTTACGCTTGTGGGCTTCGGCAAAGATTTCCTTGTTCAGAATATTTACCTTTCCGGCCATCAGCAGCCGTAGATCTTTGATGATATAATCCGCGAGTTCCGCGTCGCTGATATCATCGCCTGTGATATCAAGCCTGAAATCTTCGCCTTTAAGGCTGCCTCCATTGGTAAAGTAAACTTCAAAATCAAATTTTACGCGTTTTTCCATAATGGGTCTGTATGTATTGGAAGAAAAATAGCAGAAATTTTATACGAACGAAGATAACGAAAATCCAGCTGATTTAAACTGCAGCAGTTGGATATGGCCTAAAAATGTAAAGTTCAAATTTATACCACTACGATAGCAATATATGTTTTTAACCATTAAGTACTACTATAGTACCACTTATAAACTAAACGAGATCACAGCGTACGTGCCAAATGCTTATTGTCTTCGACGGATTTTAAATGGATATAAGCGAATATGAAAAGGATCTTGTTGGTCGTACCACGAATAGTTATTTTTAACACACATTCAAAGCACATGAGATTATTTAAATAAATGAAAAAATTCTGGGAATTCTTTCAATGGTTGCTGCTTATTGGCTTCATCATTGCGATCGCTTTTATATTGAACAGTTACCGTTATCTGATTTATGCTTTAATAGGTGCTTCTGTACTCTATTTCCTGTTGAGAAAGATCATTGCCAGCAGATTGAGCAAGCAAAATGGCAACAGGAACGTCCAATACAGTATCAATGGAAAACCGTTGACACTTCGAATGAGAAAGCTGACCACCTTTGTTGTTTTACTGCTACTTGTATACATTATGGTGGTTTCGGTCTTTTCGGTGAGCCCAGGCCTGGAGCGGAAAGAATTTATGCTGACGCATCCGAATTGGGTGGCCGTAACGCCCTCGATCCGAAACCTTAGCGCTGACATCCAACGCGGGAAGACTAAATACGCCTATATCGATCTGGAATACCAGTTTACTGCTGGTGGAGATGCATATACACAAAAAATACATAAGGCAGAAAAGCAGTATTCATTTTTTCCGATCATAGGGCAGGGGGCGTTTGAAGCAATGCGGATAGAGCTGTTGACTAGAGCGAGGAAAAAAAATATAGATCAGGAATACGTATTGTTTTATAATCCACAGAACCCCGAACAACAGCAGTTTTTTCTGGCTAACGATAGCTTCTACCTGCAGCGATCATTGTTGTGCGATATCCTGTTTGTGTATGGTGTCTTGTTTATAATCATTTTGATTGTAGCCTTATCGTTTAGAATAAGACGATAATTTAAACATGAGAAATCAAATCAGGTAGCAATGAATCCCTCATGATCTATTCCATAAGCAGAAAAGGCTGTCCTACAGGATCTGTAAGACAGCCTTTTCTGTTTATGAGCGGGATAGCTCAGCAGCAGAGCTTTGCGGTTAGGGCAGAGTTGTAAGATCTATTGCCGGCGCGGCATTCCCATTGCTTACGGTAAACAAAGTGCCTGGGTTGACAACTGTATTGAAAAAACCACCATTTTTAAGGAAGAAGCTATTTCCATTGCTGCCCCCCATGGCATCGATGCGCTGGTTGCTGGAATAGGTTCCATCCACTGTAAATTTGGCTTGAACCACCGGCATCCAGGTACCTGATGTGGTACGTACCCATTGGTTTTTATAATCTGCTGAGCGTCCGAGGTAGCCGTTATCGGCGTTAAAATTTTCAAGGAAGCTGTGGAAGTTGGTCAAATAAGTGGATATCTTTGGTCTTTTCCAGCTCGCCACCAGCACCCAGCTGTTAACAGAAGGATCATTGAACCAAGCCGTAAAATCGGTGGCACCATTCCCATCAGGCTCGCCTTTAAGCAAGAATTTGTAGCTCTTGCCGCTTGTCCAATTGTATTTCATATAGCTCTGTCCACCCGAACCTTCACCACCAAACTCACCGGTCGTGGTATTCGCTCCTTTGCGATTGAGTGTAATGCGGTCTTCAGCCGGTATTTCAGCGGGATTGTCGGTGCTGTAAGGACTCCATACCGAAAACAGGATTCGGCGCTCCGTGGCCGAATTGACCTGCATACCAAAATAACCCTGGCCAAATCCATTGGCCATAAAATAGGATCCTATTTTATCTTCGCCGGTAGGGACATTGATTTCGCTATAATAATAGGAGACCTGTTGGCTGGTCGGTACCGTATAGCCCAAGTGACAGGATGGGCCACGTCTCGACCAATAGTAGGTATTGTCAATATTATTGTCACTGTAGATTACGGTACCTGATGTCGCTGATCCGCTTAAGATAAGATGGGAAACATCGGCAAAATAACCGCCGGTTTTGGAGATACCCTGCAGATCCATTTTGACGTAACCACCCGCATTGATCGTGTAGTTACCTACGGTATAATCCTTTAGCGTACCGCCTTTCAGGTTGACCTGCTTACTCACCCCGTTGATGGTCAGCCTGACCACACTGCTGTCACCATTGGGCAATACCTTGGCCCGGATTTTCACGCTCAGTGTACCTGCCTGTGGCAACTTGGCATAGGTACTCACAATGCTGTTGGCATTGGTCCAGTTGGCTAAGCCGTTGCTATTGATGACTTCAACTGCACCGGAAGGTGCTGCTGTAACGAAAGCATTGCCTCCCAGTGGAACCTCATAACCGTTGGGACCGGGTGTCGCAGCCCGCAAAGACAATTTTTCTTCAGTCTCCGGCTTAACAACAGTCTTTTGACAGGAAACAAAACAGATCAGTGCCGCACCGAGCAGTGCCGCAAATTTAATTTTTCTCATAATTTATCTTTAATTGTTTAGTATTAATTTATCAAAAAACTTACATGTCAAGAAAAAAAATTAAACGCAATCGATTGTGTGATTTACTTATGTAACAAGATCTGCCATGTGCGGCAATTGACAGCGCCCTGACATTTCAAGCTAGCCCAGAGCCATCGATTTTTGTATCTTGCATTAAGCGTTATTTAGCCTAAATTTGAACAGGAATAATTGCATTTAACACAAACACAGCAGGTAGGAATGGAACTAAAAATCAGACAGGCACAGGAAAATGAAATCAATGTATTACTAGAGTTTGAACAGGGAATTGTTGCCGCCGAACGCCCTTATGACGACACCTTAAAGGAGGGTGAAATTCATTATTATGATCTGCTGGAATTAATAAAATCTGCAGAGGCAGAGGTTCTGGTTGCTGTGATTGGCGATCAGCTCGTCGGATCCGGTTATGCCAAGATCGTCGATGCCAAACCCTATCAAAAGTATGCGAAATATGTCCATTTGGGATTTATGTATGTAAAACCTGAATATCGTGGCCAGGGTATCAACAAATTGATTCTGGAAGCCCTGACAGACTGGGCGAAGGACCGAAACATCACAGAACTAAGGCTTCAGGTCTATGATCAGAACGAAAGTGCAAAAAAAGCATATTGCAAAGCTGGTTTTAAACCCAACCTATTGGAAATGAGAATAGAGATTTAGTACCAGCTTTTTTTCTTGTGTCTGTATTTAGATTTATTCAAAATAATGATATCTTTGAGCCGTTATTATTTTGAGTTTAATCGTTACCATAAATCGTCTACCAGACCAAACAAGAAATGAAAGTTAATCCATATCGCATGACTAGGCTCACAGTCGCCTTAGTAGCTTGTTCTTTTTCCTTATCCACATCAGCCTCTGCGGGAACCGTATATAACAGCTACAGGCCTTTCGATATATCCATTCCCAAAGCACAGCAAAAAGGTACGATCATAGGCCAGGTGGTCGATGCGCAAGGTCTCCCTTTGGCAAATGTACGTGTTGAGCTGCAAGGAGCAAAGAGCACCAAGTCCGATAAAGATGGTTACTTCAGATTAACAGCTATACATTACGGTACATACCGTTTGACATTAAGTTCGGTGGGATTTGGCAAGCGATTTCAAGATATTGACCTGCGCGAAGAGCAACATGATTTAAAAACGATTACCCTGACTGCTGAACAGCAGAGCTTGGATGAAGTGGTCGTGACAGCAAGTCGATTAGCAGAACATATTGATCAGGTGCCCTCATCGATCACCTATATCGGCGCTAAGGCGCTCGATCAGCAACGTCAGATCAACGATAATCTACCATCCATCCTGATGCAGAAGGTCCCCAGTATCTCGCCCAGCGAGGAAAGCCAAAATAACTTTATAGCTAAAATCCGCGGGCGTAATTTTTTGGTATTAATTGACGGCATTCCGCAGTCCACACCGCTACGCAATGGTGGTCGCGACTTGCGGACAATCGATGCCAGTGCAATCGATCACATCGAGGTGGTGAATGGCGCTACGGCGATGTACGGCAACGGCGCTGCCGGCGGTGTAATAAACTACATCACCAAAAAGCCACAGCAAGGGAAAAAGCTGGCTTCATCAACCTACCTCAATAATTCATTGAGCCTGGTAAAGCCTAGCGAGACCTATGGCTACAATATCGCCCAGGTATTTTCAGGGCAGCTGGACAAATGGGATTATGTCATTCAGGGTAAAGCCGGACGCTCGGGTGTGGTACGGAGCGCCGACGCAGCGATTGCCAGTCCGTTTTATGGGTTGGGCGAAACACGAGCTTATAATGTCCTGACCAAAATCGGTTATCAAATAGCCCCCGAGCATCGGGTCGAATTTATGGGCAATTATTATCGTAGCCTGCAGGATAGTAAATATGTCGGTACCAAGGGTGATTTTGGCAAGTCGCCGGCCATTGGTATTCCTTCTGATACCGTGATCAACGGTGGTACTCCCTATAACAAGGCTTTTCATTTGAAGTATGATGGTCGATATGGAAAGACGGCAGCAAATTTAAGCCTGTACTATGAAGATATGAATACGGTTTTTGAAACGTACAACCAAAATTATTCTGACCATAAAGGAGCAAGGTTAAATTTTAATACACCTTTTCAGCTGGGCTCATCATCCAATATCTCCCTGATCTACGGTGCTGATTTTCTAAAAGACCATACCGTACAGAAAACACTGAAAGATGACTTGGTGACACCGGATATGAATATGAACAATGTCGCGTTTTATCTGCAGAGTAAATTGAATTTAGGCACCGACTGGATTCTAAAAGGCGGGGTACGCTATGAAAATATCCGTTTTAAGGTCGGCGATCTGACGAAAAATGGCAAACTCACTGCGGGTGATAATAATAATTCAGATGCTTTTGTCTTTAATATCGCCACACGGTACAACAAATATAGTTACGCGCAACCTTTCGCTTCCTTTTCGCAGGGATATTCCATTGGCGATGTCGGGCTTATCCTGCGCAATGGTGTACCCTTGAGCCAAATTGATCCCAAACCTGTTGTGGTCAACAATTTCGAATTGGGTCTAAATGGTAAATTGAATATATGGGACTACCAGCTGACAGGCTATTATAGTACATCGCAGAAAGGGACCACCTTCGCGGAGACTTCCACGCCGGGTAATTACGAACTGAGTCAGGTACCACAACGCATTTATGGGGTGGAATTTGTCGGAAATGTAAAACCGCTTCAATGGCTGTCTTTGGGAACTGTACTCGGCTATATGGATGGGCGTCAGGATCTGAAAAAAGAAGGCAAGTACAAAGATAAATTAGACAATTCCATTATTTCTCCGTTCAAAATTAACCTAAATGCCGATTTCAGCATCACGGACAACTGGAATGTTTATTTGCAATACCTGCACTTGGGTGGGCGGGACGTATTCCCGGCTGCGGAATATAATTATGGAAAATATCCGATTTCCGGTTATAATCTTGTTGATTTCCAAACCAGGTACAAATATCAGAAATTCACCTTTTTATTCGCTATCAACAACCTATTCAATGCGGATTATTATCCCGTTCATGCCGAAGTACGGGGTGCAACCAATGAAGGCCGCTATTACATCAAGGGTTCCGGGACTATGGCAAATTTAGGGATACAGCTCGATCTCTAGGTCTTCGTTTTTTTCTGGGCCTTACCATTTTTTTGTTCCTTTTGTTGAGCCAGATCCAAAGACCGGTGATCGGGAGGGTGGCGGCCAGACTAGCGGCCAAAAACATCACAATTTTTGAAGGAAGGCCAAATACCGAGCCAACATGGATGGGCTTGACCATCTTGCGCATTTGCTCGGCCAAAGGCAACTTGTTCATTGGGTTGCCTTTGATCAGCTTACCGGATCTGCTGTCGAAATAGGCCTGGTTGATCTGCAACAGCCCGCCAGAAAATGATTCTTTAGTCAATGAAAAAGCGATATGTTCCTGTTCCGGAAATGTCATCAGTATATTCCCCGGAGCAGGATAAAGGGTACTAATCTGCTGATACATGGTCTCGAATGGCGAAAAGCCAACAGCAAGTTCCGATACTGGATTTTTTACTTTTTCTTTTTTCGTCTTGTTATCGGCACCGAAAAGCCTAAAAAACTGTTTATTGTACCAGTCAGAGCTCCATGTCAGACCGGTCAGGGTAAAGATCAGGAGGAACAATGCTGCATAGAATCCCCCCACAGCGTGAAAATCCCACACTTTTCTTTTCATAGAAGCAGACATCCCCACTTTGAGGCGCTGCTTGAGCAGCTGTTTATTCTTGGGCCACCATAGATAAATACCGCTTATCGCGAGAAATAGGGTCGCAAGAGCGGAAATCCCCGTCAGCGTCGCCCCAATTTTGTCCATCAAAAGAAAACGGTGTATATCCAGTACTTTTTGAAAGAAACGCTCAGCCTGTGGCCCTTTGGACAAGACTTCACCCGTATAGGGGTTGATATAAGCATACCAGTATTTTTCTTTTTTTGATCCATATTGAACCCGATAGCTCCTAGACGGATCAGCAGGAATTTCAAGACGGAAAAGCCTTTTATCGGGAAAAATATTTTTTGCTCCCGATACAATCACATCGACAGGTAAGCGGTTTTCCAAGACAGCAACCCGCTGTTCTTTCGGCCATAACAAAGGTGTCAGTTCTTTCTCAAAACTCAGCAGCATTCCGCTGATACAAACGATCAAAAAAATGAGACTAAAAAGCAGTCCGATATAAAGGTGTAGTTGTTGGAATATGTTTTTTAGACTGTTTTTTGGGGTCATCTTATTTGCCATTGCTTTGATAAAGTATGAGGATGGGACAAAAGTACAGTATTATTAGGAATTATTCTAAACAAGAAAAAAATTACCGGCAGACAGGAGGAAGTATTTTGAATAAGGCCCTTTGATAGTGAATACTTATATTTGTGTATCGTTCGGTTTCTCTACTGCGATCCAACTATCGGCAGCCCGCATGGATGGCTGTACCGCAGCAGAAATCGGTAAAACGGCCAGATGATGACATGGACAATAGCAACTCAAATTTTATCTATCTCGATTATAATGCCACAACGCCCGTCGACGAGCGCGTGCTGCAGGAGATGCTCCCGTTTTTTGGAAGCAGTTACGCGAATCCGAGCGGCGCGCATCTCTTTAGCCTGACCGTACAGGATGCTGTCGAGCAGGCAACTGCAGAGATCGCATACGCATTGGGTACGCATGCGGGAAATATCGTCCATACTTCCGGTGCTACCGAGGCAATCAATCTAGCGATCCAGGGACTGCAGTTTTCCCCGCGTAAACATATCGTCAGTATAGCCACCGAACATAAAGCTGTATTGGAAACCTGTGCATTTATGGAGCTGCTGGGATTTGAAATCTCTTACCTTGCCGTGGACGAGCAGGGGATACCTGATCTGGCCTTGCTGGCAGAAACCATCCGTGAGGATACCGCATTGGTCTGCAGTATGCTCGTGAATAACGAAACCGGCCTGATCCTGCCGATCAGGGAAATCGCGGAAATTGCCCATCGGCAGCAGGCACTGGTCTTATGCGATGCAACCCAGGCAGTCGGCAAAATGCCTGTTCATACCGGGGAACTCGGCGTTGATCTACTGGCCTTTTCGGCGCATAAATTTTATGGACCAAAGGGAACTGGGGGGCTTTTTATAGGCGAGCAGGCAAAAAAAGTGCTATCGCCGATTATGCAGGGCGGTGGGCAGCAACAGGGATGGCGTGGCGGTACGCTCAATACAACGGGAATTATCGGCATGGCTGCTGCACTGCGGATTGCACAAAAAGAACTGAATGCAGAGCAGCAGAAAATAGGCCGGCTAAGAGACCTACTGGAAAACGAACTGCTGTCTATCGATGGAGCATTCCGGAATGGTAGTTCCATCCATAGACTTTATAACACAACCAACATCTGCTTTCCGGGGGCATTATCCGAACAGCTTATCATGGGTCTGGGAACCATCTCCGTTGCCAGTGGCTCGGCCTGCTCGGCGCTGACCTCACGACCTTCACATGTGCTCAAAGCCATGGGCCGCGCAGACCTCGACGCCCTGTCATCCATCCGTTTTAGTCTGGGCCGCTCAACGACGGAAGCGGAAATCGATCAGACTGCCCGTCGGGTTAAACAGCTTGTTCAGAAACTGCGAAATACAAACTAATGGCCTGCATTTTCCCTGACCTGAAAAACATGGAGCAGCTGCGGAAATAATGCGGCAATACTTTCACGTACGCCATTGGTCGATCCGGGCAGTGTAAGGATCAGCATCCGGTCGGCAAAACCTGAAATACCCCGCGAGAGCATTGCTGTCTTGACCCGCTGTTGTCCATACTGCCGCGCCGTCTCCATAATTCCGGGAATGTCCCGGGTAATATAAGGGGCTACGGTATCGGGCGTAACATCGCGGTCGGAGAGACCTGTCCCGCCCGTAAAAACCAGCAGGTCTATTCCAGTCTGCTGATAATGCTCCACACGTTCCCGTATCGCTTCAGGCTCGTCGGCAACTACGGCATAGACAATATCACGTAAACCCTGTTCTTCAAGAAGTTCAAACAAAATCTTGCCGGAAACATCCTGCTTGTGACCTGCGGCAACCGAATCACTGCAGACCACCACGGCGGCTCTGAGCTGACCGGCCCAGGGAAAGGATTCATTGCTCTTACCACCGCGCTTTTCGAGCAGCCGGATAGCGCCGATCTCCACCTGCTTGTCCACAGGCTTCAGCATATCATAAATGACAAGAGCTGCAACCGAAGCACCATGCATGGCTTCGACTTCAACACCGGTTTTGTAAATCGTATGTACTTCAACTTCAATACGGATCTGTAAGCCTATGATGGAATAACGAATAGCTGCATACTCTACGGGTAAAGGATGGCAGTCCGGAATCATGTCACCTGTTTTTTTGATCGCAAGTAATGCTGAGGCACGTGCAAATTCAAAGATATCACCTTTGGGGATCTGTCGCTGCTCGATCATCCGAATCGTATTTTCGGAGGAGACATTTACCGTAGCCTCTGCGATAGCTTTACGTAGTGTGCTGCTTTTATGTGTAATATCGACCATGTTATCTATTTGTTTTCCATTGATGGGTATCGTCTTCAAATATTTCTTTGCCCCAGATGGGCATTTCTTTTTTTATGCGTTCCACAAGTTCCTCGCAGGCATCAATCGCTGCACGACGGTGTGCGGAAGAGGTGAAGACAAAAAAGCAGATTTCGCCTACCAGCACCAGCCCTTCGCTGTGATAGACATGCATACAGGCCAGGGGATACTTGTCAAAGACCGCCTGACGGATTTCGGCCATCTTTAACAGCGCGAGTTCCCGGTTAATGCTATAGTCAATCGCGCGCACCGTTTTTCCGTCCACCTGATCGGCACGGATCTGCCCAAGAAAAATACTATGGGCTCCAATGTCAGATTTACGGCCATGTGTGGCAATACTTGTGGCAATCCGCTCAGGGGGAATGGGGCCCTGCATAAAAATATCTTTTTTTTCCTTATTCATTGAAATAGTTTTTTAAAACCATGATACCGCCGCCCACATGAAAAATCTGCTGCTTGCTGCTGGCCTGCCCCAGGTAGTATTGGGCTGCTGCCAAACTCCGCTTGCCGGTCTGGCAGACGAAGACGATACGCCTGCCGTTCAGCTGTTCCAATTGCTGCGGCAATGTTACAAGCGGAATGGAGAGATGAGGAACGGGAAGCCGTGGTAATTCATCCATTTCCCGTACGTCCACCAGCTGCAGATCAGCGGCAAGCCATTGCATGACAAGGTCGGCAGCGGTGATAACCTGTAGCTCTCCACCTGTCGCAGTACAATGATTGTTATAATCAAAATTCTTTACGGCATCCAGATGCTGGGGAAAAGAGATTCCTTCGGGTGCCTCCGGGGGTATATCAAAAGTAAAAGTACGATTATCCAATAAATTGACAGTCATCAATTTATTACTTAACACAACACCAATCCCGGTCAATAATTTAATGGCTTCTGTTGCCTGTAATATGCCAAGCATACCGGGCAGTACGCCAAGCACACCGGCCGTATTACAATCCGGTGCCTCCAGGGGATCCGGCGGCAAGGGGAACAGATGCCGGTAAGTTGTCTTGACACCATGCGCATCGGCTACATTGAATACAGCAACCTGACCTTCATATTGATAGATCGCAGCAAAAATCAAGGGTTTGTCCAGGAGGCGACAGGCATCGCAAAGTAAATAACGCGCGGCGAAATTGTCGGTACAGTCCAGGATGATATCGTAGGACTGTAGCCGTTCAACAGCATTTGCAGGGTTAAACTGTTCCACCCAATACTGAATGTTGCACTCGGGATTTAACTGCCCTAGCTTGCGGGCCGCGACCTCAGCCTTAGGCTGACCGATATCTGCGGTATCATACAGCACCTGCCGATGCAGATTGCTCAGTTCAATACGGTCATGGTCTATAATAGCGATGTGTCCGACGCCGGCCGCAGCAAGATACTGTAGCGCTGGGCAGCCGAGACCGCCGGCCCCCACAACCAATAAGCGCGCGGACTGCAACTTCGCTTGGCCTACTTCGCCAAACCCCGGTAACACATACTGCCTTGCATAACGTTCATGCTGCATACTTATCCTCCAGAATAGGGTGGCATCAGCGCCACGGTATCATTTTCCTGTAATACGACGGGCCCATTGATAATCCTATTATTGACAGCTATGAGCAGCTTACGATGGGCAAGTGCTACATGCTGATGCGATAATACCGTCAGGAGTTCCTCCGTATCGACTGCCGTCATGTAAAACTCTTTCTCCAGAATATCTGTCAAAGCACCAAATGTCTTAACTTGAACTCTCATTTTTCAATATATCTAATGTCTATATGCTACAAACCGGATGTGCATACCTTAAATTACGCTGTTGTAAACAATAGTTTATAGGCGGCAACCAAAAGTACGGCAGCCAGCACATATTTCAATACTTCCTGGTTTAATTTTTTTGATCCCAGATACGCGCCCAATAGGCCTCCCGTAAATGCGACAACGATATAAATCCACATATGCACATTAAACGAAACGCCCTGTGTAAGCATACCGCCAAGTCCCGACAATGAATTTACAAAAATAAATGCAGCACTGATTGCCGCAGTCTGTTTTTGATCGGTCCATTTGAGCAGGATCAGAAAAGGGGACAGAATAATTCCGCCACCGATACCGATCATACCCGATAACAGGCCGACAACAGCACCTATGACCAATGCCCCAAGGCTGTTGTACTGTTTAAGCTCAGCTTCGGCCGGACTTCTGAAAAAGAAAAACCGAACGATCGGAAACAACAGCAGCAGACCAAGTAGGCGTTTGTAAAGGTGGTCCTCCAAGGTAATCATGCCACCGATAAAAGCCATAGGAACCGAAGCTACGGAGACCATTAAAAATAGATTACGTTTAAAATAATGCCCTCTGTAATACTGTATAAAAGAAGTTAACGAAACAAAAAGATTAAGTACTAATGCTGTAGGTTTCATCTCCTGCGGCGCAATACCATAGAGTGCCATCAGCGCAAGATAACCGCTGGCACCGCCATGTCCGACAGCAGCGTACAAGAAGGCGAGGATAAACAGAAAAAAATAAAAAAGCTCAATGGGCATGGTTCCTTAGCTTAAGAGATGGATAATAACTTCGTCTCCGGCTGCGCAGCCTTCTGAATCTTCCTCCAGAATCAACAGGCAATTGGCCTGGGCATAGGATTGGAGGCGATAAGATTCCTGTGCATGAAGAGGTTTGACGGCATGCCCATCGTAGTAGGCCTTGAGAAAATGGGTCAGTCCAGGATTTTTGTGATAAGCCACCGTACTGCGTGTCCTGACATAAGGATCGCGCTCAGGCAGCTGCATCATACGCTCCAGTGCCGTCGCCACATACAGGTAAAAACAGGTCAACGCAGAGGCGGGGTTACCGGGCAATCCAAAAACAAGCTTTTCCTCCCGGCTGCCGAAAAAGAGCGGTTTGCCCGGTTTCTGGCGGATACGATGAAAATGTTGTTTAACACCACAGCTCTTGGCGACATCCACGACATAGTCGTAGTCTCCGACGCTGACACCCCCGACCAAAAGGACAACATCAGCCTTATCCAACGCTCGCTCAAGGGCTGTGCGGAGCAGTTTTTTGTCATCACGCACCTGAATGCCCTCCACCTTGTCTATTCCCAGCTGCTGAAGCGCTGCCTTGAGCTGGTAAGAGTTGGATTCGTAGACTTCGCCATAACCGAGTGTTGCATCCGTGGGTCTGAGCTCGTCGCCAGTAAGGATAATATGCACTATGGGGGCAGCGTACACCGACACTTCGGTACAGCCGATATTGGCCAGATAGCCGATGGCAGCCGGAGTCATGGGGGTACCAGGCAGCATGGCAATACTGCCGGCTTCCACCTCGGATCCTTCGGGGCGGACATTGTGTCCCAATGTTAAGGCCGGGTCCTGTATCAAAATCGTATCTGCTTTACTGAAGCTGACTTTTTCCTGCATCACCACCGTATCAGCACCCAGGGGCAGTGGGGCACCGGTATAGATACGCATGGCCTGTCCGGGATCAAGGGTCTTTGCGGTTGTCGTACCCGCGGGTATTTTATCCACGACGGGAAGTTCCTGCATGCGGTCGGCAAAACGGATGGCGTAACCATCCATCGAGGACTGTGCAAAGCCTGGAATAGCCTGCCCGGCAATCACGGACTGCGCTAGGGTATAGCCCAAAGCATCCGGTAGAGCTAGCCGCTCTTGCCGCAGGGCGGGCAAAAAATGATGAATAATGGCCTTGGCCTGCTGGACACTGATAAACTGATGTGGAAGACGGAAATAATCCGCCTGGGTATCCACATCGTATTTTGCGTCTTCGTAAGGGAATATGATCCTGTCGTCGGCATATTGTTCGGCAAATTTCTTTGCGCCCTGCTGGCCTTCGAGCTGCATCAGACCTTCGAAGTATTTTTTATCGAAGAGAACCGGTGCTCCCCAGGTCCCGGAAAAACCGGTAGCGACAATCCCTTTGCCACTGCTATCGGCAAGTTGAATAAGCTGCTGAAAGACATGCTGGTCCACAAAGGGCTGATCGCATAAACTAATGATGCATCGCTCTAGTTCAGGTTGTTTTTTTAGCAACTCCTTTAAACCCATAACAATGGAACTGGCCAGACCTGACACCCAATGTGTATTGACAACAACATCAACATTGCTATTCTGCAACAATGTATGGATCGGATCGGGATACGCGCCGGTAACAACCGTGACGCTGACGCCCGGGATAGCAAGGGCTGCACGACTGATCCGTTTCAACAAGGGTTCACCCTCAAACTCTAGCAGCTGTTTGGGAAGGCCGAGCCGTGAGGAATTGCCCGCTGCCAATATCATTATACCTGTTTGCTTTATCATCCGCCAATGGTTATCATACTCCGATTTGTGAGGTCATCGGTGTCTATCTGTTCAAAGTCTGTTGTTAACTGTCCGCCAAGCGCTTTGGATTTGGCGCGTATATTTTCCTGGATCAGCGGCAGCACATCAACACCGGCCCTTAAGCCTGTCAGCAGGTCTGTTTCACCTTGCGAAAACAGGCAGTTTTTAAGTTTGCCGTCGGCGGTGAGCCGTATGCGGTTGCATCCCGCGCAGAATGGTGCCGTCATGGTGCTGATCACTGCGATACGGCCCACATGGCCGGGAATCAAAAATGCCTTTGCCGTATCGTGCGGTCCAACCGTAAGAGCTTGGATAGGGTAGAACTGCTGGATCTGATGCATAATATCTGCTTGGGTATAAACTTGGTTGCTAGTCCATTTGTTACCACTGAAAGGCATAAATTCGATAAAACGGACCTCTAGCGGATTTTTTTCGGTCAAGGCGACAAAATCAAGGATCTCGTCGTCATTGATACCTTTCATCACCACCATATTGATCTTGGTGGGGATACCATGCTGTAGCAGCAGATCGATATTGTGGCGCACACGGCCGAAGTAATCTCTCCGGGTGATCTGCAAAAAACGTTCGGCCCGTAGGGTATCCAGGCTGATATTGATGCTTTTGAAACCGGCTGCCACGAGCTGTGGCAACATCTCATCGATCCGGATACCATTGCTGGTCATATGGAGCTCGACCGGAAGTCGGGCCAAACGCTCAATAATAGCGGGTGAATCCTTACGTACCAGGGGTTCGCCACCGGTCAGGCGTATCTTTCGGATACCCTGATCCACAAATAGCTTAGCTAAAGTCTCAATCTCGTCAACCTGCATCAATTGCTTGTGTGGGGTAAAGCTATATTCTTCCTCCGGCATACAATAGAAACAGCGTAGATTGCAGTTATCGGTAAGGGATATCCGTAAATAATCGTGTATACGTCCAAATGTATCCTTGAGTATCATAATTAAGGTATTAGGGGATTTTCGGCATGTATTTTAGTCTGGAGAAATTTGAGGGACCCCCCGGGTCGGCCGTTTAAAACGGCTTTAATCTCTGCGATAATGGCCAGCGCAATTTCATCTGATGTTTCGGCGCCGATATCAAGGCCTACAGGACCGTGAACAATATGCTGCTGTGCCGGGGTAAGTTCGGCACCGTCCTGCCGCAGATCCGCAAACATGCGTAATAATTTGGTTTTCGGCCCCAACGAACCAATGTAAGGGGTAGGGCTGTGAACCAGCTCCATCAATAGGCTGAGATCATAGCGATAATTATGCGTCATCAGCACAAAAACGGTCCAGGGATCTATAGCTATGTTCTTCAAAACCTCCTCAGCGGGGCCTGTAATCAAACGATGGGCCTTGGGGAAGCGTCCTGCCGTAGCATGACCGACCCGCCCATCAAGCACCGTAATTTCCCAACCCAATAAACTGGCGGTTTCCACGACAGGCTGGGCATCATTTCCGGCACCAGCCAGGACTAAATGGGTGGTGGGTGCGAGGTATTGAATCAGCACTTCCTTATTTTCTCCCGCCCTTGTTAGCGAAGCCAACACGGACTGTCGGTTTGTTCGGGCTAAATTGATATATTCCTTCAGCTCCGGAAATTGCGTGTCTACAGATTGAATCTCGGCTGTTAAATCTTTAACAAGCAACTGGGTCCCTTCATGTTCTCCTTGTCTGTCGCTGGAAAAGCAGGTCGCCAAAAGAGCTTCATGCCGCTGTTGTAATAGGCTTTCCAGCAGTATGATCGGATGATCTGTCCGCTGCAGGTCTATATATTCAAAAAGTATGTGCACAATACCATTGCATCCAAGCTGCAGCCCGATCGCCGAGCCTTCCGCAGTATTGGTATCATAAGTGACAAGCCGATTTTTACGTTGATGAATGGCCAGCAATGCTTTTTTGAGTGCATCGCCTTCCAAACAGCCGCCGCTGATCGCGCCAGTCATCCTGCCATCTTCCGTGACCAGCATACGTGCTCCCGGTCTACGGTAGGAAGAGCCCTCTACCTTGACTACCGTGGCCAATGCCATCGCGTTATTTTCGGAAACGGCTTCACGCGCAGCTAATACAATGTCTTTGATCTCTTTCATGCAATTACGGGCAAGCCGGGTTGAACGCGGATTTATATTGATTAAATGGAACAGCTTTTTATTACAATACCGTTGATCAAATTTAACGATTTACACGGTAAAAAACATGAAAACTGTAATATTGGTAAAAACATCCGTAAAATGTATAAATAATTGATTAATTTAAATACGATTTTGATGACCGAATGCACTGAAAGCGAATACATAAGTGAAAACTTATCGCATGGAATGGCGAAAAGCAGAATCATTCAACCGATTAAACAAAACTTGTAAAGTCAAGAAAAAAATAAGATTATGGCTAAATATTCAATTCTGGTAAACGGTAAAAAGCACGATGTTGATGTGCTGGAAGATATGCCCTTGCTCTGGGTTCTCCGTGATATTATCGGCCTGAAAGGCACCAAGTTTGGCTGTGGCAAGGCCCTGTGCGGAGCCTGTACCGTTCACCTCAATGATACCGCAATCCGATCCTGCTCTTTTCCCATTTCCGCCATCGGTGATGGCAAAGTGACTACGATTGAAGGACTCTCTGAAACGGGCGACCATCCGGTACAGGAGGCCTGGGAGAAACATGTGGTCCCCCAGTGCGGCTACTGTCAAACGGGACAGATTATGAATGCTGCCGCGTTATTGAAAAAAAATGCCAAACCTTCGGAACAGGATATTGAGCAGGCCATGCAGGGCAATCTATGCCGCTGTGGTACCTATAACAGAATTAAAGCAGCCATCCTGGAAGCGGCCGGTACAACGGTCACAACCGGCTAACCCTTCACCAAAAAAGTAGAGATCGCATGAAAATATTAGCTCCTTTTCAAGAAAGAAAATCCCAAAAGGTAGATTCGGAGGTTTTTAGTGTTTCCCGGAGAGACTTTTTAAAAGCCAGTGGGCTGCTTACGGGCGGACTGGTACTCGGTGTCAGCTTTTTCAGCTGTGACGATAAAGGTAAAAAGGTGGCCACAGTGGCTCCTAATGTCTACCTGAGCATTGCTTCGGACGGCAAGGTAACCATTGTCGCCCACCGTTCGGAAATGGGACAGGGTATCCGCACTTCACTGCCGCTGATCGTCGCTGACGAACTGGGCGCCGACTGGAGTAAGGTCGAAATCGTACAGGCCGAAGGAGATGAAAAGAAATATGGCAACCAGAATACCGATGGTTCTTTCTCGGTACGCATGTTTTATAAACCCATGCGTGAGGCAGGCGCCATCGCACGCTTGTTGCTGTTACGGGCTGCTGCCAAAGAATGGCAGGTAGACATTGCTGAGCTGGACACCCAGAATGGCCAGGTTATTCAACAGGGTTCGGGCAAGAAGAAAGATTTCGGCGATCTGGTGCAAACAGCCTTATCCCTGCCTATTCCTAAAGTAAATGAAATCAAACTGAAAGACAGCAAGCAATTCAATATGATCGGCAAGGAGACGCCAATTATTGATCTGCATAATATTGTCACTGGTAAAGCTGTTTTCGGAATCGATGCGGTTACAGAAGGAATGAAAATCGCGGTGATCAAGCGCTGTCCTGTTGTCGGAGGTACCGTAAAATCCGTCAACGACAGTAAAGCTTTGGCGGTACCCGGTGTGATCAAAGTGCTGACGATCAAAGGTGCTGGTTTGCCGGCAACGTTATCCCGGCCACTCAGTGGGGTAGCGGTGATTGCTGAAAATACCTGGGCAGCGATCAAGGCCCGTGATCTGCTGGAGGTGGAATGGGAATTGGGCCCCAATGCGGGCTACGACTCTACCAAACAGATTGAGGAACTCAAGCGGGTGGTGGCGCAGGAAGGCACGCTACGCCGTAAACGCGGCGATTTCAAAGCGGCCAAGGCCAATGCAAAAAAGGTCATTGAACATACTTATATCGCGCCCTACCTGGCGCACGCTACCATAGAACCACCCTGCGCCCTCGCTGTGGTGAAAAATGGAAACTGTGAAATATGGGCATGTACCCAAAACCCACAGGGTGCCCGTGATGCGGTAGCCAAGGAACTTGGAATTGCGGTGGAAAAGGTAAAAATGAATGTCACACTACTGGGCGGTGGATTTGGCCGGAAGTCCAAGCCAGATTTTATCCTCGAAGCGGCGGTACTGGCCAAGGAGTCGGGGCTGCCGATCAAGGTACAATGGACACGGGAGGACGATATCCGCCATGACTATTATCATGCACTGAGCGTACAACGTATTGTGGCAACCATTGACAGCCAAAACAAACTAAGCGGTTGGGCTCACCATATTGCCAATCCGTCGATCTCGGCAACCGAAGACCAAGCTGTAGTACAACCCAGTGATGGCGAACTTATGCTGGGGGCTTCGGATTTCCCCTACAACGTGCCGGCCATCAATATTGCAACACATGATGCCAAAGCACATCTGCGTATCGGCTGGCTGAGATCGGTACGCAACATCCCACAGGTATTTGCTGCGGCCACCATGTTGGATGAAATTGCTGAAGCCAGAGGTATCGACCCCGTTGCCAATGCCTTGGAACTGCTTGGAGAAGACCGTCATATCACTTTTGACCAGGAGCTGATCAAAACCAGCTATCCCAACTATGGTGAGAAGATCAGTGACTATCCCTGGGATACAGGCCGTATGAAAAAGGTAATCGAACGGGTAGCCAAGGAGTCGGGCTGGGGAAAAACAATGCCTGCAGGCAGCGCACTGGGTTTTGCAGCACATAAGAGCTTCCTGACCTATGTGGCCTGTGTGGTGGAGGTACGTGTGGATCAGGACAAGAAAATCAGCATTCCGAATGTATATTACGCAGTGGACTGTGGCCTGGCTGTCAATGTAGACCGAATCAAATCGCAATTTGAAGGCGGAGCACAATTTTCTGCAAGCCTGGCACTCAAAAGTACCATTACCGTAAAAGATGGTCAGGTAGAACAGGGAAATTTTGACGGTTATCAGATTATCCGGATGCCTGATTCACCCAAACAGATCCATGTGCATATTGTGGACAGTGATGCCAAACCGACGGGGGTGGGCGAGCCACCGGTACCGCCATTTACCCCGGCGCTCTGCAATGCCATTTATGCGGTAACGGGAAAGCGGATCTATACATTGCCGATTGATCTGACGGTATAAGTGGCCTGAAAATTGGTTTTCTGACACTTCTTTGGGTTTTTGGCTTTAATTTTTATGTCTTTAAAACGAGTAAAGTGGATATTTCTTTATTAAATGAAATAATGATACTAATTTAGAAATAATGATACTAATTTAGTGTACTGAAGTGATATAAAATTTGAAATTCTATAAAATTTAAATGAAACAAATAGTACTTGTTGTAAGTTGTCTTTTAGCAATGAGCTGCAATTCAAAAAAACAGGAAGATCCAAAACTTATCGGTAAGTGGAACGGAGCAGTGAAAGATTCGGAAACAGGCGGTTCCATTGAGAAAATCTCGCTGGAATTTACAAAGGACGGAAAACTCATTCAGCAGTCGGGGGAAGGTGAAATGCAGCTTATAACTACATCAACCTACGAAACCCAACAGGATAAACTTATCACTGTGGAGACGGCTACAAAAGAGAAAACTGAAGGTAATTATAGCATAAAGAATGACACATTATCAATTATTTATGAAGGAGTTCAGAATAAATATGTGAAACTTAAGTAAACATGGGTTTTTTCAGCAAAATTTTTGGAAGCGCAGAACCTAACAGTTCATCGCAACCAGTAAGGGCGCAACATAAAAATATAAAATACTTCGAGAACGAACTGGAAAGAATTGATCTGTGGATGCAAGATGACGATGAAGACTTCCAGCGCTATAAAGAAAAAAATGGCAGTCTGGAAAATCACCATTATATTGAAGCCTGTAGTATCAGGCTTCAAAAAATCCAGCTTATTTATTCCAAAGGCGGGGAGCTAGAAGCGATATTTCCTATACTTGACGAAGCGATAACCTTTCTCCTTCAGGCAGATCCAAAGGAGTTCAAAAATAACTCCCTATTTCTTAAATGCTGTTCTTTGCTATTTCTGCTGAACAAACTTCAGGATCATTATCCCGGAATACAAACTTTCATAAACATTTGGGAGAACAGCGATACTGAACCGGCTTTTAAACCGGTTAACTTGATATACTTTATCGTCGGTCTTGAGCGCAAGGACAAAAGTACAAATGATTATCGCCCATTTGTGTTATTACAGGACATCATCAGCCTTCCTGACAAAGAAGCGGAGCTAGCCATCAAGCAATACCTGAAAAACTGGTATGCGATGCACAAGGAGGAAGCTTGGTACAATTCCCATCTGAGGGAGTGGGGCTATTGTGGTTATTGGGCATTTGAAGTAGCTGCTGTAGTAAAAAGAATGGGGCTAGATGAAAATACCTTTAAAGACAGTGTTTATTATCCGTACGACATGGTACATTGGAAATAAGAACCTTTAATAGTTAGGACGTATAAAGACCTGCATAATGAAATCCACTGTATTACAGCATATCACCATAAAAAACATTGACTTGGTCAAAGTGAGCGACCGATCGCAGGAGCGGATATCGGATTGTATCTCGGTAGAGGAGCCCTTGGAAATCCGGATACAAACGACAGTGGGGGGAATAACAGCGCATAAGAATATTTCCGTCACGATGCGTACCCCGGGGCATGATGCTGAACTCGCCACTGGATTTCTCTTTACCGAGGGACTTATTTCGGAAGCGGGCCAAATCAAGTCGGTGGATCACGTCGATGCATTGTGTACCCGAAATAGCGATAATATTATTTTGGTGGAACTTTGTGACGGATTTGCACCCGAAACAAACAGCTTGGACCGGAATTTCTACAGCAGCTCCAGTTGTGGCGTATGTGGAAAAGGATCAATTGGGGCAATCAAAACAGTCAGTATTTTTAAGGAGCTTGTTGCCGAACCTTTCACGCTGAACTACGAAGTGCTCTACACATTATCGGACCAGCTCCGCGCTGCGCAGGGAAACTTTTCCGCGACCGGCGGTATACATGCAGCAGGCCTATTCGATCTAAACGGACAGCTTATTGCATTGCGGGAGGATATAGGGCGCCATAATGCACTCGATAAGCTCATTGGCCATGCGCTGATGAACGGTTTATTGCCCTTGCAGAAAACGATATTGCTATTGAGTGGCCGTGCCAGTTTTGAGCTTGTGCAAAAAGCGGCCATGGCGGGTATCTCCTGCATTGCGGCAATCGGTGCCCCTTCCAGCCTAGCAATCGAACTGGCCGAGGAATTTGACATAAGCTTATTGGGATTTTTGCGGGATCACAGATTCAATATTTACCATCAGGGAAACAATATGACGATTGGAGGGTTAATACCATAAGTTCCGTACGATCCAAAAAAACGATGTCGATCGACAATAAAATTTAGAGAGATTAACAAATTTAGAAAGATAAAATCAGGCAGCAAATTGATAAATAGCTAGAAAGATGAAAATAAGAATCAAGGATAATACAGTCAGGCTGCGGTTGACCAGGTCTGAAATTGATCAGTTAGGTACCCAGGGGGAAGTATCCGGGCGGACCGAATTCATCCAGCAGGATCTTGTTTACAACATTGTCCAGTCAGCTACCGAATCACTTGTAGCCTCTTTTGTGGGCCATAAAATCACGGTCGGTTTATCAGCTGAGATGATCAGGGAATTGGTCCAAACGGAACGGATCGGCTTCGAGGGGCAATCGGGAAAAGTAAAATTGCTCGTGGAAAAAGATTTTGCCTGTATTGACAATACGACGGAAGATCAAAGTGACAATTATCCGAACCCCAATCTCGCATGCTGACTTTAAAAAAATAAGTATCCCAATACCTATCGTCATGGAAGAAAACAACAGAAAGCAAAAACTGGAGCATGATATTCAGGCCGAGCCACAGGCAGAAAACCCTTATAAGCTTCTTGACCTTAAGCTGACCCCCGTGGAAAAATCGGCGGCGGGTATTCCGGCAGTTTTGGCTGCCTTTGCAGATCTTATTGAAGAAAAGACGCTTTTTAGGGGCACCAAAGCCTTATTCAAAATGAATCAGATGGGCGGATTTGACTGTCCCAGCTGTGCTTGGCCTGATCCTGACGATGAACGCTCGCCCGTAGGTGAATATTGTGAAAATGGCGCTAAAGCCCTGGCCGAAGAGGCAACCACGAAGCGGGTGACACCGGGATTTTTCAAAAACAATTCGGTCTATGAGCTGGCACAGCTCAGCGATTATGAGATCGGAAAAATGGGACGCCTGACAGACCCGATGTATTTAGCGCCGGGGGGAACGCACTATGAACCGATCAGCTGGGAGGGGGCATTTCAGAAAATTGCCACTCAACTCAATTCCTTGGCCTCACCACATGAAGCAGCTTTCTATACTTCTGGCCGTACCAGCAATGAAGCTTCTTTTGTCTATCAGCTATTTGCCAAAGAATTTGGCACCAATAATATGCCCGACTGTTCCAACATGTGCCATGAAACTTCGGGTTCGGCACTACGTCCAACCATCGGTATCGGAAAGGGCACTGTCAAGCTCGCAGACTTTTATGAAAGCGAACTGATTGTCATCATCGGACATAATCCGGGAACCAACGCCCCCCGCATGATGAGTGCGCTGGAAAAGGCCAAAAAAAATGGCGCCAAAATTATTGCCATCAACCCCTTACCGGAAGCTGGCCTGATGGGTTTCCAGAACCCGCAACAGATCAATGGTATTATCGGCAAGGGGGTAAGTCTGGCCGATCTCTACTTACCCGTGAAGATCAATGGCGATATGGCGCTCTTAAAAGCACTGGAACTGATCTTACTGGATCTGGAGCATAAAAATCCAGGAAAAGTACTCCATACCGACTTTATCAAGAATAAGACTACGGGTTTTGAAGCCTTTCGGCAGCAGTTTGATGAACCCAAATACACACTTGAACAGCTAAGCAAGCTGAGCGGTGTTGCTGTAGCCGACATTCAACAGGCAGCGGAACTGCTGGCTTTCAAAAATAAGATTATTTTCTGCTGGGGAATGGGACTGACGCAACAGCCCAATGGGGTGGATATGATCCGCGAGATCCTGAATATCCTGCTGCTGAAAGGAAGCATCGGGATCAAAGGTGGCGGTGTCTGCCCAGTACGTGGGCACAGTAATGTGCAAGGCAACCGTACTATGCTCATTGACGAGAAACCCACAGATGAACAGCTGGATAGGCTGCAACAGTATTTCGGATTCGAACCGCCACGCGAACATGGCTACGATGTGGTACGCGCCATCAAGGCCATGCACGCCGAAAAGATTAAATTTCTCTTCTGTATGGGCGGCAATTTCCTGTCAGCGACACCTGATACCACATTTACGGCAAACGCACTGCGAAAGCTCGATCTATTAGTTTGCGTATCCACAAAGTTAAACCGCGGGCACCTGATCCACGGCAAAGCAGCCCTTATTTTGCCTACTTATGGGCGTAGCGACAAAGATATCGTCAATGGGGAGGTTCAGATTGTCAGCACAGAAAATTCCATGGGCGTGGTACAGGCTTCCAAAGGTGTCCTAGATGCGGTATCCAAAAACCTCATCAATGAAACGCAGATTGTATGCCGTATGGCAATGGCGACCTTGGGTGAACGCTCCGTTATCGACTGGCAGCGTTATCACGATAGCTATGATGCAGTACGTGATGCGATCGAGCACTGTATTCCCGGTTTTGAAAACTATAATGTCAGGGTACGGCAGAAAGAGGGCTTCTATCTACCCAATGAAGCCCGTGATTCCCAGTCTTTTGCCCGGCAACTGGGTGGTTTAGCACCTTTTACACAAACTGAGCTGCCGGATAACCAGCTCGCAGATGATGAATATATGATGGCGACAACACGTACCCATGATCAATTCAACACGACCATCTATGGCCTGGACGACCGTTATCGCGGAATCAAAAATGAGCGCCGTGTGATTTTTATGAATCCGAAAGATATAGCCAAGGCGGGTTTTAAAGCCGGAGATAAAGTCGATCTTTATAATTATGATGATGGAATAGAGCGTGTAGCACCTTTATTTCTGATCGTATCCTACGCCATTCCGGAGAAGAATACAGTCACTTATTTCTCCGAAACGAATGTGCTTGTATCGGTTAATAATGTGGTCAGGGAAAGTAATATGCCAGCTTCCAAATATGTGAAGATTAAGATCAAAAAACATGATCCGGAGGTGTATAAGAAAGTGGATGAAATGCTTTACCGTGGCGCCCTTCAGGGGACCTGAATTTGGTTAGCAATAATCGCTTTTACCCTGCTGGCCTCAGCAGGGGTATTGACGTTGGTAAGTACTTTTTCATCGGGAGCAGCAATCCCTGTGACCTGCTGCTGCATCAATAACTGACGTGGGGATAGTTTATGTGCGGCAACCATCTGCTGAAGGAGGGGATAGGTGGCGGGCTCCCAAATGGCAAACAATGGCTCAAGGAACTGGCTTCCGGGTTCTGTAAAGGCCGTAGCTATTTGAGATGGATCCCGCTGTTGCACCAGATACGCAATCGCCGCACGATCCACCAAGGGTAAATCACAGGCGATAACAAGCCAGGCCCGCTCGGGATGCGCGTCAAATGCGGTCAGTATACCACCCATAGGGCCAATATCCGAATAGTTATCGGGCAGTAGCTCATAGCTACATGCAGCTGCATCAGCCATCATTTCGGGCATTTGCTCCGGACGACAGGAGATATAGACCTTTTCGCAGTAAGCATGCAGCAGATCTGCCAGGTGATAACGTTGTTGTTTACCATGCCATTTAATCGCTTCTTTAGCTCTCCCCATGCGTTGGCTTCTGCCACCGCTGAGCACGAGCCCATTCAATCGAGGGTGTATCGTATCGTTCGAAATCATTGTTATCACTGCTAATTATATCAATTGTATGGAAGTTACGGAATTTAGTTTGGCCTGGAAAATATTATGTTTTGCGAAGTACGTTGTCCCTGAACCTGAACTCATTTACAGCACATTTGGACTATATTACCTATTTGTGTAATAATTTATCCTATATATGGGTCAAATGCTTATTTTTATAGCTAGATCCTCTACAGAGTAACTAAGAATAAACAAATTATGAACAGCATACGAATCAATAAAAAGAAATATACGGTAGACGTAGATAGCGAAATGCCTTTGTTGTGGTTCCTAAGAGATCATGTGGGATTGACAGGTACAAAATATGGATGCGGCGTTGCACAATGTGGGGCCTGTGTGGTTCATCTCGACGGGGAGGCTGTACGTTCATGTGTAACAAAGGTGAAACGTGCGGTCGGCAAAGAAGTCATTACCATTGAAGGTCTATCGGAACATGGCGATCATCCTTTGCAACTCGCGTGGAAAGATGTGGATGTACCACAATGTGGTTATTGCCATGCCGGCCAGATTATGTCCGCTGCCGTGCTGTTACGTGAGCGTCCTAACCCCACAGACCAGGATATTGACGATGCCATGGCCGGAAATATCTGTCGTTGCGGTACTTATTCCCGTATCCGTAAAGCAATTCACCAGGCTGCGGAACTCCAGAAACAAAAGGGCTAACCTTAAAAATCGTCATGAAAACAGATAAAGAAAAAAAAGAGATAAGTAAGTTTAGGCTTCCTGTAACACTGAGTGTTATTGCGTTATTTCTGATCGGAATAGTCTCCGCCTTTTCGGAGGATGCACACTATACAGGCAATAAAGAAATAGCTGTCGTTGTGAAAAAAGATAGTGTGCGATCTGTCAATGCTTTTAAAAAAGTTTATGCCGTATTGCAAAGTCCCCGTTGCATGAACTGTCATCCCAGCGGTGATATTCCGTTACAGGGCGACGACAATAGACTCCATGCCATGTTTCCCAAACGCGGTGCTGATGGGAAGGGAATATTGGCCATGAAATGTGCAAACTGCCATCAGACCGAAAATACTACGGGTTTAAAAACACCGCCGGGAAGTCCGGATTGGCATTTACCACCCTCCAGCATGAAAATGGTCTTCCAGGGACGTAGTGCGAGTGAACTCGCAAAACAATTGGTAGACCCAAAACAAAATGGAAACAAAGACCTCAAAGCATTAATTGCCCATGCCGATGATGGCCTTGTCAAATGGGGCTGGAATCCCGGAGAGGGCAGAACATTGCCACCGATAAGTCATGCCGAATTTAAGGAAGCATGGATTACCTGGCTGACTAACGGTGCCTATGCGCCAGCGCAATAAGGATAGGATAAACCAATTTTGAAAAACGAACGATGAAAGCAGATAAAACAACCCTAGATAGAAGGTCTTTTTTGAAGGCCGCCTTGTTGGCTGGCGGTGGATTGATGTTGCAGTTTTACTGGCCGGGAGGGAATGCTGTAGCCGCAGAAAAAGATCATACCACACCCGCTACGTTGAATAGTTATATCAAGATCCACCCGGACGGAAGAGTGACACTTTTTAACCCCAATCCGGAATTTGGCCAAAACGTCAAAACTTCGCTGCCCATGATTTTGGCCGAGGAACTGGATATCAGCTGGGATAGTGTGCAGGTCGAACAGGCCGATTTTTTTCCTGAACGCTTCGAACGTCAGTTTACCGGTGGCAGTCAGTCTATCCGTAGAGCCTGGCCCATACTACGTACAGCTGGTGCTACTGCAAGACAGATGCTGATACTTGCAGCTGCACAGCGTTGGGCAGTTCCAGCGCATGAAATCAGCACAGCTACCGGGAGCCTGTATCATAAGAAAAGTAACCGTAAGTTATCCTACGGTGAAGTGGCATCTGCGGCCGCGCTGATTCCAGTACCTAAAAATGTACCGCTCAAAGCTGTCGCCGATTTCAAAATTATCGGTTCATCTAAACGCAATGTCGAAATCGATAATATTGTGACCGGGAAGCCTTTATTTACGAGCGATTTTAAAAAGGAGGGAATGCTCATTGCCATGATTGTCCATCCGGCTAGTTTTGGAAGAGAAATTACAGGTATAGACGACAAAGCTGTGCGTCAAATGCCAGGAATAAAAGATGTATTTATCATGGAGCCTGTTCTCAAGGGGTATAAGAAAAACGGATTCGACGTTTTCAGCTATCAGCAGGTCGCGGTCATCGTTGGCAATAGCACTTGGGAAGTGATGCAGGCGAAGAAAAAATTGATCCTGCATTTGAGCGGTCCTACAGGCAACGCCCAAAATGGGAAACCTGATTTTCTGGAAAGTACGGCCCGGCATTATGCAGATATGGAGCAGGCTTCTACGCAGCCTGCACAAGTGAAACGCCGGGATGGTGATCCCGAATCGGCCTTTAAAAATGCGGCCCGGATTATCAAGCGTACCTATACCGCACCTTTTCTTGTCCACAATACGATGGAACCGGTAAGCTGTTTCGCGGATGTTGGTGCAGATTATGCGGAGTTGTATGTCCCCATACAGACACCTGAGTTTATCACCAGAACACTGTCTGCCCGACTGGGACTACCAAAAGAGAAAATAAAAATTAACCTGGCACGGATGGGTGGTGGTTTTGGACTGCGGGCCTATGGACATCATGTCGTCGAAGCGGCAGTTATTTCCCAAAAAATCCAAGCCCCCGTTAAACTGATGTATACACGGGAGGATGAAGCGACGTATGGAATCTACCGACCTAGTTATAGCGCCACCTATAGGGCTGCTTTAGATGAAAATAACCAACTAATTGGTTTTCATATAAAAGCAGGCGGTATACCTGAAAGTCCATTACACGAAAACAGATTTCCGGCAGGAGCGATAGACAATTACCTCGCAGAGACTTGGTCTATACCCTCAGCAATCACAGTCGGGGCTTTTCGAGCCCCCGGATCTAATTTCATCGCCTGCGCTGAACAGTCGTTTTTGGATGAGCTGGCCTTTGAAATGAAAAAGGATGCCTTGGATTTCAGGTTGGAACTGCTCATGCGGGCGAAGGAGAAACCTGTCGGGCAGCGCAATGATTATGATGCCGACCGTTATGCAGGCCTCATCCAACTATTAAAAGACAAAGCTGCGAACCTCGCAAGGCCTGCCGGAACAGGGCGGGGGACAGCGGCTTATTTTTGTCATAATACCTACGCTGCCGCACTGGTGGATATCGGCGTGAAGAACAATGAGCCTTATGTCACACAGGCCCTAGCAGTCATGGACTGTGGGATTGTCGTCAATAAGGATGCGGCTATCAATATGGCTGAAGGGGCACTTATCGACGGCATAGGAAATGCCCTGTATGGTGAGCAATTATTTAAGGATGGGGTACCCTTGAGGAGTAATTTTAATACCTACCGGATGATCCGCATGCATGAGGCTCCCGCAAAAATCGAAGTATATTTTGTGGAAAACCAGGATAACCCAACAGGTATGGGGGAGCCGCTGTTTCCACCGACTTTCGGCGCCGTGGCCAATGCGCTGTTTGATCATACAGGAAAAAGATATTACAGACAGCCTTTTGTGAAACAATCGGGAGAAAAGAGCTGACTTAAAAGCATATTCAGCTTTGATCTGTTGGTTGGCTACCTTAAACTGAGCTCCTTGCTGGGGGATTTAAGATCATTGATAGCACAATCCACGTTAAGAATAAGAAATAATGCAGTGATTTATATGAGGAAGCCCGATAGCAATGATCGGGCTTCTTCGTTTTTCATCTTTTTTCTACAGTTAATCAAGATCTTCGATCGTTGCATCTGGCGCATTTGATTTTACAGACTCGATACCGTTTTCCATTCCGCTTGCGCTTTCATATAGCTCACTTGTACCGATAACCTGGCCGTTGGTCGCTTTCAAGTTGAAATAGTGTTTCCCATTTGTTGAAGTCTTTCTATCGAATTTATCGTTGTCCTGAGCGTTTCTTTTTACCGATTCAATTCCATTTAAACAATTTGCTTTTGTTTTATAACCTTCACTGTTCAGAATAACCTGGCCATTTCCAGCCTTTAAATTAAACTGGAATTCGCCATCTTTTCTGGTTTTCACTACAAATTTTCCCATTTTTTCTACTCTCAATTTTATGTGATAAATACAATTTACTTTGTTAATAAAGATAACGTATTAAATTGTTTTTATTGTGAAACAATGATTAAATTATCTGTCTTGAGACCATAAGTTATCAAAATAGTAGACAAAAGCTTACATAGCATGAAAAGTTCGCATTATTGAGATTCGGGAAAATCTTGCATTTATGGGGTCAACATTAGGAAAAAACCTCTACAAATACTTTAATTTTTTCCCTCGGGTATTAATGAAAATGGATTTAGGCGATAAGAAAAAATTCAACAAAACTATCCAAAGGCATTATACTGAACCGTTCCCTCATCCCGAAACCCGAAAAGGAATATAGTAAAACAAAAATGCCACGAATAATTGCTATTCGTGGCATTTGTATCATTTTGGCGGAAAGGGAGGGAACCGAACCAATTAGCTCCAGACCATTTAAACGCACTTTTTTGAGTAATTTTTTATTATTGCCACGAATATGGATTTTTATCTTGAATCAAAGAACCATCATCCGTTTATAGATTGTAAAGTTAATATTTTATCTGATACCGTTAAAGTAATAGATTTTAAATTCTAACACTGCTCATACCGTAGTTTGAAATTTATCCTTCCGTCAGTTCATTAAAATTCAATTTTTTCATTTCGAGATTTTATTATGCCTTCAAGGTTTGCTTGTCTTTCATGTTTATAATCAAATTTCTCATCGATTTCAGCAATATATTTTGATTTGCAATAGTAATAGTCTGGTAAACCTGGTTGAAAAAAATCACCAACTACAAATTGAGGCATCGAATTAAATAGTAATACTGATATATATGAAAAAGTAAGCGAAATCTCATAATTCAAAATTTTCAATTCTTCAGTAGTAAGTTTTTCAAATGGTTTTCCATCTTTTGACAGTTTAATTTTTTCAGTTAATTGCTCTGGAGTTAAATGAACATAGTTACATAAATTCCCATACATTTGTTTTACTTCGATTAAAAAATTCCTTTTAATATCTTCCTTACCAAACAAAGGAAAATTGATTCTATTTATGGTGTTGATCCCAGGATTTTTCAATAACTTTCGATAAGTATTTAATTGTTTATCAAAATCTTCATTAATAGTGTTTTGAGTGATAAATGCTGCTTTTATTGCTACTTCAATTAGAAAACGTAATTCACGTCTACATTGATTACGAAATCCATTTTGGATCATTTTTTCAATAGATTCAAATCCTTCAATAAATTCATCCGATACTCGAAGGAAAAAATTATTTTTCCAATTTTCCGGTCCTCTACTGAAATTGAATATTGAAAAAAGAATTGAGTCGTAGAAAGATTGAGTAATCATTCTTAGTTTTTGATATTCTAAATTATATTCAGTGTCCATTTTACATTTTTTTAATGATTACCAATACTTTAATATACTTAATTCTTCAAATTGAAAAGATCATTCAATTTTGTTCTGTTAATAGGTTTTTGAGTTTCATTTTTCTCTATTTATGGAATTTGGTTTAAAGATTCTATGTAAATTTCATAAAAGATTTCTCGATAATTATCATCCAATTCTGAAAGAAAGTTATTTAGATTATTATTTATATATCGACCCCAAAGGGTATATTCTTCTGAAGGAAGCTTTCGTTTTATAATTTCATTACTTATAGATCTAAATCTAAATTTTAACCCCTCTAAATCCAAAAAGCCGGCTTGATGGCCTCCAATTTCAACATTTATGGCATTTTTAAAATTATTCCATACATCTTGTCTACATGCTAATAATTCGTCTCGGTTTAATTTATAGATGTTTTTACTTGTTTCACCTCGGTCTGCATCAGGCCCATGTCCCATCATATATCCTAATTCATTGAAAGTTAAATAATCTTCTGGATTATCGATTTCAGGATTTATTAGAATTGGTATTTCTAAAAGTAGAGGATTCGAATTTGCAAAACACTGATTTCTATTTAACGTATAATTTTGATTTATTATTTCCACAGGATTGTGTGCATTTGCCCTTACCCCCCGGATGGGGAATTTGTTACCCTTAGCATCCTTACCATTGCATTTTGGACAAGCTAGTAATAGATTGGTCCATTCTAAACCTAACCAATAGTACCCAGGTAACTCAATATGGTCATTTTCGCCAGACTCTATTTTTGCTTTTGGACGAAAATGCTCAACTTGTAAAGTAGCTGCATGTTCGATTTTTGATTCACAGTAATTGCATTTTGCCCTGTCTCCAGGATCTAACTGTGTCTTATGAATTGAGTAAGCTTTTAATAAGTTTGTAATATCGTTATGTGGATAGTAAGTGCTATTGTAGCATTTCCCATCCATATTTTGAATTGCTTTAACGATTTGTCTTAATGCACCAGGGATTGATAATCTGTCTGGAGCATTATCATTTTGCTTCATTGGTAAGTTTATCATTGCAATGGCTTTATTGAATTTTCTTTTATTTTTTTCTCTAAAATTTTGTAAAACATTGCATCAGTAAAATCGTCTTCGGTAATTAGCGGCTGAGTATGGTCATGATTTTCATTAATTAATTCTTCAAAATTAAAAATAGGTGATGTCAATATAGTATTTGGCAATAGGTTAGAGATATCAATATCTAATTTTTTTGCACAGATTTCGTTTTTTTCATTTTTGGTTACATTGATAAAAATGGAGTTGGATGGTGCTCCCAATAATGGTATTGGGCTATGTGTTGTAACTATGAATTGAATATTAGGGAATGTTTCAGCTAATTGGATTATGATCTCCTTTTGCATTTTCGGATGTAAGTGTAGATCAATTTCATCTATCAATACAATTCCAACATAATTTGATATATCAGCAACATCACCTTGTTGTTCCGCAAATCTTAATAATAAATCTAAAATTAATGCCGCAAAATTCCTTGTTCCGGAGGGCAACTCATTGAATTTTACACCTTCAGTTATTCCACCAGGAACTGGCTTTCCTTGATGATATAATATTTCTCTGCCTTTGTCAGACATTACAACATTAACCTTTTGAACATTTGGCAATATTATTTCTAGATTTTGTTCTATATTTTCCAAAAATCTATGCAGCTCTATTTCATAGTATTTTGGCCTGACGTTTAAAATGTAACTACCGCTTATATCTCTTAAAATTCCAATTGGGTTAAAAAGACCATAAGTATATAGTAAACTAATACCATTTTTATCTAAATTAATTAGGTCATCTACTAATGTTCCTTGGCTGATTAATCTAACAGGACCATAAGTTGCAAAACCTTTTACTAACTTTTCTTTATTGCGAAAATCATTACTTCCTTTAACTGTTGTTTTGCTAACGCCATTTATAGTTTCTAAACCGATTTGGACATTAAACTCATTATCATCTTTGGAAACAGCATTTTCATGATCATTATTATTTAACATTGCAGAAGCCAAGGCTCTTAAAATTGTAGTTTTGCCAGCTCCATTTTCACCTGTTAAAAAAATCCACCGGCAACCTACAGGAATATCTTTTATAATTAAATTTTCAATCTTCCCAAATTTTTTAATGTTTAGATATCTAAGATATCCGGTTTTTCTAGCTTTCTCTTTTCTAACTTTTTGATACCCTCTTATCTTTTCAAGCTGGTAATTAAATGTATTTGGCCATACGAAATCTATGCCACCAACTTCAAGGATATTATCATATTGATGACTTTTATTCCTTACATACTTATCTATTTGTAATTTTTCATTATGTATAAACGCTTCTAGAGAAGACAAATAATCTTTTCCATATTCCGAGAAATCCTTCCTATAAACTCCATAATTTTCACTAGTGAATTTCAATTCGGTTAAAAAGTACATAGAAAAGAAATTGATGGAGGAAGTATTATTGAGTTCTAAATAAGTAGTTCCATCCCCAAGGATAACGAAACTTACTCTAGGCGACCTTGTTTTCTTGTCCAATCCCGCCCAAAAGGATACGGAAACGTAATAATCATTACCTAGAAACCAATATCCTTTATCAAGTCTTCCACCGCGGTTTAAATGTCGCATTACATACAGGAAATCATTATCTATTTTATAATATTTAAGAAGCATGTCAAATACCTCTTGGTGTATATCAGATATTGGAGTCATTTAAAATATTTAAGTAAGTAATATATCCTTTTTGGCTTTAAAAAAAATCAAATCAATATAGGTCAAATTGTAAACCATATATTTACAAACCTGCACTTATCATTTTTTTATTAAATACCTAAATAAATAAATAATTTTAATATTTTCACTTTTAATCAACTTTTATTTCAGAAGTGAGAGAAATTGGTATTTATTTTTATCTAGTTGCAATTATTACTTATTAACACATTCGGTATGGAGTTTTCAGATTTACAATTATCAGGAAAAATTGGACAACTAGAAGATGAAATTAAAAAATGGTTAATTTCAAGGGAGTTATGGATTGACAGTAGGTTTACGTCTTTTTTAGATTACCACCAGGATGAACCAAATAGTAGTATGGCATGTGTTTTAATATTATTAACTGAAGGAGGTTTATGGAATGTACTTAATGGTTTCTGTGATGGAACTTTGATTGATGAATTTGACGCCTTTGTAGAAAACTTTGGATTTTATAGAGAGTTATATTCTTCATGCGTCGTTCATTTTTATCCAATTGATGATGATTTGAATGAGGCTTACCTAAAATATTTTCATTGGAAATGGCTTACAAAAATAATACAGCCAAACTACACAAGTTTGTATAATGAGATATTTGAATTTTTTGGTAAAAATCCTGAAAGGTTTTATGATTTACATCACCGACAGTTTGAAGTTTTGATTAGTGAAATATTCTCGAATCAAGGTTATAAAACCGAACTAGGAAAAGGGCAAGGGGATGGAGGCGTTGATGTGAAATTATTTTATAAGGATGGAGTTGATCAAACCGTTACATATGTTCAGGTTAAGAAATATAAACGAGATTTGCCGATTAAATTAGAAGCTGTTCAAGCATTATCTGGTATAGTACATACTGAAAATGCAGATGGTGGTATTTTTATTACTTCCAGCAGATACCTTCCAAGTGCTCAAAAGTTTGCAGATAATAAGAATTCAAAAATAATTTTAAAAGATGCATCCCATGTCCAAGGTTGGTGTGAAAACATCAATACAATTATGGAGATGGATAGGAGCAAACTATTCTCAGACGATAGCATTCTGAAAATTTTAAATCACCGTAGTAATATTAGTTTAGTGGGTAAAATAATTACTTCTAATTGGGGGGTGGGAATGGTTCTAAATAACTTCTGCATAATTTTAAAAGATGAACCTAATTTGGCATTGGTTATGAAAATAGACAATACCAACAGAACTTATATAGATCCTCCTCATAATTTTAGGGGATATGAAGTTCCCATATTAGATCGCTCAATTCTTTTCTCTAAAAAGAAAGACAATATTTTCAGGGCAAGGAAACAATATGCAGGTAATGAAGTTGTTTTTTTATTTGATGATGGATATTATACCATCTGGGATGGATCACCAAAGTATTTTGACCTTATTGATTAGTTACAGTTATCTTTTACTTTAATTAGCTTTATGCTGTAAACCAAATAATTAAATTTGGTGAGTTTCATAAATAAATTCATTATCAAAGACTCTAAAAGTAAAAGTAGGTTTGTTTATCTCCGTTAATATGTTTCCAACCAATTTCATTATTAACTCTTTTCCCTCGGGGAAATGTTTAGTTGTATAATCGTATAAAATATCTATGTAATGTTCTCCGTGATAGAAGTAAGCCAATTTTATAATATCCACGACGTGAAGAAAGCTTTCTTCCGTAGTTATAATTCCAGATATTGTTGCTGATACCCAGTAAAACATATTCTCTTTTTTAAATAATGCAGACATAACAAATGAAACGAATGCCTGTAGTTTATCATCATTATCCTGGGCGGCTAGCGCATTCTTAAACCAAGCATCCCCATTTAGCATATCGAAATCAATTGCTTGTTCTATATTGTTTAATTCTAGAGATTTAATTGATTCAGAAGCATTTCTAGATTGTAGTTCAGGGTAACCACTTAGAATTAAAGTTTTAATACTAAAATATTTCAAATACCATTCTTCCTTGGGAATTCTTTTATTCTCCTGTTGTTCAGTTAAAAATTCATCAAAGTATTCTACTGCGGATTTATAATTCCCGATATGTAATAGAGAATCACCTAACAATGCTTTTGCCATTAAGTTATCTGTATTAAGTTGAATTGACTTCTCATATAATTTTGAAGAAATCCTATATTTTTTCAGCTCAAAAAATATTCCGCCTAAATCTGAAAAGTAATATCCCTGGTCTAAATAGTTCCGATTGTTTTTTCTTGCAATAAAATAGCAATTCAGGGCTTCTCTCCAATTTCCAAGATTTTTATGGAAGTTACCAAGGTTATAATTTGAAATTGCTATTCCCAATTTGTAATCCAGTCTTGTTGAATATTCTACCTGTTTCTCCAAGAAATTTAGACAAATTTTTTGCTTATCATCGTTCAAAGACTTACTTGCCATAAGTATTGCTAAGGAGATGTTTTGCAGGTGGTTATCTTTTTCAATATCAAACATTCCATCAATCTCATCTAAGACTTTTTCACAATATTCTCCACTTAATAAATGTGGAAGAAAATGCTGTAAGAAATCCTCTCTTAAATTTAGTATTCTAATTAAATTGTTTTTAAAAAAAATTTCATTTGCAATTTCAGACTTATTTGAATTAAATAGTATGATGCACAGACAAGCTAATAGTATATCAGAATAATATTCATCAGCCTTTTCTGATAGATTTTCCGTTTCAAAGGCAATAGATGAAAATTGGATATCAGATAGAGAAAGATAAACCTTTGATTTTCCTATCTTTAATTGTAATATTGATTCAGTTTCATTTCTGACAAATTTAAAATATTGGTTATTCTTTGTCAGTAATTTTTTAAAATATTGCTGAGCTTCGATATTTGTTTCATCACTAAATATATCATGTTCTATAAAAGTTGGAATGGGAAGCCTAAAATTGCCTTTTAGTGCATTATTAAATCTGAGAACATAATCATGTATTTTTTCCGAAGTTTCAATATCCAAGACCTTTTCATCCAGAAATTTTACGATAATATTATTGCCGGTATTATTTTGTGATATAATATCATTTGCCCATGAAAAGTATTGCTTTTTCTCATAATGGGAATACCTTACAATAAGGACAGGGCTATTATATGATTGAAATTGAACAATCTTTTCATACTTAAAATTTACGTTTTTTATCGTATACTTTTTATTGCTTTCAGTTGCCTTCAATTGGACGTAAAATAAACAGCCAGTCGAATTTCCATCTTTATCAAAGATTTCAACTTCACAATCGATACCATAATCTTTTCCCTTATCCCTAACCACCCAATTGTCGGGTATGACCTCATTAAATACATGTCTTGATTTATCTTCTAGAATGTGGTTATTAGTCCGTTTCGCCATAATTTACAGATTAAGATAAATGCAATCTTTCAAATAATATCGAATAATTGCTATACTTATTTTTAATGAGTGATAAATATATTAAATTAGGTTTCAAATTTTCCAATTGCGACCCTATGAATATTATAATAAGTTCACCTTTTTTCTTTATTCAAAATACCACAATTTGTTATAAATGTAACGCCAATACTCCAGTGATTTCATTAGCTGCTGTATCATACAAGGCCGAAGGTGCCGATGTAGAGGAATTGAATGATTTATTCTTTTTTACTAATATAATTCCGAAAGATGATAAATTAAGGAATTTATTAAAAACTAAATTTTCTTATTTCAGACCATTTTTCTCAAAAACAGCTGATCAAGAATATTGGGCAAATCATTGTGTTTTTTGTAATGCAGCACAAGGTGATTGGTTTCTGCATTCAGAGCCAGGAGAAGCCTTCTTTCCTTTGGAAGAATCGGACTGGAAAAATTACCTTTTTATAGATTACAGGAACGAACAAACAGTTGAGTTCGACGGAGAGCCTTCGAGGATTAAAAATGGGAATATCTTTCAAAACAAAGGCAGGCATATAGAATTTGGGAATTTTCCTGGTGCATAAATTATAATAAGGATGGCAATAATTCAATTGCCGTCCTTATTATAAAAAATTAAGCACTTTTATTGAACTCCCTTTTTGGGGATGATAGGAAGGCAGGTAGATGAGATATTGATATTTTTCTAAATCTTTTATACACTTATGGTAAGTCGGCAAACTCCCAATATGTGATTTAGCCATTAGTATCTTCCTGGAAGTTTGAATTGTCCTATACCCATTCTCTCTGCGGCACAGGGTAATAATCGCAAATAGTAGTGCCATATGGGATACTGTTAATCTTTGGTCAGCTGTAGCCTTTTGTATTACTTCATCATTCCACATTAATCATTTCCTCCATTTAATTCTTTAGGCAATAGCCGTTTCACTTCATTGTAGTTGTAGTAATAGGTTCCACCGACTTTCTTATATGATAGCTCACCGGCTATACGCATTTGTTGTAGCTTGCCTGCTGATATATCCAAAATTTCTAAAACCTGCTTTGTTTTTATTGACCGAGGAAAACTCTTTACCTCCTGAATTTTTAATATTTCCCTTATTTCTGATAGCAGCTTTACCCGGAATTCCTCCAGGTCGTCTTTAGTCACAATATTTATTTCCATATCTCATCATTCTTTTTCACGTTTCATTCTTTCACAATGAGAGCAGTTATTTTATAACTGCTTAAGCTCTACAGTGGTCGGCACATCATTTGCCTGGGAAGGATAATATCTTATATACCCACAATGGTTAAGAATGGCCATTTTCCTATAGTAAGTGGCTGTGCTGGAAATTTTTGACAATCGCATTAATTCACTTCTATCCACTATAATTTTATCTTTCTGAGCATTTATACACTTGAATAGTATGGCCATATAAAGGGCAATATGTTTGGTATCGATTGAGATGTCGCTTTGAATTTTATTTATAAATAATATTGCCAAATCCATCTTTTCCATTTCAATTTAGTTTAGTCCGGTTAATCTTTGCTTCGGCAGTTTGACTCTTAGCAATTACCATTTTCGGTTTTGCTTTATTACTTAATTCATTCAGATTAACCCTTTTGTTGTCCTTAATGAAAAGTAGAGATTTACCAAGGGGATGAGCTTCAATTGAAATACCCTGGTAATTTTTAGAATTAAGATTTACCCTTTGACCTGATTGTAAATCAGCAACTATACGGTGAATTTTCTCTGCCGGTAACTTAAGGCCAGGAATCTCTTTTATTTCCTGGTGCAAATCATAATTGGGGACATGGATTTCTTTCAGCTTGATATTACCAGCTATATCCCGGTCATTTAAATCCGGGATCAGCCATTTATCTTTGATCAAAATTGATCTACCTTGTAGTAATGCAATAACTTCAGCTTTCCTTAAGGATGATTCACTTTCTACGAAAATGGTACGCTGCTCTTTACCACCAAGATTTAAGCTATAAAGTAAGCCTTCCAGTCGCTTTTTGTCCTCGCTTATAATAATCTTTGTATCAAGCACCTGGTTCGCTTGAATTAGCTCCGAAGAGACTTTATTAGACAATAAGTCAAGTGTTAGCGGTATGCTATTCAATGGAACGCCCATCTGTTCTAAGGGCTTTCTAAATCTAGGGTGCTGAAGAACAATTCTATTTGGATCGGGATCAGCCAGGCCAATCAATCGCTTTAGATTACCAAATGTTTTTTTAAGCGATCTGGAGACTCTGATAAACCTGTTTGGAAAAAGGACCTTTTCAAGTTGCTTTGTTTCTTGCAGCAATTTTTGCTTGGTGATATTTTCTTCGCTGGTAGGGTACTTAATCTTTGCCGCAAGGATTTGCTCATATTTCCGCAATTGCTCTTTCAAAAGGTACTTTTCAACTGAAGAAGGATTTCCAATTGATTCAAACCGTTTCTTCCATTTAAGGACATCCTGCCACCACTGTTCAATACGATTTCTCATAGCTCCTTATTTTTAAGGAAGAAATGGGGGGAAGCCCCCCATTTCTTATCCTACCTTGATTCGAGATCCTTTGTTGTTGTTTTTATTTTTTTGATCTTCAACTTTGGTTTTCTGATCGCTGGCTTGTTTATTGGAAACTTCGGACAGGTTTTTATGCTCCTGCGCATTCTTTTCCGCAGCGACGTTATTTTTCCCCGCGTCCATGCCGGTTTTATCAGGGGATACACCTTGTGTATGGGATTGTTCTTGACCAGGCGCTTGTTCTTCCTTTTTAAGCGACAAGCGGATTGGCTTGTTTTGTTCGTCAAATAAATTCATTGAGCCAAAACGGGGAGCTGCTTCAATCTTTATTTTTTCTTCACCACGGCTTGTTACCATTATTACCTGTACGCGATCCCCCTTTTTCAGGGAGTCCATCAATTGTTTTTTGTTCTGAGGGTACTCTAAGCCTTTAATGGGGTACTGCTCCAGTTGCTTTTCCAATTCAAATTGATACCTCCTGTCAACTTGATAATTGCCATAATCATCGACATTTTTGAAATCCAGGTAAACCCAGGCCTCTGATGTTTGCCGGTCATTTTTGTCGTCAGGATTTATCTTCGTAAAGGTTTTATTCACGGAGCGGCCATCAAGTAGATTGTATCCTTCCTTTAAAGTGTACTTGTTGCCAAAATATACCGGAAATTTTTGTTGTAACGTTTCTTCTTTACCTTCCTTCTTTACCAGAAGATCAAAGGAGTTGAAGAATACTTTATCCAGGTCCTGATCAGAACGTTTAAAGTTTAATACTCCACGGACGGAATCTCCATTTATTTTGGTATCATGGCTAATCTGAAACTCTTCAGTTCCTTTCGAAAGGGCCTCAGTTAATTGATCCCTTCCAATGGCCCCAAAACCCGCATAAAATATTGCGTTCGCCAAGGCGTCTACTGTTTCTTGTTTTACTTCAGCATGTTCATTCATCGCATTTTCCTCCTTCACTTTTAATTGTTAAAAAATTTACTGATTACATAGTTCTTGCTTTTAGCATGGTTTTATTACTGATTTTTAGTTCGAGTTGCCGGCCACCATTATGTTCCTGCATCTCAATTTTCAGGAACTTCTTGTCCGGGATAGTAAATTTTTTGATCGCAAGGACGATGGTTTGTTTTGACCTTCCTTCAATCCTTTGCAAATTACCGTAGGTATAGGTTGGCTGTATTTCAACTTCTTGGCTCGCCGTCCTTTTTGACCTTTTGGTATCCCTGATATAAAGCCTGAAACCATCTATATCATAATTAATCAGGCTGTTATTTTCCAGGCTAAACTGAAAGTACAGCTGGTCATCTTTAATATAGATACCATCCAAAGCTATCTTCATATCATTCTTGTCATCATTTATTTTACTCAAAAATGATTGCCTGTTACCGATGCGTTGTGCAATTTCTTTTAACTGGCTTTCATATTCCATATCAGGACTAAATTGCACAATAGGTACAGATGGAATTGCCAGATCTGCAACCTTCAAATTGATAAAGGCAGGGTTTGGTTGGTATCGTAACGAAAATGAGTATAAGGCTCCTTCAGCAGTAATAATGGTAAGATTAGTCGGTTGAAAATCTTCCACAGCGGCTTTGACCTGTAATACATTTTCAATTCCTGCTGCCTTTTGAACCAGGACATCTGCTGATCCACGGTCAACGCTTTTAATGGAATAGGGAAAGATAAGGTTTGTCGTTTTATCATAGGATATTCCGACATTGAACGGTTCTATCATGCCAGTGATCCTTGTTCGAGAATCCTGTCCAAAGGTTGTGCCGGTTTGAATGATAAGGCAGATGACTGCAAACAAGATGTTGATTGTTGTTTTCATAACTATTGCTTTATAGATATATATTTAATATTGTTTTATTGGTCCTTACGCTTATTGTCTTTCAGTAGGATACGGTATCCTGCTTTAACTTCAACTTTAATTTGCTTCACCTTTTTAGATAGGAGATTTTTACCTAGTTCAATGCCGGCCGAAGCAGCTTGTGCTCCAAGGGTTTGATCAAAAGTGCCTAATGACAAACTCTGTATCGTCTGATCTGAGTTTTGTTTGATCACATCACGGGTAATGGCACCCGGAATTCTGATGCCAGCAATTCCATCCAGATCGTAAACAGATAGCTTAACAGGGAAGAGGGACTCTTTGTACTGTATTCCATCAATATCTACTTCAAGTCGTTCTCCGCGAAGGGAAACCATCCCATAGATGAAACTCCCTTTTGGAATTTGGACGCCATTTATATAGGCATCGGTGGAAAGGCGGAGCTTGATGGTTGAGCCAGAGACCAATGTTTGCGTTTCATGCACTACCGCTGCTATAGCGTTTAAGTCTTGTTGGTCACCAATTTCATTATTCAATCCATAGAAAGTTTTCATTTCCTTATCTGGATTTTTATTGAATTGTTCCGCATACTGTTTGACAGGCCGGTTGTCCAAAACCGTTATAGGGGCCGACTTTGGTGCTGTTTTGAATGCAAATACCTGTCCGTGGTGTTGGAAAGATTGTTCCTTCAAACGCTGTTGCACACGGTCGGGGTGTTGAATATCCAGAATTTTGTCCATCATGGAACTGAGTTGAGTAACCTCTTTATCCTCTTCGGCCGTTTCGGACATTGTTTGCATCATTTTTTCCAGCCGCTCCACATCTCCTGAACCAACCGTGGAGGCAGAATACGTTCTGTATGGAGCACTATAGTAATTCTCTTCCGGTGCTGCATAATTGCGGCTCAGTTCGTTTTGTAGTTGATTTAACCTACCATAGATTCGGTTTTCCTGGCTTGTAGGATTAATGTTGCCGCCGGAATACAATGATGTATTCAGCCCGGCAGGAGTGGAGCCATATAAGTCTTGGGAAGCCAAATAATCACTATCCCTGGACATAGCGTAATTAGGATCAGCTTTCATTAACTCCTGTAGTTTAAGGGAATCTTTTTCTGCCTGGTCATAGAAGTCCAGCTTGTTGAACTCCGTTTCTTTATTCTGGGCATCGGGTAGATTCAGGTTCAGGCCGCCATCCGCTTTAGCCAATACCGTTTGTGTTTTGCCGCCCCCCATAAGCCAAAACATGAGCGTAAGAAAGGGGACACAGATTAATGGAAGAAAGAGGAAGAATTTTCTTTGCTTCTGCTGTTGTTCATTTAAAGATTGTTGTGCCATATTTATGTTTATTAGAAATTAAAAGAATGGTTTCCTGTACCGTAAATTGCCGAGATGATGATGTAGATACATATGGCGCTTCCCACCAGGAGAAAAGCTGCCAGCAGTATCTTCCAGGTACTGGGACTGTAATGAGCCGTTTTCTTTTTTAGAAAAGCGGCACCTTGCTCTGCTTTCTTATTAATGGTCCCAGCCATTACCTTCATTATAGATTCCATTGGTCCCGGACCTTTTTCAGATGATGATTTTCCGATTGGTTTCATATTAATTGCGGTTTATCGTTTTGAGGTCCTTATTTTCTATGGTATTCCAGCGTTCAATCAAAAAACCATGACTGTTATTTTCCGTCCGGGATACGTTTCTTAATTCCCCTTCGGTGATCAGGCTCCTTTTTGAGATGGTTGTAGGCCTGATGATATCCTGTGTGGCAAAACAGCGGAACTTAAAGGGATATTGGTTGATATTGACCTGAACACTATCCACCTGAATGGTTTGATTGACATTTCCGGATATCAGACCGGAATAGAATTTATTTTCCTTCAGGTTGTCATACACTTTTTTTGCACTCTCATCAGCCAGGTATAAAGCTTTTGTAATGGTGGTTTTGATCGCCTGTTCATCGGGGTCAAGTGTAAAAAAGAGCTGATGAAACGTTTTAATGTGATCTTTCGCCTCCACAGGAATATTTTCTTTTCTGTCAGAAGAATAAGCCTCCAGTGCCTTTCCATTGGCCAGCACATAAACTCTTGATTGCATAGTCGACACCATTTTAAAGCTGGTAAATACAGTGTAAATACAGATTAGTGTCGTTGCCCCTAGAATGCAGAAACAGAATAGTCTGAACTGACGGAAAGAAGTATCAATGTTTTGAATTTTTTTAAACATGAGATTCGCCATTACGAGTTACCACTAAGTTTATCTTTAAAATATGGTGCACTATTTCCCTGTGACGCCATGCCATCCTTCATGCCTGATGCCGCATTGCCCAGTGCATCTGCAGCCATGCCCATTCCCGCCAGTGCGCCCCCGGTGGCCATTGATGCTGCTGAAGTTCCCATTGACTGAGCAGCCCCCATTGTTGAGGAAAACATACTGGTCGTTTTTTGCTGCAGGGCTCCGCCACCCGCTGCATGCACAATATAATTGGCTACGGAAGGAACCGTAAAGTAGCCGACAATACCAATGATCAAAAAGATAAGATAGCCGATGTCGGTACTGCTAAAAAAGGTTTCACCCTGTTCACCGATCTGGCTGATATCCAGCTTAATCATCTGTTCCTGTATTTTGGCAATGATGGCACCGAATATATTGGCCACTGGTAACCAGAGGAAAATATTGATATAACGGGCAAGCCAAACAGTTAGGGTATGATGAAAGCCATCAAATACAGCAAGACCAAATACTAATGGGCCGAGGATGGAAAGTACGACCAGCTGAAAGGTGCGTAAGGTGTTGATACATAGTGATGCTGCTTCAAAGAGAATTTCCAGGGCCTGGCTCATCCATTCTTTAACGCTGTTGCGGATATTGTATCCGGCTTTCTCCAGTCCGAAGTCAATGTTGTTTGCAAAGCGGTCCATGAAACCTTCATCAATATCTTTGTTGTATTTATATTTTAGCCATTTATCACGGTCGCCCTGGCCGTCTTCCCCGACGAACATTTGCCATTTCGAAGTCTTCTTAATCGCTTCTTCCTTTTGTTTGAGCAGGACCTCTATCGATTTGTTTGATCCGGTTACCATAGAGGCAGTGGCCGTAACGGTAGGTTTCATAACCCCATTGATCATACCCAAAACCGATGGAAAGATGGTAATACAGAAACCTATAACAAATGGTCTGAATAGGGGATAGAAATCGATTGGTTCTGCATTGGCCAGATGTTTCCATACCCGGTGGGCGATATAAAATAGTGCTGCAAATCCGGCGAGCCCTCTGCCAACCCCGATCAATTGGCTACAAAGGGGCATCATTTCATCATATAACTGATCAAGGATATCATGCATACCATTCAGATCAGATGCGACACCTTGAGCATACAGGCCAATTGGCCCCAGCAAGAGGGCAATAATAATAATTATCGTTCTGTTCCAATTTTTCATATTGTAATTATTTAGTAATACCATTCAGTTGTTTGCTGAATTGCAGGTCTTTTTTAGCTTTGGCACGTTGGAGACAAAGGTTAGAAGTTTGGGAATTGAAGTGTCGCAGAAACTGTATTTTTTCTTCCATGTCGTCGTAAATACGGTCAATGGCTTTGAGCCTTTCATCGTCGGACATCCTCATTTGGCCAGCTGTGATTACTCCTGCGAGCTCATCCAGATTTCGTAGGCTCAGTTTTAATAGATTACCATATACTTTTTCCATATACTCCAATTCCTTTGAATTGAAGGAGCCATCAGATTTGAAGCGATTAAAAGAGGTTTTGTATTCTTTTACCAAAGCAAGCTGAGCTTCGATGATCATGCTAACCTTACGGTATTTCTTTACGGTAGGGCTTACCTCCATGAGTCCATCCAAAAAAGTCTTGTGTAAGAAAAAGTTACCTTGGGAAAGGTCCTTAACGGTATTATACCCACCATTAAGGATTTTATATCCATCTTTCATCTGCTTTAAGATTGCTTTGAACTGCGTGAGCTTCTCTACGTTAAGCAGCAACTGTGCTATTTCATTGGCCTGTCCAAATGAGGGTTTTCCTTGCAGCATTCCAATAAGGAGGAGACCTAAAATGATCATATACTTTCTCATAACTATTGATTTACGCCGGCACGAAGGCGGCTGGATTGAACATTGGCTTTAATGGATGTCCGGTTCTGACTGATACCCATAACCTCGTATGAAAAGGACCGGGATAAGGAGGCGTTTTCAGCCATTGCATTGTAAATCTGATCAATACGCTCCAGGCGCTCGTCATCCTTTAATTGGAGCTTTCCATCAGTAACCACATTAAGTAATTCGGATACAAGCTGTTCACAATTGTCAAGGATACCCCCAACAGCTTTGTTTATATAATCGATTTCATGGGTATTGTAGATCCCATCAATTTGAATGCGATTTTTTAAAATATTGTAGTCTTTAAGAATTTTAATCTGGATGGCGCTGATTTCGGCGATCCTTCCATACTTTCGGATGGCGGGATTTACCTTTTTCAAAGACTCGAAGTAAAGGCTATGTAGATTCAACTCTCCATTTTTAAGATTAGAAACTGCCTGAAGACCATTTCTTGCAATACGGTATCCCTTTTTAATGTTTCCCAGATGTACCTGAAGAGCAGCAATTTGCTGAATCAGGTATTTTTTCTGCGTGTTCTTTTGTTTAAGCCATTCCGATGCGTTCTGGGCCTGGCCTTTAACTGAAGTAATGGCCATGGCTAAAAAGAACAAGATGATAAAGCGTTTCATATAATATCAGGATTAATCAATTCCATATAATCCTTTAACATAGTCCACCTCCTGTTGGGTCCTGGAACGCTGCAAGGATATACTGAAATTTCGTTTGTTAAATTGTACGAGATCGGTGTAATTTTCCTCCAATTGATCTGCGGTTTTGTTGATCAGTTCCATGCGTTTGGCATCCGACATTTGGGTTTGAAAGGAACTCACCAGCATACTGATCTGCTCTATATTTTTCAAGCTTTCTTCCAGTATGCCTCCATAAATGGATGCCATGTATTCAAGCTCTTTTGAAGTGAAATGGTGATCTCCCTGAAGTTTTTGCCAGGCCGTTTTATAAGCTTCTGCAAGCTGCACCTGTTTATCCATAATATCCCGTATGCGTTGATAATAGGTGATTATGGATTTGACCCTGGATAGTTCCTCATAATACTTGCGATATTGTTCCTTTTGTTTTTCAGACCATTGAGCAATTTCATCGAGTTTCAGTTTCGATAGGGTATTTTCCAGTGTCTTTTGTGCATCCTGCAGCCAGATGGTTTTATTCTGCATCCGCTGGATTTTAAGATCAACCGCCTTGATGACTTTTTTGACCCCTGCTTTAATAATTTCCAGAATAGCAATAGGAGTGGCATGTGCGGGGGTGGTTGGTATGGTAACCATGGCCAAAGTACAGGCCAATACAAAAATGCTTAAGTACTTTTTCATAGCGTTATTATTTATTTCCAACAACCAGGTCGCGGGCAAGCGCCTGTATTCCTTTTTTTATATCTCCTCCAAAGCGTTCCGCGTACTCAAATACCTTCACTTTTTCTGATTGCTCGGTAGTATAAGCCAGATATTCCTCTACGGAAACCTCTGTACGATAGACCTTACTCAGAACGCCCCCAAGGGAGATGAAAACTTCCTTGTATTTTTTGGAAGGATCGTTTGCCTTATTTACGGATAGGACCAAAGCCCGTTCTTTATCCGTAAGTCCGAGCAGCTCCTGTATCTGGTCAAATTTGTTTTGGTATTTACTTTGGTCCAGCAAGATTTTGCAGTCCGAATTATTGATAATTGCTTTTTTTACTATAGCAGAGGAGATGATGTCTTCCACCTCCTGTGTTACCACATAGGCTTCCCCAAAGTGTTTACGGACGGTTTTGAACAGGTACTGAATGTACTCCGCAAATCCTTCTTTCATAAGTGCTTTCCAGGCTTCTTCAATGAGTATTATCTTTCTGATTCCTTTTAACTTACGCATCTTGTTAACAAAGACTTCCATGATAATAATGGTCACGGTGGAAAAGAGAATTGGATGGTCTTTTATATTGTCCAACTCAAAAACAATGAACCGTTCCTGTAGCAGATTAAGATTTTCCGTGGCATTCAATAAGTAATCAAATTCGCCACCAGAATAGTATGGACGAAGGACAAATAGGAAATTATTGATATCAAATTCTTTTTCTTTGACATTCTCTTTCTCAAGGATATAGACGTATTGCTGTTCAATGTAATCGTAGAAACTATTAAAGCAGGGAAATATATCAGGATGCTTGTCCAGGAAATCGAAGTATCCGGTTATGGCATTGGACATAGCGACATATTCGCTTCTCTTAAACGGCTCATCCTCTTTTTTCCAAAGGGCCAGCAATAGCGTCTTTATACTTTCCTTCTTTTCAGTATCCAGGCTATCGGCTTCGGATATAAAGAATGGGTTAAAGCGTATAGGATTGTTTTCAGCATAGGTAAAGTAATAGCCACCTACCATATCACACAATCCTTTGTAACTGTGGCCAACATCAATAAGCACGATATGGGTTAACTGTTCATAATAGCTTCTGAGCAGGTGATTGGTCAGAAATGATTTACCTGAACCGCTGGGTCCGATAAGAAACTTATTCCGGTTGGTGCAAATACCTCTTCGAATGGGTTCATCACTAATATCTACATGAAGCGGTTTTCCGGTGAGCCGGTCCCCCAATCTGATTCCAAAGGGGCTGGGAGAGCTCTGGTACCCTGTTTCCAGGTTAAAGAAGCAAACCGCCTGTGAAGCAAAGGTGTCAAAACAGTCATTGATAGGGAAATCTGCCGCATTACCAGGAATGCCTGCCCAGAAGATCTGTGCAGCACCAACAGTTTCTTCCTTGGCTATGGCGTCCATTTTGGATAGTGCTGAAGAAACGTGGTTTTTAATATCCTTAAGCTTGTTCTTATCCGCAGTCCAGACGAGTAGATTAAAGTGTGCCTTCACCGGAAGCCTTTGTTCACCTATCGCTTCGTTTAAAAACTCATTAGTAGCATCTCTAGCGATCAGGTTTTCCCTGCTATATGCTGATAGAGATTGTAACCTTAGCCTTTTACTTTCCAGCTTTTTAATTGTAAGCTGGGCGTCCTCAATAAAAATATACTGATTGTATATGTGGTTACAAGGTAGAAGCTGGCCAATGGAAGACGCAAAACCAACACTAAACTTCGTTTTGTCGATACTGTATTTATCATAATTGATACGACTGCCACAATAGGCAGGTAATTCCTCGACTGCTGCGAGAGTAAATAACTGGCAATGCTGCCCGCCAATGGTAAGGTTTTCTTTTAGTTCAATATCCCGGACGAGTTTTGTACCATCGACCTGTAGGAAACAATATTGTTCCAGCAAGCCGGTTTTATTTGCAGAACTCCATAACTCTTTATCCGTTAAGCGCTCCATTTTGACAAAAGTGCTGTCTTCCATAATCTGGCGGAACTGGCCGCAGGCATCTAAGAACTCCTGGATAAACTCAGCATTTTTAATCTGCTTCGGAACAACCGTCGGCCGGATCAGATTGGAGAACATACTGTTTACGGCTTTCCTTCCTTCTGGTTTTCTGGTCAGGAATAGGTAACAATTATGCTCCAGGTATGGTCTTTCATTAAAGAACCGCTCACTGCTATGCGATAAAAATGAAAGATCCTGCCGTTCAAAGTCGGCCTGATACTGTTTTTCTATAAACCAGTCCTGTTTATGGATGACACAATAGTTGGGAAGGACTTTTATGGCCTTAATCCAGGCCTGGTGAAAGTTTTCGTATTCGCTATCAGAGAGACAGAAAATCTCCGGTAACTCCAACTTAAAGCCAACAGTAATATCCCCCTGTTTGGAAAGGATACAATTAGCATCTATATCTAATATTGGGAATATATCTTTTAACCACTTTTCCATGTGCACAATTCCTTTTTAGTCATTAAATCTTTCTTGATTTTCTCTTTACGTCTTTGTTTATCTGAACCTTTTCCTGTGCAAGGCGTTCCTTATTTTCTTTAAAGAGCTCAGGCAGGGTGGTTTGTGATAACTGTCGTTTGATTGCCTGCGTTACCGGTTTGAAATTTGTTTCCAGTAAGACTTCTTTTAAAGGACGGTTAAACCGGTGGGCATAACCTACAGCATCCATTTCCTTTAACATTGGAAATTTTATGATCACCGTATCTTTTGGCAATTCAGTAATGCTGCTCCAGTCCGGTTCAAATAACTCATGTTTTTTAGGCTGATATAGGAATACGGTATCTTCAGGGAAATATTCGTATTGCTCATTTTCATGTAAGGGTTCCATACTGATACCCTGTGTAGAAAAGTCATTATGGGGTCTGAGTGACCACATCCTGAAATCAACATAAAATGGATGTCCCTCAATTTCGATCCTGTTAAGTTTTCCCTGCATCCGCATGGCTATTTCAGGGTTTTCCACCATCACTTCGTAATCCATTTTTTCTGATATACCCCTTAATGGCACATTGTATTTTAAAGCCATTCCTTCCGCGTCCAGTTGTGTCATTCTTGGTATTTCCACTAATTTCAGATCATTGTTCTTTGTATGGATTCCTGCAATGTCCTTATGTGCTATGTCGTACTCCAGGGTGTAATGGGTATCTTCATTATCCATTTCAGCAAAACGGATTTTGGTGTCGGGATCATCCAGGTGAACAAGTACCATTTGTTCCACATCAACAAGGAAGGTTGTTCCTTCTATCTTTAGTGTTGGTAATTGCCTTTCCATATTGTTCTTATTTTTTAGGTTTAATAAATATGTTCCGGTCATTTGACTTGATAACAGTAGGAACCATTTTCTTTGCCATGGCCTTCATCAGGCCATGTTCCCCATACTTTTTGCTCAAGCCGAAAATGACTTTTAAAATCCAGAAACCAGTTCCTCCCACAATTACCAGACATACATACTGACTAAGGCCAAGAAAATACAAGATGGAGAAAAGGATGAGTAAGGTGAGAATGGTTATAGCAACATACCAGATGTACTGCGCTTTAAGCCCCTTAAATTCTATCGATTTATTGATCCCCTTATTGATCTTATAAACACTATTGGCCATTGGTAAATGTTTTATGACTGAGAATGGAATTGCCTAAGATATTCTGCAGTGGCACTGGTAACCCCGGCCCAGATCAGCCCATTATCCTCGTTGTCCCGGCAAAAGCATAACTCTTTAAAAACAGGTTCGCAATGTTCAATAAGGTTAATGGCTTCATAAGTCAAGATGCCTTCTTCTTTAAACCGTTCATAAAAGAGCTCGAATTCTTGCTTGAGGACTTTTTTAATGTAATGGTATTTTGAAGGTTTAAGATCACTGGTCAATTCCTCCATGCAAAGCTCAAGAATAACATGGCCAGGTTTATCCTGCTCCAGTAACTGTAGGACTTTAGGCATAACACTGCTTACTTTGTCTTCAAGATAACGGGTGACGGAATATTCCTCCTGGAGATTGAACATTAATTCTGGGTTGTTATGGACAATATATGCCCATAATGATTCTTTTAATTGTTGGTGCATGATTGTATTTTTTTAAGATTAAATGCCAAAAAAGGAGCGGATGATGGTGGCTACTACGACGAGGAAAATACAGGAGCCAAACCATGATGCAGCAACCTTACTAGTATCCGGATCGCCGGCATTCCATTTCTGGAAGACCTTAACCGCACCGATCAGTCCTAACAGTGCGCCGACACCATACATTAATTGGGTGCCGCTGTCAAAATAAGATCGGACTTGAGTATTAGCAGCCTGTATTCCTGCAGCTCCATCCTGACTATAAACTGTTGTGATCGTACTGGCAATTATTACTACGACCATTATTGTTTTAATACCCTTTTGTCTTCTTTGTATTTTCTGAATTTTCATATTCGCTGTTCAAAACGGCGAGTATGGGCATAAAAAGGTGGGGAGAGACTTACCACTCACACAAATCAACCCTACATTATCCCAATCCCCGACCTGGTTAGAAATTAATATTGAATAATAAGGGGAGGAGCCAAAACCAACTCTATACTCCAAACAACCTGCTCCTCCCCAGCCCCTAAAGGCTATTTTACCACCTCACTGCCACACTAAAATCCTCTTCACTGGTGGTTTTATTATGTTATTCCCTGATATACCGCTCCACTGGCTTTGTTCTGAAATAAGCCTTAAAATGGAAATTGAAATGCTCAGGAACTACTTCGGTATGCATCGGAGCCGAAGACCATTTTAAAGTCCTTTCCAGCTCGTTGGTATTTGATGCACTTACGGCTGCATTCTCACTGAAATTGACAGGGAATAATCCCGGGGTAATGATCTTTCCCTTAGTGCACGCTTCCATACTTACCTTATCCATCCGGATATTTGAAAGCCAACCGGCCAGGCGGGTATCTTTATATATCTTTACCCTTACCCCAATGCTGGAATAGAATACATATCCAACCCGCCAGCGATGATAGTCGATCCTGATTCTTCTTCCATTATCGCGGGGTAATTCGACTCCATTGTCATCATGGTAAATACTACCACCTTTCTGGCCCCACCAGGGCAGTAGAAATGCATTTGGGAAATCACAGACATTCCACGCTTGTGGATCATCAACACGCACCGGGTTGTCTTCCCAACGTGGAAACGGCATTAAGCTTATTGTCGGAAAATAGGTCGCCACTCCCTTGGCCGAAGCTGCCGGCAACTTTCCATTTATAATCTCGTCTGCCTGACGAACGGGGATGGCGTAAGCAATAACCTTTTCCTTTTCGGGTTCAAATTGGTATAATGTATCTGCGATCTGAACTCTACCATTAGAACTTAGAATTGTTCTGAAATAGACATCCGGCATGTCCATATTCATTAATGGATTCTCAGCAAGACTTTCCTTCGTTGATTCATATTTTTGCCTTAGGCTTCGGAACGATTCATAATTCTTAAATTGCCCTTCCCAGTTTTCCAGGTCTTTTCCACTTTGTAGGGCTTTGATCGTGTTATTAAAAACCTCCATGTTTGGAAATACAAGGAAGCCAGCTTTAACACTTACTAAGTTCTGTTCAGGTCCAGTTGAAGGTAAATACCCACCGCTTTCATTTACTTTGGAAATGGGTTGCTCGGCGATAAACTCTTGGTTGCAAGCGCTTAGCAACATCACTGTAAAGCCTAAGGCGCCGATAATTTGCATTGTTTTTTTCATGATAATTTGATTTTAGTTAGCGAAAGCGGGGAAGGCTATTCCAGGTATGCGTTAATTCCTCTTCGGTAATTTCCACCCCGCAAATTCTGATGGCATGTTCAATGATATAGTTGTTTAGAGCATGTTGGTAGGCAGGCTGGCTTAACCCGCCAAAGCTTGCGACTTCTTCTGCCAATCCGGTAAGGATTTGATTTTTGGTCGCCTCAGTGCCTGCCTTTTCCAAAATGCCTATGCGTATTCTGTTTACCAAAACTTCCAGTTGGTTGAGCAGTTCTTCTGCTTCTTTTTGTTCTTTCTCGACTGGTTCTTCTTCTAGGTCATTAATGGTATCTGCTTCAAGCTTATCCAGGAATCTGGAGTATTGGTTACGATGGAACCGTATGAAATAGGCCACATAATAAATGACCAGTAGACCGAGTATGGCAATTATGAATTGCGTCCATGTAATGTGTTGTAGCATCGCTTATCATTTTGATTGTTCAACATTTGTGTTTGTTTACAATGCAAAATTGCTACAGAAAACTGCGGGGCTTTGACAGTCGCATGTAATTACATTTATGGTATTTGGGGCTGGTTTAGTAGATGAAAAAGTGGGCTTTTGATTATAAAACTATCAGCGGTATTACTGTAAGTTGTTGATTATCAACAAGTGGTAATATGTAATGCTATGTAATTACATTGGCGGGATTTTTATCAAAATTTCTTTTGAAAATGGATAAATTTGGCACAAAAAAATGGGTAGAATTTTATTCTGCCCATTCATTAAGGATAATTATTAATATTTTCCCAGATCTGCATCATCCATTCTTTGGCTCAAATTTCCATTTAGTTTTTCGGTGTAAGGAGTTCGGGAACCCTGTCGGATCATCAGGCTTTGGAAGTATCTTGAATACTGCCCGATCTCTACATTGAAAAGCTGTTCGAGCCCCATCATGATCTTTTTTAGTTCCACTTTGCCATTATTGATACTTTTGGCAGAATGTAAGGCATAGCCTAATTCAACAAGTTCAATCTTCGTTCCCGTCCAGTTCAGAGCGGAAGTTTCGTTTGGAGGTGGTTGTTTTTTCCCTTTGCGAATAGCCATAGCTTTCTCATTGATTTCCTCCAATATTCTTTGATAAGCTATAATCTTGGCAAATTCGGTACTGGCAGGGGGAAATACCTCATCAAATTCCTGTAAGGGGTCAAAGGGGATAAAGCTATTGATATTACTGGATCGCAGAAACAAAAGCCTATCCTCCTCATTCCGCTCAGTGACAAAGTATAATTTAAGCAAATTATTTTGATTCAATAACTGCGAATAATGAATGGACAGTTGTTTGAGATAAGATAGTTGAGCCTTTTTATCCCTTATTGTCGGACTATTTAATTCCATTCGGTAACATTCTATATAGAATAATACCTCCGCGTGAAGTTTTGGTTTTATCGTTTTGAAAAACTCAATTTCTTCTTCGGGTTGTTTGAATTTATATCCAGTTAAGGCAGAGCGTAGCCGCCTTAGAATACTGCAAGATATTTGGTGGGCTTTTTTATAATATTCCAAACCCGAAATTCCCTCATAATCCAGTTCATGAAGTTGCTGTCTAAGTTCCTGGTGAAGCTTTTGTGCAATATTTATCATAACCTTCGATTTGGTTGCAAAAATGTTTACAGCTCAAATCTGTAGAGTTGCCTTTTGAAAATCAAGGCATTAGTATTTCATTTCTGGTGAATCAGGAAAATTCAAGGTTAAAATACTGCACAAAAATGTGAAATAAAACTATATGCACAAATAATTTACAACCTCAATGAAAGCTGCATCCTAGGCGCATGACTGAAGTTGTAGGGAAATACCAGGAACAGGGGCATGGAATGGCCCACCAATAACGGTTTTGAACTTAATCCGAAGCTATGTCTCTGTTGCCATAAGGCATTTTTTTATTTAACCAGTAAAGGCCGCGTCACAGTTTGTCTTAGCATGACCTCAATTTTGTTGGTAACTAAAGGATAAATTTATGCACAGGATAAGGTATGGCAATCCATCAAAGGAAAGAAGTCGGATTTACAGCAATCTGCACGAACAAGACAAAACAGAGCAAAAAGCAAAATCGATCAATTCAAATATTGGGGTACCGATAGTATGTACCATTAGGCTTTATATGTGGGTGGCCGTTTACATACCAACGACTGGAGCGCGCAGGTACACTATCATATTCAGAAAGATAAAAATATTCAGAGTCTTATCCGTTTTCAGCTTGCAGAGATCAGGCATGAAAAAGAAACTCAGTAGCAACGAAACGATAAGGCTTATCGCAGCATGGCAAGTCTTAAACCGTATATATATGGTAAACAGTATAAAGTGTACACTGTTCAACTGGGTTATGGACGGGAATGGACGGTTATCCCTTCGGTATTGCAGGGGAACATAAGTCTGATAGCGACGATAGAGGTCGGTGTATCTATGGCCTTACTCAAACCCGTTTACTTGTATCTGCTCCGCTACGATGCCGCACAGCAACCTTTTGCCAGCTCCGAAACCTATACAACGGCCAATGAGCAATTGTTCCTGAACCGTAACCGCATATTGGGTGCCGACCACTGTAGTAAAGGGTTGAATGAATTGCGCATCATTCCAGGTATAAATATCAGTCCTTCTGTCGAGTTCAGTCCAGAGCGGTCTTCGGGTTTTGTACAGCAGTTCCAGATCGGCGCACAAATTACCCTCTATACCAACACTGTACCGGTACTGCTACAACAGCGTAATACCCCCTGGCAGGCTTACTGCTTTTTGGGGATAAGTTTTGGCAAGCGTTGGTGAGGAATCAAACTTCCTTTATCGAATTATCATTTTGATGAGTTAGGACGTCTTTTATTATTTCAACAAACTTGGATATATTGTTTTTATCTGCAAAAAAATTATTCATTGTTTTTGTGCTGTTGTGATTACCGTTAACTCCTCCATTGTTATGGTTATAACTTTGATGATACGTTGTAGTGGAAGGAATAATTTCTGCTACGGGGACATTAAAAATCTCAGCGAGCAATTGTACCCTATTGATTGTAATTTCAACATGTCCATTTTCTAATTGGCTATAAGAACCTCTTGAAATGTTTAAAGCCTGTGCCACTGCTTCAGCTGTTAACCCATTTTGTAATCGTAATTCCTTTATTCTGGAAGCTGTTAATTGGTTAATATTCATATTATGTATCGTTTAACCAACCAAAGGTAAGGTTAAACCAACATATTTTGTGCTAAAAAATTTAGATAATATTTTAATTAATAATAGTTTTGCTCTCAATGAAGAGAAATATGGCAGTTTTGGCAACTAATTGATATTTAGATATTTCCTTAATGCTTTCTTTATGAGATTTAATTTGACGCTGATCCAATTATTGAAATTTGTTGTCTTACTGCTTGTGGCATCTGTTTTATTTCTTCCGATAGGTATTTAATTTAAAAACAACTGAAAAGGGGAAATACCACAACAATAATGGGTGTTTTTCCCGAAATACCGTTCTTGGATAAGGCTAATTTTGCCGATCCTTTGAAACTTTATAACCCAATTGCAAAGTATTGATAGGTATTGCTTTCTTTATGAGATTTAATTTGACGCTAACCCAATTATTGAAAATCGTTGCCTTACTGCTTGTGGTATCTATTTCAATTTTCTCTATTGGTATTCACCGTAGGATTATTGAAAACGGGAAAAATACTACAGAAATAAAGGGTGTTTTTCCCGAAATGCCACTATGGGATAAAGCTAAATTTGCACATCCTCAAAAATACCAATCGCAATTTCAAAAAATGATTCTAGTGCTACAGATAGAAAAAATCAATTATAAGTCATTAATCAACTAAGATCCTCCATATTATTCGGTACTTCTTCAACAATAGCCATTTCCTCTTTCCTAAATTTCAGTAATTGAACATCCGTATTTTATTGCCTTGTTTTCTTTCTGTTTGTAGCATAGGATCTTCTTATGCCCAGGATAATCTATCCATGATAGAGGACAGTACCGAAGTTGTGCATGTTGCCGAAGTGTATATCAGGCAGCAGTACCGGCAACACCTGCAGTATCAGCAGAAATCCGCCAGGATACAGCGGCGCATGTTGCGCAGGCTGCAGCGACAGGAAGCACGCACCGTAGCCAAAATCCGGCGTAGTGATAGTGCCTTGTACGCCCAATATCAGCAACTGAATGCAGTTAGTTTTGACAGCCTCCGCAAAACAGCAGACACCGGTATGTTACGCCGACTGGCGGGCAATAAGCCGGTAAAGGCGCTGGACAGCCTCCAAAAAATCCAATCTTTTATACAGCAGAAAGTGCCCGGTGCCGGATTATCCGTACCCGGTATGGACCAGTTAAATAATCAACTGAATACACAGGAGTACTTGAATACCCAGTTAAAAAAGCGCAGCGATGCACTGAACCGGCTGCTGAGCCAATCGGCCTTCGGTTCGGAGTTAACAAAGCTGAACCGTACTTATGGCTATGCGGCCCAGCAGATGCAGTACTGGAAGAAGATCGTCAGTGACCCGGATGCGGCCGAACAAAAGGCGCTGGACCTCCTGCAGGGCATTGAGGGCTTTAATGAAATGCTGAATCCCTATACCCAACAAGGGATAAACGGAAATAATCTTAGCGCTAAGGACTTGCAACAGATGGGCTTTCAGACCAAAAGTTCGGTGAATGCAGCGCTGGAACAGCAATTTGGCAGCCAGTTACAGCAGGTGCAGCAACAAGCTGCCCGGCAGGTACAGGATTTCAGCAAGCAACTGGGCGTGGAGAAACAACTTAATAAAGTGAGGGGCGCGACTCAAAAGGTAAAGGATGTACGTAACGAGGTGCAGGATGCACAAGGCAAGATAAAACAAGCCAGGCAAGGTATTCGCAATCCTAAAGAAGACCTGAACAATCCTATGCGCGGTATTCCTTTCTGGAAGCGCTGGGAGTATCAATATACTTTACAAACCCAGAGGGCCTCTGCCGATGGCCAGAAGCCGGTCATGTTGCAGGCGGGTATCAATGCGGCCTTCCGCTATAGTCCGCGCATTAGCCTGGGTGTGGGGGTGGACGGTAGTCTTGGACTGGGCCGCGACTGGCAACACCTGAAATTAAGCTATGAAGGGGTAACGGGCCGGGTATTTCTTGATGGCAAGCTGATCTGGGGCATCAGCCTGCAGGGTGGGTATGAGAAGATCCTGCGCCCGCTCAACCGCCCTTATGTGGCCATACAGGAGCGCTACGGCAATGCTTCCAATGTACACACCGCTATGGGCCTGTTGCAGGATGCCGCATATATCGGCTTGATGAAGACGTATCGCATCAGCCGCAATCAACAGGGTACCTTCCTGCTAGGCTATAATTTCCTCAATGATAAATCGGGCATCAACAGCCCCTGGATTATAAGATTGGGGTATAAAATATAGACTATATAAATCTAAACTTTTCATTTATGCTAAATACAAAATACAAATTTATGAGTCGATTGCGTAAACGCCTGCCATCGGTCGTCCTCGGGCTATGTACCCTGGCCACCGCCACAGCACAGGATGTGAGTAAGCTGTACTCGGTAGATCACTACACCGGAGTCGCCAATATCAGCATCCCCATTACCTCTTATCAGCTGAAAAATAATGAGCTGGGAGTTTCCCTGTCCTACAATACCAAAGGCGTGCCCGTACGGGAATTTGCCGGTGTAGCTGGCACACATTGGTCCTTGGCCGTGGGAGGGGGCATAAACAGATCCGTAAAAGGTATTCCTGATGAATGGTATTCCGCCGGTAGCTCCGTATCTAATGATGGAATTATTGCGTCCAATGCAGCACTCATCAAAAAATATACGCATTATAAAGGACGCCTGGTAGTGAGCAAGGAAAACCCGACACAGCGGGCCGATCAGAACGTATATCGCGATCCCGAAAGTGATGAATATAACGTAAGCGTGGGTTCCATGCAGTTTACCTTTTATATAGGACAGGACGGCGGCATCTTTGTCAGCAGCCAGGAAAAATACGGAGTACAGTTCTTTGTAAACGGTCAGCCCTATACCGCACCCACAACGTACAGCGACCGTTACGGGCAGGATATAGATATTCGTGTTACCGACAGACAAACCGGTACGGTATATTTCTTCAGTCCTTCCGTAAAAGAAATCCGACAGGTAAAGCCCTATTTTCGCAGCCCGTATATGTGGTATCATCTCTCCAATTGCGGAGGGCAGTATGATACCGAACTGGCTATTGGCGGACAGGATAGCCGCATCAATGTCAGCTGGAAGCTGGATAAGATCCTGACCACAGATAATGAAACGGTATTATATACCTACAAGACCTTTATTATGCCACCCGGATTCGTCACCGATTCCACCTGGTACCAGGTAAAGGAAACCGGAAATGTAGCGGTAGACACCTTTTCCAGTGGAAGTAGTGACCCTTATTCCCAAACGGTAGATACCTATCAATTAGTAAAGCAGGTAATCCTGCCATACGGTAAAACAATCGAACTGGTCTACGATACCGTAAATACCCGCCTGGAACTGCAGCGCCATGCCAGCACCGCAGGCAATCAGGCATATCCCTATTTTTCCAAACTGGATGCCGTCCTCTATAAAGAGCAGGATAAGCAAATGAAATACACCTTTGACTATAGCTATTTCCATACACCATCTGCCCAGAGTTCACTGGAAGAAACCAATACCTACCTTGGAGATGAGCCCGACCGCTACAGCCTGAAGCTAAAAGGCATTAATGTCGTAGATATGAATAGCGGAAGCGCCAGCAGGCTGTACACCTTTGGTTATAATGATAAAAAACAAAGACGCTTTGGTAGGGGACTGGATTATTATGGCTATTACAACGGAGGAACATCACTGTTAGGCCACAAAGGACACTCGTTGCCAGACCTAACCACGCGGACTACTGATGAGACCTCTATGCAATATGGTATACTGAAAACCATTACCAGTGCGACCGGTAGCAAAGCCACCTTTAGCTACAGCAGCAATGACGCACTTACCGTTGTCAGTTCCGACCTGATTCCCAGCCAGAACTGGACCGGTACCGGTACTACCGGAGATGGATTAAGGCTGAAAGATGTAGTCATCTCAGATGAAAATGAGCCGAATAACTGGTACACACATAGTTTCAGCTACAGCGATGGTCAGTATTTATTGCCCGGTGGCGTATTCGATGTGATCTCCCACTATGCCAATGTCAGCAATAATGATATTCATACTTTCTACCGCTACGAGAACTTTATGAACCCCGGTTATTTCGCACGCGGAAGCAATCATGGATACTCTACCGTAAGCGAATTGAAAAAAGATGCAGCCGGTGCATCGATCAGCAGAACAGACTACACCTTTACCAATTTTAAAGATGGAGCAAGCCCGGCCCGGACACAGGTAGTAGGAGGAGGCATCAGCCATATCGGTTTCCCGTTTACCCGCAAGCAGTACGTACGCACATGGGAACTCGGCCTTCCTGTAATCATCAAATCATTTGATAATAACGGATATATTGTAAAAGAGGAGAACTATGCATACAACTTTATTATTGACAGCACCAGTGCCCAGACCTTAAAAGTACTGGACACCAATGCCGTACCCACCCATATCAAAGACGCAAGTCCCTATGATCCGAAGGTGTACCAGGGCTTTACTTCCTGTCTGAACCTGTATTACTACCGCTTAGTAAAAGACCCATACCGCCCCTTTAAAGGAGTAGCCCTGGTAAACCAGAAAACAGAGAAGATCTATACCGGTTCTACCACCTACGCAACCTATTATACAGACTATAGTTACGATAGCCGCAACAACCTGAAAAGCGTACGCCAGCATAACAGCGATGGTAATTATACCGAACAGCGGACCATCTATAACTATGACCTCACTCCCGATACCAGTACCGTACTGGCAAAAATGGTTACGGACGATATGGAAAAAGTAGTAGCCACCGAAACCTGGCTAAACGGTACCAATTCCGGTACCCGCAACAGCAACTCCCGACTGCTAAACGCTTCCCTGTTCCAATATACCACCGTTGGTAACAGCGTCATCAATAAAGTCGTGTACAACACCGCCCTTGATCAGCCCCTGAGCTACAGCACATATATGGGTTCACAAAACACTATTTCACCGCAGGTGAGCAATACATACGCCAATCCGGGCGCAATGGCTAGCTATGTACTGAAGGTTAGCAATGTAGAAAAGTTCAATACCAAAGGCAATCCTGTAGAAACCTACGTGCCGCAGAGTGATGCGTATAAATCCATGATCTGGGACACCCTGAGCGGTAAGAAGACCGCCGATGTAGTGAATGCCCGCCAGCACGAAATTGTCTATGCCGGATTTGATCAGGCGGCAGCAGAGCAGAACCTCACCAGTAACAGTGCACACCTGAGCTTTTATAATGGTTCCGTGATGAGCATACCCAGTATAGGCTATACCGTTCCGGTGAGCAAGCCGCTTGTAGGCAAAGGCGTATATGTACTGGAACCGGTTGGTAGTACCACCAAGGAACTCTATACCAGCAGTCTGGAATCGGGCAAAAAATACCGGGCTACCTTCTGGGCCTCCTCCAATGCTGTGCCAGCCTTTGGTATAGAAGGCGGTACCCAGTTTAGCCTGAACCAAATTGCACAGAAAGGAGAGTATAAGCAATATGAAGTGCTGTTTACCCCAACGGCAACCGGCCAGAAAATCGGCTTCCATAGCAACAGCGGCTATATAGCCCTGGAAGAGATCCGCATACACCCGGTCGGTGCTGTGATGGAAAACTACCGCTACACGCCATTATTTGGTACATCGGTAACCACCGATGCCCTGGGCCGTATGACCTTTTACGAGTACGACGGGCTGGGTCGCCTGGTGCTGACCCGCGACCAGGACGGCAACATCCTGAAACAAACCGAATATGGAATCGGCGCCCAGTACTAACCCCTTTAACCAGACAAAAATATAATTTATGAACGCTTTCCAAAAGCTCCGATATATATCCTTAAGCCTGCTGCTGGGCCTGGCCTGCAGCAGCGTGCGGGCGCAGAATACGCCCAATCTCAGCCAGACAGCAGTACCCGGTACCAGTACCGTAACCGTACCGCTACCTGCCAGTAACATTAAATCAAAAGTCAACTATACCCGTACGTATATACCCAAAGTGCGCAGGTCTACACCCATAGAAAGTATGTACCTGAGCCAGCCTGATCCAACCAAAGTAGCGATCACCACCACCTATACCAATGCACATGGGGCAACAGACCAGCAGGTAAATAACTATACCTACAAAACCAGTAGTGGCAACTACCAGCATACAGTGGCACCCGTAGACACCCGTATAACAGGAGGTAATCAGTACAGCTTCCAGCCATATAGTTCCAGCCTGGCCTTTTATAACAACAATGCCCTGTCCGGTTCAGTAAACTACCATAATGCCAGCCGCTACCCCGAAGAAGCCACCGGCATAAGTTCCCCAGGCGTAATTTCTGTGGGGCAAACCATAAATACCAGTACACCAACCGAACGTAGTGTAACCACACAAGCTCCGGGTAAAAGTCGCATAGGTCAGGGTCGGGGTACCGTAACCACCAGTATATTGAATGCCGGTTATGACGCAGCGTTTAAACCGGAAGCTAATATTCGCCTCTGGAGCATTAGTAATGGCCTGCCGGTAAGCAGCAGCATTTACGGAAACGGAACACTTGTCGGAAACCGGATAACGAATGCAGACGGTTCAATAAAAGTTGCCTTCAGTGATCGGAAGGGTAAATTAATATACGAATGTAACCTGCTCAGTTCCACTTCCGACATAAATGGAGTAACCAATATTTATGGCATCACCTACTATGTTTATGATGATTTTGATCGCCTGCGCTTTACCATCACTCCCAAAGCCACCGATGCGATCAAGAGCAACTGGGTAATGACTACTGCCATACTGCAGGAGCTCTGTTTTGAGTACCAGTACGATGCGATGGGCCGCCAGGTAGCCATCCATAAACCCGGTGAGACCGGCTTTACCGAACTGGTATATGATAAGGCCGGTAAGACCGTCATGCGCCGCAGCCCCCTGGAAGCCAGTATGGGTAAATGGGAACTGGTGTTTCACGACAACAGTAACCGCGTGATCGCCACCGGATTACTGACCGATAATAATACCCGTGCCTTCTGGCAGGCACAGGCACAGAGCCAGGGTTCCTCCGCTACGTCCAGCCAGCCGCACTACTATATCTGGGGTGCCGGAAAAGGCACCCTGCCTCCGGGAACCGGCATCACCAATACCGAGATCCTGAGCTATAACTATTACGACGATTATACCAATGCCCCCTTAAGCAGCCAGTCCTTCAGCAGCAGCTTTATACAGCCCTGGCTGAGCACTAATGCCACTGCAGAAGCCTATGTACAAGGTAACAGCACCTACGGTCGCCTGACCGGGACCGCCGTAAAGATCATCAAAGCACCCGGCGCCACTACCGGCCTGCAAGATTGGATCTATAGTAAAGTGTACTACGATAGCCTGGGTCGCCCTATTTATACACTGAGTCAGAATGCCAGCGGAGCCATTGATACCTCTGCGATACAATATAATTATACTGGACAAATCCTTACCGAGGTACTGAGCCACAATGCAACCGTAACCGGTGGAAATGTGCGCAGCCTGCAAATCACCTCCAACCTGTACGAAGACTATAGCGGTCGCCTTCAGGAAAGCAGCCGCAAGATCAATAACAAAGGCTGGGAGCGTATGGTCAAGTTCACCTACGATGAGCTGGGCCGCATACTGACCAAAGAAGTGGGTAATGGGGCAGAGACCCAGACCTTTACCTACACGGTAAGAGGAGAGCTCAAAGGGATCAATGAACAATATGCCCTTACCGGAGATAAAGGCGGCAAAGGCGTTACTTTTGGCGAAGCCCTGCGTTATGACTACGGTTATGAACTGGCCCGATACGACGGCCTGCCTACCGGTATGGTCTGGAGGGGATCGGGCGGCAGCAATGTTACTGCCAATGCTTATGGCTACTGGTACGATAAAGCCGGCCGTATGACCAATGCCTTTTATAACGAAGCCGCCGCCACTGGCAGCAATGTACCCACCAGCTGGACCATAGCCAACAAGAACTTTTTGGAGTCCGCCTCTTATGATGTCAATGGTAATATCCTGCGCATGAACCGATCAGGTGTGATCCCCGGTACCCAGACCCCCGTGGCCCTGGACCGCCTCGTGTACACCTACCAGACCAATAGTAATAAGATCGACAAAGTAATTGACCAGAACACCAGCAATTATGGCGTAGGCGATTTCCAGCAAGGAACGGCACAAGGCTACTCCTATGATGTGAGCGGTAACCTTACCGAAGACAAGAGCAAGAACATCACCGGCATCACCTATACCTCTTTCAACAAGCCACAGGTCATCACCTTTGGTAACGGGTATAAGATCTACTACAGCTACGATGCAAAAGGGAACAAAGTACAGGAGCTGATGGCCGAGGCCAGCACTACCAAACTGAATTACCTGGCCAATGGATTGTATAAAAATGACATACTGCAACAGCTGAGTACCGCCGAAGGCCGTACCGATATGACGAAAACTACGCCACAGGAGCAGTTTTTCGTAAAAGACCACCTGGGCAATATCCGTAGCATTGTGTCTTCATCACAAACCTCAGAAGTCATTCCCGGAGGTATGATGGCCCAGCAGTATCAGGCCAGCAATGAACTGGCAAATGCCAATAATGAAGAGCAAATCTTTGATAACCTCAGCGCCGTACGGGAAGACAAGCCCGGAAGCCTGAGCACTAGCGATACCAAAGCCGCAGAACTGGATGGAAGCTACCCTGAAAAAATGGTAGCCTCAACAATCCTGCTAAAAGTAATGGAAGGCGATAAGTTGCATATTGATGCCATTAGCCTCTATAACAGTCTGGGTGATAAATCCACTAATCCAGAAAACAACATAGTAGCCCAAATCATCAGCAGCGTAGCCGGTGTATCGGGGAGTCTGCCTCCCGGAGAGCTGGGCGTAGGTACTGATATGGCCAACCAGATGTTTAACAGTGCAGAAGCGCTACAGGCATTTGAAAGCCTCAAAGAAGCTGCTACCGACCCCCGGGCACCAAAGGCTTACCTTAACTACCTGTTCTTCGACGAGCGCATGCAACTACAGCCCCAGCACAGCCAGCTGTGGCAGGCCACCGGCGCCGATGAATGGGCAGCGGTAGGTATGCAACAGGAAGAAACCATAGTAGCGCCGCAGAACGGATACGTTGCCGTTTACCTAAGCAATGAAAGTCAGATGCCAGCCTATTTTGACAATATGCTGGTGAGCCAGGAGCCGGGCATACTGATTGAAGAGAAGCACTATTACCCTTACGGCCTGCCGATGGCCGGCATGGGCAGCGCCGCAGCCGGCAGTTTAACTAACCGTCAGCGCTACCAGGGTAATGAGTACCGGGAGGAGCTAAATCTTAGATGGATGGATTTCCATAACAGACAGTATGATCCGCAACTTGGCCGTTTCTTAAGTATAGATCCAATGGCCGATGACGACGGGCAACAAGTGTTAAGTCCATATCATGCCATGAGCTGTAACCCGGTGACGACTGTAGATCCTTTAGGATTAAAAGGCCTGGAAGTAATGAGTGTAGGTATGCAGATCATGACCCCGCAGGAGATTGCTTATTGGAGCGGAGGGAATCATGCGTTTGATCAGTTTCAGGAAGCGTTAGACTTTAATAACCTGGTTCACGAACTTACTTCTGATGCCTTACAGGGAGACGAACAGGAAAGTGGATATGCAAGCAGTAATAGCGATGGGTCTGCGGGAAGCATGGAAAGTGCTTCAGGAACCACCACAAGTTCCTCGGATGAGGATCAGGTTGCTATGGCTCCAGGGGGCGCGGTTTCCATCCCTCTTTCCGGAGTATTTGCGGAGTACTTAAAAGAAGTTACTTTTACAACGGGGCTTGAAGTATCTATAGATTTAGCTGCCACAGCAGCTTTTGCGGCCAGATCGTTAAGTCTTACAGTTACGGCGGTAGCGATGCCTCTAACTGCAGGCGCTGGATCAAGTCTTGATGCAAGGGAGGCATCATTATATAAAATGGCCTGTGAAATTGCAGGAAGAACAGGCGCCGTCCCAAAATCTTATGTACATGGAAATAGTAATAAAAATCAAAATACTCATGGAGTATATGTAATTTATACCGGTAGTCCGTTTGGAATAGACATGACCGTACAGAAATATGGCATTACCGGAAATGTGGATTTTCCTCAAAACCGGCCTCAGTACCAGGTGAACAAGTTTAATCGTGAGTCTAAAGATGGTAGTGTTTATGGGTGGCGTTGGGTAGCCTATCCAGTGCCAGGTAGAGAGATGGCTAAAATGGTAGAGCTATATTATGTTACTCAGTATTTTATGACTACTGGAAATTGGGTTGATTTGCCTCCCAAACAATTCCAACCTGATCCTAGAAAAAATCCAACTTATATTAAACGGTAATAAATTATGCATTTAGAATGTTTCATTGAATTTAAAAATATTAAAGATGTAACCCCCTATTCTATTATGGGGAGGGAAATCTCGGTTATTTGTAGGTATATTGTACATCAATACTTCCGTAAAATTAAGATCGGCTCGACAGGATTAAGGATTTTTTTGACTGAACTTGATCAGCCGGAACGAATTGAAAAACCTATTAAAGGCGTTTATCCATTAGTGAATTACTATAAGAGGTTTGATTTTCAAGAATATTTCAAGCTAAAGGATAATCATTCCAAGAAGGTTTTAACTATAAAGCTTTTGAAGCAAGCAGTTTTGGAGGTTGCAAACGAAATGAACTGGGATATAGATGTATTACTTGATGCATTTACAGAAGTAGATAAATTGAATTATCAATTTATACACCTATCAAACAAACTACGCTTTAAAGGAGTTAAGCAACAAATTCAGTTAGAGACTAATAGTGAGCCAGGATTTTATCATTATAGCTTGCTTGTGTTAGAGAAAGGTAATTTAATTAGCAAGCATAAAGTTGTAACCTTAAATGCCTTTTATAATCATTTTTTTGAAGGTAACCGCATAATTTCTGAGATGAAATGGGAAGATGCAAACACCTTTGTCATTTCTGGTAAGAAGGGGGAACTGGAGCGCATCAGATTTGAGTATAAACTGGATGAAGATAGGCTAACCAGGAAATTTATTTTAGAACCCGCTATCGTGGATGAATTTATGGAAGAGTTTGATCTGGCAACTACGATGGATGAACAAAAAATTGAAATGGTGCTACGAAATAGAGATACAAGTAAATGGCATATTTATATTTAATCCAGAACTTTTCTTCTTTTTGAATAGGAATAAGCATAAGCTGCTTGTTATGGGTAGCTTATGCTTTAATTGATTAGCCATTAATTTGATTGTTAAGAATACACTTCAATCATAAAATTTACTACATCCTAAATGAAAAGAAAAATGCAATGAATTTAGAATGTTTTATTGATGTCACTACGGTGGATGTGACTATACCTTACATTATTTTGGGAAAAGAAATGTCTGTGATCTGCAACTTGATCGAGCACGAGTATTTTCGGAAGATAAAAATAGGCTCCACAGGTTTGAGGATTTATTTGATCGAGCCAACTCAGCAGGAAAAGATTGATAGACCGATAAAAGGGATTTACCCCTTAGTCAATTATTATAAACAGTTTGACTTTCAGGAGTACCTACAATTAAAAGACAATGATTCCAAAAAAGCTCTAACCGTAAAAATGTTAAAGGAGGCAGTTTTGAAAATTGGGAATGAAATGGACTGGAATATAGATGTATTACTCGATGCTTTTGCGGAAGTGGACAAATTGAATTATCACTTTGTCCACTTAACTAATAAAAAGCGATTTAAGGGAGTGAAAAGACAAATGCAGGTAGAGACTATTGTTGAGCCCGGTTTTTTACATTATAATTTACTGGTGTATGAAAAAGATACCTTAATGAGCAGGCACCATATCGTAACCTTAAATGCTTTTTATAATCTCTTTTTTGAAGCCAATCGCGTGGTTTCAGAAGCGAAATGGGAAGATGCAAACACATTTGTCGTTTCAGGTAAGAAGGGGGAACTGGAACGTATCAGATTTGAGTATAAACTGGATGAAGATAAGCTAACCAGGAAATTTGTCCTTGAGCACGCTATCGTGGAAGAGTTTATGGAAGAGTTTGATCTGGCCACAACCATGGATGAACAAAAAATTGAAATGGTGCTACGAAATAGAGATACCAGTAAATGGCATATTTATATTTAATCCAGAACTTTTCTTCTTTTTATATAGGAATAAGCATAAGCTACTTGTTATGGTAGCTTATGCTTTAATTAGCCATTTATTTGGTTGTAAAGAATGCCCTTCAATCATAAAATTTACTACAACCTTAATAAAAAAAAGCCGATATGTATTTAGAATGTTTTATTTGGAGTGATGCCTCAGACCGATCGGTTTTATACTCCAGAATGGCTCGTGAAATGTATATTATAGCCAATTTTATCGAACATGAGTTTTTTCGGAAGATAAAAATAGGCTCGACGGGATTGAGGATTTATTTGATCGAGCCTACCCAGCAGGAAAAGATTGATAAACCGATTAAAGGGATTTACTCTTTGGTAAACTATTATAAACAGTTTGATTTTCAGGAATATTTCCAATTAAAAGACGATCATTCCAAAAAGGCTTTAACAGTAAAAATATTGAAGGAGGCAGTTTTGAAAATCGCGAATGAAATGGACTGGGATATAGATGTACTACTCGATGCTTTTGCAGAAGTGGATAAATTGAATTATCATTTTGCACACTTAACCAATAAAAAGCGATTTAAGGGAGTGAAAAGGAAAATGCAGGTCGAGACTATTGTTGAGCCCGGTTTTTTACATTATAATTTACTGGTCTATGAAAAAGATACCATAATGAGCAGGCACCATATCGTAACCTTAAATGCTTTTTATAATCTCTTTTTTGAAGCCAATCGCGTGGTTTCAGAAGCGAAATGGGAAGATGCAAACACATTTGTCGTTTCAGGTAAGAAGGGGGA
>NZ_JBCNKE010000003.1:0-641436 GCF_039596235.1 Sphingobacterium sp.
GAAGCCCTTGCTGGAAACAGTCAAGGGCTTCTTTCGTTTGGAGACTTTTCTCTCGCTCTTCTACCGCCGGCCAACCGGGCTGGATGGGAAGTTCCCCACAGTCACTTTATTCCTGCAACATTATTATTGGACAATCGTTTGCATTCCACAAGCTCTTTTTTACTTGGATTTACTATTGTATTATTGTTATGTTAATTTAACAGCATTCGCAGCTATCACAAGGATAGAAACATAGCAAGGCGATTTAACATTATAAATTCTACACATGAAGATTTCTTTTTGGAGTACAAAAGCGCAAGTTGGTTTATTGGTGGGATTGGCTTCTCCATTTATTTTTCAATCGAATAAGGTTTGTGCGATGGCTCATCTGACAGCTGATTATAAGATCGAACAAACTGTTCCTGTTAGCAAGATCATTGCCATACAGAAAATTAATCCAACGACGGTGGAGATTGTATATGAAAACAATCAAAGACTGACATTGGATTTTTACGGAAATCATATTTTCAGAATGTTTCAGGATACTCAGGGCGGTATTATCCGTGATCCAGAGGCAAAACCCGAGGCAAAGATCCTTGTCGAACAACCGCGTAAGGTGGTGAATGAGCTGGACGTAAAAGACGATGGCAGTAAAGCTACAATTACAACCAAAGATATTGTATTCTCCATAGATAAACAGACTTCTCAATTTAGTATTCTAAACCGTATCACAAATAAAGTCGTTGTCGAGAGTTTAAAACCCATCGCTTTTGAACCTAAACAAGTCTCCTTGGAATTAAAAGAAAATAAGGATGAGTACTTTTTTGGCGGTGGTGTACAAAATGGTCGCTTCTCCCATAAGGGGAAGATCATAGCAATTGAGAATCAAAATAGCTGGACCGACGGGGGAGTTGCATCGCCTACACCTTATTTTTGGTCGACGAATGGCTATGGTTTTTTGTGGCACACGTTTAAGAAAGGGAGTTATGCCTTCGGTGCCAAGACAAAAGGTAGCGTGAAGTTATCGCACGAGACCGATTATCTGGATGTCTTTTTTATGATCAATGATGGTACGGTACCTTTGCTGAATGACTTTTACCAGTTGACCGGTAACCCTATTCTTCTGCCAAAATTTGGTTTGTACGAGGGGCATCTTAATGCTTACAATAGGGATTTTTGGAAAGAAGATGAAAAGGGGATTTTGTTTGAAGACGGCAAACGCTACAAAGAGAGCCAAAAGGAAAATGGCGGAACCAAAGAGTCACTGAATGGTGAAAAAGGGAATTATCAATTTTCCGCCCGTGCAGTTATAGATCGTTATAAAAAACATGATATGCCGTTGGGCTGGATACTACCAAACGATGGTTACGGTGCTGGGTATGGTCAGACCGAAACTTTGGATGGCAATATCAATAACCTTAAAGAATTTGGGGATTATGCCCGTAAAAATGGCGTGGAAATTGGCCTATGGACACAGTCTGACCTACATCCCAAAGACAGCATCAGTGCATTATTGCAAAGGGATATTGTGAAGGAAGTACGAGATGCTGGTGTCAGGGTACTAAAGACGGATGTTGCCTGGGTAGGTCCGGGATATTCCTTTGGCTTAAACGGTGTTGCTGATGTGGGACATATCATGCCTTATTATGGAAATAATGCGCGACCGTTTATTATTTCATTGGACGGCTGGGCAGGAACGCAACGCTATGCTGGTATTTGGTCGGGGGATCAGACAGGTGGGGTTTGGGAATATATTCGGTTCCACATTCCGACATATATCGGTTCAGGTCTTTCTGGACAGCCAAATATTACCTCGGATATGGATGGAATCTTTGGTGGAAAAAACTTCAAGGTTAATATCAGGGACTTTCAATGGAAGACCTGGACACCGATGGAACTCAATATGGATGGTTGGGGATCCAATGAAAAGTATCCGCATGCTTTGGGCGAACCTGCGACTTCCATCAACCGTCTTTACCTGAAGCTGAAATCTCAATTCGTTCCTTATAGCTATAGTATCGCTAAACAGGCCGTCGATGGTCTGCCGATAATTCGTGCGATGTTTTTGGAACAGGCAAATCAGTATACCCTTGGGAAGGCAACACAATACCAGTATTTGTACGGCCCCAACTTTTTGGTGGCACCGATCTATCAGGAAACACGTGTAGATGAAAAGGGGAATGACATCCGCAACGGCATCTATTTGCCTGACGGAGAATGGATCGATTATTTTACAGGCGAAAAATATAAAGGTGGTCGTATCCTCAATAATTTTGATGTACCAATTTGGAAGCTGCCGGTTTTTGTTAAAAATGGTGCCATTATTCCAGTAACTAACCCGAATAATAATGTGCAGGAAATCAAAAAAGATCAACGCATTTACGAAGTGTATCCATTCGGAAATTCAGAATTCACGGAATATGATGATGACGGAAAAACAGAAGCATATCGTTACGGCAAAGGCGTCAATACAAAGATTTCTTCCATACAGAAGGGCGATAAAGTGCTGTTCACAATAGCGCCGTCAACAGGAGAATTTGAGGGATTCGAAAAAGCGAAAACAACGGAGGTCCGTTTCAATGTGACTGCTGCCCCAAAGAAGGTGACTGTTAAAGTGAATAAAAAAGGAATTAAACTTCAGGCGGCACATTCAATGGCGGAATTTAAGAATTTGGAAAATGCTTACTTCTATGATGCCCAGCCCAATTTGAATCAGTTTGCAACAAAGGGGTCAGCATTTGAAAAGGTTAGCCTGATCAAAAATCCAATGCTATTGATACGTATCGGGAAGCAGGATGTATCTTCATCAGCAGTTGAAATTCAAGTTGATGGGTTCAAGTTTGCGCCAAGTGATTCGTATTTGGTACAGACGGGTTCCCTGACAGCTCCTACCGCTCAAATAACGGATAATAATACGCAGGCTTATACATTAACACCTACTTGGGAAAAAGTCGCCAATGCGGACTATTATGAGATTGCTTTCAATGATCTGATCTATTCAACCATTAAAGAGAATAAATTACTCTTCGAAGGTCTGGAAGCCGAAACTGATTATAGTTTCAAGATTAGATCTGTGAATAAAGCCGGTGCTTCTAATTGGAGTACATTTAGTGCAAAAACAAAGGCCAATCCGTTAGAGTTTGCGATTGAAGGTATTAAAGCAGAAACCTCTGTAGACAATCAGGGCGGCAATGGTATCAATAAACTGTTCAACTATGACGAAGGGGATATGTGGCATACCAAGTGGGGACAAACTGCCGTTCCGTTTGATATCACGTTGGATCTGAAATCGGTCAATCAACTGGATAAGTTTGAGTATCTTCCGCGGACAGATGGCGGAAACGGTATCATTTTGAAGGGTAAAGTATTTTATAGCAACGATAAAGACACTTGGTCTGAGGCTGGAAGCTTTGACTGGAAACGTGATGGTGAAAAGAAAGGCTTTAGTTTTGGTCAGCGTCCTGTCGCACGATTTATTAAGATCTCAGTTTCAGAAGCTGTTGGTGGATTCGGTTCCGGTCGTGAACTCTATGTCTTCAAAGTACCGGGATCAGCGAGCTATTTACCAGGAGACATCAATAACGACCGCTTGATCGATCAGAATGATTTGACTTCTTATATTAACTACACCGGATTAAGAATGGGGGATGGTGATTTCGAAGGCTATGTGAGTAATGGAGATGTCAACAAAAATAACCTGATCGATGCTTATGATATTTCAAATGTTGCCGTGTCGATCGAAGGGGGCGCCAAACCAACCAAAGAAGAAAAAGTCGCTGGTAGGCTTAAATTAACAGCATCCAAAACAGCCTTGAAATCTGGTGATGTTGTCGAAATTGCCGTAAGTGGTGAAAATCTTAAAGCAGTCAATGCACTTAGTTTTGCCTTGCCGTATAATCAGGGCGACTTTGAGTTTGTGGGAGTCGAACCGCTTCACCTGAAGGAAATGAACAATTATACCAATGACCGTCTTCATACAAACGGTAGCAAAGCACTATACCCTACTTTTGTGAATCTGGGCAACAAGGAAACGCTGAATGGTTCTGATGTGTTATTTAAAATCAAATTGAAAGCTAAACGTAACGTCAACTTCAATTTAAAAGCCATCGACGGTATTCTGGTGGATAAAAAACTCAATTCAATCAGTTTTTAAGTAATTTATAGAAATAGTAGATATAGAAAAGGGGAATGTTAAAGTTCCCCTTTTCTATCTTTTGATTCGACCAAGAATACAGCGGTCGTGTTATAAAGTGATCTTACGCCTTGAACATAAACAGCGATGTTGTCGTTGTTGTACTTCCTTAGTTTAGTATCATGTTGAGGTCCATCAGAAGAATTTCGGTATCTGCCGAAGTAGCTGTGATTTTAATTTCCGAAATATCCCAGATTCCAAAGCCATCTCTTGTTTCCAGTTCTTGCCCTTCTACATTGGCAGTTCCGCTGATGACGAAAATATAGACACCATTTCCAGCTTGTTTGACTTTATAGTTTGTTGTGATACCAGCGTCGAAATGCCCCAGGTGAAACCAGGCATCTTGATGGATCCATACCCCCTCGTCAGCGGGATCGGGCGAAAGGATCTGTTGAAACTTATTGTGCCTTTGTGATCTATCCAGTGTAATCTGATCATACCGAGGCGCTACATTGCGTTGATTCGGATAGAGCCAGATCTGTAAAAACTTCACATCCTGATCGTTATTTTTATTGTATTCACTATGCATGATCCCGGTTCCTGCGCTCATTACCTGAATATCTCCTTTTCGGATAATGGCCTGATTGCCCATACTGTCTTCATGTTCGAGATCTCCTTCTAAAGGTATGCTGATGATTTCCATATTATCGTGCGGATGTAATCCAAACCCTCTCCCTGCCGCAACGATATCATCATTAAGGACACGGAGTACACCAAAGTGCATGCGTTCAGGATTATGGTAATTGGCAAAGCTAAAAGTATGGTTGCTCTGCAACCAACCATGGTTTGCATGGCCTCGGCTCGTTGATTTATGGAGTACACTATGATTTTCCAATTGAGCGGAATCATAATGGACGGCATCTGCATCCAGCGCTTCCAAAGGTTCTATTTCGTCTATGTCATTCTTCATAATACCTGCTGAGGCAGCATTTGCTGCGAATATTCCGGAACCCAAAAGTCCTTTTTTTATAAAATTCTGTCTATTCATGATCTTCGTATTTATGTATTCAAAATTAATCTACCGAAGATTAATTTGCATTGAACTAGTTTAATAAAAGCTTTGTAATCGACACCTTCGAAAAATTCCCGAAAGCACATTCCTTAATTTCCGGGAATCAAATCGGGGAATAAGCTGTAAATTTCATTTTTCAGAAGACCGCTTCCGCCACCATAATGTTTTATTAGACCAATCGTGTGGTTTAAACGCAATAAATGGTCTGTGATTTCAGTCTCTTCCTGAATCGATAGACCGGAACTCAGCAATAGGATGTCGCAAGGATGAGCAGACAAATAGTTCTTACAAGTGGAAAGATCCTGCTGAATGATGGCCTGCCAGCCCTGGTTACTTTCGATGATTCGCTTTAACGTATGGAGAATTTCCTCGTTTTTTCCGAATACAATAATGACTAGGTTTTTCATTTTACGGATTGGTTTTCATAATTGTATTGACGATAGCATTCCCCTTCAATATTTTAGAAATCGGACATTCATCTGCAATTTGCTGGAGCCGTACCATAAGGTCTTCTGCAACAGCTTGTCCGAATGAAATTTCCCGCTCAAAATAGGTGACCACTTGTTCTTTCTCAATACGTAAATACATATTGGCTGAGACCTGAATCTCATCGATATGAAGTTCCTTTTTGTCAATATACATCCGTAAGGTTGCCAATGTACAGGAAACCAGAGAAGATACCAGTAGGGTATAAGGGTCGGGACCTAAATCTTCTCCACCCAATTTTTGCGGTTCATCCGTAATAAATTCACCATTACGCCATAAGATGGTCGTTTTATATTTTTGCTGACCAATATGGCCGCTGACAGGTTGTTCTAAAATATATTTCATACGCTTTGTTCCTTGGATTCTGATACAACAAAATTAAAGTCCATTTGATTCAATTCCATTGATGTAGTTCAAGAAATATCAAGGATTTAGAAGTTCGTGTGGGGATCACTTGCGGTTTTTGCAATTTTATAGGAACTGGACGTGCTGCTCAATGCTGTCTAACTGAGTCTGGATAACAGGATTATGCAACAGCGACTTCTTATGGTAAAAATTAGGCGATCAATTTGCAGATCATGTGACCGGATGGTTGACAAAGCCTTAATGGCTGATTAATCCGAGCGTCTCAAGTATAAATTGATAACGTCCTTCGACTGTTGTTTTTGGCACTTCGATGACTTCATAGCCAAGCTGCTGGTAGACATCTTTCATCCAATGGAATGTGGCCTCGGCTTCCTCCCAGGTCTGTTTGCGCTCATGATCGGTTTCATAAATATCCTGCCATGGGGGTAGGATAAATACCTTTTTGTGATAATGGTTTGCTTTTGCTTCAGCAAGCAACGCCTCTCCGACAGTTAAATTTTCCATTTCGATATAGGCGAGTGTATCTGGAATACCACGGTCAAAAAATACATAGCCCGGATGTATGGAGCATTCTTTTATTTCCTCATGGAAGCTTGAAATGGATGCAGCCAACATTAATGTGGCATAATATTGCTTATCCTTCCAGGGCAAACCATTGCCATTGTTTACCAATTGTTCCTGAATAATTCTTCGTGCATCCTCCGGCACAGTTCGATACCCCTGTTGCTGTAGTTTTTTTAGTAATGTGGTTTTACCTACGCCGGGGCCGCCGGTGAGGATAATAAAATAAGTTGTCTGATCCATATTAAAAAAATGCCATACCCCTCCAATATATTCCAAGCGTATCTATTTGAAGGAGAAAATTTTGTAGTGATTAAAATAGCTATGTGTATTGCCTGGCGATTTTCTTCTCCGGTTCCACATAATATAAATACAGGAAGAAAAGAAAAATATACTCCAGCGGTTTCATTATCCTGTAGGTCAGATTCGATGCGCTGACAGTGTTTATTTTGACGGAGATATTATATCCGTACCTGTCATAAAAGGATCGTACATAGCGATGAAGGATTGGAGATAGATCACTTAAAATTTCCTCAAAAGCGTTCGCTATCAGTAGTTGACGGTTAACAATGATCGTATTTCCATGCCGCTTACCCAACCGTAGGGGTTTCACAACTGCCGGGTCTCCTTTGGCTGCTACGGTACAAAGATAATGGCCCTGGTGATCTAAAATAGGCGGGTGCATTTTTTGAGAGAAGGCCCAGGTACTGGTCTCTGTAAATACTTTGGCCATTGAATCGCTATCCTGACCAAACAGAATAAGAATCGCAGTTATCACCAGAAAAAAAGGAACAAGCAAGATGAGTGCCCATACCGGATAATCAAATTTGGAGGAAAGCAGTTTATTTATCCTATTCAGTGTCGGATTGCGATAAGTTCTGAGGCAGGATGTTTCCCGCTCTTCCTGAATGACCTTCCAGATAAAACCAACGCCAAAACAAAAACAGAAAATAGGGGTGAAAATAAAGTAAAAAGTCCCTTCATTACCAACGTAGATACTAAGGGTTGAGGTGTCGTGATAGCTAACCTGTGCTAACACAAAGAGACTGATTATAGTTCCCAGCATCAATATAATGAGGGCGAGTACTAATGGGATAGGTGGTATCTTGCGACCTTTTATCCAAATAGCCAGCACAGCACAGTTGAAAGCAACAAAATAGAGAAACAATGAAAGGGCATGTTTCCCGCCAAAAGGTAAGTAACAGGCGCCATCAACAGGATCGACAGCCTCATGATATTGACTGGAATGAGTCAATAGACCAACTCCGGAGATGGCTAAGGAAAGGATGTAGCCAATAATAACAGCATATTCAACGGATGATATCTTTTTATGCTGTTTTTTAATTGCAGAACGCAGCAGATAAACCAAACCGGCAAATAACGTGACGATTACAATAAGTACGATGTCCATGGCATCAAAATAAAATTAATAAGCGAATGTAATTAAAACATTGTTTTTAATTCGCGTTCGAGCCTATCAAAGTTTTCTTCATTTTTATCCGCGACGAAGCTATTGATTCTGTTGCATTCCTCAGCGGTACTAAATATCATTCGAAAACCGAATTTTGTTTTGCCGGGAGCGATACCCATCAGGGATAGCTCCATTTCTATATTAACCAAATAGTCGCTTCCAGAAACCTTTCTTTTGGGTAGGGGCATTGGTTTTTTCTGTTCCGGCTGTTGTATTTGTAGGCTCTACATGCACGGTTTCCACTTTGACATTGTGCAGGATTTCATTTTCAGGGACACCATTGCGTTGTTCGATGTCTTTGATCTGTTCGAATGCCACAGCTTGATAGAGCAGTGGACCTTCTTTATCACAGTTAAAGAGGTTGGAGTAACTTTTGGATTCATTTAAATCAAGGGGCTGAGGTTCTACAACTTCAGTAGCTTCCAATAAGCCCAGCCCACGCTCTTTGGCAAAATTCAAAGCCTTTAGGAAAATGCTAATGCGCCCATCTGAAAATAGTTGATCCAACTCCGATTTAATTTCCGGATTATGGTAGTAATCTTCCAACAAGCGTACCACTTGATCAGCAGAAATATATACACCCGAGCAATAATTTTCAATAAGCCTATTTTCAACTTTTTTCGTCAGTAACTCCTGGGGGATAAATTCTGCCCATTTTTTATAGTAGGAATCTAACAGAGTATTTTCTGAAAAGGACAATGCGCCGCCGCGGACGTAGAAATAGGTTTCAAAAAATCCTTGAACAACGGCGATAAAGAAACCATGTGTCTTGTCGAAATAGTCATTTTGATCTGTTTCCCGACCTGCGTTTATCGTATCCTGATATTTTGTTTTATAGAAATCGTCAATTTGGTGTTCGGAAGCCAGGGACTCTATTTTTTCCGGATTTGTAATCACTTCAAAATACCAAGTATTAATCTGTTCTTCGGAAATCGGATGGTAACTAATGTCAAAGCCCATAATCAGCGGTTTTTAATCTGTCGTTCTTTATTTACTAAAATATTAAAAATTAACGTGTTGGGCAAGTATAATACAAAAGATCGTTTTTGTTTGATTCCATATAACGATTTACTGACTATTTCGGATCGATGAAATCGAATATATGCTGGTTTGTAGTTGTAAGTAATATTGGGTATTTTGGAGCAAAATAAAATTTATATGAAGCACTTACTATTGATTATTTTCATGTCGGCAAGTTTATTCTTCACGGCTTGCCAATCTCCAAGTCCGGAAAATTTTTTCGGGAAAGTTGTTTTAAATACAAACCTTATTGCTGATTTCGCTCCTGAGCGTTTTGGTAAACGTCTTGAACAGGAAACTGTCGAATTTTCCGACATCCCCTCCAGTAAGAAAGCGGGTGATGAAGCCCAAAAATCCGTAGATATTAAAATTCAGACCGTTGAAAAAGCATTGAAAGATATCAATGAGCTCCATGTTTCGGACGAGGATGCAAAGGCATTAAAGGAAAAGTCTATCACCTTATTTGAGAAGGTACTTCCGGTTTATAAAAACGAGTATACCGCCTATGCCAAACTTTGCGATACAAAGGGATCCGCTGAGGAAAAGCAGAAATTGCTTGAAAAGATTCAAAAGGATTATATGCCTGAGATCGACAAGGTATTTGATGAAGTCTATGTTTTAGGAAAATCGTATGCCGAGAAACATAACCTTAATGTGAACTGGGGTAACTAAGAGGAATCGGGGAACTGAGACCCCTTTTCCACATGTTATGGAATATGGCTTATAATGAAGCTACACAAGAATTAAATAGCATGTATGCTGCTTCGGTGATAGCCATCGAATCAACCGAACTTTACGAATTATTTATGAGTTATTGGCAGCATTCGAAAAATAGAGTCCGGGATACACTAAAGGATAGTAATTAGTAGCGTACATGAATTAGCGTTCATGCGTTAACACAGTATAACGGATCGCGAACTTTACAGCATGTTGATTTTGCGTTGGATTGTTTCCTGTTCCAGGGAGTTTTTTGCCAATGCTTGCGCACGCTGAAAGTTCGCGATTGCCTTTTGGCGGTCAATATCCTTGTAAAGTTCTCCCAACAGCATAAAATAAAAGTGATTGTCTGATAAATTTAGTTTTTTTGCCTCGATCAACGCTGTTTTTCTCCCTTTTGCCTTATATAAGACAAATGTTCTGTTGAGTACAGCGGCAGGCGAATAATTGACCTCCAGCAAACGATCGTAAAGCTGAAGAATTTCGCCCCACTTTTCTGCGGTATCGGCTTTTGTGCAATGCCATTGTGCGATTTTTGCTTCAATATGATAAGATGTTAGTTGATCACCATTGGTGGATTGATTCAAAAAATAAATTCCCTGATTGATTAACTCTTGATTCCAAAGTTTCTCGTTCTGTTGCTCATATAGGATAAATTCACCATCGGAACTGTGCCGGGCTTCGAAACGTGAAGCATGAAAACACATTAAGGCAATGAGTGCATTTGTTTTTGGAACATTGGTCTTCTCATAATTAGCTAACATTAGCGCGAGACGTAAGGCTTCTATGCACAGCTCTTTTCTTAGAATCTGGTTCTGCGTTTTGGAATAATATCCTTCATTAAATAAGAGGTAGATAACATGCAATACATTGTCAAGCCTTTGGACGATTTCCTTTTCGGCGGGCAACGCAAGCTGGATCTTTTCGGTACGCAGTTTTTCTTTTGCGCGGAACAAGCGCTTGTTGATGGTTTCCTTATTGGAGAGAAAGGCTTCGGCAATTTCTTCAATACCAAAACCGCATAGAATCCGCAAAGCCAGTCCGATCTGAGCCTCACTGGCAATTGCAGGTGTACAGATGGCAAATAGCATCTTTAACTGGCTATCCTTGATATTCTCCTGTGTAAAGCTAAATTCATCAGTATCTTCCACAAGGACTTGTTTTTGACGTATTTCGGGGATTACCTTATCTTCGAATACTTTATTCCGTCTAAAGTGGCTTAAAGTTTTCTGCTTGGCGACGGTGTAAAGCCAGGCTGTTGGATTGGCGGGCAAACCCTTTGTCTGCCACGAATCTGTGGCTAGCAAAAATGTCTCACTGACGATATCTTCAGCAATTTCAATATATTGTAGCCCAAAGCTTTTTGAAATCACAGCGACAATCTTGGTAAATTCTTGCTGAAAAAGCTGTTTTAGAAAGTTAGAATCCATTATCTATAATTGGGCAGTTGCTTGTTACAACTGCCCATAAAACTTTTTTAAACGAAAAGTGCTCTGATTTCGACGCTGCCATTTGCTTCCAAAATCGGGCAGCCATGTGCCAAAGTTGTCGCTTCCTCCAGGTTTTCTGCTGAGATGACAATAAAGCCACCTAGGCTTTCTCTAATCTCTACAAAAGGACCATCGGTGATTACTCCGCCGGGTTTTAGCACTTTCCCGGCTTTTTCAAGCCGTGAACCATGGTCGGATAGTTTTCCCTGTGCTTCGATACCAGCGATCCAATCCTGCCATTTTTGGTTGATCTTAGCAATTTCTTCATCATTCAAAAGAGGCTGCTCATTGCCCGCCTGCCGGAATAGTAAGATGAAATCCTTCATGTTTAGCGTTTAATTTGTTTAATAAATTGATGTATCTGGTTTTAGTTTTACTATGCTGTCTGCACTTTATGCTGACCGACTTTGTATCCACCGGCTTCAGTACGGAAAGAAATGTTAAAACGGTTGTATGCATTGATTGTGGTTATAGCCAGCGTCAGGTCAATCAGCTCTTCCTCAGAAAATTCCTGATTCGCTATGGCGTACACTTCGTCCGGTACATCCCCATTGGTTATCTTTGTTACCGCTTCTGCCCAGGCCAAAGCCGCGCGTTCACGTGCACTGTATAGTGGTGCTTCACGCCAAGCGTCCAATAAAAACAGGCGTTGTGGATTTTCACCGGTTGCTAGTAGATCTTTAGAATGCATATCCAGACAATAAGCACAGCCGTTGATCTGTGACACTCTAAAATAAATGAGATGCAAAAGCTCTTGTTCAATCGTACATTTACCTAAATAAGCACCCAATCCAAACATTGCTTTCATAGCATTTTGGCCTTTTGCGAAAAAATTGATTCGTTGTTTCATTTTATTATTGTTTTAAGTGTAACTGTTTTACACTACAATAATGATTGAAGTTAAAGAAATTGGACATAAGGCCTGTAATATTTTTTTATTTCTTTTTAAGCTTTTGGTTTTTAGTTGTTTAATTTGTTTTTTTCATATATAAAATTCAAATCACTTTCGCTAATTTTTTCCGTTATTTTGAGAATAATGACCTTTGCAGGATGGATGGATGGATGGATGGATGGATGGATGGATGGATGGATGGATGGATGGATGGATGGATGGATGGATGGATGGATGGATGGATGGGCTATGGGTATTAGCCTTAGATCGGAATGATGCAGCGACTGAATTGTAACATCCTTGGCGTAATGTGATTAAAAATCGACGACAATTGTTAATTTTAATCAAATTACTCCAATGAAACTAATAACATATACGTTTACAATGCTGGGCTTTGGCATCCTGGCATCCTGCGGATCGGGATCCCATACAAAAAAAGCCCTTGCAGATACTGCCACCAATGCAAGTTTTAAAGCTTACGAAGATCGATTTATCGAACAGCTTTGGAAAGAAAATCCTGAATGGGCCACACAGGTAGGTTTTCATCGATACGACTCGTTGCTAACGCTCCCTGACGCCAAAAGTAGGTCTTTGCGTTTGGAATTTTCGAAACAGCATCTCAATCAGTTGAAAAGCTTTGACCTGGACGATCTGAACCTCTCACAGCAGACCGATTATCACCTGATCCAGAATTACCTGGAATCCAACGTATGGTCGATCGAAAAGGAAAAAGCTTACGAATGGAATCCCTCTTCCTATAATGTAAGTGGGACCATCGCCTTTATGCTGGCCGAGAACTACGCCCCCCTGCACGATCGTCTTCACGCCATTGAACAGCGCATGGCGAAAATCCCTGCCTATTACGAAGCCGCTAAAGCACAAATTAAAAATCCAGCAATCGTATTGACGGATCTGGCGATACAACAGAATTTAGGTGGGTTATCGGTCTTTGAAACGGATCTACGTGATTCTTTAAAAAAATCTAATCTTCCGGCAAACGAAAAAGCAGCTATTCAAGCTAAAGCCGATCAGGCCGTAAAAGCGATAAATGGATTTGTAGCATTTTTAAAGACCAATCCAAACCCATCACCGCGAAGCTTTAGGCTGGGGCAGGAACTATACGATCAAAAATTTAAGTATGATATCCAGTCTGGATCTACTGCGGCAGAGATCTACGATGCCGCTATAGCACGTAAGCGCTATCTCCATACGGAAATGTATAAAATCAGTAAGGAGCTATGGCCAAAATATTTTGGAAAAACCGCGTCGCCCGCAGATAGTTTGGTGCTGATCCGTAAGATGATCGATACTTTATCTGTTAACCATGTCAAAGCGGAAGATTTCCAGTCTGCTATTGAGGCACAGATACCAAAACTGGTGGAATTTGTGAAAAAGAAGGATCTCTTATACATTGATGATAGCAAACCGCTGGTTGTACGGAAAGAACCTGCCTATATGGCGGGAGTGGCTGGTGCTTCCATCAGTGCTCCAGGCCCCTATGATAAAGGCGGAAATACTTATTATAATGTTGGTAGTCTCGCAGGGTGGACAAAAGAGGCTTCAGAAAGTTATCTACGGGAATATAATCACTATATTTTACAGATTTTGAATATTCACGAAGCTATCCCAGGCCATTATACGCAATTGGTGTATGCCAATCAGTCCCCAAGCTTAATCAAGAGTGTTTTGGGAAATGGGGCCATGATCGAGGGCTGGGCTGTATATACAGAGCAGATGATGCTTGAAAATGGCTATGGGGACAATGCGCCTGAAATGTGGTTGATGTGGTACAAATGGCATTTACGTACCGTATGTAATGCGATCCTGGATTATAGCGTACACGTAAAGAATATGAGTGAAAAGGATGCTATGCATCTATTGGTTGACGAAGCATTTCAGCAACAGGCAGAAGCCGCTGGGAAATGGAAGAGGGTCTCTGTCAGCAGTGTACAACTAACCTCTTATTTTACAGGATATAAGGAAATCTATGATTTAAGAGAAGCTGTAAAAAAAGAGGAAGGTGCCCAATTTAAGCTCAAAAACTTCAATGAGAAATTTTTAAGTTTTGGCAATTCGCCCGTAAAATATATCCGGGAAATGATGCTGAAAAAATAGGTAGAATAAGCTTTAGTAGAAAGCCACCTGACCTGCACTACTCCGAAAAGACACTATTTGGGGGCAGTACAGACACTGGGTGGCTTTTTAGTTTTGTCACAAGCTTGATTGCGACATTATTGCGGTTACGTTTTCTTTGTTTAAGCGACTTTAGCAAACCTGTTCCGATATTCTATTGGGGTCAGGCCTGTTATTTTTTTGAAGATATCGCGAAATGCTTTGGTGTCTGTATAGCCCACATCATACATCACCTGGGAGACATTTTTCCTTGATGCCTCAAAAAACTTCTTAGCGGCCTCTATACGGACTCGCTGGATATACTCCACCGGCGTATTGTTTGTCGCTTCTTTAAATCTGCGTTCAAAGGTCCGACGGCCGATATTAACATAATTGGCCAGATCTTCGACTGTAATCTTTTCCTCATATTTCAGCTCAATGTAGTCTTGTGCTTTTTGGATATCAACGTCATCATGATTTCGCTGTCCACGGAATATAGCAAACTGAGACTGACTGTCCCTACTGATATCCAGCGCAAAATATTTTGCGATCATAACTGCCGTTTCGCGATCAGAAAACTTTTCGACGAGATATAGAATTAAATTCCATAGGCTACTGGCTCCACCGCTACTGTAAATATTGTCGTTTTCGGTGATAACGGCGCCATCTTCGACTTCTATCTCGGGGTATTTTTCCTGAAATTCGCTGATATAGGCCCAGTGGGTAGAGCATTTTTTACCATTTAACAACCCGGTTTCAGCCAATAGAAAAGCGCCGACGCATAAGCTGGCTAAACGGGTACCTCTTAAGTGAAGTTTTCTAAAATAAGGTATGGCTTCGGCGTTGTCCCTTATTCCGGTGTCAATATCACCAAAGGTCGGCGGTATAATCAGTAGATCGGTACGGTCGACATCTTGCAGTAAGCGATTTGTTTTTATCGTATACTCACCGCTATTGGCCGGTACATATTCACTAAGACCGACATACTCAACATCGAATATCGGTTTCTTTCCAAATGCTGATAGAAATTCATTGGCTGTGTGGAAGGTTCTAAATGCCGGTGTGATACCTTCAATTGTACCATATTGGGGAACAAAAACAGAGATCTGCATATCTTTTGGGTTTATGTGATAAAGGTACAAATTGTTTTTGTCGTAATCCACCCCTAAAGTTGTCGGTTTTACAATGTGCCGACCTTTGAAATCCTTTGCATCTTTGCTATATCATTATAAACAAATAAAAATAAATTATGAAAACGCAAACAAAAATCAAGGTAGAAGCAACTGTAAAAGCTCCAGTGGCAAAAGTATGGCAGCAATGGAATACACCGGCAGATATTATGCAATGGAATGCTGCAGATCCAAGCTGGCATTGTCCAAGCAGCGAAAATGATCTGCGTGTGAATGGCACATTTAAGAATCGCATGGAAGCAAAGGATGGAAGTTTTGGGTTCGATTTTGAAGGAACGTATGATAAGGTAGAGTTACATCAGGAAATTGCCTATACCATGGCCGATGGCCGGACGGTGAGTACACTATTTTCTGAGACGGATGGGAAAACAGTCATGATCACCACATTTGAGGCCGAGGAGATGAATGATCCTGAATTTCAGAAGCAAGGCTGGCAATCCATTCTGAACAATTTTGTAAAACACGTTGAATCAACAAATTAATCAGCATAAAATATCCATACAATGAAAAAGAATCGAATTATTTTCTGGATCGCAACAGTATTTATTGTTATCTGGGAAGGCATTATGCCATTGGGTACGCTACTATTTGCACCGCAATATATCAATGCGGGGGCAAAACCGTTGGGCTATCCGGATTATTTCGCCTATGCACTTATTGTCTGTAAAGTTCTCGGGGTCATTGCCATTGCTATTCCACAGTTTCCGGCTAAGTTAAAAGAATGGGCCTATGCAGGATTAACATTCAGTTTGCTATTTGCCTTTATCAGCCATGCTTGTGTGGACAAAAATATAACCTACATGTTATTGCCACTTATCGTACTGGGTATTCTGATGTTATCTTATGTCTATCGTTCAAAGCTAGCTGGTGTAAATCCTGCCTCGCAGCAAAATGTCTATACTGGCGCATCTGAGCTATCTTAATATATTGCGGTATGACAGTGTTCCCCTCCGAAAGGATAGGTTTATTGAAAATTTATTAGACAGAACAAAAATATAGTATTATCTATTTACATTATAAACAATCAATCAAGATGAAAACAAATTCAGTTTCTTTACATCGGATTATTCAGGCGAGTCCTGAAAAAGTCTTCCGCGCTTTCGCAGATCCCGTAGCGCATGCCACCTGGCTTCCTCCTTATGGTTTTGTCTGCACTGTACAGCAGATGGATTTTAAAGTAGGCGGTCAATTCAAGATGACGTTTATCAATTTCGGTACCGGTAATGGTCATTCCTTTGGTGGCGAGTATCTCGAAATTACGACCAATGAATTTATCAAGTATGTCGATCGCTTTGATGATCCCAACTTACCCGGAGAAATGACGACGACAGTTTCTTTACGTGCAGTCAGCTGCGGTACCGAACTTAAAATTGAACAAACAGGTATTCCTGAGGTTATTCCTGCAGAAATGTGTTATCTGGGATGGCAGGAATCTCTGGAAAAAATGAAAAAACTTGTGGAGCCTGTCATACCTGATGCATAATTTAATTCAATTTTTTTAGGATATGAAACGGTCAAGAAGTGGGGTTTTTATCACATTTTCGGGAAATTGCAGAAAGGCACTTACCTTTTATCAGTCATGTTTTGGAGGAAGTTTGGAGTTTGATATACTGGATAAAAAGATAAATGGGTATGCAGAGCTACCTATTGTAAGTGCCGCACTTATTTCCCCAAATGTGGTTATCTATGGTTCGGATCTGGTACCTGACGATGGGCGAAAAATCGGCAATTATCTTTCGGTTTTTTTATCATGTACAAATGTGATTGATCGTAGTGAGCTTGTTTCCAAATTAACCGCGGGACGACATGCTGTACAAGGAAATAACGAGACGGATCAGCTGGTGGAGGTGACCGATATATTCGATGTAAGGTGGATATTGGGAATTCAATAGCGTTTATACGCTTATTTTTTGTTTAGTTAGGACAAAATCAGTAGTATTATAAAAAACGCTATTGTGATGATATATGTAGAAGATGAATTTGCGCCTTTACAGAAGGTAATTTTAGCGGTTTCGGAGTTTGGGTTCCCAAATGAAATACGTGCCGAAGATCTTCGTTTTCTTTCTGATACGAACACCGAAAGTGATCCTGCAAATGCTGGAAAAGATTTTGCAGCAGTGTATCCTGAGCAACAAAAAGCATGGGATCTCGAACGGACAAATTTTGCTGCTGTACTTGAAAAATATGACGTGGAGGTGTTTCGTCCCCGTCCGTTGACAGATCTGGAAAAAAAAGCCGGCGCTGAAGACGGTTATGCCAACTTCTTTGTGCGGGATCCATTTTTTACGGTAGGCAATGCCGTTATTGAGGGGTCATTGCGTTTTCTTCAGCGTAGGAATGAAATTTTGCCCATTCGGGATATTTTTGAAACACAGGTCTATCCGGATGAATGCCTCTATGTCGCGGCTCCCAAACCCGCGATCAATGATCATGCTGACCTTTCCAATTGGCATGGACCTTTTATCGAAGGTGGAGATGTGTTGGTTCTCGGCAAGCGGGTATTTGTAGGTAACTCTGGACTCGCATCCAATAGCTTAGGTATCCGTTGGTTGGCAAAATTACTCAAGCCTTATGGTTATCAGGTGGAGGAGGTACGATTACATCCGGATATTTTACATTTGGATTGTGCACTTGGACTTATTCGTGAAGGGCTAATGGTTGTTTGCGAAGAGGCTTTTCTTGACGGTGTACCCGAATATTTGCGATATTGGAACAAGATCAATGTCACCTTAGCCGAAGCGGGCCAGTTGGCGACCAATGGCCTGCCGATCAATCCAGATGTATATGTTACCGATCCCGTATTCAAATCCATAGGCGATAAGCTATCTCTATACGGGATTCATGTAGAATATATTGATTTCCAAATCAGCAGAAGTTTCGGTGGTTCATTCCGTTGTAGTACGCAACCGTTATTAAGAAGATTTTAAATGGATGATTTTAATCTAGCGCTATTACAGTGGGAAGCGAATTAGTATTGCCGCACTTTTTCTGGTACCATATGTGTGCTTTGATCTGTACCCTTAATTACTTTCTGACGAAGTGTACCTTTGTAAGTGCTTCGGGCACACTTTAATCAGTTGTAATTTAGTTTAGTAACGATCATGGAACTACAGATAACGAATAGCACCCTTAACGACATCGAAACAATTTTTAAGTTTTATAAGTTTGCAACAGATTTTCAAAAAGCGAAGTCCATGGTGTCCTGGCCCGAATTCGACCGGAGGCTTATCGAACAGGAAATTGAAGAGGAACGACAATGGAAATTGATTTCCGACCGGGATATTGCCTGTGTCTGGGCGACCACTTTCGATGACCCCGAGATCTGGGAGGAAAGAAATGATGATTCAGCGGTTTATATCCATCGAATCGCAACGAATCCCGATTTTAGAGGAAGAAATCTTGTTAATCACATTGTGAATTGGGCAATAGGCCATGCTGCTGTAAATAATAAGAATTTTGTTCGGCTGGATACCGTGGGTGAAAATAGAGGCCTCATTGATCACTATACTAAATGTGGTTTTGATTTTTTGGGATTAAAGAAGCTTCATAATACAACAGGGTTGCCGGCACATTATGACAATGCAACCGTAAGTTTGTTTGAGATCAGGCTCTGAAAGGGATAATTAAGTCTACGTGATTATATCGTTTTCAATAATGTGAAAGCTGTATAATCAATAACTGTTTTTTCGATATTGCCCTGAAAAATAGGTAGATCTACCTGTTTTAGGCGAACTTTTGTTATATTGCTGTAACAAATTGTCGTTTGGGTATACTAACGAATTATTAACAGTTAAACTTATTTATGAATTTATCAATTGAAAGTCTCAGTAAAACCTATCCTAATGGTGTAAAAGCCCTTGACGAAGTAAATCTTGAAATAAAACCAGGTATGTTTGGTCTTCTTGGACCAAACGGAGCGGGAAAATCCTCTCTGATGCGCACCATAGCGACGCTTCAGAAGCCTGACCATGGCCGCATTACTTTTGGTGATATTGATGTCCTTGGTAAGCAGATGGAGCTGCGGAAAGTTTTGGGCTATTTGCCGCAGGAATTTGGTGTTTATCCGAATCTTTCAGCGACAGATTTATTACAGTATTTCGCAAAACTCAAGGGGATTAAGACGGGTGCTGACCGGCAGGCTATTATCAAGCGGGTTCTTGAGGTAACCAACCTTTGGGATGTACGCAACAAAAATGTCAGTGGTTATTCAGGCGGGATGAAGCAGCGCTTTGGCATTGCCCAACTATTGCTTAACGACCCTAAACTAATTATTGTTGATGAACCTACTGCAGGATTGGATCCGGCCGAAAGGCATCGTTTTTTAAATGTACTACGGGAGATCGGAACCAATCATACGGTTATTTTTTCGACACATATTGTGGATGATGTCCGCGAATTATGTCATGAACTGGCTATCCTCAATGGCGGTAAAATATTATTGCGTGGCACACCAAAAGAGACTATAGCACAATTGGAAGGCAAGATCTGGGTACGTATCATTAGCCGTGATCAATTGGATGAGTATACACAAACATATAATGTAATTTCCACCAACTACAATCAGGACAACACGCTCAACATTCGGGTTTATAGTGATGTGCGACCAGATGAATCCTTTGTGAACGCACAAGGGCAACTGGAAGACGTCTATTTTGTTGCATTAAAAAATGACCAGCGCCATGTTTAGTCCGATTTTTAATTTTGAATTTACGCGCTGGTTTAAGAGTGTGGCCGTTTATATTTATATGGCTTTATTCTTTGTCTTGGCGTTATTCATCATGTTGTCCTCGCTGGGGATATTTGATGGCGTTACGGCAACGACTTCATCCAATACGGTTAGAAATTCGCCCTGGGCTATTAATGAGATGATAAACGGGATGTCTTCCATTATCTATTTCTTAATTCCTTCGATTGTGGGAGCCAGTGTCTATCGGGATTTTCAATATAATGTACATACCATTCTCTTTAGTTATCCCTTTACCAAAACGGACTATCTGCTGGGTAAGTTTTTCGGATCAATCGCTGTGGTACTCGTTATCGTACTGGCGTCAACCTTGGGTATCGTTGTTGCACAGTTCGTCCCAGGGATTAATCCAGATTTATTGGGCCCGGTACATATTTTAGCTTATTTCCAGACCTATCTCATTCAGGTTATCCCCAATCTGATTATCCTTAGTGCTATTATTTTTGTGTTGGTCACCTTTACACGTAATGTATATGTTGGTTTTGTTGCGGTACTGGTACTTATTATTCTACAGGTGCTTGTCCAAAATCTGACCACAAATGCTGATCAGCGTTATCTTGGGGCATTGATCGATCCCTTTGGCGACAGCGCTATTTCTTATTATACACAGTACTGGTCCCCAGAGGAAAAAAATACAAATAATCTTCCTTTTTTAGGGGCGATTATTTATAATCGTCTGATATGGCTCGCAGTAGCGGCATTATTTATTGGTGGATTTTATGTTTTATTTTCTTTCTCCCAGGAGTCCATTTCAGTCAAGACAGGCAGGAAGGGGAAAAGATTGACAAAAAATAATTTTGATAGTGTTTTTCGGCTTAATCTACCTAAAGTTAGCTACGACTTTTCGTTCCTTCATTATTTGAAAACGACCTGGACATTGGCACGATATGACTATCGGTATATTGTTAAAAATCCGGTCTTTTTGATTTTAACGCTTGTCGGTGTACTGTTTGTTATATTAATGGCCAGTACAATCGGTGCAATTTTTGGTACGTCGACTTATCCGGTTACCTGGAAAATGCTGATGATACCGGGGACGACCTTTAAATTCTTTTTGTTGATCCTGACTTTTCTCTTTACAGGTTTACTGGTTCATCGTGGTACGATTACACGTATGGGTGGCTTATTGGATGCTACACCGGTTCCAAATTGGGCGCTTATGGGATCCAAAATAATCGCAATTATCTTAATGCAATTGACTTTGCTTGCGGTTGTCATGCTCACCTGTATGGCATTTCAGGTCTATCATCATTATTATCATTTCGAAATAGGCCAGTACGTTATGCATCTCATGCTATATGGTATGTTGGGAAATATCGTATGGCTATTTGTATCGATTTTTGTGCATACGCTCTTTAAGAATTATCTGGCCGGTTTTTTTATTCTGCTAACCCTGTTTATCGGATTGCCATTTTTGTCCTTGGTAGGTGTCGAGCAGACGATTTATCAATTTAACCAGGGGCCTGATCTCGACTATTCAGATATGGACGGTTTTGGTTATATCATACCTTTTTTAACCTATCGGGTATATTGGCTATTATTCGCGGTGTTTTTTCTTACGGTAGCTCTTTTGTTATGGCGTAGAGGTGGCTTCTCAGGAACGAAGGAACGCTGGGCAATATTAAAGTCAAACTTAAATCCAACGAGTGCGACTGTGCTTCTGGTAAGTGTTATTGGTTTTGTGGGTATTGGTGCGGGTATATATTATGAAAACCATATTAAAAACCCTTATTACACTAGCCTTGATCATGAAAAGCAGTCTGTGGAATGGGAGAAGAAGTATAAAAAATACGAGCTTCGGCCCCAACCACGTGTTGTTGATATCAAGTTCAATATGGATATCTATCCTTCTACACGCAGCTTTAAAGCGCAGGCTTCTTATGTATTGAAGAATAAAACTGCGGTTGCCATAGATTCCATATTTGTCAATTATAATGATTACGACTATACCTTTTCTTTCAATGTTCCCCATAAGCTAATCTCGGCTGATGATATTTACAATTTTAATATCTACAAGCTGGCCAAACCAATGGCTCCAGGGGATTCCATTATCTTAAATTTCAGTACGCTTAGTCCGGCTAACACTTGGGTGAACGAGAAATCACCCGTTAAAGGCAATGGAACTTTTATTAACAATATGCTGTTTCCGAATATCGGCTACCTGGATCGGGGAGAGCTGGTCGATAATGATATCCGTAAAAAATATGGCTTGCCCCATCGGGACCGTATGGCTCCACCCAGTGATTCCAATGCGCGAAAGGATAATTACATTTCCAATGATGCAGACTGGATTCGCTTTGAGGCCACTGTGAGCACGGATCCGGATCAGCTGGCCATTGCGCCGGGATACCTGACCAAACAATGGGAGAAAGATGGACGGAAATACTATCAGTATAAAATGGATGCTGCTATATTGAATTTCTTCGCTTTTAACTCTGCTCGATATGAAATTAAAAAGGACAAATGGAATGGAGTCAACTTAGAGATATATTACCACAAAGGACATACCTACAATCTGGACCGGATGATGGCTTCGAGTAAGGCTTCGTTAGCCTATTATACTGCTGAGTATAGTCCTTATCAGCATCGACAGTTGCGCATTGTTGAATTTCCCCGAACAGCCGGAACTTTTGCACAATCCTTTGCCAATACTATTCCATTTTCTGAGGCGATAGGTTTTATTGCAGATGTGGATGAAAAAAAAGATGACGCGGTGGATTATCCCTATGCTGTCACCGCGCATGAAATAGCGCACCAGTGGTGGGCACATCAGGTGGTAGGCGCCAATACGCAGGGAGCGACATTGATGTCAGAAAGTATGTCTGAATATTCCTCTTTGAAAGTACTGGAAAAGCGTTATGGAAAAGGGCAGATGCGCAAGTTTCTCAAAGATGCGCTGGATGAGTATTTAAAAGGAAGAGGGGCGGAGTCATTTGGTGAAAGACCATTGATGTACAATGAAAATCAGACATACATACATTATCAGAAAGGTTCATTGGTATTGTACGCGCTGAGCGATTATCTGGGAGAAACGGTTTTCAACCATACGGCAAAAGCTTATCTGAAAAATACGGCTTTCCAAAATCCGCCTTATACAACATCCTTGGAGTTTGTGGAGGCATTTCGTCGTGCCACGCCAGATTCATTGCGTTATCTGATCAAAGATATGTTTGAAACGATTACCTTATATAATAATAGGGTGGAGAAAGTAAGTACTAAAAAATTGAATAATGGAAAATACCAAGTCGATATTCAATTTGAAGTCGCCAAATATCGCGTGGATGCCAATGGGAAAAAGAGCTACAATGATCAGGGGGGACAGCCGATAGTATTTAAAAAATCTGACCGGGTGACATTGAAATCTCTACCTCTTAGGGATTATATTGAGGTGGGAGTTTTTTCCAAATCAACAGATAAGAAAAACGGGAAACCGCAGGAACTTTATCTAAGGAAACATCGGATTGACCAGATTAATAATAAGCTGACTTTGATCGTCGATCAGCAACCCATTCAGGTCGGTATCGATCCCTATAATAAACTGATTGATATTGATTCAGATGATAATAGAAAAGATATTTAATACTGCTAATACCATAGCGATACGGAAATAATCTTGCTCGGGTTGAATAGCCAATACACAAAGAGCCCTTGGCTATTCAACCATTTTTGTTCCTGCGGATATCGTTGTCTGACGTTTCATTTACAGGGTTTATCCCAAAGCGAATAAACTAAAAAATTGATTTTTTAAATGGGATGAAACAAAAAAATCGCTTCCTTGTTCAGAAAAGCGATTTTTGTTTTGTGCTCCCACCTGGGCTCGAACCAGGGACCAAAAGATTATGAGTCTTCTACTCTAACCGACTGAGCTATAGGAGCAGATCGTTTGTATTGTCAATTTTAGTTTTGTTAATACTGTTTTGACGATGCAATTATCGATATTTGCATCGGTATTTCAAAATAATTCGATGGAAAAAATTAAAAATATTGTTCTTGATTATGGGAATGTAATCTTCATGATCGATTTTATAAAGTTGAAAGTTGCTTTTACTCAGTTAGGTATAGAAAATGTTGACGAAGTTTTTGGGCATCATGGTCAAAGTGCACTTTTTGATGATTTTGACAAGGGAAAAATTGATGCTAAGCAATTTCGGGATGGGATTCGCGAAATTACTAAAAACCATGCCTTGACCGATACGCAGATTGATACGGCCTGGAACAGTTTGTTGATCGGAGTTCCTGAAGGGTATCATGAGTTATTATTGCAATTGAAAGATAAGTATCGTACTTTTTTGTTGAGTAATAATAATGCGATTCATTATACCTATTGTATGAACGATATTCAGGAAAAATATGGTGTTGCCGATAATGCGGGATTTTTTGAAAAAACCTACTACTCACATTTAGTCGGTATGCGCAAGCCCGACGCCGAGATTTTCGAACTAGTGATGGCGGAGCAGCAGTTGAAGCCCGAAGAGACATTGTTTGTTGATGATAGCCCTCAGCATTTGGCTACCGCAAAACAATTGGGCTGGCATACAGCGCTGTGTACCAAGGAAAAACCGTTGCAATTGATACTAGAGGAGTTTGGATTATTATAAAAATAATTTTTCTTTTCATATTCGTGGAAATATTGTACCTTTGTCCCACTTTAAATTTTAAAAGCGACGAAAGGAGGTATATACAACGCATGATTATCGTAAATGTAAAAGAAGGAGAATCTTTAGATAGAGCATTGAAACGTTTCAAGAAGAAATTCGAGAAAACTGGTGTTTTAAGAGAGCTGCGTTCACGTCAAGCTTATGAAAAGAGATCTGTAACTCGTCGCATTCAAGTGAAAAAAGCGATTTACAAACAATCTTTGAATCAAGATGTGGCTAACTAATTGATTCGTTGAGAATTTAAAAATATAAAGGGAAAAGCATTGCTTTTCCCTTTTTTTTGTGCTTTTAAGTTTGTAATTTAAGGATAGTATAGCGAGGGAAATTATGTTGGAAAAGGAATTTATCCGGTATTTGCAGATTGAAAAGAGATATTCAGAACATACGGTTATTGCGTATCGGCATGAACTGGAAATGTTTCAATCTTTTTTGACCGTAGAGGGCTTGGCGGTATCGGATGTTGTTTATCGGGATCTACGCCATTACTTCGCTCAGATGATGGAATCAGGTAAAAATGCAAGTTCTGTCAATCGAAGCATGTCTTCGTTGCGTACCTATTTTAAATTTCTGCAACGCGAAGGATGTCTTGATAAAAATCCGATGGCACTGATTAAGGCGTTGAAAACTGCGAAAAAGCTACCTGTTGTTGTGGAGAAGGAAAAATTGGTTCAGTTGCTGGATCATCTGGAACAAGAGCAAGAAGACTTTGAATCCTGTCGTAATTACCTCGTGATGGAATTGCTTTTTGGGACAGGTATTCGCTTGGCTGAATTGTTGAAAATTAAGGAACAGGATATTGATTTTTTTAATAAAAATATTCTTATATTAGGTAAAAGGAGCAAAGAACGCCTTGTTCCGATAAATGATCTTTTGGTAAAGGAATTGAAAAACTATTTGCAACAAAAAGCGGCGCAATTTGTTGATACTAATAACAGCTTACTGATTGTTACAAAAGAGGGTAAACCTGCTTATGCCAAGCTTATCTATGATATTGTGCATCGGCATCTGACCCTGATTTCCACACAAGGTAAGCGCAGTCCTCATATTTTGAGGCATACATACGCTACCGCTCTATTGGATAACGGTGCGGATTTAAATGCAATTAAAGAACTGTTGGGACATGCCGGGCTTGCCGCAACGCAAGTGTATACGCATAACTCAGCAGAACGATTGAAGTCTATTTATAAACAAGCTCATCCAAAAGCTTAAAAAAAGGAGGAAAAATGAACATTACTGTGCAATCCATTCGATTTAATGCAGATCAAAAGCTTATCGAATTCATTAAAAAGAAAACAGGAAAATTAGAGCAGTTTTTGGATTCAATCATCGGTGGTGAATGCTACCTGCGATTGGAAAATGTCGATGACGAGGCAAATAAGATTTCAGAAATCAAACTGAATATCCCGGGAAGCCAACTTTTTGCAAAAGGGCAGGCGAAGAGTTTTGAAGAGGCGACGGATATCGCAGTCGAATCCTTACGTAGACAGATTAACAAACATAAAACAAAGACAAAAAATACAGTCATTAGCAACCGCAAAGAAGTACTTACTGTAGAGGAAGAAGAAGAGGAAGAATACGATTAAAATATACTATATACATTGTAACGGAGGAGGTCAATCTAAATTGACCTCCTTTTTTTTGAAGGCATCTTGCCCTATGAATTGCTATAGATTTTTATGCATTGACAAGTCGGTTTATTTTTATAGCACTGTTTAGGCGTTCAGGGCGATCGCGAACTTTTAGCAATTAATCATATGGCAAGGGGCAGTTTGTTCGGCAGTATAAGTACGAAAACTGCTTATTTATATTAAATCAAAATAATCGCTTGTTTTACTTGGATTGATTATAAATAATATTTATTTTTGAGCAGTTTAAAAGATAAGGGGTAATAAAAATGTCAGAGTTGGTTTGTCCATTAGCGCATGTTGAAGAAGTGTTTGCCACAGCAGCGGGTAAAGTTTATCAATGTAGTCGTAAAAATTGCTTCTGGTTGGAATATAATAATCAGACTACATCATTTTCGGTGTCAGACTTTTTGAAATTCAAGAAACGTGTGGATACAATTGATATCGAGCGAATGATCCATGATACAACACGTTCCTCTGATTTTGAAATTATTATGCCTTTTCGTACAGAAAGGTGTTTTATTCTTGCTGTAGAGGATGTGCTTCAGCTTCGCGAACTGCTGGATGGGGCCAAATTTATGATGGAATTAAATTCAGTTATCAGAACTTGTTTACAAGTCTCGCCCTTTGCTGTCTTCGCATAAAGAGGCGCTCTTTATATCATAATTTCGAAAAAGCGGTGTATATCCTAGATATACACCGCTTTTTCTATTGTCCAAGTACTTATTTAAATTAAAATTAAATAAGTATGCCATGTCCCATTCCTATATTTATTGTGATTCAGTATTTGCGGCACCTATTATGGTCTTATTATTTAAATTTATGGGTCATTGAAAGTATCAATGATCGGTATTTGTAATTGTATTGATTCTAAACAAGTTGTGTTTTATTTGTCTAATTTAGACTGAATTTGTATTGCATATAATGTATACATATTTTCGAAATGCGATGTATCTTTGTAATGTAATCAGATGATAAGGTGTATCAGCTGATCTTGTTTTAGAAATTAAACTTAAGGTAAATATGAAAGATTTATTGAAATTAAAATCTTCTTTGAAAGAAGAAATCGAAAATATACTGAATGCACAGATTAAAGTTGAAGCACATTCTTCAGCATTATATTTAGCAATGTCTTCATGGTGTGATGACCAAGGTTTGGAAAATGCTGCTGATTTTTTTGCAAAACAGTCTAATGAAGAACGTGAGCATATGTTGAAGCTGTTCAATTACATCAATAATCGTGGCGGCCGTGCAATCTCTCCGGAAATTACTGGGATTCCACAGGATTTCGAATCCTTCCGTGGCGTATTTGAGCAAACATTGGAACAGGAAATGTTTGTAACAGAGCAATTCAATAATATTGCAGACAAATGTGCAAAAGCGAAAGACTATGTGACATTTAACTTTGTACAATGGTTCTTGGAAGAGCAAGTAGAGGAAGAATTTGTTGCAAGACGTATCCTGGAATTATTTGATGTAATTGGTGAAGATGGTACTGGCCGTTGGGAAATTGACAAGCATCTTGTTAAGGTTAGCTTCGCAGGCGAGTAACAAATTATAAAAAAATTAGTTGAAAAAACGAGTTGTTTTCCTGACAGCTCGTTTTTTTTTATACAAAATCACAAGTTTTTACGTTAATAGCTTAAGAATTCTTATATTGAATTGTATTATTGCAAAGTCTGTTTGATGAAACTAAGGGGCGGGAATATCATCCGGTTTATACTTTTGTTATCTATTATAAGCTTGTTTTTTCTGCCAAGGAATTCGTTTGGTCAGGCGACAAAAAAAGAAGTTTATGGAATTGTTATAGATACAGCTGGCAAGCCTCTCAAAGGTGTCAATGTACATTTAACAAGTTCCCGGGATACGTTGTTTTCATCCACTTCAGAGACCGGATATTTTCATTTTGCACGGGTTTTAGGTAACGATATTCGGATAAGCTGCAGTCAGATAGGCTTGAGTATTCTCGAACGTAGCTACCCACTTTATAATAGCAGTACGGCCAAACTGGATGTGGGAAAATTGACCATGTTTCCACATGTTTCTTTGTTAAAGGAGATTGTTATTCAAAAATATAAACCTATTGTCTATAAACAAGATACGGTACAGTTTAATTTAGACGCTTTTCAATTTGATAGACGTGCACTTTTAGAAGAGGCGCTTAAAGCCTTGCCCAATGTGCAGGTATCTCGGGATGGATCAGTTTATGCTTTCGGAAAAGCTATTTCTTCTGTGAAAGTTGATGGCAAGCGTTTTTTTGGCGGAGATGTCCTGACGGCGACACGAAATCTACCTGCCGATTTTGTGAAAAGTGTGCAGGTTATTGATTTTTATGGCGACGAAGCCACAGCCAAAGGGATCAAAAGCACAGAATCCGAAAAGATATTGAATATCGTACTTCGGGAGGATAAGAAAAAAATTACTTTTGGACAGGCAACATTGGGCGGTGGGACTGCTGACCGCTACCTGGGAAGTGTTGGCATAAATAGATTTGATAACGGGAAAGAATATTCTATTGTATCCTCCATCAATAATACAAATACCAATCTATTTTCCTTTGGTTCTCCCAATGGCGGCGAGCGGGAGCGGGAAATGGGCGAGCTGGCAGATTTTGCCGATCCTACAGATGGAGTCAACAAAATAGGTTCTATTGGCGCCAGTTTTTCCAGCCCATTATCAAAGAATGTCAATGCGAGTGGAAAATATTCCTTCACACAGCGTAACAATTATACCGTAGGGAATTCGTTTTTACAATCTATCTACGGATCTGGAAAAGGAGTGAATACTTCAATCAGTAATTATGAAGACTATCGGATAAAATCTGTGGACCGGACACATAAGATGGACTGGGATTTTGATATGAAACTATCGCCTAAAGATCAATTGAAGCTCTCTCCGAAACTCTCCTGGACCAATTCGACCAGTCGAACATTAAAGGATCGACGGATAAAGAACAATAGATTAAGCAGTACCGGTAACTATGAGGCTGCGAATAGTACGGAAAGCCCGGCAGCAGCTCTTGACCTTTTCTATACGCGGAGTTTTGATAAGCCCGGCCGGAAAATATTATATACTTTTCACAGTGATTTCAATGCGTTGGATAAGGACGAAGTACTGCGTGATAACAATAGGGGCATAGACAGTACGATGGTACCACCTAAGATCACAGAAACCTTTGTGAATCAAACGACCCGAACGGATAACGAGAGCAAAAATATTCAGAGCCGGCTATCCCTTGTCGAACCGGTGGACCTTGGCGGGGTGTTGGAGATCAACTATGACCTGGACTACACGAAAATAGATGCCAGTCGCTCAACTTTTGACCGCAAGGATCCTGATAAAGAACCTATCTTGATCGATTCGCTCAGCCTGAAATATAACTATTCTTTTGCCAGCAATAAGGTTGGAATGGTTTATCGGCAGGATATGGGTAAAAACATTAAGGTGAATTTTGGCTTTGCCGTTCAAGCCTCAGAGTTGAAGGGACAGCTGGCAGGTCAGGCCAATCCAGCCTCTTATCCGAATGTGAACTTTGTACCCTCAGCTGGATTGAAATGGAAATTTACCAAGGAGGAAGATCTTTCGATAGATTATTATGGACGTAATAACCAACCTAGTTTCTATCAGATACAACCGGTGGTCGATAATACAAATACGCAAAATATTATTATTGGTAATAAAGATTTGAGAGCAGAGTTTGCGAATACCATTGTTTCAAAATACCGCAAGTCAATGACGGGAAAAGGACAGTATTTTGAAGCGAGTTTTGCCTATAATCTGGTAAACGATAAAATTGTTGCTGACCGTACCATAGAGCCTAATTCAACCATACAAAAAACAACATATCGGAATACGGACGGTTATTTTGATATTAAAAGTTATTACCTTTTTACGGCTTCCCTATTCTCGGATAATTTGCAGATGAGCCTCAACGGAAATGGAGACTATTATAACAATATCTCCTTTATGAATGATAAGAAGAGCTTTGGCGGACATATTCTAATTACACAGGCCATTCAGTTTCGTTATGCCTGGAATGATATTTTTGAAGCGGAATTAAATGGTAATTACTCATTGAATCGGGCAACTTTTGACTGGCCAGTCCGGGATAATATCACAGCGCATTCGGGAATTGTCGGACTCGGTTCCAAGGCTTATTTGGGAAAGCATTTCACCATGGGCCTGGAGCTGTCTCAAAAGTTTAATGCGGGGTATTCAAGCTCATGGAGCAATATTAGCCCAACCATCATCAATGCTTACATGGAATATACTTTTGGACGGAATAATTTGGGCATGTTGCGGTTTCAGGGCTTTGATTTAATGAATCAGAATACCGGAATATCCCGTGCTGTTGTAGGGAATGATATATTGGACGTTCAAAATAATCGCCTGGCGCGTTATTTTATGCTATCACTCAATGTTCGTTTGCAGAAATATCCGAAGAAATCCTGAGGAAGTCTTCCTACTGATATATCAATTTTAAATATGCAATATACCATATTGGAGCGCATGGGGCTAGGCAAATAAGCTGGGATTGGCATCGTGGGATTCATGTACTATTGATCTTAAAACGTGAGAAATAATTATTTACAGATGAAAGCAGTTGTAATAAGCAGAGCAGGAGGTCCTGAGGTGCTCAGGGTTGAGGAGTTGGAGCGTCCAAGGATTGGAGACATGGATGTGTTGATCGAAGTCAGAGCTGCAGGTGTGAATAGGCCTGACGTCTTCCAGCGAAAGGGGAATTACCCCGCGCCTCCTGGTGTTGATCCGCGTATTCCGGGACTGGAGGTAGCTGGCATTATTGTGGAAAAAGGACCTTTGGTAGTTGACTGGAATATAGGTGATCGTGTATGTGCACTTATTGCCGGTGGTGGCTATGCAAGCTATGTTGCCGCTTATCAGGGGCAGTGTCTTCCGATTCCGGACAGCTTAAGTTTTGAAGAAGCAGCAGCGCTTCCGGAGACAGTTTTCACCGTTTGGGACAACGTTTTTCGTCGCGGAAAACTGCAGCGCGGGGAACATTTTTTGGTACACGGTGGAGCAGGTGGAATAGGTAGTACTGCAATTCAATTGGGTGCCTTATTCGGAGCGGAGGTTTATACAACCGTTAGTTCGGAGGAAAAGGCCCTTTTTTGCCGATCACTGGGCGCATCAAAAGTAATAAACTATAAGACTCAAGATTTTCAGGACGCACTTTCCGGTCTAGGGGTTGATGTAATTTTAGATAGTATAGGTGGTGCCTATTTCGAGAAAAACATCAATCTACTGAATCCCGATGGCCGCCTGGTCTATATCAACGCCATGGAAGGGGCTAAAGCAGAAATCAATTTGCTCAAATTGATGCAAAAGCGGATTATGCTTACCGGAAGTACATTGCGGGCGAGAGACCATCGATTTAAAGAAACCTTACGTAATGAGATCTGGACTGAAGTATGGCCTAAGATTATTTCGGGTGACTTTAAACCCAGGCTATTTCGTGTTTTTCCTTACGAGGAGGCCGCAAAAGCACATCAATTCATGGAGGACTCAAACCTGTTGGGAAAAATTGTATTAAGTTTTTGATTTTTGATAGTTAAGAGGAGTGGTTCCGGTGATGTTCTTGAAATATTTATGGAAGCTCGAAAAATTCTGAAATCCAGACTCAAAACAGATCTGCTTGATGGTTTGTTTATTTTCCAGCAACAAATTACAGGCAGTTTTCACCCGCATTTCAATTAGAAACTGAAAAAGTGTCTTACCGATCTGCGATTTAAAATAACGGCAAAATGAATTGGGGGTCATTCCTGTCAAGGAGGCTAGTTCCTGTAAGCGGATCTGATCCCGATAATTTTCACCGATATAATGCATCGCAATACGCATGCGGTCTGCGTCCTGATCCTGGGACTGGATTGTAAAGCCGGCGCTGGTTAATAGATCATGTTGCTCATCCGCTGCAATGCAAGTTAAGATCTGTAGCAGATGGATGATTCTTGCAGTACCGGACATGTTAAGTATTGCATCAATATGTGTTATGGTCTCTGCTCGGATTGATCGGGAAAGCGCGATACCCCGTTTCGAAATCCGTATCAGATCTTTGATGTGTTTGTTTTCGGGCAGATTGATGAATTCATTTCCCCAGAAATTTTCTTTAAAATGCAATACACGGATATCTGCCACCTGAGGATTATCCTCCTTCAGGTAGACTTCATCAAACAGCCAATAGTGGGGGAGATTGGAGCCTACTAGTGTAATATCGCCGGGCTCAAAGCGTCGGACACTGTCGCCAATAAATTGTGTGCCCGAGCCTTCTGCAAAATAAATCAACTCAAGTTCTTCGTGATAATGCCAAATGTTGTGGTATTGCGGTGTGTTATCTCTTCGCGCATTGAATGAATGCGTGTGATTGTTGTTTAAATGCAGTAACTGTGCTTTCATAACTATGAAATATATGCATTAAAGTTACGTATTCCTGTTAAGATATGGTAATATAGCTTAATGAATTGATAATATACTTGAATATTGTCTAGGATTTTTAGGCTTATTTTACATAAAATAACTACTTATAACCATTTGAATATATGACTAACAAAAAGAGTTACACATTTGCCTTGATTTTGGTGACCTCCTTGTTCTTCTTCTGGGGATTTATCCATAACCTTGATCCAATCTTGATTCCACATTTGCGGAATGCTTTTAGTTTATCACATTTCCAGGCTTCTTTGGTCGATTCAGCGGTATTTATCGCCTATTTTGTGATGGCGATTCCTGCGGGAATTATTATGAAACGTTATGGCTATAAGGCCGGTATTCTGATCGGGCTGTTATTTTTTGCGCTGGGCTGTTTCCTGTTTGTTCCGGCAGCGAATACCATCAGTTACGCTTTCTTTTTGGGTGCCTTGTTTGTCGTTGCATGTGGTTTGACCATATTGGAAACTGCAGCTAACCCTTATGTTGCCATATTGGGAGATCCTTCCACATCTGCGCAACGACTTAATTTTGCGCAGTCATTCAATGGTCTGGCGGCCTTTCTGGCCCCTATATTTGGTGGGAAATTTATTTTGTCACACGAACCGAAATCACAGGAAGAGCTTGCACAAATGGCTGAACAGGCAAAACAGGCCTATATCCAATCGGAAACAGCTGCTGTAAAATTGCCTTATCTTGTTTTGGGCGTACTGATCTTACTGATTGCAGCTTTGTTCTTCTTTACCAAGCTGCCTGACATCAAAGATGATGAGGAAGAGGGGAAAGCGGGTTTCTTCCATGCCTTGAAGCATAAAAATGTGAGGTGGGCAGTCATAGCTCAGTTTTTTTATGTCGGTGCTCAGGTCTGTATCTTAAGCTTTTTGGTCCTATATGCTACAGAAGTAGCAGGAATATCAGGTAAAGACGGTGCGGATTATGCTGGCTTTGCTGGCTTAGCATTTATGTTAGGTCGATTTATTGGAACCTTCTTTATGCGTTTTGTATCAGCATCCAAACTTTTGATCATATATTCCTTTGTTACGATTGCTTTGTCACTGTTCGTTATTTTTGGAACAGGGATACAAACATTATATGCTTTGATTGGAATTGCATTTTTTATGTCCATTATGTTTCCAACTATTTTTGCCTTTGGGGTTCAGGGAATTGGTGCGGATACCAAATCTGCTTCCAGTCTGATTGTGATGTCAATTGTCGGCGGAGCATTGTTACCACCACTTTTGGGCTTAATATCGGATGAAACAGGTCATTTTCAATATGGCTATTTTGTACCGCTCGTATGTTTTATTGTTGTATTGGCTTTTGCCTTTCAGAATAGGAACGTGAGCATAGATGAAACAGAAAATCTTAAATCACATTAATAGATTGCAATGAAAAAATATGTCATGGCTCTGGATCTTGTCAATGATCCGCAATTGATCAAAGAATATGAGGATTACCACCGCGCAGTATGGCCAGAGATTAAACAATCTATACTGGACGCCGGAGTGACACAAATGGAGATCTATCGTTTTGAGAATAGATTGTTTATGAATATGGAAGTTGCTGATGATTTTTCATTTGAGCGCAAATCTGCTATGGATGCTGCCAATGAAAAAGTTCAGGAATGGGAGCAGCTGATGTGGAAATATCAAGCCGCAATTCCTGGGAGCAAACCCGGTGAGAAATGGGTAATGATGAATAAAATATTTGAATTAGTTTAAGTTATGGCCATACAACGCTATTTACAGATCCATCCAATGGATAATGTCCTGGTTGCATTACAGGACCTGGCTGAAGGAACAACAATTGTTTTCGAAGGTAAGGAGTTTACATTGAAACAAACCATTGCGGCCAAACATAAGTTTACAATTCAGCCTATGAAGCAAGACGCCGAAATATTGATGTATGGTGTTTTGGTTGGGAAGCTGAATAGTGATTTAGAAGCCGGAGAGCTGATAACAACAGAAAATTTACGTCACGCATCCGAAGATTTTAGAATGGGGGATCGCAAGACCGCCTGGACCAAACCGGATGTCGCTGGGTTTAAAGATAAAACATTCAATGGATTCCACCGTTCGAACGGTACGGTGGGAACGGCCAACTATTGGTTGGTCATTCCGCTGGTATTCTGTGAGAATCGGAATGTATTAACATTAAAAGCTGCTTTCGAGGAGAAACTCGGTTATAAAGTCAAAGCCAACGATTATGTCTCCGAAGTGGAGGGGCTGATTGGGTTATATAAGTCCGGTGCGGATGTAAACCAGATTCTAGGACAAGATTTGATGGCTAATGCGGTGTCAAATGATCAGGAACGTTTATTTAAAAATGTGGATGGCATCAAATTCCTAAACCACGAAATGGGATGTGGTGGTACACGTATGGATTCTGATGCCTTGTGCGGGTTGTTGGCAGGATATATAACGCATCCAAATGTGGCCGGTGCGACAGTATTGAGCCTAGGTTGCCAACATGCCCAAGCCTCCATTTTGAAAGCTGAAATCGAGAAAAGGGATCCGGGATTTGACCGTCCGTTATATATTTTTGAGCAGCAAAAGGAGGGGACCGAAAAAGAATTGATGCAAAAGGCAATCAAAGCAACCTTTGCGGGCATGATGCAAGCCGATAAAAATGAACGTCAACCGGCCACGCTCGATAAGCTATGTATCGGCTTAGAGTGTGGTGGATCAGATGGTTTTTCGGGTATTTCGGCTAATCCGGCACTTGGTTTTGTTTCCGATATTCTGGTGACTTTGGGTGGTTCCGTTATTTTAGCTGAATTCCCGGAGTTATGTGGGGTGGAGCAGGAACTCAGTGACCGTTGTGTTGATGAAGCTACTGCCGAGAAGTTTATGAACTTGATGCGGACCTATAATGCGAAAGCAGAAGCCGATGGTTCGGGTTTCTATATGAACCCATCACCGGGTAATATTCGTGATGGGCTTATTACGGATGCGATTAAATCGGCAGGAGCTGCAAAAAAGGGGGGAACCTCGCCTGTGGCTGCGGTAATTGACTATCCGGAACTGGCCAATGGACCGGGTTTGAACTTGCTGTGTACACCGGGTAATGACGTGGAGAGTACCACAGCAGAGGTAGCGGCGGGTGCTAATATTGTCTTGTTTACGACTGGTTTAGGAACGCCGACAGGAAATCCGATTACACCCGTTGTAAAGCTGTCGACCAATACCAAAACATTTGAGAAAATGCCTGATATCATCGATCTAAACTGCGGTACCATTATTGAGGGTACAGAGACTATTGAGCAGGCAGCGCATCGTATCCTTGATTATGTAATTGAAGTTGCTTCAGGGGAGATCAAACCTAAAGCAGTGCTGTTGGGACAGGATGATTTTATCCCTTGGCGCAGGGGAGTTTCTTTGTAAATAACCAAATATAAAACATAATGAAATTAAAACATGTCATCTGCAGTCTGGCGCTACTCATAGGATCATTTTCCTCTGCTTATAGTCAACAACAGTACCAGCCAAGCCCTGAAAATTTAAAAAATAGGGCGTGGTTTGAACAATCTCGATTCGGGGTTTTTATCCATTGGGGGGTCTATAGTGTGTTAGGTGATGGTGAATGGGTCATGAATAGCCAGGATATCGGTTTGGATGAATATGCGCTTTTGCCCCGCTTTTTTAACCCGACAGCTTTTGATGCAAAAGAATGGGCTAAATTATTTAAACAATCGGGAGCAAAGTACATAACATTCACAACGAGACATCATGACGGCTTTTCGATGTGGAATAGTCAGGCTTCGGATTATAATATTGTTAAAAAGTCACCGTTCAAGCGGGATATCGTGAAGGAGCTTGTTGAAGCTTGTCGCGCAGAAGGCATTAAAGTCATGTTTTATTATTCATTGCTCGACTGGAAACGAGATGATTATTTACCGGTGGGTAGGTCCGGTGAAGCAATACTGGGACGTGATTCTACAAAAGGAGATTGGAATCATTATATACAGTTTATGAAGGACCAGTTGACTGAACTGCTTACAAATTACGGTAAAATTGACGGAATTTGGTTTGATGGTCACTGGGATAAACCAAAAGAGAACTGGCATTTAGGTGAAATTTATGAATTGATCCACAAGTTACAGCCACAATGTTTGGTGGGGAATAATCATCATTTAGCGCCTTTTGACGGAGAGGACTTTCAGATGTTTGAACGTGATCTACCGGGAGAGAATACAACGGGATTTGGTACCAAGTCGCACGACGTCGGTAAATTACCGAAAGAGGTCTGTGGAACAATTGCTGGATCTTGGGGATTTCAATTGAAAGATCGAACACGTAAGTCGTTCAGAGAGGTTCTGACCTACTTGGTTAAAGCTGCCGGCCATGGTTCAAATTTATTACTTAATGTTGGACCGATGCCGAATGGCGAGATTCAGGATTATCAACAAGATCGTTTGAAAGAGCTTGGCAAATGGTTGGCTGTTTATGGGGAGACCATCTATGGAACTGAAGCCGGAGGTGTACCCCCTACCGATGATTATGCATTGACAAGAAAGGGAAATCAGGTGTACCTGCATATCCTTAAACCAGAGAAGAAGGACTTTTATATCGCCAAGCTTCCTTATCAGGTGAAGAAAGTAAAGACCTTTATCGGAAATAAGGACATTAAATTTACTAATAAAGATCATAGTTTGCGACTGGATTTGCCCGCATCGACTGATGAGGAAGATCTGGTTTTAACACTTACAATTAAATAACAATGGGAAAATTAGAACAAAAAGTAGCTGTTATTACAGGTGGTGGTAGTGGGATTGGACGTGCTATCAGCGTGCAATTTGCTACAGAGGGAGCGAAAGTCCATATTTTGGATTTAAATGAAGAAGGTGGACATGCTGTGGTAGAGGAAATTTTGGCTCTAGGCGGACAAGCTGAATTCAATCGTTGCAATGTAACAGACCAAGAGGAAATTATCAGCATTGCTCAACATATAGGAAAAATTGATATTTTAGTGAATAATGCGGGTATTGCGCATGTTGGCAATTTAGAAAATTGTAAATCTGAAGATTTTGAACGCATTTTTAATGTGAATGTTAAAGGTGCCTACAATGCCCTATATGCTATCGTACCGATCATGAAAGCGCAGGGATCGGGAGCTATTCTTAATCTTGCTTCGATCGCGGCATGGGTAGGGATTAGCGACCGTTTTGCCTATTCTATGAGTAAAGGTGCGATCTACGCAATGTCGTTGTCGGTGGCACGTGATTATATGGCTTTCGGTATACGTTGCAATAGTATTTCGCCAGCGCGTGTACATACTCCTTTTGTGGATGGTTTTATTGCTAAGAACTATCCTGGTAAAGAGGCTGAAATGTTTGAAAAGCTCTCGGCAAGTCAACCGATAGGCCGTATGGCACAACCGGAGGAAATTGCAAAACTGGCACTTTTCCTTTGTAGTGATGATGCCGGTTTTATCACAGGGAATGACTATCCTATTGACGGTGGTTTTATTAAATTGAATAACTAAGGAATTAAAAAGTCGAAATTATAGCGTGAAAAGAGTATGTTAGTTAAGCTGGGAGCTGTTATACCAACATCTCTATAAGCACTACTTAATATATAATAATATGAAATTAATACGTTTTGGAGCCTTTGGCAAAGAGAAAATCGGTGTTCAGATTGATGGCGTGAACTACGATGTAAGTGCATTTGGTGGTGACTACAATGAGCAATTTTTTGCTGAAGATGGCCTGGCTCGTTTGGAAGAATTTGTAAAGGCGAACGCTGGTAAATTGGTTGAAGTACCACAAGATGAACGTATCGGAGCACCATTTGCGCGTCCATCTAAAATAGTCTGTATCGGGCTTAACTATATGGATCATGCTAAGGAAACAAATGCGCCGATCCCCGCTGAGCCTATTATCTTTATGAAATCCACGACTTCATTAATAGGACCCTACGATAATGTGATGATTCCTAAAGATTCTGTAAAGACGGATTGGGAAGTGGAATTTTGTATTGTAATTGGTAAAAAAGCCTCTTATGTAGCCGAAAATGAGGCTTTGGATTATGTTGCGGGGTATGTACTTCACAATGATGTATCCGAACGTGAGTATCAACTGGAGCGCGGTGGCACCTGGGATAAAGGAAAAGGCTGTGACACATTTGCACCAATGGGACCATTTATGGCCACGAAAGACGAGATCAAGGATATTAACGATGTGCGTATCTGGTTGAAAGTTAATGGTAAAACCTATCAGGATGGAAATACCAAAGATTTAATATTTTCAATAGCACATGTTGTCTCCTATGTGTCCCGATTTATGACACTACTACCTGGAGATGTGATTTCAACAGGAACTCCTGCTGGTGTAGGTCTTGGATTCAATCCGCCGATCTATTTAAAACCTGGCGATGTAATTGAACTGGGCGCAGATGGACTGGGCGAATCGCGCCAGACCGTGGTTGCTTATTCGAAAAATTAATTTATCTCCTAGTTTAGGTTTATTATGCGCATAGATACCCATCAGCATTTTTGGCAATTCGATCCTGTGAGAGACAGTTGGATTACAGACGAAATGAACGTTATCAAACGGGATTTCACGCCATTGGATATTCAGTTTGTATTGGAACGAAATGGATTTGCAGGTAGTGTGGCGGTTCAGGCTGATCAATCTGACGCGGAAACGAATTATTTGGTTCAGCTAGCCAAAAGTTACCCCTTTATCAAAGGTGTGGTCGGATGGATCGACCTTCAGGCCGAAGATATTGAGCAACAGTTGGCGAGTTATCGAGAACTACCTGTGATCAAAGGTTTCCGACACATTGTTGAAGGAGAATTGGATCCGGACTTTCTGATTCGACCGGCTGTGTTGAATGGACTGAAAGCGCTGGCGGCATTTGGTTATACTTACGACTTATTGATCCGTCCGCGTCATTATGAGGCTACGTTGCAATGTGTGCAGCAAAATCCAAATCTTCAATTTGTGTTGGATCATATTGCCAAACCTCCGATTAAATCCAGGGAGTTTGATGAGTGGGCTGCGTTTATCGATAAACTTGCTGCCTTTTCAAATGTGGTGTGTAAAGTTTCGGGATTGGCTACAGAGGCAGATTGGTCGGGTTGGAAGTTGGATGACTTCAAACAATATCTTGACCATATTTTTTTACGTTTTGGAAAAGAAAGGATTATGTTCGGATCGGACTGGCCTGTATGCCTGTTAGCGGCCTCCTATGAGGAAAGTATCGCTATTGTAGAGGATAAATTGGGCGATTTTACGGAAACGGAAAAAAATGCGTTTTGGGCTGAAAATGCGATACGCATATATAATCTATAAAAATGATTTCAGTATGTATGAAAGGGAAAGAACACATACTGAAATCATTTACAGGCAGACAAATGGAGCTGGATAGACTCCTTGCTGTCTATATTGGCTTTAATCAATAACCAGTGAAACGAGTTCGTTGATTCGGAAAATATAAGCGTATCAACGAAAAACGAAAACTCAATAAAAATATTATGGATCTTCATTTAAAAGATAAAGTTGTTATCGTTACGGGAGGAGCAAAAGGTATAGGCCGTGCTGTCGTACATGCTTTGGCCAAGGAGCAGGCTATTCCTGTTATTGTTGGACGTAAGCAGGCCGACAATGAGAAAGTCAGGGAAGAAGTGAAACAGTTTGGTATTGATGCCTTGTGTATCGAAGCTGAATTGTCTAAGCCGGAAGATTGTGCTAAAGCGGTACAAAAGGCACTTGAGGTATATGGACGCATAGATGGTTTGGTAAACAACGCCGGACAGAATGATGGAGTAGGTTTGGCTTCTGGTAATTACGAAAAATTTGTAGCCTCACTGCATAAAAACCTGATCCATTATTATTTGATGGCGCATCATGCATTGGATGCATTGAAAGCATCTAAAGGTAGTATCGTTAATATCTCTTCCAAAACCGGGGAAACAGGTCAGGGCAATACATCTGCCTATGCTGCTTCCAATGGTGGACGAAATGCGCTGACACGTGAATGGGCTGTAGAACTATTGCCTTATTCAATTCGTGTAAACGCGATTATTGTCGCTGAATGCGCTACGCCACAATACGATACCTGGATCCAGACTTTACCAAATCCAGAGGAAACATTGAAGAAAATTACGGACCGCATTCCTTTGGAGCATCGCATGACCACAGCAGAGGAAATTGCAGATACAACCGTATTCTTATTATCTGACAAGTCAAGCCATACAACAGGCCAATTGATACACGTCGACGGCGGGTATGTACATTTGGATCGTTCGATCATCAATGAGCAATAATCGATCTCGATCTGTTCCCTTGTCGTTTAAGATCTGCTGGAAAAATGCAGTGTTCCGCGATAGCTAAAAGAATGTTTATTCGGAGAAGTGAGTCATTGGAAAAGAATTTAAGCTTAAATAGTCCTTGTTCGGTACGCGGACAAGGATTTTTTATTGATGGTTTTTATTTGCGGTTAATTTATGTCATGACGGGACAGGCTAATGAATAGTTCCGTTGGGGTACCTATTTGGATGGTTAGATGTTTTCGTTTATAAGTTTTATTAGGTGTCGACTTATTTAAGGAGGGGACAATTAAACAAAAAAAGCCTGTTCAGAAGAACAGGCTTTTTTTGTGGTGCCACCTGGGTTCGAACCAGGGACACAAGGATTTTCAGTCCTTTGCTCTACCAGCTGAGCTATGGCACCAGTTGACCTTTTATTTAAATCTGTGATCATCAGATTGAAGCGTGGTGCCACCTGGGTTCGAACCAGGGACACAAGGATTTTCAGTCCTTTGCTCTACCAGCTGAGCTATGGCACCGCTTTTTTGCTATGGGTTTGTTCCCCTATTGCGATGCAAATATAGTGTGATAATTTGAATTCTAAAATTTTTATGTGGATTATTTTCGCTCTTTTTTCGAAAGTGTTGATTTTGATCGAGATAAAATTACAAGAAACTAACATAGAGGAAAAGGAATAAGCTGTATCTTTGCATTTCAATAAATAGCGATGAGTAAAAGAGGAAGAGTTTTAGTTGCAATGAGTGGAGGGGTCGATAGCTCCGTTGCTTCTGTCATGCTCCACGAACAAGGATATGAGGTCATAGGTATCACGATGAAGACCTGGGATTATGCATCTGCAGGTGGTTCATCCAAGGAGACGGGATGTTGTAGCCTCGACAGTATCAATGATGCTCGTACATTAGCCGTAAACTATGGTTTCCCGCATTATATATTAGATATACGCGATGAGTTTGGAGACTTTGTAATAGATAATTTTGTTGAGGAATACATTGCTGGGCGTACACCCAATCCATGTGTCCTTTGTAATACCCACATCAAATGGGAAGCGTTGATGAAACGTGCTGATAAATTGGATTGTGAATTTATCGCTACGGGCCACTACGCCAATATCCGTATGCACGACAATGGCCGTTATGTCATATCAAAGGGTAAGGATGAAAATAAGGATCAATCCTATGTCCTATGGGGCGTATCGCAGGAAAATCTAGCTCGTACACAGTTTCCATTAGGATCTTTCACGAAAAAGGAGATCCGTCAAATGGCGCTCGACATGGGACAGAAGGAGCTTGCCAATAAATCGGAAAGCTACGAAATCTGTTTTGTACCAGACAATGATTACCGCGCGTTTCTGAGACATAAGGTACCTACATTAGATCAACAAATCGGGCCGGGTAATTTTATTCTTTCAGACGGAACAGTTGTCGGTAAACATATTGGATACCCGTATTTTACCATCGGCCAACGTAAAGGTTTAGGTATTGCTTTGGGTAAACCGATGTTTGTGATTGAAATTCTTCCTGAAAGTAATACCGTTGTATTGGGCGAAGAACATGAGCTTGAAAAATCACATGCTTATGTTCGCAATGTAAACTTCGTCAAATATGCCGGTCTTGACCAACCAATGGAGGCAATTTCGAAAGTACGTTATAAAGATTCAGGCGCTTTGTCTACCATCTCCCAAGAGGGTGATAAAGTGCGTATCGACTTTGTGCACAATGTAAAAGGTATCGCGCCAGGACAATCGGCTGTATTCTACGAAGGAAATGATCTCTTAGGTGGTGGTTTCCTGATGAAATAATAAAAGCTGATCTGAAATTCAGCGTAAGAATGCAAATCCCTATACTGTAGATACAGTATAGGGATTTTTATTTGTGCACCAATTGTAAACGATAGTGTTCCTCTATTTTCATAAGGGATTTCTAAGGTTGTGTGCAGCTATTATGCCGGCAGGATTTAAGTCAATTGAATTAAGAAGAAGGGCATAACTACCTCTTTTTTCAAGATAGAGAGTCGAAAGCGATACTAAGATAGTATCGTAATCTTTGTCAGGTGATCCAAAAGTGGGTACCTGTTTCGTATTTTATTCTATTTGTATAGAAAATACATGTAATTTGTTTTTATTTGTTTGTTTTATTTTTACATTTGTATAGATAAAATATAATAAATAGTATGTTGTAATTTTAGATTATGGAATTGAACAAGAATCTATTAATTGAGCGGTTGTCCTCAAAATTGGACTTACAGGCGGTATTTCTATACGATTACTGTATTGGAGATGAAATCAAAGCACATTTGATGGTGGTGATTAGACCTGTAAAGGGCGTCTCGCCTTCTACCATGACACCTATTGTCAAACTTTGCATGGCAGACATGCCCGAAATATCTTTTCACGTTGTATTGGAAGGGGACTGGTTAAGCCAACTACGTAATGGATCGTTGTACCACAGTTTTGCTTCGTTGCCGAAACATCGACTATATTATGAGCGGGCGAAAGAGATCGATAGTTTGTTGAATAAAAAAGTAGTTAGCTCGCTTATAGAATTGAATCGTTCGGACTATGAGAAGGCTAAGCAGTTTTCAGAGGAGTATTTAGCTGCTGCTGTGGAGTTTGCATTGGAAGAGCGTTTCGATCAGTCATTGTACATGCTGCATCAATCCTTAGAGGTTCGGATTCGTTCGTTTTATACGCTATTGGGAAGGCAGTTGGGTAAGAGCCATAATCTAGAGAATATTATCAAGAATGTGCGAGGAATTGTACCCGAGCTTTTATCTGTCTTTGCCTACAACACGGATGATGTGGAGATGTATAGGTTACTTGATCTAGCTTACAGAGCCTGTGTCAAAGGAGAATCTTTGGAAATTGCTGTGGAACAATATGATTTTATTAGTACGCAGTGTATCTGTCTAGCAGAGATACTTGATGCAATGGTGGAACGCATGGCGACAGGGGTTGCAGTCTATCGTGCTCTGTTACCTGCGGATAAGCCGGACGAAGGAAAAAAATCTACTGTCGAAGTTGTGAAACAGAAAGAAAAGTTGAATGTGTCTCAACCGGCGGTTTGTGAAGACTTTTCCGGTTTTCCGTGGCCTCAGCGGTATAAGGATAATGCTAATAGGTTGTTGGATGCCATTTATTCGAAGCATAGGCCTGAGCAGATTTTGTTGGTTAATTATCGGACAGCTGGATTAAGTAAAGGGAATCCGTTTCAAGAAGGAGCATCCGAACAAAGGCCTAGTGAGGAACTTGAAATGCACTTGGTGGTATTGATGAAGAATAGAGGACCATTTCGGTTCCGTGAAGTACGGAACAGAGTTGTTTGTGCCACTATGGTGTTCTTAAATGTATCCTATGTAGAAAAAGCATTGAAAGAAGGAAGTCGCTTTGTGAATGCAGTATGGAAAAATGGTTGGCTGGTACGGAAGAAAAGTGAGTTTGATACACCTGTAGTGCCTGTGGAAATTAACTGGAAGGCAAAGGCTGATCGAGTGGATACGTTAGTCTGTAACGCAGAGGCTTCTATGAGAAATTTATTCATGTTGATGAGGGATGCTCCGATTTTAATGGATGATACTTCCTTACTTATGTTACATCAGTTAATTGATATATCGGTTAGGACTTATCTGAAATGTGTGGTCGGCTTTATTCCAGAGGGGGTAGCTTTGTGTACTTTGATTGATTGGTGCACAATTGTTGATACGCAAGTTATTGATTATTTGTCTACTTGGAGCACATTGGAAAAGAAGGTGTTTATTCTTGCAATGGAGCCCCAGAAGGTTTGCTGGATGGGAGTAGCCAAGAATTTTAGCCCTGAGGCCAGACAGGCTGTACTTAGAAAAGCGAAAGAACTCGTTGAGTTTTTTGTTCATCTGTGTAAGGAGGCTGTTCAATCTATGGAGTTCCATGCCATAGAACCAATAGCAGATCCAATGATCAATTAAAAACTAAACAAACAACCATATAAAAAAGACTTTAGAAACGGATACTGTTTGGTGTCTACAGCCACCGCTTTGTCTAAACGTAAGGCTCCTGAACCTTTTTTTGGTTCCATTGGAGGATGTGATTTGGAGGTTGAAAGAAGAGTTGCATGTAGTGAAATCTACATTAGCACTGTGACTAGAAGGATTAGGTAGATGTTTTATGTGATTACGGATAACCAAAATTTGTCAATTATGAGAAATAAAACGGTAAAAGTGTATGTGAAGAATGGGGCGAATAGGTATGTGTTTTTTGAAATTTAATCGAATAAGAATATGGAAAATCAAATTGGGACTTACACGATAGTATGCAAGCCTCAATACATCAGTTTTTTGTATTGCATCCTTATTAATAGGATCAGTAGAGGATGGTCTGCGCAAGAACTATCTTTTTTGCTCGGGCAGGACGATGATTTTATCGATAATCTAGAGCGTTTTATCGCCTTTGATTATAGTGTAGAATTATTTGGGCAGCTGCTGAATGTTATGCCTGATGGTAACTTGTTGATGGGGTCGGTAAAGGCTGCTTCTGAGTTTACATATCAGCATAGTATAAGTGTTGAAGGGCATCTGATCCGCTACCGTATGGAAAAGTATGTAAACGAACGAGAAAGTATATCTGTGTTTGATGTCACTGAGGAGGATGGAAACATGAGGGATCAATTGGCCCCAAATTCTGTTAAAGAAGAGCTGCGTCAGGCAAAGATAATATTAGATATGTTTTTGAATGAAGGTCGTTTCAGCAAATATATTACAGCGCTAGAGATTTTCAATGTACTAAAAACACATGTCAGTAGTCATTTTCAACCGAAGCAATTAAAAACTGAACTGGATAAATTATGGGGTAAGAAAGGAGTAGCTCTCCTTAAACGAACCAAGAGACGGAGTTATGGCTATCGTTTTACTATGCACAAATAATTCAATAAAATGGAAAATAGAATAAATAAAGAGGTTTTAGAGGTTCCTGTGGACTTTCGCATAGCCTGTGAAGCTTTTGGAATTAAGGTGGCGGATTTTTTACAGTTATTGATCGATCACTTTGCCTTTGTTAATCTTTTTGCAGAAGAGGATTCGGTATACAACTTAGTAGCAAGGGGCTTTGCGGAAGTCGATAATGTGTTAGGGAATATCGGAGGTTACAAAACCGAATATTCACAAATGCATAATGCAGATCAGTCTTTTCCTTTATATAAGCAGCTTTTTAAGCTAGCCATGAATCGAAATTATTCGTGGAATATGAAGCGGAATCTAGCTAAGAAAACTGTTGATAAACTTTTCTTAATCCTGAATAAAGATGTAAAAATGAAGCCTACTATATACTTAGATGAAAACACTCCGATACGTCTCAGTCGCGATTTTCGAATATGGAGTATTATTCATAATTGTCCGGCAATACCAGTATTAAATGCAATGATGCTAAAAGTGTCTTTGGCTGACCTTTACGCTAGAGATCATTTAGATGAAATCGAATATAATCCAATATTGGGAATGTACCTCCGGGTGCAGGGCGGTTATGGTAATCTAGTTGATGCTGAACATATTAATGGGTTGGGATTTAAGGACTTTTTATGCGATTTGCAAGAATTCAAAATGCGTTATTTTCTATTTTACAGGTTGTCTGATCGAATAGAAATCTATCGAGAACGATTTCTAGAAAATTATAATGAAATGAATAAAACTAATATACAATGAAAAATTTAGAACAAATAACGGTTCCTAAACCTGTGTCGCAGGTCTGTGATATTTTTGGTTTGACAGTGGAACAATTGGTACAGCAATTTTTAGATCATGTCGATTTGGGTTTATATTTCTCCAATCCATTTGACCCGGATCGATGGGCAAATATTTTTACTGTTGAATGTGTTCTACAAAATCTGGAGGATGAAAAGTACTTAAAGCGATATGCTAGTTTTGTAGATCGCATTATGGAGACTGTATTGTCCAATGCAAAGAAAGATGCCTTGGAGAAAGTTTACAATATCATTGACGAATGGCATAAAGCTGTGTTGGAAAATCGTATTCATGAAATTATGAGAGATGATGGGGATGAGAATAATGAACTAATACAAGAAGACTAACTTTGCTATTTGCAATTCTTACACCTTATGACTATTCCCGCGGAGATTACATCCACAGGAGGTCGTTAATTCATTAATTTAATTAATCTTTTCTTTGGTTGGGAGTATTTTCCAGTCAAAGAAAAGATCTTGATGGGTGAGCTTGTATATCAGTAAATAAAAATGTACTTTTCGTTTAGATCATTGTTCTTTTTAGAAAATGATTATTACGTATCCGTTGGATGAAAACAAATAACTTATTAAACCCCATGAAGCCAATTTTAAGAAATCTATATTTACTCGCAATCTTAATGATTTTCTGTAGCATAACTAGCGTTTTTGGACAACAGAATGTGATATTGGATTCCGTCATTCGAGTTTTAGCGGACAAATCTATTTATAGAAATCGTGTGAATTGGAATGATCTAAAGAAAACTGCTTCCGAAACGCTAGATCGTACGGTGTCGGATCCTGCCGAACAGGCTCTTCCTGCAATTCGAAGGTTGTATACTGAATTAGGAGATCATCATGGTACCTTTATGACTAAAACAAAATCAGTCAGATCCTATCGGAATGATGGGCACTCAACTTCGGATTCTATTTTATATCGATATGCTTTTGATGAAAAATATGCATTCCGGACCGCTGTTATCGATAATAAATACGGGTATTTTGTACTCCCTTCAGCTCAACTCACGCGAGAGGAATATACGGATAGTTTAATTGCAATAACACGAATATCACAAATGGCGCAGCAACTACAGGATTCGCTATGCTCGCTGAATAAGTATGATCTAAAAGGTCTGATAGTTGATTTAAGGTTATGCATGGGAGGAACTCTCTGGGTAGACTTAGGAGCGTTGATACCTTTGCTCGGGAATGGAAATCTTTTTAGCATAACGGGTAATAGTTCGAAGGATGACCAAATTAGATTAGTTAACGGCGCTATTTATACGAATAACACAAAACAAGTAAATACATTGAATAGTTGTTCTTTTAAAGATAAAAAGATTGTTGTGATTACTGGGCCAATAACGGGGAGCGCCGGTGAAATGACCGCTGTTGCCTTGAGAAAAATAGACGGCGTGAAATTTATAGGTGAACCTACAGCTGGCTATCTTACAGTGACAGGTCTTCACCAACTTTCGGACGAAATTTCCTTTTCGTATTCTATAGGCTATGTCAAGGATATTAATAACCGGGTTTATAGGAAAACATTTGTTCCTGATATTCATATTTCAGGAGGGGATAATTTCCCGTCATTAAAAGATGATGAAAAAATAAAAGCTGCTATTAAATGGATGGATACTCAATAGGGAACGCTATTTTCAAACCATACAAGCAATTTATTTCCCACCTGTCATCTACTGAGAACTCAAAGACTTTTTTTATTTTCTGATTACTAATAATTTTAGTAATTTTAACTTATGAATCAGTCAGAGTATTTTAAGGGTAGAGGGGCACAGATCAACCCCAATAACAAATTTTTTTCCAACCAGTATGTGCAGGAGCATATTGAAGGCTTGGACGAAGAATTTCTTGGGGCCGAAAAAACGCAATTTATTCCGACACATCCGAAGTCCATTATCTCCAAATCCAATAGTCCAGACCTGCGCTTTGAGAGGTCAATTAATCCCTATCAAGGCTGTGAGCATGGTTGTATTTACTGCTATGCCCGCAATTCACATGAATACTGGGGTTTTAGTGCTGGATTAGATTTCGAGCGCAAAATCTTGGTCAAGCATAATGCTGCTCAACTCCTGGAGCATGAGTTTCGCAAGTCGAGTTATCAACCTGATTTGATTATGCTCTCAGGCAATACCGATTGCTACCAACCTATTGAACGAAAATTGGGGATCACACGCTCGCTTTTAGAATTAATGCTTAAATACAGGAATCCGGTTTCTATCATCAGCAAGAATGTATTGATGCGAAGAGATTTTGACCTCCTGCGTGAGCTTGCATCCCTGAATCTGGTATCGGTTGCTGTGACTATTAATTCCCTGCGGGAGGAGGTACGTCAAAAGATGGAACCCAGGACGGCTACAGCCTCGGCCCGTTTAAAACTCATTGAGGGATTGACAGGAATTGGTGTACCCGTGATGCTGATGATGGCACCCATTGTTCCCGGGATCAACAGCGACGAGATTTCAGATTTGATCCGTTCGGGAGCAGATGCAGGGGCGATTACAGCTTCCTATACGATTGTTAGGCTCAATGGACAGACCGGTGGTATCTTTAAAGATTGGTTGTATCAGAATTACCCAGATCGCGCCGAGAAGGTATTGCATTGGATCGAGGCTTGTCATGGTGGAAAGATTAATGACACTGATTTCGGACGACGGATAAAAGGGGATGGCAACATGGCAGAGAGCCTGCAGCATTTATTTAAGCTTTCTGTGAAGAAATATATGAATAACGGGGTGCTTCCGCCCTTGAGAAGGGATCTTTTCCGCTTGCCCGATGCGGGTATGCAGCTGGGCTTGTTTTAATACAACAAAGGCCAGAGTCGTTTGAGAGTCTGGCCTTTGTTTCGAGCATAATATGGCTTCCGAAATCACGGAGTCCAATTGATGCTACGAATTCTTGTTTTTTCTATTGATTAATACGTAGCTGATATATAATAGTAATAACCACACAGGGATCAGTTCAACCGGTAGTTTCATGCCAGTTACCCACATGATACCCAGCACAGCAATCAGAAAGATCAGACAGATATAATTGCTCAATGGATAGAGAAACGAAGGAAATTTCGTTTTTACATGCGCATCGATTTTGCTTTTTCTAAAATATAAATGCGTGATTGAAATCATCAGCCAGTTGATGATCAATGAGGATACAACCAGCGACATCAGGATCTCCAATGCATTCTTTGGCGCGACATAATTGATAAAAACACAGATTGCTGCGAATACTGCCGAAACTAAAATAGCATTAATAGGCGCATGGTTTTTGTTAAGCTTGGACAAAAACTTGGGCGCATTACCCTGTTCAGCGAGCCCAAATAACATTCTGCTATTGCTATAGACACTGCTATTATACACAGATAAGGCTGCTGTAAGCACGATCAGGTTGAGTGCGTTTGCGATAATTTTTGTGAAATAAAAGGTCTTTCCGAACAGTGTAAATTCAAAACCATTGAGTTTGTCAAATACAAGAACAAAAGGGCTTGTGTCAGCAGTGATATTTGTCCAGGGAGTAAGTGAAAACAAGATAATTAAAGCACCGACATAAAAGATTAAAATCCGATAGATCACCTGATTAGTCGCTTTGGGAATATTTTTTTCAGGATGCGCGGCCTCAGCTGCAGTAATACCCACCAGTTCGAGTCCACCAAAAGAAAACATGATGAGTGCCATGGCGGATAGCAGACCTTCATAGCTGCCATCGCCAGTCTGGCTAAACCAGCCTTTAGGAAAGAAACCACCATGCGACGTGAGGTTGCCCAGGCTAGCCTGCTCACCTCCGGTGCCACTAATTAAAAGGTATGCACCAAAGACAATCATGGCAATAATAGCCACAACCTTAATGATTGAAAACCAGAATTCTGTCTCACCATAAATTTTTACAGACGCAAGGTTCAGGGCATTGATAGCGAAGAAGAAAAATAAGCTGGATCCCCAGAGTGGGATTTCCGGCCACCAGAATTGGACATACACACCTATGGCTGTCAATTCGGCCATGCTCACTAAAATATAAAGTACCCAGTAGTTCCAGCCTGAGGCATAACCGGCAAAAGATCCCCAGTATTTATTAGCGAAGTAGCTAAAGCTACCAGAGACAGGTTCTTCAACCACCATTTCTCCCAATTGGCGCATAATGAAAAAAGCGATAATCCCAGCAAAGGCATAACCAAGTATCACCGCTGGTCCTGCTAATGTAGCTGCTTTTCCGATTCCAAGGAATAAGCCAGTGCCAATGGCGCCACCCAAAGCGATTAGCTGAATGTGTCTATTTTGAAGTCCTCTTTTTAATTGTTTCGAATCCTCGTTATTCTGTTTCTCCATCTGTATGGTTAATGCGGTTATTTATTTATTGTTGACCAGTCTTAGTCCTGAACGTTCTACTCATCTGTTGTCCAGCGAGAGATCAAGAGGCAAAGCGATTTATCTGCAATGCAAAGTACTACAAATTATTTATGTTGGCACAAGTGCATATTAACCTAAGCGCATAAAGTTAATAAAACACTTAGTTATTTTATGCACCTGAGCCATCGCTTTTTTTTGAACCGAAAAGTAAATATGATTAATTGGGCTGAAAGACACCTTTTTATGGAAAACGCCACCATGAAAATGGTGGCGTCTCATTTGTTCGTAGCTAGTGTGATTTTTGGCCACTCTAACTTAGAACGAAATTTTGTTTGTAAATGATACAGTAAAAGATAAATTAATTTGCTTTTTGTGGTTTTTCCACTGTCCCACAGCTGCATCCACAACCTTTGGAGCAAGCTGATTTACCTTTCAATGATTTGCGGACATTTCTAACGACATACCATACAGCCGCTAATACCAAAACTCCAACGATGAGATATTGTACTGTTATATTATCCATAATCTTTTATTTTTTAAGGGCTGTAAAAGTCGCTACTAAGCAAACTCACACAACATGTCAATCTATTTTAAAAGCTGATAAGCAATCAAGGCACTGAAATAAGCCAGACCTGTCATAAAACCAACCTGAATTAATGTCCATTTCCACGAACCGGTTTCTCTTTTAACCGCCGCTATGGTACTCATACATTGCATGGCAAACGCATAAAATAAGAGAAGCGATATCCCCGAAGCAAAATTGTAGGCTGGTAAGCCTGTGTTGCGGTTGATCTCACTGCGCATTTTGCTCAATACGGTTGTTTTCGTTGCTTCATCTTCAATATTAACCTCGTCGCCTAGACTGTATACCGTCGCCATGGTACCGACGAAAACCTCTCTTGCAGCAAAAGAAGAGATCAAACCAATTCCCATCTTCCAGTCGTAACCTAGTGGCTCTACAACCGGTTCAATTGCCATGCCAAGATAACCGAGAAAGGAGTGTTCCAAACGATAGGAAGAGATCTCATGGTCTAGGTCTTCGCCCGAGAGATTAGGATTGTTTTGTATTACATATTCTTTTGCATTACTGAATTTGTCGTTAGGTCCAAAGCTGCCCAAGGCCCAAAGGATAACCGAGATGGCCAAGATGATCTTACCCGCTCCGAAGACAAAACTTGATGTTTTCTCCCATACATTTAAAGCGACATTTTTCCAGTCCGGAGACTTATATGTCGGAAGCTCAAAGATGAGGAAGGACTTGTGTTTGGATTTAATGATTTTTGTCAGGAGAATGGCTGAAAATAATGCGGCAAATATCCCAAGGATATACATGACAAACAAAACCATCCCCTGCAGTTGAAATCCGGCGTATTTGGTATTCGGGATCACCAATCCGATCAACACGATGTAGATAGGTAGACGGGCAGAACAGGTCATGAATGGCGTAACCAATATGGTGACTAGTCTTTCCTTTGCATTTTCGATATTACGTGCAGACATGACGGCAGGTACCGCACATGCTACGCCTGAGATCAGTGGAATCACCGATTTTCCATTTAACCCAAAAGGTCTGAGCCAACGGTCCATCAGGAAAACCACACGACTCATATAGCCCGTCTCTTCCATAATGGAAATAAAAATGTATAGAATAACGATCTGTGGGATAAAGATGACGATACCGCCGATACCTTTGATAATCCCATTGCTTAACAGATCTGTTAATGGCCCTGCAGGCAGGATTGCTTGCGTATAGGCTGCGAGATCACCAAAAAGACCATCAATAAAATCCATGGCCGGACCTGACCAGGTATATATAGCCTGGAAAATCAGGAAAAGAATACCAAAAAAGATCAGATAGCCAAAGATCGGATGGAGCAATACTTTGTCGATCGCGTTTGTCTTATTTGTGTTGGATGCATCGTCCTTGGTATAGATTTCAGCTAAGTTTCCATCTAAGGATTTGCTCCGCAGGATAGCTTCTTCTTTTTGCAATTTCTCCGCCTTTAATTGATGCTTTTCGCGGATTTGTTGAATCGCCTGATTTTTTTCTTTGGATAGAAAAGATACTTCACCCTTGGCTAGATATTGCCAGGTATGGTATTCGGTATCCAAAGGGAACAGTCTTTTCGTCTCTTCCAATGCTTCATTCGCTATGGCTGGCAATTGGAACTTGCTGATATACATCGGCGGTACTGCATCGAAGTTTTTGATCAGTTGATCTATGCCTTGCCCTGTGCGTGCATTTGTTTCGTATACTTTTGTATTGAGTAGCTGCTCGAGTTTGGCGATATCTATATGAATTCCTTTTTCCTTGGCCTCATCGATCATATTGATGACAAAGATCGCTGGAAGCCCAAGTTCCCGCGCCTGTTGATAGAGGATGATAGACCTTTTTAGGTTGGTCGGCTCAGCGACGACAACGACAAGATTGGGTCTAAAACTGTTTTCTTTGTTGACCAAAGTATTGAAAACAACTTCTTCATCCATTGAACTTGGGAACAGAGTATAGGTTCCCGGAAGGTCTATAACACGGTAGGTCTTGTTGTTGGCTTTAACATGCCCTTCACGTTTTTCTACTGTGATACCAGGATAGTTTCCTACCTTTTGATTTAATTTTGTAATCCGGTTAAAAAGAGAGGTTTTACCCACGTTTGGATTACCCAAAAGTGCAATAATCGGGTTATTCATTATTTTTGATCAATAAGGATGACTTTAGCTTCTGATTTGCGAATAGCAATCAAGGCGTTATTAGCAATAATATTTAAACATATAGGACCATTTAAAGGTGCGATATGTTTCACTTCTACTTCTGTACCGGGTATAAAACCCAATTCGAAAAATTTAGCTGGAATATCGTGCGAATCAAAATCAATAATTACCGCTTTTTCCCCTTTTTTTAGCTTGTCTAAGCTACTTTTATTACGCATCTACCTGTTTTTTTGTATCCTCCAAATATACAGATTTTCTACCATTTAGAATGATTCTAATGTCATAGTTATGTATTTAGCGCAAAAAACAGCTATCTTTACGATTAAAAGGGATTAATTATCAACCAAAATGAAAATCGAGGACGAAATCAAAGTAAGTAAATTCAGTAATGAATGGCATCGTTGTACCGTAAATATCCTATACACGTACAATTGGCTTAATAATGAACTTGAACAAAGGGCAGCCGAAGAGGGGATCACTTTGAAACAATTTAATGTCTTACGTATCCTCCGGGGACAATATCCAAAACCTGCAACCAATAACCTGATCAAATCAAGAATGTTAAGTACCACACCTGATATCTCCCGTATGATGGATAGGATGGTGACAAAAGGACTTGTTTCCCGTTGTCAATCCGGCGGTGATAAGCGGGCAGTTGATCTGGTTATCACTGATAAGGGACTGAAGATTCTCGAGAATCTGGAAGAACCGATGTTAATGAAAGATATTTTGTCCGATAGGATTACCCCCAAAGAAGCAACTCAACTCAGCGCTTTATTGGACAAGCTGAGAGGCTAAATTAATGTGCATGGTCATGATGATCATGATCATGCAGCTCTTCTTGCTTGCCCGGTCCGTGGTCGTGGGCATGATCATGCTCGCCAGCGAAAGCAAAACTTGCTAAGGCGATGGCCACCCCCGCGATTACCGCAATCATTTTCTTTTTGTTAAATTTATGATGGTCTATCGATCCGGACTCGAATAATATGGTTGTCGATATATGTAGAAATATACCAATTACCACGGCCATGATCTTATCAAAATATTGCTGAATATTACCCACCTCCCCGGCGCTAATCGCTTTACTCAATAGAAAGCCGAAAGGGGTCATGGCGGCAAATAATGCCAGCGTAATGATAATCGTGTTTTTTTTCAGGTGTGTACTGATCAAGATGCTGCCTAAGGCGAATGCAGCCGGAATATGATGGATCGAGATCCCCAATGCAAGCTCGGTCTGATGTGTCGCGGCCAGCGGCATTCCCTCCAGAAAGGCATGGAGACATAAACTAAACATTATCCCGATCGGAAAACTGTGGCTGTGATGGCCATGTCCATTTTCGGTATGGATATGCCCGTGTTCAATCCCCTGAGAAAATTGCTCTAGGAATAATTGGAACAGAAAGCCACCAAGAACATAGATGCCCAATATTTCGGGAGAAGTGTTCGTTGACTGATAAACATGTGGAATTAAATGCAGTACAGTAATGGAGAATAGATAAGCTCCACTGAATGAAAGGATTAATTTTAGAAAATTTGTCCCTTTTTTCTGTACAAAAAAGACAGCGATACCACTTGCAAACGCAGGTACGAATAAAATTAAAATCAATAAAATTGAATTCATTATACTTGTTCAGTTTTAAAAAAGCTAGGTACGAACCGCTTAAATAGATAGCCAGTAGCCAAGCCGACCAGGATTCCCAGCGCCGAACCACAAAGTATATCAAACGGGTAATGAACACCAACATAGATTTGGGAGACCGAAATCAGGAATGCCCAGGCAATACATAGCCAAAGCACATACTTCCATCTTCTTCGGAATAGCACAATCCAAAAGAAGGCCAAAGAAAAGTGATTGGCTGCATGTGAGGAAGTAAAGCTAAATCCGGAACCACATCGTACCCGAATATTGACATTTTCCTTAAACTCGACATCATTGCAGGGTCTGATTCTTTTGACAGTCTTTTTGATCAAATGCGATGAGATACCATCGGAAATACCAAAAGTAACCAATGTCATCGCAACAATTAGTATACCTGTTTTTCCATAGGTCTTGATGAAAAAAATGACCAGAAACAGATACAATGGAGCCCATGTGTATGGATTACGCAATATGGGCAACAGCCAGTCAAATACAGGGTTACTTAAACCTTGGTTGATGGCAAGAAAAATTTCCTGGTCGATGTGTACTAATTGTTGAATCATAAATGTTGTTGATTACAATGAAATTCCCAAACTTTTAAAAACTCGCTTTTCAAAAGTAAAAATAATTTCATTGCAAACGATTGTTTCTTTTAAAAACAACTTTGTTGCAACAAAGATACGTTAAATATTCAATAATTATAATTTTAATTCGATATTTTATTGCCATAATGCTAAATTTACACGTTAATCAATTCAAAGGAAATGACTTTAATTAAATCAATCTCAGGAATACGAGGTACGATAGGCGGTCGTGCAGGAGAAGGACTTACGCCAATAGATATTGTTAAATTTACAGCGGCTTATGGAACTATCATCGTAAAGCAAAGCGGAATAAAGAAGATTGTGGTCGGAAGAGATGCCCGTGTTTCTGGCGAAATGGTCAGCAACCTGGTTATCGGAACGCTGCAAAGTATCGGTGTTGATGTCATTGATTTGGGATTATCGACAACGCCTACCGTGGAGATTGCTGTTCCCATGGAAAAAGCAGCCGGGGGGATTATCCTGACAGCTTCGCACAATCCAGGACAATGGAATGCGCTTAAATTGTTAAACGCAAAAGGCGAATTTATATCTGATGCCGAAGGTAAGGAAGTTTTAGCCCTTGGTGAATCCCTGGATTTTGATTTTTCTGCTGTTGAGCAACTAGGTTCGGTACACAAAGATTATTCTTATCTACAAAAACATGTGGATGCTGTATTGGCATTGGAATATGTAGATAAAGAAGCCATCAAAGCGGCGAACTTTAAAGTTGCTCTGGATGCCGTGAATAGTACGGGTGGAACATTTATTCCTGCATTACTGGATGCGCTGGGTGTACAGACAATTTATAAAATTCACTGTGAGCCGAATGGCAATTTCCCGCATAACCCCGAGCCTCTAAAAGAACATCTCACAGATTTATCTGCTGCCGTGATCGAAAATAAAGCTGACTTGGGAATTGCCGTTGATCCAGATGTGGACCGTTTGGTATTTATGATGGAAGACGGGGAGTTATTTGGTGAGGAATACACACTTGTCGCAGTGGCTGATTATCTCTTACAACATAAAAAAGGTAATACGGTTTCCAATTTATCATCGACACGTGCGCTACGTGATGTAACCAAAGCGCACGGTGGTGAATATTATGCTGCTGCTGTTGGCGAAGTTAATGTGGTTACTAAAATGAAGGAAGTGGATGCTGTGATCGGTGGTGAAGGTAACGGTGGGGTAATCTATCCGGCTTCACATTATGGTCGTGACGCTTTGGTAGGTGTCGCTATTTTTCTGACGCATTTGGCAAAGTTGGGTAAGAAAGCTTCGGAGTACCGCGCTTCACTGCCACAATATTTTATGTCCAAGAATAAGATCACGTTGACACCAGAACTGGATATCGACAATCTTTTGGCGAAAATGGAAGAAAAGTATAAAAACGAAGAGCATAGTACCATCGATGGTCTGAAAATAGATTTTGAAAATGAGTGGGTGCATTTGCGTAAATCCAATACCGAGCCAATTATTCGGATCTACTCCGAAGGGCCAACACCGGAAGCCGCTGAGCAAATTGCGCAAAAAATCATTCGCGAGATCGAAGAAATAATTAAATAAAAACAAAAAGCTGCATCCGCAGCTTTTTGTTTTATGTTCTACATAATAATATATTTCCACCAAATAATACGTAAGCATAATTTATGATCAAAAAGACCCTTATAGCGATTTATTGTTTTTTGAGTCTATTTTTATATGCCGTTCCGCTGATGGCTCAAAAGCCTATTGATGCAGTCAATACGACTTTGGATACCTGGCATAAATCTTCGGGCGAAGTGAAGTTCGGCCCGTTTATCAATTCACTTTCGGCAGATGCGGTAATATTGGGGGCCGACCGGCAGGAACGTTGGGATAAAAATCACAGTAATACCTTCTCTGAGCAATATTTTAATACTAAATATGCCTGGAACTATACTTATCAAAATAGATCTGTCCATTTTAATACCGATAGCACAACGGCTTGGTTTGATGAGACTTTTAAGATAAATACCAAGTATTTTAGGGGTACAGGTGTGCTGAGTAAGATCGATAATGATTGGAAGATCAGGCAATACAACCTGTCTATGCTTACGCCTTATCAGGAGGTGAAGTCGGCCATTGGTGGAAAGTTGGGACACAACGTGCATAATAACCTGTTGCTGGTCATGGTTCTGTTTTTCTTTATGGCGATGCTGTTTGTGCTGAGTCAACGACTAAAAATATCCTATCCCATCTTATTGGTTATAGGGGGCTTGGGGATTTCTCTTATTCCAGGAGCACCGGTGATAAGCATAGATCCAGATATTGTCTTTTTGGTATTTTTGCCACCCCTGCTGTTTGAAGCGGCCTGGTATACCAACTGGAATAATTTTCTGAAATGGCGACGATCTATTTTCGTCATGGGTTTTGGGCTGGTCTTTTTCACATCTTTGGCTATTGCTTATTTCTCAGTCAGTATTATTCCCGGGTTTACCTTGGCTTTGGGCTTTTTGCTGGGCGGTATTATTTCTCCGCCGGACGCAGTTGCCGCAAGTTCGGTATTAAAAGGCGTGAGTATACCTAAACGGGGTATCACGATCTTGGAAGGCGAAAGTCTAGTCAACGATGCGGCTTCTTTGACCGTGTTTCGGTTTGCTTCCATCGCTATCCTAACGGGGCAATTTGCCATGGGAACAGCAACCACACAATTTCTTGTCCTCTCTGTAATGGGGGTTGTCGTTGGACTTGTGATCGGCCATATCTTGTATTTCTTTTTGCGTTATGTCGCTAAATCCTCGAGTATATCGACGCCCATTACACTGATCGCTCCCTACTTGATGTATATCGTTGCCGAACATTTTGAATGGTCAGGTGTTTTGGCTGTGGTCAGCGGCGGCTTGTTCCTTTCTTTCCGGGCGGGTGATTATCTGAACTATCATACCCGGATACAAACCAAGGAAGTTTGGGCAACAATAGGATTTTTATTGAATGGTTTTGTTTTTATTCTCATTGGGCTTGAACTACCGGTGATCATCAATGGATTAGGTGAATACTCCATGGAAGAGGCCATCGATTTTTCTTTGGCGATCTGCGTTATTGTGATTGTATTGCGCCTGATTGCGGTTTACCTTTCGGCCTATGTTCCACGTTTATTGTTCAAAAGAGTTCGTGTCAGAGAAAAAAGCCCGGGCTGGAAGCTACCCTTGATCGTGGGTTGGGCCGGTATGCGGGGTGTCGTTTCCCTCGCTTCAGCCTTGGCTATCCCGATGACCTTATATGACGGAACAGCTTTTCCGCATCGTAATCTCATTTTGTTTATCACTTTTGTTGTTATTCTGGTGACTTTGGTGTTTCAGGGACTTACACTACCTCTGCTTATAAAATTGATCAAGATTGAGGAGGTTGATGAACAGGTACCCATGGAGGAGCAAATTGATGAAATCCGTGTTCGGCTTGGAAAGGACTCCATCGCTTATCTTGATAAGCATTATGCCAAGGAGATGATGGAATACGAAACAATTGCAAGGGTAAAAGAACAACTTATCCGAAGCATAAACGCATCTGAACGTGCCAAAGAAGAGGATACCCGGGCGCAGTTATCGGCCGTCAGGGGTTTGTATAATAAAATTATGCTGGAAATTCTGGCGGTGCGTCGGGAAGGATTAGCGAAAATGAAGGAGAACAAAGAGTATGACAGTGACGTAATCAAGGATCTGGAATATTCATTGGACTTAGAAGAGTCGCGCCTGACACGCAGATAAGGCGGGTCCGCTTTTGTTGTATCGAGCTGATGGAACATTGTTAAGCGCTGCATAGGCATAAGGCTAGCTCAAATGATTATCCGTTATTGCTGTGTACTCCATATTGACGTAGCGGGTAGGATACAGCAAAAATGCTTAGGGTTCTTTAATCACATCCGATGGCTGAGCCCTAGAATTCAAAAATAGCCAGGTTGGTTTATTGGACCAGCCTGGCTATTTTTCCTTTATCTCCCGCGAAAAAGACAGCTTTACCTTTTTTAGCCTTCTGCACTGCGTTGTAGCTGTCCGATGAGATATTATACCATGTTTTTCCTTTGTCCGCTGACAGATCTGTTCCTGACGTTCCGGTACAGATCAGTTGTTTGTTCGAGAGATAGATGACAGCCGATTTAAACCCCGATACTGGCTGACGCGAGGCTTGCCAAGTTCTACCACCATCATTGCTCAAAAAGCAGGCTTTATCCTTATTTTTATCATTTCTGTAATCCCCACCAACGACAATCCCCGATTTAGGCGTACTGAATGCAATGGAAAAAGGGCCAGTGCTATTTTGTCCTTGCGTAATAGGGCAGCTGTAACGCTGCCAGGTATCTCCCTGATCTTTGCTCGTGTAGATATTGGAAACCGTTCCACCAGTTGCGATCCAAAAGTCTCCTGTGGCAAGACTAAAGATGGATGTACCGCTGGCAGCAAAACCGGCCTCACCGTCGGCAATGGTATGACTTAGATTGGCGGATATATCTTTCCAGGTCTGCCCAAAATCTGTTGTTTTTAATAAGGGCATCTTTCCGTGAATGGCATCGCCGAAAGCGATACCCACACCCTTTGGTGTAAAAGCAAAACCATCGTAAAATATTTCGGGACGTGTATCTTTAAAAACCTCTTTCCAGCTTCTGCCAGCATCAGTTGTAAGCAATACTAGGGCTGGAGAACCTGCCGAGATAATCAGGGCCTGATTTTCATCGAAAGCCTCGATATCTCTAAAATCTATCTTTTCATAACCGATAGGATTGACCCACTGCCAATTCTTCCCGGCATCGGTACTCAGGCCTACTGTGCCATTGCTTCCGCTGACCCAAAGTGTCTGATCATCGACAACACTTAGCCCCCGATAACTGCTGTTACGCTCCTGGTTCAATAGCTGAATTGTATTTTTTTGTGCAGACAGACTTTCGACAAGAAAGACCTGAACGAGAAAGAGAAAAAATAGTGGTTTCATGTGGTTATTTACATTAAATCCAGTCATACTAATTGCAGAGATCAATTTACGCTAAATCCAATTGTATTATCGCAGTAAATTCATTCGCGTTATTCGGATAAATCTACGGATATTATTTAGACAAATCTACACTTCTGCGGGCTGCTTTACGTCTTTTTTTTATTATCGTTTTCCTCAATAGGAGTAAGCCAACAGTCATTTTCTTAGGCGATTTAAAATAAGGGATACTTAATATCACGAGCAAGGATATGCAGGCTGATGTTCCCAATGCGCCACCATATCCATTAAAAAATTTACTGGTGTTGAGTAGAATGGTGGTAAAGATAACACCGGCTAATGAAAGTCCAAAATAGGTAGATAGCTGTGTCTTGGATACCATACCAATAAAAGATGCACCAATAAATACGGCCGGGATATACTGGGTGAGATAGTTGGAGAGTAGATGGGGAAAGAAATACAGGAAACCGGATACGATCAATGTTAGTAAGGCGGAGGAGCGTACTGCGCCCTGTTTGTATTTTGTGTTTACATAATAGGTCGCTGTACTTCCGATAATTCCGACAAGATATAGAATGAATGTTTCCATGTTATTTGAAAAGATAAAGTAGTAAATAGGTCAGCGAAACACCGAGGAAAGCCAGGGTGCCCAATTTGCCACCGACGCCATTCAGTAAGCTTTTTGAAATGACCAGAAAGACTGCGGTAAAGACACCCGCTGTCAATATAAAAGAAAACCCATGAGCAACCTGGGAACTTGACATACCCACAAAAGCACCACAATAGATGGCTGCAGGGAGATGGGGGAGGTAGCTGGAATTTTTATTCATATTGGGAATGAATGAAGCTAATGTACCTGTCAGTGCAGCGCCCATGACCGGTCCGAGTCCAAAGATCTGATTGAAGTAATAGGAGATGATGGCACCTACTGGCACCCATACCGCAATTTTGATTGATTCGTATTCATGGCTGTGGTGGTGTATCGGCGATTTGAGGTAGCTATATAAGATAAATAAGGAAAGGAATCCGATGAATGACAGTACAATATAGGAGTTGGTGTTTTCAACAAAAATGGCGACTAGAAAGAGTGCCTGAATAACAAATAATAAGCAAATACTTAAAATTCTAAACTTCTGCCTGGCTTGCATTGATTTCAAATTTCGGCAAAGGTATCAATAATTTGTCTATTCTACGGGTAGATTTTCTTTTTACCAGGATTGGAACGGGTAAAAGCTGTTGGATATCCTCATCATGTTATCAATTAGTTGTCTATTCCACAGGTAGATTTTCTTTTCCAGGATTGGATCGGGTGCAAGCCGTTGGATATCCTCATCATGTTATCAATTAGTTGTCTATTCTACAGGTAGATTTTCTTTTTACCAGGATTGGATCGAGAACAACCTGTTCGATATCTTCATAAGGATCCTTTTGTTTAACCATCTTCAGAAACAGTTTAGCACATTCTTCGCCCATTTTGTTGGCCTGTTGATCGATACTTGACAAAGTCGGCGTAATAAACGAAGAGAAAGTCTGATTGGCAAAACCGATAACACCGGTTGCTGGAATAGCAATCTCGGCCGCTTTAAGCGCCTGGATAATGCCCACAGCAGTAAAGTCGTCACCACCAATGATCGCATCCGGTTGAACGGAAGATTGCAGAATCTGCTTGGTGCCTTTTATACCCGCTTCAATAGAGAGCTCCCCGCGGACAATAAGTTCATCCAGCTGCGGAAGATCAGCTTCCTTCAAGGCTGCTTCAAAACCGCTGAAACGATCCTGAAAAATAGCGATTTCCTTGTTCGTGGTGATAAAACCAATTTTTTTATACCCTTGTTCGATCAGATGTTTGGTCGCAAGATAGCCCGCCTCAAAATCATTCAATTTAACTACAGGTGCTGCAATATCCTGGTGTGTTCGGTCAAAGATAATTAGACTCTTGCCTTGCTTAATGACTTCCTGAAAATGTGCTATTTGCTGGGTTTCCAAGGAGAGTGAGGCGATGATGCCGTCCACCTGTGCTTCCAATAAAGTTTTGACTCCATTTACTTCATCCGAATAAGATTCATTCGATTGATAAAGCAGTAGGCTATAGTTGTGCTTCTTTAATTCTTTTTCAATACTGTGAACTGCTTCTGCAAAAAAATGGATTTGCATTGTTGGTACGATCACCCCAATGGTATTGGACCGACCCGAAGAGAGTGAAGACGCAATTTTATTGACACTGTAATTGAGTTCTTTTGCTTTGTCCAGGACCAACTGCCGTGTAGCCTCACTAATGGTGGGTATATTATTCAAGGCACGTGAAACTGTTGAAACCGTGATTCCAAGCGCCCGTGCAATATCGTAAATCGTTGTTTTTCTTTTCACACCCCAAAGTAAATAATTTTATTGAATATTTTGGAAAATTCGGAAACATATCCTACTTTTATGCAACCGGTTGCAATTTTGTTGCCGGACATTATTTAAATAACCAGTTATACGATTAGCATGTATTTTTTAGGTATAGATATTGGTACTTCTTCGGTCAAGGTTTCCATTGTTGAAGCATCCTCCCAACGCAAGGTCTGTTCGACGCAATATCCCGCGGAGGAGGCTCTTATTATTTCGCCGCAGCCCAATTGGGCGGAACAGGATCCCCAGGACTGGTGGACCTATTTCAAACGGGCTTTATCCCAGGCAAACGCTTCGGGGCTGTACGACCCCAAGCAGATCACGGCAATCGGTATAGCCTATCAGATGCACGGCCTTGTTGTTGTCGATAAGGAGCAACAGGTATTGCGCAATGCGATTATCTGGTGTGATAGCCGAGCTGTTGCGCTTGGAAACAAAGCTTTTGAGGAGATTGGAAAGGAATTCAATTTGAAACACCACCTCAATTCACCGGGCAATTTTACCGCTTCAAAATTAGCCTGGGTCAAAGCCAATGAACCCGAAATCTACCAGAAAATCGATAAGGTCATGCTTCCCGGGGATTTTATAGCCATGAAACTTTCAGGTACCATCAGTACATCCATCTCGGCATTATCGGAGGGAGTATTCTGGGATTTTCAGCGCAATGAACTTTCTTCGGCACTGATGGACTATTATGGTTTCGATGCGGATTTAATACCGGTCATATTGCCCGTTTTTGCTGAACACGGTCAGATTAAGCCAACTGTGGCAGATGAGTTGGGGCTATCAGCGAAGGCAACTATCAACTATAAAGCCGGAGATCAGCCGAATAATGCGCTTTCCCTAAATGTACTTCAACCGGGTGAAGTCGCCGCTACAGCAGGTACTTCGGGTGTTATCTATGGAGTAAGCGACAAGCTGATTGCTGACCGCGAGTCTCGTGTCAATACATTTGCCCACGTCAACTATGGACCGGATGAAATCCGGACAGGTGTATTGCTCTGCATTAACGGTACCGGGATTATGAACAGCTGGGGGCGGAAGCTTCTGGGAAAAGAGTTATCCTACGATCAGATCAATAATATGGCCGCGACTTCACCCATCGGTAGTAAAGGGTTACAGGTTATTCCTTTTGGAAATGGAGCGGAGCGTATGTTGAATAACCAATTAGTGGGGGCATCGATAACCTCAATAGACCTCAATAGACATGACCCTGCTGATATCCTACGGGCGATTCAGGAAGGGATTGCTTTTGCCTTTCGCTATGGACTGGATATTATGCGCGAAAATGGATTATATCCGCAGATGATCCGTGCCGGCAATGCCAATCTATTTTTGAGTCCTGTATTTCGTGACTCGTTTGTGGGGGCGACTAATGTTCCTGTAGAAGTATACGATCATGACGGTAGTGTGGGCGCTGCCATAGGCGCAGGAATCGGTAGTGGCTATTACGCTAATTTCGTGGAGGCTTTCGATCGCTTAAAACCGGTATATACGGTGGAACCTAAGGGGGTTGATCAGTATGAAGAAAATTATCAACAGTGGAAAGAAATTTTAGAAACAAAAATCAATACTAAATAAAATGAACATTATCAAAGAACAAAAGGAGTTTTTTAAAGGGGTCGGACAGATCGAATTTGAAGGACAGGAGAGCAAAAATCCATTTGCTTTTCGTTATTACAATCCAAAACAAGTGGTTGCTGGTAAGACCATGGAAGAATATTTTAAGTTTGCCTGTTCCTATTGGCATTCTTTCAATGGTGATGGTTCCGATCCATTCGGCGGACCAACCCACAGATTTCCTTGGGATGAAAGCAGTGACCCGATCACACGGGCGAAAGATAAGATGGATGCTGCTTTTGAGTTTATCAGCAAAATGAATATTCCATACTACTGTTTTCATGATGTAGACTTGGTGGATTACACGGATAATGTGCTGGAAAATGAAAAAAGACTGGCGACGATCGTGGACTACGCGAAAGAAAAACAGCAGGCGAGCGGTGTCAAGCTCCTTTGGGGTACAGCCAACCTCTTCAGCCACAGACGTTATATGAATGGAGCTGCGACCAATCCGGACTTTCAGGTATTGACACATGGCGCTGCGCAGGTAAAAGCTGCATTGGATGCCACCATTGCACTCGGTGGTGAAAACTACGTGTTTTGGGGTGGACGGGAAGGTTATATGAGCCTGTTGAATACCAATATGAAACGGGAACAGGAACATCTTGCCCAGTTTTTACATTTAGCCAAGGATTATGCGCGTAAAAATGGGTTCAAAGGCACTTTCTTTATCGAACCAAAACCATGTGAACCGACCAAACATCAATATGACTATGATGCGGCCACCGTATTGGGATTTTTGAGACAGTATGACCTATTGGACGATTTCAAACTCAATCTTGAAGTGAATCATGCAACTTTAGCAGGGCATACCTTCCAACATGAATTGCAGGTTGCCATTGATGCCGGAAAATTGGGATCCATTGACGCCAATCGCGGTGATTATCAAAATGGCTGGGATACGGATCAATTTCCCAATGATATCAATGAACTGACCGAATCCATGCTGATTATTTTAGAAGGCGGCGGTTTTCAGGGCGGTGGTGTTAATTTTGATGCCAAAATCCGTCGCAACTCGACTGATCCTCAAGACCTATTCTATGCGCATATTGGCGGAATGGATCTTTTCGCACGGGCTTTGCTTACCGCCGAACGTATCTTGCAAGATGGTGAATACCGTAAAATAAGAACAGACCGTTATGCGTCCTTCGATAGTGGTCATGGGGCTTCTTTTGAGCAAGGTAAGCTAACATTGGAATATTTGAGAGATTTAGCGATAGAATTTGGCGAGCCACAAACGATCAGTGGAAGGCAGGAGTATTTAGAAAATTTGATCAATAGATATATATAGTTAATCAAAATATTTATATATTAGGCGATCAAATTAAACCAATTACCAATACATGAATAATTATTTAAGTACAAAAGATTACATCGTTTTCCTGATATACTTTGTCATTGTTGCAGGTTATGGATTATGGGTGTATTATCGCAAGAAGTCTGAATCGGTAGGCTCCAAGGATTATTTCCTTGCCGAAGGATCACTGACTTGGTGGGCGATTGGAGCCTCCCTGATTGCATCCAATATTTCTGCAGAACAATTTATCGGCATGAGTGGGTCGGGCTTCAAAATGGGACTTGCCATTGCGACGTATGAGTGGATGGCGGCAATTACCCTGATTGTCGTAGCGGTGTTTTTTATACCGGTATACCTCAAGAATAAGATTTTTACAATGCCGCAATTTCTGCACAAGCGGTATAACGGTACTGTAGCCATGATTATGGCAGTCTTTTGGTTACTATTGTATGTGGTGGTCAACCTGACTTCGATTCTTTACTTAGGCGCTATTGCGGTGAGCAGTATCTCCGGTATTAGTCTGGAAGCCTGTATGTATGCTATTGCTATTTTTGCCGTTATCATCACATTGGGCGGTATGAAGGTGATCGGGTATACCGATATTATTCAAGTATTCTTTTTGGTGTTGGGTGGTTTGGCAACAACCTATTTGGCATTAAATCTGGTTTCGGAACATTATGGTGGTTCGGGTATCCTGCAGGGCTATCAACTGATGACCGAAAAAGCTTCCGACCACTTTCATATGGTTTTGGACCGTAAAAACGAGAACTACCTGGATTTACCGGGGCTGACTGTTCTGATCGGTGGTATGTGGATTGTGAATCTGAACTACTGGGGCTGTAACCAATATATCACACAGCGGGCGTTGGGGGCTGATCTGAAGACTGCACGTAACGGGATTTTGTTTGCTGCATTCTTGAAACTGTTGATGCCGATTATTGTGGTATTACCGGGTATTGCAGCATACGTTATGTGGAAAGATGGCTTATTTCAAAATGAAATGATGCAGCATGGTGAGGTCAATCCGGATCATGCTTATCCGGTCTTATTGAATCTGTTGCCTGCGGGGCTAAAGGGGCTTTCATTTGCGGCTTTGACAGCTGCGGTAGTTGCCTCATTGGCAGGTAAAGCAAATAGTATTGCTACGATCTTCTCATTGGATATTTATAAAAAAGTATTTAATACCGAAGCTTCTGATAAGAAATTGGTCAATATTGGTAAACTGACTGTTGTTGTTGCCATGATTTTGGCCGTGATCATCGCGCCACATCTGGGAATTGACAAAAAAGGCGGATTTCAATACATTCAGGAGTATACCGGATTTGTGTCGCCTGGAATTTTCGCCATGTTCATTTTGGGATTTTTCTGGAAAAGAACAACATCCAATGCGGCTTTATTTGCGACGATAGGTGGATTTATTCTATCCATTATTTTCAAAAAATTACCGGATTGGGCAGATCTTTCTTTCTTGGCTTCGACCGGTTTCTCTATTCCGAATCCGACAACGGGAATTTACGAAATTCCGTTTTTGGACCGGATGGGTTTTGTCTTTGCAATCTGTATCATAGGTATGATCATTATCAGCTTGATTGACAACAAACGTGGGGTGGTACCAGCTGGTCTGGAAGTAGATACAACCATGTTTAAACCACATAAAGCATTCTTGATCGGTACATTGATTGTTGCCTTATTGGTCACAGCATTGTATTCCATTTATTGGTAATCTGATCGTCAATGGTAATCTGATCGTCAAGAAGATTCAATAGCGTGCCCATAGCAACTCCGGTTGGTATGGGCACGTTGTTTTTTGCGACCTCTATTTCCCTTTAGCTACGTGCTATCTCTTTTTATTCAGGATTTGTACCCTTGATCTGGCGATTTTTTAAAAATTTCCTATCTTGTCTTTAATAAAAATTACATGTGCTACGATGCGCTAAACGGCCTGGTATCCCTGTTTAAGTAGAAGAGGAAGCCAAAAAAGACGGACGTTGGTTGCGATGCAGGCATGGGTCTTATGAAAAATCAACACCCTAAAAGAATAACTCAGATGAAAAGAAGATATGTGCTACTCACCGCTTTTGTAGGAATGATGACAACATTTGCGCCAGTTCAGGGACAGGCACAACGTACTGAAAAGCCACCTTTACATGGGAAACACTGGATGGCGATTACAGGTAAGCCTTTGGCTGCAACCGCTGGTGCCCAATTGTTCCATCAAGGAGGGAACGCTGTCGACGCCGCCTGTGCCATGCTTGCGGCAACCTGTACGATGTGGGATGTGCTCAGCTGGGGTGGAGAAACACAGGCATTGATCTATCATCCGAAATTAAAAAAAGTGATTGCCATCAATGCCCTCGGTGTTGCGCCAACAGGGGCAACGGTTGATTTCTTTCGCGCAAAGGGCTATGAATTTCCTCCAGAATACGGTCCCCTTGCTGCAGTTACACCGGGCACACCGGGTGGCTTATGTTATATGTTGGCTCAGTACGGTACCAAAAGCCTGGCGGAAGTACTAGCACCAGCACTCGAAATGGCGGCTGGTTATCCCATCGATGCACAGACCGCTAATAGTATTGAACGGGGTAAAGAGCGGATCAAAGAATGGCCATACAGCAAAAAAGTCTTCCTGGTTCATCAAGGGAAAGAAAGAGAAGCACCCGAAGCCGGTGAACTTTTTGTACAGCAGGATCTGTTTCGGACATTAACCAAACTTGTTGAAGCTGAAAAGAAAGCCCTTGCGGCCGGCAAGGATCGGAAGACGGCGATTATGGCCGCCTATGACCGTTTTTATAAAGGTGATATCGCCGATGAATTTGTACGCGGTAGCAAAGAGCAGGGGGGCTTGATCACAAAAGAAGATCTGGCCAACTGGAGACCCATTGAAGAAGAACCTTTACACGTCAATTATAAAGGCATTGAAGTCTATAAATTACAGGAGTGGACGCAAGGACCGGCGATGCTGCAGAGTTTACAACTATTGAAAAACTTCGATCTCAAAGCGATGGGCTATAACTCTGCTCCTTATATACACACGATATATCAGGCCATGAATCTGGCCTTTGCAGACCGGGACTTTTATTATGGCGATCCCTATTTCCTACCTAAGGCACCTATTCAAGGGCTATTAAGTGAATCTTATGCCAAGGCACGCGCCGCCAGCATTGATCCGTTGCGTAACGATCCACAGGTTCATCCGGGTGATCCTTATCCGTATGAAGGGAAGAAGAATCCATTTACAAAGCTACTTCAACAGCGTAAAAAGCAGTTTACTCCAGACAACGAGTCAAAAAAAGACTTTGTTCCCAAGCACGATGTGAGTTCGACTTCCTCCTTGTTATCCCTCGCGGACAGCACCGTTTTAGCCTCAGTGACTACAGATAGTTTGTATATGGATCGCCTTTTACGAGGAACCACAAGTGTGGAGGCTGCGGATGCGGAGGGCTGGGTTGTTTCTATCACCCCAAGTGGGGGCTGGTTGCCCGCCTGTATTGCTGGAAATACGGGGGTGGGGATGAGTCAACGTTTACAAAGTTTTGTTCTCGACTCCCTGATCAATCCTTTTAACGTGGTGGCTCCAGGTAAAAGACCGCGTGTAACGCTTACCCCAGCTTTGGCGCTGAAAGAAGGGAAACCCTACCTTTCTTTTGCAGTACAAGGTGGCGACACACAAGATCAGAACCTGTTGCAATTCTTTCTGAATACCGTTGAGTTTGGCATGACGCCGCAGCAGGCCAGCGAGGCTCCAAATATCAATAGTAATCAGCTGTGGTTATCTTTGGGCGGAACCAAAATCGAGGACCGAAAACCTCGTGCCGGAAGTTTACTGCTCGATAAACGCACGCCGAAGGATGTCGTCGAAAAACTGCAGAAAATGGGCTACAATATCCAGTTCGGTGAACGCAACAGTGGTCCAATTAACGCGATCTACTTCGATCAACAGCATGGTACACTCTGGGGTGGTAGCAGTAACAATGGAGAGGATTATGGGATTGGATGGTAGCCTGAGCAGAAAAGCAACATCGTTTTGTTATCTCCTTCGGATTTGGTATCTTACCTACTGATCAAAAGCTGATTTTTTGTTATGGAGGGTAGAATCAATAAATATTCGTTTGTTTTTCAGCCTGATGAGGCGGGTTTGATATTGGTCGATGGATTAAAGCAGCAGTTGAGAGCAGCATTGGCGGCGGAATTTCCAGGCAAGGATAAGGGCTGGTACCACAGTTGTAATTCCAAAGCTCATGTGACTATTTGTGCTTTTACCGGAAATGAAGATACGTTGATACGGGCTACTGAACTTCTGCAGCAGGCATTGTTGCATGAACGTAGTCAGTATGTTTATTTTGATCATTTTTCTTCTTTTACAGGCGGGGCCTTTTATATCGCCCCAACAGTACATGCACGAAGTTACCTGAAGGATCGAGCCCGAAAAGTTGTACATACCCTAGGCTCATTTGATCTGATGGAGATCAGTGATGAACCTCATATCTCTATCGGGCGTAGGCTGGAACCTGAGCAGCTTGAAATCGCAAAAAAACTATTACGCTCGGTCGATCTGAGTTTTATGTGTGCCGGAGTGCATATCCGCCGCTTCAATCCCGATATGGGGCAGTACGAACCTGTAGATTTTGTTAAATTCGGAAATCAGTCGAAAGAAAACTCGGGTCAACTTACATTTAAATTCTAATTATATGGCTGTTTAATTGCCTAATACTGTAAAGCTTTTTATCTTTAGCCCTAGCAATAAAAGATATTGTCCTTATGTAAACTATGCATCACGACGATTCCCATCATAAATCATTATCCGATATCCACGAAAGTGTTGATGTCAATAAAGGAAAATCCAAGTTCAAAAAGATACTCAGTTTTTTTGGTCCCGCCTATCTGATCAGTGTTGGGTATATGGACCCGGGCAACTGGGCGACGGACCTCGCTGGCGGAAGTCAGTTTGGCTACGCGCTAATCTGGGTCTTACTGATGAGTAATATTATGGCCTTACTGCTTCAGAATCTTTGTGCCCGTTTGGGTATTGTGCGTGGAAAGGACCTAGCGCAATGTAATCGGGAGACCTATCCCAAGCGGATGAATTTTGTGCTGTATATTTTGGCTGAAATTGCCATCGCTGCCTGTGATCTGGCCGAAGTATTGGGAATGGCTATTGGTCTTAATCTACTGTTTGGTATCGATTTGCTCTGGGGGGTATTGATCAGTTTTGCCGATACCTTTCTGTTGCTCTACCTGCAGAAGCTCGGAATGCGCAAGATGGAACTGTTTATTATCGGCTTAATTTCCCTGATCGGTATGTGTTTTTTGGTGGAGATGTTTCTGGCCAAACCTGATTTTGCGGAGGTGGCTACGGGTTTTATCCCGAGTATTCCCAATAGCGCTGCGCTCTATATTGCAATTGGTATTATCGGTGCTACCGTGATGCCGCACAATCTCTATCTGCATTCTGCTCTGGTGCAGACCCGAAAGATTGACCGTAATGAGGTCTCCATACGAAAATCACTAAAATATAACTTTTGGGACAGTGCCATTGCCTTAAATCTGGCATTTCTGGTCAATGCTGCAATTCTTATTCTTGCAGCATCGGTCTTTCATAAGAATGGTATGCATGATGTCGCCGAACTTGAAGATGCTTATCACCTATTGGGCAATTTACTTGGTACAGAATGGGCCTCGAAGTTATTTGCTGTGGCATTGATCCTGGCGGGACAGAGTTCCACGGTAACCGGTACCTTGGCTGGACAGATCGTAATGGAAGGCTACTTACGGTTGCGGATCAGTCCCACACTACGCCGAATTATCACACGGCTTTTGGCCATTATACCCGCCGTATTGGTGATCCTGATTTCCGGCGAAGGGCGGGTAGGGCAGCTGTTGATCTTTAGTCAGGTCATCCTAAGCATGCAGCTGGCTTTTGCAGTCATCCCCTTGATTCACTTTGTTAGCGATAAGGCGAAAATGGGGATTTTTGCCATTAAGCCACTGACCAAGGCTTTTGCCTGGTTGATTGCGGCTGTGATCGCTGTGTTGAATTTTAAGTTGGTCTATGATGAGGTCAGCGGATGGATTACCGAAGCAAACAATCTTTTGGTTACGGTGTTACTTATCCTGGGAGCCGTTGGCCTGCTCTTTCTGCTGATCATGACGGTATTAATTCCCATTATGCGTAAATCAAAACCAATCGAGTTGGAGGTACACCCACCATTTGAAGCTTTACATTTTGAGGACCGAGGATCTTTCAAGAAAGTGGTGATTGCCTTGGATTTTTCAAACTCAGATCAGAAAGTGATACAATATGCTTTACAACTGTCACATGCCGATACCAGCTTTGTCGTTGTCCATATTGTTGAAAGCGCCTCTGTCAAATATACGGGGGAGTCTACTGATGATTTTGAGTCACGACAAGATTTGGAACGTCTGAAACTATATGCAGACTTTTTACTGTCCAAAGGATATCAGACGGAATATGAACTTGGTTATAACAATCGGATCAAAAGTATTGCCGAAGTTTGCGAGAAATACCATGCTGATCTCTTGGTCGTGGGGAGCCACGGTCACACCGGGGTCAAAGATTTTGTATTTGGAGAGACAGTAAACAAGTTGCGCCATGCTGTAAAAGTTCCGGTTTTTATCGCGCAATAGGGCTTAGGAACCTATCCCGAAGAGACAGTGTCGATTCACTGTAATTTTATTAGGGAAAAAGTGCAGCAAGGGATCGGTAAGTTCTAAATAATTCTTATTTTTGCGTCATCAAATCAAGATATGAGCGACGCTATTAAACACGAGTGCGGAATCGCACTAATTCGCCTGTTAAAACCCTTATCTTATTATCAGGAAAAATATGGTACGCCATTCTATGGCATCAACAAATTGTACCTATTAATGGAGAAACAGCATAACCGTGGACAAGACGGGGCTGGAATTGCAACCATTAAATTTGATGTTAAACCTGGAAATCGTTACATTTCGCGTTACAGAGCCATGGGCTCCTCTGCTGTGGCAGACATATTCGAATATGTACAGAAAAAATTTGCTTCTGTTCAGAAGGCATTTCCAGATGAGTCAAAGGATACCCAATGGTTAAAGGATAATGTCAGTTTTACTGGAGAAGTACTTTTAGGACATTTGCGTTATGGAACGCATGGAAAGAACAGTATCGAAAGCTGTCACCCATTTTTAAGACAAAACAACTGGATGTCACGCAATCTTGTTGTTGCGGGTAACTTCAACATGACCAATGTGGATGAACTCTTGCAACAACTGTATGAGTTGGGACAACATCCAAAGGAAAAAGCGGATACTGTAACCGTTTTGGAAAAAATTGGACATTTCTTAGATGATGAAAATCAGGATCTTTTTGATCAGTTTAAAAAAGAAGGATATTCCAACGTTGAGATCAGTTCATTGATTGCCAAAAATATTGATGTTTCCAAGATCCTTAAGCGTTCCGCGAAAACTTGGGATGGTGGTTACACCATTGCCGGTATTTTTGGGCATGGGGATGCATTCGTGATGCGTGACCCTGCAGGTATCCGTCCGGCATTCTATTACCAAGATGAGGAAATTTTGGTTGTGGCTTCGGAAAGGCCTGTTATCCAAACGGCTTTCAATGTGCCTATTGATGCCGTGAAAGAAATTAAACCGGGACATGCCTTGATCGCAAAAAAAGACGGAACTGTATCGCAGGAGATGTTCAGACAACCTGTTGAACAACGTTCATGTTCTTTTGAACGTATCTATTTCTCCCGCGGATCGGATGCTGATATCTATAAAGAACGTAAAGAACTGGGTAGATTATTGGTACCGCAGGTACTGGAATCTGTCAAAAGTAATATTAAGAATACGGTATTCTCATTTATCCCAAATACAGCCGAAGTGTCGTACTACGGTTTGATGGATGGTATCAATACCTACGTTAGGGATTTTCAGAAAGAAACCTTATTAAAACGTGCCGATAAAATCTCTGATGAGGAGCTGGATGAGATCCTAAGCATTAAACCACGTTTTGAAAAACTAAATGTAAAGGATGCTAAACTACGTACCTTCATTACGCAAGATGCAGATCGTACAGATATGGTACAACATGTGTATGATACCACTTATGGTATTGTTAAGGATCATGAAGATACCATCGTAGCAATCGATGATTCCATTGTACGGGGAACAACGTTGAAACAGAGTATCCTCACGATCTTGGATCGTTTGAATCCGAAGAAAATTGTGATCGTTTCCTCAGCGCCTCAAATCCGTTATCCGGATTGTTATGGTATTGATATGTCGCGTATGGGTGAATTCGTTGCATTCGAAGCAGCGATCAACCTGTTGAAACAACGTGGTATGGCACATATTATTGATGAGGTGTATCAAAAATGTCTCTTGTCGATGACCCAAGATGTCAATGAAATCGAAAATCATGTAAAAGCCATTTATGCGCCATTTACAGATGAGGAAATTTCTGAAGAAATTGGCCGTATCGTCAGACCGCATCATTTGAAAGCAGAGCTAGAGGTGGTGTATCAGACATTGGACAACCTACATAAAGCATGTCCAGCTCATAGCGGAGATTGGTACTTCTCTGGTAATTATCCTACTCCAGGTGGTAACAAGGTTGTTAATAAAGCCTATATGAACTGGATTGAAGGTAAAAATGTACGCGCATACTTCAGTAACTAAGTATAAAAATATCAGAAAAAGGGGGCGTTCTAGATAGAATGCCCCCTTTTTTCTTTCATCTTATTTTTCCGCACAGTCTCTTTTTTTTACATTCCCTAATCAAAGAGAGTCACTTTTATTTGGGGATATTCTCCTGCTCTTTTCAGCCTCTTTTTTAATATTCACTTCCTTGAGATTGCTTTTACTTTATGTACAGTTTCTTTTTTTATATATTCGTAATACGATTTGATTATAATGACACAACGCATCAGAATGTAGTTGCTGTATTTTGCCAATATATACTTTTACGATTCAATCAACCTTTTGCTTTAACGAAAATTATGGTTTTTAACAGCTTAAATAAATAGCTCCATGAGAGGACAACTTTTCTATCTTTTTCTTCTTTTTTCAATGGTTTCCTGTGGGATAAGCCATAACGTGCCGAAGGGACCTTATCCCAATTCGTTTGACAAACCGAATATTGTAAACTCTTTTGTAGATCAGAACGGTAATTTTTATCCGGACAATTGGCGAAAAACTTATGGTGAACCGCCTAAGAGTGGGGATATCAATGCCTATTCGCTGATGAAGATTGCAACAGAAAAGGGAATTGAAAACCAGTTGAAAGGTTTTGAAAAGACCCGAATGCTAGCAATAGGCAGTAAAGTAAAGGCGAAAGATCGCGTATTCATCTTTGTGCATGGTTTCAATGCGCCATCAAATGAGGTCAACGAGAGTTATGAGTATATGCGCAAATTATTAAAACTTAATACCAGTAAAGACGAGGTAATCAAATTTTATTGGGATGGTCTACATACGACCAACCCTTTTGGCGGGGCGAAGGTTTGGTTTTCGGCAACCTCTTTTAGCCAGATGGCGGGTGAATTTGGTTTGCGTAACCTGCTGAATAGCATCAGCAACAAAAAGATTATTCTAATCTCACATAGTCGTGGGGCATCCGTTGTATTAAGTGCCTTGAGTAGCGCAACCTTTAGCGAGAGCTTTGCTAAAGGTACTTTGGAAAAACATAACGTAGACGTTGATGCAGCAAAAAAACTTGCTGAGAATGGGAATGAGATTACCTGTATTATGCTTGCGCCAGCAATAGGACTTGATGACTTTAAGATCAAGGACCTAACAACAGGATCAGATTCATTCTGCAGCCTAAGCAAACAGGTCAAGCGGATTCATATCACGATCAATAATACAGATGTGATGTTAAAGAAATTTGTTGGATTCTTGTCGAATAAACTAAGAGCGACTGATCTGGGCTATAAATCCAATGTCTGCGATGAATTGGTGAAATATTATCCGGTTATGAAGTATACGGATTTTACAGGCATGAAAAGCCATGATTTTAATAAATACATCCGAAATCCTAAATTTAAGACGATGTTAAAAGCAGAGGGAATTGCCGTTAATCGTTAGCACAATGAAGCATATTTTTAAGAGTCTCTATTTTCAGGTTATTGTCGGCATAGTGATCGGTATTTTCTGTGGGGTCTATTTTCCGGACTTTGCCGTTAAGCTAAAGCCGCTGGGCGATGTCTTTATCAAGTTGATCAAGATGGTGATAGCACCCCTGATCTTTAGTTCGATCGTGATCGGTATCGCTGGGATGCAGGACGTAAAAAAAGTGGGAAAGATTGGATTGACGTCGATTATTTATTTCGAAGTCATGACCACGATTGCGCTGATTATCGGTTTGATCTTTGTCAATGTGATTCAGCCTGGCAAAGGTATGAATGCTGACCTGGCTAGTCTGGATATCTCTTCTGTATCACATTATATTGCCGAGTCCAAGAAACCCCATAGTTTCATGGATTTTATCATGGATATTATTCCGGAGAATGTGATCGCCTCAGTTGCTTCAGATAATATATTACAGGTATTGGTTTTTGCGGTGCTCTTCGGAATAGGAATGACTAAAATAGGTCAAAAGGCTGCTGAACCTGTTATCAATGTGTTGCAATCTTTTCTGAAGGTACTTTTCTCCATTATTAAGATGGTGATGTATCTGGCTCCATTGGGTGCGATGGGCGCGATGGGATTTACCATTGGTAAGTTTGGAATTCAGGCTTTGACCAAGCTGGGTATGTTAATGTTAAGTTTCTACCTGACCTGTTTTATTTTTATTGTCATTGTCATCGGTGCGGTACTATATTTCTATCTTAGGGTTAATATTTTCAAATTTCTGAAATATATCAAAGACGAGATTCTGATTGTATTGGGAACATCTTCTTCGGAGTCTGCATTGCCGGGCATTATGCAGAAAATGGAGGATGCAGGTTGTGCGAAGTCTGTGGTCGGATTGGTGATCCCAACCGGATATTCTTTTAATCTCGACGGAACGAGTATCTATCTGACCATGGCGGCGGTGTTCATTTCGCAGGCACTGAATATGCACCTGAGCTTACAGCAGGAAATTACACTATTGTTGGTTTTATTGCTCACTTCGAAGGGGGCTGCGGGTGTCACAGGAAGTGGTTTTGTGACTTTGGCGCTGACTTTGCCCGTTGTCGGGCATGTGCCTGTGGAGTCTGTGGCATTAGTATTTGGAGTGGACCGGTTTATGAGCGAAGCACGCGCCATTACCAATCTGATTGGCAATTCAGCGGCAACACTCGTAATTTCCAAATATGAAAATAGCCTGAATGAAGATGTGTTACATGAAAAACTTGGTTGATAGTGTATCAACCACAGGTCAAGGTTAGCCAATGAACACTTTTATTTAATGGGGGGCTGTTTTTACAGGAATGGTCAGTCGAAAAAGAAAGATCAGACCCGTTTTGCTCAGGATAGTTGCAGTATGGTGACGAAGATAACGGAAAGGTTAACCTGAAAACAGTGCGAGATACGAATGGCAAAAAAAAAGGGGTATCCAATGCATTTTGGATACCCCTTTTCCGAATAATTTTTTCTGATCCCTTAGAAAGAAATTAAGCTTCTTTTTTCGGATTTTCAATACCTTGGGTTAGATCCAAAGCACCATTTACTTTTTCTTTAAGAAGTGCAAGTTTGATCACTTGTGCCATCTCGGTGACATAATGGAACTGCATATCTTTAATATAGTCTTCCTTGATTTCAAGGATATCTTTTTCGTTGGATTTACAAAGGATGATCTCTTTGATATTCGCACGTTTGGCCGCAAGGATCTTTTCTTTTATACCACCAACCGGTAATACTTTTCCCCTTAGGGTAATTTCTCCGGTCATCGCCAGTTTCTCTTTAACCTTATGTTGTGTAAATAGAGAAGTCAGTGCTGTTAGCATCGTTACTCCGGCGGATGGACCATCCTTAGGAATAGCACCTGCAGGAACGTGGATATGAATATCCCAATGGTCAAATACCCGATAGTCAATACCGAAATCAGCCGCATGAGCTTTTAAGTAAGCTAATGCAATAGAGGCAGATTCTTTCATGACATCACCAAGATTACCAGTTAGGCTCAAGCGTCCTTTACCGGGACTCAGAGAGGATTCGATAAACAGAATATCACCGCCTACGGAAGTCCAGGCCAGGCCTGTCACTACACCGGCAACATTGTTGTTTTCGTAGATATCTTTATCAAAGATCGGGGCGCCCAGGATATCCACAACATCCTGATCGTTGATACTTGGATTATAATCCTTTTCCATGACAATACGTGTCGCAATACCACGGACGATAGAACCAATTTTTTTCTCCAGTCCACGTACGCCTGATTCGCGGGTATAATCTTCGATGATTTTTTCAATGATTTTACCTTTTAGCGCAACATCTTTGGATGCCATACCGTGCATTTCGCGTTGTTTCGGAAGCAGGTGTTTTTTTGCTATTTCAATCTTTTCTTCGATGGTATATCCATTGACTTCGATAATCTCCATACGGTCCAGTAAAGCGGGCTGGATGGAACTTAACGAATTGGCGGTTGCGATAAACATAACTTTGGAAAGATCAAACTCCATTTCCACATAATGATCGTAGAAATGTGTGTTTTGCTCAGGATCCAATACCTCAAGTAGGGCCGAAGAAGGATCTCCTTTGAAATCTGCACTCATTTTATCGATCTCATCCAGGATAAAGACCGGATTGGCAGCACCTGCTTTCTTCAGCGATTGGATAATACGGCCTGGCATTGCACCGATGTACGTTTTACGGTGGCCTCTGATTTCGGCTTCGTCCCGTACACCCCCTAGGGCCATACGTGTATATTTGCGTCCCAATGCCTTAGCGATAGATCTTCCCAAAGAGGTTTTTCCGACCCCGGGAGGGCCTACCAAACAAAGGATTGGCGCTTTCATATCATTTTTTAATTTTAATACCGCAAGGTACTCAATGATACGTTTTTTGACTTTTTCCAATCCATAGTGATCCTTGTCCAGCACTTTTTGTGCTTTATTCAAGTCAAAATTATCTTTGGTCGTCTCGTTCCATGGCAAATCAAGAAGCAGTTCAAGATAATTTAATTGCACAGAATAATCTGCTGCCGCCGGATTGATACGTGAAAGCTTTTCAAGTTCCTTGTTGAAATGTTTTTCGACATCAAGACCCCATTTTTTGGTCTTGCCACGTTTTTTGAGTTCTTCGAGCTCAAGGTCAGGTGTATTTCCGCCGAGTTCCTCCTGGATGGTTTTCAATTGTTGGTTGAGGAAATAATCCCGTTGTTGTTTGTCCAGGTCTACACGGACCTTATTCTGGATCTGATGTTTCAGTTCCAGCATCTGGATTTCAGTGGTCAACAGCTCCAACAAAAGTTTTGCACGGTTTTCAACCTTTGGAATTTGAAGTAACTCTTGTTTTTTGATCATTTCGACATTGATGTTGGACGAAATAAAGTTGATCAGAAAAGAAGGGCTTTCGATATTTTTGATCGCAATACCGGCTTCGCTGGGAAGATTTGGTGAAAGCTGAATAATCTGCAATGCCATTTCTTTCAAGGTGGAGATTGTCGCCTTAAAATGTTTGGTCATCTTTGGTTTTGCCTCACTGAATTTTTCGACGCGTGCCTTCAGATAAGGTTCGGTTTCTACAATCTCTATCAGGTTGAAACGTTGCTTTCCCTGAATGATAACCGTCGTGTTTCCATCCGGCATCTGGAGCACTTTGATAATGTGAGCAACAGTACCCACTTTATTCAGTTCTTCAAAACCGGGATCCTCTACGGTCATATCCTTTTGGGAGACTACACCAATTGTTTTATTGCCCTTATAGGCTTCTTTTACCAGTTTGATGGATTTATCCCGTCCTACAGTAATCGGAATGACAACACCGGGAAATAAAACGGTATTGCGCAAAGGCAAAATAGATAGCGCTTCTGGAATTTCAGCATTTGCCATATCATCTTCATCCTGCTGTGTCAATAGGGGGAAGAATTCTGTGTCTTCCGTAACGATTGGAATAGCCTGACTGAAATCAAAAGTTTCGAATTTGCTCATAGTGTTTATTTTGTGTATTTGGCAGTCGCTGACATGTTGTCGGTAGACGTTCAAATTTTAAACTTCAAATGTTGTTTCCCCTATATTGCAAGGGAAGTGCCAATTGCTAAAAGGTAGCAAAATTACAAATCTATTTTCTAGAATATGCAAAAAAGGCAGGTTAAATAAAATTTATCTGCCATTTGTTGGATAAATAGGCATAATAATTGTAATATTGGAATGTGAAAGAATAAACGATGGCAGATTCTTGCGGATGATAAGCTTTAGGACTATTTTTTCTTAGGATAATAAACGATCGGTATTGATCATTAATAACGTACATAGAAACAACGTAACTATTTAGATATGAACTTAAAATCACTTAAATTAGGTTTGTTCACAGGAGTTTTTGCTTTGGTCGCACTTAGTGCCAATGCACAACAAAAACAAGCTGAGCATAGCAATGCCAATGTGAGAATGGGGCAGAAAGCTCTTTTGGATGGTGACTTCAAAAATGCAGAGTCATACTTGACAAAAGCTTTACCACAGGAAGGCAAAGATCCGGATGTCTTGTATATGTTGGGTTACTCCCAATTTCAAAATGGTGATTATAAAAAGTCAGCTGAAACTTTCGGAAAGGTTGTTGCATTGAGTCCTAAAAATGCAAATGCATTGTACTTCAAAGCGAAAGCGAACAATACACTTGCTGTTCAGTCAAACAAAGTGTCTGCAGCTAACAAAGAGCAGTTATTGCGCGTAGCAATTGAGGATTATTCAAAAGCAATTGAAATCACACCTACGGATTCCAAATTCTATCAAAATAGAGCGATCGCAAACCGCGATTTGGGTATTTTGATTGGAACAGCGGGTACACCTAATTACAACAAAGCTATGGCGACTGATGCTTATAATAATGCGATCAAGGATTACGAAAAAGTATTGAGTTTTGATTCTTCCAAAAAAGATATCCAAACAGAAATCAAAAAAGCGAAAGTGTATAGAGATAACTTGAAATAAGCTTATCAATATATAACATAAAAAGGGGAGCTTATTGAGTTCCCCTTTTTATTTGCTCAATTGACACAGATACCCTCCCAATTATGCCTGCAGTCATTTCTGCTGTCACTATCTTCGATCTGATCAGGCAGCTACCCGTTGCATTTGATAAATTTACAAACGAAAAGCAGGAAAATTCTGTTCTTTACCTGAATCAACAGGAATTTAGTATATGGAAACGAATCGATTGTCAGCAGAAATGCAGGACATTTTAATCAGTCAGATGACAAAAGAAGCTGAAGCCGCACAAATTTATTTGGCTTTGGGTGTATGGGCCGATGATCAGGGCTATGGTGGGATTGCCAATTTTCTATATCGGCATGCGCAGGAGGAACGCAATCATATGACAAAAATTATGGGTTACATCCTCGAACGTGGAGGGCGCCCCCGGATACAGGCGATTGCAGCACCTCCAGCGGATCCTCAAAGCCTAACTGAATGTTTCCAACGGGTATTTAAACACGAGGTGGACAATACCGAAGCTATTTATCGTATTGTCAATCTAGCTATGGAACAGAAAGACTGGGCGACATGGAATTTTGCCCAATGGTTTGTCAAAGAACAAATCGAAGAGGAAAAACTTGCCCTTGAATTAATTGATAAATTGAAGATAGCAGGTGGAGACCGGGCTTCGGATGAGTCGCTTTTCGCATTGGATTCGTCCTTAGAGCGCATGCCTGACGATGTACCCTTGGCCCGCGAAGCAACGGCCGATGACCCCAAATAATATCAAATAGCTTATTCTCGGATCATTTGAATGGACGGAGAAGGCCTTAAAAGAAAGCAGGGATCCAAAAGGATCCCTGCTTTCTTATAGGGTGTTTTATTTTTTTATGCTGAGTGGTAGGTAGACGCCGAAGGTAATGTTCCTTCCCATATTGTAAACCCCGTAGGTAGGATCCTCCTGTGATAACCTTCCCGGGCGTAATCTGCTCAGGGCATCGTAATAGCGTTTGTTACTGAGGTTGGATGCAGTAGCATAGACCTTCACTTGTTGCTTCCCTAAAAGTAAGGTAGTACCTATTCCGGCATTGATCAATGAATACGAATCTGCAGCCGTTTCGAAAGTTTCGTCAATGCGGTTTTGTTTAAAATAATTGTCTAAACCTACAGATACATAAAACGCATGTAGACCATCTATCTTAGGTTCGAGACGTAGGGTATTATGTAAGACACCCGCAGGAATCAATGCTAGTGGCCTATTAAAAGTCCTGTTTTGTGCATGGGTATAGGTAAATGTGTTATCTAGATGCACCCAGTTGAGCGGATGGAAGTTTAGACTTCCTTCGAAACCAAAAAGGTTGGCATTTACCTGGCCATAACGATAGACATCATAGGTCTGTTCATTATTATCCTCATCGAGGATTGTTTTTGTGTCTCCTTTTTTCGCTGAGGCATAGATAAAATTATGAATATAATTTTCATAGATACCAATGCTGCCCGTTACAATGCTATGTCCAAATTCGAGGGTTACGTCTGCCTGAAAACTACGCTCCGCTTTCAGGTTCTCGTTCCCGATTTCATAGCGGGAAGTTCCTTCGTGCACACCGTTTGAGCCAAGTTCCGCGGGATTAGGTGCCCTAAAGGCTGACCCAGCATTGGCTTTGAAGTTGAAATCTTCACTAAAGCTATGCGTATACCCTAGGGCGCCGCTAACATTACTGAACCTGTTTTTAAATCCCGGAAATTGTTCCTCATCTTCAACAAACAGCTGTTTACCCTTGCTATTAACGTAATCATAACGAAGTCCCATGTTGAAGGTATTCTCGCCCCAGGTTTTCTTGGCATAGCCAAAAGCTCCTAGCTCGATCTGATCATAAGCAGGGATCAAAAATTCCACTCCCTTATTGATGCTATGTTCCTGACTAGCACTGATACCGAAGACATGCTGCCAGCCGTTCCTTTCAGCCAGATGATATTTCGCATCAAGCGAATAGGTGTTTAAATCAAAAAATAAGGAAGGATTTGCGCTTTCAAGCTCGCGACGCTGATTTTTTTGGTAGCCCAAATCCAGTTTTAAATTTCCTGAGCCGACCACAAAATTATTATTGAGTGCGAGTTTATAATGACGGATATCCTGTTTCGGAAAATCCAAGGTACGGCTTTTGGCGTTGGTGTATAGAGGATCTCCGGGCTCGGCGTCATAAAAACCGATGTTATTTTTGAAGTAAGAGAAATTTAGATGTGAATATCCCCATTGTTTATTTAACCCCAGCATTCCACTAAGGTTGGTGTTATTAAAACCACTATTGATATAGTGTCCAGCGGGTGTATTGTAGGCATGGGCATTCTGATAAGATCCGCGTCCCCGCCATACGAAGCCGTTTTCGTTCCCCGTAAGCATCAATGAATTATTGGTCAGGCCATTGTTGGTCGAATAGCTGGAAAGCAATTCTCCTTTTATTTCCCCAGCAGTCGGTACACTGGGTTCGAGGATATTGATCACACCACCGATGGCATCTGAACCGTACATCAGTGAAGCTGCTCCGCGCAGAACTTCTACTCGGTCGGGTTGATTTTGGTCGATCTCAATACCATGTTCGTCGCCCCATTGCTGGCCCATTTGTTTTACCCCATCATTGACCGTGACAACCCGGTTATAGCCAAGACCGCGGATGACTGGTTTGGAAATGCCCTGTCCTGTTGTTACCTGGCTTAGACCAGGAACCTGGCGAGCGAGTGCATCAATGAGATTTGTACCAGCACCTTGTAGTTCGTCTTTGGAGACAACGGAGACCGAGGTGCTATTTCGACGGCTTTGCGCAGTAACGAGTGTGCCCGTTACGACGACTTCATTTGTCTCGATAATACTTTCAGTCAATGAGAAATCTACCGACACATCCTCCGATGTCAACTCTATAGTTTTGATCAGTGATTGGTAACCAATAAAACGCACCTCAACGAGATAACGTCCGCGTGAGGGAAGTGATTTGAACGTATAATGACCCTGTTGGTCCGAAGAGGTACTTGAGCGAAGCTGGAGTAAAGATATGGTTGCTCCAGCTATCGGTTGATTGGTTTTTGAATCCGTCACTTTGCCCGATATGGTCGCGGCCTGAGCAGAAAATAGCAGGAAATAGAAGACAAGCATACATATGCTGCCTTTGATTTTGAGTTTCATCTGTAAATAGTTTATACCATCTGTAAATGGCGCCTATTCACCTGATAACCGACCTTATTGGATCTGTATTTCCATCAGTTATGAAAATAGCTGTCAATAGGGAGGGATTCATCAAATGAATTGCTGATTGTTAAATTAAGGGAAATCCATTATGATTACGTCCGCAGCAATTGCTAGAAAGTCTGGCTTGAGCGTATTGTAATCATGGAGAACAAAGTTTTCATCAATAACTTTGTCGCCGCACATTGGATGAAATTTAACAATGCGGAGGGCCGCGATTACCAGATAGCAGTGCACTGATCATCTGGTCGCTAGGTACAAAGAAGCCAAATGCTATTTCCCGTTCAGGAAGTAAAATTTCATTTTGGCTAAAATGAAAGAGTAACTGCGGGTGTGCATTCTGATCACAAATGGAACATTTTGGATGGTCTGCATGATGTTTTTTCGCACTACAGTCCACGATACTCAAGGCTGCTGACTCGTGGGAATGGGTATAGACAATGAACTGACCAATTAAAAAGGTCATCAAAAGCGTAAACGCTGCTAATTTGTTCAATGGTATACCGCGCACCTTATTCTTCTTATACGATGTCTCTGCAGACAATCAATACCGCAAATATAAGGAAAATTACAAATAAAGCAATGATGTTGCATCTATTATTAAAAAAAGAACCAAAAACCGTGCTTTAGCAGCCCCAAAAAGCTAGACGATTTTTGGGACAGCATGTTGGGATTTGGTCCTTTTTTATAGCAACCAATGAGATCAAAAAATTATTTTTTGGACTGTACAAATCGTCCAATAATTTCATATTGATTGGCGTCAAGTCCCTGTACGTCTTGGAGTTTTACGATGCTGTACAATGAATCGATATAATAATCCAGTTTTTCATCACTATCATAAAGGGAGTTCGCGATTTTTTTATCGATATGTATATGTTTCACGCGCTCGTTTTTACGATCAAACTCGATCCGGAGTTTCTGTATCTGCAATTCTTTCTTTTTGGCGGTAAATTCCGTTACGCAATCTATGGCTTTGACCTCATAAAGCGTGGGATCAAAATTCTTGCTGATATCCGCGGACTGGAAAGCCGAAAGTTCATTTTGCCAGTTTTCGATCTTGAGTTCACGTTGTTCCTTTTCGCCGTCTTTGTTGACAGATTTTAAAACCAAGGGGTTGAGCTGCTGCAAGCGTTGTGCTTCCGCGCTAAAAAAAGAGTCTACCGAAAAGATATCCGTCGTCTTTTTAGCTTTTTGTTGGCCTGAAGGGGAGCTGCAGCTCCAAAAAAGTAGCGCACTACCCGCCAATAGGGGGAGTGCGCTGCCTAATGTTTTATATAAATTCTTATTCTGATACCAATACATTTCCTGTCATTTCAACGGGGATATCGACGCCCAAAAGTTTGAGGACGGTTGGGGCAATATCTCCCAATTTACCATCTGCTATTTTTTTGTAGTGCTCATCAATCAAGATGCAGGGAACCAAATTTGTTGTATGTGCTGTATTTGGTGAGCCATCCTCATTGATCATAAATTCTGAATTACCGTGATCGGCCAGGATGATAAAGGAGTAACCATTTTTCAATCCTGTTTCCACTACTGTTTTTGTGCATTGATCCACTGTTTCTACTGCTTTTACGACAGCCTCAAATACGCCGGTATGGCCTACCATATCTGGATTGGCGAAATTGAGACAGATAAAGTCGGGTTGCAGCGTTTCCATATCATTGACGATTGCTTCGGTAATTCCGTTAGCCGACATTTCTGGCTGAAGATCGTAAGTAGCTACCTTTGGTGAAGGCACCAAAAGACGATTTTCACCTTCGAATTGTTGCTCACGGCCACCTGAGAAGAAGAATGTCACGTGCGGATACTTTTCTGTTTCGGCAATACGGGTCTGTGTTTTATGATTTGCTTCCAAAACCTCACCGAGTGTATTTGTTAGATTATCTTTTTGGAAAACAACACGTACATTTTTGAAGGTTTCATCATACGCTGTCATGGTGACATAGTACAGATTTAATGGTGCAAGATCGTACTCAGGGAAAGCCTTTTGTGTCAGTGCAATGGTAATTTCACGGCCGCGGTCTGTTCTGAAATTATAGCAGAACACAACATCACCTTCCTGAATGGTCGCTACAGCTTTACCTTCAGCATCAACCAATGCAATTGGTTTAACAAATTCGTCTGTCACGCCGTCATCGTATGATTTCTGTATAGCAGCAACGAGGTCACTGGATTTTTCGCCCTCGGCTTTTACCAAAAGGTCGTAAGCTAACTTAACGCGTTCCCATCTGTTGTCACGGTCCATTGCATAATATCTACCGATGGCAGAAGCGAAGGTGCCTGAGCTTGTCTTAAGATATTCCTGTAGATCTTTGACATAGCCGATTCCGGAATTAGGGTCCGTATCGCGGCCGTCCAGGAAAGCATGGATAAATACTTGATCACTATGTAGGCCAGCATGTTTTGCGGCATCGCAAAGTCCTTTTAGGTGTTTGGTATGCGCATGCACACCGCCATCAGAAAGTAAACCGATAAAATGTACTTTTTTATTGTTTTCAAGTGCATATTTAAAGGCATCCTGGATAACGATATCGGTATTGAATACACCATCATTTACGGCCTTGTGAATCCGTCCCAATTCTTGATAGACAATTCTTCCGGCGCCTAGGTTCATGTGACCAACCTCAGAATTTCCCATCTGTCCCTCAGGAAGACCTACAGCTTCCCCGGAGGCTTCCAGCGTTGAATTTGGGTATGTGTCCAATAAGTAATCTAAAAATGGGGTATTTGCAGCTTCAACTGCATTTGATTTATCATGTTTTCCATATCCTAGTCCGTCCAGGATAAGGAGTGCAACTTTTTTCTTATTCATCGTATAACAAAGATAACCTTAATTTTAGAATCTGTCAATGTATCTTTAAAATCTTCCCTTGTTTATATGCAATAATTTTATAGGTTTGTGGCATAGTTTATGTTTGATATAAACTATGCTACCTAATGATTGATACATCTATTGTGGAAACTGTTCTATCTTATATTGAGCTATATGAAACTTTTAAGCTATTGCGTACTTATATTTGTTTGTAGTCTTTTTATGCACACTAACGCCGCAGGGCATATTTCAAAAGATTTAAGCGAATCATCACAACCTATTTTACAGGTTGAGACCATGTCCTTGGGGAGTATTTCCGAAGAACTTAAAACCTATTTACGGGAGGGCAATGCAAAGAATATAGCCAAATATTTTGGTTCCAATCTTACCTTTTCCCTCTTAGGGGAAAACGGCGTGTATACCAAATATCAATCTGAGATTATGCTAGGCTCTTTTTTTAACCAACATAAGCCCAAGTCCGTCAAGCTGACCCAGGCCAGTAATACGAACAATGGTTATCAATACTTCACCTTCTCATTAGCTACCGAACAAGCTAATTATCGTGTATTTATCAAGATCGGAGCCGGATCCAATAACCAGACAATCGAAGAACTTCGGGTCGATAAAAGTTAGGTCAGCCTGTACTTTTTTATCATTCTATTTTTCGATTAAAAAATTATTCCACATCTTAGTCCAATAAATTGTATTTATGGAGAAGGAAATCAAGGATTATTTGGCTCAATTTGTAAAACAATCCGTTGCGGAAGACCTTGGCGATGGCGATCATACTTCGTTGTCCACGATAGCGGCAGAAGCGCAGGGAGAGGCGAAACTAATTGTGAAGGACGAGGGCATTTTGGCTGGTGTAGAAGTTGCCCAGGCGATTATGAATTACATTGACGAAACCTTGACCTGTGAGGTGTTTATCCAAGATGGGAGTCAAGTAAAAGTTGGTGATATTGCTTTTTATGTCCGCGGAAATATCCAGAGTATCCTATTGGCAGAGCGCTTGGTATTGAATGTGATGCAACGCATGAGTGGGATAGCGACGACAACCCGAAAATATGTGGAACTGTTAGAAGGTACGGATACAAAGGTATTGGATACCCGTAAAACGACACCTTTACTCCGTGTGTTGGAAAAGGAAGCCGTAAAAATCGGTGGGGGTACCAATCACCGTTTTGGATTGTTCGACATGATCCTGATCAAAGACAATCATGTGGATTATAGCGGTGGCATTATACCGGCCTTGACGCGTGCAAACGACTATCGAAAGAAATTAAATAAACCAATAGAAATAGAAATTGAGGTCCGAAATTTTGCGGAACTTGACGAAGTTCTTAACTTTGGCGAAGTGGACCGAATCATGTTGGATAATTTTTCACCTGCGGATGTGGCCAAAGCTGTTGGAATTATCGATCATCGATTTAAGACAGAAGCCTCTGGAGGAATAACATTTGAAACCATTCGGGCCTACGCAGAGGCTGGAGTAGACTATATCTCGGTAGGCGCTCTGACACACAGTGTCAGGAGTTTAGATCTTAGTCTGAAAGCCAAATTATTATAAGAACTGATTTAATTAATGATATCGATTTATTTAGTAATTGCAGTATTACTAGCTTATTTGTTTGGTTCTATACCGACAGCAGTTTGGTTGGGTCAGGCATTTTATGGCGTAGATGTTCGGGAGTATGGGAGTGGTAATGCTGGAGCGACTAACACTTTTCGCGTATTAGGACCGCGGGCTGGTTCCATTGTGATGTTTGTAGATATATTCAAGGGCTGGACCGCGACAAATCTCGCTTATCTGATCGAATTGGGGCAGAATACGAGTGACGTTCAATTTGTTAATTTTCAGTTAGCTTTGGGGGTGATTGCCGTAATCGGGCACCTATTTCCTGTGTTTGCGGGCTTCCGGGGTGGAAAAGGAGTGGCAACCCTGTGCGGGATGATCCTAGCCATACATACACCCGCAGCATTGGTCTGTGTATCTGTATTTGTAATTATCCTATTGACCACGCATTACGTATCGTTAAGTTCGATATCTGCTGGATTTGCTTTTCCATTTAGCTTGGCATTTATTTTTAAAACCACGATTCCTTCGGTATTACTTTATGGTATTGCCATCTGTGCACTATTGTTAATTACCCATCAAAAAAATATTGAGCGTTTGCTGAAAGGACATGAATCCAAGATTTATCTATTCAAGAAAAAAGCGAAGGCAAAAGAATAGGCACAATAATTGCATCTTAACAATAGTATTGAATAAATTATGTAGAAATATCCATGTTATAAAGCAGGCACCCTGCTGAAGATAATCTGGATGTTCCCTATAGCCATTGAAAAAAATAAATGGGCCGGCGCGCTTATAAATGCAATTGAAATAAACACAGATGAATAATAAAATACATATGAAAGGGATGTTTAAGTATTCGGCTATGGTAATGGCCTGTGTTGCACTGGCATCGGGCTTGTCAGGTTGTGCGACTTCAGCTGTTACCGGAAAAAAATATTTGAAGCTGGTTAGTGCAGACCAGGTCAACCAGCAAGCAGCATTAGCTTATAAGGATTTTTTGTCTAAAAATAGTGCAAAAGTGATTACCGGTACAGCGGATGCAGCGATGGTGAAACGTGTGGGTAACCGATTGGCAACAGCGGTCAACCAGTACCTGCAGAGTAAGGGGATTGCCAATAAATATAATTTCAACTGGGAATTTAACCTGGTAAAGAGTGATGATGTGAACGCTTGGTGTATGCCTGGTGGTAAAGTTGCTGTATATACAGGAATCCTACCGGTAACACGTACAGAAGCTGGTATGGCAACTGTAATGGGGCATGAAATTGCCCATGCTATTGAGGAGCATTCTGTAGCACAGGCTTCTAATCAGATGGCCCTGCAAATGGGGGGACAGATACTGGGCTCAGCTGCAGGCATGACAGGGAGTACTTCCCTTGGAATTTTTAACAACCTGTATGGCTTAGGTGGTAGTTTGGCACAGTTGAAATTCTCACGCAGCGATGAATCCTCGGCAGATGCGGCTGGATTGATTATTATGGCGTTGGCTGGCTATGATCCAAATGAGGCTATTGGTTTTTGGAAACGTATGGCCGCAGGCAGTCAAAAAGGTCAACCAGAATTTCTGAGCACTCACCCAAGTGATGCTAGACGTATTGCTGATATCGAGAAGCAGATTCCGAATGCGATGCGGTATTATAAAAAATAGCAAAAAAATACAAGCATAGTTTATATGCCTATATCGAACAAAACGGGAGTGTTGATCTTTTTCGACACTCCCGTTTTGATTTAAATTTGCTAGAATTTAGATTATAGTCTATTTTCAACGACTCTTCTAACAGTTTTTTGAGCAGATATTTTCTTGCTATTATTTCGAAAATCTGAAATTAGCAAAGTAATAGACGATATCTGCCGGAGGACTGAATGTTCCACCGGGTTCACCACCAATGTTAATAACGATTACCCTATTGTGTTTATCTTTTGCTGATGACAAATCGAGGGTTATATCCTTCCATTTGGTTAGATCGCTGTCCGGAATCGGGGTGGCATTTCTGTCCAGATCCCAGTATTCCTGCCCGAAAGCACTTTCACTGGAAAATGCCCACATGTAGTTCATAAATCTGGGCCACAGTTTTTGAAAAGCACTGTAATTACCTGTGAATTTTGATTTGTCGGGTGCATAGACTTTGAATTTAAGATACTTGTAGGTGGCGATATTAAATCGGTATTCCTTTGGAAGTGTAAATACAAAGGAAGCGCTCGCTGCCTTTAGTGTTATTTTCATCGGATTCACAATAGCTGTACCCGCTGGAGCATCCACCGCCGGATTGACAATATCCGTTGCCCAGTTATTGTCCTGAATCTTTCCATCCAAGAAGAAATTCATCGGAATTAAACTTTCATCTGGCTGTGCCACCCATTCGACAATGTTTTTGTCCTCATAGCGTTTCAACAGTTCATCTATTCCTAAGGAATTGGGGATATATTTAATTTTTTTGATTATCCCTAGATCTAGGAGGTCCAACATCGCTTGCGCATTCGCCTCAGATACTGCCGATACATGGCGTATAAAAGGCTGGAACTTACCGCCGCCTATTGTTTTAACCACACCATTTCTATTGTAATCAAGGGTCTTGAGGTTAAATATGTCACCTCCAGTCAGATCCAATTCAGTTACATTGGAAAAATAGAATAAATCCTGTAAGCTATTGGTGTGAATTGGAAAGGTCAGCTTTTTGATCCCTGCTGCGACATTCGCATTGAAGGTCGTAATTCCGTTAGCGACGAGGATATCCCGTTCTGTTGGATTGAAGGTTGTCTCTCCCGTCGGCATGGTAATGTCAAGTGTCTGTGTATAGGTAATGGAATCTATGATTTCTTGTCCACCTACTTTCGGGATCACATTATAGGACAGTTTCATGGCCACAGTTGACCCGGGATTGAGGTTTGCAGCAAATATACGTGGTGAGGCTCCCCGCGTTCCGGTAATTACTTTTCCGGTCTTATCTTTATATTCAAAAGAAAGACTTTTATAAGTCAATAAGATCGATGATAGTGAGCTCGCCCAGTCAATGACCATGGCATTTGGCGAGGTCATAATCCGTGGTGAAGCGATGACCAGGTTTTTTACGTCACTTTCGGTAAATGGGATGACAGCGATTTGCTGCGGTACCGACTTATTGTCAAATTCGTCTATTGTATAGACTTTGAACCGGTACAGTTTGGACTGCTTGAGGCCTTTGATATTCAGCCAGGAAACCAATGAATCAATGATGATTTTCTGGTTGTCATATTCAACAATCGTTTTATTGGATTTTCCCATCCGGATTTGACTCGAAGGAATCCGTCCTGCCTTTATCAGATCAATTTCGACCCGTTCATAGCCGATTTTAGCAGCGATAGTGTCATAGCGTTGCGGATACACAGTTTCCTCCGCGTAAGGTTTTATATTATCGTACATTTTCTTGCAGGAAAAGCTAAAAGCCATTAATGTCAAGACAACTAAAAAACCAGCTATTGTTCTGAACTTATTTTTTGTTTTCATACTTTATGTCTTTATTATTCCTGTTTAATTGCTTTTGCGTCCGTAAAGCGTGATTTCGGAAAGACAGTTTGCATCCTCCAATGTATAATCAGAGGTGAAACCCTTTAAAGCTTCATACCTGAACCATCTTGTCTTTTTGGTATACTTCGGATTATCGGGATACATATAAGCCATATCGCCAGCTTCACCTTTTTTTACATATTCCAGTTCACTGATCCCAAAAGGTACTGGAATAATGTGCTCTGATACGGGTTCCCAATCTTTTTTTGCATCATCCCAGATATACATTTTATATCTTCCAACATTTTCACTACGATAATACTGGCCTCTAGAGATATTGGCCAGTCCACCAGAGTGCCGTTGTACGGTAATGATGCGGCTCAGCTCATAATAGGCGCCCAGATCGATGATAAAGTTCCATGGCATATTGCCATCTGCCGTTTTTCCCGTCCGTCCTCTTCCATGTGTATGCATAAAGTTGAGGTTGTCGCCCCGGTCTATGATATCGTCTATTACATAACGTGAGCGCCCCTCCAGCCCGTCGCCAAAGGCCATGGGTATACCGCCGATGGAATCGGCTGCTTTGGGTAATATCCAGTCTTTTTTGGATATTTTTGTGTCCTCGAGAAGGGATATATTTCCTTTGTCGATAGTTGCTGTGGTATTTCCGTAGCTATCCTCGACACGGACTTTTACACTTACTTTTTCTGTCGGTGGGAGCACCAGGTCATTGACAAACCTACGGTCGGTCGGTAGATTGGATGAAAAGACGGAGGTCAGGCTGCGCGGTGTGCCATTTTGGTTAAATGTGAAGTCGACATACACATTGACATCCTGTTTGAGCTCATTTTCCCAGTCGAGGAAAAACGAGCTGAAGCCTGGTTTCACCTGTATGGAACTGGCGACGCGGGTAAAAGCGGGTTCCAGGGACCGCACCTTGACATCCAGTGGTTCTGACCGGTTGCCCGTACGGTCTACCGCATATAGTTTTATGGTATATTCATCCGTGCTGGGCAGTCCGTACACATCTAAAGAATCCACAAAATAAGAGGCCGAGAAGGTGAAAGACTTACCGTTGGGATTGGTGTATACGGCATCGATACTCATCAGGTCTTCATCTTTTGGGATATTGTAAAAAAAGCGGGCTCCGCCGTATAAGGGCGTATACCTGCGCAATTCTACCTTTCCGGGGGGCGTACTATCGTCCGCAGCCGGAGAAAATCGCTCAATCTCTTTACAGGCAATGAAAAGCAATAGAAGACTAAATGCGATATAGATATATTTGAAATTTAATTTGATCATGTTTTTCTTTTATTAGTTATTATCATAAGAATTTAGCATTACCAGCCTGGATTCTGGATAAGTTTACCATTTGTATTCATCTCATTGAGATCAATTGGCCACAAGCAATCCCGGATGGTGAAGCGTCGTTCCTGTTTGACATCGAGCACAAAGAATGAAGTACCCGAAGTACCGGTATGATTCCAGCCCCATATAGGCATTGAAAATGCTGATGTCGCCCTTTTATGGCGCATCATATCCCAAAAGTGGATACCTTCAAATGCAAACTCAATACTGCGTTCCTGTAAAATGATATCACGCAAACCTTCTTTTGTCCTATGCTTATTGACGGTCTTGGCCAGTGAAGCATCAGACCAGGCTTTTTCCACAGAAGGGATTCCGGCACGCTCACGCACACGGTTCAGAAGGGTGTATACCTCCTGAGATGGACCCGAGTATTCGTTCAATGCTTCCGCTTTCATCAGATACAAATCGGCCATTCGGATAATGGGATAAGGGAATTTTATTGTACGCTGCCAAGCTCCGGACTGCGACTCCGGGTGAACCATTTTTTGTGTGCCGATACCCGTAGCAAAAAAGTCTGTGGTGTGCTGCGAGGAGTTATAGCCTCCATGTGAATTTCCATAAAACATGGTATTGATGCGAACGGTATGTGCCCGCCAATAGCCGGCTGTAATCCCCAGATTGGCGTAGAAACGGGGCTCTCGGTTCATGTATAATTTAATAGTTTCGGTATTGGGCTGCATATAGCCATTCCAGTGCGTATAGCTGCTCTCACTGGACGCTGGTGTCTTGATGATTTCATATTTGTTGCTGAAATCATAGGTCAGATCCTCATCAATAGGCAATCCATTTTCGGTGTAGTAACGTTCTGCCATTTGATAGGTAGCACCCATCCATTGCCAAGAATAAGAAGGTTCGTTCACAACCCCGTCTCCATAGCCTTCAGGCAAGCGGATATTGGAGGAATGAGCCAATTCACCTTGGTTATAGTAATTGAGGTTTGAATTTCCCCAAACCAGTTCTTTATTCCATGGATCCACGATAAGCATCCGTAGATCATATAATGTCTGCATTCTTTCGGGATTGGCTGTGAATGCAGGACGGTCGTAAATAAAAGGCTCTTTGGCAAAATGATAGAGACCCAGCCCATTTGCCTCGCACAATGCAATTGATTCGTTAAGCGCATCAATGGCTGCCTTCCATTTCTCTTTATCCTCAGTCTGCGGAAAGAAAGGCTGCCCGTCACTATCCATAAAATCGCCAAAGTATTCGCGGTTGCCATTGAAAAATGGACTAGCTCTGAACATGAGTACCCTCGCTTTGATTGCTTTGGCTGCTACCTGGTCAATCTGTCCGAGGTTGTTTGATGATACACGTTCAGTCAGATTTGGAATAGCCTCATTCATGAGGTTTAATACATAATTAAAGCAATCCTCTACTTTTGAACGGCTCAAAAACAATTCCTCCGGTGTAGATGTTGGCGATGCAAGACCTGTAGGTAGAACGATGGGGCCATAGCGCTGAATTAGTAGAAAAGCAAAATAACCTTTTAGAAATTTGACTTGCGCTTTCCACTCTGCTTTCTCTCCTTCGGTCATGTCACGTACTTTATCGATATTGGCTAGGAAGACCTCACATTGACGTATACCCTGATAGAGCGGCTTACCACCTTCGGTGCCAGACCAAAGTCCGAGTTGTGGCGAGGTTTGCGATTGTAAGCCCCGCATAATACGGATCGCCCGCAGGTTGCCCGTATTGGAGTTTAAATCTAATCGGCCAAGCCATTCATCTCCCAGCGACCAAGAGGTTACATGTGTCTGATCGTCGTTGGGCAGGTAACTGTATACTTTTGCCAGCGCATTATAAGCTTCAACTTTGATATTGAATATATCTTCCAGTTTTAGGGTGTTGTCGGGTACCACATCGAGGTACTTGGAGCAGGAACCTAGAAAGAATGCTGTTGCAATTGCGATATATTTTATTGTTTTCATTTGTAAGTTCGTTATGCGTTAAAATGATAATTGAATACCAACATTAAACCGTCGGTTTGGGGGGTAACCGAGTCCATTTCGTCCTGTTTCCGGATCCCAGAGTTTGAATGGACTGAATACGGCCAGATTTTCGCCGCTAATATAGACCCGGCTGCCTTTGCCAAAACCAAAACGCTCTAAATTCCGCGGGCTGTAACCGATTTCAAGCGATTTTAACCGGATAAAAGAACCATCGCGCAACCACCAGGAAGATTGTTGTATATTATTATTGATGGGGTCTGTGGACAGACGCGGCCAGAATGCATGGGTATTGGGATTGGTCTCGCTCCAGTAGTCTTCGGCGATAATAGCCAATGCGTTTCTTCGGTTAGCGAAGGGAGCTATTCCATAAGATCCAGTATTTGGGTTGGATTCCGCGGTAGAGTTAATAAAGAAAGAGACATTTTTATTCCCCTGAAAGAAGAAGGAAAAATCAAAAGCTTTATAACCAGCAGACATACCAAAACCATATTGGATCTCCGGAACAGTAGGATAGCCCATTGGGATTCTGTCGTTATCATTGATAATGCCATCGCCATTGATATCCTTATATTTGATATCGCCAGCCATGTATTCCCCGAAATCCTGCTTTGGTGAATTATCAATTTCATACTGATCGACAAATAGCCGCTCGGCAAGCAATCCCCATTCTTGCCTCAAATTATGTCCAAGTTTTTTGAGGTAGGTATCTGAATAGTTTTTCTCGTCCAGTGCAAGATATTTATTGGTTGCATAAGTGAAATTGGCACGGGCGGAAAGCCAGAGATCTGTTTCGAAGAATTTTTGATAGGTCAACGAGCCATCAAATCCCTGTGAACTGACTTTGCCTACATTCCCACTGATTGCGGCCTCCAATCCTGCAGAGGCGGGGAAGTTCTCCCGTCGCATATAGATTTTGCTCCGTACATCTTTAAAAAAGTCACCCTGCAATTTAAGTGACTCATTAAAGAAGTTCGCTTCCACACCAACATTCCATTTTTCGGACTCTTCCCAGGTGATATCAGGATTAGCGTAGCGGTTTACATTAAATCCATTATAAGCATTCATAAAATCGGTTCCCCAACGATACATCGCATCATTACCCCTTGAAATATCCGATAGGTAAAAGAAGCGATCTTTTCGTTCGGCAATGGCATCGTTTCCGACACGTCCCCAGGTACCGCGTAGTTTTAATGTACTGACAACGGATTTAAGGGGTTCAAAAAAACGTTCGCTCGAAATCATCCAGCCCCCACCCAAAGAGGGGAAGAAACCAAAACGTTTTTGCCCCATGAATTTTTCTGAACCATTTAAACCATAGGCAAATTCTGCAAAGTATTTATTGTCGAAATCATAGGTCAGACGTCCCGAGTTGCCCATATTACGTTCGGGTAAGGTTTCGTAGATGGAGTTGCTATTTCCGGATGTCAGTAATTTTTCCTCAATCATCCCGACAGTCATGGCACCTAAGTTGTGGTTGCCGAAACTACGGTTCCAGTTAAATCGAGCTTCGAAATAATAATTGGAGCTGGCATCTCTTTTTGGATCCACATCGCCGAGCGTAGCCCGACCTGTTGTCGGGTTGAGCGCGTACAGACTGTACTCGCCGGTAATCTGATTGTAATTCTCCAGATCGTAGTAAAATGGATCATAGCTCCTGACGCCGGCATATTTGCTCCAGGTTGTTACCGAAGCCCGACCTTGAACTTTCAAGCCCGGTGTCAGAAAATCCAGGTCCTGCATCAGGGTTGCCTGTGCGGTGATGGTATTTTCATTGCGGTCTTCATAGCCCCGCACCATCTCCGCGTAGGGATTATCTTTGAGAGACCCTGTGACAAAAGTATTTCCAAATAAGGTGTGCTGGGTGAATTCGTTTTTGGCATCAGGAGAAAATACAGCCGGAAAATCAACGGGATTACTGTTCATTACCATCCGGAAGATATCGCTTGCCGATTTGAACGGCCCGTTATAACGTTCAAACCGTCCTTGGATCCGGGTGTCCAAGGTGGTTGTTTTCGTCAGCTTAAAGATGACATTTGAGCGGATAAAAAAGCGGTTGATATTGATGTTGTTATTGAAATTGTTTCGATCATCTACTTTCAGTAAACCAGACTCTTTGTCAAAACCACCCGATACATAGTATGTCGCCACCTGCCCGCCGCCACTCAGGTTGACATTGGCTTTTGTATTGACCGTATAGTTTTTGAGCAGCGTGTTATACCAGTCAATATTTGGGAAGATCATCGGATTTTCATTATCCATTGTCGACTGTATCTTCTGCTGGGAATAATAAGGACCAAGAATAGGAAACCTGGTCATACGGGCTTCATTATAGAGTTTCATATATTCAATGCCATCGACCATTTTGATTATTCGGGTTGGTGACGCGGTATTGACATCTACACGGGCATTTAGTGCAACGGGACCTTCTCTTCCCGCTTTGGTGGTGACCATGATAATACCATTGGCGCCGCGGGCACCGTAGAGTACGGTTGCTGAAGCGTCCTTTAATATCGAAAAGCTTTCAATATCATCCGGTTGTATGCGAGCGAGATTGTCGGTAGTGGATTCAAAACCGTCAATCAGGATCAGTGGGGAAGCCTGATAGCCGAATGTTGTCACCCCGCGGACAAAGAACTGGGCATTGTCGGCACCAGGTTCGCCTGAGTTCTGGAAGGAAATCACACCAGGGATACGTCCAGCAAAGGCGCTGGTCAGGTTGGTTGCGGGAATTTTTAGGTCCGAGGCTTTTACGGTGGTGATCGCGCCGACTACAGTTGCCTTTTTCTGTGTTCCGAAAGCGACGACGGTAACTTCATCGAGGCTCTTTCCATCGTCGTATAACAGCACTTCGATAATATTCTGTGGGCCGATGATACGGCTTTCATCTTTCTTTCCCACAAATTTAAAGACCAGGCTATCGCCTACAGCACCGGAGAGTTGAAACTCTCCATTTGCATCGGATTTCGTTACCGGAATCCTATTTTTGAGGATGGTAACACCTTCAATTTTCTCTCCATTTGATGCGTCTTTCACAATACCGGTAAGCTGCTTTTGCGCGAAAGACAGCATGGGTAAGACAAAGAGCATCAGGAAAAGAAATAGTTTTTCTTTTCGTTTTTGCATAATGTTAGGTAATTAGATAAATAAATTGGTTGATTTACACTGGGAAGAGTAGGCATAATGTTTCAATTCTTCCTTTTTAAAGACAAGGAGCCCCCAATACAGGAGTTGCCCTAAAAAATAAAAATGGTTTAAGGTGGTTTTTAAATAATTTGGTTATTTCTCCCTATTCAGATTTTCGGTATCATCCTGACTAGCTATTTCCCTCCTGGTCTTCTTGCTGGAGCCAGGGACAACAGTCAATGAGTTCTTTGTTTTTGCATAAAGGTTAGGTTTAGATTATACAAATCGGTTGTTTTCAAGTGAAAGCTAAAGAGCTTTCGATCTTATTTTTCCTTTCACTATTGCTATAACGATTTAAGCAAGATTTTGTTTGGAAAAAATTAAATTAAATGAAAAATATATTTGTTGTTGGAAGTTTAGTTTTCTGCTGTTTAATTATTTACAGGTTGTTTTTGCTGTTTTTCAAAATAATTACTTGGTCAAGAAGTGGAATTAGGACCTGTTTCAGCAGTAATACTTCGAAAGTGACTGTTTCTGCGACCGTATTATTAGGGTTTGTGTGGAAAAGGATAGAGAAGAGGAGGAGATCGATAGACAACGGAATAGCAGGGCTACTCCGTTGCAGTCTTGGAGGTGTTGACGGAGGTATTTTCAGCGTGTCTGGCTTATACTGCAGCAAACGCGTCGTGAATGCCTAATACAATTCCTATGAGGAGTCCCATAAAATTAAATCCGATGGTAATAATGACTATGATTCCGATAAACTTATAATGTTTTTTTAGCGCTTCGAGGCAGAGTTCAAGTTGGATGCTATCGCGGTTTTCGATGGCTTTTTTTGCTTTTGATCCGAAATTATACAGGAAATAGATCGGGAGACAGGAGAACGCCATCATGAGCAGGTAAAGTATACCGAAGGTTGATATCGTACCTGCTGAAACATATTCGCCCTGACCTAAGGATAAGGCACTTGCTCCAAAGATCAGGCTAATCATGGTTATAGCCGATAATCCGATAAAAATAAAACAGATAATAGCCAAAAAATTGGCCCATTTAGCAGCTGAAGCTAAGAAGGAAAGCCCTGCTGGAGACAGTTTGATGTCTTCGGGCTCTTGAAAAGATGAATTTTGAATACCGACTTCCATGAAAAAATGAGTTATAAAGGTGTGCGAATTTCTAAAAAGTTATCCGTTTTTAAAAGCAGATTATTATAGAAAACCAGTTCGCAAAGACAATAGTTTACAGTTTTTAAATAAATATAAGGCGCGTAGCGCAATGGCTACGTAAACGAGTTGATTAATAAAACGCTCGGTTGAAAGAAAGTTAATGAATTTTTTTTAAAAAGTTTAGGTCAGGAATGGAAGAATGTTGTTACAAATCCATCGAATCTGTTGACTGTGGAAAACTATTTTACATCTATAGGCTTCGCTGGGGATGGTGGTTTAAAAGGTGTTATAACGTTTTATTATAAAAAAAATTGTATTCTAAGGTAATGATGTTGGTGAAGATGATAGGAAGTGGATGTGCTATAGTATGTTAAGTTTATATTAAGTCCTTTGTTATTTAAAATCTCTTAGTAATTTTGCTTAACATTTTTTAACAAATCACATTATATGAAAAGATCTTTACTCTTTTTCGCTCTTGTCATGGCCAGTTACGGTGCTGTACAAGCTCAGGTTACGACAAGTAGCATGACAGGGGTAGTAACTCAAACTAATGGTACAAAAACAACTGGAGCAACTATTAAAGCCGTGCACGTACCTTCGGGAACTGTATACTCAAGTTCTTCAAATGAAGCAGGTAGATTCAGTTTGCCAGGCATGCGTGTTGGTGGCCCTTATCGAGTCGAGGTAACTTATGTTGGACAGAATCCAGTTGTTTACGAGAATGTTTATTTGCAATTGGGACGTGATTTGGAACTTAACCCGATATTCGGTGAGAGAGAAACAGTTATTGATGAAGTTACAGTCACCAGAACAAAAAAGGGACAAAACCTTAAAACCGGGGCTTCCACAAGTATTTCAAACCGACAATTACAAACTTTACCTACTATCTCAAGAGGACTAAATGATTTTACACGTTTAACTCCTCAGGCGGATATTAAAGGAGATGCTTTATCTATTGGCGGTATGAATAATAGATTTAACCAATTAACTATTGATGGAGCAGTTAGTAATGATGTATTCGGTTTGAGTAGTGGTGGTACTAATGGCGCGAGCACAGGAGTTTCTCCAATTTCTTTGGATGCAATTGAGGAGATGACTGTCCAGATTGCCCCATTTGATGTTCGAGCTGGCGGTTTTGCTGGTGGAGGAATCTCAGCTGTAACACGTTCAGGTACTAACAAACCACAAGCCTCAGTTTACTATTTTACCAGAAACCAAAATCTTACTGGTAAAACTCCTTATTCTTTGATTTCTGGAGACCAAGAGAGAAAGAAGTTAGATAATTTCAGCGAAAAGCAATATGGTGTTCGTGTTGGAGGACCGATCATTAAGGATAAATTGTTCTTTTTCCTTAACTATGAAAAGACAGAGAATAATACACCGCTAGGATTTGCTCCAGGTGTTGATGGTTCGAAATTTACAGTAGCCGAGCTAGAACAAATAGCGAATCGTGCCAAGGCTTTAGGATATGATGCGGGTAGTTTTTTAGACCAAGAAAGTAGCAATAAATCTGATAAAATCTTTACTAGATTCGATTATAATATCAATGAAAAGCACAAACTATCTGCTCGATATAGTTACGTTAAAGGAACTGCAACAGATTTAAGCCGTTCACAAACGGCATTGACTTTTTCGAATGGTGCAATTTTAAGAGAAAGCACTACAAATTCAGCAGTATTGGAGTTAAATAGTCGTTTTTCTAACACATTATCTAATAATTTAGTTATTGGTTACACAAAGGTAAGTGAACCAAGGTCAGCTCCTGGTAACCCTTTCCCTAGGGTAACTTTGCAGTTAGGCGATAGAAATGTAAATTTAGGTACAGAGCCATTCTCAACAGTAAATCAATTAGACCAAGATGTGTTTACACTTACAGATAACTTGACTGTTTATAAAGGTAATCACAGATTTACTTTTGGTACACATAATGAGTTTTATAAAATGTACAATGGATTTATTGGAAGTGCCTTCGGAAATTACACTTTTAGTAATTCGCCTGCAACTGATGTAAATCCTGCCACAGGAAAATCCTATACTGCTATTGAAAATTTTGAGCGTGGTTTGGCAAGTAGTTTCCAATATAATTATAGTAATACTGATGACCCAAGACAAGGGGCTGATTTTAAAGCGATGCAGTTGGGCTTTTATATTCAGGATGATTACCAGCTAGCATCGAATTTGAAACTAACAGGTGGTATCCGAGTAGATATTCCTATGTATTTAACAGATCCAATGGAGAATACGGACTTCAACAACTCAATTTTAGCAAAGCGATATGATGTTATGACCAACCGTATGCCAAAAACCGCATTCATGTGGTCGCCTCGACTTGGTTTTAATTGGGATATTAAAGGCGATAGATCTGCTATACTACGAGGGGGGCTTGGCATCTTTACTTCTCGATTCCCATTTGTTTGGTCAGCAGGTGCCTATACGCAAAGCGGTGCATTGTTGGGAGGAAACCAATTAAACGCAGGTTCTGGAAACGCACCAAATATTAACTTTATTGCAGATCCAAATAACCAACCTAAAAGTAATCAAGAAGTTAAGCCTTCTGGGAATATATCGGTATTAGATAAAAACCTAAAACTGCCTCAAATTGCTAGAACTTCCCTAGGATTTGATTATAGACTTCCTTGGGATATTCAGGGAACAGCTGAGTTCATGTATTCTAAAAATTTAAGTTCTTTTAAATTTACAGATCTAAACATGAAAGACCCTATTGGTCAATTGGAAGGCGCTGATAATAGATTATTGTATGGGGCAACAAACGCAGAAAAACGTGTTTTGCCAAATTATACTCAAGTCATTTATATTAATAATGTTAATCAAGGTTATTCTTGGTCGGCAACAGCCCAATTATCGAAATCATTTGCAAGTGGATTTTTCGGTTCATTAGCATATACTTATACTGAATCGAAAGATTTGTTTTCAGGCTCTTCTTCCCAAAACCAATCAAATTTCTTTAGAACGGCGTCAGTAAATGGTTCGAATAGTATCACTTTAGGACATAATCCATTTAGCACAGGAAGTAGAATAATCGGTTTTGCTTCTTACACGAAAGAGTATTTAGGGCATCTAGGAACTACTTTATCATTAGTTTATAACGGTCAATCGGGGGCCAGGTTTTCTTATTTAATTACAGGTGATCCAGGAAGATACTCAGCGGGAAGTGCTAGTGATCAATTTTCACTGATGTATATTCCTCGTGATAAGAGCGAAATCCGATTTGTTCAAAATGGGGATCAAACACCCGATGATCAATGGAATGCTTTTAATCAATTTATTGAAGCTAATCCTTATTTAAAAAATAGGAGAGGTAAATACGCTGAAAGAAATGGCGATAAAGCACCGTTCTCTCATAGATTCGATTTGAAAATATTACAAGATGTATTTACCAACATTGGTAATACAAAAAATAAAATTCAAATTTCATTGGATATTATGAATGTTGGTGCTTTAATAAATAAAAAATGGGGAGAACAATATTCAGGAGGGGGAAGTTTCTGGGACAATTCCTTCCGTGCAATAGCGTTTGATAGTTTTGTTAAGGATACTAAAATTCCTCAATACAAATTAGGGGACCTAAACAAAAATAGTCCTTATTTTGTCTCGGATATTCCATCAAGATGGTCTGCACAAATTGGTATTCGCTATATCTTCAACTAATCTGAAGAATATATCTTAAAAAGACCGTCCTGAATTTCAGGACGGTCTTTTTGATTTATTACTTAACAAAAATCGATTAGCGATGTCTAGTTGTAATAAATGTAATCCACATAAATGTCAGTCGCCGTTTCGAAATCCTTCATGAAAATTAAATCTTTTGATGGATCCGGATCGTCATTTCTTTTGAAAATTAGTTCCAATCCAATTTTAAAGTTTTCGCTATTACCCATCATAAATCCCTCTCTTGTAGAATCGTTATATTGAAAAGTGTTTGTTAACGGTACAAAATAACCGTAACCATCTCCGCCTCCTGGCGAAGAGCTTGCCTTGATTCTGATGGATTTAAGTGTTAAACCAATTGCTGGGTTGATCTGTAAATTGTTTGTTTTTAGTGTATTGCCATCAACCGCAAAAGATCCTTCAGCCCATGTGTAAGGATCGGTACCATAAGGGCCTGAATTATATTCAGTATAATTATCTATCGTTCCTGTAATAGGAATTTTATTTTTCAAAGAGAATATTCCAAATTTTATATCGCGTACTGGCTGATAGTAACTTGGGGTTAAATTTCCTTCTTTCTTCATTGACAATGAGATAGTATATAGAGGAATAGACGTCACTACAGATCCATCTAACTTGAGAGTTCCTTCAATTTTGACAATGGGGTCGAAGCTCGAAGTAGAACCACCACCACCGAAAAATCCCTGAATGATTCCTAGATACTTTCCCACTACGGGGATAATCTCGCCATAACCTAAGGCCTTATTTAAGAAGTTTTTATCTTTTTGATCCTGAGACCTCTTAAGTTTTTCGAGAAGATTTTTTGAGTCTAATAAAGCACTTGTGAGCCCTCCAGCGCCTTTCACAACTTTGCTTCCGTCGGCCAAAACTTTACCAACTCCATTTTCATAAGATGGGGTGATCTGACTAAGATATTGTGGTACCGCGCTAAATTCAGTTGAAGCAAGTTTAATCTGTGAAGTAAGTACGCTTTTGATATTTAAGTCTAAAATTTGATTTGCCTGAACGTTCGGATCATAGTTCATTAAATTAAAATCGAAATTTATCCATGACCCAAATTGATTTGCAACTGCCATAACTTCTTGATTTTCTGTTTTATCATAGGAGTCAAGATAATTTGCGTCGGAAAAAAATGATAAACTCGCATTTGTATAAGCTGAGTTTCTAAATTTTAAAGAGCCTAAAAAATAAGAAGTACCTATACTTTGGGAGTTCATGACAAAAACTCTTAAAATTCCACGGTATTTATTGTACACTGCGAAGTATGGCATATATACCCCTCTCGTAGGCGTACCGAAATCTCTATAGGCTAGGACCCATCCATCTTCCGTTTTTATATCAGGATTGACCTGATTCATTGGGTTTCCCTGTGTTTTCCAAGGAACTAACATATTGTGTTCATTGATAGTCGAACCTGCCTGTGTAGTATAATACACCTTAACCGTGTTTAACGAACTATTATTCCAATCCCAATTCGGATCAAGGTTGGGATCGTTGGGTTGAGTGATATTTGCTTTTAACGAACGAGATTGTTCTATAGGAACTTCTGACTTTTCATCAAGTTTTGAACAGCTAGCGATACTAATTAATAGTATCGATAATAGGGCGAAAATAATACTTTTCATAATGTAATTTTGTTTATATGATTTATGTATAAAAATAAATAATTTTCCACATTATTTATTTAATTTGTATTAAGTTTATGTAATCAATTTATTGAACGAATTATATTGCATTAGGAATTTTGCAATATAACTCGTTATTTATTAGTATATAGCTTTATTTTAGAGGATTAGCTTCTTTAATTTGAATATTGATAGATAATTGTGCTCAGCTTGCTTTTAAGTTATTTACGTGGGTAAATCGGTTAATTCGAGGTTTTGTTAGAGTTAATAAATACTAAGGTTTACTGCACGTAAATATTTTGACAATAGCTACTAGGTGGATGAATAGTTTAATAGGTTTATTTATTGATTTATAAAATATGCCTGCTTAATTACAAGAACCAAAGAAGAATGGCTTACACATATGTGTTTAAAATTAAAAAAAATGAAATACCTATAGTGCGAACCTAGTGGTTTGTTGTATTACAAAAAAATAATGCATTTCGGATTGAAAATAGCAACATTATAGTTGAAATTGGCAATTTATTTTCCTTCCTATTTCCGAGGGATAGAGGTAAATTTACTCGAGACTTATTAATATATAGAATTGTCCAGGTTATCATGGACAATGATTGACTCTTTCTACTCTGATTAAGGCAGACAGAGTGGTTAGAGCAAAGGCAAGTATCCCATAATTTTCTTCTTGTTTTTGCAAAAAAATACGAAGCGATTATGGGAACTTGCTTTTTAAATTCTGTTATTTGATTATCGTTTGGTATTTATAATCTTTGTATAGATTATAAGATATAAATTATGGGAAGTTCCCACAAGCAGTCTTTAGGTATAGACTTGCCCAATTCCATTCAGCATTATCCCCTGGGAGATCAGGCAATCGTCTTTTCTTTTGGTGACGTAATTTCCGAAGCTATTAATATACAGATTCGCAAAGTCATAACCTGTCTTGAAAACTGTCCACAGGCCGGTGTAATCGAATATGTCCCCGCCTACACAACAATCACGATATACTATGATCCGGTAGTGATTACCTATCAGGAACTATTAGCTGCGCTTCAAATAACCTTACAAAATATATCGGATGATTTTAACTATGGAAGTGCGAAAAAAGAAATCCCGGTTTATTACAATGGAGATGATCTCGCTTATGTAGCTCAATACAATGGTTTGACTGAGGAGGAAGTTATCCGCATACATTGTTCCCGGGAATATCGGGTATACATGATTGGTTTTGTCCCTGGATTTCCGTATTTGGGCGGGATGGACGGCCGGATCGCAACACCACGTAAAGAAGTTCCTCGTTTGAGGATCGAAGCCGGAGCGGTAGGGATCGCTGGACAACAGACCGGTGTATATCCGATCGCTACGCCCGGAGGTTGGCAGATTATCGGGCATACAGCACTACAGTTGTTTGAGCTAAGCCGTGAAAAGCCCTCTTTGCTTGAAGTGGGGGATCTTGTATGCTTTGTGCCTATTGGTTATGATGAGTTTGTGCAACTAAAAACAGAATCTTATGGGCATTAAAATCATCAAAGGCGGCATGTTGACCACGATACAGGATTTGGGACGTTATGGCCTACAACGTTATGGAATGGCTGTCAGTGGAGCCATGGATAGCTATGCCTTATTGCTCGGTAATAGTATACTGGCAAATGCGGACAATGAAGCCGCAATAGAATGTACACTCCTTGGCCCAACAATTTATTTCGAGCAGCCACAGCTTATCGCAGTGACGGGAGCAGACCTGTCACCCCAGGTTGACGGTCAGCCCTTACCGATGTGGAAACCGGTCCTGATTGAGGCTGGCTCATTACTCTCCTTCGGGCGACCAAATTCGGGCTGTCGGGCTTATATCTGTTTTCGCGGCGGGCTTGATGTCCCTGAAGTACTGGGCAGCAGATCGACTTATAGCAAAGGACAAATAGGTGGCTGGCAAGGTCGGGCGCTCAAAGAACAGGATCGTATTGCCTTTAATAATCCCTATGATGGGGAACACAGGCAATTTCCTTGGCGTATTGACCCTACGCTGTATCCCGACCTGTCCACAAAAGTTATCCGGGTGATGGATGGACCGCAACGGGATCAGTTTGAAAGCAACTCCTTGCAAAGCTTTTTTGCGGATGTGTTTACCATTAGCAAAAACTCGGATCGGATGGGGTACCGCTTACAGTCCAGACCATTGCTGTTAAAAGAAAAAAAGGAACTGCTGTCAACGGCCGTTACCTTTGGTAGTATACAGGTACCTCCCGATGGCAACCCGATTATCCTAATGGCCGACCATCCGACCACAGGCGGGTATCCCGTCATTGCACAGGTGGCTACCGTAGACCTTCCGCTCCTGGCGCAAAAGGGACCCGAGGAAAACATCCGTTTTGAACGGATCGAGCTGGATGAAGCGCAAAATTTATTGAAACAGCGATACATAGAATTAATTAAACTGAAAAGAGCAATCGCATTGAAATATGAATAAGCAACTGACGATAGATTTAAATTGTGATATGGGCGAGAGCTTTGGCGCTTGGACAATGGGCAATGATGAGGCGATCATGCCTTATGTTTCTGCAGCAAATATTGCCTGTGGTTTTCACGCCGGAGATCCTTCGACAATGATGAAAACCATTCAGCTGGGCCTGAAATATAATGTCAAAATAGGCGCCCATCCCGGTTTTCAGGATCTGACAGGTTTTGGAAGACGGGAGATTCAGACTACTGCCAGGGAAGTCTATGAGCTGGTTGTTTATCAGGTTGGTGCACTTGCAGCATGTGCCAAAGTACAGCAGACAACATTAAAACATGTGAAGCCGCATGGAGCGCTCTATAATATGGCGGCGAGGAAACCGGCGTTGGCGGATGCAATTGCAACCGCAATCTACGCAATCGATCCAAACCTCATCCTATATGGTCTTTCGGGCAGTGAACTGATTAAAGCTGGTCGGAACAAAGGGTTGAACGTATATAGTGAGGTTTTTGCCGACCGCACTTACCAAGAGGATGGCACATTGACCGCGAGGTCGGATAAAAATGCGCTTATTCATGATCCAGAGCAGGCAGCCCAACAAGTCTTACATATGATCAGAACTGGAAAGGTGATTTCCGTGCAAGGTACGGAAGTGGACATCCAAGCCGATACCGTTTGTCTGCATGGGGATAGTTCCGAAGCTGTACAGTTTGCGAGGACAATCCATCAAACATTAAAAGATCACGATATACGGATCCGATGAAACAAAAAAATACATCCGCCCTGTTTGGCGCGGCCTTGTTAATGGCCACATCGGCTATAGGCCCGGGCTTCCTGACGCAAACAACATTTTTTACAAAGTCGCTGGGTGCCAGCTTTGGATTCGTCATTCTTGTGTCCATCCTGATTGATATTGGTGTTCAATTAAATATCTGGCGCGTGATCGCCGTATCTGAAATGCGGGCGCAGGATATTGCCAATAAGCTATTGCCCGGTCTGGGCGGTTTTATCTCGCTCCTGATTATTCTCGGCGGTCTGGCGTTCAATATCGGTAATGTCGCTGGAGCTGGATTGGGACTGGAAGCGCTCTTTGGTGTGCATGTTGTGACAGGGGCTTGTATTTCAACATTAATCGCCATTGCCGTATTTATAAACAGACAGATCGGTAAGGCCATGGACCGTTTTACACAGCTCATGGGAGCAATCATGATCTTAGCATTTATCTACATCACATGGGTATCTTCGCCACCAATGGGAGAGGCCGCTTTGCGGACGGTGGCCCCAGTAAAGATAGATTTTGTATCGATCATAACATTAGTGGGAGGTACGGTTGGTGGTTACATTACTTTTGCTGGCGGTCATCGTCTGATTGATGCTGGGGTAAAAGGATTTGATGCGCTGCCTACCGTGAATAGAAGTGCCGTCATGGGGATCTCTGTCGCTTCGCTGGTTAGGGTCTGCCTATTTTGGGCTGCACTTGGTGTGCTGAGCCAGGGCTCATTGATCGACGACGCTAATCCTACGGCATCGGTTTTCCAACTTGCCGCAGGCAATTTTGGTTATCGCCTATTTGGTTTGGTTATGTTCGCGGCTTCAATTACCTCGGTTATCGGTTCGGCGTATACTTCCGTTTCATTTATTAAAACATTTAATAAGCGTATCGCAAAAAATGAAAATTGGATTATTATTGCCTTTATAGTTATTTCCACGCTCATATTTGTCTCTGTCGGTAAACCTGTTCATCTATTAATTATTGCCGGTGCAGTCAATGGTATTATATTGCCAGTCTCACTGACTGTGATGTTGATCGCGGCTTATAAACCCGCTATCGTAGGGACCTATAAACAACCGATACTGCTGACACTGGTCGGTGCGACGATTGTTGTCTTAATGGCTTTTATGAGTATCAGCGTAATTCGGGATCTGTAAGTCTTTTCTCTATGCCACCGAAGCTGACAATATTTCCACCTAAATGACCGAAAATTACCCCTCAAAAAAGCTGCTGCATAACGATATTTGGTGTAATAACTGAATATAAACCAAGCTAATGATGAATGTTTTGAGGTCAATACTCTCGGGTATTGCTGTGTTCGTGGCACTATATGGCCAGGCACAAAGCATAGATTTAAAAAATTGGCCCGAGAAGGCCAATCCTATTACCGTTGGCCGTTTGGTCGCGCAGCGTTTTGTCGAAAGTCCACATAACAGCTTTAAACCACCGGCGCCCCCCAGATCTATTACTTACCCCGAAGTCTGTACCTGGTATGGTGCCCTGAAGTTTGCCGATATCAACAAGGACAAGGTGTTACTTGAGCAGCTTACCAAACGCTTTATGCCTTTTTTTGATTCAGAGAAACATCTCGTGCCACGACCCTGGCATGTGGATTTTGCCGTATTTGGAACCGTTCCACTTGAACTTTATCAGCAGACAAAAAATACAACCTTTCGGGAGATGGGGATGCGTTTCGCCGATGCGCAATGGACTATCCCCATTGATTCACCTCAAGCGGTGAAGGATACTTACCAAAAGTTTTTGGACAAGGGATTGACCTGGCAGACACGTTACTGGATAGATGATATGTATATGATTACCATGGTACAGTCCAAGGCCTTTGAGGTGACCGGGGAACGTAAATACATCGATAGGGCCGCTCATGAAATGCTGGTCTACCTCGATACCATCCAAAAAGAGAATGGTCTATTCTATCATGCGCCGGATGCACCCTTCTTTTGGGGAAGGGGGAATGGTTGGATGGCGGCGGGGATGAGCGAGCTCCTGTCTTCCTTACCAACCGATAATCCCAATAGGCCTGCGATATTAGCCGCTTACAAAAAAATGATGGCAAGCCTCAAAAAGTATCAGCGGAGAGACGGTCTATGGGGACAGCTGATTGATAAACCGGAATCCTGGGTGGAAACTTCCGGGTCAGCCATGTTTACTTATGCCTTGATTACGGGAGTGCGAAATGGCTGGCTGGATGAAAAGGAATATGCACCAATCGCCCGCAGGGCTTGGTTGGCACTTGTCGGATACATTAATAACGACGGCGATATCGCGAATGTCTGTGAAGGTACCAACCGGAAAAATGACTATCAGTATTATTTGGACAGAAAACAAAAGATTGGTGATATGCATGGACAGGCTCCCATACTTTGGTGTGTATATGCCCTGTTAAAAAAATAATTGCAATGGAAAGAATACTAATAATTCTTATGCTGTTGCTCTGTAGTCAGGCAAAAGCACAACCTATTCAGTGGAAGGAGCAGTATCCGGGTGTATGGAAAGGCACCTTCGGTCAACCCGAGAAATACACACTGCTAGGTGCTGCTGCTATTAAACCGCGGGCCACAACACTTGAACGGCTACAGTCAACTGATTTTCCATTGCCAAAAATGGAGGTTCATGCGGAACTGATTGATGGGAAAACCTATGTACGGATGCCATTGACAAAAAATGAACAGATCTATGGTTTAGGCCTGAATTTCCAAACTGTTCACCAACGGGGTAAGATCCTTAACCTGCATGTTGATCATTATGGAGGTAAAGATAACGGTCGTACACATGCTCCTGTTCCTTTTTATGTTTCTTCCAGGGGCTATGGTGTACTTGTTAACTCTGCACAGTACCTGACTTATTATGTGGGGACGGGTGTTCGCAAAGATGCAAAGGAGCCGGCAGAAGCTAAGGATCGCAATACTGATAAAAGCTGGAACTCGCGCCCTTATTCAGATGCGGTGGAGATTTATATCCCGGCTGCAGGCGTGGAAATTTATGTCTTCGCAGGCATCAACCCCCTGGACGCCATCAAAAGATACAATCTTTTCTGTGGTGGCGGTACATTGCCACCGCGATGGGGGCTAGGATTTACACAGCGGGTACAGAAACTCTACACTGCTGAAGAGGTGCTCAACGAAGCCGACCAGTTTGAAAAACATGGTTTCCCACTTGATTTCATTGGCCTTGAGCCCGGATGGCAATCGCGCGCTTACCCTTGTACCTTTGAATGGGATAAAGGACGTTTTCCAGATCCTGCTTCCCTGATCAAGAAGTTGGCCACAAAGGGAATCCGTCTAAATCTCTGGACGAACCCATATATCTCACCCGAAGCGGGGATCAGTAAGGCTATCGAACCTTATACGGGCTCCCATACGGTATGGAGCGGTACGGTACCAGATTTAAATCACCCTGAGGCCAGAAAGATCCTCGCTAAACAATTCACGGATGCGCAGCTCAATATTGGCGTCAGTGGTTATAAAATGGATGAAGTCGATGGCTACGATTATTACCTTTGGCCCGATATGGCCAAATTTCCCTCGGGTATCAGTGGGATCCAGATGCGACAAACCTATGGTGTGCTGGCGCAGAAACTGACAGATAGTTTATACCGGAGCAAGAATACGCGAACCTATGGGCTGGTGCGCGCATCGAATGCGGGAGCCAATAATTTGCCCTATGTCATCTATAACGACTATTATAGTCATCAAGATTTTATCACAGCACTGGTCAATAGTGGATTTTGCGGTGTACTATGGACGCCGGAAGTGCGGGGATCGAAAACAGGACAGGAATGGTTACGTCGTTTTCAGTCCGTTGTCTTTTCGCCAATGGCTATGATCAATGCCTGGTCCAGCGGGACAAAACCTTGGTCTTTTCCCGAAGTCGCTGATCAGGTGAAATACTATGCACAGTTAAGGATGGAGCTGATGCCATATTTATATTCCGAATTTGCAAAGTATCATTTTGAGGGTACACCGCCTTTCCGTGCGATGGTATTGGAAGAAGGCTTCCAGGGGCAGGCTAAGGCTGTCTTAGGCAATCAGGATCTGGAGACAAATCCATACCTGGAAGCTGTCAACAGGGAAGTAAAGGATCAATATATGTGTGGCGAATATATTCTGGTCGCGCCTTTATTTGCTGGAGAGTCATCCCGAAAAGTATTGTTGCCCAAAGGTAACTGGTATGACTTCTATACGGGAAAATATGTGGGTAATGGCGAAGAGATCCTTGCTGATCCTGCTTTGGACCGCATACCGGTCTATGTCAAAGATGGCGGTATTATCCCTATGATGGACAGCCGCTTGCATGCACCTTCTCCAGATGAGAAAGTTGATCTGACCATTCGTCACTATGGGGAGAAGGAGGGTAATTATCAGTTATACGATGATGATGGTGTGAGCTTTGATTATGAAAAAGGACTGTATTCATGGCGCCGGGTGTTGATCAAAAAGAATGCAAAAGGACAGCTTTTCGGAGAAATATCCGGAGCGCAGAACGGAAAACCAAACACGTATGGAAGGGTTAAATTTGAATTTATGTCAAAATAGAAAAACCAAAAATAGTATATGCCTGAGGGTTTAATAAAGTGTATTTTGAGGCCAATTGATCATTTTTTACTGCTAAAAAGAACAGAATTTACACCCTCTGACGAGCGTAAGTATGCGATATTTGGGGTAATAACGAATTATAAAAAAATAACCAATAAAGGAATACGGATAGTTTTGTCATGAGCTTCGATCTATAGGGAAGCTGTGACGGAATGTGGCTATGGGAGCCAAGCGTACCTTAGCATAATAAATAACCAATTAATAAATATCTAACTTATGATGAAAAGTATCACAAAAATGGGGTGCTTTGTACTCTGCCTATTTTTAATGATGGGAAGTATGGGTTTACCGCTCTTTGCACAGCAAAATGTTAGGCTTTCCGGTAAGGTGAGCAATAGCAAAGGTGAGGCACTGCAGGGGGTAAGCGTCCGGGTAAAAGGAAAGAACCAAGGGACAAGCACAGATGCAGCCGGTAAGTATCAGATTGAGGCTACTCCCACAAGTACACTAGTTTTTAGTCAAGTAGGGATGAAAGTAGAGGAACGCACGGTCGGTGCGCAGCGACAAATTGATGTACAGCTGGTCGAAAATGACAATGCACTGGATGAGATTGTTGTAACCGGTTATGGTAGCGTTGCCAAAAAACGGGACTTAACCGGGGCAATATCTTCCGTCGGCGCAAAAAAAATCCAGGAAAGACAACCTGTTAATCTATTTGATGCCCTGCAGGGACAAGCAGCCGGTGTACTGATTGTTAATGATGGCGGTGGTGCTCCGGGGGCAACGGGCTCCATACAGGTGCGGGGAACCTCAACTTTGAACGGTGGTAACGGGCCTTTATATCTGGTCGATGGTGTAATAAATCCAGATGGCGCAAATATTAACCCTACGGATATCGAAAACATCGAAGTATTAAAAGATGCTGCATCTGCCTCCATCTATGGATCGCGTGCAGCAAATGGTGTTATTTTGATCACAACCAAACGTGGTGCCGAAGGGAAACCTCTGATTAATGTTAATTATAATCATCTCTTTGGCCGTCTGGCACATTATATTCCGGTGAGCAATTCGGCTGAAGTCCGCGAGTTTAGAAATATACAGGGACAAAATAGCAATATCGACTCGCTAAATCCAAGCTTTAATGCAGATAATGATCTTCAGCGATTGCTTCTTGGCAATCTTGCCCAAAAGAAAGAGATCAAGTTAAGTGTAGGAGGTGGCCAAAAAAATCTTCGTTATTACAGCAGTTTAAACTATTTGGATGACAAGTCTATTATCCTGAATAGCTACGCAAAGCGTTTGCAGTCGCGGATCAATGTGGAGTATCAAGCCTCATCGAAACTGCGATACTCCAACAATATTTCCTTTTCATGGCAAAAAGGCAATACCATTCCAATCGCCAACACGGTGCGCGTCGTGATGGACAGGCCGGCATATTCATTAATCTATTATCCCGACGGATCATTAACGAGTTATGTTGGATCTAAGCGAAATCCCATCGCCAATGCATTGTATGAACAAAATATTGACGAAACCTATTCAGGTCAATTTAACAACCAATTGGACTATCAGTTAATGAATGATCTAAAGCTGACAACGTTGTTTAATGCGCGCTTGGATAACTTGCAAAATACCGGTTTTTCGCCTCGTTTTCTTTCGGCCAATAAGGATCAGAACAGTGGTTCGAATGAATTTACCAAGACATTCTCCTGGGAATTCCAGGCATTTGCCAATTATAACAAAACATTTGCGCAGGATCATAATGTATATGCCCTATTGGGGTTCAGTGCAGATCGTAGACGTTTCGATCGTTTCCACTCTGAATATCTGAACAGTGTAAACGAGGAGGTTCTGGTTACATTTCCAGATTATCTGACTTCATCAAAGACCTATACATCGGCGACTGCAAATGCGACAGCTTCCTTATTCAGCAGAATCGGCTACAATTATAAAAGCCGTTACCTTCTACAGGCTTCGTATCGAAGAGATGGGTCTTCAAGGTTTGGACCGAGTAACAAATGGGGGAATTTTTTCTCGGGGTCTGCCGCTTGGCGATTCTCTGACGAAAATTTTATGAAATGGGCTAAACCGGCATTACAGGATGCTAAATTGAGATATAGTTTTGGACAGCTCGGAAATGATAAAATTGGGGATTACGAATCGTATGCCAAAGTAGCCTTTGGCGGAAATTATAATGGCGTAGGGGGAGCTGCGATGACGCCGACATTGGGTAATTATTTGATCAAATGGGAAATGACTACGCAGAATAATGTGGGCTTAGATCTTACATTTCTCAATGGAAGGCTGGGCTTTACTGCGGACTACTATGTGAAAACAACCACGGATCTATTATATCCAAGGGAACTGCCAAAGGAAACCGGATATACCAAACTTCAGGTAAATGTGGGATCAATCCGAACCCGAGGAATGGAATTTGTTGTTAGTGCCCGACCGATCGTTAAATCAAATTTTAGCTGGGAAATCAATGGAAATATCTCCTTTGAGCGGGGCAAGGTGGTAAAACTGGCTGACGGTATTCCTTTCTTTCCGGGTAATAAATGGTATCTCGAAGAAGGGGGACGCATCGGTAATTTTTACGGATGGCGAAATCTCGGTGTATATGCTTGGGATGAATCCAATGCCTATAACGACAACTGGGATAAGTTGACACTTGTGCTCGATGACCAAGGTAAGCCGTTGTACCGTGACGGTAAACCAGTGTATACATCAAATGGTCAAAATTATGAGGGTACGGTCCATCATCTGTATGCTCCGGACGGCAAGCTGAAAGGCGGGGATGCTGAGTGGCTCAACAACAAACGTGATAGCTTGATCAACGATGATGACCGTATGATTCTGGGAAATCCTACTCCTGATTTCTATTTTGGTTTTATGCAGACATTTACCTACAAACGCTTTTCTTTAAATGTTTTGTTCAATGGCGCAATCGGTGGAGAAGTGTATAACGCTTTGTTACAACGCCAGAACTATCCTTCAAATACTGGAGCTGGCTCACCGGATATGGTATACAATGTATGGCGTAAACCCGGAGATGAGGCCAAGTATCCTTACTATCCTGAAAGAAATAACCGCGGAAACATGAAGACGAACCAAAACAGTCTTTACATCGAAGATGCTTCGTTTATTCGACTTGCCAGCGCACGTCTCGCTTATACATTTAGTCCAAATTTGGCTAATAAATTGAAAATGAAAGGGCTTACGACCTATATCTATGGGACAAATCTATTGACCTGGACGAACTATACGGGCTATGATCCTGAATTCAGTACATCGAATCCGTTGACACCGGGGGAGGACGATGGTCGTTATCCAAGAAGGAGAGAGTTTGGTTTCGGTGTAAATGTTAATTTTTAGAAGATTTCAATTATGTACAAAATAAAAATTTTAGGAGCATTACTTTTTTTAGGCACCTTGGGTGGCTGTAAAAAATTCCTTGACGAAAAACCCCTTGCAGATGGAACATTGGAGCAGCACTACAAAAATATGTATGATGTACGGGCTGCAATGGCTGGCATGTATAGTGCTTTTCAGCTTGAAATGGTCGGAAAAGAACAGTATACCGAGAAATATCTTTACTGGGGAGAATATCGGTCCGACAATTTTGATCGCTTTATTAGCTATACCAAGGACTATGTGGATGAAATTGTATTGAACAGTATCACTCCTTCTAATGATTTTTCAGATTGGAGCGGCCTGTATACTACGATTGGGCGAGCGAATAATAATATCAAATATATTCCGCAGGCCGCACAATTGGATAGTCGCATAACCATGGCCATGCAGAATGACTATTTAGCACAGAGTTATGCACTTCGCGCCATGTCTTACTTTTATATTGTCCGTGTCTGGGGTGATGCACCAATCTGGTTAGAACCATACGAAGATGTGCAACAACCCGCTGAAAGAGCACGAGAACCGAAAGAGAAGCTCATAAAAGAAGTCATCATTCCTGATCTGGAAAAAGCCTATTCGTTGATTATAAAAGACGCCAGAAGTCCCTTGTGGACAATCGGAGAGGCTGGAATATGCGCGATCATGGCCGATGTATATATGTGGCAAGGGGATCATGAAAATGCGATAAAGTGGATTGAGAAATTATTCTTGGCAAAGTCGCCGACCAATGTCACTTATGCCGGTTTAAATGAAACCAATCTGCAGGATGCAGCGACTTGGAAGACCATCTTTACAAACCCATCTTCGAGTAAGGAAACGATCTGGAGTATCCACTGGGATTATCTGAAAAATGGCTGCGCATGCATGCAAACTTCCTGGACTTCAAATAACAAACAGGTGATTGTGGACGAGGGGATCTGGAACAGTTGGTTTCTACCGCAGACAACGGGTACCCCAAGTCCGGATATTCGACCAAAACAGACGTTGGATGTTTATTTCGGTATGCCAAGCAATAAGCGTGATCGATTTATTAAATGGTATCCGACAGAAGCAAACCCAACCAAGGCTGACCCTTGGCCCGCAACAAATCAATTGCTTCCGGTCTATCTAACCATGTACCGCCTGAGTGACATCTATCTATTATATGCCGAGGCCCTGAATGCCAGGGGCGATAGGGAAAAAGCCATTAAATACTTGAATTTTGTGCGGAAACGAGCTCAACTTCCATTATACGATGTGAATGCAGCTGAAGTAGGGAGCCCCTACGCACTGGAAACGGCAATCCTGAACGAGCGGCAGTTGGAGCTTTTCGGAGAAGGGAAAAGGTGGTTTGACCTGGTAAGAACAAATCGTGTTAAGGCCGTGATGGACCCTATTCTGAAACGTAGGCAGGAGGATGCCGGAAATCTGGAAATGCCGGGATTCTTAGATCCTAAAAATCGAGCCTACTGGCCGCTGAATAGAAATGTTTTGAACTCCAATAGTTTGTTGGTTCAAAATCCGGGGTATACAGATTAATGCGGGAATTAAGAAAAGGAAATCATGAAAAGAAATTTTAACATCAAGTGGATACAAGTAGGGGTGCTGCTCCTGACTTTAATGATAACGGGCTGTTCCCTTTTTGATATGGAATTGCAGGAAAACTATGATTATAAGCATAAAACACTAGATCCCAATATTGGGATCAGTGCCCGTAAATTTTTAGAAAATCGTTCTTATGAGACTCCCGAGAACCCGTCGGATACGATCTTTAAATGGATGCGTAAGGGGTTGGATTATGCTGGTATTGGTCTTGAGGAGCTAGATAAGACGGATCGCACCTTTATCTTTTTACATAATGAGGCGATAAAGACTTGGGATGCCAAAACGAAGAAGGTAACTGCAGGACTTTTCTTCGATGTTCCCATTGTAACTGGTGTTGATGGTACAGGTAAACCCATTACCCGCCCGGCTACAAAATGGGAAGATTATAACCGCGATGATGTTCGTAACTATTTTCTTTATCTCATTTTACAGGGAAATTACAATTTTGATAAATTGACTATTTCCAATGTAAAAGCCAAGACATTGCTTCCCGCAAATACCGTGGCAAGTAAAAGCTCGCTTTTAGGGTACATGAATGAGGGAAAAGGTTTCAACCAAGAGGGTGTAATGTATCTAAAACTGGTCAATAACAATGATTTGGCACCGATTCAGATCAACGATAAAACAACGAATAGGTCTGGCGGTTATGTGACAACGAATGGTGTGGTCCATGTTTTTGGATCTAAGGGAAATACCACGGTGTATCCATTTTAGGTGATCCTAGCAAAAAGAACCTTATAAACAAATGTAAATATGATGAGAAATTTTTCAGTATTATCCTCTTTATCGCTGTTATTGGTGATGGGGAGTAGCTGTGAAAAACCGGCTGCGGTAAAATTGCAACTAAATGGTATCGCCTGTGTGCAGTGCCATACCATTCAATCGGCTGCCGACCTGCAGGCCTTAAGTCTACAGCCAGGCGACACGGTGATCATGAAATCGGGACAATGGACAAATCAGGAATTGACATTTAATGCCCAAGGTACCAGTCAGCAACCTATTGTACTAATGGCTGAGCAACCCGGTGCTGTGACCATGACAGGTACTTCCTCCCTTAGCGTCACGGGTAAATGGCTTGTTGTCAATGGACTGGTCTTTCAGGATGGGTATACTTCTGGAAAGAATGTGGTTGATTTTACCTCTTCTTCATCCAACTGTCGCTTAACAAATACCGCTATTGTGGATTATAATCCACCAGCTGCGACGACAGACTATAGATGGGTGTCCATTAACGGATCCAATCATCGTATTGATCATTGTTATCTCAAAGGGAAATTACATCAAGGACCTACAATGGTTGTTTGGGGAACAAGTAAAACGATGAAGCATCGGATTGATCACAATTTCTTTGGCGAACGGGCTGCGTTACCGGATAATGGTGGCGAAACAATCCGTATCGGAACAAGCGACTGGTCCATGACCAATGCATACACGACGATTGAAGATAATATCTTTCAACGCTGTAACGGCGAAACGGAAATTATCTCTAATAAAATGGGAGCCGATACCATCCGCAATAATTTCTTCCATGAGAGCCAGGGAACGCTATGCTTAAGACATGGAAATGGTTCTGCTGTTTATGGAAACTATTTTGTCGGTAACGGCAATAGTGCAGCTGGTGGTATCCGGATAATCGGAGAGGACCATATTGTCTACAATAATTACTTCCAGAATATGGCAGGAACAGGACAGAAAGCTCCCCTGGCCATCATGGACGGTGTACCTAACTCGCCATTAAGCGGCTATTTTCAGGTAAAACGTGTGAAGGTGGTGGCCAATACAATGATTAAATGTAAACAGTCATTTGATATTGGTTCAGGGAAAGGGGGAAACGGTCGTACTTTGCCACCAACAGACGGACATATCGCCAATAATGTGGTGTCACAGGCTGCGACTTCAACCATGCTGACTTTTACAGATCAACCTGTTAATTTTACTTATATGGGAAATATTGTATTTGATGTGCCAACAAGCCAACAGCTTCCAGCTGGATTTACACGTCAAAATCCACAATATACGTTAACAACAGACGGAATTTACGAGCCGACCAGTACCAGTCCGGTGTTGGGGGCCTTTGTGGGTAACTATCCTTTTGCGGCCGCGGCAGACGCTGGCGCTCCAAAATTGGATGCCAAACATCGGGATTTGCTGAAAGCACAAAATATAGGTCCGGGATTTATGACCGGATTGGGGAGCAGCTTGGTTATTAATCCGTAAGTGGTACTAAATATTGTTTTAAGCGGAGAATAACTGTTTATTCTCCGCTTTTTTCGGTAACAATGTTTTTCTTACCGCATACACCCCATACCCGACCCCAACAATGGATAGGTTGCCAGTGGTAAAAGAATATTCAATTTATGAAGTGCGGTTTTGCATTTCCAAAGCAATAGCCTGGTTCGGCTGTACAAAATCAGGATAAATATTAAACAGAAACATATTGGTATCAAATTATACCTAAAAACAAATTTCAGTCAGATTTTAGACAGTAATCAGTCACTGTTTAATCAGTCTATACTGAGCGATCACTGAACAATCACTGAACGAGCACTGAACAAACACTGTGAAAAAGTGTAAGTTGGTCGGTAAATATTCTTCCTTTGCTGCTCCTAAAAATTATCGTGGAAAAAGAAAAAAGTTAATAATATTCATCCATTTCAAATGAAGTGATTTTGGAATGTCCCTATTTTTTTGTATATTGCTGGTTATGAGTTTTAAAGAAAAATTAGAGAACTGGCGTACATCAATTAATCGCGCTGGTAGTGGTGAGGAATTGTATATTTTGCTTTTGAACTACAAGAAGTTTATCAGTAAAAATTGGATGGACGATTTTGGCGATCCGGGCAACTGGAGAACCGAGTTAAATCAGGTCATCAGCAAAGTAAGAAAAAAAGTAGACGTTGCAGATATTCGGAATTGTGAGGATCTATCGTCTTATCAAGATGATGCCCGACAGACTGCACATTCGCTAAATCATACATTAAAATATCATCACTCATTGACAAAAGGGTAGGCTAGGCCTACCTTTTTTTTGTGTAAAATTTTCTAAATAGATTTCCTAGCGGTATATAACTCATTTTTGACGTTATATACCGCTTTATTTTTATAACAAATCCCACCTTTTCTAGTTGCCCATTGGTGGCGTATATCGTACAAACATAAGCTATTATTAAAAAATATTTGCGGATGTCGGAAAATGTTTTTACTATTGTATAGTAGTATAGAATAGTATAGATTAATATTCGTGATACTACAATATAATAACCAATCTATAAGAAGACCAATTTATGATCTACCACATGTATTACCGAATCTGTAAATGGCAGCGATGTAGTCTTGTCTTCCTTTTTATGCTAATGGCTGGTTTTGCGCACGCACAGAACCAATCGTTTGAATTGAGAGGAGTTGTATTGGATAGCGTCGGACATTTACCCATTTCCAATGTTACAATTGCCTTTATGGGAAAGAATGCAGTTGCATCAACGGATGCACAGGGACAATTTCTGATTAAAGATGCACACATCAACGATCATCTTGTCCTGACTTCGGTCGGATTCGACCGTAAAACTGTTCAGGTCACGAGTACCAACCGTATGACCATTTACTTATCCTCATCAAGTTCCAATCTGGATGAAGTGACTGTCGTGGCCTACGGTACGCAGAAAAAAACGAGCATGGTAGCCTCCATTACCTCGATCAATCCGAAAGAAATTAAGGGGCCAACATCCAATCTGACCTCCATGTTGGCGGGTCGGGTAGCTGGACTAATTGCTTACCAGCGGAGTGGGGAACCAGGTAATGACAACGCTTCCTTCTTTATTCGCGGTGTCGGTTCTTTTGGCGCTGGGAAAAAAGATCCTTTGATTTTGATCGATGGAATGGAATCCAATACCACAGCACTTGCCCGCTTACAACCTGATGATATCGCTGGTTTTTCCGTATTGAAAGATGCAGCAGCCTCATCATTATATGGCGCTAGAGGGGCAAATGGGGTTGTTTTGGTCAACACCAAAAGCGGTATTGTTGGTAAGGCAAAATTCAATGCACGTTTTGAGAATTCCATCTCAACCAACACGCGTAATTTTAAATTCGCTGATAATATCACCTATATGAAGATGGCAAATGAGGCGGTGTTGACCAGAGATCCAAAAGGAACCCTTCCCTATAGCCAAAACAAGATTGATCATACCGAAAGGGGAGACGATCCATTGCTTTATCCCAATAATAACTGGATAGACCGGCTGATCAAGGATTATACCAACAACCAACGCTTCAACTTCAATGTCACGGGCGGGGGGGAACCTTGCTCAATATTATGTCGCAGGTACCTTTAATAACGATAAGGGAATTCTGCGATCTGAAAACGGCAATAGTTTTGATAATAACATCAATCTGAAAAACTACTCTTTACGTTCTAATATTACCTTAAATGTTACCCCAACGACTATTGGAATTATCCGTACTTCGGCCCAATTTGATGACTATACAGGACCAATAGGTGGCTATGATAAATGGGGAAATCTGATCAATGGTGGACAACGCGTATTTCGTGAAGCAATTTGGTCCAACCCCGTAATGTTTCCAGCAATTTATCCATCGTCCTATTCTCCATTTGCGACGCATCCGCTTTTCGGAAATAACTTTATCCCAACCACTAAAACGCTATATAATAATCCCTACGCCAATATGGTCAATGGTTTTCAGGAATATAATAGCTCCACAGTCAATGTGCAATTGGAACTGAAACAGAACTTCGATTTTATTACCAAAGGTCTATCCGCTCGCTTAATGGCCTATACACAACGCTATTCTTATTTTTCTGTCACCCGGAGCTTTAAACCATTTTATTACAATCTGGTCCGAATCCCAGGTACGAGCAATACAGTTTTAAGTCTGCTCAACGAAAATGAGGGTACGGAATACCTGGATTACAACCAGGGAAATAAAATCCTAAATACGACGACTTACGGTGAGTTTGCTGTCAATTACAACCGCACCATCGCTGAGGACCATGATATCACAGGAATGTTGATCGGTATTATCCGTAATTATCAGACTGCTAACGGTGGCGATTTGCAGGCTTCTTTGCCTGCTCGCAATCTCGGGGTGTCAGGCCGCGCAACCTATGCGTTCAAAAACCGCTACCTTTTTGAGTTCAACTTTGGCTACAACGGTTCCGAACGTTTCTCCAAAGATCATCGTTTTGGTTTCTTCCCCTCTTTTGGTGTGGGGTGGAACCTAAATGAGGAAAAAATGTTTGAATTTATGAACCCTGTCGTTTCCCGCTTAAAATTGAGGGCAACCTACGGTCTGGTGGGTAATGATCAGATCGGTGAGGACCGGGATCGTTTCTTCTACCTATCGCAGGTGAATCCGAATAACGGTGGCAGAGGTTTCTCCTGGGGAAATAACTGGGATTACACACGGCCTGGTTATTCCATATCGCGGTATGAAAATCGTGATATTACCTGGGAGCGGGCAAAGACCTTCGATGCTGGATTTGACCTGAATCTAAAAAATGGCTTGGGTGTGGTATTTGATTACTACAACTCTACCCGCAGCAATATCTTGATGGTGCGTTCGAATATTCCTTCTACAACTGGTTTTCAATCCGATATCCAGGCTAATATCGGGAAGGCGCAGAGCCGAGGATTTGACCTGGCCCTGGATTACAATAAATCCTTTCAAAATACCTGGTGGACTCAGTGGCGAGCGAATATGACCTATGCAACCAACAAATTATTGGTTAACGAAGAACCCGACTATCCGGCAAATTTATCCTACCTCTCTCGGCTGGGACATCCGATCAAACAATCGTACGGTCTGATTGCTGAACGTCTGTTTGTCGATGATATCGAAGCGGAAAACTCACCGCTACAGAATTTTGGTGGCGCCTTTAAAACCATGGGTGGTGATATCAAATACAGGGATATCAATGGCGATGGTAAAATCACGGATTTAGACAAAGTGCCGATCGGTTATCCGACAGATCCCCAAATTATTTATGGAATGGGATTTTCTGTGGGTTTCAAAGGCTTTGATGTCAGTGCATTCCTACAGGGATCTGCCCGTTCATCATTCTTTATTGATCCGGGAAATATTACACCTTTTGCGATCAACGGACCTTATCAAAACGGTTTGTTGCAGGAAGTGGCAAACAGCTATTGGTCCGAAGATAACCAGGACGTAAGGGCCCTGTGGCCACGCTTGACGGATGGTTTTAACAATAATAATAATCAGTTTTCAACCTGGTGGATGCGTAATGGTGCATTCTTACGATTGAAATCTGTTGAATTGGGCTACAATCTACCAAATCAGTTTCTCAACAAGTTTAAGATGTCGAATGTCCGTTTTTATGTCAATGCACTCAACCTTGCCGTATGGAGCAAATTCAAGATGTGGGATCCCGAAATGGGTGGTGAAGGATTAGGCTATCCTGTGCAGGCAGTGTATAACGTAGGTATTAACGTGGGGTTTTAAAAGGCAGTTTATCATGAAAAATCTAAGATTAATTAAATTACTGGTTGCGTCAGGTTTATTGTTTTTTCAATCCTGCAACTATTTGGATGTCGTACCGGACAATGTGGCGACAATAGATAATGCGTTTACAATGCGTAGCGAAGCAATAAAGTACTTAGCTACCTGTTACTCATACCTGCCGCCGGATGGAGATCCGACCAAAAATCCAGCTTACCTTGCAGGGGATGAATTTTGGCTGGACTACCCAACTCTGAGTATTGATGGGACAAACTGGAATATTGCCCGTGGAAATCAGAACGTCACCAATCCCTACGTGAACTATTGGGATGGTTATATGTATAATGCCATTCGCGACTGTAATATTTTTCTGGAAAATATTCGTAATCCCGAAAAAGTACGGGATATGACACAGGACGAGCGTACCACCTGGGAAGGAGAGGTGATGTTCTTAAAAGCATATTATCACTTTATGTTGATGCGGCATTATGGGCCTATTCCCACGATGGATGTCAACTTATCTGTAAATACCTCTATCGAGGATGCAAAAGTTAAACGCCAGCCTATTGATGAGGTTGTCGATTATATAGTCAAGGTTCTTGACGAGGCAATTCCTAAACTACCCAATACGGTCCAGTCTCCCGTTACAGATCTGGGCCGTATTACCAAGCCTATTGCCTTAGGCATTAAAGCAAAAGTATTATTGTATGCCGCGAGTCCACTGTTCAACGGTAATACAGATTATGCGACCTTTAAAAATGTCGATGGTACGCTGTTTTTCAACCAGCGCTTTCAGTTGGAGAAATGGCAAAAGGCCGCCCGTGCTGCAAAGGAAGCTATTACCGCATGCGAGAACCTGGGAATGGGTTTATACCAATTTCCTGGTACTGTATTTCCGCTCTCCGATACGACGATGATTCAAATGAGCGTGCGTAATGCTGTGACTGAAAAATGGAACAAGGAAATTATCTGGGCAAATCCGACTTCACGGGCCTGGCAGATGCAGTATTCATCCATGGCACATATTGATCCCAATAATGCAGGTAATAACAGTGTACATGGTACCTTAGCACCTTCCTTAAAGATTGTTGACCAGTTCTATACCCGAAATGGCGTGCCAATGGATGAAGATAAAACCCTGGATTTTAGTAATAAGAATCAGCTTCGTTCGGGTAACTATGCTGAGCGGTTCAATAATATTCAGAACTATCAGACTGCACGTGTACATTTTGATCGCGAAAATAGGTTTTACGCCAATGTTGGTTTTGATGGTGGGATCTGGTTTATGGAAAATACTCCGAGTCGTAGTGATGAAAATACCTGGACCACACAGCTGCGTTTGGGATTATTTGGCAGCGGACTCTCTATTCCTGTGACGACGTACTATCCCAAAAAGTTAGTGAACTGGAAATTTGCTTTCAAAGATGGCAATAGTTCACACATTGAAGAATATCCTTGGCCAATGATGCGCTTGGCAGATCTGTACCTGATGTATGCCGAAGCCTTGAACGAAAGCGAGGGACCAACAGCTGATGTCTTTTTATACCTAAATAAAATTCGGAAAAGGGCTGGGTTGGAAGGTATCCAAGAATCTTGGTCAAAGTATGCGTTAAACCCTGCTAAACCAACAAGCAAGGAAGGCTTGCGCAGCATTATCCAACGTGAACGGAATATTGAAATGAGCTTTGAGGGATCACGTTTTTGGGATCTGAAACGCTGGAAGCTGGCGGCACAGGAGCTGAATAAAAATATTACCGGCTGGGATAGAAACCAGGATAAAGATCATCCCGAACTTTTCTATAAAGAGCAGACTTTTTTTCAACAACGTTTTGTGGCACCTCGGGATTACTTCTGGCCAATAAGGGAAAACAACCTTTTGGTCAACCCCAACTTAGTACAAAATCCAGGTTGGTAATCCCTTATTAAATAGAAATTATGAAAAATCTAAAATATTTAAACTATTGCTATTTCCTGATCGGTCTTTTTTATCTATTGGCTGGTTGTAAAGAGGAAAAGGGATGGACGCTGCTGGAAGAAGACCAAACGAAACCAGGTATTGTGCAAAATACTTCTGTTACCAACGGCTACGGACAGGCAACGATCCATTACAGTTTACCTTCCGGTCAAAATGTATTGTATGTAAAAGCCGAGTATGTCATGGCCAATGGACAGACACGGGTCGTAAAATCATCAACCTATAAAAATGAGATCTTAATCGACGGTTTTCCAGATACACAAAAACATATTGTAAAGCTTTATGCCGTCAATAAGGCCGAAGTGGCTTCAGATGCTGTGGACGTTACAGTAGAACCTAAAACACCGATTTTTGATCTCGTATTCGGGCAAATGAAAATTGCGCCGACATTTGGCGGAGTCCGGATCAGTTCTATCAATAAGGAAAAAGGTGATGTCGTTATTGTCCCTATGGTTGACTCCCTAAACAATGGGGAATATTTGCCATTGGACAACTATTATAGCCAGGATTCCCTGATCTTATATAATATCCGCGGACTGAAATCCCGTGAAATGAAATTTGCTTTTTATGTGCGTGACCGATGGTTAAATAAATCGGATACATTGTATACCTCGCTGACACCGCTGGAAGAAAATCTTTTTCCGAGACAGCAGTTTGCAGCGCTGCATTTACCGGGGGATGCGCAGTATATGTACGGGACGACTTCGGAAATGATGTGGGACGGCAACATGAATCCCTCAAGATGGCCGGCCTTATATACGGTTGAAAGTGCCGGTGCTCCGCAATCCCTGACTTTTTCTATCGGTAAGGAAGCGAAATTGAGCCGTGTCGTGATTTTCCCACGTCGGGAAAATGGTTTTTACGATAAGGGTAACATGCGTGAATTTGAAGTCTGGGGAAGTAATAGTCCAAATCTGGATGGCTCTTGGGAGTCTTGGTCTAAACTGGCAACCTGTACCGTGCGAAAACCTTCGGGTACTCCAGCTGGAACAAATACCAACGCCGATGAAGTATACGGCATCGCAGGGTGGTCTTTTGATATGCCCGAAGATGCACCAAAATACAAATACTTGCGTATCCGCAATCTGCGCAACTGGCGTGGGAGTTACTTTATCCAGATTGCACAAGTACAAGTATGGGGAGTTTATTAACTATTAAAAAGAAAATGAAGATGAGAACATATCTATGCATACTGGCCTTGTTCGGCGTTTGTTTATTCGGCGCATGTTCTAAGATGGATGAATTTACCAAATTCACTGATGGACAGGAAATAGTATATCCTGCGAAGCTGGATTCAATCAAAATACGTTCGGGAAAATATCGTGTACAAGTAGATGGCATCTTTCGGGTGAACGCCGGAGTTTCCGAGTTGCGTGTGTATTGGAACAGTAAACAGGATTCCATGAAGTTTTCGGTAAAATTGACCGATGCTATAGATACCGTACATTATGTGATTGAAAATCTACCAGAAGGGCCCATGAATTTCGAAATCCGTACAGTAGATAGCCAAGGAAGATTTTCGGTTCCGACATTTCTTGTCGGAAACGTTTATGGCGATCGTTATCGTGAAGGACTTTTTCAGCGGACAATATTGGATCAGAATTTTATAGCTGATCAACAATTTCAACTTGTCTTACAGGATGTGACACCAAGTGTGGGATTTTATGCCGTTCGCATGACGTATAAGAATCAGAATAATACAACTACGGACACCTTGGTGCGGACGAAAGAGCTGAATGAGAAGATTAACCTCTTGGACTATTTACCGAATCAGGAGATTGTCTACCAGACTGTATTTCGGCCCGATAGCAATGCGATTGATACTTTTATGGTGCAGCGTAACAAATTACCGATAAAAAAAGGCGACATCAGTATTTGGTGTCTGAAGAATTACAAAACTCCGTTTACAGCGACGGCTTTCGATGGCAACCGTTGGGGAAATCTGGATCATTGGATAACTAATACGAGCATGAAAAACCACAATGGTTATGGTGGCTTTGGTTCAGATGATGGGGGTGTGGTTAATATTGAAGCCGGATGGGGCGCTCCAGCGATCATAAATGGTAAAATTGAGCAAAAAGTAACCTTATTTCCCGGTAAATATCGTTTTTTTTGTAACTTATCTTGGACAAATTATGATCAACCGCCAGCAAAACTGGTCGTAAGCAAAGCAAACAGTGGAATTCCAGATCTTGAACAAATTCAACAGGCAATGGCCCATGCAGACGTAAAATCCGATGGGGCTTATTTTGAAATCAAGGAAAAAGTCACCGTAAATATGGGGATGCTGGTCAATTTTCAACCGGACCATTACATGAAGATTAACGGGTTTCAGATCAATTTACAATAATATCAAGCAGAATGAAGACAGCTATTTTCGCGCTATGTTTTATGCTCAGTACGGTAATGTTAGCGGCCCAGTCCTTTCAGGTAAAAAAAAGGGGGATAACCTTGGCCTACAACAAGCAGACCGGAACATATTCGTTAAGCAAAGATCAGGTCACCTTTTTAAAAGATGCCAGTGCTTATCTAATACTTGCTGATGGACAAAAAATTAGTACAGACAAACTGAAGGATGGACGTAAAGTAACTGAGACGGTAATTCAGGATAATTTGGGAAAGGGTACACGCTATACCGTTTCTTCCAAGACTACTACTGGAATAACGTTGTTACAGCATTTTTATTTTTATGACAACAGTGATATGCTTGTCCTTGAACTGGAAGTCAAAGGAAAAAATCTGTCAAGTAATGAATTGGTTCCGATATGGTCCAATGCGACCATATCATCGCTCGGTAAATCACTTTATCAGGTAGCTGTTCCCTTCGACAATGATACCTTTATCTCCTATGAAAATAAGGCGATTTCTTCGAATAATAAGGTGAGTGCGGAAGTTGCTGTGGTCTACGACAGCGAGCGTATGCATGGCGTATTGATCGGTTCATTGGATCAATCGGTCTGGAAGTCGGGAATTGATATCAAAGGCGATAACGGGCGGTATAACTTGATTGCTGCCAAAGCGGGATTTACCGATGTCGCTATTACACGGGATTCAATGGCCCATGGTTTTGTGAGCGGCAATGTCATCCGTTCGCCGAAATATGCGGTGTATTATGTAAACGACTGGCGTATGGGATTGGAAAACTATGCCAAAATCCACCGTCAGTTGTCACCACCCTATGTGCAAAAATGGCAAGGGGCGACTCCTGTGGGTTGGAATAGTTGGGGTGTGATACAAGATAAAATCAATTTTCAGAATGCCACGGCCACAGCCGAATATTTTGCGAAGGTTATACCTTATTTCCGTAATGCAGCTGGCGAGGCTTTTATTGATCTGGACTCCTTTTGGGATAATATGACACCAGGTGGAATGTCGGGCGACTATACACAATTGAAGCAGTTTGTTCGCTATTGTGATTCTTTGGGTCTTAAACCAGGTGTTTATTGGGCTCCTTTTACAGACTGGGGCCATGGAAGTGGACCCGACCGCAAAGCAGAGGGAAGCGAATTTACCTTTGGCCAACTTTGGACCAAAACAGAAAAAGGCTACCACAATCTAGACGGGGGACGAGCCTTGGATCCAACACATCCTGGTACACTGGCACGCATGGATGTGATCTTGGGAAAACTAGTGGACTGTGGGTTCCGAATGATCAAGGTCGACTTTCTTTCTCATGCCGCAATTGAATCTACGGGTTTCTATGATAATAAAATTCAGACAGGTATGCAGGCATACGCCGTAGGAATGAAGCATTTGGTCGATGTTTTGCAGGGTAAGATGCTAATCTATGCCGCGATTTCTCCTTCCTTGGCGACAGCACAATTTGCACATATGCGCAGAATTGCCTGCGATGCCTGGAAGACGATCGACCAAACACAGTATACCTTAAACAGTGTCAGCTACGGTTGGTGGCAGACCTACCTCTATGATTTTATTGATGCAGACCACCTGGTCTTTCACGATGAAAGTCATGAAGTCAATAAAGCAAGATTGCTTTCGGGCGTTGTAACAGGGACCATTATTCTTGGCGATGATTTGTCGAAAAAGGAAAACTGGCAACCTAAAATGAACCAATATCTGCAGGATCCCGAAATTTTAAAGATTATAGCTGATGGTAAGAGCTTCCGTCCGGCAGGATTTGTGGAAGGAAAAGCTGCAAATACCTATTATTACAAAAAGATAGGAACAGATCTGTATGTGGCCGTATTTAATTATCATACCACCCCGGCAGCAATAAACATAGATTTTAAACAGATTGGCCTAATACCAAATAAAAAATATAAGGCGGTGGACTTGTTTGATAAAACAAATCAAGAGCTTAGCGCTGACAAATCCATTGCCTTTGAGCAAGCAGGAGCAAAATTATTTAAAATTGCTCTGCTTTAATCACAACGTATGAAGATAAGCAAAGAAGAACATTTTAAAGTATTGATCGATCGGATCAAACGCTTGGAAGCATTGAATACGCTGTCAAAACATGAATGTATTGTACAGGGAGTATTGGACGCCATTGACGCTAATGAACTGGAGGTACATTCCAGCTTACCTTCTGTCAATAACTTGATCCAATACCTAGGCTATGCACGCGAAACATTTGCCAAGGCTTATCGGGATCTGATTGCTCATGGTGTCGTGGAATCAAAAAACAGAAAGGGATATTTTGTGGTGAGTAACAATACGCAGATGAAACAAAAAGTCGCAGTACTGTTATATGCATATGATACCTTTCAAGATACATTGGTGAATGAATTGCGGGGCAATCTTCCGGAAGAGGTGACAGTGGATCTCTTTTTCCATCACAACAACATGGAGACTTTTGAAGATATTTTCAATCGTATTCAGGGACGATATACCGTATATATTGTCGCTCCAATTGAAAATAAAGAATCTGAATTGCTGCTGCGTTCCATCCCAGCTTCCAAATTATTGATTATTGATCGCTTGATGGACCTCGGCGAAGACTATTCCTATGTGTCACAGGAATTTGAGGAGGCAACCTATGCTGTATTTCAAGAACTTTACCCAAAGGTCAAAAAATATAAAGAAGTGATCTTCTATTTTCGGGAAAATACAGCCGAACCCAATGAAATCAAAAATGCTTTCTTACGCTTTCTAAAAGAGTATAAAATAAAAGGTCGGATCGAAAAGCAATATCATGTGGGCGACCTAAAAAAGGGAAAGCTCTATTTTACCATTCATAATCCAGAGCTGTACCAAATGCTGAAAGAAGTTTTGCAAAAAGGTTGGACTTTGGGGCAGGATCTGGGTATCCTTTCGCATAATGATGATGTCATCAAAGAGATTATTAGTGGCGGTATTACCACCTTTTCGACAAGTTTTGCGCGGATCGGATCGCAAGCGGCCAAGTTTGTGCTGGAAAGAACATTGATCAGGGAAGTTGTACCAACAACATTGGTAGATCGCAACTCCGTATAAAATAGGAAAGGTTTTTACGATGATAGTTTTCAGTTTTTGTCTTTTTACTGGTCTGGTTGCTTTGGGATCCTTATGGAAGTTTAAGACCAATTATTCCAATACATTAAACGGTTTCTTTCTTGCCGGAAAGAGCAACAGTTTTTGGATGGTCGGTTCGGCTTTGCTATTGACCAACCTGAGTGCCAATCAGTTTATAGGTGAAAATGAATCGGTCTATATCAATAATCTTTCGGTGATCGGTTGGGGGGTAAGCTCTGTGGTCGCCATGCTCTTGGTCTCAGAATTTTTGCTGCCCATCTATTTCAAACATGGCTTTCGTACAGTACCGGACTTTTTGGCATTGCGGTTTGATTCCAAAACTAAAATATTGGTCTCTATTCTGATTCTGATAGGATATATTGTTAACTTATTGCCGCCGGTATTATATGGCGGTGCGCTTAGCCTGACCACGATGTTTGATGTGCCAGGACTGCTGCATATCAGTTATTGGCAGAGTATCTGGATATTGGTCTGGGCATTGGGTATCATCGGTAGTTTATACAGCATATTGGGGGGATTGAAGCTGATTTCTTTGTCTGACATGGGGCTTGGGCTCTGTTTGTTTATACTTGCTGTGCTCATCCCCATTTTCGCGTTTTGGCAACTGGGTAATGGTGATATCTGGACTGGTATATTGCAACTGTTTCACGATAAAAGAGAACACCTCAATGCGGTGGGATCAAAACAGGATGCAGTGCCTTTCTCCACCTTGTTCACAGGAATGTTGCTGATCAATTTCTATTACTGGGGAATGGAACCCTATATTGCGCAACAGGCATTAAGCGCTAAAAATTTAAAAGAAGCACAGAAGGGAATGACTTTGGCTGCCGGTGGGAAGCTCCTAATGCCTCTATTGATCAATTTACCCGGCCTTCTGGCAGTGCATTTATTACCTCATGTACAACCTACAGCCTCTGTTTTCCCCAAACTTATCGTATTGATCTTTCCGGATATTTTGATTGGCTTTTCTTTAGCACTGGTGTTTGGCGCTGCAATGACAACCTATACCGCTGGTCTTCAGAGCTGTGGGAGTTTATTTATTTTTAATATCTACAAGCCTTATTTGGAAAATAAAAAAAGAGACCTTAATGAAAAAGAATTGGTCAGAAAAGGGAAGTTATTCGAATTGATTATTTCCATCTCGGCGATGTTTATCGCACCTTTTATTCTCTTTGCTCACGATGGTTTTTATACATACTTACAAACGGTATCGGGGCTGTTCAATATGCCGATCTTCACCATTATGATCTTGGGGATTCTCTCCCGTCGTGTAACGCCAAGGATGGCACAATTTGGCTTGTTTCTGTACATGTTCAGTTATTTTTTGCTGGTATTTGTATGGAAGACAGAACTACACTATCTGCACCTATTCGCACTACTATTTATCGCTGTTGCGCTAATCATCTGGAGTGGTAGTAAATTGAGCCAGCCAAACTACCTATCGGTCTATCAGTTTGAGTTTTCAGGTCAGGACAAAGGTAGCTATTGGAAGGGGAGGTACGGGGTCGGCACCTTTCTAATTCTATTGATGATTGTTATCTATTTTGTTTTTTCACCATTGGGCATCGCTCAATAAATTGTATAAGTCGCTATGTTAATGCACAGAAAAATTAAATGCTTCATCTTTACATACTTGACCCTTTGCTCAGCCACAACCTATGCACAACGCTATTACCTCTGGGATAATAAGCCCGCAACGGACTGGATGACCGAAGCGTACCCAATCGGAAATGGACGAATTGGCGCCATGATCTTTGCTGGAGTAAATCAAGAACATATTCAATTTAATGAAAATAGCCTATGGACTGGCGATGAACAGGAAACGGGCGCTTATCAGGCTTTCGGTGATCTTTTTGTTCGTTTTGATTCCGATGTTAACAAATCTTTTACAGCTTATAGCCGGAAATTGAATTTGGATAAGGGGCTACATGAAACCGCCTATCAGCAGGATGGACAGCAGATCAATCGACGGTATTTTGCCAGTCAGCCCGATCAGGTCATGGTATTTGACTATACAAACAGTAAAAAAGGGAAACTGAATGCCGTAATTGCACTGCAAGATGCGCATGGACAGACCGTACAAGTGGAAAATGGCCATTTGCAGTTTCAAGGTAAGCTTGCCAATGGTATGCAGTATGCTGCCCGGGTGCAGGTACAGGTGATCGGTGGTTCACTTTCTGAAACAAAAGATGAAAAAGGACAGGCTGTCCTTACGGTAAAATCTGCCGATAGAATCGTTCTGCTGCTGAGTGCGGCTACAGATTATGCCAATACGCGCGCAACAAAATGGAAGTCGGCTGAAAATCCAGTACACGCCAATGAACGTTATCTGAACCAAGCGATAAAATATGGTGTAGATAAACTATTGGCAAGGCACGTCGCAGATTATACGGTACTGTTCAACCGGGTGTATCTTGATCTTGACCATAGTCAGTTGGATGGCAGACAGACAACAAAAATGTTGTTGGAGGGATATAAAAAACAGCCGATACCCGCGCTAGAAGCCTTGCTGTACCAGTATGGGCGCTATCTCTTAATCAGTTGCTCCCGAAAAGGTGGCCTGCCAGCAAATTTACAGGGACTCTGGAACAACAGCAACAATCCGCCATGGCGCTCGGACTACCATTCCAACATCAATGTGCAGATGAACTATTGGCCTGCCGAAGTGGCCAATCTGAGTGAATCGGCCTGGCCTTACCTCGATTATATCAATAGCATGCGCGAGGTAAAGAAAGTAAATACACAAAAGAAATTTCCGGGCGTACGGGGCTGGACCGTAAAGACCGAAAATAATATCTTCGGTGGCGAGAGCTTTCTTTGGAACACCCCTGGAAGTGCTTGGTATGCGCAGGCCTTGTGGGAACATTATGCCTTTAATAAGGATGAGAAATATCTACGCGAGTTTGCATATCCAATTTTAAAAGAAGTAAGTGAATTTTGGGATGATCGTCTGGTACGAAGACCGGACGGAACTGTGGTGGCACCACAGGGTTGGTCGCCGGAACATGGCCCCACGGAGGATGCCGTGAGCTATGACCATCAGATTATTTATGATCTCTTTAACAACTACATCCAGGCAAGTACAGTTTTAAATATTGACGCTGACTATCGTAAACATATCACGGCACTTCGCGATGCATTGCTCAAACCCAAGATTGGACAATGGGGGCAGTTGCAGGAATGGGAAACCGATCGTGATGATCCGAAGGACAGACATCGCCATGTATCGCATCTGTTTGGCCTATACCCGGGCAATCAATTCTCGGTTTTGAAAACACCGGAACTAGCCAAGGCTGCGCGAGTCACCCTAACTGCACGTGGCGACGAATCTACCGGTTGGTCCATGGCCTGGAAGGTTGCTTTTTGGGCGAGATTACAGGATGGAAATCATGCCTATAAGATTTTAACTAATTTTATTAATCTAGTCGGGGGAGAGGGCATCGATTATAACAATGGAGGCGGAGTGTATGCCAATTTGCTCTGTGCGCATCCACCCTTTCAGATTGATGGCAATCTCGGTTATGTGGCTGCCCTGAGTGAAATGTTACTACAATCGCAAACTGATGTTCTGGAATTACTTCCCGCCTTGCCTGATCGTTGGTCTTCCGGGACAGTCAAAGGACTTAAAGCGAGGGGTAATGTACTTGTTGAAAAGATGGAATGGAATAACAGAAGTATTACGCAGCTCATCCTTTCTTCACCGAAGGATCAAACAATCCAGGTATTAAGTCCTTCCAGATTAGAAGGTCTTGCATTGCAACAGCAAGTCAATGGCAAATATCTTTACAAGATTCAACTGAAAGCAAACAAAGTAATCAAGTTCGTTCACAAATCCTAAATCTATTTATATATGCCAACCCATCATTTTAAACAGGTTGTACTCGGGCTCTTGATGACTCAAGGGCTTGTCCGTCTGGATGTGCATGCGCAGTCCAAACAGATTCCCATTGAAACCAGATCGAATGCGCTTGTGTTGGAGTACGATTCCACGAAAACACTGAAAATGCTCTATTACGGTGAAAAATTGAGCGATTCAAAGGAGTATGCGACCATTGCAAGCGGTTATAGACAATTGACAGACTATAGTGGCCTATCCAATTCGGCTTATACACCTTCAGGTTCAAAAAATCTACTGGAACCAGCTATCAGTGTTGTTCATGCCGATGGTAATCGCTCCCTGGACTTACGCTATGAAAAGCATGCGGTGAAAGAACTGGATGCCAATGTTAAACAGCTTGATATCACGCTGAAAGATCCAGTATATGATATTTACGTCGTGTTACACTACAAATCATTTTCGAATGAGAATATCATTGAGCAGTGGGCAACCATTCAGAATAAAGAAAAAAAAGTTGTTACCCTCGAAAAGTTTGCTTCTGCCAACCTGACCCTGCGCTCAAAAGCGTACTGGCTGCGGCAGTATCATGGCGACTGGGCAAAAGAAATGCAGGTGGAGGAGACCCCATTGACGCACGGCATTAAAGTGTTGGACAGTAAACTCGGAACACGCGCAAACTTATTCCAGCCACCTTCTTTTATGGTGTCATTGGGCAAGGCGGCATCCGAAGACGAAGGAACGGTTTTGATGGCAAGCCTTGGGTATAGCGGAAATTTTAAAGTAGATTTTGAAGTCGACTACCTCAATAACTTACGTATTATTGCCGGAATAAATAATTATGCTTCCAATGTGAAACTGGTCGGCGACCAAGAATTTACAACACCCAAATTGATTTATACCTTATCGACGAAGGGAAAAGGAGAGGCTTCCCGGAACTTGCACAACTGGGCCCGTAAATATCAGTTGCTGGATGGAAATGGCGAACGCTTGACTTTACTTAATAATTGGGAGGCGACCTACTTTGATTTTAATGAGCAAAAATTGAAAGGACTGCTTCAGGATACCAAGAAACTAGGAGTAGACCTTTTTTTATTGGATGATGGCTGGTTTGGAAATAAATATCCGCGTAATAGCGATCACTCGAGCTTGGGAGATTGGCAACCTAACCGCACAAAATTGCCCAATGGTATTGCGACGCTTGTGGAAGAAGCGACTAAACAAGGCGTTAAATTTGGAATCTGGGTAGAACCCGAAATGGTCAGCCCCAAATCCGAACTCTACGAGCAACATCCGGATTGGGTCGTCAAACAGCCGCAGCGTGAAGAACATTACTTCCGCAATCAACTCATCCTGGATCTGACAAATCCTAAGGTGCAGGATTTTGTTTTTCATATCTTGGACGACCTGTTTACCAAAAATCCGGCATTGGCATACATTAAATGGGATTGTAATGCGGTGATATACAATGCGCACTCTGCATTTCTGAAAGATCAGGGTACCTTTTATATTTCGTATGTCGAAGGTCTTTATAAGGTGTTGGAACGTATCCGTGCGAAGTATCCGAAGGTTCCGATGATGTTATGTTCGGGGGGCGGTGGCCGCGTGGACTATGCAGCGCTTCGGTACTTTACCGAATTCTGGCCTTCGGATAATACAGATCCCCTGGAACGTATTTTTATGCAGTACGAATATTCTTACTTTTTCCCTGCAATCAGCACCTCAAACCATGTGACAGACTGGGGAAAACAGCCACTCAAATTCCGTACGGATGTAGCCATGATGGGCAAACTGGGTTTTGATATTGTGGTGAGTCACCTGAATGAGCAGGATCTGTTATTCTCCCAGCAGGCGGTAAAGAATTACGACGCGCTTAAAGCAACGATCTTATATGGGGATCAGTATCGCTTGGCCGATCCACGTGAAAATGACTTTGCCGCCCTGAGTTATGTGAATAACCAAAAAACAGAAGCTGTCATTTTCAACTACCTGGTCAATAACCGTTATGGCATAGGATCAACGGATCCAGTGCGTTTAAAAGGACTAGATGCCCAAAAGCAATACCGTGTGGAGGAGATCAACTTGTATCCGGGAACCAAGTCGAGCTTAAGCCAGGGACAAACTTATTCGGGCGATTACCTGATGAAAGTCGGCGTGAATCCTGATCTGAATAGCAATCGTACCAGCGTTTTGCTGAAGATCTCGGCACTTTAAAAATAACTGTGGCACACCCGAAGCTCCAATTCCAACAATCTGGACTTCGGATGCGCCAAATTTATAAACCTAATTGCGCAATATGCTCAAAAAAACATGATAAAAGGCGACATCAATAGATATCCAAAAATAAGTCGTGGAATAGCTCGAATACTTTGTGTTATGCTGCTGTTCTTTTTTACGGACAAGTTATTTGGGCAGGAGCAAGGGAACAAACTCTGGTATCAACAGCCGGCAAAACAATGGGAGGAGACCTTACCCCTGGGCAATGGAAAAATTGGTATGATGCCCGACGGTGGCTTAATAAATGAAAATATTGTGCTCAACGATATTACACTATGGTCGGGAAGCCCCCAGGATGTCAATAATTATGAAGCCAGCAGGTACTTGGATAGCATCCGAAATCTGATCAAAAGCGGGAAAAATGACCTCGCTCAGGGATTGATTGACCAACATTTTATCTGCAAAGGTCCGGGATCAGGTGGTAAGCAATGGGGCTGTTATCAAGTGCTTGGCAATCTGACGCTTGCATTTGATGGAAAAACAGATATTGCTGCGGTACAAAACTATCGCCGTGAGCTGGATATTGAAAAGGCTCTGGTAAAAACGAATTATGAACTCAAAGGCGTAAGATATTACCGGGAATATTGGACAAGCTTTGCAGACGATGTGGGTATTATACGTTTACAGAGTAGTAAAAAAGGACAGATAAACCTAACAATCAAGATTGACCGTCCTGAAAGGGCAACTGCTACCACCAAAGATGGCGAGCTCATCTTGATGGGACAATTGGATAATGGTGTGGACGGTAAAGGTATGCAGTTTAAAACACGTGTCCGTGCGCAAGTTAAAGGTGGAAAACAGCTTGTACAAGGGCAATCTATTGTTATCCAACAGGCTGACGAAGTACTAATTTATATGGCAACAGATACCGATTTTAAAGGGAAGGATTTTGAGCGTACAACAACCGAAACTTTAACAAAGGCTTTAAAAAAATCCTATGCCAAGCAATATGCCGAACATCTACGGAATTATTCAACAAAGTTTAACCGTTTGTCGCTCAGTCTTGGCCGCTCGAAAGATAATTTGCCGACCGACCAACGTTTGCGGGCTTTCGGTAAAGAACCGGATCAGGATCCGGGGCTGGCGGCCTTATTTTATCAGTATGGTCGCTATCTTAGTATTAGCAGTACGCGTTTAGGTCTGCTGCCGCCGAATTTGCAGGGACTATGGGCAAATCAGATTCAGACACCATGGAATGGAGATTATCACCTGGATATCAATGTGCAGATGAACCATTGGCACCTGGGAACGGCCAATTTGGGTGAACTCAATGATCCGTTGGTGAGTCTTGTTGAAGGCCTTATGGCCCCGGGAGCAAAGACCGCGAAGGCGTACTATAACGCACCGGGCTGGGTGGCTCATGTGATCACCAACCTGTGGGGCTATACCGAACCGGGGGAATCCGCTTCCTGGGGCATTGCCAATGCAGGCTCGGGCTGGCTGTGCAATAATCTGTGGGAACATTACCTTTATAGCGAAGATATGGACTATCTGCGACGGATATACCCAATACTCTATGGCGCGGCACAATTTTACGCCAGCGTCTTGACTGAATACCCCGGTAAAGGTTGGTTGTTGACTTCGCCATCGGTATCTCCGGAAAATTCGTTCAAGCTCCCCAACGGACATCAGGCAAATGTGACAATGGGCCCCACCATAGATAATCAGATTGTACGCGAATTGTTTGAAAATATAATCCATGCGGCGGGATTATTGGGCAAACAATCGGATCCTTTTTTAACGAAGGTTTCAGCGCAATTGAAACGCTTAGCACCGGCAGTGCAGATTGCTAAAGATGGCCGTATCATGGAATGGATCGAAGATTATGGAGAGGTTGATCCGCAGCATCGGCATATCTCGCATTTGTACGGTTTGTATCCAGGCTATCTGATTCGATATGATGAACATTCAGATTGGCAGCTTGCCGCTAAAAAAAGCCTGAATGTACGGGGAGATGATGGCCCGAGCTGGGCCATTGCCCATAAACTCCTGTTTTGGGCGAGATTGCATGAAGGCGAACGGGCCTATAAATTATTTCGGCAGCTGATGACCCCACGAGTCGATACAAATATCAATTATGGAGCTGGTGGCGGTGTTTATGCTAATCTGTTAACTGCTGGGCCACCTTTCCAGATTGATGGTAATTTTGGTGGAGCAGCCGGGATCGCTGAGATGCTGGTGCAGTCGTATAAGGACAGTGTGTATCTCCTGCCGGCGATCCCTGAAGCCTGGAAAAAAGAAGGTCAGGTCAGGGGAATGCGCATTAAAGGAAATCATACCTTAGACATGGGATGGAAAGATGGTAAAATACTGAATTACCGGATTTATTCCCCCCAATCACAACAACTTCAGGTATGTATAGATCATAACTGGATCGCTTATTATACAAAAGCAAAATAAAAGATTCCTTAGCCTGCAATTTTTGCACGGTAGGAACCTTTTGTCTTTACAATCTCATTGCATAAATATGTGTTATACACAATTACATGTAAATATGAAAAACAGAAGAGACTGTAGCCATTGCTTCTACGCTGAAAGTGCTATGACTGCTGTTTTACGATTGCAATGGAATCAATACATTGTGTTCTAAACGTACTGGTACCTGCTTAACCGAGGTAAACCCATCTTCCTTGGAAATAATATTAGAAAGATCCAGTCCTCTTTTGGAAAATGTGCTGATTAAGGCAGTCCTGAAGGTTGCTTTAGCCGAACCCCAGCCTTGGCCTAAGATTGTGTCATTGTTGAGCTGGATCAGTTCGTCCGTGGAATAGTAGTTGAATTTTTCCAGTAAGTGTTGATAAAGATTTGTTGTTGTAGCCATACAATTTAAAAATTTAAAGGATTAAACCATAAACTGTATCCAGATCTTGTTGGGAAAATAAGCGTTGTTTAACGTTTATTTTGGTCGAAACCCGTATTAATTTACCACCGCGGTGTCTACACTCGGTTGGTATTGCATCATGCAATTCTGAATACTCTACAAATATAGTAGATTATTTTTTATAATTAAAAATATTTTTGTTTTTAGCAGTAATTGGTTGTAGTTATGAAGATAAGACATACAAAAGTGAGGTTAGTCATTCAGCTTTGATTTGGTTATGAAGTGGATGGATAGGTGACTGATAATTTATCATGATACTGTAATCTCGTCGAAAATACTTTAAAAAACAGCGATAAGACAATACTTTTGCGGCATGAATAGAATTGCGGAAATTAACGAATACATTGCTGCCGAACGCGAGGTATTATTGCAACACCCTTTGTATCGTAAAATCAAAACGATCAAGAATCTACGTTCTTTTACAGAAGGGCATGTGTATGCTGTATGGGATTTTATGTCTTTATTAAAAGCTTTACAGATTAAATTGACCTGTACAACATTGCCTTGGTTTGCAAGTGAACATCCATCAACACGTTATCTGATCAATGAAATTGTTTTAGCGGAGGAGTCCGACGAATATATTGATGGTCGCCGTTTGAGCCATTTTGAAATGTATTTGGACGCAATGAATGAAATGGGAGCTGATCTTCACCTGATCAACAAGTTTATCGTGAATGCGAAGAAATCCAAAAGTATTTTTGATGCCATCGCATTAACAACCTTGGATAAAAGGATCAAAGATTTTCTGAATTTTACATTTGAACTGATCGAAGAAGGCGAGGTACATAAAATTGCTGCTGCCTTTACATTCGGTCGTGAAGACCTTATCCCGGGAATGTTTACTTCGATCTTACAGGAATTGAAGTCCAACTTTCCTGAATCAAGCTTAGATAATTTTATCTACTATTTCCAACGTCATATTGATCTGGACGGTGATGAACATGGTCCCTTGGCCATGCAGATGATCGGCGATCTGGCCAAAGATGATGATGAAAAGTGGGAGGAAATGAAAATAGTAAGTAAAGAGGCGCTTAAAAAGCGTATTGAACTCTGGAACGCAATAGAAGATTCCCTGTAGGGAACCTTCTATTGTTTGACTTCTCTGTAAAAAGGATCGGTTTGGTAATTTTACAGAAAATTATTCCGACAGCGAAGTTTTTATGGCTTGGGCAAAAGCGCTGATAAATTCTGGATCCAAGGTGTTGGAAAAGGTATTCATATTTCCCAAGCTGACAATGAGTGCCGGTATTTTTGCTCCCCGTAAGATCGCGTGGCTATGGCTTTCAGCTGGTTTTTGCGTGCTCAATCCTTGCTTTTGTAAATTTTGTGTGAGACGGAACGCGAGCTCGCGGCTTTGATCCTGTATCTTGGGCAGTTCAACCGCCTTTGGATACAGCAGGCCGATTGGCCTTTTGGCATTGGAAGGGTCAACATCAAAATGGATCGAAATTAAGGCGTCGCCAGTAAAGGCTGCGCGGTCTTTGAGCATCATAAATTCGTCTTTCGAATGGGTCAATACAACCTTAAAACCTTCTTTTTCGAGTTCATTTTGAATCATTTTACAAGCCTGTAAAGTGAGATCTTTCTCTTTGAGACCTTTGCTATTGGTGCCTCCACTATCTTTGCCGCCATGGCCCGGATCCAGCACAATGGTCTTTGCGCCGTTTTTAACAGCGCTGGAAACGGTAATTTTTTCTTTCGGAGGTTTAATAAAAGAAAAAGAGACAATTAATACGCATATACAAGGAACTAACAGCAGATACTGATAACCTTTCGTGCGTGGTGATAGATTTCGCATCAGTCTGTCGACGCGTTCTACCAGTTCATTTTGGCTTTTTAAAATTCTACTTTGCATATAATCTAATTGTTGATGTTGTTGTGTCAGGTTCAGTAGAAAGCTCGCATAATCGGTCTTTCCATAGCATTCTCCCACCGCACGGTCGACCTGAAATTCATGCAGACGATGCAATTCTTTCCGGACCCAATAAATGGCCGGGTTTATCCAGAAGAAGCAGCACATCAGTTCGATATATAATTTGTCCCAGGCATGTCCTTTAAGAATATGCTGCGCCTCATGGGCAAAGATGAGCTTACCTTCGGGACTTTCAAGTGTGTTTTTATCCATCACGATATAATGAAAGATCGAGCAATTATTGAAGCGATTTTTCAGTTTATCAACTGATTTACAGTTGTTTTATTTTTGGGGTCAGGTTTCAATATCGTTAGTTCGGTTGCGGAAATATTTTTGAAAACCTTAATTTCATTTTTTCAATAAATAGTCCGCCACGGCCTGATAAGCAGGCAGGGAATACGCATCGTTGGCTGAATTGGAAGCTATGGGATGTGAGGCAAATCGGACGATCACCATTTCTGCTTTGGGATCTATATAGATCGTCTGTCCATGGACACCACGTGCACAGAAAGCTCCATCGGCATTATGGCTCACCCACCACATATTTTTATAACTCCACTGTTTGAGATTAGTATAACCGGCTTTTGCAAAAGCAGCCTGGCTACCGCCGGAGCGGATGGATTCGACTACTTCCTTCGCGAGGATCTGCTTCCCATTAAAATATCCATTATTACGTACCATCTCACCAAACATAGCCATATCCCGTAAATTAGCGTTAAAACCACCGCCGGCAAAGCATATACCCGCAGCATCAATTTGATAATATCCATCAAAATTAGCTCCCATTGGTTGCCAGATCTTTTCGGAGAGAACTTGCGACAGGGGCTTTTTTAATACCCGCGAAATAATCCAGCCCATCACGTCTGTATTGACCGTTTTATAGCCGAATGCGTCACCATGTTGGCCTTTTTTCTTTACCGTCTTTAAGTAATCAAAGTAGTTTGCCGGTTCATCGCTACTTCGCTGGAAGTGGAAGGGATCTCCGGCTTTGGAGAAACCCCATATTTCCGCATTGGGATCGGCATAGTCTTCACTGAACTCCAGGCCTGTTGTCATGTCCAGCACCTGACGTACCGTAGCATCGCCAAAAGCGGAATGTGCAAGTTCAGGAACGTAATCCCGACAGTACTTGCTTTCAACCAAGACACCTTCTGCAATGAGTTGCGCAGCGAGGGTACCGGTGAATGTTTTGCTAACGGACATTGCCGCATGTTTGCCTTCTTGAGTCAATGCGCCAAAATATTTTTCGTAAATAATACGCCCTTTATGAAGAATAAGGATGCCATCAGTATAATTTTTTAAAAGAGATTCTGCCCAGCTTATAAGCTTTTCATCTCCAAGAGGTCGAAAGCTTAGGGTATCAATGGCCGAATCTTGGGCGGTGGAAAAAGAATAACGATTGATCAGGGGTGCAGGAACTACTTTCGAGGGAAAGAATTCACGCATATGGCAAACACTGTAACGTAGCGCTGGAAACTTAAAAAATGTACCGTCCAACGCCGAAATAATTCGATCTTGCGGTGGCGGAAATCCCTGCATCCATCCCAGTTTATTGGGATCGGAATCTACCGCAGATAGAAATTCCTGTGCATGGCTCATTTGTATCAGGATTAATGGGAATAATACGATGGCTTTTTTCATGATCAATTAATATGTAAATGGTATCAACCTAATAGCTACTGTGGATAGTATATATAAGTATAATAAGCAAAGCCGTCGTATTGTTTTCCACCTTGCTCCTGTTTTTGGCAGATTTTGGCCTTCTCACCCGCCGGTCTGATCAGTAAATCGATGCAGAATTGTAACTTCATCGAAAAGCCTTAATTTACGATAGAGGGAAAAAGCTGCTATTCTTGCCATACGACAAGTGTACTGTGCTTTATATCAGGTAACTTTGATGTATAACCAGGTGCCCCGGCACCTATAGATCAATGAGCAATGGATAAACCAAAATCAGCAAAACTAGAAATCGTTATTCCTGCGTATCGGATGCACAGTCAGAGTTTTATCAATGTGCTGGATGGGATTTCGGAGGAACATGCGCGTCAGCGTATCAATGGACAGAGCAACCATATCGTTTGGATGGCGGGTAATTTTGTTAATGTACGTTATGGAATTGCATACGTCCTGGGGCTTCAGGAAGAAGATCCCTATCACGACTTATTTTTTATGGGTAAAACTTTGGATGAACAGTTTAAATATCCGACTTTAAAAGAGTTGAAAGATAGTTTTTATGCTATTTCACCGAAAGTCTATCAGCGGCTGCTGGAAGTTGACGATGCAGAACTGGCAGAGATTTTCAAAATTGATATGAACATTCCCTTTGTTGAGGAGAACAAGCTCAACTTTGTGGGGATGTGTATCGGAAGGCAGGATTATCTCTGCGGACAGATGGCATTGATGCGGCGTATACTCGGTTATCCGGGTATGAAATATGAAATGGACGAGCAGATGACCTATTAATGGTCAAACAGCATAAGCCAGCACCCTGTAGGCAATGTGCTGGCTTATGCTGTTCAAAATGCCTTTAGCCCAAATGGGTCAGGATCTCATCGACTTGTTGAAGGGCGATAAAGCGTTCATGTTTTAAATTTACCTCCTGCTGTTCATGTGTCCAGGTCACATGATAGGGGATATGAACACCAAAGCCACCGAGTTCGAGAACAGGTAGAATATCGGATTTGAGGGAATTGCCCAGCATCATAAAGTGATCGGGTATACAATCCAGATGCTTGAGCAATTTACGATAGTCTTTTTCTTTTTTGTCGCTCATGATCTCGATGTGATGAAAGTAGCTTTCCAGTCCCGAATTCTTTAATTTCCGTTCTTGATCGAGAAGATCACCCTTGGTTGCTACGACCAGTCTGTAATTACCCTTTAGGTGTTCTAGGGTTTCGGTTACACCGGGAAGTAATTCGATGGGTTTCTGCAAGAGCTCATGTCCGATCGCTATTATTTGATTGATAACCTGAATAGGGACGGTATTGTCGGAGATTCGGTTGGCAGTCTCAATCATACATAACATAAAGCCCTTGATCCCATAACCATATAGATGCAGATTCTGCATCTCGGTGGCGAAGAGCTCCTGCGAGACGGTATGTTGTGGAAGGTAGTTTTCCAAAAGCATGCAAAATTGTCTTTCTGCTTCCTGAAAATAGGATTCATTGGCCCAGAGGGTATCGTCGGCATCAAAAGCGATGGTTGTTATCTTATTTTTCATTTGTATCATTAGCTGTTCATCAATTATTTTCAATGATCTTCATGAGCTCGCTTGCTCATTAAATCGGTATTTTAAGGTATGCGTGAGCTTAATCGTTCGGTTTACACTGCCTTCGGCGGCATAGTGTTCAAGCGTTCATCTGAATGTTTGGATTTGGCCTATTCTATTGAAGAGGTATTCAATCGCAATTTGTATTCATGAACTCGCTGCGCTCGGTTTGTGACGTTTAACAAACCCACTTGTATAGAAGACCCGTCTTGAATAAATCATGCTGTTTTTAAATCTACTTTTGTAATTTTATAAAGCTAATTTCTCAAAAGGAAACCATTATTAAAAGGACATTTGTCCCGGATCGTTATGTTAAGAACAAATCAATCATTTTTGGATCGTACGATAGCACTTTACGCTCAACAACAGCGGCAAGAGGATATTGTGGTCAGAAAATATACCAAGGGGCAAAACTTATATGATCAGGGAACAACCTCCACCAAGGTCATGGTTATCAATGAAGGAATAGTCAAATGCTTTTTTACCGAGGCCAATGACAAGGAGTATATTGTTGAATTTCTTTCGGTCGGGGAAATTGTCGGGGAGATCGAAAGCATTCGTCATATTCCCAGCCTGTGTAGTATACAGGCCATGACTGATGTAACAGTGTATGCATTTTCCAAAACGTATTTTAGGGAGCTATTGGAAAGAGATAGCACATGGAGCAATATGTTGCTGGATGTGATGGCACAGCGTATTGTGCATACCTCGAGCCGGGCATCTTACCAGCAGTTATACAGTTTGGAACATAGCTTACATCGTTTATTGGAAATCCAGTCCCAGCAGGATATGACGATAAAGAAAGAGGATATGGCGGCCTATCTCGGTATTTCGGTCAGAAGCCTCAATCGGGAACTTAAAAAATTGCTATAATCTCAGAAAGACACCCAAAAAAAATGTGTTTCAACTTGTTTCGAAGCTTGGATCAATATAACATCAGCATAACTAGTTGATCTTTGACCAGCCTGAAAGTGAAAAACAGAGAAGATAAGAGCATAGGCATAACCATGGAGATTTGAGCATTGTCCAAAAAATGGGTAAATTGAAAGCGATTAATACAATGTTTTTGATATAAAACAATAGACATGCAATACCATAGTCTCAGATACCTCAAACTCGTTTTACTTTTTATAGGCGTAACTAACTTTGCAATGGGGCAGAAAATTGAAAAATCTGTGTTGGATAAAACGCTTTCCAACTATTATGCGAATGGAAATGAACCTGGGATAGCCGTTATGATTAGTCAGCATGGACAGGTACGTTACCATTATGCTGTAGGGATGGAGGATCTAAAAACGCGACAAAAGATCACAGAAAAGACCCATTTTCGGATGGCCTCCGTCAGTAAGCAGGTGACAGCGCAAGCTATTTGCAGTTTATTTGCTCAGGGAAAGCTAAAGCCAACGGATCAATTGGAACTTTTCTTTGATGATTTGCCCTTAGCCTTGCGAGATATTACCGTCGCTCAATTACTTCAACACCGCTCGGGAATCATGGATTATGAAGCATTGATACCAAGTGATCGAACCGCGCAGGTTTCGGATAGCGATGTGCTGGACTATATCCGGCAGACCGATAAGGTTTATTTTCCAGCTGGGAGTCAATTCAGGTACAGCAATACAGGCTATTGCCTCTTGGCTTTAATTGTGGAACAGGTGGCCAAAGAGTCTTTTGCGGCCTTTGTAAAAAAGCATTTATTTCTGCCGAATGGTATCCACGATGGAATCGTCTATACAATGGATTCAGCTATTCCCGATCGGGCTTTCGGTTATCATCCTAAGGCGGATACCTTTGTGTTTGCCGATCAGAGTGTGACCAGTGCGACCCAAGGTGATGGCGGTGTGTACCTATCGGCTTTGGAGTACCATCAATGGGCTAATTTTTTGCTTCATAAGCGTTTTTCAGAAACCTTTGTACAAGATTTTCTGGCAAAAGAAAGCCTTCCGGTAAAAGATGGTGTTACCTACAATTTAGGCTGGTTTAGCTATCCTCTGGCGGGAAATAGGTTGTTCTTCCATTCGGGAGAATCCACGGGTTTCCATAATATGGTGTATTTAGATCAGCAGAAAGACCTTGTTATCACTTTATTTAGCAATCGTGATGACCTCCTGATTGCGGATGCTTTTGACGCACTGCTTGAGGTCCTTAAACTACCTAAGCCGATGGATCCGAGTGCCCATAGCAAATCTGTTTTCAGATGGCTTAATGCCGTATATGCGAATTAGTATGCCTACGGATGGAAAATAAAATCGCCTATGTCTTTAGAAGACATAGGCGATTTGGAGTTTTTGATTGGAATTTAGCCCTTAATTCCTTTTAACCAATCTTTGAATTTACCGAACTGCTCGGCCAAAAATGATTCATGATCTTCACTTTCTTCCTCTCCTCCGGGAAGAATATGTTCAAAATAAGACCCTTTTAGGATTTTACGCAATAATCCTTCACCTATGAACGGCTTATCATCATTTAGCGTCCGTGCGGCTTTCAATAAATGACGGATATCATATTGTAAAGGATTGATATCAGGCACTTGCTTGTTGAGATTCAGAAGCTCGTACACAGCTATACGTGCGGTTCTGACCGAACTTTCCATCGTAAACACCACGTCGTTGTTGGTTTCGACGAACTGTCCAACGAGGCCTAGATTTTTACAGCCCTTTGGAACTACCCTTGGACGATCGCCTTTCGCCCGGGGCATAAACATCGATGTGATATAGGGCATAAACGTCGTGCGGACGATCGTATTTTTGATGACATCATCCAATTGGTCAATGATTCCGAGATGATGACATAGTTCAGCCAAAATTTCATCTCCGGTACATTCAGGCATCGTCTTTTTAATATAATTCCCTTGTTTGTCCATAAATAGGGCATAAACCCAAAGTACAAGAACATCATCGGGCTGGCCAGGGAAGTGTGGCTGTCTGTTACACGTAAAGCTCATCAACCAGTTGGAGTCTGTAATGGTAATAATACCGCCGGTGACAGTTTTTCCAGAATAGGGGTCATTGACCGAATAGCTCTTTAATTTTTCAATCAAAGCCGAGGGTCTACAGGTCAGGGTAGCAGATTCCCAGGCTGATTTTTCGATGTTGCTGCAGAATTTTTCAGGTTTACCGAAGATATCGGATTTTGCGGCCAGATTTTTCCAGAGTTTCCAACCTGCACTTTGGCCACTTGTACTATTGTCAATACCGATGATCGGTGCTTTGGTATTATCGCCATAAAACGTATCTTCGGTCATTGAGCCGGTTGTAACAATCACAAAGTCATTTGGCCCCAGTGGAATACGTACTTCTTCGCCACTTTGTTCGGTAATGATTCCTTCAACGGTTTTTCCTTCGGTGTTGCTTTGTATGTCGAGATCTTTGACCAGTACATTAAATTGGATCTTCACGCCTTTCTCTTGTAACACCTTGCGTAATGGGGTGACGAAGGTATCATATTGATTGTATTTAGGGAATACCAGCGAAGAAAGATCATTCAATCCATCAATCGCATGAAGGAAACGATGCATATAGAGTTTCAATTCCAATAAGCTATGCCAGTTTTCAAAGGCAAACATCGTGCGCCAAAAAGTCCAAAAATTACTGCTTAAGAATGACTCACTGAAATAGTCTTCAATTGTCAGGTCATCCAGCTCTTCTTTCTTTTTCAACAGGAGTTTGATAATTGCAAGTTGATCTTTTTTGGCTAATCCAAATTTGCTAAAATCTTTGATTTCACCAAGATTATGGATAAGCCGTGCTTTTGAATAGTTGGAATCATTATCATTGATCAATCTATATTCGTCAAGTACACTGTAAGGAGCAGGCATTTCCAAGGCTGGAATATCCTGAAACATATCCCATAAGTTTTCATAAGTCATGTCCATTTCACGTCCGCCACGGATGACATAACCATCTTTGGCATTACCGGCACCATCCAGGGATCCACCTTCGATATGTAACTGCTCCAGGAAGGTGATATTTTCCGCAGGGACATGTCCATCACGGATGAAATAGTATGCTGCAGACATGCCTGCAATCCCGCTACCGACGATATAAATTTTGCTGTCTTTGTAAGATTTGTTCGGTATGCCTTTATTGCGTTGGTAATTTCCTATCTGATCTGAAAAAGGCATTGCCTTTTTAGGGGTATTACGTTGTTGTTCGGTGCTTGAATCCGGTTCATGATTTACATTTCCATATTCAGCAGATGCATTTAATACTTTGTCGAATTTTGAGGTGATTTCTTTCATGATTCTTATTGTTTTTAATTCTTGAGTAAAGTTAGCCATACTCCTTCGATCATTTATGCCCTCAAATTCGCTATTGTTCTACCGAATTTCCTTTATTTACATATTTTGTCTTTTTCGATATTCCGAAGGTGATAACATGGCGTATTTTTTGAAAAAACGGCCAAATGCAGAGATCGAATTGAAACCTATGGCGTAGGCAATGTCGGAAATGGTCTTCTCCGGATTTCCGAGCAGGGCATATGCTTCTTTGAGCAAATTTTCGTCTATGATTTCATGTGGCGTCTTTCCAGATGCCTTCTTAACAATACTAATCAGATATTTGTTTGAAATAAATAACCGATCGGCGTAATATTTCACATCTTTGGATTGGCTGCAATGTTGCTGTACCAGGTCCGTAAACTTAAAGTAGAGGCTATTGGCCTCCTGAATTGTTTCCACTGCCTGTTGGTCCTCCGCGGCCAGCACATCGGCTATTTCTAGGAGCAGGTTAAATATAATGGTGCGAATAATGTCGGGGGTAAAACGTGTCGCCCGGAGGGTCACTTCTCTTAAATATTCAAGGAGCTTTAATAATTTTCCGGCAAGTTTTTCTGCTTCGGGTATAATGGCGAATGTCGCATTGTTGAATAGTCCCAATTTTTCGATGAAAAATGGATTGGCAATGTTTTTAAGTAGGAACAGCTTGTCAAAGAAAAGTAGTTTCATTCTGAAATCTTTGCTGACCGCTGTAAATTTGAGAATGGTGGAAGGAGCTGAAACAAGTAAGCTATGCTGTGTTAGTGTATATTCCTGATTATCAATTTCCACCGTAATCGTTCCTGCCGTACAAATGCAAATAGCATAAAAATCAATGCGGAATGAATTTCTGGGGTATTCGAAAAGGGGATTGCCCGATGAGATGTAATAAGGTCTATTGCAATCTACTCCAAAGAAAGATAAAGTGTCTTGTAGGCTGTCGTGTGTATTTGGATTGATCTTGATGCTAAACTTCATAGGGTATTGTCATGTGCTATTGACCTTATTCTTTCGGTTGGATAAAATAGGTTATGTGCGTTTTAAAATAAGCTTTTCTGTAGCAACCTCATCTTCTATACCAACAAAGTAGCTTTGAAACCCAAACTTTGTCAGTAATTGTCTGGAGGCCGTATTTTCGGGGTCTATGATGCCGACCACATCCTTATTGACGTCGATGTTTTGGGCCATGGCCAGCAGCGATTCGCAGATTTTGGTACCGAGACCTTTACGCCAAAACTGCTTTTTAAGCAAATAACCGATTTCAAATACGGACGGATCTTTTTTATAGTTGACTAATTTGCAGTCGCCCAAAAATAATTGGCTCCCGGAATCGATCACCTTAAAATAACCCAATAATGGATCTGTATTGATTTCGAGAATGGAAGCGAATTTTTTCTCGGCCTGCTCGGCTGTCAGTCCCTTGCCTGAAATATATTTCATGATCTCGTCGTCCTTGGTAAGTTCTCTAAAAAGGGGAAAATCTTCGGCTATATATTTTTTTAATTCTAGTGTGTTGTACATGGCTCATGTGTCTTCTACACAAGATAAGGTTGTTTTTTTACTAAATCAAAAGTTGGACTCCAAATAATCATTTTTCTGTCTTATTTATGATTTTGTCGTTTAATAGATGCGGATTTAACTTAAATTGTCGTGGAGAATAAATACATCCGTTTATGCCAACAAAGGTTTGAAATGATGGACGGAAAATCACATTTAACAATTGTAATAATGGAGATAGCAGGAATATATGAAACGCATATCCAGGTACGTAATCTGGAGGAGTCGGTCAATTTTTATACAAAGGTGCTTGGCCTGCGGATTGCACACCGTGATCCCAATCGACCTATTGTCTTTCTGTGGGTAGGTACAGGAAAGGAGTATATGTTGGGACTCTGGCAGGAGAAAGCAAACTTTCAGCCGCGGCATTTTGCTTTTAGAGCCAGTAAAGAAGATATCTTGAACTACGCAGTAGACTATCTGAAGGAGAGGGAATTGCAACCTTACAATTTTTTGAAAAATGGCGTAGAAAAACCAATGGTATTTGCCTGGATGCCGGCACTGGCTATTTATTTTAATGATCCAGATGGCAATCAATTGGAGTTTATTGCCGTATTGGAAGGCGAGGGGAGGCCAGAGTTGGGTGTCATGTCCTACGAGGATTGGTTGCAGCTTTCGTAGAAAATAAGCGGCTATTTTAGACATGCCCAAAAAAGTGTCTAACTTTTTTGGGCATTTTTATGCTTAGAAAGCAATACGATTTTGCATTTAAGTTCCGTGCGTATTATTAGGCAAGGTAAAGACCGCCTTGAATGGATCGAGCGGCGTCGTTAACCTTTTGATAGTCTAATAATAGCTTCATCCCGTGTAGCAACAAAGTTGATCTTACGGCCTCTATTACTTTCGTAAATAAAATCATTCAGACTTTTGCTATTATAAATGGAAAAGTCACCAACAATAGCGACGTCAAAATCGTACTGCGTATATTTTTGAAGAATATCCCCCGCCAACTTGGTTTTGAGTTCAAAAAAATCAGGCGAAATATTTTCTTGGTATAAGATTGCTTTGTATGCTCCCTGTGCGCCACAATCTACCATGATCTGTAAACCATCATCGAGATTGTTGATGAGGATATCAGTATCTTTTACTTCAGCGATATTTCTATCGTTTACTTGGATAATGTCGATCTGCATAGTTGTAATATATTGAGTAGTAATGATTGTTTTTAAGCCCTAAGATTGCTTTATCCGGTAAAATCTTTCAGCATATCAATGGATGGACAGAAATATAATGTGCCACTCTGCGCGGTACTAAAGTCCAGAATACGGTCATAATTACCTTCAGGCTCACCGATAAACATTCGCTTTAGCATTTGTGTCACGGTACTAAATCTACTGGCGTAAGCAATAAAATAAGTACCCATTTGATTAGTGGCGATATTGCCAAAAGGCATATTGTCCCTGACGATTTTGAGGTCATCGCCTACATTAGCTAAGGCCGAGTGCGAATTGGCCGGCTTTATGTCATCCGACATTTCAATATCATTGGTTTTACTTCGCCCAATAACTTTTTCCTGTTCGGATACGGGTAAGGCTCGCCAGCTGTTCATATCGTGCAGGTATTTTTGAACAAAAAGATAGCTGCCACCTTTATAGGCTTGATCTTCATCGCCAATAATACCAAAGAAAGCACGGTCCTCACCTGTCGGGTTTTCGGTGCCGTCGACAAAACCTAGGATGCTCCTCCCATCCCAATAACGAAAGCCGTGGACTTCTTCCTTGCAGTCAGCAATCGTTGCTAGTATATCGGAAATTTCGGCTGCCATGTCAATACAATAGCTTTGCTCTTCAGCCCGAATATGAAAATGCAGATCACCTGGGGTAGCAACAGCAACGTGCTTTTGGCCTACGATGGGCTCAAAAGGAAGCAATTCTTTTGGTAACGGCTCCTGAAGTGCCAATTTTTTCCAGGCATGATAACTGATCCCTATGACGATACTCGCTTTTATTCCCGTTGAACGTACCTGAGCCGAATTATTGAGATTGATGATCAACGCACAGATCCGTTCAAACACCGGTTTCAGCTCTTTATTTTCCTGAAAATTCCATACCATGAAAACGGTATTGTTGCTGGGTGAATCGATAACATTCTGCGCTTGATTGTTCATAAAATATGCTGTTGATTTGATATTGACAATAATACTAAGCTACAAATAAAATTGTAATCTATGCTTTTCCCCTTACATCATTCATTTTTAAGGTCATTGATAGGGCTTCTGTTTCGATCCAGTTGCTGTAATCTGCAATGGCTTTTAAACGCAGCTCATCTGTAATATATCCTTCTATGACCATTTGCTGCGACTGGGCCACTTTGATCCAGATTCCAAGATTGGTCTGAAAATGATCGTCGCCCTTGGTATAGGTCTGATCGGCGTTGATTGTCTCAATGGCTGTAAATCCCTGTTGTTGGAGCAAAGGGGCGATTTCATCTGCGACACGGTTGTTCATACCCGCATCGGCACGCCATTTCAGAAATGTATGATAAAACTCCTGCATACTGGCCGGTGGTGCTGGGTGCCATTCAATTGCGGTATGGTTATAATCCAGGATCGAAAGCTGCCCTCCGGGTTTCAACCAGGATTTGAACCGTTGTAAGGCCGTAGGAATATCACTTAGCCATTGCACGGTTCTTGCAGTCATAATCAGGTCAAACTGATGTGGTGGCTCATAACTGAAAATATTAGCACAGATCAGACTAAGATTGGCGGTGTCACCGTATTGTTGGTTCCCCATATCAATAAAAGATTGGGTGTTGTCTAAACCGATTACTGTTCCGTCCGCGACAAGTGAGGCAACTTCATTAGTCAATGTTCCAGTGCCACAGCCTACATCGAGGATAGCTAAACCGGGTTTTAACAAAGGGAGAATAGTTCGATAGTCATTTGCTAATGTTCGTCTTTCAAATATTTTATTTGCCTGTTGATCTCTTCTGTCAATAAATTTCTCTTTCATTTGATTGGTTTAGTGTGGCGTAAATATAATTTGCTTTGACGATAAAACAAACTTCTTTTTGATTGAATGGCTCCCGGATGGATATCAATTGGAGATGCACTCAAATATAAGATACAATAAATGGATTAACGCAGTTCCTTTTTTTCGGCCCTACAGGGCCTCTTTGTAGTACGCAACAAACTCCCGGAAGATGGAATAACCATCGCGCCATTCAAAATAGAGGGGACTTGCACTTTCTATATTGTTAAATCCCCTTTTTCGAAAGAGCGCTTTTATCCGTGTCTGATGGAAATATTGGGAAATGGAAATGGCACTTTTATAGTTTAGACTGTCCATAATACGGATGCTGTTGACCACTGTTTTTTCGGTATCATTGCCGTAGTTGTCGACAATAATTTTTTGTGCTGGAACATGGTTTAGTAACAGATAGTCTTTCATTTTGTCGCCTTCCCAAAAACCTTCCTTCCCGAAGCCACCACTGACAAGGATCATCTGAATCCGGTGTGCCCTGTATAGCTGGATACTTTTGTTTAATCGTTCCTGCAACCGCTCCGACGGACTACCGTCGGGGTTGATTTTATTTCCGAGGACAATACCAATAGCTGCTTTGGTCTTTTTGTCCCGCAGCCCATCGATACAAATCAATATACTTTGGATCAGAAATACGATAAGTCCAAGTTTTATGCCTGATTTAATGATTTTCAACATGTCCTTTAGCCATTGATTTTTTTACCGAATCACCGTCGCTACATATGTTGAAAATAGGAAAAAATAAGGTTAAATGCTAAAAGACTCAAACTATAAAAATAATCTGCGGGTGAGAAATAAGATCTTTCAGCAGATGCAATGTTAAACTGTTTGGGTAAGTTGCTTTTAATAGCATTTTTTTTGATTAATAGTTTTGTTTAAACAAAATCATTAAGTATTTGTTAATATATCAAACAACTATTTTATGAAGTATCTTTTTTCAATGATCTTAATTGCAGTCCTCCTGTATGGAGAGACGAATGCCTGCACCAGGGTGGTTTACAAAGGGCCCGGTCAAACGGTTATTACAGCGCGTAGCATGGACTGGAAGGATGACATTGCTGCTAACATTTGGGTATTTCCGCGGGGTATGCAAAGAAGTGGTGAAGTGGGGCCGCAATCGCTGACCTGGACATCACAATATGGTAGTGTGATTGCTAGTGCCTGGGATATTGCGACCGTGGATGGACTGAATGAAAAGGGACTGGTCGCCAATGTACTTTGGCTGGTTGAGTCTACTTACCCTAAATTTGATCCCGCCGGAACAAAAAAAGGGGTAGCGATCTCGGCTTGGGCACAATATGTACTTGACAATTTTGCGACGGTAGCTGAGGCGGTGAAGGTGTTGCAGGACGAGCCTTTTGTCATTGTGAGCGACTATATTCCGGGAACCGAAAAGTTTACAACCGTACACTTATCCCTTTCGGATGCAACGGGTGACAATGCCATCTTTGAATATATCAATGGAAAATTGGTTATTCACCATAATGCCGCATATACGGTGATGACAAATTCACCCGTATTTGAGGAACAGCTCGCTTTAAACAGATACTGGCAGGGAATCCCAGGGACAATAATGCTTCCGGGTACCAATCGGGCTGCGGATCGTTTTGTGCGTGCTTCGTATTATATCAATGCCATCCCACAAACGGAGGATACACGAACTGCTGTCGCGAGTGTATTTAGCGTTATTCGTAATTGCTCTGTCCCATTTGGTATCAGCTCGGAAACTGAGCCTAATATTTCTTCTACCCGATGGCGGTCAGTCGCAGATCAAAAGAATAAAGTTTATTATTTTGAGAATGTGTTGAACCCCGGAACTTTATGGGTGGACCTTACTAAATTTGATTTGAAAAAGGGTGCCCCTGTAATGAAATTGGATTTAAAACAAAGCTTAGCAATTAATGGCATCTCAAATGGACTATTTAAATCTGCCAATGCCTTTAAATTTATGGGGATATAGTCGTTTAAAAATGATAAAAGCCAATAGGGCGTCCGATATTTATGGACAGCCTATTGGCTTTTAATTCATCCTTATTCCCGAGAGCCTCTTTTCAACGTTCAATGCGCATGGGCTTCACTTTTATTTTTAGGACAGCTTCCTTTTTTATTTAACCGTAGTGCCATCCGCGATTTCTTCATCGGCTTTACTCAGGAGCCGCATGGTCGGATTAAGGTTGCCAAAGATTTCTACCTGTCCGTCAATACTGCGTCCTTTTTGTACTGGCACACGATTTGTTTTGTTATCTATAACGGCGATAACAAAACTTCCTTCACCCGAAGTAAAGACTGCTGTTTTGGGGACAACAAAGGTGCTATCCTGAGAAGTTAGCGGCAACTCGACCTCCGCGACCATACCCGGGAGGAGTTTGTTGTTGGTATTGCTAATGTCGATTTCAACACGTTCAGATCTGAATCGGCTATCCAGCGCGCCTGACTTGCGTGCGATCTTACCTGAAAACTGTTGGCCCGGCAAGGATTTTACGGTAAACTGCAGCGGTTGATCGGCTGCCAGGAAACCGGCGTATTGCTCGGGTACGGCGACAGCCAAACGGAGCTTACTCTGTTGCTGGATCGTCATGATGGGCATCTCCGAACCTCTGCCTGCTGGTCCGACGTACGCACCCTGATTGACATTCCGAGTAGCGATAACGCCATCAAATGGCGCGCGTATTTCGAGGTAGTTCAATAGGTTCTGTACCTCTGCATAGGCTGATTTCGCCGCCTGAAATTGGGCGAAATCAGCATTCTTTTTTGCTTCGGCAACCTCGAGATCCAGTCGGGCGACAGTACCTTCGACTTTACTGGTTTCGAAGAGTCTATCGTATGTACTTTTGGTGGCCATGTAAATCGCTTCCTGCGACTTTAACCTTGATTTTGCAGCCGACAACTGGGAGCTCAATTCTGGCGCCTCAAGTACTGCTAACAGCTGTCCAGCCTGAACCCGACTGCCAATATCAACTTTTAATGCCCGTACATAGCTGCTCACTTTGGCATAAATTTCTACCTGCTGGAATCCACTGATCTCGCCCGGTATCTGCATTTTGTTTGTTAGTTTCTGTTTGGATGGCGCAAATGTTTCCATTGCTGGACTTGGTGTCGCTACTGCTGCTTTTTTGCTGTTTTCTTCGGCAGCAGACTGACATCCGGTTAAGGAGGCGAGTAGGCCTACCGCGGATAATATTATTAGAAGGTTATGTTTCATGATAAAGGTTTTAATGCTGCGATATAATGTTTACTTTCTTTGTCTTCGGGATCTAAGGAGATCGATTGAGTGCTACTTTTCTCTTGTGCCCAGGCAAATATTAAAGGTAAAATCACCAATACGGCAAAGGTGGAGAAGAGTAAACCGCCGATAACGGCTCGTCCCAATGGGGCTACCTGTTCACCGCCTTCACCATGACCGATGGCCATCGGCAACATCCCGACAATCATGGCCAAACTGGTCATAATAATAGGACGTAGACGCAGCGAGGCTGCTTCGCGTGCTGCTGCCAGTGCATTTTGATTGTGTTTGCGGATATGCTCGGCATTGGTGATCAATAGTACCGCATTGGCGATGGATACGCCCACGGACATAATAATACCCATATAGGATTGCAGGTTAAGCGTTGAACCGGTCAATAAGAGCATCAGCAAGGACCCAAGGACAACTGCTGGTACGGTGGTGAGGACAACCATGGATACTTTGAACGACTGAAAGTTGGCCGACAGCATCAGAAATATCACAATAATTGCTACAGCCAGACCGGCCTGTAGGCTGTCCATGGTTTCATTTAATACTTTTCCCAATCCGATTTGCTCCACCGAAAGACCGCGTGGAAGTTCGCCCAACGCTTTGATACTACGTTGTACATCATTGGAGGCTGTTTTTAGATCGGTATGATCGATATTAGCCGTGACAGAAATGTAGGGCATTGCACCTAAGTTGTCGTTCTCACCATAAGTATAGGATGGCGTAATGGTTGCAATATCGCTCAGTATCGGCCTTGACGAATTTTTTAACAATGGTATTTCTCCAATTTCTTTTTCGTCTTTCATTTTATCAATGGGAACCTGTACCTGCACATTGTAGGACAGCCCTGCTTTTTCATCAATCCAGGTATTTTTCTCTGTATAACGGGAGGAGGATGTTGCCGCGATCAATGATCGGGTTACTTCAGCAAGGTCAATACCGAGCTGAGCGGCACGTACCCGGTCAATATTGATGTCATAGGATGGGTATTTGATCGATTGTGCCAGCTGTACATCCCTGAAATAGGGAATAGCTTTCAGCTCTTCGATTAATTTACCAGCATATTTCTCATTGTTCTTTTTGTTCTTGCCGGCAATTCTCACCTCGATCGGTGTTGGTGAACCTTGGCTCAGGACTTTATCGGTGAGTTCGATGGGTTCAAAGGAAACTTGCACATCTGGAAGGGCGGCTTTGAGCCGTTTTCTGTATTCATCACGGAAGCTGTCCATATCGTGCTCGTAATCTTTAAGGGCGATTTGAAAAACTGCCTCATGGGGTCCGGCCATAAAGAGATAGATCGGCGATACGGAGAACTGTCCTGGGTGCTGGCCAATGTACACAGAGGAGATCCCTATATGTTCTTTTCCAACGAGTTTTTCAAGTTCGGCCAAGGCGCGTTTGGCTTTCTCTTCGGTACGTTCAATACGGGTTCCTTCAACCGCACGCAGACGCATCTGAAACTGGCTCGAATTGACCTTTGGAAATACGTCCTGTCCAATCGTATTGAGCAACACGAGCACCAGGCTTATGGCAGCGCCTAGATAGACGATGGTGATAATTTTCTTCTGTTTGAACAGTCGGTCGATCATTTTCATAAACCGATTCCTGAAGCGTTCAAACAGGCTGATCTTGCCATCATTGTTAAAATCTTCCCGTTCGACAAGAAGTTTCTTCTGATTCAGCGTATCTTGTTCGGATTCGACGGATAGGCCTGTTTCGGCAAATTTTACTTCATCTGCATTCAATCCTTTTGGATTTATTTTATGGGGACCGGTTTTGTGATGATCTTTCATTAGCCAGTTGGCCATGATCGGTACAAAAGTCTGTGACAGCAGGAAGGAGATGATCATGGAGAATCCAATGGATAGGGCTAAGGGCAAGAATAGGGATCCCGGAATACCTGTCATTGTAAACGCGGGAGCAAATACGGCGAGGATACACAATAAAATCAACAGCTTTGGCAGGGCAATTTCCTTACAGGCATCCCAGATTGCCAATGCTTTTGGCTTGCCCATATCCAAATGCTGGTGTATATTCTCTATCGTAACCGTACTCTCGTCAACGAGGATACCGATTGCCAGTGCCAATCCACTCAATGACATCAGATTGATTGTCTGTCCAAATAATTTCAGGAAGAGTACGCCCGAAATAACGGAGATTGGGATTGTTAGGATAACGATTAAAGCCGCTCTACGGTCGCCCAAAAATAATAAGACCATCAGACCGGTGAGTATTGCTCCGATAGCACCTTCGGTAATCAAGCTTTTGACGGAGTTGATGACATAGACGGATTGGTCAAACTCATAGGATAATTTGACATCCTCGGGCAGGGTATTCTGTATTTTTGGAAGTGCGGCCTTCAGATTTTGTACGACCTCCCAAGTGGAGGCATCACCGGCCTTGGCAATGCTGACGTAGACTGATCGTTTACCATTAACCAGTGCATAACCTGCCGTAACATCGGCACCATCTTTTACTGTAGCTATATCACCCAGATAGAGATTTTGTACGCCGCCTTTAAATAGCGGGATTTTTTCAAAATCCTTCACATCACGAATGGTGTTGTTGGTGGGTGTAATGTAGTTTTTATCTTTTATACGGACATTTCCGGCGGGCGCGGTCTGGTTGTTGAGTTTTAATGCCTCGACGACCTGATCGGGGGTCATGTTGTGACTGCGCATCAGATCCGGATCGACATTGACTTCGATTGTACGTGGACTACCTCCAAATGGTGGGGGGGAAAGTAATCCCGGTATCGAGGTAAAAGAAGCCCGTACATAGACGTTGGCAAGATCCTGTAGTTCGTTGTTAGAGCGTTTGTCACTGCTGAGTACCAGCTGCCCTACTGGAAGTGAAGAGGCGTCAAAGCGGATAATAAAGGGCGGTTGCGATCCGGGCGGGAAGGAGGCCTGGATACGATTGGCCAATGCGCTCAATTCGGCGGCAGCCTGCGCCATGTTGGTGTCTTCGTAGTAGGAGATCTTCATTAAGGTCAGCCCCTGGATATTTTTGGTCTCAATGGATTTGACACCGTTGGCAAAAAGCAGGATATTGACGTAGTTTTTAGCAAAATAAGATTCCATCTGATCTGGAGAATAACCTCCAAAGGGGTGCGCAATATAAATAACAGGAAGGTTCATTTTGGGTAAAATGTCTACCTTGATTGTGCGTACTGCGCCTATTCCAAATACAATAAGTCCCATAACCAGCACAAGGATGGAGATCGGCTTACGTAAGGCAAAACGGATTAAATTCATGCGGTGTTATTTATAGTTCTTTGTTGAAAATATCGAAATCTCCAACTGCTGCGGCTTTCAGCAAAAGTGATTGCCAGAGGTTGATATGGACGATTTCGCGATCTGTTTCGGCTCGATTAAGTGTATATAGGGTCTGAGTGACATCCACAAGTGTTGCCAGACCGTTTTTGTACATAGCCATCTTTTGGTTGTAAGCCTGTTGGGCCGCTGACACTTGTCGCGGGGCTTCGATATCGCTCTGTTGCGCTAATCTGATCTTAACGTCGGCGGCATCCAGCTGGGCAACAAATTGTGCTGCGGTGGTTTGATATTCCTCCCGTAAAGCATCGTTGGTATGTCGTTGTGCACTGATTTTTTTGTTGATACGTGCGATTGTGGTTAGATTCCAATTAATCCCTAAGCCCAAAAGATAGTTTTGTCGATTGGGTCGGATACCATCCCAGTAGTTTCTTGTAAAGGCATGGAGGTCTGTCGTGTAATTGCTTTTGAAGCCAGAACCTCTTGCCTGAAAAACACCGAAGGCTGATAAGGTGGGCAGATATTCCTTGTTTGACAGTCGCAGCTGTTGTTCACCAACTTCAATCCGACTTTTGTAATATTGAAGCACAGGGTTATTGTCCACCAACGTCGGGTCGGTGTTCAGGAGCTGGGTAGGTGTTTTTGTGACCAGTGCAGTGTCAATCTGAAGGTCTGTTGCGTTGATCCCCATCAGTACCGTTAATTTGTTGTTTTGCTCCTTCACATTTTCTCCGGCCTGATTCAAGCTGATCTTCGCGCGGGATACTTCTGCCGAGGCCAAGGTTGAATCGACACCGGGCAAAATCCCATTCTTGGCTTTGGTGGCCGCAATGTTGAAGAATACCAGCGCACGCTCCAGGTTTTTCTGTTGATTTTTTTGAAGGCGCTGGCTTGCCAGAAGATTCAGGTAGGCTGCAGCAATCTTGATCTTATGTTGGAATTGTTCTTGCTGGAGGTCAATTTCCAATCGTTTGCTGTCCGCTTTACTCAATTCGATGCGCTCTTTTCTGCGGCCAAAGGTGTAGATATCCCAATTGATGTTGGCAAGATAAAGCGCTCCAAAAGCGGAATTCCAATTTTGCTCCGGAAGTGCCGCGCCCGAAGAAGCAACACCGAGTCCCCCAAATCCATACAAGGGACCATTCTGTCCGTTGATGGTTCCATAAACTTGTTGTGCTGCGACGGTCAAATTAGGCCAGAAGTCGCGTTTTACCTGTTCGTTGGTCTGTAGTGCTGACTGGACATAATACGCCTTTGCCTTAATAATTCCATAATTTGCAAGACCTTGTTCTACGGCATCACGGATAGTAAGCTTTTGTGCAAATGAGGTTGAGGTCGCAAGAGATACAGCCAATGACAACACTAAATTCAATTTCAGCATAGGTTATATATCATTTTATGGAAACGAAGATAGGACTGAAGCTCGTTGTATAGTCGGTTTAAAATGATCTATGGCATTTAAAAGTGACCAATGTAATTCGTCATTTATTTTTCGGTTGTTATAAACTTAATACTTTTACTTTGTAACAGATTTTTAACAAAATAAGGGCGTATGAGAAAAGTTCTGGAAAATAAGATCATACAGGAAACCTTCTTACTGGTTTTCTCGTTTATCCTGTTTACATTAAATGACTGGATTCTGATTTTGAGCTGGAAAGGCTTCTTTATGGGGGTGATCTATTTTTTGATCTTATATATTCATGCGCAGGTGAATCGTTTTTTTCTGCTGCCGCTTCTGCTCAAAAAGAATAAGGCCATACTGTATGCGCTATCCTCTATCGCCATATTGCTGGTATTTGCCTTGGTTTTAAAAGAAATAACGGAGAATTTTATCTATAAAAACTGTTTCCTATATAAGAGTATTGCGCAGAAAACATTTCATTATCAGGTTGGTGTGTTATTAGGTTCGTTGATCTGTATTTTGGGGAGCATCCAATTTATTGAATTCTATCGCTTCCAGCGGTTGAAAACACGACGGGAACTGCTCTCCAATCAGACGCAATTGTCTAATCTGAAAAAACAGCTGAATCCCCATTTTTTGTTTAATACCTTAAATACCATCCATGGGATCAGCCTTAAATTCCCGGAACGTACCTCTGAATTGATTATCAAGGTATCGCAACTATTGCGTTATCAGATGGAAAGCAGTGACAGGGAGTTTGTTTCAATAGATGATGAGATTGACTTTATATCGAGTTATATTGAATTGGAACGCGAACGTCTGGGCTATCGAACCAAGATTGACGTTGATTTTCAACGGGAAGAGGGAATCAAGTATCAGATCGCACCGATGCTTTTGATCACATTTGTCGAGAATGCCTTTAAGCACGGCACCTGTAGTATAGAAGATTGTTACGTAGCAATTTCGATCAGGATTGAACAAGGTAACTTATATTTGCATGTACGAAATTCGGTTCCAGTGAAAAAGCGGAATGTTTTTTCAGCAAAAATAGGTCTGGAAAATACGATAGCCCGATTGAAATTGCTCTATCCCAACCGCTATCAGTTAAATACAAATGCAAGTAAAGAGGAGTTTGAGGTGTCTTTAGTTATAAATCTTTAGCCATGGAGAAAAATCGCTGTATTGTGGTTGACGACGAACCGGCAGCACATTATGTATTGGTAAATTATATTGAAAGAAGTGCTGATCTGGAATTGGTCGCTCAGTGCTATAATGCCTTCGAAGCACTGGAATATCTGCGCAATAACCGGGTTGACCTGATCTTTTTGGATATTGATATGCCCGAGATTACCGGAATGGAATTTTTGAAAATGTTGGACAATCCACCCAAAACCATCTTGACAACAGCTTATTCGGAGTACGCGTTGGAAAGCTATGACTATGGGGTGGTGGACTATTTGTTGAAACCGATATCTTTTCCTCGTTTTATTAAAGCTGTACAGCGCTTTCTATCTTTTAACCAAAGTACAATACCACAGGAGGAGGAGCCAAAAACAATTAGTATCCGTATGGATGGACGGTTGATTGAGGTGAAGCTTTCCCAAATCGATTTTATCCAGAGTTTTGGTAATTATGTGAAAATTGTAACACCGGCACAGACTTACCTTACTGCCAGTACCACCCAACAGATTTTAACGCAGGTGCCTGCGTCCAAATTTGTCCGCATCCATAAATCGTATATTGCCCCCATCAATAAGGTCAGCAAATATGAACATGGTGTGGTTCACATCAATGATAAACGCTTACCTGTTGGGATCACCTTTAGAAGGGAACTACAGGAACGTTTAGGGAATAGATAAGCTTACTCTCCGGCGCTTACCTGAGGAAGATGTCGTACCGGGAAATTCACTGAATTTGCAATAAAACAATATTCATTGGCTTTTTGGTGGAGAGCTATTGCTTTGGCGATCATTTCGGGTTGCCGTACACGGATCGAGGGACTAAGAACAACCTCTTTAAAGAAGCCCCTGCCGCTTTCTTCCTCTATCATAATTGCGGTAGCATGATCAATGTAGGCTTCGACGATCACATTGTTGACCGAACAGAAATGCAAATACCATAACATATGGCAGGAAGATAAGGATGCTAGTAGGAGATCTTCGGGATTGTGCTTGTTGGGATCCCCACGAAAGGCAGGATCAGAAGACCCCTGTATAATAACTTTATCTTTTATGCTGACCTTGTGGCTTCGTTCATAATTTTTATAATGATCTGTGCCGCTTCCTAAATTGCCCGTCCATTCGATGGTCGCTTTATATTGATGTTCTTTCATCGAGAAATGATCTATTTATCGCTTGTTCCCTGTGAAGTTATGAAATATCCGAAATATTTTTTGCGTATAAATTCTACTTGTCCGGTAGAAGGTGCTGGCTTGCGTAAATGCGGAAATAAATATATAGAGACCTGTAAGGATTATAGCACTTCCCGTGCCTTGTGAACCGCTGGTCGCGCATTTGCCGCTGGAGGGGACCAACGATTTACTAAACAGCCGGTCGTAGAGCAGGGGGATGAAATTGCCGGAATCCTTGGTTCGACGATAGGGATAGACTATATTTGTCGTATACCAATCAGCATTATCATATGGATCAACATATATTGGCAGAGAGCATCCTGAATCAGATTGATCTTAATGCAGAGGAGCTGGAGCTTTTCTTTTCAAGTGTCAAATTGAAAAAGGTCAAGAAAAAACAATTTTTGTTGTTGGAGGGAGATGTGAGCCGTTATGCTTTATTCGTCGTCTCGGGCTGTCTGCGCAGTTATTGTGTAGATGAAAATGGGTATCAATATATTCAGCAGTTTGCTCCCGAAGGATGGTGGATTGGGGATATGTATAGCTTAGTCACGGGAAAACCCGGGTATCTTGCCGTAGATGCCATATTTGATTCCGAAATCGCCATGATTGCAAAAACGGATCTCAATAGGTTGTATACCGAGATCCCAAAATTAAATATTTATTTCAGGGTGTTGGCGGAAAATGCCTTGGTATATTACCAAAGCCGTGCCATGGAAAACCTCCGTTTGACAGCAAGGGAGCGCTATGAACGATTTTGTACACGCTATCCTAGCTTGATTGCCTGTCTTCCGCAAAAGCAGGTGGCCGCCTATATTGGCGTGACCCCCGAATTTTTAAGTAAGATGCTGAATCAATAAGCGAAATCTACCATTTTTCCTGTAGCAATGCTTCCAGCTTGCTGATTTCCTCTTGGTACATCGTTTTCTTGCGTGTGCCGAAATAAAGGGTATTCTCAACCGGAGATTGACCTTCCCAAACCAGTTTAATTTTGCCGGAGGCAATAGCTTCCGCACATAAAAAATCAGGAACAATAGAAAAGCCTTTGTTATTGCTCAGACAACGTATAATGGAACTGATATTTGGTACAATGTAATTGGGGCTGAAATCAGGATGTTCGCCAAAATGTGTTGACCAGAAATTCCTGAGGTGATCCATATCTGCTGCGGTACTGTACCATAGCTGTTTTTTTAAGAGCTCAGAAGCTTCCTTAATCTTGTTGTTGTGCAATAAAGCTTCGAGCGCTGTTGTATCTGTTTGGCAGCCTGCGATCAGCACAATGCGCTCTTTTGAAAAGGGCTGATAAACTAAATTCTGCTGATTGCCTTTTTGCGGTGTAATAATTAGATCGAGTAGCCCATTATCCAGATCCTGTTGCATCTGCGGATATTCGCCGAATTTAATAATAAGGTTAAAGGGAAGCTGGGCAATATGCTCTTCAAGTGTGTATTGAAAGGTTTCAAAACACATACCAACGCTGATGGTAATACGCTCATCCAGTGCCCGATTGTGAAAATGTTGCTCGCCTACTTCCAGCTTTTTAAGCGGATCTATAATATAATTATATAAAATTTTTCCCTTCTCTGTAGGTACCATACGACGTGCTGACCGATCGAAAAGTTTGTGTCCTGTAAAAGCTTCCAACGAATTGAGATGTAGGCTAACGCCCGGTTGTGAAATAAATAATTCTTGTGCTGCTGCCGACAGTGTACCAGTGTCATAAATCGCCTTAAAAGTACGAAGCCACTCTAAGTTCCATTTCATATCTATTATTTTAATGATACAAATATACAATTTAAATTATTTGTATTATCTATAAAAATGATAGAAATTTGTGTTATCAATAATAAAAATAATAGAAATGAATATATTTATTATCAATGGCGGACAGGAGTTCGCACACTCCGGTGGTTCTTTTAATACCACAATTACAAATTGGACGGAGCAAACTTTAGTTAAAAATGGATTTAAAATTCGTGTGACCAATGTAAATGATGCGTTTGACGCAATGGTCGAAGTTGAAAATTTCAAATGGGCGGATATTATTGTCTATCACTTTCCGGTATGGTGGTTTCAGGTGCCTAACCGTCTAAAACTTTATATCGATGAAGTGTTTACAGCTGGACACAATAATGGAATCTATCGAAGCGATGGTCGTTCACGTAAGAATCCGGCAATTAATTACGGTACCGGTGGATTGATGCAGGGGAAAAAGTATTTTGTGACTTCAAGCTGGAATGCGCCGGATACCGCCTTTACGTTGGAAGGTGAGTTTTTTGATCAACATTCTGTTGATGAAGGTGTTCTGTTCGGTTTTCATAAAATGAACCAATTTGCAGGACTGGAAAGTATTGGAAGTTTCCATTTCCACGATATGGAGAAAGGTGCAACGCAGGAGCGTGTGGATAACTACGAAAAGGAATATAAAGCCTATTTGGAAGAAGTATTTTATTTTGAAACTCAGTTATCATGAAGATCTATATAACCGCTATTTTAAAGGCAAATCCAGCATTTCGGGATGAAGTGATTGTTGCATTGCAGCGTATGGTCGAAGAGAGCAGAAAGGAAGCTGCTTGTATTCAATATGACCTGCATCAGGTGGATGCGGATGAGAATCAGTTTATTTTTTATGAAATCTGGGAAAACCGGACCGGACTGGATGCACATAATCAGCAACCCTATATTCAGGCATTTGGGGAAATGGCAGAAGAAAAGCTACAAGAGGCACCACAGATTTATTTAATGGAAAAAATAGCCTGAGTCCATTTTGACTGGGTGAACAAAATTTATAATCTAAACTGGGATACGGTGGGTATTAAAACCTGTTGAAATCATTCGTGTTAGCGTTATGGAGTGCTGATCGTTTATTGCTATTTAGTAACACGAATGATTTTATTGGTTCCTTTTTCAACGCCAATAGTAAGGGGATTCCGTTGCTTCAGACTCTCTTGTAAAAGAGATAACTGATCTTTACGCTCATCACCTTTGTTATCCAACCAAAAAGAAGAGGCCATCATACCAATCTGTATTCTATAAACCGAGTCTTGTTCGGGTACTGCCTGTTCAATAACCTGGTTTTCATACCAGATTAGATTTTCATCATTCTTTTTGACCGAACATGAAAATAACAGCAGACCGAAGACGATTAGCGTGGCTGATCTAAAAAAATGCTTGCGTGTAAAATCCATCGACGTTTTGTTTGATAACTAAATCTACAGTTTTTTTTCATATTTCGGCCCTAAAATCTGCTAAATCTAGTACAGATACTGTGCTGTCGGTTATTTTCAAGCTGTTGTACATGCACTGTAATGTGGGATTGATGTCTATGTTTGATGAACCTGATTTGAATTGATGTGATCTGTTCTAAAAGTTGGTTTTTGTATGTCGATAGGCAGCTTCAAGGTGATCGAGGAACTGAAATAACTTATTGTTCATTTCGGTATAGTCGTAACCACGGATTTGATCTGGAGTCTGCACAAATTTATCCTGTTTGCTTTTGTGCAGAAGGTCTTTCTCTGCCTGAATTAACAGTTCGACAACCTCCGCATTGAGTTCCATATGGCATTGAAAGCCAAAAACTAGGTCGGTGTACCTTACGATCTGTCGAGGGCAACCTGCACTGACTGCAAGAACTTGACTGGCTGGGCTGAGCCCCGGCATGTCATTATGCCAATGACCGACAGGCAGAAATTCACCAAAATGTCGAATTTTCGGATCTGCTAAACCGTCTTGGGTAAGTTGGATCCCAAAGACGCCTATTTCTTTTTCTGGACTCGGTTCGTATGCTGCCTCTAAGGCTTCGCCAATCAATTGTGCTCCCAAACAGACCCCAACAACGGCTTTTCCAGCATGGATATATTGCCTGATCAATGCGATTTCAGCGTGTGCATCATAATAGGGATATTCTTCTTGAGACGAATCTGGACTTTGGGGACCACCCATAATAACCAATAAGTCTATCATCGTGCCGTCTTGTGGTAGCGCCTCATATTGATATACCTTGGAGAAACTTGTTTTATGGTGTCGTGCTAATGCCCATTGTAAATAGGCTCCAGGGGCTTCGAAATCTTCATGTTGTATAAAATGCACATTCATAAGCTCTATTTTTAAATCAAATTCTCGTTCCAATAATAGCTATCGGGAGTATTTCGTTGTCCGAATATCGCTGTACCTACCCGTACAATAGTGGCGCCTTCGGCAATTGCTATTTCCAGGTCCCCACTCATTCCCATGGATAATTCTTGCATCTCTACATTCGGAATATTGAGCATAATGATTTGCTGTTGAATGTGCTTGAGCAAGCGGAAGCATTTACGCACCTGTTCAGTTTCGGCACTTAGAAGACCGATCGTCATCAGTCCTTTTATGCGTAAACTTTTTAGAGGGGCGATCTGCCTGACGAGGTCAATAACCAGATCTGGGGCAGCACCATATTTACTTTCTTCGTAAGATGTATTGACCTGAATGAGTATATCGATGGTTTTATTTTCGGTTGTGAGTCGCTGATGGAGTTTTTGAGCTAAGTCGAAGCGGTCTATAGAATGCACACAGGATACATTATATTTAAGGATTTCTTTAATTTTATTGGTTTGTAAGTGCCCGATAAAATGATTATGATGTGGAATTTCCTTTAGGTCTTCGTATTTATCCTTTAACTCCTGCACTTTGTTTTCGGCAATCAAAGTCTGTCCGGCTTTTAAAGCAACTTTAATACGATCCGATGTTACCGTTTTTGTGGCAAGCAATAATTTTACTTCTTGTGGTTCCCGACCATTAGCCTGGCATGCCTTTTCGATGCGATGGAGTATAGCCTTTATATTGTCATTGATAGTCAGATCCATAGTTTGGGATTAATTGTTAACAACATTTTTTTTCATCATAATATCGGTTTGTTCATCGTCACCCAATCTGAAAATATGTTTATCAAAGGCGACAAAGCCATGTTTTTGATAAAAACTAATTGCTCGAAAATTTTCCTCCCATACACCCAGCCAGATAAACCTAACATTTTTTAATCTAGCGATATCCAATGCTTTTTCATAAAGAAGCTGGCCTATTTTTTTTCCATGAAATTCTTGTAATACATAGATACGTTCTATTTCCAGTGCATGCTCATCTTGTAATTCTGTTTGTGCTTGTCCACTGTTTATTTTGAGGTAGCCTATGACGCTATTACCGAGTTGCGCAAAATAAAACTCTGACCCTTGATTGCTCAATTCAGCTAATAGCATTTCATTCGAAAATTTTTCCACCATATATTTCGCCATATCAGCTGCTGTATTGACTTCAGAAAATGTCTCGACGAAGGTCTGCTGAGCGATACTTTGCAATAGATCAATATCTGTCATTTTCACTTTGCGAATTGTTATGTTTATTGAATTTTTGTCCATTTGTCTGTGTGTAATAAATTAAGATAATAAGTGCCTGATAGATTTAGCAATGCTCTTTTCGCCAGGATTGTCCCCTTTTTCTAAATAGGCAGCTATACGCTCTCTCTCTGCAGCAGTTTTGTTCTGACTGATCTTTTTTTGCCCTTGTAGATCCGTTACTTCCAATTCGAAGGCGACGATGCCTTGCATCATGCCTTTTTTAAAACGGTCCGAGAGTCCTTGCCATTGGTTCAAATAGCCACTGTCATAGGACTTGATCATCTGTTCAAGCACTTCTATTTTTTCTTGCTCATTATTTATAATCCGAGCTATTCCGTAGGCATGTACAGCGATATAGTCCCAGGTCGGAACGCTTTCCTCTTTGTCATAATGCATAGGGGATATATAAGCATGTGGTTCTGAAAAAATAACCAATGATCTGTTTTCTACGATACAGTGGGCTTGCTCATTTGCAACAGCAAAATGCGAACTTAGAAATAGCTTATCTGCATGTTCCTTGATCTGGAAGGGGAGTTGTGTTGCTATCGGAATATTGTTTTTAATGGATATAATCGTTGCAAAACTATATTCTTTCATAAATGCGAGCTGTTCCGTATAGTCTTCAAATTGAAAATGTTTGGGTACGTACATACAAGGGTGTTTTCGTAATCACAACAAAAATAGGGCTAAAGTGATGGGAATAAATGGTCCAAATTTAATAAAGCAGATAGTCCAGTGACAATTTTAATGGGTTTAATCGAGATTGTTGGTTATATTTATCTTTGATGATAGTAAAAGAAGAAATAAGGAAAGAGAATTACGTATTGCGGCGCTTAACTCCAGCACAATGGGAAGATTATAAGAAGATTAGGCTGGAAGCATTGCGTACCGATTCGGGGGTATTTGGCAGCAATTATCAGCGGGAGGCGGCTTATAGCCAGCAGGATTGGGTGGCACTACTTGAGAATGAAAATTGTGCGATGTTTGGACTATATGATCAAGAGGCTATCGTCGGGTTAACGGGCGTGGTAGTGGACCGCGATGATGCCTCAAATGCGATTCTGATTGCTTCTTTTGTTCGCGAACCCCATCGCGGAAAAGGACTGTCAAGATTATTTTATCAGGCACGTATTGCATGGGCCCGCGAGAAAGGTTGCGCACGGATCACTGTATCACATCGCGCTGGAAATGAATCCTCAAAGGCAGCTAATCAAGCCTTTAATTTTACCTATACACATTCCCGTGAGGTCGAGTGGCCGGATGGTACCGTCGCAGAAGAACTAATGTATGTGTTGGTTTTATAATGGTCAGCCAACAAGGTCTGTTGTACTTCGTTTCTTGTTAACTGGCGAATTTTTTAGCACCCCCTACGCAAAGTATGACAGCAATGGTAACGAATAGCATGCCGATACTTACTTCTTCGCGAAGTAGGCTGGCCGCTAAGATGAGACCAAAGAAGGGTTGAAGAAGCTGTAGCTGTCCAACAGAGGCAATTCCACCCTGGGCTAATCCTTTATACCAAAAGATAAAGCCAATAAACATGCTAAAGAAGGAAACGTAAGCAAGACTTGTCCAGGCCCCAATGCCTACATGTGCTACCGTGGTTGGAAGAAAGATATAAGTCAGGGGCAGAGCTACCGGCAATGAAAATACCAATGCCCAGGAAATTACCTGCCAGCCTCCTAATGTCTTTGAAAGCTTGCCCCCTTCGGCATATCCCAGTCCACAAAGAATTACAGATAATAACATGAGTATATCGCCAACAGGAGAGGAAGATATGCCCTGCATAAGCGCATAGCCTACAACAAAAAGACTGCCCAATATCGAAAAGATCCAGAACACCGGGCGGGGACGCTCGCCACCACGTATGATACCAAAAACAGCAGTTGATACGGGAAGTATACCTACAAAGACAATGGAATGCGCGGAGGTCACATAACGTAGGGCCAAGGCACTTAATAAGGGGAAACCAATGACTACGCCCAAGGCTACAATGCCAAGGGATAAAAACTGTGTTTTTTGAGGGAATTTTTCCTTGTTGATCAATAATACGATAAGGGCGAGTATGCCTGCGATCGTAGCACGGGCTACGGTCACAAAAAATGGATCTAAATCTAAGACTGCAATCCGTGTTGCGGGCAATGATCCACTAAATATAATGACGCCCAGTAAACCGTTTAGCCAAGCATTGGATGATTTCTTTACTTCTGTATTTCTGCTCATTGTCAGATGATCTATAGTTTGATGCAAATCTCGTGAATAGTTAATATTGAGTACAGTTACAGTTTTTGTTTAATTAAGGGATACAGTTATATTTACAACATGGGAAAAGACTTTCTATACAGTATTTTGGCTCAAAATATAGCGAGTAAAATAAAAAATGGTGTTCTCAGGCCCAATGAACGGTTGCCGTCGGTGCGCATGTTGAGTAAAGAACATGGTATCAGCATGAATACCGCTAAGCGGGTATTCCTCGCATTGGAAGCGCAATCACTAATTTATGCGATACCACAGTCAGGGTATTTTGTGAATGCGTTGACTCAATTCAGATTACAACTGCCCGAAACTGGCCAGATACGGCTCGTGGAGGATAGTGTTGAACCAAATGAGCTGATCAGTAGTGTTTACGCCAATATGGGAAGAAAGGATCTCACGCTGTTTTCCATCGGTGTCCCTTCAGGAGATTTCCTGCCTTTGGCGAAATTAAAAAAGGAAATCGTACTCGCAACCCGGCAATTGGATGCAGGTGGTGCTGAATATGAACCTTTACAGGGGAATTTGAAATTGCGTAGGATGATAGCGGCCCGTTCCTTGGGCTGGGATGGCCGATTGACAGCGGATGATGTCATTACGACGAATGGCTGTATGCATGCTTTATCGCTCTGTCTGATGGCATTGACCAAGCCCGGAGACACGATAGCATTAGAGAGTCCCTGCTACCCCGGTATTTTGCAGCTGGTTCTGAGTTTGGGTTTGAAGGTTATTGAATTGACCTGCGATCCGATCTTGGGAATTGATGTACAGTTGTTGGAAGATTTGTTGCCAGAAATCAATGTGTGCCTGCTGGTGCCGAATTTCAATACCCCATTAGGCTATTGTATGCCAGATAAAAATAAAATGGAGGTGGTTCGTTTACTTGCTAAGCATGCTGTTCCACTGATTGAAGACGATACATATGGCGATATTTATTTTGGCAGCGAACGTCCTACATGTTGTAAAACTTTTGACGAAGAGGACAATGTGTTATGGTGTGGCTCGGTCTCAAAAACATTGGCCCCTGGTTACCGGGTGGGCTGGGTGGCTGCGGGGAAATACAAGGATCAAATTCTACGTTTGAAATTAATCCATGCCTTGTCGTCGGCAACGTTGATTCACGAGGCAGTGGGTAATTTTCTGAAGACAGGGCGATACGATCATCATCTTCGTCAGTTACGGAAAACATTGCTAGAAAACTATCAACGGTTTGCCCATGTGATTGCGGAATCTTTTCCAGAAGGAACGCGGATCAGCAGACCGCAAGGGGGGCTAGCACTCTGGGTCGAGCTGCCAAAAAGCATAGACACGACAAAGCTTTACAATTACGGATTAAAAAAGAAAATAAGTATTGCCCCGGGGCGAATGTTCACCCTGCAAAATCAATTTCAAAATTGCATGCGCCTCTGCTTAGGACTACCCTGGACGGATGAACTCCGTTTTGCACTGGTACAGTTGGGAAATCTAGCCAAAATGATGCTCCATGCCAATAACACTGATTCAGAAATAGACCGCAGACTTTAATACTATTTGCCCGTGTTTTTCGGCTGATATTGTGGTACATGATCCACTTTTGCAAATAGGTGTGGGCCATTCATTTCAATGCCTGCAGCGAGAAAGTCATTTAGAATATGTTGATAAATTTCGGATTTGGCCAACTCAATTTCTGCAGATTTGGAAATATAAACATTCAGCTCGTAGAGAACATAAAAATCATCTAGTTTTTTTTGTAAGACAAATGGAGACGGATGTTGATTGACACGTGCTATACGTGCGGGAATATTTAAGAGCAATTCGTGTATACGTTGCCAAGGTTCTTCATAGCCTACTGTGAGTTCAACTTGAAAACATATTCCCTCCTCTGAAAAGGTGGAATAGTTAACCGTATTACCCGATAGGATGGAGGAATTTGGAATGGTGATTTCCTCATTTTTAATTGTCCTTAGCCGGGTTACCAAGGGTGATTTTTCAATGACAATACCTGTCTTGTCCGCAATTGTGATCCGGTCACCAATGCGGAAAGGGCGCATATAGGTAATGACGAGACCGGCAATAATGTTTGAAATAGCGGAGGATGATCCCAAAGAGAATAATACTCCGATAAAAACAGATATTCCTTTGAAGATATCAGAGTTTGCTCCCGGAAGATAGGGAAATACGAGTACCAACGTAAAGGCCTGTAGCAGAAAGCGGACAATGGTAAAGGTAGGCATGGCAAATTCCCGGTGAAAGCCATTGATCTCTAATTTCCCTTTATCAATTTCGTTAAAAATATATTTCACAAACCGTACGGCATAACGCATGACAAAGAGAATGACAAAAACGGTGATCAGATTTGGAATATAATCCCAAACGGCGAAGACTGCTTTCTTCAGGGGCTTGGTAAAAAGTCCGATCAGATTGGATGCCCAGCTTTGCGTAAAGGGAAAGACACTGAAAACAATAGGGAGCATGATGAAAGCGATCAACACAATCAGTCCCCAACGCGCAATATTGATTATGTTAATGAAAATACGGGTTTTCTGAACCGAGGTCAGGAATACATAATTTTTGATCTTAACATCCTTGATTCGCTCTGTCCGTTCGCTCAATAGGCGATTAGTGCCATACTTTTTTAATCTATTGATAAAATACACCAACATCGAAAAGATCACAAGAATAAGGAGTACAAGCCCCGTACGGATCAGCACTTTGGTGATGCTATTGTCTGCTCTTTCCTGACTGATGGCCTGTTGGATACGCTTGAGGTATTGTGTAGCAATTTCTTCTTTGCTTTTCCCTTCCAGGAGGGCGTCGAGTTCTGTGATGGAAGTAATGATCAAATCTTTGTAAACAATGTCGGCGCTGATTTCGTTGTTTTCGATTTTAAAGGAATCTACTTTTACAAAATCATCTTCATAGAGATTTTCAATCCTGTTGACTACATTGTAGGCGCGATCTTTAGCAAGGGATGACCCCAATTTATTATAGATATAAAAAAGGGTATCATTAAATGGTGCGACAGCATACCGCTTGGAGTTTTTTTTGATCGAGTCAACTTTGATTTTTAGTTGTTGCTTGCGCAGGTTGTTTTCTTCGTCAAAGTCATTGAGCTGCTGTTTTAGATTTTCTTTCTTGGGACTATTCTGACTTTTGAGACTGGCGATTTCATACTGCAGTTTCTGACGTTCGAGTGAATCGTTGATCTGTTGTTGTCTGATATCGTTTAATAAGGCGCTTAAACCAAGCTCTTTTTTATTGATTGAATCATTTTCCTGTGCATAAAGCCCAACGATTGTTGAACAAAAGCATTGTATAACCGTAAAGAAAAAAATGTAAAATCTTCTCATATGCTCCAAGGTAAAATTGATTCCAATCGATCAGTCTAACCAAGCTGATCCTGATCGGATAGCCAAAGATAATAATGTTTTTTGTTGAACCCAGTTATCGGATGTTCTTATCTTTTACCATTGTCTTTTTTATCCACTAATCGATGTGCGGACTGCTGTAATATGATATAAATTGCATATAAAATGATACGAAGAGGCTGTTGAATGTCAGTTATTCCAACGTTATTTGTTGTGATACTCATGTTTTTCTTTAGGCATTCTTAATAATTCTTTTTTACGCCTGAAAAACAGTTAGGTCGCTAATTTTTTCAAAATATATGATTAAACCCTTTAAAAAACCTATTCTTAAGATGCACAAACTCAGAAAGCTGAGTATTTGTTGCCTATTAGCTTGTATATCGAGCATTTTTGATGCACAGGCGCAACAAAGAAAAGCGCCAGCCTACCCATTGATCACCCATAATCCAAACTTTAGTATCTGGTCAATGACGGATCAGTTGAATGCATCGACTACCAAACATTGGACCGAAGCGGATCATTCGCTCCTAGGACTGATCAATGTCGACGGCAATATTTATCGTTTTCTTGGTAAAGAGGAACCCCATTATAAAACAATTCTTCCCACAGCCGAAGATCAGTCTTTTACGGTGCAATATACCGAGTCTAAACCCCAAGGAGACTGGCAATCGGCTTCATATAAAGCCAGCGGCTGGAAATCAGGTGCTGCCCCTTTAGGGGATGATCAAAAACAGGTCAAGACGTTGTGGAAATCAGATGATATCTGGGTGCGTCGTACCTTTAATGTGACCGACCCGCAAGGGATCAACGAACTCTTCTTAAAATTGAACCATGATGATAATGTGGTCGTGTTTTTAAATGGAAAAAAGGTTTATGAAAAAGCGGGCTGGACAAACAACTTCCAGTACTTGCCGATAAATAAATCTGACCTAAAGGCGGGTCAAAATCAGCTCGCTATTCATCTGCGCAATACTGCTGGGGGACGTTTTCTTGACTTTGGCCTCGTAGATAAGCTAAAAGAGGAAGGAGCTAGAATACAAACTGCCGTACAGAAAGATGTGGAGATAACAGCCACACGTACCATATATAAGTTCCAGGCAGGCCAAGTCGACCTGAAGCTTACCTTTACGTCGCCGCTACTGATGGATGATCTGAATCTATTGGCTAGACCTGTTTCTTATATTACCTACCAGATAAAGGCAAATGATGGAAAACAACATGCCGTAAAGGTTTTTCTAAGTGCAGCCTCCAACATTGCGGTCTATAAACCTTCACAGGAAGTTACTGCTGAAAAATATGAAACAGACAAATTAGCTATTTTGAAAACGGGAACAGTCGAACAACCCATGTTGCAAAAGGGCGCCGATGATATGCGAATTGACTGGGGCTATTTTTATGTGGCTTCACCGAAAGAGAATCAAGCACAGCAGTTTGTAAGTCCGATGGCTATTGCTGTGGATAACTTTAGAAAAGGGAATACGAATTCAACAACTACCAAAGGAACAGCATTATCATTGAATACGGTCATTCCATTTGGGATGGTGGGGAATAAGGAAGTTGAACGTTTTGTTGAACTCGGCTATGATGAAATTTATGCGATTCAATATTTCAAAAATAACCTACGTCCTTGGTGGAATAATTCAGGTAAGGAAACTATTGAAAATCAGCTTACCTTAGCAGCCAACGAATATCGCTCCGTAATGGACAAATGTGTTGCTTTCGATAAACAGGTTTACGCTGACGCGCTAAAGTCTGGCGGAAAGGAATATGCGCATTTGACAACACTGGCCTATCGTCAGAGTATTGCTGCGCACACGTTGGTGAAAAGTCCACAGGACGAATTGCTCTGGCTATCCAAAGAGAACAACAGTGGCGGTTTTATTAATACGGTCGATGTCACTTATCCATCGGCACCTCTATACCTGATCTATAATCCGGAATTATTGAAAGGCATGTTGACGGGTATCTTTTATTTTAGTGAAAGTGGCAAATATCCTCACCCTTGGGCGGCACATGACCTGGGTACATATCCATTGGCCAATGGACAGACTTACGGCGAGCCAATGCCTGTCGAAGAGTCCGGAAATATGATTATTTTGACAGCAGCGATTTCAAAAGTACAGGGAGATGCGAGCTATGCACGTAAGCACTGGAAGACGCTCACCACTTGGGTAGACTATCTTGTAAAGGATGGTTTCGACCCTAAAACGCAATTGTGTACAGATGATTTTGCGGGCCATCTTGCCCGCAATGTAAACTTATCGGTAAAGGCTATCGTCGGGATTGCCTGTTATGCGCAAATGGCTGAAGCGATCGGTGAAATGGAGACGGCGAAGAAATATCGTGCCATCGCCGAGGAGATGGTGCCAAAATGGATGGAAATGGCTGATGCTGGAGACCATTACGCGCTGACATTTGACAATAAAAACACCTGGAGCCAAAAATATAATCTGATTTGGGACAAGGTGCTGGGACTACATCTGTTTCCGCAGAAAGTCTATGATACGGAGATCAAGTATTACCTGACTAAACAAAGTAGATTTGGAATTCCATTGGATAGCCGAAAAGCATATACCAAAAACGACTGGATTTTGTGGACAGCTACATTTGCACCAACACGGGATGAATTCGAAGCTCTGGTGCATCCGGTCTACAACCATGCGATCCGAACAGAATCCCGTGTTCCACTAAATGATTTTTACGATGCGAATACGGGGATACGTGAGAATTTTAAGGCGCGTAGTGTGGTAGGCGGTTTTTATATGAAGATGCTGTCGGATAAACTTCAGCAAAAATAGGTATGTAAAATATCTCATAAAAAGTACTTCATTTTGAAATGAAAAATTAAGGGAACCAACGGTTCCCTTTTTTGTGATACGCTATGGCTTTCCAGTAAAAAACAGTTCCAAAAATTGCTGGCTATTTGATCTCCGAGAATCAGGGGCCAGATCAATCCGTTACAGTATGTTCTAGATCTCGTTACACAGTAAACTTTTAAGTTTTTGACAGTCAATTTCAATGCAGTCTCTGTCTTTTGCCTTATGTTTTTTCTGTACGTATTTTCCAGCTACCGTAATTGCTTTTTGCATGATTAGTTGGTCAAGCTGTCTTGAGGAAAGGTTGAGACAGGCGCGAATCAGTGATGATAGCCTAAGTTGAAAATCATGGGGATAGTCGACCTCGAATGTTAAGACCCTTTCATTCGAAGACAGCAATTCATCGTTTGAAATCTGATCATATTGCAAAGCATAGCTTACTGTAGTTAAATCGGCTTCCACCTTATTCTTTCTTCTCATTTCTTCAGAAAATGCATATTTCCAAGCCAGTTCCGTATCGTTGTTTTGAAATTTGTTGAACAATATACTGTTTATTGCAGTGAGTCGGGTACGTGAAAATAAAATCAAATTGTATGTGCTGTCGCATTTTACGCAGCGATAAATCAACCATACGTCAACGTTTTTTTTCTGTGCATTTATTCTGAATTTTTCACTGCAATAAAATTGTTTACTATCGCAGTGGCTACATGATTTCTTGAGTATTGGGGTATTCTTAGGACTGATAGTCCATGTATATTTCTTTTGCATTTTTTATAGTCGTGCTTAATATTCTTTATTAATTTTTTTGATATTATTCACGATGTTTCTGCTATCAAAACACGAGTGTATGGATAGGCTGTATAGCAAAAAAGAGACATTCGCTACTGTGGTTGGGTGAATAATAAAATCAAATGAAAACCTGTTTGGATAGGATTACCCAAATAAAAGAATGATTAGCCTGTGGTTTGTGAGGCTAACTAAGCAACTATAAATTTAAGAATTGTGTTCAAAACGTAATCGTTTGGTCTATATGCTAAGTTAAGTAATTTAATTGAAATTACTAAGAAAGATTTGGGCTTTGGTAAGGGGGGACGACCGGACAATCTGTATGGAAAGAGATTTTTGGCCTATGTGTCCAACGGTTATTGACTCCCAAAGTGGCAATGAAATTGAACGCGGACATTCTCGACATCTGGAGGTTTGTCTGATCATTTAACCTTTTCTTTTCCTCTTTTGATGTGATTATACGATTCGTCAGATTGGCTACAGCTGGAAAAAAATAAACTTGGGGCGGTGGCGGCTTTGATATCAAACTTGTCCTGTTTGGGTACCAATGGTTCTTTCGTATATTGACGCAGGAAGCGATCATCCTGAGCACTTCCTTGATCATTATCCCCAACGGACTTGCTGATGTATTGATTTGTCGCTTTGTTAAAATTATATTCCTCCAGATCGGGATAAGAAATATTATACGCTGCACTGGAGAAGATTGCCATCGGCTCAATGCTTCCCGCACTTTCATATTCTTTTTTCATTGCGAGTATTTCAAGCCAGCGCTCTTGGGTTGGAGCTACTTGGTTTTCTCTTAAAAAGCCCTCCCTGCCGCCATAATTGGAAAGGCTTATGGCAAGCCTTTTATCTTCAGTTAAATATAGATAGGCAGCGAAATTTGCCCGTGCTCGCTGGGGTTTATTATAGATTGCAATGAAGTCATTGAAGTGTTTGTCATTTTGATAGTGGAACGTCTGGTATGCTGGTTCAGCATCAAAATCTTCCTTTTGTACAGAGAATTTCAACTGCGATATGGGCTGTGATTGCTCATAGATATAGGGGAAATCGAAGCAATTGGCCCCATCGTTGAAAAGAGGCTGCATGTTGTTGTCTCCAAACTGTACAAAAGTCTTTCCTTCTTCGAAGCCTCTAAAATTGATAGATACATCATCTCCTAAAGTGGGGTTATGGCTTGCATATAGTTGAAATTGCGGTAACCGGTCTGGATAGAAAAGAAGATAGTCCTTTTCAAACACATAGGATCCAAAGACCATGGTGGCATAACCATACAGCATGAATTTTCCGTCTTCAAAGAGACAGATGCCATTGAGATCACCGTACTGTCCGCTGATCGTCTTGGTTCTATCTTTACCAGTTGCGATATAATGATTGACGTCTTGTGCCATAATATTTCTAGTTATAACAATAAGAATAGTGAAACTTATGATTCGTCTAATGCATGTGATATTGAAAAATGTATTTTTCATGTATTTACTATTCTTTTTTTATCAAAGCTAAGAAAGGAATGCTGGCTACAACAGTGATATTTACGAATCGTAAATAGTTTTTACGATTCGCAATTATCAATCTTAAGGATTCGACATTTGGCCTATATGCTGTCTATTGAAATAAATTCATTGTATCAACCTTCGTTGCAAAAAATAGCAAGGCAATGAGCGGGCATATTTCCTAAGTAAGTGCGTTTTATCTTTTTGGTAAAACAGGAAAATTGCAATAGGGGCCAGATCCAATGCAATAATAGTAGCAAGTACAAATAAACCGAATTGAAATATAAAGAATAACCCAATCATCGCCTTAAAAATAATCAGGATGTAACTGGTATTTGCAATTTGACAAGTGTCCCGCCTGCAGGATTTTTTGTGATTTTTATGCTTGCTTTCCTGCCCAGGAGTTGCATGCGTTCGTGACTGATGGTCCCGGATAGTGAGCGATGAGGAGTTTCCTGAACATTTGGTTCAGACTTGCCACTATCAAGGATGTCCACTGATAAAATATCGTCCTCCAATTGGAAACGAATGTCGATATTGCCTTTACAGGTTTCGAGGTCAATACCATGTAGTAGGGCATTTTCGACATAAGGCTGTATCAACATTGGAGGTAACATGATGGCACTGAGATCCTGCTCGTCTGGCTGTGTGATCTGATAGGTAAAAGCATTCTCAAAACGCATTTGCTGTAAGGTCAGATAGTTTTCCAGTGTTTCGATCTCTTCGTTTAAAGGCACCAGGTTCTCCCGGCTTAACTCGAGATTGCTCCGCAACAATCGACTAAAGCGATTGAGATACTTGATAGCACTTTCTTTCTTATCTAATCGCACAAAACTCTGGACCGCTGCTAAGGTATTGAAGATAAAATGTGGTTCCATCTGTGTGCGCAGTAACTGTTGCTGCAGCAGGACTTTTTCTTTCTCCTGACTTAGGCGTCGCTGACGGAAACTATAGTATAGAAAGAACAATATAATAATCAATAAGATAAGACCCAAAGAGGATATTACCAGCCACAGGCGATTTTGCTGTAACTGTAGTTTATTGATCTTAATACTTTCATTCAAAGTTCGAATGGACTGGTCCTTGGCTTGTAGTTGATACAATGCATTCATTTCGGCAATAGCTTGTGTGTTTTCCGAATGATAGACATCTTTCTGTAATTGCACAATATGATTTAGGACAGCTATAGCTTCTTCTTTTTTGCCCTGTAAACGGTACAGTTCGGCTAAGCTTTTTTGAAAGAGTATTTCATTATGGGGAAAAATCAATTTAGGGAATTGTGTTCTAAGCTCTTTTGCTTTTACTATATATTGTGCTGCTTGTTTCGGATTTTTAAATACTACATAAATTGCCGCAACATTGCAATAATTTACGAACAGGTTATTCATTAAAACCGTAGACTCCTTTATATTGCCCGAGCTTTCATCAATTTCTATTTTAAGCAACTGATAATGTAATAAAGAATCTTGCTGTTTTGTTGTTTCAAAGTACTGTATTTTCGAATCGTATAAAAAACTGATGTTATATTTGTCTGGAAATGTTCGGTGTAGATCTTCCAGTTTCTGGAGATAGGGAAGGATTTCTTTTGCAGGTTTCTGCAATGCATTTAGCACCTGAATCATTTGTACGAATACGCGCTGGCGATTGATATGCCCTTCTGGAAGCGAATCTGAAAGTGGGAGTGCCGCCCGATTCATCTTTTCAGCTAGATTGTACTGAAACGAACTCAGGTTATTTTGTGCTGCCGAGAGCAAGATGGCCGATTTCGCTTCAGCAGAAAGTCCTGCAGTACTGTCTGAGAGGACGATGGCAGCTGCTTTGTTGTAGTAATAGCCGGCTTCACGTTCTTTCGCTTCGACGCTGCGGATATTGCCAATGCCATTGTAGATAAGCGCCTTGTATTTTAGGTTACCGGTTGTAGGTTCGATTAATTCAAGTGCTTGCTCCACGAAAAAGCCAGCGGAATCTTGCTGAAGCATGGCATATAAGCGGGCAGTATTGTACTTAACCTTTGCAAAGAATACGCTGTCTTTTTTTACATCAGGATTTTCGCCAAGTTGTCGCCAGGCTTTCTTCAGTGAGTCACCATTCGTACGGGTCAACCTCGTATCTTCGAGCTCCTTTATCTGCTTTAAAATAGTCTCCTTATCCTGAGCTGAAAAAGTCGGTTTTTTGCTGCAAGCTACAAGATGTAAAATAAGCAGCATAAAGAAAATACTTTGTAATAGATATCTCATTTCTCTGGAAAAAGCTGGGTTAAAATTATGTTTTTCCGTCGCGATGAAATGGGAATTTCTTCTTTATTTTTCAATACAATATACTCCGAACGGTTGACACCGGTAATGTACTTACGGTTGACCAGGTAGGATTGATGGGTGCGTAGGAAGTAGGGGGCGGGTAACAATTCCTCATAATATTTCAGGGGTTTGGATATAAGTTCCTTGGAACCATCACTCAGAAAGAAAAAAGTATATGGACCATCACCTTTACAGTAAACGATGTCGTGAACAGCAACGATACGCACATTATGAATGGATGTCAATGCAATACTTTCTGGTAAATCGCCATGCTGCATAGCTCCATGTGCCATATTTAACTGCTGCATCCATTGTGGATTATTGTCACTGCGACGACGGTAGCGCTCTAGCGCTTCTTTTAGTTCAATTTGGTCAACAGGTTTTAATAAGTAGTCTAGTGCACCATACTTGATCGCTTTAATGGCGAAATGATTATATGCGGTGATAAATATGACGTTTTGTGGAATAACATTGAGTTTTTTTAGAAGATCGAAGGCTGTACCATCCTTAAGTTGAATATCCATTAGGATTACATCCGGTTTCTTTTCTTCAATTAGTTTTACAGCAGTTCTGACACTGTCGCTCCAACCAATTAGTTCAGTGTCGGTTTCTTCTTGTATGAGGTAACTGATTTCCTTACGGACAGCGGGTTCATCTTCTATTATTGCTACTGTTATCATTTTCTGACTTTCTGTTCGGTAAAAATAATAATTGTGAGTAAAAAATTCTCATTCATTTAGAATTTGCGCTATTCCTTTCAATTTCCGATCCTGATCGTTCATTTTTATATTCCGTTATTTTGCGAATCATAAACGATTTTGACGGAGATGTAAAAAACAGGGGAATTTCTTACACGTTTTATCGCCAATCGGATGGAACGCAAATAACGTGAAAAGCGAGATACTTGTTTGATGGTTTTGTGATCAAAAGTTATAAAGCAAGAATGCTTGGGAATAGAAGTGTATTGAAGTCAGAATTAAGGCGAGGGAAAGGCCAGTCTGTGATGAGCGTTAAATAGGCAACATGAAACAGCGGTTTCTGATGAAAGAGAAAAATAAGAAAACTCTTGCGCTTAAACCATTGTTATATGAACTAGAATAAGATTGGGTAAGGTGTAAGGACGATATGAACAAAGCAATCTGTTCGGTTAGGATGATATTTGTATATTAAATTCATCGGGATAATGCATGATTTTATTTAATTGAATTTGGGATGGTAGTACGATTTTTTGTTTGTTTCTCTTTTATATTAAGTACAATTTACTGTTTTGGTCAAGTCAATGTAGACAAAATGCGCGCTGATTATGCCGCTGCGGTCAAAGATAAAAAACTTTGTGAGGCCAATTTGAAAACACTGGAAGCAGCAGCGAATACGGCAACTGAGAAAGGTTATCTTGCTGCTTATGAGATTCTTTGGGCAAAGCATATGGGAAATCCCTTTTCGAAGCTGGGCCAGTTTAAAAAAGGTAAGAAATTATTGGAATCCGTTATTATCAAATATCCTGATAATATTGATTTACGTTTTATCCGTTGGAGTGTGCAGACCCATGCACCATCTTTTTTGAACTACAGCAAAGACCGATTGCGCGATAAAAAATTTTTGGTACAGAACCTATATAAGTTGCCGAATCCTGAGGCTAGAAAAATAATTTATGTCTACCTGAAAGATGCAAATAGCTACCTCAAAGGCGAGCATAAATTCTCCCAAGCAGACCTTGCTGAACTTTCCAAATAAGCAGATATAAATTAACCAACGTGTTTGGTGCGAATAACAATGATGCCAAAGATTATCATGATGATGCTCACAATAGAAAAGACAGCATATACAGTGGTGAAACCATCACTTATACCGATACCTTCTTCGTAATATATTTCCATATGAGCAGGTACTTTTTGGGGATTAATGCTACTTAAATCGTTCAGCAGACGAACTTGTTTTTGCTTATACCTGAATTGAAGGATCGGATAATGTACGTATCCAAAACGCTTGCTTTTTACACTGTCTATTCCAATCACATCGGCTTTAATTTTGCTGCCAAAGAGCATCAGCCGGCTGTCTTTGGATAGTCCGTATGCGAGAAATAAACCTAGCAAGAGCAAAATAACACCGAAAGTATTTTTGATGATCATATTTAAGAATTAAATGACAACATTAAACTAATACTTAGACAAATATAGCTTTTGTAGCTTCTTTCAGCCACCTGATAGGAGATTTTGATCAGGTACGGATTTATTGTCCTATGCTAAGGGTCAATGATGATGTTAAGATTATTTTTGTATCAATAGTGTGTCTTAAAGTCTTAAATTATATGACTACGAAAAACATTAAAGATAGCAATTATCATAAATTTATTGGTCAATGGAGAACCTCGGGAGAAGTGCGGGTTGGTACAAAAAAACTGCCTTTAGTCGGTGTTGATTCTTATGAGTTTATACTCAATGACAACTGTATCTTGCATAAGGCGGATGTACACATAGGAGGAGAACATAGTGAAACATTTGAAATGATCACCATGCTGCCCGGAGATAAAGTAAAGATGCAATATGCCAATTCAAAGGGGGAAAGTGGAACCATGACAGGAAATTTAATCGATAATATTTTTACGATTGAGGGAAATGGAATAAAGTTTAATGGGCAGATGGATAGGGAACATTCGGTGCTTGTGGGGAATTGGTATATGCTTTCGGAAAACGGTGATTGGGAACAGTTTATTACCCTTAAATTAGAAAAGTATTAAAGAAAGGTTTCAATGCGGAGCATGTTCGTCTATCTTTAAATCTTGGCCTATGCCAAGATTTTTGTGAATTCTAATACGCAATTTTGTTTTAACGATAGCAATTAAAAATTTAAAAGATGAAACAGGTATTTATTAATCTCGCCGTGGCGGATGTAAACAGATCAATGGATTTTTATACCCAGTTGGGCTTTGAAGTAAATCTGCAATTTTGTGATGATGATGCTAAATGTATGGTCTGGAGTGAGCATATTTTTGTTATGATCATGACGCATGAAAAATTTAAGTCCTTTACGAATAAGCCTTTGGCCGATACAAAAAATCATATTGCTGGACTATTTGCTCTCTCTGTGGAAAGTCTGGATCGCGTAAATGAAATTGTTGATAAAGGGCTGGCTGCGGGAGGAACTGAGCCAATGCCAATGATGGATCATGGTTTTATGCAGTTAAGAAAGCTGGAAGACTATGATGGTCATACCTGGGAGATATTTTATATGGATATGAGTAAATTTCCAAGTGCTTAATAGCCTTTGTACTACGGGAATTGCCTGATAAAATTCAAAATTGTGTAGATCGTATGCTTCAATTGTTATCACCGCGCAGCAATTGAAGCATGCGAACTCCTGCTTTTTAGCTAATAACCATAGCCCGAAAGACTGCTAATTTTAATTAATTTGATGTGCCCTTGGCCTGTGCAAATCTTGACCTCAAATATTGGCGTCGTGAACGACGTAAACGTGATCTCTTGACAGGATAGTGCCGTTTTTTAGTAATATTATTAAAAATAAGTGCTACTACAAATAAGATCAGGCAGCCGGAAAGTACAGGGCTCAATACATACCAATACCCTAAGGAAGAAATTTTGGTTCCACTGCTGACAGCAATAAGCGCTGTCGCTCCCCCTGGTGGATGTAATGTGCGGGTATGTTGCATGCATATTATAGATAAGGCTACAGCAAAGGGTGCCGTGAGCCAGATGATATCGGGGAGTAGCTGCGCGACAGTAACTCCAGCTATTGCTGAAACCACATGACCACCGATTAGATTTCGCGGTTGTGCAAGGGGGCTTTGTATGGCTCCGTAAACTAAAACAGAAGATGCTCCGAATGACCCGATCAAGAAAACATTTTCCAATGTGGGGAAATGTAGTGATTGAATAAAAGCGATGATAAATATTCCTACGAATGCACCGATAAAAGACCAGAAATGTTCCCAAGGATCTACTAATGTTTCCCGATAGATAACATATCTGTAAATGCGGAGTTGCCGATGAAGTTGATTTTTCATGTTGATCTGCGCAAAAATAGCGATTTTTAAGATGTCTTTTTTATATCTTTTATACCAATTTTTGTGGTATTTATAAATAAGATAGACAATGAGTTCTTGTGGATTCTCTTTTGACAAATTTGTGAGTTACCGGCTTTAGCGTTTTGGGAAAAAACAACATTTGAATAGGAAAGTTGATGTTTTTTACGAATTTGATAAATAGCCTAACCTAAACAAATCGAATATACATATGATAGTATTCGCCACCGGCGAAAGGCATTTTGTTCCCTAGCGTGAAGCCGAGCCGTTCATAAAGCTTCTTGGCATTAGGATTATCTAGGTCAACTAATAATCCTATTTGTCTAAAGCCGTGAGTTTTGGCATATGTGATCGCATGTTTCAATAATTCACTGCCTACGCCTTTACCTCTTGCTGTAGGAGATACAGCTACAGAATCTATATAAAATTCCTGTCCTGTTGTTTCCGGTTCAGGGATGAGATCATTGCCGTATTGTTTTTGCATGATCTCCAGGATTGGTTGTCGTAGTGCAATAAAATGATCACCATCATATCCCGTCAATGATCCCATAATATTGCCTTCGGGATCTACTGCCACAAAAGTATTTTCATGACTATATAGATTTTCACTTTGCTGAAAAAGGGCTGTTAAAAAATGTACTGCTTCTTTTTTGTCTTCTTTTTGTATAAAACGAAAGATGACATCTTCCATCGCTTGTAACATGATTTCAGGCACAACTGCTGCATCATGCGCTTTTGCAGCTCTAATTCTCAAATGCATAACTCGTATTTTCTGTATATGAGCTAAGATAATAAAATGATCCGTTTTCTTTTAAATGTTGTGGTATTGGTTTCTTACCTGGCTTGGAATAAATAGAACGAATATATAACGGATTGCACTGAATATGAATTGTTGTATCCTTAAACATCCATTTCTTATTACTTTTGGTAAAGTGAGTTCTTCTTGTTTTCAGATTGTGAATTTGAAACAAATGTAGACAGGATAATGCTCGATATTATTATCAATAAATAATAAAACCTATATATGGTTCTTAAAGCTACGGTTTCGGCCTTCATGGTGACTATTTTGGGATTATTGGCAATGTTGTTAACACAAGATGCTGATATGAACATGGTTTATGGTGCATTTTGTGTCTCACCTTATTTTCTTGTAATTACCCTTATTTATTTTCATTTCAATAAGCTTAGGAGAAAGATCAATGTATCCGACAAGCCCAATATTGTCTTTGAAGTGATTTATAGTTTTTTATTGTACCTTATATTTTCCACATTATTACCGGCGTTGCTTTTTGTCGGTACACTAGGCGACGAATATGAGCACAAGATATACGCTGATCTGGGGGGAGTAATTTCTGAAATGTTTCCTTTGATTTTAATTTTGAGTATTTTTTTGAGTTTATTCAGTAGCATTACTTTCGTTTGGGGCTTAAGATCATGGACAGCTTTGATACTAACATTTCTTGCCTGTATTTTATCCAGTGTACTTGTCTCTATTTTTTCGACGGTTGGCCGGGAGGTTCGGGAAGCTGAACAGGAGCGGCAAGAGCAGGCAGATAATCTAAAAGAGGAGCGATTCGAGTGGGCTGCCGCAATGAGCAATCCAGCAGGTTTCCCCGTCCAGCTCTACAAAGGGACACTCATCTTCCCGAAAGATAAGAATCGTGACTTTACATTTAGTGAGGGAAATACCGTGAATTACCATGCAAAATGGGGCGCGACAGGGGCCGAAAGCTATAAAACGATGATGTCTTTGCCCAGCGCAATTGATGTTACTTGGTATTCGTTTTCAGAGAATGCATTTTACCAATTCCATGACAGCATAGACTACAAGAAATTGCTTACGCTTTTTAAACAGCCTTATGTAGAAAGAAGGCTAGCTAGTGATGTTGAAGAGCATTATGACAAGATTATTTTCGGATTTGCACCCGGCGGAAGGCTGGTGATATGGGCTGGTGGGTCGGGCTATCGCCAGGTCGAAATAGGTCATTATCAGGCGAAAAAAGTCGATATTGACCAGCAGGTTTCTGATAATAAGGAGATGGTGTATGGCGATTTATTTAATCAGGAATGGCGTAATAAGGTTTTGACAGATACAATGATCATTCCTTTGGCAATACAAATGGCAAAAAAAAACCGGCCTGTTCCTGATGATTATTGGAATAAACTGATGACATCTTATACCTGGAACCCCAAGTTTTTAATCGCTCCGGAAATAAAAACATATGATGGTATTTTTCAGTATTTTAATGCTGAACGTTTTGCTTTCGATGAAAGAGCACAAAATACGACAGTTGGCAAAAGGGGAATTCCACAGTATATATATATCAAATGGTATGATAAAAATCAAAACCGTTGTGCTGTAAATTTTGAATTTGAGGAAACGGATATTTTTGAAAAATTCGCATCTTTTTTTGAACGCGATAAAAATATAAGGGCTGAGATGGAAATTACGGTAGATACCCAAAATGGCAAGGCGACTGCCCGATTAATAAATGCTGAACAGCAGCTTCTCCTTATGGAAACCAAAATCATCGCATATGGCGAGAAGTTTTGATCTTCGGCTAGATTAGTCACTGTTAAAAAGTCTTTGCATTTTGTAATTGATAAACCTGATCGGTATGGGGAATTGTTCTGAAGGTCTGAAGATGAATCAAGCAGGCACTTTTATGAGCCCGCTTGATTATAGCGATGAGATCCTATAAGGCTATATCAGCCAGGAATCTATTTTGTGTTTTTCGCTGTAACATTAAGTTCAATGTCGACATTTTGTGCGATCATCCAATCTTGTGGATTACCTTCTGTACCATAAGTAAGTCCCCAATCTTGTCTTTGGATCGTAAATTTAGAGTAGAACGTAACTTCTTCGCCAGTAAAAGTAATTTTGGCAGGAAACGTTACGTTTACTGTTTTGTCTTTGATTGTCAAATTACCACTGACCGTGTTTGTAGCATCAGCAACAACACTTTTTCCTTGAGCAGCATCAAATGGAGCAACTTTGGTGATTTCAAATTTAGCTGTAGGGTATTTCGCTGTATCAAAGAAATCAGCACTTTTTAAATGTGCATCCAAATCTGTTGATTTTTTACCACCCGCAGTAGTAGGATCTACAGAAGCGCTATCTGTTACAATTGAATTAATATCAATAGTGAAAGAGCCACCAGTGACAGCATTGTTTTCCACAGAAAGTGTACCCTCACTTTTTAACACACCATATCTTGGATTCAAACCGCCTTTGTGGTAGCCAGTCCATTTTACTGTGCTTTTGTCTGCCTCCACAGTATACGTCTGTCCTTTTTGCTCAGTTACTTCCTGTGCTGATGTTGTTTTTGCTTTGTCTCCACCTGTATTCTGACAAGAAGCGAATAACAGAATAAGTGCTAAACCTGAGATTAATTGTTTTTTCATTTTTTAATCGTTTTATTTTTAATAAGATGTTTGTATTGTTCTGTATTGTCGGCATCAATCATGCCATTTTAATTTATGAATACAAAGGTAGATTATAGATAGTTTATTTTTGGTATTAGTTTCCTTAAAGAAACTACTTTCCAAAAAGATAGTGGGCTGTGACGCTGTAATTGCGTATTTTTGTAATCAATAGAAGGAGATCAAGTAAAATGAAAAAGGAAGCACTATCAAGTTCCTCTACTGGCTGTAAAACGCGGATATTGGCGATAAATGACAGCATGGAGATTTTGGCAGGTAAATGGAAATTCCACATTATCGGGACATTAATGTTGTTTGAAAAGCTGCGTTTTATGGAATTGTTAAGGGAAGTTGATGGGATTGGGGCAAAGATGCTGTCCAAAGAGCTGCAGGATCTTGAAATGAACCATCTTATCAAAAGGACCGTCTTGAATACCAAGCCGCTTACTGTGGAGTATGAGCTTACTGATTGTGGTAAAACATTGGGTCCCATTATTGATGAGATAGCCAAATGGGGTATTACTTACAGAAGCACGCTGTATCAGAAAAATGAGACTAGTCCAGCTGCTATATAGGTGGTTTTTTCTCTAGGTTTACAATAGGTTTTCACTTGAATGAAATGATTATTGCGATGCTTATTTTCGAAATCAGACCAGATTTGTTTTAAAGTTCTAAGCGGTAGTACAATGAATAGCCAGTTGTGCCATCCAGCCAACGCACGAGTTCCCGGTGGCTATATTCGAAACCTGCGCGTTGAATCTCTTTTTTCGAAACCGCGTTAATTTCCCGGTGACTGATGATGAGCCGTTTGATCTGTTGTGTATTGACCCAGGCCATTCTAATTTTGTATAATAGACTTGAAAGCCCTTGTCCTCGATGTTTAGGACGAATAAAAGATTGTCCAAAATATGCTTCAGAATCGTTTAATAATAGCATGCTGGTCATTCCAATGAGCTCGTCTTTTTTGAAAAGTCCAAAGACAATTCTCGGATATTTTATACGCTCTTGCCAGTCCAAATCGGAGAGATCGCTTTCTGCCGGATCGCTCCATCGAAATAAGGTTGGCTCCGTTTGAATTGCTTCCAAACGAATAGATTTATAGTACTCGAATTCGCTTTCCAATAACTGACGAATAGAATAGGGGGCAGAATGAAATGTTAAAAGCTGAATAGACATGTATTGATTTCTAAATTATCGAAAAGCTAGTTATTTGTCAACACATGAATGATGTTTTTTCGATACTCTTGATCTTTTTCCCTTAATTCAAGAATTCTATTTTTTAGGTCAATATTCACATACCATTCCGCATAACTATTCTTTTCGTTTGCATCGTCAAAGAAAATTTTGGTTTTTATATACTCTTCGTCAAAATACTCTGGTTGGCCGCTAAGTACAAAGGCTGTGGAGCTTATCGTGTCAAGCATCTTAAAAGAGCTTGCCTCAGTTTTAAACAAAGTACTTAAAGCCTTCGTGAAATTGTCACTCAATTCTCCTATGGAATAGAAGTTGATCCCTTCTCGATAAAATCTTTTCTTGTCTACTTCTGTATTGACGATACCTAATTTCATATCGCGTCGAAATAAGACTTCTATACCTACTGTTTCTTTCCCCCAAAGACCCTTTGCCTGGATAATATGATTTAGGTTTTCATCATTCCAGTTTTTGGTTATCGTTAGTTGCAGATCAACAAAGTCCTGGTCTTCACTGACATCAATCTGCTTCAATTTATGTTGTCCTTTTAAGAAATTTAAAAAGCTCATATGCTGTTGTTAATATATTTTTGAGCCGTTTTTAACAAATTATCTTGGTTGCATCTGCTGCAGTGAGATGGCTTTTATTTGTCTTTATCATAACTCTGGCTAAGTAAAATAAAGATAGTAAAAGTTTTGATTGTGCAACAATGCAGCGATAGATAATATCCTAAGATTTTGATGCAGATCCTAAGCTGGATCTTTTTCGATTGCTATAGAAAGGAGAATAGGGGAGAATAATACTACAAAAGGTATGATGTAGGCTGTCCCTTTTTTATAGAAGAGACAGCCATCATGTCTAATTTTTTCGGAATAGATTTTCTTCCGGTATGTCGGCTATTTTAGAACCGTTAACACGATATTGAAGTTTTAGTGTAAAGCCACCGCCGGCCTCTATGAAATCGATGTTAATGGGATGATATCCTTTTTCTAAAGCGATCTGTCCACTTTTCATAATTGGGGCGTGTTGTCCATCGTTGTCTACGACCACCTGATCATGTATGCGCAAAACTCCACCATCATCGCAAGTGAAATAGAAATTATAGATACCCTTTTCTTTCACGTAGAGATAGCCATTAATTTTTGCGCCAAATGAAGGCATTTTAATCGTATCACTCAAATGGATATTCTTGATAACTTCCTGACGTATCGCTGTGCCAGTTATTGCAGCTGTGTTTGCAAATGTTCCATTAAATAGCGTTGCGGTCAATCCGGGATGCATATTCTTTACATCCTCGGTAACACTTTTTTTCCAGGTGTCTTTCTTGAAATTCACTTGGTACAGTTCGCTTTTTGCTCCTGAAGAAGATATCGTTGCGAAACGTATGGTTCCTTCGTCTTTAACAATAATTGAATCGCTTAGCACCGGGCTTTTCTGGGTTGGGAGACTGCCATCAGTGGTATAATGAATTGCATTTTCTGGAAGTTCATTCTCAATTTTCAGCGTGGATCTTCCATCAATGATGACCTGATTATCGGCAAAACCATTTAAATCCGGCATACGGTAACGTAGTCCCATTTTGTTCCAGAGCCCAAAGTGGGCGATTAATCTATTCCTATAGCTCTCATACAGTGATTTATTGGTCCAGACCCGCTCTGCCAAAGCGCTCAATCTAGGCAGAATCATAAATTCTAACCGGGCTGTAGATGGTATCATTTCTGTCCATATATTTGCCTGTGCACCCTGAACTAAATTTGATTTATTGTCTGGGATATCGGAAGGTATGACAGACATATTATACACCGCATCCAGACTGCTACTATTGGGAAGATAGTCAAAATACAAGGGGTTCGTAGGTGTCATGATGAGCTGATGACCACGATTAACCGCCTCACGAGGGGCATTTTTTACCCATCCCCGCCAATACATAACTGTCATCGATGTATCCGAACCACCATCAAGTATTTCATCCCACCCGATGCTGCGTTTATTTTTCGAACGTAGGAAGTTATTAACACGTTTTACAAAATAGCTTTGTAGGTCATGTAGGTTGGCTATACCTTTTTCCTTCATAAATGCTGTAGCCATAGCTGAATTTGACCAGGAATCCTTTTCAACTTCATCAGCACCAATATGAATATAATTGGAAGGGAAAAGCTCGATGACCTCACTAAGCACATTTTCTATGAAAGTATAAGTACTTTCTTTCCATGGACTGATTGGTACCGAGAACTGTTTTCCCCAGCCTGCAGTTGCACTATCCAGTAGTAGTTCGGGATAAGCTTTGGTTGCGATCATCATGTGCCCGGGCATATCTATCTCAGGTATAATCTCTATGTGTCTGCTCGATGCATAGGCGACGATATCCCTGATATCCTGTTGTGTATAAAATCCGCCGTACTCCTCGCGTCCGTTATGGATACGTTTGTGTTCACCGGGCAGATTGAAATCGGGGTTGTCTTTTGCTTTGGCAAGACATGCAGAATCTTGATTATTATACGTTCTCCACGCACCTTCTGAAGTAAGTTTTGGGTATTTTTTTATCTCGATACGCCAGCCTTGATCATCCGTCAGATGCAAGTGAAGCTTGTTGAATTTATAGGACGATAAGAGATCGATAAACTTGTATAAATAGTCTTTTGAGAAGAAGTGTCGCGCTACATCTAGTTCCACACCACGCCATTGAAAGGCTGGCTGGTCTTTAATTGACACATAGGGTAAACGAATCCCGCCATTTGATTTTCCAAGGAGATAAAGCTGCTGTACGGTTTGTAATCCATAAAATATCCCTTGATCGGAAGAGGCAGAAATCTGTATTCCTTTTTTATCAATTGTTAATTCATAACCTTCCTTTGAAAGACCATTTTTTTTTATCAATCGTAAGGTGGCATTAGCATGTGTCATCTTCTTTTTAGGGATGTTCCCGAATAGCGATTGATGTACCCATTGGTCTAGAACATTTGAGGATATATCGGGATCAAGGGCATAAGAGAGTTCTCCCTTGGCTATTTGAAAGAAACCTGCGGATGATTCCAGTTGTTCAGGAAAAGGGATCAGCTGGGGAATATGATTTTTTTCTTGTGCATCACTTGTACTGGGCCAATAGAAAGCAGATAATAGCAGGATCAGTGAAATAGCTTTATTCATAGAGTTTTTTGTGATTTTTTAATAATTATGTGTTTATGAGTTTGCCAAATAGATTTTGTGGGTTTAGCATAAAAACTCGGAACCAATATAGCTATATTTTATGTAAATGGAGGTACTAAAAGATGGAGGCCGGTAGCACTGTTATCTAATGGTATAATTATAAAGCCTATACGCATGCCGATTTGTTTTTTTGATCGGAAGGTACCATTAGAACAGGGGGAGGGAGGGATTTAAACTGGTTCTATTGGGATAATTGAAACTAGTTTCCAGCTATCTTTTCAAATAAATCAGGATAGTTTAAGACCAGTCCGTTCTCATCCACCTGAATACGAGCTGTAAAATCACTGACGATATTTTCATACAGATATTCGCGTAGATCTGTCCTTGTATAACGTTGTCGAACAGGTTTGATGTTGTTGTTAATTAGATCGATATAGATGATATCTATTTCTTTTGAATCACCAATTTTCAGCTGTAGATTGTTTATTGGTAGCGTGTTTGTAAAGGGAGTTAAAGAGATATCTATATATAGAAAACCTTTGAAGCTCGGATTGTCGAAATGATTGATTTCCCAATTGATACCTGTTTTTTTTCCAGTTAGGGTGTTTTTGATCATATCAACCTCAGAATCAATAAAAAATTCCTCGATTTCCCACTGTTTGTTGATAGTCAGTTGATAAGTTGCCGAATAAATTTTTTCCTGATAGTAACCAATAATTTTTGAGACCACGATCTGGTGATCCTGCTTTTCCTGTATGTTGAAATATTCCAGGGAGTTGAAAGCAACTCCCCGCCATAATATTGTTTTCATCTGATCCCTATAGTAAGTAATTATTTAACAGGCAACATATGTTGACGTTGTTCTTGTTCTACCTCATTCTTGACGCGTTGGTTGACATTGATTTTTGCATTGATAAATGTGAAAATCACAGCTCCATATTCTCTTGCATACTTGTTTGTAATGGAGTCTGACCGTATAGATTGTACAAAATAAGGAGCGGTTTCGTTCATTTCAGATTGGTTTTCCCATGAATTTTTTATGCGAATCAAGTTGCGAAACTCATGGCGGAAATCAAACCAGTTGATATAGTCAGCATTGAAGGTGACTGCACGGATTCCAAGTTTGGAATAATAATTTATAGCGCCCGCCTGACCATAGTTATCACACAGTATGAGCGTATTTTGTGGATTGGGAATGTTGCTATATATGTGATCTACTTTTTGGGCGAGCTCCCGCCAGCCCAGCATATCCGCAAAATCTTGTGGAAGTTGATGGTCCTTGCCATCTTCCCAGGTCAACATGCCGATCTTGCGGTATTTTTCTGGATGGTTCGCAATATATTGTGGGCTTTTGTTGGGGAATGTCAGCAAATAAACAGGAATAAAGAAAACAGGGGGTAGTGCAATTAAAAGAGGTCTTAGAATTCTTCCAGCCTTATTTTCTAAAAATGTTGAAATATAGACTGCACCAAAAGCAAAATAAATGGGATATATACCGATTGCGTAATAATCTTTCGCTTTTAAAAATAGAAAAACACCAATTGTTATAAAAAAAGACAAAAAGAATAGCCGATATTTTCGAAATGCGGGATAACATAATAAAGCATATAATCCAAAGCCAATAACAGGAAAAGTTCCGAAAAAAAATAAAAATTGAGATCGGATAAAGCTCCATCTGTTGACATTAATAAGCTGGGTTTCCGCAAGTTCTTTGAAATGGTAAAAAACAGGGAAATTGTTCACGTATTGCCAGATTAAATTAGGAAGGATGATCAAAAAAGCAATTAGCATACTATAATAAAGTTTGCTATTGCATAATATTTTACGTTCTGGAACAGCTATAATGGCTGGTATAAGCCCGAGGATCAAAAAGGCGATATTATATTTGTTTAAAAATCCCAGACCAAAGGCTACCGCAATAAAGTATAGCCATTTAGGATGTCCGCTGTTTAAATATTTTATGATAAAATAATAGATCAATGTCCATGATAGGACATCAAAAGAATTGGGTTGATACAGCGTGTTTAAACGAAATAAGACTGAAAAAATAACACAACATGTACCAAATATCAAGGCAAAGAGATTTCCTTTGAGTTCTTCAATGGTTTTCCAGACGACAAAAATGGTTAGCGCTCCGAACAGTGCAGGGAAAAATTTGATCCAGAATACCGTATTTCCTAAAATCTTGATGAGGTAGGAAAACCAGGAGGTCAACGGTGGAACGGACAAATATCCCCAAGCCAAGTGATTGGCCTGATCTAAATGTAAGAATTCATCCCGATGTAAATCATATATCGGACTTATCAATTGATATTGAATAATAAATTTCAGCAGGATTAGGCCTACTAGAACAAGGTGTTTTTTCATTTAGGAACGGATTTGTCCATAAGCTCCAGTTCTATTTTCTTTCTATCGAGGATATCTGATGATCATCTTTCATTTTGACAATTTCTGCGCGGGCTAAAGTGACCTTTTCCGAATAGCTATCGCTGCGTTGTTCCCTCAATTTGCGAAGCCCTTTTGTTCCCTCTGCTTCGTAGTCGTTTACGTCGAAAGTAATGGAATCCGTTGTGACGTTCGCAACCCGGTATAGCGTGTACATGGACTTTCCATTTTCCTTCCGCTTGATTTCATAGATATCACCGGCGACAGGGCTTTGCAAGTATTTTTTTGTTTTAATAGATCCGGAAACTCCCGCTACGGCAGCACTTCCAAAGAAAAGGCCGATAAGTATTAATCCAGAAAAATATCCGACTGGTGTCTTCGGCATTCCGCTTGAACGGATTGTTGTTAGGGTTTGAGGATCAATCTCACGTTGGTAATTTACTTTTTTGCAATGATCACAAACACTAATAATCTCTGTATTGTATGGAAAAATGGGGATCCAGAAGATGTGGAAATATTTTACCTGTTTATAGGCATATAGGGATCCGACTGTGTTACAATAATTGCAAGTTCCTACAGCTGTATTGGATCTGTTTTGTAGTAACTTTGTTCTTGTTCCGAAAATAATCATAATCAAGGTTTAAATATGCAGCGTCTATATTTGCTCTGAACCTTTCGCTTTCTTTGTGTAATTCGCTAATTGGTTAATTGATTTTTTTCAAAAATTATGCCATTATATTAAGCCAATACATAACAACTTCGCATTGCAGTCCGGATTTTTTATGTTTTGTCAGATCCGTCTCTCTTTATAAATAGGAATGTTTTCACGTAAAAATATGCGTTTCCAACCTGAAAATATGCGTTTCCAACCTGTGAGTCCGAGTATTCGGCCTATTTTGGCATTTTTTCGACTGGCTGTCGAGCGCTGTTCGGAACGGAATCGGGCTTTAAAGCAACCTGAGTGCAGATGCGGGCAGGGTGTAGCCGTACTGCTGCCGCCGTTTCAGCGTGTTAGACGCGGACTCACCACGGACTCACCACGCAAACAGTACGTATTCACCGCGAAGCTGTCCCGACTGCGGTAGGTCGAAGGTTGCAACGAGGTTCCTAGCGAGAGAATTTGTTCCTTTCCAAGAGCAAAGCGAAATTGCATAAAAACAGTCTTAGATCATAAACGAATGCCGATCGCGGACTGTTTTTATGCAATTCCGTTCAAAAAACCATAATTTGGACTATACTAAAAGTTTTGTGAATCGGCAGAAGGGCCGTAACTTGATGGTAAAGGAATATTATTCAGTCTATAGTAGACACCTAGTTGTGCCCTGTGATGTGTGATCTGATTTAAAGAATGACGGATTGCCTCATATTTTGTCCAGCTTGCCAGTTTTTGCCCCGCATTCTTGATCGTCCAAATTGGATTTAAATCATCTTCGACTGCATTTTCCAAGGCTATTTTGCCTGCTTCATAGTCTTGGTCTAATTTCTGAAGTAAGTCTTGTCGCGTTGATAGAATAGTGGGTGTATAGCCCCCATCAGCAAAATCGAGTTCAGATGTTTTTAAAATTGTACTTGGCCATTCAAACACCTCCACCAGGTGGGTCGCTAAGGGCATTATTTTCATGCTTTTTTCATGCGGGGCATAGTCATTTTTGCCTTCTGGAAAAAGTTTAATAAAATTTTTGGTGATCTGGTACTCATTTTCAAGTTCAGACTTTAATTGTTGAAGTGTGTTCATCTTGTTTTGGAATATATTAGTTTAATATTTTTGATACGTTTATCTTGTTTTTTCCATCCTTTAACAAAGGATCGATCATTCTGTTTTTGTATGCTACATCAAAGATAGGTTTAGGTATTGACAGCTATATGTCAGTATAAATTCGGAGGAAAAGATTTTATAAAAAAAACCGCTTGAAGCGGGGAACTTCAAGCGGTTTAACCTAACCAATTATTAACCTAAATTATGAGTTTTATATAGTGCGATTTCTGTGCCAAAGATGGTTTTTGTCAGGTACTGCAACGTAACAAATCTGTTGTTTGTGGTTTTAAGTGGATAATAGCAGACTTTAGGTGATATAGTCGAATGATATAGCTTTATTTTTCTTTTTTTAGGACACAAAAAAATAAGGGGAGAGCATTGAAAAAGGAGCTGATAAAGTGCGAATCGTATTGTTTTTTGTATTGTTTTCAATAAAATTTATTGTTTTACTGACCAGCCATTGTGTTTTATATTGTTTATGGCGAATATTGTTCTAGCGTTTTTTGTCTTTCTATATCACCCTATTTGAATCAATAAGAAAACGGATATGAAGGTAGGCGAATGGACATCGCGTGACAAACCAAAATAAATATAAAAAAATGAAAAAATTAGTATTGTTAATGACTGCAGTTATTTTTATGATAACTGGCGCTTTCGCTCAGATTCACAAGCCGGTAAAATGGACTGTTGCTAGCAAAAAGCTAAACAACAAAGAGGCAGTCGTCTATGTAAAAGCGACGATTCAGAATGGCTGGCATATTTATTCGCAAAATGTGAAGGATGGCGGACCTATTCCGACTTCTTTCACATTTGCCAATGCGAGCGATTATGTATTGGTAGGCAAGACTGCTGAGCCAAAACCGAAAGTAAAACACGAAGAGGTTTTTAAAATGGATGTGGGTTATTTTACAAATGAGGTGATTTTCCAACAAAAGGTAACTTTGAAAAAAGGAACAGCAACTGTGAAAGGCAGCGTAGAATGGCAGGCATGTGATGCATCACAATGTCTTCCTCCAGATGAATATGCTTTTGCAGTAACGATCAAGTAACAAAAGCTTATTTTGTAAGTATAAAAAATCCCATTTATAGCGCTATAAATGGGATTTTGTTATAATTATTAATTTTTTTCAATATAGCACAAAATAAGTTGCCACAATAAAGCGTTAATAATGCAAATACTTTTCATAAAATAGGTTAATATATGGCTAAGACCCTAGAGTTCCCCGCTCTAGGGCTTTTTTATGACCTGTTTATGCCTTTTATTCAATATGATAATTTACATAAGCAAGGTGGTTAGCAGTTTGGAATTTATCCAATTTCTGAAGAACAGATTCAGAATTTTTATGGACTGATTAGGAAAGAAACAGTATTTATGAAATAGATAGTGGAGCAATATAATGTTTCTTAAAAGTATTTACGTCACATAAATGTTACTAAAATTAGCCTTGTACATACTATTGTTTTTTTTCAAACGTTAATTATTTGGTAATGCTTAACGTTTTAATGTAAATGTTTTCATTAAAATATTTTTTATTAATCATTATCGATAGTTAATAGTGCTATAAACTTAAAGTATTCATATGAAATTTAATGCTAACCAATGTAACCTGAAAGGACCGTATTATGTTTTATCCTTATTTTTTCTGTATGCTATTTTAATTATTCCTGGAGTAGTGTTGGCTCAACAAAAAACGATCACGGGCCATGTGGTTGACGCTGTTACAAAATCGCCTTTACTTGGTGTTACTGTGAAGCTCAATGACCCGAAAAATGCCACAGTGAGTACGGATAAACGAGGGGGCTTTGTGTTAGATAATGTCAAGACAGGACAATCGGTTACTTTTTCTTTTGTGGGTTATTCCAGCCAAACGATAAAAATAGATTCACGTACAACCTATACGATCGACCTCGTTGCTGTTTCGAATCTGATGGAAGAGACTGTTGTGGTTGGATATGGTCGTCAGAAAAAACGAAATCTAACCGGGGCTATTGTTTCAGTAGGTGCTTCAGAAATTGCCAAAACAACATTACAGGATCCCATTTCAATTTTACAGGGAAGGGCAGCAGGCGTGCAGGTGTCGTCCAATTCCGGGGCTCCCGGTGCTGAGATGAGCATACGCGTACGGGGAAGTTCGTCGTTGAACTCGGGCAACAACCCCCTTTTTGTTGTAGATGGTATTCCACTTGAATCCAATTCCATTTCTTCTTTAAACGGTACCGAAAATTCTGGACTGAACCCGATGACGGATATCAATCCAAACGATATCGCTTCAATTGAGATTCTTAAAGATGCGGCCTCTACTGCGATTTATGGTTCTAGAGCCGCCAATGGAGTTGTAATGATTACGACGAAACGAGGTGCTGAAGGTAAGCCCGAGGTGATTTTAAATGCAACTGCAGGAGTGAGTGCCCTGACCCGCAAACTCAGTGTTTTGAATGCACGGCAATACCGGGAAGCAGTTTTGGATTCCTATCGGGGGATGAGCAAACCCGAGGAACCGTTTTATACAATTATAGATTCGCTCAACCCCATGAACAGCGGCGATGTGGACTGGCAGGATGAGTTGATGCGTTCAGCAAAGCAATATAAGTTGGATCTCTCTGTACGAGGCGGGAATCAAGGAACAAAATATGCTTGGAGTTCATCTTATCTGGATCAGGATGGTGTGATCTTGAATTCCAATTACAAGCGATTTACCTCCCGATTGAATGTAGACTTTACAATTTCAGATCGGATTAGGATTGGACAAAGTATTTCCTATACAAATGCAGTGAACAACCGGACAAATGCCGCGGGCTCAGGGAACCTGAGTATTATCCGGAGTTTATTGATACGGCCGCCTATTATGTCAATGTATCTACCCAATGGATCACTGAATGGTTATATGATCGGGCAGCGGAATCCTGTTGGGATGGCTTTGTTTTCGACCAATTTGAATAAGAGTAACCGTATCGTTGGTAGCCAGTATGTGGAAATAGATCTATATAAGGATCTTAAGTTCCGAAGTAATGTAAATTTGGATTATATTTCAATGAAAGAAGACGAATTTATGCCGTCCATATTGGATTACCGTGAGGGATATAATAAAGGGGCTGTACGATCTTCCGGAAACCTTACTTGGGGTAATGAGAGTTATTTTACCTATGCTAAAAATATAGCTAATGCACACAATATTGGGGCGGTATTGGGCATGAGTTTTCAGAAATGGCGTTATGACCGGACAGGCCTCGATGGCGAATACTTTCCAAGTGATGATATCCGTACATTGAATGGGGCATCCATCATTTCAAATCAAGGTGTTAATATCGCCTCCGAGCATGCCATGCTTTCTTATTTTGGTCGGGTAACTTACGATTATTTAGGTAAATATTTGTTGGAGTTCAATCTTCGTACCGATGGTTCTTCCCGTTTCGGTCGTAACCGACGGTTCGGATTCTTTCCATCAGCGTCGGCAGGTTGGCGTTTTGTCGAGGAAAAAGGGATCAAGGATTTGGGCTGGCTAAGTGATGGTAAGCTACGTTTTAGTCTTGGAAGTACCGGGAACGAGGCCATCGGCGACTACAGCTCACGAGGTGAGTTTACTTTAGGAACGAATTATTTGGATTTTTCTGGAGCGGCCCCCACGGTAATGCCTAATCCCAGTCTCACCTGGGAAACGACGCATCAATATAATCTGGGTTTAGAGCTTGGTTTCCTTAACAATAGAATCTCGTTTTCGACTGACGCTTATTTAAAGAAAACCAAGGATCTACTCTATAATGTACCTATTCCGGGAACCACAGGATTCGAATTTATCACCCAAAATATAGGATCGATCGAGAACCGAGGACTGGAATTTAGCCTACAGACCCGTAATCTGGAGGGGGCTTTTAGTTGGAACACAAATATAAACGTTAGTTTGAATAGAAATAAAGTCACCTCGTTGCCTAAGAATCTTCTGACTGGCGGTCATATTCAAAATGGGGCATTCCACATTCTACAGGAAGGCTTGCCTATCGGTGTATTTTATGGTTGGCGTTATCTTGGTGTGTATGCGCGAGATGAAGACAATACCAGCGGGTTAACCAATGGTGCGAATGGACCTGTATTCGTTGGTGGAGATCCCATTTGGAAGGATGTGAACAATGATAATATAATCGATCAAAATGACCGCGAAATTATTGGTTATGCTGAACCGAAATATTTCGGCGGGATCTCCAATGATTTTAGCTATAAGAACTTCCATTTGAATGTGTTTTTTCAATATTCGGTAGGGAATCAGATTTATAGTGAGTTGAATCATCAGCGCAATTCGATTGTTCGTTATAATAATCTGTCTACTGATGCGCTCAAGCGGTGGCGGGAACAGGGCGATCAAACCGATTTTCCACGATTGATTCGGGATGATCCCAAACAGTCTGATAGTCGGGTACAGAGTAGATGGGTTGAAGATGGATCTTATCTGAAATTAAAAAATGTCAATTTAAGGTATTCTTTTGATCCCAGCTGGAGCAAACGTATTGGTCTACGTAAGCTCGATGCTTTTGTTACGGCGACGAACCTGATTACCTGGACAAAGTATACCGGTTTTGATCCCGATGTTAATTCCTATTCTGGCCTTCGTGTAGGGCTGGATGAGGGCTCTTATCCGCAGAGTCGCACATTTATGTTTGGTTTAATCCTTGGTCTTTAATAAAACGTGATGAAAAAATTGTTAAAATATACATTTTGTTCTCTTCTATTTTTATCCGTTGGCGGTTGTTCGAACTCGTTGCTGGATAAGGAGCCTATTAGCAACGTTTCTGGAGAGGGGTACTATAAAAAGCCCAGTGATGCACAGGCCGGTGTCAATGGCATCTATAATGGCTTGCAATCTCTTTTCCGTCAGAACTTTGCTTACTGGGGTGAGGGGCGGGCTGATAATATTGTGACCCGTCATGCCGGTGATCCTGCCGCGCTGCAGCAGAACGCGCTGACTCCGGTTATTAATTCGGCACGTTGGGATAATTTTTATACTGTTATATCCCGTGCGAACTATGCGATCAAATATATTCCACAGGCATTTGGAACTGAAGATAGTGAACTTAAAAGGCAACTACTTGGGCAGGCCCATGCTTTAAGGGCACTAGCTTATTTTTATTTGGTTCGGATATGGGGGCAAGTCCCTCTGGTTACAGAACCCTATGAGGGATTGGATCAGGACATGTTTGTCAAAAAGAACACGGAGGCGGAGGTATTGGCTAAGGTGGAAGCAGATTTAATTCTGGCAACAGAGAATTGCGCTTCAGATTATTCAGGGGCCAAAAACCGTGTGCTGATTACCAAAGGCGCAGCTTATGCTTTTCTGACACAGCTCTATATGTGGCAAAAAAAGTATGCACAAGCGATAGAAATGGCTGAAAAAGTAATCGTAGATTCGCAATATGCCTTGGTGCCAATTGAGGATTGGAATAACATCTTTGTCAAAGGAAGTAGTACCGAAAGTATTTTTGAAGTCGGCTATAATGAAGTGCAGCCCAATAATCTACGTGTATGGTATGCGAATGGGTCAGATAGTGATTATGTACCCAGTGCGGGTTTTATAGCGTCAATCGAATCCGACGATCTCCGCAAACCTCGTATTTACGATGTGTCCCAAGTTCAGCCCCGTAAGATATGGAAGTTTTTTGGGCAAGGATTTAATGACGAGAGCCCAGAACCCTCGGCAGGCAATATTGTATTAACGCGATTGGCCGATATCCTCCTACTAAAGGCTGAAGCACATGCCAATTTAAATCAGCCTGTCGAAGCATTGGATTTACTGAACCGTATACGTACCCGTGCGGGACTCTCGGTGTTGGATCAACATAAGGCTGAAAGCCAATTCGGAAGCTTAGTTGCCAGTATTGTTCACGAACGGTCTATAGAACTTTGTTTTGAGGGACACCGTTGGTTTGACCTCCTCCGGAATGAAACTGCAATTTCGACAATGAAACCAATCAATGGCCTCTCTGATAAACGAAATTTGCTGTGGCCAATACATGAAAGTGAACTTCTTAAAAATCCAAATTTGCAACAAAATGAATTTTATAGATAAGCTTATGAAGAAGATCAAATATATCTTTACTTTTTTTCTATGCAGCTTGGGTATATTGTCCACGTTCTTTAGTTGCGAAATTCAGGAAAGCTTTGAGTATGACTACGCAAAAGACAATAGTAAACTGAATATGTCAACATGGACATACATCCAGGGGAACGATTCATTGTCTTTACTGAAACAAGCTATCTTGCAATGTAAGGATGAAGCATTGTATGAACGTAAAGAAAAAGCGACGTTTATTTTACCGACTAATCAAGCTTTTACGGCATATCTCAAGGAAAATAAATACGATAATATTGCCGCTATTCCGGTATCGATATTGAAGGATATTTTGCGTTATCATATTGTCAAGGCGGTAGTGAATTTTAGTGATCCTGCCTTGGCTCCGAGTAACAAGCCAATTGCTTATACGACTGAGAAAGGTCAGACGATGTACTTGTCCCATACCAGTACCTATATTGGGCTGATCAATGAAGGGACTAATAACCAATGGCAAATCCGCACATCTAATTTAGCTCCGGATAATGGTGTCATCCATGTCGTTGATCACATTGTATTTTTATCCGAGAAGACGAAGTAGGTCTATTGGCGACCTGTTTTCAGCACAATGTCTTGGGTATAAAATATAAGGAAAAAATGGAAATTCTAACAGCTGATAAAAAGCTGTGGTGATCATGGATATAATTGAAAAAATAATAGGCCGGTAAACATTATCTTCAGTTTATTGTTTTGTTTTATACTAAACTAAACAATAAGCCAGTAAATTATGGTTGATTATACGCTGAACCGAAGAAACTTCATTCTGGGGACAAGTGCTCTTGTTACTTTATCCGCTTTATCCGCTAAAGGATTATCCCTTGAACCTTTACCGAAAAATACCAAGGTCGGACTGATCGGGGCAGGTTGGTATGGAAAAAGCGATCTATTTAGGCTAATGCAGGTCTGCGATGTCAATGTAGTGGCGATTTGCGATGTTGATAGCCGTCATTTGGAGGAGGCCGGGCGATTGGTCGGAGAACGTCAGCGCTCAGGGCAGGTTCCAAAGCTTTACAAAGATTATAGGAGGATGCTTGCCGAGCATCAATTCGATCTCATTCTGATCGGCACACCTGATCATTGGCATGCCAGACAAGCCATAGATGCGATACGTTCGGGAGCACATATCTATTTGCAAAAACCTGTTAGTGTTGATGTCCTTGAAGGAGAGGCGATACTCCGATATGCGCGAAAATATAATAAAAAAGTACAGGTAGGAACACAACGGCGGAGTACAGCGCATCTGATTGACGCCAAAAAGCAGGTTATAGATCAAGGTTTACTTGGTAAGATATCGCATGTGGAAATGTGCTGTTATTATCATATGAGAAGGAATGGTAATCCGGCACTGGAGCCTGTTCCGGACTTTCTTGATTATGAACTATGGACTGGTCCTGCTCCTTTACGTCCTTACGACGGTTTACCTCATGGCGGTTGGTGGCGAACTTTTATGGAATATGGAAATGGTATCACCGGTGATATGGGGATGCATATGTTTGACACAGTGCGTTGGTTATTACAGCTCAAATGGCCAAAGAAAATTAGTGCAACAGGGGGGATCTATGTACAAAAGGAGGGAAAGTCGAACATTGCGGATACACAGACAGCAGTTTTTGAATATGATGAGCTTAATTGTATATGGCAACACCGAACCTGGGGTAATCCCATGGATCCCGAATATCCTTGGGCGTTTATTATCTATGGGGATAAAGGAACGCTAAAAGGAAGTGTGATGAAATATGAGTTTATTCCAGTTGGTAAAGGCACTCCCATAAAAAAAGACGTGGTTTATGAAAAGGAGAAATTTCCAGCTGATCTGGAGGAACCTAGAATTGAATTGCACACCGCTCCTGCCACACGGCAACATCTATTGGATCTGTTGTCTGCAATAGAACAGGATCGATTGCCTGTGGCTGACATCGAAGAGGGCTATATATCGACAGCCTGTTGTATACTCGCCAATATTTCTATGCAAGTAAATAGACCATTGAGATATGACCCTTTGAAAAAAATCTGCATCGATGATCCAGAAGCAACCAAGTTACTGAAAAGACCTTATCGAATGCCCTGGCAACATCCTTATCAGTCCTAGTATAAATGATAATCTTGATTTTTTAGTGAGCACGTTGATGTATGCGCAAGAAATTGGACGAACAAATATTAGCGAAAGGCATTCGAAAATTTGTTCTCCTCCCTTTAATTTTTAATAGGCAATTTATCTTTTGGCATTTTTACGATATTTAACCGGATATCGAAATTATGCAATTGAAATTTAATAAACTACTTGTGCTGTTATTGACATTATACGTTAATCTTGTCTGCGCACAACAAAGCGAACAACATATTGAAGGGGTATATCAATCTTCCGATGCTGCATTTGTTATAAACAAAAACAAGACTTTTTTGATAATAGCTTACGGAACCTTAATAAAAGGTACCTGGAAGATCGAAAATAATCTTATTTATCTACAGCCTAAAAATCCTGACGCTCAATTTTATGTATATGCGCGGAAAAATCCGACTATCAAATACGGGATGCGTGTTTGTTTCATGGGGGACCGTTTGAGTAGCGCAATTTTGGTCGGAAAGTTCCCGGACAAGATGCAGCCACTTTTTAATGAAGATGCGAATTGTAAGGACTTTCCCAGTGTTCATCTGTTTAATGAAAAGATGGATACAATTACTTTATTGGAGCAAGAAAATCAGGACAATGATCGCGGAATTGAGATTCCTAAATTGATGTATCATTTTGCCAGTGGCGATTACAATGATTTTATTGTACAACATATGCAGCGTAGCTTGTATCACAATGATATTATGCTCAAAATTAGCAAAGAAGGGTTATATGCAGTCAGTGATCAGTCAGATGAGCCTATTCGCAAATCTACTAAAGAGGAAGAATTTACTATGCTCGAAGAACTGAAATTTTTAGACCAATCTTTTGATAGCGCCTTTGATGCGGATTTCAAATTGGTAAATAATGGGTACAATACCCATGATGATATGGATCAGGAAATAGCGTTAGCAGCTTACAGATATGATAAGGAAAAAAATCTATATCTCAGCCGGGCGATACCTGCAAAAGAACTGGACTATAAAAGCACAGACTACCATTACGATGGTATATTAATGAAGTTTGACCGGATTAAGGGAAAATCAGAACCCCAGACAGCTGTGAAAATATTGTCGAATCCGATATTTATTGCGAATTGTGATAATTGACCCATGGGGCAGGTGGTTATAGCATATATCGTTTAGGATTGAGAAGCTAAAAAGACTAAAAGCCATTTGCTATTTATTGACATCTTAGTACAGTTTTCGTTGCGCCACTCGATTTGGTAGATACACGCTCAGCTGGCTGTGAAAGGATATAATCGATCGAAACCACATTTACTTTCGCATGTTGTTTTGGCTCAATCACTTTATTATCTTCTCCTGCTGCGGGTGTATTGTCCCCGTAGTAGTAATATTCGAAAATTAGGTTCCGATCTGTATTATTAAAGATGTAGGACGCCTTTCCGTAGCTGATTTTAATGCCATCTTTTGTTGTAGGGAATAACACTACCTCTTTGCTGTAATTATTACAATCGGTAATAGTCAAGATAGTTGGTGTAAACCAATTGATCGGGATAGTTAACAGAAGCAGTAATAATATAGCATCATTTTTACTTTCCTCTTTTTTGATAAATCGGGTATATAGGGGCTTGATAACTATTAAAAGACAAAATATTCCAATAACAATTAAATAAGTGGTTAATGATACGATCATAGGTCTAAAATTAATTTGTGACTAAAAAAGGTTCTGCGATTTTTTACTTTATTAAGTAGCTGATTAGTTATATTTAACAGAACGTTATCGAATTTCGTGCCAGTTTTAAGATTTTTATACTGCTATATTTCGGAGCAATCGCTCGAAGTTCACGTAAATTTTTAGGACGCTAGTCCAGAAGTGAAACGGCTTTCTTACGACAAAATAGTCCTGTATTTGGTATTAAGACCAGTGATTTTTTTCTGCTTGCTTATTAAGCAAGGCCAGTGGTTATCGTAATATTTTACATGTTTTTACGTGTTTTATACATCTCGGATCTATTTTATATTATTTCTTTTGTTTAAAGATCAATTGTCAAGCGACTGTCAGGCGGCCTAAGGAGATTTTGCTGCTTTTTCAACTCGTCAAGTACCTAGAAAAGCACATGTGCGGAACGTAGGAATTATTTTCCCGCACATCGGAATGCAATTGAAAAACCATGGATTATTGAACTTCGATAGAAATAGAATTATGAGTCTAGAGGACAACGCAGTATTGCTCTTACAATTGGCTGAGGGGAATCAAAAGGCATTCGAAAAGCTCTATTACAACTATAGAACTCAGATTTTCGGCAGAATATTAAAACAGGTCAGATCGGTGGAGTTTGCACAGGATATTATTCAGGATGTATTTGTAAAGGTTTGGCAGAACAGAGCGCAGATAGATGTTTCAAAAAATTTTAAATCCTATCTCTATACAATTGCACAAAGCACAGTTTACGATTATTTTCGGAAAATAGCTTCAGACCAAGCTAAATGCGAACAATTGATGATTCTATCGAGGGGCACATGTACAAATAATATTGAAGATGGAGTCTCTTATAAAGAAATGGAGAAATACCTCAATGATATATTGGATATTATTCCCGAGCGATGTAGGGAAGTCTATGTACTCTGCAAACTCGAAGGCAGGAGCTATGACGAGGTGTCCAAACTTTTGAATATTTCTACAGCAACAATCAACAATCATATTGTTAAAGCTTCCAGTATTATTAAATCACATTGGAATTGGAATTACTGCTGCTTTCTGATGATGTTGTTTGCAAATTATCATCCGATATTTCTTACCTAGCATTATAAGCTGTCGTTGTTTTTCTTACGTTTTTTTATTTAAAGAATACCACTCGATATTTTTATTTAGGAATTCTAATGAAAGTGTTTCCCTCCTAATTGCATGCGCCCTGATATTACGCACCTAAATAATGTAGTTGCATCCAGCCGAAGTCTGCCTGCCAACATATATTCAACTCAATAAATTATACTTTAATAATTCAGGAGCAAGCACAACGGCTCCTGTGTTTGCCGATAATTATTTTTTTTCGATTCGGCATAGTTGATATTTTTTTTGCTTACGTATAAGAGGTAAAGTAAGACCAATTATACTGTGGAACAAACCAAATTAATAAGCTTATATAGAAGGTATCTCGCTAAACAATGTACGGATGAGGAAGTTCATCTGCTCTTGCATTATATGCGACAAAAGGAGCATACAAAGCTTTTCAAAGAACTTATTCTGGAAGATTTGCAGCTTGAAGATGAAATCGAGTTAGATGAAGATGCTAGAATGGCTATTCAGCAGCTTGATGAATATTTCGATCGCGCATATTTTTATCAGAATCGAAAAAAGAGCAGTAAGAAATTATTCACATGGATATCAATCGCAGCTGCAGCTTCAATCATATGTGCAATTTCAGTATTATGGCACACTCATCGTGGTAATGAATCTGAACCTGTGGGAATAACAGAAAATCAAAGCACGCTGATAACAAGTAATGGTAAAGAGATCAAGCTTGATGGTACCTCCAACGTTGAATTATTGCGGGAAAATGGTGCAGTGATTTTACAGGATAGTTTAGGGGATATCCATGTTAAAACACTGGATAGTCTCTCAGGTCTTAAACGTCAAATCATTTATCAAACCATCCGGACGGCCAAAGGCAGACAATCACGTATTTATCTTACCGATGGTAGTGCTGTGGTTTTAAATTCCGATTCACAGCTCAAATTTCCACTTTTCTATGCTGAAGGTCAACGGGAAGTCGAGCTTCAGGGGGAAGGATTTTTCGACATAGAATCCAACAAACATAAGCCCTTTATCGTTAAAACGCATGATCAACGTATCAAAGTATACGGAACCAAGTTTAACGTAAATAATTATGAAAATGAGCAAACAACCAAAACCACTTTATTCCATGGTAAAGTGTCTGTCCAGAATCTGATCGGATCATCTCCACAGAAAGAGTACATTCTTAAACCGGGTGAACAGATTGTCCTTGATAAAAAATCCAAAGCTTTAAAACAAGATAAGACTGAAAACGAGGAGCAGGTATTGGGATGGAAAAATGGCGTGTTTGTTTATGATAATGCGACATTAAAAGAAATTATGCGGGATTTTGCTAGATGGTATAGCATTGATGTGGACCTCGAATCCCTTCCAGCACTTACATTTAGTGGAACTATACCGAGAAATTATGAACTGGACAGAGCGCTGAATGTTATCGCGCGAACGGCAAATATCAAGATTAACCGAATTGGAACTACACTAAAATTTGAAAAATAGATGGGGAAAAAAACTTAAGCAAAGAAGCCGACAGTACTGCCATACCGTCGGCACACATTAGGGTAATACAAAATTTTCTAAAAACCTAACATCACAAAAGTATGAATTTAAAAGTTCAATACAAGCATTTGTATTGTTTATTACAGCGCCTATTTTGGCCTGCAATATGTACTCGCAAGCATCTAATCATAATGAAGCTAACATTTGTAATTACATTTTTATGTTCAATTTCGGCATTTGCGAAAGGCTATGGCCAACGTATCAATATCGAGTTGAAAAATGCAGCGGTAGAATCTGTGCTGAAAGAGATCAAGAAACAATCGGGCTACGATATGTTCTATAATGTCGATCTGATCAGCCCTTTAAAAAAGACAAATTTTCGAGTGAAGAACGCCACACTTGAAGATGCGTTGAATGAAGTTACAGCTAATTTAGGACTTGCGTATGCGATAGAAGATAGAATGATTATCATCTCCAAAAGAAAAGAGAACCGGATTATTCAACATTCGATCAGAGGTACAGTTTCGGGAGAAGGAGATAAAAAATTACAGGGTGTATCTGTTGTGGAAAAGGGGACAAGCAATGGAACGACAACAGACGTTGATGGCAATTATAATCTCAACGTGTCGAATCCTAAGGGGATTCTTATCTTTTCTATTGTTGGTTATGCGAGAAAAGAAGTGCCGATCGATGGGCTTCAACAGATAGATGTACAGTTAACAGAAGATAAAAGTGAGTTGGATGAGGTAGTTGTTGTCGCTTATGGTCAGCAGAAAAAGGAGAGTATGGTCAGTTCCATTACAACAATCAATCCGAAGGAATTGAAGGGGCCAACCAGCAATTTGACAACGATGCTTGCAGGAAGGCTTTCAGGGGTTGTTGCCTTTCAGCGAAGTGGTGAGCCTGGCGCTGATAATGCACAGTTTTTTATCCGTGGGATCACAACATTTGGAAGTGGGAAAGTAGATCCATTGATTTTGATTGATGGTATGGAGTCTTCTTCCAATGCGTTAGCGCGGTTACAGCCGGATGATATCTCTGGTTTTTCCGTGTTAAAAGATGCCGCAGCATCCTCACTTTATGGGGCCAGAGGCGCGAATGGCGTGGTGTTGGTGACAACGAAATCTGGAATTTCAGGTAAAACGAAATTCAATGTGCGGGTTGAAAATTCGCTTTCTTCCAATACCCAAAATTTCAAATTGGCGGACAATATCACTTATATGAAGCTGGCAAATGAAGCTGTGTTGACTAGAGATCGTTTGGGAGAACTGCCATACAGTCAAAACAAGATTGATCGGACGATTGCCGGTGATAATCCCTTACTGTATCCAAATAATGACTGGATTGGTCTATTAATCAAAGATTACACACTCAATCAACGGTTTAATATGAATATGAGTGGGGGTGGAAAAAATGCACAGTTTTATATTGCAGGAACCTATAACGTAGATAATGGTGTGCTGAAGTCTGATCATGGAAATAAATTCAATAACAATATTAACCTGAAAAGCTATCAGATCCGTTCGAATGTCAATGTTAAACTGACACCAACCACGGAGGGAATTGTAAGAACTTCAGGTAGTTTCGATGATTATCAAGGTCCGATCGGCGGCGGCGGGAATATCTTTCAAGGGGCAATAGCTGCTAATCCTGTTAAGTTTCCAGCTGTTTTCCCGGCATCTGATATGCCTTACGCCGAACATCCTTTATTTGGAAATGCTAAAATTAGTGAAAGGGGAGAAGCGTTGTATTTTAATCCGTATGCAGAGATGGTTTCGGGATTTCAACAATACAACACTTCAACATTAAATGTGCAGCTTGAAGTTAAGCAGGATTTCAAATTCCTAACAGAAGGTCTGAGTGCAAGGATGATGGCTTATACACAACGCTATTCGTATTTTGATTTGAGCAGAAGGTACAATCCTTTTTATTATAGGGCAAACGCACTATATGCCAAAGGTGATAAATATGCATTGGAATTGCTCAATGAGAAAAACGCCACGGAGTATCTGGATTACAATAAGGGAGAAAAAGTTTCGAATACAGTGTCTTACTTAGAGGCTGCGGTTAATTATAACCGTGTTTTTTCAGAAAAACATAGTGTTGGCGGTCTATTGGTAACTCAACTGCGGAGTTTTCTTACAGGTAATGCAGCTGATCTTCAAGCTTCGCTTCCTTTCCGCAATCAGGGACTATCAGGAAGATTCACATATGGTTACGATAACAGATACTTGCTTGAAGCAAATTTTGGGCTAAATGGATCTGAACGTTTTGCGAAAAATCATCGTTATGGCTTCTTTCCTTCAATTGGGGTTGCCTGGAATGCATCCAATGAAGAGTTTTTTAGATCCTTAAGACAGACTATAACGAAACTAAAATTCAGAGCAACTTATGGGTTAATCGGTAATGATCAGATTGGCAATACAGACGATCGTTTCTTTTATCTTTCTAAAGTGAATCTGAGAGATGGAGGTCATGGATCAGCTTTTGGTACAAACTATACCTACAGCAAAGATGGTGTATCGATTTCGAGATATGCCAATGAGACGATTACCTGGGAACAGGCGAGCACAGTCAATCTGGGGATGGATCTGAGCTTGTTTAATAGTGTTAATATTATTCTGGATGCCTATAAGACGCATAGAAAAAATATTCTAATGAATCGGGCTTATGTTCCTACTACAATGGGTTTATCTGCCGGAATACAGGCTAATGTGGGTGAAGCAGAAGGGAAAGGTATTGATCTTTCGGTAGATTACAACAAGAATTTTGGTGATATGTGGGTGCAGGCAAGGGGAACATTTACCTATGCCACGAGCAAATTACTTGTCAATGAGGAACCCAATTACCCAGCAAATTTAGCTTATCAGTCCAAAGTCGGCCATCCGCTTAGCCAATATTATGGTCTCGTTGCAGAAAGACTTTTTGTCGATAATGAAGAGGTGAAAAACTCTCCAGTACAGACTTTCGGTGAGGTGATGGGTGGAGATATTAAGTATCGGGATATAAACGGAGACGGTATCATCTCATCCTTAGACTATGTGCCATTGGGTTTACCGACAGTACCTGAAATTATTTATGGCTTCGGATTATCAGTAGGTTATAAAAAGTTTGATCTTAGTGGATTCTTTCAGGGATCCGCGCGATCATCTTTCTGGATCGACCCCGATAAAACCAGTCCTTTTGTTATGAATGGCCCCTATCAACATGGTTTATTACAGGCCATTGCTGATGATCACTGGTCCGAGGAGAATGGAAATATTTATGCTTTCTGGCCTCGTTTAAGTCCTAATCTGAATCAAAATAATCTCAAATCTTCTAGCTGGTGGATGCGTAATGGCTCTTTTTTACGCTTGAAAACAGTGGAATTGGGGTATAATCTCTCGAGCAAGATGCTTGATAAAATGGGGGTGGGACCGATCAGACTTTATTTAAATGCCAGCAACCTGTTCGTCAAAAGTAGCTTTGATCTTTGGGATCCGGAGATGGGTGGTAATGGTCTGAGATATCCGCTTCAAAAAGTATACAATTTCGGACTAAATGTCCAATTCTAATACAAAAAAGAAATTCAATATGAAAAGATATACGATTCGTTTGATCCTTTCGGCAGCATTGCTGCTATTTATGATGAATTCCTGTAAGAAAAGCTTTTTAGATGTGGTTCCAGACAATGTCTCTACCATTGACCATGCTTTTTCCAATCGGAATGAAGCAGAGAAGTTTTTATTTACCTGTTATGATGGTCTGCCGCGGGAAGGCCATCCGGAAATGAATGCAGGTCTTAATACCGGAGACGAGTTATGGATTTATTGGCCAATGCCAACTGGGGAGGATTATTCAAGTTTATCTCCCTATAATATTGCCAGAGGGCTTCAGAATAAAGATGAACCCGAATTAAACTATTGGGATGGTTATGATGGACGATCGATGTGGAATGGCATTCGGAACTGTAATATATTTCTTGAAAATATAGATCGGGTCAAAGATGTTGAACCTTATATGAAAGATCGTTGGATTGCAGAAGCCAAATTTTTAAAGGCTTATTTTCACTGGTACCTCTTTCGGATGTATGGCCCTATCCCTATTGTCGATAAGAACCTGCCTATTTATGCTTCGCCAGAGGAGGTCAAAGTAAGTCGGCAGCCAGCTGACTCCGTCGTTAATTATATTGTGAATTTATTAGATGAGGCAGCCGCAGGAGAAGGTAGTGTGGGCTTACCAGATAAGATTATAAATCAAAGTACTGAATTGGGGAGAATCACGAAACCTATCGCACTTGCAATAAAAGCAAGATTGCTTGTCACAGCCGCGAGTCCTTTATTTAACGGAAATCCGGATTTTGCCAATATTAAGAATCCTGATGGGAGAGCATTATTTAACGCAACCTATGATCAGAAAAAATGGGAAAGGGCAGCAGAGGCATGTAAATTAGCGATTACGGCAGCAAGAAATGCGGATATTGATTTGTATCGTTTTATTTCGCCCACAAAGCCGGTTGATGATTTCACAAAAACGGAAATGAGCATCCGAAATGCTGTATGTGAGAAGTGGAACTCGGAGTTGATCTGGGGCACAACGACCAAGCCGAATGATACCTGGACGCTGCAACTTTATGCGAGTCCGCAGTTAGATCCAAACGTTCCTAATTCCGGTTTAAAAGGACAACTTGCGCCTACCATGAAAATGGCCGAATTGTTTTATACCGAAAATGGTGTCCCCATTACTGAGGATAAAACATGGGACTATGCCAATAGATTCCAGCTACGGACTGCGACAGCTGCCGATCTTGGGATACAGGATGGCTATCAGTCAGTTGGCTTGCATTTTAACCGAGAACCACGCTTCTATGCAGATATGGCATTTGACGGTTCCAAATGGTATATGGAAAATGGAAATTTTAACATTCAAGCCAAATCAGGCCAACATTCCGGGAAAAAGCAAAGCCGCATTTATTCGGTGACAGGTTATTACACCAAAAAATTGGTCAATTGGAGAATGGTTGCAAGCGCAACCAATATTACGGTAGAGCGCTATCCATGGCCTGTGGTGCGCTTAGGCGATCTTTATTTACTTTATGCTGAGGCATTAAATGAGACGGATAACAAAGCTCTTGCTTTGGAGTATGTCAATATGATAAGAGATCGTGCAGGACTTAAATCTGTCGAATCTTCATGGACAAACTTCTCGAAAAATCCGAATAAATATACTGACAAGAATGGTTTGCGGGAGATAATTCAACAGGAACGTTTGATTGAGATGGCTTTTGAGGGTAGTCGTTTCTGGGACCTGAGACGCTGGAAAAGAGCTGGTGAATTTTTGAATCAGCCTATTTATGGTTGGGATGTTATCCAAACAAGCTATTCGGATTATAACCGTAGGGTATTGTTGTTCAATCAGAGCTTTAATAGCCCCAGAGATTATTTTTGGCCGATAAAAGACTACAGTATTTTGGTAAATCCGAATCTGGTTCAAAATGGCGGCTGGTAGCAATTGCCGGAGAAAATTTAGTATGAGTGATTAACTATTGAGAAAAGAAGAAATGAAACAAATAATATCTGTGTTATTTGCGGGACTATTGATCGCTGGGACGATCGCATCCTGTCAGAAAACCGAGGTGGGTACAATGGATAAAAGTGATAAGCAGGCTCCGGGGCCTGTGAGCAATGCTGAGGTTGAAAATTTAAATGGGGCGGCGAAAATAACCTATAGCCTGCCAAAAGATCATGATTTACTGTATGTAAGAGCCGAGTATACCACAAAAGACGGTATTGTGCGGACGACAAAAGTGAGCCGGTATCTTGACAGTGTTGTTCTCGCAGGATTCGCTGATACGGACGTTTATGAAGCAAGGTTATATGCGGTTGATAAAAGTGAAAATGTATCAGCACCATTGGTGGTAAAGGTAAAGCCCAAAACGCCACCTTTTGACCTTGTGAAGGAAAAGCTTGTAGCGAGTGAAGCATTTGGAGGGATAGATGTTACCTATCAAAACGAGATTGGTTCTGATGTCGCTATCGTGATCTTAACCAATGATAAACTGGGCAATTTTGTCCCCGTGAAAACGCTTAGTACAAAGGCTAAAACAGGACGTTTCGGGGCTAGGGAACTTCCGGCCGTGGAAACCCGGTTTGGATTGATGGTCAGGGATCGCTGGGGTAACCTGTCGGACACGACTTACGTGACCTTAACACCTATCTTTGAGGCTAGACTGGATCGGACAAAGATGAAAGGCTTAAATATCAATGGTACGGATGCTAAAAATTACCCCGGAAACGAGGTTGAATATCTTTTCGATGGGGATGTGAGCAATGCGACGGCATATCATACGATTGATCCTGTAAAGATGCCTCAATGGTTTACTTTTGATATTGGGAAGACAGCCAAATTGAGCCGTTTAGTCTGGTTTATGAGACAGGGCTGGTATTATAACCTGCACAATCCTAGAAAGGTAGAAATATGGGGTTCTAACAATCCGAGCCCAGATGGCAGTTTCACAAACTGGGTGTTGCTTGCCGAGCACGAACAGATTAAACCCTCGGGTTTACCTGTAGGGCAGAACTCTAACGCCGATAATGAGGCTGCTCTTGAGGGAGAAACGATCACAATCCCGATAGAAGCACCCGCAGTAAGGTATATCCGTTTTAAGACCTTACAAAACTGGAGCAATGGTGTTTATGTAAATTTCACGGAACTGGCGTTGTGGGGAAATCCTAATCCGTAGTAACCTACTTTAAAAGAGAAAATATGAAAATAATAAAATATATAACCTGCTTTTTTTTCTGTATCGTTGCTGGGACTGTTATAATGTCCTGTACAAAAGAAGACGATTATAAAGAAATTACAAAAGATGGCGAAATTTACTATCCGGGAAGAGCAGATAGTGTCGCAGCCAATGGGGGAAGGAACAGGATTCAATTGCGTATCATTCTTGGCAATGACCCATTGGTAACTAAGGTCAAAGTGTTCTGGAAAAATAATACGGATTCCGTGGAAGCTAATGTTGTAAAGACAACTGGAAAGGATGTGGTCGATTTTATGTTCAATAACCTTACCCAAGGGGCCTATTCTTTTGAGGTATATACGTATACCGCCAATAACGCAAGATCAATTGTAAAAAAAGTAACGGGTACCGCGTATGGTGATAATTATCAACGTGCATTGTCCAATCGTACAGTAAAATCAATTGGTTTCTCTCCAGATGGAAACAAGCTTATTGTCGATTGGAATGCAGCATTAGATGGTGAAAAGTCCATTGAGCTAAAGTATATAGATGAAGCGGGTGTGGCACAGACAGTCATTGTTCCGGGAGGAAGTGCAACGACGGAGCTGCCGGGGTATAAGGAACAATCCAAGATCACTTACAGATCCATTTATCTGCCCGAACCCCATGCGATAGATGAGTTTACTGTCGAGCCGATGGAATCGACTATCCCTTTATTCGAACGGCAGTTGGATAAGTCCAAATTTAAAGAATATGTTCTGCCAACAGATGTTACTGACAACTGGGGATGGCTATTGCGTTTTCTATGGGATGAGAATTACGAAACACCTGGGTTTGCATCTACATACAGTAACACACCTTGGTTCACTTTCGATATGGGAGAGTCTGTTTCGATTAATAAATTCAAAACCTGGCAGGCAACAGACCGGATTTTCAGGGCAGAAAGCATTAAGCGATTTGAAATCTGGGGGAGCAATAATCCTGCTTCAGACGGATCTTGGGCGAGTTGGACAAAATTGGCCGAATGTCAATCCGTGAAACCATCGGGATTACCGGTCGGGCAAACAACAGACGGAGATATCAACTACGCAAAAGCAGGTGAAGAATTTAAACTTGCTCCGGGAACACCTAAAGCGAGGTATATCCGAATTAAAGTACTGGAAACTTGGGGTAATGGTTCATTTATCACCATGGGAGAACTAGGTGTATGGACTAGTGATAAGATAAGCAAATAATAACGATTTTTTAGCATGTGCTAATACGAGAAATATTCAGGGTAAAACCGTTAGATTTTACCCTGAAATTTATGCAAAATTCAAACGGGTAATATAATGAAATCAACTATGTTTAAAAACACAATTACAACACTTTACTTAGCTCTTGCAGCCAGTGCCGCTTTAGCACAGACAAACGCTGGTTCATCGAAAATAATTAAGATCAACGGAAAAGGTGCCGGACGACTTTTTGATGGGGTCGGAGCGGTCAGTGCAGGCTCTTCCTCGAGACTGTTAATCGATTATGCCGATAAATCCAGAAGCGATATTTTAGATTACCTGTTCAAACCGAACTTCGGCGCTGGCTTTACTTACCTTAAGACTGAAATTGGGGGAGATGGTAACACCACCTGTGGTTCGGAGCCAAGTTTTGCACGAACAAGGCCCGAAATGGAAAAACCTCATTACAATCGGGGATTTGAGTACTGGCTGATGCGTGAAGCTGCAAATCGAAACCCGAATATAGAACTCGATGCGCTGGAATGGAGCATGCCCGGATGGTTTAAAGGCGTGTGGTCACAGGATAACGCCGACTACCTGGTCAAGTTTATTGAAGGTGCAAAACATTGGGGACTCAAGATGAAGTATATTTCAGGTTGTTGGAATGAACGCGATTATAACAGGGATTGGATTGTCAATGTTTTAAGACCTACACTCGATCGAAATGGCTTTAAAGATATTAAAATAAATGCACCCGAAGGGGCCGGCAAAGCATGGGAAATCAGTGATTTGCTGGTGAAAGACTCCGTATTCAGAAATACAATTTCATCGATCAGCTATCATTATCCAGATTCCTATATGTGGGGATATAGAGGTGAGGAACCAAACCCAAATTCTGTTTTGACAGAATTACCCTTATGGTCTGGTGAGGATTTTTCATTGCCCGGAGCATCTTGGAGAAACACGACATATTTGGCCAAGAACATTCTAAAATGTTACATCAAATGGAAAATAGTAAAAGTAAATATGTGGTGTCCGATTGCTTCAATGCCCGATATTTCCTGTTTTTCGAATGTAGGTTTGATGAAAGGCACTACGCCCTGGTCGGGATATTATGAGGTGTGGCCAACGATCTGGGCAGTAGCGCATTTTAACCAGTTTGCCAAACCGGGATGGAAGTACCTTGATAGTGGCTGTGGGGAATTCAGTGGTGATGGTGCTTACTGTACTTATAAAAATATGGATGGCAGCAATGATTATAGTATAGTGGTGGTCAGTGGTTCAGAGGGGCAGAAATTAACATTCAATATCGCTGATCTTCCTAAAGATAAGTTGCATGTGTGGAAGTCGGACAGTAAAAACCAATTTGTACAACAGGAAGACGTTTCAGTAGTCAATGGAGAAGTTACTTTAGCTGTTGATCCGGAGAGTATTTATACGATTACGACGACGACGGGTCAGCAAAAGGGCGCGCACAATATCCCTAAGGAAAAAGCCTTCCCGACAAAATACAGTGATAATTTTGATAATTACTCCTTAGAAAGAGCACCGCTTTCGCCGAAATATTTTTATGACAACTCGGGTGCTTTTGAATTGGCGCAATCTGAAGGGAATAATAAATACTTAAGACAATTGCTCGTAAACGATATCACCCATTGGATTCCAGATGAATGTGCCTATACGTTTGTTGCGCAAAATACGGAATGGGAGCAGGGCGAAATTTCATCTGATGTTTTTGTCGAAAATGATGCATTTAATGGGGTTGGTTATGCCGGACTAATTTTGAGAGGAGCCTATGATAAAGCCAATCAATCAAATATTCCTTTTGGCTATCGCTTTAATATCTATAAAGACGGTACATGGAAACTTCAGACGAAGAAAAATATACTTGCAAGTGGAAATGTGGATGCAAGTAAATGGCATAAACTGAAGCTGACCGGAAAAGGAAGCAATATCAAAGGTTACATAGACGGCCAACTCGTTGTTGATGTGCAGGATGATACCTATTCAATTGGGGCAGCCGGTTACGTGTCAGGCTTTAATTTTGCTGGATTCGACAACCTTGTCCTCAACTATACGCCAGCTTCAGGTCAATTGCTGTCTGCATGGAAACCAGCTACCTCTCCGGCTGATCCCGTGGGACATAGCTTGATTGGTGCATTTGATGGCAATAGCCTTTCCAAGTGGAGTCCAAAAGCTGACGGTACCGAACAACATCTGGTGGTGGATCTTGGTTCTGTACAGAAAATCAAAAGATGTGAAACCTTTACGGATTTTGTAGATAAAGGAGCACAATATAAAATTGAGTATTCCGCCGACAATGTAAAATGGTCTGTTTTTGCCGATAAAAGCAACAACGCTAAAATATCAATTCCATGTTTTGCCGATGAGGGCAATGCCAAAGCAAGATGGGTACGATTGACAGTGTTACCTGCAAAAGATAAGACTATAGCCAATATCTATGAATTTAAGGTTTATGGAGATTAAAGAGCTTTCCACAACAAAATGAGGGATTTGAAACAATATATATCATGAAGAAACTGTTAACTGTATTTTATTTTTGCTGCTTCGCTCTAATAACTGTATCTGGCCAGCAAAAGCCCTTAAAATTGTGGTATGATAAACCAGCGGAAATTTGGGAAGCCACGTTACCGCTGGGTAATGGCCGATTGGGAATGACGCCTGATGGTGGTATTTTAAAAGAACGCATTGTCCTGAACGATATTACTTTATGGTCTGGAAGTCCGCAGGATGCCAATAACTATGAGGCTTATAAAAGCCTTCCGGCCATTCGGAAACTTATTTTAGAAGGTAAAAATGATGAAGCGCAAGCCTTGGTAAACAGCAATTTTGTTTGTAAAGGCGAAGGCTCAGCAGGAGAAAGGTGGGGTAAGTTTCAAACAATGGGTGCATTGCAAATCGAGTTCAGCTATAAGGGGGATCAGGGAGAGGACCAAAAAGTTGAAAACTACAGTCGTGAGCTCTTATTGGACCAAGCCATTGCGAACTGTACATTTACACGTAATGGTGTGAAGTATAAACGAGAGTATTTTACAAGTTTTGATGATGATGTTGACGTCATTCGGTTGACAGCAGACAAGCCGGGGCAGCTCAATTGCCGTATTGCGATGAATCGGCCGGAGCGTTATCAGCTTAATACGGTGGGCAACGAATTGCAGATGTCTGGCCAGCTCAATAACGGTACCGATGGTAAAGGGATGAAGTATCTGGCTCGGGTACAGGCGAAATTGAAAGACGGAACTATCCGTCCGGAAAATAATAAGCTGGTTATTGAAGATGCTACTGAGGTATTGATTTACATTTCTGCTGGAACTGATTTCAGGGGCTTTGACTTTGAAGAAAAGACAAGTCAATTTTTGTCCGCAGCGATGAAAAAAAGTTATGACCTGCAAAAAGGCAATCATATCGCTGCATTCAGCAAGCTCTTTAAACGTGCTTATATCGATCTTGGAGAAGGGACAGCAGCAGATTTACCAACAGACCGTCGTATTGCCAATTTCTACAACAATTTCAATAATGATCCGTCACTTGCTACGTTGTTTTTTCAGTATGGAAGGTACCTGAGCATCAGCAGTACGCGGGTAGGACTGCTGCCCCCAAATTTACAGGGGCTTTGGGCACAGGAGATCAACACACCATGGAATGGGGATTATCACCTGGATGTGAATGTACAGATGAACCATTGGCCCCTGGAAGTGGTCAATCTATCTGAACTGAATCTGCCATTAGCGGAATTGGTGAAAAGTCTTGTTGAACCGGGAAAAAAAACAGCCAAGGCTTACTATAATGCTGATGGCTGGATTGCGCATGTCATTACCAATGTCTGGGGATTTACGGAGCCCGGCGAGAACGCGTCATGGGGAGCATCAAATGCAGGCTCTGGATGGCTATGTAGCAATTTATGGGATCATTATGCTTTTACAAACGATTTAAACTATTTAAAGGATATCTATCCTGTATTGAAAGGTTCGGCTGAATTTTATAAAAGTGTGCTAGTGAAAGACCCTAAAACAGGCTGGATGGTAACTTCACCCTCGGTTTCGCCTGAGAATACGTTCTATATGGCTAACGGAAAGACCGCGAGTATCTGTATGGGACCTACTATCGATAATCAGATTGTACGGGAGCTATTTACAAATGTGATCATCGCCTCCAAAAAGCTGAAAATTGATCATGCGTTTAGACGGGATTTGGAGCATTTGTTGCAGGCAGTACCGCCGGCTGGAGTGATCAGCAAAGATGGACGTATACAAGAATGGTTGGAGGATTATAAGGAAATCGAACCGACCCACCGTCATGTTTCTCATTTATATGGGGTTTATCCGGCTCCATTAATCACACCTTTATCTACTCCCGAACTCGCGGAAGCTGCAAAGAAGACACTTGAGGTAAGAGGAGATAATAGTACGAGCTGGTCCATCGCTTATAAGACCTTGTTTTGGGCAAGACTTCATCATGGAAACAGAGCGTTCAAATTGATCCGGGAAATGCTGAAACCGGTAGCTGACCCCAACAATATGGGCGGTGGTGGTGGTGTTTACCCGAATCTATTTTCCGCACATCCTCCATTTCAGATCGATGGCAATTTCGGTGCTACAGCGGGTATCGCAGAAATGCTTTTGCAGAGTCATGATGGCTGTATAGATCTGTTGCCTGCTTTACCTGATGCATGGAAAAATGGCGAGGTGAAAGGCCTCAAAGCGAGGGGCAATTACACGGTCGACATGAAATGGAGAGATGGTAAATTGATCAAATATAGCATACGCTCTGTGAAGCCGGAGAAAATAAAAATCAGATTAAATGGTGGCTATCAGTGGTACACCACACTTAAAAATATATAAGTAGCTGTTCGAAAAAATGACTCTCATGTGCATTTGAAAAAATACTATTATCCCCCGCCGATAAAGGTGAGGGGGATAATAGTTCAGTTTTAAACGGTTAATATCATGCATAGCAAACCGATAAACACAGTGTATTTATTGGCTTTATCCTTTATCTTTTTTGTTAAAATTAAAACGTCTTGCAATGCTGAATCCCCATCTAAATTGCCCCTTCCCCCATGAACTGTTGGTCTCACTGATGAACTGTGATTCTTGTATCGCTGTGGCATTTGTAAAATTGAGATGAAATATATGGCCACCGGTATCCATTTCCAAACCAACTCCTAGCGCATTGTAGTAGCGTTGGCCAGTGAGTTCTTCGCGGTATTTCTTTTTCGAGGATTGACGGAAGGGAAGGAAATAGTCGGCAACGAATGCTATTCTTTTACTGACTTTCGCCCTACCACCAATGCCGATGGCAAACATGTTATTCTGGTCATTATAAGCTGTATAATTACGGTGAAGATAGGAGGGAACGACAGTAAGAGAAAAACTCGAACTGAATTTTCTGGCAATAATCAATTGCGTCACATAGCTCAGGCGGTCGCTGAACCGTTCGAAACTTGCCGCTGAATGTTTTTCTTCCGAAGCCGCCATCGCAGACACCACTGTGCTTCCAAAAAAAGCGACCGATACGGGTACACTATTGTCTATTGTTTGTTCAACAAAGCGGTATTTGATATTACCTTCATAGAGTTGTCTGACTTCGGTGGCACCTTTGGCTCTTGCGATTCCAATGTTGATATTATCCGTTAAACCATAATCAAAACCGATCCTGATATCTGTTGAATTGTCAAGACCGAAGAAATTTTTTGCTCCGCCGGCACTTCCGCCAATATCTCCAAACCGGTGATCTACTCTGAAATCCATTTCATTTCGATGAATGGTTTCAGTGGTTTTTAGATTGATCAAGTTGCCCGATTTAAATGTCGCTGTAACTTTTTCGTTCTTTGGCCCGTCAAGCTTGATCATTTTCTCGAGATCTTCCTGTGCAGCTACTTTCAGCGAAATAATAGATAGCATTATGCCTAGTATACTTTTCATGATGGAATGGAATAATTATTAGTTATAAGCAGCTTCTATTTTTACTTTCACGACCTCCGCAATTTTCTTCCCGACGATTGAGGGAATACTGATTTTATGGTCTGCCAGTCTGACATCAAAGGCAGCAATAGCTTTTATTGTACCATTCTTTACATTGAAAGTCGCAGCAGTAGAATAGGGTTTACCGACACCATGGATTTGTAAAGTACCTGAAACATTCAATTTGTAGGTGCCATCTTTGGCTAGTTTTTCACAGTCTTCAATCTTACCTTTAAATTCAGAAAGCGGATATTTATCACTCTCCATATAGTTTTCGTTAAAGTGCTCCTGCATCAGCTTTTTGTCAAATTGGAATGAGGTAATTTTCACCCGAAAGATGATCTCTCCTGTTTTGATATTTAGGGCAGACCCTGCTAAATTGCTTTTTGCTTCTATATCTTCCAGGGGGGCGCTGCTGAAAAAAGAAATGCTTGCAGCTTTGGAGACTAAAGAATTTGTCTGTTGAGCGAACGTCGCTTTACTCCCGAGCAATAACAGGAGTATACTATAGATATGTATCTTATTCATATGAGTTTTGCATTAGTTTTCCGGCGTATTGCGTTTGATCCAGGCATCCAGCAATTCGATTTCTTTCGCTGTCAGAGTGCCCCCGATGGGCATCGTCTTGGTTACCAATACAACGTTGTTAATTCTTGTTATATGATCTTTGACGGAGTTATATCCGTTAAATTCCCAGCGTGCACTGGCGGGTTTTCCCGCGGTATGGCATGACCTACATTTGGTTTCAAAAAAGGCTTTTGCAAAATTTGTATAAGACACATTTTTCACAGTAACTTCTTCTGAACCCGAAGGTTCAGGAGATAATTCCTCCGCTTGTTTTTTTGTACATCCTGTAAGTGCAATCGCTATTACAATAACAGTCGCAATAGTCAATAAGAGCTTATTGTTCGGAATGAGTGGTCTAGCTATTTTTAGTTTTTTCATCTGTATCATTTTTTCGTGAAGTTGATGAAGCTATCAGTTTTATTTCTTACACGTTTTAATTAGTTGTTGCCGATCGAGCCTGGTCTAAAAGTTTCGGGTCAGCGCAGTGGGCCGTGTATGGGAATAAATCGCGATAGCTTCCTAAACGATAATTTAGCTGGTAGGTGCGGTAGCTGTTTTGTCGTTTAAGATTGGCCAAACACCAGGGCGGGGGAAGCTAATTCCTTTGTTGTCACCACGTTGTTGATCCTGGCCAAAATAGTACATAGGCCATCCTTTGAAAGTCAATTGTTTTTTACCAAAAACATCGATAACCGAAATATCTGCCGATTTTACGAGGGATGGTAAGGCCCCTTTGTCCATTTGATAGATTGGCCAGATAGCATCATTGCTGAAATCGGGTTTGGTAAATGTATTTTTATTGAATTTGTCGGGGTTAAAGGCGTAAAGAGTTCGGCCTTTATCGTCGGTTAAATACAAGGTGTTGCCCGTACCTTCCGTGTAATCTCCTAAATAGTTTTTTCCATCTTGCCCGACAAGTTGTGCATTGGCAACCATCAGTAGATAATCAGGCTTTGCCACATACCAAATTTTATTTACGGCATCTCCTTTTACAGGATCAGATTGGCTATCTCCAGCATAATAATATAGTGGCCAACCTTTGTAGGTACTTTGTTTGCTACCATCGGATCTCGTAATTTCACCCAGAAGACTTTTATCGATCTTCATATCAGAACTAGTCTCACTGTTATGATAAATCGGCCAGGTTGATAGACAATTTCCCGTACATGTAGACACACCTTTTGTATCGTTCGAGAAGAAATAGAGCGTTTTTCCATTGGCATCCGTTAGGATAGTACCAAATTGAACATTTGAGGCTGTTTGTATTCCTTTCTTTTTATCTTCAGGAGCTTTATCCTCATCTTTAGAACAAGATATCAATAGGGATAACATGAAAATGGCCATTAGGGCTGTTTTTACATTTTTTTTGTTGAGTTCCATAATATTGAGTTTTAATTGTTGATATTAGCCATTACGGACATGTTCTGGAAAAGGTTGCCTGCAATGAAAAAAAAAATTTTTTTCATTGCAGGCAACCTTTTTTGTTCGCTCATCGTACGACATTTTATACTATATTTATCAAAAGAAAAGCAACAATATCGAGTGGCGATAACAGAAGTTGACGAAAAATCTATCCATATTATTAAGGGATGCATTAATGAGGACCGGAGATCTCAAAAAGATCTTTATACCACATATTATGCGCTGGCACTGGGTATATGTTTACGATATGCCGATAATAAAGAAGACGCAATAGGTATTTTAAATGAGGGATTTTTTAAAGTATTTAAGAATATAATCAAATATGATTATCAGAAGCCATTATCTGCCTGGATCAAAAAAATCATGACAAACACGGCAATAGATTATTATCGCGCTAAAATTAGGCAGGGTTATTTGGTGGATATTGCTGTGGTTGAGCATGCTATTGCCGATCATGACACGATAACTCAAAAATTGAATTACGAAGATTTGCTAGGAATGATACATCGGCTTCCGCCGGCCTATCGAACAGTGTTTAATCTTTATGCGATTGATGGCTATGGACATGAAGAGATCAGTGATATGTTGGGCATTGCCGTTGGGACTTCAAAATCCAATTTGCATAAAGCCCGCGGACGGCTAGCTGAAATGGTGAAAAACCAAGAGGAGACAAAAGGTAAAACTGGGGAGAATACATGATGGAAAAGGACAAGAACAAGATTGATGAGATCTTTAGAGAAGGTCTCGATGAAGCCAATTTTGACTTTCAGGAATCGCATTGGGAGGAGATGGAGTCTCGATTGAACAATGATCGGAATAAAAGAAAGTCAACTTTGTATTTCCTTACAGCATTATCTTTGGCAGCAGCTGCAGTTCTCGCTCTTTTCTTTATTTGGGATAAGGATGTGCCGGTAGAAAGCAAAAAAATGAGTAATTCTGGTGAATCCGCTGCTATAAATAGATCTGAGAAGCAGGTAGGAGATACGATTATTCAAGATCACCTTTCACGAATAACACCGCAAAGGAAAACGGAAAATATAAAATCCGCGTTGAAAGAGGATGTTGATTTTAGTCTTTGGGAAAAAACTGGCGATGGGCTGATACAGTATAATACGATAGGAGCGCTTCCAAAAGCAAATAATGGTATCCTGCGACGGATTGAAACTAAAACCGATTTTACCGTTCCAAAAATGAAAACTCAAGTTGGGCAACTACCAGGTTTCAACTTATCCATAGACCCGGTTGAAACAACAGGAGATCGCTTAGCCGCGTTGTATAATCAAAGGCAAGTTGAGGAGCCCAATGTACAAAAAAGGGAGCCGTCGGTGTTAACACTTTTGGCCGGACCTGACCTAACGAGTGTAAAAGGCGCCGGTAAATCTTCCTTAAGTCAGAACGTTGGTCTGGCGTATTCCTATCCATTGACTAAAGGGTTGAGTGTCTCTGTTGGTGCTGTCTATGCCAAGAAGAATTATAAGTCAGCATACAGCTTTTATGCGCCTTCGAATCCTCCCCAATTGACACAGTTGCCTAGCCAGGTCAGTGCCGTATGTGATGTCATCGATGTCCCCTTGACAGCAAATTATACGGTATTGAAAAGTAAAAAAGTAAAGTTTAATGTCAGCGCTGGCCTGTCCAGCTATTTTATGCTGAAAGAAAAATATACGTTCGATTATGAAGCCGAAAGCAGCTATGGTGGGAAAAAGGGGGCAGTCTATGAACCCCAAGGAAGTTATGGAGATAAAAAAAGTGCAACCTATGAAGTCAAGGGAGAGAACCAGCATATTTTTGGTGTAGCAGATTTTTCAATATCAGTTGAAAAGAAAATCAGCAACAAGGTCAATATCGGGGTAAAGCCCTTTATTAAGATACCTCTGACAGGAATAGGATATGGGAATGTGGACCTACAGTCAAAAGGTGTAGCAGTTACACTGGGATTGAGTTTATGATGCGATCAGCATATACCACTCGAGTATCAAGCTATTCATGTTCACAAGTGAATTATCCTGTCGAGCTGGGGTAAGCTTTTATCATCCGGTTTAAAAATAATGGGAACTATGGACGTATTTGTGAAGCATATCTATGGAATCCTGAGCAAGGACAGCTGTTCAAAATTGAGGTCTGCAAAAATAAAATAAAAAGTCTATTATTTTAGTAGATATTTTTGTTTTTATGCTTTTAGATGTTTATATTTGTCCTATCATAATTTAGGTTTATAATTGGTTATTTAAAGGTTTTCATTCTCCCCGTTTGAAAACCTTTTTTGTTTATGTACTGTTTTAATCAAGGATCAATTCACTAACTCTGTTCATTTCTCTCTATGCGAAGTTGTTGAATCCTTTCTGATTTAATGCAGGTCTTATGTTATTTACTTGTAGCCTTGATTGTTCGAGATGTAAACCAGTTCTTTTATGTGTATGACCAAGGGATAAAGTTTGGGGTCGCCTGTTTCAGAATCCAAGATTTTACAAATGACTCAGCTTTTATCGAATTGATATTCAGGTGGTATACCGAGAAAGGGCACTGTAGTTGTTTTGTGAGATGCGTTAGTTCATTCGCATTTTTTGAATTTTGTTGGAAACATAGGCGTTATACTGTATGAAACTTGGATATTGATCTGTTTTAGCCAATTCCGGGATAATAACGGCTAATTCGGTACCCAAATCTAAAAACTGTTTCTCAAGAAGCTTAAACCTATTTTCATCAGCACGCTCTTTAGCCTTGGTCATTTCAGCGAGAAGGTTTTCCAGTTTATCCAAATATTTTTCAGCTTTCTCGTTGTTTAACTCAGGACGATTTGCACTTCCAACCTGTGTTGTTGCTTGTCTATTTTGTACACTTTTGCCGGACTGATTATTGTTGAACAATGTATTTACACCAAAAGCTAGTAGTGTAAACAGGGGTAGAACAATCAGCATGATAACTGGTCTGCCGCCATATTTTTTAAATTTGATGTAAGCATAATATAAAAGTATACCTCCCAATATAAGTAAACCGATTGCTAAACCTATATTTCCTAAAAATTCATAGACAGGAAGTAATATTCTTGGGATTCTATAAGATGATTGCGCACTAAAATACCTGACTCCAAGGGCCAAAAAAAATGCGCCAATAAATCCCATCGCGAAGGATTTAATTTTTTCTGCAATTGCCTGAATGTTTTTTGCTGTTGTCATTTTGTCTAAGGTCTAATGGGCTGAACGAATAAGATCAGCCTTTACAAACCTAAAATTAATGACTACTTTAAAATTAAATCTATCTATTTACAATCCGTAATATCCCTTTTACAATTCGATAAATTGCCAGCCTGAATACAGAAAGGCTGGGGTGCTTTTTTACTTGGACAGTATAATGTGTAAATAAAATCAGACTTTTGTTCTTTAAAAATTTACGGTTATGATTAGAAAAATTGAAGCGAGCGATTATCAAAATCTAGTTCTAATATGGGAGAGCGCTGTATTGAACACTCATGATTTTCTAAAAGAGAAGGACTTTAATTACTATAAGGAGCAAATTCCAACCTATTTTCAACATGTTTTATTATTGGGCTATGAGGAAAATGGAGTATTAGTTGCGTTTATGGGAATTTCCGGAGAAAACCTTGAGATGTTATTTATTCATAATGATTATCGTGGTAAAGGAATTGGAAAACAACTTATTTACCATGCAATAAGACATTTGGAAGTAACTAATGTAGATGTAAATGAACAAAATATCCAAGCTGTGGATTTCTACAAGCATATCGGATTTAAAGTTCTTAAAAGGTCTCCATTGGACGGACAAGGTAAAGAATATCCGATCTTACATATGGGATTGGAAGCAAATAACTACTAAGCTGAGAGACTATTAACAGTAACTTTAATGCAGATATTTCTATTGAGAGTGCAAATCTATTCCTTGCTTAATCTTGTAGCGAATCAAATAGGATTACCGTTTAATATTATGCTAATCAAATAGATACATTATGGTAAATTACTTTAAATTATTTGTCCTCCCCATTATTTTTCTTACTGTCGGAGCATGCAAAAGCAATGATAATAATGTGTTTTGTGCCGAGATTTATATTCCAATGGTAAGTAATATAAATTATGTCAATGAAAATGGAAAGGATTTAATATTTAGTGACAGCCCACTTTATCCTATCGAAGGAATCGAATTATATAAAATAGCGCCAAACGACCAACATATTCCGCTTTCATTTACAATAAATAGAGCGCAAAAATTTATTGCTGTTAATTTGGAAAAAATGGAAAATGGAACATACTATATGCAACTCAAACCGGGTGTAATAGACAGAATAAGCTATACAGCTAAAATTGATGAAGGTGATCCTTGCAAAGATTATAAACTAACGGATTTAAAACAAAATGATAAATCAGGTCAATACGATAAAAAAACACAGGTTTGGACTTTTAAAAAATAGGGCCACAGTGTGCAGATAAGCAAAATCAGTGCTGTGATCTCTAATGCTCGATTTTTCTGCAAGGAATTTTATTGACTTTAAAGCGAAGAATATTAAATGTAGCAAGTTTCGGATTTTATCTTTTTATCTCGCGGGATAGCTTTGTATAAACTAATACATCAAGCGATATGCAAATTTTTAAAGATAAAGTCATTCTCATTACGGGTGCTAATAGAGGTATAGGCCGGGCACTTGTAAAAGCGCTATTGAAGAATGGTGCAAAAAAAATCTATGCTACCTGTAGGAATTTGAATACAATGCCCGCATTTGATGACAATAGAGTCGTTACTTTGCCGCTCGATATTACCGACGACAAGCAGATCTCAATGATTACAGCGACCGCGCAGGACACTGAAATACTGATCAATAATGCGGGAGTTTTAAGCGCGGGAAATATTTTGGAAGGCGATCTGACAGGAATGAATAACGATATGCGCGTAAATTATTTTGGAACAATAAAAATGATGCGCGCGTTTACACCTATTCTGAAAAAAAATAAGCCGTCAGAAATGATCAACATCGTTTCAATTGCAGCTTACTCACCTTTACCTTCCATTGCTGGATACGCTGCTTCAAAAGCAGCACTTTTTTCTGCAACACAATCTGTTCGCATAGAACTGGCTAAAGATGGAGTTACTGTTTATGCGGTCAATCCTGGTGCAATTGATACGGATATGAACAAAGGAAGTGATTGGGATATGCCAGATCCGGATAGCACGGCTCTAAAAATATTGGGATATGTATCCGAGGGTATACTTGATGTTGTTCCTGATACAATGGGGCAGGAGATGTACAGCAACTGGCGGGAAGATCCTTTGAAATTAGCAAAGATTTTTTCAGATTTATACTATGCCCAAAACAGCAACTAAAATCACTTAGTAAGTAAACTCACGCTGACCTCTTGTTTAATTCCTCATAAAACACTATCTTTTTTATAAAATTAAAACTAAGAAACAAGGAATAGCAATGTCATCATTAATAGATTTATCAAAACGCGTAGCGCTGGGAATAGATATTGGAGGTACCAATACAAAATTTGGGGTGGTTAATCATCGGGGGGAAGTCCTTGAAAAAGGAAGTTTAAGAACGGATGATTATGGGCATGTTGAGGAGTTCATTGATGCTCTGTATGAGAAAGCTTATCCTTTGATCGACATGTTTGGTGGTAAAGAGAATTTTGATGGAATTGGGGTGGGGGCTCCCGATGCAAATTACTATACCGGAACAATAGACCATGCTCCAAATCTTCCCTGGAAGGGTGTGATTCGATTTAGTGATTTAATGACTGCCAAATTCAATATTCCCTGTACCATTACCAACGATGCAAATGCTGCTGCCTACGGTGAAATGCTTTTTGGCGCAGCACGTGGAATGAAGGATTTTATTATGATCACTTTGGGAACAGGTGTGGGAAGCGGTATTGTTGCTGGAGGAAAGCTTATCTACGGACACGATGGGTTTGCCGGAGAATTGGGGCATACAATTGTCAAACCTGGAGGTAGAAAACATTGGAGTACAGGATCTGAGGGAAGTTTGGAAGCATATGCCTCTGCAACGGGGATCACAATTACAGCCAAAAAAATGCGAGCGGAGTTTCCCGAATCGATGCTGAATCAATATCCAGAGGACGAGATCAATTCGAAAACTGTTCATGAATGTGCGCTACAGGGCGATCCGATAGCTATTGAAGTTTTCCGTTATACAGGACAGAAATTGGGCGAGGCCTTGGCCAACTTTGTAATGTTCTCCTCTCCCGAAGCGATTCTCCTTTTTGGAGGGGTAATAAAAGCTGGTGATTTTATTTTAAAACCCGCGAAATTACATATGGAAAGAAACCTTTTTCCCTTGTTTAGAAATAAGGTGAAACTGGTTTTTAGCGAACTGGAAGAAGCAGATGCCGCTATTCTTGGAGCAAGTGCTTTAGTTTGGGAAAGTAAGGGATAAATGTGGAAAACACAATCAAAAGGCATAATATTTGCTGAACGTAATCTTTAGAAATTGAAAAATTTCTGAACAATTAAAACACAAATTTAAATAGATGAAAAAGATTATTTTACTTTTTGTATTGCTCTGTACAGCTTTTTTTTCAAAAGCCGATCAGCTCCAGGCGCTAACTCAGGCACAGGCGGAGAAAGCCGTTGGATATCTCAAAAAAGAAGCCGTTGTTATTTTGTGGTGCAGCTGTTGTGATAATGAGACTCCAAAAAAGGTCACTGTTAATGAGGTGTTTTTTAAAAAAGATAGTGATGGGAAATATTATTCCGTCATATTAAAAGGTAGAGATGAAAATGGAAAGGATGTAGAAGAATATTTAGATCTAGCGTATGTATTTGTGAAAAAAGGCACTAAAGCAAAGAGTTTAGGCAAGGTATTAAAATTTGAGTGCGATCCCTGTACTAAACCATTTGATTGGTCCGCGTAGTTTACGGCGAACAATCATGGGCGACAGGGGCTAAAACTCGTACGAATCGATAAATGCAAAAAATCAGCATGGAATTTCCTATGCTGATTTTTTGCATTAGCACCAAATAGCTATGTATTTGCAGGAAATAGCGTATTGGACAGTATATGTTTCGCTATTAATGTTTTAAAGGATTCCTTACGCTCCCATTTTTTTATTTCCTTCAAAGTGGATCATCCATGCAATGCCGAATTTATCCTGAAAGGATGCAAATAATTCAGCAAAAAACTGTTCACCCAAAGGCATTTCTATATTTTGGGCGCCCTCTGAAAGCTTATTGTAAAGTTCTGTGGCCTCTGTCGCAGATTGTGCATCCAGCATCAGATAACTGCCAGTTCCAAAGGTCGCTTTCTGTCCGAAACTTTCCAGACAATCTGATCCCATTAGCATAACCGAATCGTTAATATGGATTGCCGTATGCATAATTTTATTCTTGTCAGCATCGGCAATAGGATGTTCAGGATCCGCTGGCATGTCGCCAAAACGATGAACGCCAATCAATGGAGTATTAAATACTGTTTTGTAAAAGTCAAATGCTTCTTCGCAATTGCCATTAAAGTTTAAATACGCGTGTAATAATGCCATGATAATATAATTTTAGTTGAATACGTCAAAGATAAAAGTACTGATGACAGCCTCTTGTCAATAGCTCGAAAAATAACTATTTATTGTTAATAAGCTTCCGGCTTTTTTGTTTCTATCATCCAGTATAAGATACTGCCTATAATATTGAAAAGAAAAACAATCACTATCCATAGAATCTTCTTATCGCTGGCAAATCTATCGTTTGTAATAATACTGTAGAGCGTATAAATGACCAGGCATTGTGGAATAAAAAAGAGGATAAGAATTAGTTCTCGTGCTCCGATATTTAGAAATAATAGATCCATATTTAAAATTGGTTATCGCTTAATACTTAGTTTTTAAGCGAATAGCATTAATACCAATATAATGAATTTATTTTTGTAATTATTTGCTTTATTGTGATTTATGGTAATTCCAAATATCTTATTGAATAGGAGATAGATTCCGGCTGTAGAAGTGAATTCGGGTAATTCAGATATTCTAAAATAAAAATCCTCCTGAGTTTGTATACTGAGGAGGATTTTTGTGCGGAAGAAGGGACTCGAACCCCCACGCCTCGCGGCGCCAGATCCTAAGTCTGGTGCGGCTACCAATTACGCCACTTCCGCATTAGGATTTCTTTTGATGCAGCAAATATATAAAGCTAAGCTATATCTTGCAAGTATTCTGCTGATATTCGTTGTACAGGGCACATTATGAGCTAGATATTTTTAAAATAGCTTCTTTAACCTTTGATCATACCTTCAGGCTTTCTGATGAAGTCTGGCGAATTTTTCCCTTGTAATCCTTATGGTGAGTTGTCTATGGGTGTCAAGATTTATCTATTTATGCCAATACTTCTTATTGTCTATGCTCCTGCCGATAGGCAATCGGAGATTTTCCGGTTTGCTGTTTAAAATAGCGATTGAAGTTTGAAAGATTGTTAAATCCTGAGCTTGTACAGATGGCAGAAACACTCTCGTTTCCGTCACGCAATAGCTTACAGGCATGTTCGATTCTGACTTCAATAAGAAAATCAAAATAGCTTCGCCCTGTACGAGATTTGAAATAGTGACAGAAAGCATTTGGAACCATGTATACTATGCCTGCGATGTCGCTTAATTTTATGTCTTTGTAAAAATTGTCCATAGTGTATAGATAGATTCTACTTAAACGTGTTTCGTCTATTTTCTTAAAAGGCCTGACATCCTTACTTGTGTAGCTATCGGGGATATTCTTGTTAGCACTGATTTCATTAATGAGCAATAGTAGCAAGGGAAGCTGTTCGTAGCTTTCGCAGCTTTCTAGCCGTTTGAGCGTCCTTATTGCGCGCGTTTTTGTTCGCCCTTCTAATTGCAATCCGACCTTTGAAGCTGTCAGCAATTTACTTAGCAGTTTGTTTTCAGAAAGATTCAGGAAATCATGTCCTAATCTGTAAGGATCAAAATGTAATGTCAATAGTTTGAGCGGCACTGGCGTCCTGCCGTGCTTCATCGCGTAATCATAATAGCGGTTCGTTTCAAATTTGAACATATGCGGGGTATTAGCCCCAATAAGGATTATTGTTCCGCTAGAAATTCTTTTGGAAGATTGACCCATCGAAAAAGTTCCCTGACCCGATATGATATAGATCAGCTCTAGCTCACGGTGGCTGTGGAAGCTGTTAGCAGCATGATAAACATCGGCGCTTGCTAAGGTGAAGATTGAATTTTTCGTTAGGATTGTCTGTCCAAAGTAGTTTTCCATTTATATAATATAAATACGAATATGATTATGTTGTAAATAAAATTATTAAAATAATATCAGTTTGTCTTAATATTTAACAAATGACTTCAAAAAATGAGGCCTAACTTCGTGTAAAATAATTTGTATAATGAACGACAACAGATTTACAATGCGCCTGATTGAAGCCTCTATAGAGGACATTGATCTGGTGGGAGGGAAGAGTGCTTCTCTAGGCGAAATGTTACAGCATTTAAAACCTTTAGGGGTAAATATTCCGGATGGATTTATTGTGACCAGTAAGGCTTACTTTCAATTTATCACCGACAATCAACTAGATCAGAAGATTAAGGACATACTGAAGGATGTTGACAGTACAAACCTGCGGGAGCTGACCACTTGTGGGTATAAAATAAGAACTTTGATTCAGCAAGGTATTTTCTCCACAGTGATGGAGGCGGAAATTCTCGCAGCCTACCAAGCGCTTATCGGTTTAGAAAATATGGAGGACTTGGGGGTCGCGGTCCGTTCGTCTGCTACTGCAGAAGATCTGCCTGACGCCTCCTTTGCAGGTCAACAGGATACTTATTTAAACATTAGGGGGCAGCAGGATCTGTTGATGGCGATTAAAAATTGTTTTGCATCGCTTTTCACGGACAGGGCGATCAGTTATCGGGAAGCGTTTAACTTTGGACATTTTAACATAGGGCTTTCCGTATGTATTCAACAGATGGTGCGCTCCGACTTAGGGAGTTCGGGAGTCGCTTTCTCTATTGATACAGAAAGTGGTTTTAAAGAAGCCGTGATTATAAATGGATCTTATGGACTGGGAGAACTCATCGTTCAGGGCGTAGTGAATCCCGATGAATTTATTGTATATAAACCCTTGCTGAAAAGAGGCTATGCATCGATTGTAGAAAAGAAACTGGGAAGCAAACAATTACAGATGATCTACAGTGCTTCGCAAAACGAAAAGGTGAAGGTGATAGATACGCCAGGAGAAAGCGCAAAACGGTTTTGTCTAAGTGATGCGCAGATTCTTCTGTTATCCAAATGGGTGTGTATAATTGAAGAGTATTATACAGCACTCAAAGGAAAATGGTGTCCTATGGATATAGAATGGGCCCTTGACGGTCTGAAAGGTGATCTATACATCGTTCAGGCTAGACCTGAAACGATTCATTCATTAAAAAGATCCAGCTGCATCACAGAATATAGGATCAATGCAAAAAACAGATCATCTCAGATTCTACTTAAGGGTACCGCGGTGGGAGACAAGGTTGCTTCGGGGAGAGTTCATAATTTCAAAGGTATCGATAAACAAAATATACAAGAGATAAATTTTAATACCGGTGATATTATGGTCGCGGAGATAACTGATCCGGACTGGGAACCGATTATGAAAAAGGCCGCCGCAATAATTACCAATAAAGGTGGCCGAACATGCCATGCGGCCATTGTAGCACGCGAATTGGGGGTGCCTGCGATTGTAGGCTGTGACGGGGCGACCGAGATGCTGCTTACAGGACAGGAAATAACCGTTTCATGTGCTGAGGGTGATACAGGGATAATTTATAAAGGAATAATTCCATATAGTAAGCATGAGCATAATCTTTCGGACTTACCTGATGTGGGTACGCCCGTAATGATGAATATCGGATCGCCGGATATCGCTTTTCAGTATGCGGGTTATCCAGCGAAAGGAGTAGGGTTGGCGCGGGAAGAATTTATTATCAATAACTATATCAAAATTCATCCGATGGCGTTATTAAAACACCGGGAGCTAAATGATATGGAATTGAGCAGCTACATTCGCTCGCTTATTGCTGGTTATGCAGACGAAGAACAGTATTTTATTGAAAAACTATCCTATGGAATAGGGAAAATCGCTTCAGCTTATTATCCGAACAAGGTAATTGTTCGTTTCTCAGATTTTAAAACCAATGAGTATTATAATATGCCTGGTGGAAAGTACTTTGAACCGGGAGAGGAAAATCCGATGATCGGTTGGAGAGGAGCTTCGAGATACTATTCAGCGGCGTACAAAGAGGCCTTTGGGATGGAATGTAAGGCGATAAAAAAGGTTCGCGAAATAATGGGGCTCGACAATGTGGTGGTTATGATCCCGTTTTGCCGTACAGTAGATGAGTTATTGCGGGTCTATCAGGTGATGGAGGAATATGGTCTTAGACGGGGGCAAAACGGGCTGGAAGTATATTTGATGGCTGAAGTTCCTTCAAACATTATCCTCGCTGAAGAATTCGCCCGCCATATCGACGGTTTCTCCATCGGATCGAATGACCTTACACAGCTGGTGCTTGGATTGGATCGCGACTCAGCCTTGGTTTCCGATCTATACAATGAACGCAATGCTGCGGTCAAAATAATGATTGCGAACCTTATTCGCACGGCAAAGAGACAGGGAGTCAAGGTAGGCATCTGTGGTCAAGGCCCATCCGATTATCCAGATTTTGCCCAGTTTCTGGTTGAAGAGGGTATAGATTCAATTTCCGTTACCCCCGATTCCTATATGAAAACAGTGAAAGCTGTCAAAGAAATCGAAGAGAGATTAGTCGCCTATTAATGCAAAAAACTCCCGGGATTACTATCTCGGGAGTACCTCTTTGTGGAAGATATATTGTAACGAATTCTCGGGAGGTTTCATGAGCCCCGGTAGATTTACAGTCTTTGTTAAGTTGAAGCGACCTTAAGCGGTAGGTCGATCAGCGATGATTCTGGTATGTGCTCAGAGACAGCATTATTTTAAATTATGTAATTATCGCTGCTTTTTATAGAAAGACTTTCCCAAATGCTAACGGCATTCGAAGTTTTTTTTGTGCTGTTGCTCATAGTAATTAAAAATGAACAATGAAGCTTAATGGAATATATTGTATCTTGCTATACAATTTAAACCAAATAAGTATTAAATGAAAAGATTGATCTATATAATCTCAGCCGTTATTCTGCTGTTGGAGGGCTGCATAGGAATAAAAGAGAATCAGGATAGGAACGAAGCTTGGCAATCATTATTCAATGGTAAAGATATTAAAGATTGGTTTGTCAAAATTCATCACCACGAAGTAGGTGTTAACTATGGAAATACGTTTAGGGTGGAAGATGGGATTATCAAAATCAGGTACGATCAATACGATGACTTCAATGACCAGTTTGGTCATTTATATTATAAAACGCCCTTTTCGTATTATCACTTAAAATTTGAGTATAGGTTTGTAGGGGAACTTCATAAAGGAGCTCCTTCTTACACGCTACGCAATAGCGGTATTATGTTTCATTCACAGGATCCCCGGACAATGTTGAAAGAACAGGATTGGCCGATTTCTGTAGAAATGCAACTTTTAGGCGGATTAAGTGATGGCCAGCCTCGTCCTACGGGAAATATGTGTTCTCCAGGAACCAATGTTGTTTATCAAGGTAAGATAGCCGCTTCACATTGTATAAATTCAACGTCCAAGACTTACGATGGTGATCAATGGGTTAAAGGCGAATTAATTGTATTGGGTGATTCACTGATCAAACACATCATTAATGGTGACACGGTTCTTGAATACGCAAAGCCGCAGATCGGGGGCGGGATTGCGAACGGTTACGACCCTAAAATGAAAATTGACGGTAAGTTGTTGAGCAGTGGATTTATCGCCTTACAGAGCGAAGGTCAACCTGTAGACTTCCGGAATATCTGGATCAAAGAACTGCCTAGATCAAGCAGGTAGGATGTCCGGCCGCTAGATGACTGTATCAATGTTGTATTCCAAATATCGAATGACGGATACTCCTTATCAATTAGAAGGATGCTTATCAGCGAATTCTAAAGAAATACAGAAGGGGGTGATATCACCATATAGTGTGAAACAGGTCTTTTATTTTTTTTGTACTGTGATAACAATCTTATAATTTCCTTTCAGTTCTTTTGCTCCGTGTTCCGCTGTGGGGTAAGGAGCTACATTTTGTAATGCAACAGTATACCCGTTAAGATTAGTCTGCTTCTGGTATCCTCTGGCTTGCATATCGGTTGTAGCAAGACTCAGGATAATAGGCTTGGCCGCCTTTTCCGATATTTCAATTTCGGCAACTGCAACTCCCGCCCATATACAGTCTACCCCTTTAGGACAACGGCTTTCTTCTAAAATACCATTGAACTTAATTTGCAAAGGATATTCTTTCAACATTTTTTGTTGGCTTTCAGATAGCTCTATACGCTCGGTAGCTTCTTCATTTGCTTTAATATTCTTTTGCGAAGTACAACTTATCAGACTGTAGATTCCTAAGCTCAAAATAAGAACTTTATGTAACATCATTTTTTTTTGAATTCAACTTATACAAAGTTGAGTAATTATTATTAAATGAGGCGATTTTAAATGATATTTTGAAAAATATTCGCCGTACACACTGCCCTATCGGAGATCAATAAATCTTAAAAAGCAGACCATGGATTAGGTATTTATTTGGCTCATCAGGTATTTTAACTGGTTTTATCTGAACGGCTTGATTTTTAAACTTATAATTTCCATCTTTATTACGTTATAAACGTAAAATTTGAGTCCATTACATAACCTTCCCGAAGAGACACTGATTCTTTTATTGAAAAAAAAGAACCAACAGGCTTTTAGTTATCTCTATGACAACTATTCAGAAGCACTCTATGGAGTTGTGTGCCGTATTGTAGCTTCGGCTGAACATGCGGAGGAAGTCATACAGGATGTATTTGTAAAGGTTTGGAAACACGTTGATCTTTTTGACCCTGAAAAAGGTAGGCTCTATACCTGGATGATCAATATCGCCCGAAATACTGCATTAGACTACCGAAAATCCAAGGCTGTGCTAAATGAACAGAAAAACCAACCGCTTTCAAATATCGTAAATAGTAAGGAAGAACTGGATCAGACTCAAATCGAACAAAATGTTAAAGCAGATTTTATTGGATTCAGAAATATTTTGGATAAATTAAGGCCTGAATGGCGTATCTTAATTGAAATGGCATACTATGAAGGCTATACGCAACAGGAAATTGCCGAACAGCTTGACGTCCCTTTAGGGACGGTCAAAACACGTACCAGAGCTGCATTTTTACAGCTACAACAATTATTAAAGGAGTATCGTTAGTTTTGGATATTAAAGCATACATATCGTCAGGGATTATTGAATCATATGTTTTAGGGCTTGCATCGGAAGAGGAAGTGAGCATCTTGAACTGCATTCGAAAAAATAATGTCGAAGTGGAACAGGCCATCGCCGAAGCGGAGAAAACGCTTGAAGATTTGGCTGATATCCAAGCGATGACTATGCATGTATATCTAAAAGAGGATATTTGGAATAAGCTAAATGCAGAAAACCTAGCTGCTTCCGATCCTTCACCAGCGGAGCAAGAGAACAGATCGGATATTAACACGGAACCGCTCGTCAACGATGAATTGGGAAATAAAACAGTGCTTTCTAAGTCTTATAGCTGGGGAATTGCTGCAAGTGTTTTGCTTGTGCTCAGTGTTGGTACAAATGTACTGTTGTATCAGCAAACGAATAAAGTGAGGGAACAATTGACTCAAACAAGTTTGTCGTTTGACCAACAGCAAGCGAACCTGGCTCGTCTGCAGGACAAATGGCGTCTTGTACAAAATCCCGCCGTTAAAACAATTCCGCTAAAAGGGGTCGAAAATAAACCCAATCTCCAAGCGTTGGTATTTTGGGATCAGGTCTCCAAAACAGTTTACCTAAGTCTTGAGCAGATGCCTACCGTACCAAAAGGTAAGCAATATCAATTGTGGGCCATGGTGGATGGTAAGCCGGTGAATGCTGGTGTATTTCCATTGGATGCAAAAGCAGATGGTGCAAGCAAAATGCTAGACATCCCCAAAGCGCAAGCTTTTGCGATCACACTCGAGGATGAGGGTGGCAAAGATGTACCTACGCTCAGTGAACTTTGTGTGATGGGGGGGATCTAAAAAAAATGCCCTGATTCGATAAACAAATCAGGACATGCTAAACAGATAAACTACGTTTTTTTGTTATGCTTTAATAAATAAACCTGCAATATTAAGTACAGCTTCTGCAGCAAGTGGTTCGTCAAATGCTTGGGTAGCGGCATTTGATGAAATTTTTCCCATATTACCAGAGAGGCTTGTGATGTCCACTCCAGCTTGTGTAATATTGTTTTCACCAGCATATATAGGGTCTACAACTGCGCCGATACCGGTATCATTGCTTCCTGTGATCCAAGGTTTTTGATCGGCTGCGGCACCGCCACGGGCACGCCGCATCTGGCGGATGTGGGCGGCATGTCTCGCTTCGACTGAGTGGATCTGTAAAGCCGCTGTCAGTACAACCCGATTGCCGAGGAGTATTCCAGCTTGCCCTTTATATGCCCGCACGCCAGTATCTTCAAATGCTTGTGCTACAGCTAGGAAAGTGTCGTAATTACTAAAGACATTACCAAAAGTGCCTCCAGCGGTAAAATCAAATGTGGGCTTAGAAACAGCTTTATTGCCCAGTACCTGTTTGAGGAAATTGACATGGGCAATTTCATGGTCACGTATGCTGCTGATGGCAGCAAGGGGTTTGCCCGACGGAATAAGACCAGTTTTAGCCACCCCCATTGTATAGTATTCCGCTTCGAGATATTCCAGGGTCAGTGCATAATTTAACACACCGTTGACGTCTGTGGGTGCAGTGGCGCCATAAGCTTTTTTAAAGAGCTCACTGATAAAAAAAGGGAGGGTCGTGACAGTGATTTTTTTGCCTATGGAAGCAAGATTTTTAATGGCTTCACGACGAGGACTGATTCGATCGCTAAATTCAGGATCTACAGTATTTATTTGTTCAAAAACATTTAAGAGATTCATGATTGTCAGATTTTAGGTGAATTAATAAGTTGGTAGATCCTTAACATCTATTTTTGATTTAATAAATGGTGCAGCAGCACTTAAAACAACGCTTGGGCTCTTGGCTAGATCAAGTCCATTGGAATCGACAACTTCCTGATTCGCAAAACTACCATTGTCGATCATATCCCTTACCCAGGCGGCATGCCGGGCCTCGACGGAAACGATTTTGCCAGCCAACAGCAGATAGTTTGGATCTTTAATCAACCAACCTGCACCATTATAGGCCGAAACACCAAGATCTTCAAATGTTTTGGCGGTAGCCAAGACAGACGCTCGACTGCTAAAATTAATTCCTGATAAGTCGAATTCAAGACTAGATATAGCTTTCGCTCCCAAAGCCATTTTGAAAAACTCGCGATGAGCAATCTCGTGATCGCGGAGATCCGTAAAGAAAGCTTTTTCCATATCCGAAATACCGGAATAAGGATTATTGACTAAGTGGATGTAAAATGCAGCCTCAAGTTGTTCCAATGCATATGCATAATTTAATATGGCAATATCTCCACTGCCAAAATACATGCCTTTACCACTATTGTCCATGTCATTATCATGGTCTTTTTTACAGCTTGTCATACCAAGTATGGCAATTGATGCTATGCTAGCACCTGTTAATTTCAGAAAATCTCTTCGTCTGAAATCCTTTTTTTCAATTTCACTATCGGAGATCGATGATAAGGCATTGTTTGATGTTATCTTTTCCATAACAAAAATTTTTTAGTTTATAATTTTTTCTGTACTTATAAGCATTTACGACTTTTTCGATTGCTTGGATTGCGGAAATCTATTTTTTTTTGATATCCTGAAAAATTGAATTAAAGAATACCACCATTTTAATCAAAAGTCCAGTTACGCGCTTTATACTTGACATTCATTAATTGAATAGAATTGTTGTTTTTCCACCTAATAGACCAAAATTTACCCCAACCCCAAGCGTATATTCTGGTAGATTTGATTCATAACTGAAATATAAACCAAATTCCGAGAGAGAAAGCAGCCGTTAATTTGAGTTGATGAACCAATCAATCAGATGTGATCGCTAATGGAAATCTTTGGAGGATTTAAAGAACCAATAGAGACAAACAGACCATTATGTTAACTGAAATCAATGCTTATATGCATCTAAAAAAATATATCAGCATCAATGAATTAGCTGATCTCGATATGAGTATTTTTTATTTTAAGAGAAGACCATTTGTCGTTATGGACATCTCCAATGAAAAGATTTATTTTAACGAGAGCGGATTGGAGTGGTTGCGCACAGAAAAACAAGATAAGCTACCAGTTCAATGGATTCGAAGTAAGTATCTCCCGACCAAAAATTGGGTAGGGTTGGCGGTGGGCAACAAAACAGATAATTTGATTTTGCAGCTGATTGATGATTATTATTTAGCGACGTACAATATGCTACTCAGGAATTAGTGGGGATTTTAACGCGATGCAAACTATTCTTGCTAATAGTTTGCATAATGAATATGGTAACTTAAATTCATTTTAAGATTTCACGAATTTTATTTTTTAATGCATTCCCTTTTAGATCTTTTGCGATTACTTTTCCATGTGGATCTATCAAAAAATTAGCGGGGATTGTTGTAATACCATATTTTTTATAAATATCACTGTCGCTAGCCTTTAAATCGGATAATTGCGTCCATGTGAGACCATCTTCTTTGACAGCTCTTTTCCAGTTATCCTCTTTACGGTCAATGGAAATACTAAGAATGGAAAAGTTTCGTTTTTTATATAATCTGTCGATTTCAATAAGGGTGGGATGCGCCTCTCGACATGGCAAGCACCAAGATGCCCAGAAATCGATCAATACAAATTGACCTTTATAGGAGGATAATTTCACAGGGTTTCCCTGGATGTCTTTTATTTCAAAGAAAGGAGCGTCGCTCCCTATTTGTATTTTCTTTTTCCCGTTGATATTATTTCTGGCGATATTTGCCTGGGGCATTCCTCTGAGTCGTTCACTCAACCCATCGAAGACCCTTTCCGTTTTATCTATTAGGCTATTTATCTTTGAAATCCGGTTGACCAGGTCGAGGCTAACATACGAATCTGGAAAGTCTCGCGCGAAATCCAATTCCTGATTTGTCCAAATGTAAAATAACGAATCTAAAATCCGTTGATTCATCTTGACCAGAAGAGTATCTTTCAATTCCTCCGCACTAAAAAAGTAAGGATCTTTTATGCGTTTGCGTTCGTCTGTGATACGGAATAGCCTTTCGTCTTTCAATTGAAGCGTTTGGTTCAATTCCGTGCCTGAGAGAATAGAATTGCTGAGTGTATCATTGCTTCTTAAAATTATTTTCCCGGATTCTAGGTAAATGCTCTTATAGTCATTTATGAAATCATAATTATGTGTAGGATTCTGATTCCTGGACAATGAAGCAGATAGGGGATAATTCCCGATTCTACCCCTAAATCGGTAAGTCTTGTGTTTGACCTTTGCTGAATCTATGATAAGTTTTCCATCTTCTTTATAGCTTAGGTAGATCATATCATTATCTGACATCGTCTTGCCACTGCCCACAATTTCAAATCGCTGCTGCGCAGAGAGAATCGTTGTACCGAATAATAAATTGATCGCAGTAAGTATGAGTATAAATCCGGTTAGCGGTAAGATTCTTACTGAATTCATTGTGTTAGCTATAGTTTTCACTTAAAAATACCTAAAATTTGATAGAATAGCTTATAGTGTAATAGTTTCTTTAATTTGAACAATCCTTACCGCTATATCCTAATCCAATTTTGAAAGTGCTTTTGAGTTCCTGAGTAAAAATACATATTGAAAATAATCTGTCGTATAGTTCGTATTGCCAGGGGTAATATTCTCGCCAAATATCCTTGATTTTACGGTAATTAGGTCTTGGGAAGTAAAATAAGGTGACTTTTGCCCATTTAGCTTAAATAATGAAATGCTATTTGGCCGACTCAGTTTCTTGAGATCGTTAATTCCTTTTACTAACATAACTGGCCCATCTGCATTTATCCAATTTACTTTTTCATCCGATGGAGTTGGGAATTGTGGATTCTTCGGAAGATACATTTCACTGTCAATAGGATAGCTTACCAAACTTGTTACTTTGAGGCCACAGTTCTTTAATTTTGCAGCGAAGGGAGTGCTGGCTGTGTCTTTTCCTTGTTGTAAAACATGAAAAAAGCCGAATAACCCATAAAGTTTTTCACCTTTCAGATGATGTATTTTGATATAGTCCGTTAGATTTTGCACCATGGCCGAATCTCTTGATACTGTCGATTTATCACTGGTAAAGCTTTTGTCGATGCCAATAACTTTGATTTTTGCAGTGTCTGCTAGTTTTTGATTATAATCATGTATTTGATCCCATTTCCGATATAATTCGATACTGGATTGTTGAGGGATACGCTTGCGTATGGCGATCACAACGTCTTTTAGTAATATCTCGTCTTTGATGGGTTTTGAAAGAAAAAGATTTAATTTGTCCGCATTTATACTATCCATCTCCGCGATATAGTACCTAATATTCAGTTTTTTATTCAAATATAAAAAGAGTTCCTTATCCAGTTTTTGGTTATCAGCATAACCGTGGATTTCCCCAAGCAAAAAAATATCCGAATTAAAGAAATTATCGTCGAATAATGTACTTGGAATACTGTCCGTGACGTCTACCTTGTGCAGGTCTAGGTAATCTGTATTTTTTTTATTTACCATCCCGATGAAAATTTTATTGGAAATGACGATATAAAAAAAAGCAAGCGAAAGAACGGTTAATATGGAAACAAATGTGAGCTTAAGAAACTTGAAAAACTTTTTCATAATTAGGATTTTGCCCAAAAATATTATTTTTCAATGATTGAAACAATAACTATTCGACTATTTAATTAAATTCATGTCGGGACAGCCTTAATATAGCCTTATGTTCGGCAAAATGGATCTAATACCTCGATCAATTAAAGGTATTATAGATGATAAAGTTTTAGAAATGAGTAATATAGGCGTATTTCTCAGAAGCCAATGAGGCAGTTTTAAGAAATCGGATCTACTGAATAAGATGGCTCAAATTACAAGCGTATAGCATCATATAGCACCTCCCAGCTGTAAGTATTTCTTTTTTATTCGGGCAATTGCATAAAACTTGCGCCAATTACTTGTAATGAACCGTTGATATGCTTCCATACCCTAAAATACCTGAATTTTCCCGCTAACGGTGCGCCCATAACTTTGCCTTTTGCAGTCATCGTAACAACAGAAAGTGCAGTATCTCCAATAATATTTATGTGATCAATTTCTGTTGAAGCTTCTTCTATAATCATTGCTTTCGATCGATGCGCATTTAAATCCATTTCTTTCGTTAGCATTTCTCCTGCTGGGGTAACCGCTATGAGGTTATCATACAAGAGTCGGTCAAGTATATCCACATTGCTTGCCTTTTGGGCAAGAAAAAGCTGATTTTCCGCTTCGGCGACGTCTTCTTTAGTGATTTTGTTCATGTTCTGATTCTATTATGAATAACATTTACTTTAAAAATAATAAATCATTATTGGTTTATGTCAATTTTACAAATTCTTTTTTGAAAGCTAGTCCCAATCAGCACAGTATCTCGCTTTAATATCGATTGGAAGCTGTTTTTCAGATAATGAATAGTATAGTGATATTTGCTAAATTATACTGAGGTATTTATATTTAAGATTTTGAAATCAAGATATGAAGTCGAAGGTAACGAAGCGATTTTTTATTCTATTATTATTGATGCTGATATTAGTAATAATTGGATTGTATATTTCTTTTCCGAATCTGGTTCTTTCTGGTTGGAGTACACTAATTATTCCGGGCTTTATACTTAAATTAACTATCATGGTAACACTATCCTGTTGTTTGCTATGGATTAGTATACTTTTCTTATCAGATAGGGCGGGCTTGCGAAGACGAGATTAAACAGGTGTTTCTTGAGCGCTATCTTTATTGAATGTCCAATTTAAGAAAGGAAACTATTGGCAGCTACATCAACAACACTTTCCATGCATCCATCACACGACCATTTTCTAACAGATCCTTTGCTTTTAAATGCAGTTGCGTGATGCGGTTTTCGATTCTTGGATCAAGCAGTTCTTTTATCTCTTCAGTATTACGAAAGGCTTCTATTTCTTCATAGGAAGGTAGCGCATGAACAAGAGCCAATAGTCCCAGATTATTTCCGGTTAACACGGTGGAATTTCTGACCTCACGAGGAAAAGCATCTACGCCGATACCTATTCCAGACTTTTCTGCTGGTTTGGCAATTTTAAATAAATTATCACCGGTCACCCTGCAGTACCAGTCGCCACCCAGACGCGCCACCAAATCTAGTTTATGCGGATCTATTTTACCATTGTTATCCAAAATAGCTTCATTGATATGCATCCGTTTCACTTCTGCAATTATCAAATTTCCAGCTCCACCGTTTTTTCCCAGTGATATTATCTCATTTCTTCAATTTTATTCCAATGCCGATCGTTAGGATCAGGAAACTGCTCAGCCATAAAAAATAGCCGGAACCTAGCGATGTGATGGCTGATTCAGATCCCGATTCGCTGGTCATAATCTTGTCCATTTGTGTGAATGCAAGCGCAATTAAGCAAGGAATGAGACTTATAAAAAATCCGGCTTTTTTGTTACGGTTTAATAGGGCGCAGATAGAAAATAGGTAGATCGGATTGGCACACCAAAATAGGAAGGGTATAATCGCTCCACCCAATGGATACATCCATCCCGTTAACACGATTAATAAGCTTTCCATCTCCTCTGGTTCGGTTTTAGGTCGCTTTACAAAGAAAGCGGGCAGCGTGAGCGAGATAATAAACAGTAATATGCTCAAAAGGATTGCAGCTTTTTCAACTGCGGACAAAAAATTAAGCCTATTGTCGATTTTCTTTAGCATATTTTCATTACCCTACTATAAGACATAGTTGTATGTTAAGGTCAAAAGTCACTTGAAAAAAATTAAATGATTAGTCGAGACCGGCTTGATGTTAAAAAATCCAAAACTGTTAAAATTCATTAGATAATATATATACAGCAAATATGAAAATAATATCTTAAAATTAATTATCTGCTGAGTTTTTAAATTTATTTTTTTACGACAGAATGTATTATTTGGCGATGGGATAGATTATTATATTCATGCATATTTTATCTAATTCTTGTTTGGTAATAGCGTTTGTGATTATTTAGGTTTAGTGGCTCCATCGATATGACTAATACTTAGCGGATGTATACTGCAAAAGAAGATAGAATTTAAAATGGTCGATTTGAAAATACTGTGGTATAATTTCAAAGTAAATATGGCGTAGCAATTAACTTTGCTATTTTTGGATAAACTTAAACCCTAGTGAAGAGACTTATTACCCTACTCTACCTTTTATTTGCGTTAACGACGTTGTATGCGCAAAAAAACACCCTCTTTGGAAGTATAAAGGATTCGATCACAGGTTCGCCGATCTCTTTTGCGAGCGTTGCAGTCCTTAATCCGCAGGGTGTGGTTGTCGATGGTGTGGTTGCAGATTCGGTCGGTAATTTCCGGTTTTTCGATCTGAAAAAAGGGCGCTACTCTCTTATGGTTAAATTTATTGGTTATCGCCAGAAAAAGATTGTAGTGGATTTTGATGATAGAAACCAGACCAATCTTACTGAAATTGCGCTTGTGAACACGGATCAGCGGTTGCGCGAGGTCGCGGTAACGGGAGAGCCCATAACACAGAAACATACCGGTGACAGACAGCGCTATCAGGCAAGTCAGTATAGAAATGCTGTCGGTGGTACCGCTTTGGACATTGTAAAAAACCTACCTTCAGCTTCTGTGGATGGCAATGGAAATATAAGTATGCGGGGAAATACAGGTATTATTGTACTTATTAACGGTAAACCTTCCTTTTTGGATCCAGCGACGATTTTAAACCAGATCGCAGCAAACGATGTAACCGATGTCGAATATATTACCAGCCCTTCGGCCCAATACGATCCTGATGGTAAAGGAGGAATTATAAATCTCAGGACAAAAAAAGCTGTATCAGATGGATTTGCCTGGATACTCAACCTTCAGGGCGGATTGCCCAGTATAGACAATTATGGAAATCATGAGAGTCAAAAGCGGTTTGGTGGAGATATTTCTTTCCAGTTCAAAAAAAATAAACTTGAATTGAACGGCTCTGCCAACTATTTGCGGAATGACAATGCGGGTTTTCGGGAAGGTGATGTCTATACAATTATTGGCGATCGGCAGACGTTCTTTCCATCTAAAGGCGAACGGAGTTTCGACAAGTACAATTTTGGGATCAGACTGAACGGTGCCTACGCATTTTCAAAGAAACAGCAGATTAACCTGGGGCTGCTGGCGTCACGGAAATTTCAGGACCGTTTGGCGGATATCTATTATACAAACCGGACGATTCAACCGTCAACAGGCAGGGAACTTTCAGCAATAAATTATTTTAACTCTAATCTTCAGAATAAACAAGGGGAATTCTATCTTATCGATTTCAATTACCAGTATAAGTTCAGTGAAGCGCATTTATTGCAGGCAGCTGCAATTTATGAATATGCCAATATATATGGATCGACTAAAAATGCGAATATCGAACGTGGAACCGATACCGTACAATGGACAAATAATAATTATACCAACCCCTTACGTGGACTACGAATTTCGGTCCAACATCAATGGAAATTGCCACAGGGTGAGCTATTGAGCGGTTACCAACTGAGAAATGACCGCCAGAAAGGTAACTTTGAATATTTCGCCACCGAAAAGCCAGGTGAAGCGATGAAACTTATTCCCGAATTTACAGGAAAGTTAAATGCCAATAATACAGTGCACGCTATTTTTAGCCAATATGATCATAAACTTGAACGAACCCAATTTTCGGTTGGACTTCGTTACGAATATTATCGACGGGATGTCCTTTTGCTCAATACCGGAGTAGAATATCCGTACTCGGTTCATCAATTGTATCCTACATTCAATTTGATGCATAAGCTGAGCGAGGACTGGTCCTGGAAGTTCGCCGCTTCACGGCGGGTTCAACGAAATAATAATTTCGAGCTAAATCCAATACCCGAGCGAGAACACTCAGAGACCTTGGAACAGGGGGACCCAACCTTATTACCAGAGTTTACAACCAATATTGAGACTGGTGTTGTGAAGAAGTTCAACAAGGGAAGTGTATTTTTTAATAGCTATTATCAACATCTTAAAAACCCGATCCAACGTGTTAATTCGGTCTATGCAGATACTATCCTCAATCGGGTATTCACCAATGCAGATTATGCGACCCGCTGGGGAGCAGAAATAGGCGGGGAAGGGAAAATCCTACCCTGGCTAAAAATGAATGGTGGACTGAACCTGTACCGTTATAAAATCTCAGGACAGGTATTGACCTATAAAGAGGTAAATACCAATAGTGATTGGGTATATTCCATGAATGGGGGCTTTCAGGCAGATTTCGGCAAAGATTGGAGTACAGGGCTACAGGTAAACTATCTCTCTGCAAGGCCTACGGTACAAGGAAAAGATTCTCGATTTATTACCCCTCATTTTAATCTGGCTAAGGGCTTTTTGAAAGGGGCGATCAAAGCACAGCTCCAATGGCAGTTTGTCGAACTTGGTAATTGGGGAGTCAATGAGCAGCGTATTACGACATCCGCCAGTGACTTTTTCACCACGACTAACTATGTTTACGAAAAAAATATATTGATGCTCAACCTCAATTTTAATATGCACAAGCTAAATCAATCATCGAAACTACCTAAGAGTGAGTTTGGTGAGAAGGAATTTTAGCCATGTTGCTTCTTGAATTCAGAAGGGGTGAAACTCGTATACCGTTTAAAGTATTTAGAAAAATTCGATTTATCGGAAAAACCCAATGAAAAGGCAATTTCGGCGATCGAGTTGTTGGTATAGAAAATAAGTCTTTTCGCTTCTTTTATAATATAGGTAGCCAGTATCTGAGAGGCCGTATTATTGGCGTTTCTCTTGCAGGCAGCACTTAGATTTTGGGGGCTTGTATGTAGGAGATTTGCATAGTATGCAACATTATTTATGATTTTTGAATCTGTATTTAATAGCTCAATAAATCGAACATATAAGTCGTTGGATATCGACGTGGATTGTTCCATTTTATCAATATTTTCGAAAACCTTGGCCAAAAGTGATCTAAACAGTCCTTCCTGACATATTTTGTTTTCTTCTTGCACCAATAGTTCAAGCAGGATCGGTATAATCCCATTTTCTTGTAAATAAATGGTATCGAATTTACTGATTTCATCGATCATCCTGGCGATTTCAAGATCTAGACTCTGATCTATAAACGATTTTTTGACTAGAAGGACAAATCCTGCTATGGGGACAGTCAATTCCCAATGATGTACAGAATCCTTTCGAATGATCAGAACGCATGGGGTTTTGACGGGACTTTCATTACCATCAATTACATGTTTTCCTGATGTAGCCGACAAAAATACAAGCTCAAGATATCCATTGTGTCGATGTGGTTTGGTTACAGCTTTTGAATTGTCAAATGCTGCCACCTTTAACAATTTTTTGGGTTCGAGTTTATTCTTTATTGCGATTGTTTTGCTGTTCATGTAAGTACTTTAGAGAAGTAAAAATAAAATAAATCCCGGTAATGTACAGATAAACTAATGGTTGTAAAATAGCTAATTGTAGCAAAGATAGTAAATCGAAGTGAATGAAATATTTCTATGTCAGGACACCCTACCGCAAGGGGAAGTAAAACACGAACTGAAATGCAAATGATTCAAGTTTGTATTGGCTAAATAGTAATGTTAAGTCTTTGTTTGGTTTATTTTTATACCAAATTAACACTTTTTTAAAATAAATAAAACTTTATATAGTATATTTATGTTCTAGTTTGGGAAATATGAAGTATAAGCTTTTAAAAGAATTCATCGGATTACTTGAGGAGTTTGAGCAGGAGAATCTAGACGGTAGCTATAGCGTTGACGTCGATGGATTTAAACGTTGGATAGTAACAAAGGAAACCGGTAGTCCCGTCGAACCCTCCTGGGAAGGAAAGGAAAATGGGCGTAGTGCAGAGAGTGTTATCAGCACTTTAATAGTGCATATGAACAGGTTTGCAAAAAGTTATTCAAAAGCTGCTATTTGGGAATCTGATTTTTCGACGCAAGAGGAGTTTATCTATCTTATTACATTACGGTCATTTGGTGAGATGACAAAAATGGAATTGATCAGAAGGAATATTCATGAAAAGCCAGCCGGCATGGCCATTATTAACCGTTTAATCAAACAAGGATGGATCGGTCAACAAGGTTCAAAATCGGACCGGCGAAGTAAGGTGCTTTATATAACCGAAAATGGCTTATTGGCATTGGATAGGCAAATGGGTAAAATAAGGCATGCTACACAAATTGTTTCAGGTGATCTGACCTACAGTGAAAAAATAACACTCATTGGTCTATTGGATAAATTAAGCAAATTTCATCAGGTGATCTATGATAGAAATATCACACCAGATAAATTGTTGGAGGAAGTTAAATTATAATTGACACAATTGAATAAAAGAAAACAGCTTTGCGGATTGACTGTATTCGGCGAAATCTGATGATCAATTGTGTGGCCATAGTTTGAACGTCGCTAGATGTAGCCTAGCCTAGATGTTCAAGCTGATCTGTAAAAATGGATTTCAGCTCAATGCCGGAAGGAAACAGCAGACGGGAAAACGTCATGGTAAATAGATCGTAGGAATACTCATATGGAGGTAGCTAAATCAATAAAAATGAAAAAAAAGGTAGCGGTTATTGGTGCAGGTTTTTCGGGGCTTTCAGCGGCGGCCTATCTTGCGCAGGCAGGATATGCTGTGCATGTTTTTGAAAAACATACACAGCCCGGGGGGAGGGCGAGGCAGTTTACCACAGCCGAGGGATTTAAATTTGATATGGGGCCGAGCTGGTATTGGATGCCAGACATTATTGAGTCATTTTTCGCAGATTTTGGATGCAGTACAGCTGATTTTTTTGAGCTCGTTTCGCTCAATCCACAATTTGAAATGATATTTAATTCCGGGCAGATCCCGGTACCTGAGTCCTATCAGGAGTTGAAGCAATTATTTGAACAGATCGAACCTGGGGCTGGTAAACAATTGGATCGGTTTATGGAATCAGCAAAATTCAAGTATGAAGTTGGTATGCGCGATTTTGTTAATAAACCCTGTCACAATTGGAGTGAATTTCTTTCTCCAAAGATTGCACTTAGTGCTTTTAAATTAGATTTACTTTCCAATTTCAGATCCTATGTTTCAAAATACTTTAAGGATCAAAGGTTACGGACACTGATGGAGTTTCCCGTTATATTCTTGGGCGCTTCACCCAAAGATATTCCTGCATTATATAGCCTGATGAACTATGGCGGTTATGCATTGGGTACCCATTATCCGAAAGGAGGATTTTATCAATTGGTGCTGGCTATGCAGCAGGTTGCCGAGAAGCAAGGGGCCACTTTCCATTTCAATCATAATGTCGATGCGCTTAAGATCGAAAATAATAGAATCACCTCGCTGCACATCAATGGAGCATATCATGCATTTGATCTTGTTGTCGCATCAGCCGACTATCACCATATCGAAACATTATTAGCTCCGGAGTTGCGAAACTACGACGAAGACTATTGGAAGAGCAGGACCTTTGCCCCCTCCAGTTTGATATATTATCTAGGTATGAAATCACCCGTTCCTAATCTGACACATCATTCGCTGTTCTTTGAGCATTCACTGGATGATCATATTGACTGTATCTATGGTGAAAAAAAATGGCCGCAAAATCCCTTGTTTTATGCCTGTTGTCCATCCAAAACCGATGCTCAGGTCGCTCCTCCAGACGGTGAGAACCTTTTTCTGTTGATGCCCCTGGCAACAGGTCTTGCGGATGATGAAGAAACACGTGAGGCATATTTGGTCCATATGTTAACGCGTCTGGAAAAGCATACCGGTACACAAAACTTATACAAACAGATTACATACAAAAGAAGTTATTGCGTGCGCGACTTTATTGGCGATTATAATGCCTATGGGGGAAATGCTTATGGATTAGCAAATACTTTAAAACAAACAGCGGTATCGAAACCCAAGATCAGAAACAAGAAAATCAATAATCTTTTTTATTCGGGTCAGCTGACCGTACCTGGTCCCGGCGTGCCGCCATCCATTATATCGGGTAAAATTGTCGCTAAAGAAGCCATTGAATTATATCGTAAAACATAAGACCATGAAAAAACTATTTGATGAACTCGCTTATGAAGTAAGCAAAAAAACAACCGAAAAGTATAGTACAAGTTTTTCGCTCGGTATTTTGGCACTCAAGCCTAGCATTCGGACCAGTATTTATGCGATCTACGGCTATGTGCGGCTGGCTGATGAAATTGTAGATAGTTTTCACGGATATGATAGGCAACGGTTATTGGGGCGTCTCTACCTGGAAACAAACAGTGCATTAGTTGAAGGTATCTCATTGAACCCGATTTTGCAGGCCTTTCAGGAGACAGTACATAAATATCATATCGACCTTGCTCTTATTAATCAATTTCTTCATAGTATGGAAATGGACCTCAATAAGATTGAGTACAATTCTGAACGTTATAAAGAATATATCTACGGCTCCGCAGAGGTCGTGGGCCTGATGTGTTTACAGGTGTTTACCGAAGGGAACCGTCAGCGTTATGAAGAGTTAAAGCCCTATGCGATGAAACTCGGTTCGGCTTTTCAAAAAATCAATTTTTTGCGGGACCTTAAGGACGATTATCAGGTACTTGGACGTACCTATTTTCCAAACCTGGATTTGACCCGCTTTGATAATACAATGAAACGCCGGATCGAAGATGAAATTCATGACGAATTTAAGGAAGCATTGCTGGGCATTAAGAAGTTGCCTGCATCGGCTAAGTTCGGCGTTTATTTAGCGTATAAATATTACCTCTCACTGTTTGCACAGATCAGGAAGAAATCTTCAAAGGAAATTCTGGAAAGTAGGATCAGAATACCCAATATCCAGAAAGCCTATGTCGCATTTAAGAGCTATCTGCGCTATAAAACAGCTTATCTATAAATTCCTCAGCTTTACGTGATATGAACTTAATTATTATACTGTTTACATTTATCGCCATGGAAGGCGCCACCTGGCTGATTCATAAATATATTATGCATGGTTTCCTTTGGATCTTGCATAGAGATCACCATGATCATAGCAACGAAGGATTTTTGGAAAAGAACGATTACTTTTTCGTCATTTTTGCCCTGCCTACCATTGCGTTGATGTATTACGGCTCGTTAAGGGATTACAATTATTTGTTTTACATTGGTCTAGGGATTATGCTTTATGGCATGGCCTACTTTTTTGTACATGATATATTTATCCATCAGCGGTTCAAATTGTTGAGCAAAACAAATAATCGCTATTTTTTGGCGCTTCGCCGTGCCCACAAACAACATCATAAACACTTGGGCAAGGAAGAGGGCGAATGTTTCGGCTTTTTGTATGTTCCGATGAAGTACTTTAAAATGTATAATCACAATGACAAGAAATGATGCAATATACTTATTCGCTTATCTTATTTTTTACGGTCATAGTCTGTTTTGTCGCATCCTTCGACAAGCGGCTACGATTCGACCGTGAGTTTGTCCCTTTCTTAAAGGCAGCGACGCTTGTTGCCCTATTTTTTATTGCCTGGGATGTCTGGTTTACCAGTAAGGGGGTATGGTGGTTTGATACAAGATATACTCTAGGTCTGCTTGTGGGAGGTTTGCCATTGGAAGAGTGGCTATTCTTTTTCTTCATCCCTTTTTCCTGTATTTTTACTTACTTCTGTATCGATAAATTTTTCAGATTACAGTCTCTTTCCGCATTTAACAATATTGTAGTCTTTGTGAGTATCATCGTATGTGCTGTGGTAGCACTTCGCTATTCGGATAGAATCTATACAGTCCTCACCGCTACGGTTACTATCGTGACACTTGTGCTATTCCACTTCGTCCTCCGGGTGCAATGGATTACGCAGGCCTCTTTGGTCTTTACCTTGCTTATGTTGGGATTTTTGCCTGTCAATGGTCTACTTACCGGTACGGGATTGGAGTCAGCGATAGTCAACTACAATCCAACACAATTTATGGGCATCAGGATACTTACGATTCCTGTGGAAGATGCAGTTTATGGATACACACAGTTTCTGCTGGTTCTTTACTTTTTTAAAAAATTTCAAAGCAATCCACACACGCTCGGTTCATAATGTGGATTTTTAAAATTGTTATATTCTTGCAAAAATTGATATCTTTATTTCTAATAGACCATTTCATAAATTTATTTAAATGCAAAAGTTGGATCAAGAACCCTTTTTATGGATTGAATTGCGCTACGCAATTGTATTCAACCGGGACCAGCTCGCATTTAAAACTTTGTTCAAAACATTTTACGCCGATTTATATGAATTTGGCTATGCAATTATTAAGTCGGTCGAACCTGTCGAAGATATTATCTCCGAAATTTTCATGAAATTGTGGCTATTGGAAGATAAGTTAATGGAAATAGAGAATATTAAGACCTATCTTTTTAGATCTGTGAGAAATAACGCGATAAAATATCTTGAAAGGCAACATGCCCATGTGGATATTTCAGAAATCATTGACTTTAACTATCAATATCCAAGCGTAGAACAAGAATATATCTCTGGTGAAAAGCTTAAGATGATTCAGCAGGTAATTGACGAATTACCTTCCAAATGTAAGATGGCTTTTACCTTAGTAAAGGAATTGGGTTGTACCTATCATGAAACAGCTGCCATTATGGATATTTCTACAAATACTGTCGACCGACATATACAACTGGCTCTCCGACGCCTGAGAGATTCAATAATTCTAAAAAAAATAAACAGTTAAAAATCAGCTTGTTGTTATTTATTTCTACTTTCCATTGGTGATATTTGTCGGTTTTTGGCTCTTATTGTAAAGACTCAAAATTAAGATGGATCAAGATCAATTTCTAAAATTATTAAACAAAGAGATTCAGGGAACACTGACCGCCGAAGAGAAGTTACTGTTGGAGAGGTTGATGGCTGCCAATCCAGATAACGGAGCCCTGTATCATTTTATTAGAAATAAGTATCGAACTCAGCCATCGACGAACGAAAAAGCAGAGAAAGCATTTGATCAGCTCTGGCAGAAGCTAGGAGATACAAATCTTACAGATACCGTCCCAAAAAGAAGTGTCTTTAAAAGCCGTTATTACCTTTATTTGGTAGCTGCCAGTCTGATGATTTTCTTTCTTGCAGGCATATGGTGGTATTCATCCCACGAGAGTAGCATTGAATATAAAATACAATACAGTAGTGGTAAAGGGGAGAAACGTATACTTAATTTGCCCGATGGCAGTACCGTCTGGTTAAACGGAGACAGTAAACTCTATTTGGCAGTAGATTTTAATAAAAAGGAACGTAGGGTCAAATTAGAGGGCGAGGGATTTTTTGCTGTCGCAAAAAATAAACAACATCCATTTATCGTATCGTATAATGATTCAGAGGTAAAGGTATTGGGTACTAAATTCAATATCAGAGCGTATCAGGACGAAAACAAAACACAAACCTCACTCGTGGAGGGCGCTATTGAACTGAAAAGCAAAAAGAATGGCGAAACCTATCGGATGGTGCCTGGAGAGAAGCTCACTATAGCAAGCAACGGAAAAGTCCACCCTGCGAAAGACAAGAGCAGTACAATTATGGTAAAACGTACAGCCCTGACTGTACAGACTGGAGAAAAGATGCCCTCCGAAGCGTTATGGATGGAAAATAAACTTTCTTTTGAAGCAGATCCGATGAGTATTGTTGCTTCCAAAATAAGTAAATGGTATAACAGAAATGTCGTAATCGATAATACCGAATTGGAGAAAATCACCTTTACGGGAACAATGGAGAATTACAGCTTGGAGATGGCTTTAAAGACCATTTTGACAGCTAATCCTACGCTACATATTAGAGAAGAAAACGAATCAATTATTTTATATTAACCTTAAAACGATGATGAAAGACTATACCTAAAATTCCAAAAAAGGATACACCTATTGATGTATCCTTCACGTTCATGAAATAAGAGTGCGAAGTCCCTGAGAAAGATAAGGCACTCTATGGTTCCATAATCAATTTAAAACTATGAAAAAAAATTTACATGGTCAGGTATTTTTTGCACGAAAATCAGGTACCATTAAATATGCATTAATGACAAAATTAACCCTAGCGCTCACTTTTGCATTTACCGTTAAGGTCTTCGGAATAAGTACCAAAGCACAGGAGAAGATATCCCTAAAAATAAAAAATACCGATCTTAAGACCATTTTAAAGACGATTGAAAAGCAGACAAAAGTCAAATTCATCTATTTTGACAATGTAATAGCCAATAAAAGCCTTCCTTATATTTCTGTTGAAAATCAAAACTGGAACAATGCCCTAGTTCCATTGCTGAATAGATTTCAACTCAGGATGGAAAATATGACTGGAAACACCTATGTGATCACCGTGAATAACAAAGAAATTCAAGGGCTTGATATTAAGGGAAGGGTGTTAGACCGTCAGGGTTTACCTTTGTCAGGAGTCACGGTGGTTGAAAAGGATAAGGATCGTGGTACAAGTACAAATGATAAAGGCGAGTTTACGTTGAAAGTAAGCAGTCCAAATGCGATTTTACTTGTCAGTAATGTGGGATTTATCAGTCAGGAGATTCCGGTTAGTCAAGCCTTTATGAATGTGATCCTACAGGAGGATCTGACTTCGCTGGAAGAAGTCGTCGTTGTTGGTTACGGTACACAGCGAAAGGCAAACCTTACCGGATCCGTTGCCTCCGTTGATATGGAGAAAGTATTGGGAGATCGACCATTAAGTAGTAGCTCACAAGCTTTGCAGGGGGCTTTGCCTGGTTTACAGGTAACATTTGGTGGTGGGCGTCCCGGAACCTCCACCGAACTCAACATTCGTGGTGTCACTTCCATCAATGGCGGCGGCCCCTTGGTATTGGTCGACAACGTTCCTATGAATATGGACGACATTAATCCCAAAGATATCTTAAATGTCACTGTACTGAAAGACGCTGCCGCCTCTTCTATATACGGTGCCAGAGCTGCATTTGGTGTTATTCTGATTACCACAAAAAAAGGATCCCGAAATCAACCGACGAGCATCAATTATTCCAGTAATTTGACGTGGAGCCGGCCATCTACGCTTCCTGAGAAAGCGAGCCCACTTGAGTTTGTGCAGGCTTTAAAAGACTTCGGCAATACCTCAAATTGGGCAGGACAAAACGTGGATACCTGGCTTGATTTATTAAAAGACTACCAGATGGATCCGGCTAAATATGCCAATGGAATAGCTGAAGTCAATAATACCAAATACCCCCTTAAAGAATACGATTTGTATAATGAGGTATTCCAGACCGGATTTGAACACTTGCATAATCTTTCCATCAGAGGTGGTTCGGAAAAAATAGCCTATAGACTTTCTGGTATGTATAGCAATGAAGATGGTATTATGATTACCAAAAAAGATAGCTATAGTAGATATAATTTCAATGCCTATGTAAACGCTGAATTGTTCAAGAACTTTAATGCGAGTGTCAATGTCTTTTATAAAAAAGATAATCGTTTGACCCCCGCCAATATGGGTGAGATGTTTTATCGGGCACTGACCTTCGGTTCGTACCTTAATCCTGGGGAAACTACGGATAGCGATGGAAAATCCATTCCTTACGGCACGCCCAACAATTATCTGAAATATGAAGATGCTTCACGCAGGTATGAGGAAAATCTTAGACTCTTTGGAAAACTGGAATATAATCCTTTACCGGGCTGGAATATTACTGCTGAATATACCTTTAGTAAGAATAATCTGAACAATAAAAATGCACAGAACAGAAATAGGTATATGAATCCAAATAACTTTAATACCGAATACCTGTTCAATCAAGATTTTTATACCCGCTCAAATTCCTTGACCGACTATAATGCTTTAAATCTGTATACGAGTTACAGTCGCGCATTGGATGATCATAATCTGAAAATGCTCGTAGGAACAAATTATGAAAAAAGTTATACAGAATCATTTTCCGCAACCCGATACGGAATTTTAAGTCCAGGTTCACCTTCCCTGAGCACAAGTACAGGAACTCAAAATACATCCGACAGTTTTAGCCAATATGCTATTTTAGGTTATTTCGGCAGAATTAACTATGATTATAAGAATCGTTATCTATTGGAATTGAATGGTCGGCTAGATGGTTCCTCTCGATTCCTCAAAGATAGCAGGTTTGGCTTTTTTCCATCAGTTTCTGCCGGTTGGAATGTTGCCGAGGAGAATTTTATGGAGGGGTTAAAAAATAGTATCCCCATGTTGAAGTTCAGAACTTCTTATGGGGAAATCGGCAACCAGGTCGTATTTGATACCAATAAAAATCAAGTTTATTTTCCTGCGATACCTCAGATGGGGGCAGGCAATGCCAATTGGATTGATCCAAATACTGGTATCCGCTATCTGACAATCAATCCGCCTAATTTAATCAGTTCTACTTTTTCGTGGGAAAAAGCACGTACTTTAAATGTTGGTGTTGACATAGGGTTGTTCAACAGTAAGTTGAACGGAAGTTTTGATTGGTTTAGACGGCAGACAATAGGCATGCTTTATCAGGGTGCAGACTTACCTGCTGTTCTCGGTGCTCAACCTCCATTCCAAAATATTACAGATCTTGAATCAAAAGGATGGGAGCTGGAACTTTCTTGGAGAGACAAGATTAAAGATTTTAAATATTCATTTACTTTCAATCTTTCAGATAATAGAGGTTTTATTACCAAAATCAATAACAGTGCTGGATTGATCGATGGTTTTTACAAAGGAAAAGAAATCGGAGAGATCTGGGGATATGTCACAGATCGTTATTATACGGTAGATGATTTTCAGGAAAATACTTTAAATGCCAATTTGCAAAACGGGAAACTAAAAGAGGGAATTCCGTATTTTAAAGGTGTAGCGCAGAATCCAGGAGATATTAAATATACTGATTTAAATGCTGACGGTATTATTTTCAGTGGCACCGGTACCATATCCGATCCGGGCGATATGAAGGTTATAGGCAATAGTAATAGTCGCTTTCAGTTCGGTCTGAATAGTAATTTCTCGTATAAGAATATTGACTTGAGCTTATTTATCCAAGGAGTAGGAAAGCGAGATCTATGGTTGAGCAATTTCCTAATGTGGCCGTATAATAACGAATTTGGTACGATCTATAAGAATAATCTGGACTACTGGACACCAGACAATACGGATGCTACTTACGCCCGGGTATATGCCAATGCAGGCTTAAATACAGCCTCAAATCGTAGAACGCAGACCAAATATCTTTCTGATGGCTCATATCTTCGGGTACGGAATATTACCTTGGGGTATACGGTTGACAATAAAACCTTACGGAGCAAAGTGATTGACAACATCAAGGTATTTGTTTCGGGTGAGAATTTATTTAAAGCTGATCATATGCCAAGAGGGATGGAGGCTGATGGTGAAAACATAGGATCAGGGGGTATCTATCCTTTCCTGAAAAAGTACAGCTTTGGCGTTAATATCACTTTTTAAATCTTCAAAAACCGCAGAATATCATGAAAAAGAAATTTATCCACTATATCCTTTGTCTTGGGCTGTCTACATCATTAACGGGCTGTAGCAATTTACTGGATCTTGATCCGGAAGGCACATTGACCGAACAAAGTACGTTCACAAACTATAATAACTTTATTTCGTATGCCTGGCAGTTCTACGGTACCTTTCCGGGGTACAATAGTTCTGTGCCGGATGCTGAGGTCAATAGTGACCTCTTTGCTAAAGCACAGGCAAATAGCACTTCTGATTGGATTTGGCAGCGGATGGTAGTTCCGTCAACGAGTGGCGACTATAGCAATCCATTTGTACAGATACGCGCGATCAATGTACTTTTGGATAATATTGAGCAGGCAGGTCAATTGTCTGAGCCGGAAAAGAAGCATATCCGTAGTCTTGGCTACTTTTTTAAGGCCTACCAATATATGGATCTTCTGAACAAATTTGGCCAGGCGATCTGGGTAGAACACACGATTGATGACGGTGACACCGAGATTCTGTATGGCACTCCGGCAAGCCGTGACGAGATTGCAGCACACATCACAGAAATGCTCAACTATGCTGGAGAAAATATCAAGGAAAACGGCGATGGCCCCAATACCATCAATCGTAAGGTCGTCTTAGCGCTGACCGCTCGCTTTGGCTTGCGTGAGGGAACATGGCGCAAATACCATCAACTTAAAGACGCCGAAAAATACTTGAAATTGTCGACAGCTGCGGCCGAAAAAATTTTATCCGGTACGATACCGCTATTGAGCAATTATGACATGCTGTTCAATAGTGAGTCATTAGCGAATGTCGCCGAAGTATTCCTTTACAAACAGTATGAGTTGAATCAGATTACGCATAGTCTAGCGTCTTTGGCACGTAATTCCTCCGGCAGATGGGATCTTACAAAGAAAGCTGTGGATATGTACCTGATGAAAGATGGAAAAACGCGTTGGATAAGTCCGACATTTGATGGGGATCAAAGTGCATACAATGAATTCCGGAATCGGGACAACCGTTTATATTTCACGATTCCACCGCCTTATAAAGTTAAAATGGGAAAAACAAATATGCTTTGGGAGTATACAGATGATCCCAAGGATCGGGAGTATATCGATTTGATGTCCACACTTTCAGATGACAAACATAAAACTTTACCTTGGATGAATTGGGAAGGGCTGATACTGAAAGAGGAGCCGCATTATGTAGATTTCACCAATGGACAACCATTTAGTGTCAGCTACACGGGATACCGGTTCTACAAATTCAGTAATAAGATTAATAGGATTCAAAATGTGGATATTAACGATGCTCCGATATTTAGACTCGGGGAAATGTTGGTGGGATATGCAGAAGCAAAATATGAACTTGGGGAAATCAGCCAACAAATTATAGATCAAACGATAAATAGATTGAGAGCACGCGGCGGAGTGGCTCCACTACAGCTGTCGGCTATCCCACAGGACCCTACCCGTGATGAGGCTATAAGCCCGGCACTATGGGAAATCCGTCGGGAACGTACTATTGAACTGATGGGCGAAGGGTTCCGGTTTGATGATCTCAGAAGATGGAAAAAAATGGATTATGCTGTCGCTCAAAAATTAGGACGGTATATTACTAAGGGCCTAGATGTACCTTCAAATGCACCTATACCGCTCGAAAATGGACAGACAAAAGGTTATATTGCTTACGAAGGCAAAGCACCAGCTCCGTTTCCTGAATATTATTATTTATATCCGATACCGGCGGCAGAACTGGTACAGAATAAAAACTTAAAACAGAACGAAGGATGGTAGTCACATCGTACTAATCTTCCTATTTTAGCAGTAATTTAGAACATATGAAAGCATCACAACTGATCGTACTAAAACAAGCAGTCTTAGCTGCCCTTCTATTTACAACAACGGGCATTTTTGCCCAAAGTGGAAATAAAAGACCCAATATTGTCTTTATCATGGCCGATGACCTCGGTTACGGGGATTTGGGCGCTTATGGCCAGACCAAGATTGAAACCAAGCATATAGATTCATTGGCTCGCGCGGGTATGAAGTTTGATAACTTTTATGCAGGTACTTCTGTATGCGCACCATCACGTTCAGCGCTGATGACGGGACAGCATACAGGACACACCCACGTCAGAGGCAATAAAGAAATCGAACCCGAGGGACAAGAACCATTGGCCGATTCGGTACAGACTATCGCTATGTTGTTGCAGAAAGCCGGCTATACCACTGGTGCATTTGGCAAATGGGGATTGGGTATGGTCCATACCACAGGTGCGCCTGACCAAAAGGGATTTGATGAATTTTATGGATACAATTGTCAGCGTCAATCCCATCGTTATTATCCTACACACCTTTGGCATAATAAGCAACGGATAGAACTTGATGGTAATGGATTGATGGCGCAGGGCCAGTATGCTCCGGCATTGATCCAGGAGAAAACCCTTGCATTTATCGACGCCCACAAAGATAAACCCTTCTTTCTTTTTGTGCCCACTGTACTGCCACATGCTGAACTCGCTGGACCGGAGGATGAATATTACAAACAATACGCCCACAAATTCGATGAAAAACCTTATCGGGGGAACGATTACGGTCCCAGGGCAACTGTTCCCGGGTACGCCAGTGTCGAAAAGCCCCACGCGATGTATGCCAGTATGGTAAGCCGCATGGATGCGTATGTAGGTCAGATTGTCGAGCGATTACGGCAAAATAACCTGCTCGACAATACCATTATTATATTTACCAGCGATAATGGAGCGCATAAGGAAGGCGGAGCGGATCCCGGCTTTTTCAATAGTTCTGGCGGATTACGGGGTACAAAACGTGACCTCTATGAAGGGGGGATAAAGACTCCGTTCATCGCGTACTGGCCGGGTAAGATCACCGGAGGTAAAACATCCAGTTATTTAGGCGCCTTTTGGGATATCATGCCAACGATGGTTGAACTGGCAAAGGCTGATAAGCCAAGATATACAGATGGAATTTCCTTTGTCCCGACCCTGTTAGGCAAAAATAAAAAGCAAAAGCAACACAACTATCTCTATTGGGAATTCCATGAGGATGGCGGACGTCAGGCTGTTCGTAAAGGAGACTGGAAACTTATTTTGCAGAAAGTTAGGAGCGGGTCACCAACAACAGAGTTGTATAACCTTAAACAAGACCCAAAAGAGCAACATAATATTGCGGAAGGTAATCCCGGAAAAGTAAAGGAATTAGGTCGTTTGATTGAACAGGCACATGTTGAAAGTTCTATTTTCCCGTTAACCAGTAAGGTTCATAAACCCTAATTAGCTTACCAATATTAAGAGAATAATATCGGTAAGCAATTTCTTGCAGCAGATGTGGTAGCAGATGAAAATTTAGGTTTTTTGAATTGCAAAAACTGCATCCCAAGATTCCGATAAAATATAGCGTTCAGTTATACTCCTTATAACTGAACGTTTTTTTCATTACTTGTAATGTTGCCTTGGATAGCCAACGTTTCCAGATAGATCGATCTTCATGTGAAGAATGAACTAGCAAAAGATTAAAAATGTTATTTAATAACCAAGCAATATCTAATGAAAATTTAATTTAAGAATCAAGTTGCTGGCTTGGGGAAGCGCTTTATAACGATTATATTTAAAATATTCTGAACTAAAGGTTCATTATAATACTTCTTAATAGAATTAAACATCATTGATCAAATTTTTAATGTATTTTTATCGAATGTCGCAGAAACATGCTTAGGGAAAAATGGATTGTTTTGCGGATTTACGATTTTTATAACGATGGACAAAAAGATATATTTATGTGACGACAACGCGGCGATTTTAGAAACCTTAGAGTTGGTTTTGAGTATGTCAGATGCAACTATTGTAAGTGAAAGCAAAAGTTCTCGAGCCTTTGACTATATTTCGAGAGAGAAGCCCGATATTTTTATTTGTGATTTGTGGATGCCCGAACTAAATGGTGACAAACTGATTAGACAAATTCGGCATCATAAAGCATTTGATGACATGTTTATTTTATGCATATCTGCCTCCTATGATGGGAGGGATATAGCGCTTGATGCTGGGGCAGATCATTTTCTTGCTAAACCCTTTGAGATGAATGAGCTATTATCCATTGTAAATAAAGTTTTTGATTCAGGGGCTGGGGAGTCTATGGGAAGTTCAAAGTAAAAGGTCGATCCCTTTCCTTTTGTACTGTCCAATTCGATTTGCGTATCGTGGCATCGTAATATTTCTGCTACTAGGTATAAGCCAATCCCAAAGCCGGAAATATTTGTTGTATTTAAATTATCTACCCGATAAAAAGGTTTGAACAATTTTTTCTGATGCTTTTTGTCTATTCCTAGTCCTTCGTCTTGGACATATATTTTTACCTTTTCACCACTTATAATGCAGCCGGTTGTTATCGTTCCGCCGGTGGGCGAGTATTTGACGGCATTACTCAACAAGTTGGTCAATACTTGACCCATTTTATTTCTGTCAGCAAAGATCGTGATAGAAGGATCACAGTTATTAACGATGGGATGGTTTGAACCGGTCGGATGGAGATCGTTTATGCATTCTTGTATTAATGCTTCCAGTTTGAAGGACGACTTGTGGAGTCGTAATGTTCCACCCTCTACCTCGGCCATACTCAGGAAGTCCTGGATCATTGTCATCATTTTTTTGACTTGCGATTCAATTTTTGCACCTAGGGTTGCGCCGGGTTGACCAAAGGTCTCCTTGTGTTGCTGCATGACCTGAGCACTGAGTAGTATTGTTGTGAGAGGAGTCTTTAATTCGTGGCTTGCCATTGAAATAAAAGCATTTTTTCTTCTTTCTTCCTGTTTTTTCTCTGTAATATCTCTAGCGATTTTAGATACCCCGATTATTTCTCCTGCATCGTTTTTTATTGGGGAAATTGTTAGTGATAAATCAATTAATTTGCCTGTCTTAGTGCGACGGATTGTTTCAAAATGTTTAATCGAGTTTCCCTGGCGCATTCGGCCAAGGATATAGTCTTCTTCTTGTTGTCTATCCTTCGGAATTAGGGTTAAAATAGATCGACCGATTATTTCTTCGGCGGTATATCCGAATAGATTTTCTGCCGCCTTATTCCAGCTCGTTATGATTCCTTCCAGGGTTTTTCCTATAATCGCATCATAAGAGGAATCAATGATGGCGACCAATTCAGCACTTTTTGCGATCGCTTTTTTTTGGTCTGTTATATCCATGATCGTACCTATTATTCGTCTTGATTTTTGAGCATTACTGAAATAAGCAGCGCCTTGTACCTTTATCCAGATAAGGGAATTTGAACCTTTCTTAATAATTCTACAAGTGAACTCAAAGTGTCCATCCGAGTTGCTATCACTTCTCTGTTTTACTTGCTGGAAAACATATGTTCTATCATCAGGATAAACGAGATCTAATAATACGTTTGCAAATTCTTCATCAGATTTTAGACCTAGTATCTGTCGCGATCGATCAGAAAGCTGTACGATTTCGCCGTTTGAATCCCAATCCCAGGTGCCGAGTTCTGTGGTAGCAAGTGCCAGGCGTAGCCGTTCTTCTTTTTCCGCCAGCATGGCTGTCAGGCTAGCTCTTCTTTTTTCGGCGATAAGTGATTCCGTAATATCTTTTGTGAAACACATCGAATGAACGAATTCGCCGCCTTTCATTAAGGCACTTGAGTTGATAATAACATGTTTAAATGATCCATTTTTGCATTTTAGCGTCGCAGGATAATCATTTACTTTTTCATTATTCGCCAACATATGAAGGATTGCCGTAATTTTATCCTGATCGCTATGAAAATCGTAAATCGAAGCGCCTATATATTCCTCTTTCGTGTAACCGAGCAGATCAAGCTCGGCTTTATTTGCCCAGATAATGATACCATCTCCATTTACCCAATGCAGGGGCATGGATGCATTTTCAATAAATTCCGAAAGTTCGGACACCCGTTGCTTGAGCTGGGCATTCTCCCGTTTTAAGTGTATTTGAGCCTCCTGAGATGTCATTTTTCGATGGATTTAAAGGTGAGAATATTGTTGCTTTATTAAAGATATTGAATATTTGATCACCAAAGTGTTTTTGATCCATTATTATTATATAACCCTGGCCACTAACAAACAGTTTGATAAGCGAGCAAGAAAGATATGTGAGAATGAGTCAGATGCAAAAATAAGCGAGAACTTAAAATGGATATTAAATTACTGTGATAATTACATGTTTAAACTTAATTATTATTACAAAATAATATATTTATTGAATAATATTTTTATCTAAACGGCGTTATTTTTTTATATATGGAGAATGAATGATAGAAATATTGTTAATCGATGATCACCATCTGGTGCGGGAGGGGCTTTGTTTATTACTGGATTCCCATCCTAGGTTATCCATTGTAACCGAATTGGGCAGTGCTGAAAAAGCGTTGGAATATCTTGAAGAAAATAAAAAACCAGAGCTTATTTTGACTGATATTGTTATGGATAGGATGGATGGTATCTCTTTTGTACGTATCGTAAAAAAAATCTATCCCGAAATAAAAGTGGCGATATTATCAATGATAGAAGATAAGGCTAAAGTAACCGAAGCCTTTGTTGCGGGCGCAGATGGCTATTTATCAAAGGGAACAGATTATGACGAGCTTTTATTTGGGGTTTTACAGATCGCTAAAGGACATAAATATGTTACAGCGTCACTAAGTTTACGCTTTTTAGAAGACTATCTCGATCATTGTCCTGTTACTGTAGATCCAGCTGAACTCCTGCAGCGTTATGATATTTCGGAAAGAGAATTGGAAGTATTGAAAATGATCTCTGAAGGATATACAAATGCGGAGATTGCCAATAAAGTATTTTTGAGCAAAAGAACGGTAGAGGGGCACCGCCAACATCTTATGGAAAAAACAAATACTAGAAATACCGCTGACCTAGTTCGTTTTGGCTTTCAGAAGAAGCTTCTACAATAGTTTTGGCCAGACCGTTAATCTATATCCGATAGTCGTAACTAGCGCCGACTGAAGTAAGTATTCACGAATTTTTTCCTTGAGATAAGTTACATTGTGGCATTGCTGGTCAATTGAAAACCTCCGCCTTCGATCGAGGGCTTTCAATTTCCCAACTATAAGAATTCAAATAAAAACTGGGGTTCAATTATAAGGGTATAACCAAACTCCATTTTTCATTCCTTGTTTTTTATTGTATTCTTGTATAACCAACGCTTCCGATGGCGACGTAATTAACTTCTATATAGCTAACAAAGTTCATCTGCCGGAAAATAGGATAAAAATGATGATTCTGGGCGCGGATAAGTTTGTAATTGAGGGAATCTAATTGATTGGTTCTTTTGAAGGAAAGTGAAGATAAACCGTGGTGCCATCCTCGGGTTTAGAATCTATTTGTATGTTGATCTGCAAGAAATCCGCAATGCTTTTTACGATCGACATACCTAGCCCATTTCCTTTTGAATATTTACTTCTGAAACGTTGGAAAAGGTTTTCCAATTCGTTAGCCGTCATTCCCACGCCACTATCCGAAATTATTATTTGATGATTTGTTCCATCACAATTATGGCTAATATTGATCCAGCCTTGGGGCCGGTTATATACAATTGCGTTATTGATCAAATTATGGAACAAATGGAAAAGAAGTTCTTCGTGTTGATGGGCTAGGGCAAGATCTTTAGGAACCTCAATAGACAGATGAATCTGTTTTTCGCCCATGAGTGGTTCAAGTTCTTCGGTTACCCTTGTTAGCAAAGACCTTATAAAAACTTCCTGAGTACGCGGGTACTGACCGCTATCGACCCGCGCCAAAAAGAGCAGTGTCTTGACGATTCCATTCAGACGATCCAGAGTTTGTAGCGATGAAAGTAGCTTTTCTTGCAATTCCAGGTTAAGGTCCGGCTGGATCAGCATATTCTCTATTTTACCTCGCAGTATGCTGATTGGTGTCAGCAGTTCGTGAGAAGCATTGGCAGTAAAATCCTTTTCACGTGTATAAGCGTGTGTAGCCCTTTGCATCAGGTCGCAAAGGTGTTCATCCAGTAGGCGGAAGTCTGTTGTCGTCGTTGGGATTGCTTTAAATTCCAAGTCAAATGGAAACTGTTGCTCGGAAAGCCGATAGCGAATGATTCGTTGTAACGGACTCAGCAGATGGCGTCCATAAAAATAATCCACGGAGATGGTCAGTAAAAACAATACCATTAAAATAACGAGTGCGACCTGTTGCAGGATAGCCGCATAAAGCGAGATACTATGTTGCGATCTGCCGATTTCCAATAAGTACATTTTTCCATCAGCTTCAAAAAAACGATGCAAAATCCGGTAGTTTAAGGTGTCGCTTTCCACGATGCGTCGCTGATTGTCTATATGTGACGGGCCCAAATCGGAAGAGTCAGCCCTGGTCGTCTGAATGGCAATATAATCTTCTTTGAGCATGGTATAACTGCCGTAGTTCTGTTCCCCTTGCAGATAGTATTCCATGCCGTTTTCACGGATCTTGTCAAATACTTTATTCTCCTGGCCATGTAGGAATTTATCGATGGAGTATTGCGTGTACCAACTGAAGACTATCGGCAAGATGCATAAGAAAAAGCCAAAGATCAGCAGTTTCGAAAAAGCAAAATAGAGCGTAAATTTAGTATTCAGTTTCACGGCAATACAATTTTATAGCCGATTCCCCGAACCGACTGTAGCCAGGGAACAGGTGCAAAAACCGACATTTTTTTTCTGATATTTTTGATATGGACATCAATATAATTTGAGTCCGTATTCGGGAAGCTCAGGTCTCCCCACACATGTTCGTACAATTGCGAGCGGCTCAATGGACGATTCTTGTTTAGTAGAAGATAAGTCAGAATATCAAATTCCTTTTTGAAGAGAACGATTTCTTGATCCTGGTAATAGACAGCCCTATTCTCAATATCAATACTAAATTCACCCACCTGTAGCGGCTGAGCGGTATGGCCCAAACGGCGTCGATAGATAGCGAATAGGCGTATGTGTAATTCGGCCAAAGAAAAAGGTTTGGGAAGGTAGTCGTCGGCGCCATTCTTTAATCCCAGTATGCGGTCTTCTAGTGCACCACGCGCCGAGGCGATCACGACAGCACTATCCGGATGATCGGTTCTAATCATATCCAATAGGTTCATGCCATTTCCATCCGGCAGGCTTAGGTCGAGGACTATGGCATCAAAGAAACGATCCCCAAGAACGCGTATCGCATCTGCTATGGTTGTGCAAATCTGACAATCGTATTGTTCAAGCCGGAGAAAATCGGTAATCTCCCGGGCCAATTCCGGTTCGTCCTCTACGATAAGTACCTTCATACCCTTTGCAAAATAGCTGTCAATTAAAATTGATAAAAATATCCCACATTAAAAAACGAATTATGCTTTTGCTCCGCGGCGGCATTCTTTCCCAGTACAGAGAGTTGATAGGAGACCAAGAATGCTCCATTACCATATTGCCAGATCAAGGGGAGCTGGAAATTATAAGACAGCATTTTAAATCCGGTTGACTCAACAGTCGTTTCCTCATATTCCGGTTTTTGATTGACAGGTGGCAACTTGTTTTCTAAAAATCCTGGAAGGCCAAGCCTCCGTTTTTTCTCCTCCAAATATGTCGTATAATAGCGTTGTGTACCGGCGGTCAATGCGATATTCGGTTTGATATAGAGGAGATCTTTTGATGTAAAACTGTGAATATTTACAATTTTGCTATTAGTAAGCGTTACAAACACATCGTTCTCTTTGCCAAAATTGTAATCTCCTTCCAGATCTGTTTGAAAGATATGGCTGAATCCCAGTTCAGCTGAAACATTGTTTGGATTGGAGGCCTGCAACAGGGGAGATTCTTTCTTATAAAAAGAACGCGTATAACCAATGTCCAGCGACAAGGCTTTGTTCAGTTTAAATTCAAATCCCGTCCCCACATGAAGCTCGGAAGGAGCGGAGTTTTCTTTCAGCAGCTGGTAGCCACCTGCAGATATATGCCATCCTGAAGTCGTCAGCATGCGTAGGTCTGTATAGGCAAAGGGAAGTTTCTCCGAAGCAGTTTGACCATAATAATTGGCATTGTTGCTTAGCAGGCTAGTCCAGGTAAACGTGGTTTTCTTGGCTGTACTGTCAGGCTCTTGGGCAAAACAAGTTACGCTGCCGAATAGTTGAGTAATGGCAAAAGCTGCTATCAAAAAATATAGCGTTTTCATGGAAATAGATGCTTAAAGTTTTATTCTAATTTTTGTGTTGATCTTTGTTTTCACTTTTACCCTAACATCAGGGGTTACCGAATTAATTCGAGGTATTACAGGACGGGGGATCTGTTGATTTCGCGCTTTTGGTACAGACTTTATCACTTTTTCCTTCATTTGGCTAACAGTTTCTTTAGCCTGACTGGCTGGCCGGTTAGTTTCCTCGTTCTTTTGTTTTGAGGATGCCGACCGTGCAATAGTATCCTGCGGGATAGCCGCAGCAGCGACGCTGATCCGTATAACGAAAATTATTAAAGCTGTAAACCATGCCTTGTGAAACATACCGCTCATTCTGATCAATCTAACTTTGAACTAGTTACTTCAGTTCAAAGTTAGATTTTATCTGCTTATTTAATGCCTACCCCGGTACGAATTTTTGTATTGGTACGCACATTGGTTGAGTTTACGTCAATTTTTGTTTTGGCATTAACGTTTGCCTTTACATTTGGCGTGCTTTTTACCGCCGCCTGCGTAGCAACATCCACTGTTTTTACTGTAGCGTGAGCCTGCCCTACAGAAGAGGCGACAGTGCTTATTGTACTTCCTTTAACATCCGCTGCAATATCTGATTTAGCGACAGTGCTTACAGCAGCACCATGATTATCCGGATGCTCGGTTTTTGCATCTACTTTACCAGCTGTGGCCAATTCGCTGACAGCTTTGCCTGTTTCAGCTCCAGATACCGTTTTTGTCAGTTGGCTTACTGCTGTTTTGCCTTTTGTTTCAGCAGCATCTAATGATCTCGCAACTTCTTGTTTACCCTTGATTTCTTGTTCGGCCACCCCATTTCCTTCCGCTTTCAACGTTGCAGTTTTCTTCGATTTATTGTTCTGCAAGGTAGTCTCAACGTTCTGTGATGAATGAACTTTTGCCTTTGTTTCCTGTGCCATCCCTGTTGTACCTAGCAACAAGCCTATGGCGAGTAATCCCAAAATTTTCATTTTTTATAATTTGTTAATCAAAGCTAAACCCCGATTATGAAAAAAAAATGAAATCTTTTACCTGATAACAAATCTCAGTGGGACTTAATTTGATTAAATATCTGAATACTCCGTTGGCCTACAAAGAGTGGTTACGTTTTTAGAAACATTATTCTGGTACTGGGGCAGATCGGCCATTGGTTTATATAAAGGGCCAAAAGCTTTCCAGTGTGCATCGCGGTCGGTCATGTTTTCGAAAGTCGTGAGATAAATCAAATTAGGCATCGTACTGCCTGCTATAACCTGACCATAGAAAACGGCATTAAATTTTAACTTGTTGAAGATATCGATCTCACCATTATTGAACATGGAGATTTTATTTGCAGATAACTTTTCTGTTGGAGCTTCATAGCTCCTCAATTCGTAAACGCGTTCACTTTTATCTGTGTTTAATTTGGGGAGAGAAAGAAATGGCATACCCTCAAAGGCTTTCATTAAAATCGTTTCAATCCTTGAATAAGGTGGATGTGTATGTGTGGCATCCAGGTATTCCTTTCCAGACTCTAAATACCGCTTATCTTTTAAGATATCGACGTCAAGACTTGCATATTTTTCAAGTTTAGTTGATGAACTGAGGACGTAAACCAATTTATCTGCTTTATCCTTATTGTCAATTGGTTTGAATACGGCAATCTCTTTAAATCCTAATTTGTGCATCGCCGGCAAGTAGGCTTTCTCAAGAAAACGATCGATCACCTGCTCTTGTTCTGTAGTCTGAAAGTGATAAACTTTCAATTGAAAATAAGTGGTTGCTGCGCGGGCAAAACTGCTGGATTGACTACTTATAAAAATCAATAGGATTAACATCCACTGTCCCGGATTCATAGATTTGATCATGTTTAACATTTAGTTTTATAGATTTAGATTATTATTTTTTGTTTTCTTATCGTTAGAAAAATACAGATTAAAAATAAGATTTTTTTATAATATAGGTGCTCGAACCAGAAATACACTTTCAAAAAATAGAACCAGTGTTTTCTTTTTCAATCATACAATTTGCTACCTTTCGTCCTATCATCTATACGACGGATTATGGACATATTAGTTTTTTTCTTGGCTATTACAGCAGGGACTTGGTCGGTTTACGGCCATTTTCAGCGAAAGAAAATTGTTCGTATTGCGATGGACGAATACATAAGCTTTGATTTAGAACAGCAAAAGCTCGAGTTGTTAGCACATCAGGTTTTAACCCGGTCATTAGGCAATTTTGAACATAGAAAACACTGGTTTAAGGATTATTGGAGTTTTAGGGATGTCAATGGGCGTTTTCTGACCAAGGTATACATTGATCTAGAAGTGAAAAATAGATTTAACGAAATTTGTACGATTACTGCCAAAATCAATTATGGTGTACTTGATGGAATAAATGGCATTGAATATGAACCCGCCTTAGACTAAGTTGGACTGTCTATCATTAATGCTCACCTGAGATATGATTAGGGGCATAAACTTTCTCTTCACCGTGACCCGATTCGCTATTTTCGACCAAAATACAGCCTCAAGTATGGCGGATAGGATCGAATTCGGGTAATAGCTGAAGCGCTTGCTGTCCCACTACTAATCTTTTAAAACAAAGCAGGCTTGAGATTGGTTTTTTATGCAAGATTCCTGATTGCACTGTACATACTAAATTTTTGACCTGTCCGGCTGCAGCAAAGAATCTTTATTACAGGCAAGCGGATTTAGATAATGTGAAGGGTATGAAAAGAAGAAAATTTTTAGTGCAAACAGGCCTTGCAGGATCGGGATTGATCTTGGGCGCAGCAGCACCAGATATTTTGACAACAACAATTAAAGAACATAGTATGGTAAAACCTGAAAATTTAGATCAACATAAACGGTTTCGTCCCAGTGATAAAGCCGGGTTTGGCGGAGTGGCATTAGGGAACGGTTTTCAGCAAAACTCAGATCTGGAATGCCTCCAAGCAGTGGAAGCCGCATGGAATGCAGGGATACGATTATTTGATACTTCCCCTTGGTATGGATTAGGCATCAGCGAACGTAGGATGGGCCTATTTTTAAAAGATCAGCCACGGGACAGTTTTACGCTGTCGACTAAAGTAGGACGAATCTTGGAGCCAAAAGAGGGTTTTACAATGGAGCAGTTGCTATGGAAGGGTAAGATGAATTTTAGTTATCGATATGATTACAGTGCTGCCGGTGTCAGAAAAAGCGTAGAGGATAGCTTACAGCGACTGGGGGTATCATCCATAGATGTCGTATATATCCATGATCTTTCACCCGACAATGGCGATATGAAAGATACCTATGCCAGTTATTTCGAGCAAGCGGCGAAAGGAGCCATGCCTGAGCTGACTAAAATGAGGCAGGAGGGGATAATAAAAGGATGGGGACTAGGTGTCAATACCATCGAACCAATTTTGCAAACATTAGATGTGGCGGACCCCGATATTTTTCTCTCAGCCTGCCAATATTCATTAATCAAACATGATGATGATCTGAATAAGGTGTTCCCAAAAATTGCTGAAAGAGGCTTGTCCATTGTTGTAGGTGCACCCTTGTGTGCTGGATTTCTGTCTGGCAAAGACCGCTATCTGTATGATGGCAAGTTTCCTGCTGGGGTTAAAGAAAAATTGAATGCTTTACAAAGGGTGGCAGACGATCATGCCGTAGACCTACGGACAGCAGCATTACAATTTGCTGCTGCACCAAGTGAAGTTTCAGGGGTTATACCCGGAGCACATACCGTAGCGCAGGCTGTACAAAATGCCGAGTCTTTCAAGGCTAAAATTCCCGCCGATTTTTGGGAAGAATTAAAGCACGAAAAATTAATTGCAGCGAATGCACCGGTACCAAAAGCATAATAGTTTAAAATAAGGGTTTGAAATTTGCACCCTTAATTTATTTATACAAATCCAGGAGCGTACAGATCACTCCTGTTTATGATTGTCCTTTTTGAAAGTGGCACGTACGATCACGACACTGATACCGATGCATAGCGCGGCAAGAAAGGGCTATCATGAATGCAAGGATCAATCCCTCAAACAGACGGGAATTTTCCGAATACACTTGGCCATTGATGTGTTTTTGCTGGAGTATGGCAATTCTCGAATTTTCGGTATATCCGCGATAGCCGCCGATCTATCTATTCTTTTGCTCAAATCGTTTATCATAAGTTTATTTATGATCAAGTATCTAACAGCTGATCAAATCAGAACAATATTGAAATCTGGGGAATCTGTTTTAAGATAACATCTCTTACCAGAACACTGAATTTATAAGTTTTTCGATGAACCTCAGACGAATAACTATATTTGTGAGGAAATTAAGAATTTGATCGACCAACTTAATTATGAAGAACTACAGTGAATATTCAGAAGAAGAACTGGTTTCCTTGCTTAAGCAAAAGGATCATAGCGCTTTTACTGAAATTTACAATCGATATTCGCCCAAAATTTTGGCGCAGACAAATCGGATGCTGAGAGACTCCGATGCTGCCAAGGATCTGGTACAGGAACTTTTTTTAACAATTTGGCGAAGGCTGGACCATATTCGGCTAGATGCAAAAATAGGAGGATATCTTTACGTGGCTGCTCAAAATTTAATCTTAAAATATATCCAACGGAACAAATTTCAGAACGATTACCTAGCATCGCTTGCCCGCTTTAGCACTGAGCTTGAAAATAGTACAAGTGAATCTCTTGACGAAAAGGAATTGCGAACCTTGCTCAATGGATATATTGGTCAACTCCCGGAAAAGACCAGAATAATATTTGAATTAAGCCGGCAGGCTAATTTATCTTATCGTGAGATTGCAGTTCAGCTTGGTATTGCCGAACAGACTGTCAAAAATCAGGTAAGTATCGCACTAAAAATCCTAAAAGACAAAATCGGGCCTCATAAAGCTGGTACTTTGCTCATCATCGTTTTGTTGGATAGAAATTTTTAAAAAAATATATTGCTGATATATAGTGTTTTATGTTTTTTTTTAAAAAAACATCCTATAAAATCGGTACTCTTTGCCTGTTCAAGGATAATATCTATACATCAGGATCAATCCTACTGAATAAAAGATATGGATACCAAGGAAGCAGAACTACTTATAGAAAAATATAATCGCGGTCAGGCGAGCGAAGCAGAGGTACTGCTGATCCAATACTGGCTTATCCATCTAGCAACGGCTGGTTCGGCTGAAATCGATGAAACGGATTATATTGAAATGTCTGAATCAATGCGCATGGAAATTCTGGCACTTACTAAACCAAAGGAAGCTAAACTCTGGAAGAAAATCAGCATTGCCGCCTCCATCATATTCACTATTGGTATTTTTTATGGTATATCAGATTACTATACGAACTCAGATAAACATACGGACATAGCTATAGCAACCGATAGTCAACTGTCTCCCGGTAAAATTGGGGCTACCTTAACACTTGCAGATGGTCGAAAGATAAATTTATCCGCGGCTAATAAAGGAAAACTCGCGCAGGAAGCCGGGATTTCCATCTCAAAAAATGAAGAAGGACAACTGATTTATGTGATCGAGAATAGAGCCGATCAAAGTTATAAAGTAAACACTCTCTCGACCGCCAGAGGAGAGACTTACATGATCACACTGCCTGACAAGTCAAAGGTTTGGCTCAATGCTGCGTCTAGTTTAACATATAGTGGTTCGCTTTATGAAAATGGAAAACGGGCTGTCACCTTGAGCGGTGAGGCGTATTTTGAAATTGCAAAGGATAAAAGTCATCCCTTTATTGTCAAAACCAATAAGCAACAGATCGAAGTACTCGGTACACATTTTAACGTTAATGCCTATGCTGGAGATCAGGGAGAGAAGACTGTTTTACTCGAGGGAAGCGTGAAAATCGGAACTCCCGGTAGTTCGGCGGTACTGAAGCCCGGCCAACAAGGTAAAGTGGAGGACCTAAAAGTGTCCGTTAGCAATGTCGATACCGATCTCGCTGTCGCCTGGAAAAATAACGAATTTAATTTTGAGGATCAACAGATCGAAGAAGTGATGAAAGTGATCGAACGCTGGTATAATGCAGAGGTCATTTATGTTGGAAGTAGACCGCGGCAAAAATTTAATGGTAGCATATCACGGTTTAATAAAATAAACGATGTGCTGGCGGTTATTTCGGCCACTGATGCGGTACATTTCAAAGTAGAAGGACGTAGAATTTACGTCTCAAAATAAACGATTACTGAACTTAAACAAACACGATGAAGAAACCTTAACCAATTTTTTAACATCAACTGCAGCATCGATGATCTGATGCAGTAAGTGCCTATGAATCAAAACCAATTGTTAATCCAGCAAGCTCCACGTCCCACAAATTTGGATGCTTAGCTTAACCAAATTTATACGCTAATGTATAGAACTGATACCAACAGAGATGGTGTGCCTTTGTTGTCACGCCCTAAGATGTCAATGCTTAGAAGAATAGCTTCGGTTGTTTTTATAGCATCGCCTTTACTGGTAAGTGCATCCAGTTTTGCGCAGAAGATCACGCTATCAAGAACAAACCAACCACTTAAATCTACATTTAAGGAACTTAAAGGCCAAAGCGGTTATCACTTTTTTTATACGGGGGACCTTATGAAAAATGCCCGGCCGGTCAATATCAATGTAAAAGACGAAGATTTAAGATCAGTGCTGCAAAAGATTTTTGCCAATCAACCTTTTGACTATGAAATAAAGGCGAAAACAGTTGTATTAAAACAACGATCAGGACCATTGGTTCAAAGGCAGACTACTAAATCAAATAATGTGATTGATGTCCGTGGTAGGGTAACTGATCCTGCTGGTAAGCCCTTGGTGGGTGCAACAATTAAAGTCAAAGGAAGCGACAGGACAGCTGTGACAGATGAAACAGGAGAATTTCAACTAAAAGCTGTTGCACAGGACGCGACAATTCAAGTATCCTTTATCGGCTATACGGGGCGAGAACTTACCCTTAATGGACAAAGTACACTGAATATTATACTGGAAATTGCTACTGCAGAACTGGAAGAACTGAATATTGTGCGAACAGGTTATCAAACCTTGTCCAAGGAAAGAAGTGCAGGTTCATTTGCAAAGCCCGATAAAAATATTCTTGCCAATCGCACCAGTAGCATGAATATCTTGCAACGACTGGATGGACTTATTCCCGGCTTGACCGTAAATAATGCTGCTGCCGCAAGTCAAAACCGTTTTTTGGTGCGCGGTGTGACAACCATTGGCCTCGTTGATGTTAACGGAACTGTAACGGGCACAAACCGAAATCCCCTATTTGTTGTAGATGGTATAGCCATGGATGATGTCTCCTCCATCAATCCGCAAGACGTAGAGGATGTCACTGTACTTAAAGACGCTACGGCAGCCTCTATTTGGGGGGCTAGGGCATCCAATGGCGTGATCGTCATAACGACAAAGAAAGGAACGACCGAAGGAAAACTAAAAATCAATTACGATGCCTTTGTCAATTTCCAGGGACGACCGGATTTAGACAATATGAAAACCCTGGATAGTAAACAATTTATACAGGCAGCCCAGGAGGTTTTCGATCCCGTGATCTATCCCTGGGCTACAGTATCGGCTTATAGCTATGGTTCTGAAGGAGTTGCTCCTGCGCCCCACGATATGATTCAGTATGACTTATACAGAGGATTGATCTCCGCTGAGCAAGCCAAAATGAGCTTGGATAGTTTGGCGAATATCGATAATAGAAAGCAGATCCGGGATCTATGGTATCGCAATGCTTCTTTGATGAACCATTCGTTATCCTTTTCGACCGGTACGAGCAAATATGCTGTTTACGGATCTACAGCTTATACCAAAACTGTCAGCAATAGACCCGGGGAAAAGAACGACTCCTATAAAATCAATATACGTCAGGATTTATCAGTAGGAAAATATGTTCAATTAAATTTGATTACAGACCTTAGCAACAATGTTCTCGGCACCAAGCGCAATGTTGATATCAATAATAATTATTACCCTTATCAACTGTTTAAGGATGCAAATGGGAATAATATATCCATGCCCTATATGTGGGGACTTATTGATCCGACAAGACAGGATTTCGAAAAACGTAGTCGTGTGAGCCTGGATTACAATCCTTTGGATGAATTCAATTATGGCTATACAAAAAACAACAGCTTGTTGAGCCGCAATATTTTGGGTATAAACGTTAAGCTACTTGATGGACTGCGGTTTGAAGGGAACTATGGTTATGTAAAAGGGCATGGTAAAGAAGAAAACTACGACGATGCATTAAGCTACAGGGTGAGACGGGAACTTGTACAGTTTACAGTTGCACCCACGACGACTTCGACACCGGTTTATTATTTACCAAACAAAGGAGGTCGTTATGGTATCAATAATATAAATCAACAATACTGGACGGTTAGGAATCAATTGAGCTACAACAACAGCTGGTCCGAAGATAAACATCAATTAAATGTTTTACTTGGACAAGAAGCGCAGGAACAAGTACAGAATGTCAATGGCAGTCTGGTGCGGGGTTATAACGAAATGCTCCAGACCTATGGATCCGTAGACTATAATAGATTATTGACGGGAGTTCCTAATACGATTATGCCGACCAGTGTTTCAACCAGTGTATTGCGTAACGATAGTTTTAACCAATCCGAACAGCGTACACGTTTTACATCCTACTACTCCAATTTAGCTTATACCTACGCGCGCAAGTATTCCATTAATGGAAGCTTGCGCGTCGATAAAAGCAACCTGTTCGGGCTGGATAAATCCGCGCAAAACAGACCCATCTGGAGTGTCGGTGGAAAATGGATTATGACCTCTGAAGAATTTATGAAAAATTTATCATGGCTAGATCATCTTGCAGTACGTGCTACTTACGGACTGACAGGCAATTCCCCGGCGCCGGGAACAGCAGCGTCTTATGATATTCTTACCGCATTCAACCATAGTTTATTGCCTGATAATACCGGATTGGAGATTGCTACAGCATCCAATAAAAAGATGACCTGGGAAAGTACCAAAACCGTAAATCTCGGTCTCGATTTCCGCTTACTCTATAATAGGATTACGGGTGCTATTGATATATACCGTAAAAAAACGACAGATCTTCTAGGGTATATGCCGACCAATTCATTCACGGGCTATTCAACCATATTAGGTAATCTGGGTGATTTGGAAAATAAAGGAATAGAGCTTAGCCTGAATACGGTCAATGTTCGAAAAGATAATTTCAGATGGAATACTATTTTTAATATCAGTTATAACAAGAATACAATCAGCAAGCTCAATTTGGGCGCACCGGTGACAACAGCTCGAGAAAGAGTGCGTCAGCAATATGTAGAAGGCTATGCCGCATTTGCCGTCTTTGCCTATGATTTTGTAGGATTGGACGAAATGGGCGATCCAAGGATTCGGCTTGCCGACGGGACGATTACCAAGACGCCGAATGTTGCTACTGTGAATGATGTGCAGTTTAAAGGGACATATCAGCCTGTATGGAATGGGGGCTTGAGCAATACCTTCGGTTACAAGAGTTTTAGTCTTAGCGCTAATGCGGTTTTCAATCTAGGTCATGTTATGCGCGATGATATCAATACCTTTTATTCGGGAAGGATCAGGCATACCGGCATATTCGGTTTTACCACAGGTAATCTTCATGCCGACTTTGCTGATCGTTGGAAACAGGCTGGCGACGAAAATCATACCAGTATTCCATCCTATGTTTCGAGCAACTCTGTGAGCTCGACACGGCGGGATGTTGGTTATTATCAATATGCGAACACGAATGTGCTAAATGCCTCCTACATCAAAATGAGAGATATTACACTGGGGTATAGCCTGCCGACTTTTTTAACCCAAAAATTAAAGGCCGATCAGATCAGTTTTCGTGTACAACTATCCAATATTATGCTTTGGAAGGCCAATAACAAAGGGATTGATCCCGAATTTATAAATGCCGTGACTGGCCGTAGGAGTATGCTTATGAATCAAAGTACGCTGTCATTTGGAGTAAATGCTAAATTTTAATTGAAAAAGATATGAAAACTATATATAGCTTAAAAACAGTTCTCATTGTAGTGAGTCTGAGCAGTTTTTTGTTTGCCTGTAAGAAGTCATTTCTTGAAGTAAGTCCAAAAGGGAAATTGATCGCCCAGAAAGTAGTCGATTACGATCAACTGCTTAACAACTTGAGTGTTTTAAATATTGACGCCAATGGTGAAGGACCAATGGGCGATGAAGTGGCTGCTGTTGATCCCTATTTTAGCGGTACAGATCTGCGTATACAGCGTCTTTTTCGCTGGGAAGATATTGTGTATGAACCCAGCCAATATGCAGACGAGATGATTGTGCCTATGCGGAATATTTACTTGTATAATAAGATCATTAATGAAGTATCCGGGGCAATTGATGGCTCTGAAGAACAGAAGAAATCTATTGAAGCAGAGGCCAGGGCTGGTCGAGCATGGACTTATTTTTTACTGATTAATTATTATGGAAAACCTTTTCAATCAGCAACAGCTGCCAATGACCCAGGGTTTCCGATTGTAACGGAGGCGGATGTAACACACAATAGTTTTACCCGTGCGAGCGTGAAGGAGGTTTACGATTTCATTATCAAGGACCTGACTGCTGCTATTCCAAACTTGCCCACAGGGATAAGGCATCGGTTGAGGATGTCTAAGGGGGCGGCAGAAGGGTTGCTTGGAAAAGTTTATCTTTTTATGGGAGAAAGCGGTAAAGCATTACCATTGTTAACAGCTGCTTTGACAGGCTTGAACAGCCTTGGCCTTCCGGCACGATTATATGATTACAATACCAATTTTTCAAGTGGGGGTGCTTTTTTTCCGATGATGTTTTTTGGCCCTAATTATCCGCTTCCACAGGCCAATGAAGAGGTACTATATCTAAAACAAGCCTCCCTACCATGGACTTTGTTCGATAATATGCTGGTCCTGACCAAGGAAGCGGCCGACTTATTCGATCCTGCGGATATGAGACTGAAATTTTATTCTGCGAAGGCATTTTCCGGACCGGCCTATCCAAATGGCCTGATGCGGAAAACCATGCCGGCAGGGGTACAATACGGGGTTTCACTGCCTGATCTCTATTTACTCCGCGCCGAATGTAAAGCAAGGTTAGATGACCTCGCGGGAGCGAAATCAGATTTGGAAATTCTTCGTAAAAATAGAATGCCTTCGACCAATGCTATTGTTCCCGATGGTATAGCTGCGCAGAAAATTTCTTTATTAAAATTTATTATTGATGAACGTATACGCGAATTTGCGCTGCTTGGCTATCGTTGGTTTGATATGAGACGCCTTTCGGTCGACCCACTTTTCGGAGCGCAATCCTATACGCATAAATTATATACGGCTGCAGGCGCCGTAAAGGATACCTATCAAATGAAACCTGAGCGGTTAGTGATGCGTTTCCCACAAAAAGTAATGGATGAAAATCCAGGCATGCAGAATAATCCATAGATAATTTAAGGAGCTGACCAATGCGACTATATAAACATTTAATACTGATCTTGCTATTTGCCGGCTTATCGCAGGTGAAGGCGCAGCATAATACCATTGTAACCGGTAAACTCGCCGGTCTTAAGGCTGGAACCATGGTTTACCTAAGTGCTATAGATGATTTTGAACATATCGATTCTATTGCTTCTGAGGACGGTCAGTTTCGAATCGATCTGCGCGTCGATGAAGGAAATACTTATATGCTGTTTATCGGGAGAAACCCAATGGCCGAAGGCAGTAGGCAACTATTTTATTTGGAACCGGGACGGCTGCAACTGGTCGGAGAAAAGCACTGGTTAAAAGATGTTGTTTACAAGGGCAGCCCATATGCAGATGCCCTGAATGACCTGGCGAATTTCAAAAAATCAGCGCCAACAGTAGCGGAATCCAACAGCTTATTTGCCGCTATGACTGCAGCAACACTAGCGAAAGACACGCTATTGAACAAAAAACTTAGACCTCGCTATCAAGAGCTGGAACCGATAAATATTGCACTTTATCGCCAATGGGCTGCTGCGCATCCTTCATCACCTGTCAGTGCGATGGTGTTATCTTACTACGTGCATGAAGCTGATGTAGCAAAATTGGAGCAAGATATAAATCAACTTACGGCGACCGCCCGTGAAAATGCATGCTATAAAAAAATGAAGCAGCGTGTCGATGCCTTTCAATTAACCAAAATAGGTAATATAGCGCCCGATTTTACACAGCTTGATACTTTGGGTATTCCTGTTAGCTTACAACAGTTCCGGGGGAAGTATGTACTGATCGATTTCTGGGCGAGCTGGTGTGGACCTTGCCGCAAGGAAAACCCCAATTTGGTTAAAGCCTACCATAAGTTCAACAGCAGGGGATTTACCATTCTAGGCGTCTCGTTGGACGATATAAAGGGAAAAAAATGGTGGTTGAAAGCTATAAAAGATGATGGGCTTGTTTGGACACATGTTTCTGATCTGCAGGGTTGGAATAATACTGTTGCAAAGCAGTACGGTATACGGGCTATTCCTTCCAATCTATTATTGGATCCAAATGGCATCATTATCGGAAAGGATTTCCATGGTCATGAATTGGAGATCAAACTCAGTGAACTGTTAGGTTGGAGGTAACTTGTTTCTTTAGAATCGGTTATGGACATCTACAACATTTTTTTGATATAATACATTAAATTATTTTATTTGGAGACTTGTCAGGAATCGTATGATTCTTGGCAAGTACATCCAGTACTACTAGAGCCACATTAGAAAAAAATACTATTTTACAGGTATCAAGAGTTTGAATGTGATTTTCGTGTCCTCTATGACTACTTCAATATCCCCATGATGGAATTTCGCTATTTCTTTGGTCACATACAGTCCCAGACCGAGCCCCTTGCTACCCGAACCCCGTAAAAATGGCTTAAATAGATCCGAAGTATTTGGTAAACGGGTGGCTGAGAAATAATTTGTTACGCTGAAAATAAAATTGTCCTTTTCTATAAAAGCATTTATTTCGATTTCTTTATGGGGTGCTCCATGCTTTATCGCATTACTGATCAGGTTGACAAAAGCTCGTCCCATTTTGTTTTTATCACTGTGCACATTTAGCGGAAGTCTCATATTTGTTAAGACTGTTTTGTCATGTATCACTTCAAATTCGGACAAAACCTGTTTGATTAACTGTTCCATATTCACTAGCTCGGTATGGCTTTCACCTTCACGCCCAAATCGCGTATTGCTAAAATCTAGAATATCATCGATTACCCCTTTCATACGGCTAGAAGTATTTTCTATTTTTTTTGCCAGAATTTTTTGTGTTCCATTTTCTAGATGTTGTCCGAGATATTGAGATAATAGCTTTATGATACTTACAGGATTGTTTAAGTCATGGGCTAAAGAAAACAAAATAAGATCTCTGTTTTTGGAATACATGCGTTCCTGCTCGAGGATATTTTTGAGATGTAGCGTTTCAGTTGTTGTACTAAAGTCAGTAGCAATAAGATCACTGCAGAATGGAAATAGTGTCTCTAATTTAGACCGGTCAAATTCAACTGGTTCATCGTTCATAAAACTTAAGTGGCCAACAATACGGTTATTTTTATTGAGTATGGGATAGGAAATATAGCTTTTTAATCCGAATTCCTGAAGGAGTTCACCCCATTGCTGTTTTGTGCATCGATCTACATTATCAATATAAATTGGTTCAAAACCTTTTCTTATTTCCTGATAGATTTTTACATAGGTATCACTGTCCTGAATGATGACCTGTTGGGAATGGTAGTCATAAACACAGCAATTGTCCCATTTGTCCCCCCTTTTTTTGCGGATCAACCCATACCTCATTTGGATATGACTGCACATCGTTTCCAGAATTCTTTGGCTAGCATTAATCGCGCCTACGTCAGTATATTTTTTGTTCCGTTGATTTATCTTATTCTGGAATGTCATTTCTCGTGTTGTTTTATTTGTTCGACAAGCGCGCTTATGCTAACCTGATGGCTTTGATGACAAATGCTAATTGCCCAAATTTGGATTAAATAGGATTGTGAATTACGTTCAAAAAATCTCTTATAATTTTATTGTTAATAGCAATTATGTTGAATAACAGTAAATAGTCCCAGATCGTTTCATAATTTTAGATTTTTATTGTGGAATAGGCCAAATCCTATTGTACCGGTCCATAATCAAGCTTTAGTCAGATAGCTCGACGGAAACAGAAAGAATTTTAATGATCTGAAAATAGGCGATCGACAAGAGTCTGAGGGAAAAGACTGGACTTATTACTAACGCATCATTAAAGTTAATTGAATCTAGCTTTTTTAATTTCAGATATAATTTAATGATTTTTTTTATGTTAAAATCATTAAATTTATTAAAACAAAAAGCTATCAATAAGGTTTCTTAACCTAAATGCCTATTATGAAAAAAATATTTATTGTAGATGATGATCCTGTAGTGACAGCGATGTTATCCAAAATTTTGAAGGATCTTGGAGTTATTGATATTTCCATTTTTTCAGACGGTGAATCTTGTTTAGATCAACTCGAAGAAAAACCGGATATTATTTTCTTGGATTATCAAATGGAGAAAATGAATGGTTTGGAGGTATTGCAGGAGCTTAGAAAAATCACTTCAGAAAGTGCTGTCGTGTTTACTACAGCCTTAGAAGACCTAAGCGTTGCGATGCAATCAATTGCACAGGGATCAATTGAATTTTTATTGAAAAAAAATATTAGCAAGAAGGAAGTTCAAAAGATTTTATCGGAAATTGATTCATGAAATGTAAAGCACTAACGTATGCCATTCACTTTCTCTCATCCAGCCCTGATTTTACCGTTCCGAAAAATTGACCGTAAATATATTTCCTTTACTGGATTAGTTATGGGAAGCATGATTCCAGATTTTGAATTTTTTCTTAAGATGAGGACTGGTCCTAATTTAGGACATCATTTCCCTGGAGTTTTTTTGCTTAATATTCCCTTGGCTTTTGTCTTATGTCTTATTTTTCATGAATTTGTCAAGCAACCTCTTTTTTCAAATGTACCCTTCTTTTTACAACAACGATTGAGAAAATATGCAGCATTTAATTGGAGTCGATATGCTGTAGAAAATACATTTGTGGTAATAAGCTCTATTACTCTGGGGATAGCCACCCATTTATTTTGGGATGCGTTTACACACGACGATGGTTTTTTTGTTGAACATTTCAGCCTCCTAAAGGTGGAGCTGTCTTTTTTTAATGTCAAGATTCCCATCTACGCAGTTTTACAGGTTATTTTCAGTCTTGCGGGATTAATTGCTGTATGTAAAAGTATTTGGAAAATGCCAAAATACAAAAATCAGTTGACCGCAGTTTATTTTAAATATTGGTCTTTAATAGGGGTGTTTACCGTATTATTTTTTGTGATGCGCTCCTTCTTTTTATCAAATTATAATACCTTTTGGGATCGCTTTATGGGGCTTATGGGCAGTCTGATTTATGCATCGATATTAGTCTCTATATACTGGGGGTACAGGAAATCAGGCCGATATTGTACTGCTGATAAATCGTGAGAAGCCTGTTATGCTGGCCCAATTTTCTAAAGGTGAATTCTTTTGATAAATCAGATTCATCCTCTTAGAGGCAATTGAAAGCGCATAATTTGAATGAATAATTTCGTTGACACCGGATAGGTCTATTTCGGTCACTTTGGAAGCGTCAATATTAACGAATGATATAGACGAATTTAATATTTCTAAAATTTTAGACCGCAATATTGAGGTTTCTAACGATGTAAATCTATGATCCAGCACAATGAAGCAGGATTCCCTATTTGGATCGGTTGTGGGTATGGTGTTATTGTTCATCGCCTTTTTTTTATTAAGTTAATAAACAATTATGAAAAATCTGCTACTCTTTGTGCTATTTTTGCTTAACTCAACAATATTTTGTATTGGTCAAAATGTTGTGTCAACAACAGGGTTGTCCAATGAACAGCGGGAAGCCTACATACAACGTGCTTTAATATTTAGAAAAGGAGAGGATTTTGGAATGGCCATCCGTGTGGTTGATAGTATACTCGCGATGCAGCCCAAAGATGCGGGCGCGATTCTTCTTAAAGGTGATATGCAGTTACAACAGAGAGCTTTTGGAGATGCTGTGAAAACATTTGAATCATTACTGGATTTAAATTATGAGCCCATCACCATTCGAATAAATCTCTCCTATGCGCTATTTATGCAGCATCATCCAGCTAAAGCGATCAGGTATGCAAAAATGGCCTGGGACTTGGATAAAAACAACCAAAATGCGATCGTCAATTACTTCAATGCCATGCTGTGGAATATTCAGACGAAAAAAGCGGCAACTTTCCTTACAGAACAGCAATCAAAGCTAAGTCCGGAACAAAGACTACTCCTTAAAGCGCGTTTGCTGACAACATCTGGTGATTACAAAAATGGCTTAGCACATTACGACTCATTGTCCGTGAAATTTAGAAATAAACATTATACCAAAGAATATGCTGAGGTACTTTTAGGAAAAAAAGAATTTAAGGAAGCACTCCATTATATGAGGCGCGACACTGCTCTTTTTTCATCTAGGGAGCTTCAGGAATTTATGGATAAATACTATGCCTGGCGGAGGCAAAATGCGGGAAGCGAGTTTAGTTATTTTAAAGATGTGGGGGATAATATTAGGATTGAAAACTCAGTGTGGTGGCAGCAGGGTGAAGGACGCACTTATAGGTTAAGCCTGCGAGCAGGTTTGGGGTCCGTCGAGTCGCCAAATGTAGCGAAGACCAAGTTGCAATTTGCACACCTGAATATTGTTGAAAGATGGAGTAAAGCCTGGTCTGGGACTACCGATCTACACTTCCAATGGATCGACCCCGCTGGCCGCGAAAGGTACTTTGGTATTACAGGAAAACAAACCATACAATATCAGCCTCATGACCGCAGGATGATCGGCTTATTTATTGGATCAGATATTTTGAATTATACCGCTTCTTTGCTTGGACAAAAAATCAGAAGTACAAATCTAGGCTATATCACTCATATCATGTTAGGCGGTAAATATGGCTTTTATTCCCAGGGCAACATCGGATTTCTAACCGATGATAATATGAACCAACAATTCTTTGGATCATTTTACCATCTTTTCAGAACTGAACCTACTTTTAAAGCAGGGATTAATTTTTCAGCATTACACTATAAAGACAACAGTATTCAGTACTATTTTTCGCCCAATAGGTATTTAAGCACGGAAATATTTTTGGACTATACGACCCCTTTGCCGCTTATATCCAGCTTCTACTTTCAGGTTCAGGGAGCGGCTGGCCTGCAGCAAATAGAAAAGCAGTCTTGGGAAAGTGCTTTCCGTATACAGCCGGAGATCGGGTTCCGTTTACGTCATTTCGAATCTTCCATCAGATATCAGACGAGCAACGTCGCATCCAGTACCGGAACGGGTTACCGTTTTAACTGGTTTACTTTACGATTAGCATGGCGTTGGTAGCTTATTTTTTTTTCACAAACGTGAAATACTTTTGCAATAAATAATTGAGGGATAGTGTAATGACTGTTGATATAATCTTTGCTATGGTCGGTTCGACCTGAAATATGACGATGAGTGTTTTCATGATGAGGTAATCCGTTCCGAGACCTTGTAATACAACGAGAAAATATTTAATAAGTTTTTTTGATCCATCGGTTTTTTCTGTAACTCCCACCTCAAACGCAAATGTCCGTGCAAGCCAGAATCCCGTTGGAACCGTTATTAAAAACGCGATAACTAAGCTGATTGTATAGGATTCAAAGTGGATACCAGCAATTGAGATTCCACCTTTTGGCAACAAAAAATGATAACTTAGTGCGAAAATCAGGATATTCAAAGCTGTATTCAAAGCACCTACTGCCAAATAAGCGTATAACTGATAGGGAATAAACTTTTTAAATAGTCCATAAAAGAAATTTAAAAAAAACGTGATAATCCTAGCCATGATCAATTTCTTTTTGTCGTTATCAATGCTTGTAAATGTGAAATATACCATTCAGCAAGTTCATTCATCGGTAAACCTTTGGCCGCTGCATAGTTTTGGTCTTCAATTTTACGCCGTTCTTCCGGATGCTGTAGCAGATATTCAACTGCCTCAGCCATGCTTGCAGCATTGTTGGTTTCAAAAAAGGCTCCGCTGTAACCTTCTTCTTCTACTACCCGTTCAAGATCATCAATTTTGGGCAATATGCAAGCACGCGCATAGCTGCCTGCCTGATGAAGTATTCCTGAACTGCCTGTGGTCGTTGTGTAGGGGAAAATAATAAAAGTACTATCCTGGAAAATTTTGGCGACATCTTCTTCTGCAATGTATCCAGTGAAAACAAGATCCTCTACCTCTCTATATTGTTGCTGTACAGATTTTAAATAACCCTTCACATTGGGGTTATCGGTTCCTGCTATAGTTGCCACAAACTTGTATTCAGGGTATTTCGCTCGAAGTAATAGCGTAGCTTCAATTAGTACTTCAACTTTCTTATAAGTACCGAATTTACCAAAAGCCATCAAGTTTATGACCGTTGGAGGTTCGTTTATAAAGGTTCTTTCTGGAAGTTCAAAGTTACCGTGTGGAAGAAGTACGACGTGATCGGCACCATATTTTTTTCTTAAAATATCAACGTACTGTGATATAGTTACACCAACAAGGTCAGCCTTTAGAATAATTTTAGTAAGTGCCGCACCAATCTCCAGTAAGATGTTTTCTTTCCACTTGGCCTTGGCCATACCGATCGTATCAAGCTTTACGGTCTCTGTAATATTATGAAGCAATACGATGGAAGGAATTTGAAGTCTCCTACATAGCCAGGGCGTCAGAAGTCCAAGTGCTGCTGGAACCTTACGGTCACCGAAAGTCATAAATTGCATGTTGAAAATGATCGCGTCGACTTTTAATGATTTCAGTGTTTTATAGATATTCCAGGAGGATAACAAGCTGTTAAATTTCCAACAAGGTACAATGTCTATTCCTTCAGTTTTATAGCGTTGATAATCGCGATCATTTTCCAGATGATCCGACAATACGTAAATTTTCTCCACGGGGAACTTTCCAATAAAACTTCTAATCAAGTGATAACCATATTCGTTAAGTGTAACTTGACTCGGAGGGTAAGGTGAGATAAAGGCTATATTCATAAAAGATTATTTTAGGGATTGACTATTTTATTATCATTTACTTTTATCGCATCAAGGCGCCAGTTGTCACCCTGAAATAGAAGAACCACGGATACGTTGATGAGTTCTGATTTTATCCGTCGCCCTTGCATATGGTAGTTTAATAGCACTGCGCTATCTGTTGCCATACAGATAAGATTGTCATTCGACCAGTTGTGTATAATAAGGTTGTGCTGAAGGTCCTGTCTGGATAGCAGGCTTTGCGTCAACGTGGTATGGTTTTTTGAAAGAAACTTAAACCATTCCTCGGTATAGAATTCTTTTCCTATTGTTATGTCGTTCGTTTCATAAAGATGATTTAGATGAGCCCAGATTTTGCTGTAATCGGATGCTAACTGATTTAGGGAAGCTTGTGGTGGTATGATCGGAGACCGAGTAACAATATTGATCTTCGATTTCGTTACAGCATCCGCAATAACGTCTTTGGTCATAAAATTGGGTAAGCTTTCAGCCTTTGGACTCAGTCTAATTTGCAAGTATGCTAATAACAATAATACCATTAGGATAAGATAAAAAGCCAGTTTCATAATGTTGGACTTAATTCTGTTATTTTTGAGCTACGATCACCAATTTTTATAACCACCTTTTTGCTGCTATGATGCCCATTTGGGTATTTGATCTTGGCATAGCCTTTTTGTACCAAAACTTCACCAATTGATATATTTTTGCCCTCATTTAATATAAATTGAGCTAAGGTCCCATTCGCAATAACATTATTGTAACGGTCTACCAGTGGACCGGCTTCAACCTGAATTAAGCTATCTGATTCTCTCCTGATACGGAATGGTATAGCTGCACATGCCCCCGGATTAATGTAATAGCAGGACATCGGGTTATTTTGTTCGGGACAGTAGGTGCCTGCTTGGGTCGGTAGCAAATAGTTCATTTCTTTAAAATATTCAGTGCTGCTGAATGGATGCAAGTTTCGATGTTGATCTACCTTTACATATAGACGTTGTTGTATCAGGCTGGAATCTGGATCAAATGTCCGGGGGGAATAGAATGTTTTTGTTAAAAGCTGTTCGGGCCCCTTGTTCTTTAATCTTAGAGGAAAGTGATACGCATCCTGTCCCAGCAGTACTAGCTCTGCGGGACCTTCCGTAACACCAATGATATTCTTCAAATCAATTAGCAATTGGCCATTGATCATGGAAGTAGGTAGCTCCATCGGTTGTGAAAAAGAGTACAATATCGCGCGGCATTGCTCTTTTGGATTCCAGTCGAAAGTTATACCTTTAGCAGGCAGTACTAGTTCATTGGTATTTAAAGGCCAATGAGGCATTTTTTCTTCTTCTTTACAGGAAAGAAAAAGCAAGATTAGGAGCTTATAATAATTGATCTTTTTCATTGCAGATAGAATTCTTCAGCAATAAAGCTGTGCGGCATCACTTGTATTCCTTTATTGATGTCATAATTTGCCTCAATATGAGGACTCATTTTAACCTGCTGTCTACCGTTTATATAGACTTTAATGTCCTTACCCTCAATTTTTTTTGCGATATGTTGCAGTTTCTTGACGTTAGTGCTGATAGTGATTTCACTTCCACTGCGCAAGGCTGTAGGATGTGTGAATAACTGGGTTTGCCATATAAAGCCCTTTTTATCTTTCTCTATTATTAAAAAGCCCGGGATAGTAAGTGGAGTCGTTAGATTATTTCTATAGCGTGTTTGTAGCGTAATGTTATTCGAATCAAGTTCTTTAATCGCGTAGGAAAGTTCGCCTCCATGGACATAGCCCTTTTCACTTACGTCCGTTTCCACATGCAGCATTAAAGATTGCAGGTCTAAAGAATCGATGCTTTTGTTATTTTCAAGATCAATCTGAAATGATGTCCATGCTTTTGGAGCCAAATTGTATTGGAAAAGCTCCTTCGGAAAATATGTTTTTTCAATTCCGCTTCTATATTTTACAGTTAGCTTTAAAGAAACATTGGCAGGTACATCATCTATATTTATCAGTTCACCGGTCAAAAAGGTTGTTTGTAATGATCTGATCACATTGGCTTGATTGACTTTGATGCGCGGTTTGTTCATGCGATCCTCTCGTATGGAAGGGAAACTAGTGATTAATCTCTTGCCTACTTTTTTAAAGAGTAGGTAGTTATGCTCATAGAGTTGAGTTGAGGGAATTGCCTGTTTTGGCGGATTAGGCTCAATATACCAGTTCCGATCTTTTTTCACTACCCTAATTATTTCCGATTTGACCTGATAACCTAGTGAAGTCATCCATCTTGTATAGACACTATATTTTCCGCGATCAGATGAGACAAGTTCCTTTTGTATCGAAATACTATCCAATTTTGCGTAAGAAGGTAAAAGTCCTCCATCATTGACAGATTTTTCGAGTAAATATTGGTCCAAAGAGTATGTGGGAGTCGGTAAAAAAAGACGATGCGCTGCTTCAAACTGCTGAAAATCCAGATGATTGTAATAATTGGATATTGTTCCTTCCGGACTGCTCTGTTCGTTGACAAACAGGAGTTCTGATACCTGTCTGATCATATACAGTGAGAAAAATGAGAAGGGAAGCAATGCGGTTATTAAAATAATTGATTTTGGATAATTATCAACTGGCTCAGTTTGAAAGACAGCATAATCCGCTTCTTTATATTTTCGGAGATACCAAATGGTGAGGATAAAGGTAATTATCAGGCTACATATGGGTACAATACCCCACATGTATTTTAGCTTTTGCGAGAGCTCTTTATGCGGAAATATTCTAATGGTTGGGATATTGCCTTTTTCCCATACCATAATTCCATTTTCTAGTCTGATGGTTCTATTCCAGCCTGTATAATACAGGAGCGGATCGTAATACCTATCGTTACAGAAGATATATTTTAAACTGTATTTTGGTGCTTCCGTTAGGAAGTCTTCGAGGGAGGCAATTCCAAATCCGCCAGAAAACTTTGCGTTCTCCAGTCGTTCTACAGGCCGGCTTGTCAATTCGGGTAATCTTCTTGCCGAGTGGTAGTTTCCGTCGACCGTTGCAGCCAAAGAATTGGCGCTTAGCCATGCCATTTGATCGCCGAATCCCAATGTCAAATAGCGCCATCGCATATGCTCGTCCCTATTTAAAAAGTTTTTGATCGGATCAATGGCTATTGGTTGTGGTTGTAGGGGCCTAAAGCTGGCCAGATGAAAAATAAATATCAAAAACAAAAAGTAAGTAAATCCCGTGATTGCTGCTAGTACAAAATGAGTACTTGCCCCAAACCTGCTGACCCACCATATCCTTGAATTTCCTACCAAAAAAGAGTAGATATAGTGTGCTATAAAGGGTATGGCAATAATTGATGCCCAAAAGCCGAAGCGATCTAAGGTGAGTATTTCAAAAGCATTTTTACCTAGTATCATTTTCGGCAGCGGAGTGGTTCCACCGCTTCCCAATAATAAACAGAGAAAAAAGGATACAATCCATCCCAAAAATCTTTTACGTTTTAATAGCGAATAGGTTATAGCAGGAAGAAAGGCGAAAATCAGTGTTAAAGGGATGATATAAAAAACGAGTCCTGAAGATGTTTTTTTTAGGAAATTGTCCCTTGAGCCATGAGGTATGGATACCTGCGTTATGGGATCGGTTTTACTCCAATACCAATAAGGGAAGATCAATCCTACTGCCAATATAAGCATACAAATTCCGAAAAAAATAAGACCTTTGTATTTTTTTAGGGCAGAGCGAGCGATACTAAGGATGAAATAGAAGAAATTATTATTGGATTTTTTCTTGGGGAGTATATCTGTAAGAGCCATGAACACTGTTGGAGCAACGAAAAAGACCATTCCAAATATTGCTGTCACGTGATGGGAACTAATAACAACAGCAAAGAAGCATAGCGACATAATTAAAAAGATAGGCCGGCCTTTTACTAGATACATGTATAAAAATGGGAGGGCATTCAGCAGGAATGCGAGACCCGTCAGCGTAGGCATTTGACCAAAAACATGAAGTGTCTCTGCGATGGAGCTGAGTACGACGGTGAGGAGAGCAGCGATACCTGCTGTAGTCTTGTCAAAGAAGAGCTTACTAAAACGATATACACCCACCAGTAATATTTCCAATATTGCAATGGCGTATATGCAAAACGCAACTTTCAATGGGAAAATTTTGCTAATTAAGGCAATCAGTTGGTGGACGAGCGGCGGATAACTGATTGTTGGAAAACCAGTGTACCAACGGTAGTCCCAAGGTTCAAACCAAAATCTGCTATAATGATCTGCAAAGAATATGTGTACGAATGCATCATAAGTCTGGGGCAAAGTATAGTAGATGATGACGCCATGTGTAATCAGTGCAAGTGACATTGCGGTGAGCAGGAGTTTTTTTCCCTTATAGTCATCCCAAATAGTTTTCTCCAACGTCATTATTCTGATTTTAGTAATAATATTTTATATTTTTTTCTCTCCGTTTAAATGGTATTGGTAATATAGTTTGGCTAGCTGCATAGGGATTTTTACAGCATGTTTCATTTTCAATTTTGAATCACCGACTTCTTTCCAGTTCATCAGCGGATATTCAAGTACGCCTTTTTGCAGGGTTGTTTTACCAAATTTTTTTTGGAGCCTTAGAAAGATCTCAATGTCAAAAAGCCAGGGTGTCATAAATGGTGTTTTAAATAAGAAGGGGATGAGGTCCCGGGAAAAGATCTTTGCGCCACATTGTGTGTCCTGAAAAGGCGTCTTTAAAATAACGCGGATAAAAGTTTTGACCATTTTGCTAAACATAGAACGATTATCATCCCGCAATATGCTTGCCCCCAATCGCTGAATCCTGCTGCCCACGATGGCTCCATATTGTGGCAGTTTTTCTTTATATTTGGCCATCTCTAGCCACTCTTCAGCAGATGTTGCAAGATCTGCGTCCAAGAATCCAATTAATTGGGCACTTGAGTTTCTAAAGACATGGAGCATTCCCTGTCTTACAGCTTCAGCTTTTCCGCCATTCTGTTCTAAATTAAGTACTTCGATACTTTCAGGCTGAGTAGCTTGTAGTGCTTTTAAAAGTGCAAGCGTATTGTCTTTACTACCATCGTTTACAAAACATATTAATACCTCTTGATGTTTTCCAGCGAACTCTACAAAGGCCTCATAGGGTAGTCTGTTTTCTTCGTTGTAACATGGGACGATAATTCCATAATTCTTCATGGCAAAGCATAATATAAGTTATAATTATTTCAAAAAATAGATCCTAATAATGATAAAGCGTTATGAAAATAATAAATAATTTTTATATAATCAATCGAGTTTGCTCTGTGTTTGTTGAATAGTTAAAAATATTTTTTAATTAAAACTTTTTTGTTTTAGTAATTGTTCATTTTGCATTTTATTGAGTTTCTTTGTTTCAAGAAACATTATTTTTTTTATTAAACTATTTTTATTTGTCATTTGTTAGTCCCTATATTATATATATTAATCACTGTTAGTTCAGGAGTTTAGTCTGTATTTTCTGTAATTGTAAGTTACCCATGAAAGATGGTGATTGCTGGTTTATTGTTATGAAGGTGTAGAAATTTAACTTGTTTTTATAAATTTTATTTGTGATTTTATGGATGGAAAATCACCGACAAAGAATGAATCGCAACGGATTCAGGCACTGCACGAATATGAAATTCTGGACACTACTGCGGAAGCAGAATTCGATCGTATCACGGAGATCGCCTCACGCGTTTGTGATATGCCTATCTCCCTAATTTCATTGGTAGATAAAGAAAGGCAATGGTTTAAATCACATGTTGGACTCGAGGTGGAAGAGACGCCACGCGATTTATCTTTTTGCCAATATACATTTACAGAAGACCAGCTATTGGAGGTTCGCGATGCTACTGAAGATGAGCGGTTTAAATCTAATGCGCTCGTAACGGCTGATCCTCATATCCGGTACTACGCTGGATTACCCTTGGTTGATGCCAATGGATTTGCTTTGGGTGCGTTATGCGTTATTGACAGGGTGCCCAGGCAACTCGACGAAAACCAGAAACACATACTTTCCCTGCTACGGGATGAGGTGGTTGCACTTATTGTCAATCGACAAGAAAAGGAGAAATATAAAGAAAATGAGCAAAAGCTGAAAGCTTTTTTTGATCACTCGCAGGGTCTCATGTGTACCCATGACCTCGAGGGCAATTTTATTACCGTGAATGAGGCTGGAGCCAGACTATTAGGTTATGGCAAAGAGGAAATAGAAAAACTTTCTCTTTTTGATATCGTGCCAGCAGAAGGCCACTCAAATCTTAAGGGATACCTGGCTGAAATTGTCAAAAAAGACGTTGTCAAAGGCGAAATGCGTACGGTCACACGTGCTGGGGGCATGCGTATTTGGATGTTTAATAATATTCTTCAGGCTAATGGAAATAAGAAGGCATATGTAATTGGTAATGCGGTTGATATCACTGAGCAGCATTATTTGGAGAAGGATCTAAAACATACCCAAGCAATGTTGACAAGGACTGGTCGGGTTGCGCGGGTCGGTGGCTGGGAGTACAATCTGAAGAATGGAAAAATTATCTGGTCCGAGATCACCAAAGAAATTCATGAAGTCGAAAAGGATTATGAGCCTGACCTTGCAAGCTCGCTGAATTTTTACAAGGAAGGACTGCACCGGAATAAAATCAGGCAGGCCATTGAGCAGGCTATTTCCACTGGAGAGCCATGGGATCTTGAATTGGAAATTATCACTTTTAAAGGGCATGCACTTTGGATCCGCGCATTGGGCAATGCTGATTTTGAAAACGGTGTCTGTGTACGGCTTTATGGTACCTTCCAGGATATTGACAGACGTAAAAGAATGGAAGCGGAGTCGTCAAATTCGAAAAAACTATTTGAGGATATCCTCGAGGCCACTTCTGCAGTTGCCATTATCGCTACAGCTATCGACGGTACAATAACCTTGTTTAATAAAGGCGCCGAAAATCTTTTGGGCTATACTAGTGAAGAAATGATCGGTAAATTAAGCCCAGTGCATTTCCATTTGCCGAGCGAGTTAAATTCGAGGGAAGGAGAGCTATCCAGGGAACTGGGCTATCCTGTTAAAGGATTCAGGGTTCTTGTGGAAAAAGCTGAACGGTATGGTTCGGAGCAACGCGAATGGACTTACATCCGCAAAGACGGCTCTCAATTGTTCGTATCTCTAGCGGTAACCATTATCAAAAACATCGAGGACAAAGTCATTGGCTATCTTGGTGTAGCGACAGACATCAGCAAAATTATTCAACAGCATAAAGAGCTTGAGAGGGCAAAAGGACTTGCTGAGCAGGCAAGTCAGGCAAAGTCCGAGTTTTTGGCCAATATGAGCCACGAAATACGCACTCCCCTGAATGGAATAGTAGGCTTTACCGATTTATTGACCAGAACCAATCTGGATACGACCCAGCGCGAGTATTTGGGGATGGTCGAACAGTCAATCGGATTATTGTTGGGCATTATCAATGATATACTGGATTTCTCCAAAATTGAAGCCGGTAAAATGGAGTTGGAAATTGAGCAAACGGACCTCAACGAACTTATCAATCAGCTGAATAAACTTTTTAATGTTCAGATTGCAGGCAAAGGCCTGGAATTCTATTTAGATATCGCACCCGAGGTGCCAAGTTATATTTGGACAGACGCGCTTCGTATCAAACAAGTGCTGATGAACCTAATGAGCAATGCCATCAAATTTACCGCGAAAGGAAACATTACATTTAAAATCTCCGTTCTGTCCCGTGAGGCCGAAACTGCTGTTCTGCGTTTCAGCGTTCGGGACACCGGCATAGGTATACCCGATGATAAACAGGCAAAAATCTTTGAAGCCTTTTCGCAGGAGGATACTTCAATGACCAAACGCTATGGCGGTACAGGTCTGGGACTCACGATTTCCAATCGCCTGCTAAAAATGATGGGCAGTGAACTGCAGTTGGAAAGTACGGTTGCTGTCGGAAGCCATTTCTTTTTCGACCTTGACTTACGTTCTATTTGGGAAACAAAAGATTGGAAGGAGCTGGCATCTATTGGCACTGTCCTTGTCGTTGCCGATGATGAATGGGAACGGGAAAGCTTGGTCCAGCTATTGACAAAAAAAAATATCGCTGTGCTACAGGCAAAGAATGGATTCGAAGTCCTGCAGCTTTTGATGCGCGGTAGCCGCTACGGAGCAATCCTCATAATGAACGACCTGCCTATTATAAGTGGCATAGACACGATAAAGAAGATTCGGGAAAAGATTTTTAACGAAAAATATATACAGCCCATAGTTCCCATATTTGATCCACAGGAGAGCAATATTGTCGCTGTTTGCGACTCGCTGGAAATTAAGCTATGGTTATTCAAACCTGTTAAACCTGAGGATCTTTATCAGGTGCTGGCCGATATCCACAGGGAGCAACTACCAAAGTAGCCAAGTAAAAATAGTTTAAGTGCCAATTCGAATAAGTAATTTCTCCTTTGATGCCTTACGATCTAGCACGTTAACGTTCGCTGTAATCTTAATTATCCGAGCTGGAGCAGTTTAGTTCTGAACTGCAGGTGTTTGGGCTTAGCCTATCCGACTCAATTAGAGTATACGTTGAATGCCAATGTCTTTAACATGGAGACAATGGTAATGCCCTTTGGATCCTACGGTAGCTGATATGCTCCGCGATATGGGTTTTGTTCGACCAGAGAGGCATTTTAAAAGATAAGGAGAGTAGGAAGGAAGCATACGTTATTTTGTTTTTCTAAGGATCAGCCTGCTTGTGGAAGATGGAACTTCATATCGGTTAAATCGGTCTTTGTTTTCGAGGCCTTCAACGATATACCCGCTCTCTGGATTGATATTGAGCAATATATGGGGTACAAGAGCGGATTGATTAAATTGTAAGACTACGCTTTTATCCTTTTGATTGTAAGTCAGGGTTTCGATTTCTCCGGCATCCGTGGTTAGCCACAAATTTTCTTTTGCTAAGAAAATACGGCCTTTAGAAGCTGTTTTTATATCCACTTCGATGTTATCCTGATTTTCTTTAAGATTTCCACTAAATGCCAGCCAGCCAAATTCTGGATGGTCGACGATATAGGTACCTGAATTGACAGCATATCCATAAAATCCAGTTCCGTAATCGCCCGAGATACCATCGTTGGCTAGAGTCGATGGGTAAGAATGGAAGGCTGCCGGACCAAAGCCATCTGCAGTTACATTGGCTAATGCGCCCATCATGCCGGCATGGCCTACACGAAGCAGATAGAAATCATCCGGATGGTCACGGTACTCGGTCAATACCGGGATCGCGTTTAAAGCTGAACCATAATGATGCAGCTGACGCTCGATCCGGGATAATTTTCCGCCATAGACAAAATCCCAGTAGCGGCGGGCACTGCCATTGTACCCCCAATGGGGGACGGTAGGCATATAGGCGAGGATGGCATTTAAGGTAACCCGCGTTTTGTCGTCAAAACCAAAATACCGGGACCATAAATAGACTTCTTCTTGTCCGGTAGAGTCCCAAGGCATTTCACTTCCAAAGGGGTAAGCGAGACTTTTCCAATGTTCGGCCCGTTTGCGCATCACTGCTTCCAATTGATTCGCTTCAGCTGTCAGCCCCTCACGGCGCAAATCATGGAGGATAAGCAGAAAGATGCTGCCTTCCATTTGACCAAATTGTGCATAATAAGGTGCTTTCTCGACCATCGCCATACTGGTATGAAAAGCACGGTCTAGATAAACATTCCATCGCTCTTCCCGAACAAGATCCTGATAATCGCGGGCGAGTCGGTACATGACCCAATGGGCAGCAGCGACATGTGGATAGTTATACGAACGACCGATGTTATCCGCCTCTTTTTTAGGCCATGCCGACCAGGTCTTCCAGTTGATGTCTGTTTGGTAGGTGCCTGCCGGCATGGAATCAGGCTCGTAATAAAATAAGCTTTTGACAACGCCGTATTTTTGATCACCTTCCTTGTGCTGGATTCGGCCATACATCGTTTCATGGACAAAGCGTTTCAATTTTGCGATCTCGGTGCGATTGGGCTGCAAGATCTGCTTCATGATGGCCGCCAGCCAGCTGGCAGCCCCGGCTTCATCGCTCAAACCGGCATACCAAGCGCGTTGTTCTTGGGTGACTAATTTCTTTTCTTCATAATCGTAGCTAATCACAGCGGGTGACCTGCCAAATAGGTCCTTGTCATTTTCGAACCATTGGGTCGTCGTCAAGAAATTGCCAAGATCATTGACCACATCTTTTTCGGACTTAATAACTTTGTAATGAATGCTTTGTTCGATGCCATCCTGATAGGTAATAGTCAGACGTGCACGCCCCCATCGCTGACCTTTGATCTCAAACTGATGCCATTGCTGTGGGGTGTCTTTTAGCTTGCTGACACTTAGAGCGTTCTCCGGATAGACAGCAATGTTTTTAATGGCCTTGTTATGTTTTATAAACAATTTAACCGGATTATCTAAGGGAACGATATAACCCGGAGCACCAATGGCCACAGGTCTATGATTTTTTAACAGGGTACGCTCAATTTCTTTGATACCCGGAGCCAAGACAAACTTGAGGGCAAAAGTTTTGGATTCTTTTGGTTGTAAGAGCGTCGAGGTCGGGATATTCCACTGTTCTATGCCTTTCCAGGACGTTTCGGCAAGTGCCTTGCTATGGATCATCCACTCATGGAAACCTTCAAAGGTAATACTTCTGGGCGTAGGGTCATCAAGTAAAGGATTGTAGGCTTCAAATCCGGCATTGCTGTAAGGGATTACCAATAAGCTTGGCCCATTTCCATGCAGATGATTTACTTGGAGATAGCCCGCATCTTTTCCGATATAGGGATCGAAAAAGACATTTTGTGCATGTGCCTGGTTCAGATTTTTTCCGTCCATATTATTATTGAATGGAAGTGGAATCCCCAAAGCCCCGATTTCAATCGCTTGATCGGTCGGATTGCTGAGTTGAAATTTCAGGATAAGGTCACCCCCTATATTCTCCCAACTGCGCTTGACCTGTAAGGGAATGTCCCCTAATGTTGGACTGATGTCAGCAGCAGCCAAGATCGTTTTGGACGGAGGCAACGCGATGACCTTTTTGCGGTCTTTGGCCGAAGAATAACTCGACCAATGCGTTTCTCCGCGATGCCTCAAGCTGATGTTGATGTCACCAATATGAAAGAAGCCGTTACGGTCGCGTTTGGCTAACATTTCCACCGGCGTATAGTCGAAAGCAACATCACCATCGACCTGTTGAAAGGCTGATAGCGTCTGTGAGTGATTGAGGATCTTTATTTTAAGCTGCGCTAAAGCGAAGCTTTTAGTTCCTTGGTCAATACCCAAAGTCGCCGGCTGGTTTTTAGTAGCTTTCCAAACGGAGTGCTCCTCCTGTTGGCTAAATGCAGCATTTGTCAGCAGGATATAAAGTAAGATAATGAGGATATAGTAACTATTCTTTAAATTCATATTGTCAGGTTTAGCAATTTATAATTCTATAATAGGACTATAAAGTGAATTGCTACAAATTTGATTGATTAGGAACTCTTTTAATTGCCAGATTTTAACCTAAGCTGATCCATTTTTGATATTTTACATGAACCGGTTGTTTTGTAAATAGCTAAACAGTAAATTTAATGTATAAATGACACTTTATTGTAAATCATTTCAACTTAACGATTCTAATTTATGAAGCCAATTCAATACCAAGTTCCTATTCCCAAAGATAGGACTGTTTTTATTCAGGAGGATTTGTTGGATAAATTTTATCCCTATATGCATCGTCACGAGGAGTATCAGTTGATTTGGATTAAGGAGGGATCAGGACAGCTATTGGTCGATGATAATGTGCATTGTTTTGAACGTGGCGATATTTTTTTATTGGGTTCGAATCAGGCGCACGTCTTTAAAAATGATGCTATGGATGGGTTTGTACAATCTGTTTCTGTCTTCTTCAATTTAAAAGGCACTTTATCGGGGATTCTAAATTTACCTGAATTAAGTATGCTACTGGATTTTATCGATAAAAATGGTCGTGGTTTTCAGGTTCCTAAAATATACCTGGCCCAGGTAAGCCGGAGGATAGAGTCGTTGAAGAATGCGGATAGTTTAGGTCAGCTCGTAAGTTTTTTTTACCTGTTGAAATCGTTAAACCGGCTTACGTTCAAACTTAAACCTCTTACAGGAGTGGCAACCGCTGATTTCGGAACTGGAAGCTCCTTTAGGATAACATCGTTATGTGATTTTCTGGATAACAACTATAAGGAGCATATTAGTTTAAATGAAATCGCCGAAAAGGCTAACCTAACCCCCCAGGCATTCTGCCGATATTTCAAGAAAAGTACCGGGAAGACTTTCGTCTCGTATGTAAACGAATTGCGGGTAAGAGAAGCCTGTCGATTATTGGGCAGGGAAGATTATGATTGTATTTCAAGAGTTGCTTATAGTTCCGGATTTAATAGTGTCACTAATTTTAACCGGGTTTTCAGAAGCATTCTCGGCATCTCGCCCAAGATGTATATCGCTAATTACAGGCATTTGCTTTACGAATAATTGTAAATGTCAATATCCAGTAAGTAATGATTAAAAGCTGGTTAGTTTGCTGTTTGTAGAGTTGCTTTCTTTGAATAAGGAAATTATCAAATACTAAATTGAAGACCGACTTTGGCTGAATTAACATGGCGGGATGTATACCCGCAGTATTGACGATGGATGTCCTATAAAGACGGCTTCAGGACATGTAATTACCATTAAAACCCAATAACGTGTCAACACATAATAACGGAAAAGTTGTGATCATAGGAGCTGATATCGCAGGATTGTCCAGGGCGTATTACTTCTTACTAGATGGCAGGGAAGTTCAGATTTTCGAGCAGGCTGACGGACAGAACAATTGTTCCTATGACAATGTAGGAATGATCGTGCCGAGTCATTTTACCCGATTGGCAGCATCCGGTATCGTAATGCAAGGAGTGAAATGGATGTTGAGCAGCAAATATCTCGGCATTTAGTCCCGATTGGTTTCAATAGTCAACAATAAATCGAAAAGATGAAGAGAAACAACACTGACCCTAACGTAAAGAAATTTATAGTCATTGGCGTGCTTTGTACGGCTTCTTCGCTAACAGATGCCCAAAATATGGATTTGTATCAACACACAACACCTATTGAACCTTATATCATCCAGTATCGCCAAGACCTGGAAGCGGTCAATTATTTTTATGGCCCGATGCCTAAAAACTGGGGATTTCAGCAGTCGGCTGCCTCGCCCGAGCAGATCAATAGGCTAATTAAGATAGACGATGGCTACCTGGCCAAACTTAAAAAATTTGACTATACAGGTTTAAATACCAATGGCCAGGTCGATTATATTCTGCTCAACCAAAAAGTGCGGCGACATCAGGATGAACTCAAAGAAACATTAGCTTCTTACAATCGGCTAATATTCTATTTACCCTTTGCCGACAATATCTATCAATTCGAACAGCAACGTCGTAGAGGTGCCACTGTTGTGGGAAAGGATGTTGCTATCATACTCGAGAAGACAGCAGAGCAGGTGGATGCGGCAATCCAAAAGTTAGCCAATGTGGCTGCGATCGAATCAACGGATGTCAATTTCCTGGTCAACATGGTGGAGTCATTGCGGCTACGTCTGGAGAGTGCGTACGATTTTTATAATGGCTATGACCCCTTGTTTACCTGGTGGGTACCCAAATCTTATGAACATTTAAACGAAAAGTTGATCCAATACAAAGACGTATTGCAGACAAAGAGTAACTGGAAAGTGTTTAATGATGGTAGCAATATTGGTGGACAGCCGATCGGAAAAGCCGCGCTCAATAAAAAATTGCGCGAGGAAATGATCGCTTATGATGCGGATGAGTTATTGCGCATCGCTGACAAGGAATGGGCATGGTGCCTGTCAGAGCTGTTAAAAGCTTCCCATGAGATGGGGTTTGGCAACGATTGGAAAGCAGCGCAGGAAAAGGTCAAAAATACCTATGTGCCCGAAGGCCATCAGCCCGCTTTGATCAATGCACTATATGACCGGGCTCAGGCATTCATCAAACAGCATGATCTGATCGATATTCCGGAACTGGCGGATGAAACCTGGGGAATGATCATGATGACGCCTGAACGGCAATTGGTCAATCCTTTTTTTACGGGCGGACGTGAGATCAGTATTTCCTATCCGACCAACACGATGACCTATGAGCAGAAGATGATGAGTATGCGTGGTAATAATCCGCATTTTTCGTTAGGTACAGTGCAGCACGAACTCAATCCGGGGCATCATCTGCAGTATTTTATGAACAAACGCTACAAACCTTATCGTGAGCAAAATTTCAATACGCCTTTCTGGACCGAAGGCTGGACCTTATATTGGGAATTGCTTCTCTATCGGATGGGGTTTGCAAAGACAGCCGAAGAACGTATCGGGATGTTATTTTGGAGAATGCACCGCTGCGCTCGGATCACCTTCAGTATCAAATTCCATTTGGGTGAATGGACACCCCAGCAATGTATTGATTATCTGGTTGATCAGGTCGGCCATGAACCTGCAAATGCACATGGTGAGGTGAAGCGGTCTTTCGAAGGTGCTTACGACCCCTTATATCAATTGGCTTATTTGATCGGCGGTTTGCAGTTACTGAGTATCAGTGATGAATTGGTGGGATCGGGTAAAATGTCCTACAGCGAATTTCATGACCGGGTCATCAAGGAAAACTACTTGCCCATGGAGATGCTCAGGGCCATCTTAACAGACCAAAAGCTCGAACCTAACCATCAGGCAACATGGAAATTCTACAATTTTAAGTAAGCGCAACCTAATCCTAAATTATGCGTAGTCAACAAAATAGGCAGGAATTCAAAAAGTCATTGGGACTGTTGGATGCCACAATGCTCGTTGCCGGCAGTATGATCGGCTCGGGGATCTTTATTGTATCGTCGGATATCGCCAGAAATACGGGCTCTGCCGGCTGGCTGATGTTGGTATGGGTGATCTGCGGATTTATGACCCTAGCAGCAGCCTTGAGTTATGGCGAACTCAGTGCCATGTTTCCGAAAGCGGGTGGGCAGTATATTTATCTCAAAGAAGCCTACGGTCCAGTGGTCAGTTTTACGTTTGGATGGACATTTTTTGCGGTCATCCAGACGGCGACGATTGCAGCTGTGGGCGTAGCTTTTGCCAAGTTTACAGCTTATTTGTTTCCTGTACTGGATGAGGATGTTTACCTGTTGCTCATCGGTGACTATCCTATTTCATCGGCGCAGCTGTTGGCTATCGCTGTTATTTTATTGCTCACCCGTATTAACACCGGCGGTGTAAAGCATGGTAAAACAATTCAGACAGTGCTGACATTGATCAAAATATTAAGTTTAGTTTTATTGGTCATATTTGGTTTTGCGGCTTTCGACCTGGAGGTTTGGAATCAAAATTGGTCCTCTTCGGACAGATGGAATCTACAGCATTTAAATGTAGACGGATCGACTGCCGCTTATGCCACTTTTGGTGCATTTGGCGCTCTATCTGCTGCATTGGTCGGGGCATTGTTTAGCAGTGACTCCTGGCATTCGTCTGCTGCGGTGGCCGCCGAGATCAAGAATCCGCAACGCAACATTGGCTTGAGCCTGGCGCTGGGTACACTGCTTGTAACAGTGATCTATATTTTGACCAATCTGATGTATACGGGAGTATTGACAATCGAGCAGATGGCCAGCGCACCAAAAGATCGCGTGGCCATGCTGGTAGCACAGGAAATTTTTGGTACCCTGGGCATAGCCGTCCTGGCGATTATGATTATGGTCAGCACTTTTGGCTGCAATAACGGACTGATCCTCGCTGGTGCAAGGATCTATTATTCCATGGCTAAGGACGGCTTGTTTTTTAAGAAAACAGCAAGGTTAAATAAGCATGCGGTACCAGCTTACGCCCTGTGGTTGCAGGCAGTCGTCGCATCAATATGGTGCCTGACCGGTAAATACGGTGATCTGCTGGATATGATTACCTGTGTAGTGGTGATGTTTTATGTGCTGTGTATCATCGGCATCTTTTGGTTAAGATATAAACGGCCGGATGTACCGCGGCCTTATCGGGCTTTTGGCTATCCCTTTATTCCGGCTATCTATATTGTGATGGGCATCTCCTTTATTATTTTGTTGGTGATCTATAAACCACAATTTACCTGGCCCGGTATTATAATCACGCTATTGGGGATACCACTCTATTATGTTGTGAAACAGAAAGACCTCAAGACATAACCTGGTTGATTCAATGCTGCATGGGTGCGAGGAGCGGAAGATTAACACATACGATATAAAAAACAATACATATGAAGTCAACATTTACGGCTGTTTTATTACTGCTATTGCAGCTTACGGGAATGGCGCAGGGAACAGTGGAGGATTATAAACGTGCCAAAGAGATCAGAAGTTCGTTTGCCAAGGTATATCAGGTACCACAACAGGTGATCTGGTCTGAAAAAGGAGATCGCTTTTCGTATCGCATGAATCGCAAAGATGGGAAACGAAGCTTATATCTGGTGGATGTAGCGACGAAGAAAAAAATAGAAACTGATGTTGCTGCCATTGAAAAACAGCTGTCAGATCTGTCAGGCAAAGTGGTAGAATTGGGCCTTTTGTGGGGAAGGGATTTGAAAGTCCTGGCCGCTAACGAAGTGGAATTCACGGAAGAGAAAGCGGTCTGGAAGTGGAATGCGGTGGAAAATAAGTTGAGCAAATTGCGGGATATTCCTTCCACGGGCACAGACCGTAGACCGGGGAGCTATTGGGGAGCGCGCTGGGATGATAGTAAAGGCGAACCTGTAGAGTCGCCCGATAAAGTCTATATAGCCTATATCAAAAATAATAATGTATACAGCAGTAAAAAATCGGATGCAAAAACTGTGCGGCAGTTGACCTTTGATGGAAGTCCCGGTGAGTATTATAGTGCTCGTATCTTATGGTCCAATGATTCAAAGAAATTGGCGGTGTCAAAAGTGAGAAAGGCTGAAATCAGACAGTTGACCTTATTGGAATCTTCGCCAACCGATCAATTACAGCCTAAGTTACAAACTCGGGATTATAATAAACCGGGCGATGCATTGTCTCAATATTATCCAACAATTATTGATGTGGAAGATGGCCGGCTGATGTCGGTAGATCCTGCCCGGGTCGCCAATCAGTTTTCACTGTCTGGCCCCGTATGGAAATCGGACAATAGCGGAATCACCTTTGAATATAATCAACGCGGTCACCAACGCTACGATGTTATGGAACTCAGTGCCATAGACGGCAAAACAAAAGCGATTATCTCCGAGCGAAGCGCCACATTTATTGATTATAGCGGAAAAAAATATCGCTATGATCTTGAAAAATCAGCGGATATCATTTGGGCTTCGGAACGCGATGGATGGAACCACCTGTATCTGTTCGATGCCAAAACTGGTGCTTTGAAGCGTCAGATTACAAAGGGGAATTGGGTGGTGCGTAAGGTCGTCCATGTGGATGAGGATAATAAAAATATTATTTTTGAAGCCAGTGGCATGCACAAGGACGAGGACCCGTATCTCGTCCATTATTATACGATTGGTTTTGATGGAAAGGGCTTGAAAGAACTTACTCCGGAAGCAGCCAATCACCAGGCAACATTCAATTCGGATCATTCTTTATTTGTCGATCTCTACTCTCGTGTGGACCAAGCTCCGCAGGCGGTATTACGTCGGGTGACAGATGGACAGATCATCATGAAACTGGAACAGGCGGATATCTCGGATCTGGAAGCTAGCGGATGGCGCAAGCCTGAGGTGTTTAAGTCGCTGGGCAGAGATGGTAAAACCGATATTTGGGGCATTATTGTGCGGCCGAGAAATTTTGACCCGAACAAAAAATATCCGGTAATTGAGTATATCTATGCCGGTCCGCATAGCGCCTTTGTCCCGAAATCATTTTCTGCTAATCCGGCCGGGCTTGCCGAGCTGGCTGAACTGGGTTTTATCGTTGTTCAGATTGACGGAATGGGCACGTCCAACCGCTCGAAGGCATTTCAGGATGTCGCCTGGAAAAACCTAAAAGATGCTGGTTTTCCAGACCGTATTGCCTGGATGAAGGCTGCAGCACTTCAATATCCCTATATGGACATTAAAAAAGTTGGCATATTCGGCACTTCTGCGGGTGGACAGTCCGCTGCCGGAGCCCTGTTGTTCCATCCCGAATTTTATAAGGTCGGAGTTTCCTCCTGTGGCTGTCATGATAACCGGATGGACAAAATATGGTGGAATGAACAATGGATGGGCTGGCCGATCGGGCCTGAATATGCTGCCTGTTCTAACATCGAAAACGCGTATCGACTAGAAGGCAAGTTGCTGTTGATCGTGGGGGAGCTGGATGATAATGTGGATCCTGCTTCGACCTATCAATTTGTCAATCAGCTGATCAAGCATGGTAAAGATCACGACTTTATTATGGTTCCGGGGATGGGGCATGCTTCCGGTGGTGATTTCGGAGAAAAGAAACGTCGCGATTATTTTGTCAAACACTTACTTGGTGTCGAACCACCAGCATGGAATGCTTATTAACGAACAAAAATCGAGCTTTCGAGCTCATAAACTGATAGAGATGAAAAGTTACAGAATTCTTTTACGTATTATTCTCGTTGCCACGATCTTAATGAAAGGTGGACGCCTGGTACAGGCACAAAGCGGGGATCAAATATTGGATGGAATCGGCGAAACGGGCATGATCGCGCGATATATCTTTAATGGCGATCTGAGAGATTGGTCGCGCAACAACCTGCACGCTACAGCTGGCCAAAATGCGACATTTATCAACGATAAGCGCTTTGGCAAAGTATTGTCATTATCGGGTGAAAAAAATGATTTTGTTCAGATCCCTGCTGATGCATTGACCGATATGGAATCCTTGAGCATATCGGGCTGGATTTACCTGCGTTCGGAAAAAAAAGATCAGGTTTTTTTTGATTTTGGAAAGGATGGATATAAACATTTCTTTGCTGCTCCTTTCGGGACGAGCACGCAGGCCGGTTTCCAAAGTTTAATGACCACAGGGGAAAATAATCAAAAAGGAGCTGTTGCTCCATCATTGCAATTGAATAAGTGGGTTTATCTGACCATTGTGGTGGATATGCCGGCTAAAACGATGCGGACTTATGTAGATGCTATACCTGTCGCGGAGTCGCAGCAGATCCCGCGCGAGTTGACTGAGGTTTTTGGAACTGCTGGTGAAAAGAACAAATTATATATCGGAAAATCACTGCTGACGGGATCGCCGACCTTGGATGGCATGTTGCATGATTTTCGGATCTACCGTGTTCCTTTGACTAAAAATCAGCTTACCGGAATTTACAGCAATTCACAGCGCGGCGTTAGTAATCGGGCTGTAAATGTAAGCAAGATGGAGGACAATTTGCCGGAGTTTCCAATTACCCGGGCGCAACTTTATAATGCCTATCTGGTTGCGGTGCCAGATGTGCAGGTGGAAACGGCGCTAGGTGATTTACCGCGCTTACCAAGTTATGTGCCAGGAGTATATCAAGAAGGTATCATTGGTCCCAAAGTGCGGGTATTGTGGCCTTCGCCCCACGATAACAGTACCGTCCTGGAAGCTGGACGGTATACCATTACAGGCCGGGTTCCGGGAACAGCTATACAGCCTAAAGCAATCGTGACTGTAAAGGCCAGCAAGGCCCCCTCGGCACCGGCGCTGAAATTGGCGGCTTTTGCACTGAATCAGGTCTCCTTACAAGCAGACGCAGAGAACCGCCAAACAAAATTTATTGAAAATCGCGATAAGTTTATCAACACCTTAGCAAAGACTGACCCCAACTCGTTTCTATATATGTTTCGCGATGCATTTGGGAAACCCCAGCCCGAAGGGGCTCAGCCTTTGGGGGTATGGGATAGTCAGGACACCAAGCTCCGGGGCCATGCAACGGGGCATTATCTGACTGCGATCGCGCAGGCTTATGCGAGTACAAGCTATGATAAAACGTTGCAGGCTAATTTTGCCGAGAAAATGACCTACATGGTCAATACCTTGTACGAACTGGCTCAATTGTCGGGTAAACCGCAGCAAGCAAGTGCTGTGGCTACAGTTGATCCAACTGCCGTACCTTATGGGCCCGGCAAATCAGCTTATGACTCGGATCTGAGCCGCGAAGGGATCCGGACGGATTATTGGAATTGGGGTGCCGGCTATATCAGCGCTTATCCGCCAGATCAATTTATTATGCTGGAAAAAGGAGCGAAGTATGGTGGACAGAAAACCCAGGTTTGGGCACCTTATTATACCTTGCATAAAATTTTGGCCGGATTAATTGATATTTACGAAGTGAGCAGTAATCAAAAGGCGTTACAGGTAGCCACAGGGATGGCAGACTGGGTGCATGCCCGCCTTAGCCGGCTGCCCAAGGAAACGCTGATACAAATGTGGAACACATATATTGCTGGTGAATTTGGCGGAATGAATGAGGCGATGGCACATCTCTACCGCATCACCCGTAAGGAACATTATTTGAAAACCGCACAGTTGTTTGATAACGTCGATATGTTCTTTGGTAATGCGAATCATGAACATGGATTGGCTAAGAATGTCGATACATTTCGTGGATTGCATGCCAATCAGCATATTCCACAGGTTGTGGGCAGCATCGAGCTCTACCAGGTTTCCAATCTGCCGGAATACTACCGGGTGGCAGACAATTTCTGGTATAAAGCAGTCAATGATTACATGTATAGCATTGGCGGTGTCGCGGGGGCACGCAATCCTGCCAATGCAGAGGTTTTTACGGCGGAACCAGCGACCCTATATGAAAATGGTTTTTCTGAAGGTGGACAGAATGAAACTTGTGCAACTTACAATATGCTGAAATTAACAAGCAACCTGTTTCTTTTTGATCAACGCGCCGAATATATGGATTACTACGAACGCGGTTTGTATAATCATATTTTAGCTTCGGTAGCTGAAAATACGCCGGCTAATACCTACCACGTGCCACTGCGGCCGGGAGCAATAAAGCAATTTGGAAATCCCAATATGACTGGCTTTACCTGTTGTAACGGTACCGCAATTGAGAGTAGCACCAAATTGCAGCATAGTATTTATTTTAAAAGCCGGGATGATCAGGCTTTATACGTCAATCTATTTATTCCCTCAACCTTGGAATGGACAGAACGTAAGCTGACTGTGCAGCAGACCACCAGCTTTCCAAAGCAGGACGAGACGGAGCTGACCATAAAGGGGAATGGCAAATTTGATCTGCATGTTCGCGTGCCCAGCTGGGCAACCAAAGGATTTTATGTGACTATTAACGGGAAAGACCAGCAGGTACAGGCGCAGCCCGGTACGTATTTGAAACTGAGCCGCAATTGGAAGAATGGCGATCGCATTAGGCTCAAAATGCCATTTCAGTTTCACCTGGATCCGGTCATGGATCAACAAAATATTGCCAGTTTATTTTATGGACCGATCTTATTGGCTGCTCAAGAACCTGAGGCCAGAAAAGACTGGCGTAAAGTAACGCTTGACGCGCAAGATATCAGCAAATCTATCACAGGTGATCCGCAACGCTTGGCTTTCAAGATTGATGGAGTTGATTTTAAGCCATTCTATGATACCTACGGACGACACTCCGTTTACCTGGATGTTACTTTAAAATAATGGTACGATAGGCCAACAATAAAGGGGTACTTTGTCAAGCAAAGTACCCCTTTATTATTTTCTTCCAATGCTGGGTTTTGGTCACAATCGAAGCGCGATTGGTTAAATTCGGATTGAAATCAGACCTGATTCTAAGCTAACTTCGGTTATCTATTAACAACTAATATCAATTAACCAAATTAATCAGTTATGAAAAACGCAGGTCTTTTAATAGTCCTAGTGGTTCTCCTTTCATTCGATTTATTTGCGCAACAGGTAACAGGCGTAGTGCAGGATGGTTCGGGGAGTGTAATGGTAGGAGCTACGCTACGAAATTTGTCTACGAAGATAAGTGCGCAAACGAATGGCAAAGGTGAGTTTACGATGGTAGCAAAATCAGGCGACGTTATCGAAGCAAGCTTGCTTGGCTATGAATCAAAGCGGCTAACGGTGGGTTCGGAATCGCGGCTTAATTTTCAATTGAACGCCACATTTTCCACGTTGGACGAAACCGTTGTCATCGGTTATCAAAAAATCTCCCGAAAGAAAGCCACCGCAGCGATTTCCAGTATTTCCGGAAAAGAACTGGCGAATCTGCCAGCGGCAAGTTTTGACCAGCTCTTGCAAGGACGTTTATCGGGGGTTAATGTACAGAACTTTACCGGCGAGCCTGGAGCAACACCTACTGTTCAAGTGCGCGGAAACACTAGCTTAAACCGAGAGTACGATGAATTTAGTGTAGGAAATGCCCCATTATATGTCGTTGATGGCGTTCCGCAGCCACCACAACAGTACACTTCCCCAGTAACCGGAACAGGTACAAATTTTATTGCTGGAATAAATCCGCAGGACATCGAAAGCATTGATGTGCTGAAAGATGCCTCTGCTGCTGCCATCTATGGATCAAGAGCTTCGAGTGGTGTAATCCTGATTACGACCAAAAAAGGCATCAGCCGGGAGCCACAGGTGATGGTTTCGGCCTATACCGGGTTGACACAACGGCCAGAGTTGCGCGATGTGGCCTTGGGGGCTGAAGAGCGTAGGCAAAAGATGCGCCTCTTGGAAGAGTTACAGCAATATCGTCCTGATATTGAAAATAGGAATATATCTTTTTTACTGACCGACAGTTTAAATCCGGCTTTTAACGGATCAACCGATTGGCAGGACATGTACTACCGCAAAGGTATGGTGAACAATGCGGATCTGAGCCTGAGTGGGGGCGGCCCAGGGGGATCCAATTATCGTTTCAGTGCGGGATTATACGATGAGCAGGGAATTGTCAAAGCGACGGGTTTCAAGCGCTATTCAACACGGTTGAACCTCATGTCCAAAGCGCTGAAAGAACGTTTGATGATCAATCCGATAGTAGCCTATTCGCGCACGGAACGTACCCGGGCTGGCGGTGGAGGAGTCGGGGTCACGGCAAGATATACGCCCGCATCTTATTTCAACCTGAGCGAGACCCGAAAAAATTACCTTCTTGGGATGTATAACGATGATTCCGATGTAAATACGGGAAATCAATTTACGTTCAACCTGAATTTAGGGTATGACTTTTCAAAAGCGTTAAAATTTACGTCCCAGACTTCTTATATCTATTCCAACAGCAGGCGGGATGTAAGTACACCTTCTTCAGTGGCTAATTTTACCGGTAACAGACAAGACGTCTTTTCAGACAACCAGGTTAATGTATTGTCTTCTAATTATTTCAGTTATAATAAAGAATTTAATAAACATAATCTGAGCATGATCTTGGGGAGTGACCTGGAATATAATCAATACCGTTCCGTAGGGGCGGGGGCTTCGAATGGTGCTTCGGACCAGATCAGGGTCATACAGGGATTTCAGCAACGTTATCTTACTGCCTTTTCCGATTATCAGGCTTATAGTATGGCTTCTTTTTATTCGCGGCTAGCCTATGATTATGATTCCAGGTACCTGATATCAGCCAGCATACGTGGAGATGGTTCATCTCGTTTTGGGGTGGGCAATAAATGGGGCTATTTTCCTGCTGCCTCAGTGGCATGGCTGGTTTCCGAAGAATCATTTATGAAAGAGAGCCAGTCCCCATTTTCTATGTTAAAACTTCGGGCCAGTCTAGGCACAACCGGTGGATTGCCGGGCAATAATTATCTACAGTACAATCTCTACCGGGTCAATGCCGGAAATTTTTGGGGAAATGACAACGCCACTTCGTACAACGGTGTCACCGCCATAACTCCGAATCTCGTGGATGGGGTGGCGCAACCGAATATCAGCTGGGAGCGTTCGATGCAATGGAATATTGGTCTGGATGGCGAGATTGCCAACGGTCGCTTTTCTTTTGCCTTTGACGTTTTTAACAAGGAAAATAAACAATCTTTATTTGATGTGGCGCTGCCTGTGACAACCGGATATGACCGCGCTTTGACCAATTCGGTGGGTGTCCGTAATTATGGTGCTGAGGTCGTGTTAATGGCCAATCCGCTTCCAAAGACAAGTCCAGTGCAGTGGTTTAGCCGCCTGAATGTCTCCTATGTGCGAAATAAAATAATGAATCTTCCCAATTCGGGGCGCGATCTGGTGGTTGCCGGTTCCCGTTTTGATAAAGCCCATATCCTATCGGTAGGAAGCCCGATCAATACCTTCTATTTATACCAAACCCTAGGCATTTATTCAACACTGAACGATATTCCGATCAATCCCCTGACAGGTGACCGCTACAATGCTGGTGGAAGCCCTTATGCACCTGGAGATATGTGGATTAGGGATGTAGATGGAGATTACATGATCGATCCGTTCAATGATGGTATCAATCCGGACAAACTGCCGATCGGCGATCCAAATCCCAAATTTACGGGTGGCTGGACAAATAATGTGACCTGGAAGAATTTCAATCTGGGCGTACTCTTCACCTTTTTGTTCGATAGGGATGTGCTCAACCTCTATCAATCCGATCTCTTTGAGAATGGTGCTGCGACCAATTCAACCTATGATTTTGCGCAGTATGCGACACCCGATTTTAGTAAGATCAATATCTGGCGCCAATCGGGTGACCGAGCCGATTATCCAGCCTATCCTTTGGGGTCTTGGCGCTACTATACCGTTGCTGGCCAGACCTTTTTCTTAGATCAGGGAGATTATTTCCGGGTGAAAAGTGTGAGCCTTTCTTATAGTCTGCCCAACCGCCTGGTAACAGGTTGGGGGATGAGAAGCATCCGCATGTACGGTATCCTGGATAATCTACTGATGTTCCAGCGTTCGAAAAGATTGCCAGATGCCGAGGCTGTAAATTATTATGGTGAATATGAAGGGAATGGTTATCCGATCCCCAGAAAGTTCACCTTTGGTGTTGAATTACAATTTTAATTAGTGCATCATGAAAACATTATTTATAATCAATTATTGCAAGTGGGTACTTCTCGTGGCTATTGGCTTGAGTACCGCGTCGTGCAACAAATTTTTGGAAGAGGAGCCTCGAAATTCCACCTATAAGGAGGTCTATTGGAAAGATCCCAAAGCCGGAGAAAGTGCTATCGCAGGTAATTATGCGCTGTTGAGGAATGCCCTGATGGACGGTTTTTATGGCGTTGGAAACCGCTACTACATTTACGGGGACATGACACCGGATATTTATATCGGGATCAACCGGGATAGCTACAGTCATCCAGAAATAGGTAAAGGCAATTGGACCAGCAATTATTTTGCACAGTCTTATGGCAATTGGACCGTATTTTATAAAACCATAGCGATGTCCAATATCATTCTCAAAGAAATGCCTTTGGTTTCGGATGATATCTTGGTTTTAGAACAGACGGATCCCGAGGCTTTTCGCAAAAAAATTATGGGACAAGCCTATTTTATTCGGGCTTTCTCTTATTTCATGCTGACCAAAATCTGGGGTGATGTGCCTCTCGTTACCGAGGCCTATGATGATCCGATTAATGCGCCTCATCTGGGACGCACCTCCCGCATTGCGGTCATGAAACAGATCGAGGAGGATTGCCAACATGCGATAAACTTATTGAGTTGGGGGTATAAAACAGTTGCAGAACGCGCTGTCACAGCCAACAGGGGATCGGCGTATGCGCTCTTGGCACACCTGTACCTATGGCGGGGAACGACTACGGACCTAACCACAAATACACCGATCATGGATGATATCACGCGTGCTGACACGACCATCAATACCTTGCTCGCGCAAGGGGGATATACACTGGCAGATACCGCCAAATATGCGGATGTTTTTAAAGGAAGATCGAGCGAGGGGATTTTTGAATTAAATGTCAGTGAAAACACTTTAGAAGGATCAAGTGCTCATATTGGAATGAAATTTTTGAATAGTAGCTATATTCCAACCTATGCCGCAACAGCTGACTTTTTTACCAAACCGGCTTACCTAAGTAGTCACTTTTACAAGATCGAAGAGAAAGAAGATTGGGTCTGGCATGAAGATATCAGGCAATGGGTCTGGGAAACAGTACAATCCCGGGGACTTGATACGTTGGACATCCGTTTCAAAAATAACTTTGTTAATTATACGTCGGATAAACCCGTATGTATTAAATATAGCAACGTCGTCTTTCGGAATCCAGGCCAGCAGCTTGAACCCTATAATAGCAATAATTTGATTTTGTTTCGGTTGAGCGATATCAAATTATTACAGGCCGAAATAGCCCTCTACCAAAATAATCCCAGTCGTGCAATCAGTATCATCAATGCCTCAAGGACGCGCTACGGTGCTGATCCTTCAAGCCTTTTACAACCGGGCTTGACCAAAACAGAAGTGATGAAAGAATATATGATCGAACGTGGAAAAGAACTCTATCTGGAAGGTCATCTGTTTTTTGACATGATACGCACACGCACATATTCGGACCATATCGCTTGGCTAAGCGAGGCCCGGTTTAAGCAAGGTGGCTTTTTCTGGCCCGTGGACCCGCGTTTATTTAGTGAGAATAGACTTTTAGTTCAAACCGAATACTGGCGTGGAAAGATTTAATGACATCGTTAGTAACTTAAATTCTTAGAAAAAATGACTACAATCATAAAAAAAGCCGGTGCATATCCCTTATTTGCCCTGCTGTTTTTTCAGCTACTGACCTCATGCTCGAAAAACGATTATATCAACGATGGCGGTGTCCATCAAGCAAAAGTAAATATGACAACCTATGATTATCTGGCTTCGCATCCAAAGTTTGATTCTTTGGTGCGGATCATTGATCGTGCCAATTTAAAAGAGCTGGTGAACAGTGATATCACTTTTTATGCGACAACAAATTGGGGTGTTGCAGATTATGTGAGTGCCAAAAAACAACAGCGTATTGCGGAGGTCGGTGACGAAAATATTTCCTTTGACATTGACGATATTGATCCGAAAAGACTGGATTCTTTAAAGATATATATGTTCAAAGGAAAAGTAGAACGGGATAAGCTGGATCTGAATGGGGCATACTTTAGCAGTTTGTTTGGTTCTATCCCTGGGGTTCGATTTCAATTGGGGTTGAGACGAACGAGAGATTATAGTTCCTACGTCGATTATGTTGATTATTTGTATTACACGAAAGTCAATGGAACGCTGGATTCGGAAGAACCAAACCAAAATGCGATCCCGGAAGCGGAGCGGGATGTGCGGGTAGACGTACAGACCTCAGGAATTATCACGACTACGGGCGTCATACATGTGCTGCACGGTGATCATCGTTTATTTTTTAATAAGGAGAAAATGGCTTCTAATTGACAGGGAGTCAAGAAAATATACGCTAATGAAAATAAATACTATAACCAATTACACGGTCCTATTAGGAATAGTGATCGGTGTAATCCTATCCGCCTGTGAAAAAATTGAGGAAGGTTTTTTAAGTGATACCATTCGCTATCGTGACAGTGTAATCTATTGTAAACGAGGGATGACACTCACCCTTTCGGATCGGATAAATGCAGATGGATCGACTCCGCCATTCGAATTTAAGATGTTAAACCTGCGGAACAAGCTGACGGGGGAGCCTGCGCCTGAGGAATTCACAAAAATGTATGAAATTGAAGTTTTTAAGGAAGGCATGACGTTCAATGCGGCAACAGATACCACGGTTGCGTTGCTGAAAGCAAAGCGCGAAACCAAGAAGGTCATGCCCATGGAATTTAACGCTGTCAGTGGCCAGATTAGTTTTAATCGGGCATCTGCAAATTTGCCACTGGGGATCTATACCTTTGATTTGCAGGCAACGAACCGCAAGGGAACGAAAATCTATCCCTCATTTGCGGAGATTCATGTCATCGAACCTTTTTTGGAGGATGTCTTCGAGTTGACCTATGCTTCATTGACTGGGTCTAATGCTGCCGAGACTTTTACGCCAGCGTACAATAGTAATATTAAACTGACCTGCACCAAAGTTTCTGATGAGGGCGCGCGTGTGATCCTGAAAATTGTCGACAAAAATGGCCGGCCATGGGATCCCAAAGCGGGGGAGGTAATTAAACGTGGTGATCGTCCGACCTTTGAATCACATGTACGTTTTAATCCGGTCGTCGCCACAAACACAGCATTGGTTTGCGATTATGAAGTGGCCCCCTTTCCGCTAACAAAATTTAATGACGGGAAGACAAATTGGGATTACAATATTTACTATCGTATACCGATGCGTTTTGCAGCAATGGATGGCCACCCCAATCACAATATCAACCCTGTTTTTGGCTTTCGGGTACTGATGGAGGGGACATTTGAGGTCGAAGTAAAGCTGACAAATGTGGCTGCAATAAACTCATCCGGACCACCAGCAACAGGACTGTAAATAGGTATAACGAAAGATAGGGGATAAAGTCTGCCTCTGGGTCGAGGCAGACTTTCAAGCATTGATAAGTACCATTAACCTTTATAAGGTTTTTTAGCGGCTTCTATGAGCTCTTTCATTTCTAATTTGATATAGTCCACATTTGGCGAGGATCCGGTCAGGAAATAGCGGATATTTCCTTCCTTGTCGATGACGAATTTAGCCGGGATACCTTTTACACCATATTTGGCTGCCATGACTTCCCCGGTTTGCGGATCTTTTTGATCGTCGTAAAGCACCTCAAATGGATAGTTGTTTTTTGCTAGGAAAGAAACGACATTCTCTTTGTAGTTCTTGTCGCGCTCCCAGGTATTCATAAACAGGAATTGGACGTCTTTATCATTTGCATACGATTCCTGTGCAGCTTTCATTCCCGGGAATGAGCGTACGCAAGGCTGGCACCAGGTCGCCCAGAAATCCAGGACAACAACTTTTCCCTTTAAACTCGCCAAGGATATTTTTTCACCCTTTAGGTTGAACAATTCAAAGTTGGGCGCTGGTTTGAAGGTTGCCATATCCTTGATGTGATTGCGGATGTTTTGGGTTAACTCCGTTTTTAGGGAAGCATTGAAGTTCTCATAGCCCTGAGCTGAACCGTTCAATTCTGTGTATAATTTTTTCAGATCTTTTTCGATCGCAAACTGCCCTTTAGCATATAATCTTGTCAATATATTGTACGCTTCAAGCTTTCTGCCTGTTCCGAGCAGCGATTTATAATAAACCATTGCAAGTCCATCCGCTTGTTCCGGTGCTGCTTTCAGGGCATTCTCGATATAACCAAGTGCTTCAGCATATTTTTTCTGCGCAACAAGGATATTCACATAGGCTGACATCGAACTGGCATAGCCCATGGCTGCAAAGCGGGCCTTATTGTCCTTCTGTTCTTCAGGCAGCGTGAGGTAATAATAACTATCATCCATGGCAGTCTTCAGAAGTGGTGCAGCAGTCGTCGTGTCACCTGCTTGCAAAAGGGCTTGACCGACTGGAATATAACCATTGCCACGCCAGAAACGCTCTTTCATTTCACTCAGGTAATGAACAGCCTTTTGGGCATTTCCTTCATTGGCAAAACTCACCGCTAAACTCCCTAAAACGTAATCATAAGTCAGTGGTTCTTCGCTGAAATTTTTGACAGGCCATTTTTTGATCAGCTCCGTATAAGCTTTTTCTTTCGCCGTTGACGTTTCTGCATTGTAGAAGACATTCGTTATAAAGGCATCCCGCGTTATTGTGCCCTTTGGGTATTTTTTCTTGGCGCTATTTTCAAGACTTGTCATTTCCTCTTCTTTGCCCAGCGAACGGAGGATATTGATTGTCGTACGATAGTCTGCTTCCGTTTTGTAGGTTTTTACTTCGGTGACTAATGCTTTAGCCAAAGAATCTTTTTGTGCCAATGTGCCTTTCTCAATAATTGGGAGGTATTGTTGGTATCTATTCGCGGTTTGCTGTTGCGCATAACCGACCGTACTTGCCAGCAGCAGTGCTAGTGTTAAAGCTTTTACTTTCATTATTTTGTTTTTATTTTTCGACATTCTGTTTGATGGTTCCGTTGCCAGGATTCTCGGTTGCTCCTAATGGAAAAGGCATAATCCAGAGATGTGATGTTGGGCTCAGCTGGATCGTCTTGTCCTCGATCGTCTTTGTCAGTGTTTTCGCAAAAGCACTTTCTTGATTGAGGCGTTTGTAATCTGTAAAGGGAATAATGGAATGAATCAGTTCATTCTGTTTGAGCTGTTGTATTTTTTTGATGGCGTCCGTGGCATTTTGTGCGGTCAGGTCGGCATAGTCTGCAGCCAGGATCCTTGTTTTACGGACCTTGTTGACGAGATCCATTGCCTTTTGGATATTTCCCTGTCTTGCCTGGCATTCTGCAGCAATTAGATAGACTTCAACAGTCGTCAAGCCCTGGGTATTATAGAATCCGGTCATTGTGCTCGCAAAATAGGTGTTGGGTACGATGGTACGCAACTTCCAGCGTGAGGCGAATTTACTGTCTCCTTTTTCAAATCGAGCTGCCCGTTCTACCGGCAGGGATAATTCCGCAGCGGTGTAGTTTGGCGACTGACCATGTCTGAAGTAGTAGTTCTCGACATAGGTAAAATCCATGGGCGTCTTCTTCAAGGTATAATTATTCGGATCTTCGATCTGTGATTTATTGGCCGTATAGTAGGCTGTCCAGTCGTATAGTTTATCGTTGTATCCCAGTGCTTTTTCACTATTTTCCAATGCATCCGGATAGTTATCCATTTGGAGGTAGATACGTGCCAATAGCGCATGAGCTGCTCCTTTGCCCGGATGCAGGATAGTTAGTCCTGTCGTAGGCAGGTTCGGGAGTGCGTCTTTGATATCCTTGATCATATAATCATATATTTCGGCAATCGTAACTTGCTTAGAAGGGGCGCCGATATCAGCACTTTCAATCCATGGAACCGATAGCAATTGGCCTGCCGTTTTAGGGTCATAATCCGCCGCATAATAATTTGCTAAGGTAAAATAACTGATGGCCCGGAGTACCTTGGCAGTAGCCATCAATTGATCCCGCTGTTGGGGCGTGGCCTCGGTCATTGCCGGTCCATGCTCCAGGATCAGATTGCAGACAGATATGCTCGAATAAGCATTGTAATAGGTGCTTTCATCGGCGTTATTGTAGATCTTGCGGTCTTCTTGTTCCTTCCAGTTATAGTTAATATCCCATAATTTATAATAATTCAGATTGGCCGGGGAGACAAAACGATCGTTGGGCAAAATAATAGCCTGGGGAATAGGGACCTGATGAACAGTTGCTTCATCGCGCAAAAGCGCTTCGAAATCCGCATAGGTCTGTGGGATTTTCTTTCCTTTTGGCAATATGTCCAAATATTTATTGCAGGATGCGAAGAACAGCAGGGGAGTGATCGCAAGGAGGTAAATTATTTTTTTCATAAGAATTTTAAATTAGAAAGTGAGGTAAGCGCCAAAAACATAATTCGGTGCACGATAGCCTTCCAGCATAAATTTTGCATTGCTGGATTTGGTAAACATGGCCACATTTTCAGCATTGAACTGCAACCGTGCTTGGGCCAGTCGCATCTTTTTTATCCAGTCGGCCGGTAGCCGATAGGCAAGGCTGATATTACGGATGCGTACATTGCGCGCATCGAGCACATTGATATCGGCGTATTGGTAGACGGTGCCACTTGCCGAGTTGTAAAGATTTGTCTCTTCGGGAAACACCAGACGGGGGATATCGGTTCTCGATTCATCGCCTTCCTGTTGCCAACGGTTACGGATGTCTTTGTTCATCGGAGCAAGGGTCGTGAATGTCAGATAGTTGCCGATCCCCATATAAGGTAGATCCTTATTTCTGATTTTATGTCCGCTTTCGTACGTGAGCATCATCGAAAAATCGAAGTTTTTGTAGGAAAGGCTATTTGTCCACGAAAGGGTATGTGTAGGCACTTTTGTTCCTGCATAGACAATGGACTCCAATGTTGTTGGCGTTTGTGTGCTTTTGTTCCCATTTTCATCATATACCTGTGGTATGCCCTGCTGATCGAGTCCAGCCCATTTGTAGGCATAAATCGCCTGGTATGGATTTCCTATGCGGGGGTACGCGTCAGGATAATCCAATTGTAGGATATAAAATGGCGCTTTGACATTGACATACGTCACTTTGTTTTTATTATAGGCATATAGGACACTGCTGTTCCAGCTAAAATCATTTTTCTGGAGGATATTGGCGTTCAGTGTCAGTTCCAGTCCATGGTTGGTCATCTCTCCGTTGTTGATGGCGTAGGTGGAATAGCCGAAGCCTTCGGTAGGTACGCCCATAGTGGAGGCAAAGAGATCTTTTCCTTGTTTTCTATAGTAATCCAAACTTCCAGAAATACGGTTTCTGAACAAACCAAAATCCAATCCGATATTCGTGGTCGTTGTTTTTTCCCAGGAAAGTGATGGGTTGGGGCGGTCCGAGACCGTGCCTTGGGTTCCCCCTACATGAGAATTTGTATTATAATAAGCTGTCATAAAGGGGGCTACATTCTGCAATATATTACCACCGATACCGTAGGAAGTGCGTAACTTAAGCTGATCTAGCCAGTCCAGCTGCACGAAATTTTCCTCATGCAGATTCCATCCGGCACCGACAGACCAGATTGGCTTGTTCTGATATTTTGAACTTGTTCCCCATAAATTGGACCTATCCCAGCGCAAGCTTCCGGTAAGGAGGTATTTCTTCGAATAGGCATAGCCGACATTCCCATAAAAGGAAACAAAACGGTTGATGGATTCGTACTGACTGGCATTATCATAATTTTGGTTGAAAGAACCCACAGTTCCTATGGCTGGATCCAGCATGGTATAGGTAAGCGCGTCGGGATCAAAATTATAGAGATTTTGAAGTTGAGAACGCATGCGGTTGTTTTTAAGTTCGCTGCCCAATATGGCGTTTAGGCTATGCTTTTCGCCAAAATCCTTGTCGATATTGACCTGTTGCCTAAAATTGAACGCATTATTCTTGAGATCTGTTGTTTTATTGATATTCCCATTGGGCATCATCAGTTTGGCTTTTCCATCAGCAATTAATGCAAACTGATTGACTCTCGATCGTGTATAATACGAATTTTTACCATAGAGAAGCTCAAACTTTTTATTGCTGATTTCATACTGAAAAGAGGCCGAATAGCTGAGCCAGTCTGCAATCTTCGCATTCAATTTTAGGAAACTTCGGTTCGAAAAACCATTTGACTGTTCGATATTGTTTTTTATCTCGTCCAATGGCGTGATGTCCAGTGTATTCAGGCCATATTGTTTAATCGTGTTGATATTTGCCAGGCTCATATAATCGGCCATATACGCCGTATAATTACTGCCGTCGTCATTTTTTAACCTATTGTACGGCAGAAAAGAAAAACCGGGTTTTAGCACATCATAAGTTTGCCTGTCATCATCCACATAATTGAGAAATGAGCTCATCTCGACTGTTAACCACTTGTTGATCTGGGTGATATTGCGTAGGTTGATGCCGAGATTCTGGTTTTTACTGAAACGGTCTTCCAGTAGATCCTTTTTATAGGTCGTCGAAAAATAGAATTTACTTTTTTCCGTACCGTTGGAAAGGTTCAGGTTGTACTGTTGTGAAAAGGGATTGCGCTTGGCATACTTGGCGATATCCTCATAAAAACGATAGCCTTGTTGGGAGAGGCGGTCCAGTTCGGTATTCATTTCGGATTCATTGATCAGACCGGCATATTTTTTAAGGATGCTGCGGATACCAAGACTTTGGTAAGACATATCGTTTAAAGTACTTTTTGCCTGCTCGGCTGTCATTGTTTTCAAATTAGGGTTTTTCGCTGCCCATTCGCGTTCGATGGCGATCATGTCCGCGGCCGATGCTAAGCGGTCGGTGTTAAAATAATAAGGTGTATGCGTCAAAGTCGCTGATACATTGATTTCAGTGCCTTTATTTTTTCCTTTTTTGGTGACGATAACGACAACCCCATTGGCCGCGCGGGCACCGTAAATGGAGGCTGCAGCCGCATCTTTTAGTACTGTAACAGATTCAATATCTTCGAGATTGAGGTCCGGCAAATTCTCGACAACACGACCATTGAAATCCATGGATGCATTATCTACGGGGAAACCATCGATTACGTATAAGGGTAAGGTTACTCCTTTCATGGAGGTTGTCCCGCGAAGCAAGCCATCGTGATATCCCGCAATGCGGCCTTCCAGCAGGCTTCCTAGGTTGTTGAGCCGCTGTTGTTGCAGGCTGTTTTTGGGCAGGCTAGCGAATGCGCCGGTAGCGCGTTCCTTGGCAATGGTCTGATAACCCGTATTGATGGATACATCAACTGCCGCAAGACTGGTCATACTTGGCTTGAGCACGATCAGGGCCGGTTCATCATTGGCATTAAATTCAAGGGGCTCGTAACCCAAGAAGGAAACGGTCAGCACTGCGCTAGGCGTGGGAGAAGTCAATTCAAACTGTCCATTTTGATCAGACTTTGTGGAGATACTGCTGTTTTTAATCGTGACTGTGGCACCGTTTAACGACTTTCCCTCGGCATCGGAAATCTTACCACGCAATTTGTATTGTTGGCTGGGCGCTGAGGGCGCTGTGGAAGTAGATCTTCCGGTAGCTGCATTTTTCAGCAAAATGGTGTTTTTGACAATCTTGTACTGGATGTTATTGGCGGTAAATGTTGCATCCAGCGCTTCTTTAAGCGTTACATCGCTGAGCTGAAGTTTAATTTTGGGAATCGTCAGCTGTGCCTCGTCATAAACAAAATGATAGGTCGACTGTCTTTCGATCTGTTTCATGACTGCAAGTGCTGATTCGTTATTGGCCTGGATGTTAATCTGGCCAAAACTGTAGGAGCTGCACAGTACCGAAAAGCCATAGAGTAGCACGGCCCTGGCTTTTTTGTTCAGCCTGGACGGATAGGATTGTTTCATATAGGTATTGGGTTAAGTTATCTGTTTATGCTATTGTTTTTTGATGGTTAAATACACTTTATTGTTTTTCATGTGGCCTTGGATGTCAAAATAAGAAAGGATCTGCATGACATCGTCAAGATTGACGTTTCTAGGGATTTCTCCTGTGATCAGGCGATTTTCGGCTGCGGTTTGGTCAACGACAAAATCAATATTATACCAGCGTTGCAATTCGCGGACAATATTTTTTACCGAACTCCGTCTGAAGCTGAAAAGTCCATTTTTCCAGGCAGTAATACCGCTTATATCCGTATTTGCCTTTTGTAGATTTGCTTGTGCTAAGGTTTGCTGTCCAGGCTGTAGGATCAGTGATTGCTGCAGCTTATTTTTGCGGGTCACTTTTACCTTTCCATGGACCAGCGTGGTGATTGGTGTGGCGTTGTCTGCGTAGCTCTGAATGTTAAATCCTGTGCCCAGCACTTGGATTTCATCGTTCCCGACATTAACCTTAAATGGTTTTTTCGCGTTGTGTGCGACTTCAAAATAAGCTTCACCCTTTAAAACGACGGACCGTTCGTTACCGACAAATTGGGCTGGATAGCTGATGGTCGAACCGGCGTTCAGCCATACTTTGGTTCCATCTTCGAGCTGTACCTGAAATTGTCCACCACGCGGTGTTTCCAGCGTGATCAGTTGATTACCCCCAGCTTTGCTGAGATCGATATTGCCTGTATTCAGCTGCACGAAGCCATTCTTATTGATCAGTTTGTCCTGTTGACCCAATGCGATGACCTCGCCATTGGGCAGACGAAGTGTAGCCTGGTCATGCCCTGGTTTTATGGCAGCAAACAGTTCGGTCGCATGTTGAGCATCCTTTTCAGCACGCTGCTGCTGTGAATACTGATAGAGTCCAAATGCTACGCTGAAAATGACGATCGCTGCCGCAGCATATTTCCATATCGAAATATAGTTGGCTTTTCGCGGAAATAAATTCCGATCCATGGCATTGAGCTGCTCCTGGATAAATTGATCGTCCAGCTCCGTGGATGCACGCTTTGCTTTATGCAGATAGAAGCTATGAATGATCCGCAGTTCTTCTGGAGACGCTGTCCCCGCTTTATATTTTTGGAATAGTTCCTGTATTGTGTCTTTCTCCATCTTTAGGCTGATAGCCATAAGAAGGCTATCTAATAGTAATGACGGTCGAACAGGGAAAAGGGAGTATTAAAAAAATAAAAAAAGATTAGAAAAAAAAGAAGGAGCCAAATTTCGTGCGCAATATGCGTAAGGCGTTATGGACCTGTTTTTTAATTGTTTTTTCGGAAGTGGATAAGAGCGCACTGATCTCTTTATAACTGTGTCCCTGCTCGCGATTGAGTTCAAAGACTTGCCTTGTACGGGGCGACAGTTTGCTCTTTTCGTGTTCGATCATAGCAGCAAGTTCTTTTTCCAACAGCAAGTCGTCCGTATAACGGACACCCTCCTCGACAAAGGATAAAACATCCTCCCGGTATTTTTCTACCACATCCTGATGGCTAAAATGGTCCAGTATTTTATTGCGGATGGATTTGATCAAATACGGTTCGAGCGATTGGCTGATTTCTATAATTGCCCTTTTATTCCAGAGGACAAGGAAAACGTCCTGAACAATATCCTGGCTTAGCTCGCTGTCCTGTGTCATGCGATAGGCATGGCGAAACAGCAGTTCTTTATAACGATCAAACAATTCCTTGTAGGCTAACGTGTCGTTAGTCTTTACAAGTTGGAAGAGGGTTTCTTCTTTTAAATTGTGGTAATCGTATTGCACCCGGCGTTGATTTGTTATTAGTTTGTAAAGCTAATTTAGGACATTGTTCGCAAAAATAAAAAACGAAAATTCAACACCTGGCAGTGTTTTCAGCGACCCGCATTATCCTTCCTGGAAATAAACATAAATTGGGTGGTTTTGTTAGTTTGAGGCGCTCCTTCACAGAAGCGCCTCATTTTTGCATTATTTATTTTTAACACAACGTATTCTAACAGCTTCGCTAGGAGCTGATACGCTTGGCCTAAATGTCAGTGGCTTGATCTCATAATCACCTAAAGTCGTCCGCTTGTCGTCGCTATAAGGCTGCTGAAAGGAGAGGTATTTTTTTCCAGCCAGCAGGTAGGCACTTTGTGGCGTTGGTGCAAAACGATACATCCCAGCGGAGATAAAATAGAAAGAACGAAAATATAGATACTTATCCATTTCGGGCTTTTCAGGCTGATAGTCAATACCAAAAAACAGGCCTGTCTTCAGATAGCTATTATTTTGTGTATCATATCGTGCGTGATATATTTTAGTATTACCAGACATCAGTCTAACGATTTCGTCGCTGGTAGGCAGTCGCCAAGAATTTAATGGTTTTACTGATGTACAGGGATCCTGATTTGCTACCGCTAGGGGCTCTTGCGCATAGGACCCGTTTACACGATACATCCGCATGCCTTTGACGTTATCTTCAAAATCCATATACCAAAAAGCTTCAGTCTGATCTGCCGGTGATGGCGACCAAGTATAGTAAATACTTTCGTCACTGGGTGCTGCGAATTGATAGACCCCATCGCTGTAGATTAGATCGCCTATGCTCCAATCGGTGCCTGCTACTGTTATCGTGGGAGCAACGGGTGCCTTCAGATTAATCGCTAACTCGTACTTTACCCCTGGACGGAGATTCCAGCCACCTTGTACCACATCTTGAGGAATACTGCCATTGACAGATACGTTACTTAGTTTGATTGTGCCATCTACAGTTGCAGCAGCTGCAATAAATGTCGAATCTGAATAAATAACTTTGCCGCTCTTGTTTTGGAATACCAAGGGTACAGACGCTATTGCTCCATGATAAGAGACGGTTCTATCGGCAAGCGCGACATCAATGGATCCTTTGGTATGTGAAGGGCTTATTGCTCCTCCGCTAACACTAACTTCGCCCACCGCCGAAGCGTCCAACTTCAACGTCACTTGCGTAAAAAGATGGGCTAATGTTGCATTGAGCTCATTCTGGCCATCCTTTACCTCAAAAGGAATCTGATCGATCATCAGATCATGATCGGCGCTCAATTGTTCAAACTTTGCGGTATTCAATTTAGCTCCTGAATTTAAGTAGGGTAAGGAGGCGTTTGTACCAGAAGCATAGATGATGAAGGTATATTTACCGTTGTCTATTGTAAAATCTTTAGCACCTTCACCCTGTTTAAATGATTTTGTCTCTAGGTATTCATCTGAAGCATCAAAAATTGCCACATAGTAAGAAGTGCCTTTTTTTAGCGCTTTCTGTTCACTTGTCGCGCGTACTTCTGCTTTGGTTTTGGAAGCTTTGGAAGAAGAACTGGTAATTCCTACCTCCCTTAGCGTAGCGACGAGTGTATATTGGTCATTATAACGAATTTCTCTAGACTGCGAGGCCTCGCTGATGCGTCGCCCTGTTGCAGTAGCCTTGCTATTGCCATTCTGCAAAGCAAAGGTTTGTCCTATATTTAATCGTACCGTGGAGCCATTTGTTCCGCTAAATTCTGAATTCTTTTTATTACAGGCATTGATTAGGAGAACCAAAATAATTAAAAGGCCGATACAACTATGCCTTAGGTTACTTTTCATATTTCTACTTTTTTTAAAAAACAATCTTAAATTCTACTACTTTATATCCAGTTTAAACGAATTGCAGCCGTTTCCAAAGCAGCTGCTGTTTCGTTAAATGGCAGGATCCCCTATAAGCTGCTACCATTCCAATTCCTTTATCTGCGTTTCGGTTTCCCAGGATTCGGTAACCGTAGGCCGTACTGAGCCAGCAGAAATACTGTGCTCTAATGCGAGTTTTTGCACTTGGATTCGAGGCGGTTCGTAAGTGGTTGAATTACAGTAAGGTGATAGCTTGTTTTTTTTCTTATTCATTTTATAGTTATTAATTTTGTGTTAAATTCTCTTTAATTGAAATTTAATTTTAATCTTTAATGGCTTGATAAAACAAATTTACAAGAAATTGTATCGAAAATTATTGTATTTCGATCAAAGCGACTTTACTGTAGCTGTATCGCTACAAACGGGCCTGCTTTTTAGTAGACAATAGGACAGAAATTGCGGGAATAAAACAGGCTTGAAGTAAAAATGGATTAAAATAATTATTGACCTGCTCTGCTGTTTCCAGAGCACCGTGTATAAAACCGTAGGCGTGATTTGTATTCATGGCTTCCCCAATGAAGAATATTTTGTTCAATAAAGGCGAGGATGCCACCGCTCTTGCATTTCCTTCTCCGGGCATAGGGTAACTGTAAGTACCTTCGATAAAACGTTCTTTTTTCCAATCCTTAAATTTTAATCCCTTTAATAAAGGTCTTACGTTCCGCTTCGCCAGTTTAGAAATCTCATCGAGCATGCCCTCCTGATATGAAACAGGGTCCTTGTAATATTTCTCCGCATAGTGTCCCATGATAATACTGATGATAACAACGTTCTTATCTATCTTTCGCTCGATATAATAAGGAGTGACCTTTATGGTTCCTTGAATAGGAAAATAGTAATCTATTCGGTAGAACCATTGCTTTGCCCTAGAGGTTCTATTCCAAAAGCCCTTCAATATGGTTTTTAAAATACAAGGATTATATTATCTGATTACTGGACTTTGGCCTATAATTCACATCGATAGCTTTATGATGCTGACGGGTGAAAAGATAGATCTATGGCTGGTCAAAATGGTCGGTCTACTTTCTATTTCGGTAGCTATTGGTCTGTTATTTGGGGGAAATAAGCCTGCTAAAATTCTTCTTGGTATTCCAGCTGCATTGGCATTTATGTCGATTGATATTTATTACAATATTACCGATACCATTTCTAGGATTTATTTACTTGACGCATTCTTACAGTTCATTATTGTATTATGGAGTACAGCCAATGAGATTTCTTCAAGACACAAAGATCGAAACCCTAAGAGCGGCTAATATATCCGCTATATAATTGTCAAGCTTTTGCATTATACCTATTCATAGTCAATCTGTAGTGTTGCAAGCCGGTCGAAACCAAATGTAATTTACTCTTGTTCCAATAGAAAAGTAAACAAAAAAGGAAATAATTATGGAAGATCCAGAGGAAGTTAAAAAAGAGGAAGATAAAAGAATTGATAACGAACAAGAAGAAAAGGTAGACGAGCGAGAACGTAATATAGACGAACAACTCGAACAGTCATTTCCGGCCAGTGATCCACCTTCCTATTCGCGACCGGGAAACGATAACTTCGGAGAGGCTTAATAATAGCTTAGCTAATGCTTATAACGGACACTATCGGCCTTATACCCAATGACAAATTGTCGAATTTGCCCTTGTTCCCATTCATTTGCCAAGGGATCAATGGCATAATTAGGTATTGATTTGCGTTGTTCTCTTTTCTCAGCAGTAGAAATATCAAATCTCTTATCCCGATCTTGGATCAAATCCGGATGGAGCTGGCCATCTTTCGTAAAGCCCATCATGATCATTGGGGCGCCTACTGGCAAGCTGCGTTCCTGGTCGGTTTCCATCGTCCGGGAACACGATTAAGATTCAATTCCTTTCTTGTCTAAAATTGTTCGCAATGCTTTGTATATCCCTAAACATAAGATGATCAGGCAGGTCAGTGTAAGGCCAAGATATTCCACCACCCAAGCGATCAGAATTGCAACAATATGGATCTTGCCATTCTCCGGTCTGAACATCGCCCCTGTGAAAAGATAAAAAGCAAAGGTTGCGAATACAGCCAACCAGATCAGGGCATAAATATAATGTAGTGGGTTTTTACTGAATTGATATTTACTCAACATAGTCGTCTTTAATTTAATCTTAAATATATAGCGGTTTGGAATTCTTTATGAATGGATTTACAATTCGCTTGGTAAAATTTATGAATCGTTGGATCTCCCCAAGCATGAAGAAGATATTGACCCGGGATTAACGATCTCGTTGATACTGCGGTTATCCGTTGGGGGCGACTATATCAAAATGTTTGAGCTAAAGGCTGGCGAAATAATCAGAGGCGGATTTATAGAATTCGTGAGGAGGCTTGAATCTATGGTAAAATGTCCCGACCATTGCTGCGTTGCGCTCAATGATACGGGACGTTTACTTTCTCCAGCATTCACCAGTGCTGGAGCATGACTTTGTCGTTACCTTGTTTTAGAAATCAGCAATAATGATCTTTTTCATTCCCATCATTTTTTTGAATGCGCCGGGTCTTTTGTTGAGTTCTGCCCAATTTTCAGGACAAACCTGCCAGCTTAATCCGTATTTGTCTTTCAGCCATCCACAAACGCTCTCCTGTCCTCCATCCGATGTAAGTGTTTCCCAGTAGTAGTCAATTTCAGCCTGATCTTTACAGGGGATCATCAGTGAAATAGCCTCGTTAAATTTGAATTCCGGTCCGGCATTGATCCCGATGAAACGCATTCCCAGAATCTCAAATTCTACGGTCAGCACTTTTCCGGCAAAATCCTTTTGGAAATCAGCCAGTCCTTCGGCTTCTGAATTTGGGTAATACGTGATATTGATGATCTTGCCATCTTTGAAAACCGATAGGTAATAGTTTGCGGCTTCCAGTGCGTTGCTGTCAAACCAAAGGTTTGGAATTATCTTTTGCATAGCTTTATATTTTTTGGTTATTGCCACCCTATTTGAATTTTGGTAATTTACTGTCTTTCAAATTTAAACGATTTGTTCTTCGATTGACTTGGCATAGGATAAGAAATAGACCTGCACATATGACGCATTGTATCGCGTTCGTGGTCGAATGTTGCTCGTCGACAATGTGGATGAAAAAGCGTCGATTATCTCTAAAACAACAGTACGAAATTAAAATACACATCTCTATTACGTATAAAATCTTGATAGCTTACACCATGCGAAATATGAAAAGAAGACTTAGCTCTACGGAAATAAAGCTAATTTCCTGTTTAATACTCCACCCAAGGGAGCTTTGTTGAACATTTCATTATAAAAACAATGTTTATTTTATCTTGTTTTTATAATAAAATTTTGTATCCCTCTATGAACAAAAATGAGCAAATAAATGATTTAACTCAACTCAATGAAGACCTGGAAAATTACTTTAGCAATACGATCATTCCGCAGTTATTTGTGGATGCCAACTTAATATTGAGAAAGTTTACGCCACCGGCGATGAAGCAGTTTGATCTTAAGGACGAGTTCATAGGAAAGCCCCTAGACGAGATCAAGGAAAATTTTAGATTTCCTACGATTATCAGTAATATAAATACAGTGATCGCAACAGGTAAAATTCTGGAAAAAGAGATTCAGACAACAGATTTAAGGTGGTACCAGATGAATATACTTCCTTATTACGTCCGTAATGAATACCTTACGAATGGTGTCATCATTACATTTGTGGATATTACGCCTAGGGTGAAGGATCTCAAAGAGCAAGAGAAGCTTGTGCTGGAACATGAATTGCTGCTTGATACATTAGCTCATGATATCAAAAATCCCTTATTGGCTCTTAATCTTACATTTGATTTAATGAAAGGTTTAAAGGATAAAAATTCAGCTAAATTCTTGCCCTTGATGCAGAATCATGAGAAAAGTTTGGTGGAAATAAAAAAGTTAATAGATGATCTTACAGAAAGCCGTTGGGGAAAGCAAAAATATCAGGCATCCATTGAACTGATAGATCTTCCAAATATTCTGGAGGACGTAAGTTTGAGTTTAGCTCCCCAGCTGATAGAAACTGATGCAATTATTAAGCAAGATTTAAAGGTTTCTGAATTTACTTTTGTACGCCGTAAGTTGCGTAGCGTGCTCTATAATTTGATTAATAATGCGATCAAATATACACCCGAATCACGAGCCCCAGAAATTTTGATCCGCTCGTTCAAAGAAGACGGTTATCTTGCTATTTCCGTGAAGGATAATGGGATCGGTATGAAGGCCGAAGATCGGGCAACAATTTTTGAGAAATTTCGAAGGGCTACCAAATTGGTCGATGGTTCTGGAGTAGGTCTCTATTTGGTGAATACTGTAGTTAAACAGGCAGGTGGAAAGATTAATATAATTAGTGAACCCGGTCAGGGAACAGAAATAAAAATCCTGTTGAAGCAAGATGAGAAGGGAATGTAAATCATACAATTTTTCGTGTATGTTTCAGCTGTTGCTGCCATAAGAGCTCGTGAAGCTTTTGGCGTTATAAATACTTTTTCTTCGTTTGTTGATGTGTTAGAATTTGCGGAAGTGACCTATAAAGCGTCTCCTCATAAATATACATCGACTGGAATGGGACTATATTAATAGTTGACCTATGTATGTAGACACACATAAGTTTCCGTAAAGACTGCATCGCAATGCCATTCTTTGAAGTAAATTACTAAATATGAAAGCAGCAATTTTTGTTTTTTCATTATCGTACTAGTCGCTTGTAGTTACTGTACAGGGGCAATAATAGGAACATGAAGCCCTGCTAACCATACAATACCTAAATACAATTCAGCTAGGGACTACGATCAGGTATTGGCTTAGGTTTGGTAAAACGTATTTTGGAAAGGATTGGCGGTCGTGTATCTGTTGAAAGTAAAATAGGATCGGGAACAAAAGTTACTTTGATATTTCCTGTAAACTGTTCCTAATCAATGAAATAATTGCGTAAGATGCGCAGTGAAATGCGTATAAAGACTAAAACAATGCTCGTTTTCTATCTGTCCTGTTTATAATATTAAAATAATTGAGGTATGGATAATAAATACATGAACAAGTCTAAAGTCAACAAACTTAGAATGATGATCGAAGACCTAGATATAGGTATACTGTGTACCTTTTCCGAATCCGAGCGATTTCCACATTCTATTACAGTAAGAAGACAGGAATTGGATGATGATGGCAATTTATGGCATCTAATTTCATCTGAGAGTAAGTCTTTTAATGATCTACTGTCAAATGAAAACATAACCCTTATCTACACAAGGCCGAGGGACCTTCAATTTATACGCATCGTTGGTACTGGTGAATTGGACGACAACAAACTTCGGATAAAGAAATACCGAAATCATATTGACAGCAAGCTGTTTGAAAAAGGAGAAGGAGATCCAAAAATTAGGGTATTAAAATTAGCTGTGAGAGATATACAATATTGGAAATCAGAATCTCGAGGTCTAATTGCATTCTTAAAAGTACTTGGAAAAGCAATCTCGGGTCGAGGACTAGACTCTATGAACTAGCTCCAATATGCATAGATCGGCATCAAGGAATTTTTAATCTTAACATCAAAACCGAATGATTAATAGGTGTTTTGCTGCGATCATTAGGCTGATTTGATTCCCTTTCCTACTGCATCGTTTGCGTCAGGATCGGTAAGTGGAAAATAATGCCTTCGTTAACAGCTCAAAAAAGATAAAAAAATATATTGCTGTCACCTTATTTTATATCTTGTGTGTCTTGTAAATAGAACTGTACTAAAACACGTTAATTTTTTACATTATAAATTTACCATTATGAACAAATTTCTGCTCTTTCTGATGTCCTGTTTTCTGATATTCTCATCCCAGGCCGCTATTCGTTTACCGAGTATTTTGGCAAATAATATGGTTTTGCAGCAGCGGTCGACGACCCAGTTGTGGGGTTGGTCCAAAGCAGGTGAAAAAATCCGGATTACCACCTCCTGGGATGATAAGACTGTCGAGCTACTAGCGGATGGAAATGCCAAATGGCAAATATCAGTGCAGACGCCAAAAGCAGGTGGCCCATATACTATCGTATTTGAAGGTGATAATAAAATTGTTCTTGAGAACGTATTTATCGGGGAAGTTTGGGTTTGCAGTGGTCAGTCTAACATGGAATGGAACTATTACAACGGTGTTCCCAGTATTAAGGATGAGTTTTCAGCTGTCGACAAGCTTAATATTAAGTTGTTTCAGGTCACTAAAGCAACTTCTAAAACCCCACAGGACAACAATGAAGGGAATTGGATGGTTTGTGATAGCAACACCTTGAAAAATTTCAGCGCAGTCGCTTATTATTTTGGGAAGATTCTGAACAAGGAATTGAATGTACCAATTGGTTTGATCAGTAGTAACTGGGGCGGGACCCCAGCTGAAGTATGGACCCCAGCAGAATTAGTTGAAAATAATAGCATTTTAAAAGATGCAGCAGTTCAAAAAAAGCCTGCTTCATGGTGGCCTATTGCACCAGGGTATGCGTATAACGCAATGATCGCACCATTTACTAATTTTAATATCGCTGGTGTGATCTGGTATCAAGGAGAAAGCAACGTTGAAACAGCCTCAAGTTATACCCAATTAATGGATACCATGATCGCTTCCTGGCGTAGGGCCTGGCATAAAAGTCTTCCGTTTTATTACGTACAGATTGCGCCAAATAGGTATTCCAATCATCATGTAGGAGCGTTACTTCGCGAAGCGCAGTCTAAGGCTCTAGCAACAGAAAATACAGGTATGGTTGTCATTTCAGATCTTGTTAACGATACATTGAATATTCATCCTGCAAATAAAAAAGACGTCGGTTTACGTCTTGCAAACTATGCTTTGTCCGAGACTTATGGGCTAAGTAGAGGAAATTACAAAAGCCCAATGTTCAAATCCTTTACAGTGCGGAAAAATCAAATTGTGATTGATTTTGATTATGCTGAATCTAGCCTGATAATAAAAGGAAATGAAGGGAAGGAAATTTTTATTTCCGGGCCAGACAAGGTATTTTACCCTGCCACAGTCGCGCTAAAAGGTAATCAGATGATTGTTTCAAATCAGCTGGTGAAAAATCCCGTAGCTGTTCGATATCAATTTAGTAATACGGGGATAGGTAATATTTTTAGCAAAGAAGGGTTGCCATTGGCTCCTTTTCGCACCGATGCATGGCCGCTTGATACTGGCAAAATAAGATAGCTTGAATAGCTTGCAAATAGACCCTAACCTATTATGCTTTATGTAATGCGGTAATGGGAAGAAGAAAGAGGGATATTTCTACTGTCATAATAAAAGACGAAATGAAATTATCCCTCTTTTTTGATTTTTATTATGGATTAACAATAAATGGTTCTATTCTGAAGGAATAAAACACAGGCGTATTTAATGAAATCATATAGTGAGGCAGTGGTAATGGTCCACAGCTGGCATTTCCCAGTCCCTGTTGGATACAATCCAGACTCAAGTAAATTTTATTTTGTCTGATTTCGGGAATTTTGAAATCATATTTGGCATTCCATACTGCTTCATCCGAAAAATTCAGTGCCGAAAAGCTCAAGCGATCTTTAGACGTTATTTTCAGACCTTGTCCGGAATCGTCCGAGAGAGAAACCCAACGGATTTCGCTACGGTTCCCCATACTCTGTGCCCGCGTATAATGTTCTTCCTCCATATCGGTTGGCGTAGTTTTGTAAAAACCCAAATAGTTGGACATGCGGCGGTCGGAATAATTTTCATGTGGGCCGCGACCAAAATATGTTATATTTTTATAATTGGCTGGTAACTGCATTTGTAAGCCCAGGCGATGGACGATTTCAGCCTTTTCTGGTAAGGTAAAATAGCTTTCTATATCGATCTTTCCATCACCGTAAATGGTATAATTTGTCATATAAGGTATTAAGATGCTGTCTTTGCTATGGATTGTGGCGACCGATTTTATAGCGATGACAACAGATTTTCTATCCTTGCCAAATCCGACGGTATCCAAACGGGAATCGCACGTTGTCGGATAATAGTTTTGATCGGTGTATTTGTCGTTATTGAGACTTCTGTACCAATTGAACTGTAAACCCGATTGGCCGTCAATCATCTCCCTGCCATGATACACCAACGATGCCATTCCGCCCTTTTTTCTGTCGAATATTGCCTGGAAATCCTGTCCCTGAATGCTTATCTCATCGGTGTTTTCTGCAAGTTGCAACACAGGAACACGCCGAAGGTCGATGGCATTGAGGACAGCCCTCGGAGTAAGTTCAAACTGTTCTGACGCCAATAGGTACCCCTTTTCAGCCCAGCTAGTTGATTCTTTCAAATGAAGGTACACATTTAAATGATATTCACTATTGGGTATAAAGTTCCGCTCGAAGGGAAGACTGACGATTGTATCCTGATCTGGGGGAAGCGTTAGTTGGTCTATCCGACCGGATTGTTCCGGTACGCCATCTTTCCGAATCTCCCAGGTCAGATAAAATTGATCCAGATTGAGGAAATCATATTTATTGGTGATTTTGATCTTATTGGCGGCCAGTGCGTCCCCGTTGAATTTAACGTACTGATAGACTCTGCGTACTTCGATTAGCTTGGCTGTTACGCGGCGATCGGGAGTGGTCAGTCCATTGTTTGAAAAATCACCATCTGTCGGCTTCTCCCCGAAACTACCACCATAATAGAAATGATTTTTAGGTTCTCCTTTTTTAATGTGGGCCTGGTCTACCCAATCCCAGATACATCCACCAATCATACGTTGGGATGTATTTTCGATGTAGTCCCAATACTCCTGCAAATTGCCCATGGCATTGCCCATAGCGTGCGCATACTCACAGAGGAAGTAGGGCTTGTCCGTTGTTTTTTGATCAAACCGTGCCATACCATCCAATGCTGGATACATATGTGAATCAATGTCTGCAAGTTCATTTTTTCCTTCATAATGCACCGGCCTGTTTTGCCGATCGAGCTCCTTCACTTTCTGATACATGAAATCAAAATTGCGTCCGTTACCGCTTTCATTACCAAGGGACCAGAATATAACCGATGGATGGTTGCGGTCACGCAGAACCATGCGTTGTGCACGTATGACGTATGCCTCACGCCAGTTTTCATTATCCGACAATCCCATATTTCCGTGGTTTTCTACATCCGCCTCATCCATGCAATATAGACCATAATAATCCATCAAAGCATAGAACTTTGGACTGTTGGGGTAATGGCTGGTACGTACGGTATTGATATTATGTCGCTTCATAAGCAGAATATCTTTTATCATGGTTTCTGTGGGCACTGCCTTTCCAAATTCCGGATGCGTATCATGACGGTTTACACCCTTGAAGAAAACCTGATTCCCATTGATAAATACCCTTTTATTTTTGACTTCAATCTTACGGAAGCCAATTTTGGTACTTATCGTTTGGATTTCTTTACCGGATTCATCCACAACTGCCATCAGGAGTGTATGAAGTGCAGGTAATTCGGCTGACCACAATTTAGGATTTAAGAGCTCCAGCTGATAGCCCATCTCGAGCTCCTGTCCAGAGGCAATGTGGTAATCCTTGCTTTCCCTGCTGATTACCTTTCCATGAGGATCCAGTAATTGCACGTTCAGTTTTCCATTTTGTGGATTTTTATTTTCATTGTTTAGTTTTGTGTAAAGTTGGAAAGTACCTTTGCTAAAGTCGTTACCCTGAAATATAGTGGAATGATGAAAATCAAAAAGGTGTACTTGTGGGAGACAATACAGGAATACATCGCGGTGAATTCCACCGAACCTAAACATATCCTGATCTTCAATATAGCTTCCATCGGTCCATTTATAAACTTCTACGGCAACTGTATTTTTACCTATTTTTGTTGCATCGGTGATATCGAACTCTGTCACATTATTTGATCCTTCGCTGTAGCCTATTTTTTTTCCATTTACCCAGACATAGAAGCCAGAGTATACACCGTCAAAATGCAATACTATTTTATTTCCTTTCCATGTTTTTGGAATCACAAAGTCTTTTCGATACGAACCGACCGGATTAGGTTCCTTTTCACTTGTATAGCCTTTGACAGGCTGGATAAAAGGTGGACGGTTGGCAAAAGGATAAGTGACATTGGTATAGATAGGAGTTCCATAGCCACTGACTTCCCAGCTTATGGGGACGGTTAAGTTGTCCCAGTTTGATACGTTAAATTTCTGCTGGTAGAAATTTATTGGCCGTTCGCTCGGTTGTTTGCTCCACTTAAATTTCCAGATTCCGTTTAAGGATTGGTAATAAGGGGACCGTGGCTGTAACCATGGCTTTTCAAAATAACTATCCTCTTTTAAGCTTTTGCTGTCGGGATATGGAATGAAGGTGGCATGGCCCGGCATTTTGTTTATTTCGAATATCGTTTCATTCTGCCATTCCTCCTCTCCTCGCCAAACAAACCCTTTAGCTAGCTCTGAATCGATCTCCACGAGTTTCCAATCCTGAACGGCTCCAGGTAATTGATAGAGAACGCTGCCTTCACGATCTTCCTGCAGTGTTCCGATGTTCATCCGGCTACTGCTGTGTCGGATCTGTATGGCACCTGTCCCTGTAAATGTCAGTGTCCATTGTTGGTTTGGATTGGATGGATTGGCACCCCATTGCATAATGGGATTACCGTTACCCGAATATTGGTTGGCATTGTCTATATTCGTACCAGTAAGGGGATTGTTTATAATATAAGAGCCATTGGTATTTTTCTTGAAACGCCATAGTTGGCTTTTTTTTGTCTTTTGTGCTTTGCGCAGTACTATTTTTGCACCGTCATCAAACAATTCATCGTTATCCCAGGCCAGTCCATTGCTGTTGACGATTTGGTAAAGGGATTCTTCGTTGATCTCCTGCGCAGCTGCTGGTCGCCAGAATAAGATTGTGATGACCAGTACCAACATGAAATTCAATTTGTTCATTTTATTTTCCGTAGTTAATATTTATTTTTTGTTTCTGTTCTTTAGCATACGGTGACGTAATGCCTGCTCTTTGTCTGCATTCCAATATTTGCAATCAAGCTCAATGAACAGTGATGTATAGGGTAATACGGACGCTGTTTTGAGAACGACAATATGAAACAGTTTGGATGCCTCGTCTATTTTTTTGAAAACTGATGCGTGGGGGATGACCTGAATATTAGAACGGAAGATGCTACCGATTTCCTTGCTAAAGGCTTCCACTCCGGGAACAAGCTGTTCGTCTATATTGGCAAGCTCTTGATCCTGATAGACGATCGGTCGAATATGATCCTGTGTTTTTAAGAGGCTGTCCAACTGTTTTGCCACTTGGGGTAGAGGCTGCCCGGTGTTGATGACGGTAATATTTGCACTGCTTGGTGCCGGATAGGCTTTATCAACAATTAAGATCCAATTGCGGTGCCCCAGTAATGGTAATGTTGCTTGCATTTGATCTAGCCAGCTGCTATCCTTTACGGACTTTATTTCAGTGGATTGGGATAGGGCGGGTTGGCAGCCACTGATAAGTATGAAAAGACAGAAAAATGCCAGTAAAGAGACGATTATCTTTTTCATGACCAAGTAATGTTTAGTTTATCTCCGGTCTGAAGCCTCAATTCATTCGCAAAAATCAGTTTTAGCTGTTGCTGACTGAGTTCTGTTTCCGATAGTTGTACGACTTTGCCGTTCAATGTTGCTTTGAGCCGTTTGGTTCGGCCTGGTTGTGTAGAAAGATGACCTAAGCTCAAGGTCTGTATATTCAATGATCCATAGCTTAGGCATATCGAAGCCTCAAAGGCAGACTGCTGCTTTTGCTGATAAGTGCCCCAGCCCGTAGCTGTGGTAAAAGCAGCCTTAAAGCATGTTTGTTGCATTCGCGGCGCAAAACCAAGATGTTTTTTAGGCCCATGGTATTCGTAGCCGCATGCATTTATAAAAGTACCATAGCTTGCCATAGCCCGCGCATAATGATCACTGCACTCGATCTCATTGAAGGGATTACGTTTAGCTGCATCATATCGTTCATGGATACATCGGGTCAAAACCAGGCTTTCGTCCACCATTCCTTCGGCCATCATATGAGCTGCGACCTGATGTTCAAAGCCACTCATGCATTCGTGAAAATAACCAAGTTGCCAGGTGATGTCTTCGCCGTAAGCTGAGGTTTCATTGCTTGGATTCGTATTCATAATCATGCCACCCTCCCCAGCTAAGGCATAGGGTCTACCATTTAGGTGAGTTCTGATATAAGGACCTACATCCATGGTAAAATTATATTTCCATAATGCTTTTAGGGCCGAACGAGTTTTTTCTTTATTATTTATCCGGGGAAGATTGACCTGAAATGCCCATGCCTGACCATATACCTGATCGATATGACAAGTATTATACGACCCCAATTTTTTTCGTCCAAATTCTTTGTTCGGCCGGTGGATATAATATTCTCCGTTAAATAGTGTTGTATCCATCGCTGCTATTCCCTTACTCACGTATTGCGCACATGTTTTTTGGAATATCTGATCGCTCATTTCTATTGCCATGAGTTCAGCGGCTTTGACTGCCGCAAGACAGAGGCCGACAATCCAGGCGATATCGCCTTCCCAGACCGCATCGAGCGTGTTTTCCATAGGGGTGTCCGTCATGCCGTCACCATTTTTGTCTTGGTCGATGATAAATTTCACCGCTTTTTTGAGTTTATCCCAGTTACGCGATAGAAACTGGGCATCTTTAGACATCTGATGCTCTCTGTAAAAACGAAGTATTACACCAGCCTGACCATCGATAGCGGGGCGGGTTTCGTATTCCGCTCGAAAGATAATAGCGCCAGTTTCTGGGACGAATCCGATGCCTAGATCTGTAGTTTCACGCAGATTCCGTTCGAGTTCAGGGAATAAACGTCCCATGGCCTGCCCATACTGCCAGACATGTGTACAGGTTCCTGCACAGGCACCCACACCTTCCCAGGCCCAAAAGCGACCACTGGCAAAACGATAGGTGTTAGCCGTAGCCAAAGTACCAATATTCAGCAATGTACGGTCCAAAAACCAGTGGGGAAGTGTCGAATCGTACCAAGTATCGATCCAGGTTAATGTAGATTGGTTCAGATAGTCTTTATGCTGATGATAATAGGTTAAAACATCTTTGGCATCTGAAAACTTGGTACCATACCAATAGCCTTGTTGCGCATCTTTGATTTTATCACGCAACTGAGGATGGGCATTGTTGAAATGCCAGCTAATGGCATAGGAAACGGCATCGGTAACTTGGGGGGAGATGGTGCGTTGGACGACGATGTTTCCGACTTGAAGCTGGTCAAATGGGACAGATGCCGATTCTTTACCGAGGGCGCTTTTTGTTGGATCGAAGGGCCAGTCGTCGAACATGGCATTTACCGTAGCATCCGCTGCGTCACAGTAGAGTGCCATTGTACCGTGGTCACCGGCCAGCTTGTCGGGTTGTGGCACAGCGGTGCAGGAGTAAAGTATACCATGTACATTTTCGATCGCTACGATCTCAGCGCGTTTTATAACCCCTTTAAATTCCTTGCGGGGTTTGTGTACCCCGTTTTCCAGCCAGGCACAGAATGTTGCCTGAACGCTGCGCTTGGTTTTATTTTTCGCTTTCAGATGTAGTGTTGTCATCGGCAGCGATGAGTTTTCAGCATCCAATGGAATAAATGGCGAATAAATCTGTAGTTCGATATCCAAAGGGAAATCCTTAGCCGAATAGCTGATCTTGCAACTCGGGTAAGCGACTTCAAAAATGACTTCATCCCAGTGTTCTTTTCGTAATTCGCGGGTCCGGGATGTTCCATTTTCAACGACAGTTACTGAAAGCCCCTGTTCCAATAGTCGGAGATTATCAGCTATAGCGGGTTCTACATAGGCTGCTCCATCGCGGGGTTTAATATTAACGTATTCTCGGCCATTATACCATTGTACAACTTTGGGTTCTATACCTTCTCCTTTCCCTTCGTAGGTTTCATTATAGATCTGCCAGAGCCAGAGGCGGCCGTCACCACCGGCATAGACGGTCCCCGCATGGAGTCCGCCGATAGGCATTCCGATATATTGCAATTCGTTTTTGCTTTTGTAATAACGTGTTTTCTGACCACGTTTATACAGTTGTTCAATCCACTTCGGATCTATTTTTTTATCTGTAGGAATATTGTGTAAAGGCTGATCCCATGCAAAGATGCTGCTTGCCCAGCTTGGAAACTGGGCAAGTAGAAATGCTGTGCTTAGTAAACCCGATCTTTTTAAAAAGGATCTTCGATTCATTGTATGTTATATAATTGTTTTATTTTCCGTCTATTGGTAACCAGTTTTTATAACCTTGTTGTCTCACGTACTGCCAATTGTGTGGCCCGAATTGGGTATTTGCATCGCGGATGTCTAATTTTTCATCGATATAAGTAAGAACATCGGTATAGTCCTGACCAATTACATTTTTATAGTGCAAAACCAGGGTTTTTGTTTTCGGATCATAGGTGTTGTCAATGGTTACCCCTTGTGTTGTGGCATAAGCAAATGTCCCCCAGGGAAATCTACTGTCCCCGAATGCAATAGGCTCCATTGTATAAGTGCCATAGACCTCATCATTTAAATAGAATTTATTGTACATCCAACCTGATCCATGTAGTCCAAATACCTCAAAGCTCCATAAACCCGTACCCCAGATCATAAATTGACCTTTATCATTTGGATCGTTGCTTAAGCGGGTGATGTATTTATAATTATAATGTACTCCGTTTACATTATTTTCCGCAGCATTAGCTTGTAGCCGCGCTGAATGGTAGCGTCCTTCCGGAAGTTTTGGAATTGGAAAACCCGACCAGTTGACTACTTTTTGAGCGTCTACTATGAGATTGGCGATTAAAAAATTATCATAAAAATGATTTTGAGGAAGGGTATTGCCTTCAACGAGTTTAACCGGGAATGCAAAGTTGGCGTAGTTTTTACTGTCGGTACGCTTGATCGGTATCGAAAAAATAAGCGCACTGGATGCCGTTCCTTTTTTTATGGTGACTGTGAAGGTCTTCGTGACATTGTCATACGGAGCATTTGCTTTATACAGCGAAGATTCAGGGATATAATATTTTGTGTTGTTTTCGATATTATAATCATTCAGTGTTTCTTCGTCGAAAGCTACTTTGACCGGGATGTCTTTGTCAGCGGTTAGTGAACCACCAATGCCAATTTTAAACTTGACTTCGAAAAAGCCATCCCGGAGGTCTTCGATGAGTTCAACATCATAATCGTCGTTCAGGATTTTGAGCGTATCTACGAATGTATAAGCTTGTATTGCCGTGATAGAACGTTCCGACGCGGATGTCGATTCAGCATTTACAATATAGAGTTCCTGTTTGTAGAACTCCTTGTTCTCATAATCCAATTTACCACAAGCTGTCAGGAAGAGACAGATAGCAAACAGTAGAAGGTATTTTATATTATTTGGTTTCATCGTCATGTTTTTTTTCATCATTACAGATTGTATTACCATCCCGGATTCTGGATCAGTTTACCCCAGTGATTAGCGACATCATTGTATGGGAGGGGGAAGAAATAGTTCTTTTTCTTGAAGGAATATCCGTCGATAATGGTACGGTCATAAAAAGTAATATCTGCTTTTTTGTAGTTCATTCCATATACTGGACCACCTGATCCTTTGGGATTGCCCCAGCTGTCGCGTTGTACATTTTCAGCATCTTTCCAACGGCGGATATCAAAATAACGTTTTCCTTCAAAAGCCATTTCCACGAGGCGTTCGTGTTTGATCCTGTTTCGGATTTCATCTTTGGTCCCTTGACTATATCCAGGAAGCCCTGCCCGATAGCGTACCAAATTGAGATATTTCAGGATATCAGGATGTCCGGGCTGACTTTCGTTGAGTGCTTCGGCATAGGAGAGATATACTTCCGCCAATCGGAATACGGGATATTGTTTTTCGTAAGTTCCTTCTATGCGCATATCATCATCATTGATGTATTTGACAACGGCATAGCCAGTACGCAAGGAAGGACGATCGGTCTCAAAATAGCCATCGGCAGTTTCAGGTCTATAGTCCACATAATAATAAGGATCTACTTTATCATCCTGTTTATATCCACGGCCGTGAAAACCGATCGTCGCATAAAAACGCGGTTCACGATTCAATACACGGTTTGGTACCGCTGGATATCGATTTCCGTTGAAAAAGTTTGTATGGATCGGTGAGTTGAGTGAATTGCCATCGCCTAAGATATAATGCCCGTCAGCAGCAGATGATGTAGAAAAATCTTTATAAAGCTTTTGGTTTTCTTCTTCTATTGTAGCGCCATTATTCATGAAAAATCCGTCAACAATCTTTTGAGTAGCGGCTATACGGGTAGTATTTACAGCATTTGAGGCTTTGTGACCTCTAGGCCAACCCAGTGCCGTTAGATTATATGTTTGGCTTTGTCTATTGACCTGCCAGATCACTTCCTTGTTCCAGTAATTGTCGCCACCACTAAATAAGGCCTTGAAAGATCGGTAAGGATCAATCCCGGCAGGGCCATTCGGCCATGCTATAGTATTGCCGGGGAAGTCACCTAGAGGAACAGTTTTGTAATTGTTGTTGGCTGGCAGGGTAAACAATTCATATTGATTCATATCAATGATCATTTTGTAGGCCTCTGCTGCTTTTTTCCAGCGGTTTTCATCGTATCCTTTTCCAAAGAAAGGTTGACCCTCGGGATTAACAAAACTATTGTACTCCGTATTGCCGTTGACTAGCGGACTTGCAGCCCATAGGAGTATGCGTGCTTTTACTGCCATAGCAGCAGCTTTGGACGGCCTACCTAGGTCAGAGGTTAATATTTGTGCCTGGCTGGGCAGTTTTTGAATGGTCAGATCTAGTTCGGCAGTTAAAAAATTGATACATTCTTCCAGGGTTGCACGTTTAGTCGGATAGGTATTTTCATTCGCGTAATCTATTGTTTTATCAACAATGACAAAGGGACCGTAGATCTCCAAGATCAATGAATAATAGTAAGCACGTAAAAAACGCACATCTGTTTGATAGCTTTCGACTTCGCCTTCCTTGAGCAATTTGTCGTTAGCCTTAGGCGAATTTTCTAAAAATTGATTACAAGCCCTGATAGCCCGATATAATTTGGCCCAGTAGTTCAGTTCCCAGGGTAAATTGTCGGAATTGTATTTATCTTGGGATAGTTGCAAGGCCATATAGGTATCTAGTCCTGCATGCCCTTCGTCGCCAGCACCACTGAATGGCCAGGATTGATGCATGTCGGTAAAATTGGGAAGATGACCGTAACAGGCAGCCCAAGCTTCACGAATATTTTTTCGGGAGGTCCAGATATCGTTCAGATTATCCACTTCATGCAGATATTCCTCCGCATCCAGGTATTTACAGGACTGCATTTGTAGGGTAGTCAATAATGCGATCGCTAAACTTATGTTCTTGATGTTGAGTGTTTTCATTGGAATAGTTTTATTTATTCATATGGTATATGTACTTTCATGCAGGCGTACTGACCTAAATGTTTTTTTACAAATTTTATATGGATTTTACAGTTTAAATCTGACATTCATTCCCAGAGAATAGGTGCGTTTTAATGGATAAGCATACGATGATTTCTGTTCAGGATTCCAGTCCTTGAATTTGGAGAATGTTGCTAAATTGTCTCCGCGGCCGTAGAAATAGATGTTCTGGAATGGAAGTTTACCGTTTTTGGGTACCCAGGTATAACCTATTTCGGCATCTGCTAGACGTAAATAAGAAGCTTCACGTTCCCAGAACGTAGACTGTTGTACATTATTGATGTTTTCCGAACCAACAGCTAGACGGGGATAGGCAGCGTCTGGATTTTCAGTGGATTTCGTCCCCGAGTAAGATTCAGGTGTCCAGTGATCATTGTAGGCCGCTTCATAGATTGCGCCGCGACTGCCTGAAGCATTGAATGGGATACGTCCGCCATTAAGGGTACGGAATACATCCGATTTTCCGATTACACGGGTAGAGAAGGTCCAATTTTTATAATTAAAATCCACCGCCAGTGAATATGTCCATTTGGGGTCTGTGCTTCCCAACCAAATACGGTCTTCGGGAGTGATCAGACCGTCACCATTAATGTCCTTATATTTGATGTCGCCAGGCATGACCTTGTTCCAGGTCTGTACAGGGCTATTATCAATATCAGCTTGATCTTTGAACAGCCCTAGAGCGATATAATTCAGATCGCGCCCCCAGTCCAGCCCGATTCCACTTTGGTAAGGCATTTTTGGATCGAGCTGTCCATTTTCTACAATCGTATTTATATTGTAGGTCAGGATTCCACGAATATAGTTGATCCGGAAATCGCCGAAATTTTTACTGTAGGACAGATCGAGGTCGAAACCTTTGGAATACATCTTTCCGAGGTTGGCTTTTGGTATTGAAGCTAGTCCCAGCGTGGAAGGAAGCTTGTTCAGGTCAATCAGCTGGCCCTCACGCGTATTTCTAAAAATGTCCAGTATCATTTTAAATTGATTGAATAAGCCGAGTTCAATACCGAAGTTCATCTTTTTATTTTGTTCCCAGGTCAAGCCAAGCTGTTCCAGTCGACTCTCTCCCACACCTGAAATATTTGTTCCGCTATATGCTGTACCTCCAAAACCAAATGTATAGCCATCAAGTGTACCTGTGGTTGCCATATAACCGAAGCGCCTAGCATCCCCTGGTGCACCGACGACACCATAGGAACCCCGAAATTTTAATAGATTGACCGTTTTCTTCATGCCTACCCAAAATTTTTCCTCTGATAGGATCCAGCCCAATCCAATGGAGGGGAAGGAAGACCAGCGCTTGTCGGGAGTAAACATTTGCGATCCAGAGGCGCCAAAGTTAATATCTGCAAAATAGCGGTTTTTAAAACCTGCGGTAAATCGTCCTGCAATAGACTGCTCCCTTGTCGGTAGTGCATTCACCAAAAGGGAATTGCCATTGTCATCATTAGGGACATCATCCATGTATTCACGCTGTTTGTACAGTACAAAAGCTGTTGTTGTGAAATCCTTTCCAAAATCACGGGCATAATTGGCACTTCCCTGTATCTCGACAACACGATACCCTGTAGGTGTCGATGGCTCAAATCGCATCTTGTCATCCAGATCTGGCGTAGTATTGAGCGTGACGAGATTTCCATCTTTATCACGACCTGTACCGTTATAGCTGTTCGCAAAATCGGGGCGGTGTTTTTGATAATCCTTAATATATTGGTGTGTATAATTATTGATTTTCGAGAAAGAGGCAATACCGTTAAAAAATAGCCCCTTCAATAAGAAATCAAGTTTTTGTGTAATATTGAGGTTGGTATTCATCACATTGGAATAGCCACGGGTAAAGCCCGTTTTATTGAGCATTGAAAAAGGATTTTTGACGTTTGCAGGTTCCTCCGGAGCTGTTCCATTGGAGTATTGTGTGGGGAAGAGGGTGGGATTGATCTCATTGATGATATTGAGAATTTGATCTGTTCCCTGTCCTGGTTCTGTCGTTGTGTTATAGCGGCCGTCAAATCCGAGTCCCAATGTTGTGGTCGGGCTGATATCAGCTTTTAAATTCGATCTGAAATTAAATTGATTATATTTAGCATTTGAATTGTATGATTGGAGATTTCCTTTAAACATTCCGTCTTCGATATAATACCCGCCAGACATATAGTAAGTCACAACATTACCACCACCGCCAATATTGAAGTTTCCTCTATGCGATAAATTATTTGGTTTATATAATGCATTATACCAATCGACATTCGGATAAAAATCCATGTCATTATCTCCAAATTTTTTTATGATTTCATCCGAATAGGGTTTTTCTTTGCCGCGCACGGCAAAGGCCTCGTTCCGCATTTGCGCATATTTTACCGCGTCGATCCAATGCGGTTTAAAAGTAGCATTGTTGACGGAGGAAGATATGGACATATTGACACTGGGTTTTTCAGAGATTTTTCCCGTTTTGGTCGTGATCACAATGATACCGTTTGCTCCTTCCAATCCATATACTGCTGTTGCGGAGGCATCCTTGAGGATAGAAAAGCTTGCAATGTCATTGGGGTCTACATCGTCAATAGATCTTTTGAGTCCGTCGATCAAGATCAAAGGATCAGAACTTCCCTTGACAGAGTTTATACCACGGATAATAAAATTGGCTCCGTCCTTGCCGGGTTGTCCCGAAGTTTGGTTGAAGGACATTCCTGCCACGCGGCCAGCCAGTTGGTTGGTCAGTGATCGGCCCGGACTGATAAGCTCTTTGGGATCCACTGTACTCATGGCTGCAACAACACTAATTTTTTTCTGTACACCATGTGCTACGACTACAACTTCATCCAGCGCACTATTTATCTTCTTCAATTCAATTTGAAGCTGGCTCAACTCGTATGCGGTAAGCGTACTGGTATTTACTTCAACTGGCGTATAGCCGATTGAAGTAAATACCAGTATCGCTTTTTCAGGCAGATTCGTAAGGCTAAAATTTCCATTTTCGTCGGTTACTGTGCCAAAGAGTGAGTTCGCTTTTACTTGAACTGAGACATGAGCAATGGGTTTCTTCTCCTCATCCCTAACGGTTCCCGATGCTTGTCCTTTTGGGATTTTTTTGTCTATTGCTGTTGGCGTCTTGGTTGAAGATGCAGGAGGCGTGGTGTTTTTCAAGGCTTTGATTACAATGGTGCCATCGTGGATGGTGTAGCTTAATGACTGATTTTCGAGAAGTTTATCCAATGTAGCCGTTAAAGAAGCCTTGTTGACATAAAGACTGACTGGACGTTTCTGTTTTAAAATTGATTCGTTGTAGATGAATCGATATCCTGTTGCTTTCTGTATTTCAAAAAATGCAGTAGCTAAGGGAACATTCTTGACATCTAGATCTACGGTCTGCGCCTTGAGATTTAAAGATGACAAAGATAAAACGGTCCCAAGAACGAGCGCAGTCAGATAGCTGGCCCTGCTGTTGGCGACTTTGTCAAATTTGATTTGACGATTTAAAAAAAAGACATGAGGGTTGCTGTCCATATCATTTGACTGGTTTTAGTTTATACTATTGGTTAAGAATAAATGTGAGTTGTCTCCTCGCTAAATAAAAGGGGATACATTAGGTTTTGTCGCTAGGTAGCGTATTATTTTGCGGACTGGTTCATATGCTTTTCATTTGGTTTTATTTGATAATGAGTTTGTTGCCTTCTATGATAAATTGAAACCCGGTAAGGTCGGCCAGTGTTTTACATACTGTTGTGATAGAGGAGCTTCTTTTTATACCGCCTTTAAAATGATCGTTTGTCAATGTTCGTTGTATATCAATATCGATAGCATACCATCTTGATATTTCGCCGAGAATATCTTTTAGATTTTTGCTGTCAAAATAGAAGTAGCCTTCTTTCCAGGACAAAGCTTCTTCCAAATCAGCCTTGTTGACTTCAATTTTTCCTTGGCCACTGATCGTTGCATGGCCTGCAACAATCGTTTTATTTTGACCGCCTTCACTGACTCTAATCTTTCCTTCTGTGAGGATTGTTTTTACTTTCTTGTCAAAAAGGTGGGTATTGATGTTGAAAGCCGTTCCCAATGCTTCGATTTCGGTACCGTTGACCTTAACTTTAAAAGGATGGGATGCATCTTTGGCAACTTCGAAGTAAGCCTCTCCCTTTATTGAAACTATTCTATCTTTCCCGGAAAAAATAGACGGAAATTCCAATTCAGAGTCTGCGTTAAGCCAAACACGGGTTCCGTCTTCCAGTTGGATGTGGTAAGTAGCGCCAAATGGAACACTCAATTTATGGATGGCTACTTTTTTGCCCGAATTAGCGGAATAATCTAATTGATTATCGTGAACCTTTAACGAGGTATTTCCATCTGATATGGTTTCAGATTGCATTCCACTCAATTCGATAGTTTTTCCATCTGATAGCGTTAAGATCGCTTTTTCTGTTCCTGGGAGGATTTTATTTCCCTTTTCGGCAGTTAGGTCAGATTTTAAAGGATTGCTGTGATAAAAATAAAGGCTAACAAATAATATTAAGATTGCAGCGGAGGCAGCGGCATACTTCCAAAGTGTTTTGCTTTGTCTTCTTACCTTGGATTTAGCTACTATATCCTTCCAAATCTCAGTTTTGTCTACCGATTGGTAATATTTAATGCGTTGATCAATATCCTCTATTTTGACGCCATGGTCCTCGATCCAACTGCTAAGCAGCGGGAAATCCACCGTTAACTGCTTCAATTCTTGAAGTTCAGCTTCGGAGATATCGTTCCGTACATATCTTGAGACAAGTTCTGCCGCTCTAAAGTGTTTTGAATCCATGTTATTATAATAAGAGATAGTTAAAGGATATTCATTCGATTTAACCTTCCTATCCTGCATCTGTAGACAAAGACACAGTCGTAGGCCAAATGGGTGAAAAGAATTTTAAAAAAATAATAAAAAAAGAATTTTTAGCCCGCGATAGAAGGGGCTAAGGAGTTTACGAAGTAAAAGCAAGGCCCGGCGTTTTTGAGTTTTGACGGTATTAATAGAAACCTCAAATTGCGCTGCGATTTCAATATTTGATTTTTCTTCGAGGTAAGCCAATTTACAGATCTGTTGACACCCCTCAGGAAGTGTATCAATGGCTTTTTCTAAATGACCAACAATTTCTGCATAGATCAAAGCGTCAAGAAGTAATGTTTCCTCCGGTTCATCAAAACTTGTTTCTTCAATATATTTTTGGGAAGTTTTACCTTTACGTATATAATTTAAAGAGGCATTTTTAACCGTAGTATAGAGGTATCTTTTTTTTGATCCAGCATGTGAACCAATAGGATAAGGCCTGTCAAGTAATTTGACAAACACATCCTGTACAATATCATTGGCTGACTCATTGCATTGGACAATCCGCCAGGAGAATTCCACGAGGGGAACATAATATTGTTCAAACAATTGTTGAATTTCAACTTTTGTTAATGGTTCCATTATTGGTTCTGAAGCATTTATCATTCATTGATACTGGTTTTTCAATCGGTATAATATTGGTATATTATTCGCCAATATTACATAAATTCCTGGTGGAATACAAAGAAAACATGTTAGTGTTTTTTTATTGCAACTGATAGGCTCCCTTGTCCAGTAATCCCTTAACCATTCTAAGATCTCCGTTCAGATCGAAATCTCCATTAATCTTTTTGGAAATGTAGTTAGCAGAAGATCGTGCGGGCGAACCTCTTTTTATCCTATAATCATTAGCGTTAGGGGTCACAAAGTATGGATTTCGGTTGTAATTTGAATGAAGATCGGTGTTACAAACTTTTTTCCATTGGTCAGAAGATAAGATTGTCTTTCCTTCCCAGATCCAAGTATTATTACTTTCACTAAAATAGAGGTTATAATCCATATTGTTGCCTCGTCCAGACCTCGTATATTTGTTTATAAAAGGACGTTCAGGAACTGTACAAATAATATTGTTTTGTAGCACATTATCGATACAATTTTCGACCAATCGAATTTCTCCCTCGAACTCGTCAAAATACCCGCGATCCAAGCTATTTTTGTACAGGGTATTATTCACAACATAGCATCTTATTGTTCCACCACCGGTGTAATTAAGATAGCCGCCTAGACTAATGCCAGCAAGCGAATTTCCATAAACTAAATTATTCCGTACGATACAATCTTGTGTTGGGAAATTATCCGTTTCACTTACCAGCCCAATACTGCGACCACATCGATAGACACGATTTCTTTCAACAATGATATTCCGCGCACCGTCAACGTAGATTCCAATAGCGCCATTATGTTTTTCAAATGCAGGAATAGGACCTGTTCTTCCATCAATATCATAAACTTCATTTTCGCTGATCAGACCATTGCGTACATAATTGAGTGTTGGATTGGCATTGCCCGCATAACCTCCTGCTGCAACTATTCCTATATTTTCACCATTAAATATCTGCCTGCATTTCTCTGTAAGGTTATCGATTAATTGTTCAACATAATCGAGCAGCTCGGCATATTCCATTCTTATAAGGGGATCAAATGAATCTACAAAGTTGGCTTCGTCTTTTTTTTATTCAGCATGTTTCATCGTTCTTTTTATTTCGTGAAAGACTTCATAACGAACACAACTGAATAGATAAGTATGAATTGAATACTTTAATTTGATTTTTTCTCTGTTTCTCCAGATTTTAATAAATACATTTTGTACCAGTTCCTGGCATACCTCAGCATCTTGAAATGTATGAAAAGCTGTTTTATATAACGATTGCCAAAACCGTGACATAAAGTGTTGAAGGGCCCGTTCATCGCCTTTACAAACTAGTTCAAAAATTTGTTTATCAGAGTAAACGGTGTAATCCATAATCAGGGGATGTTTATAGTCGGTAGTTAAAACAGTTCAAACTTAAATGCTAAAAAGCAAAATAAGAATGTCAACTTGATCTTTCCAATAACAAGTGGTAACAGTGCGTTTAAAAAAAAATAAAAAAAAATTCATATTGGATTCACCCTATCATTAGTTCTGGTTGTCTTTGTTTATAGTATCTTATAAAAACACGATTGACTAACCATGATCAGAATTCCTAAAACACGTTGGAGAATAAAAGCTATCCTGCTCTCGTCTCTTTTGATAGGAGGAACAATTGTAGAAGCAACTGAAAATTTACCGCGAGTGGAAAGGCAGAAGCTTATTTTAAAAACGACTATGTATTATATTGCACAGAAACATGTGTATCCAATGGAGCTGAATGATGAATTCTCTTCAAAAGTGTGGGATAAATATTTTAGTTACTTAGATATAAACCATAAGATCTTTTTGCAAGAAGACATTCGGCAGTTAAGATTGTATAAAAGTAGGCTGGACGAAGATATTCAGGCGAATTCTATTGAATTTTTCGAAAAAAGTAATACAATCTATTTGCAACGCTTAAAGGAATTACGTACTATCTGTAATGAAATCCTAGCTAAGCCTTTTGTATTTACAGTTAATGAATCCTTTCGAGATGGAAACGAATATGCTGGCTCGCTGAAGGAACAGAGGGAAAGGTGGCGAAAGTCATTAAAACTTAGTGTGTTACGTAAATTTAATTTGATAAAGGATAAGAATAATGGTAAAAAAGATAGGGAGATAGAAAAGGAAAGTAGAGCGGCAGTAAAGAGGTGGATGGACGCCTTTTTCGATCGTATGACCAAACCCGAAGCTGAGGATATAAATTTTAGCTATTTCATGAACGCCATTCTTTTTGAGGTGGATCCGCATACGATATATAACCTACCCAAGGAAACTAAACAAAAGCAGGAAAATATAGCCAAACGCTACTTTGGAATTGGAATATCTATGAAAGAAGATGAAGGTGAATACTTTGTAGATGGAGTCCAGCCAGGAGGAGAGGCTAATAATACGGGGTTGATCCATGTCGGTGATCAAATACTTCAGATTGAAAATGAGAAAGGTGAAATGCAAGATGTATTTTCTCTGCCAGCTGAGGATGTCATCGATATGATCCGCGGGGCAAGTGGGACGGTTGTCCGTTTGCGTATTAAAAGGAACTCAATCCAAGAAATCGTCAGTTTAAAACGTACAGAACTTAAAAACGAATCACAATTGGCTCGAAGTGCTCTATTTAAAAAAGGAAAAGAAAAAATAGGGATCGTTTATTTGCCTGATTTTTATGATGATGTAGCCAATCCGAATGGTGCTCACGCATCTTTGGATGTAATGAAACATATACAATCGTTAAAAAAACAAGGGATGACTAGTCTGATTATTGATTTGCGTAATAACCCTGGTGGATCTTTGAATGAAGTAGTTAGATTAGCTGGAGCATTGACGGGCAAAGGACCCAAAGCGCAGATTAGAGGTCGTGCTGGAGTTCAAGTGATGCAGGCCGATTTGGAACAGATTTACAAGGGGCCATTAGCGGTTATGATAAACGAAAGAAGTGCGTCGGCATCGGAAATATTTGCAGCGGCTATACAGGATTATCAGAGAGGGGTCATTATCGGAGGACCGACATCGTATGGAAAAGGATCCGCACAGGACGTTTGGCCAATTGGAAAAATGGGAGATGAAAGCAAGAATATTCCGGCAGTAAGTTTAGGTTCGTTGACATTGACATCTTTTATGTTTTATCGGGCGACAGGTCAAACAACACAAAAAACTGGTGTAAAGCCGGATATTCTGCTCCCTAGTCCCAGCGCTTATGTAAGTGAGTTGGAAAAGGATTACAATTCGGCGCTTCCAAATGTTCCTATCCCTACAACAAACTTTCAGCTATCCAATTCCTTCGCTAAGGATCAAATTGAAGCATGGGCCAAACAATTGCGTTATGGATATACATTTAAACAAATCGATAGTTTAGCGAAATTAATAGCGAAAGCGGATAAGGAACCGATTGCATTAAACTTTAAAGCTTATCAACAACAGGAAGAAAAGAAAAAGGAAAGGAAAGCTTACCTTAAAACTCTTCTGAAGGTACCACAGGATGAACAGATTGATGTAGTATCTGAAAGTGATAGATCTGCAGCAGGTGAAAAATGGTACATTGATTGGCTAGAAAACGCAAAAAACGATGTTTATGTTGCTGAGGCCTGTGCATTGTTGTCTAATTGGAGCGCGGAAAATGATGCTCTCCAAACTACCTACGCTTTAGAAGTGGCGACCTTACGTCATTTTTTTGAGAGAGATAACGTTCGGGATGAATGTTATCTAGATGATATCAATGAATTGAATGTCAACCTTAATACTAATGCTGATATTTATAGATTGAAAAAACAGCTTACACGAATGAAAGATTCGGTGGATGTAATGGAAATAATAAACAAGGAGGGGACTAATATCACCCGATCCATACAGTTATCGAAACAGGATTTTGTTAGGCAACACCCTAATTCTTACGTTAGTCTCTATCTTTTAGCAGAAGAATTCAATGCATATACCGCCGAAGGGTATTCATTGGCATTTGAGTCTTTGTCTCCGGCTCTTAAAGCGTTGAATGCAGCCGAATCGATAAAAAAGGAAATTTCGCGTCTTAAAGTAACCACCACTGGTGCCGAAGCAATTGATTTTCAACGTACCGACCAAAATGGTAACCTAGTGAAGTTGAGTAATCTTCGTGGTAAATATGTTTTGCTTGACTTTTGGGGTAGCTGGTGTGTGGTTTGTCGTCAGGCGCACCCGCACATGAAGGAACTTTATCATCAATATAAAGATAAAGGCTTTGAAATCCTTGCAATAGCAGATGAAAGCCATAGTAAAACCATGCAGGATCGTGAAAAAGTTTGGAAGGAGGCGATTCGAAAAGATGATATTCCTTGGATTCATGTACTTGCCGAAGAGAGGAATCAAAAAATTAATGTGCTTCAGGCTTATGGAATAACTGCGTTTCCTACCAAAATCTTATTGGATAGAGAAGGTAAGGTCGTTATGCGTACAATTGGTAATCTAAATAACGAAATAGACGAATATTTGAGAAAACATCTTTAAATCAACTTAAACAATATCATATGAATATGAAAATTAATAGAAGCCTCTGGACAGGCCTGCTTGCAATGTCTTCAGTCCAATTGATGGCACAACAACAACTGAAAATAAATGCGGAGTTCGAAACACTGAACGATGGTCAAAAAGTTTATTTGACGGATTTTATCACCAAACGCGTTGACTCTACAAGTGTCGCCAATAATAAGTTTCAGTTTACTGCCAACGCTGATTCAAGTACTATTTATATTGTGCAGCTGGGATTGCAGCCCAAGGAAAATGAGTTTTTTTTCATGGATATGGGAGCGGGCCAAGTTAATATATCTGGCAAGGGCAGTTCATTTAAGGATGTTGCCATTACCGGGAGTTCCTTTGTCGATCGATGGAAAGAATTGGACGCATTTATGTTGAATCGTTGTGGTGGTGGCATTAATTATCCGAATGAATTGGCTCAGAAAATGGCCCAAGCGCAGGCCATTGGGGACGCTCAAGCGCTGGAAAACTTGCAAAAAGATTTTTTGCTTTATGTGGAAAAAGGAAAGAGTGCTACAAAAGATTGGATCGCCAAATATCCAGATGAATCCATTAGTGCTTATGTGATCAATGCATTTTTATTAAATAAAATACCGCTGAATGAAGTAAAAGCTCTAGTGAAAGGGCTGGGGGCAAATGCTCAAAGATCAAAGTTAGCACATCTAATGTTAACGTTAGAAGAGCCAAAGTTGTCCTCTAATTTGCTTAATCAGCAGGCACCTGATTTTACATTGAACGATGAGAAAGGTGTTGCTGTGAAATTATCGGATTTTAAAGGTAAATATGTTTTATTGGATTTTTGGGCAAGTTGGTGCGCACCTTGCCGTAAGGAGATGCCTTTTGTGAAAGCTGCTTTTGAGAAATATAACTCTCCAAAATTTACTATCTTGAGTGTGTCTATCGATACAGAGCCCGAAAAATGGCGTAAGGCGCTAACCGATGAAAAAATGCCTTGGAAACAACTTTTAGACGACTCGAATCAACAAGTGTCAACGTTATACAATGTCGCTTTTATTCCAATGAATTTTTTAATTGATCCTACTGGAAAAATAATTGCTTTTGGTCTGTATGGCGAAAATATTAATAAACAACTTGGAGATGTGTTGAATTAATCGACCTAACATTAATCGCTAACCTAAATTTAACGAATTATGGCAATAAATCGCTTTGCTCGTGTTCTTATGTTGTCATCGTTTTGGCTGTCGCTTGGGGGGACGATGGCCTATGCACAAACAATGATCAACAAACCTGTGACGCTTTCCGTTAAAAAAGCTAAACTCGGAAAGATTTTAAGGTCAATTCGGGATAAATCTTCAATCCGCATTGTTTTCAGTGAACAAGTGGTGGACCGAGTCGCGGTACAAACTGTTGAAGCTAAAAACGAAAAGTTAACAGACCTATTAAACCGAATTCTAAAAGGTACCGGGCTTTATTACGTCATCCAGAATGATGTTGTCATTATTAAAGAAGCCAGTAAGGCTGATATCCCAAATACATCTGCAATAGCTATAAGTATAAGCGCGGTACTTAATAATTTTGTAAATGGCAAGGTCGTACTTGCCGATAATCAACCGAAAGCGCTCGTTACAGTCATCAATAGTACAACAGGTATTCAGACACTATCAGACCAGCATGGTAATTTTTCAATCCCAGCCAATAAAGGTGACCAAATTCAATTTAGTCATGTTGGCTTTGCACCTCTGAAGGTTACCATACGCAATTTAAAGGATTTGCAAATTGTGCTCAATCCTCAGGATTCGACACTAGATGAAGTCGTTTTGACAGGATATCAAACCATCGATAAAAAATTATCAACAGGATCAATTTTTTCCCTAAAGGGAAAGGACGTCGCTGAACCGAATGTACCCAATATCGCATCCATGTTGCAAGGCAAGGTACCCGGATTATCTGTAGAAACACTCTCCGGTAGTCCCAATTCTGTTCCGCGGTTAAGGATGCGTGGTACCTCCACCCTGATCGGAAATGCAAACCCCATTTGGGTAGTCGACGGTATTGTTCGTGAAAATTCGAGTGATATAAATCCCGATAATCCGTTGGGGATAGATCCATCTTTTTTGGATTCGTGGGTACGTAGTGGTACTAGTGTTGCCAATACCGATTTAATGGGCAATTCCGTAGCAGGGATTAATGTCAATGATATTGAGAGTATCGGTTTTTTGAAGGATGCTGCCGCAACAGCGCTGTATGGTACACGTGCTGCTAATGGAGTAATCGTTATAACAACGAAGAAGGGAAAGGCTGGTCCTAACGTTTTGAGTTATAGCACGAGTCTTGGATTTGTACAAAAACCTTCCTATGGCAATATGAAATTGATGAATTCGAAAGAGCGGATTCAATTGTCGGCCGAATTGATCAAACAGGGATTACTTCTTCAAGGTGCCCCCCTCGACGTGGGTTACGAAGCCGCCTATTTGGATCTGGTGAATAGACGTATCACGCAGTCGGAATTTGAAGCCCGGGTAAATCAGATGGAAACAGAGAATACCGACTGGTTTGATCTTTTGTTTCAAAATAGCTTTAATCAATCCCATTCCCTCAGCCTGAGTGGCGGAAGTGAAAAAAGTTCATTTTATTCTTCTTTGAACTATAGCAACAACAAAGGATCGGCAAGGAAAGATGCATTGAGCAGCATTAGTGGAAGTATAGGTATGAATACGAAACTTGGAAACAAATGGCAAATCGATTTCAAGTTAGATGGTAGCTATAATAAGGGTACAGGGTATAATCTTAAACTCAATAATCCGATGACCTACGCACTGACCACCAGTAGAACAATTCCATCGACCCAATTTTACGAATCTAAGAGACCCATGTTTGGCACGGATCCGAATGAAACTTCCTACCCACTGCATTTCAATATCTTCAATGAGATTGACCAAACTGGAAATACAACTGTAAACAGTCAATTTTCTGGTGCATTAAATATAAGTTATCAGATTTTAAACGATTTGAAATTCACATCAACCTTTGGCGGGACACTTTCAACAATAAACAATGAACAATATTCGACCGAAAGGAGTTTTGATGTGGCTACCGTTAGAGGTTATGATTATGGAACTGTGGTCCCCGGGAGCATGGATGAGTTGAATTCGCCTTTACCCTTTGGTGGTATCTTCGACCAGAACTATACCAATCTGTACAAATACTCCTGGCGAAATGTCTTAAATTATAGAAAGTTGCTTTTTAATGGTCGGGACCAACTTACTTTTTTAATTGGACAGGAAATAAATAGTAGTAAACGCCTTGGCAATAGCCAATTCCAATATGGCTATCTTAAAGACCGAGGCGAAAGTTTTGCAAAAAAAGATAACTACTATTTCTGGATGATCCAAAATAGAGTTAATAAGATAGACAATCTGTTTTCTGGTTTTGCGGATGTAAGTTATGCGTTTGATCAAAGATATATCATTGATGCGAACCTTCGTTATGATGCATCAAATCGCTTTGGACAATACACAAATAGTCGTTTCCTTCCGATGTGGAGTATATCTGGGCGGTGGAATATATCGGATGAACCCTGGTTACGTGATAACCAAGTGTTAAGTGATCTAAGCGTGAAAGGATCATATGGTTATCAAGGGAATGCAGTGCAAGATGTGGGACCAGATTTGATACTAAAAAATAAAGAATCTGGATTGGCAGGCGCTTTAAATCCAAGAACCAACGAGTATCAATTAACAATGCGTTCTCTTGCGTATCCGGATCTGCGTTGGGAAAAGACAGGAGTAAGTAATCTAGGAATCAACATAGGTCTATTTCAATCCTTCGTTAATCTCACTACCGAATTTTACTATCGGAAAACCAAAGATGCTTTGACTCGCCTTAGCCTACCATTAGAATATGGGATACAAGAGATGATTATTAATGGAGGGACATTAATCAATAAAGGCCTTGAGGTAAACATTAATTTCAACTTTCTACGGAAACAAAATTGGGAATGGTCCCTTAGTGCAAACAGCTCGTTCAACAAGAATAAGCTAAATCAGGGCTCCGATGTGGTCAACTATACGTTTAGACAATATGCCGCTGGCTCCGCCCAAGTTCCTGGTCAGCCCTTGGGAACCTTTTATGTGTTTGATTTTAAAGGTTTAAATCCGCAAAACGGAATGCCATTATTTAAGGAGATTGATGATGTAGAAGATCCGCACCTACTTGGCATGGACCAATATTTCATTAAGGCCGGTGTAAACCACTACCCGTTCACGGGGGGATTAGCGAGTAAACTTCGGTATCGAAATTTTAGTTTATCCACGCAATTCAGCTTCGGTTTTGGCGCTCATAAACTGCGTAATGCACTATTTAATGGAACTAGTAGTCAAACTGTACCCAAACCCGACCAAAATATGCCACGCTGGATGATCGATCGCTGGAAACAACCTGGCGACGAATTAAAAACAGATATTCCGGGCTTTGTAGATGGCAACATTATTCAGACGGCTGATTTTGGTAGCAATATTGAAAGCCGATACTGGATGTATGATCACTCTACAGCCCAACTGGCCAAAGCCGACTATGTAAAATGTCGTAGTATTCAAATTGGTTATAGAATTCCCGAATCTTTTATTAGACAGATGCATCTAATGAGTGCAAATGTGTCTTTTTCGATGACGAATGTTTTCAGGGTAGTGAGCAAAGATTGGAAAGGTCAGGATCCAGAATTACCAGGGTCAGGTACTTCCGCACTTCCTCAGGTACCCACCTATAATTTAGGTTTAAATGTATCCTTTTAATTGATAAATGATGAGACGTTATATGTATTTTATCGCAGTGGGCCTGATAGGTGTTACGAGCTCCTGCTCAAAATTCTTGGAAGAGTCTACGCAGTCCGAAGTGGTACCTCGCTCGGCCGAATCGTTGAATGAGTACATGATGGGAGACGCATATCCGAACGATTTTGCACTCCATCCGGAAGAACCTTTTCTCAATGACGATATCCAGATGATCGCTTATAAGCAAAACGAATTAATGTATCCTGCTTACACTTGGCAACCAGATATGCCGGAAAAAATCGGTGGCCTTGTGACGGTGTCTTCGTGGAGATCCTGCTACGCCGCAATTCAGGCCTGTAATACCACCCTAGACTATCTGCCTAAAATGATGGGTGAACAACGCTTTAAAGATTATGTGGGCGGACAGGCTTATTTATTACGGGCCTTTTATTACTTCAACCTGGTAAACCTTTATGGGATGCCTTATAATGATCCACAGACGGATCCACACAAAAATCTTGCTGTTCCACTTTTAATTAGTGGCGGTGTGGAGTCTGATTATAAATCCCGCAATACTGTTGCTGAAGTGTATGCACAAATTGAAACAGATCTTAAAGAAGGGATTCGACTAATTGAAGGCAGCGGACAGGTGTATAGTAAATATCGTATGGGTAGCGAAGCAGGGCATTTGCTTGCCTCAAGGATATACTTGTACATGGATAAATGGAATGAAGTAATTCAGCATACTGAAAACTTGATGGCCGGAGGATATAAATTAATGGATTTGCGCAATTGGGGGGAGGTAAAACCGTTAGAAAAGCCTGTGATAAGTATAAACAACCCAGAAACCATTTGGGCATTTGGAACAATTGGGGATGTGATCGTTGCCGATAGTTTAGTGTATAGGATGTCTTCGGAATTAATGTCTAGTTACGAAGATGGTGATTTACGAAAGGGTATTTATTGGTCTAATGGAATTACGCGTAAGTTGTCGACGGCCGATATAGGGGCTGCTCCAGCGCAGTCATTCCGCTTATCCGAAGTCTATCTGAACCGCGCAGAGGCCTTTGCACAGTTATATAAACAAGGCAATGTCGCGGCCGGTCAAAAATGTCTCGATCTCTTAAATGCTTTACGTGAAAAACGTCTCAAAGAAGACAAATATGTACCTTGGACATTGCAGACTGTTGGCAATGACCTCCTGCGCCATATTCATGAGGAACGCCGTCGAGAGTTTTATAGCGAAGGTGGGCGTTGGTTCGATCTACGCCGTTATGGTATGCCCAAGATCACACACCTTAGTTTCTCTTCTGCATCTCAAGCTCAAAAATTTGTGCTTCAAGAACGGGATCCGAGTTATGTGTGGCCAATACCCCTTCGTGTGATCGGTTTAAATCCCAAGATCGTCCAAAATCCATTAGCCGAAATTCGCCAACCTCAATAATTGTAATTTTATGAAAAATTATCTAAAAATATGTTTTTACGGAATTACCCTTATCGGATTACTCGTAAGCTGTAAAAAAGAGGCTGCACTGGAACCTTCCGTGATCAAGTTAGAGTATAGTTTACCACAGGGAAATCATGCGTATGATTCACGTATTGTTAATTTTTATCAAACGTATAAGACCTTTATCCTATATCAGTTTACTGATGCCGATTTCCGCTGGAACTTCAACGGTAACATCTCATACGTCGCCCAACAGGCTGATCCAGCCCATGTGGAGACGGCCCTAAATTTTTTCGATAAAGAGTTGTTTGCCTACTATTCTCCAGAGCTTTTAAAGACTATGCTTCCTTATAAAATATTGTTGTGCAAAAAAATTGAATACACGATGAATACCGAGGAAACCCCAGTGTATAGCGATGTGGCCAGTACCCAAACGCATATTGCATTCAGTAATGTAGATGCGGGATGGGACAGCTTTTCGACGGCGAGGAAAATAAAAGCTAGAGGCCAGCTTCATGGCGTATTATGGTCTTCGGCTGTGGCGAGGGGGAAAATGGAACAAGCTCCAGCGTTTATTGAAGGAATTAATTATTCATATGTGGGCTCTTGGAATTATAAATCATTTGGTATGTTCAACCCTACCTCCGTTGCCGCTGATGATATTTTCGATTACGTGAGTCGAATTACCTCGCATACCAAAGAAGCGTTTGAAGCAGAATACCTAAACGCTGACTTTGATCCAACAGGAGTATACCGTAGAAGATATGAGGCCTTACTAGCTTACTACAAAACGAAATATAACCTAGATCTGCAAGCAATAGGCAATGCCAATTTACATTAATATTTATTGACTAATAAAAGCTGATAAACATGAGCATATTAAAAGTAAGTAACTTATCCCACCGGTACTCCATGAATTGGGCTATCAGGGATATCAATATCGAAATCAACGAAACAGGAATCGTAGGGCTACTGGGATCAAATGGTGCCGGCAAGTCAACGACGATGAATATTATCTGTGGGGCTTTGACACAAAGCGAAGGGACAGTTTCGATCAATGGAATAGATCTGAGACGAGATCCTCTTCGTGCGAAACAGGAAATCGGTTTTTTACCTCAGATTTTACCACTTTATACAGATCTCACGGTGGATGAGTACCTGCGCTATGCGGCGGAACTACGTCTGCTAGATAAGAAGAAAATTGGGGCGGCTGTTGAAGAAGTGAAAGAAAAATGCCAGATCAGCCACTTTAGCAATAGGTTGATTAAAAACCTATCTGGAGGATATAAGCAGCGTGTTGGAATTGCACAATCCATCATACATAAGCCTAGTTTGGTGGTCATGGACGAACCCACAAACGGTTTGGATCCCAATCAGCTCATTGAAGTTCGCAAACTAATCCGTGAAATCGCTCAAGATCGTACAGTGTTACTGTCCTCGCATGTAATGAGTGAAATTCATGCCTTATGTCGAGACATTATTATGATTGAAGGTGGTCGGGTCATTTTTTCGGATTCCATTGATGCGTTCAATAATTATTTACAACCGCAGAGCCTATTGATGCATTTGGAAAATCCACCAGTATCAAATAGCCTACAAATCATAGATGGTGTCACTAAGGTTGACTTTTTATCGGAGAAACAAGTTCGAATATATTTCGAACAGGGCGAAGATATTGCCGAACGTCTTATTTCAGCGAGTGTGGCGCATGGTTGGCGGCTTAGAGAAATAAATTTGGAAAAAGGTGTGATGGAAGACGTATTTAAGCAACTCTCTACCCAAGCCAATAGGGCTTAAAAATCAGATTGATACATATTTTACTTACTCTAAAGCTAATCAAATGAAACTTATCTACAAGATTGCGTTAAACGAGATTCGTAATCTTTTTTATTCACCCGTTGCCTGGTTTCTGGGAATCGCCTTCTGGTTACTTTGTGCTTTTATTTTTACGGGGAGCTTATCACAAATGACCAACTTTCAGGATATCAGCATTCAAAATAATCCCGCCTTTGAGGGGTTTGTGCAGACTTCCTTAACTGAAATTATTTTATTGCGTGGCGGGCTCTTTAGTGGTGTCATCGGTAACTTATATTTCTTTTTGCCTTTATTAACCATGGGTTTAATTAGCCGTGAGCTGAACAATGGCACAATCAAACTACTTTATTCATCACCTGTCAAACCGGCTCATATTGTGCTCGGTAAATATCTGGCGATTGTGTTTTATTGTGTCTGCCTTTTGGGGATTTTATCTATCTTTTTAGTGATCAGCCTACTGACTATTGTTAATGTTGACGGCGGAATTGTACTTTCAGCTTTACTATCGTTGTTTTTATTAATCTGTACGTATGCGGCAATCGGGATTTTTATGAGCTGCCTCAGTACCTATCAGATTGTATCAGGCGTAGCGACGTTTATCGTTATTTTTGCTTTGTCTGCGGTGGGTAACCTTTGGCAACAATACGATTTCGTTCGGGAATTAACCTATTTCTTATCCATATCTGGTAGAACTGAACGTATGTTAAAAGGATTGATTACTACGAGCGATGTACTGTATTTTTTGCTGATTATCGGTATGTTCCTTTGTTTTACATATTTTAAGGTGAAAGGGGCTATGGAGTCAAAGAAATGGACGAAGTCTTTTGCACAGTACATAGCTGTCGTACTCGTCGTACTCACCTTGGGATATGCCTCATCCAGACCAGCTCTGATTGGCTATTGGGATGTAACAAGAAATGATGTCAATACCATTCACCCTAATATTCAGTCCCTCTTGCATAAATTTGATCGAAAATCACCTTTAAAAGTGACTTTATATATTAATTTGTTGGACAACAGCATTGCCCGTGGTGGATTGCCCGAGCAACGGAAACAATATGAGATGTACTTATGGGAAGGTTTTGTTCGCTTCAAACCCGATATCCAATTTGACTACGTCTATTTCTACGATGTCATGCCAGGAGACAGCACGCTGTTTAAACAATTTCCGAAGAAGTCGTTAAAAGAGATTGCAGGATTAGTGGCTAAGATACATAGGGTAGACCCCGACCGCTTTATATCACCGGAAGAACTCAGAAAACGTATTGATCTGACTCCAGAAAATAAACGCCTGGTTATGCAACTGGAGTACAAAGGAAGGAAAACATTCTTACGTACGTTTGACGACGGTCCGTTTTGGCCAGACCAGATGAATATAGCTGCAGCATTTAAACGTCTGCAAGAAAATAATCTTCCTAAAATTCTATTTACCAGTGGAAATCTGGAGCGAAGTATTTATAAAACTGGGGAGCGGGAGTTTAATTATTTCACAAACGATATAACGAATCGGACTGCGCTGATCAATATGGGGTTTGACAGCGATACGATCAACTTAGATCATCAACATATTTCTTCTGGTATAGCATGCCTTGTTGTAGCCGATCCTAAGACAATGCTAAGTCCGGTAAAACAACAAAAAATTGGGGAATATATTGAGAAAGGAGGACGAGCGGTGTTTCTTGGCGAACCAGGAAAACAACAAATGTTAAATCCGTTGTTGTCGAGATTAGGTGTGCAGCTAGCTGCTGGAGAAATAGTTGAAGTAACCCCAAATGAATCGCCCGATATGATCAAACCGATGATCACCAAGGAAGGATTCAACTTGAGTGATCAATTTCTATTGGAACGAAGAAGGTTAGCTGCAAAGAAACCAGTGACACAGGGTTCTTTATCGATGAAGGGTATGGTTGAAGTGGAGCGGACAGCGCAAAACGATTTCAAACCATTTGAAATTCTAAAAACAGATTCATTACGCCATGCCTATAATACCGTGAGCGCCTTAGTCGTAGATTCTGTTCCGCCGGTTTTCACACCGACAAAGGGAGATACACGTAAAGCAAGTTATACTGCGATGTTGGGTTTGTCTAGGAAGAAAAACGGACAAGAACAACGGATTTTAGTTGCTGGCGATGCAGATTTCCTTTCTACAATCAGAAAGGGAGCCGGCGGTTTTTCAGTAGCGATGTTTAGCTGGTTAGATAATAACCGCCTACCAATTTATGTCGTTCCGGCAGATCCGATCGATATTCTTTTTACCATCTCCAACAAAACCGCAGAGATAATACGCTTCAGCTTGGTTTATATTGTACCGGTGCTGCTATTATTGATCGGCGTAATTGTATTAATTAGACGTAAACGTAAATAAGATGATACTATTAGAAACAGATGCACAGACGCTCGATGATCTTCGGATCTTTGGCAAAAGAGAGCAAACAGGGATTTTTGAAATCTATAATAAAACCCGGACCCGAGGAGGAGAAAACCTCCTCCGCGACTTATTTCGCCAGCCTTTGGCCGACGAAAAGGCAATCGCTGACCGGGTGGCTATTTTGAGCTATTTTACCGCGAATGAGGTCAGTTTTCCGTTTGACTCCGTCGTTTTTGATATGACGGAAAAATATATCCACAATCGTAGCACTTCGACGATGTCCACCAGCCAGGGACTAGGAGAAAAGGATATTCAGAATGGTGTATCAGCCATAATCCAATTCTTAAAGGGCATTCGCACGTTTATAAATACAGATGTAATCGTTCACGCAGTAGCCTATCGGGCGCAACGTGATGCCATCAACGAGATTTTGGATGAGGAAGCTTTCGCACCTGTGTTTAAGGAACATCAGGAAGAAAAAGTGTCCTTCTCTGCTGTGACAGCTTATGATTTGCTTTTTAGAACAAAAATAAATGCGAGGATCGAGTCTTTGTTGAACCATATCTATTTATTAGATGTCTATTTAGCTATTGCTTCTATCGCACGAGGGCGCAATTTTGTTTATCCCGTCCCACACCCTAAAGGTAGCAAAGTGCTACATATCAAGGGGCTTTATCATCCCGAACTCGACCGACCAATAGCCAATGATGTGACTATGGAAGGTACGATTAGCCTGACCCTATTGACTGGTGCGAATATGGCGGGCAAAAGTACCTTTCTTCGGTCGATCGGAACAGCAGTTTTTCTAGCCCATATGGGATTTCCAATCGCAGCAACAGCAATGAATTTTGCTGTAATGGATGGCATTTATACCACAATTAATTTACCAGACAACCTAGGGATTGGCGCCAGCCATTTCTACGCCGAAGTCCTAAGGGTCAAAAAAATAGCGGTGGAACTGGGAAAAGGAAAATCTTTGTTTATCATCTTTGATGAGCTTTTTCGTGGAACCAATGTGAAAGATGCACATGAAGCGACGGTAGAAGTCGCTCAAGCTTTTGCAGCGAAAGAGACTAGTCGATTTATTATTTCTTCACATATTGTGGAAGCGGCCAAGAAATTGAGCCAAGTAAAAGCTGTCGATTTTTGGTATTTACCAACACAGATGGTAGGACCAAAACCAGTGTATACCTATGTTTTAGAAAAAGGTGTGACTAATGACCGCCACGGTATGCTGATCATCCAAAATGAGGGGATTTTGGAAATCCTTAAAAACGGCAAAAAAAAAATCAGTGGGATACGCTTGGAACAAATCAGTTAACGAAATGGAAAAATTCAAAATCGATAAACAGACGCTAGAGGAGCTAAATCTGTTAGGTAAATTTAAAACGGGTACTATCTATAACCTATTTAACAATGTATGTACACGCGGGGGGGAGCAGCTGTTGGACGAAATGTTTAACAATCCCTTAACTGATATGCATGCTATTAATGATCGTAGTTCCATATTTCATTATTTTCAACAGCAAAATTTTGGATTTGACTTCGATAAACAACTCGTAGCGACCATGCGGGAATATTTGGATACAACTTCTTATCGTAGTAAGACATTGGTGTATGGTGCAACGGTATTGCATAAATTTTTGTCAAGTTTGGCCCGCGATGATCGGTACAAAAAAAATGTACAGGGACTACAAGCTGTCATCCAGCTGTTGAATACGGTGCAAAAAATGTTGAATGTTTTTGTATCTGCTGTACCACAATTTCAAGTACGTGTCGATGAGATAAAAGCAATTATGTTGAATCCACTTTTAATTAAACTCCAACGAACCGATATTTATCGCGCGTTGCCTTTAAGTACCTTAGCATTTTATGAGCACTTGCTAAAGGGTAAGTTCCTCGCAGATATGGAATCTCTGTTACGTTTTGTTTATGAGGTAGACGTTTATCATGCTGTGGCTCAGATTGCGCGAGTGAAAGGGTTTCAATATGCCACAGCTTTACCTGCAACAGAAAATAGACTCGCATGTAAAAACTTGAAACACCCTAGTATTAGTAAAGCCGTAGGAAACGATCTATTGTTGCAAGAATCCAATAATGTACTTTTCCTTACTGGAGCTAATATGGCTGGAAAATCGACATGGATGAAATCCTTAGGAATTGCTCTTTATTTAGCACATATGGGATTTCCACTGGCTGCTGACAGTTTTGAGTTTTCGGTCCGGGATGGATTATATTCTTCGATCAATGTCGCGGACAACATCGGTTTAGGTTACAGTCATTTCTATGCCGAAGTCATGCGTGTCAAAGAAGCAGCTGTAGCTGCCGCCAGTGGCGCTAGATTGATGTTGATATTTGATGAATTGTTTAAGGGTACCAACGTAAAAGATGCCTATGACGGTACTTTGGCGGTGACAAGCGAGTTTGCAGAATATGAAGCATGTCTGTTTGTGGTTTCTACGCATATCATCGAAGTAGGAGAGGCACTTCAGTCAGTCGGCAATATTCAGTTCCGTTATATGCCAACAGTATTGGAAAATAGTATTCCACGTTACACATATCGTCTACAGGAAGGTATCACTGAAGATCGGCAGGGAATGATGATTATTCGGAATGAACGTATTCTGGAACTGATGAATGGATCAGTGGTAAATACATGTAATTAAAAAACAAAAAAGTGGATCAACTGATTATTATTGTGTTACTATGATTTCTTCGTATATTGAGGTGGTAAAACCTATCGAAATTCGTGATATGCATAACGCTTTTGTAAAAGAAAATTGGGAGGAGCCTGTTCCGGTGAGTTTATTGCTTACGGAACACTTGCTGGACGAATTATTTAGAGATCATTATTGTTTTCTCTGCCATATAGCCGTAAGAGTCGTCAAAGATCCGGAGGCAGCAAAAGATATTGTGCAGAGTTTCTTTCTATCCTGTTGGGAAAAAAAGAATAGTATACGAATTCAGGGGAGTTTCAAAAGTTATGCTTATCGATCTATAAAAAATTTATCCATAAACCATCTTAAAAGGACTGGTAAAGTAAATTATGATAGTGACTATATCTCAGAGGCATCTGAAAGCTTAGCGTATCAGACCGATGCTGACCGGAAAATATTGGAAAATGAACGTGAGAATGGGCTTTGGAATGCCATAAATCAATTGCCTGATAAACGAAAGACCATTTTTCTGCTAAGTCAGAAAGAGGGATTGACTTATCATCAGATCGCGGAAAATCTTGATATTTCAGTCAATACTGTTAAAACACAGATTAAATTAGCGTATATCTTTTTACGAAAAGAATGTCAATTGCTGATAGGTATTATAGTGTTTTTGTTTTTAATTAAATAGAAGGAATATGAATAAAGATCCAATGGACTGGGATAAGATATTAGCTCGTCTCGATCCGAGTGATAAGAAGAATATAGGGGACATGTCGGAAGAAGAAATAGACATGCTACTATTTGCAGAGCAGGTCCAGGGAAAGTTGCATGGTGAAAAATTTGAAGAACAATTTTCCTTATCAGAAGGCATGCGGGAATTTGCTTATCGGAAGAAAAAGCTTCGGCTTAAACGGATGATAAGTTATGCTGCGGCAATATTGGCGGTGGTGGGTATTGGAATTTGGATTACTATTCTATATCAACACCCAGAGGTAGACGGAAAACTCGCTTCGTTAGAAAGTGGGAAGCAGAAGGGAATTGTGCTTTACCGCGGAAACGGAGAGGAGGTACCTGTGGACACACATCATGAAAATATTTCGGAGCAAGGAAGTGAAATTCAGTTCACTGACAATTCTATCCGATATATCAGCAAAGATAAAATTGCGATTAAAGGCGATGAGCTCGTCATGGATAAGCTTGTTGTGCCGTCTGGGGAGCGTACTAAAATTGAATTATCAGACGGAACACAAGTTTGGTTAAATGCTGGAACTTCCATTAAGTTTCCAGTTGTGTTTACAGCTGATACAAGAGAAGTTTATTTGGAGGGTGAGGCTTATTTTGATGTGGCCCACAACGCTAATAAAACTTTTATAGTCCATAGCGGAGATCTACAAATCAAAGTGTTAGGTACTGCTTTTGGTGTGAATACATTTAGCGGTGAAGTCAAAACTGCCCTTGTACGCGGCAGTGTGGAGCTACAGGCCAACAAACAAACACAGCGATTGGCAGCAGGAGAAGTTGGTCAATATAGCACCTCTTCGACGAAATTATTTCTATCGAATGATGAAGTGAGACCCTGGGTTGCCTGGAAGGATCATATATTATACTTTGATGATGTAGATTTGTTTGAGATTACCGAGCGATTGGGAAGGACATACGATTATCAGTTTGTTTTTGATCACCCGTCTATGAAGAACTTACGATTTACGATCGATATTGATCAGCCAGATGACATACAAACGATATTGACATACTTAAAAACATGCCTGGATACTGTAGATTTCAAAATTAATGGGCGGACAATTCATGTCCTTTCTAAACAGTAGCTTCGTGAACCAGAAAAAGGTTACAGCAGCGTCAGGCGAACTAAATAGATCTCTAAATTGAGGCGTCTATATGAGGCCGTTGTTATTTAATCATATGGAAACTTCAATTAACATATTGCAGCAATTGCTTTTTGAATTGTCTGGTATATTACCTGATGATACCCAACCTTTGTTTAATATGACAAAAATGGTATCATTAGATGCCAACGAGGTTTATATTCGAAGAGGTGATACCAATCGTAAGCTTGCTTTTATCGAAAAAGGTATTATGCGTTCCTATTCAATAAAAGATAATGGGGATGACGCAACGCTATTTTTACGTTGGGAAGGGCAGTTTATTGCGTCGCATGATACGATCATTCATCGTAAACCTTCACGATTTATTTATCGCACATTAGAACCGGTCATACTCCTGGAAATGGATTATGACATATTGGAGTCGATATTAAAAACCTATCCTGAATACGAACCTTTACGCAATTTTTTCTTAATGCGTATGCTTGCAGAAACATTGCAGATGATGGAATCTTTTGTGATGCAATCCCCAGAAGAACGTTATCGTGAACTACTCGCTGAACGTTTTAATGTCGTTAATCGCGTTCCAGGAAAATATATAGCTTCTATGTTGGGTATCACTCCTGTATCGCTAAGTCGTATTCGAAAAAGAATGTATGTAAAACAGAAATCCTTCTAAAAATTATCATATGTTAAGGTTCGAAATTATCTTTTGTAAAGTAGTTCGACCCTACGGGCTTTTTATCTTTGAAGTAAATGTTTGTTAATTTATGAAAAAGTTAATCGAAGTATCAATCGAAATTCTAAGTATTTCTACTATCCGCTATTTTCTTCTTGCGGGGATCCCATTTGTTCTTTTTTACATATTACTTCCGGTAAAATTTGGGAAGTACAAAATCCAGCAGAAATTGGCATCTCAAAAAGATTTTAGACGAGAGATAGGATATTCCATGCAGAGTATACTCGTGTTTACTGTAATCGCCGTCGCTATACAAGTTAGTCCATTAAAGCAATATACACTAATTTATAACGACATCGCCCAGTACCCGGTATGGTTTATTGCTTTTGGTTTAATCATGAGCCTAATTATACACGATACATATTTTTACTGGATGCATCGATTGTTGCATAACAAAACGATTTTTAAATTCACACATTTAGTGCATCATAAAAGCACGAATCCTTCCCCTTGGACTTCCTATAGTTTTCATTTTTTTGAAGCGGTCATTGAGGGATTGGTTCTCATCCCTATCGTTTTTATGCTACCAATACATCCAATTACGATTTTTTTATTCACCATATTGGCATTTTTGATTAATGTTTACGGGCATTTGGGATACGAAATTGCACCGAAGTGGTTTCGTCATACCTGGTTGTTTGAGGTTATAAATACTTCTGTACACCATAATATGCATCATAGTAAGTTTAAAGGAAATTACGGGTTATATTTTCGGATTTGGGATCGATTAATGGGTACTGAAAATCCGGATTACGTGAAAGAGTATGATAAAGTTAAAAATCAAGATAGTTGATGGTATAGAAATACAGTAAAATAATTCAGATTCAACACAATAGATTGCCAAGAAATTTATATAACTCAATAAATATTATTAACGTGAAAATAAAGGCTACATTACTCATTATAATCCCTTTAATTGCAATGTATATGATGGGTTTGCCAAAGTCAATTGCACAAAGGAATACTGCTGTCATAAAAAGAATATTTGTAAGTAAAGATGGCAATGACAATAATAGCGGGACGCTTGCGAGTCCATATAGAACGCTTGACAGAGGCATTAACTGTGTGAAGGAATGGAAGAAAGCAAGTAATCAGGGTGAAGTTGAACTGATAGTAAAGGCTGGGCGGTATTTTTTAGATCATCCTTTAGTGATTGATCAAACAATTTCAGGGACAGGGAAGTATCCCTTTCGGATTAAAGCCGCTAAAGGAGAGAAGGTAACAATCAGTGGGGGAAAGGTACTCGATTTAAAGTGGGCTAGGGGTAAGTCTGGAGTATGGCAAGCAAAGGTACCGAATGGGCTCACTTTCCAAAGTTTATATGCAAATAATAAAAAACTTATTAGAGCGCGTTACCCTGATTATAATTCATCTATATTACCTTTTAATGGCTATGCAGTAGATGTTGTCAGCCCTGAGCGTATCTCAGGCTGGAAAAATCCCAAAGGAGGAATCATTCATGCGTTACATAGTGGGCGATGGGGAGGATTTCATTATGAAATTGTTGCGAAGGATCAAGATAACAGGCTAATACTGAAGGGCGGGGAACAGAATAATAGACCTAGTGAAATGCACGAAACTTATCGTTTTGTTGAAAACATTTTTGAAGAGCTAAATGCGCCACAGGAATGGTTCTTAAATGAGCAGACCAATACCTTATATTATATACCCGAGGAGGGCAAAACTCCCCGGGGCGTGGAATTCATTGCGCCGATCTTAGAGAATTTAGTGACTATTTCTGGAAGTGAAGACCTCCCTGTGCGTCAGGTAGAGATCCGTGGAATTCAATTTATACATACGGCTCCGACTTTTATGAAAACTAAGGAACCGCTGCTTCGGAGTGATTGGACGATTTACCGTCAGGGAGCCTTAAAGATTGAGGGCGCGACAGATTGTTTGATACTAGAAAATGATCTAACTGAACTTGGAGGAAATGCAATATTTGTAAGTAATTATAACCGTAATATAAAGATTAAAGGGAACCTTATCCAGCAAATAGGTGGCGGAGCAATTAACTTTGTCGGTAACCCAGATGCGGTACGTTCACCATCGTTCCAATACGATAAGTTTGTCCCTTTTCATGAGATGGATACTATTACTGGCCCAAAAACTAACAATTATCCGGCTGATTGTGAGGCCAATGACAATTTAATCAATGCTATTGGTTTGATTGAAAAACAGGTTGCAGGAATACAGGTATCCATGGCTCAATCTTTGCGTATATTGCACAATACAATTTATAATGTACCGCGTGCAGGAATAAATATAGGAGATGGTACTTGGGGAGGTCATGAAATTGCCTTCAATGATGTTTTCAATACGGTGTTGGAGACGGGAGACCATGGTGCTTTTAATTCTTGGGGGAGAGATCGGTTTTGGCATCCTAACAGAAATGAAATGGATAAACTAACAGCTCATTATACCAATCTTATTTTGCTTGATGCTTTAAAAACAACCAAAATACACGATAATCGTTTTCGATGCGATCATGGCTGGGATATCGATTTGGACGACGGATCATCTAATTATGAAATTTACAATAATGTATGTTTAAATGGCGGATTGAAGCTTCGAGAAGGTTTTTATAGGAAGGTTTATAATAACGTGATCATTAATAACGGTTTCCATCCTCATGTTTGGTTTCAAAATAGCCATGATGTCTTTCGTGATAATATTGTTATGATGGCGCACCAAGATATTAATATTACAAACTGGGGTGACGAGGTCGACTATAATATTTATGGAAATAAGGTTGATTTGATTATAGATCAGGCAAAAGGAGTGGAGGTGCATGGCAAGGTTGTCGATTTAAATTTTATGGATATGTTAAATGCTGATTTTCGTTTAAAAAACTGGAATAATGCAGGTTTTAAAAATTTTAAAATGTTACATTTTGGAATTATCAATACAAGGCTGAGAGCGATTGCTGATAAGGTTCCAATACCACATATACATATTCAAAATGAAGGTTTTCAGCTTAGTAAACCTGTTGAATGGAACGGGACGCAAATTAAATCTATAGAGACTTTGGGAGAACAATCAGCAAGTGGTCTGTCTGAAACGAAAGGTGTAATAGTTGTGCAAATAGATGAGCAAAGTAGTCTTTATAAAAATGGACTGAGGCAGGGTGATGTTATATTGTCATACGGACAGGTTGCTATAGATCATGTCGAAGACCTTTTGCTCGCAACTAAAAAAAATACTTCGGAGGAAAGGCAGGTTGCTATTATATTTAGAAATCAACAAAGACAGCAATTAAAATTGTAATAACTAATTGTCTTCATTCCTCGCTTCAAATTTATTGAGAATATTTAGTCATTCTGTATACTCGCGACAATAAAATCTTTCAGTCCTTCGGGGACAGAGACCGTGGGCGCACCTGTTATTCCGATTACAAATACCAGATTAATTATGAAGTTTCTATTTGGTACCTTTATCATAAGCAAGTGATTTATCTGGTTTATGCTATGAATGGAGGTTTCGCTTATATTGACCACCTGATTTCGGAATAAAGTGACCACCTGTTCCGGCGGAAAATGACCATGGTATTTCGGACGAAACTGACCAGTTGTCACCGTTAGTTTTAGAGCTGTAGCTGTAACCATATTTTTGGGGAAGAATAACCCTAAGATTATGGCCAACACGACGATCAGCATGAACAAAATAAGACAGATACTGAGACTTCACGATCATGGGCGTAGCAAACAGGCGATTGCCATTCAGGCAGGCGTGTCGCGCAACACGGTAAAGAAGTACATTAAGTTCTTTCAGCAGAGCGGATTCACCTTTGAAGAAGTAAATTCGCTGGGTGACAAAGAGCTGGAAGACCTGTTCGGTAAGAGCAACGAGCGAAAACCCGACAGTCGCCTTCAGGCTCTCCAACGCTGCCTTCCCCATATTGATAAGGAGCTCAAACGTCCCGGAGTTACCCGAAAACTTCTGTGGGAAGCCTACATGAAAGAATTTCCCGAAGGACTGCAGTATACCCAATTCTGCTTTTATTACAACCAATGGAAAGCTATTGTAAACCCCGTGATGCACCTTGACCACAAAGCCGGGGACAAGGTTTACATTGACTTTGCAGGAAAAAAGTTACAGATAATAGATCCTTCCAGTGGAGAGATCCAGGACGTAGAAGTATTCGTTGCCATTCTTGGCGCAAGTCAGCTCACCTATGTCGAATCAGTCTTGGATCAGAGCAAAGAAAGCCTGATCTGCGCCTGTGAAAATGCTCTTCATTACTTTGGAGGAGTGCCCTCGGCTATCGTACCGGATAATCTGAAAGCGGCAGTTACCCGTAGCAACCGGTATGAACCCACATTGAACGAGACTTTTTCCGACTTTGCGAACCACTATCAGACCAGCGTACTGCCAGCCAGGGCAAATCGCCCACGGGACAAGGCACTTGTGGAAGGGGCCGTAAAGATCGTATACAATAGGATCTATGCCCCATTGCGGAAGAATACCTATCATACATTGCAGGAACTCAATACCGCAATCCGTTATCAATTGGAACTCCATAACAATTGCCAGCTCAAAGGACGGAGTTATAGTCGCCGGTCACAGTTTGAGGAGATTGAGCGCCATTCTCTGGGTGGACTTCCCATATCACGTTACGAGTTCAAAAAACTCCACTATGCTACCGTGGCCAAAACCGGCCATATCTGTCTTGGTGAAGACCGCCATTATTATAGCGTGCCGTACCGGTTCATAGGGAAAAAGGTAAAGATGCTCTATTCGAGGACCAGGCTTGAGGTATTCTATCATTATGAACGTGTTGCCATACATATCAGGGATAAGACTGCTTATGGATATACAACCGACAAGACACATCTTGTCTCTTCCCACCGCTTTGTGAGCGAATGGACGCCGGAACGCTTCCTGGAATGGGCTGAATCCATAGGTGAGGATGTGAAAATGTACATACAGGGAATATTGGAGCGCAAACAGCACCCTGAACAGGCCTACCGGTCCTGTGCGGGGATACTTGGCTTTTCAAAAAAAGTTGGCAACGAACGTTTGGCAAAAGCATGTGGGCGGGCACTGAGTTACGGTATCTATAGTTACAAGACCGTACAGAAGATCCTTGCCAACAGGATGGACGAATACCAGGACAGCCCCTTTGCGGATGAACTGCCAATGCCGGAGCACGGCAATATCAGAGGAGAGGAATATTATAAATAATACATAAACAATAATCGGAATGAATACCAACACACTTGAAAAATTACGGAAACTAAAGTTCCATGGCATGTACCATGCCTTCAAAAACTGTCTGGAAAGGGGACGTTACGACCAGTATACAGCAGATGAGCTTCTGGCCCAGCTTGTCGATGCAGAGTGGGACGACCGACATAACAGACGTATAGCAAGACAGATCTTTTATGCCAAGTTCCGCTACAAAGCAGCTGTGGAAGATGTCAATTATGAAGCTTCGCGCAATATTGACCGAAATCTGATGAACAGGCTCGCCGACTGTACCTTTGTCCAGCGGAACGAAAACCTGTTGATCACAGGAAGCACGGGCATTGGCAAGAGCTATATCGCTACCGCGCTGGGATATCAGGCCTGTATCCAGGGATATCGGGTATTATATGCAAGTACCCCAAAACTCTTTGCCAAACTTAAAATGGCCAAAGCCGATGGAACTTATATCAAGGAGATCGCAAAACTTGAACGGCAGCAGCTTCTTATATTGGATGACTTTGCCATACAGCCTTTCGATGCGCAAAGCAGGGCTGCCTTAATGGAAATTATTGAGGACAGACATGGTAAAACCTCTCTGATCATCACTTCTCAGCTACCGGTTAGCGCCTGGTATGACGTGATAGGTGATAAAACCATCGCTGATGCGATATTAGACCGAATAGTCCACGATGCGCATAGAATGGAAATGAATGGAGAATCCATGCGAAAAAAACGGTCTGTTCAGCTTGAAAATAAAACCAGAATAGATACGTATTAATTATTACATTTGATGACATTACTACTACAGCACCAAAGCTAGCTTCGCCAGAAGATCAGGTGGTCAATTTGCCACGGAATCGCATGGTCAGTTTATCCGAAATCTACAGTATTAAGTTCGTAATTGAATTTTCTTTTATAAAACCTTTTAACGATATCCTTACTTTCAAATTCTCTTAAGAAATGCCAAATATCATTCATAATTGTTTAAATGATTTAATGTGAATAGCTTAAATTATATGGTTCTAGTTTTCAATCTGGGACCCTTTTAATTTTGGCTAATAACTCTTTCTAAAATATCGAAATTTTGCCGAAAAAGCAATAGAGTTATAGATATTGGATAGAAAGATTTTCCTCACCTTTTGCTGTAATTTTCCCAACTTTTTATGTATGTTTGTCCGGCTAGGCCCATAGTCGTCATCAGAAAAAATCAAACTATTTTTGTGTTTCAGATTAAAACATGAAGGCCTAAATTTTGTTAATAGGTCAAAATAATCTTTAAAAGTTTTCTAGATGAATCAAGTTTGTGAATTGAATATAGATTCTAAGATTGTTAAAGAAATAGCAAAAGCTTATAGTACATTGGACTATGTACCGAAGTTGCGAAATCTTTTGAATCTTGTTTATCCAGAAAAGAAAACGAATAAATTTTGCAAGCTTGATTTACATAAAGAGATTAATAATCTCTTGTTGAATAGTTATGAGGGAGAACCTATTTTAAAGTACAAGTTGTTTAAAGCTTTCGTTAATAGGGATGTCGTAGCGGCTTATGAGATCAAAGTTAAAAATAGCCGAGTAGATTTCCTTACTGTAGATGATGCCACGACGAGTTTTGAGATCAAATCAAGCCTCGATAATTTAACCAAGCTTTCAAAACAATCTAGCGATTACGTAAGTGCGTTTGACTTTAATAACATAGTCATTCACGAACGGCACTTGGTCAAATGCCTAGAAATTGTACCAAAAAGTTTTGGGATTATTACCGTGGATCAAAATGGGTACGAAATTGTCCGTAAACCCACCTTCAATAAAAGTACGGATCCATCTGAACAATTGAATCTGCTAACGAAAAAAGAGTTGTTGAAGAATTTCGGTACAATAGATACCGATGATATTTTGAGCAGTCTTGACAATATTGAAATTAATAAAATCTTCAAAATAACACTCAAGGAACGATACAAAACGCGGTGGGATTTTATTGTTAAAAATTCTGCTGAAATCCTTCCAATAGATCTTCAATTTTTCTTTAAGACAAATGTAGAGCCCGCTCTTATCTATAACTAGGTTATTATATTCGCTTTTATTTTTTTATCAATACAATACAAGTAATGTAGCATGGCAATACGTTTAAATTTTGCTTGACTTTTATGCGGTTCTATTTCAGCCCACATATCTTTAATCAATTTCCATCCCGGATTTAAGTTATCTATATATTGAATAGGGGAGGAGCTCATTCTTGTGACTTGGTCAGACTTTAAGACGTCCCTGATTATTATGCTTCTTAAATCGTCTAAATCAGCTTCTTTACCATTTCTACCTTTATAGCCATAGAATGAATTTTCGACAGCATCATAAAAGATGAATCCTGGGCTGATTCCACCACCATCTTCCAACAAGTCCTTTTTGATACCCACATAATCTCCAAAGCCTATAGCTCCATAAGATCTAAAAGTAGATTGTAATAAATTGTCCGCTTTATCGATTCGCATACCGTGATCTAATCCAGAGTTGGTCGTACTATGATGAATCGGACTGTTTAAAATAATTACAGGACATGTTGTAAAGTTTTTAATATAATCCAACATAAAATCAATGGAATATAAGTCGTCTTCACTTGCAAGAGAGTATTCTTCGAGATCAATGAAAAGATAGTCTTTTTCAGTTATTACTTTCGAAATCTGTTGCATGTCATTCGTAAATGTTAGTGAAGAAGTCCTAAATGCTAGATTATCAAATACTAATCTCAAATCTCCCTCTTGCAATAGAATAGAATTTGGTTCTCCTGTTCTTTGCCAATATGTACTGATAACAGGAATAACCTTTTGACTTAAAAGACTTAAACTCATTAGATGAGCAGTTCTCTCGGTTCTGTTACCTATTACCCTTGATTGGAACTCAAGAACTTCCTTTTTCATCCTACTAGATGGCTTTAATTGAATAGGTAGATCTATAAAGACCTTTTCACTTTTAATTGCCCTTAATATTGGAAGATACACTTGATGAAATTCAGGTTCAGCTTTTTTCTTTGAAGTATGCTTTCGCTCGAGTTTCTTGAATATTTCGATATAAGGATATATTTTATCGCCAAAATCGACGCTCGATAGAACTTTTTTCTCTTCTTGACGATATCTAAATACTGGTGTATAAATAGGTGTACCCATGGCTAACGATTTTAATGCTTTATAAAATAATCTAGATTGATTTTTACTTTCAAATTACCTCCAAAATGAAATGGTACCCGGTTTAAATTTTGAAGGCGTCCTAATACAATCGCAGGATGAGTATTATATGCTCTCGCCACTTTTCTAATAGTACCTTCTGTTATTGTATCTTCAATGGCTTCTAGAAAAGAATCTGGGAGAAGCCAATCACGGGCAAAATCATTAGCTTCTTGTTCTTTATCTTTATCATTCTCTATTTCCTCAAAATCTTCAATAAATATATCCTTTTTACCATGTAGCAAAATATGACCGGCCTCATGATAGAATGTAAACCAAAAATGATCATTTGTTTTATAGCGATCCGTTATTTGGATTAATGGTGTACCAGCAATCCACCTTGTCGCCCCGCTAATAGGCGCCTTTGAAAGACTTTTGGAGTAGATAACTGCAACGCCAGCCTCTTGACATTTTATTTCTAATTGTTCTGCGAAATCTTCTGGTTGCTGTTCAACAATAGTTTTGATTTCCAACAAAACAGATTTAAAAGTATCTTTATTGTAACCTGGTAATTCTAATTTGCGTAGTCTCAATTCTCCTATCCTTAGCCAAGCGGCCATATTACTTAAGTGAGCATTCAACTTATTGCTCATTCTGAAGTCTGTACCTACATAATTATCAATATAGATCTGTTTCCATTGAATAGGGGAGGCAACGCCATAAAATTTTAAACATTCTTCTGCCAATTCACTATTAGGCTTTTTGGAAGATAGAAATCCCAAATCATTTAATTCTTTAAGAGGTTGTTCTTTAAGCCAATCAATACATTGTTCTAAAAATTCCTCTTGCTCTATTCGAGCCAATTTCTCACGATAATTAGCTTCTCTATTTAACCAGAACTGAGTATCAATACCTAATACTTTCTCAAGCTGAAGCGCAGTGTTCACCGTAATGGGTGCTTTGCCCGAAATTAAATCATTTACCTTTCCTGGTGTCTTGCCAATCCGATCAGCAAATTCTGCTTGCGTCATTTTCAGAAATTCCAATGTTTCTAAAATTGTATCACCAGGTTTTGATAATAATTCTCTTTCTATTTCTAAGTTCTTGCTCATATCTATATTTCGATTAGAATTAATGATAGTCTGCCGTATCAATAATTCGAATGTCGGTCACTCTTATTCTATCTATCTCACCTGTTGGAGTGAGCGGAATTGGATCGTTGTCTATTTCAAAAATCAACCGGTGATTAGGAGAAATATTTACAGCCCATTCACCATCCCGATTTCCAGAAAGCGCATGGCAATTGGCAGCGGGTATTTGCATGAGGACATTGAGGTTGGGTGATGCCTCAATATCATCTAATCTTGCTTGTAGCTTTTTTGCCATAGTACCAAATGCTTTCTTGATCTCAGTCGCCGATGAGAACTTCTTTTTAATTTTATTAGAATAAGTGATCTTCATTCTTTAAAATTTTTATTACCTAAAAAAGGTAATAATTTTTACAAATATAAATATGATTTTATAAAGTCCAAAAAATTAGATAGTTGTTTTACCAATTTCGTTTGAAAACTATTTTTAATATTCTAATTTATTACGCTGAGCTTCCTCATCTTCTCTCTTAGCATCCTCCAGATATCTTTGTTTCATGTGTTTGAATATTTCGGCAACGTTTGGGTATTTGTACTTGAAATCGGTTTCTAATTTTTCGAAATTACGAGCGTTTGCTCGTTCAATATTACCTCCATCGTAAGGGCCTCTTGAAGTCGACCCTCTTTTGTTAAACATCGCTGTAGAATAACCGCTCTTAATACTACGTGTGTTAACATCTTCAATAACTTGGAATATAACCTCCTGTGGCCACTGAGATAAGTTCTCAGGATATTGAGCCAATATCTTTCCAATTTCGGAATCTGCAACATCTAACCTATCAACTGTTTTTGCCAACTGTCTTACCTTAGAAACCCATTCATGCAATGTTGGTGCATCAATCGATTTATCTTCTTTCATACCTGGAATCTTCTTCCAAGAATGAAGTAAATGGTAAGCTTGTTTTGCTCTGTTTTGGATAAAATCATCAGAAATACCCTTCCTTTCTTTCTCAAGTACTACTTTATCTTTTGGTAGATAAACCCATTTTAAAATTTCGATGAAAAATTCCGGATTGTTTGTCAGTTCTTCTTCCAACAGTATAGGATTTCTTCTTGTACCATACGAATCTAAGAGTGGAAGAAATAGCCATTCTAATTTAATTAGCGTAGATTTGTCAATATCATTTCGTTTGTCAAGTTCTTCAAAAATCCGTTCAATCACATATCCTTTAAATCGTGGTGTTTCATTAGATTCTTCTGTTCCCGCCTTAAAAAGTGTTTCGGAAATAAGATTACTTGGTAGTTCATCTATAAAGTAATTACAAACATCAATGGCAGAAAAAAAGCGCTTGTATTTTAAAAGCTTACCTATCCCAAACGTTTTTTCTCTATCAGAAACTCCGTAAAAATTGGGGTTGACGTTTTTCCAATATTCATTCTCAATTTCTTCGTTCAAAGATGCAATGAAATCCCACAATTGTTGATTTTGATTTAGTGGTATTAAAGCATTTGATATTGCTTTATTGCTATAGTCATGTTCTTGTAAATCCAAAACCAATGATTTTACCCAATTAAAATTTTCATGGAGAGTCTTTTGATAAATAAAATTATGAATAAAGCCTATGGTGTTTTTATCGTCATATAGGCATTCACAAACTTTTAAAACCTCGTCTTGAGTGAAAATGATACCAGCTAAAGCACTACCTAGAGCTCCTGGTTGTTTAACCTTTTTGCGTAATCCTAATGTTTCATTTAGCCCTATTTCTCTACGGAAAATTATTATCGCTTTTTCTCTTTCAGTATTAATGCGGTTCTGCTGCTGAATATGTCCTTCCTTATAATCATTTTCCACATATTTAAATCCCTCAGGAAAGTTGGGCCAATGGTCATTAAAGAGCCATATGTATTTGTCTATAGCGTCCGTTGGTTGAAGTTTGTGATAAAAAGTTTCTAATTTAGCCAACTCTGATTCAGGTAAAGCCCGATTCGTGTCAGGGTGAGACCTGTGTTGATTTAATATTTTTCTTATGGATTCCCAAGATGAAAAATTAATTTGTTTAACATTTTGGTATGTATTTTCCGCCCATTCTAGTACCCGCTTCCTATCTTTTGGAGAGAGGTTTGGGATTTCCTCTATGAGTTGAGCAAATTTCAGTTCGTCATTATCGAAAATTGATATCAGCATTTCTATAACTTCGGAATGAGTTTTCCATATTTCTTCGTAGGTATAAACTAAATTTGTATTTTTATCAAACATGCGCCAGCGCATTTTGTGGGTTGGGTGTGCAACACCCCGTCTATCAGGCAACATATTAATTAATAGAGCCCAGCCCGACTCTCTTTCTTTTTCTGTAATGTATTTTAAAACCTCCATTCTATCATCAAATAACGCGAGTGTTTGATAATACCATGGCTTAAATATTTCAGAAATGCTATTTAATGGTCTGTTTAACAATCGTCCCCCAGGGTCGAGCCGTGATAATGTAAGTAAGATAAAACTCGAATTTAATAAATGTTCAGGTAACCAAGCTAAACTTTCAAGCGCCCATAATAATCCTGTATGGTGGCTAGTTTTATCAAAAATTCCATCTTCTTCGGTAAACATATCCATGATTTCGGGCTGTTCTTTGGCTAAAGATTTTTTTACAGCCTTCAGGAAACTTTCAGGGGAAGCTTCTGCTATAAGTGGCAATTCGTGGTCAAGAGATATCCACATTTCTCCGCTCGTGTTATCCAGTAAGTCAAATATTAAAGCATCTACAAAACTCTGAGGATTTTTTAGATTAGGAATTTTTACTTCATTTAATCTTCCTATCAATATTAGGGATTGAACCAATCCCTCTCTTGACCAATTAGAATATTTTTTACTTTTGGAAAAATAAGCAGAATAGCTATTTTTATCTTCGGGTTCAATTGGGGGATTACCACTTTTAAATGCTAATTCAAAACATTCTTGAAGGTATTCGAGATCTTTTGGAATCAATGAGGAAGATAAATTTGTCCATAAATCCAACGGAGAGGTTAACCGCCAAGTTTCACCTATTTGAATGATGGGAGATTCTTCAAGGTTTTTCCATTTATTTAGGGTAACAGCATACTCAGAATAGTTTTGACCTGACAACTTTTCAATCAATTCGACGTCACCGACAAAGCTTTCGTTCCATCTTCCGATTATTAATGCAGGTATAATTTCACGAATGTTTTCGTTCTCCATCCACTTTGCCTTGGTATACGGAAATCCGAGAAGTTTTTTGAGGATAGTAATATTTCTTCCTGCTTCTCGGGAAAACTTTTCGGCTTCATTTTCTGAGATACCGCTATCGACTAAAGATTTTATCTGTCCGTATTTATCGATAATTGGCAAAATGATTGTTTCTTGATTAAACTCATCATCAGCACCCAACGGAACCAAAACATGATGACCTTTAGAAACAGCGGAATAAAGTGGTTGAGCATCTTCAAATCTTGGAATTAGATTTAATGGAGAGTTAGTATTTATTCGTATTCCACGAAAATTTCCTTCAGTATCAACAATCAGAGATTTTGAAAAAAAACGGTCTGCTTCTTCAATAGGAAATGTTTTGGCGGAAGCGATGATGAATGCAATAGCCTCATTTTTTGATGAGGCTTTAACACCTTTAATAGTTGGTTCACCTTGTAAAGTCGAGAGCAGTTGGTTCTTTTCATAATCTCTACCAGAGATTACGCATTCGGGAAGAAGCACCAGCTTTTTCCCTCCAATTGACCACTCTTCCCAAAACTCATCTGCTGTCATTATCCCATCAAATGGATACGAGTCGACCCCATCTTGAGATGCAAACCATCTTGAAACAGATAAAGCATTGTCTAACCATTGCTCGATGTCTATTGCATCATATACCAATACATCTTTCCAATAGTTTTCTGTTTTCTTTGCTTTAATCCATTTATTCTTCTTCGTCCACACTCTTGGCGTGATAAATATAAAAGTGCACTCACTTGGATTAAATTCTAAAGGGTCTTTTTTTCGTTTATCATAGTCATCATCTGCTTTGCCTTTACAGTCGTCCGTTGTTCCAAATTCCCATAATGAAATCCCTTGAGGTACGTAAGCAGTTTCAACTTCGCAACTAACAATTCCATCCCAACCGCCTATAAATGTTGAACTTCCAGAAGGGAAGTCAGCTTTGGTGTTGTTAGGTGTTGTTGCTCTAACTAATCTTGAAATAAGATATGGTAGATTTGATTTTGAAAAAGTAGTCTTAGCCCAATTTTCAAGATTGTCTTTGGTTACAAGCTTCATGTTTAAAGAATTGATTAAAATACAGCGAATAAAGTTTCCTTTTTAAAATAGTTATCGACTTATATAAAAGGCTTTAGCAAAGTTGCTATATACATTCATTCTAATATAGTTATTTTCTCAGTTGAATACAATTCCTCTTTAATGAATATTACAGTTGAATTGTACCATTTTAGAAAGGTCAAGAAAAAAATTACTTTGTAGCTTAAATATGGCGATATGCTCAACATGAATCTTTGGATAAAAGTATCTGAATGAGAACTATGACAGGAAAATATTAGCGATAAAAAGAGTCCGTTAGCAAAACTTATTTTTCTTCCCGATTACACCAATAATGACGGACAATACGATCCATCCAGAGAAAATTTTCATAATACATTATTAAAGTAAATTAATATCTCAAATATATTCATGTATACAGAGATGAAAAAAAGGAAAACCGTAAAATAATAAAGTTATCTGAAATTGTAATCCAAACTAGTTATAATGAGTAATGCGATAAGGTAACTTGTATATAATAATCTATACTCTAGAAAATCAGATATATTATGGTATTTTAGACAATGTAGTTGCAGCTAATTTGCTTAAAAGAATATGAAGACAGATTCAAAAATAAAGATATTTGAAAAATTATCGAAAGATTTGACCGAAACAATTCAACGGTTTAATTTGATTTTCGTAGACGATAATGGTGTGAAAATCGATTTTCACGACCATTACATATGTCCATTGTCTTTGAGAACTTACCATAGGAAGGATATCGATAAACTTTCTATCGAGCATGTTCCTCAATACAGTTTAAATGGTAAAGCATTAATCCTGACAGACAAAGAGTTTAATAACAATGATGGTGGAACCAAAGATAAAAAAATACTTAATTACTTTAAGTATAGAAATTTTAAAGATGGAGTTGGTCCAATAGATGCAAAATTTTATGTGCCTGGTATAATTAATGGTGCACTATCTGGTAAACTATATGGTGGGCCAATAAAAGGTGGAAAAGCGGAAGTTAAATTCGGCTTTCCAAATAAAACCGTGAATATGTTAAAAGAGAGGGGGCTTATAGATAATTGGTCTGGGTTAAAGTTGAGGTTTAAAGTTGATTATACCCCGGAAATCAATAAAAGTGCATTATTAAAAGCGGCATACCTAATAGCGTTCTCGAAGCTAGGATATCGTTTATTGTTTAATTTTCAAGGGATAAAGAATAATTCTTATGGGATTATAATAAAAGAGCTAGCAGAACAAGAAGTTAGCGAAGACTTTCCATTAATATTTACTAATAATTTAGGAGTAAACATGCCTGATAATATTGGTATTGTAGAAAATGAACAATTTAAATTACTAGTAACAAAGGTTTGTTATAATTTGGATGATCAGGAATATATTTACCATGTAATTCTTCCTCATCCAGATGACGAAGACCTAAAGAACTTGATAGATTTTAGAAACATTTATGTACAGCAAGAGCAAATGATGAACGTAAGAAATTTAAATGTGGATTATTTGCTTTAACAGTAATAACGTGAAGTTTTAACATAAAATATCTGAACTCCCTACTACCTTAAAAATTCCATAAGACTTTATAATTGTTTTCAATGGGAAATAGGGTAATATTTCCAGTTGAGTACTTGTCCAAATTTGTTGATTATTGTTTTAGATTATAGCTTTTTCTGGCAAAAAATCTCTTGGAGACATTCCAAAATGGTCAGCTAAGGCATTGATGTGATCGATATTATATTTGGCTCTATTTGATGGATTTTCTACATTGGTTACAAAAACTCGGCTTACTCCAATAATTGTGGCGATATCAGCTTGATTTAAGTTTTTCTCTTTCCTCAGTTTATAAATAAAGTCAATTATATATTGTTCAATTTTACTAATTTTTGCTTTACTCTCCATAAAGACTAAAGACTTCAAAAAATATTATTAAAATGTATTGCATGTATTACATTTTAATTTTATCTTTGTTATTGTATTAAAAAAATGAAATTATAGAAAAGACATTAATAATAACATAAGCTAATAAATATAGACTCATAACAATACTCGTAACAAATCTGGCGATTTAATTAATGACAATACGAGTGTGGTAATGCGTCAATTCATTATCTTTGGAAAATATTTCCTGAGGTAGGGTTGACGCTTACTTATCAGCGCCGTATTGTCATCCTAATCGCTCCTCAGAGATTAGGGGCCTCGCCAGGGCTTTTGTTACGGCGACAGTAAGCGATCACCCAACTTTTGTTGTATAAATACTACAAAAAGCATTGATTACATGTATTGTTATAGTGTAATCAATGCTTTTTTATTTTATATCAAATGAAAAAACAAACCACAAAAAACATTATTAAATCTCCCGAGTAGCTCGGTACGATTCAGCCAGCAATGATCTGGTCACATCAGCTATGGAATTCGAGACGCCCAATTATTTACCTAGTGATACTTATTCAAAAGAATTCTAGCTCCCCCAATTAATCAATTTTATTACACCTGGCGTATAGCCTGAAAAAATAGCTGATTTAGTCGGACAGGAAAAGCTACGCCTTAAGCTCGCCATTAAAATCTTAAGAATGAAATCTAATTACGTCCACCTAGTCCTACTTGATATAGTGATTTTCGAGACGCATCAATCAGGATATGATCCTGTTAAGAATGTTCAGAACTTTTGGGAACGGTATCCCTTAATCGCAATTCATGACTATATTGTTGCATTGCAACCTGACATTGGTGATAGGGAAAAGGATAATCCAAAATTGTCTGAATTTTCTATCGAACTTCTCCGCGTCCTGATAGCCTATTTTATGATCCGTATGACTCAGTTGGATCTCGGTAAGGTATCTATTTCACTAGAGGTAAACAAAGAAGCGATAGATACTTCTAAAGCAATCTCGGATTTCTTTAATCGTACCCCCATCCAATACCAACTCCTAAAATGATGAAAAAATTAAAACTACAATCCAATAGCAGCGCACTACTATATATTCAAATACTAAAAATTACGGTACTTGTGACCTTATACCTTCTAGTTTCTATGTTTAGTTTATCGGCTCAGACGCCCCGCAAGGACAGCGGGGCCGATGGGCTACCAATCAAGTATCTCAAAATAGGGGATACTATCCCTCAGGCTCTTTGGGATTTGAAACTTGATGTCGTAGGACACCCGGCTCGAGTAAAGCAGACGACCCTGCGTGATTATAGTAGTAAAAAGTTAATCATCCTAGATTTTTGGGCTACTTGGTGCTCATCATGCATAGCCGCATTTCCAGGCCTTTATAAGTTGCAGAATGATCTTGGTGATCAGATAAAAGTACTTTCAGTTACTTATCAGGACCGTGCAGCGATCGAAAAATTCATCAATAAAAGTGAATTTATCCGGTCGCAGGGGTTGAAAAATACATTTTCCTCTGTCGTAGGTGATAAGCTGTTGACCAAATATTTTGAGAAGAGTGGTATCCCATTCACAGTATGTATCGATAACAGGGGGGTAGTGCGCTCTTTGTCGGAGCCCAGTGAGCTGAATGCTCCTGCGCTGCGGCAAATGATCCGGGATACTAATGCTGTACCAGTAGCAGCCCAGGTCATCGAATTTAAGAGACCGCTGCTTGGCCCATATTATGATAATAAAATCCACAATTATTATTACAGTACACTTTTGCCTTACGGTAGGGGAATTTCTCAGGCCTCTGTGTTTAATGTGGATTCCCTGCAGGGTTACAAACAATTAGTCGTACCTAATCTCAATGTTTTTATGCAATATGCAGTCGCCCTTCAGTATAGCTCGAATTATAGCGCGGGTATAGCCAGGATCCCTTCCAGATGTATATTGGAAGTGAGTGATCCCGATCGTATAGTCAATAAGCTGAGCACTATTCAGCATTTTTGGGAATATACCTACGAGTCTGTGAGCCCGATCACTTATGAGGATAAAGCGATCTATAGGAAAATGGAGCGTGACCTTAATTTCTATCTAGGCATGACAGCATCATATCAGAAGCGGAATGTAAACTGCCTGGTGATACGTGTTGCAGACCCTAGGAAGCTGATCATAAACAAGGAATCCACTCAATCTCCAAAAGTGATCTTAAATGGCCTGATGGAGAGTGATGGCACTGCAAACGGAAAATTTTTGCAAAAAGCGGAGAATGATTACAAGCAGGTAAAAAACGCCATTATAGGTATTGCGGTCAAGCATATCCCCAACCTTTTCAACCGAAGGAAGATTGCCGCATTGCCGTTTATGATTGATGAGACGGGGCTCAGCGATCAGGTCAGTATCACATTGCCGGATAATATCAATGACCTGGAGCAATTAAAGCAAGCATTTGCTGCCCGGGGAATGACTTTGTCGCTTGAAAACCGAAATCTGGTCATGCTGGTACTTAGAGAAGATGGATATCGGGGCGACAGCACTGTACTGCAACTGACAGAGCAGGGTTATGTCGCAGTTCAGGGAAAGGAGGGGGCACGATGAAAAGTTTTCTGCTCATAATAATCAGCTGTGTCCTTACCTGCTTAAAAACATTGGCGCAGGGAGAAGTCATCCGAATTCAAAATGCAGATACAAGATTACCGCTAGCTGCTGTGTCAATAAAAGACTGTGGCGGCAAGCTGCTGGGTGCTACAGATGCACAAGGGGAGCTGACCTTAAAAGGAGAGGTCACCTGTCTTACTTTTCACAGGCTGGGTTATTTACCTGATACCCTGTCTTTGGAACTTTTAAAGCAATACAAATGGTTAGTGTACCTAAGTCCTAAAGTGAATGAGCTGGAAGAGGTACAGGTCTCAACGGGTTATCAGACCGTTCCAAAAGAACGGGCAACAGGTGCTTTTGATGTGATCGGGCAGGAGGAACTCGATAGACAGATAGGCACGAATATCCTAGGTAGGCTCGATGGCTTAAGTAATGCGATATTATTTGAAAAGCGTGGCAATGCGCAGAATGATTTTATGGTCAGAGGGCTGAGTACCATTACAGCTGCGATCAAGGGACCCCTGATCGTGGTAGACAATTTCCCTTACGAAGGCGATATCAGTGATATCAATCCAAATGACGTCGAAAATATTACGGTACTCAAAGATGCCGCAGCAACTTCCATATGGGGAGCCAAAGCGGGGAATGGGGTAGTAGTCATTACGCTAAAAAAAGGAAAATTTAATGTGCCGATACGCCTTTCGGTGACCAGCAATTTATCCGTAGTCAGTAAAGAAGATCCTTACTATCGTTCACAGGTTGACAATATGACCTATATCAATACGGAGCGTTTTTTATTCGATCAGGGCTATTACAACAATCTGCTCAATAACCGGAACAATTATCCGGTAATCAGTCCCGTCGTGGAGCTGCTAAATGATCACCGCAATAACCTCATAGATGATATGTCTCTTAATGCGAAGCTTAATTCAATTGCTCAGGGTGATCTGCGGGGAGACATCTCAAAATACCTCCGTCAAAAAGGAATCAATCAGCAGTATAATATGCAGCTGAGTAGCGGAAACGAGAAGCTGGCATCCATATGGTCGGTGGGTTTTGATCAGGTACGAAGCAATATCGTAGGAAATGGTAATAGCCGTTTTACGCTGCGCACGCAACAGACATGGCGGCCGGTACCTCGACTGATATTGAACGGTGGCTTACAATTTAATGCGAATAAAACCTCAGACAATGGAATTACTTCCGTTCGGATCGGAAGTGCTGGTGCAGCATATCCTTATACACGTCTTGTAGACACGGAGGGGAATCCAAACCGTGTGGAACAGAACTATAGAAGTCGGTTTCTGGATACATTGGGTACAGGTAAACTCTTGGACTGGTCTTATTATCCGTTGGTGGATCAGAGGTTTTTAGATAAAGTCAATAATTCAAATGTGCTCAAATTTGACTTTGCGGCACAATATGAATGGGGTAAAGGACTTCGCTCGGAGTGGCGGTATCAATATTTTACGTCAAATGGACTCGACCAGGACCGCATGGATCGGAATTCATTTTATGTACGGGACCTGGTCAATAAATACACGCAATTGAAGGGAAATTTACCCGAACGTCCCATTCCACTGGGTGATATCATGGATCGAACTTCGAGCCGGCAATATGGACACAATGTAAGGGCACAGCTTTCTTACGATAAGCAGGCTCGCCTCGGAGATATCAACATGCTGGTTGGTACGGAGATTAGGGATAATAGAGGACTTGGGAATACCTATCGGCAATATGGTTATGACCCGGATCTTGAAATATCCCAGCCTGTTGATTATGGAAACATTTATGATTATTATGCCGGGCTGGGAAGGGGGCGGATTTGGTATAATTTCAATAATGAACGTAATGTCGACCGTTTTGTATCTGTCTATTTTAACGGCTCGTATAATCTATTAAAGAAATATACAATTTCTGTAAGTGCCCGCCGGGATGCGTCCAACTTATTTGGGGTGAATACCAATAATAGATGGAAACCGCTCTGGTCAGTCGGTGGTCTTTGGAATATTGACCGGGAAAGTTTTTATAGCTGGACATGGATGCCGCGCCTTTCTCTGCGGGCTACCTATGGAAAAAGCGGAAATGTCAATAATACCATTCCTGCCCAGACGACTATAACATACAGTTCCGGCGCGAGCTCATTGGGAGGGTTTACCAACGCTTATGTGAATAATCCTCCCAATCCTGATCTGCGTTGGGAAAACGTGAGCCAACTAAATAGCGCATTGGATTTTGCAGCTTTCAAGAATCGTATAACGGGATCGTTTTCTTATTTCAGAAAAAATGCAACAGATTTAATTGCTATTGTCAATGTGGACCCGACCCTAGGTGTCGATCTGCTCAATAGAAACGCAGCGAGTTTGCGAACACAGGGCTGGGAACTCCAGCTCAATTCCCTGAATATTGATGCGGCTCTGAAGTGGCGAACAAGCCTTTTGCTTTCATCTAATAAAACAAAGATTACCAAGTATAGCTATAAATCGAATGTGATCGCCAATTTGGTAGCTTCGGGACAAAACCTGTCGCCAATAGAAGGGTACTCAGCTTATAATCTCGTCAGTTATCGCTTTATGGGGCTCACTTCGGATACTGGCAGTCCACAATTTAGCGTGGGAGGTGAGCCTTATATGAACTATGCGAATCTAAAATCAAAGGTAACGCTCGAAGACCTGGTATTTCATGGTCCGGCAGTACCGGAGCAGTTTGGCAACCTAAGGAATATTTTTACTTATGGGGCTTGGGAGCTAGGTGTCAACATTGCCTATCGCTTCAACTATTTTTTCAGAAGGGAATCGGTCAACTATTCGTCTCTGTCATCCAATACGCCGCTGCATAGTGATTATTACAAACGCTGGCAAAAACCGGGGGACGAAGCCGCGACCAATGTGCCTGCATTTATCTATCCGTTGAACTCGAATAGGGATCAGTTTTATATCAATTCGGATATCCTGGTCGAAAAGGGGGATAACATTTCGCTTCAGGATGTAAGTTTGAGTTATTCGATTCCTGCCAAGTCGACTTATTTCAAACGTATTTCACTGCAGGCCTATGCCCGTAATCTTGGTATTATCTGGAAAGCAACAAAGACTGACCTGGATCCCAATGGCATCACGATACGCATTCCAGCACAATTTTCCTTAGGTGTTAACGCTCAATTTTAAAATTATGAACAGATTTTTAACTCGGCTGATCTTAGGCTGCATGTTGGTAACTACGGCTGGATGTAATAAATTTTTGGAGGAAAAATCCAAGAGCTCTTTGGCAATTCCCAAAACGGTCAAAGACTTGCAGGCTCTAATGGACTATGAACTGTATACCATTCGTAGTTTTCCCGTTGGGATGGATGTGGCCGCTGACTATTATTTCATGAATGATAATGATGTGAAAAGCCTAGGGAGCGAGCTCAGCGACATCTACTTATTGAACAATAAAGAGACGAAACTTTCTGACTGGTCTGAAAGTTATAAAAAGATTATGTATGCCAATATTGTCTTGGACAATATCGACGAGGCCGCGCTTGATGGATTAACGGTTGCAGATAAAAACTTGACAAAAGGAACGGCATTGTTTCATCGCAGCTGGAATTTCTTTTGGCTTGTACAGCAGTTTTCACCTGCTTATGACGATGGTACAGCAAAGCTTGAACTAGGGATACCACTTCGTAATACATCGGATATCAATATCAGTTTCCAGCGGGCCACCTTAGAACAAACATTTGTACAGATCATCAGCGATCTGAAACAAGCAATTTCATTGCTTCCCGATTTGCCGCTCAAAAAAACAAGACCTTCCAAAGCTGCTGTCTACGCTCTTTTGGCAAGGACACTGCTCTATATGGGGAATTTGGATGAAGCTTTAAAGTACGCGACCCTTTGCCTGCAGATCCAACCTGATCTGATCAACTATAATCTTATCCCGCCGAATGCTGCGACACCTTTTGAACTCATGAATAGCGAAGTGATCTTCCACTGTAGCTTGGCCGCTTCAGACAAAATATTTGGTGGAACAAAATCTTATGTTGACACGCTATTGTTCGAAAGTTACCCTGAGGGCGATCTGAGGAAATCACTATACTTTAAAAAGAGTACAAATGGATTCTTTAATTTCAAGGGAAGCTATGGCGGACCAACAGGAACGGCTGAGTTTGCGGGCCTGGCCACAGATGAAATTTATCTGATAAAAGCGGAATGTGAAGCGAGATCAAATAAGTTGCTTGATGCAAACAATACCATGACGGATTTATTGAAAGTACGCTTTGAATCAGGTAAGCTACCTATCATACCCAAAGATAAATCCGGACTGACCAATTTTATATTGGGTGAACGTGAAAGAGAACTGGCTTTTCGATTTGGGATCAGATGGGCTGATATTAAGCGATTGAATAAGCTTTATGATGCTGGCATAAGCATAAAACGGATTGTCGATGGAAAAGCGTATGTGCTAGAGCCGAATGATAAACGTTTTGCCATGTGGATTCCGCCAACGATTATTGTCGAAGGCGATCTGCTGCAAAATCCATAGTAAGAGGAGAGGGCTAAATGCCCTCTCTTTTCTTAATCGCCCCTATTCACCTCGATAAAATACATGTGATGTCGGCACTCCGCTATTGATTTCAGCTTCCAATTGTGGAGTCATTTGTGGTTTGCCAGCATTATTTTCAGCTTTGATGCCACAAAAAACATCATCCTCCGGACATAAATCTGCGATATCGCCCGAATACGATTGATAGTTGTTGGGATCAGTCAAATCTCCTGTAGGATCAATAACTTCCCATGATTGTTCGGCAGTACTAGCTGCTTTTTTACTCATTACATTGGCGTGTCCAACATAGACACCCATTCCTAAGATTGCTCCCAAAATTGGAACAAATAATTTTACTCTTTTCATGTTGATAATATTTTAATGTTTATAAATACAGATCATTGGTTTCTAATTATTCCAAATCTTGTCCCGGTGACTTGCCTTAGGTTATGCTTATGATATATCTGAATTGTCGCAATCCCGAGCGAAGATCTAGATCAGTTATTGACCAGTGTCCTGTTGGTTGAACTCCCGTCAGAGTTCACTATGCATAGTTTTTTTAATCTCCTTTTTAATTTATACTCCATAAAGAATGCTGGAGAGCCTAGTAATGTAATGCCCAGATTGAAAAAGAAATGCTGCTTCCAGCTCATCTTTTCAAATACTTTACCGCAGGCACAGGGAACATAACCATAGATTTCGATGAAAGCTAAATATGCATAAACTGTATATGCTGTCATCAGCAAAATAGCAAGTCCCAATCCCCAAAATCTTAATTTGGGAATACATAACAATGCTACCGTCCCCAGTTCCAGTATCGGCAATAGATAACTTAAAATGGCTGTTGACCAGTCAGGAAGAGGCTGCTTATTCAGCTGACTTACAAAAACCGAACGACTAAACACTTTACCTAGCCCTGTCACGAAAAACAATAAGATCAACATCACTAATGCAAATAGGATGTAGACTTCTATAAATGTTTCCCATCTATTTCTTCGGGTATTATTTGGCGCTCTAGCTTCTGCCCCAATCCCATCGTTTTGATTGTATTTTTCGTGTTGTTTCATTTTTTGTTTTGTTCAATCTCTTACTACCTTTTATTAGGCTAAATTACAATGATAAAAGGCCGAGCGTTAAGCAGAAAACAAGCTGTCGATTGGTAGAAAATAGGATTGGCTAGGAGGGCGGTTCTTGAAGATCATTTTTAGACGATGGGTCATTGCCCACATTTTCCTGCTGTTGCTTAAAGGTCAGTGGAGTAAGTCCAGTCTGGTTTTTGATAAATTTATGAAGCTCATTGATACTGCTGAAGCCACATTCCTCAGCAGTGGTAGCTAATTTTTCATTGCCCACAATAATGGAAGCAATATAGTCCAGGAGCAACTGATTGCGGTAGTCATGAAATGTATAAGCATACTGTTTTTTATGTTCTTCGTTGATACGATCTCTGGACTTTAAAAGCACTGCGGCAACATCCGATAACCTGACTTTAGCCCCTTGATGCAAAATCATAATCTGTAATAAATTACGTGCTTGGTCAATCAGTTGTTCCTCACCATCCTCGCTTATCTTAAACCGGCTCAGCTGGATCAGAAAGATCAGGTGCTTTAAGAGCATATATTCATTATCAAGAATGTGGGGATTGATCTTGCTAAAAAGTAATTGCAATTGACGCTTGGTCACCTCGCCTACACGAAATGTAACACTTTTATCCGATCGGATGGACTGCTCCTTTTTGGCATTGACGAGATGCTGTAAAAAATTAAAATGCCGGTTGGCAGGTGGTCTGAACAGCCCTGCATCTAATATAAAACCGACTAAGATATGATGACCTTGTGGTAAGCTAACCTTATATTCGCCTTTGGCCAGATAGAGATAAGCGCCTTGCCCTTCGATAAAATCCATCACAAAATTATCGATGTCGTGATGCTGTCGGATCGGCGAGCTGCTTTGTAGTGAATAGCTAAGATGTAGGTCACCCAATGTAATGTACACTGGGATAGTTGCTTCTTTTTCTATCCAAAACTCATAGTAATAGAGATAGCCATAGCGGCCGTCAAAGGTCTGTTCGCTGATGCAATTGTCGGGCGATATCCAATGCCGCTCTTGAGCGTGGCGAATGGGATAACTCAATTCATGCTTTTGCAGCTCGACGAGCTGATATTCCTCGGGTAGGTTAAAGTCATAACTTCTTTCCATAAAATGATCGGTTTTAACATAGGTTTTCTTAACTGTTTGGTTTACTGTTTGTAATGGCCTGAATCATAGATTCTAATAAAAACAGGGAATACGACCAAAAAAAACTGTGCATGGTATTGGAGAGCTGTTGGACCGGTTGTGAGATACGGTGGAATTTGACGGTTAGCCAAATTTAGGATTCACAGGTTCGCAGCACCTATGCATCCAAAAATGATCCTTAACTCTTGCATTTCTGCCAAATTAGCCAAGTGATCACCTCGCTTTTCTGGCCCGGAAGCAAAGTGACCGAACAAGGCAAGTTTGGTGCTAAGTATGGATAAAAAGAGATGCAATAGCTATGGAAGAGCTTTTTATGAAAATGCAGCTTTTGGCTGATCAGGCACTTTATACATTTTCCAATTCGGAAACGGTAAAGCTCATGATCGAATCTGCGGAAGAAAAATGTAGTTTATACTACTTATAACGCTTCAGCAAAAAAATACTGGGTGATCCGGACACCCTCTTTTTAATAACCAATTTATTCGAACAACCATGAATACTATATCTAAACAGCAGGAAAAAAGTCCTGAAATAACAAGCGAAAAATTATTCCTTGGTACCGATCGATGGTACCGGATCCTCAAAAGCATTTCTGTTTTATACCGCTGGGAATTGATCCATAGCAAGGATAATCTGATCAGGCTACTGCAGATGCAGCAAAGTTGGCTGGCGCAACAGCATTATCGGACAGATGACACTTTATTGGATCAGTTGACCAGTTCCTTGCCGCTGCTCGATCGGCAGCCTCGTATCTGGTCCTGCATGCATATTGGTCCATATGGGATGGTTGCCAGAGCGCTCATGGCACTGGGGCGAAAGCTGGCTATACTGCTCCGTGAAGATATCTTTGAAGAACAGGGACAGATCTATAGGCAGCAATACAAACTGTCCTTTGGCCGTGAAGCTACTGCAGCTGAACTGCTGTTTATTAAAGCTGATCGCGGCAATCCATTGCTAAAACTCGGGGAGGCCCTTCGTAGGGGCTATGATGTAATCATATTCATTGACGGGCAACTGCGTATTGGTGATCTTAGTAGGGGATGGGCCAGGATAAAACTGCATGACACTGATTTACTGCTACGTGAGGGTGTCACTGCTTTAGCCCATTGGACGGGTATGCCCATTAGGCCACTTATAGTGACTACGATAGCCGGACAAATCAAGCTGCGGATTACCGAAGATTTTTGTGTGAAAAGTAAGGCAGATTATTCCGTAGCCATGCAATATATAATTGAGTTGCTGCGGGACTTAGATGTGGAGGAACTGCTCCAATGGGAGTGCTTACCGACAATTTTTGACGGACAGGCTGATCCAGCCAAAATGAAACTCAGGAATGCGATCTGGCTACCATTTCTGGCTGGTGATGCAGGGATGCTCTTTGATATAACCACTGGTATTTCGGTGGGTATAGGAGCAAAGGAATTTGAAATAGCCTGCCAGAAATTTAAGGAAATCGGGGCCATTACTTAATGTCCCAGTCTTGTTACAGTTTTGCGAAAATCCCTTTTAATTTATAAATTGTCTTTTTAAATAATTTTAAATCTGTTTAAATTAAGATTTGTTTGACTTGTAACCTAATCCAATGATGACCAAGGGCAATATTCTAAAACCATTACCGTACCGTATTCATGCGATTTGCTGGACAATTTACTTTATCTGGGTCAGCACTGTGAACGTTTACAAATATGGATGGGGACATCTGCCACTCATGTTTCCAGTAGGGCTGGTCATGTTGATTATTAGCTATCTCAATCGGGCTTGGCTAAGACGTATGCTATTCAGGAAGTTTTCGATAAGTACCATATTAACCCTGCTCAGTTATTTTTTGATAACGGCGCTGGCTGTATTTTTATTGCTTTATCAGTTCCCAACGGAATTGAGCCGGCGGGTACTAAAGAATCCTCATCTTTTCAAGTCTGTTGATTTTGTCATTGATGTGCTGACCTTTTATATTTCATTTGCGCTTAAAGGGCTGATCATCGCGGCCATGGAAGTCGGGTATAATTTGACAATTGGCCTATTCCGGCATTTGGGCTTGTTGAGGGGACAATCGGCAGAAAATCGAAAAACGCAGCTCTTTCGCGACTGGACTGTTCATTTTATGGGCAATCTTACACAGAGCTTCACCCGGCTGGCAAGGAAAAGAAGTGCAGCATTGATTCGAATCGATCTGTTTTTTGGCATACAGGCTTATGCGATGCGTAAGCTAAATTTTGGTAAAAGCATGCTGGGGAAGCTGGAAGATGAGCTTTTTTACCTCCAACAGCTCATGCGTTTGTATGACGAGCGAGGGATTGAGCTTATTACCGACATTCGAGAATTGAATAAGCCAATTATTCCCATTATGCTCCTGAGTCTGTATAAAAATATGATCAAACATGGTGATTTTAGTGATCTTGCACAGCTGGGTATTATTCGTGTTTTTAGCGATACAGATAAGGTATTAATTAGTTGCACAAATAAAGTGGCCGCCGAATCGGCATGGATCTTTGAGGATGGCGGGACAGGATTGGAAAAATTGATGCAATTGCTTCGTCTCGAATATGGTGAGGCATTCTCGTTGGTCCAAAAGACGAATGAAGGCATATTTTATTTGAATCTGGAAATAAATTTTTAAACATGGATACGATAAAGAAAATATTAAAACAGGAGGGGCGGCTGCGAAAAATCCGCATCGCCATAGTAGATGACGACCCTGACATTGTCGCAGAATTAAAAAGATACGTAGATCTAACGGACGGCGTCGAATGTGCCTATGCAACGACCAATCCGAAAGAAGCGCTGGTAGCCTTGCGACGTCTCAAATTGGATATCTTATTTCTGGACATTGAGATGCCTATCGTGAGTGGGTTGGATGTGTTGGGCCAGCTGGAAAGTTTGCAGCGTATCAATCCGGGAATTGCCAATCTTCAGGTCATCGTCTGTAGTACCAATAGAGAGGTGGGCGATAAAATGTTCCATTATGGAGTGACCGATTACTTTCTTAAACCTTTTGAACAGGAGCGCTATTATAAAGCGATAGCCAAAGCAAAAGACAAAATTCAGGGACGTGGACTGAATGACCTTGACCAGGAGAATAAATGTTTTTTTTATGGGACCCGAGGGACGGAAAAACAACGGCTCAATTATGATGATATTATCTATATCGAAGCTAAAAATGATCAGACCCGGATCTGGATCGAAGACAAAACCTATATCGAAGTCAACGAAAGTTTTGGTGATATGGTCTTGTGCTTACCTAAGGCCAGCTTTGCTCAGGTACATAGGAGTTTTGCAGTGTCACTCAAGCATATTACCGCGATTACGCCCAAGCTTGTGATCCTATCAGGGATAGAAATAAGAAGAGGTGAAAGAGGGAAGTATACCTATTTTGATGAGTGGATCGAACAGAACACAATCACAGGCAAACGTAGCAGGCATGGTATTGTCCGTGATAACGAGGGCAGGTGAGAAAAAATAAAAATAATTAACGGATTAAAACTGATTTATGAGGATTATTTTAAACAAAACCAGAAATAGCATCCGCAGGGGGAATGAAGGAGCTATTTTATTTGCGTTGCATATGCTCTACAAGCAGCTGCATAACATGAAACATAACCAGAGCGAAGCGGGAGACACAGAAGCGGTCTGGTGGGACGCTGCCCATGTGCAGGATTATGTGGGTGTCAGTGAACGGACATTGTATCGCTATCAGCATAAGGGGATGCTGGGAACCGTAAGGAAGCACAATGGAAAACGTCTTTTTCTCGCCACAGCGGTCGAACGTTTTAAACGTGCTTACTGGAACCTGTGAGTTACCCGTAAAATTGAGATTATAGCATTAGGGGTCTTTCGTTTTTGAAGGGCCTTTTTTATTCGCATCAATACCTGACCAATACCTTCCTATTTTTTGCCTATTACCTGCCTTTCTTTTACTGTTCCTTCGGGGCTCTTCGGGTGAGTCAATACTGCTGTTCAGGCTAGACCCGAACCCATCTTATGGCACGACTGTCGCGGCCTGGTAAAGCGGCAGGAATTGGACTGGTCTTGGTCAGGTCATGCTGTGATTTAGGCAGTTGTTTTTGGATGCCCTGCCATACTCCTGCTAATCTGCCGAAGTCGTCCTGCCAATACTCTGTCAAGCTGATTTTGTGTATATATTTTTGATTTTTAAGTTTTTACGTTTGTGTTGTCAGGCTTAAATACCGGTATGTCTTAGCCCTTGACGATGGTTAAATTTTAAAAAAAAGAAAAAAATGGGAACAATTGTAAATGGAATAAATGGGGGAATAAGTGGTAAAACCGGCTCCGTGATAGGGTCAAGCTGGAAGAGTATCAACTACCTCAAAGGGCTCTACAAAAAGAGCAACAAACCAGCTACCGAAGAGCAGCTGATCACGCAGGCGAAATTCAAGCTGGTGATGCGATTTTTATTACCGATCACCTCCTATTTACAGGTGGGATTCGGTCAGAAAAAGGCCGATCGGCTGACGCCACTCAATGCGGCATTTCAGTTTAATCTGCCGCTGGTAATCCAGGGTGCTTATCCAAGTTTTACACTGGACTACAGTAAAATACGTATTGCGGACGGTGCTTTCTATTTAGGGCCGCCGCAAGCGCCGGTCTACGCAAATGAGGAGCTTACCGTAAGTTGGGAGATGACCAACAATGATGTCTACAAGACCGCAGATGATGACGGTGTCTACATCATCTGTTATCATCCGGAGCAGGATGAGTTTTTGGCACCGGCTTCAGTCCCGACACGAAGTGCGGGAACGGTCACCTTTGGTGTGCCGGCCCACCTGCTCGGAGGCGAGCTGCATATGTGGATATTTATGGCTGACCGCAAGAAAAAGCGAGTATCCAAAAGCAGTTATTTAGGACTGATACAGCTCAGCTAGGTTTTAATGTTGGAATGCCGTCCGCTAGGGACGGTATTCCATTCTTATCAAAATACATCATGAAGAAAAATAGAAAAAATAAAAAAACACCTGCGCAATTGGCACAGCAAAAACGATTTGCACTGGCAGTCAGTTTTTTGAGACCATTGAAAGAGATCATTGACGAGGGTTTCAGATTTGTAGCCAAACGTAAGAAACGGTTTGTCTATCCATTTAATCTAGCCATGTCACAGGTTTTGAAGGTTGCGATTTCCGACCAATCAGGTGTACCCAGTCTGGATCCGGAGAAAGCTTGGCTCGCCGATGGAAATCTACCTGGGCTGCTGGTCTTGGACGTGATAATAGAAGGAAGTAGGATATGTGTATCCTATACTAGCTTTGCTTCTTTTTGCGCATGGGATGACCATGTCAGGCTCATCGCTTATCAGGTAAAGGAAGGTGTGGCTATACGGAGTCAGTCCCTCGCTTTGCGGAGTGAAAAGCAAGTTTTCCTTGACATACCTGAATCGCTGATCGGGAAAGAGCTCCTGCTGTATATGCTCTGCAATGAAAGAGATGGTATAAAGTATGCCCGGAGTCAGTATTTGGGTACCTATCAGATTAATTAATTTTTACAGCAAAAAAATGAAAACATTACAAAAACAACTGGTCTCGGATATCGAGGATATCTATTGGCCTTTAACAAATCGGCAGCTGCTCGGAATTGTGCTAGCCTGTCTTTGCATATTATTTATTTCAGCAGGTCTTCTGCTCCAGGCGATAGATCCCACAGCTGGCGTACTGGATATCGGTGTGGTTTCAGTATTGGTCTTTGGGGTATTGGCCGGAATGCTGGCTATTTACTGCTGCTGTTGGTTGCAGGAGATTCTCTGGCAGCCTTTTAAGCTCTTTCGTCAGCAATTTAGTTATCATTTTAATCAATTGACATCATGGCAACAATGCATTATTTACTTCTCGGTGTTCTTTTTGTCGCTGTTCTCTTTCTTGGCAGTGTTGGCCATTGTGCTATAGAGCGAGAAATAGCAGAAGATCAGCCCAGGTCTATGGCTATGGGGGCCAGACCTGGGCATCAGGATCGCAGGATCGCTCTTCGCCAACGCATTGTGGACATTGCCGTACAGGAGATCGGTGTCAGGGAAGCAGCAGGCAAAAACGATGGTGCTCGTGTCGAAGAATATCTAGCCTACACGGGTCTTGGTAAGGGACATGCCTGGTGTGCAGCTTTTGTGTCTTGGTGTTACGGACAGGCTGGGCTTACTGCGCCTCGGAATGCCTGGAGTGCGGCGCTCTTTCCGCTGGCTAGACGGTATACGCAGCAGCAGGTGGAGCAGGGCAGCGTCCAACGGGCGGATCTTTTTGCCATTTATAACCAGCGGCTTGGGCGGATAGACCACGTGGGGATCGTCCGCGAGAGCAACAACCGCTGGGTATTTACGGTGGAAGGAAATGTACACAATCGGGTATTGTCCAAGCGGCGTCCGTTGGCTACTATTTATGCTTTTTCAAATTGGCTGGACTGAGGGGAGGGAGGTTATGGAAATAAAAAGAACTCATATTTTGTCTATACACATTGTCTTGCTTACGATGTCTTCTTGTAAGATCTATGAAAATAAACAGCGCGACAGACAGAAGGTAGCAGAATTACAATGGCAGAATCTTGAACAGCGACAGCGGCTATATACCTTTCGGCAGGATACACTTTCCCGCTCATGGTACTTTTGGACGGACACCGCTTTTCGCTTTCATGCGGACAGTGGACTGTTCGCACAGTCAGGACGCTTATTGGGACATCAGTCAACAGGCAGCACGAGCAAGCATATGCAAGACCTTACCCGCAAAAATGGACAAGGAAGGGAAAAGGAAACCGAGCGTGAACTGCGTAGCAAAAAGCAACCATTTGCTGCCAAATTCTGGCTGGTAGGCATTGTCTTGGTCTTGCTGATCGTCTGGCGATGGAGCAGATCCCCTCGGTTCCTCTAGAAAGCCATTGAAAGAAGGGTGTAGGCAAATGATTTTTGGTCCTGCTCCTGGACACTTTAGCAGGCAACTCTTTTAAAATTGAGATTTGTCTGCTTTTGTGTACAATTGGTTGTTAATTCTATTGTATAATGCAATAAATGATTGACTGTTTTCATTGCCCTAGGTCAGCATCGGAAAAGAAAGGGGAAATCCGTCAAAACTTCCGAGGTTGAGGGTTTCAAATTTTAGTCCCCTCACTCCAATATCGCGTTTATAACCGGTCAAAGATCGGTTGTCAACTTATTTTTTCGATTCTGTCTCTGTATGCATGGCACATACCCAGTGGCCATCTTCATTGATCCAGGCAGAGGTACAGACACAATTAAATATTGTTTTCTCACCGTCAACCAGATATTCCACCTTAATCGGGTAGACTATAATCCCAGTGTGCTCATGAATGACTTGCACTGCTGGCGAAGAAATTTCAACAAAAAAATCTGAAAAGATATATTTATAAATTTTGACTGTAACGGTCCTCTATCGGAAAGTAAAAAGAATGTTAATTTTACAATCAAGATTAAACCTTTTCACAAAAGTATATTCAAAAAAGCGTTATGAAGGAAAATGTCATGTACCATTGTGAGGTTAAATTTAGTCAGAATTTTAAAGTGTTGCGCACAATCCTTCTTTAATGACAAGAAGTTTAGCGCAATTCACATGATTTAAATATACTGATGAGGTTGATCTTATCTAGTGTATAACATAGTCCATATCCCCTAAATATGGATGAAACAAAACTTCAACAAGAGCTTTTAATAATAAAATATTTAAAAGCAGCTAAAATACTTTTTACATTATACCATTTCAAAAATATGTTCAACAAAAAAAATATATGGATAACATTGTTTTTTAGTATAATTTCTATTGTCCTATGTGTCGCGCAGGACAAAAATAGATTTCAGGCGATCGAAAATGAAAAGATAACTTATGTTACTAAAGAATTACATTTGACTCAAATGGAAGCACAGCGGTTTTTCCCCTTGTATAATGAATATAACGAAATGCTTTGGGATATCCGGAAAGAAAAATTGAGTGGTATACCCCGGAAAGGTGTAAGAGGCAGTTCCAGGGATATATTGCAATATGACGCCAGGGAACTTCAGATAAAAAAGGAATATCGGCTAAAATTTGCAAAGATTATTGGCCATGCCCGAGCCTCCCAGTTTTTTGAAGTGGAACAAGAATTTCGAAAATACCTGTACAAGGCAATACAACATAAAGTAAAATAAGTTCAAAAACAAAAAGGAAGTCGATAAGGCTTCTTTTTTTTATATCCTTTAACCTTAAAAAGGACAAAAAATAGACGCCACAAAAATATTTTCAAATTTCTTTTTGACATTACATTCTTGAGCGTCGTATATATACATATTACAACTTGTATTAGATTTAGGGGATCTGATAGACGAGTTGTAGAGAAATAAATAAATCCTAACGAAGAGAAATGATTGCAGACATGAATCTATGAAGAAAAGACAAACTAAATGCAGGCCTTCCACTCACAAGGCATTATCATAACCAAAAATTAAGTAAAATTATGAAATTAATTAACTGCGGTAGGAGGAAATCCACATCGCATACATGGAAAGTTTCGAAGTTGACTTTTGCGCTTTTAACGGTTGTGTTTTTAGAAGTAAATGCACAGGGCATAGCTCAAAGCAAAGTCACCTATTCGGGGAAAAAGGTAAAACTCGAAACAGTCTTTAGGGAAATTAAGAAACAGTCGGGAATGTCTTTTTTCTACAATCTGAGCGATTTGGAAAACAAGCTGTTAGCATCTGTTGATCTAAAGAATATTCCCTTGGAGGAGGCCTTGAAAATAGTATTGAAAGACCAGAATCTAACATTTAGCATTAATGGCCGGACGGTATTTATTAAGGAAAAAAGCAAAGAGGCCAATGAAAAGCCTAAAGAAACGAAAGGGCTTAATTCTTCGCTTTTCATCGATACCAAGGGCCGTATAACCAATGAAGCCGGTGAACCCGTTTTGGCCAGTGTTGTGGTAAAGGGTACAAAAAAAGGGACGCCTACCAACAAGGATGGTTATTTTACATTGCAGGGTGTAGATGATGATGCCACATTGGTAATTTCAGCAGGTAATATCGAAACGTTGGAGGTCAAGGTAAATGGACAAAAGAATTTGTCTATTGTGGGGGTGAAAACAAAAATCAATAGTCTGGATGAAGTCCAGGTTGCAGTTGTCTCAACCGGATATCAGGAGCTTATCAAAGACAGAACCGGGGGATCAGCAACGACCATAAAAGATGTTGATAAAACTCCTTTTACAAGTATTACGTCAATGCTTGCTGGAAAGGTAGCTGGTATGGACGCGATCACGACAAATGGTGCGCCAGGGGCCGCTGCCGATATTCGTATCAGGGGGAGTAACTCCATCTCCGGAAATTTAGAGCCTTTATGGGTGGTTGATGGGTTACCTTTGCAAAGTGGGGTAATGTCTATCCAGGGGATCAATTCTGGTAATATCCAGCAATCCATACTGGATCATGGTATAGGTGCATTAGCTCCTACGGATATCGAATCCATTACTGTCCTTCGCGATGCGGCATCTACCGCTATCTATGGTTCGCGTGCCGCAAATGGTGTGATTGTTATCAAAACGAAATCCGGCACTGCTGGAAAAGTAGTGGTTAACTACCAAGGTAATTTTGCTGTGAGTTCAGCACCTAAGATGAAAGCATTTAATTTTATGAATGCCGAGCAGAAGGTAGATCACGAGCTTGCTCTGGCGGAGCAATTCAATCTTTCAAGTGAGCTTGGACAACCAGCATGGCTAAGGAGCGACTGGAAGAAAGGACTTATTTCGACAGAAGACTACCAGGCTAGGATACAGGAACTAAAGAATGTAAATACAAACTGGTTTGATGAAATATACCGGGTAGGTTTTAATCAAAATCACAATCTTTCATTGAGAGGTGGCAGTGATAAATTATCGTTCTATGGTTCAATGGGAATAACAAATCAAAAAGGTGCGTTAATTTCAAACCAATATAATCAGTACAATATCTCATCAAAAATAGGCTATCGTCCGCATAAGAATGTCAGTGTAAATTTTACCATTCGTGGGTCTTATCGGGAATCAAAAAACCATTCGTCGGAAGTTGATCCATTTAAATATGCAGTATTTGCCAATCCTTATGAAAAAGCGTACAACGACGATGGTTCTTATGCCTGGGATCAGACCTGGTTGTCTTTGAACAAAAGTCATTTAAACTATAATAGCAACGAGTATAATACCTTCAACATCATCAGGGAGTTAAAAGAAAGCTATAAAAAAGATATTGCTTCTGATCTGAGTTCCCAGTTGGATTTAACTTGGCGGATCACCCCCGAGCTTAAAGGAGAAGTATATGGGAGTTTCACGTATTCTACATTAAATAACGAGACCGGGGCTTCGCCAAATACCTATGCGTCGTATATAAATTTTCCTTTCGCTACCGCATTTGCTCCACCATATGAAGTGCCGGCAGAGTATAATAAAGGTTATCTGAAATCAGGGTTTGGACGTTCCCCCGCTTATTCATTAAGAGCAGGCTTTGACTATAAAAAAGATATCAGTAATCTTCACTTCTTTGATGTCTACTTAGGAGCTGAAATTACAGATAAAAGAAACTGGAATTCTTCGTTCAAGTTACCAATGTATGATTTTAACAACAACCTTGGTGGTTTTCCGGATTTTCCATGGAATCCGATCCTGAATTCCGGACTGACTCAAAATATTGGTGCGCTTTCTAGTTATTTGTATGGCGGACAGGATCGTACAGGAAGTCTCTTTGGCGCTTTTTCATATACTTATGACGATAGGTATGTAGTAAATACGAATCTGCGTTTTGATGGAAGTTCTACAATTGACCCCAAAAATAGGTTTGTACCATTATGGTCTGTTAGTGGTCGATGGAATCTTCACAACGAAAAATTTATAAAAAACTGGATTCCTGATTTTGTATCTGAATTTGCTTTTCGTGGAGTATATGGCTTTACGGGCAATATCAATAAATCAGCATTACCTTATGCATATATCAGGTTAACTAACCGATCTTATGATAACGAGTATACCGCAGGGATGGTCAGCTATCCCAACCCAAGCATAAAATGGGAGAAAAAAGAGGAACGGTCGGTAGGACTTGATTTTTCATTCTTCCGTAATAGGTTCGGTGGTATGATCAACTACTATAATAATGTTACCCATGATGTACTCGGTGATGTGTTTAACTTACCAAATTCGTATGGCGTTCCACATCTAGCGATGAACATACATTCCATCAAAAATGAAGGTGTGGAGTTGAATTTAAATTTTCGTGTCAAATTCAAAAAAGATTTGTTGTGGATTGCCTCATTTAATGCTGCAAGAAACACCAATCGTATTTTGAGCGGTCCTTACCCTTCACCGTTAGACTGGAATGACCCCTCCAATTCTACCCGTAATATTTTTGGGGGTATCCCAAGTGCGACGAATATCCAGGGGTATCCTCTCGGTACCATATTCGGCTATCGGTATGCAGGTGTAAATCCTTCGACCGGCAATGTAGAAGTCGTCTTGTCAGAGGAATCACGGAATATGTATGCCGAAGTAAAGAATATACCTATTGATGAAGTCCCAACAGTATGGGGTCTGAATGTGAATCCTGGAGGTTTTACAGATTACCGGACCCAATGGCTGAATCGTTCAATGGTGAAATTGGGCTCTTCTTCTCCTAGTTATACTGGAGGTTTTACATCAACATTCAACTGGAAAAAACTTGAATTGCGCACGAGCTTTTCTTACGCTGTGGGACATTTGATCCGGAAATTTGATGAAAGAGATTTTACAATTTCCAATAGCCCAGGTCAAGCAGCAGGGATATATACTTCGCGTTTGAATAGGCGAATGAATGTAGAAGATCGCTGGCTAGTACCGGGGGACATTACCAATGTTCCTGCCATTACCACCAATGAGGATGCTTATACCTATTATTTGACATCTGACAAATTTCAGAAAGGTGATTATCTTGATCTAAGAGAAATAGCCCTTACGTACAATCTGAATAAATCTTTTGTGCGAAAGATTGGCGCTCAATCTGCGCAGATCGGATTACAGGCGCAAAACTTATTTGTGCTAACCGGAGCGGAAGCTGTGGATGTCACGACACGTAATGCTTTTGGCTATCCCAGAACGAAAATGTATTTATTAAACCTGCTATTATCATTTTAAGATGAAAAGATACATACTAATCACCATGGTATTACTTGCAACCTCTTTAACACAAGGTTGTAAAAAATATTTGCAATATACCCCTGCTGATACAAGGTTTCTGATTGATATGCAATCCATAAAACAAACGCTTGCATCTTACTTGTATAATTTCCAGCGTAATGCAAAATTTGTAGGGGATGCACCAGGACCTTGGTTACGGGACTGCTATTATAGTACCACATATCTTGAATATGCTGATGTTTGGTCTTTTTATAATTTAGATACAAAACCATCCGCATTAACCGAGGTTGAGAAAAGGCTTGTTGACCGAACGAAGCTAAATAACCCTGAATGGGCGTCCCACTACGCTATAGTAGGTTTCATGAACCTTATCATCGCCGAGGGTTTAAAAACCAAGGATAACGAAGAGATGAAGAACTATGTGGTGGGGGAGGCGTTGGTGCACAGGGCATTTTCACTTTTTAAGTTGTTGCAATATTATAGCCCAGTTGATGATCCTGCATTGGGTATTCCATTGAATACGAGCATTGATGCAAATTACAAAGATCTAGATTTATCAAGGAAATCCCAAAAAGAAGTATTTGACCAAATTATCAATGACCTAGGGGATGCGGAAGCAATGATCAATAGAACTGCGCCACGAACTTCTTATAATATATTTTATAATTACAATGTTATATATCGCTTGTTGGCGCAAGTGTATCACTGGTATGCAAGCGTCTCTGGATCTACTGAATATTGGGCACAGGCTGAGAAATATGCCGATCTGGCTATTAATGATCAAAAAGCTGCTGCTGGGGCATTGCCATTGGATCTGCCAAATTTGAAACGCCTTTGTTTCACGGGTTCTGTTGTGACCGGGGCTATAGGTACTGATGGTTACCCAGAGTCAATTTTTAACATGAATGAGATTACTGCAAATTATACCAATTATGGGTATAAATTTGACTTATGGAATTCTTTATATCATGATAATGATCTGCGTAAGAGAGCTTGGTTTCTACCCGCTAGTAAACAAACAACGCCTATTGCTGATCTTACTCCAGCAGACATAAATCCCATCTCCAATAAATTGGCTGCTTTGGGGCCTTATCGCAAATTTCCGGCATTTCGCCTTTCGGAGCAATATCTGATATGGATTGAAGCGTTAGCCCATACTAACCTTGATAAGGCAAAAGAGGTTTTGAAAGTATGGCAGTCTCGACGCTATAGCGGTGATGCCGATGGTTATTACAGCCCTGGAACCGCGCAGGAGTTGGTTGCCGAAGTTTTAAAAGAACGCAAAAGAGAATTTATTTTGGAAGGAGACATTCTTTGGCTGGATATGAAACGTTCTCATACTTCGGAAATAAGAACCGTTCAAGGAAATCAATCCAAACTAGAAGGCAATGACTGGAGATACCAGTTTATGATCCCAGATTCTGAGACTGAGAAAAATCCTGGAATCAAGCAGAATCCGGGTTGGAGCGATGTTATTATTATTCAATAAATTTTAAATCAATTGAAATGAGATATATAAAATTATTCATGTCAGTGATCGTAGCGCTTTCGTTTTGCTCATGCAAGAAAGAAAAGCCGTTCGACTATAAACTGAACGATTATAGCATAGCGAAAGTGACCTGTCAGGCAAGCAGCAGCGTACTGGTCGCTGATGATCTATCAGAGCTGGATTTAAACGTAAAAATATATATAGAGAACGGAACTTATACAGATATTGACTCTGTTGAACGAACTGCATACCGAGAAGTACCTAAAGAGCGTTGGCGGGATCATGAAATCAAATTTTTTCTTGCCGATGGCACACCTGTTTCCTCACCGTTTAAAATAGCTTCTTCCGCGGTAGATAAATTACAGTTTTATGCCACCGTAGATGGCATTCGTTCGACCAAATCAGTTGCGGCACATTTGAGTGAGTTTCCACCTTTTGGCAGTAAAGTTACACCAATAGCGCCACAAAATGAGCCTTCATTTTTTGAGGTGAAAGTTAAGGAACCGCTTGCCGTTGGGAGCGTCAAAAAAATACCGGTCATATTTCATGTAATTAATCCAAAGCGCTACGAGGATGCTTACCAACGTTTGGACGAGGCTGTTCTGTACGATATGATTAATCAGTGGAACAATGTATTTGGCCGTAAAAACGATAGGTCCCCCAATGGTGGAAATCCAAATATTGAATTTGTCCCTGCGATAAAGGATCCTGCTGGAAGACTACTTGATAGGCCTGGTATTCATAAAGTTATCCTGACAGACGCGCAAGTGACTACTTTTGAGGCTTCGCCGCTATCCCATATATGGTCTAATACGAGTACCTTTTATTGGAACTGCGATCGGTATCTGAACGTTTGGATATCTTACAATTCTTCCAAACTTCCAACTACGGTGTGGCAAAATTATATTAAAAAATCAATGCCGCTTGTCTTTCCTCAAGGCGTTTGGAGTAATGTTGCGTTTTCTTTGCCGCCTGATTATCAGGGGGCTGTAAAGCAGCTTAACGAAACAGAACTAAATGCATGGAAACTAAATCCTGGAGGGGCAGCGGGTATTGGTGAGCTTGAGCAAGTGGGATTATTGTTTGATTCTTCTCTTTTGACAATCAAGGATCGTGTCAATGTGGTTCAGCCGATGGGCGCATTTCTGGGTTTGATACCCAATGCACCGCTATTGTCCACAGCCAATTATCTTTTGCCACCGACAGGATCGGTCCGTAAATGGTATGACGATTTATGTGCGGATACTTGGCAGTATAATTTATGGTATGCAACAGCTGAAAATGGTGGGTTTGAACCCGCGGGTATGGGAAGCCCGACAGCCAAATACGGTCAGATCACCGGTAGTCCGCAAGTTTATACCTCTTCTAATATTATGGAGGTAGGTTCTAATTGCACATCCATAAGCCTACAACAGACAGCACGGATTAATTGGGTATTGGAAAATGCGCCGGGAAGGCAGTCGTGGAAAAATCCATCCGCTTTAGCAAGATAATAATAATCAATTTAGTTTATAATGCAATATAATTTAATTCACATGAAAAAAACATTTTTTTTAGTTGCGCTTATTTTCGCAATAGCCGGCACATTACGTGCACAGGGCATTTCGTTCGAGCACGGCACGTTTTCAGAGGCTTTGACAAAAGCCAAGAAAGATAATAAACTTTTATTTGTTGATTTTTATACAGACTGGTGTGCACCCTGCAAGAGAATGGCTGCTGAAGTTTTTACACTTCCTTCAGTTACAAAAATTTTTAACGATCGTTTTCTGGCAATTAAAGTAAACGCAGAAAAAGGAGAAGGAATCGAGCTTGCCAAAAAATATAAAGTAAGTGGTTATCCCACTATGTTTTGGTTGGATGGGGAAGGTAAAATTGCATACACCATTGTTGGCTATCGCAATGAAGCCGACTTTTTGAAGGAAATTGAGCGTATTGATAAGTCTTCGGAATTTGGTGGAATAGAAGCAATGACCCAGCAATTTAGAAATGGGGCGAGCGATCCTACTTTCTTGTTGAACTTTTATAATCTGTTGCCTGAAAAGGATCCAATGAGGGCTAAAGTTGCGCTTCAATATTTAAATAGCTTGCCTGACGACCAGCTTTTTGATCAGGAGAACGAAAAGACTATTGCCAATATCAGTGATATGCTTGATGTTGTGAATATGTTTGATAAGAAGTTTTTTTACCATTATGCAGAAGAGCTTGGGAAACGTGTTGACGGTGGCATGAAAATCTCCAAAAGTTATAGTCTGGGAGTTGCATTTAATGTTCAGTTGAAAATTCGCGATTTTTTAAATGCCGCAATTTCAAAACCGAATAAACAACTGTTTGATGATCTGGTGACTTATCAGGAAAAATGGCCAAATCATGCTTACAAAAATCGTGACGGCGATGCCAACCTACAAAATGGTCGTGGAATCGGTTTTGCATCTTCAGAGTTTTTGAAACTCCAGTATATGTTTGTCAACGATGATAATCCGGCGATGTTTACACAGATGCTAGTGCCTTACATGGATCGTTTAATGCAGGATTCTAGCTCATATAGTGCAAACAAAAAGTTGAATTCTCTTTTGAATCGCCCTGACCAAAAAGGTGGTTTCAATGATATGTTGTATATGCTCTTTAAGGGTTACAAAGACATTTCGATGAAGAGTGCTATTGATTGGATAGATTATTTCTGGAGAAATTCACCATCCGATAAAAAGACGAAGCAGCTCGTTTCAAATTGGGCGTTTTTTGCGGGACAGCTTAATCCGTTGCAGTCCCAATTAGTAATAGATGCGGCTTTGCTGATAAACAGAACGGGTGATAGAAAGAAAGCATTGACATTACTAGACGAAACCATCATATTATTTAATAAAACGGTTATCAAGAATAAAGAGCGTATCGTAAAGAGTCTTGAAAATGCGAAGAGAGATATTATAAATAAGAAGGTCTAATGGCATAGGTTGGATAGCAATGGTTATTATCTACTGTTGTTTCAATTGACGAGCGGATTATAGAAGGCTGTTTAGCCATTATGTGGCGTAGGGTTTCTGTCTTTAACTACCAAGCTTACCGAAAATTTCGCAACAGCGAATTCGGTAAGCTTCGTTATTTGAATATATACCTTACCGCTTGCCATCAAATTATCAAAAAAAAAGAGCTTGTTAATTATTTATGGTAAATCTTTGTATTCAGGCCTATTCCAGAATTTGTCGCAATGAAGTATATTCGTATGTCTTTTGTCATTTTTAATGCACGCAATAGTAATGCAATCAGCGTATATAGATGTTATTAGTAGTTTGCGACAGGGAGAAAATCGAGCCCTGAGTATTCTATTTGACCGATATTTTACATCTTTATGCCATTTCGCGGACCAACTGGTTCAGGACGAAGATGATGCTAAAGATATTGTTCTGATAACCTTTAACAAGCTTTGGAAAAACAGGGAGAATTTTCATACGGAGGAACATATTAAGTCATGGCTATATCTTGCTGCAAAGAATTCGTGTTTTGATTTTCTTAAAGCAAATGGGCGCCGTTTGGCACACCAGCATAGTTTTTCAATGCTGGCAGAAAAATTTGAGGCGGATTTTGAAATAAAACAGATCGAAGCCGAATTGCTGCGAAAAATTTATGCGGAGGCGGCTAAACTTCCAGATAAATGTAGAACCATATTTGAATTGACTTATCTGGAAGGATTGACCTCTGGCGAAATTGCGGAACAGCTCAACGTATCCATTTCAAATGTGACAAGCCAAAGGACCAGAGCTATCCAATTACTTAAAATTGCCCTTTTAGATAAGAATCTCTTGCTTTTTTATTTTTTCCTTTTAACCCTGAATGTAAAAACTTAGCTCATTACAACAGATATTTCTATTTTCTTTTGACATTAGGGCGCCAGGCGTCGTTTAGACAGAATATAATACAATTCATACCTAACATAGTTAATAACAAGCAAAATTCATAAGATGGCACAATTTCAAGGAATAGAAGATTTGATATTAAAGTTTCTAAAGAACGAGATAAGTCCGGAAGAAGAGCAGTTATTGCAGCAATGGATCGTTGAAGACGATAAAAATAAGGCGCTGTTTGACGAACTAACCAATATGGATGTGCTTCAAAGAAGAATGCAAGCTTTTCATGTTTTAGAAAAGGAGCAAAAGGAGGCTGCAAAAAAGGAACTTTTTATGCAAATAGGCGCAGAAACTAAGGTAGTTCCGATAAACCGGTTCAAGCGCTCACTGGGATGGATCGCCGCGGCCGTAGTTATAGGATTCGCTGTCATTGCATTAACGATTAATACGTTAAGGGATAAAGCAAGCTCTGTGCCCACCGCGAATGTAAATTCCAAAATAGATGTGGTCCCCGCACACGATGGTGCGATTCTGACTTTAGGAAATGGAAAGAAAATTTTTTTGGATGATTCGCAGGACGGAAAATTGACCGATGTTGCGGTAAAGGATCATAACCAAGTTTCCTATGTTGATGGTAGTGAAAGAAAGGTCGAGTTGAACACCATGACGACACCAAAAGGAAGACAATTTTCCTTAATACTAGGCGATGGAACCAAAGTCTGGTTGAATGCAGCTAGCTCTATTACTTTTCCTACTGCGTTTGTTGGTGCGGAAAGGAAAATAAACATGACAGGTGAAGCTTATTTTGAAGTGGCACATGATTCGAAAAAACCATTTATGGTAACTGTGAATGGTATGAATGTGCAGGTGTTGGGAACACATTTTAACATTAACAGCTATGGGGATCAAGGCAGTATTAATACCACCTTATTGCAAGGTAGTGTTAAAGTTTCTGTTGCAGGGAAAAAACAGCTTATAAAGCCAGGACAACAAGCTCAGGTTTCAAATGGGAATATTAAGATGTTATCAAATATAGATTTGGCTGCAGCAGTGGCATGGAAAAATGGATTCTTCTCGTTTGATGGCGTTGATATAAAAGGACTGACGAAAGAATTATCAAGATGGTATGATATTGAAGTGATCTATGAGGGATATCCTAAGGATTTGTTTTCAGGTGAAATTGACAGAAACTTGACTTTAACTCAGGTTATGAAAGGTCTTGCTGATACCAAAGTAAGATATCGGATAGAAGGGAATAAACTAATCATCCTTCCTTAATATTAGATAATTTCCAGCATATTGCACTTTTTTCGGTCTTTCTATTTATTCCTATGAAACATTTAGGTGACATCGAGCTATGGAACAGAATTCAAGCAGGTGACCGAAATGCATTTTCTGAATTGGTCAATAGCTATTCGGAGATACTTTTTCGATTTGTTCACCGTCGGGTTTCTTGTGTGGAAGAAAGTGAGAATATTTTACAAGAAATATTTGTTTATGTATGGAATCAACGGCAAAAAATTACGCTTGAATTACCACTATACCGCTACTTATTTAAAATAGCCAAAATCAAGGTTATAGAATGGATTGTAAATGAGCAAAGGAAAATTGTCCGAGCCGAAATATTGCTGACTCGTTTTCAGGGAACATTACTATTGTCCAAGTCCGAAGAAGAATTTTTAGCAAAAGAGCTGGCGGTATTGTCGATCTTTTAGTAAAGATATTCGACCGTTGTTTATTATAGTTGTCTTGTCTTGTTAAGATCCCAATCGCGATATGTGCCATATCGGGTTTGCAGTTCCTTTGACTATTTCTATTTGTTGACAAAGTAGGAATGCTGTTTTATAAGCATCATACTACACGTCTGCAGAATTAAACTAACTACAATTTTACTGTTTTTTATTTGTGTAACATGTTTTAATCAACTAATTATATTTCTGTTTGACTGCTTTTTTTAAGGTAGTTTTTATTTAATTATATTCCATGATATATTTGGATTAAGTGGGCCAAAAGAACATAGTTATATTATAGCTTGTTCAGGTAAATTAACCAATTGGGAAATTTGTTCGTTATCAAATTATTTTGCCAAATTATTTAGTCACATTCATACAGTCTTGGTACAATGATGATGGAGATTATCGGTGCTGCTGTTTAAATTGACTAAAAATGATTAAATCTCTTCTTCTTCTCTTATTCTCGAGTCTGTCTATGTGTGTTTTTGAGCAGTCAGAGTTGAAGTCATTAGTAAAGAAACTTGATCAGACCATACAAAATAATAAATTGTACCTGGACCGTAAAGAGCGGAAGATTAATCAGCTAAAAGCTCGCTTGATAAGTCAGGACCAGCGTATACAAGATGTGTATGAAGTTAATAAAGCTTTGTGTGATGAATATCGATCATATAAAACCGATTCCGCTGTACGTTATGTTGAACACAATATGAGAATCGCAGATTCGATAGGAGATACAGAAATGATTACAGAAACAAAATTACAGCGGATTTCTCTACACGCAATTTCTGGAATGAAGCTGAAAAGATGCTTAACCTGACTTTGTGAAATAGTCCTATAGAATTATCATTGCACTCAATTTCTCGGATACTTGTCCTTTTTTCCTATAGATATCGAGCAATTGAAACTTATAATCCCCATCGTTTCCACTCCGTATTGCCAGCAGCCATTTCTCAGCATCTAGATAATTATTTCCCGAAGCAGAAGTCATGCCTTTGGGTAATCTATAGTAAATTGAGGCAAAAATAGTGTCCCATTTACAGTTCCTTTGTCCCAGTCAATGATTTCAATGAGTGAATCTAGAAATGTTTTCTCTGGTGGTTCTAAAAGACTTTTCTGAAAAACTAGCTTTATCAGCTTCAAATTTTGCCCGTACCGATGGAAATTAATGGCATTTTAAAAACAAAATGTAGACTCAAAAGAGTGTTTTTTTAGGAAGTGATGCTCTGTTGGAAGAGAATAAAAGTATAGAGTGATATAATCATTTGTGTCTGCACATGAGTTATGATTTTCTAACTCCCGCGGTAGCACATATAAAATATGTACCATTAATCAAGCGTTAGAAAAACTGTGGAAAAAAATACAAAATTTTGCGAAAAAACAAATGAATTGATATTATCAATTCATCCATCAAACTGTAATTAAGAACCGTATAAGACCTTTCGGGATTCCCTTTATACTGCTTACTGATAGCCGGATCTACTACTGCAAGGGAAGTTTTAATTTGTTTCTAGGTTATATCTTAAAAAAATCGACAATATATTAATATAGGTGAATTTTTTTTTGTTTTTTTACTATGTTTTCTATGCGTATTTATTTTATAAGTCTTTTTGATTAATATTTTATTTTTAGCTTTTAATTTATTATATTTATATATGTGTAATATAAGTGAACTTAAAACGTGGAAAAATGAAAAAAAAACTGGAAAGGATTATTTGTTTATTATTCGTATTGACCGTTGTCTTTCTGAATGGTTGTAAGAAACAATCTGAGATCAGTCCATCTCTTGAGAGAATAAAATCTAAAGGAGCGATAATGCTTGATGATTCCCTTGGGAGTAAAAAGATTAAATGGCCACAAAGCCATGGGATAAAAATTGCCTTTATGAATGGGACTAAGGAACAACATGACTTTGTTAAAAAATACGCTAAAGTATGGGATAGTTTGATCAACTTATCTTTTATTTATCAGGATAGTTTGTCAGGATCGGAAATAAGAATAAAATTTGATCCAAATAATAAATCGGGAAATAGTGCTATTGGTTATAATGCTAATATAAGTATCGACAGTACAAGAAAAACAATGACTTTGTATGGGGCTTTAGGTACCCCAAAAAACGCAGGTGTATTTGCGATAGCTACAGTGCGACATGAGTTTGGACATATGCTAGGATTATCGCATGAACAACTGCGATCTGACGGGCTGGTTAGCTGGGATGATAATATGAATATTGGGGGAAGAAAAACAAATGTTATAGACTCAATTGCTATTTCTAAATATTTGAATACGCCATATGATATACATTCTATTATGCATTATGGCATACCTGCTGATAAAACTAAGAATAGTGTTCAAATAATTTCATATACCTATTCAGGGGAACTTTCTCAATCAGACAAAGATTTTATTCAGAAGGTTTATCCAAAAATTCCTGAGCAAATTAAAGTCAATAATATATTAACCAAGAAATAACAATTAGTAGGGAAAAATAAGAGAAGGTACCCCAGTTTCGCCTGTGGGACTTATATGATGCCGAACCGGATATCATACGTACAAATTTTACGTGATATTCCTCATAATTTTCCGCAGTTATTTGATTCTTAGGCAGAGATATCTATTTAGAATTAGAGAGATAAATGAACAATCCTATAGTCTCGTTAGTGTGATAGGGGGGAGTTATCAGAGATCAATGATAAAATGCAGAGGTAAAAAAATTGAAGGCCGAGTTTGTGTACTGATTATAGTATGCATGGTACTCTTTTTCAAGAACGATGTCCATTATTTTGATTGTATAAAACGCTGGAAAAGAGACTTAGTACTCAATTTTGAAAAGATATAGAGTTTATTTTGATTCATTTTGCGCCAGCTAATGACAGAAATTTATAGACATTCATTAATCATTTACTTAGGGGCTGTGGCTTTCCTGGGGACTGTCCCACAAAGGTACTATAATCAAATACAACTATTATTTCATTTATTTTTCATCCATCTTTGTTAACTTTGTTCCGCCCTAGAGGAAACATACTGTGATTGTTCACTTGTGATGTTTACCTTGTGTAGTGTCGGCATAACTGTCGGCACGATTTGCTTTATAGTCTTTCTAATACTCCGGTCGGCTGCACCTCCAGCCCGAGAGAAAACTCCGATTCCTGTTCTTTGTAATTTATATTTTGGTGATCGGGGTTGTACTGTTCATTTCTTTTCCAAAGTGAGAAAATGACGACCAAGAGCTTTTTCTGTACGGCTACATAACTTTTCATTTTTATGCCATGCTTAGCGAATGTTCGTTTGTATAAATCCTCAAAAGGTTTTACCTTCCATATTACAACGCCAAAAGCAGGTAAATGCAGGATTCTTCGAATGTGACTATTACCTTTTTTTGAGATTCTAGTTTTTCCTCGATGATTTCCTGACTGGCTCTCAATAATATCATATCCTGCAAAACTGACCAACTGCCTGGAGTTATTGAATGATTGAAAGCCGTTCGTTTCTGCGATCAAGGTTGCTACAGTTCTTGTCGCCACACCTTTTAATGTGCAAATCTTAGCCACCTTATCTGCTATTTCTTTGTTGGAATTAATATGATTATGGATTAACTTATCCATAACTTCCAATTGTTTCTCTATTAGTTTCAGCTGTTCTTTTAGTGCCTTGTTGACATCTTTGTTTTGATACATGGCCTGCTTAAGAGCATGCTGTTGGTTGGCAATAGCTGTTCTTCTCTCATGAAGACGTTCAATCTCTCGAGTTATCAATCGCAACTGATAATAAAACTCACTAATTGGCACCCATGGCTCAAGAGCCTTTTCCGCTCCCATTTGTGCAAGCCCTTGCGCATCAATCTTATCGTTTTTAGACTTTTGACCTGACGCTTGCAAGTATTTTTTTGCATAATTAGGCAGAACTACCGAAACGAAAAATCCTTCTTTGTCAAGATACATTGCACAGTTCTCATAATAGACGCCTGTAGCCTCCATGCAGATCACCAGTGGAATATCTATCTGTTTCCTGTGTCGTATCATCCAATTTACAAGATCTTTAAATCCTTTCGGACTATTGTTGATCTTGCGACTCGCCTTTACTGTTACCTTCTGTTTGTTGTCAATTGTCGAGAAACAGCAATGGATTTCTTTGGCAGAGATGTCTAACCTAACTGAATACTTTAACATAATCATCCTATTTTAACATTAATAAAAACAGATTTCCTGAACAACCATTACTCATGTTTTATACAGGATTATCTAACTTGTAAATATCCTTAAGTACTATCCTGGCTCTTTTCAGAAAGAAACTAAAGCAGGCTTTTCTTTACGTTAGCATCATTGATTGATGTGCCTAGTGTGTAAACAAGTTGCTGTTTTAGCTCTGTTTCTTTATTTAGTATTTAATGTAAAAATATGAGTGTGTAAATAAAAAATACGGAGTTCAGTTATGTTCCTTATAACCGGACTCTGTTTTTCAAATAAAGTCAAGAACTGATTTAGGATAATAGCCCAGTTACGAATGGGCATTGTCCATTTTCTAGAGATTTCTCTCAAAGCCAAATATACAGATTTCAGTACGGCATCATCGCTGGGAAATGACGGTTTATTCTTTGTGTATTCACGGATCTTCCCATTCATGTTTTCGATGATATTGGTCGTATAGATTATTCTTCGGATCAAGTGGAAAGTCGTAAAAGACGGTCAGTTCGTCCCAGTTCTCCTTCCATGATCTTACTGTATAAGGATACTTAAATTCCAATCTATCTGCAAACTCTGCCATCCCTGACTGTACCGCCTGTTTATTGAGGGGATCATAGATAGGTTTCATGTCCGCTGTAAACGCCTTATTATCCTTCCATACAACATATCTATAAGCATTTCTGATCTGAGGGACAACGGATGTTGTTGTTAACGACGATCTCAACGGAAGCCATTCACTTTTAATGCCTTTTCTCTTCGTTTTCTTAGTCCTGGCAAACGACCGGAAGAAACTGGTGGAAAACTATTTTTAATGAATTTCACTTTTTGTTCGTCAGTGGGGCGGATGATCCTGTAGGGAATTTCGGTAAAGGGGAACAACTTACAGCGGGCAATTTAAAAACAGGTGGTGGGTACATGTAAAGATAGAATTGTATCCGGAGAGAAATGAGATAATCAATGAACTTTTTTAAGAACAGCGATACAAGATGTTGCTCATTTTTTAAACCGAATTTTGTCGTTACAATTTTACTGATAACTGCATATTTTTGCCCTAGGTTAGTGAAGAATCTTTAAGAATTGTAAATTTTTGGCGCTATCTAAGTAGCATAGCTTCTGTTCTTTTTGAAGTTATAACGCGTAGTTGATGATCGGAGCGCCGTAATCGACGTTTTGGGAAGAGTAAATTGGTGTTCCGCGACGCTATGGTTGTTATCTTTGGACTGATTGCAATGAGTGTAACATCCGTGATATGACCAAAAATGTTAAGAAGTTTTTGGTTTGACCCGTACTCGGAATTTTTGCCTTAGAATAAATTTTTATAAAATGTTACCTGTTCTAAACAAATGATTCTTCCAATAGACAAGTAACAATCTTATTGTTGGGGTTACCAAATACCAGGATATAAAATGGGATTTTCTAAAGCCTTCAAAGCAAATAAAATCTAATTAAGAATGTAATAAGTGTAATCAATAAATGTTTTGACAGAACATTTTCCTTGATTCTACAAATGGTTTGACAGAATCAACAATCGTAGAATTCTTACTAAAATTCTCATCATAATTTTCGCATTTTAGTTTATATGATATCAGTGTGCTGACAACAGATGAATACAAATTGCTTACGATTTATAGTACCGAATTAAGCCGAAGATAGATGATATAAGCTTTTTCTGCAAAGGAGTTATATGTTGATAAACGGGATATGAGAAATACTAAAATCAAACTGGAACCTTAAAGGTGTTGCTATGTGGTAAATCACAGTTAACTAAAGTAAACAATGGATAAGTGGAAGGGTAGATGAACTGGCCTAACAATATCAAAAGAAAAATGTAAAGGAGGGTTGATTTTGGGATGTCGAGAAAAATTGTAATCACAAAATCAACCCACTACACCCAAAGCGGCCTCCAAATTAGAGAACATATCAGACTCAACATCCCGGAAGTCACAAAGCTTTATTTTTTAACGTGACCGGTAAGTAGTACTGACAATTTTCCCAAAACCACTAAACGACTCTTTTTTGACCAGTTGCCCATTAATTGGTGGTATCGAATAGAGATCCAAAGTTCCTGAAGAGTTCAAATTCGACTCGTCATAACTGCCAACTGCCAGCCTTTTGGTGATGGCAAGATACCGTTGGTTTATGTTCTTCGTCTCAACTTTGACGTACTGAAATTTTAAAAGACTGATCTTTCTAGAACCATAATCTGCCATTTGCTTATTTACTTTTACATTAAAATCATATTCATATATCTTACCACCTACATTGTAAAAAATATAACCAAAATCTTCACTCACTTCAAAATTTTCGGCCTGGACTATGGGAGTGTTCGTAATTTCTTCAAAATAATTTTGTTTGCCTACCGTAAACCGGGCCAGGTATACTTTTCCCCCGGTTTTATCCTTCAGGATCGCAAAAGTCTCGCCCCCATTATAGGCAACAAGCTTCATGAAAAGCAAATTTTTATCAATCTTATTCTTAAAAAGAGTTTCATTTTCAATTTTCTGACAAGATTTAGCACCATTTCCGGGATACCATACGAATTCTGACAAAGTTTCGTTAAATAGAATTGCGTCATTCCAGCCCGAAACAAAGGGAGCAGCTCTAAATGGCGTTACAATTCCTGTAGCCATTTGATTGACAGGAAATATCGGGCCAGATCTCTGATGTGTATATACGTTCCCATTCGCCCATAAAAATACACTTAAGGGTCTTCCTTCCAATTTTGACCCTACGCCTATGCCCGCATTAGTCTTATTCTGTACAAAAAATGAAAAGTCATAGGTTGGTTTATATTCGAGGGTATCTACACCTAAAAATGTTGCCATTTCCGAGGTTCCTACCACAAGTGCATCCAAAGTACCATTTGTAATCGGTACCGAATTGGTATTGAAAAAGGTAACAAACGAAGGTACTCCTTTCAACTTAAGGGAAGATTTCGAGGCTACTAGTACATCCGAAATAAACTCATATTTTTTTGTGTCCTCCCTATAACTCAACATATCTAGCCGGCTTTGCTTACCTGTTATTTCAGATAAAATATACCAACCTTCATAGATTTTATTTTTAACGAATATCTTAAAGGGGGTATCTTTCCATACACCGGTTTTTTTATCGGTAACACGAAAGGCATATTCATATACTCCCACATTTTCATTCATCTTTACATTAAAAGTTAGGGTGCTGTCCATTACCTTTGGTATGCCGGAATTATATCCTGCACGCTTAATGCTTAACCAGGAAAATTTATAATTCGCCTTGTCTGCAATCTGATCCTTGGTAAAGGAAATCGTTGGTTTAATGGTCAAAACCTCTCCCTGGTTAACCCTATAAAAAGTGTCTAGGCCATTAACCATGGCTTCATTTACGGTGGTGTAAACGTAGTTTCCGGGATCTTTTTTGCAGGCATATGACGCGAAGGCAATAATCCCGGCCAACAGCATATGAATCTTAATTTTATTTAAATATTTCATTTTAATTGTGATAATGTTGGTTTATTTATAAAAAGGACCTACTTCCATCAAAGTACCATCATCTTCCAGTACTGGCGTACCGGTAGCCTTTTGGGCCTTTAAATAGTGATTCAAGAGGTCTCCAAAATATGATGCATATGTATCAATATTGTCGTAAATTTCATTAAAAGACCAGTTATCATAGACAGACACAAGTACTTGTATTTTCTTTTTTGTAAACCGGCCAAGATAATGTTCTGTTCCAAGAACATCTGGTGTATTCAGCCATTTTGGAGTAGGTTTTAGAATATCTGTCACGAAAATTCTAATCTTCCTAGATCGGTTTTTTGCCTTGTTAATATCGTAGAGTGTATTGTCAAATTGCGCGTTTGATTTTAATTCGAGGGCTAATACAAATTCTCTCTGCGTCATTCTTGCTGTACGAATGAATTTCACCGCAACGGTATCAGAACTTTTTTTTGAAGGAAAGCTGAATTGTTCCGGTAGTTCAAATTCTGAATCTTTAATCGCTGTAGTAATCGAATCATTTACGGCTACCTCAAATGTTTCTTTAATTTCCAACGGCCGCCCCAAAAGTCCAACCGGGATTTTAAAGATGGTATCCGTTACATCATCTGAAAGTTTAGAAAAGTCAATACTTATCGAATCTGTAGATGCAACAGAAAAATAAAGAGCACGTGATCCTTCATAGGTAATCAGATCGCTCTTTTTACAGGAAAAAAGAAGCATATAGCTGGGAAATACTAAGATATATATCGAAAATTTTTTCATCTTTTTATTTTTTTCTAGTGAAAATTATCTGTTTTGGGTTTCTGATAGAGGTAGTGGTACCACATATTTTGCTGCTGTCATCGCAGTATTCTTATCACTAACACCACTCGGGATGCTGGCAACATTATTCCGTTTATAGTAATAAAATAGCTGTCCTTCGCCCCAAAACTCCTTCCGGTATTCCTTTTGCAAAACATCACGCAACACCACATTACCACTCAGTTCTGTCAAACCACGGTTTTTTCGTACCTCATTCACATACTTTAAAGCCGCATTTGGATCGGTCGTACATTCTGCAGCTATATAATATAGTTCAGAAATTCTGAGCAATGGCTGCAGGTTTCTAAATAGTAAGGTTTTGTTAATCACGTCATCATATTTCACAAAAGTTTTATAGGTTTTTCCATAAGCCGCGCCTGGTACCCAATTGATACGTAACCGGTAATCGTTTCCGTTGTCTTCATAAACTTCGGACAAGCGTTCAGTAAGTGGTGCAAGAATAACTGTTTCTTTTAAAACGGCAGAAAACAGTTCTTTCTGTTGGTTATACAGATCATAATTCTGAAGACCAAATATCACTTCTGACGAAAATGTCCTATCAGGATTCTGGATACCTGGTAAGGTAAGCCCATCTACTGTCCACGGAAACCATTTCCCGGCCTGGTCGATTATCTTGGTCGCTGCGGCTAATGCGCCAACCTTATCTCCTTTAAAAAGCAACACTCGGGCCTTGATACCCAATACGGCATAATAGTTTAACCTTCTGTTCCTGAGTGTAACAAAATCAGACAATCGATCTGTACCACTGCCTAGAACGATGCCTTGAGTACGCACAGGATCATTTTCCAACAATAGTTCCGCCCGACCAAGATCTGCAAGAATACTATCTACTACGACTTTGGCCGGTAACAACGATTGTATCTTTTCTGTTGGGACAGTCAAATACGGGATAGAACTCTTATCTGAATCGATAGTATATACAGGGCCAAATAACCTAAGTAAATCGAAATGTACAAAAGCACGTATTCCGTAAGCTTCACCTTTAAGGAGGTTTTTACGTTCATTGGAAACACTCGCTGACTGGTCTATTTTAGCTAGGAAACTATTGACATTTAATATTGCAACATAGGCCGACCTCCATATTGAACTATAGGTAGATTGTAAGGTAGCATCTTTATAATTATAGTCTGCGGTTTGCTTCCAGAAAGCTCCAGGATTATAATATTGAGCCATCACGTCAACGGTACTCATCGTCAGCTGCCCACCGTATAATCCTCGCTTCGCAAGATTCAGGTAAATACCATTCAGTGCATTGTAGACAGCCGTCTCATCTTTAAAAACATCATTTGAAAGAAACCGGTCTTCGGGTCTTACGTCCAGAAATTTGTTACAGGATACTAGACCTATGATCATTAACACACAAACTAGTACGAGTGTATTTGTTTTCGTTATCTCCATGGATATATCAATTAAAATGATGCATTAATACTAAATGAAATCGTATTGGCAAACGGATAATCGATACCACGCTCCGAAACGATATTAGATAATCTGAAAATATTGTTCATATTTGCCGAGAACTTCAGGTTCTGTAAACGTGCGGCTTTAAGCCACGGTGTGGTTATCGACTGCAATTCATAACCTGCTGAAATAGATTCGAAAGTAATTATGTTCTCGTTTTGAACAAAACGGGAAGAAATAGGTGTATAATCTGTTACAGAAATACCTTTGAACTGGGCGATGTCTCCCGCTTGTTTCCAGCGCATATCCAGTGCTCTTTTATCCTGATTATTAGAAAGATCAGCAAAACTTATGTTTTCAACCTTCTCATACAAAGCATTGTTCATTCTTGAAGCACCTAAGCTGTACCTTATATATATATTAAAAGTAAAAGCTTTTAACCTTAGAGATGAACTTAAAACGCCCTCTACTTTAGGTCTTGAATTTGCGATCACCTTAATATCGGCAGGATCATAATCAAAAGTATAGTCACCGTTTATTTTTTTGAATACCTCCAGACCTGTTCCCGGATCTATCCCCAGAGACTGAACTGCCCATATATCATCTGGACTCTTCCCATCGGTAAAGCGCTGGATCGAATTACTGCGTTGCTGCTCCGCATTCAGGCCATTTAACACGTTACCAAGACCTGCATACCTACTAGTATACATACTTCCGGTTACACCCAAAGTCCATATGATCCTTTTATTTATATTAAAAATTGGAGAAAATTTAATATTTGTTTCAAGACCTTTAACAGTCATATTACCGGCATTCATCGGATAACTAGAAATACCATTGGAACCAGGTACATCTACGGTCACGATCAGCGGACTCGTAAGCTTTTTATAAGCATTAAAATTTGCTATCAGGCGATTATTCATTAGCCCCATATCCAAACCGAGGCTGGTTTGCAATGTTTTTTGCCATTTCAAATCCGGATTTCCCAGACCGGTATGGTATAAACCTTGGCCAAAATAATTGCTGTTAGTCTCCAGGTTGTATACAGTGGCAGAAGCAAAACTCCCAAAACTCTGGTTACCGGTAGAACCTATGTTTCCACGCAAAATTAAGGAATTGATCCAATTCACTTTTTTAATGAATTCCTCGTTGTGCAAACTCCAGCCAAGTCCTGCAGCCCAGAAGGGTGTATACTTGTTGGTGGTACCAAAAGCTGTTGACCCATCAATCCTGTAAGTTGCATCCAAAAAATAGCGGCTGTTGTATACATAGTTGATACTTGCCAATGCATTGATCCGCCGCTTTTTTGGCGGGGTTGAAATCTGTGGCTTAGAATTTGGTAGATAACTATAGGCAAAATTTGGGTTTCCCTTAACTCCTGTTGGGAAGCCTACAGCCGTAAGTTCTATAAAATTACTGTTGACTTCGTGGACTTCCGCTCTCGCATTACCGGTTAGCACATGCTTTTCTTCAATGATTTTGTTATAGATTAGCCCAAGGTTCCCACTAAAATTGAAATCTTCTGTACGGCCATTGGAATAACTTCCTTTTTCCAACAACGCAGTGTTGTCAAATTGAGTGTTCAACGGAGAGATAAAGTTTATAGCTGTCGAAATTTTTTTCGCCAATTGAAAAGCTCCTGATATCCTGATCGACCTGCTTGCATCATAATTAAAACCAAAGTTATTCTGCAGGGTTAAGCTTTTGCTGTACCGTTCAGAATTCAGCTGTGCATTGTACAACGGATTAGCTACATTAGCAAAATCACGTCCGTCATATCCGGCTGGAATTTTTTCAACATACTTTCCTGCGATCTCTTTTTTATAATATGGGTTGATTTTAGCATAAGTAGTGAAGGATCCATATGGTGATTCGTCAGCTCTTGTCCCGCTGATAAATATCCTGTTCGTTACATTGAGCTTACCTTTTCTGTAGGTGAGGTCAGCCCTGGCACCCCAGTTATTCCTATCCGAGCCTTTCATTATACCGGTAATGGTCTGGGCATTCATGCCAACACCGAATTGGAATTCGTTACTACCACCGTTGGCATACACAGAATGGTTCTGATCGAATGCTGTAGCACGTAAAGGCTCATTCAACCAATAGGTATCTACACCTTCACGTACAGATTTCAAACGTCTGTTATAAAATTCTTCCAGCTTTACAAAGTCTTCATTGCCAGTTCCATTGGATGTATACCTACCTGAAAGTCTTTCAAATTCAAGCTTCTCTTCTGAATTCATCAGGTTATAATCGCTCAAACTGGGGACATTTACGCTAAAAGTTCCAGTATAAGTTGTTCGCAACTCGCCAGCTTTGGGCTTAATGGTTTCTACCACAACTACACCGTTTGCGGATCTTGCACCATATAGTGCGGTAGATGCTGCATCTTTCAAAATAGTGATACTGGCAATACGGTTGATGTCCATGTCAGTAATCTGACGTAGGGTAGATTCAAAGCCATCTAATATAAATAAGGGCATATTAGGGTCTATTGCAAACTGATCGGTCAGTGTCCCCGCATTCGTATTCATTGTGATACTAGTTTTTCCACGGAGTTCAATCCTTGCTAGTGCATTCGGATCCGAGCCCTTTAGGTTGTTGTCCACGACAATAAAAGAGGGATCAAGACTTCTCAAAGCCTGTATAACGTTCTGATTTCCGACAGATTTCAATTGTTCGCCGCTAATCGTCGCCGCACTTCCTGTAAAACTTCCTCTCTTTCTTTCTACAATACCCGTAACAACCACGTCATCCAACTTGCCGCTCACAAGTTCCAGCTTGATGTTTCCCAAATCGCTTGCGGCTTTCACCTCTCTGGTTTCGTATCCAACATAAGAAATCAGTAATACACTTTTTTCTTCTACGTTCCCAATCAGAAAACTTCCACTGGCATCGGTAAGTACCGATTGTTTAGAACCTTTTATACTAATAGTAGCACCTACAAGAGGAGCACCTACTTCATTAACTACACGTCCTTTTACAGTGATAGATTTCATGAAATTTACTCTATTATCCAAGAGTATTTTTTTTACCTGATCAGCGGTGATCATCTTTTCGTCTATAGTATAAGCCAAATGCTGTTTTGAAAGCGCGATGTGCATTGCTTCTATAGTCCAATTGCTTAAAGAAATGTTGACTGGTTTTGTGCCAGAAATTATTCTTTGACCATATAAAATATCATAACTGCTCTTTTTTCGAATTTCCTTTAACGTTTCTTTTAAAGATATCTGCCTGTAGTCAATGGTAAAGCGCTGGCTAAAAGAAGCTGCACTTACTTTCATTGACAATGGAAGGAGTATAACAGTGGTTAATCGCATAATCCCCGAGATTTTTTTTGTATAATTTTTATACATCTGTTAGGTTTTTGTTAATACCAAAAGTGCCATTGGTCTGAATCTTACTACACTTGAGGTTTAATTGGTTAATTTTATGAATTAATGCCATACTTTTGTCTGAAATATTTCGCCACAGTTCTGACTTTTGTAGTTTGGGCGAATCGGTCTTAGTTATTTAATCATAGTAATCTCCTTTTTTTAATTTAAAAATTCTGTGTTATTTATTGACTTGATCCTTATTTGTAGTAAGAAAAGATTTCTTGATCACCACTACCTGCTGGCCCGTACTTTCTACAATAAAAGGTTGGTCTCTATTCTTAAAAATTTCAAAATAGGTTTCGCCATTTAGCTTAACTCTTAGCTCAATTTTATATATATTATCCATAAAGACAGGTGAGGAGACAGATTGTCCCGAAAAAGTTTTGTTATAGGGATGGACATTATCAAAGAACTGATATTAATCAATTAATTGAGCGGCGGTACTTATTGGCTTAGCACAATACTTCTGTTGTACAGCCATCAATTATAACAGCCACTGCTGCTGATTGCCATTAATGTGCACTTTTTTCGATCGGAAATTCTTCAAAATGAGCCCTTATAAACCTAAATTTTTCTGATTGGAATGAACCTCTCTATGGCATTTTTTAATAGGGGACCTGCAATACCCAAATTCTTGTTGTTTAAACCAAATAAGGTTTTATCTTCTTTTATGGGGGTGATTTCTCGGAAGACGACTGAAATATATATATGTCGTAAAAAAATTAGTGACAATTGAAACTTGCGATCGTCCTATAAGTATCGTATTCATAATTAAATGTTTTTTATAGTTAGTGAGGTCGCCAGGAACTCCCCGTTCCGGCGGCTTTTTTTTGCCAAATTTTCATCTTACTGTCACACATGGTAACAGGCGTTTTTGCTACGAGCGAGAATTTTTCAAAAAAAACACTTAAAAATGAGGGTAAATATTCTTGTATGGGGTAATTTTTTCTCAAACATCGTAATGCCTATACATAACAATACTGGTGGTGCCGAACACCAACGGTTATTGCATGTACCAAAATAAACAAAAGATGAAAAAACAGATTCTCGCTTTCAGTTTGTTAAAACTTATCTCATTATTTATGATCATGAGGGTATTTGGTCAGGAGTCGGTAGCAATATCTGCACCATCGCTTCAGGAACTTGTTGATAGCGCAATTTATAAAAATTTTAATCTTCGCAATAAACAATTGGATCTGACCATGACGGATGTTGAATTGCAAAAAGCAAAAGATGCTTTTTTACCGAGGATAACTGTAGCGGCCCGGGATGCCTTTTCTTATATGTCAATAGGAGTGTCGAGCAAGGAACTGGCCATACCAGCTTTGAATATAGATATCAAAACCGCTGAAAATCGCTTTAATATGTCATCTAATACACTCACTGCCGGAGCTGAAATTTCCATGTTGCTGTATTCCGGCAACAGGATCCCCTACAGTAAAAAAGCATTGACCGCAAAATCTGAGGCACAGGCTCTCATTATGGAGACAACTCGACAACAAATCATCAGTGATGTTATTGAAGCTTATGATCAAGTGGCCCTGCTCAAACAGGTAAAACATGTATTGGACGAGGCTGCTGTGCGTTTGGCCGAAAACAAGAAAACTGCAGATAAAGCATTAGCGTATGGATTGACGACCAAATATGAACATCAAAAGATTGAAGTGGCACAGGCCCAGTTGGCATCGAAGCTTGTAGACTACCTTGGCAAGCGCGAACTCGTGCTGAAGCAGCTCTCCCTGCTGAGCAATATTGAGCAGGAAAGGCTGAATTTAATGGACAATGACCTGCAGACAATAGACCTCGGTTTGCAACAGGAAGGTATTGAAAATCGGGCCGAGATTAAATCGTTAGATGCGGTGATCCAGGCAGGTAGGTATAAGATACAAGCTGAAAAGACATGGTTTATGCCCAAAGTTGTTCTGTCGGGATCAGTGGGTTATTTGGGGATGTTTGATCGGCATATCAGTAGTTCAAAACCTTTGGTTGAAGGGGGAAGAAACCTCTCTGCAGATGCTCCTACCTTTAATATTTTTCCAATGACCAGTATTGGTATAGGCGTAAAATAGGATGTTTTTGATGGTAAAGTAGGTCGTCAGGAAGTCCGGAAAGCAGAATTTGGAATTGAAACAAACACAAAATAATAAAATGGACGTAACAGATAAGTTGACACTAAACCTTGCCAAATGTAAAACGGATTATGCTGTAGCAGTTGCACAAATTCTGACCAAGACCGCCCAGCAAAATACGGCAAAGAATGCGCTGATACAGGCGACAAAGGAATTTCGTAATGAATTAGTCAATTCTTTACAGCTCATCGATGCTGAACATGATTACGAAGAAGGCCTGCTGGACTCTATCAACAGGATATACATGCAACGTAGGGCTGCTGTTGCCTTACTTTCGGCTACAGGAAAATTAAGTTTATCAGCTATTAATGATTAACAAATTAAGTATGAGATTTCAACCAGTTATTTGGATATTTTTTTGCAGGGGGTATGATGCTTTGCTCATGTCAGGAACGATATGGAAAAGAACGATTGACAGGTAAAATAAAAAAGGAAACCATCACCTTTACACCCAAGGTGACGGGACGTATTTTGAAGCTATATGTACGGGAGGGCGATAAAATCCAACCAGGTGATATATTGGCGATGTTGGACGTGCCGGAAGTATCCGCTAAACTATCACAGGCAAAAGGTGCCGTAAAATTCGCCGCGGCCCAAAACCTATTGGTAGATAATGGTGCAACACAGAATCAACTCAAGCAATTGCGGGCCAAATATGAGACTGCAGATGAGCAATTGGTATTTGCAAAAAAATCCTATGACAGGGCTAAAGCCATGTACAATGATAGCCTGATATCTCCACAGGATTACGACGGGATTTATTCAAAATATTGGAATGCGGTGGCGCAACGGGATGCTGTGGCCGCCGAGCTAAACGAAGCTGAGGTCGTCGGAACAAGATTTGAAAGTAAGCTGACGGCTCAAGGTCAACAAGATCAGGCTCAAGGCTCCCTGGTCGAGGCGGAGATCGCGTATTCTGAACGGTACATTGTTGCGACAAATTATATGTCTTTGGAGACGATCGCGTTGCGGGAGGGTGAGCTGGCCGTAGCTGGACATCCAGTATTTAGTGGTTTTCTGCCCGCAAGTATCTGGTTTAGATTTACCATCCCCGAAAGCAAAATCAAAGGATATCAGCATGGCGGAAAGGTTGTCGTGAACGTCCCTTACAATGGATTAAATATAAAAGGCATTATACGTACTATTAAACAGATGCCCCGTTATGCTGATATCACGACAGCCTATCCCGATTATGATTGGATGACGCGGTATATGAGTTGAAGATTGTCCCAGAGCATATTACCGACCAACAAGCTAATGCCCTACTTTTTAACGCAACAATAATAATCGATCAAGCACATAATAAATAATACTATGCAAAACTTTGGCCGCTTATTGATACGTGAATTTAGGCTCTTTTGGCCTAATAAAGTATTTGTTGTTGCTTTTCTGGCAATGCCGACTGTATTATGCTTGATCTTGGGATATGTCTATCGCAATGGACACCTTACGGAGTTGCCTATTGTTGTAGTAGACTTGGATAAAAGTCCATCCAGTGCGCGTCTAATAGATATGTTTGATGAAAGTAGCAAATTAGCAGTTGTAGAGACGAAATACGAACTGGTGGATTTAAGAAATACCATGCTAAAGCAGGAAGCTACAGCAGTGGTTGTGATTCCTTACCACTTTGAAGCCAATTTGTTGTCCCAAAAAAGACCAGAGGTCAATTGCTACCTGAATATGTTCTTTACCATGACTTAGTCAACAGTCGGTGCGGCGATTGCACAATGTATAGGTACGTTGAACGCCGGAACACCAGTCTTCCTTGGGGAAGACTGGTGTTCCGGCCTCATTGGCTAGCCAACAATATGAAGCCTTCAGGCATAATCTATTTTATCAATATAATCCGGCGGGAAACTATCTGTATTTTTTGTGGCCAGGTCTTATTTTTTCGGTCTTACATCAATTGATCTTATTAGCCTTGGCCTTAAGTTTTTCGCAGGAATTCGCCATGGGAACATTTAACAAAAAAGGATTGCTGAGCTATTCCAGATCCCCGATCATACTGCTGATTGTCAAATTTTTTCCCTACTTGATTATGAGTTTGTTTAACGTAACGGTTTATTTTGCACTATCAATCTTTTTTGGAATACCATTGCCAAAGCACCCGGAGGTATTATTGATCTCACAATTGCTGTTGATCACCGGGGCTTCTTTCTTGGCGATGACCTATAGTTTACACAAGGGGGGGAGTGGTCGGATGTCACGGTTGCCTTGCAACATCAGGTTATATTGCTTGCTGTATACTTCGGTCTGGCCTGGTTCGTACTCCGGCGCAAGATAAACAAGATTATGGATAGCCCGGATACGATAGATAATAGTGTTGTTTAGCCACAAATATTGTAATATGAAGAAGCTGTTAAATATCATAAAAAGAGAATTCAAGTAATTCTTCGCCAATAAAATTATGGTGACGATGTTGATTATCTGGCCTATTTTCTATGGCGTATTGTATGGTTCTGTCTATTCTAAGGGCAAGCTCATCGAATTACCAATTATTGTGGTCGATCAAGATAATACTGCGACCAGCGCAGACTTAATTGATATGTTGGAACAAACAGAATTACTACGGATAAAAGAAATAAAACCTGAGGCTGTTGGGATAAATAAAACTTTTATTGGCGAAGCAGCTTACGCCGTAGTCGATATACCGGTAGATTTTGAAGCTAAGGTTATGCAGGGAAAGTCTCCAGAAGTGAATACTTATATCAATAATGTGAATCTTTTACCGTCCGGTTATGTCAATCGCACGATTGCGAGTGTTGTAGCTACGTTAAATGCCAAGAAGACAAGCGCTATGGGGCTGCCGCTAGCAGCGTTGCACTTAAACACCTATAGACTATTCAATCCATCGGGAACTTATTTTTTATTTGCTTGGCCCTCGTATTTATTCTTGGTCTTGGAGGCTGTTGTCATGGTCGTATTTGCGCTGAGTTTTGCGGCTGAGCAAGAAAACGGCACATTGGGAAGCCTGTATCTTCAAGCCGGAAATTCGGTACCATTGATGTTGGCTGGAAAACTTATTCCGTATTTGTTGCTGTCCCTGGTATCCATGCTAGTTTACATCATTTATTTTTACCTGTTTCGGCAGCCCTATCCGACGCATGTTTTAGCCTTACTTTGGAGCAATGCAATTTTTGTGATCGCCTGTGCGCTGATTGGGATTATTGTAGGGACATTGGTCAAAGAACAATTGAAAAGCCTACAGGCATTAATGATCTTATCGATGCCGATCTATATAGCTTCGGGCTTTAGCTGGCCTTATGATCAACAAGGAGGACAGTTGGCACAGTGGTTTAGTAAACTGTTCCCATATATGCCATCGGTCAATGCGTTGCACATCTTGCTGATAGAGCAGGGTGGATTTGCTGATATACAAAAATATTTGAAGATGCAATACATACAGGTACTTGTGTATTTCATCCTTGCAATTGTTACGATCAGACTACTGGTGCAATCTGTCACAACACAAACAAAGAGTCTTAATTAATATAATTATTTATTGTAAACGTATAAAATGTGTTAACATGAAAAAAATAGTCATTGTAGGTGGTGGATTTGGAGGGATAAATCTAGCGAAAAAGCTAGCTGGTAGTCACATGCTGGAAGTAGTCTTGGTGGACCGTAATAATTATAACTTTTTTCCACCCTTATTGTATCAGGTGTCTACAGCATTTATCGAAATGTCCAGTATCAGTTACCCTTTTAGAAAAATGTTTCAGGGCAACGCTAATATAAATTTCCATTTGGGTTCGCTGGTTAAAGTTTATCAAGAACAAAATAAGGTTGAAATGGATACTGGAATACTGGATTATGACTATTTGGTTTTGGGAATGGGGACAGAGACCAACTTTTTTGGTAATAAAAATGTCATGAATCAGGCTCTTCCCATGAAAACTATCGATGATGCGATCAACTTGCGCAATCATATTTTGATCAATATGGAGCGCGCCGACCGTACAGCTGATGTGATAGAGAAAGAAAAACTCCGAACAATAGTAATCGCTGGCGGTGGTGCCACAGGTGTTGAAATTGCAAGTATGGGAAGCAGCATCATTGCAAAGGATTACCCTAGATTAGATAAGCAGGGTGGCAAAATCTATCTGATTGATGGTGCTCCGGTATTGTTGGGTCCTATGAGCGCTAAAGCGCAGCAAGAGGCTTATAAGGTGCTGCATAAATTGGGTGTTGAAATTATCTTAAATACACTCGTCAATGAGTATGTGGATGATGTTGTGACTTTGAGTGATGGCACCAAAATCCCTACGAAAAGTTTGATCTGGGCTTCGGGGGTCATTGCCTGGGAAGCTCCTGGCTTACCGGAAACAGCTATTGGAAGGGGGCGTCGAATTCTAGTAGATGCCTATAACAAAGTAAAGGATACTGAAAATATTTTTGCAATTGGTGATCAATGCCTGCAGACTACAGACGAAAAATACCCAAATGGATATCCCCAGCTGGCTCAGATTGCCATTCAGCAAGGTACGCTATTAGGCCGTAATATCAGGAACACTGATGATGGGGATTGGAGGTTGTTATCTGATTTCGATCTGGCGAAATCGACAGAATTCCATAAAACGCTGGTTGCTCAAGTTGTTTGTATTGGCTATTCCGGCTGGATTTATTGCTGTGGAGGCCGGTAGGACTGTTACTGAGGTTGGACGGCAACCCTGGATAATCTATGGTATTATGAAGACAAAGGATGCCGTCACGCCAATGCCGGGCATTGCTTTTTCTTTTTATCTCTTTAGCGCGCTCTATGTTTTTCTGAGCTTTATGGTTGCCATGCTGTTGTATCGACAAATTAAAATGGTAGACAAATTATATGATGTTAAAGATGACCATAATTTACCGCAAGGGCATTAACACATACGATCTAAAATCTTTTAATAACATTTAAAACTCTTGATTATGTTTTATGTAGTGATAACCTATTTGTGGGTAGCTATGCTACTATATATTTTGATGGGCGGAGCCGATTTTGGGGCTGGTATTTTAGAACTATTTTCTACAAAGGACAAACGTTCCCGTACCGGACAGATTATGTACGATGCCATCGGTCCTATTTGGGAAGCTAATTATATGTAGTTAATTATCGTAGTTGTGATTTTGTTTGTAGGTTTTCCCGTTGTCTACAGTACCTTTTCAACGACTTTGCACATTCCGATCCTCATTATATTGCTGGGTATCATTGCCAGAGGAACAGCTTTTACTTTTTGGCATTACGATGCAATACACGATAACTTGCAGATTCTATATACGAAGACTTTTATGTATTCAAGTCTAATTACACCTTTATTTTTAGGTATTATCGGTGGGAGCGTATTGTCTGGACGAATTGATCCTGCCGCGCAAACCTTTCAGGATAGCTGGGGAAAGAAGAAAACCATAAGATGCTATGAGCTTCTGGGGTCAAATCGCATGAAATTTTGAGTGCTAAGGATGTTATAAAGCTTTGACAGATCGTTTACAGCATCTGCATAGACTAGATTTGAAAGGTAAGTGAAGGTCATCATACCGCCTTTACCTCCATCATCAGTATTTCATTTTGAAATTTCAATGTCTTGTTTCAAACTGAGATTATCTTCCGCATAAGCGCCGAATACGATTTTATTGATCGGTATTTTGTTTGTTGCCATAAGGTAGCTCATCATACGGTTGATATATTCTAATGTTTTTCATTATAGAATTTTTTAAATGTTATTTAATCCTCAACAGGGTTGACGGCTGAATTGCCTGCTTGTCCTAAGAAAAAATAACATTTCCGAGCTGGGGCTGGGTATAGATGCATCAGACAACGAATATCAATTCTTTGCAAATCTTGAAAGGTTACTATACCGCACAGGAAGTACATCATTGACCTGCATGGTATCAAAATTTCGACATAAGTGTCCGTCTAAAAGTCTTAAGTAATAAATGCAATCTAATGATAGACTTATTTCGGGAAATTTAGGTATCATATCGGGAAATGCCGATATTTCCCGATAGCGTTTTCGCACTTAGCTTTGTTCTTATAAATTTAAATATATTATTATGAGAACGATTACAGCTATCAAGAGGGTATCATTAACATCATTATTTTTTATGGGTATGCTTGCAGTTTCCTGTAGTGATGACGATAATATGGCGGGATCACAGGTCGGTCCCAAAAACACCATCAGCATCGAGAATGTTTTGGATGGCAAGCCATTGGTGCAATCAGGAACTTTTAAAGGGTTTGGAACTCCCCCAGTGATTCTTCCGGGACATTCGGTTAGTTTTAGTTTTAATGCTGGCGCAGGGCAGGCATTATCATTTGCTACCATGTATGGTTGGAGTAATGACTTGTTTTTTGCTCCGGAAAACCCTGGAATTAACCTATATAATGCCGATGGCACACCTGTTACTGGAGATGTGTCGGCGCAGATTAAACTATGGGACAATGGAACCCGTATCAATCAATCTCCAGGGATGAAAGTAACGCACCCAGGGGTCGCAGAAACCACTGCAAAAAATGTGATGGAAGTGAAAGGAACAGATGCCCAAGGTAATGCCTATCTGGCTGCATCACAATTAATGAAAGCGACATTGAAGTACACTGGTAATTCAGGGTTTACGTTGACTATTGAGAATAAAAGTGGTGGTACACCCAACGAAACACCATTTAGTCCGGGTGTTTGGACTGTTTCCTATGCACCCGGAGGGGACATCTTGAATAAAATGCCGATCTATACTTCTGGAAAGCCTACTGCAAATGGTTTAACGAATATTGCTGAAATGGGTGATAATACGGTGTTGGATACCTATTTACAAAGTATGACTGGAGTTTTTACACCACTTTCACCCGTACTGGTCGTTGTCTATTCAGGCAATAATAATCCGTTCTACAAGGAAGGTGAAAAAGATAGAGGCGAAGGGTTGAGCGATCTTGCGCAGATGGGCGACGCCGATAAACTTGCTACTGTACTTAAAACCAAAACCGGTGTAAAACAGGTCTATGTATTAAAAGCAGTGACCAGTACGGTGCTATTACCTCAAGTAGGTACCAATGCAGGTGGAAAAGTAATGCAACAATTAGAGGTGTCGAAAGGTGACCGAATAGCGATAGCCACCATGTATGGTTTAAGTAATGATTGGTTTTTTGCTACAAAGGGAAATGGAATAGATGCATTGCAGAAAGGAGATGTTTCTAACATGATTGCGCTATACGATAATGGAACAAAAAAAGACCAGTATCCGGGCGCGAATATACGTGTCGATTTACCGGGAATGTCTTTAACACAAAGTGAACCTATTAAAGCTGTCCCCAACCCGAATGCATTTACGACACTACCAAATATCGTTAAAGTAACACTCCATTAACCAAATTGAACGCTATAACGGATAGCCATAGGCTTCAAACTTAATGCTGTCCGTTATATTCTTTTGTTTCATTACAAATTGTTTATCTTCCTTATATTGCTGTTAATTTTTAAGAAATCTAGTCGTTATGAGATGGGAATTTAAAAATGAAAAAACCAAAGAAGTATTTCTTTTGGGAAATGATAGGCAAATGCTTACTCAATCAAGTGCTTTTCGGGAAGACACTATTAATTCCATCGTATTTAATTTCTGCGAGGACCAGGAAGCAATAATAGACGAAGTACGTTACGTTTTTCCGAAGAATACGGTTTTACCTTTGATGGCCAATCAATATTTTAGATTTAAGCAACCCAGCGAATTGATTGCCTGGCAGTTCAATCGCGAATTCTATTGTATCGTAGACCACGACGCAGAGGTCGGGTGTGTGGGTTTCCTGTTCTATGGAATTACCAATCCGATGTTTGTAAAACTTTCTGAAAACGATATTGCTGATGTCAAACTAATCGAAAGCTTTTGTCAAAAAGATATGTCTGTCAGGGACCGTATGCAGAGTGAAATGTTACGAACATTACTCAAGCGCATCATTATAAGTACCACACGATTGGCTAGGAAGCAGACCGCCTACAGTGCGTTAATTAGTGACGATCGGTTGGATCTTTTGAGAAAATTTAATTTGTTGGTGGAAAGCAACTTTAAAATGGAGCATGAAGTGAAGTTTTATGCGGGCCAACTCAATAAATCTCCCAAGACCCTCTCGAATGTATTTGCATTGCTACGATTCCCCCCACCTTCTACGATTATACAGAATAGGATTATTTTGGAAGCTAAACGTCTCCTTAATTATACCGATAAGTCGGCCAAGGAAATGGCATACTTGCTCGGTTTTGTTAGTCCAGCACATTTCAGCCGTTTTTTCAGACAGCATACAGGTGTTAGTATCTCGAGTTTTCGTGAAGATATGTTAATCTCAAACAAAAAATAAAAATACGAATATTATTTTTAATTCTTTTGCCTCTTATTTCTACAATGCAATATACACGGGCACAGACAACGGCAACTGCGGGTTATCCCGCCCGGGCGGAAGACATTCATCCTTTGTTGATCGGAGAGATGATTCCCCAGTAAATCTTAAAGATTTTTCGGGTAGGGATTTTAGCCTAAATCAGGCTGTAACAAGTAAACCTTCAGTACTTGTTTTTTATCGTGGCGGATGGTGTCCATACTGTACAAAACAATTGTCTGCTCTACAGGAACTATTACCCGAACTAAATGAAATCGGTTATCAGCTCATTGCCATCAGTACAGATAGTCCAACTGGATTAGATAAAGCCATTCAGGAAAGATCCTTAACCTACACGCTCCTCTCTGATGCAGACTTGAATGCTGCGAAGCAGTTTGGAATTGCTTATAAGGCACCTAAACAATACTGGGATATGCTACCTAAAACTACAGGCGGCTGGGATAAAGATCTTTTGTTGCCTGTACCTTCGATTTTTATCGTGGATAGAATGGGTAAGATCCATTACGAATATATTAATCCGGACTTTAAACAACGGATAAATCCGGGATTATTAAAAGCAATTGCTAAAGAGGTTTATCCAGAACTCTAATTTTATCTCGCTGTTTAACATCAATCAATTTAAGGCGGCGTCCAGTCGGTTTGGATGTCTCCTTTATGGATTGAACTTTTAGGTCTCTGTGGACTTATTTTGACGGATTCAATTCCTGAATCATTTCTTTATAAATTGTGTAACTTTGGAGCCGATCCATTATTAAATCCGTAGGCACCAAATCCCCAACTTTGTCCAAAAATTGCCAATTGTAGTTATAATATGTCAGATGCGCTTTTAGGACTTGTGCCATCTCAACGAAGGTTTATATTAAAATAAATGGGATAATTTATTTGTTACTTTTTCCGCTATAAAGGAGCGCTCTTGTTGAGCGCATGCAATGAAGTGGTTAAAAGCCTAATTCATGGTCCCTTCCCACGTTTTTTGGATACTTAAATAAATTTTTTTGGGACAAATCTGATTTTTACTCGTCAACCTAAGAAACTGGCTTTTACGGCGTGGTTAAGGAATGGTAAATAAAAACAATTAGATTATGCGTTACTCCAAAAAGATCAAAGAAAGTGTCGTTAATTCGATTGTTAATGGCGAGCTCTGGATGGAGGAGGCAATGGATAAATATCACATAACCGACAGGCGAGTTGTAGTTTCCTGGCTTAGAAAATATATTAGGGAGAAAAAAAAACAACTTGAGCGTGGGAGAAATTAAAGTTTTTTTTGATATTTCTTAAATACATTATTTTAAACCTATTAAAATAATAATACGCTTTTAGGAGTGCGGAGGTTAATGGTACAAAGAAAAAGTCAAATTTATTGAAATAGATGCTGTAATCTTTAATAGAATTACTGGAAATGCAGCAAGTTTATTAACCAATTTTGATGTTAAATAAAACTGTAATGAATAAAAGTAGAACTAAATTGACATGCTTGATGATTGTGGCTGCGCTAGCGACTGCCTGTAAAAAAACAGCCACCGAAGCAATGCTTGAGACGAATTCGATGGTGACCATAAATTAGAATGATACGTATCAGCGCATCGATGGTTTTGGAGCATTTGCTGGGCGGTCAGCAGCTTTGTTTGAATCGAGCAAACGGGATAGTATCATGGACCTATTATGGGGCGAAAATGGACTTAAACTCAATATTATACGTGGAAAAGTCATTCATACCTACAATTTTGATGAAAAAACCGGTAAAGTTTCTATTTGGCCTCAAGGGATACCAAAAGATCTGGATAACGTTAATAAAACAATCTTTAATGGACTGCCTGATTTCAAGAGAGATGAAATAGGACAGTATTGGATACTAAAACAGGCAGCAAATAAATACAAAGTACCAATCATGTTTGCGAGTACATGGACACCGCCATTATATATGAAAATAGATTCGACACGCATTGATGCTCGAATTGACTTGAAGAGTAAGGGGCCGGGAACAGTGCGCATACAAATATAGAAAAGCCAATTTGGATGACAGAAGCTTCAGAGGCAGGTATCACCGGAGGTGGCGGTACAGATGGTAGTATGAAGACGAGCATGAAACTAGCGGTAAGTTTGCATAAGTTTATGACAACAATTAACGCTAATGCTTATGTCTGGTGGTTAGGCATGGCATATCAAAAAAACACGGAAGCTTTAATATGGCATCTACCGGAAAGTGGCTCTTTGACATTCCCCAAGCTATATGATGTAATGGGGCTGTATTCTCGATTTATACGGAAAGATTACCAAAGGATTGGTATCACTGTTACAAATGATTTTGGTCTGCTTACCTCGGCTTACAGGGATCCGCAGACGAGTAAGTTTGTATTGGTTGTCACAAATCCTACAGGTAAGGAAATCCCTTTGAAGATCAATTTATCTGGATTTATGAGTGGAGATTTGTCAAATTATCAAACAACGGACAACACTATTCAACATTGGGGATTAGCCGGGAAAATAGCCGCAGATAAAAACGGCGTATTTAACGTGAAGATCCCAGCGATGAGTGTGAGTACATTGGAAGGGAAAAAATGTAGGTAAAAAACCGGATAAGAACCTACTCTCATCCGGAAACTGTGTGCTAAAATGAACTTATCAACTGTTAGGACATAAATCTAAATAACAGCATAGAGAGATATATCAACACCAATTTTTTATATTTGTTATTTTAATTTTAGTGGCAGTACTCTAAATGTGTTTACGTTGGGACGGCTGCCTATTCCGAGTACACCTAAGTTGTAACCGGTACCAAAAATGTCTCCATTGGTGCTAGTGACAATGGTGGCCCTTGAACCGGATCCAATTAATATATCCGTGAAGAAATATTTGTCTAAAGTCGCTGTACGGCTAAACTTATTACTAGAAATATTATCACCAGTGCCTAACTGACCTTCTGCGTTATTTCCTGTTCCATATAATCGTCCTGTAGTGGTCAATATGAATGAATGTGAATTGAACCCGCGCACTAATTTTACACTTTCGTTAACGGAGGTTACTTGGATAAGTTCTTTCTGATCTGTAGTATTTCCAATACCCAATTGTCCTTCTGAATTTTGTCCTGTAGCATACACCTTTCCTGAAGTTCCTAGTACAAAAGAGTGATTTGTACCTGTACTGATACCTTTTGCTTTTTCTTTAACAGGAATTTCCTTGAAAACTGTTTGGTCACCAATGCCGCTTAGTTGACCCCTAGTGTCCAAACCGGATCCCAAGACTTTGCCATCTGCTGTTCTGACAATGGTATGATCGTAACCCGTGGCGATTTCGACAATATTATAGGTGTCAAGACTATTTACTTTGATAAAATTATTCCTGTCTTTAACATCCCCTAGTCCCAATTGACCCGACACATTACGCCCTGTAGCAAATACTTGACCGTCTTCTGTGAGGATATAGGTCGATCTAAAACCGGCTACCACATCTTTGATTGTTCCCCCTAGGAAATTAACTTTTGTAAAACTATTTATTTTTTTTGTGTTGCCTAGACCTAACTGACCAGAGTTTCCCCACCCTGTAGCATAGAGTTCACCATCGTTCGTTAGAACGAATGAAGATTCGGTGCCTACCGCTATGCGTTTTATATTTGTTGGTCCAATAAGTTTACGAAATGACAAAAAATATTGGTCAGCACCGATTCCGAAAAATCCTGTAGTATAATCATATCCCTTTGTCGCCCCCATTGATCCATTAGTTTTTTTGCCAGTACCATATACCTCACCGCCGGCCGAGATGGCTAATGTATGAAACTCTCCGCTAGCGACTTGCTGAATATTAACTGTGGCAATTCTGGAAACACGAAAATCGATCGTGGTTTCAACACCAGGCCTTATTGCAAACTTGACGGTTTTGTTGACTTGTGCTGTTGCCCCGGCGGTAAGCGAAGCAATCACCAACGTTGCCGAATCGACACTTGTTGGTGTGGCTAAGAGCTTTGAAGCTGTGAGTGTCGTAGTATTAATACCAGTAAAGTTATCTATAGGTAGATTGACCGCAGTTTTATCATAATCAATCATGCCCGTCAGAAGGTTGATGCTATTGCTGACATAATGCGGTGTAAAGCTGGCCTGTATTTTGGTGATAGGCCCGATTTCCTCCGAATTTATATTAAGATTGATTTTTGAATACTTATGCTTAAATACGATGTCCAGATTATTTACTGTTTCGCCTGAAACAGTAAATTGTTTCGTAAAATAAAGTAGGTCTTTGTTGCCTGAAACATCCACTATTGGATCGGAAGCACTAATTGCTGGAGGAATTTCCGTTGTATTATAGGAATAAACAATAAATTTATAGGTACTACCGCCTTCTAGTTGAAGTTCCTTATGGTCGTCCGGTTTGGTATTACCTGCCGTATAAACTTTTTGGTCAACCAAGATATTTTTATCATCGTATATGAGAACGCGAAATTTGCTACCATTGGTAATTGTTTTCGTGTTTTTAACAGTCACCGATCCTCCGGAAGCTTTCAGTTGCTGAGCTGCACTATTATCTGAACTGAGATCGCCTTCTGTTGCTGTTGCAATTAGATAGTAATCATCCTCTAATGGGATACGTGCTACTTCTGTTGAATTTTCTTTTTGAGAGGGAAAGTTACTGGCTGATGTCGTACTAATGCTATTTGATTGGAGCTGGTTATCGCGTCCGCTGCCATCATCAATGCCTTTTAAATTCATCTTTATTACAGCAACCCCACCTTTGATAGTTTGTGCTTGATCATTATCCTTACGGCAAGAGAAGGTAATAACCAAAAGAAAAAGTGGTAATAAGATCCAAGTGGAACACTTTAAAAATTTTTGTCTGTTCATTGTTCGTACTTTGTTTTTTTTTAATTAAAATTTGAAGATTTTTTCCTTTTTTAGCAGTTGAGAGATCTACAGTTAGAAGCTCACTCGATATTGATTCTCAGCCTGTATATCTGTATATGAGAGAATAAATTCATTCTTTCTTGAGCTATATAGTGGCCTAGACTAATAGCTCGGATTGATTTCTTTAACTTTTTATAATTAAACCGATTAAAATAAATTAATAAATTTGATGTGTTGGACATTATACCGTATAAGTCTCGGGTCATAAACTGTCATTAATCGACGCTGTGGCAAATGTTTATTGTCGATTACTTGCAGCCATATATAGACGATACTTTGGGCGAATATAGAAAAGAAAATAGTTGGTTGTGAGTAGTATGTGCTGGGTCTGTATACTTGTATTATGTGTGTATGGTGTATAGGGGGGCGAGTGTTTTAAAAATTGATATGTGTACTACTAATGTAGGGTGTGTAGCTGGGTTGATGTTTATTATACTTCTTTTCGGGAAGTTGTATGCTATATTCCTTTCATCTTGTGTAGAGGGACAACAAATGCATTGAAATTTTAGTGGCTTTAAGGGATTCAAATTTGTTTTTTCGATATTTTATTTTCTTTGGTTATAAAAACAACTGTTAGACGACAATTTTTAATAATCGTCGTCTAACTGGCGAAAGTATGGAGTAAATAATGCTGTAGTAATTGTTTAGCCATGCTATAAATTAATTGTTGAAAAACACACAAACAGGAAAACCTTTCTATTTGTTTGTTAGCTTTGGATTAACTAATTAAAGTCATGGTAGGTATTCAAAAGAAGTATTAATAAAATTTATCCGTGATTTAAATAGCTATTGTCGATTTCTATTTTTGGCAACTGGAGATAGATTTTGCAAAGAGAGCTTAAGCGATATTTATTTTGAGAATGTTCGCCTTTAATAAATATTATTTTTTAGATGGCGTTAAAGCCCTTGTCGAAAAATGCCAATGGAAAGCACTGTGTCTGGGTAACCTTAATTATTTTGAAGAAAATAACAAAAATATGGGGTCTGTTCTATGAAAGGGCCCGTATTGTACTAACTTTTGAATGATGAAGAGCACTCTATGTAAATTGTAAACTTTAGAAGCTTTATCGCCCGTTATCTGAACATGGATAGTGAAGCGACTGATAAGCGGGCACCTGGGGTTTATATGCTTCCATATTTGACTATTATCGGAGGAGACAACACATCCAAAAAACTATATCTGATTGCTGGTATGAAGCATACCTTTACCGAGGACCGCCTCTCCTTGCGTACAAATATTGGGGCAAGCTATCAAAATTATCGTTTGGACTGGGCTTAGGATCCGTATAGTTACTTTCTGCAAATCCTATCAGTTATTCAAAAAGAAGATTACATTTATTGACTAAAATGGCAAATCTGTAAAAGTTCTGGTATATTTAGAAGATGAATGTTGCTTTAGATAATTGAGAGCTTCTTTACCTCCTTTCTTACCTTAAGGAATTGTTAGAAATTTCCTAATATATAGGGACAATACGTTTCCATAACAGTCTTACTTGTTAGTTTGTTTAATAAATATTTTAATTAGATTGTGGTCGTGAGTATTTACTTCCTGACGACCTTTTCTTTCAGATTTTATTGCCATATCTAAATATTCAATTTAGATAAGTAATAAGATGGTTAGACTCAAACAATCAATTCCGATTGTTCATTACTTTTTTTAAAGAGTATTAGTCAATACATAGCGTAGATCCGCCCTAAGATACTGCACAATACTATTAAAATAATATTTTTTTGGGATAAAATCGATCTCCAACCGTCATCATTGTTATGACAAAAAAATCTATTTAAAATCAATACAGATGGAAAATTACAAATGGAAAACAGTGGCAAAGCGAGCTGTTTATGGAATTTCAATCGCTTTTTTAGCGGTGCAATTCAATGGATGTAAAAACGAAGTGGTTAAATTAGAGCCGATCGACGGGATTGCGCCTAAAGTAATAGCACACAGAGGTGCATGGAATAAGGATGAGATCCCGGAAAATTCCATTTCAGCCTTGAAAGCTGCTCATAAACTTCAGGTTTATGGATCTGAATTTGATGTGCAGTATACCAAAGATAGTGTGCTTGTCGTAAACCATGATAATAATTTCAAGGGTTTGGATATTTCTAAAAGGAATTATAATGAGCTACTGCAAAAAAAACTCTCGAATGGGGAGCATATCCCTACTTTGGAGGAATATATTAAAATAGGCAGAGAGCTTAGTGGAATGCGTCTTATACTTGAAATAAAAGAAAGTAAAGCTGGAGAAAAGCGGACACTTGCAGTCGCCACAAAAGCTGTGGAAATGGTAAAACGACTGGATGTAGCAGATATAACGGATTTTATTTCCTTTAATTTCAATGTGTGTAAGGAAATACATAGAATTGCGCCTGAAGCAAATATTCAATACCTAGGGGGCGATAAATCTCCCGAAACAGTCTTCAAAGCAGGAATCAACGGTATTGGTTATTCGTATCAAGTATTGTCCCTTCGCCCCGATTGGATAAAAGATGCCCACAAAAAAGGAATGAAGGTTAATGTCTGGACTGTTAACAATGAATCTAAGATGAAAAATATGATTAATAAGAAAGTAGATTTTATTACTACCGACGAGCCGCAACGACTAATGGAAATTTTGGCTTTATAATAAGTATCCCCCCACAAATTTGATCATCAACTTGTGGGGGGATAACTGAGAATTTAATTTCAAGCTGATTAGTTTTTCTTGCTTCCAATAATGACCATATTGGTACTCAGATAACCTTTTAATTCGGCGACCCGATTAACCCCTGTTATTTCGAGTTCACCGGTCAATTTCTCTACATTGAGTAAAAGCGTATGCTGACCTTTGGATAAGTTTCCGATATTGATGCGTCGAGGTACAATTTCACCACCTTGACACCAGTTTCTCGTCGGATATCTCCATGTACAGGTAGGGCATATTCTTCCATGAGGATTGATCTTGTCATAATAATCATAGGGTTTACAGGATATCTTCGAGTCAAAATTTGATACTACTTTATCATCCAATGAAAGGCTATGTTGTCTCGTTCTAGCCTCTTCCAAATCACCATGGCCACTGGAAGTATATAAGATGTAGCCATTCTCCAGATCCTCTTTAAGTTCAAAACTAAAGGATAGCTTTTCTTCTCCTTTTTGTAAATTACGACTTATCAATGGTACATAGATGTCCTTTTCCTGATTAGCAATTGTTCCTGCGTCTTTCGTATCTATGAATAGATCTGCCTTAAATCCCGGCTGGTCACAATACGGGATACTATCTGTCTTGTATTTCTGAGGATTTGCCCCAACTTCATACTGTATATATATATCTGACTTCGGATCACGTAAGTCTTGCGCATAGGCGCTAATATTACGCTGATAGGTAATATGATTGAATCGGTCTTTGTAATAAAAATAAGGGGTAGTATAAATGATCAAGGGGAATCTTCCAATACTTTTAAAATCAGTGTCCTTTGTGATGGATGTCCCCTTGGGTAGTTTAAAATACCATGAATTTGCATTTCTGTCCCATTCATCGTATGCAGCATACAGTTCTATGCGAAAAGAAATTGAATCTCCAATCTTATTCTTTTCCTCCTCTGTTAATTTTCTGACATAGTTGGTCTGGCTGATTCGAATGGTATTGGGAGAAAGTATGGAACATTTACCCCATTGATCTTCGGAGGTGTAAAATCCGTAGAATGCTGCCTGGTCCGCGATCTGAATTGAATTAGGAACAATCTCTAATTGCTGTCGCGTTCCTTGAGCCTCTTTTTCCGGTTCAACAGCCTCCATGGAAATCCGTTTACAAGAGAGGACGACTACGGCCATCGCGAAGATAAAAAATAATACTTTTTTCATAATGTCTGACGATTTTAGTTTATAAATAATGATTTCGTAATAAATCCATGTTTAGAGATTTTGTCTTGGATTTTTACATGCATATAATGAAGACTGTTTGTTAAGAAAATTGTCCCATTTTATTTAAAATAATCTGTTATTGAATTGAATGCTGGAGTAAATAAAGATTATTAGATAATACCCGAGAAGTGTTTTTGTGGCCTGTGGACAGGATTGTTGAAAAATGAAACAGCTTTTAAATTATGAACGTTTTTTTTGGGGACAAATAGATCATGTGACCGTCTTCTTGGATAAGAATGACTCATGTCTAAGCGATTTATTTTTTTATACGAACCGGTTAAAATTACTTGGAAAATTAAAACAAAAATTATGAATATACGTAAAAACAACCAATCACTTACTTTCAGCAGATGTTGTCTGATGGTATCTCTTACATTCGCTTTGACGGGCTGTAAAAAGGATCTCGTTCAAATTGAGCCTGTCGATCCGCCATCTATTGAGGTAAAGGCAAATGCGGACAAAAAGACCGGAATGAAGATCATTAGTATTATCGAAGCCAATGATACCAATCCGTTGCTCCATACAAGTTTTAAATTGAAGAAGGAAAACAAGCCTTTATTTGATATTGTCGTTCTTTTTTCGGCCAATATTAATTATGATGAAAAGGCTGGAAGAGTGTATGCTCATCTTAACGAGAATGTTAAACATCTATTGGAAAATAGAATGAAATACATCAAACCATTGCAAGATCGAGGTACTAAAGTCGTACTTAGTATCTTGGGAAATCACGATCGCTCTGGAGTTGCTAATTTGTCCGATAAAAATGCGAAGTCTTTTGCAAAGGAACTTGCAACGGTATGCGAGACCTATCAATTAGATGGTATTATGTTGGATGATGAATATTCAAACTACCAATATCCGCCACCTGCAGGCTTTGTGTCCCCTTCAAATAAAGCTGCTGCCCGTTTATTTTACGAAATCAAAAAGGCGATGCCGGACAGAATAAATATTGTATATGCCTACAGCCGGACGAATGACTTTTCCGGTAGCAATGCGTTGGTGGAAGCAGAGGCGGGAGAATACATTGACTATGTCGTAAACGATTACTTTGCTAATGTTGGTTTGGAAAGATTTCCGGGTGTGCCCAACACACATTATGGTACTGATTCCGAAGAATTTGCACGTGGTTATTTTTTAAATAATTATGAGTCTATCAAAAGTAACGGTAATGGGACACATATGATATTTGCATTGGATCAAACCCGCGGAAATTTCAATGATCAATTGCACCAATTACAATTGATGACGAAATCACTGTTTAATGATGAGCTCGTCTATGATGAAATTGTTCACCGGAAGGATTGGTAATGCGCATGGGGCAGGCTAAGCTTTTGGGCCTTTCCATAGAATTGTATGAATAAAAGAAAAATTAAAATTTCAAAAGTATGAGAAAAATATTAGCACTGTTTATTGCTGGCTTGTATAGTTCAATCACCTTAGCACAGGATGTTAACCCTTTTAAGTTAAAGGCCGGAGATCCCGCTCCCCAAGTTATTATTGATCAATGGTTGAAGGGAAGCGCTGATGTAAATCTTTCTGACGGTAGAACACACGTCGTCGAGTTTTGGGCGACATGGTGCGGCCCCTGTATACAGGCTATGCCACATTTGCCGTCTTTGGCTCAAAAGTATAAGCAAATCCCCATTATTAGTATTACGGCTTCTGAGTCCTATGATAATGTTAATCTGCCGAAGAAATTTGTCGAAAGGTCTGGGAAGATGATGGACGATGCTGTGGGGTATGCTAAACCAGGCCTTATTGCAGATAACTGGATTCGCCCTCTCTATAATCCTAGAATACCAGTTGCCTTTGTGATCAATAGTGATGGTAAGGTCGGATGGATCGGCCACCCTCTTATGGGACTTGAAGAAGCCATGAAACTATCAGTTGAAGGCAAATTGAATGCGCATAGTGGAGCGGGTATAGATAGTGTATGGGCCGCCCGTAAAAAAGCAGCTAAACTTATGAATAAGGATTTTAAGAAAATGTTGAATTCTAAAAATTTTGAAGGCGCGCTTGGTTTGAATGATAAATTTTTGGAGAGTATACCGTATGACATGGATATATATATATCGGATGGAAATATGCACTTTTAACATATATCGACGAAAAAAAAGCGAGCATGTTTGGTAACGAATTGTTAATAAAACATGCTAATGCGCCTATTTTTTTACAATCGGTAACGAAAACTATTTTACGAGGTACTGAGCGTATTGACTACCATCAATTGAAAATTAAGGGTAAACCAGATAGGCCTTGAGTAAGGTTTGAAGTTGACATTGTTGTTAAAATTGTTTAATAGATTTATTTTTAAGAGCCCATTATCGTTCGTAAAGTTGGCGCTGACATTATATGTTGCCACCTGTCCCCACCTGAGATATTGAGGTTATAGTTCTAGGTGGTCGTGCTTTGCCTGGTCAATTCATTTAACCAGTCCACAGCGGGGTAGGCGATGGGGGCATTTCCGGCCTGGGTGTTTTCAATTTTAGCTTGTGAATAGGGTTCGAGATCCAAGGGGTTGCGGGTGGTTACAGCCTCATTGAACATTTTCATCCAGGTAACGGGATCAGCTATTTTTAATTTTTGCGTGGGCGTCGAAATGCGTTGTTCAGTGCGAAAACTGATCTTAGCCGAACCTTCACGTCCTGTTTTCGTTGTCACGAGCATAACACCATTAGCACCGCGGGATCCGTAAACAGCTGTGGCATCCCACAAGATTGAAAAATTTTCAATGTCGTCCACCGGCAAACGGGTAAGAACATCAGCGCTTACCTCGATATTGTCAATTAAAATTAGGGACCTATTATTGGCTCCAAAAGTACCTACGCCCCGAATAAAGAAATCGGCATTGTCAGCCCCTGGTTCTCCGCTCCTTTGAAAAGATACAATTCCAGCTATTTTACCTTGCAAGGCTGTTGTCAGGTTACTTACCGGCGCGCGCAGCTCTTTAGGACTGATGGAGGATACGGATCCGATGATATCACTTTTCTTTGAACGTTGCCCAAAGGCAGTGACGACAACTTCATCAATCGCTTGATTTGATTCACGGAGTATGACGTCAATCGTTTTTCTGTCGCGCTACTTCCTGAATGGCATATCCAGCCATCCGAAATACCAGTATTGCACCTTTAGGGACATTCAATACACAGAGCCCGTTTAGATCAGTGGTTGTACCTATGCTTGGATTATCTTTAACAAATATACCGGTACCCCGCAGATAGTTGCCCAGGCTGTCTTTGGCCGAACCCGAGATACGTAACTGTTGTTGTACTCCGGCATGGCTAAGAATTGGCTTCTTTTTCGGAGGATCATCTGGCGATTGTGCTTGAAGAGGTACAGCAATGCTCATACCGCCCAAGAAAAGGAGGAGCCGCAAAGGTTTATTGACCACTAAATTCTGTAATTGTGGATTGCTCGCCCTGGCTTTTTTTGAGCCATTAACATGAAAAGGGCACCCCTGAGAAATTTTAATTTAGTCATTGGTTAATGTGTCTATTTATTTTGTATAGAGTTATGAATTTTATTGGCGTTAATGGTAGTAAGACGGTTTGAGTCGATATTTGTCCCGAAATGAAACAAAAAAAATGTTCTGGTTAAATTATTCGACCATGAAAGGCGTATCCTGGTCCTATCCCGAGCTACTGAACCGAGTTATCGACTAGAACGCGGGCTTATGGCTGGAAGAAATAATAGAAAAGTTAGTTTTTATAGATGCATAAAAAACTAGACAATAGGTATGCGTATTGTGTGAAAAATAGGCTATAAGTTTTGCCCTATAGATGCCTTATAATTTGGGAAGGGCCTATCGGGAAATCATTCGATCAAAACCGTGAATCTATTGGGCGATGTCTTAAAGGCAGATCGCAAGATCAACTGCTTTATCTATGACTCCGAGCAGTTTCTGTTCAAATTTATTTGTGGTTAGATCATAGAGGTAATAAGACCCTTTATGTATCGCGCTAGCTTGTGGGGCGAATGTCGCAATACCTACCTTTGTTGTGGCATCTGAAGGAAGGTTAAAATCCCAAGCGACGATATCGCCGGAATGATCTGCGGGGAGAGTAATAAAAGGTGTGAGGGATAAGTCTTGTGAAGACAGCCGATAAATGACACGGCCTTTCGCAAAATACCAGTAGTTATTTATAAAAGTAAAATTTATTCCATCGACTACCTCCGGGATTGTTTTTGGTGCTGAGGTTATTAATTGGTAGCTATTTAGATAGATCAAGTGTCTGAAAATCTCATTATCACTGTGTGTAATAAATACCCAAAAAATATTACTGGCTGACCCAGCTATAAAGTGATGGTTTTTAAGTTCTTTTGTGTTAAATGGAAAGTCAACACTATAGTTAAAAAGGCCATAATTTAGATTGGAATTGAAGAAAATACGAAAGGCTTGATTGCGGTAATCAAATCCTGCGAGACGATATCCGTTGATTGGGGAACTGGTAACAAGCGCAGTATTCCCAAAATGGTAATTGAGCGTATCGTTGGGAAACACATCGCCGCTGATCAGGCCGGCAAGGATATTGTGGCATTTTCCATTGATTAAAACCAATCCATCAAAGATATGCTGATTAAAGTCTGTCCAGGCATTGTTGGCGACGGAAAAAGTTGGGCGAAGAGTTTCACCTGAGATAACGGCTTTTGTGGCGGAGTAGGTATAATTAGGTCTTAGCGAGAAGAAATCTAAAATCATCATCGGATAATCACCTTCTGATGTAGTAATTAGGATACATTTATATTTTCTGGTTCCATTATTATCTAATGCATAGCTAATATCAATATTGACGGGTTTTTTGCCAAGTGTTATATTTTCAAAGTTTTTTTGATACAGAAAACTGTCCCGGTCAAGCAAGCTCCGCATGACCAGCGTGCTTTCCCCTAGATTATTCTCCGTTAAAATATAGGACCCCAAACCAACGCTTTTTATTACAACAATGGTAAAAGCGTCACTTGTGGTAATCGATGTTTGTAGATCTTTGACCAATAGCTTTCCCGTATGTCTTCCTGCTGGGTAGGCATGGGCAGCGATCAATAATTTATCGGTGTGACTGACAGTATCGCCGTTGATAATCCAGGTAAAATCGACGCGTTGTTTCGCCTGATTTAAGGTATTAGAGACCGAACAAACTAAAAGTTTGGAATTTCCTTGTCTGATTAAGTATTCCTTTCCATCTATCGGTGACCCATCCTGATCTTTCGTGATGATCCGGTTAATTTCATGATAGTTATAATTACCCTTATCTTTTGAACAGGCCCCAAGTATAAGTATAAGGAACATGTAGTTTAGCGCGATGTAGTATTTTTTACTGTTCATAACTATTTTATTCAGGTAAATATATTCTGGGTTTATCGCTATCACCATCTGGATACACCACATTATTTCTGAAATATTTTTTCAATTCTTCCATGAAATAAAAGGTAACTGGGTACAATGTTATAGCGGGATAAGGAGGCATGTTATTCCAGGCGAAATTTGGTTTGTCCCCAGTAAATCTAGGGGGCGTATGATCCGCTCCCGGATAATATATTTCAATCCACTTTTTATATACCTCTTTTTTGTATTCTCCGAAATAATCTTTCCATCCTACCCACCAGTGGGGCTCGAGTAATTGATCGGTGAGGGACAGTTTAAAAGTGGTTTTCGATGCTGGCCCCAACTTGAATTTTTCATTTTCATGTAGGGAAATTTGAAAGGAAAAGATCTTTTGCTTGAGCTCTTGAGCTCTTTTGATATAAACAAATAGGGTATCTTGGAAGTGGTTTTTGCGCAAGGTTGGCGTTGAAATTTGGACTAAATCGGACGGATATTCTTTTTCATTGGCAATCAGGCCCACGCTTATGGCTCGGTCTTCTTTGGCTGCTTGCCCGATAAGAATAATAGGGAGGGCCAAAGTCATACCTGAGGTGCTATCGTTTTCCAAGGCAAACGAAAAATTAATAGCGTCAGTTGTTTGTTGTGGCTCTTGATTTTTGAGCTTCAGCTCTCCGAAATATAAAAATGCATCCGTTGTATTATAACCAGTTAGCTCGTCGCTTTTGTCACAGCTCGAAAAGAGAAATATAACGGATAAAAATAGATTGTATATCGAGATACTGTTCATAATTAATGATTGGGGTTGTAAAGCTGTTCATCTTCGGGAACTGGAAAATTAAAAATTTCCTTAATAGGAGGGGGGGAATTTTTGCTGCGGTAAATTTGGAGATTAAGTCGTTTATAAAAAGTAAATAGAAAACCTTCACCGATATATTCACGGCGTACTTCATCTATTAAAGCCATCAAAACTTCATTTTTAGTAATATTGTGTGTCCAAGCTATTGGCGGTAGCGAGCGATTATAGCGGACGATATTTAAGTAATCGAGCGATTTTTTTAAATCCTGGTCTAGATAGGTTTCGGTTAAGATAAAGTAGATCTCAGGAAGATTGATCAGCTGAGCTTCTCGATATTTGTCAAGATCTTTGTCGTAGTATTCATGATCATCGGGAAATGAAGGATAAATAAGTTTGTAGAATGTAGTTCCGGAGTTTAACCACATCCAGTAACGAATGTCATTAATCGACCCCGTACCTTGGGTATAAAGCTGGGACAAAAAAAGTGTATAATCGGGAACTAGGCGCCCATTTGTATAGTATTCAGGAGATACATATCCCGTAGTGAGATCTTTCATATTATTTATATATAGTCCCCAGATATTTTCCCTTGTGAAACGAAAATTCCAATTGTTAAACGAATTAGGTTCGTACTCAGGGAGGTCGTCATCGTTAACAAAATGAATAGATGTATTTTTTGGCAGTTCATTCATAAGTTGCGTGGCCCGATCTGATGCAACGGTCATATTGCCTTCCCATAATGATTTGCGCGCCAGTAAGGCCGATACAGCAAAATAATTCATATGAATACCTCTTTTGTCCAGTAAGAAGTTGTAGTCATTGTTTTTGTTTAAGTTTGCATATTTATCGTTACTACGAATGGGATCTTGAGCCAATAGTGTTTTAGCCAATTGCAAGTCTGCTTCAATATGTTGAAAACAGACCCGGCTTGTTGAAAATTGCCCCGGTAACTTTCCCGATGTGGTGTAATAGGGGATCGCAGGCGTATCATGTCCTTCTGTTTTTATCACCGGACCAAATAGCTTTAGCAATTCAAAGTGACAGAAAGCCCGAATTGCCAGTGTTTCGCCTTTAATTATAGCATAATTTGGATCGGTTTTGATATTGTCAATTTGCGCAAGGATGATATTGCACTGTCGGATAATCCGGTACATACCGGACCAAATTGCATTAATTTTACTTTCTACAGTTGCTGCACGGTAGTCATAGTTTGACGCAGGGTAATAAATATGCTGTGGGTATATTTGCCAATAACCGGCGAGTACATCCAACATTCCAAATTCCATTTCCCTTCCATATAAGGCTTTATCTCCCAACTCTGCATAGATGCCTGCCAGGGCTGTTGAGAAGCCTTGGCGGTTGGTCAAAACGTCTTCTACATAAAGGTCTTTATCAGACCGGGTATCCAGCCATTTCTTGCAGGAGGTGTTCCCTAACAGGAATAATAATGTACAAAAAGAAAAAAAAACAGAAGCTTTCATATTGTCAATTTTTATTAAAATTGTACCATAATCCCCATATTAAAAGTACGTGCAAAGGGATAATCCAATCCACGCTCCATCCTTATAGTATTGATCGTCACGATATCGGTTAAGGCCATATTAAATTTTAAGCGGCTGAGGCCATATTTTTGTATCTTTTTAGTTGGAATTTCGTAATTAAGGATCAGTGTGGATAAGTTAATTTTGTTTTCTCGTTGAATAAATCGACTGGATAATAGCGTAGGGCTTTCATCACGGATACTTTTGAATAAGGCTTGATCGCCCGGCGCCTTCCAACGGTCAGCGCCTGCGCGTGCTTCTGTGTTCAACCAAGGGCTCGTATTTTCAATGCGATTCGCTAAGGTCTGATTATAAATATCTCCGCCCAATGAGTAACTAAAAAATACCTGTATTGAAAGATTTTTATAACTGAGTGAGGTTCGCAATGAACCAAATACACTGGGTTCACGGTTGCCAATAACGGTAATATCATTGACATTCCACTTATCACTTATTCCACCCATATTGTCCAAGAAAATTTCCTTGCCTGATGCCGGATCAATCCCGATTGATCGTACTCCTTTTAAATTCTGTATAGAAGTCCCCTGCTGATAATAGGTTGTTTGTAAATAGTTGCCTTTATTATCCTTTTTTAAATTGTCACTGTTAAGACCTTTAAGTGCCTCAGATATTTCAATTAACCTATTTTGGTTACGAATGGCGGTGGCCGTCAAATCCCACCGAAATCCATTTACAGGATTTTCTATCAGTTTGAAGGAAAAGCTAGTTTCAAAACCTTTATTACGTACCTTGCCCGAATTCTCATAATAAGCGTTATGGGGTAGGCCTAATGAGGGTGCAGTGGTGACCAGGGAAATCATGCGATCGGTTACTTTATTATAATATATTATTGTAAATAAGAATCGTTTTGACCAGAGTTTGCCTGTGGTTCCTAGCGTCCATGAACGTATCTTGGGCCAACGTAGATTATCGTTGCCTTCTTTGGCATAAGTTAAGCCAGTTTCCCTATAGTATTTTTTTTCTGGAGAATGTACGTAGGAAGAAAGTGTTAAGTTGGTCAGGTAAGCGTCGGTTCCATTGACTCCAGTGTTGGCAAAAAAGCGAATCTCATCAATCCATTTGCTGTTCAAAAAGATGTCTTTATTGAGATTGTACCCGATACCAACTGTCCAAAAATTATCGTATGCCCTGTTCTTTCCAAATTTAGAAGAACCATCCAAACGATAGGATATATCGAGGTAATACTTTTGACGATAGAGGTAATTTCCGGTGAATAACAGGCCTAACAGGCGGTTACGAGGATTTGTGTGATTGCGGCTATTTGTTTTTGCCTGCGCGGCGATGATATCCATAGTTTGATAACTGTCGGAAGTTAAGCCTGCCCACGTATTTTCGGTTTGATTAAATTGACTGGATCTAATTTCTCCGATAAAATTTGTTTGAACGCTATGTTGTGGCGTAAAGTAATTATAGCCTAAGTTTAAGTTTGCGGAATAGTTTATCCCAGTTCCATGTGTATTGTAGTATTCACCGCGGCTATCTTGTGATACACTATCAAAGCGACTATGAGAAGGACCTGTATATTTTTCTCCCAAAAGGCTGATCTTCTCCAAGCCGATAACAGATTTCAATACAAAATGTTGACGAATGCGCCATTCGGCAGCAAAGTTATTTAAGAGCACTTTATTTTGTAGGTAATCTTTGGGAATAAATGTCGCATTATACAGGGGATTGGTTCCCACTTCGTTTAGCTTTTCATCCGGATATTTTTTCACTAGGGATCCCTGGCTATCATAAAGAGGCTGATAAGGGTTCATACGTGCATAAAGCGAAAAGGGGCCATAGGGTGAGTTGGTCGCTTTTGTGAAAAAATAATTGATGTAATTGCGTAAGGTAAGTACATCTGGAATATGATAGATAAGATCGAGCCCTATGCCGGCACGCAGTCGAGAGGAGCCTTTCATTACACCTTGTACAGTGCCATAATTTCCATCTACTCGATATTGAAGCTTTGGGATCTGGCCTTCTAGCTGTAAGCTGTGGTTTAAAGTAAGCGAATTTCTGACGGGCTGCGATAGCCAGTCGGTATTGACCCCGCGGATGACGTTGGCTTTTCGGTTGGCATAAAGTTTCTCCAGTGCAACTTGCGCAAGGTTATCCTGTTCGGGTGTTGGCCATGTTCCGGGAATAATATCATATTTTCCGGCAACTTTTTCGTACATCAATTTCTGTTCGGCATTCATCAATTTATAGTCGCTGAGATCTACAGCGCTAAGGGTAGATCGGAGATTATAGGATAATGTGAATCTTTTTTCGCTAAGGGGACCGGTTTCTACAACAACGACACCATTTCCACCTCTGGAACCATACAAGACAGTCGAGCTTGCGTCTTTCAGCAATGTGATACTCTTAATTCTGTTAATATCGATATCATAGAGCCTTTCTAAACTGATTTCAATACCATCTAATATAACCAAAGGTGAATTTAGAGCATAGTCTCCTATATTATTTATACCTCTGATGGTGATTCGGGGAAGTACATTGATATTCGAACCTGTAGTAATATCCTCATCGATCTTGAGCGTAGGATCAAGTGACTGCAATATTTGAAAAATATTGCTGTTATTAAATTGCTCAAGTTCCTGTTGTGTAATAACTGTCGAAGTGCCCGTAAATGATAATTTTCTCCGGCGTGTATATCCTGTGTTAATCAGGACTTCTTCGATCATATTATTTTTTTGCCGCAACATCAGATTTAGCTGGCTTTGCTTTCCAATAACAATATGTTGAGCAGCATATCCCACCATGGAAAACGAAACGATATCCCCTGGTATAGCGTTTATTTTGTATTTACCTTCTTTATCCGTAATTGTTGTATGAATCGGATTATTTGAGAGATTACGAACGACAACATTACTCAATGGACCTTGTGATTCATCAGTTATAGTGCCCCGCAACAGGCCGGAATTTGCATCTTTTTTTTTCGTCGGGGAAATTTTTTCAGGAAGTTTGGACCGGATAAATATCGTATTGTTTTCAAATGACAGGCTCATGGTTTGCGAGGCTGAGAGCATTTTAAGTACTTCCCTGACATCTTTGTTTTTGACGTTTAAAGTCACGGGATTTGCTTGCTCGAGTACATCCATATCGCCAATGATATCGGATTTTATTTGTTGATGAATTTTTTCCAGAACAGCATGTAGTGATTCTTTTTTTACTTTTAGCGTAATGGTCTGGGCCCTTATGGTCGGGAAAGCCCAGACCATAACGGATAACAAAAGGATTATTTTTCCCGTAAACGTAGTTGACGATGAAAGACAGCTACGTTTGATGACAGTACCGAAAAATAAGCCTCGTTTCCCCATTGGCTATCCATTTATTTTGATGCATCGCTGATATAAACTTTATTGTCTTTTAATTCATAGCGAATCGGGATAATCTTATTGATCATTTGAAGGATAACAATAAGGTCTTTTTGGCGGTTCGCTTTTCCGTACAATGTATTTTTCTCCAGGCTAGGCTCAACTACTATGGTCACGTCATACCAAGAGGACAACTTTTGGGCGATTTCTTTCAAGTTTAACCCCGTAAAGTTGAAATTATCATCTTTCCAGTCTATATAACCAGCAATGTGGTCAACAGTTTTCAATTGTTTGCCATCGTACAGTTGATTAGGGAGCATTGTCAGGCCATAGTCAATATCAGTAGGAGAATTAATTTCCGTGCCTTTATTGGCAAACGCAATTTTTCCTTCCAGAAGTGCGGTCCGCGGCTGTTCGCCAAAATTCGCATCGAATTTAGTCCCTAACACTTTAATGGTCTGCGCCTGCCCCCGCACATAAAATGGTGAATTGGTCGGTTGTTTACTAGCAGGGCTAATTTCAAAATAGGCTTCACCTTGCAGGGCAACTTCACGTTTGCTCATTGGATTGGCGGTATATTTTAATTCGGCATTTGCATTCAGCCAGACTGTGGAGCCATCGGCAAGTTGAATCCCTGCTTTGGTTCCAATAGGTACTTTAATCGTGTGGTATATTGGATCTGCCGAATCTGGCATATTAAGATATCTAATTTCGCCTGAAGACAACTTTGTAATCGTATATTTACCGATTTGAGTCGTGTCTCCTGAATGAAAATCGTCCAGGATAAAACTAGATTGGTCCTCCAATATAATACTCGGCGACCCTTTTTTAGGGGCTTTAATTGCAGTAAGTTCAGTATAATTTGGGCGAGGATTCGTATGTTGAAGACTTTTTGTGTACATATAAGAGGCAACGAAAACACCGATAATGGCTGCTGCCGCAGCACTATACCACACGCGCGTATTTCGCGATTGTACCCCAATCCGCTTATCTAAGGCCGCAACAACAGTGTCGAGCTCTTTTTCAGTTACCTGTTTTTCTAGATTATATTGGTCAAACCAAGTTTCTACGATTGATCGCTCATCATCACTGCATTGTCCGGAAGAATAGCGTTGTAATATATCTTTCTCTATCTTCATACGTAGCAAAATTAAGTATTATTTTTTGTTTTTAGCTGTAAATGAATTTAATAAATGGTCTAATAGAAAGAACACAGATTACAAAACGGGTAGGCATGTATAGGAATCATCTTAGGAGTACCTGCAAAATAATTATTAACCATAAAAAAATAAAAATGGGCAATTTCGACCGCAAATATTTAAGAATCGAAGATTGCTGATTACGAACAGTTTTTTCTGAAAGATTAAGCTTTTCAGCAATTTCGTGATTATTATAACCTTGCATGCGCATTCGGATTATTGTCTGGGATTTGGGGCCGTGCCGCAGTAAAATTGCATCAACTGAGTTAAGGAAACTTTCTTCCCTGATGGAGTAGTCCGCAGCAAAGGAGGATCTCTGGTCTTCAGCGAATGACACCAGTGAGTCGCGATAACGCTGGTAATGATCTGACCTGGCCATGTGATCGAGGATCCTATTGCGTAGTGATCGAAAAACGTAAGCCGATAATTTCTCTTTTATGATAATCGAATCCCTGTTTGTCCATAGCTTCGCCAAAACGTCGTGGACGATATCTTCTGCTTCTTCGATACTCACTTTTTTTAGAGCAAATGCAGATAGGGGACGTTTATAACGATCATATAATATGTTATATGCTTTTTGATTGTTTGCTCTTACATAATTATAGAGGATCTCATCGGTCTCTTTATATAATGGTTGCGACATGTAGATTGAAAAAACTGCTACTCAAATATACAATTTTACCAGTAAAATTTCCTACTAACAAAAAATGTGATGGTGATATACTTTTTAGCGTTTGCTTTAATTTCTTGTTCAGTAGGGGGGAAGGTGCTAATTTTTATATTCTTTTATATCCTATTGTAATAGGTTAAAAGATATGCAGACCGGCAATAATTTTTCGTATATGAGTTATGTACATAGATCATACATTTTCAGTTTTTTTAATAAAAAAAGCAGTACATGGTGATTACTTTCTCCTTACAAGACAGATTCAGTCTGTAAGCATCTTCTTTTAGTTTTCTTCTGCAAAGTAAAAATTTTGCGGGATAAATTACTGTCGAGATCGTCTTATGTGAAGAATCAAATAAGTGCATGTTTTACATAAACTGAGCATGCTAAATTAATTTAATACGAGATGAACATACAGGTAAATCGGTCACAGAAAAAAAAAATCGGGTATTTTGTCGGAATTTTTCTATTGCTATTGGCTACGACGTCATGTACACCCAATGCAGAGGAGCAATTTAAAGCAATTGATTTGCCTCTCATTGAAAAAAGTGAAAGTTTGGAGCGTACGGGGCATTTAGAAAGTTGTATAACCCTTCAGAATGTTTTTCTTAAAACATTCAATGCAGACGGCTATAAGGCAGGAGAAGCCACCTGTTTTATTAATTTGGCTCAACTTTGCTTTTCTGCCGATCCAAAAAATTATCTAATCTTTTTGGACGAAGCAAAAAGAAAATTAGTGGGTTCGAAGAGTGCTGCCCAGATGATACGGTTATACACGGCATATGCTAAATATTACAATGACATCCATATGCCTAATAATGCTTTTTATTATACCCAAAAAGCGCTAACGAATGCAAAAAAAATCAACGATAACGAAATAAAAAATAACTTACTGGCTGAAGCCTATAAGATAAAGGGTAAAATTTATGCCGATTTATTGCAATCTGATTCAGCTTACTATTACTATTACAAGTCACGTTTGCTGAAACCGGGCGTCATCGTGGATTGTCTGTTAGCAAAAGCATATTTGGAGGATAATAAGCCTGACTCTGCCAAGGCAAAATTAACTCAGTTGGAACATTTAGGAGATATAAAACATACAATTTCATATGCTATGTTGATGTTTAACCGTGTTTCAGGGGATTATTTTTTTAATCAACGTCAATTCAATGAGGCGGAGAATGCTTACCTAAAGTCTATTTCAATTTTAGATTCCACAAAATTTTTTCTCGGCTATAATGATGTTGATTTATATAAAAATATGGCAGATATCTATTATAAAAGAGGGGATTTAAAAAAGGAGAAGTATTATATCACGAAATGGAAGTTAGCTAGAATGCAACAGAATAAATATATCTATGAAAGTTATGAGCCGGCTATGGCAAGCTTTCTGGAGGAGGTAACTCATAAGGACCGGCATGATAATAATACAATGCGTCTGTTAATGTTAGTGTTATCTATCCTTGTTTTATTCATTGTATTTTTTACTTTTCGAATAATAAAAAAACACAAATTGACAAAAGAAACTTCGAGAAAACAAACAGCAGATTTCATCAAAACCATCCACGATAAACGGTACGACGAGGTGATGGTACTAGCAAAAGAGAATAATTCGGCCTTTTTGAGTAGATTTAAAGATCTCTATCCCAAATTTATTGAAGCCTTGTTGATTAAAAATTCGACATTGGAGAATTCTGAACAGGTGTTCTGTGCATATATTAAATTAGGTTTCACAACAAAAGAAATTGCAACTTATACCTTTGTACAACCTATGTCTGTCCAGCAGCGCAAAAGAAGACTGAGGAAGAGATTGGGGATTTCCAGTGATGTGGATCTCTATACGTATTTCGATAACCTTACGATATAAGGCAACCCTATTTGACGAGTGCGCGGTGGTGATGTTTGCATTGGCATTGGAGAATAATTCATAAAAAAAAAGCCGCTAGGATCAAAAATCCTGAGCGGCCAACCCTAACCATATCAATATATATATAAATCTATTGTAATGAGCTCTTTTTGTCGAATTTACTCTTTCCTATAAAAGGACAGCTTAAGCCCGGTCTTTCTATAATTTGTGAGCCAATACTAGATTTGCTATTCCTTTAAATCCATAGCCTACATTTAAAGAAAAAGAAAGCTTACGTCCATAACTTAATCCGATGGCATCTATTTGATAGGCGAAATTGGTTTCTTTGTCGCTATCGAGTACAATTTTAACTGCGGTCGAATTTTTTGTGAACGCAATGCCGGCATCCAAGCCCGAATGTAACCTGAAGCTAGGGCGGTTAATATAATTATATTTTAGCCCGGCCAAAACAGCGTATGTATTGCTGGTAATTTTGTCATATTGTTCTGTATCCGATGCAATATCCTTACTTGCCCTTTCATAGACAAATGTCCCCGCCAATTCGGTTTTACGGCTGACAAAGGTACGATATCCACCAAATATGGCTCCCGAGTATTTTGAATCTGTAACCTTGTAATTTCCGCCTGTTGTTGTTGCAGCAAAAATGTCGGTAATGACGTCTTCAATCGAACGGGATGAAGCTACACCATAGCCCAAAAATATATTGCCTCCCTGTTGGGCTTTACTATTTTTAATGCTAATTAAAAAAAAGAACAATGCTATAAAGATTTTTTTGTTTACCTGTAGATTTTTCATGTAATAAATTGGTTTAGTTTAGTTTAGTTTTTGAAAATATCCCTGATACTTTGGGTATATATTCTTTAAACAAAACAAGCAGTAATGGGTTTGATTCTTTTTGGAAAAAATACTTTTCTCCTTGAATACGAAAGAGCTAATTAAGTTTGATTTCAGGATATATTAAAAGAGTAGCAAGAGGCTGTTACATGTTCAGCCTCTTGATTTTGGTTTTAAGTTTAGTCCCAAGGAATAACCTGTGTTTGGTCTTCTGAGCTTTCCCATTCAGACGATGGGTCGGCAGCTGGTCTCACAACTGTAGACCCAGCTGCAACGCTATACTCCATTTCAATACGTTTGGTTTCAATCCTAGGAGAGACATAGTTTGTTTCGAAGTTTTCTAAATTTTTTTTTCTGAATTTTGTTTCCATTTTTTGTAATAAATTAACTGTGTTTCGAAAAATTAATATTAAAGACGATATAATTTTGTCGGTTCTTCGTGTTTTTCCAGCTTATAGATTTGCTTAACACGCAAATTGAAGAACGAAATATTGGGGTGAAGGTATTAAATTAACCAACTATAATCAATACACTTTACCGTCCATACAGCCTAAGTATGATGTGAGTAATATTTGAATGGCTCTAAACTTCTAAGCTTATCACCTGTTTTTGCTTTGTGTATAGTTGCTGTAGGGTTGTTTTTTTTTTTTTTGGTAATGCCATTATTTGGAGGTAAATGCATTATTGGCCGTTTTCTTCTTCAAACTATCCATGAAATCGAGGGAATTGAATCGTGTTTGGCGATCATTTATATTTTTAAATGAGAATATGCTAAATGAATATGAAGCTGTTTAGCTCCAACTATGTTTACGAAGGGGCGCTTTTAAATAAGAATAAAAAACCAGATAAGAATAATCTTATCCGGCATTTATACTAAAATAAACTAGTGTAGGGGAAATGAATATCGTGTAATATAGTATATCTAGTTTTAATTTTATGTTATTGATAAATAATATAAGGTATCAATTATTTGATTTTTAAATGTAAAGTCTTGAACGTGTTAATCTTGGTACGCACCTTTCCGATACCCAAGGTGAAGCTTGTGTTTGAACCTGTTCCAAATACTTCTCCGTTTCTGGCAATTATGATAGTTTGGTCTGCAAATGTTCCCAAAAGGATATCATCTATATAATATTTATCCAAAGCCGCCGCACGTGTAAAGCTATTGACAGGGTTAAAGTCTCCTGTTCCTAGCTGTCCAAGGCTGTTATCTCCTGTTTCATAAAGACGTCCCCCATTAGTTACTAATATCGAATGGTTACGTAGTCCCCGGATAAGTTGTCTATAGGTAAATTAACAGCGGTTTTATCGTATTCGATTGCTCCAGTCAACAGATTGATTCTATTACTGACATAGTGGGGGGTAAAACTAGCCTGAATTTTAGATATAGGTCCAATGTCATTCGAATTTATGCTAATATTTACTTTTGAATATTTGTGCTTGAATACGATGTCTAGATCATTTGTTGCACCACCAGAAACTGTTATGTTTTTCGTAAAATACAGAAGATCTTTGTTGCCGGATACATTCGTAGTAGCATCGGTTGCATTCACAGCTGCCGGTACCTCTGATGTATTGTAGGAATAAACAATAAATTTGTAGGTACTACCACCGTTAAGCTGAAGGTCCTCACCATCGTCCGGTATATTTTTACCTACGGTATAAACTTTTTGCACGACTAATTTACCTTTATCGTCGTATACCAACGCGCGATATTTGCTTCCATTGGTCAGTGTATTGGTGCAGTTGACTCCCACTGATTCGGCGGAAGCTTTGAGTTGCCGACTTGCATTGTCCGCTGTACCCATATTACCGTCGGTTACTGTCGCGATTAAAAAATAATTGTCTTTCAGTGGAATCCGTGCTATTTCTGCTGAAGGTTGGATTTGTGGCATGTTTTCATCATCTGCCGAAAGTATGGAACTGTTTCCTTTGGCCCGTAGTTGGTTAATGTTTCCGGCACGTCATCTATGTGTTGCAGGTTCATTTTGACCTCAGCCACTCCACCTTTTATGGTTTGTGCTTGTTCAATGTCTTTTTTACAAGAGAAAGTTAAAATTAATAGAGATAGCGGAAGTATTACCCACCGAGCATAATTAATTAATTAATTAATTAATGTCTGTTCATTGTGAATGTGTATTATTTTTAAATTGAATTAATATTTATTGTAATTAACAGAAGCCGTATTTAACCTGGCGCTATTATAGAATGATTGTCCTTGAAGATATTTGGTGACCTAGACCATTATCTTGACGTTATTTTGTCCTTTCTTTTATAATTACACTGATAAAATAGTTTGATGCTTTAATTTATTGATATAATTTCCTGTTCGTGTCCGTCCGAATAGGGCTTCATATGTCCGATGAGCTGTCTTTAATTTACATTTAATAAATGCTCGTTGTTGAGTTGTTGAAGATTCAAGTCGGCGATTTTTTTGGCGAATATAGAGAAGAAAAATTTCAGACGTGGGTGTTTTTGTATCTGATTTTGATGTGTCATACACAGGTATGGTGTGAATGTTTTTTGGACGGTATTATTTGTAAAGGTGTAGTGTTAATGTATGATGTGGAATGAGGTATTAATTTGCCTTATCTGTAAGGGGATATCCCACAAGAAGCGTCTGTTGTTACGGCCTTCGCGTCTCCAGTCAGTGATGAACTGAATAGGTTGGTTTGTCATTTTGTTTTTTGAAAACTTATTGCTCATTGGAATGAATATGTTTACCAGGAAAGACAATTCGGATAGTGGTCCGCAAACGATTTTGTCGTACTGGTTTAAAGTTTAAAAAAAATTGGGACAATAAATAAAGATGGTCGTCTTATCTGATGTAAGGCGGTCATTACGAGAAGTAATAAACGCTTTGGATTAAACCAATTTTAAATAATGATTTAATATGACATCTAGAAAAAAAATGTTTGCAGTGTTGTGGCTGACTTTTGTCTTCGCGAGCACATATGCACAGAGCAAGTTTGAAATCGGTATCAGCGGTGGTTATACACATAATGTATTGACGACAACTGACGGATACCGTGTTTTTACCAACCTCAAGGGGAGGTCGGGTTTTCAGCTGGGGATACCTGTTCGTTACAACATAAACGAATGGTTTGCTGTACAGGCGGAGCCATCTTATATCCAGAAGAACTATAAGTTACAACGGAACGATTTCTTTGAGGGGGTATTCCATAAGGTACGAAATGGTTATTTTCAATTGCCATTAATAGCACATTTTTCTTTCGGGGGAAGCCGCTTGCGGGGATTTATGAATGCCGGTGGATTCGCTGCGTATTGGGGGAGCAGCCAAGTAAAAGGGGCTACTGCTTCCGTATTTGACAATCCACCAGATTTGGATGACATGGCGCAACTCCACTCGATCTATCAAATAAGGGGAAAGTATGAATATGATGAGAAATACAGCTTTGACAAGAGACGTGACAAGCGACTTGAGTTTGGATTGATAGGCGGAATGGGGATTGAATATAAAATTTTGGAGCGGTATAAACTCGTTGCGGAAGGACGGTATAATTATGGCCTCAGTGATAACCAAAAAGATTACATGCTCAATCAAATTTCTCGCTACAACAATACCTTAGGTATACAGATCGGTGTTTTATATCAATTGTAAGACAATGATTTGTCTTCACAGTAACAGATCCTATTGTATCATCGCATAAATTATTTCTAATAACGTAAAACCACAAAAATGAAATCTATATTTTATAAGCTGCTTATCCCGATTTTGCTGGGCGTAGCCACAATGACCTCCTGCCGTAAAGAAAATCCCGAACTGGAAAGTCCTGAAACTTATATAGGGGGAAATTTTGAAACAATTTTTGAGTCATACTGGAATGGGATGAACAATAATTATATATTTTGGGATATCGAAAAAACCGATTGGGATGCGGTCTATAAGCAGTACAAACCGTTGTTTGCAAAATTAAATATTAACGATAGCACCGATGTGAGCATAGCACGTGGTTATTTTAAGGAAATGTCGAAAGATTTAATTGATGGACATTATAATTTGACCCTGAATTTGCCCCAATTGGAAGAAGGTTCAATATTTATTAATCCTTCATTTGAGAGAAAAATACTAGATTCGGCGTATCATGATCCGATCAGAATGGGGCATTTTCTAAATGCAATTCCAAATAATTATCTTGATGAAAAAGCAGAAGTAGTCGCCTTAAAAATATTAAATCCTGATTTTACAAACTCTACTAAGCGTATTGTTACAGGGACAATAAAGCGTGATATTTTATATCTTGGTTTTGATGAATTTGCGCTAGCGAAGTATGCTAACAAATTTAGGACATATCGAAACGCATTGGAGAGTTTTTTTTCTAAATTAAAAGACAGTACCTTAAAAGGTGTTATTATTGATGTCAGAAGTAACGGCGGAGGGAACTTATCGGATTTGGATTTCTTAGTAGGACGGATGATTTCATCGCCCTTGCAAATAGGTTACACACGATCGAAGGTGAACAATGGACGATTGGATTACACACCTTGGGTGCCCGCTTTGGTGGCACCGCAAAAAGATGGTCAAAAGGTTACTTGCCCTATTGTCATGTTGGCCGATGCCCACTCTGTTAGTATGTCCGAAATTACTACCATGGCCATAAAAAGCCTGCCGAACGGCTATTTTGTTGGCGAGCGTACATGGGGTGGCACAGGGCCTTTAAGCACAAATATATATTATAATGGTGGGCAGTTTGATGTTGCAGGAAACTTGCTGCCATACGGTCTGAATGTGTATACTTCATCACTTATGTTTAAGTATAAAGATGGAAAGGTCTATGAAGGAGTAGGTTTTAGCCCGGATGTTGAGGTCAAATTTAATGGTGCGGCTATTGCTGCACAGCAAGATCCACAATTACAGAAGGCGATTGATCTGATCGGTAGTTTGGATAATAAAAGTCTCCGATCCGAGAATCCAAGATAAAATTATTTTTCATTTGGCAACATAGATTGAGAAGCCGTTTAGAACTCCCCGTTCTGGCGGCTTCAGCTTTTTTATTCTCTTTGATTACTTTAAGAAAACAGTATTGTTAAAATTATTTCAGGCCAAATGGTAGACTTACCTGACCATTGCCTATGTAAATATCGGACAGATTATCTAAGACTTTTTGGATATATAAAAAGTACGAATATTTTTTACAACAGTATCCTTATAATAAAAAAAGATACCTGTCCATTGAACAGATGTCTGGACAGGATAGCAACTATAATTTCGATAAAATTAATCTATAATATTATGGATGGAAGCCCTTTGAATTATATGTTTGCCATATCGTTTTTTTGTGCACCTTAATATACGAAATCTTAAGGACAAAAAACAGAATAACCCCGCCATTTTAATGACAGGGTTATTTTTTATGAGACCTTTTTAGACAGCCTCTTTTATTTATGCGACTAGAATCAGCGCAGGTTTGTTTGGAACCGTTATAAGGGATTTTGTGCAACAACTCCAAGTGTCCGATCAATCTCTCCCTGAGGAATCAAAAACTCCCATTGTTTGTCTCCTGCTGGTACGCTCATGGTCACGGCGAGTGAGGTGCTATGATTAGCCCCGTTTCTATCCAAAGGAGCGTTTAAACGCTTCAAATCATAGAAACGGAACCCTTCTCCCCACAGCTCAACCCTTCTGTGTATTAAGATCTCCTCTATCAGAGCTGTTCCACTATTTGTGGAAAGCGTATAATTAGCATCTCTTGTTTTAACCAATTCAAAGAGTGCCTGTCGAGCATCCCCCTCTTTCCCTGATCGAGCAAGTGCTTCTGCTTCGATCAAATACATTTCTGCAGCCCGCATAAACATCAGGTCGCCGTTACTATTGGCTGGATTGGCCAAGGTAAATTTTCGAGTCATATAGGGCTTCCTGACGCCACCTGCTGCTACCGGAAAGTTTGCCTCAGCTCCTGTTGGATCCCATAGTTTTTTACGAATATCTGTACTCGATAATTTATTGTAAAGCAAAGAATTAATTGCTTTAGGATTACCGCGCGTATTTGTAGAACTATAGTTTCCAACATATGCATAAAAAGAGAAAAAATTCGTTGACTGATCTTCTCGATGCAATATGCCCCAAATCCATTCCGGATTTTTAAAATCAACAAAAGAATTTAGATACTGATTCTGATTCATCAGTGTAAACCCAGTGCGAGCCTCTTTCGCAGACTGGGCCGCTAGTTCATAATTTTGTTGGGTCAATGCAACACGCGCTTTGAGACCCTTTGCAACATTAACATTTAAATGCGAAATATCCGGCCTCTTTGTTGCATTGCTGAAAAGCGCTACTGCATCGTCCAAATCTTTATTGATCTGGGTATAAACTTCTTCAACCTTGTTTCTAGGAACTGCTCCTACCGTCTTTGTCAAAATGAGTGACATACCCAATGATGAATTATCACCTCCCTTCACATAACGTTTACCAAAAAGTTGTACCATTTGGTAGTATGACCAAGCTCTGTATGTTAATGCCTGTGCTTTAATAAAGTTTTTATCTTCCTGTGGCCCCACTGCTCCGTCAATATTAACGATGATTTCATTAGCATTACCTATCAGCGCATAGTAAAAACCATAATTAAATGTCAAGATACTTGCTGTATTATCTCTGTGAGCAAGCCATTTATATTCGCTATTGAAAAAACCGTTAGCAGCCCCTGTCATCACATAATCATCCCCCAAGACCTCCATATAGAGCATATTACCACTCTGCCCTCCCGTTGACTGGTTGCCGTACCATTGCGTGTACATTAACCTATGCATACCATTTATAGCGGCATAAGCATTGCCCGTTGTAGCGAATACGGTTGCCGGCAAAATCAGCGAGGTCGGTTCGTGTTGTAGAGATTCTTTACTACATGATGACAAAACAGCGGTCGAGATGACCAGTATTGCCAGAATAGATTTGATATGTATTTTATGTTGTAAGTTCATAATTTCTAAAATCCAAAGTTAAGTCCAAAGTTGATTGTTCTCGCTTGCGTATATGACGATGACGTCGATGGTCCATATATCCCACCAGCTGGATTAAACCCTTTTCTACCAGACCAATAATAGAGGTTTTCGGCGCTCGCAAACAGTCGTGCGCGCTGAATACCGACTCTGCTTATCAAGCTTTTCGGCAAAGAGTAACTGATATTAATTGCACTCAGGTTCAAGTAAGAGGCTTTTTGTAACCAACGCGTTGATGTTGCTCCGTTTTGCGCAGTTCTGTTTAAGTCCATTAATGGGATGTCCGTAATATCCCCGGGGTTCTTCCAGGCACCATACAAGTCCTTATGCAAATTAGCACCATTGGAAGGTCCTGAGCTCATCAGCCCTGCATATTGTCGATCATAGAAATATCCCCCTAGACTATAGGTTAAAACAAAACCAAAATCGAAGTTTTTGTATGAAAAACTATTAACAATACTTCCATACACTGGTGGTAAGGCAGATTTGCCAATCCAGCCTTGCCTTGCTGCATTATGATCAAAAGTTACTGTGTCGATCACCCCATTTCCCTTATCTATCAATTTATGATCCGCATTATTTGGATCATAAGTTATTTTTTCGTCCAATCCTAGATAAAGTGCCCCGCCAGTTTCTGGATCCACACCATAATATGTTCTTGTATAATAATCATAAATAGATCTGCCCTCAGCCCGCTTATAAGGAGAAGAAACTATTTCGGGTGTCTCTGCTGGCATTTTTGTTATTTTGTTCTTAATGGTGGTTAAGTTTAATGTCAGATTCCAGTTAAAATCCTTTTTACGTATTAGATTACCTGTTAACGAAAGCTCTACACCCTTGTTTGTCATGCTTCCGATATTTCGAGGAATGTTAAAGGAGTCGGATGTACTTCCTCCATTATGATAGGGTTGATTTACGTTGAAAAGAAGACCATCCGAGTTTCTATGATAATATTCAAGAGATCCAAGGATTATACCTTTTAGAAACGAGAAATCAACACCAACATCGAATGGCTTTTGTGACTCCCAAGTCAAATCATTAGTGCCTAAAGAGGTGAATACCGCTCCAGATGCAGATGCATTATTAAATCCAATGCTATAGCCCGGCTCGTATGGATAGTAATTTTGAGCTCCCGACGATGTCAGCAATTGTGAGTTTCCGAGCTTTCCATAAGAAGCTCGTAATTTCAAAAGATCAGTAAATTCATTTTTGAAGAATGATTCCTGGTCAAGACGCCATGCTCCACCTAAAGACCAGAAGTTAGCCCATCTTGAGTCAGGTGGAAAGCGGGAGTTTCCATCTCTACGAATCATAGCGCTCAAATAATAACGCCTATCATAGTTGTAGTTTGCTCGTCCAAAATAACTTTCGATAGATTCTTCAGATAGCTCGGAGGCTAATGAACTGATATCAGTAAAATTTGAAAATACATACATACCCTCAAATCCCTGCCCGGTTCGCATCCCACTTATTTCATCTAACTTAAACGAGTAGAACTCATGTCCCAAAAGTGACTCTAAATTATGCTTTCCAAAAGAGTTATTTGCCCGCAAAATCTGATTGAATGTATAACTGAATTGCCGAGACCAATATTGGTTATATCCTCCTGCAGGCGCACCGTCACCGACCTCTGTATTCTCATACCCCTCCTCACGGACACTTTGAATGTCCGGATTAAAAGTAGCGTTAAAGGTCAGCCATGGTAAGATGTTGACATCGATATAAGCCCTTGCAGATACAAAATCCCGGTCGGCACGACTCTTATTCATTAGGGTCTCTGCTATCGCATGACGGCCACTATTATAGAGGCGATTCAACCCGAACTCTGATACTAAATTCCCATAGTCATATCTTTTTGCCCCCAATAGATCATATACCAATTCTCCAGTAGCAGGATCGTGGACATAAACCGGATAAATCGGTGCAATTCCTCTCGAAAAACTAAAAGGATTATTAATTGCCCCTGATGTGTAAGCATAGTCATATTTATTTGTTGCTCCACTCATATTAATACCTGTTTTCAGCCAATCAGTAATACTGGAATTCACATTTACTCTTCCCTGAAACCTATCCATAGAAGAACGAAGCCCCCAGCCGCTATCTTTCAAGTAGTTCATAGAAGCATAAATATCTGTACGTTTAATTCCTGTAGAATAATTTATGCTATATTCATTACGTTTGCCATTCCTTACTGCTGCGTCTTCCCAAGAAGTGAAATTTTTATATTTGAACTGGGCATTAGGATTTAATTTGCCATTGACGTCTACCAATTTTTCATTTGATACATTAAAAGCATTGTAGCCCCCAAGAAACTGTACAATATCCTGATAGGTCTTTCCATTATATTGCTGTTGCCCGTCATTATTTCTAGTCAGGAGTCCCGAACCAATTTGACGTGCTATATCCAAGGGAACTGGTGAGGGGCCATAAGCTAGACTGTTTGTATAGGCCTGCCACATCAACTCATAATACTCCCCGGCAGAAACGGTATTATAGTTCGGCACACCATTCTGATTATAACCCAATTGAACTTTAGCATCGAACTGGCTTTTACCTTCTTTTCCCCGTTTGGTTGTCACCATGACAACGCCGTTTGCTCCTCTTGATCCATAGATTGCAATTGTTGCAGCATCTTTAAGGACGGTGATATTCTCAACATCATCAGGATTAATGTTTGCCATTCCCCCATCAAAAGGAACACCATCCACAACAATCAATGCGTCATTTCCAGCCGAATAAGATCCTATTCCACGAATACGGATCGTTGGTGATGCCCCGGGTTCACCCGATGGTGCCGCCGTTTGAATACCAGGACCGGCACCTTGCAAAGCCCCCAGTATATTGGAGATTGGCCTTTTGTCCAGGTCCTTGGCACTTAACTGTGTCGCAGAACCCGTAAAGTCAGATTTCTTAACCTTACCATAAGCAACAATGATAACTTCATCGAGATCATTTGTGATTTCAGACAGCGCGACATCAAGACTCCGACCTTGCCTTAAGGCTTGAGATAGCTCAGCGTATCCAATTAACGAAAAGATTAAACGCACATTCGTTGTACCTACATGCATACTATAATTTCCGTTCTGATCTGTTTGTGTAACTCTATTCGTTCCTTCTTCTCGTACGGTAACACCTGCAAGACCTTCTCCCGTTGAGGCAGAGGACACCCTCCCCGTCACTTGGCGATTCTGTGCATAAGAGAAGCTTATGCACAGAATCCATAGCAAAATAATACTGAATAATTTTTGTTTCATATTTAATTAAGTTAGTTCTTGTCTGGCAATAGTAATGGATGTGGGAACCTATTGGCAGAGATATATTTATTTTATTAGTTTATAATTTTTAAATTTCCATTTATTTTCAAAGACGAAAAAGAATATAATTTGACCAAGGAATGCAAAACCTATCATTTCTAAAATGCTAGGTAAACACTAACCGTTTTTACGTAATTATTCACCGAGGTGGATATACTATATATGACGATACGAAATCAAAATTGTCCCGAACAATTAAAAGAATGCCTGCTGCTTTTTTTAACTATCTTCAACGATATAGATATAGAGTATCGGATTATTGATTTGTTCCCAAAGACAGTATCAGGGAGATACCAAAAAAATATGGGATTTCATGTTTTTGAAGCGTTATTACACTCTCTGGAGATGCTGTTGGCGAAATAAAGCGATAGTTGAGCTTGCGGCAGGATTAACAATTTTCTTTGAGGGGTGTCTAAATTATTGCGCGCGCCTGCTATAAAAATAAATGTTATCTCTCTATATACAGTCTGAAGACTTACCATTTTTCAAACAGTGAATAAATATAAAAAATATGCTTTAAGAAACCAATAGATTCTTAGCATATAACCACGGACTTAATCCGTTTAGTGATTTATGTGGATGATTACTATTATAGTCAATCTGCCACTCATAAGCTAACGCATTGACTTCTGTCAGTGAATCGACCAAGTATGCGTCTAATACGTCTGATCCATTGGATAAGTGTGATATTTCGCTTTTAACATGATGATTTGATGGCCAATTCGTAATATTTCCTCAAAGGAAATAGACTGAATTTTACCTGCTAATGTAGAATCTCAACAAGAGTGAATGCTAAAACCAATGCATTAAAAATAAAAACCCCAGAAGATCATATAAGCTTCTGAGGTCAAATCGTATGAAATTTTGAGTACTGGGAAGTAGTTATAAACCTTTGACAGATCGTTTTACGGAGTCCGCATAGACTATATTTGAATTGTAGGTATAGATCATCATACCTCCTTTTTTTCCTTCATCAGGATTCCATTTTGCAATTTCAATATCATTTTTTAAACCACGGTTACCTTCCGCATAAGCGCCGAATACTACTTTATTAGCGGGTATTTTATTTGTACTTGTAAGGTACTTCATCATACGTTTAATATCTTCTAATTTTCTGTCATAGGATTGTAGTTGGACATAATTGAAATTTTCTCCAAAATTTTCCATAATTTTATCCCAGGCATAGACATTAATTCCAGAGGCGATGTGTAGTTCCTTTTGATTGGGTGCTGTGGTGCCAAAATATTTGGTAAATGCGCGAATAACATCCAAAAATTCAGGTGTAGCCGCCATACTTGAAGAATACCAACTGGTATAACCTGTGGCCTCATAGCCTGGAAAAGGTGGTATAGGATTAGGTTTCGTGCCGTTATGTTCAATATCTAAGCTGATCCCGTCGAAGCCCCAGCGATCAATTAATATGGATTTAAGTGAATCTGCAAAGGCTGTTGCAGAACTGAATCCTCCTGGCGAGCTTGTCTGCCAGTTTTTGTCGTCGTCCACATTTTGCAGTACTTTAATACCGCGCTGTTGGAGTATACGAATTTGATCGTGAAGGTCTTGATAGGATTTGAAGCTGGTCATCATACCGGTTCCGGCTTTTAGCTTTGATGTATCTTGTAGGCTCCAGTATTTTAGGCCAAATACAATTACTTTGTCTACATCGCTTGGAATATCAGACAATTTAAAGGAAGGATTTCGCCCGTCGGTAATATAATATCCAATACAGATATTTGTTTTACCAGGCACCTCTGCCGGTTTTGTTTCCAATGTTAACTCTTGGGCTTTCTTTGAGCAGCCTAAACCTAATAAGAGTGGAAGTAGGGCATAGGCAATAAGTTTGTTTTGCATAATAAAAGTTTTTAAATGTTATTTAATTCTTGAACAGGCTGACGGTTGAATTGCCTGTTTGTCCCAGAAAAAATAATATTTTTTTGCATCTCGACCCTGAATCGAATTGAGAGCGACTGGATGAATTAGATCACGATGGGATCGCAAGAAGGAAGGGGAGGTACCGGCAGTTCTAATAGATTTCTAATTGACCTCCGATTGAAACAGTTGAAACTGATGACGAAGTCGCTATTTAATGATGAGCTTGTCTATGACGAAGCTATTCACCATAAAGATTGGTAAAATACCTGAATAAATCTACAAATATTTGGGTAAAAATAGATTATGTAAATGGCTCAATTATCATTCCTCCAAGGCGGTAATTGAGCCAAAATGTTGAGATTAGTTAAATGACGTTAAAGTTTTTATTATTTAGACATGCCCAGGTAACCTTTAACAGCTTCGTTTGTTGGATCGACTTCTAATACTTTTTGGAAGTTTTCTTTGGCATGTGCCATATCCTGCTTTAAATAATAGAACAAGCCTATATAGGTGTGTGCATCTACCAAATAAGCTTTATTTTTTTCTCGTGTTCCACGTTCATTAATGGTGCTGATCAATTTTTGGAATGATTGGACAAAGTCACCTTTTGGCTGTTCCAGATTATCTAAACCTAACTCTGAGAGTGATTTATAATATAGGGCATTTATCAGATATTTGTCACGTGCTTCGTTATTCGTTGTCGTGTCAATAAAAGATAAATACGGAAGAGCTTTTTGAAAATCGGCAAGAGCCTGGTCTCTTAATTCCTGATTGACGATCTTTCCTTCCGGATCCTTACTTTCTGTATCCTTCTTGAATCCGACTTGATAATAACTTTCTCCTGCGAAATAGTTAGCATCATATAAATAAGTCGTAATATTTTTATATTGTGCTACCAGTTCAAATAATGGTATTGCGGTTTCTAAGTCGCGATCCTGATATTTTGCAAAGCCAAATTCAGCTGTTTCAGCCAGCAACTCTTTATCTAGGTCAATTGCTTTTTTTATATGCATCATTCCATTTTGACTGCCTGTCTTGTTTTTCGAAGATATAGGTATTGTCGTAATGTCTCGTTTTGGTATGCCATTACTTGCGATTTCGGATATGCCCAGGTACATGTAGTCTAACGGTATAATACGATCTTTTTCCATCTTACTAAACATTTGATCTAAATATTCTTGTGTCTTTGCATAGTTCTTCCCCTGAAAAGCAAGATAGCCCAGGTAGCGATATATTTTTGGATCTATGGAGGGATTTTTCGCCAATTCTTCCGATACAGTTTTCAATTCCTCGTATTGACGTGCATAAACCAAGAAATCAGCGTAGCGGATTTTCGCGTCTAATGAATTGTCACCTGAGACCTCTAAATATTTTTTATAGTTTGCAACACCCTTTTTGTTCAGTTCCACATATTTTTCATCTGATGTGCCAGACATTTTTGACCATTGGTAGTAAGTCTCTGCCAGTTCGCGATAGGTAGGCGCATAAGTCGGTGTCTCTGTCGCAATGGACTGTAATTGTTTAATAGCTTCATCAAAAGCATGTGCTCCACGTACAATAATGGCCTGACCGATTTTTGCGCGTAGAGAGTTTTGGTCTATATCCATGGCATCTCCATAACTTGTATAGGCCAAGGAGCCTTCTTTCAGACCACGATAGGCATCTCCTATAGCCAATGGAATAGCAATGTCTTTTGAATTTTTCGCTTTTGCTTGTGTCAAGTAGTCCAGTGCCTTGGCATAATCAGGATCTGATGTGCTTATATAGGCACGACCGATCTCCAATAATGGCTCATACTCTTTTTTACCTAATTTGGTAATAGCCAAAGCAAATTTAGACTCAGCGGCGGCTTTATCTTTCTTCAGTAAATCAATATGACCAAGGCCAACATTATTGATTGTAGACTTCGGGTCTGTAGCCAATCCTTGGCTGAAAATTGCAGCGGCGGAATCTACTCTGTCATTTACCAGATAAATTTGGCCGAGATAGAAATAATTATCTCCATTTTTTGGTTGTTTGACCACCAATTGCTGAAGCAATATTTTTGCTTTACCATAGTTTTCGACCTCAATGGCTGCTCTTGCATCTTTTAAACTTTGTGCATTGATTGTGGACGCAGATCCTGCCAACAAAAGGCTCCATAATAATTTACAGTTTTTCATCATTTATCAATCTATTTTATGTTCTGACTTCAAAGGAATTCATTTTGCACAGTACATCATCTTGAATATTATCCTGTGCTATAATCGTATTTCCCATTTGCTGATGTCTTTTATACTAAGACGGCTATGAAAGGTAATTGTCCCTCATTTTTAAGAGGTTTGTTAATATTGAAAAAAGAAAGATGGGGATAATTCTATAAATCGGTTGTTTTAATAGATATTATGTGAATGAAGCAATTTTCTCGTTAAATATTTCAACTCGGGATATTTAGATATCAGGTCGGGAATTACCGTTGTATTTCAAACTAACATTATCTAGTGCTCCCAAAATTATCGGTGTAAGAAACGGGATGCTTATCTCCATCCGGAAGCCCTTCGACGCTGAAAGAAGCATTGCCTGATTTTTCTGTTCATTTTCATTTTAAAAAATTGAAACTGACAAAACAGACAAATTTCATCAGCTTTTGTCCCCACTTTAATAGCTGTCTTTTTCTCATTGATGATAAATCTATTAGATTATTGTAACCATTTAATATTCAATCCTATCAACTTTATCCGAGTATTATTTCTAACCCACTTAATTCCGAGGAAATAATTCCAGCTGGAGAACATGGACATGGTATTGCTTTATAGGATTGTGTCAATGCTAAGATTTCATTGAATGAAGTCCGACATTGCTTAGGTGGATGAAGTCAACAAGCTAGGTACTAAAGGTCCTGCACAGAATGGCGTGCCGAGCTCAAAGCAACCAGTGAAACGGATTTGCGGAGCAATTGGTTCAGGGTCGCCTACCTGAAGGATCAGCTGTAGAATCAAGAACCTTTGATGAAATTCATCGTTATGACATGCAGTTAATGCACAAGATATCAAAGCAATGGCCTAGCAGTATCTTGATGGCAAAATTTCCCACGGTTCGTTCTAATGCCCGACAAAAAATAGCCATTAGCAACCATTTTCTTGTTAATCGCCCCAACTTATGAGGCGATTTTTGTTTTGCAACTTACTTTAAGCCTGACGATGGATCTTGTCGGGGGCAAATGGAAAGCAGCAATTCTTTATCATTTGAAAGATGGCGCCAAACGGTACAGTGAACTCCGGAAAGAGATACCCTCGGTCACCGAGATGATCTTGAGCTTACAGCTCAAACAATTGGAGAAAGACGGACTGGTATCCAGAAAAGTCCAGGGTAAAAAAACACCTATTAAGGTGGAATATAGCTTAACCGACTATGGCTCGACCCTTGTCCCCGTCTTGGAGGCAATTACCCAATGGGGCAATCAGCCAATATTGGACAAGAGGGAATTTTTGAAGGAAATAAATAACAAATAGAGATAGGAAATGAGATTTTAACTGAGCACCGCGATTGTTTCTTTTTTTTCTATTATTTATATATTTAACAGATCTTCATGACTGATTATATGAAATTTCCCGGCAGAAGAATAGCGTTTATTTTAGATAGTATTTTTTAAGAAATTCTCCAAAAACCTTTAAAACTTCGGGAAAATTTTCCCTGCCAAATCCAACTCTGAAAAAATTATCATGGCTATCGAAAGTTTCGCCGGGTAGGATCTAACGCCCGTTTCTTGAACTAATTTTCGGGAAAAATCTAATGTATTTTCCATAATGTGAATTTTTATAAAAGCAGTAGATCCCGCGTCAGGTTTTACAAAGGTGAATAACGGACTAAATTCTGATATGAAATCTTGGAAAAGAGCAAGGTTTTTTTAAATTTTTTGGACATTAATTTCTGTAAAATATTCCATATTATTTAGTGCAATAGTACCTAAGATTTCACTTGTTGCACTGTTGCATATTGAAAGATAATCTTTAAAGTTAGACACTTTCTGCAGTATTTTTTTATCTTTAGTACAGATCCATCCCAGTCGAAGACCTGCAAGTCCAAAAGTTTTCGCCGTTCCCCGTAATGAAATAGCTTTATCATATACATCACATGCGGAGGGAAGATCATTATATTTCCTGTAATGTAAGCCTTTATACATTTTATCAAAAAACAGATAAAGATCAGAATTCTTGACAAACTTGATGATCTCGTCGAAGATGAACTGATTAGGAAAGTAGCCTGTCGGATTATGAGGGAAATTAGTGGTAAGCAGCTTGGTGTCGGATTTCTTTAATTGTTTTAAATCTTCTATGTCGAATACCCATTTGTCATTTTCTATTTTCGGATTCCAGAACGAAACTTCACATCCAAGGTCCATAGCGACTTGATATAAGGATTGATAAGCTGGTCCAATACAAATGACATGATCATCTTTTTCTTGGAGTACATTCATTAAAATGAAGTTGAGTTCTCCCGGACTTGCTACTAAAATTTCATCTGATTGAATGGTTTCATATTTTTTTTGCAATTGCTTCACGCAAAAAAGGAGCTCCGAGGGTTTCGGTATAACCTAAATGCAAATTATCCCATAAATCCTTTTCTTTTGGACCTGCTAATTTTAATACCTCATTTAATCAGAAACCATCACAGTCAGAACTGGACAACATATATTTGGCAGTAAACTCATATTTAGCAAAATAACGTTCTACGGAAAATTCTTTTAACTTCATAATCTTGAAATATGTTAGTGTGTACTTAGTTGTCCAGGGCACTATACCAGATCTTATATCGCACTATAAAAAACCTCAGCAGTCTTAAAAGTGAACAATCTGTATAACTTATAATAACAAATTTAATGATTTTGAACCGAACTGTTTTACGATCTTGTTTATAAAACTAATATATTTGATATTAATTCAGGTAGGAAGTTGTAAGTTTATTTTTCGTCTTTGTGAAAATGTAAATAAAAGATAAAATAGGAGCCTAATTAACAGAAAAAACACCTATTAAAAATCGCTCAACAAGAAGCGGTTTTTAATAAGTGTTCCGTATGATCCTTACTACTGTAAGCCGTTATTTTAACAGTTCTGCTAATTTAGCTTCCAAAGCCTCGCCTCGTAGATTTGAAGCAACAATTTTACCGGAAGGATCAATTAAGAAGTTTTGCGGAATTCCATGTACTTCGTATAATTTCACCGGAGCAGATTTCCAACCTTGTAAATCAGAGACATGTGGCCATTGTTGTAAATTATCATCATGGATTGCTTTCACCCAAGCATCTTTCTTACCCGGATTATCCAATGACACACCGAAGACAGTAAATCCTTTATCTTTGAACTTATTGAATGCAGCAACAACATTTGGATTCTCTTGACGACAAGGTCCACACCAACTAGCCCAGAAGTCCAACAACACATATTTACCTCTCAATGAAGAAAGAGAAATATTATTGCCTGTAGTATCTGGCAATGTAAAATCAGGTGCAACTGAACCAATAGCAACAGCTTTCAATTTTTGAATACGCTCTGCCAACTCCTTACCTTTCTCTGAATTTTTTAATTCTGGAGACAATTTATCATAAGAAGCTATATATTCGTTCACATTTTCGCCACTCACGTTTTCGGCAAGCAGATCCAATGTATACCAGCTTTTTGGGTTCCTATTGATAAATTCGGCGTTTGCCTTTTCCATTTTTTCGGAAATCTCGCCAGCTTGTTTTTGCAGCCCTTCAATAAATTTCGGGTCTTGTTTTTGAGTTTCAGACGCCGCATAATATTGTTGATTCAATGCCTCAAATTGATCTGCATATGGTTTTACAAAAGCTTTGTATTGTGTAAAATCATCATTGATCGCTGTACCAGTGATGACAGCATCTTTAAATCCCTTGGACGCATCTACATTGATAACGCCTTTAGACAAATACAATTGTGAAGTTTCAGGTTGCTTTTGAGCACCTCTTAGTTCTCCAAAGGAAAGCCCTTCGGGAGAATAGAACATGACACCTTTCGTAGGAGAAGCTACCTGACCGTTGAATTTAAACTCACCTTTCACTACTGCTGCCGAATCTAGCTGACGTGTACCATTATTAGCGTACTGCATAAATACTTTAGCTTTGTCAGAAGCAGCGCTGACTTTTCCTGTAACCGTATAGCTTTCTTGTGCCATCAATAAGGCTGGTAAAAAGCTTAAACCCATTAATATTCCCTTTTTCATAATTATATGTATTTTCTTTAAGAATAAAATAATTTCTTTTTATTAATATATTGTTTAACTTTATTTAACAAAGTTGTTGCTAACGTCCCGAGACACCACCACCTAGACCATTAAGCAATGTCCATCAGAAAATATATGAAGAACCACGACCATTCATCACACGGCAGCCACCTTTTCCGCCACCGCCTCGATTTGAAAACATGACAACAAGAAATATGACAACAATGATGACAAATATAATTGATCCCGATCCACCGCCACTGAGCTGTTTGGGTTCCGCCGGAAAGAAAAAGTGTCCATGCTAGTTCGAAAAGCAGGTGTGAGAAGATATTCCTTTGATTGGTCGTAACCTGTCTGCTTTTCAAAATCGGCTCGTAATAGACTAATCTCCTTTTGTTCACTATTCAATTCAGAATAATCATTTTTACATGCTACGATCGACAGAAAAAGAGCGATAATAGATAAAATTATTTTCATAAAATGCCCAAACAATCTTTAGTTTAGAATATGTTTATACTTAGAGGACGATTAAAAAGAGCTATTGTCCCGAAAAAAAATATTTTTTCATACTTTTACATTAAAGTAAAAAACACAATCGAAACTATATATTGACCAGCAGCGGCGTGACAGAATTGGTCTTGACCGGATGTGCCACAGATTTTGTGTGGATGCTACAATAAAATAGGCTTTGACGAAGGGCTATTCTATTACTGTAATTGGTGATGGACATACCACTGCTGACAGACCACGATCCCTGCTCGGCAGGTGATTGAGTATTTTAATTGGCTTTGGTCAGAAATGACGTCCACAGGAGAGATGGTTAGCGTTGAAACTTGTGATGTAATTTTATAAAATGATACCAAAACAAGAAATAGAGCTAGTTTTTTTAGAGATTAAAAATTTATGACATTGTCTTGTCCTGAAATCACAATATTTCGGTTTCTCAATCGAATAAAGTAGACAACTTACCTAGCTAATTCCTAAATTGGTTTTTGAAACTTGGGTAAGAAGCCGGAAATCTAAATGGTACTAGATTTGAGTCCTACCTGCAATCTGGTTCGGATATATAGACCTATGTTTTATAATTAGGTGCTTGACGAATTATTTGGTGATCCATAGTGGAATCCAGTACAGAAAATTTTTGATTCAGAGAATATATCCCCTTCGTTTCTTAATCAATAAATTATGGAAAAGAACATGATTTCCCTACAGATCGTCAATCCTAGAGCCGCAGGTATTGATGTTGGATCCACCATGCACGTTGTTGCTGTAGATCAAAATGTTGACAATGTACGCTCCTTTGGAGTGTATACCAAAGATCACAATAAAATGATCGAATATCTTCATAGCCATGATATTACTACAGTGGCGATGGAAAGTACCGGCAGTTACTGGCAGACACTTTTTAGTTCCCTACAGCGATTCGGATTTGAAGTTATTTTAGTTTCCGGGAACCAGACCAAGAACGTCAAAGGAAAGAAAACGGATGTAATCGATGCTATCTGGATCCAGAAACTACATTCGTTAGGTTTGTTATCGGGCAGTTGTTTGCCCAATGATATTATGCAGGAGCTGAGAACCTATTTTAACCATCGCCAACATCTGATCGAACAGATTGCGCGCTACGCACTCAAAATGCAGAAATCACTTCGATTAATGAATGTGAGATTGGATGTCGCATTGCGTGATATTACCGGGAGATCAGGTATGAATATTATCGAGGCGATATTGGTGGGGAAAAGGGATCCGAAGTATCTATCATCTTTAGTTGACATACGTATAAAAAAGACAAAGGAGGAAATCGCAGATTCACTGGAGGGCACTTGGAGATCGGAATTATTGTTTGAACTTAAGGCATGTTTGGATCTCTATCATTATTTTAACAAATCCCTGGGGGAATGTGATGATGTGATTGAAAGACTTCTGATTCAATATACACCTGATCGCCCTATTACTAAAGAACAGGAAAAGCGATTTAAGAGTTATAATAGAAAAAAGACCAAGAATGCGCCATCTTTCAATATAGCAAAAATGGCGTACCAATTTTTTCGGACAGATCTATTTGCCATTAGCGGAGTAAGTCACAATACAGTTTTATGCCTTATGACCAATCTCGGTGATGACATCTATAAATTTCCGACAGCAAAAAGCTTTGCATCATGGCTAGGGCTGGTACCGAACAATAAAGTTAGCGGTGGGCGGATTTTGAGCAGTAGAGTTAGAAAAGGTAAGAATACCATTGCCATAGCATTAAGACATGTTGCAAATTCTATCGGTAATCAGAAAGACCACGACCTGTTACCTTTCTTTAAAAGAATAGCGTTCAAAAAGGGACGTGTCGCAGCTGTTACAGCAACAGCCAGAAAAATTGCGATTATAATCTGGAACATGATAATCAAGTCGGAACAATATTCCTCTCAAAGAATAAGTGCTGATCAGGAAAAATTTAGATTGAAGAGATTAAACCAGGTCCAGAAGAATATCCACAATCTAAATCTTAGTCAACAGGAATTTGCGAAGCTTATACAGTGCTGTCTGCCCCAAACTTAAAGAGGTGTTGTACAGAAAATAGCTTTACATCAAATTGTAAAGTATATGACAAAAAAGAGTAATGTGGATAATTCCAAGCCGTTCCAAAGAATTGGCAGGTCTTATCCGGAAGAATTAAAAAAGAGGCTCGTGCAAGAAGTTGAGAGCGGTCGGCTCAGTCAACGTGCAGTAGAGAGGACTTATAAGATTAATCGGAAAACAATTGACAGTTGGATTACTCAGTTTTCTTTACTTCCTTTAAAGCGTAATGGATTGATTGCAAAGCCGATGAAGGAACCAAATGAAAACTCAAAGATAAAACGACTATCAAAACAAGTTTTAGAATTGCAGAAAGCCTTGGAAAAAGCCAACCTAAAAATAGATGGATTAGAAACTTTAATCCAGTTTAGCGAGGAAGAACTCAAGATCAAAATAAGAAAAAAGCATGGTGCCAAACAGTCAAAAGAATGAGGCAGAGCCATCCCTATGTAAGCCTAGGGGATCTCTGTGCACTGTTTGGCGTAACACGACAAGCTTATTATGATGCTATCCGACATGATGAGAAAGCTACTATTGCTAATATGGTGGTGCTGACGCTGGTGAAGGAAATAAGGGCGCAGATGCCAATGTTGGGGACAAGAAAACTAATGTACATGCTAGAACCAAAGTTAGTTGAACATGGCATTAAAATGGGGCGAGACCAACTTTTTGATTTACTTCGGTTTCATGGCTTGTTGATCAGACGTCGCAAGCGTATCGCGCATACAACAGATTCCAATCATATTTTTAGAAGGTATCCAAACCTTATAAAGGAGTTAATTATAACAGGCCCCGAGCAGCTGTGGGTAAGCGATATCACATATATTCGGACTCTACATGGGTTTAGTTACCTTAGCCTAATCACAGATGCCTACTCAAGAATGATCGTCGGCTATTCCTTGCATCCAACTTTAGAGGCGATTGGTTGCTTAAAGGCATTGGAAATGGCGATAACCGGTTGGAAGCATTTATCTCCATTTTATCTCATCCATCATTCCGACCGGGGTATCCAGTATTGTTGCAATGAATATACAGAAATGCTCCGGCGTTATGGCATTGCAATCAGCATGACGCAGAGTGGTAGTCCTTACGATAACGCTCTAGCTGAACGTGTTAACGGTATTATTAAAAATGAATTCTATCCTAAACGCGTATATCAAAATCATAAGGATGCAGCCAAAAGCATTGATAAGATTATTAAAGTTTACAATCTGCAGCGCCCACACAGTAGTTTGGATTTCCGGACTCCCGAAAATGCACACTCTAAAACTGGTGAAATAAAAAAGAGATGGAAGCGATATCCTAGAAAACCGGTGGCTACGACCCCGGAAATTTAAATCGGGATTTTAGATGTGAAAAGTACTTTGTATATTGTAAAGGATTTTCAGGATTACCAAAAAATGCTGTAAGATCTATTTAGGACTAATGGTTAAATCTGTAAAGTTTTTTCAGGACGAACTATATTAAATTCCAAATTTTTTATAACTATTTATTCTGTTGAATATGTATAATTGTCAACGTAATCCGTATTCGATATAATAACTGCAAAGGCCTGTCTTAATAGTTTATTTATAACGGCCATTAACGCCACCTTGCTTGGTTTACCTTTAATTTTTAAACGTTCATATAATTCCCTACACTGGGTATTATATCGGATTGCTGACCAAGAGGCAATATAAAGTAGCGAGCGAAGTTCTGGATCGCCATGACGAGTAATGATTCCTTTAGTTTTAATTGATGTTCCCGACTGCTGATAGCTGGGACATACGCCAATGTATTTTGCGAATTTTTTGGCTGAATTAAAATACTCAAAACCACCAGTTGCCATTATAAGTTCAGTCGCAACTCCATTTCCTATCCCTTTAATAGATGTCAGGTGATCCAGCTGTTTTGAAAATTCGTTACGGGTTACGGCGACTATATCAAGATTCAATTCTTGTATTTGCTTTTCAATGAAAGCAATACTCTTTTTTAGAGCTTTGTTTGCCGTGTGGTCGACTTTTGGTAGCGCGAGAAATGATTCCTGAACATTTAAAAGCATACGTAATTGCTTCTTAAATTGTCGAAGTAGAGTCCGTTTTTGCCGAAGTCTTTGAATGGCCAAGCTTGGAATCTTATAAATATCAGGTTTCATTTTTTCTCCATACATAGCAATTAACTTAGCATCTAGATTATCAGTTTTTGTGACACTTAGCATCATCTTGGCAAAGTGATTAATCTGTTTAGGATTTACCATGGACACAGCCATATGTGCTTCTTGGAGCAAATAGAGCAAAAGAGTGCTGTACGTTCCTGTAGCTTCCAGGACACATTGGTAATTGTCATTATTAAGTGTGGTGATAAACTGTTTATTACCTTTACAATCGTTCTTAAAGATTTCCAAACGATAAGCGTTTTCTGTAGGGTAAGCAACCGTAAAACTGATTTTGCTTACATCAATTCCAATCCATTTCATAGCATTGATTTAATATAAAATAACATCTATAAAACTATCGTCGTAAATGCGGATTCTAAGATCCATCGAACTATCCAGTTTTGAGATGAAAGAAAGCGTGTGACGAAACGTCCTGAGCGGTATCCTGCTACCAACGAGACAGCTGCCTTAACCACGCTTTCTTCAAATCTAATAAACATATTATGAGATTAAATCAAACATACGACGAGACAGTAAAACTGTCGTTTAAATTGCTTACTTAAAATAGTAAATTTATAATTATGAACACAACTACAGAAATTTAATGTATCAGCAGAGTTTGTGTAGCCGCTGGATCTATCAAAAATAATTGTGCTCGTGAAAAAAATTAAATATCTTAGTGGAATATATATGAAATTATAAAACTAGGAGCCAGATCGTTTTCTAAAACAATTGTTCAATTTTAAATCTATTGTCATGAAATTAACAATAAAAAACAAGTATACTATCTACTGTATAGCTATATTATTTTTTGCAATTTCCTTCGCCTGCGCACAATCTCCTGTAGTTCGTGTTACAGAAGGTTATATTAAAGGACTAAAGGAAGGAAATTCCTATGTTTTTAAAGGCATCCCCTATGCAAAAGAGCCTAAGGGAGCGTTACGTTTTAAAGCTCCTTTACCACATGAAAAATGGGCTGATACTTTAAATTGTACCAAGTTCGCCACCGTTGCACCGCAAAAAGGTCATTTTAGTAAAGAGGGTAATTTTTTGTCTTTAAATGTTTATTCTAAAGATTTGAATAAGAAAAAGCTCAATCCTGTGGTTGTGTGGATTCACGGCGGTGGGATGCTGGTTGGCAGTGGTCAAACTTATGATGGACATGCTTTTTCAGATAACGATAGTATTGTAGCTGTTACGATTGACTACCGATTGGGGGTACTGGGCTTTTTAAAACTAAACGACATTGGCAAACAATATGCTACTTCTGGGAACAATGGTATACTGGATTGTTTGGCGGCATTAAAATGGGTGAAAAATAACATTGCTGAATTTGGCGGTGACCCGGATAAAGTTACTATCATGGGCGAATCTGCGGGTGCTAAATTGGTATCTGCACTGGTGGTTACCCCTTTATCTAAGGGATTATTTGATCAGGCCATCATGGAAAGTGGTGGTGTACAATGTATCCATGACCCCATTACCCCACTTATTATTCGCAAAAAATTGTTTAGGGAGCTTGGCATTACGAAAGCGAAAGATATTTTGACGATATCTACTGAAGAATTAATAAAAGCACAGGAAAAAGTTACCGCAGGTGCTCAGGGCACCAATTATTTTGGCCCGGTCAGAGATGGGATTGTTTACAAAGAAGATCCTTATTGTTATATTGCAAACAACAAGTTGCCAAAGATCAGACTATTAATCGGCGCCAATAAAAGCGAAGCAAGATTTTTTATGGATTTAGATAAACGGCTCTATCGGCCTACTCCGGAAGCACTGGCAGATTGGTTTGGAGATAATGGATCGATTGTTTATAAGGCCTTTAAAAAACAAATGACTGGCAATACTGATACTTCATTGATTGCAATTTCTGTATTATCCCAGTATATGTACAATATGCATGCATTTCGAATGGGAAAAGCATTTTCAGAGGCAGGTAACCCAACTTGGATGTACCGATTTGATTATTCGAAAAATAAGTATGGAGCTAAGCACACGGATGAGTTAAAATATGTATGGTATCTTCCTACAGCAGAAAAACAGGGAGATGATATCAATGATACTTTAGCTCAGCAGCTCCACCGTGACTGGGTACATTTTATAAACAGAGATAACTTTTTCGGCAGCGGGGGATGGTCGAGATATAACATCAAAGATCGAATTGTAAAAGTATATGATGTAAATTCAGAGGCACAGCGCTTATCTGATATATATGATGATAAGAACTTTCCATCCTCAGCGTATATTTTAAAAGCTAAATAATTTTAAATAAAAAAAAATGATAGTCTAGAAGATAGAAAATGACCTCCCCAAAAAAACAGGACATTTAAAAGTAGAGAATTCGGGTTCGAATTGCTAATTTTAAATAGAAGGAAAGACGATAAAAAGATCAAAGTTTACCGAGGTACAGATCGCCTTTGCGCTACTTCAGTCCGAAACCGGTACCCGAATGGAAGAAATATGCCGGCAAATGGGAGTTTCACAGGCGACATTATTCAATTTGAAGAAAAAATACAGTGGTTTAGGTGTATCTGAATTGCGCAAACTACGACAGTTGGAAGAGGAGAATGGCCAGCTAAAAATGCTTGCTGCTGATTTAAGTTTGGACAAGCAGATATTACAGCATTTGATAAAAAAAGTTGTGAAGCCTGCCTACAAAAAGGAGATGGCCTGTTGGATGGTCAGCAACTATCGGGTATCTGCCCAGCGGGCGTGTCGATGTGTATGCCTTTCCAGGTCGATATACTATTATATCCATTACCGACATCGTCCGGATAGTTTGCTGAAAATGCGGATGAATGAAATCGCCCACGCACATATCCCTTATGGCTTTGGACGTATATTTGTTCTGCTTCGACGGGAAGATTTTACCGATAACCATAAACGTGTTTACCGTATTTATAAGACTTGCGGACTAAACCTACGTACCAAGAGGCCAAGACGAAATCGTAGTGCTGCCCATCGGTTGAACCGATTGCAGACTACAGGTATAAATCCAGGTTTGGAGCGTAGATTTTTTACAGGATGCACTGTTTAACGGCGAGCGTTTTCGTATCTTAGCTATAGTGGATAACTGTTGTAAAATATGCCATGGTCTACTGGTTGGGAAGTCTTTAAAAGGTGCTGATGTAGTGGATGAACTGACCAAAGCCTTTTTTGGTGGAAGGCTGTCGTCCGGAAAGAATCCAGTGTGACAATGGCAGTGAGTTTATATCAAAAGATATCGACAGGTGGGCTTACGAAAATCAGGTAACACTGGATTTCTCCAGACCTGGCAAACCTACTGACAACCCGTATGTGGAGTCTTTCAACGGTAAATTCAGAGACGAATGTCTGTCCGTAAACTGGTTCCTGTCACTAGAAGATGCCAGACACAAGATTGAAAATTTTAGATGGGAATATAATCATTACAGGCCGCACAGCACACTGAATGATTTAACGCCCAAAGAATTTGTTAACTTACAGCTCATAAGGCCCCAAACTCCACTTTTGACTGTCTGAACGACGGGGAGGAGGTCAAATATAGCTTATAGTATACGCCTCAATATACCAAAAATGGGGTTTATAATAGCTTACATATCATAAAAGGAAAGTACATTTTGCATAAATACAAAAGAAGTTAAGAAGTCAAGTTTTTTTACTTATTTTGTATTTAAATTCGACCAGTTGACTACCAGTTTTAAATATAATAGGTTATGAATTACGCAGCTTATTCAGACGCACAAATTTTTGAATTAGTTTGTAACGGTGATGAACGGGCACTTCAAATCATTATATCGCGGTTTTGGCAGCAACTATTTAAAACAGCTTTCCATGCATTTCCAGATGCCGAAGTATGTCAAGAACTTGTTCAAAATGTATTTATTAAAATCTGGGAGAGTAGAGCTAAAATCACTTTAAAATACTCTGTACATACTTATCTGTTCAGTTGCATTCGTTATGAGGTTTTTCACGAAATTAAACGAACAACAAAGCAAAATAAGTTAAAAAATAACGATTTCAAATCTATTGATTCATTCGATCCTCTTCTAAAAATGGAATATACGGAGCTGTTGGACTATGTCGAACAATTGATCAATAACCTTCCTGATAAGTGCAAACATGTATTCTATCTCAGTCGAATTGAACAATTAAAGGACAAAGAAATTGCACAGCAACTCAACATCTCTCCAAAAACTGTAGAAAACCAAATTTCTATCGCACTTAAGAAATTGAAACAGGAAATGGCCAAAAGAGACTTACTGTTTTTTATTTTCCTATAGAATCTTAAAAAATATATGACTGAAAATCAGTATATTATACTTTTTTTAAAAAAAATATAAAATTCTTTTGGGGGTAAAATCAAAAATTGTACTCTATAACATAGAATCAATTGTCAATTCCATGAAAGAACCGAGATTAGTTTATTTAATAAAAAAAATTCTGAACAGGACATCTTCGGATAAGGAGATGCTAGAAGCTGACCAGACTCTTTTGGATGCTTACAACAGCGCGCTCTCTGACCCAGACCCAATGGTGTACAATGAGGAGATTGGAAGACAAATACAACAAAATGTATTCGATGCAATACATGGGAATGAAAAAGAAAATACTACGCCAAAATTAGGGAGACATTATTTGAAATATGCCGCGGCAATATTTATTATATCATGTATCGGGTTAATATACTTTAATCATGTAAATTCTATTCATTCGGATAAACAGCTTTCAAAGGAGGCGCTCTTACTTCCGGCCCATGATAAAGCTGTTTTGATGAATGACAAAGGAGAACTACTCAATCTAAATAAACAAAAAGCAGGCGATACGATCCAGTTCGGAACATTGCTTTTAAAAATGGAACAAGAAGGCGTTATCAGCTACAAAAAGAAGGAAGCAGATGTTGGTGGTCCGCCAAAACTTGTCACTTTAGGAACGCCAAAAGGCGGAAAGTTTCAGATCAACCTAGAGGATGGAACAAAAGTTTGGCTCAATACCGAAAGTAGTATTGAGTTTCCGGAGCATTTTTCCGTTGATCAACGATTGGTCACTGTTCATGGTGAAGCCTATTTTGAAGTTGCCGAATCCAAAACAAAACCATTTATTGTTCAAGGGGACAACTTCGGAGTCCGTGTATTGGGAACAAAATTCAACGTGTCAAGCAGAAAAAACAATAAATTTTCAAAGGTTGCCTTACTCGAAGGTTCAGTACACCTAACATCCGCCATCGGAAGCAAAATATTAAAACCTGGTGAAAGAGCGAAGATTGATGCTGCTACATTTACCATTGACAAATTTGATCCAGAAACTGAGATCGCATGGAAAGATAACTATTTCATTTTCAAAGATGAAAATGTCAAGTCTGTCATGAATGAGTTGGCTCAATGGTATGATGCAGAAATCATATTTCAGGGTAATGACTGGAATGATGTCAACTTTAACGTGCGCATATCCAGAAGAGAGAAAATTGAAGAAATCCTATCATTAATGGAATTAACAAAATCTGTTCAATTTAAGATCGAAGGAAGGAGGATCTATGTAATCAAAAAATAATCAAGTCCTAAAACTAGATAAAGCCAAGATGCGGGAACATCTTGGCCGTGAATAAAGTTTTAAAATTTTCAGTCAAAAACTTAATAACCTTTTAATTCCTCACAAATTTATGAAAATAAAATTGGGAAAGGAACATGCTATGTTCTTATCTAAGATAATCCTGATGATGAAATTTTACATATTTCTCGCTTTTTTAGCTACTGTAAAGGCCGGCACGCCTGCTTACAGTCAGGTGGTGAACCTACATTTTAAAAATAGTAGGCTGGATGAAGTGCTTGCTGAAATTAGTAAACAAGCGCAAGTTGACCTGCTCTATGATACTAAGCTGTTGAAAGCGGTTCGTCCTATCACACTCAATCTAAATAGAGTTTCGCTCAATGATGCGATGACAACTATCCTACAGGGACAGGCTCTTGAATTTGAAGTCAAGAAAAAAACATTAATAATCCGCCCTAGGGTACAATCTGACAATCAAAACGTCCACCGTTCGGTTGAAGTCCAAAAGGATATCAATGGATCCGTAAAAGATCAACAGGGTAATCCTTTAGCAGGTGTAACAGTAAGAGTGAAAAATTCTCAAATCACTACATCAACGGACAGCAAAGGTAATTTTACAATTTCCCTACCAGCCGGAGAGCAAACATTGTCCTTTAGTTTTGTCGGTTACCAAACGCTGGAGCGCAAAATTGACAGAGACCGCGAGAGCTCCCTGACTGTCACCTTAACCTTGGCGAGCAACAACTTAGATGATGTCGTTGTTGTGGGGTATGGCACACAGAAGAAAATTACGGTTACCGGTTCGGTAAGTTCGGTGAATATGGCCGATATGCGAACTCCTGTTCCGAATCTATCTAATGCACTGGCGGGAAAAGTGGCCGGAATTATCTCGGTCCAATCCAGCGGTGAACCGGGCTATGACAATTCTACATTCACCATACGCGGGATTGGTACCTTCACAGGGAATAAATCGCCATTGATTATCATCGATGGTGTACAAAGGGACGATGTCAATGGTGGATTTGGAGGATCTTATAATAATATAGATCCCGAAGATATTTCAAGTATTTCACTACTCAAAGATGCCTCCGCTACAGCAATGTACGGGGCTAAGGGAGCAAATGGGGTGATGATCATTACAACTAAAAGAGGTGTCGCGGGTAAACCTAAAATCTCCCTCAAAGCAGAATCTGGCTTTTCAAGCTTCACGAAAACGCCGCAGATGCTGAATGGTATCAGATATATGGAATTACAAAATGAGGCAAGAGTAAATATGGGCCTGACTCCAGTGTACTCTGAGGAATTGATTCAAAAAACAGCAAGTGGTCTGGATCCTTATATTTATCCGAATGTCAACTGGATAGACGAAGTCTACAAGAGAAACTCTGTCCTGAACAATTTTAACGTCAATATCAATGGTGGAGGGGAGTCAGTAAAATACTATGTTTCCGCATCTTACTACAATCAAAAAGGTCCCTACAAAGTAAGCAACTTAAATAATTATAACCCTAATCTAGATTTTAAACGTTACGATTTTCGAAGTAACGTGGACGTCAATCTCACCAAAAACACCATGGTCCAGCTTAATCTGACTGGTATGTTGGTCAATTCACGATATCCTGGAATATCGGCTGGCAACCTATGGTATTTAGCTTACGCAACTACGCCTATTGCTTACCCTACCAAATATCCGGACGGAAGATGGGCAGGACCTTTAAATAATGGCGGCAGCAATCCGCTAAATGAAGTTCAGAACAACGGTTACTCTGACGAATTTAAGCCTATTATCCAGTCGGTTTTGACCATTAATCAAAAATTGGATGCTGTTACTGAAGGCCTATCTGCTTATGCGCGTTTTTCGTTTGACAGCTATGGTGAATTTGATAACCGTAGATCCGGGAGGAATGATTTATGGCAAGCAATAGGACGAACACCACAGGGGGATCTTGTCTTTAATCAAACTCGTGTAGGTCAGCAATTTCTGGACTATAGTCAGTCTTCTGATGGTCAGCGTGTTATGTACTTAGAAACTAATTTAAACTATGATCACTCCTTCAATAATCATAAGATTGGAGGAATGTTACTCTATAATATGAGAAATCGCTTGGTCAGTCTGTCCGGTTCGGTGATCGGTGCCATTCCTTATCGTAATCAGAGTTTAGCGGGGCGTATTACTTATGGCTACCGAGATAAATATGTTGTGGAGGTCAATGCAGGCTACACCGGGTCTGAGAATTTTGAGAAAGGCAAGAAATTTGGTCTATTCCCCTCCATTTCGGGTGGTTGGGTCGCTTCTAATGAGGAATTCTTCGCTCCGCTGAAAAACACCTTCAGTTTATTAAAAATCAGAGGTTCTTACGGTGTTGTTGGTAACGATAACATTGATGGAGGGCGGTTCCCTTACTTAACGCAGATCGGTAATGGAGGCAGCACGGGTTTTGGCCTCAACGGAAGCTGGGTACCAGGAAAAACCGAATACGTAATAGGTGTAGAGAACCTCACATGGGAGAAATCCTATAAAAGTGATATCGGTCTAGAAATTGGTCTCTGGAACAAGCTCAACATCGTACTGAGCAGATACCATGAAAACCGAAAGGATATTCTCATCCGTAGGCGATCCATCTCATCCATTGCTGGCTATAACAATATGAATGTATTCGCGAATCTTGGCGAAATGAACAATACAGGAATGGATGCCAATCTAGAATACAATGATAAATTCGGAAATGTAGGCCTGCGTTTATTCGGAAACATAACTTATAGTAAAAATAAGATTGTCTACGCGGATGAACCTCTGCGGAAATATGGTTATCAAGCTGAAACAGGCAAACGTTTTGGTGAATATAAAGGCTATGTCGCCACAGGTTACTTTGTCAGTAACGAGGAAATTGCAAACGCACCGGAACAAAAATTCAATCCGGTCTTTCCAGGCGACATCCGGTACAAAAATCTAAATGCCGCAGATGATAATGTCATCGATGCTTTTGATGAAACTTATCTCGGAAAATCATGGTTTCCTACATGGCTATATGGCGCGGGATTTGGGTTATCCTATAAAAACTTTGACCTTTCCGTATTCTTTCAAGGTATTGGTGATGTTGGTATTATGGCCAATGGTTCAGGCATCGATTGGCCTGGAGCAGGTGCCCGGGGGGCAGGGGTAATTCCGTTTTCAGGTATCGGGCTTTACCCGAATAACACAATGTCTACTGTCGAAGATCGCTGGACTCCTGAAAATCCGCGCCAGGACGCATATTACCCACGCCTGACGATGGCAAACAGCTCGGACAACAACTATCTAAATAGTACCCACTGGCTAAAAGACGGCGCTTACACGCGTTTAAAACAGGCTTCAATCGGATATAACATTAAGACCAAAGGTTTAGACAAACTCGGATTTACCTCACTTTATGTATACTCTTCGGGACAAAACTTACTGACGTTTAGCAAATTTAAAATTTGGGATCCCGAGTTAGGAGATAATGGGGCAAAATATCCATTGAACCGTATGATTACCTTCGGTGTTAGAGCACAGTTTTAAACCTAATTTATCTTTAAAAAATGAAACAGAAATCAACAAAATATATTGCTTTGAGTCTATTAGCACTCACTTTAATGCAAAGTTGTAATTATCTAGACAAGAAGCCGGACAATTTATTGACATCTGACATGCTCTGGGAAACCCGAGCAAATGCCGAAGGTTATCTGAACCAAATTTATGCTTATGTAAGCATGCCAGTGGACGATTACACAGTATTAGGAGCCAGTGACGAAAACTCTTGTAATATTCCAAGCGTAAATGTGCGCAAGATGGTGGCCGGTAACTGGAATCCTCAAAGTGCTTATTGGCAGGAAAACTGGAACAATGCCTATAGCGCAATCAGACAGTCCTTTGTTTTTGAAGAAAACATTGATAAAGTTCCCGAAAGCGCTATGGGGTCGGACCTTAAGACACAGTATAAAGCTGAGGCTAGATTTCTACGCGGTTGGTTTTATTGGAAACTGCTTCGCCAATATGGTCCAGCTGTGTTATTGGATAAACCCCTCAGTCTAAATGATGATTATAACAAGTACCCTCGAAATTCATTTCAGGAATGTGTAGATTATATCAATAAAATGATGGATCTTGCTGCTGCAGATCTTCCGGTAGTCTGGACCTCATCATCTAATTATGGGCGTCCCAGCAAGGGCAGCTGCCTTGCCATAAAGTCCCAAGTAGCATTATTGGCCGCTAGTCCATTATGGAATGGGAATCCCCGTTTTGCCAACTTCAAGAACAAAGACGGAAAAGCTTTGGCTCCTTTGCAGAATGACCCCAACAAATGGAAGATCGCTGCAGATGCAGCTAAAGCAGTCATCGACCTAAATGCATACAAGCTCTTTACAAATCTGGAACAAGGAGATTCCAGTTTTGATCCTTATCTGTCCTTTCGGGATCTGTTCCTGACTAACTTTAACAGTGAGATTATCTTTTCCACTCACCGGGCAGATACATGGCAATGGGGGCATGAAAAACGCAGTGCTCCTGAACCGGGTGGTATCAATATGATGAATGCAACCCAGAATGTGGTTGACGCTCACCTAATGCGCAACGGAAAGACCATTGAAGATCCTACTTCGGGCTATAAAGAAGATGGATTTGTACAGCAAGATGATCCTGCTAATTATGGTAAACAACGGGACGGCGTAAATAGAGGATATATTGCAGGAAACTCCTACATGTATGTAGATCGCGAACCTCGATTTTATGTCAATATCCTGTACAATGGTAAACCAATATTACCAGCACCAACTACGGACGATCGTAACTTCTTCTCGTCGGATGTTAATAAAGATGGCCGCGGTAGAGCTGAATTCTATTACTCAGGTAAAGCCGGCGTCGGTCAAAATTCTAATAGCGCTGACAAAACAGGCTACCTCGGACAAAAGAATGTCAGCCCTGCTTCAAACATCCGTCAGGACCGCGCAGCTTACCGTCCGTTTATTCATATCCGTCTCGCAGAGATTTATCTGAACTATGCCGAAGCACTCAATGAAGCTAATCCCAGTAATCCTGATATTCTTATTTATTTAAATCTCGTTCGACAACGGGCTGGCTTGCCAAAACTTGAGTCTGTTTATCCACACGTGGCCGGTAACAAAGATGAGCAGCGCAAATGGATTCTCCACGAGCGTCAGATTGAACTGGCTTTTGAAGGTGACCGTTATTTTACATTGATCCGTAGGCTAATGATGGGAAATCCCGCTGTACAGACGATATATCGACTGAACGTTAGCGCAAACGATAACGGTCAGGGCTTTGCTTTTCAGGACTTTTATAAACGGCAGACACTGCAAACCCGATATTGGAATGACAAGATGTATCTATTCCCCATCCTACAAGATGACATCGACAAGAATAATGCGCTTGTACAAAACCCAGGATGGTAACTAAAGTATGGATTTTATTTTTAAAGATTTATGAAATTAACATATAACGCAACTAGATCAATCCTTTTTGCTCTTCTTATCCTTGGTCTATCTGGCTGTAAAAAAGACGATAATGGGTTGACATTTAACCCCAACTCACCTATAGTCATAACAGACTTTCTTCCAAAACAGGGATCGGGGGGAACGGAGATATTGATCAATGGCGAAAATTTCCCCCTAGATACAGCAGCAATAGCTATAAAAATAGGTGGTGTACCCCTGAAGGTGATCGCTTCTAATGGCACGCAGATCATGGCAATTGTGCCCAAAAAAGGAGGTACCGGTCCTATTGAAATTTCGATCGGAGGAAAATCTGGCACCTCAAAAGATACATATACCTATCTTTATACAAGAACTGTAACAACATTAGCAGGTAATGGAACTGCAGGATTTGCCAATGGCAAAGGTACCGATGCTATGTTTGACTTCAGCGGCCAATGGTGGTACCGCAACAGCGGTATTGCGGTGGACGATGCATTGAATGTATATGTGACTGATCCTGGCAATCACTGTATACGAAAAATTGATCCCAATGGAAATGTAACTACTTTTGCGGGCTCACCGGGAAATGGTGGTTTTGCAGAAGGAAAAGGCACAGAAGCGCGTTTCAGTCTCCCTTACGGTCTTACAATAGATGAGCAAGGAAATCTGTATAGTGCTGACCCAGGTAATTGGGATATCCGTAAGATTTCTCCAGATGGAACCACCAAAGTAGTCGCCTGGGGCAATAGTGCCCCATGGTTTATCGCCTATGACAAAACTTCAAAAAAATTGTACTACACTGTCGTTGATTCGCCAGCGCCTATTTATCAGATCAATATGGATGGTACAGCTTCTAATACCGTTGTCACTGGATTGAATTATCCTGCGGGTCTAGCCTGCGGATCAGATGGCCGTCTGTATGTATGTCTCCATGGTGACAATCAGATCCGCCAATACGATCCCAAAACATGGAAATACACTGTGATTGCAGGAACCGGCAAATATGGCTATAAGAATGGCCCAGGAAAAGAGGCTGAATTCGCACTTCCCTGGGGAATTACCGCCGACAGTCAAAATAATGTCTACATTGCCGGAAATGGAACAAGCGGTGGAGACAGTGGTTCACCCGATCAAAGTATTCGTTTTGTAGATAATAGAACCTTTAACGTGAGTACTTTTGCTGGATCAAATATATCTGGTTTCACAAACGGAATTGGAGGGGCAGCAACATTTAATGTCCCGGCAGGTGTTGCAGTCGATAAGAATGGGACGGTGTATGTTCTGGATAAAAAGAACAATAGCATCCGTAAAATCATATCAGAATAAAAATTCTATAAATTCAACTAACAGCCTCTGTCAAACCTGAGGCTGTTAATATATTAATCGTATTAAATGATATTAAAATATTTATTTCAGTTTTTATTCGTTGCTTCAAACGCTGTACTGTCCATTGCGTCCTGTAAGAAACTCGCTTTAGTTCCTAAGCAGCCCCTGATAACTTTGAAAAATAAAGATGTAGGTATAAACGGAAGCGACAACAATTTGGATACCAGAAAGGCTCCATTTAAGTCTATTTCAAAAGCAATCGCCGCTGCCTTGCCCGGTGATGCTGTATTCGTCAGAAATGACACTTATCATGAAAAGGTCATGGTTTCAAACTCCGGTACGCTTGAAAAACCTATCGTCCTTATCCCTCATTCCAATGAATTAGTTCGTATTGATAAGGATGGTCTCTTAATTTCTGAAACAGAGGCGTTATTAGCCATAAAGAATGCCAAAAACATCCAGATCGAGGGGTTTGTCTTTCAAAATTTCAAAACGATGGCTAAAGGGATGGATATAAATGGGGTAATTATAAACAAAGGATCAAAGAATATCACCCTTCGAAAAAATACAGTACAGCGTATCGAAAATAACGCTTCTCCACAAGATGGGCGAAGTGGTCACGCTATACTTGTGATGGGGAAATGGGGGCTATTAGACAAAGGTGCTTATCAAAGCAAATAATGATGTTGTAAACGTGCAGACTAAAATCTCCAATTTTATTATAAAATTGAAGATTTTTAAGCCAAACATTAATTTGAGGAAATGAGCTCAAGTTTAACACCTGATATATTTCTGGAAATATATAAATAAAAAATATTGCTTCTGTATTTCAGCCGAATATATGCAATGCCAATACCCAAAACAAGTTCTGTAATAGTTTCTCAAACTTAGCCAATTTGATCATATCTCTTTGCTTTTGGAGTTCAAATGCAAACATCGGAATGAGGATAAGCAACAGGAATTATGTCACATGCGCAAAAAACAATCTTTTCGAAACAACAATTATTTAATAACGATATAAAAATGAACAAAACGAATTTCATGTTGGCGCTGGTCCTCACGCTCTTATTGTGGAGGCCTTCTACAGCACAGGAGATTAACGAGGAATCCCTTTATCTGCTTGTCAACAGCAATGGCCTGGCTTGGGATAACAATGAATTATTTGATGATGGAGCAAAAATAATGCTGCACAAGGCCGAAAAAACAAAGAAGAGCCAGCTCTGGCGTTTCAAAAGAAATACCAATGGTTATTATACCATCAGTAACCCCTTTACGGGAACCAATATTGACAATGGTAACCAATATTCGGGCAATGGTAATCCGATCATGCAATGGGGGGCCAATCCATCCAATCCCAATCAGCAATGGAAACTGACATTTACAGGAACAGGTGCCATACAGCTCCGTCATGCTGGCAGTGGGATGAGCATTGTGGCACAGCAAGATGACCGCGAAGGTACAATTGTGTATCAACTCCCTGTGCCACCTCAGGACTGGAAGCTCGTGGAGATCGATCCAAAACTAGCCAAAGGATTCGCTTGGCGGGGCGAGGAGGAATGGCAGAATGAAATGCTGTTTGAGCTCAACAAAATGAAAGGACATGCAACTTTCATACCTTATCCAAATACCAAAGAGATGAAGGAGGATCCTTATTTTGACAAACCTTGGACGGAGCCGGGGTCAAGCAACTATCAGTCGCTAAATGGAACATGGAAGTTCAAATGGAGCACACAGCCCAAGGATAGACCTTCGGATTTCTATAACCCTAAATACAGTGTGGCTAAATGGGACAACATCATTGTCCCTTCCTGTTGGGAGGTCAATGGTTATGGCACACCGATCTATACCAATGTCACTTATCCTTTTGCCAACCGTCCCCCCTTTATCTATCCCGTAAAAGGATATACCAGCGAGAAAGAACCTAATCCTGTAGGTTCTTATCGAAAGGATTTTACAATACCAAAAGCATGGAAGGGGAACAAAGTGGTATTACACTTTGATGGTGTATATTCGGGTTTTTATGTCTGGGTAAATGGGGAAAAAATTGGGTATAGCGAAGGTTCAAACAATGCCACCGAATTTGATGTTACTGCGGCCGTAAAATCAGGCAGCAATACGCTCGCTGTGGAGGTTTATAAATGGACAGATGGGAGCTATATAGAGGATCAGGATATGTTTCGTTTTGGAGGGATCCATCGTGATGTGTTTTTATACAGCATACCAAAGATGCATGTTTATGATTTTCATCACAGGACTACATTAAAGAACGATAACTTTAAGGAGACGACAGTGGACTTTACCACCGTTTTGAAAAATGACGACGCAAAACTAAAGCAGGGACAGTTAAAGATCACATTGCTCGACGATAGAGGAACCGCCGTAGCTGAGAGGCTGAAGGATTATTCGCTTGAAGAAGGTAAACAGCTTGATCTCACGTTCCATTTGGGAGTATCCGATCCGCACCTCTGGTCTGCGGAAAAGCCCTATCTATATACCGCTGTCATGGTTTTAACAGATGTGGCTGGACGGGAAATACAAGCTTTGAGCACCAAGATAGGTTTACGAAAAATAGAGATTAAAAATAAACGTGTGTACATTAATGGAAAGCAGGTATTTTTCAAGGGGGTAAACCGTCACGACACGCATCCCGAATTTGGAAAGACCGTTCCTTTAGAGACTATGATAAAGGACATTCTGCTCATGAAACAGCACAATATTAATACAGTTCGCACAAGCCATTATCCAAATAGCCCTCAATTTTATGCACTAATGGACTATTATGGTTTATACTGTATGGACGAAGCTGATGTCGAAAATCATGGGAACATGGGATTGTCCGATAATGAAAATTGGCGAGGTGCCTATGTAATTCGCGCTGAACGGATGGTGCTGAGGGACCGTAATCATCCGTCGGTTATTTTTTGGTCACTCGGAAATGAAAGCGGCAATGGACAGAATTTTGATTTTATGTACCGGAGGGTAAGGGAACTTGATATGCAACAACGGCCGATCCATTATGAAGGTAAAAATGAACTTGCCGACGTTGACTCGCATATGTATCCTTCATTGGATGTAATGACCCGCTTTGACCAAAAGACCACCGACAAGCCGTATTTCCTTTGTGAATATGCCCATGCGATGGGGAATGCGATGGGTAATTTGAAGGAATATTGGGACTATATTGAAGGAGCTTCGCAGCGGATGATCGGTGGCTGTATCTGGGATTGGGTCGATCAGGCCCATTTGATGCCTGGACAACCCAAAAACCATTTCTATTATGGTGGCAGTTTTGGTGAAAAGCCGACCGATGGTGATTTTTCTAATAATGGACTGACCACGCCGGATCGGCGGGTTACAGCAAAACTGCTTGAAACCAAAAAGATTTATCAATATGTGAAATTTAATGGTGAGGCTCTGGCCGGTAACAAAATCAGCATCAGGAATGCTTATGATTTTAATGACCTGAAGGAATTTGATCTAAACTGGGAAGTATTGAAAGATGGGGTGGTCGAACAGAGCGGTCATATCAACCAGCTTGCGTTAGCACCAGGTAAAGATACGATACTGACCCTTCCTTTCGAGCGGAATTTTATTCCGAATAGTGAATATCACCTCAATCTCGCTATCCGGCTAAAGGAAAACAATAACTGGGGCGCAAAAGGTCATATTGTGGCATCCGATCAATTTGAACTGACAACACGATCAATTGCTCCATTAATTGATCGACAGCAACTTTCGGCGTTATCTGTAAAAGAAGATGAGGCCTCAGTTAACATACAAGGAAAGGATTTTAAAGTCGTCTTTGATAAAAAAAAGGGTGTTATGTCATCGCTCAGATACCATCAGAGAGAAATAATCGACAGCGCGGCAGGATTAAAGTTCAACTGGTACCGAAGTGTCAATAATGATAAATATACGGACCAGAGCTGTTATCCAACAACTTTTAAATCGGACATTGCAACAGTTTCCCTTGATGAATCTAAGAAATCAATAGATGTTGTGGTGAAGTCGATCGCAACCATTTATTCTAAAAAAGAGATCCAGATACCGTTTACGGTCAGTTATACAATTTACGGTGATGGTAAGATTGATGTGGAAAGCTATTTTAGTTTACCCGCACAGGCGGATATTGTCCATCGCATAGGTTTGCAGGTGGTTATGCCCAATGATTATCAGCGGATCACCTATTTTGGCAGGGGGCCGGGCGAGAATTATTCCGACCGCAAACAGTCAACTTATATAGGACAATATGTTACCACACCGCTTGATATGGAGGAAGAGCATTATACACGGGCCCAGAGTATGGGCAACCGCGAGGATATTCGCTGGATCACACTATTGAATAAGCAAAACAAAGGAATAAAAATAACTTCCAAAGACCGTCTGAGTTTTACAGCACTGAACTTTTCGGATGAGGATGTCTGGAATGCCAAGTATGATTTTAATCTGCCCAAGATTCGGAAAGACAAAATATATCTCAGCTTAGATTGCATACAACAAGGTTTAGGCAATGCGAGCTGTGGTCCATTGCCACTTCCTCAATATATGATCCCAGTCAATACTCCTTCCTTTTATTCTTTTCGAATTGAACCATGGATAAGTAAATAGTAGAAATACAGTTCTTCACAAAATCCAACAAATTAAAAATAAGAATCCCTGAACGATTTACGATCGGGGATTCTTACATTACTTTATTTTATATTCTGGGCTGAGGCTTCCGGAATAACTTTTTGGCTATTTGATATTCAATTGAATAATAGAAACAAACTCCAATTTTGCTAGAATTCACATTTACTCTTGCCTGAAACCTATCCATAGAAGAACGAAGCCCCCAGCCGCTATCTTTCAAGTAGTTCATAGTAGCATAAATATCTGTACGTTTAATTCCTGTAGAATAATTTACGCTATATTCATTACGTTTGCCATTCCTTACCGCCGCGTCTTCCCAAGAAGTGAAATTTTTTATATTTGAACTGGGCATTGGGATTTAATTTTCCATTGACGTCTACCAATTTTTCATTTGATATATTAAAAGCATTGTAGCCCCCAAGAAACTGTACAATATCCTGATAGGTCTTTCCATTATATTGCTGTTGGCCGTCATTATTTCTAGTCAGGAGTCCCGAACCAATTTGACGTGCTACATCCAAGAGGAACAGGTGAGGGGCCATAAGCTAAACTGTTTGTATAGGCCTGCCACATCAACTCATAATACTCCCCGGCAGAAACGGTATTATAGTTCGGCACACTATTTTGATTATAACCAAATTGAACTTTAGCATCAAACTGGCTTTTACCTTCTTTTCCCGTTTGGTTGTCACAATGACAACGCTATTTGCTCCTCTTGATCCATAGATTGCAATTGTTGCAGCATCTTTAAGGACGGTGATATTCTCAACATCATCAGGATTAATGTTTGCCGTTCCCCCATCAAAAGGAATACCACCCACAACAATCAATGCGTCATTTCCAGCCGAATAAGATCCTATTCCACGAATACGGATCGTTGGTGATGACCCGGGTGCACCCGATGGTGCCGCCGTTTGAATACCTGGACCGGCACCTTGGAAAGCCTCTAGTACATTGGCGATTGGCCTTTTGCCCAGGTCCTTGGCACTTAACTGTATTGCAGAACCCGTAAAGTCAGATTTCTTAACCTTACCATAAGCAACAATGATAACTTCATCGAGATCATTTGTGATTTCAGACAGCGCGATATCAAGACTCCAACCTTGCCTCAAGGATTGAGATAGCTCAGCGAATTCAATTAGCTAAAAGATTAAACGCACATTCGTTGTACCTACATGCATACTATAATTTCCGTTCTGATCTGTTTGTGTAGCTCTAATCGCTCCTTCTTCTCGTACGGTAACACCTGCAAGACCTTCCCCCGTTGAGGCAGAGGTCACCCTCCCCGTCACTTGGCGATTCTGTGCATAAGAGAAGCTTATGCACAGAATCCATAGCAAAATAATACTGAATAATTTTTGTTTCATGTTTAATTAAGTTAGTTCTTGTCTGGCAACATAATTGACGTGGGAACCTATTGGCAGCAATATATTTGTTTTATTAATTTATAATTTTTGAATTTCCATTTATTTTCAAAGACGAAAAAGAATATAATTTGACCAAGGAATGCAAAAACCTATCATTTCTAAAATGCTAGGTAAACACTAACCGTTTTTACGTAATTATTCACCGAGGTGGATATACTATATATGACGATACAAAATCAAAATTGTCCCGAACAATTAAAAAAATGCCTGCTGCTTTTTTTAACTATGTTCAACGATATAGATATAGAGGATCGGATTATTGATTTGTCCCCAAAGACAGTATCAGGGAGATACCAAAAAAGTATGGGATTTCATATTTTTGAAGGGTTATTACACTCTCTGGAGATGCTGTTGGCGAAATAAAGCGATAGTTGAGCTTGCGGCAGGATTAACAATTTTCTTTGAGGGGTGTCTAAATTATTGCGCGCGCCTGCTATAAAAATAAATGTTATCTCTCTATATACAACCTGAAGACTTACCATTTTTCAAACAGTGAATAAATATAAAAAATATGCTTTAAGAAACCAATGGATTCTTAGCATATAACCACGGACTTAATCCGTTTAGTGATTTATGTGGATGATTACTATTATAGTCAATCTGCCACTCATAAGCTAACGCATTGACTTCTGTCAGTGAATCGAACAAGTATGCGTCTAATACGTCTTCCCTAAATGTCCGATTCAGTCGTTCGATATAAGCATTTTGCGCAGGCTTTCCTGGCTGGATGTACTGCAACTCGATTCCGTTATCTTGACAAAACTCAATAAATACCTTTGACAAAAACTCGGGCCATTATCCGTTCTTATGCGTTTGGGCTTGGGTCTAAATAACAAAAGCTCCTTTAATTTCTGCATCAATCTGACGCCGGGTATGGAATAGAAAGCCTCATTTATCAATGATTCCCGATTATAGTCATCAATGACATTTAGTTCTCTGAATCTACGTCCATTAGCTAGAGAATCACTCATAACCACGTAGTAGCAGCGAAGCTAAATCAATTGACCAGGTTTCGTTGACCGTGCCGGAACCGTCAGTTTTTCTATGATTCGAGACGGAATACGACGTTTGCGTTTTACTCTAAGTTTTAACTCGATATTCCGATAAACACGAAGTGCCTTTTTCTGTTCCAGAGCAGGCCGTCCAAGCGTATTCGATATAGCGTTATTTATTATCTGAAGATGGGCGATTAGTATTCGTGGGAAATAACCAAATATTCGCGCTTATACGGGTATAATTCCCGAGATACATTAGGTTCAAAGGATGTAGTATCTTTTATAATGCATCGGAAATTACTGCCCCTAAAAATGGAAAAAAGAGAACCGAAAGATTTGCTGAAAGTTTACAATGTACGTTAAAAAAACAGGTAGGGGAAGTGACCAAATTATCAAAAAAGTTTAGGAAAATAATATCCTGTGGACGGGAAGTGAAAAAGGAGTAATTATAGCCTCTAAAGAAAATCCTAGAAGCTATAATCTACGCCAAAGCTGATGTAACCGGGCAACAGCTTATACGCTGTACTGCTACTGTAGAGATCAGTCAGTTCCGCATTTCTGAAAAAGCGGGTATTAAATATATTTTTTGCAGTCAGGTTAAATCTCATCCGCTGCTTTTGAAGTTCATAAAAGAGGGAGAAATCCGAAAAATAATAGGTTTTGGAATCTTGCCCCAAAAAACTGCCAAAGCGATAGGACTCATTCTTGAGATTGCACTGTATATTTTTGCCCATGTTTAAAAATATATTCAGGAAGCCATGACTATTTTTTAGGGTATTCTTGTTTTCTGATCGATAAGTAACCGACTGTATTGTATATCCGGTATAAATATTTAACCGGGATTTCCACGCGCTCCGGAACGACAGTCCATAATCGTAGGTGTCTGTATGGATCTGTCGGTTGCCCAATCCGGTCACGACGGTTTCGTAATCGGAGCTATTTGTCCCCAGATCCAACCGGAAATTTCCGCCGAATACTTTCAGGTAATAATTCACGTCGGTTTTATAAAAGCTGCTTTTTTTGTTTTTAAGCAATATCCGCTGTGCGAGGTTGAAGTTGGGATTTGGACTGCTCTCCGTACCTACATAATCGAATAGGATCTGATGCCCGACATGGAGGTTGGCAAAAAAACGGTCGGTCATACTGCCATAGGTGTATGTCAGCGTTGCACCTGAACTGTTTAAAGTGGCCATATCCGCCATTCCTTTTATAAAATTTCGAAGACCTGTGTTGTAATAATGGGGGACAAGCTCGGTAAGTGTAGCATTTTGCTGTTGAAAATAAAGTTCCGTTTCGATGCGTCCTTTGCGGTGTACGGCCCATCTGCCTACTAGGCCTGGCGAAAACTGCAGGCTGTTTTTACGGCTGCGTTTGCCAAAATCTGTTCGCCTGTTTTGAACAACACCGATCTGCAAACGGGGTGTCCATTCCCATTTCTTCCCCTTAAAAGTATATTTGGAAATAAGATTGGTCTGGAATACCGACAGGTCCGTTTCATTGGTAAATCCCTCCGGATAGCTGTCGCTTTCCCCAGTCTTTCCTTGCTCGGCCTGTAGCATCAATCGACTGTTCAGTTGCTGCAGTTGATAGGCCGCCGTCAGGGCGAGCTCAAAAAAATCGCCATTTTTTTGCCGGTTTAGATAATGGGTCGTAGCACCCAGGTAGCGCAGGTTATTTTCAATATGCTGCTTTACGGCTGCGATATCTTTCTTCCCGAACAGATCTTCGTAATAGTACCGATCGATACTGTAGTCTACCGGGGACTGTTGATCTATCCAACGGATGGAACTGACCAGCGCCTCCCGCTCCGAAAATTTGTGGCTATAGCTAAGGTTGTGGTTGGTCAGGTAGCCTTTGCTTTTGGTCAGCTCCTGACTCTGGTCACCATTAAAGAGTAAGCTACCTATGTCATTTTGCCCAAGCGACCCTAATGTCCCGGTATAGCTCAGTGTAGTGTACGCATCGGGTTCGAACTGTAATTCCAATTTGGTGAAATAATTATCAATATTGCGGGTAAACTGATAGTCTTCGGTATTCGTGAACTGGATATCCTGCAGCTGATAACTTTGCACTGTATTGCGATAGAATGATTTCTTTGTTGGATTTGCAAAACCCAGCCATTTGATTTTAAATGTTGAAGTTGGATTTAAAATGGTATTGAGCGATAGTAATTTGTCGTTGTTGAAGTTGGTTCTCCTATAGTCAAATCCAGGGAGGCTCGGGGTATTGTCAATCAATTTTGGGGTGCTTATCCCTACTCCAATCTGTCCGGGCTCATCGGCCGAACCGGACTGGATCAGGTGATTGATGCTGCTCACGGCATCGACCCCATTGTTATTGGCGCTCCCCAATAGATAATATTTGTTTTTCTTTCCAAAATTCATCAGGTTGGCATTGGCCTGGTAATATTTAGTGGGGCCTACGGGACTGCCCTGTACATCTACCGAACCTAGCCATTGTGCTCTGCTTTCCGCCTTCAATTGTAGATTTAGGGCGACCTTGTTTGAGTTTTCGATGCCTTTCAACTGTTTGTTGTTGGAATAACGCTGCAGCACCTGAATTTTTTCCAGGGGCTGAACAGACATGTTCTGTGTCAGTAGGCGATACCCTTTTTCGAAAAAATCATCTCCTTCGACCATGACTTTTTCGACTTCCTTATTGCCTATTTTGATGCTGCCGTCCGTACCGACATTGATACCGGGAATTTTCCGGAGCAGATCCTCCACCGAGCGTTCGTCGCCTTGTAAAAAGGATTTCACGCTCAGTTCAATAGTGTCTCTGCCGCGACGGTAGGGCTGTTTGGAATGGACAATGACTTCCTGCAACCGTTCCACACCGCCAGCCGTCAACTGCACATTGATCAGGGTATCGGTCTGTGTAGCTGTCAGCGGCAGAGTGACCGGCTCGAAGCTAAGTGCTTTGTATAGTAGCGTGAATTTTCCGCCTTGCGCTGTTTGCAAATGGTATTTTCCTTCGCCATCGCTAAAGGTATAGGCTAGCATCTTGCCATCAGTGTCGCGCTTTAAATCAATTCGCACACTGCCCAACGCTTTTCCATTAGAGCTGACTTTTCCATGGACCGCAACCTGAGCCTGAACCACTACACAGAGCAGACAGAACCCCAACAGGGTTAGTATCCGCTTATTGATGTTCCCATTCATACACTTGTTCTACACTGCCACGGACTTTTTTTCCCTCTACACTCACACCTTCCATCACAGGGATTTTGCTGTACAAAATGCGCATCTGCTCTTCGGTAATACGGTCATTTTTCTTGATAAATTCCTCCAGTGTAAGTTTTGGCAGGGAATGGATATAGCTGTCATTAATGGGGAAATTGCCCTCATAAGGATAGTTTACTTCTTTCAGGTACCAGTAGTTGGGATTGGCACTTTCGTTGTATAGCATCACGATAAGCCCCGGCAATCCTCCAAATTTTGATGGGCCCACGGGCACGGGAATATCGTTGGTATAATAAGCGACCAAGGTGGTGCCGCGGTATGCTGCTGTCGCTTTGTGACACACATATTTGCCCAAGGTATCGACATCATTGTAGTTGGTATTCCAGACCAGCGGAGGAAATTTGTCCGTTACCAGGTAATTGACACCTTCGATAGAGCCGGTCTCGAGCTGCTCGGCAGCATTATTTTGTTGTATTACCACCTTGTTATATAACTTGCCGGAGCCGATGGTCATCGAAAATGTGGATGCAACCTCACCGTCGACATCCTGGTTGATATCTTGATTGCGTTTGGGCAGCGAATCACGGACGGCGATCTTCACCGTTCCGTCATAATAGACCTGTTCCTTAAAAGTAGCCATAGCCGATGGTATATATTCATATACCGCATGAAGCCGTTGTGCAAAAGAAGATCCTGAAAGGAACAAAAACAGAAAGAATATATAATTTTTATGCATGTTATTTTGTTTTGGAGAAGCGGAGGACTGGCCTCCGCTTCAGTTGCTGTTTATCAACACTGATTAGACCTTAAAACCACCATTATACACCCCACCATTGACGGCATGCTCTGAAGAATTCACCACAGCTACCGTTGGTGTAGGTCTCTGAAGTATGCGTGCCCACAACGTGTAGATCATCAGAACTTAAAAAAGTCAGCACAAAAACACAGCGGGTAAGTCCATCCTGCATTTCTGTTACCTCTTCGGTAACCCTTACCGTGGTGTTTGTTTTTGGAAGGCGGTAAGTCGAAGTTTTTGCTCTTGCATTTTTGTGGGATGCATTTTCCGTTGTCTTAGCAGAAGCTGCAGTCGATAACACCGCTAGGGCGACCAGACTCATCATTAATTTTTTCATTGTTTTTTATTATTTTGTGTTAAACCATAGCATGTTTTTGAGGCATGCCGTTATTGTATGCCAGTAAAAATAGCCGACAGTTTTAATTCGTTAAACAGGGACTTGGTATCCGTATCAGCTGGTTCATTATCCGTGGTTCATGGCTTATTATTCGTTTGGGTATCGGGTAGCATAAGACAACGATAAAATCGTATATGTATGATTCAAACGCCAAGCGGCTTATACGCAGCATGACTAATCTGCAGGAGTGGTGTGACAGGAAAATAGGACCTGTATTTTATAAAATGAGAGCAATACAACCAGCTGTTGTCAAATACAACAATAAGTAGTGGAAATACAACTAAGGGTAGCGCGGTTTATTTGCTGCCAAGTGGGCTTGCAAAATAACTTTGTGGTATCAAAAAAAATATAAAAACATGATGCTAAATTCTAAATCGATCGGCAATAAAATTGCTGAAGCAAGAAAGAAAACCAATCTTTCACAGGCCGAACTTGCCCAGCAGGTCTCCATTAGTCCACAGGCGGTAGGTAAATGGGAGCGGGGGGAATCCATGCCGGATATCATGACCTTGAACAGGCTTGCCGAGATACTCGCCGCGGATCTTAATTATTTTTCCGAAAATTTTCATAGGGGGGCTGTCGATACTATGGCGTATGAGTCAGTCGAAACCGAGGGACAAGCTTATCCGGCTGATAGGGACCCCAAGGCCGAGAATCAGACTGCCCGCAGCTGGGATATGTCAAAAGGCAATTGGGAAAATGCTGATTTCTCCGGTTTAAAGAATTTGGGTGAACAGTTTAGTTCTTCCAATATCAAAAATTGCAAGTTTACAAACTCAGATCTATCGGGGCTGATACTGGGTAAGAACAATATTGAATTATGTGACTTCTCCCGTTCAGACCTGAAAGGCAGTAGGATACAGTCTTCTAATCTGCTCAAAAACCAATTTGACCATTGCTCGTTTGTCGATACTGATTTTTCGAGAAGCAATATCGGAAAGTGTAATTTCTCCGGTGCGGATTTTACAGGTGCCAGATTTGATACCGGCTGTTTTGAGCGCAATGAGATGACCAATACCGTGCTAAAACGCACCTCATTTAAAAATACGGAGATCAGTGACGTCATCTTTGAAGGCAGGATCGAAGACTGTCATTTTGAGGGCTGCGGGTTTTATAAAGTCAAATTTCAGGGCGCCACCATCTTGAATACCTTTTTTAAATACAATAGAAAATTTAAAAAAGTGGAGTTCTCCGATTGTAAAGTGGACAGACTAACTTATGCTTTCCTGAAGAATAACGAAGCAAATTTGACGGGGATAACGCTTATCGAGGAATAAGTAATCTGGTCTGAAAAACTTCAATAGCAAGCAAGCAAGCAAGCAAGCAAGCAAGCAAGCAAGCAAGCAAGCAAGCAAGCACAAAATAAAACTTGTGAAAGATAGGAGTGAAGCCCTGCACGGTATATCGCTAAGCTAAAAGACTGGCGGGACATAAACAAGATAAATGATAAACGGGGTAGTCCAAAAGAATGGATTACCCCGTTTATTTAAACTAGGCCTGGTCCTACAGTAAGCGCTAAATCGGATATATATAGATACAGCTTTCGCGCTGCCTTAATTGCCAAATAATCCCTGCCGATCGGATTATACCGTTTTCTTATCTATATTAAGTGTAAAGTAGAAGGTACTTCCGGCACCGTATTCACTTTCGACCCAGATTTCACCACCCTGTGCCTCAATGAATTCCTTACTGATACTCAGGCCTAAACCCGTGCCTTCTTTTTTGGTACCCGGAATACGGAAATACCGTTCAAAAATCTTTCTTAAATATTGGGGCTGTATGCCCTGTCCGGTATCCGAAACTGAAAATTTGACCCTATTATTCTCCTGTTCTGTTTTGATCTGTATTTTAGCATGCTCATAGGAATAACGTATGGCATTGGAAATGAGATTGGTCAGTACCCAGGCTGATTTTTCGCTGTCGGCCACAGCAGTTAAAGCTTCATTGGGCATCTCAATCTCGATCTTTATATTTTTATTGTCGGCGGCAGACTTATTGGCGTTGACCGCATATTCGATGATCGGCTTGATTGCAGCCGGCAGTAGATTGATCTGTATGGAACCGCTTTCGACCTGTGTAATGTTGAGCAGTTCGCCCGTTATTTTCAATAAGCGCTGTGTGTCGTCTTTTATCCCGTTGATCAGCTCTTTTTGTTCCCCATTCAACAGCCCAAGCTTTTCATTTTCTAAGAGTTGTACCCCCATCTGAATCGATGAAATGGGTGTTTTAAATTCGTGGGATACCGTCCCCATGAAATTTGTTTTGGCGAGATCAAGTTCTTTGAAAGGAGTGATATTACGCAATAGGATCACCTGACCGATAAATTTTGTTGCTGTTTCGCCGGTGGGGACGATATTAATGTCGATGACTTCCTTTTCAAAATAACTTTCTTTGCCATCGGCATAGATTTTTAGCTGTTCTGCTTTGTTTGTTTTTGTCTGCGGTTGAAAGATATCTTTTATAATATCCCGAATCAGATCATTGGTTACTGCGATATCCTGAACAGCTTTTCCAATGACATCTTCTTTCCGTAATCCTGAAATGTTCAGGGCTTCGTCGTTGGCAAACAGTACCTTTTTATTTTCATCGATTCCGATAACGGGGTCATGCATGTTATCGATCAAGGTCTCGATCCGCTTTTTACCTTTGAGGATTTTTTCTAATTTGCTATCGGAGTATTCTTCCAGCTTTTCGGCCATGGTATTAAATGATCTGGCCAGATCCCCGAATTCATTGTGTCCACCGAAGTTGACACGTTTTGAATAATTTTGACTGGCAATTTCCTTGATACTTTCAGTGAGTTCCCGGATGGGGTTGGCAATATTGGAAGGCAGATTGATCAGCAATATGACGGCGATCAGAAAACACAAAGCCCCCGTAAAGGAGATAATGAGTATTGCCCTGCGGGCGGTATCATCCGCAATATTACTTTTTCTGCTGATCGCATCCATATTTAACCGCATCAATTCGGTGATATCTTTGCGGATGGATGAGCTTAGCTGGGCATCACCGGGTTTATTTTTAAGTAAACTGAAATGTCTGACAATCAGATTTGTCGTTTCGATCTCGCCGATTTCAGTGACGTTGCCCATTTGCAGGGTCAAATTATGCTGAAAAGTATCGATTGCCGCAGCATCCTTGCCGATATCTTCGAGTGCAAGCAGCATATTCCGGGAATAGAGCAGGGTATTGTAATTTGCGACAAGTATATTATTCGTGTCTCTTTTGAGCTGATTAACATACCATCCGCTGATAACAGCTAAGGCAACTATCAAGATAAATAGGAGCCCCACTCCAAATGTTAATTTTGCTTTTATTTTCATTTTATGACAATATTACGAGATCAATATTTTCCCGGGACAATTTATTCAATAATGTATTGAATGTATCAGTTGCGAGAATGATTTTTATCAGATTGATATGTGGTTTACCGATACATACTGTCGTGATCATACGTTCTTCACATTCTTGAATAATGGCTTTTGTGGCGTTCTTGGCTTTCACTTTAATAATTTCGGCCCCTAGCTCAGTGGCCAGTTTAAAGTTATTGATGAGATGCCGCTGTTTGTCCAGGGCGATCCGGCCTACACTTTCTTTGGGAACCTGTACATACATAACATACCATTTGCTGTTATAATAGTTGGCCAGCCGTGCGGTTTTCCGGATGACATTTTTGGCCGTTTGTTCGTTTGAACTGATACAGGCCAGAAAACGTTCTTTTCGCACATTTCGGCTGAGCACAACTTCCGTTTCTACCTTTCTCTGTACCTGCGAGGCTACTTCCTTTAACGCGAGTTCCCGCAGCTGCAGAATATGTTCACTTTTGAAAAAATTGTTGAGGGCAGAAGCTACTTTTGAGCGTTCATAAATTTTTCCCTCTTTCAGTCTGTTGATGAGTTCCTCTGCCGTCAAGTCTATATTGACCACTTCATCGGCCTGTGCAACCACGCTGTCGGGAATACGTTCCTGCACGTCAATACCCGTGATCGCCCGGACCTCATCATTGAGGCTCTCAATATGTTGGATATTGACCGCGCTGATCACATTGATACCAGCATCAAGGATATCCATGACATCCTGCCACCTTTTTTCGTTTTTGCTACCTTCTATATTTGTATGTGCCAGTTCATCGACAATAACCACCTCCGGGCTGAGATTTAAAATGGCCTGTACATCCATCTCCTCAAGCTCCTTGCCTTTGTAAAACAAAGTCCGTCTCGGGATAAAGGGCAGACCTGCCAACAATGCATGGGTCTCGATACGCTGGTGTGTTTCGATATAGCCGACCTTGACATCGATACCACTCTGTAAAAGCGCATGTGCTTCCTGAAGCATACGGAAGGTCTTACCCACTCCGGCACTCATCCCGATATAAAGCTTGAATTTACCTCTTCGGGATTTCTGAATCAGAGTTAAAAAATGTTCCGCACTTTTTCTTTCATCCATAGCATGTGATAACTTTTATAAACTTACAAATTCCCCTTAAACAAATTGTCAAGGGGAATTATTAATCGATCCGCTCTATTTAGTCAAAATACCCCTTAAACAGTACTCGATAGGTTACGCCTAGCGCCTTTTATTTGCTAGAGGCCCTGTCCAGGGCAATGTTGAGTTTTAACACATTGATTTTTTGAGGGCCAAAAATTCCCCATAAAGGACCTTCGGTATTGTCTTCGATCAATTGATTTATTTTCTGTTCTTCGAGCCCCCGCACAGCTGCTATACGTTTGACCTGAACTTTGGCTGCCTGCACAGAAAAATTTGGATCTAATCCACTTCCACTTGCTGTAATCAGATCGACAGGAATTTCGGACTTTTTGATACCGGGGTTGTGCACTAAAAAGGTATCAATACGTGCCTGCACCTGGCTGAGGTATTCTTCGTTGGAAGGACCTTTATTGCTGCCTCCCGAACCGGCCGCATTGTAATTTACAGCGGAAGGCCTCGACCAGAAATATTTGTCGGCGGTAAATGCCTGACCAATATTCGCGTAGTATTTTTTACCATCATATGCAACTATTTTTCCCTTCCCAGCGTTGGAGGAAAATTGGGCCAGCCCCCAGACCGTTAATGGATAGATAACTGTAAAGAACAGAATCAGGATGATGGTCAGCTTTATTGCTGGCAGAATGTGTTTTTTCATTTTATTTCTGTTTTTATGGCGATAAAATCGGGGGGAACAAGTTCCTCCGGATCCAGTGCCTTTGATTTATGGATTAAAAGAATATAGCAACGAGCATGTCGATTACCTTGATACCTAAGAAAGGAACGGCAACTCCACCTAATCCAAATATGAATAGATTTCGGCGCAGCAAAGCACTTGCTCCGATCGGTTTATAGGCGACACCTTTGAGCGCCAGCGGAATCAGCATCGGAATAATGATGGCATTGAAAATAACGGCTGACAGAATAGCGCTTTCGGGGCTGTGCAATTTCATGATATTGAGCCCCTGTAATGCTGGGATAGCACTGATAAAAAGAGCCGGAATAATCGCAAAATATTTAGCAACGTCATTGGCGATACTAAAGGTGGTTAATGTCCCCCTGGTCATTAATAATTGCTTGCCGATTTCGACCACCTCGATCAATTTTGTTGGATCATTGTCCAGATCCACCATATTTCCCGCTTCTTTTGCCGCCTGAGTACCTGAATTCATGGCCACACCCACATCGGCCTGAGCCAAAGCCGGAGCATCATTTGTTCCGTCTCCCATCATGGCCACCAAACGCCCTTCGGATTGCTCTTTTTTGATATAATTCATTTTATCTTCCGGTTTGGCCTCAGCGATAAAATCATCTACACCAGCTTTATCGGCAATAAACTTGGCAGTCAATGGATTATCGCCAGTGACCATCACTGTTTTGATCCCCATTTTGCGAAGACGTTCAAACCGTTCATGGATACCGGGTTTGATGATGTCCTGCAGTTCGATTACACCGAGTGCAATCTCATTTTCAGAAACCACCAAGGGTGTTCCTCCATTTTGGGAGATGGCCTTAACGCTTTCTTCGACCTCTTCCGGAAATCTGTTGCCCGCTCCTGTAACAAGATTTTTAATCGCATCAGTGGCTCCTTTTCGGATACGTACGTTGTCATAGTCTACACCTGAACTTCGTGTTTCTGCCGTAAACTTGATGAATTCGGGATTTTTTATTTCATAACTCATCGGGTTGATACCGGCCAGTTCAATAATAGATTTACCCTCTGGCGTTTCGTCAGCCATGGAGCTCAGTACTGCAGCTTTTATTAATTGTTGCTCATCAATCCCCTGTGCTGGATGAAACTGGGTAGCCTTCCGGTTACCGATGGTTATTGTCCCGGTTTTATCCAACAACAATACATCTATATCGCCTGCGGTTTCCACGGCTTTACCACTTTTGGTAATGACATTAGCACGTAGGGCTCGGTCCATTCCAGCGATACCTATTGCTGAAAGCAGTCCGCCAATGGTGGTCGGGATGAGGCAGACAAATAAGGAGATAAAGGATGCGATGGTGATACCGACATTTGCATGATCTGCAAATGGTTTTAATGTTACGCAGACGATAATGAATACCAATGTAAAACCGGCCAGTAAGATGGTCAATGCGATTTCATTCGGGGTCTTTTGTCTTGAAGCACCTTCGACTAGCGCAATCATTTTATCGAGAAAACTCTCACCGGGCTGTGTGGTGACCTGTACGACTATTTTATCGGAAAGGACCTTTGTACCTCCGGTCACGGAGCTTTTGTCACCTCCTGCCTCCCGAATGACGGGAGCAGATTCGCCGGTGATGGCACTTTCATCAATTGTTGCAAGTCCTTCCATGATTTCGCCGTCTGAGGGGATAATATCGCCGGCTTCGCAGACAAAAATATCACCTTTTTTTAACTGGGCAGAAGAGATGGTCTGGCCATTTTTAAGTTTGGCCGGAGTTTCTTCTCTTGTTTTGCGCAGGCTATCCGCCTGCGCTTTGCCCCTTGCTTCGGCAATAGCCTCGGCAAAATTGGCGAACAACAGTGTCAGCAATAATATAACGAATACGACGAAATTATAAGCAAAACTTCCCTGTCCTTGTGCCCCAGCCAAGGTCCATAAACTGACGATGAGCATGACCAGGGTTCCGATCCATACGGTAAACATTACCGGATTGCGGAACATTGTTTTCGGGTTTAGTTTCACAAAAGACTGTTTCAGTGCTTCCTGTACCATGTCTTTTTGAAACAGTGATGTGTTTTTATTCATTTCTAATGTCTTTAATCAATATTTAATAAAGTGAAAAGTACTCTGCAATAGGGCCCAAAGCCAATGCTGGGAAAAAAGATAATGCAGCTACTATGGCGATCACGGCAAATACCATAAGCCCGAAAGTTGCGGTATCTGTTTTCAATGTTCCATCTCCTTCAGGAATATATTTCTTTTCTGCCAGCAGACCTGCTATGGCCACTGGACCAATGATCGGCAGGAAGCGGGACAGTATGAGCACAAAACCGGTACTGATATTCCACCATAGGCTATTGTCTCCTAAACCTTCAAAGCCACTACCATTATTTGCTGCCGATGAAGTGTATTCATAAAGCATTTCACTAAAGCCATGAAATCCGGGATTGTTGAGCGTAGCGCCCGTATATTGCGGAACTGCTGCTGCAAGTGCTGTTCCCACAAGTATGAGAAAGGGATGTAACAGCGCAATGATCATGGCAATTTTCATTTCTCTGGCTTCTACTTTTTTTCCTAAAAATTCGGGTGTTCGGCCAACCATTAGTCCACTGATGAATACAGCGAGGATGATGAAGATAAAGAAGTTCAATATACCGACCCCACAGCCTCCGTAGAAGGCATTTATCATCATGGCCAGCAATTCGTTCATACCTGATAGGGGCATGGTACTGTCGTGCATGGCATTAATCGAACCGGTCGAAATCACTGTGGTCACGATGCTCCAAAAACCGGATGCGGGTGCTCCAAAACGGATTTCTTTTCCTTCCATGGCTCCGAGCGTATGATCAACTCCCATTGCTGCGATTGCAGGGTTACCTTTTGTTTCCATCATAATATTAGGGATGACAAGCAAAAGGAAACCGGCGGTCATGACGCCAAATATCATCCATGAGAGCTTACGCCGCTTGATAAAAATCCCGAGCGCGAAGATCATGGCTATGGGGATGATCATCTGTGCGACCATTTCGACCATGTTGGACAGATAGGAAGGATTTTCAAAAGGGTGGACGGAGTTTGCACCAAAAAAACCACCTCCGTTTGTTCCGATATGTTTGATCGCTACAAAGGCAGCCGCAGGGCCCCTTGACACAGCTACTGTATCACCTTGCAATGTTGTCAGGGTGTCTTTTCCTTCGAAGGTCATCGGCGTTCCCTCAAAAGCAAGGATAATGGCCACCACCAAGGAAAGGGGAAGCAAAATACGTGTACATGATTTTACAAAATAGTTGTAAAAATTTCCCAATGTATTTGCTGTACGATCGCGGAATGCCCTGAAGACAAGCACAGCGGCGGCCATACCAATACCTGCACTTACAAATTGTAGGAACATCAGCCAATATTGTCCCAGGTAACTGAGTCCGGTCTCACCAGAATAGTGTTGCAGGTTACAGTTAACGACAAATGAAATGACGGTGTTGAATGCGAGGTCTGCAGACATACTCGGATTATTATCGGGGTTCAGGGGTAGGCTACCCTGTGTCATTAGAATGAGCATGCCCAGCAAAAACCAGATCATATTGATACTGACCATCGCTACCATCTGTTGTTTCCAGTTCATTTCCGTCTGTGGATTGATACCGCTGACTTTATAAAAGATCCGTTCCAGGGGACTAAATATCGGATCAAGCAGTGTTTTTTCACCGCCATAGACTTTTGCAATGTATTTGCCCAAGGGTATTGCAAGCAATACTGTTAAGACGAACATTACGATTATTCCTAAAATTTCTGTATTCATTTCTGTTGATTATTACTTAATGTCTCTAAAAACCGTCTGATGAAATCCTCCTGCTTCTATAGGTTGGAATGTCTTTCATCGACTCTAGTGATTTAAAATTTCTCGGGTTTTAGCAGTACGTAGCAGATGTAAATAAATACACCAATAGCTACCACAAATAGTGCTGTCATATAAAAGATTGTTGAGTGATATAGTTGTTGTCCTGTAACAGATAAATCTGTTTAAGATTTTTAGGAATCTGCTGATACATATAGATCCATTGTTCGGAGGTGCATCTTCTTTTCATTCCCCGGAAGGAACGTACAAAGAGATTTTCAATGATGTTGCGTACCTGTTCATTTCCTCTTCTGTAAAGCCATCCCATATATTTTAACCGGCTGCCGATTTTTTCGGCCTGACCATTGGAAAGCAAATAATTGATATGATTTACAATGGCCTGAAAAATTCCAGCAAAATTTCTTCGGGCCGATAGATCGTTGATTTCTTCTTTTATTTCACCATAATGATCGGCAAGATATTGACTTGCCGACTGTTCATTTATTTTATTCATTGCGATCAGATTTTATCAAAAAAGTCTATTGATTTGATGAATAGGCCAAAGCAGGCTAGGCCGGCCAGTGTTAATATGCATGTTACCATTTTCCTATGTATTAGATTGTACTAAAGTGTTTTATCAATGCACCGAAAATCAATACCACCGTTGTTGCAAAGAACAATAGGTGATAGGGCTTTAACCATTTTGGAAACGATCGTGTCTCTTGTTCCTGTTGCGATTTAAAAGCTGTCTTGCTCATGTTTATTTATTTTATATCCGATATGCCAAAATGTATTCCAATAGCATTTTTTTTATTGTAATTGATTGATTTTAAGTGTTTTTATTATTTTATTTATGTAGCTAGGAATCAAATAACCTCTCATTTTGATAAGGTGGATTATCAAAATGAGAGGTTCCCGTTTTTATCAAATGTGGAGCTGAACAGCACCGAATACAAGTTTGGGCTGCTGCCGGGGGGCGGCTCGGACCTCGAGTTAGTAAATTTGCTCCTTCAATGATGAAAAGTGGAGGGGATATTTTGAATGTAGGGTCTGTACTGATCGGTGACAAGCTAAAAAGAGCCAAGAAAGGCCATTGGATCTGCTTGGAAATTATTAAGAAGAATTGTGGCGGCGGCTATTTTTCGTGTGAATCTGCTGGACATGCAAAAAGCCATGCTGTTTAACATGGCTTTTTGCATTACTTGTCAAGCTAGATTTACGCTGAAAGTTCTTTTAGGTAATATTTTTTTCTGATCCAGAATGCCAGATTGACCAGAGCGATCAGTGCGGGTACCTCAACCAATGGCCCGATCACCCCGACAAAAGCCTGCCCACTATTGATGCCAAATACACCTATTGCAACTGCGATAGCCAGCTCAAAATTATTGCCTGCTGCAGTAAAAGCGATGGCCGTACTTTGTGTATAGTCTGCACCTACACGTTTGCCGGCGAAAAAACTGACAATAAACATCAATGCAAAGTAGATAATCAAAGGAACTGCTATACGGAATACATCCATAGGCAATTGCAGGATCATTTCACCCTTGAGGCTGAACATCACCGTAATCGTAAAGAGCAGCGCTATCAAAGTCAGCGGAGAGATCAACGGTACAAAACGGTTCTGAAACCAGTTTTCACCCTTTAAAGCGATTAGCCCATACCTGCTCAAGATTCCGGCAAGAAAAGGAATACCCAGATAAATGGCGACACTTTTTGCGATCTCGGCAATGGAAATATTGACCGAAAGTCCCTTCACACCAAAAAGAGGCGGCAATACGGTAATAAAAACATAGGCATAAACACTATAGAGTAGGACCTGAAAAATACTGTTCAGTGCAATTAACCCAGCCGCATATTCTCTGTTGCCGTCTGCGAGTTCATTCCATACCACCACCATTGCAATGCAGCGGGCAAGTCCGATCAAGATCAGTCCAGTCATATATTCTGGGTATCCGTTCAGAAATAAAAGCGCCAGTACAAACATTAAAACCGGTCCTATGATCCAGTTTAGGACCAAGGAAGTGCCGAGAACCTTTAAATTTCGGAAAACCCTTCCAATCTGTTCATACCGCACCTTGGCCAATGGTGGATACATCATGAGAATCAACCCTATAGCAAGTGGTATATTTGTTGTACCGCTGTTGTAGCTATTGATCCAGATTGCAGAAGCGGGAAAGAAATTGCCGAAAGAAATACCAAGAACCATGGCCAGAAAAATCCATAAGGTGAGGTAGCGATCCAGAAATTTTAGTTTCGATTGCATGGACTATTTTTTAATATGTGAAAAAACATAAAACATCTCGGCTGCGATTTCTAAACTACGTTCTTTATATACCCTAGTCTGTTCGGGGGTGCCATCTGTAATCTTGGGGTCTTCAAAAGCAAGTGGTATTCTTTTTTCGGCACCAGAAATAAAAGGACATTCGCCATCAGCCTGGGAGCAGGTCATCACGGCTGCAAACGCAGAGGCTGGATTGAACGGGCTATCGTATTTTTTTGAAAAACCGATAAGCGGCGGGATATTGTCGCCATATTTGATCGCATAGATGGGATTAGCTGTATCTGCTATTTTAAAAATATCAAATCCCTGTGCAGCCAGTGTCTCGGTTACCTTGGGGAATAGAGCTGTCTCTTCTGTGCCTCCTGAATAACAATTCACTGCTGGAATATTGTGAAAGTATGCAGCCACTTGAGCCCAAATCTGAGCGAAATGGCTTCTTCGGGAATTGTGTGTACAGATAAAATTGAGGTTCACTACCTGACCGCGGTCTACCTTATCCTGAATAAATTGAATCAGTGGAACCAATAGCTTCTTACGTTCTTCAGTTAAATCCCATTCATTGGTAATCGCGTTGAATATTTCTTTTATTTTCTGATACATCGTATTGGGCATTAAACGATTAGCAGCATCCAGAACCTGGGGTGCAGCAAGAGGATCCGTTAACTGGCAATGTGGACAGATTGATCTTTGGTTTTTGGGATGGTATTCCACAGGCATCCTGTGCGAGGCAAGCTGTGGTCTTGTTTTTCAATACAAAGGTTTTACCATTGAAATCCAGATCATATTTGCCGATTGTATTGCTTTGATATTCTACTTCTATTTCCCCATCTTCTATGCCCAATTTCTCTTCGGATAAATTAATGATATGTAATAGCTTGCCCGGTTTTAGTCGGTGTTCATAGTCATCTGCATTCCAGAGCTGAAAGTTGACGACCTTCTCGTGTCGGATGACCCCACCGCAGTCAATGAAACTTTTTGAGATCTGACCTACCTCAGTGACATGGAAGTGCTCGGGAACAAATGTGCCATTCTCCAATTGAAACTCAACACGATCCAGTGTTGCTAAAATTTCTTTGATTTCTGATAATTTCATAAAAAACTGATTTTTATTATTTATATGTAACTATATATTGCAATATTACGATTGATGTGTGTAAAAAAAACTACTTACAGCAACTCGATATGTTTACATCCTGATTGAAAAATGCATTAAACTCCTGTTGCATTTGTTTCCAGACCATTTCATTAATGCAGTAACAGACGGATTTGCCTTCAATTGTCCCCTGGATGATCCCGGTATTTTTTAGTTCCTTGAGGTGTTGGGAAATGGTCGCCTGTGCAAGACCCAATTCATCAACCAGATCATTGCAAATACATGCTTTTTTGTCTATGATATATTGAAGAATGGCTATACGTGCAGGGTGTCCTAAGACTTTAAATGCTACAGCAAGCTTATTCTGTTCATCAGCGAAAATTTCTGTCTTTGTAAGTCCCATATTGAGGTAATATTATATTGCAATATTACGATGATAATTTTGAATATCCAAATACTAATGTAAAATTTTCAATCAGACATGATATACAGGTAACTGTATGGGAACCTAAATAGGGAGGGATCATCGATGAACTAAATCATGCTGTTGGAAAGTTTTCAAATGTCCCGGTGACAACACATGCATTGTTATCCTTTCCAAAGCTAGCAGAACGTATTGTAAAAATCTGTTCAGAAAAATAAAAAGTGTGAACGAATTGGCCCGTACATGCCTTGCAAGGGCATTGCTGGGATCGGTAGGGAGCCGGAACATTCGATAGTTTGTAAGCTGTCTTTTTTTGGCAAAAATTTTGTTAAGGTAATGCGGATTACGAAGTCAAAGGGGGCGTATGCGCCATAAGATCACACAGCAGCCAAGGTCAGTATCAAATTGATCTTGCGGTAGAGATGCCATATAACTAAAGAAAACTAAATTAGCCTGCAACAAGACATGAGACCGATTTTATTTATCATATTCCTGCTCTTCATCGGACGTTCGGAAGCGCAGGTCCAGGAGATCCCGGATCGTATCAAATCTACTTTTACTGGAACCTGGGGATATAAGACCAGGTTCCAAACCAATACTGTCGTCATTTGGTTTGAACCTGGTAAAGATTATGCCAGTTTTAAAGATATCGGCAGCGGAGAAGCTCCACCACGAACTTTTCAGGCGCAGGTGAAAGGAATGGTATTGTTTATTCCGGCCAAGCAGGGGATTAATGACGAGATAGAACTGGAGGTCGTCAAAGGGAAGTTGAATTTAAGGGCGAGATACATTACTTGGGATAACGATGGAAATATTTTGCAAAAAGGAAATGTAGAGACAACATTTTTTAAACGTATTCCCGACCAGTATTAGGGATCCCCGTGTAAACTAAATTTAATAGATAATATGTCAAGAATAATCGTCTTTTTTGCGCTAACTCTTTTCTCGTGCCAGGGACAGTCGGACAGACAGGCACAACCGAAGGTAGATACTGTTGGGGCTACAGCTGTTGGTACAGAAAATGAGACTATTTCTTGTGAGCAGCTGATTGCACAGCTGGTGAAGTCGAGCAATGCGATCGCGTTTAATCAATTTAGCGATTCGCTTGTCCAAGCCCGGGTAGCATACCTAAAACCGGACAAGCTGACCATCAAATTGTATGTGATCAACGACATATCGGAAACAGCCGCAGAAAAAAGACTGGTGGAACGTGCTGTTGGCTGGCTGGAATTTTATCAGAAAACCGGACAGCTCTTAGATATAACCAACGATCCTGATCATCCCGTCAACTTACGGTACGACAAGGGGATAGTCCAAGGACATAATCTTTTTACATTATGTAGGGCTTCAACTATCCATGACAGACCGGGCAGCGGATATGCATTAAGAGATGTTATGCTGGAAAAAGATATCAAGTTTAACGGTAAGTTGGATAGGTTTTTTATGCGCAGTGAATTTGATCAGGTTTTCGGCCGGCCCGATAGTATCCACCTGTTGAAAGATGAAGCCCCCTGTATCACTCTTTTTGATACCGAAGCGCCAGATGATAAATACCTGTACAAAAGTGGTTCACGCTTTGAAACCAGTGGGGATAGTGTCGCTATAGAAGACTTCTGGTTTCTGAATGGAAATTTTATCAGCTACCATGGGATTCGTATCGATGCCAATACAACCCTTGAAGATATACAACAGCTTTTCCCTACAGCTGTGAATGAACGACAGGGGATGGATAAAGCCGGAAGATTGTGGGTAATCAGACTGCGGGAGGACAATGAAGGAATTGTGGATGGTCATATCAGATTGTACTTTAAAGATGGTAAAGCACAATCTATACACTGGTGGTCTCCCTGCTAGCGAGCGCAGAAAAGAACAGATCAGAAGGTTAAGCCCAATCTCTCGGACCGATCCAAAAAAATGATAAAGCCAAGCCCAAAAGTAATCACAATGCTATGCGGACATGTGAGAGGAGAAAGCGAAAATTACTGGAACAGGTACCATTTTTGCTATTCGCGCGTTTTTATAAGCTTTTTATTTTCCTTGTCAAATACATATTCAATCCACTTCTCATCAGCATCAGTAAGGGCCCAAAAAAGACCGTTCGTTCCCCATTGTGCTTTAAGCTCTAAAAATCTAGGTTCGATAATCCAGTTTCCATCCAAGCCAATCAGACCGTACAGTTCGGATTTTTTATCCTGGGCGATTGCACAGGAGCATGCTTCGTAAAAGTCTTCAGGTCTTGAGGGGGATTGGTCTGCAGAATTTCGTTCGTACACTTGTTTGACTTCTTTGGCATTGTCCCAAAATAGGATGGATGCTTTTTTGAAATCAGCGACGAAATATTGGGTCAGAAATAACGAATCGGTGAGTCCCGCAAGCTCGGCATTCAGTTTTTTTGATGAAAACTGCTGATGGACTTCCGTAGCGGTAATTTCGCCTTTGTCCAAAAGAACTTTAACCTGCTCCATGTTTGCGATAAGCATGCGTAAGTCTTCTTTTTTATAAGCACTGCGTTGTTCGTTTGATACCGTTGTTAATAAGCGTCCCTTTTCATCCATTGCCAAAATTTTTACGAGATGCCGCATGGGCCCAGCAGTTTTAATGCGAACATATCCATCACTACAGTGTATCACTTCAATGCGACCCGCCGAGGTCTCTATACGTTGTCCCACCTGGGTAATTTCATAGTTCACCTCTTTGTTTAGATGGGTTTCCATGCTATAGTCGAAACTCTTGATAGGCTTTGTGCCCGGGAGAATTAGGGTCTGGTCGCCAAACTCCGCTGACACGATTTTATCAATAACTTTAATTTCTTGGTCCTGGATTGTTCCATCCATAAAGTAGATTTTTTTCAACTTAAATATCGCCTGATCAATATTATTGATAAAATCCATTGTAAAAGGATAATCACTGTCTAATGTATAGGCAATATTAAATCTGTCGAACTTTAATTTAATATAGGTGTTTGGATAGATATATTCCGTTATGGGCGGATATCCTCGGCGAAAATGATAGCTTTCGTCAAATTTGGTCTTATTTTCTTTTTTATAGGGTTGATCGTTGAAGGCAGCCTGCATTTCTTTGAAATCTGTGGCAACATTTTTATCGTTATTCAAAAGATACTCAAGCAAAGCAAGGTTATCGTCCAGCATATCCTGACAATCCTGCTTGGATTGTCCATTGGAACAGCTGTTGTTGGTGATCAACAAAATGGTGAAAACAATCTTAAATATTTTGCTCATATATTTGTTAAAATGTTCTTACAGTTTATCCTTCAGAAACAGGCGACTATCAATTCCAATTGGATAGTCCCATTGATTACTAAATTATTCATTAAATAAAACAGAAAATAAACCTATTTACAATCCGTGTAAGATCTTTTATGATCCGGAGAAAAGTTGTGCCGATTTTTTTTAAGATCGCAATAGCTTTGCATTTGGTCAATGGATAGTAGCGGTACGTCAAAATGTTTGCTGCTTCAGGGAATCAAGGTGTTCCTTTGCAGAAAAAACATGAAGAAACAAGTTTTATGTGCAATGCTGTTCAGCAGCTTAGCGACGCTGACGGCGCAAGCCCAAAATGCAGTATCCGGACAGGTTGTTGTCGATTACGTCCCCCTGTCAAACTATATCCGACCGGAAGACAGTGTAAAGACTGGGTCTAAAAGTGATTTCAAGAGGATACAATTCAATCTTGAAATACCTTTATCGACCAAAGTGGATTCCTTGGGCAATATCAAACGCTGGTCATGGAAAATGGGGGCTGCCTACGCAAAGATGCAAAACCGTGATTATGAACAGCAGCTTTTTCCAACTGAAATGTTGAATGCCGAAATCGGACTGCAATACTTGACTTCTTTAAAGAAAAACTGGTCGCTACTGACATTTGCTTCGGTCGGCATCTATTCTGATCTGGTCAAAGTAAACGGTAAGGATGTACTGGGACAGGGGGGAGCTCTTTTTATCAAACGGTTTAAACCGAATCTGGCCTTCGGATTTGGACCAGTATTGAGCAATAGTTTCGGTGTACCTATGATCCTGCCGGGACTATATTTTGACTGGAAGACCAATGGAAAGGTCAAATTCAATGTAAACTTCCCACAAGGTCTTGCCGCTGCTTATCAGGTCAACAAGTTCATGGATCTCCGTGCGGTAGTCAATCTGGATGGGATGACGGCCGAACGGGAGAAGAACGGCAAGTCCACACTCGGTGGATTTATGTTGTTGACGGCTGGTCTTCAACCTCAATTTAACCTCGGTAAGAACCTTAAATTGCAACTAACGGGGGGAAGCACACTCGCAAGGATGTATGTTGAAAATGACCGATCGTTAAAGAGCTTCTTCAAGGATAAGAAACAGGCCGACCCACGCTTTTCACCGACCTTCTACACCTCAGTAGCATTTAAATGGAATATGCCCTACTAGCGGCTCAGGAGCTTCTTAAAAACCACGTTTTGAAGAAGCTCCTCTCTTTTTGTACGAGATATGGGCAATTCTTGCGCTGCAATATATACTCTTCCGCCCGAGATCATATCGATGTGATTGACGTTGACCAGATAGGATTTGTGGATACGAAAAAAATGGCTATCCGGTAAAGCGACTTCCAGCGCCAGCATGGTCTGGTGAATGGTAAGAATCCGTTCTTTAAAATGTAGCTTGGTATAATTTTGCATGCTTTCAGCGTAGAGCAGATCAGTCCAGGAGATTTTGACGAAAGCGTCCCCCTGCCGGACAAAAAGCATGGTATCGTTGGTACTGGGTTCCTGTGTCGATTTATTACGCTGTACAAATTGCTGAAAGGCTTTGGTTGCCGCCTGGAAAAAGCGCGGAAATACAATCGGTTTTAGCAGATAATCCACGGCCTGGAGACGGAATCCTTCCAGGGCATACTCCGAATAAGCTGTAATGAAGATGCATAAGGGGGGATTTTCAAGTGATTCCAAAAAATCGATGCCATTAAGATAGGGCATATTGATATCCAAAAATATAAGGTCAATATCGCCTTGTTGCAATCTGGAGGTTGCCGCCAGTGCTGACGGAAAAGTTGCGACGAGCTCCAAAAAATCGACCTGTTCGGTCATCTCGGCAATATTCTGCCGTAATAGGGGTTCATCGTCTACGATGATACATTTCATCTTTGTCTGTTCCATACTTGTTTAGCAGTTAAGATTGATTGTCAGGTCGACGCAGAAGCTGTCGTCTTGCTTGTCAATGGTTAACGTGTACTGATTTTCATACTGTAGCTCAAGCCTCTTTTTGACATTTTCCAGCCCAATGCCAGAGTGTCTTGTTGAAGCCGGGAGGGGATAAGTCTGATAACTATTTCTGATATAAAACTGAAAATAGCCGTCTTTCTCAGCGCAATTGACGCTGATTTTGCCTTTTTGATCCGGAAGCCGATCCACATGTTTGAAGGCATTTTCAACAAAACAGATGAGCATCAGCGGTGCAATATGCAGATCTTCTGTTGACTGCGACCAGCTGCAGTCAACCTCCAGCTCGTCTCCCCAACGCATCTGTTCAATCGTGATAAAATTCTGTAAATATTGCAGTTCACGGCTCAGCAATACAAACGATTGGTTGCATTCATAGAGCTGGTAGCGTAGGATATCTGAGAATTTTAACAGTAAAAAATCGGCCATGTCCACATTTTTTTTCATCAGGATATGGATATGGTTCAATACATTGAACATAAAGTGCGGATTGACCTGATCCTGTAAGATTTTGAGCTGGCTTTCCAGAAAGTTTTGTTGCAACTGGCTATGGTCCTGCTGTATATTGGCATGTTCCTGATAAAACCGGATACCACAGGCAGTACCATTGATCAGAACGGAAGAGGGAATAGCTTTATAGCTCTGTACAAACAAAAGCGTGGCCCGATCTTCCTCTGACAGAACTTGGCTATGGAGAATAAAGTAGGCATCTATTGCGCCGATCAGAACGGCCAAAATAAGCACAAAAAAGATAGCTTTGAAAACAAAGGGCTTCATTTTCTGTGTCTTAATGGCTTTTGGTAAGATACTGTCGCTCAGAAGTTGCGAGATGCTGATGGAACAGATCATGACCGATGAACTATGGATCAGCGCGTTGATGGTGTCCATATCCTGCTTCACCTGTATCCAGACGGCAAACCAGAGGACAAGCCAGAAGAGTGTGAGAAAGAGGTGCCGATGGACGTAGTTTTTTTTGAGCAACATGGAACAAAAATAATCAAATATATAACAAAACCTTTGAAAGCAAATACGGGATTGCCTTCAAAGGTGTTTTGTGTTAAGGGTTGTATTAGAATATAAAGTAACCTACGCCAATGGAAAAGGCCTGTGGTTTGGATTTAAAAGATTTGGATAAGTCCGAAAACCCACGTTCGTAGCGGACATCGATACTGAATTTTTGGATATCGATCCCAAGACCACCTGTAAACTGTACATTCGACTTGTCGAAATGTTTGACTCCCTCTTTGATGGCCTTTAAAGGTGATAAGTTGTCATTCAGTGTATAATTATACACCGCTCCGGCAAATACCCGAAAGTTCATGTCCTGTTGTTGGTAGATTTTATAACCGACCATCACTGGAATATCAATTGCATTCCATTTGAGTTTGGTTTCGGTTTGCCCCTGTGGTTTAATTGCTGCCTTACGTTTACTGAAAAGTGCTTCTCCTTGAAGGTATGCCCTTCCGAGATTCACCCGGGCCATACCACCCACATGGAGCCCCAGCGCATATTTGTCGTCCAGGTCTGCCAGATCGGTGTTGAGTTTGTTGATGCTGCTTCCACCTTTGATACCGATCTGAATAAGGGGTTGCTCCTGTGCAAATACCATTTTGCTTAACATCATTGCGAAGAGTACAACGCATGATAAAATTGCTTTTCTGTTCATTTTTATTGTTTTGATATGCACAAAAAAACGAAGGCCGACGCTGATACAGAAAAGTCTTTGACGAACGGTATACTCGCAGTGACGAAAGTAAAAATGAAGAGGAGCCATGGTGTTAACGACTATTTCAATGATGTAGGATATCTTTTGACATAAAATAGATTCATTAAATAAAGCAACTATGTTGCATTTGTTAAATAGTATTATTAGTTTTGTTCAAGACAATGTCGAGATGAGCACGCGGTTGGAGATTAGCGTGAGTCGACACCCAAAGAGGAGAATAGATCGAAAATTTAAATTTAAATAGCAATCAAGATGAGAAAAAAATTACCTGTAACGGTTTTGAGTGGCTTTTTAGGGGCAGGAAAAACATCATTATTGAATCATATTCTACACAATAAAAACGGTAAGAAAGTTGCCGTTATTGTCAATGATATGAGTGAAGTAAATATCGATGTGCAGGCTGTAGAACGGGAAAATGTATTGTCGCGAACAGAGGAAAGGCTGGTGGAAATGAGTAATGGGTGTATTTGTTGTACGCTACGGGAGGATCTTATGGTCGAAGTTGAACGTTTGGCGAAGGAAGATCGCTTTGATTACCTCCTGATCGAAAGTACAGGAATTTCGGAGCCAATTCCAGTAGCGCAGACATTCAGTTACATGGATGCTAACAACAATATTGATCTATCCGCATTTAGTTATATTGATACAATGGTTACCGTAGTCGATTGTTTGAATTTTGGGAAGGACTTCGGCAGTGCTGAGACTTTGTGGGATAGGGAATTGACGGACGATGATCGTGACAACCGGGCTATTGTCAATCTTTTGACAGATCAGGTCGAATTTGCCAATGTTATCATACTCAATAAAGTGGATCTCGTTGCCGAAGAGACAATAGGTACGCTTGAGGCCGCTATTGCTAAGCTTAATCCGGGAGCAAAGTTGATCCGTACACAATTTGGGCAGGTAAACCCGGAAGCGATTATGGGTACTGGTGCATTTAACTTTGAGGAGGCCTCAGCTTCTGCTGGCTGGATACGTGAGCTCGATACGGAGCATACTCCAGAGACAGAAGAATATGGGATATCTTCGTTCGTTTTCCGGTCACAACGCCCTTTCCATCCACAGCGTTTGCACGCTTATTTAAATGAACAATATCCACCAAATATCATCAGGGCAAAGGGACTTCTCTGGTTGGCCTCCCGTCCGGATGTTGCGATTAGCTTTAGTCAGGCGGGGGGAAGTGTGCGGATGGAAAGCGCTGGGGTCTGGTGGAGCAGTATGCCTGAATCGACTCGCAAGCAGTATCCGATGTATGCGGAAGTGAAGGACGATTTGTTGATGCGCTGGCACAGTGAATGGGGGGACCGGAAGAATGAACTGGTTTTTATTGGACAGCATTTGAACAAGGAGCAATATTTGGATGAATTGGAATCTTGCCTATTGACGGAGGAGGAAAGCGATGATTGGCGCTTTACCTGGTGGAAAGACGAGTTTCCTAAGAATCTTTAAACAAATCCTTAGCGATTGCCGTACGATCGGCAAGATTATTCCTATTGTTTTTCGGTCAAGTATTTCCAATATCGCTTGGGAACATGTCGCAAGTGAAGTTTTAAATTCTTCCGGGATTCGATCGTTGCGCTTTTAAAATAGGTTTTCCAGAGATGCTGGAATTCTTTTTCCTTTGGGTCCAGATCTATTTCCAAACGTTGGGGGGTATGAAGTTCATTTTCAGCACAGCTAGCTACTTCTTCTACATGGTGGCAATCATAATAAAATCCATAATTTCGTCGGATATCATAGATCAGCCACTGTTGGTCAGTAAAGCGGTTCTTAAAAAAATCAATGACCAAAGGCAGGACATTAAAATCGGGTTCCACAATAGCTGTATACAGACCGGTATCGGATTTAACAAAGCGTATAAAGGCTTTCATCCGGTGTCTTTCGCGGCTCACTTTCTTTATCATCTGATGCATACGCAACAGATCAGGTCGCCCGTAGTTCTGCATATCCATTTTTCCGGATTTGAAAAGCTCGACGATCAGACGGAATCCGTTGGCCCATTCGGATGGACTGTCGCTTAGAAAATTGTGGTAAAAGATCTTGGCATTTTGTAATCCTATTCGCTTATTCATCGCGGTCAGAATACGGATGGCTTTACGTTTATCTGTATAGATCTGACGTTTCTGTGAAAAGATATTGATTTCCAGCTGCTGTGAAGTTGTTGGAATAGCGTCAAATTCTTTTCGTTCAAAGGCCTCGAAAACGCAGCATAAATAGCCCTGGTAACTCCCGTCGAAAATATAGTTCATCAAAATAATGTTAACTGGGTTTGAATGCTGTTTGATTTGGTGCCGGGCTGATGTCCCAGAAGAGATTTCCGAATCTGTTCCGGATAATGGAACCCGGCACCGATGACAGTATCTAGGCAAATCATGAAGTATTTTGCTCTATTAAATGCGATCCCCAGCTTACGCAATTGGTATTCCTTTAATTTTCCGTATTGACGTGCCTGCACGATTTTGTTTGCGGACTGTCTACCAATTCCGGGAATTCGAATAATTGAACTGTAATCCGCTGTATTGATATCGATCGGAAAAAACTGCGGATTACGTAAAGCCCAAGCGAGCTTGGGGTCTATATCCAGTTCAAGCTGTTGATGTTTGGTATTTAGGATTTCATGCAGGGAGAATCCGTAGAACCGCAATAACCAGTCTGTTTGATAAAGTCTATTTTCACGCACAAGCGGCGGAGTGGTACCGATTTGTGGAAGCATGCTATCGGTGGCGTTTATGGGAATGTAACCTGAATAGTAAACGCGCTTGAGCTTATAATCTTTATAGAATTCATGCGCGGTCTGCATAATCTGTAGGTCGGTCTCCGGCGTGGCTCCAATGACCATCTGTGTACTTTGGCCTGCGGGGACAAAGAGCGGTAATTTTTTAACAATCTTTTTATGCTGCTGAACGTTAAGGATTTCATTTTTGATAATCGCCAAAGGTTCGCGTACGGATTGATGGTCTTTTTCCGGCGCAACAAGTTTTAAGCCTTCCTCCGTAGGGATCTCCAGATTGACACTCATCCTATCAACATATAGGCCAGCCTGCTTCAATAGCGACTCGCTGGCTCCGGGAATAGCTTTTAAATGAATATAGCCATTAAATCTTTCTTCGGTGCGCAGTTTTTTTACGACGAGCATCAACCTTTCCATGGTATAATCCGCGGATTTAAAAATACCGGAACTTAGAAATAGGCCTTCGATATAATTACGGCGATAAAAGTTCATCGTTAGATCAACGACTTCCTTCACTGAAAATGCCGCTCGTTGAACATCATTGCTACGTCTGCTGACACAAAACGAACAATCATAAATACAATAGTTGGTCATTAAAATTTTTAGCAAAGAGACACATCGACCATCCTCTGTATAGGTATGGCAAATCCCACTCGTTGATGCATCACCAATGCCATTCGTATTTTTTCGTTTTCCGCCACTGGAACTACAGCTGACATCATATTTTGCTGCATCAGCTAAGATCTTCAACTTATCATCAAATCCTATCATGATCAATATCTTAGTAAACGCTGTAAATTTACTATTTTTTTTAGTAAATAGTATTAAAAATAATCCTGTTTGACCGAAAACTATTTTTAACCATGTATGTTTCTATCCATAAGTGTAGCAATATGAAAAGAACATATTTTTTAATTGTAATTCTGGCCAATATGCTGTTCTCGGTCATGGCCCAAGAAAAAAAGAAAGTAAATGGCTGTGGTATGGCATCTACATATGCAGAAATGGCTTTTGCCAGTTTCAAAAAAGCATACAAAGCTGAATCGCAGGATGATGCAAAATCTTTGTTGAAGGAAGCGCTGGCAAAGGCGAAAGAAGCTGCAGCCTATACAATCGTCCCGGACTGTAACTGTCAGAATGCCAAAAATTATGCATTGAATGCTGTTACATTTGGCAGTAAGGCGCTAAAATCCAAAGACTTAGATGGTCTGAAAAAATGGGCTAAACAAGCTATGGATATGTCATTGGATGTATTGACCGCCATACCGAATTGCCAGTAGCTATTTGATGTCAAAATACGAAGATATTAGCTTGTTGGATTAGACTGTTGGATTGTTTGTCCGCATGACTCCTCGTTATTGAGGATCAGCTGCTGTGTTGGCAAAGCGAGTTCAATGTTTTCTTTTTGAAGTGTATCGCTAATAGCGACCATGATATCACTTTTGATCTGACCCGTATCTCGGTTTGTCCTGACCCAGAAAAAGAATTCTGTTGCGACAGATTGGGCGGATACGGAGGTAAACTGTACAATAGGTGCTGGGATGCTAAGGATCTGCTCATTCTTTTCCGTAATTGCAAGGAGCAAGCTTTTTACTTTGTCTAGATCGGTCCCATATTTGACTTCGATACGACTGCTTAGCCGCTTGCGGGCGGATCCCTGACTCCAGTTGATGATGCGTGAACTAAGCAAGTCGCCATTGGGCATAATTAAGTTTGCTCCCTCGGGAGTTACGATGACACTACTCCGAAATCCAATGGATTTAACACGACCGGATTGTCCACCGACCTCAATCGTGTCATCTACATTGACCGGTTTTTCAAAGGCGATAATTAAACCACTGACCAAATTATTGACAAGTGTCTGTAGACCAAAACCTATGCCTACGCCCAATGCTCCAATGATCAGGGTGATCTGCTGAATGGGGATACCTGCAGCAGCAAAAGCAAGAAAAAAGCCGGAAAAAATAATTGCGATGCGGATTAACAATAGCCAGCTTCCAAGATGGAACTGAGATCCGTCGCGTTCGGCATGGTGGGGTTGAGGACCAGAAGCAAAAAAGGAAACAATCTTGGAAAGTATGGTTGAACAGGCCATGATCAGGACAAAAACCACGATGTTGATGACTGTAAAATTATAACTGCCCACTTTGTGGGTGTTGTAGAAAAAATCGTGTATGGGGTCTGCCAATAACCTAAATTCGTAGAAATTGCGTCCAAATAACACAAACCAGCCTATAATAAGAATGAGATAGAAAAATAAAGGCGCCCGTTTGCCGACACGGTCGTAGTTGACATAAAAGAGCCTTCTTTCTTGCTTTTTATAGACCAGGGAAGCATAGGTGAGACCTTCATTAACCAGACGCAGAACCCATAAAAAAATAATAGTCACCACGACGTTCAATAGACCCGCGATCAGTAGTACTTTGGCAATATTAAAGCTGCCGGTAAGGTTGAGTCCCAAGGACAATAGTTCCATGATTACCATCAATCCGATTGGGAACAGTATCCAGCGCTCACGTAGTTCGGTATGACGGTATCTGTTTAATAACGAAAATAGTCCTAGTGAAAAAGCCGATAAGGCAATGAATACCATACACCATCGTTCTGCTCGCGAGGCCTGCAGCAGCATATTATCGACAGCGGCTAAGAAATATAGCGCCAATAAGCTCAGCCAGATCGTCATCCAATAACTGGAAATATGTTTGCGGAGTATAATGCTGATGAGTATGGCCTGAGTAATAATAAAGATTGTTGAAAATACAAAAGGTGGATTGATAAACAGAAACTGTACAACACTTAGCGCAATGACAGTTCCCGAAACGAGGGGCTGAGCTAATAGCATAATGGATTCAGAAAGCATATGCCCCTGATCTTTTAAACTATTTTTCAATGCGGATAGATAATAAACAGTCAATACCACTGAAGCAATTAATAATAAAAGCCTTCCCCAATTTCCCTTTAGATAGTAGGTGAGCGCCAGTTTTGCCTTGATGACAGACAGATGGATTATCTCCTCTATTGGTCGGTTGTAAATGCTATCTTCCCAAAGCGGGGCAAATTCCTTGTTAAATGTTTTTTCAGCAATCTGTTGCTGATAATACCGTATCTCCTGGGTATCATTTTCCAAAGCCATGAGTTCGAGATTCAGCTCATTTTGAAGCGTCTGGATAATACTGATGTTTTTTGTAAGCTGCTTGCTCACTGGTGATATCTCTTTAGACAACACATGTAACCTTCCCATGTATTGACTCAGTTGCAGAGAATCTTCCGAAATAATAAAGAGGGACTTATCTGTTGTGAGGGAATCTATTTGTAAACGATAATTGATCAATTGCTCCTGATACCTGTCTACTCGCTTTTTGTAGGTCGATACTTCGGTGGTGAGTGTATTTAGAATATTAAAGGTGGTTGTTAAATTTCTGGAAGAATGGGCGGAACCCTGATTGTTAAATACACCATCTTTTGATAGTTGATGCCAACGAATGATCTCCTTTAATTCCGTACGGACTGTTGCGGTATCAAATCCTTTCTTTAAAAAAGCTCCTGCATGTCTAGATACTGTTTTTATCTGTTCGAAAACCTGATTTCGCCTTATTGATGCACGGTCCTGTTCCAAGTCGATGACACTCTGTTTGGCCGACCTGCTAAAAAAGTCCTGCATCCGGGATACATAATCATCTTTTGTGGAGTCACTGCTTATGGCGTTGATTTGCGCTGTCGCTGCAGCAAGTTTTTGCGACAACCCAAGGTGAAAGAAGATAATCAACAACAGGTAGTAGCAGGCATATTTTCTTTTCATAATTACAAATTGGGATCCGATCATTATAAAAATAGAAAAAAAAACGCACATTTGATTCAATCAGCAGGGAAAGAATAGGCTTGTATCCGATAAAGGCAGGCTGATTAACGTAAGAAGCCGTAACGAACATATCTTCGTTACGGCTTCTACATTAAAGTTTAAAAATCGTCTTTAGCTTGGCGTCGAGATCCTGATCACTACCACCACCGCCACCGTAACGACCAACAATAACGCCATTCGGGTCAATGAGGATTTTGGTTGGCAAGGTATGGATGCCATAAGCTTCTGAGCGGTCTTCTGATTTATCAAAATCGCCTTGAGGAGTTATCTTTAAGCCCCGCAAGACATGCTTCCATACCGCAATTTTATCTTGATCGACCGCTTTTTTCCAAGCTTTGGGATTGGAATCGTCATCTGAGACACCGATAATTTCAAAACCTTTCTTTTTGTATTTGCTGTAGAGTTGCAGGAGGTGTGGGTTACCCTTACGGCAAGGCACACACCAGCTGGCCCAAAAATCCAGTAATACATACTTGCCACGATAATCGGATAGTTTAAGTGGCTTACCGTTGATGTCCATTCCTGCGAAATCCGTGGCTGTACTTCCCGGTGACCCTGATTTTAATTTCTTAATTTCCTCCGCCAGTTCCTGACCATTGGCTGAGTTTCTGATCTCAGGCCCCATCTGCTCATAAATGCTTTGAAGTTCTGCTAGGTCTATACTGCTAACGAAAAAGCGAAGTTGTGCAGCGGAAATAGCTGAATTAGGATGCTGCTTGATATAAGAAAACTGTTTGTCGCGTATTGTTTGCTGCATAGGGACCATATCTTCTTTGATTTTTTCAAGCTCGTCAAGTTTTGCATTGAGTACTTGCTCGGAGGCGCCTTGTTTTTTTAACGCAATGTATTCGTTGTTTTTTTTGTTGTACAATTCGTTGAGTGGTTTTAAGGAAATGATTTCAGCCTTAATCAAACCATTGTAGGTATTGAATTCTTCCTGCGTTTTCAGACCAGTTAAGACCATTTCCTGTGGGGTACTGGCATTGCCGCTGACTTGTAGAACACCGGGCTCAATGTAAAACTGTAGGTATTGTTCATAGGACTGTGGCGCACCGCTTTTTCCATCGCTGAAATAGGCTGTGGCATGGGTCGGGGTTTGCACTTTGCCGAGATAACTGAATACTCCATTAAAAATCTGTGCGCTATCAGTGACGTTCTTCCCTGCAGCATCTGTATAGCGTATATGGAACCAGGATGCTTTTGCCGGATTTTCGATCTCTCCCTTTACAACAAGGGTATTTTTGTCCATGGCGGGCGCACCAAGAAGCTCCGCTAATTTCTTGTCCAAATGCTCACCACGAAGATTTTTAGCGATGATCACACCATTGGGATCAATCAGAATGTTGGAGGGAATGGATTTGATATCATAAAGCACGCCGACTTCATTTTTCCAGCCTTTGAGGTCAGAAAGTTGGGGCCAGTTTAGGTGATCACTATGGATCGCATCCAACCAACGTTTTTGCTGTCCAGGGTAGTCGAATGAAATACCCAATACGGTGAAGTTTTTGTTTTTGTATTGCTGGAAGGCACTCACTACATTTGGATTTTCCATACGGCAGGGTACACACCAGCTGGCCCAAAAATCAACCAAGACATATTTGCCCTTGAAATCAGCTAGGGAAACCTTGTTTCCTAAGGTATCGGCTTGTGTGAAAGGCAGTGCTGTGCGGCCGATACCAGTCAGTTTATCGGTTTTGATGCTATGTTCTATGGCTTTGATTGGGACATTATTTCTTGCCTGCGGGCTGGCCTTTTGCAATAGCTCATCCAGTGAAGCAAGATCATCAGCATTGCGCAAAGTGAAAAACATTGGATATACGATTGCGGGGCTGTTTTTATGTTTTAGTACAAAGTCCTTGTCCAGCGTGGCTTGTTCAGTATTTTTGTTGTCTATCTCTTTTCGTAATTTGGCGATTTTATCTTGATCCTTATTTTTGCGGGCTTCACCAAACTGATCAATTAACGCATTTAACCCCTTTACTTTGGCGCGTTGCTGAAAGAGGTTGTAATAATCTGCGAGTTTGCCGCCGCTAAACTTTGCATCTTTCAGCATAGGAGTTTTGCTGCTGATATTAAGTTTGCCTTTTTCTAAAAATATAAAGGCACCGTTTATCTCTCCGGAAGCTTTCATTTTACCTACCTGAAAGATGTAGAAATCGCCCTTCCCTTCGGGGATATCCAGATCGAACCGAAAGCCTTTATCGGTCTGTTGGACTGAATCTTTCTGTCCGTTTCCGAATCCGGAAAGATAAATCCATTGATCTTTGGGCAGATTGTCTAACTTGCCCGTCACTACGGTATTTGTTTTTTGTGCAAAAGCCTGACTGGCCAGGGCTAAAAACAGAAATGATAATGTGCTCTTTTTCATATTGCTGTGGTCTATATGCTCGTATGGGCTATAAGGTACTGAATGCTGCTTTTAATTGGGCATCCATTTCTTCTTTAGAGGTGGTATGGATAATAATTTTTCCTTCTTTGTCTAAAAGGACATAAGTCGGCAAGCTCGGAATGTCATACAGGGTTGCGATCCTCGCCGGACTATTCTTGATCGGGAAATCATCGGCTACCTGAATCCAAGGCATTTTTTCCTGATCGAGTGCTTTGAACCAGTCTGGCCAGCGGCTGTCATTGGTGATGCCAACGATTTCTAGGCCCTTATCATGGTATGTTTTGTAGGCTTCCTTCCAATGGGGGATGGCTTGGCGACAGGGTACGCACCAGCTGGCCCAGAAATCGAGAAGGACATACTTGCCACGAAGGGAGGAAAGCCGGAAATCGCTACTGTCGGGTTTTAAAGCTTTGAAATCCGGCGCTTGATTACCGGGCAACAGTGCTTTTTTTACGGCCACTTTGTCTTGGAGATCTTTGATGTAATTGGATTCTTTTGCGGGAGACTGAAACACCTGAAGACGCTTGTCGAGTTCCGCAACCGGCATGGATTCATTAAAGAGCTGATAGCGCTGTAAGAGGTAAGCTCCGGCGACGAGTGATGGGTGCCGTTGCGTGATGCTATCGATCCAGTGAAGTTCCCAGATTTTGTGTTTATCACCAAAGGCTTCCATTTCTGCACGGATGGCTTCTTTTTCTTCAGATTTGCCTGCGGCTTCATATTTCTTGTTGAGCTGTTCAAACATCCTCTTGGCGGCGAGGCTTTTGGGGTGGTTCTCAAATTCATCAAACAGGCCCTGGTTTTTGGAACCGCTCAAACTAAAATTGCGTAAGATGGCGCCTTTGCTATCACCATACGCGGTATAATCATAATGGGTGGCTCCACTCGTATCTGCTTGGAATTGAAGTTCACCAGATTCGATAAACAGGGCGGCCGACCAGTTGCCGGGTTCGATCTTGAGAGACATCATCTCAGGCCGATCAATGGGACCTGTCAGCTCGAATTTGCCGTTTTGTAGCGTTGTGCTATCTATAGTAACCGACTTTCTGCTGGCATCATCGAGACGTTGTAATTTGATAGTTCCTGAGGTAATACCTTTGATTTGTCCATGTAATGTATATTTTCCGTCTGTTTGTGAATTTTTGCAACCCTGCATAAGCAGCAGGGCTATAAACGATAATAACGTATATTTCATCTTATTGGGTTTTAAAGATTTCGTTCAGCTTTTGTTGTAGTGATGCGCCACGAAGGTTACGGGCGATGATTTTTCCATTGGGATCTACCAGAAGCGAACTTGGTATGCCTTGGATGCCATAGTAGGTAGATACTTCATTTTCGAAGCCTTTTAATGAGGATACCTGTGACCAGGGCATACCATCATCTTTGATGGCTTTTTTCCATTTTTCGGCATTATCGTCCAAAGAGATTCCAATAACAGTAAAATTATCGTCCTTGTATTTGTTATAAGCTTTGAGGACATTGGGATTCTCAGCACGACAAGGCCCACACCAGCTTGCCCAAAAATCAACCAATACATATTTTCCTTTGAAACTGCTGAAGCTTATCGGTTTACCGTCGGGATCATTTTGTGTGAAATCTAACATTGTTGCCCCTAAGGCACTGCGTTTGAGTACGTCCAGGCGTTCGGTAAGCTGCTTGCCCGCTGCCATGGCAAGCACAGATTTGTCGAGTAGGTCGTAAAGAGGTTTCACCTCCTCGTAACTTCCCATAGCCGATCGGTCAGCGACCAGACTCAGGCTAAAGGCGCTCTTGGGGTGCGCAGTGGTATAAGCCGCTGCCCGGGCACGACGTTCGGTACTGATTGCATCCAGTTGTTGTTCGAGTTTTAATTGCTCTGCGGCTGTACCTTTTCCCCATTGCTGATAAAGTGGGTTGGATTGTTTTTCCAGGTCTTTTAAAGTCGCCTGATAACGTTCGGCCTCGGCCTGTATTTTACTACCCTTGGCTTTTAACAAGTGTAATGAATCGGCCTGGCCAGTGATGCTGATATTGCCCGCTTCGAGGAAGAGTTCGGCGTAACGCGATGGGAACATCAGATAGACCTTTTGGGGTTCGGGCATATCTGCTTCCCAAACAAATTTATCTTTCTGGATCTGAACAGTGTCTGTTTTCATTTTGCCATCTTTTAGGTATCCAATAGCCACCTGAGCGTCGCCAATACCTTTGATCAGGCCGGATACTTTAGTCTTTTGTGCTAGGGCACCTAGCGCTGTTGTGAGCAGTAAAGCAATAAGTATATAATTTTTGCAGTTCATATTGTTATCTTTTAAATGTTTTATCAAAATCTTTTATCTTACAGATCAATCGTATACCCCGGGTTTTGTGCGCCAAATTTGGAATTATCCGCAAATTCATTTTTTGGTACTGGCAATATGTATTGCTGGATATTAGTTAGTTTAGGACGGATAGACGTCACGGTAGCTAATGGCAGACGCAGCAGGCATAACCATTCCTGTCCATCCTCTGCGACCAAGCTTTTGGAGGTCTCTTCAAAATTGTAGCGGAGCATATCTTCACGACTGGTCAACGCCTCAAGTTTTGAAAAATCAGCTAACCCATTGTGTGTGCCAATTTCTTTTAGGATAGCTTTTGCCTGAGGGATAGACCCGTTATTGCGTAACAGCGCTTCAGCCTTGAGCAGGTATATTTCCGTTAGCCGGATTGCGTAATAGGTTTCAGAAACAACGGTTGGTACGGTGCCTTCAGCGATATATTTGGTAAAAAAATAGTTGGCATAGTTTTTACGAAAACTGCCGACCATCCATTCCTGCCTTGGATCAGCTGTTAGCAGATTGCGTAAACCTTGAGTGGCGCAGTATAGCGAGGATGCGCCGGGATAAAATTGCCGGCTGCGGTTATAGGGGTAGGCAGGTTGGTTGGGTTGGGGCGAAATGGTCAGCATAACTTCGGTGCTACTGGCCCCTTTGGTCCGGAAAATATCCTTGGCTAAAGGTTCAAGTCGGTAAGGACTTTCATTGATGATGGCATCCGTGAGTTTAATGACTTCGGCGTAATCTCCCGCCTGACCTCGGCACATAAGAACACGGGCCTTTAATGCTCTTGCCGTCCAAATGGTCGCATAAAATTTTTCATTTTGCGCGGGACAGTGCGCAATCGCGTAATCGAGATCTTGCAAAATAGAGGTATAGCTTTCAGCAACAGAGGAGCGTGCCTTGGGAATATTGCCGATGGTCACTGCCTCGTCGCGCAATAATACGCCATAAGGACTTGAATAATCAAACCATTGACCATAAAAAGTCAGGAGTTTAAAGTGTCCGTATGCTCTTAAAAAACGTGCCTCTGCCTCGATCGGTTCACGCTCGGCTGCGGGAATGCGGCCCTGAGGCAATTTATCCATCCCGCCAATCAATGAGTTGGCAGCATTGATAATACCATAGCTATAAGACCAATAGGTTTCGGATGAACTGACCATTTGATTATCTTCGGGTGCTCCGGCTCCCGTACCGTATCCATAGGTCATATACCCGGATAACTGTGCTGGAAGACGTTCATTGTTTGTCCATTGCGCGGTGTTATTTCCTAAGGAAACATTGGCAAAGCGAAAATAAACACCATTTAGCGCTATGCGTGCCGTTGGCGCATCTAATACCGTATTGCCGTCTACTTTCGCGTTTTCAGGCAGGGCTCCGAGCTGACTCTCGCAGGAAATCAGACTTAGGGCACTTGACATACAGGCTAATCCAACGAGTATATTGATGAATTTTCTTTTCATATTCTCTTTATTAAAGTGAAAAACGTAGTCCTAGAATAAATTGCTTAACGGCTGGGAATGTCCCGGGATCACTTGCCCCGTTGATTAAGCTGTAGGGGTCGTTGCTAACCTCAGGGTCTACGCCCGGGTAACTGGTCCAAGTCAGGATATTCGTTGCCGAACCAAAGACAGAAGCTTGCGGCAGACCAATCCGTTTACGCCATGCTTCCGGTAGGACATAAGTAAGCGTCAGTGATTTAAGGCGCAAAAACGAACCATCATATACGGCAGCGCTATTGGTGTATGCTGTTCCATTTTGTTCATAAATGAGTCTAGGTCGTGTAGATGTGGGATTCTCAGGGGTCCATCGACCTAAAATTTCCGTTGTTTTATTTGACCGGTTGCTCACATTATTGTTTTGGATGTCGCCTTGGTATAGGATATCGTTCCCATAACTGAATGTAAATAAGGTTGTCAGGCTAAGTCCTTTATAAGTTATACTATTTGTGTAACCGCCATAGAATTTAGGCTCGGCATGCCCGATGATTTCGTTTGCTGGGAAAAATTCACCTTCGGGGATTTTATAACTTGGATCACCAATGCCTAAATAAGGATCAAAATACATCCAATACTTATTTTTCTCTTTATAAGCATCCACTTGTTCCTGAGTTTGCAGAAGTCCTGTAAAAACCTTTCCATATATCAGGCCCAGCGGTTCACCTTCGCGGACAATTGCATTTCCAAGATTATAGTCCGTAATGTCGTTGGGATTGGTAAAATCGCGGTTTACATTGGTCACCCGCGAGCGATTGAATGAGATGTTGAAAGCACCATTCCAGGAGAGGTCTTTCGTTTGCAGAAAAGTACCACGTAACGCGATTTCCAGGCCTCGGTTCCGAATATTGGCCAGATTCGCAATGACGCTACCATAGGATGAACTGCCGGCTACTGCCTTCGTAAACAAAATGCCCGAAGTCGCTTTTTCGTAAACTTCTATACTGGCACCAAACCTGGAGTCAAATAAACTGATATCCAGGCCAGCATCTTTCTGAAGGGTAGATTCCCAGCGGATAGCTTCATTACCGAGCTGTGTGGGGACCATGGCGCTTTTGCCACCATAAGAAAAGGGACTGTATAAGGTGTAGAACATGTTGTCCCCAATATTTTGGGTACCGGTATAACCTGTACTTGCCCGTAATTTGAGGTCGTCTACCCATTTTATGCCTTTCATAAAAGGTTCTTCGGAGATGCGCCAAGCCACGCCTCCAGAAGGGAAAAATCCGGTCCTGTTAACTTTAGGAAATTTGGAAGAAGCATCGGAACGACCTGTAAAGGTGACAATATAGCGGTCTTTCCAAGCATAGCGCGCCCGCGTATAAAAACTCAATAGCGAGTTTTGACCGCTGGTTCCAACGGCTGCTGTCACGAGACTGGCTGATGAAAGGTTATTCAGATACTTGTCATCTGGATAACCTTGAGCGGTAACACCAAAAAGCTGGGAGCGAGTTTTTTGCCAAGAGGTACCACCAACGATATTGAACCGGTGCTGCGCATTGAAAACTTTGTCCCAGGTCAATGTATTTTCAAAAAATAGGTCTGTCAACTGGTTCTGCGACTGTGATCCTGTCCCGAGGCTTGAGGTTCCCACACCATTTGATGCGGCGATTAAGGCATCGCCGGTCACGTAATTACGCTGATTCGTACTGTTATAGTTGACTGAAGCAGTGCTTCGAAAGATGAGTTCCGGTAAAATTTTATAATCGGCTGCCACAGATCCTAGAAGAGCGTGGCTGGCTGCTCTGTTTATACCATCGAGGAGTACAAGCGGATTTTGATAGCCCTGGTAATCATAGCCACCAATAGATTCTCCGGTATATTTAGCAATGGAACCATCTGCATTATAAGCCGCAAATGTTGGAGGGGCAAACAGAGCCTGTGTATAAAGACCATTGGTGATATTGTTAATGGTATAGCCATAACCAAAGGTAGCTTGCGTGCGGAGCTTACTAGTGATTTCGTTGTCTAGGTTAATCCGTCCCGACAGACGTTGGAAGTCAGTACCTAATACAACGCCTTGATTGCCGGTGTATCCTAAGGAAATAAAATACTGCGAAGCATTACCACCCCCTCTGACAGAGAGATCAGCATTGTCGGATTTTCCCGTCCGGGTGACCATATTCAACCAGTCGGTGTTCGCTGGTCCATAAAAATTAGGGTTATTGATCCGGTTGTCAAATTCGACGAGTTCCTCAGGAGTCAATGTTTCCCCTGCTGCTTTACGGGCATCAAGGAGATTGCGATTAGCCTCCTGCATAATCATGATATATTGGTCGCGATTGAGCAGGTTGATCGGACGCTGCTTGCTAATACCGTGATAGTAATTTGCTTCCAAAGTCGGTTTTTGTTCTCGTTTTCCACGTTTGGTCGTGATAATCACAACGCCATTAGCAGCCCGGGATCCATAAATGGCTGTTGCAGAGGCATCTTTCAATACATCTATGGTCTCAATGTCGCTGATGTTCAGTCCGGCCAGACTATTGAGCCCACGTGCGAATGAACCAGATACAGCGCTGTTTGGATCATCAGATCCAAAGCGATCTACCGGATTGACCACCTCAGCTGAACTGCTCACGTACCGGTTTTGCACGGTCATCTGCACTCCGTCAATAATGTAAAGGGGATCGTTACCACCCATTAGCGAAGTACCACCTCGAATACGGATTTTGGCGACCCCACCTGGCGAGCCATCGGCCTGTATGACTTGCACACCGGCCGCTTTACCTGTTAAGGCCTGATCAATACTGGTAAAAGGCACATCCCTGATCTCTTTGACGTCAACAGAGACAACCGATCCAGTTAAGTCCTTCCGCTTGACACTACCATATCCAACCACAACGGTTTCCTCCAGCGTGTTTACGCCAGTTTCGAGCTGCACTTTGATTCCTTCTATGCTATGTGCTGTCGTAAGTTTGATATTTTGTGAAATATGCCCGACATACGAGATCCGGAGTACTTGTCCAGCGGATGCTCGGATCCGAAAAATTCCATTTTGATCGGTCAATACCGTGTTGTTGTTTTCCCCTAACACATTCACTGTGACACCTGGCAATGGTCGGCCTTGATTATCCTTAACAAGTCCTCGAATATTAGACTGGGTCGCGAGTGCCTGTTTTTCTTCCTTTGAAAGAATGATAAGGTATTCCCGATGCATCCGAAAACTGAGGTCAGTATTCGTCAATAGTTCATCGAGGATATCTTTTACAGGTTGATTTTGGGCGTGAACAGCAAATGCTGCGCCCAGACCTTCGACGAGATCGTCACCGTAAACAAAGCGATATTTGGTCTGGCTTTCAATTTCTTTTAAAACCGTGCTCAACTTCACCGATGTGAGGTGTATGGTTGCACGTTCATTTTGAGCCAAAGAATTACCTATCGCAGTCAGGTGGAACAGCAGGGTTAGGATGATGGTCAGTTTCACGAGAATGATCGTATTAAAAAGTTTAGGGTAATATCTTCCCTTAACGCGAATTGCGTTATTTTTCATAAGTTTGCAAGGTTAATGTAAACAATTGACAACAGCGCCTAGGATTCGCAGTCACAGCCTGTTGTGTTAATTAACGATTTTGGGAGTATGCCTGGCATACTCCTTTTTTATTCTCTGTTGGTTAGGTAGCTGTATCTTTCATAAGTTTTATTTTATGGATTAGTTAGGTAAATTCTAATGCTGCGTGGTCCGATCTTCCGATAGTTGAAGGGGAGGCTGCTCCGTAGGCTTTGAAGCACGTTCTGCAGCTCTTCGCGGTCATCGAATGCCGCTGTATATTTTCGGGAACTGATGTCCGAATTTTGGAATTCAATAGTAATATTATACCAGCGTTCCAATGTTTTAGCAATTGAAGACAGCGGTTCGTTAACAAAGACAAGTTTCTGGTCGGCCCAAGAGGTTTCGGCCAATCGTTGCTCCGCATCATATTGTGTAACGGTTTCCAATTTGTAATCGGATTTTTTTTCGATGTCTGTTGTATTGTTTTCGGAACTAAGCTGTGCTTCTGCTAGTGGAGCAACGACTTTGTCTTTTGGTTTTAGACGGATAGGGGCTTGGGACCTGCTCTTCAAAATAACCTCCGCACTGCCCTCGATCAGTGAGGCAGCAGTAAGTTCCTCGTTGGCATAGGCTCTGACATTGATGGTTGTTCCCAATACCCGGACTTGCAGCGCCTGAGTCGTTACAGTAAAGGGTAATGCTTTGTTTTTAGCAACTTCCATATACGCTTCACCAACAAGTTTGACCGCACGGTTTGTTTTACCAAATCCATCAGCGATCTCTAATTTACTTGCGGCGTTTAACTTGACCAGTGTACCATCAGCGAGTTTAATTGTTTTCTTTTCAGCAGGTTGCGTTAGATAAGCATTCGTCTGCGACTGGTTGAAATGATATTGGAAGACATACAGCGAAGTGACCAAACACAGCAGAACAATAGCCGCAGCTGCATAATAGGACCATTTTTTCTTTAGTGGTATGGTTTTGACAGGGGGATCCAAATGAGATGCGAGCCGGACATAATTTTGTTCGGCATCAATCAGATACAGTGCATCTTGCATAGCCAGCAATTCTTGCTTGGCATGCTGCATAAGTTCCTGCTGCTCGGGATGTTGTTTAATATAACTTTCCCATTTCAAGATTTCCGATGGATCCTGTGTTACCGCATAGCGAAAGAATGATTCATCCAATATAAAATCCTGAACAGACTGGTATGCACTCATGGTCTAAAAATTAGTCGTTTATATAGATAGAGCGTACCAGTTTTGGTTTTTACCAGTTATTTTTTAATTAAATATGTAAAATGCTGTGTGCCTGCTTGTTATTTTTTTTATAAAAAACTAAAACAAGATTAATAGCGGGAGGATCTGTTTGAGATTTTGCAGATTCGTGTCTTTTTTTAATGTATTGATGGCGCTATGGATCTGATTGTAGACAGCACGTTTGCTCAGGTTTGTTCTTAGGGTAATTTCATCGTAACTAAGTCCCTCATAATAACGCAGGAGAACGAGCTCACGTTGGCGTTTGGGTAATTGGAGAATCGCATTTTTAAGGACATTAACCCGCGTATTTTCTTCCTGTCGGATAATGAACTGAAACTCTTCTACATCAACGGTGTCGGTATCTTCATTATTTTCGAGCAGCGTTTCAAATTTGTTTGTATTGTTGAGGTCCTTGACTAACTGTCGCTGGTAACTTTTGAAGATATAGTTGCCAACATGGTTGGCGTTGCCTATACTTTCGCGTTTTTCCCAGAAATAAAGAAAGGTATTGTTGATGCTATCCTTTAAGGTATCCCGATCGTCTGTATACCGTAGTCCATATTGTAACAGGCCTTTGTAATAAGACATGTATAACTGCTGTAAAGCAGCTTGTTCTCCACTTCGTAGCGCCTCCCACAATTGTATTTCTAGTATGTCGCGATCCTTGCTCATGAATGTCTTATCCTCTACAAAGTTAACATTATGGATATATAAAACGACATTGTTTTAAAAAATGCACTAATAGGATTTTTAGCGGGTAGAATAGGTAAAACCATGCTAACTCGAGGTTGCTATACCGCTCGTGATAACCAGTAAATGAAAGGTTTGTTTGATTAAAGAATACTTTTTTGAATGGCTATATGAGTGGTGATTCGACCTTTTCTCATTTAAGATACAAAAGTGGATTAGGGAAGCTACTCGGTAGATTTACGAGAAATATTATGTTACAATGCCATACCTTGAGCAGCCATATTTTGCACCTGTCGGGATAGTGATGGAAAATTTATTAAATTTTATTATTTAGATTAATTAAAAACAATACATTTGCAAAAAACTACCAATGAAAATGAAGACTGCAAAGCAATGGTTCAACTGGCATAAATGGACAAGCCTGATCTGCACTATTTTTCTACTGTACCTTTGCTTAACGGGATTGCCCCTAATTTTCCACGAGGAAATCGAGCATTTTTTAGAAGAAAATAAAGAAGCTGTGACTAAGGGGCAGAAACTTAGTTTGGATCAACTTGCGCAGATTGCTGAATATAAATATCCTGGAGAAAGAGTACGTTATGCTTTCTGGGATGAAAATGAAAAGAACAAAGTTCTATTTGATGTGGTAGCTAGACCGGATGCGCCCTATGAAAAAAGTAAGTATCTCGTTCTGAATGAATACACAGGGGAGGTGTTAGGAGCACCAAAGACTGATGGAATTATGCACATCATCCTTAAACTTCATACGGATATGTTTTTGGGGATTCCCGGAAAACTGTTTTTGGGACTGATGGGGATATTATTTATGATCTCTATTGTATCAGGCATCGTACTATACGGCCCAATTATGAAGAAATATGATTTTGGGATGGTGCGTAAAAATAGATCAAAACGACTGCAATGGCTGGATACGCATAATTTACTTGGTATTGCTCTCACGGCATGGATGGTGGTCGTTGGATTTACCGGAGTCATCAACAGCTTGTCCGATGTAATTTTGGGACTCTGGCAGCAAGGGCAGCTCGCAGAAATGACCGCTCCTTATAAAAATCAGGAACCACTGAACGGCAAATTCAGTTCACTGGAGGAGGCCAAGAAAGCTGCCGAGCTCACTATTAAGGATATGAAAGTGTCGGTCATTGCCTACCCGGGGACTCCATTTACCAGTAAACATCATTACGCAGTTTTTATGCGCGGCAATACTGAACTTACCTCCAAGTTGCTGAAACCTGTATTAATAGATGCAAAAACAGGATCGGTGACTGATAGCCGTGAAATGCCTTGGTACGTCAATACGCTTTTTCTTTCCGAACCATTACATTTTGGGAATTATGGAGGTCCCATCTTAAAGATTGTATGGGCTGTTTTTGATGTATTTACAATTATCGTGCTTATCACTGGTCTGTATCTTTGGATCGCCAGACGACGTGCCGAAAAACAACAGCAGATTTTTATCGCCAAATCACCCTTATCATGAAAAAGTCTTTCCTAAAACTTTGGGGAATGCCCATCTTACTAGCCGCACTATCTCTTTTTGGACTGACCACCGCGCTATTGGGCGAGGGATGGTGGGACCTCTTAGGATGGCTTACCCTTTCGGTCCCGCTCGTTATCATTATCAGAAATTATTACAAATAAATTTTCCATCATCATGAAGAAGTTAATACTTAGTGCTTCTGTATTATCAAGTATCACTGCCTTTGCGCAACAAAAAGATTCTGTCAAAACACATAAAATCGATCAAGTGATCATCAATGCCTATATCAAAAAAGACAGTGAATATGCGAATAAAATGCCGCTTAGGACAATTGAAAATCCGCAGGTTTATTCCTCTATTGACCGAATAGCATTGGAAAATCAACTTATTTTCACTGTCGATGATGCTTACAGAAATGTAACGGGCTTGCAAAAAATGTGGAATGCGACAGGACGTGCCGGAGATGGGGGAGCCTATGTCAATCTACGCGGGTTCATTTCTAATAACTCCATGCGAAATGGGCTGGTCGCACCTGTCAGCGGAACAATTGATGCCGTTAACATCGAAAAAATAGAAGTGTTAAAAGGACCTTCTGCTACGCTATTCGGGAGTAATGTGACTTCTTATGGTGGCGTAATCAATAGGGTCACCAAAAAGCCATATGACAGCTTGGCTGCGAATGTTCAGGTAGCTGCAGGAAGTTATAATTATTACCGGGCGCAGGCTGATATCAATGCACCTCTGACAAAAGATAAGCGCCTGTTGTTTCGTGTCAACACTGCTTATACAGCGGAAGGAAATTTCCAGAATGCTAAGGTGCACAATAAATATTTTGCTTTTACCCCCAGTCTTACCTGGAAAATAAATGATAACCTGGACGTAAACCTAGAATACGAACTATTCAATAACAAAGCGCAGTCTGAACAGAACTTTTTCCTCATGGGGCCATTGTCACAATTTGGTTATTCCGGTATAAAAGACCTGGAGAGAGCAGGACTTGATTACAAAAAGTCTTACGTGGGATCTGGACTATATAATACGGGCCGCACAAACAACTTTTTTGGACAGGCCAATTACAAGATCAATGAGCATATCCGCTCGTCTACATCAATAAACAGTGCTTCGAGTTATTCTAATGGATTTAATCCTTATTTTTATATCACGACAAAATCCTATGGTGCCGATGTGAACGACAAAGAAGTTGGTTTATACAGGGGCGACCAGTCCACTCAGGATAGTAAACAGCGTTATCTACAGTTGCAACAGAACTTCAATTTTGATTTCCATATCGGCGGAATGCGAAATCGTACTGTTGTGGGCGGCGATTACCTACGTACGCGTAATGATCAGTTTTTTTATTTTGGGGTAATCGATTTTGTACCTTTTACAGGCGATATGGATTACAGCAATTTTAATGCAGATTATGTGACGCAATATTATAGCAGCATTCGAAATACGCCCGCCTGGGAGAGTGCGATCTGGCCTTTGAAAAATAAATCAAATACCTACAGCGCTTATCTGTCTAATGTCATCACACCTGTCGCGGGATTGAATGTCATGACCGCAATTCGTTATGAGCGTATTCAGTTTAAAGGTGGGGTAAAAGGATCCAATGAGACACCAGATTATAAACAGCGCGCCTGGTCACCCAAATTGGGAGTGGTGTATGAAATTATCAAAAATAAATTATCGGTATTTGGTAATTACCAAAACAGCTTTACAAGCAATGGATATTTTGTCTCAGACACAGCATCCAATCTCTCGCTTTCGGATCCCGAAAGAGCGAATCAATGGGAAGGAGGATTAAAAGCAGACCTATGGCATGGTAAGGTCAATGCGACTGTTAATTATTATAATATAGATGTGAAGAATACACTTCAAACCATTGGCTACACACCGCAGGGGAGGGCGATCGAACAACAGATGGGAAAACGTAATAGCCGCGGAGTTGAACTGGAAGTTAATGCCTATCTGGTCAAAGGATTCTCTCTAATTGCAGGATTGAGTTACAACGATTCGAAGTTTACAGAAACAACTGACGCGACAGTTTTAGGCAAACGACCCAACACGGCTTCTTCACCTTGGCTGGCAAACTTCAATGCTACGTATCAGTTTGTTGATGGCAACCTAAAAGGACTTGGTCTAGGGCTGGGTGGAAACTATGCAAGTGCTAATAAAATCATCAATTCGACAGCTGGTATTTTCGAACTACCGCAATATTTTATCTTAAATGCCAATGCATTTTATGACAGCCCTAAATTTAGAATCGGAGTGAAGGCGGATAACTTGACCAATGAGCATTACTGGATCGGTTATACGACTGCAAATGCACAGCGATTGTTGAACGTTGTGGGAAGCTTCAGCTATAAATTTTAATCCGCTTCTTCTGAAAAAACAAAAGCCTTCAGCTGGTTAAAACTGACGGCTTTTGTTTTCCTTTATAAAGTTTTGCTCCGATTATAATGGAAAAACTCAAGCCATCGCTCTGTCTTCGGACGAGACCAGGCTTCTTTTCTTTCCTTAAGCCAGGAAGCACTTCTTCCATCCCAATAGGTTGCTATTCTTTCAATCATCCCACTATTTTTAATTCTACAATTCTATCTATAATACCTGAACAAAGGAATGATTTCATGTCGAGCCGAATATATTATAACTTGCCTATAATAAAGAAGAAGTTTAATGGGATCAGTGGTGTAAATTTTACCGTTATATTTATCCGTATCGCGCTGATAAAATCGGCTATAAGGCGGTGAAATATTGCCCAAGGGATGCAACCTTTTATCGGGAAATATCTGTAGCCAGTTTTAAACTTAATTGAACTATTTTGAAGGTGCGGTTGTTCAATAGTAAACAACATATTATGGCAGAAAAAAATATGAACAACCGGGAAGCATTGGATAAACTGAAAGAAATCATTGATCAGATTGACGTAGGCACTATTTGTTCTTTTAGCAAGGACTCTGTATATCCACATGGTGTTCCGATGAGTAGACAAGAAGTGGACGCAGAAGGAAACATATGGTATATTTGTTCCGCTGAGAGCGAAACACATCAAAATATTGAGAACGATCCTAGAGTCTCGCTCTTTTATGCAGATCCAAAAAATTATATTTTTTTGAGCGTCAATGGTATGGCTAGCTTATCCAGGGATCAGGCAAGAATTGATCGTTACTGGAACAAAATGATGGAAGGCTGGTTTGAAAAGGGAAAGGAAGATCCCAATATTAGGTTACTGCGCATAACTCCTCAAGATGCGCATTATTGGGATTCGAATTCCAATATGATTGTCAATCTTTTTAATATGCTGAAGGCGGCGGTAACTGGTAATTCCGAAGATATTGGCAAAGAGGGTGATTTAAATATCTGAGCCGGATACTCAGATACTATCTATGCCTGCCTAGGATAAAAAGATTACTTTTTAAATGTTTGATCGAAAAGTATATCGAAACAGGCATAGTGCCAATTCGAAGGCGAAGATTAGATTTAAAAGTCTACATTCATAAAATATGTGTGTAGGCTTTTTCATTTTTCATCTCGACATTTTGCACTTTCATAAGTGATGTCCCACTAATAATGTGGAGCAAATGAATAACAGCGTTTGATGCTTCTCCCTTACGCGAAAAAAAATGTATATACCTTATTAATGAAACATGCAGGTGTTATTTCAATTCGTATATTTGGTTAAACTATATTGAACCAAATATCAAAACTATGAAAGAAAAGGAACTAACCGAATTAACCGATCAAGAATTGTTGGATAGAAAAAAGCAACAAAAAAGCAATAAATTGATCAATGCCATACTGGTTGGTTTTTGTGCCGGAGTTGTGGTTTACGGTGTTGTAAATAAAGGCATTACTATTTTTACGTTTATGCTTATCGTGATGGGGGCTTGGGCTTTTATACGCTGGAGGAAAACGGATGAAGCACTGGACAATGAGTTGAAATCCAGAAACCTGAATGAAAAATAGCTTTTAGGCATTGAAAACAAAACCGGGGCCTGAAAGCCCCCGGTTTTGAAATCGTCAAGAATTTATTAGCCCTTAGTATATGAGTTGGGCTTATTTATATTGAAGCATTGTCGCGCAACATTTTTATATGGTCATGCGCTTCGAGCTGTTTGTTTAATTGGATGGTTAAAACATTTTTTACACTGGGCGAAAGTGTATCAACATCGTCCTCCAAAACCTTTTTATAGGTAGCTTTAAAAGCATCCTCACCTTTTTCACAACTTTCCAGTAGACTCTTTTTATCATTGCCAGCGATCGTTACCTTGATACCCATCCATGTTCTAAATAGTTTACCACTAAGCATGGTACTGTCTGTGGGCTCTTCTCCTTCTAATTTCACATAAGGGGTCAGCTCGGTAATGAAGGATTCGGATTGTTCGATATATTTTCTGAAATCCGCTTCCAGTTCATGCAGGCCGTGGTTGTGCGCAAGTTCGATCGCTTTATTATAACCTTCAATTCTATCGTTATTGATTTTGATAATGTCATTAATAACTGCGGGGTCATTGATGTTATTTTCCATATTTCAATTTGATTTGTTTTCTGACTAAAAAACATTCCGGTGGATTGTTTCGTTTGTTATAAATGTGATTCAGGTATTTAATGCATGTCGCGTATTTTTACCGATGGAAATTCCGAAGATTTTAAAAATGGCATACGCTAATACTTGATCTGATCACTCGTTCTGCTGTGTAGTTGCCGTCTTACACGTTAATATCACCTGAGAGATCGGGTTCATCATCATCTTTTTCCCGTTGCTCGTTCAGCGCTTCTTCGGGATCATGGGTGCGGTCGTCTTTAATACCTGACAGATCCGTATTGGGATCTACGTTATCTTCACGTGTATCCAATGGGCGATCGTCTCCATCGGAGGAAAAAGAGTCCTCATCTGACCTCGTGATATCGGGACTCGGTTCTCGCGGGTCTGGATTGGGAATAGCAGAAATAACAAAGATGAGTAATCCGGGACCTAAATCTTTTTGTTTATTGGGTGTTTTCATACAATTGACTTTTTAACTAGAACCGAACGCATCAGCTTAAGGTTGACCGAAGTAATACCCAATTTGCTGCATTTCTACCTAAATAGTATTGCGTTATCTCCGTTAAAACAAAGGACGGTAATCAGGAAATAAGATAAATGGATATGCCAATTCGCCTGAATCGAGTTATATTTTCAAAAGTTTGTGATTTTGAAACGATTTTAAGGGGCAGCGTTGAACGATCATGGCGGGGTAAACGATGAAGGTTTTTAAGTAGGGAGAACAAATGGCATCATTAAGATGCCATTTGTTTGATTTTGAGAAGTCGATGATAAAATCTATATTTTTGATTTTGCCAAGTTCTTTATAGCCTGAAAAGTAAGTTTTGGCTTTCTTGTATTCGCAATATGGACTGATATAATCGGTTTTCCTATCTATTTTTATTTTTTAGCATCAAGATAAGGTTTGTGGTATTGTTCATTAAAGCGTTTTTTATCATCACGATAACTGCTGACGGCGCCCAATCTATGCATCATTTTGATATAGCACCAGGCGAGGTCGATCTGATAGGGTCTGAATCCACTTCGCGCACTTTTGGGATAGAGATGGTGGTTGTTGTGCCATTCTCCGGCGACAATACCGGGCCACAATTGATTGATGGATTTATCTTTTTCATTAAAATCTATTCCTTCCCGTTGTTTATCTTCGCCCTTGGCATGGCCTTCATAGTTAAATGTACGTACACCTATGGCCCAGAAACCAGCCGCACCAAACAGACAGCAGGCTAGGGCATGGCCACCGATCAGAAAGAATACAATATACCAAAATGACCAGTTTAGTATCCAGGATAAGATTGCATGGGTGGGATTAACATAAGAACCCCATTTTTGATATTGTGTATATGTATTGGCTGTAACACCTGTATGCTTCATCAATAACTTGACGCGGTTGTAAGCGTTTTCAGTCAGATCTTTGGCTATCGGTTGATGGTTGACATCGGCCAAAAAACAATACAGAAATCCAGCTTGCGCATTATAAGGGTCTCCGGGCTGATCTGATTTTGCATGGTGTACGTGATGCGAGATGACATAAATCTCTTCGGGTATCACATTGATCGTAAGGTTTTGCGTGAAAAAACGCCAGAAGGGATTGCTGAACTTAAAAGCGCCATGCGTGGAAAAACGATGGTGCCAGATGGTCCCATGTGTCCCCATAATGATCATGCTATAGATAAAGGCTGCCAGTACTGTCCACCAGCTCAGGTGAGCAAAGAGAAAGACAAAGAAAAATGGAATAAGACAAGCTACTTTCAACCAGCTAAAAAAAGGTAACCAGTTGCGCTGGTCCTTAAAAACATTCAATCTTTTGAAAAATTCACCTAATATTTGTTTTGAGCTAGGTTTAATAAGGTCTCCGTTGTCGTCTTTCCAGCCGTAGCTGGGTTTTTGGAGTACATGATCTAAAAAGGGCATTCTGTGGGTTGATCTAATTGTTGATAAAGCGCTAAGCTACGCTATATATCGGTTAAAAAGTGTTAATTACAAAAGTTTAACATATAATCCCAAGTCTTTTGCTGCTAGGACTAGTCTGCTCAAGAAAGTCAAATGTAACGAAATAGTGGATGGGCTTTTAATTATACGTTCCCGATCAATACCCGCCAGGGCTGATTTATCTTAAGCTTGAATCTTTATATTTGTAATAATATCTATAGAATTAGTAGTCTTTTGAAAATTATTGCTATATTTGACCGTTTCAGGTATTAAAACAAATGGATATGGCACTAAAATTTCTCGCACAATCATCCCTACAACAACCCATAAACGGCATTTCTACGCAAAATAACCATGATGGTTTTATGCGCGAACTATGCAAGTTGAAGGTTTTTGGTCGGATTTTGTACGTAGGTGCCCATCCAGATGATGAGAACAATAAGTTATTGACCTTTTTTGCCCAGGAACAGCTTGTTGATACCGCCTATTTGTCGCTTACGCGCGGTGAGGGGGGGCAGAATTTTATAGGTACAGAAAAAGGTGCCGACCTGGGTGTCCTTCGCGTGCAAGAATCCTTATCTGCCCGGAAGACGGAGGGGACAAAACAATTTTTTACCCGTGCCAAAGATTTTGGATTTGTAGAGTCTGCAACTGAAACTATGCTCCGTTGGGACGAACAGGCAGTGCTTGGCGATATCGTATGGACCATCCGGTATTTTCGGCCAGATATTATCATTACTAGGTTTTCACCGGATATTCCCGATCTTCATGGACATCACCAGAGTTCGGCAATCCTGGCGCAAAAGGCATATGACCTTGCTGCGGATCCGCAGGCCTATCCTGAACAATTGGAGGAATTAGCTGTCTTGCAGACGCAGCGCTTATTTTGGAATGTTTATCAGGAGAGCGGTGTCAAAGATATCGGCGGGCAAGTAAAGCCTTTGGCACATCATTTTTCGGTAAATATTCCCATATATAATCGTTATTCGGGCTTACATCATGGTGAGATTGCGGCTGAAAGCCGTAATAAACACCGTTCTCAGGCGATGGCCAGTTTAACACAATATAAGCCTACGCCTGAATATTTTGAATTATTGAGGGGAAAACCTGTTGACGCCAAGACTGTTGATTTGCTGTTTACTTCAACTGAAACCGAAGATCTGTATATTCCTGTTTTCAAGAAACTTGTTGACGGTTTTCTTCTGAAACAGGCACAAGGGGGGAACCGTGAATTTTCATTGGCGATCGCGACAGTTTTGATCTGGATGAGGACGGTACCCGCAAGTAGTATAATACATGAAAAACGTGCTGACCTCGAACTTCTCTTGCTTCGCTCACTTGCAGTATCCTTTGAAATAAATTCACCTGTTGACCGTTGGGTGCCCGGCACTGATGTACACTTATTTTTGCAGGTAAATATACCTCAAGATTCGGATCTGGTATTGACTCATGTGACAATTCCTTTTTTTGAAACAGTATATCAGCAACAGCTTCAATTAGCACATACGGAACGGATACCGATTACCGGTCGGCTCAGTCCGGCTATTGAACCGTCATTTCCTGCCTGGTTAAAGGAGGAAGGAGATTCCGGTAATTATTCCCCACAATCATTCAGCGATATTGTACTCGCCCAAAATGATCATCCGCTCGGAGCACAGTTACAATTACAGTTTGGAGGTTTATCCATCGCGATCAATGTACCTGTATTGAATAATCATAGACCTGTTACTATTTCTCCTGCTATTACAGGAACCTTTCATACCGATATTATTGTTCTGACAGATTCTCCCAGCCGTTCTGTCTCGATCGACCTACAATCCCATGTAGCGACTGCCGAAACCGTTACGGTACGGATCAAGGGATCAGATGGGTTAAAGCTGTTTCCCGAAGTACAGTCATTGACCCTACAGGGCAATGCTTCTGAAAAAATTCATTTTCAGCTAACTTCCGTAGCCCCCGTTGAACAAATACAACAGATTGGCTTTGAGATAGAAAGCTCTTATGGTGTGCATCAATGGATTTCAAAATCGCTTAGCTATCCCCATATTGAGGATATTTCATATTTTCCTAAGGCCGGTTTACGCGTTTTAAATAGTTCGGTTGTTAACACGGCCAGGAAAATTGCCTATATCGCCAATAAAAAGGATGAACTGGTAACAGGACTGGAACAACTGGTGGATGAGCTCGAACTTATAGCTGTGTCAGCCTTGAAAGATACAGATCTTTCGGCTTTTGATGCTGTGGTATTGGGCATCCGGATTTACAATACTGATCCGCAGCTGGTGAATTTCCATACACAATTGCGTAACTATGTTGAAGCTGGTGGCGTCCTGATCACCCAATATAATACACCCTATGATTTATCTGTAGAGGAGTTGGGCGCTTATCCTTTAACGCTGAGTGGCGAACGGATTACGGATGTGGATTCTGTTGTTATCTTTCTGGAGCCCGAGCATCGGATCTTGAATTATCCAAATAAAATAAGACAGCATGATTTCGCCAATTGGGTACAGGACCGTGCACTGTTTTTGCCTAAATCCTGGAATAGTGAATTTAAACCCATCTTGCGTATCCAAAATTTCGATAGAGGAGATGAGGACGGCTTATTGCTTGTCAGTAGAAAAGGAAAGGGATACTACATTTACAGCAGTCTCTCCTTATTCAGACAGCTTCCTGCTGCTGTGTCCGGAGCCTATCGTCTTTTTGCTAATATGCTTTCAATAGGTGTATCGGAGATTTCGGTATAGAGAAGCTGTGTTGTAACCTTTAACATAGCTATATAAAAAAGGAGCATATTCGCTATGCTCCTTCTTTTACCAAAGTTAGTTATTGTACTGAGATAGTACCTACGTCCTTAACGCTTCCTTTTACCACTTGAACATCTTCAATGGTTTTGTCCAGATAGCCAGCAACCGAAGGTTGAACAACTATTTTATAGGTGCCTTCAGACATGCCCGGGAAGTAGAATTTTCCCACGGAATTTGCCAAAGTTCCAACGGTATCTACGCCATTGATGGCAAATACATGAGCCAATGAGGCTGCTGGGGTAACCGTACCAGTAATCGCTCCTGAGGTTGCAACAGGAATTGCGCGGATAACAGGTTTAAGTAGATACTGACCGTTACCAGTTTTTACGATTGATTTCGACGCATCAAAATCAAGCAATAGGGTGTAGGCAACATTCGGGATCAGCTCATCCTGTACCTTGATTTTTACACCAGAAGATTGGCCACTTGGTGTTTTAAGTGAATGACGCACGCCATCAACCCAGATATCATTTCCTTCATCTTCAAGTTTAAGTCTAATTTCCTGGATCATACCTGAAGGAACATCATCGCCTGCAATTACAGTATCTTTTCCCATTGTATATTCCAGAATGTTGAATGGGTCGCCGTCAACGTCCAGGCTCTCAACACCTGAGCTCGTACGAATCTCTATTTCATCAATGTTTAAATGAATGGCATCATAATAGCCGGGGGCATCGGTCATTTTGATGGTTACTGGGGTCGTTTGTGTAGACTGATTGTCGTCTTTACTGCAGCTGCCTAGTAGCCCTATGGCTGCCAAAGCAACAAAAATAGAATTTGATTTCATAGTTAGTAACTTATTACATATACTTTATATACCCTGCCATTACAAAGGTTGTGCCACATTAGTAAACTTTATGTCCTTCGGGGCTATCGGACATGTATTAACTGTTGACCGAGAGAGGGGCTAAGACCGGTGTCTGTTTGATAAATTGTCTTAATCTTTGCGAATATTAAATGGTGTTATCAGATTTTAAAAGGGCTGTAATACTGGTCTATTGTTATTTTTATTTATGATCATAAATAATTTTAAAAACTGGGGTGTCCCAGATAAAAACAATAGAACTGGAAGAACATAATTATAAATAATTTACATGGGACGTCAGTAAATATACCTTTAAAAGGATTGGCTATTTAGCGCATTTCTTATCCCTATTTTGGTTGTCTATGGCTATCGCTGTTTTAATCCTGGGAATAAGGGGTGGAATTGGTACTTAATTTAAGGTGGTCATTAGATAGATATTGATCGTCTTGTGACTGATGCTTCATGTAATGGCTTATGAATTCATATTCCGAAGTGATGGGGAGAAATGATAACCGATAAAACCCCATTTTTAGCTGTTAAGAAAGCTAAAATGGGATTTTCAAATTATGTTACCTGCATAAGCTATAAGCTAATACTGCTTTATAGCTCTCAAAAAGGCAAAATTGTATTAATTGATAGCGCGTTATTGCTCCAATAGGGCCAATAGTTCTTTTGCGGTCTCTTCCGATGAGCCGGGATTTTGACCTGTGATCAGTTTACCATCTTTGACTACATGACTGCTCCAATCTGACGCTTTACTGTAGTGTCCACCGAGTTTGACCAATTCGTCTTCCACTAGGAAAGGGACGACGTCGGTCAGCTGTACAGCTTCTTCCTCTGAATTGGAAAAGCCCGTTACGTTTTTGCCCTGTACCAAAGGACTGCCATCGGTATTCTTGACAAACCGGAAAACACCTGGTGCATGACATACTGCTGCTACAGGCTTATTGTGTTTCCAGAATGATTCGATCAAAGCAATCGAAGTTTTGTCATTGGCAAGATCCCAAAGCGGGCCATGGCCGCCGGGGTAGAATATCGCGTCGTAGTCCTGCTCATTAACTTCTGTTAGGGCAATGCTGTTTGCCAGTTTGTTCTGAAGTTCCGTATCTGCATCAAAGCGTTTTGTGGCCGCTGTCTGAAAATCAGGAAGTGCACTTTTGGGATCTATAGGTGGTTGCCCGCCTTTTGGAGAAGCGATGGTGATGTCAATGCCAGCATCAGCCATAACATAGTACGGAGCAGCAAACTCTTCAACCCAAAAACCTGTTTTAGCTCCTGTATCTCCCAGTTGGTCATGTGATGTCAAAACGACCAATACTTTTAAATTCTCTTTTTTCATTTTAAAAAAATTTAGCTGTTTAAATGATAACACAAAGTAGGGTATAAATCATTAGACCCTTATGTGATATACATCACATTTTAAGGAATGGTTTGTTTTGGTGATATAGATCACATTATTTACTATGATAGAGCCGGCTGAGCGTTTCTCTGGAAACCCCCAGATAGGCTGCGATCAAATGTTTGGGAACAAGGTTATAAAGTTCGGGATATTGCAGCATCAGTTCCTCATAACGACTGCGGGCGTCATTGTTGAGCAGAGACAGAATCCGTTTTTGTAAACCGATATAGCCTCTATTTGAACGCCATCTCAAAAATGTTTCAACCTCGTGGATTTCCTTACATACACGTTCACGGTCCTCATCAAATAGACAAAGCGTATCCGCATTGCTTATGCAATCCAGGTTGACCGTCGCTTTCGTATGGTTAAGTAAGGCATTATAATCCGATGCCCACCAGGTTTGTGTTGCAAACTGCAGAATATGCATTTTTTGTTCGTCGTTGACCACAAAAGTTTTTAAACAGCCATTGAGGACAAAATATTCGCAGTCTACCGTATCGCCAACAGTGATAATCGATTGTTTCTTTTTAAAAGATACCGGTCTGAAAAAGGAAAAGAAATAATCAAATTGTTCATCATTCAGCTGAATGGTTTTATCGATATGTTGCCTAAGAATTTCGCGCCCGGTCATAGTTTATCTTATTTAATGGTCTAAAATTAAGGAAAATCCCCTAATCTGAACCTAATTTAGGTACCTGCCTTGGCAGGCATATAGAAGATGAGATGATTGGTCAGATTGATGTTTAACCGGTTTAGCGAAGAGTAAAAATCTGATTTTTTTTTAATTTTATTTTGTTTATACAAAGTTATTTTCTATTTTAGTGTTGCCCATTCAAGGGCACTTTTCATAAAATAGGTTAATAATATGGCTAAAACACCCGGAGTACCCCATGCTATCGGGTGTTTTTTTTATTAAGATTTTTTATTTTCTATCCTCATTTGATGTAAGCCGGCTATTTACTTCTCGATAGAGGAATATTTTTTCTATTAATCTCGATTTTCCGCTAGGGATTACTTCATTTCAATCGTCATTATTTGAGAATAAACGATTTTTGACAGAAGATAAACCTACTATTATCCATGAAACATAGAAAATTTTATTGTTCCTGTCTCTTGGTGCTGACTTCTTTTTTTGCTTTTGGGCAGCAGCAAAATGATGCTGTCCAAAAGGTACACCTGATCTTTAAAACGCACCTGGATATTGGATTTACCGAACTTAGTTCCGTTGTGGAACAACGTTATATCCACGAATTTATTCCAAAGGCCATTGCAGTTGCTGAAGAGCTTCGAAATTCAGGAGCCAAAGAGCGTTATGTCTGGACAACGGGCTCTTGGTTGATCGCCACCTATCTGGAGCGGGCGAGTCCAGAAAATAAGATGAAATTGGAAGCTGCAATCCGCCGTGGAGATATTGTGTGGAATGCAATCCCTTACACTGTTGAATCGGAATCCTTAAACCAAGCTCTTTTTGGAACAATGCTACAGCTGTCGCGAAAATTGGATCGTCAGTTTGGTAAACAAACCAAGGCTGCGAAGATGACTGATGTTCCGGGACATACAAGAGGCATTGTTCCTTTACTGAAGAATAATGGCATTGACTTTCTACAGATCGGTGTGAACCCTGCAAGTAAGGTTCCTAATGTCCCTGCACTATGTCGTTGGAAGAGTCCCGATGGCAGTGAAGTGACATTAATGTACCAAAAAGATTATGGTAGCGATATGATCCTGCCCGACGGAAAGACTGCCATGGTCATTGCCTTTACTGGAGATAATCATGGGCCACATACGGTACAACAAGTTAAGGAAATTTATGCATCGATTCAGAAGCGTTATCCAAATGCTACATTACATGCTTCTACCCTGAGTGATGTTGCTAATGTATTGCGTCCAATGAAGGACAAACTTCCTTTGATGACACAGGAAATTGGCGATACATGGATTCATGGCTTTGGAAGTTCACCCTTGATGATGGCTCGTTTTAGAGCGTTGTCTAGATGTTACGAAACCTGGGTTAAGGATGGACGTATAAATCCCAATAGCGATGTTGCTATTCGATTTGCCATTAATCTTGGTCTGGTGGCAGAACATACCTGGGGACTGGACGTGAAAACTCACCTCCAACATTGGGATACTTATCGCTTTGCTGATTTCAATCAAGCCCTAAATTTACCTGAATTTAAAAAAATAGAAGCGTCATGGGCGGAAAAAGAAGCCCATATAAATGAATCGTTAAAGTTTCTGCCTAAAGACCTGCGTACTGAGGCCGAGAGCGTTTTACAACAATTGGCATCGATTCCTAAACCTAATTTTGAAGGGGTGGATGCTGCGCAACAACTTGGTAAAGATGGGACATTCCAACTGAATAAAAAGGGTTTTCGAATGAAAATGGGAGAACTTAGTTATCAAAGCTTTTCGACTGAGGATTTTGAACGTTTTAGGGATTCCTATATCACTCAAAAAGTGGATTGGGCAATTCGGGATTTTGGCAAACCGGGTTTAACACCCGAAATGTCCGAAAGTCGTACGCTAGCGGCCTCTCTTGAAAAGTCTAAATATATTAAAAGCAAAAATGAAATTTATAGCCAGCTAGACTTTACTGCTCTAGGGAAGATTGAACAGGCAGTACTACCCAAACAGGTTTATAGCACTTATCACGTTAATGAAAAAACGAATCATATTCAGTTAAGTTATACCTTGGTCGACAAACCGGCCAATCGTCTTCCGGAAGCCTATTGGTTAAGTTTCTACCCAGAGCGGGTTGTGGACATACTTGTTGAGAAGCTGGGGCAGCCCGTTCGGGTGTTGGATGTGGTTGAAGGTGGTAATCGACAGCTACATGGCTTGGATCATTATGTGGATATTGTGACAAACGCAGGTAAAATTCGCATCCATAGCAAAGATGCGCTGCTGGTAGCAATCGGCAAACGGGATTTGTTGAATTATTCCACAGATCAGCCTGATTTACGTGAAGGCCTGCATTTTTGTCTATATAACAATGTTTGGGGAACAAACTTTAGCATGTGGTTTGGTGGGACAGTGACCTATCGGTTCGATGTTGAGTTGATTCCATAGGAAGGTCAAGTAAAAGGATAGTATACATCCAATGGAAATTAAATGAATGAATAGAAATTTAAATACAATCAAATTATACCCAATGAAAACTATTGCCTGTATAGTTGGCCTATTGATTTCGGGATTTGGAAACCCTACATGGGCACAGGATCTAAAAACGACTTTAACACAAGTGCGCTTCGATCAACAAGGCTTTTATACCTCGATCAAAGTAGATGGCAAAGAGCTGTTGGAATTGGGCCGATATCCAATCGTATCAGTTTATAAGGACCAAAAAATTATACAACCGAAGGCATTAAAAGTGAATGGTGACCATTTTTCATTGACGATGGAGGATGGCCAGGCTGTGGAACTGAGAGTTGGCCAGCAGAAGGAAGCAATTACATATGAAGTCCTAAAGTTGTCTCCTGCCTATAAGTTGTTGGTGTTTGGACCGGTTAAGATCAAACTTCATGAGGTAGTGGGTGAAGTGGTGGGTGTCGCGCAGGGAGAGGATCTCGCATTTGGTATGCAGGCGCTGCATGTAAAGACTGTTGCGGGTATACCGGAGGATTATATTGGAGCATATAGTAAAGCATTCAACTATCAAGGGCAGAATAGTAATCTTTCGGTAGCTAGTATTTCTTTTGGTCATTTTGCTGCTGTGGATGCCGGGAACGGAGCAGTGTTTCAGCTGTCGGCCAAGAACCGAAATACCAAAGAAGTGCATAATGTCAAAGGCCTAAATCATATGGTAACTTTGCCTGTCGAAGGTGCCGATGGGTTGATCGCAGGGGCCAAAGTGGCGCTTTTCGGAGATAAAAGAAGCCAGATCTTAACGCGTATAGGAAGAGTAGAAGTTGAGCAGGGTTTACCTCATCCAATGATTGCCGGTGAATGGGCTAAGGTATCACGTAATGCCATGCGTTCATACCTGATCACCAATTTCTCAGCTGACAATCTGGATTTTGCATTGGAAAAAACAAAACGTGCCGGATTTAAAAATCTATACCATCCCGATCCCTTCCTGAACTGGGGGCATTTTGAATGGCGCAAAGAATTGAGTGCCGAGGCTGACGCGGGTATGAAGAAGCTGGTGGACAGGGCTGCGCAACAGGGCATCAATATCGGTATCCATACTTTGTCAAATTTTACGACAACAAACGATCCTTATGTGACACCGATCCCGAGTAAGCATTTGCTAAAACAAGGTGAATTGAAAGTTGTTGGGGCATTGGATGCGAATCAACAAGAAATTGCTGTTCAGCAAAGTGAACTATTTTCCCTACCGCTTACACTCAACACACTTCAGATTGAAGACGAACTGATTACTTATGGTAAGGCCGAGAAAAAGGGTGAACAATGGGTATTGACAAACTGTGTGCGTGGGGCTTTTGGCACACAAAGGGCGAGTCATGGACAGGAGAATATAGTCTATAAATTATGGGATTATCCATACAAAACATTATTCCCTGATTTGACCCTTCAAGCTGAATACGCTAAACGATTAGCCGCTATTTTCAATAAAACGGGTATTAAACAGATTTCGTTTGATGGTCTTGAGGGGTGCATGTACACAGGTCAGGACTACTATGCAACAGGTAAATTTGTTTCTGATTTTTATCAAGGACTTGATAACAAGACTGATCTTATCAACGATGCCAGTCGTCTCGATCATTACCTATGGCATATTCATACGCGAATGAACTGGGGGGAGCCATGGGGAGAAGAAATGCGCGCAGGGCAGGTAGAAAATCGAATCAAAAATCAGGATTACTTTCAGCGGAATCTGTTTCCGCGAATGCTGGGTTGGTTTTTGGTACGTTTAGCGGAACGTAAATTTGAGGCCACTTCCCTCGAGGATCTCGAATGGGCACTCTCCGAATCTGCAGGTTTTGACTCAGGGTACGCCATGAGTATTGATATGAAAACTTTGCAACAACATGGACAGATAGACCTGTTATTAGAAAGCATGAAGAATTGGGATCAATTGCGGCTTGCGGATATATTTACGGCCGAACAAAAGCTCAGGTTGAAGGATCCAAAGACCGAATGGCATTTGGAGAAGATTGACGAGACGAAATTTATGTTATATCCATTATTTGTCTCTAAAAAATACCATTGTGACCTATCTTCGATGCAGCCGGGACAACCCGGGGGAGCAGACTGGTCATGGGAGTCGCCAGAAGAAAGCACTTTTGCCTTACGTATGAAAATTGAAGGAGATGGTACCATTGAAAATCCATCTTTTAAAACGGATAAGGGAGTTGTCAAAATCCTGGGTAAACTGGAAAAAGATCAATATATCCTATTAGACCATAAAGGAAAGGCAACATTGACAGACAAGAATTATCGACTTATTGGTGATCTGTCCGTAGAAGGAAACGCTGTGCTGCCAAAAGGCGGTTCCGCAGTAGCATTTTCTTGTGATACGAACGGCGAGGAAAAACCGGAAGTCATTGTAAGGTATAATACCCGTATGACAGGAGAACCGTTGAATTTAGTAAAAAAATAAAAATACAAATAGTTATCATGAATATAGCGAGCATTGCAGTATGGGATAGATTACTGAAGTTGCTTTGTACTTGATAAAAGCGAATAACTCTAAGATGAATACAATTATAACGAAGCGCTATGGTAAGCTGTCCACGAAGTTGGGGCTAGCCTTGGCATTGACATTATCACTTTTTGGTCAGACGTCGGCACAGCAGGTATGGAGCCCTGATAATGGCAATGGAACCTTTACCAATCCCTTGCTTTGGGGCGATTGGCCAGATCCCGATGTAATCCGTGTGGGCGACGACTTTTATATGATCTCAACGAGCATGCACTATGTACCAGGTGCTCCGATTGTAAAATCCAAAGATTTGGTCAATTGGGAAATGGTAGGTTATGCCGTGGATCATTATGAGGAAGACCCCCGTTACAATATGGAAGGAGGTACATTGTATCTCAATGGCTCTTGGGCTGCAACTTTAAAGCATCACAATGGGAAATTCTATGCTGGATTTTGTACGCCGTATGGTTGGGGACGTGAAAAGGGTAACTTCTCGATCTGCGAAGCGGATAAGCCAGAGGGACCATGGAAGCGAACGATCTTTCCCGAATATCTGTATGACCCTGGATTGTTCTTTGATGATAACGGTAAAATTTATGTTGTACATGGTCAAGGTACATTATACCTAACAGAGCTGAATGCAGATGTTAAATCGGTCAAGAGTGATAAAGTCAAAATCTGGCAAGGCAGTTTTAAGAACGCGAACGAGCTTGGTGGTCATTTTGGAATGGAAGGAGCACATATGTACAAGATCAATGGCAAGTACTATATCACCTGTCCGGCGGGTGGAACACAGGGCTGGCAGATCTGCTTGCGCTCAGATAATATCTATGGACCTTATGAGCATAAATTGATTCTCAATGATAACAGTTCCTATCCTGATAACGGCCTGCACCAAGGTGGAATGGTGCAATTGAAAAACGGGGACTGGTGGTTTATTATTATGCAAGATCGTGGTGCGATAGGTCGGGTTCCCCATCTTTTACCTGTCAAATGGGAGGATGGATGGCCTATGCTCGGAACGGGTAACAAGGACGTGATTACTTACAAGAAACCAAATGTGGGAAAGACTTACCCAATAAAAACTCCAGCTACGACTGATGAGTTCAATGGTACAAAACTAGGATTGCAATGGCAATGGAATCACAACCCTGACAATAGCAAGTGGTCCCTTCGGGAACGAAAAGGGTATATGCGTTTGCATGCTTCTCGAGCAGATTCTTTAAAAACTGCCCGTAATACGTTAACACAACGGGTGCAGGGGCCAAGTTCGGAAGGTACTGTTGAAATCGATTTGAAAGGACTAAAAAATGGCAATGTGGCTGGATTTGGTGTTTTTGAATTCCCATATGCTTTTGTGGCTGTGGAGCAGGTTAACGGTAAACGTAAAATTATCATGAGTAATGATGATAAGATTATCGAGAGTAAAGAGAACTTTGAAGGTGACAAACTTTGGGTACGGGCACGTGTTACTGATAAGGGGTTTATAGCAAAATTCTATTATAGCACCGATGGTGAGAACTTTTATGCTATTGGAAATGATTTAAAGATGCAGTTGGGGCTACCTTGGACAGCAAATCGTTTTGCATTGTTCAACTATAGTAAAACGGCAGAAGGAGTAGATGGTTATGCTGACTTTAATTGGTTTAGATTTACCAATAAGTAAATACGTCTTAACATTAAGAATCTTTTATTATTAGAAATGTACATCAATATATTCAATGCTAATGTATGTTTAGATTTATTTTAATAACCTTATTTATATCCTGTACTATAATTGTGCAAGGTCAAAAATTAAGATTGGAAAGCCCGAATAAGGTTCTATCGGCCGAGGTCCATCTTGCTTCGGGTAACAATAAGATACATTTATCTTCAGCCTCCCAAAGGTTGACGGACATCAAGATCTTAAATTTTGACTGGACCGAAGATATAGTTCAAGGTAACTGGCAGCTGATCAAGAGCGATAAACGGGCTGTAAGTCATCAATGGAAACCTCTTTTTGGTGAGCGCAACGCTATCAAAGACAACTATAATGAACTTGAGTTACAATTACAGTCCAGTGGAAATCATAAAAATATGCAGCTCTATATTCGCTTGTACGACGAAGGGATCGCATTAAGATACGGCTTTGACGCCGATGATTTTGCTGGATCCGTTATCAATTCTGAACAAACGGCTTTCCAATTTGGCAGTGACGCCACAACTTGGATCGCGGGCGCAGCGCAGAGCGCTTACACAAAAACGACATTAAGCCAGCTTAAAGGAGAGTTTGAAAGACCTTTGGTGGTTAATCCAGCACCAAATTTATTTATGGCCATTGGGGAGGCAGCTTTGGTGGATTTTTCACGAATGAAGTTTACTTATAGAGGTGATTCGAAAAGTTATACCGTTCAATCTGCATTATCCGGACCCGTAGCCTTGGATAAAGCAGGTTATGAGAGCCCATGGCGTTATATTATGGTTGGAAAGACAGCGGGGGAACTGCTTGAAAACAACTACTTCATCCTTAATTTAAATAAGTCCAACGAAATCGCAGATACTTCTTGGATAAAACCGGGTAAAGTGTTACGTGAAGTAACATTAACGACTGCCGGTGGGGTTGCTGCCGTTGACTTCGCTGCCCGAAATCAGATTGAATACGTTGAGTTTGATGCGGGATGGTATGGGCCCGAAGAATCGACATCATCTGATGCTTCTAGCGTAAATGTTGATCCGGCACGTTCAAAAGGACCTCTGGACCTGCAGCAAATTATTGACTATGCTGCTAAGAAAAATATAGGCATCTTACTATATGTGAATAAAAGAGCTTTGGAAACGCAATTGGACCAAATCTTGCCGATCTATCATAAATGGGGTATCAAAGGACTTAAATTTGGTTTTGTCAATGTCGGTGGGCAACAGGCGACGGTTTGGTTGCACGAAGCAATCCGCAAGGCTGCTAAATACAAGTTAATGGTTGATGTACATGATGAATACCGACCTACTGGGTATTCACGAACTTTTCCCAATCTCATTACGCAAGAAGGCATACGTGGCGATGAAGAATCACCAAGTTCTGAACAGAGTTTGATCACAATGTTTACACGTGCTATTGCAGGTGCTGGTGATTATACCAACTGTTATCATGCTGTTCGCGTAAATACCAAAATGGGGGGAAAGGCTGCCCAAATGGCTAAAGCAGTGATGTTGTACAGTCCATGGCAGTTTATCTATTGGTACGATCGTCCGGCGGATGCACCACATAAAGCCGGAGGAGCGGGAGGAGAGCACGAAACGCTGATCGATGAGTCTGAAAATGCGGCAGCATTCTATCGTGGCCTCCCTGTCACATGGGATGAAACTAAAGTGCTCAAATCGGACATTGGTGAATGTGGTGTTATCGCACGTCGCTCGGGTAATCGCTGGTATATTGCTATGCTTGGGGCAAAGATAAAACAGGATATGAAAATTGATCTTCCCTTTCTTGGAACACCTGATCGTTTCAAAGCGCAATTGTGGAGTCAGGATGCACAGGCACTCAGAAAAAATGTGGTTGATAAGAAAGAATTTGGACTTACGTCCAAGGTTTTTACCATAACATTAGAGCCCGATGCTGGTGCGGTATTGATCCTGGATAAAATAAAGTAAGAACTTACAACCTTAACAATTCAAAACAACTGCGGACATCTTTGTTCGCAGCTGTTTTTTGTTTCATTACCTATTCTTTGGAATGGATGTGATATTTGTAGGAGGAGTATTGTTCATCGAAAGTCGTATGTAAGAATAGCCTTGCAAATAAAACACCGATAATGGTCAAATTTGACCTAGTTGTGTCGCTGGTAGATTTTAAACTTTACATAAAAATAGATGGGAAATGATTTGACTTTTCCTATTACCTAATTATGTAATGAAACAGATAGTACAGCATTTTGATCAATTATTTAAAGAGTATCATCAACGATCCTTTTTGTTTGCCAAATCTTTTGTTCGCATTGATGCTGTTGCGGAAGATATTACAGCTGATGCCTTAATGGCAACATGGGAACGTATGCAAGAAGAAACATTGTTGTCTCCGAGATGTTTCTTGTTAAAAGTCATAAAAAATAAGGCCTTAGACTATTTGAAACACCAACGAATCCATCGTCAACTGATAGAACCATTAGATAGTTGGAACGAATGGGAGCTGCAATTGCAGATCAATAATCTCAATGAAATAAATGAAGAGCGAATTTTTCTGAAAGAAATTAAGAAAATAACAGAGCAGGCGTTGGACACAATGCCCATTAAGACCCGGGAAGTCTTTGAACTGAGCCGGCATCAATACATCAGTGGTAAAGACATTGCTCGACAAATGGGAATTTCGCTAAAAGGGGTGGAATATCATATTACGAAAGCATTAAAAGTTCTCACTGTAAATCTTAAAGATTATATGGTTGCTTCTTAGTAATTTAGATCTTATAATTCAACTAAAAGCGATGGGTAATCTGGGAATAGATAAAATAATATTAGGTACAGCGGGATTGGGTGGTGTATGGGGGGGCGTAGATCCTGAAGAATCTATACAGGCAATTCATGAAGCATTATCTCATGGTATACATGCTTTGGATACCGCTCCGGCTTATGGAGATGCAGAGTCCATTGTTGGGCAGGCTCTGGAACTATGGACCGGTGAAAGACCTTTAATTAGCACAAAAGTTGGCCGATTAAAAAGTTATGTCGCTACCGAAGCTAAATACGATTACTCCACTGCTGGCATGCAGCGTAGTGTAGACGAAAGTTTAAAGACACTTGGGGTATCAACTGTTGATGTACTTTTTTTACATGAACCTGCAGTATTGACGGTAGATAACGCTGAAAGGGTAATTTCAGCTATAGAGCATTTTAAAGAACAAGGATTGGCCAAAAAAATTGGCATCGGCGGAAATCCCCCTAGTTGGTTCCTACCATTTCTGAAAGAAGGTCGATTTGATATTCTTATGGAGTATAATAAGCTGAACGCATGTAGTATAGAGGCGCTCCAAAATAGTATACCGATATGCCAAAAGTCCCAAACGGAATATTGTGCGGCGAGTCCACTGAATATGGGGCTTTTAGGTTGTAAGTTTCAGGAGTTTTCACAGCGTATACCTGAATGGCTCGACGTTGGGACGGTTGAACAAGCGCGACGAATTCAGGCTATTGCAGAACGGCATAATTTACCATTGGAAGTGCTCGCATTACGGTTTTTATTGAATATGAATGCTGTATTCAAAATAGTCCTGGGGGCAGCTAACAGGCAACAGCTGCAGAATTCTTTAGACGCAATCAAACAAGGCGTGCTGCCAGTCAATATTTATAACGAAATCCTTCAAACGTTTAATGATAATAAATGAATAGAATAGATCAGGAGATTTTTAATATCCAAAAAGTCAGTATTCGAGTTTTGGAACCTGTTGCCAACATAACTCCTTTTCAGGATGCGACGATGGGGCCATTTCCAAGTTTTGGCATATCAGTTATTCGCATCGAAGATGCTGAGGGATTTGTAGGAGAAGCACCTGTTTATAATAGTTATACCAATATCTTGGAAACCTGCCTATTTCCCATATTGTTCCATTGTGAAGGTTTAACCTATGCAGAATTTTTTCCTAAGTTGTACTGGTCTATTCGAAATGAAGGGTTTAAAGGTGCGGCATCAGCTCTTTTAGGACAGGTGGATATGGCTTTATACGATTTGGCAGCCAGGCGTCGTAATCTACCATTATATCGTTATATCGGTGGCAATCGGAACCGCGTAAAAATCTATGGAAGTGGTGGTGGAACTAACTATACATTACAGGAACTGGAAAAGGAAGTTGCGCTCTTTTTGGATGCTGGAGTGGATTGCTATAAGATGAAGATTGGAAAGGACTTCGGTACAAATCTGGCGGCTGACATCGAACGTGTAAAACATGTGCGCAAAATGGCGGGAAAAGACATGCGGGTAGCGGTGGATGTCAATCAGATATGGTCTTGCAAAGAGGTATTTAGATTTTTGGATGCTATTGGTGAGGATGAATTGGCTTGGCTCGAAGAACCGTTACATTCAGCGGCCTATGATCAGATTGAGGAGCTGTGCAAGCGTACGTCAGTTCCCGTAGCTTATGGCGAATCTGAGCGGACCTCTAAAATATTTCCGATGCTTGCCAATTGTGGGATAAAACATTTACAGCCCGTTCCGACCCAATTTGGTGGAATAAAAGAATGGATGGAAGTTAGGGATTTATGTGCGGATCGCAATTTGCAGTTATCTTCTGGCGGTTATTCCTTATATTCGAGCTTTTTAATGACTACAGCCAAAGAAACCGGCATGATAGAATACCTGTATTCACTGATGTATGGCTTGGAAAAGTATTTTTTGATTCGACCATCATTGGAAAATGGACAGTTCCATTTACCAGAATCGGATGGATTGCCCGTACGTATCAATTGGGATTATTGCCTAAAGGAAAATAAGGTACTTAGGGAGCAGGTCTGGTTAAAGCAGGATGTCCCGGGGTACAATCCTTTGGTCAGTATGTAATACAATAAAAAGCGGACCTGATTATGAATTTAACATTTAATTATATTGATTACCTGGTTTTAACAATATATGCTTTAGTTCTTTTATATGTAGGTTTTCGTTTTTCAAGAAAAGAGAAAAATCAACAGGATATATTTCTGGGGGGGCGTTCCTTAAAATGGTGGCAGATTGGATTCTCTATTTTTGGAGCTAATGCCGGACCAACGATGTTAATCGGATTTGCCAGCATTGGTTTTTCGCATGGTATTGTTGCGAGTAACTTCGAATTATTGGCTTGGATCTTTCTGATGTTATTGGCCATGGTTTTCTTGCCTTATTATCTAAAAACCAAGATTAGTACTATACCGCAATTTTTGCTGATTCGTTTTGGCAAAAGGTCTTATAATTTTCTAATCGTCTATAGCCTGATTTCCATTTTAGTCGTGTGGCTGGGCAGCGCCCTGTATGCTGGAGGGCTGCTTATCTCAGGTATTTTCGGCTGTCAGTTATTTACGGCAATCGTCATTATTGGTATTGTCGCAACAAGTTTTACTGCCATAGGCGGATTGAAAGCTGTTGTCCGTACAGGTGTCTTCCAGTCCATTATCATTATTGTATCGTCGATTATTTTGACCTTCCTTGGTTTTCAGAAGATTGGTCATCTCGATGCGTTGATCAACCAAACTCCAGCATCGTATTGGAAATTATTTCTACCTGCTTCAAATCCCGAATATTCATGGGTTGGCATCGTGTTGGGCTATCCTGTCGTAGCCATATATTATTGGTGTGCTGACCAGACGATCGTACAGAAGGTTTTAGCTGCGAAAGATTTAAAAGAGGGGCAATATGGCGCTTTATTTATCGGTGCACTTAAGATTATCATGCCGATTATATTTATTTTGCCTGGTATCATGTGTTTCGTATTATTTAAGGATACTGCTCCGGATAATGCCTACATTACTATGATCAAACAATTGATGCCACATGGTCTTTTGGGATTGAGCATAGCCGCGCTGATTGCGTCTTTAGTCGATACGGTATCATCAAGCCTGAATTCATTTTGTACCGTGTTTACGTTAGATGTTGTTCCGCAATTTAAAGTGTTGGATAATAATCAGCAGCGGCGTATGGGAAAATGGGTGACGGTCCTAGTTGCGCTGGTGGGAATTGGCATAGCGATGCTATTTTCTTATTCTGGAAAAGGTTTTTTTGACTTAACGCAAGGTTTGGTTTCCATTTTGGCACCACCCTTGGCCGTCGTTTTTTTATGGGGAGTGATCTGGCGTGGAATTAACGGGACAGCAGCCGAAGTTGTCTTATACGGAGGTGGTCTAATTTGTTTGATTCTGGGTGTTTGTCATGTCCTAAATTATCCATACCGAGGCTTCTGGCCACATTTTCTGATGCTTTCTTTTTATATTTTTGTAGCTTTGAGTCTGATCATTGTGGTGGTATCTTTCTTGACCAAATCCACTGTAAATTCGGAGCTGCCGACCTTATTCGATGGATCGAATGCAAAAGAGTCTGGTCAATCTCGCTCAGTTTGGTTGACTTGGGCTGGATTGGCCTTCGTCATGATCATGATTTATATTTATTTTAATTGACCTTATTCGTGGAAAATATCACTAGCCAATGAATAACATGGCGAAGTAAAGATTGAATGGAAGAAAGCTCATTTAGTAAAAATATTAAACGAAAGTGAAGATGAAAATGTTGGTTCGCTTAATTATATTATGCACTTCAATGGCATTTGTTAGGTGCAAAGGGGAGGGGTCAAAACCCAATGTACCGCCGCAATATGAAGAGCATGTCTTTGTTGTCAATATTGTCGACAATCCAGAAAAATTAAAGGAATATCTAACTTACCACAGTCATGTTTGGCCAGAAGTAGAGGCAGGTTTTAAGAAAGCAGGCTATGAACGGATCGCATTATATCGTTTCGATAAGCTCATTGTCATGACAGTTCGTGTCCCAGTGGGTGCCAACCTTGATCAGATGGGTAAGCTTGCTGAATCCTACAGTCCTAAATGCGCCGAATGGAACGCGTTGATGGATGCCTATCAACAAGGTGTCAGCGGTACCGCAGCCGGACAAAAATGGGCCGCAACGAATCTATTTTATGAATTTAAACATAAATAGCTTCTGGTGTGCGATATTGCTTTAGAAAATCCCGGGGTGAACTCCCCTTAACATCTTTAAAATGTTTGTTGAAATTTGAAATATTATTGTACCCACTTTTGTAGCAGGTCTCCGTAATATTGTACTTTCCTTCCATCAATAATTTTGCCGCATGACCAATGCGTATTTCTTTGATAAAATCCACTAAGGTTCTGTTGGTTTGCATTTTGAAGAACCTACAAAAGGCTGAGGAAGACATGGGCACTATAGAGGCTACATCTTGTAGCGTTATATCCTCTCTAAAATGCTTGAATATATACTCGAAAACCCGGTTAATACGATTGGCATCTGTCGAATTTTCAATGATATTGAAAGATGGTGAAGATAATGTCTTATAGGAATTGGATAAGGCAAGTTTGTCTAGGAGCTGTAGCATCAATACTGCGCGGGACAGCCCTGTGGCAACCAACATCTCATTGAGAATATCTTTTGCCTGTCTAACTATTGGTCCAGAAAATAGCACTCCTTTTGCAGCATTGATAAACAATTGATTCAGAAGAATTGCTTCGGGCTTGGTCAGAAAATCTTTACCCAAAAAATCAGGATAAAAATGCACGATGGATGCCGTAGCGGGTTTATCCTTATCGATTGTATTGTAATATTGCCAGCAATGCGGAAGATAGCTTCCTAACAATACCAATTCATCACCTTCAAAATCCTCAATGTGATCGCCTATAAACCGTTTCCCCATACAGTTGCCCAGTAAGACAATCTCAAAGTTGAGATGTGACTTTAATGAAGTGTATTTTTTGATTTCCAGTTCTTCACTACGGACAGTAAACGACTGATCCGGGGGGAAAGTAAAGTTTTCATAAATATGCTGCATCATAATAAAAGCCTCAAATAGGTTTAAAAATCATAATTTGTAGCAACCGGTTGCATAATGTAGTTAAAGGTAAGAAAAAAAAATATGAAAGTATAAAATTAGCGCATCTTGTATGTAAAATGTTTAATGCAAAAAAACATTACAAAAGAGCAAATTACTGGTGGTTCTCGCTATTTATTATCCTGAGATTTATTCCTGTCATCAATTATGAAAAATAAAGACTTATAAATAACCAAGTTCACTATTGTCTTTTCTTTTGAGACTAGGGGACCCTGAATACAGATAATTATGAAAAAAGCGAAATTAACACAGTTTCAAAATTGGCACAAAAGCACAAAGAATGTCGTGCTCTTTTGTGCTTTGGCTGTCGCCTCCAGTCCCATGGAAGCGGAAGCAAGAGCAATTTTAATGGAGGGTGAGCATCAGGAAATAGTTGCATCTGATCATGCTCAAGAAGACATCATTGTAAATGGTCGCGTAGTTGACAAGGATGGACAACCTATGATCGGTGTATCCGTTTCTGAAAAGGGGAAGCGAAATCAACAGACTACGGATAAAAATGGTCGTTATCAGATCAAAGTATCTTCATCCGGAGTATTGGTTTTTACCTATGTTGGACATGAAACAGTGGAGCGAGCTGTTGGAGGACAACGGACGCACGATGTTTCAATGAAAGAAGGAAGGAGCGATCTGAATGAGGTTGTAGTAGTCGGATATACCACGCAGAAAAAATCACTGCTCACAGGGGCGATTTCGACAATGAAGGTCGATGAGCGGATGAATGCTATTCCAACAACTTCTGCTGGAAATCTTCTTATCGGTAGATTGCCAGGAGTGAATGTGAGTACAGTAAATGCTATTCCGGGATCACAACCAAGTATTAGCATTCGTACTAGGTCCTCACTCAATGACCAGAATGTTACTTATGTGATTGATGGCGTCGTTCGAGGTGCAGGCGATTTTAATAACCTAAGTCCAAATGAAATCGATGAGATCTCGGTATTAAAGGATGCTGCATCGGCAGCGATCTACGGTTCACGTTCTGCTGGAGGGGTAATCCTGGTAACTACAAAAAAGGGGAATCAAGGCAAACCAGTATTTAATTACTCTACCGGCTATAGCGTTGATACGCGAACTAAAAATGTAAACCTGACGAGTGCTGTACAGGCCGGTGAACTTTATAATCGTATTAATGGGGCAGCTGACCCTGCTGGGTGGGCATGGTCACAGGAGGAGTTAGATCATTATAAAACGATTAATAATGGCTGGGGGTACGATCAACTGGAAACAGTCTGGCGTAATCCATCCACACAGACACATAACCTCAGTGTAAATGGTGGTAGCGATAAGGTTCGGTATTTCGGTGCGGCATCCTATGTTAAGCAAACGGGATTTTTGGATCCGTTGAAGTACGATAAGTATAATATTCGGATGAACGTAACTGCAGATATTACCAAAGATCTGGAAATCTTTTCGGGGTTTGCATTGTATAATAATTTTACGGGCAATGCTGTCTTTGAAGATGCTCAGGCTAATTATGGTAAGTTGAGAGTTTGGCAGCCCGATCAGCCAGTGTATACAGATAACGGTCAATATGTGGATTATGGATGGATCGCTAATATGGGAGCGAGTGTGGACGGTACAGCAGGTTACAATAGATCTCAAATGTTGAAACCACAATTAATCTTGAGCGGAACCTATAAAGCCCCATTTTTGGAAGGATTAAAAGCTAAAGTATCTTATGCAAGAAGTTGGGCGAACGAACTAAATAGGAAGTTTTACAAGAATTACCCCGTGTTTTCAATGAAAAGAAGCGGTCCGAATAACCGTATTATTTCTACAGCGGACGCGGACATCATTAGCATGAGAAAGTCAAGCTGGGTTGGGAAGGATTATATTGAGCGAAAATCAACCTATAGTGATGACAAACAATTCAATGTCCAGTTAAATTATGACCATGTATTTAATGATGTGCATAGCGTCTCTGCGGCTTTGGTGACAGAATGGTATGAAGGCGCGGGATCTGGTATTACTGGAGGAAGAGAAACTTTTCCAGTTTACTTAACCGACCAGTTCTGGGCAGCCAGCAGCGCGCGTGCCGATGGATGGGCCAATGGAGATACTGATTGGGTCAGTGGTCGGATGTCTTATATTGGACAGTTTAACTACACATATGCAAATAAATACTTATTTAATTTCTCGTTCCGTGAAGATGGTTCGATGAATTTTGCTCCCGACAAGCGATGGGGATTCTTCCCTGCTGGATCAGTGGGCTGGGTAGCGTCAGAAGAAAAATTCTTCAATAAATCATTGATCCAATTTTTAAAATTTAGGGGCTCAGTCGGTTTAACAGGTAATGATGCTGTTGGCGGCTGGCAATGGCAAGAATCTTATCAAGCTGGAAGTTCGGCTTATTTTGGTACAAGTCCTTCACAATCCGTAGGGCTTGGCTATGGTAGCGTAGTTAATCCTAATCTGACATGGGAAAAAGCATTGAGCTACAATGCGGGTGTTGATATGAACTTCTTGAAAAATTGGAATATTTCACTGGATTATTGGTATCGCAACTCCTATGACATTTTAAGGAATCGTCAAACGACTTTACCATCAACATTTAGTTTATCTATGCCAGCCGAAAACTATGCAAAAGTTAAGGCCCAAGGTTTCGATCTGCAGTTAGGGTACCGTAAAGATCGGCCGGACTTTTCTTATCATGCTAATTTAACGATGTCCTATGGTTGGAATAAAGTAATTACACAAGATTATGCGCAAAATGCGCAATGGATCGATATTCCGGTGGGCAAGACGCTAAGCACAATCAAAGGTTGGGAATTCGATCGTATTTTGCGTACCCAGGCTGATGTGGATGCGTTTGTTGAGGCCAATCCGAATTATAAACACAATGGTTTATCACCCGCATTGGGTATGATGGTTTATAAGGATCTAAGTGGGCCCAATGGCAAACCTGATGGAAATATTGATGATTGGGATCGTGTAATGTTAAAACCAAATAATTATCCCATTGTCTATGGACTTAATTTAGGCGGAAGTTGGAAGGGATTTCATCTTGATATGATGCTTTCTGGACGTTTAGGCGAGAAAAAGTGGATGAACGATCTTGCTGGAGGGGTAGAGTGGAACCGCATGTGGGATCAATGGTATTCGGACAGCTGGACACCAGAAAATCCGAATGCGACATTGCCAAAACGCGTAAGTGCCAATAATTCCAATACTTATCAAACAAATAGTTCCTACTGGTTGAAAAATGGCAGTTTTATGCGAATGAAGTACCTGACTTTGAGCTATGATTTACCGAAGGGAAAATTTTACAGCAAAGTTTTTGATAACGTAAGGATTTTCGCAACGGGAACGAATCTTTTTGTGATCAGTCCTTTTAATAAATACTATGATCCGGAGATTGGTGGTGGAAATGCGTTCCCTGTACTGCGCTCCTACAATTTTGGTATCGATGTTAAATTTTAAATGTTTTGAGAAATGAAATCTAAAAAACTAATATACGGAATCTGTCTGGCGTTTTTGACCAGCTGTAGTTTAGATTATAAAAATACGGGTGCAATCAATCCGGACAATGTCTGGATGGATAAGACCATGATTAATTCCTATTTGACAGATGTTTATGGAAAAATGATGCCGGGATGGTCTCCTTCGGCCAACGGTACCGATGAAGGTATGAATGGACCGACAAGTATGGGAGACTTTGCACGGGGATTGATTACTATCGATAACCAAGGTCAAAAATTGGATTATGCCAATATAGACCGGATCAACTTTTTCTTGGATAAAATGGAAACTGTAAGCGTACTTTCCGATGCTGAAAAGAAGCAAATGGTCGGTCAGGCCCTCTTTTGGCGAGCCTGGGATTATTGGGGTAAAGTTTGGAACGTAGGGGGAGTTCCTTTAATTCTACATTTTCAGGATGTAACGAATGTACCCTCGTTATTTGTAAGCCGTAATTCAACAACGGAATGTATGACACAGATTTTGAAGGACCTTGATGATGCCATCGCAAATCTTCCTGATGTTTGGACGGGAAATGACTATGGTCGCATAGATAAAGGGACGGCAATGGCATTTAAGGGCAGGGTACTATTACGTTATGCTAGTCCTTTGTTCAACCCGAATAACGATCAAAAGAGATGGGAAGCCGCCTATAAGGCGAATAAGGATGCTGTTGATTTCTTAAAGAGAATGGGTAAGGGCTTGTATGAAGGTAAATTTGAAGATATTTGGTATAATGAACGCAATAAAGAAGTGATTATGCTAAACCAATATTATATGCCTGATCATAAGCTTGATCAAAAAAATATTCGTCCCGAACCACTGACGAAGGATGGTGCAAATGATAATCAAACGATTTTTCCTCTGTTAATGGCCTATCCTAAAAAGGACGGAACGCCGTTAAAATTGGATCTCAATCGCTTGGTTAATGATCCAGTATATAATGAGCAATTTATGACTGATTTTTACGTTGGACGTGATCCACGGTTCTACGCAACTATTTTTAGTCCAGGTACCGCATATCCCGCAAAAGATGTATTGACTGGTGGAATGAAATATTGGAATGCCTGGAAAAAAATAGCAGACCCAACTTCACCTACTGGATTTAAGTATTCAACCTTGATCTTTAATGAGCTTGGAAAAGGTGTTGGCGGCAGTTCATCAGGTTATTTTCAATTAAAAGGAGTGGATAGAGATTTGACAATTCCTACAGTTTATGAAGGGAAAACCGACTGGATTGAAATTCGTTTTGCGGAGGTGCTAATGAATTATGGTGAATGTGCCAATGAAACAGGAAAGTCAGCGGAGGCGCTGGGTGTTCTGTATGATATCCGTAAAAGGGCCGGAATCGAAGCAGGCAGCGGAAATTATGGTATAACAGCTAGCTCGCAGGCAAATATTCGTCAAGCCTATATGGATGAACGTTTTATTGAATTCGCTTACGAGGGGAAGCGGTTCGCAGATTTACGTCGGTGGAAGCGGTATGATATTTTAAATAATCTGAAATATCGCTCAGGATTAAATGCTGTGATTAAAAATGAAAGCAGTTTAGTAGGTTTCGATTGGACCAAAGATATGTATGATCCGGCGGTGCGTAAGCTATTCCGTTTCGAATATGTCGAAAATTTAGATGGTGATAACCAGTATCAATTTAAAGTGGATCTACAGCATTGGTTTTATCCAATCCATAAAGAAGTTATCGATAGAAACTCAAAAATTGAACAAAATACAGAATGGGGTGGAACTTTTGACCCTTTAAAATAACTATAATTTGAAAATTAACATAGCGTGGTTTAGGTGTATCCATTAATGTTTTTTAGTTGGACTGCATAGCCAGTCCAACTCTTTTGCTCTATAAAGTAATTACATTTGAAGGACAGGGGTAAGTAAAATATTTGAGAACAGATTTTTTCGAGTTTAAAAAAAGAATCGTTTGTCAAACTAAATAAATAAAAGGAATGAAAAAAATAGTAGGAAGTTTTCTACTTTGTGTACTGGCTTTGAATAGCTTTTCGCAGGATTGGCTCCCAGAGCGTCGGGATAGGAAATCTCTATTCCGTCTGTTGGATTGCCAATACGAGGGCGCGAAATTGGTACGGAGTTCAGCTATAGGATCGTATTCGGACAATTGGGATATTAAGCAGGAGGTCCTAAAAAAGAAGGGGACCAATGTGGTGACCTATCGATTTACCTTTAAGGCGAAAAAGGCCATGAAAGATGTGGGGGCGGCGGTTGCGTTTGATGCTTATGATTGGTCGAGCGACAATTTCGTGATGATTCCCGCGGTTGTTTATAATGGCAATCGCCAACGGATCGTTAATCGGGAATATGCAACGGGTTTGGACAAAACAGATTATTACCGCAAAGATCTGGCCCTTACGTCTAACCCCATACCACAGCTTTCTCCGGAATTTGGTGCTAATTCTCGATTAGAAGTAAACATCAGTAATACCAGCACACCACTGATGGCCTATTTGGATCGGAAGCAACAAAAGGGAGTTTTTCTTTTTACCGATCAAGGGATTACATGGAAGGATGAAGTGAAAGATCATGCACTCATTATTGAAGAGAGCAGAGATCGGAGTCTTGCAAGCTTTGTCATTAGCGCTCCCGGAGTAAGGTCACGTAAGCCCGAGTTTATTGGCTTTAGTGAAAGTCCTGACCGTGGGATAAGTGTAGCTCCAGGTGATGAATTACAGATCCGAGTGACAAGAATTGTGTTTCCAGCAGATGATGTTTCAAAGTTGTACGCACGTTTTATGCAAGAACGAAAATCGCATGTCATGGAAACAGCTCCGCGTAATCTGATGCCCATGAGCGAGGTTTTTAAGCGTATGGCAAAAAATATTGATGAACGCTATTATGCAAAAGATGGGGTTGGGTTTTACTGTCCTGAAAATGCCGATTGGATGTCTTATGGTTGGGTAGGCGGATTGATCAATACCTATCCTATGTTGGCTTTGGCAGATACTGCCCATTTCAATCGCGTAAGTCATACGTTTAACTTTGCTTTGCCACAGGGGCGCGGAGCAAGCGGATACTACTATGATGTATTGGGAGCAGATGGCCAGGTTATTTACCGTGATGGTGCCAAACTAAATCCAGGGATCGGATTGACGCGTAAAAATGCTGATGTACTGTACTGGATGGTGAAACAGTTTATGTTATTAAAAAAACAGGGCAAATCTTCTTTGATTTCGCAAGAATGGGAAAACTCAACCCGGCAACTTGCGGATGCATTTGTAAAGACTTGGCAAGAAGAAGGAACCTGGGGTAATTATTTGGCTGTTGAATCAGGTAAAGTTGCAGCTTATAATACAACAGGCGGAGCGATGGCTGTTGCTGGTTTGACATTGGCCGCTTCCTATTTTCATAATGATAATTATCTAGCAATTGCAAAGCAGGCTGCAAAAAAATATTACGATGAGTTTGCGCTTGTCGGATTTACTTCGGGAGCCTGTGGCGATATTTTGCAGAATGCAGATTCCGAAACTGCAATTGCATTGACGACTTCGTTAATGACACTTTTTGAACAAACAGGCCAACGCGAATACTTGGAACAGGCTAGAAATCTAGCGAATTATACGGCGTCCTGGACAGTCTCTTTTCCGTATCGGCTGCCTGAAAATACAGCCTTGGCAAAATTGGGTGCCAACCTCACAGGGGCAGTTTGGGCGAGTACACAAAACAAACATGGTGCCCCGGGATTCTGTACGCAGTCTGGCGACGTCCTCTTCAAGTTGTTCCGGGAAACCGGCGTAAGCTTGTATGCTGACCTGATGCGTGACGTTATCCATGCGCATGCCGAAGGTGTACAACCCAATGGTAAGATCACCGAACGTCTAACCTACTGTGACGCAGATAGTCGGGGATCACGTGGCGATGGTGGTAAAACAGGATGGAATGAAACCAATGGCGCATTGATGGCGCTAGAGATACCAGGACTTTACGTCCGCAAGGACAAAGGGACAGCTTATGCCTTTGATCATATTGTTATCAAGACGATAAAGAAAACAGCTCGGGGCTTGTCTTTGACACTTCAAAATCCAACTGCCTACGACGCTCATATCACAATATTGGCAGAAGATGCTGCCCAAGCGGCTCGGCCTCTGGGAGAGAATGCTTTTTGGGATTGGAAGAACAAGGTCAACATAAAAGCAGGGGAATCCCTGGCTGTTGACCTATAAATGAGAACTAAATACGATACGTTTAAAATTAAAGGGAATGAAATTTCTAAAAGCTAAACTGCTATGTCTCGGATTGACTGCCTTGTCAACGGTGGGGTATGGCCAAACGACATTAAAGACCAATTATTTTAAAATTGTGATCGACCAAAAAGGTTACATCACGAGCATGCAGAACATTACAAAAAAATCGAGTCCGGAATTTAGTCCCGCTGATAAACCATCCCCGTTGATGGTACTATATAATGCGAAGAAAAGGCTTTATACCTATCCAAATCGGGCGAACTACTCTGCAAGCGATAAAATCATGACTCTGGCTTATCCTAACGGTTCCACCGCACGCATCAGCATCTTACCGCAGTCGAAGTACTTCAAGATGAAACTTCTTTCTTTGACAAACTCGAAAGAAATTGAGGCTATACAATGGGGATCATATCATACCAATATAACCAATTTACTGGGCGAGATTATTGGTGTCAGCCGGGATACGAGCAAGGCAGTCAACTACGCGATTGGTATGCTGGCACTCAATGACAATACATTGGGCGGAACAGCAGATATTCAAGGCGATGCAGCACCATTTCAGTATATTATCCATTCACCGGACGCTGCGCGTTTTCCATTGCCAAATGACCTGCATGAAGGTCAAATATTTACTTTAGGTGGAAATGGTATCAGCGATGTTGCCTTCTATGCGCACAAAGAACCTTATTATCGGATTATGTACGGCAATGCAGCTGAGGTGGATAAAAATGGACGGATATCCATTACCTACCAATCTCGGGACCGTAGAAGTCCGCGTGAGGTGTATTATTCGTTGATTCCCAATATGCCTTCAAACAAGCCCAACCATTTGCAGGTTCAACCCTTGCCCGGTGTCGATTATATCGGTTCGTCGATAGCCCTTTGGGGAAGTCCCGATAGTACGGCTTTGATGGATGTGATTCAAGATATTGTCCTAAAAGAGGGCTTGCCATATCCGACCGTCAATGGAAAATGGATCAAAGATCCAGCAGTCTTTGTACCTGATGTATTGACCGAGGGTGGACAATATGACAATATGATAGGATATGCTGACCGGTTGGGATTTAAGGCTATCAGCTTGTATGATCAAGGATTTTTACGGCCTGATCGCGGAAATGCAGGCTATATTGACGGTAAAAACTTTGAGCATAAGCCGCTGAAATTCTCCGATGGGAAAGCACTTTCTCATAAGGAATATGCGGTGCTGGCAGCCAAGCACAATCTTGTTATCGGTCGTACCCCGATAACGAATGCCCTGGCTCCGGGCACGAAAGATGCAAGTCCGGTTCCAAGCGATAGTATCTGGTATCAACAAAAACGTCCGCTAGCAAAGGCTATTAGTGCTACAGATACACTCATCTATGTGGATGATCCGACGCATTTGGATGAAATAGGCAGTTGGGAAGGACACGTTAAAAGCCTGAATATTATTAAAATCGGGAAAGAGCTTATCCATTATTTAGGTGTGAGCGATACCAAACCTTATCGTTTACTCAATGTGAAACGAGGCTACTGGAAAACAACAGCTACTGCGCATAAAGCACAGGATACTTTGTACAAACTACAGGTTACCATTGACTATGGTTATGATGGTCTGATTCCGAATATTCAGTTGCAAGATAAAATAGCCGAATATTATGCCGATGTGTGCGCAATCAATGGTTTGGGATACTATGATTTTGACGGTCAGGAATTCTTGTTCAATAATGGTCATGGTTACTATTCGGCCAAACGCTTTTTCCGTAAGATGTTTGATCGCGCGAAGCAGCATGGCCTAGCTGACATTCGATTTACAGGGGCTACTTTGTCCGAGGGGTCATGGCATTATCAAAGTATCTGGAATGTAGGTGGGGGAAAAAATTTATATGATGCGCAAACAAGAGAATGGGGTAGTACAACAAGTCAAGGGAAGGATCTAAGGGATGTGTGCCAAGCCAATTTCTTTCCTGTAGGAATGGGTGGGAATTTCCCTATTACAGAAAAGTCTACTGTAGAAGAATATGAGCATATCCAGGCCATGTCCGTGGGGACGGGATCGACCTACAGTTTAAAACTGAATCAAAAACAGGTGGAAAGCTGTCCGCAGAAAGACGCTATTTTCAAGGTGATTCGCACCTGGGAAAATGCCCGTGCGGCAAATGCATTCCCGCGATGGGTGAAAGAATATCTAGTGGATCCTACGCAGAGTTTTAGACTCGAAGAATTGGATAAAGATCATTGGAATCTTTATCGGATCAACAAAGATGGTTCGGGTAAGCAACTATTAACAAAATTGACAAGAGCAAAAGGATATTAAAAACTATATCCGGCCCATTTAGGCCGGATATAGTTTTTATGGCATTAAATTGATTAAAATGAAAATTACTTTTTTTCTAACCTGTATTTTCTTTTTGGGATTTGGAACCTTGTCGGCACAGATTAAATCGAAGCCTAGGGAATACCATGTTGCGATCACTGGAAGTGATACGCAGGCCGGCACTCCAGCAAAACCCCTCCGCAGCATTATGGCTGCAGCAAAGCTTGCGATGCCCGGTGATATTATTACAGTCCATGAGGGGGTATACCGGGAAAGTGTTGTTCCGCCACGCGGTGGCGTTTCGGTAAAACAGCCCATTACCTATCGTGCAGCAAAGGGTGAGAAAGTAATTATTAAAGGCTCCGAAGAAGTGAGGGGCTGGAAGTTAGTGCATGACGATATTTGGCAATTGGACTTACCCAATACATTTTTTGGTACATTTAATCCCTTTGCTGAGGAGATCCGTGGGGATTGGTTTTGGCCGACTCCTAAAGAAAGGAAATATCATCGTGGCGCGGTCTATCTAAATGGTCATTGGCTAATGGAAGCTGCATCTAAAGAGCAGTTGTTGGCCGACCGTTCCCCAAAAGGAGGGTGGTGGGCTTCGGTAGACAAAGAAAATACCGTTATATGGGCGCGATTTCCACAGGTCAACCCCAATCAGGAAAATGTCGAAATCAATGTACGGCGCAGGGTTTTCTATCCCGATCGTCCATTTGTCAATTTTATCACGGTCGATGGTTTCGTCATGGAACAGGCCGCTACCAATTGGGCTCCACCGACTGCAGAGCAGGAAGGACTCTTAGGAACACATTGGAGTAAGGGCTGGCGAATTATTAATAATACCATACAATATTCCAAATGTGTCGGGATTGCGCTAGGAAAATATGGTGATGCCTATGATAATAAAGATACCGAGTCGGCTGAAGGTTATGTCGGTACGATAAAAAGAGCCTTGGCTTTCGGATGGAACAAGGACAGTGTCGGTAGTCATTATGTGGGCAACAATAAGGTTGCTTATTGTGAGCAGGCCGGTATTGTGGGCAGTATGGGCTGTTCTTTCAGTACGATAGACAAGAATACCATCCATGATATCCATATCGAGCGCCTGTTTACAGGAGCGGAAATGGCAGGGATTAAATTTCATGGCGCTGTAGATGTTAGCATTCGAAATAATCGAATCTTTCGCACAGATAAGGCAATCTGGTTGGACTGGATGGCTCAGGGAGCAGAGGTTATGGGCAACTTATTGTATCAGAACGATCTTGATGTATTTCTTGAAGTGACACATGGGCCGGCATTCGTTGCCAATAATATTATGCTTTCTCCTAAAAGTTTGTTAATGAACGCGCAGGGGGCTGCTTTTGCCCATAACCTTTTTGCCGGAAAAATAGATGTGGTTGCCTACGATAGCCGATTGACACCCTATTTGAAACCGCATGGAACGAGGATTACGGCATTAAAGGATAATCCGGGTGGAGATGTACAATTTATCAATAATATTTTTGCAAAAGGGGGGGATGTTAGTGATTATAGTAAGGCTTATTTACCAGTATTGTTGAATGGCAATGTTTACTTAAAAGGTAGTGTCGGCATTTCAGCACACAAGGAGAATGCGCGTATGGGTGAGGTGCATGCTGATGCCGAACAGCGCATGAAAGCATATACCAGTAAAGGTGCGGTTGAAAAAAATGCATTGATCGACACAAATGAAGCGGTTCTAGTCAATTTAGTGGAAAAGCTAGGTAAGGTCTATTTGGACTTTCCGTTTCAAGCAAATTGGTTGCAACATAGTAGAGATTTGGTGACATCACGATCATTGCAAGCTACTGCTATACCAAGTCTGCCATTTGAAGATCGAAATGGGCAACCTTTCCGGATTGACCGGGACTATTTCGGTCATGCTCGAAAAAAATCCAATCCGTCGCCAGGTCCGTTTGAATATACTGGGAAAAAGAATAAAAAAATAAGGTTGATTTATGAATAGAAATCTAATAATACAATTAAAGTCGTGTGGGATGCTGTTGAGCATCCTTTTTTGCGTTTTGTCCGGATATGGGCAAGACAGTTAGATAGGCCAACAGAAGATAACAAATAATCAAGATAAACATTAAAAGGGAAACATCCTAATACCAATTTTGATCTAATTACAATTTTCAATCAATTATTAGACAGTAATCAGTCACTAGTTATTCAGTTGTTACTGAGTCATCACTGAACAAGCACTGAATAAGTAATGTCAAGAAGACGAATTTGGTTATTCTTTGATTTCAATTTGCTGCCACTAAAAATTAAAAAGAGAAATAGGGAGGAACTGCGTTTATGTAACAAAAAAATAACTGTTGTGCGGTAGTAGATTAAGCCGAATTACTTTTATTTCTTCTAAAAAGCTGGCCGAATCATTTTCTTACAATTGTTCTAGGGAACGGTGGTAGTGAGTCGTCTTTTAATAAAAGCATCATGATGAAATCGCCAAATCTTAAGCTAGTTTTTTTTACTTGTTTCCTTGGTTTAAGTTCTTATTTACCAGGTCAGGCTCAGCAAAACGCCGTACAACAAGTATTATTGCAAAAAAGTAAAGCTATTGTGTCGCAATATGTGGCTAAATTCGATCGACCAGCGGTACGGATACCATCCCAAGTAGCTGTGGATGCCCCTTTGTTGGGGAACGGCAGTACAGGAGTTGCCATTGGTGGTACTTCCGATAGGCAGACCTACTACCTGGCAAGAAATGATTTTTGGCGTTTAAAATCTGGATTTAATGAATCTTATCCTGCTGTATTGGGTAAGGTGGAAGTCGCCATTCCAATGTTAAAGACGGCTAGTTACAAGGTTGATTTAGATCTCTATACAGCAGTTGCAACCTCAACCTTTCAGACGGGAGATAAGGCGCTGGAGATCCGATCATTTGTTTCCGAGAAAGATGACTGCTTGATTTTACAATTTCAAAACAAAGGGAAGCAACAAATCAGTGGGCAGATAAATCTGCTTCTCCCAGCCGATGAACAATTTAAAAATAATCCACCAGCTGAATCACTGTTTCCAGCTGTCACTCAGCAGGAGACGAGAGGAAATGGAACAATATTGATCAGTAGGGGCTTTGAGGAGTTGGTAGATATTCCGACAAAGGCTGCTGCCGCTGGAAAAATAATCACACAGCAGCAACCTGCTTTCAACTTAGATGCAGGCGAATTGCTAACCTATGTATGTGCTTTATCTTCCAATTTCAAAAATAAAGATTGTGTAGAAAAGGTGCTTAAGACCATAGCTAGTTTAGATCTAAAAAATGTAAAACTGCTCGAACGCGAACATAAAAAATGGTGGGCAGATTTTTGGGCCGAGTCTTATATTGAAATTCCTGATAAAGTGATCGAAAAACAATATTACCTGTCTCACTATGTGATGGGATCCTGTAGCCGCGATCCGCAATTTGCCCCACCCATTTTTGGAACATGGATTACCCAGGAGATTCCCAATTGGAATGGTGATTATCATTTGAATTATAACTATATGGCGCCTTACTATGGACTTTACTCTTCCAATCATCTTGGTGCAGCAGGTTCGTATGAGCAACCTTTGCTCGATTTCATGGAACGCGGAAAGTTCTATTCAAAAGAAATAACTGGGATTTCGGATGGATTGCTGTATCCAGTGGGAATAGGTCCGAAAGGAATGGAAACAACCCGTCAAAATGCCATCATGGAAAGTGCATTTGGTGGTTATATCCAAGGAGGACAGGTGGAGCATAAAGGTTTGTTCTTTGGTCAAAAAAGTAATGTGTCTTATGGTGTAACCAATATGGCAACGGCGTTTTACACGACTTATGATCGCAATTATGCACAAAAAATATACCCTTATGTGCGCGGCGCAGCTGTGTTTTGGAGCAATTATGTAAAGAAAGACGCAAAAGGGCGTTATGTGATTTTTAACGATGCAATTCATGAAGGTACTGTTGGGGATAGTAATCCAATTCTAAGTCTTGGACTGGTAAGGCAGACACTGCAGCTGGCTGCCGATTTGAGTGACTATTTGGATTTGGACCGTCAGTTGGCGGCGAATTGGATACAGGTAAAGGAGAATCTTGCCACTTTTCCGGTTCAGGAAAGAGATGGTCAACCAGTCTTCCGTTATACTGAAAAGGGGCCTGCTTGGTGGAACGATAATTCACTGGGTATACAACATATCTTTCCGGCGATGCAGCTTGACCTCGGCAGTGACCAATATTGGATTGACATTGCGCGTAATACGATCAGTCAAATGGGGCGCTGGACTGATAATAATGGTACCAATAGTTTTTTCCCGGCAGCGGTTCGCGTAGGTTATAACGTAGATAGTATTTTGTATCATTTGAACCAATATAGTCGGCATACTTACCCGAATGGATTTCAACTGAATAACCCACATGGTATTGAAAATTGTAGTACTGTACCGACAACCATCAACCAGATGCTGTGTGGTGTCCATCATCAGGTGATAAAATTATTTCCGGTATGGAACAAACAGCAAGCTGCACAATTCGCCAATCTGCGTGTAGATGGTGCTTTTTTAGTCTCCTCAAAACTTGAAAATGGAGCTGTTGCTTATGTTGAAATTTTAAGCGAACAGGGCCGCAATTTGATCTTGGATAATCCTTGGCCTGGACAAAAGGTATCTTGTCGTAAGAATGGTAAAATGAAGGAAACAATGCAGGGAAATCGTCTGCATATCAAGACAACAAAGGGCGACCGTGTTTACTTGGTTGCTGGCGTTTAAAAGATTATAACAGGCTATTGGCCAAGATGAAGTTTGGATATAGAAAATATACCTGATAAAAATAAATATAGAAATGAAAGTTAACCGATGTTTTTTGAGGCTGAATGTTCTTCTTCTGCTGTTTGTTTGTGGAGGAAAACAGGGGACAGCTCAAAATAAAGATTACGCTTTTCGCGATGTGAAAAGAAGCCGGGAAGAACGTATTCAAGATTTGATTGCGCGATTGACCTTATCGGAGAAAGTGCAGATGATGAAGCACGAGTTTAAGGGCATTCCACGATTGGGCATTCCGGCATACGATTGGTGGAATGAAGCGCTGCATGGTGTTGCAAGGACAGAAGAAAAAGTCACGGTATATCCACAGGCAATAGGAATGGCGGCTACTTTTAATACGGCTGCGGTCAGACAGATGGGGGACTTCACGGCAACAGAAGGTCGCGCATTATTCAATGAAGATCTCAAAGCTGGAAAAACAGGTAAACGTTACCGGGGCCTGACCTATTGGACTCCGAATGTCAATATCTTTCGCGATCCACGTTGGGGAAGGGGGCAGGAGACTTATGGTGAAGACCCTTATTTGACAGGTCAGATTGGAACAGCTATCGTACGCGGACTAGAAGGTGATGATCCGCAGTATTTGAAAGCAGTAGCAGCAGCCAAGCACTACGCTGTGCACAGTGGTCCCGAGCATAATCGACATTCTTTTAACGCGGAAGTATCAGCTTATGACCTTTGGGATACCTATCTCCCTGCATTTCGGCAATTGGTAACCAAGGCTAAAGTGCATGGGATCATGTGTGCCTACAACCGTTTGGAAGGGATGCCATGTTGTGGGAATAATGTGCTACTTAATAATATTTTGAGGCAGCAATGGGGGTTTAAAGGCTATGTAACTTCGGACTGCGGGGGTATCAATGATTTTGCTAGCGGACATAATACACATCCGGATAATACAGCGGCCGTCGGTGCGGCAGTTTTGGCCGGAACAGATCTGGAATGTGGTAATCTCTATCAATTGCTGGAACAGGGGGTAAAACAAGGGACATTATCCGAAAAGGAAATAGATGTTTCACTAGCCCGACTTTTGCAGATTTGGTTTCAATTGGGCATGTTCGATCCACAACAACTGGTACCTTATGCAAAGATAGGTCGCGAAGCGATCGAAAGTAAATCGCATAAGGCCCATGCTTATAAAATGGCGCAGGAATCTATGGTGCTGTTGAAAAATGAGCATGGCATTCTACCCCTGGATCCCAATAAAATAAAAAGAATTGCTTTGATCGGCCCCAATGCCAATAATGGACATGCGCAGTTAGCAAATTATTTTGGTACGCCCTCAGAAATTGTCACACCGCTGAGCAGCTTACAGAAACGTTATGGAAAGCAAATCGCGATTGACTATCTTGCGGGAACCGAAATTATGAAAAAAATTGATGGCGGCCCTTCATTTGAAGAAATTGTTAAAAAGGCTGCTGCTGCAGATGTTATTGTTTTCGTTGGTGGTATAACCGCCGACTATGAAGGTGAAGCGGGCGATGCCGGAGCGGCAGGTTATGGTGCGTTTGTCAATGGCGACCGTTCGACGATGGCCTCTCCGGAAGTACAGACCGCATTGCTGAAAGAGTTGAAAAAAGTAGGGAAACCACTTGTTTTGATCAATATGTCGGGGTCGGTGATGAGTTTCGACTGGGAATCCCAGCATGTAGATGCCCTATTACAGGCATGGTATGGCGGACAGGCGGCTGGAGATGCTATTACAGATGTGCTATTTGGTCGCTATAATCCTGCAGGACGTATGCCGTTGACAACGTATAAACGGGATGCAGACTTACCCGATTTTGAGGATTACTCCATGGCAAACCGGACTTATCGTTATTTTACGGGTGAGGTACGTTATCCATTTGGTTATGGACTAAGCTATACAAATTTTGAATATAAACAATTGCAGGCACCTACGACCGTCGAAACAGGCACTGACTTTGAGGTCACGGTACAGGTGACAAATAGCGGCGAGCGTGATGGTGATGAGGTCGTTCAATTGTATGTTGTTCATCCAAAAGAAGGAAACTATAAGGTGCCTAATAGTGCATTAAAAGGTTTTCAGCGCGTATTTTTTAAAAAAGGACATTCTCAAAAGATAACTTTTACACTGACACCTGAAGATCTTGCCCTAGTGAGTGAAAAGGGGGAGCTGATACAAAAAGGTGGGACTGTCAAAATATATGTTGGTGGTGGTCAGCCAGGGAAATCTGTGGGTGTCGAGCGTGAAATTACAATGCATGGAACAGCGTATCGACCTTATTAAGACAAAATAGAAAAAGGCTTGTATAGATTCATAACTTTATTTAATCAATGAATAAACAATACTAAATGAAAGTACTTTTTGGAATGATCCTAGCCATGTTATCCCTCTCTTTATTTGGACAACAGCAGGAAATTACACGCATGGGAAATGCGCGTGTTGAACTTTTTGATCGGGATTGGAAGTTTTTCCGCTTTGGTTTGCAAGCGGACGGTAATCAATTGGCTGAACCGAATGACGTGTATAAGACCGAGTTTACTGATGATTCCTGGCGTAAATTAGATCTGCCGCATGATTGGGCTATTGAGGGACCATTCCGTATTGAATTGGCCAGTGAATCTGGAAAGCTGCCCTATAAAGGGATAGGTTGGTATAGAAAGCATTTTAAACTGGAAAATCTTCAAGCCGGAGAACGGGTTTATCTGGATTTTGATGGCGCCATGGCGAATGCCAAAATTTGGTTAAATGGCCGCTATGTGGGCACTTGGCCATATGGGTATAGTTCCTTTCGTATGGACTTGACGCCCCATCTAAAAAAAGATGCTGAGAATGTTTTGGCGGTACGTTTGGATACGGAAAATTGGGAATCAAGATGGTATAGCGGAGCCGGAATTTATCGTCATGTATGGATGGTTCGTACTTCTGCAGTACATGTCGCACATTGGGGAACCTCGATTACAACTCCGGTGATCAACGACCAATACGCAACGATTAAGAATGAAGTAACATTGGATAACTTCCGTTTTCTTCCGGTACACGCTGAGGTTAAAGCTACTTATTTCGAGGTGGATGCGCAAGATAAGCCTGGAAAACAGGTGGCTACTGCCCGTGGATTTGTTGATCTGCACGCCAATGCAAGTGGCAAACTCAATCTTGAAACGCGTATCAATCAACCGAAGCACTGGGATATTCTATCGCCCAACCGTTATGTAGAAAAAATTGAAGTCATCGTTGACGGTCAACTTAGCGATACTTATTATAGTCCTTTCGGTGTTCGTACAATCGAGTTTACAGCGAACGAGGGCTTCAAGTTAAACGGCCGTCGTGTAGATATAAAGGGGGTATGTAACCATCATGATTTAGGATCATTGGGGGCTGCTTTTAATAAAACAGCCTTGGAACGTCAGCTCAAAATGTTACAGACCATGGGGATGAATTCCCTGCGTACATCACATAATCCACCAGCACCGGAATTATTGGAGTTGGCTGATAAAATGGGGATTTTGATTTGGGACGAGGCTTTTGACGCTTGGCAAACAGGTAAGCGCGCAAAAGATTACAATAAATTATACGATGAGTGGCATGAGCGCGATCTATTGGCTATGGTGCATCGCGACCGAAATCATCCGTCGGTATTCATTTGTTCCATTGGTAATGAGGTGCTTGAACAACAGGATGTCAACATGACTCGGCATCTGGCCGATATTATTCGCCGGGCAGATCCAACACGACCAGTTTCCAATGGTTATAATGACCCGGATGGCGGCCGCGAATCGGGGGCTGCAACTGCTTTGGATATCATGGGTGTAAATTATTTCTTCAGTCAACAAGGTCGTTGGGATAAAGATGCGCGTTATCGGAACATGCCGACGATTGGTAGCGAAACTTCTTCCTGTGTTTCTTCCCGTGGAGAATATTTTTTTGGAACCGATTACGATGGCTGGCAGGTCACCTCTTACGATCGTGCTGCTCCGGGATGGGGCTGCTCACCGGATGCACAGTTCCGGATATTGGCTCAATATCCAAATCTGCTGGGAGAATACGTTTGGACAGGTTTTGATTATCTGGGCGAACCGACACCGTATAATTCAGCGGAGACCAATTTGTTGAATTTTAGAACGGATCCCGCAAAACGTGCTGAACTGGAAGCTGCATTGGAAGAATTGAAGAAGAAGAATCCGCCTTCAAGAAGCAGCTATTTTGGTATTATCGACCTTGCCGGTTTTCCAAAAGATCGGTTCTACCTATATCAATCCCATTGGCGACCTGAATTGCCAATGACGCATATCCTGCCACATTGGACCTGGGCAAGCAGAAAAGGGGAGATTACACCGGTGCATGTGTATACTTCGGGTACAGAAGCAGAACTGTTCGTCAATGGAAAAAGTCAAGGACGTAAGAAGAAGGTTGCGGGACAGGATTTTCGATTGCAATGGGATAGTGTGCGCTACGAACCGGGAACGGTAAAGGTAATTGCTTATAAGGACGGCAAGGAATGGTCCAAAGCAGAAATTCAAACCGCTGGAAAGGCCGAAAAGCTCCAGATGGAAGCGGATCGTGCTACAATCGATGGCGGACGGTCGGAGCTAGTTTTTGTCTCGGTAAAAGTGACTGATAAAAAAGGAACCTTAGTGCCTCAATCGGACGCGTTGATTGATTTTTCGGTCGAAGGTGCGGGTGAAATTGTTTCTACCGATAATGGGAATGCGATTGATTTTACTTCGTTCCAAAGTCATTCGCGTAAAGCATATAATGGAATGGCATTGGTCATCGTAAAGGCAAAAAAAGGAGAGCAGGGTGCAATCCGGATCAAGGCATCAAGCAAGGGGTTGAAAGTCGCGTCCGTAAATGTATTGTCAAAATAAAAAGACAAAATACTTAAAAAGAAGATCTATTTCCTGTGCCTAGCCGATGGTAGGACAGATAAAGTGAAAAATCAAGCCCAACTTATACTATAGCAGCCCGAAAGGAAATGGGGAAGTGCTGGAACAGGATCAAAATAGTAGGACAGTAGCATTAAATGCCACATCAGAAGCAATTTTGAGGTCATATACCGGTGAAGAGTCAAACTTGGCTTGTGATTAAGTAAGCCGTCTGGTAAAGGTCTCGGATCGAGATTTTAATTTTTAAGGAGTCTTCTCGTCATGCTGGTGAGAAGACTCCTCTGTTTTGCCCCCAGCCTTATTTGCTGCTTGTGGTGTACCTGTGCATGATTGAAAAGATTCCAGCACCTATCTTCTCGGATTTCTTTTGACGTCTACTTAATGGGATATTTTGGTCTATATGTTATTCAATATGGAGCAATTTTTTACTCTGCTTTGAATGCCCATTTTCATTGAAAGCCTCGACTGAAAAATAGTAGTCCTGAGCGCTATTGAAAATACGTCCTTCAAATCTGTTGTCGTAGATCACGGTGGCATTATATAATTTTTCGGCAGTAACGCCCCAACGTAGGATATAGCCTTTAGCATTTGGGCTTGCTTGCCATTGTAAGGTTATCCGACGAGGATCCTTTGTATCCCGTTGTCCTTCTAAACCATTGATCGCTGTTGTTTTTTGTCCAAGGCCATTGCCAAAAATGCGGAAATCATAGAGTGAAAATTTTCCGGGGATCTTTTTCTTATTGGTGATACGTACGTAACGTGCAAGAATTTTGTGATCCAAGCAGAACAATTCATGTGGGTGATCTTGTGTGTTTTTTCGCTGGTCAATGAGGGGAGACCATTTTTTTCCATCTAGGGAGTATTCGATCAAATATTGATAACTATAAGATTGTGGAGCTTTAAGTTCGAAGTCCTGATCGGCAAAATTAACCTGAAGGGCGTTGATGGCCATTTTCTTCTCGAGGTCGATTTGAAGGTACTCACCGATGGCTCCTGATCTTGCTGACCACCAACTCTCTACACGCTCATCATTCGCATTGCCTTGTGGAAATTTACTTAATGCACTGGATACGATAATGGGCTTATTGCGAGATAACAGATTATACGGAAGAGAAAGGTTCTTCTTTTCGAGATTAACTTTAGTAATGGGAATCTGAAAGGGGAGATCAGTATATACTGTTTGTGCGTAAAGTTTACCTTCCTTGTCAAAAAATGCCGGAAAAAGACCGATGCGACGTTCGAACCAGTCCCGTACCGAAATTTTCATGGTTGCAACGTGCCAAAAATTGCCAAGTTTGTCTTGAAATGTATGACCGTGACCTGCTCCAGCAATAAATCCTCCCGGTTTATAGGAGAAGGGACTATTCGTTTCGTAGCGAAAAGGTCCTAAGGGTGATGTCGACGTATATACTCCATCGGCATAACTCCTGAATTGAGTCCCAGGAGATGCATATTGGAGATAGTATATGCCTTTGTATTTAATTACTGAGGGACCTTCATTCCAGCCTGGAGCCCCTAGTTCGTTGTGCTCCCCCTGTACTTCCCATCCATATTGTTTTTCATGATGTTGGATCAATGCTTTTGGCTCACCAATGGGGTTGAACCCATCTTTTGGATCGACCTCCACACCCATAATGGGATCTACGTTGGAACATCCCCAGTATAGGTAGACTTTTTTGTTGTCATCCATGAAAAAGGCGGGATCAGTCATTCCTATGGTAAATTTGGTGGGTACAGGTACCCATTGATCCTCATCCGGATTGACTGTTTTATAGATCTGAGGTTTTCCTCCTGATGCTAGAAAGTAAAGTGCACCATCATAACTCAGTACCGTTGGTGCATAAGCTTCTATGCTTTTGATAGTTTTACATGAAATGTAAATCCAGTCTTTTAGGTCTGAAGAGCGCCAATATCCACCAGATTTGGAAGCAAATAGATAGTATTGACCTTTATAGAGTTGGACGACAGGGTCTGCTGCTTCACGTCGGCTTGGACTTTCTGGCATGAAACGGTACTCGAGCGCTAGGGGATTGATGGTGATTTTTGAGGATTGTTGCCCGTAGATAAGCCCAGACCAAAAGAATAGAAGGAGAAGTACTGATCTGATAATCTTGTTGAACTTATTTTTATTCTGAGATGCAATTAGATATTGCATGGGAAGATATTCTGGCTTTCGCATAATTTTCCTTTTCTAATAAAGTCGATTGAAAGGGGGCTTTCCCTAAATCTCCCAATACCAAAGATAGCCATCTCTTAAGATGGCTATCTTTGGTATTTTATCCCTAAAGTCTTTTTATCAAAACGATCAAACGAAAATATAAAAGACGTATTTGCTAATCTTCTTCATTTTTCAAAGGATGTCATAAACCCCGTACGCATACTCATCTGTTTGAAAGTATCGTAGACATCTTTTCTACAGCTGAAAAGGGTAGCGGATTGTAAGTTGTCATTTTCGATACTTTTTATAAATTCCTTCTCTTTTTCTGTTAAGACAAGTCCTTTGTAATCCACTACACCAGCAGAGGCCAATAAGATGATGCGATCTTCAAGCTCCCATTTTCGTAGTTGATAAGAAGAAAGGCCCTTTGATAAATCTGTTAAATGTGCGTTTCCAAATGCTTTATTTAATTCGCCAATAAAGCTGTTCAATTTTTCGGGTTCTATCCTGTCTGTTGCCCCGGACAAAAGCAGCAGTTTATTGTCGAGGTCAGTAATGGCATTTATTTCCTTGAACTTTAAATTTCGGAAAAAACCCACAGTATAATCCTTTTCCCAACCATTTCTTCCAACACCAGTTTGCCGATATTGAATAGCAAATGCCGTGTCAATGTTAAAGTTTTGGCCTGTCCGGTCTATGGTATCCGTTTCTGCCTTAAAAAAATAGATAGGTTTTACACCAGCATTTCTCTTTTTATGATAATCCGACCATTCGGCTTTTAACGCTGTTCCATAAAAACTTTTTGTGTTAAAGCTATTAAAATTAACCTTTTCCACATCTAATCCCCCATCTTCAAGCTGTCGTTGACAATAGCAGAAAGTTGTCAATGATATCAGCGCAAGCAGAAGTAACTTTTTTCGTATCATTTTCATTAATTTATTTCCCTTCCTTTTTCTCTGGCCAGCCAACAAATAGGACTGTCTCTAACGGCTCTGAGAAAGTGCAGTCATACCAAATGCTAACAGCAATAACAAAAGAGAATATTGATATTTGAAGGACCTCATCGTTCTGTTTCTAATTTAACTTGAAAATAGGTATTATATTTATATTATTTACTCGTAAGGTTAAAATTATATGCAATAAACGCTACCGGAACAACGAATCATAAATCAGTTGTGACGAATTGTAAGCGGAAGAAAGACAGCTATAAGCGGTACTTTATATTTGTACGGAGAAATTATTTTAGCTGTATCCCATGTATTAATTTATGGAAATTATTAAAACATTTATCACTTATCTGGTCACCTACCTGATTACTTATTATAGCATCAAGCATTCCCTTGCTGACAACCTGTTAATTAGCACGATGAATATGGGGATTTCGGCATTAATTGCCGCAACTATTACCGCTTTACTTGCCGCTGATCTGACGAAAAACAAAAAAAATGAAGCTTAATACGCTATAGATGTAAATTAGATCGTTTTAGAGGGAACGAAAAAGGGAGCTTTCTTCTCCAAAAGCTCCCTTTTTGTGTATAAATAGAACAATTCACCTTATCTTTTTTCGAATTTATACGAAAGTGTTGCCATAAAACTGCGGGGTGGGATAGGGTTTACACTATAGTTTTCGTGGATGTAATAATTAAATGCATTGTTGATATTGGACAGTTTTCCAAGTATACTCCAATTTTTATAGCTGTATCCAGCAGAAAAATCAATTGTGGTAAATGGACTGACAGAAATCAAACGATTTACGCCGTCGCGGATATTTAATTTCGTATTGTTCCATCCAGCATTACGTCTGCCCGTATAAAAGGTAGAAAAGCCCAGTTTTAATCCTTTGACAGTTCCATGTTGAAAGGTATAAAATACTGTTCCATTTGCGGTATGTGCCGTGGTTCCGACCAAGCGTACGTTTTCCTCATTTCCTGAAATTTCAACAACTTTTGTTTCATTTCCAGTTGTTGTTGTATAGCTTGAAATGGGATTTGTATGTGTATAGCGCATATAGTTATATGAATAACCGGCTGTTACATTTAGGCCAGGTAATAATGTTCCCGTTAGCTCAGCTTCGACACCATCAGAAGCTGTTTTTCCCGAGAACTCCTTCATGTTGGCATCACCGTTTTCGGTGCCATCTGGTTTCAATAGCAGCTGCTGAGCGAATTTATTGTTATTGATTCTATACCAAGCTAGATTCGCCGATAGACGACCATTGAAAAAATCATTCTTGATACCGGCTTCATATTGGTCGATTATGGATGGCGCCAAAGGTTGATAGTTGCTATCGTAACCGGAGTTTGAGGTGAAATTATTTGCATAGGTTACATATATACTTGATGTGGGGATTGGTTGATAAATCAAGCCGAATTTAGGTGACCATGCTTTATCAATTTTGGCTCCCATTGGATTCCCTTGACCATCTTTTGTAATAATTTCATCCGTTTTATTGTCCTTATAAGTAAATAGCTCGGAATAAGGCGTGCGTTGATATGAATACCGTATTCCGGCCAAAACTTTAAACTTCTCATTCAGTTCGATTAAATCCTGCAAAAATACACCGTACCTATAGATGTCTGTTGTGGTTTTTGTCAACAAATCAGCTCCAGGGATATCAGATCTCAATCCACGACCTGTAGTCATATGCTGTGCTGTTTGACCCGGATTGAAAACATAAATCGAGTCGTAGGGATTCGCCTTTAATACATTTTTGTTATCGTAATAATTGATCCCTTCCATAAAAAATGCGTACACATTTGCATGTGATTGGTCTGCATCGGCACCGACCAGAATTTTATGTTTAATAGCACCTGTTTTTACAGTACCTGTTAAATTTAACTGCTGGTTGGCCGTAAATTCGTTTGATTTGGATCTAGTCAAATTTCTTGGCGCAATACCATTTTTGTCAGCCTGGATCCGATCAGATCCATAATAGTCACGGTCATAGGTTTGATAACTTGCGATCGCATTTAAATTCCAGGATTCGTTAAATTTATGGTTGAAATTGACTTGCCCATTTGAAGTATTTGTATTATTATAAGCCCAAGGTACATTTAAGAACGTACTTCTTCCGACAGATTGATTTAATTTGCCGTCTACGGTGCCTATGCCAAAGTCTGGTGTAAAATAACTTTTCAGGTAATCAAATGTAAAGTTTAGATCTGTTTGCTCAGAAATCTTGTACAATACCGATGGGTTTACATAAGTTCGTTTTGACTTTACCTGATCTCTAAAGCTTCCAGCTTTTTCATAAGTGCCTATCATGCGAAATGCGACTTTATTTGAAATCGGTCCATAAACATCGACTGTAGGTTTGTAAAAGTCATAACTTCCTACACGCATTGAAGCTTCTCCACCGTAGTAGAACTTTGGCTTTTTAGTAACCAGATTAACGACTGCACCGCCGGAAACACCACCGTATAGTAAAGCAGCACTTCCCTTAAGAATTTCAACGGATTCCAAGGTACTGGCTTCTATAGAACCACCATTGTTTGTGCGTGCACCATTCTTAAAAATATTGTTTGCCCCCAAGCTGTAACCTCTTGCATAGAAGTTTTCATTTACACCACCACGATTTGCGCCCATCGCCACACCGTTCGCATTTTTGAGGGCATCGCTCAATCTGTTGACTTGTTGATCGGTGATAATCTGTTTATTAATAATTTGTACGCTTTGTGGCAAGTCTTTATCTATAATGCCAGCTTTGCCAACATTGACCGTTTTATTGTTATGGGAATTATACCCGAATACTTCAACCTGCTCCAATTGCGACTCTGAAATATTCATCGCAACATTCACTGTTTGGGCTTTACCATCCTTAATGGTTATTGTTTGTTCTTCAACAGCGTTGCCTATGCTCTTGATGCGGATGGTATAGGTGCCGTCCGGAAGGTTAGAAAAATGAAAACTGCCATCGCGGGAAGTTGACGTTGATCTGCCAAGAGTGGGAATCGTTACTGTAGCTGACTCGATTGCTGCGCCATCTTTAGTTTTGACACGACCATATATCCCTTTACTTTGAGCTGAAACATCTAAATGTACCGCTCCTACCAATCCCAGACTTAAAATAAGTCCCAGAAAAGATCTTTTCATTGTTAATATTGAATTAGTCTAAATTATTTATCGGTGCAAACATACAATTATTTTCAGTTATTTAGACTCATTTAAAATAAAAAAATAATGCTTTGATTTTATAGGATCATTGTTGAAGTAAGATCACTGCAAGATGAGGTTATTTTGAGCATATGGTTGGGGCTTTTATAGCTTTTATATTTACGAATCGTAAATTATAAGTACGGATTGTAAATGGATGATATACTGGTAGAAATTGACTTTATATATTTGGAATTAGGAGATCAACATATGTACCAATCAGGGTATAGCTGTTTTTCATTAGGTTAGAATAAAGCCGTTAGGAATTCCCCATTCCAACGGCTTTTATTTTTTATCAATTTATAACCTAATGCCCCTTTCTATTATCGGGCAATGTGTACACGGTACTGTCCCGATTTCTCAAAATAATGATCGTTTTATTTTATCGCGTTGTTATTCTGAATTTTATATAGTTTGAAAAGGTATTTTTCTTTATCTTTGATAAAGAACCAAAAGCCTTTAGCCTTTCCGCTGTTAACATGGAGATATTTCGACTTTTGGGGAACGGGTAATTATTGAATTATGAAATATCTTTTTGTACTATTGCTCGGTTTGCTCTTATTGTCCAGTTGTGACAAGGAAGAAGCTGATCCTGATGCTTTGGAGATTGATAGTTCTGCAGCAGCGAAGAAGTTTCAATTTATTGGTCGTTCCGTAGGTTTTTCGGTAAATCAGATCTATGTGGATCAAACTATAGACAAAAGTTTCTATCTAGGGACAGTATGGGGATTAAAAGATACTTTACCTACTGTACAATTAATGCCGTTACGTAGCCATTATAAGCCGTTTAAAATTACAATTGTACCGACGACTTCCTCAGTTTCAAATGCGAAGATCCTTCCAAGTTTTGACGGTATTCGTTCGTATGCCCGTAAAAATAAAAGTACTGAGCGCACGATGTCAGGTTTTTCCATAACTGATTTCTTTGATTATGAATCTATCCGTTATCATCTTAATAATAGCTCGGACGTAGATAGTGTTTTAAAGCTTGTTGAACACCATGATTCAACAACAATCAAAAGGACATATAGCTGTTTGATGCGTAGTGAAAATATAGCATTTTCATTGACAGCACAATTTAATGAGTTTTCTTCCGCCTTTGACGGCAAAGATTTGGCCCAGCTAAAACAAGCTGGTTTTAATCCCTATTATACCAATATCGTGAATTACGGTACGCATTTGATTATGATGGGAGAAAGCGATTATCCCCGGATCGAGTTCAAGAATGCGCTCGATAAATTGTTGGACGGTAAGCTATTGACTGAAAAGGAAGAGTCTATCTTGAGCGCCTCGGATCTGCTTGTCTACCTCCGTGGTGGTAAAAGGGAAAGTTTTATCAAACGTGAAAGTGGATTGCAAGGAATAAAGAATCTGATAACAGAATTTAAAAAAGAATTTGAAAAACAAAGTAATTCATTTGATTTCCCCATTAGCTATTCGCTCAGAAGTTTAACGGATTTTTCAATTTTGAAATTTTGGTATTCCTATGATTTTCTTGTTCGTGAGGAAAAAGGCAATTAATAAGCAAAGTCCAAAAAAAAAGTTTATTTCACCCTGTTTTCCATAAAGTTATCCTTTTGATTTGGAGTACTGCTACTTGTTTTTCAGAATCTATTTTTTATAATTTATTGGACAGCTTTGCTACTATGCTCATTCCTTGAGTATGTTAAACTATTTCCGTATGATTATTGCAACAACATACTTAAATTTCGCTCTATTTTTAAATCGTTTGTGAATTACAATAGCTCCGTAAAAATTAGTAGCTTTATTTTTTGAATCATGATGAAACTACACGCTTTATTTTTTGCCTTATCGGTATCGTTTTTGAATTTATGTCTAGCACAATCTAGTTCTACTGGAGTCTTTGCAAAGCAATATGAGAAAAAACTTGAAATAGCCCTTGCTAAAGCAGGAAAAAATAGGGCCTCCCTGGAAAAGGTGCTCAACGATGCGCCCGGAAATATGAAGGAAGGAGCAGCTTTTTTAATTTCCTATATGCCACAACGTGATTTGGAGTCTTTGAGTAGTGATTTCTTATTGCGCAATATCGAATTAGCTTATCGGGCAAAGGAGAAGTTCCCCTGGACGAAACAACTGCCGGATTCGATTTTTTTAAATGAGGTATTGCCTTATGCCGTACTTAACGAAAACCGGGATGAATGGCGTGAAGAACTCTTTAATAGGTTTTCGAAGTATGTGGAATCTTGTAAGACGCTCCGTGAGGCTATTGCCGCCGTTAATAAAAATATTCGGGACGAAGTCAGGGTGGATTATAATACACAAAGAAAACGACCTGATCAATCTCCTTCCGAATCCATTGACCAGGGGATGGCTTCCTGTAGTGGCTTGTCAATTCTATTGACTGACGCCTTTCGCGCAGTCGGTATCCCTTCCCGGGTGGCGGGAACCCTAAATTGGTTTGACAATCGTGGAAATCATAACTGGTGTGAGGTCTGGATCGATGGGAAATGGTATTTTACAGAGTATTACCCCGACAAAGAATTGAATCGTTCTTGGTTCTTGGCGGATGCGGGCAAAGCGGATGCAAGTAACCGGGAGCATGCTATTTATGCTTCTTCTTTCAAAGCGGCAGAAACCTACTTTCCATTAGCTTGGGATACGGATTTAAAATATGTGAACGGGGTGAATGTAACCCAGACTTATACCGCTTTGTATAAGGAGCAACAGCAACAAATCAATATAGATAATAAACATACGGCAATTTATGTTATTGCTTATGAGAGTAAGAACAAAACGACGCCGGAAGATAGGAAAAAGTGTAATGTCGATATTTTTCAAGGGAAGGATCAAGTAGGGGGAGGTTCAACCAAAGATGCAAGACAGGATGCAAATGACAGGTTACAGTTTGCAGTGGAAAAAAACAAAATATATACGCTTAAATATAATAATAAACAAGGAACTGTGGAAAAGCAGGTGAAAGTAGATAATGAGCCTACGACGGTAACTATTTTCCTTGACTAAAGACAACGTCTTTTTAAGTATTTATTGCACTCGCTCTCTTATCAGATCAATAGCTCATCCGATAAGAGAGCGAGTTTTTTTATTCATACAGGATATGGCTGGTATAAATCCGATAACAGACCGGGACGGAATTGAGACCTATTCTCATTTACCAGAGGAGATAGGCCATATTATAGTGTCAAATGTCAAAATTGGTAATTTGGTTTATGAGCTGGAACAACAGGGCAGACATAGATCTATTTTATCCTATACAGGACGAAAGCAGATGTCATCCTGGCGTGCAGGATTTGTTGGTTCTCATCCCTATCTTTATTTTAATGGTAGGAAAGTAAAAAGCAGCATTTTAGAAAAAAATGGTGTCGTTTATAGCTATATCGACTTAAAAATTACGACTGGGCAACAGTATACTGTTGCGACCCAATGAAGCGAAAAGCATGAAAATCAAACCTGTTTTTGAAACAAGGGTAAACCGGTACATAGTAATAAATTGAACAAACGGTTGCGTTTTGATCAGAGTTGTCAATGCTAATAATTCTCATTATTATCGTATACTATAGTAAATGAGTAATTAAACAAGATAAACTGTGAAAAGATATATATCAATTACGGCGGCTCAAATGCTGTCCGTTCTATTCTTGTCCGCACAAACGACGAAATCCAATGTATCCCTGCAATTGTTGGGCACCAGAAGTTGGATCCGGCTTGATATGAAAGATGGTGACAAGGGTCTTTCGGGGGCGAGGATTTTTTGGTCAAAAACAAATAAAAAGCCTGCTGTAGCCAATGAGGTGTTGAACGACGGCGCTGAGCGCTATTATATACAGCATGTGGATCCTGAAACTACCTATTACGTTTGGGTAGAATCAGCAGCAGGTAAGCCTTTGGCTCAAGGAAAGTCATATACCTCCAAAAGTTGGGTATTAGATGAGACCGAGCTCCAAGAAGTAAAAAGAAATCCTAGTTCAGGAGTTGTTCCTCCCGGCATGGAAATTTTTTGGCAGGATGAGTTTAATGATCAGTTGCTGAACAGGAATAAATGGACCACTAATTATTTTTCATCGCTTAATTATTTAAACGAGAAATCAAAGCAGGAGATGTTGCAGGATAAATTACCCCAACCTGCCTATACGCTTAATGGATCAGCAATTAATCTTTACGTGAACGATACCATTCCAAAGCGAATTTTTACGGAAGGTGGAAACCAGAAGATTTCATCCATTCAGACTTATGACTGGAAAACGAATGAAAATTTGCTGGACAATAGTAAAGGAGGATACTTTGAGGTAAAAGTACGGCGTAACCGCCAAGGTAATCCGAAGGGGACAAATACTGCATTTTGGTTCGACTCCCCTGGGCCAGATATTCGTTACTATCTTCAAGAAGGAACCGAGGTTGACGGAATAAAAGGAATACGCCCAAAAGGGCAATTGTTTGAAATAGATGTGTTTGAATATATCACGGCACAATTTGTCATTCATGGTCATGTTGATGCGAAAGGTGTATTTCAACGGAATCTAGCCACTCATATTGCTGAGGGCTATGAACATGTCGGTCAGTGGGTGACCCATGGGGTGCTGTGGACTCCAACGAGTATTAAGCATTATATCAATGGTGATTTAATTAAAGAATACAACAATAAAAACCAGATTTACTCACCCAATCACTTTATGAATGTGTTTTTAGGTGCATATGGATCGGAAGGTGGGGTGAATATGGAGGTCGATTATATTCGCGCCTACAACTGGCCTTTGCGTGAAGGGAATGAACTCCCGAACCCGGATTTTGAAGGAAAGTCTGGTCTTATGCCCTGGGAAGGTGAAGGGACGATTGGAGACGGCTTAGGTGAAAAGGGAAGCAAAGCCCTCGTGCTCGCTCCGGGAAAAAAGGTAGAACAATATGTTTATCTAGATCCACAGCAACAATTTAACCTTTCCTATTGGGGGAAAGGTGATCGTATAGCGGTAGCAGTGGACGATGTGACGGTCGTGACTGGGAAACTGTCAACTCTAAAGCAACAGAGCCAGTATTTAGGTAAGCAGGGTAAAAAGCACGAAATAAGCTTTGTGACCGGCCAGAAAATCAAACCGAATAAAAAAATACTGCGAATCGCCTTTACAAACACAGGTAAAGAAATGGCATATTTAGACAATATTACCTTAAAGAGAAAATAAGAGCGACAGTGGCTTATTATACTGGATAATAAAAAGGCTCCTTTAGGTGAATAGAAATCGCTACAAGGGGCTTTTTTGTTAAAATATTATTGCCTCTTTTGAAACTCACTCGGTGACATGCCTGTTAAGCTTTTAAAGAAATGAGTAAAAGCGACCTGATCTTGAAATCCAAGTTGATAGGTGGCTTCTTTGATTGTCATGGGGACAACAGCCAGTAGGCGCATGGATTCTACCAATATGTGATCTCTGATGATTTGTTTTGGCGTCACATTTAGATGGCATCGCGTCAAAATAGCCAGATAATCTGAAGACACATTTAATTTTTTTGCATAATATGTAACAGTATGCTCCTGGTTGTATTTGAGTTCGACAAGTCGCAAAAAATCAGCTAAAACAGTGGGTATTCTAAATAAGCTAATATCGCGAACACGCTTTTCTATAATCCTACTGATTTCCTGTAAAACAATTCTTGCCCTTGAACAAATAATTTCAAGTAACGGTCGATCCATTCCTAATTCATTCCCAATAGTTGTTAACTCATAGCGAAATATTTCAAATTCCGTTTTTGTCAGATCCTGTATGGGATATTTTCGGTATAAATGTTGGCCAAAACGCAAAGCATAACAAATCTTGTCAAAATTTACTTTGGAAATTCGTAGTTGATAGATAACTGTATAATCCAAAATACTGAAATGACTTTGCTGTCCCGGAAAAACAAGATGTAGTTGATATCCCTGCATGACATAATTATCTGAATCGATACAGTGAGCACCTCTTCTTGATTTGGAAAGCGTGATAATAAAGTCATTGCTCTGGAGTTTTTTCGTACTATGGCATACACCCTCCCATTCGGTATAGCAGGTTTCGTTATCCTTTATTGGATCTCCACATTTTCTGATGATACCTTTATCAAACATTATTTTGAGGTTAAATATGGTTATGTGTTGTTCAAGTATATAAAAAAGTTGAATAACGAAAATGAGAATATATCTTTTGTACTATTTTTTCTAACTTTAGTGCTATAAAAAAGTTGATTGTTATCAAAGTTTGAATACTGATTTGATGCGTTGTAATTTGAACGGTTATTTCGAAGTTGTTTTTCTTGTCTCGTCGGAAATTTTTGTCTTGTTTTGAAATATGAACAGCATGGATAAAATCAGGGCGTACTTCGCTTCGCTTATTGTGATGGAGGAGAAGGACTGGGATATTTTTTCTTCAAAACTTACCAAAGTAGTTTTTCCAAAACGTTCATTAATTTTAGAAATGGGTAAAACAGAGCGTTATCTGTCCTTTATTGAGCGTGGTATTGTGCGGTTCAATATTCCAAAATTGGATTATGATTTTACTTTTGGTTTCGCTTTTGAGAACTCTTTTGTGAGTGCCTATGATTCATTCCTCACCCAAACAGCATCGTCCTATAATCTTGAAGCTATTACAGATTGTGTCTTGTGGCGGATATCCTATGATGATCTAAATATTGTTTATAACACGACAAAGGTGGGGAATTTTATCGGACGGAAGGCAATCGAAGATATCTTTCTGAAAAAAATGAAACGCGAATTTTCCTTATTGGAGGATTCTGCTAAAACAAGATATGTCAATCTGATGCGGGAACAGCCTGAGTTAATTAAAAATATCCCCCTTAAATACCTGGCGTCCTATATTGGAATTAGACCACAATCGCTAAGCAGAATACGGAGGGAAATTTCTTAACAATTGTTCATTGATTGAAGATCGAAAGGCCCATAACTTTGAATAAAAAAGATTATGAAACCACTTTTTGTTTTGCTTACAGTATTTCTCATCAGCAATTTAGTTATAAGACAGTATAAGGGCGATATGGATTACCATTTGGCTGGAAAAATAGCCCTTGCCATAACATTACTATTCACTTCACTTGGGCACTTCATTTACACCAAAGGCATGGTGTTGATGCTTCCTGAGTTTTTACCGTTAAAGAAGGAAATAATCTATGCAACAGGGCTATTGGAGGTCATGGCAGCCTTTGGTTTATTTATACCATCGGTAAGTCGCCTTACCGGGATTCTTTTAATTGTCTTTTTTATATTGATCCTACCAACAAATATATATGCAAGTATAAGGCACCTGAACTATGAAACTGCGACTTTTGATGGGAAAGGTCTGGGTTATCTATGGTTTAGAATTCCTTTTCAATTGCTATTGATCGGCTGGACTTTTTATTTTGTGCTACGTTAAGTATGCTGCTCTTAACCTAAAGATAGCAATAAGTTAATATTGGATTGTTTAGTTTTATTTAACAATATTTTATTTTTGCTAAACATTTAAAGGTGAATAAATGAGAGAAGCGATTAAGATGGTAGTATTTGATATGGCAGGTACTACTGTAAATGAGGATAATATAGTTTATAAAACCCTCCAGCAGGCGATAAATCAGGTCGGTGGTTATCAACTTACCTTGACGGAAGTGTTGGAGCATGGAGCGGGTAAAGAGAAGTTACAGGCTATTAAAACCGTTCTAAAAAGTTGTTTGGATTTAACTGACGATCAATTGGCCGAGCGGATGTTCCAATCCTTTTTGAACTTGCTTGAAAGGGCCTATGAAGTGGCTGACATCTATCCGAGCTCACATGCCAATGAACTTTTTACAAGTTTGAAGGAGATGAACATACTCCGGGTATTAAATACAGGCTACGACCGGAAAACGGCCGAATCTCTTTTGAAAAAGCTTAACTGGGTTGTCGGCGCGGACATTGATGCATTGATTACAGCATCTGATGTGCCTAACAATAGACCTTATCCAGATATGATTGACCGGGCAAGAGAAAATTTTGCAATAACAGATCCTGCGCAGGTAGTGAAAGTTGGAGACTCAATTATTGATATTCAAGAAGGTCAGAATGCCGGCTGTGCGTTAAGCATTGGCATTACGACAGGGGCCCATCATGCTGATCAATTGAAGTCAGCGAATCCGGATTATGTTATTGACGATCTTTTGGAAATCCTACCGATTATAGAAAAATATAATATCCCAAGTCAGGTGCTTTAAAGATATGGGATAATACAACATGAAATAAAGCAGAAAGAGACCGATTGGGTGGTCTCTTTCTACTTTATTATATTGTCTAAATAAACATCTATTGCATCTGCATACCTTCCATGGAATTTTGGTTTTTATTTTTCTTGAACATATTCATATCCATTTTGCCAAAACGGTAAGATAGATTCAGTTTGACAAGCTGCGGATTGGAGAGACGATAATATTCTTGGAAGAAACCATCACCTGAAGATACTATGGTATTCCCACGTGTTCTAAAGATATCGTTTATTGCCAACGTCACAGAAGCGGCCTGGTTTTTCAGGAAACTCTTTTTGATCGCAAAATCGACTCCATAAAAAGGTTTAATATATCCCTGTGAGGAACTTTGGGCCTGGTTCATTGGTGGACCAAAGGTTTGATTTTGTGTGACCGGCATATTTGTTTTCCCTTGGTATTCAAAAGCAAGTTGAAGATTCCAGTTCTTTTTCAGATTGAATGTATTATTCAATTTTCCAAATACGGTCCACATACCTTCTGTCGCTGTCTTGTCATCGATTTCAATTTTTGAATTGTAGAAATTGAGATCTGCTGTTAGGTCCCACCATGTTTTTAAATTATTGGTATAGGTAAACTCTGCACCATAGTTTCTGCTAGAATTTGCATTAATATAGGTGTTGATGAAATCCATTTTATCTGTAATGGGATTGAGTTCCTGTGTCAGGTACCTGGTGATCAGGTTTGTGGTTTTTTTATAATAAAACGAGGCGAGGAAGGTACCTTTACCCTGTGTCCGGCTATAAGACAATTCGCCCGAAGTTGTAAACTCTGGAACGAGGTCAGGATTACCACGTGTGATATTTAAGCTGTCTGTATAGTCTACAAACGGAATTAACTGAAAGAAGTTAGGGCGATTGACACGACGGGTGACGCTCATCTGTAGCTGATCTTTCTCTGTTAGTTTCTTACTCAGGAATAGAGAGGGGAAGAGACTAAGTGGGTATTTATTATGAAATTTTTGGTTAGTGTTGATTAATTCACCGTCATAGGTAGAATTTTCTACACGTAAACCGACTTTATAAGATACCCAGTCCTTGAGGTCGCCACCAAGTGAGGCATAAGCCGCATAAACTGAATTTTTATTATCGTAATTGGCTGACGCAGCACTGATATCTTTATACTCATCTTCATCGCGGGCTTTTAGGCTGTTGCTATTCAGGTTTTTGAGCTTATTAATCTGTGCACGAACTCCGGTCTCAAGTTTCATCCCATTTTTGAAGGGTTTAACATAATCTGCCTGTATGGTCATAAATTTATTGTCGCCAGATCCAATGTTCTTTTGAATTTGAGAACCAATGATTCCATTATTATCTTCTAAATAATTGGTGGTGTAGGTCCCATTAGATTTGTTTGTTCCACCGAAATAATTAAAGTCTACGGTCAACTCTTCACCTTGGGTCTTGAATTTCTGAACAAGGCCTGCCTGTAATCCCCTTGGTTTGAAACTGCGTTCGGATTCGGAAATTCTATTGCTATTGCCTTGTGATTCCGTCTTTATCATGGTGTTTTCATTGGGGCGAAATTTGCCCTGAACTAGGACACCAGCAACAGACACAGTTGTACGGGGACTAAGGTCATAGTCTAATCCGAGCCTTCCGAAGCTGATCATTCCCTTTGTTTTGCCTTCGATATCCTGGTTAACGGTAGACCTAACGCCATCAATTGTGCTTTCCCGATAGCTATCACCTTCGGTATTTGTCCGCATACGCATATTCATTCCCGTAAGGGATATGTTGAATTTGTTCTGGCGCAAGTTGAGACTTCCCATAAAATTGGTTCCGCCAAAGCGATCTGCTCCAAGCGTAACCATACCATTGTAACCTGTTTTTTTATTCTTTTTCAGGATAATATTTAAAATTCCGGCCATACTTCCCGAGGCATCGTATTTGGCAGAAGGATTGGTGATGATTTCAATCTTTTCGATGACGTCTGCAGGGATCTGGTCTGGTGTTAGTGTTGTTGGCTTACCATCTACAAAAATTGTCGGAGCAGCATTACGGAGTTTGACATTCCCGTCAATATCGACTTGTACAGAAGGCATATTACGCATGACATCAATAGCTGTACCGCCCGCCGCTACAATATTCTTTTCTACATTATATACCTTTTTGTCGATATCCATTTCAAGTAAAGCTTTACGGCCGGTAACCGTCACCTCAGCTAGCTTTCGATTATCATTCTCCAAGGTGATTGCGCCAAGGTTCTTATCCAGCATTTTGCTGTCGGATCCAAATTCGACGGGGATATCTTTGGCAACGTAACCCACTGAGCTTATTTTTAGTATCCATTTATCTTTGGTGGAGAGCGCTGTAAAGTTAAACTTTCCATTTTCCAGTGAACTTGTGCTTTTGAACAAAATCTCCCGCTCTTTGCCCGTAGACTGATCCTGGATCACGCGTAGTAAATTGACGGAAGCCTGCGCAATTGGCTTGCCCTGGAGGTCTATCAGTTGCCCCGAGAGTTTACCTTCAGCAACGGAGAAACTACCAGGATGAATTCCTGAAGCAGATTGGGCATGTAATGTAGCAACTGCTGTCGCCATTAAAAGTACAGTTATGATTTTTTTCATTTTTTTCTTTAGCATTATTAACAACTAGCCGGTATATGGCTATTTAATATCAATCAAATTTGAAAATGATTTTTATACTTTACAATTATCTGTAGACCGACGAACTGAATGTGTAGACAAATGGCTGTTATCGGAAATTTATCTTTATCTGCTTCGCCTTATGTCAGAAATTGTTCCATGTTTTTGACGTATTTTTTGCCGATAGGCAGGGCCACCTCCGGTAAAGTAAGTTTTGCAAGCGTGCAATGTTCGATCCTATTTTTGTTAACGATAAAGGAATTGTGTATCCGTATAAAATCACCGGGTGGCAACAATTTTTCCATACCACGTAAATTGCTCCGGGTTAACAGTGGTGCCGGCCGGTCGACCAAATAGATTTTTACATAATCTTTTAACCCCTCGATATAACTGATTTCGTTGAGAAAAATCTTGGTTTTTTTATATTCCACATGAACCATAATATGGTCTTTTTCAATAACCTGTCTTTTGCGTAAGGTAATGATATCTTCTACTTTTCGAATCGCAGCCTTGAGCCGTTCTTTTGAAATAGGCTTCAAAAGGTAATCTACCGCATTTAATTCAAATCCCTCAACTGCATATTGATGATAGGCTGTTGTGAAAATAATTAATGGAGGCTCTGCGAGGTCCCGGACAAACTGCGTTCCTAATTGTTCCGGCATCTGGATGTCCAGAAAAATGAGATCCACCGAATGATTTTTTAGGTAGTCAGCAACATCCACAGGGGCATGAAATTTCTTTAGAATTTCAATTTGATCAAAACTCAACAGATCGTCCTCCAGCAAATTAAGCGCGAATGGTTCGTCATCAATAAGTATACATCTAATCTTCATCTGTCATTAGTCTGAGTGAAACTTCAAAATAATCATCCATTATCCTATTAATAGAGAGATCATGACGATTGGGATAAAGCAGCTGTAATCGACGTTTCACATTCGCCAATCCAATGCCTTCATTGGTTGGGGGCTCGGTATACTGTAGTATTTTATTAACGGATTTAAAGACAAGTCCACCTTGAATATCTACGAATTGAAACTGAATGTAAGGGCTATTTTTGCTATCCACTCCATATTTGAACGCATTTTCTACAAAATGAATAAATAATAGCGGGGGGATCATTCTATTCTTGAGGGAACTTTCAATTTGTAGGTCAACTTCACCAGCAATGGGAAGTCTTAATGTCTGTAAAGCAACGAAATTGCGCATATGATCAATTTCTTTGAATAGTTCAACTTTTGGTCCATCAACTTCATAAAGTATGTAGCGCAGCATTTCAGACAGCTTGACTATTGTCCCCTCGGAGTCGGGTGACTGTTTGCGGATCAGCCAGCGAATATTGTTGAGCGTATTGAATAAAAAATGTGGACTGATCTGAAGTTTCAAAATAGTCAGTTCAGCTGTTGTTTTTTCTAACGCAATTTGTTTATTAAGTTCCTTTTGTCTGGCCTGTTCATTATAAAGAAAGATCATGGACGAGGTGATCATACAAAGTGAGTAGATAATCCCTGGGCCTACAACGAGTCGTACAGATAGTATATTCTCTTTTTTAAAATGTGCTAATTCTCCATTTGGGTTGAAATAAACGATTGCATAATTGAGCATGACATAGGCCACAAAACCTAGTGCGATGAAGAGGATAAAAATCTTTCGGTGACCAAAGAAGTACTTGGGTGCAACAACATAACAATGCAGATAAAAGTTGCTTGCGAGGAAAACGATATTGCTGAGATGTGATAGCGCGGAGTAGATTTTGAAATCTGCGATTTTATCGGGCTGATAGAGGTAAGTAATAAAAGGGAGTAATAGCAGGATGGTCCATATCACTAGGTGTAAATAGAATTTTCTAAGGAATTTACTGATCATGATGCGTTCTTTAAGTTGTGCTATTATTGGAATGTAATCAAAAGTATAAAAATATTTGCGATTGTAGTACGGCATCTATGGCACGGAATAGTATAAATTTTAGTTTACATTGTTATGTTTCGAAATATTTCGGGACATAGGTTATTGCGTTTGTATAGACTCTTCAAAATAGTTTTGTATTTTGCATACATAAACTTGATCAGGTGACATTCAATCCAAATCGATATAATAAAATGCCTTATAGGCGATGTGGGAAAAGCGGGATCTTATTACCGGCTATTTCCCTGGGACTGTGGCAAAATTTTGGGGATATCGATCAAAAAGAAGTGTTTAGGCAGACCTTACGTACGGCTTTTGACAATGGTATCACACATTTTGACCTGGCCAATAATTACGGCCCTCCTCCCGGGAGTGCAGAACAAAATTTTGGTGCTATTTTGAACGCCGATTTCGTCCGGCATCGGGACGAACTTTTGTTATCGACTAAAGCGGGGTATACCATGTGGGATGGTCCCTATGGCGATTGGGGAAGCCGTAAATATTTAATGGCAAGCCTTCATCAGAGCTTAAAGCGGCTAAAACTTGATTACATTGATATTTTCTATCATCACCGACCTGATCCGCAGACGCCTTTAGAAGAAACGATGACTGCCTTAAGTGATATTGTGCGGCAGGGAAAAGCCCTGTATGTCGGTTTATCAAACTATCCTGCGGATTTAGCGAGGAGGGCAATTGCACTATTACGTGATCTGAGGTGTCCTTGTTTGATCCATCAACCCAAGTATTCCATGTTGGTGCGTACGCCGGAGCAGGGACTGTTAGATGTTTTGGATGAAGAGGGGGTGGGCATTATAGCTTTTTCTCCGCTGGCACAGGGATTATTGACCAATAAATATTTACAAGGCAATATTCCAACCGATTCCCGGGCTTCAAAAGAACATTTCTTGAAGAGTACTACCATTACATCTGATCTGATCTCAAAATTGTCTGCTTTGGATGAAATCGCAGTGCAACGAGGCCAATCGCTGGCGCAGATGGCTATTGCATGGCTATTGAAGGATGAACGCCTGACTTCGGTTTTGGTTGGCGCACGCAACAGTGAACAACTGACAGATTCGTTAAAGGCGCTCGATAATTTGAACTTTAGTGTAGAGGAACTCAACAGGATAGCGCATATACTTGATAAAGCTTAATTTTTAATGAATAATAAATAGCAATGTGCATGTCGGTCTTCAAAGCCAAATTAGAGCTCATAGGAATTAATCCCTTTGTTTTCGTTCCTGAGAATGTGTTGGAACTACTTTTTGAAGAGTCCGGTATAAATAAAGGGTATATCCCTATTAAGGGGAAAGTAAATGGAAAAGATTATAAACAGACTTTATTGCGTTATCAAGGAGCTTGGCGATTGTACATCAATACGGAGATATTGCCAAATTCACCTAAACGAATCGGTGAAATATTGGAATTATCTGTTGTTTTTGATCCGCAAGACCGAAGTCTGCTCCCGCATCCCGAACTAGAGCGGGCATTGGCAGAAAATGAAGAAGCTAAAACAATCTTTGACCGTTTGGCACCATCCAAAAGAAAAGAGATTATCCGTTATATTTCTTTTTTAAAGACCGATGACAGCCGGCGTAAAAATATTGAAAAGGCGATCGGATTTTTGCTTGGTAACAACCGATTTATTGGGCGGGAAAAACCTTGATAAAAAAGGGATATGTTGACGGAGTAGTTAAAAAAAATAGAATGGAAAATGCAAAGGTAAGATGGGGGATCATTGGTTGTGGGGATGTTACAGAGAAAAAGAGCGGACCTGCGTTCAATAAAGTTAAAGATAGTCAATTGCTTGCTGTCATGCGCAGAGACGCCGCTAAAGCTGCCGATTATGCCCGGAGACATCAGGTTCCTGATTGGTATTCGAAGGTTGAGGACTTGTTGGACAATCCATCGTTGAATACGATTTATATTGCGACCCCACCGTCTTCGCATTTAGATTATGCGTTGAAGGCGCTAAAAGCTGGGAAAAATGTCTATGTTGAGAAACCTGTTACATTAAATGCGGATGAGGCTACATTGCTGTTGGAGGCTGTTAAAAAAACAAATGGCAAACTCGTCGTTGCGCATTACCGCAGACAATTGCCTATGTTCCTTAAAGTAAAAGAATTGCTGAAGGTCGGACAAATTGGAGCTATCCGAACCGTTCAGCTTCGACTATGGCAGAGCCGATCACCAGAATTGGTGACTAAACGCGCTGCAGATTGGCGTACAGATCCAACAATCTCTGGAGGCGGATATTTTTTTGATCTTGCACCACATCAATTGGATCTGATGCTGTATTTCTTTGGTACCCCTCTTTATTACAATGGATTTAGCCAAGTTCAGGACGGGACGAGTGATGTTGTTGATCACACGACTGGGACCATCTTGTTTGAGAATCAGATCATCTTTAACGGAAGCTGGGCTTTTAATGTCCAACCGCAAGATAATATGGACAGTTGTGAAATTGTAGGGAGCGAAGGAAAAATCAGCTTTTCGATATTTGGCAATTCCATCTTATTAAGATCTGATCAGGGGGAAAAAGAATTCGTATTTGACCATCCTGAGCATATACAATACCCCATGATCGCGAGTACAGTAGACTTTTTTGAAGGTAAAGGGCCAAACCCTGCTCCGATGGAGGAGGCTTTGACCCTAATGAAAATAATGGATTGTTTCTCAAAGAAAGAAATTAAGTCATTTCATACCCGAAAATAAATGTAAGGACACTATTAGTAGATGGCTACGGGATTTACGTTTACCTGTGTAGAACCAACATAAAGAGGTTGACCCAGTACAAATAAAAATTCCCATACGCCTTCTTTTACCAATGGCCTCGTATCGATCAATTCGAGATTGTATATTCCGCACTTGGCCAGTAAGAATTGATTGATTGGAAATTCTTCATTGGTTTTTGGGTTAGGGTATACTTCCGATGCCCAAGTGTCTCCGCCGAATGCTATTATGCCTTGATCCGCTAACCATTTTGCGGCCTCCATGCCAATACCCGGTTCAGTCTCTAAAAATTGTTTATTGTCATGTCCGATGAGCTCGAGCCAACCGGTATTGAATAGCACAACATCACCTCTTTCGATACGGATTCCCTGTTTTTTTAATACGGACTGAATATCAGAAACAGTAAATTCAGTACCACCCGGCACAATTTTCTTTCCATAATAGCTCGTCATATCCAATACAACTGCACGGGTTACCAGTGGTGGAACTTTTTCAATACCTAGTTTTTTTACTCCTTCTACCGAAACAAAATCCTGGGCTTTATTTCCATTGTAGTAAACATTGTCGATGCCGATATGTCCGATGCCGTTCAGCTGGGTTCCTACTCCCGTCCAGGCATTAACCAATTCATCATTGAAACTGAATTTATTGGGACCCAATGTTGTGCCGGCCTGTTCTCCGGGTTGAATGTTGTACAAGTTAAAACTGCGGTGACGAAAAGCGGGTAGTTGTTTACTAACAGGTACAGCTAGAGGTACTGTAATCCCTTTTTTGACGAGTTTAACCGCTTGAAGAACGGAAGCGTTACTGATTAAATTTGCCGCACCTATTTCATCGCTTTTGCCATAGGAAGATGTCTGCCAGCTATGATCACTGGGATCTACGAGAAGTGAGTGTTTTTGAGCTTTGCCTTGCAAGGCTGCTAGGGACAGCATTCCTAAAAGGAATGCTGTGATCGGATTTATTTTTTTCATTATATTTTCGATAAGGCGTCGTTGATCAATGATAATTCATCTGGAGCCAGATCGATTGCCGTAGCCTGTGCATTTGCTATGGCCTGTTCTGCATTTCTGGCACCGGCTAATACAACGGTAATTGCTGGCTGCAGGCTAGTCCATCGTAATACAAGCTGTGAAAGAGTGACACCTTTGTCGGCAGCAATCGGGCTAATGGTATCTAAGAATGTTTTTACTTTGGCGAGATCAAATTGCTGGAAGTAACCATTGCGATGATCATTTTCTTTTAATTTCCCTTTTTCAAAATACTTACCTGTAAGCAGACCACGCTCCATTGGGCTATACACAATAAGGCCCAAATCATGCTGAAGTGCATAAGGGACAAGGTCTTGCTCAATGCCACGGTTTAGCATGCTGTAGCCGACCTGATTGCTTGCGATTTGGATCGAATGCTGGGCTTCCGAAACTTGTTCAACACTATAGTTGCTGACACCCGCTGCACGAATTTTTCCCTGTTGTAAAAGCAGATCTAAGGCTTCCATTGTTTCCGAAATAGCTGTAGTATTGTCTGGCCAATGGATTTGCAATAGGTCTATATAGTCCGTTTGTAGGCGTTTTAGGCTGTCTTCGACTTCTTTGATCACACTAGCTTTGGAGGCATACTTGTAAACGGGAATAGTTTTACCATTTTCTTCTGCATCAAAGAAAAATTCACCTCTACCTTGATTGCTGCCATCCCATACTAACCCGAATTTGGTTAATAACTGAATTTTAGATCGATCGTAACCCTTTATCGCTTCGCCTATCATCTCCTCACTCAGACCAAAGCCGTAGAAGGGCGCTGTATCAAGGGTAGTAACACCATGATCAATAGAGGCGCGTACCGATTCGATAGAGTCTTTTTTCTCATTGCCACCCCACATATTTCCACCAATGGCGAAAGCACCGTAAGTGATTGCCGATAATGTTAAATCCGTTTTTCCTAATTTTCTGTATTCCATCTTGTTATTTTAATTTTATTTCCTGAAAATGTACATCAATAGCAGTGGTGTAAACCGCTCAATATGATTATTTGAATGATGACGCTACAAAGGTAATGGGGTATTTTGTATTATTAAAATAATTTAAATTAGGGCAATGTATTATTGTAGTTATATATAGAAGCCTTTTCATAAGTTGATCTTTATTTCCTTTGTACAACAGATAAGAAAAGGTAAATTTAGAAGAGCCAAGTAAACTGGATTGCAGTGGATATATAAGCCGCAAAATAAAATAGGACACTTGACTCGTGAAAAATATGTCTATGGAAGAACAATTTAAACCTGATGCCATCATTATCGGAACCGGTCTGGCGGGATTAACAGCAGCAATGGAAATTACCAATGCAGGGAAGAAGGTGCTTTTGCTGGATCAGGAAACCAAAGAAAATATTGGTGGACAGGCCTTCTGGTCCTTTGGAGGTCTATTTTTGATCAATTCACCGCAGCAACGCCGTATGGGAATCAAGGATTCTTTTGAGTTAGCGCGACAAGATTGGTTTGGTACTGCTGAATTTGATCGAGCCGAAGATTCTTGGCCCCGCCAATGGGCCGAAGCTTATTTGAAATTCGCAGCCGATGAGAAATACGCCTATGTTACCAAGTTGGGGATTAAATTCATGTTTATGGTTGGTTGGGCTGAGCGTGGAGACGGTAGTGCTCATGGTCATGGTAATTCGGTACCTAGATTTCATGTGAGTTGGGGAACAGGTACAGGTGTGGTTCAACCATTTATAGAGAAAGCTTATGCAGCAGAAAAAAACGGGCTATTACAGTTTAAATTTAGGCATCGTGTTACGAAGCTAATAACGAAAAATAACACTGTAACAGGAGTGTCGGGTGATATTCTCGAAGATGATGATCAGGAACGTGGGGCTGAGACCAATAGAAATGTTATCGATACATTTGCATACCACGCCCCGGATGTTATTATTGCTTCCGGTGGACTTGGTGCCAATCACGAGCTAGTTCGGAAGAACTGGCCGGAACGATTGGGGAAAGCACCTGCACATATGATTTCAGGCGTTCCAGCCTATGTCGATGGAAGCATGATCGGTATAGCTGAAGCAGTCGGAGCACACATGATCAATAAAGATCGCATGTGGCATTATACAGAGGGGATTCAGAACTGGAATCCGATTTGGCCAAATCATGGTATCCGTATCTTGCCCGGTCCATCCTCACTTTGGTTTGATGCGAAAGGCAATAGACTTCCAGCACCATTTTTACCGGGGTTTGATACCTTGGGTACCCTAAAGCATATACAAGATAGCGGATATTCCTATTCTTGGTTTATTCTGACACAAAAAATCATTAAAAAAGAATTTGCACTTTCCGGTTCCGAACAAAACCCAGATATTACCAATAGGGATTATAAACTCTTCCTCAAACGAATTTTTGGTAAAAAGGCTCCGGGCCCTGTGGAAGCGTTCAAAGAAAATGGAGTGGATTTTATCGTTTCGGATACATTATCGGAATTGGTGCACAAAATGAACCTTTTGACCGGAGATAATCTGTTAAATTACGAGTCTATTGAATCGCAGATCATCGCGCGCGATCGGGAATTGGATAATAATTTCGCTAAAGATACGCAGGTCAATTATATACGCAGCACAAGGAAATATCTTGGTGATAGGCTCGGAAGGGTTTCGTCTCCACATAAAATATTGGATCCGAAAAATGGGCCATTGATCGCTGTGCGGCTACATATATTGACACGTAAAACATTGGGCGGGCTTAAGACCAATCTTGATGGGCAGGTCTTAACGACGAACGATGAAACTATCGAAGGATTGTATGCGGTTGGCGAGGTGGCAGGTTTTGGAGGTGGGGGTATGCATGGCTATCGTGCATTGGAGGGAACTTTTCTGGGTGGTTGCATTTTTTCCGGCATGAAAGCGGGAAGGCATATTGCTGGAAAAGCCCATCGACCATAATCCAATAATTTCTCGTTAATGCTCCCAAAACCTTAAAAGTTGAAATATGGATTGTCATTATTTTGCCTAATCTTCAAGATTAAATCTTATATTAGTTATTTCTAGGGAAAGTGCTGCATGAATCGTCTTTACTAAAAAGATAGTAGAGCAAAATCAAAATAAACCAAAACTAAGCAATGAAAAGAAAAGATTTTATCCGTAATGCAGGGATTCTTACTGCCTCAACATTATTTGCCAATACGCGTGTTTTCGGTTTTCAATCTGAACTTATCCGTGTTGGACTGATTGGTGTAAACGGTATGGGCTGGTCCAATCTAAATGCGCTATTGAAAGTCCCCGGTGTCCAATGTACAGCACTTTGCGATGTCGATGAAAATATACTCAGCAGCCGGGTAGAGGAATTAAAAAAACGAAATATTACCGTCAAAACCTATATTGATTATAAAGATTTGCTCAAAGCAGCAGATGTGGATGTTGTTATCATAGCCACACCCGATCATTGGCATTGCTTGCAGATGGTAGATGCGGTTGCAGCAGGCAAGGATGTTTATGTTGAAAAACCTATCGGAAATTCCATCCGGGAATGTGAAGTGATGGTTGCCGCTGCAAAAAAATATAAACGTGTTGTGCAGGTGGGACAGTGGCAACGTAGCCAACAGCATTTTAGAGATGCAATGGATTTTGTGCATGGGGGGAAACTTGGTAAAATCCGTTTGGTTAAAGCTTGGGCTTATCAAGGTTGGATGAAAAGTATTCCTGTGCTGACGGATGCACCGGTGCCTGCAGGGGTTCATTATGATAAGTGGCTCGGACCTGCTCCAAAGCGGTCTTTTAATCCCAATCGTTTTCATTTCAATTTTAGGTGGTATTGGGACTATGCGGGTGGCTTGATGACGGATTGGGGAGTCCATATGCTGGATTATGCCTTAATCGGGATGAAGGTTTCTGATCCGGTATCCATTATGGCTGCCGGAGGAAAATTTGCTTATCCTGACGATGCAGCCGAAACACCAGATAGTTTAACAACAGTGTATGAGTTTGACGGATTCAATGTGCAATGGGAACAGGCAACAGGAATCGATCTTGGCCCTTATCGAAAAACACATGGTGTCGCTTTTATCGGTAATAACGGCACTCTGGTCGTCAATCGTGAAGGCTGGGAAGTCATTCCTGAAAAAGGACGGATGGAAGCTGTTGCTTTTCAACCTTCAAAAGATAATGGGCTCGATAAACATATGGTCAATTTTATAACAGCAGTTCGGAATAAATCAAGTGAAGGGCTGCATGCGCCGATCGAAGCAGGTGCCCATATTGCCATTTTCTCCCAAATGGGTAATATTGCTTATCGCAGCAAGAAAAAATTATTTTGGGATAAAGATAAACGAACTTTCAACGATAGGGATGCAGACCGCTATCTGGCCAAAAGTTATCAAAATGGGTATAGCATGCCTAAAGTATAACCTCATAACTGGATGTATCAAAAGTTTTTGTAGATGAGTTTTAAAACGGTTGTATTGGGGGTATTGGTCAGTGCGCTATGCGCGCATGAGGCTCTTGCGCAACGTATGGAAGAGATGTGGGATGGTGCAGGCGGGAAAAGTGCTGTCTCACAAAATAGAGGAAGGTTGTTTCGAGAGGGGAAATACGCGCTATTTATACATTGGGGTATCTATTCCCAATTAGCAAATAAATGGAAGGGAAAAACCTTTTATGGAATCGGAGAATGGCTTATGAACAAGAGCATGGCGAATATTCCGCCGGCAGAATATAAGTTAGCAGCAGCTTCCTTTCATCCGGATCACTTTGATGCCAAAGCGATCGTGCAGCTGGCAAAAGATGCCGGAATGCGTTATATCGTTATTACCAGTAAACACCATGACGGATTTTCAATGTTTCATTCGAAAGTCAACCCGTTCAATATTGTCGATGCGACAGATTTTAAACGCGATCCAATGACCGAATTGGCACAAGCTTGTAAAGAAGGTGGTATCGGTTTTGGGTTTTATTATTCTCAAAATCAGGATTGGACTTATCCCGGTGGAAAGGGTGGGCCAAAGGTGGATGCTCAGGGCAAAGAGAAATCTTTTGACGATTACTTTTGGGAGAAATGCTATCCTGAGGTACAGCAAATTACAACAGGTTATGGTCCTATAGAACTGGTGTGGTTTGATACACCGGGTGGAATGGATAAAAAGTATGCACAGAAGCTTGTTGAACTGGTGCATAAAAATCAACCGGGAGCATATGTATCTGGAAGGGTAGGGCATGGGTTGGGAGATTATTCTACACTCGGGGACATGGAAGTACCTCGGGAGAATGTGGATGGCATTTGGGAAACTGTTGATGTAACCAATGATTCCTGGGGTTATGCCTGGTATGAAAATAATTGGAAGAGTAGCCAGGAGATACTGCAGCGTACGTTATCAACTGTTGCACGTGGAGGGACATATATGCTGAATGTGGGACCTAAGCCGGATGGTTCTATTCCGGATCAGGCAGGATTGGCCCTGCGCAATGCAGGTGCTTGGATCAAGCGTTATCCCGAAACGGTTTACGGCGCGCAGGCATCACCCTGGAAGCATGCTTTGCCTTGGGGAGATGCTACCGTACAAGGGAATCGAATTTCCTTACTGGTCTATCATTGGCCTACTGATGGTGCCTTATATGTTCCGGGGTTGACAACAGGAATTCAGTCCGTTAAACTCCGGGGTTCGAAAGGACAAGGAAAATTGAACTATACGCTTGAAAAGGACTGGCTTAAAATTGACATTCCGAAGATCGCACCCGAAAAGATGGTATCTGTCATCGAGATTAAGTTAAATGGTACACCTCAGGTCGAAAAAATGCTGGGGGTTGATCCAGCACTGGAAACCGTTATCCCAGTTGATTTTGGAGCGGTGGAGAGCTGTAATAAAGAAGGGAAATCGTGGATGGAGAAATTTGGGGAATGGAAGCATGTTGCTCAGGTCAGTAAATGGACAGAAAAAAGTAAGTTCTCCTATGAAATTGCTGTCAAAAAGCCTGGTTATTATCAGATAGACATGAATTATGCAGGCGAAGGAAGGATGGTATGGCGTATTGAAAATTCAGCTGGCGCGTTTGTTCAAAACCAACAAGAGTCGGCCCATGTCTATAACTGGTATCCCTGGGGCTGGATGAAATTTGAACATGCCGGACGATATAAAATAACCGTTTCGTTGATCGAAGGCAATGGTGATAAGGCGAGCCTGACTGCTCTTCGGTTTAAATATGTGGAATAGGAAGACATTACTTTAGCTATTCTTTTTTGTACTTGCTCGTCAAAAAACGGATAAGTCCAGCCGTTGCTTTAAAGGCAAGTAAACCTAAACCTGTACCAAAAATAATCCCTAGGCCAATACCAGCTAGAATAGCCATATTATTGCTGCCCCAATTCAATTTTACTATTGCAAGATCAGATTGATTTTCTCAATAGAGTCTTCGTTTTCCAGGAAATCAATATAAGGAATCAGCGGCTCAATATCTTCTTTGTCCATTGTTTCTAAATCATCAAATAATGCTTCAACAAATTCGTTACAGAAAGATTTGCCGAAACTGTAGTCTTTGATTCGCGCTAAATCATCATAGTTGATTTCTGTTGCGTTCAGATTCAACACTTCTTCTGGGATCTCATAGTCCCCATCAGCTGGATATCCTATATATCTAAACATTCTTTCCTTCCATACCTGAAATAGAATTTGATGGGAGACATGGTCTCCGAAGTATTTATATACCTGAGAAAGAAGCATAGTTGCTGTTTCTTTTTCGAAGGTACCTGAAATACTTTTGTCAAGTAATTCGGCGTAAGCCATGAAAACGGAACAGTTGAATCGGAAATCAAAGTGAGAAGTCAACATAGAAACTACATTGTCTTTGCCTTGGGTTCGTAGTAATTGTCTTGCTGCTAAAGAGGTAAGGTTGTGTTTTTGTTCGTGCCCGTGGCTATCGGGGATGAGTACGATATGATCCTGTTCAAGAAGGGAGATGACAAATTTCCAATCTTCGGTCCTTTTGAGGATTTTACAGTTATGGGCTAAGTAACCATTCCGTTTGGGATCTGGTTTTTTGTCTCCGACTATAACCTCACCGGGCTGGATAATATGCTCTGGAGGAATTTTAAACCTGCGTATATGCACAAAGAGTTCTTCTCCGGAAGGTAACGCAAGGGTACCAAATCCTTTGTTATTGTCGAACCATTTGACAGCGCCGATAAACATGGCTGATGTTAATTTTTGTTTCAATGTTATAAAGGTAGTGAATTAAAATATTTATTAGGCATTGAAAATTAAATATTTGCGATTATTCAATGGATAAAATGGCCGTTTGGCATATTTGGTAATATAAAATGATGTTCTGACTATTAAGATACAACGAGAAATCAGGCAATTGAAGTGATTTATTGATCAATAGCATGTTGATTCCTAACTGGAATCTGTATTTTAAGACTATTTATGTGGCTTTTGTTCGTGTATAATTAATGCTGTTTTGAAAAATGTATTATTATGAATAATTTCATGCGGGATAAACTCATCATTTTACGATGTATTATCCAGCCGTATTTCAGAAGATAGATTATAAACGCTATCAATTTTTGAGAGAATAGTCAGGATTATCTCCAAAAACGAATAGGTTGCGCGTCCAGGAATGGAAAATTCCCTTTGCTGTGTGGCTATTTTGGACGGGGATAATAATAATGAAGTAGTGGGTATGAATAGGTGGTTTGGATAACTGATTGTGCAAAAACTGGATGAATACATGAATTCAAACTTGCCCGATAGTTGTTATGTCAGTTTGATCGCTGATGGTCCTGCGTTCCAACGCTACGTGCAATGGTTTTAAGAAAGTGTGGCCCATGTCGAGGGGCATGGGTCTAAAGTTGTAAATTGAATAGGCTATTATGCACCGTATCACTGCGAAATCAATCCTCAATAAGACAAAACGAAGAGATCCTTGGTTTCTTGATGATTATACCTTGAATCCCTATAGTGGTTGCTCTTTTAATTGTTTATATTGTTATATCAGGGGAAGCAAGTATGGGATCAACATGGCTGAAAAGTTAAGTATGAAGAGCAATGCCGTTGAATTACTGGAAAAGCAGTTGTCATTACGTGCGCGCAAAAAGCAATATGGCATTATTGTTCTTTCTTCTGTAACAGATCCTTATCTCCAAATGGAACGTACTGAATTGCTCACCAGGCAGTTATTGGAAGTAATCCTATATTATCGTTTCCCAGTACATATTATTACGAAATCGGACTTAGTTACCCGAGATTTTGATTTGTTAAAACGGATTGATACAGAAGCAATACTTCCTGAAGATCTCCAGTCAAAATTAACACATAAGACCTTTGTCACCTTTTCATTTTCCACAATAGACGATTATGTCGCGCGAATTTTTGAGCCTGGAGCTCCATCACCCTCGTTGCGATTGAATGCATTGGCGCAAGCACGTGAACAGGGGCTCCATAGCGGAGTCAGCCTGATGCCACTGCTGCCGTATATATCTGATACCCGAGCGAGCCTGGAACAGTTGTTTCAGACTTTTCAGACTATAGGAGCCAATTATGTCTTTCCGGCCACTCTTGCATTGTATGGAAGTGATCCGGCGGACAACAGAGCCTTGGTCTTGCGGGCGATTGAAAAGCATTATCCACATTTATTACCAAAATATCAGCGACTATTTGGCGCAGATGGCCATTTACCGGACTATTATCGGCAAGCTTTTGCAGAAAAAGCTAAATCGCTGTGTGTGCAATATGGGTTACGGGATAGTCTGTCTTGATGATCTATTTATTATAGTTTGCTTTCCATTTTTATTGCTTCCCATAACTATTGCTACAACGTATTTAAGATAGCACGCAGTTGATCAATCTGAAAATTGGATCGTACAACCTTGTTTTCCTTTGTATTGACGATAACATATCGTGGAAATGAATATATACCCAATTCCTTTCGAAGGTTGGGGTAATCTTTGTTTTCAAATATATAGTTTTCATAGGTAAACGCATGTTTTTCCAAATACTGCTTCCATGTTGCAAATTTGTCATTAACAGCTATCCCTACAAATTTAAATTTTCCATTATCTTTATATTCATTGGCAATACGCTGTAGTTCAGGGTGCTGAGCTATACAGGGGCCGCACCATGTACCCCAAAAATCAATGATTAGGTAATCGGTACTGCTGTAAAGTTCCTTCATATATTTTGATTGCCCACTTGCATTTGTTATAAGAAAACTAGGGACAGGCACATTTTCTTTTGGTTCGTATAGTGCAACCATGTCCTGATATTTTTTTAAGATCCGTCCACTACCAAAATAAGGTGAATTTTCTTTTTTTAATTGCTGAATAAGCTGATAAATTGAATCTTTATGTTGAAATACAGTACTAGAATTATAAAAATAAAAACTGGGGTTACCTAAGAGATGTGCTAGATACTCTTCACTGAGCTTATTTGCTGAATATTTTGCAAGAATTTTTAGGAATCGGGACATTCTATTGTTATCACCTTCAACCTGTTCCTCCATGGTTGGGATATGGCTTAAATCGAAACTCTTCGCTATAGTTTCAAATTCAATACGTTGCTTGTTCAAATCGCTTCCATATACGTCTAATTGATGTGTCTTTACATTTATATCCATCGTTAGATCACTGGAATCTATAATAAGAGAATAAAAGAAGTTTGTTGGAGAAATTTGATGTCTACGGAAAAAACTGAAGAAATCCTCTCGGTTTGTGAATGTGCTGTCTGAGAGGGCTAGTTGTGCGAAATTGAAATGCCCTTTATCAAGAATCTTATTTATTACAAACTCGCCAGTTCCATTTTTAATTTCCGTTTTGAAGACATCCTCATCCATCAATAGGTAACTATATATGGGTAAGGTATCAGCATAGACTCTAAATTTTAACCGAATATTTTGGCCATAATTATTGCTGATTGCCAGAAAGGTGAGAGTAAAAACAAATAAGAGCTTGTTCATAATTTGATTATTTATTCTAAGTTAATAAATAAATGTCTTATTAAGTCCCTTGTTAATACTTTTAATAGCTTCGGATTTGTTTGTTTTTTATTTGTATTTATTTCTTTTTGTGTCAAATATGTTACATTTTATTTTGAATATATAGGTCATTAAGTTATGAGTTCTATTTTAATTATGTATCTGTTTTTAAGGTGGTTATGTTTTTTATTAGCTGTTTTAGGTAAATTTTATCGAGATAAATAAAAAAAACAGTGCTCTTTTTTGTGTTAAAAATATATTATCTTAACATTTATATAACTAATTGTCATTTAATTGTTTAGTAATACTTTATTAATAATTTACAAATATTAAATAACCTTTCTTTGTAACCGAAGAAAAACAAAACCAAAACCATGAAAACGAAACATTTATTACTTCCGGTAATGATCGGAATGTCTTTGAGTGGATGGGCGAAGAGCAGGCCTCTCCTCCTGACAGCTTTTCCTCCGGCTGAAATTCCCACTAAATTTCAAGAGTCCATCCGTGGGCTTGTACAAAATGGAGCGGGCGAACCTATCGCTGGAGCTTCAATATTGAACACGTCTACAGGAAAATCTACCCAGACAGACGCTAGTGGTGCCTTTATTATTCAAGGAAAAATTGGACAACTGTTAAAAGTATCAATCGTCGGATTTGAAACGCAGCAACTGAAAATTGAATCAACGGCATTGACGATAAAAATGGTATCGACGGATCAATCGCTAGAGGAAGTGATCGTTGTGGGCTACGGTAGACAGAAGAAAGTCAACCTCACAGGTGCTGTGACACAAATTGATTCAAAGATACTTGAAAATCGACCTGTTGCGAATGCAACGCAAGCCTTGCAGGGGGCAATTCCGAATTTGAACATTACATTTACGAACGGAAGACCTGGTGGTGAAGGAAATGTAAATATCCGTGGTTTCGCTTCGATCAATTCGGCGAATGCACAGCCACTTATTCTTATTGATGGGGTGCCGGGTAACATCAATACCATCAATCCCAGGGATATCGAATCAATTTCCGTCTTAAAGGATGCATCCGCAGCGGCAATTTACGGTGCAAGAGGCGCATTCGGTGTCATGCTGGTGACAACGAAAAGAGGAAAAGCTGGGAAAATGAATATCAATTATAGCAATAATTTCGGTTGGTCGGGACTTACTGTCAGGACCGATTTTATCACTAGTGGATACGACGCTGCCAGATTAAATGACGAGGCTTTCATCCGGGCTACAGGTAATAGCTATACTGGATATACCGAAGAGGATTATGCGGAACTGTTAAAGAGAAAAACCGATCCATCCTTGCCTTCTGTTGTGATTCAGAACAGAAAGGGCAAAGATCAATATGTATACTACGGAAATACAGACTGGTGGAACGAGATGTACCGTAAGACACAGACATCAATGGAGCATTCGTTAAACTTCTCAGGTGGGACCGAAAAAATAGATTATTACATTTCCGGACGGCTCTATGAAAAAGGTGGGCTGATGAAAATCAATCAGGATAAATTCGATGCCTACAACGTGCGGTCGAGAATAAATGCACAAGTTACACCTTGGTTAAAGGTCAGCGCCAATACACAGCTTAATTATCAAAATTATACTTATCCAGGCTGGGCTACCAATCCGGATAATAACAATAATTTTATTTCAACGACGGTGCATGCGCTGCCATCCTATGTACCGATGAATCCGGATGGTACAGCAACGTACCGGACCGAGTTGAATAATTATAATATCGGTGATGGAATATATGCAGACTTATTGCATGGGAAATCAAAAGGAGGAGAGGATAAATATGAATTTATCAACATGTTTGAAGCCGTGTTTCAGCTGACAAGGGATTTGACTGTCACAGGAAACTACACCTTCACCCACAATCCCATTCATAATTGGAATAGGAGAACAGTGGCTCCATGGTCAATTTTTCCCGGCAAAATTGATTACTTGGGTAATGATACATATACCGAAACCATAATAAACAAGCCCAAACATTCGCTGAATCTTTTTGCCAATTATAATAAACAATTGGGCGATCATCAGTTGGGTGCTACATTGGGCTTTAATCAGGAGACTACCGGTTATAAGCGAATTGGTGGGACGCACAATAATTTGCTTTTGGAAGATTTGAATGATTTTGCGTTGGGAACTGGGCAAATGCAATTACTCGGCGGAGCAAATACATGGGCATTACGTGGTTTTTTTGGACGGTTAAATTATAATTATAAAGGAAAGTATCTACTGGAAGTTAATGGTCGTTATGATGGTACCTCTAAATTTCCTTCGAATCAGCGTTACGGATTTTTTCCGTCTTTTTCCGGCGGTTGGCGTTTGTCAGAAGAGAGTTTTATGGAGGGTTTGAAGCCAGTTTTGAACGAAGCAAAATTTAGGGTATCCTATGGGGCACTTGGAAATGCGCAGGAGGCAGCAGAATATGGTTACATCTTGTTGTTGAATTCAGGGCTATCCAATTATATAACCAATGGTTCGAAAACACAGTATCTGAGTGCGCCTACGCCGATCTCGCCAGATTTGACATGGGAGCGAACAAATACATTGAATTTCGGTACCGATCTAGAGTTCTTTAAAAGTAAGCTGACGGTTTCTGCTGATTATTTTATCCGAAATACATTGGATATGTTAATTCCAGGCAAAACATTGCCTGCGGTGTATGGTTCCGCGTCGCCAAAAACAAATGCCGGAGATTTAAGGAATAAAGGCTGGGAACTGGCCGTGGCCTGGCGAGATCAGGTTGAATTGGATGGTAAACCTTTTGGATATAATATCGGAATCGGTCTGTCTGATTCCAAAGCAAAGATCACGCGCTTTGATAATAAAGAAATGCTATTGAGCAATTATTATGTTGGTCAGACATTGGGTGATATTTGGGGCTATAAAACAGATGGTTTCTTCCAGTCCCAATCAGAAATTGATAGTTGGAAGGTCAATCAAGACTACGTTGATAAACAACGGTTAGCAGCACCGGGAGACTGGGTGAAATTACATCCAGGGGATCTGAAGTTTTTGGATATCTCGGGTAAAGACGGCGTTCCGGATGGCAAAGTGGATGCAGGTGACAACACCTTGATGAATCCAGGGGATCAGGTGATCATTGGTAACAGCAGAGCACGTTATAATTTCGGATTTAATCTGGGTGCCAATTGGCAAGGTTTTGATGTGTCGGCATTCTTTCAGGGGATTGGCAGGCAGCATTGGTGGCCTGGTGCCAATGCAGACAAATTCTGGGGACCCTATTCTAGGCCTTATTACTCTTTTGTGCCTAAAGACTTTGAAAATGATGTATGGACGCCTGAGAATACGGATGCGTACTTTCCATTGTTAAGAGGTTATATCGCTTTGAATGATCGCGGCTCTCTAAATGTAAAATCAGATCGCTACTTACAGGATTTGGCTTATATCCGTCTCAAGAACTTAACAGTAGGGTATACTGTACCCCAAGCTTGGTTGAAACGTGTGAAATTGGCCAACGCACGAATCTATGTCTCGGGTGAAAATATCTGGACAGCAACGAAGCTTCGCTCCAAATATATAGATCCTGAACAATCTGCACAGGAAGTAAATGGCAGATCTTATCCTATCTCTAAAACATTTTCTTTTGGTCTAGATTTAACTTTTTAATATCATGAAAAAAATATTTTTTATATACATCTTGCTGGGTATGGGCATGACAGCCTGTACGAAAGATTATCTGCAACGTTTACCCGAGTCTGCTGTGCGGCCCGAAGATTCGTTTAAAACAGAAAAAGATCTGGCATTATTTACAAAATCATTTTACGATGCGCTACCATCGGCCGAAGGTGTTTATAATGAGTCGGTTGATAATATCGTTAAAACAACATTGGATGATGAATTGACAGGGAAAAGGCAGGTGCCTATTAGTGGTGGCGGATGGAACTGGACTAATCTTCGCAACATTAATTATTTTTTGGAAAACTGCTTTAATACTGTTCCCGAGGCGGCTGCCGCGCCTTATGCCGCAGAGGCTAGGTTTTTTCGCGCTTATTTCTATTTCGATAAATTGAAGCGTTTTGGTGATGTGCCTTGGTATGATAAGGTCATAGACAAAGATGATGAGGAGCAACTCAAGAAACCCCGTGATCCCCGGGCATTGATCGTTGATAACATTATTGCAGATTTAGACTACGCTATTAAATACTTACCCTTTGAAAAGAAAGATTCAAATACGGAACGAGCAACGAAGTGGACTGCGCTGGCATTAAAATCCCGGGTAGCTCTTTTTGAAGGTACCTTTAGAAAATACCATACTGAATTTAATTTGCCCGGGGCGAATGGATTATTGGAAATAGCTGCAGATGCCGCGTTGGAAGTGATAAAAAGTGGACAATATAGTATCTATAATGGTGCTGGTACGAATTCTTATGGCGCGCTGTTCAATAGTGTGAATAGTATTCCCAGCGAAATCATCCTTGCTCGAAAGTTTTCGGATGCTTTGCAAATTTGGCATAATGTCAACTATTATACGATTACTGCGTCCTATGGAAAGCCGGGACTAGATAAAAATTTAGTGGATTCCTATCTGATGAATGATGGAAGCAGATTCACCGATAAACCAAATTATCGGACGATGACCTTTAAAGAGGAAGTGCAAAATCGCGATCCCCGTTTGAGCCAGACTATACGTACTCCGGGATATAAACGTATCGGTGGTGCGGCACCTGTGGCACCTAGTTTTGGAAATTCGGTTACGGGTTATCAATTGATTAAATTTGTAGGTGATGTCAAATACGATAATTTTAACCGGTCTGAAAACGATATGCCTATATTTCGATATGCAGAGGTGTTGTTAAATTATGCTGAAGCTAAAGCGGAACTGGGGAAATTGAACCAAAGCGACTTAGATATGTCAATCAAGTTGCTACGTGACCGGGTGGGTATGCCTAACATGAACATGGAACAAGCTAATTTAAAACCGGACCCATTTTTGGAAGAAGATTACAAAAATGTAAGTGGTGATCTGAAAGGTGTGATACTTGAAATAAGAAGGGAACGCCGTATAGAATTGGTCATGGAATCTTTTCGTTGGGATGATATCTTACGTTGGAAAAGCGGAAAATTAGTGACAAGGCAGTTTAAAGGAATGTACTTTCCGGGTACAGGCAAATTTGATTTGGATAATGATGGTAAAGATGATATCTGGATCTATGAAGGAGAAAAGCCTACTGCTCCAGGAGTACAATTGCTGAAACTTGGGTCAGAGATTTCGCTGGAATTTGGACATAGCGGAAATGTGATTGTCAACCCGCTGATTAAAAAGGTCTTTGATGAAAATAAGGACTATTTATATCCGATACCTGTACAGGAACTTCAATTGAATACAAACTTAAAGCAGAACCCAGGCTGGGGGAATTAAGAATATCCATATTTTAGGGTTGCTGATTAGCAACCCTATTTTTTTAAAACCTAGTGATAAGTATATCATGTCATATCATATTTTCTTGCCATCCCCCGGGTCTTAATGATATTTTTTCTTGTCAGCTGTTTTCGAATTGTTTTCCGACAAAAGCCTGTCTTTAACAGCGCATCGTTAATTTCCCTTATCTCACCTATAAACTATTACTTAAGTAGTTCAATAAAAATTCGTTTTTATGCGTTTTTCGTTATCATTAATAATACATATTGCATTTAGTAATTTAGATTTATTAAAAATAATTTGAATAAGTGCGTTCAAATAGCATATATTTGCATCTGTTTAGAACGATTTTAAATAAATGTATTTTTAGATGCGTTTTTGTTCGTGCTTATGAAAAAAGAATATTGGACTATTTTTGCCTCGCTGTGCCTTGTTATGAATGTATATGGGCAATCTGTTTTAATTCATGGAAAAGTTACTGACAGTAAGGAAATGCCATTATCGGGAAGCACAGTAACGCTAAATCAACTGGATCTGTCAAGTATTACGAATAATCAGGGTAAGTATAGTCTCAAAATTCCAACGGGACAGTTTGGAAAAACGATTATTTTATCAGTCTCTTATTTGGGAAAAAAAGGGATAGAGCGGACAATTCAATTGGACTCGATAAGAAAGCTTGAAAATTTTGTCTTGCAGGATATGAGTCTCGCGCTCGATGAGGTAGCTGTACAGGCTAAAAAGGGAGAACTCAGTAATTCCTCCTTGGTATTTGACCGTGAAATGATCGAAAGATATCCCGCCCTCAGTGTAAATGACATATTGAACCGACTTCCTAACCGTAAAAACACAGCACCTTCCGTACAGGACATGCAAATGCTGACACTTCGTGGAGCTTTTGAGGAAACAACTGCTACTGCACGAAATGTGGACGAACTCAATAACGCTTTTGGAGTTGCTATCGTTATGGATGATATTACCCTCGGAAACAATGGAAATATGCAGGGGCGTAACCCTGGTATATTTGGGATGTCAAGAGCAACCAATTCGATCAAACCTTCAGATTATGGATTGACAGGGCGTCCGGGAACGACAAAATCTTATTCGGGTGAGAATGTTTTTGGCGGTGTGGATCTACGTCAGATCCCTGTAGAAAATATCGAGCGCCTAGAGGTAATATCGGGGGTCGCACCGGCACGTTATGGTGATTTATCCAACGGTGCAGTTATTATTGAAAGGCAGGCTGGCAAAACCCCTGCTTTTTTCCGGCTTCAGGTTCGTAGTAATGCCACCTCCTATGGATTATCCAAAGGTATGAGCCTCGGGAAGAACTTGGGGACGATCAATGCGGATATAGGTTACGTCAAATCCTACGCGGATAATCGAGATAAGTTGAAGCAATATGACCGTGTGAATGGGACATTGATCTGGACAAATTACTTTGGGGCCGAAAAAAGGCTAAAACAAACTTTTTCAGGATCTTACAATAAAGTGATTGATCGGGTGAACAAAGATCCGGATGATCCACAGTCCAATGCAATTTCATTTGGTGGCTGGGGATTGAATGCAGCGAGCCGTACGAGTTATAAATTGGATCACGGGTTTCTCAAAAACATCAATTTTAATGCAGGTATAAGTTCCAGCCAACAGAATACCTACCGGGAACATTATTATAATGATGCTGTTGTGCTCTATACCGATTCTGTCCGAACAGGTGTTGTGGAAGGACAATATGCACCGGGGCAATACACGGCAGTAGATGCTGTGGACAATAGACCTTTAAATTTAAATGGTCGGCTCGAAGCGAATGCTTTTGCAATCACTGGAAGTATAGTTCATAGAATAAATTTTGGAGCCAATTACAGCTACGATATTAATCTGGGTAAAGGTCGTTTGGCGGATCCTTCGATGCCAAAAAAGGACCTAGGAAGCAGATCAGATCGATATTACGACTTCTCGTTGCTGCATCCCTTGCAAAATTTCGGTTTCTATGCTGAGGATGCTGCACGTACGAAATTATTTGAAAAAGAGCTATCCATAAGGGCCGGGCTTCGCTGGGATCTAATGAATGGGCACTCTTCATTTTCGCCCCGAACGAATATCAATTATGCACTTTCTAAATCCACGCAGATTGGACTGGCGTATGGTCTGTCTTTTAAATCTCCTGGATTAGCTCAGTTGTACCCTGGACCTACATTTGATGAGATTATTTTGCTGAATGCCTATAACGGAAGAGAGGATCAGAGTACAGCATTGATTTATCTGAGACGATATGAAAAAGATAATAGTGGCTTGAAAAGCAGTATGGGACAAACCTTAGAGTCTTCTCTCTCCTGGAATAAAAATGACCATTATTTACGGGCTAATCTTTTCTATAAAAATAATTCACGTAATATCAATACGGTTACTGCTTATGAAGTGACGGACTTACCCGTATTTTCGGCAACTCCGGTCCCAGGAGCAAAACCAATTATCAGGGAGACTGGGATAAAACGGCATCTATTGTCTAATCTGTATTTTGACAATAGTAATCGGTCGTCCAACTTTGGTGCCGAGCTTATGTATTCTACGCCCCGCATTCCTTCTCTCATGACAACTTTTTCGGCAACAGCTGCCTTTACGCTTGCTAATGCAAATTCTTCAGCATTGAATAGTTTAGAGTTCAATGCTGAACGAACAGCACTGGATGATATTGTAATCGGTTTTTTTCCCGCTAAGTCCGCCAAAAATTATTTGAGCAGAGCGCAGCTCAGGAGCTCAACGCATTTTCCGGCGCTGCGATTGATTATCGAATTGAGTGCCGACTGTGAATTGTATAATTATAGCAAAACTGCCTATAGGGATATTATACCCGTAGGATACTATACCCGCGGCTATGAATATCATGTGATTGATCAATTTGATATAACGAATCCAAAACATTTCGAACTCTATGAGAAAAGAAAAGTCGATGCGGATCGTGTCAATGCCGATAATAATTATGTGTATTGGAACTTTAATCTCAATATGGCCAAGGAGATAGGCAAGAATATCTATCTCTCTTTTAATGTGTATAATTTCCTTGACTATCAGCCACGGTTTTATAGAGAAGGGGCGACCGGAGTAAAGGCCCCCAATTCGTCGCCGAACTACGGCGCGCAGGTAACCTATAAATTCTAAACTCAAAAATTAAACAATATGAAAACACGTTATTTGATCCCTCTTTTATTTTTACCTTTTATATCTTGTAAAAAGGATAATACACCCAGTGTACAACCCTTAGATATTAAATTAAATTTGAAATACGCATCTGCAGAGCTAAATGGTAAGTTGGATTTGAGCAAGGTGGTTGTTAAAGTGACCAATCTTTCGACAAAGACCAGTATGACCTATTCGCCGACCCAAGGGGTGGTTACTCTGGTATCCATTATGCCAGGCGAATACGATATAGATGCTTCCATTACAATCCCAAAAGACCAATATTTTAACTCAACGGGGGAAGCAATTTTTGAGGATGTCACATTTAATGCGGCGATAAAAAAAGTGAACCTAACCAGCTCCTCGAGTTTGGATCTTGAACTAATTGCCGGCCTTCTGGGCAATTTTGTTATAAAACAGATCTATTATGCCGGATCAGACAATAAAGAAGGCGCTCTTTATAGAGATCAGTTTTTTGAAGTTTATAATAATACCGACCGGGTTTTATATGCTGATAGCCTTTATTTTGGCCGTCTGTGGGGAAGACAACGCAATACAAACGAAGCTGTTTACTATCAGAACAATGGACAATTGGATTGGAGCAAAACATTAGGTATGACTGGCGAAGAAGCTGCTAATACAGATTAT
>NZ_JBCNKE010000004.1:0-501223 GCF_039596235.1 Sphingobacterium sp.
AATATATTTTTGAACAAAATTGCTTTTTTCTTTTTAAAAAACAAGATTATGATCCTTCCGAATTGGAGTACAAAGATATATTTTGTTTCTTTGTAATCCTAATAAAATTTAGAAAAATGTCACATAAAGCAGGATTCGTAAGTATCATCGGAAAGCCAAATGCTGGTAAGTCCACCCTAATGAACGCTTTAGTGGGTGAAAAGATGTCTATCATCACACCCAAAGCGCAAACGACAAGACACCGCATTATCGGTATTGTAAACGATGAAGACCATCAAATTGTGTTTTCCGACACGCCCGGCGTCATCAAACCCAACTATTCGCTACAGGAATCAATGATGAACTTTGTCCAGGGATCTCTTATCGATGCAGACATTATTTTATTTGTGACAGATATCCACGAAAAATACGATGAGAATGACGTATTGGAAAAATTACGTAAGACAAATTCTCCTGTCGCTGTCCTGATCAACAAAATAGATAAATCTTCTGAAGAAGAGGTAAAAGCCAAAATCGAGTTTTGGCAGGAAAAACTCAATCCGGATACGATCTTCGCTATTTCAGCCAAATTGGACCACAATGTATCGGCCGTCATGCAGTACATCAAAGATAAGTTGCCGATCCATGAGGCTTACTACGAAAAAGATGAACTGACAGACAAGTCCATGCGTTTCTTTGTCTCGGAAATGATCCGCGAGAAAGTATTCAAATTATATGACAAGGAAATCCCTTACAGTACCGAAGTCATTGTTACCTCCTACAAAGAGGAAGCAAATATTACACGTATTGCTGCAGAGATTATCGTTGAACGGGATTCCCAAAAGAACATTATTATTGGTAAAGCCGGTGCGATGATCAAAAAAGTAGGCACTTACGCCCGTCAGGATATAGAAGAATTTATCGATGGAAAGGTTTTCCTGGAACTATTCGTGAAGGTGATCCCTGATTGGAGAAGCAAAAAGAACTACCTTAAACGTTTTGGTTACGACGATTAATTAGTACTGAGTAGATCGTATTGAGATTTTGGTTGCACAAGCCTTTGGCTTACTTACTTTTTTTCATACCGTAGTCTATTTTTCTTTATCCATTTTTAAAATCGCAAAAATGAATGAAAAAATAGCAATAGCAGAAAAATCAGTCTAGCTTGATAAGCTCGTTCCACTAAAATATAAACGAAGTGCTTTAATCTGTTTCAGATTAAGCACTTTTTTTAGATCCTCATCCGAAGCCTCTTTTACTCTTTTAACCGATTTAAACTCAGTCAGTACCTTCTCGACAGTTGTTTTTCCGATACCGGGAATATTCTCTAATTCAGACACAAAGGTCTTCCGGCTACGTTGATTCCTGTGAAAAGTGATGCCAAAGCGGTGGGCCTCATCACGCAGATGTTGAATAACCTTTAACGTTTCCGATTTCTTGTCTAAATACAGCGGATACTGATCCCCGGGATAGAAAAGTTCTTCCAGTCGCTTGGCAATACCGATGACAGTTACCTTACGTTCTATCCCCAGTAAGCGTAGACTCTTCAATGCTGCCCCTAATTGCCCCTTACCACCATCGATAATAATCAATTGCGGCAACGGCTGATCTTCATCCAATAATCTTCGGTAACGTCTAAAAACAGCCTCCTCCATGGTTGCAAAATCATTCGGCCCCTCCACTGTTTTCACATTAAAATGCCTGTAATCCTTTTTGGAAGGCTTCGCATCTTTAAACACCACAATGGCCGATACAGGATAATTTCCCTGGATATTGGAATTATCAAAACATTCAATATGCTGTGGCAATACATTCATGCGGAGATCTTTCTGCATCTGTTTTAAAATACGCTCGGTGCGGATATCCGGATTCAGCTTTTCATATTGCAACAGGCGTTCCTTTCTGAAAAAAGCTACATTTTTTTGAGATAGCTCCAACAGCTTTTTCTTCTCCCCAAGCTTCGGAACCGTAAAACGGATGCGTTCGTTTTCCTCAATATCCAGTTCAAACGGAACAATAATCTCCCGCGAAAGGCTTTTGAAGCGCTCACGTATTTCAGGTATGGCCAAGGAAAGCAATTCCTGTTCACTCTCATCCAAACGGCGTTTCATTTCCAGCGTCTGCGTCTGAATGATAACACCATTCATTACTTTGAGGTAATTTACAAACGCGTAGCCCTCATCCGAGGCGATACTAAATACATCGACATTCGTAATGGATGAATTAACAACAGTCGATTTGCTCTGATAGTTATCCAGTTTATCCAGTTTGGCTTTTATCAACTGGGCGCGTTCAAAATCCAGGGCCGCCGCAGCAGCCGCGATCCCTTCCTTTAGCCGATTGGTGACCACGGAAATTTTACCATTCAGAATATCCCTGATATCATTCAGATTTTGGTCATAGTCTTCCTCCGACTGATAACCTTCACAAGGCCCCTTACAATTCCCGATCTGGTATTCAAGACAGATTTTAAACTTGCCTTTTCGAATATTCTCCTGAGTAAGCGCAAGGTTGCAGGTCCGAAGCGGGAATAGCTCGCGGATCAAGTCCAGCACGATATGCATCATCCCCACAGAAGGATAGGGGCCATAATAACGGGAGCCGTCCTTGATATACTGTCGTGTCCAAAAAACACGCGGAAAGGGTTCATTTTTGATGACAATCCACGGGTAGGTCTTGTCATCCTTGAGCATCACATTGTATTTTGGTTTATGCTTCTTGATGAGTGAATTTTCAAGTAACCACGCATCAATTTCGGTATCTACTATAGTAAAAGAAATACGGTTGATCTTACGGACCAAAACACGGGTCTTACCGTTCAATTGCGTTTCATTGACAAAATAAGACCCCACCCGGTTACGAAGGTCTTTCGCCTTACCGATATAGATCAATTCATCATGTTTATCAAAATATTGATAGACGCCCGGTCGATGCGGTATTTTCTTTAATTCTTCCCTATAGTCAAATGTCAAAACTTTAAAATTTAAACAGTAAAAAGTAAAAATGGAGATCGTTTACAGAGGCTTGGCTCCGTAAACTAACCTCCTTATTCTTTAATCTTTGAAAAACAAGCTTGTATAACCAAAGTGTCCATACACAAATCTAAAAAGTCAAAACAAGAAAGTGAAGACAGCTTGTAGGCAGCTAGAATCCCAAACGATCATCCTTTAATTTCGGTTCATCCTTACTGCCTGAATCCGTAGATCCATCTTCGACATCAGAGCCACCGCCGCCCCAGTACTGATTACAGTCAATGACCCGGGTCAATCCACCCTGCGGTTGTTCAAAATCTCCTTTGGTATATTTTAAATTTGAATCTTTATAGACCTTTTGCATAAAGAAAGCAAAGACCGGCATTGCTGCCGCAGCCCCCTGCCCATATTCCATTCGGTCAAAACTAATCCCACGATCTTCGGCTCCGGTCCAGACACCCGTGACCAGTTCCGGCGTGATACCAATAAACCAGGCATCGGAATTGTCATTGGTAGTACCCGTTTTACCACCGATCGGATTGGTCAGGTTATATTTCCATTGAATACGTCTCGCGGTACCTTGAGACACCACTTTTTTCAGCATATCAACAATGATATAAGCCGACTCGCTGTTCAGTGCTTTCACTACTTTCGGAGCCTTATCATAGATTGGTGTCCCATTTTTATCTTCAATACGTAAGATGGCCGTAGGTTCGATCCAGGTTCCATGATTTACAAAGGCAGAATAAGCGCCGACCATATCAAACACAGATGCTTCGTAAGCCCCCAATGAGATAGAAGGGTAATTAGGAACATCGCTCGTTATTCCCATCCGTTTGGTCAGTGCGGCAACCTCGGCAGCCCCCACTTCATGTACCAGATACGCTGTTGCAAAGTTTTGGGAATATGCCAATGCCTTTGCCAAAGTAATTGGATTTCCCCCCTGCGCATTTCCCCTTGGTGTCCAACCATTATAAGTTTGCTGATAATTTGGAATGCTATAACAAGGTGAATAACCATTATCGATCGCCACAGCATAAGTAAATGGCTTAGCCGTAGATCCCACCTGTCGGGTTCCCATTTTAACCTGATCATATTTGAAGTGATCAAAATCGATCCCGCCGACCCAGGCCTTGATATGCCCGGTTTTTGGTTCCATCGACATCATGGCATTGCGCAACATTAATTTATTGTATCTTATAGAATCCATTGGTGTCATCAGGGTATCTTTACTTCCTTTCCAGGTAAAGATATTCATTGGCACTTTCACATTAAACGCCTTCTTGATTTCGTCTTCACTTAATCCTTCTTCACGTAAGATGCGATAACGGTCAGAACGTTTCATTCCACTGATCAGCAACTTTGCTTTATCGCCTTTAAACGGATCCCTATTTTTCCATTGCGCAGAAAATTTAGACTGCAACTGCTTCATCCACTCTCTCTGTGCATCTTCGGCATACTGTTGCATGGACATATTGATCGTAGTATAAATCTTCAGCCCATCGCGGTCTAAGTCATAAGGGGTACCATCTGCTTTGACGATTTTAAGATTAGCAAATTCTTTCTTAATCTGGTCCTTTAACACAGCTCTGAAATAAGGTCCTAAGCCCTCACCATAGTTTGCAATCTTGAGTTCCAGTCCAAGTGGTTTCGCCTTAGCTTCGGCCGCTTCTTCCGCTGAGATAAAATTGGCGGCCACCATATTATTTAACACCGTATTACGGCGTATTTTTGATTTTTCAGGAAATCTCACCGGAGAATAAGCCCCTGGGCCTTTCAGCATCCCGACCAGAAGTGCCGCCTGATCAGCAGTTAGTTTATCCGGTGTGGTATTGAAATAGGTGCGCGCGGCAGATTTTATTCCAAACGTATTGTATGCCCCAAAATCCACGGTATTGAAATACATTGTCACAATTTCATCCTTGGTATAATTTCTTTCTAGGCGAACAGCTGTCACCCATTCCTGAAACTTCTGAATAATACGCTTTAAAAAGTTCTTTTGACGCCCGTCGGAAAAAAGATTAAGTGCCAATTGCTGGGTAATGGTACTCCCCCCCTGTTTGTTTCCGGTCAGGGTATGGAAAATAACCGTAAATGTGCGGGAGTAATCTATGCCGGAATGATCGTAAAATCGCTTATCTTCGGTGGACACCAAAGCCTTAACCAAATACGGTGATAATTCGCTGTATTTGACATTCGAGCGGTTCTGAACATAATACGTACCCAATACTTTGTGGTCATCGGTAATGACTTCGGACGCTAAATTACTTTTGGGATTTTCCAGATCGCTAAACGAAGGTAATTTCCCGAATAAGCCAAGACGTATACTCAATATAAATAGAAATCCAAGGGCTACAATGCCGATGATGATTTTCCAAAAATTGAATGTATATCGTTTTATATCGCCTTCAGTCAGTTGATTTTTTTTTGATACTCGCTTCATCTATTTACTAAATTTCTTATGCAAATATTATTCATTTATGTTTGCTTTCCGTCGTATTCACCTACGCAGGGCATGCTGTCTTCTAAAGCTTATATGAAATATCTTATTTTTTGGCTATGCCTATTTTTTTCAACATAGATATCTCCTTATTTACGCTATGACAGACCTATTCTATTTAATGTCCACTCTATCAGATAATGTGCCAAAGAATGCTTCCGAACAAAGGTATTACTAATTCATTCAAAAGTAGACATTAAAACGTGAAAATGTTTACCTATCCGACATTAAACCCGTTCAATTAAACAAACAGCATAGGCTACAACGCCCTCTTGACGACCAATGAAACCCATTGTCTCATTGGTTGTTGCTTTAATGGAAATATCATCTATATCCAATCCGGTCGCTTCAGCCAATTTGATCTTCATTTGGGGAATATAAGGTTTGATCTTGGGTGCCTCAAGGCAAAGCATGGCATCAATATTACCGAGCTGATACCCTTTGGCCTGAATCAAACCCATGCACTCTTTTAACAACAACAAGCTACTAATCCCCTTCCAACGCATATCGGTATTGGGAAAATGATAACCGATATCTTCAAGGTTTGCTGCGCCTAGGATAGCATCACAGATCGCATGCACCAACACATCGGCATCCGAATGACCAAAAGCTCCAGCATGATGTTCCAACTGCACACCACCAACAATAAATGGGTGCCCTTCTTTTATCTGATGAACATCAAACCCAAATCCTACCTTAATTTTCATTACTACAATTATATTATGAGAATACGTTTTTCAACGTAATAAATAAGTTCTTTCTACGCTGTTTATCCTACCAAAGTTCACATTTATCATAAGCCGGTTATTTACCGCAGCGGCTATTTACGCTCATGATGTTTCACTGCTACGAAGATACCATTTTAGTGCCGATATTCTGAAACGGAGTTTAGCATCGCTATGATGTTTTAGTTACAATAGGCTAAATCACAGATATACTGGGAAGTAACACAAAAGGGCTATTTCGTTGGAAATAGCCCTTTTTAATAATTTATTGTCTGTTTGTTTTATCAGATCCTTAAGAAAAAGCAATTTATGCTTCTACTTCTTCGGGAGCAAACTGATCGTACACCTCACCAAAAGCATCGTAGTCCTGATCACCGTTAGGCTCAAAAACCTGAATGTCTTTGGATCTAGCGAAATCAACGATCTCCGTATTGACATTTTCGTCAGCCACGACAACCATATCCGTAAAATGCAATGCACCTTTATAGATTGCCTCATAGCTACCATCGCCATATACTTGGGCATCTTCAGCTTTAAAAGCACCTTCAGGAGCCATTTCAGCATACTTCGATCCCAATGTTCCTTTAAATTCTTCGTTAAACAAAGAATACATCACTTTTGCATCCTTAAATGTAGGGTCATCCTTATACGTTGTTTTCACGTAAGCAGGTACCAAAGCAGAAAACCAGCCATGGCAGTGAACTACATCCGGCGACCAGCCTAATTTCTTAACAGTTTCCAACGCTCCTTTACAGAAGAACACCGAACGCTCATTATTGTCTGCAAAGAATTCGCCATGCTCATCACTAAAAACTTTTTTACGCTGAAAGTAGTCCTCGTTATCCAAGAAATACACCTGCATCCGGGCTGCAGGCAGTGAAGCTACTTTAATAATTAGCGGATTATCATTATTATCCACAACAATGTTCAAGCCTGAAAGACGAATCACCTCATGCAATCTATTTCTACGCTCATTGATATTCCCAAAACGAGGCATCAAGATACGGATTTCAAAACCCTTCTCTTGCATCGCTTGAGGCAGTTGACGTGTAATTTCAGAAATTTTGGTTAATTCGAGGAAAGGCGACATCTCGTGAGTAATAAACAATATCTTCGTTTTTGCCATCTCCAGTTATTTTTATTTATTATTTTCGAACAGTAAAATCGGTCTACAAAGGTACAAAAAAAATACTTACCATGCAATTTACTATCAATCATCGTTTTATATTCCCAAAATAATATGCAACTTTGCCAACAAAAAACTATTCAGTAAAGTGGAAATTTTCAAAACGAAAGCAGCACTCCAAGCACATCTCCAAAAAGCACGCTCGGCAGGTAAAAAAATAGCCTTGATCCCCACCATGGGAGCACTTCATGAAGGACATTTATCCTTGTTAGATTATGCCAGACCGATCAGTGATATCCGTGTTTGCAGCATTTTTGTCAACCCTACACAGTTTAACGACCCCAAGGACCTGGAGAAATATCCACGTCCGATTGAAAATGATATCAGGCTACTGGAGTCTGTCGATTGTGACATTTTATTTATGCCATCAGTTGAAGAAATGTATCCCGACAAAAATGAAAATTGGCATATTGACCTGGGTGAACTGGATCAGATCTGGGAAGGAGAAAAACGTCCGGGCCATTTTCAGGGTGTAACACAGGTAGTCTATAAATTGTTTACCTTAGTACAGCCCGATATTGCCTGCTTCGGTCAAAAGGATTTTCAGCAGGTCATGGTCATCCAGCGTATGATCGAAATCAAAGCGCTCCCGATCCAACTGGCAATCTGCCCCATCATCAGAGATCAACACGGACTGGCCTTGAGCTCGAGAAATATGCGACTTAGCGACGAAGGGAAAATAAAAGCTTTGGCCCTGTCCCGTGCTTTACAATACGTGAAAGACCATATTGGGGACAACAGCGGATTACAGGAAATAAAAGAGAAGGCTCTGGCAATTTTAACGGATACTCCAGGTGTAACGGTCGAATATTTTGCGATCTGCGAAAGCAGCTCCCTAAAAGAAGTCGAACAGATTGATACAAGCAAGCAACATGTAGCACTTGTCACTGCATGGGTAGAAGGTGTACGTCTTATTGACAACATGATCCTCACCTAGGTAAAGGTAATATTTTACGGATAAGGTAGATGTATGGCTTGATAATTTTGTTGTTATCAAGTCAAAAAATAGCACGATATCCACGGAATGTCCTACCAATGTCCCAATACGCGGCACAGCTATATACAATACTAAAAAAAACTCTACCTTTGCGCCATGGTAATAGAAGTAATGAAATCCAAGATTCACCGCGTGAAAGTCACACAGGCGGAATTGAATTACGTGGGTAGTATCACGATAGATGAAGATTTGATGGACGCTGCAAATATCATCGCTAACGAGAAAGTGCAGATCGTAAATAATAATAATGGGGCCCGTCTGGAAACCTATGTCATTCCGGGGCAACGTGGATCGGGTACGATCTGCCTAAACGGAGCAGCTGCCCGTCTGGTGCAGGTTGGCGACATCGTTATTATTATTTCATATGCAACAATGGATTTTGAGGAAGCAAAACGTTTTACACCGGCCCTTGTATTCCCTGATGACAACAATCATTTGATCAGATAGTATTAAAGATAGTAGATTTGAGAATAGAGATCTTAGTTTCCCAAGCCTATAGCTTACAGACTGTCTCCATTTTTTATTTTTAATTTTAACTTTATATCGTATTTTTGAAGCGTTACTCGAACAAGTAGCGCTTTTTTATGCAATTAAAAATAACAAGAAATCTGCGTCAGTTTATCGCATCATTCCAATTGGCTCTGATGTCACTGATTATCCTGTCGGGTGTTATTTTTATGCACAAGGAGGTGAAATCAAATGGGGAAATCGTGATGCACACGCACCCTTATGATTTTACAAAGAAAGAAAAACCGCAAGAGACCGATGATCAGATTGATTATCTAAATGTCATCTATCAGAACACCTATGTTCAGGCCGCTTTCCTTGCTCTCGAACTTCCTATACCAAGGGAGATTCAGTCAACGGACTATTATTCGATATGTCCGGAAGTTGCGACGATCTCAATCAGCTCCTATTACCTCCGTGGTCCCCCCTGCTTTGCTTAACAACAGTTTATTCTTCTAAATCCAACATTAAAACTTGTGCATTAAAGCTGGCAACGCTTCTGGCATCTGTTCGTCTATTTATTTTTTCACCATTACAAAATAGCAATCAGGGTTTTGGTTTAATTGCCCATAAGCATAACCCCTGTCTTCCTATATGATTAAAAAGTAAAAAGAGCTGAGCTATATGCTACATGTTCGCGATTTTAAAGAAACCGATCAACTGTATACTTCTATCATAACAAGAAAGATTCCCCAAGGTCATGTCTCGTCTAATGTGAAAAAAGCAATGCGATGAGCCCTGTGCACAGGCGAACTGATCTTCCTACGAAATTACAAGATATTCAATTCTATAAAAATGCTAAAGCAATACACGTTACTGGCGACCTTATTAGCCGGAACATCCTCAATATATGCACAGTCAACACTGGAGGGCTATTTATTCAATAAAAACCGTCAAGCGATTGCTTCGGGCACATTGACGGTAAAGAACAGCAAATCAGCCACGACATCAGATGCTGACGGGCACTTTAAATTCAGTAATCTTACTTCGACCAAAGTAACACTAAATATATCCGCTGTGGGCTATCGTTCGCTCACAAAAACCATCGGACTGGACACCTTAAAATCACCGTTACAGATTCAGCTTGAAGAAGACAACCTCAATCTAGATGAGGTCGTGGTCTCAGCCACACGTTATGGTGTCAAACGTAAAGATGCACCCGTTGTCGTCAATGTTATCGGCCCCAAGCTCTTTAATGCCACACAATCCGTGGCAATGTCAGAAACACTGAATTACCAACCCGGTGTCCGCATCGAAAACAATTGTCAAAACTGCGGTTTCTCCCAGGTTAGGCTCAACGGACTTGAAGGGCCATATTCACAGATACTCATCAACAGCAGGGCTGTCTTTTCCGCGTTGAACAGTGTATATGGATTGGATCAGATCCCGACAAGCATGATCGACCGAATTGAAGTCGTCCGCAGCGGCGGTTCGGCACTATTTGGCGCCAACGCCATTGCCGGAACCATCAATATCATTACCAAAGATCCTGTCGAAAGCGACTGGCAGGTAAAATCTACCAACTCGCTGATCGGCGGCAAAAGCTGGGACAACACCGTCGACTTCAATACCTCCCTAGTCGCAGAAGATCTAAAAACCGGTGCAACATTTTATGGCATGCACCGCAATAGGGAGTCGTATGATGCCAATGGCGATGGATTTTCGGAGATCACCAAACTCCGCAACACCACCTTTGGTACCAAAGTATTTTACAAACCGAGCGACCAGGATAAAATTACGGTAGACTTTAGCACCGTCAATGAATTTCGTCGGGGTGGAGATCAACTGGATAAAGTACCGCACCTGACCCAGATCACTGAGCAGTTGCAAACCAGTTCTATCGTCGGAGGGATTACCTACGACCACTATTCCGAAGATTTTAAACACAAGCTTTCGGCCTACGGGTCCGTCCAGAAAACAGTTCGCGATAGTTATTATGGTGGGCTTGGAGGCGGCACAACCAAAGCGGACAGTACGCTTGCCTCAAATTCGTATGGCAAGACAGATGACATTGCATTGGTTGTAGGAAGTCAATATACCTACAATTTCGAAAAAGATATATTTACCGCAGGTGTTGAGTTTTCTTATAATGACACCCAAGATGAAATCCCAGGATACAAACGGACAATTGATCAGCGGAATAAAGGATTGGGCACCTATGCCCAATATGAATGGAAGCCCTTTGCAACTTTCAAAACCTTGATCGGGGCACGGTACGATTATACCTATGTCGATGGTAAATACAGTCTAGCCGGCATAAACCGCAGTTCGGATCAACGTTTCGGAACATTCAGCCCCCGCTTGACAATTCTCTATGATCTGACAAAAGATCTACAGTTCAGAGGGGGATACGCACGTGGCTTCCGGGCTCCACAGGCTTTTAACGAAGATATGCACGTGACGTCTATCGGCGGCAATCAGGTGTTTGTACTGATCGGCGAAAACTTGAAGACCGAATATTCCAATGCTTATACCGGGTCGTTTAGTTACACCAAGAACTTTGGAAATGTACAAACCAGTTTTCTAGTTGAAGGTTTCTACACCGACCTCAACAATCAGTTTGTCAATATCATGGCTTCACAGCAGGATGGGTTGATCATTCAGGAGATGCAAAATGGTGAAGGGGCTCGCGTATATGGCTCCAATGTCGAAATCAACGTCGCACCTTCATCCTGGTTATCCTTACAGGCCGGGGGAACAATTCAACGCTCACGCTATAAAAAAGATCAGCTCATCTACGAAGGTGAACAAGACACACATGATATCTGGACAAGGAAATATGTGCGTACGCCGAATGTTTACGGCTATATGAATACTAATCTGAAAGCGACGAAGCGGTTCGCTGTCGATCTGACAGGCGTATATACAGGAAAAATGATTGTCCCCCATATTCAGCAAGATATCATGACGCTCAAAAACGCGCGCGATTTTATTGAATTGAATCTGCGCCTGGGCTATACATTACCTGTGCACAAGGATTTTAGTATCGAATTTTTTGGTGGTGTACAGAATATGTTCAATGCTTTTCAAAAGGATTTTGACAAAGGTGCATTACGGGATTCGGACTATATCTATGGCCCTACCCGTCCACGAACATATACTTTTGGTCTTCGGATAGGCCATTTTCATTAAATAGCAGTATTGGAATAAATGTTCAATAAACAATAGCAGAACAATGAAATATTTTAGGAAAATAAGCCTCCTGCTGATCAGCTTACTTTATCCGCTCTTCCATTTTGGACAAGAGCGGATAAATTGGATCAGCTTTGAACGGCTCGACTCCTTGTTGGCAGTAGCACCGCGGGAGACCCTCATTTTTATCCATACCGATTGGTGCAGCTATTGCCGAAAAATGGAACGGGAAATATTTACAAAACAGGATCTTGCTACAACGATCAATAAAAGGTACTATGCAGTCAACCTAGACGCAGAATCCGTGCAGGAAATCGGCTTTGATCAGAGCCTTTGGAAAGCAAAATCCAGCAGGAAAAGAACCGGACAATATCATCCACTAACCTTACAGCTACTGCGAGGAAAACAAATGGTTTTCCCTAGTTTACTGCGATTTGACAGCGAATTCCGATTAAAAAATATACAACAAAAATACCTGAACTCAAAAGAGTTAAATGATTTTTTAGAATAATTTAACATATTTGTGTAGCGAAACCAAGCCTTGCAGCGTTTTGAGTTTTATAATTAATACACACTTTAAGAAATTATGAAAAATATCACGAAATTTTTAATGGCATTTTTGTGTCTGGGAATGATCTTCGCGTCTTGTAACAAAGATAACATCGATTATGATGAGTTGAATAGACAACAAATAGAAGCTGCCAGAAAAGAAAAAGCGCGTAGAGATTCACTTTTAAGAATTCAAGCTCCTCAATTAGAGCAATATGCTAAAACCAAATGGGGTTCAGACGCAAAATATTCTGACTCTACAGGCATTTGGTACAAAGTAGAATTGGCCCCAAGCACAGAAACTCCTTATGCATACACAGGTACGATTGGATATTATGGCCCGGCAGCAAATGCTTGGTCCGCAACATTTAACTTTAAAGGCGAATTAATGAATGGAACTGTATTCGATAAAAATACAGATGGAGTTCCTAAAGTTTATGATGATATTCGCAATGCCATTAAGGTATATAATACAGCTTGGGTTCAAGCGTTTATTCCCACAATCATTAATATTCAGGGACAAGATGTAAGATTTGAAGGTTTATTACCTAAAGGTCTTCAAAAAGGAGATAAAATCAGCTTTATTTCTCCTTCTTACTACACATTTGACCAAACAGAATACACTGCAGGAAGTGAAAAGGTAACAGTTCCTAAAAATACACCTGTTGTATACACAATAGATTTAAAAGCTGTTGGCGCTGTTAAATAAGAAAAGTATATTATATTTACAAAAGCCATTCTCACTATGAGAATGGCTTTCTTATGAAAAACCACTAATAATACTATGAAAAAATTATTATCGCCATTACTCTTGGGAATTGCAACTATTGCTCTTCTGGCTGTTAGCTGCAGCAAAAACGACGATGCTCCTGTATATGATGCAGAGGCACAATTTAAGACGGATTCTACACTGCTTAAAAATTATGTCGACAGCAAATATCCTAATGCACAGTATGATTCTGAAAAGGGAATTTGGTATGAAATTTTAGCTGAAGGTGAAGGAAATTATCAATATAAAATCGTAGATACCTTAAATGCTAAGCTTTTTAAAGTTCAGCCTACTGTAAAGTATACTGGCAGACTATTAAATGGCAGTATCTTTGACCAAACCGAGGCAGATAAAACAGCGAATTTTGAGATCCTCACCAATACCGGTTATTATTACCCTTTCGACAGCTCGATCATTCCCGCTTGGACATTTGCTTTTGCACCAAAGAAAATCGGCGATGTAAAACTGGGCGGGTTAACAGAGAAAGGGCTTCAAAAAGGCTCCAAGATTCATATCATGGTTCCCTCCAAATGGGGTTATGCAAATCGTGCAATGGGAAAAATCCCGGCTAATTCTCCTTTAGATTTTGTTATTGAAGTCGTAGATATCAAATAGCTTTTGTAGTATAAAAACCGATAGCATTTATCAAAAATAAAAACGCCCAAAGCAAGCATTTGCTTTGGGCGTTTTCTATTTCCCTACACTCATCAACGATAGATTTTCTCGAATAGCTCAGCATCCGTCCGCCTTGAGAGTCGGAAACGGTCAAAAGCAACAGCATTTTTAAGCAACGATAAACGTAGAAATATTGCTAGAGGAATATAAATAGCTTAAAAAAACAAAAGCTCGAAGTGGGGAACTCCGAGCTTTACCTAACCAATTATTAACCTAAATTATGAAAAGTTCTTTATATATTATTTTGTATATATCTTTCTGTTTTGATATATCAAAGGTAAGACACATTCCCTTTCCTGTCAAGAAATTTAACAGCATTTAACGTTGTTAAAATTATGTTAAAACAATTTAGCACTTTAAAACAAATATAGAGCCCTTTTTTAAATGCAATATTTTTAATCATTATGCAAGGAGATTAGCAGCGTACTTGTCACCTAGCTACAAATGGAAGAAATAAAGCTGATGTAATGCATGTACTCTGCAAAAAAAACAGTGCGCAATAAAAGATACACTTCCAATAAAAAGAATAAATTTGTAGGTAGAGACTCCATTGTATTGGAGTATATTAATTGCAGATCTAAAAAAAGAAAAATAGAGACGGATGAAAATAGCTTTAGCACAATTGAATTACCATATTGGTAATTTTGAGGCAAATACAGCAGCAATAACTCAGGCAATCAAGCAGGCCAAAGACGCATCGGCAGACCTTATTATCTTTTCGGAGCTTGCTATTGGTGGCTATCCTGCCAAAGACTTATTACGGAATAAAGTATTTAAACAACAGTGCAATGCGGCTATCCATCAGATTGCTGATCACTGCAAGGATATTGCCTGTATTATCGGAGCTCCCGTCACAAACAGTGATCCCGAAGGAAAAGAACTGTATAATACAGCCGTATTTATTGAACAAGGTGCTGTTCGAAACATTGTAAAAAAAGGCTTGCTCCCCGATTACGACGTTTTTGATGAATACCGCTACTTTGAACCGAATAAGCGATTCGATTGTATCATGCTGAAGGGTGTGAAAATTGCGCTGACGGTTTGTGAGGATCTCTGGGACGATGACGAGGGGGGAAACTCTTATGTGGGTGACCCTATGGCCGAACTCCGAAAAGAAAATCCCGATCTCTTGATCAATATTGCCGCCTCTCCATTTTCCTATAAGCATTTTGATGAACGTGTCAAGGTACTCGCACGACAGGTCAGAAAGTCAAATCGCCCATTAATCTACGTCAACCAAGTGGGAGCACATATGGATATTGTCTTTGATGGCCGATCACTAGCACTCAACAACGACGGAACAAAAATTGCCGAATTAAAACGATTTGAAAATGATCTGCAATATGTCACCTATCATCAACAAAATATTACTTCTACCACGGCGTCCATCAAAGAGCCCGTCACGGAAATTGCGCTCATCCACGATGCATTAATTCTGGGACTACGGGATTATTTCCAAAAATCAGGGTTCAAAAAAGCGGTCCTCGGTTTATCTGGCGGATTGGATTCGGCCTTAGTCGCGGCCTTAGCTTGTGAGGCGCTGGGTGCCGACAATGTGTTGTCTATTTTGATGCCTTCCGTTTACTCCTCAGACCATTCCATCAAAGACGCTATGGATCTGGTCAGCAATACAGGTTGCAAACACCATATTGTCCCTATAAAGGATATCGCTTCAGCCTACGAAAATACGCTTGCCCCGATTTTTGAAGGTTTACAGGCAGATACCACCGAAGAAAATATACAAGCGCGTGCACGTGCTGTTATCCTGATGGCGATATCGAACAAGTTTGGCCATATTCTATTAAACACTTCCAATAAGAGTGAAGCCGCGGTCGGCTATGGCACCTTATACGGTGACATGGCCGGATCCATTTCCGTTATTGGCGATGTTTATAAATCCAAAGCGTATGATCTAGCATGTTACATCAATCGTGAACGTGAAATTATCCCCATCAATACCATTGAAAAAGCTCCTTCCGCAGAATTACGTCCCGATCAGAAAGACTCGGATTCCCTGCCAGCGTATGATCTGCTAGACAAGGTCTTATTCGAATTGATTGAAAACGAAAAGAGTGGTTCCGAAGTTGTAGCAATGGGATTCGAAAAATCGTTAGTAGAGAGAGTAAGTAAACTGGTCAATAATGCTGAATTTAAACGCTTCCAGGCTCCGCCAATTCTACGAATCAGCCCCAAAGCTTTTGGCGCTGGAAGACAGATTCCATTGGTGGCAAAATATCCGTATTAATTTTACAATAGGGATTAAACCTTAAGTATAGATTGCTGTCTAATGTTAAAAATAAATCCGGCACATACAACCCAAATAAAGAATTGCCCTAGTGCATAAGAGTTGTAAGAGCGGATAGATAAAAATAAAACAAGTAAATTAAAATAAAGTTCCATATAGGCCATGAAACCATCATGAGTATACTGCTTAAACGCAGAACATCCGTACTCATGGTAGATTCATCACAGTTAATAAACAGATTACTACGATGAAAAAGATTCTATTATTTTTGGTGCTCTGCGTTGCGCTTGCATCATGTTCGTCTTATCAATACAATACCACCCGGGTAGAAAAGATGGATTTCACTCCTTTCAAAACGTATGCCTGGTTACCACCGGTAGACTCGCTTTCGAAATCTTATTTTGACAATGATATTGCCAAAACCAATATTTTGGATGCAGCAAATACGGCTTTAGAAGCAAAGGGACTTCAATATTCTAAAGATAACCCAGATCTGTTATTCCGTTATATTACCATAGTCAATAACAAAAGCCGTTTAGTATATGGTGGCGGTGGCTATTATGGCTGGGGAGGCCCTTGGGGCTGGTACCGACCATGGTTCTCACCTTATTTTTATGGCGGTGGATATTATCCCGTAGCAAAAGAACGCTACCGCTATGGTCACCTGATCATCGAAGCGATCGATCGCAAAACCAATTCGGTCATCTGGCAGGCTCGTGGTTCGGGTGATGTGGATAATCCTGAAAAGGCGATCAACAACATCAGTAAAGTAGCAAAAGGTGTGATTGATTTATTCCCTATAAAAACAATAAAAAAATAAAGCTGGTTTGGGCAAAGCCCTCCCGCAACACGATATAGCAGATTACTCTTTATCCTCCATGGTACAAAGTAATTCACACAAAAGCCTGATTTCATCGCAAATCGGGCTTTTTTACTGTATACGCTGTCGCAATACCCAAAGTTTCAACTGAAAATGCGCATTTCATACAATCTGATGATTTAGTTCGGATCACATGTTAAGCACTGGTTCTCAGTCCTCCCCCCTATCGATACCGTTTTATTCGCATTGAGCATATATTTTTCAATACAATATTTCCGTCCGGCGATACAGCCCAAAATGGGTAAAGACGATCCCGCCATTGCATATCAAAAGGATTTTAGCTAAGTTTAGCTGGAATTAATATTGAACAACCGTTGAAAAAATATTTTTTATTCCTAGATACCGAAACCTCTGGCTTACCAAAAAAATGGGATCGAAAATATACGGACAGTGAAAATTGGCCGCATGTACTCCAATTGGCCTGGATTATTTTTGATGAAGATCAGCAAGAGATCAAACGTAGCAATAAATATATCTACGAACCGCTGATTCCGATCAGCCCAGCTGCCGAACAGATCCATGGTCTTACTCCACCTTTTCTGATGCAACACGGTGACAAGAAAAAAGATGTGCTCCGCAAGTTCAGCCACGACATCAAAAAATATCAACCTCAACTGGTCGGGCATTTTCTTTCTTTTGATCTACAGGTACTCTGCGCAGAATACCATCGCACCAGCTTACCAATTCCATTCCATGGACTGAAGTACTTTTGCACCCTATTGCACAGCAAAAAATATGTACGCAATCCCAACATGGTCCACTTGCCATTGGCATTGCTACACGAAGCCCTGTTTTCAGAAATACCCGCGGCTCTACATGATGCCGAAAAAGATGCGGAAATTACTGCAGGATGCTATTTCGAGATGCTGCGACGGGCAGAACTCAGTGAACAAGATATCAGCAAACAACAAGGGGAATTTAATAACATCTTATCATGACAGCGACGATGAAACATACAGAAGATATCCTTTCCTTGCTCAAGTCTACCCAACCCTTTCAGGTACTGCCCGAAACTGTTCAGATCAGCCTGGTTGAACTGATGTACCCCTACCGTTTCACAAAAGACAGCTTAGTTTATCGACAGAATATTACGGATATGGAAGGTGTCGACCTGATCTGGGAAGGTGAATATGAAACATTTTTCCTGGATAGTTCAGATAACAAAAGGCTGGTTGAAATCCATCATAACCCCTATTGTTTTGGAGGTATCTCGGTTCTATTAAATCGAACGAAAGCACTAAAGTCTGTTCTTGCTACAAAAGGTACACTGATCTATCGCTTACCACGAAAGAATTTCATTGAACTCTGCAATGCCAATGAAGAATTCTTTCAATTTTTCACCAGCTCTTTCGGCAAGAGGATGCTAGATGACGAATTTTCGCATTTTGTGAAGTCCCCAGCCTCCTTCGAAGAAAGCTATTTTGCTGCCGACCAGCTCTACTCCCGCAAGATCGAACACATTGTGTATAAAGATATTGTAGACTGCGCAGCTGATACTGCAATTTACGAAGTTGCACGGACGATGGCCCAGCATAAAGTGAGCTGCGCATTCATTAAAGACAAACAAGATATTATTGGTTATGTCACCGACATGACCCTTAGAGATCAAGTGATTGCGCAGCAGGTAGCTGTTACAGCTCCTATCGCTTCCGTCATGGATAACCCCATCGTCAGTATTTCCGACCAAGCCTATCTTTATGAAGCCGTACTCAAAATGTTCCATACCAAATCCCGGTATCTCCTTGTTGAAAAAGAAGGAAATTACGTCGGCTTTCTGAGCCGCAATCGGCTTCTGAGTGAACAAGGACAATCTCCCCTGGTTTTTATCCAGTCTGTAAAGCTTGCTGAAACACTCGAGGAACTAAGGGATAAATGGAACAATGTACCCGAAATCATCCATCAGTTATTGGGCAGAGGGGTAAATGCCGAAATTGCCAATCAAGTCATCACAACCGTTGCAGACAGTATCGCCGTAAAAGTGATCGAAAAAGTGATCAAAACAATGGGTGAACCACCAGCCAAATTTGTTTTTATGGTTACAGGGAGTGAAGGGCGCAAAGAACAGACGCTGATGACTGATCAGGATAATGCTATTATATATGAGGACAAGGCCAACGAACAGCGGGAATTTGTCCGGGATTACTTTTTAAAATTTGCACGTGAGGTATCGGATCACCTGAATACCATTGGCTTCAGCTATTGTTCCGGCGGTTATATGGCCAGCAATCCTGAGTGGACACATTCACTTTCCCATTGGAAAAACAATTATAAAATGTGGATCGAAGAGAGCGTGCCCGAAAATGCCATGAAGTTCTCCACCTTCTTTGATTGCCGGAGATTATATGGCGATCAGGGCATTATTGACCAACTTAAAGACTTTCTGACCGTCGAATTGCAGAAACCCAACGAACGTTTTTTTGCTTTCATTGCGAAAAATGCCTTGCAATACGAGCCGCCGCTGACTTTTTTCAAAACCATAAAAACACAAACCATCGGGTCGACAGAAGTATTTAATATAAAGAAAGCCATGACACCAATTGTTGATCTAGTAAGGGTGTATGCGCTGAAAAATCAGATCTACGAAGAGAATACCGGTGGTAGGCTCAAGGCCTTATTAAATCTGGGAATATTTACCCAGGAACAGTATAACGAACTCCATCAATCCTATTACTACCTGATGTCCATCCGGTTAAAAAATCAAACCAATCAGATCCGGATCGCAAAGTTGAGCCCGGATAATTACATTACCATGGAAAACCTGACAAAAATTGAGAAAGCGACATTAAAGGAAATATTTAAATCAATAAGTAATTTCCAATTGGGGATCAAGTTGAAGTTTACAAATAATATGTTCGGATAATAATGAAATGAATGAGCCCTTGAGTGATATAGGTTCCTTTTTGGTTTTATTGCCCTTTAATGCTTTATTGAAATATATTTCACTTTCAATTTTCGTTTTTTCAATAATTCCTTATATTTATCACAGGCATATACTAGCTTTGTGGCTGGAATATCTGGATTAAACTTATAATAACAATAAACAACATGAGCAAATTGAGATTAGCATTCGTATTCTTTACGATTTTATTTATTTCATCGTACACTTTATTACAGGCTCAAACTCCTGCAGCAGCGCCTGTTACGGCTACTCAGCAGGCTAATGAAGCTTACAAATATAGCCCCGATGGACTAAGAAAAGGGACTTTGGCCAATCAATTTGATCACTTAAATTATATATCAAAAAATAATTACGACTTCAAGATGGTTCGCAAAACCAACCTGGAAATCGTAAAAAGAAATGTCGTCGACACAGTTGCCAAGTTGCGTAAGGAAATCAATACCTTAAAATCGTCTTCCAGTAACTATACTGCCAATACGAAAAACTTACAGGATTCCATTCAGTTATTAAAAGATCAGCTTGCGCAGGAACAGCAAAAAACCGATAGCTTTTCCTTCATGGGCATCAATACTTCCAAAGGTTTATATAGTACCGTTGTTTGGACCATCATCGGAGTCTTAGCTGTCGCGACCTTTATTTTCCTATTTTCTTATAGAAAAGCTAAGGTTGATACGGTAGAATTTCAGAAAACAGCAGAACAGTCGCAGGAAGAATTTGCGACATTCCGTAAAAAGGCGATGGAAAAAGAGCAATTGCTGAAACGTCAATTGCAAGATGAACTCAACAAAAAGATATAGTATAGCAAAAAAACATAGTATAGCGCTGCAAAAAAAACTATACTTCTCCTATTTTTATCGACCTGAACCGACGCTCAATCTTGACCTCGCTTCAGGTCGATAACATTTAAATACCATACGTATCCAATCACAAGGGCATCTGAAAAAGAAGTACTGCTGCAAAAAAATAGGATGACCAACAGCTCGGAAAAAGTATATTTACAACAAGAGGAATCGAAACTAACAGAATTACAAGAGATAACATTTTGACATACATGAATAAAAATGTAATTTAATTGCAAATTCTATTTGTTTTTAAAAACGAATAACCTTATTTTTGCTGACCAAAAAAGAGGCCTTTTATGTCTCTTATACAAAATTGATTAATAAATATTTAGTCCCTATAATATGCCCAAGATTGGTAAAATAGCGCAGATTATCGGCCCAGTTGTTGACGTCAACTTCGCCGACAGTGAAAATCTACCTAAAATTTACGATGCATTGTACATTCAAAAAGAAAATGGACAACGTGTTGTATTGGAAGTTCAACAACACTTAGGTCAGGATCGTGTACGTACAATTGCCATGGATGCAACTGAAGGTTTGGTTCGCGGAATGGAAGTTGTTGATACTGGTGCTCCTATCAAAATGCCTGTTGGTGAAGAAATCAAAGGTCGTGTATTCAATGTAGTTGGTGATGCCATTGATGGTATCCAAGATTTGAATAAAGAGAATGGTCGTCCTATCCACAACGTCCCTCCTAAATTCGAAGACCTATCTACTGAATCCGAAGTACTTTTTACTGGTATCAAAGTTATTGACCTTTTAGAACCATATGCAAAAGGTGGTAAAATTGGTTTGTTCGGAGGTGCCGGAGTAGGTAAAACCGTATTAATCCAAGAGTTGATCAACAACATTGCTAAAGGTCACGGTGGTCTTTCGGTATTTGCCGGTGTAGGTGAGCGTACACGTGAAGGTAATGACTTATTACGTGAGATGTTGGAATCAGGTATCATCAAATATGGTGAGCATTTTATGGAAGGCATGGAAAAAGGTGAATGGCCTTTGGACACTGTTGACCACGAATTAATGAAAGACTCTAAATGTACTTTCGTATTCGGTCAGATGAATGAGCCTCCTGGTGCACGTGCACGTGTTGCCCTATCAGGTTTGACAGTTGCGGAATATTTCCGTGATGGTGATGGCGAAGGTCAAGGTCGTGACGTCCTATTCTTTATCGATAACATCTTCCGTTTTACACAAGCTGGTTCTGAAGTATCCGCACTATTAGGCCGTATGCCTTCAGCTGTAGGTTACCAACCAACCCTAGCAACAGAGATGGGTTTGATGCAAGAGCGTATCACTTCAACTAAAAACGGATCTATTACTTCAGTACAAGCGGTTTATGTACCTGCCGATGACTTAACTGACCCTGCTCCAGCGACAACTTTCGCTCACTTGGACGCAACGACAGTATTGTCCCGTAAAATTGCTGAGTTAGGTATCTATCCTGCTGTGGATCCTTTGGATTCTACATCACGTATCCTTTCTCCTGCTGTTTTAGGTGCTGAACATTATGATACTGCACAACGTGTAAAAGAAATTCTTCAACGTTACAAAGAATTACAAGATATCATCGCCATCTTAGGTATGGACGAGCTATCTGAAGAAGATAAATTAACTGTACACCGCGCACGTCGTGTACAACGTTTCTTGTCACAACCTTTCCACGTAGCAGAACAATTTACGGGTTTAAAAGGTGTATTGGTAGACATCAAAGATACCATCAAAGGTTTCAACATGATCATTGATGGTGAGGTTGATGAATATCCAGAAGCTGCCTTCAACTTGGTAGGTAACATCGACGATGCTATCGAAAAAGGTAAGAAATTATTAGCAGAAGCAGTTTAATTTAGATATTGGACCATAGGTATGAGATAATAGACTTTCGATTATCTCATATCTATTTGAAAACCTAAAGTTCTCAAATCTCATATCTCAAATCTTATATCTAAGAATAATGAAATTAACAATTATCACTCCCGACAAATTAGTATACGAAGGCGAAGTAACATCGGTTACTGTCCCTGGCTCTGCTGGCTCCTTTCAAATTCTGAAAGACCACGCAGCTATTGTTTCTACTTTGGAAGATGGAAAAGTAATTATTCAACAAGGTAAAGGTGGACAAGAAGTGTTCATTAAAGGTGGTGTTGTGGAAGCAAAAGACAATGTCATTACCGTGCTTGCTGAAGGAATTATCGGAGATTAAATCAATTGATTTTAAAATATTGAAAAGCTTCCGATAGAAATATCGGAAGCTTTTTTTTTAAAGTTTTTTTGACAATTTCTTCATTTTAGGAAGAAATTTGCCCTTTGTAACAAAAAATAATTTTTTAGCCATGTAGACCAATTTTAAATATGGTATACGACTAACAAAATTAAAAACCGAACAAACCAAGTAATTGCAGTTTAAAATTTTTTAAAATAATATAATATAAAATTTTATTCTAAATAGAAAATTAGCACTTTACCTATTGCCAATTATTGTAATTCCTGCTACCTTGAGGAAATGAAAATCGAAGGTTTTTACAGCAGCCTGAGATAGCGCAATTTACCAGCAAAAACCAGACAGGGAAATTATTTATATAAGGTAAATTTTGGGTTATGAATTACTACGACAAGAACACATTGATTTATTTGGATGGAGCTTTTGTAAAAGCCTCCGAGGCTGCATTGAATCCCTTTGCACAATCGCTTCATTATGGCTACGCCGTATTCGATGGTTTACGTGCGTACAACACCCACAATGGCCCGCGTATCTTTAAAGCGGACAAGCATTTTGACCGGCTAAAGAAATCCTGCGAAGCGGTTAATATTCCCTATCCCTGGAGTAACCGGGAGCTAATAGACAAATGTTATGAACTTTTGGCCATTAACAACTTACGTGAAGCCTACATCCGTCCATTGGTACTCACAGGTTCGAATATGCACCTGACTTCCTCTACAGAGGCTAACCTGATGATTGCCGCCTGGGAATGGGGGCCCTATCTTGGTCAGAACCTGTTACGGGTATGCATCTCTGACATCAAAAGGCCCAATCCAAAATCTTTCAAAACAGACTCAAAGATATCAGGCCAATATGTAAACTCCATTCTGGCAACTACAGAAGCCATCAAAAGAGGTTTTGATGAGGCACTTATGCTTGACCATGAGGGTTTCGTGGCACAGGCATCAAGCGAGAATATTTTTATCGAGAAAGATTTCAAAATCTATACGCCGCCAGCGAAAAACATTTTTCCCGGCATTACGCGACAGACGGTTAAAAACATCTGTAAAAAACTGAATTTCGAAGTCATTGAAAAGCCATTGACAGTAGAAGATATCTATACTGCCGACAGCGCATTCTTATGCGGTACAGCAGCTGAAATTATCGGAATCAAACAAGTTGATGATGTGATCTATCAGGAAGAGTGGGAACACAGCATAGGGGCATCTATCCAAAGAAGATATAAAAATTTAGTATTAGAGAACGAAAATTATGAAGTCATCATCTAACGGCGAAAATGCAATGAACAAATACAGCCGTACATTTACACAAGACGAAACGCAACCTGCTGCTAAAGCCATGCTTTACGGTATCGGCCTGACAGATGCCGATATGGACAAGGCACAGGTCGGTATTGCCAGCATGGGATATGATGGTAATACGTGTAATATGCACCTTAATGATTTGGCGCAAATAGTCAAAAAAGGGGTTTGGAACAATGACTTAGTCGGTTTGACCTTTGGCACCATTGGTGTCAGCGATGGGATGAGCAACGGTACAGATGGTATGCGTTACTCACTGGTCAGCCGCGATGTAATCGCCGATAGTATTGAAACGATCTGTGGTGGTCAATATTACGATGGCTTGATCTCTATCCCTGGATGTGATAAAAACATGCCCGGTGCCATTATGGCAATGGCGCGGTTGGACCGCCCCTCGCTAATGGTCTATGGGGGCACAATAGCACCCGGTCATTATAAAGGCGAGGAACTAAATATCGTTTCTGCATTTGAAGCCTTAGGACAACGTATCTGTGGCAACCTTTCCGATGAAGATTACGAAGGTATCATCAAACATACCTGTCCCGGTGCCGGAGCCTGTGGCGGTATGTATACCGCAAATACAATGGCCTCAGCAATTGAAGCATTGGGAATGAGCTTGCCTTATTCTTCTTCCAACCCGGCAATCTCTGAAGAAAAGAAAAATGAATGTCTAGATGCGGGTAAATATATCCGTATTTTACTGGAAAAAGATATTAAACCTTCGGATATCATGACCCGTAAGGCATTCGAAAATGCTTTACGTACCATCGTTATCTTAGGTGGCAGTACCAATGCCGTACTTCACTTCATCGCCATCGGTAAAGCTGTGGGCGTTGATATTTCACAAGACGACTTCCAGCGTATGAGCGATGAGACCCCAGTGTTGGCAGATTTTAAACCTTCTGGTAAATACCTTATGCAGGATCTTCAACAGTTTGGTGGAACTCCTGCTGTGATGAAATATCTTTTGGATGAAGGTTTATTACATGGTGATTGTATCACCGTAACCGGAAAGACAGTTGCAGAGAACTTAGCGGATGTTAAATCCATTATGGAATATGAGCAACCTATCATCAAACCATTAAGCAATCCGATCAAAGCGACAGGACACTTACAGATCCTGTACGGTAACTTAGCTGAAAAAGGGTCCGTTGCGAAGATCTCTGGAAAAGAAGGCGAAAAATTCACCGGTCCTGCGCGTGTATTCGATGGCGAACATGACTTAGTTGCTGGAATAGCTTCTGGCAGAATCAAACCGGGAGATGTTGTCGTTATCAAAAATGAAGGCCCAGTGGGCGCTCCAGGTATGCCTGAAATGCTTAAACCTACTTCATTGATTATCGGTGCCGGCCTGGGTAAATCCGTGGCTTTGATTACCGATGGCCGTTTCTCCGGAGGAACACACGGTTTTGTCGTCGGTCACATCACTCCTGAATCTTACAAAGGGGGATTAATTGGCTTAGTCCATGATGACGATATCATCGAAATTGATGCCGTTAATAATACAATTAACGTGAAACTTTCCGATGAGGAGATTGCACAACGTCGTGCGGCCTGGGTACAACCCGCGTTGAAAGTCAGCAAAGGTGTATTATACAAATATGCTAAAACTGTAGCTGACGCCTCAGAAGGCTGTGTAACAGATCTGTAGTAAATTAAAGGCAATTAAAAATGGAAATGCTGTCAAGCCTGCGGCTTCTATAGACAGCATCTCAATACTAAATACTAATATCTCAATACTAATCAATATGAGTACACTGGAAATAACAGAAAATAAGGCTGCTACCAAGCAGGAAACGCCGACACAAATTTCGGGATCGAAAGCTGTTTTGGAAGCCTTATTGAGCGAAGGAGTTGATACCGTATTTGGTTATCCGGGTGGTGCAATTATGCCCATCTATGATGCCCTTTATGATTATACGGATCGTCTGAAGCATATTTTAGTGCGCCATGAACAAGGTGGAATCCACGCGGCGCAAGGTTATGCAAGAACTTCAGGTCGTACTGGTGTCGTCTTCGCGACGAGTGGCCCTGGAGCAACAAACTTAGTTACTGGACTGGCTGATGCCATGATCGACAGTAATCCTATCGTCTGTGTCACAGGTCAGGTCTTTGCTTCACTATTGGGGACAGATGCTTTTCAGGAAACGGATGTTATCAATATCACCGCACCGGTCACGAAATGGAACTATCAGGTCACCGACGCTACTGAAATTCCAGCTGCACTCGCAAAAGCATTTTATATTGCCAGCACCGGTCGTCCGGGGCCGGTATTGATTGATATCACCAAAAATGCGCAAATGCAATTGTTCGATTATTATGGTTACGAAAAATGTAACCATGTACGTAGCTACAGACCTGCACCACAAGTACGTAAGGAGTATGTCGAACAGGCTGCTGAGTTAATCAACAATGCAAAAAAGCCATTTGTTCTTTTTGGACAGGGTGTCATCCTGGGAAAAGCCGAAGCAGAATTCAAAGCTTTTATCGAAAAGACCGGAATTCCATCAGCAGCTACTGTCATGGGATTGAGCGCACTTCCTACTGATCATAAACTTCATGTCGGGATGTTGGGGATGCACGGAAACTATGCGCCAAATGTCATGACCAACGAATGTGATGTTTTAATTGCAGTCGGCATGCGTTTCGATGACCGCGTAACAGGTCGTTTGGATAAATATGCCAAACAGGCAAAAGTGATCCATCTGGATATTGACCCTGCAGAGATCGACAAAAACGTACAGACAACGGTACCGGTATGGGGCGACTGTAAAGAATCCCTTCCAATGCTAACTGAATTGGTTAAAGCAGTAGATCATTCCGCTTGGCTTCAACAATTCCGCGAACTTGAAAAAGAAGAAATCAAGGAAGTTATCCAAAATGAACTTCACCCGCAGACAGATATTATGACCATGGGCGAGGTCATCAATGTGTTGAATGAATTGACAGGCGGTGAGGCCATCATTACAACGGATGTAGGTCAGCACCAGATGGTCTCCTGTCGTTATGCCAAGTTCAATAATAGTAAATCCAATGTGACCTCAGGTGGATTAGGAACAATGGGCTTCGGGCTTCCGGCAGCGATCGGTGCATGGTATGGTGCTCCCGAGAAAACTGTTGTAGCCATAATCGGTGACGGCGGTATCCAAATGACTATCCAAGAGTTGGGAACCATTATGCAATTTGGCGCGAAGGTGAAAATCTTGATCCTTAACAACGAGTTCTTGGGAATGGTACGCCAGTGGCAACAACTGTTCCACGACAAGCGCTATTCTTTCGTGAATATCACCAGTCCTGATTTTGTTGCTGTTGCCAAAGGATATTATATTGATGGCCAGAAAATTTCAGAGCGAAAAGATCTCCGCGCTGCACTTCAGACCATGCTCGAACACGATGGCGCTTATTTATTGGAAGTAATGGTAGGAAAAGAAAACAATGTATTCCCCATGGTCGCACAAGGAACATCCGTATCAGAGATCCGCTTAAAGTAAAGTTGAAAATGGAAAAACAAGAATATACCATTACCCTATACACAGAGAATTCTATCGGTCTTATCGGTAGGATCTCAACGATTTTTTCAAGAAGAAAAATCAATATCGAAAGCTTGAATACCTCACCTTCTGAGGTAGAAGGCATACATCGGTTCACTATTGTGATTACTGAAGCAGAAGAGGTGCTACGTAAGCTTTGTCGTCAGTTGGAAAAACAGATTGATATTCTTAAAGCCTACTACAACACCAATGATGAAGTGATCTGGCAAGAGCAGGCGCTATATAAGGTACCTGCGGACGTCGTCAACGAAAAAGTATATGTTGAGCGTCTACTACGCCAATATGGTGCCAATGTAGTGGTGATCCGTAATGATTATATCGTCTTTGAAACTGCAGGTCACCGCGAAGAGATCGATAAGTTAACAGAAGAACTGACCAAATATGGTTTGATCGAATTTGTACGTGGTGCGCGTATTGCAATTATTAAAGATAGCGCCGGTTTCCACTCCAAACTGGTTCAGTTTGAGGCGAAGGAACCATCTATTGAAATCGTTGAAAATGAATATCTCGACAAAAGAGACGACGTATTTACGATGTAAGTTTTAAAAATATCATGCAAGAAACATTTAAATTTATCCTCAAGTCACGTCAGAAATTCATCGAATTAATTGATGGGCTTTCCGTAGAACAACTCAACAAAATTCCAGCGGGATTTAACAACAATATCATCTGGAACTTTGCGCATATCGTTGTCAGTACACAGACGTTGATCTATGTCCGCACAGGAATCAAAGCCGACACTTCTTGGGTGAAATATAACGAAGATTATAAAAAAGATACTAAACCAACCCGCTTTGTCGAACAAGCGGAAATTGATGAATTGAAAGAAATTGCAATCCGCAGTATCGAGCAAATTGCCGCTGACTATGAAAATGGTGTCTTCGGAGAAATCACCTCTTTTTCAACAGCAACCTATGGTTATCCAATGGACACAATTGAAGAAGTTATTGCCCTGACATCAGGACATGATAACGTCCATTTCGGTTACGCAATGGCTCAACGCAGATTAGTACAATAATTAAAATAAATAATCAACAACCAATAACAGAAAGAAAGTAAAACAATGGCAAATTATTTCAACACCTTACCGCTTAGAGAGCAGTTAGAACAATTAAGTCACGCTGAATTCATGGACAACAGCGAATTCACGGATGGTGTAAACGCTTTAAAAGGTAAAAAAATCGTAATCGTAGGATGTGGTGCACAAGGCTTGAACCAAGGTTTAAACTTAAGAGATAGCGGACTGGACGTTTCTTATGCTTTACGTAAAGAAGCTATTGAACAAAAAAGAGATTCCTGGAAAAACGCTACAGACAATAATTTTAACGTAGGCACTTACGAAGAATTGATCCCGACTGCGGATTTAGTTATCAACTTGACTCCAGATAAACAACATACTTCAGTAATCAACGCCGTGATGCCATTGATGAAAGAGGGAGCTACATTGTCTTATTCACATGGTTTCAACATCGTTGAAGAAGGAATGCAGATCCGTAAAGATATCACTGTGATCATGGTTGCGCCAAAATGTCCGGGTTCGGAAGTTCGTGCAGAATACCTTCGCGGATTTGGTGTACCTACTTTGATTGCTGTTCACCCAGAAAATGATCCGCAAGGAAAAGGTTGGGCTGAAGCAAAAGCATATTGTGTGGGAACAGGTGGCCACAAAGCCGGTGTATTGAAATCATCCTTCGTCGCAGAAGTAAAATCAGATTTAATGGGTGAACAAACGATTCTTTGTGGATTGTTGCAAACAGGTTCGATCTTATCTTTCGACAAAATGGTCGAAAAAGGAATCGACGCGGGTTACGCATCCAAATTGGTACAATATGGCGTTGAGGTGATTACTGAAGCCTTGAAACATGGTGGTGTGAGCGGTATGATGGACCGTTTGAGCAACCCTGCAAAAGTAAAAGCTTTTGAGATCTCTGAAGAACTGAAAGATATCATGCGTCCATTGTTCCAAAAACACCAAGACGATATCATGTCGGGCCACTTCAGCAAGACGATGATGGAAGATTGGGCAAACGGTGATGCAAACTTATTGAAATGGAGAGCTGAAACAGGTGAAACTGCCTTCGAAAAAACGCCTGCTGCTGATGTTAAAATCAACGAGCAAGAATACTTCGACAATTATACATTGATGGTCGCTTTCATTCGTGCTGGGGTAGAATTGGCATTTGAAACCATGGTTGAAGCTGGTATCAAACCGGAATCAGCATACTACGAATCATTGCACGAAACACCATTGATCGCTAACACAATCGCACGTAAGAAATTGTTCGAAATGAACCGTGTTATTTCTGATACAGCAGAATACGGTTGTTACCTATTCGATCAGGCCTGTAAACCATTATTGGCTGACTTCATGAAAACTGTGGATACAGATTTAGTAGGTAAAAACTTCAACGAAGGTAAAGATGCTGCAGTTGACAATGCACAATTGGTTGCCATCAATGAAATTTTACGCGAGCATCCTGTAGAAATTGTTGGCCGCAAATTGCGTAAAGCGATGACTGCCATGAAAGCGATCAAAACTGTTTAAAAATTTATACGGATTATCTGTTTTTTAAGGGCCATATGGAATATCCAATTGAATTCAATGTACATATGTGCTCGAAATGATGAATATTTCGTAATTTAGTATATTAAAATCAAGGTGATATTGAGACATTTACAATATCACCTTGATTAATATAAAAATAACATAAGAGAGAATAAAAATGTCAAAAACATTAGTAGAAAAGATTTGGGATGCTCACGTCGTCAAGCGTGAAGAAGGGTTTCCAGATATTCTGTATATCGACACCCACTTGATTCATGAGGTTACTTCACCTCAGGCTTTTGATGGCTTACGCAAAAGAGGAATTCCAGTTTTTCGTCCAAAACAAACGGTAGCTACTGCCGATCATAACGTACCGACCCTCAACCAACATTTACCGATCAAGGAAGAGCTATCGCGCTATCAAGTAGATATGCTGACCAAAAATTGTGCTGAATTTGGTATTGAACTCTATGGTTTGGGTCATCCTTATCAAGGGATTGTACACGTGATCGGTCCAGAGTTAGGTATTACCCTCCCCGGTAAAACAATGGTCTGTGGGGATAGTCATACTTCGACACACGGTGCCTTTGGAGCTATTGCGTTTGGTATTGGAACCTCTCAGGTTGAACAGGTCTTTGCGACGCAATGTTTATTGCAGTCCAAACCTAAAACCATGAAAATTGAAGTCAATGGTACCCTACAAAAGGGCGTTGGCGCAAAAGATATTATCCTCTATATTATCGCTCAGATTTCTGCGGCAGGCGGTACAGGCTATTTTATCGAATATGCCGGTTCGGCAATCCGTTCCTTGAGTATGGAAGCACGGATGACCATCTGTAACATGAGTATTGAAATGGGCGCTCGCGGCGGTTTAATTGCACCCGATCAAATTACATTTGATTATGTCGAAGGCCGCGAATTCGCACCAAAAGGAGAAGAATGGGATAAGGCCTTAGCCTACTGGAAAACATTGTATTCAGACGAAGATGCCATTTTTGATAAAGTATTGACTTTTGATGCAGCGGATATCGCCCCGATGATTACCTACGGTACAAACCCGGGTATGGGTATGGGCATCGCAGAACATATCCCAGCAACCAGTGCACAACCGGAATCAGAAAGGCCATCCTATCAAAAAGCGTTGGATTACATGGGCTTTAAGGACGATTCCACTGTCCTGGGTAACCGTGTAGACTATGTATTTATCGGAAGCTGTACGAATTCCCGTATTGAAGATTTACGTGAGGTAGCTTCTTTCGTGAAGGGGAAACAAAAAGCGCAGGATGTTGAAGTATGGATTGTACCAGGTTCCAAACAAGTTGAAAAACAAGCCAAAGAAGAAGGTTTGGATAAAATATTTGAAGCAGCAGGATTCCAATTACGTGAGCCCGGATGCTCAGCATGTTTAGGGATGAACGAAGATAAAATCCCAGCAGGCAAATATTGTGTTTCAACTTCAAATAGAAACTTCGAAGGACGTCAGGGACCTAATGCACGTACCATGTTGGTATCGCCACTCACAGCCGCAGCAGCCGCAGTAACTGGCAAAATAACAGATGTTAGAGAGTTGATCTAGTATTGAGATGAGAGAATTGAGTATTGAGACTCTGATTGTCCAAGCTTTCAGCTTATAACTAGCTCCATTTTTTAATTTTTAATTCTGACTTACTAAATTTTTGACATGAAAAAATTTGAAACTTTAACATCACAGGTAGTTCCCTTACCTATTGAAAATATTGATACGGACCAAATTATCCCTGCACGCTTTCTAAAAGCGACCACACGTGAAGGCTTTGGTGACAACCTGTTCCGTGACTGGCGTTTTGATAGCGACAATCAGCCTAAAGCAGATTTCGTATTGAATAACCCCACTTATTCCGGAAAGATATTAGTGGCCGGTAAAAACTTTGGTTGCGGCTCCAGCCGTGAGCATGCCGCTTGGGCAATCCAGGATTATGGCTTTGACGTTGTCATCAGTTCATTTTTTGCAGATATCTTTAAAGGTAACGCCCTTAACAACGGTGTATTGCCGATACAGGTTTCTGATGAGTTCTTAGCCAAAATCTTCGAATTGGTCCACCAAAATCCAAATACAGCAATTATCGTTGATCTCGAAAAACAAACAGTTATGTTAACAGAGACTGGCGATCAATTTGAATTTGAAATCAATCCATACAAAAAATCATGCTTGATTAATGGATACGATGATATCGATTTTATCCTAAATCAAAAAGATCTAATTGAATCATTTGAAACAACAAGAAAATGGTAGACCCAGTCGTCCATATTGCCAATTTAACTATTCAGCATGGTAAAGATACCATACTGCACGATTTAAATTGGCAAATTTTCCCCGGAGAACAATGGATCCTTGGCGGTCCAAGTGGCACGGGAAAAACAACGCTTGCAAAAGCAATTACGGGACAACTAAAATACGAGGGTACCCTATCCTTTCATCTGGATAGGGACAGCCCTTTGCCAGCGATTGTGCATTACGTCTCCAATTGGTTTCAATTTACCAATCTCGAGGGTGATCGCAATTTCTATTATCAACAACGCTACAACAAATTTGCAAAAAACGATACCTTAACGGTCTTTGCGGAATTAAAGCATTTTGCAAAGGACGAACAGTTAGCCTTTGAAGATGTCACACCATACCTCAGCATTTTTGGATTTGAAAACTTCAAAGATCAACAACTGATCGAACTTTCCAGTGGCGAACACAAAAGATTACAGTTGGTCAAAGCATTATGGCTTCAACCACAGGTGTTGATTATCGACCAGCCTTATACCGGACTGGATGTGCAGTCCCGGAAAGATTTGAATCAAATCTTTGATCAGCTAGCTGAAAAAGGCGTATCACTCCTGTTGATTACAAATGATGATGAACAGCCGGATTGCATCAATCGCTTTGCCGAAATCCAGCATGGGAAAATAGTCATTCGCCAAAACAGTAGCGAAATTTCGAAAGGAGTACCGCGGAAGCGAAAGGAATTACCTTATTTTTTACAGCAGTCGCCAAAAATCTCCGCTCCGGTCATGGTCAAGATGAAGCAAGTCCATATTTCTTATGGCGACAAGGAGGTTCTAAAAAATATTGACTGGGAGGTGAAAGCGGGTGAAAAATGGCTATTGCAGGGTCATAATGGCTCAGGAAAATCGACTTTATTAAGTCTGATCAATGGAGACCATCCGCAGGCCTATGCCAATGACATACATCTGTTTGGTAAAAAACGGGGATCAGGAGAAAGTATCTGGGAAATCAAAGAACACCTGGGAATTATTTCGCCCGAATTACATTGGTACTACGATATGAATGCCAATGTAGGGCAGACCATTGCTTCAGGTTTTTTCGACTCAATGAGTCTTTATCAGAGATTAGGCTACGAGCAACAGCAGAAGCTCGATCAGGTGCTCCATTTTTTTGATCTTAAAGATGTAAAGCATAAAACTTTAGGATCTTTACCTTTAGGTCAACAGCGACTGGCACTCCTCGCGCGAACCATCGTAAAACATCCCGAATTACTTATATTAGATGAGCCTTGTCAGGGATTGGACAAAGAGCAATCGCAATATTTTAACGATGTGATCGATGACCTGAGCAAGAATGGACAGACGCTGATATATGTTGGTCATTTTCAGAGCCAATTGCCGACCTGCATCGATAACAGGATGGTATTGGAAAGAGGCGAAATTAAATCCGTGGAACGAGTTATCCACAAAAAAGAGGTTTTATCAACATGAAAATTGTGGAAAACCCATTAATTAGAAAATACAAATAAAAAAGATGGCAGATAAGGCACAAGCTAGCGTCTTTGTACTCATATCTAATATCTCAATACTACAATACAATGAACAAAAATATTTTAATCATACCTGGAGATGGCATTGGCCAAGAAGTAACAACCTGGGGTAAAAAAGTTTTAGAAAAAATCGGTGAAAATTATGGCCATGAATTCAACTTTGATGAGGCCATTATGGGACATACTGCAATTGAAGCGACTGGCAATCCACTTCCGGATGAAACATTGGCGAAAGCAAAAGCATCCGATGCCATTCTTTTCGGTGCAATTGGACATATCAAATATGACAATGATCCCTCAGCTAAAGTAAGACCTGAACAGGGCTTATTGAAAATCCGCAAGGAACTAGGACTTTACGCAAACCTTCGTCCAATCCTTCTGTTTGATGAATTATTGGATGCTTCAAGCCTAAAACCTGAGATTCTTCGCGGTACCGATATTCTTTTCTTCCGTGAATTGACCGGGGATGTATATTTTGGTGAGAAAAACCGCAATGAAGACAATACCTTCGCTTCGGATCTGATGAATTACCACCGCTATGAGGTAGAGCGTATCGCACGCAAAGCTTTTGATGCAGCCCGGACACGTAATAAGAGATTATGCTCGGTTGATAAAGCCAATGTCTTAGAAACTTCCCGCCTTTGGAGAGAAGTAGTCCAAGAGATTGCCAAAGAATATCCGGATGTGGAAACGGAACACATGTTTATCGATAATGCAGCGATGCAATTGGTTAAAAATCCGAAAAAATTTGATGTTGTATTAACGGCTAATCTTTTTGGTGATATCCTGACCGATGAAGCTTCGCAAATTGCCGGTTCAATGGGTATGCTGGCTTCTGCTTCAGTGGGTGATGGCACAGGTTTCTTTGAGCCTATCCACGGTTCTGCACACGATATTGCCGGTCAGAATAAAGCGAATCCACTTGCTTCCATTTTATCTGCAGCCCTAATGCTTGACATTAGCTTTGGTCTTCAGGAAGAAGCAAAAGCGGTCACCAACGCTGTTGCTGAAACGTTGAAAGCTGGCTGGAGAACAGGTGACATCGCCAATAGTAACACCGATGCTTCAAAAATCTTAGGTACGCAGGAAATGGGTGAAAAAGTATTAGCGTTTATTAAATAGTAATGAGATATGGGTAGGGAGTTTTGCTTCTTACGCTTTTTTATAAATCTTTTGAATTAAGAAATTATGTTACACGATCCTAATCATCTTTATATCTTCGACACCACATTACGTGATGGCGAACAGGTACCAGGATGCCAATTAACTACACCAGAGAAAATTGAGATCGCAAAGGACTTGGAAAAACTGGGGGTTGATATTATCGAAGCTGGTTTTCCTGTTTCCAGTCCCGGAGATTTTCAATCTGTAGTAGAACTATCCAAGGCGGTGAATGATGTTATTATATGCGCATTGACCCGTGCCAATCAGAATGATATTGATGTAGCTGCAGAAGCATTGAAATTTGCCAAGCGTCCGCGTATCCATACCGGCATTGGCTCTTCGGATATGCATATCAAGTATAAATTCAATAGTACACGTGAAGAAATTTTAGAACGTGCAGTAGCAGCCGTAAAACATGCTAAATCCTACGTGGAAGATGTAGAGTTTTATGCCGAAGATGCGGGTCGTGCAGATCTGGAATTTTTAGCTAAAATGGTTGAATCTGTCATTGCTGCCGGCGCAACGGTCGTAAATATTCCAGATACCAACGGCTACTGCTTACCGGACCAATATGGTTCCAAAATCAAGTATCTCAAGGAAAATGTACGCAATATTGATCAGGCAATCATCTCGGCACACTGCCATAACGATCTAGGACTTGCTACTGCGAATTCCATCGCAGCCATACAGAACGGTGCCCGTCAGGTAGAATGTACCATTAATGGTATTGGCGAACGCGCGGGAAATACCTCATTGGAAGAAGTAGCAATGATCCTTAAAGTACATAACCAAGCTTTCGGCAGCTTAACGTCGAATATCGATAGCCGTATGTTTACCTACCTGTCCCGTAAGGTGAGCGAAATGATGAACATGCCTGTGCAACCCAATAAAGCAATCGTTGGACGGAATGCCTTTGCCCATAGTTCAGGTATCCACCAGGATGGTTTCTTGAAGCACCGCGAAAATTACGAAATCATCCGACCAGAAGATGTGGGTTTGGATGAGGCAGATATCATCTTAACGGCGCGTTCAGGTAGACATGCACTTAAACACCATTTAGAGCGTTTGGGCTTTCATCTTGAAAAAGATGACCTAGCAGATTGCTATCAACGCTTTTTGGTTTTGGCCGACGAAAAGAAAAATATTTGCGATGATGACCTAAAAAGCCTCATCCAAGAAAAGATATAAAAAGGAAGGCTGCACATGCAGCCTTTTTTTATCAGGAATACATTTTTAAAAGGATTCTACAATAACATGTATAAACTTTTTTGTGCTATGCACGCCTGGTCTTTTTCATAAAAATCAACTGAATTTAAATCAAATTTAAACACAACATAGGTAGCATCTCTAGTATAGCGGCGGATATCCCCGTTTTCTTTACTACCTTCATTAGACATATCATCTAACTATGAATCTATCAACCCTAAACATCGATTCCGAAGCTACGCTTGAACGTATCAAATCTGTGGTCAATCGTACGCCTTTACAATATAACCGGCATTTGTCCGAAAAATATGGTGCGGAAGTCTATCTCAAACGAGAAGATTTACAAGTGGTACGCTCCTATAAACTGCGCGGTGCCTATAACAAAATTATTTCGTTGACAGAAGAGGAAAGACAACGGGGTGTGGTCTGTGCCAGCGCAGGTAATCACGCCCAGGGTGTAGCCTTTTCATGCAACAAATTAGACATTAAGGGCGTCATATTTATGCCCGGACCAACGCCACGCCAAAAGATCTCCCAGACCGAAATGTGGGGCAACGGCAATGTTGAAATTGTATTGACCGGCGATACATTTGATGACTGTCAAAAAGCGGCTCTAGCCTATACGGAAGAACATGGAATGACTTTTATTCCACCATTTGATGACCTCAAAGTTGTGGAAGGACAAGGTACCGTAGCCGTAGAGGCATTACAGGATCTACCCGATATGGATGCTATATTTATTCCGATCGGTGGTGGTGGACTAGCTGCGGGTGCAAGCTACTACCTGAAAAGTAAAAACAAAGCAATCAAGTGCTACGGCATTGAACCTGAAGGTGCACCTTCGATGCAGGCCGCATTGGAAAACGATGCCCCTTTTGAACTGGAGCATATCAACAAGTTTGTGGATGGGGCTGCCGTGAAAAAAATAGGCGCTACCACATTCGCCATCGCCAAGCAACTGCTAGATGATACGCGTTCCATTCCCGAGGGTAAAATCTGTACCTGTATTCTGGATCTATACAATAAAGATGCAATCGTGGTTGAACCTGCGGGCGCACTTTCAGTCGCCGCATTGGAGTTCCACAAAGACGAAATTAAAGGTAAGAAAGTCGTCTGCATTATCTCTGGTGGTAATAATGATATTGACCGCATGAGCGAAATTAAAGAGCTGTCTTTACTTTATGAAGGATATAAGCATTATTTTATTGTCCGGTTCCCACAAAGACCGGGCGCGTTGAAACTATTCGTTTCCGAAGTTCTCGGACCTAAAGACGATATCACCCGATTTGAATTTATCAAAAAAACAGAACGCGAAAGAGGCCCTGCTTTGGTCGGTATTGAGCTCAACAAGCCTGAAGATTACGAAACACTGATCGCGCGGATGAAAGAATACAAATTTGATGTTATTGAAATCAATAAAGATCAGACTTTATTTGAGTATCTAGTCTAAAAAAGTATAAATCCGCCATTTAGCTATAAAGTGCCTCCATCAGTTTAACAAACTTTATGGAGGCATTTTTATGTCGCAAAAGACGCAGCACCATTGCCAAAACTTTATAGCATCCTTTTTCCGAAAATTAGATTTTACTAGCTTAACAAAAACAGCATGGGATAAATAGACTCATTTGTCCCCATTCCAAAAATCAGTCTGCACAACTTGCGCGCATCAGATATAACTGTTAAAATTTATGCTATTTTCATGACATAAAAATCTTATATTTAAGTGTTTAATCAATACTACACGAAAAATGAGAGTACTAATTTTAACGATTCTGACCTTAATCGGCCAGCTTACCTTCGCACAGGAAGACAAAAGTAAACGTCCAAGCCCTCCGGCCAATACGAAAGTAACGACCACCGACGGTGTGACAATCGACATCAACTATAGCCGTCCTTCGCTGAAGGGCCGCAGGCTCGGCGTAGATATCGCCCCCATTGGAAAAGTCTGGCGTACGGGCGCCAATGAAGCCACCACGATCGAGTTTAATAAAGATGTACTTGTAGAGGGTAAAAAGCTAGCAGCAGGGAAATACGGTCTTTACAGCATTCCCGGAGAGCATGAGACAACCTTGATGTTCAGCAAAGTGTGGAACCAATGGGGAACGAAATATGACGCCAAAGACGATGCATTACGTGTTTCCGTTAGCAATAGTACCAGCAGCAATATGCAGGAGCAGTTCAAGATAAACGCGACCGAAGATGGGAATATTTCCCTGGAATGGGGAGAATATGCCATCCCTTTTAAAGTCAAAGCAAGCAACTAGCGGAGCTGCTCGGTACGTTGAATAACAATAGGCTATCCGTCGTAGTTCGACGAGTGGCCTATTGGTTATAACATGGCTTTTATAGGATCAAAAAACAGTTTGTAGGATTAGTTAATAGATGTCTTTTCAGTAACTGTCCTTTCTGTTTTATTCAGCCCATACTTGCGCATAAAGGCATTATACTCCTCCTCATCACGGTTCATTTTATCGTACCAATTCTTTTTAAGGATTAGCGTTGTAATACCCAATACAAGGATTGTTGTAAGTAAACCCTGTCCCTGTTTGATCACAATATACATCGGCACCAAGGTGAGACAACATTGCCATACGATACCCACCACCACATTAAAAATATCCCGTTTAAAATGATTATTCTTCTTGAGATCAGGATATTTTGCGAGCGCTTTTTGATGAATAGGCCCCCAAAATCCCCAAGGACGTACACGCACATAAAAATCGACTAACACCTCCTCCTCAGTAGCTCGGGATAGCCATGTACCAGCAAAGCAGCCCAACAGCGATAAAGCAAACAAAACAGGGAAGAAATACAGCGGCAGTGTATCCGGAAAAATTTGCGGCAAGAGGATCGCCCCAAATATCCCGGTCAACATTCCCCAGAAAAATCCAGTGCCGTTAAAACGCCACCAATGCCATTTCAACACATTTGCTGCGATATAACCACCATAAAGAGCGGAGACAATCCATTGCAAAACCGAATTTATATTCTGCACATACAAACCTATAACCGTGCTGCATACGACCACAGCAATCGATACAATATAACTTAGACGGATCTGCTTTTTGGGCGACGCGGACCGGTACATAAATTTCAACAGCACATCGTTTACCAAATAAGCCTGTGCGGCATTAACCGTTGACGCAAAAGAAGACATAAATGCCGCCAGTAGCCCCGCCAATAATAATCCGGTCAGCCCAACTTTGCCGAAGCGGTTGATTGCTTTGGGCAAGATAATCTCAAAATCCATCTGGTTGCCCATCTGTGCAAATTCATCCCTAAAAAACACAAGTGCTAACACTGTGAAGCCCATGATCATCAGATAACGCGGGATAAGTAGGATCACCGACACCGAACCACTCATCAAAGCCGCCTCCTTAGGAGATCTACAGGCCAATATTTTCTGCATATCATAGTTGGCCGCCGGCCCTGCCATGCTCATAAATATCCCTTTAAACAGCATCATCATGACAAATACGGTAAAAAGATTATACTGATCATTGGCGATCCGGTCCATAATGGAAGGAAGTAAAGTACTCCAGTCCAGATCTAATTGCCAACCAAAGAAGGGCGAATCCCAACCTTCCGGCGTATTGGCGGCCAATAGCTCAGGGCTAACCTGCTGCATGGCAATCACGGCAATGGCAACCCCCGAAATAATCATGATACCAAACTTGACCATATCCGCCCAGACAATACTGTGCATTCCTCCTAGCATGACGTAAAAAGTCGTAATTGCGGTAAAGAAAATACCGTACAATTGAGGCGCCATTGCCGGATCAATCGTCAACGGAATAAAGCGGGATACCTGCTCCCATGGAAAAAAGACCTCCATGAATTTCCCTATGCCAATAAAGCCATAACACAAAAATCCGAGTACCGCAACAATGGCATATAGAATGACAATGGTATAGGCCCCATCTGCTCCCCGACCATGACCAAACCGCGTACGGATCCACTCTGCTCCGGTCAGGACATTGGAACGCCGCAACCAGACGGATAAATAGACCATCAAAAAAATCTGATTGAAAACAGGCCATAGCCAGGGGATCCACATACTTTTTAAGCCATATACGAAAGCAAGATAGACCATCCACATGGTCCCCGAGATGTCGAACATACCCGATGCATCAGAAATACCGAGCATATAATAAGGCAGCGTTTTCCCGCCTAAAAAATAGGAATCGAGATTCTTGGCAGCTCTTTTTTTGAGGATCAAACCGATTACAATCATCGCTATGAGATAACTAACGATGATAACTATATCTATTACGGAAATTTCCATGAATATTCTTTTCGTGGTCATCCGCAATCTACAATTATATTTCTATTTCTCCAATTGATCAATGACGACCGACACTGGATAGTGATCGGATATCCCTTCAAGTGCTGCGCCATTATGGACTTCTACCGCTTGCACATGCGGCGCTAAAGTTTCAGACAACAAAATATAATCCAAACGTTCGGAAACAGCAGGCAGTCGGGCATCTCCCCATTTCCAATTATAAAGCGTGGCTGTAGGGAAGCTAGCTCGTTTGGATTCAGGAAACACAGCGCGCCCGATACAATCATCAAAACCCGCAGCCATAAAAGTGGATAATACACGATAATCAAAGCTACTGCCGTTCATATTACCGTATTGCGGATGCTCCCGATCCCATTTTCTCAAATTTGCCTTCAATACAGACTTCGGTTCCAACCAGCTGGCATCCAACGGAGAATAGGCATTCAGGTCTCCCATAATGATACAGCTGTCCAAACGGTTAGTCTTTATATATTGTATAATTTGTCTTGCCTCTCCCAAACGATATTGCCAGGAAAAGGGGCTTAAATGGGTCACAATAAGATCTAAGTTTTTGATCTTCACATGCAACATGCCATGCCAGAAGCTATCCACCTGCGCTTTGATCAACGTAATGGGATAACGTGAGGAAATACCGACAGGGTAACCTTTCTCTTTTAGTAAAACCGTATAGGAATGGCCATATGTTTTGGCCAATTGTGCGAGATCTGTTTGCTTAAAATCGACCAGTTCCTGCAATGCTACAATATCAGGCTGCTCTTTTCGAATCCAATGACTAAATTTATCTTTCCGTTCCTGCTGCTTCTCAAAACCATTCCAGATATTATAGGAAATCATTTTTAAGGTACCCGGAGCCTGAGCCCGCACCGAAAATGTCAGGCTCAAAAGACTGATTAAAACGAGAATTTTAACACAAACATTCCTTAACATAACATTGGTTTTGATTACACCTTTTTATTCATAATTTTTAGCGGGCTTCGCTCTTGGCCAAAGTGACCATATACCCTATTTTCAGTATCCATTTATGATCAGCTCCTACGGGCCGGATATCTACCTATATAATTTTTTCTTGATCTCATGCTACTAGGAGAGATGACCAACCTCGCCGCGGCTTTTATTATTTAAATAGTGCATATTATTATCAATTAGATTAACCACTTTACGCAGTGATTCTGCTGAACGGAGTCCATCCGCAGGCGTATTTAAGCAATAATCCAGTAATTTCGCTGCAGAAGAAACTGCAACATGTGTGCGCGTATCGCTAGAAGCATAATAAATGTACACGGTTCCATCCGGATCCATGATCCAACCATTGGAAAAAAGCACATTGGATACATCGCCCACCCTTTCCTCTCCTTCCGGAGCCATGAGATAGCCCGCAGGTTCCGCGATTAATTCACTTGGATCCTCGAGGCTCGTGAGATAAAGATATAGTACATAGCGTAAACCCGCTGCAGTACCCCTGACTCCATGTGCAAGATGCAACCAACCTTTTTCCGTCTTTAGCGGCGCCGGCCCCTCGCCATTTTTAAGTTCTTTGATCGTATGATAAAAACGTCTATTAATGATCTTTTCCTCATGGACTATAGCCTTGGTGATATCATCCACCAAAGTCCATCCGATTCCGCCACCACTTTTTGCCAAAATAAAATCGTCCTGTGGGCGTGTATAGAATGCATATTTGCCCTGCACAAATTCAGGATGCAGTACCACATTCCGTTGTTGGCTACTGGCCTTTAAATTAGGTAGCCGTTCCCAATGGATCAGATCTTTTGACCGAATGATCCCCGCAGAAGCAACCGCACTGGAAAGATCCCCGGGTGCAGCATCTGAGGCACGGCGTTCACTACAAAAAATCCCATAAACCCAGCCATCTTCATGTTGCGTAAGCCGAAGATCGTAGACATTGGTTTCATCAGCTTCCGAATCTGGAAGTAAGACAGGATGATCCCAAAAACGAAATTGGTCAATACCATTGTCGCTTTCGGCAATTGCAAAAAAAGACTTCCGGTCTACCCCCTCCACACGAACGAATAGCAGATACTTTCCTTTCCAATACAAGGCTCCGGCATTCATCGTCGAATTGAAGGAAATCCGTTCCAAAAAATGAGGATTTGTCAAAGGGTTGAAATCGTAGCGCCAAGTCAACGGAATATGTTCTTTAGTAACGACAGGATTAAAATAACGCGTGACTATCTTACCGGCACTGGATAATCCAACATTTGTTTTTTCGATTAATAGACGCTGTGTTTCGATCATGTAAGCTCGCTGGCATTCAAAGGATTCGGACATAAAATTACGTAAGTTCAAAAAATAGTTTATTATAAATTCGTTGGATAGAGTGGCATACGCGTCACCCGGTGAAAAGCAGTGCCGCTACTGGTTGCTATTTCGAGTTCGAACAACACTTCTTTAGTCTTCGGATTGATCTCCATCACCCGGCCCCCGGTTCCTATGCTCGTTTTCACTCCCATACCGGGGAAAAATAGCACATTCCCCGTCTGCGACAGGTATTGAACTCCTGATAAAGCCTGAGAAAATGCACTTGCCCCCCTTTCCTTTCCATAGGACCAAAGCTGTTGGACTGTTTTTTTAGTCCTATCAATTTTATATTCTACAACACGGCTATAATTATTTGCACCTGATCCAAAATTGGGGATCCAGCTTCGATTATAACCATTATCGAAGACCAGGATACGATCTTCGGAAAGCGCTACTGGCGTATGCGGTCCCCAAGGCCAATCAAATCCTGCGCTGCTTGCATCACCATTGATGATAGCCGGATCAGTAATCGCTGTACCATCTTCGGCTATGGGTTTCAACAACAACGACTGGTAACTGGCACCCCAGAATTTATGCGGTGAAATCATCCATTGGGCTTGGCCAGCGCGGTTAAAACGTACAATTCCCTGATAACGTAAAGTCGCCAAAAGGTCATCACCTATTTCGGCAATGGAGTTGTTGTGTGCCCAGTTATTTGCTGTCTGAGAAAATGCAGGCGGTGTAATACCATCAGGTTTTACGTAACGGGCAGTATCCAGCTGTTTAGCCAGATCCCATTCATTGACCAAGGTCCCTGTCTGGGGATTCAGTTCAATGATAAAGTCATTGACCCGCGGCTCACCGTTCAACAGTCGCGCCGCTGTTTTTGTGACCGTTATTAAAAAATTGCCGTTAGCGGCCTCCGTGATTTCATGATGAAATCCGAATCCCAGTTTAGCGAGATCCCATTCGCGCTTCAGATTACCGAACATATCAATTTCTACTACCCTTTGCTGTGCCTGGTCGCCGGCGATAAACGTGCCACTTTTTGTACGCTTAAGGCCAATGGAATAAGAGAGACGTTTCAAATCAGGCGATGATTTCAACTGTAGAAGCCAGCGCAATTCACCATCTTGGTCGATCATATAAGGAAGTGAAACATCCGCTTCGCTTTGCCCGGGATAATGGACCAGATTGACTCCAGGCTCCATTTTACCGGCTTGGGCTTTTACTATTTTCCACCTTGGAAAGTCCTGTACACTCAGTGCTTCAGTCTGGATATGTAGGGTCGTTTTTCCTCTTTCGTTGCCTTCTCGGTCGGTAAAAATCAGGTCGACTAAGTTATCATAGTCGGCATATAGACCCAATATGGGAACACGCTGACGTTGTGTTTCACTTGTACAAAGATGTGTGATGGCCCCCTGTCCACCATGTTTACCATGTACTACTACCTTGACACGACCATATGTTGGTAATCCGACATCCACAGATGCCGCCAAGGGATTGTATCCAGAGGGATTAAGTTTGATCTGCTCAACAATATAATCAAGGGATGTGCCTTTCGTCGGGACTGCCAGTGTGGAACCATCACTAAATGTAAGATCAGTTCGCCAGCGGGCTAGTTCAGCGTCTATTTTTGAAATGCTCTGCAGCGGAACATTTACACTTCCTTTTTCAAAATTGAAGATATACTCATCCGCTTTCTTTGTGACTTCTAGCAGCAATTCGCCCCCCTCGACCTTTGCATTCAAGGATTGTTTGGCCGGCAATTCTACTGGCGTTTCCCGATCTTTCTCACAAGAAACAAACATCAACACCAAGAATACAGCAGATAAGACTAAATCTGCAAAATTTCTCCCTATTCTTCTCGTCGCTATCATACATTTATTACGTTAAAATGGAGCTTTTCTCTTATTCCTGCAGTCGGAATTCCGCTGCTGAATAAAATTTAGGTTTTGGTATGCAGTACTGTACTATCCCATTACTGCTGTTTGGGTCTATCAATTATCAATATGAATACGTATTGCCTTGCTCAAGTGGAAATATAACTGAATTCTGCTTTTAGAATTTCTTATCAAGTAAATAGGAAAGCTTACAGCTTGTATTTGTAATCAAAGCTGTAAGCTATTCCTGATTTATCTCCACAGCGGATGCTGCTGAATTTTTGTATTTGTATTTATCTCGCTCTCTGGCAAAGGCAAATAATAATGTTTTGGTTGAAACTCTGCGGCACCCTGTTTTTTGTTATCTACAAAGATCTTTTTCATATCGGCATAGGCATACCAACGTTTTAGATCGAAAAAGCGATGTCCCTCAAAGAAAAATTCCAATTCATTTTGCCTGATTACCTCTTTCATCAGTTCATCTGCATTGGCCCAAGTTTTATTTGCCAAACCTGCGCGATCGCGAACGCGTTTTAAACTAGCGGCAGCTCCAGCAGTATTTCCATTTCGAGCACAGGCCTCTGCATGCAACAACAATACCTCAGCAAAACGCAGCAAACGAAAGTTATTGTTTGTATTTGCAGCATCATACATGCTGTTACCCCCAGATACATTTCTAAAGAAATTGGTATATTTCTTAATCAGGAAACGTCCTTCCTTATTATCAATCTTCGGATATACCAAGCCGGGATTTGCTGAAATCTTTGCCATGGATTCCGACCACAACTTATCAAAAGAAAGATTTCCGAACCAGGCTCCATCCGTAAGACCGGTTTCATAATCCGAATATTTCCAGTAGAAACTGGTGTACATCCGCTTATCAAAGCGTGTGTCTGATCCCTTCGGGCGCTCTTCTGCTATAAAATCGCGAACTACAGAAATACCAGGCACCAATTTAAACCAGGCTCCCGTGCCAGCAGGTCCTGCAAAATTGGGGATAATAAAGCCCTGACGGCTATTCGGGTTTTCTGATCCCCAGATACCATCTGAACCATATTTACCGTCGTATACCAACTCCCAAACCGATTCCTTATTGAGCTTTGTGTTATCTTTGAAATTATCTTCAAAATTTTCAACTAGATCATAGTTATATGGAGCAGTTAATAGTGCTTTCAACTCCGTTTCGGCTTCTCCATATTGTTTGGTATAAACCAATGCCTTTCCTAAAAAGGCAATCGCTGCCCCCTTCGTTACTCGACCTGCTTCTGCTGCGGGACGGGTCACCGGCAAGTTTTCCTTGGCAGCCTTAAAATCTAGAATCACTTGCTTCCATACGTCCGCCTCAGGGCTTGCTGGCTTGTTTTCAGGGTCAACATCTGCCGGAACGAGTAATAGCGGTACATTCCCATAGTTGGAGGCAAGCAAAAAGTAATAAACACCACGCAAGAAAGTAGCTTCTGAAATCAACTGTTTTCTCTTCGTTTCATCCATCGCAACTTTACCAATATTATACAAAAGCACATTGGCCCGGTTAATTCCATTGTACAAACTTCCGAAATCGCTTCCTCCAGTTCCTGGAGAATTTAGAAATGTTGCGTATTCCCAAGTAAACCTTTCCTCCCCGGCCAGAAACCAAACATCATCCGCACGATTCATCGTCTGCCACCCTGTATAGGCCCCATAATATCCTTCCATCTGTCCGCGGATAGGGGAATAAACTGTCGCCATAGCCGCCTGTACTTCGCTTTCATTCGACCAAAAAATCTCTGCTACTGGCTTATTGGGATTAATATGATTGAGAAAATCTTTACTACAGCTTCCCATTAATAAAAGAACCGCAGCGGCCGCTGTATATTTTTTAATTGAAATCTTCATTTTTGTCATTTTAAATTTTAATCGTAAAACTTCTGGCAATCCATTAGAAATTAGCCTGCAAACCAAACATTACTGTTCGTGCCAGCGGGTACCGACCATGGTCTGTACCGGCCGTCATTACCCCAGTTTGACCGACACCATTATCATTGTTGCTCGGCCCCAGATCAGGACTATATCCTTTGTATTTCGTTACGGTAAACAGATTATCAGCTGCTAGATAAATACGCGCATTTTTTAAGGTCACCTTTTCCAACCAAGCATTTGGCAACGTATACCCCAGTTCTATCGTTTTCAAACGGAAGAACGCCCCACTTTCCAACCAGCGGTCACTTACCCTACGAACGTTGCCATTGGGATCCTCGCGCGTATACCGTGGAATATCGGTATTCGTATTCGTTGGGCTCCACGAATTCAAAAGACTGGTCGAGTAGTTATGCACCTCACTTGTGCTCTCTATCCTTGCACGTGTATAATTATAGATCTTATTACCATACATGCCGTCAAAGAAGAAAGCAAAATCAACACCTTTATAATCCAGACCACCTCGAATACCGTAAGCTAACGAAGGATAAGGACTACCCATGTATTGACGATCATTGTTGTCGATCTTTCCATCGCCATTGTAGTCGATAAACTTAATATCTCCAGCTTTGGCGGTGGGTTGGATCACTGTGCCGTTACCCGATTTATAGGCTTGTACCTCCGCATCTGACTGGAACAATCCTTCGGTTTGGATCAACCAGAAGCCTCCGATTGGGTAGCCGACTTTAGCCCAGCTGATTACACCTTCCCCCTGTGGATTATAACCTTCAAATTCTTGTTTATTTCCAACCGTAATAGCTTTCATTTTATTTTTAACGGCAGAAGCATTGACTCCGATATTATAATTTACTTCCCCGATTGCGTCACGGTAGCTCGCGAGAAACTCAAATCCTTTGTTACTGATCGTACCAGCATTCATCACCGGTGATCCTGATTTTCCAGCAGAAGGAGGTTGGTTAATTGATAAAAGGATATTTTTCGTATTTCGGACATAATAATCTGCACTGACTCTTAGCTTGTTTTGCAGAAAAGCCAGATCAATACCGACATTGCTCGTCTCAGTTTCTTCCCAAGTTAGATTAGATGGCGAAACCCAGCTCGTTCCAGGGATTGCTCCCTGCCACCATACTCCACCTTGGATATAGTTGATCCCATATCGTGTAACATTTTGCGTTGTGTAGTTAGCAATCTCCTGATTCCCCAAACGGCCATAAGTTGCACGAATCTTAAATTCATTGACTGTATTTTTTGCCTTTGCAAAGAAGCCTTCATTCATTACGTTCCATCCTAACGCTACCGATGGAAAAACGCCATATTGGTGTCCATTATCAAACTTAGAAGATCCGTCTCGACGAACTGTTGCCGTAAATAGATAACGATTATCATAAGTATACATCACACGCCCAAATTGCGATATCATGGATGCTTCCTGCAAACTTCCTGAAGTCGATTGCTCTGCCGGCGATGCCGCATCGATTGCATCTGTTCCAGTTGGAATATCAAGTCTCTTGGCGCCAAATCCTCTGTTCGAATTTTCCTGCGCTGAATATCCAGCTAAAACAGATAGTGTATGTTTGTCAAATGTACGATCATAGTGCAAAGTGTTTTCAATCAACCACTGGTTATTGAAGAAAGCACTCTCATTCAACGATGACTGTAAGACGGCAGTACCATCGGGACGTCGGTCAGCTTTATTATAATTCCTTCCAGTGGTCCGATTAATACCGACGTTTAATCGGTATTTCAACCCTTTAACAAAAAGATCTGCTTCTGCATATCCATTCAGCATTATATCCGTCTGATAGATATGATTCGTATACAGATTTAAATTACCGACAGGATTATCCAGGTTTTTCATCCAAGGAGCATATGTGGAATATCCGCCAACTACATTCGCATCATAAACCGGCAACAATGGATTTTGACGCAAAATATCTGTAATCACTAAGTTGGCATATTGGCGGTCACCCGATTTAACTAAGAAGGTATTTCCAACACGAAGATGATCATTGAAAAAGTTAAATGTATTTTTGCTGCGTACATTGAAAGATTCATAACCCGTTGTTTTCAGAATACCTTTTTGATTCAAATATCCTCCCGAAATACTATAAGTAGATCGCTCTCCCCCGCCCGCAATATCCAAATTGACCTTATTCACTGGTGCTGTCTGAAAAACCTCATCCTGCCAATCGGTATTTGCATTAAAGTCTTTCGCCTGCGCAGGCAGATAGCCTTTTTCATCCACAAATTTTTTCCATTGTGGCCCATCCATTAAACTCATTTTTTTGGGAAGACTCTGCACGCCTGTATAAGCATTTAAACTCAAGGTTGCTGCTGTTCCTCTCTTGCCACCTTTTGTCGTAATAATCACCACACCATTGGCAGCACGTGAACCATAAATTGCAGCAGCAGATGCATCTTTTAGTACTTCCAGCGAAGCAATATCGTTGGGATCTACCGTATTAATATCACCAAATACGCCGTCAATGACATACAATGGGTTAGTGCTTCCCATAGAGCCTATACCCCGTATATTAATGTTCATTCCTGCGCCAGGAGATCCACCCGCATTTGAAACACTCACACCGGCAACCCGGCCTTGCAATGCCCCGGCAGCGCTCTTTGCTAAATTAGACTGCAAATCTTTACCTGTTACAGATGCAACAGCGCCTGTCAGATCACTTTTTTTCACCGTACCATATCCGATAACAACAACTTCATCCAAGTCGGTTCCCGATTGAAGCACAATACTATAGGTCGATGCATCATTAACAAGAATCTCCTGTTCCTTCATCCCTACGTAAGTAATTTTTAAGGTTTTTCCTTTCTCAACATCAAGCGTAAACGAACCATCCGCATCGGTTTTTGTTCCTCCGGTACCGCCTTTGATGTTTACGGTGGCTCCTGCCACTGGCTTATTATCAGCATCAAGGACTTTGCCCCTTACTTTTTGGGATTGTTGCGCCCAAGCAAATGTGCCATAAGCCGAAAGTAAAAGCAGTAAAGCTGTTTTTCTCATATTTTGTGTATTTAAGGTTTACAATAAATAGATAGATTGTATATAATATGTCTATACTTAATTGGGTATACTATTATTGGTCTATAGGACGAAATTAGAGAAAAGGGAAAGTCAGGAATAGCAAGATCAGGTCATTTGTATTGCACTTTTACTTCATATTTCGGGTAAACGTGCCTCAACAAAAACAAACGCAAACGATTGCGCAATCTAAAAAAGAAAAGATAATCATGAAAATATACAAGGATACAGAAACAACATTAAAAAGCTGAAAAACAAAATTTTACAAAAACAACAACAGTAATTCATTGAACTCTGAACTCATATTTATTGAATTATTCCACAGCTTTAGGCAATCCCATGCACTCTTTTGTCAGACCGCACCATCCCCATCCATCAAATGGTCAATAGCTGTTTGTCCGATGCGATCGTACTTATGTGTAAAAGAATGTACTCAGGATCGAGCCTAAGGGCAGGGGGCGATTAAGGTCGCTAAATAATCATCTGTTGCTTCCGCAGGCTATTTCTGTATTCAATGGGCGTTATCCCTTTCTTCTTCTTGAATACGCGATAGAAATAGGAAACACTATTAAAACCACATTGTTCAACAATATCAGCGATGGGAGTCTCCTCTTTTAGCAGCCTGACGGCCATATTGATCCGGAAATCAAGCAAGTAATCCGTAAAATTCAGTGTTGTCGTTGATTTTAAAAAGCGGGAGAAAGTCGATTTGCTCATGTTCATAATCGCGGCCACCATAGGTAGACTTAATTCTTTGTTGATATTCGCAACGACATATTCCTGTAAACGCCCCATCAGCAGCTCACTATTGCTCAAGATCGAATTTGTCGCTGTAGAAAGTACACGGATATCCTCCCCTTTTGACAATTCATAAAGCAGGACGAGGAGCTTCATAACCGAATAAAACCCATCGCGCTCCAATGTCAATATGCGAAGCAAAGGAAGCACACGGTCTACCGTATCTTTTCCGAATACCACACCCCGCGATGCCTTTGACAAAAGCTGTTGTATACTGGCAAATTGCTTTTTATCCAGATATTGGTCAATAAGGGAGGGATGAAACTGTATCGTGATTTCATGGATATCATTGGACTGGCATTCACCATCTTTCCAGGCATGTTCAAGCTCTGGGCTTGCGATGAGTACCAGATCCTGCTCACCGATCGTTTCTATAGAATTACCAATAATACGCTGTGCTCCGGAAGCCCCTTCGACATAATTGAGCTCATATTCAGGATGGATATGTACGGGAAAAGTGAAAGAAGACTTCCGTCTATCAAAAACCACAAAGCAATCATCAGAGGACAACGGTGACTTTTCGCGAAATATATCAGGTCTCATAATCAGATTTTTTCTCCCTTTGGTAAATTACCCAAACTTAACTAAAATTACACGCATAATCAATCCCCCTACTCATCGATAGACATTCCAACACAATAACAATTGGCTAATTTAAGCTGCTGTCCCTGCCCCTCCATACGGATCATCCTACTCCCCCTCAATTATAAATGCATTATACTCCAGTTAAAGAGCCAAAAAATACCGACAAAACTTTATTTTGCCAATAGCGATCAGCAAAAAAATAGGCTGCTTTTTAGGCAGCCTATTTTTTCCGGAAAGTGTCCATGAACTTACAGTACTGGCTTATTAAGCAGAAGAACTTTAAAGCAATTGCCCTTGACAGTTGCCCTTTGCTAAAGCACCCAAGCCTATTATTTGAGTACGATAATTAGTTCTTCAAGTATTTTTCGAGGAACTGATCCTGTTCCCATAGCAGGTGAAAGATATTTTCCTTGGCAACATAACCATGAGCTTCACGTGGTAAAATGACCATACGCACAGGTGCCCCTAAGTTCTTTAAAGCTTGAAAATAACGTTCTGTCTGTAGGGTAAAAGTTCCGGGATTATTGTCTGCCCCCCCGTGTACAAGTAACAATGGTGTCTTCATCCGATCTGCACTGACAAATGGAGACATGGTCATATACAGTTTTGGATCATCCCAAAAATTCCGTTGCTCACTTTGAAAACCAAATGGCGTCAAGGTGCGGTTGTAAGCTCCTGAACGCGCGATTCCGGCAGCAAAAAGCTTTGAATTGGAAAGCAGATGCGCAGTCATAAAAGCGCCATAGGAATGTCCACCTACAGCAACCTTTTTACGGTCAATATAGCCTAGTTTATCCACAGCATTGATTGCTGCTTCGGCATTGGCGACCAACTGTTCAATAAAGTTATCATTCGGCTCCTTCTTTCCTTCACCTACGATCGGGAAGGCAGCATTATCCAGTACCGCATATCCTTTTGATACCCAATAAATAAATGAGCCGTAACTTGGAAAGGTAAATTCTTTTGGATTCGCCGTACTTTGTCCAGCAGTATTTTTGTCTTTATATTCCCTCGGATAAGCCCACATCAACAAGGGTAATTTTTCTTTTTTTGTCATATCATAGCCTGCGGGTAGATATAGCGTGCCCGAAAGTTCGACTCCATCCTTACGTTTATAGTTCAGGATTTCTTTATGAACTTTCTCAAGTGATTTGAACGGATTCTCTAATGCAGTCAAGGCAACCTGTTTACCAGACTTCATGTTTTTCAGGTAATAATTTGGATACACCGACGCCGATTGAAGTGAGACCAGCAATTCGCCCGTCTTGGGATTTATAATCTCACCGATCCGCTCCTGCAGTTCAGATGCGGCTGCGGTATACAGCCGTTTTTTCTTTAGCGTTTGCAGGTCTAATTCATCGACAAAAGGGAATTCCCCTACTTTGGTAAAGCCTTTGCCTACAAAAAGCACTTTGTCTTTATCGATATACATGCTGTAGTTTCCGAGTGCATTTTTGTGCTGATACACTGTCCCCGGATCATTATAGATATCCTGACTGTTCCGATCATGCAACAACTTAGACTCACCTGTAGAAGGATTGACAACAAAAGTCTTCGCATTGCGCGTGTCGTACCATTGTGAATATACCAGCGCGTATTTGTCGTTACCCCATACTATCCCAGCATACCGATCCTTCGTTTTGAAGATCAATTTTCCATTACCCGTATACGGGTAATCCAAGGTATAGAGCGCATCACGAAATTCCGCTGGTTTGTTGGCATCACCATCGTCCAGGGCTTCCACATAAGCTAACGTGGCCGGCTGATCGTCCCGCCAATGTAAAGATCGTTTACCGGGACGTGTAGAAGAAAAACCTTTTGGCATAACCTCGGTTAAAGGCACCTCGTTAACCAGGGCGACCTCTTTGCCGGCTAGATCATAAATTCGGGTCTGTTGTGGAAAACGTGAAGCCGGGACCACATACGAATAAGGCTTTGTAATGGTTGTTATCATCACATAGGCCCCATTTGGCGAAAAAGATACCCCTGTATAGATCGCCTTATCTTTGAAATTGGAAATCGTACCTTCCAGATCCACAAACTGTAGATTGGATTGCACCAGTGTTTCAAAATTCTGTTCGTCCTGTGGATTTTTCAACAGATCCTGATAGGTCCTTAACTGGGATACTTTTCCATCACTTGTTGATACAACCGGCCCGGTAGGCAGGTCTCTTGACGGATCCAATAAGGCTTTTTTCTCTTTTGGTAGGGCCAAGATCAGTAAGCGCTTTGAATTACCCAACCATTGAAAAGGGACATCCAACGTCGCATTTAAATTGTAAGTGGTTAACTGCTTTACTGTCTTTGTTGCCAAATCCAGCACAAACAAAGCCGTTCCCATATCATTTGTATTGGTAAATGCCAACAGACTATTGTCGGGGGAGAATGCAAAATTGGACAAAGCCGGCTTTTGAGGCATTCCTACGAAGTCTGTTTCTTCGGTCTGCTGTCCTATTTTTTTCAAACCGATCTTGTTGTAAAAAACGGTCGAACTTTCCATATTGGTCCTTGGATTGATCCTTAATCCCGCCAATTTCATTTCTTCCTGCCCCAGTTCCTCCAAGTTCTTATAAGTCGAACGATAGGTGAATAACATCCACTTGTTATCGCTGGAAATCTTAATCTGGGGCGGGCGGACAAAATCAGCCAGGGCCAAAATTTCGGAACTCGGTTTTTGGAACGTGATATTCTCCTGTGCCTGCGTCTTCAACGACAATAACAACAAGAGAGCATAGCATAGCTTCTTCATAAATTTATTTTGCAAATTAGGGCATTAAAAGGTAATAAATTTATGAAAAAAAACCAAGTTTTGTAGCCGTTTTATGACAGTAAAATTAAACTTAGATTATTTCGTAAAAAACAGGTAAAATTTGTTTATTTAAAGTTATCCACATTCATACAATATTATGTATCAACAACTTAACAGCGTTAACTAGCAGTAAACGCATCCTATGACAAACTTTTGCCCAAAATGTGGAAAAGTCAAACTAGCGCTTGGCAAGAAAATATATGATATTTGTTAAGCTAATGAAAGAATTGGCAATTCAACGAAGTAACGACCTTTCTTTTTCTATGAAGATCGGATTAAAAAAATAAACATACGAACATGGCAAGAATTATCAAATTTGAGAAAAATGATTGTGCTCCTTGTGCACAAGTATCGGCTTATTTGGATCAAAAAGGTATCCAATATGAAACGGTTAATCCTTTTGATGAACCTGACTTGGCCGCAAAATTCAAAATCCGTACGGTACCAACAGTGATCGTATTGGAAGATGAAGAAATTCAACACCGTATCATTGGCTTTAAACCAGAAGAATTGGCTGCCATTGCACTTTAATAAATCGAGGGTATCATTAAAACAAACACAGCAATATGATACACATTTATTACGATTCCAGAACGGGTAATGTGCAGCGTTTTATGGATAAAGTCGCACAGATCACTGGCTGGCAGATCCATAAAATCAGCGCTGACCTTCAGGTAAATCAGCCTGGCCATTTGGTCACATTTACCACAAATTTTGGACAGGTGCCCGAAAACACAAAAGAATTCATGAAACGAGAAGCTAAAAATATTTATTCCGTAACCTCAAGTGGCAACCGCAACTGGGGACCAAATTTCGGTTTGGCTGCTGATCGTATTTCACAGGATTTCGACATTCCACTGGCGTTCAAATTTGAACTGTCCGGAACAATGGAAGACATAAACCAATTTATTGACATCTTAAAGAACTTTTGCGATGGTAGCAAACGAAGTAGCAAAAAACTGGATATTGCTTAATAATGAAATCATGATTAAGCATGATGACGAGTTCAGCTTACATAAAGATAAAGAAGCTGTTCGCGCATATTTCCTGGAATATGTAAATAAGAACACCGTGTTCTTTTATACATTGAAAGAAAAAATAGACTATTTGGTAGAGAACAACTATTATATTGATTTTTATCAATGGTTTACATTTGAAGAAATGGAAGAGGTATTCAATTATGTGTATGCTAAAAAATTCCGTTTCGAATCCTTTATGGCGGCCTTTAAATTTTTCCAGAGCTATGCACTTCGCGATGATTCCGGCGAGAAATTCTTAGAGCGTTATGAAGACCGCGTTGTTGCGGTATCCCTTTTCTTAGCACGCGAAGAAGGCGTAAAAAAAGCAATAGAATATGCGGAAATCATGATCAACCAAGAATACCAACCTGCGACACCAACATTTTTGAATGCTGGTAAAAAACGTTCCGGAGAATTGGTATCCTGTTTCTTGGATGAAATTGGTGATAACCTGAACGGCATCGGTTATGCGGTTGATTCAGCGATGAAATTATCCTCTATCGGTGGCGGCGTTTCATTCAATATTTCCAAAATCCGCGCTCGTGGCGAAGCCATTAAAGGTGTTGAAGGCCGTGCTGGTGGTGTGCTTCCGATCATGAAAATCATGGAAGATACCTTTTCTTATGCGAACCAATTGGGACAACGTCCCGGTGCCGGAGCAGTATACTTAAATATCTTCCACTCGGATATTGAAGAGTTCCTTGATTGTAAAAAAATCAACGTGGACGAAAAAGTACGTATCAAATCCCTTTCAATCGGTATCATCGTTCCGGACAAGTTCATGGAACTGGCAGAGAAAGATGAGCCTTGCTATCTGATCTACCCACATACGGTGATGCAAGAGTATGGACAGTTCCTGGATGAGATGGATATGGACAAGATGTACGATGAGTTGATCACCAATCCTAATGTCAAAAAGAAAAAAATCAACGCACGTCACCTGTTGGTTAAGATCGCACAGACACAAAAAGAATCAGGATACCCTTATATCTTCTTCAAAGAAAATACCAATCGTGTACATGCTTTGAATGAAATCGGTCAGGTAAAATTCTCTAACCTATGTACTGAGATCATGCAGGTATCACAAGTATCCGATATCGAGATCTATGGCAAACAAGATACAATCCGTTACGGTATATCCTGTAACCTTGGTTCGTTAAATATCGCTACGGTGATGGACAACAAACGCATCAAAGAAACGGTAAAAACAGCAATGCGTGCGTTAACTGTGGTCACTGATGTAACCAATATTGATATGGTACCATCGATTGCAAAAGCCAACCGTGAATTGCACTCTGTGGGACTTGGTGCAATGAACCTACATGGCTACCTTGCAAAAAGCTTTATCATGTACGAATCTAATGAGGCCTTGGATTTTGCCAATACCTTCTTCATGATGATGAACTACTATTCGTTGGAAGCATCTATGGAAATTGCCAAAGAACGTGGTAAAACATTTGTTGGATTTGAAAAATCAGCTTACGCAGATGGCACTTATTTCAATAGCTATGTCAACCGTGATTATCTTCCAAAAACAGCGAAAGTCCAAGAATTATTCGAAGGCATACATATTCCAACTGTTGAAGATTGGTTAGAATTAAAAGCAAAAATCAAAGAACACGGTATCTACCATGCCTACCGTTTGGCGATTGCTCCAAATCAATCGACTTCCTATATCATGAACGCGACTGCATCAGTAATGCCAATCGTGGATATTATTGAAGTACGTGAATATGGCGATAGTACAACTTACTACCCAATGCCATATTTGACAAACGATAACTATTTCTATTTCAAATCGGCCTATGACATGGATCAGTTCAAAGTATTGAAATTGATTTCGGTTATTCAACGTCATATCGATCAGGGGGTATCTACAATCTTGCATACCAACTCGAAAGATTCCACAAGAGATTTGTCTAGATATTATATCTATGCGCATAAATTGGGATTAAAATCCCTTTATTACACACGGACAAGGAAATCGACCATCGACGAATGTGTCTCTTGTTCAGCCTAATCGTAAGATTTTAGAATTTATTTGGATATATAATGTGAATAGGTCAAAAGTTGCCAAGTTATCGGCAACTTTTGGCTTAATCAAACATCAGAAGTTCAAATACATGAAATAAATGCCTAATACTTTAAAATAACAATGAGTAAAACATATAAAGCTGTCAATTGGAATACCCCCGAGAACGATTATGTATTGATGTTCTGGGAGCAAAACATTCGTCAATTCTGGATTGACACCGAATACATTCCATCAAAAGATATCGATAGTTGGAAACGTATCAGCCCAGAAATGAAAGATGCCTATAAAAAAGCATTAGGCGGTTTGACCCTGTTAGATACCTTGCAGAGTCATACGGGTATGCCAAAAATCATCGACCACATAGATACATTACAAAATAAAGCCGTATTGTCCTATATGTGTATGATGGAAGCCATTCACGCAAAATCCTATTCCACTATTTTCACAACGGTTTCAACGACAGCTGAAATCAATGATATCTTTGAATGGGTTCAACAAAACAAATACCTACAATACAAAGCACAAATGATCGACGGTTATTACCGCGCCATCGACAAAGAAGACGCTTCTGACGAGGAGATCTACATGGCTATGGCTGCTTCCGTATTGTTGGAATCCTTCCTGTTCTATTCCGGATTCTTCCTCCCATTGTGGTTGTGTGGTCAGGGTGAAATGGTTGCTTCTGCCGATATCATCAAGAAAATCATCGCTGATGAATCCATTCACGGTGTATTCGTAGGATTGATGGCACAGGATCAATTCAAAAAATTAAAAAATCAGGATCAGGTAAAAGCACGTTTCTTGGCTTTACTTTATAACTTGTATGAAAACGAGTTGAAATATACCGAGGAGATCTACACTGAAGTAGGTTTGACTGCAGAGGTGAAAGAATATGTTCGTTACAATGCCAACAAAGCATTAATGAACTTAGGTTTTGATCCGATCTTTGAAGTAAAACAAGTCAACCCAATAGTATTGAATGGCTTGAATACAGAGACGACACAACACGACTTTTTCTCCAAAAAATCAACAAACTACGAAAAAGCGACAGAGATTGTCCATCTAAAAGATGATGACTTTAAAATGGATGTTGTTGTTGATATATAATGAATGTCAATAAGCCACAAAAATCCCCAAGAGCTAAAGCTTCTGGGGATTTTTTATTTCTGAATCGTCTGTTTTTCATCGATACGTATTTTTTCACCAAGTCAATGAGCTTGCAAAGTTCGGTTTACCGATCAGAAAGCGATTTGAATTGATTTTCATAGCTCTTTAGTGCTTGTGAAAACATAAAGGTTTTCATGGTCATCTATATTATTGCTGAAAAGCCTTAATTGCCTGCCCGCGCCAAGCCGCATCAAGTGGGGCTCCAAGCAACCAGGTCAAAGTCGGAGCAATATCATAAATCATTACCGTTCCTTTGATCTCTTTTCCCTTTGGCACACCCGGTCCAGTCATCAGCCAAGGAATCTCCACTTCTGCTAAGGATTTGCCACCATGACCTTTACCCGTCCCACCATGATCCGCAGCGACAACAAAGATCGTTTCATCAGCAATGCCCGCATCCTTAACCGCTTGTTGTAACGTTCCGATCCTCCGGTCAACATTTTTTAGTTCGGCATAGTATTCTGGCGTATTGTGGCCAATATTATGACCGACACCATCAGGTTGATCGAAATGCACAAAAGTAACTGTAGGTTTCTCCTTTTTGATGATATCTACAGTTGTATTCAATGCGGCTTCATCATCATCCTGGGTATTAATGATTTTCTGAACCACCTTATTATCTATCAAATATCCTATTCCAGGCCAGCTATGTACCACTGCAAATTGGGCTTTAGGATTTTTCTGAGCGACCGCATTAAACAAAGAAGGAAACATGCCATTTTCGGTTTTAGCCGTTGACGGAATTTCAGGAGTCTTACTATCCCATTCCGTATAGCCATGTGTTGTAGGCCCGGCCCCCATCAGCATGGAAGCCCAGTTCACTGCGCTCGAAGAAGGCAAAACAGTACGCACATGTGTGCTATAAGTTCCGTCCTGCATCATCCTTTTGAGATTTGGCATTTCGGCTTTAGGTAATGCATAAGCACCGAAACCATCGAATCCCACTAAAACGACATGTTTGATTTTTTTGCTTTGTGCCATCGCACCATAGGTAGATAGACCTATCAAAAGAAATGGCAATAATAAATTCCTAATTTTCATCTGTATAAATTTTTATAAGTGTTGGTATCATCGGTATACATGAGTTCGGTTCATTCCGTTCATGCTGCCTTCGGCGGTTTCAATTGTGATGAAACTATCAGATTCATTCCTAATTTATTATTTAATGATATGCATGAACTCGGTTTGAATAAATCATGATGAATTCATAATTATTGAACTTTCAAAGACTTGATACATCAAAAATAAAAACTTTATTCTATCTATTATGTTAAGTAAACATTATTTAATATACCTAACCAACATGTTACATAAGAATCCAAGGTCCTAAAAAAACCGCTAGAGGAAAATTTCTAGCGGCTTTCTTAGGGACATAACAGCCAATACCAGGCTGATATCCATCATTTATTATTCTACTTGAATACTAATAGCCCGGATTCTGTTTTAAATTCGGATTGATCGACAATTGATTCGAAGGGATTGGAAAAAGTTCCTTATTCGGATCATTGGAAGGTTTATGGTCCCACCAGCTTGCCGTGGTATACTTACCAAAACGTATTAAATCCGTTCTTCTTTTACCTTCAAAAATAAATTCCCGTCCACGTTCTGCAAGCAGCTCATCTAAAGTCAAGGTAGCTGTTGTATATTTATTCGCCGGCCAATCAGCATCTTTAAACGCTCTTTTTCGCGAGGCATTAATTAAGTCAACCGCTTCTTGTGGAGCTACACCGCCATTTTTTCGGATAAGTGCTTCTGCTTTATCAAAATAGATTTCGGTCAGGCGGTAAATAATATAGTCATTCTCCCAGTAGTTTGGATCTTCCAGCGTGCCTGACTTATATTTATTAAAACGTGCGCCAGAATTTTCTTCTCCCTTTGTCATTCCTCCTTCAGAAGTTTTATCCCCCTCGCTTTCCCGGCGAATGGAGTTGACAAATACTAAAGGTTTTCCGTTGTATTCTTCCGTTCCTAAGACCGGGGTGGTCGTCCCATACCTATACTGTGGACCAAATAAAAACCACTCCTTCTTTCTGAGGTCATTTTCGGCATAAGCATTAAAAGCACTTGGAATTACGACAAATGCATTCCAACCGCCGTAGCCAACTTTCAAGACCTCTTTCATATAGTCATACCCCATATAAAAGCCCCCCCAGTCGAAGGTCAAACCGGCTTTACGGCTATATTGAAATTGGAAGAGAGATTCCGGGTTTGCACTGTTATTATTGCTATAAAGCGAGATTAAATCACTAGAAAGAGCTGGTACGCCTCCTACTCCACCTGCTTCACCAGACATAATTTTATCACAGGCTTGAATACATTGGTCATACATTTTCTTGCCGCTCCATTTCTCCGCATTTAAATAAAGCTCGGCTAACATGGCATAACCCGCAGCCATCGATATTTCGCCTACATTTTCTTTAGCCGTTTTTGGCAATTTAGGAACATTTTGTTCGAGCTCGGATTGGATAAAAGCGAAAACCTCAGCCCGAGGTTTCGTCTCCGGGTTCAATGGTTTGTCAACGATTTCAGTTGAAATAGGAACATTCCCCCACAGATCCATAATCCTGATGTAATGAAAAGCTCGCATCACTTTAAGCTGTGTGATAACAATATCTTTCTCAGCTTGGGTCATACCAACCTTCGTTATATCTGTTGCCTCTATATCATGAATTGCGTTGTTCACAAATCCCAAGCCTGTCCACATACCTTCCCAGGCACTTCTGGTTCGGCTTTCTGTACTTGTCCAGGTGTGGTAATGTTGACGGATATGGTCACCGCTATCGTAACCATGCCTCCCTTTTTGTGGCCAGGCAACCTGATCAGCACTCAGTTCCGAATGATAATAATAGCCACTACCACCCGTTGGCGCAAGCCAGGATTGCATATGTGTAAATGGACGTAATGCCGCCTGCATCACTTCTCTTTTGTCTTTGTAGAAATCCTCCTTGGGTATTGAGCTGTAGACATTTTCATCCAGTTTTGTACAGGATTGCAACCCATTTACGCAAACCGCTGCCATCAAGACAGGAAATATATAATGATTGATCTTTTTCATCTGTATAATTTTTTAAAATCCAACATTTAAACCTATTGTCCATGACCTTGTCCTTGGATAGAATCCACGGCTGTCGATACCGGCATCAAAACCGGTGTCCTTAAGTTCAGGATCCAATCCCGAATATTTGGTTATCGTAGCAATGTTTCTTCCGGTCATATAGACATACAGATTTCTGATATAGTCAGTCTTCAATTTGAAGTTATATCCCAAAGTGATATTGTCGAGTTTAACGAAACTGCCATTTTCCAAATAATAATCTGAATACTGCGGATCATCTTTAATATTGGCATGTTTGGTAAACGCACTTTCGAATACATTGTTCGGAAGCCACTTTTGATTACCAAAAAACATGTCGGCAGTATTGAGGATATCATATTTGAATTTCCCCCTGAAAAATACCGTTAGGTCAAAACCTTTATAAGCAAAACGGTTTCCCAATGACGCTTGAAATTTAGGCACACCATTACCAATATAGGTGAGATCATCATTAGTCATATCAGCGGCTGTACCCTTACTGCCATCAGCTTTATAAAACAGCCATTTGCCCTCATCTGTAAACCCGGCAAAACGTTTACCATAGAAAGAGCCGATTTCTCCCCCCTCTTCCAAACGGATTGCATTTCCAAGGTTTCCGGGGGAGGGCAAGCCGCCATATTCCAGGTAATCACTTTTAAATACATCGCTTGACATCTTAACCAATTTATTCTTTTGATAATTCCCCGTGAAATCTACGGTCCATTTAAAATCCTCTTTTTGTATCGGAACACCCGTAAGCTGCAATTCTACACCTTTGTTGGACACCTCACCGACATTATACCATATCTTGGATTGGGTATAAGAAGGTTGTTGGGCTTGATATTCATACAGCAGATCTTTTGTTTTTCGATTATACAGGTCAATGGCTCCCGTGAGTCGGTTATTCCACAACCCAAAATCAACTCCAAAATTGACTTCCGCTTTTTGCTCCCATCTTAAATCAGGATTATAGTTGGAGTTCGGCCCATAGGTCTCGTAGTATGATCCGAATATCGGATAGGCACCACCTCCGCCCAGCAGGTATAGCGATTTATAGTTCGGGAAGCCTTGATTGCCCGTCACCCCATACCCCAAGCGTACCTTCAGATTATTAATGACTTCCTTATTGGAAAAAAAGTCCTCATTGGTCACTGTCCAACCCGCTGAAATTGCCGGAAAATTTCCCCACTTATGGTTCTTGCCAAACCTTGATGATCCTTCACGTCGCAGAATAGCGCTCACAAAATATTTGTCCGCATAATTATAGTTTACCCGACCAAAAAATGCAATCAGCTTGTTATCTTCTTTAAACGATCCCATAGACGGTCGTGGAAGTTTATCATTTTTTAGCGCCGTTCCAGATCCCATATCCCAATCCTCAGTTGCATTTGTCGTGAATCCATTATTTGCCATTTCGAAACGCTCATAGCCTGTATATTGAAAACTGTACCCCAGTAGCCCGGTAATTGTATGTTTTTCATTAAAGGTCTGATTGTAATCCATGGTTGTTTCAAACGTTTTTGACCAGTTCAATTCATTACGTTTCCAAGCATAGCCCATACCTTGGTATTCGGAATCCTGACGCTGATCCCAATCTAAGCTTGAACGGAACTGCCTGTCATTCCAATTGTCCCTGACATAGGATCCAAAAGCAGAGATGCTCAAAGGATCAATGATTTTTAATTTTAAACGGGCGTCTCCAGAAAAAGTCTGCTGATTACGTTCATCCACCCGATTCGCTAAGCGGCCCAATGGATTGAAATTATTATAGCCCTGGGTCTGATAGAAACTTCCATCCGCATTGTACAAGGGTGCCGTTGGATTGCGCTGTACAGCTTGTTCAAAATCCGGCACGCTTTCACTATTAGCATCTTTTTTTCCACCGAGCAGGTTTGCTTTGTTAAAATTTGCCGCTATATTTCCGCTGAAGGTCAGGCGGTCTTTCAGTCCTGTCTGCGAAAAATTAATGCGCCCGCCGAATTGCTGCCTTCCATTTTCTTTCGCAATACCTTCTGCATTCTCATAGTTAATAGACGCGCGATAATTAGATTTATCTCCACCACCGCTAGCAACGAAATTATGAAAATTAGAAAAGTTCTTTTTGTTGATCAATTCATTATAGAGGTCTGTTGAAGCCCCCAGGTCCAGATCCGGTTTGTTCTGCCCCTTAACGACATAGTCGCGAAATTCCTGTGCACTGAGCATGGGCGGCCTTCTTGCGACCGATTCATGCTGCCCATAGGTATAATACTCAAAACGAGGTTCGCCAGACTTGCCTTTCTTCGTTGTCACCAAGATAACGCCGCCGTTACCCCGAGTACCATAAATTGCAGCAGCAGAACCGTCTTTCAAAACATCAATGGATTCTATATCCCCTTGTTTTACCAGATCTAGGTTTCCGCCTGGAATACCATCGATGACCACCAAAGGAACGTTACCACCTTTGATTGAAGCCATTCCGCGCAACTGAATGCTAGTTCCCGAATTTGGATTACTTCCCTGTGTCCTCGTCACATTTAGACCTGCTACTTTACCCTGCACCAAATCCATTGGATTACGCATACCACCTTGGTTGAAATCTTTTTCTTTTACCGATGCGACTGCCGAAGTGACTTCACTTTTTTTCTGTGTGCCATATCCGACAACAATCACTTCTTCCAGTTGATCCTCCGCTGCAGTCAACTGAATAGTCAACGGTCCGTTACCAGCTACTTTGATTTCATTGGAACGGTAACCGATAGAAGAAAAAACCAGAATGTCTCCGGCCTTTGCCTGAATAGCAAAAGTACCCTGTCCATCCGAAGTGGTTCCTTTATCTGAACCTTTGACACTTACTGAGACACCGGCAATTGCGGTACCTGTCTTTGCATCTTGTACCTTTCCTTTAATCAGCTCCTGGACATGAATTCCACTACTGGGGTAACTTTTCTCCAGTACATTACCAGGCACAACAGCAGCATCTGCCTGCTGTATAGTCCCTGCAATAACAGCCAGCGAAAAAAACAACCTCGTGTTCTTCGGTAGCTGTGCAATTGTTTTAAAATCAATCTTGCTCATATAACTAGTGATTTGGGTTTATAAAACGTTTTAGCTATTTGGTAACCAAAACGCTATTGTTGATATTAGTTTATTAAACTGATTGGAGAACATGACATGGTGCTGAACTTACTGAGCAATATGTTCTCAATTTAAATTCAAAAAAAAACGAAAAAAATAGACCTCAGTGTGAACAACCACGTACAAAAGCATAAAAAATAAAGCAAAATCGGTTTTGCTATTTAAATAAAAAAAACGAAATATAGATTTTGCTTAAGCTATGCAATGCTGATTTTACTCCTTTTTGGTTATTGTTTTTTAGTTTAAGTGTTTGATTGTAGACTCAAGATAATGTTTTAATTTTAAAAGAGAAAGGATTTTTTGTAAAAATAGAGGATCAGCATGCGTAATAGCTCCTTTATCCAGCTTTAGTCTATGTATGTGACTATGTTCAGTTAGCGCAAAATTGCTGGGCATATAGCTGCTATGGAGGTAAAGCAGTTTCAAGCCCTGTGGTTTTCATCAAAAAAAATGGCCATCTCTTAAGGACGGCCATTTCTTAGGGTAGGTATTGTCTATTGATATCCTGGATTCTGAGTCAATTTATTGTTGCGCTGAATCTCATCAGGAGAAATTGGCCATAATAAATCGGATTCTTTAAACGTCGCTCCGGATCCATTTTTTGCACCTACTAAAGGAACAAAATCTATTTTACCGGCTTCAGTCGTAGAGATTACAGGAAACATTTTCGTCCGTAAGATATCATCCCACATTTTGAATTCCAACGGGAATTCACGCAGACGTTCTTTCCAACACTCCTTGACAAAATTATCAGCGGATAATGCTTGCAGTTCTGTTGTCAGGTCGGCAACAGTTTTTCCTTCCGTATTTGCGCGAGCTTTAACCTGTGCCAAATAACCGGCAGCCTCTGTGCTGACACCAGTGGATTTCGCAATTCCTTCTGCCGCGATCAACAAGGCCTCAGGAAAACGGTAAAAATTCCAGTCTTTAGTTCCTCGACCTGTAACCGTAGCGGCCTGCTCATCAAAGTAATACCAAATGCCCGGTACATCTGAGGTCCAGGTTTTGCCGTTAACCGGGTTGGTATACTTCCAATGAAAAAATTGATTTGGCTGAATACGTAAGTCTTTCTCATTATAGACATTCAAAAATTGATCAGTTGGTCCATAGATGCGCTCAAAAATGGAGTATTTGTCAAAAACAGAAGTTGCTGAAGAACTAAACGCATAGGTTGTCCACCATCCACTTGTATTTATTGCTGCATCGTATTCTTGCGCATAAATAACCTCCTCCAGATCGTCTGTTGTCCGCAGCTTATTGTACGCACTATTCAGCTTTAAGTCTGTATTCTCTGTCATCTTATGCGGTGAACTAATAACAATCTTCGCCGCTGCAGCTGCATCAGCATACTTACCTTGTTGTAAATATACATTAGCCAAAGTCATTGCCGCAGCATACTTAGTAACACGGTGTTGATTTTTCGCAAAGGTAAGCGCAGGTAAATTAGCAACAGCATCTTTAAGATCCGCTTCAATCAACTCATATACTTTCGCAACATCCGTTCTATCCAAATAAAGCTCATCCGCGAGTGTCTCATTCGGTTTCACTGACAGTGGGACTGCGCCGAATGTTTTGACCAGATAAAAATAATTGTAGGCTCTAAAGAATTTTGTCTCAGCCAGTAAAGACTTTTTCTTCGCCTCATCCATGGTGATTCCAGGGATGTATTTAATACCTGCGTTGGCAATATTAATGGCTTTATAGCTCTCGTCCCAAATGGTATTCATGGTGCTCGAGACAACACTCGTATTTTGCTGTCTGGTCAGCTGCCTTGCAAACAGGCAGATTTGCTCTTGCCCTTCATAGGTATTGATAAAATACCCGGTAAGCATGGTATTGATCGAAGCTGTGGGCCCCACATAGGCACTGGCAGCTACCGAATAGCGTTGAGGTGCCCCACGACGATAAAGTGAATTCACCGTAGCAGTTGCCTGTCCATCATTGGCATAATACTGTTCCAATGATAAATTGGATCTCGGCTCCTCCTCCAAAAATTTATTGCAAGATGTTGTCAAAGCCATGCCGGCTAGCAACAACAGAAATAATTTATTTTTCATTTTTGATAAGTTCTAGATTAAAATGTAACATTTACACCCAATGAGAAAGTTTTCGCTCTTGGATAGGAGAAAAAGGTCATATTCTGTCCAAATTTACCCTCCCCTTGTGAAGTACTTTCTGGATCATACCCTTTGAAATCACTTGAAGTAAATAAGAACGGATTGTTTGCATTCGCATAGATCCGTAATCTTTTCATACCAATGCGTTCCAATACTTCTGGTTTAAAGGTGTAACCCAATTGAATTAAATTGACACGCAGGTACGATCCGTCTGCAATCCAAGCGTCATCCACATTGGAATCCTGTCCTCGGTGCCCACCATTGGTCAGGTAGATCGCCTGTTCCATGGTGTTTGGATTTGATCCATTATAGGCCTCCGTTAAAATCTCCTTCAGGCCATTGGTAATACCAAAACGGTCATAGGTAGAGTGGAAGAACTGTTGCATAATCTCCACTCCCTTCACAAACTGAAGATCGAGGGTAAAATCAAAATTCTTGTAGCGCAGGTTATTAACAAAACTTCCTGTCCAGTCAGGCAAACCTTTACCAATGATTTCTTTGGTAGTGGTACGTTTTGCCCGGCCAATATCTTCCAGTTTCGCATTTCCCGCATCCACATCCGCCTGTGTATAAACACCTAGTCTTCTATAGCCGTAAAAGCTATTTAAGTTCTCACCAACCCGAATAATACTATTGGCTCCACCTACCCAGCCATTCATCAGGATATCCGCATTGTTTTCACCCAATTGCAATACTTTATTCTTATTATAGTTGGCGTTTAAAGAAGCCTTCCAATTAAAGTCCTCATTATTTACAATCGTTCCATTGATCATCAGATCGATACCCTGATTTTGTACGGATCCGATATTTTTCATCACGGTGCTGAATCCTGAAGCAGTTGGTAAAGGCGCGTCCAGTAATAGATCAGTCGTTTTCTTACGGTAATACGAGACATCAAAATTCAAGCGGTTTTGAAATAGTCCCAATTCTACACCGACATCGAACTGTGCAGTCTTTTCCCATTTTAGATCAGGATTGGCAATGGTATTGACAAACGAATAAGGCGCTCTGACATTGTTCAGCAATATCGTTCCGGCGTCCACGATCGCCAGGGACTTGTAAGGGTCGATCTCCGAGTTACCCGTCATACCAAAGCTGGTATGGAATTTCAAGTTGCTAATGGATTCATTGCCTTTTAGGAAATCTTCATTCGACGCATTCCATGCAAAACCTACGGATGGGAAAAAAGCATACTTGTTGTTTTTTCCAAACTTGGACGAACCGTCATAACGTCCGGTAACCGTCGCTGAGTACCGGTCATCATAGGAATAAGCCGCCCGTAAGAAATAAGAGTTCATTGCCCATCTATTCCAGCCTGATGCAGGAGGATCCGGCGTCACACCAATACCTAGGTTATTATACTCATAGAAATCATCAAAGAAACCTGTTGTCCGTGAACGGTCATTATCATAGGTTCTTGCTTGCCATGAAAGACCGCCCATGACATTGATCCGATGTTTGTCGAATTGTTTATTATAGGTTAAGTAGGTCTCTTCCTGCCAATAAAGCGTATTGGTATTATTGATTTCAGCCCAGCCATTCGGTTGCGAGATATTGTTCAACGTTATGGAAGAGTATCCCTTATAATTTTTTCGATGGCTATCAATCCCCAATTGTGTCTTTAGATCCAAGCCATCTGCAAGGTGAAATGTCAATGCCGCATTTCCGAAGATCTGCGTATTATAACGCATGCGTTTTTGCAGGTCCAGGATGGACACCGGATTGGCCATTCCCTCAAAGCCTAGTTTTTCAGATACTGTGGAAGATGAAGAACTGGTATACTTACCATTCTGATCATAAACAGGGTACCAAGGCAGCATTTCGATCATGGTCCGACGCGCTTCCTGACCACCACCATCTTCCGGTGTATACCTACCCCAGGTATGATTAACCGTCATATTAATGGCTGTAGACAACCAAGAAGTCGGTTTGGCATCATAGGACAACTTTCCGTTAACACGTTTGTTCCAGGTATTGTTCATCACACCCTGCTGATCCGTGTAGTTTAGGAACGCCCCCACAGATGATTTCTCATCCCCTTGTTGTATATTCAATTGATGATTATGGGAAATGGCCGTTCTGGTCGCTTCTCTCTGCCAGTCGGTATCGTACAAAGGATTTCCGTTTGCATCAAAATAATTCGGATCATTGAACCAGTCTTTTTTATTTAAGGACCATGGCTTCCAGTTCTTATCGCGATCTTTTAGAAATTTTGCTGCGTATTTATTTTCGTTCTCCAGACCGATCATAAAGGCATCAACCCATTCTTGCGCATTTAGGACATCCATATAACGCTGTACCGAACTTACACCTGCCGATCCTTGATAACTGATCGTACGTGTACCATCTTTACTACCACGTTTTGTGGTCACTAAGATGACACCGTTTGCACCGCGGGCACCATAGATTGCTGCTGAAGATGCATCCTTTAATACTTCGATGTTTTCAATGTCATTCGGATTGAGCAAATGGAAATCTTCCATCACGACCCCATCCACCACATATAATGGGTTTGAAGATGAATTGATGGTCGCTACACCACGGATCACCACCCGGTTCGCATAAGCGCCAGGCTGGCTCGAATTGGAGAATATATTTACACCCGATGCTTTACCTCTCAAGGCATCCAACGGGCTAAAGCTTTGATCTTTGATGATATCTGCTCCCTTGACCATCGCAATGGAGCCAGTTACATCCGATTTGCGCATCGTACCGTAACCGACAACAACGACTTCATCCAATTGGCCTTGATCTTCTTCCAATTGAATGGTGATGGTAGCTCCGGCAACAGTCACCTCTTTCGATTTATACCCGACAGAAGTAACCACCAGTACATCGCCAGACTTTGCCTGCACAGAGAAATTCCCCTGTGCATCCGATTGGGTACCATTTGAAGTCCCCTTAACTGCTACAGAAGCTCCTACAAGAGGCTTTCCGGTAGCATCCAGTACTTTCCCTTTCAATTCCTGCTGTAAATTGCGTACTTCTTTTACAAAGGAGTTACCTTCGTAATGTGCTGAAGTTGCTACAGCGGCATTGACCTGTTGAAATGTACCGGCAATGACAGCCAATGAGAAAAATAATTTTGATTTTTTCCCAAGCTGCACAAATGATTTTACGTCAACTGTGCTCATATTAATAGTGATTTGGTTTATAAAAACGTTTTAGCAAAAAGATGCTAGAAACGCTTAGTTTAATTTAGTTTTCCCTTATAATCGATTATAAATAAAAGGCATTTGCGCATCAACCTTTCAATTATAATTTTTCAGATTTAACATTCGTCACCTTCAAAACATCAATTTTATCTCAGTGGGTTGATCGTTAGAAGTATAGAAAAAAATGCTAAATCGCTTTTGCTTTTTTTGTAAAAAATTTTGGTTTGTTCGTTTGGTTTATACTGCTTAATTTCTGTTTTTTTCTTTTCCTATATGGTTATGTTTTTCTGGTCTTAATACCTTAATTAAGGCTGTAATTTAGGATTTTAAATTCAAAAGGAGAAAGATTTATTTTCAAAATCTTTCTCCGATAAACTATATATTTCCTTTTTTCATTTCGCTGATGGCATAATCAACTGATCGCGCTGAGAAGGCCATGTAAGTCAATGAAGGATTTTGTGTTGATGTCGAGGTCATGCAGGCGCCATCTGTAACAAAAACATTTTTTACAGCGTGCATCTGATTCCATTTGTTCAATACCGATGTTTTTGGATCGTGCCCCATACGTACGCCGCCCATCTCGTGGATGTCCAGCCCTGGAGCCTGCCAATGTGTATCTGGCCGGATATTCGTAAAACCGGCATCGGTAAACATTTCGGTCATGACCGCTATGTAATCTTTTTTCATTTTTTCGTCGTTGTCATCATAGTCAACGGCAATCTTCAATAAAGGGATCCCCCAATCATCTGTTTTACTACTGTCTAGAGACACCATCCCTGATTCCTTTGGGATGGTCTCGCCCATCATATGTGAACCGACCTGCCAGATCCCCAGTTTCGGATTTAGCAGATTCTCCTTAAGCCCTAATCCCAAACCCGAACGATCCGATTCTTTGCTGCGTGAAGCACCAAAACCTGCTGCATAGCCGCGTAAGAAATCGGTTTCCTGTTTGTGTAAATTGCGGAAACGAGGAATGTATCCACCACCGGCAGGATTTCTTCCCTCGGCGGTGTAATCTAGCAGGCCTTCGTATTCGGCATAAATACGTGCGCTATAATTATGGAAAGCAACATATTTCCCCAGCACGCCACTATCATTACCTAAACCATTTGGAAAACGGTTTGATTTGGAATTCAATAAGATCAGGTTGGTATTGATGGCTGCTGCATTGACAAAAATCAGTTTAGCATAAAAATCAATTTCCGCTTTGGTATTCGTATCAATTACACGGACACCTACTGCTTTTCCTTTCTGTTCATCGTAAAGGATGGAATGAACCACCGAATGCGGACGTAGGGTCATATTTCCAGTCTTAGCTGCCCAGGGAATTGTTGTTGCATTGGAACTGAAATACCCACCAAAAGGACATCCTCTTTGACAGAGCACACGATTTTGGCATTGTACACGGCCTTGGTCGATGTGGATCTGATTGGGTTTGGAAAGGTGGGCACAGCGTGCGGAAATCACCTTACGTTCCGGAAATTTCTTCTGAACTCTTTCTTTAAAATACTTCTCGACGATATTTAAGGGATAACCCGGCAAAAATTCACCATCTGGCAGCTCCGGAAGCCCATCATGATCCCCGGCAATACCAGCAAACTTCTCGACATAAGCATACCAAGGGGCTAAATCGGCATAACGAATCGGCCAGTCTACCGCAAATCCATCACGTGCAGGCCCTTCAAAGTCGAAATCAGACCAGCGTTGTGTCTGTCTTGCCCATAGCAAGGATTTTCCACCGACCTGATATCCCCGGATCCAGTCAAAGGGTTTTTCCTGTATATAGGGATGCTCATTGTCCTTCACAAAAAAATGTGCAGCATCTTCATGAAAAGCATAACATTTGCTGACAATCGGATTCTCTTCCTTCACTTTATAAGGCATTTCATTCCGATGTTCAAACTCCCAAGGCATCATGTTGGTGGTAGGATAATCCTTAATATGCTGTACATCACGTCCACGCTCCAAGACCAAAGTCTTCAGTCCTTTCTCACACAATTCTTTTGCAGACCAACCACCACTAATTCCTGAACCTATCACGATCGCATCGTAGGTCCTATTTTTTTCACTGTCAATATTTAGATTTGCCATATTGGATTTATCCATTAATTTTTACCGCACCATTGTACGGTCCCGGAATAAGCTGATAGATCACCTTATTCTTCATCACATATTCTGAATTTAGATAGCCCTGGATCGCACGTGATTTAAAGATCTCAAAAAAAGTCTTTTCATCCGTTTTATCTGCCAGATTGGCCAAGGTCTTTTCTGTTTCCTTGCCATTGGTCAGATTCAGCTGCTTTCTTAGTTTATTAAAGCCGGAGACAAATTTCTCCTGGTTTTCTGGCGACTCACAGTCATCCACCATCTTAATCACAAACAGGTGCAGGTTCAGCTCCTTCCCGCCCGGAGTATCCGATTTTGGAATAAGCACATCCACAAGCTCCCCTAAAAATTTCTCATCCTCTGCTGATAATTTCAGCTTATTCAATACAATCGATGCTCCACCATCATTCAGACAGGATGACAAAATTGTCAGTCCGCCTGCGATAATGAAAAGTTGCCTTATTGCGGTTCTACGGTTCATAATCTGAATTCCCTTTACAATTCGGTAATATTACATATATCCGAATAAAATTACAAATGCTAAAACGATTAAATTATATGATTATTCTTAAATCCGAGCGGATAGTAACTGTTTTGCCTCTGCTAAGTTTTCCACAATGTTATCCACAGCTGTTAGTCTGGCGCGTTCCACCTCCTGTTTTGTTACAGCAATCAACTGTAATCCAGCATCTAAAGCAGCTCTACTACCGGTAATCGTGTCTTCGATCGCTACACAACTGTCTCCGGGCAAATCCAATTTGGACAGCGCCAACCGATAGGGCTCCGGATTTGGTTTCGGAAATTCTACACATTCTCTTGTTACGAAGAACTCAAAATAATCCAACAGTCCATGTTTTCCTAAAACAGTATCTACTGTACTTCGGTAGCTTGAAGTCACTAGTGCGATGCGGATGTTATTTTCTTTCAGATAGACCAAAATATCCTGTGCAAAAGGCATCAATTCAATATCACTCATGTTAGAATCCGCATAGGCCGCACGCGTCCGTTTCCACATGTATTCTTCGGTCGTATCGTATCCATAGTCTTCCACCAGGCGTTTGACATTATGCGCCAGGGTGTGTCCTGCAAAATCCCGGATCCAATCTTCATAATTTATCTCCAGATCAAATTCCTGTTTTAAGATCGGTGCCCAATTTTTAAAATAGAAATATTCAGAATCAATTAAGGTACCATCCAAATCAAACAATACGGCTTGTAGTTTATTCATAGTGTTAAAGATACACAAGTAGGCTGAAAAATCCTATTAAATGATACCACAATACACCGAATTGGAAAGTGTTCCTTTATACATGTCCCAAAAGCCGATGTAAACATGATAATCAAATTTCTCCCGCTTGAATACCGGTATTTCGATGCTGCATTCGCCCTGTGCTGCATCTGCGACTCCTATCTTGAAATCCATGGGTTTATTCGGATTAATCAAGGCCAAATTTAGCTTATAGATACTATCATAATATTTCGGATTGGGTATCCAGGACAATTTAAGTATGTCGTTTTCCAAGCGCACCTCGATCCCCGTGGGCGGCATAAGTTCGCCCACAAATACCTGAAGCTTCTCCATATTGAGATATGGTTTACTTGCGGCATCCAGTTCAATGACACTATTGAACACATGCTTTTGGCCGAGCTGAAATGCTCCTCTCCTCAAATCTTTCGCCGCTTCAAATTGATAACCAAAAGTCAATATCGGCTTAATCCGTTGACAGAACTCGCCATTTAATTTCATTTTCTGTCGATGTAGCAATTGCGCTGCAGTTGGTGGTTTGGTGCTCGGTGTTCGTGCACTCCGTATAACCCATTCTCCATTGAGTTTATACCCATATACAGATCCTACTTTGCCCCGAAAACCGCCATTGGGGCCATCTTCCAATATTGCCATCTTAAATCCTCAGTTAAATTGTAAATTCTTTTTACCTGCTTAACAAATAAGTATGACCAAAGTTTGATTTAGCTTAGATTTAAATTAGAATTAATTTAGGTCTAGGTTAGGTTTTAATTAGCTATTACCTATACTAACCCTAAGCAATACCTAAACTAACCCTAACTAAACCCTATATAAATACTTAATTTTACCATACCGTAACCAGAGTTGCTTCGAATGATTTTTGGATAAGCTTACGACATTTGTTAAGTTTGTTTGTTCAAGCAGCGAACGGGTATATAAACCCAAAATTCTTCGTTCTCTTGAGCAATATTTCGATATCGTTCAAAAAGTATACACACATGAGATCATCATGATTTATTCGGCGCGCAGAACAAATTCATCAGTCACTGAAAGTAAAATGATGAATAGTCGTCCTGATCACATCGTGCGAAAAAATCTGAAAGCTTCATCGCCTTAAAAGACTTATACAATGAAAATAATTGCAATTGGTCGCAATTACATCGACCACGCTAAAGAACTCAATAATCCAGTCCCTGAAAATCCCATCATATTTTTGAAGCCTGATACCGCGGTTTTAAAGGACAATAAAGATTTCTATTACCCCGAATTCTCTCAAAATATCCAATTTGAAACCGAAGTAGTTCTTCGCATATGCAAAGAAGGTAAACATGTTACCCCAAAATTCGCATCAACTTACTACGACGCTGTAGGTTTGGGGATCGACTTCACGGCAAGAGATGTACAACAGGAATTGAAAGCTAAAAGTCTTCCCTGGGAATTGGCCAAAGCCTTTGATCACTCCGCCGTTGTCAGCAATTTAATTCCCAAAGAAGAAATAAGCGATGTATATGCGATAGATTTCTCCCTGAAACAAAATGGACAAACCGTACAACGGGGCAATACCAAGGATATGATTTTCTCTTTTGAAGACCTAATCGTCTATACCTCCAAATTTATCACCTTACGCAAAGGTGATTTGATCTATACAGGTACCCCGGTTGGTGTTGGGTCTGTCGCAATCGGCGATCTATTGGAAGGATTTATTGGAGAACAAAAAATGTTTCACTGTAAGGTCAAATAGGGGAAGGATATGATGAAAAAAAAGGCAAGTTTACTGGCTGTATTGTCGTTGGCACTGAGCTTCGGTCAGGCGCAAGATATTATCAAAAGCCGCAATTATCCGCAGAATTATTTTGTCCGACCGATGGACATTGCACCCCAAGCCTCGGGCTCATTTGGCGAACTGCGGGCAACACATTTCCATGGCGGCGATGATTATCGTACCCAACAGCGCATTAATATTCCGGTACATGCGGCTGCGGAAGGCTTTGTGTCCCGTGTCCGTGTCCAGATCGGTGGTGGTGGCAATTATGTTTATATTGACCATCCGAATGGATATACTTCCGTTTATATGCATCTGGAGAGCTTCAATGCTGATCTGGCAAAAATTATTAAAGCCGAGCAGTACAAACAAAAGCGCTTTGATGTCGATGTCTTTCTCAAACCAAATCAGGTACCCGTCAAAAAGGGTGAGTTTATTGCCAATTCCGGAAATACAGGCGGTTCCGCCGGACCACACCTGCATTTTGAAATCCGTGATACAAAAGCCCAGTTACCCTTAAATCCGCAATTATTTGGGCTGTTATTTCCCGATGGTGTCAAACCGTTGATCAGAGGTATCACTGTGTATGATCTCGGTCGTGAAATCTTTGACGAAAACACCCCACGCAGGCATCAGACAATCCGAGCTTTAGGTGATGGAAATTATAGTTTGGCATCTAATGCCCCTATCCCGGTCAATGGTAATTTTGGTCTCGGCATCAATACAGTAGATAGGCGCGGTGGCATTTCATTTACCTATGGTGTTTATTCCATCGAACTATTTCTGGACAACAAAAATATCAGTACCATCCTTTTCGAGTCGATTCCTTTTGACCAGACCCGTGCAATTCAGTCGTATATAGACTACCCTTATCTAAAGAAATCTGGTGTTCGGGTACAGAAGAGTTTTAAAGACCCCAACAATCCGATCAATATCTATAAACATCTGGATAACCTGGGAATGATCGAATTAATGGATAACGATGTACACGAAGTAAAATATGTCGTCAAGGATGTTCAGGGCAATAAGAGCGAACTGAACTTTAAAGTCCAGAACAACCCCTCTTTAACGATCAGCCGAAAACCGGCCGAAGGGCTCAAAATGTTTCATTACGCAGATGAAAACAAATATGAGGCTGAAAATGCGCGCGTTTATATGGGTAAAAATATACTCTATAACGACCTTTATTTCAACTATTCCCAAGGGGCCAAACCAGCGAAAGGCTATTCAGCGGCGCATTACATCCACAACTCCTATACACCTGTATTCGGCTATTACAAACTGATGATCAAACCGGACTACAGCCTGCCAGAAAGCCTGTATAGCAAGGCGCTGATTGTCTCCACAGATGGTGGAGCACAGGGCGGGAAGTACGAAAATGGCTGGGTTGTCGCCAATGTGCGCGAATTTGGCGGCTTTTATGTGGCTGTTGATACCATTGCCCCAACCATCAGTGCACGTAACCTGAGCGATGGAAAGAATGTATCCAATCAACGCTCCATAGATTTTACCATCAGTGACAACCTTTCAGGAATAGATACCTTCGATGCGTATATTGACGGCAAATGGGCTTTGATGAAATATGATCCCAAAACCAGACACCTGTGGCACGACTTTGAATCCGATCTAAGCAGCGGTACCCACAGCTTCAGATTAGAAGTCAAAGACAACAAAGGAAATTTAAAAACATACGAGGCATCTTTCAGCAGATAGCTTATTCCCGTATAGGGTAGATCCTTCAGGGGCTTTTATGCTTGGATCATTTGAAAACAAGTCTAAAGCGCATGCTGGATTTTCATCGGATAATATCGTATCTTAATTGGCTAAATAGAAATACATATGGCAACACTAGAAATAGGACAACAAGCACCGGATTTCAGTGCAAAAAATCAACATGGTGAAACCGTCCATCTCTCGGATTTTAAAGGGAAAAAGGTGATTCTATACTTTTACCCAAAAGATAATACGCCAGGCTGTACAACAGAGGCCTGCAACTTCAGGGACAATTATCAGTCTTTGAAAAAAGATGGTTTTGAAATTATTGGTGTTAGCGTGGACAATGAGGCATCACATAAAAAGTTTATCAGCAAACATGAACTTCCATTTCAGCTACTTGTCGACGAAGATAAAAACCTGGTTGAGGCGTACGGCGTATGGGTGGAAAAAAACATGTACGGCAAAAAATATATGGGTACAGCACGCACCACCTTTGTAATCGATGAACAGGGCGTCATTCAGCACATCATCAGAAAAGTGGACAATAAAAATGCTTCACAGCAGATTCGTGATCTAGGGATAACTAAATAAGCCTCAGGCTTGAATAATAGCGTAAGAAGCGAGGATTAGAGACAATATTCGTAACCGGTAGGCTTGAACAACGGGAGTCTCCTATCTAAAGTCTAAATACTCAATACTAAAATCTAAATACTAATATCTATATTTGCCACTTATGAGCAAACAGACAGACGATTTTTTCAAAAGTGTAGTATCACACGCGAAGGAATACGGTTTTGTATTCCAATCGAGCGAAATATATGACGGATTAAGTGCCGTCTACGATTATGGTCAATTAGGTTCTGAACTTAAAAACAACCTAAAGACGTATTGGTGGAAATCTATGGTTCAATTGCATGAAAACATTGTCGGTATTGATGCCGCTATTTTCATGCATCCGACAACCTGGAAAGCATCCGGTCACGTGGATGGGTTCAATGACCCGATGATCGATAATAAAGATTCCAAAAAGCGTTACCGTGCTGACCAATTGATCGAAGACAAAATTGCACGTTATGAAGCAGACGGAAAAGCTGCAGAAGCAGCTGCACTGTTGGAAGCTTTAAATACGGCTTTGAACGCTGATGATCTTGCAGGACTGAAAACCATCATTGAAGAACATAATATCGTTTGTCCGGTTTCAGGCACTAAGAACTGGACTGAAGTACGTCAATTCAACCTGATGTTTGCCACACAGATGGGTGCCATGGCAGATGGAGCTGATCAGGTTTACCTTCGTCCAGAAACTGCACAGGGAATCTTTGTTAACTTCCTGAACGTTCAGAAGACAGGTCGTATGAAAATTCCTTTTGGTATTGCCCAGATCGGAAAAGCGTTCCGTAATGAAGTTATCGCACGCCAGTTTATCATGCGTATGCGTGAATTTGAACAGATGGAAATGCAATTCTTCTGCCGTCCGGGCACCGAACTGGAATGGTATAATAAATGGAAAGAAACACGTTTGAAATGGCATTTGGCATTAGGTTTCGACCCATCCAACTACCGTTACCATGACCACGATAAATTGGCACATTATGCCAATGCAGCCGTGGACATCGAATTTAATTTCCCATTCGGATTCAAAGAAGTGGAAGGTATTCACTCACGCACAGATTTTGACCTGAAACAGCATCAGGAATATTCGAAAAAGAAAATGCAATATTTTGATCCGGAGATCAATCAAAATTACATTCCTTATGTCATCGAGACCTCAATCGGATTGGATCGTCTTTTCTTGACTGTTTTATGTAATTCATTGGTAACCGAAGATCTTTCTACGCCGGAGAAACAAGATTCCCGTGTCGTATTGAAGTTCCCGGCTGCATTGGCTCCGGTGAAAGCAGCGATATTACCATTGACCAAAAAAGATGGTTTACCTGAAAAAGCGCGTGAGATCCTCAATACATTGAAATTGGACTACAATGTTCAATACGATGAAAAAGATGCAATCGGAAAACGCTACCGTCGTCAGGATGCAATCGGTACGCCGATCTGTATTACTGTTGATTACGATTCACTGCAAGATAACACGGTTACCATCCGCCACCGTGATACCATGGAACAAGAACGTGTAGCGATCGCTGACCTTGAACGGATCTTAAATGATCTAGCAGGTTGGAATACTTTGCTAAAAAAATTGCTATAATTTAATTTGCCTATTGAACAGCTTCTGCGCTGTTCAATAGGCAAAAAGTGAATTCCCAGTGGCTGAATACCTAAAAAGAGGCCTAATGGGATGAGCAGCATAAAAGAAAATAGGTGTGTCCGACCCTTATGGACACACCTATTTTTATTCTATTTTTTCGGATTGCCCTGTTGGTTTGAATTCTTCACATCAGTATTCCACCACTACTTTATCACGCCATTTTTCATTTTTAATCACCTGAAAGCCCTGATCATCACTTATTCCAGTGAGCAGTTTACCTTTAAATAATAGCTGTACATTATTTCGGATTTCGCTGCCCAGTTCAAAAGTACGTGCAAGTTCCCCTTTTCTGAAAACGCGCAGCTCATAACTGACCGTCTTATTCTCCGGGACATCCCCCATAAATTGATTAAATTCAAAGGTTTTTAAACCGGTAGTCCAATTGGGCACAATGCGGAGGATGGTATTATCCGATTTTTGATCCGATACGGTTGCGAAGGGATAATAGTGGAAGGCCTGATGTTTCTGTGTGATCTGTATACTGTCAACGAGCTGTAGGCCCTCGGTATCCGTACATTCAAATTTCACTTCGCTATAGATACGGGACATCGTCAATACCCTTTCGATGGGCTCCTTTACCTCAAATGTATCCCGTACCGCAAATATCACAGCAGCCCGCTCATGGAACGCATTGGAAACCGAAAGACTCCTCAGATCCGTGACCGATGCTGGAATCAATAGTGGCGCCCCCGAATTTTTAGAAAGTAGGCTCAGGTAGTAAGTTCCCATTGGCAAAGCGACATTAAATTTTTCTTTTGCACTGAGTGTACCGGACTTTACCAACAGCTTCGTATTTGCATCGAAGATATGGTAATACAATTTATCGGGCAGAACAGATTGGTCCGCAGTTCCACGAATATTAATATTGTCCATTTTAAAAGTTCCGGTACTTTCGTTGTAGTTGCTTCCACCATCCCTATTTCCGGCAAATAACGCTATCTTTAACCAACAACCTTGGGCAGCCGTCAGGTTAATCGAGGTCAGCGGCTGTTCCAATGTCAATTTAGCCGAAGTACTGAGGTTCGGCGGATAATATACGGTGTCCGTCAGATTTTTGAATGTAACCCCTTTATCAGTCGAATAACTCAAGAGCAAGGCACGGGGACCGGTTCCGGAGCTATTCGCATCAAAAGTCAGATCTCCCAAGCTGCCGATTCCCGAAACAGGGATCTTGATCAGAATTTCTTTAGCTCCTTTAAAGCTAATGGCCTTACCGGAGCTCGGCCAACCGGCAACAAAACCATAGTCGGTTTTACCGTTATTGTAATCAATCGCTGCCGCATCCTCAAGCGCCATGCTAGGATCTGCGTTACCGATATCAAAATTCCAATGGTAAAGGAGTTGAGTTTCTGCGTTGCTCCCGCTGGTAGAAGCCCTTTTAGATTTGGACGACTGCGCTTTCAGGGGACTGACAATCGCTTCAAAATCTTTGATTTTGAAAGTTACTGCATGCGTTTTTTCATTGCTTTCATCAGGAAGTTTTGCATTTTTCTTACAGGAAGATACGGCAGTTAAAATCACAATGAATAAGCACGAAAAATTTCCCAGCGTAAAATGGGATCGCTTTTTCATAATTACAAATGATTTATAAGTTAACTAACCGGCAGATTAAAATTAACCTATAAATCACTACGTATCAACGATGTAACTAAAAAGTTACCTCTGTAGGTTCACTCTTACAGGTCGTTTCTTTATCTACTTTTTGAACATACAGCTTTCGGACAGTAACGGATCGGTCAAGAACAAGTCGATTATTGGCGTCCGTCGGACGTACATATTCCCCATTGAATTCGTCCCATTCATAAATTGGTTTACCTTCCGCATCTGACCAAATGTAATTGTAACGAGCATCTGCTTTATCCTGTATGATCAGCTCAAGCTTATTTTTCTTTTTGTCAATCTTGACGCGGATATTCCCTGGTTTCTCCACCTTTGGCAATGTTTTCAACAAGATCTCCGATTGCGGGGATTGCTTATTTTTCCAACGTGCAATGACATGGTATTTTTTAGGCTGGGAAAGGTTTCGGATAAAGACGTTCGTTCCGGCGCCAATAGCTGTACCAGTAGCTGTCTCATACCATTGGTATTCCAGTCCAGCAATAGGCCTTTTGACGCTCATCACCTGATCCCCGCCATAGCAGGTTTCAAGCGTATCACCCCAGGTATTTATCGGCTTGGCAAGTACACTGGATGTAAGCTGATTAATTTTCCATACAATGGAATCCTTATGGTTCACATAAGCCGGATTACGGAGCAGGTCTGTAGTATCCTGAATAAGCACTTTCAGCTCATTTACTCCGACCTGCAACATTCCTGGATCCAGATAAATCGAATCGATATCATGGGCAATAAGCTCATTATTGAGCGACCATATCAGCTTGAATGTATTGGGCGATGGCTTTGCCAAACGCAGCGTGAATTTCTGAACACTATCCAATTGCAGCACATTGTTGAGTACTGGCTTAACGGCAATAAAGGGTGTAGATTTTTGCTTTATTGCTGCTACAAACTGCTCCTGACAGACAGGACAAAAAGGCGCAACAAGGTATTGCATTTTGCAATATTCATGTGGTCGGAACCAAGTTGAAGGGGATCCTTTTCCGCCATAGGAATAGATACCCACACCATCTTTTCCAAGCCAGTATTTCCAGGGAACGGCATTCACATCAGCCGACTGTGAACGGTTGACAGATTCAATGGCATATTGATTTCCAGCCCAATACTCATCAGCCAACTGGGCAAAAGAATGTCCAATCTCGTGCACAGCGATATCGTTGCTTTTAAAGTTGACCGTTGAAGTCGCCCATTTTCCACCTGATCCGCCATAAAATGGCGAATTGACCAGTACAACCACCTGTGTATAATTAGGGATATGCGTTTTTAACACCGCTTCAATACGATCATTCTTTTGGGGGACCACCAAACGATGCAGTCCACCATTGTCAAAGCTACTTCCAAAAATAGTATTTGGATGGCTTACGGGTACCGCATGGTCTCTGGTGAATTTATTATAGCGCTTTGGATATTTGCCAAGATCCGTATCACCATGCACACAGTCGCTTGCTTTGCAGTCATGGGTAGCACCGGACTCCTCAGATATGGTGCGAATAGCAAACACATTGAAGAAAGCACTATATTGTTTGAAAGGCTCTATCGAGAAGAAATAGTTTGTAAACTGCTTGGAATCTTCCGCATAATCGTCTAGCTGATCTTTTGTATAGCCATCACCCAAAATAACCAGGTTCACCATATTGTGCGCTGTTCCTTGATACTGTAAGGTATCAATCTTGAAATTTTGAGATTGGGCTGCTGCCGGCATCAGATAGCCAAGTAGTGCAAGCAGGACACAAATTAAATTTTTATTCATCGAGTAACAATCGTTAGATTCCAAAAATAAGGTTTTCGCAATCCTAATCGTTACATTTTATTGCTGAGTGCTTCTCCGATTTTGTCCACTGAGCTGGGATCATTAACGCTGCACAATCTTCCTCGCCGCATGCTGACCGGTATACCAGTTACTGGGCTTAATCACGCATGCGATGCTCCTGCACGTATTCGCTTGGAGAATGCTTTGTGATTTTCTTAAACACCCGGTTGAAATTGACCACATTGTTAAATCCGGTTTTAAACGCGATATTGGATACGCTTTCGGAGGATTCATCTATCAGCATTTTGCAGGCACGCTCGATTCTGATTTCATTCAGGAAGGTGACATAGGTCTTGCGGGTGTGTTTTTTAAAATACTTGCAAAATGCATGGGGAGTCATATGAGCGACCGCAGCGATATCCTCAAGTGATATTTTATCTCCAAAATGCTGAAAGGTGTATTGAAATATTTCGTTGATACGCAATCCTTCAGCATCCGAAAATTTCTTTTGGGGTATACCTGTATATAGCGAAGTCCATTGATCGACCTTTTTACTCAAAAAATTAATCAGTTTTACAAAGGACAAGAGCCGGTCTATTCCTGCACTTGTGTTGATCTGTACAAATTTATCCTTGAGCGCAACCGCATGTTCGGCATCCAGCTTTTTACTGACATTGATATGTTCCAGAAAGTATTTGACATCATCAAATTCGGGAAAGTCCAGAAAAGATTTAAAATGCGCATAGTCAAAGAAAATATGAATGGCATGAATGCCGTCCTTAATATCTTCGGCGGTTTTAAACATATGCGGCTCATCTGCATCGACAATATAGATTTCATCTTCTTCAAAACTATGGGTAAAGTTGCCGATCATAAAAGTCCCGCGACCTTTTAAGATATAGGTTAATTGGATCTCCTTATGCCGATGGTAATTACTATAGAAGGACGGCAAGACATCCTCTTGCACGCAAATAGATCCCTGATACACCACCGGAACTGTAAACTGAACAACTTTCATCGTTTTTGAAATAACAAATATTAAACCGTTAATTCAAATATACCATTTTTTAAGACAATAATCGTTAATTTTTCACTAAAAACGCCTTGACTTTGGCAATAAACTGGGGTAAAGTGGGATCTTCACCTGTGAGCGACAAGATATTGAAGGTCTGTGGGCTGACCCATAAATAGCTTGGAGAACGGTCTATACCAAAATCATTTTCCATTGCCGCCCGATCGTTTGTATTCAAATAATAGTTATACGGCCCAAGGTTTAGTGCCCTACTGGTTTTGATCCAGGCATCCTGATCACTGTCCAGGGAAAAGTAAATCACGCGAACGCCCATTGCTTTTAACTGCGGCTCTTTTTTGTGCAATTCAGTCACATCGGATACACTGTAGGTACTTGTTGATTTCCAAAATGCAAAGATCAACATCTTAGCATCTGAAAATTCACTGAGTTTTAGGGAATCCCGTTGCACATTCATTGGTGTAATCGCAGGAAAAACCGGCATGTTCTCATAAAAATCTTTCACCCGGTCTACTTTACCACGCGCAAATTTATAATAGGGATGTTTTTGTAGGGTCGCATCGAAACGCTGCAGGGCCAGATCAAATTTTTTAAAATTGTCCTGATCGACGGTAACATATTTAAAAAAGTAAGGAAGTACCAAAGAGGACTGATGTGTGCTGTCCAGAATAAAATCAGCATATAAATTCCGGAGGTTATATGGTTTAATGGCCGACAAACGCTGTAGTTCGTCAACAGATTTCTCATAAGATCCATCGTTACGTAAAGCCATCGCTGAAAGCTGACCGTTTAATGCTGCAATTCTCCCCAATCTCTTTTCCTCCTTTGATTTTTCTTCTTTTTCACGCTGATGATACCGTTCGGTAAACTGAACAAAATCCCTTGCATTTCCGGAGCTTGTTGTCAAGGTAAAAAGTCCTTTATTTTCTTTGAGCGCATAGTCACTTCCGCCTTCCAAAAACAAGTTATAAGGTTCTCCGCCATTGATCTGAACCGCATAAAAGCCAGTCATTGCCAACTCCCCTTCGAGGGTAAACTGACCGTTGGTAACACTTGTTTTCGTAAACTGCTGCATTTTGTTCTCTGGATCGATAAGTGCCACCACACTTCCATCAGCGGCACTTGTCTGTCCGGTTATTTTGTAAACGAAGGTTTTCAACAGCTCCTCTTTTTTCGCTTTGTCTGTCTTCTGGGAACAGGCAGTTGCTCCCAACAGCATCGATAGTAAACAAAAATAACTAACGGACCTGATAGTCCTTATAAGCTCCATTTTCAAATATGCGAACATTCCCTTTTTCTCCTTTTATTTTAAGCCTGACAATTTTCCCATTTTCCCAGCTCATATCAACCGTATAATTTCCTCTGGCCTTCAAGCCTTTGACCTGGCCTTTAGACCAAGCTTTAGGCAAAGCCGGCAGCAGGTGAATATACCCGTTGTGACTTTGGATCAACATCTCCGCAATGCCAGCAGCACCACCAAAGTTACCGTCAATCTGAAATGGCGGATGTGCACAGAATAAGTTGGGATAGGTACCAGCGCCTACGCCCTGATAGGTTGTTTCACTGGTAAAGGCTGGTTTGAGCAACTGGCGAAGGATTTCCAACGCATGATCACCATCCTGCAACCTTGCCCAAAACAATATTTTCCAGCCTCTCGACCATCCTGTCCCTTCATCTCCTCTTACAGCCAATGTTTTCCGAGCAGCTTCGGCCCAGTCCGGCGTAGTTTGTGGAGAGATAAATGCCGCAGGATATAGACCATATAAATGGGATACATGACGATGTTGAGGATCAGTCTCCTGATAATCTTCAAGCCATTCCATTACACGTCCAGATTTACTGACCACTACCGGGGGTGGAATCTCCTTTAATTTTCCTTTCAAGCTAGCCACAAAACGATCTCTGACGGCCAAAATAGAATCTGCCTGAATCAGGGCCTGATATAATTCACGTACAATCTGATTGTCAATCGTGGGCCCCATGACCACCGATGCTACCTTTCCATTGGACATCCGAAAAGAATTTTCCGGTGAAACAGAGGGGGAAGTTACCCACCAGCCCGTTTTTGGATCTTGCACCAAGGTATGGTCATAAAATTCTGCGGCACCTTTAAGTATCGGATAGATTTCTTTCAGATATCCCCGATCAGCAGTAAAAAGATAATGCTCCCACAGGTGGTTACATAACCAACCCGAGGCTGTACTGGATCCCCAGGAAGCCTGTTCACCCGGAGCGGAATAGCCCCAGATATTGGTCATCATATAAACAACCCATCCTGGCGCATTGTAATATGCTTTTGCAGTTTGCTCACCAGTTTTTGCGACCCGCTTTATCAGCTCAATAAAAGGTCGATGGTATTCACTTAGGTTGTTTACCTCTACACCCCAGTGATTCATCTGCGCATTGATATTGAGATGATAATCCCCATTCCAGGGAGTCTGGATCTGATTGGCCCATAATCCCTGTAAGTTGGGCGGAAGTGCTTTTGCATTTTTCGGCGCCGAACTTGAAATATTCAAATAACGGCCATACTGATAATAAAGGGTAGCCAAATCGGGATCCTGTGTTGGATTTTTATAAAAATTAGCTATCCGTTCATTCGTCGGAATACCGGTATTCGCAGGATTCCCAAAAAGATTGAGCTCAACCCGATTAAAAATATTTTGATAAGCGCTGACATGTTTACGGAACATTTGAGCTGAACTGGAGCCTTGTACGCCAGCAATAGCCGCTTTGGCCGTTGTCAGCGGATCGGAGCCATAATAGGATGTAGTGGCTGTCAGATAAATCGACAGATTTCCTGTAGCTGAAACTTCCAGCACCTGATCTTTTTTGTCCACACGGAGATTTTTGCCCTGTACTTTTAACAAAGCGACAAATCTTAGGTTCTTGCCGCCTTTTCCGTCTGGCAATGATCCTTCTACCAAAATACCGTCGTCCAGCAGGCGATACTGGTCTATGTTCTCTTTTCGCTCGAAAGAAATACCAACGGTCTGTCTAGCATCCTTGTTTTGATTGAGTTGAATTACACCGACATTTCTGTCAAAAGAGGTGTAGTAGATTCGGTTAATTTTTGTGGTTCCGGCACGAAAAGAAGTCTGAGCTGTCGCCGTAGCCAAATCCAATGACCTGGTATAGTCTGTAATGGAAGAAGATGGTAATTGATATTGCAAGAGCAGATCTCCCAGTACCTGATAACAGCCAAAAGGAACATTGGCGCCATTTCCAAAGCCTGAACCTTTGCCTTTGGTCACAAATGTTTCATTGACCAATTTTTCGGCTTCATCATTTTTCCCTGCTTTCAATAAAGCCTGTATGGCATCGACATTTTTATGCGCCTCATAATTATTGGGGTCTTCCGGACTTCCGGACCACATACTGATCTCATTCAGTACAATTTTTTCCCGAGTCGCGTTTCCATCAGGCATCATACCGATCAGCCCATTACCCAACGGTAAGGTTTCCTCCCAGATTTGGGCAGGTTTATTATACCAAAGACTGAGCGGATTTTGCTGCGCAAACAAAAACGTGGTCTGACAGATACAGACCACGCAAAGCATTAAAATTCTATTTCTCATATAGTTCAAGCTCGGCGATAGTCAGCTCATTCCCTTCAATAAATTGCTTCGGTTCAAATTTGATGAACTTGATATTTTTATTCGTTTCAAAAAACACCTGTTGTAAAATTGGATTTGCTTTGATATTGGAGAACTCGCCTTCTTTTGCGCTTGTCCATTTTTTACCATCTACACTAGTCGAGATCGTGTATTTCGTCGGAATACCGCCTGTCTTTTTATCTTGGCGTGGCAGGAAACCAATACCAGAGACCGTCCCATTTGTTTCAATCACCAAAACGCCTTGATCAGCTACCGTTGCAAAGGTATTTGGATTGCCATCGGTCATATACGCTGTATTATTCGATGCTCCCGTTTTTAATTTAAAGCCAGTTTGCTTTTTAAGTTCTTTAGTATCGAAGGCAAAGGGTTCATCAAATTCTTTGAATAATCCAAAGTCACTTAACGTAATTGCTACAGGAGCATAGATATGTAAGCGTAAGCCTGACGTAGTCACTGGCTGCTCCAGCTTGATCAAGCGATTCGCACCGATACTGGTTGCTTTGGCCAATGGCTTCCAGGTATTGTCGCTCCATTGTTCGACGACAACACTGTCAATCCTTTGGCCAAGTTTGATATTTTCACGCAATTGGATAAGATCGAATGTTTCTGTCGACTTGAGCTTAATCTCGAGTGTAGCCGAGGTTTGCGCATCATCGGTAGCCCAGTAACTGTAGCGGTCGTTATCGGTAATCAGTGCGGTTGCATAGGTTTTGGAATCGCCGTTGCGCGTATTTGAAGCTGTAATGCGCGCACCTTTTGCCAGGTTGGTACGGAAAGTTTCCTTGATCTTTTTACCAAAGGCTTGTAAAGATTTCACATCATTATCATGTAAAGTACCTGAAGGCATTGGTGCTAGGCCAAGATTCATACAGGCTCCACGCCCCACAGATTTAAGATAAATTTCAAATAATTGACTGGGTGTTTTTACACGGCTATTCTGCTCCTCGTGATAAAACCATCCCGGACGTTGAGGCACATCACATTCTGCGGGAATCCAATATTTCCCATTCCGGTCGCCCGATTCGGCATTATGCGATTCGGTTGCACCGGGTACAGCAATTTTTCCATTGAGTCCTATTGGTGTAAATGTTGCCCATGAGGTCTCAGCTGCAAAACCGTGTTCGTTACCCACCCAGCGCATATCGGGGCCAATATCTGAAAATATCACCGCATTCGGCTGAAGTTTGCGGACAATCGGCCAGGTTTTCTCATGCCACTCGTAATAAGTTGTTCGGTCAATGATCCGTTTACCTTCATGCCCGCCGTAGTAGCCATCGCCGCCATTGGCCCCATCATGCCAGGAAGTAAACAAAGGACCATAATTACTCATCAGTTCCGTCAACTGCTGCCGATAGGCATTTGCATATGCCGGTGTACCATAATGTTCGTCGTGACGATCCCATGCCGATAGGTATACGCCAAACTTCATTCCATTACGATGGGTTGCAGCCATAAATTCCTTCACCATATCGCCTTTCCCATTTTTCCAGGGAGAGGAAGCAATACTGTAGGAAGTCGTTTTTGTTGGCCATAGACAAAATCCATCGTGATGTTTAGCAACACTGATCAAGCCTTTAAAACCTCCATCCGCCGCTGCTTTAGCGATCTGATTTGCATTAAATGCCGAAGGATTAAATAAAGCTGGCTGCGCATCCCCGTAACCCCATTCTTTATTTTGGAAAGTAGTTGGTGTATAATGGATCAAGCAGTAAGTTTCCATCTCCTGCCATTTCAACTGGCGCTCCGTTGGCAAAGCACCGTATGGTTTTAACGTATCTGGTTTAGCTACTGTACCACTGGAAAGTAAGAGGGAGGATAACAAGATTGTGAACATATTCTTTATTAATAAGTACTAGAAAATTAGGTTGTAAAGCCCTAATATAAGAAGTTTTATAAAATTATCGATGTAACATTTGCGTACAGAAACAGGGTAGAAAAACGCCAAAATATATTTTAAAAGCAGAAAATTGGCCTTATTAAGCCATATCAATCGATTGATCTAAAACATTTGCTTCGTACAGCAAAATGGTATCTTAGGCTATATGGGCTGTGCTTTTTTTAGTATGTTACCGACAAAAAGAACTCATTTTGCCACAGGAGCGCAAACAAAAAACACAAATTTGTTATTAATAGAGGATAAAGAAGTTAGCTGTGCCACGGCCAGTAATAGCATGTCTGAGAGACAAGATTGGCATGATAATTATAAGTTGTAGTGCAGAAAAAGGATTGTTTATATATTATTAGAAATTATTATGAAAGTAAATTTGATGATTTTAGCAGTTGCAATGGCATTTTCAACTGTCGCATGTAACACAACAGGGAAAAAATCTGAAGCAACCGCCACTGGTGATACAGCCACTACGGTTCAAAAGCCAAGTGTAGTGGATAACGCTTCTTTGGAAGGTACTTGGGAACTTAAATCAATTACCACGCCTGAGACTGCAGGAAAAGCGCTCAAAGAATTGTATAAGGACAAAATCCCCACATTAACTTTCACAAGCAAAGATCACAAAGTAGAAGGTAACAACGGCTGTAACGGTATCGGTGGTACGTACGAAAGTGAAAAAGGGAATGCTATTAAAATCGGTGACAAATTGGTATCTACGATGATGCACTGTGAAAATGCGGCTTACAACGAATTTATGAATGGCTTAAAATCTACGACAAACTTCGATGTTAGAGATAACGAGTTAACATTTATTTCTGGCGATGTTGTCGTCATGCAGTTCGTAAAAAAATAAGGAAATACTCCAAGGAATAAAGAGCCGGTATATTGACCGGCTCTTTTATTTTAAGGTCATCTTAATTAAAAGCTTCGCATCCCACCTTTTTTCAACAGATATACCCATTTTAGCTTATTATCAGGCGGATATAAATCCCAGTTGGCTAGAAATCAGCGAGCAACAGGTACTTCCATGCATCTCAGGTCAGGGAGTAGTTTTTCGTCTGTTGAGCAGGAAAAAAGAAGGGAATGGAAACTCCGAGAAAAAAATCTGGCTATTTTTTTCATAAAATGGGTCATTTCATTGGTAATTATACGAATATAAAAATTTCATCTCGTAACTTTACGCATCATGAAAAAAGATCAATCTAAAATCATACGTGAACAGGTCGATCGTTCAGCACTTCGCGAACATTCGACTCCTTTATACCTCACATCAAGTTTTATCTTCGACAGCGCTGAACAGGGTCGGGCGGTCTTTGCCGGCGAAGAAGATGCAATGATTTATTCCCGCTATGCCAATCCGAATACGTCGGAGTTCATCAACAAGGTCTGTATTATGGAAGGAGCTGAATCGGGCTTATCTTTCGCATCGGGTATGGCTGCAGTATTTGCATCCTTTGCTGCAATTATTGAAAGTGGAGACCATATCGTTTCTTCGCGTGCGATATTTGGTTCTACCCATCAGTTATTTACGGAACTTTTCCCGCGTTGGGGTGTTACCACAACCTATGTAGATGCGGCTAATCCCGAGGAATGGGAAAAGGCCATACAGCCCAATACGAAAATTATATTTTTAGAATCTCCGTCCAATCCCGGATTGGAATTGGTTGATTTAGAATGGCTGGGTAAATTCAAGGAAAAATATCCGAATATTATTCTATCGATCGACAATTGTTTTGCGACACCATATCTTCAGAAACCAATTCAGTATGGATTTGACTTGGTCATTCATTCGGCGACCAAATACATGGATGGACAGGGACGCGTTTTGGGTGGTATTGTGGTTGGAAAACAGGAATTAATAGACAAATTGATGTTCTTTATCCGACATACAGGCCCGGCATTGTCACCATTTAATGCCTGGATTATTTCCAAAAGTCTGGACACTTTAGGCATCCGTATGGATCGTCATTGTTCCAATGCGCTGGCATTGGCGCAGGCATTGGAAAATCATCCGGAGATTGAAGATGTAAAATACCCTTTTCTACCGAGCCATCCACAATATGAGCTGGCTAAGAAACAGATGAAAGCAGGTGGTGGTATTGTTACATTGGTTGTCAAGGGTGGATTTGAACGGGCAAAAGCTTTTGTTGACCACTTGGAGATGATTTTATATACCTCCAATTTGGGTGACTCCAGATCTATTGCGACACATCCAGCGTCGACGACACACTCGAAGTTATCCGAAGAGGAGCGCCTGAACTTAGGTATACAACCCGGCAGTATCCGATTGTCGGTTGGCTTAGAGGATCAGGAGGATATTATCAACGATATCTTACAGGCTTTAGAAAAGACCAAATAAGCGAAAAAAGCGTGCTAAGCACGCTTTTTTCGCTTATTTGGTCTTTAGCGTATCGAGGATATAGATAGGAGATTTTAATTATCCCCGATTTAGTTCAACGAAGCGATAGCAGCTGCGTAGTTCGGTTCGTCAGCGATTTCAGCAACTTGCTCTTCGTACAAAACTTTACCGTTCTCATCCAAGGTAATCACAACACGGCTCAACAGCCCTGCTAATGGTCCATCAGCTATAGCCAACTGATAAGCGTCAGAGAAATTCGAATCTTTATATTCCGACAATGTCACTACATTATTCAGGCCTTCGGCTGCGCAAAAACGGCCCTGTGCAAATGGCAAATCTTTCGATATACATAATACCACTGTATTGTCTAATTGAGATGCTTCTTTGTTAAATGCACGTACCGATGCGGCACAGGTTCCGGTGTCCACACTAGGAAAAATATTTAACACAATTTTTTTCCCTTTAAAATCCGCAAGTGACTTATCCGAAAGATCTCCTGCAGTCAATTTAAAATCAGGCGCTTGTGTACCAACTTGTGGTAAACTGCCTTTTGTGTTCACTGGATTACCCTTAAAAGTGATTGTAGCCATAATATATAATTGTTTAATTTTTAGTTTCTTTGCTTTTAAAGGTACGAGCAAAAAAAATATTACACAACATTTATTAATATTAGCCAAACATTTATTATGTTAGCATTGTATTTTAAATTAAAGAGGAACGTTAACCAACAATAAACACTAGTATGAAGAAATTATTATTCTCAATACTTTGTGCAAGTCCATCACTCCTGTTTGCACAAGGATCACAGGTGAATCTACAAAGCCCCAAAGCTGTCGGAATGGGGGGAGCAGGATCTGCTTACTTTATAGATGAATCTTCCATTTTCTACAGTCCGGGTGCTTTAGCAAAGATGGATCATAATGCCATTTCGGTGGCTGGAAATGCCGTGATGTACAAATCTGCATTTCAGGAGACCGGAAGTACAGTTGTTTATCACACCAGAAATCAGGTTTCCACTCCTTTTTCGTTATTTGCGGCAATTGGACCTAAAAATTCTTGGTGGAAAGCTGGTATCGGGGTTTATACCCCTTATGGTGGCGCTGTCGACTGGGGTAAGGAATGGGTAGGCAAGTTTAGTTTGGTGAGTTTAGCGCTACGCGCGATTTATATTCAACCTACACTCAGTTTCAAACTTACCGAAAACTTTAGTGTTGGGGGTGGTTTTGTATATAATATAGGTACAGTAGATCTGGAAAATTCCGTTCCGGTATTCTATCCAGATGGCCGTGCTGGTTTAGCAACCTTAAAAGGTACAGGTACGGGTACAGGCTATAACGTCGGTATCCACTACAACCTGGAAGACGAATTTGCGATATCCGTAAGCTACCGTTCGAAAGTAGTCACAAAACTTAAAGACGGTGATGCAATATTTGAAGTCCCAGCAGCTGTGGCCAGTAATTTCCCTGCCGGCAATACATTCAGCGCTGAGTTACCATTACCATCTACTTTTGCAGTCGGAATGGCTTTCCCGCTCTCTGAGAAATTTAAAATGGCAATCGATGCGACCATGATTAACTATGATATCTATAAAGCACTGGATTTCGATTACAAGGAAAATACACCTGTATTAAAAGATACGCATTCGCCGAAAAATTACGATAAAGCGGGTTCCATCAAGGCGGGTTTGGAATATATTGCTTCAGATAAATTACAATTGCGTATCGGCGGTGGTTATATTGCGACTCCAGTACAACAGAGTGCCTATGTTTATCCCGAGACACCGGACAATACCAGATATCTTGTATCCGGCGGTCTTACGATAAAACCAACACCAAAATTTGATATCACAGGTTCATTTGCCTATCAGCGTATTCTGCCACGTAAATCCACTAACATTGATAGCCACCTTTCAGGTACCTATTCGACAAATATTTTTGCACCGGGAATTGGCGTAAGCTATAAATGGTAATTATTAACAGCCAAATTTGATTAAGATGAAAACAAATAAATTTTATATAGGTGCGGCGTTAGTACTTTTATCTATCGCCTCATGTAAACCTACTTTAGATGAGTATCAAGCTTCGGCAGGCTCAGTCAATTTCACAAAATATGTCGCTATTGGCAATTCTCTGACCGCTGGCTATGCCGATGGCGGTCTTTATCTGGAAGGACAAAAAGTTGCCTACCCCAACCTAATTGCAGAGCAATTGAAGCAGGTCGGTGGTGGCGAATTTAAATCACCGTTTTTTAGTGATGCGAAAGCCAACGGATCGGGCTATATTACTTTGACAGGATTGGTCAATGGTCAACCCGTAACCGCGCAGGTAACAGACAAATTAGCCTATCGTTCGGCCTCACCAAAACTATTGACAAAATATACTGATCCAATCAATAATCTCGGTGTCCCCGGAATGCGTATGGATATGGCTTTTAAGGCTGGTATTGGTTCGCAGGCAGGAAATATGTATTATGAACGTTTATTACCCGACGCTGACGCCCTAAAAACCTATTTCACATACTCAACGTCACAAAACCACACCTTTTTTAGTTTTGCGCTGGGCAATAATGACGCACTTGGTTGGGCGACAAATGGCGGTGTAGAAGATGGTCCTACATCTACGCTCACCGAAACGGCCCTCTTCAAAACATTGTTGGGCAACTACGTAACTGCCTTAACTACGGGTGACAAAAAAGGCGTTATTGCGACTATTCCGGACGTAACAGCAACTCCTTATTTTACAACGGTAACCCGTACAGCTTTATTGGCGGCAGTCAATGCGACAAAACCACCAACTCCGGTAACCAATATCTTTATTGCTACAAAAGCAGGCCCTCGTGCGGCGACCGATAAAGATTATTTTGTGCTTCCATTTTCGTCAACAGGATTACTAGGCAAGCCAAATGCAGCTCAAATTCCTTATGGTCTACATCCTTTGAATCCCGTGGAGGACAAATATGTACTGGATGTCAGTGAAACGGAAACAGTTGTTCAACGGATCAATGAGTATAACGAAGCAATTAAGGCAGCAGCGGCATCGAAAAACCTGGCATTAGCAGATGTTCACGCATTCTTAAATAATGTCAAAGATGGTGTCCGTATCAATGGTTTGGCGGTCAGTGCTAAATATATCACCGGAAATGCATTTTCGTTGGATGGTATCCACCTTACGCCAATTGGTAATGCATTGATGGCGAACATCTTTATTAATGCAATCAATTCCAAATATGGTTCGAAGATTCCACAAGTAGATGTGGCCAAATATCGTGGTGTAAAAATGCCGGATACTGCTCCTGCAACAAAATAAACCAGCATCAACATACTGACAAAAGGCAGACGAATATACGTCTGCCTTTTTCGTATATTTGTATTACATTGGACTACTGAAAAAGGGTCCTTATTTACATAAATACAAAAGTATCATGAAAGTCAAATTGAACCGTGTCAACCAGGCTGTGCATTTTGAAGCCAGCAGTGAATTATCTTCCGTCAAAGTCAATATCGATGGTTCTGAAGCAATCGGTGGTGAAGGAAAAGGTGTTCGCCCCATGGAGTTGGTGTTGATGGCATTGGGTTCTTGCAGCGTGTTTGACCTGCATAGTATCTTGACAAAACAACGTCAGCAAATTGATGACATCCAAGTGGAGGTAGAAGGTAAACGCCGGGAAGAGATCCCCCAGATATTTACGGATATCCACATCAACTTTTTTCTCAAAGGTGACATTGATGAAGTGAAAGCGGCAAAAGCAGCCGAGCTAGCGGTAAAGAAATATTGTTCGGTACATGACATGCTTGCAGCAGGTGGCGTAAATATCAGCTACTCACTAAAAATAAATTAAGGTTCCAGCTTAGCTATCCCTGATATCGCAGTTTCTGATCAATCTGTGACCATCAGGGATAGCATGCGATTATAGATCGCTAAAGCCTTTTTTGCTCTTCGGTCTTGTTCGGCTGATTGCTACTCTTGACCTTCTGGTTGCCAAAATGATACCGCAACGTAACACTCACCTTTCTTGTATCCCGATAATCATCGAAATAATTGTTTTGATCGGCATATTTTGACGAGATTCTCATTTTTTCTGTCCTGAAAATATCCATAAATGCCAGGTTGACTTCCACGTGTTTATTAAAAAACTTTCGATTGGTCGTCAGATAGGTACTGGAATAACCCGTAATCCGAAATGGTCCCTGAATCGTAGGTGAGGTAAACGTATTGCCAAGTTCGAGGTTCCAGCCGGCGTTTTTATCCAGGACATAGTTTGAGCTTATATTTCCATTACCAATATAAACATCATTCTTATGTAGCAGGGCATCCGCTCCCATAAAATAGTTTTCATTGTACATTCCTTCCAGCTGCAGATTTAATCCCCAGCGGGAGGTCAACTGTAAACTCTTCGCCAGATCTATTCCCGCCCCCTGCCCTTTCTTAATATTGGTATATTGAAATATTAATTGATGGCTGGCATTATCCTGCAAAGCGATTTCCATATTAGGCCATTTTTCGAAACGGTAAAATAGGTCCACATTCCAGCTGTCCTTTGTCCAAGTCAGGTTGAGGTTATGCACTATCGTTGCTCTCAAGCGGGGATCTCCCTGAAAATAGGAAAATAGGTTATAATAAGATTTTGCGGGATTAAGCCATGAGTAAGCAGGACGGCTGATGCGTTTGCCATAGGAAAATCCAAATTGTTGTTGGTCTGAGAGCGTATATTGCATGTAGAAGGTCGGGAATAACACAAAATACTCCTTCTTGTTGATATCTTCAGGTTCTGAAATCAATCCCTCCAAGTCAGTATACTCGCCCCTTAACCCCGCTTTCCAGCTCCACTTCTTCCAAACGTAGTTAAATGACGTGTATAAGGCTGCATTGCGTTCTTTATACGTAAACAGGCTACTTTTATCGGGCCGATGCTGAAGAGCACCTGATTCATCATCCGAGAATATAAGGTCACTTATTGTCTTTACAGCACTAAACTTTCCGCCGAACTCTACCGCTAACCCCTGTATCTTCCCTGTAATATCCATTTGTGTAGAAAAAAGCTGGTTTTCACTCTTATTGTTGCTGATAAAACGGGTGCTGGATGGCTCTTCTCCTTTAAAATTCAATGCGGTCAGGACATCTTGATCGTTAGTTGCCTGACTGGAGGTGAAATAAGAAGACCAATGGATACTCCATTTGGGATCAAACTTCTTTGTCACCTGTAGATAAAGGTTATTGGTCTTATTGGAACGTTCATGGTCATTGGTGGTCATATAGCTGGATTCCTTCAAATGGTCTTTATTGTAAATTACAGTAGGCACTTCATAGACACCATAGGTTCTCGGCCCATAATAGCCATTTAACCCCATATTGATTGACCAGCTTGTGTCCGGCGTATATTCCATCGAAAGGACATAAGTATTTTGGCTATTATTGGTATCGAAACGGTCCATTTTACCTTCCCATGAATGCTGTTCCTTTGGATAATAGACATAATTCGTTTCATAACGGGCATAGGTACCACGCCCAAAATTGTATGTTGCACGTAGATTGAATTTTTCGTTTTTATAATACTGCGTCAGTCCAAACAGCTGTTTCCAGGTCGTGCTTTTTTCTGCCAAAGCTACTGCTGAACCCCTATACCCGTACAAAGTAGATTTGGTAAGCTTGATATTAATGACGGTACTACCCTCTGCTTCATATTTTGCGGGGGGATTGGTAATTACCTCGATGGACTGCACATCGTTGCCAGCGGTGTTCTCCAGAAAGGTTTTCAGCTCCTCACCACTGAGCAGAATCTTGCGGTCATTGATCAGCACCATAATCTTTTTGCTTCCCCTGACCATTAAGTCTGAGCCGCTTGCCATCACCAGAGGTGTGCGTTTAAGGATATCCCAGGTATTGAGCGCAGAGAGGTTACTATGCTGTACGTTGAATTCAAGGCGATCCAACTTGCGGATCAATCTGGGTTGCCGGCCCACAACATTCACTTCCGCAAGTTCCTTTGCCTTAGGCAACAGTGTCAATATCAGGGGACTCTTTAGGGTATCGCTGTAAAAAAATAATTCCTTGGCACCAAAATTCAAATGGGATGCTGAAAGATAGTATTTGGTATGTGCTGTTAATGATAATTCAAACTTACCTTCCAAATCCGCCTTCATTTCAAGAACCCGCTGGTAGGTACTATCCATCACAACAATGGATGCATCAGCAAGTCCTTCACGGTTCTGATTTTGAATTTGCCCCTCTACCTGTTTGGTTTGGGCAGTAGCGCACAATGAAGCTAAGAACAATAACAATAATCCTTTCATATTTCGGCATTTCATATTCCAAAATTGTTCATTATTGCTACTAAATACGGTTAATGAAGAGTTAATGCTGTGTTAAGGTCTATAATCTTCTCCCTTAGCAGTTATATTTGTATATGGAATTGAAACCTAAAAATTATATTATCCTCTTCATCTTATTTTTTGCCGTCCTTATCGGTATTCAAGGTTATCAATTATACAATACCTACCGGCTCAAACAACGCGAGATACTTGCGTTGGTCAAAAAAAAGCTAGACAATATCGATGACGCAAATCTTATTTTTGACCACAACTTATTAAGTAAGGATATCGCCAGAGATTATTACATCAAACTGGTCAAGAAAGAAATCACCGAAGATGGTCTAAAACACCTGTATCAAACACATGCACAGAAAACTTCCAACGAGCTAACTAAATATGTCGACAGTATATTTCAACCTCTCGGTATGCATGTCATGCTTAGACAGGAAATTTTGGGCATTTATTATAAAGATGCCCTAAAACCATTGGTCAGCGGACCGATCACTGTTTATACCACACAAGGAACCTTCCAGCATCCCATGGAATTATCCACAAGCAAATGGGTCACAGAAAAAACTGAAACAAATAAGCTCGAAGGTCGTATTGAGAGCCAAGAAATACTATATGTATTTTCGGTTCCACGAAAGACTTCCTATGAAGTGGTCAATCTTGACTGGATTTTATTTAAGGAGCTTACCTCTTTATTCATCAGTACCCTATTGATTCTGACCGCATTTATCTGGCTATTTTATCGAACCATCACGAATCTCCGAAAGCAGGACAAACAGATTGCTGTATTACACGATGTCGTAGACAATATTTCGCATGAACTAAAAACACCAGTTGCGACTTTAAAAATAGCGGCTAGCACACTACTAAAATCCCCCGATAAACATATCATTGCGGTTATTGAACGCCAGGTGAGCCGCCTGGAGCAAACACTCAACCCACTAAACGAACATCAAACCACTTCAGACTCATCACCGACAACATCCGATGAGTTAAAGGCTATTTTTAGTGATTTTCAGCTATGCAATCCAACCGTCAAACTTATTGTGGAGCTAAATGCCACTATGCAAATTTGTCTTAACAGCACCGATGCAACGACGCTCTTTTACAACTTGATGAACAATGCAATAAAATATGGTGCTACGCAATTAAGTATTCTTTTTGAAGAACAGAAAAACCAGCTATCCATTCAGGTCAAAGACAATGGCCAAGGGATGGCAGAAAGTGAATTACCCTATATTTTTGAAAAATTTTACCGGATACAAAAAGACAATATCCATGACACAAAAGGTTTGGGTCTTGGTCTATTCCTTGTTAAGAATGTCATTAAGAAATACGGTGGGGAAATCAAGGTAATCAGTAAATTGCAGCAAGGGACAACTTTTATCGTCCTACTGCCCCGTTAATTTACTTCGTGGTAAAATGGCCACCTGGAGGAATAAGGGATTATGTCAAAAGCGAACATTGTGAAGGGAAAGTAAGTGCTCCACCATTAAATTTGAACAGGATCTAGAAAAGAGCAGGCTTTATGAAGATCTAGAACAAAGCTCAGATACCATTTAGACAAAATTAAAATGAAGAATAAACTATTACTTGTAGAAGATGATCCGGATTTTGGATTTATGTTGAAACAATACCTCGAGCTTTCGGACTTTAGTGTGGATTGGATTATGCAACCGAATGACCTTACTACCGACTTTCAGAGGCTTTCAGGGTATGATTTAATTATTTTGGACGTGATGCTTCCACAGGTAAGCGGTTTTACCCTAGCGAAGGAGATCAATACGCTTTTTCCTTTACTTCCTTTCATCTTTTTAACAGCCAAAGAGCAGAAGATCGATAAACTAACAGGCCTGAAAATCGGTGCTGATGATTACATCACCAAACCCTGTGATCCTGAAGAATTGTTACTTCGCCTACAGAATATCTTAAAACGTCATCAAAAACATGTGCCATCAAGTTCGATTCCAATCGGTTCTTATCTGTTTTTACCGGATCAACTGCTGTTAAGCCATGCCCAGGAACAATATAAACTTACAGAACGCGAAGCACGCCTGCTCCTGTTTTTATGCCAGCACAATGGTCAGCTCGTGACCCGGGAAGATATTCTTGAAAAGGTCTGGGGAAATGCCGATTTTTTTACCGGCAGAAGCATGGATGTGTTTATCACACGTATACGCAAATACCTGAGCCATGATCCTAGCCTCCGTATCAGTTCGAATCGCGGAGTCGGATTTACGGTTCATTTTTGAAACTTATTATTACCTTTCAAGCTCCTCTTTTCGTCTGTTCCATAGTTTCTCTGCCCAGCGTCCGACAAACCAGAAGGAGACTGCCAGGATCAGGAAAAATACGGCTCTATTGATATTATCCCAGAGATACTCTACATAACGTGTATAGATATTCAGCACCAAAAATACGAAGCCCACTTCACGGGTGACATTGTCTTTTGCCTTTAATCCATAAATAACAAGAAAAGCGGACACCGCCGTAGATAAAATACCCCAATAAAACATGTGGTATTGACGTACCGTGGTCCATTCATAAAAATCCGAATAGTTACCAAAAATGGACAGCGTCCATAAAGAGACCATGAGGTAAATCAATCCGATGATATAACTGACTGGCTGAAATATCTGCAGGCGTTGGAAACGTGGCTGTAGCCAAACAGCTGCCGCTGTGATCATTGCACCAAAAATGGTAAAACGCAAAGGGTAATTCATCCCCCAGAATTTAAATCCCCAGTTGCTGTGGTAGGCTGTCTCGGTCGCGAACCAGACGCCTAGGGCCAACAGCATAAAGGTCCAGATCAGTTTACTATCGAGCTTTACAGCAAGAATACCGTATATTGCAACGGAGAGTAAAAACAAAAGGGAATAATGCATGGTATCTTTATCCAAAACCTTGCCCATAAAACCTATACAGGCTGCTGTTCCAAATACTCCGATCAACATCATGGTCTCGGTGGAAAGATTTTTATAGGGATAGCGTTTTTTGTAGCGAAAGCCCAGCGTATAGAATAATACGGCGACAGCAGCAAAAAAGAAACAGAATAAAATATTGGGCGCTTCATAAAGCGTATCGACAAAGGCCAAAAAAGAGGCATCTGTAAATAGCGAAAAAACAGCGAACACCAGTGAGGCCAGAGCGATCCAAAAAGCATAACGGGCCAATTGGCCCCAGTCAAAACTTTTCACATCGAGACTATCCATCAACTCAGTGGCTTTCTGTTCATCCAATAGATTCTCCTTTTTCCAAAATTGGACAATATCTTCGATAGACTGTTTTTCCTGTTTGCTGACGTCGTATTTTCGCATTATTATTGTATTGAGTATTGGGTATTGAGTATTGGGTATTGAGACCTTAGTGAAACATCGTGCTGATTTACAAATTCATTTATTTTTTTAAATTAACATTTAATTTTCGGGACTCTTCTTGTATAAACTTACAGCTTACAAGGTTATCATAACCGCCTTAGCCGACCCCAAGATAACAATTACCTTCGTAACTTCCGTACCCATCAAGGCCTGACAGAATCCACAAATCACATGTATATCACATTTTATTCCAAAAGTCAGATAGACTCGCATAATTCCTTTAAAATCTGTAATTTTGCATGTTTTGCATTTTATCCCTTTACAAGGGTTTTAAGGAGTTTTCATGGCGATAAAAAGAAGCCCAGATTTGGGCGAACAGAGTGAAGTTCAGGTATTTGGCGCGCGCGCGCACAATCTTAAAAATATTGATGTTTCATTTCCGAGAAATGAATTGGTCGTTATCACGGGTTTAAGTGGTAGTGGAAAGTCTTCCCTGGCTTTTGACACCATTTATGCAGAGGGACAACGTCGGTATATGGAAACTTTTAGCGCTTATAGCCGTCAGTTTTTAGGTGGCATGGAGCGTCCGGACGTGGATAAGATATCGGGGCTAAGTCCAGTGATTTCGATCGAACAAAAGACAACAAGCAAAAATCCAAGATCAACCGTAGGAACCATTACCGAAGTTTACGACTTTATGCGTCTTCTGTTTGCCCGTGCAGGTGAAGCTTTTTCCTATGTCACAGGCAAAAAAATGGAACGTATGTCTGACGACCAGGTGATCGACCGTATTTTGGATGAGTTTGAAGGGCAAGCATTAAATATCCTTGCTCCCGTCGTCAAAGGACGTAAAGGACATTATCGGGAGCTTTTTGAGCAAATCCGTAAACAGGGTTATGTCAAAGTACGTGTAGACGGTGAAATATTGGATCTTGTGCCAAAAATGCAAGTCGATCGCTATAAGATTCACGATATCGAGATTGTCGTGGACCGACTGAAAATAGAACGCGATGACAAAAAGCGACTGCAGACTTCGGTAATGCAAGCCATGAAAACAGCAAAAGGCATTATCAAAGTGTCTACCAAAGATAATCAGGAACAATTTTATAGCCGTTACCTGATGGATGCGGAATCAGGGATCTCCTATGATGAACCGCAGCCAAACACCTTCTCATTCAACTCACCTTATGGTGCCTGTCCTACATGTGATGGATTAGGTTACATCTTTGAAATTGACAAAAACGCTGTTATTCCTGACAAGAAACTCAGTATTCAAAAAGGCGGACTAGCACCATTGGGGCCAACACGGGAGAACTGGACTTTTGAGGTACTGAAAGCCGTAGCCAAAAAATTGGATTTTGCGGTAACCACGCCATTGGAAAAACTGAGCGATGAGCAGATAGACCAACTTTTGTTTGGTAATAAGGAAGAACCTATTGTTGTCACCGTATCCTATGGAAGTTATGGCACCCGTGAATACCGTGTGGAATTTGAAGGTATTTTCAAAATGCTCGAGGAGTTTTCCGGAAAATCTTCGGATGAAGCCCCTTCATTGGATGATTTCAGGACCAAAGTAACCTGTCCTACCTGCGAGGGAGCACGATTGAAGAAAGAATCGCTTCACTTTAAGATCGCAGACAAGAATATCCACGAGCTATCGACATTAGATATTTCGGCCTTGAAAGAATGGTTCGATCAGGTAGAGAGCAAACTGGATGAACGCCAGCTGGTCATTGCTACAGAAATACTCAAAGAAATAAGGGCTCGTTTGGGCTTTCTTTTGGATGTAGGTTTGAATTATCTGACATTGGATCGAACCGCAAAAACTTTATCTGGTGGGGAAGCGCAACGGATCCGTTTGGCTACCCAGATCGGTTCACAGTTGGTCAATGTCCTTTATATTCTGGATGAACCGAGCATCGGATTACATCAGCGCGATAATGAACGTCTCATCAACGCACTTAAAAACTTGCGTGATATCGGCAATTCAGTTTTGGTTGTTGAACATGATAAGGACATGATCTTACATGCGGATTATGTGATTGATATGGGTCCGGCGGCAGGTGTCCACGGAGGTACAGTCGTTGCTGAGGGGCAACCCGATGCGATCTTAAAATCGGATTCCTTGACCGCAGCTTATCTTAACGGGAAAAAAGAGGTTAAGATCCCGGAGAAACGGCGTGAAGGCAATGGCAAAACGCTGACCATTCATGGTGCTACGGGACATAATCTGAAAAACCTGACAGTAAGCTTCCCGCTCGGTAAACTGATTGTGGTATCAGGTGTTTCGGGCTCTGGTAAATCGAGTTTGATTACCGGCACCTTGTACCCGATCTTAAATAAACATTTCTTCCGGGCGAAAGCCACTCCGCTTCCATTCAAAAAAATTGAAGGTCTGGAACATATCGATAAAGTCATTGAAATCGATCAAAGTCCTATTGGCCGTACGCCACGCTCCAATCCTTCTACGTATACAGGTGTATTCTCCGATATACGCACACTTTTTGTGCAGCTTCCCGAAGCGAAAATCAGGGGCTATAAACCTGGTCGTTTTTCTTTCAATGTCAAAGGTGGCCGTTGTGAAACCTGTCAGGGAGCGGGATTGAAAGTGATTGAAATGAATTTCCTTCCTGATGTGCAGGTTCCCTGTGAAACATGCCACGGAAAGCGTTATAACCGAGAAACTTTGGAAGTACGCTACAAGGGTAAATCTATTTCAGACGTACTTGACATGAGCATCAATGATGCTGTCGATTTCTTTGAAAATGTACCTAGCATTTATAGAAAAATCAAAACCTTGCAGGATGTAGGTTTAGGGTATATTACCTTAGGTCAATCTTCGACAACCTTATCTGGAGGGGAGGCCCAGCGGGTGAAACTTGCTACAGAACTTTCCAAGAAAGATACGGGAAACACATTTTACATCCTTGATGAACCCACAACAGGGCTTCATTTTGAAGACGTCAATGTGTTAATGGGTGTGATTAACCGACTGGTAGACCGTGGCAATACGGTGTTGATTATCGAGCATAACCTAGATGTTGTCAAATCTGCGGATTGGGTGGTTGATATCGGTCCTGAAGGCGGAAAAGAAGGTGGTCAGGTATTATTTGAAGGCACTCCAGAAAATTTAATTAAAAACAAGAAAAGCGAAACCGCACGTTTCCTCAAACTGGAAATGTAATCCCTTCAGACGACTGTGGGGAACGCCTGCTTGTTGACCGGTTCCAGTTAGGTGCTTCGGCTCGTAGGGACTATTGTTTATTCATCACACGATATTTAAAAGCAGCCGTCTCGGTCGATTTTAAAGGCCATATGGAATATCCGGTTGATTTTCATTTGGGTTTGTGCTTTCTAAATATGGATATTTCGTAACTTTGTATTATATGTCGGATATTATTCAATTACTTCCAGATAATGTTGCTAATCAGATTGCGGCGGGAGAAGTGGTGCAGCGGCCAGCGTCTGCCATTAAAGAATTGATTGAGAATGCCATTGATGCTGGAGCTGACAAAATCAAACTTATTGTTAAAGATGCAGGGAAATCGTTGATCCAGGTCATTGACAATGGCTGTGGCATGAGTGTCACGGATGCCCGTCTTTGCTTTGAACGTCATGCAACTTCAAAAATCCGCAAAGCGGAGGATTTATTTGCGATCCGCACGATGGGTTTCCGTGGGGAAGCAATGGCCTCCATTGCTGCGATAGCACAAGTCGAACTTAAAACACGTCGCGTCGAGGATGAACTTGGCACTGTCGTCGAAATAGAAGGATCAAAAGTCGTCAACCAATATCCAGAAGCGGTCGCTGCTGGAACCAATATTTTAGTCAAAAATCTTTTTTATAATATTCCTGCCCGCAGGAACTTCTTAAAAAGCAATTCTGTTGAAATGCGTCATATCATTGATGAATTTCAACGTATCGCCTTATCCAATCCGCAGATTTTTCTCTCCTTACATAGTGATGGGAATGAAATTTATCATCTCCCAGCTGAGACGCTGAAACAACGGATTGTCCATATCTTCGGAAACAACTATAACCAACGATTGGTTCCTGTAGAGGAGGATACGTCCATTATTAAAGTGGATGGATTTGTCGGTAAACCTGAATTTGCAAAGAAAACACGGGGTGAGCAGTTTTTCTTTGTCAATAGACGGTTTGTACGTGATCCTTATCTGCACCATGCGGTTATGAATGCGTATGAGGATATTATGCAAGCGGAAACGTTTCCATTTTATGTCCTCTTTATTGATATCGATCCAGCACGTATCGATATTAACGTACACCCCACCAAGACCGAGATCAAGTATGAAGATGACAAAGCAATTTATGCAATCATCCGCTCAGCAGTGAAAAGGTCGTTGGGACGCTATAATATCATGCCTTCTTTGGATTTTGAACAGGAAACAAGTTTCTCCAACCTGATTACAAAGAAATCATTGGATGAAATCATTGCCCCGACGGTGACCTTTAATCCTGATTTCAACCCTTTTGACACAGACAAGTCCAAATCATCCTATTCCAGATCGGATAATTATGCAGAGGGCTTTGCAAAAAAAACAGGTGGAATACCAAGCAATTGGGATTCATTGTACGAAATCGTCGAAAAAGAGGAGTCTGTACAGCTTCCTTTGCATAGGGATTCCGAATTGGAAACGGATCGGCCACAAGCGATGCAAGTAGAGGATAAAACTTCTTCTAAATTATTTTTTCAGCTACACAACAAGTATATTGTTTCGCAGATTCACTCTGGTTTCATTCTTATTGACCAACAAGCTGCCCACGAACGTATTTTGTTTGAACAGTTTCTGACACAACTTGATCAACATAAAGGTTTAAGCCAACAGAGTTTATTTCCACAGACCATAGACCTCAACCCTGCAGATAATGAACTGATGAAGGACTTATTGGATGACATCAATGGATTGGGTTTTCAGATTCGTGAATTTGGAAAAAATTCCTATATTATTGACGGAATTCCAGCTGACTTGGGAACAGGTTTTGATGAGATCAAAATGATTGAAAAAATATTGGAAGATTATAAAAATAATCAATCCGAATACAAGCTGGCAAAACGAGAGAACCTGGCCAAAAGCCTTGCCCGTAATGCTGCTATCAAACCGGGCACACAGCTTGACAATACGGCTATGGCAGAATTGGTCGACAAGCTCTTTGCCTGTCAATCGCCGAATATCTCCATTTATGGCAATCCTGTTATCGTAACATTTACCTTGCAGGAATTAGCCGAAAAATTTGGTAAAAACTAGCAGATAAAACTATATGTTTCAACAATTGACACCCGTTATCAAGAATTTACTGATCGTAAATATCATATTTTATATTGGATCGCAACTTGTGCCTATTGCATATGATTATCTTGCAGTCTATTATCCAGACTCCCCATATTTTAAAATCTGGCAGGTGATTACACATATGTTTATGCATGACAAAAATAACATTGCCCATATTTTCTTCAATATGTTTTCGCTTGTTATATTCGGTCCGATGATTGAACAGGTACTTGGGTCGAAACGTTTCCTAAATTTCTATTTGATTTCAGGAATTGGCGCTTGGTTTCTATATACAGCGGTGAGTGGTATACAACTCTATAATGCCACTGGTTCACTTGCTCCGCTGCATGGCATGAGCGGCAATGAGATTTTTTCATTAGCAAATACAGGTAGTAATGAGGCTTTAACATATGTAATACCAATGTTGGGTGCTTCCGGGGCCATATATGGTGTATTACTCGCTTTTGCTTACCTTTTCCCAAACATACCGCTTCAATTTTTGTTTATTCCTGTACCAATCAAAGCAAAATATATGATCGGAGGATATATTTTGATCGAGATCTATATGAGCTTATCTAGGCCTGGGGATTCGGTAGCCCATCTTGCACACGTTGGTGGTGCACTTTTTGGCTACTTGTTGCTCAAACTTTGGAGGATTAGAAAGGGGATTTATTAATAGCGCGCGTCATGAATAGCATTGGTTTAAAAGATTTTTGGAGACAAACGTATAAAACAGGTTCACCGATTCCGGTTGTGATCAGTATTCAGGTATGCTTATTTGTCCTCATTTATTTCTTGGACCTGCTCTTTGAGCTGAAATTCATCTCTCAAAGTTTCCTACAACCTATTGTCAAGAATTTGAGCTTACCTAGTAATTTTTCGGCTTTCTTAGCGCAACCTTGGTCTGTGATTTCGTCCAATTTTGTCTATGTTCAGCTTTTGAACCTCATTTTTGACAGTCTTTGGTTGTATTGGGTTGGCCAAATCTTCTTTACCTTCTTAAATAAAAGACAATTTTTCTTTGTCTACATTACCTCATGGCTCTTGGGTAGTATTCTTTATGTTGGTTTTGGCACCCTGATTCCGCCCCCTACAAATCTGCATTTAATGGGTGGAGCTCACCCATTGGCGGCTGTACTTGCTGCCATTGTCGTGTTGGTACCGAATTATGAGTTGCGACTATTACTTTTTGGCACGGTTAAATTAAAAATCGTAGCCATCATATATTTTGCGTTGGAATTCTTATTTTTCACCATTGGCAACCGACCTGCTGCGGTGTCTTACTTTGCTGTCGTTCTGTTTGGAATGGCCTTTACCTATGCCTTACGATCAGGAATGGACTGGTCTACACTTTTTCAAAAGAAACAAAAAAAACCTGCAAAAATGAAAGTTGTTGTAGGCAATCATATACCGACAAATCGGAAACATCGTTATGACTTACCCAATCAGGATGAAATCGATGCCATCCTGGACAAGATTTCAGTATCTGGTTATGAAAGTCTGACACACCATGAAAAAGAAACGCTCTTTAGGGCAAGCAATAGTGGCGACAAGGTTGATGGATAGAAGGACATTTTTAAGAAGAAAACTGGGATTTATAAGCAAAACCATGTTCCTGGCAAACATGCTGGCGATCATCGCGTTGCTCATGAGTTATTCAGCGACCTTCATCAACCCGAAATCTTTTTGGCCCATTGCGTTTCTGGGCTTAGGCTACCTTCCTATTCTTTTGGTCAATATTGGGTTTATATGCTATTGGCTGCTTCGTAAACGAAAGGTAGCGCTCTACTCCCTGATAGCTATTTTAGCGGGCTGGCCCTTTCTGACCAAACACTGGAATATCCGCAAAGAAAACCCGCCTTTTCCGCCTGAAACACGAACATTACGTATCATGACTTTCAATGCGCATCTGTTCAAAAAAGTTGATGATGAAAAAAAGAACTTTAAGGCAGATGTAGTGCGTATCATTGATAGCATCTCCCCTGATGTCATCTGCTTTCAGGAGTATATCAGTAAAATCAAAGGGAAACATGTCTTCTCGGAGGAGTTTAAGGACAAATTGGGCTACGATTATTTCTTCTTTGAGCCCAGTTCCAAAAATGACTACGAGGCTTATGGTATGGCTGTTTTATCCCGTTTTCCCATTTATGATTCGGGAACTATTCGCGACAATGACTACGGCATCAACAGAATATCTTATGTGGATATTAAAAAACAGGATACCTTGGTACGCATCTATAATATCCACTTGCGATCGTTTGCGCTACAAAATGAAGACAAGGAATTTATTCAGAATCTGTCCAACAAGAATGAGGCAGACAATAGGGCTACCCGTCGGCTGAGCCGGAAATTAAAAAATGCTTTTGAGCTCCGTAGTGAACAGGCTCATTCGCTAAAAAAGCATATGAATGAGTGCCAATATCCTTATATCGCTGTCGGTGATTTTAATGATACCCCAATGAGTTACTCGGTGAATCTAATAGGCGATGGCATGTATAATGCCTTCAAAGAAAAGGGAAATGGATGGGGCGTTACGCATCACGCACTTTTGCCGATTTTTCAGATTGACTATATCTTTGCCAGTCCAAAATTTGAGGTTATGAATTATCAGGTTGTCAAACAAAAGCTCTCCGACCATTATCCGGTATGGTCAGATTTACGGCTTAAACCTTAGGGGGCTGATAACCCAATGATTTGAGGCCTATTTCGATAAATTTATCCCTTCTGTTTTTTATTTTATAATAGGCTTCACGGCCAAAATAATATCTTCCGACCAACGCTTCGATATCCGACTGAATCAGATCATGTAGATTTTTTGCTTCTTTCGCAGTTACAGGAATCCGTTTTTGTGTATTCAGAAATGAGATAAAAAGATCAAACTCTGCTGCGGGCAAATGGTATCCACTGATAAAGTTTTCAATGGAATATGCGGGGAGATGTTTGGTGAACCGATCATATACAAATTCTTCGATTGCATTTGAGTGGTAGATTTCTCGATATTTCGCACTGGTTTCGTTCGTATCAATTGGGATATTCACATCCGGCAAAATCCCACCACCACCAAAAACCAGCTTGCCTTTGCTTGTCGTAAACATTTCTTTTTGACGAAATTCGGTATCGAGTGTCCATAGGTCAAAACCGGTCATATATTTCGCGGCATCAAAATTTGCCCGGCTATATTTGCGTTGAATACATCTGCCAAGGGGAGTATAATAACGCGCTACGGTCAAATTCACTGCCGAACCATCTGAGAAATCGAACTGTTCCTGAACCAAACCTTTTCCATAGGATCGTCTTCCCACGACAGTGGCCCGATCTAAGTCCTGTAAGGCGCCGCTCAAGATCTCACTTGCTGATGCTGTACTTTCGTTGATCAATACCACAACGCGACCATCACTAAAGTCACCGGGTTTTTCGGAATAATAGTCCTGACGTAATTCATTGGCTCCCTCGGTGTACATCAACAGTCTCTTTTCTTTGAAAAACTGCCCGGCCAAATCAATGGCAGTATGCACAAATCCACCACCATTATTCCGGAGGTCCAAGATAAGATCCTGGGCACCGCTTTTTCGCAGATCAATCAATGATTGTCTAAATTCATCCGCGGTCTTATGTCCAAAGCGTCGGATCTTGATATAAGCGGTTTTGGGTGCAATCATATAGGACGCATCCAGACTGCTTACATTTACCTGATCGCGGATAACTTTCAGTGGATTAACAAGTGTCTGTCCATTGCGTTGAATCGAAATAAGTACGGCTGTTCCTTTTTTTCCACGGATTAATTTTTCTATTTCAGCTTCAGGCACCTTTTTTCCTGCAAGATCTTTATTGCCGATTTTTAGAATACGGTCACCGATCCGCATGCCGCTTTTTTCCGCAGGTCCAGCGGATACCATTCCCACGACAAGCAAGGTGTCCTTCAAACGAAAATATTCCACCCCTATCCCATCGAAAGAACCTTCCAGGGTCTCCTGTTTAGCGAGCACCTGATTGGGACGTAAAAATGTAGAGAAAGGATCGAGGCGTGAAACGACGTGTTCAATGGCTTCATCCTGCACGGTATCGACACTAATATTGTCAACATAATTTTCGGCAATCAGCTGGATAAGGTACTGCAATTTATCCGAATTACCATTGGAGCCCAAACTTGAAAACGTTGTTTTTTGGTTGCTTCCTTGTTCTTCGGCATAATTCTGGCCCAACAACAAGCCAAGGAGCAATACTGCCGCATATGTAGCGGCTACAAAAATATTTCGTTTGATACTCTTTTGCATTGGAAAAAACCAGTGTTTATAAAATGATAAACCGAGCCTGCGCACCCTCAATTTACCCTTCAAAAGTAACAAGTTTATTCGGTTTAACCCGTACAGAGCTGTATAATTTTACATTAAAAACAAAAAATTGTCGCTGGCTGTTTACCTGCTGAAGCTCCTGTCATCGGATTTAATCGAAAATGGGAAATAGCAGCAATGAAACTTGCAAATAAGCACAAATTTATCTTAGTTTGAACTTGGAAAGGAACTTAAAACATGCACGAAATCGAACCTTACTACAATTGGCGCGACTATTACATTGCTGCCGAAGACGAACAATCACCATTTTATGGTACGGTCTATAGCGAATTCGATTTCGACAAACAGATCTATAACTTTCTGCTACATCCGCAATGGGATGAATTTGGCTCGCTCACGCTATATTTAAAGGTATTATTTGTCGACTATGAAAAACAATACTGTATTATCGAATTGATCGGTGAATGGAATGACGCCATATACAACGATATTATGCTGTTGAAGAGAGAGCTTATTGATGTTATGATCAGCCAAGGTATAAAGTATTTTATCCTTATTGGAGAGAATGTATTGAATTTCCATACGTCAGATGATTCCTATTACGAGGAATGGTTCCAGGATATCGACGATGGCTGGATTGCTGGAGTGGGCTTCCGGGACCATGTCATTCAGGAATTTCAACAACAGAATATTGATTACTACATCAATTTTGGCGGTGCACTCAATGAACTATCCTGGCGTGCATTAAAACCAAAGCAGGTCTTTCATCATGTGCATGAATTCCTGGGCAAGCGCCTTGGTTTTTGAGTATCGAGTAATGGGTATATCGATTTTGGTTGTACAAGCCTACGGCTCACTAATTGTTTCAATTTTTGATTTTTACCTTTTAATTTTTACTTTTTACTGTATTATCCGTTAACTTTGTGGTCGATGTATTCTGTGCAATGCACAGCTACTGATTAATTTTTACGTTTTATTTATACAAAACAATATGTCATTCAGAATTGAAAAAGATACGATGGGTGAAGTTCAGGTACCTGCAGATAAATACTGGGGTGCGCAAACGGAACGTTCACGCAACAACTTCAAAATCGGACCGGCAGCTTCTATGCCGCATGAGATCATTGCAGGTTTTGCTTACCTGAAAAAAGCTGCGGCTTATGCAAACCACGAATTGGGTGTATTACCTATTGAAAAGCGTGATGCTATTGCAGCTGTATGCGATGAGATCCTAGCAGGTAAATTAGACGATCAATTCCCTTTGGTCATTTGGCAAACTGGTTCGGGAACACAGTCAAACATGAATGTGAATGAAGTTGTGGCAAACCGTGCCCAAGTATTGGCTGGACATAAGATTGGCGAAGGCGAACCTGTATTGAAGGCAAACGATGATGTAAACAAATCACAGTCATCAAATGATACATTTCCTACCGGAATGCATATTGCAGCCTATAAAGCTGTTGCCGAAGTAACTATCCCAGGTGTAGAGAAACTACGTGATACATTGGCTAAAAAAGCGGAAGAGTTCAAGAATGTTGTTAAAATCGGTCGTACGCACTTGATGGATGCAACACCTTTGACATTAGGCCAAGAGATTTCAGGTTATGTTGCCCAATTAAACCATGGTTTAAAAGCACTACGAAATACCCTTTCACATTTATCTGAGGTCGCATTGGGGGGTACTGCCGTAGGAACTGGCTTAAACACACCTAAGGGTTATGATGTTGTTGTTGCCAAATACATTGCTGAATTTACAGGTCTTCCCTTTGTTACCGCTGAAAACAAATTTGAAGCTTTGGCAGCGCATGATGCGATCGTTGAAACACATGGTGCATTGAAGCAATTGGCAGTTGCGTTGAATAAAATTGCGAATGACATCCGTATGTTGGCTTCGGGCCCGCGTTCAGGTATCGGTGAAATCCTTATTCCAGAAAACGAACCGGGATCATCTATTATGCCAGGTAAAGTGAATCCTACACAATGTGAAGCGTTGACAATGGTGGCGGCTCAGGTGATGGGTAACGATGTTGCTATTACAATCGGTGGTACACAAGGACATTATGAGTTGAACGTCTTCAAACCATTGATGGCAGCGAACTTCTTGCAATCTGCACGTTTACTGGGTGACGCCTGTGTTTCTTTTGAAGAACACTGTGCGGCAGGTATCGAGCCTAATTACAAACGCATTAAAGAATTGGTTGACAACTCGTTGATGTTGGTCACTGCACTGAATACGAAAATCGGGTATTACAAAGCTGCTGAAATTGCACAAACGGCACATAAAAACGGTACGACACTTAAAGAAGAGGCCGTACGTCTGGGTTATGTGACCCCAGAAGATTTTGATGCTTGGGTAAAACCTGAAGAGATGGTTGGAAGTTTAAAATAAGCTGTGGCAATAATTTCAATAAAAAATATATTCTCGAAAACATACCTATGGGCTCTTGCCTTAGGTATGTTTTTCTTTTTTACCGCCTGCAAATTTAATTCGGAGATGCAGGGCGAAGGCGCCCCGTTTTTACAGGGGGAGTGGGTACAGGACAGTATCCCGGGACAGCAGCAGATGATGCAATATACCTTGGCTGAATTTAAGTTTACCTGTGATTCGGTTTATGCGACAATGCATGTGAACAACAAAGTACAGACGATTCCGGATAGTTGCTATAAAAATGGCTCCTGGACGGAACATGCCAAAGGGATTTATGTGTTACGGGGAGATTCTGTTATCGTAGATGGCATATACACCAAAGAAAATGGCAAACAGAAAATCTCAGGTTGTTACCTTTCGGGGCAATATATCCCACGCTTTAAAGTTGTCTATCATTCGGCGGACTCAGTCGTATTGGAGAGCCGATTAGATCAACGTCCGATCATCTTAAGAAAGATCAAAGATATCACCTGCGTACCTAAGAAGAGATATTAGGATTGAGATATTAGTATTTAAACATTACTTGTTCAAGCCAACGGCTTACGAGCACTGTCTTTAATCCTTGCTCCTTCACCTTTATTTTTTATACCAGGCATTTGGCGGGTCTACTTCTCCCCGCTCTTGATCGATTGGCTTGACTAAAGGAATTATTACATCGATGTATAAATCAACATGTAATAACCCAGTTTTTATTTTTACTTTTGACTATCAACTTCCAACCATCCATATGAACAAAGGAATTATTGCCTTAGCTTTTGGGGGACTCGCCATCGGGATGACTGAATTTACGATGATGGGTATTCTACCTGATATCGCGAAGGATCTGCATATCGAAATCCCTACCGCGGCACATCTGATTGCGCTGTATGCACTCGGCGTAGTTGTGGGCGCTCCGACTTTGGTTTTATTTACGGGTAAATATCCTCCCAAAAAGGTTTTACTCTTTCTGATGTTGCTCTTTTTTATTTTCAACGGCCTGTTCAGTATCGCACCGGGACAATTTCTGATCAGTATTTCACGTTTTATGGCCGGACTCCCACACGGCGCATTTTTTGGTGTAGGATCTGTCGTTGCAGCTAAACTTGCTCCTAAAGGAAAGGAAGCTCAGGCTATCTCGATCATGTTTACGGGCATGACCATTGCAAACCTTGCCGGAGTTCCGTTAGGAACCTATCTTGGTCATCATTATTCCTGGCGACTGACTTACGGCATTATCAGTATACTGGGACTAATTACCTTCGCCGCAATATATGCCTGGATGCCAAAAATTGAGGCTTCTAAAGGCAATAATATATTCAATCAGCTCAGCTTTTTCAACAAAAAGATTGCTTGGTTATTAATGGCGATTATTGCCATCGGTACAGGTGGATTGTTTGCCTGGATCAGCTATATCGCGCCCTTGGCGACTAAAGTTTCTGGCGTTCCAGCCGACCGGGTGCCGCTGATAATGATTTTAATCGGTATTGGTATGTTTTTCGGTAATCTGATCGGCGGGAAATTGGCAGATACGATTTCACCTACAAAAGCGGCGATCGCGAGTTTTTCAGCTATGGCAATCTGTTTGGTTATGGTCTATTTTATTTCGCCTCTGGGCTGGACAGCTTATCCTCTAGCGTTCATTACGGGTTTAGTATCCTTCACGATCGGTTCGCCAACCCAGTTGATGTTAATCCGGGCCTCGAAGGAGTCCGCAACATTAGCTGCCGCAGGGGGGCAGGCCGCATTTAATCTGGGCAACACACTAGGCGCATTTTTGGGAGGAATTCCCATCACATTAGGGCTGGCTTACAATACGCCTTCACTGGTGGGGGTAGGTATGGCGAGTATCGGGGCTTTGCTGACCTTGCTGTATCTCAAGGTTTATGACAATAAGAGTTAATATTTAGAAAATCAAATGGTCCGAAGTAGTTATATCAGTGTATTGCGTATCATCGCAATTTTTTTGATTATCTTAATCCACTCTTCTTCGGGCTATTTAAACAGTAACGATTTTGATTCTTTTGACTGGGATTACGCCAACTGGATCAACAGCTTTTCACGCTTTGCCGTTCCACTCTTTGTCATCATTTCCGGCGCATTACTTTTACAGCGAGATGAAAAGACGGATACATTCTATAAAAAGCGTTTGTCTAAAATCATTCCACCATTTGTCTTTTGGACCCTCGTCTACCTGATCTATTATTTTATCCGATACATTGATTTTGAGTACGTGGGTTTTCCACAAGTTATTAACATTGTGTTAATTCGCTTAAAGTCAGGAAGCAATGCACACTTATGGTACCTATATATGCTCATTGGGCTCTATCTGGCCATCCCTTTTTTGCGAAAAATGATCCGGAACTGTTCAAAAAGAGAGCTTGAGATTTTCCTATGCCTATGGTTTGCCGCGCTGTTTTTCAGCAACAAATGGTTTAATGCCTATCTTCCGAATTTTGACTTAACCTTCTTTACAGGTTATATGGGTTATCTCGTCTTGGGATACTATCTCTACAATCATCCAGTCCCTCAGTTAAGATGGTCTAGCCTCCCCTTCTTTATAGGCTGTTGTCTGATTACGGGTTGGGGTACTTATTATCTTAGTGTGGAAAAAGGGGAATTTGACCCTACATTGTATAATTATCTTTCACCCAATATTGCATTAAGTGCAGGCTTACTATTTGTTTTTATCCAATGTCTAAAACTCCCAGAACGGTTGAATGCATTCTGGGAATTCATCGACATCCATAGTTTTGGTATCTATCTAAGCCATATCTTGTTTTTGAACTATATTCATCCGCTACTCCCATTAGCGACATTCTGGAAAATACCGGTCGCAGCGGTACTCACCTTACTTTCCAGTGCTTTACTGACGTATTGCCTGCGAAAAATCCCGTTTGGAAAGTATGTGAGCGGTTAGTTCGATTTGATCAGCGCTTATTTTTCGCCTTCGACCTTATTGTAAATATAGCGATCTGCATTAGGGCCATCGATCTCTTTGCCTTCCTGATCCAGCCCGATCAATTTATTTTCACCTACTTTTAATTTCATATTCGTTTCTTTACCTGTCAGGTGTACAACCGAACCGTTATCATGCCACATGACTTTACCTGAATCCTCAACTTTGGTGTTCTTATTGATATATTCACTTACAATAGAAAAGGTATTGTCATTTTTTAAGGTAATATTTGTTTTGATCCCTTCACAATCAGCACAGGGGATCGTGGCTTCATATTTACCGGGCCAATCCAGGGAATTTTGAGAGGTATGGGTGGTATCTGCTGTCATCGCCGTGTGATCGGAGGAATCTGTTGTTACCACTTGTTGATTTTCTTTTTTTGTTTGATTGCAGGCGCTCAGAGAAAGTGCTGCGAGACAAATAAGTAATGTTGCTGATCTCATAATATGCTATTTTTATTTAAATGTATCCGATATCAAGCAATTTCAGCGCCAAGAAAGTAATTTATGTAACTCCAAAATTCCCCGCCATAGAATACCGGGAGCTGTCGACAGTGCACGGCGCGTTAGTTGGTTATCAAATAAGGGGAGGAAGCCAAGGCGGAATGTGTACAAAATAAAAAGGACTGCTCAAACGGGCAGTCCAGTCTAATATGATAAACTGTAAGGCAAAATCGATACATACAATGCATGTTTCGGTTATGCCGACAGGATTTGAATGTCTTATTTCAGACTAGAATGGTAAGTCATCGTCATCTGATGAGCCAGACAAATCCACAGGAGCAGGCATATCCGCATAACCTGGAGAAGATGGTGCCGGAGCAGCATTTCCTAATTTTGTTACACGCCATGCAACCAATGAATTGAAATATGTCGTTACGCCATCTTTATTTGTCCATGGACGACCACGAAGATTAAAAGATACCTCTACCTCTTCGCCAATCGCTAGGTTATCAAAAATTGAAGTTCTGTCTTGTGTGGACTCAAAACGGATATACTCAACAAATTGTGGGTTTTCGGCATAAGCTACAATCATATCGCGTTTTTTGAATGATTCTGTCACTTGTTGTGTCGCTCCTATCTCGTGTACTTTTCCTCTAATTTCCATAATCAAAAAAATAAATATTAAAGCGTAAAATTAAGCAATTTTTGAGGAAGAGTTTAATTAACTTTGTACAAAATATGATGGAAGTTTTCAACACCCCCAATAAAGTTATCATTACGTGCAATAAACGCTTATCGCCGTATTTGCAACAGGAAGTTAAAGAGTTAGGTTTTGACATTGTTAGAGCATTTCCTACTGGAGTCGAATTGAAAGTCAGCGTAAACGATACGATCAAGCTCAATCTGAACTTGCGTACCGCCTCGCAGATTCTATATTCTTTAAAGGAATTTTCAGCGAACAATCCTACTGAGCTCTATGAAGAACTGAGCACGATTGCCTGGGAAGAGCTCATTCAATTTGATGGTTATTTCTCGGTGAGCTCCAATGTGGACAATGAGACAATTAGCACGCCTTTATTTGCGAATGTCAAAGTGAAAGATGCGATTGTAGATCGTATCAAAGATAAAAAAGGTATGCGCCCGAATTCAGGTCCGGAAAATAACAAAGCTGTTGTTCACCTCTACTGGAAGGACGACCGTGCTGAAATTTTCCTGGATACCTCTGGAGAAACGCTGGCGAAACATGGGTATCGTAAGATTCCGGGCAAGGCACCTATGCTGGAAGCCTTAGCCGCCTCAACCATCATTGCCTCAAAATGGGATGGCGTATCGGCATTCATCAATCCGATGTGTGGATCGGGGACTTTAGCTATTGAAGCGGCGTTGATTGCCACCAATAGAAAACCGGGACTATTGCGTATGAATTATTCGTTTATGCATTTCATTGGTTATGATGAAACTGTTTTCTTCCAGGAACGCCGCTTATTAAAGGATCAGATCAATAAAAAGGCAGCTCCTCAGATTATCGCTACGGATATATCCGAAGAAGCGATCAACGTTTCCAAGATGAATGCCCGCACGGCAGGCGTAGAACAATTAATTTCATTTGAAGTATGCGATTTTGCGGAAACTCACGTTCCTAAAGAGGGCGGTGTCATCTTATTCAATCCAGAATACGGTGAACGTTTAGGTACGCATACTAAGTTGGAGATTACCTACAAGCGCATGGGTGATTTTATGAAACAGGAATGCAAAGGTTATAGAGGCTATATATTTACAGGAAATCCGGATCTCGCAAAGAAAATCGGGCTCCGTGCATCCAGACGTATAGAATTTTATAATGGCAAATTAGATTGTAGATTATTAGAATACGAATTATACGAGGGTACTCGCGAAAAAACAAAAGTATTGTATGAATAACATTATTGAACGCACAGTCGCATTTGTGCAAGATCGCCTGAAATTTGCAGAAGCAGGCCATGATTGGTCGCATATTCAACGCGTATGGAACAATACGAAGTTAATTTTAGAAGATGAAGAAGCTGATGTCATGGTCTGCGAATTAGCAGCGCTCCTGCATGATATCGCGGACAGCAAATTCCATGACGGTGACGAAACAATTGGCCCTCGCGTTGCCGGAGAGTTTTTGGTCAGTCTAGAAATTTCTCCAGAAATTATTGACCATGTTAAAAAAATCATCTTTAACATGTCTTTTAAAGCAAGTCTTGGTGAAGTTTCGTTCCATTCCAAAGAAATGGAAATTGTACAGGATGCCGACCGTTTGGATGCCATCGGTGCAATAGGAATTGCGCGTGCCTTCAGTTTTGGTGGAAATAAAGGGCGCGAAATGTACAATCCAAATATTCCGGTACAGGAATATAAAGATAAGGAAGCCTACAAACATTCCGAGGCTCCGACCATCAATCACTTCCATGAGAAGCTACTCCTGCTGAAAGATAAGATGAATACAGCGGCCGCAAAAAGAATTGCAGAACACCGCCATCAGTACATGCTTGAATTCCTGGATGAATTCATGGCCGAGTGGAATGGTAAAAAATAAATTACAGTTAACAATAACTACATATAAAAGTGGTACTTTAGATCTTGTGAACCAGGATAAAAAGTACCACTTTTTTTATGCTGCAAAATCAGCTTTCAAACTAACACATATGAAAAAACACATTTTTAGCTGCCTGACCCTGGCTATGGTCATTTCATCGGCAACAGTATTTGCGCAGACCAAAGCAATTGCACATCGTGGCGTATGGAAAAACAGTCATCTTCCCCAAAATTCCATAGCGTCTTTAAAAGCTGCACATGACCTCAAACTCTTTGGTTCTGAGTTTGATGTACACCTCACCAAAGACAATATTCTTGTCGTCAACCACGACAATGATTTCTATGGTATTGACATCGCAACAGCAACATATACAGAACTCCTTGGAAAAAAACATCCGAATGGGGAATCTATCCCAACGTTGGAAGAATATATCAAAGCAGGAAAAAAATTGAAGGGTTTACGCCTGATCCTAGAGTTAAAAACAAACAAACTCGGTGTAGAACGCACGCTTGAGGCTGCAACAAAGGCTGTTGAAATGGTGAAAAATCTGAAAGCAGAGAAAATAACAGATTATATCGCATTCAGTTTTGAGGCCTGTCAAAAGATCCATGAACTCGCTCCTAAAGCAAATATCCAATATCTTAATGGAGACAAATCACCTGCTGATGTGAATGCTGCAGGAGTCAATGGTCTGGATTACCATTTTTCGGTCTTCAAAAAGAATGCAGGCTGGTTACAGGAAGCGCATCAACTGGGGATGAAGGTGAATGCATGGACAGTCAATACGGAAGAAGAAATGAAGAATCTAATTGGACAAAAGATCGATTTTATCACAACAGATGAACCGGAATTATTGCTTCAGGTATTGAAAAAATAATGAACTAAATAACAAAAACGGAATGTTATGCATCTCTAAGCACGAAGTAGCTATTCCTAAATGAATTATTCCAATGTGAAACCATCATGATCTATTCGAGCACAGTAGGGATTAAATAATCGAGCAAAGCAAGCTTATGCATGCCGATTAAAACATACACTCGATGAATAAATCGGATAGCTTCATCACAACTGAAGAACAAATTAAAATAGATGAAAAAATACGTTATTCTCGCTGCAGCATTATGCCTATCGTATATATCCTATGCACAGGATTTTATTGCAGCCACTTACAACATCAGGCAAAGAAATACAGTAGACACAGGTAATATGTGGGTTGACCGCAAAGTGCCTTTGACCAATCTGATTAAGTACCATGGTTTTGATATATTCGGTGTTCAGGAAGCTTTTTATGATCAGGTTCAGGATCTAAAAACGCTACTTCCCGGATTCAACTATGTCGGAGTGGGTCGCGATAATGGTGCACAGGAAGGCGAACACTCGGCCATTTACTACAATACCAATAGGTTCAAAGCGATAAAGAGTGGCACATTTTGGCTTTCAGCAACAGATACCGAACATCCGAACAAAGGTTGGGACGCAGCCTTACCACGTATCTGTACCTGGGGAATTTTTGAAGATAAAGCCAATAAAAAGCGTTTTATCTTTATGAACACCCATTTTGACCATATCGGACGTACCGCCAGAACGGAAAGCGCAAAGTTGATACTGGCTAAAGCAAAAGAATTTGCGAAGGATCTTCCGCTGATCCTAACAGGCGACTTTAATGTAGACGAAAAAGATGAGGCTTACTTTACACTTGCCAAAAGCAATGTAGTCACCGATGTACATGAGGTATCTCCGCTTAAATATGAGCCCAACTCTTCTTTTAATGGTTGGGGAAAGAGCCTTAGGGCTTCTGGTCGTATTGACCATATCTTTATCACCAAACCTTTCCAGGCAAAGAAATATGGTATTTTAACAGACACTTATCTGAGTAAGTTTCCTTCCGACCATTTTCCTGTTGTAACAACACTTTCATGGAAATAGTATATATAATATTTAAATAATAATTTTTCCGTAACGGATAAAGCTTTTTTTGAACTGCACCCTAAAAGTCCTGATCAACTTTTAGGGTGTTTTTTTTAGGTATAATTAGGATATGAAATGAGTTTGATACTTTTTATTTGGGATATACTAAAAAGCAAAGGTATTGTGACAATACATAGCGCTGGTCACGGCGCTATTGTGGCGCATCTGCTACGGGTTTGGACAATCTAACGGGATGAACAACCCAGGATTTAAACTTTTAGAAAAATTAACAGTCGATATCCTTAATTTTGACAGCAAAACATATCATGATGAAATTTCCATTGCTATACTGTGCGTTATTTGTTTCGGGTCTTCTATACTCCAACAAAAGTGAAGCGCAAATTTTTAAAAAGATCAACGATGCGCTGAATAAGGTAAACCAAAGTCAAACCGACAGCACAAGAAATACAAATTCACCGGCAGCCGGTACTCCAGTCTCTGGTTCAGGTTCGACCAAAACAAACGTATTGACCTCCTTGTCAAGCAAGGATGCTTCATTGGGTATCAAACAGGCGTTAAGCAATGGTCTTAATATCAGTATTGAGTCGCTGGCAAAAAAAGATGGTTTCTTAGGTGATGCAGCCGTAAGGATTTTGATGCCTGCGGAGGCACAAAAAGTAGAAAAAACACTGCGCGCTGTGGGTATGGGCAAGCTTTGTGATCAATTTATTCAGAGCATGAACAGAGCAGCTGAAGGCGCCGTAAAAGAAGCCGCACCAGTATTTGTGAATGCATTATCTAAAATGACCATTACTGATGCGACCAATATTCTATTGGGCAGCAAGCAGGATGCCGCAACCACATTTTTTAAGACAAATACATCAACCGAATTAACAAAAAAGTTCAGCCCGGTCATTCAGTCTGCAATGGGCGTCAATAATGTGGATCAATATTGGACGCAATTGACTTCAGCCTATAATAACTTACCGCTAGGGAATAAGGTGGAAACAAATCTCACCGCTTATGTTACGCAAAAAGCTATCGATGGCTTGTTTATTAAAGTCGCTGATCAGGAATCGAAAATCAGAAACAATATCGGTGGAAGCAGAAATACAAATATCCTGCAGAAAGTATTTGGCTACGCAGATGAGAAAAAATAAACTAAACTAGGATTATTAGTCCCGAGAAAAATACGGGACTTGCGCTAAATATTAGATCTTATAAACAAGACTTGTCAGTTTATTGACAAGTCTTGTTTGTTTTTGGCCGAAGCCCATTAGAATTTGTAAATTTGGTCACCCTTATCACATTAAGGCGATTAGCATGAGTACATTTGAGATTAATAACATAAGCGACTTTTCAGTTTCGGAAAGATTTCAACGTTACGTACAGATTGATACACAATCTGATGTCAATTCACCAACATGTCCATCTACCGAAAAACAGAAAAATCTGGGCAAATTATTGGTAGCGGAACTCTTAGCATTGGGCATTTCGGATGCCGCCATGGACGAGAATGGATACATCTATGCGACTATTCCTTCTAATACATCCAAGAAAGTTCCTGTGATCTGTTTCTGCTCGCATATGGACACTTCTCCGGATTCTTCGGGCAAAGATGTAAAGCCATTGGTACATCGGAATTACCAAGGCCAAGATTTAATACTACCAGATGATACCAGCATTGTAATCAGATATGCAGAACATCCTGACCTAGCCAACCAGATCGGAAATGATGTGATTACAGCCAGTGGAACAACGCTTTTAGGCGCTGACGATAAGGCTGGTATAGCTGAAATCATGGATGCAGCACGCCTATTGATGAAACATCCGGAGATTAAACATGGTGATATCAAGATTTTATTCACGCCAGACGAAGAAATCGGCCGTGGTGTTGATAAAGCGGACCTAAAGCGCCTGGCAGCAGACTTTGCCTACACTATGGATGGTGAAAAAGCGGGCACAATCGAAGATGAGACATTCTCTGCAGATGGAGCAACGTTGACAATCCACGGTGTCTCCGTACATCCTGGCTTTGCGAAAGGCAAAATGCAGAGTGCGATAAAAATCGCAAGTGCAGTTATAGATGCCCTACCAAAAGACAGACTTTCTCCTGAAAGTACCAATAAGAAAGATGGATTTGTGCATCCGGTAAATATTAGTGGGACTGTGGAAAAAGCGGAGATTCAATTTATCATCCGTGATCATGCAACAGCTAATCTTAAAAAACACGAAGACGAACTGGAAGCGATAGCAAAATCTATTGTTGCGCGTTATCCAAATTGTACCTATACATTCACTGTAAAAGAGCAATACCGCAACATGAAAGAAGTCCTGGATCAACATCCAGAAATTATGGAAATCGGTATGGAAGCGATTACAAGAGCAGGTATGGTCGCGGAAAGAAGAAGTATCCGAGGGGGTACCGACGGTTCACGCCTTTCATTTATGGGCCTTCCATGTCCTAATATCTTCGCAGGCGGACACGCATTTCATGGCAAACAGGAGTGGGTATCTGTACAAGATATGGAAAAAGCGGTCAAAACAATTTTGCATGTTGTATCTTTATGGGAAGAAAAAGCATAAATACATTCTAAAATCAACATATTTTTAATGAAAAACGACGTTTTAAAAGCAATACACTACAGAAGATCGGTCTTTCAAGCTTCTTTTACCGAAGAAGAAGTCAGCAAAGAGGATATCCTTAGCATTTTAGAAGCAGCCAATGCTGCTCCAACACATAAACGCACACAGCCTTGGCGTTTTGTCATCTTCCGCAAAGAAGGGCTTCAACGCTTGGGAGCTGAACTATCCCGCATTTATAAATCGGTTACACCGGTAGAGAAATATACCGAAGCGACAGAAATCACGATGGGTAAAAAAGCAACACAGTCGAATGTTGCCATTGCGCTTATTGTCAATTATACGGGTGAAGTCCCTGAATGGGAAGAACTGGCCTGTACTGCTGCCGCTGTAGAAAATATGTGGCTTGCCGCACACTCATTGAATATTGGTGGTTACTGGGCAACTCCGGGTCTGATCAATCATTTGGGCAGTTTCCTTAATCTGGAAGAGAACCAAAAATGTATTGGTTTATTTTATTTGGGACACCACCAATCGGATGCACGTGAACCGGTGCGTACACCGATCGAGGAAAAAATCCGTTGGGAAGAATAAGGTACTGCAACATGGGATAAAATCATTAAGGGCTCGAATCATTCGGGCCCTTACTAGTTATTTTGTGCATCTTCTATGAAATTTACTAATACAAAAATCCGAACAACCATAAAGGAATCTTGTTGAGGTATCCGAATTCGATGCCGTCTGCTACGATATAGGCTTTTTCTATCCCCTGAATTTGTTTACGGGACTTATTCTTCCCTCCTATCTCAATTGTGTACTTTTCATCTACAATAAAATCTCCTTGATTTGTGAAGTTGACCTGTTGCTGGAATACGAGTTGATTGACAAAAAACGTTTCTCTTAGATTTCCACGGTTCACATTTTCATATGCAAATAAAAAAGAAAGATTCGTGTAAAGGTTATTGGAGAAATCATGATAGCAATGTTTTAACACAGCAGCTTTTTTTTAAATATTTAATAACAGGATCTTAACCATTTAACAATCTTGCAGCGATAATTTCGCAACATACTTGTGACAAACAACTGATCAACGAAAACGAAAACTTATCATGCAAAGAAACATCATTTGGTTAATGCTCTTAACCATTATTACATTCTTTCAAATCCCAGCTAACACTTGGGCCCAAGGGACTGAAGCAACAATTACCGGCCGAATCACAGATAGCAATGGACCTGTGAAAGGCACATCAGTATCCGTGAAAAATGAATCGACAGGATTTAAGCAAACAACATTAACCAATCAGAATGGTGTCTACACTTTCCAACAATTGCCGTTAGGCTCACCATATACTATAGCTGTAAATCATGTTGGCTACTCGGAACAGAAAAAGACCGATTATAAATTGAGCTATGGCGATGAACTCAATGTAGATTTTATCTTATCTTCCGCAGAGAATAAATTGGATGAAGTAATCGTCCAAGGGGCGGCAGCCGATTTAAAAAACAAGATCAAAACATTGGGAGCATCTACTGCCATTACAGCCAATGATCTCAAAAAGATGCCTGTAAATGGACGAAATTTTTCCTCTTTGATTGATCTTTCTCCGGTAAGCAGTGGAACCAATCTGGCGGGACAGCGCGCCTCTTCCACAAATTTCACGGTAGACGGTATGAACTCCAGAAGTACTGTAGCTGGAGGAAATAGCGGTGGAGCTTATTCAATCTCGATGGAGGCTATTCGAGAATTCAAAGTTGTGACCAATGATTATGATGTTACTTTTGGCCGTAGTGGCGGTGGAAGTATTACTACTGTAACCAAATCAGGAACAAATACGCTAACCGGAAGTGCATTCACTTTTGCACGTGCGGGCTGGCTTTCCAGCAAGTACAACCTGAACGGAACTCCGAGAAAACAAAAATTCTCTACCTACCAATATGGTTTCTCCCTTGGCGGACCGATCATCAAGGATAAAGCCCATTTCTTCGTCACTTGGGACCGTCAAATGGATACCCGTCCACTTCAGATCGCTGATATTCAAACAACAGCGGACATTGCTCGTTATAAAGTAACTCAAGCTACTTTAGATGAATTTACGCAAATTGCTGTAGGTAAATATGGTGCTAGTGCAGACCGTCTATTTGGTTCTTTTGACAAAAAGAAAAAGACTGATGCTGCTTTCGCCCGAATTGATTGGCAATTGAATGAAAAAAACTTATTGACTGTTCGCAATAACTTTGTTTACGATTCGGACAACCAACAAGAAGGAGACAATACGGGTATTAATGCTTTCGAATCCTACACCAACAGAAAGTATATCAACAACAGCCTTATGGCTTCTTTGCGTACCTCGATCAATTCTAGCATGACCAATGATTTAAAGATCCAGCATTTTTATGAACGTTCTGAAGCCCAGCATAATGTTGATGGATTTGACCAATCACATAGTATTCCACGTGCAATCGTCGAATCCATTCAATCAGTAGATGGCACGAATAAATACAACAATTCTATCCAACTCGGTGGTCAACGCTTTTCACCAGAATGGTTCAATGGCAATATGCTACAGTTGGTCAATAACCTATACTACAATACAGATAAGATCAAATATACTTTTGGTGCGGATATCATGTATACCAACATGGATTTTCGTTATGGAAGTGAAATGAACGGTCGTTTTTATTTTACAGGTTTACAAAACTTCAATAACCTAACTCCTTATCGCTATGCCCGTGATGTTTATATGACTGACAAGGAAAATACCTTGGTCAACAATCTGGCTATAGGAGTCTACGGACAGATGGAGGCAAAGATTGCGCGAGGTTTAGATGTTGTCGGGGGCCTGCGTCTGGACAACACGAAATACCTCAAGAAGGCTACGTTCAATCAGACGGTCTATGACGAACTAGGGCTTTCAACTGACAATGGGATCAACACATTTCAAATACAACCGCGCGTGCAATTCAACTGGGATATCAATGAAGAGAAGAAAAATATCATCCGTTTCGGAGCTGGTGTATTCGGTTCGGCACTCAACCCATATTCTATGTTAAACAATATGTTGTTTGATGGCTCGCGAATCGCTGGGGTAGACATCACGGATCCTACATTGATTCCCAAACCCAATTTCCCGGGCTATCGCAAGGATCCGGATAGCGCCCCTGGGCGTGAGCTATTGGACAATCCAAAGATTGAAAAACTTGTTACAATTAATATGAACAGTAAGGACGTTAAGGTACCGACTGTATATAAAGCCAACATCTCTATCAATCACTTTTTCTCACCTTCGCTACGCGTTGGGTTAAGTGCCTATGGTACTTGGGGACGCAACAACTATATGTATGTAGATCGGAATATGGTGGAGAATCCCTATTTTAGGCTGACTGCCGAGGGCAATCGTGGGGTATATGTTCCGGCATCCAGCATCAATACAACAAACGGTGCTGCCAACTGGACCAATAGTCGTAAGACAAAGCAGATAGGTCGCGTATTGGAAATGAATAGTGATGGAAAAAACAATTCGTATACTGTTGTATTGGACGGAACCTATCGTTACTACAAGGATGGGCAGATCACAATGTCATACACCTGGAATGATACCAAGGATAATACCTCATATAATGGCAATGTTGCCAATACTGCTACGCTCTCTTTAATGGTCAAAGACGATCCGCGCGATTTGACTACAATGGCATATTCGGATAATCAATTCCGTCATAAGGTCGTTTTCTATGGTACGATGCCTTCGCTATGGGGCGTATCCATGGGGTTACGCTTTAGCGGAATTGCAGGCTCCCGCTATTCCCTGGCAGTTAATGGTAATGTAAACGGTGACTTTGTGAATTCCAACGATCTTGCTTTTGTCTACGATCCTAATAGCTCGAATACACCAGATTATATCAAGAATGGTATTCAAGCTATCTTGGATGATCCAAATGCAGAACAGAGCATTAAAAATTATATCAATGGAAACCTAGGACGTATAGCCGAACGGAATGGTGGTATCAACGGTTTCTATGGTGTATTCGACCTGCATCTCGCCAAAAACGTAAAAATATACAAGAAACATCATATTGAAGCTTCGGTGGATATCTTCAACGTCGCTAACCTGCTGAAAAAAAGCTGGGGTGTAGGACATAACTTAGGCAAACAAAATCTGTATGCTATTAAGAGCTTTGATGCTACTAATCAACAATATATTTACAACATGAGCTCAGGTGTAGGCGTCTCCAATTTAAATGGTAATCCTTTTCAAATACAGCTCGGCTTGCGGTACTCATTTTAAGTAGACAATCGTCTATAAATTAACCCTGCTATCTTTTACTTTGTATGGGACAAAGTAAAAGATAGCAGGGTTATAGATTTATTATACTGGATGAGATCATTATTAAACCTTTTATAGGCAATGATTTCTTTCGATCCTTTTACATACAAAATAAACGCCAATAGATGATTAAAACCAATGTGGAGTAATTCTGCACTTGTTAACAACAGGTAGTAAGATTAAAACCTGAATCAGTAGCCAATAGCTATTGCTATCAATCAATAGTACAGATTAAAGCGGCAAAGGCTTATTCCCATAGACCACTGTACCATATAAGTTAATGTGCACACCTTCTTTCGGATTGAGCCACTCAGCAGTTAGTTTATGTTTTCCACTGGGTAATTGATATTTATAAAACATCTCGTACCGCCTTTTTATTTCCTTGGCAGGTAATGTTGCTGTTTCGATCAACTGATCATCTATGGAAAAGGCAACTTTAGCTTCATAATCATCGGGGCCGTCTACATTTGCTCGAAACACGAGACCAATACCCTCAAAATTGTATTCGTATGTATCTTTTAATTGCTGCCCCAATAACGACTCCACCCTGATCGGATAATGTCCTTCAAAAGATTTTTCGTAACGTACAGGTTTGATTTGCTGTTTTTTTATGAGCACATCATCTGTCCTGATCTGTCCGCCTTGCTTTTGGATCATCGCAAGGGCATGTTTATAGCTCAGTTCATAAATGCGATTTAACGAAATGGCTGTAAAATCAAAATTGCGATCCAATACCGGCATAAGTGGCGACTTCCATTTTTCGGGAATCTGATCATAGCCGTATAGTGTCCCTAGGATTCCTGCAACGGTTGAAGGGTTACAATCCGAATCCTGCCCACATCGGGTCGCTATATCGATGCTCTTAAAAAAATCACCATCACCGTACAATAGTCCGATCACGACATATGCACTATTTATTTTCGCATCAATATTATATGGGGCTAATACCCCATCGGGCGAACCAACTTCGTTGCTCCATCTATGCTCACACTCCTGCCAGGTTTTTCGCCAGTCATTCGGATATTGTTTATGCCATTTTATAATATCCGCTATACATTTATGAAAATCACTCTGTGCCGGAACTGCTGCAAGCGCCTGTTCAATGATTGTAGGAACATCATCGGATATAAAGGCTAAGGTATACATCGTAGAAATAAATACACCACCGTACCATCCATCACCGTAGTTCATAATATGCCCCACTTTATCCGCTAATTTTGCAGCTGAAGCAGGCATGCCTGGATACATCAATCCAATAAAATCGGATTCAATCTGGAAGTCTATATCATCGGCATGGGGATTGTTGGTCCAGTGCCCCGACTTCGGTGGTTTTAGTCCTTGTAGGACATTATAACGCCCCATCTGGTTTGCCGCCCAGAGCTGATAACCTTTATTGGCAAAAGCATCCGCAAAAGAGGTAGCTGGCGCTTCTACCCCATGTTTATCGATCACTTCAACAAAGGTAAGGTCCATGTATATATCATCGTATAGTCCCGGAAACTTATCATAATAACCCGACACAACCTGATCATTCCACGGAATATCCACGGAATCGGGTATCATTCGCCCCAAGTATTGGAACTCTGTGGGGCCTCCATAGGTACAGCCTATCACCTGTCCAGCCCAGCCTCCTTTTATTTTATCCCGCAATGCCGTCTTGGACAGCACGATATTTTTGGATTTTTTGGTTTGTTGTGCCGCAGCGCTAAATACTGCCCCCGCACAAAAACATAAAACAACGTACAGTTGCAACAATTTTATCCTTCGCATAATGGTTGGTCATATATTAGGTTATAAACGTTTTACCCGAATATTTCGGAAGAAGACTTCAGAACCGTGCCCTAAAAAGCCAATATGCCCAGTCGTCCGTTTCAACCCCGGATGATCTAATTTATCCATTGTTCCATTCTTTGTCGCCTCCTTTAGGTCAGCATCCACGATCACCTGTCCATTTAATGTTACTTTGATTTTTGAACCATCAACGCGAATTTCTTCCTGATTCCATTCGCCAAGCGGTTTTAGTGCTCCTCTTTTTGCAGGAATAATACCGTACACAGATCCATGATACTGATAAGGAGCTAGTTCTTTGTATACATCGGCGTCATTGTCCAATACTTGAATTTCCTTCCCTACATAGGCCGCATCTCCCTCCAATGGTGCATGGATCCCAATTCCGTTATTGGCAGCTGGCGTCAATTTAAATTCAAAACGGTAGATGAAATTGTCGTATTCTTCTTTTGTATAGAGGTTGGTCCCGGCCTTTTTATCGGGATTGGAGCGAATGAAGCCATCCGGGGTAATATCATAAGCTTCAGATGGAATCCATTTATCAAAATTCCGTCCATCAAAAAGCATCATAAATCCATCTTTCTTTTCCGATTTGCTGAGTGTTGAGATCTGCCTGCTAGTAGCTGTTTTTACGGTTTTAACTTGTTGAGCCACACATACACTTTGCATGGCAATAAAGGCAACAAGCACAGGCAGGCTGCTAAATAACTTTTTCATTTTTTTATCTATTTGGTTTTTCTCGGTTTTACTTTCCTGGTTTCATCTGCTTTTTTCTGTCTTTCAACAATCAGGTCACAGACTTTCTTATAGATTGCTCTATTTTTGGGATCGGTACTTGCCGCTAATTTCATCATCGCATCTCCGCCTTCATAATAGGCCATTGCAGCATGTTGGAGGACACCATGTTTATCAAAAGCGTCAATGTAGGCCTGTAGCCTTTTTTCGAAATTAGGTTGTTCTACACGACTATCAAATTCCATTTCCATACCCATAGCATGTGCTTTGGCAAAGTCACAGGCTTCATCCAAACGGCTGTCTGGAATATTTTCTTCAAAAAAATGGTTAGGTTGCTGATAGGCGGCATCGAAACCTACTTTTTGCCAATCACCATGACCTTCGGCTTTCCAGTAAGGGATCCAATAGAACTTTAACCCTTTCTGTTGAATATATGCCGCAATACGTGGAATAAGATGTTGGCCATCTGAACTCTGCTCGGCAACCCAATAAAATCCAGCGAAATCCAGCTGATCTAATTGAGCTTTCTTCCAATAGGCCAATGCGGTATCAATATACCATTTACAGGCCTCAAAACGATCATCTTCATTTTTAAACGAAAGTTTCCTACCATCGAGTTCTCCCCAATCCTGTTGACCAAAGATGGGCTCAGGTAGAGTTAATACAACTTTACGTCGCTGCATCGGACGGATTCCCTGCTTGCTTAGATTCTTTAATACCTCATTCAGTGCTGGTACTGCTTTTTGCTTTTCAAAATTGCGGTCAAGCAACCAGGCCCATTCTTTTTTTCCGGCATGTTCCTTTTCATATCCTATTGAATAGTCTTTCCCTTTACCGTCTTTGAATTCGATAAAAAGAAAACCGTCAAATAAAAATTCCACCTTGCCCTGATCTTTTCGGTATACATAATGTGCCATCTGTTCAGGTGTCCAATCGGGCCGATGTACACCGCCCTGATAGATCAATGCCAGGTCAGTAATATAATTTGTCTTCGGAGATGACAAGGGCAGATATTGCTGCGCACGAACAATATAAACACAGCAGATGACAGTAATCAATAATATGGTTTTTCTCATTTTTAACTACTTATTTTTTAGTATTCTATTCATTAACACAAATGGGTGCTTTCCATATTTTTATTTCTGGCGTAATAACACCGAAAAGATTAATAATACGCAAGGATCATACTACCTGCACAATCCGCTTTCAGGTTGGCTAACCGACCATCTTGTAGAAAGGAGATGCCTGTCCCTTTTTCAACAACCCTATATTTCTTTCCCGCGAGTTCTTCAGGCAACTTCCATGTCGACTGCCCCTGTTGCTTACAATCAATAAACAGAAAAATTTCTCCTTTTACTATCCCTGTATAAACCAGATTCTTTCTATCATTCACTAGTGGAGTAAACCAGTTGTATAATCCGGTCCAGCTGAAAACAGCACCTTTTCGCACCGGTCTTTCGGCAACCTGGTTGTGATAGGTTTTGCCATGAGCCCTAACAAATATTTTATCCTCGGCTGCCAGCGTCCAATAGGGATCCCGCTCGGTCGCAGGCATCAAATAACTTGCTTGACAGATACCCGTAACCGAATTCCTTTCAATAAAACGATTGAACAAGGGATATTTCTTTTTGTACAAAAACAACTCCTCAGGCACAGGCTGAAAGTCGGAATATGAAGCATTTGGAGTCATGACTTCTGTCTCTCCAACAAACATGCTCTGCATGCCATAATACCGCCCGATCACATATTCCTTTGTATTTTTATAAGCATGGGACAGTTCAACATATAGCTGTCCTTTTTGTATGGTATAGGTGATGTCTTCTTCCAATAGTACTTCATTTAGCGCGAGCGCCTCCCCATCAGCTCCTTTTGTGGGTTGAAAGGGATCATAGATCTCATTTTTCACTTTGATGACAACTATTTCTGCTTCCATGGCATCGCCATCACGAAGTTGTTTTCCATCTGCATAAAAGGCAAAACTGATTGTCTTGGCCGTACTAATACGCCCTTTCTCCAGGAAACTGTGATTTCCTCCTACCCAGCCACCCTGCTTCAGCATAACAGGCCCAATATTATCTGAGCTAGTTTCATTGAGTACACGATTGATTTTTCGCTCGGGGTAAGCGAGCGGAAGAAGGGTTAAATTATCTGCTAAACCAACTTTCGAAAAGGTCATCAATTCGTTAAACATGCATTTTTCAAAAGCAATAATAATATCATTATAGGCGTCAAACTTAGCGCCGATATACAATTTGCTATCCAGCATTTTTACATATTGCTTCGATGACAATATTTCAAATTGCCGAAGACGATCCGCCTTCATTGTTAAAGACGCTGCTGCCTGTAATGAATTACAGAGCAACAGCATCCCCAAAAACAACAGTTGGCTAAAATTGTTCAAGACTTTATTTATTATTCCCATGTATTGGCTATATGTTGATAATTTAATTGGCGCTTCACGATGATATCTGCCAATGTATTTTTCATCTTCTTCATTTCCATATCCTTGCTCATCGACATATGATACCAAGTTCCATCCCCATCATAATAAGCAATAGGAAGTTTATTCCAAGCCTTCGCATCATCAAATTTCTCCAGATACTCATAGAATTTTTTCCTAAATTCCGGTTGATCGACACGTCCGTCGTATTCCATCTCAAGCGATAGTTTATTGTTCTGTGCAAACTTAATGGCTCCGGTCAGGATTTCCATAGGCGTTTTCACTTCAAAAAAATAGTTAGGCTGCTGATAAGCGACATCAAATCCAAGTTCTTTCCAGAACGGCGAATTCTCAGCACCATAATAGGGTATCCAGCTTAATGGTTCATTTATTTGCTCCAAATAGGCTTTTACTAGCCTAACCAGCTCTTTATCCTTGTGCTTATCAAAAACAGCTTCATGCGTCCAATAAAAACCGCCAAAACCCAGGTGTTTTATATTGCTTTTTCGCCAATATTCACGTACTTGATCGATATACCAAATCATCGCCTGCGCCCTATCCTTCACCTCAGCAAAATCCAACGATTTGCCAGACAATTCGCCCCAATTCCGTTGTTCAAAAATTGGCAATGGAAGGGCAAAAACAGCTTTACGTCTAAATGGAGGAAAGATCTTACTTTTAGCCAGACTATCTAAAATATATTCTACAGCTTTCGGTCCTTCTTTCGGTGCGAAAGTACGTTCCAATAGCCATTGCCAGTCTTTCTTGGTCGCACCACGGCCACCACGCAGCCCATTATTATACTCGAAATCTACTTGTTCTCCATTAATTTTTGCCGAGAACTCCAGGAATAGGAAACCATCATAAAGCCACTCCGTCTTTTTTTCATTATTTCGATAAACATAATGCTTCAATGCATCGGCATTCCAATGAACGCGCTGCGCTCCGCCATGATATATCAAAGCCAGATCAACAATCTTTTTAGAAGAAGGTACTTTGGGCGCAGTTATCATCGCTGAGGATAAAACTAATACTGCCCATATTGTAATAAGATAGATCACTTTTCTCATAACTCTCCTTATTTCAACCGAGATTGACGTTTGACAATAATATCTCCCAATAACTTAAACATTTTCTTGAGTTCCGGATCCGAACTGATGGACAAGCGATACCAAGCTCCGCCGCCCTCGTAATAGGCCACTTCTTTCGTATCCCAGACACCGCCATTCTGAAATTGTTCGACATAATCATAAAAGTGTTTTCTATAACCTTCTTCAGCGACTTTTTCATCAAACTCAAACTCCAGCTGCAATCCATGCTCCTTGGCAAATTCAATTCCTCTTTGCAGAATCCACAAGCCTGACTTCAGGTCAAAATAGTAATTGGGCTGTTGATAGGCTTTGGTAAAACCGATTTTCCGCCAATCTTCGGCGCCTTCCGCCCAGTTGTAAGGAATCCATATCAGGTCATGCTTTTTCTTTTTCAGGAAATTGCTCACCTGACTGATCAGCTGATCGTCCTGATTTTTGTGGTCAATGGTCTCATGCAACCAATAAAACCCGCACAATTCGAGGTATTTGTATTTCTTCTTTTTCCAGATATGCTCTATCTGATCCACATACCACTTGGTAGCAGCAAAACGATCCTCCAGCAGTCCCAGATCCAATTTCTTACCTTGAATACTCCCCCAGTTTTTATTGCCGTATATAGGGTTAGGCAGCGCAAAGAAAACTTTACGCTTTGTAGGTGGCGGGTAGCCCAATCTCACTAGGCTATCGATGGTATATTCTACAGCATCAGGTCCTCGGCCTTTCGCAAACGTTTCGTTCAATAGTGCATCCCACTCTGTCTTATTCGGCACCGAACGATAGGACAGTTCTACCCCAAAATCATACTCTTTTCCATTTGCCTTGGTCACGATTTCCAGAAAAAGAAAACTGTCAAACAAATACTCTGGCTTTCCCGCTACTTCCCGAAACACATAAGGTTTCATCTGCCCCGAAGTATACCGAAGGCGATGGTTTCCTCCATGATAGATCAGTGCTAAATCTGAAACGTTTTCGGCAGTGGAAATCTTCTTGTTGGAGTGCTTTGTCTGTGCTAGGCCAGTATTTACAAAAAATATAGCAGCACAGCATATTAGATAAGTGGTAAATTTCATTAAAAATTTAGTTTTATTTATTATCGGTTTATTTGAATAGCTAATTGCAAACGACAATTTACTTTAGGCTTTTCTGTCTTTCCACGATGATATCACCTAATGTTTTTGCCATTTTCATCATCTCTGTTTTTTTGCTGATAGACATTCTGTACCAAGCACCACCACCTTCGTAATAAGCTACTTCTTGATTGTCCCACACGCCACTTTCTCCAAACTTCTCCACATAGTCATAAAAATGCTTGCGGTACCCTTCTTCTGAAACCCTGTCATCAAATTCAAACTCCAGCTGTAAGCCGTTTTCCTTAGCAAAATCGATTCCGCGCTGTAAAATCCATAGCTCTGATTTTAGATCAAAAAAGTAATTCGGTTGCTGATAAGCTCTCGTAAACCCAATTTCTTTCCAGCGTTCGGCTCCTTCTGCCCAATTGTAAGGAATCCATACAAAATCCTTCTTGTCGCTTTTCACCAGATCACTCACTTGCTTAATTAATACATCGTCCTTGTTATGGCTATCGATAGTTTCGTGAACCCAATAATATCCCTCTAACTCAATATATTTGTAGTTTTTCTTTTTCCATCGTTCCTGAACCTGTTCGACGTACCAACGCGCGGCCTTAAACCGGTCCTCTAATTTTGACATGTCCATTGCTTTATTGTCAATCATTCCCCAGGATTTATTTCCATAAATGGGGTTAGGAATGGAGAAGATAACTTTCCGTTTTGTAGGTGGAGCATACCCCTTTTGTACTAAACTGTCTATCGTATGTTCAATAGCATCCGGTCCTCTACCTTCTGCAAAGGTCTGGTCCAACAGCCATATCCATTCGGCTTTGCCCGGTATTTTAGCATAGGGTACCTCTACACCAAAATCATACAATTGTCCGTTTAAAGTTGTTGTGATCTCCAGAAAAAGAAAACTGTCAAACAAAAATTCCGGCTTACCACCATTATCCCGAAAGACATAATGTTTCATCTGCTCGTCGTTATTGGCAATCCGTTGGGATCCCCCGTGATAAATTAATGCCATATCCGAAATGCGGGAGGCAGAAGGCAGCTTTATTTCTTTCGCTTCCGGTTTTGGCTCTTCTGTAGGTCCTACCACGTTATCCTTACTACACCTTATGATGCCCACTGTCAATATGCCAAGGACAGCCAAGATTTTTAAATTTCTAATCATGTTCATGGTTTTTCATTGTTAGTAATACTTCCAGAAAGTGATTTCCGCAAAGCCCATATCTGTCTCGTTAGAATAGTTTTCATAACATACCATGCGGATATAACGTACTTTAGGCAATGCCGTATCAAATGATCCATTATCCCCGGCCAGCCATGCGGCTTGACTTTCATCTGTACGGGTAAAACTATACAGTTTAGTCCATCCGGCCATATCACCATCGATCGGCTTGTCGGCACGACCATAGATTTCGTAGCGCTTCATCATCCGGTTTTCTAATTGCCAATAATGATTGATTCTATATCGGCTCAGTTGCACCGCTTCGCCCAGATCAAATGTAACGCGAGCTGGTACGGTCTTACTTCTCAGATCAGAAGACAAGCTTCTCCAATTTCCATAGTCACCCCATTGGGTCGCCCACACACCATCCCAGGCATTTTCAATCCGATAATTTTCGCCTGGTACCATGGGTGCATCACCGGGGAGTGACATGGCTTTAAACAAGGCCTTATCCATCGGCTTTTCAAACAAGGGTTTCTGTTCTACCCAATCTGTGCGAAAGGTATCAATACATAATGAGTCCGGAAGAAACAAAGTCTGATAGCGATAAGAACTTCCTTTTTTATACTGAGGAAGATTATTTTCTTCCGCATCCGCAGCAATTCTCACCTTGACCAATTTGTTCTCTACATCGGTATACTCCAAATCTACCCCGCAGCTTTGCACATCCGACTTCCCCCATTTCAGTTGAACAGATTCATTTGTCTGAATCTCCTGATTGAGTAAAACCCGGTTCAATAGGGTAGCTCTATATTTTTCACCATAACTACGTCCTGTTATATACTGTGGTACAGAGGGACTACCTAAACTATTATAGTTGATTAACTCAAAATTGTAATTTCCCTCGGGTAGCGGATCAAAGAGATATTCGAGCTTCTGTAAACCGGCCGTTCGATTGACAGGAATAACGACAGAATCTTTACGGCTATTCATATAGATTACCGTCTTCGTGATATTTGGATCAGTCATTATCATCCAAGTCAATTTTAAGCGATCAGCTCCTGGCAATACGTTGATGGTATCCCCTTTGGCAGCATAAATTAGCTCTCTGCCGCCGATGAGATTTTTATACTCATCCATCTTGCTACAGGCCAAGCATAATAGTGCTAAACCGCATATTAACATTAATTTTTTCATCTGTATAAATTATTTATAAGTGTTAATCTCATCGGTATAAATGAGCTCGTTTACTCATTAAATTAGTACTTTAAGGTATTTTTGAGCTCAATCGTTCGGTTCACTAGTTTGTTTTTTCAGCTGTAATGAAGCCATTGATTTTAAAACTTGTCATCACCCCAAAACGTAATTTCCGCGAAATTCAGGTTTGCCGTACCCGACCAATTTTCGAAACACTTCACCCGAATGTACCGTACGGGGGGTAAATCGGCAGAGAAATCGCCATTGTCTCCTGCGAGCCAAACTTCGGCATCCTCTGCCGTATACGACTCGCCGGGTAAACCGGAGGGTTTCTTCTGTTCATAACTGATCATCTTCACCCAGCCGTCCCAACTACCATCTGTAGGTGCATCTGTCCGTCCCCATATTTCATACCTACGCATACCTTTATCGATAAAACGATAGTAATGATTCACCCGAAAACGGCTCAATTTGGCCTTAACTCCAAGGTCAATGGTAATATGTGTTGGCTGGCCGTCATTAACTGCATTTGTACTTACATTTAACCAATTTCCATAGTTATTCGGGAAAGTAAAATCAGAAGACCAGGTACCGTCCCATGCAAAACGTTTAGCGATATTCCACTCTGTTGTGTAGATGGGTGAGTCGCCTGGCAACGTGAGGTCTTTAAATAGCCCTTTGTCCAGCATCTTTTCAAAAAGTGGCGTCAATGTGAAATATTTTTTTTCTGAGGTATGTCCCCAACGATTACGAACTGATAATGCAAATTTCATGGGCTCGGCTTCCATCCCCCTGAATGTATGATTTCCATTTTTCATTTGTGTATAATATCCGCCTTGATAGAGCTTCCATTCCCCACCTTGCTCAACTTCCAATAGGAATCCCAAATCAGCCCCAGTCGGATTGTCGAATTTCATATTTACACCACCGAAGTCAGCCATAAATTGCAGACTCTTAAATACCTCTCGAAATGGCGGCGATAAAGGTTTTACCTTAACCTCTACTGGCGCCGACTTGATTTCGGCCTTGCTAACCGCATAAATTTTGACCACACGCTCACTATCATCCGATAAGCCTTCTATCTCAATCTTATTATTGTAGGCAGAACCCTTAAAATACGCTACCCCCCGACTATCTCCTGTTGGAACCTCAGCCATGACATACTGCAGATTATAATCTTTTGGCAGGTTATAAGTCAAAACAGCTCCTCCCGGTGTTCCTATAATCTTGACATCCGTTACCTGTCCCTTTACCTCTCCCTCTTTCTGCACCGGCGTATTAAACTCTTCTTTACATCCGTAGGAGAGCATTCCAATGAAGCAAAATAATATTAATATCTTTTTCATGTTTTTACTTTTATGTGATTACCAACCGGGATTTTGTACGAGATTCTTATTTTTCAGCAACTCACTGGTCTGAATAGGCCATAGATAATCTCTAGGTGCGATAAACTGCTGGAGGTGCAAGGTACGGGCCTGATAATATTCGATATCTGTCTTTTGCATGATACTCCAGCCTTTGACAGGACGATTCTGGAACAATTCTGCTTTTTTCCAACGGCGCAGATCCCAGAGGCGGGAACCTTCAAATGCCAATTCAATCTCCCGTTCTTGATGGATAATTTCACGTAAGCCATCTTTAGACGCAAACTTATTCGGACGGGTAGAATAATTTGTCCAGGATTCTTTCACTCCTTTCAACCCTGAGCGTTCGCGGATGAGATCTAAGTAATAAATCGCATCATTTCCATTACCGATTTCGTTCAGACATTCGGCATAGAGCAGATAGAGATCAGCTAGACGCATCTCGGGCCAAGGGTAATTTTCCGTTGTAAACGATTGACTCGTTGGCGTAAATATCCAGCCCACAAATTTTTTAATCCAATAACCAGTCTCATTATAATACATATCTCTTTGCTTGGCCTGAGGTTGCCCAAGCTTTCCATGTATCTTCCATGGCGTTTTATCGCTTTTATTTGATGATTGCAACCACAGACCACCATCAAAGCCTAAACTGCCATAAAATCTCGGTTCTCTATCAAAATTAATGGCTGCTGTCTTATAACCTACTTCCAGCCGGTACTTATCTTTGTCTATTGGGGTTCTTAGTTCAAAACGACCTGCATAATCCCAAGTCTTGTCTTCGTCAATAGGCACCCCATTCTCGGTATAAAAACGTTCGACCATATTTAGGGTGACAGAAAAATACGAACCCGCATAGGTCTGTTTCCCAAATTGTGGATCCATCTCATCGATGGCTGCCTTTTCCTGGATGCCGCGGCTATTGACCTTTCCGGACCTACCCCAGATCAACTCGCTGTTCCACTTTTCGGTAATCGCCGATCGTATATGCATCTGCTTTAATGTCTCCGCACTCATCTCAAATAGACCGGGATTGAATTTATGTAGCTTTACACCCGCGGCGATATCAATCGCCTCTGAACAGGCATCAGCTGCCAATTTCCATTTGTTTGCATCATAGACAGTCGGGAATAATGACTGTCCTTCCTTATCTTTAAATCCGGCATAATCTGGGTTACCATTAAAGAGTGGGCTGGCGGCTGTAGTTAATGCCCTTGCTTTCAGCATCAATGCTGCTACCCTGGTCACGCGCCCTGCTTCGGTGGCCATCTTGTCAATAGAAACTGGTAGATCAGGAGCAGCCTCATCAATCAATGCTGTAATATAACCGATTACTTTATCCACAGACTCACGTTTTACCTTTACGGTCTCTAGATCTACATCCATTGGGAAATTCGTGTCAACAATCGGAATCGGTCCATACATTTTAAACAAGAAAAAATGATAATAGGCTTTCAAGAACTTTGCCTCGGCTACCCAGCGTTTGCGCATTTGTGGGTCTAAATCCAACATGATCGTCGGATTAGAAGTGTTTTCAATAAAAACATTGCAATCCCGGATCGCTTTAAAAAAATCAAATCCCGAACGATCACCATTCCAAGCATTCACGTTAGGGTTATCGACATTTTGCATGCCTAATGCAATCTGCCATGGCCATTGGTAGCTTTCATGGTTGAAACTCCAGGTCCACACATCATCTGCACCAAAAAAATAAATGCTCTGACCATCGATTGGAGGCAGCCAGGAATAGCAGGTGTACAAATAGCGTTCTCCCTCATATTTATTGGCAAAGGCATGCTCAATTGTTGCGACATTATCGGGCATAATATCCAAATAATCCTTAAAGCAACTATTTAAAAGCAGGGGCATAGACAAACCAACCGCCCAAAAAGCAATCCGCTTCCTAAAAGCCAAATATCTCCTTGTTTTAAAAATATTTTTTTTCATCTCTATTTCGATTAACTTCGTTTTAAAAACCTAGTTGGACTCCTAAATTGAACACACGCTGCACCGGATAACCTAAGCCATTTCCTCCCATTTCCACGTCCCAAAGTTTAAACTTACTCCAAGCCCAAAGATTCATTCCATTGGCATACACACGCAGATTAGAGACCCGGTAGCGATCCAATAGTTTTGAAGGCAAATTGTATCCCAATTCTAAGGTTTTTAAACGTACAAAAGCCCCATTTCTCATCCACCAACTGGAAGTATGGTAATTGTTCTCAACCCCATCAAGCGACAATCGAGGATAGAATGCATACAGATCTGGATTACTCTCCGACCAGTGACTATCCACAATGGACTGCAATAAGCCATTCTGTGTCGATGAACCTAGAAACGGTGCGATAGCCCCTGCACTAATAAAGAAAGAAGATCGTGCGGACCCTTGTGCTAAAGCACTAATATCAAAACCCTTGTAACCGTAAGTAAAACTTAAGCCATAAATAATCTCCGGTACAGTTGGATAACCTAAAGGCACCATATCCATATCTGAAATCCGCCCATCCCCATTGATATCGTGATATTTTAAATCTCCTGCACGATAATTCGTATACCAAAACTGTTTTGGTGAATTGGCAACTTCGAGATCATCCACGAAATAGCGCTCCGCCACATAGCCAAATGTTTGGGAAGTCGAATTACCTATGATTGAGCGATGTACACCTGTGGGGTAATCTGTTTCTTCAAATTGTGTAATTTTATTGGTCGCATAGGTAAAGGTTCCCTTCACGGTTAGGAAACTATTGTTCATAAAAGATCGGGTATAATCCAATGTCGCATCAAGCCCTCGACTTCTTACCTCAGCCAGATTTGCCTGTGGCGTAGAAGACAGGCCCATTGTAAGCGGAATATGTGCCCGGGGCTGCAGAATATTGGTACGGTGCTCCTTAAATAGGTCCAGTTCCAGACTAAAACTTTTAAACAGCCCCAGCTCTAACCCCACATTGGTTTTATAAGCCTTTTCCCAACTAATGTCATAGCTGGCATAGCGGTTAACACTGATTCCGGATTTACTTTCACTAAAGTTTTGCCCAAATGTATATCCCCTGTCTCCGTTGTTCATATTGACATCCGACATATAATAAAAGCGATCCGTATCATACCCGATCTGATCATTTCCCACAAGGCCATAAGAGCCACGCAGTTTAATCCTACCACCAGATCCTTTAAAATCTTTTAAAAACGGTTCCTCACTCAAGTTCCACGCCACCCCTATGGAAGGGAAAAATCCAAAGCGGTTTTTCTCATGGAAGCGTTCAGAACCATTATAACCAAAATTAAACTCCATTAAATAACGGCTGTCATAACCATAAGTAAACCGTCCGGACAAGCTCATATTTCGCTTAGGCAGCGATGCCATTAAACTTCCGGCATTTCCAGTGACATAATCACTCATATAGCCAACCAACATGGCACCAAAATCGTGCTTCTCATTCACTACCTTGTTGTAGTTGACCGCTGCCTCCAACCAATTGTAACTATTGATATCTTTTCCCCATTCTTTATAATCAAGATACTCCCTTCCCTCGCCTTCGTTTAATAACCGGAGACCACGGAAGCCTTCATTGGGATCAATAATAGCTGAATAATAAAAAGGACTATTTTGTCTCGCTTTAGCAAAATACGATCTACGTTTGGTGTATCCCATGATACGTGCTGTTAACCCAGGCAAGAGAAAATTAAAGTCTTGATTCAACTCGATCTGAGCCAACATATAGGCTGAACTATTCGTTTCGTAACCAGACAGCATAGAAGCATAGGGATTAAAATATAACCCATTACTCGGTGTTTTCGCATTTCCAAATAAGGGATGTTTTTTCAATGGATCATAGCTCGCATCGAATATAGCGGGGAACATAACGGGGTTCGATTTTAAAATAGCTTTGAACACCTCACCACCTCCTGAAACAGGTCCGTTATAATCGCTAAAGTTACCGCTCAGACGGAACTTTGCCCGTGTAGAAGGAGTAAACCTCAAACTAAAATCTGATAGAAGTCCAAAAGTCCGTGCTTTTACATTCGTATTAAACCCATTCAGTTCCAAGGTGTTAAATATTCCGTTATCTACATTAGCTGTACCCGACACATAATAATCGGCTTTGGCTCCCCCGCCGCCAATATTAAAGTTCAAACGGCTGTTCAATGTATTATCTTTCACCATTAAATCCATCCAATCATTGCTTGGATATAGAAAAGGATCCATACCCAATCTCGTTCGCTCGATTTTCTCTGCGGAATAGGCTGGAACATCCTGGGGCTTTCTGGTTAACTTTGCCTCATTGGCCATTTCCATATAGGTAATGTTATCAGCGAACTTGAAATTGCGGGAATTGGAAGACAGAGAAGATTCGTAACGCACGTTAAATTTGGTCTTTCCATCATGACCTTGCTTAGTTGTTACCAACACCACGCCGTTGGCTCCTCGCGCCCCAAACAAAGCCGCCGCCGAAGCGTCTTTCAAAATCGAAAAAGAAGCAATATCATCGGGTTGAATACGTGCAAATTCATAAGGGCTAGACTCAATACCGTTGATTAAGATCAAGGGATCTTTTTTACCCGTACCATAGGTACCAACCCCCCGGATATAAAAATCAGCATTATCTCTACCCGGCTCACCGCTACGCTGATAGGCGATCATGCCGGCTACACGTCCGGCCAACATGGTGGTCAGGTTACTTGTAGGTCCCTTGAGTTCCTTCGGATTTATCGTTGTAACAGCCCCAACCATCGTTGATTTACGTTGCTTACCAAATGCAACCACTGCCACCTCATCCAGTTGTCCACTACTCATTTCGAGTGTAACATTAATTTCTGCGTCACCATTGATCGCAACTTCCTTACTCTCATACCCCACAATGGTAAAAACTAAATGTCCGTTGGCTGGTGCGGAAATACTGTAACGGCCATTGGTATTTGTTTGCGTGGCGACAGTATTTTTCTCCTTAACCTTCACACTGACCCCGGCCAGTGTTTTGGATCCGTCTTTAACCGTCCCTTTGATCGTGATGAGATTGCCTTGTCCCCATACAGCACTTATCCACATCACGAACAGCAATACCCAAACAGTTTTCACAAAGTATTGAAAAAGAACTTTTTCAGTTTGATTTGTTTCAGGTTTGTTCATATACATAACGGTTTGCCTAGAAAAAGCATAATTGGTTTTATTACTCAAATAAAAGATATATTTTTTAAACAATCAAGTATTTTTTAATTTTTTTTAAAAATTAAAAAGAAAACAAAGTATTTTATTAAAATAAGAAAGGAGTGAAACAAAATAATTTATCAATAAAATCTACTTTGACTGGTATTTATGGACAAATCGTGCATAAATGAAAATCCCCAGATAACATAACGCAGATATAAAAAAGGCTGCTTCCCAGCCTAAACTATCCTTGAGATTCCCTTGGAGATAGGTAACTATGGCCCCACCAGTAATTGCTGTTGACAAAATACCAGACGCCTGCCTAGCATTTTCACCCATTCCATCAATTGACAGACTAAAAATTGAAGCAAACATCACAGAGTTATAGAACCCACAACCTACGAGAAGCAAGACTGACCATAATCCAGCAGTCGAAATCGAGAAAAGCACAGCAATACACCCAAGTCCAGATAATATCATCAGCAGTTTAGAGACCTGAATATAACGGAGATAAAATGCTCCTACCAGTCTTCCAATTAACATTCCGCCCCAATAATAGGAGACAAAATAGTTTGCACTGGACTCCGACACACCTAATCTATCCGCTGTATAATTTGTTAGAAATGTTCCGATGGCAACTTCAGCACCCACATAAAGAAACAATGCCAATACACCGAATTTAAGTTTTGGATACAGCCGTAAAGTATCCCCCAACGAAAGCCTGGTCCGCCCCACCTTAGTTTGAGCCTCGGGAAGCCTAAGCCTCCATATTACAAAGGCTATAACCAGAAGCACGAGAGCGATCATTAGGTAAGGAACAACAAGAGCCTGTGATGAATCGACCGCTCCTTCAATTTTCGACAGGATAAAATGCGCACCAAACAATGGTGCCAATGTCGTACCGAGCGAGCCGACGCCCTGGATCAGCGTCAATCTAGCCGCAGACGTTTCTGGCGCTCCCAAAGCTGTGATGTATGGATTTGCTGACACCTGCAATAGCACAACCCCTATTGCCAAAACAAATAATGCACACAAAAACAAATGATATTCATGGAGCAAGGCCGAAGGAAAAAAAAGCATTGCACCAACAGAAGCTAAAAAAAATCCAACAATCATCCCTTTTTTATAGCCGATACGCATTAGCATCTTCCCAGCAGGAATGGATACTAATCCGTAGGTTAGGTAAAAGTAAAATTGCACCAATGAGGATTGCGCATAATTCAAATGAAAGCCCTGTTTGAAATAGGGGACTAATGTATCATTCAATACAGTAACAAATCCCATCATAAAGTAAAGGACACCTAAACAGGTCAGGGCCCCTAGGTATAATCGTTGGTTATTCATAAATAGTATAAATTGGTTAGCGGGCTATTTCTTATAGATATTCTTTATTCATCTGGATCCGTTCGGCTGTTTTCCATAGTTGAAAAAGTGCACGTGGCACATGAAAAAAACCTTTCCATTTTCCTCCTTTTGCATATGACAATGGATCCCCGTTTCGCTGAAGATAACCAAACATTTCGCCATATTCTTTATCAACAAAATGATCCCAAATGTAAAGATGCAACCGCTCCGCCCATTCCAGACAACGTGGCTCCCTACTAAGTTCGTAGCCTTTAAAAACAGCCACTAATGCTTCTAAATGTACCCACCAAAGCTTCTGATCCCATTCCAATTGCTGAGGTGGAAAATTTTTGATATCACGAAAATAGAAAATTCCCCCATGTTCCGCATCCCAGCCATATTCCAATATATCTAAACTGATCTCAACACACTTATCAATAAGTACCTTATCTTGCCATCGGCGGGCAATATCCATGACAAACCACATTGCTTCCAGCCCATGCCCCGGATTCACAAGTCGCCCTTCAAAACAGTCTATAAATGAACCTTCCAGTGAAACATTCTCCAAAATGAGCTTTAAATCCTTCTGATAAAATATATCCATTACCTCGGTGACACCCTCCACCAAAACTTTCTCCACAACCTCCTTTGGCAATAGATGCTCTATTTCGAGCACCAGATTGCATAAAATCATCGGTAGTGCAAACCCTTTTAAATCACGGGTTCCAGCTACCCCTTTGGAAAACCGTCCTTTGGGATTATCTTTTCGTTCTAAGATGTGATTAAATGTTGAGGTAGCAATATCTGCGTAAGCATCAATATCCGTCGCTCTATGGAGCTGCGCAAATGCCATCGCAGCAAAGCAATCTGAAAAGATACTATAGGCCTCAGTCAATGCCTTTCCATCACGTTGCAGGGAAAAATACCAATGACCCAAAGGATTACGTCCGTGTTCTATCAAAAACTCCCCGCCTTGTACCGCCATCTCTAGCCATTCATTTTTGGGTGAAACTTCATTATACAACATCGCAAAAGTCCATATTTCACGCGCCTGAAGCCACACAAATTTATCGGTGTCAAATACCTGCCCATCACGCAACAAACAGGTAAAAAAACCACCGTATACAGTATCAGGCGAATGTTTAAGCCAAAACGGCACCACATTGTTCAACAAGTATTCCTGATAAATATTGATATATTTTTCCATAATAATTTATAATTCGTCTATATCCATCACAACAGGCAAGGTTAGTAAGGCCTGTTATACGAAAGGCAAATTAATAAAAAAAAGAATTAACAAAAGTGTTTTTATTAAAATATTTTAATAAAAACACTTTTGTTAAAAAAATATAAAACATATTAGTCCGTTTTACAGCAATACGAATATTAATTATAGCATATCTATAGATTAATTACTATAATTGTAAAAATAACATGTGCAGAATGAAATCAATTATTGATATTTTCTCTCCGCTAAAGTCAGATTTGATTACCAATAATGCTGTTTTATATAAGACATCATTGCTAAAAAGGGATATATTATCATTTCTGATTATTCAAAATCGAGGCACCATTGCGGAATTATCTCAGGCAACCAAGACAAGCATTCCAAAGATCAATGAGACCATCAACGAATTGATCACAGAGGGTCTGGTGATCGACCATGGGAAGATACTCAATGGCGTAGGGAGAAAACCGAATATCTATGGTTTAAATCCCAATTGCGCTTATTTCCTATCTGTGGAAGTGAATCGGCATAATATTAATATTGCGATCGTGAATTTCGTTGAAGAGGTTGTTCATATTGAACGGGATATTACTTTTTATTTACAAAATACCCCAGCTTGTTTCGAGTTGCTCTGCAACCATATCGATACTTTTATTGAAAAACACGCTAATGACAGACATAAGATTGTTAGTATAGGATTAAACATTACTGGTAGGGTAGACCATATTACAGGAAATAGTTACAGTTATTTTAATTTTCATGAAACCCCACTTCGAGATGTATTAACCCAACGTTTTGGTGTACCGGGTTATGTTGAAAACGACACCAGAGCAATGGCTTTCGGAGAATACGCGAAAGGTGTGGTTGAAAACGAAAAGAATATCCTTTTTATCAACCTGGATGATGGTATTGGAATGGGTATTATTATCAACGGTGCTCTTTATTCAGGCAAATCAGGTTTTGCGGGAGAATTTGGCCATATGCCTTTTTTAAATAATGATATTATCTGTCATTGCGGAAAAAAAGGATGTTTGGAAACAGAAGCTTCTGGTGTTGCGTTAACACAGCAAATGAAAGAAGCATTATCAGCAGGAATTTCTTCATCCATTACTGAAAAAGTCAATACAATTGATGATATTAAATTACAGCACATTATAAGCGCAGCTAAAAACGATGATATTTTAGCGATAGAATTACTATCAAAAGCAGGTGAAAAAATTGGAAAAGGAATTGCGATCCTATTGAACCTATTTAACCCAGAACTTGTAATTCTCGGGGGGAAAATAGCGACAACGGAATCTATTATCTTACTACCAATTCTTTCCTCGATCAACAAGTTCTCGTTAAATCTAGTCAATACAGACACCTCTTTTAAAATTTCAACACTGGGAGAAGAGGCCGGTTTAATTGGTTCGAGCTTACTGATGCGCAACCGGTTACTGGATTTATCTTAAGGATGACCGGTTCTTCCCGATCTTATCCACCAAGAGGTTTCAGTGCCTTCATTTATTATAACATAACCAACAAAAGAAAGGAGGATAGCCTACTATTGACTATCCTTCTTTTCTATCCCAAAACAATGTGGCGGTTTGATGATATTCGACTGGATGGAATTTTTCAACTCCTTCTGAGGAAAAGAAACCTTGAGACGACCTTTTGTTCCTTGCCATTTACCGCCAGACTGAAGAAGCCGTATAGCCTCGTCGACAAGCGCTTGCTCAGGGGTTCCTTCCGCGCGAATCTGTTCTGGCAATCCGCCTTTACCAATCGTGAAATTAACAATAATCTCTCCCCCTTTTCCAGCATCCTTTACCTGATCATTTAAATATTGCTCATAGGCTTTCCATCCGCCAAGCGGTGTAGCATCCCCCCCGTCCAACAGTGGCTCAATAGCCAGCCTATTTTCTGGTTCACTCAATGTGACATCTGTTGTCCGCTCAGCCTTACCATTGAAATGTTTAAAATATAGAAGCGCTAATAAAACGACAAACAAAACTCCTGCCGCTGCGCCTATGGCCAAACGCTGCCAAGTATAGTACTGTGCATGTCTTGTCGCGATTGTATTCTCGACCCGACGGTTAAGTCTTTGCTGCAACAAACTTAACTGCCTCGCATCCACACCATTCTGCAATCGATACCCATCAATGGCATCCTGTAAAAAAGGGTCTTCTAACGCTTCTTTTTCCAGTTGAAACATTTCTTCTTTACTCATCAAGCCATGGATGTAATTATGAATTCGCGATAATTGATAATTATTTTCCATTTTCTTTCCTTTCCATACAGATCTTCAAATTGCGCTTCCCATTCTGGATAGCACTCTTTACTTTATTCAGGTCATATCCTGTTAAATCTGCAATATCTTTGTAGCACTTTTGTTCGAGATAAAACAAACGTACACATTCTTTCTGTTCCTGGTTTAAGATTTCCATACAACCTTCTAATCGCTCAAAATCCCTTTCTTCCCATTTTGCCTCCTCACTGGTATTGAGTTTTTGTTCACTTTCAAACAAATTGTCTTCAATATCTACCTGTGTCGTCCGTTTATCTTTACGCAATTGCATCAAACAATAATTCTTACTGTATACGTGCAACCAACTTTTAAAATTGTCAACTTCGTAATGACGCAGCTTCTGAATGAGCTCTTCAAAAATCTGCATAACCGCATCCTGGCTACGATCGGGATCTTGCAAATACTTGAAGCACACACCATAAAGCAGGGACATATAAGGCGAATATAATTTCCCCAGCGCAGACAGGTCTCCTGTTGTTTTATAATGTTGTAATAGCTCTTTTTCGTTCATGCGCAAATCTTTCACCTTAATGATGAATTAAGATACGGTTTTCCATAAATAAAGCAAGTAGAGGGCGCAAATTATCATCAATAAAATCCCCATTAACACCAATTCCTTGCTTCGGGCACAAAAAAACCGTCCCTAAATAAATGAGAGACGGCCAATGAAAATATATTTATGAATTACGGATTTAATTCCCCTGTTTCCAATTGTACCGCAGCGTTACGCCGTAGGTTCTCGGATCAGCTACAACTCCGGCATATTGACCATAACTACCAGGGGCCGCGAGCAGCTGCTCATAATAATCTTTGTTTGTTAGATTCCGGCTCCACACAAAAACTGTAACACCATTCGATCCCCTAAAGCCTAAACGCGCATTCAGCAACGTATAAGCATCTATATTCAAATATTTTGACGGAGATGAACTTGAAGAGAATTTGGAACGATGGAAAAGATCTGCCCCCAAAAAGTAGGACCCATTGATACCGATCAGTTTACCACTCTGATTGATTTCTTCGCCCAAAGACCAAGACCATTTGGATACCCCCGGAAGCACTCCGCCTGAAATATCCTTGAATGCCTGTTGCCCACCAACTTCTTCCAGCGGAACTGGTGCATTTGTAAATTTCACGTATTTCGCATCGGTATAGGCCAGTGCAGCATTGAGACGCAGAAAGTGTCCAATATTAATATTACCGTCGAGTTCCACACCTTTGACGCGTACTTTCTCAGCATTGGCCAAGTAGCCGCGATTTACTCCTGGTTCAGGCGTCTGTACCTGGGTTTGATAATCTTTGATGTCCGTCTGGTAAACGGATAAGTTAAGGATCGAATTGCGCGTTGGGTTAGTTTTCACACCCAACTCCTTGTGGCGAACTGCTTCTGGTTTCACTTCTGCTAGATCCAGCAGCACCGTACCATTTGCAGTCGGCAATCCGCCAACATTAATGCCAACTGGCTTATAGCTGATGGAATAGGTAGCATAAGCGTTGATCTTAGGGTTGAAACGGTATTTCGCAGAAAGCTGTCCCGAAAAATTATCTGCATCCGCATTCACATCAAAAGTCTGGTTGGTATAGACCCCATTTTTGAGAGCCAACAGCGCTGGATCGGATGTCTGTAGCCCACCATAGGTCTGTCTATCATAATTTGCTTTCTTTTTGTCGTAATTGTAACGTAGCCCTGGTAAGATATGAAGTTTAGAGGTCACTTCCCAGTCAATCTGTGTATAAGCGGCTAAGCTTGTACTTTTGATCCCGTAAACGGTTTTAATACCGAAATTGTCAAATAAGCCCGGGGTCTCCCATAGGGGACTCGTCGAATTTTTCTGGAAACGCCAGAATGCGCCCCCTGTTTCCTCAGTATGTACAGGATCAGTACCTAGGTCCTGCCACAAGCCAAATAAACCAACAACTCCACTGATTTTCTCACTGATTTTGCCAGAATACCTGAACTCTTGCGACCATTGGTTATGTACCGAATTACCAGCAGAAACTGTGTAAACAGGAAGACCTAAATAATCCCGGTCATTGAGTGGCACCCACGTCCATTTTCGCCAGGCAGAGGTAGATGTCAATGTACCTTCACCAATCTTAATATCAGCATTCAGGGCAACACCGCCCAGTTTATTTTCCGCTTTGGATTGTGTATCGAGGTCGATCTTACGCTCAAAAGCACTTTTGTAAGGTAGCTCATAACCTAAATCTTTGACAATAGCATCAAACTGCCGGTAATCAGCTCGTTGGGTTTTGACAACACCGGCAACTGCCCAGCCGTAACCATCAGGCTTTTGAGAAGAGACATCACCTGAGAGCACAAGTTTGATATTTTCCGTTGGTGTAAACAACAATTGTCCTCTGAATCCAAGATTATTGATATCATTGATTTTTCGATTGGTATGAACATTGAACAGATTGCCATCCCGTTGTGTACCTGAAAAAGAGGCACGGGCAGCCAGATTCTTGGTCAAAGGCCCAGAGATGGAAGTTTTTGCCTGAATAAACCCCTGATTACCATAACTCACTTCAACATTGGCTTCGGGTGTAAATTGCGGTAAACGTGAAGTAATATTAAAGGCGCCGGCTGTAGTATTTTTACCAAAAAGTGTCCCTTGCGGTCCACGCAATACTTCGATCTGATCAATATCAATAAAATCCAACCAAGTTGCTGCCGGCCTCGCAATATAGACGCCGTCCAGATAGAATCCGACACCCGGGTCGATACCGTCATTGGTAAGACCGTAAGTTGAACCTAGTCCGCGGATATTAAGTGTCGTGTTACGTGCGTTGGAAGAATACAGTTGAACCGTTGGAACAAGTTCTTTCAGCCGGTTGACGTTAAAAGCTCCAGCATCCTCCAATGCCGCTCCACGGATAATAGAAACAGGAATCGGCACGTCCTGCAATTGCTCCTTGCGCCTACGGGCAGTCACAACTACTTGATCTAAGGCTTCCAAACGTGGCGTCAGCTCGATCACAGCAGGTGACTGATCCACGACAACCCGTCTTGTCTGATACCCTACAATGGATACAATAAGTGAAAAAGGGAGTTTTTGCCCGGTAACAAATTGAAATACACCCTTGCTGTCAGTCTTCACCTGGTGGGTAACGGCTTCAATTTGCACAGTTACACCTTGCAGGGGCTCTTTTGTAACCGCATCTACCACAGTACCTGTTAATGAAGCATTTATAATGGGTTTAGGATTTTCTACCTGCGCATAAGTTTGATAAGTACCCGCTAAAAGCAAGCTAAATATGACGCTAATTCGAAAAATAGCATTTTTTTTCATAAATTTATTCAGTTTAATAGTGAAAATAAACAAGTGCCAACGCCAATAGAACTTGTTTCATTGTTAAAACTTTGTTTAAAAAGGGAAGCCTCAGCTTCCCTTTTCTAATATAAGAGAGTGTAAGAGAGAAATTTTAACAACACATTCGTTTTCCACTATTTCCAGCAGTAATAAAAGCTATATCCAATGAAGTGATCTGTAAACTTGTTTTTAAATAGTAATCTTGTTTCATTCTTTCCATAATTAAGTATATTCATTTTTCAGCTACCCTTCCATGACGCGCTGTAAATCAGGATAACAGTACAAATATAGAAATATTTTTTAAAAGACTACTAATTTGATAGATTTTATAAATATTTTTTCATAATACGGGCATTAAGCACTAATTAACAACGATTTAACCCGTGAAGAATATATTAAAAAATCTCTTTTCTTGTACAAGTCATTCACGACCACTCCTCGATACAAATATTCCACTTATAATTAGCTTAGCTTTCTCATCCTTGACCAACCTCCTCTTATCCGACAATCCAAAGACATTAAGTATAAAATAAACCCTCTATTTTCGTTGGAGGCATTTAGCGGGAAACAATCGAAGGGGTCGTCAAAATGAAAATGACAAGAATAGAAAAAGTCCACCAAAGATGGTGGACTTTTTCACATATATTATTTAGCTCCGAAGGTATTTCGTATGATACGCTTACGTTAGATTACCGAAACAACAGCAATGCAATCAACAAGGTGACAACAACATTAAAGGTCTGGGCAATCAAAAATGCATAAAGAGGCTTTTTATTATCTTGTACAAAAAGGTCTTTGAAATTTGTTTCCAGACCGATTGAAGTAAATGCTAAGGTAAACCAGAGTCCCTGCAGATTTTTAAGGCTACCCTTGACAGCATCAATTTTTTCAGGGGAAATTACAAAAGAAAATAATAGTGAGGCAAATACAAACCCAAGCACAAATTTAGGGAAGCGTTCCCAGATGATCCTTAGTGTCGGTTTATCTCTTTTCGTTTCCTCATCCACAGATTTCGCGTAGGTCCAATAGATGCTGATCGCAAATGCTGCTAGTCCTAGCAATACGTTTTGTGAGAATTTGACAATTGTACTGATCTTTAACGCTTCCTCCCCCACCAGGGAACCGGAAGCAACAACAGCTCCGGTTGTATCGATACTACCTCCTAGCCATGCACCGGTCACTTCCTGCGACAAGCCCATCCATTCCGCCATATAGGGCATAAAAATCATCATTGGAATTGCGGTGATCAGCACCAAAGAAATCACATAAGAAAGTTTTTTACTATCACCTTTTATGGCCCCGGAAGTAGCGATAGCTGCTGAAACACCGCAAATAGAAACTGCACTGGACAACATCAGGGACATCTCCTTGTCTATCTTCAATTTTTTACAGAGCCAAAAAGCGAAATACCACACCGACAACACAACTGCCAAAGCTTGGATAAGCCCTAAAGAGCCCGCTTTAAGAATATCCCCAAAGATAACGGTGGTACCCAATAGAATTAATCCGATCTTGACATACAATTCAGTACTTAAGGCCTCCTTAAACCATGGAGGCAACTTAAAACAATTGCTGATAACCAAACCGATAATCAAACTGAAAATAACAGCCTCGAGGTTATATTCTTTCACTGTCGAATTGCCCGCTAATATCAACGCGAATACAGTCAAAATAAACACTACAGGAAATACGACCAGTAGGTGTTTAACAGATTTACCGAGCAAAAGTGCACCGAAAACACCTGTCACAAAGACAAATATAAACTGCTGGAAAATCTTATTGAGGTTGGCTACATCAAAAATTGTAGAGGCCAGTTCGGAAGAATTACCCCAGGAAAAATTAGGTACAGGTGCAAAAACACCTGAAAGTGCTAAAAAAATGGTAGCGAGTCCCAAAATGACGACTACCCAGTCTTCTGTAAGTACAAATGATCTTGACGATGCCATATAACGGTTAGTATTAAAAGGCTAAATTTACTATAATTGTGGATACTTTGAGTTATTGTAACACAAAAATGGCCGAAGATTTCTCTCCGGCCAATAACCAAAACCAATAATCATTATCAATCAAAAACAATATTTATTTTCTTCTATTAATTTCTTGGCAATCCGCTGACGTGCATCTTTGATGTTAAATGGTTGCGCTTTGGTGAACCTACGCAATCCAACCAGCATCATATTCAACTCATCGCCTTCACCGAAGGAATACAAAGCTTCTTTACCTGCAGCGTTGATTTTATCAATCGCGCCATACAGATAGATCTTCGCCATATCTGTCGCGTACTCAGCCTTTTCAGAACCCGTATGGACAAGCTTTTCTGCACGTAACAGGACAGATTCAGCGATATATACGTAACCGATAATATCTGCGATATTCATCAGAATCTCTTCTTCTTTTGAAAGCGACATCATCAACTTTTGAACCGCAGCTCCAGCAATCAACAGGCCTGCCTTCTTGAGGTTGGCAATAATTTTCTTCTCTGCTGCAAATGGTGCGTCATCTTCTTCTCCGAAATCAGGAATGGCCAATAATTCACTAGCCACCGCCTGTGCAGGTCCCATCAGATCCAGCTCACCTTTCATTGCCCGTTTTAACAGCATATCTACGACAAGCAGCCTATTCACCTCATTGGTCCCTTCGAAGATGCGGTTGATCCGTGAATCACGGTAAGCGCGCTCCATCGGCGCATCGGCTGAATAGCCCATACCTCCATAGATCTGTACGCCTTCATCCACCACATAATCCAGCATCTCTGAACACCATACTTTGATAATGGCACACTCAATTGCAAATTGTTCCACGGATTTCAATTTGGCTTTCGCTTCATCCATCCCGCCTGCAATCAGTGCATCATAGGCATCATCAATATTTTGCCCCGCACGATAGGATGCTGATTCCACAGCAAATAAACGTGTCGCCATTTCAGCCAGTTTGTATCGAATGGCGCCAAACTTAGAAATCGGTAAGTTAAACTGCACACGTTCGTTGGCATATTGAACGGCATGATTGATCACCATACGAGCCGAACCATTTGTCGCAGCACCCAACTTAATCCTTCCGATATTCAAAATATTTACGGCAATCTTAAATCCGTTTTCCCGCTCGGATAGCATGTTTTCAACAGGCACAGCACAATCATTAAAGAAGATCTGACGAGTGGAAGATCCTTTGATTCCCAGTTTATGTTCTTCGGGATTCATGGTGATCCCGCCGAAATCTTTTTCGACAATAAATGCGGTTAGGTTTTTGTCGTTATCGATTTTTGCAAATACAATAAAGATATCTGCAAATCCACCATTGGTAATCCACATTTTTTGACCATTGATCAGATAGTGGGTTCCTTCGGCATTTAGTTTTGCAGAGGTACGGCCCGAATTGGCATCCGATCCAGCATTGGGTTCCGTCAAACAATACGAAGCTTTCCATTCTCCTGTAGCAAGCTTAGGGATATATTTTGCCTTCTGCTCCGCATTCCCATAATAAAGAATAGGTAAAGTACCAATACCAGTGTGTGCAGACAAAGCTACTGCAAAAGAGAATCCCCCACCTACGGCATCTGCAACAAGCATCGAGGTATTGAAGTTCTTGCCAAACCCACCGTATTCCTCCGGGATCGATACGCCCAGCATCCCTAATTCGCCAGCTTTATCCAACAAACTAGGCATCAAACCTTCTTCTTGCGCGTCAATACGGTCAAGCTTATTTAACACTTCTGTTTCTAGGAAATCCAAACAGGTCTGGCGAATCATTTTCGCCTCTTCATCAAATTCCTCTGGGATAAAAATAGCTGTATAGGGAGTCTCTTTTATCACGAACTCACCGCCTTTGATTGCTTTATTTTCGCTCATTGTTAATTTAGATTTGTGGTGTAATCCGACAGGTGGTTATTGACTGCTCCGATTTACACTATTTTTTAATATTCTTATTCGCTATACGACCCGCGAACAATGTTGTTTATCCGATTTTTAGCCCCGCTCCTTAGTCCAGCAGTTCAAAAATACCAGCGGCCCCCTGCCCTGTCCCCACACACATCGTCACCATACCATATTTTTTACCACGACGTTTCAGTTCATGCAAAACCTGCACGGTCAACTTCGCTCCTGTACAGCCAAGGGGATGCCCTAAAGCTATTGCGCCGCCATTGACATTGACTTTTTCTTCATCAAGCTCAAGTTCACGAATAACAGCCAAAGATTGGGAAGCAAAAGCTTCATTCAATTCAAACAAATCAATATCTTCTTTTTTAAGTCCTGCCTGTTTCAATGCTTTAGGTATTGCATAGATTGGTCCAATTCCCATGATACGTGGTGGCACCCCTGCAACAACAAAACTAACGAGCTTAGCGATTGGTTTTACCCCCAGTTCCTTCACTTTAGCCTCTGACATCACCAGTACAAAGGCGGCACCATCCGATGTTTGGGAGGAGTTTCCGGCTGTTACTGAACCGTTAGCAGCGAAAACCGGCTTCAACTTACTCAAAGCTTCCAGGGATGTATCTGCCCGAGGCCCTTCATCGGTATCCACAATATATTCACGTGTTGCGATCTTCCCATCTTTCAGATAGTTCTCTTTGACAGTAATCGGCACAATACCATCTTTAAGATGACCATTCTGAATAGCGGCTACAGCCTTTTGATTGGATTTAAGCGCAAAGGCGTCTTGATCTTCACGGGAGACATTGTAGTCCTTGGCTACGGCTTCCGCAGTTAGTCCCATCCCCCAATACCAATCAGGATGCTCTTTGGCAACAACAGGATTGGGCACAATTTTCCAGCCTCCGAAAGGCATTCCTGACATCACTTCAACACCACCGGCAATAATGACATCTGCCATACCGGCCTTGATCTTTGCTACCGCTGTAGCAATCGTCTCCAATCCAGAGGCACAATAGCGATTAACGGTAACGCCAGGCACCTTATCAGTATCTAGACCCATTAGGGAAATAAAACGTGCCATATTAAGACCCTGCTCTGCCTCAGGCATCGCATTACCCACGATGACATCATCTATATCTTCTTTATTTAAATTTGGCACAGTGGACACAAGATGTTTAATCACATCTGATGCTAAATCATCAGCCCGCATAAAACGAAATCCTCCTCGAGGCGCTTTACCTACTGCTGTACGAAATCCTCCTACGATGTATGCTTCCATTATTTTTATTTTAGTAGTGAGTAGTGGGTATTCAGTATTGAGTACCACCACTCAATTATCATTCATTTTAAAGACTTTATAAGATTGTATAGCATTTTTTCAATTTCTTCGATTTCCGCAACCTACTCAATACCCAATACTAATTCCGTAAAGGCTTTCCTTTTGTCAACATGTACTGAATTCTTTCAAGTGTTTTACGTTCAGCACAGAGCTCGAGGAATGTTTTGCGCTCAAGATCCAACAAGTACTGTTCGGACACTTCCGTTGGCGATGACAGATTGCCACCACACATCACCCAACCTAATTTTTCCGATATTTTGCGGTCATAATCGGAGATATAATTTCCTTCACGCATGGATGATGCGCCTACATATACAATCCCTAAACCTTGATTGCCCAACACTTTGATATCGTTTCGTGGAGCTGGTTGCACATATCCTTCGTCCGCAAGTTCAAGTGCTTTCGCTTTAGCATCAGCAAGTAAACGCGCGCGGTTCATCGAAATCGCAAATTTATCTTTTTGCAAATAACCTAATTCGTAGGCTTCATAGGCAGAAGTCGAAACTTTAGCCTGACCAATAGTCAAGAATTTATCCTTTAAGGTATTTTGAACAATCTGATCATCTTTAAATTCTTCAGAAGCACGTAATGTAAATTCCTTAGTTCCACCGCCACCGGGAATAACACCTACACCAAGCTCAACTAATCCCATATAGGTCTCGGCATGCGCCTGTACAAAATCTGCATGCATCGAAAACTCACAGCCACCGCCTAAAGTCATCTGAAATGGTGCTACGACAACTGGAATGGATGAATAGCGCAAGCGCATGGACGTATTTTGAAAGGCTCGAACAGCCATATTTAACTCATCAAAGTCCTGCTCCACAGCCATCATGAAAATCATTCCGATGTTGGCTCCAGCAGAGAAGTTTTTTCCGTCATTGGAAACAACCAATCCACGGTATTCTTTTTCGGCAAGATCTATCGCTTTATTCAAGCCCTGAATCACATCGCCACCGATGGTATTCATCTTGGTATGAAACTCACAATTGATGATTCCGTCACCGAGATCAATAATGGAAACACCTGTATTTTTCCAGACGGTTTTGCTTTCACGGATATGATCCAATACAATCAAATCCTCTGCTCCAGGAATAGCTTTATAGGATTTGGATGCAATATCGTAATAATGGCGAACGCCATTTTCTATTTTATAGAAAGATTCATGTCCTGAATCCAACATTTCGTGCACCCAGGACGCCACCTCACCATCCTGCCCTGGCAAGCGCTTCTCTTCAGCTTTGATCTTAGCCAGCGTCTCACGCACCCCTAAAGCATCCCATACTTCAAATGGACCGAGCTCCCAACCAAAGCCGGCACGCATGGCATCATCAATACGGAAGAAATCATCTGTAATCTCAGGAACCCGACGTGAAACATATTCAAATAAAGGATAATGCATGGCACGGAAAAGCTCCGCAGCCTTGTCTGTCCCCTGTTCATAGACTTTCATCCGTTTACGGATATCTTCAACCGGTTTGGTCGCCTCTAAGGTTGTTGACTTAACTTTCTGTTGCGAGCCAAATGTTAATGTTTTAAGATCTAGGGAAAGAATTTCAGAATTACCATCAGCTGTTTTTACCTTCTCGTAAAAGCCTTTTTTTGTTTTTTCACCTAGCCATTTATTTTCAACCATCTTACTGATAAAGGCAGGAAGCTGGAATACACCTTTGGCTTCGTCTTCAGGTGCATTTTGGGCCAGGCCATTGGCTACATTCACCAAGGTATCGAGACCGACAACATCCGCAGTACGGAAAGTTGCTGATTTTGGATGCCCCATTGCTGGACCTGTATATTTGTCCACTTCCTCCACCGTCAATCCCAAGGGCTCAATCAGATGAGTCACTGCCAACATCGAATACACACCAATCCGGTTACCAATAAAGGCTGGTGTATCCTTACATAGCACAACTGTCTTCCCTAACATCTTATCACCAAAATGAAGGATGAAATCGACAACCTCGGGCTTAGTATGTGGTGTTGGAATCACCTCCAATAAAGGCAGGTACCGCGGCGGATTGAAGAAGTGTGTACCGCAGAAATGATCTTTAAAATCTTCACTACGGCCCTCTGTCATGAGATGAATAGGAATACCAGAAGTATTGGAAGTAATTAATGTACCAGGCTTACGGAACTGTTCAACCCGGTCAAAAACAGATTTTTTAATATCTAAGCGCTCCACAACGACTTCAATGATCCAGTCCACCTGGGCGATGTCTTGAAGATTGTCATCAAAATTACCTGTCTTGATACGTTTTACAAATGATTTGCTGTAAATCGGTGAAGGATTTGACTTTAATGCAGTCTCCAACGAACTGTTAACAATCCGGTCCCGAACGGCTTTACTCTCTAACGTTAGACCCTTAGCTTCTTCTGCCGGCAGCAGTTCGCGGGGAACGATATCCAGCAGTAAAACCTCGACACCAATGTTAGCAAAATGACAAGCAATTCGCGAGCCCATAACACCCGAACCGAGAACTGCCACTTTTCTAATATTTCTGTTCATCATAACATATTTATCATGCACATCCGTACATTTGGTTTAATTTTTATATGATCACTTCTTCCTTATAATTGGTCGCAAGCTCATTGAGCTTAGCCAAAGAAGCTATCAATTGATCACGTTCATTTTCCGAAAAATTATCAGCGAGGTACTGGTTAAAATTGCGTACCACATCCTTGGCTATCCTTCTTTTCTCCCGACCTAAGTCTGTCAGATACACTTTCACAGAGCGTTTATCCGTTTCGCTGGTCTCCCGGTAAATGAACCCTAAGGATTCTAAGTTATTTAACACCCGGGACAAACTCGTTGTTTTAACCCCCGTCAAATTCGCAATCTGAGAAACAGGCGTACCCTCCTTATGAATATTGATCAAAATATAACCCGCCGCTTGGGTAAAACCATACTGCGAAGCAATTTGATTATATTTATTGGCAATCGTTTGCCAACCTGTTTTTAAAAAATAGTCGATTGTCTGATTTTGGTCCATAGCGTAATCACAAGCGATTTATTATTATGCTTGCATAACAAATATAATAGTTAAGAATTAGAATAGCAAGCCAGAAAATGTAATTTTTATGAATTATCGCCTACTATCTCTTAAGAACATTATTTCTTGCATTTTTATGACCATAACATTAATGTGGAAAACTTTTAACACCTGAAATACAGCTAAATAAAGAAAAACATAAAGCATTTATTAACAATCCATGTTTAATATTCAAAATTAATTGCGTTAAATTTGTCCTAAACAAACATCAACTTCGTATGGCTTTAGTAAACATACCTCGCTTGGACTTGTTGCATTATACACAAGGAACCCAAGAACAACGAAATCAATTCATTCAGGATATTGGAAAGGCTTTCAATGAAACAGGCTTTGTAACGATCGCAAACCATGGTTTATCAAAAGAATTAATTGAGGAATTATATCAGGTCGTCCCAGAATTCTTTGGTTTACCAACCGAAATAAAAGAAAAGTATGAATTTCCTGAGCTTGCGGGCCAACGTGGATACACTGCTAAAGGAAGAGAAAAAGCGAAAGATGCTAAAACGCCAGATTTAAAGGAATTCTGGCAACGGGGGCAAAACATCGTTGGTGAAGAATATTCAAAAACTGACTTTCCAGATAACCCTGAGGTCGAGGAAATACCTCGATTTAATGGTGTGACAGCTGAAGTATATAAAAAACTAGAAGATACAGGACGCGAATTACTAAAAGCAATTGCAACTTACCTTAATCTTGAAGAAAATTATTTTGAGCAGTTTGTCATCAATGGTAACTCGATCTTGCGCGCAATCCATTATTTTCCAATTACAGATCCAGATGCCTTGGCTCCTGATGCTGTACGTGCAGGTGCTCACGAAGACATCAATCTGATTACGCTATTAATCGGCGCTAGTGCAGATGGACTAGAAGTATTAACGAAAGATGGAGAATGGTTCCCGATCAAAGCAAAAGGAGAAGACATTGTCATCAACGTAGGAGACATGCTACAGCGTTTGACTAATAACAAACTTAAGTCAACAACCCACCGTGTAGTTAATCCTCCGCGTGAAAAAATGGGAACTTCCCGCTTTTCCATTCCGTTCTTTTTACATCCTAAATCATCCATGAGCTTAGCTTCATTAGATTCTTGTATTGACGCAGCTCATCCAAAAGTCTACGAAGACTATACCGCTGGACAGTACTTGGATGAAAGACTGAGGGAGATTGGCTTAAAAATGTAACACAAGCAGTTTAGTTTAAAGTTATAATAAAAACAGTCCGTTAGTTTGATTACTAACGGACTGTTCTTTTTAAGAAATGCATTTATTTTATCAAATGATCCCAACGTGCAGGCAATTGCCTTTATGGGCGCTCCTATTAGAAATTATATCCAAAACCTATATTAAGATAGATATTATGCATACCAAAATCTATCGAGGTAAAATCATCTTCTAAAATATTATTAAACCCGTAGGTAAGGTCTGTCAACAATTTGAAATGTCGGTTCATCTTCCACTCTGCTCCAAGCTGTGTTCCCCATTGAAATTTTCGGATGTTGTCAGAGAAATCATACGAAGCCTGACTCCCCTCTTCAAACGTAATTTTTGTTCCTATCGGAGTGTTTTGTCTCAAATATCCATCCGATACATTTCCATCAAATGTATTATCCAGCAACGTAGAAAAATAGAGTCCCCCATATAAATTCCAATGGTCCGACAATCTGTAAACGGCTAAAACCGGTAATGTCAGATAGGTATTTTGCACATTCGTCTCCACCTTTCCTGTATAGTACCCTTTCACCTTTGAATTATCTTTCACAATCTCGGTCAGATAATTTTTCACTTGAGCTTCGGTTTTCATTCCTTTCGTCTCAAAACGAATTCCCGTGCGAATTCCCCACGGTTTATTTTCCTTCAACCACTTTGTCGCATTTGCTTCCAAGCCTACCTGCAAACCTGGATTGTAGCTTTCGATTTTGCGTATTGTATTAGGAAGGCCCAATGGGCTACTTCCCCCAATACTAAATTGTGCTTGGACGGAGTAATCAACAGCTGTATTAAAAAAATTTGGATTACGTTTGGGTGTACCATTTTGTGCATGCACATCACCGGTCACCATAATTAAAACAGCAATTATATATAGTACTTTGTTCATTAAAATATTCCTTTGACGGATGTTTGTCCTCGAAAGACAGCGGCTTATACCTGCTGATCTGTTCTTCTTTAAACAAGCATCTTTGTAAAAACTTCACTAGTTATCAATTTAATTAATATTGCTCACAGCAATTTTACAAGGTGGCTAAATCCAGTAGTATAAGGATCCTTGCTTATTGGCTATCATTGACCACAAGCTCAACTTCATCAATAAGCAATGTGCTTCCTACAGCACCATTAAATTTATCGCCTTCCTTACTTGAACTGAATACAATTGTATACATATATTCCTTATTGGGATCAAATGATTTACCATTTACAAAAGAAAACGGCAAGTTAAACGCTGTCCATTCGTTAGTCTCGATCTGTTCTTTGACTCCAACCCGTGCTATTGCTACTATTCGCTTATCAACAAAACCATGGTCTCCAGACAAAAAATCGTCATTGGGTGGCAAAGCTCTTTCAAATAACAAAGCATAACCATCCCAAGTATCCTTGGCGAGTGATGATGGCTTATTATTAACAACAAATTTTTCCCCAGCCTTATATTTAAAAAAACCTTTGATAGCCAATGGCGGCGTTTTTTCCTCGTATAATACTCCGAAATGTGGTGACTTGATTGTAGGAAAAGTGGTTTGAAATGATCCCAGAAATAAATTTCCTGCAGCCAATGGCGTTCCGAAAATTCCACCTAATGAACCGGTACTTTTAGTAATGAGCCGCACCCCTTTGCCAATATATCCATCGTTAATCTGGGATGTTGGGTAAAAACCCGGGACCAATTGCTCTCCTTCTTCCAAAAGTGTTTCAGCCAAAATATTATAGCCGTCATTTGCCGTAGCCCAGCTGTATGTCTTCTGTCCAAGTTTTGTCAGATCATAAAATTTATGATAATGTCCTTCTGGGCTATCGGTATCTACCACTTCCGCATGTTCAAATGCGGAATACAAATCCGCGCCTTCGTCAATAACGAATGAAACAGTGTAGGTCTTGGACCAGGCTCCATCCTCAGAAGTAACGGTGTATTTTTGTGGTTCAGTAAAATCAAGCTGTGTTCCGCTTTTTGGCTCTATTGTCGCGCCAGGTGTTAATACAAATTCAGGCGACTGCACATAATTTCCCGTGAAACGTTTTAGAGAAAAAACAACTGTATTGTTATCAATCGAAGGTTTCCTCTTTAAAAATTGGTCACTTTGTGGAATAGTAGCTCCTTCAATATCAGCCTCAGCATTTAATGCCTCCTCTTTTATGCAACTCCCAAGGCTAAAAAGTAGCATAATACAAATTACCCAAGGGTAAATTCGTCTTTGTCTCATAAAAAATAGTATTAGTGTAAATATATTCCCAATGCTGGCGATGCTGCATGGAAATGAGCACAAAACTACTATTATACCTACCAAGAAAAGTCATTTCGATCACCTTTTCCTGCTAAGCAACTAATTCTTTACAATTCAGAAGAATATTAACTACCTTTTATTTCCTGTCTAACTTTAGTTGGCAAACTTTCAACAATCAGACTATAACTGTGCAACACAAGTTCTTCTAATGCCCGATCATTCAGTTCCCGATTCGCAATGACTGTATTCCAGTGTTTTTTGTTCATATGATATCCTGGAAATACCGTCTGATCATATCTTTCCCTGAGTTCCACTGCTTTCTCTGGATCACATTTCACATTAAATTGGAGTATATCGACCTGATCTAATCCAACCAATAAAAATATCTTGCCTCCTACTTTAAATACCAATGTATCGGGCCCAAAAGGGGTCTCTTCTGTAACGGGCCCAATGGACAGGCAATACTCTCTTAGATCTTCAATATTCATATCTTATTAATTAAGTTTATTCATTTTCGACCATTAACAATTAGATTTATATAAATTTGACAATAATCCATATAAATCTAACAAAACAAGCGCTTAGTTAGTACCTAAATTTGTAGTATATCAAAAGCGAATATCAAGAAACCAAAATGAACAGAACTATCACTAAGCCATTCGTCAACATGAAAAATTTATATATTAAACTAGTGCTACTCGTTATTATATCAGCACTTTCAGTACAATGCAAAAGTATGGACACGACAAATCAAGATAATATCGCCCAGAACAGCATTATTGAAGCTGTTTCCAAAGGACAGGTCAATGCGTTAAAGGAACTATTGGATAAAGGAGCAAATGCAAACCAAAAAGATAAAGATTCAAAATCGCTGTTGTTGATTGCCACCGAAAAAAAAGATCTGGCGATGGCCAAATTACTTCTTCAATATGGTGCGAATGTGAATCAGCAGGACAATATCTTAAATAGTCCCTTTCTATACGCTGGTGCTTCAGGGTATACTGAACTAGTTAAACTTTACCTCGATCACGGAGCAGATTTCAAGATTTTTAATCGATACAATGGTACAGCACTTATTCCAGCCTGTGAACGCGGTCATGTGGAAACTGTAAAACTATTAGCCAATACAAAAGGTTTCCCTATAGATCATATCAATAGACTGGGCTGGACCGCACTATTAGAAGCTATCATACTCGGGGATGGCAGTCAAAAATATGTGGACATTGTCCAGATACTTTTGGACGCCAACAGCGATAAAAATATAGCTGACAACGAAGGTGTAACACCTTTACAGCATGCCAGAAAAAGAGGGTTTCATAAAATTGCAACTATATTGGAAGCAAAAAGCAGCAAATAAGCAGGCGAGTTATTTTCACAGGCACCAACAGCGATGAAATTGATGCAAAATGTTTCTGACTAATAAAATTGGGCGTATTCAACTCATTTAAAAACAAACTATTAAAGAGCAATTTTCAAAAAAGAGCCAAATTCGATGAATTTGGCTCTTTTTTTTACAGTGCAACATACCTGAATATTACTTCTACTATTCAAAGCCAAACGTTGACGCTGTTTCTTTTCTACTTCTGCAAAAGTGCCTGAATCTCTTTTTGAATCTCTGCTCCTTTGTCAGTATTATACCATTTTTGAATCTCTTCTTTAATATCCGCGAAATCTTTCCCTTGCTCCTTCAAGCTCAAGAATAAGTCCTGGCAATTTTTTGGCCTTGGCCCCCAAACTGCAAGATCTACTCCATCTTCATTTCGGATCACTAGAATTGGAATTGATTTCCCGCCATTTGTTAAATAGGAATCTATTAAAAATGGTGCGCTATCACGCAATTGGATATCAACCGTAATATTGGAATTTTTAGCTGCCATCTTTGCAAGCATTGGGACAGAATGTGCCGCATCACCACACCAAGGTTCGGTAATAATGATCCATTGTTGCCTTTCCGAAATCGTATCAATAAACTGCTGGAATGTTTCATTCGGTTCAAAACGTTTTAACCAACGCCCCATCCTTGTCCAGTTCATTTTTGTATATTGATAGTATTCATCATCCTGATATGTTGGGTGATTTTCAGGATGATTCAAAATATCTTCGAATTGTTGCAAATAATTTTCAAAAGTCATAACATCATTTTTGTGCAAAGGTAATTTTTAGATCCAACTTTGTCAAAACTCCATCTACCAAAGATTTTACATTGCCGCATAAGATTTCACATTTATTAACATTTAACTCAATTATCTTTGGCAGATATAACCAGTAAATGAAAAGATTCATTCAATTATTACTATTATTTTTTGCGATTAGCACTGCCTATTCCCAGACAAGTATTAAAGGAAAAATTTTAGATAAAGCTGACAATAAGCCATTGACCAATGCTTCTGTCATTCTATTGAACACCGATTCCGTTCTCCGTTATTTCAATAGGGCCAATGAGGAGGGAAAGTTTCAGATCAAAAATATTAAGCCTGGTAGCTATATACTTTTAGCAACTTATCCAAAGTTTGAACTTTATAGTGATACTATTGAGCTCAAAGGACAAGATATCGACTTTGGCGACATCAAAATCAATTCGCAGAAAAATGTGCTTGAAGAAGTCATCATTACACGCAGACTCCCTATTACAATCAAAGGTGACACCATAGAATATGATGCGGCAAGTTTCGAAACCGAAAAAAATGCCAAACTCGAGGATCTCTTACGCCGATTGCCCGGCTTTACAGTTTCGGGCGAAGGGAATATTACAGCCCAGGGCAAAACTGTACAGAAAGTCTTTATTGATGGGGAAGAGTTTTTTGGTTATGATCCTAAAATCGCTATACGTAATGTTCGCGCAGATGCCGTAGACAAAGTACAATTGTACGAGAAAAAATCAGAAGAGGCCGAACTCTCCGGTATAGATGATGGTGTCCGTATTCAGGCAGTCAATGTGGTATTAAAAGAAAAAGCTAGAAAAGGTATCTTCGGAAATGCGGAGATATTGGGCGGGACGAAAGAGCTCTATGCCGGAAACCTGTTCGCGGCCAAATTCAACCAGACTGAGCGCATCGGCATAACTGCCAACCATAATAATATGGGAAGCTCTAATAGTCATGAAGGATCTTTACGAATGAACAATCAGATCACCGGAGAGCCGCTAAATACATCTTTAGGCGCAAATTACGAAAATCAGTTCTTCAAAAAGGCGCTAAAAGTAAATGCTAACTATAGCTATAACAATAGCAGCAACAAAAACCGGTCAGAAGATTACAACAAAAATATCCTTCCCGACAGCTCGATATTAGAGCGAAAGAGCAAAAGCAGCAGTGAAAATAGCGCAAGAAGCAACGGCATCAGATCCAATATTTCCATGCGGCTCGATTCAACACAAAATATAGACTTACAAACCAACGGCAATTGGTCAAATAATTTCAGTTTGAGTCAATCGGAAAGTGCTACCAATGATGGCGCCGGTGCCGCTGTCAGCTCCTTTAATGAGAAAAATGAATCGAATACTTCGAGCCAAAGCAATAATCTTCGCCTGAATTATAGAAAAAGACTCAAAGCTGGCAGTTCATTAAATTTAATGGTTGCAAACAATCATAATGAATCAAATTCGGAAAGCAAGGTTAATTCGGAAACTATTCTATTTAAAAGCAGTGATACAACACGTATTAACCAAAATAGACGCATCAATACTAAGGGCAATGATTTTTCAACCTCATTAAATTTCAATAGTCGACTAAATGACTTTATGAATTTGGCCTTAGGTTATAGCTTCAACCAATCAGACAACAGGAATGAACAGATATCCAGAGACAAAGCAACTAATGAGAAAGATCCATTATACTCTAAGAATCAAATAGACAATAATACCAACCAGGGAATCAATGTCTATTTGTCCTATCGGAAGGATAAATTGGATATGAATCTATCCAACCGAATATTCTACAAAAATCAAAAGTTAAGTGACAGCGACCGGGATATAAACCTTTCAAGGAATTTCTGGGATAACAATTTAAATTTTGATGCTAACTATCGTATTTCAAACAGTAGGCACATTCGACTAGCTTACCACAGTTCGAATATCATTCCTTCGTTTGATCAGCTACAACCGTTGCAACCCCAGACCAATCCGTTATTTCAACAGATCGGTAACCCAGACTTAAAACGCGCCGTTAACAATATCATTTCGGCCAATTATAATGCATTCAGTTTACTGAAGGGAACGAATATTAACATTAATGGGAATTTCTCTTTTGTGAATAATCCGATTGTCAACAAAATAACAGTTATGGAAAATTCGGCCCAGATCAGCAGCTACGAAAATTTAGCTGGCAAATCAAACTGGAGCGGTAACTTAAACATCAGTCATATGCAGCCTGTCGCCAACCGCCGGATTAACTTCAATAAGGGGGCAAATGTACGATACAGTAACAGCTATAGCTTCACAAAATTTGAAAGTGGACAATCCCAAGGCGAGTTTCTGCTGAACAATTCAAAAAACACCACATTTGGACTCAGCTCCAGTTTGAATGAACAGGATTCAGAGGGTTTCGATTTTGATGTTTCATTGAACGCCGGCATTAATGCGCAACAAAACTCGATCAACACCCAATATAATGCGACCAACTTTGAAGGGGGAGCCTCGGGATATGTTAAATACTTTCTACCAAAGCGGTTCAACATCGTGACAAATATCTTTTATAGCTATACAGGACCAACCAAACTGTACAAGAAATCAATAAATCAATTTTACATCAACATGGAACTAGAGAAAAAGGTGCTGAAAGATGAAAGTCTGACAGTAAGTCTTAAGGCTTTTGATATCTTTAACACATTTAACAATACACGTCGGAATGGCAGCGATACTAACTATTCGGAATCCATCCAACAAGTATTAACACAATATTTTCTAGTAGGCCTCAAATGGGACTTCAATAAATATTTAGGAAAAAGCAATGATTAGAACATATTTAACCATTATTATATGCTTCGTTGCCAGTTTATCTCTCCAGGCTCAATATGCCTATTTTGGCAGCAGAGGCACCATCAGTTTCGACAAGATAATTTATACAAAAGCATTGATGCGTCAGATGTCCAACGACATGGGTTCAAAGATGATGGATCGGGGCTTAAACTTCATGGAACATATTGATAAGATGCCTGATTCACGTACAGAAAAACTTAATCTTTATTTCGATGAGAATGCTACAGTGCTCATGCCAGAGGAAACTACAACGACGGAAAAGCAAGCCCGTGAAATCAAAATGGGCGCCCCAAGTATCACAGCAAGTGGCCGAGCTGGCAGAAATCAGGGCGTGCCGCGAAGCGTGGGTAAGAGTAATCAGCGAAGTACCCTCAGAGGCGGAGCCAGTAAAAATGGAAAAGTACTTTACCAAGATCTGAAAACTGGGAAAGCCGAGATTCAATTGGACATCGATGAAAAATATTTGCTATCAGAAACATTAGATAGCATCACCTGGCGCTTTACTGAGGAGTTTCGCAATATCGCAGGTATCAACTGCCGAAGGGTGAATGGAGCTAGCAAAGATTCACTCTATTTGATTGCTTATTATGCAGAAGAAATACCGGTCTCTGCAGGCCCTGCCCTGAGCCATGGTCTTCCGGGTATGATATTGGGGCTGGTCATACCAGAGATGCATATCCAATATTGGGCAACAAATATCGCCTATACCAATAATCTCGTCCCCACAGATTGGCGAGACAAAAAATCAAAACAAATGCAACTGGAAGAATTTACAGCACTCTTTGGCAGATATATGCCACGCAATCGTCAAAATGAGTCAGCTAAAAAACGGATCTTGGAGCAACTTGTGTATTGAAAATGTCAGTTTGGCAGGACCTAAGGACAAATTGATGACAAATAGTGATTTTTTTACAAAACATTCGGATTGGCATAAGGGTTGATAATAGAGTGATAGAATTTATTAAGTAAAAAATTAAAATACAAGATATGTCTAAAATTATAGGAATTGACTTAGGTACTACAAACTCATGTGTTGCCGTAATGGAAGGTAACGAGCCTGTAGTAATTACGAATAACGAAGGTAAACGTACCACTCCTTCCATTGTAGCTTTCGTAGAGGGTGGTGAACGTAAAGTGGGTGATCCAGCTAAACGTCAAGCAATTACTAATCCACATAAAACGATTTATTCTATTAAACGTTTCATGGGACTTTCATATGATGAGGCCGTAAAAGAAGCTGAACACGTACCTTATAAAATCGTTAAAGGTGACAACAATACACCGCGCGTAGAAATTGACGACCGTAAATACACACCACAAGAGATCTCTGCAATGATTCTTCAAAAAATGAAGAAAACAGCTGAGGATTTCTTAGGACAAGAAGTAACAGAAGCTGTTATTACAGTACCTGCATACTTTAACGATGCGCAACGTCAAGCGACAAAAGAAGCTGGTGAAATTGCTGGTTTATCTGTTAAACGTATCATCAACGAACCTACTGCCGCTGCTTTAGCTTACGGTTTGGATAAAGCACACAAAGACATGAAAATCGTCGTTTTTGACTGTGGTGGTGGTACACATGACGTTTCCGTATTGGAATTGGGTGATGGTGTATTTGAAGTAAAATCTACCGACGGTGATACACACTTAGGTGGTGATGACTTCGACAACGTGATCATCAACTGGTTGAATGAAGAATTCAAAAACGAAAACAATGGCTTTGACTTGAAAAAAGACCCAATGGCGTTGCAACGTTTGAAAGAAGCTGCTGAAAAAGCGAAAATTGAATTATCTAGTGCAACTTCTACTGAAATCAACTTACCCTATATCACGGCAGATGCAACTGGTCCAAAACACTTAGTTCGTACATTATCACGCGCTAAATTTGAAGCCTTGGCAGCTGACTTGATCAAGAGAACAATTGCTCCTTGTGAGTCTGCGTTGAAAAATGCCGGTTTCAGCAAGTCAGATATCGACGAAATTATCTTAGTAGGTGGTTCTACGCGTATCCCTGCTATTGTTGACGCTGTAAAAGCTTTCTTCGGGAAAGAGCCTTCTAAAGGTGTAAACCCTGACGAAGTTGTTGCTTTAGGCGCTGCTATTCAAGGTGGTGTATTAACTGGTGAAGTAAAAGATGTACTATTATTGGATGTAACTCCACTTTCATTGGGTATCGAAACAATGGGTGGTGTAATGACTAAATTGATTGAAGCAAATACAACTATCCCGACTAAAAAATCGGAAACATTCTCAACAGCTTCAGATAATCAACCATCTGTGGAAATCCACATCTTACAAGGTGAGCGTCCAATGGCAAACCAAAACCGTACAATCGGTCGTTTCCATCTGAACGATATCCCTCCTGCACCTCGTGGAGTGCCTCAAATTGAAGTTACTTTTGACATTGATGCCAACGGTATCATCAAAGTGTCAGCAAAAGATAAAGCAACTGGCAAAGAGCAAAACATCCGTATTGAAGCATCTTCAGGTTTATCTGATGACGAAATCAAACGCATGAAAGAAGAAGCTGAAGCAAATGCTGATGCTGATAAAAAAATGAAAGAAGAAGCTGACAAAGTAAATGCAGCAGATGCCCTGATCTTCTCAACTGAAAAACAATTGAAAGAATATGGCGACAAAATTTCTGCAGATAAGAAAGCTCCTATTGAAGCTGGCTTAACGAAATTAAAAGCTGCATATGAAGCGAAAAACTTCGCCGATATTGATTCAGCTTCTGAAGAATTGCAAAATGCTTGGAATGCCGCTTCTGAAGAAATGTACGCTGCTTCTCAAGGTGGCGCACAACAACCTCAAGGAGATGCTGGTCAAGCACAAGGTGGAAACCAAGGTGGTGATGACGTAACTGACGTAGATTACGAAGAAGTGAAATAATCACTCCTCCTGATAACAAAAAAGCTTCGGGTATGCATACCCGGAGCTTTTTTGTTTCTAAGAACAGCTCCTCGGTTTAACACTTCAAAAAGCGAAGGAGCTGTTTATCTATATTTTCTTAAAAGAATTCAATAGCCCAGGCTACTTCCGATAATGGCTCAATATTCCTTTATCCAATGTAGCCCAGACCCCCGCTGGCATGTCCGCCTTCTTCAACGCATTGTTCGTCCAGGTATTACAGGAATAGAACATACTATATGCTCCTTTGGCTTCATAAAAAGCATCTGCGTCATCGTATTGTGCGTCTGTATCAACCAATATAGGTTTACCTTCATGCAAATCCAACGAATCATAGATATACTTTACGAGTACGCGATATTGCTCTTCATTTATCTTATACCCAAAACATAAGTCATTCTCTCGAATGGAATTATAGTAGGTCACATGGATTGCAGACTGTCCTAACCCAAAGGCTGCCACAAAGGCCGTTGAAGCCTTGAGATCTTTCCACTCCGGTGTATCCAAATAAAAGCCTTTGTCCCCCCAGCCTATCCCCATATATTGATAACCTGTTTTTTTACCAACCGTGTTGGTATAAGGGAATATATGAGACCAATCCAGCTCTTTCATAATAACCGGTAACACAATATCCGTATGTATACCATTCGATTTAACAAATACCTGAATGTTGCGGTCCATAGGAACCTTTTTGGATGATACAGCGAGTCGTGAAAGACAATACTCGGCAACAACATATAAAACACAAAAACCAAGAATTCCTAAAACAATATATCCTAACACCTTACGTATTTTTTTCATTCAAATAATTCGATTTTCTATCATAATCTAATGTGCCGGTTTAATCTTGGCTGCTTCCAAGGACTCCATATCCGAAAACAGCACAATGCCTGTCCAGAACATCTGCATTGTTAGGCAAAAAAAACCTGTATTGTTTGACACAATACAGGTTCAATATAAGCTATTTCTGTTAGCTCTTAAAATAACTTTTCAGGATATACACCATCAGCAACCAATTTCGAAATTGATTCTTGAACGATAGGTTTATCTTCTTTATAAGTTACCCCAAACCATTTCGATGATGTCGGGATTACTTTGAAATCTGCTAGTTTATGTTTCACCATATAGTCTGGAACCGAAGGAATAAAGAATTCAGCTTTCAAATTCTCTTTGTTTTCTTCAACAAAAGCTGGGAACATTGCCTGTGCAACTTCGAATATCTTCGGTGTAAAGCCCCAAAAGTTCATCGAAACTCGTGTTTCAGGATCTAGATCGTGTTCAACACCATTTTCCTCATAAACGATCTTGCGATCGTCACCCTCACCTTTGTAATAGATATTGGTACGCTCAGTAACACTTTCCATATGGCCTGTAGGACTAACTTCACATACTCCACGTGATACATAGCCGTAATCAGACATTGTATTTCCGACCTGAAAACCCATCAATGACATCTGTTCGTCTGAGACTTCAGTCGTTAAAAACTTAGCCATTTTGTTGAAAGAATCTGAGCCATAGAAATCGTCCGCATTGATCACACAGAAAGGTTCGTTCACTTTATCCCTAGCGCTCATCACAGCGTGTGCTGTACCCCAAGGTTTCGTTCTTTCAATGACGTGATTTACGCCAAACTTCGTTAAATCAAAATTTTGAAAAGCGTAGTCTACTTCTATTTTACCTTCCAATTTTTTATCAAAAACATCTTTCATCTTCTCCAGGAATTCTTCCCGGATAATGAAGACTACTTTTCCAAATCCTGCACGAATGGCATCATAGATTGAATAGTCAATAATTGTCTCGCCGTGTGGGCCAAAACCATCTACTTGTTTTAAAGAACCATACCGGCTAGCCATTCCTGCTGCCAAAATCAAAAGGGTTGGTTTACTCATATTTAAATTGCGTTAATAGAACTTTCTTTTCGTCCGCAAACTTAGCTAAATTTGCCCTTAAAAGCAAATTTAGCTAAGTATCAATCGGTTTCTAAAAATAGCGTATTGGAACGAAAATTATTAAAAATTAGTGTTATTTCTTCTTTAAGAATGCATTCAATAGCCCTGTTGCCAATTTCCCTAGCAGCTTGACTCCTTCTCTAGCAAGTGTTGTTGTCGCGGTACGCTGTGCAGCCTCCAATGGTGTTTGCCTTCTTGATGTTGGTCGATCAGCTTTGGCAGCCTCCTTTTCTGCAGCGGCGCGCTGTTCTTCCTGTTGAACAACCTGCATTTTCTCATCGATAATTTCGGCAGCAGAGCGATTTTCCTGTCTTTCCTGATATTTCGCTCTTAAGTCGGACTGATTGATAATCTGATTGATTGTTGCATCATCTGCAGGCCCCATTACCGCACGGGCCGGTACCAAATGGGTAGCCACAACTTCCGTAGGAATGCCCTTGTCGTTCAATACCGTAATTAACGCTTGACCGGTACCTAATGATGTTAAAATCTGGTCAATCTCATAGAAATCCGATTTAGGGTAGGTTTTCACTGTTTTTTTTAGATTTTCGGCATCATTAGGCGTAAAGGCCCGCAAAGCATGTTGTACACGGTTTCCCAATTGCGCCAATACCGATTCGGGAACATCCGTTGGGGACTGAGTACAGAAAAACACGCCGATGCCTTTAGATCGGATAAGCCGGATAATCTGATCCACCTGCGTTAGAAATGCTTTGGACGCCCCATTGAAAAGAAGATGTGCCTCATCAAAGAAAAATATCAGTTTTGGCTTGTCCAAATCCCCCACTTCAGGCATGTTCTTAAACAGCTGCGCGAGCAGGCTCAATAAAAATGTTGAATAGAGTACGGGTTGATCCTGCACATCGGAAATATTCAATAGGCTAATCATACCCTTTCCGTCAACTTTCTGAAATAAATCGCTGATATCAAATTCCTTTTCCCCAAAGATATGCGCTAGGCCTTGTTGTTCCAAAGCGACAATCTTACGCAAAATTGTACCTGAACTCGCCGAACTGATCTTACCGTAATCGTTTTTGATCTCCTCACTCCCTGGACCGTCAGAAAGATAAGTTAATAACTTCTTGGTATCGGTAAAATCTATTAATGGCATTTGATGATCCTGTGCATACTTAAACATGGCGGCCAAAACTCCGGTCTGTGTTTCATTCAACTCCAAGATCCTACCCAATAGCACAGGCCCGAAATCTTCTATTGTAATGCGCATGGGAATTCCCTTATTGCCTGACAAGGAATAAAGTTCTACGGGAAAACTGGCCGGTTCGAAAGGCACTCCTACCGCATTTCCCCGATCCAGCAATGCCTGATTGGTCACTCCGGGAACTGCAAGACCAGAAAGATCACCTTTTACATCAAGCATAAATACGGGCACGGATGCATCTGATAATTGCTCGGCAATCAATTGGAGCGTCCTGGTTTTACCTGTTCCTGTCGCACCGGCAATCAGCCCATGTCGATTCATCATTTTCAGTGCCAGATTGACCTTTGCATCTGCTAAAATCTCACCATTCAAAATACCCGCTCCCAAATATATAAAAGCCCCCTTGGGGTTATAAGAAGCCTGAACCTTCTCGATAAATTGTTCTTTATTTGCCATAGAAAAGGCTTAATATTTATAGTTCATAAATGATATTGAAAACTCTCCAAAAAATAATCTTTCCGTCACAATTTCGTGCCAAAATTCATTTTGTATGCACTTTTAATTTGAAATTAACATAGAATTGCTATTTTTACGATGTAAAACAACACCATTAAAGGTACTAAAAAATGTTAAATAAGAGATTTAGATTTGTGGCAGCATTCCTATGTGCGATCATCTTTTTCACAAAGATGGCCATCTCTATATCGCCTATTTTTTCCAATAGCTTAGACCAGAATACCATTTTACAAATTGTTTTACAAATAGAAATCGAGAACAATAATGGCGCAAGCACAGATACGCTTGAGACCGCATCAAAATTTTTCAATACAAAATCAGACGAACCCATTGTATTCGAGACTATCATTGTTGAGAACCAAGGAAAACAAAAGAATTACCTTAAAAACGAGAAAAGCATTTTAGCTTTCCATCCTACGGTTCCAACGCCGCCTCCTAACTGTTAATAAAGGCATCCCTATGGGATGTATTCAAATCGTCCTCATGCTGAATCCCAGTATGCGGTTTCTTATTGATTTTTTTCTGAAAGCACAATGCTCCTTAGTATCTTGAGACCTCCAATAGGTGGTTCATTATTATTCTGTGCAGGTGTTGTTAGAAAGATTTATTATACAGATAAACACAAATTTTATGTTTGGAACTCGTACGTCGGCTTTTCTGAAACTTTCGAAAAGAGACTTAAAATATGACTTCCCTGCTAGTGTTGTGGTGTTTTTGGTGGCACTTCCATTATGTTTGGGAATTGCAATGGCCTCAGGTGCGCCATTGTTTGCAGGATTATTGACTGGTGTAATTGGTGGAATCGTTGTTGCTTCAATCAGTAAATCTCCACTCAGTGTCAGTGGGCCCGCTGCTGGCCTCACAGTTATTGTTCTAGGAGCTATCCAGAGCCTAGGTGCTTATGAGACCTTTCTACTTGCGGTTGTCATCGCAGGTGTGGTTCAGGTGATTCTTGGTATTTTAAAAGCGGGTATGATCGGAAATTATTTTCCCTCCGCAGTTATTGTCGGTATGTTGGCTGCTATCGGTATTACCATTATCATGAAACAAATTCCTTTGGCCTTGGGCTTAATTGAAACACATGCTTTTGAACTGGACAATGGGCATGGTATAGGTGCATATTTTGACACCGTTGCCTCAGCCATCAATTTTGGCGCATTGATCATCTGTGCCTTATCGTTAGCGATCCTGATCTTTTGGCCAGCAATCCCTAAATTGAATAAAGTTCCCGCACCACTGGTTGTCGTTATTGTCGGTGTTGCTTTGGCTTATCTCTTTAAGGGTTCATCTTTTCAATTGCACGATAAACAATTTGTACTCGTGCCAATTGTAGGCTCGTTTGCCGAATTTACAGGTTTATTCACATTGCCTGACTTCACCCAGATCGTCAATAAAGATGTTTGGATAGCCGCATTTACGATTGCTATTATTGCTAGCTTGGAGACCCTATTGAGTATAGAAGCGGTAGATAAGATTGATCCATATAAACGGAACACACCGACTAACCGTGAACTAGTTGCCCAGGGAATTGGTAATATGACAAGCGGCCTCTTGGGCGGGTTACCTTTGACATCTGTTATTGTACGTTCATCAGCGAATGTGAATGCGGGTGGAAAAACAAGGCAATCTGCCATTTTACACGGTATTTGGTTACTCGTTGCTATGCTGGCTATTCCCACGATGTTAAATATGATTCCTCTAGCATGTCTTGCTGCAATTTTACTTCATACCGGCTATAAATTAGCTAAACCAAGCTTATTTACGTCTATGTATCGTAAAGGATTGGATCAATTTATTCCGTTTTTTGTAACTATTGTTGCTATCGTATTGACAGATTTATTGATGGGGGTTGGAATTGGAATTGTTGTAGCAACATTCTATATTTTAAGAGCAAATATGAAAAATGCTTTTAAATATAATATTGAGAAGGACAACGAAGAGGATAAGGCCGTCATTGTATTAGCAGAGGAAGTTTCATTTTTGAACAAAGTTCCTATCCAACAGAAACTATATAACTTACCAAAATCGGTCAGTAAGATCCGTATTGACGGGACGTTCAGTAAATTTATCGATAAGGATGTCATCGAGGTCATAAAAGATTTTGAACAGAATGCCAAAAGTAAAGGCAAGGAGATTGAGCTTTTACAGGTAGTCTATAAAAAATAAAGTTGTTACCCGTAAACAACAGAGTTAAAAATTTGTATTATTATAAAATTGAAAAAGTGCCCCTCCGGGGCAAATAGGAAATATGGAAAATAAAGATTTAAAAGCAGGATTTGACAATATTATTAAGGGAAACCAAGAGTGGATGGATTTTGTAAAAAATGACACGACAGGTCGTTTCCAACAACTTGCAAAAGGTCAGAATCCCGAAATTCTGTGGATTGGCTGTGCTGATAGCCGTGTACCTGCCAACGAATTGACAGGCACAAAGCCCGGAGAGGTATTCGTACACCGCAACATCGCCAACATGGTTATCCACTCTGATATGAGTATGCTTTCCGTATTAGACTATGCGGTTAATGTTTTGAAAGTTAAACATGTCATTGTTGCTGGACACTACGGTTGTGGTGGCGTAGCTGCTTCTTTAAGCCGCAAGCAGTATGGTATTATCGACAATTGGCTGGGCCATATCAAAGATGTATATCGCCTACACAGTAAAGAGATCGATGCAATCCAAGAGCATGACAAAAAAGTAGACCGTTTAATCGAGCTCAATGTACAGGAGCAAGTTTTTAATCTTTGCGCGACATCGATCATTCAAAATGCTTGGAAAGAACGTGACGATCTTGCGGTCCATGGTATGATTATCAATATCGGTACAGGAGAATTGATTGACCAACACTGTACTTTCACCAATAATGATGAGTTAGGAGAAGTCTTCACTTATAAATAGAGTAGTATCAAAATCGGTAAAAGGGGCATTTCAATTTAGAGTGCCCCTTTTTTGTTTGAGATCCACTTGCTACGAGGCCCGTTAGTGCTAAACAAATCGACTGTCTCATTTAACCGCTCACGCTAAGCCGAATATCTACGATCTCCTAGCTAATATCTCGCCGCGAATAATTAACTTTGTACTATGAGTGAAGAAAAATCATTAAATTTTATCGAGGAAATTGTCGAAGAGGATCTTCGTACAGGAAAACATGGCGGACGTGTATTAACACGTTTTCCTCCTGAGCCAAATGGTTACCTCCACATTGGTCACGCCAAGTCTATCTGCTTGAATTTTGGATTAGCACAGCAGTATAATGGCAAGACTAATCTACGTTTTGATGACACTAACCCTGTCACTGAGGATATAGAGTATGTTGAAAGCATCAAGAAAGATATTCAATGGCTTGGATTCCAGTGGGCAGAGGAATTATATACTTCGGATTACTTTGAGACACTTTACAGCTACGCTGTTGAGCTCATAAAAAAAGGTTTAGCTTATGTTGACGATAGTACAGCTGAAGAAATTGCAGCAGCAAAAGGCACGCCAACGGAACCGGGAGTTCCAACTCCCTATCGCGACAGGTCTATTGAAGAAAATCTAGCTCTATTCGCAGACATGCGTGCCGGTAAATACAAAGATGGCGAAAAGGTACTACGCGCAAAGATAGATTTGGCTAGCCCGAATATGCATATGCGCGATCCTTTGTTGTACCGCATCAAACACGCTCATCATCACCGGACAGGCAATCAATGGTGCATCTACCCCATGTATGATTTTGCACATGGACAATCGGATTCTATAGAGAAGATCACACATTCGATCTGTACACTAGAATTTATTCCGCATCGTCCCCTGTATGACTGGTGTATTGAGAAATTGGAAATTTTCCCCTCAAAACAATATGAATTTGCACGCTTAAATATGACATATACGGTCATGAGCAAGCGTAAACTATTGCAACTAGTCAATGATAAGTTTGTGGAAAGCTGGGATGACCCACGGATGCCAACAATCTCGGGTTTAAGAAGAAGAGGATATACTCCCGCGAGTATTCGTAACTTCTGCGACAAGATCGGCGTTCAAAAACGGGAAAACATGATTGACGTCAGTTTACTGGAGTTTTGTATCCGTGAGGATCTGAATAAAACTGCCTGGCGCAGAATGGCTGTCCTTGATCCGATCAAATTAGTGATCACAAATTATCCAGATGGCCAAGTAGAAGATTTAGTCGGTGAGAATAACCCTGAAGTTGAAGGTGGTGAGGGCCATAGGACTATACCTTTTTCCAAAGAACTTTGGATTGAACGAGAGGACTTTATGGAAGATGCTCCAAAAAAATTCTTCCGTCTCGGCCCGGGCCTTTCTGTTCGACTAAAACACGCCTATATCGTTACTTGTAACGATTTCATCAAAGATGAAAATGGAAAGGTAACAGAAGTACATTGTACTTATATCCCTAATTCAAAATCGGGCGAAGATACATCTGGATTGAAAGTTAAGGGAACGATTCATTGGATTTCTGTTCCCCATGCAAAGGAAGCTGAGGTAAGATTATATGACAGGTTATTCAATGATGAAAATCCAGCTGCAGCCGAAAACTTCAAAGATTCTATTAATCCTGAAAGTTTACATATAATTGAACGTGCTTATATCGAACCAGATCTAGCTACTGCTACCCCAGGAAAAGGGTATCAATTCATTCGTTTAGGCTATTTTACTTTGGACACACATTCCACCCCTGAACACTTGGTCTTTAACCGTACAGTTACATTGAAAGACTCTTGGGGAAAAGAAGTAAAGAAAAATGGTTAAGTAAACCATAAAAAGTAAAAGGTCGGAAACAATTCCGACCTTTTACTTTTCTATTCTATGCCATACCATTGCTGATACTGTTTTCTAAGCCCCTCAACACGTGCCAACCGCTTGCTATCATTGGCTGTCAATAAAATATCTCGATAACGATCCACCGAGTCTAATGCCGTCTGCATTTCGCTCCATTCAAAGCCTAGATTTTTTTGATCTAATACCAATTGGTGTAAATAGTCCATATTTTGTGAAACATAATCCAGGTTTCTGTCTACGATATTTCCGGCAAGGTGCCCTTGTCCGGAACGGTATAGGCTATCAATGATATCTACATAATTAATCGCATCCGACATTGCATATACTCGATCCGGCAATTGGTCGTAAGCTTTCTTGGCCACTTCTCCAGCTCGTTTGACCTGTCCGTTTTCCAACAGTAACCGTGCTGTCTTACCAAAAATATCCCGCGCATACATACTCGAGAAGCGAAAGGAATCGGTATCTAAATATTTTGCATTCTTGATATTCCCCCAATTGTATTTATGCATGATATTATCATATAAGGCTTCCACATCGACGAAAGCTGTCATCTCGCCAGCAGACGCCTGCTGTTCATTGGTCACAGCAACGGGCATCAGCCTTGAAGCGAATCCTTCATTGACAAGATATTTATCCAGTCCCAACTTAATATCACCGGGCAGCATATTTGAAAAATAGATCGGTCGATCCCAATGATTATTTTCAAGGAGGGACAACAAAGTCAGATCCGATCGGGATAAGTGATCCCCGGGAATTTCCCATTCCATTGTAGAAACAACTGCATGCTGTAGATAAGCCGGTACAGCGTTCTTTCTTAACACCTCAGCTTTATCGATAGCCAATCTAACCTTCTTAGTCGGGAAATAATTCTCCAAACTACCCGAATTCAGCTGAACTTTATAATCTGGATTATCGGAAGTAACAAACTGCAATAACTGTTGAATATCAACAGCAGCATTCAACTGTCGATCTATAAATGGGATATAATCGCGAATACCCTTTTTTGTTTTTTCGGCAGGGATTGCAATCGGAAGTCCATCAGCCTGATAGGTCGGTTTCTTGGCCTGCTGCATATACCAATCACCCGTTAAGTAACTCAGTACAACTATTCTGACGTCTGGACGAACACCTTCCACCTCTTGCAAATACCATAACGGAAAGGTATCATGATCGCCATAGGTAAATAAGATCGCATTCGGTGCGCAGGTTTCAAGGTAATTGCGTGCAATATCCCGTGCCAAGGATTTTTCGGAACGATTATGATCATCCCAGTTTTGATGTAGCAGAATAATCGGCCCGCCCAAAAGTGCAAAAGATAAACCTGTAACTAACGCATAAGGGGTCTGAACAAAACGCTTTAAAAAACGCACCAATGCTATTGTACCTAGCCCGATCCAAATAGCAAAAGCGTAAAAGGATCCCGCATAAGCATAATCACGTTCACGGGGTTGTAACGGAGTTTGGTTAAGATACACAACAATCGCTATACCAGTGAAAACGAATAATAAAGTCACCACCAAAGTATAGGGCTTATGGTGCGTATATAACCAAATCGCTCCTGCTATACCCAATAATAAAGGCAGGAAAAAATACGTATTTCGGCTGGGATCATTTTGCTGTGATTCTGGGAGATCATATTGTCCGCCAAGACGCCAATTGTCAAACTTTTTTAATCCTGAAAGCCAATTCCCATCGGTATATGACCCATAACCCTGCTTATCATTCTGTCTTCCCACAAAATTCCATAAGAAATAACGTGCATACATTTCCCCCAATTGAAAATGAAAGAAAAACTTAAAGTTATCAGAAAACTGCGGTCTTTCACCGTCTTTTAATTTGAGATAACTTCTATAGTAAGCTTGATGATTTGGATCCTGGCTATAGATACGCGGAAAAAATGTTTCTCGATCAAAATCATACTTATCAACCTGTGTAAATGCTGTATAATTGGACTCATCTTTCCGATAACCAGTCTTACTTTTTATGTCTATAGCTTTCGAATCGTAATATGGCCCTTTCACCAAAGGCTCCTGTGTGTACTGCTCGCGGCTCAAATAACCTAAAAACGAAAATACATTATCAGGCGCATTATTATTGAGGGATGGATTCGCTTTTCCGCGGATCAATACCATGGAATAGGAACTATAACCAAATAGAATGAAACAAAAGGCCAATAAGGCCGTATTTAACGTATACTTCCGGTTTCTATGTGAATAAAAAAGGCCATATACAATGGTACCACCGATAAGTATGCATAAGAAGAGAATTCCAGCCCCAAACCCCAGTCCGAGCGAATTCACAAACAACAGGTCTATTTTTGAAGCAAAAGCTACCAACCACTGAATGATACCCCAAAGAATTGCTGCCAGAACCAACAAACTCAATAAAAATGCAACTAAAATACCTCTCAGATTTATTTCCGAGGTCCTTTTAAAATAGACCACCATAGCTATGGCGGGAATAGCCAACAGATTTAAGAGGTGGACTCCGATCGAAAGTCCCATAACAAAAGCAATAAAAATCAACCAGCGGTCGCTTCCATACTGATCCGCCCGCACTTCCCATTTGAAAATTGCCCAGAAAACCACTGCTGTACAAAGCGAGGACATCGCGTATACTTCAGATTCCACAGCGGAATACCAAAATGTATCGCTAAAGCTGAAAGCCATTGCTCCGACTGTCCCTGCAGCGAATAGCTGTAAGTAGTAAGAGAAAGTAGGCTGCTGTGGCCTTTTCAAAATCTTCTTGGCTATTGCGGTGATTGTCCAGAATAAGAATGCCACCGTCATACCACTACAAATCGCCGAACCAATATTCATCCAGTAGGCTATCTTCCCGGTGTTACCGAATGCCAGATTGGAAAAAACATTCTGAATAAGCAAAAATAGGGGTGCTCCAGGTTGATGGGCAACCTCAAGCTTGTAGGCACATGCAATAAATTCACCACAGTCCCACCAACTCACGGTCTTTTCGACGGTAGCAATGTACACAAACGTAGCAACGAGGCCACAGGTCAAACCGAATAGAGTATTTAATTTACTGTACGTCATAAGGTCAATTGGTCTAAATCTTTATTCCTTTTAGTACTTTAAATTAAACAGTTATCTCGATTTAAAAATGTTAATTAACACTATTTAACACCATGATCTATCTAAAAATATTTTTTCTAAAGAAACCTCTTCTATAATGAAAAGAGAAATATATTTTTTTAAAAGGGGGCTGATTTCATCTTAAGCCCCGTATATACATGAAGGCAACAATTGCATGTACAGGAATTCTTTCGCAATAGGTATAATGGTATGCCTACTATAGGTTCAATAAAAAAAGCGAGGGGCTTCCCTCGCTTTTTTTGATTTTTAGGCTAATTTTTCAACGATTTTTTTGGTTGGCCCGGGATTACTCATGGTATAAAAATGCAACACAGGCGCACCAAATTTAATCAGCTCCTGACATTGTTGCACAAGCCATTCTTCACCTACTTGCCTCACATCGGCATTGGTTTTACATGATGCAACGGCATCGCTCAATTCCTCTGGAATATCCAAGTGGAAAATTCGTGGCAATGTGACCAACTGTTTTTTTGTCGTCAAAGGTTTGAGCCCCGGAATAATAGGTACATGAATTCCGTTGTCCCGACATTTGGTCACAAATTCCTTGTATTTTTCTACATTAAAGAACATCTGTGTCACGATAAATTCGGCCCCCATGTCGACTTTTTGCTTCAGGTATTTAAAGTCTGTATTGAAATTAGGGGATTCAAAATGCTTCTCAGGATATCCGGCAACACCAATACAAAAATCAGTTTTCTCAGATGTAATAATATCTTCATGGAGATATTTCCCCTTATTCATATCTGTGACCTGCTCCAATAGATCCGTTGCAAAAGCATGGCCACCTTCAGTTGGAATAAAATCAGCATCGCCTTTGCGCGCATCACCTCGCAGCACCAACACATTGTCGATACCCAGGAAATTCAGGTCAATCAAAGCATTTTCCGTTTCCTCTTTGGTAAAGCCTCCGCATATCAGATGCGGGACTGCGTCCACCTTATATTTATTCATGATAGCAGCACATATTGCCACTGTTCCCGGGCGCTTGCGATAGGACACACGTTCCAATAACCCGCTAGCATGTTCCTTATAGATGTAATCTTCACGATGATAAGTTACATCAATAAAAGGTGGTTTAAATTCCATCAGTTCATCCATTGTTTTGAAAATACTTTGGATGCCCTGTCCTTTAGCAGGCGGCAATAGCTCAAAAGAAAACAATGTTTTTCCTTTAGCGTTCTGGATATGGTCGGTAATCTTCATTAAAAAACTGTTTTAAGTTTGGGTTGGCTTACATCGAAACGCACAAGTCGAGGATATGTCTATCTGCATGTAACTTATCTTTCCCACATGGAGCAGGGTAGAATTTAGCACCTTGAACAATACAGGTTGCTAAGGCTTCACTGGGTCTAGTCCCTCGGCCTTTCTCTATAAGCGTTGCTAATATCGTTTTAAAAAACCAAACAACAAAAATATTTTTTTGAAAATCTAAAAATTATGGCACCAAAGCTGCCTCGTGCCAATTTTTTCCCGCCCAAATTACTCCAAAGTAGAAAGAGCATTGCGTAGGTTCTTTAAATAGAATGTGATTAACAATAGACCGGAAACACTATACTTCTCCTTCTGTCCGTACTTAAACCCATCCATTAAATATTTATAGGCAACCAATGCATTTTCCTCGTTGTAAAACAGCTCCTTCCACGAGACAGGAACATCTTCCCATCTTTTTAATACTATTCCATTTCGGGCATAGGTAATCGGAGATTCGACCCCATCTATTTTATAATCATTATGAACACCGGAATTAGAGATATGCTGAAAATAGGCAATCGAATAATCCAAAAAATTCAATGCTCGGGCCTTTATCTCTCGCTCGTTCTCAGCTCTTGTTGGAATATTACGCCACAGATTGACTTCGCTATCAAATTTACTAGGCTGCTCGCGAATGGGAGTCTTGTCCAATTCGAAATTGATATATAGGCGTTCGGTATTGGGCAAATGGGCGGAATTAAATGGAGAGAAGTCACCTTTCAACTGCACAAAATCCTTGTTTATCTGGATAATATCCAAGGAAAGTTTTCCCTTGGCAGCATCTATAAGCTCAAGCTTATTTCCTTTAAATGTGTATTTACCATTCAACAGGACATCGTCTATAGCGAGGACAAAATGTGCTTTATCCCGTAGCGAGAGAAAGGAACGATGATAAAGCGGATGATCACAGGGGATATCAGGCTCAACATTTAGCGGATTATCGGCTTTAGCCTTCAAATAAGCCTCATTGGTATAGCCGCAAATAACCTGGTAATTTCCAGCGGAGAACTCCTTATCCTTTCCCAGAAAAACGCAAGAGGACAAAAATATCGTTGAAATAAGGATCAATAATGGCTTCAAAACAGATCATTTAATGTGGTCAATAAATTGATTATCTACTACCAAGATACTCAAAATCCAGCAGAGTTGAGCTACTCCTGAATGTTTCAGCACATCAATACTATTAAATAAAATCGGACTTAAATTTTATGACAGAAAAAGGTCTAAATTGTTTTACGAACTTAGACCTTCTTCGTCGTATGCACGAGGATTAAAAAAACACCTTAAATTTAGATCCTTATTTTGTAATCAGGAACGAACTTTTAGGACAATCGCTCTTATTCGTTATAGAGATCGACTAGCCCCTCAGGCAATTCTACTTCGATAATTTCCTCTTCTCCATCTATGCCCAAGATTAAATCATCGGATAATGGGAACATCAACTCTTTTCCGTCCATATCGACCGTAGCGACAAACTGCTGTGGGAATTCCTGTACATCCGTAATTCTCCCCAATTCACCATGATTTTCATCGATCACCAAAAAGCCTATTAAATCTGTATATCTAAAATCATCCGGATCCCGTTCAGGCATTTTATCCTTGGGAAGATAAACCTTTTTTCGAACGAGCGCCTGCGCCTTGTCGATGTGATCTACGTCTTCGAATGTCACATAGGCGGTACTATTTTTTTGCAGTTTTATCGTATCGATAAAATAAGGAACAAGTTTTTTATTGATCTCCAAAAAAACGACATCCATATCCAAACGCTCATAGTCTTCAAATTCAAAAAACAATTGCATTTCGCCTTTAAGGCCTCTCGTTTTGCTGATATAGCCTATATAAAAACTTTGATCGACAGTCATTTGTAGTATTGTATATATTGAGATATTCATGTTGAGATGTCATACATCAAGCTTCCGCTATGTATTCCACCTCTTTTTATTTTTTCACTTTGTATCAAAATGATGAGGATTTAAACTTACGGTCTATTTAAGCAGTACAGGCCTCAACAAATTTCAATACCTGCTCTTTTATTAAAAAAGCCGGCTCAAGATTGAGCCGGCTTTCTCGAATACTTTATGAAAGAATTAACCTTCAGTTTCTTCCGATGCAGGAGCTTCAGTCTCTTCAGCAGCAGGTTCTTCTGCTACAGGAGCATTTTTAGCAGCTACAGCAGCAGCTTTTTCTTCTTTTTTCTTCGCTTCAGCAGCTAAAGCGGCTTTTTTAGCATCCGCTTTAGATTGAGCTAAACCTTCTTTTTTACCAGAGATTCTAGCTTCTTGAGCTTCAGTCCAAGCAGTAAATTTAGCTTCAGCAGCAGTTTCGTCAAAAGCGCCTTTTTTCACACCACCTTGTAAGTGTTTTTTGTAAAGAACACCTTTGTAAGAAAGGATAGCACGAGCTGTGTCAGTAGGTTGCGCACCTTTATTCATCCAATCCAAAGCTTTCTCAAAATCCAAAACGATAGTTGCAGGATTTGTGTTTGGGTTGTAAGAACCGATACGTTCGATGAATTTACCATCACGTGGAGCGCGAGAATCCGCTACGACTACGTGGTAAAAAGGACGTCCTTTTTTACCATGTCTTTGCAATCTGATTTTAGTTGCCATTTTTTAATTTTATTTTATGTATTCAACATATCCCCCGAGCTTCATACTAGAGGGGACGCAAAGATAGTTATTTTTTTTTATTCATGGACATAATTTAATAAAAATTCACTGAGAATGACATCTTTAGCCTATCCAAAATCCCCTTTTACAAGGTAATTCATTGCAGTAGGTTTCCCTATGGCATCCAACGTCATTTTTCCCGCTGTTTTCTTTGTCCAATATGGCAGTATTTCCTTATCGGTCTAACACTGAGCCGAAGTAAAGAAAAAGCATTTTCCACATTTTTAGACATGGCTTGATTTATATCAAAAGACTATTCACATATAATATCATCTTTCCATTCTCTCCATAATGGTATATTTGATCCTTAACTTTTGTTACTCGTCTTTGGAATCGTATCCAAACCGAAAACTGGTTTCACTTACTATTGAGTTAAATTGAGTCGCTTTTTTAATAAGAGCAATCGAGTTATATTCTTCAGCCCCATATTTGACAGGAATTAAATAAAAGCACTAAATAATGAAGAGCAAGAATGATATATTATAGGCGAGCTGAATCGGATATAAATTAAGCTTACTTTTTATTTTAAATAATCGCAGGCATTTTTGCCAATTCACATTTTACTTTCTACCTTCATTCCATGAAATCTGTTGCGCCATTAAAAATACTTAAAGCTTCGGCCGGTTCAGGAAAAACCTTTAGTCTGACATTACATTATCTAACATTGTTGCTATCCAAGGAAAATAGCTATAAAGAGATATTGGCTGTAACATTTACCAATAAAGCCACCGCAGAGATGAAAGAACGTATTCTCTCTGTGCTCCACGGCTTAGCTATTGGAGACCTCAGTCCCAAAATCGAAGATTTCAGAAAGTTATTATTGCAGCAACAGCCCGATTGGACAGCTTACCTGATCCAGGAGAAATCCTACAATGTCTATCGTCGTATTCTACACGACTACAGTCATTTCACCATCAGCACAATCGATGGTTTCTCCCAGAAAGTCATCCGTGCATTTACCTATGAGCTCAATCTTGACGCAGCCTATAAGATCGAGATGAATGTCAACAAAGTCAAAAATGACCTGACAGTCATGCTCAATCAATTACTAGATGATCGGCCGGACTTACTTGATTGGATTATTGCCTATGCGGAGAAGAAAATAGCCAAAAATGAGAATTGGAACTATCGCCAGCAATTAATGAGTTTGGCCAACCTGATTTTTTCTGAGAATTTCCAGGAGTTTGACAGCTATATTAATTCTGCCAATCCACGGGAAGTTTTCAACCTCCTAAATCAGGAAATCGAACAAAAAATAAACTCTTTCACAGAAGCACTTTCGCTAACGATCGAAACGTTTAGTGAGACCTTCAAGAGGTTCAATATTCCCGAAAATGAGCTTAAAGGAAAATCACGCAATAAAATTATCTCAGCGAGCAAGACCAATAAAAAAACAGACAAATTAAGTGCTTCAGAAATTGCCAAGATATTGGACAAATACGTTCAGCTAATAGAAAATGAGGAGGCATTTACAGATAGCTGCAAAAATATACGCTACGATCTCCAATCTGCACTTGCTCCCATCCTACATTCTTTTCAGAAACTTCAGGAGAATTTAGCAGCTTACATTGCATATCAAGCGGTACAAAATAACCTTTATTACCTACGCTTGCTCAAAGAAATGAGCGATCTGTTAAGCCAATGGCGCAAAGAAAACAGTGCTCAGTTAATCTCTGATTCGCAGATCCTTTTAAATAAACTTGGGATCGATGAGAACCGCGATCCAACATTCATCTGGGAGAAGATAGGGAATCGCTTCAATTATTTTTTATTCGACGAATTTCAAGACACTTCACGTATTCAATGGAAAAACTACAGCCCGCTACTGATCAATGCACTTGCTGATGCCAATGGTACACTAAGTGAGCATCTCATCGTTGGCGATGTCAAACAGAGTATATATCGTTGGCGAAATGGAGATTGGCGCATATTACTCCAACAGGTCGAACAGCAAATTGGCCATGCGTTCAACCTAGATGCACGTACCAAAACCAGTTTTATTGAAAATGGTAGTCTCGACACCAATTTTCGCAGTCTTCCGAATATCATACAGCTAAACAATTATCTTTTTAGTAGTATTCCACAACATTTGCAGCGTATTCTAAATGAAAAGGTCAATGAAAACCTCGACGAAGACGGGAAACATTGGTGGGCTGCCTCGGGGAATAATAATATGCTTATTAAAGCCTATGAAAATAGTCAACAGGAAATCCCTGTACACAAAAAGGGGGACCTCAACAAATTAGGATCCATCGAAATTTCATATATCCCTGTATCAGATGGACGCTACAGACGAAATCAGGTTATCGAGGAATCTCTTGATCTTTTATGCAAAAAGATAGGAGAATGGTTTCATACCGATCGATATCAGGCCAAACAAATAGGTGTCCTCGTCCGGAGTAATGCACAAGCAAAATTGGTTATCCAAAAATTAATGGATTTCAAAAAAGAGGAGAATCTTAATTTTGAGGTCATCTCTGGAGATGCGCTATCATTGGCTAGCAACGATGCAGTGCTCCTGCTAATAGAAACGTTAAAAGCACTCGTATACACTTCGGATAAACATAGCATACATAAAGCAAAAATGGTTTATCTCTATCAGACTATCCAGAATAATACAGTCGATCAGGCCGTGTGGCTACTATTTGCTTCCAACGATATTCATGCACTGAAAGATTTTCTTCCCCAAGCATTGATCGATTCCTGGGAAATCTGGCAGAAACAACCGCTGGTTCATTTAGTAGAAAAGCTTATTGAAATCTACGGTTTCACAACAGAACACAACATTCACCTTCCCTACCTGTTGGCGTTCAAGGATATGATTTCGGCTTTTTCGACCAATGGTGAGCGTGGAATTAATCAGTTTCTGGAATTCTGGGAAGAAGATGGTAATCGTGCAGTACTCCCCTCCAACGGAGAAATAAATGCAATCGAAGTTACAACAATTCATAAATCAAAAGGACTTGCTTATGATGTTGTCATGCTTCCTTTCTGCTCTTGGGATCTGGATGGGATGATCAATAGTGATTTCTGGATCGACACTCATGATACGCCCTTTGCCCAATTAGGAAAAATCCCCATAAAATATACAACGTCAGTTGGGAAGTCTGTCTTCTTCAAACAGTATTTTGAAGAAATGCTGTTCAATTATATGGATGCACTCAACACCTTCTATGTAGCCACAACACGTGCTATTGAACACCTTTATATTACAGCTCCATCATTTAAAGAGTCTGTGGACAAAAAGACTGGTGAGATTACGGGATATGACATCAGGGATGAATATATAAGCGATGTACTCTATCAGGTCTTAGATTCATCTGCTGCTCCGTTTACATTAGAAAATGCCAATATAAAGGTCGATCAAACTATACCGCGAACTGTACATCAAAACCAAGAAGACAATACCATTTCGCTCAACCACTACCCCATTTCCAAACAACTCGAGATGGCTCTGGAAAAATCCAGTACACGCACGATCAATGATATCATGATGCTGGAAAAAGCGGCTCAATATGGGATATTGGCTCATGAAATTATGGCTCAGATCTCTAGAAAAAAAGATATCTCCCGATTGGTCCATCAATTCATTCAGGAAGGTGTACTATCAAAAGAGGATGAACCATACTTGCTACAAGAAATCAATCAGATCTGGAACCATCCTGTCATCAATCAGTGGCTTTCAGGAAAATATAAAATCTGGAATGAAGCCAGTATCATTACTCCTAAGGGTGAAACTATCCGCCCTGACAAAGTCTTTACTTCTGAAGAAGAGACAATTGTACTGGACTTTAAGTTCACGCAAACGGATTACATTGGCCACAAATATCAGGTTGACAACTATAAGAAAAATTTGGAGAACCTAGGCTACAGCAATGTCAAAGCCTACCTCTATTATGCCAAATCAAATCAATTAATTGAAGTAAAATAAGCGATCACGATGCAGACAGCCTTTTTAAAATTAGTAGCAACGGATATCCAACGGCGTTTTGGAAACGATTTGAGTGAGATTGCCATCGTGTTTAACAATAAACGTCCCATTACATACCTCAAAAAACACCTTGCCGAAGTTTATGGAAAAGCAATTTGGTCACCCCAATTTTTTACCATACAAGAATTTTTCAAATTATCGACCAATCATACCGAGGCCAGCCCTTTGGGCCAGTTTTTCCTGCTTTTTAAAATACATAATGAGCTTTTGGCCGCAGAGGGTAAAGAGCCTGAAACGTTAGAAGAATTTTATCCTATTGCGGAGATTGTACTGAGCGATTTTGGACAATTGGACTATGATCTGGTTCCCATCGAACAGATCTATCTCGAACTTTATGATAACACCAAAATTGATATTGCTTTCCAACACCTTACACAAGAACAGCAGGGATTTATCCGTCAGTTTTGGCAATCCTTTTCCCTTGCCGGTCATAGCGCTGTCCAAGAGCGATTTTTACAACTATGGAAAAGACTTCCAATATTATACACGAAATTTAAAGAAACGCTTAAAGCTGGCGGACAGACCAATTATCCAACCATTTACCGTGATCTGGCCGAAGACAAAGCTGGCCATCAGGACTTTATAACATCCTTCCAACAGGTTTTATTCGTTGGTTTCAATGCTTTGAATAGAGCTGAAGCCAAATTATTCCGCAAATGGCAAGAAGAAGGAAAAGCACTCTTTTACTTTGATGCAGATGCTTACTATTTGGAAGACAATATGCAAGAAGCTGGTCTATTCATTCGTCGGAATATTTTTCAGACCGGGCTTGCTAATGCACTTGGTGATAGTCCAAATATTATTGGTAACAGAACTTCGACAGTCAACTTATATGCAAGCACAGGCAAAATAAGTCAGACAAAGTTGCTGTATGACATCCTTGAAAAAAGCAACAACAAGGAGCAGACCGCAGCCATTTTGCTAGCCGATGAAAACCTATTGGTTCCTTTACTCCAAAGCCTACCTGATGTTAACCCCAATATTACTACCGGCTATCCCCTAACCCAATCCCCTATTTATGGTATATTGAACTTATGGATGGACGTGCATTTAGAAATATCACAATTAAAGAAAAACAAGGTTTCCTATCAAACCCTTGAAACGTTTATTAATCATCCGCTAACACAGGTTGCTGTTGAAGACAAGCACAAAATTCAAAAAGGGATTGCCGACAAGCAATTATTTGAAATTGCATTGGAAGAGCTCCATTTCAAAAGTGCGTTACCCCAGTTTTTTGTTCCGATCGCCCACCCTTCTCAATTGATCCCGACACTCATTAAGGTTATTGAAGACCTATTACACAGCATCTCCACACAAGAACGTATCCGCCAGATTGACAATAACCTGCTGATAGAAACCAAAAAGACACTCAACCAATTGCTATTGGGTTTTGAGACAGTTTCACCTTTAACCATAAGCTTTCAGATCGGATTGATCAAAAAAGCTATATCGTCAATAAATTCGGCGATAGAAGGAAATCCACTTGAAGGTATCCAGATTATGGGACTTTTGGAAAGCCGATGTTTAAATTTTGACAACGTGTATATTTTAGGTGCAAATGAAGGCGTGCTACCCAAAACATCCAATTCTCCGACTTTTATCCCAAATAGTCTAAGAAGAGCTTACGGGCTTCCGATATTGGAAAATCAAGATGCACTGTCAGCTTATTTGTTCTATAGACATTTTCAATATAGTGAAGGTATCCATATTTTCTACAACGGGTTAGTAGACGAAAGTTCAACAGGTGAGGAAAGTCGGTTTATCAAACAGCTAGAGTTTGAAAGCAAGTTTAATTTTGAACGGAAAATTCAGCAGCAAACCATCCAGTTCCCCAACAAAACAACAGAGATCGTAATTCAAAAACAGGGCGAGGTTTGGTCCAAGATGTATCAGGACTTTATCATCGATCAGAAGAGAATATCAGCAACGGCGCTAACAACATACCTACAATCGCCACTACAATTCTTCCTTAAGCATATTGCTAGTATCAAAGAACCACCTTCTATTTCACAGGAGTTTGAGATGAACAAACTGGGGACTGTTATCCACAATGTCATGGAAAAAATATTCCTGCCATTTAAGGATATAAAAGATTTTACTCCAACGAACACCCTACAACAGCAATTCAATCAGATCGAATCTTTTGTCATTCGGGAAATAGGCTTTCAGTATCAGATGGAATTAAATTCTACGAGCGACCTTAATAGCCTGCAACGCATTATGTTGAAGATTGCCTGTGAATATGTCAAGATGTATCTTGAATACGATATAGCCAACTACAAGGCTTTTCGTATCATAGAACTGGAAAACGATACCGACTATACACTTCCGTTCGCTATTGAAGTCAATGGTAAAGAGGAACAGGTTACATTATATGGTATCATTGACCGTGTCGACGAGGTCATCACACATGATGATCGTATCATCAGTCGAATTGTTGATTATAAAACTGGAGGTGATTCCGTTATATTTAAAGAGATGGATCTGGTGTTTGCCCCCAACACAGAGAACAAAGCACTTATACAAACACTTTTCTACGCCTACGTATTTGAACAAAAGACTGGCCGGAAGCAACTGGAGCCACACCTATATGTAGCCCGAAAAATGAGAGAAGAAGGAACCCTATTCAATGGAAAAGAGGGCGTATTAACAGCAGACTTTTTGGCTTTCCAGAAAGAAAACTTCGTTAAATTTCTAAGAAGTATACTCAGTGAAATTTTTAATCCTGAAATTCCATTTAGACATAATCCGGAGGCGACAATCTACTCCAGCGACCCTTATACATTATTTTACAGAGAAGCAAGTAAAAGGACAGAAAATGAAGAATCGGCTTAGAACAAATATATCCACTAGATCAGAAAGCTATTAACGATAAAGGGGGCTAAATAGCCCCCTTTATTTTTATCGTTTATTTCTCTTAATAGCGTTATTTGCGCGGCGCTTGGCTGTATTTATTTTATAATGAAACCAATGATCCTTAAAGATCTTTCGCATCGTATTATCAAAATGTCTTGTAATAAAAAGGTTCCGCGCGCCTTTCAATTTCTCACTGATCGAATTAGCCAATGCCCTCACTGAAATAGAATATCCTTCTGTCTCATATTGTATATAATGCCACCATCCCGCGGGCATGTATAGCGTTTCGCCCGGATGAATCACTGCTTCATATCCATCTAAATATTCTATACCTGGAAATTCTTCCAAATTACTATACTTCGGATTAGCGATACTATGGAAATTATATGGCAGTTTATACATTAGATCCGATTGATCATTCGGAAAAAGCCAGATTCTTTTAAGTCCCTGAAATTGCGAAATGAACACATGGGACATATCAATATCAAAGTGGTTGCGGGTGCTAGACCCCTCACCTCCGAAAAACATAAATGGCAACCACTGCAACACTTTTCCTCCTGTCACATCATTATAAATAACATCCTGCTTCAATTCGGGACGTATCTTAAGCAGATTGAACAGAAATAATCGTAACTCGGTAGGTTCTTTAGTAATCAGATCCAAATATTCGGCAAATGTCATTTGTCCCACAGGAGCACTGGCCGCACGGTCCATTGAATCTTCTTCTTTTCCATAGACATCAATCTTAATATCCCCGGCTATTTCCTTAAAGTAATCATAACTCCATTTCTTCCATGCAGGACTATCAGCACTAATAAAATCTGTTATGACCACGGGAAACCCTGGTTTCAGATAGTTTTTTAAAAAGTCTTCTGATCGAATGCCCGAAATTTTATCAACTTGCTTTAACTTCACGACTGACTAATTTTGCTTAATTACAAACATAAAAAATATTTCTGCCAAATTTTAAAAATAACGACTATACCTTATTCTTAACTGGAGCAAATATTCCGGTACAATTTAATAGAAATATAATTAAAATCTCAATGACATCTGTCACTTTTATTACATTTCCCCTACAACAACCCAGCTCAACCTTACAAACCTGAATTTAACAAGCGAAATGAATCTCCTGTTATAACGGTTCAATTATCCACAAACTGTATGCCTTTATTAAACGCGTAACCAGTTTCTTTATCAACCGCATGGAAATTAAGCCAATACTGTTACTATTTTTGTACTCGCAGGTATGGCTCCATATTATCGTCATATATTAAATCCCATAAGTACTGAAGTCAATAAAAAAAGGGTTTAAAAAAACCCTTTATATTCTTAACCTTAACTAGATTATTATTTATTCACTTTTTTGATATATTCTTCTACAGCCATAGTCATACTTGGTGCTTTTGGTGTAGGTGCAGGGATATCCAAAATCAATCCATGTTCTAAAAGAGCCTGTTGTGTTGACGCACCAAACGCAGCAATACGGGTATTGTTTTGTTTAAAGTCTGGGAAGTTGTCATATAACGACTGAACACTAGAAGGACTAAAGAATACAATCACATCATAAAATACATCTTTAAGATCACTCAAGTCACTTACTACAGTTCTAAAAAGAACTGCTGGGGTAAACTTATAGCCATTCTGCTGCAACCAATTTCTTGTTTCTTCATTAGCAACATCCGAACAAGGGAATAAGAAGTTTTCTGACTTATGTTTTTTCAGCACTTCTTCCAGGTCTTTAGCGGTTTGTTTACCAAAGAAAATTTTACGTTTTCTATATTGAATATATTTTTGAAGATAAAGGGCTATCGTCTCTGAGATACAGAAATATTTCATTTCTGCAGACACTTCAAATCGCATCTCTTCACATATCCTAAAATAATGATCTACAGCATTTCTACTTGTAAATATTACCGCAGTGTGATCTGCTAAATTAACCTTATCCCTACGCACATCTTTGGCAGGAACTCCCTCTACATGTATGAAACCTCGAAAGTCTAATTTTAACCCGTATTTCTTTGCTAAATCATAATAAGGGGACTTATCGTTTTCAGGTTTTGGTAAAGTCACCAGTACACTTTTTACCTTCTTTGCTCTTTCTACGTCTGAAGTTTGCATATTAACCAGTTTTAGCTCAATAATCTTAACAGTATTAATATTGGTGCTATTTCTAGGCAACAAAGGTACAAAATTAAATAGGAAATTGAAAATTTATACATTGACATAATATGTGCCGCTGTTTTGAGAAATCTATATAGGAATAGTAAGATAGCCCCCGCAATAGCCATATGTAAAACTACCCCAACCACACTTAATGGGACCAGGCTCAGGATTAGCAGCACGGGAAGCATCAAAAATAGGGTATTAAAATAAATGAGGTATAACACTGTCACATATTCTTTTACCAGCTTTCTAATTTCAAAAACAAAAGATAAAAATCGTATAAAACCGATTTTAAAAGCAAATAGTCCACCAACCATACCTATCGTTTTAATATAATTGGGGAACGTAATAAAGTCAAAGCGGTTCAGTTCATAAGCATAAAATAAACTAACAAATAACGCCATTGCTCCTGAAAACAAAACAAATAGGAAAATAAATGGCCAAGAGGTCAAGATCGTATCTTCCTTACTTACTGATAATAACACGCGATCATCAAAATAGCCCTGAAACACCAATTTAATATCTGAAGGAAAAAATACCCGAATTAACCCAACTCCAAATATCAAAAAGAGTGCAGTAAATAATATCCAGTTCTCCCGGTGTGGTTTAGGTGTCCCATATTGTCTCGCCAAGGCATTATTACGTTGTTCACCTTTGAAAAACTGTTTTACATCATAGTCATACACATTGTGAACAGCCAAGCCCTCAGGTCCTACGGTGACAATTCGATATTGCTGCTGAAGCGCTGGATTTAGAGATGCCAATATTTTCTGATTAGGTGATAAAACCGAATCTTTTAAAACATGTATACTATCCGTTATGGACAGCGTATCTTGGGCAACACGTTGCAATATCCGTCGTTGTGCACTCACCTGTACAGCCGAAAACACAAAGAGAATTACAAATACAATAAAATATTTAAAGATATTAACTTTCATTGAAATAAACTGTTTCTTATCGGCGACGAAGAAATCACAGACTGTTTAAATTCGAAACTCTTTTATGGTCGTAAAGTTAGGATAAAAAGTTATATTGCCTTCAAAAATCTTTTATAGAACATGTCAAAAGAAATTGTACGCTGCCAATGGTGCGGATCTGATGAACAGTATGTCAATTATCACGATAAGGAATGGGGACGACAAGTCAAAGACGACAAAACATTATTTGAGTTTTTAATATTGGAATCAGCCCAGGCAGGTTTAAGCTGGATTACGATCCTACGTCGGAGATCAGCTTATCAAGAAGCCTTCGCGAATTTTGATGTTGATAAAGTCGGTCTTTATACAGCAGATCATGTTGAGGCACTCCTAAAAGACTCCGGCATTATCAAACATCGAAATAAGATTGAATCGACTATTACAAACGCACGGCTGTTCAAAAAAATCCAACTGGAATATGGCAGCTTTTATAATTACCTATATACATTTTTACCAGAACAGCAACCGTTGGTCAACCATTGGCCGAGTTTGCAACATGTTCCTGCAACGACCGAGATTTCTGATAAAATAGCAAAAGATATGAAAAAAAGAGGATTCAAGTTTTTTGGTTCCACGATTTGCTATGCTTACATGCAAGCAGTGGGCATGGTCAATGATCATATTGAAACTTGTTCCTTTAAATACTAAGCAACATTGTTGTAGAATCAAGGGACAAAGCTAATTGACAAACAAGCGTTTAAGAAGTTTTTTCCCGTCCCTTGATCTATTTTCAGTTGACAAATAGACCCGGTAATACCAAAATTTATATATTCAGTTCTATCTTTTCACAACTTAACGCAAAAATCTAAACAGGGACATTCTTATAAATATCCGGCAAATTGCGGCATAAACCATTAAAATCCATTCCATACCCCACAACAAATTCCTTACTTATCTCAAAACCAACATAAGTGAGTTCCTCAAAATGGTATTGCAGGGCTTCAGGTTTGACCAGCAGTGCGCAAGCGATAACACTTGCTGGATTTAATCGTTTCACAGCATCCAAGGTATGCTTCAGCGAATGTCCGGAATCTACGATATCTTCCACGATAATCACATCCCGTCCTTCCAGATCAATACCTAATCCTAAAAGTTCATTCAATTCAGATTGGCCTGTACCTATATAGGAGGCTAATTTAATAAAAGACATCTCACAAGGAACGTCAATTTGTTTGAGCAGATCAGCCATAAACATAAAACAACCATTCAATACTCCTATAAAAACGGGCTGCTTGTGCTCATATCGCAGACTTATGTCTATCCCCATCAAACGAACCCTTTTCTGAATCTGTTCTTCTTCAAAAAGCGGTTCAAAAAGTAATCCGTCAATTTCTATTTTTTTCATCTATTTAAATTTGTCCTTCAATTCTGACGAAGCAATCAGGTAATTTGCTTCATTGAATAAATTCGATGGTTTCGCGCCACTATTTTATTTACTTCCGTATATCCTCCTTCTCCGGGTTATTATTTCACTATATTGTTTCTTTTTGTTTTCCCAACACATGATTTCAATATATCGGAGTATGATTTCTATCCGAAATCGACCTTAACAAACTATTTTACCTAGGCTACTTCTGTGTTTTCCTAGGATTCTTCGTCGCCTCGGCCTCTGTTTTTTCCTTTTCTTCTTTGTTTCTGCCCAAGATCTTATCAAAAATAGACCGTTTATGCTTTTCCGGTTCCGCGATCTCTTCCTCCTGTTTTTCAGGTTGGGACATTTTTTTCATCGTTTTAGGAAGAGAAATACCTTCTAGATTGTCGGCAGCCTCTCCTCCCCCTAAATCATCAAATAACAATGGATCATCGCCCATTTCCAATGTATCTACCGAGTCTACAACAGCAGGCCTAGCGGCACGAAGATTTGGTTGCAATACGACTTCATAAAAACCATAGGCCGCTGTAGTCGAATCGACACCTATCTGTCCCGTTTTGGTCATGATATGACCATAGATATTAAAATAGCGCAACATATTGCCTTTAAGGTGGCCTGTCCAATCAAAAAAGTTAAGTCCTTTCTTCGGACGCGGCACGATACTGGACAGAAATATACTTTCTCCAAGACCGAGTTGCGCTGGTGTTTTCCCAAAATAGTAACGGGCAGCCTCAGTAATTCCGTATACATTATTTCCCCACTCGATCACATTGAGATAAACCTCATACATACGTTTTTTACTTACCTGTTGCGAACGCTCCATCAACCAGACTAACAAGATCTCTTCCAGCTTTCGAACGACAGTCTTGTTACGGTTAAGAAATACATTTTTCACTAACTGCATGGAAATTGTACTCGCCCCACGCTTAAACCCTTTTTCTTTGATATTTGTAACAATAGAGAGTTTGAAAGCCTTTTCTTCGAAGCCTTTATGCTTAAAGAAAAAAGGATCTTCGGTATTAATCAAACTGATTTGCATATAACGGGAAATCTGATCCAATGGAGTAAAATTCGGATTTTGTGGGCCGACTACGATCTCACGCATTAGTTTACCATCCTCATAAGCCGTATAGGTAAAAGGTGTATTTAGCATTCCAATATTCGCTTCTCCCCACTTCACAACCTGCAGATCCCTATCATCCATTTTAGAAGAAAAGAGAAGCTTATCAGGTCTTTTTAATTCTAAGGCGAAATTTAAATCATATTGAATGTGCCCTTCAACCTGAATACCATTCAGCCCCGGAAATAACCCTGCCGGCATGGCATCAAAAAAGTCCTGTGCTTTGACTCTATCTGTATGGACCGCAAGAAAGAGCTCTTTCTCTGGCTTATGCACATATTTTAGATAAGGAGAAAAAACAAAATCTTTTACCTGTATAGTACTCTCCTTGCCGACCTCTATGGAAGAAGCGCCAATATTCAATGCTCCCTGCATGATTGCCTCCGGAAAAACAACATCTTTACTGGAGATACGCCAATGATTTATCTTCAGGTTTTTAAATCCCCATTGCCCATGTAATTCCAACAGTTCCTTATTCCGTCGATTGGCTTTGTCCAATCGAAAGGATATTTCATCAAAGCTAACCGCCAGACCAAATTTGCGTTGTAATAATGGAAGATTCACCTCTTTTTTATCCGAAAAAAGTCGTAAATCACATTCCTGATTATCGGAATCTATTGTCCCTGTGAGGTTCCAGGCAGCCTCATGATCGTTTAGCAAAAACTTAGATTCCATATCTCCCCCATCAATGACAGCTGAGGGTATCACAATGCGTTGAGAAGTACTGTCGTCCTTATAGGAAAGCTCAAGATTTTTAAGATCTAAATCATTCGGGATTTTAAAGAACACATTCTTCAGTAGCCGGTCTGCCAAGGCGGCCAAATTCTGTTTCGGGTTATCATTCTCTATTGTATCCTTCTTTTGTTTCTTAAAAAGGAAATCATAATTGCTAATGGAATCCTTCTTAACCAAAGAAACCGTTGCATTATCCAAAATAACTTCTCCCAGTTTTACATCACCAAATAAAAGAGGCCATAACTTAACAGAAACTGTCAGATCATTAATCTGTGCCAGCGGCTCTCTATTTTTAGGCAGCAACTGTATATTTTTAAATTGAACCGCATTAATTCCCTGAAAGGCATAATATTGAATTTTCAAATCCATATCATACTTTTCCAGCAGCTTAGCTTTTGCCTTATTGATCGCCCCCATGAGCATCCCGTCTCGCTTTTGGTACGCATAAGTGCCCCCCACGATTACCAAAATCAAGAAAACAGCCAAAGTAATATAAAGCCATCGCCACTTGCGGGACTTCAGAGATGTTATAAATCGATTGGACATAATTATAATTTCATGCAAATTCATGCATATCAATAGTCAAACTTAGATAAATTTGCCTTTATATACAATTATAATTACCCATAAACCAACCTAAACATCCCTAATCCAAACTCCAATTAAACTGAAAACAAAATTGTCCAGGATTTTCCCAATACCAACAAGAGCTTTATCATAAAAAGCAAGCATCTCATCTCTATTTAGCCTGTTTTAATAGGATTGACAGCGTTCATTGAACGACTTAGAGGAACGACCCTTCACCAACACCAACTGGATATATAACCCGAATTCCATTAAAAACAAACAAATGACATGAAATTGGTCGGCAATGAGTAGTTTTGTATTCCATGATTTCAAATGAATAATAGATGGTTACCAAAGAACAAATATTAAATGCATTATCCTATGTTGAAGAGCCTGATCTAAAAAAGGATCTTGTAACATTGAATATGATCCAAAATATTCAGATCGAAGACCAAAAAATTGCCTTCGATGTTATATTGACTACCCCCGCTTGTCCCTTAAAGGACCATATAGAACATGCTTGCCGCAACGCAATAGCACATTTTATTGATAAGGATCTTGAAGTCCAGATAAACATGACTTCCAATGTGGTTGGTAAACAAGGTGCTCAAGTCTCAGGAATCAAAAATATCATTTTGGTTTCCTCAGGGAAAGGCGGTGTCGGCAAGTCAACTGTCGCAGCGAACCTTGCCTTGGCGCTCCATGCAAAAGGAGCAAAAACAGGTCTATTGGATGCTGATATTTACGGTCCTTCGCTACCAATTATGTTTGGATTAGAAGGAGCAAAACCTGGCTCTGTAGAGATGCCAGATGGTCAGATTAAAATTGAACCACTTGAAAAATTCGGTCTAAAATTACTTTCTATCGGTTTCTTTACCGATCCAAATCAACCTATTCCATGGCGTGGCCCCATGACCACCTCTGCCATCAAACAACTTTTCAATGATGCCAATTGGGGTGAACTGGATTATCTAGTTGTCGATATGCCACCTGGAACCGGTGACATCCATATCACGGTATCACAGACTTTTCCTATTGCAGGAGCGGTTATCGTCACCACGCCACAACATGTAGCACTAGCAGATGCTGTTAAAGGAATTGGTATGTTTTTAATGGACAGCATCAATATTCCGCTCTTGGGTGTTGTTGAAAATATGGCTTATTTTACACCGGCAGAACTGCCAAATAACAAATACTATATCTTTGGCAAGGATGGCGGAAAACGTTTGGCTGAAGAATATAAAGTACCGTTCCTTGGCGAAATACCATTACTTAAAGGCATTTCTGACGCGGGAGACAATGGTTTCCCTATTGCGATAGATCAGGAAGATCCGGTAACAAAATCATTTTTGACTATTGCGGAGAAGGTTGCACAACAACTCTCTATTATCCAAAGTCAGGTTTAAAGATAACAGCTATCGAAACAGATTTGACGGATTGATTGAACTCCCTTTAAGTGGATTAATCAACATAGCTTTTAGACAAACTGGGGTATCCGAACATTTGGATACCCCAGTTTTTTTTAGTTTTAATCCATATTTCCTTAGGCACGCCTCCTTAATAGAATACCAAGAAATTTGTCTCAATTGTTAAATGGCTTTTTTTCAAAATACTATTTATCTACATATCCAGTTCCAATAAAACCGGACAGTGATCAGAATGGACAGCATTTGACAAAATCTGTGAAGATTTGATTTGCGTCTCTAGCGGCTTTGACACCATATTATAATCGATACGCCAGCCCAGATTTCGGGATCGCGCCCCAGCACGGTAGCTCCACCAAGTATAGTTATGTGGTTCTGGATTCAAATGACGGAAAGAGTCGATGTATCCCGAATTAATAAAGTTTTCCATCCACTCTCGTTCTTCTGGCAAAAATCCAGAAGAGTTTGCATTTGATTTAGGATTATGGATGTCAATCGCACGATGGCAAATATTATAGTCGCCACATACGACCAAATTAGGTTTTTCTGCTAACAACTTATTGCTATATAACTGAAAATCTTCTAAAAAACGATATTTAAAATCCTGACGAATATCACCTGTTGTCCCCGAAGGAAAATAGGTACTCATCACCGATAACCTATCAAAATCGGCACGAATGATCCGTCCCTCAAAATCATAGTCTTCATGACCGCAACCATATTCTACGTGCGTGGGAGTAATCTTGCTGAAAATGGCCACCCCACTATACCCCTTTTTCTGTGCTGGATACCAATAATGCTCATAACCCATTTCTTCCAACAAAACTACCTCCGGGATTTGATCAGGAGTAGCTTTAATCTCTTGAAGGCATATGATATCAGCATTCACACTTTTCAGCCAACCTAACCAATCTTTCTTTAAAGCGGCCCGCAAACCGTTCACATTATAGGTTACTATTTTCATTTCTTTAGAATATGAATATTTAGATATTAGATTTTGAAATTTGCACTTTTAATAGTCTTTGGACGAAAACAGATCACCTATCTTGGTAAAGAAACCGGTTTGGGGTTTTAAACCTTTAAGTTCGCGTTCCAGGTTGAGGGCCTCACGCCTGGTCAGCACATGCATACTCATTTTTTGGTCTGTTTCTGGCCGGTCGTGCTTGTCAGTTTTCACAGCTGCAATCTGGTCAATAACATCTATTCCCTGCACTAATTCACCGAATACCGTATAATTCCAGTCCAGGTGTGGGGCTCCACCAACAGTTGTATAAGCTTGACGTTGCCTTTCGGAAAATTTCTTCCCGTTCATCCGGGTCTGTTCTAAGCGACTGAGATCTTCAGGAGTGAATACTTTACCCTGAACAAGGTAAAATTGTGACCCAGAAGATGCTTTCGCGGGGTTATTGTCCCTCGCCGCACCTATTGTGCCTTTCTTATGAAATAGACTATCCTGAATTTCCGCGTGAATGGTATACCCCGGGCCTCCATTTCCTAGTTGGGCACCCTCAACCGCATTTCTTGAATCTGGATCACCACCCTGGATCATAAAATTCTGGATAACCCGATGGAACAAAGTACCATCATAATATTTGCTTTTTGCTAACTTCACAAAGTTATCCCGATGTTTAGGTGTTGCATTATACAGACGCAATACACAAGTTCCCTTGTCCGTAATAATCTGGACATACTTATACTCCGGTTTAGCTGCAAATGCCAAGATCTGCAAAAAACAAAATATTGTTACTAAACAAATTTTTAAAAATCTCATACCTTAGATGACGTTTAACTCTTCAAAATAATCAATAATTAGGGACTTCATAATAAGCTCCTGTTCCAATAAAGTATAGTTGGGAATGGGCTTTACCAGTTCCCAGTGTGGCCACCCCTCTTCATCCAACCCTTTTAACGTGTAGAATCCCATGGCACTAAAAAGGCGGCATGTTGCGATATGCATCAGTTCCTCTTTCTGTCGCTTCGAAAAACTCTGCGGTCCTTTCCCTAATTCCTGCACACCGATGAGGAATAAACATACCTTGATATCAGGTTTTTCCATATCAAACAAAGAAGCAATTTCCTCCTGCAAGGTGCTCCACTTCTTATTTACTTCTGCTGCTTTCATTTTTTTCTTTTAACGGAAAAGACAAATTCAACTGTGTAGAATTGTCATATGATCCCTTTATAAAATAGTATTCATCGATATTCCTGTCGATGATTTATATGATGACTTCCCCAAAAGCCTTCCTTTAACGTTTTTATCATCGAAAATTAGGAATTAATTCACAAAAGTCAGATAATATCAATGTCATTTACGAGGACATCTTTGTGATCATCTCCGAGCAACGCTTGTCAATCATCTGAAAAACGGGGTCAAACAAATTATCATCAAAATACGGATCAGGAACGATATCATCATCGAGAAACAATTGTACCTTATCTAAGTCATCTTTGTTCTCTGCCTGTGCACAAACATCCGTAAAATTCTGACGATCCATCACAAATATAAGATCATATTCATTAAAAAACGTAGGCTGAAAATGTCTTGCCCGTTGTCCGGAAATATCGACCCCATATTTCTTGGCAATCGCAATTGCCCTGCGGTCTGGGGCTTCACCGATATGCCAGTCACCTGTCCCTGCAGACTCTACCACCCAGTTTAATTGTTTATCTTTTACTTTTTGCTTCAATATCCCATGTGCCAACGGCGAACGACAGATATTTCCCAAACAGACCATTAAAATTTTCATCGAAATATTTTTTTTAAACAATGTAACCAAAAGAAAAATACGAGCAGTCTACAATCTCAATTGCGATCAAAATTCCGACAAATCATACATTATTATCTTCCAAAAGCCCTTTAAGCTTTCGCAAATATAGTTATGCAACCTCGATCTCTACATTTTTGCACAAAATAACTAAACTTACCCTATTAAAGAAAAAACCCTGATGAAATCGTACTTCCCAGTTCCGATCGGAACATTCCGATGATTATTTAATCTCAGGTATTTTCGATTAGATTGTGTTCATTCATTCACACAAAAGATGACGACATTTCACACAATAAGCGATGATAATATATAACACAATCTGCATGACTATATCTTAATAAGGGCTATTTTCAAAGAGAAATACATCAAAATAATTTAGGATCTTACGGTCTTCTCCAGCGAAATCCTTTAATAAAAAAGGTGGTCTAACCTTACGGTTAGAACCACCTAAACTATATTAATCAACCAATTCTTAATTCAATTTTTAATATTCAACTGGGAAACTCAATTGAACTGCGCCGCCTTGAGGCGATACACCTTTTAAGCGTACAATATTACGTTGAGTAGCACCCAATGCAGATTCTATATCATCAACACTGTTAACAGCTTTTCCATTCACCTCTGTGATGACTAAACCTCTTTCGACACCAAAGTAATCAAAGATACCGCCACGGTTTACCTGTGTGACTACAACTCCAGAGTTTACACCCAATTCTTTTTTCTTCGCAGCAGAAGCAGGAATAAAGCTTGCCCCTAATTTGTTATAGATTTCAGTCGCACTTTTTGATGCTTTTCCATTCGCACCAGAAGCCGATTTAAGCGATTCTTCGCCTTTCAATGTCAAAGACACCTGTTTTTCCTTGCCGTCACGCTTATAGGTAATATTTACTTTATCACCTGGGCGTAGACGACCGATGGTTTCACTTAATACCGGAGAACCTGTAATTACCTTACCATTCACCTTCGTTAAGATATCGCCCTTTTTTATACCCGCAGCTTCAGCAGCTCCACCAGCAACTGCCTCTTCAACATATAATCCATTGATCTCTGTAATACCTTTTTCTTTGGCCAATTCAGACGTTATAGGCACATAACTAACGCCAATATAACCACGTTTTACATTACCAAATTCAACAAAATCATCCGCAATTTTTTTCACAAGATTAACCGGAATAGCAAAACCGTAACCGGCATATACACCCGTTGGTGACGCTATGGCTGAGTTAATACCAATTAGTTCACCAGAAGCATTGGTCAATGCACCACCGCTATTCCCTTTATTGATCACCGCATCTGTCTGGATAAATGATTCGATAGCCGAGCTCGCTAATGGCTGTTCTGTGCTGCCCCCAAAAGGATTACCGCGTTGCTGTTGTCCCTCTCTTAAAATACCAATATCGCGACCTGTTGCACTGACAATACCCGCAGTCACTGTAGACTGTAAGCCAAGCGGGTAACCAAAGGCCAACACCCATTCACCCACATTAACATTATCTGAATTTCCCATTTTTACAACAGGAAGTCCTTTGCCTGCAACTTTCAATAATGCTATATCAGTATTCGGATCACGACCGATCAATTTTGCCTCAAAAGTGCGTTTATCTGTCAACACCACCTCAATCTTATCCGCATCCTCAACCACGTGGTTATTGGTAACGATATAACCGTCATCCGAAATAATAACACCAGAGCCGGATGCCTGCACTGGTTGTGCCTGCATCTGACGGCGTCCGCCGCCCTGTGGCATACCAAAAAATTCTTCAAACATATCAAAAGGGGATCCCTGTGATTGTTGTGAACCTTTTCTGCTATACGTTGTCTTAATATGTACTACTCCAGGAGCTACTGCAGCAGAAGCCTGCGTAAAATCAGGATTACCTGTTGAAGACATTACTCCTGTAGGATTATTGGCAAAATAAACTTTCTGTTTCTCTTCGAAAGACATGCCCTCTAATTTCTTATTCTCAATAAGCTTGTAACCACCTAATGCTACTGCTCCACCGAAAACAGCTGTTAATAGCGTTAAACCGACTTTATTCATAAACTTATTTATATTTATTGTCTTAATATATGCTGATAATTTTTGCTCTTAAAATTACCGATTTTATTCGGATATGTTCAAATGTAATACCATTTCAAGGCCTTCGGAAAATCCGACACGTTAAAAAATGTTAATTGCTAGACAAATGCAATAATTTTAACAAATCTTAACTTTCTGCCGCTTTTTTGTAACAAAAAAACGTATTTTTGTTACTACAAATCAACATAATGGCATCGAAAGTAAGATTTTCAAAATATCAAGGAGCAGGAAATGATTTCATTTTAGTGGATAATCGCGACAATTCATTTGCCCGTACCGATGAAGCGCTGGTCAAAAGACTTTGTGACCGCCGATTCGGAATTGGTGCGGATGGTCTAATGCTGCTCCAGAACAAAGAAAATTACGACTTTGAGATGATCTATTACAATGCAGATGGACGTGAAGGCAGCATGTGTGGCAATGGCGGACGTTGTATCGTAGCGTTTGCACACGACCTAGGCATTATCACTGACAAAACTGCCTTTTTGGCAGTAGATGGAATACATCACGCCTCTTTATCAGCTGATCTTGTCAACCTGCAGATGATTGATGTCCACGAATTTGGACGTGATGGCGAAGCTTATATCTTACAAACGGGTTCTCCCCATTATGTTTCCTTCGTTACAAACCTAAAAGAAAAAAATGTATTTCAGGATGGCTTTGCGATCCGTAATAACACTACATATGCCAAAGAAGGCATTAATGTTAATTTTATAGAAAAAGAAGAAAACGGCTATTTCCTACGCACATTTGAACGTGGCGTAGAAGACGAAACGTATGCCTGTGGCACCGGCGCTACTGCCGCAGCGATGGCCGTAGCACTACAAACAAATCTTCAAGGCGATATCAATATCCCAATTCGTGTATTAGGCGGCCAACTGTATGTATCGTTCCATAAAGACGGCCACAATTTTACAGAGGTCTTCCTAAAAGGTCCAGCTCAATTTGTTTTTGAGGGACTTTTTTAGGGTTTAATTAAGAGAATTGGATAAAAATTTAAAAATCGAACAAAAGATTTGAGACCTTAGTTTGATTGACTAAAAAGATTCCTAGGAATCCTCATTTTTTACCTTTTAATTTTCACTTTTGACTATATTTTATCGTATATTAGATACCTTTATTTACAAGGTCCGCTATTTTTAATGCAACAGTCTAAGTCATTTCCAGTATATAAAATCGTTTATTCTATTTGTGAGCACCCCTATCTTGGCTATCTCATTGAGCCACACATGGTCAAACTCAATCCTAATGGGACTTACTCACTACGGTATCAACGTATATTTAGTAATACCGTAGATGCTTATGCTGCAGAATTGGATGAGGTAGACTATAAGCTCATCCGGTTACTTGACGATATCGAACAGACAAACCTTATCAAAAAGTATTATAAAAAAGCGATCAGGCCCGTAGACTTTTTCTCCAAAGTCTTTGACAAAAAACTTTATGACTTGTTGCGCCCAAAGATTGATGAAAAGATGATTCAATTTTTTGAGTCTATCGGCGATAAACCGCTTTTTATGATGAGTAAAGACGGTTATCCAGCAGATCAGGAAATTAAACGCGCGACCTCAGCAGCCTCAATCTTATTCCATTTCCGCCGAAATGAGGAGGAAACACGTTACTTCCCAACCATAAAATACGAAAATCAGCGCTTAGAGTTTATGTTTAAAAATGCCATTGTATTAACCAATGCACAGGCATGGCTACTTTTAAACAATACCTTATACTATTTTGATCAGGCCCTGGAAGGCAAAAAACTAAGCCCCTTTCTCAACAAAAGATACATTTCTGTTGGAAGAAGCACGGAAAAGAAATATTTTGAAAGTTTTGTCTGTGGATTAATTGAACGCTACCATGTCTATGCTGAGGGCTTCGAGATACAGACACATCAGCACCAAGCAGTCCCTTTACTGCATTTGATCTACGTGGAAGATGGTACGTCAAAATTACAACTGCAATTCCAATATGGGCCCCATACCTTCACTGCTGGAGCAGAAAATAAAGTGACCGTCCGAATGGAATATGACGAAGACAAAGATCTATACACCTTTCATCGGGTAAAACGCTCTTTACATTGGGAGGAACAACAGCAGAAGAATCTGAAAGATTTGGGCCTAGAGGAGCTGGATCGTCAGCTTGGATTGCTCGCCCCATCTATTCAATCCGGAAAACACATCTCTGTATTTGATTGGATGAACAATCACCAGGAACAAATAAAGGCCTTGGGATTTCAGATTATACAAAACAGTGAACAAAAACGCTTTTTCATAGGACATACCTCGTTGGACATTGCTGTTGATGAGGATAATGACTGGTTCGATATCAGTGCTATCGCTAAATTCGGCCCTTATGAAATTCCCTTTATAAACTTACGGAACCATATTCTAAACAATATCAAAGAATTTACCCTTCCAAACGGAGAGATTGCTATGATTCCTGAAGAATGGTTCGCCCAATACAATCATCTCTTCCAGTTTTCTACTGATAGACACGAACTTAAATTAAATAAAGTGCATATCGGTTTACTCTTTGAAATCAGCGAACACACGAAATTAGTTTTCAACCGAAAACTACAAAATCTCGCTACTTTCGAGGAAATTGTCGATATTCCTGAACCAAAGAATTTCAAAGGAAATCTTCGACCTTATCAGAAAGCGGGCTATAACTGGTTTAACTTCCTAAAACAGTACAAATTTGGCGGCTGTCTCGCAGATGACATGGGCTTAGGTAAAACTATACAGACTTTAGCCCTGTTACAGCAACAAAAAGAGCAGCTTGTCGATCAGCAGGAAGTACACACCTCACTTCTGGTATTGCCAACATCACTTGTTTACAATTGGCAAAAAGAAGCACAACAATTTGCTCCCCAGCTCAAGATTCATCTGCATACTGGAAATAATCGCATTAAAGATGCCTCATTATTTGCAAGATATGACCTGATCATCACAACATATGGGATAGCGCGTATTGATGAAGATATATTGAGTGGCTTTTATTTCAATTACATTATCCTCGATGAAAGCCAAAACATTAAAAATCCCACATCAAAATCTTTTAAGGCTATAAAGAGCCTGAAAAGCAAAAATAAACTGGCTTTAAGCGGCACCCCTGTTGAAAACTCAGTATCCGACCTTTGGGCACAAATGCACTTTACCAATCCAGGGTTGTTGGGAAGTTACACCTATTTCCAAAAGGAGTTTGTCCAGCCCATTGAAAAGAAAAAGGACGAAGAAAAAGCCCAACGTCTTCAGGCGATTGTCAAACCTTTTATTTTAAGACGAACAAAGGATCAGGTCGCAACGGAGCTACCTCCAAAAACCGAACAGGTGCTCTATTGTGAAATGACCGATAAACAGTCGGAACTCTATGAGAAGGTTAAATCTGAGTATCGCAACGCCATTCTTGATGGACAATTGGACAACAAACCAAAATCAACGCAGATTGCGCTATTACAGGGACTGACCAAACTTCGCCAGCTAGCCAATCATCCTAAAATGGTTGATGAGGAATTTACCGGTGATTCAGGGAAATTTGATGCTGTCATTGAAACCCTTGAAATGGTTATGCAGCGAGGAAATAAAGTCCTTATCTTCTCACAATTTGTTAAACAGCTCAATATTTTCAGGCAATATTTTGATAAGAAGGGAACAAACTATGCCTATCTGGATGGTGGCACAAAAAACCGCGATGAAGCAGTAAGCCAGTTCCGCAAAAACAACAATACCAAATTGTTCTTAATATCAATTAAAGCTGGTGGTGTAGGGCTCAACCTGATTGAAGCAGATTACGTCTTTATATTGGATCCCTGGTGGAACCCTGCCGTAGAACAACAAGCTGTAGACCGCTCACACCGTATCGGGCAGACCAGAAATGTGTTTATCTATAAATTCATCAGTAAAGACACGGTGGAAGAGAAAATATTGGCGCTACAAAATAAGAAGAAATCTATTGCACAGAGCCTTATCACAACAGAAGAAAGTTTTATAAAATCACTTTCTCAGGAAGATCTGCACGAGCTCTTGGCCTAATCCATTATCACAAGCCGATAGCAATACCTGATCTTAATTCTGCAACAGATAAGCCGTTGGGTGTAGTATCTTTTAACCCAAAGTTAAGGCATTTCATAGCCATAAAAAAGCTGTTGACAAATCGATTGCAACAGCTTTTTCTACAATATATCTTTCCGCGTTTAAGCGTCAAATTCCTGAAGTGCTTTTTTTATACGTTCAATGACTTCATGTTGCCCAAGTAGTTCAACAATTTGGAAAACATCAGGACCAAATTTTCCACCAACCAGCATAATCCGGAATGGCATCATCAATTCGCCTATCTTCATCCCTGAGTTTTGAATTGCTTCTTTAAAAAATGATTCGAGTTCCGCTGCTTTCCATTCTGTAAAGTTTTCAAATGATGTCATCATATTTTCAAAGAATGCCGTCTTTTCAGTTGACCATTTTGGTTTTACCGCATTCAGATCGTATTCGGCAGGCTGTACAAAAAAGAAAGAAGCCTGAGTCCAAAAATCCTCTACAAAAGTTAATCGCTCTTTGACAGCAGCCAATACACGGTTCACATAACCTTCCTCTACTTTGATATGATGCTGAGCCAATACATCATTGATCTGAGGTAATAAAGAGTCACTTGGAGAACGTTTAATCCATTCGTGATTGAACCATTTTGCCTTCTCAAAATCAAACTTTGCTCCAGCTTTGCTAATACGATCAACACCGAATTTTTGGATCAACTCCTCCAAAGAAAATAGTTCTTGTTCTGTACCATCGTTCCAACCCAACACACCAAGCATATTGACAAAAGCTTCTGGCAGGAATCCCATTTCACGGAATCCCTTTGTTGTATCACCCGATTTTGCATCCGTCCAATTCATGGCATATACAGGAAAACCTAAACGGTCACCATCACGTTTGCTTAATTTTCCATTTCCATCTGGCTTCAGGATTAACGGAAGATGCGCCCATTGCGGCATGCTGTCAGCCCAACCTAGGTATTCCCATAATAGAACATGAATCGGTGCCGAAGGCAACCATTCTTCGCCACGGAAAACATGCGAGATCTCCATCGCCTTATCATCCACCACAACGGCTAAGTGATAAGTTGGCATTCCATCTGCTTTAAGCAGCACTTTATCATCGACAAGATTGGTATCAAAAGCGACTTTACCACGGATCATATCGCTGAAAGAGACTGTTTCATCTGTTGGGATCTTAATTCGTATGGTATGCGGTGTGCCGGCATCTAGTAATTGTTGGGTTTCGGCCTCACTCAAGCTCAAAGAATTACGCAATTGCAACCTGTTTTCATGACTATAACGGAAATTAGGTTGTAGCTTACGCTGTTCTTCCAATTCCTCCGCAGTATCAAACGCATAATAGGCGTATCCGTCTGCGATCAACTGCTCAGCAAATTTGCGGTACGACGGTTTTCGTTCACTTTGACGGTAAGGGCCATATTGACCACCCTTTAATGGGCTTTCATCCGGAGACAGACCACACCACGCTAAACATTCGTTGATATATTCTTCGGCTCCGGGGACAAAACGGGTTTGATCCGTATCCTCGACACGTAAAATAAAATCTCCTTTATGCTGACGAGCATAGAGAAAATTAAACAAAGCTGTACGTACGCCCCCAAGGTGCAAACCACCAGTAGGACTCGGTGCAAATCGCACCCTTACTCTTCTTTCTGAACTCATGGGGCAAAATTACCACAAAATTTTTGATTTGGATAACAGGATGACTCCGAAGGTCAAATAAAAGTGCAAAAAACAGACATTTATTCATTAATTTGCAAGAGAGTACAACATACAGAATCATGAAATCCTCTCAGATAAGCCAACAACGCTGGAAATTTATTTTGCTCATCTTTGCGGCAATTATTGCCATCGCATCCTTGGTTTATACCAATTATCTTGTTCGGAACCTTGCCCATGCCGAACGTTCAAAAGCCGAAGTATGGGCTATGAGTACCAAAAATATCATGACTATGCCAGACGTAGACGATGAATTCATTACATTCATCTACGCGGTCAGAGATAGTTTAAATTTACCGGCAATTATTACTGACGATAAAAACGATATTATTTTTTGGCGTAATCTGGATTCTACCAAGACTAATATTAAGCCGATTCAGAATGATAGTGTTACAAATGACCTGGAATATGACCCTGTATATTTTCAGAAACAGCTGGCCTTTATGAAAAAGAGTCATCCTCCAATTACCCTCGAATTGGAAAATGGTCAAAAATGGCATGTTTACTACAAAGACTCTTGGTTTCTGCAACAATTGCGGGTATTCCCCTATGTTCAATTATCGCTGATTGCCCTCTTCCTGATTATAGCTTATACCGTTTTTAATTCCATTAGGAAATCCGAGCAGAATCTAGTCTGGGTGGGACTGACCAAAGAGGCCGCTCACCAATTGGGAACCCCAATATCCTCGTTAATGGGCTGGCTAGAGCTTATCAGGATCAAATTTGACGCCGAAGAAGACGATACACTTAATGAAATGGAAAATGATATTAAAAGATTAGAAATTGTCGCTGATCGTTTTTCAAAAATAGGCTCAACACCTGTGCTGACCAATCACAATCTCTATGATGTGATCAAAAATTACATTGATTATTTCCGCATACGGACCAGTAACAAGATTATATTCGAATTATATGGAGATAAGCATGTGGAGGCCAAACTCAATATTCCGCTCTTCGATTGGATCATTGAAAATTTATTGAAAAACGGCGTAAATGCTATTGGCACAGAGGGAAAGATAACTGTTAATATTTCACAAAATATTGCGAAAGAAGAAATTTTTATAGACATTAGTGATACGGGCAAGGGAATTCCAAGGTCAAATTTTGAATCTGTCTTCCAGCCAGGTTTTACAACACGCAAAAGAGGTTGGGGACTTGGTCTTAGCCTAACCAAACGAATGGTACGATATCATCAAGGACAAATCTTTGTTAAAGAATCTGAAATAGGTAAAGGAACAACATTTCGAATAATCTTAAAAAGCAACTTAAAATATGAAGCCACTCAAATCTGACGAATATCCAGCAGTCTACGCACCCTATATTGAGACTGTAGTCGATAACGTATTAGATGCATTGGAAGAACAGACGCTCTCCTTTCCTGCATTTCTGGACGCTATTCCAGAAGAAAGAGGCAATTTCAAATATGCCGAAGATAAATGGACCATCAAAGAGGTCGTCGGACATGTCATCGACAATGAACGAATCATGGCCTACCGCGCGTTACGTTTTTCGCGCAACGACCTGAAAGAGCTCGCAGGGTATGATCAAGATTACCTCATTCAATATTCCCGCTACAATGACCGCACATTGGAAAGTCTAAGTAAAGAATTTACTTATTTACGCAAGGCCAACCTGATGCTGTTCAACAGCTTTAATGATGTAGAATTAGAGCGTAAAGGTATGGCCTCAGAACGGCTCACCAGTGTCAAAGCATTATTATATGTGATTGCAGGGCATCTCAATCATCATCGTATCATCATTCAGGAACGTTATTTAAATTCAGACGATGTCAAAAATTTGGTTTCAGCCTTACAGCATTGAGGAAATAAATGTCTTTTTCAATAAATACCTCTCCGGTTTATTGGAAATCAGGGCAACCGAAATAGATGATAATGGTATTACGGCAACCATGCCCGTTACAGACAATGTAAAGCAGCCTCATGGCATTTTACATGGGGGCGCATCTGTAGTACTCGCAGAATCTTTAGGGAGTATTGCTTCTAATTTGGTGGTTGATCCCGACAAATATCGTGGCGTGGGTCTCGAAGTAAACGCCAATCACATCCGACCGGTAAGCAGTGGAATCATCACCGCAAAATGTAGTCCGATACATATTGGTCGGTCAACTCATATCTGGGAGATAAAAATGTATGACCGCTTCAATAAATTGAATTGTATCTCAAGACTTACAGTAGCTATCGTGCCAAAATAAGCGGCAATTTGCTAACTCGATTTACTAATCCCATGTAATTCGAAATCAACAATATTTGCAACAAAAGAAGAATAATTTTCACAATTTATTCTTCTTTTTTTTGCCAAATAATTATCAAAATACCACTTTATTTATTTCCGATATTCAAGAAAATTAAGTAGTCTTGTAAGATGGATCATTTAAAAATCATCAGAAATAGCATGCAATCGTTTGTCTAACGCTAGTTTTTTGACAGATTCCAATCCATGAACGATAACTTAACTAAAATATAATTAAAAAAATGACCACTAATCCTAATTCGGGTAAAACAGCAATAGTTCCTATGCTCATTTGCTGTGCATTATTTTTTATTCTGGGGTATATCACCTGGGCTAATGGAGCGCTGATTCCATTTGTACGACTAGCATTTAATTTGGAGACAGATACGCAAGCATTTTTAATCCTTTTTGCATCGTATATCGCCTATTTCTTTCTTGCATTGCCAAGTTCATGGATTCTGGGCAAAATAGGATTTAAAAATGGTCTTGTAGCCAGCTTGGTCTTGATTATTATTGGTGCACTTATCATTATTCCGGCGGCATCGAACCTAAGCTATCAGCTTTTCCTGGTCGCAATCTTTGTTCAGGCCTCAGGTATGGCCTTATTGCAGACAGCGATTAATCCTTACCTCAGTATCATCGGCCCGATCGAAAGTGCTGCTCAACGGATTTCTATTGTAGGTATTTTCAATAAAACAGCGGGTATGATTGTACCTGTGGTTTTGGGAAGTATCCTATTAAAAGATTACGACAGTATTTCCAGCAGAATCAAAGAACTTAAGGCAGGTGCAGAACATGATGCTTTACTCGCAGAATTATCCGAAAGGCTTCACGGTCCCTATATCGGTGTAGCTATCGGTGTAGCCATTCTTGCCATTGTCGTATTTGCGGTAAAAATGCCGGAGGTTGATGTCAATAAGGAAGAAGAAACAACAGATGAAGTGACAATTACAGGAACAAAAAAGACAAGCATCTTCCAATTCCCGCATTTATTTTTAGGATTTTTAGCAATTTTCTTCTGTGTAGCAGTGGAAGTGATGGCAGGCGATATCATCGGAACTTATGGCAGATTATTATCTCTTCCGCCATTTTTCGTTAAGTATGGTACGACTTTCACATTAGTATGTATGTTAGTTGGTTATTTCATTGGTATTATTTCCATTCCAAAATTTGTATCGCAACAAACTGCTTTACGTATCTGTACAATTGTGGGAATTACGTTCACCGCTATTTCTGCGTTTTCTACAGGATTAACGTCTTATATCTTTGTTGCCCTATTAGGTGTAGCAAATTCATTGATGTGGCCAGCAATTTTCCCACTTGGAATAAAAGGATTAGGCCGTTTTACCAAGACAGGTTCGGGTATTATGATTATGGGTATAGCCGGGGGGGCAATCTGGCCTTTGATATATGGTTATTTAAAAGACAGCTTACATGTTGATTTCCAACACGCATTTCTCTTTGCGATGGTTCCGGCGTATTTATATATCTTATTTTTTGCGGCCAAAGGACACAAAATTGGGAAGGAGAACTAGTATCAAAACAAAATATTGTTATAGCAACAGGGCATCTAAAAAATAGATGCCCTTTTTTGTGAAATTCTTCTTATTTTTAAATGATGAATCCAAGCACTATTGTGACAGAATTCATTGCATGTGCCATAATAATGCAAAGTGCTTCATCTGAAATAAATGAACCTTAGCCATTAATTCGCAAATTCATAGTCATTAATAATCGAGCTTTACGCTCAAAAAGAAATTATCGAACAAATGAAAAAGAAATTCTTTGCCATTGCCTTTGCAGCAACGTTAATGTTTACTGCAAACGAATCCTTTGCCCAATTAAAACTACCGGCTGCAAGTAGCGCCCAAACAATCACTCAGGGCTTAGGAATCGAAAATGTGACCCTTAATTATAGCCGTCCGAGTATGAATGGCCGTAAGATCTTTGGCGAACTCGTACCATACAATGAAGTATGGCGTACAGGAGCCAACACGAATACAACCCTGTCTTTTGAAGGTGATGTTACCCTTAATGGACATAAACTTACTGCCGGAACCTATGCTTTGTTTACTATTCCCAACAAGAACGAGTGGACCGTAATCATTAGCAAGAATACCAAGCAATGGGGAGCCTATACCTACAATCAATCTGAAGATGCTCTTCGTTTTAATGTGAAACCACAGAACTTGAGTACTCCGGTGGAAACATTTACGATCTCTTTCGATAATGTTACGCCGACAGATGCTGTATTAACTCTTGCATGGGAGAAAACAGCTATAAAAGTTGACCTTAAGGTCAATCAACAGGCAAAAATTATCGCTTCTATTGATGAAGCTATGAAAGGAGATAAAAAACCTTATTTCGCTGCAGCACAGTACTATTTAAACAATAATATAGACGATAAGAAAGCACTAGCTTGGTTTGACGAAGCGGCCAAAGCTCAACCTAAGGCTGCCCACGTATTATATTGGAAAGCAAAGGCACAATTAAAATCCGGTGATAAAAAAGGCGCGATTGAAACCGCTACAAAAGGAGTTGAGGTAGCTACTGAAGGCAAAAATAGCGAATACATCAAATTGAATACACAAATCATCAATGCCGCAAAAAAATAAGGCATTGGAAACTGTATAACAAAAAGGGGGATCCAAAAAGTCAGATCCCCCTTTTTTGTTCATTTTTTTCGAATGCCTCTCCCTCGCTCTTATCGAATATTCAAGGCGCAAGATCTTCTGTTACTTTGGGCCAACTTCATTTTTATAACTCATCTTTTAGCAGCTGTTCCAGTTCTTCGGGCGAAACATTCATATTTACATTACCATCCTTTGCAAAAGAAATTTCCCCGGTTTCCTCAGAGACAATTACCGCTATTGCATCCGAGATTTCAGTAACCCCGATTGCTGCACGGTGCCGCAGGCCAAATTGCAGTGGCAAATCCTCACTATCCGATAACGGTAACACACAAGACGCCGTCATAATCTTGAAATCGACAATCACTACCGCGCCATCATGTAGCGGGCTGTTTTTATGAAATATACTCTCTATTAAACGTTTTGAAATTTGTGCATCAATATACTCACCACTGCTTTGGTAATATTCCTCATCAAAATATTTTGAAAAAACCAGTAACGCTCCTGTCCGTGTACGCGACATGCTTCTGCAAGCCTCCACAACAGGTCTTAGATCCTCAGTAAGATCCTTTTGTATAGCTTTCTTATTCCCTAAAAAAGACCAGAAAACCTTTTTTCGTTTCATCGATATATTTTTACCCACATGGAGCAAAAAGCGCCTGATTTCCTGCTGGAATACCACAATGAGCGCAATGGATCCGACAGATATAAATCCTCCAAATATTTCGGTCAATAGACGCATGTGCATCTGTTTGACAACAATATAGACCCCGTAAAATAAGGCGACTCCGATCAGGATATTCACGGCAATAGTACCCCGGATCAGACTATAGATATAGTAGATAATAATCGCTACCAATATAATATCGATAACGTCCAATAGGCGAAAGCCACTAAACAAACTATAATCGATTCCATCCATATACGCAAGTTAAAAAAAAATAGATATTATTTGTATTTTTACCATATAACATACAAGAAAATGACTAGACTTTCAGTAAATATCAATAAAATTGCAACGCTCAGAAACTCCAGAGGCGGTAATAATCCTAATCTTGTAGCTGCAGCATTAGCCTGTGAACGATTTGGTGCCCAGGGTATCACTGTCCACCCAAGGCCAGACGAAAGGCATATCCGCTATCAGGATGTATTTGACTTAAAAGCCGAGATCCAGACCGAGCTCAATATCGAAGGCAACTGTCAAGAACAGAAATTCATCGACCTGGTATTAGCGAACAAACCTGCTCAGGTAACCCTTGTACCCGATGCCGAAGGACAGCTCACTTCCAATCACGGCTGGGATACCATCAGAAACAAAGCCTATCTAAAAGACATGTGCGAGTTGTTCAAAGATGCGGGTATACGTGTATCGATCTTTGTAGACCCCGTTGAAGAGATGGTCGAAGCAGCAGCAGAAACAGGGACCGATCGTATAGAATTATATACAGAAGGCTTTGCCAGCGAATATGGATTTGATAAAGAAAAAGCCATTCAACCCTATTTCAAAGCCGCATTAAAGGCACGCGAAGTTGGCTTAGGTCTAAATGCAGGTCATGACCTGGACCTAAATAATCTTCAGTATTTCAACCAGCATATACCTGAGTTATTAGAAGTAAGCATTGGCCATGCCTTGATTTCAGATGCCCTGTACCTGGGGCTGGAGGAAACAATCAAACGTTATCTGGCCTGTCTAAAGTAAATGATGTCACGAAGGCTTATGCCTGAAATAAGATATCACTTTGGATCTATTCGCTCTAAATAGCTACTTCAAAGTCCTAAAAAATCCTTCCCCTTCGCGAGAAGGATTTTTTTAATAAGCTCCATATTCAATAAAATACCCAAACAAAAATCCTTGCCAGTAAACCCGACAAGGATCCTATTTACGCTTAAATTCTGTCAATCTATTAATCAGAGCAATTCAAAGGTCTACAAAGAAAATAGACGCCTCGTTATAAGTACACTTATTAATGAATTCCTTTAAATATACGGTTCCAACGGATTTTAGAAAGACCTGTACCTATTTCGTCCCAACTCATCCAGGTAAATAATGCTTTACCCACAATATGGTCTTCAGGCACAAATCCCCATCCTCTTGAGTCTAAGGAATTGTGACGGTTATCTCCCATCATCCAGAAATAGTCCATTTTAAAGGTATAGCTCTCCGCTTTCACATCATTGATGTAGATACCATCGGTACGCTTTTCAAGTTTATTATTTTCATAAACGCGAATAGCACGTTCATAGATAGGCAAGGTCTGCGCATTCAACGCTACCTTCCAACCCTTCTTCGGGATCAAGATGGGTCCGAAGTTATCGAAATCCCATTTATACTGCGGGTCATACGGATAAGCTCCTTCGCCTGCTGGACTTCTTCTTATTTCCTTTACATTTGACCAAGATCTCACCAGTTCGACCTCATCATCTGTCATATACAGTTCATATACGCCCGGTTGCTGATCAGATCCTCCGCCTTCGATACGTAGTTCGCGTAGACGTTCCATGTCCAAAGGAGTACCATCTGTCAACACATAATAATTCATTTGGCTTTCAGGCGGATCAAATCCCGGTTGATCATTGATAAAGAGTTTAGCATCCTTCATCGAAATTTTATCTCCCGGCAAGCCCACACAGCGCTTGATATAATTTTCGCGTTTATCTATCGGGCGGGCCTGAATAGTAAATTGTGAATTAACGGTCTGCCAACCGTAAGCTCTGACCAGGTCATAGTAGCTCGCATTCTGATTTTCCAAGGCTACTGTATCACCTGCGGGGAAATTAAAGACAACAACATCATTTCGTTCTATCTTCTGAAATCCCGGCAATCGTTTGTAAGGTAGTTCAATCAACTCAGAGTAAGCCTTTCCACCTGTTATTGGCATTGTGTGGTGCGCAAAGGGAAAAGCAATCGGCGTATTAGGCACCCGGGGGCCATAATTCAATTTACTCACAAATAAGAAATCCCCAATCAATAAGGTACGTTCCATTGATCCTGTCGGGATCATATACGCTTCAATTAAAAATCCGCGGATAAGCGATGCTGCAACAGTTGCAAACACAATTGCGTCAGCCCATTCACGCACCATAGACTTCTTATAAGGATATTTGACTTTATATTCCTTATAGGAGGCCTGTTCTATTTCCGCAAGCTTCTCTTCGGTCAATTCTACACCTTCCTGTGCAGCGGTTTTCAGATTTTTAGCATACAATCCATTCAGGAATCGTACATTATTATCCTTAGCCCACATAGGCAGCACAATAAATGGCACCAAAACAGCTGCAGTATTTTCCCAAAAACGACGTTTACCAAAACAGTGGATGAAGTCGAGATAAAGGTTATAGAAAACAAAAATATTGACAATAGGAATCAACAACAAGATCACCCACCATGTTGGTCTTCCTGTTAATTTAGCCTGTATATATTGACTATAAAAAGGTACGATTGCTTCCCAGCCTTTTCTGCCAGCTTTAACAAACAATTGCCACAATCCATATCCTGCTATTGCTGTTAAAACCGCAAAGATAATTAACCACATAATCTATTAATTAGTACTATTTATTAAAATCAAAAATTTCAGTTACCTGGTAGAATCCTTTTTTACCATTCAACCATTCGGAGGCAACGACAGCCCCCAAAGCAAAACCATCACGGCTATGCGCAGTATGTTTAAATTCTATCTGATCCACTTCAGAACTGTACAGCACGGTATGTGTGCCTGGAACCTCTTCAATCCGATGGCTCTCTATGAGAAGCTCCTGCGGCTTAGGAATAATTTCATCTTGCTCTCCCACAACAGTATTTACCCAGTTTGTTTTCACATCACTGTGGTCCAAGATACCTTCCGCAATTGTAATTGCCGTACCACTGGGAGCATCTAATTTGTGAATATGGTGAATTTCTTCAACCTGAACATCATATTGTTTATAAGGTTGCAAAGCCTTCGCTAGCATACGGTTAATATGAAAAAACACATTCACGCCGATCGAGAAATTAGAACCATATAAAATTGATCCGTTCACATCCAAGCACTTGCTTTTAACACTTTCCAACTGATCGTACCAACCTGTTGTACCCACCACAATAGGAACACCAGCTTCCAAACAGAGATTCATATTATCCAAAGCAGCAGATGGCACACTAAAATCAATTGCCACATCAGCTCCCTTGATATCATCGGCTGTCAGGCCGGGACGATTATTTTCATCCACAATTAAAAAAATCTGATGGCCCCTTTTTAGTGCGTATCGTTCGATAATCTGCCCCATTTTGCCATATCCCAAGAGAATGATGTTCATATATCTAGAAAATAAAGTATAGTTTATTTTAAAATTAAAAAATTCCATTGAAAAACAGACACAAAACCTAGTTAACAACGATTTTTTATTGAAGGCATCCGTATTCAACGCCGCTAAAGAATCTTGATTTGTTGCCCCGTGGTGCTATGTTACAGGTTTCGACATGAGGTTTTTAATTGAATTTCATGGACAATTTCAGCCCTACTGTAGGTTTAAAAGTAAACGATCCTGATGCAAGACTCGCGTCCATTAATGTAGGGCCGATCAAAAAAGTAGTCTTTTTGGGTTTATCATCACCGATGCTCCAGCGATATTTTAGCATAGAATCAATATAAGCTTCGGCGACGTTCAATCCATAGACCCCGAGTGTCAATAACACCATTAGATCCCGATTTCGCCTTGCATTATCCTTTGCCCGAATAATTGACTCATCAGGGATCCGTTCATAAAAAGGATCTACTGGCCGACCTTCAGCCCTATCCTGCAGTACCCCTAAAAGCTCTTTATAATATTTATTATTAAAGTCAAAAACAAGCACTGTGGTTGCCAGTCCACCATAGATCACAGGCACTTTAATCCACCAAACGCCGCCGTTAGTATACTGTCCCCATCCCGGTAAGACCAAAGAGCGCTTCCAGGCCTGTTTATTTTTTGCTTCAATAGCCAACCGGGTAGAATCTTTAAACACCACCTTTTCCTTCGCTTTGGCTTCTTCTTTTTCTCGTTTCTTACGTTCTTTCCGGGACTCCTTTTTAACAGTATCCTGTGCTGATTTGGGTTTCAAGCTGCCTGCATTGACAGTTTGAACCTGCTTTTTTGAAATAGTATCGACAGTCTGCGCCTGCACCATCAGTACAGCAAATACGGCAATAAGCAGACTCATTAATTTGGTCATATTACCAATCTAAAAGTTCAAGAATACGGCTTAGATCATCCTCTGATTCAAAAGGAATCTCAATCGCCCCTTTACCTTTGGTACTCTTCAAATTCAATTTGACTCTAGACGAAAATTTCGACGCCAGATCATCCTCAATTTTTTGCAATTGAAATGACATCGGTGTTTTCTCCTTGTTCGTTTTTTTCTTCCCTCCCTTTTGAAGTTCACGCACAAGCTCTTCGGCCTTTCGAACAGACAGGCCCTGATCGATGATCAATTTAAAAATATATAACTGTTTATCTACTTCGGAAATATTAATCAGTGCACGGGCATGTCCCATCGTCAGAGCGCCATCCCGTATAGCAGCCTGAATCACGGGAGGAAGTTTCAATAAACGGAGATAGTTTGTCACAGTCGAACGGTTTTTACTGACACGTTCACCCAACTCCTCCTGCTTCAAATTACATTCCTCGATCATCCGTTGAAAGCTTAAGGCGACTTCAATAGCGTTTAAGTTCTCGCGTTGGATATTTTCGATCAATGCCATTTCCAGCATTTGCTGATCATTGGCCGTACGGATATAAGCCGGTATTTCCGTTATACCCGCCAATCTTGAAGCACGAAGACGACGTTCCCCCGATATCAATTGATAGTTACCATCCGAGATCTTACGTACCGTAATTGGCTGGATTAAACCCTGTAATATAATAGATTCCGATAATTCTTGTAATGCAACCGGATCAAATTCGGTACGTGGCTGAAATGGATTTACCGATATTTCTTCTACCCGGACATGGCTGATATTGCCATTTTCTTTATTTGTATTTACTGTAGAAGAAGTCACCAAAGGCGACTCCTCAACTTGCTGATTACTTTTAGCAGGAGCTTCTACACTATCGTTTAATAGCGCACCTAAACCTCTTCCCAGTCCTGTTTTACGCTGATGTGCTGCCATATTATGCGGTTACTGTTGTATTCATTTCATTAAAATGTCCGTTTTTCTGCAATATTTCACGCGCTAAATTCAAGTAGTTGATTGCACCTTTACAAGACGCATCATGCATGATTACAGAAATACCGAAGCTAGGAGCTTCACTCAAACGGGTATTACGTTGAATAATGGTTTCAAAAACTAAATCCGTAAAATGCGTCTTCACTTCTTCGACTACCTGATTGGAAAGTCTCAAACGAACATCGTACATCGTTAATAAAATACCCTCGATTTCCAAACTAGTATTTAAACGGTTTTGAACGATTTTAATTGTGTTCAGCAATTTACCCAATCCTTCTAATGCAAAATATTCACACTGAACAGGTATAATGACCGAATCAGATGCAGATAGTGCATTAATGGTGATCAAACCCAATGAAGGAGAACAGTCGATAATAATAAAATCATAATCGTCTTTCACCTGGTCCAAGATCTTTTTCATCTTGTATTCCCTTTCGTGCATGTTGATCATTTCAATCTCAGCACCCACCAAGTCGATGTGAGCAGGCAAAAGATCAAGATTTGGTGTCTCAGTTGGCTGAATAGCATCTCTGGGATTCAAATCATTGACCAAACATTCGTATATACTTTCATTGATCGTACGAGGGTCAAAACCAATCCCAGAAGTAGAGTTTGCCTGAGGATCCGCATCTACCAACAATGTTTTATATTCTAAAACCGCCAAACTAGCCGCCAAGTTAATTGACGTTGTGGTTTTTCCGACCCCACCCTTTTGGTTTGCGATTGCGATTACTTTTCCCATCTTGAATGAAAACCTTTCTTAATTAAAATGTCATTTTACACTACATTTCACTTTCCCGAAGATCAATTTGTCCAAATATTTACGCTAAATTTAAATTAGCTTAACAAATTCAGCATATTTCGTACTTTTGATTGATCAAAAGCACATATCCTCAGGATGCTAAGATACAAAAAATCAAGATATGTATCCACTTTGAAATAGTGCTTTTTATAAGTATCAACAACACAATGATTTTAATAATATCCGGAACAAACCGTCCCAATAGTAAGACGTTAAAAATAGCAAAATGCTACCAGCAGCTTCTTAGTCGTAAATCCATTGAGAGCGAGATCTTTTCACTATCAGACCTACCATCAAACATTTTAGAAACAGATCTTTACGGAAAAAGAAGTGCAGCTTTTGAGCCGATCCAGCACAAGGTCAGCCAAGCCGACATGTTTATTTTTATAGCTCCTGAATACAATGGAAGCATCCCTGGGGCGCTTAAACTTTTTATTGACTGCTGCACCTTCCCGATCAGTTTTTACCACAAAAAAGTTGCACTGGTTGGATTATCTTCTGGAAGATACGGCAACCTACGTGGAATAGATCACCTTACCGGAATATGCCACTACCTTAGAATGCAGGTTCTTCCACTCAAGATATTCCTTCCTAATGTACAACAGGAACTGAATGAGAATGGGGAATTATTCAAAGAAGACACCCTTCAGTTTATCAACGAACAGATTGAGGAAATAGCACGGTTTTAGCTCTTAAGCGAGAAGATTATCTTTAAATTCAAACTCCCAACGGGTCTCCCACACGCATTCTACAAAAGGTTATCCGATTTTGTTGATATGCACACAGCCTACCGGCAAAACAATACAGGTAAGAAAGACTTTTCAAAAAACAAAAACGGCCTCGGAGAATTGAATATTTGAAAGAGAATGTTCAAGGAGGAAAAGATATATAAAAAAAGGTACTGTCCGACTGTGGACAGTACCTTTTCATTTATTCATGTAGTACTAGGGAATAAGACTATAATTTATCGACCAAAGGCTTAAAAACTCTTCTCGAGGCCCTATTTAAATACCAACATTTAAAAACTAATAACCGAATATCTCTTTTAAGTCTAGTTTTTTGACCTCGCCCAATTTAGCAAGATCTTCCGCTTTGAGGCCATCTTCTTTCGCTACGATGCAATACACATAAGGCTTTTGACTCATCTCTTTCTTATGGAACGCATTCAAATCAGCATAAGTCAGTTTAGGAGCTTGCTCATAAACTACTTTACGGATATCTGTCGTATTCCCCAAGCGTTGAGCCGCCAGATAGCTACTTAAAATAGATGCATTCAGCACACGCTCACTGGCAATGGACTTCTGCAAGCTCACTTTAGCAATATCCAGCCCTTTTGCGCTTTCTGGTAAGACATCCAATAATTCGTTCATACCTTTAATGGCCTCATTGAATTTATCGGCCTGCGTACCCACATAAGCCCCTACTGTATAATGATTTTCTTTTTTATACGGCTGTCCATAGAAGGCATAAGTAGAATAGGCCAATGCTTTCGATTCACGAATAGTCTGGAATACGATACTTCCCATACCGCCACCAAAATAATTATTAAACAAGGATACTGTTGGGGTTAGCGAGCTGGAGTAAGTACCTGATGATCTATACCAGAACACTTCAGCTTGTTTCATATCAAAATTGGCAAACAATACCTGATTTTTATTGGTCGGTTGCTCTGTAAACACCATACTTTTTGCCCCTTGCACATAGTCCCCCGAACCTTGTTTCAGCGGTTTTGCCTTGGCCACAAATTCACTGGCACTCAACGGTCCAAAATAAAGCAACGTATGTTTCATATTGGCCAGATCATGCAACGCTTTCACCAGATCTTCCGCTTTCAATGCATCCAGTTCCGCATCTGTAAAAACATTATTGAACGGGTTTTTAGCACCATATTTCGCATATGATTTTAAGCCCTCCATAATAGCTCCCTTATTTTCCTTTGCGTTAGCCCTTGACTTCTTAAGGCGCGCAATATACATTTTGAATGCCTCCTGGTCCGTCACACAATTGCGCAATAGATCCTGAATTAAAGACTGCGTAGCGGTAAAGTTCGAATTCAGGCCCGAAATAGAAACCAACGTTTCTTCATTGCCAGCAGAAACAGAAAAATCAGACGCTAATTGATAAAAGTCTTTGCTAAACTGCTCGCTGGACTTCTCTTTTGTCCCCAAAAATTCCAGGTAACCTGCAGCCAATGAAAGTAATTTATTATTCCATTTCCCCACATCAAAACGATAAGACAGCGAGAACAATTCATTATCATTATTCTTCACAGCAAGCACTGGCAAACCATTCGCGGTAGCTTTCTGAACATCTTTATTGTAATCTACCCAAACCGGCTGGATCTTATCTTCCGGCATTGCTTCTACTTTTTTCAGGAAGTCAGATTGATCATCACGATTTACTGTGACAGGTGTGATCTCCGGTTTTACAACCTTGACAACATTATTATCAACCCCTTTACGTTTATAAACGACAACATAATTATTCTCGTTCAGATATCGATTGGCGAAATTGACAATATCCTGTTTTGTAATCTTATTCAATCCATCTGAATAACTGACCACCGATGCCCAGTCCTGACCGGAGGTGAAGGCGTCCATCAATGCCTCTGCACGATCACCATAACTTTCATGCTGTTTGATCTCATCTTTTTTGGCATTATTGACAATTGCGCCGATCAAGTCATCAGAAAATTCACCTTTGCGCAATTTATCCAGTTCTTTCAGCAGCAACTGTTGCACCTCTTCCAGGCTCTGCCCCTGACTTGGATTTCCCTGTAGAATCAATAAGGAGTAATCTTTCAATACATATGGAAACGCTCCAGCACCCAATAACTTTTGGTTCTTCACTAGATCTAGATCGATCAGACCAGCCGAACCGTTCGTCAAGATCTGACTCATCAGATTTAATAGCTGTGCATCCTTGGTCGCTGCTCCTGGAAAACGGAATCCCATAAACATAAATTCAGCATCAGGCCCTTTTACCTCCCGAACAATTGGACTTAAAATAGGCTTTTCTGGCTCAAAAGTATATGGCGGTATTTCTTTGGGCTGCATAAAAGCGAAACTTTTATCCACCTTCTTTACAACCTCTGTAGGATCAAAATCACCCGACATGATCACTCCCATATTATTGGGCACATAGTAAGTATTAAAATATTCCCTAATAGCTTTTAAGGAAGGATTTTTCAGATGTTCTACTGTACCAATGGTAGTCTGTTTTCCATAGTTATTGTTCGGGAATGCGGCTTCGAACATAGCCTCAACAGCTTTGCGGCTATCCTTGTCCAATCCAATATTTTTTTCCTCATATACAGCCTCGAGCTCCGTATGGAAAAGACGCAGGACCGGATTCCTAAAACGCTCAGCCTGCACAGCAAGATATTTATCCATCACATTACTTGGAATCTGCTCCTGATATACCGTTTGTTCAAAAGAAGTAAACGCATTTGTTCCCTCAGCCCCCATGGACGCCATCAGCTTGTCGTACTCATTTGCAATAGCATACTTGGCAGCCTCACCTGACACCCGGTCGATTTCCTTGTATATCGCTTTCCGTTGTGCCTCATCGGTCGTCACATTATATTTTTCATAAAGTGCATCAATCTGATCCAGCAAGGGTTTTTCCTTGGCCCAGTCTTTGGATCCAAATTTATCTGTCCCCTTAAAGAGCATGTGCTCCAGGTAATGAGCCAAGCCTGTATGATCTTTTGGATCGGTTTTACTTCCTGCTTTTGTCGCAATGTAGGTCTGGATACGGGGTTCTTTCTTGGTTGGACTTAAAATAACGGTTAGACCATTTTTGAGCTTGTAAAATCTCGAATGGGTAGGGTCATTGGTCACATACTTATAGGTGTATCCGCCCTCAGAAGATTCTTTCCATTCAAATTTGGTGCTCTGGGCAAACAAAGTACCCCCCGCTGTTGTTAGTGCAAACGTAACAGCAGTAATTTTAAATAGGTTTTTAATCATATTTCCTTTTTCTTTTCAACTCAAACTTAGATAAATTGCTGTGGATATGCAATATAATTAAACACATATAAAAAACAATTTATTTTAATCTGCCGCTCATGCGCTTTCCTCTTTGTAGCTGGAATACGGCAATTTGTCATCTGTATTTCCCATATGCTTATTGAATATTGTTACAATGGTTTATCATTCTTATTTTTGCAAAAATTTAAAAAAACGCTAACGTTTTATTTCATGAGATCAAGCATACTTGTTTTTGTGATCTTCGCGCTCCTTTCCTTTCGTACAAACGCGCAGGTCACCCCCAGAATAGAAAATCAGAAAGACACATTAAACAACCGCCCTCCCGCAAAAACAAGGTTAATATTTCAGCTCGAACATGAAAGTGGAGGTGAACTCAAATTTAACGATCGTACCAAACAGACCTTAGAAGACTCCTATTACAGTGGACTTAACTTTCGGGTTGGTTTCCAGACACAATTTCAGGACTCATTAAAAAGTATCTATAACGAACTTTACAACTACCCCATCTATGGCGTCGGCATCTACAGCAGTACTTTTGGCCAGGAACACTTGGGCCAGCCTTTTGCGCTCTATGGTTTCGTAGCAATCCCCATCAAACCCAAAGTCAATAGCAAATGGAACTTCAATTACCGGATTGCCCTGGGCCTTTCAGGCCGATTCAACCCATATAATGAAGAAGACAACCCACTTAACCTTATTATCGGAAGCAAAAACAATGTATTTATCGACTTCGGACTGCAGGCCAATTACAGATTAAGCCGGAAATTTCAGATCGGTGCGGGAATCGCTTTTCACCATTTCAGCAATGGCGCATTGGCGCTACCAAACACTGGAATAAACCTACTTCCATTGAGCTTATCGGTTTCTTATACCCCAACAAGCAAACCATTTGATTACAGAAAACGTGCTGTCCCCACAATGGAAGAAACAGAAGAATTACATGTTAATTATGCATTTGGGTTAAAGCAGATTGACCGGGATCACGATGGTCAATATTTTAAGTCGACATTAGGAGCCTACTATAGCAAGCACTTCGGATACAAATGGCGGCTAGGTGCAGGAATGGACGCTTTCTATTCAGCAAGTGGCAATGATGAGAAAATTGCAGGGGACAAAGCAGGTAGTTTCGGGGCATTGTTTTCCTACGGTCCCGCATTTTACATCGACCATGTTCTAAACTCGCGACTTTACATTAACGGAAATGTGGGCGTATACTTACACCGCAATAAATTCAATGGAGAAAGCACACCTGTATATCTAAGAGCAGGCGTACGCTATAAAGTATATAAAGATTTCTTCGCCGGCGTCTCTATTAAAGCACATGGTGGTAAAGCAGACTTTATTGAATGGACAACAGGCTATGGCTTTAAATTGGGCAAAAAAAGGTAACTCCGGACAGCAATTAAAGCAAGTTTAAGGCTAGACCTCTGCAATAGAAAGAACAATACGAGCACTACACAAGCCCGTTTGTACCGCATAAAAAAAGCGTTCATTAAGAACGCTTTTTTTATTGTGGGGATTACTGGGTTCGAACCAGTGACCCCTACCTTGTCGAGGTAGTGCTCTAAACCAGCTGAGCTAAACCCCCTAACGAAAAAAAAGCACCAGTTGATGATGCTTTTGTGGAGGCTACTGGATTCGAACCAGTGACCCTCTGCTTGTAAGGCAGATGCTCTGAACCAGCTGAGCTAAGCCTCCGTTTGGATTGGTGGAGAATACTGGATTCGAACCAGTGACCCTCTGCTTGTAAGGCAGATGCTCTGAACCAGCTGAGCTAATTCTCCGACTTTGTATGGTGGAGGCTACTGGATTCGAACCAGTGACCCTCTGCTTGTAAGGCAGATGCTCTGAACCAGCTGAGCTAAGCCTCCATACTTTTTAAAGAACGCCGTTCCCTAATTGCGTGTGCAAATATAGCTTAAAAATTCTATTCTCAAAATTATTTGCAAAGATTTTCTACATTTAAAACCGCAACAAGCTAAAAAACACCCACATAATTTTCGCGACAATTAGTCATAGAACTTCCACGAAATACCAAATCTAAAGTTAGCCGTATTCATTGGATAACGTCGCACAGTATAATAACCTTTCGGATAAAAATTCTGATTTAAGAAATTATAACTTAAAAACATATTGACCCGCTGTATATTTGCAGTGATCCATAAATCCATAATCGGATAAGTAGAAAACTCGATCTGTTGATAGGCATTATAAAACTGTCCTGTTCCTATTGAATAATTTGGATTGGCATAAGGTGTATTAAATTTAGCGTCAATACCTATACTATAATCGATAACTTTATAAAAGAGATTGCTATAATAGAGACTGTGCCAGGTATAAACCTCAGGAATTGCCAATATATTCTGCTGGTCCGTCTTTTGATAGACCACCAGGTTGTCAAGTGTAAAATGGTTGAGTTTGAATTTCTGTCCCACACTCACTTTTAACATATTGGCGTTATCCAATTGCGCCGGATTAATCCATTTGTCCTTCCTACGGTCGTTTTGCGGATTTGGCAGTTCTTCAAAATAGGTATAGTTGTTCAGCAAAAAATACTCAACTTTTCCGTTAAAGCCCAATGTAGGGTTACGATATTGGAAAGCTAAATTTTGAATTTTTGTCTTTTTTAAACCCAGATCGTTCCAATTACCATAGGTATAATTCAGGTTCTCAAAAACCATTTCAGGAGATTTATTCTGCGAATAGGCAGAAAGAGTCACTTTCCCGATTTTATCGCCCATCGAAATATCCGCTTTTGCTTCATAGAGAAAATCGCCTATATTATGTCCAAAAACAATCTGGTTCGCTTTTAAACTGAAATCCAACCGATCTGAAAATTTGTAGCCCAGCTCTCCCTTGACAATTCCATTTTGATAGAAACGGTCAAATGTTGTACTATCCGGCAATTTCTTAAGTGGCTCAGGATAAGCTCCCTGATTGCTATAGTAACGCAATGAATCTACCTGGCTCTGCTCCACCCAGTTCATATCATGTTGAAAGGCCAGATTTAATTTGGCCTCGTTTTTAAAGATTGACTTGCCACGCAGAAAAAAGTTATACTCAAACTCATTCGAAACATTCGTAATACCTGTCTTATCATTATTAAGCGCAAATGTATTATTCGTGATTGGTAACGCAGCAGCCCGGTCGTTCATGTTCTTGAAAAAGCTATAGGTCTGCCTTCTTATGCGGGTGTTATGCGCCATGCTGTTCGTTGGATAGATCTGCATGGTCGGCTTTCCCTTATCTACAGTATCAATCCGGCCGACATAGAGTGACTGACGCAGGAATAGCGAATTGTCCCACCATTTTGATCTGGGCACAGTCGTATTACTAGCATCCTGAAATTTCACAGGAAACCGATCCGGAGACTGTATATTTTCGGGGGCAAAAGGTCTATCCTCCACGATAGATCCATTCTCCATTGCATCCAAGCGGTTAAAAACCGCATTGATCAATAAGTTGTAACGGTTATTTTTAGATTCATACCAAGACGCAATCGATGCCTTCAGATCAGAATAATTCTGGTTAAGATAATATCCATCTGTTTTCGTTGAATGGAAGTCAACATTCATATTCCATTGCGAATTGATGTTCTGCGATACGCGCGCCCTAAAAACCTGATCATCAAAAAAGAATCCCACAGCTGATAGTTCGGAATAACGCGCTCGGGCTCTAAAATATTGGACAGAGTCAGGATTCAATAAATAACGTTCCAATGCAGTGAACCCGGACTGAAATCCAATTGTCTTTTTGGGCTGAAATAATAAATCCCGTGTAGCCAGACCATATGACCCTAAGTTCACACTGGGGTTCCAGGGTAAATTTTGAGGATTGTAATATTGATAATTACGATGTGAAGTATCTATCTGCCTCGTATAAGTCCCCTTTTTAAGCATATCCAACGTAGCATAACGGATATATTTTGCAGACAGGATTACCGAATCTTTTTTCCCATCTTCTTTGGCTCTCGCCGAATCCAATGCACTGCTCCACTCCTCTTTGCTTTGTGCAACAACGCTCCTGGAACAAACAAGTAAGACACAAATTGCGGCTAATACGCGTACGATCAACTTCATCTAAAAATTGTATATAGTCTAAATTTACTGCAAAGCTATCAATTCTTTCAAAATTAATGTCATCTTAGGCTCCGCTTTCTCAGCGACAGCGACGATTTCCTGCAAAGACACGGGTTTTAGCTTATCGTGAAATCCCTCATCCGTAACAACAGAGATCGCGAACACCGGAAGAGCCATATGATTGGCAACAATCACCTCCGGAACTGTACTCATGCCCACGACATCCCCGCCAATAATTCGCATGAATCGGTACTCAGCTTTTGTTTCCAGATTAGGACCCGGCGAGGAAACATATACCACCTTTCGCGCTGTAATACCATGCTTTGATGCTATTTCCAGCGCCTGTTCAATCATTGTGCGATTATACGGCTCGCTCATATCCGGAAAACGAGGGCCAAATTCGGCAAGGTTCTGCCCACGTAGGGGATTATCAGGCAAGAGATTGATATGATCCTCGATAATGCCAAGATCACCGTTTCGAACCTCCGGATTAAGGGAACCTGCCGCATTAGACACAAACAGTTTCTTGACACCCAGCACTTTCATGATCCGGATAGGAAAAGTAATCTGCTGCATATCGTATCCCTCATAATAGTGGAGTCTTCCCTGCATGGCAACCACATTCTTACCATTCAGTTTCCCAAAAATCAATTTACCGGAATGAAATTCTACTGTAGAGATAGGGAAATTAGGAATATTGGAATACATCAACTGGTATTGAACCTCCATTTCATCAACCAGCTTACCCAGTCCAGTACCCAGGATGATACCGAATTCTGGCGTAAAATCTCCAATTTTTCTACGGATAAATTCCGTAGTCTCATTTATGCTATGATACATACGTACAAAAAAACTAAGTATCTCAAACTTAACTTAATTTTTTTGTACGTACAAATCAAATATAGCAGCTAATTATGCGAAAGCGCCTTTTCAGTTGCTTTACCTGGAGAGCTGATCAAAAGCATCACAAAAGTAATAAAACCATTAATGATAATCAGGTCCAGCCCGATCACATAAGGCGTATACACCTCGATCACATAGGTCTTCAGTAAATACAATAAGGTTGGTGAAAGCACACAGATATAAGGTACGGCTTTGTCCCGGACTGCAGATTTTGTAAAAATTCCAAAAACAAACAATCCCAACAACGGACCGTATGTATAGCTCGCCGCTGTAAATATCGCATTCACCACCGAATCATCATTGATCAGCTTAAACACGAGTATCACCAGCAGCATAACAATCGAAAACCCAAAGTGTACATAATTACGCTTTTTGACAAGAACGGGGTCATTGGGATTTTCCTTTTTATTGAAGTTTAGAAAATCCACACAGAACGAAGTGGTCAATGCTGTCAAGGCACTATCCGTGGTCGCAAATGTCGCTGCAGTCAGTCCCATCATAAAGATAATCGCCGGAACGATGGCTAGGTGGTTCAGTGCGATTTCTGGATAGAGGTAATCGCGGGTTGCCAACTTCGACACATCAATACCATTTTTTGCTGCATAGATATATAACAGCGCTCCCACTGCTAAAAAGAAAATATTGATCACCACAAATACACTTGTGAATGTAATCATATTCTTTTGTGCTTCTTTGATTGTCCCCATGGACAGATTCTTTTGCATCAGATCCTGATCAAGTCCTGTCATGGCAATCGTCACAAAAATTCCGCCCAGGAACTGTTTCCAAAAGTTTGCTTTGCTCCCCACAAAATCATCCCAAAAAAAGATTTTGGAATAGCTACTTTCCTTGACTGCTTCGAATGTATCCACAATCCCGAAATCCAATCCCTTAGCCATAAAATAGATCGAAAGGATAACAGCTGTTACTAAAAAGGTCGTCTGTAGGGTATCTGTTACAATGATTGTCTTTAGCCCCCCCTTATTGGTATACATCCAGATAAGTACTAAACAGATCACAACTGTGATCGCGAAAGGCACATTCCAGGCATCAAAAATAAAGTGCTGCAGGACAATGGCGACCAAGTACAAACGAAAAGCCGAACCGATGGTACGGGAAATCAAAAAGATGGCAGCACCGGTTTTATACGTTGTATGCCCAAAACGTTCTTCCAGATAAGTGTAAATGGAAGTCAGGTTCATTCGGTAGTAAAGCGGAAGCAATACATAAGCAATAATGACGAATCCGACTGCATTTCCGAGCACAAACTGAAAATAACTGAATTCGGATGCACCCACAGCGCCTGGAACAGAGATAAAGGTCACACCGGAAAGAGCAGTACCGATCATACCAAAGGCGACCATATACCATTTTGAATTTCGGTTGGCGACAAAGAAAGTAGAATTGTCGGAAGATCCTTTTGAGGTAAAGTGCGCCACTGCAAGCAAGACCGCAAAATAGATCACAATAAAGGATAATAATATAACTGGTGACATAGTTTGTTTTTAATAGGTGATTGTGATGCGATTGTTAATGAGTAGCCTGGTAAGCTTCGATTGCCTGCCTTACATTACCAAATTGTTCCAGCAAAGCAGCTGCATCCTCCTCTGTCGCTCCGGTCTGGTCCATAATAATGCGTACGCCACGACCTACCAACTTGTGGTTTGACAATTGCATATCGACCATTTTATTCCCCTTCACACGCCCCAGCTGAATCATTACCGCAGTACTGAACATATTTAATACCAGCTTCTGTGCTGTACCGGATTTCATACGTGTAGAGCCGGTCACAAATTCAGGTCCAACAATAACTTCTACAGGATATTGTGCAATTTCAGCAATCGGAGAACCGCCATTACACACAATACACCCGGTCACCAATCCTTTTTCGTTTGCAGTCTTCAGACCACCAATGACATAAGGCGTTGTTCCTGAAGCAGCGATACCGATCACAACATCATTCTCATCAATATCATAAGCTTCCATATCTTTCCATGCCTGCTCTAGATCGTCCTCTGCAAATTCAACTGCCTTACGGATTGCTGTATCTCCGCCGGCAATCAGACCGATGATCCACTCAAATGGCACACCATAAGTCGGAGGCAATTCAGATGCATCTAAGACTCCAAGCCGGCCACTTGTACCGGCTCCGATATAGAAAGTCCGACCACCCGCTTTCATTCTTTCCACAGTAATCTTAACCAATGCTTCGATCTGAGGAATAGACCTTTCAACAGCTAGTGGCACAGATTTATCCTCGTTATTGATATTAGTCAATAATTCATGAACAGACATCTTGTCCAAATCCTGATAATTCGAATCTTTCTCCGTTGTATTAACCATTCTTAATAATATATATTGTATTCCTTAATTCAATAAACTAGGTATATCAACGATTTGATATCCTTTCTTCTTTAATATGTTAATTATATCATTCAAATGATGATAAAGCTTATCTTTCCGTCTATCGTCTGTTCCCATATGGATCAGTATGATAAAGCCATTTAAACCAGACTTTCTTTCATAAGCCCAAAGCCCCTCTAAAATCTCAGCTGAAGATAAATAACGTTTCCCCATTTCTGGGTAGGTATAATCTGCAGCCGTCCGTATTCCTGGAGTATAATTGATTGAAAACAGCCCTATTTCTTCTGCCCATGCTACCGTCTGATGATTATACCATTCATAAGAAGGAATATAATAACGCAGTTGACCGATATCGATCCCCGAAAATGCCAACTCTTTCAAATTAGTCTTTAAATCCAGCAGGAACGAATCCCGGCTGACCAACAGCTCATCCCTGCTCCCCCAATCACTGACCAGAAGATGCTTATTGGAATGCCCAGACACCACATGTCCGTCTTTCAACATCTGCCGGATATAAGGTTTGAAAGCTGCCTTCCGCAGATAATCTCCTGTTAAGAAAAAATTCCCCTTCACATGATGTTGCTTCAAGCTATTCAAAACCGTAGGCGTTCCCTCCGATAAATCGTGCCCCGTAAAAACCAGAGCCACCTTTTTCACTGTAGAATCGCCGCGGACAATAGCCCCAAAGACATCTCGGGTTACTTTTTTCCCGCAGGCTCCTCCAAAGCCTTCCCTTCTTTAGCGGCCAGCAAGTAGATCAATGAAGCCGTTCCATCCATGGTAGGCTCATTGGTGCTATAGTCACCATAATCATCATGATAAACGGCAAGGTCACTCTGAAAATCAGCATAGCTATCGGGGTTATTCAGCTTAATACCGATCAGGTTCCGATAGGTAGATGCCATGATCGGACCATCCACCAGTCCACCGTCAATCGGATGCTTACCCAGATAGGTAAAAGCAGAATGCGGATCCTTCGGCGTATCGCCCCAAGATGGAAGCCCATACACCATACTTGTCCCCCAGGGGTTGGCACCAAAGAGCCAGTCAAAATTAGCCTGTTCCAGTTCATCAAACTGATTATCCCCTGTCAACTCCTTATACCAAAGGCATTGTATGGCGAACGAAGCGGTTAGATTATTACTGCACCAGATAAAAGGAACCCCTCTTAAAAATGCATTTTCGACAGCTCGCTTATTTACCTCTTCAATACCCTGTTTATAATATGAGACAATCTCCTCGCGATCTTGCCCTTTTAATCTTTTAGCCAATTCATAATGTCCCAAATTGATAAAGGGATACCACTGATAATGCGCAGCCGTATCGGTTATCATCCATGGTGTTATTTTTTCCTGTCTGGCATACTGCATGGCCTCCTCGGCAAACTTGTGTTTCTTTGTTACCGAAAATCCCATTGCCGCCGCCAGTTGCATATCATCCACCCAATTGTCTTCGGCATAGATATACGGTGATTTGACCGAGACCGTCTGTGTCACCCCAGGTTTTATATGTGCATATGCATATGCGGTCTCAGCTTTCTGCGACAGCAATTTTGCATATTTTTTATCCTCTTTCCCAAAAAGTACAGATCCCAAACGGAAAGCACTGCTAAATTTCCCCGCTGTAGAGCTTGTCCCTGTAGTGTTATTCATAAACTTGCCCCTTTGTTGTGGCTCCCCATCTATAAAATACACTGGGCGTTCAAACCCACGGCCATAGTAAGGATCCTCCTTGGGCATGCGCATACTGGCATGATCACGATCATCCGCAATCTGATTATACATCTGATCTGCCTTTGGATGCATCTTCAACAACCAGTCGAGTCCCCATTTAGCTTCATCCAATACATCGGCACGTCCATTCTTTCCATCTAAGCCATTTGCTAGCTTTTGATCAGCAAATACCTTTGGAAAGTCACGATAAGCAGCTAGCAGATGAAATGTCGCATTTGCCGAGGTTGTCGCATATTGCAAATAATCAGAAGCATCATGCCAGCCACCCCCCGCATCAATATGCGAACTATCTGCTATACCGACTTTACTGGCATACAATGTAAAGCCGTCGTGTGTATGACAACTGTCTTTTAAAAAAGGATTGAATAATGTCCGTTGCTGGCGCATATACCGCAACACAAAGTCCGCTGCCCCCGCATAGACGTCCGGAGCTACCCTAAAATAAGGTGACCTGACCTCCCCTAATTGGATAAAAAAACGGCCCGTATCCCTTAATGCCGAAAAATCAAATCGAAAACTCTGCACAAAAGGACCATAGCTACCATAATCTTTCCCAACAGGTTGAACTAATACTGTTTTACCTGTTTTTGCATCTTTAACCTCAAAAGAACGAAGCTGCCTGATTGATTTCCCGCCCCATACAGCGACCTTTTTACCTGTCGGAGTATAGCCTAATTGGTTGATTCGAATCCAAGCATTTTGCTGTGCTTCCGCAAAGTTACAAACAAAACATGCAAAAACAAGCAAAAAAGCTTGACGTAAATTTAAGAAGTTTAGACATTCTTTTATCATAATAAGGCATTTTATTTTTAATAAAATCTACTCAATCGGTTGTTTAAAATCGTAAAGAAACTATTTTTCCATCCATCGTACTGGCAACTACCTCATTATTACCGCATACTGCAACAGGATTAACCATGCCATTGGAAATTTTATATTGCCACATAACTGCGCCTGTTTTTGCATCCACAGCAGAAAGCAAACCCGAATGACTCGGCACAAACACCAGTTTACGATTTGTTTTTATCGCCGACGGTGTCAGTTCATAGGGCAATTTTAGTTTAGCTTTCCAAATCACTTCCATTTTGTCCCCCGATGAAGAGATCCCCAGCAAATCGCCGTCCATTGTTTTCACATAGACCTGTTTCTTATTTACTGCCAATCCTATAGATTCCCGCACACGTATCGTATCCTTCTTTTCCCGCCAGATTACAGTACCATTATTTGCATTCAATGCAGTCATAAACCGATCCGGAGCAACAATAAATACGCGGTTATTTACCCCAACAGGATTACAGGCGGCCGCCGAAAACATGCGATTGGCATGTCCATTATTCCATTCCCAGGATAGTTTTCCAGTTTTTGCATCCAATGCATAAAATCCATTTCCCCAGGAACCGAAGATCACATTTCCTAAATAATAGGTCGGCAAAGTCGACACAAATCCCTTGACCTGATCAAAACTCCATTTCAATGTTCCAGTTTTAATATCCAAGGCTCTGAATTTGCCATCCGAACCGCCGATAAAAGCGACACCATCATGCAGCAGGGGCGAACCCAATACAGCCTTGTCTGTCTGCAGCTTCCAGAGGAGTTTGCCATTTTCCGCGTTAACGGCATAAATAAAGTGATCCGAAGATCCCGCAACAACGATTCCCTTCCAGACCGCCGGTGTGGAATATACCTTTCCTCCGGTACGATAAGACCATAACTTTTTTCCCGATTTAAGGTCTAGTGCAAAAATATCACCTGCCGTATTGGAGGTCACAACCTTGTCTTTATAGATTGTCAGCCCAGCGCCAATGTCACTTGCATCTTCAAAAGTCCAGTTCACGCGGACAACATTCGCATACTTCTCATTGACTGCATAACTCGGCCGCGGATAAGTTGCCGTTTCCTGGCTAAAGTGATGGTCGATCAAAGGTACTTCTAACCAAGGTTTTTCTTGTGTACCAATTCCCGGATTGCGCTCCTGATAAATAGCCTTACCATCACCGATGGTAACAATATTATAGCCACCGACAGGTTTATTTGCCCTTAGATTGGATCTTCCCATCACACCCGGAATCCCTTCCCAGTCGTAAGCCTTATTTGCATGTCCATGGCCACAGAGAGCCAATTGCACATTGCGCGTTTTGACCCGCTTCAATGCATCAAACCAATTGTTCAGTGAGGAGTCCTGTGGATAATGGTTAATATAAATTAAGGGTGTTTGCCGGTCTGGGTTCGCAGCAAAGATAGAATCCATCCAAACTAGATTTTCACGCGGTATCTGCCCCGGGCTCATGCGCATATTTGGGCCGGAGTTTGTCCCTATAAATTGATAACCTTTATGTCTAAAGAAAAACGTTTCGCCGCCAAAGACGGTACGAAAAGTATTCGCCCCATTTTCGGACCAGTTTCCATCGTGATTGCCCGGGATTACATACCAAGGCAGCTGCAAACTATCTAAAATCTGCTTTGCCAATTTCAGTTCCTGATCAGCTCCAAATTCGGTAATATCTCCCGAAAGGATAACAAAATCAATATCTTTCAAAGCATTTAAATCTTTTACAGTATGTCGCAGATCGTCTGCTCCTGTTGCACCACCGACATGCGTATCGGTAACATGGGCAAATTTAAAAGACTGCGCAACGGATAGATTGAAAATGCATAATAACGCACCTATAAAAGCAATTAACTTCGGTTTCATCGATATAGTTTTCTTAAAAATAGCGTTTTTGTGCATAAATATAAAATTTAAACGCATTTTTATGCATGTTAATTTTGGCACTATAAAAACACTGACGTCAATAAAAAGCCTTGTCTAAAAGTTAGACAAGGCTTTTTATTGCTAAAAATTAAATTACCAACCCTTCGTTTGGGTTAATTTATAACCACGTTGCTCATATTCAACCATCTGCGCCTGGCCTACAGGAGCTAAATAATTCTTATCCAAAATCGCATTTCTGTTTGAAGCGTTTTGAACTACGATAAAACCAACCATTTCAGCAGCATTCGAACCATTGTACGTTACAACAGTACCATCGGCCTTCCTAACCTTAGTAACATTGATATAATTTGGTTTCAAAAAATCTGGTGCTTGTTTTGCAACATCAACCCAAATACCCGTGAAGTAATCCGTATTTTTTGAAAAATCCATATAGTTCAATTTCTTCCATCTTCTAAGATCCATTAAACGCGAATACTCGAAAACAAACTCCATCCGGCGTTCACGACGGATCTCCCACATCAATGGCGACACATCTCCATCACGCAGAGGGTCATTTGCGATAGCTCCCAACTGCAGGGCCGCAGTCTTTTTCACTCCTTTTGCTAAAGCTGTTTCATCCAAAGGCCTATTACGGATTGCATTAATTGACTTATCAATGTCCGACTGGCTTACTGGGGATCCCCCAAAAAATTCTGCTAAAATCTGTTTCGCTTCCAACCAGTTCAACACGACCTCCGCATATCGTATAACAGGAGCATCAGAAGTATTTGTATTGGAGTTCCATTTAGAATAATCTGGATTTGCGCTCGGAATTTTATACCCATTCCGCGCAACATACTTCGTTCCGTATACAAAAGTAGAAGCCTTTGAATTTAGGTCAGTATCAAATGAAGCCTCAAACCTAGGATCACGTGTCTTGGCCAGATTTGCCAGGGAGAAATCTGAAGCATTCTCTACAGCTGACGAACCAAATGGCTTACTATCAACACAAATAAATTCCTTAACCAAATTCAAGTTTGGAGCTGTTGCTTGTGCTTCAATACCATTTTGATAAGATCCTATTGCGTGAAATACATTGACAGAAGCATCATATTTACGATAAAGAATCACTTCTTTATTGCTATTCAAATCCTGTGAAGAAAATAAGCTTTTAAAGTCTGAAGCAAATGAAAATTTACCCGAATTCATTACAATATCAGCGGCACTTTGAGCTAATTCTAAATATTTTTTTGCCTTCGCCTGATCCAAACCATGGTATTTTTGCCAAGATCCTTCAAACAGCATAAGACGGGAAATAAAAGAGGCTGCTACATATTTATTCAACACGTTCACACCATCGTCATTTCGCATATTTTGCAGCACAAACACAAAATCATCATAAACGTGATCCATCACCTCCCCGCGATTCGTACGATCTTTATACTGTGTATCAAAATCAGCCGCAGGTATTTCTTTCTCAAAATAAGGCACATCCCCAAAAACAGAAACTAAACGCGCATATTCAAAACCCTTGAAAAAACGAGCCACAGCCGTCCAGTGATTGTATTGTTCTGGCGTTAAATTAGGCTTAGCCATATTCTCCAGCCGATCCAAAAAAATATTAGACTTACGCACCCAGGAAAAATTCCAGTTTGGCCCTGCATAACCACTCAGCCAATCTCCTGCTTCTGCAACAGAATATCTTGAATCTGGAATAGCGTTTTCAAAACTAGTCTGCTGACCACTAAAAGTTAAATCATCTGAGAGTGTATATCCTCTAACGGGCGTGTAATCCGTCGTATACGAACTATTATAACCATTAAAATATTGCGTATAAAATCCATTTGCAAACAGCCTGAGATCATTTTCATCTCGCCAGTAAAGCCCCTGCCCATCCGTAATTTTATCGAGAGCAGGACGATCCAACAAACTATTACAGCTCGCCAATCCCATTGAAGCCCCTAATAATATATATATAAATTTTGCTTTTATTTTCATGATAATTTTCAATTAGAATGTCAATTGAACACCTACAGACGCCGACTTAAAGGTAGGCGTCCCAACCCCCGTACGGCCACCGTTGTAATTATTTTTTAGCACATCAACAAACATATTCACGCCGTCCACGGCCTCCGGATCAATTGGTAACCCCTTCAACTTATCCCAAGTAAAGAAATTTTCCAACGCAGTGTAAACTCTCAGATTACTGATACCGATTCGTTTTAATGTGCCTGCCGGAACCGTGTAACCAAGTGTCAGATTCTTCACCCGTAGATAAGACATATCCAGCAAATAACGACTCTGAATCTGCATATTATTGATATCATTTGTTCCACCGTTATTAAAAGGAGCAGGATAAAAAGCATCTGTACGATCTTTGGTCCAATAGTTTGAAGACATTACCGCTGGCATAGCTCCATCTGAAGAATTGAATCCTGCCTGAGCTAAGAAACCTGTTCCCCAAACCTGTCTACTACCTACCCCCTGAAAGAATGCCGAAACATCAAATCCTTTAAAATCGGCGCCCAATCTAAAACCATACTCATATCGCGGTGTTGAATTACCAATAACTTTCAAATCACCATGATCCGCCAACGTTTTCTTACCATTATCAATCTTACCATCTCCGTTCAGATCCTTGAATTTAACATCGCCTGGGCCAAAGCGGAATGTAGCGGAATTTTGCACCCAGCTTTGATAAGCTCCATTCGGATCCGACAACTTATTCATTGTCTTACCATCTATAACCGTGGTAACTAATTCATTTCCATTATAGACGAAATCGCTATTTTGATACAGACGATCTGTTTCATATCCCCAAATCTCACCATAGGTCTTACCACTATAGTTTTCAGTAACAATCGTTGTTGTTCCGTACTCCGTGATTACAGACTTCGCATCAGAAATATTAGCACGCAAGTTGATACCTAAGCCATTTTCAAATCGATGATTAAAATCGACAGCAAACTCCCATCCGCGTGTACGCAACGCTCCAAAATTACCCATCGGGGCTTTAGAACCAAATGTAGGCGCAACACCTTCCATTGGCACAATCATATTCTTTGTATCCCGCTGATACCAATCGAACACAAAGCCGAGCTTATTTTTAAACAAACGCGCATCAAATCCTACATCTAATGTCGCGATGTCTTGCCAACCGATAGCGGATAAAACTGCGGCCGGAGAGCCGACAAACCAATTCCTATCCCCTGCATTACCTATCCATGTTGACTGGGAATTCTCCATAAAGCTAGTATATAGCGCATTGGAAACAGATTGATCACCAATGCTACCCCAAGATCCCCGGATTTTCAATTGGTTCATGAAATCGCTAGACCAGTCCATAAAAGACTCTTGCGATACGACCCACCCCGCAGAAACCGACGGATACCACTTCCATCTTAGATTTGTCGGGAATTTAGAAGATCCATCTCTGCGTAAATTAGCCTCAAAAAGATACTTGTCTTTATAAGCGTAATTCACACGACCAAAAAATCCTATTTGTGATTCCCAAAATTTCGCACCCGATCCAGTCACAGTCCCTGAACCAAAGGTTAATTGCGGATTCTTAATATCAAGCAACTTAGTAACTTGAGTCCAAGAATTTTCTGTTTTCTCCGCAATGCGGTTGAGACCCAACATAAATTTAAAATCATGATCATCTTCAAGATTTAAATTATAGGTCGTAAAAGCGTTGATCGTATGACGAAGGATATTAGAATTGTCCCTACGGTAATGGTCTGGATTAGCCCCTGACGCTGTATATGTAAAATAATCTAAGTCATATGCAGGCACAGCACCTTCAGCAGAAGCATCCACGTAGTTACCTGAGCCATCCACATACCTTTGATTTCCGGCAGCATCTAACTTTTTCACTGGAGCACCCCATGAATTACCGGCTGTAAAACGGGTTCCTGGCTGGTTCCAGAGCATTTCTTGATTTGAGAGTGTATAATCAAAATCGAGCTTCCAGTTATCCATAAAGTTTACTGTGGCACCCGCGTTGAAATTCATGTAGTTCTTTACTTGACTCGCTACATTTGCCGCGCCTGTCTCATAGGCCGGGCTACGGATTGGATCGCCGTCGCCATCATTTCCGTATGGGTACAATGAACTCCATCGGTACATATAAAGCCATGGGTCAGCCGTAGTTGAATTTGTTGCATATGGATACTGCTTATTCGTACGTGAATAAATGGCACCCGCACGCGCTGTAATATACTTGTTCAACTCGCTTGTAACTCTTACCGACGCATTATAACGAGAAAATTGATCGGTATTTGTTTTTAACATACCAGACTGATTAAGCATCCCCAACCCTACATTATACCCTGTTTTACCAGATTTTCCGGATAGCGATAAATTATGCTGCTGTGTCGGTGCCCATTCACGAATCATATAATCAAATGGATCATAAGTCCTAACGCCATATTTATATCCTGTTGCAGGATCAAAGTACCAATCACGGCCATATAACGTCGGATCCTCCTTACCAATGGTTGCACCATATTTTTCTTGCCATTCAACAGCCCTTTTATAGCTCTCTTCGTTGATTTTATAAAATGCACCAACAAAATTGTTTCCTTCTCGTTTTCCAGCATCCAAGGAATATCTCAAAGCATCTACAGTCCCCATTTCATATTTCTTGAATGGGTTCTGAAAAGAAAAATTATTAGAATAGCTGATCGTATTGCTTTCAGATTTTGCGCCTTGTTTTGTCGTTATCAGAACAACACCAAACGCCGCCTTAGCACCATAGATGGAAGAAGCGGCAGCATCTTTTAAAACAGTAATTGATTCGATATCATCTGGATTAACAACATTGATACTTGGTATCTCAACGTTATCCAATAAGATCAATGGATTACTAGATCCATTAATTGATCCTATTTGTCCCCTGATTTTAATAGTAGGATCAGAACCAACCTCGCCATTAGGTATTGTAATACTCAAACCAGGTGTACTCCCCTGCATTGCCCGACCAGCATCAGCAATTGGCCGCCCCTGCATTGTTTCTTTAATATTAATAGAAGCAACGGCACCAGTTAAATTTCCCTTCTTTTGGGTACCATAACCTACCACCACAACCTCTTCCAACGATTGATTATCCTCAACCAATGTCACATTAAGGGTATTCGAGGTAACAGTGACATCTTGCGCAACATATCCAATGGAAGAAAAACGCAGTTTGCTTCCCACAGCAGCTGTAATCTTGAAATGCCCCTGCGCATCGGTTTTGGTAGATGCACTTCCGCCTATTACAGAAACGCTCACTTCTGAGACTGGACCTTTTCCATCTGTCACAGTACCTTGTACTGTATTTTGCACCATACTTTTAGCGGAAGAGTTCAGAAGTGCACCCGTCAATTTAGTGCTATTCAAAGAACCTTCTTTCTTTGTAAAAGAATAGGATTCCGAAGGAAAACTCAATCCAAGAGCAACAGAAAATAGTACAAATTTTCTCATTGATTATAGAGTTTTAAAAATAAATGATCTAGTTAATATTGTTAGTTATTCGTTCGCATGACTTATTATAAATTATTCAAAATCAGCATACAGCAGATATTTTTTACGCATACTTTTATAAGCATTTAAATCATCCGCCCAGGAAGCCCTGATTTGCGCCTCAGACATTCCGGCTATGATCTGCTTACGCAATTGATCTGTTCCGGCAAGCTTGTCAAAAAATTCAGGCCTAGCGAAAAATGTCGCCTTATCCGGCGTCTTGTTATAAAAGTCGAGTAAATATTTTAAAGTAAATTTTTGACTATCAGGATTCAGCTCCCTCAGATCAATACCGTAATTTTTAGCACCTTTCCCCTCCACATGTTTTGACATACCATGACGTTCACCCGGCGTAAACACAAAAGAGCCATACACAGGATTTGTATAACCCAACACTTGGAAAGGCCAATCTGTACCGCGTCCCACCGAAATATCTGTTCCTTCAAACAAACATAAGGAGAGATACAAACGCACAGATAGCTGGTTTGGCAAACTCGGCGAGGGAATGACCGGCAGATTGTACATCTTTTTATGATCCCAATTTTGAACTTTTACGATTTGTAGTTCAGCCTGACGCCCATTTTCAAGCCATTTTTCACCATTGATCATCTGCGCGAGTTCACCTATGGTCAAACCGTGAATCATCGCGATTTTATGCCATGAAACATCAGACTTAAATTTATCGTCATGCCGCACAGGTCCATCCACCTGATCACCGTTAGGGTTGGGGCGATCCAAGACAATCAATTTTTTATTATGCTTTGCACATAATTCCATCACCCGGTGCAAAGAAGTAATATAGGTGTAGAAACGTGCTCCGACGTCCTGCAAATCAAAAATCATAACATCAATAGAATTGACAATCGAATCCTGTTTTTTATTTCCCCCGTACAGGGTAAATAAAGGCAGGCCTGTTTTTTGATCAACATCGTTACCAAATTTCTCCCCGCGTTCTACGTTACCGCGAAAACCGTGCTCCGGTGCAAAAGCAAACTTCAGATCAACTTTATTTTCAAGCAAAACATCTACCAGATGCCGTTTGTCACTCCCCACAATTGAAGTCTGATTGCCCATAACCCCAACTTTCTTACCTTTTAACTGTGGCAGATACAAAGACAGCTGGTCAGCCCCCGGGGCGATCATGCTTTTCTTGCTTATTGATAGCGTATCGCTATTTTTTGTATTTAGCCGTCTTGCTTTCAGTGAATTTCCGCAAGAGATAGTGGTAACAACAGATAGTACAAAGGCTAATTTTAGTAAGGCATATTTCATCATAAATAGACTATTTGCTCGTGCATAAATTGCATTTTTATGCACGAATAATTGAAAATCAGAATAAAAGTAAGTAGAAGTTTTCGTTTTTAAAACAAAATAACTTATAAAAACGCAAAAGAAAGTAAGTATTCACTTACAAATAGAAACAAAAACACGCCCTACAATATAGGCAAAATGAACAAAAACCCGCTTTAAAGCCTAATAATTATCGAAATAGGATTGAATTTGATAGAGAACAGTAAAGCCAGCAAAAAACAGAAAATAGTAATGCTACGTTTTAACATCTCATTAACAATACAGCAAAACAAAGCAAACATGCAAAAAAATTATGCCTTGTGAAGACCCAATATTGACAAGAGAACAGAGTTTTGAAAATTGGGGACAACAAAAAAAGCTGGGCAGCCAGATAATGCCACCGGTTAGTATATCAAAATATACCGGATTAAGGTAGGGGTTTGAGTTTTAGTTCAACCAAATGACCTCTTAAGGAGTTCATAAATTTATCCCCCGGATCATCTTTCCCTGTGATATATTTTGGATCAGTTTCCTTCCACCACGAAGTTTTTTTGAAGCGTTGATATTCATGGTGGCCGATCACATATTCAATAGCGTATTTTTTGCTAAGATAACGGATCAGTTCTTCATTTGCTTTCAATTGGGCATCCGTTAAAGGGTTCTGCCGACTACCTATATTTTCAATACCGATTGCACAATAATTAAGACCAATGGTATGTCGGGCAAATATAGTATCGGGCAGAAATTGATAGATCGTTCCATCACGGTCGATCACAAACTGGGAAGAGACATTGAGTGCACTGGCTTTCGTTAATTCTGGCCTCCCTGGCAATTTCACAGGATTGAACGTATTGAATGTTGCTTTTACACTATTATTTGCTGTCCAATGCACGACAATCATCCTCGGTCGTATTGTCGGCGTAGATTGATTTAAGCCGTGCCTATTTTTCAGATAATCCAGCGATAGTTGGATACGCTCCTGATTCCAGGTGATCGGTTTTTGAACAATCTTGGGTGATTGAGCAAGCAAGACTGTTGTAAACAGACAGTGAATAAACAATAAAAAACATCTCATCGTACAAATCTAACAATTTTAAAAATTTAAGCCAATGAATATAGAGCCAGTAAAAAGGCTTGAAGAAACCTTCAAGCCTTAAAAACATTTATCTCTTTTTACTTTTTATCCCACCAAACGGGTTCATTCAAATAAGTAGGAAGTTCAGCAGTAGGCGCAGCTTTTATCAACTGGGCCTTATTAAAATTCAGTTCGTAACTGGCCATAGCAAAACGGCGTGGCCAATCCGTTACATTTGGATAAGATTGAGTATATACATGAGGCACTCGTTTAAATCCTTTATAAATCCCCGACTGCTCGTTATAATTTCCATTTGCATCGGTACAGTAATCCATCCTGCGCATATCCACCCATTGCTCTGGAGAATAAGATAATGCTATATACTTCTGAATCATAACATGACTCATTGTTAATTTACCAACATCCTGCACAACGGACGAGCTATTTAAAAACCTTGAAATTTCTTGATTTCCAACCCCCATCAACTCCATGTGTATCTTAATACCGTCTTTATAAGCCTGCAACGCCAAGTCCTTCTGTCCTTTTCTCAACCGAATTTCCGCTTCAATAAATTTCATTTCTGCAGCAGTCACAAATAACCCCTTCGAGCCTTTATGATTGTACCAAGTACCTGTTGACAAAACACGTCCGTTGGTCGCTTTACTCTCTCGTAGAGCAATATAAATAGAATCTTTATTTGTGAAAGAATTAGTCTTTTCAGTATACGTATATGAAGCTGGTCCAGATAATACTATATTCGAACTCATATCTACTCCTTTAGTGAATCTAAAGCTTCCATCTTTTTCCTGAGATTGGGGGATCAGCAAAGCATAGCGGGGATCCAACATATTGTTATTCCCACTTGGAGCTCCTGTATAATTATTGGTAATATAGTTAATGTAAAGCTGTGTTACTCTTGTAGACGCAGAAGTATTCACATATTGTAGAGCTGCCTTATCTGTATTATCTGAAGAAACATCCGGATCATCAACATATTGATAAACTGTTGATTCTGCTGCTGTTTTTGCCGCTTTTCCTAAAGCCTCCAAAACCGCCTCAGGGTTATAAGTAGATTTTTTATTTAAGTGTGACAAAAACCTGGCTTTTAGGCCATAGGCTAACTTGATCCATTTACTTACATCTCCACCGTTGTAGGTATCTCCTTTTGACAGAGCGGGTGCAGCCGGTCCCTGTGTTTTATTTAAATCAATGATAGCCTCATCCAACAAGGGTATAATTTGACTATAAATGTATTCTGCATCATCAAAACTCGGCGTAATGTTATCCGCTTTATCAAAATCTTTATAAGGAGCCAAACCATAAAAGTCCGCTATAAATCCAAAACCCCAGGCTTTCATAATTTTACCTACCCCAATATAATGGTAAGCCCCAACTTTTTCCGCAGCAACCTCCATTGGCTTCAAGTTAACAGCCGTATTAACGTACCAAGCCTGCCAAGGCCAGTTCGCAGCAGAAGCATCAGAAAACCAACGTGACAAATTATAATTTCTAGCCGAGCCACTATAGACATTGGCCAGTTGCTGTGTAATATGTGCAGCTCTTGTCCCACCACTTTCATAGGCATCTGCAAATTGAGCTAAAATAGATGGTAAACGCTGGTCAGCAGCCGGAACTGTTGAATTGGCTGTATTAGGATTATCATTAACATCCAACCATTTGCTACATGACGATAACATCAATGCGCCAGCGGAAATTATATATACAATTTTTTTCATTTCACTAGAATTTTAGATTAACACCAAATGTAAATCCTGCTGTAGAGGGGACACCCGCATAGTCGATTCCAACCGATCCCGAGCCAGTTACTCCCGCCCCAGCAGCACTCGTTTCAGGATCAACCCCCTTATAATTTGTCAACAGCCATAGATTAGATCCAGTCAACGTAAACGATGCCCCTCTAATATATTTAGATCTCGTCAAAACATCCTTTGGAAGCGTATAAGTTAACGAAGCCGAACGTAAGCGAAACCAATTCACATTTTGCACAAAATTTGGGGTATGCTTTGCATATACATCTTTATAATACGCTTCCGATGCAATTACATCCCTTTCAATATGCTCGTATTGTTTTGTATTCGGATTTAATGACACACCAGAGAAATGAATCGTTTCACCTCTATTTTCTGTTACCTTACTCATACCATTCACAGTCATTAAATACTCACTCGCATTGTAAACGTCCCCACCTTTCCTAAAATCAAAAAGGAAGTTCAGATCCCAATTTTTATACTTAAAGCTATTATTAAAACCTCCAATAAAGTCAGGCTCTCTGTTCCCGATATAAGTTGTTGTCGAGGTAGAAGTCAAAGGCATCCCTGTATTGTAGTCGAGCAACAAGTTCCCCTGCTCATCTGTCTGCCACTTGGAGCCACTTATTGCCATAAAATCTCCGTTATTATATGAAGCCGCTTTACCCGTACCTACCTGTACATCGGTTACATATAAAATATCCAATCCCTGTAATAAATCTTTTACCCTTCCATTATTATGAGACAGGTTTAGCATCGTAGACCATTCAAAATTCTCATTTTTTATTGGAGAACCAGACAAAGACAATTCAAAACCCTTATTCTCCAATTCACCTATATTATAATAGCTAAGAATATAGCCAGTAGCGTTGGAAACACGCGGCTGAAGGATCTGATTTTTGGACAACGTATTATAATATGTAAATTCCAAGCCTAAACGGTTTTTCATGAACTTCAAATCGGTACCAACCTCAAATGAGTTTGTTTTTTCTGGAATCAATTGATCATTACCTCTTGTCCAATTATTTCTGAATCCACCCCCAATGGTAAGTTCAGGCCCAAATAGATACGTATTCGTCACATAAGGATTGGTATCTTTACCTACCGAAGCCCATGAAGAGCGAATTTTACCATAACTTAAGATATCGTTTTTCTCAAATAATTCTGTAAAAATTAAGCTTCCTGAAACTGAAGGATAGAAAAATGAACGATTATTTTTTGGCAATGTTGATGCCCAGTCGTTACGACCCGTCGCACTTATATAAGCTATACCTTTATAGCCAACTCTCAAATCACCATAAATTCCCATTAGCCTTCTGTTCGTAAAATTTTGGTTAAAATACTGATCCGCATGATCTGCATTGTTCAAACTTTCAAATCCTTTCAAAACAAAGTTTTCAGCGCGTAATGAGGTCGATTTCGTCTTCCAATCTTCAGCGGTTTGCCCTAACAATAAATTAAAATCCCAGTCATTGATCTGTTTTTTAAAGTTCAACATCAAATTGCTATTTAGATATTGGTATTTCTTATCCGTATTAGACATCATACCGTTTTGCCAAGCAATTTTAACACTCGAACCAGGATATAACATGGAATTAAATTGACTGGTATAATTATCTATACCAAGCCTATACGTAATATCGAACCAATCAGTTACCTTAACATTGGTATAAACGCTACCTAACAAACGGTCAGTTTTATCAGATTGGGGATTTTTATTAATAGTCCAATAGGGATTATCCGTATTATTTTCCGGCTCCAAATTGGGTAAAAGATATTTGTTTGTCCCATCCGCATTCAGATAGTCATGCATATCGTAGTTTCGAGGCCATATTAAAACACCTTCCATATAACCTGCACCACCTGCCCCCCAAAGACCAGAACCAGTCAATGTTTTTCTGGTATTACTATTTGAATATGAAGCATTTGCTCCAAAAGTAAAAATCCCTAGCTTCTGTTCTCCATTAAATCGAATCGTCGATCTTTTAAAATCGGTTGTCGGCACGACTCCTGATTGATATAGGTTTGAGCCAGATAAATAAAAATTCCCTTTAGCATTTCCTCCTGAAACATTGAAAGAATTATCAAACATATGCGCTGTTTGATAAAAATCCTTCATATTGTTATATACATTTTCGCCCGAAGCAAAAGGATCACCCCAAGATTCGATCGTTTCATCTATAAAAGACCCATTATAATAAGACCCCTTTTTAAATTTTGACTGTTGCTCAGGCAACTTGTTAACCCAATTTAATCCGAATCTTGAATTGATACCAACCGTTGTTGTTCCTTCTTGACCTTTTTTAGTTGTAATTACAATAGCTCCCGCCGCTGCTCGTAAGCCATACAACGCCGCCGCCGCTGGCCCCTTCAAAACGGACATCGACTCAATGTCCTCAGGATTGATATCTAATGCTCTATTCCCATTAGTTGTGGAAATACTTTGGTTACCATCAAAAGCAGAATTATCCCCTTGCCCAGTAGAATTATCCATTGGAATTCCATCGATCACAAAAAGAGGCTGGTTATCGCGCTCTAGTGATGTCCCTCCCCGAATTACGATATTAGCTGATGCTCCTGGCGCTCCACCAGAATTGGTCACGTTTACCCCAGCAATCTTTCCATTCAATGAATTAATAACATTGGGATTCTTATTCTTCATCAATTCATCGGCCTTGATATCTTGAACTGCATAACCTAACGCTTTCTTCTCTTTCTTAATCCCCATCGCTGTCACAACCACCTCTTCCAGCGCTTCCTCACTTCCAGAAAGTGAAATATTAACGGTCGCATCTGACCCCACAAGCTGCTGTTTTTCTTTAGACCCAACTGCCCGGAAAATTAAAATATCTCCTGGCTCGGCTTTAATCGTAAAACTTCCATCCGGGTTAGTTTGCGTGCTGACAGGCTTACCTTTGATGCTTACTGTAACATTAGCCATAGACCCACCATCCGAGGCATTCGTCACCTTACCTGTAATCGTTTTGGTCTGTGCCCATAAACTGGTAGATAGCATCACTCCTGAACAGAATAAGAGTAATTTTTTATTCATGGTATTTAGTTAGTTGTTAATAACTGATCATAACGGGAGGTTCCAGCCCGAGGTTTACATCAATTATAATACAATACTATAAAAAGGAGTTTAGTTATGCAAGTTTATGCATAAGTATTTGAAAAAGAATTAAAAATAATGGAACTACCGCATCTACCGACAAAAAAACACCCCTTAAATAAGCAGCAAAAACACATAAAAACGCAAAATGTAGCAAAAAAAATACAAAACAGTATTAACAAACTGCTAAAACCCCTATATTTATATTAAACAAAGATCACAATAGTCACCCTATTGTATTTAAATCTAAATTCATGACAAAACATCTACTAAACAGCAAGTTACCTTATCGTTGTTATGCACTTTTAGCGCTCTTAGGCACAAGTTCCATAGTGTTTGCGCAGCAAAAAAATTACACGATCAAAGGTAAAGTGACAGATTCCCGCACCGGACAATCTGTCCCCGGCACCACCATTAAACTCAAAGGAACAAACCAATCTGTCAGCACCAATGCGAATGGTGAGTTTACTTTAACCACATCCATCAATCCCGGAAAGTATGACCTTGTTTTATCCAATGTAGGTTATGCGCCCACCACCACCCCTATCGAACTCGGAAACCAGACAACCCTTACACTCGCTCCCAGTATTCAGGAAGATTTAGTGCGGATGAATGAGGTAATTGTTATCGGTAACGCGGTGGGAACAAGTCGCAAAGTCTTAGGCAATGCGGTATCGACCGTCAATGCCAAAGATATCGCCAACAGTAATGCAACCTCCATTGACCAGGCATTAACAGGTAAAGTAGCCGGAGCACAAATCTCCCAAAACTCCGGAAACCCTGCCGGCGGTATCAGCGTACAATTACGCGGCCCTAGTTCCATCGTTGGAGGCGGCAGTCCACTCTATATCGTGGATGGTGTTATTGTCAACAATTCCTCAACTGAACTACTGGATCTAGGTGGATATAGTCAGAATAGGTTGGTCGATATCAATCCCGCAGACATTGAGAACATCGAGATTATCAAAGGTGCTGCAGCGGCAGCAATCTATGGATCGAGAGCGAGCAATGGCGTGGTCCAGATTACCACAAAAAAAGGAAAAGAGGGAAAGCCTACTTTTACCTTTAGCACAAGCTTGAAAACCTCTTCTCTACGAAAAAAACTTCCGTATAATACCTACAACAAAACATTTGTCAATACAACGGCCACCGATCTCACGCAAACAGATGTCACAAGATACGATTACCAGGACAAAATCTTCCAGACCGGCATTGGCACAGACAATAACATTTCTATGTCGGGAGGTACGGCAGGCACAAAATACTATGTCAGCGGCAATTACCTAAACAACCAAGGTATTATCAAAAGTACCGATTTTACCCGTGCGGGACTCCGCGCACGCCTCGACCAGGATCTAAATTCCTGGCTAAAACTCGGTGCCGGAATGAACTATGTATATAGTCATTCCAATGAAATGCCCAATGGTGGCATGAATGAAGCCTATGGTGCGTTGACCGGATTTATTTTCAGCAATAATTTTATTGATCCCGAAAAAGACCAAAATGGGAAATATCCTTCCACGACACCAGTGAATGTGGTCAAACGGACAAACCCACTTGAAGCGATCAATAACTTTAAATTCGCTCAACGCACAAGCCGCTTTATCGGAAATCTGTCCCTACAGGCAAAACCGCTCGAAGGTTTAACACTGAATTATATCTTGGGATTTGATAATACCAACTCCCTTGGCACGGCCTATATCCCACCCGGTAATACCACTCCTTCTTATGGAACGGGTTACGCCCAACGTGCGGATATCAGCACCTTTATGCTTAATAATGATTTCAATGCCTCTTATCAGACAAAGATTGGAGATTGGCTGGAATCGACTTCCGGAGCAGGCTTAACCTTCCAGACCGAAAAAAACATGTCCACCAACATGAAAGCGACACAAATGGGATATGGCGGCGAAACAATCAACAATGGCGTTGTTATACCAACGGAACTCCGCTCCGATATGAATATTTTCGGTGCCTTTTTCCAACAGACATTCGGGATCAAAGAGAAACTGTATCTAACGGGTGCTATTCGCTATGATATGTCCTCTGTTTTTGGAAGCGAGAATCGTAGCCAATTCTATCCAAAGGTAAGTGGTAGCTATGTCCTATCCAATGAACAGTTCTGGCAGAATTCAGCGATCAATAATGTTCTCTCAAGTTTTAAGATCCGTGCTTCCTATGGACAATCTGGCAATTTAACAGCTCTTAGCCCTTTCGACAGATACACCAACTATTCCCCATTTAACACAGGTGGTATTAATGGAATTATTCCCACCGATCGTATGGGGAACGAGGGTATAAAACCTGAGCGACAAGAAGAATTTGAAATAGGTACAGATCTGAGTATGTTCAGAGACCGTTTGGGACTGGAATTTTCCTATTATCGAAAAAATGTCAAAGACCTCCTTATGAACATCAATTTGACGCCTTCCACAGGTTATATGTCCCAATACGCCAACATTGGAACAATGACCAACCGAGGAATGGAATTTCTATTACGTGGGATTCCAGTATTAAAAGAAAACTTCAAATGGAATATTACGGCTGTTTACTCCCACAACAAAAACGTCGTCAATAACGTTCCAGGAGGAATATTAATGTATTCCGCTGGATTCGGCCAAGTGGCTGCAGTCAACGGATCCCCCTTAGGAGCCTTCTACGCAACTTATTTTGCACGAAACGAAGACGGATCCATTTATCACAATGCGGCTGGCCTTCCGACTACAGCCAAAGTTGGAAAAGACAGCAATGGTGTACCTACCGGAGCCACACTTAAAAAAGTTATTGGCGACCCCAACCCGGATTGGACAGGGTCTTTGATTAACGAAATCAATGTCGGATCAAAATGGACCTTCCGGGCTCAATTAGATGCCGTCGTCGGTCAGGATGTCTTTAATTTCACGAGGCGTGTCGGTGATCGCGACTTATATGGCGGCCTTGCAGGATATGAGCCAGAACTGAGAAGTGAGGTTCCCAAAGGTACTTCAGCAGCATTGTTCTCCATTATGGAAAACTGGATTGAAAAGGGATCCTTCGTCAAAGTGAGAGAAGTCTCAGCATCTTACAATTGGGCACGTCCAAACGCTAAGATTAAAAATATCCGTTTTTCCCTAGCTGGCCGCAACTTATTCTCTTTCGACAATTATAGCGGTTGGGACCCTGAAGTCAATGCTGCAGGCCAGAGCAATGCCGTCCGTGGATTCGATTTCGTCGAAGTCCCACTCCCAAGGCAGGTCATTGCAGGCGTTAATCTGACATTTTAACTTAACAATATAGCATAACCATGATGCTTGGACAGCACATCGTTACATGGGTAAAACCATTCTCCGCTGTCTTATCATCCAAAAAAAATATTCCAATGAAAAAGATTTTCAATTATAAATTCTTCCTGCTTTCAGCAATGGCTTTGAGTCTCAATAGCTGTAAAATGGATGTGCCCAACATAAACCAACCAAGTGGAAGTGCAGTCCCAACAACTCGGGAAGGCATTATCGCCATTAGCGCTGGTTTACAGATGTACTATTCCACCAATGGCGTAGCCGCGGCTTATTTTTACCCTGCCGTAACAGCACGCGAACTTAAGGGCGTTGCGACCTTTACCAACACGTTAGAACTTGAGGCAGGGGGTACCGAATTACCTACAGCCAACGGAAACATCCTAACCCTATGGTCAAGTATGCAAAAACTTCTCGGTATGAGTGAAAGTGTGCTCAACAATGCCTCCTCCATCAGTTCCCTAAGCGGCGGCACACTATCCGGCACTTTGGCGAATGCCCACTTATACAGAGCAATAGCGCTTGGCGCACTGGCAACAAGTTTTGAGAAAGCGAATACACAGACGCAAAAAGATGGTAAAGTGACTTTCGTGGATAGACAAGCGGTCCTTGCAGAGGCTATCAAATCTTTAAACACGGCAATTGCCCTGGTACAACAAACACCCATATCAGCCGAATTTACATCGAGTGTAACCGGATCGACCATTAACCTACTGAATTGCCTACACGCCTTCAATGCACGCTTCAACCTTATGGCCGGCAATTACCAACAGGCCTACAGTGAAGCTAACCTTGTTGATTTAAGCAAAAAAAGTACATTCACCTATACAGCAATAAGTGTTAATCCCCTTTGGAATCAGACCAATATCTTGAAATACTACGTCGTTAGAGAAAACCTGGGCCTCCCGACAGGGCTATTTGAAACTGGCGATAAACGTCTTGACTTCTATACCAAACTTAGCGGTACAACGCTCCAGCTTAAAGGTTTCTCCGAGACGCAGACCGGGGAAATTCCGGTTTACTTACCCGATGAAATGAAACTGATCAAAGCCGAAGCCTTATTACGCAACAACGGTTCGTTGACCGAGGCACGCGATCTGATCAATGAAGTCCGTACCCAAGCCAACGGTGATCTATTCAACGTCAATGCTGGTCTTCCGGCATACGCCGGAGCCGTCAACAAAAATGACCTGTTGCTCGAAGTCTATAAACAGCGTTGCGCAGAATTATTTATGTCTGGCTTACGACTCGAAGACAGCAGACGGTTCGGCCGCCCTGCCCCGCCACAAAACACAACAGAACGCAACCGGAATTTCTATCCTTACCCAGATCAGGAAAGAATCGGTAATCCGAATACACCTGCGGATCCCGCTATTTAAGAAAATAGGGGCTATCACAACAAGATAGCCCCTATTTTTTCAATGCAATCTTAACATCATAATGCGCCCTGATATATGCCTGCTGCTCCAGGGAGTCCCGCTCCAGGTCATGAATCGCACGGTCACGTTCTTTGTCGACCTCCATTTTTACCACACAACGGTAAAATCGGAACAAGTCCTTCTCCGTCTCCAGAATTAAGCGTGGCACACGCACCGGTTTACCTGTTTCATCCTTAGCAACCATGGTAAAATAAGAGGAGTTGCAATGCTTTGTTTCACCAGTCTGGATGTTCATCGCTTCCACCCGGATTCCCACCTCCATCGATGAATTGCCCACATAATTAACCGAAGCAATCAGTGTCACCAACTCCCCGACCTCTATGGGTTTCAAAAAATCAACCTTACCAACGGAAGCCGTCACACAATAATGTGCCGAAAACTTAGAGGCCACTGCAAAGGCTATCTGATCCATCAGGGACAAAATATAGCCCCCATGGATCTTCCCGCCAAAATTGGCATTGGATGGTAACATCAACTGTGAAATTCGGATTACCGAATCACTAACGGTTTTATAGATCTCTTCCATATCCCTAAATTTACCTCAGACAGATCAAAATTCAAAACAAAATCACAGTGTCTCCCCACTGTTTTGGTCAAGAGAGACAAATAAATTCCGACAGCCGGCGCACAGGTGCCGCCCCTAAAAAGGGTAACTTAATAACAGGCAAAAAAGCAAAAGGGATATCCGAAATAATCAGATACCCCTTTTTCAAATAGTACAAAAGCTCTTTATTTGATTTTTTCAGCGATATAAGGACTTTCGTTGCTCAAACGGTCAACAGCCTTAACCACCACATATTGCAATTTTTTATTATTCAACGTTGTTGGCACATCTTTCGTTGTCACCCCCGGTTCCAGGATCTCATACGTCCATTGCCCGCCGTAATTCAGATACAGCACCCATTTTGCAACCTGGTCGACTTGCTGATGCTGCCATTTCAAGAAAATATTATTTCCTTGTGGTGTCAGCAACAAAGAGGGTTTCAATAACGGATTCGCATTCAGCCATGGCGTTGTTGGAACCAAAGCCTTAGCTTGATAAGGTCCATCCACAAGGGCTTGGGTCATCGCTGGATTTTTTGTTAGACCTGCCAAACTCCAGTGAATAACACCCTCCCGATTATCTGGTAAAAGATCCCTTGCTGCGGCAACCTGATTGACAATCTCCTGCACATATTCCGGCCCACGTCTCCCAACAGTATTGATCCCCGGCCAAAGGTGACGACCCATGGTATTTTCAGTTTCCCACCATTTCAATAAAGCCGTATAACTTTGTTTGGCCGGTTGGATAGGCCAATAAAGCTGTGGTGCAAAATAATCAACCCAACCTTTGTTCAACCACAGTTTAGCATCAGCATATAACATATCGTATTGACTTGACCCCTGTATTCCAGCAGGATATCCAGGCTTCCAGATTCCAAAAGGACTGATCCCAAATTTCACAAAGTTCTTTTCCTTTTTAATATCCTTGTAAATACGTTCAATAAAGGTATTCACACTGTTTCTCCTAAAATCACCGCGCGAAAGGGTACCACCATTACGTTTAAACTCATTATAGCTATCTGAATCTGGGAAATCCTGCCCACCATTGTATTCCGCATAAGGATAGAAGTAGTCATCAAAATGCACCCCATCGATATCATAACGCTTCACAATATCCATAACCACACGGGCGGCATGATCCTGTGTCGACTGTTTCGATGGGTCAAACCAGTAGTAGCCCTGCTTTAATTTAACAACAGATTCAGGCATCTTGCGTGCCATTGAAGCCGAAGTCACCGCACCACCGGCGGTGTGGTGCGCACGATAAGGATTTAACCAAACATGGAGCTCGATTCCCCTTTTGTGCGCCTGCTCCACCCAAAATTCAAGTGGATCATAATAAGGTGATGGCGCCTGACCTTCAGTTCCTGTCAAAAAATAAGACCAAGGTTCAAGATCACTTTTATAAAAAGCATCCGCTGAAGGACGCACCTGGAAGACAACGGCGTTAAAATTATTGTTCTTTAAAAAATCCAAAATACCGATCGCTTCCTGCTGCTGCTCGGCAGTACTTAGATAATTTTTACTTGGCCAGTTGATATTCGCAACAGAAGCAACCCAGGCAGCACGGAATTCGCGTGGCACAGCCGGAAGTTCAACAACGATATCCTTCTTCTTTTCAACAGCAGGCTGTTCTTTGGTCTCTTTAGTCTCGATTGTATTTTTCATCCGCTCTCTTTTTGGAACCGAAGGCGGATCTTTTTTTACAATTTCAACATTGGTATTCGTATTTACAGGTTTTTCCTTTTTATTTTTCTTGGATGAACAAGAAGACAAAAGAAAGACTGCCGTAGCTAAAAATAATAAGGAACGTTTCATTAAGCGATAAAGTCTAGTGTTTTTTTTCAAAATAACTCCCAAAACTAAGCTAAATTTCAATAGAAAAGAAATTCAGCTTTCGTTCACCCTTCTTACAATATGTTTACATCAGATGAATAATACTCATCATATAAGTCAATTTCTGATGATAACATAATCTTCCAACGGGCTCGTCAATAGCGGAGCTCTCCTTTAAAGAAAACCTGCTCCAAACTGAAATCATCCGTAAACACGATGACATTAGCCATGCTACCTGCATTGAGATTCCCAATATCGTTTCTTTGCAATAGATTTGCCGGATAGCTTGTAGCCATCCGGATCGCTTCATCCAATGGGATTCCCACCCGCTCTACACAATTTCTGAGTCCTTCAAACAGGGAAATGGCGGCTCCTGAAATCGTACCATCCGGCAAAGCGTAATAACCGTCATTCAACACATGCTGATAAATTCCCTTATTGCATGCTGCTACAGCATCGGTAATCATAAATAAACGGTCGCCCATTTGCTTTTTAGCAATTTTCACGGCTTCAAAGCTAACATGATGTCCATCGACAATAATACTCGCACAGGCTTTGTGATGGTTAAAAATAGCTCCGACCAAACCCACCTCGCGATGATGCAATGGTGACATGGCATTAAACAGATGTGTACTTGTCGGGATTCCCGCATCGTAGCCATGTGTCCCTTCGGCAAAAGTAGCGTCACTGTGCCCTGCACTGAGCAGCAAATTATAGGTTTGCAGATACCGCAGCACTTCATCCGAAAAACATTCAGGAGCAATTGTCATCATCTTGACAACCGGAGTTCCTTGGAGCAGATCGTCGATCCTTTCCTTCGTCGGTTTTATAATCAGTTCTTCCGGATGAGCTCCCCGTTTTTTTGCATTCAGAAATGGACCTTCTAGGTGCAGCCCCAGAAAAGCATCATGATGGTAGCTCTCAGCGACACGGATAGCTTCTTTGAACACCGGAATAGTATTCGTTGCCAAAGTCATCATATAGGAAGTCGTCCCCTTATCAATCAATCCGTCAGAGATCCGCTCCAATGACGCCTGACTGAGCTCGGCAGAATAGAGATCCGAACCGTCACCATATAACTGCAGATCAACCAATCCGGCGCAGATATTGGCTCCTTTGACATCATGAAGATGATAACCTGCGGGGATATCTTTATCATTGACCGTACCAACAATCTTCGCTCCCTCTAAAAGCAATGCCTTTTTTTCTAAAACTTCTGTGCCGGTATAGATCTTACCGCCAATCAATGCTGTTTTCTTCATTAAAATAATTTTTACATTTTTCCTTTAGGACGCTTCAATTTGCACACATATTGGGGTCAGAATATCCACTTATTATCCGCTGGAAGAGCTGAGGACAGCAGATACGCAGCAACAATTCTTGCTTACCCACTACGATATCGTCTTCCGGCTTCCCTGTATTTTGAGCCGTAAAAATTTACATCCGCAGGCTTCTGATACTAAAGTTAAGGTTTGTATTCGCCCTATCCCAAAGTTTTTGCGTTTAAATTTTAACTTTTTAATTTACTGTCGTAACTTAGTTCCATGTACTTTTTCAGAAAGCGCAACGCTGACCGGCCCAGCAATGGCAGTATCAGAGCCATGCATATCATTAATGCAACGGCTATTATTGTCTTTTTATTGGGGCTGATCTACAAAATATTTTTTTCATCCTAAACAAACATCATGTCAAAAAAAGAGATCTTAAATACAGACAAAGCTCCTGCAGCGATCGGACCTTATAATCAAGCTATCAAAGCGGGAAATACCCTTTATGTATCAGGACAGATTCCACTTGTTCCAGAGACCATGGAACTGATATCTTCAGGCGTAAAAGATGAAGCACACCAGGTATTGAAAAATGTGGAGGCTATCTTAACACATGCAGGTTATACATTTCAGGATGTTGTCAAAGCCTCAATTTTTTTAAGTGACATGGCCAACTTTAGCCTTGTTAATGATGTGTATGCCGAATATTTCAAGGAGGCACAACCGGCACGTGAGTGTGTGGCGGTGAAAACATTACCAAAGAACGTCAATGTCGAAATTTCGGTCATTGCCTGGAAAGATTAATCCGTGGAAAATAATAACGAAACTGTAAGCCGCGGAAAATATCTTTTCGCGGCTTTTTTGGCACCTTTTATCTGGGGATTCATGTCCATTTCGGTTCGTTGGATACGTGAATATCCTGCCGAGGATATTCTATATTTCAGGATAATAACGGCTTTAGCTGTCCTCTGGCTCTACCTCTTGATATTCCAAAGAAAGACCCTGCGTTCAGACCTCCAAAAATTCAGAAACCTTCCCCGAAACCTTAAGATTCGGCAGAGCGGCCTTACTATACTCGCTTCCCTGCTGATTTTCGGGAATTGGTTTACGTATATCTATGCCGTCAATCATATCAGTATCCAATCTGCGGCACTGGCCTACCTGACCTGTCCATTGATTACTGCAGCAGCAGCCTATTTTATCTTAAAAGAAGCATTGCGTCCCATTCAAAAGGTGGCCCTACTCATCGCATTCGGCAGTGTTTGTCTATTGGCCAAGGGTTCATTGAATGATGTTTTATGGGCCGCAACCATTGCAACCTTTTATGCCTTCTACCTTATCCTACAGCGCATCTCGACCGGTTTTAACAAACTCAACCAATTAGTTGTCCAACTGAGCATCTGCGCCCTATTTGTCATTCCCAAACTGATCTATAACCAACATGATATTCCTACAGCGCCCATCTTCTGGGGCACTATTTTACTGATCGCTGTTGTATTCACGATTATTCCGCTTTTCTTGAGCATGTATGCGTTAACCGGAATTTCCTCAACAACAGCAGGCGTATTGTTATATATCAATCCAATCATTGCTTTCACGCTGGCGGCGACCTATTTTCAGGAACCAGTCCCTTTTGTCAAGTACGTAGCTTATGGCGTCATACTATTGGCGATTGTTCTATTCAACAGCAGCAATTTCCGGCAGATTAAGAAAAATTAGATTAGGATGTAGCGAAGCAGATAGGACATGCGTATTTATTGTGTAAATAACCAATAAATTAAATACAAATTATGAAACATCACATAATATACGGCCTATTTTTTTTATGCCTGATTTTTGTTTCCTGTAAAAAAGAAAGTCTCTCATCGGATCATTGGGGGGAATTAAGGGCTAAAAAAATGGAGGAAATCCAGCGCCTAATCAATTCTAAAACAGCAACAAATATTGATGACTGGTACGTAAAAGAAGCGAACCACTACTTGTGTGGAATGAGCTATTTTCCTATGCACAAGTCGATGGAACAAGATTTTAACAGGCTATGGCAAGAATACAGAGACCTCTCCAAAAATGAAATAGATGCTGGGATTAAGGAAGGTGTTATTTATGAACCTTGCGATGACAATTATTGGTATAATGACTCTCCCATTCGTATGGTTCTTGAAAACCAACACCCCAAATTGATTTACCTACAAGATATTAGTCCGACAGCGTATAAAGAAATGCTACCTGCCCTAAAAGATAAAATCGACGCTTACAAGCGTAAACTGTCTTGTACCGGTAATGAGCAATGGTCAGCAACCCGAATTTTCGAAGGCTGTGATGAATCCCTATTACTTTATCAAAGAGATAAAGACTATACCGAAATCAAGAAAACTGTTGGACGTTACAATGTGTTAAAGATCGCTTTAAGCAGCATTGAAAAACCAGATTGCAAATTCACCCCTTCTCCTGCAATCCAATCCATTACCTGCGAGAACGGCAAACCAACGATTCATCTAAAAAAGTAAGCAGCTAAATAGTAATAATTTAAAAGCTCCTCATACTTCATTTAATACCGGAAAGCCTCAACAATAAAATATTGAGGCCTTTTGGTATTTAATATACCCCACAAGATACATTTTTGACAAAACACAAAAAATTACAAAACAACACAAAGCTAACAATCAAGCAGTTAACGGCATAAATCCAGCATTTGTATCAATTTTGTTTCCTAAAATTTTTGATTTTTAATCAACAGTAGTAAATTAGTATTAATTAAGGGAATTCACATGTCCCTCTCCTCCCATCATATATAGGGTATTGAATAACATCTGATAATCATTTATTTTGCTCTCCTGGCAAGTTCAATCCCATTTTCACTAACCACATGCTAAATGGAATTAGCCCATTACCAAGACAAAAGACTGCTATTGTGAAAAGAGGTATATAAAAAACTGAATATAACTCTTATACTAGATGAATAACAAATTATACACTACATTAAGGATGTTGAGTATTGTTCCAACAATGCTTTTTTCAGCATCTTTACTCCATGCGCAAAGCAACCAGGTGAAAGGAACTGTTGTTGACGCAAAAACAAAAACTCCACTCGTCGGCGCCACCATTAAAGTATTGGGTACCTCGACCGCAAGCTCCACAGACAGTAAGGGAACATTTCAGATCAATGTAGACGACAAAAACCGTGTCCTGAATATCAGTACGATTGGTTACGAAAATAAAACCGTTACACTTGGGCCCGGCGAAACCACAGTGACCATAAGTTTGGATGAACAGACACAACAACTTGAGAGTGTTGTTGTCACGGCACTCGGTATCAGCCGCGCACAGAAATCGCTTACCTATTCGACACAACAGGTCAATGGAGATGAACTGAACAAGGTAAAAAGTACCAATTTGGCCAATAACCTGAACGGTAAAGTAGCCGGGGTCAATATTGCTTCCAGCTCCTCCGGCCCTGGTGGTTCCGCAAAAGTCGTTTTACGTGGTAATAAGTCCGCTTCCGGTAACAACCAGGTATTATATGTGGTCGACGGTGTCCCGATCAATAACCAAACCTTAGCCGGTCAACCAGATAACGTTTTCGGTGGTCAGCGCGATGGTGGTGACCCGATATCACTGATAAATCCTGAGGACGTAGAAAATATCTCCGTACTAAAAGGAGCTTCCGCAGCAGCATTGTATGGCAGTCAGGCCGCCAACGGCGTGATTTTGATCACCACCAAATCCGGGAAGCAAGGACGTACGACCATCAACTTTTCATCCAGTGCCCAAATCGAACAAGCAGTATCGACACCGAAGTTCCAGAACCAATATGGCCAAGGCTCAAAAGGCAAAAACAGTAATACAAGCGTGTTTAGCTGGGGTGATAAAACGAATGGTGCCAACTACGACAATGTTGGCGAATTTTTCCGCACCGGAAGTAATTTCACAAATTCACTGACACTCTCCGGTGGTAATGAGAAAAATCAAACCTACTTTTCTTATGCGAATACCCTTGCAAAAGGAATACTACCCGAAAATGACCTTATGCGACATAACTTCAATCTCAAAGAAAGTGCAACATTCTTTGATGATAAATTAACAGTCGAAGGAAGTGCAAACTACATTACACAAAAATTGGACAATGCGCCTACATCAGGATTCTATTATAGTCCTTTAGTAGGTCTTTATCTTTTACCCCGAAGTCTGAACATAGCCGATTATAAAAACTACGAAAAATTTAATCCAAATCGTAGTCTCAACGAGCAGAATTGGTTTACACTTTCGGATGATGAAACCACACAACAAAATCCATGGTGGATTGCAAACCGGAATTCGACACGATCAACCAGAAACCGCTTATTGTTGAACGGAAGTGCAAAATACAAAATCGCACCATGGATCAGCGTACAGGCACGCGGTAGCGTAGACCGGACGAGCGAGGTTTGGGACCGAAAAGCTTATGCAGGTACGCAGAAAATCCTTGCCCGCGAAAATGGAGCATACAGCTACACGAATACCACCATTACACAACAATATGGTGATGTGGTTGCCAACATGAACTTTAACGCAGGAGACAAGCTGCAGATTACAGGATTGGTCGGTACGAGCATCACAGACTGGAAAACAGAAGGTACTGATTTCACCACCGGAAAAGATGGTCTAAAGGTTCCAAATCAATTCTTTATCCAAAATACAACCACTCCTGTCACTTCCACTTTATCTGCCAACCGTAGACAATTACAATCGGTATTTGCCTCGGCCAATTTAGCATATGATAATTGGATCTATTTGGACCTGACGGCTCGTAACGACTGGTCGAGTACACTTGCATTTACAGGTACAAAATCCTTCTTCTATCCTTCTGCGGGTCTGGGAATTGTACTGAATGACAAGCTCAACCTACCTGAATTTGTCAATATGGCCAAGATTCGCGGTTCTTACGCTGTAGTCGGTAACGACCTTCCACCTTATACGAGTCTATTGACAAATACAGTGAATCCTTATGCAGTGTTAACGGTTAATGATATTGCTTTCCTGAAAACTTTAAAACCGGAAAAGACCAAATCATTGGAAATCGGTACGGAATGGCGTATGTGGGATAGTCGTTTGAATGTCGACCTGACCTACTACAAAACCAATACAACAAATCAGTTCTTTAAGGTAGCCGCTAGCCACGCTTCATTGAACAAACAATATGCGATTAACGCCGGAAATATACAAAACCAGGGGGTCGAAGCCTTGGTTTCATTGGATGCCATCAAGAATGATAATTTTACCTGGACCACAAGTGTCAACTTCACCTACAACAAAAACAAGATTATCGAACTTGCAGATGCTGTACCTGAATTTAACCTGACCGGAGAAGGTAGAAATAACTTTGCTTCCAAACTGGAAGTTGGAGGATCTTTTGGTGACATCTACGGACAGGATTTTGTCCGCGATGATCAGGGCCGTATCCTAATTTCTGAGGACGGAATTCCACAAAAAACCAACGTCTATACCAAGCTTGGAAATTCCAATCCAATTTGGCAAATGGGCTGGAACAACAGTTTTAACTACAAAAACTTCAATCTAAGTTTCCTCATCGACGGCAAGTTCAACTATGAAGTGATGTCAGTGACACAATCTTTACTCGACGGTTATGGCGTATCGAAAGTAACTGGCGATGCCCGGGCCAATGGTGGTGTGATTGTCAATGGCGTCACGCCCGATGGCAAAGCCGTCACTAAAGTGGATGCGGAGCAATGGTACACATCAACTGCTGGTATGGGACCTGTAAGCAGTCAATATATCTATGACGGAACGGTGGTAAGATTGCGTGAACTTACCTTTGGTTATGATTTTAACATTAAAGATAGCTTCTTCAAAAAACTGCGTGTCAATGCTGTGGGAAGAAACCTATTCTATATCTCGAAAAAAGCACCTTTCGATCCTGAAGTGACCATGTCTACGGGCAATGCACTTAGTGGTGTTGATATCTTTATGATGCCAGCAACACGTAACTATGGTCTAACATTAAACGCAACGTTCTAACAGAAATACAATGAAATTTACAATAAAAAATATATCCAAGTTCTCTCTTGCTCTTTTAATTTTAGGAGGCTCTATGACAAGCTGTACCAAAAACTTTGAAGAGTACAACAAAAACAATATTGGTGTTACAGATGAGGACCTAAAAGGAGACGGACAAGATCTTGTCATTTTCCTTCGCAACGCTCAAATGTCCATTTATAATTTTTCGGGTGCTGGCGATCCAAACTCGTACCAGGTGCAACAGAATCTGAATGCCGATGTTTATTCAGGCTTCTTTATGTCGCCAACACCGTTCAATAGCGGACAGAACAACCTCAATTATGCCATGGTAAATGGTTGGAATGGCGAACCTTTTCAAGTACTATACCTCAATGTTATCAAGGCGATCGACAAATTGAAAAAAAATGGCCTTGCAGAAACTTATCCGGCATTATGGGGATCAGCACTGGTCATTAAAGTGGAAGCTGCAAGCCGGGTTACTGATATCTATGGTCCTATCCCTTACAGCCAGGTGGGCACATCCAATACAATTCCTTACGACAAACAGTCGGATGTGTACAACAGCTTCTTCAAAGAACTTGATGAAGCGGTAACCGTACTGAAGGCTTATAAAGCAGATAGCCCAATGGCCGCAAAAATCGACCAGATTGATTTGGTTTTCCCAAATACGGATAATCAGGTAAGGTTTAAAAATTGGTTGAAAATTGCCAACTCCCTGCGTTTACGCCTGGCAATGCGCCTGGTTAAAGTTGCCCCTCAGCTTGCTAAAACACAAGCCGAAAAGGCATTGGATCCAGCCAATGGTGGTGTTCTGGAAAGCAATTCCGAAAATTTTAAAGTTACCATACCTACCGATGGAACCTACAGCAATCCACTTTGGTTTATTGCCAAAAACTGGGCCGATACACGTATCAATGCAACACTTTCATCTTACATGGTCGGACTGAAAGATCCTCGGATCTCGAAATATATGTCTCCCGTTTCAAATGATCCGACGTTGAAAGCAGTGGCAGGTCAATACATCGGTATTCGTACCGGTGCAGAGGGTATTGAAAAGGACAAATACCAAAAACTTTCAACACTGAATACAGAAGGTACCACACCAACCTTCACCGCGAGTACAGCACCGGTCCTGATGACAGCTGCAGAAGTTTACTTTTTACGCGCCGAAGCAGCCTTAAGAGGCTGGAACAATGCCGGAGGAACAGCGCAGGCATTGTATGAGAAGGGAGTGGAGACTTCATTCGCACAGTGGGGTGTTTCCTCGGCCGCAAATACATACTTAAACGACAATACAAGCAAAGCGGCCGACTATGTCGATCCATTCAATGCAGACAACAATGCAAAATCACCAAGTTCATTAACGATCAAGTGGAACGAAGGTGCAACCAACGAGGAAAAACTAGAACGCATCATTACACAAAAATGGCTGGCGATCTTCCCTGAAGGACAGGAAGCATGGAGCGAATTCCGCCGTACCGGATACCCACGTTTATTCCCGGTAGTTGTCAATAACAGCGGCGGGCTCATCGACACCAAAATACAGATACGTCGATTGCCGTTCCCACAAAACGAATACAATACAAACCAAGCTGAAGTACAAAACGCGATATCACTTTTAGGCGGCCCCGACAATGGCGGAACCCGTCTATGGTGGGATGTTGCCAAAGGAAATTTCTAAGTAGAATTCCCAGCTATACCACAGCGGCTTAATCAAAAGGTTAAGCCGCTTTTATTTGCTTGCTGTTCATATTTTCGCCCTTCGCCTCCCTCACTACCTGCCAATAAATCTTATTTTTAAAAATATCGCAGCCCTGAGAAATTTTCAACCCTCACTGTAGCGAACAGTCCGGATTGGCCGTTCAATAAAACAAACCAAATGTGCAATTATGAAAAGTTTGTCAACACTGGGCTTAACAACCATGCTCGCATGCATTATGCTATTCGTTGTCTGTAAATCCGAATCCCATCTTGACAATCCCTATAAAGGAAAAACCGAGAAGGAACTGGAAGCACTTTCAACCGAAAAGTTCAGCAAAATCGTTGCATTCGCAAGCCCAAAAACCTGTTCCGACGTCTCTGCTTGGGAAATGATGGATATCCAAACCGTATGTGGCACTAGTTACATTCCTTACCACCGTTCAGTAGATAAGACCAGCTTGCAGAATATGGTCCATGATTATAATAAACTGATGAAAATATACCAGCCCATGATAGCGCCAAGGATCAATTGTATGCCCTATCAGAAACCTCTTGAAGTTATCTGTAAGGAAGGGAAAGCCTCTATTCTATACCAAAACCCCTAAAATCGCAAATATCATGGCTTCAAAACTGATCCATGCTTCCTCCAGAAAGCCACAAAAATTGAACCGCACCAAATTATAGACAAATGAAAAAAATAATATTTACGCTTCCTATTATAGGATTTTTATTATTCCTAGCCTGTTCAAAAGACAATTTTAATTCGTTTGAATACTGGGACGAACAAGTGATTGAAAAAACTGAGGAACTCACTACGCTGCTCCAGTCTGTTCCCTGTACAAATATTGAGGAGTTTGAAATTATACAACAGCCCTACTATACCTATTACCTGGTACATTCCTCACTGAAAAGCCAATTCGAAAAATTAAAACAGGAACTGGATCATCTTCAGGACGAGCGTTATAAAGCCGCTGAACGTGAGGGTAAGATCCGCTATGAAGCACTGGACTTTATCATGCCGATCCCCAATCCTCCCGTAGGAAAAATCTGTGACAACGGAAAACCCAAACTCCGCTTTGCACATGACCTTTCCCTCGAAGAAGTCAACGTGGAATTGCCCAAAAGATACAAAGAGCTTCAAGAATTCTATAAAGACATTACCTGCGATAATCCAAACGATTGGCAAAGTCATTTTTTGCGAACAGGATGTTGTATGGAAGCAATCGCAGTACACAAAACCATCCGATCAGCAGAGATGATAGAAAAAATTCAACTATACAATCATCTCACCGAAAGAAAACTCAGTTTGGAAAAAACAAGCTGTCAAGGCGACTGTCCAAATAGCGCAAGACCAGTTCAATGCAGGGATGGCAAGCCATATATAGAAGTATATAAATCGTAAAAATTAAATTTTTCGTATTTTAGCCATTCGAGAAGAATGGCTGAATTAAGTTTAATTACCCCGATAGAATACCTCAAAGGTGTAGGTCCCCAAAAGGCAGATGTACTCAAAAAAGAGTTACAGGTATTTACCATTGGAGATCTGTTGACCCAATACCCTTTCCGTTATATCGACCGTACAGAATTCCACAAGATCCGGAAGCTGCATCCCGATATGATGGCGGCGCAGGTACTGGGACGCCTGGTTTCACTGCAACTCGTGGGTGAAAAAAGAACCAAACGCCTCGTCGGCTCATTCAAGGACGAAACAGGTTCCATGGAGCTCGTCTGGTTCCAATCCATTCCCTGGCTCCAAAAGTCTTTGAAAGTAGGCTCGGCCTATATCATTTACGGCAAACCCAGTGAATTTAATGGGCAGCTGTCCATTACCCACCCGGAAATGGACCTCTACAACCCACAGGCCAAGCAAGCGGGCAATATGAGCCTACAGCCGGTCTATTCATCTACGGAGAAACTCAAAAAATTCAATCTGGACACCAAAGGCATCCAACGCCTGCAACAGACGGCATTGGAAACCGTGTTTCGGAGTATAGGTGAGACGATCCCCCAGGAAATAATCGCCAAACATCAACTGGTTTCTCACCAGCAGGCTTTGGCCGCCATTCATTTCCCGAGCAATCAAAAGGAATTGAACCAGGCGATCAAGCGGATCAAATTTGAAGAACTATTTTTCATCCAGCTCAAACTGCTCAACAATAAGCAGCTGAACACACAGAAATTCAAGGGGCAACGCTTCAACAAAGTAGGTGTAAAGTTCAACACTTTTTTTAACGAACGTCTTCCATTCCCATTGACCGGAGCGCAGAAACGCGTTATTAAAGAAATCCGTATCGATACCAATACCGGCGCACAGATGAACCGTCTGGTGCAGGGCGATGTAGGCTCCGGCAAAACGGTGGTTGCCCTGATGAGTATGCTCCTCGCTGTTGACAATGGTTTTCAGGCCTGTATGATGGCGCCAACAGAGATCTTGGCTACACAGCACTACCAGGGGCTCAAACAGCTCGTCGGCGATGATCTCGTCAGCATCAAGCTGCTTACCGGCTCAACCAGCACAAAAGAACGCCGGTTGATCCATCAGGCCCTCGAAGATGGTACACTTGATATCCTGATCGGCACCCATGCACTCATTGAGGATAAAGTGCAATTTAAAAATCTCGGCTTCGTCGTGATCGATGAACAACACCGTTTTGGTGTAGAACAACGGGCCAAGCTCTGGCGCAAGAATGTTATTCCACCACATATGCTGGTGATGACAGCTACGCCCATTCCCCGCACCTTGGCGATGACCATGTATGGTGACCTCGATATTTCGGTGATCGACGAGCTTCCGGCCGGACGTAAGCCTATTAAAACCGTCCATTTCTTTGAGAGCTCCCGCCTGCGGATGTTTGGCTTCATGCGTGAAGAAATCGCCAAAGGCAGACAGGTCTATGTGGTCTATCCTTTGATCAAAGAAAGTGAAAAACTCGATCTGATCTATTTGGAGGCCGGCCTGGAGAATCTGCAGCGCGAATTCCCTCTTCCGCAGTATAAGATCAGTATTGTACACGGCAAAATGCCTGTGAAAGATAAGGATTTTGAGATGCAACGTTTTGTGAAACACGAGACGCAGATCATGGTGGCAACAACGGTAATTGAAGTTGGGGTCAATGTGCCCAATGCCTCGGTTATGGTCATTGAAAACTCCGAACGGTTCGGTCTCTCCCAGCTCCATCAATTGCGGGGACGTGTGGGCCGTGGCGCCGAACAGTCCTTTTGTATCTTGATGTCAGGAAATAAGCTCAGCAAAGAAGGCCGCCTCCGGCTGGACACCATGGTGCGGACCAATGACGGTTTTGAGATCGCCGAAGTTGACCTACAGCTACGTGGCCCAGGTGATATCTCCGGCACACAGCAATCCGGCGTGCTCGACCTTAAGATGGCCAATCTGGCGACAGACCAGGCCTTATTGACCGAATGCAGAAACACCGTCATTGCCATATTCAAAGAAGACCCTATGCTGCAAAGTGAAAAAAACTACTTGCTCCGGAGCTTTTTGGCCCGGAAATCAGATGGTATTGCCTGGGACAAAATCTCCTGATCGTCGGCCAGCCGGCCTTTGACAAGCTTAAACCCCATCCATCACTTGTTTTATTCAGGAGTCCATTCAATGCTGTTCGAAAACGCTTCAACAAACTAGGATAACTCAGTTCGAAGATATGCCCTTACCAGTGAAACCTGTTTATCAAAATCAAGAAAAAGATCGCCGCCGCCAGCTAATAGACTACCTATCATCAATTCGCTTGTATATAAAATCAAAATTATTTATTTTTGCATCATTATGAACATGATATAGAAAATATCCCCTTCTTTTACTAGGCAAAAGATGGCGACTGACCGCTTACTTATTTTGAGTTGCCCTGGTAAGCAAATCACAAGAGACTTATTGGTTAATGAAGAATTATGTCCTATTTAGGTGCCCATCTTGTTTGGTGTACAAACGCATAAATTCTTAAATTTACCTTTTCAAAACAATAATTAAAAGTGAACGTATAACAAGATATAGGCAATAGATCGCAATGTGCGGCTTAGTGACCACCTACTTCACTTAATATACTTAATAGGACAAAATGGCCAGAATTAAAATACACGATACAGCAATAAAACCCGAAACAGCCGTCTTGGTCAGTGTGATCACGCAGGGCGTGACTGAGGCAAAAGCAAAGGAATACCTGGAAGAACTTGAATTTCTCGTACAGACCGCTGGTGGCGAGACCAAAGGCATGTTTACACAGAAATTAGCTTTTCCGGATAGAGCGACATTTGTCGGCAGCGGAAAACTTGAAGAGATCAAAGCCTATGTCGAAGCTGAAGAGATCGACATTGTTGTCTTTGACGACGAGTTGTCCCCGTCCCAATTGCGCAACATCGAGAAAGAACTCAAACGCAAGATCTTGGATCGTTCCAATCTGATCCTGGATATCTTTGCCCGACATGCAAAAACTGCACAGGCAAAAACCCAGGTCGAACTGGCGCAGCTGCAATACCTATTACCACGATTGACCCGCCTGTGGACCCACTTGGAGCGTCAACGTGGGGGGATCGGTATGCGTGGTCCCGGTGAATCGCAGATCGAAACCGATAGACGGATTATCCTGGACAAAATTTCATTGTTCAAGGAAAGACTGCGCGCGATCGACAAGCAGAATGAAACCCAGCGCAAAAACCGTGGCGAGATGATCCGCGTAGCCCTGGTGGGCTATACAAACGTCGGTAAATCAACGATCATGAACATGATCTCCAAATCCGATGTATTGATCGAGAACAAACTCTTTGCAACATTGGATACAACGGTACGCAAGGTTGTTATCGACAATCTTCCGTTCCTGTTGTCCGACACGGTAGGATTTATCCGCAAATTACCGCATCACCTGGTGGAATGTTTCAAATCTACCTTGGATGAGGTCAGGGAGGCAGATGTGCTGATCCACGTGGTGGATATCTCACACCCTAACTTTGAAGATCACATCCAGGCCGTAAATGAGACATTGAAAGACCTGAAAGCTTTGGATAAGCCCGTTATTACGGTGTTCAACAAGATTGACCTGTATAAACCTGCTGTTGAAGAAGGTCACGATGGTGAAGAGGTGGAGATTACCTTGGACGATTTCCGCAATTCATGGATGGCGAAAAATTCCGATCCGGCGATCTTCCTGTCTGCAACAAACAAGACAAATATCGAAGAATTCAAACAAACGCTTTACGATATTATCGTGAAGATGCACAATGAACGTTACCCGTACAACAATTTGTTGTATTAATTTGACTAACATGAGGACGGATCGTTTATAACGATCCGTCTTCTTAAAAAGATAAGCAATGAATAAAGTGGTGCAGTTCCAAGACTGGGGACTTGTAGACTATCAGGAAGCCTGGGATAGACAAGAGTCCATCTTCAAGGGCGTATTGGATATCAAACACGACAATCGGGTCAATGCGACAACGACAGACACGCCAAACTACCTGATTTTCACAGCACACCCCCATGTCTATACTTTAGGAAAAAGCGGGCACGAAGAATACCTGCTCCTGGACGAAAAAGGCCTGGAAGAAAAAGAAGCAAAGTTCTATAAGATCAACCGCGGTGGTGATATTACCTACCATGGACCGGGTCAGATTGTAGGTTATCCGATTCTGGATCTCGACAACTTCTTTACCGATATTCACCTTTATTTAAGGACATTGGAAGAAGCCATTATCCTGACCTGCGCCGATTACGGTGTTTCAGCAGGGCGATATCCTGGATTTACGGGCGTCTGGATCGAACCGGACAAGCCCACGGCCCGCAAGATCTGCGCAATGGGCGTACGCGCCTCACGCTGGGTCACCATGCATGGCTTTGCCTTTAACGTCAATACAGATCTGGACTATTTCAACAATATTATCCCCTGTGGTATCGACGACAAGGACGTGACCTCATTGAAACGGGAACTTGGTCAGGAAGTCGATATGGATGACGTGAAGGAAAAACTTCGCGGACACATCGCCAGACTTTTTGAAATGGAAGTCATCTAGCAATAGAAACAAACAAGGACCTGCTCAATACAGGTCCTTGTTTGTTTATGCTATCCTTAAAAACAGGAAATCCTTTTGGAATCCATTTATTTCTTTGGTCCCCTATGCTGCGATTAACAATAGTACATACAATCGTAACTATATAGTTTACCATCTTTGAAGGTGATGATCAGTTGCCCTGCATCGCCATTCTGAAGACGGTACACATGCGGCTCCTCGATCATATTTGCGGAGACCATATCACCAAAATGATTGATAAAATCTCTTTCAGTGTAATTGGCATCCATACGTTCATTGCCTATCACCAAGATCTCACCATCCGTAAAATATAACTTATAGACCGTTCCAACAACCTTCTTTTTGTAATTCTCTTCAAATGCCACGATCATATTCGGGGTTTTATAATAGTATCGCGGTTCCCAGCCACATTCGGGCATATCCGGTATCTCGGCAACACGTTGCATCTTTAACTGATTCATCTGCGCATCCTTGATTTCTCCGTCCATGAGCGATACCCCTTTCCAGATAAAATGCAGGTTCAACGCCCTCATCTTTTTTTCATACGCGTCAAAATCCGGCTTTTTATCCAGCTTGCTGGCCAGCAGCAATTCAAAATCAATGTCGACTTTCGGATTATCCACCCCATAGGCGGCATAAGATTCCTTCCAATAGGAAAAGGCCTGTTTTAAGTTTTTCTCTTCCCGCCAGGCCAGCTCCCGCAATCTTCCCACCTGAACCAGTTCTTTTTCTTGATCCTTACCTTTTACCGCCAAATAATCTTTCAGTACTTTATCGTAAGTGAGGGCGGAACCTAAAAATTTCAATTGCACATATTCAGGGTTCTCATGAAAATGATCACCGATATACACCCAGCCGTCGGTATATAAAGGGACATAATCAATGCACAGTAATTCATTAAGTGGTGCGCGGCGCACAGCGGTACTTGTCGTTGTCGGCGCCTTACGGACACGCAGTTCAGACACCTGTACGTAATAATGCGGGCATTGATGACCTTCAACACCGCGATAAAAATACTGTGCAGGTTCGTCCGCAGATTTTTCCCCGTCCATAAATGTCTTTAGCGGCTGCCGGTCGATAAAGCCGATATCGCCATTGCTGACCTGCACCTTATACTGCCTATTGGTCGAGTCGAGCAGGTAAATCGGCGCTTCGGTGGCAAATATCCCCAAAGGATCATTGTTCTCCCCAGCCTCCCGATAGAGATAGCCCCACTTGGATGTATACACAGGCCGTTCACCCGCTGGCTGCGCCATACTTCGGTTCACAAAACAACTGTATAGGATACAGCACAGGAATAATACTTTTCTAAACATATAGCTTCATTTCTTTAAATAGTGATCAGACATCCATCAAAGTCGGCTAAACCTATTGAAAACTATCGCAGCGAGCAGTACAGCTCAATATTTTAGCTGAATAATAGCATTTCTGATATTTAACAAAAATAGGCAAAAAGAAGGCCAAGGAAATCACTATAATCAGCTATTTCGCGAACGAAGAATCTATCCGCTCCGATTTCCATAACGAAGTGGTTTTACTAACTAAAAATAGCTTTCGTATGTTTGCATCGACGCATAAGTTTCGCAATCCCAATTTTAACAGGTAAACATGATGATAACAGCAGTATTTTCATTTGATCACGCTGTTAATTCTTCGGAAAGAAAAGATAATTGTTGTTTTAAAGGCTCTTGGGGTAAAGAATATCTCCGTTGGAGAAAAAGAATGCTCATCGGAGCAGTATCTCTCCAGGCTCTTACTTGCGATTCAGCAGTTCCACCTGTCCCTCCAAGGCGGAAATGGTCTTTTCCTGCGCCTTGATGGTCTGCTCCAATGCAGTAACCAATTGTTTGGAGACTGACGGGCCTTCGAAACTTGTAGCAGCAATCTGGGGTTCGGAGCTAATGGTTTCCGTAGTGCGCATCATTTTACCCTCCCCCAGCAATAGCCAGGCAGGACTAATATCCGGATGGCGGGTCAATATTGCAATCATAGCATCTGAACTCAGCGCTGTATTTTTCTGCCCTCCTTTGAAATTGGCATAGGAAAGCCCCACATCTTTAAAAAATTCAGTTTTACTGATGCCCTTTTTTTCAGCGATCAGCAATACACGTTCTTTTACTTTCACAGTTATTCTATTTTTAAGACGCTATATTAAACCAAACCGCAAACCAAACTTCCAATTTGTGAAGGAGCTTATCTCCGCAAAAGACGAGATTCACAGATGTTTATTGATTCCAAGCGATTGAACTACTTATTCCCATGAAAAACATAGCCAATGAGCTCCGCCTCCAATAAGAAAACTCAAATTTCCTGTTAGAATCTATTTATTCCGCAGCGATTCAATCTCATTCTCCATCGATGACAATAATCGCTCCAAAGACATAATTGTCTTCTCCTGAGATTTAATAGTGATATTTTGAGAAGCGATCAATTGTTTTAACGTATTAATTTCCCCATTCGTGATTCCCTCCAATTCAGGTGTTAAATACGTTTCTTCATTATCCTTGGCCAAAACAGGTTTAAGCATTTCCCCCTCGCCTCTCAATAACCATTCTGATGAGTATTTGGGATATTTTTCAGCAAGATTAACCAGCCATTTAGCTTGAACATCAGTATTATTCGCCAATGCACGTGTAAAAACACCCTTACTAGCCCCAATTGATGCTTCCAAAGCGGACACACTTATCCCCTCTTTTTCTGAAACAATCTTAATTCTCTTCAAAATAGAACTCATTTCCGAAAATTTTAATACATTAAATTTGTTTTGATGAAATATAGTTCCTAAATTAGCTTTACTGAAGATAATTATAAACTTACTATTTAACCAAAAACATTTCCTAGCATGAAAAATACGCAAAAGAAACTAAAAGCGAAACATTTTCGCTATTTAAGCAAGGAGTATATTGAAGATCCGCTGAAATATCTCAAGGAATTCTTTGAACAAGAAACATACGTTCACTATTTTGTCAAGGATATAAATCTGCTCGTCAATGCTGCTTCAAATGCAAAAATGAATAGCCCTTATTCAAATCTAGGTTACAATACAAGAAAACTGATTACGTTTGTTGAAATAGCTTATGTTATTTTTAAGAAATGCAGTTTGAAAAAGCTAAAAAATCCATTGGACTTTTTTAAATGTGATTCCGACTATTGGAATTACATATCAGGGGAATGTCTCAGTGTAAATGACATTGAATCGCCAGAAGATGAGATCAGCCGATTTTTCTCATATCAATCGTTAGGACAATGGTACGAAACCCTAGATGAAATTTGGATAAATATTAGCGATAGAAATGGTGAATTTCTGGGAAATGTAGGTAAGGAAATCCTTGCGACCAGAGAATTATTACAAAGAACGGCTATATCGCTGCATAAAATATATGAGAACAAATCGCTTCCGGACAATAGTACAAACAATCAAGAAGAGATTGAAAGTGAGAAAAACCAAGACCAAATATCTTTGGAACAGACCGACAACATAAAGACAAAAGAGGAACCCTTCGATGACACATTGGAAAACGAAATCTTGAACCCAAAGGAACGGATCATATTGCCTGAATGGCTCGCTCCCCAACCCTACTCCGTCTCAGCACTGAAAAACTTTTTCGATAGAGATGACTTAAATGGCTGGAAAGAAGATATTCGATATTGGTACCAGACAGTCATTACCGAAAATGAATTCTGGTCCGCTAACAATGAAAACCATAAATTCTCTGGAGCAAATCTCCTTTATACCTATTCTTGCATATACTCTTTATTGGAAATGCTGTCAAATAAACTTAAGGAGTCTCCTATTAGCTCAATAGATATAGTACCCTCCATCTCCATATTGCCAGAATGTCAATCAATTTTGATTAGACATGAAAACAAGGAGATAATACTCTATTATATATCAGATGAAGAATTGGAACACCCATTATCATCGTTATTAGCGACTGTTAACACCTATAGTCAACAACAATGGGATGAGATCTTATATGATTGGATCAATTACGGACTCGATAAAAATCGATATACCGGAGACTATTCAGATTACAGCACACAAATCTATCAAACCCTCATCAAAATAATAGAGCTCGCTTATTTAGTGGCCTTCTCGAACGAAATAGATCTTCTAAATCAAAATCAAACACCCCCTATAGAAACAGCAATATAGGGATATCCTATTCAACCAATTATTTTGTCCGACATCGTGGCGAGACAACAAACCTATTTGACTTCAAAAATAACCACAACACCAAACCAATCGATTATGGACACCGAACTTACTCCAATCATTGAAGCTATCCTTCGCGCTATTGCCGTTGATGAAATCTACCAATGGACTTATACCAACGATGGCAAGAAATATCAAATACTTCAGATTAATCGCTTGTCAAATACAGCAATTCGATGTATAGATCCTCTCGGCGCGATTAACAAGATCATCAAGAATCACCCAGACCTATACGTCAAAATACACTTCACCCATGAGATTCAAAAGAAACTCGACCAAGGATTGGGCCGTACCTATCTTATTTATCAATCAGAAAATCGCATTTATCAAAATCCTGCTCAAGAAATACCTCTTGTATTACCCAAATATGCTCCAGCTGAGGTTATCGAAAGAACCAGATCATACATCGATCAAGAGAAAAGTAAAATCAGATCGTTTATAGATGGACACTTTTTCTATCTGGATAGTAACAACCATGCACACGCAGCCTTTATGCTCCATCAGGCCATCGAACTCTCTCTAAGAACCGCAGAAAAACTTCTCTTAAACGATGAAAGGAAATCACATTCACTTAGAGGTACCATAGCCCATCTCAAAACTTTTGACGCTAAATTGGCCAAATGGATAGACAGCGAAGAGGAAAAAAAAGCACTTGAAAAGATTGATGAGGCCTATGTTGGTTATCGTTACAATCAAGATTATACGATCGACAAAAGTCTATTAGAAACAGCTTACCAAATTGCCATAAACGCTTTAAACTGGATCTACGATTATTCCAACCTTTTATTCGAAGAAATCAGAGAAAAACTTAGCAAGAAAGAAATTCAGCACAAGGAGACTGAAAAATTCAAAAATAACATTGTTATTTACAACTCAAATAAATGTAACAGTACCTACCGCGATCTAATATTAAATACCCTGGAGTTATATTGTTCCCCCTCTTTAGTTGCCTGCTTCGGTTATCATTCTGATCAACATAAGTACAATAGTCCGCTACAAAACAATAAAGAAGACCAGATAACGCATGCTTACTACCTCTTTATCGCGTATGATAGCCTAAATACTGATCTCGTCAACCTACAACAAAAGACCATGGATCTGCTACCGAAAAATGTGTCACTGACCTTAATCACCGAAGAAACAGCGCACTTTATCAAAAAACTTTCCAAAGGCCATCCCTTCTTTCTATCCCTTATGAAAGTCGGTGATATCTGGTTCCAAAATACAATAATCGAAAATATCAACCCTGACTCTATCGTCGCCCCTCAACTTGACCTGGATTATGCACGTAAACAATGGCGAAACCGCTACAATAACGCCCGCTGCCTTTACTATGCTTTTGAAGAGGATTGGTCTTTTGGAGTTGAAGCCGTATATCATTCGCTATCACAAGTTTTAGAACAAATCTGTCTCGGTGTTATCAGTACTGTTCTACAATACAAACCTCAAAATGTTGGGCTGCCCTTTTTAATGAACCTCTGCCGATTAATTGTTCCCGAAGCACATGCAACCTTTTGCCTGAACAACAGCGACCATGTTAAACTGTTTAAAGAAATTATCAAAGCCCAACAGGAATTTAGGTATAATGCCAATTATAAAGGAGATCCATTCGCTATTATTAGATTACAACAACTTACAAAGCTGTTTGTCGAAAGATGTAACGAAGAAATGGAAGATTACTTTGGAAAAATCTCAAGCGCTATTCAGGTCGAGAAAATAGAGTAAGAAATAAAACCGTTTCCAGTTATCTCACCAATTTAATACATTTAAATTATGAAAGAACTTCTACTAACCCTTTCCGAGCAAGATCAACTGGATGCATTATTGTTCAGCATGTCCAAATCACCCCAAATCGTCAAAGCACGCAAAAAATCAAGATTCATGTTTATGCTGCTCATGCTGATACTATCCATTCCATTTTTCTACTATGAGCGTCCACTGGCAATTTTGATTATCATAGTCAGCGTAATCGCCTTTCTTTTCTTTCCGAAATATCTCGGGATATACTACAAGCGCTATTTCACCAAATATGTCAAAAGCCCCGAATTCCAGAATCGAATCGGTATTCTACACACAATCAGCTTTGAAGATAATTATCTCCAGATCAAAAGCAAACAAATGGAGTCCAAATATCAATACGATCAGTTTGAATATTTGACCGAAACGGCTTTCGCTTTTTTTATCAAACTGAAAATGGCGTATCAACTGTTTTTCCCAAAACAGCAGATCGAAGATACCGCCGAATTTAAAGCTTTCCTGACAACGCTCAGCCAACGCCTTCATATTGCCTATCAGGAGGAGCTGGACTGGAAATGGAAATAGGTTCGAAGATGCTGCAGCGACCTCGCTATTGAGCCAAAGCTCTGATATCTTTGATTTCCAATATGTTTTTCACATTATCCCGCTCCACGGCATGAATCATTGCCCGCCCCACTTCATGTAGCGACAACACTGCCGAAGGGGCGAAAAATTTTATAATCTTGGCAACAAATGAAAATGGATTGGCATGCTTCTGCCCCGCAACGGTGGTCATTGCGCCCGGCCGGAAATTGTATTCCTTCTTAAACGGCAATTTTGCCAGATCATTCTCTGTCTTACCCTTTACTCTCGCCCACATCACCCGCCCTTGCTCCGTACTGTCTGTACTCCCGCCCGACACGTAGATAAAGCTGATTTCAGGATTGATCTTCAACAGCGATTTTGCAAACGCCAAGGTCGTATCATAGGTGATATATCGGTATTTATCTTCTTTCATGCCAACCGAACTGACACCTGCGCAATAAAAGCAGGCATCATAGCCGCTGATCTCCGCCTCAACTTCGGAAAGATCGGTGAAATCCTTAACCAAAAGCTCTTTTAACTTTGGATGCTGTACGTCAGCAGTACGACGTGATATGCTCAATACCGCCTCGACCTTATCATTTTGAAGGCATTCCAATAAAACACCTTCTCCGACCATCCCTGTGGCCCCTGTTATTATAACTTTCATCGTGATTCAGCTTAAGTAACAAGCCCAAAGGGCTACAACTATTATTATTTACCCAGACCATATTATAAATATCTTAAATGGAACTTAAAAACCATCCACTCCCCGTCATATTTTTTTACTTTTTCATCTGTACCCTCATTTCTATATGATTCTGTACCTCAAATCTGGCCTGTACCCTTCTTAAATTAGCAAAAAGATTTATTGCCATGTCGACTACAACACATCAACCGTATACCATCAGACAGGTCGATCTCTCTGATCTATCCTTACTAAAAAAGGTACAGCATACAGTGAAAAACAAAAGTCTGTTGCACATGCCTTTTTTGGTGTTAGCACAAAACAAAGAAATAGCAGCCGTCTCTTCTGCCACGGTCTCCGAAAACAACAACCTTACTGTCGAAGTTTCTTATCGAGCCGAAGTTTCCGAAGACTTATCAACGGTATTTAAGCGCAAAGCGCAGGCTTATTTCGAACAGCAGCTTTTAAATATGTTTGGCGACGAAGAATCGCTAAAAAGGGGGATCCGTTATTTTCACGATTGGGTAAATCCAAGCGGAAACAGTAAATTAGTATAAACATGGAACAGCAACAATTATATAAGAAAATTGCGAACATCGTAGAGAACCAGATCAAAAATGGCTCTTTGACCTACGGAGATCGCTTACCATCTGTCCGAAGCGCACAGAAGTTGTATAATGTAAGCTTAAATACGGCAAAAAATGCCTACATGGAACTTGAAAGTAGATCCCTGATCGAGTCCCGACCTAAATCGGGCTTTTTCGTCAGTCTGGCAGGGCAGCGCCGAATGTCTATCCCCTCTATTTCCACTTTTAAGACTGACGAAAAGAAACAGGATCCCGCAACATTGATCGATAAAGTTTTCCACTCCTTGGAGGATAAGGAGATCACGCGGTTCTCCCTCGGATTGCCCAGTTCTTCGTTGCTTCCGATTCAGAAACTCAATAAATGTATTCTGGAGACGGTGCACGAGCTGCACGATTACGGCGATCAATATGGTCAGGTACAAGGGAGTCCGAATTTGCGTAAAGAGATCGCCAAATGGTCGCTAGTATTGGAAGGAAAGATCAGTGATGAAGATCTGATTATCACCTCCGGAGCCATGAATGCCATTTATAGCTGCCTGCGCGCGGTGACCAAACCCGGAGACACCATTGCCGTGGAAAGTCCCCTATATTTTGGCTTCATCCAGGCATTCAAGTTATTGGGATTAAAAACCATTGAGATACCGACCCATCCCATTACGGGCATTGAACTGGACGCGCTGAAAAAAGTGATCCATCAAATCGATGTGTGCTGTTTTGTTTCCAATTTCAGCAACCCCTTGGGTGCACTGATGCCGGATGAACATAAAAAAGAACTTGTCAAACTGCTCGCCTTCCATCATATCCCCTTGATTGAAGATGACCTCTATGGAAATATTTATTTCGGGTCTTCGCGTCCAAAACCCTGTAAATATTATGACGAGGAAGGCCTGGTCATGTGGTGCGGATCTGTCACCAAGGTATTGGCACCCAGTTTCCGGATCGGATGGGTCGAACCCGGGCGATACAAAGACAAGATCCTCAAACAACGATTGATCCAGACCATTTCGCAACCGGCAATCTATCAGGAGGCCGTGGCCAAATTTCTAAAAATCGGTCGTTATGACCATCACCTGAATACCTTTAGAAAGAAGTTGTATAGCAATTATATCAATTTTAGAAAAAGTATCGAGACTCATTTCCCGGAGAACACAAAAATGTCACAGCCCGAAGGAGGATTTATGCTCTGGCTGGAAATGGATCCAAAAATTGATTCTACTGTACTATATGATTACGCACTGAAACAGAAATTGAGCTTTGCGCCCGGCCGAATGTTTACACAACATGATCAGTTTAAAAACTGTATCCGGCTGAATTATGCCGTCGATTGGAACGAAAAGACAGCAAACGATCTAATGCGATTGGGCCGCTTTTTTAAAGCCGTCACCTAATCGGTTAATCCCAGTCGACCTCGTCATCCTGCCCCGGTAAAATAGGCGGCGGCAGTTTATCGGATTTCTCTTCCGGGAATATAGTAAGCTTACCCCCACGGATCAGGAGCGCATCGAAAATTTCACCGGTCATCAAGGTACTGCTATTGGACATGAATTCTTCGCGCCCATCCAGGGTCGTCAACCAGCACCTAACGGAGGCCATACATAGAATGACAGCATCTCTGCAGTCCTCCAATGTGAAAGTAACCCCACGGTCCACATTGTGATCTTCTTTTTTTAGCTCCAATGTCTTACTTGCCTGATGGAATAAGGTATTCCGATCATCCAGTTGAATCACAATACAGTGTATTTTTAAGTCTAATTTCTCTAATCTTTCATGAATTGAATTAAATTTACGGACACCTATCCATTGTAGCCTGATCTTAACTTGCTGTCTCGCTTCATCAAAATGTACGCTTGGATAATTCATAAAAAAATTATTCCAGCTGCCACGTTTGGAATAGCGGAAACCTTTCAATGGTAGCACTGATCCATATCCAAGCCTCAAACTACCCAGATCATGCTCACGGTCCTTACGTACCGCTGCATAAAGTGCGTCCTGTAACCTGATGTAGGTACTGCGTTCGCATGCCTGAGGCTGAATAGGTTTTAGAATCTTATACAAACGGCCCGCTAACTTACAGTTGTACGTAAAATCAAGCCCTGTTAACTTGCTATTTTCACTCAGATCATAAGCCTCCCCATGCTTGCGCTCTTTTTTACTCTTCCCGGAAGATTTTCTCATCCTGTTAAGTTAAATTGGTATACTTTAAAAATACAACAATCGGATGAATTAAACAATACATCGTTTAACAACACAGCATATCGAAATAACTAGGGAGCATAAAGTCCCTTCAACTCCCTTAAAGTCCCCTCAAGTCCGTTCAAGTGCCAACAACATTCGAGGACGCTCCGCATATGCTTCGAGCCAACTTGGGGATTGACTCGGGATTCGTTCGACTGGCGATCGGTTCTTTTTCGGCTATCCATCAGCAACAAGGCAAACAAGCGCCGAAGAACAGGCAGACAAGCCCCGAAGTTGACCCAACGCATTCCCGAATCAGCAGCAATGGACACCCGAAGGATCCCCGAAAAAGGTACCCATAGCGCTCGAACAAGGGGCAACAGATCAACGGAAACCCTTTACCCCTCCAGTACCGCATCCTCCCGAAAATCGTACAAGGCGAAAAGTACTTTACAAATGCTTTAACGGTAGCTCATATATGCTTAAGGCTGCTTGAATAAAGCAGCCTTAAGCATATATTTTACACGACGGAATGGATACCTGTCCAACGACAAGCAGGATATGATTTGTAATCGAATTAGTTCTGGGAGCTTTTGGCCTTTAGCGGCGAAATCTTAGGGTACAAAATAGCGAAGGGGTAACAAAATCGCCAAAATAATGAAGGCGTCCTTTTAGGACGCCTTCTAATTACTGAATGTTCTGAAAAAACTTTTTTGTCTTATAAAAGGCCAATAGCCCGATGATACCGATCATTAACCACAAGAAATCGACAACAAATAGATCGCGTTGTCCATCCACAAATGTTTTCCAAAACCAATTATGGGTAACCAGACCATTGGCTATAGGAATAATAAATGCAAGAATACTGCCGACCAATAAGGTTTCGCGGTTTGTCCTTCTGATACTCCGTCGAATGATATAGTAAAGCGAAAGAACCAACCAAGCATAAAAATAGACCCGGTAAATAAAGTCCTGATCAACCTTGGGACTGATCTTAATGGCAATAAATGTAATCGCTGTCACCGGCAGCATTGTCAAACAGATCGCAGTAAAGACATTCGCAGCCCAAAAATTGAATTTGCGTTTCCTTGGAATGACATTGTTTTTATCCCGTGCTACCAACCAGATCAAAATTCCCGAAATTATAACCAAACAACCCATGACGCCTAAGATAAAATAGACCATTTTGAGTGGATATCCACCAAAGTCACCATAATGCAGACGATATATAATGCTTCGTACATAGTCTCCGTAGGTCGCTCCGGTCAATGGTGATTTCTCCTCAATAATTTTATTATCGGCCACCTTCACCGTCAGTACTCCAGACCCTGCAAAGCTGCTGTTATAATGCGGTTCGAGTAATATGATAACATGCATATTCGAATCCGCATAGTTTTTTACAATAACACGTTGAAACTCGCTTTCCGGCCATTTGGTCTTTGCCATATCCAGAAAGGGAGCGATTTTCACATCGCCATTCAGGGGTTTATAGCTATACGCATAATCCTCATTGGCGGATACACCAATATCCTGATACATTTTTTGCTGATCCCCCGCGTACAGCAATTTGCTGAAGGGGAGCGCCAGAACCGAATTGACGATCAGAAATGTTCCCGTAACAGCGAAAATAAACTGAAAGGGAAAGCCGATCACCCCCAGGGCAGTATGCATATCCGTCCAGACAGTTTTCCATTTACTGAATGGTCTAAAAACAAAAAAGTTGGATACAATTTTGTCCCAGTGTAATAATAGACCTGTTATCAATGCAAATAAAAAGATAAAGGCGGTAATTCCTGCGACAAGATACCCGAATGGGGCTATTCCTACGCTAATGGGTACTTGATTGAGCTGGGCCAGAAAATGTAAGCGGAATAAAAACTCGCCCATATCATAGTTCTGCGCATAGTCGCCCACTTTTTGATTGACAAAATTATAGGTAAAATTTTTCGAGTCATCATCGCCACCTCGCCGTCTCCGGCCTTTCTTTTTCTCCGCTTTCTGTTCAGGCGTTAGCTTTGATAAATTTTCTTTATTAAGTATCGTGTCGTTTGAAGCCGAATATCCCACATAAGCAGAAGTCGCCTCCCGGTGCATATAAAAGTTAATATCACGTCCATGTAGGTTAGTTCCTCCCTTTAGGGAGTCCAAAAGCTTGTCAAAATGCTGATGGTTTTCCTTGTAAGTTGTGTACGAAGCATTATTTTGCCAGGCTGCAATTTCATTTCTAAAGAATGCAAAAGAGCCTGCGAAAAATATCACATACAGCAGCGCACAGATGATAATGCCGCTTATGGTATGGGTGTTAAAATAGATATTGTAATTTCTGTTGTTCATGATCGGTTACATCTTTAACAAATAAGGCAACGAAAACACTGCTGCAAGGAGTAAATAAATCCCCCATATTTTCCATCCGTTTTTAGAAAGAAAGGCCAGAAGCATCAGCACGGCCCAAAGTAGATAGCCGCTGATCCCGGCAGTCATAACAACATCTTTTTTTTCAAAAAAGCTGGTCAGCAACACATGAAAAGAAAGCATAACCACGTAGCCACCAATAAATCCGGCGGTAATCTTCAGGAATCGTTGAAAGGGCGAACTCAGGTATTTTTTATTTGCTGGCATAAGAAATCTTTAGCATATCAAAAATTCGACACAGAGACTGACGGCGTATAATCCGAAAACTCGGTACGCGGTTAAATACCGATAAGGATTCAATAAAACGACAAGGCTCATCATGCACATGACGTAGGCAAAAAAAGCAAAGAATCCAGCGCCAAGCCCCTGTAGATAAAGGATAATCCCAAAGGGCAGCAGCAGCAACACAATACTCAAGATGCGCACAGACTGTGTCTGCGCGCAAAGTTTTTTTAACCATTCAGGCCTATGCTGGAACTTCACTTTTTTACTGCTGTTGTAAAAAAGGTAAGCGCCTATAAGTATGATTATTAAAAGTGTGCTATACATCGTATAAATGATTTAATAAAGTCGCTCAAATTAAAACTTGTAGGTTAAACCTAGACGGAAGTTGCGTCTTGCCTCGACGATATAAGTATAGTACATAACACTGTTCTCAATTTTAGCATTTTTCGCAGTTGTTGACCCCGCAGTCATAAGCTTACGGTTGTCCAGCAGGTTGTTGACCATCAAAGAAATATTATATCGGTTTCGTTGATAGCTAATCCCCCCATCCGTACGTATGTAATTCTTAAAATTCGATTCCTTTGTTATACCAATAGCACGATCAAACATCCCCTGAACGCTTCCAATAAAACCAACACCCTTTAATGGACCTTGTTGCAAACGATAGGTTACCCAGGCATTCGCGGTATGTTTTGCCGTATTAGGCGTTATATTTCCTATGTTTTCCGCTTTAGTATCTTTTGAAATTTTAGAGTCCGTCAATGCATAATTCGCATTGACATTTAATCCCTTGACAATTTCACCCGTGATATCAAACTCAATTCCTTTGCTTGTTGTCTCACCCAACTGCATCATGAAATAACCATTGCCATTGGGAAGTGGATGGTCAAAGTCTGTAGCCGTTGCGTTCTTGCGTTTGATCTGATAAGCACTTAATGTAGAGATCCATTTTCCGCCAGCCCATTCCTTCTTCACACCGGCTTCCATGCTATTGCCACGTATTGGCTTGAAAGCATTGCCTTCCCAATCAGCTCCCGGTACAGGTACAAAGGACTGGTCAAACAGGGCATAAACACTTGTTGAAGGAGTCACCAAATAGTTTAATCCCACCCGCGGGCTCCACACCTTGTCCTTTACCGGATCTGCTCCTGTTTTTGAGACCACACTGGATGAGGTGAAACGCAGTCCCAAAGATAATTTAAGACGATCCTTGAGGAATGCCATCTCGTCATGAACATAGAAGGAAGTATATGATGAGCTTGTAATATACGTTTGGCTCTTTGCCCGTTCCTTAATGTCCAAGGTACGGTCAACCTTTGGAAAGACGGACTCAGGAATACCGTACATAGGATTATAAACATTGAGTGGGACTGAAGGAATCGAATCCGATAAGGAACTAAAATCTCCCCAAAACTTCTTGTTCCCATAGTCAACACCAGCTAAAATACGATGTCTAATATTACCTGTTCGCTCCTCACCATTAAGGGAGAGCTGTCCAAATTTATTTTCACCATGCTCATCAGCTGTACTATAATAGCGCGGCATATCCCCTGCTGCTGTCATATAGTTCAACCAGGTACTGGTTGCTTTCATATCGAAATTAAAATAAGCTGCCTGGGCGTGGAATTTCCACTTTTGGCTAAGTTTTCGATCAAAATAGAGATAGGCGCTATGGTCTCTAAGCTTCCCAGGCTCCATCCCGGGATCACCGTAGAAAAAGTCGTTGGCAATCCCCGGATCGGCAAAGCCCTTTGGCGAAAAGGTATAATTTCCATTGCTCAAGTAAGAAGATCCCTGAAACGTATATTCTGCTGTAATAGCAGTCAGCGAATCAATATTATAGGTCAATACCGGAGCGATGACAAGACGGTTGCTATTATTGTATTTTGTAAAGAACTTTTTCTTCTGCCCTGCTACGTTCAGACGATAAAGCAATTTATTGTTTTTGGTAATTTTTCCATCCAGATCCACAGCCCCACGGTAGAGATCAAAACTACCGGTATTAAGAGTAACAGATCCTTTGGTATGACCTGTTGGCTTTTTGGTTACGACATTGTAGAAACCTCCTGGCTCTCCGCTGGCCAGCATAAAACCGGCCGGACCTTTGACAAACTCAATACGTTCGATCATGCTGACATCTTCAGCAGTAGGCCCCCAAGAAGCCTCGATGTTCATTCCGTTACGAAAGGCAGGGATCTTGGATCCGCGCATACGGATATTGGCATATTGATTGTCCCAGTGCCCCTGACGTGTCGCGCCACTGATATTACGGGTGATCCCGTCGACAATATCAAAAACCTGCTGGTCAGCCATCAAATCCGATGAGACTACCTGGATATTTTGTGGCAGTTCCAAGATAGGCGTCTTTAAACGCAGTGATCCGGATATACTGTCAAATTTATAATTTTGATAATATTTTCCATAAACGGCTACTTCATCAATAGCCTCAGACTGGTCACTGAGTTTAATTTCACCCAAATGACTGTCTTCACCGCTGAGGACCGCTGTCATCGTCTGTTTGCTGTAACCAAAAGCTTTGATCTCGATGGTATATGTATTCGGCGCGAGTTTATAGAAAATAAAGCGCCCTTCAGCATCTGTACTGGTGGTCAAGCCTGTAGGCGATAGTTTAATTGTTGCACCCGAAATAGGTTCGGATTTTTCATTGACAAGGATACCGTCAATCTTCAATTTGCTCTGCGCCTGTGCCACAGAAAAAATTGAGCTGATCATCGGAATAGCTAGAAAGGATAACGTTTTATTCATGTGTATTTCACTGGTAGATATGTGATAAATGGATTCATTTTGAATGTGAGATTTAAAATGAATCCATCTGATTTGTAGGTATCGATTTTTATTTTACTTCAAAAAAGGTTGTACTTCCCTGCCAGGATGATGCGTAGGGTTTTCCCCCATGTTCACCTGCTTTTTCGACAAATGTACTTGCTTCGAGTACGTAAGCACCTGACCAGAGGGCATCAAATGTAATAATACCATTGGCATCGGCTACAAATTCTTTTCCCCAACCTGTGGACGAGAAAACAGATACCTTGGCATTGGGAACCACTTTCCCTTCGCTGGTGATCTTTGCCTGTAAGCTAGCTCCTTTTTTTGCATTGGCTGAATTGAGCAACTCAACCTGCAATGGATTTTTTAATGCACTATAATCGAATTTGCTCGATTTGCCAATGACAACAGGCATTACTGAAGAAAACTCATATTTGGTCTGCCCACCTAAGTCTTTAGGCGTCTTTACGATCGATAAAAAGTAGGTCCCTTGTTCGGTCGGTTGGAACGACCCACTGAAATGGTCACCTTTATTGGTCAATTGCACTTGGACAGGCGCTTTTCCCGGAACATATAATAACAAGGTGAAATCCTTTACGTCAGAATACCATTTTTCAATCTGATCTCTCTCATTGGTCACATATTCACCATAATAGACTTTTACCTCATGCGACTGATTCACTGTTCCACGAGGAGCGGATTCTATCCAAAGTGCGTGAGCGTAACTGCTATTACAGTAAAACAATACTGTAAGGAATGTAAAAAGCGAAGTTAAAATTTTCATAATATGTTGATTGATACTTATAGTGTTTCAACTTATTATGGAGGATCTCACAGGTAAAAAACAAACCGGTTAACAAATAAAACCGCAAAATTCGTTATCTTGCAAGTCCTTCCATATCCTATATCGGAAGCCACTGTAGCAGCTTGCTGCTTCAGTCAACTATAGCCAGTTGCCGCTGACTGTAGTTTTTCGCCATGTAATAGATTGCCGTCTATTGCATGGTGTTTTTGTTTTGAATTTCCTCCTTAGACTTCTGTCACCTAATTTAGACTGATTAAAAACAAAGCAAATATAAAAGGAATTATTGGGATATCAACTTTATTTTAACTTTTTCGTTTTTTGAAGTTTACCAAGGCTTGTGAAGAGAAACATCTACTTTAAATTAAAAGTACAGCATATGTGATTCATAAAATCAGTTGGCCGGTTTTTTGGTGAATTATTCGAGGCAGGCTGTTGGTACAGGAACAGTCTTCTTGTTTAAAATCTGGGCAATGTCAAACAATTCAGTCTCCTGATAACGTGTAGCCACATGAAGTGTAATTTGCTCACAATGGGGCTCAAATGTCGCCTGAACAAGATCGACCGTATTATTTTCACCGGAGAGATGTGTTAAGATCAGATGTTTGAGTCGATCGGTTTTATATTGATTGAATAGTTCAACGGCAATACGGTTGGAAAGATGTCCCCATCCGCTGCTGATCCTATTTTTCAAAAAATAGGAATATCTGCCCGTATGCAGCATATCCTCATCGTAATTGGATTCCAGCAAGAGGATATCGGAATGTTGGATCACATGCTGCACATTTTCACAGGGCCGTCCGATATCGGTCAGCACACCTATATTATGAATGCCATCCGAGACAAGGAAACTACAGGGTTCTTTTGCGTCGTGATACTTGGGGATCCCATAAATTTTTAGTCCTCCTATTTCAACTTCCTCATTGGATGCAATGATATTGACCAGGTGGGGTGGCAAATGTAATCTGGAGCCTTCATAACTTCCTTTCGTGATATACACGGGCAGATTGTATTTTTTTGCAAAAACGGACAATCCACGGATATGATCGGAGTGCTCATGCGTAATAAAAATTGCTTTAATCTGTGTGGGAATGATCCCCAGATTGTACATCCGGAGATGGATATGTTTACTGTTGATACCAGCATCAATTAAGATAGCCGAATCGTCTTTGGCGATATAATAACAGTTTCCATTACTCCCGGAGGCGATTGCACAATATTTCATTCGCGTATACTATTTATGAGTATATATTCTACTGCAGCAAAGATACAAAAAACAAGAACACTCAGTTGAACCTTAACATTCCGGCAAACTCAATGGGATATTGACTGCCAAACCGCCATCTGCTGTTTCTTTATACTTGGCGTTCATATCCAAAGCGGTTTCCCACATGGTTTTGACCACTGTATCCAAGCTGACTTTAGCTTTGTCAGGATTTGACTGTAAAGCCAGTTGGGCTGCGGTAATGGCCTTTATTGCTCCCATGGTGTTGCGTTCTATACAAGGAATCTGCACCAGTCCTCCGATCGGATCGCAGGTCAATCCGAGGTGGTGTTCCATGGCGATCTCTGCCGCCATCAGTACCTGACGCTGTGATCCGCCCAATACCTCTGTCAGTGCACCCGCGGCCATTGCCGAGGAGACGCCAATTTCGGCCTGACAACCACCCATGGCAGCTGAAATGGTTGCATTCTTTTTAAAGATGGAACCTATTTCCGAAGCGGTCAGGATAAACTGTACGATTTTATTTTCCCGCATTCCATCATGGAAGGTAATATAATACTGTAAAACTGCGGGTATAACTCCTGATGCACCATTGGTGGGAGCCGTAACTACACGCCCGAAAGACGCATTTTCTTCGTTAACGGCAAGTGCAAAGCAGCTTACCCAGTCCAGGATATATTGAAAATTCTGTCCACCTTCACGAATGGCCATCACCCATGATTCGTAATCCCGATAACTACGCCCCTGCATCAATTTCTTGTTTAATTTCGCAGCCCTGCGTTCTACATTTAAGCCGCCGGGTAAAGTACCGCCAGTGTGACAGCCACGGTAAATACACTCGTAAATGGTTTTATAGATATTCAGGACACCAGCAACGGTTTCACTTTCCTCCCGCCATGCACATTCATTTTCAAGAACAAGCTCCGATATTTTCAAGCCTGTTTTCATCGTCCAATGCAACAGTTCCTGCGCGGTATCCACCGGAAAGGGAAGATCTACTTCGGATAATACACTCTCGGTATCATTTTCCTGAACGACAAACCCGCCACCAATTGAATAATAGGTCTCCGTAATGGCCTTACCACTCGATAGAAAAGCCTGAAAAGTAACTGCATTTGGATGGAAAGGCAAACTCTCTGTGTACAAAAACAGCAGGTCTTCCTGGTAGGAAAATGGAACTGTGCGCTCACCCGCAACCTCCAGTTCGCCCACCGCTTTGATATGTGCCACCTTTGGTGTCACCTGGTCCACATCGAAAGTCACTGGGTCATCACCACTCAATCCGAGCAGAACAGCGATATCTGTACCGTGTCCGGAACCGGTCTTGGCTAAAGATCCATAAAGCAAAATCTTGACCTGCTCCACCTCATTCAATAAACCCTTTGCCTTGAGGACATGAGTAAATTGCTGGGCGGCACGCCAAGGGCCTAAGGTATGCGAACTGGATGGTCCGATACCAATCTTAAACATATCAAAAACGGATATTTGTTCTTTGCTCATAATCTTTATTGTTGCGGTTAGCTCGCTTACCATAGCTCTTGTGAAAACCGCATCTAAATTAGCACAAATTAATATACAATGTTACCTGTATTTGTATTATTATCAATTTGAAAACCAAGCTGACATTCTTTTAACAAGTATCCAACAAACATCTTACATTTTTTAGGGAAAAAGTAAGAAATGCTTCCCTATCTTTGTTGGCTACTATTTATAGAATGACGGGAAAAACATATTTATATTCTTTTTTTGCCTTTTTTGTCTGTTTATTTTCGACTAGAACATATGCCCAACAAATACCCAAGCGAGAGTTTCGTGGTGTATGGGTTGCTACCATAGGTAATATAGATTGGCCTTCTGTTAAAGCAGGCAATAATGTTGCCCAGCAGAAGCAGGAATTTATCGATCTCCTGGATCAGCACCGTAGTGCTGGACTAAATGCCATTATTCTACAGGTACGGCCTGCAGCAGATGCATTTTATGGCAAAGGTCGTGAACCCTGGAGCAGGTACCTGACCGGGAAGCAGGGACTGGCTCCGGCCCCATTTTATGATCCTTTAGAGTTTGCTATTGCAGAGGCACACAAAAGAGGCATGGAGCTGCATGCTTGGTTCAACCCCTATCGGGCGTCGACCACCTTGAATCCCGCACATTTCTCCGATGATCATATTACCAAACGTCATCCCGAATGGTTCTTTACTTACGCCGGAAAAAAGCTTTTCAACCCGGGGCTACCGGATGTCCGTAAATATATCATCGATGTCATTATGGATGTCGTCAAGAACTATGATGTAGATGGTATCCATTTTGACGATTATTTTTACCCTTATCCCGATAGCCGGAATACAACCGTACCGGATCAGCTGACTTTTGCCCAGTATAATAATGGCATTGAAAATATTGAGGACTGGCGACGCAATAATGTGAACATGCTGGTGCGTGATCTCGGAATCGCCATCAAAAAAATAAAACCTTATGTCAAATACGGGATCAGCCCATGTGGCGTATGGGATAACAAGGAAAACAATAGCATCGGTTCGGAAACACGCGGGCTAAGTGCTTATCGTGAACTCTATGCGGATGGCGTAAAATGGATGCAGGAGGGTTGGATCGACTATATCAATCCACAGATTTACTTCCCCTTTAAAAACCGTGCTGCGGCGTATGAGGTTCTCGTATCCTGGTGGCAACGACATACCTATGGGCGGCATTTTTATGTGGGACATGGCGCCTACCGCGTAACAGAAAATAAGACTGGATGGACTGACAAAAGCCAGATCCCCAGACAGGTTCGCCACCTACGCGAAGAACATAATGTTGAAGGGAGTATATATTTCAGTTCCCGATCGCTCACAGATAATTTAGCCGGACTACAGGACTCCATGCGAAATGACCTGTACCGCACACCGGCTCTGCCCCCAGCAATGCCTTGGCTGGACAGTATTCCGCCTAACGCTCCTTTTGGTTTGTTGGTCAAATCATCCGCCAATGGGAAAATGAATACGCTCTTTTGGCAGAAACCTGATGTGGCTAGTGATGGTCAATCGGCCTATGGCTATGTCGTCTATCGCTTTGTCGTAGGGGAGCGGGTCAATATCAAAGATCCCAGCAAAATTATCTTTATCACATACGATGCCGATAAACTCCAATATACGGATGATGACATCAAACAAAACCAACGTTACAAATATGTCGTCACCGCAATAGACCGCATGAAAAATGAAAGCCGCCCCTCGGACAGCCGGGAGAAAGATGAGGAGAGCTAATCTTCGTCTGAACGGTTAGCATTGACAAAAATAAGAAGAGCCCTCCTGGATCGCGTTACTGTCATAAGTACAGCGATCCTTGAGGGCCCTTTTATTGGTGTGATTTTAAGGCGATCTTATTTGCCCTGTCCGTATTTGAATTTTTTATTGATGGTAACAGGCAATTTTCCTTTGGGAACATTTTGTCCCAATATTGTTTTGGCAGCAGCCTTCTGCATAAAAGCATCATTTTGATAAGCCAGCAAAATTGTCTTTGCTTTCTTGGTTGCTTCCACGCCATCTACTACATATACATTTGTGAAAAGCGTCAAAATGGATTTCTTTGCAAATTTTTTAATCAATTTCTGCACATTTTCATTCAGCTGCATGGTCGGACGCGGACGTAACCGCGTATCGTGGACCGCGATGATGAATTGTTTGTTTTTCTTGATTTCCTTCACTAGATACTTCATATCGTCCTTACTCAAACTGTCCGGCACAAAATACTGTGTTTCATTGGTCAATGCAGCAGCGAGATCATTCTGGAAGGTTTGATTGGCAGAAATACCGACATTAACAATTGCTGTAGGCAGATCCTTATTAAAAGATTTCAATTTCTCCGTCGAATTAAGGGCTGTAATAGCGGCATTGGATAATTCATCAATCAACTGAACCGCAGATGCGCGATGCAAGTCCGCATACAGATTCTGTTGTGGGGTCGCCTGGTATTTATCTAATCCTAACCATAGTTTAGCTGCCAGTACTCTTTTCACACGTGCATCGATATCTGCCTGCGAGATCCGGCCAGATTCAATAGCTTTCAGAATAAGGTCAATGGCGCGTTTGCTGTTTTCCGATACTTCAAGCAGATCATGCCCTGCAACAATGGCCTGAACATCGGCTTCACCATTCGGGAAGAACTTTTTGACGCCTTTCATATCCATGGCGTCAGTCACTGTTAAGCCTTTAAAGCCAAGTTCATTCCGCAAAAGATCTGTAACAACCTTTTTCGAAATCGAAGACGGCATATTGGGGGTATCATCCAAAATAGGGATATTCATATGTGCTACCATAACCGCTGGTGCACCAGCTTTAATAAGTTCTTTGAAAGGATACATTTCCAGCGTATCCAATCTGGTTTTATCAAAAGGAAGTTGAGGCAGATCATAGTGTGAATCGACATCTGTATCACCATGTCCCGGAAAATGTTTAATGGAAGCCAAGATACCGCCATCCACCATGCCGTCCATATACGCTTTTGCTTTTTTGGTGACATTATATTTATTGTCGCCAAAAGAGCGAATTCCGATAACCGGATTTTTCGGATTGTTATTGATATCCACATCAGGTGCAAAATTGAAATGCATACCAATGCGATGAAAATCCAGCGCAACCTCCCGTCCCATACGGTAGATCAATTGATTGTCCTGAACAGCGCCTAATGTCATCTGGTAAGGGAAGGATAAGGTAGAATCCGGCATACGCATACCTAATCCCCACTCGCCATCAAATGTGACCAATAAGGGCACCTTGGATACAGACTGATAACGATTGAACATGTCCACGTGGCGTACAGGACCGCCCTGAAAAACGACAAGCCCGCCCAGTTGCTCATCCTGAACAACCTGTGCAACGGAATCAATATATTTTTGACCGAGATTGGTATGGGCGCGTACAAGGAACAACTGAGCCACCTTTTCCTTTGGTGTCAAGGTATTAAATACGGCATCTACCCAATCATGCTGAGAATTGATGTATTTTACAAAATCTTTCTTGTCCTGTGCTTTCGCAATGGATAACGCACCGACCAATGCCAATAGGCCCAGACTGAATTTTTTGAACATAAATTAGTTTGTATAATGTCTTAAAGAATACTAATAACGCTATTATTTTGGATAATATGAAATTGTTTTTGCAATAATTTCATGTAAACATGCAGAAAGACGCAATCCGGGCACTCAAACAGAAATTTAATAATACAGGATATGAGAAATATGCTGGATGTACGCAGTGTCTATCATTGATTTTGCCGAGAACCGGGTTCGGGATGAATCTGGTAATGGTTTGATAGGTAATGAATGCCAGCTATAGCTAAGTAGCCGCAATAAGCTCGAACAGCCAGGATTTAAATACTAGTTACTAAGTACTCGGTACTAAAAGACAGGACGAAGTATCAGCTGTAAGCTTAAGCAAGCTTAAAATACCCAGGAGTAAAAACACGAGATATCGGCTGTAAGCGTAAACAACCGGAATCTAAATACTCATTACTAGATACTATATCAAATTATACTTTTTCTCGAGGAACAGCGTCAATTCCATAACATGATCCAATTCACCGATAGCCTCTTTTTTCCACAGCGTATCAATGATCAATAGCAGGAATTGTGTTTCTAATTCAGGATTTTCATACCCCAATTCCTCAAAAGCACGATGGATAATCGGCTGTACCGGTTTCATAAACTGTTCATGTTGCTGCTTGGAAAAAGGATGATGGGACAGTCTTTCCTGCAATTTCCAGAATATGGGTTCGGCACTGACCAACTTATTTGGAAGGTTGATCATAGTACGCAAAAAATCTTTGGGTTCGCGATAGGTCATCATCCCCCGGTGGTGGGTAAGAACCTTGCGGTATCCGGATTTAACCAGATAGACCAAGAGCGCATCCTTGTTACCAAAATGTTTGAATATCAAAGCCTCAGAAACACCAGCGTTCTGTGCTATTGTTTTGGTAGACGTATTGGTATAACCCTGATCTGAAAAAAGCAGCAATGCTTCCTTCATAATACGTTCCTTCCTACTCAAAACACTTTCTTTCATATACTATGCCGTTCAGTTGATTGTTAATTCTACTGCAAATATATCTAATCTTTCCATTCAGTTAGGATTATTGTAACTAAAATGATAGTAATTCGTATCAAATAGTCGCATAAATTTGACAAATAAAAAAATATAACCGGCAACAGCGCATCAAACCACGCAGATATCCCTGACCAATGAAAACCAAGACCTGGACCATCGTTATCTTCTCACTTAGTTTAACACTGTTAACGATGAATGCTTTTGCACAACAATATATCTCCGGGAAACTCTTGGATAATAGTGGTTCTAAGCCTATTTCGGGCGCCAGTGTCACAATCATTGCCTTAAAGGATTCCAGTAAACTGCAGACACCAACGGATATCTTGGGCAGGTTTACAAGCGTAGCACTTCCGAATGGCGATTATCTGATTTCGGTACAGCCAATGGGTTATACGGCAGATATCCGGAAGATCAGATTAATTGGTAAGACCGTCGAGGTCAATTTTAAACTCAACAGCTCAGAGATCGTGCTGGACGAAATCAGTATCTCTCCGACGAGTGTACAGGTACGGGGAGATACCTTAGAGTTCGATGCCAAAAAATATGTCACACCTGAATTTGCGGATGCCGACGAACTGGTCAAACAGATCCCGGGTGTAGAAATTGATGAAGATGGTAATGTAAAGGCGCAGGGGGAAGCCGTAAACAAGATTATTATTGATGGCCGTGAATTCTTCAGCACCGATCCAAAAGTTGCGCTTAAAAACTTACCAGCGGATGTCATTGCCAAAGTTCAGCTCATTGATGACAAAACCGAGCAAGCGAAATTCAGCGGATTTGACGATGGCAAACGGATGAAAGTGATCAATATCGTCACCAAGCCAGATAAAAGGAAATCTTATTTTGGAAAGATCAGCGGCGGAGCCGGTCTGGACAACAAGTATGCTGTAAATACTCAAGTCACCAAAATGAACCCAAAGCGTCAGTACTCCATAGATATCAACAGCAATAACGTCAACCAGCCCAATGGTTTTGCGCCACGCGGCAATACGCGCGGCCGTACCGGACAGGGAGTTACAACACGTTTCAATGCCGGATTCAATTATCTCGACCGTTTTTTTGCCGACCGGATGGATTTCAATGCCAATTATACCTACAACTATACCGATAATAATACGATCAGCCAAAATAAAACGGAATACACCGCAGGCAATAGAGCCAACCAGATCAATAATCAGCAACAATCCGGCAGCACCTATACAAACAATCACGCTTTTTCCCTTCGGGCAAACTGGAAAATAGATACTATTCAAAAACTGGACATACAACCTACTTTTTCTTACCAGAGCAATAATAGGCATAGTAGCTCGCTGGGAAATACCCTATTAAACCTAAGTGAAATGCTCAATAAATCCGAGCGGAACAACAGCAGTTTCGGCGAAAATTTCAACTGGGGCGGGGATCTGACCTATATGCGCAGGCTGAACAAACCCGGGCGGACGATTAGCCTTAATCTGAATGGATCGTTCAGCACCAACGAGGGGAACGCGGCAAACTACGCTTTAAACACGTACTATAAAAATGGGGACTTCAGCCGAATGGACACCGTAAACAACCGAAATTACTCTACTGGCGACAATAATGGTTTTCGCACCAAAATTGCCTATACCGAAATGTTAAGTAAATACGCTCGTTTGCAGGGGAATTATACTTTTCGGAATACAGCCCGGTATTCTGATCGTAAGACCTATGAATTCCTGGCAGAAACCGAGCAGTTGGGCGAGTTGAAAAACCGTCTTTCGAATGAATTTCGCAATGACTTTGTTTACCACAGCGCGGGGCTATCTTATTTGTTCAATAAAAAAGACAGTATACGCTTTCAGGTCGGATTGGATTATCAGACCGCCAATCAGACAAATGACAAGCTATTTCCGAACACATTAAAAACAAAGAGTCATTTCAACAGTCTGCTGCCAAACTTGAATTTCCAGTATAACTTCAACAAAGAAACACGTATTGAATTTCGCTATAATGCCAAAACGAATACACCTGCTATTGAACAGTTACAGGATTTTATAGATAATCAGAACCCATTGCGCATTACTTCGGGCAACCCGAGCCTAAAACAAGAATACGACCATAACCTGGTGATGCAGTTTAGGTCTGTCAATAAGGCCTCGGGCAGAAGCTTTACGTCGGATTTTACTGCAGATTTTATTCAGAACAAGATTTCAAACACGATCTTTACAACCGATTCGGCATTTGCCATTGAGGACAATGTCATACTAGGGCCTGGAGGCCAATTTATTAAACCGGAAAATTTTGACGGTGTATACAACTTAAGATGGCACAATAGCCTTGGTTATCGCGTGGAACCGTTAAAACTCAATATCAATCTCAATAATAATGTCTATTTCAACCAAAATTACACCTTGTTGAATCTAGAAAAAGTAGATGCAAAAACCTATGGCATCAATCAACGTGTCGGCGTGAACACCGCTTTCAGTAAGGAGATCATCGTCGGCTTGGATTATAACGGGAATCTAGCCTATTCAAAAAATTCGGCAACAGAAAAATCGAATTACGCTGTTTATAAACACAGCATCAGCAATTCTCTCGCATTGACATTATGGCAAAGCTGGACCTTAAATTCGACGTTCAATTACTTATATAACGGAAGCATTCTCAACGCGCCCAGCACAACGAGTTTATTGTGGAATGTTTCTGTCGGTAAGAAGTTGTTCAAAAAGAGAAATGCAGAGATCAATCTAACGGTTTTTGATATTTTTAATGACAACAAAAATGTTAATCAACAGATCAACGACCTCTGGGTACGTGTATCCCAATCCAATGCAATTACCCGATATGCTATCCTGAGTTTTACCTACCATATCCGGGGTATGGGCGGAAAGGCTAATCGAATGCGAAAACAATAAACATCCTCCACGTGGAACAAGCTTATCAATCCACCGTAAGCATATATCCCACCCCCCGTATATTGGTGATTTTGATTCTTGGATCCTGGCTCAGATACTTACGGATGCGGCTAATAAATACGTCTAGGCTTCGCCCTGTAAAATACTTATCGTGGCTCCAATAAGCACGCATAATCTCTTCTCTAGCGATCACTTTATCTTTCTGTTCGTACAGCTTACGTAGCAGTTCGCTTTCCCGAAAGGATAATTTAAGAACCTCTTCCTGATAGGTAAGTTGATGCTTCAAACTGTCCAGCGTATAATCACCGATCATCAGTTTCTGTCCAAATAACATTTTGGGATTATTCTTCAACAAAGACTCTATGCGTACAACCAATTCTTCGATTTTAAACGGCTTTTTAACATAGTCGTCTCCGCCAAGACGAAATCCCCGAACCACATCTTCGGTCTGTACTTTGGCTGTTAAAAAGATGATGGGCAGCAAGGTGTCCATCTCCCGAATTTTGGTAGCCAATGTGAAGCCATCCATAACAGGCATCATTACATCTACCACCATGATGTCCGGTTTTGCTATGCTAAAAGACTCCAGGGCTTCCTGTCCATTGTTGCAGTGTACAACGTGAAAGCCATTAGCTTCCAGGCTATCTGCCACAATCATCGCCAGACTTGGCTCATCCTCTACGTATAAAATATTAATCATAATTCCCGTCGTTCAATAATAACGTTTTTTTATACTAAGCTACAGTGAAAATAGCTTTCTATTGGCTAATATGGTAACTTGATGATAAAGGTACTTCCTTTTCCCAATTCACTCTCGACACTGATCTTACCCTCATGACGCTTCACAACCTGCTTGACATACGCAAGTCCCAGGCCAAAGCCTTTGACATCATGCAAGTTTCCCGAAGGTACTCTAAAAAACATATCGAAAACCCGCTGATGGTATTCGGGCGCAATGCCCTTCCCATTATCCCGGATACGGACCTGAACATGTTCCTTGGCAGCTTTAATGTCAACTTTAATGCTGACATGTGGCCCCGAATATTTCATGGCATTCTCCAATAAATTATTGATGACATTTTTCAGATGGGATTCATCGCCTTTGATCTGGATCGACTCCGGGTCGGCATGGAGCTCCACTTCTACTGTTTTTGTTTTATTAAGTTGAGCCACCTCAATAGCACCTGCCACCATGGCGACAATATCAAAATCTGAGCGTTGCAGAACAATTCCCCGCGAAGCATCGATATCCATCTGCAGTACTTTCTCGATCATACCGGAAAGGTGTTCAAGTTCTTTTTTTGAAATATCAAGGTAACGATCCATCTTTTCCTTATCGTCCCGCACGCCGTACAATTGTATGGCTTCAATTGCTGCCATTACGGTGGATACCGGGGTTTTCAGTTCGTGGGTCATATTATCCACAAAGTTCTTTCGGAGCTCGGCCATTTTATTCTGGTTAAAAATGGTTTTCATCAGGTAAAAGAAGGTGCCTAACAAAAGACCGATCAACAGCAGCGAAATCAGCAATTGCCAGCTTAAGCTGTAAAGCAGGTATTTCCAGTCCTCCTGAAATTTTACGACCAAGAATTCATTCTTTATAGGGTTGACCATCATCGGTCTGGTCCAGGCCAGGTTCTTCTCCCGATATTCGCGACGCACATCCTTTACCTGCTCGCGTGGAATCGTGACGACGCTCAACTCATAGGGCACGGAGATACCTTTATTGCTCAGTGATTCTGTGAATTTCCTGTCGATCTGATCCAGATTCGTTTTGCTCATTTCAAAGTCACGGAACAAGAAAGGCGGAATAATGGCATTCTGATGATCACGATCTTTAGAATATATTTTCCCTTTACGATCTGGATCGCTACGAAATGTATGTTCCTTATGGGGCTGACGGGCGCGCACCCTTTGCAAAGCCCGATCAAGTTCAACTTCGGATAATGAGGGTAGCAATTCTTTTTTCACATCCCTGAGAAGCCGGTCTCTCTCTGTCTCAGGATCATCCAATCGTTGATCACCATTTGCTGCCTGATAGACTTCCTGTACAGCATTAAAAAGCGACCGCTCGGCAGTAGAAAGAAAAAGATCCCGCCGATTGGTATAACTTCCGTAAAGCCAGACGCCAAGCACAATGGTAATTCCTGTGCCTATTAAAACGATCAAGCTGATCAGCAATTTAAATCTTCTACCCATAACGAAAACAAATTTAAATTACTAGATTTGCAATCGCTGTGGTAATTAACCATATTTAACAAAATATAACACTGATTAACAGTAAGCATTGATTACTTTTGCACTATTCAAAAATTAATATGATCAAAAACTTTAAGAGACGTAGTATACAATTTTTACTTCCGCTTTTTACATTGGCAGCTTTTGTCGCTTGTAATAAGGACATTTCACTTTCTTTGGATAATTCGAGAAATGAAACGATTGGCGTAGTACCAATTGATACTGTTTCCGTCAAAGTTTCCACTTATCAATTGGATCCTCTTCCAACTTCAAATACAGGGACAATTCTGGTAGGAAAAAATAGCAATGCGGTCACTGGTAGTATCAAATCTACTTCTTATATGCGTTTAGGCATCGGTACAATAAACGGCACCGCTATTCCGGAGGATGCCGTATTGGATTCGGTGTCTTTGGTATTGAGTCCGAACAAATACTATTACGGCGATACAACCAAAGTTCAGAAAATTGCAGTTCATCGTGTTACGGAAGATATTACATTGACGCCAATAGATCCGACGCAACCGGCGATTGAAAGACCATTTTATGTGACTACTCCAAGTATATTCAGCAATAAAAAATTAGCTTACGAGAGCACAGCTTTAGCTGAACTTTCCTTTAACCCCCGCGTCAAATCAACGGATTCCTTGTTCTTTAAATTCAATAGCTCGATCAGTAATGAACTTTTCAGGTTGATAAAAAATGGGGATAACAGGGTTCAGAATAACACGAGTTTTCAGGAATATTTTAAGGGCTTAGCGCTGGTTCCGGATAAAAACAATACAACGCTTATTGGTTTTAAGGATACCGTTTTTCTTCAGGTACATTATTCTTTTGAGAACAATGAGGGGAATAAGGTAAGCAGCAAACAATCTTTTACTATCGACAACAAAGCATACCAATACAATCAAATTGAAGCAGATCGCTCGGCAACCAAGTTTGCGCCGATGACAATTGCTAACCCGCAGATTGATGTTGAAAAAACCGATGGTAATACATTCCTCGAAGGTTCGAGCGGTGTTGTAGCGAAAATTGAGTTCCCTACGTTATTAACCTTGGTAAACGATCCAACAATTTCAATCAATAAGGTGGAACTTGTCATTGAAGCAGAAAATAACCCGCTAGAGGGCTATGCGCAACCTGAAAATCTGGTTCTTATGATCGCTAATAGCGAAGGGACGCCGGTGAGTGCCTTAGCATCATTATCAGGAGATGCGCAAAATCCAGTGCAATCTGCCCCATTGATTAAAATTGGGGATGCAAATGGCAAATACACCTTTAATCTGATTGATTATTTAAATAAAATTAAAACAACAGCATATAAAAACACTTCATTATATCTATCTTTACCTCCGTTGCCAGTAACAACGAGAACTGCAAGCGGGGCTACAATAGTGACACCTTCTCAGCTATCAAGAACAGCGGATCGGTTGATATTGGCAAAAGATGGTAATGATCCAAGAATTAAATTAAACATCCTTTATACTAAATTTCAATAATTTATGAACAAGAAAAATTGGCTACTCGTATTGTCAGCTTTTGTATTTACAGTTACAACATTCTCTTCTTGTAAAAAAAGCAATGACACTAGTGAAGAAAAATCGACCGAGTGGTTTCAAAAAGCAGCTTACAAAGGTCCACAAACATCTTCCGCAGCAAGTTTTGTAATAAAGAACATCGCTTATGTAACTACTGGTCAATCAAGTAATGCAGGTAGCAAGGCTGTTCATTTAAAAAACACATATGCTTATGATCCAGCGTCCAATACCTGGAGCGAAAAAGATACTTTAGCAGATAAAGATGCGCGTAGCGGTCGTCGTGGTGCAATTGCTTTTGCTATCGGTGATTTTGGTTATGTAGGTGGCGGTAATGATGGCGCAAATTTCTTGAAAGATTTCTATAAATTTGACCCTTCAGCAGAAAAAGGAAAACAATGGACTAAAGTAGCTGACTTACCTATTGTATTAGCAAATGCAGTAGCCTTCACTATCGGCGGAAAAGCTTATGTGGGCACAGGAGAAACTACCATTGCAAATGGTACTGCATTTACCAATCAATTTTTCAAATATGACCCAGATTTAAATAAATGGGAAGCAATTCCTGATGCTCCATTTGCAGCGAAGAGAAAAGGTGCTTTTGTATTTGTATCAGGTAATGCTGCTTATGTTGGTGGTGGCGTTTCCAATGGTGGTTACCCAACAGATTTCTACAAATTTGACGGTAGCAAATGGACACAGTTAGCTGATTTAGATGGCGATCGTGGTGTGAATCGCTCAAATGCCGCAGCTTTCGTAATTGGCAACAATGGCTTCTTGGTAGGTGGATCAAAAGGTACAGCAAGCAGCTCTGTTGTTAAATATAATATCAGTGGTGATAGTTGGACATATGACAATACTGCTTTTAATGGTGGCTCAAGACAAGATGCTGTCGGTTTTGCAATTGGGTCAACTGGTTATGTTGCAACAGGTCTAAATGGCACAACACGTTTTGATGATAACTGGAGCTTCGTTCCGGTTTATTAATCGCAAAATAAAATTATAAAAAAAGGGATGAACCAATGGTTCATCCCTTTTTTTTATAGTAGAGCCCTGTATCATATTTGCACAGTCGGATTCGGGCGTCAACACAAAATACAACCCTTCATGGACATGACCACCTTTTAACCCGGCAAGAATATTCAGGCCCAAGATCATTCAAAAAATCGATAGCAGCTTAAAGGTTGGGAGAAATCATGCAGATCGTGTCTTGTCTTGCATGAGCTTATCCAGACGCTTTGTTTAGCAGTATAGTATTTGCGCTTTTAAATTCATGTAAAAAATAAAAGAAGATGTCCAAAAGTCAAGATTAACTTTAAGCATCGAAATATCCGATTGATGTATTGAGAGTGTACGTTTAACATTGCATAAAAAAGGGCTATCCAAGTGGACAGCCCCGTTTATCTAAAATGTATATCGTTTGAAATACTACTTTTCAATGGCTTTGATTTCATATAAGGTATTCCAGAGCTTCCCGGTTACAAACAAGCGTTTATTAGCCTGATCATACGCTATTCCATTCAGTTCATTATCATAAGCTGCAGTATGTTCATAGATACCAACCAGGTTGATCTTTCCTTCTACAGCACCTGTTTCGGGATTGATAATTGCAATAATATCCTTCTGATAGACATTTGCGTAAACTTTTCCATCAATATACTCCAGTTCATTCAATTGGTCTACAGGACCATTCTCGTCATATACAGCAATTGAGCTCAACTCTTTTCCAGTAACCGCATCCAGGAAAAACAATTTATTGGAGCCATCTGATTTGATCAAACGCTTGCCATCATAGGTAATCCCCCATCCCTCTTTACTATTTTCGTATTTAAATGAACTTTCTTTTGCTAATGAATTTTTATCAAACACATATCCCTCGCCCTGCTGCCAGGTCAGCATAAACAATTTATTACCAACTAATGTCATCCCCTCGGCGAAGGTTTTCTCATCAAATTTTATTTCTTTCAGTATCTTTCCAGTTGTCAGATCCACCTTTCTGAGGTTAGACTCACCGTAACGACCATTAGATTCATACAATACACCATCGGCAAACTGAAGTCCCTGGGTAAATGCAGTAGTATCATGAGGGAATTTATTGACAATCTGAAATCCATAGTTCTTTGCAGCCGCCGGAACCACATAAAAAGTGCTCGACACGGAGTTGGACTTACCACCACTATAGACCGTCGCGGAAATATTACGTGTACCATAGGCCATATCTTTGGTCTCCACTGTAATTGCTACAGTATCTGTCGAGGAGCCCACATGTTTATCGTCTACAAAATAAGCGACAGAATCCATGGTAATTGCATCAAATTTCAATTTCAGTTGCACTGGGCTACCCTTTAAAACAGCTTGGTTTGCTCCAGGCGAAGCAAATTCCAATGCAGATTTTTTCGACTTACAGGAAGCAAAAGCTAAAGCTGCAATCGCTACAAAATACGTGATTTTTTTCATTTATATAATCAATTTTTGAGCTGATAAAACAATCAGATTGCTATAAAACATATGTTTTAATAAATCATAATCGCTTCATTTTTATAACATAAAAAGTCTAATTCAAAATCGGAAATCTGGGAAACTGATGATTTACACGCCCAAGATTCCTATCTTTGGATCTACCTGCTAAATGCTTTTTCAACTATCCCAAAACGCATCCTTTATATGGGTAAGTTTGGAATGAGCATTATTCATTATGGCTACCACATCAAATCTCACTTCACCTACATATGCAAATTTTACTATATAAGCCTGCGCTGCCCGGATCAATCGCCTTTGCTTGCGCACATCCACAAACTCAAACGGCTCGCCAAAATCTGCCGTTGACCGTGTTTTGACCTCTACAAATACAAGCGTATCTCCGTCCATGACAATCAAATCTACCTCTAAATTCTTAAACCGCCAATTTCTTAACATTATTTTATAACCCATCTCGATCAGGTATTCCATGGCCAACTTTTCGCCCTGTACTCCTATTTCAAGATGTTTCGCCATATTATCCGGATTACTTGACAATTGTATTTCCCAAAAATCCGCCTAGAAGACGTTCTGCTTCTTTGAGTTTTTGATATTTAAAGAGAAGCACTTCCAGATTAGCAATATCCTGTTCTTGCTTCATTTCTTCACGAATATGATGCATTTCGGCGCTGATTTTTTGCTTTTTTATCCGGTAAATGGCCTCGACAACCAATTGCTTAAGGTGTTCATATTCCTGGCTCACATAGATTTTGCGTTTATCATCGTTCCAGTTTTCGCTGAGCGAATATTTTGTCGCCACACAATTGATCGCCAGTTCGGAAACGGCAGCATCTGCATGGGAATAAAATAATTTTGGATCGGGGATTTCATAATTTTCGGCAGCATCCCGATAAGCTTTCAGAATAAATGCAGCGCCCTTATCTTTAAATTCGATATCGCTGATATTACCTAGTAAGACACCAGCAACCGGAATATCGCCATCACCTTCCCAAGTCGCCAGGTAATCGCCGTAGTTGATTAGGATGCGGACAATCTCACGTTCCTGCAGGATCTCGGCGGTCAGCTGTGCTGGCTGCTCAGTCACTTCCATTGCCGGAACACCTGCGCGCTCGTCGTCAGTCATAAAGAAATCGGGCGGCGGGCCATCCATTCCAAACGGAGGCATTCCCGTGTTTGCAGGGGTTTGCGCCTTACGGGAGGCATCTTTATCTGCTTTCTTTGCCTTATTTAGCCTTATTTTGTTGAGTTCAGCAAGCAAAATACGCTCCTCAATATCCAATAAACTACTACATTCGCGAATAAAAACAGACACTTTAATCTCGTCGGGGATTAAAGCAATACTTTCAACAACATCACGTATTACCTCAGCCCTTTTAATCGGATCGTTGTTGGCATCGCGAAGTAAAATATTGGTCTTATAGAAGATAAAATCCTGCTGATGGGATTTCACATAATCCTTAAAGGCAGTAGCACCGTAGGTTTGCACATAAGAATCGGGGTCATTTCCATCCGGAAAGAGCAATACCTTTACATTTAACCCTTCTTCCAGCAACATATCGGTACCACGTAATGAAGCCTTTATTCCAGCTTCATCGCCATCATAGAGTATGGTTACATTTTTGGTAAATCTGGAAATCAATTTGATCTGGCCTGTCGTCAGGGAAGTTCCCGAAGAAGAAACCACATTCTCAACACCGGCCTGATGTACAGACAGTACATCGGCATAGCCCTCGACGAGATAACAGTTGTCCTCTTCCATGATTGCCTTTTTGGCAAAATTCAACCCATAGAGTACATCTGACTTGTGATAGATCTCACTTTCGGGTGAGTTCACATATTTGGCTACCTTCTTATCGGTCTTTAGCGTACGTCCACCAAATCCGATAATACGTCCGGTCAGATTATGGATCGGGAACATGACACGTCCTCTAAAGCGATCGTAGAGCGACTTATCGTCACGTTCAATAGCAAGCCCGCTTGCAGCAAGGTAATCTGGATGGAAGCCGGCTTCCTGTGCTTTATCCACCAATGCCGTCCACTCTTCAGGCGAGTAACCCAGTTCAAATTTCTTGATGATATCCTCACGGTATCCCCGCTCTTTGAAATAGTTGAGTCCAATGACCTGCCCCATTTCACTTTTCCAGAGCTGTTCCACGAAAAATTTACCTGCCCATGCACTCAAGACATACAGACTTTCTCTTTTGTCCTGTGCAGCGAGCTGTGCTGGAGACCGCTCAACTTCTTCAATCTCAATGGAATATTTATCGGCCAGATAACGAATGGCTTCGGGATAGGAGAACTTTTCCAGTTCCATCACAAATTTGAGTGAATCGCCTCCGACACCGCAACCAAAACATTTGTAGATCCCTTTGGAGACAGAAACGTGGAATGAGGGTGTCTTTTCGTGATGAAATGGACAATTGCCGATCAAGGAGGTACCACGCTTCTTTAGATCAACGAAGTCACCCACCACTTCCTCTATCCGAGCCGTTTCCAGTACTTTGTCAATAACCTCTTGCTTTATCAAAATCGTGCTCCTATTTTTAATGTAAAATTAGTATAAATCTGATAGATTTCAGTCTCAATCCGATTATTTATACCACCCCGATTCCTTTGTATTCAAGCTCGGCGAAAGAGATTTTTTCGTATTGTCTACCTGAGTTCCGCCTCAACGATCATTCGGACGGGCGTGAGGGTGGCTCCATTCGCAGGCTATATCTCCTATAAATTCGCTTTTTAAAGTTTTGCGATGAAATATTGACTTTTATCGACAAAAAACAATTTCGAATTCTTTACATTTGTTGTTCAATTTATAGCTGATTAAGATAATCAAAATGAGTAAAACTATCAAGAAAATATGCTGTATAGGAGCTGGTTACGTGGGTGGACCAACCATGTCGGTTGTTGCGAAACAATGTCCGCATATTGAGATCACCATTGTTGACATGAATGCTGAGCGTATTGCAGCCTGGAATGATGACAACCTGGAAAACCTTCCTGTATATGAACCGGGGCTACAGGAAATTGTGGCTGAAGCGAGGGGCCGCAATTTGTTTTTCTCAACCGATATCAACAAAGCTATTGATGAAGCCGATATGATTTTTATCTCGGTCAATACCCCGACCAAGAATTACGGAAAAGGAAAGGGAATGGCTGCGGATCTAAAATACATTGAGCTTTGTGCCCGTCAGATTGCTGCAGTCGCCAAAAATGACAAGATCGTTGTCGAAAAATCCACTCTTCCGGTACGTACGGCTGCTGCATTAAAAAGTATCCTTGACAATACCGGTAATGGGGTGAATTTCCATATTTTATCCAATCCTGAGTTCCTCGCCGAGGGGACAGCAATACAAGATCTAATCAATCCGGACCGTGTCCTTATCGGGGGAGAAAATGAAGAAGCAATTGCAGCATTAGTAGATATCTATGCGCATTGGGTAGACCAAAGCAAAATCCTGACGACCAATCTGTGGTCTTCTGAGCTTTCTAAATTGACCGCCAACGCTTTTCTGGCACAACGGGTTTCTTCGATCAACTCGATCTCCGCGCTTTGTGAAAAAACAGGCGCCAACGTCGATGAGGTCTCCAAAGCAATCGGTATGGATACACGTATCGGCGCTAAATTTTTAAAAGCATCGGTAGGCTTTGGGGGCTCCTGTTTTCAAAAAGACATCCTCAACCTTGTCTATATCGCACGCAGCTATGGCCTTACGGAAGTTGCAGAATACTGGGATCAGGTTATTTTAATGAATGATTATCAAAAGCAACGTTTTGCCGACAATATTATCCAGACATTGTACAATACGGTCTCGGGAAAAAAGATTGCTTTTTTGGGCTGGGCATTTAAAAAAGACACCAACGATACCCGTGAGTCCGCAGCGATCTACGTGGCCGATTATCTGTTAAATGAGCAGGCAGAAATTACAGTGTACGATCCAAAAGTATCTGCAGAACGTATCTACGCGGACCTAGACTATCTGAACACCCGTACATCCGAAGAAAACAGGGCCTTAGTCAAAGTGGTCAATACACCTTATGAAGCTTGTGACGACGCACACGCTGTTGCCATCTTAACAGAATGGGATGAATTCAAAAGCTACGACTGGAAGAAGATCAAGGATCAGATGAAGAAACCAGCCTTTGTATTTGATGGACGGAAATTATTGAACCGGAAACAGCTTGAAGCCCTCGATTTTAAATATTATGCGATAGGCGAATAACCGCATTGTGAGATAAAGAAGAACCCTCAGGAGTTATCTGTACATTTATACGGATATCACTGAGGGTTTTGTTTGTGCCTGTTGGCAACGCATAAGGAAAGAGAGATGAAACACAAGCGAAGCAACAGGACTTTTTATCTTAATTGTTTAACATGCCGTAAAATTCATTCATGTAATACGATTCTTGTAAGGCATCCCTAAAATTTTGCCATTGCTCTTCATCGAACGAGAAAACAATGTCCGGGTAAGGCGTCTTCATAATCAAGCGAAACTCACCATCCGGGAATGAACTGAAGAAAAGTTCGTCACCATTACTCTTAATGATGTTCAGGAAATCGAAAAACTTATTCTGTGTAAATGTCAGCACAAAACTCTGCTGCCAGATATAATATGTTTTGCACTTGTGGCAAACACTAATGTGGGTATCTCCGCGTTGACTTAGAATTTTGGTGTCACACATACTATCTATATTTATTTAGATTCATTATAAATAATATCCAAATGTAAGCATTGTTTTTAGAATAACAAGTTTTAAAACAAAAAAAGGAGATATATTTTTTTATATCTCCTTTTTTTGTTTTGTAGTAGATTAATTCAATCCTCTTTTTTTCAGTAAATATTTCGGATCTGGGTCTGCTCCTCTAAAGATACGGTACATTTTTGCCGGATCATCTGTTCCTCCTTTTTCGAGGACATTCTTACGGAAGGAATCCGCTGTTGCTTTATCATACAAAGACTTTTCTTTGAATGCTGCAAAAGCATCTGAATCCAACACTTCCGACCAGATATAAGCATAGTATCCTGCAGAATAACCTCCAGCAAAGATATGCTGAAAATAAGTGCTTCTATAACGCGGAATAATTGCATCGATAACACCTATTTTCTTCATGGCCGCTTTCTCAAAGCCATTGACATCTTTTGAAATTTCTTTGGTTGTTGCATGGTAATCCATATCAAGCAATGCTGCTGACAGGTATTCCACAGTGGCAAATCCTTGATCAAAAGTGCCTGCTTTTTCCATTTTTTGGATTAAAGAATCAGGCATAGCCTCTTTGGTCTTAAAGTGTTTTGCATAGGTTTTTAGTACCTCGGGATCTGCAGCCCAATTTTCCATGATCTGAGATGGCAATTCGACAAAGTCACGTGGTACGGAAGTTCCAGCCATTGATCTGTAACGCACATTGGAAAGTAGACCATGTAAAGCATGTCCAAATTCGTGGAATAGTGTAGTTGCTTCATCAAATGTCAGCAATGCAGGATTTTTACCAACAGGTTTTGTGAAATTACAGACAATAGAAATTACCGGAGCAACGCGCTTACCATCTTTTGTGGACTGATCGCGGTAAGATGTCATCCAAGCACCGCCACGTTTGGATTCGCGCGGAAAGAAATCGGCATACAAAAGTCCCAGATGTGAGCCATCTTTGTCTTTCACCTCATACACTTCCACTTCTTTATGATAAGTCGGCACATTGTTTAGGGCAACAAATGTCAAACCATATAGTTTGTTTGCTACTGCGAAAGCGCCTTCGCGTACTGTAGGTAAACTCAAATAAGGTTTAATCTCATCTTCATCCAATGCAAAACGTTTTTTGCGGATAATTTCAGTGTAATATCTCCAATCGTAAGGTGCCACCGTAAAAGTACCACCTTCAGCTTTAATTTCTTTTGCGATATCAGCTTCTTCACCCTTGGCTTTTGCCAAAGCAGGTGTCCATAACTTATTCAACAAAGCATAGACATTTTCAGGTGTCTTAGCCATGGATTCTTCCAGAACGTAGGCTGCATGCGATTTATAGCCCAATAGTTTCGCCTTTTGCAGACGTAGATTAACAATTTTTTGAATGATTGCTTTGTTATCATTCGTATTATCATGGTTACCCCGCATCTGATATGCTTCCCAGATCTGTTTTCTCAAATCACGGTTTTTAGCATACTGCAAGAATGGCATTATCGAAGGATTCTGTAAGGTAAATACCCATTTATCCTTTTTCCCTTTGGCAACAGCTTCGTCAGCTGCGGCAGTTTTTAATGATTCAGGCAAACCTTCCAATTGGCTAGCAGAATCAAGCACCAATTGGTATGCATTGGTCTCCGCCAATAAATTTTGTCCGAATTGTGTTGTCAATGTCGAAAGTTCGGCATTGATTTTTTTCATTTTTTCTTTGTCAGCCTCTTTCAGGTTCGCGCCAGAACGTACAAAGCTCTTATAGGTCTCTTCCAAAAGTTTATTGTCCTGAGCATCCAGACCAAGTGTATTGCGGCCATTCCAAACCTCTTTGATTCTATCAAATAACTTGGCGTTCATCGAAATTTCATCCGAATGGCTAGACAATATTGGGGCTAGATCTTTTGCTATCGCCTGAATACTGTCATTTGTATTTGCACTATTAAGATTATGAAATACAGTAGATACATTATTTAATAAGCTGCCTGCATTTTCAAGGGCTACTATTGTATTTTGGAAAGTCGCTTTATCGGAGTTATTGACGATCGAGTCAATCTCCAGATTATGTACTTTTATCGCCTCTTCAAAGGCAGGTCTAAAATGTTCGTTTTTGATCTTGTCAAATGGTGGAACATTAAAGGGTGTTTCATAGGCTAATAAAAGAGGATTATCTGTCATCATTTTTTTTTCCTCACAACCAACAATCGCAGTTGCCATTAGCATTAAAAATGGCAAAAGTTGTCTTTTCTTCATATCGTCTGATTATTCCTGATTTTTTTTCAAAGATAATAAAATTAGGCAAATACGGGAGTGTCGTTTCTTTGTACAGGGAGAACCCGAAAAACCGTCATCCTATTGTAAAACAAAAACTTATTCGTAACGTTGTTAAAAATAATCTGTCAATTTGGAGAAAACTATTTAAATGAGTGCTATTAACCGTTTCTTTTGGAGATGTGCAGGTGTACATCAAGAAACTCTTGAAAAGTATCCGGAGGAGCATAGTAAGTACACAGCCATAGGTGCTACTATTTTTTTCACTGGATTGTTTGCCAGTCTTTCTGGCGGCTATGCGATGTATTTTGTGTTTAGTGGGGGAACATTGGACTGGCTGCTAGCCGTTGTATTTGGCATTATTTGGGGCTTAGCGATTTTCAACATGGATCGCTATATTGTATTGAGTATCAATAAATCCAAAAGCGGATGGATGCAACTCCTGCAAGCCCTACCCCGTATTCTGTTGGCGATTTTAATTGGTTTAGTTATTTCCCGGCCTTTGGAGCTGAAAATTTTCGACAAGGAGATCCGGGAGAATTTGCGGGTACGTTATCTGGCTGACCAACGTGCAAAAATCGATACCCTGAACAGCACATTCAACAAAAAATACAGCAATGAGGTCAATCAATTAAAGGCAACAAGTGTGGAACGTGATTCGCTGGAGTCCAGTATCAAGACCGATCGCACCAAATTGAATTATGAAATCTATGGTAATAAAACCACGGAAACCTCAGGGGTAATGGGTTATGGCCCTTATGCTAAAATGAAGGAAGAAGACCTCAAAAAGAAAGAAGCGTATCTGGACACGCTACGCAATAAGATAACAGCACAACAGAACGCGATCCGTCAAAAGCAAAAATTTGAAGGCATATTGGATCAAAAAGTTCTGTCAAATGCCTCGCTGGACAGTGCAGTCAACGTCGCAGGTTTCGCTGATCGCAATTCGGCGTTAGGTAATCTACGTTATGATGCTAATGGAAAGGTCAACGAATCCAATGCGAATGCGGTATTCTTTATTGCGCTACTGTTTGTCTTTTTAGAATGTCTTCCAGTGATTGTCAAGCTTTTGGCCGGACGGGATCCTTATGACAATGAAATCCAAAATCTACGCGCTTTACATGACTATGAATCGGACACCAATCTCGTTGCTGAAAAAGAGGCTGTTGATCGCTTAAAGGATACATATGTAGATGTGTCAATCAATAAACGGATGAAAGAGTTGTAAGGAGATACGAGTATTTAGTAGTGAGACTTTGGTGGTGTTAAGCCTTCGGCTTACGACCTTAGCTTGAGGATTGAAGAGCTTGTTTGCAAGAAGCCCAGCGCTTTTATGAGCAGCTCTTCAATCTTTTGTTGTTATGCCTGCGGAACCTGTCGGACAGGAGCATCTAAATTATTCATCTTCGTCCAGAAACTTAGCATCGATCTGCTTATTTGCCTTTGCGCCCAACCGCTTCAACTTCTCCACTTTTCCGATAACATTGCCAGCTCCAGTGGACAGCTTTTTGGTCGCATCCTCATGACTTTTTAATGCCCGTTCCAGCTGATTCTGAACCTGCTCCATATCCGTCAGGAAGCTCACAAATTTATCGTACAAACTTCCGGCTTCTTTGGCAATTTCAATCACATTGCGTGTCTGGCGTTCTTGTTTCCAGATACTGGCGATGGTACGCAATGTCGCCAACAGTGTCGAGGGGCTAACGATAACGACCTTTCGGTCCCAAGCATCACTGAATAGGTCTGGTTTTTCTGCGACGGACATGCTCAATGCCGATTCAATTGGCATAAATAATAGCACAAACTCAGGTGACTCAATCCCATATAGCTCGTGGTAATTTTTGGCGGAGAGCTCCTTGACATGATTTTCAACCGACTGTACATGTTGCTTCGCGAAAATTGCCCGGTCTTCATCGGTCTCGGCGTTCACCCAACGCTCATACGCAATCAAAGAGACCTTGGAGTCCACAACAAGATGTTTATCTTCGGGGAGATCAATAATTGCATCGGGCTGCATTCTCCGCCCTTCTGCATCCATCAGAGAAACCTGAAGCCTAAATTCACGGTCTTTCATCAGTCCCGAACGTTCCAGAACTCTTTCCAAAATCACTTCCCCCCAATTCCCCTGCTTTTTTGTATCTCCTTTTAATGCTTTGGTGAGGCTATTGGCTTCATCTTTAATCTGGAGGCTCTGTTCGACCAACTGCAGCACAACACCTTTCAGGGAATTTCGTTCGGCCGCTTCCTGATTATAATTTTTATCTACCTTCTCTTCAAATAGTTTGATTTTTTCCTTTAAAGGATCCAGGATCAGACCCAGCGAACGGTGGTTTGTTTCAGTAAATTTCTGTGTTTTCTCTTCCAGAATTTTATTGGCGATCACTTGAAATTCATTGTTAAACTGCCTTTTTATTTCGGCAATTTCATTTTTTTGCTCCTGAAACTTATCCAGCTGCGCCTCGTAAAAGGAACGTGTACTTTCAAGCGAACGTTCGGCAACGAGTAGATTTTCCCGCTCCTTGTCCAATTCACTTCTGAGCATCAAACGTTCTTCCAGCAAACTTTGTTCCCGTTGCTGGGAGCGTGCTAGCTCTATTTTCAATGTTTCCACTTCTTTATTTTGGGTTACACCCACGTTGGCAGCACCATTTCTTTTCAATACCAAAATGATTAAAATGACCAGCAATAGGACAATTCCTGCGAAAAAAAATAATTCCATAATTTATATTTTATGAGAACAGCAGCTCCTTATCCATTCTGACAAAAATGCTGCGATCAAATTTTATTAATGATAAGTTTGTCTACTTATAGCGATATACAATGGTCTTCTTGCGCCATCACATCGTTATTAATTGAGTAATGTATGTCATCGCCATTGGAGCATGCTTTCCTCACTCCGACATGAATTGAGGCGTTCATCAAGTCTCCTCAAGATACTGCTGTAAGCTTAGTTACTGCAGCTTCTGGTGAGTCTTCCACCACAGATCGGGCATTTCACCAGAAACGGCGAGTTGATAATCTTCATAGCGGCATGGCACAAGATAATATCGTTCATTGACCGATTTTGAGCCAAAATAAGGTACTTGTATCCACCAGCGGTCAGACTTTTTACTTTTCACAAAAACCAATTCATGCTCCTCATTTTCAAGGGTTGTACGGTAGATAATATAGGACGATTTGGGATATAATGGTGTATCTTGCTTGCGATTATAATAACCATCAATAAAACACCAGATCATTTGTGACACCAACATGGCTGTTTGTTCCATGGGATCGAATGTTGGGTTTAATTCATAGAAACCAATAGAGCTGCATTTATCTGACATGCCTGCATAGCGTGCGAGCTGACAGGCTTCGTCACCGTACAAACCATTTGGCATTGCATTGGCATTGCCCGGAGCCTCTGATGACCGTATGGCGCCGATATCGAAACTAATCAGGTCAGCAGCCCGGATCAGAGGTTCAGACTGATCCATTTTACCCGCGATCATCCCCAAGCGAGTAGCGTTAAAGAACAATTTGTCATACATATTGATAGACTCTTTGCTGACAAGGTAGGTCTGATAAGCAATGGAATTCAGGTTAAACAAATAATCGGGCTGATGCAGAATAATATGATTGACATAAGACCGGGAATTGAGGCTGACGTTTTCAGCTTCCTCCTGATTGAGATCAAAACGTGAATCCACAATGGCAAGTTCAATCTTACGTTCCAAATTCTGATACCCCAGGTATTGCGCATAGGTCAGATCCTGTCCACCTCCAATAATGATCGGAAGGATATTGGCTTTTACCAATTCTTCTACCACAGCTTTCAAAGCTACATAGGTATCCTGAATGCTATTACCGGCTTTTATATTGCCCAAATCGACAATATTCATCCTATAATCACCTTGATAAAGCGTATAAAGGTGTTTGCGTACAGCATCCGGGGCTTTAGCTGTCCCATTATTATTAACTGATGCCCGATCTTCCTGTACACCGATAATGGCCAATTGGGGCGGTTCATTTTCCTCCCAGGTAGGAAAATCTGTTTCATAAGCCTGAATCACATTCCCTAACTGGGAATTTAAGAAACCATGCTCCGGAGAAATACCTGCAATTGAAATCGGACTAAAGAATACGGACAATGATGACATAAGCTATAATTTGTTTAAAACATCTTATTTTTCGGGATGCAACTCTCACAAATATCCATTTATTAACTAACTTTTGAAAACATTATTTTTAACAGTATCTTTATCAGGTGATATTAATAACAGGAGGAACAGGTTTTTTAGGATCTACATTGATCAAACAATTGATAGATCAGGGAATTGACGTCATTGCGACCAAGAGAGCTCAATCGACTATTCCAGCCGCTTTGTTATCTTCATCATTGATCCAATGGATTGATGCGGATATCACCAATTATTTTGAACTGGAAGATGCGCTGGAAGGTGTGACCAAGGTGTATCATTGTGCGGCGCTGGTCTCCTATCAGAAAAAAGATGCAAAATCTCTCTTTAAGGTCAATGTAGAAGGAACGGCGAATATTGTCAACCTTTGTTTAGAAAAAAACATTCGCCTGCTCCATGTGAGTTCAATCGCCGCATTGGGAACCAACAAGAATAACTTACCCGTATCTGAAAAAGACCATTGGGAACATAGCCCAACGACTTCCAATTATGCGCTATCCAAATATCAGGCGGAAATGGAAGTGTGGCGGGGGATTACCGAGGGGCTCGATGCCGTTATTGTAAACCCCTCTGTAATATTGGGTGCCGCGGCCAAAGATAAAGGATCTGGTGCCATATTCTCGATGATACATAAGGGATTAAAATTTTATCCCAAAGGAAGTGTGGGGATTGTTGATGTAGAAGACGTCGCGACGATTATGATCCAGTTGATGGAAAAAGATGAAATCACGGCTGAGCGCTATATTATCAATCACCTCAACATTCCCAATAAGGATTTGCTGAGTGTGGCCAGTGTCCTGATGAACAAGCCTGAACCCACGATTGAGGTCTCCGAAACACTTCTTCAGATCGCATCCACTGTTTCCAGCATGCTTTCTGTTTTCAAGAAGACAGACTCTTCCCTGACCAAAGAAACGGCAGCAGCATCAAGTGCGAAACTGCAATACTCCAATGCGAAGCTACAGTCACTCTTGAACCACAGTTACCGTCCACTGGAACAAACATTAAAAGAAATCGCAAATTTATACAGCAAGCAGTAAAAACAAAATATTAATCAACCGAACCCTGAACCCGTCATGAGCTTAGTAAACTACGATTAAAAATAAAGAAACCATCACAAGCCACAGCTGCTTGCAGAGGAATTGAATCGTTTGCCCATAATCGCTTCATCGCCGTTAAACAACAAATAATTAAGATGAAACCATCATGAGTTAAGCAAGTCAAAGTTCGATAGCAATAAGTAGCCCTCATGATAGCTTCATCACCATTAAAAAACAAATAATTAAGATGAAAAACTATTACATCATTGATTTTGATAGTACATTTACCCAAGTAGAAGCACTCGATGAGCTCGCCCGGATCTCCCTCGAAAATCATCCTGACCGCGAATCTATCTACAATGAAATTGAAAGGTATACCAATCTTGCCATGGAGGGAAAGCTCTCTTTCCGTGAAGCATTGGCTGGCCGAGTGAAATTACTGAATGCCAACAGAAGCCACTTGGATAAACTGGTATCTCATCTCAAGAAAAAAGTTTCAACTTCCTTCTCGCGCAACCGCGAGTTTTTCAAAAAACATTCGGACACAGCCTGGATTGTTTCCGGTGGTTTTAAGGAATTTATCACGCCTGTAGTAACACCTTATCATATCAAAACCGAGAATATCTACGCCAATACATTTCGATTTGACGAGGAGGGCAATATTATCGGATTTGATGAGGAAAATCCATTATCCAATGAAGGCGGGAAAGTACAGCTCTTAAAACAGCTGAATATCGAGGGGCGGCTTTTTGGTATCGGTGACGGTTATTCGGATTTCCAGTTGAAAGAATCGGGTTTAATCGAAAAGTTCTTTGCCTTTACGGAGAATATCCAACGAAAAAGTGTCACCGAAAAAGCGGATTTTATCACTCCAAGTTTTGATGAATTCCTCTATGTCAATGATCTACCTCGTGCGATCTCGTATCCTAAAAACCGTATTCTTTGTCTTATTGTCGGGGATGTTCCGGAAATTGCTGCCCATATTTTGAAGCGAGATGGTTTCTCGATCCGTACAAAAGAGACGTTCGAAGAGAAATATGTAAAAGATGTCGGCATGCTTCTGCTAGGTGACAATATTGACATCACTGACGAACAGCTCCAACAGGCTGATAAATTAAAAACAATAGGTTATTTGGGTGATATCAAGGGGCATATCAATAAAGATATCTGCAACGCTAAGGGAATTGTCGTGTTTGATGACAAGAAGGGGAAAAAGAAAAATTCAGAATTTATTCCACGCCGTATGGCCGAATTTATCAACAACGGTGACACCTACTTGAGCCGCAATTTCCCAAATCTGGTTTTACCGAAAGTAAAACAGGTAACAAGATTGCTGCACATTCATAAAAACGTACCGGGTATCATGGCACAGATCAATAAGGTGTATGCGCAAAACAACATTAATATCGTCGCACAGTTCTTAATGACCAAAGGTGACATCGGCTATGCGGTAACTGATATCCAGGGTGAATATGATAAAGATCTATTGAAACAATTGAAACAGATTGAAAATACCATCAAGTTTAGAATATTGTATTAACAATTAACCGGCTGAGTTATGCTGTAGGGTCGGGATGATACTTTTCGCCTACATCATCAGGACGCTGAGAAGAAATGGATAAAGGGGCAAGGATAACGGACTATTAGCTGAACAATCAGGAGTCTTTTATCTTTGCTCTTTCATTGCGAATAACAAGATAATTTTACGTAATATTATGTCTCTACATCAAGATGCCGAGTTAAAGAAAGCTGTCCTTGAGCTTCCACAAAAAGAAAAAGACAAATTACTTGTCCGTCTGATCAGTAAGGACAAAATGCTGATGAAACAATTGCATTTTCAATTGCTGGAGAACGAATATGATCTGGAGGAACGTATTGATAAATTGCGGAAGCAATTAGCTCAACTATTTGACATCGGAACAAGCCAGATTGGCAATACACCGCATCACAGCAATTTTATCGGGCTGAGCAAGCTGGTCAAACAGGCAAGTGGCCTGGTGAACGAGCATGAGAAAGTGACCAAAGACAAAACCAGTGAAGCTGAATTCCGTTTTTATATTTTACAACGGGTCATAGGCGACTATGAGCGGTTATTTGATTCATCCTATCAATCGGCAGCCCATAAATTGCACAAATATATCACGGGCCGTATTAAACATGCGGTTGGTAAATATGATAAACTGCATGAAGACTTTCAGTTCGATTATCGGGAAGATTTTCAAAACACGCTACATGCTTTTGGCAATACCACATTAAAAAGCTATATTAGTGAACAGCGAATTGAGCTTGACCTAAGTTAATCATGAGAAACAGCAAAAACCGTGTTAAAATTGGATCCTATCGTGTCACTGCCTATGAGCAGCATAAATTACTTTATCTAGCGATACTTTTGATCATATTGGCTTTTGCCTATACATTGCACTTAGCAACGTAGTTCTTTGCGGAATCTCAATGGCTAGTATTCCCTGAGCGGTAGTATAATTGCTCGGCTGCCACACTATTTCAGCCCACAATTCATAGGACATTCCCTTTTTGTTCTAGCAGTAAAAATTCTTCTCTTGATTATTTTTTTACCAAAAAATTTAGCACAACATACCACATACTTAAGAGGATTTAATTAAATTCGCAATTATTCGAAATTTTTGCTCGTGGGAATTCAAGAAATACTAGAAAAATACAGCCAAAGCGAATCAGTCCAGTCGCTTACAAAGGGTATGCAATCCAAAAATCCAAAGATTCAACTCAAAGGTCTTATCGGTTCTTCGGATGCATTTATTGCCGTCTCCTCCTACAAATTGCAGGAGCGTCCAATGGTGTTTATTTTGCCAACACATGAAGATGCCTCCTACTTTTTAAGTGACCTGGAAAGCTTACTGGACAAACAGGTACTTTTTTTCCCCTCCTCTTACCGAAAAGCTTTTGATTTCACACAGACAGATTCGGCAAATGTACTGCAGCGAGCAGAAACATTAAGTTCGCTCAATCATACGTCGGAATTGCCAAAGATGGTGGTCACCTACCCGGAAGCAATTGCTGAAAAGGTCATCAATCGTACGGATCTGGAGAAAAACACGCTGGAGATTACTGAAAATACGGCTTTAAGTATTGATTTTATCAATGAGTTTTTGATCGAATATGATTTCGAACGTGTAGATTTTGTCTATGAACCCGGACAATTTGCAATACGGGGCGGCATCGTGGATATCTTTTCTTTCTCGAACGACCTTCCCTACCGCATCGAATTCTTTGGCGATGATATTGAACGTATTCGGACATTTGACATTGAATCTCAGCTCTCGGTCAATAAAATACATAAGGTTACCATTGTGCCTAATGTGCAGGCCAAGTTCCTGACTTCGCAGCATATTTCCTTGCTGGAATACATTGATCAGGGGGCTTCCATCTGGATTAAAGACGCCCAGTTCACGCTTGATATTGTCAAGGATGGCTTAAAAAAAGCAAAACAACTGTGGGTTAGCCTGACCGACAAACAGAAGAAAGATAATCCGGACTGGCATGATCCCGAGCATGAGTTTACGGATGAGAAAAACCTAAATGCCTTATTTTTTGATTTTCCGATCATTGAGTTTGGGAAACAGTTTTTCTATAAGGGGGAAATCGTTCTCAAATTTGACATCCATCCGCAGCCTTCTTTTAATAAAGACTTTAATCTGCTGATCCATAATTTCAAGGAAAATGAGAGTCATCGCATCCAGAACCTGATTTTTTCGGATTCAACGAAACAGGTAGAGCGGATCTATACAATATTGGAGGATCTGGACAAATCGGCTACTTTTATTCCTATTCACAAAGCACTGCGTGAAGGCTTTAGGGACGACAGCTTGAAATTAGCCTGTTATACGGATCATCAGATTTTTGACCGATACTACAAATACAAGCGCAAAAAAGCTTACGAACGTTCGCAGGCGATTACATTGAAAGATCTAAGGGATCTCAAACCCGGAGATTTTATCACGCACATTGACCATGGCGTTGGTCGATATGGTGGCCTTGAAAAAGTCGACGTCAACGGTAAATCACAGGAGATGATCCGGCTGATCTATGCAGACAATGATTTGCTTTACGTCAATATCAACTCCTTAAACCGGATTTCAAAATATTCCGGCAAGGAGGGTACTGTCCCCAAGATGAACAAGCTCGGTACAGATGCCTGGGATAAATTAAAGAAGACAACCAAGAAGAAGGTAAAAGATATCGCACGCGACCTGATTATGCTCTATGCCAAACGGAAGGCTCAACATGGCAATGCCTTCTCTCCAGACAGCTATTTGCAAAATGAACTGGAAGCATCGTTTATCTATGAGGATACACCAGATCAGGAAAAGGCGACCGCAGATGTAAAAAAGGATATGGAATCACCGCATCCAATGGACCGGTTGATCTGCGGTGATGTCGGATTTGGAAAGACAGAAGTTGCCATCCGGGCAGCATTTAAAGCCGTAGCAGATAGCAAACAGGTCGCTGTATTGGTTCCAACAACCATCTTGGCATTACAGCATCATCGGACATTTACAGAGCGTCTAAAAGGATTACCTTGTAATATTGATTATATCAATCGTTTTAAAACGACCAAACAGATCAAAGAGACGCTTTCGAGATTGGCAGAAGGAAAAATAGATATTATTATCGGTACCCATCGCTTGGTCAGCAAGGATGTCAAATTCAAGGACCTGGGCTTAATGATCATAGATGAAGAGCAAAAGTTTGGTGTAGCGGTGAAGGAAAAACTGAAAGTGATGCGTGCTAATGTAGACTCGCTGACCTTAACAGCGACCCCCATCCCAAGAACCTTACATTTCTCCTTAATGGGAGCGCGCGACTTAAGTATCATCTCTACCCCTCCTCCAAATCGTCAACCGGTACAGACCGAGCTGCATGTCTTTAATGAGGCTTTGATCGGCGAAGCAGTCAGTTATGAACTCGATCGGGGTGGACAGGTATTCTTTATCCACAACCGTGTCGCGGACCTTCCCCAGCTGGGGAATTTAATCCGCAAGCTGGTACCCGGAGCACGTGTCGGTGTTGCCCACGGTCAGCTAGAAGGAGATGAACTGGAAGATGTGATGCTTAAATTCATTAACCATGATTTTGACGTATTGATCGCAACAACGATTATTGAAGCAGGCCTTGATATACCGAATGCCAATACCATTATCATTAACCATGCGCACATGTTTGGCCTCAGTGATCTGCACCAGATGCGCGGGCGTGTAGGACGTTCGAACAAGAAAGCCTTCTGTTATTTATTGAGCCCGCCATTATCGACATTGACGCCGGAGGCATACAAACGGCTTTCGGCGATTGAGGAATTCTCAGAGCTGGGCTCAGGCTTTAATGTTGCGATGCGGGATTTGGATATCCGGGGTTCAGGAAATTTACTGGGTGGCGAGCAGTCGGGCTTTATTGCTGAAATAGGATTTGAAATGTATCACAAAATCTTGGATGAAGCCATTCAGGAGCTGAAAGACGATGAGTTCTCGGAGGTCTTTGCAGATGAAAAAGAACGCAAATATGTTTCCTTTACACAAATCGATACCGATCTTGAGGTATTAATCCCGGATGAATACGTAACAAATATTACGGAACGTTATAATCTCTATACGGAGCTTTCCAAACTCGAGAACGAACAGCAGCTGGCGGCATTTGAAAAAGAACTCGAAGACCGCTTTGGTCCAATCCCGCACGAAGTGTTCGAGCTATTCAATACCTTACGCCTGCAATGGTTTGGAAAAACAATTGGCTTCGAAAAGATATCCTATAAAAAGAATACACTAAAAGGCTATTTTGTGAATAACCCAAAATCGAGCTATTTTGAATCGGATCAATTCGGCAGGGTGCTGTCATTTGTACAGTCCCACCCTGAGATCAGTAACCTCAAAGAAGTAAAAGGGCAACTTCGCCTTGCGCTAAGTAATGTCAATACAATCAGCTACGCGCTAAACCTCCTCAAACAGATGTTATCCTAAAACTATCGGATTATCCTTTATAAATAAAATCTACTTATTTTGTAGATTTTATTTATATTTGGTAGACAAGAAAAGCCTTCCTATTGTGCACGCACTAGGCACAAATCACAATAAGAAGATTTTTCATTGGCTATCAAGACCAGAAATATCCAATAATCAAATGCATGGGTTTTATTGATGCCAACAAAAAACGAACACTGATCAATAAAAATTAGCATGGCATCCAATACCGAAACGATACTCGTCCATGAAGGACAACATTTCAATCCAACTGCTGCAGTAACTGCTCCTATCTTTCAAACATCAACTTATATTGCGGACAGTGATCCAGCGGAATACATCAAGGCCGCGACGGAGCCCAAACATCCTTATTTTTATCACCGGCATGGTAATCCAACCAACAGCCAGGTTGCGGCCGTAGTGGCTAAACTGGAGAAAACAGAAGATGCACTTGTATTTGCCACAGGCATGGCTGCGATCAGTACAGCCATACTAGCTATCGTGAAATCCGGGGACCACATCGTTGCACAACATGCTCATTACTCTGGTACGGCTATTTTTTTCAAAGAGTTTCTGAGCGACTATGGTATTACGGTAACTGCGGTAGATCAAACAGATACTAAGGCCTTTGCCGATGCTATTCAGGAAAACACCAAACTTATCTATATTGAAACTCCTTCCAATCCGAATTTAAATATTACGGACCTAAAGGCCGTTGGTGAAATAGCCAAACAACATAATATTTTGAGTATGGTTGACAATACCTTTGCCTCCCCTATAAACCAGACGCCGCGGGACTTTGGGATTGATATCATTGTGCATAGCGCCACGAAATATTTGGGTGGACACAGCGATCTAACCGCTGGAGTTGTCTGCGGAAGTCAGGACTATATTGCGAAAGTCTGGAAACGCAGTGTTGCTTTGGGAGCGTCTTTGGCCCCAATGGACTCTTGGCTACTGCTCCGTGGACTAAAAACGCTGAGTCTACGTGTGAAACAGATCAATGCAAATGCCTTAGCACTTGCGCACTTTCTAGATCAGCATCCGAAGATAAAGAAGGTAAGTTATCCAGGACTTTCCAGTCACCCCCAGCATAAACTGGCGGCCCGTCAGATGAACGGTTTCTCAGGAATGATCTGTATTGAGATCGATGGAAAGGATGAAGAACAGGCCTTTAAAAATGCACAGGCTTTAATAAACAACCTGAACATATTTATCAATGCTGCCAGTTTAGGCGGTGTAGAGTCATTGATCGTACATCCGGCCAGCATGTGGGGTGGCCATCATACACAAGCACAGAAGGAAGCTTCTGGAATCACATTAGGCATGCTGCGTATCTCTGTGGGTATTGAAAATGTTGCAGATTTAATTGATGACCTCGAGCAGGCGTTGGGGAAACTTGATTAAATTTGGGGACAGTCCAGCTTTAATCCCATAAAATCAAAGAGCGGGCAAGTGTTAAAAACTGCCCGCTCTCCTCAACTTTATGTATTTATTAGTTAAAGTACACGGGTACCATTGGCAATTTCGACCTGGATAACGGAAAGTTCCTTATCAAATTTCTGTTGATATTCTTTCTCCAATTTCGGTAAAATTGAGGCTACGGCACCTTCTTTAACAATATTGATTGTACAGCCACCAAAGCCACCGCCCATCATCCGGGCACCAATGACTTCGGGGAATTGCCTTACATAATCAACCAGATAATCCAGCTCGGGGCAACTCACTTCATATACTTTGCTCAAGCCCTCATGACTCTCGAAAATATATTGTCCTAACTGTGTAATATCTCCTGCAGATAATGCTTCGCAAGACTTCTCTACCCGTTCATTTTCACGGACAACAAAACTTGCTTTAGCATAGATATCTGCATCTTTATCTTTAACCAGTTCATCGAGCATATCCACTGTAACATCCCTCAAATTTTTAACCTGAGGATATTTTTCTCTTACCCATGATGATGCTTGCTCACATTGCTCTCTACGTGTATTGTAAGCCGTTGAAGCGAGAGAATGTTTGACGTTGGTATTCAATAGCACTACCTCATATCCTTTGAGGTCCAATGGCACATATTCAAACCCTAGGGAACGACAGTCGAGCTTAATGACATTTTTTTCTTTTCCAAAAGCAGAAGCAAACTGATCCATGATGCCACACATCACACCGGCATAGGTATGCTCTGCTTTTTGTGCGATCTGCGGAATATCAATCTGTTCCACATTTAATTGAAACAGTTCACTAAGGGCCAAAGTAACAGCACATTCTACTGCTGCTGAAGAAGATAAGCCGGCGCCCAAGGGCACATCACCATCGATATAAAGATTAAACCCACCCAACACGGCACCTCTTTTCTGGTATTGATCCACCACACCAAGGATATAATTCGGCCAATGCTTTTCTGAAATAGCGATTTCATTTAATTGGACGTCATGGCTTTCTTGGTAATCTTCGGCATACAATACAATATTATCGTCCGCACGCTTGCTGACAGCAACATAGATCGCCTTGTCAATAGCCGCTGGTAGGACAAATCCATCGTTATAATCCGTATGCTCCCCAATGATATTAATCCGTCCAGGAGAGGACACCACAAGGGGTTCTTCCTGATATAAGCTTTTAAATTTATTTACTATAGTTTCTTTTGCGATCATTCTTACTTAGATTTATAATGTATAGTAGCACAATTCCGTAATTGTTCGGCCGCGACTTCGGGTGTAATATCCCGTTGCGGGTTGGCGAGCATCTCATAGCCAACCATAAATTTTTTGACGGTCGCTGAGCGTAACAAGGGTGGATAGAAATGCATATGCCAATGCCATTCTGGATGATCCCCATCATTTACTGGGGCTTGGTGCATACCAGCAGAATATGGAAAGGACGTTTTGAAAAGATTATCGTACCGTGTGGTTAATAATTTAAGAATCGCGGCAAAGTCTTGCTTTTCTTTTTCGTCAAATGCAGCAATATTTTGCACAGGCCGTTTGCTTATGATCATTGTTTCATAAGGCCAAGCAGCCCAAAAAGGCACCAAAGAAACAAAAGAATCGTTCTCATCGATAACACGCTCTTCTTTTCGTAATTCAGCTTGGACGTAATCAGCCAATAAGGTACGCTGATTCTTGTCAAAATACTTTTTCTGCTGAACACATTCTTTCTGAATTTCTACCGGTAAATGATTCTGTGACCAGATCTGTCCATGCGGATGCGGATTACTACAACCCATAATAGCGCCCTTATTTTCAAAAATCTGGATATAACGTATCCATTCTACCTTAGATAGTTCTCCAAATTCTTTTTGCCAAAGATCTATTACAGCCTTTATAGCTGCTTGTTCCATTTCGGGCAGCGTGAGGTCATGACGTGGCGTAAATGCAATAACTTTACAGATTCCCTTTTCAGTCTCAGCAATAAACAATTCATCCTCATTAAATTCCTGTTGGCTGGTATCTTTCAATAATGCCGAAAAATCGTTGACAAAAACAAAGCTTTCTTTATAATCTGGATTGATATCCCCATCCGCCCGTTTATTGGTTGGACACAAATAGCACTTGGGATCATAAGCTGGCCTATCATCGCCCGGTAGGTCCTCTACTTGTCCCTGCCATGGTCGCTTGCTGCGATGTGGGGACACAAGTACTTTTTCCCCGGTAAGAATATTAACGCGTGTGTGAGGGGAATCCCCAAAGTTTAAAGTTGATTGCATGTTATGTATAACTGGTGTACAGAATACACAATATTAGCTTTTTTAAGTAAAAAGTTAAAATTAAAAAGTAAAATTATCTAAAGATGAGTTCTTTAAAGCTTTGCAAAAAAGGTATTAAAATCATCGCCCCACTTTTTGTTAGTCATTTCTAGGGTTGAGTAAGCCAATGGCCGGAACGCCTAAAGTCTTCATGCAGGAGGTTAAGCCTTAAATTTCGGATCTTGCCCTTTGATTAACTCAAAAATAGTAATTTCCGGAAGGATTCCAACACGACCTGGATAACCCAAGAAACCATAGCCTACGTTGACATATAAACGCTTGTTTTCTTGCGCGCGATATAATCCCGCCCATTCTTTATAAATATACTGTACAGGGCTCCATTGCAACATTTCTGAACGGACGCCAAACTGCATACCATGGGTATGGCCTGCAAACATCACATCGACATCGGTATCCAATACCTGAGCGCGCCAATGGGATGGATCGTGAGACAATAGTAATTTAACAGGTTGTTCCTCGGTTCCGGTCAATGCCTTTTTGATATCGCCATGTTTTGGGAAACGGCCTGTTCCCCAGTTCTGCACCCCAACGATACAGAGTTCTTCTCCATCTACTTTGATTTTGCGATTTTCGTCCATTAACAGGTCCCATCCCATTACTTTATGGACATCAATCACGTCTTTCAGGTTTTTCCGCTTTGCCGGAGAATCCTCTTTCCCGTAATAGTAATCCCCATAGTCATGGTTGCCCAATGTTGAAAATACACCAAGGTCAGATTTCACCCGCGCAAATATATCCTGGTATTCGCGCATTTCGGACGCCTGGGCATTCACAATATCTCCTGTAAAGAATGTTACATCAGCCTTTTCCTTCAACAACATATCTATTCCTCCCGTTACAGCGGTCTTGTTATAAAAGGATCCTGAATGCACATCGGATATCTGTGCGATTGTCATCCCATGGAAAGCCTTTGGCAGATTAGGCAAGTATAAGGGGACCCTTCTAACGCGATAATCATATGCACCGGAGATAATTCCCCAGCTCAGTGGAATCAGCGGTGAAGCTCCAATTAAAATCCCTGCTTTGGTCAAAAATTCGGATCTGCTGATACCTTTCACCGGATTTTCGGGTAACGGTTCTTCAGCATCTTCAACAACATCCTCAACAGATTCTTTCTTACTGAACAGCCGTTTGACCCAGACGCCACCGCGACGGATATCATCGAGCAATAAAATTAAAAAGAAAAATATCTTTGAAGCTGCTGTCAGAAAGAATCCAACCAAAATAACGGATCTTACGATCAATGGAATATTGTATTTGGCAGATATAAAAACACCTAATAACAATAGTACTGAATACGACCACCACAATACGGTGAATATTTTTGTTTTGGGAAATTTAATCTTCGTAGCACGCAGGGCAAAAAAGATATAAAAATCTAAAATGAGTAAAACACATGCATTTACTAACAACATCATCAATTCGTTTTAATTTTTGGCATTGAGTGCCAATTGCTTCAGAGAGGCAATCCATTTAGGGTCGTCATTCAGACTTTCCACCAAACAGACTTCTTCTCCACCTAAATCTTTGAATTCATTCGCATATTCTACGCCAATTTCATCAATAGTCTCAATACAGTCAGCCACAAAGGCCGGACTGAAGACCAATAACTTTTTGTAGCCTTTACCAGCGAGGTCATGCAACAGATCGGAAGTATACGGTTGAATCCACGGTTCTTTACCCAATCGAGACTGAAAGCACAGGGAGTACTGTTCTTTCTTTAACCCTAATTTATCAACAATAGCCCGGGTCGTTGCATAACACTGAGAAACATAACAATAGGTATTGACATTTGTTTTGCAGGAATCACAACCGGACTCAGGGCATTTTAGTTTGCCTGTAGGATCCACTTTACCTAACTGTCTGACTGGAAGGCCGTGATAGCTAAAAACAAAATGGTCAAAATGTGAAAGATCATATTTTCGCGCATGATCCGCAAAGGTCTCTGCCATTAATTCATCCGCACAGAAATTGCTTACAAAACTGATCTCAGGCAGATAGTTCCATTTGCGGATCAGCTCCATCACGCGGTCAATGACCGAACCTGAAGTAGCTGACGCATACTGGGGAAATAACGGAATGACACGAATAGATTCGAGCAGCATCCCCTCCATCTTGTGCAGTGCAGACTCAATGGATGGATTCTGGTAACGCATCGCCAGTTCGACATGGTACTCCTCACCTAACGACTCCTGCAACAAATCCCGCTGTAGTATACTATAATGCATCAAGGGTGATCCAGTTTCCTTATCCCAGATTGTTTCGTAAATTTTTGCTGATTTTGGTGCACGGGTACGAGCAATAATTCCTTTCACCAATAACGTCCGCTGGAAATAAGGAATATCGATGACGCGGGGGTCCATTAAGAATTCGGTCAAATATTTTTTTACGTCTGGAGTAGTTGGACTATCGGGTGTACCTAACTGTACTAAAAGAATCCCTTTTTTGGCTTTATTGCTCATAGTCTACAAAAATAAACAAAAAAGCATGTATCGCAGATTTACTTGCGTAATATGAAATATCTGTGACGGGTAAAATCGTCTAGAACGCTTCTAAAGCAGCTTTTACATCTTTCATCAGCCACATTGGGGTTGAGGTTGCCCCACATATACCAATACGGTCGCCTTCAATAAAAACTGAAGCATCCAATTCGGCAGGGTCTGAAATAAAGTAACTTTCAGGGTTGGCTTTTTGGCAGACTTCAAATAGCACTTTTCCGTTCGAAGACTTCTTACCGGACACAAAAACAATTTTGTCATATTGTCTGGCAAAGGCGCCAAGATCCTCATATCTGTTAGACACTTGCCTGCAGATGGTATCATTGGCCTTGACTTCATAACCTCTCCTGATCAGCTCCTCTTTGATGGCATAGAATTTATCCACGCTTTTTGTTGTCTGACTATAGAGCGTAAATGAAGCTGGCAAATCGGCATCGTCCAGTTCAGCTATATCTTGAAATACAAGCGCTTCATTATTTGTCTGTCCCTGCAAGCCGACGACCTCCGCATGGCCATGCTTTCCAAATATCAGGATCTTTTCATCCTGGTCAAAAGAGGTCTTGATTCGATTCTGCAATTTGAGAACGACCGGGCAAGAAGCATCAATTAGGGTAATATTGTTTTCTAACGCGATACGATAGGTTTCTGGCGCTTCGCCGTGTGCACGGATCAGCACTTTCTCGTTTTGTAGTGTAGGCAATGCAGCATGATCAATAATACGCAATCCTTTGGCTTTCAAGCGCGCGACTTCTTCATCATTGTGTACGATATCGCCAAGACAATAGAGGTAACCATCCTCTTCCAAAATCTCCTCCGCCATATCGATGGCGTATACCACTCCAAAGCAAAAGCCGGAATCTTTATCGATGTCTACTGTTAGATTTAATGCCATAACATTACAAAGTTACATATTCATATCGAATATATTTATCGAATAGATTTGTTTACAGTTGATTTTTTATTTCGGCCGATTATCTGTTGCCAATGAGCCTATTACATTTTTTAAGACAAAAAGATGTGCAATGGAAGGGAGAGGACCGGACCTACGTGTTCAGCACAATCAAACTGGCCTTGTTTTACGACCATCTGCACATTAAATTAACACACTAAGGCGAATAAATTGTTCCTATATAAGTCTAATTATATTGCATATAAAAAGCAATTTATCTAAGTTTGCAAAAAAATTAAAATAATGGCAACTAACAGAACTTTTACGATGATTAAACCTGACGCAGTAGCGAACGGTCACATCGGTGCAATCTTAAACGATATTATTGCTGGTGGTTTCAAAATCATCGCAATGAAATACATTCAATTATCAAAAGAAACTGCTGGCGCATTTTATGCAGTGCACAAAGAACGTCCTTTCTATGGTGAATTGGTAGAATTTATGACTTCAGGTCCTATCGTTGCTGCAATCCTAGAAAAAGACAACGCAGTTGAAGATTTCCGTACATTAATCGGTGCTACCAATCCAGCTGATGCAGCGGAAGGTACAATCCGTAATAAATATGCTAAATCTATCGATGCTAACGCTATCCACGGATCTGATTCTGATGAAAATGCGGCTATCGAAGGTAACTTCTTCTTCTCTCAATTTGAAAGATTTTAATCATTAGTAATGTGATAAAAAAAAGCGTTGTACTGTTGTACAACGCTTTTTTTATGGCAGAACATTGACTTCCGATAAGTTAGCAAATCGAAGGTTGATCAATCTGCTATCGCCACATAAATCCACCTATCCTAAAAAAGCGGAGGAATTTGTTGATCGCAGTCAGGGCAGGTTTCTTAATTTTCCATTTTAAGCCACTGATACCTGTTGGAGGGGCATCAAAATCTTTTACTGTGGCGGTTCCGGTTCTCATATGTGTCGGCGGTTCCCGCTTAAGCTTTTCAATAATCAGTATGCTATCGTAATAATGCAAAGAATTGACCGACCGAGTAAATTCATTAACTTTAAGCCCACGCTGCTCTGAATGGTAGGCATTGATGTAGTCAATAAAGTTCTTACTATATTCGATAAATGTACCATTGCGTTTATGTCCTCCGCCATAAAAAACCTGGTAAGAGGTATGCAGATCTTCGCAAAGGTAAACCCCATTATCTTTTACATGTCCAAATAGCTCTTCAAATGTAATAATCTGTTGCAACATAGTATGTCCGCCATCATCTATCAGGATATCTATTGGCGGGATTGACTCTTTCACTTTACGAAGGAATTTGCGGTCTGACTGAGATCCGATAAATATTTCGACATTTTCCTCTTCCAGCGCCTTACAATTGGGGTTGATATCTACCCCATAGATTTTTGCTTTGTCGCCGAAATATTTCTTCCACATCTGTAGGCTTCCACCTTGAAAGACACCAATTTCCAATACAACGATCTCTTTGTCTTTAAATCGGCGGAAATGGCGGTCATATACATCGAAATAATGCATCCATTTGTTGATCAGTTTGGCATTGTTATTCCGGAAATACTCCTCTAATTCGTTCATATCAGACACGCTATAAATGGTTTAGACAATTTGTATTTTGAAGCTAATCAAATATAATCGAAAAGACAAGTTTTTCAGAGGAAAACGTACGGGTAAGATATCGCGGTTGTATTTTACAATTTGTGCTTTATTTAGAGGGCAAATTTTAGCCAAAAAGGCAGATCATTTACATAAAAAATCCGCAAAATGCGGTAAAAAGAGCGCCACTTCACAGCATGGATATCTGAATAAGGCTCTATAGAAAGGCAAAATTAAAGATAGGCTAAGATAAAAAAAAACAGGGTATCCAATGGCTTGGATACCCCAATATTGGATATAAAAATCTAGAAATTTCTTTTTCCTAGATACTCATCTTCCTTGGCGGTCATCTTTGCTTTATCTGCCGGTTTTTTGTCTGGATATCCACACAGGTGCATAACTCCGTGAATAATGACCCGGTGCAATTCATCACGCTCGGCAACATTAAATTTTTGTGCATTCTCCTGAATGCGCTCCACACTGATAAAAATATCGCCAGCAATGGTATCTTCATCTTCGGACGAATCGAACGTAACGATGTCGGTATAGGTATCGTGATTCAGATATTCTTTATTGATCTCCAACAGATAGGCGTCCGAGCAAAGGATAAAATTCAGTTCGCCCACACGTTTAAACCCCTCATCCTTAATCGCGTTAGCAATCCATTGACGGATCTTGCCTTTTTCTTTTAGTTTGAAATCTATGTCTTCTGTAAAAAATAATATGCTTTTCATCTGTAATTATTATTAAATGAGCTCCCCGGCCTCCGTTTTTATTCGATCAGCAAGATGGGTTTTATGATCAACCAACCACGATCTCCAATCAAGTAAGTCAGTTGTTGAGCGCAAGGATATTCATCCCAAATGTTAATTTAGAAACCACGGCTATCCATATAGCTCTGTAAAATAATTGTTGCCGAAACCGTGTCTATCAAACCTTTCTGCTGACGGTCTTTTTTCTTTTTGCCACTTTGAGCAATGGCTGCGGAGGCCATTTTTGAAGTAAAGCGTTCGTCAATTTCCACAACTGGGATAGCCGGATAGGTCTTTTTCAGTTTGCGCACAAAGCCTACCACATGCGCAGCTGATTCGGAATCCGATCCATCCAGCTGCTTGGGTTTGCCAACAACGAATGTTTCGATCGCCTCAGTTTGCTGATATTCTGTCAAGAAGTCCCAGACATCCTGCGGATGCACTGTCGTCAGTGCCGTGGCAATAATCTGCATTGGATCGGTGACTGCAATCCCAATTCGTTTTGTACCGTAATCAAATGCCATTAATCTCATGGACCTATTTTTTTTACAAAAGTACAATTTAGATTTGAGTATCAAGATATGAGCGCGCTGAGATTCTACTTCTGCATGTGATTAGCTCACGAAACGTCAACATTTTTTTATTTTTTATTGTATAAAACTCCAATTCATTAAAAAAACTATAACTTTGATAGACTATTAAAAATATACATGAAAAAAACAGTTATTGCCAGTCTCTTTGTTGCCTTTTGCCTATATGGTCATGCCCAGAGCAATTATGAGCAGTAAATATTAGCACAACGCAAGGAAAAAGCTGTGGAATTAGCCAAAGAGCAATTTGGTCCACTAAAAGCAGAACAAGTAGCGTCTTTAGATTACTTCCCAGTAAATCCAACCTATAAAATTAAAGCTAAAATAGAGGTCTTATTTGATGAACCTGTCTTTCGTATGCCCACCTATGATGGTACCAGTAACGAATACAAACGTTATGCAGTTGTGACATTTCCGCTGAACGGGGCAGAAAGAACATTGAATATTTACCAGAGTGTATCCTTATTTCAAAATCCTGCCTACAAAAAACATTTATTTTTACCATTTTTAGATCAGACAAACGGCCAGGAGAGTTATAGTGGCGGACGCTATATCGACTTATCCACAGATGACATCAAGGGCAACAGCATTGAGATAGACTTTAATAAGGCTTACAATCCTTATTGTGCCTACAGCAACGGCTATCGTTGTCCTGTTCCCCCAGTTGAAAACACTTTAGAAACAAAAATTATGGCAGGAGAAAAAGCCTTTCATAAAGCGAAGAATGAGCGACCGGTCAACTTGAATGCCGGGCAAGAATTTACAGAAGCTGACAAGAAGATTATTCTATCAGGGGATGAAAACACACTTCTTCGTGTATTACAAACTACCGATGAAAAAGATTTAAAGGTATTGAAAGCAACAAGCAGTGATGTTAAGTACAATGATCCGTTGATAGAGACGCTGTCCAAGCGGATGTTTGCCACAGTGCGCGACCCGAATCATCCGGGGGTAGGAATAGCTGCACCCCAAATTGGGATCAACAAGAATCTCATTTGGGTACAGCGGTTTGACAAACCGGAGCAACCTTTTGAGTTCTATATCAATCCTAAAATCCTATGGCGTTCAAAGCTAAAACGAAAAGGCGCCGAAGGCTGTCTATCCATCCCGAATCGCAAAGAAGACGTTTTGCGGAGCTACGCGATCCGTTTACAATACATCAATAAAGATGGAAAAGTTATCGAAGAAAATATTGAAGGGTTTACCGCAGTAATCTTCCAGCATGAAACGGATCACCTCTTCGGCATATTATTTCCTGACCGACTGGAAGAGCAGGAAAAAGACAGCTATGTACCATTGAATGATAAGATTGATTTTTCCATCTTGCCAAAGACTTTGACACCATAGCAACAGATTTGTTAGACATCCACACAGTGCATAGCTAGCTATCACGCAGGTATGAGGAACAAAAAGAGCCCCCATGAACTGCTTCATGGGGGCTCAATATGATGGAATCTACTTGAGTTAGATCAATCCTTTTTCTGCCAATAGTTCAGCAACTTGAACAGCATTTGTTGCTGCGCCTTTACGCAAGTTGTCTGCTACTACCCACATATTTAGTGTATTTGGTTGTGAGTCATCACGACGGATACGTCCTACAAAAACCTCATCTCTACCGTGCGCATCTTTTGGCATCGGGTATTGAAGATTAGCAGGATCATCAACAACAATACAACCACTTTGAGCAGCTAATGCAGCACGTACATCATTTAAATCAAAGTCGTTTTCGAATTCAATGTTCAATGATTCGGAGTGTCCACCCATTACAGGAATACGTACAGTTGTTGCTGTCACCTTGATCGAATCGTCACGCATGATTTTGTTTGTTTCCAAAATCATTTTCATTTCCTCTTTGGTGTAGCCATTTTCCTGGAATACATCGATATGTGGAATGACATTCAAATCAATCTGATAAGGATAAGCTTTTTCGCCTTCTTTACCGGCACGTTCATCCATCAACTGGTTAACAGCTTTGACGCCGGTACCTGTTACGGACTGATAAGTCGAAACAACGACACGTTTGATTTTATATTTATCATGTAATGGTTTTAACGCCACTACCATTTGAATAGTTGAGCAATTTGGATTTGCGATGATCTTGTCATCAGCAGATAACACATCGCCATTTACTTCTGGAACGACCAACTTCTTTGTCGGATCCATACGCCATGCTGAAGAATTGTCAATAACTGTAATCCCAGCTTCTGCAAATTTTGGTGCAAATTCTTTGGACGTGTCACCTCCAGCGGAGAACAATGCAACATCAGGTTTCAAAGCAATAGCCTCAGATGGTGTAACCACCTTATACTTCTTTCCCTTGAATTCAATTTCCTTACCCTTGCTACGCTCTGAAGCTACTGGAATCAATTCTGTTACTGGGAAATTTCGCGCCGCCAACACGGTTAGCATCTCAGTACCTACAAGGCCTGTTGCGCCGACTACTGCCACTTTCATTTTTGTCTGTGTTTAAATTGTGTATATAAATTTGATTTTGTTTTTAGTTGATTCTTGAAGAATGAATTCTTCAAATTTAAAAAATATTCCCTAATTACACTATTAAAATAACAAAATATAGCTTGCTCTGCTAAAAAAGTCACAACTCCCGCTCTTTTTTTATCGTTAATCAAAAAGCGAGCGATATAAAACCTAGTATATGGCATTAAAAAACAGCGTATCGATAATTCAAAAAAAATAAAAATTTTCGCTGCTCGTTCAAAAAAAAAGAACAAACGATTGAAACGGTTTAAAATCTCATAAAAACAGTGCCAAGAGTCTATAAATTAACATTTTTAGAAGACTGCCCTTTACATCAAACAGTTGCTAGATACTGAAAAGCCGTTATATTTGCATCATGAAAGAAAGCATTATTATCATTGGTGCAAACGGCCAAATCGGTACTGAATTGGCAATCGCTCTGCGTAAAAAATTCGGAGCAGAAAATGTTGTCACCACAGACATCAGAGAACCACAAACAAAAAGCCCCGACGAGAATTTTGAAATTGCAAATGTCCTGGACAAAAATGGTCTTGACGTCCTGTTTCAAAAATATAAACCTACTCAGGTATATCTATTGGCTGCCATGCTTTCAGCAACAGGAGAGAAATATCCTGAAAAAGCCTGGGAGCTTAATATGAATGGCTTACTCAACGTGCTTGACCTTGCAGTTACATATAAAGTTTCAAAAATATTCTGGCCTAGTTCCATCGCTGTCTTCGGCCCGCACTCGCCAAAGGAGAATACAGCACAATACTGTATCATGGATCCGAATACCATCTATGGAATCAGTAAACTTGCCGGTGAGCGTCTTATCGAATGGTATCAGGAGCATCGTGGATTGGATATCCGTAGTGTAAGATATCCCGGTATTATCTCCTGGAAGACAGAACCAGGGGGTGGAACGACAGATTATGCTGTTGATATCTTCTATGAGGCATTAAAAACGGGCACCTACGAATGTTTCCTTTCCGAGGACACCGCATTACCGATGTTGTATATGGAAGATGCCATCCGTGGTACGCTTGAACTGATGGACGCGCCACAGGAAAGTCTGAGCATCCGTCACGCCTATAATCTTGGTGGTATTACTTTTACCCCGAAAGAACTCGCACAAGAAATTAAAAAAATTCTTCCTAATTTTGCAATCTCTTACGTAGCGAATGATCCAAGACAGCAGATTGCCGATTCATGGCCTGCAAGTCTTGATGATTCATACGCAAGCAAAGACTGGAACTGGAAGCCAGAGTTTGACATCCAGAAGATGACAGTCGATATGATTGAGAATCTTAAAAACAAAATATAACAATGGGAAGAGCTTTCGAATTCAGAAAAGAGCGGAAATTCAAACGCTGGGCAAAGATGGCCGTACAATTTACACGTTTAGGTAAAGAGATCGCTATGGCGGTTAAAGAAAGCGGCCCGCACCCTGAAACCAACTCGAGACTTCGTACAGCAATACATAATGCTAAGGCTGTAAACATGCCTAAAGATCGTATCGAAGCGGCTATAAAACGTGCTTCGGAGAAAGATTCAAAAGGCTATGAAGAATATGTATATGAGGGTTATGGCCCACATGGTGTTCCAGTCTTGATTGAAACAGCGACAGACAACACCAACCGTACGGTAGGAAATATCCGCAGCTATTTTACCAAAGCTGGAGGATCCTTGGGAAAAACTGGATCATTGGATTTTATTTTCAATCGCAAATCCATCTTCCGCTTTGCAGCGACAGACGAATTGGATCTTGAAGAATTGGAACTGGAGCTTATCGATGGTGGTTTGGAAGAATTATACGTTGAAGCTGATGAAGAGGGCAATGATGTTGCTGTAGTACAGACTTCTTTTGAGGATTTCGGTAACATGCAAAAATTGCTGGAAGAAAAAGGTATCGAAGTAACCTCGGCAAAATTGGAGCGTATTGCGCTATCACACGCTGAGATTACAGAGGAACAAGCGGCTGATGTATTGAAGATGATCGATAAAATCGAAGAAGACGACGATGTACAAGCTGTATACCATAATATGGCTTAAGCTGTTTATCTCACAAAATATCTAAAAAGAGCGCTTGTCGCTCTTTTTTTATTGCAAGGCCTCTCAGCACCGTCAGAAAAATTACTACATTTGTAATAGACTATATCAAACTCATAACAGGATGACTTTTGAAGAATTTTTCGCGAAAAAGAAAATTGATTTAAAAGCTTTAAAAGCGGCGGATGAACCTTTATTTGAAGAGTTCAAAGCACACTATTCTGCTATGGGCGAGAAAAGTTTTGATCATAGCAAGAAGTTTTGGTTCAACAAGCTTCGTAAGAGCTATCATCTGGCGGAAGAAGAAATAGTGGTTGTCAAAAAAACTCTCCAGACAGATCCTGTTGAGACGGCTCCGGCGGCAACGGATGCCGCTGCCATAAGACCTGCAGGTTTCAAACCTAGGTTTAAAGCGACAGCTCCAGCGGAGCCTGCTAAGCAGAAAGAGGAACCTAAAACAGAACCTTCGACAGCAGCTGCAAATTCGGTTCCAGGATTTAAGCCACGCTTTAAACCAGGGATCACTAAAAACACAGCGAATTCATCCGAGGAGCCGTCCGCACCTACAGAATTGCCGAAAGACGCTGCTTCAGAGACGGCTAAACCTACAGGTTTTAAACCCCGTTTCAAGCCGGGCGTCACTAAAAGTACCGAGTCGACAACTGAAACACCCACACCTAAAGAATCGCCGAAAGAAACTGTCCCAGAAACGGCAAAACCAACAGGCTTTAAACCAAGGTTCAAGCCGGGGGTGACGAAAACTGTAGAACCTACTCATGCCGCAGCTTCCTCTGAAGCTGATATAACTGCACCTTCAACAACAGCGGATCGCACCACTACAGCGAATACATCTGCAGCTACGGAGGTATCGGGCAGTTCGACTACAGAAACATCGAAGCCAAGAGGCTTTAAACCAAGGTTCAAGGCTGGGACACTTCCCCTAAAGGAAAACAATCCGCCTGTCGAACCGCAACAGAGCGATGAAACAGTACAGGAACAGCCAACAACAAACAAACCAACAGGGTTCAAACCTCGCTTTAAAGCGGGCGTAACAAACGCTGCTGAACCTGTTCAAGCCGAAGCCTCCCCGAGGACGGATGTAGCTACGCCTTTAGCAACAGTGGATGGTACTACTACAGCGAATACATCTTCACCTGCTGAGGTATCGGGCAGTTCGACTACAGAAACATCGAAACCAACAGGCTTTAAACCAAGGTTCAAGGCTGGGATAACGAAGACAGAAAATATTGGTTCTACACAGGAAGCGGCTGCTCAAAAAGAAGAAATCAGCACAGAACAGATAGAAGTACACACTCCACAAACAACGTCTCCTCAAAATGAAAGCAATCCGCCTGTCGAACCACAACCGAGCGATGAAGCAGTGCCGGAACAGCCTACAAACAAACCAACAGGCTTTAAACCTCGCTTTAAAGCGGGTTTAACAAAAATTGATAAAAAGGAAGAATAATTTTCATACATTTAAACTGATTTTTTTCAACTAGTTTAAAAACTCCGATTAAAACCAAAGATCAATGTTAAAGGAAGAAAGACAAGCATTTATTATACATCAGATCAATCTACATAACAAAGTTTTATCTTCAGATTTAAGTGTGCAGCTCAATGTATCCGAAGATACCATCAGACGTGATCTGAACGAGCTTGCGGAAAATGGAAAGGTATTAAAAGTTTATGGTGGAGCACTTTCCAAATCTTTTCAGTTTCCTTTTCAGGACGGCAATGTCTACGCGAAAGAGGCGAAAAAAGAAATCGCCAAGAAAGCAAGCTCTTTGATCTCCAATGGCATGACGGTATTGGTCGGTGGAGGAACAACCCTGATTGAGCTGGCACGGACAATTCCTGACCATCTTCAATGTACATTTTTCACGATCAGTCCGTTAGTTGCATTGGAACTGGCCGAAAAACCAAACCTCGAAGTGATCCTGGTCGGTGGAAAGCTTTCAAGGAATACCAATATTGTATCTGGCGCACAGGTAGCCAATGAATTGGCAGATCTAAAAGTAGACCTCTGTCTACTAGGCACTAATTCACTTTCCGTGGAAGATGGAGTAACAGACTCTGACTGGGAAGTAGTGCAGATCAAGCGTGCGATGATTAAATGCTCAAAGAAAGTTGCTATACTCAGTATCGCAGAGAAGCTCAATTCCGTCCAGAAAATGAAAGTGGTACCGCTACGTGATATTTCTTATCTGATTACTGACATCAATCCGACTGATGTCTCCTTAAAAGAATTTGCGAATACAATTGCAATACTTTAATATTGCCGCTCATTTAATTCAGCATGTCATCGCAAACGGAAAATGACTCATTAAAATCAAAAACAACAAAAGGACTGCTGTGGGGTGGTATGGCGAGTATCATCCAGCAGTTTTTGGGATTCGGCTTCGGCATTCTACTCAATCGTAAACTGGATCCGGAGGATTACGGGTTAATTGGTCTGATTACTATTTTTTCAGTCCTGGCATCCGCGTTTCAGGAAAGTGGATTTGTCTATGGTATTGTCAATAAGAAGGAGGTTCAGCATAAAGATTACAATGCTGTATTCTGGACAAGTGTTGGGATAGGCACATTCATCTATATTATCCTTTTTTTAGCAGCTCCTCTGATTGCCCTGCATTATGACCAACCCGTACTTGTCGATTTGAGCCGCTTCACTTTCCTTTCCTTTTGGCTAGGTAGCTTTGGAGTAGCACACAATGCCTTTCTCTTTAGGAACTTAAAGATCAAGGAACGGGTAATCACAGGAACTTTGGCGCTCATTCTATCGAACACCATTGGAGTGTACTTAGCTTATCAAAATTATGCCTATTGGGCATTTGCGGTTCAAATTGTTTCCTATAGCGGCTTCAATATGCTCGGATTTTGGTATTTCTCCAAATTTAGACCTAGTTTCACATTTGATTTTCAACCTATTCGGGATATCTTCGGGTTTAGCAGTAAGATTTTGGTAACCAATATTTTTATCAATATCAATAAAAATGTCTATGCAGCTGTATTAGGGGATCATTATACAGAAAGAGAGTTAGGTTATACAATAAATCCCAACAAATGGAGCCAAATGGCTCAGTCCATTTTGACCAATATGGTCAATAATGTCACCCAGCCAATTCTTCGGGAAATAGAAGATGAAAAGGACCGACAGGTACGAGTATTTCGTAAGTTAATATCGTTCACAGCCTTTTTGGCTTTTCCAATGCTGTTTGGCTTAACAACGGTAGCGCAAGACTTTATTATTATCACGATCACAGATAAATGGCTACAAAGCGTAATATTTCTTCAGATTTTCTGTATCGGTGCGGCCTTTGACTCAGTAAGTAATGTCTTTTCAAGCTTGATTATCAGCAAGGGCAAGTCTCAGATCTACATGCGCAATATCGTCATTTTTGGGTTACTCCAAATTGCAATTTTGGTCTTTGGCAAATCGCTCGGTCTCGAAACATTAATTACGCTAACTGCTGGACTAAACGCGCTATGGATATTTGTCTGGTACGCTTCGGCCAAACCTTATATGACTTACTCATTCAACTACTTGATGCGGGATGTGTTCTCATATGCTGTTTTAGCAGGGATTAGCTGCCTAGCAGCACATTATGCTACCACTTCCATCGCCAACCTTTATCTTCGGTTTACAAGTACTATTGCTATCGCTGTATGTCTATATATCATCGTTAATAGAATCTTTAAACCAAGTATTCTACTTGAATTGTTTCACTATTTCATCACAGTTATCCGAAAAAAATAGATGATCAAGATTCTTACCATAATCGTTTCTTATAATTTTGAGCCTTGGATTCACAAATGCTTGTCTAGCTTGTTATCATCAAGCCATCCAACGGACATCCTTATTATAGATAATAACTCAAGGGATCACACCACCGGCATCATCAAAGAAACTTACCCTACAGTCAGACTGATAGAAAGTCCGGAAAACCTCGGTTTTGGAAAAGCCAATAACATTGGACTGTCTATCGCCCTAAAGGAAGAGTATGACTACGCATTTTTAGTCAATCAGGATGCTTGGATAGATCAGAACTGTATCGCCAACCTGGTCAAGGTAAATACAACAAACATTGGAATTATTTCCCCCATCCATTACGATGGAACGGAGGAAAAACTTGACCATGGGTTCTCAGTCTATACAAAGCATACGCAGCTTAAGAATTCCTATCGAACTTGTTCATTCGTGAATGCTGCATTTTGGTTTATTCCCGACGAAGTAATCAAAAAAGTTGGTGGTTTTTCTCCGATCTTTTTCCACTACGGAGAAGATAAAGACTACGCGAATCGCATCCAATATTATGGACTGGATTTTGTGCTGGCCGAAGATGCCAAGGCCTATCACGACAGACAGCAACGCCAAGTGGATAACAAAGCTTTTCTAAAGAGTGAATTCGTCTATCATCTGACGGAGTATTGCAATATCAATTATACGTTTACAAAGGCTTTTACGATGGCTATATTAGCAAGCATAAAGAAAATGCTGTCTTCTTTAGGGAAAGGTCGTATTTTTGAAACAAAAAGTTATCTCAATATCGCTTTTAGACTATTGGGCAAGACCGGAGAAGTCCGGAATACCCGTCAGGCTAATAAAAAAGCTTTTAACAAAATTTTTTGATAGATGATCAGTCTTGCTCCAGTTCTACTCTTTGTATATAATCGCCCTGCACATACGCTCAAGACACTCGCTGCACTTGAGAGAAACAAATACGCTGATCAGACCGTGCTCTATATTTATTCGGATGCCGCAAAAGATGAGCACGCGATTGAGGCTGTAGAAGAGGTACGTCGGATTATAAAAAAGTCCTGGTCTTTTAAACAGATTAAAATAGTCGAGCGGGACAAAAATTGGGGCCTAGCTGCCAATGTTATCGATGGTGTTACCAAGGTCGTCCATGAACATGGACAGATTATCGTGTTAGAAGATGATCTTGAAACATCGGCATTTGCACTCGATTACTTTAATAAAGCACTAGACCGCTATAAAGCGGACGAACAGGTGATGCAGATCAGTGGCTATGGCTATCCTGTAAAAAATCTGAATGAGCTTCCAGAAACGTTTTTCTTCCGGGTCGCCAATAGCTGGGGATGGGCAACATGGGATCGTGCATGGCAACATTTCAACCCCAACATAGATGAGCTTGTTTCCGATTTTTCGGAGGAACAAATTCATCAGTTCAGTATTGAAGGAAAAGAAAACTTTTGGAAGCAGGTACAGGAGCTTCGCACTGGAAAGATCAACTCCTGGGCAATTCGCTGGTACGCTTCGATATTCAAAAAAAATGGGCTAGTTTTGTATCCGAGGAATTCGATGACACAGAACATCGGTAATGATGGTACAGGCACGCATACAGCTGCAGAATCAACCTATCAGGTGACTTTAGCAGATCATCCTGTACATGCTTTCCCTACCGAAATAGCGGAGAATACACAGAGTTATGAAGCTATCAAATATTTCTACGCACATCGAAAAGGCTCTTGGTTCAATCGAGGCATCCGATTTCTCAAGAAAAAAATTAACGAACTCAACAAATAGCTATGGCTGCTCATCCAAAATTTTCAATCATCACGGTCGTGTACAATAATGTACGGGATATTGAGCATACCATCAAATCTGTTGTTAATCAGACTTACGACAATATCGAATATATTGTCATTGACGGGGAATCCTCGGATGGCACCTTAGCCGTTATTCAAAAATATCAGCATAAAATTGCCGTTTTATTATCTGAAAAAGATAAGGGAATCTATGACGCGATGAACAAAGGCCTTGCCTTGGCTACAGGTGATTATGTTCTCTTTTTGAATTCCGGTGACGAAATATACGACCTGAATAGCATTGAAAACCTAGCGCGACTCAGTGATGATGCTGATATCCTATATGGTGAAACTATATTGGTAGATGACAACAGGGCGATTATTGGTGAGCGAAGACATAAAGTACCGGCAAATTTTGACTGGAAGAGCTTTCGCTATGGGATGAACATCTGTCATCAGGCCATCTATATCAAACGGACTATTGCAGAACCCTACGACCTCAATTACAAACTCTGCGCGGATATAGATTGGGTCATTCGCTGTGCTAAAAAAGCAAATAAGTCTGTTAATGCCCATCAATATGTAGCCCGCTACCTCGTGGGCGGGATGTCAAAACAGAAACATAAAGAGTCACTAAAAGAGCGCTTCGCTATCTTCAAACACTATTATGGTACTATTCCCAACCTATTCAATCATGGAATCATCGCATTAAAAGCGATCTGGTACCGCATTAATTACGGAAAACCCCAAGACTAATGCTAAATCCCGAAATCCTTACTGAACTTGTAACGGTTAAAATGCCTTTTGGTAAATATCAAGGTTACACGTTATGCAATCTCCCAGAGCCTTATTTGGTCTGGTATAATCAAAAAGGGTTCCCTAAAGGCAAATTAGGTCAGCAACTGGCCACGCTCTATGAGATCAAGCTAAACGGTCTGGAGTACCTTTTGGAACCTTTGAAGAAAAGGTGACGAAGGTCATTTCCTTCCGTTTATTATTTTTCGTAGCTTTGCAGGGAATTTATTTTTGCATTAAACGCCGTTTGCAGCGGTATCAATGAATATCATGACACAATATCAAACATTGCTGTACTATTGTTACAGCCCTATCGAAAATGCCGAACAGTTTGCGGCTGACCACCTTGAATTCTGTAAATCACTTGGCCTAGTAGGCCGTATTATTGTTGCGGACGAAGGTCTTAATGGTACCGTTTCGGGTACGACTGAAGCATGCCAACAATATATGGATGCAGTTTACGCGGATGGCCGTTTCAACAAAACCGAATTTAAGATCGATAATGTTGAAGAGCCTTCTTTTATCAAAATGCACTGCCGCTACAAAGCTGAAATCGTGCACTCTGGATTAAGAGACCCGAAAGAAATCGATCCAAACCGCCAAACAGGTGTGCATCTGGAGCCAAAAGATTTCTTAGCAATGAAGGATCAGGAAGATGTGGTTGTATTGGACGTGCGTTCGAACTACGAGCATAATGTCGGCCGTTTTAAAAATGCGGTGACTTTGGACATTGATAACTTCCGCGAATTTCCGGAAAAAATCAAGGAATTAGAGCAATATAAGGGCAAAAAAATATTGACCTACTGTACTGGTGGGATCAAGTGTGAGAAAGCTTCGGCCTTACTATTAAAAGAAGGGTTTGAGGATGTCTACCAATTGCATGGCGGAATTATTAAATATGGTAAAGAGGCCGGTGGTAAAGATTTTGAAGGACAGTGTTATGTCTTTGACAACCGTGTCACAGTAGATGTTAATTCGGTCAACCCATCCGTGGTATCAACCTGTTTCAATTGTGGTAAACAGACGACCAAGATGATCAACTGTGCCAACCCCGTATGTAATGAGCATTTCACCCAGTGTGACGAATGCGGATGGGAAATGGAAGGCTGTTGCTCTGTCGCCTGCAAAGAAAGTCCGAATAAACGGGAATATGACGGAACAGGATACTATGTCAAGGTTCCTCAACCTGTTAATGTAGACAAAATCAGCAAAAGAAAACATAAGAATTTTCCGCCTAAAGTGAAGGTAGAAGATTAATTCAATACAACATAAAAAAAGTCGGTAACTGATCAAATTACCGACTTTTTTTATGTTTTAAGATTACTTTACTTCGCAAACATTCCCGCTATGGAGTCCAGGATATTTCCTTTGGATTGGCCATCGTTACTTTTGTCAAAAAAGCTGCCGGCCAAGCCGCCCAACATATCGGTCATACTAGCACCTGTGGAAGCCTGTTGTGTTTCTTGTGCAGGTTCTTCCTGTCCGCCACCCAAAAATGAACCAAGGATCCCCCCTAGCATACCACCGCCGGCACTTTGCTGCCCACCGCCGCCTAAAACAGATCCGATCAGGTCACCAATACCACCACCGCTGGATGCCTGTTTTTGTTGTCCTAGATAACTCATGACAATAGGCGCCAGTGTCGCCAAAACACCAGTTACCTGCGCTGAACTGATACCAGCTTTATCGGCAATATTCTGTGTCACCACCTCTGTATTTTGCCCAAACATATGGTTGACAATCTTATTCCCGTCATCAGATCCACCCTGACCAAATAAATCACCTATCTTATCGAAGATACCGCCACCACTATGTTGGTCGATCGCTTTATCAATATTTTCTGCTTGACCTTTGTTTTTTGCATTGTAATTCAATGCCGCAATCATTAAAGGAACAGCTGCCGCAACAATCCATTTTGCCTTGGATTCACTGACACCTGTCATTTTAGAAATGGCTTCTATTGCTTTAGAGCCAATTCCGCCTGTAACTAAGTCTGTTAAGTTCATAAGTCTTCGTTTATAGTTATGATGAAGATAACATTTTTTTCGAGGAGTTTAAAAAATATATACCAACAACAAAACGCCCTGTGGAGTGTTAACTACACAGGACGTTTACATCATCAATCGTTCAATCTAATAACTCTTATAGATCGCAATATCATCCAGGCCGAGCCTTCCATTATTAATGACATTGTTGCTGGTTCCCAATCCAAGCTTGGTAATCCTGAAACGGACAGCCCCTTGAATATTCATTAAAAATACAGCCTGTTTTGAATTCATGCTCTGCGAAGTTGGATGTGCATCTGCGATGGATTCACCTGTTTGCTTCCATGTTGCACCCTGATCCGTAGAATATTCCAACTTAAACGTGCATGACCGATCCGTATAATATGAGCCATACCAAAGCGTCACTTTTGAAGCGCCATTTGGTACATCAAAATTCATCTGCACATGACCATCCACACTTAAATTCTGTTGCATGCGTATCGCATTTTTACCAGAAACAATACGGTCACGACCAGCAGTAGTACCCAATATTGCCTGATATAACTTCCATTGCCCAGTTGGGAAAGAGACGTCGTTCTTTTCGCCCATATCGTAACTTCCTTTCACACTCGCGTCTACAGCATCAAAAGTCTCCGGCCATCCAGCATATAGTTTACCACTTGCATAAGCCATGTCGGAGTAGTCCTGCATTCGGATTTGCAATTTATCCCCCTCTCTGAATGCTATTCCTCTGAAAGAGGCGCTGGGAGCAATAGACTGTCCCGCAAATGTTGCATTGTCCTCGGTATGCAAGGTTATCTCATTTTTATCTCCATCCATCAAGATCTTATCGCCTTTTAGTGCTGTTCCGGTTGCAGGCTCTGGCTCTACATCAGCAGTTACATCAATGTAAGTTGATTCAAACTCATCGAATTTCGCTTTAAGATTTGCAACCGAAACCGCTAATGGAGCAACGTTTTTATTTGACGCAAAGACATTGACCTGTTGATTTTTAACGGACGATAAAACCATTAAGCCAGATTTTTTGACCAATTTTGTACCATCGATATTGATCTGAACAGAGTCACCAAATTTGAAACTCGAGGCATCAGTAACCTCTACTAATATTCCTCTACGCTGATTGCGCCAGATATTCTGAACAGCGATTGTATTTTCGGGCAAATTCTTATTCTCAGCGCGTGAAACCACAAGCGCCTTCACATACTTTGCGCCAAGCGCACTTGATTCGTTGAGTTGTAGATCCGTATTTTTATAGAGGCTACGCAATGTATACAATGATATTTCAGGATTTAATTCTCCGATTGACTCATTGATATCTTCTTTACAGCCTGTTAGGAGCGTTGACATCGCCAACGCAGTCCATATTACTAACTTTAACTTTTTCATGAACTAGTTGATTGTAGGTTGCCACCACATTTTTTCATTTATTCCATCTCCGCCCATGCGACTGACCGCATCTTGGTAATTTTCCCTATTAAGCGATTGGACAATAATTGGGTAATTTAATCTGACCGGCATCTTTCCATTGTTTAATAAACCTGGCCCTTTGTACAGATCCAGCAACTGTGTTCGACGATATTCATACCACTGTTGGAAATCCGTAAACATCATTGCAAAATACTTTTGCAGATGCACCTTTTTTAGCTTTTGAGTTTCGGAATCCTCAGCCGAAAAGATCACTTTTGGATTTGCCAAATAGCCCTGTGGAACAGTAGTCCCCCAATATTCCATTGCCCCGTTAATTCCCTTAGTATATGCTTCGGAGGCATCAAGCTCAATATATTTCCGCAAAGCACATTCTGCTATGATAAATTGCAATTCAGCATAATTCATGATATTACCCATGTGCGCATCTGACTTTAGTGCTGCAAGGAGCGTAGATTGACGCTCAGGAACATTTCCGCGAGCATAACCAGACTGCATACCGCCATAGACACCTAGGGTAGCCTCCGTAGCCCAAAGCTTCAAACGAGGATCGCCAAGGTCCATCAAATTGTTAATAAAAAATTCAGAATACCCCCTAGTGCCATTAAAATCAATATCGCGCACATTATAATTGGGATTCATATAAGGCTGTACATTGGTATAATACAAAGCTGCTGTCTCGGCATTACTTTGCATAATCGGATATTCCGCTACATTAGTCTCTAATATTTCCTTAATCTTGGCAACAGCATTCGTTTCTGTTTTATGTGCAACCCGCAATAACAAGCGCAAATACAACGAGTTGCCAAATTTTCGCCATTTTACCGGATCTGAATTATAAATTGGATCCATCGCGTTATTGGCCGACTCTACCAAGACATTTTCTTTCAATAAGGCATTCGCTTCCTCTAGTTTTCGGAAAATATCCTTATAAATATCCTCCTGTTTATCAAATTTGGGGGTGAGATTACCATCGGAAAAACCTTTATTACTATCGAAATACGGCACATCACCATACATGTCCGTGATCAGCGAACTTAACCATGCATCTAAGACCAACGAAATGCCCATATAAGTCTGATAACCGACCTGTTTTGCATCATTAGCTCTCTGATATATATCTCTAATATTCGTCAGTTGCACATACCAGCCAGACCAGCTAGACTCCGATTCTGATGGCCTTATCTCATAGCGCTGAATTTCCAGATTATCATTTATTGTGACTGTAACCTGCATCAATTCGTTATTGATTCTTAAATTACGAGATAGATTAGTACTCAACACATTTACTAAAGCCGGTGCAATCAAGCTTTGCGGTGCTACGGCAGAAACTTTATTAGGATCGGTATTCTTTTCTACAAAATCTTTAGTACAACTCTGGAATACTATACTCCCGAGAATGAGTAAAAATGTTATACGGATATATTTTTTCATAGCGTCAATAATTAAAATGAAAATGATAGATTAACACCCATTGTTCGCGTCGAAGGAAACTGAGCAATTTCAGCTCCTTTCTCAATTCCACTACCGGTCAAAGAAGCAAATTCTGGATCAAAAGCTGGCCATTTAGTAAATACAAAAAGATCCCGTCCATATAACCCAATAGATGCCTTTTCAATTTTGTAACGGCTTAAAAAAGATTTCGGCAATGAATAATCCAGTCTAACCTCCCGCAGTTTGATAAAATCAGTAGAAAACGTATTTGATTCAAGATTGTCACGATTAAAATGTCTTGCATAATAATCTCCAGCTGTTGCAACGACCGTATTTTTGCTATAACTTCCATCTGGATTCAGCACAACGCCATCGCCAATAATACCGGTATAACGCCCCGGAAGAGTCTTCTTTAATTTTCCCTCTTCCATCAGAACGGCATGCGTTAACGAATAACCTACCCCGCCAAACTGTCCGTCAAATAGGAAATTAAAGCGGAAACCTTTGTACTTGAATTCATTCCCCCAACCAAATTTCGTGGTCGGATTAGGGTTACCAATATAACGGCTCTCCTGTGCCAATACAGGTATACCATCAGCGTAGATAATCTTTCCATCGGGATTTCTTTCATAACCTAATCCCCATATATCACCAAATCTACGCCCTGGTATAGCCTCTATAGTACCACGGCTACCAAACAATGTAGAAAGAATAAGTCTCCCTTCAAGCGAAGCCGGTATAGAAACGACTTCCGAATCATAATGGGTAAAATTTCCATACATATTCCAGTTTAACTTGTTTTGACTTTTCAAAATATCTCCCGATAAAGCAATCTCAATTCCTTGAGTTTTAACTTCTCCACCATTGGTAAACTTTCGTCTATAACCACTGGAAGGATCTACAGGTGTTTCAATTAACTGCTTATCCATCAATGTACGGTACACCGTCAGATCCAGTTTTATTCGGTCTTTAAACATCCGAAAGTCTGTCCCTAATTCATAAGACAAAGTATTTTCGGCTTGCAAATTTTCGTCAGGAACTGTCGAAGGATTAGATAATCCACCGTTAAATCCGATCACACTGCTATATCCATAAAAGTTATTAAAGGGTTTGGTTCCTCCTCCTCCAACTCCAGCAATAGAGGCCCGTAATTTCCAATAGTTGATTGATTTCGGCAATTCAAAGATTTGACTTAGGATAAAGCTTGTATTAACCGATGGGTAAAAGAAAGGCTTAACTTCATTTCTTTTAGGAGAAGCCAATGTACTCGCCCAATCTACTCGACCTGTAACGTCAATAAAATATCTTTCTTTATAACTATAATTTGCCAAACCATAGACACTATGAATAGCGTACTCCGCTCTATACGGATCATATAGCACCCTTTCTCTGGCATTTGCAAATTTATACTGATTCGGATAAATCAGACTATTTGCTGACGCATCATCTTTAATGTATTTGTTGTTTAATAAGGCTCCACCAGCTGAAACACCAAAACGATGGTTTTCCGAACGTTGGTTATTGTATTGTAATAAAAAATCTGAATTTCGTTCCTCGGCATAAATAGATTGTTCACGATAGTAACCAAACGCGTATTTATAAGTATCAAAAGGTCTTGACTGCTTACGCTTGTCATACCCCATATCAATCCCTGTACGGAGCATCAAACTTAGTTCATTGGTAAACTTATAATCTAACTGCACATTTCCAATCAGGTTATTTTTATTCTGTGCATTGACCATATCATAAGAAATCGTTCTCGGATTATCCAGTAAATTGGAAAATGGTGTCATTTGCTCAATGCCCTCCTTGCCCGGAAGCCAATTCTGATCCAACCAAGCCGCATCTATATTCGGAACAATCCCCCGAACAAAATACATATAGCTTTGATTATTATAACCGCTATTAGGCAAATTGTCAGAACCTCTATTATTAAAATTAATTTTTGTGGATAAAGTCAATTTATCGGTGATCTTACTGCTAAATTGCGTGGCAATTGTGTGCCTATTATAGCCCATATTGGGAATAATCCACTTATTGGTTACATTGGTATAAGAAAAGCGTGCTGTCGTCTTATCTGTAGATCCAGAAACACTAATGGAATTTGTCGAAGTCAGCTCCGTTTGAAATAGGTCCTTGCGATTGTTTTCATAAGGTCGCCAAAGTGTACGTTCGGCAGGTGTTTGTCTATAATTAGCGGGATCATATTGGTAATAGTATTGACCATCAAATTTAGGTCCCCAAGCAGATGAGGTGCTCAACGTACTTGCACCATCTTCCGATTGACCATAGGAGTAGTACAAGTCCTGTCCTATAGCACCTTGCCCATATTCATACTGATAATCAGGCCATCGATTAATTGTCCCGATTGCAGTATTTGAATTGACAGTAACCCCTATTCTATTTTGTATACTCTTCCCTTTTTTGGTAGTAATAATGACTGCACCACGGGATCCTCTATACCCATATAATGCCGCAGCCCCAGGCCCCTTAAGAACAGAAACTGACTCAATATCTTCAGGATTAATATCAGCCAAAGAAGAGCCAAAATCTACGGGTGAATCACCATCCAAATAGGCCGAATTCCCGTTCCCTGTCATTTTAGTCCCACCTCCCATGATAATCCCATCCACAATAATAAGCGCATCATTGTCCCCTGTCATGGATGTTTCGCCACGCAGGATAACTTTATTCGAGCCCAATGGCCCAGCACCCGATTTCACCAAATTCAAACCAGCCACCTTACCTGTCAACGCATCTGTCCAGTTATTTGAAATCGCATTGGTCAATTCCTCCCCCTTCACGGTACTAATGGAGTAACCAAGTGCTTTCTCCTCACGCTGAATACCTAGCGCCGTAACAACCACCTCATTCAATGCCTCAGAAGTTACATTTAACATGATTTGAGCATTTGACTGTGCTGTTGTAAAGCTCTTCGTTTGCCCTTCATAGCCGATCAACTGGAAACGGATCGAAGTACCGGCTTCAACCTCTATTTCAAAATGACCTGTTCGATCAGTCGTTCCCTTGGCTACCCCGCCTGCAAGGATAGATACCGATGCCAAGGGCTCCTGTGTCTTGCTATCTACAACTTTTCCTTTAATTCTAATCTTCCCCTGATTAAAAATGTGTGTGGCTCCGCTACTGTTTTCCATTGGAACAGCCGCCGTAGCTACATCCAGATTGCAGGCAACTATCAGCGCTGCAAATAGCACTTTCGAGGATGAGTGCCTTAGATTAATTTGGATAGGGTTAATACTAAACATAGATATTAGTGTAAATTGTTAATTTGCAATTTGGGACAAAAGTATATTCTTAACAAAAAGTTTGTTTTAACTTAATGTTTTCTTTCTGTTAACAATTGTTTCGAATACAATTTCCTTTAAGAAACATATTGTCCGATTTACATCATTATAAAAATGCAGAAGATTCCCTTATGGATAGGAGTTTCACGCATTAGGTTTAAAAAAATGCAAGTCTTCACCTTGGTTATTTATTATAATAGTATCGAAAATAATTAATATTCCTCAAAAAACGAAATAAATCGAAATTATTTAAAATACTGAACCGAAACAATAAACCTACCGTTCAATCCTCTTATGCACCACCAGAACGCAAGCACAAAATAGAATGTTAGCCAAAGCTGAAGCAGGAAGACTCAATTTAGGAGGGAGGAATTTTTCCACTAGAAGTAGCTGATCTGTAGCGGATAATAATCCTATGCTTTAAAAACCGTGGTTGCAAAGGTAAAAACAGTTTAGAAACAGCCGACTTGTTTCTAATAATCACTGATCAATGTAGCGGAATGGAGAGTATAAAAACCTAGTAGTAAACGCAAGAAAGCCCAAACTTTCGCTTGGGCTTCCCTGTATAATGTAAACACTGAAGTTAACGTTGCTCAAAGCTCCATTTCACATAATTGATATTCTTATCGTCGGCCAGATACTTTTTCTCGTAGTACGTTTTGATTGATAAAACATCGTCGACCAAGTCCGAACGATACAGATCTGTTGTCTCTTTATATTTCTTCAAGTTCTGTAATTCTATTTGCTCGAGGGTGTATGCATAGAAGCCATCATTATCTGTCTTCAGGTTCATCATACCACCTGGCTTCATAACAATCTTATAGCGCTCTAAAAATTTAGGGCCTGTCAAACGTTTCTTTTCACGACTGTCCTGAGGTTGTGGATCTGGAAAGGTAATCCAAATTTCATCAATTTCATTTTCGGCAAAATGCTCAAGAATCGTTTCAATCTGTATCCGCAAAAAAGCAACATTTTTAATGCCATCTTCCAATGCCGTTTTAGCACCCCGCCAGATTCGGTTACCTTTAAAATCAATACCGATAAAGTTCTTTCCTGGGAATAATCGCGCCAAATTAACGGTATATTCTCCTTTACCACAGGCCAATTCTAAAACAACCGGATTTGTATTTCCAAATTGCTTCTCAGCCCATTTTCCTTTATATTCTTTGCCGGCATCAAGCTGGATGACATTCTCAAAAGTCGCTACTTCGGCAAATTTACGTAGTTTATCCTTTCCCATTTTTTTATTAATATCCCGCAAAAATAACCTTATATTTGCAGGAATCAATAACTTATCGTGGAAAAAGACGCTAAAATTTATGTAGCAGGCCATCGAGGAATGGTCGGATCGGCAATATATCGCAAATTAATAGAACTTGGATATAATAACATTGTGACCCGGACGTCCCAAGAACTAGATCTGCGTAACCAACAAGCAGTTGCTGACTTTTTTAAAGAGGAAAAACCTGATTATGTCTTTTTAGCTGCTGCTAAAGTTGGTGGAATTATGGCGAACAATACTTATCGCGCTGATTTTATCTACGAAAATATGGCGATACAGAATAACGTTATTAAATCCTCTTACGACAATGAGGTTAAGAAGTTGATGTTTTTAGGTTCAAGCTGCATCTATCCGAAAATGGCACCACAACCTTTAAACGAAGACTTATTGTTGACAGGTACTTTGGAACCTACCAACGAGCCTTATGCCATTGCCAAAATAGCTGGCATTAAAATGACCGAAGCTTTCCGCGATCAATATGGCTGTAACTATATTTCTGTGATGCCAACTAATCTCTATGGGATCAATGATAACTATCATCCACAAAATTCACATGTTTTACCGGCCTTAATCCGAAGATTTCATGAGGCAAAGGTAAACGGCCTGGATGAAGTAATTATCTGGGGAACGGGCACACCGTTAAGGGAATTTCTTTTCTCAGATGACTTAGCCGATGCTTGCGTATTTTTGATGAATAACTATAATGAGAAACAGTTCGTCAATATCGGCATCGGTGAAGATTTAAGCATAAAGGACCTAGCTGAACTCATTAAAGAGGTGGTCGGATATCAGGGGAAGATTTCTTTTGACACAAGCAAGCCTGACGGAACACCACGAAAATTGATGGATGTATCCAAATTACATGCTTTAGGCTGGAAACACAAAATTAATCTTCGCGAAGGCATTAAATTAGCTTATGAAGATTTTTTGAAAAAAGAAGAAACAACTTCCTAATAGGTTTCACTATAGGAAGGAATTCCATATTCATTGACTTCATCTTTTAGAGGAGCCTCCCCTTCAATTTGTGAATTTTTCTTTTTCTTCTTTTTGGGACGGATAAAATTACTGAGTTTACCAATTAATCCACTGATTTTATCCTGATTGATCTGGCCGACGGCACGTTCAGATAATAGCAACATCAAGGCCTTTTTTAATACGCCTGAATTTTTCAAGAACAGCTTATTCATCACAAAAGGAACACCTATACGTAAGGTTTTGGTCAACCAATCTGAATCTGGGTTACTGCTTTTTGCGAATAATTGCTGAACAAGGTTCACTCCCGGAATATTGTTTTTCAAAGAATTGAAAAATCGAATTGGGGCTTCGATCTTGTTGTTGAACAACGTAAATTGTGTTTTCAAATAAGCCTCTTGTTCGTTTTTAAGTTCCTTTAAACGAGCGATTTCAGTTTTAAGCTCCTGCAAATTGCGTATTTTTGTCTGCTTATTGTTCATTTGTAGCCCCTTCTCTATCAAATTTTTCGTTTTTTCTCAACTCTTCTTCCTCTTCTTCAATCTCATCATTCCACTTGGCCAGGAAGCGGCGGATGGAAAGATCCATAAACTTAGATTCCAATGCAGGTTCGAAAATTCGTATGATGACGATAATAACCATAAAAATGCCTGCTGTCGCCAGAAATCCCAATGAATAACTTCCCAATAGCTCACCTAGCCAAAATCCCAAAGCCAAACACAGGAAAAAGACAACAAACAAAGTGAATATCAATTTAGTCGCGTCCACCACCAAACTCGCGATCAACCGCGATGATCGCTCGATTGTTTTCAATTTAACGAGCTTAAACTGGGAATCTATGTACTCTTTTGTTTTTTGAAAAGTACCACTAAGTGAAAATTTTTCTTCTTCCATGCATCTTAATTTTATTTAGGCTATCTCAAAAGTCTATACGAACTTCTATAGAATATTTATATTCAGCCTTTTGAAATAGCCTATAATTCTATGTATCTCCCAAAACTGTCCTGCGGGACAATTTGCTTCTTATGCATGCTCGATGATGTCATCGTCTACAATTTCCTCGGCCTGGTTTAATTTACCTTTTAGGGTGGAGACAATTTTTTCCTTAAACTCATTCAATTGATCGAATTGTTCTTCAGCTCTCTCACGAATAGCATCACTCAAATCGCTTAATGAATCATTGATCTTATCTCTTGTATCTGATCCTTTGTCCGGAGCAAATAAAACTCCTAAAGCTGCACCTGCAGCAAGACCTGCCAACAACGCCAAAGCTACTTTACTTGTGTCATTCATTTCTTTTTCGTTTTAAAGTTCTAATTCTATTATACGATGAATCTAGTCTTCGATAATAATACAATTATTAAAGCAAATCGTTTGCCAAATACCGCATTTATCCATTATTTACTAGAATCTATATAATTACAATATAGTCATTTTCCAACAATTTTCTATCGGTTCACAATAATTCCGCAAAGGGTTATTATTTATGATTTAATATTTAGTATCTTTAAATCAACCGATTATAAAACTTATGTTGAACAAAACCTATTGTAGTGCCGTCTATGGTATTGAGGCATGTACCATAACAGTTGAGGTCGTAGTTTCTACGGGCCTGCATTATTATATAGTCGGACTTCCTGACAATGCTGTCAAAGAAAGCCTCCGACGTATTGAAAGTGCCATTACTTCCTGTCAACTTCACATGCCAAGGCAGAAAATTGTAGTCAACTTGGCACCGGCTGATATCAGAAAAGAAGGTTCCAGCTACGATTTATCGATCGCTATTGGCATACTTGCTTCCTCAGGACAGCTTACAACGGAGTTATTAGAATATTATCTGATCCTAGGCGAATTATCCCTAGACGGTAGCATAAAGCCTATTCGAGGCGTATTACCTATTGCCTTACAGGCGCTTAAAGATGGCTTTAAAGGTATTATACTTCCCAAACAAAATGCACAGGAAGCGGCTATTGTTACCGGTATCGATATAATTGCTGTCGAAAATCTTACAGAAGTGGTCCAATTTCTCAATGGTTCGAAAAAGATCCCGCCAACCACTGTTGATATCCAATCTTTTTTTCAAGCAGAAGCAAATAAGTATGACGTTGATTTTGCAGATGTTGGGGGACAGGAAAATATCAAAAGAGCATTAGAAATCGCTGCTGCTGGAGGGCACAATGTCATTTTAATAGGCCCTCCAGGCGCTGGTAAGACCATGTTAGCAAAAAGATTACCAACGGTGCTACCTCCGCTCAATATGACCGAATCACTCGAAACAACCAAAATTCACTCTGTTTCGGGAAATCTCAAAGCCAAAGAGGCTTTATTAACTGTCCGACCTTTTCGTGCTCCTCACCATACCATTTCTGATGTTGCCATGGTAGGCGGGGGTTCTAATCCCCAACCCGGAGAAATTTCACTATCGCATCATGGTGTACTATTTCTGGATGAGCTTCCCGAATTTAAACGAACTGTCCTTGAGGTTATGCGACAACCGCTCGAATCACGGAGTATCACCATATCTCGCGCCAAATTAACCATAGACTATCCGGCAAGCTTTATGTTGGTTGCCGCGATGAACCCTTGCCCTTGCGGATATTTTAATCACCCCGAAAAGGAATGCATCTGCGGCAGTCACACTGTTCAACGTTATTTAAGTAAAATATCTGGCCCTTTGTTGGATCGCATCGATCTGCATGTTGAAGTTACACCTGTACAATTCGACGAATTGACTGCCTCTCACCCCTCGGAAAACAGCCTGGCGGTCCGCAATCGTGTCATCAAGACGAGAGAGATTCAAAAACAACGATTTGAATCCTACCCAAACGTTCATTGTAATGCACACATGAGTAGCAAGTTGACCAGAGAAATCTGTCAGATCGGCGAACCTCAAAAGAAATTATTAAAGACAGCTATTGACCGGCTAAGCCTCTCCGCCAGGGCTTATGACCGGATATTAAAAGTTGCCCGCACCATTGCAGATATGGAAAATAGCCCTACAATCGAGAATCATCATCTCGCGGAGGCAATTCAGTACAGAAGTCTGGATCGGGAGACCTGGGGTGGAAAATTTTAGAACTGTGCCAGACAGTGTTTTATTACCCAGGGGAAACAAATTATTGTCAAGATCAATCCGGACAATGCTCCAAAAAAATGCGCATCATGGTTAATTCCGTCCTGTCCCTTTTTGGAGGCCCAAATACAATACCCCAAAAACAAAAATGCAAATAAATAAGCCGGCACACCAATGATAAACATCACCCCTATTTTTGTCCTTGGATCAAAGAGGATATAGCTAAATAATACCGCACAGATAGCACCGGATGCTCCTAAGCTGTAATAGCCATAATTATTTTTTTGCTGAACAATCGTTGGAATGTCACTCAACACCAAACTACCGAAATAAATGACGGCAAAAAAGAGGTGTCCATAAGGGCTGGCCTGTGCCAATATCATTTCCAATCGAAAAGCGAAATAATAAAACGTGATCATATTGAACAAGAGGTGCCCCCAGTCTTTATGGATAAAACCACTGGTCAATATCGTATACACGCGCTGTTTACGGGCGATGCTGTATGGATGGAGCATTAATTTGCCATAAAGCTGTTCATGAGAAAAGGTATAGATACTCGTGACAAGCGTAAAAAAGAAAATAATACTCGCTACGGGAGCTTGTTGTAAGTATAAAGTAAGCATGCCTAGAAACGGTCTTCTAAAAGTAAAACATAGAGTTCTTTGGGACCGTGAGCCCCCAGAACCAATCGCTTCTCAATATCTGCTGTTCGCGAAGGTCCTGTAATAGTTGATATCATAGTCGGAATTTCCTGTCCATAACGTTTTTGGATGTATATCAAGGCATCTTTCACGTCCCAAACTAATTGAGAAGCTTTAGCAACAACGATGTGAATCGGTGGATAGATACTCAACCGGCGCCCGGAGGCATTGGCATTGCTGACCATAATACTCCCATTACGTGCGATCAATGCCTCACATGATGTAATACTCGCATTGGCAGATTCAAAGTCCTTCTCCGTTTTGAAAAAGGGGAAACCATAGGGGCTCAGGAGGTTTTGAATCCCCTGCTCCCAGGCATAGATATTTTTAATATTGTTAAGCTCGGTTAAAGCAATCAAATTCTCGATCAGACCAATCTCACCATCGCAATAAAGAAACTTGCCACCAGCAGCTGTTAGTTCACGAACAAAAACAAGATCCACCAATTCATCCTCGTCTTTGTAAAGGGGCGTTTCTTTGAAATTAGGATGTGGATTATCATTTTTTTGAAGTAATGCTTGGCGTATACGTTTTAACATTACCTCCTTCGCTGTCGCGTTCTTTACGTTCATGGCTCAATAGTAATATAAATACAGCGCTAGAGTTGGTCTAGCGCTGTAAAATCTAAATTAGTTTAAACTATTAGACGAGTTATCCAATCGTTGTTCTTTTGAAGTCGCCTCATCGGGGTGAACGTCCAATGGTAAATCGGTCTGAGGAACACCGCCACCGTCAGCTCCATTGACAAACTCATCATAAGTTGTCTTGGTCTCGAAAGGACGTTTACCTAAAATTTCTTCAAGATCAGATTGGAAAAGGATTTCTTTTTCCAACAGCTTCTCCGCAATTTTGATTAAGCCTTCACGTTTATCCAACAAAAGTTGTTTTGTACGCGCATAAACGTCTGTAATCAGATTACGAACTTCGGCATCAATCAATTCTGCCGTTTTGTCAGAGTATGGTTTTTGAAAAGAAGCTTCTGAGCTGTCACGGAAAGATACATTTCCAACTTTATCGTTCATACCGTAGATGGCAATCATTGCATAAGAAAGTTGCGTGATACGTTCCAGATCATTTTGAGCACCTGTAGAAATTCTTCCGAAAGTAATATCTTCAGCTACACGCCCCCCCATAGTCATGCACAAGCTGTCAATCAGCTGTTCAGTTGTATATAAGAACTGCTCTCGAGGGAGATATTGTGCATATCCTAAAGCCGCTACTCCGCGGGGAACAATAGAAACCTTCACCAAAGGATCTGCATGTTCCAGATACCAGCCCGCGATAGCATGCCCTGCTTCGTGATAAGCAACAATACGTTTCTCTTCGGGAGAAATGATTTTATTTTTCTTCTCAAGACCACCGATCACACGATCCACGGCATCTTGAAAATCTTGCATATCTATCTCAGGTTTGTTTTTGCGTGCAGCGATCAACGCAGCTTCATTACATACGTTGGCGATCTCTGCTCCCGCAAAACCTGGTGTCTGTGCGGATAATTTTTTGGCATCTACCTCTGCAGATAACTTTAACGGTTTTAAGTGCACTTTAAAAATATGCTCACGACCGATCAAATCTGGTTTATCAATAGAAATCTGACGGTCGAAACGTCCTGGACGCAACAATGCACTATCCAACACATCAATACGGTTTGTTGCAGCTAAAATAATAACACCTGAATCCGTACCGAAACCATCCATTTCCACCAACAACTGGTTCAATGTATTTTCACGTTCGTCATTACCACCCATCATTGAGTTTTTACCACGGGCACGACCGATCGCATCAATCTCATCAATAAAAATAATACATGGAGCTTTCTCCTTGGCTTGTTTGAACAAGTCACGGACACGTGAAGCACCCACACCGACAAACATCTCTACGAAATCTGAACCAGATAGGGAGAAAAAGGGCACCTGTGCTTCACCAGCAACAGCTTTTGCCAATAAGGTTTTACCTGTTCCCGGAGGGCCTACAAGCAATGCTCCTTTTGGAATTTTACCTCCTAGATTCGTGTATTTGCGCGGGTTTTTCAAGAAATCCACAATTTCCATTACCTCTTGTTTCGCTTCCTCTAAACCAGCCACATCATTAAAGGTAATATTGATTTGTGATTCTTTATCGAATAACTGCGCTTTGGATTTGCCAATATTAAATATTGCTCCGCCGCCACCTCCAGCTCCACCGCCCATGCGGCGCATTAAGAAAATCCAGATCGCTGCCAATACCAACAATGGCAACATAAATGTCACAAACCAGCTCGCCCAAGGATTAGAGCGATCGGCATACTTTAATTGTACCTTAGGTGTTCCCGGAGCCAGTTCGGCCTGCGATGCCGCTAACTTTTTCTCCAGAACCTCTGCTGAGGCATCTTTAAAGATATACTGTGGACCTGTTTCCTCTTGACCTGCAAGGCTTGGAATGGGATCATTACTCTTGGCTACGTCCTTAAAAGCGGGATTGTCTTTCCAACCCTTTTTTAGATAGACTTCTACCTCGACAAGATCATTTTTCTTATATGCTTCCAGACGCTCAACAGCGCCGGTCTTTAACATGCGTGTTTCAAAATCACTATAGCTAATTTCTTTAGCCGGGTTTTCTCCAAAAACATATTGTAAGGCAAAAAAACCTAAAAACATGGCAATCATTAGCCACACAAAATTGAATTTTGGCGGTTTTGGGCTTACCTTACTACTTGGGATTTTTTTCATTATATCGTATAATTATATTTTCTGTGTAAATTAATGTATTGAGGCGGGGTATTAAGCACTCTGGAAATGTTGAATCTGTGCATCTCCCCACAGATCTTCAATACCGTAATGCGCTCTTTTTTCGGTCTTAAAGATATGCACAACCACGTCGACAAAATCCAAAATCAACCATTCTCCGTTTGATTGTCCTTCTTTATATTGGGGTTCTTGACCAAAAGCCTTATAGACTTCCTCCTCAACACTTTTGGCAATTGCGTTTACCTGAATGTTGGAGTCGGCATGACAAATCACAAAATAATCAGAAACAGAACTGTGAAGATCTCTTAAATCCAAGCGAACGATCTCGTTTGCTTTCTTTTCCTGCATACCGTGAACGATAATTTCTGATAGACGTTGCGACAATTCTGAACTTTTATTTTTACTCATTAAAAAATATGATAGTTTTGACTTAATATTTATTTAATACTTTCAGTTTGCAAAATAACAATATTTCGGGACTTATCATTGGTCAAAATACAATATATCTTGACAAAGTTGCCTCTACAAATGATTATTTACGAGAATTAATGTCAAAATTCACGCCACTCGCAGAAGGCACTGCCATTTTAGCAGAAGAACAGTTTCAGGGAAAAGGGCAGCGTGGAAGCGTCTGGGTCAGCGAACCAGGGAAAAATCTGACGACATCAATTCTCTTAAAACCGTATTTCTTGCCAATTGCCCAACAATTTGCGCTCTCAGCAACCATTGCAATCGCGGTAGTTAAGTGGCTTAAATGCAAAACTGAGCAAGATATAGCTGTAAAATGGCCCAATGATATTTATGTCGGCAACAAAAAAATAGCAGGTATCCTTATTGAAAATAAATTAAAGGGAAATAAAATTGAAGCATCTATTGTCGGAATCGGCATCAATATCAATCAGGTCAATTTTGACACAGCAACAACAATTACTTCGTTGGCTGTTCTTACAAACAGAGCCGATTATGTCATAAGGGATCTCGCCACTGAGCTTTTTGAAAGTATCCAAAAGGAATACAACAACCTCTTCACCCAATCTTGGCAGTCTATATTGAACCGTTATAATGAGTCCCTATTTTGGAGAGACCAGAAACGACAATTTTTAATTGCAGGCGAGAAAAAGACAGGGATCATTAAGGCAGTGGAGATTGATGGCCGGCTCCAAGTACTTATTGACGGCAAACTGCAACAATTCGAGATCAAAGAGATAAGCCACCTTATATCCTAATCTTTACACTAAATTCAGATAATCCATTTTAGAATATGTTAAATTTGTAACGCAGAGAAATTAAACCTTTACCAATCGTAAGTATCAAAGGTGTATCACGAACTGCAATAATTGTTTAGGAAAATGAAAAAATTAGTATTGTTAATAACTGCAGTAATTTTCGCAGTTACTGGAGCCTTCGCTCAGATTCACAAACCTGTAAAATGGACTGTAGCCAGCAAGAAACTGAACAGCAAAGAGGCGATTGTCTATGTCAAAGGAACCATCCAAAATGGTTGGCACATTTATTCTCAAAATGTAAAAGATGGTGGGCCTATTCCAACTTCCTTTAATTTTGCAAAAGCTGCCGACTACGCATTAGTTGGTAAAACAGCTGAGCCAAAACCAAAAGTTAAACACGAAGAGGTATTTAAAATGGACGTTGGTTACTTTACAAATGAAGTGATCTTTCAACAAAAAGTAAAGCTGAACAAAGGTACTGCGACAGTAAAAGGTACCGTTGAATGGCAAGCTTGTGATGCATCACAATGTCTCCCTCCTGACGAATATGCTTTTGCTGTGACAATCAAATAGTAAAAATGATCATACACGGATAAAATAATAAGGCGATTCTCATCGCCTTTTTTTATTTTTGAAGCTGACATCAGAAACAGATACGCATGTTAAAAAACACATTTTTTCTACTTTTAATTGCTTTTTTTAGTCTTTCGCTTACAACGACGGCATTTGCCTTCGAACAAGATAGTTTAACGAGTACCGAAGGGCTTCAATTTGAATCTTCGCCTGACACAACTCCCGTTGCGGAGGCCGTGCCGGAGGACTTAGCTTTTTCGGACGCCCCGGACACAACCCTGAGTCAAGATAGCAGCAAATTGAATAAGGCAACGACAAATGTTTCTTCTGATAACTCGGATACTGGGAAAAAGTCACTTTGGAATATTTTTATCGCTGGATTAATTGGTGGTTTTGCCGCACTTTTGATGCCATGTATATTCCCAATGCTACCATTAACAGTCAGCTACTTCACAAAACAATCTGGGACTCGCGCAAGCGGTATTAGTAAAGCGCTGCTCTATGGTCTCTTTATAATTGTGATCTATGTGGCGCTCGGAATGATTATCACAATTGCTTTCGGCTCTGATGCACTTAATGCCTTATCGACCAATGGGATCTTCAATTTCCTGTTTTTTCTATTGCTTGTCGTTTTTGCGGCATCGTTTTTTGGCGCTTTCGAAATCACCTTACCAAGTTCTTTTGTCAATAAAATGGATGCCAAATCAGATAAAGGGGGGCTTATAGGACTTTTCTTCATGGCATTTAGCCTATCGCTTGTATCTTTTTCGTGTACAGGTCCGATCATCGGCACCTTACTCGTTGAAGCTGCTTCCAAAGGCGAACGTCTAGGTCCTGCAGTCGGTATGTTGGGTTTTTCCATTGCATTAGCGATTCCTTTCGGCCTATTCGCCATGTTTCCTTCGATGTTAAAATCATTGCCCAAATCGGGAGGATGGCTCAATTCGGTAAAAGTAGTTCTTGGATTTTTAGAGCTCGCCTTAGCCTTAAAGTTTTTGTCCAATGTAGATCTGGCTTATCACTGGAATTGGCTGGATCGTGAGGTATTCCTATCCTTGTGGATTGCCATATTTGGTCTCATGGGCTTATATCTTATTGGGAAGATCAAATTTTCGCATGATAGTGAACTAAAATTCCTTTCTGTACCACGCACTATACTTGCAATCGTCGTATTCTCCTTTGTGGTCTATATGGTCCCTGGTCTTTGGGGGGCACCATTGAAATCAATCTCTGCTTTTTTACCACCTTCTGCGACACAGGACTTCGACCTTTCGGCTGGAGTAGCAAGTGCACCGGCTCACAGTGATGGTAAAGTAAAAAAATATGCGGAGATCTTCCATGAGCGTGGTACCCCAAAAGGGTTTGACCCATACTACGATTATGATCAAGCTTTGGAAACCGCAAAAGAAGTGAATAAGCCTGTATTAATCGATTTTACGGGATGGAACTGTGTCAATTGCCGAAAAATGGAAGCAAATGTATGGACAGACCCCGCTGTAGCAAAATTATTAAAGGAAGAATTTATTATGGCTGAACTGTTCGTCGATGATAAAACAGAATTACCTGCAAATGAACAATTTGTTTCCAAATATAGTGGCAAGAAAATCAAAACAATCGGTAATAAAAACAGTGATTTTCAAGCATCTTCTTTCAATAGCAATTCCCAGCCTTTATATGTTATTGTTGACGCCTCTGGAAAGGTACTAGTACCCCAAACTGGTGCAAACTATAATATTGAACAATACAAGGCTTTCTTACAAAGTGGAATTGATGCTTTTAAAGCTAAGAAATAAGTCTACTCGTTAACAAAATAATAGTTTTTTAATCTTAAAAGGACTATTGTGAAGTTTACATGAAGTTTGCTGCTCGCTTAGATTAATTGCACAGTAGAGGGCTATTATTTAATTGCATTTAAGCGATTTCGAACTTTTTATAACAGAAATATAATTGTATATAAGCGTAAAAATAGCTAAGTTTGAGTACGTATGAGTAACATTAAAAAAATTGCTGTTTTGACATCTGGAGGAGATGCTCCAGGAATGAATGCCGGTATCCGCGCAGTCGTAAGAGCTGGTATCTTTAACAATCTTGAAGTATTTGGTGTGCGCAGGGGCTATGATGGTTTGGTAAATGGAGAGATTATCCCCATGGATGCCAAATCCGTAGCTAATATCATACAACGTGGTGGAACAATCCTAAAAACTGCCCGCAGTGAAGCTTTCAAAACTATTGAAGGACGTAAACAAGCTTATGATAATTTACGCAGTCATGGAATTGATGCAATGGTTGTGATCGGTGGTGACGGAACGTTTACAGGCGCTTCAAAATTCATCGATGAATTTGACTTTCCAATCATCGGCCTACCGGGAACAATCGATAATGACCTGGCCGGGACTGATTTTACCATTGGTTATGATACCGCAATAAACACTGTTATTCAGGCCGTAGATAAGATCCGTGATACCGCAGAATCCCATGATCGTGTTTTTGTTATTGAGGTTATGGGACGCGATTCGGGCTTGATCGCCATCCGTTCAGGAATAAGTACCGGTGCTGAAGCTGTATTGGTTCCAGAGTTTGAGGTTGATTACGACGCAATCATGAAAAGGCTGGATAAGAGCCGTAAAAATAAATCCTCACGTATTATCATCGTTGCTGAAGGGGACAAAGAAGGCGGGATGGTCGTTTCGGAAAAGATAAAAGAAAATTTCCCGCATTATGATGTACGCCTTTCTATTTTAGGTCACATCCAACGTGGTGGTAGCCCTACATGTATGGACCGTGTATTGGCAAGCAGACTTGGCGTTGCGGCGGTAGAAGCGCTTGTTGCCGGCCGTAGAGGCGAAATGGCTGGGCTGATCTGTAGTGACGTTAGATTTACTCCTTTCAAGAGCGCTATTAAACATAACGTTAAACTTAACGAAGATCTGCTTCGTATCATTGAGATACTTTCTTTATAAAAAGACAGGCTTCCAAATTGGCATATAAGAAAACATAGTTGCCCAAAAACTAGAAGTACTTCCTCTAGAAAGTTGAATATCTTAAAACCAACTTTAGGAGATACAAAAAAAACTAAAGAAAAACGGTGTGTCCAATAAGCTCGGACACACCGTTTTTTATGATTTCTTAGTACTCTGCCTCAATATCTTTTTTTATCTTCTTTTGAAACGGCTACTTCAGCAAATTATTTAGATATTCTTCATTAACGACAGGCAGCTGGATCGCCTGTCCCACCTTAGCCATTGAATCGGCAAAATGATTGGTATTTGCAATTGCTTGTTCATAGGCTTTAACAACCTGATCGGAAATATGCAAGGACTTTGGATCTTTGAGATTAACTTTATACTGGTTGTCTGTTAATGTTACATGATGATAGAAACGATAGGCGGCAGCCTTCAAAAGGCCTAGTTCCTGTTGCGATAACTCATCTATCCGTGCATTGGGTGGTAATGTTACATCTATAAACGCTGTTCCTTTTGCCAGCGTATCAATAGCATGATCCAAAGGAATTGCATTAAGCGCCTCTAAGTTAACCACTGGGACACCATTTTCTTTCTTCGAATTACAGGCAACGGCACATATAGCCAAAGCCATCACCACAATCAGTTTCTTTCTCATTTTATTATTTTCTCAATGTACTACGCCTCCCAGTTACTTACTTAAGAAAAACCCCAGCAATTATCCTCACTGGTCAAGGTTATATTCTGCTTGATTTCATCCCTACAGATTACTCAAATTCGATTGCCTGTCGGATATAAATTGACAATCGCCAAAAATCATCCCTCTTGTTTTTTGCTGGATCAGATCCTTTCAAAGCCCCCATATGATCCCTACATCCTAAAGGAGGAAAACCAAGTTAATCTTCTAAGCAAAGATAAAGAAAAGATATGTAGGCTACTCCTTAACAAAAAACACTTATTCAAAATCTCTCTTATATAAAAGATTTTAAATAAGTGTTTTTGTATAGCGCAGTCTTAGACTGTAAGAACAGACTATTTTAACAATTCTGCCAATTTAGCTTCTAATGCTTCGCCTCTTAGATTTGAAGCAACAATTTTGCCTGAAGGATCAATTAAGAAGTTTTGCGGAATTCCACGAACTTCATATAATTTAACAGGAGCAGATTTCCAACCTTGTAAATCGGAAACATGCGGCCATTGCTGCAAATTATCGTCATGGATCGCTTTCATCCAAGCATCTTTCTTACCCGGATTGTCCAAGGAAACACCAAAAACTGTAAATCCTTTATCTTTAAACTTATTGAATGCTGCAACAACATTCGGGTTTTCATGACGACAAGGGCCACACCAGCTTGCCCAGAAATCCAACAAGACATATTTTCCTCTCAACGAAGATAAAGAAACATTATTGCCAGTTGTATCAGGTAGGGTAAAGTCAGGAGCTATAGAGCCTATGGCAACCGCTTTTAACTTTTGGATGCGCTCTGCCAATTCCTTCCCTTTCTCAGAATTTTTTAATTCCGGAGACAGTTTATCAAATGAAGCCACATATTCATTCACATTTTCGCCGCTTACATTTTCTGCTAATAGATCCAATGTATACCAGCTTTTTGGATTTTTATTGATAAATTCAGCGTCAGCTTTTTCCATCTTTTGAGAAATCTCCCCAGCTTGCTTTTGCAATCCCTCAATAAATTTTGGATCTTGTTTTTGAGCTTCAGATGCTGCAAAATATTGTTGGTTTAATGCCTCGTATGCATCTGTATGAGGTTTCACAAAAGTTTTGTATTGAGTAAAATCATCATTGATAGCTGTACCTGTAATCGTAGCATCTTTAAAACCTTTAGATGCGTCAACTTTGATCACGCCTTTGGACAAATACAATTGTGCTGTTTCAGGCTGTTTTTGAGCGCCTCTTAGTTCTCCGAAAGAAAGCCCTTCAGGAGAGTAAATCATTACGCCTTTAGTTGGAGAAGCTACCTGACCGTTGAATTTAAATTCACCTTTAAGGACAGCAGCTGAGTCTAACTGACGGGTACCATTATTAGCGTATTGCATAAATACCTTGGCTTTGTCAGAAGCTCCATTCACTTTTCCTGTTACCGTGTAGCTTTCTTGCGCCATCAATAAGGCTGGTAAAAAGCTTAAACCCATTAATATTCCCTTTTTCATAATTATATACTTCCCATAAATGTAAAACATTTCCTGTGTACTGGCACGCTATTTAACATTATTTAGCAAAGTTGTTACCAACGTCCTGAAGCACCACCGCCGCCGAAATCGCCGCCGCCAAAGCCACCGAACCCACCTCCCGATCCGCCACCGAATCCACCGTCACCGCCACGACCGCCACCACCAAGACCGTTAAGCAAGGTCCACCAGAAAATATCGGAAGAGCCACGACCATTCATCACACGACCGCCGCCTTTTCCACCGCCGCCTCGATTTGAAAACATGACGACAAGAAATATTACTACAATGATGACAAATATAATGGATCCCGACCCGCCACCGCTAGGTTGTTTAGGGTCAGCTTTATATTCTCCTTTTGCGTACGAAATCAGGGAATTCGTCGCTTTGTCAACTCCACCATAATAATCACCCTGACGAAATGCTGGCTTAATATCATTCTCAATAATACGATAGGCTATTGCATCTGGAACAGCTCCTTCAATCCCATAACCTGTTTGAATGGTAACAGCGCGGTCGCCCAATGCTGCCAATAATAAAATACCATTATTGTACTTCTTATTACCAACACCCCACTTTTTCGCCAAACGGACCGCATAATCAGAAATATCATAACCTCCAGTGGAGTTCATGACAACGACTGCAATCTGCGTTGATGTAGAATCTTCAAATGCCAACAGCTTTTGCTCTAATTGCTGTTTTTGACTAGCCGTCAATGTATTTGTATAATCGTTGACAAGCTTATTAGGTGTCTCTGGAAAATCCTGTCCCATTGCAGTCATAAAAGTCAGCGCCCACAGCACCGTTATCATGACTGGAATCCGAACCCGAGAAAATAATTTCGACATAAGTTTTATTTTTTATTGACTAGCGATCACCGAAAACAATATCATTTGGAAGTTCATTGATATCATCATGTTCCCTAGGAAAGAATTTCGCTAGTTGTTTGCCCGCATGTTCAATTCCTTTCACTAGACCTTCAACAATTTTATCCATACGGAATTCGTCGACCATAAGATCTTTGGTGCAATTCCAAAAGTCGCTTTCCACCCGTTGATTGATCCCTTGATCACCAATGATAGAAAATTTACGATCCTCCAATGCGATATAAATAAGCACGCCATTTTTTAGCACGGTTTTGTGCATGCCCAATTTGGAAAAATAGTACGTTGCACGATCATGAACTTCATCAGGACAATGATTTTCTATCACAACACGGATTTCTCCCGATGTCTCGTTTTCAGCCAGGTTGATGGCATGGACGACCCTTTCTTGTTCCTCAGCATTTAAAGCCATATATATATATCTTCATTTATGTTTGCATTAGCGCATTCGTCTGTCTGACGACGTCTTCCGGCAAACACTTATAAAACATTCGGTATAAAAAATGGATGAAGGGCCCATACGCAAGCCGCATCATCCATTATATCATATATTTCTAATAAAGGTATTATTAGAATGATACGGTCGGTGCTTTGTCTGAGCCAGGAGCAGCAGTAAACGTTCCCTTGGCTTTAAATCCAAACATACCAGCCATTAAATTATTTGGGAAGCTACGTACAGTCGTATTAAATTGCTGCACAGCCTCGTTATAAGCTCTGCGTTCAGTCGAGATACGGTTTTCTGTACCTTCCAATTGAGCCTGTAACTCCAAGAAGTTTTGATTTGCCTTCAAGTCTGGATACGCCTCTACTGAAGCTAAAAGACGACTCAAAGAGCCACTAAACTGATCTTGCACTTTTTGAAACTTCGCGATGTTTTCTTCTGACAAATCATCTGCATTAATAGTAACAGATGTTGCCTTAGCTCTCGCTTCAACCACCGCCGTCAATGTGCTCTCCTCATGTTTTGCTGCCCCTTTGACGGTATTCACCAAGTTTGGCACCAAATCAGCACGGCGCTGGTAAGCATTTTCAACCTGTGCCCATTTCCCTTTGACGTTTTCATCTTGAGAAACCATCGTATTGTAACCACATGAGTTTAATGATACCAATGCAAATAAACCGCATAGGGCTACTAAAAATCTTTTCATTTTCATTGTTCAAAGAATTAAATACTATTCAAATTATACGGTTACACTATCAAAGCATATACCAAGCTCTTACTAAGATAAGAATATTTTTATTTCCAAATCGGCAAACAGCCAATATTCCGTAACTTTGTCGCGGTTTTGGGATAAAAACCCAGCCCTTTATCTTATGCAAAAAGAAATTGAGATTGCTATCCTTCCCGAAAAAATCGAAGATGAGCAATATATTCTACAACAAGGTGTAAAAGCCCTACGTCTCAAACCTCAACAGGTCAAAGGTTATAAAATACGTAAACGTTCTATTGATGCCCGCAGTAAGCAGGTGGTCTATCGAGCGAGGGTCATTTATTATATAGACGAGTTCCCACTACCGGAAATTTATGAAAATCATTTTAAATCTGTCCAAAATGGAAAACCGGTCATTATCGTTGGTGCAGGTCCCGCTGGTCTATTTGCGGCAATTCGCTGTATCGAACGTGGGCTCAAACCAATTGTCATCGAAAGAGGCAAAAAAGTACAGGACCGGAGACGTGATCTTGCGAAGTTAAACCGCGAAGGTATTGTAAACCCTGAATCCAATTACTGTTTTGGAGAAGGTGGTGCAGGTACTTACTCAGACGGGAAGCTTTATACACGCTCCAATAAAAGGGGAGACGTAGACAAAGTGCTCAAACTTTTTGTATCTCATGGAGCGACAACAGACATCTTAGTGAATGCCCGCCCCCATATCGGTACAAACAAGCTCCCTCATATTATTGAAGCGATGCGGGAGAGTGTGATCGAATTTGGTGGCGAATTTCTTTTCGACCAACGTGTAGAGGATATATTGGAATCCTTTGGTCAGGTTCGTGGTGTAAAATTAGCCAGTGGAGAGGAAATCAAAGCTGATCATGTTATCGTGGCTACTGGTCACTCCGCTAGGGATATTTTTGAACTTTTTTATCGCAACAACTGGCTGATCGAAGCAAAAGCCTTTGCGCTAGGCGTCCGCATAGAACACCCACAGGCTATTATTGATCAGGCACAATACCATTGCCAGGTCAGAAGCGAGCATTTACCACCAGCCTATTATAGTCTAGTCGAACAGGTTAATGATCGTGGTGTATTCTCATTCTGTATGTGCCCAGGTGGTGTTATCGCTCCTTGTGCAACAGACCATGGTGAAATCGTCGTCAACGGATGGTCCCCTTCCAAACGGAATAATCCACATGCCAATTCAGGCACCGTCATCCAGATCAACCTCGAAGATATACCTAATGCACTAAATGATCCCTTTGCTTTACTGAATTTTCAAAAGCAAATTGAACGCAAAGCTTTCGAGGTTGGTGGAGGAAGTCTTGTTGCACCCGCACAACGCATGGTTGACTTCGTTGAGGGACGGGTCTCGATGCACCTACCTGAGAATTCCTACAAACCCGGTACATCTTCAGCAGATCTGAGCGAGGTTCTACCAACTTTTGTGCACGAAGCCCTACGCGGTGCGCTTCCAATATTTGGAAAAAAGATGAAAGGATATTATACAAATGAAGCGATTTTAGTTGGGGTAGAATCGAGAACATCTTCCCCCATACGCATACCTCGAAACAAAGAAAACCTGCAACACCCTCAGGTCAAAGGACTTTACCCTTGCGGAGAGGGAGCCGGCTATGCTGGAGGTATTATTTCGGCAGCTATAGATGGAATTAACTGTGTCGATGCAATTGATTTAAGTTAAGATTTTTTTTACTTTTTCTCTTGCAGAATAATAAGAAATGCCTTACTTTTGTAGCATCAACGCGAAAGTAGCTCAGTTGGTAGAGCACAACCTTGCCAAGGTTGGGGTCGCGAGTTCGAATCTCGTCTTTCGCTCCAAATAAAAAACGCTTCCAAAATTTGGAAGCGTTTTTTATTTGTGCTCAACTTACTTTTCCGTGCGCCCTAAACTCATAATTGACGTATTAAAAAAAGACAATAGCCCAACCAGCACGACAATAAGACCTGCAATAATAAAAGCTGTCGATACACCGATTGCATCTGCGATAAAGCCTGTAAAAAGAAGTCCTATCATGCTTGGTAAAATGGCAATGCTAAAATAAAGCGAGAAAACACGCCCCAACATTTCTACTGGAACCTGCTCTTGAATAATTGTCATGAATGATGCCGAGAAAATAGACATGGAGACTCCGCCCAAGCCTGTCATCATAACAAACGGCATAAACCAGGTCGAGGGAAACCAACCCGATAGCGCAAAGGTTATCCCCAGTACAATATGCATACTGTTCACTAATACTACTTTTGATAGGGATACTTTAGCAAGTCCCAAAAAACTGCCTCCAACGAGCATACCTACTCCCCACACAATCTCAATAATACTCATCTCCCACTTACCGCCGCCATAATGACCGATGGTCAACAAGGGGAACATAATGGCAACAGGCATAATACAAAAAGTCGCCACCATGGCATATAGGAATAATATTCTTAGTCCTCTATTATGATAAATAGTGCTCATCCCCTGTTTTAGATCATCCAAAACAGCAGAAATAGAAGGTTTCACATTAGAACGGGACAGGTGGGGTATAGTCACAAAGAGTAGTGAGGTGATCGCGACTACAGCGCCAATAACATCCAGATATAAGACAGTCGAAATAGGAAAATAGCTAATAGCCAAAGTTCCCAATGCAGGACCGGCAATGCTACTTACTGATTGTAACATCTGATTAATACCCGATACGCGTAATAATTTGTCTTCCGGAACGAGAAGTGGCGCAATCGCCTGCATGGCTGGCGAGTGAAATGCGGAGCCGATCGAACGACAGGCCATTAACAGATATATCAAAAACATATTGGTACCATCGCTTTTGAGTACAAAGGTCATTCCTAATGTACAGAACGCGATAAAGCCATCCGCAAAGATCATGACTTTCTTTCTATCCCATCGATCAATATAGACACCAGCAAAGGGCCCGATGATCGCTTGTGGCAATAAACCTGCAATAGCAGCAAAAGCCAATACTTCAGCAGACTTGTGCGTCAAACTCAACCATATCATGATGGAAAAGTTGACAGCTGAACTAGACAGCAAAGAGATAAATTGCCCAGTCCATATATAACTATAGGTACGAAACCAGTTATTTTTTTCCATAAAATTTTATATAAAATACAACAGGTGTATGATCAAGAATGACCAACACATTAAAATAAGACGTTTATTACGCCTGCCGAACCAACGAAGGAAAAAGAAGGCAGTTCTTTCCTGAATATCAAATCAGTTAAAGCTGACTTTTTGATATCTCAGTATTAAACAAGCCGTTCGTTTCGTGAGCGGATGCGTTCTATTAAGATTTTAAAAACGTAAATGAGCTATAAAACCCAAGGTTTATAAGCGTAAGTTGTATATAAAGACATGTACATAGCAAATCAAAAATAGAAGAAAAATACTAAAAACACAAATTAGGAAAATCAGCTTGTTAAAATCGTGCTCAAGGTCCTTGAAAATACTTTATAAAAAATAAGGCGTTTACCAACTTGGTAAACGCCTTATATGTGTATAGTTTGTGTGATTTGTTTAGTTTGTTCTTAGGCTTTCTTCAACCAATTCTTCGACATATCTCCGAACAACCTCATTTGAAAAACGAGTTGTTACGTCAAATGCAAATGCATGTACGAGAAGAATACGTGCTGACTCCTCACCAATTCCGCGTGCTCTCAAATAAAACAAAGCTTCATTATCAAACTGACCGATCGTACATCCATGTGAACATTTCACATCATCTGCAAAAATCTCCAGTTGGGGCTTTGTATAAACCGCTGAACTATCTGACATCAACATATTATTGTTCTGTTGGAAAGCATTGGTTTTTTGTGCATCCTCCCGAACAAAGATTTTTCCGTTGAAAACAGCTGTAGATTTATCTTGTGTTATATTTTTATACCATTCGTATGATTCACAATGTGGTTTAAGATGATCTACGACAGTGTGATTATCGACCAATTGATCTCCCGCGGTCAGGTTAATACCGTACAAATGACTTTCTACATTTTCTGCATCCAGACGCACATTAATATTATTACGGATAAAAGATGCACCGGGGAAATTACAATTGTAGTTATTATAAAGACTGTATTTCTCTTGATATACTTCCGTATGATTAAAGTACCGACTTACAGATTGGGCAACTTGAAGATAGTAATGTTGAACTTTGGCATTCTCTTTTACGACAATCTCTGAAACTTTATTGTTCACATTGCTTGCGGCACCATCTGCAGTGATAAAGCTTTCGATCAACTCAAGTTCAGCGTTCGCCTCAACAACAACCAAATTCCGTGTTTGCGCAAAGAAATCTTCTTTTCCTGTCGCTACATGAATAATCTGTATAGGCTTATCAAGTACAACACCTTTCTTCAAATGGATAAATACACCGTTGGTAAAAGCAGCTGTATTAAGCGCTACCATGATATTATCAGACTTATCAGCATATTTAGCAAAATGTGCTTGAAATGCAGGTTCAGTAACAGCGTCATCCATCGGAATAACCTCAAGTCCTTTTACTTTTTCCAGCTCACTTACAGCCAATACATACTGGCCATTAACCAGAATAATACGGTACGCATCTAAATTCGGGATCTCTCCCGCACTAAAATCCAAGCCCTCGATATCCACATCTACATCAAGCGCATAAGGCTTATTGACAATACTGTGGATGTTTGTATATTTCCATTCTTCATTCTTAACTGTGGGAAAGCCTACGGCTTCAAAACGTTCGAATGCTTGCTGACGTGCCTCTGTAAAGAAAGTTGGCTCGTCTGAAACACGTTGCTCTTTAAAAGCTCCCAACACTTGTTGAAGTAATGATTCTGAAACTAATGTACTCATGTTATTTTTTAATCAAATCGCCGAAATTCTCTTTTACTCCTATTTTTATCGGTGTAAAGATTAGGCGTTTTGTGTATCATATTCTTTTAACCAATCGTATCCTTTTTCTTCTAGCTCCAAAGCCAATTCTTTAGGGCCTGATTTCACGATACGACCATTGTACAATACGTGAACAAAATCTGGAACGATATAATCCAATAAACGTTGGTAGTGTGTGATAACAACAAAAGCGTTGTCTTTAGAACGTAACTGGTTCACACCATTTGCAACAATACGAAGTGCATCGATATCCAAACCCGAATCTGTTTCATCCAAAATGGACAATTTGGGGTTCAACATTGCCAATTGAAAAATCTCATTACGCTTTTTCTCACCACCAGAGAATCCTTCATTTAAAGAACGGTTAGCTAAGTTGGCTGAAAATTCAACCAGCTTTTGCTTGTCTTTTACCATTTGTAAGAACTCTTTGGCTTCCATTGGAGGCAAACCTTTATACTCACGGATATCATTTACCGCTGTTTTTAGGAAATTGATATTTGATACTCCCGGAATTTCAACAGGGTATTGGAATGCAAGAAACAACCCCTCACGGGCACGGTCCTCGGGAGAAAGATCCAATAAATCAACTCCGTCCAATAAAGCAGAACCTTCGCTGACTTCATACGATTCACGTCCTGCCAATACATTACCTAAAGTACTTTTTCCAGCTCCGTTAGGCCCCATAATCGCATGGACTTCTCCAGCTTTAACCTCTAGGTTTAATCCCTTTAATATCTGTTTGTCTTCTACAGACGCATGTAAATTTTTAATGCTTAACATTTTATTCGTATTGAGTATTGAACAATACGCTAGTATTAGCTAGCTTGTTCAATTATTTTTTATCTATCCTACTGAACCTTCTAAAGAAATCGCCAATAATTTCTGCGCTTCAACAGCAAATTCCATTGGCAGTTGATTCAACACTTCTTTGGCATAACCATTAACAATTAATCCAACTGCCTTTTCAGAATCTATACCACGTTGGTTTAAATAAAAGACTTGGTCTTCACCAATTTTTGACGTAGTTGCCTCGTGCTCTAATTTTGCAGTTTTATTACGGTTTTCGATATATGGGAATGTATGTGCTCCGCATTTATCCCCGATCAACAAAGAATCACATTGTGTAAAATTTCGTGAGTTATCCGCATTCGGACCGATTTTTACCAAGCCTCTATAACTATTATGGCTTTTTCCAGCAGAAATACCTTTGGAAACAATTTTAGATTTTGTATTCTTGCCTAAGTGGATCATTTTCGTTCCTGTATCTGCAACCTGAAAATTACGAGTCATCGCTACGGAATAAAACTCACCGATCGAATTATCGCCTTTTAGGATTACTCCCGGATACTTCCAAGTAATTGCAGATCCAGTTTCGACCTGCGTCCAAGAAATTTTACTATTATCACCTTTACAGATACCACGTTTCGTTACGAAGTTAAAAATCCCCCCTTTACCGTCTTTGTCACCAGGGTACCAGTTCTGTACGGTAGAATATTTAATTTCTGCATCGCGTTCAGCAATCAATTCTACAACGGCAGCGTGCAGTTGATTTTCATCACGCATCGGTGCGGTACACCCCTCCAAATAAGACACATACGCACCCTCATCGGCAACAATCAATGTACGTTCGAATTGGCCTGTATTCTGTGCATTAATACGGAAGTAAGTAGAAAGTTCCATTGGACATTTCACTCCTTTTGGAACATAAACAAATGATCCATCCGAAAAAACGGCCGAGTTTAATGCAGCGTAAATATTATCTGTTTGGGGAACTACAGTTCCCAAATATTTCTTTACTAAATCGGGATGTTCTTGAACCGCCTCGCCAAATGAACAGAAAATCACCCCTTGCTCTTTCAGCTTCTCGCGAAATGTTGTTTTTACTGATACAGAATCAAAAACAGCATCGACCGCGACCACTCCTGCCAAAATCTTTTGCTCATCCAAAGGGATACCTAACTTTTCGAAAGTGGCAATCAACTCAGGATCAACCTCATCCATGGAATTTAATTGCGGTTTTGCTTTAGGGGCAGCATAATAAGATAGATCTTGAAAATCAATCTCTGGAGCTCTAAAATTTTGCCAAGTAGGCATTTTTAACGTCAAAAAATGACGAAAAGCTTTCAATCTCCACTCCAATAACCACTCAGGTTCATTCTTTTTTGCCGAAATAAAACGAACCGTCTCCTCTGTAAGGCCTTTGGCTGCGATTTCCATTTCGATATCTGTCGTGAACCCGTATTTATATTCTTCGAGCTCTAGCTCTTTTAATAAATCGTCGTCTTTAGTACTCATATTGCGCTCTCACGGTTTAACTAATTCGGGAGGGGTTTAACCTCCGCAACTATCGAACTGCAAAGTTACAATTTCAAAGCCAATAAAATACATTTTATATCCGCTCAAACAGGTATTTTTAATAAAAAAATGACATTTATCACTCCATTTCATTGAAATGCGCACATTTCAAACGATTATGACAGTCAAATGATTTTAAATCAATTAAAATTATAATTAACATATGGATCTATAACTAAAATCTATTAATCACCAATAATTTTGTATATTGTTAAATTTCCAAATATAATTTTGTATATTTACAAATACTATTGATTATTAAGACTCTAAAATATGCCGTTTGCACCAGACAAAACAGATTTAAAAATTCTTAAGCTATTACAAGAGAATGGCCGCATTACCAATTTGCAATTAGCATCAAGTATCGGACTATCTCCCGCACCAACATTAGAACGTGTAAGAAAACTTGAAAATTCAGGTTTCATCAAGAGTTACCATGCTTTTGTTGACGAAGAAAAATTAGGTCTTGGGATCAAGTCCTTTATACAGATTTCACTAGACTTCCATACCCACAATGCTATTCCCGAGTTTGTTGCTGCTGTAAAAATGATTCCCGAGGTAACCGAATGTCACCATGTCACAGGCAATTGCGACTTTATACTTAAGGTCTACGTGAAAGACATAAAAGCGTATGAAGGTGTAATTATGGAAAAAATTGCCAAAATTCCATTTGTGAAAACATTCCAGACAATGATGATCATGTCAACCAGCAAAAAGGAACCGATCATTCCTTTGGAATACTAAAATTAAATCTTTGAAAACATCATCCGAGCGTAATAAGTTCGCTATCTTCTTTCCCAAACTGGATACCCTAATCCTGTATCATTGAAGTGTGGATGATGTTTTCTAACAACAACCACACAACTAAGACAATCGCCAGTCAATCGGAGCTCTACCATGTTCCACCAAATATTTATTTGCCTTTGAAAAGTGTTTGCTCCCAAAAAATCCCCTATAAACAGAAAGCGGAGATGGATGTACCGATGTCAAAATAAGATGTTTACGTGCATCAATTAATACACTCTTCTTTTGCGCATAACTCCCCCAAAGCATAAAAACCACATGTTCACACTGTTGCGAAATAGCATGGATAATACTATCGGTAAAAACTTCCCAACCTCTTTTTTGATGAGAACCCGCCAAATGCGCCTGCACAGTTAATGTCGCATTGAGCAACAAAACCCCTTGTTTAGCCCAGGCTGTCAGATCCCCGGAACCGGGTTCCACAAATCCTTCGATGTCATCCTGTAGCTCCTTAAATATATTTTTTAATGAAGGTGGCGGCACGATTCCTTCTGGAACAGAAAAAGATAGTCCATGCGCCTGACCATCGTTATGATAGGGATCCTGACCCAAAATAACAACTTTAACATTTGGGAGCGGAGTGAGCTTAAAAGCGTTCATTACCAGATTAGCCGGCGGAAATACCTTTGTCCGTTGACGCTCTTGTTGTACAAATGCAGACAATTGTTTCATATAGGGCTGACTGAACAAAGGTTTCAATATCGGGGCCCAAGAATCATCATATAGCTTTTCCATAATCCAAACTTAGATAAAGTTGTATGTAATGACAAATTTATTCACTGTATCTATTCACAAAGCAGCTATAAGAGTGTTAAGCACTTTGACATTAGGCTATAGCCCGGATTCGTAATTCATCCGAAAATCATATTTTTACAAAATAACCACTTGAACGAGTTGCTTAAACGACGAAATTAACGGATATTTGCAGAATTAAATTGAACACAAATATTTTTTAAACAAAGATTTATGTCAAATCTCGTTAGAATTATCATTTGCAGTGCATTGCTGATTGGAACGGTTGCCTTGTTTTGGACCGGAAATTGGGGATGGGGAATTCTAGGCATCTTGATCACTATCCTAGGTTTTGTCACTGTATTTTTTCATGAATACATGCTCATCGCGCAATGGTATATGCGCAAACAAGATATGGTTAGCGCCGAAAAATGGTTAAAGAAAATCACGAACTATGAAAAACAATTAATCCCACAACAACATGGTTATTACAACATGTTGATTGGATTGATTGAATCTCAACGCGCTCCGATGCAATCCGAAAAATATTTCAAAAAAGCATTGGCACTGGGGCTCCACATGGACCACAACATTGCATTGGCTAAATTGAGCTTAGCAGGTGTTGCCATGGCAAAACGCAATAAGCGCGAAGCAGAAAAATTACTTCAAGAAGCCAAAAAAGCAGACAAGAATAAATTGTTGGCGGACCAGATCAAAATGATGAAAGATCAGATGGGCATGCTCGACAAACAACAAATCCGCTACAACCGATAGGTTTAGGCAAATTATTAAAGACTAAAAAAGCGCTGTAATCTTCATAGATCACAGCGCTTTTTATTTTACCGCTTTCCGGTCAACTATTTATTGAGTAAGATAGGGACATCCAAAAATTTACCTTCCTCCTCACTACTCTCAAAAACAAGCTTAATATCAACAGGTTTGTCTGTTTGCTTCCAGTCTTTCACAATCACCTGAATATCTACAGGTTTATCCTCCTCAAGCAGGTAATGTAAATAGTTCTGTTTGTCCTCAAACCTAATCTGAACATTTCCCATCTGAATCGAAGAGAAAAAGTGAGCTTGTTTCTTTTGGTCTAAAATCTGTGTGGAGAATGTATTCATTTTGAACTCCCGAGGATCTTTACTATAGGATATTGCGAACAAATTAATAATAAGCTCATTTGTAGTTTTATCGATATGGTATTCCTTTACATCAAACTGAATATCATCGACCACGAGCAATGAATCTGTCGACTGGGCCTTTATGCTGCCGCCTACAAAGCAAAGGAAAAGCAAGGTGGCACAACGAAAAAAATTACTCATATATTATACCATTTAAAAAGCCACGCTAAACGTGGCTTCTATTTATTAAAAATCTATAGAAATCAAATTAAGCCCGCAAACGATCAGCTGAACGAATCAACTTTTCATCCCGTCGCACTCCACCTAATGCTAGCGCACAGAAAATAATTGAAATCGGCAGCAAAAAGAAACCTACCCCAATATTACCAGCTCCCAAAAATTGGTTAACAGTAGCGAGATGACTACTTGCCGAAGAATATAACCAAATCGCGAAAAGGATAATGGCCACAATCTCCACCCATATCAACAGAAGCTGTACCTTACGCTGTTTAAATTTGAATACCGTGAAGATTGGCAGCAACCCCAATAAGGACGTTACGATGGTCTGCAGAATATAACCAAAACCACCTTCATGTACCGGCTGTCCGGCAGCAACACCATACACACCTGTCACCTTCACATTCTTTCCCAAACCGACTAAATCACTGTAATTGACATAAGGGAATAAAAACAAGCCGAATATAACTAATCCTGCTACTAATAAATAAACAGTTTGGATACGTTGAATCATATTTTAATCTTTGAATATCAACAAATATAATAAGCTTTCTTTCTATTTAGAAATCAGAACAATCGAAAGGGCTATTTTGTTGCACTTTTGGTTATAAAACATGTCCTTTGATCTTTAAGTCATTTGTATTTACTCCAAACTCCTTTTTTTGCTACAGCAGAATATCCGCCATGCCGTTTACTAATCCGGTACCGATTCACTATTCCATTATTGATGCGAGCTACCTCATGGAGTTATTTTCAGAAAGCATTATCTTTGCACAAAATTAAAAGATCATGCTATACATATATGGAGCAACAGCACATGCAAAAACTGCGGTAGATGTTGCGGAGGATTTAGATATCGAAATCGGTGGCCTTATTGATAAATCTCTATTGATAGAGGATGTATTTGACTATGAGGTCGAGCTCCAACATCAGGTTAAAGATACGGCAGAAATTTTTTTTGTTGCCGTTAAAAACCCTGGACTCCGTGAAAGGATTGTAGCTGAAAATCCAGCATGGAGTTTTCAATCCTTAATACATCCTAAAGCTTATGTTTCCAAAAGAGCTGAAATTGGCGAAGGCTGTATCATTCTTCCTGGAGCAACAATAGCTCCAGATGTACAGATTGGCAATCATTGTATCATCTCAGGTTCGGCAGTCATTGAAAGCAATACCATCATTGAGGACTTTGTGAACGTTGGTCCAAATGTCTCCATTGGAGCCAATGTACTTGTAGGCCGAGGATCAGAAATCAAAGCAAATACACATATCGAAGACGAAGAAACCATCCCCAAAGAGAGTGTTATATAACGATTAAATTCCTGCAGAATGAAACTGTAGATCGTACAGCTTTTTATAGTAACCATCAAAAGACAAAAGCTCTTGATGTGTTCCGATTTCTTTAATTTCACCTTTATCCAATACAATGATCTTGTCAGCCTTTTGGATGGTAGATAAGCGGTGGGCAATGACAATGGATGTCCGTCCCCGCATTAAATTGTCAATCGCACTTTGGATCATTTCTTCGGTTTCAGTATCGACGGAAGAGGTCGCTTCATCCAAGACTAGAATTCTGGGATCATGTACCAATGCCCGAATAAAGGAAATTAATTGTGCCTGCCCTGCTGACAATGTAGCCCCTCTCTCCCTGACATCATAATCGTATCCACCCGGAAGCCGCATAATAAAATCATGTGCGCCCACTTCTTTCGCTGCCTCGATGACCTGCTCTCTGGAAATTGAAGGGTCACCTAATGTAATATTATTAATGACAGTATCTGAAAAAAGAAACACATCCTGTAACACTGTCGCAATGGTATTTCGCAAATAATCAAGATCATAATCCCGAATATTTACACCATCTAACAAGATTTCACCTTTATTGACTTCATAAAATCGGCTTAGGATATTAATAGTCGAGGATTTTCCGGCGCCGGTAGCTCCAACCAAAGCCAATGTTTCACCGGGTTGTACACTAAAATTCACATCTCGTAACACCCAATTTTCATCGTTATAGGCAAACCAAACATGCCTAAAAGCAATTTCTCCTTTGATATGGTCAGGCTTCAGAGTTCCCAAATTGGGCGTCATCTCGTCTGTATCGAGCACCTCAAAAATACGTTCAGCACTAACCATACCCATTTGAAGTGTATTAAACTTATCGATAAGCTCCCGAATTGGTCTAAAGATCATATTAATATACATGATAAAGGCTACGACCACACCCGGCGAAATCACGTCACCCATAATCTGCTTGGCTCCAAACCAGACCAACAGACCAAGTGAAATGGCCATAATGATTTCCAGAACAGGGAAGAAAATAGAGAAGTACCAGTTCGTGCGAATATGCGCATTCCGATGCTGAGCATTGATTTCTTTAAATTTATCCATCTCCTGCTTTTCACGTGCAAAATACTGGATAATCCCAACTCCGGTGATATGCTCTTGCAAAAATGTATTCAAATTAGACACCCACTTACGGACATCTATAAAAGCTGCTTTCATTGCTTCCTTAAATACATAGGTCGCAGCAATCATTAAAGGCATCGGAATAAGCACGATCAACGTCAATTTCCAATCTGAATAGAACATTACTCCCAATATTACCGCTAATTGCAATAGGTCGCCAATAATCTGAATCAATCCCTCCGAGAAGATATTGGAAAGTGTTTCCAGATCGGATATCGTCCGTGTAATCAACTTTCCTAAAGCTGTGCGATCAAAATACTTAAGACGCAACTGTACGATATGATTAAAGACCTGGATTCGAATATCTCTAATAACAGACTGCCCCAGCGTATTTGTCATCAAGGTATGATAATAACGGATTAAAGTCTGCACAATGACTAACGCCAGCATGGCAATCAGCATATAGGATAGCCCCCCCGTGTCAAAATTCAAGATATAATTGTCCAGTGTATGCTGAATCAACATAGGCAGTGCAGGGGCTACAGCCGCTAATAGTATTGTTAAAACTACCGATATCCAAAATGCAACATGATAAGGTCGCATATAGCGTCCCATCCTTCGCAGCAAATTGACGTCGTATGTTTTACCTGTTATTTTATCTTGACTCACGTTATTTTAGATATAAGGGTACGCTACTTCTGTTAAATACAATCCATGTGCAGGGACAGACACACCTGCCTTGCCGCGACTTTTGCTCTCAATCACTTCTTTCATAAACGAAGCTGGCTTGCCCTTCAGCCCAATCTCCAAAGAAGTGCCTACAATGGCGCGAACCATATTGCGCAAAAAACGATCAGCAGTAATATGAAAAACCAGATCTTGCTCGTTATGCCATAACCATTCTGCTCTACGAATATCACAAATATTTGTAAATACTTGCGTATGAGACTTGCTAAAACATTCAAAATCCTGCCTGCCCAACAAAAACTGGGCAGCTTCATTCATTTTATCGACATCAGGGCGATCGCGCATGAAACAGGAATAGGGATAAATAAACGGATCCTTATGGAAATGAAGGTGGTACTCATAGGATCTGTGCGTCGCATCGAATCGCGCATGCGCATCATCCGCAACTTCAATCAATCTTTTAACTGCAACATCAAAAGGCAATAGGGCATTAAGTGAATGAATAAATCGCTCTGGTTTTGCTAGTATCCCTACAGGAACAGCATCAAAATGAGCGTACAATTGTTTCGCATGTACACCCGTATCCGTTCTTCCTGCTCCGGTAGTCTCGATCGGTTGCCGCAACAAAGTCCCTAAAGCACCATTCAGGACTTCCTGTACTGAAATCGCATTGTTTTGAACTTGCCAGCCATGATAAGATTGCCCAAAATAGGCTATTTCTAAAAAAAAACGTCTTTTGTCCATTTATACAATACAAAGGTACATTTTTCCAAATGAGCTACATTTGCCTGAAGTACTATTTTGCTCATTTTCGTCAATATTTAATCCTCATATGACAAAACTTGAGTCGTGTTAAATTTCATCCTCCAGGGAATTAAGGAAATTACGCAGTCTAAGTTGTTACCAAATCCGTCTTGACAGCATCTAGAGCCCGCATTAAGCACACGCTTTTTAAGCACACTGAGCATGAGGACATTGAAGTAATAGGTCGGACAAAGTCCAATTTTAATACTTGGTTGACCCTAAGAAAAACAAAAGGAACCTACAATACGTCTATTAGATTTTCAAAAGCCATACCACGGGAAGCTTTTAATAATACTGTAGCTCCGATAACCGGTTTTTCTTGCAAAGCTGCCTTCGCTTCTATGGTCGTTTCATAAAACTCGGCATCCTCATTTCTATGTTCAAAAAATGCCTTTCCGACAAAAATCTTACGATCAGCGAACATACTCTTTACATTATCCACGATTTTCCGATGCTCTTCAAAAGATTCTGCTCCAAGTTCAAACATATCTCCCAGGATAACCGCCTTCTTATCGGCTTCAATAATCCGAATATTATCTAGGGCAGCAGCCATACTCGTTGCATTGGCATTATAATAATCACAGATCACTGTATTTTGAGCTGTCTTCATAATCTGAGAACGATTGTTGGTTGGTGTATAGCCCTCAATGCCCAAATTGATCTCTTGTGGAGAAACATCAAAATGCAAGCCTACTGCAATGGCCGCCAAAAAATTTTCTGTATTGTATGAACCTGTAAGTTGTGTGTTTACCACATAGGTCTGCGCATCTTCTTTTGTCCTCCAGGAAATCTGTAACAATGGATTTGCTTTCAGCAATTTACCGATGACATCATTATTCTCAGAAAACCCATAAGTCACAGTTTCAGCAATTTGACGGACAGCAGCCATTTCTCTTAAATGTGGATTATCCGCTTGCAAAAAGAGCGTACCCTGATGATCCTGGAGCCAATCGTACAACTCTCCTTTTGTTTTCTTAACTCCTTCAAAAGAACCAAAACCTTCTAGGTGTGCCTTTCCTACATTGGAGATCAATCCATGTGTTGGCTCAGCGATTCCACATAAAAACGCGATTTCTCCCAAATGGTTTGCGCCCATCTCTATAATGGCGACTTCAATAGACGCATCGATGGCCAATAGGGTCAAAGGAACGCCAATGTGGTTATTTAGATTTCCTTTTGTCGCATAAGCCTTATATTTTTGTGAGACAACCGAATATAATAATTCCTTTGTCGTCGTCTTTCCATTGGTTCCTGTTACACCGATAATGGGTATATTTAGCTGTTTACGATGATAATTTGCCAGACTCTGTAATGCCGTTAACACATCGTCAACCAAGATATACTGTTCCCCTTTTTTATAAATTTCCTCATCAATGACGACATATCTGGCTCCGATTTCAAGCGCCTGTTCCGCAAAGGTATTTCCATTAAAATTTGTCCCTTTCAGTGCGAAGAATATACTATCTTTCTCTATTTTACGCGTATCTGTTGTGATAGATGGATACTGTTTATAAATCTGATATAGCGATTGAATGTCCATGTTTAGAAATTTGATGAGCAAATATAACCATTCTGCATGATTTCGAATAAATCCGGTAGCACATCTAAAATAATTGGTCCTCCAAACATTATTCCCGATAACGTTTGCGCATTTATTTTAATCAATTTTCTTTAACTAAGGCTTTAATATTGGTAATTTCATTGACCAATTAAACAGTTTGAAATGCGGATGACCAAACTTTAAACTCTTTTACAATTTTCTCTCTTTTCGTGTAAACAGCGAAAGTTATAATTCTTGTAATCGTAAAAATGGTATTGTAGTAAATGGAGACAAGCTTATAAATTATATAATATGAAAGCTTTTTTAGACAAGAATTTTTTATTGAACAGCAAAACAGCGGAAGAGCTGTACCACAATTATTCAAAAAACCTGCCCATTATTGATTACCATAACCACCTGATTCCAGAGCAGATAGCCAATAATATTAAGTTTGACAACATCAGCCAGGCCTGGTTACACGGAGACCATTACAAGTGGCGAGCCATGCGAGCAAATGGTGTCAATGAGCGTTATATTACGGGAGAGGCATCGGATGAGGAAAAATTTATCAAATGGGCAGAAACTGTTCCTTATACATTAAGGAATCCGCTTCATCATTGGACACACCTTGAGCTACAGCGCTATTTCGGCATAACAGATTTACTTTCTCCTAAAACCGCAGCCAGAATATATGCGGACACGAGTACACAACTACAACAGGAAAGCCATTCTGTACGGGGACTGCTTCGAATGATGAATGTAGAAGTGGTCTGCACAACCGATGACCCTATTGATAGCCTCCAATACCACCAGCAGTTTGCCCAAGAAAATGAATCATTCAAAATGCTTCCAGCATTCCGCCCAGATAAGGCGATGAACGCTGACCACATCGTAGCACTCAATCAGTATATTGACGAACTTGAAAGGGTAAGCAACCAGCAAATCATTGATTTTCAAGACTACCTAAATGCATTGAAATCGAGACATGATTTCTTCGCTGCCAATGGCTGCAAGGTTTCTGACCACGGGCTAGAGCAAATCTATGCAGAGGATTATACGGAACAGGAGATTAAAAATATATTCGATAAGATCAGAAGTAAAAAAGAAATTAGTCCTATCGAGAATCTCAAATTCAAATCGGCTATGTTGACCTATTTTGCCGAATGGGATTATGAGAAGGGCTGGGTGCAACAGTATCATATTGGTCCGCTGCGCAACAACAATGCCCGCATGCACCGTTTGATCGGCCCAGATACAGGCTGGGACTCGATAGGTGATTTCAGTCAAGGACGCACTTTGTCAAAATTTTTGAATAAATTAGATAATGAAAACAAGCTGACCAAGACAATTTTATATAATCTGAATCCAGCAGACAACGAACTCTTTGCGACAATGATCGGGAATTTCAATGATGGTTCCATAAAAGGAAAAATGCAGTTTGGATCGGCTTGGTGGTTTTTGGATCAAAAAGATGGCATGACAAAGCAGATCAATGCGCTATCAAATATGGGCTTGTTAAGTCGATTTGTTGGTATGTTGACTGATTCTAGAAGCTTCCTTTCCTTTCCACGGCATGAATATTTTAGAAGATTACTCTGCAACATCTTCGGGCAGGATATCGAAAATGGTGAGATCCCGAATGATATCGAATGGGTAGGAAAAATTGTACAGGATATCAGCTATAATAACGCAAAAGAATATTTTGAATTTTAATGAAAATGCAAGGTAAAGTATTAAGCTTTGGAGAATTGCTGCTGCGAATCTGTCCAGACATCGAGCAGGATTGGATTGAACAACATCAACTCCCTTTTTATATTGGAGGTGCAGAATTAAATGTGGCTACGGCATTGGCACTTTGGGGTGTGCCATCATCTTATCTATCAGCTATTCCCCAAAATGCAATTTGTGAAGGGATTGATCGCTATTTAAAACGAAAAAATATAGACACCTCTCCCATGCAGTGGACAGGAGATAGGCTAGGGATTTATTACCTACCTAAAGGGAAAGACCTGAAAAACGCTGGAGTAATCTATGACCGTGCCAACTCCTCTTTTACCAGCCTCAAGGTTGGTAGTATAGACTGGAATGAGGTGTTTTCAGATGTAAAATGGTTTCATTTCTCTGCTATTTGCCCCGCAATCAGTGCAAACATCGCTGACCTCTGCTTGGAAGCGGTTAAAATGGCTCAAGAAAAAGAGATTTTTGTGTCTTTAGACCTTAATTACCGTTCAAAACTCTGGAAATATGGTAAGGATCCCAAAGATATTATGCCAGAGATCGCAAAATACTGCAATCTAATTATGGGCAACATCTGGGCTGCACATCAAATGCTTGGTACACAGCTCGACAGCAAGTTCATCACACAGTCAGCGGGATACGAAAAAGAGGAGTTATTACGGCAAGCAGAGCAAACGAGCAAGGAGATTATAGCGAACAATCCGTTGTGTCAGTATGTTGCCAATACCTTCCGATTCGACTATGAATCCAAAGGAATAAAATATTATACAACCTTATTTGATAAGCATAATTTAATTAAATCAACGGAGTACAATGCGGTAGAAATTTTGGACAAAGTGGGCAGTGGAGACTGTTTTATGGCCGGCCTGATCTATGGCTTATATTCCACCCTTTCGCCAAAAGAGACACTGGAGTTTGCAACGCTCGCAGCATTTGACAAACTATTTATTCCCAGCGATGCCACAACAAGTACTGTTGAAGATATAAAAAATAGAATGATAGCATGAGTTTGAAAGAGAAAGTATTAGAAAAGATTATTGAACAAGGGATGCTCCCTTTGTTCTTCCATCACGATAAAGAAGAGAGCATTCATATTCTCCGTACGTTATATCAGGCGGGCATACGCGTCTTTGAATTTACCAACCGTGGGCCTGAAGCAATAACTGTCTTCGAAGGCCTGCTCGCTGTGAGGGATCTTGAGATGCCAGATCTATATCTGGGTATAGGTACCATTAAATCCGTCGAAGATGCAAAACAATTTCTCCAAATCGGTGCAGATTTTATTGTTGCCCCCTTGGTCAATCCTGCGGTTGGAGCACTCGTACATGAACAAAATAAACTTTGGATTCCAGGTTGCATGACACCAACGGAGATTTATACGGCTCAACAGCAAAAAGCTGCACTTATCAAATTGTTTCCGGCAAATATCTTGGGCCCAGCATTCATGTCCGCTATACGTGATCTTTTTAAAGGCCAAAAGTTCATGCCTACAGGTGGGGTCGAAATCGAAATGGAAAATTTAAAAACATGGTTCAAATCCGGCGTATGTGCTGTTGGTATGGGCAGCAAACTGATCGATCCAAAAAATACCGGTCAATTAGCTGAAAACACAAAACTCGCGCTCGAGTTTGTGTCGAAAGCACGATAAACTTTAAAAAAAATTATAAACCTATTATGATGAATACGGAGAAAAAGGGAAACTACCGTTGGGTAATCTGCTCCCTACTATTTTTTGCTACTACGATCAATTATTTAGACCGTCAGGTACTCTCTTTGACCTGGAAAGATTTTATTAGCCCCGAATTCCATTGGACAAATACAGACTACGGCAATATTACCGCCTTATTTTCTATTTTTTATGCCATCAGTATGCTTTTTGCAGGTCGCTTTGTAGATTGGATGGATACAAAAAAGGGATTTTTATGGGCTATTGGTGTTTGGTCTATCGGCGCCATATTGCACGCCTTTTGTGGCATCGCGACCTCCGGCATTGTCGCAGGTGAATGGTTTGTAGGCTTTGAAGGCGCAAAAGAAGCGATTTCTCATGTTAACAATGCTGGTCTTGTCATTAGCGTCAGTGTCAACTTATTTATCTTTGCCCGTTTTATACTCGCTGTTGGAGAGGCAGGAAACTTTCCCGCGGCAATTAAAGCTACCGCTGAATACTTCCCAAAGAAAGATCGGGCCCTAGCGACAAGTATCTTCAACTCAGGCGCAACAATAGGCGCCTTAGCGGCTCCTTTGACGATCCCTGTCATCGCCGCTCACTGGGGCTGGGAAATGTCATTCATTATTATTGGCGCCCTAGGATTTGTCTGGATGGGTTTCTGGATCTTCCTCTATAAAAAGCCGCACGAAAATCCGAAAGTAAATGCAGCCGAATTGGCTTACATTCATCAAGATGATCATGAACATCAAACAGAACAAACCGGAATAGTAAAACAACCAAGAACCACAATTTCCGAATGCCTAAAATACAAGCAAACCTGGGCCTTTGTCTTCGGGAAATTTATGACAGACGGTGTTTGGTGGTTTTTCCTATTTTGGATGCCGGCCTACCTCTCTGCTGTATACGATATAAAATCGTCCGATACAGAAGGGCAGTTGGCGATATTTGTGCTATATGCGATCACAATGTTATCTATCTATGGTGGCTGGTTGCCGACCTATTTTGTCGACAAGAAAGGCATGAATGCCTATGAAGGCCGCATGAAAGCCATGCTTTTATTCGCTTTTGTCCCATTAGTCGTCCTTTTTGCACAACCGTTAGGACATATATCCTATTGGATACCTGTAATCCTGATCGGCTTTGCGGGTGCAGCACATCAATCTTGGTCCGCTAATATTTTTTCGACAATCGGAGATGCCTTTCCAAAACGTTCCATTGCAACGGTCACCGGAATTGGTGGACTTGCGGGTGGAGTTGGCGCTTTTATTATCAACAAAACATCCGGATGGTTATTCGATTATGCCAAGGAAACACAAATGATTTTTATGGGCTTTAAAGGCGAGGAAGCAGGATATTTCATCATCTTCTCTTTTTGTGCGATCGCCTACTTGATTGCATGGATTGTAATGAAAACGCTAGTGCCTAAACTTATTTTAATAAAAAATTAACATATATTGTAAAATTTATAGTATATTAGCGATATCATTACAAATATCAATCTAAACCATTTTTAAAAAACAATGAGCTTAAACTTAGAAGGTATCTTCTACGAGGAGAAAGACATTCCCGCAGAATTTACACTGGATGAACAGGTCGATCAAAGAGAGTTCCTTTCCAACGGAGAAATGATTTCTTGGACGGGTCAAGTAAACGAGGTATTTTCACCGATTTGTGTGAAGACCAAGGATGGCTTGAAACGCAAACGCATCGGCAGCTTTCCTGTTTGTACAGAAAAAGAGTCCATCGAAGCCCTTGACGCTGCTGTACAAGCATATGACAACGGACGTGGAGAGTGGCCAACAATGAGTGTTGCCGATCGTATTACCTGTGTTGAAAATTTCACACAAAAGATGATTGCCAAGAAGGACATTGTTGTCAAGCTTATTATGTGGGAAATCGGCAAATCTTATGCAGACTCTGTAAAGGAGTTTGACCGTACTGTAGAATATATCTATGCAACGATCGATGCACTAAAAGATATCGACCGTGATTCATCACGTTTTCAAATTGAACAAGGTATCATTGCACAGATCAGAAGATCACCTTTAGGTGTTGTCTTATGTATGGGACCATTCAACTACCCATTAAACGAAACGTTTACGACATTGATCCCCGCATTGATCATGGGGAATACGCTACTGTTCAAACCACCAAAACATGGAACGCTATTACATTACCCTTTATTAGAAGCTTTCAGAACAAGTTTTCCAAAAGGTGTAGTTAATACGATCTATGGTCGAGGCAACAAGATCGTACCTAGCTTGATGCAATCCGGCAAGATCAATGTATTGACCTTAATCGGTTCCAGCCGTGTAGCTGACGAACTTAAAAAGTTACATCCAAAGGTGAATAGATTGCGTGCAATATTAGGTTTAGATGCCAAAAATGCAGCAATTATTACAAAAGACGCCGATTTAAATCTGGCGGTCTCCGAAACTGTATTAGGATCGTTATCTTTCAACGGGCAACGTTGTACAGCATTAAAAATAATCTATGTACACCGCAGCCTAGCACAAGAGTTCTTAAAACGTCTCTCTGCCGAAGTAGGCAAACTTAAATATGGAATGCCTTGGGAAAAAGGAGTTTCCTTAACACCACTTCCAGAAGTTAATAAGCCAGCTTATCTGACGGAATGTATCGAAGATGCGAAAGCCTATGGCGCAAAAGTAATAAACGAAAACGGAGGACAGGTCGCCGAATCATTTTTTTATCCGGCTATTGTCTATCCCGTGAATTCGCAGATGAAGCTTTATAGAGAAGAACAATTTGGACCTGTTATCCCGGTCGTGCCCTTTGATGACCTAGAGGAGCCTATTGAATACCTTATCGGTTCATCACATGGACAACAGGTAAGTATTTTCAGCAATAACGCTGCTGTAGTCTCCTCCTTGATTGATCCTTTGGTCAATCAGGTAAGCCGTGTCAACATCAATTGCCAATGTCAGCGCGGTCCAGATACGTTCCCATTCACAGGAAGAAAAGACAGCGCCGAAGGAACACTATCCGTGGTGGATGCTTTACGTTCATTCTCCATCCGCTCTTTGGTGGCAGCTAAGTTTACCGAGGAAAATAAAAAACTCTTAAATGAGATTGTTAGCGAAAATGAATCAAACTTCCTGAGTACAAAGTATATTTTTTAGTAGTTAGTATAAACCAAAAGAGGGCGTCATTTTAGTGAACTGCCCTCTTTTTTGTTTACATATATTTTTATTGAGCCCGGTCTTTTTCTTCGTTGCTCGTGTCTTTTTTACGATAATTGTTTTTAAGGTTTCCAAACTTGTATGAATAAGTTAATCGTACTACTCTACGATCTTGATACTGCCTGATCTTGGAATCAAATGAACCAAAAGTAGTAACCAGATTTTGATTGCCGGTATTGAACAGGTCGCTCACAGCCAATTTCAACGAACTCCGTTGGTCCTTAAATGTTTTGGTCGCCCCCACTTCCATATCCCAACGTCCTTCCAAATCATACACGCTATACTTGAATGGTGAAAAATAGCGCAGATTAACATTGGCAGACAGACTCTTGTTCAACTTTAAGGTGTGCATAGAATTCGCCTGAAGAAGAAATGATTTCCTTTTGACCGGAATACCGGAAATCATACCATCAAAATCAAAGTAAATTCCAGTGATGTTATTGCTCATGCTCCAGATCTTCGATACCGTCACAGGAACATTAAGGTTTAAATAAGAAGTCAGATTTCGGCCTAAATTCTCCCGAATAACCCAGGTTTCACCTTTAACCGAATCCTGCCCCATACTTTCTACAATTGCATCTTTCACATCATTGACACCAAGTGTTATGTTATAACGCTGCAATAGGGTGTAATTCAAAGTGAACTCATTGGAAAATTGCGGATTTAAATAAGGATTTCCACGTTCAAAAGTCAACTTGTCAATATAATAATCAAATGGATTCAGCTGTCGATAATTGGGACGAGTCACTTTTCGAGCATAACCTAATGACAATATATGATTTTCGTGGAGCGAATAGGTCAGGTTAGCGTTGGGGAAAAGTTGAAAATAGTCACGCTTCACACGCTTGCCCTTTGTTAAAGAGTTCCCGTCCGACATGGTATACTCCCCTCGTAAACCAGCTTTCAGGCTCCACTTACCGATACTGGTATTATAATCCAGATAGCCCGCCACGATTTGCTCTTTATAAATAAAATGATTTGTGCGGGTTGTATCATTTATCCAAGCGTCTTTCTGTTGGGAGTCTTTTTCTAGCTTTTCGAAAAGCAGATCATTGTCAGATTTTACATTCGAATATTTAGCGCCCATCTCCAGTTTTGACTTCTTGGACAAGGGATGTTCATAATCAAACTTAGCCACATAGATGTCAATTCCGATTGGCATTCCACTACGTTCGTTCTCCAATGGACTAATTGGCTTCATAGATGGATCAAAATATTGATTGCGATAAGTAACACGTTTACTGCTCCTAAATTTGCTCCAGTCCAGATCAACTGTCAGTTTTCGCCCATTTGAATCTATCCTAAACTCATTGTTCAGATTCGCCGAATACCGGTCAAACAGTTCTTTGAAAGAGGAAGATGACATCAATATCGTATCATAGACCGATATAGCGTTTCCTATATTAGTCCTGCTATCATTATCATTATATTCCGTATTATTCGAGCCATTGAATTGTAGCGTCATGGTGTTTCTTGAAGATGTTTTTTGTTCAACACCAAACCGGTAAGAATGATTGCGTTCGTCTTCATTCAATGTTGACTTTTGCTCGAAATATTTCTTCTTGCCACCATTCTGTATAACACGATCAATAAAAAGCTTTCGATAAGCTTTCTCATCTGAATAGGCATACGAACCAAACAATGTTGTATTATTCTTTTTGTAATTCAACGAAAGGGAGCTATTTCCTCTGAATTTTTCACCGTGCCCAGCTGTCAGGTTAAAGGTTCCATTAAACCCCTCCATTCGATTCTTCTTGAGAACAATATTGATCGTTCCCACAGCACCTTCAGCATCATCTTTTGCGGATCTACTTGTAATGACTTCGACAGACTTAATTTGATTCCCATCTGTACTTTTCAGAAAATTAAGCAATTGCTCACCAGACATGTAGGTCTGGCGTCCATCAATGGTGACCGCTACACCCGATTGACCCATCAGTTGTAAATTATTATTGTTGTCAAGACTAACTCCTGGCGCCCGTTGTACAATATCCAACGCGTTGTTACCTGCCGCTAAGGGAGAGTTCTCTACATTTAGGATCAACTTGCCTGGTTTACTTTCAACCATAGGACGTTTGCCTTCCACAGTAACTTCCTGCAATTTTCGGTTATCAGCATTCAGCTGAATCACCGCAAGCGAATGATCGGAATTATGAATATCAAAGGAGCCGCTTCGATTTGAGGTATACCCTACCATCTTCGCCTCAACGAGATAACTTCCTGGTCCCACACCCGTAAACTGGTATTCTCCAGATTCATTCGTCACGGCAGCTTTTAGCACAACAGCGGAATTAACTTTCATCAGATAGGCTGTTGCCAAGGGCAAGGGTACATTATCCGCGGATTGCACTTTCCCCGTAACCTTCACCTGTGCATGGACAAAGGAAACAATCAGGAAATTTAACAGTAAGAGGTAAAAACACTTTTTCATTGGAATAATCATTTTTTATGGCAATGAAGCTCCTATGAGGCAAATTTTCATCTGACTTTGCAGATGAAATAAGCTCATGAGATTTCATAATGGTCTTGGCTTGTAAAATTTGTCTTCCGCTCTATCGGAGCGGAAGACTTCTAAAGATTTATTTCTTTTTTATCTGAACGGTCACACCGTCTTTTGTCGCATTGATGATCGTATCCCTACGGATTACAATAGATGTATCAGCCACCACAACCTGGTTACTATCTGAATCGTCACTATCTTCATCTGCGGATTTCTTTTCTGGCAAGGCGCACTTCACCCCGAGGGAAGTCACCACAAATTCAACATCCTTTACGTCACTCAGATCCTTATTATAGCGATCGCGGCAATCGTAAAATGAAATATCACGTAACTTATCTTCCAGATTATCATTGATCACCAGTTTGGTCCCTACAGGCAAAAACAATGTAATATTTACCTCTTGGTCCCGATAGCGCTCTCCCTCACTCAGCTGAAATGCGTTATCAAAAACTAGGGAAGTTGTATCCTGTCTAAGCGTGTAATTGATTTTCGCGGCCCTGTCTGTGGCCGCTTTGTAGGTATTTCCTTTGGCGGAATATTCATAACGTACATAAGGCTCCTGCAAGGAATCAATACGTTCGATACGGATCCGGATATCGCGCTTCAGATAAGACGAAAAGTTATCGCTTTGTATTCCTAATCCACTTTTAACACCATTTTTTAAACGGATTACCCGGATGTCATTTTCACTTAAAAAGTATACAGCCTGTTTTTGCAAAGGCTTTTCTTCGACAATGGTACTCGACTCTCTAAATTCTTTTACCACTGAAGTCGAATAATAGATAATCGCTCCTATAGACGCCAACCATACGACGAACAGCGTTGTTGTCAGATAATTATTCATTGGCTTCTTTTCAAAGAGAACACGCAAAAGCAAGTAAAATAAGCCTGCAAGAGGAATAAATATAGACAAAAAGCCTGCAATCAAAGCAAATGGCACATCACTGGGTTCCATTAAATAGAATGGACCAGAGTCATCCATTACATCAGGAATCACGTTCACAATTGCTAGTGCAAAAAATATTAATCCGATAATCAATCCAATAAGCGTTGCCCCAACAAGGATAACAAAAAAGACACCGATTGCTTTTACGATTATTTGCAATAGTTTGGTCACCCCATCACCGGTCCGATCCAGTCCGCGTGAAAAGGTATCCCGCACACCACTCATTTCCTCGTCAAAAGAACGTTTAAAATTCTGAATGTTCGGTGCTTCACCACGCATTTCCATTTTATCTGCCCTAGTAATCGCTGGCGGCATCACAATCCAAAGGATCACATACACCAAAAGGCCCGATCCACCAATAATAACAAACAGTGCAAAAAGCAGTCTAACCCATTTAGCCTCAATACCAAAAAAATGTCCCAAACCGCTACATACTCCACTAAAAACCCGGTCATCAGGATCACGCATCAGTTTTTTACCGACCTTAAAACCATCAGAATTCCTCTCACGGCGGAAAGAAGCATAATCGTCCTGATCCTCCGATTCGAAGTCACTCACCCTGCCCATCTGGTCAATAACGGCATTGACATCTTCCATATTGAGAACCTCTTTACTTCCTGCCTGGATCTTCTCTGTAAACATCTCAGAAATACGGTTCTCAATATCTTCTAAAATCTCACGGCTATCTTCCGACTGACCAAAATGCTTCTGTATATCAATCATGTAGGACCGCAGTACCTCATAGGCATCCTCCTCAATATGGAAGACGATGCTATTTATATTGATAATTATTGTCTTATTCATCGCTATTGTCTTTAACTGGTTTAGTTGAATCATCGTTTCTACCTACCAATGACGTGTTTACAGCAAACACCAATTCATTCCAGGTAACATCCAATTTGGAAAGGACATCAAGCCCTTCTTGGGTAATTTCGTAATATTTTCTAGGCGGACCTGAAGTCGATTCCTTCCATATATAGCTTAACAGGCCATTGTTTTTTAGACGTGTTAAAAGCGGATATAAGGTTCCTTCCACAACCAACAATTGAGCTTTCTTCAGTTCGCTGATAATATCGGAGGCATAAATTTCTCCTCGAGAAATTATGGATAGGATACAATATTCAAGTATCCCCTTCCTCATTTGGATTTGTGTATTTTCAGCTATCATAACAATACAAAGATATATGTATTTTACGGTACCATGCAATACATAGTACCATACAAAACAAGACGAATGCAATAACACACTGATAATCAGTATAATAATTTTTTAAAATTATTTAAATTTCATTTCTGTCAGGAAATTTTTGGATATTTATCCTCATGATTAAAATCCTACTGGACTATAAATGGTGTTTTATTTGGGCCATCATAGTTATTATTTTATGTACGCTCCCCGGAAATAATTTTGATACAGTGCCTAGTTACCCCGGCATGGATAAACTTGTTCATGCAGGTATGTTTTTCGTTTTCTGCACACTCCTATATAATGGTGTTATACAACAATTTAGAGGAAAACCAACACGTTGGATTCCGATTTTCGTTGTATCTTTCCTAGGCTTTTCATTTGCTGGTTTAACGGAATTACTTCAGCTTTATATTTTTACTTACCGTAGTGGTGATTGGTGGGATTTATTCGCTGATTCCGTGGGCATCGGTATGGCGGGATTTGCTTATCTATTGAACTACGTAAACAGAAGAGTTTAGAAGATTTTCTTCATGTACAAAGAATCATTGGTTACTTTTTATAGCCCTAGAATCGACCCTCGCTTAATCAAGGGCTGTCAAAGGCAAATTATTGGGCACGAGCCAAAGTTGCCACCGACACCTTACATCCTAACGATTCCTGCAGCGTAAGTGTAGCAGAAACGATTGTCGCACCGGTTGTTAGCACGTCATCAACAAGTAAAACATGTTCCCCCAGCGGTTGTGAGAGCTGTGTACAGACAAATACATCTTCCACATTTTCATAGCGTGCTAGGCGATCTTTACCTGTTTGAGTCATGGTCGCCCGTTCACGTTTCAGAACATCTTCCCGCAAAGGAATATGCATTGCCCGAGACAAGCCTCGTCCAAAATAAGCCGATTGGTTATATCCTCTTTTCCTGAGTTTACTCCTGTGTAAGGGAATTGGAACAATCGCTGATAAACCCCGATATAGCTCCGATTCAAGCAGCTTGAGACCATACTGGTAACCAAAATATTCGGCCAAAAAGGGTTGATTATTGTATTTAATCTGATAAATTAAATGCTCCACACGGCTTCCCTTTTGTAAGAGCATAAAAGAGCAAGCCTCTTCGATAGGAGCCTTCCCCCAAAGCTGCCTGGCAGTATCGTTATCCGGATAAGTATGAAAATTGGTGTAAGGCAAATGGAAATCACAGGCAATACAGATATATTTTTCCGGATATTTAAGCGCACAACCGCAGCACGCACATTCCTTCGGAAAGAATATGGCTACAAAATCGCCCAGAATATTTCGTAGATCAAATTGCATGCAGGTAACTCCCTCAGTTAAAGATACCAACAATCTTGTAAACTAGGCCTCCGAAGTTTCCTTGTCTTTATCTTTTATTGCCAATTGTCCACAAGCGGCATCAATATCTTTGCCCCGGCTTCTTCGTACATTGGTAATGATTCCTTGGCTTTTGAGGTAGTTGGCAAATACATCGATCTTATCAGCTTCCGCATTCAGGAAGTCTGCAAGAGCAATTGGGTTGTACTCAATCAAATTTACTTTACAAGGCACATGCTTACAAAATTTAGCAAGCTCCTTTGCATCCTCCAATTCATCATTGAAATTATTGAACACAATATATTCAAATGTTATTGGGCTCTTTGTCTTTGCATAAAAGTATTTCAGCGCTTCCGCCAATGCGGCTAAGGAATTCTGCTCATTGATCGGCATAATCTCATTCCGCTTTTTATCATTGGCTGCATGCAACGAAAGAGCAAGGTTAAAACGTACCTGATCATCACCCAATTTTTTGATCATTTTCGCAATACCAGCAGTAGATACGGTAATTCGCTTGGCAGCCATATTAAGACCATCTGGAGCTGTAATACGTTCAACAGACTTCATCATATTGGCATAGTTCAACAATGGTTCACCCATGCCCATATAGACAATATTCGTTAGCGGCTGATTGTAATTTTCCTCTGCCTGTTTACTGATTAGCACCACTTGATCATAAATTTCATCTGCATTGAGGTTACGTTTTCGATCCATATAGCCCGTCGCACAAAATTTACAGGTCAGACTACAGCCAACCTGTGAGCTAACACAGGCTGTCATACGTTCAGGTGCAGGTATAAGTACACCTTCGATGATATTGCCATCATAAAGCCTAAAGCTGCTTTTTATCGTCTTATCTGAACTGATTTGCGACTCCTTAACTTTGACAGCATTAATTGTAAAATTTTCCTTCAGCTTTTCGCGTAGGGGCTTGCTCAAATTACTCATTTGATCAAAATCTACACAGGATTTCTCCCATAGCCATTCGTAAATCTGCTTTGCACGAAAGCCTTGCTCACCCAACGCGGTCAGTTGATCTTTAATCTGACTCAAAGACAAACTCCTGATATCTATTATTTTACTTTTTTCAATCACGGTACAAAGATAAGAATAATTAAGTGACAAAAAATCCCGTTCTAAAGAAAATAGAACGGGACAACTGTTATGTATGTGTGTTTTAAAATAGGTAGATTCGCTATCCCTTAGCCATGTATGGCTTCCTTATTTCCGTAAGACTGGATCAATTTGCCCTCAAATTCCAACCACTCTTTCCAACGTTTTTCTACGTCGACATCTACAGAATATTTCCTTGCAAAATTCAAAAATGTCGTATAATGATTCGCTTCGGAAACCATCAGATCATAATAGAACTTAGCTAGTTCTTCGTCCTTGATGTTTTGTGATAAAACCCGAAATCGCTCACAGCTACGTGCTTCGATCATTGCAGCAAATAATAGTCTGTCTATAAAAGCCATATTTCGGCTACCATCTTTTTTGGAGAATTTCATCAGCTGACCGACATAGTCATCTTTCCGTTCACGCCCCAATGTATAGCCCCGCTCTTTGATGATGTCGATAACCATCTTAAAATGCTCCATTTCTTCGATGGCTATGGCTGTCAATTCATGAACCAAATCCTCATGCTCTGAGTTATTGGTGATCAAGGATATTGCATTTGAAGCGGCCTTCTGTTCACACCAAGCATGATCTGTCAAAATCTCTTCCAAATTTCCTTCAGCGATATTTGCCCATCGCGGATCTGTCAACAACTTAAGTCCAAGCATCTTACTATCAAAAATAATTCCCTGACAAAGGTAGGTAATATCTCTGCTTAAAAAAAATGATAATGCGCTCTTTTAGCTATCTTTATTAAGTACCGCTCTAATTTTAGGCGCAATTTTTTCGCCATAGATCTCAATGGACCGTAACATTGCTTTATGTCCGGGTGCCCCGACGTCCATATGGGCTGAAAAACGGGTTAGTCCAAATTTCTCCTGAATTTCTAAAATTTTGTCAACTGCATATTCAGCATCACCAACGACAAGATGCCCCCGAGACGATCTGCCAAAGTCATATTGAGTACGTTGATAGGGCGGCCATCCGCGGCTTGCTCCGATCCGATTCATCTGTGCTGAGTAGATCGGATAATAATAATCCGCAATCTGCGCACTGTTATCGCCAAAAAAGGCATGCATATGAACACCAACTTGAAATTTTGACATATCGTGACCATTGTCTTCATAAGCTTGGCGATACATTTCAAACAAATGGTCGAAACTTTCATACATCCCTCCAATAATCGCGAACATGACAGGTAAACCCAATTTTCCGGCACGGATAACTGATGAAGTGGTACCTCCTACTGCAATCCAGATTGGCAAAGATCCATTCTTTGGTCGCGGAAAAATTTCCTGATTGATCAAAGGAGCCCTAAAATTTCCACGCCAAGTTACCGGGTTTTGTTTATTCAGCCGAAGTAGAAGTTCCAGTTTCTCCTCAAACAAATCCGCATAATCCTTTAAATCATATCCAAACAATGGAAACGACTCAATAAACGAGCCTCTGCCGGCCATAAGCTCTGCCCGACCGTCGGACAACAGATCTACTGTTGCAAAATCCTGAAACAATTTGACAGGGTCAGCCGAACTCAATACCGAAACGGCACTACCCAACTTGATATTTTGGGTCACTGTGGAAGCCGCTGCCAGTATAATTTCAGGAGCAGCGACAGCATAATCTTCCCGATGATGCTCACCGATACCAAAGAAATCCAACCCGACCTGATCCATCAGTTTGATTTCTTCAATAATTTCTTTCATTCTATCTTGTGCGGCCTGGATCTGACCGGTAGCAGGATCTATCCTGGAGTCACCAAACATTCCTATTCCTAATTCCATATGTCTTCTTTATTTAAAAACTAATTCAAAATTACCGGGTCTTTTTATCAATTTATTTGATCTAGGATAAGAAATGCTAAAAAAGAGAAAGGGTTGTCTTAACCACTTTATCTGCATTGCCACTAAAATGGTGTCCTCCTGGAAGATATTTCTTGCTAAAGTTTTTCAATCGAATCTTCTCTACCGGAAACTCGGCCTCATCATCTCCCAAAACAATACTCGTTTTAATCCCTTCTATCCGATTAATTTCTGCGACAACATCAAGGCTACGTTTGGCACTACTGCGCCCCAGGATATCGGCGATATGAATCTCCAAATCTGTTGACACCGAGGGCTCCAACAGGACGATGCTTCGCACATTTTTCTTTACCAAAGGGTCAATACGGTTTATGATAAAAGGTACTGCATCTGCTCCAAAAGAATAGCCCACAATAAAAAGTTGTTGATTCTGTCTTCTCAAAAAATGATTTTTGAGTGTATTCGAGATATCTGCGGCGATATCCTTCGCTGTCTTTTTCTTCCAGAAATAACTCTTGGAGTCAATTGCAGCCACAGCGTAACCCGCATCAGCAATCAACTGACATATCTTATTTGAAAAAGAATTGAATCCACCATCTCCACTCAAGTAAAGCACCAAAGGTAATACTGCTTTATTATTCCAATATTTCATTTCGATCAAACGTTGTTGGGCAAGTACATGAAATGCCATGCAACCAATTATCAGTAAAACGGCTAACTTCTTCATAGGATCAGTAATGCTTGCTAAATAATGCTCCAAAAGCATATTAATCATTAGGTTTCATCACCTTCACTAATGCGACAGGGAGCTGTATCAGATCAAAATCATTATCAAATATAAGATATTTGTTTTCCCAAAAGGTCGCATACTTCTCTTTAAAATCGCGCAAACTATGATAATGTTTGAAGTTTCCCAAGCGTGTGGAAGCAAATTTCATAATCTTTTCTGCCGGACTATCTGTCGCTCCCAACCCCGTCATTGGAACCATTCCCATATTCAAATAGCTATAGTTTTGCGCCTTTGCGTAACTGATCATCTCGACTATTAGCGCATCCATACTGCCCCCGGGCGCTTCCAGTGACTTTCGGAGCATATCATAAGTGCATTCATCCTTGGCATAATCAGGAATAATATTCAGGAAGGCTACAATTTTGTCACTATCATTTTTAAGGACAATAATATCTTGCTCAACGAGCGTTTCGGCATCGAACATTCCCTGGGAAAAGACCATCTCTTTCTTATCAAATTCCCTCAGCCATTCGTCAGAAATCATCTTAAGCTCATCCAATGTCTCTCGTTGCTGCGGCGCTTTCAATACGGATGTGGTAAACCCTTTTTTCTGAATCGCATTAAGCCCATTACGCAGTGATTTACGATCTTTTCCTTCCATTGTAAATGTCTCTAATTCCAAAACCGCTTCTTGGCCGATCGTTATCTTCTGTTTGCGAAGCGATGAGAAATGAACCAGACTATTTTCATCAACCCGATAATAAATAGCTTTTAATCCATTTGCATAACAATACCGATCAAACTCCTCAACCAGTTCTTCCTTATCCCCTTGTTCACAGACCGGCTCATCCAATACGATGGCGAACTCATTTGCTAGTCGATAAGCTGTAAAACCCTCTGAAATCTCAGAGAAAAAAAGAACTTTGTCCTTCCCCAATTTGAAAAAATCCATCGGTGACTGCCCAAATTCGTCCAATAGCTGTTGCGCCCGTTCCAGTTCAGACAGACTTGAATCCTCATCCGCAATCAAGCGCGGGCGGGCCAATGCATAGATGAGTAGAAACCAGCAAAAAATCCCCAGCACTTGCGTAATTCGCAGGAATTCCTGTCCAAAATTGGTATGAGGCATCAAATCATCATCAGCGAATAACAGAAAACTTCTTACGGTATGATAAATAGACTGCCGCCAAGTAAACTCAACACCAAAATGCTGTTTATCAATAAAGTAAAAGCTTAATATTTCAAATAAACAGACCCCGATCAATCCGACTGTAAATGTTACGAATCCGATCCTTACCCAACGAATATTACTTTTAATTGGATACTGCTTATAGCTAATTCCCAAAAAGATAAGGGTTAACAAGGCTGCTGATGCTTCCTCATAGTCCAAGGCTTTAAACACATGTCCAAATAAAGAAAGCGCACTGAAAACAGTGGCTATCCAAAATGCCACGCGAAAGCCTTTGATCAAATAGGCTGAGGTAACCAACAAGCCTACCCCCAGAACAAATACCATAAACTTAGATGCATGGATAGCTTCGAGAGGTAAATAAAACCGCTCTAGCTTCATACGATCAGCCAATGGGGGCGTCAGTACCGAAACAATATTTACCATACCCAAAAAGAAGATCAACAAGGCTGGTCCTACACGCGCTAAAAGCTGCCTACCGCGCCATGCGAACGCAATCACCCCTAACAATAGTGGCAGCCAAAACTCGAATACCCGATAAAGAATGGTTATGCCCAAACCTTCAGGCTGACCATAGCCGTATGCTTTGAAGATATATAACATGGTCAGTTCCACCGCCCCCAATCCCCGTAAAAAAGGGGACACGATCATCAAAACGACCGATACTGTATAGGCTATGGCTGCTGCTTCAAAGGAATGATGTAGACCCAAAGCATACATACTGACAAATGCATGAGCTATCCCACAACACTCCACGAAGATTGAAGTCAATACCGTCCCTAAGAGATATTTCATCTTCACTTCTCCCGAAAATATCTCGTCTATATTGGAGGCTACTGCCGGAAATCTTAATTCTACCCATCGATAAAGCCCTTTATGTGTACGAAAGGACCACACAAACCAAAATACAACGGCCAAAAGTACACCTAAGATCAACAATGAAATCCAAGCATTCCCAAAATTTTTATTGTCCCAAATGGTATATAATATCACGGGGACACCGATCAGAAAAACGGTTAGTAGCCCCACATAACCATAGAGGGCACCAGCCTGATGAATTTGCGTCGTATTTAGCTTCCGCTTTCGCAACTGTGTGGTGGTATAGGCGAGGGAACTAATACCACCTGCTGGGAGGAATACACTAAGCAGGTTTCTTTTTAAGAATAGATCAATGGCAATTTTCAAACTGATCGAAAGGCCAATAGCTTTGAAACTCTGCACATACATCAGACCTTGTAAGAGAACATAGAGCAAGGTTATGCCAACGCCAACTGAAACCCAAGTCAGATCTGCGGCCTTTAACTGAGGAATGATGGCCGCCAGCTCTTTTCTCTCATTTCTAAGGAAAACAAAGGCTAACAAAATGACTAAAACGGCTATTAGTTCCTTCCAATAGGTTTTTGGCGAAAAATGTCGAATGCGCTGAACAATAGTTTTGCCCATATTATCGTTTATTGTATAATAACCAACCTTATTATAAACACGAAATAAAGCTAATCGTTTGAAAATGATAAATTGTTAAGTTTTCATCAATTCTTTTGACATTAATCTGTAATTTTCGTCCATGAAAGAGAAAAGGGTTTTGTTTATCGGACTGGTATGGCCGGAGCCAACATCATCAGCTGCCGGTTTTCGGATGATGCAATTGATCGAGACATTCCTGGATCGTTCTTATCAAATTACATTTGCGTCCGCAGCAGCGAAGTCTCCCTATAGCGCTGCTTTAAAATCCCTAGGTATTGACGAACAACCCATTGTATTAAACTCTGACAGTTTTGACGGATTTATTACAGCGCTTCAACCTGATATTGTTGTCTTTGACCGCTTTATGGTGGAGGAACAATATGGCTGGCGGGTGGCTCAGCAATGCCCGGATGCCCTTCGGATACTTGACACCGAGGATCTCCACTTCTTAAGACAGGCACGACAATCCTGTATCAAAAACAAGGACAATTTTTCCTTTGAGGAATTGTTTACCGACACCGCAAAAAGAGAAATTGCGTCGATATTACGGTGCGATTTATCATTAATCATTTCGGAGTCTGAAATGAAAATCCTCACTGAGCTATTTCGAATCTCACCGGATATACTCTATTACTTACCTTTTCTTGAAAATGAAATTACGGCTGCAGAAATTAATGCATGGAAGCCGTTCGAAGAACGGAAAGACCTGCTGTTTATTGGTAACTTCATCCATGAGCCTAACTGGCATACTGTACAATATCTTAAAACTACAATTTGGCCTGTTCTTCGAAAAATGCTACCGAAAGTAGAATTACATATTTATGGAGCCTACCCTACCCAAAAAGTACTTCAGCTGCATAATCCAAGGGAGAATTTTCATATTAAGGGGCGAGCGGGATCTGCCAAGGACACCATGTCCAATTACAGGTTATTGGTTGCTCCTATCCAATTTGGAGCAGGGGTGAAAGGCAAATTTATCGATGCCATGCATAGTGGTACACCTTCTGTCACAACGTCCATTGGTGCCGAAGCAATGAAGGGCAATCTACCCTGGAATGGCTTTATCGAAGATAATCCTGAAACATTCTGTATAAAAACAACGGAACTTTATAACGATGAGTACACGTGGAAAACAGCCCAGACCCAGGGCATTCGTATCATTAACGAGCGTTATGAAAAACGGAAATATCAAGCGGATTTTATGACCAATCTATCTTTACTTAAAGTGCAGCTGGATAAACATCGAAAGCAGAACTTTATTAGCCAGATACTCCTGCATCATACCGTGCAGAGCACAAAATATATGTCGCTGTGGATCGCTGAAAAGAACAAGCAATAATTTAATTGACCTCCCGCCACCAAGGGGTATATAGTGTATCGAGTTTATTTAGATCGACCAGTTCTCCTATCTTAGGAGTAATCAGTTTACTATTCTCCTTTTGAGCACTCTCATAAAATTTCTCCATCGGCTCCTTCCATCCATGCATGGCCAGGGCGAATTTTGAAGAGTGAACAGGCAGCGTGGCTTTAGCGTTCAGATCTTTGGTTTCAAGCCCCCATTCTTCGGGCAGCGAATGAATATAGTGCCACGCATCGTTATATTGCCCGTTTTCCAAAATAGCCAGATCAAATGGCCCAAATCGTTCACCGATTGTCTTAAAGTGTTTTCCATAACCGCTATCGCCTCCTAAAAATAAATTATATTTCGCAGTCGTCAGGACGAAGGATGTCCAAAGAGTATTGTTTCGAGTGAATCTACGGCCGGAAAAATGTCTAGCAGGCGTAAATGTTACTTGAAAATTAGGCATAAGCTGTATTTGATCATACCAATCGCCTTCGATAATCTGCTCTGGTTTATAACCCCAGGATTCGAAATGTGCCCCCACCCCCAAACCGCAGATGACCTGACCGACTTTTTCGCGCAATTTGATTATGGTCTCATAATCAAGATGATCATAATGATCATGGGAAATAAATAGGTAATCAATTTTTGGGAAATCTGCCGCTGTATAATCTACAGCAATTTTAAATGCTTTGTTACTCCCCGGAACGGGCGAGGCATTTTCACTGAAAACAGGGTCTACGAGCAATAATTTACCATCAATCTTCAGCAGGTAGGATGAATGGCCAAACCAAACCAGAATATCTTGTGACGGCAGATTTTGCAGATCACATCTCATGGCTGGTAAAACACTCAGTGGCTTCAGCCCCGGTTTTTTATTGAAAAGAAAATTCCACATTAAAGAGACAATGTTTACATCACTCTTCAAGGAAGGTGTCACCTCCAGATTATGAAACACGCCATTTTTGAAATTAGGAGACCGCTTCATCCGCTCCAATCGTGCACCTTTAAAACTTCCGCCAAACATCGGATGGACAAAATAATAGAGCAGCCCACTAACCAAGATGATCAATAGCATCCCTAAAATAATCCATCCAACGTTTTTCATTTTAGAAACTATTCTTCCACATCATAGATTCGACAGGACGGATAGTCTTGCCATTATATTTTGCATTACCCTTTGTATTGTAAAACGTCTCTATCTCGCCTTCTACAGCAAAATAAATCAATTGTCCGATTGGCATACCGGCATAGACTCTGACGGGTTGCGCAACAGAGATCTCCAATGTCCATGTATTACAAAAGCCTACATCGCCTTTACCAGCTGTTGCATGGATGTCAATTCCTAAACGGCCAGTACTCGATTTTCCTTCCAAAAAAGGAACATGCTTATGTGTTTCTGTATATTCCTGCGTAACACCTAAATAAAGGGTATTAGGTTCCAATACAAAACCCTCTTCTGGAATTTCAAAATGATTAATTTCATTATGCTTCTTGGCATCCAATACGCGATCTGCATAAGTTGCCAAATATTTACCCAAATGCACATCGTAGGAATTGGTTCCTAAGCACTTACGATCAAATGGTTGAATGACAATACTGCCATTTTCAATCTCTTCAAGAATTCTTTTATCCGATAAAATCATGTGTATCAAGATAGCAAGAGCATCAGGCTATGCTATATAAATTCAAAAATACGGTTCTCACGCAAATTTTTACGCTATTTTTTTATTTAAAAAACAAACCCATCAATTTTTCAGATCGCTCGGCATTGATTGTGCGATATCTGCGATTTGTTTTTTAAATTTGGATATGAGTCTTGTGTATTTACGTGAAATAGATAGCCAAACCAAATTTGCTATTTGGCGGATTGAAGAATCGGATGATGATTTATTGTCCAAACTGCAGCTGGATGAGCGTGAGAAGGCCAAACTAGGCTCCTTTAATAAGGGTAAGCGACGCTTACATTGGCTGGCTACCCGTGTGTTGTTGCGGACTTTATTGAATACTTCGCGTTATATTGACTGTCCTTCCGATGCTAATGGTAAGCCCTATCTTGCCAATTTCCCACAAAAGATATCACTTTCACACTCTTTTGATTATGCCGCAGCAATAATAAGTACCCAAGGAGAAGTAGGTATAGATATGGAAATCATTAAGACGAAAGTTGAACGGATCCAGCATAAGTTTCTCAAACCCGTCGAACTCGCTTTTATTACACAATGCGATGCACGATACGAGCAGCTATATGCCTGCTGGTGTGCCAAAGAGGCAATCTATAAACTTCAGGGAAATTCAGGGGTTTCTTTCTTAAACAACATGACCATACAACCTTTCGAATACCAAAAACAAGGTGTCTTAAAACTTGAACTTGACAGCAACCACGATCGGCAGACTTTCGAGGTACATTATGAAAAATTCAATGAATATATGCTTGCATATGCCGTTGGCAAAGGCCGCTTAAAAAAATAATTTTTCTCAATTTCAGTGGATTAGCGACATAAGCGCACTTTTTTTTTGTGCTTATTGAAAAAGCTTCTATATTTGCAGCATCACAAAGGAAATGGCCCGTTCGTCTAGGGGTTAGGACGCAAGATTTTCATTCTTGAAACAGGGGTTCGATTCCCCTACGGGCTACTTAAAACAAAAAATCCTGCAAATCAAAATTGCAGGATTTTTTGTTTAACTCCGATAAAGATGTGTAACTGAAAAATAATTATACAGTGTCTCATTTTTCTATTTTCGCATTCACCTTTAAATAAGACGCATAAAAAATTGTACGGGAGCCTGAAGAAGCAAAACGACATAGCACGATTCAATTTGAGATGACTGAGAATCAAATGGAAACCCGAAAGATGAGATAAGAGCACAGGGTCTTTATTAAATAATAAACGTCCTTATTGTTTAATAAATAAACGTTATTGCTTTGCAAGACTTCCTGGTCGCTTAACAAAATCATCGAATAGCACGACTTTTTGTATAAAAAAATAAAATACCCCTTATTGTTTAACAAATAGAACTTATTGCGAGCACATCCCTTCTAAAAGAAATAGGGCTGTTCGGAAAAAGACGAACAACCCTACAATAATCTACCTATAGATAATACGATAAAATATCAGATATCGCTACAGACCTTTTACATATACTTCGGCGATAGCAGACGAAGGGGGACGGTTACTCTCAGTAACTATACATTTCAAATAACGTGCTTTCGTCGTCGGAATATTGGTCATAAGTGTATGTTTTGGATTATTTATACCAAAGTCAATTTTACCTACTGGAACATAAGTTTTATTATCGGTGCTGACCTCAAATAATACCGTTTTCAAATCATTGTTTGCTCTTCTTACAAGCTCAATTGCCATCATTTCATGCTCTTTACCCAAATCGATGATTAAGAAATGTGGTAGTGGCGGTTCTCCCCCCATCCAAATGTTATGCCAGTAGGTATCCACGTTGCCATCCAGGATATTTTCTTTTTCCCCCCCACCGATCCATTCCGAAGAAGCCTGAATTACCTTCCACCCTGCACGGGCGATATCCGGTGGTTGAAATGAAACGGGGATCAATATCGTCGATGCCTCTGGATTAATACTATTTTTTGAAACAGATTTGATCCGCAAAGGCAAGGCATATTCTCCAAATAAATTTGTGGTTCCGCTAACAAGTCCCTTCCGGATAATCGTAAAATTGAAGCTTCCCTTATTTTTCTTGGCTTCAATTTTATAGGGCATCTGTGATAATTGATAAGCTGCCTTTGGAAGCAATTTGAATCGTTTTTCCTTTTCTTCTTCCTTTATCGTTGCATTATAAGCCTCTAAAGCTGCTGGATATTCCTCGATTTCATAATCGAGATCCCATCGATTGGGATAATTTGTCGTAACCACCGCTTCCCCTTTTACCTGTTCAGCACCTGTCGGTGTCAATTTGACCAAATCAAGTTGTAGCCCCGGCGAGATAAACTCCACAAAAGGATCCTTGACAGTAGGTATGAGCAAAACCGCCCCCATCTCTGGTTTAAGCGGTTTTAACAAATCTCCCTCCGACACAATGCGGCAGGGAAGCACATATTCCTCTTTGTATTTTCCTTGTAAGGCCTTTATCTTGTCACTATCGAAGACAAAATGGACATCTCGTTGTGTATCTTTTTCTCCAAATGCCAAAGCAGAATTGCTGATTGTATAGCAATCCGTAGGAAGCAGCTTATAATTCGTCCCCGCCTTTGCATTGTAATCTGCCAGATAAGCTTCGTCGATCTGAAAATTTACTGTTGTAGGTTTCAGTCCGATACCGGCCTTAATTATTGTCACATTATAATCAAATTTCCCCCAATCAAATACGGTTATCTTATTCTCTTTATAGTCGCGGATATATATGGTATCGTCTACCATATTATTCATCCGGTCATCCTTCTGACACCCATTCGTTAGAAATAGTGCAAATAGAAAAACACAATAGGATATATAATTTCTCATCATCTTCAGTTTTAATAAATAACTACCATCCATAATTTTGTGTAATATGAATCATTTCGCTCAGCTGCTTTTGTTGTATCGGGAAGAAATAGTGCTTAGGCTGGAAGGTCCGTTTGCCAGGAAATACATCCTTCGTCCTTTCCCATGAAGATTCGTAGTTTGTTGCCGCTACATTACGTGTATAGTAAGGTTCATTCATTTCCTGCTCCGCTGTCATCCAAGTCCTTAAATCTAAGTAGCGATGTCCCTCAAATGCGAGCTCTACCATCCGTTCCTTCCGAAGAAGTGTTCTAAGCATTTCTTTATCCCCCAATACTTCGGGATAGGCTGTCTCCAAATTATTCAGGCCGCTACGTTGGCGAACGAAGTTGACATATTTTAAGGCCTCGGCTTCATTCCGATTTGGTTTTTCATTACATGCCTCTGCATAGTTAAGGTATATCTCCGCAAGGCGATAATAAGGCCAAGCAAATTGTCCCCAATTTCCAGCTTCAATGTCATTGGTCGGGTCGCTCATTCTCCGCCAGAGGTAGCCTGACTTTACGCAGTCTCCTGTTTTTGTATAAGATGAAGTACCGCCTTCAAAAAATGTTACCTGTCTAGGTTGAGGCTTGGGATTTGTCCAATACATGCCACTAGCTAGAATGGATGCATAGAATCTTGCATCCCGTCCCACACAGCTGTTATGAGCTTTAAATGAAGCAAAATTATCCAAAGGATGAACATAGTTGTCCGTGAAGCCAACCTCTTTATACCCTGACTTCTCATCAATAACCGGTTGTCCATTGGCCCCATACCCTATAACCGGATAACGTCCTGAATTCGCCATTGGATATGCATCAACCAGCTTAAGTGAAGGAGCATACCCTCCGTAACCTATAGTCACTACTTTTGGAGGAGCCGTGCGTACATTATAGTTAAATCCATCATCTGACCAACGCCCCCATATTACTTCAGAGTTCCATTTATCAAAATAAATCCCCATATAGGATTTTATCGCGTGACGAAAAGGATCTTTTTCTTTGGTGTCTACATATAAAGAATAAAGATTCAAATCAATAACATCCTTGGCTGCTTTTGCTGCGAGTTCCCATTTATTAGCATCCGCTGTCTGGGGAAAAAGAAATTCGCTGTCTTTATTTTTTAAGCCAACATATAGCTTTGCGCCATTAAATAAAGGGCGCGCCATGTACAATAAAAGTTCTGCCTTCGCCGCCATTACAGCGCCTTTGGTTATACGACCATACCATGCCTGATCTGTAATTTCCAGTGGTAATACAGCCGTTGCCTTATCAAATTCGGAGAGAATAAAATCTACATTGGTCTGCAACGGCATGCGATCTACAGTCTTTGGATCAATTTTATCATCGGCAGCGCGATCTCCCCAGACAAATACTGGACCGTATCGTCTAAGCAATAAATAATAGAAGTATGCTCTTAAAAAACGAGCCTCCGCTTTCATTGTGCTTTTTACAGATGCACTCAATTCTACATTTTTATCAACATTATTGATAAAGACTGTTGCCTGGTTGATCCCTTTATAGTTATGTTCCCAGGTTGCATAATCAGTTGTTGTTACTCCCCAAGCCCCATTAGCAAAATTAAGCCAGGGTACCCAGGAGACCCACGAGAATAGCGCTTCATCACTAAGCGGAACATTTCCACCTTCACTATAGAACATATCATGTTCTATAGGCAGATAGCCATATACCTGAGCAAGGTACTGTTCAGTCGTCTTACGTTTGTTAAAGACTTCGTCGAGTGTCATTTGATTTTCCAAATCAACATCAAGGTATTTGCTGCAAGCACTGAAGAATACTGGTAGCAAAAGGCAAGACAGGAAGTATAAATATTTTTTCATCGTTTCTTTTATTAAAGTGTTACACTTAAACCTATATTAAACACACGCATTTGAGGGTAACTACTCCCAGAAACCGTTTCCAGTTCGGGATCCCACATCTTGAACTTACTGAATGTAAATACATTCACTCCCTGCGCATAGAAGCGGACAGCCGACATTTTCCATTTTTGTGTCCATTGTCTAGGTAAAGTATATCCAAATTCTAAATTCTTTAGGCGCATAAAGCTCATATTCCGTTGCCATAAAGTAGATGGCCTTGAGTTATTGGCAATATTAAATGACAATCGCGGATAAGCTGCATTTGGATTTGGATTATCGGCACTCCAGCGGTTATCCGCTACATCAGCATAAATTTGTCCATATCCCCAAATATTTCCTGTTTGTCCGTATAAAGGCCCCCCGGCTATAATTCGAGTTATTTGGCCCACACCATGAAAGAAAGCCGCAAGGTCAAAACCCCTCCAGGAAACACTCGCCCCAAATCCATAATTCAATTGTGGCATTTCAGTGTCACCGATTGCTACCATATCTTCATCTGTGACTTCTCCATCACCATTGATATCTCGATATTTCACATCACCAGGGCGAATAACATCACCATACCGCTGAATTGGACTATGTGCAATTTCCTCTTCGGATTCAAAAAGCCCCAAAGCAATCAGGCCTCGTTGCTGTCCCCAACGTTGCCCTACCTCCGATAAATATGGCCATCTTGGAGTAGGCTTGTCATCGAATAGTTTTTTATTTCTGTTATACGTAATATTACCCCTTGCTTGTATACCTAATTCGCCTTGTTGATGATTAAATTCAAAAGAGCCTTCAATACCTTTATTTTCCATTTGACCGATATTGACATAAGGTTTTACATTAATCCCTACAATCGAAGGGACGCTTTCCTGAACGATATAAATCCCGTCTCTTTTCTCTGCAAAATAATCCGCCTGGATCGTCAGTTTATTGAATAACCCTAATTCCAGTCCAATATTCCGTTTCAACGCGCTTTCCCAAGCTACAAGCGGATTCCCTGGATAACCCGTAGCGATGCCTTGTATCCAGTTTTTCCCGCCAATACCAAAAGAATAAGCTCCTTCCAACTTCATCTCGGAATTGTAAGCAAATCGACGGCTTCCCCCAATCTTATCACTACCGATCCGACCGATAGATCCCCGTAACTTCAAAAAATTGACAACAGGTAATAGGGGCTGAAAGAAGTTTTCGTTACTCAGAATATAACCTAAAGCCAAGGACGGGAAAAAACCAAAACGTTTCTTTGGAGCAAAATTTTCAGAACCATTATAACCAAAGTTGCCCTCAATAAAATAAAGATCCTGATAGGAATAGGTCAGACGAGAGGCAATACCTGTATTCCGATAAGGGAAAGCCGCGATGTAATCATTACTGGGAAAATTATTCGTCCGTTCGCGCATAGAAAAAAGAAATAGTCCGCCTACTCTATGCTTTCCACCATATAACTGATCATACATTAGCGAACTTTCGAAGTTGGTCGCTCTTTCGCCCGAGTGCCAATCTGCCAAACTTAAATAATCACTACCATTGCCATTATCCTTTAAAATCAGGTTCCCCTCACTGTCTCTGGGATTGGCCTTATCAACATAATAGGTTGTCGGGCTCTTCCGTTTATCCAATGTGGAAGAATTTTTAGCGTCCCAAGAAAATTTAACATTCGCTTTTAGTCCAGGTGTTATCAATTCAGAAAAGTCCTGTGTTACCCCGATCAACGATTGCGCGTTATTCCAAAAGTCTTTTGAAAATCCCGTTGTATTAAGGGCATAATAGGGATTATTCCCCCCTTGAGGTTGAGCGTAAGCACCATTAGAAAATTGGATTGGAGTCGCTACTGGCGTTGTGTGTAATACCATCTCGTACATCCGCCAAAGGTCCACCCCCAGTCTATTTTTTGTTTCGTACTGGTTTGAAAGATTTAAATTTACCTCTGTGGAACGAGAAAGTTTAATATCTACATTGGAGCGGAAGTTGATCCGATCAAAGTTTACCGAAGGATCATAGTTTGATGTCCTCCTGGGCTGAAAGATACCATTTTCCTTCATATAAGAGCCCGACACATAATATTTAATGAAATCACCACCTCCAGTAACATTTACATTCAATCGTTCGTTGGAAGTCCTTTTCTTGAATATCTCTTGCATCCAATCCACGTTAGGATAGACATCTGGATCTACTTTGTTCACATACTTGTCAATTTCCTCCTGAGACAGTTGAATTTTGCCCGAAGCTTCGTAGTTGATATCATTATAATAATCCAGCCATTGTGCAGCATTGGCTAATTTTGGTAAAACACCGGGCTGTAATATACCTCGTTCGATACGTGCATTGATAAGTGGCTTATCACTCTTTTTACCTCGCTTTGTTGTAATAAGTACGATTCCATTTGCCCCGCGCACCCCATACACGGCCGTTGCTGTCGCATCTTTTAGAATGGAAAAAGACTCCACATCTTCGGGATCCACCAAGTCCATAGGCCGTTCGATACCATCTACTAAAATCAATGGGCCTGTGCTTTCTCCGAAGCTCGCTACTCCCCGAATCCAGAAAGAAGTGCCTGATCCGGGTTCTCCAGATCCCTGTACAGTGACCACTCCAGCCATCTGCCCGGCTAAAGCACTACTGATTTTTGCGACTGGGGTTTTCAATTGCTTTGGCGAGACCGAGGATATTGCGCCTATTACACTGAGTTTTCGCTGTTTTCCATACGCGACAACTACCGCTTCCTCCAAATCACTTACTGCCGCCACTAAGGTCATGTTGATTTGGTTGGAACTACCTATTGTATGTTCAATTGACTGGTAGCCCACCAAAGAAAATATAAGTATCTTGTGCTGATCTTCTACTTCCAGGGTATATCGTCCTTGTGCATCAGTTTTTGTTGCTACATTTGTCCCCTTGACCGCAACGGTGACGCTCTCCAATGCATTCCCCTTGGCATCTGAAACGGCCCCCGTAATCTTTTTTTTCTGTAACCGAGCGACACTTAGTGGCAGGGTAGGAGATGATGGTTTTGCAACGATCAAAACCGTATTCAGATTTAGCTCATAAGTAAGGTTTCTTTCGTTCAAAAACTCGTGCAGGACTTCCTTAAAGTTTCTATTCTTTACTTTAATGGTCACCCGCTTCTGTTTATTGACTAATTTATTATTGTACAAGAATTCGTACCCGGTTTGTTTTTGAATCTCATCCAGGACATCCACCAAATGTCCGTTTTTTATATCCAAGGTTACTTGTTGACCAAAACTAGCTGCATGGACATGCACCATGGAGATGATGAGGATTAGTATACATACTTTCATCCTGATAAATGCTTTTACGAAGAATTTCTGTTTAAAAAAGCAACTTTTGCTATTCCTTTTATACATTTGTATACGTTTGGTGTTAAATGGTTTATAATTCAATTAGGTCTATTTAATTGCTAAGCATCAATCGGGAGTGTTGCGAGCACTTCCGATTACATTTAGCTTCTCATATCGCATTGTCACATAACAAGGACCCTCCCATCCTGAATTTTAAATTTATAATTGGATATCTTTTCGAGCTGCTTGAGTAAATCTGAAAGCTTCTTAGTTCTTTTCATCATAGCAGTAAATGTATCAGTTGAAGTAGATTGTATTTTGATCTCCTTGATATCATACCACTCTTTTACTTTTTGAAGCACAGTTTCTATATCATCTTCCGTAAAGCGGAAAAAGCCATCACGCCAAGCCAAAATCTCTTTTAGATCAGCCTGCTTCAACACGATATGCTGCTGTTGTGGATCTGACTCCGCTTGCATACCCGGGGTTAGAATTTTATGGCTGCTGCCCAAGCTCACCTCTACTTTACCTTTAATCAAAGTCGTGAGGGTCTTGGTCTTCGTTAAATCGGAAGACACATTAAACTGTGTTCCCAGGACTTTAATCCGTGTTTGCTTTGTTTCCACAATGAAGGGCTTCGCGGGGTCATGGGCAACATCAAAATAGGCCTCACCATCTAGGAAAACTATTCTATTGTCTGATTCAAAATGTAAAGGGTAAGTTAAACTGGATCCGGAATTCAAATGTACCTTCGTCCCATCAATCAATTGTAAGGTCAAAGCATTTCCTTTGGGACTATGAAATGTCCGTTTTTCAGAACCACGCCCACTTTGTTTAAGCTGATATAGCAACGTTCCATCATTGTCCCTGATAATGGTTAGATTACCTTTTTTCAACGATTCGGGATTATCGGCAGAAATCGAATATTGTTCACCCGTAGACAGTGTAAGTATAGGTGCACTGCCATCAGGGAGCGCTATCTCATTCGTTAAAACATCTTGGGGATGTGTTAGGGACGCCGCTTCACGCTTGACAAAGTATACGATTGAAAAACAAAAAAGAACAACCGCAGCAGCAAAACTACCCCACTTGACATAGTTTATTCTACCTCTTCCACTGTATGATAATACTTCTTTGTCTTCTTGAATACAATGGGAAAGTTGCTCGGCCAAGCTGTCCCTATCAAATAGTTCTGAACGAACTGGGATTTTCTCTTCTAAACTCTCAAATAGCGAGGAGAACTGGAACTCATCAAGATCATCTAATTTATCTAACATCTCTTTTAATTCAGCCCGCGAGATTGTATTTCGGAAATAATTGGTCAGCAAATAGCGTTGTCTTTCTTCTTGCATGGTCAAATTGGTTCGTACTTTCTAAGTTTATTTTAGGCAGTACACCCCAAAATCAAAAAAGGACTACATGAAATATTCTTTTTTTAAAAAAAATAAAAAAATAGAGATAATAACAAGTTTTTTCCAGACCGGGCCTGTTTCAGGGATTTCGACGCTCTGGCAAGATGATTTTTTACCGTGTTTTTAGAGAGGTTTAATTCCTCAGCTATTTGTTGGCAGGGAACCCCATCTACCCTGCTCAAAGTAAATATAAGTTTTTGTTGAACCGGTAACTGTGAAAGGTAACCTTCAATTTCCTCGGACAGCTCTTTTCGTTCGACCATCCGATCTGCGGTCTCAGATTGACTTTCGATGTGATATGCTAATAGCTCAAAAGCAGCATGCGAACGCTTAATACTCCTTAGTTTGTTAAAACACTCTCTTTTGGTTAAAACATATAGAAATGGCCAAAGATCTACATCTTGCCTTATGCTCATACGATTGGTCCATAGCTTAACAAACACCTCCTGAACAACATCTTCGCTCCAGCCCGTATCTTTCAGCAAATGAAAGGAAACGTCAAAGATTCGATCTGCATACAGCCGGTAAAACTGTAGTAAAGCGGCCTCACTTCCCATAGCAAGACCCTGAATCAAATTCGCTTCATTAAATTCTTTTCTCATAACCCGAGCCCCCAGCTCTTCAGTATTATTGGTCGTTTTTCTATTCCGGTAAAAAATCAGTTTATTGAGACAATCGAGCAATTATTTCAATAGCACTGCTTTTTTCATTTAAAGTTTCATTTTCTCATAAAAATAAATTGTACGCGCATCAGCTTGTATATTAACTTTTGGCTTCGCCCTAGTCCTGCAACTTCCATTTTTTTTATTGAACTTATTGATATACAGACCTTAAAACAAATACATCAAACTAATAAATAGCATCGGGAGCAGCCTTTTCTTGCAATTCTTTATAGTGTAAAATCTGCTGCAATACCTCAGGATTTTCGATAACTTTTGGCGCAAATTTCGAACTATTCATGTAGGTAAGTATGGATTGCAGCATCTGATTTGCAACAGGTCGCTGATCCAAATCAGTCGCAAGATCAAATGAGGCTACCATCAGTTTGCCATTCCCAACTGTCCCCTCAAATAGTGAGGCTAATTTTCTATTGTTAGCAAAATTATCTATCATCTCTACAAGGGTTTCACCGCCTTTAATCTGATCCATCAGCATTGTTGTCGATCTGATCTGTAAGTCCCACCATTGCCAGTCGGTATGTCCCGCTGTCGGAAAATGTGCGAATACAGGATGTTTTGGATCACAGAGCAATCCCATTGTCCCAGCCTGCTTCGGAAAATGTACCGGACTCCAGAATACTGGCACAAATTTGCCTTCGATACCTATAATTTTTTTCCAATCAGGATTTAAAAGAACCTTTTTACCTGCCTGCAACAACCGTAAAGCTTCGTCCAACTCTCTTGTATAGCTTACATCCGCAAAATCAATTTGGTTTTCTTTTGGATACACCCATATATTCCAATGATTTTCATAGTCGGTACCTTTTAGATTAATATGGACTGTCAACTTTTTGGCCTGTTGTATTGCCTGCAGTGGCACTTCAAAGCGACCTACATTCCCATTGTATCCCTGGCCGACGACGGTTTGAAAGTGACCTTTTGCAATAATTTTTGTACCATCTTTCATAGACCACTCGACCAATTGATTGTTCATTGTTGCAGCACCATAATTGCTGATGTCTAAAATGCCCGCAAATACTTCATTATTGGTATATACGGCTTTGGAAAACTGAAGCAGAGGAACTACCGGCGCACAAAACTGTCTAAATTCGGCTGCCGAAAGAATATTTTTACTATCCCAAAAAGCATCCAATAGTCCCACCAGAGCTGTACCCTGTCCCGGAAAATCATGGAGATCCAATAGCTGATAACCACTAATGCCCGGTGTTTTTAAGGCCCGTTCTAGCTCTTCCTTATAGAGAATCGCTGCCAACTTGCCTGAAGACATGGTATATGCCTTCGCTTTATGGAATAAACCCTTACGTTTAAGATCTTCGGCGACAGCAATAAAGTTTAAGGGCTTTAAAACACCTGTATACTTTTTGATCTCCTCTAAGTTGGGATAAACAGCATATTGTCCAATTTCATGAGTAACTACAGGAATTGAAACGCCATCCAATGAAGCACTATAATTTTTATTAAAGACAGGAGGTTCACTATTAAAGACCCCCTGCCCTCTCACCCATCCCTTCGCCGTCCATTGCGTAATCAAAAAATCGTCAAAGGGTTCGCCGACAATCCCATGTCCTTGTTGAAAAGTAAATGATGTCGCCGTATATAGATGCCTCTTATCTTTCTCTTTCAGGTTTTTTACAAGTGCATTAAGGGCTTCGAAGTCGCCACTCAACTCATTTCCCATACTCCAGAAGCAAAACGATGGATGATTCCCATATTGCCGGATCATCTTATCGGCTTCCTCATATAAAAAACGTAGCACGGTATCATCCTTACCTGCATTATTTTCCCAGATAGGTAGTTCAACTTGTAGATAGAATCCCATATCATCAGCAACAGCAAAGGCTGCCTCCGGCGGACACCAAGAGTGAAACCGCAAATGGTTGAGTCCCCATTCCTTCGCTGTCATAAATACCTTCTTCCATCCTGCCTTATCCATAGGGGGATGCCCTGTCAATGGAAAAATGCTGCATTCCAATGTCCCCCGAAGAAACAGCGGCTTCCCATTGATTTTCATCACTGTTCCCTCCTTTGACAATTGTCGCATACCAAACGATGTACTCACCGCACTGACGCCCTCGCCCGATTGGCACAGCACTTCTACGTCATAGAGATTTGGTGAAAATTCGCTCCATGACCGCATATTTGCGCCCAGGTCATAGCTCAATTGAACTGTGGAATCACCAGGCGCTAATAAAACCTCCTTTTCTATTGTCGGAAGATATTTGCTCTCGCCTTTAAATTTGGTTCTTACACGGAGTGTACTATTGGTATTTCTTTGTGTTTGATTTGAAAGAACCACCTGCAGGTCTACACGTTTTGCTGTCAACATCGGAAAAGTACTTACTTGCTTGACATGAACTCGGTTCTTTGCTTCAATATACATTGAACCGAGTATTCCGTTCCACATAATCTGGGTATGATCTGTATAAGCATGTGCCATATCATCGACACTAATCGCCAACTTCTTACGGTTATCAATGCGAATAGTCAGACGATGCTTTTTTCCAGCTTTTAAAAAAGAACTTAAATCAAATTCATGTGAACCTACCAAACTGCGCTGTTTTTGCGGAATTTCTACTCCGTCAACCCAGACATTGGATTCCCATATAATCCGCTCCAGTTTCAGGATCATTTCTTTACCCGCCCAGCCTTTTGGAATAAACAGCTCCTTACTGTACCAGGCTGCCCCCACATACCGATGTTTCCTTGTCAGATGGGAAAGTTGGGGTTTTGTGAGTGCCGGCGTTAAGTTATTCGCAGTTCCTAGTCCCGCATCGTCAGTTGTCCCTGGTAATTGGATGAGGGTTGTGAAAGACTTATTAGTCCAACCGTTCTTCACTCCCACATCCTTTGGATCAAGTTGTACACTCCATTGTCCGGCAAGATTGAGCTGATGCCCTCCGACTGCCAAAACGCAGTAGCTCTGTAGAAGAGCAAGCAATAAAATGAGATAACGATGCATGTCTGAATTTAATTATTTAGGGTGACCTCCGCTATAAAAGAGCGCAGTATTGATAAACATCCCTGGTGATTGGGTTCTAATTGTTTCACCTGTGTAAGATAATGCTTAGCCAGATCCAAATCTCCTTTACCTAAGTAACCTAAACCTATTACATATAGGCAATGAATCTTATTTTTATGATCGAGATCATCTTCCCAAATATCCATATCTGGCAATGAAACTGCAAAATAATCAATTTTAAAAGGCTTGTCCAGATAGGTTTTACCATGATCAATTAGGCTTTGGAAACATTGTTCAGCTTTTTCTTCCTGTTTGAGTTCAAGCCAGGCCAACCCTTGAAAAAAGATCTTGTCTGGTTGTGGATCATTATAAAAAAGAGCCTGCTGAGGTTCCTGAGCCCCCAGGGTAGCTTTGATGAAGTAGGCTGTTGCTTCCTCCTCATTTTCCAATGAACGGTGTGCGACACCTTTGTAGTAATAAATATCGTTCTCCTCCATTGTAATCAGTTTACCCTCACCGAGATTATGTGGATAGCTATCAATAGCTGTTAACAGGCCCCAGGCACTCTTTGGATCGTTGGCTTTTAATCTTTCTTTTGCCAGTTCCAGATGACAGATTGTATATTGACGGGACACTTTCCCTTCTCCACCTTCCCATGGTTTAAACTGTCGGGAAGCCAATAATTGCCGAGCCTCTTCGTATCGGCCCAGAAGATTGAAAAGTGTAATGCGTTCCAAGAAAAGATCATCTCGGCTAACAACAAGATCTGCATAGCGGTCCAATAACGCCAATCTTTCCGCATAGTTGTACCCTTGTTTCTTATAGAGTTGGTGCAGTTCCATCAACAATCGTGCATCTGTTTCATCCAATGCAAATGCCTTTTCCAGCAAAGCGACAGCCTCCACCTTTCGGTTCATTCGGTTATAATAGGCTAAAGCCAGATTCCGGAAAACTGTAGGAAACTGTTGATCCAGTTGTATAGCTTGCTCCCAGCATTCTACTGCATCTTGATGTTGTCTTTTACCGTACCAAAGATTCCCCAGATAGTAATATGCCTTTGCATCGTCATTATTGTACAGGATTGCGTCTTGAAGTATAATGATCTCTTCCAAGCGATTGGGAAAGCAATAAGTCGGATCCATGATACGAGCTTTGTCATAATAGGCTTTTGCTTGACCATTTTGTCCGATACAGGTGTTAAAATGGCCGAGCGCATAATAGATCATTGGATATACCGTCTGCGGATTATCGATTGTTTTTTCCAATAATTGGATGGCTTCTTCATACAGACCCGCTTGAGCAAAATCCAACGCATATTCGACCACACTCTGTACATTCACTTTACATAAATCTAGAACAGGTGATAATATCGTCTCGTCTTTGGTCAGCAAGTACCATTCAAATTGACAGCCCATATTAAATGGATCTATCTCCAAAGAATCTTTTATGTAATTCAATGCTTCCTCTTTACGTCCAAGTTTTCTTAAAATTGAAGCCTTTAATTGCCGCGCTTTATGATGCTTCCAATTTCGGTTTATTGAACGTTCTATTTTTTCCAGAGCAACATCCCACTGTCCACGCTTTGAATCGATCTGTGCAAGACCAAAATAACCGGCATCCTGCCAAGCGGCATTCCAGGTTGCCTTGTAAAAAGCAGCATAGGCAACTTCCAGTTCACCGGATAATTGTAAAGCTAAACCTAGATTATAATAGGCTTCGCCATCGTAAGGATTTGGATTACGTTCGGTCAGTCGGGCAATTGCGGTACGGAAGTAAGGGATGGATTCGGCTATCTTTCCATTTCTCAATAAAAAAGCCCCCATTGCATTGTTACATCGTACATCATGCGGATCCCGTCGCAATGCTTCAAGATAGTAATCCACAGGGTTATAGGTTGCGTGCCGATATTGTTCAAGATGCTGTCCTGTCAAAAACAATTCCTCGATGGACTGAACTTCCTCTGGTGTTGAGGCGGCTTGTGCCGGTTCCGGGATATCCGTAATATCTTTTTGTTTTTCCATTTGATAATGCAGCATCTCGTTTTGATCACTATCGTAAACCGATAGAATTAAATCCAATGGATCACCCTGCAAATCGGAAACAGTTTGTTTATAAATATCCCGGGGGGAACAATTGATCTTTTCTTCCAGATATATTCGCCCTTGCTTATCTTTCAGAACAATATTAAGTCCTTCATATGCAGCTGTAGCGTATAGAATAATGTCTGCAAGCTGCTGATGGACCTCCATATTGAGGACAAGATCTTTCGTTGCATTCTTCACATGCCCCACAGCCGCATAAGGCATAAAATATTGTGACCATGATTTCACCTCATAAGGCTGTAACCAAGCAAAATCGGGCTGATTGTCGGTGTAAACACCGGCCATTAATTCGATATAAGGACCATTTTCGTCGGTCAGATTCCGGTCCCAAGCTAAACCAAAATCACCGTTCCCCCATGTCCATTGTTTCTTTCCCGGAGAAATGTGGTGGTCCGCAACGTGCAACATACCCGCATTGGTGTCTCCTGCTTCGTAACCACCCACAAAATTGTACTTTGATTGAATAGCCATATAGGATGTCGGAACAGGAATATTCTTGTATTGGGCTATATCAACGCCAGCTGAATAATCGTATTTATAATAGGTTCCTGTCGCAATCGGGAATGTTGAGACTTCCCTTTTTCCATGATCAAACACAGCGTTTACGTCGGGTGGAAAAACAGAATAATAATCATCATTGACGACAACAGCTGGATTAGCCCACCAAAGAAAGGTCTGTGGTAAAGCTGTGCGGTTGTAGACCTGCACTTTTATTTCAATAAAGGCTTTGTCGGGATAAAGTGTAAATCCCTGCATGGCCTTCATCCGAAACATCCGTTCGATTTCATTGCACCATACGGTCACACTATCATCTGCATTATGCTCAACTAAATATTCTGTCGGCATAAAAGTAGTCGGCCGGTGATGTTGAGGCCAGTTAAATTCGATCCCGCCAGAAATCCAAGGGCCAGTAAGTCCTACCAAAGCGGGCTTTATAACCTCATTATAATAAACAAAATGCCGTTCCCTGACTTTATCATAGGCCATGTGGATCCTTCCCCCGAGTTCAGGCAGAATCATCACTTTGATATATTCATTTTCAATAAATAGCGCCTGATAGATCTTATCCTGTTTCTCATCACTAATTTTTTCAATAATGGGATAAGGATATACCACACCGGAGCTACCTTGATATACACGTTTTTCAGCAAAAATCGGATTTTTTTCCATCGTACCAACCTCATAAGTCGGTATCGCCACAGGTTCCTCCCAAACTTTTACGATGCCGCGCTGATCGACTGTAGATTTAATCAGGTAACGTGTCAATTCTGTCATGTTCTAAAGAGCTATTAGGTTATATACTGTAAGTTGATTTAATTATAAAAATGGATTCCTATATGCAAATCAGGGTATTGTGGTTTCATCAGACCATTCCTGTTCAATTTCCTCCAGACTTTTGCCTTTGGTCTCTTTCAATTGCCACCACAAGAAGACATAGCCAATCAAGCAGACAATTCCGTACAACCAGAATGTGCCTGCCGCTCCCAAGCTTTGATTCAACATCGGAAAGGTATAGGTAAGGACGAAACATGCTATCCATAATAATGAGGTAGCTATAGCCATAGCTTGAGCCCGAACCGCTGTAGGAAAAATTTCAGCAATGATAACCCAGGTCACCGGCGCCAATGTCATTGCATAAACCGCAATTCCAGCTAATACCAGAAGAAGTACAAAGATTCCGCTACAATTGAAATAGTAGCAAGCACCTAAAGCCGCATAAATACCAAAAAGTCCCGCAGAACCAAACAACATTAATGCGCGACGCCCGACCCTATCGACCATATACATTCCTACGAAAGTAAATATGACATTTATAACGCCTGTTATAATAATATTGAAGAGCATTCCCGAAACTGTGTATCCCGCGGCTGTAAAGATTTCTTGTGCATAGTTAAAGATCACGTTGATGCCGCACCATTGCTGAAACACTGCGATAAAACTTCCCAGCAGCAACAACTGCAATAATTTTCCCTTAAATAGCTTCCTTTTCTTTGGTGTATCTTGGTTTTGTTTGGCATCATCAATGGCAGCCATGTTTTCCTTAGCATAATAATCACCGCCCATCCGCAAAAAGATACGTCTGGCCGCTTCATGTTTTCCCTTGTTGTATAACCATCTCGGACTTTCCGGAATCAGGAAAAGTAGCAATAAAAAAATAACTGCCGGAATCGCACCTGCCCAAAACATCCATCGCCATCCCTGCTGTCCATTCCAGGTTGTAGCTATAATCTCGTCAGGCAATACTGGTTTTGCAATCAGCCAATTGACAATTTGCGCTGCTAGTATACCCAATACAATCGTCAGTTGGTTAATCGAAACAAATTTTCCACGGCTCTCTGCAGGTGCTATCTCGGCAATATACATCGGAGCTAAATTGGAAGCTACACCTATACCTATTCCTCCGAGCACCCGATAGATAATAAATATGTTAAGGTCAGCAGCCATGCCTGTCCCTACCGCGGAAATAATAAATAGAATTGCAGCGGTATAAATCAATGGCTTTCGTCCATAACGATCTGCCAAGCCTCCCGAAAGTAATACGCCGATAAAGCTTCCGACAATCGCTGACGACATCGCCCAGCCTTGAAGCGCTGGATCAGATTCCAAATGAAAATATGCCTCATAGAAAGGTTTCGCCCCTCCAATGACAACCCAATCGTAGCCAAAAAGAAACCCACCAATAGCGGCCACAAAAGTGATTAACAGCAAATACGTCGTCGCAGTCTTTTGCATAAGAATTTACATATTTAGATTTATTGACGTAAAATTACAGGAATACTGTATGAGAATCATGTAAGTGAGCACGATAAACATGTAAAATATTATTATTTTTACAGCATACACCAAATTTCCTAACTTATGATTCCAGATACGGATGTAATTGCAGAAGGATTCAAAGGCGAGAAGGCTATTGTGCTTCCTTATTCCGTGTGCAACTATCAAGCACAGAATAATATCACTTCAAAATTGCACATCACACATATCGGCTACTATCCGACAGCAAAAAAGCATTATCGCGATCGACAGGAAGGCTGTACAGAATATATTTTGATCTATTGTGAGAAAGGCCGTGGCTGGATCAAACAGGACGAAATGCTATATAATCTCTCTCGGAACGATCTTTATATCATTCCAAAAAATACAACACACTCCTACGGATCCAAGGCCAATGATCCCTGGAGTATTTATTGGATTCATTTTCAGGGTACTGAGGCTTCCCTGTTTGAAAACATAATGGGGCAGATCATTCATATCAATGATACAGACTCAAATAAACATACTGATCGTTTTCAGCTGTTTGAAAGTATCTACCAAAATCTAGAAATGGGTTATAGCCCAGAAAATTTAGAATACACGAGTTTCTGCCTTCAATATTTTTTGGCATCTATCAAATATTCAGCGCAATACGAGGAGAACAATCGAATTAAACATGATAATATCATTCAGGATATCATTATGTTTATGAAGGACAATCTGGAGAGCAACATTAGTTTAGATGAAATTTCAGCGCATTTTAATTATTCAAAATCGCATTTGATTAACCTTTTCAAGCAGAAAACATCCTATCCGCCCATGGTATACTACAATCAATTACGCATGCAGAGAGCTTGTTCGTATTTACAATTCACGTTTCTGAAAATTAAAGAGATCGCTTTCAAATTGAACTTTTATGATCCATTTCATTTTTCCAAAGCTTTTACCAAGGAGATGAAGATGTCCCCTCAAGATTACCGGAAAAAGTATCAGAAATAGATTGAAAAAATTTGACAAGCCTTCCTGTTAGCGTTGATCCTTTCACGAAAAAAACAACTTTCTTTGAAACCATATTTCATATGCAATAGCCATAACAATTTCTGATAGTACCCCATTTAGAAAGAGGCTATTTCAGAAAGGTTCTGAAAGTTTATCCCCTTCAGTGAAAGAAGATCAACCTACAATTTATAGCGTTGCTACGTCGCGTTACCCCACAGGTGGGGCTACTTTTAAAGGGGAAATTTAGGCGTTCTTTTTTCGAGAAAAGCGGAAACCCCTTCTTTGAAGTCATCTGTTCCAAACAAATGACCAAATGCATCCATCTCCACCTTACTACCATCTCGCTTTTTATCTCCGGCGGCATTGATAGCATCTATGGCATTGGCAACCGCAACACGTGACCGTGTAAATATTTTTTGAAGGATTTCTTCTGCTCTAGTGATTAGCTTTTCCTGCGGGACCACTTCGTTAACCATGCCCATTTCGTAAGCTTTTTGCGCATCAATCATATCGCCGGTCAGGATCATCTGCATCGCTCGTCCCTTTCCTATTAACGCTGACAGACGCTGTGTACCTCCGTAACCCGGTATTAATCCCAGTGAAACTTCCGGAAGTCCCATTTTTGCATTCTCAGAAGCGATACGCATATGACAGGCCAATGCCATTTCAAGGCCTCCTCCTAAAGCATAACCATTGATCGCAGCTATAACAGGTTTTGGAGCTGCCTCGATAAGATCTGTAAATATGATATGACCGCGCTCGCTCAACCAACGCGCCTGAACGACAGATAGGTCGGTAAACTCCTTGATATCTGCACCGGCGACAAAAGCTTTGTGTCCAGCTCCTGTCAAAATTATACCGCGCACATGATTATCAGCATTAAAGTGCTTGAAAATTTCCTGTAATTCATCAAGTGTCTCCTGATTCAGGGCATTCATTTGAGGCTCGCGAGCGATTATGATATAGCCTATGCTATCTTTAACCTCATATTTTAAGTTCGAATATTGGATCATAAAGCTAAAAATTAAAATGTATGGATGCCGTGAAGGTATCCGAAGGAACCCCTTCTCCCCCTCTGTAGCTTAGTCTCTTTTTATACTCTAATCTAAGCAATTTAAAAATATTATCCACGCCCACCAAACCTTCAACGTAGGGTCTATCACGGACCGCTTTTGTTTGAATGATACCATTTTTATCCGCTTCAAATTTAATATTTTCAGGGGTAACAAATGGATTATTCACATCGCTTAATTTTCCATAGAAAGCTTTGAAGCCTGTCACCTCACGCCATTTCAGTTTTCTAAATAAAGGGATTCTATTGAAGAAAAATCCGTTCCAATTGTGATAATAGGTCAATTTTAAAAACTGATCCGATGCAAATTCCGAAGTAGCCATCAAATCAAAATTTACCAAAGGTCCAGATTTATCTCTCGTGACTTCGGGAAGTTCCAATAAAGTGTAAGGCAAATGTTTTCCCCAGATCCTTCCACCTGAAAACTGAAGATCAGCCTGACCGGCCGGAGATAAAAATAATCTTTTGAACACACTAAATCGCAAAGCATCATAACTATAATCAGCTCCCCAAAAACCTTTCAGCCCCTTGTTATATTGAAGAGTAAAAATTGGATATTTGTTTTCCACCGTCCCACGATCCAGATTATGATAAGTGAAATCTTCATTTGGAGCCCAGCGCAAAATAACTTGTAGATCGTTGGTATTTACACGACGGATCGTATCCGCACTTGGTAAACTATTGACATAAAACAAATCGCCTTTCGGTTGTCTTCGCGTGTGTGTAAATGCCGTTCCAATACTAACGTGGTTTCCAAATTCAATCAGATGATCAAGGCGATAGATATCATTGAATTGCCATTTATTTGGTCTGTTCTTTCCAAAGGACCTGAAAAATCCGTCCCCTTTCAGGAAACCTAAATTGCGCCCTGGCTCCATCACATCATGCTGTACCGTAAAGCGCAGGTAGTTCGCAGGAAATTGGACAATACGTTCACCATTTAACGTAAATGCTGTACTCAGATAATATTTTATTTCTTTGTCTTTGTCGCCATAAGCGGTATAGCCTTCTATAAATGCTTTCTCGGAAAATAAACGCGTTGTCCGACCACTCAATCGAATACGATTACCCTCATAGTTATTTCGGCTATAGAGATACTCTAGGGGTCCAAACTCCACCTTCCCGGCATTATAATATCCTTTGGCCAATAGATAACCTAATGCGACCAACTGATTGAAAGAGCGCATGTTTTGAACGGAGTCAACTTTCTGATAGGCACCTAATTCTGCCTTGCTTAATGGTGTGGGTCTGACCTGAACCATTGGAACCTTCGCAGCAGACTGCAACAGGTATCTCTTTTCAACAGGGACACCAACAAAATTGTCATTTGAGATTGAATCTGTCCGATGCCCTAAATATTTCGTTTCCCTACGCCCATATAAAACGTCGGTTTTACTGCCACCGAACAGCATTTTTAAGTCGGCATGCACTGGCAGCATGCTACCATTTTTAAATTCGCTGTAGCTCAGGTCAATCTGTACATCGTTGATCCAGTTGATATTTGCAGCCTTTCCAATATTTAGGGTTGCCTGATGAACAGCATAACGCGTATCATCAGAGATGAAAAGTACACCATAGAACAATAAATCAATCTTGGATTTGCCTTCAAAGTGGAGTTTGATATAATCTTTTCCCGCTATTTGAACAGTATCCTGTATTCGATATCTGTAAAAAGCAGTTGCGCCTGTGGCTATCGGACTCAATATACCCTTATTGGCAACTTGTATGGTATTTTCATAGAGATCCACATCACGAAGTATCGTTTGGAAGCGCGTCTGCCAATTATCATTATTAAAAAAACGTGGGTTTAGTTCGGTTTGATTGTGGCTGGTAATAATCTTTTTGCTTCGATTAGGATCATATGAAGAATAAACATTCGCAAAATTTTCCTCCAGATAGAATGGCGCAATCGTGAGTCCCCTAAATACTGTCGAATCTATATTTTCGAAAAGGAATCGAAACGGCTTGGGAAACTTCTTCGCTTTATCTGCTGGATTCACAAAACCAAACTGCGTCTTCTCATATTCGTCAAAACGAATCTCTGGAATACGACTGTAATGATTTTGCGGACGATGGGCGATAACTTGTTCTATCAGTGCGATCGCAGGATCTTTGGGCTTCCTATTTTTTCGATTGATAACGACGATATCCAAAGTATTATCTTTTGCAGTCAAACGTACGGTCATCAACGAATCGCGTCCACGGCGTACATCAACTGTTCTTCGTTCATAAGCTACAGCCCCAAATACCAATTGCTTGTATTGCTTCTTATCCAGAATTTTAAAGTACCCCAGCGTATCACTAACACCACCGCCATCTTCCCCAACCCACTCGATGGAAACGCGACTAATTCCTCTCCCCGTCTGTGCATCGACAACCTTTCCACGGATAAATTCCTGCGCAATCACTTTTCCCCCGAACAGCAGGAATAGTAACACACTAAAAAAGCTTATTGAAAAAGATTTAACACACACTTTAAACACCATCTTCAAACTGATAGGATTTCTTTTTTACAATATACAATTTGTATTCAAGAGTTATGTCAATAAATATAAAAAAAGCATAACGAAATCGCTATGCTTTAATAAACAACAAGTATTTTAACAGAAACTTTATATTAACTTTAATAGACAGTCCGGATACACCCCAATAAGGATAGTCAATCCAACAGCAAGCAAAAGGACGAATGAGTAATTCCATTGCACGTTTACACAGGATTCTTCGCTGTCTCTAAAATACATTGCAACCACCACTTTTAAATAATAATAGACTGCAATAGCGGCATTGATGACTGCTAAAATCAATAATACGATATGATAGCTTTCCATGACCGAGGAGAACATCATAAATTTACCGATGAATCCAGCTGTCAATGGAATACCTGCCAGAGAAAGCATAGCTACTGTAATTGCAAATGCCAACATGGGATTTCGTTTTCCCAATCCATTAAATGCTTCAAAATGTTCAGACCCTGTCGTCTTCTTTACGAGGATCAATCCCGTAAATGCAACAATAGTCGCAAGTGAATAGGCTAGTCCGTAGGCGAAAATACTATTTGCCGAAGAAGCGCCAACAGCTATAATCGCAAACAGCATATAACCTGCGTGAGAAATACTGGAATAAGCCAGCATACGTTTGAAAGAAGATTGCATTAAAGCCGAAATATTTCCGATAAACAATGTAATAATCGCGATCATCAAGAATACCGGCTCCCAAAAATCTTGTAAAGGAAGTAGGCTATAACTGAATAATCGTAATAAACCAGCAAAAGAAGCCACTTTCACCACCGTACTCATATAACTTGTAATCAGGATAGGTGCCCCATCATACACATCTGGTGTCCAAAAATGAAATGGTGCCGCCCCAACTTTAAAGGTCAGCCCAACAATAAGCAATAGGATACCTCCATAGAATAAAGGTGAAATTGCATGCGGATTATTCACAACATAGGCTTTTATTTCATCCAGATCAAATGACCCTGTAGCTCCATATAATAACGCGATTCCAAATAACAAAAATCCGGTAGAAAATGCACCCATCAAAAAGTATTTCAGCGCCGCTTCATTTGACGCTTTATCCCGCTTACGGATACCTACCAAGATATAAAGCGCTACGGACATAATTTCTATGCCTAAAAAGAGCATGGAGAAATTGTGATAACTATTTACCAATACAGCTCCACTCAAAGAAAATATCAACAATGAATAATACTCTGCAACCTGTCCCCCTTCATCAAAATACCCTTTTGAAATAATAAATATGCACAAAGTAACGACGATGCATAAGACTGAAAATGCAATCGCATAATGATCAAAATGAACCATCCCGCTGAAAAGAGGCCCCTTGTCTGCTGTCCAATCGTTCAATAGACAACCGATCGCTACCAAGAATCCAAGGATGGAAACTGGCAAAAGCAAGGCTTTCGCTTTGAACAAGCCGAGATAAAGAACAACTAATGCTAATATTGAAAGTGTAATTATAGCTCCCATACAAATTGAAATATCTATTTATCTGCCTAAAAATGTACTTAAAACTTCCACCGAACCCGCAGAAAGATTCAATAGGAAATTCGGGAATATACCGATATAAAGAATCAAAACGGAAATCAAACCCAATACAACGAGTTCTCCTCCTTTTACATCTTCAAACTGCATCGTCCTATCCGTTGCCTCCCCCAACATTGTCTGCTGATAAAGGCGAAGCGTATATACAGCACCTAATATCAACGTTAGTCCTGCGAAAACCGCAAACCAGAATCCATATTGAAATACACCCTTCAGTAAAAGAAACTCACCAATAAAACCGTTGGTTAGGGGCAGTCCCACTGCACCCATACAGATAATCATAAAAAAGACCGCTAGTTTTGGAGCTTTGCTCGCAATTCCCCCAAGTTCTGAAAGACGACGTGTTTGCGTACGTTGCTGCACAATATCCAACACATAAAAAAGTCCAATGACCGAAATACCGTGATTTAACATTTGTAACGTTGCACCACTTAGACCATTTGCATTCCAAGTAAAGACCCCCGCACTGATCAATCCTACGTGTGCAATGGAAGAGTAAGCGACCAACCGTTTGGTATCGTCCTGCTTAATCGCTATAATAGAAGCATAAACAATCCCGATAACACATAAGATCAGCGCGAATTGTCCATACAATGCCACCCCTGTAGGAACAACGGGCAATAACCAACGCATTAAACCATATACCCCCATTTTCAACATAATACCCGCCAATAACATGGTTCCCGCCGCCGGTGCATTTGTATATGTATTCGGCTGCCAAGTGTGAAACGGAAAGATGGGAATCTTAATCGCAAAGGCAATAAAAAATGCCCAGAATAACCAACGTTGTGTGTTTTCCCCCAGCTCCAAAGCGATAAAAGAAGTCCATTCAAAATCGTGATTTGGCACCTGTTGATAGAGATAAAGAATTCCGATTAACATCAAAAGACTTCCCAAAAAAGTATAAATGAAGAACTTTAAATTAACCCGAATACGGTCACCTTCGCCCCAGAGTGCACAGATAAAATAAATCGGAATCAAAGCGATTTCCCAACCCACATAGAACGTAAAAGCATCCAACGCCATAAATACAAGCAATAGTCCAGCTTGCATAAAAGCCATTAGTGCATAAAAATTCCCCTTATAGTCTTTAGAGAAGGTTGTCGCAATAATGAAAGGCATTAACCCATTGGTCAACAGTATCAGCGGCAAGCTGATCCCGTCTACTCCAAGGTGAAAATGAATATGCAAGGCCGAAATCCATTCCCAATTTTGTTCAAATTGCATTCCGCCATTTGAATCAAATTGACAAAGGAACGGGATAGTCAATGCGAGCGATACTATTGATAAAATCAATGCGATTGACTTGGCCACATTAGTCTTTAATAAAGCTAAAATCAATGCGCTGATTAAGGGCAATAAAATAAGTAAAAAAAGGTTATCCATCGATTATACTAAATATTAAAGACTCAAAAATCCATAAACGAAAATAGCAATCACTCCAATTACCATCATCAATAAATAAAACCCAACATTTCCATTTTGAAGCAAGCGGAGTACTTTTCCTGTATCGAATGTTGCTTTACCAGCTCCGTTAACAATACCATCAATACCACGCTGATCCACAACCTGACCAAAGAAAGTTGATAGCCAGTTGATCGGACGTACAACGACCGAATCATAAAGTTCATCCACATAAAATTTATGGTAGGAGAGATTTGCCAGAAAGCCGCGTGGAGTTTCATCGCCAGCAGGTATCTGCTGACGCTTCACATAAACATTGTAGGCAAGTCCAACCATAATGAATACCCCCACTACTGAAACAGCCATTAACATATATTCGGTGCTATGCTCCAAATGATGTGCAGCGGGAATCAATGCTTTCCCCTCAGCAAAAACCGGTGCAAGAAAATTTTCCAACCAATGGTTTCCACCTAGTGCTGCGGGCAAATTGATCACTCCACCGGCAACCGAAAGCACAGCTAATATCATTAGAGGGATTGTCATACTTTTGGGTGATTCATGTAAGTGATGTTTTTGTTCCTCGGTGCCTCTAAATGAGCCAGAGAATGTCATGAATAACATTCTGAACATATAGAATGCCGTCATTAAAGCGCCCAAAAATCCGAGCCCCCATAAGAGCGGATTTGCAGCAAATGCATTGGCCAATATTTCATCTTTAGAGAAAAATCCCGAAAATGGAGGGATACCCGCAATTGCTATCGTTCCAATGAGCATGGTGATATAAGTAATGGGCATTACTTTCTTTAATCCACCCATTTTTCGCATATCTTGCTCATCACTCATTCCGTGAATAACCGATCCTGCACCAAGAAATAATAAGGCTTTAAAGAATGCATGAGTCAATACATGGAAAAAAGCACCGGTAAATGCCCCCACGCCTAAACCGAGAAACATATAACCCAATTGCGAAACTGTAGAATAAGCTAGTACTTTCTTAATATCATTTTGTGTTATTGCGATTGCAGCGGCCAACAAGGCAGTACAGATCGCGATAATGGAAATCAGCTGCAACGTAATCGGTGACAGTACAAATAATACATTGGATCGCGCGATCATATAGATACCTGCTGTCACCATAGTCGCCGCGTGTATCAAAGCGGATACGGGTGTAGGACCAGCCATGGCATCCGGCAGCCAAGTGAATAAAGGAATTTGTGCCGATTTACCTGTTGCTGCAATAAATAACAATATAGTGATGCTCACAACAGCGATGTCACCAACAGCAAAATTCTTTGCCCCCGCAAATACCGTAGAAAACTCAAGTGATCCGAAAGTTCCTAGGATCAAAAATACCGCTAACAAGAATCCTAAATCACCAATCCTATTCATCACAAACGCCTTTTTCGCAGCATTGGCATAAGACGTGTTTTTATACCAAAATCCGATGAGCAGGTAAGAACAGAGACCTACACCTTCCCAACCAATAAACATGACGAGGTAATTAGAGCCTAAAACCAGGAGCAGCATAAAAAAGATAAATAGATTCAAGTAGGCGAAAAACTTACCGAATCCATTATCATGATGCATATACCCAATAGAATAAATATGGATCAAGAAACCGATACCAGTGACTATTAGTAACATAATTGCACTTAATGGGTCCACCAAAAAGGACAGACCTATTTTGAGATGTCCCACTGAGATCCAGTCAAATAGATGTTGCTCGATAATTCCTGTTTGTCCTGCCTGTCTTGATTGGTATACTTCAGAAAAAAGGAGGCAACTGCAGACGAAAGAAATAAGAACCACGGCACTGCCCAAAGCACCGATCATACTCTTGGAAAATGCATTTCTGCCTAATCCATTCACTATAAACCCGATTAAGGGCAAAAGGGGAATCAACCAAATTAATTCACTCATCGTATTTATTTCTTAAGTTCTACCAACGAAGTTTATTCAAGGAATCGATATCCACAGACTTCGTATTCCGATATACCATAATAATAATAGCCAGCCCGACAGCGACTTCCGCGGCTGCAAGTGCCATAATAAAGAAGACAAACACCTGTCCCGATGAATCGCCATGCTGCACAGAAAAAGCTGCTAATAGCAGATTGACAGCATTAAGCATCAATTCGATGGACATCATAATAATGATTACATTACGACGGATCAATACGCCGATCACACCAATAGCAAAAATAATAGTGCAAAAAATCAAATAATGATTTATCGGTACGCCCTGCAACTGTTGAACAACTGTTTCCATTAGATTTGTTTAGGTTCTTTCTTAGCTAATAAAATTGCTCCTATCATGGCCGTCAATAACAATAAAGAAGACAATTCAAACGGAAGCAAAAATTCGTTAAACAATACCTTGCCCAGATTTTTCACCAATCCAATTTCAGGATTAACGACAGTCAAGGGGTTGGAGATCTCAAACACACGATAAACTCCAAAAAAGGTTACCAATAAGCAACAACCTGCAATAACACCCATAAATTTGACCAGATTGGATTTCATCGGTTCGGTATCCTTATTTAAATTGAGCAACATGAGTACAAATAAAAAGAGTACCATGATCGCCCCCATATAGACAATAAAATTGACCACAGCCAAAAACTGGGCATTCAATAAGATGTAATGCACTGTGAATGTGAAAAAGGTAATGACCAGGTACAATACACTATGCACAGGGTTCTTTGTAAAGATGGTCATCAGCGCAAAGAAAATAGACAAGAAGGCTACAAAATAAAATACTGTCATAATTTCTTGAATTAGCTCTTTAATTTGGTAATATCAAAGGTTGGCTCAACCAGCTTATCCTTCCCATAGATAAAATCCTTACGTAGGTAATCTGCCGTCACATGTGGACCATCCAAATATATAGCTTCTTTTGGACAGGCTTCTTCACAAAGACCGCAGAAAATACAACGTAACATATTAATTTCATAAACTGATGCATACTTTTCTTCGCGATAAAGGTGTTCTTCGCCTTTTTTACGTTCAGCAGCGGTCATTGTAATTGCTTCGGCGGGACATGACAAGGCGCATAATCCACAGGCGGTACAGCGCTCCCTTCCCTCCTCATCACGCTTCAACGAATGTTGACCTCTAAAATTCTTCGAATAAGGCCTTATTTCCTCAGGATACTTAACAGTAGGAATTTTCTTAAAAAAATGTCTCAATGTAATCCGCAGCCCCCTGACAATTGCCGGAAAATAAATTTTTTCCGAAAAGGTCATTGGCTTTTGTTCGATTACTTTCTTACGATTGCTTAGTTGCATAAAAATCCTTTCTTATGATGAGAAATAAGTATCTTTTATCAATGTAAATACCCCTGTAAGTACAATATTGGCAATAGCCAGCGGGATCAGCATCTTCCAGCCCAAATTCATCAATTGATCATAACGGAACCGTGGTAATGTCCAGCGTACCCACATAAAGAAAAAGATAAATCCAAATATTTTAAGGAAAAACACGACGACACCAATAATGGTGATCCAGTTTGCGGACAGCCCTAGGTCATTCATAAAGGGGAAATTATACCCTCCAAAGTAAAGCGATGCCATCAATGCCGAAGACACAAACATATTAATGTATTCGGAGAACATATAAAGTCCCAATTTCATGGAAGAGTACTCTGTATGGTAACCGCCGACCAATTCAGTTTCACATTCAGGTAAATCAAAGGGAACACGGTTACACTCCGCAAATGCACAGACCATGAAAATAATAAATCCGAGTGGCTGCGCCCAGATATTCCAATTTACGAAGCCAGATTGTTGCGCCACAATTTCTTTAAGCGACAGACTTTGGGTCACCATCAACAATGCAATAATGGAAAGGCCCATCGCAATTTCATAACTGATACTTTGTGATGCTGCACGAATTGCGCCCATTAGCGAAAATTTATTATTGGAGGCCCATCCGCCCAACATGATGCCATATACTCCTAATGCGATCACACCAAACATGTACAATATACCGACATTGACATCGGCCACCTGTAGCGAGACTACACGATCTCCAATCTGCAATTCCTGCCCCCAGGGAATAACAGCCGAACTAATGCAGGCCGTGATAATTGCAATGGTCGGCCCGACGATAAAAAGGACCTTATGTGCGCCAGCCGGAATAATCTCTTCCTTAAAGAAGAATTTTCCGCCATCACACAACGGTTGCAGAATTCCAAATATACCAGCCCGGTCCGGACCATATCGATCCTGCATAAAACCTGCAATTTTACGCTCGGCAAGTGTAGAATACATCGCAATCACTAAAGTAATAACGAAGATTACAGATACCAATATTAATTTTTCTATAACAAAAGACCATTCCATGATACGTGCTTATTTCAATTTTTCTGTTCTAGCCAACTGTTCTCGATTTTGCTGTTGAAGTATCGGGTTCTCCTTAACTACTTTTGGTGGGTTAAATAGCTCATAATGATTGGCCGATATAACAGATTGTGGATCAATTTCTGTTGGTTCATCCAAGATCCAGTCACTAGTTTTCTTCTGATCAAAACGGCAGGTATTACAGATAAATTCTTCCACCTCACCAAATTCATCTTTTCTTGCCGTCACTCGGATCACTTCTTGGCCTTTATACCATAAAGTCACTTTACCAGAACATGTCGGACAATCACGATGCGCATCTATCGGCTTTGTAAACCAGACCCGGTTTTTGAAACGGAAAGTTTTGTCAGTCAAAGCCCCAACGGGACAGACATCAATCACATTCCCCGAAAAATCATTGTCGATTACATTTTCGATATAAGTAGAAATTTCCGAATGATCCCCACGCCCCAAAATACCATGCACGCGTTGATCCGTCAATTGATTCGCCACATAAACACAACGGTAACATAAGATACAGCGGTTCATATGCAATTGGATTTTGTCCCCCAGATCGATTCGTTCAAAGGTACGGCGGTCAAACTCATAACGTGTATCGGCACTCCCATGTTCGTATCCTAGATCCTGTAGCTTACATTCTCCAGCCTGGTCGCATATCGGACAATCCAGAGGGTGATTGATCAAAAGAATCTCAACGACGCCCTTTCTTGCCTCCACGACTTCTGGTGAGGTAATATTCTGCACTTCCATGCCATCCATCACCGTAGTCCGACAGGATGCCACGAGTTTTGGCATCGGTCGAGGATCCTTTTCGGAGCCTTTGGAGACCTTCACCAAACATGTCCGACACTTCCCGCCACTTCCTTCCAGTTTAGAATAATAGCACATTGCCGGCGGAACGATGTCACCACCAATTTGCCGTGCTGCATTCAATATGGTAGTCCCCGGCGCGACCTCTACTGGTATACCGTCGATTGTGACCTTAAACTTTACATCTTCCGCTTCTGCCATGATATTTATAATTTATCGTTACAGCTTTTATTATGATACAATTGGTTGTAAAGGATCCGCATAATGCGCTAATCCATAATTTCTTGTTTGTGACTCCTCCGGATGTAGTATATGCCATTCAAACTCATCTCTAAAGTGCCTGATCGCTGCAGCAACAGGCCAAGCAGCCGCATCACCCAATGGACAGATCGTATTCCCCTCAATCTTGCGTTGTACATCCCAAAGCAAGTCAATATCGGACATCGATCCATGTCCACTTTCAATTTTATGTAACACTTTTTCCATCCAGCCAGTTCCCTCACGACAAGGCGAACATTGCCCACAGCTCTCATGATGATAGAAACGGGCGAAATTCCAGGTATTACGAACGACACATTGATCTTCATCAAATACAATAAAGCCACCAGAACCTAACATGGTTCCCGTTTGAAAACCTCCATCAGATAATGATTCATAAGTCATCAAGCGACTATTTCCGGAAGCTGTTTTCAGGATAAGGTTTGCTGGAAGAATAGGTACCGACGAACCTCCGGCTACAACAGCTTTCATCCGCTTTCCATTGGCAATCCCCCCACAGTATTCATCCGAATAGATGAATTCTTCTACCGGTAGACCAAGTTCGATTTCATATACCCCAGGTTTGACGATATTACCACTGGCTGAAATCAATTTCGTTCCTGTACTACGCTCGACACCGATTTTTGCATACTCCTCCCCGCCCAAGTTAATAATGGGAACGGTTGCCGCAATAGACTCCACATTATTTACGACTGTAGGACAGTTATATAATCCGGCTATAGCTGGGAAAGGTGGTTTAATACGCGGATTTCCACGTTTTCCTTCCAAAGATTCCAACAAAGCAGTTTCTTCCCCACAGATATAAGCACCACCCCCTGGCTGGACATAGATTTCTAGATCATATCCTGAACCCAAAATATTTTTACCCAAAAATCCCTTCTCTTTTGCTTCAGCGATAGCACGTTCCAGGATTCTGATCTGTGGCATCATTTCACCACGCACATAGATATAGGATGTATTTGCACCAAGAGCGAAACTGGAAACAATCATTCCTTCGATCAACGCGTGCGGAATATGGGTCATCAAATAACGATCCTTAAACGTACCTGGCTCAGACTCATCCGCATTACAGACCAAATAACGTGGCACCCCCTCCGGTTTAGCCAGAAAGGACCATTTCATACCTGTAGGAAAACCTGCTCCACCTCTTCCACGCAGTCCGGATTTTTTCACCTCCTCCACCACTTCCTCAGGAGACATGTTTTTTATTACTTTTTCAACAGCTACATAGCCTCCTTTTTGACGATAAACCTCAAAGGTATTGATGCCGGGGACATCGATATGTGTCAACAAAAGTTTACGTGCCATATTATTCTGTTTTAGCTTTTAAATGATCAATCAATTCATCCACCTTAGCTTCATCCAAATTCTCATAGAAAGTATATTCAGGTCCGATCTGTAGCACAGGGCCAAATCCACAGGCTGCCAGGCACTCCACACCCCGCCAGGAGAAAAGTCCGTCTGCCGTTACTTCTCCCTCCTTTACGCCAAGTTTGTGTTCCAAATGCCCCATGATCCGCTCAGCACCAACTAAACAACAAGGACCGGTACGGCAGATCTCCAATACATATTTACCTTTAGGTTCCAACAAAAACATCGTGTAGAAGGTTGCTACCTCATAGACTTCGATGGGTAAAATATGAAGATAAACAGCGACTTGATCCATTGCATCTGCACTAACCCAGCCAAATTCGGCTTGAACCAAATGCAAAATAGGCAATAGCCCTGATTTCTGTTTCCCCTCCGGATAACGGCTTACTACTTCTCCAAACTTAGCCAGCAATTCGGGAGAAAAAGTTACATTCTCATTATGTTGTTTTACACTAAGCATCTAATTCTCCTGCTATAACGTTAAGACTACTCATGTTAATAATCGCATCTGAAATCAACATGCCTGCACTCATGGGCGCAAACATCTGATAGTTGACAAAAGATGGTCTTCTAAAGTGAAGACGATAGGGCGAGCGACCGCCATCATGGATTAAATAAAAACCAAGTTCACCATTTGCACCCTCCACGGCATGGTACACTTCAGCTTTAGGGGTATCTACTTCGCCCATGACGATTTTAAAGTGATATATCAGTGCCTCCATATTGGTATACACCTGTTCCTTCGGTGGCAGATAGAAATCTGGGACTTCCGCATGAAATACGCCTTTAGGCTCCTTCTCTATTTTTTCCAATGCCTGTTCAATGATGCGAAGTGATTGCCACATTTCCTCGTTTCTGACCATAAATCGATCATATACGTCACCTGTTGTACCAACAGGAACTTCAAAGTCAAACTCCTCATAAGAGCAATATGGATTTTGTACCCGCACATCATAATCTACACCAGTGGCTCTTAAAATTGGCCCAGACCAACTATAATCCAACGCCTCCTCTGGAGAGACAGCAGCAACGCCCGAAGTTCGTTCTATAAAAATTCGATTACGTACAAACATCTCCTCAAATTCCTTTAATACGGGTGGATAACGTTTCAAAAACTCGCGGATTTTCTCAAATGCCACAGCATTAAAGTCGCGCTCAAATCCACCGATACGACCAATATTTGTTGTCAAACGCGCACCACAAATCTCTTCGAAAATCTCATAAATAAACTCGCGTTCTTGCATCACATACAAGAATCCCGAAAAGGCACCCGTATCAACACCAAGGATCCCATTACAAATAATATGATCTGCTATACGTGCAAGTTCCATCACAATAACCCGCATATATTGTACACGCTTCGGAATTTCAATTTTTAACAGTTTTTCAACTGTCATATGCCAGCCCATATTATTAATGGGCGCAGAACAATAATTTAAACGGTCCGTCAGTGGAGTGATCTGATAAAACGGCCTGTGTTCAGCAATTTTCTCAAAAGCACGATGGATATAACCAATGGTCGAGATACCGCTGACGATACGCTCTCCATCGATCTGTACAACATTCTGGAAGACACCATGTGTAGCGGGATGTGTAGGGCCAATATTCAGGGTGATCAACTCATCCTGTGGATCATTATCCTCGAAAACAGGCTGATTAGATGTTATCTTGCTTATAAACTCGCTCATATCGTATAAAAATTAACGGCCGAAATACAAATCTTTTTTATCTACGCGATTTGGATCCTCCAGCGGATATTCCTTTCGCATCGGAAACACATCCATCTCGTCAACATTCAGAATCCTTCTCAAATCCGGATGCCCTAAAAAATTTACTCCAAAAAAATCATAGGTTTCACGCTCCATCCAATTTGCACCTCTCCAAACAACTGTAGCCGTTGGTATTTCTGGATTTGGACCATCCAACAAAACTTTTACTCGTATACGGATATTATGGATCAGACTATGGACATGATACACAACAGCAAACTCTTTCTCAAGATGAGGATAATGCACAGCAGTAATATCCGTTAAATGAATAAACTGTAATTCATTATCCATCTTCAAAAAGCGCAATACTTCGATAATATCCTCCACATTTACAAGAACTGTCAATAGATGATGTTCATCTGGGATTTCCACAATCTTAGCAGGAAAATTCCCTTGGAGCTTCTCCAATAAAAAACTGTTTTCCATCCTCTATTTATTAGTATATATACCGTATTTTTCTAATAGCGCCTTGTATTCAGGTGTATTCCGTCTATTTAACGATTCATTTTTGACGATATCCTGCAACCGCAAGACCCCATCCAAAATAGCCTCGGGACGGGGAGGACAACCAGGCACATAAACATCTACAGGGATCACTTCATCAATACCTTGCAACACTGAATAGGTATCAAAAATACCGCCACTAGAAGCACAAGCTCCAACAGCAATCACCCAACGCGGCTCAGCCATCTGCACATACACCTGTCTCAGGACGGGGGCCATCTTCTTTGCTATGGTCCCCATGACCAACAGCATATCTGCCTGACGTGGAGAAAAGCTTGGTCGCTCAGCTCCAAATCTAGCCAAATCGTAGGTAGAACCCATCGTAGCCATAAATTCAATACCACAACAGGATGTCGCAAAAGGCAAGGGCCACAACGAGTTTGCACGCGCCAGCCCAATCGCTTTATCCAAGCTGGTCGCAAAGAATCCTGCGCCTTCTACTCCCGGAGGAGCTTCTGCCAATTTTATATCACTCATGAAAAGACGATTTATAAAGGTTTAAGTACAATCGGCCCTTGTAGCCAATTATTAGCGGACACTAACTTAGTCCCAATTCAATGCTTTTTTCTTAATAACATAGATAAAGCCCAATAAGAGCAATCCCATGAAAATAAACATCTCGATTAAGCCCTGAAAGCCCATTTCTCTAAAGTTGACAGCCCATGGATACATGAATATAACCTCAACGTCAAAAATGACAAACAGGATTGCTACCAAGAAATACTTAATTGAAAAAGGTTGCCGCGCATTTCCGACGACTTCAATACCAGACTCAAATGCGCCCAGTTTATTTTCGGTCCTGACTTTTGGCCCGATAAGGTGTGTAATAATTATGGTACCTACTCCGAATCCTACGGCTACAATAAGCTGTATAAATATAGGTAAGTAATCTATCGGCATACTATTGGCGTGCTCCATCTCAATCAGAATTTATATTGGTAACTGTCTTTAAATATAGAGATTCCATAGCTAAATTCAAAACAAAAAAGGCTCAGATCAAGAGATCCGAGCCTAATTTAGAATGATTTTAGTTAAGCTTATTTTAAAGCATCTAAATACGTTTTTGCACCTTCATTTGCTGGGTCTAATTCAAGTACTTTCTGCAAGTTTTGCTTCGCTTTCGCTACATCTTGTTTCATATAATAGAAAAGACCAATGTAAGTATAAGCATCAATCAAATAGTTTTTATTTTTCTCTTGCGCTCCCCTTTGGTTGATCGTATCGATCAACTTTTGGAACATTGGTACGAAGTCACCCTTCGGACTTTCAAGATTATCCGCAGTCAATGCTGAAAATGCTTTATAATAAAGTGCATTAATCAGATACTTATCTTGAGCCTCTTTATTATCCGTAGTTTCAATAACATTCAAAAACGTGATTGCTTTGTTCAATGTTGCAATCGCTTTATTTTTTTGCTCTTGGTTTACAATTGCACCTTCTTCGTTTTTGCTTGCACCTTCTTCTTTAGCACCTATTTGATAATAAGCCTCTCCTGCAAAATAATTAGCATCGTATAAGTAGGTTGGATTGTCTTTATACTGCGCAACCAATTCAAATAAAGAAGCCGCTGTCTGCAACTCTTGATCTTGGTATTTCGCAAACGCTAATTCTGCAACTTCACCCAATAATTCTTTATCACCGTCAATTGCCTTTTTGATGTCAGCAATTCCTTTTTGAATATTTGCCGTATTTTCAGGAGTCAAAACAGGAGCAGCAGTGGCAGTGCTATCCGCGCCCGCAGCCGGAGCAGCAGGTTTCGGGCTATTAGCAGCAATTTGCGCCATTCCCAAGTACATGTAATCCAAAGGAATTACACGGTCTTTTTCCATTTTGCTGAACATTTGATTCAAATATTCCAATGCTTTCGAATAATCTTTTGTTTTTTGGAAAGCAATATATCCTAAATAACGATAGATTTTTGGATCTACCGACGGATTTTTGGCTAACTCTTCTGAAACAGTCTGTAATTCGTCATATTGACGAGAATAAACCAAAAAGTCGGCATAGCGAATTTTTGCCTCCAACGAATTATCTCCAGCTGTTTCTAGGTATTTCTTGTATTGCGCAACACCCTTTTTATTCAACTCCACATATTTCTCATCCGAAGTTCCGGGCATTCTTGACCATTGGTAGTAAGTTTCCGCCAATTCACGGTACGTAGGTGCATAAGTTGGTGTTTCAGCCGCAATCGCCTCCAATTGAGTTACAGCTTCATCATAAGCTTGTGCGCCACGAACGATAATTGCCTGACCAACTTTCGCTTTAACCGAGTTTGCATCGATATCCATCGCATCACCATAGCTGGTATAAGCCAAGGAACCTTCTCTCAAGCCGCGATAAGCATCTCCTAATGCTAAAGGAATCGCAATATCTTTTGTATTTTTTGCTTTTGCTTGGGTTAAATATTCCAAAGCTTTTGCGTAATCGGGCTCGGGTGTATTAATATATGCACGACCGATCTCCAATAATGGTTCGTAATCTTTTTTACCTAATTTTGCAGTTGCCAAAGCAAACTTGGATTCAGCGCTAGCTTTGTCTTTCTTCAATAAGTCAACATAACCTAAACCTACGTTGTTGATTGTCGCCTTTGGATCGGCAGTCAAACCTTGGTTGAAAATCGCTGCGGCAGAATCCGCTCTGTCGTTTACCAAATAAACTTGACCCAAATAGAAATAATTATCTCCATTCTTAGGTTGCTTAGTCACTAACTGTTGAAGAATAGTTTTCGCTTTACCATAGTTTTCAGCCTCGATGGCTGCTCTAGCATCTTTCAAACTTTGCGCACTTACTGTGCCCACAGATCCAGCCAATAAAAGACTAAATAATAATTTACTGTTTGTCATAATCTATTTTTGTACTATTTATTATCTATTTAATATAACTCTCATCTCTAATAATGATCTCACGTCCGGGCATTGTTTCAGGAACCAATCCTGCTTTTAATACAATGCGTTGCCCGCGATCTCCTGTCAAAAAAGCGCTAAAGCCTAAACCCAACCCCATATTGGGTTGATAATTCATGATGTAAACCGGTCTTATGAACGGATACAGTCCGTCGGCTATGGTTGACTGTGATGGCTTATAAAAATGTGCCTTGTCTGCCCTCCCACTAACATTTTCGATGCTCAATGTACGAATTTTATCCAATAATTGCGAATTTTTTTCAACTGCTTTCAAGTACCAATTATAACCGATAACCCCCACAGCATTAGCATTTTCACTGACGTACTTCATCACATCCTCGCTATCTTTCATTGCTGATATAGCCTTCGGATCAATTTTTCCCATGTTGTAGTAGTCTTTTAAAAAACGTAAAGTACTAGAATTCGCATTGTCAAAAATCAAACGTTGTCCAGCTAAATTGCCTTCCAACAAAGACTTAACGTTCTTTTGGGTCATTATAGTATCCGCGCTGCTACGATTATTAATTAATACCACAGCGTCAGATGCCATCTGAAAAATTTTAGGTTGGATACCACGTTTCTTAAAATAGTCATTCTCCTGGGCATTTAATTTTCTAGTCAATACAACCACATAAGCTGAATCCGACAATAAAGCATTAACGACTTTGATTTCTGGCCTTGCCATAATTTCAAGACTGGAATTCGGATATGAACTTTCAAAAACATCTGCAGACTCCTTGATGATCGGGAACAACGTCTGATCAACCAAGACCGGCAATTTGCCAGTAAGGATATCTTCACTCCCTTTATTGCTCTTTGCCCGATCCTTACAGGAAACCAACGTCCCCAAACTAACGACGAGCATCACAAGAATTACACTATATTTTCTCATACAATACATCATATAATAAGACAACTAAAATAAAAGAATAGTTTAATTTTTGAAGAGAGTTGTTTGAAATTTAAAAAGGCTGCTAGCAGCTAATTAAAATTGTTTTGCCAAAGCCGTACAAACCGCATAAAAGAATAAAGGATCAATACAACGCCAAAAACGGTTTTGTAAGTTGGATTAATTTCTATGGGAAAATTATCCCAAAAAATAATCAATAGGCCCAAAACAAAATAAAAGCCAAACATAAATAGTCCTAAAATAGACAGAAATCGCTTTAAAGGCGATTTCTGTCTATAATTAGAATTATTATTCGAATTAAAATCTGTCATTCTATTGTGTCTGAAGATTCAAACGAATTGGTAAGGTGTAAGCTACACGTACTGGACGACCATTTTGAATACCCGGTTTCCATTTCTTAGCTTTCTTCAACAACTTAACAGCTGCATCGCCTGTACCATATTTCAAATCGCGTTTAACACTTATATCTGTCAAACTACCGTCTCTCTCAACAACGAAAGAAACTTCCACAACACCATTAACACCATTTTCCTGTGCCGCTTGTGGATAATCATAGTTAGAAGAAACCCAGGACATAAATGCTTTCATACCTCCAATTGGCTCAGGATTAACCTCTACTGCTGTAAAGATTTTATCCCCGTTTGGATCCCCGTTTGGATCACCTTTTGAAACACCAGTGATTCCACCATCTTGTTTCTTTGAACCAAACTCACCACGTGCTACTGAAGTACCTGTTGGACTACCTTTCAACGTAATACGTGCCGGAGTTTTATTCGGATCCTTCAACTCTTCCTGTGAAGCCACTTCTTCTACAACTTTATTTGCAGGAGCTACTTTTGGCTCAGGAAAACGAATCAGATCTTCTTTCGGCACATCCATTGCCACTTGCTGAGGTTTCTCTTCTGGTTCTTGTGGAAGTGGTTCCTCTTCTGGTGGTTCTGGTGGCTTGATCTCTTCAAGGTCTTCCAAGGTAACTTCTGTTACTGCCGGAGGTGCTTCAACAGGTTTCTTCGGAAAAATTTTATCTCCGAAAAGACGAAGAAGGCTGGCAAGAACTACTACACCGATAACGACAAGTAATCCTCTATTAGTCGCTTTAGGGGCAAGCTTACGCAGCTCATACGCTCCGTATTCCTTGTTACGTCCCTGAAAAACGACCTCAAGCCATTCTTTCTTAAAAATATCTAATTTTGACCCTATCATATTTTTATACTTTATCGTGCTACCTAATAATGATTAATCATTGTAGATATTGTCACGTTTTAAAACCTCCACTTCTTCTGGACTGATTTTAGCAATCATGTAACGCTTGATATCAACGATTTTCATTTCGTCAAGAATATCAACTAAGTTACGCTGCGTGCTTTTATCACTCGGTCTAATGATAACGATCAAATCCTTACCGCCTGCAACGCGTGGTACATAGGCTTTTTTCTCCATTAATACCTTGCGAATACCATCAGCTCCGTAACCAACAGTTGTTGGTCCTTCGATAGGATTTTTTACTTGTCCGTAAATCACAGAGACTTTGTTATCAGATCCCAATAAAACTGTTAATGAACGGTTGTCAGCTGTCAACAAATCAGGCTGAGGCTCATCCTTAACTTTATTTTTATCTGGCATCGCCACGTCCATCGCTTGTGGTTTATTTAAAGATGTGGTCAACATGAAAAAGGTAATCAATAGGAAGGCCAAATCCACCATGGCTGTAAGATCGACCTTACCGCCATTTTTCTTGGACCGAACTTTCCCGCCTTTGCCCTTTTTACCACTATCCTGATTTAATTCTGCCATTTTTTGTTCTTATTAAATCGTCAATTATTTTTCCTCAGCACGCATGCCAGTGATGAAACTAAATTTGTTTTGCTTTTGATTACGCAATGTTTCAATAACCTGGTTTACAGAAGGATATTTTTCATTCGCATCAGCTTTGATAGCAATCTTCAAAGGACCTGGGTGAACAAAGTTCTTATCCGCAGACTCTTTTTCTTTATTTACTTCTTCAGCAGCTAAACGTGTGTTTTGTACCCAGTAATACAACTCGTTGGAAGTATTCTCTGTACTGTCGATTGGAATACCAGTTTGTACGCCTTTTTCAGTGCGCTTGCTGCCATCCAGAGCCAATAACCCTTTCAACTTAGACATTGGTACACCGAAATTTTCCATCAGTTTGAAATGATCGTAGTCCTCTTGCGAAAAGCCAATGCCATATTTTGCAGACATTCTTTCTAAAGCTTTTACACGAACTTGTTGATCTGTCGTTCCGAAGAAAACTTTTCCACCATCACCGATTGTAATCATCCCCACATTAGAGTCAGGTAATTTATCTTTCGTAGTTGATGCTGGGGTATCCACCGTCAATGCTTCCGGTTGGCGCGCTGTCGCCGTTAATACGAAGAACGTAAGCAGCAAGAACGATACGTCACACATCGCTGTCATGTCGATTGACGTACTGGCTCTTTTTACTTTTGCTTTACCCATTTTAAATTCTTCTTTTTAAATTAAAAACTCAATCTTCTATCCTATGATGCTTTACATTTTTGATTTCCATAAAATAAAATCAAAAATTTTCATCACAGTTCTTATTTGTGGTTCGCAGCGTATGTTTGTACGATTGAGAAACCAGCTTCGTCGATAGAGTAAGTTAATTTATCGATTTTTGCAGTAAAGATGTTATACAATACAATAGCGAATGTTGAAGTCGCGATACCTGTAGCTGTATTGATCAAGGCCTCAGAGATACCATTCGCCAATTTAGCTGAATCTGGAGCGCCACCGGTTGCCAATGCCGAGAAGGCTTTGATCATACCTGTTACTGTACCTAATAGACCACATAATGTACCAATAGAAACTAATGTTGCGATTACGTTCAAGTTTTTCTCTAACATTGGCATTTCTAATGCTGTAGTTTCTTCGATTTCTTTTTGAATTGCGATAGTAGCTTTTTCAGTGTCAACATTTGTGTCAGCTGATACGGCTTTGTATTTCAATAAACCAGCTTTTACTACGTTTGCAACTGAACCTTTTTGTTTGTCACACTCAGCGATAGCTGAATCGATGTTTCCACCATTAATCAAAGATTGAATTTTTCTAACAAAGTTTCCTACATTTCCAGTACCAGAAGCTTTGTTGATAACGATTAAACGTTCTACTGAGAAAACCCAAACCATTAAGAATAAACCAAGCAAAACAGGTACGATAGCCCCAGCATGGTAAACCATTCCTAAGTAGTTACCTGGATTAGGAGCATTTTCAGGGTTGTTATCAACGAAGTTAGTTGGATTACCCATCACAAATTTCCATACACAGAAACCCACGATGAAACAGATGATGATTGCAGCTTGAGCAAAGAAAGATCCTCCGTTGTTGCTCTCTTGTTTTGCAGCAGTTTTAGGTGCGTTTGCCATTTTTCTAATTTTTAGTTTTTTACTGTTGTTTAAATATATAATGTTGTTTAAATTATATGCACTCTTACTCGCTTTTGAAATCAATTTTGCAAAGCAAATTTAATATTTAATGTCAAATTTAAAATATTCATCTCAAATATATAAAAAAAATCAAATTTGTTTTTTCAAACTGAATACACCATTATTAGTGTTATTTTTCTCAGCAGTTCCCGTTATATAATCCTTATTACTCATCAGCTAAATCGCTTAGTAGCAATAATTATTTTACAATGAAAACCATTTTTTTTTTGATATGCAAGAAAAACGAGGAATTTAAGCGACAAAAAGTAAGTGATTACTCATGTTTTTTACAACCTCTCTACATCTATTATGCATCATATTCACCTAATAAACAATCCATTAGATTTAATACGATTCGCACAGATATAGTTGTTTAACCACCAACCAATTTCACGCGATATCCCTCTTTAAGTAACAACTCATAGATCTTTTGCTTAAATTCACCTTGGATTACAATCTCTCCATCTTTAACAGTCCCGCCTACACCACATTTTTGTTTTAATAATTTACCCAAGACTTCAAGATCTGCCGTTTTTCCCACAAATCCAGTTACTAACGTAACAACTTTGCCTTTTCGCATTTTGCGGTCGAGTTGTACTTTAAGATTCTGCTGATTTATAGGTAATGTCTCCATCTCCTGTAAAGAATCAGCAAACTGATAATTATAACTGTCGTCTGTCGAATATACAACGCCTTCGTAGGACTGTTTCTTATTTTTACTCATGATTTTAACAAATAATTTTTATCGCTTTCGGCATAATTGAAATATTAAGCTTATCTCCTAGCTCAATAGGCTCACCATCTACATGCACTGGTGAAATAGAATCTACCTCAATTTCGATATGCTTTCCTGGTATAATTTCCACATAGCTTGATTGGTCCGCAGACTTATTAAACAAATGAAAAATCATTTTAGGTAAAATATACAAGGGGAACTTATGTACAATGCAGACATCTAGTATACCGTCATTGACTGAAGCTTGTGGCGCGATATAAGCATTGTTTCCATACTGAGGCGAATTAGCCACACTAATCATAAAAGCCTGCCTTTCATACACCTGTCCATCTATCGTCAATTTATAATGTGCCGGCTGATATTTGCTGAGCACATTAAAAACAGATTTCATATAGCCCAGAGGACCACGGATGTTTTCGTTGGCAAAATTTTCACTTACTGAGGCATCGAAGCCTAGTCCCGCAATATTAAAAAAACGGCGTTCATTAATGACACCGCAATCGACTTCGATCGATTCAAAACGATTTATACGGCGAATCGCTGCCGCTTCATTCATTGGGATGCCTAAATAAAGTGCCAGACCATTACCTGAACCCTCCGGAATAATACCCAAAGGTATCCCGGAACCAACCAAAGCAGAGCCCAACTCATTGATCGTCCCATCCCCACCGACGGCGATTACCGCATCATACCCTTCCTGGATAGCTTGCAATCCAATTTCATAAGCATGGTTGGGCCTTGCGGTTTGCTGAAAAGTAGGATCAAATTTCTGCAAATCCAGCACATCCAATACCTGTTTTTTAAAGGACGTTTTACGTTTTCCTCCTGAAATAGGGTTAATAACAAACAATATTTGTTTACGTTCTGACATATCCAAAGATAACGGAAATTACCAATTTCTTAAAATAATGTAATCTTTGTACCGTTCCAGCAGCATTTTGTGCGCTTTTTAAAATTAAAAGACAAATTTGATTTTAAATATCCCACAAAGTATCGTAGCTTTGTCGCAACAAAAATAGAATGTGGACTGATTTGCGTGCTGTTGCATACACAAAGCAACGACAAGGAGATTGCAACCACAGTAAAAAAGTGCTAAAAACCCCTCGCTATCACGGCTCTTATCACTTTGCTGTTATTTCATTTCTAGCGCAAATCCAATATTAAAAATTACGTAAGGCATGGCTTATTTATTTACGTCAGAATCTGTTTCTGAAGGGCATCCGGACAAAGTAGCGGATCAAATTTCAGATGCATTAATAGACAATTTTTTAGCATGGGATGAAGATTCACGTGTTGCTATTGAGACATTAGTGACTACTGGACAGGTGGTTCTTGCTGGCGAAGTTAAATCAAACATCTACTTAGATGTACAGAAAATAGCACGTTCTGTCATCCAAAAAATTGGCTACACTAAGTCTGAATATATGTTTGAAGCAAATTCTTGTGGTGTATTATCTGCAATCCATGAGCAATCTGCAGATATCAATCAGGGTGTAGATCGTAAGACGAGACAAGAGCAGGGGGCTGGTGACCAAGGTATTATGTTTGGTTATGCAAATAATGAAACCGAGAACTTCATGCCACTAGCGCTGGACCTTTCCCACCGTCTTTTATACGAACTAGCCGAGCTACGTCGGGAAAACAATGAAATAAAATATTTGCGCCCAGATGCGAAGTCGCAAGTAACACTGGAATATGGCGATGACCATAAACCAAAAAGAATTGATACCATTGTTATTTCGACACAGCACGATGATTTCGACAGTGAACAAATCATGTTGGATAAGATTACACATGATATCAAAACCATCTTGATTCCCCGTGTTAAAGCACAGTTAAAACCAGAGCTTCAACTGTTATTTAATGATGAAATCAAGTTCCATATTAATCCTACTGGAAAATTCGTTATCGGTGGCCCACATGGCGACACTGGTCTTACCGGCCGTAAGATTATTGTGGACACTTATGGGGGTAAGGGTGCACACGGTGGTGGTGCTTTTTCTGGAAAAGACCCTTCCAAAGTAGATCGTTCCGCGGCTTATGCCACACGTCATATTGCCAAAAATTTAGTAGCTGCTGGGGTAGCTGACGAAATCCTCGTTCAGATATCTTATGCGATCGGTGTAAAGGATCCTATGGGAATTTACGTCAACACCTATGGCACAAGTAAAGTAAATCTCACAGATGGTCAGATTGCTGATAAAATAGCGAGCCTATTTGATATGACTCCTTATGGCATCGAAACACGTCTTGGGCTTAGAAATCCAATCTATTCCGAAACTGCTGCGTATGGGCATATGGGAAGAACACCAAGGAAAGTCACCAAAGAGTTCGAAAGCTCTACAGGGGAGAAAAAACAGGTCGAAGTTGAGCTGTTCACTTGGGAAAAATTGGATTACATTGATAAAGTAAAGGCAGAGTTTGGTTTATAAAACGCTAGATCTTTCAAAATATAAAAGGGGAACAATATTGTTTCCCTTTTTTCGTATCTTAACAATTCTAAACCGTATCATAATGAAAAGACGTAATTTTCTGCTTGCACCTATGGTGCTTGTCACCGCACCCACATGGGCAAATCCGACGCAGTCAGATAATGACCTGCAATCCAATACAATTATCCATGTTGTGAATTTTTGGCTGAAGAAAGACATCAGTGAGAAAGATAAAAAGGACTTTATCGGTTTTTTTGAAGAACTCCGAAAAATTGACAGGATTAAAACACTCAATTATGGCATTCCAGCGCCAACAAATGCACGACCAGTTGTTGATAATAGCTTCGACTATACATTGATTGTTACATTCAAGGATCTTAATGACATTACTGTATATGAAACACACCCTATCCATTTAAAAGCAATTGAAAAATATCAGCATTTTTGGACTAAAGTCATGGTTAAAGATACTTCCATCATTAAATAAGTCCACGTGCCTTTATTTCTAGATACTTATTGATGGAATTTATTGTCAAATTTTCTGGTGCAGTGTAGATGGTCTGAAATCCATTACGGATCAGTTCCTGAACGATAAGCTGCTTCTCATAGATAAATTTCTCAGCAATAATCTGATTGTAGATTTCAATCGTCTTTTTGGGAGTGCTTCTAGCCAAGTCTTCCACTTCAACGTTTTTGAAGACGATAACAACAATGATATGACTCCGGTTTAACATGGAAAGATAATTCATTTGTCTTCTCAAGGAGTCTAATGTCTCAAAATTAGTATAGAGAAAAATCAGTGAACGCTTATTAATATGCGCTTTTGCATAGCTATAAAGTTTGCCATATTCAGGTTCTTCAAAATTTGTAGTCACCTGATATAGTGCTTCCGAAATTTTAAGCATTTGGTTATTTCTCTTTTCAGCAGGAATAAAAACATTCACATCTTTCGAGAAGCTCAACAATCCAGCACGATCTTGCTTTAATATTGTTGCATTTGAAAGAACAAGTGAAGCATTAATGGCATAATCCAATAGTGTAAGACCATCAAAAGGCATTCGCATAGCGCGCCCCAGATCTATGAATGAATAGATTGGCTGGGATTTCTCCTCCTCATACTGATTAACCATTAATTTTTTGACCTTTGCTGTCGCCTTCCAGTTCATATGACGGTAATCATCTCCCTGAACATACTCCCTGACATGGTCAAACTCCATTGCTGACCCAATGCGGCGGATACGTTTTATTCCCAATTCGTTTAGCCTATTACTCGTCGCCAAAAGCTGATACTTTCTCAATTGGATGTAGGATGGATAACATGGGATTTGTTTCGATTGATTGGTTACAAATCTCCTTTTAAAAAAGCCAAAACGTTTCACCAGCGCCATACATCGACCAAATTCATAGATTCCTCTTTGCGTTGGTCGCATTAAATAAGAAATTTCAGTGCTTTGGTATGGGGACAATCGAGTAAAAAATTCATTGTTCCGCATTTGCAGTTGTATGGGAAACTCTTCTAAAATGTCAATCGCTGTACGAAACGGATAAAAGGAATTGACAATTAATTTCATCTGATTTTCATCTCCATTCGACAATTTCTCGGGATATACCCTTGTAATTTCGATACGTCCTTTGCCTGCGAATAATAAGATAAAATCAAAAATCAATACAGCCAGCCACAGCCAAAACACAATCCAGGCAACAAGAAACAACCCCTTTATAAAAAAAGAAATTACAAAACATGTTGCTATCCCCAACAAGGAATAGAAAAACTGATTGCTTAGAAAGAGCTGCCTTAATTTCCCCATTATCTTGGAATTTCTACAGAATTAATGATTTGATCAATAACATAAGAAGTTGTAAAACCTTCCATTTCTCGCTCAGGAGTCAGCATCACCCGATGACCTAAAACCGCAGCAGCTACTCTCCGAATGTCTTCAGGTGTCACAAAATCCCTTCCACTCAAAGCCGCAGATGCTTTGGCCGATTCCAGCAAGGCAATAGAAGCCCGTGGCGAAGCCCCTAACGTTAAGCTTGGATTGGTACGCGTTTTTATGATTACCTGAGCAATATAACTCAACAATTCTTCGTGTACAAAAATTGATTTGATAAGTTGCTGAAACGAAAAAATCTCCTCCGCTGAAACCACATTGTTGACCTGATCCTCTTTATTCAATGCCTTTTGTGCATGATGTTCTTTTAAAATCTCAAGTTCCTGTTCAAGTTCCGGATAATCCACGTTGATCTTAAAAAGAAAACGGTCCAGTTGTGCTTCAGGTAGCCGATAGGTTCCCTCATGTTCGATTGGATTTTGCGTAGCGAACACAATAAATGGAACAGGCAGAATATACGTGTTTCCATCGACTGAAACCTGATGTTCAGCCATACTTTCAAAAAGAGCAGCTTGCGTTTTCGCCGGCGCACGATTGATCTCGTCAATCAAAACAATATTGGCAAAAATAGGCCCTTTTCGAAATTCAAATTCATTGCTTTTTAGATCAAGTATAGATGATCCTGTTACATCCGAGGGCATCAAATCGGGGGTAAACTGAATTCGTTTAAATTCACTACTGATGGTCTTCGCAATCAATTTGGCCGATAAAGTTTTCGCAACACCAGGTAAACCTTCTATTAAAGAGTGTCCGGACGCCAAAATCGAAATCAATAACATATCAATCAATTTATCCTGTCCAACGATAACTTTTTTTACCTCCGACTTTACTTGAGCCATTTTATCATACAAACCCGATATATCAATCCGATTTTCAAAAGATATATATTTATCGAAGTCACTCATATCATTTTTGCTTTATGTTTAAAATCTTCTATATTTTCATTAATCTGTTTTAATCCCTCCAAATCCCTCTGCTGTGTGCCCTGCATTCGAATGATTAGACCGATTAGATATTGTGTTTCAGCTAGAGATACCCCTGATCTTTCTGCCAATTCCTCACAAAACCGCTCTTCTCTTAACGCAAGGGTATCCATATGAAAACGGTTTCGTATATCATGTAAGAAATAATCTATTTTCTTACCAACCATATTACCTGGGCTACCGTTTTCGTAATATAAGGTCGCAATTGTCTCGCAAAATTCTTTGGAAAGATTAGGTTCCGGTTTGACAATCTCCACTGCTCGTTGTTCCCTTTTACTCTTGAACACAAGCAAAAGGATAAGTCCACACAATAATATATACCATGCTTGCCTTAACCCCGTATTGGTTAACAATACTCGCAATGGTGTACTATACTGGTCCCTGTTAGCTTTAAAATCGTACCATGCAATCGGTTTATCGTTTATATAAGATAATGACTTTGCCGCATACGCGTATTGAGAGGCTGAATTCAGCAGATAATAATTTCCAAATAAATCAGGAGTCAGGTGCAAATACAGTTTGCCCTTGCCTATCTGTACCTCAACGAAATTAGGCAATAAATAATCCTGATAAGTGATTCCTCCCAGAATAGTCGTGTTCTTAGGGAGTTTACTAAAGACCACACTTAAATCTGATTTTGCATAATGAATTTTACTGTTATCATTCGTCAGCTTGACCCTTAAATGACTTTTAATATCAACTCCTTTTCTATAACCATAAAAGTCAAAGATCTTAATGAATAAGGTATCCAAAAGATTATGATCAATCGCTTCCGCGATAATCATTGCTTTCCCTCCTCGGGACACATAGTCTAGTAATTTATATTCTGCGGCGTCACCTAAGGAAAAATATGAAGTATAAAATAAAAGGTTTTTATCTGTTCCTTTGATACTATCCAGATATTGATATAATGGACGTTTTACATCCTCATTATGCTGATCAATAATATGTCTTAATTCATGCCGGAGCACATAAGCACCAAAAGGATTTTTATCTTTCGCATCGAAAGTGCGATCCCAAATAATCGGTTTCTTACTCGTTATGTCAATGATACCGATCAACAACAGAACAATGCCCAATAATATCAATCCAAATTTTACTGATCCTTTCATTTAATTTGATTTTGATATTGGTGAAATAATTGTTCATACCGGCTAAAATCTGACTCCTCTAATTCAAATTGCCCAAACCAAACATGGTCAAATATTCTGGTACACTCCTCGAATCCGTCTCGCAAGGAATTGCTCTGTATCTCATTTGCAAATTCTGCATTTGTTTTACTATGCTTCCATTTGATGTGGCCTTCTTGCGCTAACTTTTGAATATTCAATAATTGCAGGTAACGAATGGCCAAAGCATAATTTCTCTGTGCGATTGCATCATTAATATATGGTCGGAGGTCGCTGTTCATCAAGTTTCGCTCCACATAAGTCAATGTATTCAGCGCATCTTCTTCTGACTCATGTTTAATGAAATACTGGTTTTTATTATAAAGCACTTTATAGAGCACAAAAGCGAGCGCTATCAATGCTAAAAAAGCAAAGACGTATCCGAATTCTTCGTTAAATTTATACCTATTATCAGGCATTATACTTCCGAGCCATTCCGAAATACGGGCTAAGATACGCTGCAATACACTAACCTTATCTTTTATATTTTCAGAATAAACAAAATCAGCATGTTCATAACGCTTGATAATTTCTGGGTAGGGATCCATTTTAAACGTCCGCTCTTGACTATATTTGGGAATAGAATCAAATAAATGAGGATCCCAAATTGCATTGCTACTACCTTCAGCTTTAGATTCTGCGACAGCGTCCGTCGCGGCAGAATCTAAAGCGACATCTGCAGAATCCAAGATGGAAATAACTGAATCAACAGCCACCGTGTCTGCAGAATAAGCCTCAGATTCCTCTGTTTGGGGTTTCGGATCACAGCCACTTAATAGCAGCATACAAATAAAGGAAATAACAAATGATATTCTAGTCATCACGACCTCCAATCCGATCAATCATGCCATAAATACGTTCACCAAATTTGAGATCCTTTGCTGTTTCATAAATTATACCATTGGCCAATACACCCGCCATATATAAGAAAAGGGTAAACAACGTAATAAACATCCCCCCAAAAGTCATCAATAATTTTCCCCAGGACGAATCAAAAAAAGCGGTTTCCAATCCTAAAAAATTGTAAGAAATAAGGGAAATAATGATTAAGGGAATTACAGAAATCATCATAACAGCCATTTGGAAGATAAAATTGACGATATACGTTGCAACACCATATTGGATCAGCTTTTTGCTCAACATAACATAGGCATCAGTAAAACAGCTTCCCAGATCGGAATACCCCTCGCGATAAAATAAGAATGAGCTAAATAACCAGATTCCCACGATTGACATCAATATACCAATCGCAAAACTCCCAATAAACGGAATAAAAATGGAGATGGCCGCGATAATTGCCAATGGTATAGACACAACGATCAAAGCCAAAATCATCGCAAATAAGAACATAAAATAGCGACCTATATTGGCGCGGAAGTTTTGCAGAACCTCTTTTCCCGTAAATAGTGTGTTTTTACGTTCCTTCAGCAGAATAAAATATTCAATAGAAATACCATAGACATATAAACCAAGCCCGAGTAATGCCAAAACCAGTAACAAGGCCCAAGTAAACCCATCAATATCTTCAAACGAGCTGCTATTTGCAGAAAATGTAATTTTGGTCGAGAGGAAGTAATATACCAACGCGATTACTGCCAACGGTAATGCAGAGAGCCCAAATATTGTCGATACAAAATGTTTATAGATCAATTTAAAAAGATCTATAAAATTTTGGACAAAATCGCCTATCTTCCGTTCTTTCTGAAATTCAAATTCTACTTCCATTGAAACCGTTTTGCTAATCGATAGGGGTTAATAACATAAAAGAATAAGATAGCGAGTAATGATATGAGTATGATGGATAAGCTCAGCCATAGTGATACATCATAGTATCTTGTGACAAATCCCTCTAATGTACCTGCTATAATAAAAAATGGTATCGTACTGACCAATACTTTCATGGCAATTTTCGCAGTCTGTACAAAAGAAGCCAATCGGGTATAAGATTTTGGAAACAAGATACTATTTCCTATCGCAAGACCACAACCTCCAGCGACAATGATCACTGCAATTTCAATCGTTCCGTGGATCCAAATCGCCGACATCGCTTTCCCCATTACACCATATTGAAAAAATAGCTGATGAAAGGCCCCCAACATAATACCATTGCTAAACAAGATATAACCTGTTCCAATACTCAGAAACAATCCAAAAGCAAAGGCCATGAAAGCCACACGGACATTATTGATCGTAATCCAAATTGCCGAGCCGAAATTACTTCCTTTTCCATAGACTGCAGCAGGATCCCCCGCTTTAATACTTTCTATCGTCGAATCAACATAAAAATCACCCAAGATCAACCGAATAAAGTCGATATCGTAAACCGCAGAAAGAAAACCAATGGCTGATGCAAGAATAAAAATCAACAGGGAGTAACAAAGCTGTCGGCGGATAGACCAAATTGCATGGGGAATCTCCTCGCTAACGAAAGATTCAAATTTATTGTTAGATGCCTTACGATCTTTATAGATTCTTTGATGGGCCGTTACTGCAAGTTCATTTAGGTAACTTCGAACTTTGCTATCCGGATAAAATGTTTGTGCGTAGGCCAGATCATTTGTCAGTTCAATATAGTTTGATGCCAGTACATCCGGATCAACCTGCATATTAATTGACAAATTATTTTCAATTAACGTCCATTTTTCTTTATTTCGTTCTACAAATGATGCTTCTCTCATTAATTTTTTTAACTGGCTAAACCAAATATATGAATAAGCTTGAGATAAACACAGCACAAAATGTAAAAATCCAGTATAATCTTGCCAGCCTTGGTTCGAGGATGATCGCTTTTGCAATCGATTACTTTATTATTGTGTGTTATTTTTTCTTTTGCATGTTTCTATTGGATGCATTAGATATCACGAGCAGAGACCCTTATCTTTTCTACGGCATTATTATGGGGATGACCTTACCTGCATTTTTTTATACTTTGATTACCGAAACGGCCTTTGGGGGGCAAACCATCGGTAAAAAGATCATGAAAATAAAAGTGGTAAAGCTCGATGGTTCTCGTGCTAGCTTTTATCAATATCTATCGCGATGGACATTATCAATTGTAGATATATGGATGACGATGGGCGGTATTGCAATTACAGCTATTGTCCTATCCAAAAATGGCCAGCGCATTGGAGATATTGCCGGTGAAACATCTGTCATCAGTCTGAAACCCAACCTGAAGCTCAGTGATACGATTTATGAAGAAACATTTGAAAACCATCCTATCTTATTCCCTCAGGTCATCAAGTTGAGCGATCAAGATGCAAATACGATCAAAGAGGTTTATCAAACTGCGTTTGATAGAAGGGATGTTGGCATATTGACCGCTTTGGTCCAGCGTCTCGAGGCTGTAATGGAGGTTAAACATCCCGAAAAAATGACGCCGAATGACTTTGTTTTACAGGTCATGAAAGATCACTATAGCATGTTTAAAGATAAATAGGCTTAGCAATAAACGATAAGATCCTTTTCTCCTACTATGTATACCCACCAGAAGTATAGCTTTTTTATTCGCTTTTAACCTAACAAGCTCCGTACGACCTCCGAATAAGTAACGTTAGAATGCAACGTTTATCCGCCCCAATTTGCATTTTGTAAAAAGTACTATGGGGATTTGATGTATAAAAAAGAGCCGATTGCTCGGCTCTTTATATCTTTTGGTCACAAAAACATCTTATGCTGTTGCAGAAGCCGCCGAAGTTTGTACCTGACGATCGACTTTTTTTACTAAACCTTGCAAAACATTGCCCGGCCCAACTTCCACAAATGCAGTAGCACCGTCCGCCAACATATTCTGCACCGTTTGCGTCCAACGGACAGCGCCTGTCAACTGCGCAATCAAATTTTGTTTAATAATAGCAGGTTCCGTTTGTGGCTGTGCATCGATATTTTGATATATAGGACATATTGGAGATAAAATATCAGTGGCTTCAATCGCAGCTTGCAACTCTACTTTAGCAGATTCCATTAATGGCGAGTGAAATGCACCACCAACGTTTAATTTCAATGCTCTTTTCGCTCCCGCTTGTGTCAGCAAGGCACAGGCTTTATCTACACCTTCGATTGATCCTGAGATAACCAGCTGCCCCGGACAATTGTAATTCGCTGCTACAACCACCTCATCTACTTTAGCACAGATTTCTTCTACAATGGCATCTTCCAATCCCAAAATTGCCGCCATTGTTGAAGGTTGCAGTTCACAGGCTTTTTGCATAGCATTCGCGCGTTGGGACACCAATTTCAACCCATCTTCAAAACTTAAAGCACCGGCCGCTACTAAGGCTGAAAATTCACCCAAGGAATGCCCTGCAACCATATCTGGCTGGAAAGAATCTCCTAATGCTTTCGCCAAAATAACAGAATGCAGAAAAATCGCTGGTTGTGTTACATTGGTCTGTTTCAACTCTTCATCCGTACCGGAAAACATAATATCCGTGATACGAAATCCTAAAATATCATTGGCTTTCTCGAACAAAGCTTTTGTTTCTTCGTTTAAATTATACAGGTCTTGACCCATCCCAACAAATTGGGCTCCTTGACCAGGAAATACATATGCTGTTTTCATCTGTTATATTTTTTTCTTTAATGGCGAATGAGAACTCGTAAGCCCGTTTTCATAGTTAAGAACTACGTAACCGCAAATATATAGAATTCTATCAAATATTAGTCTTCTGGAACAAAACTCAATGACAGCATCTTTCGAGGGTCGAATACATCCTGTGCAATACTCAACAGATCCTTGTTATCCAAATGCTGTATTTTTTCGATTACTTCATCCAATAATATAACACGGTCATAATCCATCACATTCTTGGCCGCCGAGATAATCATACTCATCCGGTTCTCCTCCGTTAAAGCGATCTGACCTATAAACTTCTGTTTGGCCTTCTTCAGTTTGATCTCGGATAAAGGTTGTTCGCACATTTTGGACAGCTCCCTAAAAACCAACTTCTTTGCCTTATCAACTTTTTCTTCATCAGTCCCCAGATAGATACTAAATAATCCTGTATCGGAAAAGATCGTATAATTGGATTCAATGGTATATGCAATACCGTATTTTTCCCGGATCGAAAGGTTAAGGATCGAGCCCATCCCCATTCCCCCCAACATATTATTTAAAAGCAACAAGCCCGTTTTACGTTCATCACGATAATCATAGGCCAATGATCCGAGCATATAATGGACCTGATTAATGGGTTTGGGAATTTCAAGATGTTGTACAACAATCGGTTTAACATCGTTTCTGGAACGCAAGATAGTATGCTGTGTTATACCGCCAAAGGTCTTAAGCAGTAATTTTTCCACCTCTTTTATACGATAATTACCTGTAATACCTATAACCATTTCGTGTGTGTCATAGTTGGACCGCATAAAATCTGTAATATCGTTTTTCTGTAACGCCAAAAGCTGATCTTCAAGCCCCAATATATTATGTCCTAAACCTGATCCCTTAAACACAAGATCTTCGAAATCATCGACAATGGACTCTTCTGGACTATCAAGATAAGACGCCATTTCATCAATGATAACGGATTTTTCCTTATCCATCTCCACTTCAGGAAAAGTAGAATGGAAGAAAATATCCTCAAATAGATCGAGCGCTCGATTGAGATAGGGTCGCAGTACAGATGCATGGACACAGGTATATTCTTTTGTTGTATAAGCATTCAGGTCACCCCCAACAGACTCCAGATGATCGATAATCTGTTTCGTTGAGCGCGTCTCAGTTCGTTTAAATAAAAGATGTTCAATAAAATGAGCAACGCCGAACTTGCCCTCCGATTCGTCGCGGGAGCCTGCATTGATTACCATACACACATGCGTTACCGGCAAATTTTGATATTGGAATACCACACGGATTCCATTTGAAAGTCTGATGATTTCGTACTCCATTCAGTTTATGAAATTTCTCTAATTGATCGCTCATCCGCATTTATTTCCTACACCCAAACCGACCAATCTTTTCCTGTTTTTATGTTAATTAGCAAAAAAGATCCCATATAGGTTACAATTCGCTCATTATTGTCACAATAGCTCCCAATTATAGTATACTATTGGTCACACTGACCCTTTGTTGCAATTTCAGCAAAACTAGGGATTTTTAAACGCAAAACGGTCATAGCGAAATCACTATAACCGTTTTTTAGTTAGCTTTTTTGTCCTGCTTACATCCGGGGTCTTCTCATACCGCCATGAAAATCATCCCCCCCTTGAGGATTACCCATCGCAAATTTTTGGAATTTATAGGTAAACAAGACCATAAAATAACGTCCCAAACGGTTGGTGCGGCTATCCGTCGTTAAGAAGCCATCTACAGTACGAGCCAAATTCGTTTGTTGATTTAACAAATCAAATGCTTGCAGGCGCAATGTAACACGCTGATCTTTTAAAAATCTTTGTTCCACATAGGTATTGATAATGAACGGGTTGGAAGATAATCCTTGCCCATAACCTTGATTGAAAGATTTAGATAAATCAGCCCCAAAAATCGTATTCTTCAAAATATTGTATGAACCGATCAACGTTGGTGTCCAAGTCTGGATATCGCTATTCCGCTGTAATAAACTATTTTGCGTATGCGTAAATTGGTAACGGACACCTGGATTAATTTCCAGATTCTCGGATGGATTGTAACGGAACATTAATCCTTGGGTCAGGACAAAATTTCGGGCAACATTTTTCTGTCCGATATTATCATTTTCATCGATAGAAGAATAGCCAATGGTTTTATTCACCGAAATTCCCCCCATCAACATTATATTGAATGTTTTTTCCTTCCAGGATTTACCATAATGGTAAAATGAATTGATCGCATACGGACGATCTCCGGTCTCATTCAAATAACGTGTCTCTGAGATTAATGTTGAGTCAATTTTTCCAGTAGTGGGATCCTTCTGGATAGGACCATAGTATGATTTGTTTAAACTAACAATTTTATTATCCGCCAATGAGCCATTGAGGAACACAAAGAAGTTATTCCCCTTTTGAAAATCGTTTTTACGGAATCTTAAATTCAATTGATGATTAAATTCTGGGTTCAGGTTCGCGTTTCCGTAAACGATATTAGCCGAACTTGTACTCAGATTATAAGGCAATATTTGCGATACACTGGGTTCTGTAGGTGATCCAGAATAGTTTACGGTTAGATTTGATTGACGAGAGAACTTATATTCAAAACGCGCAATTGGCATCCAATTCATATTATTGCGGGAAATCGGAATGACCTCTCCCGAATTAATTGCTGATCCCTTCAAATGAGAGGGTTGCCCGGCCACCCCCACGGAGTAGGTCACCCTATCATTGCTAAATAAATAATTAGCTCCAATCTTATGGGTTACAAAAGCATAATCATAGTTGTAGTCAAGATTTAACTTTGCGTTTTCAAATGCATTTTCAATAATATTGTTATCTCTATCATATCCCTTTTGAGTAATATTATTATCGTATTTATTTTTGTTAAAATCATAAGTTACCTCTAGTTTTCCATTTTTGGATAGCGGTTCAGTATAATTTACCGAAGCTCCTGTATTCCAGCTCTTATTTATCGCATCCTGAACCGTACGTTGGTAAATGTTACTCATGGGTTGGTTGATATTGGACGGATCAGAAATGTACCTGTCGAGTATCTGATTTACGTCTTTATCTGTTTTGGCATTATTATAATTGAAATTGAAAAATAAATTGCGTCCATTATCGTTCAATTTACGGTTATATAAACCACTGATCCCAAACCTTGGCGCTGTGGAGTTTGTTCCAGTTGTTAGTTCTTGCTTATTATCCAAAACATTACTTAAATAAGTAATGGAATTGGTTATCGCACTATTATCTCCCTCATCATAACCAAATTGGGGTACAATCTTAATATAGTCTTTCGCAGTCGGTTTCCACTCCACATTAGCCTCAAAACGATGATTACCCCCAATAGTATTGGAATTTGCATCTACGCTGTCGGCTTGCGATCGGCCTGGCGTTGCATTCACGATATATCTTTGCGAAAGCGTCGTATTATTGCTATGGCTATAACTATAACTTCCGTAAGCGGTCAGCTTATCCGAAAAATCCTTGCGAAAATTCAGTCCAATCGAGCCTATTTTCGTAAGACCATCTGAACCACCAAACATACCACCGCCACGACGTCCACCACCACCTTGACCCCGACGAGCTCCGCCACCTGTTGTGTTGAAATCAAATAGGGGTGCATTGGTATTATTTAAATTACCAAGCACTGAAATCTGCTCCCCCTCACGCATCCCCATCCACATTCCTGTTGCCTGATACCGGTCTTCAGTACCATAACCTGCACGAAGCGTTGTCATGTGACCCTGATTATATTTTGGATCAATCTGAATATTCAAAACCTTTTCGGAATCCCCGTTCTTATTCCCCGTGACATTAGCCATATCACCATAATCGTCAATGATTTGCATCTTTTGGATAATATTGGCCGGGAGATTTTGTGTAGCTGTTTTTACATCGCCACCAAAAAAATCCTTTCCATTGATACGTACACGTTTTACGGATTCTCCTTGTGCGGTGACATTACCGTCTTTATCAACCTCCACGCCCTGCAATTTTTTTAATGCGTCTTCCGCAACGGATCCTTCGCGCAACTTCAGATCCTTCATGGTATATTCCAAGGTGTCACTTTTCACGACTACGGTCGGTACACCATCTACAACGACCTCTTCAAGCATCTGAGAATTCTGCTGTAAGGTCAGACTCGGAATAATGTATTTTGTCTCCCCCTGAGGAAAATCAAACTCTTTTTCAAAACGTTCAAATCCTAAATTAGAAACTGTAATCTTAAACGTATCCGCCTTGATCTTATCGAATATAAAAACCCCAGCCATATTTGAACCCGCCACCATGGAATCCAATTTTGAAGTCAACTTAACAGTCGCTCCGGCAATAACGCGGTTTTTATCATCTTTTAACATCCCTTGTACGCTTCTGCTCTGGCCATAGACAGACCAGCCGATTAACATACTCAACAAAAAAAGCATAAAGCCTCTCATAACACTTATTTTTATATTTCTATAATTGACAAATTATTTGACCGGATGCTCTCCTTTTCGTTTAACCCGCGCCACGCTTTCACCATGCACTAGAGCGCATCCTAAATCTTCACAAAAGAAGATAATATTAATGTTAATTAATGTAAAAGCCCATTATTCACACAGAAGTTACAATGCATAACTCTAATTTTATTTGTATTTTCGTTCATTTACAGAACAATTAAGATGCTACTATCCTATTATCAAGATAAACAAGTCGAAGCTGGATGTGACGAGGCTGGCAGAGGTTGTTTGGCAGGACCAGTCTTTGCCGCAGCGGTAATTTTCCCTGTTGATTATCATCATGAGCTGCTCAATGATTCGAAAAAATTAAGCGAAAAAAAACGGATGGCATTACGTCCAATTATTGAACGAGAAGCACTTGCCTATGCTGTAGCTAGTGTCTCAGCGGAAGAAATTGACCGCATCAATATTCACAATGCCAGTTATCTTGCCATGCACAAAGCGCTGGATATGCTACGAATCAAAGCGGAATATATTATTGTGGATGGAAACAGATTTATTCCTTATCAGGCGATTCCCCATTCCTGCATTATCAAAGGAGACGGAAAATATCTATCTATTGCAGCAGCTTCCATTTTGGCAAAAACCTACCGTGACGAATATATGGACAATATTGCTTCAGATTATCCTGCCTACGATTGGCTCAACAACAAAGGCTATCCGACGGTAAGGCATCGGAGCGCAGTGCTCGAATATGGTTCAACACCACATCATAGAAAAAGCTTTAGAATAACCGACCCACAGCTCAAATTATTCTAAAGCTTCAACCTTAAAAAAGAAACAGCCGATTAGACAGCTGTTTCTTTTTTTGTATTCCTAAATGAGAAATATATTGCCGCGATAATTCCCAATCCAAGCATAATCGACGATATTAAAGTCAATAGATTACCCATTTTGTGTGATTCTGGGTCAAAGACAAATTCAATCTTATGTGTACCTGCTGGCAACTGTAGCGCTCTTAACAAATAATCCGCACGGATAATTGTTGTCTCTTTTCCATCCACATAAGCCTTCCAACCCTTATCATAAAATACCTCCGAGAATACAGCAAAAGCATCATTGGCAGCTGTATATTCATACTGCATTTTATCCGGATGATAAGAAGTCAATTTAATTTCTCCAGTTGTTGCTGCACTCGAGGTTTTCGCTTTGATTTCATTCTGATACTGTTGGTTCACAAACGCTTCTTTGCGCGGATCAAAAGAACTAATCGCTTGCATCTCTTCTGCATTTCCTTTTACAAAGGTTACTTTGTCCACAAACCAAGCATTGCCCGCTGCTGTGCTCCGTCGTACAATACGCTGTGATTGATTTTGAGGATCTGTAGTGATCAAATAACGTACATTGAACATATCCAGCACATCTTCATTGAGCGCTCCATTGAATTGGTTCTCCAAGATTTCCTGAAAACGCATTAATTTAGCGGCATGATATCCCCCTAATGACTTATGGTAATAGGAGGGACGGGCATCAGAAAATGGATCTGTTGTCAAGTCCAGGACACGATAACTAAGATCTTTATCCATCAAGATCAATTGATCGACCTCCCGCTGTTGGAACACTTGCTGCGTAGTTGCTCCTTTCTCCATAAAGGACTTATCATTCAAAAAGCGTTTATCTACGCTCCACAGATCGAATAAGAATAAGACTAACAAAGTACCCAATAAAACACCTTCATTAAGCTTTTTCTTAAGGTAAAACCAAACCAATCCAAATGTGAGTAAAATAATCACAAACGAGCGGTAAGCATCTTTACTTGCGATATCCTTACGATCCAGTACCAATTGATTGGCAAGCTCCGTCGCAAAAGACTTGTCACCAATCTGTTGGGTGAATGACTCTATTAAGTTATTATGACCTGCATTTCTGAAGTTTAAGAACAGATCCGGCATTACACCGATTAATAGACAGACGCCGCCCACACCTGCAAAAGTATACAGCACCTTCTTATCTAAATTTGGAATTTCTTTCGCCCGTGTCAACAATTCATTCACCGTCAGAATAGCCATTAGTGGTACCGTGATGGAAACAAGAACCAAAATAGATTCCACAGCTCTAAACTTATTGTACATCGGGAAATAATCAAAGAATAAATCCGAGACCAATGTAAAATTCTTACCAAATGACAAAAGCAATGCTAATATTGTGGTCGTTAATATCCACCATTTGAAACGATTTTTAACAATGACAAGTCCTAATATAAACAAGAAGAAAACACCGGCTCCAAAATACCAAGGGCCCGAGGTAAAACGCTTGTCCCCCCAATAGGTTGGCATTCCTTGTGCCATCTGTCCAGCCTGAATTTCAGACACTCCTCCTTTTTCCATAAAGAATTTGGCAACATGCGATTTTTCGCCTAACTGCCCGCCACTGGCCCCACCGTAGGCATTGGGGATCATGAAGGTCATGGTCTCGCCAACACCTTGGCTCCATTCATAAGCATATTCCTTATCTAGCCCTTTCTCCTTCGTACTATTATTATCCACTTTCGTGATATTAGCATGCCCACGGGTACTCAGTTTACTGTACTCCCAGGTAGGCAATAAAATGGAGGCGTTTACCATCAAAGCAATGATAACTGCAATCACCTGTCTGCCCGACGCGACAAAAAACTCCTTTAGTTGTTTTTGTTTGATTGCATCGACCAAGGTAAAAATAACGTATACCATCAACGCCATTAACAAGTAATAGGTCGTCTGTAAGTGATTGACACGGATTTCCAAGGAAAGGAATAACGCCAGTAGCACCGGCCCCCACAACCTGCTCCCCCGATAACACATAATCACCGCAGCAATAACAGGTGGTATAAAGGCGATCGCATTTGCCCTGGTAATATGTCCTGCTTCTATATAAATAAAGTTATATGAGGTAAAGGCGATCGCAACCGCACCCACAGCAGCAAGCCAGGGTTTGATGCGTAATACGCTAAAAAGAAAATAGGCGCCCAAAAGATAAAACAGCACCGTATCCATCGGGCTCGGAAAAACAAATTTGACAGCTTTCAGCACATAGGTACCAATGTTATTTTCATTTGCCTGCCAGATCTGATAAGTCGGCATTCCTCCAAACATGGAATTCGTCCACATAGGAGCTTTTCCATCTTTAGCTTTATAGTCAAATAATTCCTTTTGTCCAGCTTGTGCTTGTACCACATCCGACTGCGCGAGGGTCTTTCCCTGCCAAACAGGCGTGAAATAAAAAAATACGAGCACAATAAATAACGCGATAACGATTAAATGTGCCGAATTTACCTTAAACCAATTTTTCATTTATCCTATTAGGTTGTTTAAAAGTCTTAAAAGCCAAACTTAGATAAATTTGTTTTTATATACAATTATAATTATATCCAATCTATTTCAAGATACCACTTCTGGATCGCGAGAGGGAAGATCATACAAATTTCAAGCTCTAGGATACGGCTCCGAATCACGAATACTTCGGATATAGCCTTTGCCCAGATCCTGCACATTCTTACCCAAAATAAAGGCCCAAAATATATAGGGCCTTTGGGTTATTTCATTTTTACGGCAGTTCCTGTTGCTCCTACCATCATCATTCCCCCGGTTCCAACGGTCTGGAAATCCAATCTTACACCAACGACAGCATCTGCTCCCAAAGCCTTCGCTCGGTCTTCTAGCTCCCGCAGGGCGGCCTCCCGGGTTTCCTGAAAAGCCCGCTCATACGAATTGGATCTACCTCCAAAAAAATCTCTAAAGCCAGCCATCATATCTTTAATGGCATTCGCCCCCAAAACAACCTCTGAAGAAACAATTCCTAGATAACGATCGATCTGGTGCCCCTCAATAACACTTGTTGTTGTTAATAACATAATTTATTCTCCTTTTTGAATTAACTTATTGATATTGGACAATTCCCCAAAAACAACTAAGATATCTCCCTCCGCCATAACGGTTTCAGAGGCGGCGATACCGGAGGCTTCTTTTTGTTCCTTGGTGATTCCGTCTGTTTTTGTTTCCGTAATTTTTACTGTCGTCAAAACAATAATTTTATAAAGGTTCGTCAAATTAGCTTCGCGTAGCGTCATACCAACGTACCGTTGCGGAACCTTTGTTTCTACAATAGAGTACCGATCTGAAACCTTAAAGGAATCAACGATATCAATATTATCCAACCGCATCGCGAGACGCTCAGCCGCCTCCTCTTCCGGCATGATATATTCATTGATCTCCATGGCTTCCAACACGGTCTTCTGCAAATCAGATACAATACGGCCAATAATACGTTTTACTTTCAATTGTTTTAAGAGCGCAACCGTCATAAGTGAGGCCCCCTCATCTTCTCCGATGGCAACAATAACCGCATGTGCATCTTTTAATGGTAGCGAAGATACCGCTTCCCGGTCTGTCGTATCCAAACACACCGTATGCGTGATCTTATCTTTGAGCTGTTCCACAATACTGAGATTTCGATCCGCACCGATCACTTCATGACCGAGTTCAGTAAGATGAACACCTAACGAACGTCCGAAGTGCCCTAATCCTAAAACAATATACTTCATAACTCAAACTAAGATAAATTTATTGTATTTGCAAGTTTAATCCTTTTGTTAACAATCCCTGCTTAATGATCTCGTATTCTTATACATGCATAAGAAATACAATTAAAAAAGGATCTTTTCCTCCGGGAATATCATATTCTTTCGGGTTGTATTTTTGATAAATGCAACCAACAAAGTTAACATGCCTACACGGCCGACCAGCATGGTTACGACAATGATCAATTTCCCACCCATGCTTAAGGAAGGAGTTACGCCTAGACTCAACCCACAGGTCGTATATGCCGATAAAGATTCAAAAAGTAAATCCTTCATACTTTTGTCTGGATCAGTAAAAATAAGAAGGAAAAAACTTAGCCCAACCACAAAGAATGACAATAGGATTATCGCAAAAGCTTTATTAACGGATTCACTCGCTATTCTCCGTTTAAAAATTTCAATGTATTCCTTTCCCTTCGCCAAGGAAATGATATTCATAAAAGTAAGCGCCACCGTTGTTACTTTGACACCGCCACCAGTAGATCCCGGAGATGCCCCCACCCACATCAATACCATAATCAGGAAAATAGTCGGAGCTCCAACAAAACTCAGGTCAATGCTATTGTAACCCGCTGAGCGTGCGGCATTGGCCATAAAAAATGATGTGGCCCACTCGCCATTAATACCTTTTTCCAAAGAAAGTGTATTCTTCCGTTCCAAAAAATAAAAAAATAGCGTAGCTGCAACAATTATAATCACATTGCAGAGCAACACCAATTTGGAATTAAAACTAAAGCTCCACGCTTTATGCTTATAGTTTTTCTTTGTAACCAAGCGATGATACCAAAGCAGTATAAACTCTTTTATATAGGTATAGAAGTTCAGCACAATACCGAAACCGAGCCCACCAAGAATAAACAACGAAGACAGCGCCAGCTGAAAGGAATAGTTGAATTTATAGGCTTCGTTGGTAATTCCCCCTGATAAAATGGAGAATCCGGCATTACAAAATGAAGAAATGGAGTGAAAGATCGAAAAGAAAACCATACTCCCCATATTAGGGAAATTACCCCTCTCCAAAGTACTAAAAATCAATACGGCACCAAGAAACTCAAACAATAACGTAATAAATATCATGGTCAGCAACGTTTTGATTACCGAGGCCACCTTATTTTCACCCAATATTTCTCCAAACATCAATTGGTTTTTGAATGAAAATCCACCAGAAAAAAAATAGCCAAAGAATCCGGTAAAGGTCATAATTCCCAATCCACCAACCTGTATCAATACGATAATAACCGTCTGGCCAAACATACTAAAGTTGGTCGAAATATCGGCTACAGACAAGCCCGTTATACAGACTGCACTGGTCGCCATAAACAATGCGTCAACAAAACTGAGTGGAGCCTCTGTTGTTGTTCGAGGCAACATCAGCAAGACCGTCCCTATGAGGATAAGGACTAGAAAACTAATAACAAAAAGTATGGTGGGGTTAAAATAAAAATTGTCAAAAAAGAGGGTACTCTTGGATAGCTCAGCAATAAAAATAATATAGATGCCCAAGTAAATCCACTGTTCGCGTGAAAACACAGATAAAGATTCAATTCCCGCAAAACGGGCTATCAAAATAAAAATAAAGTAAATGAGAATCAGTAGACCTGAATAATGCTCAACAGCAATTTTTCTTAACGCATAAATGGAAGACGACTCCCGTAATGCGATCATAAAAAAAAGTGTAAAAAACATGTAGTGGATTGTCTTTCCCAGTAGTATACCTAACGTTGGATCTGTTACGTACCCCACATTGAATATAACGATCACAGCACAAATCATGCTGGTGTAAAACATGATCTTATCTACTAGACCATTTTTATATTTGAAAACAAATCGAACAAAACTTAATATAGAATCTACCATTATAAACCGCAAACTAAGATAAATTTGCCTTTATTCAAAAATCTATCTACATCTTCCACTCAATGGGCAGGTTATTTTCACGTGAAACGGAATCTACAGGTTTATATCGCCATCTACTTACTCTCCAGGATGCTCTTTCTCCAATTCCTTTTCAGCTTTCTCCCGGTCTCTTTTTCGTTTTTCCTCGATTTTAGCCGCTGCTTTTGCCTCTTCTTCTTTTTCTTCTTTTAATAACTCTTCGGCCGTTTTATGTTTTTTAAATATGCCGGAAAATAATTTCTTCGCTTTCTCCACGCCGCTCACAACCTTCTCGACGCGGTCCGCAGTATTCATCAGTTTAGCTTCACGCTCCGGTCCTAAACCAACACACTGTTTAATTCCCATCAGCAAGCTTTGCCACATAGCCTTGAAAAAGGGATGATTAGGATCCCGATGTTTGTTGATATGCCCGACAGTGTATTTACCATACAGATCTGGGTTGCCGGGATTGAACAAAACCTGATTGACCATAAATGAAAGGAAGCCCTTTTTTTCTCTGCGCCCATCGTCACCGGTTTCAGAAAGTATATTAACTTTTAGGTCGTTATAATCCATCTTAAAGGTTCCTTTACTCCGGTAATCATTAGCCCATATATCAAATACAATCTGTCTCAGATTGCCAGATTTAACCTCAACATTCAGCAAAGGCCGGATCATTTTATTGACAACCGTTAAATCCATCTGTCCCAGACTACCCTTATACGTGTAAGCCCCAACTTTCGAGGTCATATCAAACACAAAATTGGTCAGCAGCTTTCCTGAATTCATAAAATTAGTACTCAGATTAGCACGCATCAACTTTTGTTTGAGCAACTTTGTCGAATCGTTTGTTACATTCAATATTGTACCATAGGTATGGTCAAAAGTAATGGTTCCTATTTGGCTATATTTATCGCTCATCTCTGAATAGGAAATGCCAATATTATCCAAAATCAGCGAATCAATTCCCAGCCTGGTCGACATCTGCATCAATTTCATATGGGGTGCATTTCCGATCTGCCGGGTAGCAGGACTCTTATAATGCTTATCACTATAAATGGAAAGATGTCCATTTTTTAAGAATGCTTTTTGAGCATAAACTTTTTTATCTCTCGAAAGCTGTCCAAAATTAAACTCTGACAACTGCAGTGTGTCCATTTTAAAAACCACATAACTCCCACCTTCCCCTTTCTTCTTATAATATGCGGCTTTGTTCAATGTCGGCTGATAGGCTACTTTAGTCAAAAGGACATTTCTTTCTTTACTATTGATCTTGAGCTTATCAAAGTTAATTTTATAAAATCCATCCGGAGTTTTATAGGTAAAGCCTGGTACTTCGATATCGATCATTTTGGTATGATAAAAACGCTCTTTATCCTGTTCCGACGTCGAATCAATAAGAACATCATCTATCCGTACTTTAACTTTTTTTATTTCAAAGTCCTGATGTACACCCTTTTGAACCTGCGTATATTTAAAATCAATATCATTCAGATTGATGGCTTCAACATGAATCTTCTTTAAGTTATCTTTTATCTTCTCGTATAATGGTTTTTTAGGCCCATGGCTTACGGTGTCGTTATAACTGTGCACTTCGTTTATAACATGTATTGTAGGTGTATCTACAGTAATATCGTGCAGGAAAAGCTCTTTATCCATCAACACTTTACGAATGCCAAAACTTTTAATTTTAAGCTTGTTGATGATGATAGCATAACGGTTGTCCGGAGCTTTTTTCATAAGCTCCAATTTCTTATACACTGTACTATCTGGAATTAAATGAAGGTTATCAATAGTTAGATTGCCCAGCGCCAAATTAACATGGATATCATCATAGTGCACCGTATAAAGACCGTCCGTAGCCTGCAAAACCAACTGTTTTATTTTAGCATCCAACATTGGCTTCCATTTATTGCTAAAATACATAATGCCCCCAGTCAAAGCCAGAAGGATAAACACAAAAATTCCAATGATCCACTTAAAAATAGGCTTCATAAAGTCACAATCTCTTTGTAATTTAGTCTTTATTTATTGAATAGCAAACAAGAACAATTCCCCTTTTGTTTTCAAATACGATTAAATAAAGCAAATATGCAGCTCCGAACACGCGTTTTTTTATTTCTTGTACCGTTTTGGCTACTTATATTCAATTCTTGTTCAAATTCAAAACCCGAAACAGGTTTCTATTTTTGGAAAACGGTTTTTCAACTTGACACGATAGAACAACGGGCGCTAAAAGAAGTCTCAGCGCAATCTATCTATATACGGATTATGGATATAGACCTTGACCCTTCGGGTGTTCAGGCCATCCCCATTACTCCTATCACCTTTTCACGGCAAGTCCCTAAAGAACAAGCGATCATACCTGTTGTATTTATCAATCAACGCATTTTTGCAGAAATGGACAGCCTACAGATAAGAGCCTTGGCCAGTAAGATTGTTCCATTTGTCACCGCAAAAGTCAAGCAGGCTGGCAAAGAAAAATTTAACGAGTTACAACTGGATTGTGACTGGACACAAACCTCACGGGACAAATTCTTTTATTTGCTCAATTACATTCAGGAATTACCCGATTTAAAGAATGTTATTGTCAGCTCAACATTAAGGCTACATCAAGTGAAGAATACCGTAACAAGTGGAATTCCACCAGTAAAGAAAGTGACCTTAATGTGCTACAACATGGGCAACTTACGTCAGTTTGGAAACCAAAATTCTATTCTAAACCAACAGGATCTAAACACTTATTTAAGTGGGACACTCCGTAATTATCCATTGGAAATGGACATTGCACTTCCCCTATTTCAATGGTTTGTGGTTTTTAGAAACAATAGTTATATCGGCATTTCAAAATATATCAGCGAGCAGGATATCAATAATAAGGCTTTATTTACCCCTAATCCGAACAGCAGCTTATATATTTTAAAGGTTGACCTCCCCAAAGCAAACCTCAAAAAAGGAGATATCGTACGTTTTGAGAAAGTGACACAAAACGATCTTCTACAAACGGCAAAATTTTTGAGAGGGGAATTGAAAGGAAAAAAACATCAGATTATTTTTTATCACTTAGATCAAGCTACATTAGCAAATCATGGCAATGCCGAATTACAGGAAATTATTGGTGCTTTTTAGCAGCACACTTGCATTTTTCTTCGGAGAAATCGCGACAAATATTGCTTGTGGTCCCGAGGTGGATCCCTATGACAACCAAACGACCTATTATCTTCCGAATCTTGAAGATAACGGGTTTTCTGCATTTCAATACATTCCCTACCAGTTTCTCTATACGGAAGAAGCTCCGATTCAAGAAAGTCTCGTTAATAGCGAAGCATGGGCAAAACATTTGGGCTCCGCAGTAAATGCAAAAGATATCGAACAATTCATGTACCGGAGCGACTCGGCAACAGCTGAGTTGGTTAGTAATCAAAAAAAATCTTCTTGGAGTAATCTTCCTGACTCCATCAGAGGAAATACATTTGTACAAACCTTAATTGACGGCAAACACGAACCTGAGCGAGCTTATTTTGTTTTTACAAAAAAACAAGAGCCCATTACAAATGTTCAGCACAATTATTGGGATCCCGACACGCGGAATTTTAAAGAGATTGTACATTATGCTGAACTCGCCGAGACGCAGATCAACAAACATAAAAAAAACAGCTTCCTCTTTGTGCGTTACGCTTATCAGGCCGCTCGCCTATATCTATTTGGTCAGGAGTATGCTAAAAGTATCGCAGTCTACGAAAAATATTTACAGCCCATTAAAGGGAATGATGCAATTCTAAATTGGGCACTTTCCAACTATGCCGGTGCCGTCCGTAAAAATGGAGATGGAGCCAAAGCAGCATATCTTTTCTCCAAATTATTCACCGCAAGCCCCGAAAGACGTGTTTTGGCCTACTCAAATTTCCATTATATCACGGCCTCTGATACCGAAATTTTTCAATATGCAACAAATGCTGCTGATAATTTTAACATTAACGCCATCATTGGATTCGGCACAGGAGATCGCACCATGAAATATCTAAACGCCTGTTACAAACTGGACCCAGCCAATACAGTAAATGCTGTTTTGCTAGGAAGAGAAGTCAATAAAATAGAAGGCGATATGAATGAGTCTTTTTATATCGGCTATGGCGAAAATTATAATTATTATTCCCGTAACGAGGATAAAAACACAGTTAAACAACACTTGGATTCCCTTCGCGATTTTGCCTTAAACCTTTATAAGGATAAAAAATACGTCCAACCGCAACTCGGCTTGATTACTGCGGCCTATTTAAGTTGGATGAATAAAGAAAATGATCTGGCTAAAAAATACATTGCCCTGGTCAAGGAAAGTGACCTGAACCCCAAGCTAGCAGATCAATATCAGATAACGATGTTACTTACGCAGTTAGCCGATTGGCAAACCAGCAAACAGATTGATCAACCAAAGCTGGTCAAGACATTAGCGTGGCTGGAGGAGAAGGCTCAACAGGACGGCAAAAACTCAAGCAACAAAAAAGAATGGAGCTATAGTGCTTTTGAGTACAGCAATTACAGTTTAATTGCCAGAAATATTCTCCAGAATCTTGTCGTCAAACACTACCTCAGCACTCAGGATACAGCTATGGCAAGTTTAGCCGCTGTAAAAGCAGATATCTTCTATAATTATGGCGTCGCAAAAGATTCACTTGAAGACAATATGCAATGGTCTACCATGCATTTTTGGGAAAATAGTCTCACACCTAAAACATTATTAAAAATAAGAGCTCTACTATCCGACAACAATCAGCAAAACACATTATCCCGTTTTTTACTGGAAGATATCAAGCATTTTAATAGAGATTATCTGACAGAACTATTGGGTACTGCATACTTGCGGGAGCTGGATTTCCAAAAAGCAGCGATAACACTGCAAGCACTGCCAAAAAACCATAAAATAAAAGAAATAAAGAATTGGTACAGTGAAAATGAAGATGACATTATACCAAATCCATTCATTGTTACCATCAATGACTATCCTAAAAAATACGGAAAAGAGAATACGACCAAACTAAAATATGCCGAGCGCATGGCCCGTTTGGAAAACGCGATAAAAAACGAGAAAAATAATCAGAAAAAGGCGGATTATTACTTTCAGATGGCTACAGGAATTTATCAGACCAGTACCTATGGAAACGCGTGGTCATTGGTTTCCTACGACTGGGCCTCTTCGGACAGTCACGCAGCCACAACTGTCCATTGGAAACGTAACTATTTGCAGACAAAATCAGCAAAAGAGTGGTATGGCAAGGCCCGCTCATTGAGTTCAGACAAAGAATTTAAAGCCAAATGCACATTCATGCTCGCAAAATGTGAACAGAAGGATTTTGTTTATACGGATGATACACGCTGGCAATATTATGATTCCCCCTTGAAAAACCCATTCTACCGTTTTTCGCTGCAAAATAAGTACTTTAAGGAATTAAATACACAATATAAGGATACACCGTTTTTCAATACAGCTTCAAAGGAATGCACCTATTTAAGGGACTACATAAATCTGACTCAAGCTATTCAATAAAAGACGCTATTAGCGCTTAAATACAGAAAGGCTTCCACTCATGGAAGCCTTTCTGTATTTAAGCTCTGCTGTCTTCATTATGATACATACTGAGATAACTATCATAACGGGAAGATTCAATTTCCCCCTCCTCAACGGCTTCCATAATCACGCAGCCGGGCTCATTAATATGCCGACAGTTATTAAACCGGCATTGGTTCATCAACGCACGCATCTCAGGAAAAAAATGGGAAAGTTCTTGCTTTTCAATATCCACGATCCCCAACTCGCGAATACCTGGTGTATCAATTAGTTTACCTCCAAAAGGTAAATCAAACATCTCCGCAAATGTTGTGGTGTGCTTCCCCTTATCTGACCAATCCGAAATTTCACCTGTCTTCAAACCATATTCAGGCACAATAGCATTAATCAAAGTAGATTTACCGACTCCTGAATGACCTGACACCAACGTAATTTTATCCTGAAGAAGCTCCTTTACAACATCAATATTTTTTCCTGTCAAGGCTGACACTTCATAACATGGATAGCCTATCCGCTCATAAATGGCTTTATAGTCTGCCAATATTTCCAAACCTTCATCACTGAAAAGATCGAGCTTATTAAAAATAAGTACTGCAGGTATTCCGTAAGCTTCTGTAGTCACCAAAAAACGGTCAATAAAACCCAAAGATGTTGGTGGAGAAGCCAAAGTAACCACTAAAAAAGCCTGATCTAAGTTCGCACCTATAATCTGGGTTTGCTTGGAAAGATTCACTGATTTTCGGATAATATAGTTGCGGCGGGGTTCAAGCTCCCGAATGACAGCACTTTCGAGATCCGGTTCAAGATCAAAATGCACCCAATCGCCCACAGCTACTGGGTTGGTCGTTTTAATTCCTTTGGTACGAAATTTCCCCTTAATCCGGCAATCATATCTTTCGCCATCTTCGCCCAAAACCTGATACCAACTACCTGTGGACTTTGTTACCAATCCTCTCATAGAACCTGTTGCATTAAATGTGTCATAGCGCAAAAATCGGAAAAATTTATTAAACTTACCGTTTGATGAATTTCTTACCTTTGTAAGAAGACTAAAATTCAATTTTGTGAAAAAACTATTTCTTTTAGATGGAATGGCTCTGATATATAGAGCATATTTTGCATTGAGCAAGACCCCACGCATCACCTCTACAGGGTTGAATACCGGGGCGATCATGGGATTTACCAATACATTATTGGAGGTATTGAAAAATCAGCAACCTTCTCATATAGCAGTAGTGTTCGACACGGCGGCCCCTACGGCACGCCATATTGAATTTGAAGCCTATAAGGCCCATCGTGAAAAAATGCCCGAAGATCTCTCGGCCTCCATTCCCTATATCTATCGCCTGATTGAAGGATTCAATATCCCGATTATCACCATGGATGGCTATGAGGCGGATGATATCATTGGCACCTTGGCAAAAAAAGCAGAACAGGAAAACTTCCAGGTCTACTGTATGACACCGGATAAAGATTTTGGACAGCTTGTCTCCGAAAATATTTTCATCTACAAACCCGCTCGTATGGGCAATGGCGCAGAAGTACAAGGTGTCCAGGAAATTCTCGAAAAATGGGAAGTGAAAGATGTGTGCCAAGTCATTGATATTTTGGGATTATGGGGTGATGCTGTAGATAATATCCCGGGAATTCCAGGCATTGGAGAAAAGACGGCGAAGAAACTCGTTCAGGAATTTGGGTCAGTTGAAGGAATTATTGCCAATGCAGCTCAACTCAAAGGGAAAATGCGTGAAAATGTTGAAAATTTCGCCGAACAGGGACTGATCTCAAAAAAGTTAGCAACAATTCTATTGGACGTACCGATTGAGCTAGATGAAAAAGCACTTGAGCTGGAGCAACCGAATAAAGACGTTCTCGAACCGCTGTTTGCCGAATTGGAATTTAGGACATTAGGGAAAAGAGTTTTTGGAGAGGACTTCTCCATTCTTGAAAAGAACGCGCCTGCAGGCGGACAAATGGATTTATTCGCGGCACAAACTACGATTACAACAACGGATATTACAATCGAGATTTCGAGCGACAATGCCCCAGTGAATAATATCCATAATACAACACACGACTACAAACTAATAGAAACGACAGACGAACAGGAAAGGCTTGCGCAAGAGCTTGCCACCAAACAAAGCTTTTGCTTCGATACTGAAACAACTGGATTAGATGCTAATCTTGCCGATATCGTTGGACTCTCTTTTTCGTTTGAAACAGGAAAAGCATATTATATTCCAACACCTGCAAATCGGGAAGAAGCACAACGCATCGTCAATATCTTTAAACCTGTATTAGAAAATCCAGCAATTGAAAAGATAGGTCAAAATATCAAGTACGATATTCTCCTTTTGGCAAGATATGGTGTTAAGGTACAGGGAACCTTATTCGATACCATGTTAGCGCATTATCTCATCGATCCTGATACACGTCATGGCATGGATGTACTTGCAGAGAACTATCTGAATTACACGCCGGTGTCCATAACCGAGCTCATCGGAGAAAAGGGGAAAAAACAAGGAAATATGCGGGATGTTGATTTCGAAAAAATCAAAGAATATGCAGCAGAAGATGCAGACATTACCTTGCAGCTCAAAAATATTTTTCATCCCCTTTTGGTTGAAACGGAGACCTTAAAATTGGCTCAGGATGTGGAATTCCCACTTGTATACGTGCTCGCCGAAATAGAACGCAATGGCGTAAAAGTGGATGTCACTGCTCTCGCCGAATTTTCGAAAACGTTGGAACAGGACATCAAGAATCTAGAGCATGCTATATTTGAAAAAGCGGGAATGAACTTTAATATTGCCTCGCCAAAACAGTTAGGCGAAGTCCTATTCGACAAATTACAACTGGATCCGAAAGCAAAGAAAACAAAAACAGGACAGTATAAAACTGGTGAAGATGTTTTATTGGCCCTGGCGCACAAATCAGATATTGTTCAGGATATTTTAAATTTTAGGCAATTACAGAAACTGAAATCTACTTATGTCGATTCATTGCCTGAATTGATTAATCCAGAAACCGGTCTGATCCATACATCCTACAATCAAGCTGTCGCCGCAACTGGACGTTTGAGCTCCACAAATCCCAATCTACAAAATATTCCGATCCGTACGGAAAGAGGCCGGGAAGTGAGGAAAGCATTTATACCGCGTTCGGAAGATCATGTGATCTTATCCGCCGATTATTCACAGATCGAATTACGCTTGATCGCAGAGTTGAGCAAAGACCAAAATATGCTTGAAGCCTTTAATCAGGGGCATGATATTCATCGCGCCACTGCTGCAAAAGTTTATAATTTGGCTTTTGAGGACGTGACATCCGAACAGCGACGCAATGCAAAAGCCGTAAACTTTGGTATTATTTATGGACAATCCGCATTTGGATTGTCCCAAAATCTAGGTATCTCTCGTAAAGAAGCTGCTGACATCATCAATGAATACTTTAACCAGTATACTGGTATAAAGAAGTATATGAGCGACGCCGTTGAATCTGCCAAGGAGAAGGGCTACGTTGAAACAATTTTAAAACGCAGACGTTATTTAAGAGATATAAATTCCGCAAACATGACGGTGCGTGGATTTGCTGAACGAAATGCGATCAATGCACCAATTCAAGGATCCGCAGCAGATTTGATTAAGATTGCCATGATTGCAATACAAAAAGAGATCGAACAACAGCAACTCCATGGCAAGATGATTATGCAAGTTCACGATGAGCTCGTGTTTGATGTTCCGAAACAAGAAATCGAGGCATTCAAAACCATTATTCTGGATAAAATGACAAATGCCATAAAAACCACAGTTCCCTTGGTTGTAGAAATCGGAGAAGGTAAAAATTGGCTTGAGGCACATTAATTTCTGTTATGACTAAAAAAATCATTTATCTATTATTGTTTTTATCCTCCTACTGCTTTACGACTATTCAAGCACAAGAAGATAAACCTGTATTTTACGAAAAACTAGATCAGGGGTTGATTCGTTTCTATTTTGATAAGTATTATTATCTGGCAGCAAAAGACTGCGAATTCAAATCAATTGAACGTGTTAGCAAATTTGATTTCACAAAACAGATTTTTGATGGGGAATTTCGTGACTTTGCTCCCAATGGCAGCCGTATGCTGGTTGGCAATTATAAGGACGGAAAAAAAGAAGGCCTTTTTCAAGCTTTTCATCCAAATGGCGTTTTGAAATGGGAGATCAATTTTAAAGATAATTATCCCGTTGGCGATTGGAAATATTATTACCCCGATGGTAAACCGCTATTAACCGTTAACTATGGAGATTATGGTTATTTCATTAAAGATTATTGGGATAACCGGGGAAAACAAGAAGTTATCAACGGTGAGGGAAATTATGAATTCGCTATTCCATTCGAAGGATTTACCGAATTTGGCTATGATTTTTACATGCGTAAAGGAAAAGTAAAAGGCGGTAGACCACAAGGAAATTGGAACACTTACTTTTACAATGTGGGACAGCAGCCAATTTACGCAATGACACAACGCTTTGTTGATGGAAAAATCGTTGCTACTTACGATGATGATGGGGAACTTCCTAGCGAAGATTTTCAGGCATTAAGTGTTTTACCCTACGATTACTTCATCCGAGCCGAACTATTAAACAGCAAATCCTGTAGCTTTGATGACTTTTCAAACTTCTATGCGTTCCTTGCTAAACGATTTACCGATAGAATCAATAAAAGCGGATTCGAAGTTGTAACTCAACTCAATTTCTCCTATGAAGTTGAAGTCAAAAAAACAGGCTTGGCCAATTTGCGAAGTCTTAAATTGAATGTAAACTCCAATAATGAAAATGATCACGCGATTTTGAATCGGATTGCCAAAAGTATAGATTTTTATTTTCCCACCTACAAACAAGATCAACCACAGGACGATAAGATTAGAGTTTCCGGAAGTGTCGCTACGGGAAGTGATGGAAAAGTTTATACCCATTCAATTAAAATCGAAAGACAAATAGACAATTCGAGTAAATAATTATCTTTGCAGAAATAAGTAGATATGAAATTCCATAAAGAAGGATATACCACATTAGCGATTGCTGTACTTTTTATTTTTATCATCAATGCGGTCGCGGATTATTATGATGCGCCACAGTATGTCAAATGGTTTATATATGCCCTTTCAGCATTCCTATTCATTACTGTTGTCCAATTTTTTAGAAGCCCTAGGAAAGTGGTCATTCCACAGGATGGCACCATATTATGCCCCGCCGACGGAAAAGTTGTTGTGATCGAGGAAACGGAAGAAAACGAATATTTTCATGACAGAAGGATACAGGTCTCGATTTTCATGTCCCCTGTCAATGTGCATGTGAACCGAAACCCCATCAGTGGCTTGGTCACATTTTTCAAATACCATCCCGGAAAATTCTTGGTTGCCTGGCACCCGAAATCCTCTACAGATAACGAAAGAACGACAGTAGTTGTGAAAGACAAAGAAGGAAGAGAAGTTCTTTTCCGTCAGATAGCCGGTGCATTGGCCCGCCGTATCGTCTGGTACGTGAAAGAAAATGATCAGGTGGTTCAGGGTGACGAGTTCGGATTTATCAAATTTGGTTCGCGTGTTGATCTATTCTTACCCTTAGGAACAGAAATTAACGTGAACATTGGCGATAAGGTTACCGGAGCCAAGACTATTATTGGAAAATTTTAACAATTTATTAATATCATTATAAGTAACTTAGGCTCCAATTAGGGGCCTTTTTTATTCAGCAAATGAATTTTAGACAATTATTATTGGCAAACTCCGCTGGTGTTGGCATTGCGATCTCCACCATTAGCTATTATTATAAACATGATCTACAGACCGCATTAATTATCTTTTTTGTAGCGCTGGTCGTCTGTTTTCTTTTATTCAATTACCTGTTCGAGAAATACATCTATCGCCGTCTCAATACCATGTATAAATTGATTCATAACCTGAAACTTGGCAAAGATCTTAAGGATGCGATTGGCGAGCATGTCAGTGAGGACCCCATTACGGACGCGGAAAACGACGTAAAAGCTTGGGCAAAAGATAAAAAAAATGAAATTGAACAATTAAAATCCCAGGAAAAGTTTCGTCGGGAGTTTCTGTCCAATATATCCCATGAATTCAAAACACCCCTCTTTGCTACGCAGGGCTACATCGAAACGCTCCAAGACGGACTGATGGAAGAAGATATGGAGATGGCAAAAAATTTCCTGGATAAAGCAGCACGTAACCTTGACCGATTAAATTATCTGATTCAGGATTTAGATGAAATATCGAAGCTGGAGTCCGGAAAGATGGTCTTAAACATTGAAAAATTTGACATTGTGGATCTGATCAAAGACACCTCATATTCATTGGAGGACAAAGCCAAACAACATAACATTAAAATCGAGTTTAAACCCAAAACCGGCACCCCACATTGGGTTAAAGCCGATCGTAACAAAATACATCAGGTACTCTATAATTTGATAGACAATTCGCTTAAGTATGGCAAAACCGGCGGAACCACGAAAATAAAAATTTTCCCACTTTTTGAACAAGTGCTTATAGAAATCACTGACGATGGTTATGGTATCGAAGAAAAAAATCTCAGTCGTGTCTTTGAGCGATTCTTTCGAACGGATAAAAGTAGGTCTAGGGATATTGGCGGATCCGGTTTAGGACTCGCTATTGTAAAACATATTATTGAAGCCCATCAACAAAATGTAAATGTACGTAGCACCGAAGGCATAGGAACCACTTTTGGCTTTACTTTGCAAAAAGTTCAGACCGGAGACTAAACAATTGATGACACTTTTGTGTTTAAACAAAACCAATGTTAACATTAACTTAACATTAGGGTGTTATTTTTGCAAAAATAAATTTAAGATATGTCTTTAAATAGCATTTTTCAATACTTCGTTCCAAAGGACAAAAAATTCTTCCCTTTGTTTGAACAAGCAGGTAACAATTTGATCGAAATGTCTCAATTGTTAAAAGATATTGTTAACTCAAACAATCCGGAGAAGAAGAAAGAGTTCACGCGTAAGATGGAAGACCTCGAACACAAAGGCGATAACATCACGCATCAGATTCACCTGGAATTAGGTAAAAACTTCATTACACCTTTTGACCGCGAAGATATACACTCCTTGGCAAGTTCATTGGACGATGTAGCAGATTTCATACACGGTGCAGCCAATAGAATGGATCTATATAAGTTAGAGAAGGCAACAGAGCCCATGATCGAAATCGCAAATCTTTTAGTAGAAGCGACGGAGCATGTCTCCAAAGCAATACACGAACTTCGTGACTTAAAGAACATCCGTAATATCACGGATTCATGCGTACGTATTAATAGCGTGGAAAACAAAGCAGATTATATTTTTGACAAGGCAGTAGCTGATCTTTTTGAGTTTGAAAAAGACGCTGTTGCATTAATCAAACATAAGGAGGTATTATCTGCAATGGAAGATGCAACAGACAAATGCGAGGATGTTGCCAACGTATTAGAAAGTATTCTAGTTAAAAACGCATAATCATTCGATCATAAGTGCATAAAAATTCTACGAGATTATGATGTCAACATTACTCGTTGTTGTGATTGTCTTAGCAATTGCGTTTGACTACATCAATGGATTCCATGATGCTGCCAACTCCATTGCGACAATTGTATCAACAAAAGTTCTCACACCAGCAATGGCTGTATTATGGGCTGCCATATTCAACTTTGCTGCTTATTTCTACTTTACAGATCACAAAGTAGCCAACACCATTGCCAAAACGGTATTGGAAGAATATATTACCTTAGAGGTTATCTTTGCGGGCTTACTCGCTGCGATCGGCTGGAACCTGTTCACTTGGTACTATGGAGTACCTTCAAGTTCCTCACACACCTTAATCGGTGGTTTCGCAGGATCAGGAATGGCCTATGCGTTTATTCTTGGTGCAGATCCTATCCATGCCATCAATATAGATGCAACTTTAAAAATCATTGCTTTTATCGTTCTGGCGCCAATCATCGGTATGACCATTTCTATCATCATTACACTAATTGTGATTAATCTGGCGAAAAATTCTCGCCCAAGTGTAGCTGAAAAATGGTTTAAAGTATTACAGTTAGTTTCCTCTGCAGGCTTAAGTTTTGCGCACGGTGGTAATGACGCACAAAAGGTAATGGGTATTATCCTAGTGGCAATGGTTGCCGGCGGTTATATGCAAAATACGGAACATATGCCAGAGTGGATTCCCTTAACTTGTTATGCAGCTATTGCAGCAGGAACAATGAGTGGAGGCTGGAAAATTGTTAAAACAATGGGGACTAAGATTACCAAAGTGACCCCATTGGAAGGTGTCTGTGCGGAATCCGCAGGTGCTGTAACTTTAGGAATTACAGAACATTTCGGAATTCCTGCATCAACAACACATACCATTACAGGATCCATTATCGGTGTCGGTGTAGTAAAACGCGTTTCAGCAGTACGTTGGGGGGTAACTATCAGTTTATTATGGGCTTGGGTGTTAACTATACCAGTGTCCGCCATTCTTGGAGGACTATCATTAGTTATCGTACATTATTTACTTTAGAAAGAATTTCTTAATTTTTTTCTTAAAGCTATTGAAACAAAACAAAAATTTGCTACTTTCGTAGCGGATTTTTGTTTTGTTGTTTCACATTAAATACTTAATTTAGTACGAAATATCAGAAATTTAAAAATTTAACATAATTTTAAGACTTTGGCACGGCAATTGTACTGTTCCAGATATTAAAATAAGATAACAACATTGAAAACAATTAAAATTAATAATAACCTTAAAAACAAGAGTATGAACTATTCTACAATTAAAAAAACAGCTGTTGCTGCTACATTAGTTGCCGCTTTAGGTTTCGCTGATACAGCACAAGCTCAACAAGTATTCGGTGGTAGATCACAATACAGAACTTGGTCTATCGGAGTTCAAGGTGGTATCACTACTCCTAATGCTTTAATTGGTGGTAACAATAACTTTGGTCAAAAAGTAGGTTACTTCCAAAACAAAGTTGGTGAGTACTATGGTTTAACAGTACGTAAACAATTCTCTCACCTTTTCGGTTTAGAAGTTGAAGCGAACCGTGGTAAGATCAAAACTTACAACCACGATCAATCAGGACCTGCTTCTGAGAACGCTGCTGGTGCTAAATCTGCTCAAACAGATGTAAACTGGGCTGCTAGCTTAAACGGTGTATTCCAATTGGGTACAATCGACTTCTTAAGAAGAGAAAACGCAGTTAACTTCTATGCAAAAGTGGGTATCGGTACAATGGCTTACAACCCAGTTCAATTTGCGAACAACGACTTCACTGGTAAAGAAGTTTACAACAACAAAGGTAAAGTTGGTGAAGATATCTTCGGTGACCGCGAATACAAAGGAGACAGAGATTACCGTTTAGGTATGTACGTTCCTGTAGGTGTTGGTGCTAAATTCAAATTATCTGAAGTTGTTGCCTTGAACTTAGGTTACACAATGAACTTCACTGATGAAGCATTATTGTACGGACCAGGTAGAAATAGAAGCACTAAACAACGTTTTGCTAATGTATACGGTGGTTTAGAGTTCACTTTAGGTTCAAAAGACAAACAAAACTTGACTTTTGCTAACCCAGTTGCTACAATGTATGATGAATTGAAAGATCCTTCATTGAGAAACGAAGTTGAAGCATTAAAACAACGTGTAAGCACTTTAGAAGGTACAGTTAACACTTTAAGCGCTGATGCTGACGGTGATGGTGTATCTGATAAATTTGACAAATGCCCTGGTACTCCTGCTGGTACTCCAGTAGATGGTTCAGGATGTCCTATCAAATTCCCAGAGCCAGTTGCTGAGAATCTTACTTCTAACGGTTACTACGCTCCAATTCAATTTGAATTTGATAGCTCAGTGTTGAAAACTTCTTCTTACTCAACTTTAGATAAATTGGCTAAAGAAGTACGTGACAACAACTCAACTGTGACTTTAGATGGTTATGCATCTGCAGAAGGTACAGAGGCTTACAACATGACTTTGTCTAAAGACCGTGCTAACTCTGTAAAACAATACTTAGTAAACGCTGGTGTTCCTGCATCAAGCATCACTGCTAACGGTTACGGAGAGGCTAACCCAGTTGCATCTAACTCAACTGAAGAAGGTCGTGTTCAAAACCGTCGTGTTGAGATCAAAAAATAATCGTATATAATTTATACCATTATATTAAAAGCCGGCTCTAGAGCCGGCTTTTTTATTTTGACGGTATTTATCCTTAACTTTGTGGACGATATCCAATTTGTGGAAAATTTATTCAAGCAAATTAGATAAGAAATTAGTATTTTGATTTAAGGAAAGAATACTGATTTTAATTTTTTGAGAATGGAAGAGGATTTTGAATTTGAAAACCCCGAAGAAAGAAAAATCTCGGTGGACAGATATGAGGAAATGCTTCGAAACGAGGATCAGTATTTTTTTGATTCCAAAGCTTTCGAAGGAATAATAGACTACTACGCTGAAAAAAATGACCCCGTCAAAGCTTTACAGGTAGCTGAATTTGCAATAAGCCAACACCCCTTTGATATTACCTTTTTGCTGAAACAAGCACAGTTGTTTTCAACAATTCAACAGTATCAGAATGCATTGGCGGCCTTGGACAAAGCAGAATTGCTGGAAGCCTCAGAAGGTGATATATTTCTAATTAGAGGTGGTATTTTGGGAAGCATCGGGCAATTTGATGAAGCCCTAGATCAGTTATTCAAAGCATTACCTTTATTAGACAATAAAGATGAGGTTTATTTTCATATTGCCATGATTTTTCAGGCACAGATGAACTACGACAAAGCCATTGTCTATTTAAAAAAAGCTCTGGAGCTCAATATGGACTATCAGGAAGCACTCTATGAACTGGCTTATTGTTATGACGTACTTGATAGGCAGGAGGAAAGTATATCTTTCTATAAAAAATATATTGACTCCGACCCCTATTCGTATTACGCCTGGTATAATCTGGGGAACTCCTACCATAAAATCAGCAAGTTCGAAGAGGCTTTGGATGCATATGATTATGCCATATTAATTAAAGAGGATTTCTCTTCTGCTTATTTTAACAAAGGAAACGCATTGGTTAACTTGGACCGTTACCAGGAGGCCTTGGACGTATACAAGCAAACCTTCGAATACGAACAACCCAGTGCAGATACTTATTGCGCTATCGGTGAGTGTTACGAGAAGCTTGAGCAAATGGAAGAAGCCCGAAATTACTATAAAAAAGCAGTCAAATTAGACGCCGAACTCGCAGATGCATGGTTTGGAATCGGAGTCACCCTGGACTTTGAAGAACGTTATTTTGAGGCACTTCACTTTTATAAAAAGGCTTTGGAGCTAGAAGATACAAATCCTGATTATTGGTTTGCCATTGCAGATGCCCGATACAAGCTACAGCAAATTGATCAAGCCGAAGAAGCTTATAAAAAAGTCGTTGCATTAAATCCATCCGATATCGATGCCTGGCTCGATTATTCTTCGATCTTATTTGAACAGAGTAAAATTGATGCGGCCATTGATGTTATGTCCGATGCGATCACGCAGAATCCTGAAGCAGCAGAACTATACTATCGTGTTGTAGCCTATCTTTTTGCAAATGGACAATACAATGAGGCGTTAAACTTTTTGGAACTAGGCTTAGCCACGAACCCCGAAAAACACTATATCCTCTTTGATTACCTCCCTCAATTGCAGGGCAATCAGATTATTACTGAAATTGTCAAGAAATATACAAAACCAAAAAATTAAGGTTAAAGCATCTTATCCCCTTAGGAATGAGCCTGAGGGGATAAAATACAATTCAATTAGATTAAGCACGCTCACTGCCCAAAGAAGTATTAAACCATTCGATGAAAAAACTAGGTCTGATAGGATTTCCGCTAGGACATTCCTTTTCCAAGAAATATTATTTAGAGAAATTTCAAAGAGAAAACATTCAACACATAGATTATGATTTATACCCTATTGAACGTATCTCAGATTTTCCGTCTATATTTACGAATAAAGACTTTTATGGAGTGAATGTGACCATTCCATACAAAATAGAGGTCATGGATTATTTGAACGAGCTATCCGAAGAGGCGAAAGCAATACAGGCTGTAAACTGTATCCGCATTATGCATTCAGCAGAAGGCAGGCCATACCTGAAAGGTTATAATACTGATGCTTATGGATTTGAAGAATCGCTGAAACCGCTTTTAGACCTGCACGACAAAAAGGCACTAATATTGGGAAATGGAGGTGCAGCAAAAGCTGTCATCTATGTTTTAGATAAATTAGGCATTCAGTACAAACTTGTCAGCCGAACTAAGCAAACGGACAACTTCACTTATGGGGAATTAAATGCATCGATCCTGGAAGAATACACGGTAATCATTAATTGTTCACCGGTAGGAACGTTTCCCAATATAACAGAGTCTCCAGCTCTTCCTTACGAACATATCACCGCTAAGCACTTATTCTACGATCTTATCTATAATCCCGAAGAGACCGCATTCTTAAAGAAAGGCAAAGAAAAAGGAGCTCGAATAAAAAATGGGTATGAAATGTTACTACTTCAGGCAGAGAAAAATTGGGAAATTTGGAATAGCTAGTCTTTCGCTAGCTAGAGCGCAATAAAAAATGTAAATTTACCTTATGTTAACGATCAGAACATTCACTTTTAATCCATATCAAGAAAACACCTATCTGTTGTATAACGAACAGGGAAATGCTTTAATTATTGACCCGGGAATGTATGGGGAAAAAGAACAGACTGAGTTTTTAACTTTTGTCGATCTGCATAATCTTACTCCAAAATTACTATTGAATACACATTGCCACATCGACCATGTCTTGGGCAATTATTTTATTCATGAGAAGTTTGGGCTGCTTCCCCAATTTCACGAAGGAGAACTGTCGACATTAGTTGCTGTTCAGAATTATGCTCCGCAAATGGGATTCCGTTATGATATCTCCCCTATTGGAGAAGTATTCCTAGAAGATGGAGATAAAATACAAATAGACAATGACGAGCTGGAAGTGATCCTAGCACCTGGTCATTCTCCTGCCCACATCTGTTTCTATAGCGCTGCACAAAAATTTCTAATTGGTGGCGATGTTCTCTTTCGCAATAGCATTGGCCGTACTGACCTACCAGGAGGAAATCATCAGCAGCTTTTGGACAATATTAAACAAAGACTTTATACGCTACCCGATGATACGCTTGTCTACCCCGGTCACGGCCCATCAACGACAATAGGCTTTGAAAAGAATTCCAATCCATTTATACGAGGATAAATATGAACTTGCCTTTTCTATTTGCCAAGAGATATCTATTTTCAAAAAAATCGGTCAACGCGATTAATATCATCTCCTCGATTAGTGTGATAGGTGTTATGGTAAGTAGTGCCGCATTAATCATACTATTGTCCTCCTTCAATGGTATGGAGGAGCTTATTATATCCATGTATAGCAAATTCGCTCCAGAACTGAAGATACAGCCGCAGAAAGGCAAGTTATTCGCCGCTAATAAGCCGGTCTTTGATGAATTGAGAAGAAATCCGAATGTTATCCATTATACAGAAGTACTCGAAGAGAAGGTACTGCTTCAATATGCGAACCGACAGTATATTTCAACCATCAAAGGAATCGAGCCCGGGTCACTAAATAAGCGTATGGGCGATAGTATCCTCGTAGACGGGGCATATCAACTCTTACGTGGCTCAACTAATCTAGCGATACTAGGTGCAAGCGTTCAGGCTAATCTCGGTATCTCGATGCAAAATGCACCTGATCTCATCCAGGTGTATTCACCAAGAAAAGGAGTAAAAAATACTTCAAATCCCGCTGAGGAATTTAATATTCGATCTATCAATCCAGGAGGTGTCCTCAGATACCAACAGGATTTCGATAATTTAGTTATTACACCAATTTCATTTGCCCAAGAAGTTCTAGGGGAATATGATCGGGTGTCTGCTATTGAATTCTATCTTAAAGCAGGTACTGACATCAAGTTATTTGAACAAGACCTACAAAAAAAATTAGGTGCAGATTATCTAGTCAAAAATCGGGAAGAACAAAATCCGACCTTATATAGAAACGTACGTGTAGAGAGGTGGGTTGTATTTTTTATTTTAACATTGATCAGTGTCATCGCCATTTTTAATATCGTAGGTTCATTAACGATGCTGGTATTGGATAAACAAAAAGATATGACAGTCCTAAAAAGCTTAGGGGGCAACAATGGTTTAATTCAGCGTATTTTCTTTTACGAAGGGTTAATGATTGCAATTATTGGCTGTATTTTAGGTTTATTCATAGGTGCGATATTCAATTATATTCAGTCCACCTATGGCATCATACGCGTTGAAGACGGTGCAAATGCCATTTTGGATAGTTACCCTATGCGCAGTCGATGGAGTGACTATGTCTTGGTGTTTATTACTGTCACGGGTATTTCGGGCTTAGTTTCTTACTTCTCAGCAAAACTAAGTGTAAAAGAACTTAACAAGCTCAAAACTACAGACTAATAACGGGAACTTTTGGAGCGACTCTGGCTTCCCTTCGTTATTTGTTGTATTAAACTTCCCCAGGCAAAAGGATTCAATAGCGGGTTCGCATAACGTTGGTTGATGACCTTATTATTCATCGTATTGAAGCTTTGGGCGTTATTGATTGAGCGCATCTCGTTACCATCACGAGGGACTACAGCAGCCATCGCAGACAAAGACTCATGGGACAATGTTTTTCTTGCGCGTACGATATGATCATCAGATACATCTAAATTCATAAATGCAATATTAAATTCCTCGATACTAGCCCAAGGATATGGTGTTACCATTGGTAATTCTGTTACCAAATTTTGCATGACGATACTAGCCGTATATTTATCTCCTGTGACTTCAGGTACAGTTACAATAAGTGGATCGAATCCTACTGAGGAAAAACGGAGTGTATCACCCACATGAGCTACGAATGAAAAATAACCCTCATTATTCGCTGCGACGGATTCGTTACGAAAAGATAGATTAGTTACTGTCGCGTAACCAACGGGAAGCCCCGACCCCACAGTAGTTACAATACCGGAATATTGAATGATCTTCCTTTCTTGCGCCCTTAAAGCCGAAGGATCAAAAAATATTGATAAAACTAATAATATAGGAATCAGCAACTTCATAGAACAAATTTACACAAAAGCAGCAGAGTTGGCCGTTAAATTGTGTTAATAGATAAACTAATTTACTGACGGTAAGGTGGCATCAGGAGAGTCTGGATCAGTCAGGTTAATTGCTTCTACCGCTGTTACCTCTGGCACCGCTTTTTTAATAGCCTGTTCCAATCCTGCTTTAAAAGTCATAATGCTCATTGAACAAGAAGCACATGCGCCCAATAATTTTAATCGCACGACATTATCCGCTGTAATCTCTTCAACACTCACATTTCCGCCATCAGTCTCCAAATAAGGTCTCAAGGTATCCAATGCTTGCTCCACTTTTTCTTTTAAAGTCATACTCTTTATTAAATTCAATGATTGTACATGTAAAGATAATCAAATATTTTAGAATCTATATTTTTCCGCTACTTACCTCGGGGAAAAACAACAACTCCATGACAATACAGCCGGCAGACTGTATCCAACGAGTTAAAGAATGTTAATAAAAAATGTTGTTTTTGGGATCAAATAATTATTAAACTATATTGCGCAGTAAAATTTAATTGATTAGTATAACAAATTCACTTATCTTTGTAAAATGTTTTTAAATAGGCGTATAGCGGCTATCTGTGCCGGCATGATGTTTCTATTGGTGTTTACTGGCTGTAAGAGTAAATTTGAGAAATTGCGCGCAAGCAATAATATCGCTCAAAAGTATGAAGAGGCCGTAAAGCTGTATGAGAAAAAGAAATATACAAAGGCGTTAGTTTTGTTTGATGACTTGCGGACAAAATTCCGTGGACAGGCTGAAGCAGAAAATATCTACTACTATTTGGCTTTTGCCAATTACCGTCTGAAAGATTATACTTCCGCCGCATACCACTTTAAGGACTTTGCAGATGTTTACCCGAACAGTCCGCGGGCGGAAGAATGTCGTTTTATGCATGCTTACTGTTATTATTTGGATTCACCCCGCTCAACTTTGGATCAGGCAAATACAAAGAAAGCTATCGATGCCTTACAGCTTTTTGTCAACCTCTATCCAGAATCTGAACGCTCCAAAGAAGCAGCAGATCTCATTCAGAAGTTAAGAGATAAACTGGAGCTTAAGGCTTTTGCCAATGCTAGGCTTTATTATGATATGGGTCTGAATGATGATTATAGAGCAGCTGTAATTGCCTTACAAAATGTACTGAAAGAATATCCTGACACCAAATACGCTGAGGAGATCGAATTCTTGACCTTAAAGGCACAATACATATTTGCTTCGAAAAGTATTCTGCAAAAACAGGAAAGCAGATATGATGAGACATTGGACTATTATCGTAGCTTTGCAAGCAACTATCCCAATAGCAAACATATCAAAGAGGCGGAATCTATCCGTCGGGATTCTGAAAAAGGAATTAAGACAGCCGTTTCTCACATGAAAGAATATAACAAAGCTCTTGCTGAGCAAGAAGCTTATATAAAAGAACAAAAGGCGAAAAAAGAAAAAGAAAATACCCAAAAAGATGAGTCAAAAAAATAACAATTCAATTCCAAATTCTACAGTTACACGTGACTTAAGACAATTGGACAAAGGAACTGACAATATCTATGAATCCATTGTAGTTATCTCTAAACGCGCAAATCAAATTGCAGTAGATATTAAAGAAGAACTAAATGGAAAACTTGCTGAATTTGCAAGCAATAACGATAACTTGGAAGAGGTATTCGAAAACCGCGAACAAATAGAGATTTCTAAACACTACGAGCGCATGCCAAAACCTACTTTGGTCGCAATCGACGAGTTTTTACACGATAAGGTGTACTACAGAAATCCTTCGAAAGAGCAAGACTAATTCCAAAGATTAACGATGGCTTTAGCTGGGAAAAATATTGTAATTGCTGTATGCGGTAGTATCGCCGCATACAAAATTGCAAGTCTAATTCGTCTGCTTGTGAAAGCAGATGCCCATGTTAAAGTGATTATGTCAGCGGACGCTACAGCGTTCATTACCCCACTTACGCTTTCTACACTTTCTAAAAATCCTGTTTTAATTGACTATTATCAACCAGATACAGGCGAATGGAACAACCATGTAGAAATAGCATTAAATGCAGATTATATACTCGTCGCTCCGGCAACAGCGAATACCATTGCGAAGATGGCGAATGGGCACTGTGATAATTTGCTGATGGCTGTATATTTATCCGCAAAATGTCCTGTTTTCTTTGCTCCAGCGATGGACTTAGATATGTGGAAACATCCTTCTACCCAATCAAATATTGCTAAGCTTGCTGCTTATGGCAACATAATGATCCCACCTGAAAAAGGGGAATTAGCCAGTGGGCTAGTTGGCGAAGGACGTTTGGCCGAGCCGGAAGAGCTTTTTCGCTTCCTAGCAGATTTTTCTAGTCGGAAACTTCCCTTAACAGGACAAAAGGCCCTCGTTTCTGCTGGTCCGACCTATGAGGCTATAGATCCCGTCCGTTTTATTGGAAATCATTCCAGCGGAAAGATGGGATATGCTATCGCGCAACAATTAAAAGAGCTCGGTGCGGATGTCACTTTAGTTTCGGGACCTACCGCATTACCAAAACCTGACCAAATAGCTGTTGTTCCTGTCACCTCTGCTGCGGAGATGCTTCAAGCCTGCGAAAGGCATTTTGCTGATGCATCCATAATTGTCATGAGTGCCGCTGTTGCGGACTATACACCCATTGAAGTTGCCGCTCAGAAGATAAAGAAGAAAGAGAATGAATTTTCGATTGCTCTAAAGAAAACAACCGATATTCTCGCTACTTTGGGAGCAAAAAAGAAGAAAGAGCAATTACTGATCGGATTCGCTTTAGAGACCAACAACGAGCTTGAAAATGCAAAAGACAAATTAGTCCGAAAGAACCTTGATTTTATCGTTCTGAACTCCATGCAGGATCAAGGTGCTGGTTTTGCTACTGATACCAATAAAGTCACAATTATCAATCGTTCAGGCGAAAGTACGGTATTCCCACTGAAATCGAAGGAAGATGTCGCAAAAGATATCTGTTCGATCATTTTACAACATATCCCCTCGAAAAAATAACGTACTCCGGGAATCCGAAGAAGTATATCATGTCTTTCACCTCTTAGAGATTTACGATTCTTAGCTCCTTAGGATAATAATTATTGATCCTGTTGGGTAAGACCTTTATCCAGCCTAGTGACAAGCCTTTATATTTCGCCAATGTCCAACCTTTCATGCCCACAGGAATATTCTCTAGTATTACATTTTCTTTTCTAAGATAGTTTTGAGCTTCCTCAAGAGAAAGTTCCACATATTGGAAACCAGGATCCAAAACATTACTTAAAGCCAAAGCATGGCTTGGAATAAGTTCTTTTCGATTTAGTTTCCCTATATTGATTCCCGCATTCTTAAGATAGAGTACATTCTGCAGGTACTTCAAATCATTTTCATATACTTTTGGAAATATATAGACATCTTCGTGGTGGATAAATGGGAAAAATTCCTCATGGTTTACTATCCAAGCGTCCATAATTCCCTTCGGCACATCCGATTTCTCAGGTTTTATCCGCTTTCTATTGAATGTGGATTGTTCAGCTATTTTTTTCAAAACAGTAATAAAAAAACCCTCTCCACTTAATTTATGCGGATAAAAACGATATCCATGCGCAGCATGCTTTACCGATTTTGTATGCTCAATGCCCCAACTATCATCAATGCCAATTTCTATAGATTCAAAATTTCCAGTACCTATCAACCAATCAGCTATATCCTCATTCTCTTCTTCAGAATAGGAACAGGTTGAGTAAAGAAGGTATCCACCTTTTTTCAATGTTGTGATACTTTCTGCCAATATTCGTTGTTGTCTTTCGCTACAAAGTTTAACATTAGCTTCCGACCATTCATCTATCGCATCGGCATCCTTTCTAAACATTCCTGATCCAGAACAGGGTGCATCCACGACCATAACATCAAAATATCCTGGCAATCGGTCAAAAGCTGAGGGATCGTTATTTGTGACCACTGTATTTGCATTACCCCATTTGGTTAAATTATCCTGGAGGATATTTACACGCGTCTTGATGATCTCATTGGCGACAAGTAGACTATCGGGATGCAAACTACTATTTAACAAAGTAGACTTGCCTCCAGGAGCTGCACACAAATCCAAAGCATAAACTGGTTTAGTACCTAATTCCAGTTTACGGATAATGTGATCTATAAACATAGAAGACGCGTCCTGCGAATAATAGCCTCCCCCGTGAAATAGCGGATCGAGCGTGAATATCGGACGTTCGTTGAGATAAAAGGCACCTTCACACCAAGGGACTGGCCTGTTATCCGAAAAGGGACATTCTTTTAATTTTCGCGGGTTTAACCGTATGGCCGTTGCCCGCTTGCCCTCTTCATGTACACTTATAAATGCAGCGGTATCGAATAGTGGGTTTACACCCAATTTTTTCACTAATGAATTTGGCAGAAAATTACTCATGTGTCCTATAGTTTGTGCTAAAATTAATACAAATAAAAATGAAGTCAAAATAAGTAGTAAATTACGGGAAAGAGTAAATTTGTATCATGAAAGATCTCAAGAAATACGCTATTATCCCGGCGACACCGGAACAACTCTATCTCGCCCTAACAACCGAAATTACGGCCCGTCTGTGGACCGGCGATGCTGTATCGATAGATGCATCAGTTAACGGTGAATTTTCCTTGTGGGATGGTGCGATTACAGGTCGATTCTTGGAACTAGTGCCATCTTCAAAAATTGTCCAGGAGTGGTATTTTGGTGAAACTGACAGCCCTTCCATTGTTACACTAAAGTTGCATGAGCACAAAAAGGGAACCTCATTAGAGGTTAGGCAAACCAATATTCCAGATGAAGATTATGAGAATATTGCTGAAGGCTGGGAAGATCCCTATATTTCTTCATTAATAGATTTCTATACGGAAGAAGATTAATTGTTCGATATCAATAATGAGCCCGTTTTCTAAAACCGGGCTCTTTCTCGTTAACTTATTAATGAAAGTATAGTCTTTACCCGAGTGGTTTATTCGGAGCGATCCACAAAAACTGTTAGGCTCAATAGGGCTCTCTCACCACGCTGTTACTCATTTTATAAACAATCCGCTAAAGGGCTTTTAAGCTCAAAAAATAATTCTTTTTATTGTATTCTGATATATTCCTATTTGCGATTTATTTAAGCAAGATCACATTTTTACTTAGTAACTACGGATAAGATGACAGGAATTACAGCAGAATGCATAATAAGAGTTAGGAGTATTAAATATCCACCATAAGGGGAGTGCTATCCCCAACAGCATGGTATTGACAAGCTATAGACTATCTGCAATATCCTATCCCCATCTGCAATGATCCTAAACGCTGCTATACCGTCAAAACTCCGGGGGGAGCGCTGCTGCTGTTATGGTTACAGTTACTCTTGCCGCTACAGTTATTGCTGCCACGGTCTTGCTGTTAAGGCTATCGTTACAGTTACCGGTGTCTTTACTGGAGTTGTTGTTACTGTTGTTGCTGCCGGTTCCGGCAAAACTGTCCAAACGAAAGAAGCCCTTGACTGTTTCCAGCAAGGGCTTCCGTGTAAAAAAAGGCACCGACCTACTCTCCCACCTGTTACGGCAATACCATCGGCTC
>NZ_JBCNKE010000005.1:0-372202 GCF_039596235.1 Sphingobacterium sp.
GCCGCTAGCGTTCATCCTGAGCCAGGATCAAACTCTCCATTGTAAAATGAAGTTTTTGATTCCAACTATTTATAATAATCAGAATTCTTTTTTTATATCTCTGATCTTGGACCGAATTGAACGAATTACTTGAATTTGTTCATGACTTTCGTTTACCTACTCGTCACGCTACATGATTGTGTTTTCTTAAAGAACTTTGTCGCTTCAACTTCCGTATCCGCTTTTATTCCGATGGGCACCAGCCCGTCTTTATCTTTTTCTGTTTTCCCTCCGTTTCCGTTGGGACTGCAAAGGTAGAAATCTTTTTCGGAATTCCAAAAAACTTTTGAAGTTTTTTTTCTTTTTCTCTTTTCCGATTTCTGCGTTTAAAATAAGCTGAACGGGATTTTAAATCCTGCCCGGCTCACCTAAACCCTTCTTTTTTTCATGGTTGCCTGCTCTGGCGGCAACCGTCCCTCCCTTGCGGAGTGGTGCAAAGATAGGAAGATTGTTAACAAACTTCCAAGCCTTTTGTTCTTATTTATTTCATTTTTCCGCTAACTGGCTGTACCCTTGGGGGATTGTTTTTGTGAAACGGGATCCCGCAGGGGATCTGGCGGGGTACGGTGGCGGCAAGGGGTGTGCGGTAAGGCCAAAAAGGCCGGTCAGCATAGGACCGCTACGGGATCTGTGCTGACGGTTGGCGCTGGCCCCGCGGCGGAAAGCCCAGGAGTGTACATAAGCTCGGTAGAAAACAGGTACAACTAGGGCGGGTCAGCGTCTGTAGAGATTAACTGTTTAGTTAGAGTTTAGTTAGGGTTTGCTTAGGTTTAGTTTAGGTATAGCTTAGGTAAAAGCTAATGAATACCTAACTAAATACTAACTTAAATCTAAACTATTCCTAAGCTATTGGTTAAGTTGTGTATAAGCAGGTGATATAATGGTCAAAAGCGGATACAATATCAGGCTATCGTAAAAACCAAAAGATATTTGAATGCCGATAGATAATCCATTGCTGGAGGGGCAAACTTAACTTCTTCATGTACTTTTTGTCTTACACAAAAGTATTGCTGCGTATAATCAGTATGTGCAGAGTTTTCAATTTATTACGAAACGCAAAGACAAATGACCAAAATAGGGGTAAACAGTAAAAAGACATCTGAAAGAAAAAACGATGACTTTCATCTTGCTGAGGATATTAAATTGATCTAGATTAAAAAATTACGAAAAGGCGGGAGTACATATACTAGATATTAAAGATATTGAATACTTTTATTCTAAATAAATACCAAATTGGTCATGATAGATTACAACGAACTTCTAAAACAAGTCGAAGAATATTCTAACACATATATTATACAGAATATTTCATCCTGTCATTGTTTTCACAACAGTCTGCATACGCATTCTGTAGTTCAGGCGGCAGAAGAGATTTCATCCTATTATAAGTTAAATGACGAAGATCATTTTATTGTGATCAGTGCGGCCTATTTTCATGATTTAGGTTATGTAAAATCTGACAATGCAATCGGTCATGAAAAAATAAGCGTAGACATTGCCTTGGATTTCTTAGCGGACAAAGGTGTATCCGACGAAGTTAAAGAAAAAATAAAAGGTTGTATTCTGGCGACAAGAATGCCCCAAGATCCAAATAATCTATTGGAGCAGATTCTTTGTGATGCTGATCTGTTTCATTTCGGAAATGATGAATTTGAGAACAGGAATAAACTCATGAAGGCCGAAGCTGAAGCTGTATTAGGAAAAGAAATCGACAAGGATGTTTGGCGTGCCGGCACAATAAAACTCTTAGCAAGCCATCATTACCATACAGCCTATGCACAGCAGAAGCTCAATGCAAAGAAAGAAGAAAACTTAAAAGAACTTCAACGTAAGCAGGAAAAATCTAAGGACAAGAAAAAAGAAGATAAGAAAGAAGCAAAAAAGGAAAAAGACAAAAGTGTAAAACCGGAACGCGGCATAGAAACGATGTTTCGCATAACATCGTCCAACAATCAACGGCTGAGTGATATGGCTGACAATAAGGCAAATATATTATTGACAGTCAACTCCATTATCCTGTCAGTTGTTATCGCTGTATTATTTAGAAAATTAGATAGCAATGAACATCTGATCTTCCCAACAATTATTCTAACGGTAATTGTTGTCGCAACCATGGTCATGGCCATATTATCGACTATTCCGAAAATACCATCCGGGAAATTTTCAAAACAGGAAATTGAGAATAAAACCGTCAACCTATTATTTTTTGGGAATTTCTATAAAATGAAACTCGATGACTACAATGAGGGGATGCAAAAAGTAATGACTGACTCCGAATTCTTATATGGTATGCTTACAAAAGATGTTTATTCCCAAGGCGTGGTTTTAGGCAGAAAATACAAGTTGCTACGGTATGCCTACGGTATTTTTATGTTTGGCCTGGTCATTTCTGTTATTTCTTTTGTGATCGCAACCCTATTATAAAATAGTGAAAGCATCTCTAACCTTATTGCTTCTTAGATTATTTTGCAGATGAAAAAAAAAGACTTATATATCAATAGAGATATCAGTTGGCTATCGTTTAATGACAGGGTACTCGATGAAGCGGGGCGTCAGGAGGTTCCACTATTGGAGAAATTACAGTTCCTCGCCATTTTTTCATCAAATCTAGATGAATTTTACCGTGTACGGATGCCGGTATTGATGGCATGGAAGAAAATTAAAAAGAAGAGCAGTGATCAAATGGTTCCGAATCTCGATATTGGAACCTATAAAAAGGCTACTAAAATTATTGATAAACAGCAGGAAAAATTTGGCCTATTTTTAACTGATATCATTCATCAGCTGGCTAACGAAAAGATTATACTGATCTATAACCAGGAAATCCCATTAGCGATAAAATCGCTTGTAGCTAATTATTTTTTTAGTACGATCGCTTCTTATCTACAAATAATTCGCGTAGACGAAGAATTTTCATTTTTTCCGATCAACAACTGCCTGTATTTTGCCCTGACCGACAATAATACAACAGATTTATTTATTGTCAATATACCTTCAGATCGTATCAATCGTTTCTTTACATGTCAGTTCGATGCTAGTACGTACGTTGTCTTTATCGACGATATCATTAAGCTATTTCTGCCTGACTTAATAAAAAATAGCCATTTAAATTTCTATTCTTTTAAAATTACCCGTGACGCTGAACTCAATCTACAAGATGAGTTCGATGGCGATATCGCACAGAAAATAGAAGCAGAGGTCAATAAAAGGGACCTTGGCTATGCCACCCGATTTTTACACCAGCCTGGTTTTCCAGATTCGCTCATTGAAAAACTTGCCGTTCTTTTCGACCTTCGAAAAAGTAGTATTGTTGCAGGGGGGTATTACCATAATCTGAAAGATTTTTTCTCCTTCCCAATAAAACGGAACGAACTGTCTTTTCCGAAACAGCAGCAGCTAGCAGCACATCAGGATTTTGAACGCTCCATTTTTGAACAGCTCGATCAGCATGATATGCTAATCTCTACACCCTATGAGTCATTTGATCCTATTCTTCGTTTTTTTAACGAGGCCGAGATAGATCCTGATGTAGCCGAAATTCATACTACACTCTATCGAATTGCCAGCGATTCACTTATCGCCCAAGCACTGGCTACCGCAGCAAAGAATGGCAAGAAGGTAAATGTATTTGTTGAATTGAAAGCTCGTTTTGATGAGGCCAATAATATGCGTTGGTCAAGAATTATGAAAGAGCAGGGGGTAAAGATCAGTTACAGTATCCCAAATCTTAAAGTGCATGCTAAAATTGCACTTGTCAAACGAAAAGACGGAAAAGAGAGCGCATTATTCGGAACAGGCAACTTAAATGAAAAAACAGCCAAGGTATATACCGATTACTTCTTAATGACATCCAATCGTCTATTAACAGCAGAGTTAAGCCTGTTATTTGAGTTTCTGCCCAGCAGAAAGAAACCGGATAAGCCGACAGATATCCCATTTCAACAGCTTCTGATCGCTCAATTCAATCTAAAACAGACGTTTGTTACTTTGATTGATGAAACCATCGCTCAGGTCAAGACGGGCAATGCCGCCTCCATAAAAATTAAGCTAAACAATTTAGAGGAAGAATCGTTAATCAATAAACTATACGAAGCCAGTCGGGCAGGGGTGAAGGTACAATTATTGGTCAGAGGCATCTGCAGGCTAAAACCCCAGGTCAAGGAGCTAAGTGAAAACATTGAAATAAAACGGATCGTAGGTCGCTATTTAGAGCACGGGAGAATCTTTATATTCCAATATGGAGCGCAGACAAAGGTGTATTTAGGTTCCTCAGACTGGATGAATCGCAATATCTACCGTAGAATAGAAACCTGCTTCCCGATTATGGACCCTGCATTGGCCAACAGAATTCAGCAACTCTTTAAAATTCAGTTCGCTGATGACGTTGAAGCAACTTTCCTTGATGAGATGGGGCGTAATATGCCTGTCGAACATCCGATTGGCAATAAATCGCAACAACAAATTGTTGACTACTTAAGAAAATGAACTAATGAAAGACGCTACACGATTAACAGCCCTGGCTTTAGCAATGATTTCCACTGTATTACTGGCTTGTAACCCCAGTAATGGAAACAAAGAACACACAGCTCATGTAACCAACGTTACAGCAGATAATCAACAGCAACAGACAATTCCGTATAAATTATCATCCGGTGAAAAGATAAACTTGCCCGATCAACTGCTCGAAATATCAGGAATCGCATTTGTCGAAGGTCAGGATGAAGATATTTATGCCATTCAAGATGAACAGGGGCTGCTTTTTAAATATCATTTATCCAGCCAGAAGCTTACATATAGTCCCTTTGGAAAGGACGGTGACTACGAAGATATAGGCATTAGTAAAACCCACTTCTTTATTTTGAAGAGCAATGGATCTGTGTATTCCTTTCCCATAACGGAAAAAGATAACATACAAACGGTCGTTGAGCAAAAAGATATTTTGCCGAAAGGTGAATATGAGGGACTTTTTGTGGACAAAACAAGTAACCTGGCTTATGTCCTCTGTAAAGAATGCCGGGTAGACAAAAAACAATCACAGACAACCGGCTATATTTTTTCCATTGGGCGTGACGGGAAATTTACCCCGAAAGGTGAATTTGCGATTCAGATTCATGAACTGAAGCAATTTGATCCAAAAATCAAAAAAACATTCAAACCTTCGGCCCTTGCAAAGAAAACCGACAGCAACGAGTGGTATATTTTATCCTCGATTGATAGGGCTCTTGTTGTAACGGATGAGAGTTTCCGTGTCAAATCCATAACAACCCTAGACCCAAAGCTATTTCCTCAACCAGAGGGGATCAGCTTTGATTCAAAATCCAATCTTTACATCAGCAGTGAAGCTGGGAATCAGGATAAAGGAATCCTTTATAAATTTGAAAAATAATAAGCATGCAACGGGTTTTACCATTCTTTTTACTTTTTCTTACGATACAGACTTCTGCCCAGCAGAAGAACAAGTCCAATCGGGCGGCAGATGCACACAAAATTGCCCCTCTGGTACAAACAGTGATCAAAGACAGCACTACTGTCATCGCAAATGCGAAATACGGAAAGGCGAGTAAATTTAAGAAATCATTTCTTGGGGAAAATTATCGTAAAGAATGGGCGGCCGAAACAACATTGCCGCTGCTACAGCTCTCTAAATTATTTGGTGGCCTAACACCGGTCAAACAGGGCGGCGGGATGCAGTCTGTCTCCTTAAGGTTGACTGACCCAACCGGAAGAGAATGGGCACTTCGATCGGTCAATAAACGGACGGAATCTTTGATTCCAGTAGAACTGCACGGCACCTTTGTACAGGATGTGCTGGACGATGCGACGAGTGCACAACATCCTTATTCCGCATTGATGATTCCAGCATTGGCCAACGCGGTTAATGTGCCACATGCACATCCGATCATAGGTGTGGTTGCTCCAGACACAATCCTGGGAGAATACGCACCATTATTCGAAAATACGGTTGCTCTTTTGGAAGAACGAGAGCCCTTAGGCGACTCAGACAATAGCCCAAAAGCTGTTCGCAAACTACAGGAGGACAATGACGATAATTTTAAACCAAAGGCCTATCTTAGAGCCCGTATGCTGGACGTGATCGTAAGCGACTGGGATCGTCATGAAGATCAATGGCGCTGGTATAATGAAAATCAGGACACGGACGATAAAGACAAAGACTATATTCCCATTCCGCGCGACCGTGATCAAGCCTTACGCGTGACCCAGGGTTTTTTGATGAAGGACATTTACCAACGTTTTGTGAATCCGGTTATGCAGGGGTTTACGACAGGTATACCAAGTATCCGATATTCGCTTTTTAAATCCAGATTTTTAAATGCACACCCTAGTAACCAACTCTCCCATAAAGAATGGACAAAAGAGGTGGACCAGTTTGTCGCCCGCTTGACAGATTCGGTACTACGCCAGTCTGTCAATAGTCTACCCCAGTCATCCATTGCCATTCGCGGGGAACAGATTTTCCGTACCCTCCAGAGTAGGCGTGATGCTTTGCCTGCAGCAATGGAAGAATATTATCGTTTTATCAATAATATTGTCGACATCCATTTCAGTGATAAGAATGAAAAGGTGGAGATTGCCAGCACCAAAGATGAGGGCTTAAAAATCATGGTCTCCAAAATCAATAAAGATGGCAAGGTAACCAAAACCTTGATGGACAAAACTTATGAAAAGAACCTAACGAAAGAAATCCGCCTATACCTTTCTGAGGGTCAGGATTCCGTATCCATAAATAACTTAAATTCACCGATAAAGCTGCGTATTATTGGCGACAGCCTACCAAAGACCTATATAGTTAACAAGAGCAGGTCGAAGATAAAGCTCTATGAGAACACGAACAATTCCACATTTGTAGGAGAAAAAAGCCGGATCAGGCTTCATCGGGGTAAAGATAGCCTGAACACACAATTCGTTCCCGTGAATTTATACAATTCCTGGCTACCATTATTAACCGCGGGGTACAACGCTGACGATGGCTTCTCTTTGGGACTTGGCGCAGCATATACACATCAGCGGGGATTTAGAAAAGTACCATTCACGTATAAACAACAGATTACTGTCGCTGCGGCTTTCCGGACGGGCGCTTATAAAATTCATTATCGCGGTGAGTGGGAGGATGTGATCGGTAATGCTGACTTTGTTCTTGATGCGTTGGCGAAAGCGCCCGATAATACACAGAACTTTTTTGGTGTAGGTAATAATTCACAGTTCTTAAAAGATCAGTATGGTGCAAAGTACTACCGAAGCCGATTCAATATTTTCAATATCAATCCACTACTGCGCTGGCATCCATCATCGACACTGAATTATGCCATCGGCCCCCATATCCAGTTCTATCATTTGGACCCGGCTGAAAATCAGGGTCGTTTTATCTTAAATCCACAGGCACTCCATTCTTATGACAGTGTTTCCATTACCAATGACAAAGCTTTTGTTGGGTTAAATGCTTTTCTGACGCAGGATACCCGAAACCGCAAGATTAATCCGAGTAAAGGAATCTTTGTAAAAGCGGCATTGCATTCCTTTTTAGGCCTAAATAAATATTCAAAAAATTCGGCGCAGTTAAGCGCAGAAATGACCGGCTATTTTAGTGCATGCAATGAAGGGATTATATTTGCCAATAGAGTAGGAGGAGGAACAGTGGTCGGTAACCCCACCTTTTATCAATACCTTTTCCTAGGGGGCCACGACAATCTACGTGGTTATCGTCAATATAGATTTGCGGGCGAACAAATAGTCTATAATAACCTGGAGGCCCGCATCAAGATTCATGAAATAAAAAGCTATGTGCTCCCCGGAGAACTAGGCATTATGGGCATGTATGACATCGGGAAAGTATGGGCAAAAGAACATAACAGTAAAACCGTGCAGCAAGGATACGGTGGCGGACTTTATTATATCGTCGCGAATGCATTACCGTTACACTTCGTCATGGCTAAATCCAATGAAGGCTGGTATCCCTATTTTAGTACCGGATTCCGCTTCTAAAAGTGTTCAATAAATGGAAATCAAGAGAGTACAACTGGCCAAGGTCAACAACGCGTTATATAATACCGAAAAAAGACTTCAATTTGAACCTTTTTTCCGCTACCTGGAATCCTTTACAGAGAGCGCTGTATCTTCTGATGACATGATTCCGTTAGTTGCATTAGAACGGATAAGAGAAATTGAAAAGGTTAATGGCAAACTCTGCTCCCACAATCTCAATGCCTATAAAGATATTTTGCAGCTCATCTATAGCCTTTCGGTGTCCCTGATCGATACTGATCCCAAGCAATACTGGGCCCTGGGAACAGCACTCGCCGAAGAAACATTTTATGGAACAGAAGCTTTTTTCGAACTCTGGAAAAATAAACTGGTGGAACAAGAGATACAGGATCAAATGCAAAATGAAGGGATTCTGAACAATCAGGAAAAACTGATATATGCACTGATCTTTGAGCGATTATACGGTCTTCCTGCCAAAGAAAACAACACAATTGTCTACCATCATCTGGATGAACAGGGCGAAATCATCGACTATTACGATCTAAATATAGACTTCAAATTTGTTGACATCAAACCCAAAAAAGAACTCCCCCTATTTGATGTGGAGAGTCTAACCAAGAATGCCAATGATACCTCTTTATTTGACTGGAATAATATTGTCAATACCATCAAGATCGAAGATTTTGAATTGTCGGGTTTTACCATCCTCACCGCCCAAAAGAGTAGTCTAGCACATACCCGCGAGAGAATACAATCTATCCTATTGGATCTTGCGACCTATAACTATCATCTTTTTTTAACCGATCTGGAGAAAATTATTGCTCCAATTCTAAAGGGGACAAACACTGTTTTTAGCCTCTTTCCTTTATTTCAATTGAACGGGGTCCCATTTTTTGATTATTCAATTACCAATAAGAGTATTTTAATTTCCGAAACCTATGCCAACAGCAGTTATACCAATATCAATCCAGCAATCGCTAGCTATTTAAAACATCCACACCTTATCTTTTACAATACCCTGGATACCATTAAAAATACGACATCCATTTTTGATGAACGCATTCAGGCGTCTGGAGTCAAAACTTACTTGTGCATTCCGCTGATACATAACCATGCATTATCGGGTATTTTAGAAATATACAGTCATCAGCTCGACCAGCTCGATCATGAGACCATACACTCGCTTCGTGAACTTGTGCCTTTATTATCCCAGCTTTCGCATGATATCACAACAGAGTTCAAAAAACGTATTGACGAAATTATCATCAACCGATTTACGACAATACAGCCAGCAGTACAATGGAAGTTTAATCATGTTGCGGCTCAATATATCCAGGAATTTGAGCAAGATGAACAGAACGCGCATATCAAACCCGTTATTTTTGAAGAAGTTTACCCGCTCTATGGGGCCATAGACGTAAAAGATTCTACTATCATCCGCAATGCATCAATTTTAAGGGATTTTAGTTTCAAAGTAAAACAACTGGCACTCCTTATTGACGAATTGTCATTGGACGGCAGGCATCAACTTATTGTTGATTTTTCAAAACGGGTCGATCAGATTACCGCGTCGCTGGATCAAATTTCCTTTGACGAATCTATGGTCAAGATCATTGAATTCTTCCGGAAAGATGTACAACCTTTTCTTGATGCGGCGAGAAAGCAGTTCGCTGCAAAACATGCTATTATCGAGCATTATGCCCGACATTTTTTTACCAATCGGGAAACTGGAGAGTTCTATAGGAATGAATTTGAGACTTCATTACGCCGGATAAATCATATTATTAGTAAGGAGCTCAATCATTTTAACAGCTTTATTCAGGGAAATTATCCGTCCTATTTCCAAAAATTCAGAACTGATGGGATCGAATACGATATCTATATCGGCGAATCTATTACACCGCAGCAAACTTTCAGTAGAGAATTCATCAATGTCTTTCGGCGGCAACAGATTATCTCCATGGCCCGGATTGCGCTGAAAACATATCATGCAAAACAAGATTTACCTCTTTCCCTGGAGACAACACAGCTTATCTTCATTAATCCACACAGCATTGACATCAGTTTTAGAGAAGATGAGCGTCGATTTGATGTAGAGGGATCATTGAATATCCGTTACGAAATCATAAAAAAACGGATAGACAAGATACGGATAAAACGCACGAAGGAAAGGCTCACGCAGGTCAATAAGATTGCCATTGTCTATCTTTCGGATGAAATCTTAGAAGACCTCAATCTGAGCATACAGGCGATTTATGATATGGGAATTATTGAAAATAATGTTGAACATCTAAAACTTGAGGATGTACAGGGAATTGTAGGATTAAAAGCCATTCGTCTTACAGTAAACTTAAACTACAGAGATTTCTCCTAAATTTGCCAGATCTTTCGGGGATAAATTATAGAAATTGGGAAAATATTTTTAAATACATATTACAATGATAACTGATGCCAACTACTTTTATTTGAGCGATTTGCTTGGCACCTTATTTTTTGCGATATCGGGCACATTGTCTGCGAAACGTAAGGATATTGACATCTTTGGAGCTGCATTTCTCGGTTTTGTGACCGCTATTGGCGGTGGATCCATGCGTGACGTATTTTTAAACCTACGTCCAGTATGGGTAAATGACAGCAATTATCTCATTGCCATTTTTCTGGGTATCTTGATTGCCATTATTTTCAATCGGCAGTTGTATAGTTACTATCGTACACTCACCCTTTTTGATGCTATAGGAATCAGTTTTTTTACCATATTAGGCGTACAAAAGTCGTTAAATTATGAAAGTAACGTCTATGCGGCCATTATCTTTGGAATGTTTACTGCAGTATGCGGTGGCATGACACGTGATATACTCCTGAATGAGACGCCTTTGATTTTTAAAAAAGAGGTATATGCAACTGCCTGTCTAGCCGGCGGATTAATTTATATCTTGCTTGTTCATCTGGACCTTGATCTATCCTGGGCAGCTTTTATTGCTGCCGGAGTAGTCTTCCTGATCCGAATGACTGCTGTTAAGTACAGGCTATATTTACCGAGGTTGGATTGAGCTTGGAAATCTGAATGAAATCCATGCCGACAAAATAAAAAAGCGTTAGTTTGGACTAACGCTTTTTCTTTTGCTGTGGAAATTTCATTTTATAACCCACCCGGATATTGCCTTTGGCAATCGCATCCAATTTACCTTTCAGCATCGTTTTCTTCAGGGTGCTCAATTTATCCGTAAATAACTTCCCTTCCAGGTGATCGTATTCATGTTGTACAACACGTGCCGCCAACCCTGTCAGATCCACTTCGTGCTCTTCAAAATTCTCGTCCAAATAATTGATACGGATATTTTTATGGCGAAGTACATCTTCATTAATATCAGGAATACTCAGACAACCTTCACCAAAGGCCCACTTTTCCCCAGATTCTTCAACCATTATCGGATTAATGAAAACCCTTTTGAACGACTTCAGCATTTCTTTATTCTCTTCATCATCTTCTGCAAAAGGTGTTGCATCGATAACGAACATACGTATTGGCAGGCCCACTTGTGGCGCTGCTATGCCAACACCATGTGCAGCATACATGGTATCGAACATATCGTCAATCAGTTTTTTTAAATCTGGATAGTCTTCATCTATTTCTTCAGCAACCTTTCTTAGTACTGGGTCGCCATACGCCACTATCGGAAGTTTCATATGTAAATAATTATTTTATAAGTGCCGATCTTCATTGTTATACATGAACTCGTTACACTTGGTTTGATTTTTAAAAGTACCCTGTAAATATCGCGTTTATCTTATGCAGCACAATTTTCTATTAATACCCCCATACCTCGCTTCGTTTCCCTCGATTGACTATGTCTTCAAAATCTGGATATTACACGGTACTATTATGATTTTGCACAAAGATACGGATAATTATTAAAAGCAAATATTTCCTCAGAACTTCCATAAAAGTTACTTTTGTTGTATGAATGCATCCTTTAAAGATCTCGTTATTCGACTTAAAAACGAACTCGGGCGACAACTCGAGCTGCGACTAACCCTGATCGAACGAGATGGATTTATACAAATTGAATCTCCTGAATTAACAAAAAAAATATTTCTTTACGCCAACGAGCGCCGCTTTCGCTTCCTGAGCACCGAGTCGGGTATCCATATAGACGAAGATCAATTGGAACAAAAATTCGATCTTATCGTCCAGCGTATCATTGCTCAATCGATGAACAACCGTCGTATTTATGCACGAAAGACTGTTGTTGCCCGACTTGATAAAAAAGTAAGTCAGCAGTTTCTCGTGGAACATCACCTGCAAACACCAATCTTTGGAAAATATCGATATGGCCTGTATGAACAAGGTGAATTGGTTTCCATTGCTATCTTCTCCGGAGGGCGACGTATGAATGATAAAGACGAGGCCTATCGTTCCTTTGAATTGTTGCGTTTTTGCAATAAATCCGGTTATAACGTAATTGGCGGATTAAGCAAATTAATTAAAGCTTTTGTGATAGATTTCTCACCGGGGGATATCATGACCTATACAGACCGGGACTGGAGTCAGGATTCCTCGTTAGAAAAAATCGGCTTTATAGCCAAAGAAATTACAGCGCCCATCCACTTCTGGGTAACAGGGGCAAACAGGTACGCATATCGTACCGAAGATGAGCTGAAAGCATTGATAGCTCAGGCTCCAATCGGCTTTCCTAAGGAAAACTTGGGGAGCATCAAGATGATTTTATATATAAAATAAGCTAAATTGTGTATATTGTACACTGTAAAAATTTGAAAAATAAATAATCAAAAATAATAACGTTATGAAGAGAAAACTTCGCATGGGTATGGTCGGAGGCGGAAATGATGCCTTTATTGGAGCTGTACACCGCATCGCCGCATTTATGGATGGAAAGATTGAATTGGTCTGTGGCGCATTTAGCATTGATCCACAGATTTCAAAACAGTCTGGAGAAGACTTATTTGTAGCCCCCGAACGGGTCTATCAAAACTACGAAGAGATGATAGAGAAAGAATCTTTGCTACCTGAGGGCGAACGCATGGATTTCGTAACGATCGTTACGCCTAACTTCCTACATTTTGCTCCTGCTAAGTTAGCTATGGAAAAAGGTTTCGATGTTGTGGTTGAAAAACCAATGACTGTATCTGTTGAGGAGGCAAAAGAGTTGCAAGAGACCGTAGAGCGTACAGGCCGTACATTATGTCTGACGCATACCTATTCTGGCTATCCAATGGTCAAACAGGCCAAAGCGATGGTGAAAGAAGGTCACTTTGGTAAAATAAGAAAAATTGTTGTTGAATATCCACAAGGCTGGTTGAGCCGCTTAACTGAACGCGAGGGCAATGCTGGCGCAGCATGGCGCGCCGACCCTAAACGCTCTGGTAAGTCTTTGGTTATGGGCGATATCGGCACCCATGCAGCCCATCTTGCAGAATATGTCTCAGGACTAAAAATTGAAGAGGTGTGTGCTGATTTGACAACATTTGTTGAAGGTCGCCTATTAGATGATGATGGGTCGGTATTATTACGTTTCGAAAATGGTGCTAAAGGGGTATTAATGGCGTCGCAAATCTCCGCAGGAGAGGAGAACGCTGTCCGTATCCGGATTTATGGGGAAAAAGGAGGACTAGAGTGGGCCAATGAGGATCCGAACAACCTGATCATCAAAATGCTCGATCAGCCACGTCAATTGTACCGTACTGGAAACGCTTATGCTGCTCCATATACATTAAGTTCTTTCGCTACGCATAATACACGTATTCCTGCTGGTCACCCCGAAGGTCTATTGGAATCCTTTGCAAACATTTACCGCAACTTTGCGTTGACTGTTAGCGCAAAACGTGAAGGCCGGACACCGACCGCTGAGGAACAAGATTTTCCAAACGTTAACGATGGTGTAAGAGGAATGACCTTCATTGACACAGTTGTAAAAAATAACGAAGGAACAGAAAAATGGACTAAATTTGTCGTGTGATAGACAGATTAAAACATATACTTTCTCTTTTGGAACAGGAAAATGTTCCAAAAGAGAAAGTTATCGTTATACTGGGCCCTACAGCCTCCGGGAAAACCAAACTGGCCGTTCAGCTTGCCCAGCAAATTGATGCCGAAATCATTAGTGCGGATTCCCGTCAAATTTACCGACGCATGGATATCGGTACCGGAAAAGACCTTAGTGAATACCAGCATATTCCATATCATCTCATTGATATACATGAACCCGGGACAAAATACAATCTTGGAAATTTCATTATGGATTTCAATCAGGCGTATCAATCCATTTTAAAAAAGGATAAACATACAATCTTGTGTGGAGGGACGGGGTTATACCTGCAGAGCGTTATCCAGCAAAAGCCTTATGCACTGATTCCAAGTATAACAGGATTCAAAGAAGCGCTAGTGGGCCAGACGAGGTCTGCGTTAATAGACCGGCTAAAGGCCTATACCTGTCCTTTGGACTTTCAGATAGACCACTCCACAGATAAACGGATTATACGGGCCATCGAAATCCTGGAGTTTCTCCAACAAAACCCGGACTTCAAACCCGGGCAGCAAGCTCCAGAAGTTTTCGTTATTGGTCTAAATCCACCTTTAGAGAAAAGGCGGACTGGCATCAGCAAGCGACTGAAAGAGCGTATAGAAAACGGTTTTCTGCAAGAAGTGGAACAACTCCTGGCCGAAGGGCTTACGCACGAGCAATTGCAATATTACGGTTTGGAGTACAAATATGCGTCCCTGTATCTGCTTGGGGAGATGGATTACAGCACTTTCTTTACCAAATTAGAAACGGAAATTCATCGTTATGCCAAACGTCAAATGACCTACTTCCGAAAAATGGAAAAGGATGGGATAGCGATCCATTGGATATAAACAAAAAAGGGTTAGTATCCCTACTAACCCTTTTCGTTAATCTCTTTCTATTATAACTTGATTTCTTCATCCTTCGCATTGAAGAAATGGAATTCAGTTAGATAATATGACGTCATCGGATTTACTTTTATCCATTTTCCGTACTTCATAAACCATTTCATTCTTTTAGAAATCAAACCAGACTTAATGTAAGCGTCTATGTATGGGTGAACACATAAGGTCACCTTTTTCTCATTCTGTTCTTGAAGAATAAAACTCAAATTATTTTCAATATCATCCATTAGGACAATACTTGATCGGATTTCACCTGTACCATCACAAGCCGGACATTTCTCGTTTGTGACAATATTCATTTCAGGTCTTACACGTTGACGGGTGATCTGTACCAGGCCAAATTTACTTGGCGGCAGGATCGTATGTCTCGCTCTGTCCGACACCATACATTCTTTTAAGAACGTATACAACTCTTTTCGGTGATTGGGCTTATGCATATCAATGAAATCAATGACTACAATTCCCCCCATATCACGCAAACGCAGTTGTCGCGCAATTTCCTTTGCTGCTTCCATATTGACCAGCAATGCATTATCCTCCTGATTCTCCTTATTGGCAGAACGGTTACCACTATTGACATCGATTACATGCAGGGCTTCGGTATGCTCGATAACGAGATACGCGCCGCCAGGCAAAGTAACAGTCTTGCCAAAAGCTGCCTTGATTTGCTTTTCAACTCCGAAATGGTCGAAAATTGGTTCTTTATGTTTGTAAAGTTTTACAATTTTCTCCAGATCAGGAGATATATCGTGTATATATGATTTTGTTTCTTCGAAGATCGAAGGATCATTAACATAAATATGCGAAAACTCATCCGTAAGGATATCCCGTAGAATAGTGGATGCACGATCCATTTCGCCGAGAACCTTTTGTGGTGGTTCAGCATTACGAAGACGTTTGGTAAATAGCTCCCATTTTGAGATCAGGTCCAATAAGTCACGTTGTAGTTCCTCGACACCTTTACCTTCAGAGACTGTGCGGATGATTACGCCAAAATTAGCTGGTTTAATACCTTCGACAATCTTTTTGAGGCGGTTACGTTCGTTACTACCTTTGATACGTTTGGAAATGGAAACAGTACTTGAGAAAGGTACCAAAACGACAAAACGACCTGCAATTGAAAGGTCTGAACTCAGACGAGGTCCCTTTGTTGAGATGGGTTCTTTGGCGATTTGTACTGGCACGAGCATGTTTTTGCTCAAGACATCAGAGATCTTACCAGCTTTATCGATATCCTTTTCAAGTTTTAAACTATTGAGCAGTTTCTCTTGATAACTGCCATTCTTTACGATACGTGTAAGCTTTAGCAAAGATTGAACCTGAGGACCCAAATCTAAATAATGTAGAAATGCATCCTTTTCGTAGCCTACATCTACGAAAGCCGCATTTAGCCCCGGCATTATCCGCTTGATTCGTCCAAGATAAATATCTCCGACAGCGAAGTTGTTATTTGCGGGCTCGCGGTTAAGTTCAACAAGCTGCTTGTCTTGTAGTAAAGCAATAGTTACCCCTTTATCAGGAGTTGAATCGATAATTAATTCCTTTACCAAAAGCTACTCATTTTTGACACCTATGCAATATCCTATCGCAATTTTTGGTATCTGATTAAACATTTAAAGAACGTTGTTACGAAAAAAACAATCTACATACCCTTCAAAGACATGTAGATCGTTTCGTAAAGCTATCTCAGCAAAATGGGCCAAGATGTTTAAAAGCTCATCACAAGACTATTTTTTCTTGTGTCTATTTTTTCTTAAACGTTTTTTACGTTTGTGAGTAGCCATCTTGTGTCTTTTTCTTTTTTTTCCGCTTGGCATAGCTAAATTTTTTAATGATTATAAAATAATAAATTAATTACTTGCTCAATTCCCCGATCTTACGGTCGATGAATTGTGATAGGGATGGATCAGCAGCCAGCTCCTTACTTTTTTGAAAAGCAGCTACAGCTTCTTTTTTCATCCCAATATTTTCGTAGCCTGTGGCTAAGTAAAAGTAAGACTCTGCATCGGGCTTCTGATCGATAACGGTCTTAAAGCGCTCGATAGCTTTGTCAAACTGACGGGATTGTAATGAAAACAATCCCAAAGTTTTATTTGCTTCTAAATTTTTCGGGTCAGCAGCAACAACTTCACGCAATAAAGCAATACCTGCCATTGGGTTGTTTGTGCCAGATACCATTGCAGCACCTAACCCTGTTTTTGCATCAAGACTACTTGAATTTGCTTTTAGTGCCGCCTCATACGCATGAATCGCATTCTGGTTAAGCGCTTGGGCTAAAGTAGAATCTTGCAAGTTTGTGTAAGCTGCACGATAAGCATTACCCGCTTTCAACCAATACTCAAATTGAGGAGAAACCTTTGCCATTTCCTCATACACAAATGCCTGAGGGGCTGGTTTTGCGACATCGTCCCACTTATCTGCCAACTGTTGCAACAGCTTTATCTTATCTTCACCAGAAGCTTTTGCAACTTGGGCCTCAATATCGGAAATTTCTTTGACTAAACTAGCATCTAAACCTTGTTTTGTCATCGAAGAGATATTTTCCAAATTTACTTCATTGGAAGGTTTCGATTCAGATGCTGCAGCAGTTTGTTTTTCTTTGTCCACCAAACCTTTAATAGGCTGCGCAAATAGCACAGCAACTAAGGCTACTACTGCTCCTATAACTATTATTTGTTTGGTTTTTGCCATTTTAATCTATTTTAAAGATTATTTATTGCCATTTTTTACTTTCTCAACGAAAATCTTAGCAGGCTTGAAGCTAGGAACAAAGTGCTCTGGAATAATGATTGCTGTATTTTTTGAAATGTTTCTTGCAGTCTTCTCAGCTCTTTTTTTGACTACGAAGCTACCAAAACCTCTTACATATACATTTTCTCCTCCGATCATTGCGTTTTTGACAACTTTGAAGAACGCCTCTACGGTCTCTTGAACATCTACCTTCTCTAAGCCAGTTTTGTTAGAGATTTCTGCAATAATTTCTGCTTTAGTCATATCTATTTTACTGTAATTATTTATTTTTCAACCCTTAAGCCAACTAATGTTTGGGGATGCAAAAGTATTGTTTTAAAATGAGTAATGGAAATTATTTAAATACTTTTTTGATAAATAAGCTTCCAAAAGCCAAACATTTACAATCAATTAACGAGATTACACAACGCACAAACCGCTAAATAAATCCCAAAATTAACAACAATTTCCTAATTTACAACAAGTTGATTGATTGGATGTCATAAAAAAATCAAGATATATCAATTGCATGGCTAATACGTTCTAAATCTTCTAAGGTATGATGTGCATTGACAACAATTCTATTCAATAATGGATCTGTAGGAAGCGGATAAGGAAAACTGGATACCACTATACCCGCCGCCATTAGCCTTGCATAGAGACCGCTATCTGCGGAAGAGAAGACCGGGAAATTAGCGGTGGTATTTAGGTGTCCGTTGCTGAGTGATCCGAAATACCCAATATTCCGCTGTAATTTTTCAAATTGCTGGCGATAGATCTGTTCTCCATTTACAAAAGCATAGAGGCTTGCCGGCGAACTCGGGGAGGCTCCTGTGTAAAAATTTGACTTCTTAAACTGTTCTATCCGTTGTTGCCCAGCCAAGATAAGCCCAGCGTCTGTTGCCAGGCCTTTCGCCAGCGAAGCAACCACAATCAGCTCAATATTGTCTCTCAAAAAACCGCGATCAGCTAAAGAAATACCATTTTCATGCAGCACAGCGATTCCATGAGAATCATCCAATACCAAGGTCACTTGCTTATTCGCTGCAATGGTATCAAATACTGAAAAATCATATCGCTCCGGCTTCATATTATCCAGGCTATTGCTAACGATAACAAATGAATTTGTTTTGGACCGATTGATATAATCGACTGTACGTACAGCCCAAGAGCTAAAATCACCGCTTATCCCTGGATTCATATCAAGCCACAGCGAAGGGTGGGTTGCAGGTGCATAAAGCAGTTCTCCTTCCTTTGACAGCGTTTTGACAACAAATTGAGTTGCCAGATAACCGCTTGACAGCAATAGCGCAGCTTCAAATCCAAATCGCTTGGCCGCATATTCTTCCGCTTGGTCAAATATAGCCTGCTGCACATTATTATTGCGGGAAGTTCCATTGTTAATGCCATACCGTTGTACTCCTTCAATAAAAAGTTCGGCATAGGCATTATCCGTTGCCAAGCCCAGATAGGATGTGCCGCCAAAAAAGAGGTATTCCTTCTCATCCAAGTATATGAAACGCCCCGTAGGCTGATCAAGTTTTGTGAAATTTTTCATTTAAATATTTCGGTGAGATATGCTTTAGCCGGTCAGAACTTCCGGATTAGCAATATGCTGTGGGACTCCCTGTGCGAAAGCAACAATATTCTCAAAAGCTAACTTAAATAATTGTTCGTAGCCATTTTCTTCAACGTAGCCCAAGTGAGGCGTACAAATTACATTCGGCATCTGCAACAATGGATAATTGGAGTCGGTAATAGGTTCCGACTCATAAACGTCAATCGCAGCGGCACTGAGAGCCCCGCTTTTCAAAGCTTCCAAAAGCGCACCTTGTTCCACCAATTCCGCACGCGAAGTATTTACAAATAAGGCTGATGGTTTCATTGACCGCAGGTCCTCCAATTTTACGATACTGCGGGTTTCCGGCACCAATCTTAGGTGCAAGGATACGACATCAGCAAAATGGAAGAAATCCGACTTATTTGCTGCTGCTAAGAATCCGTCCTTCACAGCCTCCTCTCGGGAGCTTTCGCTCCCCCATACAATTACCTCCGCGCCAAAGGCTTTGGCATATTGGGCCACCCGACGCCCGATCTTTCCGTAGCTCCATATGCCTATCGTTTTTCCCGCCACAGACTGTCCTATAGTCGTTTGCCATTGCCCTGCTTTCATTGCCGCAATCGCTTGTGGTAGTTTCCGCAAACCATTCATAATTAATAACCAGGTCAGTTCGGCAGGTGCAACCGGGGAACCTATACTTTCTGCGACAGCAACTTGATAAGCACTGCACGTCGCCAGATCAAGGTGGTTGGAAATTTTACCAGTTTGACTGATAAGCCGGAGGTTTGGAAGCCTGCTGAGCAGATCTGCAGTGATTTTTGTTCGCTCTCTGATTAGCACCAATGCCTCCGTATTTTCTAGCTTTTCTGCCAGTTCAAGAGGATCTGTATAGGATTGTTTCAATATCTGAACATCATGACCATCAAGTATTTTGAAACAATCCAACTTTCGGACAGCATCTTGATAGTCATCTAAAATGGTAATTCGCATCTTTCCGTGACTTAATTTACACCGCTCGTTAACACGATCGGCTCTTATTCCAAGCATTAATTTACAGCATAAAATCGGAATACTACATTTCATCATCATATTTTGACATTTCATCCACTCTTTTTCGTGGAAGCAATTGTTCCGTTCCATTTTTGGATAAAAATCAACAAAATGAAGCTGCTATTAACCTTAATTTTTAAACACACAGCTTTGCTGTCCTCCGGAGAAGGGGAGTGAAAAAATCGTTAGCCGATCTATTTAGCCAATGCTTATATTAAAGGCACCTACGATGTGAGCACAATGGGCTTGTTCGGAAATTTATTTTTGAAGCTAAGGAAAAGGCCAAAAACACATTTTTGTTTTTTGCCTCAGTGCGGTTATATTCGAGATTACAAAGACAAAGTAACCTACATATTTAGCCTATAGTTCAGCGGAATACTGAATCTAAGGGACACGGCAAACCCCTTCATTGGCCGATAATCCTTCCTGTCATTGATAGAAAAGCCATATCCAAAATCGAGATCTAAAAGTGTTGCCAGGCTGGCACCGATTTTCGGGGTAAAGGTATAGGGTGTCACTTCCGCACGTACAAATGGGGTCAGCACATAGGTTTGGGGATAATAGGTAAAAGCCGCTTCAGGAATGACCGCAAATTTGTTCTGTGTCCAGGTAAAATTGGCTGTGGCATCTGCGCGAAGGATATTATCGCCTACAAATGGAAATGCAAAATAAGCTCCAGTTTTGATGATGCTCCCTTTCTGAAACTGATAACTCAAAGTCGGACCAATCAAATAGTCTTGTGCAGTTGCCTTTTTTCCAAAAGCAAACAACATAACCATACAACTTATCCAAAGTATATTTCTATTTTGCATGGCTCACCATTTTAATAAAGATGAAAATTCAAGGGGATATTCACCCCCACAGATACCGTAATACCATCTATTGGCTTAAAGTTCTTCTTTGTATTGTAATCAAAGCCATAACCTATACCCAGATCGACAATGGAAAATAAACTTGCGCCAACTTTAGGTGTAATCGTATAGGGAGTAAGCTCGGCCTTAACAAATGGAAATAGTACAAAGTCATTCAAATAATAGGTAAAGCCCACTTCGGGAATGACTGTCGTTTTGTTTTGCATCCAACTGAAATTTGCGCCAGCATCTATTTTCATGTACTGAAAGTCGTTCGGCGCAAATAGACCCCACCCTGAAACTTTTAGGAAATTCCCACTCTGATATTGATATCCTACAGAAGGACCCCAGATCCATCTATTATGTTCCTGTAAAGGTTTCCTCTGAGCCCTTACTAGCGAAAATGGACAACATAGTGCGGTAATCAACGATAGTACTTTTAGTTTCATCCAGCTAAATTACAAACTATAATCTATTTTATGGAATACAACAGGTGCACTCCAGAATAGTTTTACTTAAAACAGAAAATAGTATTTATATGGTTCGGTATCCATAAGTTAAATTGACAAAACTCCTGTTTAACCTGATTCTAATACTTAAGCAACTTTATTCTGATAAATTGAGACCGTTCGCTTAAAGAACCGTCTTCACCCCAGTAACCATTTACGTGATTGGCCGCGGCATAGATATGTCCATCTTTTCCCCAGAATAACAATTCCTCTTTCCAGCTTGGCATCCATTGTTTAAAACTTACTGAAATCATTGGGGTGACTTTCCCTTGTTTCACGTGGAAGAGCTGCAGATCACCTGTCGATTCATAGGGGTCAGCATGCAAAGTCATCAGGTATTTTTTATCTGCCGAAAAAAAAGGATAATCGCCACATTCCACAATAAGATGCCCATCCTTTCGGTCAAAAAGCCGTACATCAGCACTTTCCCAATAGTTTCCCGCAACAGCATAGGCATTCAGAAAATCGTAATGTCCCATGTACGAATAGCGAGCTTCCGATTCATTGTCTATCTCCTTATCTGTGAACGTCAATGTTTTCCCGTTTGTCAGTGGTAACTCCAAAACGTTTCCGTTTTTAGTATAGGACAATGTATCCTTAATCAGATAATTCCTTGCCGTATTTCGGGCGGTTAGAAATGTCTGTTCATCGATCAATTCCACAAAAAGATATTTGTCCAATGGATGTCCTTTTTCGTAATAGCTTTCTTTTCCGTTCACCGTCTGTGAGACAATGATATTTAAATCCTTGGGTGATATCGTAATTTTATCCTGATTCCCCAATTTAGCTTTCGCCACATATACTTTTTCCCATTGTGTGACATCATTGGTTTCGCCGTTAGGCCCTTTATAATCCCGTTGAATACGATCCATCACAGCAATCCACTCGCCTTCTTCAGCAATTACATCCAGTTTGGTACCATAAGGATACTTTCCAAGTGTCGGCGCACTTTCATCAGCGCCCTGACGCAACACCACACCAGCACGGTCGATCACATATAGGTTTTTCAAGACCTTTGTCTGATCATAGTTGATCGGCAATGGCGGAAATTTATCCGTTACAGCAGTATCCTTGACTGCAAAAGAATCCATTTGAGTAGAATCCGCCTTTGGGGTACCCGTCTTTTTCGATCGGTCACCGCAGCCTGACATTCCGATGGAAATAGTCCCGCCGACTAGCATAAACAGGGGTAAAAATAGCAGTCTTTTCATAAGGATGAAGATAGCGATTCCTGTGCCGAAAAAAAATACTGGTATTCAGGGGTTCTTACCTCCTGATATAAATATCAAAAGCTTACAGGCTTGGCTACCTATGTTCGAGGAGCAGCTGCTGCGATTACGGTCTTTTTTATCCCACAATAATTTTACCTTTTTCGCCAAAGCGTCTTACGATTCACCTGAAGACCGCCATGCATTCTTTTTGCCTTAATTACTGTTAATGTGATAACGACCGCGATCGTCAAAAAGCGGAAGATATTCGCGTACCCGTTTCCGGTGGCAGTATCATCAACATTAAACAGTGTCCGGGCCATATTCAGCGGGTGTTTTTTTGTAAAAGGCAGATCATAAAGCGGATTATTTGTCAGACCGATAAACAGCTTTGCTTTTTATTGATTAGTTTTGTGTTTCAACGATAAATTAGCATTTCGGTGGCATTATTATTCAACGAAGGGCGTCCGGTAGTTAGACTAAGAGCATTTCGTGCTATCGACGATCCCAAAACCTGTGAACGTTTTATAGAAGGGCATGCCCATGTCTTGACAGCAATCGGTGTCAAGAAAGTTACTTCATCCAAAAATGACTGGATGTATAATCCTGCGTCTTTCGTACTTATTGTAGAGTCACTTGATGGCGAGAAAGTATATGGCGGAGTCCGGATACATGCCGCTGGAGGGAGTGAGCCACTACCGATAGAACAGGCTACAGGCGCTATGGATGCACGTATCTACGATTTAGTATACGACTACGCCCTTCACGGTACCGGAGAGGGCTGTGGTCTATGGAACTCCCGTGAGATCGCCGGCTATGGTATCGGCAGTATTTTCCTTACCAGGGCTGGGGCAGCGATCAGTACTCAGATCGGCATCAAATCGTTATTTGCTTTATGCGCCCCATATACCGTAAAACTGGCCGAGAGCGTAGGCTATCGAATAGATACCAGCGTCGGCAACAACGGGACTTTCTACTATCCCAAGTTGGATTTATTGGCAACAGTTATGATTATGAGAAATCTGGATACATTAACCGAGGCGGATCAGGAAAACAGGGCGGCAATATTCTCGCTCCGAAACAACTCCAATATCGTCCGGATTGAAACCCTGCGAAATAAAGAGATTGAAATTCACTATCAAATTGATATTCCCCACCTAGATCGTTGGGATCTTGATGAAGTCATAAAAAATTTGCAACACACATCTGCGGATCTCAAAGTAGATCATCGTAGTCTAAATATTTTGTAATGGATACTAAACACTATGGTGCCGGTTATTTACAGGACACCGGAGACTTTCTTAAGCAACTAAAAATACATTCCTATAGCCCCTTCAACACGATCAAAGAAGGGCTTGTTGCCGATCTGGGATGTGGTACCGGGATGGACGCTATCAACCTTGCAAATATGTTGGGAAGCGCTGTACAGGTCGTTGGCGTGGACCACGACGCTGCGTTAATCGACCATGCTAAGTCAGGCAGTAAAGATAGCTCCAATGTTCGTTTTGTACAGGGTGAGGTATACCAGCTCGATTTCGAGGATGAAAGTGTTTCGGGTGTACGGATGGAACGTCTTGTTCAACATCTGACGGCTCCGCAGGACATGTTTCGCGAAGTTTATCGCATCTTGAGCAAGGGTCAGCCCTTGGTTATCGTAGAGACCATCTGGAATAGCCTGACTTTTTACACACAACATGTAAATATAGAAGCCAAGATATGTCATTACCTGACCGACGAAAAAGTCAACAACGGCTGGGCTGGCAATAAGCTGACCACTGATCTCCTTGCCAATGGATTTCAACAGGTACAATTGCAGACATTCAATATGGTTACGCGTTCAAGGGAAGAAGCGAACCGTTATTTATTTTTGGACAGAATACTATTGGAAATGTTCGAGAAAGGTAAATTAAGTCAAGCTGAATATGACGCTTTTCAGCTAACGTTGAATCAATTGGATGAATCGGGTTGTTTTTTGGTGTCCATGAATTTAGTAATCGCTCAAGCAGAAAAATAGTGTCCTAAAAATGAAGCGCTGGTTTTTACTGTTCTGTTTATTTATAGGCGTATGTCTACCCACACATGCCCAGCTGACTGTCGACGATCCTGGGCAAAGGCTGCTGGTCGGACATGCGCTAGCACGCTATACGGGCCCCGAAAACCCAGACTTTTCGACAGTGTTATCTTCTTCAGCCTTTCAATCCTTGAATAGGGAAGTCCCTAATCTCGGGACATCGCCAAATGCCATTTGGCTAAGGCTACCGATCAAGAATAATACCCAACAAAATTTAGATTTTCTTTTAGAAATTGCCTATCCGTTATTGGACGAAATTGAATTATACAGTCCTTCCGAAAATGGTGCTTATCAATCCATACAGTTAGGAGAACATCAAAATTTTTCCAGCCGGAAATATAAGGTCGCCAATTACGTATTTGATATCCATCTGCCCAAAAAGTCAGAAAAGGTCTTCTTTCTTCGTATTAAAAGCACTGAACAGGTCATTTTACCTATTTATCTGAGCAGCAAGCGTCAATTTGTGAGACAGATGAATAGTGACAGCCTCCTGAGTGGTATTTATATCGGGATTGTATTTATTATGGCGATCTATAACCTGTTTCTGTTCTTTTCCGTACGGGACAGAGGTTACCTTTTTTACGTATTATATGTCGCCTGCGCTGGTATCACCCAAATGGGCATCAAGGGTTACAGTTTTCAATATCTATGGCCTTCCTGGCCTTATTTTGCGACCAAAGGCCCGATTATTTTCGGTTGTCTGTCTGGACTTTTCGCGCTGCTCTTTGCCGGTTCATTTCTTCAGTTATCAAAGAATGCTCCTCGATCAAGGCGTATAATCGCCATTTTTATTGTGTTATTTGCATTGGGTATAGTTTTGGCATTGACCGGTCTGACACAACTCGCATTTTTTATAATGCAAGTGACTACTGGAGCCGGCTCCCTGTTTGTCCTTTATCTATCTTACCGCATCATGATAAGCGGCTATAAACCAGCCAAATACTTTGTCTATGGCTGGACAGTATTACTTCTGGGATCAGTTGTATTTTTGTTAAAAGACTATGGTATATTAGATTATAACAACTTTACCAGCAATGCAGTACAAATTGCCTCAGTGATCGAGATGGCTTTACTTTCGTTTGGTCTGGCTTACAGCATCAATATCCTCAAACAGGAAAATGAAGACGCCCATAAACGGGAACTGGCTATTTCTCAAGAAAATGCGCGACTTATCAGTGAACAGAATGCAATATTGGAACAGAAGGTCGGGGAACGGACACGTGAACTAACAGAATCCAATGCTTCACTGCAGACGACACTGGAGCATCTCAAAGAGGCCCAGTCGCAACTTGTCGAAGCTGAGAAAATGGCTTCCCTGGGCCAGCTGACGGCGGGGGTTGCCCACGAGATCAATAACCCAATAAACTTTGTCACGGCTAATATTACCCCTCTAAAACGTGATATCAATATGATCTGGGCAACGTTGGACGAAGTCGAACGTATCGCATTTAATCCGGATATTTCCGATAACGAAAAACGAGTACAGATTAAAAAATTTAAAGATGATCTAGATATTGACTATCTAAGGACCGAGGTAGATTTTCTATTGCAGGGAATGGGTGACGGGGCTCATCGCACGGCAGAAATTGTAAAAAGTTTACGTATCTTTTCCCGTGTTGACGAAGACACCTTAAAATTTGCCGATATCAATGAAGGGCTGGCCTCTACCTTGGTAATCCTGAACAGTTTGATCAACAATTCGATCGAAGTAGAAAAGAATTATGGTAATCTGCCGAGGGTAGAATGCTATGCCGGAAAATTGAATCAGGTATTTATGAATATTATCACTAATGCCGTGTATGCCATAAATAAAAAATTCGCTGATGACAGCGGCGGAAAATTAAGTATCGAAACGGGAGTTACAGCAGATGAATCCGGTATTTTTGTTAAAATTGCAGACAATGGTATCGGCATCCCAGAAAACATTCGGGATCGAATTTTTGAACCTTTTTTCACGACCAAAGATGTCGGCGAAGGAACAGGCCTAGGCATGTCCATTGCCTATAATACCATTGCGAAACATCATGGTAAGATTATTGTAGAATCGGAAGTGGGAGAGGGAACAGCTTTTATATTGCACATTCCTATACAACAAAAGGATTGGCACCAAAATAACCCCGAATAGTTCGATATTATCATTAATTTCGTTCATTGTTGGGAAGATAAACCAGATAATAAAATTATGCAGCAGGAGCTTGAAATATTATATATTGATGATGAGGCAAATAACTTGGTTGGTTTTAAAGCAAATTTTAGATACGATTATGTCATTCATACCGCATCGAATACTGCCGAAGCCGAGACAATACTTCTTTCCAATCCGAATATCCGTGTGATCTTTTGCGATCAGCGCATGCCGGGAGAACTGGGAATAGATTTTCTCCACCGCATCAAAAAGGATTACCCAAAGCCAATCCGCATTCTATTAACCGCTTATGCTGACATGAATACGGTTATCGATGCGATCAATAAGGGGCATATATTCCGTTTTGTTCGCAAACCCTGGATGGAAGAAGAAATTATCTCAGCAATCGAAGAGGCCAACAAATTTTATGTTGCAAATTCGCTGTTGGAGACGAGGAACCAAGAACTGCAGCAAGCATACGATGAACTGGATAAGTTTGCCTATAGTGTGAGTCATGATTTACGTGATCCACTGACAGGTGTTCTCTCCGCCGTAAAACTTGGGCTGGAATTTGACAATATTGACCGTATCCATGAGTTGCTTAGCCTCATGGATAGTTCACTGGTCAGCCTAGATGCCTACATCGATAGCCTACGGGATTATTATCTCTTACGAAGAGGCGAACTTATGTTGTCTGAAATTAATTTTGACGAGCTTTTTGCCAATGTTAGACAGTTCTACAACATGTATACGCAAAATAAGGAGGTAACATTCGATATTCATGTGGAACAGAAAGAACCATTCTATTGCGATAAAGCCATACTAGAATTGATTTTGCACAACCTGCTATCTAACGCGTTCAAATATCAGCAAAAGGAGCACACGAATCCTTTCGTCAAATTATCGGTTGATGTATCAGACCAGCAGGCGACTATTATCGTGAGTGATAATGGTATTGGAATTTCGCCTGAACATATCAGCGATATTTTCAAACTATTTTTTAGAGGCAGCGATCAGGCCAAAGGAATGGGATTTGGCTTATACAATGTACAGAATGCGCTAATCAAATTACAAGGGACGATCGATGTGCAGTCACCGGCAAATACTGGCACAACATTTACGGTTAGGATACCGAGCAAATAAAGTCTGCTATCCTAAAAATTCAATTCTTAGGATAGCAATTTTTGACGTAGCATAAACTCCAATTGATCATTGGACGTTTCAAGCTGTGCATTCGTTTCTATTATTTTTTGCCTTTCCGTATACACCTCATAGGCACGTTGAATCGTTTGATCGAGTTCCGTCTCGCTCCAGGGTTTATTGAGGTAATGAAATATCTTTCCCTTATTGACCGCATCGACTACCGCCGCCATGTCGGCATAACCCGTTAAAAGTATACGCATTGGTGCGGCGTCAATTTTTATGATTTCTTCCAAAAACTCCACGCCTGTCATTTCGGGCATCCGCTGGTCAGTGATAATAATATCAATGGGATTACTTTTGACAAGTTCTATCGCTTTCGCTCCACTAATAGCGGTAAACACGTTATATTTTAATCGAAATGTCGCTCTAAAGGAAAATAGATTATTTTCCTCATCATCGACATACAATATCGAAATCTTCTTGTTTTCCATAAGCTTGTTGTCTCCGATACAAATTTACGGAATTAATCTTCGGATTAAGTAACGGGAAAGTAGTTTTTACAGCCTTTAGCGCACACGGCGAAGATCCAAATCCTGAAAGTCAAAGCTAAAGTCAATATCCGGAGAAATGCCCTTCATTTTGATGCTTTCGGCCTTTCCTTCTTTATTCAGGGTAAAGGTTGCAAATGCATCACAGTTCATATCCTGATAATCCCATCGGATCGCAAAAATATCCCTGTCGTACAAATACATACGACCATTTAATTTAGGCGATCGAACACTCCGGATCCATAGTTCCTTACCCTTTAGATAGACTTGTACCTCTCCAAACCAACGATCCGAATATGAGCCTATATACTTTTGGATATCAATCTTTTGGTTTTTTAAAGAATCCGTCTTCGCCCAAACCTTTTCCGTTTCGGCATCACCCTTATCTTTATTCTGTTTGAGAAAATTAACGCCCATATCCACCCATTTCAGTTCGCTTAACCCCAGATACTTGTCCAAAATAGCGTTTGTGACAACATGGTTGAGAGCTCCTCCGGAATGATCCGAATTATTTAATATCGTAATTCCTAAGTTCAGATCCGGCACCAATATCACTTCAGCATGCATTCCCGGCACATATCCTGAATGCGAAACAACCATACAACCACTATTATCTGTAAGAAACCAGCCGAGCCCGTAGCCCAAGAAATGAGATTTATAACGTTTTGATTCCTCTGCACTCATTGGGGTATGAATTGTCCACATCCGTTTGCTATTGGCAGCAGAGAACAGGGTTGAATCTAGATTAGATCCATATTTTCCGCGGTTCAATTGAACAGACATCCATTGGGTCATGTCAGCAACATTCGAATAGATTCCTCCTGCTGCCGCGGATTCACTGTTTTCAAAAAAATTTATCCTTTTTACTTTTTTGGCGATCAGACTATGCGGAGCAGCGGTATTCTCATCCTTCAGCATTGCCTTTTTATCAACTTTTGAGCGACTCATCCCTAGAGGCATCAAGATACGGTTTTCGACAAAGGTACTGAAAGGCTGTCCACTCGCACGATGGATTACTTCTCCGGCGACTATATAAAGTAAATTATCGTAATCAAATTGGGTCCGAAATGCAGAAACAGGTTTAAAATATTGAAAAACCCTTACAACATCTTTTACACCAAAATCTCCACCATCCGGAAAAAACATTAGATCGCCAGCGCCAAGCCCGAGCCCACTGCGGTGGGTTAGCAGATCAGTAATATTCATATTTTCAGTCACATAATCGTTATACATCTTAAATTCCGGGATGTGATGTTTTACTTTGTCCTCCAAGCGGATCTTTCCCTCCTCGACTAGAATTGCCAGAGCAGCTACGGTAAAGGCTTTCGACGTACTAGCTATCTGAAAGTTCGTATGCTCATTGACCTGGGACTTTGTACCTATATCACGAAATCCATATCCTTTCTGGATAACTACTTTTCCATCTTTGACAATTGCGATTGCTGCACCGGTTACATCTAGTTTGGATAAGGCCGTCTCCATAAGCGAGTCAACCTCCAATGCTGTTACCTGCGCAAAAATTTGCATTGATATTCCAAGATAGAACAATGCCGTAAATAGAAAACGTTTAAAAACCTTCATGTCTTATTATTAATATAGATATATCGTGCATAACGATTGTGGTCAGCACTCCACTCTAACGCTGGAGAAACTCTATTACACTAATTTACATTAATCATGCGGTTATTTATTAATATTACTTTATATTTTCATCAGTTCTGTAGAAGTAAACCAACGATACAAGGAAAAAAGTTGCACAATTATTTAAAATCGTCTATAGATCGGTATTTTAGCCATTTTGAAGGGTGTCATATGGAAGACATTCGTACAGATGAAAATCATACAAAAAACGATGGATTGGCAGCGCTTTTGGTTGGTGCCTTGCTGATGCTGTCCAACGCATTATTAGTCTATTATTTTTTGCACTACAGGAAAGAAGTCGATAATTTTCCAATGAACAAAAAAACCATCCTACTACGTAAAATGGCTTTTTGAAAGTGACCCCGCTGAGGCTCGAACTCAGGACCCACAGATTAAGAGTCTGTTGCTCTACCAACTGAGCTACGAAGTCATTCGATAAACCAAATGTAAGGTTCACCGCAGAAAAAGTCAAGTGGAAAAGGATATTTTTTTGACTTTTATGACATTCAGGCAAGATTTTGTTCAACTTACCCATCTAAAAGAACAATCCTAAAGATCCTTTTCAAATACCCAACTATTAAGCATTAATTATCCACTAGGTAGAGCAGAATAGCTGCAGCGGAAACAAAGTACAATTAATAATCATCGCCAAGTTCATCTCGCTTCTTCTTCTTGTCCGTCGCTGCCATAGCAACGGAAGTCTGGCCGACTCGACAAAATGTCAGGAATCGACCCGCAATTTCTAGCGGTCTGAAGTGGCTATAAGCCCCATGATCATCGGCCGAAGCTCCATCTCGATCGTTTTTTTTACCGCGGTTTTAGTTCCTTTTTTCAATGGGATAACAACAGTTCGATAACCGATCATTTCTGCCCGAAGTTCCTGTTTCTTATTCAGCAGCGATTGCGGTACCCAAAGTTCAAAATTACCTTTTTCATCAGCCTGTGTGTGGTAGTTTGCTATGGTCACATTGGTGCCCATCATACTGTTCTCACCAGAAGCGCAGACAATTTTTCCGGTAATCTTTACCTTACTGCTATCCTGAGCAGATGATACCTGCTTATTATTGACGCAATCGTGTGTATTTATTTGTTTCGCAGCCGATTTTACGATCTTTTCTTCTGATGGTACAGTGGACACTGTTGCTGTTGTGACAGCCTGTGCCTTCACCGGCATAGTCTGAAAGCTCATTGAGCCAATCAGCATCAGTCCTGCAGCAACACCGCTCCATCTATTGTGCCATAGCGGATTTTTTACAAAGGAAATGCTGGCATCCAGTTCACGTATCAGCTGATCTTCATAAAATCGGCCACAAAGTCCTTTACTGGATTTTTTGATCCGATCAACGATTTCCTGATCGCTCATCTTGGAGAAATCAACAACTATCTTTTTACACTGGCCACAAAAGCGTCCCTGTTCCTGTGCTTTCATTTTACCCCAATCTGCTGTGCAGGATTCTTTTACTTGTAATATGATCTTTTCCATGTCTATGTCTTTATGTTTGGTATGGGATGCAGAGAAATTCAAGATTCCACAAAGGCGGAATAAAATAATTTTAAATACCTGTAAAGGGGGAATAGGGGAACACAAGTAAAATAAAAAACAGGCTGTGTCCAAAAAATGCTCGGACACAGCCTGTTCAGAATATTTAATATCGCTTTCCAATTAACTTTGGAAGCTATTTTCTGACATGGACTTTCGATATAGTCCACTATAGCTGGAGGGGATCCTCAGCTTGTAGCTATTGATTCTTTTACCGTATTATTTGAGATCAGCTAAGATTTCCTTCACGGCACGCTCCAGTTGGGGATCTTTGTTTTCCATACGGTCCTGCACCGTATTCTTGACAAAAATATCCGGCGCCACACCGGTTTGCTCTAAATCCTGGCCATCGAGGGTATAACATCCCCAGGAAGGTAGGCGGTAAAAAGAACCATCTACCAAGCCTTTGCCAGAGGTAAAGATAATCCAGCGGTAAGTTTCATTACCGATGATCTTGCCCAATTTTAGCGCTTTAAACCCCGCTGCTGTCATTTCAGCATCACTCAACGATTGCTCATTGATTAACAGCACGATCGGTTTGGCTGCGGGTGCAAAATTGCTTTGGGGCGCACGTTTTCCGCCGCGATATTGCCACTGTAGATACGGACGCTGCGACAAAAAGCGGAGCACCTCATCGTGTACATTTCCACCGGTATTGTAACGTAAGTCCAGGATAATCCCCTGTTTGTTATTTTCCTGCTCAGCCATGTCGATAAGAAAGCGTTGCAACTCCCCGCCCGACATATTCTTCATATGCGAATAAGCAATTTTATTGTCGCTTAGTCTATCAACACGGCTGCGGTTATCCTTGATCCATTCATCATAAAGCAATTCCCTAAAAGCTGTACCGGAAATTGGTCGCACATTGGTATGGATTTCTTTCCCATTGCGGTTTAAAGTCAGCTGCACTTCCTCTTCCAATGACGGCCAGGTAAAATAACTATCACGGTCTGCCACAGTATTTAATTTGACACCATTGACAGCGACCAGTATATCGCCGGCTTTGATATCCACTTCTTTCTTTGCTGCCGGTCCATTTCCTACAATGCGACTGATTTTATACGGGTTTTCGTTATCATATTCCACTCCGATTTCGTTGGTCACGAAGCCAAATGATTTGCGTTCTTCTGCGCCCATGGAACTAAAGCCAAGGTGCGAGGAGTTAAGTTCTCCTAACATATCATTCAGGAGAATACGCAGGTCATTGCGGTCATTGATTCCGGGCAGATATTTCTCATATTTCTTTTTGGTTGCCGTCCAGTCTACACCATGGAAATTGCTGTCATAAAAGTTTTCTTCCAGATTGGCCCAGGTCTCATAAAACATCTGGTTGAACTCTTTCTCTAGATCTCTATTGAATTTATAGCTCATGGTTATCGCATCGAGCTTATTTGCCTCCAAATTGTACTTCTGTATGATTCCCCGATGCAGCACAAAGTACTTACCAGCAGATTCCTGAACCTGCCCCATACCGCCTTCGATGACCTTTTCTGTTTTGGGAGCTGTGAATGGCTCATAAACCGTACGATAAGCACTGAACTTGCCTTCATGATCAGAACCATAGAAGACATAAGATTTATCTGCTTTTTGGATCACTAAAGGGCTGTATTGAGTCCCAAATGCTGGACTGACCTGTTCGATACGGTCCCGCAAGCCCTCAAGATCAAGCTGTACCAACACCGTCTTCTTTGATTCTTGAGCAGGCGCTGCAGGTTTATTTTTATCTGCATTGGCCTTATGCTTATCCTTGGCATCATTTTCCTTTTTAGGCGCTGTTGGCTTATTGGCCACCGAATCTTTTTTTACTGCAGGCTGCGCGAATAATTCGTCGAATTTGGCACTACGATAAGGTTGGTCAAAATTGGTCAGCGCCATACGGAAGATGCTCGAATTTTGCATGCCCGTAGGGTAAGAAGGCTTTGTTCTATTGCTGGCAAAATAAATATACTTCCCATCAGGAGACCAATAAGGGCTGGTCTCAGAGACCCCAGTATTGGTCAGGTTGGTCGTTTGTCCGCTTTTCAGGTTATGGACAAAGATGTCCTGCTCAAAATTACGTATTGCGGTAAACAGCAGGTAATTGCCATCGGGTGAAAATGAGGGTGAAGAATTTTGGAATCCCCAGATTTCATCTTTGACTACGGTCTGGCTCTTTAGCGTACCAAGATCCAAGGTACGCACCTCATCACGGCCACTTAGGTACACGGCTTTCGTACGGTCGCTATTAAAGGTAATGTCACGGTTGTTACGAAGATCCTGGGTCAGCTGTTTCACTTCGCCCTTGCCGTCCGCAGTGCGAGAAAACCAGTTCTGATAGCCTTGGAAGGTTTGGCTGTAGAGTAATGTTTTACTGTCTTTAAGCCACTTGACCTCCATCACGCGCTCTCCCTGACCGGGCATCTGACGGACAAATTTACCCTCGCTATCGGAGACAAAAAGCTCGCCTCTGGATACAAAAGCGATTTTTTTTCCGTCCGGAGAAACATCAAAATTGCTGATATTGCCCGTGATATTGAACTCTTTCAACTTGCCAAGTACCTGATTGCGATTTAAAGCAATATTGGGCTGTACCGTTTTCTTACTATTGACGTCGTAAATATAGAGCTGATAGCCCTTCTCAAATGCTATTTTATCGCCATTTGCAGATACAATCGGCCGTTTAATGGATTCTGTAAAGCTGGTCAATGCTGTTTTGGCTTTTCCATTCAGCTGATACAGGTTATACTCGCCGTTATTTTCGTCCGAAACATAGTATATATTTCCTTTTTGATCCGTTGTTGGCCACAGATCTTTTCCGACATAGTCTGTATACTGTTGAAAGACTTTTGTTTTGGGATTATAGGAACGGATATCTGGATTAAATGCCCCCTTATAGCGCTTACGGTTTGCCGAATTATACCCTTCCCAGCTGTCATTAAACAGGAGTTCCCCAGAAGCTGTGGGTACGATACCGCTGATATAATTGAAAAAATGAGGAAAAAGACGTGTTGCTGTGCCGCCTTCTACTGAGACCTGATAACCGCCCATGCGATTATAGCGTGTGGAGGTAAAATAGAGGCTCTTACTGTCCCAGCTCCAGCTGTCCACTTCGTCTAGGGCATCGTGTGCGGTCAACTGACGGATATCCCCGCCGGCCAAAGGCATCACATACACATCCATATTTCCATTTTGATTGGCGGAGAATGCTAGCCATTTGCCATCTGGAGAGATCCGGGGATTGATTTCGTTACCTTCCATACCGGTAAGCCGAACAGCCACACCTCCTTGGCTGGCTACTTTCCAAAGGTCACCCTCATAGCTGAATACCATCTCCTTCCCATCGGGCGTCAATGCGGGATGAGATAAAAATGTCGGTTGCTGTGCAACGACATAAGCAGTTCCACCATAGGCGAGAACTGCACTTAATAGCAGTTTTTTTATCATTATATCTAGGAGGCTAATAATTGCTTGCCTTTAACAAAAATAGAATAGCTTATTGAAAAACGATTGAAGTATTGCGAATTTTACAATTTTATTGAATTTAGCCCGATATTAATAGGTCTTATTTGAACATCTTCGTATATTTAATCTACAGTCAGGGAGCTGCCTCTGGCAGCTGGTCATAGTAGCAATCAACAGAAATGGACCGGACACAGGTAACATATGGGACACTGATCATAAGCTATTTAAAGTGAGCTAATTTTATCTTCACAAATAAGCGAAGATAATTATCGCGAACACTTTGTGCAGAAAGCATAAAACAAGAAGATAATTAACATTGGTTTTGGCGATAATTATCACTTAACTTTAAATCGCTGATTATATGATCCCTCTGCTTGACGATCTTTTTCTGCTAGGACTGGGTGGCTAAATTTCTTTATTGATCGTGTCGTAAAATGAAATACTTATCCGTAACTTTGCACCCTCAAATCAAGAACTATGGACGCAACCTTAACTCTCTCAGAGGAAGAACTTTATAATAAGCGCAATCGCATACGGATTGCGGTATCACTTTTCTTTTTTTGCCAGGGCATCGCGTTCGCGTCTTGGGCGAGTCGTATTCCTGTCATTAAAGAGCGACTACACCTGAGTGAAGGGCAGCTGGGAACTATTCTATTGATGCTTCCTGTGGGCCAACTGGTGACAATGGCGCTTTCAGGTAAGCTCGTCACCAAATATGGTAGCGCCAAAGTACTGCGTATCGTACCGATTGCTTATGCCTTGGTACTCTGTTCCATTGCCTTCGCTCAAAATGCCTGGCAACTGGGAGCGATACTGTTTCTTTTTGGGGTGACTGGCAATATGTGCAATATTTCTGTCAATACACAAGGGGTGGCCACAGAGCAGATTTATAAAAAATCAATTATGACTTCTTTTCATGGCGCCTGGAGCATTGCTGGTTTTACCGGAGCGTTAGTGGGGCTGCTGACCATGAACCTTGGCTTGGATACGCTATCTCATTTTCTGATCATATTGGCCTTTGTCACCGGCAATACATTAATTAATCAGCGATACTTGGTTCCGGGAAAATCACCACAGAAAGAAAAGCGAAGTTTCTTTTCCAAACCAGAGGGGAGCCTTTTGCAATTGGGGATCATTGGCTTTTTCAGCATGGCAACGGAGGGAGCGATGTTTGATTGGAGCGGAGTATATTTTAAAGAAATCGTTCATGCGCCCGAAAAATTCGTTGTCGTGGGCTATGCGTCTTTTATGATCATGATGGCCACCGGCCGTTTTGTGGGAGATACCGTAATTCGGAAACTCGGCCGCAAACGAACCTTGCAATATAGTGGACTCCTGATGTTTGTAGGGATGATGACTTCGGTAATTTTTCCCCAGTTTATTGTGTGTACGCTTGCCTTTATGCTCGTCGGCATAGGTGTTGCCTGCAATGTACCTTCTATCTATAGTATCGCTGGCCAAAACAAAAACGTGCCATCGGGCGTGGCTTTGGCCATGGTTTCCAGCATTAGCTATCTCGGTTTTTTAATGGGACCGCCGCTGATCGGTTATATTGCCGAGCTATTTAGTTTACGCTATTCGTATGGTGTTTTTGCCTGCTTCGGCTTACTGATGTTTGGCATGGTTGGAAGGCTATCTCTATTTAAGGAAGCGAAGGTGGATTAACGGGGCCCAGGCTTTGAACGGATTATTACAGCTTTGGTTTTCTTCGACTATGACCATTCCCTGTTATGATCTCTGTGCGCGTTTCTACCGGACATTTGTTTGGCATGATCGGAAGACGCCTCTATCCAGGGACTCAGTCCGAGCAGTCTCCGCAACAATCGAGATAGCACATTGCTGCTGCCGCGCTTAACTGTCTTTGACCACCACTATTTATTGATTTTAATCCCATTATGGCCTCCGCCCATGTTTCGATCGGCCTCTGTTTATCATGACCGGCAGGACTACTCCCGTCAATTTGGTCGGAAGGAACTTAAAGTTGAAAGCCGGACGTCGCTGGAATGAAATCATCGGTGCAAGGATAAAGTAAATACAGGCTGTTCCTACCCCTAATAGCGATCCAAATCCAACATCTTCAAGAAAGTGCTGTCCCAAATAAATTCTGGAATATCCTGTTAACACCGCCATAATACAACAGAACAGACCAATTCTTTTGTCTTTAGAAATAATAGCAATTGTTGTTGCCAAAGCGAAAGCGGAAGTTGTATGCCCCGAGGGAAAGGAATTAGTGTAAGCCACAGGTAGCCAAGAAACGAAGTGTAATGAAGGTTCACCACGGAACATCGCCGCCGGGCGGTTGGCATGGAATACACTTTTCAGCACACAGCATATTAGACCCGAAAAAACATAAGTACCAAAAATACCCTTAACATAATTCCATCTTCTAAAAAAGCAGCACAGGACGGTGAGCATTATAATAAAGATCCCATCTCCAACGTATGTGTTTATTGTCATGAGAATATCTGCCCAAAAAGCATGATGAGCATTTATAAACTGAAACGATTCTTTCTTGGTTGCCAAAAGAAGGAGAGCAGCAACCGATATAATCCATATACCGAACATAATGAAAAAAGCTCGGTTTGTATTATATATTCTTTTTAATTGATTCTGAATCACTTTTATCATTTCACAGGTATTATCGGGCGAAGTTAACCGCCGAATATTAGTAAGTCATTAATTTGTAATAAAATTTAAATTAACACAATTTTTACCGACACTGAAAATAATATGACAAAAGCACGGAAAATTTAACAAAATTTAATAGTCTCCCCTAATACCTCTCGTTTGTAGCACTTTAACCCCTCAATGGCCTCGGAACCAATTTCTCTAGAATCATCCTGAAGTAGATATTTTGAAATGATCACTTGTTTTACGGATGCCGCGGATTCTAATTAACAGCCGATATATGTAGGAAGCAATGTTTTTTGCGAACGCAAAAAGTGTTTCATGTGAGCCTGGTTTTAATAAATATATTCCGAACGGATAGAAATCAGTAAATTTTATACTTCCCTAGATTTTCATTGAAAATCAAAATGACAACTTCAATGTTTAACAACATGCCCGGCAGAGCGTAGGTGCAAGTCCTCTACATGTCAATTCATTTTTAAGTACGAAGCACTGCTGGACTCTTTATTTAAAAAGCTATACGTACACTCAAGAAGCCAGCAAGCAAACGATCTGGAGACAGGAGCTTAAAAAGCCAACCAACAATCAAAATTAACCGTTGGGGGTCAAATTCGGGTACTTGTTATCAGGTTAAGCGGCCTTTGGCTAGATAAATTAGGCTTTACTCCCAAAAAGCAGATTTCCGTAATGATCATGCACAATTTGCTCACCATCAAATTAGAAGAATAACGATACGAAATTTAGGTAATAAAACCGGAGATAACCCAATACTAACATATTGAATCACAGATTTTTATTACCATAAAAAAAGGAGACATCCAATAAGCGCTGTCTCCTTAAGTAGCCCCGAGCAGAATCGAACTGCTATCAAATGTTTAGGAAACATCTATTCTATCCGTTGAACTACGGGGCCATTTCAAAAGCCAAACTTAGGTTTATTTTATAAATAAGTCAATAGTTAGTTGAAAATCTACGCGATATTTTATGCAATGTCTACGTATCAGGTACAAAAGGTAACTCGATGACGATTCTCAACAATGCTTCAGCTACCATTGCACAACAGCACACAACCAACAATGAAAGAGATGATAAGACAGATTGCATCGACGCAATTGCTGATTTATTTGAAACGAAAATTTAAAGTATTTTATAAAGGAAAAAATGTGGAGGGAGAAGGATTCGAACCTTCGAAGCCGAAGCAACGGATTTACAGTCCGTCCCATTTGACCGCTCTGGAACCCCTCCAGCATTGCGCTATCTTGAAATAGAACGTCGCAAAAGTAGCTGTTGCGCAGCATTTGTGCAACTATTCTGACGTATTAATTTGTAACTACCCCAAAATGAATTGTTTTATTTTTTCTACAATGCCGAATTCCGACAATCTGCGTTTATCAACCCGGTATTACTATAATAAAAACTTATTGTTATATTCTAGTCATAATAGATTTTGATGATAGTATATTGGTAAAATCAATTCGCTTTTTGATCTAGGTTGCCTTATCTTTGTACCAACAAAAAAGAAAGATATATATTATGAGTTTCACAGGTAAAAGTTTTCCAAGCATTACGGTAGATGCAATCGATTATTTAGGCGACAATTTGCAGATCAACATTTTCGAAAAAGCAGTTAAAGAAGGTAAAAAAGTACTTTTGTTTTGGTATCCAAAAGACTTCACTTTTGTATGTCCTACAGAATTACATGCTTTCCAGGAGGCTGCTGCCGAGTTCGAAAAACGCAATACAGTCTTGATCGGTGCTTCTTGCGACACAAACGAAGTTCACTTTGCTTGGTTAAACACTGCAAAAGATAACGGTGGTATTGAAGGCGTTGAATATCCGATTTTAGCTGATACTAACCGCAACTTATCAAGTGTATTGGGTATTTTGGATGTTCAAGAAGTGGAGCACCCTGAGTACGGTACATTGGCGCAAGGGTCTGCTGTTACTTACAGAGCTACTTATTTGATCGACGAAACTGGCCGTGTATTCCATGAGTCGGTAAATGATATGCCTTTGGGCCGTAACGTAAAAGAATATTTACGTTTGATCGACGCTTACGCTCACGTACAAAAATTTGGCGAGGTATGTCCTGCAAACTGGGAAGAAGGTAAAGATGCTATGAATGCAGACAGAAAAGGTGTAGCTGACTATTTAGCTAAACACTAACAATAAAAGACCTTTAGGTCCTATCAACGGGAGCCCTTATCCCGGCTCCTGTTGATTTTCTCCATCAATCACCTTAATAATAAAATCATGTTACAAGAATTAGAAAACGATAATTTACAAGAAATTGTAAACAATAACGATATTGTAATGGTTCAATATGCCGCTACCTGGTGTGGTAACTGCAAAATCATGAAACCAAAATTCAAGAAATTGTCCGGCGAAAACGAAAGTATTCCATTTATCATCGCTGACGCAGAAAAGTTCCCTGAATCACGCAAATTGGCGAACGTCAATAACCTACCTACATTTGCTGCATTTAAAAACGGTAAATTGGTGAATCAAGTACAAACAAATAAGTTGGACGCATTAGTAGAATTATTCAATGAAGCTGCCGGTAATTAAACATCTTACAGAATTCATCGAACAAAACGATGTCGATTATGTATTAGAAACCATCGAGACATTGGAGGCCCTAACGGAAGCACCATTGAAAGATGAGGAACTCGACGTGATCGGTGAATTAATTTCTAATCTATACGGTGCCGTAGAGGTTGATAAATTGATCAAAGAAGGCAATTCGAAAAAAGATGCCTTAAATATGTTCATGAAACGTGTTTTAGGGGCAATTGATAAATAATACTGCTTGCTCAAACACAAAAAGTGAAACTTTCTTTTCATATTTTTAGTTGCCAAAAAGCTAAATTGTTGACAAAATTTAGCAATGTGGAAAACTAATTGAAGTAATCTGACAGAACTAAATATTTTCTACATATATTTACTATGTTAAAGGTTGCCACTTGGAGCGAAGCGACAAAATAACTATTCTCTAAAAATTCGTTTCAGGAAAAAATATTTTAATTGTTAAACGGAAATTTCAACTTGGTTGGAATTTCCGTTTTTTATTTTAGGTGAATTTTGAAGCTTATACCTTTGTTTTCTTTCCAGTTTCACCTTATTTACAACGAATAATATACATTAAAATTACAATGTGCTTCAATGCTCTTTTGCGTGAAATCTTTATCTTTAAACATGCGAAAACCCTTTCTTTCTGTTATTATTTTATTGGCTAGTATCTTGTCGAAGCCTACTGTACAAGCGCAAAATCCGCAGTGGAATGCCGCCGAGATTAAGCTTAAGCTGGAAAAACTGAATGTTTTAGGCGCTGTGCTGTACTTTGCGGCACATCCGGATGACGAAAATACCCGTCTGATTGCCTGGCTGGCCCAGGAAAAAAAGTACAGAACGGGCTACTTATCGCTGACCCGCGGTGACGGAGGACAAAACCTGATCGGTACCGAACAAGGTGTTGAATTGGGACTGATCCGTACACAGGAGCTTCTCGCCGCACGAAAGATCGACAACGGGGAACAATTTTTCTCCTCGGCCTATGATTTTGGGTTTTCTAAAACCCCCGAGGAAACATTCGCTTTTTGGGACAAACAACGGGTGCTCGCTGAGGCAGTATGGTTGATCCGCAAATTCAGACCAGATGTGATCATAACAAGGTTTCCTCCGGATTCCAGGGGCGGGCATGGCCACCACCAGGCGTCTGCAATGCTCGCACAGGAAGCATTCAAAGCAGCTGCTGATCCAAAGCAGTTTCCTGAACAACTGCAATACCTAAAGCCTTGGAAGACAAAACGCCTTCTCTGGAATACATTTAACTTTGGCGGACAGGACAACACGAGCGAAGATCAGCTAAAAGTGGACGTCGGAAATTATAATGCGCTGGTAGGAGCCTCCTACGGGGAGATCGCTGCACATAGCCGCTCTTCGCACAAAAGCCAGGGCTTCGGTTCGGCTGCTCAACGTGGCTCATCCATTGAGTATTTTGAATATGTCGACGGTGATCCGGCTAGTTCCTCGCCCTTGGACGGCATTGATGCCTCCTGGAAAAGAATACCAGATAGCGAAACAGTACAATCGCTGATCACAAAAATTAACCAGAACTATCAGATCAACAGACCAGAGTCATCTTTACCTGACTTGATCCAGCTCTATAAAGCCCTCGATCGGATCAAGGATGATTACTGGAGGGATCAGAAGAAAAAAGAGGTAGAAAAACTGATTCTTGCCTGTGGCGGAATCTGGTTTGAAAGTATTGCAAAAAATCCAGATTATGGGATCGGTGATCAGATTAATGTCGCTAGTGCTATCATTGCAAGGCGCCCGGATGTTACCGTGCAGCTGGTCAAGCTAAATGACAAAGAAATCCATAAAAACCTGGTCAGCAATGTCCTTTTAAAAGATTCTATAACTGTTAATGCCATCAGCTCGACACAACCTTATTGGCTGATTGAGCCACACGCAAAAGGGAAGTTTAACGTCAGTGACTTCAATCTCACAGGCTATCCCGACAACCCCAATAACCCCAAAGTCCGCTTTGAATTAATGATCAATGGTACCGCCATGACTTTTGATCAGAACATACAATATAAATATACGGATCCTGTCCGTGGTGAAATCTACAATCCGGTAGTCATTCTTCCACAGCTCACAGCAAAGAGTTCAAGCCCATTGGCACTCACTCAAAATGCCCAAGCCGTTAAAGTAAACCTATTGTTCAAAAAAAACGGACAGGATCCAGCACAATCATTTGGCGTAAAGGCTGTTGGAGTAAAAGATTGGCAAATATCGCCAGCGTCATTTGAGCTCCAGTTTACCCCTGGCGTCAATCTCCTCGCCAAAGAGCTCACCATAAGCCCCTTAAACCCCACTGTTTCGTCCATTGATACCCTACTTTTTCAAGTCAATCAAAAAGATAGACTAAAAGAGATAAAAACAATAGGTTATGACCATATTCCGGAGATTGTCTATTTCCCTGATGTTGCTATAAAGATGAGCAATATCAATCTAAGCAATCCGGTTAGAAAAGTAGCCTATATTCATGGCGCAGGAGATCTGATCCCCGAATCACTCAGCGTAATTGGAATCAAAGTGGATGTGCTCACAGGCGAACAGCTATTAAAAAATGATCTTTCAGGTTATGATGCGGTAATCTTGGGTGTGCGGATCTTTAATGTCAACAAAGACATCGCACAAATTCAGAATAGGCTATTGGACTATGTCAATAAGGGCGGAACTGTGCTCGAGCAATACAATGTCAGCAACGGTCTGGTTTCGAAAAATTTTGGCCCCTATGCCTTTAGCCTTGGAAGGAGCCGCGTTACTGATGAGCACGCTAAGGTTCATTTTGACGAAAAAGATCCTATTTTCAATTATCCCAATAAAATTACAAAAGCAGACTTTGACCATTGGGTACAGGAGCGGGGTCTGTATTTCGCCGAGAATATCGACAAGAGATACCGTACACCGATCAGTATGCAGGATCCGGGCGAGCCACTGCATAAAGGATCTCTTTTGATTGCTAACTATGGGAAAGGGAAATTCGTATATACATCCTTATCTTTTTTTAGACAATTACCCGCGGGAATTCCCGGAGCTTACAGATTATTTGTAAATTTGTTATCAAAATCAAAATAGAATATCATAATGGAAAATCAGATTGACAACAACTGTACAACAATAGATGCAGGAAAGGCTAAAGGAATTATCCTTTTAGTTGCTGTAGTATTTGGTGCATTAATTGGCTTCACTGCAAATGAGACATTTTTAAGTATCATTGGTGGTGCTGTTATCGGATTGATTATCGCTGCATTTTTTAACAGTGTTATCTATCCTCAAAAGGCCTCAGATAGATAAAAAACAAGATGAATAGCTGGAAACGTTACTATTGGATAGTCGTTATCTGGCTATTTATATTTATCCTTTTTCTGTACTTTTTTACGAATCATTATTCATGAGTACGGTAGATTGGATTGTTCTATTGCTAACACTTTTGTCGATTGTCGTCTATGGCATCTATAAAAGTAGAGGTATCAAAAATATTGATGGTTATCTTCTGGGCAATCGTTCATTGCCTTGGTACCATGTCGGGCTTTCGGTAATGGCCACTCAAGCGAGTGCCATTACTTTTCTGTCGGCTCCGGGATTAGCCTACTCCTCGGGAATGAGTTTTGTACAGTTTTATTTTGGTCTCCCCTTGGCCATGATCGTCCTCTGTATTACATTCATTCCAATCTTTCACAGACTTAAAGTCTTCACTGCCTATGAATTCCTGGAGAAAAGATTCGATGTCAAGACCCGCGGACTCACGGCATTGCTGTTTTTAATCCAGCGTGGTATTTCAACGGGTATCACCATTTTTGCCCCATCGTTGATCATTTCGGCCATTCTGCATATTGATCTAACACTAACAACGCTGATTATCGGAAGTTTTGTCGTTATCTACACCACCTATGGGGGGACTAAAGCTGTGTCTCACACGCAATTGCTCCAAATGAGCATAATATTTGGATCGCTGCTTATAGCGGGTGTACTCGTCATCCATTTGCTCCCTGCGGATATTGGTCTTTCTAATGCGTTGCACATTGCCGGCAAATCAGGTAAAACCAATGCCCTTGATTTCACTTTTGACCTCAGCAACAACTATACGCTGTGGACGGGATTGATCGGTGGTTTTTTTCTGCAGTTATCCTATTTCGGAACAGATCAAAGCCAGGTAGGCCGTTATCTAACCGGATCGTCTATAAAGGAGAGCAGAATGGGATTAATTATGAATGGCCTTTTAAAGATCCCTATGCAATTTGCCATTCTACTGATCGGTGTATTGGTATTTACCTACTATCAATATCATCAACCGCCGATTTTCTTTAACCAGGCCGAAGTACAGAAGTTGAAGGAAAGTAAATATGCAGCTTCTTATCAAGAGCTGGAGCAAAAACACGCTTTCTTATTCCAAAAGCGTGAATCTGTCGTCAATGGGCTCAATATAGCACTGGATCAGAAGGATGAGGAGAAGATTGAGTCCTCACGCACAGCATTGCATGAACTGAATACCAAGATGCAACAGGTGAAAGACAGTACAGTAACACTTATCAAGAAAAACAATCCGACAGCCGAGACAAACGATAATAACTATGTGTTCCTGTCCTTTGTAACCAAAGCCTTTCCCAAGGGGCTGATCGGTTTGCTGATCGCCGTTATTTTTCTGGCATCCATGGGTTCTACCGCCAGCGCCATTAACTCGCTGGCTTCAACAACAACGATAGATATTTACAAACGTTTTATAAACCGTAATGCTACTGAAAGACAGGATCTCCTCTGGTCACGTATATTTACCTTAGCCTGGGGAGTTTTCACAGTGGTCATTGCGCTATATGCCAATAAGCTGGGTAATCTTTTAGAAGCAGTCAATATCTTAGGCTCTTTGTTTTATGGTACGATCCTAGGCATATTTATCGTTGCTTTCTATCTAAAAAAAATTCAGGGGAAGGCTGTTTTTATCGCCGCAATTCTCTCGGAAATCATGGTCGTTGGCATCTGGTATCTGGACAAAATTCCTTTTCTCTGGCTGAATCTCATTGGCTGTATTGCGGTGATGATTATCGCGTATATGATACAGCTTTTGTCCAGAAATAATACTGTCACAACGGATAACAACAGTCATCAATAGAACCCAATCCGAAAAATAAGGTCACATCGTAAAAAAGTTCATGATTTCTGTCCGGAGTTTAATTTTGAGAACCTTTCCCTATTCCAGATTTTGTTCGCCTATAAAAAGAAACGCCAATAGTTTAATTTCGACAATTCTTTTCTTAATCCCTATAAATGTAATACGAAAGCGTCCAAATTTGTTGTGGATTTGGACTCTTTCATTTTATAGACCAAGATGCCATTGTTTTTGTTGGCATCATCTGTCGAAATTGCATTTTTCAGTCTATTAATATTTCTTATAAATATTGTAAAGCACACTCTTATCATATACCGTCAACTCGGGCGTTGTATCGCGTATGATAAATTTACGTTTAAAGGCAACGATCGCGGCTTTGAGATTGGACGTATCATATCCAATGATCTTAAGCGCGTCAATGGCATTAAACCCCTCAGGAGGAGCAACCAGCTGACCTTCGTCATACCATATCCCAAATCCCTTTTCCGCCAGCTTCTTCCAAGGAAAGAAAACACTGGGATCGTTTTTACGTGCCGGAGCGATATCGGCATGACCGATAAAGTTATTGTCAGGGATAAGATAGCGTGATTTTAAGGTATCCAAAACCGTGATCAGTGAATTGATCTGTGCATCGGGAAAGGGTTCCCGACCATTATTATCCAATTCTATTCCGATAGAACAAGAGTTCATGTCCACAATAGTTCCCCACTTCGCTACACCGGCGTGCCACGAACGCACGTAGTCATTTAACATTTGGATAATCTCACCGTTGCGGCCGATCACATAATGTGAGCTCACTTTGGTGCGCGGGATCTGGAATGTCTTTATCGTCTGGCCTACACTATCCTGTGCCGTATGGTGGATGATCACAAAATTTGGTTTGCGCACATCATAGTGTATAGCTTCTGCCTGCCGCCAGTAGGGGTGTTCCCCTGTCTTCTGTAAGAAGATCACTTTTCTTTCCTGTGGTGTCAATTGATTTGTGTCGGGCTTGACCACAACCTTCTCCTCCAACACTGCGTCTGGCAGGAAAGAAGCAACCAATGGTGTGGTCATAGCAGCAGCTTGTCCCTTGGATTTACAGCTCGCCAAGGACATCAACACAGCAAATACAATTCCAACTGACACTGGTCTAAACATTATTTTGGTAAACTATAGACAATTCCCATAGCCAATGACTGGCTCAATTGAACTCTTGAGATCACATCTGGATCATAGATCATAATTCCATTCAGATTGACGTTGATTACCCGGGTCACTTTTGCTGTTACGGTCACATCAAGACGGTGGGTAGGATCTGAAATCTTCTCATAGTCCGCAAATAAATTGTAACGTGCTTTTACATTCAATTTATCCGTAAAATTCTTATCTAAGTTGCCCGTGAGCTGGAATGCCAGCGCATTGGCAAAAGAACGGTCTTCTTTCACCCCAAATCGTTCGCCTGTACCTTTACGGAGATTACCTTCCCCCTCGGGCTTGTTCATATCCGGTAAAAGATAATAACCGTATTTATCATAAAACCCTTCTGCGGAACGAGGTTTTACACGCTCATCCAAAATAAAGGTCTGCCGTGCGGTACCCGTACCAAAACGCAACGAAAACTCATTGCTCGGCTTATACTCGAGACCGAATGATTCTGTTAGATAGGCCGGCGCCATAAACGCATTTTCAATATAATCAATCGTGTCCTTACCATTTATGGGTTTATATTTATAACCCGCATCAAATTGTGACTCGAAGGTTACTGATGTAAACAGGGCCCAGTTTGCCGACAATTTATAAGATAACTTGTTATCCCAAAATATACGGTCATTATTCTTTTTTGCGATATTATTTGTATTCTTGATCTTACCGTAACGGAGATCAACTTCAGTTACAAAATTAAAGTTGTCACGGGTATAATCTGATTTGTGATTGGCATTGAGACCGATAGCGATGGATCCGACACCGCCCCCCTTCCAATTATCGTTAAAGGACGCCTGGTTTAAGTTGATACCAAATTTAGTCCAATGTTTCCAGTAATCGACTTCAAGATTGAGTTGGGGTACAACCGGACGGATGGTTTTGATATTTAAAGGTAGCTCTTCTTGTACAGAAATTACGGTATCTGGTTTTGCTCTAAGATCCTTCAGATCCTGCGCCTTTATACTTGTAAAAGAAAGGCAAAGCAAAGCCATGCCGACAAAATTGAATAACTTCATTCTGAAAACTCTATTTTTTGTTTACGGTACTAATTTATAATTAATTGTTGGAAAAGGCTCAATAAAATATTGCGAAGGATTCATTCGGTAACGTGAATAGCAATCTTTGATGTAATTTGTTACTTCGTAATCACTCGCTGCCAGGATAAAAAAATAGGATGGTCTAAATATTCGTCTAAACCGTTCTGACTCTTCACCATTGAGCCCCGTAACCTTGCTGATAAGTTCTTTGGTAAATTTATAGTCGATTACATTTTCCTTATAATCGTTTTCTATGGTCTTCGTCAGTCTACGCGCTCTCTTGGCTTCTTTACTAAATAGACTATAAATGGAGTTGATACTCAACCCTGCCCCGGTAGGCCCCACCGAAAATACATCGCCATATCCTGCCAAGCGGTAGGCTTTCTCATAATCTTCTTTTGCCTTTTTCAGAATTTCCTCGGGGTTCTTTCGTGCGGATACCTGAACCTCATCAATATAGATAGACTCTCTTCTCAAATGAAACAACAACAATCCCTTATTGTCAACAGCAAGGGTGTCTGAAAAATATTCCTTGCTCATAGCAACAATCTGATCACCTATCCGGGCCAGAAAATCAAATTCACCTTTAATATTATTATAGAATACCTCGCCGGTCCTTAAATTGGCAAGTTTCACATTTCCGATACGTTGTTTGGTTTTTTGGTCAAATACAATTCCTTCAACTTTCTTTTCCTGACAAAAAAGTAGGGGAGAACTGCCCAATATGGCTACGAACAGAAAAATATAACGCATTAGTTTCACTTTCGTAAAACTACTATATCGCCATACAAAACTGAAATATTTAACATCTTTTAAAGCGTAACTATTTAGATATAACCAATAGCTGTCCTAGGGACAATGCTTCATCTGTAAGACCATTTAAAGATTTGATCTGCTCGACAGAGACATTATAGAGTTTGCTCAGTGAATATAAGGTTTCCTGCGCTTTCACTTCATGAATACGCATTGCTACCGGGCTTTTGATCTCTTCCGTTTTCACGACGGCGGGAGGTGTTTCCTCCACATGATGTACAATCTCTTCTTTCACGACCTCTTCACGCATGACCTTTTGTGTCGGGGTCTCTTTCCGATCGTATTGGTCAAGATGATAGCGTTCGATCATTTCAATCAATAAATCCGGATAGCGGGGATTGGTCGCATATCCTGCAGCCTTAAGCCCTTTTGCCCAACCTTTATAGTCATCCTTGTCCAATTTGAACAAGGCTGAATAACGGGGACGTAATAAAAACTCCGAATGATCCCTAAACGACTGTTGGGGATTGTCATATACACGGAAACAATCGTTAATATTATCGTCAGGACGGGTCACGGATTTGCCCTTCCATACGCCACCACATTTGATACCGAAATGATTATTTGCTTCCCGGGCCAAGAAGCTATTACCATTGCCAGACTCTAACAGAGCCTGAGCGAGTTTTATACTGGCCGGAATACCATACTTGTTCATTTCTGCAATGGCAATGTCTTTATAATGCGCAATGTAGTCATTCCCAGCCATGGTGGGTCGGCCTGTTGAAGATGAAGAAGTTTTTGAATTGGATCCGGATTTTGTCGATGATAATGTGCCTCTCCGGCTTGAACAGGATGTAATCACCATCATGAATACAATCATGCCATAAAAAAACTTCTTCATGCAATACTGTCGTGCTTATTTTTTAGTAGACGAGAACTTATTTTGCTTGGAATCGTTATCAAACATATCAAGGTGATAGAGTTTGATCGTTTTAAGTACTTTCGCTGTCCAGTCTCTACTCGTGGAGTAACCTGAACGAGCTATTGCCTTTACCCAAGCTTCATATTTTTCACCTGGATGTTTTTCAAAAAGGCTTTGGGTAGTCTTTTTTCTCTTTACTATTCCTACAAAGTCATCATACGAGTCTAATACAGACCGATAACCTTTGTAAGCTGATCGAATAACAGTGCTGTTATTCTTTCCTTTGACACCAAAATGGTTGTTCAAATTTTTTGCTATCCTGCTACCACCATTTCCGCTTTCATGCATAGCGATGGCTAAGATAACCGATGCCGGAACACCGTGTTCCTCCATCATTTCTTTTGCTATTGGACTGTACTTATCGACATATGCCGCACTTTGAGCTGAAACTTTTGAAATTCCAAAAGTTGCTAAAGCCAGTACCAGTACAAAGCTTTTTAATTGTTTTAAATTCATGAAGAATGTTTTAGTTCACAAATTACTTCTTGCGCAATGCAAAAAGTCCGTCTCGAATCGGTAATATTACCTTCTCTACGCGCTTGTCCTGAGCTAAACGTGCATTCAAATCAATGATCTGCTTTGTTTGGTTGTCTGGTTTTGAATCTAACACCTTACCTTTCCATAAGACGTTGTCAATCAAAATGAGTCCCCCAGACGGAACTTGATTTATTATTGTTTCGAAATAATATAAATTTCTCTTTTTATCAGCATCAATAAATACCAGATCAAATGTTTCATTCAATGTAGGTATGATCTCCGCTGCATCGCCAATATGATATCGGATCTTATCTGCGAATTCAGACGCATCAAAATATCCTTGGACCCGTTCCTGTTGCTCCTCATTGATATCGATGGTGTGTAAAACACCATCTTGCTGAAGCCCTTCTGCGAGACATAATGTTGCATATCCCGTAAAAGTCCCGATCTCCAAAATACGTTTTGGAGCAACCAATTTACTCAATAAAGAAAGAACTCTTCCCTGGTAATGACCAGATAACATATGGGGCATTGTTTCCTTCAAATATGTCTCCCGATTTACCCTTTTCAGTAACGAATTTTCATCGTCTGTAGTATGTTCCAAATAGGACTCTAAATCGTTGGCAACAATTTCCATAACCACAAAGGTACCAAAAAACATATTTATGATAAAAATATTTTTTTATAAAACACTGAAAAACAACTACATATAATTATCAGTTTGTAAAGGAATTTTGTAACGACTAGCCTTAAAAGCCCAAAAACGCCATATCCCCATTTTTTGAATTTTGTGTTTTTTTTAAGATTTTTTCAAAAAACACGCCCTCGAGAAGAGCTTCATCTCGAGGGCGTGTTTTATTATTTAACAATAAAAATATTAAGCAAGATCCGCTGTGATCAAGCGTAAAAATTCGGATCGGGTCACGTCGTTTTGAAATGCTCCAGTAAATGCGGAGGTAGTCGTTACCGAATTTTGTTTTTGCACACCGCGCATGGCCATACACATATGTTTACACTCCATAACAACGGCAACACCACGAGCACCTAACGTTTCCTGAATACAATCCCGGATCTCGTTGGTAAGACGTTCCTGTACCTGCAAACGACGGGCGAAAATATCCACCACACGCGGAATTTTACTCAATCCCACAATATGTCCGTTCGGAATATAAGCAATATGGGCTTTTCCAAAGAAAGGTAACATATGGTGCTCGCATAAAGAGTATACCTCGATATCCTTTACAACTACCATCTGGCTATAATCTTCCTCAAACATGGCTCCTCGGAGCACTTCAGCCGCATCGATATCATATCCATGTGTCAAAAACTGTAGGGCTTTGGCCACACGTTCGGGAGTCTTTACCAAGCCTTCACGCTTGGGATCCTCTCCTAGGCATTCCAAGATATCCGTATAATGAGAAGCGATGCGATCTACTTTTTCAGTATTGTATTTGTCGATCTTAATATATCCATCCAACTCTTCGCTGTCAAATGAGTGTTGACTCATAGTTTCTACTATTTAAATGTATTAAAGATTAATCGCCAAAATATTCGACGTAGTTATTTTCGGTTTCGTGCAAACGAACACTATGCAGTGCCACTCCATGCGCTTCAAACTGTGGTTTCAGAATCTTAAATATCTGTATAGCGATATTTTCGGTAGAAGCCATGACACCCTTCATAAACTCAACATCCAGGTTGAAATTACGATGATCCACTTTATCAATGATACTGTGATTGATAATTTCTTTCATGATCTTTAAGTCGATCAAAAAACCAGTTTCAGGATTTACCTCCCCCTTGACTGTGACAAAAAGGTCATAATTGTGCCCATGCCAATTTGGATTAGAACAGAGCCCGAACACTTGTTCGTTTTGTTCATTGCTCCAATCTTCACGATACAGCTTGTGTGCTGCACAAAAACGTTCACGACGAGTTATAAATATCATAATAATACAAAGATACGGCTTTGAGCCCAATTTTAACATTTCTATTTTAGGAATGCCGTCAGAATAGGGTAATATAATTAACAAGTGATGAGTCTGCTGGTTGTATTTTAAGTCCGAAGACTCGGCGATAATTCGTAATTTTCGCTACTAATTTAAAAAGGTCTATCATGAGGATATTAATTATAGCTGCCACAGCATTCGAAATTCAGCCTTTTCTGGAAGTTGCCGCCAATTACCCCAATTGTGACACGCTGATCACCGGTGTAGGGATGGTTGCGACAGCATTTGAATTAGGAAGAGTACTATACGAAAACAAATATGACCTACTTATCAATGTGGGCATTGGAGGCTGCTTTGACCGCAACTTGAAAATAGGTGCGGTGGTGCAGGTCATTGCGGAATCGTTGGTAGAATTGGGGGCAGAAGATGACCTACAGTTTATCCCGATCGAACAGTTGGGCTACGGAAAATCGACATTTGAGTCTTCTTTGCTTCACGGCAAAAAGGTATCACTCCCTTTTTTGCCCCAGGGATATGGCATTACAGTAAATAAGGTACATGGGAATGCCGACAGTATTGCAAAAGTACAACAGCTACAGCCCAACAGCTGTATCGAAAGCATGGAAGGCGCAGCAGTTTTCTTTGCTGCCGATAAAATGAAACTCCCGGTGATCGAACTTCGTGGTATCTCCAATTACGTCGAAAAAAGAAACCGTGCCACGTGGAACATTCCGCTGGCTATAATGAATAGTAATAAGGCACTTATACAAACCTTGGATTTCTTACCTGACTTATTTTCCAAAATTTAATACAAAAGTCATTTACTTATTAAAAAATGACATAAAACTATACATTTAAGCTAGTCAAATCTTCAAAATATCAATTTTAAATAGTAGATTTGTGATCTAAAAATTGACACTATTTTACAACTGATGAGAGAAATACAATTCAGAGAAGCACTTCGTGAAGCAATGAACGAAGAAATGCGTAAAGACGACAAAATATTTTTATTAGGTGAAGAAGTTGCTGAGTATAACGGTGCTTATAAAGTGAGCCAAGGTATGCTTGAGGAATTCGGCGCAAAACGTATCATTGATACACCTATTGCTGAACTTGGTTTTGCTGGTATCGCTGTTGGTGCAGCAATGAACGGTTTAAAACCAATTGTTGAATTCATGACATTCAACTTTTCACTTGTTGCAATTGACCAGGTGATCAATGCTGCTGCAAAAATCCACTCCATGAGCGGTGGACAGTTTTCTATTCCGATGGTCTTCCGTGGCCCAACAGGAAATGCAGGTCAGCTAGCTGCACAGCACTCTCAAAACTTTGAAAACTGGTTCGCAAATACACCGGGTTTAAAAGTGGTTGTTCCTTCTAACCCTTACGAAGCTAAAGGTTTATTGAAATCTGCTATCATTGATCCAGATCCAGTTATCTTTATGGAATCTGAGGTTATGTATGGCGATAAAGGTGAAGTCCCTGAAGAGGAATACTACTTAGAAATCGGAAAAGCAAACATCATTCAGGAAGGTACTGATGTTACTGTTGTTTCTTTCGGTAAAATGCTCCCTCGTGTTGTAATTCCTGCAGTTGAAGAACTTAAAAAAGAAGGTATCAGTGTAGAATTGATCGATTTGCGTTCTGTACGTCCTATTGATTACCCTACGCTTATTGAATCTGTAAAGAAAACAAACCGTCTGGTTATCGTAGAAGAAGCTTGGCCTTTGGCATCCATCTCTACCGACCTAGCATTTAATGTACAACGCAATGCATTTGATTATTTGGACGCTCCGGTAATCCGTGTAAATTGTGCTGATGTACCTCTTCCTTATGCACCAACTTTGATCGAAGCTGCGTTACCTAGCGTAGAAAAAGTAGTGAAAGCCGTAAAAGAAGTATCTTACATCAAAAAATAACCGAATTCTTTTTGAATCAAATAACAATCCCTTTTACTGACGTAAAAGGGATTTTTTTTATATTTACCTGTCCTGTTATTAACAATAAAAAATCCAATTGATGAAAAAACTAAAAACAATGGCCTCAACTGCTTTAATTGCATTGATCGCCCTATCTGTATCCGCGCAAAAGAAATACACGCTTCGGGTGAACCCCGACGAGAGCAAGAAAGTAGCGCAAAACGTTATCATGGCCATGGATATCGAAACTAATGGACAAAAGATTGTGACAGATTTAACAATGGGATTTGATATCACAAATACAGCTAAGAAAGATAATTCATTTTTATTTGAACTTAAATATACCGGTATCAATATGAAAATGAGTGGCGAGGCTATGGAAATGACTTACGACTCCAAAAATCCAGAAGCAAATGAATTTTCGAAGCAGATGCATGCTACAGTAGGGAAATTGGTAGATAGTAAAATTAGCTTCTCCATAGACCAATTGGGAAAATCCTCAGATATTACATTGCCAGAGGGGGTCAGTCTTCCTTTTGATCGAAGTATGTTTGAAAATATCAGCACAGTACTACCAGAGAATCCTATTGGCGTCGGAGAATCATGGACTTCAAAAGCCGAATCAGAGGAATCGGGTCTATTAATCGAAAACAAAATGACACTTGCAGAAGTAAATGAGCAAGGCTATAAAGTAAATGTGGAGGGGAAGATGTTTGGATCTGATGCAAAACAAGTGGGTAACATGCAAGGGTTCTATGTATTGGATAAGAAGACTTGTCTGACTAAAATAACGGAAATGACAAGTGATGTCGATATGCCCGAAGCAAAGATTAAAACGGTCATAAAATGCCAGTAGATGGCAACGATTGACGGTTCCTTACGGCCGATATACCTATCGCAGCAAGTGAATAGATCATTTCGTGAAAAAATACGAATCAATAAAATAGATGCTTTTAATAAAAAAAGACGGGGGTGATTATAAAAATTACCCCCGTCTTTTTTTGTCACGCCGATATTATGCGTTGATTTCTTCTTTGTATTGATCTGCAGATAATAATGCTTCCACATCTGCTGCGTTATTTAATTTAACACGGACAATCCAGCCTTCGCCATAAGGATCAGAATTCACCAGTTCAGGAGAAGCATCAATTGCCTCGTTAACCGATAAAATTGTAGCTGCTACAGGTAAAAATAGATCAGAAACTGTCTTTACAGCTTCGATTGTACCGAAAACTTCATTTGCGGCAACTTCCTCACCTACAGTATTAATGTCAACAAAAACGATGTCACCCAATTCACGTTGAGCGAAATCGGTAATCCCTACAACTGCTTCATCACCTTCAACACGAATCCATTCGTGATCTTTGGTGTATTTCAATTCTGCTGGAAAATTCATTGTATCTAATTTTTTGATTTTTAATGCCGTGAAGTTACAAAATATCTTCAATTGTCAAAAATGATATTCATTATAACATTTTTGTGTTTATTTTTAGATTATGAATCCGCAAATCGAAAAACTTTATCAGATCGCGCTAAAAAAGGAGCGTTTTATTATTGGCTTAATGTCAGGAACATCCTTAGACGGACTTGATGTCGCATTATGCCGAATTGAAAACGCGGGAAAGGCTACCAAGATAAGTTTAGAAAAGTTTATTACAATGGACTATGAAGATATTTTTAGAACCAAAGTCCGTGAAATATTCGCCAAAAGGACCATCGACCAGCAGTTACTGTCGGGACTTAATGCATACGTAGGTATCACCCACGCGAACCTGATCAATCAAGCATTGGCTAGCTGGAACATTTCAGCTGATCAGATAGATTGTATAGCTAGTCATGGACAAACGGTCTACCACGCACCGCAATCGTTAACGAAAGACCAAAATTGGCCCAATAGTACGCTACAAATCGGCGATGGAGACCATATAGCGAAACATACGGGAATAATTACATTATCGGATTTTAGACAAAAGCACATTGCTGCAGGAGGAGAGGGGGCACCTTTGGCAGCCTATGGGGATTACCTCCTTTTTTCCCATCCCACGGAAAACAGATTTTTACTAAATATAGGCGGTATTTCCAATTTCACTTTTATACCAAGTCATCAAAATAATCTGGAAGCCTATGCAACAGATCTGGGGCCGGGAAATACAATGATGAACCAGTATATGAAAGCTCATTTTAATCAGGAGATGGACAGAGATGCTATCGTTGCAAAAAAAGGTACAGTTAATGAATCGCTATTGGAGCGGCTCCTCGCCGAAGAATTTCTAAATCTAGCGTTTCCTAAAACAACAGGACCGGAATTATTCAATCTGGATTACCTGAAAGAGGCTCAAAGACGTTCAGAAACTTTAGGTTTATCAGCAGAAGATGTTATGGCCACGCTCAATCGCTTTTCAGCACAGGCGATGATCAATGGCATCCGCAAACAGGCCACTGGCTTATCCAATGTTTCGGTATATATCAGTGGTGGCGGATTACATAACCCTTTGCTTTTTGACTACATCAAAGCGAATCTACCGGACATCAAGGTAGACAGTTTCGCCACTCTGGGTATCGACCCTGATGCGAAAGAAGCTGTTCTTTTTGCCCTATTGGCCAATGAAACTCTTGTGGGAAACAAATCCAATGTCACACATATAAAAGATTCTCCAGCCGTATGTATGGGCAAAATCAGCCTACCACAGTAGACTATTCGCTGTCGATCGCCTCTTGTAAAAACTCCTTGAAGGGTAACATCTTTTTATAAGAGGCGATGATATTATCCAATGCGTTTGTGTTTGACAGGTCTTTAATTGACAAGGATTGATCCAAAACAAAACTTTTTAGCTTGATAAAATCTATGTAAGGGTTATCCTCAGCGTAACCGGCCGGAGCACGTTTAAGTAGATCTTGTTTAAACAGCGTTATTTTTCCATCATCCAATGTACGGTTCAGAATTGTTGCTATTTGTTCACCATTATAGTCAATCTCCTGCCTAATCGCTTCTAGATGCGGTTTTTCCGGTCGCCAATAACCACAGGCTATAAATGAATTTTCGGCGCCGATATGAATATAATATTCGGGACCATGGAGCTTTCTTCCGTCAACAGATATTCCGGCTCCGAACCACGTCTTATAAGGAGTTTTGTCATTTGAAAACCGGGTATCTCTATAGATACGGAATAAACATTTATTGGCTTGAATAGAGGTATTTATTTTTGGATCAAATTCACTAAGTGCAGCGATTAAGTCAGTTATAAAACTCCGTACATCTGCCAGTGCAGATTCATACTTTTCCCGGTTCTCCGCAAACCACTCCCTTGAATTATTTTCCTTTAATTCTGTCAAAAAATCAAAGGTAGATTTTTGAATATGACTCATAATTCTTCTAACTGATTAAAATTAAGAAAACATAGACCATCGGCGCAGCCAATAACAAGCCATCAAAACGATCGAGAAAACCGCCGTGTCCGGGTAAGATATTACCCGAATCCTTAACATGTAAGCTCCGCTTGAGCATCGATTCAACCAGATCTCCCAATGTACCAACAATACTAATGATCATGGCCACGATTATCCATTGCCACAAGGGCAAACTTCCAAAATATTTTTCAAGATTTATCGCGACAACAATGGCCAAAATAAAGCCCCCAAAGAATCCCTCCCAGGTCTTTTTTGGAGAGATACGTTCAAACAGTTTATGCTTTCCAAAACTCCGCCCTGCTAGATATGCTCCAGTATCATTCGTCCAAAGCAATATTAAAAACCCAAGCGGAATATAATGATTGAATACGCCATTGATAAAGCCTAGTTGCGCAAAAAGGAAGAAAGGTAAGGTGACATAACAGATTCCCAAAAATGTATAGGCGATATCACTAAAAGGAAAACTTCGTTTTTGAAAAAGTGAAAAAATGTACGTCAAACTAACCAATGGTGTAATAAGCCATAGGAATTTAGGTGCCAAATCACCCATGGCTACCATAGATCCTAGTGCAAATAATGTCGTCGCTAAAATAATTCCCAGTACCTTATTGGGTGCTCGCTCTTCCGACGATACGATTCCATAAAACTCAAATAGGCACCATGCACTCAATAGGGTAAAAAAAACGCTGTATAAATATGGCCCGAATAAGGTAGATGCCACCATGACAGCTACAAAAATGGCTCCGGTTATCGCTCTTGTCTTCATTCTAATTTTCTCCCGCTGCTTCTTCCATCAATCTTTCGGCAGTTTCAACCGAATTTTTATTCACATACAGCTCTATTTTTCCAAACAGATAAGAAGAATCCTGTTTATTCAATACCACAGTAGGAATACCGTTCTCCTCCAGCATCTGTTTTACTATTTCAGCCTGAATAGCATTTGTGTATGTTTTAATTTTCTTCCAGTCGTTCTCCATGGTTTTCTTTTTGTGTTGACAGATAAAATAAGAATACAAAAATAGCAGTAAAAATGAAGGCTACAACATATATCCACCAAGATTGCACTTCAAATGCATTGATTTCATCATAGCTTTTACCATTTCTGGTATAATAAAATGCCATGATTGTAGCCCCTGCATTGTTGACGAAATGGCCGAAAATAGGTAACCAGATATTTTTGCCCCACAGATAGAGGTAACCAAAAAATGCCCCCAATAACATCCGTGGTATAAAGCCAAAAAACTGCAGATGTATGGCACTAAAAACAATAGCTACAATCCAGATGACTACATGGGGATTGGATATCCATCTTCCGACAATATTTTGAAGGATACCGCGAAATAATAGCTCTTCACCTATTGCTGGTATCAAAGCCAAAACAACCAAGTTAAACAGAAATCCGACAAAACTTGTTTCTACGATAATCCCCTCAATCAGATCGCCCGATTCCCGCTCACTACGTTCCATCCAAACCTGCACGGATCGCATATTGTCCGGCAGCTGTAAGGATTCATTCCAATGTCCGATTAAACTCATCATTGGCATAAAAGCAAGCATAGCGAAAAAGATATAAGCAAACTGCTTTGCCCGCGGCTGATATTCCTGCTTAAAATAACGGATTCCGTACCCCTCCCGTGTATTCATCAGATAAGCTGGTACAACAAAGGATCCGAGACTACTCAACAATAACAAAAAACGCATTTCATTTGGGGAACCCTGCATAAGTATGGCCAATGAGAATACCTGCCCTGTAAATTTGTAGTAGAAAAAAAGGATAAGGATACCAATAACCTGTGAGAGAAAGGTAAATCCTATGACCAACAGGACCAGACGCAATAAAGATTGAAATGGGGATGTAGTTTGCTCGGGGTACATAAATTTTAAATATGCTTTAAAGATAACAATAAAAGCATGTTACTTTATAAAGTAGTCACAATTCAATCAAGCTTTCCGGATCTGAGGCTATTGAACACGAAGCAACAAATGACCTAAAACTATTTTAAACAAAGGAATATTTATTAAACACCATAAAAAAGCACTATATAAAGGAGACCTTTTCTTAGTGAGATAGAGGTCGACAGTACGATATAAAAAATTTGGTTGCCAGCTCAAGATGACTTTTTGAGAATGAAAAACGGGCAATTTTCGATCTGAAAATTGCCCGTTTTAGTAAACCAATTATTTGCTCAAAACCAAAATTTGCGAAGATTTACCAAAATCGACTTTATAAATACAACCTTTTCTCTATCGATATTGACTTATTAATTTACCCGTATTGGATCTGCTGGTTTCTGTAGATTTTTGTAAGGATAAGTTTTCATTTCTTCCAATAAAATCTTCACCGTTCTTTCCAATTGTGGATCACGTCCCTCTAACAAATCTTTCGGTAATTGCTCAACAAAGATATCTGGAGCAACACCTTCATTTTCTATAATCCAGTTTCCTTTCAGATCATATACACCAAAGTTAGGTGAGGTAATACGTCCACCATCCAACAACGGCGGATAGCCACTGATACCGACCAGAATACCCATTGTTGTGCGGCCAACCAGCTTACCAAGACCTTTAAAACGGAACATATAAGGCATCATATCACCACCCGAACCCGCATTTTCATTGATGATCATTGCTTTTGGACCATAAATACCATTGCCTGGTGTCGTAAAACCTCTACCATCGCGGATGCCCCAGCCGGAAATTAATTCCCGAGATAGTAAATCAATGACATAATCGGCTACCCAACCACCACCATTGTTTCTTTCGTCCATCAGAAGGGCCTTTTTATCCATCTGAGAGAAATAATATCGGTTGAAGTAGGTATAACCCTCCGGTCCGGTATTAGGCATGTATACGTAAGCTATTTGCCCATTACTTAACTGATCAACCTTCTTGCGGTTGCGCTCCACCCATTCCATGCTACGCAAGCTCATTTCGTCGGCAAAAGAAATTGGTTTTACAACAACTTCGCGGGCGCCAACCTGCGACGGTTTGGAATTAATTTTTAAAGTTACCTGTTTGCCTACAGTGTTATCAAATAAACTATAGATATCCTTTTCTTCGGTTAATTCGATACCGTTTACAGCAACGATATAATCACCTTCTTTGATATTTAACCCCGGCTCTGCCAGCGGCGCTTTAAAAGAAGGATTCCATTCCAAACGTGTAAATAACTTTCCAATCTGATAATAACCATTTTTGATTGTATAGTCTGCACCCAAAACACCTACCGAAACCGACGGAGTGGAAGGTTGATCTCCGGGATAAATATAGTTATGTCCAACAACCATTTCACCCATCATTTCGTTAAGCAAATAACCTAAATCCGAACGGTGGTTAACAAATGGTAGGAATTTTTCGTATTTGGCTTTCATCGCTTTCCAATCAGCGCCATGCATGTTCTCTACATAGAAATAGTCTTTCTGCATAGCCCAAACCTCGTTGAAAACTTGTTTCCATTCTGCGACAGGGTCTACCAGCTGTTGGATCCCATCCAATTTTATTGCGCCCGCAGTTGGAGATGCAACTTTCTGTCCAGCTGTCACGATATTATAACCATTTCCTGTCTGATATAACATTTTCTTGCCATCGGCACTAATTACAAAACTCCGTGCATTTTCAACCAATGTCTTATTTTCCAGTTCTTTAAAATCGAAAGCACCGATAGTGCCGCCGCGTTGGTAAGTCAACTGGTTTGGAACCAGGCCATTCAGGTTCCAATAGGTACCTACCGGCAAAGGCAGAGCTACAATACGGTTCTCGATGCGATCAAAATCTACCTGAATGGATTTATCTTCGGGCTTGTTTGCCGAATTTTCTTCCTTTTTATCATTTTTCGGTGCTTTTTTATCGTTCTCTTTTACGCGTGCCGTTTTATTGCTCTCTTTTTCTACTGGTTTGTCTGCCTTTTCTTCGCGAATCTGTTCTTCATCACTTTCGTTCTTAAAGAAAGAAGGGGTTTTGCTGGATAGAATGAAAGCATATACAGCATAGTCCACATTACGTTGCGTAGCCGACATATGCAGACCGGAATTGGTTAATCCAGTATTGGTGCTTGCTGTAAAGAAAAGATACTTACCATCCTGTGAAAAAGCTGTGCTACGAACAGAACTCATACCATCTGTAATCTGCTGCGTTTTCTTTGAATCCAAATTATACATAAATACTGCCGGTACGCCGTTTTCCAAAGTACGTGTAAATGAAATCCATTTTGAGTCTGGAGACCAGCTAGGCTGGAAATGATTGGATACTCTGCCGGTTTGACCACTCAGTTTATCATCTGCAACCTTCACAATAGCCTTCGATGCAATATCAATGTAATATAGATTGAGATGGGCATCGTTATAAAATAACTTTTTTGAATCCGGAGACCAGGTAGGTTCAAAATAAAAATTCGTTTCGCCCAGATTGAAATACAATGGCTGATCTTTTCCAAACTGATCCACTAAAACTAACTGGTAAGCGCCATTTTTATCCGAAATATAAGAAACCCATTTTCCATTTGGTGACCAATCTGGAAAACGTTCGTGTGAGCCCGGAGAATTCGACAAATTACGGGCTTCACCTTTTTCCTTAGGTACAGTGAAGATCTCTCCCCGTGACTCAAACAGGGCACGTTGACCGGTAGGAGACAGTGCCACATAGCGAATGTCTTCCTTGATATTTTTGTAAAAAGGACGCTTAAACATGGCATCCGTATGTACACTAATGTGTAGGGCAGTTATCTTATTATTGTTATTCAGGCTTAATGTATTCAAAATGCCTGCGTATTCAAAAATCAATTCATTGCCATTTCCATTTAGCGAGCGAACATCATAATCTTTGAAATCAGTCAGCTTTTCAACTTTCTTTGACTTGGTATCATAACTGAAAATATTTACTATTTTATCGCGATCTGATAGGAAATATACCTTGTTACCTAACCATAGGGGTTTGACATCGTTGCTTTTTACCTGTGGAATGGCTTCTATTTCCTTGGTTTTTGTATCAAAGATCCAAATGGTAGGTGTACCTCCACCACGGTAGCGTTTGAACGCTACACGATCGCGCTCCGTTGGATCAGTATTTTTAATATAAGCCCAATAGCGCCCATCTGCGGAAGGGCTGCCTTGCGTTGCTTCGGGCATCAATAAAGCCTTATCCATTCCCAGTCGCTGAATATTAGAACTATATAAGCGTGGGCTTAGCGCATAGGTGAAATCACGTGATGTGGTATAATATACTTCATCATTATTCAACCAGCCACGTAATACATCCGAAGAAGGATGATAGGTAATACGTTGAGGCTCTCCTCCTTCAATAGGAAGAACGTACACATCGGTGTTACCATCATAATTGCCCGTAAAAGCAATTTTCTTCCCGTCAGGGGAGAACATCGGATTTTGTTCGACACCGGGATTTGTGGTCAGACGTCTCGGGTTTGCACCATTCTTGTCTGCTAACCAGATATCTCCACCGTAGACAAAAGCGATATTACTGGCACTGATGCTTGGATTTCGGAGTAATAAAGTCTCTTGTCCTTTGACCTGTAGAAATGAAGTACCGATCAAAAGTGCCGCAATAAACTTAAAATGAGTTTTATTCATAAATTTTCAATGGTTAAAATTAATATGCGAAACTACTGCTTTATAGTACCTGCGATTCGCATACCAACTTCATAAAAATATAAAGGTTAAAATTACAATACAAAGCTACTATTTTATGAAACAAATAAGTTCGTATATCAACAAAGTTGCATAAAAAATATCTTAAAAAAAAAGCCCTGCTTTTTGAGCAGGGCTTTATTCTGTTATTAACGATTAGAAACCGTATTCTTGTTCAATTTCCAATACGATACCTTCGTCTACCAAAACGCGACCACAATGTTCGCAGATAATGATTTTTTTACGTTGACGAATCTCCGATTGCATCTGAGCAGGGATTTTATTGTGACATCCTGAACAGCTATCACGATCGATAGAAACGACCGCCAAACCATTTTTGAAAGAATTACGCAAACGGTAATAAACTTTTACCAAACGCTCTTCTATATTAGCTTCCGCTTCAGCAGCTTTAGCCAATAACGCATCTTCTTCCTTTTGGGTTTCAGAAGTAATTGTTTCCAATTCTTTCTTTTTACCCTCAAGTTCGTTTTTGCTATATTCCAGGTTACCTACGGTAGCATCGTAGTTTTCTGTTTTATTGCGAATCTCGAATTCTGCTTCTTTGATTCTTTTTTCACAAACCTGAATCTCAAGACCTTGGATTTCAATTTCTTTCGAAATAGCGTCATATTCACGATTATTTTTTACCTCATTTAACTGCGACTCATATTTCTTGATAGCAGCCTGGGCATCTTTAATCATGTTTTTACGCTTAACGATTGAATCTTCTAAATCGTCTAAGTCTGTTCTGATCTTCTCAATACGAGTTTCTAAACCCGCAATCTCATCTTCAAGATCTGCAACTTCCATAGGCAATTCACCACGAACCTGGCGAATTTTGTCTATTTTAGTATGTATGGCTTGCAAAAGCCATAATGCTTTCAATTTTTGTTCTACGGTTTGTTCCATCAACTGTAGTATTTTATAGGATTTGTATCTATTTCTGTTGTTAAGGTTGCAAAGTTAGGAAATTTTTTCGTAATAATGTCGTACAATAATTCTTGTGTAAATTGTTCGCTCTCAAAATGTCCCGTATCTGCAATGACAATCTCACCTTCTGCATCAAAAAACTCATGATATTTATAATCTGCTGTGACAAAAAAATCAGCACCAGAACGCTTTGCCGCCCCCAATAGGAAGCTACCTGCACCACCGCAAACTGCAACTCTACTCACCTTCTTTCCCAGAAGGGCTGTATGGCGAATTACATTTAGCTTGAGATTCTCTTTCAAATAAGCCAAAAATCCCAATTCATCCATGGGCTCGGATAAATTACCAATCATTCCAGCTCCAATTTCTCCAGCTGTATTCTGTAAATCGAAAAGATCATATGCAACTTCTTCGTAAGGATGTGCTTCATAGAGAGCCAAAAGAAGTTTTCTTTCAATCGAACGTTTATAGATCACTTCAATGCGTGTCTCTTCGACACGTTCCTGTGTTCCTATTTCGCCAATAGCGGGCTCAGCCCCCGCCAAAGGCCTAAAACTTCCATAACCGGCAGTATTAAAACTGCATTGATCGTAATGTTTTCCAATTTGACCGGCTCCGGCATCAAACAAAGCTTTCCGGACTTCTTCTACATGACTCCTGGGGACAAATACCACCATTTTGCGTAGTACATTTGGCTTGGATTCCAATATCGCCTGATTAACCAGTCCCAGTTTATCAGCTATTTTGGAATTGACCCCGCCAGTGACATTGTCCAAATTGGTATGTATCGCATAGAGCGCAATTCTATTTTCTATTGCTTTTATGACCGTTCGTTCTACATAGTTCTTTCCATTGAATTTTTTTAATCCTTTGAAAACAATGGGATGATGTGAAATAATCAAATTACATCCCTTTTCGATCGCTTCCTGTACTACCTCCTCCGTACAATCCAACGAAATCAATACTTTGGTAATCTCCTGATCTGCTTTGCCGACAATCAATCCTGCATTATCGTAAGTCTCCTGCAAATCCAATGGAGCCAACTGCTCCAGATATTGAATAACCGCTTTAATTTTCATCGTTTATAATAGCCTCCTTTTCTCGAAATTTATCATGTTCTTCCAAAATTCTACGATTTGAGCTGATATTAAACCAATAGTTAGCCAAGGTGACAAAGTGCATGATAACCAGCACGCCTGAAATAGCAATCGGCAACGGAATATTTGTCGCCAGGTAAATCCATGCATATAATGATCCTTTCCGAAATGTCGGATTTTCCTCAACCGCGATCTTGCGGTCGTAAAACTCATTGATAAGAGAATCTCTCAAACGGGAAGCGACTTGAAAATTCCAATAAATATTGACTAAAGGAACGGCTACCAGCCAAGATTGATTGGGTGTCATCAATCTATTTTCTACTGCTATCAGGTTTAACGTCCTACGAATGGTATTCGCAAATAACAACCAAATAATAATGCGTATAACAACGAGGCCTAACGCCGCGTATAATACTTCAGGTTTACTTAACTCTTTTATTAATTCTTCTTGTGACATTGAAATCTTACTCTTATTTATCGTTCCTGTAATAACAAATCTACTAATTCTTTCAGCTTTTTTATTTGCGGGTTGTGATCACCGATCAATTCAATAGTTTTGAAATGCTTCTTTTTTGCTTTCGCATAAAATTGAAAAAAATCATCTTTTTCCATGGGCTGATCTCCCTCGTAGGTCAGGATATAGGTTGCCGGAATTTTCTCCCTTTCCGGATTATTTAAATTGATTCCATCGCTCATCGTCTTCAAAGGGTGGGGGACATCCCGCGGAAACTTCGTATCGTCTTTTACCCAAAATGGAATAATAAAACCTTCTTTCCCATATTTTAAAAGTCCATTGTTGCCATCCGCCTTACCCATCAAAGTCAGAACGGACTCCTGATCCTCCGGAAGAATGGCATCTAAATATACCAACTTTTTTATCCGATCTGGAAGGCTATCCGCAACTCCGGTTATAACCATTCCACCATAGCTGTGGCCAACCAGTACAATATCCCGCAAATCTTCAAATAATATCGTATTGATAACATCATTGATATGGGTCTGTAAACGAATGGAAGTATCTGCTAAGTGATAACGTTCACCTAGCCCTGTTAGTGTGGGTCTATAAACTTTATGACCTTTTTTCTCCAATTCATTTGCTGTCTTTTTAAATTGCCAGGCGCCACCCCAGGCACCATGTACAATAACATAAGTAGTTTGCTGTGCATAAGCAGATTTTAAGCCTACAACTAATGAAAAAAACAATATAAAATAACCTAATTTATTAAATTTCATCACATTATGTTTAGTCAAATTGACACATCACTCCTCCTAAATCTACTCAACAATTTGCTATGTTCCAATAAGCGTTTTCCATTTTTCAGTCGAAAATGACATATGTGAGTAATTACTCACAAAACTACACCTAGCTTTATCCTTATTTAAAGAGAGATTTCATATTAAAACTGCCTCAACAGCTAAAGCAGGGTAGGGGAGAACTCAACATAACTTATTAGACATACAGCAAAAATATTGTCGGTTTTTTATGGTAATCCGCTTTCTGTTTTTTCCATTCAGCAACAGTCAGACTTTTTATAGATTCGTCTGCCGAAGTCACATTACACGCGACACAAAGCTGAGTACTGGATTTACAGGTTTTGAGAAGATCTTCCAAAAGATGATTGTTTCGAAAAGGTGTTTCAATAAAAATCTGAGTTTGTTTCTCACGCATGGATTGCAGTTCCAGATCTTTGATCTTTTTTGTACGCTCGTTTTTATCGATAGGTAAATAACCATGGAAAGCAAATTTCTGCCCACTAAATCCCGAAGCCATAAGTGCAAGCAAGATGGAGCTGGGACCAACCAATGGTACCACTTTAATTCCAAGCTGATGAGCATGAGCAACAATAGAAGCGCCAGGATCGGCTACCCCCGGACAACCAGCCTCGGACATCAAACCGACATTTCGACCTTGTTTAAGACCATCAAAAAAGTCATTAATATTTCCTTTGTCCCGAACATGTTTCCCATAATCGTGTATCTTCAATGCATTTTGGGGAATTTTAAGTCCTGCTAACTTCAGAAACTTTCTTGCCGTCTTCTCATTTTCCACGATATACTCATCCAGCGTATTTATTGTCTCTACCAAATAAGGAGTAAAAGACTGAAATGCTGCGTCATCGCTCAAAGGGACAGGAATTAAATATAATATACCATTTGCCATATACAAACCTACTAATTTAAGGATCACTTGACTACAGTAATTTTAAACTTAGCACAATTTAACCTTTAAAAATGATTAAGTTTGTAAATTTTAAACTCATTATTAGTATTTTAGCATAAGTATTTGTTGCAACAATAAACATCATCCAAATGATCACACAAATAACAGAAGGCGTAAAAATCTCGGTTGAAACCATCTATCAATCGGAGTATTCGAATCCCGACCGTGAACATTTTATGTTTGCTTATCACATTAGCATAGAAAATTTGAGCGATTACACGGTTCAATTGATCAGTCGTTATTGGAAAATATTCGATGCTAAGGGCGACTATAGGGAAGTATCCGGTGAAGGTGTTGTAGGTGAACAACCGATAATTGAACCGGGCAAGGTACATCAATATACTTCGGGATGTAATCTTAACAGCGAATTTGGTTTCATGGAAGGCCATTACAACATGATCCGTTCTTTGGATAATAGTAGTTTTCAGGTTGAAATACCACGCTTCAATCTGATTGCTGATTATGCATTGAATTAAATTTATCAAGGTAATATCATTATTGCCGTTTTATCACACAACGAAGCTTTTTTCGCATCGAATAAGAAACTATTTCTTTATTTTTGCGTGCATTCTAAATCAACTTGTTACTGAGATTACGCTAAACGGGATTTTCGACTTAGCTTCTGATTTACTCCTTTAACATGATAGAAAGCCCCATTAAGATTTAATTAGTCAGCAATCAAAAGATTATTGATTCACTATATAAACAATTGGAAATCGAATTTAAAAAAGTAAATAATTGATTTTCAATACATTAAATAAAAATTTTGAAAATAAAATATTTTCGAAAGGTATTTTTATTGTATAAAAACGACTAAGATTAATTTAGGGTGATATAACGTGAGTATTTTAGCTACAGAACAAGTAAGCCATTCCTTCCATGATAGATGGCTTTTTAGAGACTTACACTTCGGACTCCAAAAAGGGGAGCGGGTGGCTTTGGTTGGCATAAATGGTACAGGCAAATCAACGTTGCTTTCTATTTTGGCAGAGCGTACCTTACCAACTTCGGGAAAAGTTGTAAAAGAAAAAGGAATAAAAATAGGTTTCCTTGAACAAGATCCTGATTTCACAGGATTAAAATCGATCAATGATTTTATTTATAGTGCCGACAACGATCAACAGCGTCTCATAAGAGAATATGAAGAACTGCTCGAAAATAGTGATATTGATCAAAAAAAATTAGAAGACCTCACCGAAAAAATAAGTTCACTGAATGCCTGGGAGTATGAACATAATATAAAGACGATTTTAAATCGTTTAAACATTATGGATTTTAAGCAGGATATTAAAAGTCTATCCGGTGGTCAACGTAAAAGATTAGCTTTGGCTAAACTATTGATTGACGAACCAGACGTATATATTCTTGATGAGCCAACCAACCACCTGGATATTGAGACCATTGAATGGCTCGAAAAGTTACTCACTACCGGGAATAAAACAGTACTCTTAGTCACTCACGACCGCTACTTTCTTGACAATATCTGTACGGAAATTCGAGAACTGGATAGGGGAAACCTTTTTATTTACAAAGGTAACTATGCCTACTTTTTGGAGAAAAAATCCGACCGTGAAGCAATTGATGCCGTCATGGTTGAGAAGAGTAGAAATTTACTTCGGAAAGAGTTAGAATGGATGCGTCGGCAACCTCAGGCACGAGGGACCAAATCAAAATCTCGTATAGAGGCTTTTTATGATCTAGAAGAAAAATCGAAATCAATTAAAGGAAATGACTCTGTACAGTTGAGCGTAAAAGTAAGCAGGCAGGGATCAAAAATTCTTGAACTGGAACATATCGCTAAGCATTATGGAGCAAAAGAAATTATAACTGATTTTTCTTACATATTCAAAAAAGGAGACCGTATAGGGCTAGCGGGTAGAAACGGAACGGGTAAATCGACTTTTCTCAATCTGATTACAAAAGAAGAAAATCCGGACAGCGGGAAGATCGCAATAGGAGATACAACGGTATATGGATACTATAAACAAGGCGGGCTTGAAGTAAGCGAAAACGACCGTGTACTTGATGTTGTAAAAAACATTGCGGAATATATCGAGATGGCAAATGGAGAAGTAATCACAGCTTCCCAATTGCTCACGCACTTTCTATTCCCCCCTGAAAAGCAGTTTGGTTTCGTAAACAAGCTTAGTGGTGGGGAGCGGAAACGCCTCCAGCTTATGCGCGTGTTAATGAAGAACCCTAATTTTCTTATACTGGATGAACCGTCTAACGACTTGGACATTGATACACTAAATGTATTAGAAGAATTCCTTGATAACTATAATGGCGTACTTATATTGGTCTCTCACGACAGATATTTATTGGATAAGTTGACAGATCAACTTTTCATTTTTGAGGGTGAAGGTAAGATCCGTATTTACAACGGCAACTACGCAGACTTCAAAATAGAGCAAGAAGAACTTCAAAAATTAGAAAAGGAAAAGCAAAAAAAGAATATTCAGGAAATTGCAAAACCTCAGGTAAAAGAAGAAAAGAAAAAACTCTCCTATAAGGAACAGCTTGAATATAACAAACTCGAAACAGAAATAGAAAATCTAGAATTACTACTAAAAGCGAAGACGGGAGAACTAAATCAACTGACGGATCATGTCAAACTATCAGAAGTATCAGAAGAGATAAAAACGATACAGGAACAAATAGACCAAAAATCAGAAAGGTGGTTATATCTAGCTGAATTTATGTAAAATTTTCTATTGCGTTTCACGTGGAACGTAAAGAAAAGAGTAAATTTGTAAACAAATAAAAAGCCACGTTTCACGTGGAACAAGAATTAAAAGATGTTTAAAAAATATAATGTAATTGTAGTAGGTGCCGGACATGCCGGATGTGAAGCAGCGGCAGCAGCGGCTAATCTGGGGTCGTCCACTTTACTTATAACAATGAATATGGGTGTGATAGCTCAGATGAGTTGTAACCCGGCTATAGGTGGTGTGGCCAAAGGACAAATCGTAAGAGAGATTGATGCGATGGGGGGATATACCGGGATCATTGCAGATAAATCAACTATTCAATTTCGCATGCTTAACCTATCGAAAGGCCCAGCCATGTGGAGTCCGCGTACACAGAATGATCGCATGCGATTTGCAGAAGAATGGAGGTTACAACTAGAATCTCTTCCAAACTTAGACATGTGGCAGGACACCGTAAAGGAAGTCATCGTCAAAAATGGAAAAGCATGCGGGGTGATTACCTCCATGGGCATAGAAATCGAATCTGATGCCGTTGTACTAACAAATGGAACATTCCTAAATGGGGTGATCCATATCGGTGATAAAAAATTCGGTGGTGGCAGGACAGGAGAGAAGGCCGCTACCGGACTAACTGAACAGCTGGTTTCGCTGGGCTTCGAATCCGGCAGAATGAAAACAGGCACGCCACCGCGGATAGATGGACGTAGTCTTAATTATTCGCTCATGGAAGAGCAGTGGGGTGACGAAAAGAAAGGCCGTTTTTCTTATACTGATGTCGAGATGCCAACAGAACAACGTTGCTGTTGGATCACATATACCAATGATAAAGTACACGAAATGCTCCGAACAGGGTTCGAAAAATCACCTATGTTTACTGGTCGGATTAAGGGATTAGGCCCGCGCTATTGTCCTTCAATAGAAGACAAAATAAATCGTTTTGCAGAACGTGAACGCCACCAAATTTTCGTAGAACCAGAAGGTTTCAAAACTGTAGAAATTTACGTAAATGGATTCTCGACCTCACTTCCAGAAGATGTACAGCTAAAAGCATTGCAACTGATTCCGGGTTTTGAAAATGCAAAGATGTATCGTCCTGGATACGCCATAGAATATGATTACTTCCCGCCAATGCAACTTGATCTCACATTGGAAACTCAGCTGGTAAAACATCTTTTCTTCGCTGGACAGATCAATGGAACTACAGGCTATGAAGAAGCAGCGGCGCAAGGTTTCCTTGCAGGTATAAATGCACATCAACGTGTCAATGACGATAAAGAACTTATTCTAAAAAGATCAGAGTCTTATATCGGAGTATTAGTTGATGACCTAGTCACTAAAGGAACCGAAGAACCATATCGCATGTTTACTTCAAGAGCAGAGCATCGTTTATTATTACGCCAGGATAACGCAGACATCCGTCTGACACCACTAGCCTATAAACTGGGATTAGTGGGAGAGGAAAGATTAAAGAAAGTTCAGGATAAGATCCAAAATTCAAACAGCATTATTGAATACCTCAAACAGAATTCCACAAATCTGGAAAAGATGAATATCGTTCTGTCAGAAGTAGGATCGAGCGCACTTACTCAGAAAACACGTTTAAGCAACGTGCTTGCCAGACCACAAGTTAATATACAGGACATCGTAAAAGGCGACGAAGGCTTTGCAGCGTACGTTTCTCAATTTGACAATGAAACCATAGAGCAGGCAGAGATCAATCTGAAATATGAAAGCTACTTTGAAAAAGAAATCGATATTGTGAACCGCATGAAGAAGATGGAAGATCGAGAAATTAATCCGGATTTCGATTATAGTTTGCTAACTTCACTCTCAATAGAAGCTAGACAGAAATTGGCAAAGGTAAAACCTAGAACATTAGGTCAAGCATCCAGGATTTCTGGTGTATCGCCGTCGGATATCAGTGTTTTAATGGTATACATGAGTTAATATATTGATTATCAATTTATTACAAATAAAAATAAACAAGCTTAAAATAAGCGATTTACGACAATATTTTATTTTTTATGACAACTTCCTTAAAAAGCAATAAAAGTAGCTCAGAAAGGCTAAAAAATAGCTTAAAAGCGAGATTACTTATTTTAAGCATGTTTATAATGCTCATTGGCTTGTCTATACAATGTGCGAGTATACAACAACCAACGGGAGGACCAAAAGATTCCATTCCACCAAAGATTCTACAGGAAAGTCCTGCGAACTTCTCAAAGAATTTTACCGATAAAAAGATTGTCATCACATTTGATGAGTATGTCAAATTGGCTAATCAACAAAAGGAATTTAGCATCACACCGGATATGGGAAGTAACCCCGAGTTCAAAATCAAGAAAAAAAATCTGGAAATCACATTACCGGATTCTCTCGAAAAAAACACCACCTATAGTATCTATTTCGGTAAAGGTCTTGTAGATTATAACGCAGGAAACGCTTTGGTAAATTATGCTTACGTATTTGCAACAGGTGATAAAATTGACTCGCTTAGTATATCAGGAAATGTAAAGAGTGCTGTAACAAAAGAGGTATTAAAAGAGGTTAAAGTTCTCTTAATTCCCACAAGCCAGGATTCTATTTTCGGAAAAAAGAAAGCAAATATCTTTACAACGACAGATACTGCCGGAAATTACAAGCTTAATAACCTACGTGAAGGGACATATCGCATTTATGCGCTCCAGGAAAAAAACAACGACCGAATCTATAATGCACCCGATGAAGAAATAGGTTTTCTAAAAGATTCAATTGTATTGGAACGTGATTTAACAAATATCGATCTCGAAGTATTCAAAGCAATTCCAAAGAAATTCCGTACGCAAGAAAAGAAATTTGAAAAAAATGGAAGTGTACTACTTGTCTTCAATAGAAGGATAGATCATCCAAAATTGAGTATCCTGAATGATGAGGTAAACAACAAGGATAAAATAGTCCGCTTCTCAAAATCTTCAGACTCCGCGTCGCTATTTCTTCCAAATCTAAAAATAGATTCGCTAAAATTAGTGCTAACTGAAAATGAGAAACCGCTGGATACGATCCTTGTCAGAAAGGGAAATGTAAAAATAGAGCAGGTAATTGATCCTCAGTTCACACCAAATAATGGAAAAGTAGATCGGGTCAATCATTTACAGGTATCCGCTTTTACACCCATAAAAAATATAGATAAAGCGAAGCTAAAATTCAAAGAAGATTCTCTCGTAAGAACAAATTATCAATTGGCAGTGGACACAAATGACGCCAATATCTACCATATCCGCTATAACTGGAAAAAGGATAAAAAATATCAAATTGAATTTAGCGAAGGTGCTATAACGGGGTATTTCGGAGAGCATAATAAAGAGAAAAAATTTGATCTTACTTATGATGATAGTGAAAATTATGGGGATCTTACATTTGATTTTACGGATCTGGATAGTAATACAACCTATCTGGTCGAGCTTATTAGTGAGAAAAAAGATAAGATCTATAGGATAGACAAAATCAATAGCAATACCCCCTCGGTAGCCTATAAACAGTTTCCAGGAGGTAAGTATACCCTACGTGTCATTCGGGATAGCAATAATAATGGAATATGGGATACCGGCGATGTTGAAAAGAAGACTTTTCCTGAACCTGTTGTCTACTTAAATAAAGTTTTTACCATACGGGCGAACTGGGAACAAAAAGATAGCTTTTCATTAAGTGGACTCAAAAAGGAATAAAATTCAGTTTTAAAAAATATAACGAAAAGCTACTGCTAATACGTTTAAGCTAAAACCAGGAGCTATATAATACATAATTATGTGGCAACTGTTGCAAAAGCGCCTTCTGTTCGTCAGTTAGCGCTTTTATCTTTTTGGCTGGAACCCCGGCATACAAAAATCCAGACTCACATCGTGTATTCTCCAAAACGACGGCACCGGCAGCGATAATGACATTAGATTCTATCACGGCATTATCCATCACTATCGCCCCCATTCCAATCAACACATAATCCTCCACTATACAACCGTGTACCATCGCCTGATGGCCTATGTTAACATAATTACCAATGGTTGTACCGCTTTTTTTATACGTGCAATGAATAACAGCACCGTCCTGTACATTCGTATAATGACCAATACGAATATAATTGACATCGCCACGTACTACGGCGTTAAACCATATCGAGCAATGGTGCCCAATCTCCACGTCCCCTACAATAGTCGAATTTGGTGCTAGAAAGCATTCTTCTGCAATCACAGGAGATTTGTCCAGAACAGGTAAAATAAGTGCCATGTTTATTAGAATATAGTATCTTGTAATACGGTTGAATGCTGAGGATAATCGGTTGTATAATGCAGACCTCTACTCTCTTTTCTTAGCATAGCAGACTTGGTCACAATATAGGCGACCTGGATCACATTACGCAGTTCGCAAAGCTTTACAGAAAGCCTAGTATTACGATAAAAATCCTCCGTTTCCTCATATAATAGATGTAGGCGTTTTAGCGCCCGTTCTAACCTAAAATCTGATCGTACAATGCCTACATAATCACTCATTATTTTCTGGCACTCCCGTAGATTGTGACTGACCAAAATATCCTCGTTAGAAAGTGAAGTCTTGGAGTCATCCCAATCAGGAACGTTGGCAACATATTGCATTGATCCAATAGTTTTGGTAGCGTCCAAAAATATCCTATGGGCATATACAAGAGCTTCGAGCAGTGAATTCGACGCTAAGCGGTTTGCTCCATGCAATCCAGTTGACGAGCACTCGCCACAAGCGTATAAATTGCGTATACTACTTCTTCCGAAATCATCCACATAAATACCCCCACATAAATAATGCGCGGCCGGAGTAACAGGTATAAAGTCTTTAGCCATATCCAGCCCTATGGAAAGGCATTTTTCATAAATATTCGGAAAGTGTTTGATGATGTCCTCTTTATTCCTATGGGTAATATCCAGATATACGTAATCCATACCTGACTTTTTCATTTCCGCATCGATTGCCCTTGCGACAATGTCCCTAGGAGCCAATGACGCTCGTTCGTCATATTCCTCCATAAAAGACTCACCATTTAAACGTCTTAGGATCCCTCCAAATCCACGAACAGCTTCAGAAACCAAAAATGCCGGAGAATCTTTAGGATTATATAAAGAGGTTGGATGGAATTGCATAAACTCCATATTGCGTACCTTTCCCTTAGCACGATAAACCATTGCTATACCATCACCGGTTGCGATTGTCGGATTAGTGGTACTTGAGTACACATGTCCAGCTCCACCAGAAGCCATAACGGTTACTTTACTTAAAATTTTGTCCACAAGGTGTGAGGAAGTATTGAACGCATAAATTCCATAGCAGGTAATATCATCCCTATTCTTATCCACATACTCCCCCATATGATGCTGGGTAATTAGATCAATAGCAAAATAATGTGTCACAATATCTATATTGGGATCATTATGTGCTTGTTCCAATAAAGCTCTTTCTATTTCATAACCGGTTATATCTTTATAATGAAGAATCCGATGAGCGGAGTGTCCCCCTTCTTTAGCAAGGTCATATACGCCGGATTCCTCCTTGTCAAAGGAAGTTCCATAGGCGATAAGTTCAGCAATCCGATCTGGCGCCTCCCGAACTACGTTTTCCACAATTTCCACATCGCATAATCCGTCTCCAGCTATCTGAGTATCAACGATATGCTTTTCAAAGCTATCAGACTTATCCACAACGGCAGCCACTCCCCCCTGTGCATATTTTGTATTAGACTCATCCTCATTGGACTTGGTGACTATCAATACTTTACCAAATTTAGAAGCTTTTAACGCAAAACTTAATCCGGCAATACCTGATCCAATGACCAAAAAATCTACTTTTCTATCTGCCATATATTTTAAAATTCACAAATTATCCCAAAAGTGACGGTTCAAATTAACGAAAAATGTGGAAAACGTGTAAATAAAAGGTTAAATAAAAATGAAAAGTATTTAACATTCCACAAATCCCCTACTCTGGCCAGGAATTGTCATTATTTTTCCGCACAAAATTTGACAGATTTCCACATTTTTTAGACATGAACTATTCAACAAAAAAATATTGAAAATAAAAAACGTCAAAAATTAGAATTTTAAAAATCAGCTCTTTAATCCGTAATTTCTGTTGAAAAATTGTTGAAAACTCTGTAAAAACCTAAAATCAAAATTCAGAAAGATCAATTTATACCACTTTTCCACACCCTAATAAACAATAAGAGAATCTCTATTTTAAAAAATTAGTATTTATTGAAAAAAAAGATTGTGGAATACGTTCGAAAATCTTTGTTTAGTTTTGTCAACATCGAAACAAACCTATTCAGAATGGAATATTTGGTTGGGGATAAACTCCCCTATTTAAATATCCCATTCTGAACGAGTTTATTTTGAAAATTTAGATTTAAAAGGTTTTTTAAACCTTTTTAGAGTTAGATATTTTTTTAAAAACTTTTTAAACAACATTTTATGGAATTATAAAAGAGCTTGTATTGGGATTTCTGTAGATTTTAGCATAAAAATTGATTTTTTGCTCCTGTTAGAGCAAGTTATTTGCCCGCATTTGGTTTCAATTTCATTTTATGAGAAGCTCAAGCGGTTTAAAATTTTTTGATATAGAAACTTTTAAGAATTAAATCGCTTAGATTGGCATATTTTTATTTTTTCCCGAATTTTTTACGGTGATTTTAATTTGAAAGCGTTTTTCCTAGTGTTTTCCAGAAATAAGTAGATCCGAAATTGGGATGTAATTGAAATTTAAGCAGCCTGAAGTCGTTTAGGTTTTGGAATTAGACTTTAAAATATTTTTTTTTCATTTTACCGTAATTTAAGGGCCTCTTTGTAATAAAGAATATAGCCGTCAAACGTCTTGAAGGGTTATTTCTTTGGAATATACAATTCTTCGAAAAATTTATTTGTATTTAGCGTATTCTGGAACGTTTTGATATAAATTTTTGAAAAAATAAACTCGATTACAATTGAATATATGTTTTTGAGATGTTCTCTTAATTTTTTATTGGATTTTAATACAGTTTGAAAGTATATGGGGAAAGAAAAGCACCTTGCAAATCGTTTAGGTATTGGATGATATCTAATTATTATTAGAAATTTCATTGTTGAACAAACATTCTTACTATATTTGCGAGCCAAAGTCATTTTTTGATTTTGAGTGTTATAATTTAAAGTCTTTTAGATTTAGATAAAAGCTCTGATCGGATACAATGTGCGTTTTATCCTATTCTCAGCGAGCTTGTTTTAAAATTAACCGGCTCAGCATGCTGTAAATTTTTATTGTTGATAAGCCATTTGATTTACCAGATTCTAGCGGCCTTTTTTCATCGAATTAGAAATAGCTTATTTAATATTTTTAGTTATTATATAAAATTATAACTTTATATTTTAAAAATTATATATATTATTTAGAAAGTATAGTTTATCTTTTCTAAATCTCCAGTTTTGAATCTATTTAAATTAAGAGCTTGGCTAGGATTATTAGTTTAAAGCCATTGAGATTTTGATTTAGAAAAATTTATATTGTTTTTGCATAAATATCAAATTGTATAGCTGTTTACTTATGATATTACTGGTAAAGGCTAGTTAGAAGCGCTGCGTGTACGCTATTTTCTCCCGCTTTTGTAGATAAAAATTCTAGCATATTGTTAGGAGCCTTGAGCCAAGAAATTTGTCATCTTTTTGCATTATGGATGAGCGTGTGCGGCTACTGCTTTGGCTGCCTTCATAAGCGTAACCGTTCCGATGGTTGTATCATGGCGAGTTTGACTTGCACATACTAAAAGAATTTTTTCTGTTTATAGCCCCTGAGAATGCTTTATAATACATCATATTACAGCAGATTAAAAATATCCGATTCTCATCGACCTTAATTAAGAATGGATTGCAAAAAATACCTTTATTGAATTTTACTTTGATTTTTATCGGTTGTAAGAATAAAATTAAATGAAATAAAGGTCATGAGATTTTGTTAAAAGCCTTCCTTCCTACTGTCCTACCTAAATATTGTATTCTAAAAGACTTTATTTTCTAGATTTTTAGATTCTATTTGGCTGATATCTCCCCGAAAATGATCTAAAGTGATTGTATCGAATACTACGGTCGCCGATGTATTTTATTTCCAGCTTCGACGTCTTTAGATTTCTATAAACCTTACTGTTTCCCAATTCCTATTTAATTTTGGATTCTACTGGGTAGACGATCCTTTACTATGAAAATGTTAAAAAATAAAGCTTCCGTTTGTGCTATATTTTTACTTGCTTTGTATTATGCCTAAGAACGTTCAATGAGCAAGAAAATGGGAGAAAGTGATTTTCTTGGTTTGAAAGAGTTTGAAACAAAGTCTTTGAGCTTGCGATAATGAGGAGGCTGTTTGGTATTTTTCCGAATATTCTACTCTAAAAGGGTTTAAATCGAGATATATTTTTAATTATTTCTTTTAATTATACTTTTTTAACTTAAAATACCTTATATATAGCTATTTGTTCCAACGACCGATTTGATTAATTTGCTTTTTATTGACTTTTATATTTATAACAATGTGTATTTTTGTTGTTCATAAACTGTTGAAAGTACCCACATGGAAATTGTAAATTATGAGCTTCAGGCAAAAGGATATAATGATGCTCCGATTGATCCTTCATTGGATTTAGTAGCTGAAATCCAACGATTAAAGAAAGAAAAGAATGCTGTAATTTTGGCACATTACTATCAGGAATCTGAAATTCAAGATATTGCAGATTATATTGGGGATAGTCTAGGTTTATCCCAGGAAGCTGCAAAAACGGATGCTGATTTAATAGTCTTTGCCGGAGTGCATTTTATGGCGGAGACGGCAAAGATACTATCTCCATCAAAGAAAGTAATCCTGCCAGACGCTAAAGCTGGCTGTTCGCTGTCAGATTCCTGTCCACCACACCTGTTTGCTAAGTTTAAGGAGCAATATCCAGATCACTTGGTAATTACTTATGTAAACTGTACGGCCGAATTAAAAGCCTTATCGGATATTGTATGCACATCAAGTAACGCTGTCCAGATTGTTGAGAGCCTCCCTATAGATCAGAAGATCATCTTTGGACCCGATCGTAACCTTGGGGCCTATGTAAAGAAAAAAACTGGACGTGATTTAGTGCTTTGGAATGGTGCTTGTATGGTTCATGAAATTTTTTCACAGGATAAGATCGATCGCTTAAAGAGTGAATATCCGGAAGCTAAATTTATTGCGCATCCTGAATGTGAGGATCATATTTTGGCTAAAGCAGATTATGTAGGCTCTACTGCAGGAATGCTTAAGTTTACGCAGACAGATAGCGCGCAAGCTTATATAGTTGCGACAGAATCTGGTATTCTATACCAGATGCAAAAAGCTAGTCCTGAAAAGACTTTTATTCCTGCACCACCAAATAATGCCTGCGCATGTAATGACTGTCCTCACATGAAGCTTAATACGCTTGAGAAGCTTTATAATTGTTTGAAATATGAATCACCTGAAATTCTGCTTCCTGAAGATGTTATACTTCGCGCACAACGCCCGATTGAGCGCATGTTAGAGATATCAGCAAGTTTAGGACTTTAGTAATTTGCATATTATTTGATAATAATCGATATGATAACAGATTGTTTTTCATATCGATATATTTTGTATTGCTGTTAGCTGTCCAATCCATCCGGGTTATGGCAATATTCGTAATGGCATTATGATATTTTGAAATTTAAAATTTTTTGACATGTTTGATTTTGATAATACTGAGCGTACCAATTTGGAAGAAATGGGTGAGTTTGGTTTAATTGATTACATAAGTAAGGCGGTAGAGCTGACTGAAAAATCTACCATTAAAGGAATTGGTGACGACGCGGCCGTATTGGATTTTCAGGGAAAGAAAACTTTGATCTCCACTGATTTGCTCCTGGAGGGTATTCATTTTGATCTGCGATATGTACCTCTAAAACATTTGGGATATAAGGCAGTACAGGTAAACTTGAGTGATATCTATGCGATGAACGGAATTGCTTCCCAAATTACTTTTTCTATTGGGTTATCTTCCAAATTTCCACTTGAGGCAGTAGAAGAGATCTATCAGGGTGCTTTGATAGCTTGCAAAAAGTATAATGTTGATTTGGTCGGCGGAGATACTTCGGCTTCGGCTCAGGGCCTCGTAATTTCTGTAACTAGCATAGGCTATGCCGAGGCAGACAAGATTGTTTATCGTAATGGAGCAAAGGAAGGTGACCTATTGTGTGTATCTGGGGATTTGGGAGCTGCCTACATGGGATTGCAGCTATTGGAAAGAGAAAAGAACATTTATCTGGAAAATCCAAATGTGCAACCAGATCTTGAAGGCAAAGACTATATTGTTGAACGTCAGCTAAAACCGGAAGCAAGAAAAGATATTGTTGAATTATTTGCAAAATTAGCGATTATACCCACTTCGATGATGGATATTTCGGATGGTTTGGCTTCTGAAATACTTCATATCTGCCGGCAATCGGACAAAGGATGTAGATTGTATGAGGAAAAAATTCCATTGGACCAGATGACCTACGATACGGGACGTGAGTTCGGTATCGACCCGACCGTAGCAGCACTTAATGGAGGTGAGGATTATGAGCTCCTATTTACAATTGCTCAATCGGATCATGATAAGATCAAGAATCTACCTGACATTAGTATTATAGGCTATATGACTGCGGCTTCAGAAGGCTGCGAAATGATTTCTAAATCCGGAAATCTCTATCCAATTACTGCACAGGGCTGGAATGCTTTCAAAAAAAAGGATTAAACTAAAATGCCTATAGGAAACAGCGGATTTTTCAATGAGTGGTATTGAAGTATTTTGATGTTTAAATGTTTACGCAATAATAAAAACGGTCGTCCAATAAGCTGGACAACCGTTTTTTATTGTTCTAATTCTTCTTCGAGTACTAAATCCTCTTGTTTGGGATCCCGTTCTTCGACATTGAAATTGTTATATCCCAATCCTACTTCAATCTGCAAAAGCCGCTGCTGCAGCATTTCTAAAATTGCTAGGAAGTTATAGACGAATTGAACCTTGTTTTCAGAGTTTTTCAGCAGTTCCTGAAAATCTAATTTTTTATTGATTTCAATAAGTTCGGCTATTGCCTTTTTCTGTTGTTCAATGGTATAGGGATACTTCACCACAGTGTGTGTTACCTCGGCCGGTCTATTGCGAAATTGATACATCATCTGCTCATAAATCATCATCAGACCATACAGATCAAAACTGTCCAGATTTTCACCTGTAGCATCCAATTGAAGGCGTTGACGTATGTCATACTGAATATTACCTCTACTATACAACTGAAGCCGGTTTTCCTCCATTTCTCTTAGGGACTCACATATGTCTTTAAATTGCTTATAGAGAATAAGTTTCTGAACAAGATCTTCTCTCAGATCTATTTCGTTCTCATTTTCGTCCAGTTCCGGTCTAGGAAGCAGCATTTTCGCTTTTATACGCATCAATGTAGAGGCTACAAAGATAAATTCGCTGGCCATCTCCATATTGAGTGCCTGCATTTGACTTACATAAGACAAAAAATCATCGGTAATTTTCGAAATGGGAATATCATGAATATTCAGTTCATCCCGCTCGATAAAAAATAGTAATAAATCAAAAGGTCCCTCAAATTGAGGAAGCCTGATTTCGTAACCTTCTTCTACTTGCATATCTTATACAAATTTACGTAATAAAATCTTTTGGAATCGTTCACATAAAAACTATTGCTGTTTTTATTTGTTGTAGTTCAATATACAAGTGCGATTTATTTTAAAGATTAAATAAAATTGTCGTTACTTTGTGTAAACATTTAATGTAAAATAGCGGTATATGCAATTTGAGGCTGGAGAACTATTAAGTAAAATAAACGATCCATCTGATCTTAAAAAGCTAAAGGAGGACCAATTAGAACAACTAAGCCAGGAATTACGTCAATTTATTATTGATCAGGTTTCGGTGAACGGTGGTCACTTTGCAGCAAGTTTGGGAGTCGTTGAGTTAACAGTGGCATTACATTACGTAATGAATACTCCCTATGATCAATTGATATGGGATGTAGGACATCAGGCTTATGGTCATAAAATTCTGACCGGACGTCGTGAGATATTTCATACAAATCGTATTGAGAATGGTATTTCGGGTTTTCCGAACCGTTCTGAATCCCAGTATGACGCATTTGGTGTAGGACATTCTTCTACTTCAATTTCTGCTGCTTTGGGTATGGCTGTGGCCTCCCAAATTAAAGGAGAAAAAGACCGTCAGCATATTGCAGTTATTGGAGACGGCGCTCTGACCGGTGGAATGTCATTTGAGGCATTGAACCATGCAGGGATCGCTAAATCTAATTTATTGGTGATTCTAAACGATAATTGCATGTCTATAGATCCCAATGTTGGGGCCCTCAAAGAATATTTGACTAGTATTACGACATCAAAACGATACAATAGATTTCGGGATGATATCGCAGCTGTGCTGACCAAAATTTCTGAAGTAGGTCCAAATGCGCTCGGTATCGTTAAAAAATTAGAGAAAAGTATCAAAGGGACCTTATTAAAGAATGCCAACCTTTTTGAGTCACTAAACTTTAGATATTTTGGTCCCGTTGACGGACATGATGTAAAGAAATTGGCTAAGACTCTTGAAGATCTCAAGCATATACCTGGTCCCAAATTATTGCACGTGGTCACAGTTAAGGGAAAAGGATTTGCACTAGCTGAAAAAGATCAGACGAAGTGGCATGCACCGGGCTTATTTGATAAAATTACTGGAGAGATAAAAAAATCTTCGAGTGAAAAACCAGTGGCACCAAAATATCAGGACGTTTTTGGACATACTATGGTCGAACTTGCTGAGGCGAATGATAAAATAGTTGGTATAACACCAGCGATGCCTTCAGGTTCTTCAATGAATATCATGATGAACGCAATGCCGGACCGGGCATTTGATGTTGGTATTGCCGAACAACATGCTGTCACTTTTAGTGCTGGCTTGGCGACACAGGGACTATTACCTTTCTGTAATATCTATTCATCATTTATGCAACGTGCCTATGATCAGGTCATACACGATGTTGCCTTACAAAATTTAAATGTAGTATTTTGTTTGGATCGCGCAGGTGTAGTAGGTGCGGATGGAGCTACACATCATGGTGCTTACGATATCGCTTTTATGCGTTGTGTTCCAAATATGACTGTTTCTGCTCCGATGAATGAAGAAGAGCTCAGAAACTTAATGTATACGGCGCAATTGCCTAACAAGGGGCCTTTTGTCATTCGTTATCCAAGAGGAAATGGTGTAATGCCGGATTGGCGCCGTCCATTTGCAGAAATTGAAATTGGTAAAGGAAGGGTGATTACTGAAGGGGAAGAACTTGCTATTCTAAGTTTTGGTGCTATTGGAAATGAAGCTGTCAAGGCTGTACAACAATTGAACGAATTGGGAATACATCCTGCACATTATGATTTGCGATTTGCGAAACCTTTAGACGAATCTTTATTGCATCAGGTCTTTAAAAAATTCAAAAAAATAATTACAGTTGAAGATGGCTGCCTTCAAGGCGGAATTGGTTCAGCTGTGTTGGAATTTATGGCTGACCACGGATACAATAGTCAGGTTGTCCGATTGGGAATCCCTGATCGTATTGTTGAGCATGCTGAACAGAATGCACAGTGGAAAAGTTCTCATTATGACGCAGCTGCCATTGTGGAAGAGGGAAAGAAAATGTGCGATGGAAAATTTACCCATACGATGGTGGGTTAAATTCTGCTATATATATTCAAAAAAAGGAAATCCTACTACGGATTTCCTTTTTTTTTGAATTAAATTGGATTCTATCTTGTTACAGAAATAACTGTTCTACAGCTTCGAATCGACCGTATTTTTTGATTTGATAAAGCCTTAAGAGGCGATAAAGAGAAGCTCAGTAAGGTTGTTAAGCCTACTTTAAATTCTTATAAATTTAATATTAAAAATATATGAACTAAAGGTTGTATTTCGCTTTTATTTTGGTTAATTTAGGACTATACCTTTAAGACTGAACCGTAGTATGTTTACTACTTTTTTTGTTCTTTTTTTTGAAATAAATTTGGAATGTTAATAATTATTTTTAGAGATCAATTTTAGCTCGAGTTTTCCACAATTTTACAAGGTAACTGACTGATTTATAGAATTTTGATATTTTTTTTATATTTTAGTTTTTTAGCTGATTTTTTTTTGTCATCTTCGTTCTCAGAGAAAGTTATCAACATATTTTTTGTCGCGTATTGTAAATCAACTTATTAACAATTTTAGAATGGAAAAAACGTATTCAAGTGTCTGGAATAATTGTCTTTCGATTATCAAAGATAATATCCCAGCGCAAAGTTTCAAGACCTGGTTTGAACCTGTGAAAGCAGTCCGTTTGGAGGGTGACGTTTTAACTATTCAAGTACCTAGCTTATTTTTTTACGAGTGGTTGGAGGAGCACTATGTGGGTATCCTTCGCAAGACCGTAAAGAAGTTTCTAGGAGAGCAAGGTAGATTGGAATACAATATTGTAGTGGAGAAGTCATCGGCTTCTCATCCTTATACGACTAATCTTCCATCGAATGGCAATGGGGCAGAGGGTAAGAGACAATCTATTCCTGTACCGGTATCTTTGAACAGAGATATCAAAAATCCGTTTGTTATTCCTGGATTAAAGAAATTGCAGGTTGACCCGCAATTGAATCAAAACTACACATTTGAGAATTTTATTGAAGGTGAATGTAACCGTCTTGCTCGTTCTGCAGGCTATGCAGTAGCAAACAAACCGGGAGGTACATCATTCAACCCTTTAATGATTTATGGTGATGTAGGTTTGGGAAAGACACACCTTGCCCAAGCTATCGGTAATGAAATTAAAAGAAATCTTCCCGATAAGTTGGTCATTTATGTGTCCTGTGAGAAATTCTGTCAACAGTTCGTCGATTCATTGAAAAACAATACGATCAATGATTTCGTCAATTTTTATCAAGCAATGGATGTCATTATCATGGATGATGTGCACAACTTTGCTGGTAAAGAGAAAACACAGGATATCTTCTTCCATATATTCAATCATTTGCATCAATCTGGAAAGCAAATTATTTTGACTTCTGATAAAGCACCCAAGGATTTGGCTGGCTTAGAAGAACGTTTGCTTAGTCGTTTTAAATGGGGGTTATCTGCAGATATTCAAATTCCAGACCTTGAGACAAGAATGGCGATTTTGAAGAAGAAGATGTACTCTGATGGCATTGAATTACCTGAAAATGTCGTGGAATATGTCGCAACACAGATCGATAACAGTGTAAGGGAGTTAGAGGGAGCTATGGTTTCTTTATTGGCTCAATCAACATTGAACAAAAAGGAAATTGATCTGGGATTGGCAAAATCGATGTTGAAGAATTTTGTGAAAAATACACATAAGGAAATTTCAATGGATTTTATTCAAAAATTAGTTTGCGAATACTTTGAGGTTCCTGTGGATATGGTAAAGTCAAAGGTCCGAAAGCGTGAAATCGTGCAGGCCAGGCAAATTTCGATGTATTTAGCGAAAAGCCACACAAAATCTTCACTTAAATCGATTGGTGCATTCTTTGGAGGAAGAGATCATTCAACTGTCATCTATGCATGTCAAACCGTTGAGGATTTAATTGAAACTGACAAGAAATTTAAAACTTATGTCAGTGACATTATGAAAAAGTTGAAATCGTAGTGTCGCCTGATATTGAGTTAAAGGAAAGGGGCTATCCAAAATGGGTAGCCCCTTTTTATGCTATTTTATACGTTCTTTTAAAGCATTATTTCAGCGATTAAATTATCAAGTGTTAACTTATTTTTTCGGGATATCCGCTGTTATCGCATAAATAATGGTTTTAAAAAAAACTCCGAATATGCCAAAGCATATCCGGAGTTTTAATAATTCCATTAAACGGAATTATTATTGTTGTTGTTGATTGCTATTTTCGTTCGTATTTTCCTTTTGTTCCGTTGGTGTCGGTGTTGTAGGAATGCTTACTGGAGGCCGCTCTTCGATATATTTTTGAAAAGCTGCTTTCTGTTCATCTGTCAATAGCTGAGCAATCTTGTTATCTGATTCGCCTTGGAGTTTTGCAATACTCTCTTTTTTCACATCCGGAGTAGTTGTAGAATCCTGTATTAGAGCTGCTACTGCTTTTTCTTGGTCCAGTACAATTGTTGATACAGCAGTTTTCTGTTCGTCATTCAGCGTAAGCTTCGTGACCAATTCGGTCACAACTTTAGTCGCATTTTCTTCTGGAGTTGCTTGTTGAGCGAAGGTAAGGCTCATCGCTAGAAAGAAACCTATACCGGTTAAAAATAACTTTTTCATGATGTTTAATTTTAAATGAATTATTCAATGAATCTATAAATGTCTTTATTTATTAAATACCAAAATTTTGTTAGTTTGAACTGGATTCTGTTTTAGAAGGTTCGGTCGTTGTCGGAACAGCTTTTGCCGGACGTTCGGCAATTACCTTCTGATAAATAGTTTTTTGATCTTCTGTCAGTAATTGACTGACTTTTGTATCTACTTCTGTTTGAAGTTTATTGAGCGTTTCGCCTTTCGCAGCAGCAGTGGAACTGCTGTCTTTTAGAATCGTTTCTTCTGCTTTTGCTTGGTCCAATAGAATAGAGGATACAGCAGTTTTCTGTTCATCATTCAGATTCAGCTTTTGTACCAGTTCGGTAGTAGCTTTCGCAGCAGTTTCTTCAGGTGTAACCTGTTGGGCGAATGTTAGGCTAAGCGCCAGACACAATCCTATACTTGTTAAAATTAGCTTTTTCATATCAATTGTATTTAAAAAGTTACAACTATGATCTCTTGATATAAAAACTACTAATGTGGGGGGTATATTGTATCAAGTATGTTACTTTAACAAATTTTTAACGCTACATGTTTGTGTATCTTATTTATTATCAATGATATATGTGTTTTTTTTCTGCAAGATACAATAGATAACGATTGTTTTGTTTTAAATAAAGGGTGGGAATCGCTTTTCGTATAAAAGAAAGGAATAGGCTTACTTAGAAGGATAATGGTCTTAAAAGACCTAATAATGGTATTACAAGGCTTTATAAGTCTTATGTTATAGAGAAGTATACTTCTATTATTGGAGCTAACCATAGATTAAATAAAAAAGGTCGATAAATAATCGACCTCCTCCATTAAATTAGTTTTCAGAACGTTTTTTCATTCTCTCCTTCATTTTTTCCTGCTGTTCATCGAATAGCTTTATTTGATCTGGAGTGAGCCAGGATTTTATTTTAGTTGCCTGAGCTTCTTGAAGCTGTTTAAACTTTTCCATATTTGCTTTGCGGTCTCCACCATCACTTTTTATTGCCGCTCGCTGTTGGGCTTGGCTTAATGTAAGATTATAGATGGAATCTTTTTGCACTTGATTAAGTGTGAGTAGTTTGTCTAGATGTTCCACACGCATCTTTGCCTGTTCTTCGGGACTACGTTGTTGGCGCTGTTGCGCAAAAGAAACTGTTGTCGCCAATAGTAGGCCGCTTATTACCATTAAAGTTTTCTTTTTCATCGCTTTATATTTTAAGTTTACTTTCTTTTTGAATATAAATTTGACGAAAAAGTTTACTAAAATATTAGCCCTTAACAAAATTTAAGGTTGATTAACACTTAATGCGACTGTATCACTTATAATATTACAAAATTGATCTCTTTGCTCTGGATCATTAAATTTAAGTCCTATTGGTAAATAGATGAGTTCTATCGTATCGAAACGATCTTTATATGGCTTTAGCCGTTGATAATCCTTTTCCGTGGTTAATACTATTTTATTGCTGCTATTTAGCGATTGGAAAGCTTTTATGATTTGGTCAATATCGGAGTCGTTAAATGTATGGTGATCTCCAAAAGAGATATGATTGACAGCGTTCGCTTTTTTCTTGACGTGATCTAGCAAGGGCTGTGGCCTGGCAATACCAGTCACTAATATGATATCTTTATCTCGGATATCAATTAGTCTACCATCAGCACTAACAGGTTCAAAATAGTCTATATGACTAAATGCGATCAAGGCCTCTCTATTATAACGACGGAGCTTTTCTTCTATGTGTATCTTTTCCTCACTAGAAATGTTAGGCGGACATTTTGTAACGACTATGATTTGCGCTCGTTTCGATTCAGTAAGTAAGTCTCTGAAATTTCCTGCAGGAAAAACAAACATCGGTTGAGAAAAAGATCTAAAATCGAATAAGAGGATATTAAATGATGCTGATAATTTTCGATGTTGAAAGGCATCATCCAAGATAATAAGCTGATGATCCGTCTGAAGTTTTTCTATTCCAGTACAACGATCTTCACATACCGCTACTGTGACATTTGGAAGCTTGTTTTTGAATTGCAATGGTTCATCGCCTACTTCAGTTGCCAAAGAATCTATTTGTACTGTCCGGAATCCTTTGGTCTTCCGGCCATATCCTCTGCTGAGGATAGCTACCTTGTAGTTACTACTAAGATAGGAGACAACAAATTCGGTCATGGGGCTCTTACCGGTACCACCAACAGCTAAATTACCAATTACGATGGTAGGAATTTGAAAAGATTGGGCTGGTAGCAAATGGAAATCATATAGCCGATTTCTTAACCATACGACTAATCCAAAAATAATGGAAAAGGGAAGAAGGAGATATCGTAGGAAAGTCCACATTATTTCGGTATCACGGTTAATCCAATATCTGTAATTTCTTGCAAGGGGTTTTCCCGCATATTCTGTTCAATGGATATCGTATATAATCCGGTGTCCGGAAATATATAATCTTTATGCAGGATAGCCTGCTGATTGTAGAGGCTACCGGATGATTTTCCAGCCCATCTTCCATCTGATTTTGCCAATTTAATTTCCTTGCGGAAGGTATGTGTTTTTTTATCAGGATTTTGCTGATAAATCAAAACAAAAAGATTAGAGAAAGCATATTCTGGAGTATGGCGTACATCCATTAATACATCATATTTCTTCGTATTGTCGCTAATATGAAATTGAAAACGAGGATGTGAAGTATGTAACCAAGTCTTATTTTCGATAGGTTTATTTTCATTTAAAATGGCAGTTTGGTCACAAGATGTCCATAAACCAATACATAAAATTCCAAAAAGAAAAGCCTTTAGTTTCATTTTAAATCTATATAAATAGAATATGCCTAATATTTTTAATTAGGCATATTCGTTTTATTCTGTTTTTGAGGCAGTGTTGTTATTGTTGCCTTTGTTTTTATTTCTATGACGATTAAAGCGTTTTTTTGGTCGATTATTTTGACCTTCTTTATTCTCTTTGCCCGTCGGTGCCGTGTTTGAATTATCCGTATTGCTCTGCTGTTTTGCTACCACCTGCTTTGGCGAGTTTTGTTCAGCTTTATCGTTTTTCTGGCTATTTTTATTTTCCGGTTTAGCATTATTGCTTTTCGTTTTCCGTTTTTTCTTCCTTTTATTGCGATCATCCAGACGGGTCAAACTATCTTGACCGACTACATTCTCGTAATCGTAATTGACAATCTTTTCCTCTCGGATCTCTTCGGCATCTATTACACTTGATATAGCCTCAGGTTTAATTCCCTGCTTGTTCATTTCAACAAGTTCTTTGACCTGTTGAACTGGCATAGCAATCCAGTTTTCTGCTCCTGGGAAAGAAAACCACATCATTTTTTTGAAGATATCAGTTTTCTGGAGATAAGCGACACCTTTTTGTGTCTCAATACGATCGATATTATTTGGAATGTCTTTCAACGCATCCATATAACTATCCAATTCATAATTGAGACAGCATTTCAATTTGCCACATTGCCCAGCCAGCTTTAACGTATTTAATGATAAGTTCTGATAACGGGCTGCTGAAGTCGATACCGTTTTAAAGTCTGTCAGCCAAGTAGAGCAACATAGCTCGCGGCCACAGGATCCGATACCGCCAAGACGGCTTGCTTCCTGTCGCATACCGATCTGTCGCATTTCAATCCGTATACGGAATGCTTCGGCCATTTTCTTGATCAGTTCACGAAAATCCACACGACCTTCTGCAGTATAATAAAACGTTGCTTTCGTTTTATCCCCCTGATAGTCTACGTCGGAAATCTTCATCGATAAGCCTAAGTCTAAAGCAAGTTTACGCGCTTTATGCATGGTTTCCCATTCAAGATCTTTTGCCGCATTATACTTTTCTACATCCACTTCATTCGGCTTCCGATAGATTTTTTTTGTTACCATCTCCGGGGTAACATTATTCTTTTTTAACTGTAATCTAACCAATTCACCAGTCAAAGAAATGTGGCCTACATCATATCCACCTGTTGAGGGCTCTACAATGACCATTTCGCCCATTTCAAGGTAAAGGTTGTCTACATTAATAAAGAAATCTTTTCGAGATCCTTTGAATCGTACTTCTACGATATTGAAGGGTTTATAGTTTGATGGCATATCCATATCGGAAAGCCAGTCATATACATCTAATTTATTACATCCGCTGGTCATGCAAGAGCCATTATTTTGGCATCCCGCCGGTGTACCATTTACTGTGGTAGTACCGCAACCTCCGCCGGATGAGCAACTGCCACATCCCATAGTTTTCTATTTATATATATTGAGTTCCTTTCGGAAACGTTTTGTATTTGTACATTAATGTTAATTGCAAAGATAAATCTAAAAATAATATTTTGGGATTCGCATTTCTTTCGACAAAATAGTGCGTTTCCTCAAATAGATTTATTGTTGCTTCAATTTGTTCTATATCATAATGAACTGCAAATTTTTGGACAAAGTCCAATTCTTTTGCCGATAAAAATACGAGATTAGAAAGTCCCTCCTTGATCAAAATAATCTGCCGCATCATATTGATCGCATAAAAAAGAAAGCTTTTTTGATTTTCCCGACCCATTTTAGATAATTCCTCTTCTACCAAAGAGATCATATTTGTACCGGCATCCGATACAATAAATCGCAACCAGTTGACCAGAATGCCAAAATGATTATTGGTCTGTGTGTTGAGTTGATTAAATGCTTCCTGTAAATTTCCATCCGCTATAAAAGCTATCTCGGATGCCTCTTGATCGGAAAGATGATGCATTGTTTTCAAGTAATCAACGACTTCAGTATGGGCCAGTTTCTTTATTTTTACCAGTTGTGTCCGTGAAATAATAGTATTTAAAATTTTGTCCTGATTTTCAGCAACAAGAATAAATAAGGTTTTTTCGGGCGGTTCTTCAATCAGTTTTAATAGCGCATTGCCTTGGGTATCCAGATATTCGGGCAACCACATGATTAAAACTTTATATTCAGCCTCGAATGCTTTAAGACTTAATTTCTTGATGATGCCATGTGCTTCGGCAATATTAATATTGACCTGTTTATTATCTGCATCCAATTGGTTTCGCCAGTATTCCAACCCCATGTAAGGATTGGTTAAAAAGGATTTTCGCCAGTTTTCAGCATAATCTGTAGCTGTATCTTCCTTGTGCTTGGCAATAAACGGATAAGACATGTGCAAATCTGGATGGATCAGCTTGCTGTATTTTCGGCAGGAAGGGCATTCGCCACAACTATCGGTAGTTTGTTTATTCTCACAGTTTAAAAACTGAGCATAAGCATAAGCTAGCGCGAGGCTTCCGGATCCCTCTGGACCAAGAAATAATTGCGCATGACTCACACGGTTTTCATGAACCGTACGAACAAGATGTTCTTTGATGTCTTTATGCCCAATGATATCTTTAAACTGCATACACTATTGCTATTATACAAATGTAATAAATATTGTGATTTATAAGGGTGTATTTGCTTTCTATACTTTTGGAAGTGTGCTTATTAATTGAAATACAATCGCTTATTTACGTGTAATAAATCTTCGTATGTGGAAAGAAAGGCAGTTACAAAACCGAAAAATATTGATTAATTTGTGTATTATTGCACATAATAATTAGTAATTAGGAAATGAGATTCATTGTATCAACATCAATTTTATTAAAGCAGTTACAAGCTATCAATGGAGCATCTAGTACAAGTACTGTTTTGCCAATATTGGAAAACTTTCTTTTTGAAATAAAAGACAATAACTTGACTATTTCTGCTACCGATCTGCAGACAAGTATGGTTACTTCTTTACAGATTGAAGCAAAAGAAGAAGGAAGGGTAGCAATGCCTTCAAAGATTTTGATAGAAACATTAAAAACTCTCCCTGATCAACCTGTTGCTTTTTCAGTAGACATGAATACATTGGCTATTGAAATTAGTGCTGGCGATGGTAAATATAAATTGAGCGGAGAAAATGCAGATGATTTTCCTAAAATTCCGTCCATTGATAACGGATCTATTATCCAAATGCCTGCTCCGGTTCTTTCAGAAGCTATCAGTAAAACCATCTTTGCAGTGAGCAATGACGAATTAAGACCGGCAATGTCTGGGGTTTTGGTACAATTGGCCGAGAAAAATGTAACTTTCGTTTCTACAGATGCACATAAATTGGTCCGTTATACCAGATCGGATATCAGCGCTGAAAAACCTGCTTCACTTATTCTTCCTAAGAAAGCACTTTCTCTGCTTAAATCGTCACTACCTTCGGATGATACAACAGTATCTATCGAATATAACCAGACAAATGCATTTTTTAGCTTTGGCAATATCAACTTGATCTGTCGTTTGATTGATGAGCGTTATCCTGACTATGCCGCAGTGATTCCGCAGGTTAATCCAAATAAGCTAACTGTTGATCGGTTACTTTTCTTAAATACATTGAGAAGGGTTGTAATTTTTGCGAATAAAACAACACACCAGGTACGTTTGAAGATCTCAGGTAGCGAATTGAATATCTCAGCTGAAGATCTGGATTTCTCCAATGAGGCACATGAACGTTTGTCATGTCAATTTGAAGGCGATGATATGGAAATAGGTTTTAATGCCAAGTTTTTGGTGGAGATGTTAAACAACCTTGAAAGCGAAGAAGTGGTTATCGAAATGAGCACACCAAATCGTGCCGGTTTGTTGATTCCTGCTACATCCGAAGATCACGAGGATATTTTAATGTTGGTTATGCCAGTAATGTTGAATAACGCTTAATCTCCTGATCAGTTTGGAAATAATTACACATCTTATTGACTTTATTCTCCATATTGATAAGCATTTGGTTGAAATCGTCAACGACTATCAGCTATGGACATACCTTATTTTGTTTCTCATTATTTTTGTTGAAACAGGAGTTGTTGTCATGCCTTTCTTACCGGGAGATTCCCTATTGTTTGCTGCCGGAATGCTTGCTGCACAACCAAATGAACTTAATGTGTGGTTAATGATCTTGATTTTGTTAATAGCAGCGGTAACTGGAGATTCGCTGAATTACTCCATTGGAAAGCACTTCGGGATGCGATTAACAAAAATCAAACTTTTTGGCAAACAGGTTGTCAAGGATGAGCAGATTGCCAAAACACATGCTTTCTATGACAAATATGGTAGTAAAACAATTGTAATTGCCCGTTTTGTACCTATTGTACGTACGCTAGCACCATTTGTTGGCGGAATCGGAAAAATGAATTACGGTACTTTTATTACTTATAACGTTGTTGGAGCGGTGTTGTGGGTCGGCGGTATAACGTTAGCAGGCTATTTTTTGGGCAATATTCCAATCATTAGAGATAATTTTTCTAAAGTGGTACTGCTGATCATTTTTATTTCAGTACTGCCTATTATATTTGAATTGGTCAAAGAAAAAATAAAAACTAAAAAGGGAGTTCAATAGGACTCCCTTTTTTTATTGTATTTATCGAATATGGAGTTTGTTTATCAGCTGGTCAATTTTATCCTGCATATTGATCAACACCTGTTGCAGATTGTCAATACTTATGCTGGATGGACTTATTTCATTCTATTCCTGGTTATATTTGCTGAAACAGGATTTGTGGTTACACCATTCCTCCCGGGGGATTCCGTATTATTTGCATTGGGTGCTATTATTGCGCGACCAGAAAGCAACCTTTCACTGTCACTTTTCCTACTTGTTCTGATATGTGCAGCTATTTTTGGAGATTTTGTGAATTATGAGATAGGTAAATATTTTGGAATTCGAGTTTTTAAATCAGACTCAAAAATTTTTAAACTAGCCTATCTTAAAAAGACACAAGCTTTCTATGCAAAATATGGTACTAAAACTATTGTTTATGCTCGTTTTGTACCTATTGTCCGAACCTTCTCTCCATTTGTTGCAGGCATTGGAAAGATGCCTTATACTCTTTTTGGTAAATACAATATTTTGGGAGGTGTATTGTGGGTACTCATATTCGTTCTGACAGGGTATTTTTTTGGACAGCTTCCTTATTTCAGACGTAACTTTTCTTTCATCATACTAGCGGTGATATTTATTAGCTTAATACCCATGCTGATACAGTTTTTAGCTGTTAAAAGGTCAAAAAAAGATTAAACATTCCATACTAAATCCAGTCTTTTAAGGTTAAAGGATTGGTATGAAATACATCATTTTAGCATTTACCTTATTTGTTACACAGTTTGCTTTAGCGCAACGCGTAACTGTCGATCGTCATCAAGCAAAAGAAGCCTACGATCTCTTGAACAAAATCCGAACAAATCCTGAGAGATATAAAAAGGAACTGAAGCTTTTTAATTTGCATAAGGTTACCCGGACAAAGCTTAATTGGAACAAGCAACTTGCCGAAGTAGCAGAATATCGGGCTAAGGATATGGCCAAACGGTCTTATTTTGATCATGTCTCTCCCGAAGGTTACGGCCCCAATTATTTTATTGAAGAGGCCGGATACCAGCTCAATCAGGCTTGGTTAAAAAAAAGGAATGCCAATAATTTTGAATCCATTGCTGCTAATCGCGCCAGTGCGACCGATGCGATTAAAGCATTGATCATCGGTAGAGAAGCGCCCGGTTATCATCATCGTACACATCTGTTAGGTATGGATCAATGGAATGGCTCGCTATATGATATCGGAATAGGTTATGTAAAGTGTAAAGGAGCTAAACCTTACGAAAGCTATCTCGTTGTTATTATTGCTAAGCATGATTGGTAAATAAACTAGCCTATTTGAAGGTAATTTGAGGAGTATCAGCAATTAATCGATGTTGCGTCTTCAACTTTTATTTGAAAAGTCATACCTTTGCATATGATAAAATCCATGACAGGATATGGCACGGCTTCCAAAGATAACGGTAAAGTCAAATATAGTGTCGAAATAAAGTCCTTAAATTCAAAATTCCTTGAATTAAATCTTCGTCTGCCCAAAGTAGTTTCGGACAAAGAATTGACCTTGCGCACAGAGTGCAGTAAGCTTATCGAACGCGGAAAAGTTAATCTGAACGTGGCTGTAGAATATACTGATCAAACAGCCAAGGCTTCATCCATCAACGCTGATTTACTGAAAAAATATTATGGTCAATTGCAGCAGATTGCAAATGAGTTAAATGACAATAAAGTTAATTTATTTGAATTGGCGTTGAATATGCCGGAAGTTGTCACTAATAACGATGATACTGTTGATGATGAAGAATCCAGCGTATTGATGGATGCTTTTTACGATGCGGTCAGACATTTCAATACATTCCGTGAGGACGAGGGAAATGTATTGGCTCAAGATCTAAAAAAGCGAGCTGAACTTATTTTGACTTATCTAGGTGATGTGGAAGGTTTGGAAGTTGAGCGTATCCCATTGATTAGACAACGTATAGAGCAATTTCTAAATGACAGCGTGGGCAAAGAGAATGTAGATCAGAATCGTTTTGAACAGGAACTTGTTTACTATATTGATAAATTGGATGTTACTGAAGAGAAAGTTAGATTGCGTTCCCATTGTAACTATTTTCTGAAAGCCTTTGATTCTGCTGATTCCAATGGTAAGAAATTAGGTTTTATCTCTCAAGAAATGGGACGTGAAATCAATACCTTAGGGTCCAAAGCTAATCATGCCGGTATTCAGCAGATCGTGGTTAAAATGAAAGAAGAATTAGAAAAAATAAAGGAGCAATTGCTCAACGTATTATAAGGATGAGCGGTAAATTAATTATTTTCTCTGCACCGTCGGGGGCTGGAAAAACAACTATAGTAAGAGACCTATTAAGTAAACATGGCGATAAAATAGAATTTTCTATTTCTGCGAGTACCCGCGATCCCAGAGGACAGGAGATCGATGGAAAAGACTACTACTTTATGTCCAAGGAAGAGTTTTTACATAAGGTTGCCAAACAAGAATTTATCGAGTTTGAAGAGGTATATTCGGGTACATTTTATGGCACTTTGCGTTCAGAAATCGAACGCATCTGGAAAGAAGGTAAAAATGTTATTTTCGATATCGATGTTGTTGGTGGGTTGCGCCTGAAATCTAAATTCCCAGAACAGGCTATCTCCATATTTGTACAGCCACCTTCCTTGGAAGTACTTAAAGAACGTCTGACTGGACGCGGTACAGATTCGGAGGAAAAACTGCAAGAACGATTTGCCAAAGCAGAATTGGAACTTACTTATGCGAATAAGTTTGATGTTATCCTGAAGAATTATGATCTGGCGACGGCCTGTGCTGAAGCAGAAGAAATTGTTATGGGTTTTATCAATAAATAAAGTGCTAGATGAAAAAGATTGGTTTGTTTTTTGGCTCTTTTAATCCAGTGCATGTCGGGCATTTGATTATAGCAAATTACATGGCCAATTTTACAGGGCTGGATGAAGTTTGGTTTGTGGTCTCTCCACAGAATCCCTTTAAGAAGAAATCGACCTTAGCAGATCCTTATGACCGTTTAGAAATGCTAAATCTTGCGGTTGAAGATTGTGAACATTTACGTGTAAGTGACATTGAATTTCATTTGCCAGTTCCGTCCTATACCATAGATACATTAACGCATCTAAAGGAAAAATATCCGAATAAAGAATTCGTACTTTTAATGGGAGAAGATATCTTAGAATCATTGGAAAAATGGAAGAATGCTGAGATTATTTTACGTGATTATCATATTTATGTATATCCGCGTCCAGGTTATAACGGTGGGAAACTAAAGGAGCATCCTTCCATAACCATGACTGATACACCCTTAATGGAACTTTCCTCTACCTTTCTACGAAAGGCAATTAAAGAGCATAAAAATATTCAGTTTTTCACGCCCCAAAAAGTGATAGATTTTATAGATAAAAAAGGACTTTATTCCTGAAAGCAAAATTATAAAAAGAGTTTACTTCCCTGAATTTGATAGGATTCAGGGATTTTTTTTGTGTTTCTCGAAAGCTTATCAAATAACTCGGAGTTTGGAATGTAGGGGACATATAGAAAAGAGACATTTATAGATCAGCTGTAAATAAAATTTAAGCAACTAGATTTGACAAATGGAATTGTTTTTGGTAGGAATAATTTCATTACTTTTAAATAGTATTATCAATATTTTATGAAGAGTTTAATTTTATTATTTATCTGCCTAGGTTATTGGACTTGTGGCTTTGCACAGACGGAAAATGATTATATTATGGATCCTGCTGCTATTGAATTTAGAACGAAGATGACAATACCACCTTATGGTTTGGCTAAAGTCAAAGCAATGATAGCAAAGCTGTCCCCAATAGAGGATAAAGATGGTACAGATACTGGAATATTGGCTCTCTCCGCAGCTGATTTTAAGAATCTTAGTTTACGTGAAAAATTTACTTATACGATGATCCACGCTGAAGTATATGCTCAAAATTGCGATATACCAGAAAACCAAAAGGCTATCGATAAGAAGATATTCGGCAAGTTGCTTGGCGGTTTTAATGAAGCGTGGTGGTCGGAAAGACAGACCGATTTTTTGCAGGAAAATAGGGATTCGGTTATGAAACTGATTCAAGAGTCTGTGATAAGAAGTAAACGGATGGGGGTGAATTATAAAGAAACTATTGAACAGATCAATGGCTGGCAAATGATTCCATTTATCATTGAATATGCAAAGAATACTCCCAAAGATAAGGATGCATTGACTTTATTGTTATTACTGATGAAACGTGGCGAGTATAGCGAATTCATGAAGTCAACTTCCTTCAAAAAGTTGTATGGTGAGACGAGTAACTACTATTCCTATTTAGACTATAATAAGGAGAATGAAGCACTAATCTATCGTAGAGCAATGGGGTATTACAATGAAAAAAAAGGTAAATAAAATATGGGCTTGTTGGCTGATTTTGCTTGGAATTATTGGCAATCCTTGTTTTAGCCAAGATTTCTCCGGCTGCATTTCTCCGGCGGGACTGGAGAAGGGATATATTTTAATTCCAGGCGGAGATTATCAATTGGGGGATACGATGAGTCTGGATAATCCGAAAAGAGCAGTACAAATAGAACCTTTTTGGATTGCACAATACGAACTGACCAATGCCGAGTTTGAAAAATTTATACAGGCTACGGGCTATCAGACTTTGGCAGAACGATATCATAATGCAATGGTATTTGAGCCTGGGCTTGGGGAATTCAGGTGGCTACAGGATAGTAGCGCTTATTGGCGTTTTCCAAATGGGATAAGCCGTGGTGGAATAGCAGACAAAATGGATCATCCGGTCACTTGTATATCTTTTAAAGACGTATTGGCTTATTGCGCTTGGGCCGATTGCAGGTTACCCACTTTTGAGGAATGGGAGGTCGCTGCGAGAGCCGGCAGTGATGGACGTTATTTTGATGGGGTGAATGAAGAAAATATAGGCCAATATGGCAACATATGGCATGGTAAGGATCATCTTAAAGCGGACTTATCTGACGGTTATATGTATACTTCTCCGGTAGGTACATTTAAGCCGAACCCGTGGGGACTGTTTGATGTATTTGGTAATGTCTTTGAATTTTGTTCGGGTAAGTTAATTAGAGATGGGGAGCGTTATGTGGCTCACGCGAGAGGAGGTTCGTGGTGGTGCAGTAGAAATAGCTGTTCGGCCTTTAATACTGTCTATATTGGCTCCGTCAGTCCAAATGCCTCATTCAGTAATCTCGGATTTAGGATAGTAAAAAAAGCCTTTACCCCGAAGGATAAAGACTTTTAAAAACAAAAAATCTTAAAAGGTTGATTTTTTATCTTCCCATCCAGCCGCCATCTACAGTAAGGATGGTACCATGTACATAATCTGCTGCTTTTGATGCAAGAAATACTGCCGGCCCTTTAAAGTCTTCTGGGGTACCCCACCGTCCGGCAGGTATACGGTCCAAAATAGATTTGGAGCGTTCCGGATCATCTCTTAGTGCTTCCGTATTATCTGTTGCAATATAACCTGGGGCAAAACCATTTACGTTTACGCCTTTAGCGGCCCATTCGTTTGCAAAAGCTTTGACCAATGATCCTATTGCACCTTTTGACGCTGCATATCCGGGGACATTGATACCACCTTGGAATGTTAGTAATGAAGCTGTAAATACGATTTTACCGGTTCCACGTGAAATCATATCTTTTCCAATTTCCCTTGTCAGAATGAATTGCGCATTTTGATTGATTTCAATGATTTCATCCCAGTATTCGTCTGGATGTTCAGCAGCTGGTTTGCGAAGGATATTTCCGGCATTGTTAAATAGGATATCGATTGTTGGATGTTCAGATTTAACTTTTTCAATAAACTGATATAGTTCGCTTCTTTTCGAAAAATCACATTGATAAGCATAAAAATTTCTTCCTAAAGCCTGTATGGATTTTTCTACGGCGGATCCTGTCGCTTCCAACGATGCCGAAACCCCGATGATATCCGCTCCAGCCTCCGCTAATGCTTCGGCAATAGCTTTACCGATACCTCTTTTACAGCCAGTTACCAAAGCGACCTTCCCGGTCAAATCAAAAGATTGCAGTATAGACATTATTTTGAATATTTTATCTTTAAAGGTTGATTTAAGTTATTTCTAAATGCTTTAATATAGGATTGCCATTGATCAAAACTGGTTATTTTACCCGCTTTATTAAATGCTGCTCCAGCAAAATAGATTAAAGGTTGGTTATTTTTAACGGTAGTTGCCAATAAAAACTGTTTCGGACTATCCTTAAATACATAATTTGTTTTAGGTAAGATCACAGCAGTTCCAGTAATTTTATCTCCCTCAGCAGGCTCCCAGTAAGCCAAGATACCATTTTTGGTATCGTTTAAGAGCTGAGGTTTCTCCTCTTTACGTTTAGCTAGACCAACGACTATAGACGTACTATTCGAAGTTGTATTTTTTATCGCATAACTTATTTTATTCAGCTGGCTTCCAGCATCCAAAGAGACTGTCTTTTCAACCTGTATATGCTGTCCTTTTACATCTTCCGGCTCATAAATAAGCTTAAAAGTAGTGCGTAAAGGACCATTATCCAATACTTTGTACTGACGATAATGTTTGTGATAGACGACCTGCTGGTCAATAAATGGAGTTGCGTCACCTACACCAAGGGTCTGGCCTACAGAATAGTAATCTAACCCTTTGCCATGATCGGCATGGTAATCTCCTGTTTTATACCATTCGTCAATAATTAGGTCATTCGTCCTTTTGGACCAAAAATCGAATCCCTGTGCATCTTCAGAACTGCCTTCTAAAGCTTTTCCATAAGTCCTGAATGCAGCAATGTCATTTTCCCAAGCAAAGTCATCCTTACGCTCAGGGACATAACGAGCATATGCCTTGGAAGCTACTGCTTGTGGACTATTTCCAGTTACGCCGAAAGTTAAAGCGCTTTTAGGCGCAATAGCGACTTGTATCAGCACATTTTGAGGTGTTGATTGTCCTAACTTTTCCAATTGGTAAGCCAGTTCCGCTTTATTCTTGCTATCGATAATCGTAAAAACATTTTTCTTCAATGCAAAATGTTTTTCGAACGTTGCATAGGGGATGCTGATCAGCTCCGTCCTTGTTATAGCCGAAGGATTATTAACCGTAATCGTCTTATTGTTTTGCGCAAAGGCAATACTTGAAAGTCCCAGCGTTAAACTTAATATGAATGTTCTTTTCATTTGATAAAGGATTAAAGAAAAAATATTAAAGACAGTGTTTGTAAGCAGAATGCTTGGCTACCCAAGATCTCAAATCTATCATCTAAAAATTACTTAAGTTTGGTAATAGCGCATTTGTCCATATCATCATAGTCGAGGTTTTCGCCCGCCATCCCCCAAATAAACGTATAGTTGGACGTTCCAGCTCCTGAGTGAATTGACCAGGGGGGAGAAATGACAGCTTGATCATTATGCATCCAAATATGGCGTGTTTCATCTATTGGTCCCATAAAATGAGATACAGCCTGACCCTCAGGCAACTCAAAGTAAAAGTAAACCTCCATGCGACGGTCATGTGTGTGTGATGGCATTGTATTCCATACAGACCCTGGTTTTAGTTCCGTCATTCCCATTTGCAATTGGCAGGTTTGTACGACTTTGTTCAGCAACATTTGATTGATGGTACGGTGATTGGCAGTTTCCAGGGAGCCTAATTCTATTTTATTGGCGTCTTCCTTGGTGACCTTTTTGGTAGGATAGCTGTGGTGTGCTGGCGTTGAATTTAAATAAAATTTTGCCGGATTTGCACTGTCCTGACTTGAAAAATAGATATCTTTCGCACCCTGTCCGACATAAAGTGCTTCTTTGGTTTTAAGTTCGTATAATGTGGCATCTACTTCCACCTGACCGTTACCTCCGACATTGATAATACCCAATTCTCTTCTTGAAAGGAAGTAAGGTTCTTTTAACAATTCAGGGATTGTTTCTAATTTGATTTTTGAATTTACGGGCATTGCACCACCAGCCATATAACGGTCGTAATGCGTATAGACAAAGTTAATTCTATCCGTTTCGAAAACTTTTTCAATGAGAAAATTATCTCTTAACCCTTGTGTATCTAATGTTTTGTATTCTTTAGGCCCGATTGCATAACGGGATTCAAAATTAATGCTCATACCTGAATGATTTTTCTTTATTTGAAAGCTAAATTTAAGGCTATTATTTATCAAAAACTATACAATCTTACGCAATCGATGTCGTACTTATGTAAAGGAACCATTAAGACAAATTTTCTTGAGCTTTTTATTTTTTAGATTTACTAACTTCGTATATGGTAAAGAAGAAACCAAATATTTTAGTTGTTAATGACGATGGTATTACAGCTCCCGGGATAAAGGTGTTGTTAGAAGAAATGCAAAAGATTGGCAATGTGGTTGTCGTAGCACCGGATTCAGCTCAATCAGGAATGGGACATGCGATCACACTTGGCCGACCGCTGCGATTGGATAAAATCAACCTTTATGAAGGAGTGGAGATGTATCAATGTTCAGGAACACCCGTTGATTGTGTCAAACTTGCAGTTAATAAGGTTTTTAAAGGGCAGAAACCTGATATTTGTGTGTCAGGTATTAATCATGGACTCAACAATTCAATTAACGTGTTATACTCTGGGACAATGTCTGCTGCGGTCGAAGGAGCGATAGAAGGAATACCTTCTGTTGGTTTTTCGTTGGATAATTTTTCCCATGATGCAGACTTTAGCTACTGTAGACCATATGTGATTTCTATAACGGAACAAGTTTTGGCCAATGGTCTACCCAAAAATACCCTGTTGAATGTTAATTTTCCACAGACGCAAGGATTTAAGGGGATTAAAATCTGTAGACAGGCTGGAGGACATTGGGTAGAGGAATTTGATGAACGTATTGATCCACACAACCGTGATTATTATTGGACGACAGGAAAGTTTGTCTTACAGGACCGCGGAGAAGATACGGATAGTTTTGCATTAGCAAATGGTTATGTTTCAGTTGTTCCTACACAATTCGACATGACTGCACATCATGCGATTCCAGAACTGAATTCATGGAGTTTTGATCATTTGCAAGGAACTACGAAACACAGCAAAAGTGAAAAATAATATTTGGATAGGTCTGGGTCTAGGAGTTATCTTTCCTTTAGTGGCTTTTTTGTTGCTGCGTTTTACTGCTATTGAACTTTATTTTCTTCCTGAGAAGCCAATGGCAACGTATACCATTGCCGTATTGATCAATTTGGTTTTCTTAAGGTTTGCATACCGTTCAGGAAATGATCAAATAGGAAAAGGAATCATTATCATGACATTTTTGGCCATGATACTTTATTTAATTACACATAAAGTGACGGTATAAACGACATGTAAATAAGTGGCAACACAGTATTTGTTTACGAATTTTTTATCTGTCCATATTTTAAGAAGAATAAGATGAAATTAACATTGGGGTTTTCTCCCTGTCCAAATGATACATTTATATTTGACGCTTTGATTCATCATAAGATCGATACAAAAGGGCTGGATTTTGAAGTAGCGTATCAAGACGTTGAGACATTAAATTTAAAGGCCTTCCAAGGAGAACTTGATATCACCAAACTGAGTTATCATGCTTTTGCTTATGCTGTTGAAGACTATGAACTATTGGACGCGGGTAGTGCTTTAGGCTTTGGCGTGGGACCAATGCTAATTGCTAAAGATGCCTTTTTGGCGAAAAAGCTGCAGGAGAAACTGCAGAAAGGTGAAGGTTTAGGCGAATTTGATAAGCTGAAGGTCGGATATCCGGGGAAGTTTACAACCGCGAATTTCCTGTTAGGCCTGGCATTTCCGGAACTGACCAATAAAATAGAATTGGTTTTTTCTGAAATCGAGGGCGCATTATTAGATGGTTCAATTGATTTGGGACTCATTATTCATGAAAATCGCTTTACTTATGCAGAAAAAGGATTGTATAAAGTAGTTGATCTCGGCGAATATTGGGAAAGTACGACAAAATTTCCGATTCCGCTGGGTGGTATCGTTGTAAAACGTTCGTTGCCAAAGGATGTAAAAGATACGCTTAACACAATTTTGAAAGAGAGCGTGGAGTTTGCCTTTGCAAATCCGAAGTCCGGACTGGAGTTTATACGTAGTCATGCACAGGAAATGAGCGAGGTAGTCATGTATAAGCATATCGAACTATATGTCAATAAGTATTCGGTGGAACTGGGGGCTGAAGGGCGTGATGCTATTACTAAAATGTTTCAAAAAGCACAGGAAATGGGCTTTATCCCGCATTCGGATAAAAAACTTTTTCTTTCATAATATTGTCCTACTTTATTTAGCCGCTGTATACTTTATTTGTCTGTGCAGGAAGAAACCGCGATGTCTTTAAGTAGAACTATTTTTGATTTGACGGAGAAAAGGATGGGATAGTGATAAAGGCGCAAACGGCTCGAATACGATAAATAGTGAATAGGAGGATAGGCCGCCAATCTTATTGAAAAAAATAACGCAAAAAAAATAAGGGTAAGCTGTTAGATATCATATCTAATAACTAAATTTGCCCGATTAGTGTCAAATTGTCTGCAATTTTACTTTGGAGTCATTATTGTACAAAATCTTTAGTTGAGATAGAAAAAAAATTATGTTAAAGTTTTTAAGTAAATTATTTGGAAGTAAATCCGAAAGAGATATCAAGGGGATTCAGCCAGTTGTAGAGCAAATCAAAGCTGAATATGATAAACTTTCAAATCTAACCAATGACGAGTTACGTGCCAAGACCGCTGACTTCAAAGAAAGAATTAAGAATTACCTCGCAGATATTGACCAAGAAATAGATACGCTAAAAGCAGAAGCGGATCAGGACGAGGATGATATGGCGAAGAAAACTTCGATTTACGAACAAGTGGATAAATTGTCCAAAGATCGTGATAAGAAGTTGGAAGAGGTTTTGAAGGATATTTTGCCTGAGGCCTTTGCTGTGGTGAAGGAAACTTCAAGGCGTTTGACAGAAAACGAAGAACTGGAAGTTACTGCCAGCGATTTCGATAGAGAATTGGCTGTCTACAAGCCGAACGTTATTATTAATGGCGATAAAGCCATTTGGAAAAACAAATGGATGGCTGCGGGGACTGAGGTCACCTGGAACATGGTACATTATGATGTACAGTTGATTGGCGGTATCGTACTACACAGCGGGAAAATTGCCGAGATGGCTACGGGTGAGGGTAAAACATTAGTCGGAACCCTACCAACTTACCTGAATGCACTTTCTGGACAAGGGGTACATATTGTGACTGTGAATGATTATCTTGCACGTCGTGACTCCGAATGGAACGCTCCACTATTTGAATTCCATGGTTTATCAGTAGATTGTATTGATAAACACCAACCAAACTCGCCACAACGACGTAAAGCTTATCAAGCCGATATCGTATATGGTACGAACAACGAATTTGGCTTCGACTATTTGCGTGATAACATGGTGCAAACACCAGATGCATTGGTGCAGGGAAAATTACATTTTGCGATGGTCGATGAGGTGGACTCTGTATTAATTGACGATGCCCGTACACCTTTGATTATTTCCGGACCGATCCCCCGCGGTGATCAGCATGAGTTCTATCAATTGAAGCCACGTATCGAGCGTTTGGTACATGTTCAGAAAGCCTACATCAATACCGTATTAAATGATGCTAAAAAAGCTTTGGCTGCGGGTGATTCTGATGTAGAAGGCGGTGGTCTGGCTTTATTAAGAGCTTATAGGGGCTTACCTAAAAATAAAGCGTTAATCAAATTCTTAAGTGAAGGCGCTAACCGTTCTATTTTGCAAAAAGTAGAAAACTACTATATGCAAGAGCAAAATAAAAATATGCCTAAAGTTGACGCAGAACTTTATTTTGTCATTGATGAGAAGAATAATCAGGTTGAACTGACAGAAAAAGGTATTGAATTGATTACAGCGACTGGAGAGGATCCTTCGTTCTTTATTTTACCTGATGTGGGTACGGAGATCGCGGAAATTGAAAAGTCTTCGTTGACTTTGGAAGAAAAAGCAGCTCAAAAGGAAGACCTATTACGTGATTATTCTATTAAGGCTGATCGTATTCACTCAATCAACCAGTTATTGAAAGCATATACTTTGTTTGAGAAGGATGTGGAATATATCGTAGATGAGGGTAAAGTAAAAATTGTCGATGAGCAAACGGGCCGTATCATGGATGGTCGTCGTTACTCAGATGGTTTGCATCAGGCTATCGAAGCGAAAGAGAATGTAAAGGTCGAAGATGCGACACAAACTTATGCGACGATTACTTTACAAAACTACTTCCGTATGTACCACAAACTTTCGGGTATGACCGGTACAGCTTCAACAGAAGCGGGAGAGCTTTGGGAAATCTACAAATTGGATGTGGTTGAAATTCCTACGAATCGTGGTATTCAACGTGAAGACCGTCAAGATTTAATTTACCGCACTGCGCGTGAAAAATACAATGCGGTAGCAGAAGAAATCCAACGTTTGACAGAACAAGGTCGTCCTGTATTAGTCGGTACAACATCAGTAGAAATTTCCGAGTTATTGAGTCGTATGCTTCAATTGCGTAAGATCAAACATAATGTATTGAATGCGAAGTTGCACCAAAAAGAGGCCGATATTGTTGCTGAAGCAGGTCGTCCGGGTCAAGTAACGATCGCTACAAATATGGCGGGTCGTGGTACCGATATTAAATTGGCCGAGGCAGTGAAAAACGCTGGTGGTCTTGCCATTATCGGTACTGAAAGACATGAGTCCCGTCGTGTTGACCGTCAGTTACGTGGTCGTGCAGGTCGTCAGGGAGATCCAGGATCATCACAATTCTTCGTTTCGTTAGAAGACAACTTAATGCGTCTATTTGCTTCTGAAAGAATCTCCAATATCATGGTAAAAATGGGGGTTGAGGAAGGCGAAGTGATGCAACATAGCATGTTGACCAAATCTATCGAGCGTGCACAACGTAAGGTTGAGGAAAACAACTTTGGAATTCGTAAACGTCTATTGGAATACGATGACGTCATGAATTCCCAACGTACAGTAATCTATTCAAAACGTAAAAATGCTTTGTTCGGCGAACGTCTGGATGTGGATTTGAACAATATGATTTTTGATGTTGCTGAAGAGATTGTTGCTGAAGCAAAAGAGCAGGGTAACTATGAAGACTTTCAAATTGAGGTTATTCGCATCTTTGCTATTACACCAGAAATCACTGCAGAAGAATTTGCGCAAGGAAAGATCGAAGGGTTGACAGACCGTCTTTTTGATCAGGCAATTAGAGCATATCACCATAAAATAGATGCCATTGGTGCATTGACAGTTCCTGTATTAAACAATGTATACGCAGAACGTGGTCAGATTGTTGAAAATGTTGTTATTCCATTTACTGATGGTGTACGTGGTATCCAAGTTTCTGCTAATCTGAAAAAAGCGATTGAGACCAATGGTAAAGAGGTTTTCAAATCTTTTGAAAAAGGTATCGTCTTGGCATTGATCGACGAAGCATGGAAAGAGCATTTACGTGAGATGGATGATCTAAAACAATCCGTTCAAAATGCTGTTTATGAACAAAAGGATCCAATTATTATCTATAAAATGGAAGCCTTTAATTTGTTCAAGTCTATGTTGGCTTCGATGAACAAGGATGTTGTAAGCTTTATTTTCAAAGGTGAGATCCCAGGCCAGGAAACAACTTCCTTACAGGCACGACAAGTAACTCAAGCTCCTGTAAAGACGGTTGAGACAAAAGCGGAGTTGGTTTCCCCAACAGGTGTTAGTGAAGAGGATGTGAATGATGGCCCGAAAGAGCCTGTTCGTAATGAGAATACAGTAGGACGCAATGACGAATGTCCTTGTGGTTCCGGAAAAAAATATAAAAATTGCCACGGCGCAAATAACTAATCGATAAGAAAGGTTAAACTATGCTGAAGAGAGGATTGATTTTCATACATGCACTCGTGCTATTTACACTTGTTGATGTAAAAGCGCAGGAAAAAGGTGGAGTTATTGTAACCAAAGATTCTTTGATTACCCAACTTCAAAATTTTAGGGCAACAATGGGAATCAATCCTGTCGAAAGCAAAACCACGACAGTCCCTTCCAAACCTGTTGTACGTTCTGCTGCAACACGTGTTAAGGTGAGAGGTTTTCGCGTTCAGATCTTTGCTGGATCCAGTCGAAATCAAGCTTTTTCAGAGCAAACTCGTTTCCGGGGAATGTATAAAGATGTTGATACCTATATCACCTATGATGAACCCAATTACCGGGTGAAGGTGGGCGACTTCAGAAGCCGTTCCGAAGCGAATGCGTTTATGCGTGAGCTACGTCAATATTTTAGTAACGTTTTCGTGTTTTCAGAAAGCGTTTTTGTCTATCAATAAATCAAACAACCTCATGGCAAGTACGAAAGAAAAAGTTCTGGCCTTAGCCCACCAATATTTCGAAGATACAGTCGCTAACCGTAGACATCTTCATCAGAATCCTGAGCTTTCCTTTGAAGAATATAACACTTCAGCATTTGTAAAGGCCCAGTTGGATCAATTAGGCATTCCTTACGAGGTCAAAGCAAATACTGGTATTGTAGCGCTAATTCGTGGCGAACTTCCCTCTGACGAAGTTATCGCTTTGCGTGCCGATATGGATGCGTTGCCTATTCAGGAAATTGAAGGGCGTTCTTATGGATCTAATACTGCAGGCATCATGCATGCATGTGGCCATGATGTGCATACCTCCTCACTTTTGGGAACCGCGAAAATATTGCAGCACTTGAAAGCTGAATTTGGTGGGACAGTGAAATTGATCTTTCAACCAGGAGAGGAACGCTTACCTGGAGGAGCATCCATTATGATCAAAGAAGGAGCACTACAAAATCCAGCACCTTCTGCTATAATAGGCCAGCACGTAATGCCCTTTATTGAAGTGGGAAAAGTTGGATTTCGTGAAGGAAAGTATATGGCTTCTTGTGATGAGCTGTTTATGACCGTAAAAGGAAGAGGAGGACATGGCGCACATCCACATCAAAATATCGATCCTATTGTTATCACAGCGCATATAATTACCGCTTTACAACAGGTTGCGAGCCGCTTTGCGGACCCCCGCACGCCGACGGTGTTGTCTTTTGGTAAAATCATTGCGAATGGCGCGACAAATATTGTACCTGATCAAGTGTATCTCGAAGGTACATTCCGAACATTCGATGAGCGCTGGCGGGCTGAAGCACATGAAAAGATGGTGAAAATGGCTGTCGGAATCGCTGAAAGTATGGGTGCTGCCTGTGATTTTGAAGTTCGAAAAGGCTATCCATTTTTGATCAATGAGCCTGAACTGACGAAGAGTGCGCGTACTTTTGCGGAGGAGTACCTTGGGAAGGATAATGTCGTGGATTTAGATCTTTGGCCAGCTGCGGAAGATTTTTCCTACTACTCACAAGAAATCAATGCTTGTTTCTACCGGCTGGGTACAGGAAATAAATCGAAAGGGATAACTTCTGCGGTGCATACACCAACCTTTGATGTTGACGAGTCCTCGTTAGAGATCAGCACAGGGTTAATGGCGTATATCACCTTGCGCAGATTAGGTTATTAGATCTTTCGAAATGTCATCACATCATATTGTCCGAGAGAACCAGGAACCCGCTCTGCTGATTGAAGACCTTTTTCTGATCGAAGAAGAAGATTTGGGACAACTGTTGGAATGGAGCCCTACTGTTGCTATCGAAAATAATCTTGTTGATCCACTGGATGCCAGAGGATATAAGTTTGACATTGTTTTTGCGAAAAGGCTTGCGGATCCAATTCAGGAAAATTCAAAAGTCATCCCCTATCGTGGTAATTTTTTACAATCGGCCATTGAATATCTTATTAAACATCAATATAAGGCAGTTAATATTATTACAGATCAAATAGATCATACACCCTATCAGCCCTATTTGGATCAGATCAATATTGTATTATTGGCCCGGGGCATGCGTTATTATTTTGTCACAACCGGTTTTACAAAATGGAAAATGGGCGGTGAACAACTAAGAGTAGATTCCCAGGGAGAAGAAATCACAACAGCAGGTCTTCGGAAAATAGGAGCTGAGCTGTATGAAACTGAAAGGGATGGTTTATTTAAGCTTGAGTTTTCGAAATCAAAATATATTTTAATAGGGGAGACAATCTCATGATAACAATAGAATTAGCAGAACAGACAGATATCCGTAGCATTTCCAATATGGCCCACATTATATGGCCTGACGCCTATGGAGAAATACTTTCGAAAGAGCAGATTGATTTCATGTTGGAGAAAAGTTATACCGTCGAGGGCTTAGCTGAGGGAATGGTAAATGGACAGTTTTTTTATATATTAAAGGAAGACGGTATCGGCCAGGGCTTCGTTGCACTAAAGACTTTTGAAGATAAACTCCGTATCGAAAAACTTTATTTGATGCCTCATGTGCAGGGAAAAGGTTTTGGGAAGGCATTAATTGATTTTGCTGTTGAAAAAGCAAAAACCAAAGGCAAGGATATTTTGGAACTCAATGTCAATAGAAATAACCCTGCTTATCATTTCTATCTAAAGCAGGGCTTTCAGGTTGTCGAAACGGTCGATATTCCGTATTATGGTTTTGTATTGAATGATTATGTGATGCAGCGGGCAATAGAACGCACCGCCTATTAATCCTTTAATTTTTCTACACGTGAGGGCGTTTGTTTTCCTTCTACAATGCCTGAAGTACCTATCGCGATTGCTTCTATACTGGAAATAATATTTTGAACGTTTAAGGTGCTGACTTCGTCCTCTACCGTATGGTAATACTCATCTTTGTCCATTTGGGAGGTAGAAAACGAATGTGCGGGAACACCTTTTGCCGCTAATACGGCATTATCACTGCGATAGAATAAATTTTGTTTTGTATAGGGATCTGGATAAAATTTGAAAGCCGTGTTTTTTAGGTTTTCCTGCATCAATTTACCCAAGTCAGATTGATCATAGCCTGTTATATATACTGTATTAGGACCAAATTTTGAATCTTTTCCGATCATTTCCATATTAATCATCGCCACGACCTGATCGGCATTAATATGGTTGGAAAAATATTTTGAGCCATACATGCCGAGTTCTTCGGCTGTAAAGGCCACAAAAATAAGCGTCCTTTCATTGTTATTTTTCTTCTTGTAGTAATCTGCAAGGGTCAGCATCGCTGTTACTCCCGAAGCATCATCATCGGCTCCATTGGCTATCGAGTCCTGTCCAACAGCAGGTAATATACCAATATGATCATAATGGCCAGAGAAGATTACATATTCATTTGGCTTACTCTTTCCGGGAATAATTCCGGCAACATTAAAAAGTGGGAAGTGCTGAAGATCACGTTGGATATGAATATCAAATGTTTTCGGTTTTTCTGAGCTTAGCAGATAAACTATGGACGGTTTTTGTATGTTAGGATCCTCCACAAATTTAGGTTTGTTGAGCATCTGGCCAAAACGAACAAAAGAGGCTTCAAACGAAGGGTCTACCAGCACGAGCGTATTTTCCTTGGATAAGGACTGTTCACGAAAGGCTTGGGAGAAATCAGCCCCAGCAGCGATATGGGTGATCCTTACAGGACTTTTTTCGTTCCATTTGAGGTCAACATGGCTGCCCAGTGATATGATATGCTCAGCAGCAATCGCTTTTTCATTGATCGCGGCCACATTGCTTTTGGGCGAGAGTTTGTCCAGTTGGAATGTCTGTCTGAAAGATTCTTCCGCATAAGGTTTGAGCCCTATTTTTTTCATTTCTCCGGCGATAAAATCTGCGGCCGGCTCAATGTCTTTTGTCAGGGCCGATCGTCCGCGCATATCATCCGATGCCAAAGTATTTAAGATACGGCTCACGCCCTGACGTTGTTGTTCGGAAATCACTTGCTGTCCAAATGTCATGGAGCATAGGGCGATTAGCGAAAATACTAAAGATATTTTAGGTGCTGAATTCATAAAATTAGTCATGTTCGGATGAAGATAGTGATTTCGGCTGTAATTTTTGTAGAAATTCGTGCTAGCGGCCCCATAATGGGCAAATACCGTTACCCTCAAAACGGTAAAGTTTAAATGAAGGATCTTGTTGACCCTTCAGGAATGAAATGCATTCAATAAAATTTCGTCTTTCTGTTATTAGCGACAAGCATGAATGTTCCTGATGGCTTTTGAAGAAAGACAATTCAGAAAAAAATGTAGTATATTTGATTATAAATTATTTGACAATGAAAGAAGTATCTGTACAAGAATTAAAGAATAAGATCGATAACAACGAAGATTTTCAATTGATTGATGTGCGTGAGTCATTTGAATATGAAGTTTCAAATCTGAACGGTTTGAATATTCCCCTATCTGGAATCCTGATTGAGGCAGATAAGATTGCGAAGGATAAACCCGTTATCGTTCAGTGTCGTTCCGGAAAACGTTCGGCACAGGCAATTATGTTGTTAGAGCAACAAGGATTTGATAATCTAGCAAATTTAAAAGGCGGCATCTTGGCATGGAAAGAGGAAATCGATCCAGAGTTAGACGTTTATTAATATGAAAAACTTGGAGCATCAGACTAAACAAGCTTTCTTGTTTAGTCTTGCTTTTTATATTGTAGCCCTATTCACTCGGCTCTTAAACTTAGGGATCTTCCCTGTATTAGGTAGTCTCTCTATTTTATTGTCCCTTTTATGGGTGATATTGACCTTGCGGGAAATTATGCTTTCCAGGACTATTCCCAATGGTGAGCGGATGTTGATGGCACTGGCTATCGTACTGTTTAATATTATCGGCGGAATTTTCTATTTCTTCATGTGGCGACCGCGTGTATTGGGATTAACAAAAAAGTAATATGACAAAATATTTTATACTGAATATTGTATTGAACTTGGCCATTGTATTTTTGGCGTATTGTGGATTTGAAGGGTATAAAGCCGGAAATATGTTGGTGACAGGATTGTCTATCGCATTTTTGGTTGTTTTGATTTACCTTAAGGTTGTCTTAAGCAAGCGGATAAAAGTCGTTATCCAAGAAAAGGATCGTGAAAAAAAGCGGGAATATGCCGCTAAACAAGCGAAAGGAAAAAATAAATAGGACGATTTTCTTACTTATAATACACAAAAAGAGCAGAAAACAACAGTTTTCTGCTCTTTTTGTGTATTGCCTACACCTGTTCTTATTTTACAAATGGAGGTTTCGTTACTTTAGCTTTAACTTTTTGATTACGGATATGGATAAAGATATCTGTACCGTCTTTTGCAAAGGCAGTATCCACGTAACCCAAACCTACTGATTTTTTCAATGTTGGCGATTGCGTTCCCGAAGTAACACGGCCAATCACATGGCCATCAGCGTCTACGATCTCATAATCGTGACGCGGGATACCTCTGTCGATCATTTCAAAACCAACCAGTTTCTTTTTAAGTCCAGCTTCTTTTTCAGCTTTAAGCGCAGCAGAGTTTACAAAATCTTTTGTAAACTTCGTTACCCAACCTAATCCCGCTTCTAAAGGAGACGTATTATCGTCGATGTCATTTCCATAAAGGCAGAAACCCATTTCTAGGCGTAGGGTGTCACGTGCCCCCAATCCGATAGGTTTAATTCCGTAAGCTTTTCCGGCTTCAAAAATAGCATCCCAAACTTTTTGTGCATCTTCATTAGCAACATAAATTTCGAAACCACCAGCGCCAGTATAGCCGGTTGCTGATACCAATACGTTTTCTACACCAGCAAAGGTACCCTTGGCAAAAGTATAGTATTCCATTGGCGCGAGCTCAATATCCGTCAATGATTGTAAAGCATCGGCTGCTTTAGGACCCTGAACGGCAAATAAAGAAGTCTGGTCAGAAATATTTTTCATTTCTACACCATCGGTATTGTATTTGGAAATCCAGTTCCAGTCTTTCTCAATATTGGAGGCATTAACAACCAAAAAATAGGTCTTATCGTCGATTCGGTATGTTAGAAAATCGTCTACTACACCGCCTGTTTCGTTTGGAATATAAGCATATTGAACTTTACCGTCATATAATTTCGATACATCGTTTGAAGAGATTTTTTGAAGAAGATCCAGGGCCTTTTCACCTTTAAGGATGAATTCGCCCATGTGGCTTACATCAAAAACTCCTACACCTGTACGAACTGTTTCGTGCTCATCATTGATACCGGTATATTGTACCGGCATGTTGAAGCCTGCAAAGGGAACCATCTTTGCTCCTAAAGCAATGTGCGTCTCCGAAAGGGCAGTATTTTTTAACATAAAAATTAAGTTTTAATCAGTTGCAAATTTAATAAAATATACGTGATTCCTAGCTTTGATTCTATTTTAGAACAAATGATTTAATTCGTTACTTTCAACGAATAAACCGTCAGTTCAGCATCTTCAGTATCCGTATCTTCGCAGAGTAGGAAAACTAACCCCTTATCGGTTTTCTCCTTGAAGGCGATACCCTCAAACTTGTGATTTTCGGGGATCTGAAATACTTCGTATTTGGAGGATAGATCGGCTGGTATCTTACCCAGGAAAGATCCTGCAATCTCGCCGTCAAGATAGGTCGATTTCGCATCTTCTGCTGTAGCGATGAAATAAATGTCTTCACCGACAAGTGTGGCATCCGAAAAACCGGTACTGATGCCATTTAACTTGGGTAACTCGATTGGAATACAGCGCGACTTCTCTTCAGCTTTACTGTTGTATTCTAAAATCGCATTGATGCCTTTTGGGCCATTTCCTCTGTTGAAAAACAAGATCCGGTCGTCAATATGCAGCACTCCCTCGATGTTGAAGTCCGATTTACTGATCTTAAATTTCCTCATTAAACGCGCGTAGATTTCGCTATAGTCTTCCTTCACGACTTTGTTTCCGTCCCAAATAAACCGGTTGTTTCTCTTTTCAGTTGATCCTGAGCCATAAAGGTAGTATCGCTTGCCGTCGAAAGTAATGGATTCAAGATCCATTTTGTTTGCTTTACTGATATTTTCCATGGGTTCAGCTTCCAATAAGACCGTTTTGGATAGGCGTTGCTGAGCAAGGTTATAGCTATACAGATAATTGCTGTTGTCCGAGACAATATGAAGTTCATCGTTATTATAGACGATCCCAGATGCCGCGGCGATGCCTGATATGCTGATAAATGCTTCGAGAATTAATTTTAGCATAATTCTTTTATATTTAAGATTCCAAGAACTTTCCGGAAATCAGATTGAATAGCAGCTTTAATATGAATCGTTTCATCCGACTGAGGATGTTTGAAAGTTAATTCAGAGGCATGCAGTAACATCGTGTCCATTTGGTAATTCTCTTTCCAGAATTTATTTTGTTTATTGCAGCCATGCGGACGATCACCGATAATGGGATAAAAAATATGGGCAAAGTGACGCCGCAATTGATGCATGCGACCTGTCAGTGGATTGGCTTCAACCAGACTGTAACGGGAAGTAGGGAATTTCCCGAAAGGAATATCGAGCTCACTTTTGGCCAGCAGTCTGAATGATGTCTGGGCATCTTGTAACGTGCCATTTTCTTTTTTCAAAGGATAATCGATCATCCCTTCCTCAGGTGCGAATCCTCGGAGTACAGCGATATATTTTTTATCTATTTGATGTTCCTGAAAACTTTTTTGGAGGTATTGGTCCGTTTCTTTGTTCAGTGAGAACAAAAGCACCCCGCCAGTTTTTCGGTCTAAGCGATGAGCAGGATATACCGTTTTCCCGAGCTGATCACGTAGTATTTGAAGGGCAAATTCCGAGGTGTCGCGCGCAATCGAAGAACGATGTACCAAAAGCCCATGCGGTTTATTGATGGCTACGATGGATTCGTCTTCATAAAGAATTTCTAAGGACATAATTAGATTTTTTTCAATGCAGCAATGATTTCATCCGCTTTTTCATCAATTTTGGGACTCAACCAAACCTGTTTAAACGCGCCACCACCGATAATCTGTTCCGTGCCTTGCCATTTTATCTTGGTGAGCGAAAAGAGGTAATAATTGTCTACAACGATCGAATTCTGGACAAAATTGTCCACTAAATTATTTCCGAAAAGTTGCATCCCCAAGCCGAAAAAGGCTTGATCTTTTGCGTGAAGCTGATTTTTTAACAATTGTTCAGCTTTTGCACGGACAATTTTTTCGTGTTCCTCCTTGCTCGGGTTTGTTAGAATGGCTGCAAGCATGATGATAACCAAAAGCAGGGCAAATATTCTTTTCTTGCTCATTTTTTAATGTTAAAATTAGTGTTGGAGATCGCCTTACTGCGAATCTACTGCTATCAAAATTATTAAATAGATATTAGATATGCACAATTGTTTTTATATCCAGGTTGTGCTACAAAGGGAGGCGGTGTAAAAAGAGGGAATATTAGAAAGAAATCCCATTTAATAGCGAAAATGCCCAGGAAAAGAAAATCCAGATCAGGTAACAAGTAACAGCTATCAAGATAAATAGGATCAATACGATCGTTAAGATAATACCGATACCCGAACCTTTGTGTCGACCCTCATAATAATGTTCACGTAAAAGTCTGATATTTTTCTCATTGGCCTTGCTGTAAAAATCGAAAATATTACCCAAGAAAGGAATACTTCCTAAGATAGCGTCGAGGCTGATATTGAGCAGCATACGGATGACTAATTTTGGACTAGCTCCATTTCGCCACATGGCGATGACAAGGACTAATGATGTGCCAAATCCTGCAATAGCACCCCCTAAGGGAATCAGATTCAAGATTGGATCCAATCCGAACCGGAATTTGCCAATCTTGAACTGATTATCCATTAACCAGGATATTCGGTTGATCCAACCGAAGTCATGCTCTAATCGTTTCTTTTTATCTTCTGGAGATAATTCCCTATGCATGATTATAATAGTTCGAAAGAAGCGCTGATTTCGCTGGTCACTTTCATTGGCCTGATATTTAAGTCAAGGCCATTTTCACCAGAAGCATCTGCAGCTTCAGCCATGGCGCCTTTATACATTGCATTACGCATCGTTGGTTGAACGCCAAAGATAATCTGTTGCGGTGTTTCCGAAAGCACGATCGCTTTGCCGATTTTCTGCCCTGCTGCTTCTGCAAGAATCTGCGCATTTGCTTTCGCATCCAACACAGCTTTCGTTTTTAAGGTTTTTTCAAGTTCTTTTTTCTTCGAATAATCGTATTCACTGATGTAAGTGCTTTGAATTCCGGCTTTATCAACTCCATCCAATAACTGATCCAATTTGTTTAAGTTCGTTACTTTAATTCGGTATTGTCTCGAAAGCAGAATGTCCGTGTCCTTTTTCTTTTTTTCAGGGGTATTATAGCTCCAGATATTCTGGATCGTAAAATCTTCTTTTTTAACACCGGCTTTTGTTGCGGAGTCAAAAAGATCTTTTTCCAACTTGTCTATAGCAACCTTTTTCTTGGCGTTCCCATTATCGTAAAACTCTTTTAGTGTAACATCTATATAGATGATGTCCGGAGTCACTTCTTCTTCTGCGCGACCCACTGTAGAAACAAATTCTTTATTTACCATTTGTTGAGCGTTTAGTTTTGTTATCAAACCTAAAAAAGCCAGTCCTAATAATATTTTTTTCATGTTTTACTATCTTAAAGTTTTATAATAATACGATTGCTATTATCGCAGTGCTACAAGATTGGAGCCAAACTTGACAAAAAAGTTTAACGGATAAAAAAAATAAAAACGTTAAGATTTTTGATTTTATTTCTATACCTTTAGGGAAATTAATAAAATAGTGCCATGCAAGAAGGTAAAGTAAAATTCTTTAATGAGACCAAAGGTTTCGGTTTCATCATCCCTAATTCAGGCGAGAGCGAAATTTTTGTTCACGTTTCAGGATTAGTTGACAAAGTTCGTGAGAATGACAATGTTTCTTACGAAGTTGAACAAGGCCGTAAAGGTCTTAATGCGGTAAATGTAAGAGTTATCTAATTAGATTCAAGATATATTTATTGTGAAAAAGCCTATGCAATCCGCATGGGCTTTTTTATTGGATAATAATTTGGACTGATAATTGTATGGACCTATTTATAAATAGATTTTAACATGAAACGTACGTTATTATTGATTTTTGCTGCTGTCATGACTATTTCGATGTCGGCGTGTTATTCCACACATCATGGACATGCGCATGGACATAGGCACAAGCATAAATCAAAAGGCATGCCTCCCGGTCAGGCAAAAAAATATTATGGAGAACAATCGGCAAGAGATTTTGCGCCTGGTCAACAAAAAAAGAAAAAACATAGACATTGATCGAGATTTTTCGTTGTTGTGGAAAGCGCTGCAATTGTCGAAAAAGAATACATAAAAAGAGCGTCCATTTATCAAAATGGACGCTCTTTTTATGTATTCAGCCTGTTTTATGCGAATGGATCCCTATCCGCGGGCGGAGTTGAAGGTGAATCAGGTGCTTGTGAGCTACCAAACGGATCTCTTGGCTGTGAAGAACCAAATGGATCCTGTGCTTGATTGAACGGATGATTTGCCCCATTTTCCTCTGCCTTAGGATCGGGGCCATATTGATTTGGCCCTTTATCGCCCTCTATGAGTAATAGATAAATCAGGTAAAGGTTGACAAATGGTATAAAAATCAATAATAAAAACCATCCTGATTTATTTGTATCATGCAGCCTCCGTACTGCAACAGCAATACTTGGAATAAGTAATGCTAAACTTATTAAGCCGGAAATATAAGTGAATAAACTTGTAACCCGGCCGAGGATTCCGAAGACCAGTCCAATGAGAACGTTTGCTAAAAAAAACATCCAATATTCTTTACGGCGCGCTCTTCCCTCAAAATTAGCATAGTTGTCACGAACAACTTTTAAAAACCAATCTTTAATTTCCATATAATTTTAAGATTTTTTAGGTGAAAAATATGTGTTAGTAAATCAATGTTATTACAATTCTGTTACAATAAATGTACCAAGAATTTATCTCGTTAAACAATTATATTAGGTGCCGCAAGGAGGGGTAATTTAATGTAATTTATAACAGGTTCTTCTGTTGTATGTTCACTGATAGGTGGTTGCATGTGTATGTTTAATACTCAAAAGTATCTGTTCATCATGAGGATATCTATTTAAAATAGTTATTGCTGCCTATTATCGGAAGATTTCTTCAAGGATATACAATGATTTTACTTCCTTGAAGTTTGTGCGGTGAATCCTATAAAAATCCAACAACTTTTCTAAGAGAAATTGCCGATCTGAGCTAGACATTTTGATATGATCGCTGGTTGAGTATTCGGATTCGATTAGGCTGCGAAAAATGGAAGTGTGTGGCTCCTGGAGTACAAGTGGATGCTCTGGGAGACTATTTGAAAATGTAGCTTCGTGTAAATTGAAATAAGGGAGAGCCTGTTTTGATGCCGTTGGGTAGAAACCTAGAAAACGCGTCAGTTTGATTAAAAAGACCAAATGGAAATTGGCCAGATTTAAATGGGTTTCATCCAGCCAACGGATAGACTGATGGATAAATTCAAATAAGTAAGGGTCACTCTCCTGTTCTTTTAATACTTTATACAAGATTTCATTTAAGAAGAGCGCCAGTGAGCTTTTTATAATATCGTAGGGTATTTCTTGCAATACAGGGGTTTGCCGAGCTTCCGAAATACGTTGTAGCGAACCATTATCCTTATGTGTTGCGATGATTTCAAGCAGATGTAAAGGCTGTAAGATGTTGGCTTTGATTTTTGCCTTGGGCTTACGTGCGCCAGCAATGAGGTAAGATTGCATGCCAAATGATTCGGTGTATATTTGTGCGACAAGGCTACTTTCCGAATAATTGGTTGTTTTTAAGACGATACCTCTAGTTTTGTTCAGCATCTTCTTCTTTATCTTTTTTATGCCCCCCCTCTTTATTAGCCTCTTCACGCATCTCAATAATTGCATTGCGGTCTACTTTTCGAATCATTCTATAGATTAATGTCAGAAAGCCGATACTGAAGGTAATCACTCCGATGAGCATAGCTAGTTTATACCAATTGGACCGTTGTTCCATCAGGTAGTAACCAAGGATAACCAATAATACACCAATGATTATTTCTCTTAAGCCCTTGCGAAGATATTTGTTCATAAATGTGAATTGTTGAAAACTATTTTTCTTTACAGAGCAAATATAATACAATAAAATGCTTTATTTTTGCCCATACCATTCCTGTGTAGAACTATTTTTAAAAATAATTCCCATAATGTTGTTGCTTATCTAAAAAAAAATATAGATATTTGCAAACTCTTTGCAGAGAGTGCAAAGGATTAATATATTGTAATAAAGACAACAAAAAAGATAATATCATGTCAAGAATTTGTGATTTAACAGGCAAAGCAGCGTTAACAGGAAATAACGTTTCTCACTCAAACGTTAAAACTAAACGTAAATTCTATCCAAATTTACAAACTAAACGTTTTTACATTCCAGAAGAAGATCGTTGGATTACGTTGAAAGTATCTACTTCTGCTATCAAAACTATCAACAAGAACGGTATTACAGCTGCGATCAATAAATTTATCGTTAAAGGATCAATTTAATATTGATTTATCGCCTGTTACATTAAGATTATTCATGAATTTCAATCCTAGCATTAGGATTCAAAATAAAGTAAAACAATGGCTAAAAAAGGAAATAGAGTACAAGTTATCTTAGAATGTACTGAACACAAAGAAAGTGGTCTTCCGGGAATGTCTCGTTACATCACTACTAAAAACAAAAAGAACACAACTGAGCGTTTAGAGTTGAAAAAATTCAACCCAGTTTTGAGAAAAGTTACTGTTCATAAAGAAATTAAGTAATTCACCCATCTTAGCACTTGCAATAGAGGGCTGAGTAAAAATATTTAAAATACCATGGCAAAGAAAGCAGTTGCATCGTTACAAAAAGGTGGCGGTAAAGAATTTACAAAGGTTATTGTTACTACTAAATCTGCAAAAACTGGCGCGTATACTTTCAAAGAAGGTATGGTTCACAACGATAAAGTGAAAGACGTCGTTGCAGAAGCTCAAAAAAATAACTAGTAGCATTTTCCTTTTTTAAAGTTTTTCTTTAAAAAGAATTCGATAAAAATAGCCGTTTTGGTATCCTACCGAAAGGGCTTTTTTTGTTGAGGACATTTGTTTATATTTGGACATCAATTTTCACTAAACACTCCATGGGATTATTTGATTTTTTTAAGAAAAAGCCACAAACACAAGAAGAAGAACAGGCCTTAGACAAAGGCTTGGAAAAAACCAAAGAAGGATTTCTTTCCAAGATAACGAAAGCGGTAGTTGGTAAATCTACCGTGGATGATGATGTGCTTGATAATCTGGAAGAGGTTTTGGTTACTTCTGATGTCGGAGTTACAACGACTTTAAAAATCATCGACCGTATCCAGGCGCGTGTTGCTAGAGATAAATACGTCTCCACTTCAGAATTGAACAATTTATTGAAAGAGGAGATTCAGACCTTACTCGCTGAAAATAATAGCTCAGATTTTGAAAACTTTAATTATGGGGATCACAAGCCTTATGTAATTATGGTCGTCGGCGTCAATGGCGTGGGGAAGACAACCACAATTGGTAAGCTTGCTCATCAGCTTAAACAGGCAGGAAGTAAGGTGGTTTTAGGAGCTGCAGATACCTTTAGGGCTGCTGCAGTTGATCAGCTTAAACTGTGGGGAGAGCGTGTTGGTGTACGAGTTGTGGCACAGGCAATGGGTTCTGATCCCGCTTCGGTAGCTTATGATACCGTTAAATCTGCTGTAGCGAATGGAGAAGATGTTTGTATTATTGATACCGCTGGCCGCCTACACAATAAGGTTGGCTTAATGAATGAATTGACCAAAATTAAAAATGTCATGCAAAAAGTCGTTCCCGGTGCTCCGCATGAAATTTTATTGGTGTTAGATGCCTCTACAGGTCAGAATGCCATAGAGCAATGTACCCAATTTACACAGGCTACGGATGTAAATGCGCTGGCACTGACGAAATTGGACGGAACCGCAAAAGGAGGTGTTGTCATTGGGATATCCGATCAGTTCAAAATCCCAGTGAAATACATCGGCGTCGGAGAAAAAATAGGTGATCTCCAATTATTTAATAAAAAAGAATTTGTAGACTCCCTTTTCAAATAGAATACTAACAATTGTCATAAATAAGGCTTTCATTCTTTTTTTGGAATGATTAATAAATGAAATTAAGGATCTAGGTGAACATGTTTAAGCCCTTGTTTTCTTAGTCAAGAGTTCCCTTTGTTTCTTGACAAACCCTTCTAATCATATGAAGACAAAATATACGAAACCTGCCCCATCGATCAATAAACCCCGTGTCAACGTGGTTACTTTGGGCTGTTCGAAAAATATTCACGATAGTGAAGTGCTGATGGGCCAGTTGAAAGGTAATCAGATGGAGGTGGTCCATGAAGCATCAAATATACAGGAGAATGATATTGTTGTCATCAATACTTGCGGTTTCATTGACAATGCCAAACAAGAATCTATTGATGCAATTTTGCAATATTCCGAATTAAAGGACCAGGGTAAGATTAACAAAGTGATTGTCACCGGATGTCTTTCCGAACGTTATAAACCCGAATTGCAAGCTGAAATACCAAGTGTGGACGCTTATTTTGGGACAAATGATCTGCCTGATTTGCTTTCTTCTATCGGAGCAGACTATCGCCATGAATTACTGGGCGAACGCTTATTGACCACTCCTTCCCACTTTTCTTATTTTAAGATCGCAGAAGGTTGTAACCGCCCATGTTCATTCTGTGCAATACCCTTGATGCGTGGCAAGCACGTTTCCAAATCAATTGACGATCTAGTTAAAGAAGCTAAATTCTTAGCCTCAAACGGAACGAAGGAATTAATTTTAATTGCACAGGATTTAACTTATTATGGATTGGATATCTATGGTAAACGCAATCTTTCTGACTTGATGCGTCATTTATCTGATGTAGATGGTATTGAATGGATCCGTTTACAGTATGCTTATCCTTCCGGGTTTCCTATGGATATTTTGGATGCAATGAATGAACGGTCTAATATCTGTAATTACCTGGATATGCCATTGCAGCATATCTCAGACCCCATGTTGAAATCCATGCGCAGAGGAACTACTAAACAAAAGCAGATTGATCTGGTTAATGCTATTCGCGATAAAGTACCCGATATTGCATTGCGTACGACATTGATCTGTGGATACCCGGACGAGACTGAAAAGGACTTTCAGGAAATGTTAGAATGGGTAGAGGAAACCCGTTTTGATCGTTTGGGCTGTTTTACCTATTCTCATGAAGAGAAGACGCATGCGCATACCCTGGAAGATAATGTCCCCCAAGAGGTAAAAGAAGAACGTGTTGAGGCTATTATGGAAGTTCAACAAGGTATTTCTTATGAGATTAATCAATCTAAAGTAGGTAATACCTATAAAGTGCTGGTAGATCGTGTCGACGGAGATTATTTTATCGGACGTACAGAATATGATTCGCCAGAAGTGGATAATGAGGTATTGATTTCAGCAGCTGATTCCTATGCGCGTATTGGTGATTTTGTGCAGGTAAAAATCGACCGTGCGGAGGATTTCGATCTCTATGGTGAAATCGTCAAAAGATAATACCGGATTGATCGATACAGATCATGAATAAAATATATAGAAGGAGCTGCCCAAAAAACGGGTAGCTCCTTCTGTTTTTTCATTTATGTACCACACCGCGATTCGAAAATATCCAATTCAGACAACTGATCTACGTTTTTAAACGGTTATTTTTAGAAAGTGTCTGCTGTGATTGAGGCGTTTTTCTATTAAGGCATTAACAAAATTGCTACCCCGGTTTATTGGGGGAGAGAATCTTCGGTCGATGTTCATGATTGTTTGTCTTCGTGTAAGCATGAGGGGGATTTGGACATTTGTCAATAGAATGATATAATTTAAAAGTGCAACTGGCTTTTTATTAAAAATCAGTATTTTGTCTGCTCAAACTAAATACATTTGTATATCGTACAATAAGCATATATGAAAGCAACTTATATCGAATACAGTGAGACAAACAGTTTCTCCAAAACATTGTTGGCCTATTTGGCTCATGATGAGGCGCTGAAACCATTTGTTGGGCACTGGCCTACATTTGACGGATTTGAGAAACAGGTGCAAGAAAAGAAACCATTTGCTCACCGTACTATTCTCGTAGAACGCCTAAAAGAGCAATATGCGACCTTATTGCAAGATTCTCCTATTGTGGCCCAAAATATAGATTTGTTGTTGCTGGATAACACCTACACCATTACTACTGGCCATCAGTTGAATATCTTTACGGGGCCATTATACTTTATATTTAAGATCATGACAGCGATACGTCTGTCAGAAGACCTGCGAAGTAAACATCCGGACAAAAACTTTATACCCGTTTATTGGATGGCAACTGAGGATCACGATTTTGAAGAAATTAATCATACCAAGGTTTACGGAAAAAGAATTGTTTGGGACACACCCGCTGTATCGGCTACGGGACGTATGGATACCGCCTCGATTGTTGACGCGGTCAAGCAATACACTAACATCCTTGGTCTTTCAGACAATTCAGCCAAGCTTACACGAATTGTAGAGCAAGCCTATCTAAAACATCAGCGATTAGCTGATGCCACCCGATATATGGTGAATGAGCTCTTTAAATCCTATGGTCTTTTAATTATTGATGCGGATGATCGAGAACTGAAGGAATTATTTAAACCGATTATCAAAACGGATATTTTATCCGAAAAAAGTTTTAAGGCCATTACAGAGCGATCGAAAGAACTAGAATCAAAAGGCTTTTCGACACAGGTGCATGCCCGTGAGATCAATTTCTTCTACCTTACAGATGAATTTCGGGAACGTTTGGTACTGAATGCTGATGGCCGATATGAAGTTTTGCATCAAAATATCTATTTTACCAAGGAAGAATTGGAACGCGAAATTGATGCTCATCCTGAACGTTTTAGCCCAAATGTGGTGATGCGTCCAATGTATCAGGAAATTATTCTTCCCAATTTAGCTTATATTGGTGGCGGGGCAGAAATGGTCTATTGGATGCAATTGAAATCTAATTTTGATCAATATCAAGTTGATTTCCCCATCTTAATTCCGCGAAATTCCGCAATGATTACTGAGGATAACATTGCAGCAAAGCTCTTCCGTGTGGATTTAACTTTTAAAAGCATCTTCCGTCCGGCTGAGGTTCTGAAGAAAGAATATGTACGTCGTCATACAAAAGAACGATTGAATCTTAACGATGAATGGATGGAATTGAATGCGATATTTGGAAAGATAAAACTGCGTACACACAAAATTGATCCTAGTTTAGGGCCAAGTACAGAAGCTATAAAAGCGCGACTGAAAAAGGCAATGAATAATCTGGAAAGAAAGCTGATGAAAGCCGAAAAACGAAACCATCAGCATGCATTATCGGATATCGACAACGTCAAGGAAAAGCTTTTCCCGGGCGGAGGCTTACAGGAGAGATCTGAAAACTTTGCGCTATTATATGTAAAATACGGAGATAACCTCTTTCGAGATCTTTATAAATACTTTAATCCCCTGGATTTTAAATTTACGATCTTATATTAAAAGTCAGTGTTTTACTGACTTTTTTTTATCAAGTATCGATGGGCTGTCAGTTTCTTTTTATTGTAGCATATAATTGCTGTTAGTGGCTAACTGTTCTCAAATGCTTTTGCATAGCTATCTTTTATAATCTTTTATGATGCTTTGTTTATAATTTCATAATATTTCGTTTAGCTTCTGTTAATACTATGAAAGTAGTTTTGTTGCCGTATTACAACCAACAACTAAATGAAAGAAATATTACTTACGACTTGTGCCATTGCAATAGGAACAGGTTTGTATGCGCAAACAACCCAAGCAGGATTTTCGGGAAAGATTACCGACGAGAATAACAAAGGAGTTCATGGAGCTTCGGTGGAGGTCCGTAATGAATCGACAGGTTTTACTACAAAAACATCGACCAACGCTAATGGCGATTTCAATTTCAAGGAACTTCCATTAGGTGGTCCGTACATCATTAAAGTTACCTATATCGGCTATGGAGAGCAGATTCGTTCGGGCTTCACACTAAACCAGGGCGATATGATCCGGTTAACAATTCCAATTCAGAGTGCTTCAAATATACTGGAAACGGTCGAACTAACTGGAGTAAGCACCCTGAAGAATAAAATAGAGAATTTAGGTGCGGCAACCGCGGTAACAGCCAGGGATATTGCGAAACTACCCGTAAATGGTCGTAATTTTACTTCTTTAATGGATCTGTCTCCATTGAGCAAAGGTGATAATATCGGTGGTCAACTTGGGTCTTCTACTAATTTTACCATTGATGGTATGAACGCTAAAAATCCAACTTCTGCGGGTTCGACAACAAGTCGGAGTGGCGCTCCTTTCTCGATCTCTATTGAAGCGGTACGGGAGTTTAAAGTCGTGACTAACCAATATGATGTCACCTACGGAAGAGCTGGGGGTGGAACAGTCAGTGCGGTGACTAAACAGGGTACAAATAAAACTCAAGGTAGTGCCTGGTTATATTCCCGAGCAGATTGGTTGTCCAGCCCATACGATATTCGAGGAAACAAGCGGAGTAACGATTTCTCCACTTATCAATATGGTTTTACTTTGGGTGGTCCCATTATAAAAGACAAACTTCATTACTTTGTTGCATGGGATCATCAGCAAGACTCCCGCCCTTTGATTATTGCTGATATCAACTCCGAAGCCGACGAAAAAAGATTTAATGTTACAAATGCGACATTGGATGAATTTGTCAATATCGGGCGGAAAAAATACGGATTGGGGAACGAACGCCAATATGGTGCTTTTGATAAAAAAAGAGGCTCTGACGCGATTTTTGGACGTATTGACTGGCAGATTAATGAAAAAAACTTATTGACAGTCCGTAACAACTTTACAAGTGATAACAATAAGCTGGGGCTGCAAGACAACAAGCCAATTACTTTATATGAATCTTACGGGAATGATAAAAATATTGACAATAGCCTATTGGCTACTTTGCGTACCACCGTTTCCCCTAGGGTAACCAATGAGCTAAAAGTACAACATCTCTATACCTATCAGAAAAGTAGTCCGGGAGACCTTTTGCCTGGTCAGAATATTCCACGTGCCATTGTTGAAGATGCGGTCTCCAAAATTGCTGGGGAAGATAAAAAGACCACATTACAATTGGGAGGGCATCGTTTTGCACAGGAATCTTTTAAAAATAACGTATTTCAGCTTGTTGATAATATCTATTACAGCACTGATAATATCAATTACACCTTTGGTGTGGACCTGATGTATACCCATGCAAATTCCATTTACGGAAGTGAGGTCAATGGTCGCTTCCACTTTCGACCAAGCGACGGAAAGACGGCTATGCAGAACTTTGACGATATGAAACCCTACGCTTACTATCGTGAAGTTCCTTTGATGAGTGATCCTGCAGTGGTCGGTAAGATATTCAATGCCGGTGTTTATGGACAATTGCAAACCAAGCTCGCGCAGGGATTGGACTTGGTCGCCGGCTTACGATTGGATTACGGGCATTATCCTACCTCTCCTCTGAATGAGGAATTGTTGAGAGAAGTTGGCGTCCGTACAGATCATAAACTCAAGTCTTTTGTCGTGCAACCACGTTTCCAAATGACCTGGGATGTAAACGAAGAAAGAAAGGATTTCTTTCGAGTGGGTGGAGGGATATTTGCATCGGATATCAATAATTATATGACGATCAATAACCTTACTTTTGATGGGAAGCATTTTGCTACTGTTGATGTTCGCGGTGCGGATGTGCCAACGCCAAATTTTGTAGACTACAGAAAGGACCCATCATCCACACCTACTTTGGCTCAGTTTCAGGTACCCACCATCAATACTTATGGTCCCGATGCTAAAATCCCGGTTGTGTATAAGGCTAATTTATCTTACACGCACTTTTTCACAGAAAAGTTGAAGGCAAGCCTTTCCGGATATATGAATTTGGGACGCAATAACTATATGTATGTAGATCGTAATATGGTGAAAGACCCTTTCTTTAGACTTGCAAATGAAGATAATAGAGGGGTATTCGTTCCTGCAGCATCCATCGTCGATGGAGCTCCGGACTGGAAAAAAGGACGGATTTCAGATAAGTTCGGCCGAGTTTTGGAATTGAATTCTGAGGGTAAAGTCAACCAATTTGCTGTCGTATTTGATGCAAGTTATCAGTATTACAAGGATGGAACGATCTCGGTTAGTTATACTTGGAATGATGCGAAAGACAATACTTCATTCAATGGGAATGTGGCCAATACGGCGACCTTATCCTTAGCGGTAAAAGATGATCCTCGCGATTTGAGCAAGATGAGCTATTCGAACAATCAATTCCGTAATAAAGTAGTTATTTACGGAACTCTGCCAACATTTTATGGTGTCAGTGTCGGCGTTCGCTACTCAGGTATCGGAGGTACACGGTATAGTTTGCTCGCCGGCGGAAATATCAATGGAGACTTTGTCGCCGGAGACAATGATCTGGCCTATATTTTTGATCCGAATAATTCCAATACTTCAAAACAGTTGGTCACCGGGTTGAATAATCTGTTGAATAATCCAGATGCGAGTCAGAGTCTTAAAGATTATATCAAGAAATATCAGGGTAAAATAGCAGAACGTAATGGTGGGGTGAATGGTTTTTATGGTGTGATTGACCTACGAATTGCTAAAAAATTCAATTTATATAAGAACCATGCGCTGGAAATATCAGGGGATCTTTTCAACGTTGCCAACTTGTTCAAGAAAACTTGGGGCATAAATGAATCTCTAGGCAATCAAAATCTATATGCTTTAGGTGGGAAAAATGCTGCGGGGGAAAAGCTGATCCCTTTTGATCCTGCAAAGCAGCAGTTTAATTACAATGTAAACAATTCAGGTATCGTTACCCCTTCTGGTAACCCATACCAATTCCAACTGGGACTACGTTATTCTTTTTAAGCACTTTATAAAAGCAGGAGCCGGCGATCTGACCAGATCGCCGGCTCCTGCTTTTGAAATTGAATTAAAAAATGGTGAATGCCTTAGGCATTCACCATTTTTTCTTTTGGAAGGAATACTTCTGCCATCATATGGCGGACACTACCACCACCGCAGGTTTCAATAACGTGTAAGTCTTGATGGATGATTTTACCATGTTTTTCCAATTGCGCTGTTTGGTACAGTGTTAATGAAGACAACGCTTTATCACTTAGGACAATAAAACGGTTCCCATATTTATTTCTCACCTGGAGACAATTTGCTGCAAAATTTTCCAATTGGTTTTCGTTGATCTCGATGATTTCTTTTCCGGTCTCTTTTAGCTTTTTTATCAATGTATCGCGCTCGGATTGATGATCAATTGCGGTAGGGCATAAGATGGCAAAATCTTCTCCGACAGCTAATACTACATTGGTATGATAAATGGGCCGGCGTTCGCCATTGACTGTCTGAAATGCGTGAAAGACTACAGGCGTATAGTTTTCCGTTCTACAATATTCGTCTAACATCGCCCGGTCCGCCCGTTCAGATAGTGCACAATAGGCAATTCGATGTGTACGATCGAGTACAAGAGCCCCTGTTCCTTCTAAATATTGTCTGTTATTTTCAGCCTCGCTGAGGTCTTTGATTAGTTTTACATAGTAACCATTTTGCTTCAATGGCCCCTCAAAGTCCAATAAATGTTCTTTTCTGCGGTTGGGCGCAAACATCGGATAAAAGATAATTTTTCCGTCCTGATGGAAAGAGACAATATTGTTCGGAAATATACTGTCTGGGCTTTCGGATTTTTCATCATCCTGGATGACCGTTACTAGGATACCGTGTGATTTTAATTCATTGACAAGGGCGTCAAATTCCCCCTGTGCTTCTCTATTTACTTCTTCGCCGCTTAGATTTTCAATGTCCTTTTGGAAAAAATTATTGACTGCGGTCTGTTCATTTTTGCGGAAGACAGATGGTCTTACGAGGAGTACACTGTCTGTTACCTGTTTTCTCATGATTTATAATCGTTACTTCGCTGGTTTATATTTGTTAAAAAAGAAATGCTATTCTTACTTATAAGACCTATTGTATACGAGAAATAATATCTGGTTCAGATTTTTTTGAATGAATCAGCATCTTCCAGATTATGCCTGACATTGCTTTGAATAATAGTCGAACTGTCAGCGATCACTTTACAATTGGTATTTATACTAATGTATTGAAAAATCGGCTCCATTGCAAAAAGAAAATCTTCAAAAAGAAAAAATGCTGCTTGAAAATTAATAGCATAGTCTTTTGTTTTTTGTCATGTTTTCAAACTATTTTGAATTTGGTTGGTATATTTTTAATACAAATTAGTATTGATTGTTTTTATTTGAAATTTAATGTTTAGAGGACAATCGATTGCATATTTGCTTGTATTTAAAACTGACTTTTTATCCACTTTTTTGCTTCGTTTTCAGTCATTTATTTTGCTATCTTTGCTCATCCAAAAAACGACTGTTTATAAGAGAGTTAATTACCTAATTATTATGTCGCTAACTGTCTATAAGCGTTAACTTTTTGCACACATGAGCAATATACACTTCCAAGAAAAATTCGAAAGTCGCCACAATGGCCCAAGTCCAGTTGAAGCGAATGAAATGTTGGCCAAATTGGGCGTAACGTCAATTGACCAGCTAATCGACCAAACGGTCCCTTCTCAAATCCGTGCTCCAAAACCTTTAAATCTTCCGAAAGCATTGTCTGAGGTTGCTTATTTAAAGCGAATAGCAGAAATCGCAGAGAAAAATAAAGTTTTTAAATCTTTTATTGGTCAAGGATATTATGACGTGATCCTTCCAGGTGTTATTCAACGTAATGTGTTTGAAAATCCGGGATGGTATACGCAATATACGCCTTACCAAGCAGAAATTGCACAAGGCCGTTTACAGGCACTTTTAAACTTCCAGACTGTTATTTCTGATTTTACCGGATTGGAAATTGCAAACGCTTCATTATTAGATGAAGCTACAGCCGCTGCTGAAGCGATGTTTATGCTTTACTCAGCACGTAAAAACAAAGATGCGAATGTATTTTTGGTTTCAGAAAATGCTTATCCACAGACGATTGATGTATTAAAGACGCGTGCGCTTTCTTTCGGTATCGAACTGAAAATCACAGCTATTCAAGAGTCCGAATTGACAGATGATGTTTTTGCTGCATTTGTACAATACCCGGCAGCAGACGGATCAATCGTTGACTACAAATCATTTGCTGAAGCTGCTCACAATAAAAATATTACAGTATGTGCTGCTGCGGATCTGATGAGTTTAGCTTTGTTGACTCCTCCGGGAGAATGGGGTGCAGATGTTGTTGTCGGCAACTCCCAACGTTTTGGTGTACCAATGGGATTCGGAGGTCCTCATGCCGCATTCTTCGCGACGCGTGATAGCTTCAAACGTAATATTCCCGGACGTATCATTGGTGTAACTTCTGATTCCAACGGGAAGTACGCGCTACGTATGGCTTTACAAACACGTGAGCAACATATTCGCCGTGATAAAGCATCCTCTAATATCTGTACAGCACAGGCTTTATTGGCTATTATGGCTTCTTTCTATGCTGTTTACCATGGCCCAGAGGGAATTAAAAATATAGCATCCCGTATCAATGCATTAGCCAATTTATTGGATCAGGCTTTACAATCATTAGGTTATTCCCAATTGAATACCGCTTACTTTGATACCCTACGTGTAGATTTAGGTGCGCATGCCGGGGCGTTAAAATCTGAAGCGTTGAATAATGAATTGAACTTCTATTACAAAGGTTCACAGGTTTCTATCGCTATCGATGAAACAACAACATACGAGGATATCAAAACAATCGTAAAAGTGTTTGCAAAAATTCAGGGCAAAACATTGAACGATGTAGATTTCGATACATTAGAAGAAAATGTTGGTTCCTCAATTCCAGCTGAACTGGTCCGTACCTCAGCTTACTTAACGCATCCAAACTTTAATAGCTACCACTCTGAACATGAGATGTTACGCTATATTAAATCGTTGGAAGCTAAAGATTTATCTTTATGTCATTCGATGATCCCCTTGGGTTCATGTACAATGAAATTGAATGCGACAGCTGAAATGACCCCGGTTACCTGGGCGAGATTTGGTGGATTACATCCATTTGCACCAGCTGACCAAACTTCCGGTTATATGCAGATGATCGGTGAATTGAATGATTGGTTATCAGAGATCACAGGTTTTGCTAAAATGAGCTTCCAGCCTAATTCAGGAGCGCAAGGTGAATATGCAGGTCTAATGGTTATCCGTGCTTATCATGAGAGCCGTGGTGATCATGGTCGTAACATCTGTTTGATCCCAGCTTCTGCACATGGTACAAACCCTGCATCGGCTTCAATGGCTGGTCTGAAAGTGGTGGTCGTGAAATGTGATGAACTTGGAAACATTGATATCCCAGATTTGAGAGCTAAAGCGGAAGAGCATGCTGCTCATCTGAACTCATTAATGGTGACTTATCCATCTACACATGGTGTGTTTGAAGAATCTATCATTGAAGTGTGTGAAATCATTCACGCCAATGGTGGTCAGGTATATATGGATGGTGCTAACATGAATGCTCAGGTAGGCTTGACTAGCCCAGGTCATATCGGTGCTGACGTTTGTCACTTAAACTTGCACAAAACGTTCTGTATTCCACATGGTGGTGGTGGTCCAGGTATGGGACCGATCGGTGTGGCTAAACACTTAGTTCCGTTCTTGCCAAACCATCAGGTTGTTTCTACTTCAGGTGAAGAAGGCATTACAGCTGTTTCTGCGGCGCCATTTGGCTCAGCATCAATCTTGCTTATTTCTCACGCTTATATTTCGATGATGGGCGGTGAAGGCTTGACTAATGCTACACGGACTGCAATATTGAATGCAAACTATATTAAAGCACGTTTGGAAAATGCTTACCCAGTACTTTATTCTGGTAGCAACGGACGTTGTGCGCATGAGATGATCTTAGATTGCCGCGGTTTCAAAAATGTAGGTATCGAAGTTGCTGATATCGCAAAACGTTTGATGGACTACGGTTTCCATGCACCAACAGTTTCTTTCCCTGTGGCTGGTACATTGATGGTTGAACCAACAGAGTCTGAATCGAAAGCTGAATTGGATCGTTTCTGTGATGCATTAGTTGCAATTCGTCAGGAAATTGCTGCGGTTGAATCGGGCGAAGCAGAACAAGCAAATAACGTATTGAAGCATGCTCCACACACAGCAGCAGTGGTTACTGCAGATGATTGGGATAGACCTTACAGTCGTCAGACTGCGGCTTATCCATTGGAGTACGTAAGAGAGCGTAAGTTCTGGCCTTCTGTAGGACGTGTAAACGACTCACAGGGAGACCGTACATTGATCTGCTCATGTCCTTCGATCGAAGAATATGCTGAGGCGTAACAACCTTGGAAAATAATATTACAATAGAGCCTCCGTATTACGGGGGCTTTTATTTTTACTGGGAATTTGGAAAAGGTAAACGAAAAGAATAGATGCGAAAAAGGACGTAAACATGATGGCCTCATAGCTTATTAGATCGGTTTTGATAGGTTCGGGAAAACAGGTGGGACTATTTTACTGCTATATTTTAAATAGTTGCGCCTGTAAAATCATTTTTTTATCTTTTTGACGTTTTATCTTAAAAACTGATAATCATGAAAAGACAATTGAGCGTAATGTCCCTCTTATTGAGCGCGGCTATTTTGATCGCAGGTTGCGGTAACCGTAACGAATCCCAGGATGGTGCGGCGGATGATAATGAAACGAGTGCAGGGATCTCCGATGTGGTTAAAGGGGTATCTAATCTAGATAACCTGACTGATGGAGCCAAGAAAATGGAAGAGCTCCAGACTAAACTAAAAGCTGAAAAACCATTGAGTTCAGAGGAATTAAAAGCATTTCTTCCAGAAAGTTTAGACGGTTTGAAAAGAACATCTTATTCTGCGGGCTCTATGTACGGTGTCAGTGTCATTTCTGGCGAGGCAACGTATACCGTGGATGATCAAAAGGACATTAAAATAAACATTATTGACGGTGCAGGTGAGACCGCTTCGGCTATTGTAAGTCTCGCTCAGATGGGATTTATGGTTGACTCCGAGAATATTACGGATGCAGAAGTAGAGAAAACAGGTGAATTTGAAGGTAAGCGGGCAAAAACTACTGATAATAAAGGTGTGGAAGGTTCAACACCCAAGAGCTCTGAAATCAGCTATCTTGAAAAAGATCGTTATTTGATCACATTAAGAGGTAATGGCTATAGTTTGGATGAGCTCAAAACATTCATGGGTAAACTGAATGTAAGCGCTTTAAAATAAAATATTGATACTCACATCGATCATCAAGGGTCCAGACAGAATAGCTGGACTTTTTGATGATCAGCTATACATGTGGGATAAATTATTCAGGAACAATGGGCCATATTATTGAATCAGCCTCTAAAAAGAAGATTATTGTATCATTTTAGGATACAATCACACCGATATCCTATTTTGGAAGTATATTTGTGCTGAAACATTTCGATATGAGGATAACATCACGATTCAATCTTTTTATTATTGCAGCATTGATTACATCTTGCGCAGGCAATAAATATGCTAAGACCGAGAAAGTATATAAGAAACAAGCAAAAGAATTCTCTAATTTGTATCGGCAGTCTCCTGTATCTGGGCAGTTGGAAAAAGTAAATGTCAAAGATCAGCAATGGATTGCCTCGATCAATTTCGGTATCCGAAAACCTAATTTTGTCGTCATTCATCATACAGCTCAAGATTCTTTAGGACAGACAATCCGTACATTTCACTCTGCGAAAGCCGGTGTAAGTTCACATTATGTCGTGGGGCGGGATGGTAAGGTGGTACAGATGGTAAATGATCTGTACCGTGCCCATCATGCCGGTTTGGGGAAATGGGGAAATGATACTGATCTGAACTCGGCATCGATAGGTATCGAACTGGATAATAATGGAACAACAGACCCCTGGACGGATGCACAGGTAAATGCCTTGATTCAGCTGCTGAGTTATTTGAAAAATACCTATAAGATTCCACAGGCAAATTTCATCGGGCATATGGACCTTGCCCCAACACGTAAAAATGATCCCTCACGATTCCCTTGGAAAAAATTGGCCGATCAGGGATTTGGCTATTGGTATGAAGAGTTTTTGGAAACACCACCTGTTGACTTTAACCCCAAAATGGCGTTACGTATTATTGGTTATGATGTCAGTAATCTGGATGCGGCAATAAAGGCTTTTAAAATTCATTATATTCAACAGGATGTGAATACCGCATTTTTGAATGAGAACGATCTAAAGATTTTGTATTCCATCTATAAAAAATATCTATAGTCGGCTCTACTCGACAGTATAAAAATGAAAGGAGCAATTTGTGATAGAATTGCTCCTTTTTATTTGCAGGATTGCAGTCCCCAGAACTTCTGTTATAGTCCCAATGATGGAGTTTGGGCCATTATAAAGGGGGACGCCGCTGTGCATTTATCGTTACATGGCCTTTGAGATGAACTTACTTCTTGTATTTGTCCAAATAGGTCTCAAATACACGTTGATAGATCAATTTGAACCAAGGGGTAAATTTCTCTGGAAAGTGCGCGATCTCATCTTCGATCTGCTGTTGATCCATATATTGTACGGCTGCTACTTCTGTAACATTAAAATCAGATTCACCGTTGAATTTGCCAATAAGTACATGATCAAACTCATGCTCTGTAAGGCCATTGTCAAAGTCGGCTTTGTATACAAATGGAAATGAATCATATAGGTCTGATGCTTCAATGCGGAGCTCTTCCATCAGACGTCGTGTGGCAGCTTCCAAGTTACTTTCGTTAAGCCGTTGATGGGAACAACAGCTGTTGGTCCATAATCCGCCACAGTGATATTTGTCCAGCGCCCTCTGCTGTAGGAGGAGCTGATCCCTGTCATTGAATAAAAAGACACTGAAAGCCCGATGTAGCAAACCCTTCCTGTGGGCTTCGTACTTTTCCATAGTCCCAATGATGACGTCATTGGAGTCGACCAGTATTACTTGTTCTTGATTCATAAGGCTCAGATAAAAATATAGTCCAATTTAATCAAATTGGACTATATAATAAATTATAACAAAGATTTTCGCTATACGGTTTTTACAAATTTCTCGTCGTAATTTTCAATATCAATAATATATCCGTTTTTAATTAGGAACTCAAATAAAGGTTTGGCTTCTTCCGAAACAGGCATATTCTGTGTTGTGATAATTTTATTTTCTTTTTTCAATAAATATGGATACGCATAAAGCTTTACATTTTTATTGAACATGCCGGATATGTAGGATAATAACTCGTTGGTATATAGTTCTTTATTATAGTTGTCTGAATTGAAGATGTTTTTTAAGTTATAAACGTTTGTTGCAATTCCGATATTTTTGGGCTTAAAGTTACTAATAAACTCAGCGAGATGGTTATTTCTACGGAAGTTGCTGACGATAATATTATTGCCGGTTGCACATAATTCATCCGCTCTCAATGCAAATTCCTGTAGATCTTCATCCGTGATTTCATGGGTATCTTCCAATACATTACCCATTAACACCTCAATCAAAACAATGGTATCGCTGTCCGTTGCACCCGTATTTTTCTTGAACTGCTCGACGGCAAGATTAAATAAGTCAAAGTTAGGAAGTGATTTCTGGCGGTATTTTGTACGTAGCAAGATGATATTCTTTTTGTACAAATAATCCTTGATCTGAACCGCTTTTCCGTCTGGTTGGAAAATAGCGGCTTTCGCAAAACCTTTGGCAATTAGGTATAAGTTGATCAGCCGTTGATTGACATTTTCAAACAAAGGACCATTTAACTTAACAAGATCAATTTCGACTGATCCGACAGATAGATTGTCAACCAGGGATTCAATCATGGTCTGTACGTTGTCCGTATAGTAGTAAGCCGCAAATAACAAGTTTACGCCAATAATACCCAGTACTTTTTGTTGCAGCTGATTGTCGCTGTCCAAAAGCCTGACATGGACGATGATATCATTGGTGGGGCCACCGACTTCGTGCTGAAAACGGAGACCAATCCAGCCATGAGGCTCATTGGTTTTGGTGAAGTTAAGCGTAGTAACAGTATCTGCAAAGGCAAAGAACTTTTTGTTGCAATACTTATCCCCATGTAATCGTTGCGTCAGCAAATCAAATTCATGAGAAAGCATTTTTTGTAAGCGGGTTCTGCTGACATATCTGCCATCCTCTTCCTCGCCGTAAATCGCATCACTGAATGCCATGTCATACGCTGACATTGTTTTTGCAATTGTGCCGGAAGCAGCTCCTGCATTGAAAAAATTACGTGCGACTTCCTGTCCAGCACCGATCTCAGCGAAGGTTCCGTAAATCTCAGGATTTAGATTTATTTTCAGGGCCTTTCGCTTGGTTTCAAAAATTTCTCTTGCCATAGCACAAAGGTACAAAAATCAAAAGTCTAGTGAAAATTAAAGTATGAAAGGAAAAAACAGAATAAAATTAGGCTTGTTTTATAACAAGCCTAATTTATTAAAAGCATAGAATAAAGCGCTACTATGTAGTGCTTGGCTAAATTTATTCTCCAGGAGCATTGTTTTTGCTTCTTCTAATGGGATAAGGAATACTTCGATTTCCTCGTGTTCATCCAGTTCCTGTTCCTGCACTTTACGTCCACCTGTCATCAGATAGGTATATGTAATGTTGCCACTTGTTGCGGGGTTGGCATACAGGCTCGCAATCTCTTCAATGTTATCGAACTGATATCCCGTTTCTTCGAGCATTTCCCGGATTGCGGCATCTTTTGGATTTTCTTCAGGTTCCATTGTTCCGGCTGGAATTTCCAATGAAATGATACCGGCACCGTGACGGTATTGTTGGATCACCAATAGCTCATTTTGCTCGGTAATGCCGACCATATTAACCCAATCCGGATATTCTAGCACATAATAATGGTCATTGATGCGTCCGTCGGGGAGCTCGCAGGTATCTCTGCGTAACGTTGCCCATGGCTCCTTACAGATATATTCAGATGATAATTGTTTCCACTTCTCCATTTTAACCAACGATATCTTTCATCATACGGTCTACCTTTTCTTCCAATATTTTTTGAAGGCTTAGGTAATCACTTTTATCTTGAAGCGTTCCCTTAACGGAACAATAGAATTTGATCTTGGGCTCTGTACCTGAAGGTCTTGCTGAAATCACATCTCCATCTACTGTGATAAACTGTAATACATCCGACTTTGGAAGGGTAATTTCACTTTTATTGCCTGTTTTCATATCAGTCGTTTGGGAAAGCTCATAATCACGAATTTCCTTAACTTCGATTCCACCGAGTTTAGTGGGGAGATTTTGGCGTAGACCGGCCATCATGGCCTGGATTTCTTCGGCCCCTGCTTTTCCTTTTTTTGTTAAGGAGATCAGTTTTTCCTGATAGCAGCCAAATTGCTGGTAGATATCTAATAAAACTTCGTAAACAGTCTTACCTTTTGACTTAAAATATGCAGTCATTTCTGCTAGGAAGGCACAAGCATTCGGGGCGTCTTTATCGCGGACCAAATCACCCACTAAGTAGCCATAACTTTCTTCCCCTCCGGCAAGATATTGAGCTGAATCACCTAATTTTGTCATCAATTCACCGATGTATTTAAACCCGGTCAGTGTTTCATAATGCGCAACTTTGTAATGATCTGCGATATCAGACTGGAGGTTGCTGGTTACAATGGTTTTCACAATATAAGGATTGTTGCCCAATTGTTTTAAATCACTTTTTGCACTTAGTACATAATAGATTAACAAACTGCCGATCTGATTACCATTGAGTAATTGAAATTGGCCCTGGCTGTTTTTAATAGCAATACCTACACGGTCCGCATCAGGGTCGGTGGCCAAAACAAGGTCCGCATCAATCTCTTCGCCTTTTTTCTTTGCTAAGGCCATGGCATCTTCTTCCTCAGGATTGGGGTAAACCACAGTGGGGAAGTTCCCGTCTGGAGTTGCCTGTTCTGTGACAATAGTAACGTTTTCAAAGCCCCAGGAAGCAAGCATTTTGGGAACAATTGTAATTCCGGTGCCATGGATCGGAGAATAAACGATTTTTAGATCCTTCTGCGCATGTACAGCCTCTGGATGTATACGCAATGCTTTATTTGCTTCAATATAAATTGGGTCGATTTCCTCACCAACCGGAATAATATTTTGGGTATTCCCTTCAAATCGGATGTCGTTTACACTGGCAATTGCATTGACTTCATCGATCACATTTTTATCATGGGGAGCCGTCAATTGACACCCATCGTTCCAGTATGCTTTATAACCATTGTATTCTTTGGGATTATGTGAAGCCGTTAACATGACCCCGCTTTTGCAGCCAAAATGACGAATGGCAAAAGAGAGCATTGGTGTAGGACGTAGTTCATTGAAAAGATAAACCTTTATTCCGTTTGCTGCAAATACCTGGGCAACAAGCTGACCAAAGGATCGTGAGTTGTTGCGGCTATCGTAGGAGACAGCTACCTTTATTTCCTCGCTGGGAAACTGTTTTTTTAGATAGTTTGATAATCCCTGGGTCGCTTTCCCAATCGTATACTTATTCATACGGTTGGATCCTACACCCATAATGCCTCTTAAACCCCCGGTTCCAAACTCCAGATTTTTATAGAATGAATCAATAAGTTCTGTTTCTGCCTGATCATCTATTAATTTTTGGACCGAGGTTCTTGTTTCCTCATCATAATTAGAGGTTAACCAATCGTCGATTTTCTTTTGTATGTCTTTATCTAAATTTCCCATGCTCTTAAAAATGGCTAAATGTAAAAAATCTTTTTATGCATCACAACCTGCATACGCGCGGTCTATAACTGTAATATACCATTTTTCTCCTTCTTTTGTTACATGAAAAACAAAAGGCTCTTCGCTTTCGTTGGAGGTCATGATCGCACGATAGCTTCTGGTTTCTATATTTCTCAGTCGCTGTAGTTCAGTCTGATTAATTTTTGCATCTAAAATCTCGTTCATGAATTTAGCTGTTTGTGACAGTTCATTCGGACGGGATTTCTTATCATAAAAAAATCCTAGCTTATCCCATTTCATTGTTCCACAGTCAAAAGCAGGAAGTTTTCCCGCTTTTAATGGGCCTTTATAACTCAGTTTTTCATAGGAATGATATTCTGGTACCGGTTTGGAAAAATTAAAACTATTTTGATGCACATACGAATCCAATGCTCCTGGGCGATAGATGATATAGATCCCTAATTTTGGATGGATATAGTTATTGATTGTTTTACTGTCTTGTTCAGTATATGCTTTGGCAATTTTTTCCAATACCTCTTCCAGTGTTTCTGTATCCTCTTTCTTTATTTCTTTTTCGACTGTGTCCGGTTTACTTATCGTATCCAATGGGATAGAGTCCTGAGCAATTTTGACTGCCTTGTCTTCCTTTTTATTGTTTCTACAGGAGACCGCAGCGATGCAGAGACAGATGAGAACAAAGAAAAAGAGATTTCTCATGTTATTTTCGTTTAATTAATATTATTTTTTTGAAGTCAAGTTTTCGATGATCGACTTTAATATAGACCGTGTTGACGGCAGCCACCATTGTTCGAGAATAGCCTGAATCGTCTCTTCTCTATTTTCACGCAATTTAAGAATTATTTCTTTTCGGAAGTTTAGTTTAGAGGTTTGCCAGGTTTTTTGATTAAACTGTGCGATCTGTTTTATTTTTTTTGATGCGGTATTAAAAAGTATATCCGCTGGTACGACTTCGTCGACTAAGCCTTGTGATTTTGCTTCGAGCGGCGAGAGCAGTTTTCCTTCGAGTAGATTCTGATAAGCATGTCTTTTCCCAATCCAGAATGCATAAAGCTGGAAGATACTTTCGGGAACGATAAGACCCACTGGTATTTCATTAAGCCCTATTACGAAATTCCCCTCAGCCATAATCCTATAATCGCAGCATAGGGCGAAGACACAACCTCCCGCGGGGCTATGGCCAGATATGGCAGCGATTATCGGTTTAGGGAAAGATGCCAGTAGGGAAGTGGCCTCCAAAAAAAGATTCCAGAATTCCCGGATTTGATCCTCATCATACTCAAATAAGGTGATCAGGTCAAGGCCTGCGCTAAAAAAGTTCTCCTTACCGATAAGAATTGCTCCGCGCACAGCGTCGTTACCCTGACTTGATTCCAAAGTCTCTATTAGCTCTTTTAATAACTGTGTATCGATGGCGTTGGACTTCCCCCGATCCAAAAAAATACTTAAAATATGGTCTTCTATTTTGGTTTTGATATGCTGCATAACGAATTTATTTAAATTTATAACGGTTTGTTCGGATTGCTATTGTGATTTTACTTCTATTAAATATTCAAGATGGGCGATTTTGCCTTCCATGTCAACGCCTTCGACGATAATTTTATAGGTTCCGGGTTCATCCGAAGTAAAAAAATCAAATTTGGTTTTCCCATTTTTCTCGGTCACTAGATTAGGTTCCCAGGCGATGGTTGTTCTTAGGTCGCGTTTAAGCTCCTGTTTTTGCGTGGTGTTATATTGTGGCTTGAAAAAGTTGCGGTTTACATGTAGTCCTTTAGGCACAATGGTGACGATCCCTGTAGGTGTATAGGAGGCTGACATTGCATCTCCGGATTTACTTGTAATGACCAATACACCGTTTCCGCCATACATACCATAGATGGCGGTGTTGCCGATGCTCCTCAACACCTCGATACTGGCAATGTCCTGAACATTGATCATGTCGAGCTGATCCGCCTCGATGTACATCCCATCTAAAACAACCTGCATGGGACTACCCCCGTTCATTCCCATCGAGCGGGTACTGTAAGGGACTCCATTTCGAAAAATAACGCCCACCAGTCTTCCTGCTAGACATTGCTCCAGGGTTGTGCAGGTCGATAGATCTTCGGCTGACAAGACCTGATCAGCATGGCCGGGTCCATTGAGATTTCTTGAATTTTTGTCCGCTTTATTGGTCCGCACCCTGTTAACCTGTACTTCCTCCAGTTTAATACTTTTTTGAATAATGCCGGCAGCTTCCAGTTCAGTCAAAAATTGCTGGCTACCTTTGAGCTGATCGATCAGTTTGCTGTTGACATCATTCACGATCAATGGCTGGTCTTTGCTTTCAGTAACAGCAGGAGCTGCGATCTCGTCAATAAGTATGTCAACCCTGTTCTTTTCCTTTTGACCATTCCCGGTTACGATAAATTTGATGCTATCGGCGAATAGTAAGTCATCAAAAATAAATCGACCATCATTATTTGTGGTTGTGTCTATACTCAGCATTATATCGCTGGTTGGTATTAAAGTCACTTTAGCCTTGGGAACAACTGCTTTTCGTCCGGTTTTCTTGACCGTCCCAGAAATTGTGAGACCTTTTTCCGGTCGATACAGATTATTCGTTGTATTGAGATAATTCTTCCAGTCCAGTTTACGCCAGCCTTGGATCAACATGAGGTTGTCAAGCTCATTAAATCGGATATTATCCAAATCGTCAAAATAGTAATTGGGGCGCTCTACAAAGCCACGGAGATCAGATTTTAGGAGAAGCTCAGAGACAATCGATGAATAATATTGATCTGTCGTAGAATCAACTTTACTGCGGTTGACTACAGCGGCGGAGAGCGCCGCTATTTTTGAGGTATCGCTGCTACCGTCTTTAATGGAAAGGTTTGCAATGACCTGCTCTCTTGTAGCAAAAGTGGATTTGTTTAATTGGATGGCTATTGGGAATAGTGTTTTAGGAGCATTGTAATTAAAGACGAGTCTTTCTATGATGGGTATCATCTGCTCATTAAGCACAGACAGTTGGATTACACCTGAAGGAAGATCCCTTTTGGGAATATTGAACAGGAGCTCCTGTTTATTTAACTTTTGCTTTACAGCATGTAGTACGATTCCATTATATTGTGCAATTAGATAAACATCTTTTCCGCTTACCAGATCGTTAGTGGAGGATAATTGAGCAGCAATCTTATCTTTTAAACTGGAGTTGACAGTAAGTACTTGGCCAGATAAGGCGACAGGTGGTAGTGCTGTGCTTACAGAATTCCCATCCGAAAAGACTGCAGTGGCAATATACTTTTTTTCGGAGCTTAGAATAAGTGGAATACTTCCCATGCCCAGCACATTGGTTTCAAATTCGACTATGGGGGCTTGGTTTTCTTCTGCGATTTGGATTTTTGATTTGATGCCCAGTCCCGAAGGGCTCAGTACTTTGACCCCGGTTTTGCTTAGGATATTATTTACTAATTCGCCGCTTTCAGGAAAAATCTGAATACTATTTTGCTGATCCGGGCTTGGGATGGTAAAACTCTTTAACACCCGTCTTTTGTCTGAGGACAGCAATTGCAATGTGAGTAGTCCGCCCTTAAAATCATCTTTGAGTTCAAGCGTTATTGTCCCATTTTCATTGGATTTTAACCGACCTTTCTTTTCCTTTTGACCATTTTGTTGGAGTGTATAGCTTACATTATTGTTGACTAGAGGGGCTCCTTGAATTGTTTTTAGATTGATCTGGAAGAAATTTTCAGCCCCATTTCTTAACAACGAGCTCTGCGTGATGACATTGTCCGCTCTTCCGTTAGTAATTGGAATAATACGCTCATAGAAATTGGATATGGAATCATTTTGCATCCAACGGGTGTAAGCTCTAATCCGGTATGAACCTTCAACGAGTGTGTCAGATAGGTTGAGGTCACCGATGCCGAGGCCTAATGTGAGCGGAATTTTAATGCTTTTAACGACATTATTTGTAGGGGAGATCAATTCGATATTGGCGATTTTGCTGATATTGCTCAGATAATTGAATGGAGCCGTGGTACAATACAGTTTGAACCAGATATTTTCACCGGCCGAATAGTCATTTTTGTCTAGGTGTAGATAAATTTTTTCGGTTACGTGATTTTCATGATAGGACTCCAATTTTCGTAGCGTTTGATCAATTTGAGCAACGGCCAATAATGGAAGTAATAGGCAATTGACTAACAACAATATTCGAGCATACATATGACCAATGTTTCTTGAAAATTAGAAAATATTTTTCCTTTAATCAACTTATAAATCAAAATATTATCGACCTGAGCTTGCTAAACGATCTGTACGGATGCTTTGATCTTCTTTTGTGCTGTAAAATAAATTTAAAATCTGTTTTTGAGCCATGTTATGCCTGAAAATTAGCATAAAAAAAATATCTTTGTGCTATGAATATCCTAATAATCGGTTCGGGAGGTCGGGAATCTGCCTTCGCCTATAAGTTGTCGAAAAGTCCACGTTTAGGTCAATTGTTTATAGCTCCAGGGAACGCTGGTACAGGAGCGTACGGCCAAAATGTCAATATTAAAGTTACTGATTTTGAAGCTATCGCTTCCTTTGTATTGGAAAATGCGGTACAAATGGTTGTCGTAGGGCCCGAAGAGCCTTTGGTAAAAGGTATTCATGATTATTTTTTGAACCGTGCGGATTTAAAAGATATTCCGGTAATCGGTCCACAACAGGAAGGAGCTCAATTGGAAGGCTCAAAAGATTTTTCAAAGCAGTTTATGGATAGACACGGCGTACCTACTGCTGCATCGCGTTCTTTTGATGTGGATTCTTTGGAGGAAGGACTGATCTATCTGGAGAGCCAAAAACTTCCGATCGTGCTTAAAGCTGATGGTCTGGCTGCTGGAAAAGGTGTTTTAATCTGTGAAACGCTTGAAGATGCTAAAGCTGAACTAAAAGCGATGATTGCGGATTCCAAATTTGGTGAGGCAAGTCGCGTGGTTGTCGTTGAGGAATTTTTAAAAGGAATTGAGCTATCTGTATTCGTGTTGACAGATGGGAATTCGTATAAGGTACTGCCTTCTGCGAAGGATTATAAACGCATAGGAGAGGGAGATACAGGGTTAAATACAGGTGGAATGGGATCTATCTCGCCAGTGCCTTTTGCTGATGAGACATTTTTGAATAAGGTAGAAGAGCGTGTCATCAAACCAACTGTTGAGGGATTGAAGAAAGATGGTATTCCATATAAAGGCTTTATTTTTATCGGTTTGATGAATGTTGAGGGTGAGCCATATGTCATTGAATATAATGTTCGTATGGGTGATCCTGAAACAGAATCTGTATTGCCGCGTATTGAGTCTGATCTCTTGGATCTGCTGGAAGGTGTTGCACAGGGAAATTTAGACCAACGTTCTTATACCGTCTCTCCAAAAACAGCAGTTACGGTGATGTTAGTGGCAGGAGGTTACCCTGGTGCCTATGAATCCGGAAAGGAAATTGTGAATATGGAGAATGTCAAGGAATCTATTGTATTCCAGGCAGGCACCAAGGAGTTGGATGGTAAGGTTGTCACCGCTGGTGGTCGCGTGATTGCTGTTACCACGTTACAAGACTCTCTTTTTGAAGCCCTTCAACAGGCAACAGCGGATGCTGGAAGGATCTATTTTGAAGGAAAGTATTTCCGTCGCGATATCGGTTTTGACCTTATCTAAAAAATATTTAAAATTATTTTTGTAAAAATAATTTTAAGATCTATATTTGCAACTCCAAAAAACAAGAAAGCTTTTGGAGTTGCATTAAAAATGGCCCGTTCGTCTAGGGGTTAGGACGCAAGATTTTCATTCTTGAAACAGGGGTTCGATTCCCCTACGGGCTACAGATCAAAAAATCAAAACATACAAAAGTCTGCAAATATTTAATTTGCGGACTTTTTTGTTTTTCGGTATCTACAAAACCAATATTGATCCCATAAAATGGATTAAGCTGAATTCTTGGGGTAATACTGGAAATTTTCTGGTTTAGGCCCTTTAATACAGATAACATCGCAAGAGGCCGAGCGTAAATTACTATCCCTGTTGATGCCCGAAGGGTTTTTAGAGTATTTCCAGATTTAGACGTCGATCAGATTGAGAATCAGCTACACATTTATTTAGATGAGTTTAATTATTGCTCCAGCGTGTTCTATTGAGCAGTTGTCAGGATTGCGCTCCCGTTTTTAGCCTGAGGGAGAGAGTGTACATAATTTCCTGTTTTCGTCAACACAAACACAACGGAAGCTGCTTTCCCAAAAAAGTTCCGTTGACGATATTTTTGATGATTGACATAGCTGTTTGACTAGGAGATAGATAATTGAAATTAAATCGGAAACGTGCTAAACAAGATTATGCCTAATAACAATTTTCAATCAATTTTTAGACAGTGATTAGTCATTGGTTATCCAATCTTCACTGAGCAATCACTGAACAAGCACTGAACAAGCACTGTTGAAAAACCAAATTTGGCCACTATTTGATTTTAATGTGTTGCCCCCAAAATATCGACAAAAAAGACTAACAACCTAAGGAAAAGGATTCAGGATCTCAACCTGGACCAAAATAGAATAAATCTACGTTTCAAGAATTATCTATCAACGCGCTGATGCGTTGTACAGAAAAAATAAATTCTTAAAAAACTAGTTTATAGCTCATTGTGTTGTGAATGGTTTGGTTTGATACAAATACGCAGATTATTGAGATAATTCGATAGTCTCAAAAATTTTACGTTCCCTACTTTTGAGTAATCAATTATAAAGTAGAATATCTTAGAGAAATATCAGAAACCAAAATTTAAGAAATATCTAGCAATTTCAAGCTGTGCCATGTTTGGGATTTGAAAAACGGAATTAGAAAGTATTAGAAAAGTAATTTAAATAAATTAGGAAGACTTTGAAGCTATTGCACTAAAGTCTTTTTTAGCTATCAGAAGCTAATACCATTTAGCTTGTAATTTTTAAATAATCAATTATGTATAAACTTTTAAAAGGAACTCACCCTTCGATCGGGCGGGCATCGATTCGTTCGTCCTGAAATTTCGACGTAAGGAGAACTAGTTAAATCCCTGACACGCTTTCAACGAGATAAACCTAAAAGATAAAAATAAATCGGAAGGCGGTCCTCTGGGATAATAAAAAAAAGTATTTGAAATAAATTCTAACCAATTCATAACTTATGAGAACAAAACAAGTCGCGAGTAGAGCCTTGTGCCGATTTGGTAGACTCTGGGTCTTTATGATGCTCACCTTTGGTCTTTGGGCCTGCAAGAATGATTCAACAGCAATTATTGGGGAAGCAAAGCCATTTGATCCCAATAAACCAGTCATCGTGTCTGATTTCAGTCCAAAATCGGGTGGCATGGGGCAGCGTCTAATTATCTATGGGCAAAATTTCGGAAATGATCCGAAGAATGTTACTGTGCTTATAGGGGGACAACAGGCAGTCGTTATTAATGCTTTGGGTGAGTCATTGTATTGCCTGGTTCCCAAACAGGCGTTCGAGGGCGATATCGAAGTGCGTGTTGGCGGAGTCGAGAAACCTGTCATCGGACGGGCTGAAGCAAAGTTTGACTATAAACGTAAGCTAGTGGTGTCCACACTCGCCGGTTACAGGAATGCCCGCGGAGACGAACCTTGGAAAGACGGTAAGTTTAAAGATGCTGACCAAAATAAAATGGCCAGTGGTTTTTGGCTTTCCTCTTTTATGAAGTTTGATCCCGTAAATCCCAAACATCTGTGGGTGACATTTGATGACAATAATGGCCTTTATCTGATTAATTTTGAGGATAGCACGATTACCAAAAAACGTTCCGATTTTAGCCGTCCTCGTAGCGTAGATTTTTCGATAGATGGGAAATATATGATCGTAGCGCAAGACCGGGGGGGAGAGAATGATGAGTCTACCTTATTGTTTTCCCGGGCAAAGAGCTTTCTCGATAAAGAAGTGCTGACCAAAAGCCGACAATGTAATGGAGCTTCCATTCATCCTGTTAATGGAGAAATGTATTTTAACAGTTATGCAAAAGGAGAGTTCTTTCGTTTTGATCTCAATCAGTATTTCACAGATAAAGCGGTAAAAGCGGAGCAGTTATATGTTATTCAGGATCCGGAATGGGAATATCGGGCCTTGATTCATCCGACTGGAAACTACGCATATATTTTGGTGATTAACCAAGGTTATATCATGCGTGCGGACTACAATTGGGATAAAAAGCGATTTAACCAACCCTATTTAGTTTGCGGTAAAGTCCGTGAATCAGGTTATAAAGATGGGGTGGGATCCTCAGCCCGTGTCAATCAGCCCTATCAAGGGGTATTTGTCAAAAATCAGGCTTATGTGGAAGCCGGTAAACCTGATGTCTACGATTTTTATTTTACAGACCTTATGAACCATGCCATTCGTATGCTTACGCCCGAAGGTGCCGTAACAACTTTTGCCGGCAGAGGGAGTTCGAGCCTGAATACGAATCCTTACGGCTATGTTAATGGAGATCTGAGGGCAGATGCTCGTTTTGATCGGCCATCAGGCATCGCCTATAATGAAAAAGAACAGGCTTTTTATATTGGAGACCGTGAAAATAGACGGATTCGTAAGATCGCACTGGAGGAAATGGATGAAAATGACCAAGATTAACCTGTGATAAGATGATGAATAAAATAGCACTAACATGTATAGCGCTTCTCAGTTTCAGCTGGACTGTGTTTGCACAAGAAACTGTTGAGGTAAGGGGTGTCATTGTCGATACCCAAAGCTCGCCGCTTGTCGGTGTCAGCATCTCGGTGAAAGATGCTCCCGGCTTGGGGACGACCTCAGACAGCAAGGGTAACTATAAGATAAAAGTAGAGCGTTACAAAACACTCGTATTCTCTTCTGTGGGATACCAAAAGAAAGAAGTACTTGTGAAAGATGCACAAATCATTGATGTGAGTTTGAAAGAATCGGAGACCAGCGTACTGGATGAAGTGGTAGTAACAGGTACGGGTACTCAAAAGAAACTGACATTAACTGGGGCCGCAAGTGGAGTGGATGTGGAGACAATGAAAGCTAACCCGACTTCAAGTATAACAAATGCACTTGCCGGAAATGTGCCCGGAGTCATGGCGATGATGCAGTCCGGTCAGCCCGGTAGAAATATCTCCGAGTTTTGGATACGTGGTATTTCTACCTTCGGCGGGGGTAGTGCTGCTTTAGTTTTAGTAGATAATGTCGAGCGCGATATTAATGATATAAATATCGAAGATATTGAAACATTTACTGTGCTTAAAGATGCAGCCTTGACAGCAATTTATGGTTCTAGGGGCGCAAACGGCGTTATCCTGATTACGACAAAACGTGGTAAAGAGGGTAAAATCAATATCAATTTTAAAGACGAGACCATTTATAACACACGTACAATTACACCTGAATTTGAGGATGGTGTAACCTATGCCAACCTACTAAATGAGGCCCGGATCACGCGAAATTTTGAACCGATTTATCGTCCGGAAGAGCTGGAGATCTTGCGTTTGGGGTTGGACCCGGATCTTTATCCCAATGTCAACTGGAAAGATCTATTGCTGAAAGATGGTGCCATGACTTACCGGGCAAACCTCAACATGACCGGAGGTGGGGCTACGGCGCGTTATTTCGTGTCAGGAAGCTATGTCGATGAAGGCGGGATGTATAAAACGGATGAAACACTGCGCAACGATTATAACACAAATGCGAATTATAAACGTTGGAATTATCGTCTGAATGCGGATATCAATGTGACCAAAAGTACGGTATTGAAAGTTGGCGTTGCGGGATCCTTAGATAAAAGAAATAGCCCCGGCTTAGGTGATCAGGATCTCTGGGGTTCTTTTTTTGGTTATTCTCCGATCAGTACGCCTGTACTGTATTCCAATGGCCGTGTACCGACAATAGGAGATGGCAATAAGATCAATCCATGGGTCATGTCAACGCAGTCGGGATTTAATGAAAATTGGAAAAACAAAGTGCAGACCGATGTCACAATCGAACAGAATTTTGATTTTATTACCAAAGGTTTAAGGCTTAGGGGGATTGTCGGTTTTGATACCTATAATAATAACAATATCACCCGGATTAAATTGCCTGAACTATGGCATGCCGAACGCGCACGTGATGAGAATGGAAATCTGATTTTTACCCATAAGGCTAATCCCAGAGAAATGGAACAGGGCGGGTATTCCGAGGGAAATAGACGGGAGTTTTATGATGTCATGTTTAATTATGATCGCAAAATTGGAGACCATAATTTAGGAGCAGTAGCACGTTTTACCCGGGATGCTTTTACCAAAACAGTTGATTTGGGCAATGACATCAAAAATGGGGTATCCCGACGCAACCAAGCATTAGCCGGAAGATTGACCTATAACTGGAAGTCACGTTATGTTGCTGATTTCAATTTTGGATATACGGGGTCGGAAAACTTTGCCATAGGACAACAATATGGCTTTTTCCCGGCCGTTGCAGCAGCATGGAATATCTCTGAGGAACCTTTTGTAAAAAATAATGTTCCTTGGCTGAATTTGCTTAAAGTACGTTACTCCTGGGGTAAAGTGGGAAATGACCAGCTTAAAATAGGTGATAACAACGAACGTTTCCCATACTTATATACGATTGATGAAATCTGGCGTAGAGATGACAGAGGTAACCTTATTCTAGATGGCAATGGTCAGCGGATTCCGGTTGGGGGCTATCAGTGGGCAGATTATGGCCTAGATCGTTATTATGGTGGTATTCGGTATAGCCAGGTGGCTTCGCCCTACGTAACATGGGAAATGGCGACCAAAAATAACTTGGGTTTGGATATCGCTTTATTTCGGGATAAAATTGTCGCCAACTTTGATTTCTTTGATGAGAAACGTACCGGCATTTATATGGAACGAAGATTTTTGCCAAGCATGGTTGGCCTGGAAAGTATTCCAAGAGCGAATGTGGGTGGCGTAAAATCACGTGGTTTTGACGGTCGCCTCGAATATAAACAAAAGATCGGCGAACTAAACCTTACGGCACGTAGCAATATCACTTATAGTAAAAACGAAATTACGGCAATCGATGAGGAAAATAACGTATATGGTTATCAAAATCAAAAAGGTTACCGTGTCGACCAGTCCATAGGATTGATCGCTTTAGGCCTGTTTAAAGATTACGATGATATTCGCAATAGCCCGAAACAACAGTTTGATAACAATCCACCAAATTATCAGCCCGGAGATATAAAATATAAAGATGTCAATGGAGATGGCGTAGTGGATGATGGTGACCGGGTGGCCATAGGCGCAACGCGGCGACCCAATTTGGTTTACGGTATAGGTACTTCGCTGAGCTGGCGGGGATTTGACCTTAGTGTACATTTCCAGGGATCAGGTAAGTCTACTTTTTCGATTTACGGAAAAACGGTGCAAGCTTTTCGTGAGGGCGAATGGGGGCAGGTGATGAAAGGTGTCATGGGCGATAGTCGTTGGATTTCAGCCGAGATTTCGGGCGATCCATCAACCGAAAATCCCAATGCATCTTATCCGCGTTTAAGCTTTGGTGACAATATTAATAATTTCAGAGAATCAACATTTTGGTTGAAAAACGGGCAATATCTTCGTTTGAAAACCTTGGATATTGGTTATACTTTGCCAAAACACCTCACCAATCGGATTAAGGCCAATAGCATTCGCTTCTTCCTCGTTGGCTCAAATTTATTGACCTGGTCAAAATTCAAACTTTGGGATCCGGAGCTGGCCACCCCAAGGGGCGAGGATTATCCCCTGCCCAAGTCATTTACATTTGGCATCAATATTAACCTATAAAATCAGAAAAAGATGCAAAGAAAGACATTATATCTAGCACTTATGCTCGCTTTGGGCACGAATGTGATTTCATCCTGTAAAAAGGATTATTTAAAGTCCGACCAATATTTTAAAGATCGGATCACCTTGGAAAAAACATTTAAAAGCAAGCTGTATTCAGAGAAATGGCTGGCTCATGTATTTGAAGAATTCAAAGGTGAAAATGCCGATGTCGCCAGCAAAGGCCTGACACCACACTGTTTCGCGGATGATATGTATTATGGTGATCGGGACAAGGACTACGATCCATCAAAAAATGAACTGTCCTATAATATGTTTAAAATGGGGTTGTATACCGAAATTGATAAACAGGGTACATGGACTCAATCGTATCGCGGAATTCGGAATGCTTCAACCTTTATCCATAATATCTATATGAATACCGAGATGTCTGAGGCCGAAATCGCAGATTATCGAGGGCAGGCGCGTTTCGCAAGGGCTTACCTCTATTGGTTGTTGCTCCGTAAATATGGACCTATTCCGATTCTGCCCGATGAAGGCCTGGATTATACAGATAGTTATGAAGAACTGGCTATTGCGCGAAATACTTATGATGAGTGTGCAGAATTCATCAGCAACGAACTATTAAAAGCGGCGAAAGAAATGGAAGCACTTGGAATGAGACGTGGACAGGATGGCTCTGCCCGCCCTTCTGCAGGTGCGGCATTGGCAGCGCGGGCAAAAGTGCTTTTGTATGCCGCAAGTCCTTTGGCCAATGGGAATAATTCCACTTATGCTGCGCGTTTGGTCGACAAACAGATGAAACGCCTATTGTCTGCCGATTATAAGGAAGAGAAATGGGCAAAGGCCGCAGCAGCGGCACGCGATGTCATCGAATTGGGGGTATATCGGCTTTATACTGCACCTTTTCAAGAAACGGGTGACGATGCAACAGTCAGACCGCCGCAGGATCCTAATTTCTCGGATAAAAGCTGGCCAGCAGGTTGGGCCGACATTGATCCTGCCAAATCATATGCAGCGGTCTTTAATGGGACATTGACTGCTTCGGGTAATCCGGAGTTAATATTCACCCGGGGAAACAATCAACCGAATGAGGGCATAGACCAAATGGTCATCCACCAACTGCCGCGTTCAGCAACAGGATGGAATACGCATGGGCTGACGCAGAAACTGGTTGATGCTTATTATATGAATGATGGTACGGATGTACCGGGTAAGGATAAAGAAATCGGCCGTGGTAATGGTTCAAATCGTGTCAGCGGATTTGTGACACAGGAGGATTACGACAATAAAAAATACAGACCATTACGTCCCGGTGTGTCCTTGCAATATGCAAACCGTGAACCGAGATTCTACGCTTCGGTGGCTTATAGTGGAAGTTTTTGGACATTGCTTAATGAAACAAAAGAGGAAAACCGCAACAAACAAATCTTCTATTATAGCGCAGACCCGAAAGGAAATGGTTTTAATTCAGCAAATGGGTACTGGTTGCGGACGGGGTTCGGAGTGAAGAAGTTTGTTCATCCCAGTGATACTTACGAAGGCGGAGTTGGCTCACGTATTATTCCCAAGGCTGAGCCCGCCATCCGTTACGCAGATGTATTACTGATGTATGCAGAAGCGCTGAATGAGCTGAGCGGTTCTTATACGATTCCCTCTTGGCGCGGAGCAAGTTATACCATCAGCCGTGACATTGCCGAAATGCAAAAGGGTATTCATCCCGTACGCATCCGCGCGGGTGTGCCTGATTACGCAGCAAGTGTGTATGGAAATAAGAATGAGCTACGGAAAGCATTGAAACGGGAGCGCTTTATTGAGCTTATGGGCGAAGGTCAACGCTATTATGATCTGCGCCGCTGGATGGATGCACCTGTTGAAGAAGCATTGCCTGTCTATGGCTGTAACGTATTGATGAATGAAGCTGAACGGGACCTATTTTACCAGCCCGTTGCGATATGGACCCTGAAGACAACCTTTGCCGACAAGATGTGGTTTTGGCCGATTAGCCATACCGAACTTAAGCGCAATAAGAATCTGACTCAAAATCCCGGATGGACTTACAATGATTAACCAAATATGCATTTTATGAACAAGTCATATATACAGTTGTTGTTCCTCACTTTACTTGCTGTCTGCAGTTCCTGTAATGATGAATGGAAAGAGGAGCAGTTCGAACAATACATTTCTTTTAAGGCTCCCCTGGAAAGTGAGGGGGTGACCAATATCTATGTTCGTTACAAGGATGGACAAAAGACTACCTTTATGCAACCCTTGGAAGTCAGTGGATCGACGACCAACAATAATAATCTTTCGGTCAAGGTTGGAGTGGATGCGGATACATTGGGCGTGCTAAATTACGAGCGATTCCAGACGAGGACGGATTTTTATTACAAACAGCTCCGTACGGACTATTTTTCAATGCCATCAGTGGTGGATATCAAGTCCGGTGAAAATACCGGATTAATGGCGATAGATTTTACACTGAAAGGTATCGATATGACCGAAAAATGGGTCCTTCCCTTGACTATTTTGGATGATCCGGGAGCTAAATATAAGGTCAATCCCCGAAAGCATTATAAAAAAGCGCTATTACGCATCAACCCCTTTAACAATTACTCTGGAATCTATAGTGGGACGGCCCTAAAGGTCGTTATGGAAGGACATGAAAATGAAACCCCGATCGTTAAAAGTCAGATCAAAAGTTATGTTGTCGATGAGAATACGATCTTCTTTTATGCGGGTAATATAGATGAAGAGCGAAAGGACCGGAAGAATTATCAAGTTTTTGCAACATTCAATGATAAGGGTGGTGTAACCTTTCGCGCTGTAAATCCAAACATGAAGTTCGTTGTGAAAAAAGATGCTAGTTATACCGTCTCAGAACAGATGGATGCCGTCCGGCCCTATTTATTGCATCGTTATATCACGATCAATAACGTGGATTACGAATTTACGGATTATACCCTTGTTTCTACCACGGCAATCAAATTCAAGGTCTCGGGTTCATTGATTTTGGAGCGTCAGCTCAATACACAGATTCCAGATGAAGACCAGGCCATTGAATGGTAAACTTTATCAAACCATTCGGCGCGCTATTGGTTATATCATAAGGTATAAAAAATTTGTTATGATTGGTATAGTAGGTGGCCTTGGTCCTTATGCGGGCTTGGATATCGCCAAGAAAATTGTAGATGAGACAGTGGCAGGTTCCGATCAGGAACATTTGCCACTGTTGTTGTTTTCCTGCCCGAACTTGATTCCAGATCGTTCCGCATATTTATTGGATAGATCAAAGGAGAATCCGGGAAAGGCAATCGCATTGATTTTAAAACAATTGGAACAGGCCGGGGCGACTATTGCGGCAATTCCGTCGAATACAGCGCATGCGGAACCGATTTTTTCAGTTATTCAGGATGAGATGGCCCGTTTAGGGAACCAACTGAAGTTGCTTCATATTGTCCATGAGACGGTGCGCTTTGTGCATGAAAATTATCCGGATAGTACAATAGGTGTACTGTCGACGGCGGGAGAACAGGCTTATAGCCAGTATCGGGAAGCTTTTATGAAAAAAGGGTTTCCTATTGTAGAGCCGGAAGGAACTCAGAAAGAAAAGGTAAACAATGCAATTTACGATAAAGATTATGGGATTAAGGCGCAGCCAGCACCCATCGCCAATAAAGCAAGGGAAGATCTTTTATTGGCGATGGATGATTTGAAAAAACAGGGCGCTCAAGCGATTATTTTAGGCTGTGCCGAACTGCCATTGGCTATTCCTGAAAAAGATCACAATGGAATGGCCGTGATTGATCCCAATCGGATTCTTGCAAGGGCGCTTATTCAGGCCGTTGCTCCTGATAAACTCAAAGTGCTCTAGCACCGGTGTTTTTGTCAAATTGGCAGGTTTTTTAATGAAAGGCTTGTTGGTATAAGTTTTGCCATCTGATTATTAGTTATTTATATAACAGGGAGGAACAGATGCAAAAGATCATTCACCGGGAAAACGATCGTGGTCATGTGGACTTTGGTTGGCTGAAAAGTGCCCACTCATTTAGCTTTGGACAGTATTTTGATCCTGAAAAAATAAACTTTGGCGCCCTACGTGTTTTAAACGATGATCAGGTGGCCGGCGGTCAGGGTTTTGGTCGCCATAGTCATGACAATATGGAAATCGTGAGCATACCTTTGGCGGGAGTCCTTTCCCATCAGGATAGTATGGGCAATGTCCGTAATATTGAAACGGGAGAAGTGCAAATAATGTCTGCAGGTAAAGGCGTAAAGCATTCGGAGTTTAACGGAGACCAAAAAGATCCTGTTAAATTCCTGCAAATTTGGGTGTTACCCAATGAACAGAATCTAACACCAGCTTATGATCAAAAGTCTTACCTTCATCTAGACCGTCATAATAAGTTTGTAACCATCGTGTCCCCTGAGGTATCGAATCCGGATGCTGTCCATATCCATCAGGATGCATATTTCAATATTGCCGAACTGGAGGGAGGGAATACGATCTCGTATACTGTCCATTCTGAAAAAAATGGGATGTATCTTTTTGTCCTCGAAGGAAAGGTACTCGTAGCCAACGAAACATTGGAGCGGAGAGATGCCATTGGAATCTGTGATTCGGCCAAAATTGATATCAAGGCGGAGTATAACGCAAAGTTGCTACTGATTGAAGTTCCCATGTTCTGATAGGCTAATATGTTCTTTTCACGATTCAGTATGATAAATCTGTTCCATGCTCTACTTTGTTGCCTATCCATATTAGGCATGCGTACACAAAAGATGTTGTAGGCCCGTCAAGGGGCCTTTTATTTTCCTTATTCATCAGTTGTATCCTGTACTGGAGAGATCTTTTGCAACAATTGGTTGACCTCCTCTTCGGTTGCGGTCAATTTTGCCCGACAAACCTCAATGAGATCAGATGCTCGTTTGATTTTCTCCGCAAGTTCATCAATATTGGTTGTCCCATTTTCAATTTCTTTTACAATCGTTTGTAATTCATTGAAGGCATCGGTATACGTATATTTTTGTTCCATTGTCTTTTTATCACTTTAAATTTTTCAGTTTCAATAATATTACCGTTAGCTGCCTTCTAATCTGTCGCTAAGCGATTTCTTGTCCGTTACCGTACTGGTCATTTCACCGTCTTCCAGCATCGTCTGGATAAAGTCCCCTGGGGATATCTGATCTACAGATTGAAGTAATTTGCCATTGACTTTTGTGATGGAAAATCCTTGTTTGAGCAATCGCCGTGGGTCAGAAAGTTGGATAATCCGCTCGGTATGTGCCAATGCCGTTTTATGTTCATAAAAACGGAGTTTAACCAATGCATTCAGCTCGTGTTGCAGGTGCTGGATATTGGCGTGCGCAGTCTGAAGTTCTCTTTTCCCAACCCATTGGATATGGGTTGCGATTTGGGACAAAGTATTCCTTTCTTCCTTAAAACGAATGGTGATCAGATGTTGGATGCTTTCGGTAGCTTTGTCAATAGGGATCGAAAAATTATGGAATTTTTGAATAAGAAAATCCGCAAGCTCACTTGGTGTGATCGCATTTTTGTAGGCCACCATTTCGCTCACAGTATAGTTGGTTGAATGACCAATTCCGGTCAATACAGGAAGGGGAAATAGCGCTATCGCTTTTGCCAATAAATAGTTGTTATAGCTGGATAGGCCGACTTCACCACCGCCGCCACGAATAATGGCGACCACGTCAAATTCAGCTATTTTATCGGTGATGACCGCGAGTTGATTGATAATTGAGGGGATGGATTTATCTCCCTGTAAAAGGGCTGGAAATAAGGTGCATTCCAACCGATACCCCCAGGGATTTTGATTGATAATCTTGTAGAAATCAGAAAGTCCCTTGCTTGTCTCTACGGAAATAATTGCCAGTCTTTTTGGGAGCACAGGGAAAGGGACCGATTTATTGGCCTCGTAAATGCCTTCTTCCTTGAGCTTTTTAATGCTATCCAGCTTTTCTTTCTCCAGTTCCCCTAGGGTAAAAGTCGGATCAATATCAACAATCCTCAAGCTCAAGCCATACATTGGATCATAGGAAATACTTGCCTGAAATAACATTGTAATGCCTTCTCGTAGCGGTTCCTGTGCAATTTTCAGAAAATTGTTGTTGATCCGGTTGAAGTCTGCCTTCCATAAAGTTGACCTGATCTCAGCAACGATTTTGCCATCCTGTTTTTCAACAAGCTCGGGATAACAATGTCCCGAGTGCGTATAATGGTTGAGTTTATTCATCTCTGCCTTGATCCAATATAAGCTCTTGTAACGCTCAGCAAGCGTTTTTTGGATACTTTTGCTCACCTCCAGGAGGGAAAATATTGTTTTATCTTGTATCAATTCCGGCATTAACCAAACTTACAGAAAAAAAAAGATTTCTGCTCCACCATCCGAAAAATCCCAAGCGAGGAGTTGGAAAATGTAAGCGATCAAAATATTATTTTTTTACCAGAATAGATGCCGCTTGTCTATTTTATTCGTATTTTTATTTGATAGAACCTAAAAAACGACAAAAGCAGAATGAAAAAAGGATTTTTCGGGGTATTATTTGCAGGTTTGTTCTGTATTTCCCCCTTGTTCGCTCAATATAAATCGACCATAAAGAATGAAACCATACTCTATAATAATATCGATCAGCTCCTACCGCTCACCAAGTTGGATCAGCGGCGCATTGGGGTTGTTGTACCACACGCGGACAAATATGCGACGTTTACAAATCAGCTAGCACGGTATGCAAATGTAGCCGTATTGGATTTTAGTAAATTTGATGAAGATATCAAATATTACAATACGATTATTGTCGCCGGCAAGGAAGATGATTTGGATGCGGATTGTTTGGCACAGCTCAAACAGGCGGTACTGAATAATAAAAAAGTTGTGCTCTGCCATTTCTTTGAACATGAACGCAGTAAAAAGGCTGTTTCCGAGCATTCGCAATCAGATTTAATCGAGCTATTGGCCCCTTTTACCGCTGCTGGCCAGCGCAATGCGGCGATGTCTATCTTTGGTGGGGTGGCCATTACCGAAGGAAATGTTAAGACTGCCCAAACGCGTCTGCAATACAGCTCCGGAGAAAATTCAAACCTGAACTTGGGTAAACTGACCAAAAAAATTGATGCCATCGCAGCGGAAGCGATTGAAAAGCAGGCTACTCCCGGCGCGGTGGTGATGATTGTAAAAGATGGGCAGGTGCTATTGGAAAAATCTTATGGTTATCATACCTATACGAAGGCTATCCCAACAAAAGTAAGTGACATTTTTGATCTCGCCTCCGTCAGCAAAATTGCGGGTACTACACCCGTGATTATGCGCCTGACCGAGCGTAATATTATTAATTTGGATAGCACCATGGGGCATTACCTATGGCAGGCAAAGTATACGAATAAAAAAGATATCAAATTGCGTTCTGTGATGCTACATGAAGCGGGGTTTACACCATTTATCCCATTTTATAAATATTTGAAAGCCGGAGATGTTGTTGCCGTACCGGATCAACAACATCAGGTGAAGATGGCCGACAATAGTTATATTCTCAATCATTACTACCGGGATGTGATGTGGCCCGAAATGTTAAAGTCCCCAGTTAAGCAAACAGGAAACTATGTATATAGCGACATAAGCATGTATGTGATGAAGGAAGTTGCGGAACATCAGACTGCAGTGCCCATGCAAGATTATGTTCAGGAAAATTTCTACCGGCCGTTGGGGATGACCCATGCCGGCTATGTTCCAAGGGAACGGTTTGCGAAGGATCAGATTGTGCCTACGGAGCAGGATACTTCGTTCCGTAAAACATTGTTAGAAGGTTATGTGCATGATCAGGGTGCTGCGATGGCTGGAGGTATTGCTGGACATGCAGGTTTATTTGCCACAGCCAATGATCTGGCAATATATGGACAGCTTTTGTTGAACCGTGGTGAATATGGGGGCGAGCGTTATTTTAAGACAGAAACAATAGATCAGTTTACCAGTAAACAGTCTGCAACAAGCCGGAGAGGATTGGGCTTCGACCGCTGGGATCCTAACCCGAAAAACGAATATCCATCTAAATTGGCAAATCCTACTGTATTCGGACATACGGGTTATACCGGTACCTGTATCTGGGTAGACCCACAAAATCAGCTGGTTTATATCTTTCTGTCCAATCGGGTACATCCACAGGTCAGTACCAAATTGTTGGATCTCAATATCCGTAGCCGGATTCAGGATGTCATTTATGAAACAATTAATGAGGCGAAAAAATGATCAAGAATCTATTGTTGACGGGATTGTGCCTTTTAACCTTGAATCGCATGACCTATAGTCAGGAGTATAAGCAAATTCATGCCGATATGATTGTTGTAGATGGGCATAATGATGTGATTTATGAATCAATTTTCGGCGGAAAAGACATTGGTCAGCGACTGAGTACGGGCGCCACGGATATTCCACGGCTAAAAGAAGGCGGAGTGGATGTGCAGGTCTTCGCAGTTTGGTCGGATGATACAAAATGGAAAACTGGAGCCTTTGAGCATGCCAACGCCCAAATCGATGCCCTGGAAAAAATGATTGCTACAAATGCGGAGGCTATTGCCTTGGCAAAATCAACGGCAGATATCGAGGCCATTCTAAAAACAGGTAAAATTGCTGCAATTATTGGCGTGGAGGGTGGTAATATGATCGAGGGAAGCATAGACAACCTTATCACACTTCATAAACGTGGTGCTAAATATTTAACCCTGACCTGGAATTATAATGTACCGTGGGCAAGCTGTGCTGCCATGGAGTCTGGTAAAATGGATTCGAAGGCAAAAGGACTAACTGACCATGGGAAAGCGATCATTCGGAAAATGAATGAGCTTGGCATGCTGGTGGATCTCTCCCACGGGGGGGAGCAGACCTTTTATGATGTCCTTGCAGTTTCCAGTAAGCCAATATTGGTGTCTCATAGCAATGCCTATCGTTTATGCCCGCATTTCCGCAACCTAAAAGATGAACAATTGGAGGCCCTGAAGAAAAACGGTGGTGTGATCGGGGTAAACTTTTACTCTGGCTTTTTGGATCCGGCCTATGAAACGCGGTTAAAGAAGATCTACAAAAAACAGGTTGGAAAGGATGCTGATATGACAAAAAGCACCTGGAGTATGTATGATCAGTTATCCAAGGAGGCGAAATACGAAGTTGATGCACCTTTATCTAAACTATTGGACCATATTGATTATCTCGTCAAGAAAGTGGGAATAGAACATGTTGCCGTTGGATCAGATTTTGATGGCATCGAATCTGCTCCTCAGGACATGGAGGATGTTTCCAAGTTTCCTTTATTGACAAAAGGCCTTTTGGAAAGAGGTTATAAAAAAGCAGATATCGCTAAAATTATGGGACAGAATTTTCTACGGATTTTAAAAGAAAATGAAGGGTAATGTAAAGGATAGAAATTTGTAATTTCGTAGAATGGCAAAAACAAAATCAGCATATTTCTGTCAAAACTGTGGCTATGAATCGCCCAAGTGGATGGGACAGTGTCCTTCGTGCAAACAATGGAATAGTTTCGTCGAGGAGGTGGTTGAAAAAACTAGCTCAAAAGTCCCTGAATGGCGAAGCACAACAACAACAGGCAATGCAAAGCGGGCAAACAAAGCAGCTATTATTCATGAGATTGTATATCAGGACGAATCGCGTATCCTGACTCCAGACCAAGAGTTTAACCGGGTGTTGGGCGGGGGGATTGTGCCAGGCTCTCTGGTGTTGATTGGTGGTGAACCCGGCATTGGAAAGTCTACTTTGATGCTCCAGTTGGCTTTGTCCATTCCACAGGTCAAAACCCTCTATATTTCAGGAGAGGAGAGTGAGCAGCAGATCAAGATGCGCGCTGAGCGCTTATCACAATCGTCGAAAGCGAACTGCTATATTCTGACGGAAACAGCTACACAAAATATTTTCAAACAGATCGAGACCGTACAGCCCAATGTCATTGTCATTGATTCCATCCAAACGCTGCATTCATCACAGATTGAATCCGCGCCCGGTTCTGTTTCCCAGGTAAGGGAATGTACGGCTGAATTACTACGGTTTGCCAAAGAAACCAGTACACCAGTATTTATTGTAGGCCATATTACCAAAGATGGTTCCATCGCTGGACCGAAAGTATTGGAACATATGGTCGATACGGTACTTCAATTTGAGGGTGACCGTCATCATGTCTATCGTATTTTGCGCGCTGTCAAAAATAGGTTTGGCTCTGCTTCGGAATTGGGTATATATGAGATGCAAGGGTCGGGTTTGCGGGAAGTGTCAAATCCTTCCGAAATTATGATTTCACAACGCGATGAACCCGTGAGTGGAGTTTCCATTGCAGCCATGCTCGAGGGCATGCGGCCCATGATGATTGAAGTTCAGGCCTTAGTAAGTAACTCTGCATTCGGTACGGCTCAGCGCTCATCCACAGGTTACGATACAAAACGGTTGAATATGCTGTTGGCAGTCTTGGAGAAGCGATTTGGTTTCCGGTTAAGCGCACAGGATGTATTTTTGAATATTGCCGGAGGATTGCGGGTCGAAGATCCTGCCATTGATCTGGCGGTTATCGTAGCGATTATCTCATCACAGCAGGATATTCCTATCCAGAGCAATCTGACTTTTGCTGGAGAGGTGGGGCTGTCAGGGGAAATCAGAGCGGTAAACCGGATTGAACAACGCATTCAGGAAGCAGAGAAGTTGGGCTTTGACGGAATTTTTATTTCCAAGTTCAATACCAAAGGTTTAGATGCAAAGAAGTATAACATTGCCATTCGGCCTGTCGCGAAGTTGGAAGATATTTTTAGCGCTTTATTTGGCTGATCGATCATAAATTTCGTGTATAAAAAAAAAGGCGCCCGATTTTCGGGCGCCTTTTTTTATACTATTTGTTCCTTTTCCCAGGGGATCGTTATCGATCTTCAATTGAGAGCGGTCGCCTTCGTACTTAGCGGTTATTGCGCCATCAGAAATAAGTTTCTGATGCTGGTTTAGGAATTCACAGTTTTAAATCCTACTTTAATACTTCTCTCAATTTTGCGCGTAAAGCATCCCCATGCAAATTCTTTGCAATGATTTTCCCGTTCGGGTCGATCAGCACATTTTGAGGAATAGATTTCACCGCATATAGCGTACCTACGTCATTCTGCCAGCGTTTTAAGTCAGAGACATGTTTCCAGTGTAGTTTGTCTGCATGGATGGCTTTGATCCAGGAGTTGCGGTCCTTGTCAAAAGATATACCGAGGATTTCAAACTTGTCTCCTTTGAACTGTTCGTAAGTTTTTACAAGATCCGGACTTTCAACGCGGCAATCGGGACACCAGGAAGCCCAGAAATCAAGCAATACATATTTGCCTTTGAAATCCGACAGCTGCACGGGATTGCCTGTTGTATCGTTTTGCGTAAAAGCAGGGGCAACTTTCCCAACCTGAACGGTCTCCAATGCATTTAAATAGTCCTGGAATTCTTTTCCTTCATTGGAATTTTTGACATTGTTGCTCAGTGTATTATAAAGCGCTTGCAGTTCTGTATAGACGGGGTCATAGCCGCCCACACGACGCAAGTCAACTAAAGTTGAGATGGAATCCGGTGCCGCTTTCACGCGGGCGATATATTCCTGTTTGGTCAGTTCTTTCTTCTGTGCTAAGCCGAAAAATGGAAGGACCAAAAAAAGTACTGTGATGTATTTTATCATGTTGCTATTCTTATATATATTTACAAATATAAGAAAATCCACTAATTTAGTAGATTAATAAATTGTCAAAAAATGAACTTGAACCTAATACCTAAACTTCCACATGTGGAAACATCGATCTTTACCAAGATGACCATGCTTGCCAATCAGGAGCAGGCGCTGAACCTGTCCCAGGGTTTTCCGGACTTTGAGACAGATGCCAAGCTTGTCCAATTGGTTTCTGCGGCAATGGAAAGAGGGCATAACCAATATGCGCCGATGATCGGCGTGCAAAGCTTGCGTGAAACCATCGCCGAAAAATACAAGACGGTCTATACTGTGGACATAGATCCATTAGAAGAGCTTACAATAACAGCTGGAGGAACCCAGGCGCTCTTTACTGCGATTGCAACAGTTGTTGGCCAGGGAGATGAAGTCATTATATTCGAACCTGCATACGATAGTTATGCCCCCACGATCGAATTGTTTGGTGGTAAAGTTGTGCCCGTGCGCTTATTGGCGCCCGATTTCCAGATCGACTGGGATTATGTGGCTAAATTGATCAACGAGAAAACACGCTTAGTGATTATCAATAATCCGAACAATCCCACGGGAAAAGTGCTTGAAAAAGAGGAATTGAATAAACTTAGCAAACTTTTGGAAGGGACGAATAGCCTATTGCTCAGTGATGAAGTTTATGAACATCTCGTCTTTGATGGATTGGCTCCACAATCGGTGTTAAGTATACCCGGTCTGCGTGAACGGAGTTTTGTTGTTGCCTCTTTTGGAAAACTGCTGCATACCACCGGGTGGAAGATCGGTTACTGTGTGGCACCAGCCCTGTTAATGCGTGAATTCCGAAAAATCCATCAGTTTAATGTTTTCAGTGTGAATACCCCAATGCAAACAGCAATCGCTGAATATCTGAAAGATACGGCTTATGTGGAGAGCCTGTCCGGTTTTTTTGAGAAAAAGAGAGACTTACTCAAAAACGGATTAACACAATCCCGCTTTAAAATATTGCCTTGTCAAGGGACCTACTTTCTCAATCTTGATTATAGTGCCATTAGTCAGGAGAAAGAATTTGATTTCGCCTGCTATCTGACAAAGCAGCACAAAATAGCGACAATTCCACTGTCTGCATTCTATAAACAAGCTACAGATCAGCAGGTTTTGCGCGTTTGTTTTGCTAAGCAAGATGTCACTTTGCTGAAAGCAGTGGCTATTTTGAATGAAATATAGCCGGATTTCTGTGCTAAAATAAAGGCTAAAAGGATTTATTTAAAATATTGTTAAGAATAAGGCACTTTATTAAAATTTTACTTCAACTTAACTCACTAATTTCATAAATTTGTAATTCACGTTTATCAATATATCCATAAAATGGCTAGATTAAATTTATTGGAAGAAACACGCTTCGAAAAAGTCCCCGTAAGCGTCTATCCAGATCAAAATTCAGCTTCGAAAAACGTTGCAAATCGTATTGCTGAAATTATTCGTGCAAAGCAGGAGAAAGGTGAAAAAGCTGTTCTAGGTCTTGCTACTGGTGCTACGCCAGTGAAAGTTTATCAAGAACTGATTCGCTTGCACAAAGAAGAAGGTTTAAGCTTTAAGAACGTGATTACCTTCAATCTTGACGAATATTACCCTATGCAACCTGATGCCGATCAGAGCTATGTGACCTTTATGAACAAAAATTTGTTTGATCACGTAGATATTGATAAGGCGAATGTAAATATTCCTGATGGTACCCTGGCTCCGGATCAAGTCAATGCTTTTTGCGAAGCATACGAGCAAAAGATCACGGCAGCCGGTGGATTAGATATTCAATTATTAGGTATTGGTCGTACAGGCCATATCGGTTTTAATGAACCGGGTTCTGCGCCAAACTCTGGTACGCGTATTGTAACCCTGGACGACTTGACTCGTCGGGATGCATCACGTGCTTTTGGTGGTAAAGAAAATGTGCCAAGAAAAGCGATTACAATGGGTGTCGGTACAATTTTCAAAGCTCGCGAGATCATCTTGATGGCCTGGACCGAAACCAAAGCGGAGATCATTAAGAAAGCTGTTGAGGGCGAGATCTCGTCAGAGATTCCTGCAACTTATCTTCAGCTATCGGATAATGTCGAATTTATCCTGGATGAAGCAGCGGCATCCCTGTTGACACGCTTTGACCTCCCATGGTTGGCCGAAGATGTGACCTGGACACCAACTTTGATCAAAAAAGCTGTTGTTTGGTTAGCGCTGGAAATCAATAAGCCGATTTTAAAACTTACAGATGAAGATTATAATGCGCATGGTATGGCCAAGCTGGTCACAGAAAATGGCCCTGCTTATAACATTAATATCCGCATCTTTAATGAGCTTCAACATACAATTACTGGATGGCCAGGAGGTAAGCCGAACGTAGATGATTCACAGCGTCCAGAGCGTGCGAACCCGGCGAAGAAAAATGTGATCGTATTTTCACCGCACCCTGATGATGATGTGATCTCCATGGGTGGAACATTTATCCGTTTGGCAGATCAAGGACACAATGTACATGTTGCTTACCAGACGTGTGGTAACACTGCTGTATGGGATGATGATGTAGTCCGTTATTTGGAGTTTGCTGAGGATCTAGCAAATCAAATTGGTGCGAAAACAGAAGCTGCGCAGATCAGTCAGATTTATGATGAGGAAAGAGCAATCTTTGCGACTAAAAAACCAAATCAGATTGATACCGAGCTTGTACGAAAAATAAAGGCATTGATCCGTAAAGGGGAAGCTATTGCCGGTGCACGTTTGGTAGGTTTGCCGGATGAAAATATCCATTTCCAGGATTTACCATTCTACGACAGACAAAAATTTGCGAAGGATGTATCCTTTGAAGACGATATCCAACAAACGATGGAATTGTTGCGTCAGGTAAAACCGCACCAGGTATTTGCTGCAGGAGATTTTGCTGATCCACACGGTACCCATAAAGTATGTTTTGATATTTTGTTTGAAGCACTAAGAAGGTTGAGCAAAACGGATGAGTGGACAAAAGATTGTTGGTTGTGGCTGTACAGAGGTGCTTGGCATGAATACCCGATCCATGAGATCGAAATGGCGGTTCCATTATCTCCACAAGAGGTATATCGCAAACGTTTGGCGATCTTCAAACACCAGTCTCAAAAAGATTTACCGGTATTCCCGGGTGATGATCCACGTGAATTCTGGGTACGTGCAGAAGACCGTACGAGCGATACCGCAGCATTGTACGATAGATTAGGCCTTGCCAACTATGAAGCGATAGAAGCTTTTGTACGCTGGAAGTTTGACTAAAACAGACTGAGTTAATATAGGAAAGCTCTGAATCAGAAGTGGTTCAGAGCTTTTTTGTTTTTAATTGTTCTAACAAAGGAAATTTTTATACCTTTGTCGTGTTATTTAGATTAATTAAAAATAATTACCCAAAATTATTAACATGAATAAACACTTACTTGCACTTGCCTCTACATTTTTAATCGGAAGCGCTGTATATGGCCAAACTTCAGGAATCGTAAAAGGAAAGGTTGTTGATGCAAACAATAACCCATTAAGCTCAGTAACCGTTTCAATCGGTAATAAAACGGTACGTACAGACCATAAAGGTCATTTTAGACTTCAGGGTGTCGATCAGGATGCCGTCATTCGTTTTACTTATTTAGGTTATCAGACGACATCAATTGATTATGTGTTTAGTTCTGCTAGCCCTGAGGTGGTATTAAAACCGGTGGTGCTGGTCGGCAACGAACAGGCTATTGATGAAGTAGAAGTATTTGGCGAGCGCAATAAGAAGCCGAAGGGACTTGAAATGATTACCCGTATGCCGCTAAAACCTTCCGATCAGATCCAGAGTATATCTGTTATATCCAACAAAGTGATCCAAGATCAGGGTATCCTAACGCTGACTGATGCGGTTAGAAATATTCCCGGTGTGACCTTATTCGGCTCTTATGGTGGTGTCAAAGAATCGTTATCTACACGAGGGTTCAGAGGTATACCGGTATTAAAAAATGGCGTACGTATGGATTCCCAGTTCCAGACCGCTTCCGGTGTGGTTGATATGCAAGGGGTAGAGTCTATCCAGATGATCAAAGGATCTGCTGCGGTGACGCAAGGTGTGATTACCGACCTTGGCAATGCCGGTGGGGTAATTAACGTCGTGACGAAAACCCCTAATTTTACCAATTCGGGCGAGGTTGGCGTACGTGTGGGAAGCTGGGGACAGTTTCGGCCTACATTCGATTTCCAAACCGTATTGGATAAAAAGGAGACTGTTGCTTTCCGTATGGACGGAGCTTATGAAAGGAATGATAGTTTCAGAAAAGGACTTTCTGCCAACCGTGTTTATCTAAACCCATCTTTGGCCTGGAAGCCTACAGAGAAGACAACGATCACCTTGGAAGGGGACTATTTCAATGATAACCGCACACCCGTCAATTCGGCTGTTAATCTAAATCCCTCACAGAGTATCAATGCTTTGTATGTGATACCCAACAATAAATTCTTGGGCATGAACTCTGATAATGTCAATACCGAAATGAAGAGTTTTATGGGGCAGATCCACCATGAATTGACCGATCGTTGGAGTATTCGCGCTTCCATAGCGACCTCATCTTATCAGGTCGATAACTTGACAACATCGGCGAGTCTGATAAAGGACAAAGAGGAAAAGTTTAATACATTTTCACGGAAGATGAGCAAAAGTTTGCGTGACGATAAAAACAAGACCTTCCAATTTGATTTGATCGGAAAGGACTTGTATACAGGTAAGGTAAAGCATTTGGTCCAAGCTGGTGTAGATTATCGTATTGCAGATGCGACAACGACTTCGTTTGGTACCAAATTGAGTTTGTTGGACAGTAAAATTCCATTGTCAAACCCTGATAAGGGGGCTTTAGCTGCTGGGGTAATTGATGTGATTGATATTCATGGCGACTGGGCCAATGATTTGGATCAAGTATCTTATGTGGATTCGTTGGGGAATAAACAAATAGGGAAAAAAGTGGCTTTTGAGGCTAAAACGCCGGTGAGAAATTACTATTCTTCAATTGGCTTTATGGCGCAGGATGTGATTGAATTCAATAAATATATTAAAGCTGTTTTGGGACTGCGTTACTCTGAAATCACCACGAAAGACTTTACCTCAAACGGAAATAAACGGGAATCAGCCTGGAATCCGATGGCGGGAGTTATCGTCACACCTTTCGAGAATTTTAATGTCTTCGGATCTTATACGAACTCAACCAGCCTTAGAAGTGCAGCCAATCCAATGGTTGATGGAACCAAGGCCGGCGCCTCGACTACGGAGCAATTCGAAGGGGGAATTAAATCAGATTGGTTGGACAACAGACTACGTTTCAATTTAACATATTTCCATATTTATACATCTGACTTAACGAATGCGGAGTATAATGAGGCAAATCAGCCAACAGGTCTTTATTTTAAAGCAGGTGATTTAGTCCGGGATGGTATCGAAGCAGAATTAAACGGTCGTGTGCTGGAAAATCTAACCGTGATGTTAGGTTATGCATATTTGGATGCCCGATATAAAAATTCTCCTTCTTACATGAATGGCTCTGCGCCAATGAATGCGCCAAAAAATACGGCCAATGCCTGGGTGCAATATGTGTTTAACCAAGGTGCCTTAAGAAATTTGAGTTTGAGTGCCGGAGTTTATTATGTAGGCGATCGTCCAGTAAATGAATATAGCCTAACACCGCAGGGCCATGGTGAATATTATGGGGAAAAACCATTCAATATGCCTGCCTATACAACTTTAAATGCACAGGTGGGCTATAAATGGCGTAAGTTTGATGCCAAAGTCTTTGTGAACAATATTACCAATGAGATTGGCTTGAACTCGTATTTCCGTGGTGGTTTTATCAATCAGATCGACCCGCGAAATGCGGCTGTTTCCTTGAGCTATAAGTTCTAAGCGGCTCGTATTTCATATTAAAGACAAGCAAAAAGGGATGATTTTCGAATAGAAATCATCCCTTTTTCTATTTTAGAACTGCAATCGGCCTATGCTATTTCGCTGGCGACCTTAAGCAGCTTGGATATCATTATTTTATTGTCATAATCCAATTTAGTTTTTAATATGCAATAACCTCTCCGGATCTACCTTTGGCATCAAAGACTTTGAATAGATATTTCTTACCTGCTTGATAAGGAATTGCGCCATTTACTTCTTTTGATTTCAACGTCGGTGTGCTTCCATTGTCCGTATAATATACTTTGAACCCTGGATAATCGGTGTTGATAAGGAGCTGGTTGCCCGCTTGTTTAATTCCAAGCTTCGGAAGGCGATAGGTATAACCACCGTCAATAATATCGAGTTTCTTCAATTCATCTTCGCCTAATTTTTTAATAAAGGCTGTGTACGATTTACGATAGCTTGCTTCATTATACGAGTTCCCCTTTTCCCAGTCTTGTTCTTGCGCCCAGGCACGATCGGCAATGGCGATTAACCGCGGGAATATCATCTCTTCAAGACGTTGATCGGTCGATACTTTTTCCGCCCATAGTGCACCCTTGATGCCGAGTAGGTTTTTCTTTCCTTCAGCAGTGAGCTGCTCTTTGTTGGTATACGCTTCTTTTACGAGATCTTTTCCCGTGTCATCTTTACGAAGGTTGATAAAGAAGTTTTCCGGAGAGAAAGAGTAGGTCCTGTTCAGGTTTACAGTACCGACCCAGCTATGGCCCGGATCTGCAAAGTCGCGGTCCCATGACATATCCAGGTAGTTATTTGCTGCGCTGGTATAGACAACTTTATAGCCTACATTTGCTAAGCGGTAAGCGAGATCTTCCTGTCCCTGTCCAGGAAGGTTATTCCATACATTGAGATGGATGCCAGCTTTGCCCAATTCCGCGTTAACTTCCATTCCTTTCCCTTTATTACGCATGCCCATCTCTTCCCAACCCGACATCGTCAAACCCTTATCCTGAACAAGTTTGTTGATTTTGGCGATATATATCGGCCATACATCAAGTACATTGCTGATATTATTTTCCTTCATGAAAGCAAGGATCTTTGGCGATTTTTCCCAAACACCACTCGGCGTTTCATCACCGCCCAAATCGATAATTTTCAACGGCACTCCAGCTTTATCGTGAATCGCTTTGATTTCATCGACCACCTTGCTCAGAAAATGGTAGGTCGAAGGGAGAGCAGGGTTCATTACATTGTCGTTCCAGTTCTGTGCAGAGTTATAGACCGATTTGTCATCCGCATCATCCAATAGAAATTCCTCCGCTTTTTGTTTATCGCCAGCCTTGGTGAAATGTGCAAATCGTGCACGCATTGCTTTGATCGCAGCACGGGCGTGCCCTGGTGTTTCAACTTCAGGAATTACGTCAATATGTCTTGCTTTAGCATATTGTAGGATTTCGATATAGTCAGCTACGGTGTAGAATTGATTTGCTTTTGCAGTTGCACCAGATCCGTAAGCTGGCTGAATTCCTTTACCGTCTTCAAAACTTGCTGTGCGGTTAGCGCCCACAGCAGTAAGTTCTGGTAAGGATGGAATCTCTAATCGCCAACCTTCATCGTCAATAAAGTGGAAATGGAACTTATTTAATTTGTAGGCAGCCATCAGATCCAAGATCCGTAACACTTCTGCTTTGCTATGGAAATTGCGGGCTGCATCTAACATAAATCCACGGTAGCCATAACGCGGACTATCTGCTATTTTTGCGTAAGGTAAGGCTATTGATTTTGCGGTTTTATTCCATTGTTGATGATTAATCAAGGATTTCAGCGATTGTATGGCATAAAAAGCGCCGGCCTTATCTGCAGCTTCGATCCGGATACCTTTTGCATCGATATTTATTCGATAAGATTCAGGTTTAAGATCATTTACTTTGACAACGGAAACACCACCCTGTTTTTCGGAGCTAGTTGACAGCTTAATCCCGGTGTATTTGTTCAAGAAGTCTGTCAGAAAGCCCCCTTCGGAAGCAAATTCATCAGCGATGTATACTTTTGTGCCTGTTGTTATATTGAATTTTGCAGTATTGTTGATACTGATGCTGCTAGGTAGGGGGATAATGGCCTGAGCGTCTATACCATCGGTAAGTTTATTTTGATCATATTTATAAGACCAAAACTCTGCTTTTTCAGTATCGGATTGAGGAGCTGTTTTTACAGCGGTATAGTTGCGAACATCTGTCGAAACCCCAGTTTTGCTATTTTTTATGTATAAACCGATTGGTCCATCGGTATAGTTGACTAGGCCTGTCGTAATAAAATCAATATGGATTGTATCCTGTGCTTTTAGCAAAAAATTGTTTTTATTAAAGCTCACCTGAAATAGATCGCCATTCCTGTGGTCAATGGCAAATCTTTTATCTACTTTATTGGGATCGATAGACCGGATAAAGTTAAACCATAGACTCCAATCATTAAGCTGTATGGCACTTTTGCCCTTGTTTTTCAGAATAATTGTTGAGATAGGGTTTTTCCGGATGTTCTGACCTTCCTTTACCTGCCAGGTGACTTGCAGCTGATCTGCAATTGAGCTCGATTTTTGAGCGTATGCAGCCTGGCTAAAAAATGCCATGCCAAGGCCGGCATAGAGCAAATGGTTTTTGATTTTTTTAAAATTAGTCATGTTGGTTACTTTTTCAATGAGTCTAAATATAGCTATTTTAGAGGGCTTTGCGACCTGTTTTAAAAAAAATGAATAAAATTTCCATAAAAATTTGGTGAAGTTTAGAAAGCTTTCTATATTTGCACACCGAAACAGAAAACGGCCCGTTCGTCTAGGGGTTAGGACGCAAGATTTTCATTCTTGAAACAGGGGTTCGATTCCCCTACGGGCTACAGGGTAGGCAAATCAAGTTTTTACTTGATTTGCTTTTTTTTGTCCTCTTCCGCTACTTTGTCCGCTTATTCAGATCAAACTCTCCTCTTTTCTTATTCCCCCCATTTTTCAAAAATGAATTAAAATATTGGAAATCGATTTCAAAAAATTACTTTTGTTCTGAATAACTGAATATTAAGGGCAAACGAATCTTACTCCAGCGGCAGTGTGTGCAACATTTGGGATAGCAGCTTCGAGAATAAGAGTATTGCTTTAAGCGCGAGTCCGCTCGAGCATATTGAATAGAATATTGGTTTGACACATACCACATACCTAAAAGTTTTTGGCATCATCTATATCAGGGAAATTTGATTAGCGAGGAAGGTTTAAATAGAACATTTGGCTTTTAGTATATGAATAAGTGTCGCTAAGACAATAAATTATGAAGACTCTAATCTGTACAGGACCACAAAAACTAGAATACAAAGACGGCACCATGCCAAAAGCCAAAGCTGGTTTTGCAATTATAAAAATACATCGCATCGGGGTTTGCGGTACCGATTTACATGCATTTGAAGGAACGCAACCCTTTTTTACTTATCCCCGCATTTTGGGACACGAGATTTCTGGTGAACTGATCGATACTGGTGGTAATCAGGACTTTGAAGTGGGGGAGTCTGTGACATTTATCCCTTACATCAATTGCGAAAATTGCATTGCCTGCTTAAGTAAAAAGCCTAATTGTTGCGTAAATATAAAAGTCTGCGGAGTGCATACAGATGGAGGAATGGCGGAGTTTATACAGATTCCTGCACGTTTGTTGGTAAAGGGATGTGGCTTGAGTTTTGATGAACTGGCTTTGATAGAGCCTTTGGCTATAGGTGCCCATAGCCTGCGTAGAGCCCAGATACAACCCGGTGAGTTCGTCCTTGTGGTCGGAGCGGGTCCAATAGGACTTGGTATTATAGAACTCGCCAGAATTGCTGGCGCTCAAGTAATTGCCTTGGACATCAACAACAACCGTTTAAACTTCTGTAGTGAAAAATTAAATCTAAGACACATCATAAATGCAGGCAATGAAAATGTAGCCGATCGATTAGCTGAAATTACTGCTGGTGATATGCCTACAGTGGTTATAGATGCTACAGGTAACCAAAAAGCAATTAATAATTCTTTTTATTACATGGCACATGGCGGCAGATATGTATTGGTTGGCTTACAAAAAGGTGAATTGATGGTGAGTCATCCGGAATTCCATAAACGCGAAGGTACGCTCATGAGCAGTCGAAATGCAACTATCGAAGATTTTGATCACGTAATAAACTGTATGAAAAAGCGATTGATCAACCCCGAATATTATATTACACACCGGGTATTTTTTGATGAAGTACAAACTGAGTTTAAAAGTTGGCTTGATCCATCATCATCGGTAATAAAAGCGATGATATCCATCCGCTGATATAAGTTAATCACAATTTAGGCCTCATAATATACTTCATAGTATACATTAAAGCTTCTTATCTCAATTAATATGCTATTGAAAACCTCGAGTAGCCGAAAGAGATTATCCGTACGATCAAAGTAAAGAGTTTTGATGAAAACAGCGGGATAACTGTGCGCAATCATGACATTCAAAATAGCGTATACAATTTGGATAATAACCATTTTGGTGAGGGCCAAGTATCAGGTAAAAAGAAAACAAAAGCTTTTGGTATTAAAGAAATAGTACGATGAATTTAGATAAACAACATTTGGCGGGTATTAACAATCAGGAAATTGAAGTTCCCATGGAGGCAATATTTAATATGCCGGAACGGGTCATCCAATTTGGAACAGGAGCACTTTTACGTGGTCTGCCCGATGATTATATCCATCAGGCCAATCAAAAGGGAATATTTAATGGCCGCATAGTTGTTGTCAAATCAACACGCACTGGAAATACAACTGCATTTGACAATCAGAATGGACTCTATACTTTGATTACGAGGGGGATGGAGAGAGGAAAGATTAAAGAGTTGAAATGCATTAATGCTTCCATCTCCAGGGTGTTGTCTGCCCATGATTCGTGGGAAGAAATACTAAAAACAGCGACTTCTCCTTTGATCAGCATTCTGATTTCAAATACAACTGAAGCTGGACTGTTGGAGTTGGGCGGAGCTATTGATGACAGTCCCCCGACAAGCTTTGCGGCAAAGGTAACAGCTTATTTATATCATCGATTTTCCCATTTTAATGGCGATAACGCTAAAGGTCTTGTCATCATTCCTACGGAGTTAGTTTCAGATAATGCGAAGGTACTTAAGCATAACATCGTCTGGATTGCGGAACAGCAAAAATTAAGCAAGGATTTTATTGATTGGATTGACAAGGCCAATTACTTTTGCAACTCACTGGTAGATCGTATTGTTCCCGGTAAGGTATCCGAAGAGGTCCTTTCCTATACAGATCAACTTGCAATTATGGCCGAACCGTATAAGTTATGGGCTATTGAATCAGATAATCAGCATGTTAAGAATATTTTGAGTTTTGCATTGGTTGACAGCACTGTGAAGATAGTTCCCAGCATAGCGCAATATAGCGAATTGAAACTGCGTCTGCTTAATGCTCCGCATATTTTATGTTGTGGTATTGCGCTCTTGTCCAATACAGAATTTGTTAAGGACTTCTTTAATAATGAGATCTTAGACCGTTATATTCAATATTTACTTTTTAAAGAGATAAGTCCAATAGTTGAGCAATCGGGTATCAGTCATGAACTTATTCAACCATTTGGTGAGGCAGTTATTGATCGTTTTAAGAACCCATTTTTATTTCACAAATGGCAGTCCATCGCATTTCAGTATACGGCCAAACTTAACATGCGGGTGTGTCCTTTAATTGAACAATGGTATAGCAAACAATCTGAACCACCGGTTGGTATTGCTATTGGCCTAGCTGCATACATACTTGTCATACGCCATCAAACCACAACAGAACCTTCATTTCAAGATGACGCTACTTTAATAATATCAAGACACCAGGAGTACCCCAATTTAACAACGAGAATATTATCCGATCCTGAGATATGGGATAAACCACTTCATAATTATCCAGGTCTCATTTCTTTAGTTCATACAATAGTTAATCATATAGAGCGGCAAGGTATATTGGCAACCATAAATCATTTTTTATAGACTAATCAACAGTGTTATTTTATTTCAGGATAGGTTACAGATTATTTGATCAATTTTTCATAGATATTGCGGATGGTCGTTTAATTGACAAATAAACAAGACTCCCGAATTTAGGCGTTTCCCCGATTCGAGAGTCTTGCAGACGCTATTGTCTATTATAGTTTAAAGCAGGACACATTTCCTACAAAATCAGCCGTATAAATAAAGTCGCCATCTGCTGTGATTTCCGAAAAAATAGGAGCACCCAGATTAAATTTGGAAAGTAGCTTTCCTTGTTTATTAAGCACATAGATGTAACCGTCCGAAGCACCAAAAAACAGCTTTCCTTTTACTTCAGTTACAGAGGATTCTACGGTTCCGACCGGTTTATGTTGATCGGGGCTGCTGTAAGGGGAGGTATAGACAAGAGCCTCTCCGGTGACAAAATGCCATTTTTCCGTTAAGGTCTGAAGGTCGTATGCCTTGATGCCATTTGTGGATGTTGGCATGACCAACAGGTCCTCGACTATGCCCGGAGAAGCCATGACTTTAAAGTCATCGGTTTTGATGCTCTTTTGTGCGACTTCACCGGTCTTTAAATTTAGCTTAAATAGTCCATTGAGGCCTGTTGTATAGAGGTAGCCGTCTTTTGCCGTGACACCCCCGCTTCGAAAGCGGAGACCATCTTCTTGGCGTTTCCAAAGAAGCTTTCCTGTCCCCGTATCGTATGCACAGAGGGCATTCCAGTTGTAGCCCGCTAATAAGGTTTGATCCACTACTGATAGCTCTGCAGGGGTTGCTTCGCCGCCCGAGGGATCTACGCCTTCCCAAAGTACTTTTCCCGTTTTGATGTCAATCGCTGACATGCGCTTGCCAAGTCCGGAATAATAAACCCCTTGCTCAAGTGCTGGACCTGACACAAATGTAGGGAGGGCTGGGTTGGATGGCTTTTTAGTCCAGCGTATTTTGCCTGTATTCGCATCGATGGCATATACATTGGTTTCGACATCGCTTGCAAGCAATATTCCGTCACTGTAGCGCAGTTTATGTTTGATGGAATTGACTGTAGGCAATGACCATAGCATTTTACCCGTGCGTTTATCCAACGCCGTAATAGCATGGTTAGTTCCGGTACCATCGTCCATAGTCGCAACAAAAAGTTTATCCCCAACGATTAATGGACTGGTTTTCCAGATATTTCCTTTTACAGCAGTAGACCATTGTAATTTCATGTCGTTTTCTGCGCGGTCCACCAAATTAAAAGACTGTCTTTTTAATGCTTGTTCACCATTTTCATACTGGATGGTAATAAGGGCATCGTATTGTCCTTTTTGTTTTCCGAATGGTATGTTTGCTTGCCACAACCAATCGCCGGACGGAGACAGCTGAACACTGCTCAGACGTTTGCCGCTTTCATGGGCATAGATTTCCATGGCCACGCTTTGTATTTTTCGTTCACTGTCGTAAGCACTGACGACGACAGGCAATGCTTCTTTTGAGGTCACTTGTTGATCAGCGGTTGGCTGTACCAGTTGGACGTGATCGCGTAGGTTGGTATAAACGGGCTGAATACCTTTGATCCCTTGTTTGTCGATGTCAACGACGACAAACTGTGCGGCCGAATTGTCAATACCTCCTTTATTTGGCGCGTTTGAACAGACAACATAAACGCCTTTTTGTTTAAAGACAAAATTGTTGTGCCAATGGCCATAAAACCAGGCCTTGAGGTTATATTGCGTTAGGTCGATCTGTTCTTTTTCCCCTTTTAGGATAAAGTCAGGCCCGGCAAAAAAATCGTGATTGATAAAGATCAAAGGTTTTGACTTGTCCATCGCAGCAAGGTCTTTCTTGAGCCAGGAGATGATCTGATCGGCGGTGTAACTAGGTTTGTAGTCTCCATTCGGCATGGGTGTTACGACAAAATGGGCCGGGCCAGCATCAAAAGAGTAATAGGTCGGACCAAAGAGGTCTTCAAATAGTTTCTCCCCATATTCTCCTTTTACAAGATCATGGTTACCCACAGTATAGTATGTAGGCCTGCCCATAAGTTCGGAGTTTACCTGCTTGGCATGAAAAAGCATGCCCGGTTCGTAACAGATATCGCCAGTATGCATAATCAGGCTCGCCTTTTGCTGATGGGCATAATTTCTGACGTTATCTATCCATGGACCATAGAGTGGAGTTTCAGTATCCGTAATTTGGATGAAACGCAAAAAATCAGCTTGCTGTACCGTGTCTTTGGTTAAGGCGAAATCTAAATTTTTAACTTCGCCACGCAGTGGGATATAGTGCGTTTTTGTTGCTTTATATCCGCTCGGAATGGTAACCGACAGAAAGCGGGCCTTTGGATTGTGCGGCAGGGTGTATGTTCCGGTGTTATCTGTTTTTACAACATCATAACCATCGGAGACAACAATGTCAGCAAGTTGTTTTTCGTTCTGTTCGAACTGATTGTTCGCATTTTGATCTTCAAAAACTCGTCCCGTCCGTTGTTGTGCCAATAAGGGCGAGATCGGAAGTAAAAGGCATGTGATTAGTTTCGTTAATTTCATCATAGTTTTATAAAGTAGAGCCAGCTGCTCCCAAGGGAGAGCTGGCTCGTTTGCTGTTTTCACTGCTTATTAAGCATATTCATGACCTGGGTTATTAGCCGACGTGATGAATGTTGCTTTTTTACAGGTCAAATTCTTCCCAACCTTTCGGCTGTTTCAGCTTATTGTTGAGAACAGTTTGCTCAATCGGTATAGGGAAGTAATAATATCTTTGCTCATTAAAACTCCTTGGACGGGTTGTTTTGTCATCGATGAACATTATTCTTCCTGAATTGTCGTTTTCCAGATAAAATATGCCATCATTGACATAGAATTTAGGGATCTTTTTAAGATCGTCTTCAGGAATACCGGCTATCGGACTGTTATCCCCTTTTTTTAGAATGATAATATCCCCAACAGCATCGCCGCTGACATCAATTAGTCCCAGCTTAGGAATATACATGCCGCTTGGAGCCTTGGCGAGTATATTGCCGGCTTTCCAACGGTAAAGATCATCAAAACGGAATCCTTCACAAGCGAGTTCTACACGGCGTTCGCGACGGATTTCGAGCATGACTCCCTTATTGGCCCCTGTTACTAAAGGGTATTGATTTGCAAGATAAGCATCTGGCGTTGCGTTAGCGGCTGCGAGATTTAATGCAGGCATTCCTACACGTGCGCGAATCTTGTTTACAGTAGCATCAATATCAGTTTGCGTCAATTTTCCCAATTCCGCTTTTGCCTCGGCATTGATGAGTAAGACTTCCGCATAACGCATAATAGGTAAATCGGTATAATTCAGTTCCCATCCACCCCGTAGAGCGGGGTCACGCGGATAGAATTTGACCTGAAGCAATCCCCCAAAATCCGGACGTGTTATATACGGCGTCCCAGCGGCATTGTTACTGAATCCCGCAGGCATAATTGTTTCGGCGAGACGGGGATCACGGTCTTTAAATAGATCCACAAAGGCTTTCTTTTTGTAATCCGCTTTGGATGTAAATGTTGTTCCGTCTTTCATCAGGAACTCATCGGCCAATTCGGCACTCAATGCCCATTGCCAATCCAATACCGTGTGCGTATTGTTGGCAACCCCTAAATCGCGGCCGTTTTTCTGTACGAAAATGACCTCTTTGTTACCAGCAAGTGTATTGCTTGAAAACAGTGCACGATAGTCCGCAGCAGAGCTGCCTGATATGGAGAACCCACCGTTATTGATGATTTCCTGCGAGGCAGATGCAGCTCTTTCCAAAAATGTTGCTGCCGTGTTCTGTAGATTTAATTCGGTGTGGTATTTACGGAAGGTACCTTCGTGAAGGGCTACCCGGGACAATAATGTCAAAGCACTCCATTTGGTAAAATAACTATTATCTCCACCCGGGCGGACATTTGCTGCCGCAAATTCGAGATCCTTCATGAGTGAGTCAACAACTGCAGTCCGGGGATCTTTTGCCTTGTAAAGATCTTCGGATGATGTACCCATTACATGGGAGTACCAAGGGACATCACCATATTTCTTCACCATTTTAAAGTAGAAGTTTGCGCGAAGTAAACGGGCAATACCAATATAATGGTTAATAACAGCTTGGTCTCCTGTGACCCTACCCACGTTGTCCAGCATATAATTGACGTCACGTAAGGGAGCCCATGCATCCTTATCCCATCCTTTTACTGTGGAAGGGTTTAGTGTACCAGCCAACAAAGTTCTAACTTCGGCGTTTTGATCGTTGTTGCTTAAAGCAATATTATCCGAATAAAGATCTGTATATTGGGCTCGCATTTGCTTATAAAGGCCATTTGTATAAATTGCCAGATCTTCGGTTGTATTAAAAAAGACCTCTTTGGTTATCGCCGATCCCGAAGTGCGATCCAGAAAATCTTTTTTACAGGATGTCCCCAGTGCGATAAGGGAGGCCAGTGCGATATAATTGAAACGTTTCATTTTTTTTGATTTAGAGATTAAAGATTTACATTCAGACCAAATGTATACGTCCGCTGGAATGGATATGCCGCTTGCGCTCTATTACCTGATCCTATCGATTCCGGATCCAATTTCACCTTGATATGAGAGATCTCAAAAACGTTTTCTGCACTGAAGAAGAAACGTACTTTTCGCAATTTGATACGTTGTAACACAGATTCTGGTAGCGTATAGCCAAGAGTAAGGTTCTTTACGCGCATATAAGCACCATTCTGCATATAACGTTTGTTTGGAATACCAAGCTGTTGATAATTATCTTCAGCAGAGTAAGCACGGACAGCAGGGAAGTAGCCAATTTCGTCTTTAGATTTCCAATGGTCCCCGTTTTGTACCGTTGGATTTGTCCAAGGTTGAGCATAGACACCCCAGAAGTAGATATTGGAAGCTCCGGGATACCAGTCACGCTTACCTATACCCTGTAAGAATACGCGTAAATCAAAGCCTTTCCATCCTGTGGAGAGATCTAAACTATAAGGTAGTCTTGCACTATTATTGCCAACAATATGCATGTCTCCGGCGTCATCCACCGTCTTTTTGCCCATATCCACTTTGCCATCTCCATTTAGGTCAGCAAAGACAGGGTCACCGGCATAGAACTTATAAGATTGATCATCTGTTCCCATTGCAGACTGTTTGGATGCAGCTGCGGCAGCATCATCTTCAAAAAATCCGATGATATCCGCACCCCAGATTTCACCTATTTCCTTTCCTACATAATGCCTGTCCCATTGATCGCCTAAGGATTTTGTCGGATTATCAAAACGCGTGATCCATGAACGGCTATCTGCCAGTGTAAAGGCGACATTATACCAGAATGGTGAGCCGTTTACTTCCTTGCTGTCACGCCAGCTTAAACGCAACTCCCAGCCTTTTGTTTTTAAGTCACCGGCATTTTGTACGGGAATCTTTGTGCCAAAAGGCCCAGGCAATTCTTTGCCCGGTACCAACATATCTTTGGTATAACGGGTATATTTATCGAAGTTAACGCCGAGTTTGTTATTGAAAAAACCCATATCAATACCCCCATTAATCGTTTGGATTGTTTCCCAGGTGAAATTATCGGAAACAGCCCGCGGAGCATAGACAGCTGGTGGTTTACCTGTGCCTAGAATGTAATCAGCCAATTTATTGTCCATAATTGGCATATATGGATAGGCATCATAATAAGGGAAATCAGAATCATATCTGAACAATTGGTTGCCCAGTGATCCATAAGACCCCCTGATTTTTAGGAAATCCATTGCCAGCGCATTTTTCACCGGTTCGAAAAAATTCTCCTTGGAGATTACCCAACCCGCAGAGGCCGAAGGAAAGAAGCCCCATCTGTTATTTTTTGGAAAACGGGACGAACCATCAAAGCGACCATTGAATTCCGCCAGATATTTATCTTTATAACTATAGCTGAGGCGGGCAAATATACCTTGTACTGCCCAGTCTTTAATACGTTCATCTTTTGAGATATTTCCCGTTGCACTTCCGATGGAAGGCACCGTTGTGGAGATGAGATTTAACGCCTGTATGTAATTGTAGTTGTTGTAGTTGTATTCCTGGTTATAACCTGCAAGTGCCTGCAAATAATGGTCTCCAAAATTTTTATGAAAATCAGTGTAGATATTATAAACATTATATCGGGTGAGATCATTCTCATTTCTTGCATAGGTATTCGAAAATGTTGGCGTTAGAATAGCCTCTGGTCCCGTTTTATACTTCGAAGGAACATCATATGATCTTTTTAATCCGGAGCTGCGTCTGAAAGTTGCATCGGCATTTAAGTCCCAGATCCCTTTGATCAACGCGGCCTTTGCGGAGAATGTGGTTACAAATTCGTTGATACGATTATCGTTACGCCCGCCTTCTTGTAATGAACCTAATACCTGTGCACCGGCTCTTGTCCAGCTACCATCTGGATTTCGGGGTACATCGAGCGAGTTGGTTCGGTTTACTCTCCAGAAAAAGCTGTCGCCCGCATCCAAAACTACAGGGGTATCATAGTTCATGCTGGTAAGCAATGTATTATTAGATACCTGTAGCCAGTAGGTAACATCAAAATCTACCTTTCCTCTGACATTGTAACGCTTGTAAACATCATTTCCATATTTTAAAAGCCCATCTTGTCTATAGTAATCACTGGAGAGGTAATAGCCGATTTTATCCGACTTTTTGGCAATACTTAAGTTGGCATTATAGGTTGGAGCAGTTTTATTGTAGGCCTCTTTCAGCCAATCCGTGCTTCCCGTATATACCCAGTCCTGACCATTATCGGATAGTGTTACCGCAGGTAAAGAAGGGTCCAACGAACGTTTTTTTGCATATTCACGAGCAGATTCCGGATACGAGTTGTATAAAGGTTTTCCGGCTTCGTGTTTAATGGCCATTACTTCGTAAGGGTCAGTAATGAATTCAGGGAGCTTGCCTAAAGTTCTATAGCCAACATTGGTGCTGAAATTCACATCAAGCTGACCGCTCTTCGCTTTTTTTGTGGTGATTAATACCACCCCAAAACCACCGCGGGCACCATAAATAGCAGCTGAAGCAGCATCTTTCAATACAGACACGGACTCGACGTCATTTGGGTTGATACGTGCAACTTCATCCGGAGAGTAGGGGATATTGTCGACCAAAATTAACGGTGCTCCACCATTTAGACTGGTAAATCCGCGTACGTTAAATTCAGGATTTGTGGAAGCACGGCCATTGGAAGTGGTGATATTCAAGTTGGGGATCAATCCTTGTAATCCAGCACCGAGATTTGCAATCGGACGGCTTTCCAGTTGTTTTGAAGAGATCATATCCACAGCGCCCGTCAGGTTCACTTTCCGCTGCGTACCGTAGCCGACAACAACAACTTCATCCAACTGTGAGTTGCTCGCCTGGAGGGTCACATTGACTGTACGTTGACTGCCTATCTGCACACGTTCTGTGGTATATCCCATATATTGAAATATCAATACAGCGTTTTCCGGTACACGGAGTTTAAACTGACCATTGGCATCGGTTTTCGTCGAAAGCGTAGTATGTCCCTCAACAGATACGGTAACACCGGCGAGGGCAGATTCTGCACTACGTACAGTCCCTGTTATTTCGATATCTGTGCGTTGTTTTTCTGAAATGACGATCGTATTATTCAGAATCTGATACGTCAGGTTCTGACCTTTAAGAACCTTGGATAGGGCCTGTTGTATAGGGCCGTGATCCATTTGGATACTTACAGGCTGCAAACTGTTCAATAGTTTTTCATCATAGAAAAAGCGGAGGTCGGTTTGTTTTGAAATTTCTTGCAAAACTTTTTCTATCCGTACTTTTTTCAAAGAAAGATTGACAGTCTGTGCTGTTCCCGAAGCATGGGCTCCAAGTGCGAGGGAAAGCAAAGAAAGGGTGCTTAACTTTATCATACATAAAGTTTTAAAGGCTGGAGGGATACGGAATCCCCGATCTTTCTCCTGCCTTTTTAATGGAGAAAAAAAATTCATAAATTAGAATGATTTTTAAGGTTTTAAAATTTCTGTTGGTAATCAGTAAAATAAGCCTTGAATTTAACCGGGGATGCGTCAACATCCCCTTTTTTGTTAACCACAAGGCGCTAAAGTTGATGTCTATACCATAGGCCGTCTAATATTTGGGTAATTAATCTCATTGTATTATAACCTTTCGTCCGATAATGTCAAATTTGCGCCCCGTGGCAAGAGCCAGGATCTGCAATACCTCTGAAAGTCTACTATTTCTGCTGATAGAGCCTTTGTAAGTCGAATTTGTCCCGATTGTTTCCATATTTTCAAATTCAACATTATACCATCGGGCGATCTGAAGAGAAATATCGCTAAAATTGCTGCCATCGAAATAAAATTCATCCCGTTGCCAGGCTGTATTTTTAGCCAGGTCTGTGGTGGTGACTTTGATATCGTTTGTCAGCGATGTGGTTGCCTGTTGACCGGGCTTGATAATAGTTTGCTTACCTCCCTTCAGGACTTTCACGCTACCCTCCACTAATGATGTAGCGACCTCGTCATGATAGGCATTGACATTAAATGTTGTACCAAGGACTTCAATTGTCGTTCCATTGGCATTGATCCGGAACGGTCTGTTTGCATCTTTTGCTACCTCAAAATAAGCTTCTCCCGATAAAGCGACTTGACGTTGATCGGACTCGAAATGTCTGGGATATGATAATTTTGTGGATGCATTCAACCATACTTTTGTGCCATCTTCAAGAATAATCGTGTAGGAGCCGGCTTTAGGAACATCAACAAGAAAATTCTTTCCTTGTTGATCGGATGATTGCTCAAGCCGCTGAACAAATGGATCGGCTAGTGGCTGCTCTTCCCCTTTTGGTGTTATGATTTTGGCATAGTGTCCTCCCGGAAGGATATCGTTGTGAAAGGTCTTGTCATGTGAAGGCACCTCCGCGGCCAGTTCCTGCAGCCTGTGATCCGAGGGGGACAAGCTGTTATACATCCACAGACCAAAGCCTGAAACGGCCACCAGCATTGCTGCGACCATCCATTTGGAACGAAACCAGGTTAGTCGTCTGACTGTAGGAGTGGTTTCATTAAATAGCTGTTCCTCGAGCTTTGTATTGATACGTGATGCTAACCCTGCGCGGTATTCCTTCGTTAACGGATCCCCCTCAGGCTGATCTTGCACATAAAACCAGCGGAGAACCTGTTGTTCTTCCTCTGGCGTACACTGACCTTCCAGGTATTTTTTGAGCAACGCTTTAGCTTGATCTGACGATTCTTGTTCCTTCATACAGACCTATAATCTGTGTAAGGGAATAATAGTACCGAAGAAAATGATAGAAATAACTTAAGTCGCTGTAAATTAGCTGGATATTTTTTTTGATTCGTTATTTGAAACGAAGCCTAAGCCATCCGAGGGCTAACGAAATATTGTTTTTGACGGTTTGCTCGGAGAGGGCTAGTTCCGATGCAATATCTTTGATGGACATCGATTCCTTTCGGCTGAGAGAAAATGCCGATTTCATTGTTGTTGGCATTTTTTCTATTTCTGTATCGATCAATTGAGCTAATTCTTTTGCCAGGAGCTCCTCTTCGGATGTTGGCGATGTCGATTCCTCTTGGAAATTTGCCAATAGTTTTTCGGCATGGACAATTTTCTTCTGTTCATTTATTGTCCAGTCGATAATCTTGTACTTAGCGGTTTGAAATAGGTACGGATATAATGAGTATTCTAAAGTGATATGAAGACGCTGATTCCACAGTGCAACAAATACTTCCTGCAAAATATCTTCACTGTCTTCAATACAGGAAACACGGCGTTGAATAAAACGGAAAAGTATGTCTGAATAGCGATTGACTAATTCAGAAAAAGCATAACGGTCATCCGCTTGAATTCTGATGAATAGCTCGGTGTCGTCTAACTGTTCCATAGGTACCGCAATTTGTGCTAAATATCTCTTAGTTTAATGAGGTCAAATTTATAATTGTGGTGTTAAGTTAATATTAAAAACAAAAGATTTGATGCTATTTTTTAAAACAAACGATTGCATAACCTACATTTATAACAAAAACAGTCCGTTTTCTCTTCACGTGAAAAGAAAACGGACTGTTTAGGAGAATGTTGTCAATAAAAATAGGAGGCTACAAGCGAGCGTCAACCAATTTTCGATCCAGTATTCCTTTGATATCGAATACAACGGATGGATTCTTTTTTAAATTTTCGAGGTCAAGCTGTAAAAATTCCCGATGCCCGACTGCAAGAATAATACTATCATAATTGCCAGACTGCGGTAGTGTTTTTAATAATTCCAGACCAAAATGTTTTTTTAATTCATCGGGATTTACCCAGGGGTCGTAAATATCAACCTCCAAACCAAATTCTTTCAAATCCTGAATCATGTCAACCACCTTACTATTACGGATATCAGGACAGTTTTCCTTAAAGGTTACGCCCAAAACCAAAGCTTTGGCGCCGTCAAATTTGATGTTCTTCTGAATCATCAACTTGACATGGCAGCAATCTGTTTATTAACCCCTCGTTAACCAACCTCTGCGTCCAGCAGTAGCAATTGCATATGGCGTGATCCAAAATAAACTAAATGCGTAGAATATACTGTAGCTATATGCCCAGAATGCCTCTTTTGCGTTAGAGTTTTTAGATGCAAAGAAATAAGCCTGAATACTTGAAAAAATAAGTATACCTACCAAAGTCGAACTTAAGAACATCAATGGATAGTGAAATACCGTCCAGAGCATCAATAACATCATTGGGTACGAGAGGAGTACTTTTTGCCATTGCATGATCAATAAGATACGTGCGCCCCATTTTGGTCCTTGACGGAAATTTTTAAAGGCAAACTGGCTCATCATGATATTTTCACGCACATTGCTTCGTTCCCAACGGATAAACATTTTATATAAGTTTCTATAGCGTACAGGTGTATCAGTGTATACTAACGCGTTAGATTGAAACAATACGTGATATCCCTGTTTCAAAATCATGTTGGTCATGGCACGGTCTTCACCAATATCTGACGGTTGTCCCATAAATGTTTGGTGAACCCAATCTTCAAGACAGTTCAGGACAGCTTCCCGACGATATCCGGATAATGCGCCGGGTGTACACATGACCGTACCCAACATGCTTTGAGCTGAACGTACAAATTCAAAACTGAACACGAAGCTCACATTCAACATACGTGGTATAATAGCTTTTTTATTGTTCAGTACCCGAACGTTACCCGCCACAGCGCCACATTCCTTATTGGTTACAAATGGACTGGCCATGTTGCGAATGGTATCTTTGTTGACCACAGAGTCACTATCTACAGTAATAAATACCTCACCCGTACCTAATTTAAAACCACGGTATAAGGCATGGCGCTTACCCATATTTTTGGGTTGTTGGTAGATCTCTATACGATCACCTAGCTCCATTTTAGCGCGTTGTATCCACGCGAAGGTGTTATCCTTACTTCCGTCATCAATGGCGATAATCTGAAGTTTCTTCTCCGGATAATCACTGCCCGCCAAACTATGCAGGGTATCATAAACCAATTGTCCTTCATTATAAGCCGGTACGATAATCGTACAGGTCGGCAGTTCCTCATCTGAGACCGAGGCAATCGGCTTATATTTGCGATGGAGTACAACTAAAAATAGTAAAAAGCTAATTGCGACAACCGCCAAAAATATACCCAAGCCAATTAAAAATGTTCCCCAAATACTGTCTAAACGTTGAAAACGTAAGGCGTCAAAATCTGGCTGGAGCATATATACACCAAAGACTGATGCAAATAGTGTAAAAAATGTCGCTCCAAAAATCAGGTATTCTTTTGTTCCAAAATTGCTTTCTTCAACTTTATCTACTGCCGTCTCAGATTGCTGCTGTTCTTCATTTACTTCGTACATGGCAGGTTTCCATTGTTTAGTCATCTGCGCCGATACGATTGAGTTTTCTTTCATGTAATTCATAACCGTTCTATTTTTAGATATACATTCTTCTTTATTTTGTTAGTGGACTCGAACGAGGAGTCTTTTGTAATGAAAATATTACGAATCCATAAACGCAAAATACATGCCTTTATTTTATGCCAAAAATTGAGGTTAGCAGCAATTTGTAACGTTCTTGATACAATATATTGCTTTATAATATGTTGACATTCAGTGTATTTATGTTTTGCTGGCGTTCGATTAACCAAAAAATTGTTAGGTCCCGCCGTAGGTAGACTTTTAAGATTTTTTAACGTTTTTAAGGATTTTGTTAAGAAAACTTGACAGTGCAGTGGAGAGACTGTGTCCGAAAAAAGGCAGTGGTTTGCAAAAAAAAAAGGGGATCAGACCTAACTGATGCCCCCTTCAATGCTATGGTTTCGCGATCCGTTAACCGCCAAATTCCATTAAATAGTTTTTTAAGAAATCATTGAGGTCTCCATCCAACACGGCTTGCGTATTCGATGTTTCGTAATTTGTGCGTAAATCCTTGATCAATTTGTAAGGGTGTAGGACATAGTTCCGAATTTGTGATCCCCATTCTATTTTCTTCTTATTTCCTTCAATTGCTGCAGTAGCTTCTTGCCTTTTGCGCATTTCGATCTCGTACAATTGCGATTTCAATAGGCGTAGGGCATTTTCCTTATTTTGCAATTGCGACCTTGTCTCCTGATTTTTTATAATAATACCTGTGGGTTTATGATGCAGTCGGACAGCAGTTTCTACTTTGTTTACATTTTGGCCACCAGCACCGCCCGAACGGAAAGTATCCCATTCAATTTCTGAATCTTTGACGTCTATTTCGATATTGTCATCAATCAGGGGATATACATAGACCGAAGCGAATGAGGTATGTCGTTTAGCATTGGAATCAAAAGGCGAAATGCGAACCAGTCGATGTACGCCGTTTTCACCTTTCAGGTAGCCGTAGGCAAAATCTCCCGAAAGCTGAAGCGTTACACTTTTGATTCCCGCAACGTCTCCTTCCTGAGAATCCTGTTCAGTGACTTTATATCCATTTTTCTCCCCCCACATGATGTACATGCGCATCAGCATGGCCGCCCAGTCACAGCTTTCTGTACCTCCCGCGCCCGCGGTGATCTGTAAGATCGCATCCAGCTGATCTTCCTCTGCACTGAGCATATTTTTGAATTCCAGTTCTTCGACCTGTTCCAATGCAAGTTTATACTGATCGTCCAGTTCCTTTTCACTTGCATCTCCAGACTGAAAAAACTCGTACATCACATAAGTGTCTTCGACCGCAGCGGCTACCTCATCAAAATGATCTGTCCATACTTTCTGGTTTTTGATGGCCTGCAGTATTTTTTCGGCGGCTTTGGAATCATCCCAGAAGCTCGCTTCTAAGGTAAGCGCTTGATCTCTTTCTATTTCTTCTTTGCGGACATCAATGTCAAAGATGCCTCCTCAGGGAAGTAACACGATCCCTCAAGTCTTGAATTTGTTCTTTTGTCATATCTGCTAATGTATAAATTTTTTAGTAATAAATTCGTCGTCCTGGCTAAAATTCGCTGTGGTATTTAATAAGCTTATTGATCGCTGTACGGACACATGCTAAGATAAGAAGGGGAGGAACTAAGATTACGGAATTTTGTAAAGTTCTCAGCGCAATTGGATAGCAATAAAGTTAGATAATCTTGTTGGACAGGTCGAAGGTAGAGCACCACGGGTAAAAGACCGGTGCAAAGCGAGTCTAATACGCAATACTGGCTGACTTATACAAATATTTGACCTTTTTTTTTTAGTTTTGATATCGTCAACTATATAAACCTTCACTGAAGGAGCTGTGCCGGGGGGATGAAAAAATACCGAAGGTTTTTATTGGCGGTTTAAAACAAATATTTCAACAAAAACAGTATGTTTCCAAAAATTAATTTTACGACAACCAGAGCCTACCAATATCTGGTAGATCATTATATTAATATCAATCAGCAGGACCTCCGTGAGCTTTTTGCAGCAGATCCACAGCGATTTGAGAAATTTTCAATTTTTTTTGAGGATATTCTCTTAGACTATTCAAAAAATCGTGTCAACGAAGAGACAATGGCACTGTTGATCCAGTTGGCCAAGGAGTGTCAACTGTCTGAAGCGATAACAGCAATGTTTGCCGGCGAAAGGATCAATGTGACGGAAAACAGACCCGTTCTGCATACAGCATTAAGAAATCAATCCAATCAACCTGTCTTTGTCGACGGGAAAGATGTGATGCCTGCAGTAAGAAAAGTGTTGGCTCAGGTGAAAGCTTTCACAGAAAAGATTCTCTCCGGTGAATGGAAGGGATATACAGGCAAGGAGATCACTGATGTTGTCAATATCGGCATTGGGGGTTCTGATTTGGGACCTGTAATGGTCACCGAAGCTTTAAAAGCTTACAAAACTAGACTGAATGTGCACTTTGTCTCCAATGTGGATGGAACACATATTGCCGAAACCCTAAAAGCAGTCGATCCAGAGACAACCTTGTTTCTGATTGCATCCAAAACATTTACCACCCAAGAGACCATGGCCAATGCACACACAGCCAAGGATTGGTTCCTGGGCAGCGGGGCAGGCCAGGAAGATGTTGCTAAACACTTTGCGGCATTGAGCACCAATACGGAGGCTGTAAAGGCTTTTGGAATAGATCCGCAAAATATGTTCGAATTTTGGGATTGGGTTGGCGGACGTTATTCCCTATGGTCTGCAATTGGACTTTCCATTAGCTTAGCGATCGGCTTTGATAATTTTGAAGAGCTTCTCAAAGGTGCATATGATGCCGATGAGCATTTTAGGACCAGCACCTTCGAGGAAAATATTCCGGTAATATTGGCTTTGCTTGGTGTATGGTATAATAATTTCTTCGAAGCGGAGAGCCATGCAATCCTGCCTTATGATCAGTACTTGCATCGTTTTGCGGCTTATTTCCAACAAGGAGATATGGAAAGCAACGGAAAATATATAGACCGGAATGGAGCGCGTGTAGATTATCAGACCGGACCGATCATTTGGGGTGAGCCAGGAACAAACGGGCAACATGCCTTTTACCAATTGATCCACCAAGGCACAAAATTGATTCCATGCGATTTTATTGCACCAGCGAATAGCCTGAATCCGATCGGTAATCATCATCAGCTTTTATTATCTAATTTCTTTGCACAAACTGAGGCGCTGATGAACGGTAAAACCGAGGCAGAGGTTGTTGCGGAACTGCAAAAAGCAGGAAAGTCGAAGGAAGAGGTGGAAGAATTGAAAGCCTATAAAGTATTTGAAGGTAATCGGCCTACAAATTCTATTTTATTGAAAAAAATGACGCCACGTACATTGGGCCGGCTTATTGCATTGTATGAACACAAAATTTTTGTGCAAGGAGTGATCTGGAATATCTACAGTTTTGACCAATGGGGTGTTGAACTTGGTAAACAGCTTGCCAACAAAATTTTGCCTGAATTAGGTGACAATAATCCCATCAGTAGCCATGATTCTTCTACCAATGGACTGATCAATACCTATAAATCCTGGCGCGATTAGGAGGAACGAGGCGTATCTGACATTTAGCAATAGGGATACCCTTACATAAACAGGCGGCTGACATTGAAAAATTCAGCCGCTTGTTGTTTATCCAATTCTCTTGTAGAGCCGTTTCGTTATACCGTTTTATTTTGGATACGGATTGCATTTAGGATTGCCAGGAGTGCCACCCCAACATCGGCGATAACAGCCTCCCAGAGTGTCGCAACCCCTCCGGCACCCAAGATTAAAACAATTATTTTTATACCCATCGCCAGGATCACGTTTTGCCAGACAATATTGCGGGTAATTTTACCGATTTTGATCGCAGACAAAATTTTATGGGGCTCATCATTCTGTATCACAATATCTGCCGTTTCAATGGTTGCATCTGCGCCTAATCCGCCCATTGCTATACCGACCTGCGCTAGCGCGACGACAGGAGCGTCATTGACGCCATCCCCGGCGAAAGCAACATTTCGCCCTTCGTTGATCAGTCCCTGCACATGTTTCACTTTGTCTTCTGGTAAAAGGTCACCATAAGCTTGGTCAACCCCAAGCTCCTTTGCAATCTCGTCTACTACAGCCTGTTTATCACCGGACAACATGACTGTATATAGGCCCTGTGTCCGCATAGCGGAAATAACTTCTTTTGCCCCCGGCTTATTCCGATCGGCAACAGTAATGTAGCCTGCGTACTGATTCTCGATTGCTATTACTACAATGGAATAGACAATTTGTTTTATTTCTTCTGGATATGGAATGCCAAACTTGTCCATCAGTTTCGTATTGCCCGCTAGGACAAGCTTATTGTTGACCTTGGCTTTGAGTCCATGGCCAGCGATTTCTTCGATCCCTTCGGTCGTAAAAGAAACACTTCTAGGGTGGTAGTTGACTATTGCCTTGGCAATCGGATGGGTAGAATTTGACTCAATGGCGCTGGCGTAGTCCAGTAATGTTGCCGGTTGCCCGTTGACGGCGTTGACCTCTTTTACTTCAAAGACACCTTCGGTGAGGGTACCCGTTTTATCCATAACAATGGTATCCACAGCTGTGATGGCATCGAGGAAATTGCCCCCCTTGAACAATATGCCATTTCTCGAGGCCAACCCTATTCCGCCAAAGTAACCTAAGGGAATAGAGACGACTAATGCACAAGGACAACTAATGACCAAAAAGACTAAGCTGCGGTAAAACCAGTCTCGGAAACTATAGTCATTCACAACAAATAGGGGAATGATAAGTACCAGAAGCGCCAGCGCGAAGATAATCGGAACATAGATTTTTGCAAACTTTGAGATAAACAGCTGTGTTTTGGATTTTCGTGCTGTTGCGTCCTGCACCATCTCCAATATTTTGCTCAATTTGCTGTCCTGAAACGAGCTCCTTACAGTGATTTGAGCAACGGTTTCCAGATTTATCATACCTGCAAAAACAGCCTCGCCCTTATATTTGGTGTCCGGTTTGCTTTCCCCTGTAAGCGCTGCGGTATTGAATGCTGCCCTTTCATTGACCAGTTTGCCATCCAAAGCCACTTTTTCGCCAGCTTTGACGAGAATGACTTCACCGATTCCGACCGTCTTCGGATTGACGTCTATTTGTTCCCCATCACGCAGCACAGTGACCTTATCCGGACGGATATCCAGCAGTGATTTGATGGATTTTTTTGCGTTGTCCACCGCCGCATCCTGAAACCATTCACCGATCTGATAGAATACCATTACCGCGACGCCTTCTTCAAATTCGCGTATGGCAAAAGCGCCTAGCGTCGCGACGCTCATCAGAAAGAACTCGTTAAAAAAATCGCCACGTTTTGCCTTTCGAAAAGCCATTTGGAGAACTGGAATACCGGCTAATAAATAAGCAACCCCGTTTAGAAGCAGAGAGGCATAAAATGGAGCTGTGATCTTAAAAGCGTATTTGAGTATCAGCAGGCTGATCAATAGGAGGAGTGCAATAAGGAGTTTGCGTTGCGAAATCCACCAGGGAATCTCTTTTTCTGTATGGCTATGCTCGTGATCGTGTTCGCACATATATCGAGGGATCTATTTAAATACTATAAATTTAGCGATTTTAAGCTTAAAAAGCGAGGCATGCCTGAATAAAAAACGGCAGATATTGTAGGTTTGCAAAAGATAGAGCAATGCCAGTGCATTCCCCGGAGCTGAAACAGAAACGGCTGTTTCCCAAATCGAAAAACAGCCGTTTCTGTATGCGGTAAATCTAATTTTAGTCTTTTGAAGTACTACCGATGATCATTTCCAATATAGCGACAACAATGGCAAATAAGGCCGCAGTCCAAAATCCATCCACGTTAAATTTGTCTCCAAGCAGTGAATCTGAAAGCAGAACCATAAGGACAGTGATAATAAATGAAACCAGACCCAGTGTGAGCCAGTTCAAAGGAAAGGTAAATAGTCTCAAGATGGAGCCTACAGTAGCGTTGACAAATCCAATGACTAATCCTGTGACTATAGCCCATCCAAAACCTGCAACTTTTGCCCCCGGTATGAGCCAGCAAGCGACTGCAACGATAACTCCAGTGAGTAAAAGACTAATAATAAATTTCATAATATGCGCTAATTTATAAACTGTGAATAAAGTAATAATATAAAAACTATCGTGCAAACGCGATGCCAAAATTTAATGGACGGCTGCAAGTTAACAGATGTTCGTTTACACGCCGCTCAGGCCTTTGCCCGATCGACTTCGCGCCTTGTTTGGAAGCTTTCACAAATTTGGCCTCACTTCCCCGTTGATCAAATAGAAGGACGGTTGGAAAAAGTAGGTCAGTCGCAAAGGAGCGCCGGAAAAGAGCCATTTCGGTTTAAATATTTTCTGGATAAGAACGGATAAATATAGAGCATAAGTTAAACCAACAATACATCTTAAGTGTCTATTTAAATAAATCGAAAACGCGATAAATAAATGTATGCGAGCATAGTAAATATTTTGTATATTTATTCATGTTAATAAATGAGACAGCAGCGATCATTTTTTAGTTATCACTTATAAATAGTAAACCAATGAAGAAAATTATGATGGCATTCATCATGTTACTAGCTACGGTAACATTGTTTGCGCAAACGGATCCGATTATCGGAAAATGGGAAAACCCAAGTGGAGAGGGACGTGTGGAAATTTATAAAAAAGGGGATAAATTTTTCGGTAAGCTCTATTGGCTTAAATTTCCGAACAATGAGGCGGGGCAACCCAAGAAAGACGTAAAAAATCCGGATAAAGCACTTCAGGGTAGAGCTGTTCAGGGCTTGGAGATCCTGACCAATTTTGCTAAAGATGGAAATACCTATGAAGATGGAAAAATCTATGATCCAAAGACAGGAAAGACCTATAGCTGTAAAATGACGTTAAAAGGCGATAAACTTGATATACGCGGCTACGTTGGTGTCAGTTTATTGGGCCGGACTGAAACCTGGAAAAGAATCAAATAACAGGCAAATGGATAGCGAAAGCGATTTATATCAAAAGCTATAGCAGATCAATACAAACTTCTTGATGGCAATGATCTATTATAAAAAGGCAATTTATTCCATTAGGATAAATTGCCTTTTGGTTTTGTGGAGGAATAACAGTATTTTCATCTGCAAATTATAAAAATCGCCGTATGTCCGTAAAAATGTCTTATGCTGAAAATGTCAAACTTGCGCTGCAATCTATCGTAGGCAACAAGTTGAGGACGTTTTTAACGGCATTGATCATTGCGATAGGGATGATGGCTTTGATTGGGGTATTAACATCGATTGATGCCATGAAAAATTCGCTGACGGATTCCTTTTCTTCGATGGGCTCCAATTCATTCAATATCCGTAACCGGGGACTGAATGTACAGATCGGAACAGGGGGAACCCGATCGAAGGTATTTGCCAATATTACCTATGCGCAGGCGGCAAGGTTCAAACAGAACTTTCATTTTAATGCAACAACCTCCATCAGCGCCAATGTAACCTGGAATTCAACGGTAAAATTTCAGTCCAAAAAAACCAATCCTAATATTGGTCTCATTGGGACCGATGAAAATTATCTTCAGACATCAGGTTATGTGGTCAGCGAAGGACGGAACTTTTCTGCTCGGGATGTCGCGACGGGTGGCGCGGTGATTATTATTGGAAGCGAGGTGAGTAAAACATTATTTGGGGAAATCATAGATCCGATCGGGCAGTTTATTACAGTCAATAATATTCGATACCAAGTAATCGGAGTGCTAAAAAGCAAGGGATCTTCTGCAGGCATGGGTGGGGACAGGGCTTGCTTTATCCCCTTGGTGAAAGCCAGATCCGTGATGCAGGTTGTGGAACCTTCCTATGTGATTACAGTCTCTTCTCATGATCCAATGCGCCTGGAAGCCGTAATCGGAGAAGCTTCTATTGTTTTTCGAAATATTCGCGGTCTATCTGCCAGACAAACCAACGATTTTGAGATTACCAAATCCGATGCTGTCGCACAGATGCTGATGCAGAATATGGCGATGGTAACGCTGGGGGCCGTCGTGATAGCTTTTATTACTCTTGTCGGTGCATCCATCGGATTGATGAATATCATGTTGGTATCGGTTACCGAACGGACGCGGGAAATCGGCATCCGCAAGGCGATCGGAGCTACGCCAAGTGTGATCCGTAAGCAATTTCTGATGGAGGCCATTGTCATCTGTATGATGGGCGGTGTCGCAGGTATATTTATCGGGATCCTGATCGGTAATTTATTGGCCCTGCAACTGGGAACATCCTTTATAATCCCCTGGGCAGCAATTATTCTTGGATTTGCTGTTTGCGGTCTCGTGGGCATGCTATCCGGGTATTATCCGGCTTCCAAAGCCTCAAAATTAGACCCTGTCGACGCGCTTCGTTACGAGTAGCCCTTCCTTTATCTCTGCCGTTAGGTGTTTCTACTGAAAACAAGTCCTGTTTTGAAGACAAGCCCAGTTATTACACAATAGCTTTAAATGCGTTCTAGTCCGGGATGAATATTTACCGCGCAAATTCGTGTGCTTTTAATCGGAGATGCTAGGGACCAACGTCGGTACAAGGATATACCAAAATCGCACAGCGAGCAGGATGGATCCGCCTTGAGTCCAGGGTGAGTCCACCTTTTTAAGATGGAGTCACCTTATTAGCAAGAGGCGTTCACCGTGGTTGCAGGACGACGATGTTCAACAGCTGTCCCCTAGTTGGCCGGTACCTAAGCAGACGGAAAGACAAGGAAACATTATTGGTTATAGGTTGAAATGGTAAAGGCTGTTCTTTGCCACAACGTGGATCGATGGCCATACAACATCGAATCAACCCGGAAAAGGAATTTTATGCAATCGGTTTAATGTTACCAAATCGTTGATTTGGGATAAATTCTCCGTGAATAGCCCTTTTCTCGAAAAGGAAAGCAACTTATTCCAATGAAAAAACTGTAATATTGTATAAAAAAATAAAATCAAATTATGTACAATACATTACAACCAGTTTTAGAAAAGGAATTGGAAGCAATCAAAGAAGCGGGATTGTATAAACAAGAACGGGTGATCGTTACTCCACAGGGAGCAGACATCAAAGTAAGTACAGGACAGGAAGTTGTCAATTTTTGTGCGAACAATTATTTGGGTCTGTCTTCGCATCCCAAAGTAATCGAAGCTGCTAAGAAAGCGATTGATACACACGGATATGGCATGTCATCTGTACGTTTTATCTGTGGTACCCAAGATGTGCATAAAGAATTAGAAGCAAAAATTTCCCAGTTCTTAGGAACAGAAGATACGATTTTATATGCGGCGGCATTCGATGCCAACGGTGGTGTTTTCGAACCATTATTTGGTGCTGAGGATGCAATTATTTCCGATGAACTGAACCACGCTTCGATCATCGATGGTGTACGTTTGTGTAAAGCTCAACGTTTCCGTTATAAAAATGCGGATATGGCAGACCTGGAGGCACAGTTACAGGCTGCATCAGGGGCAAGACATAAAATCATCGTGACCGATGGTGCATTCTCCATGGACGGATCCGTAGCACCATTGGACAAGATCTGTGACCTGGCCGACAAATACCAAGCTTTGGTGATGATCGACGAATCACATTGTACTGGTTTCATTGGTGCTACCGGTCGCGGGACACATGAACTTTTCAACGTGATCGATCGTGTAGATATTATTACTGGAACGTTAGGTAAAGCCCTCGGCGGAGCCTCCGGTGGTTTCACTTCCGGTAAAAAAGAGATCATTGATTTGTTACGTCAGCGTTCACGTCCGTATTTATTTTCAAATACATTAGCTCCGGCAATTGCAGGTGCTTCTGTTGCAGTATTGGATATGTTGAGCGAGACAACAGCGTTGCGTGATAAACTGGAATCCAATACCAAATATTTCCGTGAAAAAATGACGGCGGCAGGATTTGATATCAAGCCAGGTTTTCACCCGATCGTCCCTGTAATGCTTTATGATGCGAAACTTGCACAAGAGTTTGCTGCCAAAATGTTGGATGAAGGTATTTATGTGATCGGCTTCTACTATCCTGTTGTACCTCAGGGAAAAGCCCGTATCCGTGTTCAGATTTCTGCAGGACATGAGCTTGCACACCTGGATAAAGCGATCGCCGCCTTCACCAAAGTAGGTAAGGAATTGGGTGTAATTAAATAAAATACACATAGTTATAAATTTTATGGTGCAAAATGATTATCTTTGCACCCTAAAATTTTATAAAAATATTCTTGCTCAATGCAAAACATTAGAAACATTGCGATCATCGCTCACGTCGACCACGGTAAAACTACGCTTGTAGACAAAATTTTATATTTTACCAATCAATTCAGAGAAAATGAAAATGCTGGTGAATTAATCCTAGACAATAATGATTTAGAGCGTGAGCGCGGAATCACTATTGTATCTAAGAACGTATCAGTAACATATAAAGGTGTTAAAATCAATATCATTGATACTCCTGGTCACGCCGACTTTGGTGGTGAAGTGGAGCGTGTATTGAAGATGGCCGATGGTGTTGTATTACTTGTGGATGCTTTTGAAGGTCCAATGCCTCAAACGCGTTTCGTTACAGGTAAAGCACTTGGATTAGGTATCAAACCTATCGTTGTTGTCAATAAAGTCGATAAAGAAAACTGTCGTCCAGAAGAGGTATACGAAAATGTTTTCGATTTATTCTTCAACTTGGGTGCTACCGAAGAACAGTTGGATTTCCCTGTATTATACGGTTCTTCAAAACAAGGATGGATGTCTACAGACTGGAAAAACCGTACTGAAGACTTTACTGACCTATTGGAAGCAATCATCAAATATATCCCGGCTCCAGTGGTTACTGAAGGTACATTGCAGATGCAGGTAACATCTTTGGATTACTCTACCTTCGTAGGACGTATCGCTATCGGTCGTATTGCTCGGGGTACAATCAAAGAAAACCAGCCGGTATCATTGGTAAAACGTGACGGAAAAGTGGTTAAATCACGCGTGAAAGAACTTCAGGTTTTTGAAGGTTTAGGTCGTATCAAAGTGCCAGAAGTACATGCAGGTGATATCTGTGCGGTCGTTGGTATCGAAGGTTTCGATATCGGTGATACCATCGCAGATTTTGAAAATCCAGAGCAATTGGAAGTTATCAGCATCGATGAGCCAACAATGAACATGTTGTTTACAATCAACAACTCTCCGTTCTTTGGTAAAGAAGGTAAATTGGTAACATCGCGTAATATCTATGATCGTTTACAGAAAGAATTAGAGAAGAATTTGGCGTTGCGTGTCGTGCCTACCGAATCTCCTGATGCTTGGTTGGTATACGGACGTGGTATCCTTCACTTATCTGTATTGATCGAAACAATGCGTCGTGAGGGGTATGAGCTACAGGTAGGGCAGCCTCAGGTTATCGTGAAAGAGATCGATGGTCAAAAATGCGAGCCGATCGAAGAACTTGTTGTTGATGTTCCTTCTGATGTATCCGGAAAAGTAATTGAGCTGGTCACACAACGTAAAGGTGAACTGTTGATCATGGAAGCCAGAGGAGATATGCAACATCTTGAATTCTCTATTCCTTCTCGCGGTATCATTGGTCTACGTAACAACGTATTGACTGCAACAGCTGGTGAAGCTGTAATGGCACACCGTCTGAAAGGTTACGAGCCTTGGAAAGGTACAATCCCTGGTCGTTTGGCAGGTGTATTGATTTCCTTGGATACAGGTTCAACTACAGCATACTCGATCGATAAATTGCAAGACCGTGGTCGTTTCTTTGTTGATCCAGGTGTGGAAGTATACGAGGGACAAATCTTGGGTGAGCACATCCGTGATAACGATTTAACAATCAACGTGACCAAAGGAAAGCAATTGACAAATATGCGTGCTTCCGGTTCTGATGATAATACGCGTATTGCTCCGGCAATCAAATTCTCATTAGAGGAATGTATGGAGTACATCCAGGCAGATGAGTATATTGAGGTTACGCCGCAATCGATGCGTCTACGTAAAATCTATTTGACGGAGAATGAGCGTAAACAAAATGCGAAAAAATTCCAATAATCAATAGATAAGGATAATAAGTTAAAAGCCATCGAAATATTATTTCGATGGCTTTTTTGATTAGTTTTTGTTTTGCGTCACAAGCAGATCTACCTCGTCAATTTCGACTGCATACTACTGCCATAGCAAAGTGTATGAATACGTACCTGCTCTGCTTGATTGATTTCTTCTTTGCATAAATCAATCAAGCAGAGCAAGTATTTGTATCTATTATTTAATAGCCCATATCACATCATTTTGCGTGTCTGATCCGTTAAACTGACGTTGCAGGGCTTCTTTTAAATGACTTTCATTTGTGCTATATTCGTTTTTCGGATAGGCCCAACGTTTAGGGATCTGATTGTTGTTGGCGTTTGCCGGACCTACATTGAACTCCGGGATACCGGTACGGCGTTGCTCAAGAAAGGCCTGTTTGCCCGAATTTTCAAAAAAAGCGACATATTTCTGTATCAGTATCTGTTTCAAACCTTCCGGATTATTTCCTTTGTAAGGATTAGCGCTTAAAAAGGCTTCAATCTTTTCCGGGGAAATGCCATAGGATAGCATGGATTGTGTTATGCCCGCTTCAAATCTGGATTTTGCATCGGCGTTGCTCCAGCCGCGGTTGATTCCTTCGGCAAGCGCAAACTGCACTTCAGCCGCTCCAAGCTGAATCGAGGGTAAGCCTGAAGGCGAAGCCAGCCAATAATCAAAATTGATCATGGATAGCTGCCCTTCAGTAGCCTGTTTCAAAAGTGTGCTTTGTAAATCGCCTGTTTTACCGCCTTGATAAGCATCGAACGGTTTGTCCGGATCAAATGGCAAAGCAGTTGCTGGTAATGCCTGAACGAGCAATCGCGGATCTCGGGTAGCCTTTAAAATGTCCAGGTAAGTTGCGCCCAAGGTGTTCCGCACATCTTTTTTGATAATCACACCGTCAGTAGGCCAGAGCGGATAAGTGTTGATCGAATTGTATTGAAGCTGAAAATTGTCCCGATTATCAAGAATCAACGGGAATTTTGACGGATTGGCCAACATCTCTGCAAATCGCTCTTTGATACGCAGTGCCGGACTATCATCGGCGCGTTTACTTAGGCTTAACAGGATACGCAACTTCAGGGAGTTGACCAATTTCTGCCATTGTTCTGTTTTCCCGTTGTAGAAGAAATCACCCTCCAATAAGGAGCCTTTCCCTTTGAAATCAGCTAGTTCAATATTGGCCTCCTCCAGCCAGGAGAGCACCTGCAGATAGACTTCCTGCTGTGTATTGTAGCGCGGGGCAAAGTTATTGTTGGTCTCCCCCTGTAGGGCATCTGCCATTGGGATATCACCGAACATTTCGGTTGTGCGGGTAAAAAAATAGGCTTTGAAGAACTTGGCAAGCGTAAGGTAAACAGCTCCCAATTCGGGTGTTTTCGCCGCTTCGATTTCCATTCGATAGACGTCCCGTAACACGCCATAAGGCGCATCAAAGTAGCCTGTTGTCCAGCTGTAGGGCTGTCCGGTATAATAGGCCTCATTTTGGGTCATGAACTGATTGTAACGATGGTCTTCGCTCCAGGGAGCGTCATGAGACCGCATTAATATTCCGGTAAACAGTAGCTTTGGAGCTGGATCATACACGGCAGCAGGATCCTTTTGCAAGTCCTCGATTTTTTTACAGGAGCTCATTGTACTCCCCAAGACAAATAAAAGTAAAATTGATTTAAGGCATTTCATAGTGGAAAATATCGTGATGTGTTAGAACCATTAAAAAGTAGCATTAATATTTAGGCCAAAGCTTTTTACCGATGGCGTCTGGTAATCCGAACTGGCTGTGGTAAATTGATCTAGATCCATATTTTGCGTTCCTTTACCGGTAAAGTATAGCAGATTACGGCCAACTAGGGATACACTTGCGCTGCGTAAAAAAACAGCGTTTTTCAGTAAACTGGCAGGAAGGTTATAGCTAAGGACAATTTCCCGCAATTTAACAAATGTCCTATTTTTTGCGCTGATCGGTCCGGATTGATAGTAATTGGTGGCCCAGTTTTGCCATAAAACGGGGATGTCATTGCTTGCAAACTCCCGCGTGTCGGAGATTATTTTACCATCTTGATCTGTGCTCAATTGGCCTTTGACGATTTTTAGTCCTTCCGTCATTATCGAGCCCTTGTAATCTTTGCTGTCTCTGTTTTGCCAGTCTTTTAGGCGATAGGCATTGGCTGATTCAGGATGTGTTCCAGAGCCCCATTGTTTGGCATCCTGTACATTTTTGATCAGCCCGCCAAAGCGGCCGTCGACAAGAAAGCTCAGGTTGAAATCACGGTAACGGAAGCTGTTGCTGATGCTGGCCGTGAATTTATTGTCACTGTATCCGATCTTGCTGACATAAGGATTGTAGGCCGGTAGACCATTGGTCCCAACGATTAAATTTCCTTTTTCATCACGTTGAAAATCGTTTACATAAAAACCGTCCCAGCGTTCGCCGATGTGAACATTGCCGGAGCGGGTCTGCTGACCATCTATAGCATGTAGCCAAGCATGGTTGGTCGATGCATTGACGACTACATTCCAGCTGAAGTGCTCACGCTGGATTGCCGTTGCGTCTATACTTAATTCAATTCCTTTTCGCAGCAGCGTCAATCCGTTGGTTTGTCTTGCTCTGACGCCCGAAGTAACAGAAGTCGCCAGTTCGATAATTCGGGGGCCTTCCAGGTTTCGGAATACAGCGAGATCCAGGCCGAGGCGGTTATTAAAAAGACGGGTTTCTAAACCGATTTCCGCTGTCTTTACACGTTCTGCTACGAGATCCGGATTGGGTAATACATCTGTATAGGTAACGCCAGTCATGGAGTTCGCCCAGCGACCGTAATTGGTATAGGCCGGCAGCAGCTTGTAAATATCATATTGTGCCGTTTCATTAACGAAATCGCTGGCAACATTTGCATAAGCACCACGTACTTTAAGCGAGGAGATCACTTGAGGTAGAGATACCATCTGTGATATGACCGCACTTAGGGACGCAGATGGGTAAAAATAAGTGTTATTTTTTATGGGCATGGTCGACGATTTATCGAATCGGCCGGTTAGGTTCAAGAACAGCATATTTTTGTAGTCAAGATCGACAAAGCCATAGGCGCTTCCGACCTGGCGGAGTGCACGGTCGTTGGTCGATACGGTTGGCATGACCGAATTGCTCAGATCATAAACACCAGGGACAGTCAACCCTCGATCTGTGCGGGCAAACAAGGATTTTGCGCTAACAGTTCGTAAGTTTCCAAATAATGAACCGCTGAAGCCTAGGTCTTCTGAAATGCGGTTTTGATATTTTAATGAGATCTCGGTGTTATTTTCCCAGAAAGTATCGTAAGTTTCCTGGTAACCGCCAACACGGCTCCCGCCGATAGTGTAGTTGTATAAATTGGCAGATATTGGAATTTTGATGGTTCGGTTCCTGTTCCAGGTGCTTGCGCTGCTCCGCGCATTTAAAGAAAGATGGCTGTTCCATTTGTAGTTTGCTGAAACATAGCCGTAAATATCATCTTTATCATAGGTGCGCAGGTTTTCATAAGCTGTCATCCATGGGTTGTCATATATCGTATATTCGCGATTATACTGTTGTACATTTTCTTTCCCCGGTTGCCAATAGTTCCTCAGATCATTGATGTTATAATCTGCACCGCCCCATAAGGTTAGAATATAAATGGGACTGTTTGGTCCATAAGCGATATTGGGATAGTTTGGCGAATACTGCTTATTGTAATTGATGCTTGCGTCAATCCTCAATTTGCTTCCCGCATTAATACCTCCGGTTAAATTGATATTTGTGCCCCCGAGTTTTGTATTCGGTGTTGTGCCGCGTTGAAATAGCTGCGAAGCCGAAAGGCGAATATCCCCACGCTCCGTTTTACTTGAAATAGCGATATTGTTGGTGCTTAACAATCCATTTTGAAGAAATTCCTTCAAATTATCTTTCCCGCGGGCTTCCCAGGGAAGGGGTGCCAAAAAGCCTGTTTTTGGGTCTATAGGGCTGTTGTACTGGGGGATAAGCTGACCTTCGAATCGAGGCCCCCAGATATTATAGTCATTGTCGTTTATTCCGCCACCACGTCCATCTTTGAACGCATATTGAAAATTTGAACCAGGACCATACTCCGTCTGAATCTTGGGGATCGCATTGTAGCCGGTTTGGAGCTGGGTGCTCGAGTTGAACTCTACTTGAAAGCCCTTATCCTCAGTCTTGGCTCGTTTGGTTGTAATGACGATAGCGCCATTTTGTCCGCGATTTCCGTATAGCGCTGCAGCATTTGCTCCCTTCAATACAGAATAGGATTCAATATCATCGGGACTCAGGTTCCAGGAATCCGTATTGACCGGCATACCGTCCACGACAATAAGAATGTTGCTTCTTCCACGTAAAGTAATACCGGGATCTCCGAATAGATTTGTGCTCGGGGTAATCGTCAGGCCCGATACACGGCCTGCGAGACTGGATATCGCGTTTGGTTCGCGGGCCTTTACCAGATCTTTGCCTTTAATCTCCTGTACGGAATAACCGATAGCCTGTTTCTCTTTTTTTATACCCAAGGCCGTTACCACAACTTCATTGAGTGATTGTTGATTAGGCGATAAGGCGATCAATAGCGGACCCCGATTGGAGATAATAAAGATTTTGGGCAGGTATCCCATAAAGCCTATGCGCAGGGTATCTCCGATTTGTGCTTGAATGGAGAATTTTCCTGTTTGGTCTGATGAAACTAATTTGCCCAAATGGGAATTTCGAACGGTTGCTCCATGAATAGCGTCCTTGCTCAGGGAATCAATCAGTTTTCCCTCAAATATTGGGGATTGGGCAACAACCTTTGCAGATAACGTCGTTAAGAAACACGTGAGCACTGCAATTTTTGATAGATGTAATGAAGGTTGATTAAACATGATCATTTATATACTTATGTCTGAAAACGTAAGCAATATTAAACTTTGTATATTAATACTAAACCAATGAAATGTTAAGTTTATGGTATGAGGATTTTTTTGTGTCACTGCAATACCGTGTTAATCATGTTATTGAGGATAATTTATTGTTTTGGTCGTTTACTTTCGAAGAAAGCAGCGTATTTCCAGTTTAATGTTTTACAAAAAAGGAAAAGCCTCCAATTTTTATTGGAGGCTTTTCCTTATTAGCTTTGTTTGTTGTTTTTAGGCCAACTAAACAGAATTTAGCGGCTATTATTTTTTCTTTTCTCTGACTTCAGCAGCCCGATAGGTATCTCCATCTGTCGAATAGATTTTGAATTGCGTTTCATATCCTTCAGGAACATAAATAACAATAGGCATTCGACCGTTGTAACGTACCGTTTCAGGTTGAGCACTTACAAAAAGATTTCTCTTGGCTTTATCCGGGCAGGCCATCATGGTACTTGCTACATTTCCGTTGGTTTTGAACACATAGTAATCATACCCCCAGCCCTGAAGATCTTTCTTCTCAAGGGAACCGGATAAGTTAAAATTGTTGCAACCGTCCACTTCCATCCATTTACCTACAGCGAATTCGATTTTTTTATTCTTATCGTTCTCCGAATGTGGAACTTCGATCACCATTTTTTTGTAACCCTTTTCCGCCGCTGGAAAAATACTTAAGTCTATTTTATCAATTACCATTTGTGCTTTAGTTACTGTTGTGGATGCTGCGAAAACGAACAGCATCATGACCATCATTTTAAATAGATTTTTTCTCATAACCATTTTTTATTTTATTATTAAAACGCAATTTTTAGTCTTATCGCTACATTGTTTGCGAAACTATATTTTTAAGACTTGTAAAAAATCAGAAGGATTAATTGAAAATGGGTAAATATTTAAAATAATTATTCGAAAGTGTTCGATGACGCCTATTAAAAAACATCATTAGATAAGTCCCATCGATGTAGGATATTCAGCGGTTATTTTGTAACAAAATCATGTGAGTTGCCTAGAATATTTGTTGCAATGCCATTATTTACAGTATATTACCTTTTCAAATATGACCTAAATATACGCATGAGCAAGGAAAATCATTTTGATGCCATTGTGATCGGTTCGGGCATCTCCGGCGGATGGGCCGCCAAAGAATTTTGTGAGAAAGGATTAAAAACCCTTGTTTTGGAACGGGGAAAAGATGCCAAACATATTCAGGATTACCCGACAGCCTACATGGATCCTTGGGAGTTCAAGCATGGGGGGCAGGTGGATCTGCAGATTAGGAATGAGAACCCCATTGCTTCAAAATGTTATGTCTACCGCGAAGATGCCAAACACTTTTTTTTGCCAGATGCGGCACAGCCATATATTCAGGAGAAGCCATTTGACTGGATTCGGGCCGATCAGGTCGGCGGGAAATCTCTTCTTTGGGCCCGTCAGACCCAGCGATGGTCCAAGTACGATTTTGAGGGGCCGGCAAGGGATGGTTTCGCCGTGGATTGGCCTATTCGTTATGAAGATATTGCGCCATGGTATTCCTACGTTGAGCACTTTGCTGGCATTTCGGGCAATAAAGATGGAATTGAGGCCATGCCGGATGGAGATTTTCTTCCGGCTTGGGAGATGAATGTTGTCGAGAAAACGATACAACAACGTATACAGCAGCAGTACAAAGATCGTCCGGTGATCCAGGGACGCTGTGCCCACCTGACTCAGCCCCGGCAGATCCATATTGATCAGGGCCGTAGCCAGTGTCAGGCTCGTAGCCTATGTCATCGTGGATGTCCTTTTGGTGGATATTTTAGCTCCAATGCTTCCACCTTACCCTGGGCGGCAAAAACTGGAAAGCTGACCGTTCGTCCCCAGGCAATTGTCGAATCTATACTTTATGACGATCGTTTACAAAAAGCAATCGGAGTCCGTATTGTTGATACCCTGACAAAGACAAGTCAGGAATTTTTTGCGAAAGTCATCTTTGTGAATGCCTCGGCACTGGCAACAAATCTGATTCTGTTGAATTCCACTTCTGCCCGTTTTCCAAATGGCCTGGGGAATGATAATGGGCTATTGGGGAAATACGTAGCCTTTCATAATTATTTGGGGACAATAAGCGGTACAATGGAGGGCTATGAAGATAAATATTACTATGGGCGTAGGCCGACCCAACCGATTATTCCCAATTTTAGAAATGTACATCGGCAGGAAACCGATTTTTTACGAGGTTATGCCTCATTCTTTGGAGCTTACCGTTCAAGAGGCGGGAGTTATGATGGCGAGTCTGTTGGTGGTGCATATAAAGATAGTTTATCTGAGCTGGGGGGCTGGGGAGTCACCATGATGATGCAGGGTGAGACGATTCCACAGGAAAGCAATCATGTGCGTTTAAGCCCAGATAAGAAAGATCCTTATGGCATCCCACAATTGATTACTGCCGTTGGTTACGGGGAGAACGATTACAAATCCCGCGACGATTTCTTTCAGCAGGGACAGGAGATGCTCGAGGTAGCAGGGGTCAAGAATCTCAACGTCAGTGACAGCGGGCAAAATCCGGGGCTGGATATCCACGAAATGGGCGGGGTGCGCATGGGATTGGATCCAAAAACGTCCTTGTTGAATAGGTGGAACCAGCTACACTTGGTGAAAAATGTATTTGTTACCGATGGCGCCTGTATGACCTCAACCGGAACACAAAATCCATCGCTGACCTATATGGCATTAACGGCGAGAGCCGTCGATTACGCTGTCAGTGAAATGAAAAAAGGTAACCTTTAAATACAGGTTGCAATACGATGATCAGGGCTATATTTTTTCGCGAGAGCTTTTAATTGATAGGGACTATAATCAGCTAAGATTGCGTAACTTTGTGGGAGATAAGGATTATTATGAGTCATAAAGTGGAGCATACTCCAAAAGAATATATTAAGATAAAAGGGGCCAGGGTCAATAATCTAAAGAATATTGATGTTGATATTCCCAAAAATAAATTGGTTGTCATTACTGGAATGTCGGGGTCGGGAAAATCCTCCCTCGCTTTTGACACCCTCTACGCTGAGGGGCAGCGGCGCTATGTGGAGAGTCTTTCTTCCTATGCGCGGCAGTTTATGGGACGGATGAACAAACCCGAAGTGGATTACATCAAAGGTATTGCCCCAGCAATTGCCATTGAGCAACGTGTTATTACCAGTAATCCCCGGTCTACGGTGGGTACTTCTACCGAAATATATGACTACCTGAAATTACTCTATGCAAGGATCGGTAAAACGATTTCTCCTGTCTCGGGCAGGGAAGTGACCAAAGACAGTGTGAGTTCGGTCGTAGATTTTGCCCTGAAACTGGAAACGGGCGAATCTGTGACACTTTTGGCACCCTTGGTGCCTTCCCATGGACGAAAACTCAAGGAGGAGTTGTCCCTTTTGCTGCAAAAGGGATTTGTCCGTGTCGTCTATCAGGATAAAATGCAAAAAATCGAAAGCATTATTGACGATAAGGGCATGGCCAATGAAACCATTCAGGATGCTGAAGTATTGATCGTCGTGGACCGGATACGTATTGAACAGGATGATGATACCATGAATCGATTATCCGATTCCATTCAAACGGGATTTTTTGAGGGTAAAGGGGAGCTATATATCGAAGAAAACGGTAAAAGACACCATTTTTCACATAAGTTTGAACTCGACGGAATTACCTTCGAAGAACCCAGCCCCAATTTCTTTAGTTTCAATAATCCCTATGGAGCATGTCGCCGATGCGAAGGCTACGGCAAGATCATTGGTATAGATCCAGACCTTGTTATTCCGGATAAAAGCCGCTCTGTCTATGATGGTGCTATTGCACCTTGGCGGGGGGAGAAAATGGGCGAATGGTTACAGGTGTTGGTAAAAAATTCTTTAAAGTTTGATTTTCCGATACACCGCGCCTATTCCGATCTGACAGCAGCGCAAAAAGAACTTCTGTGGACTGGAAATAGCTATTTTACGGGGCTTAACAAGTTCTTTGAAGAGCTCGAAGAGCAGACCTATAAAATTCAATACCGGGTGATGTTGTCCCGTTACCGTGGCAAGACGGACTGTCCGGATTGTCGGGGAACGAGGTTGCGCAAAGATGCGACTTATGTAAAAGTCGGCGGTAAGTCCATCACCGATATCGTATTGATGCCACTTGAAGAGGCCCTGTCATTTTTTACAAATTTATCTTTAACAGGGAATGAAAAGGTGATCGCTAAACGTTTATTGGCCGAAATTAATAACCGTTTACAATTTTTATGTGATGTTGGTTTGAGTTATCTTACCCTAAATCGCTTGTCGAATACACTATCCGGCGGAGAATCGCAACGGATCAATTTGGCAACTTCGCTTGGAAGTTCGCTGGTCGGCTCTATTTACGTGTTGGACGAACCCAGTATTGGATTGCATCCGCGTGATACACAACGCCTGATTTCGGTACTGAAATCCCTGCGTGACGTAGGTAATACGGTTGTGGTGGTGGAGCATGAGCAAGAAATGATGGAAGCTGCAGATTACCTGATTGATATTGGTCCCGAAGCTGGGATCAATGGCGGGGAAATGGTATTTGCAGGAACATATGGCGAGATCTTAAAGGACAGCAAGAGTTTAACCGGACAATACCTGAGTGGCAAAAGCAAGATTGAAGTGCCCAAGAAAAGACGTAAGTGGTCCCATAGCATTACCGTGAAGGGCGCGCATGAGAATAACCTTCAAGGGATCGATGTACAGTTTCCTTTAAATACATTTACTGTTGTATCTGGGGTATCGGGCTCTGGAAAGACCTCCCTGGTAAAACGGATCCTTTATCCGGCACTGCAGAAGTCAATTGGCAATTATTCCGGTGAACAAACGGGCGTATATGATTCCATTGAAGGTGATATTGCACAGGTGGAGCAGATCGAAATGGTTGACCAGAATCCAATTGGCCGTTCTTCGCGGTCCAATCCCGTGACCTATGTGAAAGCCTGGGACGAAATCCGGGCATTGTATGCCAATCAGGCTGCATCCAAAGCTGCTGGGTTGAAGCCTGCTGCATTTTCTTTTAATGTAGAGGGGGGGCGTTGTGATGTCTGTCAGGGCGAAGGGGAAGTGAAAATTGAAATGCAATTTATGGCCGATATTGTACTGCCCTGTGAGGCCTGTGGCGGAAAACGTTTCAAACAGTTTGTCCTTGATGTGCAGTATAAAGGCAAATCCGTAGCGGATATACTTGAGCTGAGCGTGGATGAAGCTATTGTGTTCTTTGACGATCAGCCTAAGATATTGGCCAAGTTACAGCCCCTGCAAGATGTTGGTCTGGGTTATGTGAAGCTCGGGCAGTCTTCCAGTACGCTTTCTGGCGGTGAGGCGCAGCGGATTAAGCTCGCTTCTTTCCTGATCAAAGGCAATAACAGCAAGAAGACCTTATTTATTTTTGACGAACCCACTACAGGCTTACATTTTCAGGATATCAAAAAGCTCTTAAAATCGTTTGATGCGCTGATCGCCCTTGGGAATAGTATTTTGGTCATCGAACATAATATGGACATGATCAAGTCGGCAGATTGGGTGATTGATATTGGTCCTGAAGGGGGTAATAAAGGCGGAAAGTTGGTCTTTGCAGGACTTCCAGAAGATCTGATACATTGTAAAGATTCTTATACAGGACAATTTTTAAAGGCACATTTAAAAGATTAAGCCCTACATTAGCATGCATTATTAAGCGATAGGCCCGTACTGCGGGTAACAGCGAAGATTAAAGAGCAAATACTAATTACTCAATACTAAATACTATTATGATTAAAAGATTTTTTTTAAGTGTCGTATTTGGAATAGCAGCACTCTCCTCCATGGCACAACAACCGGAAAGGCCTAAATTGGTCGTCGGTCTGATGGTGGATCAGATGCGTTGGGATTATCTATACCGTTTTGCGGATCGATATGGAAATGATGGTTTCAAGCGACTTTTGAAAGAAGGCTTCTCCTGTGAGAATACCCTGATCAATTATATTCCGACCTATACCGCTATCGGGCACAGTTCAGTATATACCGGTTCTGTCCCTTCGATTCACGGTATTGCAGGGAATGATTGGATCGAAGAGCTTACGGGAAAGAATATGTATTGTACCCAGGACGATAATGTTGTCGGTGTAGGTACAACAGAAAAGGAAGGACAACAATCTCCACGAAATCTATTGGCTTCTACGGTTACGGATCAACTGAAACTTGCTTCTAATTTTAAATCCAAAGTCATTGGTATTGCTATTAAAGACAGGGGCGGAATATTACCTGCCGGTCATTTTGCGGATGCTGCTTATTGGTTTGAAGCGAAGTCCGGAAATTGGATTACCTCGAATTTCTATATGGATCAATTGCCGAAATGGGTTGTTGACTTTAATAAGAAAAAATTAGCTGAAAAATATCTGAAGGCCGACTGGAAGCCGATGTACGATGTAAGCACTTATGCGGCTAACAGTATTGCAGACGATAATAGCTATGAAGGGAGGTATCCTGGTGAAGATAAACCGACTTTGCCGCGTGCGACATCTAAGCTGATGAAAGATGAGGGACTTGAATTGATCAAGACAACACCCATGGGCAACCAGTTTACCCTAGATCTGGCAATGGAAGCCATCAAGAATGAGCAAATGGGAAACAATCCGACTAAAAATACGGATTTCCTTTGTGTAAGTCTTTCCGCTACAGATTATGTGGGACACCGTTATTCATTGACCGCAGTTGAAATTGAAGATATTTATCTGCAATTGGATAAACAGCTGGCAAATTTTTTCACTTATCTGGATAATGCAGTTGGTAAAGGTAACTATACTTTCTTCCTGACAGCGGATCATGGTGCTTCTTACAATTCCAGATTCTATATGGATATGAAGGGAAATGGTGGTTATTTCTATTCCCGTCAGATTATCTCCGACCTTAATAAAAAGTTGAAAGAGAAATTTGGACAGGAAAAAATCGTCAAGAGCATGATGAATTACCAGGTGCATTTGAATAACCAACTCATTGATTCGCTTCAATTGGACCGGGATAAAATCAAAGAGACAATTATCCGTGAACTGCGCCATACGGAAGGTGTTGCCTATGTTGCGGATATGGAAAAGAGCGAAGGTCTGATGATTCCGCAGCCTGTCCGTGAAAAAATGATCAATGGATACAATTACAAACGTAGTGGTGCGATCCAGATCGTCTGTGAGCCGCAATGGTATGATGGTACCCCACGTTCTACAGGTACGACCCACGGTACCTGGTCGGGTTACGACTCCCATATTCCTTTGGTATTTATGGGCTGGGGTATTAAGCCTGGCGTATCCAATACTGAGGTACATATTGTTGATATCGCACCTACAATTTCATCGTTATTGCATATTACCGAACCGAATGGCAGTATCGGTAAACCCATTACCGCGGTACTGGGTCAATAGCAATACGTTATTAAATTATATTCGCCCTTAGCACAAGGATATCCCGGCGATAAATTGTGCTAAGGGCTCTTCTTTTACAGGCTAGGTTTATGTGTTTTATACTATTGAATAAAAAACGTAAATTTGCAATTCAACAGGGGGTTAACAAATTATGCTTTCCAAAAAGACAAAATATGCAATAAAGGCGCTTATGGTGCTTGGTCGTAATTACGGAAATGAACCTATGCAGATCGTTAAGATTGCGCAGGAGGAAAATATTCCAAAAAAATTCTTGGAACAGATTCTCCTTGAAATGCGAAACGCGGGGATTCTCTATAGTAAAAAAGGCGCTGGGGGTGGTTATAGTTTAAATAAAGCGCCTGAAGATGTATTTTTATCGCAGGTAATGCGCCTGATAGACGGACCGATTGCTTTACTGCCTTGTGTCAGTTTAAATTTCTACCGTTCCTGTGAAGAATGTACCGAGGAACATGCCTGCGGCATTCGTGATACGTTTGTGGAGGTGCGAAATGCGATGCTGCAAATTTTGAATGATACCAGCATTGCGCATTTGATTAATAAAGAAAAAGAGTTGAATCTAAATGTGGACGACACCAAATAGGATTCTTGCTTAAGAAATAGGAGCGGGGCTATCCATTTTGGATAGCCCCGTTTTTTATGCAATTTTACAAGCCGTCCTCGTAGCTTCCTTTCAGTTATTCAATTTTCAAAAGGATCGATTTGACTTTTTGGCTACCTTCTTTCTGTTTTATCCGCTAGATAAAATAGCGAAACTATATTTCTTTTGATATTATTGGTTGTGTCTTATTGGGAAAAGGAAGCTTGTTTGACATCATGTCGTTTCTCGTTTTGTTAGACGACTTGATGTAACTGTCTGTTTTTCATTTTGTTGTTTATTGTTTTTATGTTTTTTTAATTTCTTAATTATTTAACATTATTTTACGAATTTTCCGTAGCAACATTAATATCTTTATTGCGACAATATATAAACGGATATTTTATGAAATTAGCCTATTCCTTAGTTCTGTTGCTTGTGCTTTCGGCCCTAAGTTCTATTTCCTATGCCCAGCATAGGCTTATAGGTACTGTCGTGGATGCCAAAGACCATGCTAAGCTCCATCAAGCGTCTGTTGCTTTGCTTAACCCAAAAGATTCTATTTTAATTAAGTTTGATCGAACAAAAGAAAATGGAACTTTCCAAATTGCCAATCTGGATACAGGTATGTATAAAATGGTGGTATCCTATCCGCAATATGCCGACCTCGTGAAGGATATCCGTGTTACAACCGAAGGGCTTGATCTCGGATCGATAGCATTGTCAAAGGCGGCATTGCTTTTGGAAGAGGTACAGGTGAACGGAAGAATTCCGGTTGTTATCAAAGGGGATACCATAGAATACGATGCCGGGAGCTTTAAGGTCGAGAAAGATGCCAAAGTTGAAGATTTGCTCAAAGTGCTTCCGGGTATAACCATCGACGGAACGGGAAAGATTACAGCGCAGGGGAAAGAAGTGAAAAAGGTGCTGCTTGATGGTGAGGAGTTTTTTGGGGACGATCCAACCCTGATCACCAAGAATATCCGGTCAGATATGGTGAGCAAGGTGCAGGTTTATGAGAAGAAGTCGGACCTGGCCGTGCGGACGGGCGTGGACGATGGCGAGCGCACACAGACCATTGATATCAAGCTGAAAGAAGATAAAAAGAAAGGAATGTTTGGTCAGGCCATTGCCGGTGCCGGGACGGATAGCTACTACGGCGGAAAAGCCATGCTCAATAAGTTTAAAGGTTCCCAAAAAATTGCCGCCTACGGTATTCTGGCCAATGATGGCATGGTAGGATTGGGCTTTGAAGATAGCCAGAAATATGGTGTGGGTGGAAGCAGCAGTATTCAGGTGATGGATGGCGGCGGTATCATGATCTCTTCCAGTGGTGACGACACTGATGGCGGATGGGATGGACAATACAGGGGCGGAGGTATACCTAAAGCGCTCAATATGGGGGTGAGTTATTCCGATAAATCCAAAAATGACAAGCATAAAATTAATGTCAATTACAAACGGAGCCAGATCAATGTGGATAATACCAGTACCTATAATGCACAGAATAACCTGCCTGAGCGGGCACAAATAGATAGTAACATTACCCGGACGGAGAATGAAAATCGAACAAATGTTGCCAATTTGAGGTATGATTCTAAATTGGATTCATTGGCTGATTTGACCGTTAATATGGGGTTTAATAAATCTAGCAGGGATAATAGCTCCGAAGCGGAAGCTTATCAGAAAACCCTGAATGGGGATCCGATTACAAGCACCAATTCACGGACTGATCGGGAGAGTGATCAGGATAAATTCAATGTGAATGCTATCCTAACGCGACGATTTAAAAAAGAACGTCGCTCCATCACATTCAATGTCAACGCCAATACGGACCGGAATCTTTCGAATACACGATATTTTTCGGAAAACTATTTTGAAAATAGCCGGCGTACTGACACAATCGATCAATTTAAAAAAGATGAATTCAGAAATAATAGCTATGGCGCTTCGGTAACCTTTACAGAACCCCTTTCTAAAAAAATTACAGGATCAGTCGGCTACGCCTTTTCCAGCAATAAATCAGAGACGCTCAATCAATCCTTCAATAGAGATTCGATCACAGGCGATTACACGGTATTAGATCAGCGTATATTAAATGATTTTAACTTTTCCAGCTTAAAAAATAATATCAATACTTCACTGAATTATAAGACCAATGCCTTGACAATCAATTTAAGCAATCAAACTGAGTTTGAGGCGGTAAAAAGAACGTATAATAATTTGAATACCGTATTGCAACGCGATCAGATCTCTTTAAGACCATCACTTTCGGTCAATTATAAAATCTCGAAAAGCAAGAGTTTATGGCTGAATTATAGCGGGCGGACGACTCAACCTTCATTGACGCAAATTGAGCCGCTCAAACAAAATGCCCAGCCCTTAGTGGAATATCTGGACAACCCGGATCTAAAGGCTGGATTTAACAACTATTATTCGATCAACTACAACTCATATAAGCAGCTCAAAGACCAAAGCTTCTATTTTTACGCTAGTGCCGATCAGGGGCGACGAAGCATCAATAATAGTATCCGTTACAATCTGGAGGACGGTACCAGACAAATTTCCTTCGTAAACATTGATAAAGACAATTGGCGTCTGTTTGCAAGTGGATCCTATGGCTTTATGTTGCAAAAAAAATGGGGATTAAGGATGAACATGGGTATGAATGCAAGCTATAATAGCCAATATAGCTACTTATCCTTATTGAATGAGGAACCCAAGCTTAACCGGAATCAAAGTTGGAACCTTAATCCTCAGATTGGCTTTAGTAGATATAAGGCCAATAAATTGGATTTTAATATCAATTTAAGTCCTGGTTTAGAAAAGATGGATTCCTATTTACAGCCCGAGCTGAATCAAACCACCTTTAAATTCGGGTCTTATTCACAAGTTACTTATTACTTGCCCAAAGACTTTAAAATTTCGCTATCCACGCAACAGAATTATCAGGCTGCAACAAAGACTTTGCAATCCATTAACATGATAAATATGAATGGCTATATCTCTAAAAAGTTCTTAAAGGACAAATCCTTGGAAGCGCAACTATTTGTCAACGATATATTAAATAAAAATATTGGAGTACGTCGCTATCAGGACGGTACTGCATTTATCCAGACAAGCAACGATGTATTGCGTCGTTACGGGATGTTAAAAGTGATCTATAATTTTACAACTATGAGAGGAGATGCCAAATGAATAAGCAAATACTAGTAATAATGTGGCTTTTATGCTTGTCCATCACGTTGGTGCAGGCACAGCACGCATACTTTCCGAGTAGTGGTACGGTGACTTTTGAACGGAAATTCCATGTGCAGAACTACCTGAAACGAAATTTTCTGAATAAACCCGATCTGGATACTTGGGACAAACTGAGTGTGGAAAATGCGGTAAAGAATGGGCCTGTTGAAATGGTCACACATCATACATTGAAGTTTTACGATACCGAGACTTTATTTGAAACCGTACAGGAAGATTATCCGGCGAATTATCGCAATGTTTCCTGGTATAATCCAGCAGTGACCGATTCAAAAACATATATGGATTTTAAGAATAAAGAATTCATCAAATTATTGCCTTTTGGCGACGAACAACTGCTAATGAAGGACTCGCTGCCTACAGTGAAATGGAAATATACAGATGAATATCGCAATATCGCCGGCTATGATTGCCGGCGTGCAAATGGTATCATACAGGATTCGATCTATGTTGTCGCATTTTTTGCGGGACAGATCCCAATATCAGGTGGCCCCGAATTAATCCATGGCCTGCCAGGGCTGATCCTTGGCATTTCTGTTCCCGTTTTGAATATCAATATGTTTGCAACGAAGGTAGAGCTCACAAATACGCCTGTGTCCAGTGTACTTACCAAAAAGAAAAAAGTTGTCGCCGAATCTAAGGCGGAGATTATAAAAAAGCTAAAAGATACCGTCTATGACTGGATGGACGAAAAAGATTTTAAAAAGCGGCTTCAAAGCGTCTTATTCTAACGCTTTTCCCTGGCTATATGTCGCTAAAATTACCCCAAAAGGAAATATCGCTACGGAAAACCCATGGAAACAAAAATGCCTGTCCAAAAGACAGGCATTTTTTTATGATCGTTTTTGCGTCATTAGCGTACTGTACTGCCCACTTTGATCGCAGTATCGGGTTTGACAAAATCCAGTCGGCCATCTGCATCTTCAGCCATTAGGATCATACCCTGTGAAGTAATGCCTTTGATTTCACGCGGCTCCAGGTTGACTAATATGGAGACTTGGCGCCCAACGATTTCTTCGGGACTAAAAAATTCGGCAATACCAGATACGACGGTACGTTTGTCGATACCGGTATCTATGGTTAATTTCAGCAATTTCTTTGTTTTCGCTACTTTCTCGGCTTCTAAAATTGTTCCTACGCGGATATCCATTTTGACAAAATCGTCAAAACTGATGTTTTCTTTTGCGGGAGCAACTTGTGCATTGTCGGCGCGGTTTTTTAGTTTCGCTTCGGCAAGTTTGTTCAATTGGAATTCCACTTGCTCGTCGGTTATCTTGTCAAATAATAATTGGACTTCACCCAATTGATGACCATCTTCAATTAAGCTTTCATTACCTGCATCATTCCAGTTCCCTTGTGGGAAGTTGAGCATTTCAAATAATTTGATCGCTGTTTTTGGTAAGAATGGTTGCGCCAGTACAGCAAGGTTGGCAACAATCTGAGCTGCTACATTTAGGATCGTTTTGACGCGTTCCTCATCTGTTTTGATTACTTTCCAAGGCTCCTCGTCTGCCAGGTACTTGTTTCCAAGACGGGCCACATTCATAAACTCAGACAGCGCTTCACGGAAACGGAATTGTTCCAGCGATGATTTGATCGATGCCGGATAGGATTTTAACTCATCCAATACCGATTGATCCACTGCTGTCAATGGGGATCCACTCAATACTTTGCCTCCAAAATATTTATGGGATAGTACCATCACGCGATTGACAAAGTTGCCAAAGATAGCTACCAGCTCGTTGTTGATACGCGCCTGGAAATCCTTCCAGGTAAATTCAGCATCTGAGGTCTCCGGTAAGATCGAAGTCAGCACATAGCGTAGTTCATCCTGTTTATTTGGAAATTCCTGTAAATATTCATGCAGCCAAACGGCATGATTTCTGGATGTTGAAAGTTTATCGCCTTCCAGGTTAAGGAATTCATTTGCAGGGATGTTTTCCGGTAGGATATAGTCCCCATGCGCATGAAGAATCGCTGGGAATATAATGCAGTGAAATACAATATTGTCTTTTCCGATAAAATGGATCAATGTTGCATCATCGGCTGGGTTTTCATGGGTTTTCCAATAGTCTTCCCAATTTTTCCCCTGATCGATTGCCCACTGTTTTGTAGCGGAGATATAACCTATCGGTGCATCTAGCCATACATAGAGTTTCTTTCCTTGTGCTTCTTCCAAAGGTACGTCCACTCCCCAATCCAGATCCCGCGTCATAGAACGCGGCTGCAGACCTGATTTGAGCCAAGATTGACATTGGCCAAAAACGTTGGATTTAAGAATATTTTTCTTGCCCTCGATCAACCATGTTTCCAACCAGGGCTGGTATTTATCCAATGGCAGGTACCAATGTTTTGTTTCTTTTAATACCGGAGTTTTTCCACTTAATGTGGAAATGGGATTGATCAGATCTGTTGGACTGAGCGAAGTACCACATTTTTCACATTGATCGCCATAGGCACCTTCGGATTTACAGTTTGGACAGGTACCCGTAATATAACGGTCTGCTAAAAACTGATGGTATTCTTCATCGTAATACTGCTCCGAAAATTTCTCAACAAATTCACCTTTATTGTAGAGGTTCAGGAAAAAATCCTGTGACAGTTGATGATGGATCGGTTCGGAGGTACGGTGGTAGATATCGAAAGAAATACCAAACTCCTCAAAGCTCTCCTTGATTTGTTTGTTGTACTTATCAATAATCTGTTGTGGTGTAATCCCCTCTTTTTTTGCGCGGATAGTAATGGCTGCACCATGTTCATCCGAACCGCAGACATAGACCACATCTTTTTGGTTTAAACGCAAATAGCGAACAAAAATATCACCGGGAATATAAGCTCCGGCAAGGTGTCCAATATGTAAAGGACCATTGGCATAGGGTAATGCCGAAGTAATTGTATAACGTTTTTTATCTAGAATACTCAATGCTTGAAAGTATATTAAAGTTTTTACTTGTTTCTTTCACAAAGATAATTCAATTTGCGGTATAATACTAAGATAAATTTGTTCTCTGCACATCTCTTGAAAATTTTTATTAGCGGATGCCTTGAGGTCTGGGAACAAATACTTTTGGTAAAAATAAAGTATATTGGCTTATGCTAGCTGCATAGGCATACAGCATCAAATGATTTATAGAAACAAAAACATATGTCTAAAATACCTGATTTTCTTAAAGAAGGCGACAAAGTCGCTATCGTTTGTCCGGCCAGTTTTATCCGGGGCAATATTGATATGGGGATTGAAACATTGAAGAGCTGGGGACTGGAGGTTGTGGTAGGGCAGACAGTAGGGGCATCGTATCACCAATTTGCCGGCGATGACCAATTGCGTGCGGCGGATCTCCAATGGGCCTTGGATGATCCATCCATTAAAGCTGTATTTGCAGCCCGGGGCGGCTATGGTTGCGTTCGGATTGTTGATGAGATCGATTTTACCAGATTCGAGCAGCATCCGAAGTGGTTGGTTGGTTTTAGCGATATTACGGTATTGCATAGCCATATCCAACGTAACTATAAGATCGCGACAATACACGGGCAGATGCCCAAATCTTTTGAATCGGGTACGAAGGCTTCCTTAGAAACACTAAAAAATGCACTGTTTGGTGAATCCACGGATTTTACCTACGAACAGTCTGTATTCCCAAATCGCCCCGGGGAGGCTGAGGGAAAGCTGATCGGCGGTAATTTAGCGATTTTATTATCCGTCTTGGCTTCCGATTCAGATGTCAAGTATGCAAATAAAATTCTTTTTATCGAAGATGTGGGAGAGGCTTATTATTCGGTGGACCGGATGCTTTGGGCATTAAAACGTGCTGGTAAATTTAAAAAACTGAAAGGCCTTATTGTGGGTGGGTTTTCATCCATGAAAGACAACGATCCGGCCTTTGGGCAGACCGTGGAAGAGATCGTCTGGGATAAAGTCAAAGAATACGACTTTCCTGTTGCCTTTGGTTATCCGGCAGGGCATATCGATGATAACCATGCGCTAGTATTGGGCCGAAAAGTAAAATTAATAACGAGCGCCAATAAAACTGAGCTTATCTACCTATAGCGATATCGACAATCAAATGGTTTTGTCCGGGATGATAGGTTTGATTGTCGATATTTTTATATTATCCTGAATGTACAGGAATAACCATCATGGCAGCCTGGCTTTTCCAGGCCATTTTCTGTGCGATACTGGTATTGAAAATCCGGCTGAGTAATCCTTTGTCGCGATGAAATGTAACCATCATATCAATGTGGTTTTCATTAATATATTGGTTGATGCCGATGGCAATATCCGAATGTAAGATATAGCTGTATATCGGATGGTAGGGAGCCAATAGCTCATTCATCAGGTTAATCTCCGTACGGAGGGCTTTGCTTGCGGGGTCTTCCTTGGTAACGTGAACGACATAGACCTCACTTTTACGGAGTACTTCTGCGGCATTGATCAGAAGGCGGTCTAACTTGAGTTTAACTTCTTTGAGGTTGGTTGCAATCAGCATCTTCTTGGGGATTCTGAATTCGGCCTTGGCTGGTACCACCAACAATGGCGTGTGACAATTCTCAATTAATTTGAGCGTGTTGCTCCCCAGAAGAAGCTTCTTAAAGCCACTTTTTCCCGCAGTTCCCACAACGACAATATCGATATCTTCTTCCGCACAGGTGCGGTTGACGCCATAGCTCAATTCATATTCCTCCAGCACCACTTTCCATGCTATTCCCTGCGGAAAGAGTTGCATAAGATCTTCCTGCCATACGTTGAGGTCTTTTTGTTTGTCTTCCAATATATCCGAATTACTGATAACAACTGGTTCTGTCCCTACTGTCGGTATAACCTCATAAGTATGGTACAATACAACCTTTTCTATATCCCAAAGTGGTGCTAATTTGGCCGCATATTGCGCTGCAGCATAAGCATTGTCCGAGAAATCTGTTAACAAGAGAAGATTTTTCATAATATTTTTATAATCGGGTCTATGAGATTTAAATTACGTATTTAGTAGCATAAATACAATATTTTTATCGCGTGTCCCGATTTTCTTTAGAATTGTTTTCTGATTTCTTCCTTCTTTCCTACGTCCAAATTAATTTGTGTTAGGGAATTTCTTAATCTATATCAAGGAAAGATCAGGCATTTTGGGCTATTTTCAGTATTTTAGAAACAGCGATCAGCAAGTAATATTTTAATACATTATAATTTTCTATTTATGGCAATTTGGAATTCATTGGGAAAATATAGAGATACGGGTTTATTGATCCTTCGTATCGGATTAGGTGTCATGATGATTATGCACGGTCTGCCAAAGCTACAAGGCGGGCCTGAGCTATGGGCTGGGGTCGGAAAGGCCATGGGGAATATAGGCATTCACTTTATTCCGACATTTTGGGGCTTTATGGCAGCGGCAACAGAGACTATAGGCGGTCTTTTCCTCCTATTGGGCCTTTTCTTTAGGCCTTCGGCTTTATTACTCGCATTTACGATGGTCGTCGCCGGATTGATGCATCTTTCCAAGGGCGATGGTGTCAGTGGCGCATCGCACGCCATTGAATTGTTCTTCGTTTTTTTGGGGCTCGTCTTTATCGGTCCGGGGAAACATTCTGTAGACAAGAAGTAAATCCCGGCACGTCGAAACTTAAAACAGGGGACCCTCCGATGTAAAATTTTATATCGGAGGGCCCCCTGTTCTATTTATGATTTATCCATTGGAATCACCAATAGGTTTGCAGCACCATTCCAGGCGATTTTTTTGGAGATACTTGTTTTAAACAAACTCGCCAATAATCCTTGTTTCTTGTGAAAGGACAGGATCAGGTCGATCTGTTTCTCCTTTGCATAGGCCGCTATCCCTGTTGTAATATCGTCGTGACTGATGTAATCATAGATTGGCTTGTACTTGTCCAGCCGTTCATGTAAATGTTTTAATTCCTGTGCCAGATCTGCTGCAGAGCCTTCTCTCTTGGCAACGTTCAAAACGTATAACTGCGCTGAAAATGTGTCTAGCACCTGATCTAGATTAAACAAGGCCAATTTTCTGTCTACCTCCTTGAGGTCAGTCGTTGCCAGCACATGTTTGGGAACTGCTGGATTCACCTTATGGGAAACAATCAACATCGGTTTATTGCAGATATCCATTAAGGTAATGGCATTGCTGCCTACCAGGATCTTGGCAAAACCTGTCTGTCCCGTGATTCCCAGCGCGACAAGATCGATAGCCTCGGATTCACACAGCTCATTTACCCCTATCGGAAGATCGACATCCTCCATTTTGTGGGCTAGTGTTACCTGTGGCGGAAAGAGCGGAGCAATCTGTTCCAGCCAGCCATTTAATTCTTTCTCTTTGGCCTCTTTTACTTCATCATTAACCACCACGATGGGCTCATTGTTTACAATTGTTACACTGTTATACGTATGGTAAACAATGACTTGTTCAGTTTTCCAGGCCTCAGCACATAGCGCAACTTGCTTGGCTGCTAAAAGTGCATTTTCTGAAAAGTCGGTTAGGAGCAGGATACGTTTCATTTTGCTATTGTTTTAAAGGTGCAATCCATCATTATCCAGGCATTAAAACTATTTTTATTGACAGGACAATGTCATGCGCAGTCCTAACTTTAATGCCTTTACATATAGAACAATTAATATGACGATAAGTTACGAAGAAAAGGTGAAATTGATCCTAAAGGTTTGCTAATGTGATGAGTATCATAAAAAAAGGCAACCGTTGTTACGATTGCCTTTCTTAACGGAGTCTTAGCCGCTGTTATTTTTTGTTTGCAAAATTGATAATATAATCTGTCATTACTTTTGCACTTTCATCTTTTACGAAGTCAAGGTCCATTTTTGGTTGCGGTTTTCCATCCTCCCATGCAGGTTTACCTTGCAATTTCAATAAAGCATTGATGCGGTCTTTATTTTTCTTGAGATTGTCATCTTTTTCTTTCTTGAATTTGTTGAATTCCAATGAAATTTTGACATCCTCATCTTTTTGAGCCTCTTCAATATCTTCTTTCAAATATTTGTATTCAAGCGAGTTTTTAATACGTGCTTCATGCAAAGTTTCCAACTTCTTGTCCACGCCATTCATATCGGCTACCTTTTTGAAGTTACTGGATTGAATCTGATCCCAAGGAAGCGCTGATTTTTCTGAGCTTTCACCAAATTTCTCGGCAGAGAATTGGGACGGGAATGTAATGTCAGGAGTCACCCCTTTGTGCTGTGTACTGCTGCCATTGACGCGGTAAAATTTACCTAATGTGATGTTGATCTGTCCATATTGCGGTGCTCCTTCTGGGGTATCAGGATCCTTCTCGCCCGAAGCTTTCAGCAACAGACGGCTTGTTGGGCTAATAACCCGTGACATGTCGATTGCCGATTGAACAGTTCCCTTACCATAACTCTGTGAGCCCAGGATCACGCCTCTGCCATAGTCCTGAATTGCTCCCGCAAAAATTTCAGAAGCGGAGGCCGAGAAACGGTTGATCATGACGCCTAAAGGTCCATCCCATGCTACACCTGCAGTTTTGTCTTCTTCGACATCAATATTGTTTTTGGTATCCCTTACTTGTACAACCGGTCCCTTGTCAATAAATAGCCCGGTAAGATCAATCGCTTCAGGAAGTGAGCCACCACCGTTGAAACGTAAGTCGATCAGTACTGCATCTACTTTCGCTTGTTTAAGGGTGTCTAAGATCAATCTTACATCCCGTGTTGTGCTTTTATAGTTCGGATCGCGTCTTCTGTAAGCCTCAAAATCCATGTAAAATTTAGGAATATTGATTACCCCAACTTTATACATTTTTCCGTCAGCTCCTTTGATATTCAGGATCTCTTTTTTTGCAGATTCTTCCTCCACAACGATTTTTTCACGCACCAAGGAAACAATGCGTGGATGTGAGTTCATCGGTTGTCCTGCTGGAATAATTTTAAGCCGGACGATTGTTCCCTTAGGACCTTTTATTTTGGCTACTGCAGCGTCTAACCTCCAGCCGATGATATCTTCAAATTCACCGTCTTTACCTTGTGCCACAGCAATGATCTTGTCGTTCACCTGAATGGTCTTATCTTTAAAGATAGGTCCTCCGGGAATAATCTCATTGATACTTACGGCCTCGTTGTCAATGGTCAGTCTGGCACCAATACCTTCAAAAGTATTGGCCATACCCTCATTAAAAGCCTGGGCATAAGATGGATTGAAATAAGAAGTATGTGGATCTACAGCATCTGTGAGTGCCTGCATAATAATCTGAAAGGCATCATTTGCGTTGTATTTTTTTGTCTGTGAAATTAGGTTCACATAACGTTTCTTCAGTGTCTCCACCTGTTTGGTTTTGGCACTGTCTGTCGATTTTCCACTGGCAGTTTCCAGGTTCAACAGATCATATTTTACCCTTTTACGCCATTGATCGTTTGCCTCGGCGTCTGTTTTAAACCATCCTAATTTTTCACGGTTAGGCTGATAAATCTCGTCTCTGGTAAAATCGTGCTTTTTGTCGATTTCGGAAAGTGCGTATTGCATTCTTTCCAAATACCTCTTTTTATAGACATTAAAGATCTGGAAGGCGGAAGAAAGATCTCCTCCTTTGATATCTTGGGCGAGGTTATTCTTGTAAGCCTGAAATGCATCAATATCCGATTGCAGCAGATAATTCTTGCTCTGGTCCAAACCTTTGATTAGATTATCATAGATAATACCAGATATCGAATCATTCATTTTGACCTTTTTGTAGCTTGCATTTTCCAATAATCCGATCACTTCTTTCGCGATGATCTGATGCTGGGTGCTCGGTTTGAGCCCACCATCATCTGGAAGTGCTACCCGCGGTTTTGAACCACAGGAGACAATAGATACCACAAAAAGTGCAAATATGAGTTTCCTAAACATATTTTCGACAGTTTTAATAATCATTTTATAAACTAAGATAAATTCTCGACTATATACAATTTTAATTAAGCTGAATATAGAACAGATTTATCGTTCTCTTTTTTGCTACCAGTAAATTTTTATTAAAGGAAATAAAAATACTCAGCTCTCATTGATAAGCGTGCTAAATTTAGTGAAATTCATAGCACATTAGCATAGATTCTAAAAATTTATTTGATTTATCCTTTAATATTTACAAAAAGCTTAAAATACGATTTATTTTTTACTTTCGATTTTTCAGTTGATATGATCTGATGAAAATCGATTAATTGTATAATTCATTTTTCAGTTGCGTATAAGCCTTGTAGGTCTGGTCAGCCGAAGGATAGTCCTTGAGGGCAAGATATACTTCGCCCAATTTGTCCAATATAGCCAGTGACAACTGTTTATTGTTCTCATTGGAGGCCAGTTCTGCTGCCTGAATAAATTCTTTGACCGCCACTTTGTAATTACCATCCTTCTGTTTGGAAGCGGCGAGTAAATATTCGATTTCTGCCAGTTCTCCACTCAGATTTTTTGAATTTGCCAGATCACGTGCCTGGAGCAGAAACCACTGCGCTTCAGTGTATTTGTTTTGCTTAAAATAGATCTCTGCGAGCATCTCCCAGGCGAATATTTTACCCTCATAGGCCTTTGCTTTATTAAATAAAGGGATGGCGCTTCGGATAATATTATTTTCCGCAGCCTTAAAGTTTCCCTGCCCCGCGCGCGCCATCGCAACCAATAACCAGGCATTGGCCTGTTCAAGATAACTTTTGCTGACCGTGGCATAGGTATGGTACTTTTGCGCATTTTCTTCAGCCTTGCTGAAATCTCCATGATATAGCTGAAAATTGCTTAAGTTCAGATTGATCGTTGCAATATCATCCTTATTGTCGGTACGATTCGCCAATGACAGGGCTTCATATAAAAATTTGGACGCGCTGCTACTATCGTTATTCTTGATTGAAAATAGCGCAGCTTCGTTGGCCAGGGCATAGCCTGCAATCCAGTTCTCTGCTTTTTTCTGATTGTCAATGGCCGTATTCCATGCACTGGTATTGGCAGGAACAGGGTTCATCAAATACTGAAAATGCCCCATGTTATTGGTACTTTTCAGTTGTAGCAATAAGCGTTGGAATAGCAATTGTCTTGCGATTTCTTTACTAAAGCCTTTTTTATCGGTATAATTATCTTCGATAATTTCGTTTTCAGTTTTTGGAGGAGGTAAGAAATACACCTCCGGTCCTATACCTTTAAATGAAGTATCATATTTTTTTATCGCCCCAGTATAATCCTTTGGACTTTGCTGTGCTGCTACTTTCCCGCTTATTCCAACGGTTAATAGGAGGGTAGTCAGAAGTAAGGCCCGGTATTTCGTTATCCTCATAAATGATTACGTGTCAATTAACGTCTCATACAAACTTAGCTAAATTGCCTGCCAAAAGCAATTGATCGATATCTGCTCTGTCACAAGCATTTTGAACATATCAGAACAAATATGAAGAAAAATTATGTGAAAAAATGTTAAAATCTTATCGAGTATGGTGTAGTTCGTTTCGAATGGATAGACTTTGGTCATACAAGCTTGTGACTTATGAGCTTCTTTTTAGCATGAGTAGTGTGCCATTAGCGTGGCGGCTAGCGTTGAACAAACAGTTCAGATGGATCAATTAGGTGAACTAAAAAATTTAGTTATTGTGCTGTTTAATTTTTAAATTTGTGCTATGGCAACACGTATTCCACTTGCAGAACGGCTACGTCCACATCAATTGAGCGATTATGTGGGGCAGCAGCATATTGTCGGTCCCGATGCCGTCCTCTATCATGCAATCCAGCAAAAGAATATTCCTTCGATGATCCTATGGGGGCCTCCGGGGGTTGGAAAAACAAGTCTGGCGCTGTTGATTGCGAAAGAGCTCGATAGACCTTTCTTTTCCCTGAGTGCCATTCAGGCCGGGGTAAAAGATATCCGTGAAGTCATTGATAAAGCTGAGCGCTTGATGAATTTCAATCAGGATCAGCCTATTCTATTTATTGATGAGATCCACCGTTTTTCCAAATCCCAACAGGATTCGCTACTGGGAGCAGTTGAGCGCGGTTTGGTTACCCTGATTGGCGCGACTACTGAAAACCCTTCGTTTGAGGTTATATCGGCCTTGCTATCCCGTTGTCAGGTCTATGTGCTGGAACATCTGTCCGAAGCGGACCTGATCGGTCTGGTCCAAAAGGCGCTGCATGAGGATGAATATCTGCAAAAGCATGACATTGTCGTTGAAGAGTATGAAGCGCTATTGCGCCTGTCCGGAGGTGATGCACGTAAACTATTGAATGTACTTGAACTTGTTGTCAACGCTGCACTTCTTCACAAGGAGCCGATAACCAATGCCTTTGTCCTGCGTCAGGTACAACAGAATATGGCGATCTATGACAAAGCTGGAGAGCAACATTATGATATCATTTCAGCCTTTATTAAATCTATCCGGGGATCTGATCCTAATGCAGCGGTATACTGGCTTGCGCGGATGATTGAAGGTGGCGAAGATCCCTCATTTATCGCCCGTAGATTATTGATTTTAGCTTCAGAAGATATTGGTAATGCCAACCCCAATGCACTCCTGCTGGCCAATAACTGTTTCCAGGCCGTGAATGTTATCGGCTGGCCCGAATCGCGTATTATTCTTTCACAGACCGTTATTTATCTTGCGACTTCAGTAAAGAGCAATGCATCCTATGAAGCCATCAATAAAGCCCAGGCGCTCGTAAAACAGACCGGCGATCTATCCGTTCCCCTACACATCCGTAATGCTCCTACCAAACTGATGAAAGAGCTCAATTATGGGGCTGAATATAAGTATGCACATGCCTATCCCGGCAATTTTGTGTTGCAGGAATTTCTGCCCAAAGAGGTTAGCGGCGCAAAACTATACGAGCCAGGACAAAATCCACAGGAGGAAAAGATCCGACAGAGCCTGCGGGACAAGTGGAAGGAGAAATACAGATATTAGTATTTAGATCTTAGTAGCCGCCGAAAAACTACAATTCTTTGATATCAAGCGTAATTATATTGCATATAAAAAGCAATTTATCTATGTTTGTTTTACAAATTGCTTCAACATATGAATATAGTGCCTCTAAAGCAAGTAGGGCGTTGGGCAGCGATAGCGCTAATCGGACTTACGGTTCTTTCCTGTAAAAAGGATCATCCAAAACCCGAACCGGAACCCGAACCAACTGACCGAACCGAAGGTCAGCTTATCAAAGACGATATTTATAAATACTATAAATTGTATTCCTTATGGGCGGACGGTTCTGTTCCTGATTATTTAAATAATCCGGCGCAATTTACAGATCAATTTAACTCTGCTACCGCTGTACTCGATGCATTAAAAAAAATGAGTCCGGCGCATGCAGCGTATGCGAAATGGGGTGGGGTATTGGATCGTTTTTCCTTTGTGGATGGCATTAATGGCTATGATGTTTCGGGGCAGGCAAGCACCAAGATGGATAATAGCGACGGTTATGGGATTTCTGTCCAATGGTTTTCGATCGACGGCAAGACTGCAAAACCTTATATTTCCTTTGTTGAAGGGGGCTCTCCGGCACAAATAGCAGGATTTAAACGGGCCGACATTATTACATCGGTCAATAATGATAAGGAAAATTATTCAGTCGAAGTCAACTGTCCCACCAGCACCTGCGAGGTGAAAGATGCAGCTGCCTATAGTCGGCTAAGAAACAATATCAATACTGCCTTAGATGCGGCGAACCTGACACTCCAGGTACAACGTGCAAATAATCAGGTTTTCAAAAAAGAAAACTTGGCCTATACATCTTATCCGATCAATCCGATCTATAAAGATACCGTCTATACCTACAGTGGCAATAATGTAGGTTATCTGGCCCTATCTTCTTTTGAAGAGATCGATAATGTAACGGGTGGGGGGAAGACCAATAAAGCGACTACTGACGCCGCATTTAACAAATTTCAGAATATGCAAATCAAAAGCCTCATTGTTGATTTGCGTTACAATGGTGGCGGCTATGTGGATGCTGCGGTATATATTGCCGATAAGATCGGCGGCACAAAGACCAAAGGTAAACTGATGCTGACTTATGAGATGAATAAGTATATGCAGTCGGATGCCGCAAAAGGTTTACGGGAGCAGTTGAATATGAACGATACCTATTTCGAGGGACTGAGCACACTCAATCTCAATAAAGTCTATTTCCTGGTGAGTGAAGAGACGGCTTCTGCGGCAGAGATGCTGATCAATGTGCTTACACCGCATCTAAGCGTCGAAATTATTGCGACTGAGACAAGAACCTATGGTAAACCTGTAGGCTTCTTTGAACAAAAAATACAGAATAAAGCCTCTTATTGGCCAGCTTCATTTATCTTGAAAAATTCACGCGGAAATTTAGGTGAGAAATATAACAATAGAACCGAAGCCAATTTACGTGATTACTGGGATGGCTTGGTTCCCGATGAGGTGAATATAGGTGATGATGTTTCCGTTGATGTGGGTAATCCCCAGGAGAAAATGTTGGCGACGGCTTTAGCTGATGCAGCACCGACTAGTAAAGCACGGGCGGCATTACGCAGCCTTTCTACACGAAGTATCCGCACCGTAGAGCAGGGTAAAATACATACACGGCCGGAACGTGGCATGATTAAAAGAATAAACAGATAATCTAAGGGCTCGCTATTTGATAGTAGCACTAGCGCGGAGAAATAAAAACGGGAATGTCCAGTCTTTTTTGGATATTCCCGTTTTTATTTAGTTCTGCTCAGTTTCCTATAACCTGTTTTCAACGATCCAGTTCAAGGCTCTCTTTTTTTAAGAAGTTTATCCCCATCAACTACCTTATACAGCTTAGCATGCTAGTTTCCCGCATTATCAAATATAAAATCATAACAAAGCTGAGCCGCAGCCGCATCAGGTAAGCATTGCAGATGGCCAACAGCGACTTCGCCAATAATTTTTTCTAGGATTGTATTCATACCCGCAAATAGTTCTTTATTCCATCGGATTGCTGTGCAGCTTGGTAGTACAGCGATAAAACCCTTGAGCCCTGGCTGCCAGGTAAAGGTATTGGCTGGAGCCTGTTGTAAGCGCACGAAGGCTTTTAGCGGTAATCGTTCATTTTTATAGCATGCTGTTTTGCCACTCCAAGGTGTGCCATAGATAAAAATGCCTTCAGCAGTTATCCGGACGGCAGGATTATCATCGTTGAGTAATACCGTGTTCGGAATATTTGCGAGCCACAGCCTACTATGGGTGCTTTTTCCGGTTCCACTTTTTCCTAAGAAGGCGACCCCGTTACCCTGGTGATTGACTACAGAAGCATGGATCATAATGGTATCATGCAGGAGACTGGCCTGACCAAATATCATCATGGACATCCAGGTAATGACTGCGCTCTGTTCATCGGCAGAGCTTTCCGGGACATAAATCGTAGAACGTTCAAAGTTACGGTTACTATATTGATACCATGTCCCATTTCCGCGCTCATTTACGATGGTGGTAATAAACGTATCCTCCTTCTCATAAAAACGGAAGCGATCTCCCCAAGCGATAGACTCATCTGTCCGTAGCAGTCCCAAATCCGCTGTTACGGGGGCCTTTTCGAGACTAATATTGATCGTAATATCTGCTTTTTCATCCACAAGATCGATCTGAAAATCCCGAAACGAGCTGAGGATGTGATTCAATGCAATAGCCGTTGGATGGTTAAATTCCAAAATTAAGTCTGCGATGCGGTAACGGGTTTGAGACTCAGATAAATTCGTTATATTCATAATTCGGGTCCTATGTGAATAATTCCTTCAAGAGCACAGCGGCTCGTTTCTTCTTTTAATATGTTATAATGCCTATCCAGCTTGTTTTCTTGGCCATTTGCGTTTAATCATTATTGGTACTCCCTTAATCCAGATAAATGCGGTGCTGGCATTTATCTGCCAAATGTAAGTCATGTGTTACAAACAGGCATATTTTATGTTTTCCATAGTCGAGCAGGCGTTGTGTCAGTGTATCCGAAGTGCTGCGGTCCAGGGCCGAGGTCACCTCATCAAAGAGCCAGATATCGCCATCGTGCATCAGTGCACGGGCAATAGCGATACGTTGGGCCTGCCCCTCCGATAGCCCCATGCCGGATTCTCCCACTAAGGTATCTACGCCATCTGGAAAGTCAAATACAAATTCTGCACAGGCCAGCCAAAGGGCTTTATTGATATCGAGCGGGCCATCTTCTTTGACATGAAGCATAAGATTCTCGCGGATGGTTCCGCTAAAGAGCGAATTGCCCTGCGGGATATAGGCAAAATTGATGCGATGTTTTGCCTCCAAAAATCTTTCGCCGGTCGAATCAACCAGTGTGATAGCACCTTTTTCAGCTTTAAGCAGCGATAATAACAGCCGGATCAAGGTAGTCTTTCCTTTACCGCTGGGGCCGATAATTGCGGTTGGTTCACCTGCTTTAAGGGAAAGATTTAACTGCTGCAGCACCCATTTATCTTCATAGCGAAAGGAGAGGTCAGTGATCCGCAGTTCTTTTGTGCTGTTCAGGCGTTCCTGCTTTACCTGAGGTTCAATCTCACCTTCCTGCAGTTCCAGCAGTCGGTCTGCAGATACCCGGAAGCGGACGAAACCCGGTATATAGGCAATCAGCGCAAGAATGGGCGTCTGGATCCGGGCGACCAATTGCAAAAAGGCCGTCATCGTTCCAAAAGTAATCTGCCCCGATTGTAGGCGATAGACCCCCCAAATGAACGCAACCAGATAACCGGCATTCATGGCTACTTTCATGGCCCCCTGTGTATAGGTTGAAAAATTGATCTGACGCATTTTCAGCAAGAAAAGCTGTTGTTGGCTTTCCGTTAATTTGGCCCGTCTTTTTGGGAAAATGCCCATCGCCCGGATAAGCAGGCGGAAACGCAGATTTTCCTGGAGCACTTTTGAAAAATTGCTTTCCTCTTCTTTGACCTCTTTGCTGAGTTTGCGCATCCGGCGGAAGTATAACTTTGAAAAGACAAACAAAGGGGAGATGGCAAGGATCATCAGGGCAAGCATTGGATCCATATACCATAGAAACCCAACCGAAGCCAGTAATTGGATAATCGTCAATACAAAGGAAATCGCGGTGCTGGCAATGGTGTTGGCCACCTCCTCGCAGTCCGTCTGAATCCGTATCTGTATATCTCCGGTATGCCAGTTTTTGATCAGTTTCCATACCGATAACATCTGTGCATCCAACATGTTTCGTTGTAATTGGAGCGTCAACATCAATTTGATGCGCTCCAACAGCCGGCCCGAGTAGCCTTTGATCGCCACATTTAAGGTGATGCTTCCAATAATACCGATCAACAGCCATTTGAGTGGCAGCTCGCCGGGGGAAGTCGCTACATCAACTGCTTTTTTGGATAGGTATACAAAAATCAGCGAAAGACCGATACAGATCAGTTCCAATACAAAGTAGAGAAGTAATCTGCCGCGGTAGCCATCGCTGATGGACCAGGCCCAGCGCGCATGTTGTTTCAGGCTGTTATTGTTCATTTAGATGATCAATGGAAGCGTTATTTTTCCAATAGTCCTTGTTTCTCAAAATCCGCAAGTAAAACTTTCGCATCGGATTGCGCCTGTTGCTCGTCCACCTCATAGTTGTCACAGAGTAGCCCAACGATTGTTGTCATATCAAACTCCTTGCCTTCTAATTGTTCCCATAGCCATGCTGCTGAGCTATTTAATGTGTATACAGTTGATAAATCAACCATATCTTGACTAGGGTCAACAATTAAATGATCTGAACCAATTGTTCTCAATACTAAATCCGATCTTAATTTCATATGTGAATTATTTGTTTTATTAATGTCCATAAGGAATATCCATCTGTTTTCATGCCTGTTTTGTGTTTTCCGCACATGGATATTTCATATGTTAATTAGCTTTTTTTAATAGTCCTATTGAATAGCCAAATGCTCGCTATGCATTTGGATACTTTATCGATTAGGACTAAATAGAATAAATAAAACCAAAGTTAATAATTATTTTCTCATCCTTTCTATTGCCTGTTGTAACACGCAATCTCCGCCGTTTGATCTGCTCTAGGCGGTTATTAGGCGTTTCAGTTTGGCCATAATCCGCCGCAAAAGCCGGATGTGGTACCATCCCAAGCCGCGTAATCTTGCCCAGCTCTGATTTAAATTAATTTCCAGCGCTGAGTTTTTGGGAAAATGGACCGAAGCAACCGCAATAATATCGCTGCTATTGATATACTCCCGTAGGACAAGATTGCCATCTCCGGCCAGAACGATCTGTGCATTCTTTCTCCCTACATAACGATGAAAAACATATTTCCCTTCATGCCGGGCTAATACATTACTGCCCAACTGCAAGGGTTCGCCGCGATAAGTCTGCAATAAAACGCTATCGCCGTCTTCAATAAATGGGCGCATGCTTCCCCCTTTGATGCGGATACGAACTTCTTTACCTTCGTCCAACATACGTTGTACTTCGGCAAAATAAAGCTCATTGGAGATAATACGTGTTTTATTGTCTTCCGAATGTTCGGCCATAGTGTATTAATTGGGCTGCACGAAAAATTGAATCACCTGTTGTAAGTACGTATCTTTCAATAGTACGTTTTTGTTTTCATCCAAGAGGTATATGGTTGGTGATGCCTTGAGGTCATACAAGTTGAAAGATAGGATCTTGCTGTCGCTATCAAAACCATTAATCCATTTTTCGGACATTTCGGACATATAATTTTTCCATTTGCTGCGGTCTCCCCAAGGGTCGATGGCTACGATCTGCAGTTGTAATTCCGAAAATGCCTGTACCAATTGCGGGGTATCACGGAGCTGATGGATGGTCTCTTTGCAATGCGAGCAGTCCGGATCATAAAAAATCAATAAGGTAAACTTGGCTTTGACCTCGGACAGCTTTTGTTTGCTCCCATTCGCAAGTTCATAGCTAAAATCCTCCGCGGGCTGACCTACTTTATTGCGCAAGACCAATTTGTAGACCGGCCTATAAGCCTCTTTCTCGAGATCTGATAATAGATCTGTTTTGATCATGTAGCGAAGCACGGACTCGTAGGCGATATCATTTCGCATCGGCGAATTGCCATCATAAAGATAACGTTCGTATAATTTAACAAAGTGGTCGAAACTGGTCCTATTGGATTTGGCTTTATCCAACATCAGGTCTACCGCCTTGTCCCTTGTGGCGGAATCTGGGGTTTTTAATAACAGCCCGAGAAAGTCAGCGAGTTGCTGCTCACCTTTGTCGGGATTCTTAACCTGAGCGGTATCGTTCATGTCGAATTTATCCCAGAAATGTAACAAATTGCTATCTGCGGGGCTCATTGAGCTCGCCTTTTGCGGGATTGTTTCGTTACTTTCTTTTTTTGATTTATTATTTCCATTACAGGCCCACAGTAGGCATACAATTATGCCTATCGGCAACCAAAAACCAAGAGTTGAACTTTTCATTCCAATTTATGCTTAATGCTGCTAAGTTAATAAAACTTTCAGGATTCCCTTGATACAATCCCGGCATTATTGTGCCAAGGAGGTTTACTTAACTTATCAGCCCTTTGAATAGATGTGACTGATTTCCTGGGAAACAGGTCGTAGCAGATGGGATCTTTTTTACGTTAGAAAGCTGAATAACGCAGCATTAAGCGAGAATAAAAACGGACTTTCTGTCTGTTTAAAGCTTTCTGCGTAAATTTTATAAACGATTTAATTAAATAGTTTTACTAATTTTGCGGCAAATGCCAATATATCGAATGAAAAAAATAGTTTTATGGTTTTGCATGATCGGATTTGTGGGCGCCGTATGCGCACAGACCAATCCCGCCAATATCAAAGTAGATAATCTGACAGATGCTCAAATCGAGCAGTATGTAAAACAGGCTGCCTTAATGGGTTATGACGAAAGCCAATTGGATGGCTTTGCCCGTGCTCAGGGGGTATCTGCTGTTGAAGTCCAAAAACTAAAAGAGCGTTTGGCGAGAATTAAACGTAAAAAGCAACAACCCGATCAATCGCAGGGCAATCCGAATAGCACGAGCAACGGCGCTCGGACAATGGGCCGCCAGGTAGGAGGGGCAAACAATACAGATTCCTTAAGTAATAAACGTAACACTAATCCTGATTCTCTTCAGCAAGATGATAGGAAGTTGAAAATATTTGGTTCGGATCTGTTTAAAAATAATAGCATCACATTTGAACCAAACCTTCGGATGGCGACGCCAAGCTCCTATATCATTGGGCCGGATGATGAGATCTTGTTGGATATCACCGGTGATAACGAGGCTTCTTATCAATTGCCTGTCAGCCCAGATGGAATGATCAAGGTGGAATATGTGGGACAGATTAATGTGGCGGGCTTATCCATTGCTGCCGCAAAAAGCAAGATCGAACAACGCTTGAGCGGAACTTACCCGGCAATCCGTTCGGGAAGGACCAATGTCAGTGTAACCATTGGTAATATCCGTACGATCCGTGTTACTTTGACAGGTGCTGTGACAAAACCAGGGACCTATAGTCTTCCGTCTTTAGCCACGGTATTTAATGCACTTTACGCTTCCGGTGGTCCCAATAAAAATGGTACCTACCGTCAGATCCAGGTGATTCGTGCCAACCGCGTCGTTAGTACGATTGACGTCTATGATTTTTTGGCGAATGGTATACAACAGGGTAATATTCGTCTACAGGATCAAGATATTATCCATATTCCTGTCTATGGTGCTCGGGTGCAGTTTGAAGGTGAAGTTAAACGACCTGCTATTTTTGAGACTGTCGCCGGGGAGTCATTAGCCGATATCTTGCGGTATGCAGGCGATTTCACGGAGAATGCCTATACGGCGAAGATTAAAGTATTGCAAACAACGGGACGTGAGCGCAGTGTACAGGATGTTTATTCCGATCAATTTGCAAATTATACGCCAAAGGGCGGTGATCAATATATTGTCGAACCGATATTAGAGCGTTATGCCAATCGGGTTACTGTACTGGGGGCAGTATTCCGCCCGGGTATTTTTGGGCTTGAACCCGGATTGACATTGAAACAAGTTCTTGAAATGGCAGATGGTGTACGTGAGGATGCCTTTTTAGAACGTGGTATTATCAATCGCCTGCAGAGCGATAATACTGCCGAGCTGATTAATTTTAATGTACGCGAAATATTGGCCGGAACAGCTGGTGATATTCCGTTAAAGCGCGAAGATAAAATTGAGATCGCCTCTATTTTTGATCTGCGCGATGAATATAAATTTACTGTTCAGGGTGAGGTCCGTTTTCCGGGTGATCTACCTTTCGCCAGCAATGCCACATTGGGCGACGTCATTCAAAAAGCTGGCGGGCTGACCGAAGCAGCAAAAAATGCACGCGTGGAAATTGCTCGAAGACTTAAACAGCGCAATGCGGATGATCACAGTTCTTCGCAAACCATTTTAGTGGATATCAAAGACGGTGTCCTGACAGATCCAACGATCGCTTTAGAACCCTATGATGTAATTTCGGTATTAGGCGATGCCGGTTTCCGTACACAACGCCAGGTGACCATCGAAGGGGAGGTCTTATATCCTGGTGTTTACACCATTTCACGTGAAGACGAACGTATTTCGGATATCATCAAACGGGCGGGGGGATTAACCAGTTATGCTTATACCGAAGGAGCATCGCTAAGACGTACAGGGATGTCAAAACTGAAAGCGGCGGAGAAAAAAGAGAAAGAGCGCCTGAAAAAGGAATTGGAGCAGGATAGCCTTGACGAAGAGGGGAATAATAAGAAGAAAAATACAGGTCAAGAGTCCAATGAGGAAAACTCAGACAACTCCAAAGCTAAAAATACCGCTTTGGCTAAGGTCTCGCAGCAAGGCATGTCAGCCGAGGAGGTTGAACCCAGCGACCTCGTTGGTATCGAATTGAATAAAATATTAGCGAAACCTTACGAAAAAGGCGACTTATTGGTTTTAGACGGTGATATTATTACCGTACCAAAAGAACTGGAAACAGTAAAAGTCGTAGGTGAGGTTTTGAATCCTAATAATGTTGTTTATGTGAAGGGTAAAAACCTAAAATACTATATCAACCAAGCCGGTGGCTTTACGGATAACGCATTGAAAAAACGTGTTTTTGTTCAATATGCCAATGGAGCTGTAAAAGGTAAATCCGGAGGGTATCCTGATGTGAAACCAGGTGCGGAGATTGTTGTCCCTAAACGTGCTCCGAGAGAGAAATTGAGTTCGCAAGCGTGGATAGGTATAGGAACTGGTATTGCTTCAACATTGGCTATTATTATCAGTTTATTTAAATAAGTTAAAAATAATGGCAGCAGAGGCAAATAAAAATGAGAAAGCGCTTGGAATAAAAGAAGTTATATTAACTCTCCAAGACTGGGCAAAGTATTTTATTTCGAAGTGGTATATATTATTGATAGCTGGACTTGTCGGAGCGGGAGTGGGTGTTCTATATGCTAAATTTACCAAACCTGTATTTACCGCAACGACTACATTTGTTTTAGAATCAGGTGAAAAAGCTGCTGGCGGGCTAGGGCAATACGCTGGAGTTGCGGCTATGATGGGCATCGATTTGGGCGGAGGTAGTGGAGGGATATTTCAGGGGGATAATCTTCTTGAGCTCTATAAGTCCCGTAAGATGCTGGAGGCTGCATTACTTACCCCTTTAAAGAGTGATAGTTCCAAACTTTTGATTGATCGTTATTTGGATGTGAGTGAGATGAAAAAAGATTGGAAATCTAAAAAACCGGTCTTGATGGAAATTGACTTTCGAAAAAATAATCAGGCTGTTTTACAGAGAGATAGGGATAGTATTTTACAGAAAATAATCAAGGATATTAATAAAGGAAGCTTATCTGTAGCCAAACCAAGCTCAAAATTGTCCATAATAAAAGTTGATGTAAAATCCGAAGATGAGATCTTTGCAAAGGAATTTAATGAGGCACTTGTAAACGAAGTAAATGCATTTTATTTGGCTACTAAGACAAAAAAGTCATTAAATAACATTGAAATATTGCAGCATAAAACAGATTCAGTAAGGGCTGTCATGTACGGAAATATTAGTACAGCTGCTGCTGTAATAGATGCTACTCCGAATTTAAACCCCACGAAGCAGGTTCAGCGTATCGTCCCTTCCCAGAGGTCACAGTTTTCTGCGGAAACCAATAAGGCTATTTTAGGTCAATTGGTGCAAAATCTTGAAATGTCAAAAATGGCGCTAATGAAGGAGGCGCCTTTAATACAGACTGTGGATACCCCAGTCTATCCATTGGAGAAGAAAAAGGTTGGCCTTATTAAAGCGCCTTTGATTGGAGCATTTTTATTTGGGGTGCTGGCAGTAATTTGGTTTACGATAAGAAGATTATATGCAAGTGTAATTGCGAATTAAAAATCAAGATGAATATATTAAAACTTATAGGAAGAAGTCAAGAACTATTTGAACAGGATATTAACACGTATGAATCGAGACTAACCGAGATTGTTTCACAGTCACGATTCCTAGTGATTGGTGGTGCTGGATCTATAGGTCAAGCTACTGTAAAGGAGATTTTTAAACGTAATCCAATAAAGCTGCATGTAGTTGATATCAGTGAAAATAACATGGTTGAGCTGGTTCGTGATATTAGAAGCTCCTTCGGTTATATAGATGGTGATTTTCAGACATTTGCGCTTGATATAGGCTCTATAGAATATGATGCTTTTTGGGAAGCTGATGGTACATATGATTATGTGTTAAATCTTTCTGCATTGAAACACGTTCGTAGTGAGAAAGACCCCTATACATTGATGCGTATGATTGATGTAAATATATTCAACACAGATAAAACACTCGCTCAAGCTGCGAGAAAAGGTGTTAAAAAATATTTTTGTGTATCAACAGATAAAGCGGCTAATCCTGTGAATATGATGGGAGCGTCGAAGCGAATAATGGAAATGTTTTTGATGCGCCGAAGCCAGGAGATTGTGATATCAACAGCAAGATTTGCGAATGTAGCTTTTTCAGATGGCTCGTTGTTACATGGCTTTAATAAAAGAATTGAAAAAAGACAGCCAATTGTTGCGCCAAATGATATCAAAAGATATTTTGTTATTCCAAAGGAGTCTGGAGAGCTTTGCCTGATGTCTTGCATATTTGGTGAAAATAGAGATATTTTTTTTCCAAAATTAAATGAAGGACTACACTTAGTCACTTTTGCTGATATTGCTATTCAGTATCTGCAGGAAAAGGGCTATGAACCTCATTATTGTGATAATGAAGATGAGGCGAGGAGCTTAATGGATACTTTGCCCCAACAAGGCAAATGGCCGTGTCTTTTTACGGTTAGCGATACCACAGGTGAAAAGGATTTCGAGGAATTTTTTACAGATAAGGAAACTTTAGATATGCAACGTTTCGATAATCTGGGAATCATAAAAAATGAATTAAATGTCGAGGCCGCCAAGCTGAATGATTTTGAAAAGGCCATTTCAACGATGAAAGGCAATCGCAAGTGGACAAAGCAGGAGATTGTAGATTTATTCTTCTATATGCTTCCGGATTTTGGACATAAGGAGACCGGAAAATATTTAGATGCAAAGATGTAATCATGGGGTATATTGATCAGTTTATTTCCTTTGTAAAGGAGCAGTATAAAACAAATAAATTTGTTCCGTTACACGAACCAAGGTTCCGAGGTAATGAAAAAAAGTATCTTTTAGACACAATAGATTCCACATATGTATCCTCAATAGGAATGTATGTAGATCAATTTGAACAAAAGATGGAACAATTTACAGGTGCAGCTAAAGCCGTTGCAGTTGTAAATGGTACAGCTTCATTGCAAGTTGCTTTAAGGTTGTCGGGAGTATCATCTGGCGATGAAGTTATTACACAGGCGCTATCTTTTATTGCGACGGCCAATGCTATTTCCTATAATAATGCAATTCCTATTTTCATAGATGTAGACTTGGATACGATGGGACTTTCTCCAGATGCTGTTGAGCAATTTTTGAGGGAGTTTGGCGAAATTAGGGGCAATGCCTGTTATAACAAATCTACGGGAAACAGGATTGCTGCTTGTGTTCCCATGCATACTTTTGGATTTCCAGTGCATATGGATAAATTGATTGCTGTCTGCTCAAAATGGCATATTCCAATTGTAGAGGACGCTGCAGAATCTTTAGGCAGCTTTTATAAGGAGAAGCATACAGGGACAATGGGACTTTTGGGGTGTTTTTCTTTCAATGGAAATAAGACTATAACTTGTGGTGGCGGAGGTGCAATCATATCAAATGATTTGGCGTTGGGAAGTCGTGCTAAATACCTCACAACGACAGCGAAGAGACCGCACCCTTACGAGTTCTTCCATGATGAGATGGGGTATAATTTTAGAATGCCCAATTTAAACGCCGCATTGGCCTGTGCTCAGATGGAGATGCTAAATACATTTCTAGACGACAAAAGGAATTTAGCGCAACAATATAGACAGTTTTTTGAAGCGCTGGGTGTCAATTTTAGGACAGAAACACCTGAAACTAAAGCAAATTATTGGCTGATGTGCGTCGAATTGAATGATAAGTCAGAGCGGGAAAGCTTCTTAAAAATAACGAATGAAAATGGAATAATGACCCGTCCAATATGGACATTAAGTTATCGGTTACCCATGTATGAGCATTGTTTCCGTGACGACCAAGCCAATGCCGAATTTTTAGAACAACGCATAGTTAATATCCCAAGTAGTGTACGATAATAAACATATTGCTATAATTGGTTATTCTGGTCATTCATTGGTTGTGTTGGATGCAGCAAATGAAGCAGGAATTGTAATACCTTATTACTGTGAAAGAGAAGAAAAGACTTTCAACCCCTTTAATTTAAAATATTTAGGCGATGAAAGTAGTGAATACTTTGATTGGGATATTGCTGATAAATTTATCATTGGAATTGGAGATAACCAATTGAGAAAAAAGATTGCTAATTTCATTCTTTCGAAGAATAAGCAATTATATACAGTCGTTCACCCTTTGGCACATATTAGTAGTATGTCTAAAGTGGGAATAGGTAATTTCTTCGCGGCAAATAGTACACTTAACACCTTCGCTGAAGTGGCTAACAATTGCATTTTGAATACTGCCTGTGTAGTAGAGCATGAATGTATTATTTCTAATCATGTTCATATAGGCCCTGGAGCCATTTTGGCTGGACATGTTACTATTGGGGAATCAAGCTTCATTGGTGCAAATTCAGTTGTGAAACAGGGGGTCACAATTGGGGAAAATGTTGTGGTGGGTGCTGGAAGTGTGGTTTTACAGAATATTCCGAACAATGAAATCTGGGTTGGTAACCCGGCGAAAAAAATTAAGTAATGGAAAGGACTTTGATAATTGCAGAAGCAGGCGTGAATCATAATGGCGACATAAATAACGCGATTAAGCTTATTGATATTGCTGTGGAGGCCGGAGTAGATTATATTAAATTTCAAACTTTTAAAGCAGAGAAATTAGTTTCTAAAAATGCAAAAAAAGCCGAATATCAGATTCAAAATATGGGTGGAGAAGAGGATTCGCAATATGCAATGCTGAAAAAATTAGAACTCTCCCTTCAAGATCATGAAACGCTAATAAATTATTGCAGGAAAAAAGGGATACAGTTTTTTTCTACGGCATTTGATTTAGATTCATTACAATATTTAAAAGATATAGGATTAGAATTAGTTAAAATTCCCTCTGGGGAAATAACAAACCTTCCCTATTTAAGAAAAGCCGCAAAGTTGTTTTCGAAAGTAATATTATCCACTGGAATGTCAACGATGAAAGACATTTCATCCGCAGTGGATGTATTCCGGGCTGAAGGAATTTCCGATATTACAATTTTACATTGCAATACAGAGTATCCGACACCCATGCAAGATGTTAATTTAAAAGCTATGCTTGCTATTAAGGATCAATTTCACACAAATATTGGCTATTCCGACCATACCTTGGGTATCGAAATTCCAATAGCTGCGGTTGCATTAGGAGCCACAGTTATCGAAAAACATTTTACATTGGACAAAAGTATGCCGGGACCGGATCATGCGGCATCTCTGGAGCCTGTAGAGTTAATGAATATGGTGGCTGCCATACGAAATATTGAGCATGCGATGAAAGGAAATGGTCTAAAGACACCTTCCCAATCTGAATTAAAAAATATCGCAGTAGCACGCAAAAGTATTGTTGCTGCAAGGGCTATTAAGAGAGGGGAATTGTTATCGGAGGATAACTTAACGGTCAAAAGACCAGGAACTGGAATTTCACCAATGCGCTGGGATGAAATTATAGGTAAAATAGCAATTCGAAATTTTGATGAAGATGATTTAATCGAAGTTTAAATGAAGAAGATTTGTGTTGTTACTGCTACAAGAGCTGAGTACGGTCTTTTAAGGCCTTTGATGGATTTAATTAAACATTCCGATAGGATGCTGTTGCAAATTATTGCGACGGGTACCCACTTATCTGCCGAATTCGGATTTACCTATAGGCAAATTGAGGCCGATGGCTTTTTGATTGATGAGAAACTGGATATTTTACTGTCTTCAGACACCTCTACAGGTATTGTGAAAACAATGGGGTTGGCTTTGAACGGAATGGCAGATATTATGCCTAGACTTAAACCTGATATGTTGGTCCTTTTGGGTGATCGTTATGAGATGTTAGCTATTGCCTCCGCGGCTACAATGTTCAAAATTCCTATTGTTCATATCCATGGTGGAGAAATTACAGAAGGCGCTTATGATGACGCCATTAGGCATGCCCTAACGAAGTTGAGCCATTTACATTTCACATCAACAAAAGAATACAGAAATCGTGTGATTCAAATGGGTGAAAATCCCAATACTGTATTCAACGTAGGAGCAATTGGCTTGGATAATATTAAGAATTTAGACCTATTAACACGGAAAGAGTTAGAAACTGAACTAAATATCAGGTTTAAAAAATATAACTACCAAATAACATTTCATCCAGAGACACTTGGACAAGTAAGTTCTGCGGACCAATTTCGGATTCTATTAGATGCAATAGATCAGCAGGAGGATAGTTTTTTTGTTTTTACAAAAGCCAATGCGGATACGGATGGAAGAGTGATAAATCAAATGATTGATAAATATGTCGCTGATAATCCAAGTAAAGCGGCAGCTTATGCGTCATTGGGCACACTGCGATTTCTTTCACTGGTCAAGGTTTGCACTGCTATAGTAGGAAATAGCTCTAGCGGTATTTTGGAAGCCCCTTCTTTAAAAACAGCTACAATAAATATTGGCGATAGGCAACTTGGACGTTTACAGGCTGCAAGTGTAGTGAATGTATCGTGTGAAGAAAGGGAAATATTGAATGCTTTTGAAGTCATCAAAACCTACAGTTTCCAAGAAAATTTAAATAATATAGCCTCTCCGTATGAAAATGGAGGTGCTGCTCAACAGATTTTGACTGTTATAGAGTCCCATCTTGATCTTAAAGCTGTTAAAAAATTTTACAATTTAATATGAGTATTGTAGAGAAACATACCATCCATCAAGATTTGTCTATCAGAGATGCCTTGATTAAGTTGGATCTTATTTCACCATCATCGATTTTATTTGTTGTAGATGAAAAAAACTTATTGCTAGGATCTTTAACTGATGGAGACCTACGTCGTGGGTTTATAAGAGGTTTGGACTTCGAAAATAATTTGTTGGATTTTGTGCAACCTAATCCAGTTTTTATCCGTGAACGGGAATACGATCTCAATAAGCTGGACCAGTTTCGGAAAGATCATTTAAAGATTATACCAATTGTAAATGGTGAAAAGCAGATTATCGATATACTCGATTTTAGCCAGCGTAAGACCCTTATTCCGGCTGATGCAGTGTTGATGGCGGGCGGGGAAGGAAAACGTCTACGTCCACTGACCGAAAAGACTCCTAAACCATTGCTGCTCGTTGGCGAAAAGCCGATTATTGAATATAATATTGATCGACTAAAAGAGGTTGGTGTCCGTACTATTAACATTAGTATAAATTATTTAGGAGACCAACTAGAGCAATATTTTGGTGATGGTAGCCAAAAAGATATTCGAATCAACTATGTCCGGGAGACCAAACCTCTAGGAACTATAGGTTCGGTTCTACTTGTTGAAGATTTTGACCATGAGGATATAATTATCATGAACTCCGATCTGTTGACAAATATTGATTTTAATGATTTTTTCAAAACATATCAAGAAGCTAAAGCGGATATGATCGTCGCCACAACATCCTATCACGTAGATGTGCCTTATGCCGTGTTGGAAGTAAATGAAAATAATGCGGTCAAATCATTAAAGGAAAAACCGAGATATACCTATTATTCCAATGCAGGCATTTATATTTTAAAGAAAAATTTACTTTCTATGATTCCTCAAGGTAAATTTTTCGATATCACTGATTTGATGGATCGTATTATCGAAATGGATCTAAAATTGGTGACTTACCCGATCAATGGTTATTGGTTGGATATTGGAAAGCATGAGGATTTTAAGAAGGCTCAGGAGGATATTAAACATATTAAATTTTGAAAATGGAAAAGAAAATACTGGTTATAGGACTTGGATCAATGGGAAAAAGGCGTGTTAGAAATTTGCAGGCTCTTGGCTATAACAATGTGTATGGTTTTGATTTGAGATCTGATAGACGAATAGAAGCTCAGCAAAAATATGGTATCGATGTTTACGATGATTTTGATTTGGCATTAAAAGAGCCTATTGCCGCATTTATAATTTCTGTTCCCCCAGATCTTCATCATATTTATATGAAAAAAGCGGTTGAGCTCAGAATTCCAGCTTTTATTGAAGCGAGTGTGGTCGATACTGACATGGAATTTCTGATTGAAGAAGCAAAAGATAAGTCCGTTTTATTGGCACCTTCCTGTACTTTGCATTTTCATCCTGCGATAAAGAAAATAACTCAGATTGTTTCTAGCGGAGACCTAGGGTCAATTTCTAATATATTGTATCATTCGGGGCAATATTTACCAGATTGGCACAGTTACGAACCTGTAAGTGAATACTATGTTTCAAAAAAGGAAACTGGTGGTGGCCGTGAAATTGTCCCGTTTGAACTGACCTGGATAACCATGCTCTTTGGATTTCCTACGCGTATAGTGGGACTTTATAAGAAAACTATTAATATTGAAGGGGCGGCTAATATAGACGATACCTATAATTTATTAATGGATTATGAAAACATGATATTTAACCTGTCCGTCGATGTTGTATCTAGGTATGCGACAAGAAGGCTAGTAATAAATGGGAGCGATAAGCAGCTGTATTGGAATTGGGATGATAATTTAATTAAGATATACGATCCTGTAGCGAATCTGTGGGAAGAAATTGCTTATGAAACCCTTTCCGCAGAGTCGGGTTATAATAAAAATATTACCGAACAAATGTATATCGATGAAATGGATATGTTTACCAATGCGGCTTTTAATGCTAAAAGTTATCCAAACTCGTTAGAGCATGACCATAAGGTGTTAAAGGTTTTGTATGCAGTAGAAAATTCAGACGATAATAATATAATTTCAACTTTCTAGGATGTCTATAGGAATTTTTATTACCGCTAGGTTAGGCTCTACACGCTTAAAACAGAAACATTTGATAAAGGTCGAGGGACTTACTTTTTTAGAATGGCTCCTAAAAAGAATGGAGTCTGAATTTATTTCTGAATTGGAAAGTAATCAAGCTAAAATCTTTATAACAACTTCAATAAATACAGAGAATAAAAGATTTGAAGATTTTTCAGGTCAATATGTAAAGGTCTTTTATGGATCAGACGATAATATTCCTTTAAGACATCTCCAATGTGCTCAGGCGCAGGGAGTTGAAAATATTGTCGCTATTGATGGTGATGATATTTTGTGTTCGCCCACTGCGGCCAGGCTAGTCTTGAATGAACTTCTCTTAAATCGTCCGATTGCCAAATCAGCCGGTCTACCCTTAGGGATGAATGTTATGGGATATAAATCAGAATTTCTAGATCGCGCATTGACGAATAAAAAGAACAAAACTTTAGAAACAGGATGGGGCAAAATATTTGATATTGAGCAATGTGAGAATGTCTTAATGACAAGTCAGCCTTCTTATGAAAGTTTGAGAATGACATTAGATTATGAAAAGGATGCAGTTTTTTTTGAAACTATTATTAAGTCACTAGGTACGCGTATCCTCTTGATGAAGGACGAAGATTTGATCCGACATATTCTTTCAAATGGATGGAACAGTATTAATGAAGAACTGAATGACGAATATTGGAGCAATTTTAATAAGCAACAAGACGACGAAAATTAGAAGCATTAAAGAAAATGAATTACAAAGATAGATTACACGAATTGATTCCTGGTGGAGCACATACTTATTCACGTGGAGACGATCAATTCCCAGAAAATGCACCATCAATATTAGAAAGAGGCGAGGGTTGTTATGTTTTCGATGATCAGGGACGCAAATTCTTAGATTTTGGGATGGGATTACGTTCCGTTAATATCGGATATGGAAATAAAGAAATTGCTGAGGCATGTTATGCTGAGATTCTAAAGGGAAATAATCTGACGCGGGCTTCTATGACGGAGCTTGCTGCGGCAGAGTTGATGGTAGATTTATTGCCTTCCGTTGAGATGGTTAAGTTTGCCAAACATGGCTCCGCTGTTACCAGCGCTGCGGTAAAGCTTGCCCGCGCTTATACAGGGCGAAAATATATTGCCGTTCCATATGAGCAGCCATTCTTCTCTTATGACGATTGGTTTATCGGCTCAACCGTTTTGGAACGCGGAATTCCAAGCGAATTCGGTCAGTTTACATGCAAGTTCCATTATAATGATATCCAATCATTAAAGGTGCTGTTTGATCAATATCCGGATCAAATTGCAGGTGTGATTATGGAACCTACAACCACAGTAGGACCGGTTAATGATTTTTTACATCAGGTAAAAGATCTATGCCATCGTAACGGAGCAGTTTTTATTCTTGATGAAATGATTACGGGATTTCGATGGAACCTGAGGGGTGCGCAATCTTATTTCGATATAGAACCAGATCTCTGTACTTTTGGTAAAGCAATGGCGAATGGTTTTGCCGTAGCGGCATTGGGAGGGAAGAAAGAAATCATGAAAATTGGCGGTATCCTGGAAGAGGGAGCTGAACGGGTTTTCTTAACTTCAACGACTCACGGTGCAGAAATGAGTGCATTGGGTGCATTTATTAAAACAGTAGAGATTCTTCAACGCGACAATGTTGTGCAGCATTTTTGGGATTTTGGAAAAAAGTTGACAGATGGGATGAATAATATTTCCAATGGTCTAGGCCTCACAAATAATTTCTATGTTGAAGGATTTGCTTGTTCGCCTAATTATGTTGTGAAGGATGCTGAGCAAAGTGTTTCTTTGCCGCTAAGGACATTATTCGCGCAAGAGATGATTAAAAACGGAGTAATGATGCCATATTTGGCGTTGTCATATGCGCATCAAGATAAAGAGCTGGCGCTAACTTTAGATGCAGTGCAAGCTTCTTTGGAAGTAGTTAAGCAAGCATTGGAAGGTAATATTGGGGAATTTTTAAAATCAAAAGTTATTAAACCTGTTTTTAGGAAATATAATTAGCCAGTTCTATAATTGAGATAAAACAGTTTAATTAAAATAGGTACTTATGAGTACATTAAATGGTAAAGTAATTATTGTGACCGGTGCTTCAGGTTTAATTGGTTCGCTGACAGTTGCCGATTTAACAAAAAAGGGGGCTCTTGTCGTAGGCGCAGATATTGTTCAGCAAGTGACAGCGGAGAATGAAGTTGACTTTTTTCAGAGCAATGTTGCCAAAAAGCAGGACATTGACCGATTGGTAGCGTATGTGCTAAACAAATATGGTAAAATTGACGGATTAGTCAATTTGGCCTATCCGAGAACGGCCGATTGGGGAACTAAATTTGAAGATATTCCTTTTGAGTCTTGGCAGGAAAATGTTGATATGCAGCTCAATGCTGTTTTTTACATCTGTCAACAGGTATTAGAAATTATGAAAGGCCAATTTTCAGGGGCGATTGTAAATATTGCATCTATTTATGGGGTCGTCGGCAATGATTTTTCCCTGTACGAGGAGTATGGAGGAACCTCCCCCGCAGCTTATGCTGCAATAAAAGGTGGGGTGATCAACTTCTCTAAATACTTGGCCTCGTACTATGGAAAGTATAATGTGCGCGTGAACTGTGTATCACCCGGCGGTATTATAGACGAGAAAAATCAGCATCCGTCTTTCATCAAAAGATATAGTGACAAATCACCGTTGGGCAGGATGGGACGGCCTGAAGAGATTGCTCCTGCAATTAGTTTTCTATTGTCCGACGATGCTTCTTTTATCACGGGACACAACCTAATGGTGGATGGCGGATGGACTGCGATTTAATCGCTTGGGAATCGAAGGAATAATATGTAGAATTTTGATGGGGAATGATTAAAAAAGTAATTGTAATCGGATATCAGCCATTGACAGAGAAAGTCGTGAACGACTTTTATTTTTCGATACTCAATGAAAATGGCTTTCAGGTGGAATATTGGGATCTTAGTATGATCTATTTTCCCAATGTTCTTCAGGATCGCTTGGTTGATAAAAGAATTATAAAAATTAGCAATAAAAGTAAACTAGTGGAAAAGCTAGAGGCTTGTCAGATAAAGGAATGTTTTTTTGTATTGCATATTACTTATGAGTATCGTGTTCTTGATCTATTCCGGCTGCTGACCAAGTATGACTGTACGATTTCCTTTTTTGCGCGTGGAGCTTTGCCGGTTTCTAACCGAGAGAGTTCCTTGAGAGAAAAGATAGCAAAAAGCCTGAATCCAGCTATCTTTTCGAGGTTCATCAAGAATAAATACGCCGGTGTGTTAAAACGAATTGGCCGTATTAAACCTTATGACATCGTGTTCTGTGCAGGGAATTATGGCTATCTTACCGTTGGAATAGGTGCAGAGCAAGAAAAACAGCGATCCAAAATTGTTGCTATTAACTCACATGATTATGATACAGCATTGGAGAATCTTTTCGCAACACCCGTAATCGATGGAAAGTTTTGTTTATTCTTGGATGAATACCTACCCCTCCATCCTGATTTTAAACTTTTAGGAATAAAAAGCGTAGATGCGGATGAATATTACACCACGCTAAATAGATTTTTCGATGTTATTGAGGAAAAGTATCAGCTCCCAATTGTAATTGCGGCACATCCTAAAGCGGAGATGTACAAATCGAAGAACCCATTTAATGGACGAAAGGTTGTTTTTGGAAAGACGAGCCAACTAACACGTGATTGTGGATTCGTTTTGGCACATATCTCTACGTCCCAAAGTTTTGCTATCTTAAATAAGAAACCTGTGATTACACTGACAACAGAAGCTATTAAAAAAGTAATGCCACAGTATGATCATTTTATTGCACATTTTTCAGTTAAACTGAAAAGTGCCTTAGTCAATATAGACCATTATTCACCCTCTGAAGTTAAGATCAATAAGGTTGACGAGCAGGTATATGATGCATATCTTTACGATTATTTGACATCAGTTGAAAGTGAACAGACAAGGACCTGTGAGATTTTTCTAAAGACGTTAAAAGAGTATCATGGCGGGTAATTATACCATAAATTACATGAAGATATACCTTTGGCAGGGGATATCTATGGTTTTAAATTTTCTTTCCATGTTTGTGGTAGTCCCTTTTCTATCGTCAAACCCGCAGCTTTATGGGGTCTATACGATTTGTATATCCACCTCAATTTTTTTGGCTTATGCAGATCTGGGTTTTATAAATGCAGGACAGAAGTATGCTGCAGAATATTTTTCTCAAGATAATAGAACGGAAGAAATTAAAGTCATTGGTTTTTCTAGTTTTATCCTATTTCTATTTTTGCTGTTATTTGTGATAGGTTTTGCCTTATTGAGCCTAAAGCCTGAGTTGTTGATTAGCGGATTGGATGATACTATGAGTTATAATACGGCCTCATCACTATTGCTCATATTGGCCCTATCGACACCATTGACTCTACTTCAGCGTATGCTCCAAATGATCTGTGGTATTCGTCTTGCGGATTACATTGTCCAACGTACTAATACATTAGCTAGTATTATTAAAATTAGTGCGGTATTTTGGTTTTTTAGATCAGGCCATTACGATATCGTTGGCTATTTTCTATTTACCCAAATTATTACCTTGCTAACGCTATTAATTACAATGTATGTTGTAAGAAAGCAATTTAGCTATAATTTTATTGCTCTATTCAGATCATTTCGATTTAGTCGGGAGGTCTTTACAAAAACGAAGAGTTTAGCCTTCACAAGTCTTTTTATGACGTTTTCCTGGATATTGTATTATGAACTTGACTCCGTAGTCATAGGTAAAATTTTTGGTGCAGAGAAGGTTGCAATTTATGCCATTGGATTAACATTGCTTAGCTTTAGCAGGAGTATATTTGGCATTCTTTTTTCGCCCTTTAATGCACGATTTAATCATTTTATTGGAAAAGACGATGAAAAAGGCCTACGTTCGTTCTATCTTCAGGTGACATCGCTATTTGCTCCCGTCGTCATACCGCCAATTCTGGCTGTATGTATAATGGCTGGCCCTTTAGTTTTATCATGGGTGGGTGGGAGTTATAAGGAATCTATCCTTATCGCTCAATATCTAATTTTATGTAATCTGTTGGCGTTTATTTCTTACCCAACTGGTATTTTGCTGATGGCTAAAGAGCAGATAAAGAAGATGTACCTGATCAATACATTATTGCCTTTTATTTTTTGGTTGGGAATTGGTGCATCAATACATTACTTTGGGCTTCAGTCCTTTGCTTTGTTTAAATTAGTTGCTTTTTTTATCGGGGGAATCACCTATTATTATTTTATGCTTAATTATCTGAAAATCTCATTTGTAGCTTCATTCAGAATAATTTTCAAACCATTGCTGATTCCCTGCGGTTTTATTTTGGTTACTGCACTCTCATTGTTACCTTATATGCAGACGATGGAAAAGTCCAAAACCAATTTATTGCTTGTCGCTGCAGTTGTGAGCGGTCTCATTATCATTGCTTTTATTCTGCAATATACAGCATCGAAGGCTATACGGGATAGGGCAAAACAAATTATTAAGCAAGTGCGAACTTAACCTATAGATGCTATGCAGATTGATTTAAAAAATAAAAATATTCTTTTTATAGCCCCCATTTTTTATAATTATCATGAAATTATTAAAGCTGAATTAGAACGCCGCGGTGCTAAAGTTTATTTTGCGCCCGAGCGCGACTATACGTTTAGATTCACTCTTATAAATAATTTTTTCTCCAATAAACTCGAACAGCTACAAGCAAAACATTATAGGGCTATATTGAGACAATTTGAGTCTATCGAATTTGATTATTTGTTTGTCATCAAAGGTTTTAAACTATCGGCGGAATTTGTGGATTTGTTCACGGAGCGATATCCGGCTGCAATTAAGATTATGCATCAATGGGATTCTGATAAGAATAACCCCTTTTCGCATTTGTTGGACAAATTTGATCGTGTATGCTCTTTCGATTATGAAGATTTAGCGAAATATCCAAGTCTGGTATATCTTCCAAATTTCTATTTAGAGGATATTCACATAAAGACTGATTGTGAATATCAATATGATATTCTTTTTCTGGTATCATATTTACCGGAACGGTATCAGATAATGAATAAATTAAAAGCGTTTGCAGATCGGCACAATCTTAAATTAAAAGCAGTTCTTATCATGCCTTTTACGACTTATGTAAAAGACTTGTTTAAGGGAAAGCATTATGATAGGAATATAATCAGGTTTTCTCCGCTCAGTCGAGCTGATTACCTAGCGTTATTTTGGCAATCCAGGATGATATTCGATATGGGCAGTTCGTCGCAGACAGGTATGTCCCAAAGAACTGTTGAAACCATTGAAAGTGGAAAGAAATTGCTTACTAACAATCCATATGTCAAGCAAGATGTCATATTCAATAAAGACCAAATTTTTGTAACTTCGGGAGAGTTTTCTGAGGAAATCTTGGGTTTTATGAACAGTCCGTTTGTGCCAAAACCAACAGGATATTCGCTTGATATGTGGATTAATAAACTATTTGGTTGATATTTAATTGTGAGAAATTCAATTATTGCCATTATTGCATACTTTTTAATACTCCACGTTATTTTACCTGGGGGGTATTATTTATATAATGGATTTAGGCCAATATATTCGGATTTTGAAGATTTGGATGCGTTGTTAAAGGCCGTTTGTATAATTGTTATACCGTTGGTTATTTCCGCTATCATTTTATGTTTTTTACCAAAACGTGATGAAATTATAGCTCCTAATATTGAAGGAAGGCCAGTTACATTTATTTTCTATTTTTCTGTTTTGCTCAAACTCGGGATAGTTTATGCGACTGGAGGGTTTGCCGCAGCAGTTACAGGTGAGTTAAATGGTACCTTTGTTAATTATCTCTCCATTTTCTTTAATCCTTTTACATTGCTATTGGCGATGCTCTTCACGCAGAAAAAAAAATCCAACATTATATTAGCAGTTGTATTTTATGTTCTTTCTGTTACATTATCGGGTAGTCGAAGCGGTATAATAAGTATATTTTTCGTCTTTTTTATAGGGTTTTCCTTTGTGATATTCAAAGACTATAAGAAGAAGTTATTTGTTTTCTTAAAATACGGAATTCTTGTTGCACCTATAATTTTTGTACTTGCAACGCGCATGCGGGATAATGAATATGACATAAGTATAGATTTTTTGCTAGATCAGATTTTTGGCCGGATGTCTACTTTGGAAACCTCAATGCTTCCTATTCACTATCTCGATAATAACCTGGAGCTTGAAACTTTTTATGATAAGTTTAGCATGTGGCATCAACTGAAATTGAGTATAGATGCAATTTTACCTGGACAAATTTTCGAATTTGATGTCATGCCTAATAATTATTATCGACATATTTTTTTGGGTTATGAAAAAGAATTTGTTGTAGAGAATTATATGTCGATTAATTTGACACTTCCCGTTTATTTGTACATGAAGTATCAGTACTTTGCAATCCCGCTAACAATACTATACATGTTGGGATTTTATTGGCTGATTCTTGCTTTTAGAAAATATCCTTTGGCAATCATCGTATTGCTGGGAGTTTTTTATAATCTCATCTATTTCTTTGACTGGGTTATGGTATTTATGCAATTTTATACGAGTTTATTGACAATAATTACTTTAAAAGGCTATTTGCTAGTCCTGGAAGCATTTAAAATTGATTTTAAGAGGATAAAAGATAATGAAGTTACAGATTAGTTTGGTTGTATCTACTTATGGGAGGTATAGGGAGGTCGAGTTATTATTAGAGAGCCTTGATAGACAGGATTGCGAAAAAACCGTTTATGAGGTTATTATCGTTGATCAGAATGATAAAATTGACCTTGCTCCTCTTGTTACAGCTTTCAAAGAAAAATTGCAGATAGTGTATTACAAAACATCAGAGAAAGGACTTTCCAAAGCTAAAAATAAAGGAATAGAACTGGCTAGGGGCGCTATAATTACTTTTCCTGATGACGACTGCATGTTTTATCCGGATACCATCACAAGCGCGCTTACGTTTTTTGAAAAGAATCCCCATGTGGACATAATGTATGGGAGCGTCTATGATAGAAAAACAAACAAAGGCATCATGCGAAATTGGTCCAAATCGGAACTCCAGTTAAATTTATTCAATTTTAGCTTGAATTATTCAGCAATCAGTTGCTTTACTAGGATTCGAATGAAGTTCAATGAAGATTTCGGGGTTGGATCAAAAATTGCCTGCGGAGAAGAGCTAGATTATGCTATTCGTTCTATTAGAATGAAGTATGTAGTCATTTATTCTCCAAATACGCAGGTATGGCATCCCGAACTTAATGTGATGACTATGGACAAAAAGAAAGCTTTCAGCTATGCTTATGGATATGGTGCCATTATGCGGAAAAATTTAAATTTAACGCTATTGATTATATTTTTAAGTTCAATGGGATATCAGATTGTGCGTTTTGTTTTATATTTTTTTACTGATAATCGCCTTAAATTTTTGAATGCTATAAATGGTCGATTTAGAGGTTTTTTTGGGCTTCCCCAGTCCTCATAAAATGCAAATTGAGGAGTAGAAATAGCGGAGGAAATCTTAAATTGAAGATTACGTTCTTCCTCAGAAAAAAAATATTTTCTTAATGTAGCGAAAATAGTATGGTTAACGTTTGTTAAATAAAACTTAATATTATTATATTTGCATGGCTTTATTTGACTGACTAAATACATTTTATGATCTATATTTTTACCCTAATATTTCTTTTTGCATTAGAGTTTCTTTATTTAAACATTGCGAACCGTTTTAATATAATCGATAAGCCTAATGAGCGTTCTTCCCATACTAAGGTTACGATTCGAGGCGCAGGGATTATTTTTTATGTCGCTGCGATGATATATTTTGTAAGAAATGATTTTGAATATCCTTGGTTTTTTCTTGGTCTTACGCTTTTAACGTATATTTCATTCTTAGATGACATTCGAGGCGTAAACCCAACAGCAAGATTAACAGTTCATTTGGCGTCAGTTTTATTGATGGTCTACGAATTTGGTGTATTCAATTATCCTTGGTATTATCTAGTTCTGGCTTTTGTGTTCAGCATTGGTGTCATCAACGCCTATAATTTTATGGATGGTATTAATGGAATGACGGCTTTTTGTACAATGGTGATGGGCGGCCTTTTACTTTACGTTAACACCAAAATAAATTATATAGAACAAGATTTTCTCATCTATACTTTACTCGGGGTTGTAGTTTTTGGATTCTTCAATTTCCGTAAAAAGGCGGCTTGTTTTGCAGGGGATGTTGGGCCTGCAGTACTCTCCTTTATGCTATTGTTTGCCTTGGGCAAGCTGATCTTAAAAACGGGAGATTTTACCTACCTTCTTTTCCTAGGCGTATATGGAATTGAAATCGGCTGGTCAGTGGCGCGTCGTGTCTATCAGGGATATCATATTTTTGAACCGCACCGTACATTTTTACTACACATGTTAAGCAATGAAGTTGGCCATAGCAGCTTGTTAGTATCCACTGCATACGGTCTTGTTCAATTGTTGCTTGGGATGTCAGTAATTTATATTGTCCAATTTGATGCTTCAGTACAATGGTCATTTGCGGTTGCTGTATTATCTGTGCTGAGTGCATTTTATCTTATTCTAAAACAGTATATCTTTCATAATTATCATATCAAAGGTGAAGTGGAACATGCGATCCGTCGTCAACGGATCCGTATGGTCAAAGCGTGGAAAAACAAACGAGTACAGTTGGCCCCAGAGGTGAGATTAACTGAGGAAGTAAAAATTATTGAAATGCCCAGAAAAGATAAACGGGAAGAATTATTGCACACGGGAGTTTGATAGCGTCTCCTTGCAGCTTTGGGTAAAATAAAAATTTAGTAATTTTACCTGGATTTTCAGAAGGAGCAAATATGCAATCAGGATTAAGTTTTACCGCAATAGATTTCGAGACAGCTACGGCTAACCAAAATTCCGCCTGTGCCATTGGCCTTGTGGTGGTTGATCAGGGCGTTATCGTCGAAGAATTTTATTCGCTTATTCAGCCTCCTCATAACCAATATATGTGGCAGACAACACGTGTTCATGGCATTAAGCCAAGGGATACAGCAGAAGCTCCAACCTTTAAAGAATTATTCCCGCGTATTTTTCCACTGATCAATAACCGGATTATGGTTGCCCATAATGAATTATTTGACCGCGGTGTTTTGCGTAAGACCATGAATTATTATAATCTACCTTATGATAGTTTGGGGTTAATGGATAAATGGGAATGTACCTTCAAAATTTATCAAGAAAAAGGTTTCAAGCCTGCTCGATTGAATGCCTGTTGTGAAGTATTGGGAATTGAATTGAATCACCATGAGGCACTTTCCGATGCGCGGGCTTGTGCTAATTTGTATCTGAGGCATGCTGATGTCCCTTCTTTGGCATGATATTTACGTAAAATTATAAAAGAACAAAAGATGGTTTTCTATTGTTCTTATTATAAATTTTATCTTTGATTGATAAAATAGGTGTTTCTTATTGTTACTTTAAATTTATTGCAATTATGATAACTATTCCAGCCAAGAATATGCGTATTGGTATTACCTTTAGTGCATTTGATTTGCTGCACGCCGGACATATCAAAATGCTTGAAGATGCTAAGCGTCAGTGCGATTTTCTGATCTGTGGTTTGCAGACCGATCCGACCTTAGACCGACCGGAGAAAAATAAGCCAGCACAGACAGTAGTAGAACGTTATATTCAGCTGAAAGGATGCAAATATGTAGACCAAATAGTACCTTACGCAACAGAACAGGACCTTGAAGATATCCTCCGGTCTTTTAAAGTCGATGTGCGTATTGTTGGTGACGAATATCGGGAGAAGAATTTTACTGGTCGATCTTATTGTGAGGAGAAAGGAATTGAATTGTATTTCAATAGCCGTGATCATCGGTTCTCAAGTTCTGGCTTACGAAAGATTGTCGCGGATGCCAGTTCAAGTGAAGAAACAGTTTTAAAATCTATTTAGGCAGATGAAGCGAGCCTTAGAGCTCCCTTTAGCCATTAAAAAAAATAATTAGATGAAGATAGGAATTACCTTCGGTGTATTCGACCTATTGCACGCGGGTCATATTATGATGCTGGAAGAAGCTAAGCGGCACTGTGATTATCTGATTGTAGGACTTAATACTGACCCCTCGGAGGTCTTTCCGGAGAAAGCCAAACCTACACAGACTATTGTTGAGCGTTATATCCAATTGGAAGGCTGCCGCTATGTGGATGAGATTATCCCTTATGAGACCGAGCAAGATCTGATTGATATGATCAAAGCACTACCTATCCAGATGCGTATTATTGGTGAGGAATATCGGGATACAGATTTTACGGGAAGATCCTATTGTGTAGAGGAAAATATAGAAATCTACTATAACAAACGTACACATCGTTTTTCAAGTGAGGGCTTACGTAAGGTTGTTGCTGATAAAGAAGCGAGGAAAAAATAATAAGTAATGAGTAATATTATCCATGTTGTATTGACTGGTGGGGTAGGCAGTCGCCTTTGGCCCTTATCACGTAAAAGCTATCCCAAACAATACCTTTCTTTGTTTAAAGACGGTTCATTATTCGAGATGACCATAAAACGCAACCAGGCACTCTGCGGTCAGGTTATTGTCGTTGGCAATTGCGACAATCATGCGCTGAGCCGGGAAGTAATGGAAAACAACAAAGTAGACTATATCGATATCGTGGAAGCCACACCACGCAATACTGCAGCGGCAATTGCCTTTGCAGCCTTTGCGGCTCAACCTGATGATATTCTTATCGTCACGCCATCGGACCATGTTATTGTGGGTGACGAGGCCTATGCAAAGGCGATTAAATCCGGCATCGAAAAAGCAAATAAAGGTTATATCGTTACGTTTGGGATACAGCCTACGAGGCCCGAGACCGGTTACGGATATATCGAATACAAAGATGACAAGGTTTTATCATTCCGTGAGAAACCGAATCAGGATACCGCCGAGGATTTTATTGAGCGGGGCAATTTCCTATGGAATTCAGGAATGTTCTGTTTCCGCGCAGATACTTTTCTAAGCGAGTTGCAGAATTTTGAGCCCAAGGTCTATGCAACTGCATTTAATGCCTGGCAGCATCGTCAGGAAGGAAAACTTGATTTACAGCTTTCCAAAGAGATTCCATCGATTTCCATTGATTATGCTGTTATGGAACGATCGAAGAAAATTCGCGTCGTTGCGACGAGTTTTCAATGGTCTGATCTAGGCTCGTTTGAATCCATGTACGACTATCTCAAACAAACTGGGCACCCTGTCGATGAAAATGGAAATATGGTCATCGGTACAGATGTCTATACGGCTTTTGTAGGTTTAAAAGATAGTATCTTAGTACATACTAAAGACGCTATTCTTGTTTTGCAAAAGGAAAAATCGCAGGATGTCAAAAAAATATACAACACCTTAGAACGCCATCAGTCCAAACTGATTGATTAGTTGATAAAGAAATTATGGAGCCTGATTATTAATCAGGCTCTTTTGTTTGGAGATTATCGGCGCTATTCAATATTGTCTCCTTCCAGCGGGTTGTTAACAGAAAATTAATGTGCACATGCTACTCTTTGTTAGCTCATTTGCAATTGTCCCTGATTTGTCCCTATTTATTTAATGTTGAATTAATAACAATATAAGATATTTGGTTAGTATTTGATCGCGCCTTTGTGTGTGCAACATTTTAGTCATTTAATTTTAACCAACATATTGATATGATAACCATAGTTTTACCTGTTTTTTTATTTTTAGTCGGATATTATTTTTGGCGGAGCAAGCAACAGAAACAACGGTTCAATAGAAGCGTTGGCATAACCGTTTGCTATATGTTTCAGGAGCGCCCGGGACAATACAGCGGAGATAGAAACATCAGGAGTGGGGTATTTGTCTTTCAGGCAGAAAGGAGTGACGATCGGCTAAAAAATATTGTTATTCGAAAAGTAAAACCCTTACATGCTGGTTTGGATGTTAATCTTGAGCAAATTTTGGTTATTCCATTTGAAAGGAAAGGCAATGCCAAATCGGATGTTTCTGTTCGTTTTAAGGTCAATAGGCGGAATGCAAAGATCTATGATTTAACAGGCGGGCGGGTGTATATTTCGGGAGTGCTGAATTTTGAAGAAAGTAGATCTGAACCATTCACGGCAACTTTATCCATATCGGATCTTTATCAAAAAGCGGAGGCTTAGATCAGGTCAAATAACTCTTGTTACTTTTTTAGGCTCCTTGATATAGGGAGCCTAAATTTTATATTCATTTCTGATTGATGTTCCACGTGAATTCTTCTGTTTTAAAGGTTATTAACCAGTATTCTAAATGAGCTTTGGATAATTTTTGTAATTATTTAACAATTTATTCATTTGCATAGCTGATTTGTATTGAGTACTTTTGTTACTCATTAATGCTAAACCGATGTTGGATTCATTGATCACTTCCAAAACCCGGCTCAAACTGTTGATTAAGTTTTTCGTCTCTGCAAGCAGTCAGGGGCATTTACGTGGTCTTGCGGACGAGTTTCAGGAGTCCACAAATGCCATTCGTAAAGAACTTAACCAGCTTTCGGAAGCAGGATATTTAGAAAAGAATACATCCAAAAACAAAATTCTGTACCGAGCAAATACTTCGCACTCCTTATTTAAGCCGCTTCAAAAATTAATTCATACGTATTTGGGTATCGATGAAATCGTGGAGTATATCCTACAGAAATCAGGAGATATTCAGGAAGTTGGACTGTTGGGTGACTATGCTGCGGGAGTAGATTCTGGAGAAATAGATGTGCTAATTTTAGGTGAAAATATAAATCAGGCATATTTATTGCAGTTAGCGGACAAGGTTGGCAAAAAATTGACTAAGAAAGTAAATCTTTCTTTTGAAAAAACGGTAGATGAGCAACGTTACATTAGTTTGTATACAAATAATCCCAATATATAATACGTCAATAAAATGAGTAAAATATTAATTACCGGCGGGGCCGGATTTATAGGATCTAATCTCGTAGAGTATTTTTTAGGTAAAGGGCACCAGGTTGTTGTCTTGGACAATTTTGCAACCGGACATCGCCATAATCTTGAGCAGCACATCAATAATACAGATTTCACACTGATTGAAGGAGATATCCGTAATAATGCGGATTGTCAAAAATCAGTTGTTGGTGTAGACTATGTTTTGCATCAGGCAGCCTTGGGATCGGTGCCACGTTCGATCAAAGATCCACAGACCTCAAATGAAGTAAACGTGACCGGTTTTTTGAATATGTTAGTTGCAGCGCGCGATGCTGGTGTGAAACGTTTTATTTATGCAGCGTCGTCTTCTACCTATGGAGATTCTGAGAGCCTTCCAAAAGTTGAGGATGTCATTGGAAAGCCTTTATCCCCTTATGCGATTACCAAATATGTGAATGAGTTATACGCAGATATCTTCTCTAAAACATATGGATTAGAAACAATCGGTCTTCGCTATTTTAATGTTTTTGGTCGCCGCCAAGATCCTAATGGCGCTTATGCAGCCGTTATCCCATTATTTGTTAAGAAATTTATGAGTCATGAAAGTCCAGTGATCAATGGTACAGGAGATTACTCACGCGATTTTACTTATATTGATAACGTAATTCAGATGAATGAGCTTGCGATGACAACAGATAACGTGGATGCTGTTAATACGGTTTACAATACAGCTGTTGGTGATCGTACCACCCTGAATCAATTGGTCGGTTATCTGAAAGAGTTTTTAACTGAATATGATTCGGAAATTGCTCAAGTAGAAATTATTCACGGTCCGAATAGACAAGGGGATATTCCACATTCATTAGCTTCAATTGATAAGGCTCGCCAGTTGTTGGGCTACGAACCTACACACGTCATCCGTGAAGGGTTGAAAGAGGCCGTAAAATGGTACTGGAACAATTTGAAATAATTTAATCAGATTAAAAGCATATAAAAAATGAAAAAAATAGCTGTTATTGGGTTGGGGTATGTTGGTTTACCCTTAGCGAGATTATTTGCAACGAAGTTTCCGGTTGTTGGTTTTGATATTAATCAGAAACGTATAAATGAATTACGTTCGGGTAAAGATTTAACCTTAGAAGTTGAAGATGATATCCTAGAAGCTGTGTTGGTTGGTGAAAATCCCTTTCATACGAATGTAAATGGATTGTATTGTTCAAATCAGTTAGTCGATATCGAAGCTGCCAATTTTTATGTCGTCACTGTACCTACGCCGGTGGATAAAAATAACCGTCCAGATTTGACACCATTATATAAAGCTTCAGAAACAGTAGGTAAAGTTTTGAAAAGAGGAGATATTGTTGTTTACGAATCTACGGTATATCCTGGTGTAACTGAAGAAGAGTGTATTCCAGTTTTGGAAAAAATATCTGGATTGAAATTCAATGTAGATTTCTTTGCTGGTTATTCGCCTGAACGCATTAATCCAGGTGATAAGCAGCATACGGTGGAGAAAATATTAAAAGTAACTTCGGGGTCTACTCCTGAAATTGGCGAAGAGGTAGATGCTGTTTACAAAGAGGTTATCACTGCTGGTACACACTTGGCACCATGTATTAAGGTTGCTGAAGCAGCTAAGGTAATAGAAAACTCGCAACGTGATATCAATATTGCTTTTGTCAATGAGCTGGCCAAAATTTTTAATATTTTGAATATTGACACACATGCTGTATTGGAAGCTGCTGGTACCAAATGGAATTTTTTACCGTTTAAACCTGGCTTAGTAGGAGGGCATTGTATTGGTGTAGATCCATATTATCTCGCTCAGAAAGCTCAAGAACACGGATATCATCCGGAGATTATCTTAGCGGGCCGTCGCTTAAATGATTCAATGGGTGAATATGTTGCTTCTCAGGTTGTTAAAACGATGATCAGAAAAGGCATTAACGTAAATGGCGCTGAAGTATTAATGTTAGGCGTGACTTTTAAAGAGAATTGTCCCGATGTTCGTAATACGAAGATTGTCGACGTAATTGCAGCTTTAGAAGATTACGGTGTTACAGTGACTACTTTTGATCCTTGGGCCAATCCGGCTGAAGTTAAACATGAGTACAGAATTGAAAGTGTTACAAAGTTGCCAGATACAAAATTCGATGCACTAGTATTAGGTGTGGCTCATCGGGAGTTTTTAAATATTGATTTTGATTCTCTAAGAAAAGATTTATCAATAATATATGATGTAAAAGGGATTCTTGAAAATGCAAAATGTGAGGGTAGGTTATAAGATCTTAATATATACAGATATCTTAATTGCAAAATAGAAGTATGAAAGAAAAAAATCGTAGTCTCCTATCGTTGACATTAATATATACAATAGGGAACCTGTCTTCTAAACTAATAGGTTTTGTTTTAGTTTTCTTTACAACTTATTATCTTACTCGGGAGCAGGTTGGGCAATTTGATTTGATTCTTATATCGGTAAATCTTTTGATTCCTTTGGTATCACTCCAACTCTCGGATTCGGGGTTAAGGTGGTTATTAGGGGCAGAAAATAACGATTCTGTGATAAAAAAAACAATTACCTCAATTTGTTTTTTTTATTTTCTATCGATAGTTTTATTTTCAGTTTGTTATCAAGGGTATAACATATTTAATCCATCTCCTTATTCTGTTTATCTGAATACTCAATTAGCGTTACAGGTAGTATATATCTTATTTCAACAAACGATTAGAGGTATGGGATTTAATAGATTATATGCCTCAAATAGTATAATTAATGCCTTTTTGTATTTCGGGTTGTCAATATTATTATTAACAACTACCAGTTTAAAGGTTGAAGCACTATTAATAGCGAATATTTTCGCTTTACTTATTACTAGTATTCAACTATTTATTAGGGCAAAGATGTACAGATATATTTCTTTCAATTACTTTTCTTGGAATCATTTAAAGGAGCTATTGAGATATTCTATTCCCCTAATGCCAAACTCGCTTAGTTGGTGGGCTATGTCATCTGCTAATAGATATTTTATTTTGTTGTATATTGGCGCTTTTGCGAATGGAATTTTTGCAATTTCCTATAAGATACCTACAATAATGACTATGTTAGTAGGGATTTTTTCTTTGGCATGGCAAGAACGATCGATTTTGACTTACGAATCTGATGAAAGAGATAGATACTATTCAGGCGTATTCAAAAAATATTTGTTATTAATTTTTTCAGTATCTTTTCTTATTGTTTCTGTAAATCAGGTGTTTATAAGGGTTGCGGTGTCTGAAGAGTTTTTTGAAGCGTATCGTTATACCCCAATATTAATTCTTTCTACAATTTTTAATTCTATTGCGAGTTTCTATGGAACAGGTTTTTTGGGTGCAAAGAAAACAAAGGGACTTTTGATAAGCAGTTTAATCGGAGGGTTAAGTACAGTTTTAGTTTCGCTGATATTAATACCATATTTTGGACTTTTTGGAGCTTCTTTTTCAATACTTTTGGGATATATAGTATTGCTTTGTTTGAGAATTTACCAATCTAAGAATGTATTCAATATTGATTTTCCGTATGGAATGTTCTCTATATATGTGCTTCTATTTATTTTGATTTCGGCTATAGGATATATCGAAAACAATTATATGATTGCTTTCAATATTATATTAGCTATATGTGTTGTTGGTTTTTTAAATAGAGATTTAATAAAAACAATTCTTGCTAGTGATTTGAAAAATATAGAATTTAATAAGATTTTAAAAAATAAAGAATAATAAAAATGAAATTTGGACTTTTTACGTATAAAGATAGAAATCAACATTTTAATGTTGGTGATCATATTCAGAGCTTGGCTGCTAAACAATATTTACCCCGAGTAGATAGATTAATTGAGCGAGATTCATTAAGTTTGTTGGATTTGAATGAGGAGACAGCTGTGATTATGAATGGATGGTATACGCACGAACCAGATCATTGGCCTCCTGTAGATCTTTTGAAGCCTTTCTTTATTTCGTTCCATTTAAATTCCAGTCACGCTAATAAAGTCTTAAGTAAAAATGAAAATGTTGAATATTTAAAGAAATATTCTCCAATTGGATGTCGAGATACAGGGACAGTAAAACTATTGCAGGAGAAGGGAATTAATGCTTATTACAGTTCTTGTCTCACTACTACGTTGGATATTAACTATGCAACAGAAGAAAAAAGTGACGAAATTTTAATAGTGGACGTTTTATATAAGGACGATTTATTTACTCAATATAAAGAATATCCTAGAAAAATTTTGTCTGGAATAAAGACAGGGAAGATTTTGTCTCTTTTCAAAAGGGATAAGAAAATAAAGTCTATAATTCCTGACTCTATTTTGAAAAGAGCCAAATATGTTACGCATTCTTACGCGAACAAAGATTATAACGAAGAAGAAAGATTTGTATTGGCAGAAAATCTATTAAAAAGATATGCTAAAGCAAAGTTAGTTATCACTTCGCGGATTCATTGTGCACTCCCATGTATTGCGATGGGTACTCCTGTTGTTTTTATTTCAGGAGGAGGTTTGTCGGAAAGCAGTGAGATGTCTAGACTTAAAGGAGTAATAGAACATCTTAATGTAGTCTCCACTGAGCCGATATCATTGGATAACAGTATCTCAAAGGAGATCAACTTGCTTGATCCTAAAAAGATTGATTGGGAGAACATCAAAAATCCTAAAGGATATATTCGATATGCGGATAAGTTAAAATCCTCGTGTTTAGAGTTTGTTCAACAGATAACTGATTGATTATGAAGTTATTGTTTTTTATTAGTTCTTTGGGAGGGGGAGGGGCCGAACGGGTTATGTCTGTGGTAACTAATGAGCTTGATAGGAGGGGCTATTCTGTGACTTTAGCGATTATGGATGGGAAAGCGCCTTTTTATGAGCTAAACAAATCAATTAACGTTAAATATTTCCCTTTTAGAAAGGGAAGGAATATTTATGAGAAACTGAAAAATCGTTATAAGCTAATTTCATATATTAGACAGCTGAGTAAAGATGAGAGGCCGGATGTAATAATATCTTTTATTTATAAAATGAATACAAAAGTATTATTGGGTACACGTTTTCTCGGTATACCAATTATTGCTTCCGAACATAATACGTTGGATACGAAAATGTCAAAATATGAGTGGTTCCAGAGATTTCAGGTTTCAAGATTGGCTGATAAATTGACAATTTTAACTCAACATGATTTTGAATATTTAAAAGGAAGATTAAAAAATAAAATTATTATGCCTAATCCCTTATCTTTCAATCCTATTGAAGAGTATAACGAAGAAAGGGAAAAGGTAATTTTAGCAGTTGGATCAATCAAAAGATATTATCACAAAGGATTTGATAATCTAGTGGAAATATGGGCGCGCATAGCTGATAAATATCCTGACTGGAAATTGCAAATTGCCGGCGGGTTTGATACACAAAGTTTAAACTATTTGAAACAAATTGAGGAAGATAGAGGAATTAATAATAAAATCAATTTTCTAGGTCAGGTTAAGGATATGGCTGAGTTATTAAGAAGATCTTCAATTTTCATATTATCTTCTCGATGGGAAGGCTTTCCAATGGTTTTAGTTGAGGCTATGTCTCAAGGCTGTACGAGTATCAGCTATGATTTAGTTTCGGGACCTAACGAGATGATGACCCATAATTTTGATGGTATTTTGGTGAAAAATCAACAGAAGGAGGAGATGATGAATGAACTTGTAGAGTTAATTGAAAATAGTGAAAAGCGGAAATGCTTAGCTGAAAATGCAATAAAATCAGTTAATCGCTTCTCCGTCAAAAAAATAGTAGATCGATGGGAGAAACTCTTTCAAGAGGTATTAAAAAATAGTTGAGTTACTAATAAAAAAGCAAAATCTATATGTTGGGGCTATCGAAGAATAACTTGGGGAATTTAAGATTAGATGTCAAAATTCATCCTTTAGTCAGTTTTATTGGCATTATTTTATTTTTGACTATTGGAATATTATTATCCACAAGAAATTTAGATATAGCTAAAGATGACCATAATTATCTTAGCTATTTTTATTATCGAAAATTTGAAGAAGCTGATAGTTTTCTAATCTACTTGATTGAGGAGCCACTTTGGCGATTGTACACAACTTCCATAGTTGCTGTATTCAAGCCTGAAAATGCATTAAGATTCACTTTGTTTATTAGTACCTTAATGTTTTTATTTTCTGTCAATAGGGTCAATGTCAGGATGTTTATATTTGTTGCATTGATATTCATCTTACATAGCCATTTTGCGACACAGATGTATTTTAATCAAATTCGGCAGGGGTTAGCTTTATCTGTTTTTTTATTTTGTACTATTTATAATAGAAAGCCTCTACTAGGAGCTGTAATAGCAACTCTTTTCCATACATCTTTCATTTTTCCTTTAATAATTATTTTTCTAATCTCTAAGGTTAATTCTGTCAAATGGATAATCATTTATTCAATAATTGGTATTGGAATTTTATATCTAAGTGTTAACGTGTTGGGACAATTAGATATTGGGCGTCGAACTAATAGTTACTCTTTTGAAAGTAAGCTCTCTGTTAATTTTTACATTTCTATTTTTCTTCGTTATATCCCACTATTATTCCTAATGAAATTTTATGGAGATAAGGGTACTTCGAGTTTTTGGTATAAACTTTCACTGAGCTCTTTTATTATTATTGTTCCCTTTACTTTATTTTATCTAGCTGCAGGAAGATTAATGTATTATGTTAGTGTTTTTTTCTTGCTAATGATTTTGGAACAATCCAGAAGTTTGGGGGGGAAATTAGGTCTACTTTATTATATTTTATTTCTTATTGTTGATTTATTTCTTTTTGAATCAACCGTAATATCAGATTGGGGGTTAATAATAAGCTCTTGATGTTCTTTACTATTTGAAATTTAGATAAATGTAACTTATGAAAAATTTAATTTTTATTATTGTTTTTAATATAAATGCGTTGATAGCATTTAGCCAAACTCGTAATTTGCTGGATTACCTACCTGTTAATTGTGTAAAAGATGGTACAGTCGATTATACTTATTATATTCAAAAATCTTTAAATGAAAATCAAACAGTATTATTCCCTAATTTCCCTCTTCTAGTAAATGATCAGGGACTGAGATTGAGAAGCGGGCAAGATATAATTTTTCAAGACCGATCAAAACTGATATTAAAATCGAGTAAAAAAGGAAGGTATTCACTTATACATATAGTGGGTGTGAACAATATTACTTTGCGAAACGTAAGAATCGAAGGAGATCGGTATTCTCATATAGGTAGTGCTGGAGAATGGGGAATGGGGATCGAAATAAAAGATTCGAAAAATGTTACGATACTAAGTCCAGAAATTTCAAAATTTTGGGGTGATGGAATTTATATTACAGGAAGAAATACGAACAACGTGCTTGTGAATGGGGGAATTATAAAGAATAATCGTAGGAACGGCGTGTCGATTATTAGCGGTAGTAATATTCGCTTAAAAGGTATTCTAATTCAGGATACTAAAAATGGTGTTCACCCTATGTCTGCAATTGATATAGAGCCAAATTCTTTTGAAAAAGATTATTTGGGAAAAATAACTTTAGAAGATATCACATCAAGGAATAATTTAAGAGGAGTTTCAATCGTTCTTAGTAACTATCTTTCAGAGAACCCGAGTTTAATAGATATTACAGTCTCTGGATTTCGAAGTTCAGGAGACGAGGTTGGTATAAAAGTCAATCCTTTTTCTAGTAAAAAAATACGATCGAAAAAGGTGGCACAACTAAAAGGCCAGGTTCTTTTTGAGAATATTGAAATGAAGAATGTTAATCGAGATCCTGTCATGGTTATAGGAAAAAATGAAGACTATACTTTAGCTCCTAACTTTGTGTTCAGAAATATTTCGATTGATTCCAAAATTAATTTGAGTAATAAATTTAAGGGATTTAATACTAGAAAATTCAGCTTATCAAAGTAATTAGATATACCGTAGGATTCTTTTTTATAGTATAGAGTATATTTATAACATAAATATTCGCAGAAAAGGATTTTTAACCTTGGGGGGCTTTCAAGGGAAATGTCTCAATTAATTTGGAATAAATATACGTGAAGGAGAAAATTAGATTTAATTTTATATTTTATGATTTCGAGAATCAGTTTTTTATATAAGCGTTTTTTTTGGTCGGCAGAAAAATTTGCTAGAAAACAAGGTGTTAAAATTGGGAAAAATTGCTGGATAGCTACTCGTCATTTTGGTTCAGAACCCTACTTAATAGAAATTGGCGATCATGTTCAAATAACTGACGGAGTAAAGTTTTTTACTCATGGGGGGGCTTGGATTTTTAGGGATAGATACCCTGATTTGGATGTGTTTGGTAAAATTAGTATTGGAAACAATGTTTATATTGGAAATAACGTTTTACTTATGCCAGGTATTACGATCGGTAGTAACGTTGTGATAGCTGCCGGTGCAGTGGTTACTAAAAGCTTTCCAGATAATGTAGTGATTGGCTCTAATCCAGCCAAAATAATAGGTACAACTGATAAATTACTTGAAAGCTTATTGAAAAAGAACATGAAGGTGAAAGGCTTTTCTTTTGATCAGAAAAAGGCAATTCTATTAAAATCTGATGACTCAAAATTTATTAAAAAATAGAATAATATTTGTTACCCCTTCTTTAAGTGGCGGCGGAGCAGAGAAAAATTTGGTAAACATAATTAACTCTTTGGACGATAATAGCTATTCAATTAGTCTAGTGATATTTTACGGAAATGATAATTATCTGTCGTTTATTGATAGGGAATTAGATGTTTATAAATTGAATACCTCCAGTGTTAAAAATGGGGTGGTTAAATTAAAAGATGTTTTGGATAGTATTGATCCGCATATTATTTTTACTTCCGCTGAACATATTCTTTTTTTTCTTACTTTCTATAAAATTTTCAATAGAAAGTTTCAGTTAGTTTATAGACTGCCGACTCTTCCAAGTAATAAATTATATAAAGGATTGAAGGGAAAGTTTTTATCTTTTTTCACAAAATCTGCGCTAAGGCTCTGTAATTATATAATTTGTCAGACGGGAGAAATGAAAAATGAAGTTCAAAAATATTATAAAATATCGCCTAATAAGGTGCTCTTTATAAAAAATATGGTGAATGTTAAGCAAATTTTGCAGCGAGCTTCTGAATATAAACCGGAAATAGTTAAAGGTACATTTACTATCGTTGCATCAGGAAGCTTGTATTCTGCAAAAGGATTTGACTATTTGATAAAAGCAATTAAAATTGTTGTTGAGCATAAAGCAAACGTCAATGTATACATATTAGGAGAGGAGACTGTAGAGAAAGGCTATCGAGGATATTTAGAAGCTTTAATTGCCGAATTGGGGTTATGCAAATGTGTCAAACTAATGGGGTTCGTCAAGAATCCTTATCCATATTATAAGGTTGCTGATTTATTTGTTTTATCTTCCATAAAGGAAGGATTTCCAAATGTAGTATTGGAGGCATTAGTGTTGGGAACTCCCGTTGTAGCTACAGATTGTGTTAATTTCAACGGGGTTATTGACAAATCAAATGGGGTTATTGTTAAAAAAGGAGATTTTGTAGCGCTAAGCGATGCTATTTTGTCTATTAAGGAAGGATTGATGGTTGATTTCAAAGTTTCAAATTTTGACTACTCAAATTGGTTTAATAATATAATAAATTTGAAATGAGAGTTCTACAAGTGATTAACAGTTTAAGTGTGGGTGGGGCAGAGAATTTGCTTTGTGAAAGTCTCCCATTTTATGTTGACTGTAATATTGATATTGCTACCTTAACAAGTAGAAATAATGTTTTATATAATAAAGCTCAAAATAGTACAAAAGGTAAGATTTTTGAGTTGGGGAATGGTTCTGTATATAATCCTTTTGTTATTGTAAAACTTTTAAAGCTTATTAGAAATTATGACATTATACATATTCACTTATTCCCGTCTTTATATTTTGTAGTAGTAGCGAATTTACTACTATTTCGCCGACGAAAACTCATTTATACCGAGCATAGCACGAATAATAGGAGGCGATCAGGTTTTTTATTAAGAATAGTTGATAAATTTATATATAGACATATCGATGCGATTATTTCGATAGCACAAGATGTAGATAAGGAGTTAAAAGCTCATCTTGGTGCAAATTCTTTATCAAAAGTTATTCTAATAGAAAATGGAATCAATTTAGATAAGTTTATTAAAGCGGAAGCTTATCCCAAAAGTCAGTTTTTTAACGATCCTAATTCAAAGATACTTATTCAAGTATCAAGTTTTCGTTTCCCAAAAGATCAAAAGACTCTAATTCAAGCTTTAACACACTTACCGGATATTTATAAGTTGATCTTGGTCGGAACTGGCCCACTACTTGAAGATAATATTGCATTTGTTAAGACCTTAGCATTGGAAAACAGAGTTCTATTTTTGGGCCTAAGGGATGATATTCCTAGATTACTAAAGACTTCTGACGTCATCGTGCTATCATCAAAATATGAAGGATTGTCTCTCTCAAGCATTGAAGGCATGGTTGTTGGCAAACCTTTTATAGCAAGTGACGTTAAAGGATTAAGAGAAATCGTGAAAGGTAATGGATTGATATTTCCTTTTGGTGATGCAAAAGAATTAGCGTATCAAATTGGAATATCTGTTAATGACTTGGAAAAAAGAGAACAAATAATTTCTACATGTTATCAGAAGGCGATCCAATATGATATTAAGAATATGGTTAAGCGATATATTGATATTTACTCGCTTTTGTCTCATTCTCGTTCTTTCTAGATAAAGAGTTGCTAGAATGGTTATCTCTGTACTATGGGAAAAGCGGGGTTATTGTTTGATTAGTAGGTTATTGACACAATAAGGGAAATATAAAAAGGAAAGCTTTTAAGTGAAAAAGATATACAAACAAAATTCGGAAGTTGCAAATAACGATATTAAAATTATTCGTATCACAACTGTTCCTATATCCTTAAAAATATTACTGAAAGGGCAGCACCATTTTATGTCAAAAAATGGGTTTAGGGTTATTGGTGTTTCTTCAAATGGGAAAGAATTGGATGAGGTAGCAAGAGACGAAGGGATATCAGTGATTCCGATAGAAATGTCTAGAAAAATCACACCGCTCAAAGATCTGAGATCTTTATGGAAAACTTATCTTTTATTTAGAAAAGAGAAACCTGCTATTGTACATAGCCATACCCCTAAAGCGGGTATTATTGGGATGCTAGCGGCTAAATTAGCAAGAGTTCCAATACGCTTACATACAGTAGCGGGGATGCCACTTATGGAGATAACTGGCGGCAAGCGGAAGCTTCTTAATTACATAGAGAGGCTAACCTATAGTGCCGCTACTCGTGTATACCCAAACTCAAAAGGATTATTAGAATTTATTCTTTCGAATAAATTTACATCTTTAAATAAATTAAAGGTAATAGGTGAGGGGTCCTCAAACGGTATTAATACATCTTTTTTTTCTAGAAATCATATTTCAAATGAACAACAAAATTCATTAAGAAATGAGTTGGGTATCTTTGACGAAGATTTCGTTTTTATATTTGTTGGCAGACTTGTAGGAGACAAAGGTATAAATGAACTTGTTAAAGCATTTTGTGAATTAAATTCTCCTTTTTCTAAATTGCTTCTTGTTGGACCATTTGAAAATGAATTGGATCCTTTGAATAAAGAAACCTTAAAGAGTATTGATGAAAATCCTAATATATTGACGGTAGGTTTTCAACAGGACGTGCGACCTTATTTCTCAATTTCTAACGTTTTAGTATTTCCGAGTTATAGAGAGGGATTTCCTAACGTAGTTATGCAAGCAGGGGCAATGGAATTACCTTCTGTAGTTTCTAATATAAATGGCTGTAACGAAATTATTATTGAGGGAGAAAATGGGCTCATAATTCCTGTTAAAAATGTAGAAGCAATCAAACAGGCAATGCAAGGATTGATATCGAATAGAGAGCTTTATACAAAAATGAAAATAAATGCACGTAAATTAATAAATATTAGGTATGAGCAGCAGGTTATTTGGAACTCTCTATTAAATGAGTATAGAAGTTTATTAAAAGAAAAAGAATTGAGCAATGTATAAACGCTTTTTTAAGAGATTGATCGATTTTGTTATCGCTTTGTTTGGCTTACTTATTTTAAGTCCCATTTTTATAATTATTACTATAGGTCTTTATTTTGCTAATAATGGTAAGCCTTTTTTTTTCCAAGCTAGGCCCGGGTTAAATGAACGAATTTTTAAAATTATTAAGTTCAAAACCATGAATGATAAGAAAGATGATAATGGGAATCTTTTATCTGATGAAGCAAGGATGACATCCATCGGCGCTTTTGTAAGAAAAACATCTCTTGATGAAATTCCGCAATTGATAAATGTCCTCAAAGGGGATATGGCTATTATTGGGCCTAGACCACTTTTGGTTCAATATTTGCCTTTATATAATGAAAAGCAAAGACGTCGCCACGAAGTTAGGCCTGGAATCACCGGTTGGGCGCAAGTTAACGGTAGAAATGCAATTTCTTGGAGTAAAAAGTTTGAATTGGATGTGTGGTATGTAGATCATGTTTCGTTTCTTACCGATTTAAATGTTTTTTTTACAACATTTAAGAAAGTATTCAAGCGAGAAGGAATTTCAGCTGATGGACATGTTACAATTGAACCCTTCAATGGTAATAATTAACTTTTGAGTCATGTATTTATTTGGAGCAAGCGGACATGGTAAGGTGATTGCGGAAATCGCAGAATGCACTGGTAACAAAATTAACGGTTTTATTGATACTGATTTAAATAAATCTACTTTACTGGGATATAGTGTGTTTCACGAAATCCCGAAAGAACATTCGAAAGCAATTGTTGCAATTGGGAATAACGAAATTAGGAAAAAGATAGTGAATGAAATTTCAACATTCACATATTCAAAACTTATCCATCCTAGTGCAAATATTTCTAATAGAAGTATACTAGGAAATGGATCAGTGGTGATGGCTGGAGCAACAGTCAATACGGATGTAAAAATTGGTGAACATTGCATTATTAACACTAACGCTTCCGTGGATCATGATTGCATAATTGAAGACTTTGTACATTTATCACCTAATGTGGCGTTAGCTGGTAATGTTTATATAGGAGAGGGAACGCATGTTGGGATTGGTGCTTGTATAATCCAGGGAATAAAAATTGGAAAATGGGTTAAGATAGGTGCAGGAACTGTAATTATCAGAGATATACCAGATGGATGTACAGTTGTGGGTAATCCAGGAAGAATAATAAAAAGATAACAATAAATTTAATAGCGATGTCAGATAAAATATGGCTCTCCTCTCCTCATATGGGGGGAAATGAATTAAAATACATTCATGAAGCATTTGAAAATAACTGGGTTGCACCATTGGGGCCAAATGTCAATGGCTTTGAAGATGATTTAGAGAAATTCCTAAATTCGGACGTTCAGATCGCTGCACTTTCAGCGGGAACCGCAGCATTACATTTAGCATTGATAGAATGTGGAGTTGGGTATGGTGATGAAGTGATTTGTCAGTCAATGACATTTTCTGCATCAGCTAACCCAATTGCTTATCAAGGAGCGGTTCCTGTGTTTGTAGATTCGGAAATCGAGACCTGGAATATGTGTCCTCGAGCTTTGAGAGAAGCAATAAAAGATCGTTTTGCCAAGGGCAAAAAACCTAAGGCTATTATAGTTGTGCATCTGTACGGCATGCCCGCAAAAATGGATGAGATTCTTGCTGTGGCAAAAGAATTTGATATCCCGGTAATAGAGGATGCCGCTGAAGCTTTGGGATCGTCTTACAAAGGAAGGCATTGCGGTACTTTTGGCCGTTTTGGTGTTCTAAGTTTCAACGGTAATAAAATTATAACTACATCTGGTGGCGGAGCCTTAGTTTGCCATAACCGAGAAGATAAAGATAAAGCGGTATTTCTATCTACTCAAGCACGTGATAATGCACCTCATTACCAACATTCCCATATCGGATATAATTATAGGATGTCTAATATCTGTGCGGGTATAGGAAGGGGGCAGATGGAAGTTTTGACCAACCGTATTGAAGCGCGCCGTGCAATGACGAAGTTCTATCTTGAGCTATTTGAAAGTATTGACGGTGTTAAGGTTTTCACAGAACCTAATTCAGATTTTTACTCTAATCATTGGTTAGCAGCAATTATTGTGGACGAGCGAATTACAGGTATTTCGCGCGAAGATTTGCGCCTTGCTTTGTTAGAAGATAATATCGAATCACGCCCATTATGGAAGCCGATGCACTTGCAGCCAATATTTGCGAATACACCATATTATGGAACCAATATTGCTGAAATGTTATTTGATAAAGGCCTCTGTTTGCCTTCCGGTTCAAATTTGACGGAGAGTGAAAGGGAACGTATTCGCATTAAAATACAACAAGTCTTTACAAAATAAAGTAAAAGGTCTCTTACATTCTAAGGGACCTTTTATTTCTAATCTCTGTCTATTCCTAGAAATTTTGAATAAAAATGCATAATCGGAAAAAAAATAGCTTCCTGTGGTGCATAGGGAAAATATCGCTTAAAATTTCTCCAAAGCCTTTTGGCGCCATCAGGATGTATAGAAATTAAATTATTTACTTTGCCATCAGCATAACGAGCATCATAATAGCCAAAATTTCCACCATGCCATATTTCCTCTAACATCCAGGTCGCGTTCGTGGACTTTGGATATTCAAATGGAATCTGGGATTTTGGTAATCCCAAATAGTCTACCAAAATTTGATGTAATAAATGTGTCCATTTTAGAATCCCCGTTTTTTGATATATTTCCTTTAATGCCTTTGGTTCAATCCTGTCACTATAATAAGCATATAATCTTGCAGAATCACAGAATTGTCTCAATCCCATTCCAAAAGTTATCAAATGTTTTAAAATGTGTGAATTGACTTGGAAGAGCTGCAGTTCAGGAGCTAAAATTCGCACTGATACATCGCCAATTATTAAGTTGCCTTGTTTGCTACGATATCGTTTTGCGGTAGAACGAAGATATCTTTGGATGAGTGGACTGCGAAGATCAAATAGTTGCTTGTGATGTTCTATAAACTGTCCTTGCCAGCTGTAATGGAGACTAAAGCTTTTTGTGTCTTGTACATCTAGTCCTTTGTCCTTAATATAGCTCCGTGCTTTAGCATAACCGTTATCCTCGAAATGCCAGTCAATATCGCCACAAATGCGATGAAGAGGATTGGTATAATATTGAGCAACACCTTGACCTTTCTGCAAAATGGGGCTTAATCCAATTTCTGAAAAAGATTTATACTGTGAAGCGATCACAGCATTCATTTGACTATTATGGCGCTCTATTTGATCTATTCGGACAGCCCATTTAAGTCTTAAGGACTGAGGTGGAATATGTTCATTGTCAAGAAATTCAAAACTTTCGTAAATTATTCCTTCTACAGTATGAGATATAGCGAAAGCATATATCTGTGACCAATCTTGTTCATCTAATGGTTTAGTGATTATAAGCTGACCCTTCCTCCACAAACCAATACGTAATAATTGAAAAAAAATCTCTTGAAGCTGTTTGTTCATTAATTTTAAAAGAATTATTTCAAAGATAAGTTTTTACGAGTAAAAATCTATAGGAGTAATAATATAAAATGTAATAAAAAATATATTGTATAATGATTTTGGGCATAAATCTTGCTTACCAGAGTCAGCTATGGCGATATGTTTAAAATTAGTATTTTTGCACAGAGTCTAAATAAAAAAATATACTTTTGTTAAGTAAATCAATTTAATAAATAAAATAACGAATGCGATTAGTTTTAAAGAACTGTTCTGTGTTAGGACTATTTATAATAGTTTTAATAATATTTAATTCTTGCGGCTCTCGTAAGAATATGGTGTATCTTCAACAAGATTCTACGCAAATAAGCAACCTCTATGAGCAATATATTCCTAGAATTCAAAAAAATGATATTTTGACTATCGTGGTTACTGCTGCTGATCCTAAGGTGACTGTTCCCTTTAATCCAGTTAGCTCTATGACGAACTCTAATATGACTCAATCGGTGGATATGGCGCTTCGCCCTACCTATACAGTCGATAATCAAGGTTATATAACCTTACCAATGTTAGGGAAAATACATGTCGAAGGATTGACCAGAATACAAGCTATTGAAAAATTAAGAATAGAATTAGGAAAATATATTAAAGATCCTGGTGTCAATATGAATTTTAATAATTTTAGGATTTCTGTTTTGGGGGAAGTGGCCAAACCGGGTTCTTTTATTTTACCTACTGAGCGTGTTACTGTATTGGAAGCTCTTGGTATGGCTGGTGATTTGACTATTCGTGGGGTTCGAAAGAATGTGTTATTAATTAGAGAGGTAGATGGAAAAAAGTCTATGCATCGTTTAGATCTAACCCAGCAAAACACGTTAAATTCCCCTTATTATTATTTGGCGCAAAATGATGTTATTTATGTTGAACCTAATAAATCGCAAATAGATAATTCTAAACTAGGTGCTAATTCAAATATCATTATTTCAATTGCTAGTCTTATAATTACAGTAATTTCAGTATTGACCCGTTAATAATTTTCATGGAACTACAACCTACACAAATCAAAGATAATAAAGAAGAAACGATTAATTTAAGGCAATTGTTTGAACAATATGCATTTTATTGGAGGTGGTTTGTATTATCAATTATACTAGCCTTGGGAATAGCTGTTGTATATTTAAGATACGCACAAAAGACTTATAGTACTACTGCGAAAATTTTATTAAAAGATGAAAGAAGCGCATCTGCAGGAGAACTCGCTGGGATTGCGGAATTGAGTAGCACAATGGGATTTGGGGGCTCGAGAATGGCTTATGTAACAGATCAAATTGAAGTGCTTTCTTCTAGAAGACTAATGCGTAAAGTTGTAGATCAACATCATTTAAACATTATCTATTCTGAAAAAGGTAATATACGCTCTCAGGAAAAGCTCGAAAGAGATATGCCATTTTTTTTAGAGCTTCTTGGAGATCAAGATTCAATAATTGCGAATTTGCAAGTTAAAGTGACTAACGAGCAGAAACTACACGTTATAAATCAAGTTTCTAAGGAAAAATTTGATTTGCCTTTTAATAAGGTATTTAAAATAGGAAAGAGTAGCATAGTATTTAAGCGAAACCAAAAAAACCCTATTAATAAGGATTCAGATTATGAGATTGCGATAATTCCTAAAAACTGGGCCGTCGATAATAATCTATTTTCCTTGGCTATAACTCCAAGTAAAGAAATGCAATCCTATATTGTGAATTTTTCGATGGTTTCTTCTTTGGGAAAAAAAGCTGAGTTAGTGTTAAATACATTGATCGATACTTATAATAGCGATCTGACCAATGATAAACTAAGAATGACAAGAGCGACATCTGATTTTATTAATAAGCGATTAATGTTGATTTCGAAGGATTTGTCAGGGGCAGACGAAGAGGCTGCAGATTTCAAATCTGCTAACTCAATGGTAGATATGGCTACTGAAGCTGGTGTATTTCTAAATAATGCGTCAGATAACGATAAGAAAGTTCTGGAATATCGTACGCAATTAAAACTTGTTGATCATATGTCTGAATATCTGAAAGGACAAGAGGTCGGCAAGCTGTTGCCATCCAATATTGGTTTGCAAGATGCTTCTATTGGGACTGCTATATCTGCATATAATAAATTGGTATTAGAACGTGATGATCTGTTGAAATCAGCTTCTGAGCAGAATCCGGCTGTAATTGCTTTAAATGAAAGTATAATCGAAAGTGATAAGAATATTCGTCAATCTCTTAAAAATTATCAAAATGTAACGCAATTAGCACTAAATAGTATTGAAAGAAAATCCAATGAAATTAGAGGGCGTATAAGTTCCATCCCTAGTCAAGAACAAGGCTTTAAAAAAATATCCAGGCAGCAGCAAATCGTTGAGTCTTTGTATTTATTGTTGTTACAAAAACGTGAGGAAAGTGAAGTTAAAGCTGCCGCCACGCCTGACAATTTGAAAATTATAGACTCAGCTTATGGTAATGGGATCCCCGTTGCTCCTCGGAAGGCATTGGTATTGTTCGGAGCATTTATAATGGGGTTATTCATTCCTTTTGCTATAATTTATTTGAAATTTTTGTTGGATAACAAGATACATTCCAGAAAAGACGTTGAGGATATCGTTAAGGTTCCAGTATTGGGAGAGATACCTACTGCGGAAGATACTATTGTCCACCTTAACGATCGATCTTCTTTGGCAGAAGCATTTCGGATTCTGCGTACCAATATGAATTTTATGTTTGGTGCGGATCTGAAGAATGCATCTAAAGTAGTATTTGTTACTTCAACGATCTCTGGTGAAGGAAAGTCGTTTGTCACTACCAATCTTGCTCAGATTTTATCTATGTCAGGTAAAAAGGTCCTATTGATCGGAGCAGATATTAGGAGTCCAAAAGTATTGGATTATTTAGGGTTGTCACATTTGCAACACACTAATGTTGGAATTACACAGTTTCTGATTAACCCAGATATGAATGTTGACAATATTATTATCAAAAAACCAGGGAACTATGATTTTGATGTAGTGTATTCAGGCTACATTGCACCCAATCCAGCAGAACTATTGATGAATGGTCATTTTGATGATGTTATAAAATACTCGCGGGGCCATTACGACTATATTTTGGTGGATACTGCTCCAGTGAGTTTGGTTACAGATACATTATTGATTGCACATAACGCGGATCTAACGTTATATGTATCCCGTGTTAATTATCTTGACAAACGTTTATTGCAAGTGCCGCGAGAACTTTATGTAGATGGCAAATTGAAAAACCTTGCCGCAGTAGTTAATGATGTAGATTTTGCTCGTGGCTATGGCTACGGCTATGGCTATGGCTATGGTTATGGAGATAAAGGAAAGAAAAAGAAAACCGGTCTTGCTAAAATGTGGCAAGATCTTAAAGATCGGTTGAACATTAAATAAAGATAAATTCCAATGTAAACAAAAAGCCCAAGCCAAACTTTCAGCTTGGGCTTTTTGTTTACAATAATTCCTCCGAAAAGTCGTTTTTTGATTAGATAAAATTTAATACTAATCAACTCACTATGAGAAAAAAACTATTATGTACATGCATGGGGATATTATGTTTCAGTATAGGGACTGTTTTAGCGCAATTTTCGCGGCCTGTGAGTATAGGGGCAGGTGCTGGGGTAACCTATAATTTAACAGATCTGGCAAATGTAAAAACAAAATTTGCTTTTTATGGAGAGGCTGACTACCTAATCAGTTCTTTTATTTCTGTTGGTTTGCATGGCGAAAAAGGTACTTTGAGTGGCAATGGATACAATAGTGAGTTCGAAAATCGCTACTTCGCCGGAAATGTAAATGGAAAAGTCCGCATAGGGCAGTTTATGGGACATACCAACAATTACAGCTATTACACTTTGCAAGCTAATACATTCTCACGGATTCTTTCCAACGTGTATGTTGGAGCTGGAGCTGGTTTAGTTAAAAACCGTATTGAGCGGCGGCTTGATGCCACTTACGCTGAAGGGATCGCTAAACAAGCTGGCGAACTAGCTGACGACCTGGGGGAGATTCATTTTGTGGTTCCTTTAAACGTAGGAGTAGATATTCCATTTGGTCGTACCCTATATGGACCGCAATGGGGTATAAACATCAACTACCAACACACTTTGACGACAAATGATAATCTCGACGGTATTAAGAATAAAAATAACGACCAATACGGATTTGTCTCTTTGGGTGTGAAATACGCTTTATTTAATCGTAAATAGGCTAATCTTTTTCTAATCTAAAATAAACACATGAAAAATATAGTTAAACAGGCCCGCAATAGCCAAGTGCTGATATTACTCGCTTTGGCCATTGCCATTGGTTTTTCTGCTTGTAAATCGAATTCCGCTATGTATAAAGCGCCCAAGGTGAATGCCTTCCGTGGCGGTAAGTTGCCCGCGCCTCCGGGAATGGTTTATATTCCCTCCGGAACAATCCTTTTTAAAGGCTCTCTGGATAGTGGCAACGTAGGAAAAAATGTGAGCGTAAGTGCTTTTTTTATTGACGAAGCTGAAGTGACCAATAAACAGTACCGCGAATTTGTCAATTGGGTAGCGGATTCTGTTGCTGTTACCGATTACCTGCAGGATGACCAGTACTTTTTGGAGATTGCGGGCGAACAAGTGGGACAACGCAGGATTAATTGGGCAAAAGTCAAGAAGGTATCTCCTTTATGGAAAAGCAATGACCCAAGTATTCAGGAGCGTCTTGCACCAATGTTGGAAATGCGCGGAAATAGACGCGCACTCAACCCGGAGGTCATTAAATATCGCTTCTCGTATTTGCAATCCAAAGGCAATATGAAAAAAGCTTATGTAACGGATTCCGTTGCTGTCATGCCAGTGGAAGATATCTGGACAAAAGATTTTCCTAATGCACAATTAGCTTCTTTGGATGCGAATTATTTTACACATCCTTCTTTTGATTACTATCCTGTTGTAGGCGTAACTTGGCGACAAGCGCGTGCATTTACCGACTGGCGCGCGAGCGAAATGGCGGCAACAGTATTGAAAAACTCTTACCTGAATGGCTATCAGTTAAGCCTGAGTTTGCCGACGGAAGCACAATGGCAATATGCCGCATCTGGTAAATTAGATCCACAGGATACGATCGCTGGCGCGCGGTACACAATTGATGGAACTGAAGGCAAAAAGAAATTGGCGGTCAACTTTAAACAGGGCGAAGGTACTTACTCGCGCGATGGGGCAACCTTCACATTACCTGTTAAATCCTATATGCCTAACGCCTTTGGTGTCTATAATATGGCCGGTAATGTTTCTGAATGGACATTGGATGCCTACAGCCCCTCAGCTGTCGTATTTGTCAATGACCTTAACCCGGCATTATTATACGACGCCGATGCAAAGGATGGCGATGCATTGAAAAGAAAAGTCGTGCGTGGCGGTTCCTGGAAAGACAACGGCGAACAGTTGAATAGCGAGACACGGAATTATTCGGTCGATTACGAACCGCATTCTTACATCGGTTTCCGTTGTGTGATGTCAGCATTTGAAATGCCAACTGTGCAAAGTAAAACACGTAAGTATTAATTCAGGCTGTAAATTATAAAATCGATAATGATGAACACGAAAACAATAATGACAGTTGCCATGATACTGGTCACTGGATCATTGTTCGCTCAGCAAGAGACAACAATAGATACGGTTCCTAGAACACAGGATACGTTAAATAATGTAATTTCAGCTATCCCAACTGCCTCAGGCGAGGTTAACCCGGATACGATTCCGACAACAGATGGATTTTATCAGGCAAATACTATGGAAGATGCGGTGCCATTTGCTTATCCTGAGGTGAACAAGAAGAATATTCGTTTCTACAAACGGGTATGGCGCGATATCGACCTAAAAGATGAAAAAAATTATATCTTGGCTATCCCGGGAAACTCCTTGATCGAAGTGGTGATGAAGGCGATTGAAAAAGGAAAGCTCTCCTTATACAGTCCTGATGATGATTCATTCAAAGGCCGTTTAAGCGCTCAGGAGGGGATGGCACGTTTTGCAGATAGCGTATTGGTGCCCATCTTTGACGGTGAGGGAAATCAGATCGACTCAAAAATGGCGCTTAACGAATTTGACCCGAGTCGGGTAACGAAATTCCGGGTGAAAGAAGATATCTTTTTTGATAAGCAACGGAGCCGGTTGGAGACCCGTATTATCGGAGTAGCCCCCTTAATGAATATTACGACTTCTGCTGAATTGGCGGAATCGGTTGGGGCAACACCTGCTTTTTGGCTCTATTTCCCACAATTACGGTATAGTTTGGTGCAGGTGGATATCTCGGATCCGGATAAGGGGCTCTATGATATGACGATGGACGACTTCTTCGTACAAAACAAATTTGCAAGTACGATTGTACGCGAATCGTCACCTGGGATGTTACAGAACGTAAAAGAATCTGAAAATGGAGCGCAATTATTGGATGGTCGAAAAGTGGAAGAGAAATTGGATGCCTATAAAAAGAAACTGTGGAGTAATCCAAAAGGGGTGAAGGCAGAGGAACTTGAAGGGAACCAGTCCCAACAAACGGAGGCCGGGCAAAAACAAACGCAGTTGGAACAGCAGGGGGAAAGTAAATCCGAAAGTTCAGAGAACAACCAGAAAACAGAGGAAAAACTATAAATTGGAGAAATAGACTATTGAAAGCGAGTTGTTTCATTTCTATTGAACAATTCGCTTTCTTCGTTTTAATTTCATGATTTATACAAAGAGCAACAGGAGAATGAAACAATTCTACCCGATAATACAAGAATTGCAATGAACTTCCGGGTATTTACACCTAAAATATTTGAAGTTGCTGGTGCGTTATTCCTAGATTTTGTTGAGCGTAATTACGAAAATCCCAAGGCAGAATTTTCATTCCTGACCTTCCAGCATCCTTCTGTCATGTTACAATGGAATAAAAAATTTCAACGTGATGGATTTGCAGGGTTAATTTATAATCGAGGTAGACCATGGAGGTCTGATACAATTATTAATAAGATGACCAAGAAAACTACTATCCCTCAGATCATGTCCAAAAAAGGGAATTGTCTAGACAATGCTATTATTTATTGAAAACTTCTTTGGGGTATTAAGGTCAAAATTGTTTATGTTAAGAAGTATATTTCAATTTTACAACTAGCAAAAGAGATTAAAGGCTATATTAAATATAATAATAACCAACGGATACGTATTAATTTAAATGGAAGAGACTGGTGGAATACCGAGCTCATTATATCAAAAAACACTGCGTAAATTAGGCCCAACTTTTTGAGGTTTGTTCACTTGGAAGGACATTTTAATTAGCTTACATATATTTCGTTAATCTTTCTGAATTATTCGTTTTTATTTACATAGATAAATAAGTATTTTTGAGGAAATTATATATATAATGATGAAATCTGTTTTTTTATTTATGACGCTTTTTTTTCTCATAGGATGTGGGAAAGATGGCGCGATTGGGCCTCAAGGCGAAACTGGTGAAAAAGGAGAAAAAGGAGAAAAAGGAATAAATGGAGCTAACGGAAGCACTATTTATAGTGGCAAAGCTGTCCCAAATACAGTTATTGGAGCGAATGGTGATTTTTATCTGAATCTTTCCAATGGTGATTTGTATGGCCCAAAATCAAGTGAAGGATGGGGCAAACCATTTAGTTTAAAAGGAGCATCTGGAGCACCTGGAGCGACCATTCTTTCCGGCGAAGTTGACCCCGCCACTAATATAGGCAAAGAGGGTGATTTTTATATTAATTTAAAAGACATGACGTTGTTTGGTCCTAAAAATAAAATGGCATGGGGGAGTCCAATAAGCTTAAAGTCTGATTCTCAAAATGGAATAAAAATATATGTTATTCGCCCTATTTTTGATAAAAATGTTAATTCGACATATGTAAGTGGTTCGGGACATGAGTCTATATATAACTTAAAGGCATCCACAAAAATGTATTCTATTCCCGAATGTAACTCATGCATTTTGGATCAAAGTTTTGCTATAAAATCGCGAGAAATTTCTAGTTTTCCTCCGTTTTTCTCTCCTGAATGGAAGTTATTTAAACAAGGTTTTGATATTGGATCACTTAAAACATCTTTAGACAATTATGTTTTAGGGTCAACTATTACATTGAAGGGCCAAGCGCCTCTAAATATAAATTCTAATTTTGATTTTAATTTTACAATTTCAGGTGCAACAAATTATAAAGTAAATCCATCTATTGACCTTGGAGATGTTTTACAAATAAGAATTAGAGCGATTCCTGGAGATAAATATGTATTTCTTTCTAAAAATATAAAAGATGTTGACAGATTTTTAAGAATCAATAGAAAATAGTACGTCTCTCTTGTATGGGAAATTAGTTGGCAAAAACTATCATTAGTGATATTTTGGAATAGCAGATCCGATATCTATATTTATTCCCACTTTAGTTATAGCTAATTGGAATATAATTGTCTTGGTATAACGTGTAATAATCAGGTCGGAGTGTATTAAGAGCAGTTAAGCTGCATATCTTGTGAATGTTTTAATATAAAAAAATCTTCCATACTTGGAAGATTTTTTATATTATAGGCAATTTTATTTTCGTGATGCAAGGATTGGTATCCCGACACTGTCTTGTTTGGAAATATGGCTGATATGTTTATCTTAGGAACGATAAATGCTGCTATACAATATGAGACATTTTTGAAATATTTAATTACGAAAAGGGATACTTTTTAATCAGATTTTGCGATTAAAGTATATAATATCTTATAGAGTTTTTTAATGAGTAATTTATGGAAAGAGGGTTTGTCCATCAACAAGCCGCGTTGGGTCATATTGCTGTTGGACATGATGATCGTTGCAATAGCTTTTTTTATCAGTTATGTGCTTATTTTCAAGCATAGGGGGGGAGTAGCGTTTGAAGACATGACGAGACAGGTACTGCTTGTTTCGGGAGTCTATCTAATATGGTTCTGTATTTTCGGCACATTTAAAGGTGTTGTCCATAAGACAGGTATCCGTGAATTGCAACGCATCGTCCTGGCGATCGGATTAGCCTATTTTTCCACGGTCCTGATCGCTAGAGTAATTGAATGGCTGTACCCATCCTATGAGGATATGCTTCCATTTTCGGATACACAGCTACTTTTTCATGCATTAATTGCCGGTTTCGGCATGACCTTCAGCAGGGTGCTGTATCGCGCATTGTACCATGAGCTGATGTGGGGTAAAGATAACCGTATTCCTGTGATTCTTTTTGGTGCCGGTAATATGGGCAATACCACCTTTCACTTTATCCATACCACTTCGCGGAATAAATATCGTATTGTAGCCATTATGGATGACAACCCGCACCGGATCGGTAATCGTATCCAGGGATTTAAAATCCATGACATTAATACACTGAACAAAGAATTTGTACAACGCCATGGAAATGCTTCCGAAATTATTATCGCCGTGGATGACCGAAAACCGGAACGATTGAACACGGTGTTTAAACTTGCAGAACCCATTCCTTTGATTGTTAAAATTATTCCGGATACAGCCCGTCTATTGGCGGGAGAGGTTGCGACAAGGCAGATCCGAAGTCTACGTATCGAAGATCTATTAGGGCGTAAAGCCATTGATCTGGATAATCCTTCCATAGCTTCCGAGATGAAAGACCAGATTGTACTGGTAACAGGAGGAGCCGGTTCTATCGGTGGCGAATTGGTGCGGCAGCTTGCGTATACCGATTTGAAACAGCTTATCGTGCTTGATCAGGCTGAATCTGCTTTATATGATATTCAACAGGAACTGAGTAACAGCAATCATTTCTCGCGTTGTACCTTTATTGTGGGGAATGTTCGGGATGAGGCTTTTATGGAAACCTTGTTCCAATTTTATAGACCGACCTATGTTTTCCATGCGGCAGCTTATAAGCATGTGCCACTAATGGAAGCCAACCCCTATGAGTCTATCCTTACAAATGTATGGGGCTCTTATAACGTGGCATTATTGGCCGATAAATACAATGTTTCCAAATTCGTGATGGTGTCCACTGATAAAGCGGTCAACCCGACGAATGTCATGGGCGCGACCAAGCGTGTGGCCGAAATTGCGGTTTCAACGGTCAATATAAGCTCAAAGACGAATTTTATTGTGACCCGCTTTGGCAATGTATTGGGCTCCAATGGGTCGGTGATCCCCTTATTTGAAAAGCAGATGCTCAAGGGAGGACCGTTAACCATTACAGATCCAAATATAACCCGATATTTTATGACGATACCCGAGGCCTGTCAATTGGTGCAGGAGGCGGCTGTCATGGGAAAAGGCGGGGAAATCTTTGTCTTTGACATGGGAGAACCTGTTAAGATTATGGATCTGGCCAAGCAAATGATCCGGCTCAAAGGCTATAATTATCCAGAAGATATTGATATTAAAATTGTAGGTCTCCGTCCCGGTGAAAAAATCTATGAGGAGCTGTTGGCTAATGGGGAGAATACCGAAAAGACCTATCATGAAAAGATTATGATTGCGAGGGTAAATACCCCGGATTTGGAATTGCAGAAAGCGCGTGTAGAGCAATTATGCGCACTCGCAAAGACTGCTGATCCAAATGCAGATAAAATGCGCTTGGTCCAGTTGATTAAGGATATCGTGCCCGAATATCGCTCCCAGAATTCTGTTTTTGAAACTTTGGACAGTTAAATATTATAAATATACATCAACATCAAAGCCGGTCCAATTTCGGAACAGCTTTGATTTTGTTACCATACATTCAGTAGACTGCTCTGATCGGAAAATGATGAAGAGAATGGGTACCAGTCTATCGTTAATATGATTTATATTTTTACTTGTTTAAGTTGCTCGATATGTAATTTTCACACGAAAAGAGCCATTAGATGTTTCTGATGTTGATGGGATCACCTTAATAGTATTAACAAGATCAGTATAAATTCTACTTCCCCCGTTAATATCGGGAATTTGTGCTGCTCCATAGATTTTAGGGATGGAACCGACATCATAATTGGAAAGAGCTGAACCGTTATCGCCAGAGCTACCAATATATAATTTGGCGCCATCCACATTTCCTTGGACGTCAATCAAATCCACTGAAATTATACTACCACCTAATTCAAGAATATGCTGATCTATCCAAGCTCGGATGCTCAAGCCCGTATTTGCAAAGATCAAAGGACTAATGTATTCTCTATTGTCATAAGAGGATAAACATCCTTTTTTGTCGCGAACAAAAAAACCAAAATAATTTCTGCCGCCGACTAGCCTCTTATAGTGGTTATAGGTAGAACTTGCATATTTTCCTGTAAATTTATATAATGGAATATCTGCTTCACGCCCACCGATATTATTATCACCAAAGCTACAGTCATACATAAAAGGAATCGCGTTTTCTTGGTTGATATATTCGGTATTGAAGTCAAGTACACTAGACCATCTGCAAGAGAAAGAATTATTGGAAAATTTTATACCACGGTTTCTTCCCAGTTGTAAAATAGCTTTTTCTTTAAATTGGTCTACAGTATAGGTTCCCCCATTGACGCCTTTAGCAAAACCCGTGGCAATAAAATTGTTGGATACGCTTCCAGGGCCAACAAAGAAACGGACACCGATAGCAAGAGGTCGAAGACAGTTTTCTATATAATTATTGTCTATTTCAAGCCCGTTGACTCCGCCGTCATTTGGATCAAACTGACCTATTCCTGAAGGATCGAAGTCTCCTGAACCGATATAGATTCCTTTTAGTGAAGTTTCTATGATATTGTGCTTTACGGCGACATTTTGTGAGTTACCTATACAGATTGCTCCTCCGCTGCTTCCTCCAGTTATTGTATTGCCATTGCAAATTAGTCCATTAATATTATTCATGCCATAGACTCCCCAAGTATTTGTCCCCGATGAATTGATCCAGTTGTTGGAAATATTGATTCTCCAAGAATAAAAAAGTTTTATGGCGATGCCGCCAACGCTGGAAATATAGGAATTTAAAATTTTAACATTTGGGCAGTTTCTAACGTATATTGCATCGTTTCCATCATTAGAGATGCGAAGTTCTTGGATCGTAATTCGCATAATTCTATCTAGAGCAAAATTCTCACTTCCAATAATAATCGTGGTATCTACTCCATTGCCCATAATGCATTGCTTACTAGGTTGGCCATCGCCCTTTAAAGTCTGACCAGTTAGTGGGTATATCGTGCTTACCCTATAAGCAGTTTGGGGTGTCGGAAACAATATTGACGTTGCCTTGGTATTTATTGCCCGCTGTATAGCGTCTGTATCATCCGTATTTCCGTCTCCTTTAGCCCCGAAATATCTCACATCCAAGGATGGAGGTAGTGCATACTGTAGCTTTATATCTCCCACAACGATGACATTTCCACCATTATCATTGTCCGACGAGTTGGTCAGGTAGTAATTTACAGCATTGGGAATATCACCTTTTGTATAATACCCTAATAGCTTAACGCCCTGATATGTCGGGAATGTTCCCTTGAGGGAATCGATTTCACTTGCAGACATGTTTCGTAAATCTGCAATACTGTTTTTAATTAAAAATTGATTTTCCATATTTTTTTGTTTTTAAATATCTACATCAAAAGTATGGGAGAAGATCCCTTTTAATAAAGGAAAACAGTGCTAAGTTAGCGGTAAAAAGAAAGTACCGAAAACTGACTTTTCAAATTTTAGAAAATTTATTTTTATCTTAGATTATCCACAATAAATGAGTCGGTTATGATAAGGATTTTCTTCTTGTTCATTTGTGTTTTGGCTATTGATTTAAAAGCACAGGAAAAATTCGATCCCGTCGCGTGGGAGCCACCCTATAATCTTAGTCTTGATGGCTGGCGAATAGAGCGCTTTCCGATACCCATAGACTTTGCTCCCCAAATTCCGTATAAAGGCGTGGAGGACGTTCGCTTTACAACAGGATGGAGTGAACATGAGAACGGTGAATATTGGTCGTATGCTTTTTTGTGGTATATCGAGGGGCAGCAAAGGCTTGATGCGAACACAATTGAAAATAACCTCTCTATGTACTTCGATGGACTTGTCAATCGGAACATCGAAAAGCGTGCTCTACCAAAGGAACTGATAAAGAAAACCAGAGCACAATTCAAAAAATTATCTAAATCGGAAGGAGAGGATGAATCTACCTTTGTCGGTACAATACAAATGGTAGATTACATGGGGAAAAAGCCAATAGTCCTGTATGCGAAAGTTCATTTAAGAAAGTGTACCGGAACAGACCATACAATTATTTTTCATCAGTTTTCATCAAAGGATCGAACGGCCCCTGTTTGGACAAAGCTAAATAGATTATGGACTAGCTTTCATTGTGCCGAATAAACCCGTGCAAGGCTAAGATCAAACTGTCTCTTCTTAAAATAGCTCAAAGCTATTCATGATCTGATATTTTTCTTTTTTTGAATTGACAAATTTTGTGCTTAAAGCGAAAGATTTAAGATCAAAAAAAGGGAAAGATGGCCAATTTTAGCAGGAAAGCCATAACTTTAATAAAAAACCAAAGGCATGAACCACGATAATTTTATGAAAGCTGTTGATCAGAGTATTTCTGAGGGGGTCAAAAGAGGCATACTCCATTTAACGCAACAAGGCCAACTAACAACCGACAATCTCATTCGTATTAATAACGCAGAATTAGTGAATTTTACCTCTTGTAGCTATCTTGGACTGGAGCATGATATCCGTTTAAAACATGCTGCAATAGCTGCCGTAGAAAAATATGGTGTGCAATTTTCAGAATCAAGGGCATATGTTTCCATCGATTTATACCGCGAACTGGAAGAGTTGATGAGCAAAATTTTTGAAGCTCCTACGATTGTAGCTCCAACGACCACGCTCGCGCATTTGTCCGCCATACCGGTGATTTTGGATTCTGGAGATGCCGTGATCGCTGATCAGCAACTCCACAATTCGGTCCTGAGTGGCATCAATGTATTCCGGGCAAATTGGCCAGTTCACTTTGAAGTCCTTCGTCATAATCGTTTGGATTTATTGAAGGAACGTATCGAAATACTCCAGAAAAGCCATAACAGGGTTTGGTATTTTGCTGATGGTATTTACTCCATGTTCGGAGATCGCTGTCCCGCCGATGAGATTTTTAATATGTTGGCAGCCTATCCTTCATTCCATACGTATATAGACGATGCACATAGTATGAGTATATTGGGAAAAAATGGAAGAGGATACATCCTCAGCAACCATACGATACACGAAAGGATGATCGTTGCTTCATCAATGGCCAAAGCTTTTGCGACAGGGGGCGGAATTTTGGTTTTTCCGAATCAGGAAATAGCGCGACAGGTGCGTGCCTGTGGTGCACCATTCAACTCCTCCGGACCGCTCCAACCTGCTACCTTGGGTGCCGCAGTAGCTTCTGCAAAGATTCATCTAACGGACGAAATCGCTGTGCTTCAAACCGAATTAGCGAATAGAATAAAATATGCCAATTCCTTATTTAAAGAAACTTCATTGCCCTTAATATCGAATTTTGATTCGGGTATATTCTTCGTCGGTACATCAAGAGCTGAGCTGGCTTATAGTATTATGGAAAAAATGATCAAGCGTGGATTTTTGCTGAACATCGGGGTATTTCCCGCTGTATCCCAAAATCATTCCGGAATAAGATTTACAATAACTGTACTTCAGTCCTATGATCAGATTGAGAAGATGGTCAAGACACTCAACGAAGTATTTTTTGAAACGTTGAAGGAGCACAACCATTCGGTAGATCAGATCTATCGTGCCTTTAAGGTCGTTGCCCGTTTGGAGGATCGTCCAGCAGGGGAATTCATTATCGAAGATACTGCTGAAAATGAGTAGAATTCAAGAGATTTTCGGAAACTTGGAATTATTGGGGGCATAGATATCTTAGATTTATGCCTATATTGACTGCTGTAATTAAAAATCTGCTTATTTGGCGGGTTCCTCCACGGAGTTATAAGCCCAGCCCAAAATATTCTTAATGGAATCTTTTATCCTATTTAACCCTTCTGGAGTGGAGATATCAATCTCACAGACGGTGCTTTTTGTATGTACCGAATGAAGAACGAGATAGTAAATACCGGCAACGAGAATTGTGACGACTGCCCGCAGGTCAAGATCCTTACCTTGAAGTTCCTTGTCCGCAAAAGCGAAAAACAGTGCGCTCATCTTTTCCCGTTCCTGAGAAATCTCCGACATAAGGACCGACTCTTCGCAGATCTGCCAGGCTAATATCTTTTGCATTTCGGTATTGGTCAGAAAATCTTCAAATTGATTTAGTAATAACGATTCCAAAAAACCTCTTGATCCCACCTCGGGCGCATTCCCAAAAAATTCGACGGCGTTCACAGTTGCAGAAAGCCAATAGTCTTTGCCTCTGATGTATGTTTCTACCAGGTTGTCCAATGTGCCAAAGTATAAACCAATAAGCTTACGGTCAACACCTGCCTTTTTTGAAATATTAGCGATGGTTAGTCCAGGGTAACCTTTTTCTTTGAGAACTTCACCAACGGCAGCAATTAGCTTGCCCATGGTCCGCTCTTTATTATTTTTTTCGCCCTGATATTGCTTTCTCAACTGTTGTTTATTGGTCATAATACTGTTTGAAACAGAAAGATTTGCATATTGATATCAAATATATAAAAAAATCAACTTAGCTTACATTTAATTAGCTAAAGTTTGTAAATTATTTAAGTATTTGGTTAGAAAAACTCTTAGACATCAAAGGCGTTAAATTGATTGCTCATTCCTTTTGAATGAACAAATAAATCTGCTTATCGAAATTATATCGGACTTAGATACAGTTGGAATCGACGGAGCTTACTAATGCTTTTTTGCCAGCAATAATAAACCAGCAATAATAAACGTGTTCCATGTGCTAAAATATTTACGGATCATTGTGGATTTTGCCGAAGCTAACAAAATATTGGCGGCAAGTGTATAGATCATTTGCATTTCAAGCCGAACAGGCGTTCTCTTAAAGATGTTTCTGCTTTTTTCGTTTATCAGCTAACTATCCAAAGACTTCATTAACATTTGGATGGATATATTTTCTTTTCCTATATTTGCGCAACTTATTAATTATGAAATGAAAAGAATTATTTTAATTATTAGCCTATTGACATTCGCCCTGCAAGGGTTCAGCCAGCAAAATCTTGACCATATCGACGAACCTGAATATATAGGGGAGGCTGTATATGTAAAAAACGATGGAATATCTCTTCCGCTTGAAAAGCAAAGTGTGCAAATCAAAAGTAAAGCGAATGCTTCCATGTACATTATCGGTATAGGTAAAGTCAAATCTAAAATGGTCATCAAAGGTGCAACTTCTCCGGTAGTAGTTCCCTCGAATGAACCTGTGACTTTTATCGTTAAGAGTTTTGATAATAAGTCTGATCCACTTTCGATTGTGAGCGTTGTTAAGTTTGAAACCACTAAAAAAGAACGTAAATTTCAGATAGCTGAGGTCGGGACATTTTCAGGGGGATCAACCGGTAACGAAGATTTCGTCGCCTACCAAGCAAAAAAATTTAAAGACAGTTCCTATAAATTGAACATAAACAGTATGGAGCACGGTGAATACGGGATTCTTGTGTCTAACCCTAATGCATTAAACAATAGCAACACAATAATAGCTTGTTTTTCTGTTCAATAAATGATGAATTTCTCGGTAATAAAAAAGGGATGCAGTTTGCTTCCCTTTTTTTATGGATAGATTTTACGCCAAAAATTAACTCAGCAAAATTACTTAAGCCCTTCATTGGTTTGTTAATGCTTCTCAGCGATCGGGGGTACACTCTGTGGCATCTGGGCATCTTTTTCAGTAGGCGACCTGCTCAATGGGGCGTTAACAGCATTGATGGGTACACTTGTTAGCTTCTTGCTGAGTAGAGCCCTGAACAGGATATGCAAGCGAAAGTGAACGCTGGGCATCTACTTTAGGTGCCCTTTTTGAAGGAAAATTGGTATTTATACGTTGGATATGTATTTATACTTTTTATAGCTTGCTGGATACGGGTCTTATCTGCGCTATGTTGGAATGGCATAAAGTTTGGATTTTGACTCTTGATTTTAATAAAATTTAGATTAACATATACACACAAACTATGAGAAAATTTATTCAAACATTGGGTTTAGGCATGCTTATTTTGGCAACCGTAATTGGTTTTACTTCATGTAGCAAAGATGATGATCCTGCAGACAACAATCTTTTTATCGGTAAATACGAAGGGAAAATCGCATTTAACGACCTAAAAGATGACAGTAAGGATGTACCTTCTGCTGACGGTACGGTTACCGTAACGAAAACAGGCAATACTTATAACTTTGCTTTTGGCAATAGTATTCCCAATCTTAATGGCGTTGACTTCGAAGAGAAAGACAATGTCTTGATTAATATTGGCTCGGCCGGTACAGGCGTGATCCGCATTGATGCGGGTAAATTAACCATCGGTTATACCAAAGATGACAAGATCTGGACAGCCGACTGTCAACGTAAATAACAGTAGCATTTAGTATATTCTTTTGAGCCATTCCCATTAAGGAATGGCTTTTTCTTTTTCTTCTCGCTTTAATGCACATGTTTTTATCGATGTCGAGGCATCTTTAGTACGATATCATCTAAAACGCATTTCGGCGGGGAGGGTAATGAATAATCTTGTCGATAGGAGCGATTTTTGGCAAAAAAAGGCCTGCGCTAATCAAAGTGCAGGCCGAATGTATATATAGTAGGGGTGATTTTTCTAATTTGCTGTTAACGCGACAGCATTCAGCTGTCTTGCTGTTCCATCCGGCCCTACGGCAACGATATTGTCGAAAATAACCCGGGTGCCCGGAACGATGCCATTTAAGGCCGATGACATGCTGGAGCTCAGCTGTCCGCCCGAAGTGGACAGCACGATGGCGTCGGCACGTGGCTTGGCCAAAATCATTGTAAACTTGGTCACCTTGAAAGAGGCGTCAAAGTCAAAATTGTCCAGTTTGGCAAATAAAGCATTCTGTGCCTTTAGCGCTACAGTGGCCATGGATCCGCCGGTTTTGCCGGCAAATTTGGCAATTGGATCAGGGATTCTTTTGACACGGAATTCGGTCGAACTCAAGGTCTGTGTTTTGCCCGGTGCGACTTCGGCCGAGACGGAAATTCGGGCTGTACCTGGTGAACTGACACGCACATTATATTTTCCGCCACCGGCACTGGATATGCTTCCACCGCTCATGCTCACCCTGATTTTATCCGTAGGCGTTCCCGGAGCAGAAACGGAGATGGGATTGTTGACTCCGATATACAGTACATTCATCTTATCTGGCGAGACCACCGCCGAAGGCCGTGCGACCTGGTAGGTCTGCTGTGGCGTCCGGTATTCCTTAAAGGTGCCGTCTGTCTGTTTGACCCGGATCACGCCGGTCCAGCTAAAAATACCCTCCCGACTGGTCGGTACGCTATATACCCCTTTGCCATCTACGATTTGTAGCGCGGAGCCGTTGACCGAAATGGCTGGCTGGGATTTTGAATCGGATGCCGTTAAAAAGACTTCAGCTTTGTAGGGCTGCCCCTGTACCAGGTAGGAGGTAGGTGCAACAGCTACCGCGGCAAATTTGTCCAGATTGACGACCGCCTGATCCATTTTGCCCAGGATAATCTTGACAACATCAGACTCGGCATTTTGTGCATCGGTCTGGATCTTCGTCAGAATGGTCATCGCTGCGGTCAATGGAGTGCCGCTGCCGAAATTGATTTCCTCCCAGGTCTTTTTCCCGTTCACCGATTTCTCCGGATTTTTAGCTTCCAATGAAAAAGATACTAGTTTCTGCTCTTCGGGAGTCAGTAATGCCAATAGTTTGCTACGGGTGTCATTGATTTTGTCTTTCAGCAGCGTTCCTTTTTTGGCATTGATCATCAAGTTGGGGGAGATGTCTTCATTTTCCCGTTTAACGAGATCTCCCTTCTCCTCGTCATAGCCGCCGCCCTGTTTGACGAATTCTTCTTTCAGGGATACAATATATTTATCCAGTTCGCCAATAATGGCCTGTGCCTTTTTCGCCTTATCGTAGATTGGTTTGGCACGTGCCGGCTCTTCTTTTAATTTGGTGTTTTCAAATGCTGTGAACAGCTGTTGTACAGCTGTATTGACGTTTGATTTGGATGTCTCGAGACTATTGTTGATATTTTTGAATGCGTCCAGGATGGAATCCGGTACATTGAGTGCCAATAAAGCCAGCAGTACCAGATAGAGGATGCCGATCATCCGCTGTCTTGGCGTTTCTCTTCCTAATGCCATTTTCTCTGTTTTAAGTAATACAAGGGTAAATTATACACGTGGCTGATTCATGGCACTCAGCATATTGCCGTAAATGGCATTTAATGCATTTAGATTTTTCGCCAGTTTGCCCACTTCTTCTTTAAATGCTTTGGAGTCATCCAGTGATTCGTTGAAGTTTTGCATGGTATAGCTTAAGTTCTCGTAAAACTTATTCATGGACTGCAGGTGAGATGCCGAGTCGCGCAGTTCGCGCTCATACATGGCATTGAGCTGACCGAGGTTGCTCGTTAGGTTTTTCACCTGATCGTGGTAGTTTGCCGTATCACCGGAGGTGTTGGACATGGCCACGAGATTTTCCGACGCTTTTTCAAAAGCAAGGCTTAAGTGATCAAATTTTGAGGTGGCTGTACGGAGTTTGTGTGTAAATTCATCGGTTGCCAGTGACACATCGGAGAGTTTATTGATGGCGGATACTTTTTCACTGAAATCGCGTAGCCCACGGCCCAGGCTTTCGATACTTGCCGGTTCGATATGGGCGTCGGCAAACATTTTGTCAAGCGCTGCTGTTGCGGAAGGGCCTGCAGGCTGTGCCACAACTGCTTTGCCCCGAACAGGCAATTCGCCATTAAAATTATCGTCCAGTTCAGGATATACCCGTGTCCAGTCGGGTTCAGGTGCCGGGGGATTGAAACCCATCAGAAAGAAAAGCAGCGCCTCTACACCAAGCCCGATCCCGATCATATAGTTGGCTGTGCTGCCGCCGATATGGAGGATCTTGAACAGTACCCCGATGATGACGATACTTGCTCCCCAGGATATGGCCACATTCAGCCATCTTGAATTGTCTTTTTTCTTGCTCATAGTTTTTGTATGTATGTTTTTGGTTTAATTTTTCTTGGATAGTTTTATTTTTTGTTTGGTTTCATCTATATAAAACGAATTTGTCTGTTTAATAGTATATCATAGCAATGATTATATAGCGTTTTAGCGCTGCTTGTGCAATAGTCCAGCCTGTTTCAAAAAATATACTAAAGGTTACTGTTCATTTAAGCTCCCCTTCCTTCATATGGCCGTTATTTTAGGTAGAATAAGCGTTTATCAAAATAAATTAAACGTTCTTCCGCCTTGCTGGTTATAGCTTATAATAATTCGCTATAGAACCTGCGAAAGAATGCAATATCTTTGGGGTAATTTTGGAATGAATATGCAAACCTTTTTTCTTGTTTTCTCGGGCTTATTGATCATCATAAGCGTATTGCCCTTTTTCAGGAGTCAGCACTGGATTTTTCGTGTGGCCGAATTTATCAAGTTGCAGCTGCTGGTTTTTCAGGTGCCTGCTCTGGCTTGGGGATTTTATCTACTTGATGGATCGCCCTGGATCTGGGGAATACAGATCGCACAAGCGCTATTGATCGCCTATCATATATTTATCCTGGTGCGTTACACGAAATTTTGGCGCAAGGAAAAATACGAAAAGGGTAAAGATGCCTCGGAAAGCATTAAAGTTATCTCCTGCAATGTATTGCAGTTTAATGAGGAGCACCAGCGTTTCATCGAGCTGATCCGAAAGGAAAAACCGCAGATTTTTCTGACCATGGAGAGTGATGCCCTATGGGAAAAAGCCTTGCGGGTACTGGAACCGGAGTATCCGAATGTGGTAAAGGTGACGTTGGATAATACCTATGGTATGCATTTCTATACCAAGCTCAAAGTCAATCGAAGCCAGATCCACTATTTTGTGGCGGATGATATTCCAAGTATCGAAGCCGAATTGGAAACAGCAGATGGGCACCGTTTTATCTTTTTTGCTGTGCATCCGCCGCCGCCTAGTCCGACGGAGGAAGAGAATTCCAAAGAACGTGATGGCGACCTGCTCAGTGTGGCAAAACGGGTTCGCGATTATAAAATGCCGGTCGTGGTTACCGGTGACTTTAATAATGTGGCCTGGGCAAGATCTTCTATCCTGTTTAAAAAAACCAGCAAGCTGATTGACGCTAGGATAGGACGCGGGATTTTATCTACTTTCAACGCAAATTATTGGTTTTTCCGGGTGCCTTTGGACTTGCTGTTCCATAGCCCCAATGTGTTTATCGACAAACTGTTTATCTATCCTTCGGTAGGGTCGGACCATTTCCCAATGGGCTGTACGTTTTTTATTGACCGTTACTCAGAAGAGCAGGCCGAAGATATCGAACATCTTGACCCGGGTGAACTAGCGGAAGTGGACGAACTTATCAGCGAAGGCCGCCAGGAGGAAAGTGATAACCGTAGCTAGCGATTATTTTCCGATCTGTAATTTATACTCTTTTGATGGGGCTACCGAGAAATAACCCAGCGCATTGTTGGATATATTGGATCTGGGATTGCCGGGTGCATTACTCATCGTATTGCTTTGATATTCGTTCCAGTATTGATAGGTTTTCTGATCCACACAATAGCGGCGAACGCTGACATGATCTCCGGGGGACAGATCTGTTTCGAGATCAGTGATGTAATGTGTCACCTTCAGCCCGTCATTGAACTGGTCAGACTGTGCACTGGCAAAACGAAACGGTCCGCCATTGATAGCTAATAGATAGATGTAATAGTTGGAAACGCGGGCAGGATCTTTAAAGGTCAGCGTTGCAAAAAAGTAGCTTTTCCCGGCAATACTTTTTTGGGAAATAGCTGTGCTGTCAACAGCAACATAAGACGGCATCTGACAGCTCGCTAAATATTGGACCTTATTTACATTGACCGATAAGGTATAGACTCGGCCTGCGGTAGGCATAAAATTACGGTGGATATAGTAGCCGTCTTTTTCATATTGAAAGGAATAGCTCCAATTTTGGTTGTCTCTGACGATTACTGTTGCCCCTTTGATGCCCGAAGTATTGACCGCATCGTCAAATCCCACGGAATGTGAGATACGTATGCGCTGAACGGGACTGGCATCCGTTAGCTGGGCGTCGATGACTACGCGGGCTGCAGCTTGATGGAGATCAAGATCTATTTTTTCCTCACAGGACGATATCAGCAGCAATAGACTGGATAAGATGAAAGGTAGTCTGGCATTCATAAGAATTAAAATTTAAAGTTCCAGGTGACCGATGGAATAATTCCGAAGAGCACAATCTTATAGGCTTCTGTCTGGTTTGGATTGGCCTTGTTTTCGCGGAAGTCAATGCTATAGGCATTTTTACGGTTATAGACATTATATATTCCGATTGTCCAGCTGGAATGAAAGCGTTTATTCTTCTTTGGGTCATAGGTCGCGGATAAATCCAAACGATGATAGTCAGGCATTCGATAGCCATTCCGTTCTGTATAGTAAAACATGGATTTGCCATTGATGAGATATTTCCCGCTCGGGAAGGTAACGGCATTTCCGGTATTGAAGACAAATGTTCCGCTGACTGTCCAACTGTTTGAAAGGGAATAATTCGCCACGATAGCGAGATCATGTGTACGATCCTGGCGTGCATTGAACCAGTTTCCGTTATTGATGCCATTAAATTGACGCCGGCTTTTGGATAGGGTATAGCTAATCCAGCCCTTAAGACGTCCACTGTTTTTGCGCAGGTAGGCTTCCAGGCCATAGGCTCTGCCTACCCCAAAAACCAGCTCCCCTTCAAAGTAAGCATTTGCCTGCAAACTGGCGCCATTGCGTACATCAATCTGATTGCCCAGACGTTTATAATAGGCCTCGACCGAGAAGTCATATTGCCTGGCTGAAAAGCTACGAAAGTAACCTACAACAGCCTGGTCCACACGTTGTGGCTTGATAAGGAGACTACTGAGTACATACTGGTCCGTCGGCAGGCTAGCACTGCTATTGCTCAGTTGATGCAGGTTCTGGGTGATGCGGTTGTACGAAACTTTTAAGCTGCTGTGTTCATCCAGTAGCAGACTGGCGGACAGGCGTGGTTCTAGATTGATGTAATGTTTGGCAATCCGGCTGTTATCGCGTTTTTCGGAAACGGGCTTCCCATTTTTGTCAAATTGATAAAAGCTGCGCTTGCCCAGCACCATAAAATCATGGACATGGATGCCATACTGTATGGACAGATCAGCTGTAGGTTTCCATTCATGGGAAATATAACCGCCGAGATCAACTCCGCGTTGGCTTTCAACGGCTGTCGGGTTGACGGACTGATTTTTTCCGGCAGAAAGATTGGCTGGCCGGATGGACTGGCCCAATACGCCTACACCGAGCCGAAGGGTATGATTGGCATTGGCATGGTAGGAAAAATCCTGTTTGGCCTGTAGGTTCCGGATATTGGAGGCGACCTGAAAATCGATCTGTTCACTAGAGACACCGGCCGCATAATTGAACCCGCTGTAAACAAGGGAACTACTGCTGGACATTTTATCATTAAACCGGTGGCTCAGTCGTGCCGTGGCCGTGGTATTGCCCCAGGCAACGTTAAAAAGATCACCGTACTTTAATTTGTCCTTGCCCCGATAGCCCGATAGGTACAATGTGCTTTTCTTGCCCAGGTTGAAACTGAGTTTGGCATTGAGATCATAAAAATACAGCCTATTTTGATCCATGTCTTTACTTTTCGCCAGTTTTAAAAAGGAATCCGCATAGGAACGCCGTGCGCTGAATAGAAAAGAGCTTTTATCTTGTTCAATCGGTCCCTCCAGTTTTAGCCGTGAAGCAATGCCCCCCAACCCACCTTCGCCGGAAAACTGCTTTTTGTTGCCATCCAATAGGGAGATGTCCAATACAGAAGAAATCCGTCCGGCAAATTGCGCGGGTATTCCACCCTTGTAGAGCTGCACATCCTTGATCGCATCCGAATTAAAGGTCGAAAAAAATCCCAGCAGATGCGTGGGGTTATAGACCGTAGCCTGGTCGAGTAGAACTAAGTTTTGTCCGCCATCCCCGCCACGCACATGAAAGGTGCTTGAACCTTCTCCGCCGCCTTGTACCCCCGGTAAAAGCTGTATGGTTTTGAGTATATCTTTTTCGCCAAATAATACGGGCAGATGCTGAATGTCCTTCATATTGAGCTGGTTGCTGCTCATCTGCGGGGCATCGATGCTTTGACCTTGCTCTTTGGCCGAGACTGTCACTTCGGCGATGCGCTTGGGTATGAGCTTTAGTTCAAAATTCCGTTCAAGGGATTCGCGCAGCTCAATGGGGACGGTCTGCTGTTGATAACCCAGGTAACTAACCTGAAGGTCGTATATCCCCTTGGGTAGCGGTAGGCGGTAATGTCCATAGCTGTCTGAGCTGGTGGCGATGCTGTCTTTGACTGTACGAATAACTGCTCCGTGAAGTGGCTTTCCAGTGGTAGCGTCACGAATAGTGCCGCTTAGTACAGCTTCCTGTGCGGAAACAATAAAAGGGGATAAGGCCAGGGGAACGGAAAGAAAATAGGAGATGATTGGGTGCATTTGAAGCTTTTACCTGATTGATTTTGTATACAATAAAAATAGAATGACGTATTAACCCTTTATTAATATTTGTTTTGATAGTTTAGGTGAAGATTACTGCATAATGTCTCATTCTTTTGTTCGGTTTAGTTTATGTATGTAACGCTTTTGGTACATGGAATATTGTTCTAAACCGCTTATTTAAGCAATGGGTTTACCTAACGTCGGCATATTGATTGATGGGAAGGCGAAACAACAGGATGGATATTTAGGTAGAAATGTGTAATTTAAGGGCAGCTAAACAATATAGTAAATCTAACTAATGGATAAAGATTATCTTTTTAAAACGGCTGCGGAAGATCTCCAGTCAAAGACCATTGATTTTTTGCGTTTCCCCTTAATCGTAGGGGTCGTATTTATCCATACAGATTTTTCGGATATTGTCATGGGCGGTGTAAAACAGATTAGTTTTGTGAATTATCCTATTTTCAGCTTCATCTTTTCTTTGTTTTCCAAAGTGATCTTTGAGCTTTGCGTGCCACTTTTCTTTTTTATCTCTGGTTTTTTATTCTTCTATAAAACAGCCGGGTTCTCTTGGGAAATTTACCTGCAAAAGCTAAAGAAGCGTGTACGGTCACTTTTGGTCCCTTATATTTTCTGGAACCTGGCCGTCATTGTATTTCTTTTGCTTGCACAGACCTTTTTTTCGGGAACTTTAGTTTCCGGAAGAAATAAACTAATAACTGATTATAGTCTAACGGATTGGCTCTGGTCTTTATGGGATACTTCGCATGTGAATCCACATCTGAGGAAAACCTTACCGGTCAACTCGCCATTCTGGTTTATTCGTGACTTAATGGTTGTAGTGCTGTCATCACCGTTGATTTATGTGCTGATTAAAAAGCTGAAGGCCTATGCGGTAATCCTGCTGGGACTGCTCTGGATTTTTAATCCTTTTTTTTATTTACCGGGATTGAGTACCGTCGCTTTCTTTTTCTTCACAGCGGGCGCTTATTTTAGCATCAACAACAAAAACTTCGTCGGTGCTATGCGGCCCTTGTTATCCATCGCTCTGATAGTATATGTCCTGCTCGTAGTGGCGCAACTTGTCTTCCGGGGTTTAGCTTGGTGGGCTGACTTATACTGTGCCGGAATTATGATCGGGGTAGTTGCCGTTGTGGCGGTATCTGCACATTTCATTGAAAGGGGAAGCTGGCGTACAAATGCATTTCTGGCCGAGAGCAGCTTTTTTATTTATGCCTACCATCGCTTGCCCTTGGTCTTTGTGATCAAATTTTTGTTTATGCTGCTTAAGCCACAGGCGGAGGGATTATTACTGTTTCTATACCTGGCCTGCCCTACGATAATCATTGTATTGGGCTTGGTGATATATAGTTTATTGAAGCAGTTTTGGCCTAGGTTTACAGCAATGATCAGTGGCGGACGTTAAATAAAAATTATGAAAAAAAAGTATAAAAAGCTTATTATTATTCTCCTTCTATTGCTTATCGGGGCATTGCTGGTCACGTTTGGCCGAAAGATATACAATAAAAATAAATACAAAAGAATCAAAACCGAGTATGTATTTACGGATATCATCAACCTGGGCTGCACTTCGGTCAAACAACAGGGCGCATCGAATACCTGCTGGTCCTACACGGGTAATTCGTTTCTGGAGTCAGAAATGATCCGGATTGGAAAAGAGCCTGTTGAGATTTCCCAGGTCTTTACGGCACGACAGGCTTACCTGGATAAGGCGCATAATTTTGTGCGGCTGCATGGTGGGCTGACCATGGGTGAAGGCGGACAATTGCATGATGTATTGAATGTATTCCGCAAATATGGAGCGATGCCCAGATCAGCTTATGCGGGTCTGCGGGGCAACCGCAGTTATAACGATTTCAGGGAGATGACGCCCATGTTAAATGCCATGCTCAAAGTATTGGTCAAGAATAGGCCCCTGGTACCCAATTGGGAGCGGGCTTATACAGCCATACTGGATGCGCACCTTGGAGAGCTGCCGGAAAAATTCGACTATAAAGGAAAGACGTATACCGCGCGTACCTTTGCGGATCAGGTGATCGGGATTAACCCGGACGACTACATTGGTTTTGCGTCGGTAACGCATCAGCCTTACTACAAGCCTTTTGTACTGTTGGTGCCCGACAACTGGTCTTTTGACCAGTTTTATAATGTACCTATGCAAGATCTCACCGATATCATTGACCATGCATTGCAGCAGGGGTATACGCTTGCCTGGACGACGGACCTGTCCGAAAAAAGTTTCTCCTGGCAGTATGGGATTGCTTATGTTCCTGAAAAATCAGTTGACGATATGACGAAGGAAGAAAAAAAGAAAATGTTTGTAAAACCAATGCCGGAGAAAGAGATCACAGCCGAAGAAAGACAGGCGGCTTTTGACAATTATGCGACCACGGACGATCATGCCATGCATATTGTTGGACTGGCCAAGGATCAAAGGGGAAAAGAGTACTACCTTGTTAAAAATTCCTGGGGTAAAGCCAATGATTTTAAAGGCTATATGTATATCAGCAAAGCCTATGTAAAATATAAAACGATTACACTGATGTTAAATAAAAATGGGCTCAGTCCGGAGCTTTTAGCTAAAATTGGTCGGAAGGAAAACTAATTCCCAATTGTTTCCATAATTCGGGCGGAGTTTTGTTGTATGAAAAACAACAACATCCGCATAAAATGTTCCGGAGTCTTCCTAATGACCTGGATTTTATCATTTTCAACGAGTGCTCAAGCACAGGAAAGCCGAACGATACCCGATAAGGTACATCATGCCGAACCCCTGTACAATGATCTTGTGCGCGACCTGGGGGCAAGAAAAGGGGAAAAGGAATTCAATATCGGTGCAGATATCACCCGGATGCGCAGGCTGGATGAATATGGTTATCTAATGGAATACGAGTTTGCACCTATAGATCGACTGGGGCTGGAAGTGGAGACAGATTTTGCCTATTCAAAGAGCAAAGTGGCCGGCATCGCCTCCAGCAATGAACTCGAACGATTGAGGTTGTCCTCACAGTATTCATTTTATGTGTCCAAGAAGCATGCAACAACATTGGCCGTAGGTTATACACAGATTTTTAATTTTGTCGAGGGCGGAACTGCTTTTAATCCCTTTTTTGTGGCGGCGAAGAGTTGGTATAGCAACTGGCATACCTTGCTGTATACGGGATCGGAAATTGCTTATCATTATAAATCTGGAAAGGCGCAGATGAACTGGCAGATCAATACCTCCTTTCATTATACATTGCCACAGACTGATCATTTTATTGGGATTGAAGTTAATCAGCAGCTTGCTTCTGGTCGTCTGGAGACAACGCTTCGGCCGCAGGTGAAACTGGGAATTAACGATAAATTGGCTATCGGTATGGCTGTAGGCTTTCCGATAGGAAGGAAGGAAGAGACGATCAGTTCATTTTTCCGTTTGATTTATCAACTTTAAAGGGGGCAATTTTGACAAGATCGCTGATCGTCCAATACGCATAAAACAGGAAGCATTCGATGGGACGAAAAATACTATTTCCGGTGTAATGTGTTGGTTTATAGAGTGAAATAAAATAGTGGAACGGACGCCTCCGTTCCACATTATCCAAATAGTTTTATCAAGTCGAACGCAAAAAAAATGACTTGACGCGCCAAATGTAGAAAATATAAATGGAAATTTTATAGTTAAATTTTACGAAACTTCGCAAATAAATTTTAGATGTAGCAGAAAAGTGACAGTTAAGTTCGATAGCACTATAGTAAGCCAAGTTAAAAAATACCGCTGTTTAAATAGCAAATTAAATCACCTGTGGATAGGATATTTAAAACGCCACCGTAAGGGCGGGGGCATAAAAATAGGGGTGTCTAGCTTTTTCTAGACACCCCTTTGATCGTTTATCCAAGATGGATAAACAAAGAATATTATTTCAAATATTAGTTTGGAAGAACCGGATTAGGGTTGTAACCTGCTGCATTTGGATTCCAAGCACCATTGCGCACACAACGCACGTTCATCAAGGATGATTTAATGACATTTACGCTATTGAGAAGTGTGATACCCAAGATATTTGTAGATCTAAAACCCTTGTAGCCAGCTCCTATACCTGTGCCAAGAGCACCAGCATATCTGTTACCTAGATAATGTGTCACACCTAAACCTGCTATCGGTTCAAGAGGTGAAAGCAATGATCTGTCGTTCGTCCAGAATGCAGTATATTTACCGCCAGTTGTACCTAAATCTAATGTAATAAGATCTTCAACAAGCGATAGGTCTCTCATAAAGCCATTAAAGTTAAAGCGCAATTTGTTGGTAGCCGAAGTCGCTGCGCCATAAGCGGTATTAACACCTGCTGTTGGAGTAAATTCTGAATAACCAGCACCAGCCGGTGATGATGCACCCGTAACATTCGCCGCTAGTAAATTTTGAGCATTTACCAATACGTCTATTGTACTACCCAATACATTTAAATCAAGATCGCCTAATAGGCCTGTCAGTCCATTGGAATTAATCGGATCTAGATCTGCTTTAGCAGGGGTTTTCCATAGACCTGCAGGGTATACCAAGGCACAAGGGTCTTTTGGTGATGCATATGTACCTAAAACACCTGGTTTAGCTGCGCCATACGAGAAGAAACTTTTCGCATCTGTCGTTGGCTGGTTGAAATGGTAGAAACGGTATGGGTTATAACCCGCTTGGTAATACAAGTTGGATCTTGACCATTGGACACCGCCGTAAGTTAATGGCGATTCAGTAATACCCAATAAGAAACGGTGGTTTTTACCGCGTTCTGGTGTGATCACTTGACCTCTAGTTAATGTTGCGCCAAAAGAACGTTCTGTGCCATTTTCTAGTTTGATCTTCAATGCGCTCACACTCACATTCAGGCTTTGTTGTGTTTGATCAGCGGTATAGTAATAAGCTATTTTTTGTTGACCGTCTGAACCTGGGGCAGTCACAAAATCAGCATATGTAAGCGCTGTCGTCACATCAGTAAGGGCGCCGACAAATGTACCTGTAGCTACGTCAAGTGTTCCTGTTTTTGCGTTGTTTCCTGTTACAGCAACAGTCGCTGAATTAATCGGAGCAAACATACCCATGGTATTCAATTCGATACCGATACGGGCAAATACCCGGCTGAAATTAACATTGATCGGAACCGCGGTGCCACTTACCGTAAATTCGTTTGTTGCACGAAGTACATCCGTATTTCCCGGTAAGGCGATGTTTTGCATTTCAGGAACTTGCGTTGTAGTAGAGTTGTAAGAAAGAGCAACCCATTTGTATGTTGCACCATCCGTTACGCTAACAGGTGTTTCAGTGCCTGCGGACAATTCTACAGATTTCTCAAAGGTATAATCGGTACCGTTTTTCTTGTATAAGAATAAGCGATACTTGGTGCCAGTAGCTACTGGTGAAGCTGCACGCGTTCCGTTTGCAGCTTTAATACCCGATTGATCCGCTGTCGCGATTTCCGAAACCGGAAGTTGATTGTCAACACCAATCAATGCGTCAAAGCCATTGCTTTGAACAAGTTGTAAGTTGTGTTGAGCAGATGATCCACGGTTGCTACCTTTTGTTTTGATTTCCTCACCATCACTAATGCCAGCGATGCGAACGATGACCTGAGCTTTACCATTGGGAACTTCCTGTCCGTTTTGTGTGTCTTTGTTACAGCTTGTTACGGCTAATGTACCCAATGCCAGGTATGCAGCAAGTGCAAACTTGCTCGCGAAGTTTTTGTTGAATGTTTTCATAATTTTAATAAAAATGTTAGTGTAGGGATAAAATGCTTAGAAACCGCTCGTATCCCAACCTGATCCGCCGCTACCTTCTGCGTCATCAACTGTAACTCCGCCTGCTCCTGGTTGTGCAGGTTGTGAACCTGCAGCAATGCCTTGCTCAAGTTCTACTACGTGCTCCCTGATGGATGGGGCAACGTACATTTTTTTTGCGTTCTTATTCATGATATTATTATTTGGATAATGCCGCGTTATAAATAACGCGATTTTTAAATTTAATGGACAAATTAATAGCTCAATATTTAATAATGTTGCGTTACATTACAGCTAACATCGCATATGCCTGCGTTGACAATAAACACAATGTTTGCCAATTGAATCTGATCTAACTTATTCTTTTTTTTTACTACTTAAATTTATATTGTATTGTACATCTTATATATACGGCTCACAACACTTTTCTTCGTTTGAATTGTAATATTACGACTAAATATCAACTTGTGCAAAAAAAATTATTAAAATTTTTATCCGTATAATTTTTCACAAGTTGGAAAACCAATTTCTTTAAGTGCTATGTTGCTCTTTTATTATTTATGTTATACTTGTTATAGTGTAAAAAATACACAAAATCTCTGTTTTTAGGCCGAGATCTCCTTAGTTCAGATATTGGAACAAATTAATTTATGTTTTGTTTGCACAGTTTTAAAATATTTTAATTTGTGAATTTATTTTTTTTTAATTAATATGTTTAAACAAATATATGAGGAAGGTTTTCTGGCATTATTGTCCGTTGTTTGCCAACAAAGGTTTTCTTTTTTTTGTTTATTGAGCTTTTCTATTTTTATGAGGTATCAAAGAAGCTTTTGGTCCCCACAATACATATGCTGTTTTTTTTGCACTTCCCTTTTTCCTGCCATAGATTAGGGGCTACTATAAATTTTGTCTCCTATTTTTAGATTAGGAAATCTATATCCTGAAAGATTAATTTGATTTTGTGATAGCGTATATTATCCTGCATTGTTACGGTGTATTTTCTATTTATTTTCCTATAGGAATAATAAGCCAACTCTTTTGAATTTATTTTTCATGTATAGGGTAAGTGTTATGGTTTCTTTATAAGTAAATTGTTTAGGCAATTATTGAATGTCTCTGAAAAGGCGAAAATTGACAGCATAACGGAAATCCCTTAAACAGACTATTAGAAGTAGCTGTTCAAATCCCTCATTACCCGCTTTTTCAACTTCATTTCTCAGCGGAATGTCATGTAAAATCCTTGTTTTGGGATGGATTGTAGTGGCTTAGCTACAGAAAAAGAAACATGCTGCGAAATCCTGCGCCCAATCCCATAGAATAGCTACTTTTGCCCAACTTCTGAAATAAGGAAGTGTCATGTTATTCGGTTTTAAAAGTCTTTGTATGAATTATATATAGTCTTTTTAGTGTCGTGTATTGTTTACACGAATAGGAAATCGCTTTAGAACATTTTTAAAAATATAGGAAATGAAAACGAACAAAGAAAACTTGGCTAATCTAAACGGCCGCTTACCTTATGAAGCCCCTCGTATGTATGCTCAAAATGTAGAATTGGAATATAGTGTTGCAGCTGGTTCCGCACAGGGTTCTATCAATGGTTCAATGACTGAATCTTGGCAGACAGAGACGCAAACGCAAGACATCGATTGGTAATCGATAAGGTGAGTTAATTATTTAGTGATATAAACAATCATTTTTCATGAATAAGTTTACAATAAAATTTGGTTTCGCTTCTATCTTGGCCTGTGCCTTATTGATCTCTTCTTGTAGTAAAGATAATAACAGTGCCATAGTACCGGAAGGAACGACAGTACGTTTAAATATAGGTCAAGCCTTTGCGAAAACAGGTCCGGTTAAAGCTGCTTCGGCGGGTCGTTCTTATGCTTCGGCAACACAGACCGTAGAAATACCTTTTGATAATCAATATACATTGGTGGCGAGTTTAACTGCTCAGGAAGCCGCTGCTCCAGGTCTAAAAGCGTCAAGCCGTGCGGCAACTGTCGCTACTGGCAGTGAGCAACAGGCCTTGAGACAGGGAACCGTATATTATGTGGCAATTTTTGACGCAGCAGGTGATTATAAAGAGACTAAATCTTTCACACAGGGAAATACTGCACAGGATTTTGCGATCGAAAAGGGAAAATACACATTTGTCATCTACGCCTCAGGCTCAAATAAAACTTTACCGTCGATTGCGCCCGGAACAAAATTAAGTGCGGTAAATTTTGAAGGGCTTACAGCTGATCAGGATTTTATGTTGGATCAAGTGCCTTTTGAGGTAAAAGAAGGTCAAAATGTATTGAATGCCGATCTTGAACACTTATTTACACAGGTGACCTTGAAATTCGATGCGTCGGCTGTCGGCACGGTAAGCAGTATTGCTGGAGCGACAATCGAACCTTCTAATGCAGCTGTTGATGTGAACCTGAATACAAGCGCCCTTACGTTCAAAGGTACGGTGAACCCGGTGGCTTTTAAATTGAAAAACACAACGGGTGGGGTGATCAATTCTGACTCTACTTTTATAGCGACAGCAGCGACGGCCAATGGAGTGGTTGGATTAAAAGGTTTGTCCATCGGCGGAAGTGCAGCAAAGGATATCAGCAAAGGTGGCTGGAACCTGAAACCGGGTGTAAAGTATGTATTGGAATTTAAGCTGAAGGCTCCAGTTTCAGTGAATGTTGGTGATGAAGATTGGGCCTTGAACAATCTGGTATATGATCCAGCTACCGGCGTTTATTCTTTTGGAAAGGGTGACTATTGGTTCCCAGGCCGTCTATTGCCTAAGCAAATCAATGGAACAAACTCTTCTGCAAATGCATCGAATGGCGGGACAGGAGACCCTTGTAAGCTAGTTGCTCCTGCAGGTGCCTGGAGATTGCCTATGGAATCGGAGATACAAAAGCTATGGGATCGTACCAATTCAGGTGGTGCTGATAATCCTGGTCCAAATCCTTGGAGCCCACCGGCACGCTATGTGGATTATTTTGATGGTACTTCAAATACTGCGTTGGGAATGTTCTTTGGTGTATTGACAGATCCGGTTACACTTCCTGTTGCTGAGCGTGGTAAATATTTGTTCTTTTCGTATGGCGGTTATTATCCGAATGACGATATCGGCGCAACAAGAGGAAGAGAAGCTGCTTATCTAGTGTCGGCAACAGCAGGTGGCTACAGAACATTACATTTGACTGGAAGTGCTGGAAATATTGGTTATGGTATTGGTTGGAGAACTGCAACAGATGCTGAAGCTGTTCAGATCCGTTGTGTGAAAAATTCACCAGCAGGTAGATAAGTGCTAACTTATTTGGATAATAAATTAATGGCGGCGCATTCCCTAATTTGGGAATGCGTTTTTTTATGTCAATTTTTCTTCGTCCGTATTTATTCTTGGTTGCCGGATCACCCGATCTCTGCTGAACACAAAAAAGGACAGTGTGTTTTTTTAGCCTGCAATTCCTTGCGATTTTCTACTGTCGAAATGGTCCAGTAGGGTCTGATTTAAAATGGGGGAGGTTTTTAGCATATCACGTACGGGATATTTTTCAGCTATATTTTTGAGCGCTTCAAGATGGCGCTCATGGTGCAGGTCTGTACCCACAAAATCATACATGCCCGATTTGAGCAAGGTCATCGCTATCGCCTTACTATCTACACCGTAATAGCGGCTGAGTGACAATAAATTCAATTGCAAAAGGCAGCCTGCGTCCTTGATCTGTTTGTAAATATTAAAATTGCCGTGATAATAGTTATAGCGCTCCGGATGTGCCAGGATAGGTTTGTAACCAAGTTTTTGGATGGCTAAAATCGTGTGAAAAAGGGCTTTGGATTCGGATAGATAAGACATCTCGATCAGGACATAACCCCCAGGCATAACACAGAGCTCGTCATGCTGAATAAGCGATGCTAAACCATCATCAATCATATGCTCTGCCGCAGCAAAAATATCTGCTTCATTGCCGTTGTCTTTTAGTCCTTGAACAAGGGCGGTCTGTGCGGCCTCAATACTTGACTTAGTATTGGGATGTACACCAGCCATAATATGCGGGGTGCATATAAATTTCTTTAAGCCCAAACGCTGTAATTCCTGAATATAAGCAATAGAATTTTTTACGGAGGTACTGCCGTCATCTATTCCCGGAAGCAGGTGGTTGTGCATATCCACTTCCAAGAATTCCAGCTGTGCCAGTGGTCTGATGGATGAAGGCTTTTTATGTTTAAACAAATTGGTTAAAAAATTCATAATATACTATTCAGTTACATGGTTTTGTCTGTCTCACAGAATGTTTTACAAACAATATGCCAGTTTTAACGTTTATAAAAAGGGCGCAAATGTAAAAGAAAGAGTTTTTTATTGCAACTTAATAAAATTTAAAGCGGTTTTGCTAGCAAATTTTTAACTTTTATTGTTGTTTGTAATATTTTCGGTATAATAGTTGCTTAGTCCACGATGATACAAAAGCTCGCGTATAATGGTGTTGTCGTTATTGATATTTGAATAATACGGCCAAAAGATTATTAAATTTTAGGTATGTTGGTCGTTCTTTGCAAAATTGAAACAAGCCATATACGTTGTGTTAGCTTCTATAGGAGCATACGACGGTAAAGAAAATAAACTAAACGGGAAGAAAGCTATGATGGGATCTCTATGGGATTTAAGAAAACGGTTGCGGAAAGATAATCCTCGATGGGTCATTTTGCTGATCGATATGTGGTTTGTATTCGCAAGCTATGTATTTTCAAACTATGTGGTCAATAATTTTAAGGGTGTCTTTGATGTGACACTGATGTTGAAGAAACTGGTGCTTGTTTTACCTATATACTTTATCATGTTTTTGTGTTATAATACCTACAGAGGTATTGTGCGTCAAACGGGTATCCGCGATACGATAAAAATATTTAAGACCGTTGCTTCTGCCTATATGCTACTGATGCTGTTGACCCTGGTGGTGAAGGCTGTGGTGGAAAAAGGAACAATAGCGGGTGATTATCTTCGTCTTTCTTATGGTGTATTAACCATGCAGGCCTGTATCTTGCTGGTGATTATGGTTGGCGCTCGGGTGGTATACCGAACAATTTTTGAGTATCTATTCCTGCCGGCGCGAAAAGGCGAAAATGTGTTGATTTTCGGTGCTTCCCGTCCGGGACTTGTCTCGTTTTCCTTATTGAAAGAAGATCCACGGATTAAATATCAAGTAGTCGCATTTGTAGAGGATAAAGTCTCCCGAATTGGAAAGCGTCTCGCGGGATTGAAAATTAAAGACATTACCGAAATTACCAAGGAATATATAGACAAACATGAGATCACGCAGGTGATCATTGCTGTAGAGAATAATGATCCGGAGCGCTTGGAATATGTGTCTGACTGGTTTCAAAATGTAGGCCTCGAACTTAAAATTATGCCACCGGCCCGTATCTTGCTCAATTCTGGCGCCAAACGGGAGATCCGTCCCTTAAAAATCGAAGATTTACTCGGCCGTAAGCCGATTAAGCTGGATCATCCGGAAATCGAAGGGGAGATGAAAGGTAAGGTGATTCTGGTTACTGGTGCCGCTGGTTCGATTGGTTCAGAGCTTGCCCGTCAGATTGCCCGGCGCTACTATAGTAAATTGATTTTATTGGATCAGGCAGAATCTGCTTTATATGATATCCAGCAATCAATTAAGGCAACTCAGCCCGAGCATTTGCATTGCATTGTTGGCGATGTGCGCAACTACGCTTTTATGCAAAGCATATTTGCGCAGTATAAACCTGATCTGGTCTTCCATGCTGCCGCCTATAAACATGTGCCATTGATGGAAGCAAATCCGTATGAATCCATTCAGACAAATGTACTCGGAAGTAAAAATGTCGCCGATCTATGTATGCAATATGGCACCAAGAAAATGGTGATGGTTTCTACGGATAAAGCCGTCAACCCGACCAATGTGATGGGGGCGACCAAACGCATGGCTGAAATTTATGTGAGCAGCTGTAGCGGTAGATCCGAAACCAGTTTTATCATCACTAGGTTTGGAAATGTGCTTGGTTCAAATGGATCGGTCATTCCGCTGTTTGAGAAACAGATGGCCAGTGGTGGGCCATTGACCCTGACGCATCCGGAGATCACGCGTTTCTTTATGACTATTCCGGAAGCCTGTCAGTTGGTACAGGAAGCTGGCGTAATGGGCAAGGGTGGCGAGATATTTGTCTTTGATATGGGGAAATCCGTTAAAATAATGGATTTGGCCAAACGCATGATCAAGTTAAAAGGTTACCGGTATCCGGAGGATATTGATATCAAAATCGTCGGCCTACGCCCGGGAGAGAAGATCTACGAGGAACTTTTGGCCAATAATGAAAACACCGTCAAAACGCACCATCCGAAAATTATGATTGCAAAAGTAAACCACGATGAATTGCATTTAAAGGCGGAACGCATCAATGCGGTTTGCCAGCAGATCGTGGATGCGGATCAGCACTTGCCGGATTTTATGGACTTGGTCGCGGCTATGAAACGAATCGTCCCTGAATTTAAGTCTCAAAATTCCGAGTATGAGGCTTTGGATAATCCGATTGAACAGGAGCTTGTTGATGATGTCCCCGTTTATTCGCTGATAAAAAAAGTATAACAAAGAAACAGCCGTTGGATGCGCATTCCAATGGATTAAAATAAAATACTTAGACAAATACAATAAAAATCCCTGCAAAGGGATTTTTTTATGGGCTGTATTTTCTTCTCCAATAAAAACTTGTCAATTCGCAAAAATCAACCTAATTTTAGCGAACTATTTCATCGAGGTAATCATTTGGACAAAATAGCCGGATTGGTATTTCGTCCACAACCAATATATATGAAGAAAAAAATTTTAATTACAGGAGGTGCTGGCTTTATTGGATCTCATGTTGTACGGGAGTTTGTGATAAAATATCCAGACTACCAGATTATTAATCTGGATGCACTAACCTATGCAGGTAATCTGGAAAATCTGAAAGATATTGAGGATAGTCCAAATTACACGTTTGTGAAAGCCGATATTACAGATCAGGTGAAGATAACGTCTATCTTCGAACAATATCAGCCGGATGGGGTCATTCATCTGGCTGCGGAATCGCATGTCGACCGTTCAATTGCGGATCCTACGGCATTTGTGATGACCAACGTAATTGGAACAGTAAATTTGCTGAATGCCGCGCGTGCTATCTGGAAGGATAACGTGGAAGGAAAACGCTTTCACCATGTTTCTACAGATGAGGTATTCGGTGCCTTGGGTGAATCTGGTTTTTTTACGGAAGAGACCAAGTATGATCCACATTCGCCATACTCTGCTTCTAAAGCGAGTTCAGACCATTTTGTACGTGCGTATCACGATACCTATGGGCTACCAATTGTCTTGACGAATTGTTCCAATAACTATGGACCGAACCATTTTCCTGAAAAGCTGATTCCATTGTGTATTCATAATATCTTAAATAACAAACCGCTACCCGTATATGGCGATGGCAAATATACGCGGGACTGGCTCTTTGTGATTGATCATGCGAAAGCGATCGATTTGGTTTTTCATGAAGGTAAGGATGGCGAGTCGTACAATGTGGGTGGTTTTAATGAATGGCAGAATATAGATCTCATCAGGGAACTATGCCGGCAAATGGACGCCAAGTTGGGCCGGAAAGAGGGGACTGCTGCTTCCCTGATTACCTTTGTGAAAGATCGACCCGGTCATGATCTGCGCTACGCCATTGATGCCAGTAAAATCAATTCGGAATTGGGCTGGAGTCCATCCGTGACTTTTGAACAGGGGCTCTCATTGACGATAGATTGGTTCCTGTCGAATCAGGAATGGCTAGACCACGTGACTTCGGGGGACTATCAGAAGTATTATACCAAACAATATCACGGCGCTTAAAGATGAAACATATAGAAACGAAACTGTCCGGTTGTTTTATTTTAGAGCCCGCAGTATTTAAAGATGAAAGAGGGTATTTCTTTGAATCGTACAATGAAAATAAACTGGCAGCCATATTGGGACATAACCCTCATTTTGTGCAGGATAATCAGTCACAATCCCAATATGGGGTTGTCAGGGGATTGCACATGCAGGCTGCTGAACATGCGCAGGCAAAACTGGTTCGTGTACTGGAGGGGAAAGTCTTGGACGTAGCCGTTGATGTCAGACCCGATTCACCGACCTATGGGCAGCATGTAGCCGTGGAACTTTCAGCTGAAAATAAAAGGCAATTATTCGTCCCGCGTGGGTTCTTACATGGCTTTTCTGTTTTGTCTGAACATGCCGTTTTTTCTTATAAATGTGATAATAATTATAACAAGGAATCGGAGGATGGTGTATATCCATTGGATCCGCAATTGGCAATTAATTGGCAAGTTCCGGTAGATCAGATGATTTTGTCGCAAAAGGATAAGGAGGCACAAAGCTTTGCAGCATTCTCCAATAATAAATTAAAATAATAAGATAGCATAATTGATTCCTTTAGAAGCCCTGCAAGGAACAGCTAAACGGATCAGGCTATTTGAACCATAAAAAAGAGATTGATGAAAATCGTCATTACCGGTGCTACTGGGCAATTGGGGTCAGAACTGCATGAATTATTGATAAACGATACAGAAAAAGAATGCTACTTTTTGGATCGTAAGCAACTGCCATTAGATCAGATGCTGTTGATCCAGGATATTTTGGCGATGTATCAACCGGATTTAATTATTCATGCAGGCGCGTACACAGCAGTAGATAAAGCAGAAGAGGACTGCGAGACCGCCAATTTAGTCAACCATTTGGCCTGTGAGGAGATTGCGCAATATTGCCGTCTTCATGGCGCAAAGTTGATTGCCATTTCAACGGATTATGTATTTGATGGAAATGCTGCTGTTCCGCTGACAGAAGATGCGCCAACAGCACCAATCAATGTGTATGGACAGACCAAACTTGCCGGTGAACAGGCTATCCAAAAGTGGCATCCTGAAGCAGTGATTATCCGGACGTCCTGGGTATATTCTGCCTATGGTAAGAATTTTGTCAAAACCATGTGCCGCCTTATGGCTGAGCGGGAGGAAGTGAATGTGATCAACGATCAGATGGGTAGCCCAACTTACGCGAAAGATCTGGCGATAGCGATTCTGAAAATTGCTGATGCGACAAACTGGAACCCTGGAATCTATCACTACAGCAATGAAGGGGAAATATCCTGGTATGATTTTGCTGTAGCCATACGGGATTTTCGTTCGTTTGATTGTCAGGTAAAGCCGATTCTGACGAGTGCCTATCCAACGGCGGCAAAAAGACCGAAATATTCACTGCTCGATAAAGCAAAGATTAAAGCAGTCTATGATGTGGTCGTGCCGGAATGGAAGGAGAGCTTAGCGAGAATGCTAGCCGAGGAAGTTAAAAAATAATAAGATCGCAACACTCAATACGATAAAATGAAAGGAATTATATTAGCCGGTGGATCGGGCACCCGCTTGCATCCGCTAACGCTCGCAGTAAGTAAGCAATTAATGCCCGTATATGACAAGCCAATGATATACTATCCCTTATCTACGCTTATGCTTGCAGGTATCCGTGAGATATTGATTATATCGACGCCACAGGATTTACCCAACTTTCAAAAGCTATTAGGCGATGGTTCCCAACTCGGCTGTCGATTTGAATATAAGGAGCAACCGAGTCCAGATGGTTTGGCACAGGCCTTTTTGTTGGGCGAAGAATTTATAGGGAAGGATAAGGTAGCGCTGATCCTAGGCGACAATATTTTCTATGGTTCGGGCCTGTCGAAACTGCTGCAGTCCTGTGCAGATCCGGATGGAGGGGTTGTATTTGCATACCCGGTACACGATCCCGAGCGTTATGGAGTGGTGGAGTTTGATGCGGCCAAAAACGTGATTTCTATTGAGGAAAAACCAAAACAGCCGAAATCAAATTATGCTGTCCCGGGAATTTATTTTTATGATAATGATGTCGTTGCGATCGCAAAAAGTATCAAACCATCAGCACGTGGGGAACTGGAGATTACAGATATCAACAAAGAATATTTAAAGAACGGAAAGCTAAAAGTAGGCATATTCGATCGGGGAACAGCCTGGTTGGATACGGGAACGATCCAATCACTAATGCAGGCTGCACAATTTGTGCAGGTCATTGAAGAACGTCAGGGAATGAAAATAGGAGCTATTGAAGAAGTTGCCTATCGTATGGGGTATATTGACAAGCAGCAATTATTAACCATCGCTACACCTTTGTGTAAATCGGGCTATGGTGAATATTTATGCCGTTTGGTTAAATAATTTTAATATTTTTGTAGTTGTTAAGCTGTTTTTTTTAACAGCTTAGCAGTACGGATATTAAATTATCCAAAACTCCCAATTAACGGTTTAGAGAGAGAAATAATTAGGAAAGATAAGGAGAGTCTCATACGGCCGGCTTTCTTAAAGGTGCAAATAAATAACAATGATTACAGCTTCTATAGTATTATATAAACAGGCGTATTCCGAGATCAAGGAGTTATTAAAGAGAATGGATGGACCAGATATTGATGTCTTATTGATCATTGATAATTCTCCTTTAAATTCGATTGAGAAAGAAATCAGAGACTTTCACCCGCGTTTCGAATATATTCATCAACCAAGTAATCCCGGTTTTGGAGCTGCGCACAACATCGGAATAAAGAGAGCGATAACTATGGGGAGTAAATATCATTTTGTTGTTAATCCGGATGTTCTCTTATTGGATGATACTATTAATGCAATGGTGGATTTTATGGAAACTAATCCTGATGTTGGGATGGCTATGCCGCAAATTTTGAATCCTGATGGAACCATCCAGTTCTTACCCAAATTGTTGCCTGATCCCTTAATATTTTTAAAACGGATATTGTATCGAAAGTTTAATATTTTTCTGTCTTCCGTAGAAAAATATGAGCTCAGAAATGTATCACCTCATCTCATCTATGATACTCCTGTACTTTCAGGATGTTTTACGTTGTTACGAACGTCCACATTGGACGAAGTGGGATTATACGACGACCGCTTTTTTATGTATCTTGAGGATTGGGACTTATCGAGAAGAATGAATAGGAAATATAGAACTGTTTATTTTTCGAAGACATCTATTATACATGGTTACGCTGCCGGATCGAGTAAAAATTTTAACCTTTTCAAAGTTCATATTCGTTCTATCCGGACATATTTTGGAAAATGGGGCTGGTTTATTGATAAAGAAAGGGTTGCGGCTAATCGCAGGACACTACAGCAATTTAAATAGCTCTTCAATCTTAACTAAGATAAAAGAGGTCTGAATAAATGTTTTTAGGCCATGAAGACTTTTTTATTATTTTTTAGCCTAAAAAAGCTATATTGTGTATAGTGATCGTATTACACACAATATCAGCTATGAAAAGTTTCTATTCCTGTAAATTGCAGGGTGTTTTCGACTTATTTTACAACATAAAAAGATTGTCCTTCTCTCCGTTTGGGGTATATGGACAAGAATCGATTTATGTGTAAAAATTTCTACTATATTTATGTGTTTTTCTTTTGTAAAACAATTCTTTTCTAATAGTTGTTTTTAAGAAAGAGGTAATTGATGCATGAGCGGCTCAGATTCCCTTTGGATCTTCGAGTAACGCCAAATATACCGAAAAGCGATATAGCTGGGTATAAGACTGATTATAAGACGGAATAATAAACAAGCACATGATTACGGTAGGCATTATTGATAGAGACGAAAGCGCAAGAATGGAAACCCAGCGAATACTTGATAAAGAAAATAAAGTGGGTGAAAATAGGATCGAACTTCTGTTTGATACAAGCAGCGGACATATAGATCGGGCTATGCTTGCGCCAGATGTATTGATTGTTGATATTGCAGATCAAGAACCTTTACTTGTTGAACATGCAAAAAATGCCTTTCCAAAAACTGAAATTATTGTATTAACCGAGCTGGCTGATGTAAGAACGGTGCGTAACTGCTTTCGATATGGGGCGGTTAGCTATCTATTGAAACAGACTTGCCTGCCATCTTTGGTGTCCGCGATTTATATTACCCTAAATGAAGGTTCATTTGTGAGTCCCAGTGTCAATAGAGCCTTGATCGAACAGAGTTTTAAATCAAAAAAAGTGGAAGATCTGCTGACCGCCCGTGAATTGCAGATTGCCAAAGGAATTATCGAAGGGTTAAGTTACAAGATGATCGCCCAAAAGTATAACATTTCATTGGATACCGTGCGGATCTATATCAAACGAATTTACAGAAAGCTACAGATCAACAGTAAAGGGCAACTGATCGCGCAGTTGACAGTTTAATATTTTGTTACATGAACATGTGACCGACAATATTTCAATCTCTTCGAATTTAGCCTGAATTTTATGGATAGTTGAACCGTACGATATGCCAATAAGAAGCCGTTGGATTTTCCTGTTTCTTTTTTATTTTGCTGTTTTGTTATCCATAGCGAAAAGTCAGCAACAGTACGATATTACGTATTATTTTGAACGTGATACAATACAAATTACATCTTCACAAACATTCTCCAACAAATTAAATATTAGTAATCGCACAGATAGACCAATTGAATTAAAGCCTACAGCAGCCAACACTGCGGCTCTTCGGGGCCTAATAAAATTGCCGCTGTCGATTACTTTAAAGCCCAAAGAAACGAAGTTGTTTCCGCTAAAATATATCGCCGATCGCCAGACCATTGCTGAGGGAACACAAACCTTTACAATCGGATTTGAATCGAATGATCCCTCAATAAAAATACAGGAACATCAGTCTTTTTATACACAGTTGGCTATGGAACAGTCTTTCCTCATACAGACCGAACAAGCTGAATATTACCTGGACCAGGCCACGGGGCAGACACAATTTTTAGTGCGGGCGATCAATCGGGGGCTGGTACCGCTGACGGCTCAGTTGCGTTTTCCTAACCTTTCTCCTGATCTGGAGATCATTGGTGAGATCATGCCATTCACCATAGCCGCGGGAGGTCAGTCTTTGTTGACTTTTACGGCCCGGTTGCGGAAAAAAAATACAAATGTGGATTTTGATGTTGATATTCAGGCCATCGAGGGCGGTGGTAGCGTGTTGGCCACCGATCGTATCCGTGTAATGACCGTGGGAAGTGTAAAGCGTTTCTTTTCCAATATGAATTTGCAAAATCAACCTTTTGACAATCGTGCTGCTTTACGTTATATCAATCTGGGGAAGGACATTTCAGTTTACCAGTTGCAGGGGGATGGCAAAATTGAGCTGAACAATAAGGATAAATTGAGCTATCGAATGAATTTAGATTATTATCAAGATCAACGCACCTTTAATCTATACGATACGTATCTGGATTATGATACCGAAAAGTGGGGGGTAAAACTGGGTAATATTTATGAAAATCTTGATCAGTTTATCAATGGACGTGGTATAAAAGGGACCTACAAATTCGATCATCGGCGTTCCCTCAGTTTGTATGCAATCCAGAACAATTACATGTTGTTCACGGAGATGGATAATCCAATTTCTGGTGGGGACATTGTTGGCCTTAAATATGCTATTCAATCCGACAAAAATCAGGAGAACAGCATCGCTTACTTACATAGCAATAATGACTATCGTGGTGTGCGCAGCAGTCTGTTCAGTGGTAAAGGTGCTATTGATTTAGGCAATAATAATAGCCTTTTCTTGGAAGGAGGCACAAGCATCGAGCAGGTTGAAAGCGGAAATAATAGGCTAGCCGTAGCAGGGGGTATAAATTACAATAACGCCTTTCGTAACTATCAGATTACAAGTGTCAACTATTATAGCTCACCGTACTATGTGGGTCTGCGCAGAGGTCTTACCCAAACAGATTCGCGTATAACGATGTTGCTGGACAACGATCGAAACCTCTCTGCCCGGATCAGCTATATGGATAATAAACCAAAGTACCTTACTGGAGACAGAAACTATTTTTTTAATAATGCTTCAAGGATACTGATTTATGAGTTGGGGTATCATACTGGCCTTGGAAAGTTGCAACTTGATCTTAGGCCCTATTTTATGGCACAACATGCTGCATACCAGAATTGGTGGGGAATGGCAACTAATCCGGTGAACTGGAAATCGAATTCCCTTCGTACAGTAGCCGATCTTAATTTTTTTACCTCAAAGCACCGGTTCTCGCTGCAAACAGATTATGGATATACCTACAGAAATACCTCCAATAGACCTATTGCGCCATTTCATTCGGTCCGCATCAATGGTAATTATACGAATGCATTTTTTGGATTTAATACATTTATCCAGATTAATCCGTACTACTTAAGTGATCTTTTGGCAACCAGCGTAAATTCGAATTATAGCATTTATTCATTGGGACCAAATACGCAATTTTACGCCTTTAATAATCAGCTGCATGTACAGCTTTCGACCATGTATAGCTATTATGGTTTCTCCCGAAGTAATAATCTGTCGGTAAATGGTCATGTCCGCTGGCAGATAAAAGATAATTGGAATCTGACAGCCGATATATTCTATACCGCAATAAGCGGAAAATCGTTGTTTCTTGTAGATCCGAATTTACCGCCTGATCCTAACCCATTGAATAGATATTCTTTTAATAACAGACAGATTCGACTGGGTATAGAAAAGAATTTTGGTCGACGTGCCGGTCAGAAAGGTCGTAAGCTGGAACTTACTTTTTTTGAAGATGGTAATAATAATGGTATAAACGATGGTAATGAAGCCAAAGCCCAGGCCGTTTTGGTGCGAATTGGAAAGGAGGTGGCACTAACAGACGAGAAAGGTCGTGTGAAATTTGTGGATATGGTGGCCGGCCCATATAGCGTACAGGTGGAGAATGGCAAAGGCTGGGTCTCGCAGGGGCCAATCAATGTATTGATGACTAAAAATCAGCGGTTGGAAATTCCACTGATAAAAACAAGGCCATTAAAAGGCCGTATTAAGATTGTCGAGAATAGGTATCTAAAATCAAGACCGCAGCTAGGGGGAATAAAAATAACCGCTGTAGACCGCCAAGGGAAAACCTACAGTACATTAAGTTCTGAAAACGGTGAGTATGTGCTGTATCTTCCATTGGGGAACTACCGCATAGCTGTTGTTACCGAAGGAATGCCCTTCTCGATCGAAAATCAAAATTGTGAGATCGAAGTAAAAACGGATAAGGATGCTGTGATTCCCGATTTTAACTATCGGGATGAGCGTAGAAAAGTTGGTGTTAAACGCTTTTAAGGAGCGACAAAGCTAAAAATAATATTGGCCGAATAGGCACCGGGAGGCTTATTGAGAAGCATACTTGTCGCGCTCGCAGGGATACTGTAAAGAATGTTGAGATTACGGTCTATCACAGGGTCGGCATTCTGGATAAGCTGCTGGGCTGTGGTGGATAGGGTAATGGTATTCATGCCGCCTTGACCAGCCATTGGACCAATGCGCAATACATTTAATGGGATACTATTGCCTCCTGAAGCAAAGTTTGTCGATGTCGCGCGCACGTAAAGGTTATATGGCGTGGTTTTACTCACCTTAAGATGGGCGGGCATATTTAAATTGACACCATTCTTATAATCATTGGCTGTTGCAAAAGCAAGATTGACGGTTTGTTGATTGGCAACGATTTCGCCGAGGTCGCTTACGACGACAGAGAGGCTTCCGTTTGCCTGTGCCTGTAGGCTGCCACTGGGATAGGCTGACGATAGTTTGTTCCAGCTGTAGGTTAGCGGAACAGTATATGTGCCTGCCTGTACAAAGTTTGTTTTCAGTTGGCTTGCTCCAATACGATAGGAATAGGTCAAGGATTGATTGTTGTTGGTCGGAACAGCGATACCACTGGTATTGGTCAAAGACTGATCCGTGGTGGATAGAGCCCCGGATGTCGCATTCGCAATGCCCGTTAAGGTTGTATTCACGGTTGAGACAGGAATAACCGGTAATGCATTATAGGCTGAACTGGTGCTAAAGCTAAATTGAGTATTCCCAGTTTTAATACTTGGTATATAAGGGACGGTGGTCGATAGCGGTATAACGCTGTTACTACTGATGCCATTCGCAGCACGATAATAGCTCAAATCATTGATTAAAATGCTCGTTGTACCGATACTCGCCGGGGGACTTATAAATCCGGGGACACTGATGGAGAAATCTTGGCTCGGGGGTGTAATGCTGCCGCCTAAAATGCCTGAGGCGGTAAGCGATAGCGTAGTCTTATAAATGCCTGCAATCCATGTTTGATTTGCCGTAACAAAACGTGAGTTGAGAATAACCGGTCCTGCAGCAACACTTACTGTGGCTAGCGAACTGACTAAAACCTGATCGGTAGTTGATAAGGTGACATCATTACTTGATCCGAGAAGCGAAAGGTTGTTAATTTTTTCTAGTTTAAGGTGTGTTACATTTAAGGGGACTGTTCCCCCGCCTGTTGTACTGACAAAACTCGTGCTGTTAATTGCCCGGGTACTGATTGTTGGGAGCAGGGCAAGTAAAGTAAAAGAATATTGGCCACCGGTAAAACTTTCGATGTAGTCCGTACGCCCTTGGATATTTGCTTGCGGCAGATTAATCGTGACTTGTGCCCTAGCAAGAGATATACAGTGACCTATACTAATCAACAATGTAGCAAAACTAATATGTAATTTCCTTCTCCGCAATTTTTAAATCATATTGGCTGCCTGCGTCAAGTATCGCAACCGCGAGATATCGACCGGGGGCAAGTTTACCAGGTAGGTCTACACGGACCCATTGTTCGGAATCGGGAAGCATTGCTATGCCCACAGCGTCCACAGGTGTCTCTTCTCCCGTTTCTATATTGGTCAGCTCAAACCGTACATAAGCATCCTTATTGAGCTGGCCTGTATTTTTAACCTTGACTTCCATCCGGCGTACAGCGTTACTGCCCTGAACAGTAACAGCGCCTTTATCTTCATAGGCAAGAAATTCCAGATCACCAGCTTTTAAACCTGTTGGTGTATGGTATACTTGAATACCGACCTCAATCAGGACGTTCATCTGCAGTCCATTTGCCTGCGCAGCTTTTTGCTCTTTAACCTGCGTAAAGAAAAGCATGGTATGGCGCTGCTGTTTTGTTGTCGGATGATCAGGGATTGTCATGGAAAGATTGACCACTTTTGTTTCCCCAGGAGCGAGCTGTACCGTATTTTCAGATAAGGTAAGCCACGAAGCATTTGACCCGGCATTATTCCCTATGGCATAATACCGTTTGCTGCCCAAGGAGTCCCGGTCCCAGTCTTTCAGGTTTGCGATAAAGGAAAGTGTGCTCGCGGACGTATTGTTAAAGGTAATGGCCTGACTGACGGTCTGTCCGGCTTCACCGGTAAAAAATATCCGGGAAGGTGAAATGGAAATACCCTGTCCGTGGACCAGGGTATTGCATATCAGGATAACACATACTGCTAAATAATATCTCACGAATAAAATGTTTAGTCAGATTTTTATTGTTGTGTCGCTGTATAAGTTACTGTAGTGCTATAAGTCGATCCTGCAAGGTTTAATAACGATGCCGGATTTGAGATCGTATAATCCACGGTATAGATTGCACCTGTGGATGCCGTCGAACCATTGACCAGAGGAGCAGCAGTAGTGCTAAGTGGTACATTGGCAACTGGAGTTCCACCATTGGCAGTTGCAGCCGGTACAGTGACTGTAACAATATTTAGTGCAGGTCCACCAGCTGGTGTAAATGTTCCACCAGCGGTTACCGTAAGGTCATAGGGCTTATTGCTGACCACCGTAAAATGATTCGCTTTCGTGACCGTTTTTGACGCGGCATAATCGGCGGCTGTGGTATAATCGAAATTTACTGTCGGATCGGCGCCTAAGGTAATAGAGATGGCATCGGTAAGATTAATATTGACAGTGACGGGACCCGATGTGGCAGTTTGCGCTTTTGCTTGAAAACCGAAGCATATGGCGGCGACGGCAATAAAGACTATTAATAGGTTCTTTTTCATAATTTCCTCGTTTTACGGATATAATATGAGTAAAGTTAATCAGGATACAAAGGAAATACAATGTAGGATAGTCACATAATGATGTTATAAATTAGAGGATGTATGCGCGTTTGCAAGTCGAATTTACAGTAGTAAATAATGAGGTTTAGCGTACTCTTTTTTGGAATCATTATCCGAAACTATAAATCAAACCGCCTATATTTGCGCTCAAATGGCTGAATCCAAAAGAATCTATCAAATTGATCTGTTTCGCTTTATCGCTGCATCCGCAGTGGTACTGTATCACTATTTATATCGGGGATATAAAGGCGGAAATATGTCTTTGCTGCGGTTCGATGAGATTGGGGAATATTTCAAGTATGGGTATCTTGGTGTAGATCTTTTTTTTATCATCAGCGGATTTGTGATCGCCTTTTCCATAAAACATCGTTCGCTGCCAAAATTTTGTTATTCACGTTTTAAACGTTTGTATCCGATGTATTGGATCTGCTTGATCCTAACATTTGTGATCTCTTATTTCTTTGGCGCCCCGCGTTATCTGGTTACATTCAAACAGCTTTTGGCCAATTTTACGATGGTTCAGGAACTGCTCGGTCAGGGTAATATAGATGGCGCCTATTGGTCCTTATATGTGGAGTTGAAATTTTACCTCATTATAGCCATATTTCTTATTATAAACCGGTTTAAGCAGATCAGTTTGGATTATCTGGTCTACTTTTGGTTGTTATTGTCAGGATTGCGCCTGTTTATTGGCCCATCAGCTATTTATGATGCCATTCACCACTTTTTCATGCTGGATTGGAGTACTTATTTTATTGCGGGCATTGTCTTCTGTCAAATTTTCCTACAGGGCCCAGCGCTGAAGCATTTTATTGTATTGTCCTGCTGCCTGTACCTGTCCATCGATGGAGCGATTGGTCGCATCCACTGGTTAGCAAGGACATTCCATAGTGATTTTTCTCCCTATATTATTGCTGCGACAATCGTTGTATTTTATATGGTTATGTTATTAGTCTCCTGTAAAAAGCTGCAATATCTCAATTCGCCAAAATTTGTCAAAATCGGGATGCTAACTTATCCCTTATACCTTATTCATCAGCATATTGGTTTTATTATTTTCAATCGGTTTCATGAACATGTAAACAAATATGTACTTGTTTCTGCTGTTACACTCCTGATGTTGGCTGTTGCTTATATCTTAAGCGATTGGGTAGAGCCTCGTATCATGCGGCTCTTTAAGCGATCGTAATAACTCGAGTTTGTGTTTTCGGTTTTTTATCAATCATGCTGTACTTCTATACGCGTTATCTCCCGATTGGGAAAGCTAGAGGAATTCATGTATGAGAAGAAGCAATGGTTGAAGAAAAAAATCCCGGTTTTATCTAACACCGGGATTTTCTGTTTTTCACAATATATGTAGGGCTCATTTTTTCCAGTAGAATGCACCTTCATGGGCCAGGGCCATGGTTGGGGATATGCGCGAAACAGCTTCTGCAGAACAGCTTGCGTCGATCAGTACAAACTCGGCCCTGTCATTCACTCTCGGCCATTGCATAAGACCTTTGTCATCCAGTGGCAAGGTATTGTGTGTTGCAAAGCGGAGTGTCCTTGATAGGTCAAACTCGGATCTCCATCCATATATTTCGCCCATTAAATTGGCCTTTGCTAACATATTTCCGGGGCCGAATGTACTCCAATAGTCTTGTACATTGTCATTCCCGACCAAAACGTCAACACCATGCTTCAACAGCGTTGGAATAGGCATGACCAGGTCGCCAAAAGGGATAGACGAGACAATGCCAACTTTGGCCGCTGCTAATTTTTCAGCAATACGCTCTACTTCGGCTACCGGTAACTGGGCCAGTACAAAGGCATGGCTCACAAAAGTGCGCCCCTGTAGCTTCGGATGCTGAAGCGCCTGTTCGGCAAGGTATTCAATCGTGTGTATACCTTCTTTTCCACCATCATGCAAATGGATGTCAATCCCTTTATTATTGTCAAGCGCTAATGTTACCGTATAATCGAGTACTTTTTCAATATTTTTATCGATCCCATAGGGATCTACCCCGCCAATAAAACCCACACTCGGCATCTGGGCTACATCCTTCATGAGTGGCGCAGAGTCGGTATAAAAAAATCCATGTTGCGGAAAAGCGACCAATTCTGCCTTGAAACTTTCCTTGCGCTTGTCCAGTGCTTTTTGGAGATTTTCCAGAGAACGGAGCCCAGAAGTGGTTTCCACATTAAAATGTGTCCGTGCGAAGCTGGTACCATAGCTTTGCAACAGGTCAATCAGTTGTTCTGCCCGTGTGGTCGATGTCTTAAGTAATTCAGGGATAATTTCCTGTTCATAAGCAATCATCTCCAGCACCGTTCTCTTTTTGGGAGATTGTGCTTGCCATGGTAGTCCATACCATGTTTTGTCCAGATGGACATGCATATCGCTGAAAGCGGGCAGCATTAAATAACCCTTAGCATCAACTGCTGTGGTATGTTGTGGATTATTTGGAAATATCCTGGTAATTTTTCCGGCATTGACTTCTATACAGAAGAGTTCAGTTTTAGTTGCGTTTATCCCTTTCTCATCGGAAATATATCCCGTTTCCAAAAGGACGTTTTTAAGTGTATAGTTGCCCTTTAGCGGGGCTGTATAAGGGGTTGACATGATGTTTAATACTGTTTTAATAGCAATTATAGGTCACAATGGGGCAATCAACTGCTTATAGTAAGCAATTGACCGCCATTGTGTATAAAAAGATCTAGTTCGTGATAATATCGCTTGTCTGCAACCTAGTAGACAATATTGCCCTGGTAGATAAGGGACCCTACGGGTGAAATCCGTGAAACGGCTTCTGCCGAACAGCTGGCATCGATAAGGACGATATTGGCATCATCACCGGCTTTTGGCCATTGCTGTTTTCCTTGGTCATCCAATGGAATCGGGCCGGCTGTAGCCAGTTTCAGCATGCGTGATAAACCATACTCTGTGACCTGTCCATAGACTTGTGCCGCCATATTGGCTTTTTGGAGAACACTTCCTGTACCAAAAGTATTCCAATGATCGACAATACTGTCATTTCCCGTCATGACGGTGACCTTATTTTCTAGCAGTGTAGGGATAGGCATAATGAGTCCTGCAAAAGGAATGGTTGAAACAATGCCGATTTGGGCAGCACCCAGCTTTTCAGTTATTTCCTGTTGTTTGGCCTTTTCCAAACGCCCCAGTACAAAACAGTGGCTGAGGTAGGTTTTGCCTTTCAGCGCCGGGTTTTCATTTACTTTTTTGATCAGATACTCGACCGTTTTTAGTCCCGATTCTCCGGACTCATGCAAATGGATATCAATTCCTTTGTTGTGATCCAGTGCCAGCTGTACGGTAAAATCCATCGTTTTCTCAATGGCGCCATCGATGGTAAAAGGATCTACTCCGCCGATAAAATCAATATCAGTCTTGGCTGCTTCCTTCAGGTAGGGTACGGAATCGGTGTAATACACGCCATGTTGCGGAAAAGCAACGAGTTCAGCACCGAAACTGTTTTTTTTGTTTTCCAATGCACGCTGTAGGTTATGTAAGGACTCCAATTTGGAGGTAGGTTCAATATTTACATGGCTCCTTGCGAAAGCTGTACCTTTGGATTGCAGTAGTTCAATTAGTTTTTCTGCTTTATAGGTTGAATTTTTAAGCAGTTCAGGAAGGAGCTGTTGTTCGAGTGCAATCATGCCTTTTACACCGCCTGCTCCACGTCTTACAGCTTGCCATTTATCACCGTAGAAGGTCTTGTCCAGATGAATGTGCATGTCTCTAAAAGATGGAAGCATCAATCTGCCCTTTGCATCTATGGCATTAGTGTCGGTACTGTTGGAACTTATTTTTTTGATTTTCCCGGCTTCGATCTGCACGGAGAAAAGACCGGTTTTGGTTGCGATCACTTGGCCATTGCCATCATACTCAAAACCTGTTTCCAGCAGCACATTTTTTAAGGTATAACTTTTTTTGCCTTGATGTCCGTCCAACATGGACTGATGGGCTATTGAACCAGCTTCTTCTGCGTATAGCATCCCGGGGATCAATGTTGCTCCAGCAAGCGCCAGGGCTGAGTTGCGGATAAATTCCTTGCGTGTAAGCGCCATTGGTTTCATTTTATTTCCTATTTACGTTACAATCTAAGTGAGTGATCCATAAAGTGGATCAATTTCTATAGACAAAGATATATACACTAAGCTTTCGTATCACTGGGCAATTTCTGCCATTTCTTGTGTGATTTATCTCTTTTCCCTAAAATCACTCGGACTTACACCGGTCTGTTGTTTAAAGAAATTGGAAAAATAAGCTTGGTCTGCAAAGCCCAGTTCAAATGTAATTTCCTTAATGGATGATTCCGTGCTTTGGAGCAGGCGCTTTGCTTCAACACAAATTCGTTGGTGGATAAGCTGGGTGGCAGATATTTTCAGGTGCTTTTTACATAGAATATTGAGATAATTAGGAGAGATATGAAGCTTGTCCGCATAGAAAGCGACCAATTTTTGTTCCCTGAAAAACTCATCGATAAGCAGGTTAAATTTGGCAAGCCGCGGGACAGATTGATAGACTTTAAATTCGGTGAATACATGCTCTGCTTCTCTGCTGACAATGGCAGCGATCACACCGGCACGGGCCGTAATCAAAGGAATCAGCGAATGCTCGCGTTCCAGCTCCTTTTTAACGGATTCAAATTCATAATGTAGCTGAATGAAGGCCTCCTTGGTCAGGTCGATGACCGGATGATTCTGATAATTGGTAAAAGAAAAACGAAAAAAAGGGGCAAAATGCTCAAAAAACGACCGCTCGATCATCAATTGATAGCCAATAGTTCCAGCATATATATGCCATTTGTGCATCTGGCCGGGAAACAGTACATGTACCTGATGATCTTTAATGGGATAATCTATCGAATCAATGGTATGTACACCGGAAGCTTTATCAAATAAATTGATAATAAAAAAATCGTGCTTATGCGCTTTGTCTATCAGCCTTTCGCCATGTAATTCATTGAAAAGTAGCTCTTCACGGCCGGCGGTCTGTTCTTTGCGAAACCCTTCCAATCCGATGATAGGGGCCCAGATGTTAGCATTACGTTTGTCCATAGTAGATCATCTAAAACCTAAAATACGAAAAGCGCTTTGTTTTTTCGCTTATATGTAAAAATAAACCAGCATAGGCATAGCAGTGGGCCTTTATAGGCAACTAAGAATAGCCATTTTCCTAATTCTTTCCTAAATTCGAAATACATTTGTAGCGGTAAAGTAATATCCGGGGGGAATAACGTTGAAATTCGGTAATAAAAAACAAAGTCCAATGAAAGTACTTGTAATTGAAGATGAAGCAGATTTGAGGGAAACCTTGAAAGATTCGTTGATTAAAGAGGATTATATTGTAGAGACCGCGATTGATTTTCGATCAGCACTGGATAAGGTTTTGGTCTATGATTATGACTGTATCTTATTGGACATTATGCTCCCAGGTGGAAGTGGGTTACAAGTGCTGGACCGGTTGAAAAAGGAGGGGAAATCGGATAATGTTATCATTATCTCCGCCAAAGATTCGTTGGATGATAAGCTACAGGGGCTGGAGCTTGGTGCGGATGACTACCTGACCAAACCCTTTCATATTGCTGAATTAAATGCGCGGATTAAAGCGGTACTGCGCAGAAAACAACGGGATGGCAAGAATACATTGGAAATGGGTAATCTCGTACTGGATCTAAACGAACGTAGCCTTGCGATTGCCGGTGAACCCGTACCGCTAAATAGAAAGGAATTTGATATCCTTAATTATTTTTTGCTGAATAAAAATCGTCTCGTTAGCAAAAATGCACTGGCAGAACATGTTTGGGGAGATAATACGGATCAAGCAGATAATCTCGATTTTATCTATTCACAGATAAAGAACTTGCGAAAAAAATTTTTAATAAGGAAAGCGGAAGTTGATTTTGAAGCGGTCTACGGAATAGGATATAAACTTGTTGAGAAATGAAATTAGCCAATCAAACGCTTAAATATCTCTCGATTTCGGTGCTGGTCGTCATTGCAGTATGGTCGACCATTTTTTATTTATTTATGCTGGAGGCGATCCACGATAATATAGATGAGGAATTGGAGAACCAAAAACGCTTAATTATTCAGGAACTGGCTTCTGAGACCATTGTAGCTCCGGATCTGGAATTTGGAATTAACAATTATAAGGTACGTGAAATTTCCGAACAGCAAGCGATCAAAATGCAAAATGTGTATAGAGATACGATGCTGTATATGCAGGATGATGATGATCCAGAACCCGAATTGGAACCCGTACGTATGCTGACCACAGCGTTTGAACATAAGGGACACTATTATGAGCTATCGATCATCAACTCAATGATCGAGGAAAGTGATTTGATCAAGAACCTGTTTTATTCTGTCCTGATTTTATTTGTCCTCTTGGTCGTGAGTATTGTCTCGATCAACAAAGTCGTGATACAACGGCTATGGAGCCCCTTATATCGATTTTTAGATCAGCTCACCAGATTCCGCTTGGGAAAATCTGACGATAAACCCGCTATGGATACAAACATCAAGGAGTTTAAAGATTTACAGCTTGCTGTAAACACACTGATCCACCATAACGAGGAAACGTATGAACAGCAAAAACAGTTTATCGGCAATGCCTCACATGAGTTGCAGACACCTCTTGCAATTATGATCAACAAGTTGGAAATGATGGCCGAAGCAGAAGGGTTGCAGCCTGAACAGTCACATACGCTCGGCGAAGTACTGAACACTGCGGAAAGACTGGTGCGACTGAATAAATCATTATTGCTGCTCAGCAAGATCGAGAATAAACAATTTCTGCATAATGAAGATCTCTCTATCAATGAGCTGGTAACGCATATCACCGATGAATTGGAAGATATCGCCGCGTTTAAAAATATTAAAATCAGTGTCAGTCAACAAGATGAACTTAAGGTACGATTAGACAGCTCCCTCGCCAATATCATGGTGTCGAATTTGATCCGTAACGCCTTGTTTCATAATCTGGATGGCGGGGATGTAAACGTGACCGTTCTTGAAAATACACTTATTGTTGCCAATACGAGTGCGCAGGCAGCGCTGGATAAGGAGCAGGTGTTTTCACGGTTTTATAAATCGGACGCTGCCTCCCAAGGTACGGGACTGGGGCTAGCAATCGTCCAGGCAATATGTAATGTATATGGTTTTTCCATTTCCTATCGGTATGAGAATAGTCAGCATCTATTTAAACTGGATTTTCGCCCAACATAAATTACATTCCCAAATCTTTACAGAATCGTGGTTTTACTTTGTAATACATCAAAAATAGTAACATCATGAACCGTAAAACAATATTAAGTGCATGTCTTCTTGCACTCTCAACAATGGGAGCGTTTGCTCAGGATATTCCACAAAGTCAGGTGCCTGCTGTGGTCGTAAATAGTTTTCAACAAAAGTTTCCAAAAGCCAAAGGGGTAGACTGGGAACTGAAAGCAGGGTTTTATGAAGCTGAGTTTGAAACAGGTCTGTTTGGAACAGATCATGAAGTCTGGATTCAAAGTAATGGTAAGATTGTCCGTCACAAAGAGGCGCTTGCCAAAAATGATTTGCCAAAAGCTGTTATGGCAAAGATGAAAAGGGATTTCCCGGGCTATCGCATCGAGGATGTAAACAGGATCAGTGAAGAGCAAAAGATTACGTATGCATTCGAAGTAAAAAGTCGGACAGACGAATGGAAACTTGTAGTAGATGCCAATGGAAATGTGCTAGGAAAACGAAGAAACTAGGCCTCGGCAAACGTAGACAAAAACACCTTGTTAAAAGTGCTAACAAGGTGTTTTTTTTAAAAAATGCTCTTTCTTCCGAAATTAGTCTTCACCCTCTTCGGCATGCAATTCGAAAGATAGGCGAATAATGTCCTCCCCAGGATATTTGGTTGCATAATCTGTACGATTCCAGTCTGCTCGGGTAATAGTCGCTTTGGTTGCAGAATCCTTAAATTTTCGTAGAACGAATACAAGCTCCTTTTCACCTGCATTGTCTTTTCCGGCAGTAAAATAAGACGTAATACCAGTGGTTTCAATAGCGCCTGTTACTGCGGATCCATCACCATAGGTCGTTTCCTTCGGTTGGAAGATAGCGCCAGTGACGCTATTGCCAGAATTTAGAATAAAAGCACCACCAGTTAAGAACGCTTTGTATAAAGTGGCTGTCGCTTTATCTTTAATATATTGTCCCTGAATTTCCTGACCAGTGGCATCAAACTGTTTGAAGTCAATTTTATAAATTCCGTCTGGTTTAAGGTGAGCGTGTCCAGCTACTGCCTTGCCGGAATTGTCAAAGATGATGGATGAGGGTTCTACATGATCTTTATCGGCAAGGTCATGAAAATGATCACCATGTACGGAACCTTTGACTTCCGTAAAAATAAGCTTATAGCTTGCTTTCACATTCACATCTGATGCTTGAATGGTCAACGGAGATTCTACGGTCGTCGTGTTGCCGGCCTTATCCGTCACAGTCAGGTGAAAATGATATTGACCGGCTGGAACTTCAGAGGGTATGTCGATGTGCTCATGAAAAGTCACATTTTTTTTGCCGACATATTTTTCGTCGGTATAGACTTTGGCAAATTTGAAAGTGCCACCTTCCTGGTGGATATCGATAACAATCTTGTCGATAAGTGCTTCGGCCACAATATCACCTTCAAGATGGAGATCTTCGCCTGCTTTTACTGTTTTATTATTGCCAGATCCGATTTCTAGGGTGCCGATCTCAGGTTTTGTTGCAACGGGAACATCGGCATTGTCTTTCTTACAGGAGGACAGAAAGCCAAAGAAAAGCGCTGTAAGCAGTAATAAAAAGTGAATGTTTCTGGTTTTCATGTTTGTTGATTTAAATGTTATGATAGAAAATAATTGAATTGTTTTTCTGTGAGGACGCTCTTATTCAATAATACGCACGCTGATCCCACGTTGGCTGCTCCAGCCGGACTGATCCGTCACCCGGATCATAAAGTGATAGTTGCCGGGGTCAACATCCGCAGGGACATCAATCTGAAGCTGGGCATCGTACTGTTGTGGTTGTCCCGGTATATTGACAGATTTGACCAGAACAAAAGGTTTAACGGGTTTCTTGATGGGTTCTAATGTACATTCCTCCACCTCGGTACTGTGCGAATGATGGTCAAAATTGTGATGAACGTCGATACTGTAGCTGCCCAGGGCGATATTGTCTGATAATTGTGCGCGAAATGTAACAGTTGATCCGCGTTTGATTTGACTGCATTGTTTTGGAAAGGCGGTCGCCCCACTGATATCTATTGTTGGTTTTTCGCTGTCAATATTTTCCTTTTCTTTTTTACAGGCGATGGTGGAGACCGTGATGAGGGCCACTAGTGCATATTTTTTTAGTCTTTGCATATGTTTATTTATTTTTTTATGATTAGTGCGTTACGCGTTTTTTATCAATCAATTTATTAGCTTCGGTTTTACTCTCCGAACGGTATTCCGACAGATAAGATGAAATTTCGCCCTTGTTCAGGTAGTGAGATCAGCCGGTAGAAACTGGTGTGATTCATATATGCTGTGTCAAAAATATTCTGGATCTGCAAGCGCAATTGGAGCGCTGACCGTCCCAAGGAAAGCTGCGCTCCCGCGCGCAGATTGAGTACCTGATAGCCTTTTGTTTTTTCCTCTGGCGGTACAATATGCTGCTGGCTAGCGGTCCATTTGGAGTCTAAAGAGAGATAAGGGGCCTTAATATAGCGGCTACTTCTTGGAGACCAACTTACATCCAATACCAGCGAGGGCGGAGGAGAGAACGGTAACGTATAGCCTTTTTTGCTTCCCGAAAGTTGTTTGGATCGAACATATTCCCCCAGTAATTCTATTTTAAGAGCGTCTAAGGGGCGATACTCCACATTTAGTTCGGCTCCATAACGCTTTACTTTACTTTGGGCATATTCAAAGATTTGATTACCGGCCCCATAATACTGGTCATAACCCGATGTTGGATTGAGATAGATGTAATTGGAGAAATAATTGAAAAAAGGCGTAAATGCGATATTAGCACTTCCGATAGATCGGGCTACAGAGAAGTCCATTTGGTAGGATTGCTCTGGGGAGAGGGAAGTATTTCCCTTTTCGTAACTGAAATAATGATAATTTACACCATTGGCCGCAAGCTCCTGCGCAAGGGGGGCGCGAAAACTTTTACCGACGTTGAGTTTCGTTTCCCATTGGCCTATTTGTCGTGTCACACCAAGGGACCAAACGAGGCTATGGAAACTCCGTCGAAGTTCATCCGCCCGGACAATATGGAGAGATTGATTATTTTCCAGTCTGGACGTAAACCAGTCCTGATAGGGAAAGCTGTGCATATTGCTGTGGTCATAACGTAAGGCACCGTAGAGTATGGTTTGCTCGTTGATCGTATAGCGGTCGTGAACAAATATGCCTACTGCTTTTTGTCTGTAAGCCGGGATAAGGAAACTCCAACCATCAATGTTATTAAGTTGTTGCTCAGCATTCCCGCCTATAGTCAGTCGATGTGACGCCAGGTTAAATTCGTCCTTTAGTGTAATATGATAGATCTCTTTATCATACAGCCGTTCGAGGTTCATCGGAATGTCCATGTCCTGCGGGTATACCGGGGGCATATATCCATGTGCCGTGTAGTTGTTGAATTCCTGGCGATAATTTCTTTGGTAGCCAAGATCCAGCCAGATCTTATGTATACCCCGTGTAAGATAATTTCGGCTAATGAGTTTAAAATGGTTAACCTGCTGACTTGGATAAAGGATATCCCGATCAGAACGGTCGTATAGCGCTGTATCTACACCTCGCGGTTCAAGACCATGCGCATTGGCGAAAAAACCGATTTTTGTATGATAGTTACTTAGATAAAGTATAGAAGAAAATCGCTCGGATACATAACCCGTCCGGAGTTGAAAACTTGTTTCCCTTCCCGCGGTATTACGCACCTGCCGATTTTTTAAACGGACGGCATAATTGTAAACATAGACCGTATCTGTAGGTACACGGTAGTCGGCATAATCGAGATGGGTCACTCCACCGCCGAAAACCCAGTTGTTCTTCCTACCTTGGAGTTGTAACGCAGCGCCATAGCTGGCATTATTGGATCTTGTAAATAGGTTGGCATGACCTTGCAAGCCATTTTCTTGTGGCGCTGTTGGCGAGGATAGACGGATGACACCAGCAATGGCATCTGATCCGTACATAAATGAACTCGCACCTTTAATAATTTCGACTGCGCCTACGCCGAACTGATCAATTTCCAGCCCATGATCCAGTCCCCATTGTTGTCCTTCATGCTTGATTCCATTTTCGACGGTGGCCACCCGGTTAAAGCCGAGGCCTCGGATTTGCGGTTTGGATTGACTTGCGCCGATGCCTATGGCATTGACTCCGGGTACTCTATCTAAAGTCTGCATCAAACTGCCCGCTTGATATTTCTGTAGTGAATCATTGTTCAGGATAGCTACAGACATTGCTCCTTCAGCTGATTGTCCATAACGTTTTCCTTCGACCCGTACCTCCTTTAGTCCAACAGTTTTTGTGACTTTTTCCTGTGCATGGTTAGGAACCGACAGTATAGACGTTAATAAGAGTGTGAAAATCCTGCGTTTGTTCATCAACCGAGTTAAGTTTTTGTAAATTGTATATTGTATATTGCAATTAAGTTGCAACAAATATAGGTAAAAAGATATTAAAAGCAACTGTGTTGCATAATTGTGTTGAAAAAATAAATACCTGAATTCAGTGATAGAAAAAAGATTGAGGTTCAACTATCTTTGGATAAGTTAGTTATGCGGATGTAATGGTCTGGGTAGAAACTAGGGGCTGACTAACGAGCAAAGGACTTTTATTCTTATAGAGATTAGTAAACCCTAAAATATAACAACAATGATGAAACAATTCTTAACAGGTATCTTAACCGTAGCGGTACTGACAATGTCAGGTTGTAATTCAGGAACAAAGGATCCTGTAGCCTACAACAATTCAATTATCACGGTCATCAATGGCAGTGAAAAGCATATTGAGGCGATGAATGCAGCAATGAATGCAGCCGATTATGCAAAAGCAGAACAAGTGCGCACAGATTGGGAAAAATCCTTGAACGCGGATATTAAGAAAGTAGAAGATCTGGGCGATTTTAAAGGCGATGCCAGCTTTCAAAAAGCGCTACTCGACGGCCTGAATGGTTACAAAAAAATTGTGACCGAGGATTATCCAAAGCTGATCGAATTGCGAAAAAGCAAAAATCCCGATGCAACTACTGAATCAACACTACTGGATAATATCAATAAAGCCTTCGAAAGCATGAGTAATGGCGTAAATAAAGCATCGACCGAATTTGAAGGTAAATACAAGGGGTAGAAACGAGTCTTTCGCTGATTAAGATGTAAATTTAGGATGCTCACAGCGTGCTGAATAGGAAAATCTCTGGTAGAGGGACTGGTTAAAAATTGGAAAACGGGGCTATCCAAGCATTGGATAGCCCCGTTTTTACTTGATTTTCGCCCCATCTGCCCAAAGCATCAATCAGATATTCGAATATCAAAGGGTTTGACTTGACTTTTAGGGCAGTTCTTTTCTAGAAATCAATACTGTAATTGACTGTAAATGTACGTCCACGGCCCTGATAGTAAAACATTTCCGGGACTTTGTAGCCAGCATAAAGAAGTTGGGCCCGTTGACTCCAGATCGACTGATACTTGGTATTTAGAAGGTTTTGAACACCTGCATTAAAGCGGCCATATTTGGTTGTATAAGTGACAAACCAGTCAACAGCATTGTATCCTTTTAACTTTTTGTCATCTGCATCTTTGAGATCCAGTATCTGGAGCATCTGTAAACGGGTCGACCATTCTCCATAGGTATAACCCGCATATACATTGAATTTATTGGAACTGGCATAATTAATATCTTGTTTTCGCCATTCACCTTCAATTCTGTTTTTTGAATTAATAACCAAAGTATTGGCTCCGACCAGGATATTTTTGATTCTGTAATCAATCTGTGCCTCGATACCGATATTACGGATCGGGTTGTCTTTTACCAAGATCTGGTAGGTACTGCGGTCGCTCTCCACAGATTTGTTGGACTGACTTACAAATCCAGATAATTGAACTTTTAGGCCGCCTTGATTGAGTCGGTAGCCCAATTCAAACTGATTCGTTTTTACACCTTGCAATTTAGCTTCGGCAATATTAATACTCGACTGTAATATATAATGTGCTGCATTAGCATCATATTTGTAGGTACCATAACCGAAATACTTTGCGGGGTCGGCGAGTGAGACGCCTTCAGCATAACTTATCCAGGTCTGTTGTTGTGCATTGATTTTGTAAAGTGCACTGGCATTGATCGTGGTCATCCCATAATTACTTTTTCCACCGGGTATCTGATCGGCGGATTTGCCCATGCCAAAAGCAAGTAAAGCCTGCTGTGTATTGCCTACAAAATCTGCTACATCAATGGCGGCGTTCTGATAGCGTATGCCCGCCGATAATTTCAAGGGATCAGCGACCTGATACTCTGCTTGTACATATCCAGCCAATGATTTTGACTTGATGGTGGGATAACGACCGACAGCATAAATCTGTTCATTCACTAATCCGCCTGATGTCAAGGCCTTTGGAATATCGTAAATAGCTTGGGTAGCCTCAAATTTTTCGATATCTAAATCAGTTCCATAAGATAAGTTTAGGCGGCCCAACTCTTTGCTCAGCAAAAGTTTCATACCTGTGTAATCGGTATTTTGACGAGAAGAGGAGGTATATATGGTTTTGCCCTGCTGGAGGCTGATATTATTTGGAAAGGGGTAGAAATCAATTTTTTCTGCTCTACTTGCAATTTGTACATAAAGATCCTGCCCCCCGAGAATGTTATTGCCAGTATAGTTTAGCGTTCCCATCCATCGTTTGGTACCTGGGTTAACGGAAGATTTAAATCCATCTCTCATTTCCAATAGATTTCCGTTACCAGGAGTGAATGCTTTGATGCTGTCTCCAAGAAATAAACTACGGTCACCATTAAACTTTGAATTATAGTATTGGCCAAAAACAGCAATTTTATGCTGGGGATTGATACGATAATTGAATGTTCCCTGAAGGTCCATTGATCTATTGTATTGGAGGTCGGTTTGAGAGATATCGGTGAATATTTGCTTATTATCTGCGCCGTAGGTCGCTCCATTCTGCTGATATGCGAAAGCGAGCCTGCCATCAATTTTTTCCCCTTTTGCTTGGACGGATTGTGCAATACGCCAATCGGCATCGCCACCATGACGGAGACCTGATCGTACACCAGCCTCTGTGGAAGCTCCCCAACCATCTTTTAAAGCTTTTTTTGTAATGATGTTGATAATCCCTCCGGTTGCATTTCCGCCATAAATTGAGTTGGCTCCAGAAAGGACTTCTATCCGCTCAATATTGAAGGGGTCTATGGCATCGAGTTGACGGCTTATTCCACGTAGGCTATTTAGACTTACGCCATCAATCATGACCAACATACTACGGCCCCGCATATTCTGTCCATAGTTCGTCCGTCCTTGTGGACCCACGTCCATGCCTGGGATCAGTAACCCAAGCATTTCTTTAATTGGGACACCACTTTTGGCTTGCTGCTGTATCTGTTCGGAATTTACCAGCCAAACGGTACCGGCAACTTCGGAGATATTAGTCGGTTTGCGATTGGCTACAACAACGACTTCGTCCAAATGATGACCTTCATTGATCTGAAAATCCAATTGTTTTGAGTCTTCGCTTTGTATCGAAAATACACTGAATTCCGACGATTTGCCAAGATAACTAGCTTGCCCTTGATAGGTCCCCGGTTTGACAAAAATAGTATAGAATCCGTTTTCATCACTCCGGGTCTTACTTTCTTTGGCAAAAGTGATTGTCGCTCCCGGTATGGGCTTTCCTTCGCCATTTTTTACGTATCCCTGAATTTTCTGGGAATAACCCAAAGTTATAGTACCTAGTCCTAATATAGAGAGCAGAAATCTTTTTTTCATAAGAGCTGTAAAATCATTCTTGTTTGGGGGACAAAAGTAGTTTATAATAAATCTAAATAAAAGTGTTTTTTAAAAAAATATGATTTTCGATAATGAAGATCTTGAGATTAGTACCTGTTCAAATCTTTTCGGATTTGAATTTCTTATCAGGTTTGGGAATGACTTGTATATCTGCTCGGAAAAGTTGATGCTAGCTGGGTATATGTTTTCTGTCCAAGGTTATACTTATCGAGGGTAAGGTTGTCGCATGGAAGATATTTGTTGCCAAAAGAAGAGGATTTCCTTAAGAAAGGTTAAACCTGGAAGAATTATAGTTGAATCATGTATTTTTATGTAGCTTTACAGGTATAAATAGTGGTTTATGAGACTGATACCAAATTTTAAGACTGCTTTTTTTGTATTTTTTTTATTGGGTTCAACTGTACTTCATGCCCAGGTGGCTGAGACAAATGCAGATTATCTTGTATTGATGAATGCGGACACGCTGTACGGAAAGATTTCTTCGGTCAAGGATCGTAAACTAAAATTTGAGAATCTGCAAAAAGAAAAGTTGACATTTACGCCCGATCAGGTGTTCCGTGCCTATTGGAAATCCAAAAAGAAAGTGTATGCACCGTCCTATGTAGAAAATGGACTGGAACCTCTGCCGGGAACTTCTCCACAGACCTATCAGATTCGTAAGGCGCCGGACCTGGAGCCGACTTTTGCTGAAGTACTCGTTGATGGGGAGATTATGGCCTACTATGTCTCTGAACTGCATTTCGGCGGCAGTGGTGGAATGATGATCGGGAGCGGTGGTGCGGCACCTATGATTGGAGTGGGTTTTACCAAGTCAAAATATGCTTATGCACTCAAGAAAGCAACAGGTGAAGTTATTGAAATAAATAGTAATTCGAGCGGCCTATTTAGTGGGAACAAGAAGAAACGGACACTGACATTGGGCCGTCTGATAAATGATGAGCCTGAATTATTTGCCGAATTTCAAAAGGAGCCGAAATATAATTATGATATATTTATTAAATATATCATGAGATACAATGAGTTACAACAGGCGAAAGCATCACCGTTGGATTCATCCAGATTATTTATTTATTAACGTTTATCTATTAACATTTCGATAAAAAGAGAATATGGCACTTATTATTTTTAGTGTACTGACCATTATTGCCGCATATGGTTTTTGGCTTTTGTTTGAGAAAGCGGGACGTCGTGGCTGGGAGGGGATCGTTCCGGTTTATAGCCAATGGATTCAGGCACAGATCACCAACAGACCTGCCTGGTATATTGCTTTGCTGATTGTCCCTATTGTGAATGTCTTTGTCTTTTACAACTTATACCTAGATTTTATCCATTGTTTTGGCAAAAGAAGATTTTGGGAAAACTGTGCTGCGGTATTGTTACCATTTATTGTGTTGCCGCTATGGGGGCGGGATAAAAATGTTCAGTTCCTCAATGGAATTTATGCCAAAAAACTTAAAGCGGTAGGAGGCGAAGAAAAGGCAATGACAAAAGAGGAGCAGCTAGCCTTATTGCACGAATCCTATAATGAATTCAAAGTTAAGTATCCCTATAAGAAATCCATGGTCCGTGAATGGGCAGATGCGATCGTTTTTGCAACTGTTGCAGCAACATTGATCCGGGGTTTCTTATTGGAAGCCTTTATGATTCCTTCAGGTTCCATGCAACAATCGCTTTTGATCGGGGACTATCTATTTGTGAGTAAATTGAATTATGGTCCCCGAATCCCCAATACGCCTATTGCATTTCCTTTCGCACATCATACGATGCCTGTTATTGGTGGAAACGCATTTTCGGAATTGATTGAGCTTCCATACAAACGGCTTCCGGGGTTTCAGCAAATCAAGCGGAATGACGTTATCGTATTTAATGCGCCAGCAGGAGATACCGTAGCGATCGAAAACCAGGATCAGCCCTATTATGACCTGGTCCGTTCAATGGGCTATAATGCCGTCCATCAGCAATTTACCATTAAAACCCGTCCTGTAGATAAAAGGGAACATTTGATTAAACGCTGTGTTGGAATGCCGGGAGATAAGATTAGCATGCAGAATGCTGTACTGTATGTAAATGATCAACCTGGCTTTGTGGCACCGGAAAGTCAGATGGATTATATCGTGATGACCGATGAAACAGGTCTGGATGAACAACGGTTGAAAGATATGGGAATCGAGGTGACGCTGGTTCAGCCCGGAGCATATATTGTTTTTTTGACTCCGGAGCAGGTAAAAATGGTGAAGTCATGGTCTAATGTCAAATCCATGCAAATGAATCTGAGCAAACCAGGGGAAGCTCAAGCCAATACATTTCCAAATGATCCACAGTACAAATGGAACTACGATAACTTTGGGCCTTTTGTGATTCCAAAGAAAGGGATGAAAGTTATTTTAAATGCGCAGACATTGCCTCTTTACGAACGCGCGATTCGGGTCTACGAGCATAATAGTTTGGAGAAGAAGGCCGATGGCATATACGTAAATGGGAGCAAGACGGACTCTTACACCTTTAAAATGGATTACTATTGGATGATGGGGGACAACAGGCATAATTCGTTGGATGCCAGAGACTGGGGCTTTGTTCCCGAGGACCATATTGTGGGTAAAGCTTTATTTACCTGGATGAGCTGGAATGCAGATGGGGCAGGGCTCTCTAAAATCCGTTGGAACCGGATTTTTAAGGGGATAAAATAAAATGAACCAGGAAGATGTCCAGAAGAGCGGTCAGCCCTTGGAACATTGAATATCCGAAATGAGGTCTTGGGAAGGTACAGGTAAAAGCGCATAAAAACGGGTGCTATCCAATCTTTTTGGATAGCACCCGTTTTATCTAAGAATGCCTGTTTAGAAATGCAGGGAAAATCCTACCCGGGCACTGAAAGTCTTTACACCGTCCGCATTGTCATTTAAACCACGGTCGTAACGAACAGCAGGTTCGATCGCGATATTATCCTTAACAAAGAATGCATAGCCTAATTGTCCGCCAAAGATAAAAGCATTTTTACTGCCGGAACTTTTAACGCCGCCGATATCGACCTGTATCGGTAGTGCACTAATGATGTAATATTTCATCCCTAGTTTGTATGTGAACGAAGTCTGCGATGCCAGTTCTATCTCCTGACCATCTATAGTTATTTTTGATTTATAAGATAGAAGTCCTAAGCCCGCTTTTACTGCCAGATTATTCTGGATAAAATAACCTGCTTCGCCGCCGGCAGAAAGAGATTTTGAACCATTATTGGACATAAAGCTAAACCCGGATGTCGAGACCCCGCCTATAGGGGAAAGATTTGTTTCAATCATCCATTTGCCTTTTGAAATCGCCGCCGGTGTTTCCTGTGCGTAAAGAGATTGCAGACCTAAACAGGTCAGCACTGTTAAAATTATTCTTTTCATTGGTTAATTATATATGGGAGCAAATATAGGATTTATGTTCAATATACAAAAGATGCTGCCAGAAGGGCCAGTTCCTCGCGAGTATCGTTTGTGCGTAACGAATTTTTTTGGACTGTATTCGTTTTTTTAAGCGAACCTGAACAGCGGCATTTGGGCTGATCGGAAATAGTTGGATGTACCCAACTATTTCCGGAACTTCCACTACTTCGGGCCTCGTATGCTCATCTTCTGTTGAGGTTGACTAAGAGATGTCCTTGCTGGTTGATTGGGATTGGTCGCGATATGTTATATTGGGATTTACCCATTATTAGCTCAGTTTCACTGTTCTGCGATATTTCCGTAATTGATTTATGTGAAATATGCTGTGTGCATGGCGGTGTTTTGTTTAATTACAACGTGATGAGTAAATTTTGAATATTGCAAATATCTTATTAATTAATTTTTACATAATATTTTTCATTGTTTTTTTCTCTTTTTATAGCCGTGCCTTCTATCTTAATTCTTTCTAATAAATTAGGCTATTCTTTATTTGTATTTCAGGATTAGGCATTTTTAATTGAATTTTTCCTCAATCGATTGCGTGAATATTACGCAATCGATTGAGAGGTGTTATTTGATAAAATATGTTTTAATAGTTATTTATGTATCATGTAATTTTTGTGTGACCTGTTTTTTTGCTGTACCTTGACCAGCACTAACACTAAATTAATATGAAGAGAATTCTACCTACCATTATCCTCGTGGTACTCTCTTATTTTCAGGTTTTCGGACAGACTATTCCTGTTGAAGGAACTGTTCGGGATGGAAAAGGAGTTCCGTTGGCGGGCATGACCGTCACCGAGCGAGGTACAACAAATCAAGTGTCGACCGATCAGCAAGGTTCGTTCAGCTTGTCAGTAAAAAGTCTCCCAGCTACATTGGTTTTTTCTGGTGTGGGCTTTAAAAAACAGGAAGTCCGAGTGACAACTAAACAGGCTCCCACGGTGATTCTTCAAAGTGATGCTTCGTCTTTGGATGAGGTTGTCGTTGTTGGATACCAAAAGCAATCTGTTCGGAAGACGACAAGTGCGGTTCAAGTGATTTCAGGAAAGACTATTGAAGATCTGCCTGCACCAAGTTTCGAGAGTCTGTTACAAGGTCGTGTAGCGGGGGTCAATATTCAAAACTTTACAGGTGAACCCGGCGCAAGGAACACGTTCACCGTTCGTGGAAATACGACGATATCGCCAGATCTTAATGCTGAAGTAGATTTAGCAAATACAATGAGTTCACCATTGTACATCATTGACGGTATGCCGCTTTCGGTCTCTGATTTAGGCGGTACTTCCGCGACGGGAACAAACTATATCGCTGGTATAAATATCAATGATATTGAAAGTATTGTTGTACAGAAAGATGCTGCGGCAACAGCGGTATGGGGTTCTCGTGGAGCGAATGGAGTAATCGTCATAAAGACAAAAACAGGACGATTAGGGAAACCAGCGATTAGAGCATCCTATTACAGGGGAATTACAGAGCGTCCTCAATTACAGAGAACGTTAGGGGGAGCAACCGAAAGAAGAACCAAAATAGATATTCTTAACCAGTATGCTTCATGGGTGCAAATGCGTGGGTATCCACAGGCATTGACCGATAGTTTGAATAGTAGCTATAACAATGCTACGGATTGGCAGGATCTATTTTATACCACGGGCAATATAGATAACGCTGACGCAAGTATCTCTGGCGGTAGTGAAGCAATAAATTACAGATTATCTACAGGTTATTACAATGAAGACGGTGTTGTTCGTAACACAGGTTTTAAACGCTATTCGATTCGCGGTAATTTTGGATTTACCCTTTCACCAATTATCAAATCGGATTTTATGGTTTCTGCCGCAAGGATTAATCGTAAACGTGGTTTGGGAAGAGGGATTGATGAGGTTGTACCCGTAAACCAAGGGGCTATGCCTTCATCATTTGTCGGTCTTGGAGTGGAAGATTATGAATTTTACTATGGTCAGTATGATAAATTGAAAGATGATAACCAGACGGATAATATCAATATATTCTCTAAAACTTACGTAGACATTATTAAGGGCTTGCAGTACTCATTGGAGGGATCTGTACAGGCGAATCTCGATAGCAGAAACCAGTTCCAGCCCAGGGAGCTTAATCAAGGAACTAACTATGCTGCATCAACAGGTCGAAATGCATACACCTATAATATCGCCAACGTTTTGAACTATATCAAGACATTCAATGATAAACATACTATCAATTTAACGGCACTCCAGTCCTTTCAGTATGATAAACAGCTGTCTCACAAAACAGAAGGGTTTAACTTGCCGACGGACGACATTCATGTTATCCAAGGTGTAGCGACTAAAGATCTTATAGCGAGTACAGATAAGGTTGAATCTGGCTTGCTGTCTTATATGGGGCAATTTTCTTACGATTATAAATCGCGTTATATTTTTAATGCTTCATGGCGAACGGATGCCTCCTCTCGTTTTGGTGTGGATACTAAATGGGGGGCGTTCCCCGCATTGTCTGCTGCATGGGTTATTTCCGACGAAAATTTTATGAAAAATATCGATTGGATTAATATGTTTAAAATCCGAGGAAGCTGGGGAAGATCTGGTGTATTACCAAATGATTTCTATGCACCATATAATGTTTGGTCATTGTCTTCAGATACGTACAATGGTACAACCTTTGCCGTCCCGTCGTTTAAAAAACCATTGACATTAAAAAATCTGACATGGAATAAATCAGAACAAACAAATATCGGTTTCGATCTAAATCTTTTCAATGACCGTTTAACACTCGTTTTTGATGCGTATAGAAAGGTACTAAGAGATCCTATTATGGCATTCGCATTTCCATATTATACGGGATATACGAAGTTATCATTCAACGTTCCAATGTCTGTGTATAATGAAGGTATTGACCTAACTATTGCGACAAGAAACCTTTCAAAGCAAAATCAGTTGCAGTGGAATACCAATTTAAACATGACATTTAATAAAAATAGAATCGGTTCATTGCCATTCGGCGACCGTAGTTTCTATGCCGATTCCAGAGGCTGGAATCAACAGTTGTTGTATACGGTGGGTAGCCCAATTTATCAATGGGCACAGATGTTGTATCAAGGCGTATATTCGCATCAAGATCAAATTCCGGTAAATCCTGTCACTGGAAAACCGCTTACAGTTTTTAAAGGGAATTATCCCGTTAAACCTGGATTCCCAATATGGTCAGATGTAAATCAAGATTGGGATACTTGGAGTGATGAAGATAAAGGTGCTGCCGATGGCGATTTAATGTTGACCGGTAATCCCAATCCACGGATTACGGGCGGTCTGTACAATGAATTAATATACAAAGGTTTTTCAATTAGTATGCTAAATACCTTTACGATTGGCCGGGATATTATTAATAATTTAAAGAGTAATCAGTTCAATACGATTGGAGGCAACCTAGTGAATTTTACTAATAATAGATTGCCCGATCTCGAAGGTTTGGACTATTGGACACCGGAGAAGGCCAAAGATCCCAATTATCAAGCGAACTTTCCGTCAATATCTCCTTTCGGTGCTTACTTCTACCAGTATTTGCCTTTCAGTACCATGTTTAATGAAAATGGGTCCTATTTCAAAATCAAAACAATATCAATAGGTTATATTCTACCAAAGCATATCGTTGAAAAATTAAAAATTGGGGCCAGAAATATAAGATTTTACGGGATGATGGATAATATTCATACTTTCCAAAAAGCCTCAGTTCCTGACGCAGAACTTGTGACACCTCAAGGTGAGTACAGCGGTGGCGCATATCCTTTGCCTAGAAAATATACAGTTGGTTTAGAAGTTAACTTTTAAGAACGATCGAAATGAAATTTAAATATATATTATCATTAATCGGGATATCGGGAATTATACTTTTTAATTCCTCTTGTTCGAAATATCTTGATTTGAAACCAGAAAATAGTACGTATGACGAGGTCTTTTGGAAAGACGGAGAAAATGTAAATAGAGCAACGCTTGGCGCATATGCTTTATTGCGTAGTTCTCTTAAATCAGATCGAAGTTATTTTCTATTTGGTGATATTGCTGCGGGAATAGTTAAACCAGCAGGTGATGACTGGAATATGACTTCTTTTGCCAGGGCAGGAGGTTATAAATTTAGCTATGCACCCTACCTGGAGGGTAGTTTATGGAACTGGACACGTTTTTACGGAATTATTAATCAGTGTAACCTCATTGTTGAACAAACAGATGCAATGGATATTAAAATGTTTGAAGGGGGTGATGCGGAAAAAAAACAGTATATCTCAAATGCAAAATTTTTGAGAGCTTATACTTATTTCTATATGCAGCGTGTTTGGGGAGATGTACTCCTGGTCAAAGAGACCTTTAAAGATCCGCAAAATATTGCCGACATGATGCGCAGTCCAGAAAAGGAGACGTTGGCTTTTTGTAAAGAAGACCTAGCATACGTGATATCAAACCTTGAGCAGGGTTCTTCAAAAAGTTTTGCTTCTAAAGGAGCGGCTAACGCCTTAATGGCACAAATTTATGCCTGGGAGCATGATTATGTCAATGCCGAAAAATACGCGAATGAAACATTGAAATTTGATTATGCGCTTGAGGACATAAAAGATTACCGCAAAATTTGGAAAGGTAATTCCAAGGAATCAATTTTTGAATTGAACATGCTTTACAGTGAGAGTGGCAATGAATTTAGTAAGGACTTCTTTAACCGCTTTTTGTCGAGTGTAAGCATACCAGGAAAAGGAAATGGCTCTGTATGGACTATTGAACCTGAATTTCTAGAATCTGAATTTAAGGAAGCAGAAGCAAGATTGGATTCAATATCACTACCAATGCCAAATGATGGCAAAATGAAATCTATCCGGAAATATGACGATGTAGTATTTTATAGAGATAATTTAACTGATTATGCCGTAAGTAATAATTTGGTTCTCATTAGATTGGCGGATATAATTTTATTAAGAGCTGAAGCCTATTATAAAAACGGAAAATCCGGTTTAGCTCTAAATGATTTAAATACAATAAGAAAAAGGGCTGGGCTTAAGGATATTAATGTTTCAGGTCAGCAATTGTTCAATGAAATATTTAGGGAGCGTAGGCGCGAATTAATAGGAGAGGGGATTATACAATTCGATCTGATAAGAATGGATATGTTTGAGCAATTTGATGAATATTCGGCATATTATTCGGCAGATAGAATTGCTAATAAAGGATATTTTTGGCCGTTGGATATGCGTAATCTATTGCCCCAAAATGAATTGCTGACACAGAACCCTTGGTGGAAAAATCATTAATCAAAAAAATTATGAAAAAGATTATTTTAAATATTGCGTGCTTGCTTGGTGTCATACTAGCTATTAGTTCATGCAAAAAGAACGATTATTTTGTTGGTGGCGATCTTCATAATCCAAAGATTAATATGACGACCTATGATTGGATGAAGAGCAATAAATATGGGGTTTTTGATACGGTATTGATGCTGATTGATAAGGCAGGTGTTAAGGATAAGATCAATGCGCAAGGAGTTACGTTTTTTGCACCGACAGATTACGATATTTATAACTATGTGCAGGCGCGGACGAATCAAGTTCAAAAAGTAGATCCTAAAAAAATGTGGACGGTAGACTCCATTTTGAAATATGAGCTGGGACGGTTTGCCGATTCAATTGATATCTATATAACGAAAGAACAATTAACAAATGATAGATTAACTGCTCAAGGGAAGAAGTACAAAAATAACAAAAATGGAAATTTTATACTATCCTACGAGGAGACGCGGGATCCAGCGTTGGGGTATAATCAGAATTCTACAGTTATTCCCAAAGTAGTGTTCTTTACTTATTTATACCAACAAATTGGAGATAATTTCGATGTGGGGTCTATTGTTCCGCCGGTTGGTAGTCGTACATTGATTCAGACCTCAAATGTACAAACAACTACAGGCGTGGTACATGTATTAAGTAATTCCCATGTTTTATTCTATTATCGTTAATGACTATGAAAAGTAAATTATTATATAGTATCGGATTGGCGGCACTTTCGTTAATCGGGTGTAAGAAAATTCCAGAAGGCAATTTAAGCGACATAATCCGTTATGAAACGCTTCCCATAGAAATTCAAATGGGAAGATCTACAGTTTCCACAGCAATAAATCCCGCTGGATCGAGTAAGCCTATTGAAATTAAGTTGTTGAAAGTGTACGAAAAGGAAACAGGAAAGGATGTAACAGATGTTTTCTTGCAAACTTTTCCTATCAAAATATGGAAAAAATTATATGATTCTAAGGTTGATACCACCTTGGCTTTAATTGCCGCAAAACAGAAAGATACGGTAATGACGGCGTTAAGTATCAATAAGTTTTCTGGAGCAATTGAGTCTACACCAAATACCTTGAAACTTCCTAAAGGTCATTATGTTTTTGACCTAGAAATAAAGAATGCCGTTGGTACGAGGGTTTACCCAGCTATTGGTGAGTTCAAATTGGTTGAAGCTCCATATTTTGATGTCCCTGCAGTGAGATCAACAGTCGCGATGAAAGTAGGTGCCGAAACGACCACAAAATCTATCCCAAGTAATGCTAGTCATATTAAAGTGACCTATTTGGGCTCCGGAGAAAATAAAGTTGTCGTGAAAATAGTAGATAAAAATGGTGTTCCGTTCAATCCTAAAAAAGGTGAAATCGCAAGACGCCCTAATTCGGGGACGGCAGGAGGATACTTGCAAACGATGCAGGATTATTCTATTTCAACGACTTTATTTGACGATCGGATGGAGTTTGTTTACGGTGTGCTACCTTTCCCATTGGTGTCATTAGGTAACGGCTTTAATTACTATTATCGAATTCCGGCCCCATATGTCAAGTTTGATGATAGCCTAGAACTCCCTTACAACACATACTCTTGTAATGCAAGATTTTCTTTTCAGGCATTTGTGCCAGGCACATATCAAGTAGAGGTTATTGTCCCTCAGGTAGTACGGGTAAACTAGTTATACCGTTGCTATTATATTAGAAAGGAAGTGTGTTTTAACACACTTCCTTTCTAATATAATAGCAAAACCTTTTTACAAGCTTAAAAAGACATCACTATCCCAAATGGCCCCACCCAAGTGGATAAGCAGGTAAGTTGTAAATAACTAAACTTTTAATTATACAACCAAATAGTAGCAATCGATATGATAAATAAATATATGGCTTTAGGGGTAGGCCTATTGATGAGTGCAAATCTAATGGCACAATCTGCCCAAGATGTTAAGCAGACCTATGCAGATCTTTCCGTGTTTGAAGATGCGCTCGCGTTAAAATTAAAAAAAGGTATTAAGAAAAAGCAGATCAATCAAATGGTGGATACCACATTGCGTAGAACAGCCTTAGCGATGCTAGCTGGCAATTACAGTAAAAACTATAGATTCGCGACTTATTCTGCCTTGCTTAACCCGTCGACCTTGGGGCATCAGTTGAGTATCGGGGATGGTTATAGCAAGTATGAGAATATGACTGGCGTCTACCTGCCAAAGGGACGGCATATTGTCATTGTAGATGGGATTGAAAATGGCAAAGAAGTCAGCCTAGTGGTACCAAATTGGTTGCGTAAGGCTCCAGATCCGGCCAAACCTACTGAAGATCCGAAAGGCTGGGGGCTAGAAAAGCAAGAATTTAGGCTGCATAATGGCGTGAACATTATTCAGCTCAACGATTTTGGAAGTTTAGCTTATATCGATTATTTCTCAGACGAACCTGAAAAAGAAAATCCGATTACGGTTCACTTTCCGACAGGACAGGTAAACGGTTACTTTGATCTTAAAACACAGGGGAATAAAGAATGGGATAGTTTGATTGATCATGCGGTATTCCCCATTATGGATGCCAAAGGTGAACATATACAAACAGCTTATCCCATCGAGGCAATGAAGAAATATGCTTATGGAAGAGGCGTTGAACTTATTCGCAATTATGATTCTCTGGTGTTCAGGCAGCATCGTTTGATGGGCTTGGAAAAATATAAGAAAGTTCCTAAGAATCGTATCCTTGCACGGGTCAACTATAATTATTATATGTTTCGTGATGGAGACGGTGTTGCCTACATGGGGGATAAAGTCGGTTATGCAATGCGTATGGTTGTTGATCCCGCGTCAGTAATCAAAGGAGATCCCTGCTGGGGCTTTAGTCATGAAGTCGGGCATGTGCATCAAACGCGACCAATGTTTAATTGGGGTGGACTGGGTGAAGTGAGCAACAATCTATTTTCCCTGTATGTAACACGATCATTTGGTAATAAAACACGGGTTTCCGAGCAGAATAACTTTGAAAAAGCCAAAGCCAGTATCATTGAGAAGAAAATCTCCTACTTATCCGATCCTGATGTATTTAACCGTTTGATTCCTTTCTGGCAATTACAGTTATATTTTGAGGGAATTGGAAAGCATCCAGATTTTTATGCCGATCTGTTTGAGGCTTTTCGTCAGCAGAATAAGAATAAACTGTCGCGAAGAGGGCGCTCGGATTGGAGTGCCGATCGGATGATGGGCGAGCGGAATCCAGCTGTTCATCAACTAAACTTTGTCAAAACAGCGTGTGAGATTGCCAAGGTAGATCTAACGGATTTCTTTGATAAGTATGGCTTCTTTTATGTCGGCACATTGGAGTATGATGATTACGGAAAGTATACGTATACGATGACACAGGAAATGGTTGATGAATGTAAGAAGGTTATTAAGAATATGAACCTGCCTCAACCCAAAGTAGATCTTACTGCGCTAAGAGATAATTAGTATTGACGACATATAATAAAACAAGAAACTCCAAATTGCTTTTCGCAATTCGGAGTTTCTTGTTTTAAGTCAATTCCTAAGGTAATCAGCAGGAGGCGCATGATCAGTTACTCACATTTTTTGCGATACAAATTCGGATCATCATGGGTTTAAATATTTTTGACTTTATCCCTTGTATCGCTTGGACCAACACACTCATCATCTCGTAAAAAATAATTTATAAAAGTATTAACTGAAAACGTTCAGATTTTTAATTAAATAGAATGACCACGAGAACTTTTTTTATAAAATTATAAAACCACTTTATTTATAGACAATGAGGAATAAATTGCGCAATCGTTTGCTTCAATTGCGCAATCGATTTCGTTATTGTTATTATGTATGACTTTAGAAATATTATTATATCATTGTTACATACTATCAATTATTTACAGGACACAAAGTCCAACCTAATTAATGCCGAAACTGAATTTATTTGTTAGCCGAATAATACCAATTTTTTTTAATGCCTAAAGACATAAAATCGAATGAAAAGACTATTTTGTTTTTTATTTCTTGTCCCTATCTTTCCAAATGTAAAGGCTAATCACCTTAACTTTTGGGCCTCAAAACAAGATACTTCTGAAATCAGTGAGGTAGACAAGCGATTACTTAAAGGCCGACTGGCCACCTTATTGCAAAAGCAGGGTGTCAAAGACAGTCTCAATTTAAGGAACGTTGAAACATTGCCAGTTGTCAGTATTCCAGAGGTTCTAAAAGGGCAAGTTGCCGGTCTCTACGTACAAGAAGCGACGGGCGAACCAGGAGCGCCAAAGAATATGGTACTTCGGGGATTGGGATCGCCATTATTCGAAATCAAAGATGCGATTAATGTGCAACCAGCAGTATTTGTCAATGGAATACCCATCGCAAGAGACAACAACTTTGCCTATTCAATTCAGCAGTATCAGTTTAATCGTATTGGACCTGGAACCGACAATTTCGCAGGTATTGACCTAGCAACTGTAGAGTCTATCGAAGTGATAAAAGATCCAGTTAAATTAGCAAGACTTGGGCCGCTAGCAGCTAATGGTGCAATCTGGATCCTGACAAAACCAGGTAGAGAGGGGGAACGTCAAATTTTCATTAATACATATGTGGGGCTGGCAACAAAACCCGTAGTAACCCCCGTAAATGCGCAATATGAGAATATGTTCCGATCGATATTCTATAACAAATATGGATCAGCTACTGACCGTCTGAATTACCCAGGATATCTGAGCGACTCGACTAATGTAAATTATTATGGGCCAGCGAATTGGACTGAAGAATATTATAAAACTACACCGATCTATGGTGGAAGTTTAGGTATACGTGGTGGTAATGATCGTGCGAACTTTTCGTTCGTAGGCGGGTATACCAAGAATGCAAGTTCGGCTGACAAAACTAATATTGAGCGATACAATGCCTTGTTTAACGTTAATATGGCTCCTTTTAAATGGTTGAATTTTGGTGCCACAATCAATGCAAGCCGTAGTTTGAGAGATCGTAATCGCAGTCTCAGAGACCGATTTGGCGAAGCTTCTTATGTACCTGATTTATCTGTGCCAATTTCGCCAGCTAAGGATATGTATGCACAGTATCTAGATATCTATAAAGCGGCCTTGGATAAGAATACGGTCAATTTCTTAAATTCGCTGGTAACATTAGATCTTTATTTTCTCAGGAACCTAAAATTTAATACTTCCTTAGGAATTGATTATTCTGAGGGTGCAAGACAAGCTTTTTTTCCAGGTTCATTGATGGAAACCAATAACTATATGTCAAGTTATTTTGGTTTTAACCAACGTTTGGTGTACAATAACCGCTTGGAATACAATCTCGAATTTCAAGAACAGCATAAATTGGATTTGACCTTAGGATCTTCTTATACACAAGACCTGTACCGTTACAATTATGCACGTGCCTACGATGGTCCAAACGATTTTATCAAGGTTAACGTTGTTGATGGCGATCCTCAAAAAGGAAGTTATTTAGTGCCAATTGGGGGACTATATGTCAATAGGTACAGTAATCGCGAAGATTTTAGACTGCACTCCCTGTATTTGGCCGCGGCTTATAAATATAAAAATCTACTGGACTTAAATGCAGTTTTACGTTATGATGGATCTTCAACAATGCAACCTGATTCACGTTGGTTGATGACACCTTCTTTCGCTGCGAAATATCATTTGATTCCCGAAAATGAGGACAATTTATTTAACCATTTAGGGGTAAAGGCCTCTTGGGCGCGAATTGGAAAACCAGTGTTTACAAGTAAATTTGCCATTGGCCCAAATTATACCGCTGATCTAAATTGGGGATCTGAAAAATCGTTAGTATCCTATAACGGTTTTGCTGTCGCATCCAGACCTTATTCTGAAGGTTGGGTTGGTTATGATATCAAATGGCCTTATACAGATCATGCCGAATTGACCGTTGATGGAACACTATTGGATAAGAAAATTGATTTTGAAGTTTCCTTATACCAAAAGAAAGATGTAAATCAATTGATTAATTCACCTATCCCTGCTGAATATGGTTATTCTGGGCAGATTGTCAATGGATTAAGTGTAAAAAATACGGGCGTGGATCTCAATCTGTCTGCGAAAGTGCTGTCTAATCCTAAGACATTGTTATGGAATACATCCCTCAATCTAAATTACAATCAAAATAAATTGACAGCTCTTCCAGAAGGACGCAAGCAACTGAAAGTGGGTAATCGCTTATTAAAAGTAGGCGAGGCCATTGATCAGTTTTGGTTGTACGAAAATCGAGGATCTTATGATACCGAGGCGAGTATCCCAGTTCAAAACGGACAGAAAATACAGTTTGACGGTGTGGATTTTGCAGCAGGGGATCCCATCTGGAAAGATCAGAACGGAGATTTTAAAATCAATGACGAAGATCGTGTCCTGAAAGGAAATGCCATGCCTAAACTGACAGGCTCATTTCAAAACTATTTCAAATTCAAAGGCTTTGACCTGAATATGCAATGGTATTTTGCCCTTGGACATAAGGCCCTGAATCAACGTGCTTCCAATAAATATAACTTCATCAATACCGAAAATACCAATTCATTGGATGGGATTCGCGAAGTATTTCATTGGCAGCAAGATGTTGATTTGAATAAATACCCGATTTACAATCCTTGGAGCCCGATTGTTGCCTACCGCGTGGATCAAGATCTGTTTCTGGAAAATGCTTCTTTCTTGAAGTTGAGATCCTTGACTTTAGGCTACGATCTTGCTCAATTGAACAATGTAAAAGACAAGATGAAGACTATTCGTAGAGCTTATGTTTACGTTTCAGGTACCAATTTATTGACGGTCTCTAAGTTCTCAGGAGCGGATCCCGAACTGATAGATTTTAATGGATATTATACAGGTTATGGACTCCCATTGTCCCCAGTGGTTTCCTTAGGTGTTAAGTTAGAGCTGTAATAATTTAATAGTAGAAAAGAGTATGAAAAGATATAATCGATGGGCGGTAATATTCGTGATGGCGCTGGGTATCACTGCTTTTACGAGCTCATGTAATAAAAAATTGGATATTGTCGCTTCCAATCTCGGATCCGAGAAACTGGAATGGCAATCCATATCTGATACGCGCGCGCACTTAATGGGCATTTATGGCCTGATGCGGGCCGCATTGGTTGATAACTACGGGCATTGGGTGTATGGAGAGATGCGCTACGGTGACTTTACACCTTATTCAAGGGCCGATCTTCGTGTCGTCCAAGAAAATAAACTGAGATCAGCCTATCCTTTGCTAAAGGACCTTACAGACTGGCGCAGATTTTATGCAGTCATCAATGCAGCGTCACTTTTTATCGAACGCGCACCCGAGGTGATGGCGAAAGATAAGCGATACACAGAACGGGATATGAAATACGACGTTGCACAAGCACGTACTATCCGTGCCCTGATGTATTTCTATATGGTCCGTATCTGGGGCGATGTTCCGTTACTAAAAGATTCTTACGATAATGGTTCCTTTGTAGAACTTGCACGATCGACCGAAGCAACAGTTTTAGCTTTCGCGGAAACCGAACTATTAGCCGCTGCACAGGATTTACCTTACCGTTATGCTGTAGGGACACAGAGCTATTATGGCGAGATTTATAGTACATGGGTTGGTGTTTTGGTCAACAAAATAACAGCCTATTCCCTATTGGCACACGTAGCGGCTTGGCAAGGAAAATACATCAATGCGGAGGTATATTCGCGATTTGTTATCGACAACTATTCACAAGCGAATCTTGAACTATTGACCACATCAGCATTGGTGAATCCGACCGATGGTCTATTTGGGCCTAGCACGCGCGCACAGATCTTAGCGATTCGCTCTTCCTACGAATTGGGCGAAGCGACGAACACAGGTCATATCGAATCATTGACTTTAGGTTATCCGATTGTCACCAAAGCTAAACCGGATATCTATGTGAGCCGAGACACGATTAATAAATTGTTTGATGACGTCAACGACACCCGTTTTGGTATTGACTCCGTATCAGGATTAGTGCGGACCAACTACTTTACTAATTACAACGGCGATATTCCAATTTTTAGTAAGATCAAGGTTATTCGTAATGGCAGTGGCGATTCTGATTTTTCCATTTTTGGATCGAACTTGGTTTTTACGCGCCTTGAAGAAATCTACTTGCTGCAAGCAGAAGCCAAAGCGGTTCTCAATCAGCGTGATGATGCCATTAAGTACCTCAATGTGATTAAAGAGCGACGCGGTCTAAAGCCTTATATCAGCAACTCGCCAAAAGACTTGTTGGAAGAGATCTTTTTGGAAAGAAGACGGGAATTGATGGGAGAAGGCTGGAGATGGTACGATCAAATACGTCTGGCAAAAATTAAGAAAAATAATCCTGTCATGAACGATTTGATCCAGAAAGGTGGAATCTATTGGCCGATCTCCTCGGATGTACTGGAAAGAAACTCCAAACTGGTGCAAAACTCATATTGGAAATAATAGAATAGATAATCATGAAAAACAAACATATTTTTTTAGGCTTATCGCTAATCGTATTGCTACTGAGCATTGCTAGTTGTAAAAAAGGGAATACCTATTACGAAGATTTTCAAGTTAAGTATACGGAATTTGATGGAACCTCATTGGAATTTTTGGAATCACAGGGTAATACCTATGACTCCTTGTTGTTAGTCTTGGATCGTGTTCCTTCGGTACGTGCTAAGTTGAAAGATGCTAATGCAAAAACGACCTTTTTCGCAATGACGAACAGCAGTTTTACGAATGCCTTGGATGCCATGAACGGTGTACGAAAAGCGGGAAATAGATCCCCGCTTTATCTCGAAGACATTCCACAATTGATCCTTGATTCCTTGACTTATCATTATGCCTTTGATGGTGAATACGATACACCTTACCTGCGGGATTTTGTTGAAGGGAAAGTGATTAAAGCCATCGACGATTATAATATGACCTTAAAATATAAGGTGACATCAGCTTCGGGGATTATAGGTGGTGGTCAGCAACAAATCATATTGAGTGACATGAATAGATCTATTTTTCAACGCTACTGGCAGGAAAGCGCAACATCTGTGGTGAATATCCGTACCCAAAATGGAATGTTACATGTCCTAGCTCCAAGCCATAATTTCGGATTTAGTAAACTCGCTAAATTATTAAACAAATAGCATGGAAAAGAAAATATTAAAATCGGCAAAACAGTTATTGGTGCTCGGGATGGGACTTTTCATGCTAGCCTCATGTAATAAGTATATTCCGGATGACCAAGACTCACTGGGTACTGACGTGGTGTATAGCACCAACGAATTTATGCCATTGTTAGGAAGAAATACCTTCTATAATAATATTGTCAATATAGGGCAGAATACCTCTCAGCCGCTCAACTTTAAAATTGTGAACGTGCGTGATATTGATGGGCAGCTTTCAACACTTTTTGAAGATAAATTTCCGGTAAAAATCTGGACAAAATCATATAGTGGTGAAGAGAAATCCATCGCAGAAATTGAAAGTAAACGGAAAGTGGAATACCGTCCTATTCTCGAGATTCTTGAGAAATCAGGCAATATAAACTTTTGGGGACAGGCCGTAAATTCAAATTTCGTCAAAGCACAACCAGATTCAGGTTATGTGTTTGATATTGAAGTTAGTAACACAGGGGGACGAAGATATTTGCGGAATTTCAAATTAAAACCTTATCGTGAACGTGCTTTTGAGCCGAGTATCATGGATCCGGTGACAGGCTTATCGCCCCTGCCCTATACGCACCCCAGCAGGACAACCAATTTGTATGGTGAAAGAACAAATCAATTTGTTTATCCAGGACTAATTAATGTGTATTTCAATAAGTTGGAAAGTAAGGGGACGGGGAGTAGAACCTTGACCATAAGCTTCTTAGACTCTTTAAACCGTCCAATTGATGTGAAGAAATTTGCAGCAACAGAATGGGGTAAATTAGTGCATGGTTTCAACCATAGATTTGAGAATGGTAAAGTGATTTATGACGTTGCTTATCCTATTCCATTGGCACCGATCAAAACCGACTATACTTCAAGCGATGGTACTTATGCCGTGATGAATTTCAAATTCCGCAGGAGAGGGCAGTTTGGTTTTCTTGAAGATTGTGGGATCGAGATGCCATTTGCGATCTACGAAGAAGGAGATTGGGAGATACAGTTTCGCTTCACCAATGAAACGCCAAAATTTGACTGATGATGGACGGACTAATTAGCTTAAAGATTATGAAACAATTTAGCATAATATTAACTTTCATTTGCGCCTTTTTGGTGGGGGAGGCATGGGCCCAGACCATGGTCAAGGGGCTTGTGAAAGGAAATGATAATAGAGCGCTCGGTGGCGTTTCTATACGGTTGGAAAACCCAAGACGAGATCTGGGAAAAACTGGAGAAGATGGACGGTTTGTGATTTCGGTTCCGAACAGCGGGGTGATGGTATTTTCCTATCAGGGCTATCGTTCGGAGAAGTATACGATCGTCGCTGGTAAAAAGGAGTACAACGTGACCTTGGAAAGTACGGCTCAGGAACTCGAAGAGACTGTTGTCGTGGGATATCAACAACGTAAAAGAGAGACATTGACCGGTTCTGTAGTAACAATCTCCGGTAAAGAAATACAGGATATTCCTTCAGGTAACTTCGTTGACCTGTTGCAGGGTAAGGTCGCTGGTTTAAATATACAGAACAATACAGGAAGTCCTGGTATGCGCGGAACGATGGCGGTGCGTGGGATGTCTAGCTTTAATGTTTCAGGTAGTGGTGACAATACGTTTGTAACACCGACATCACCATTATTCGTTATTGATGGTGTCCCTATCGATGACAACTCGGGTTATGAATATGGATTTGAAACAGCCGGCCCCGGTGTGTCGCCAATTTCCATGATTCCGCCAGAAGATATCGAAGATATTACCGTTATGAAAGATGCGCAGGCAACAGCAATGTATGGATCGCGGGGTGCCTATGGCGTTATTCAGGTGCGTACCAAGCGTGGTAATTCAAAAGTGCCTATCGTAAATTATCAAGGTCAGTTTTTCTTGTCGGCAGTGCCGCAATTGCGTCGCGTGATTGGTGGTAAGGGCGAGCGTATGGTTCGTTTGGAGCAAATCCTGATGAATGATACGACATTGGCTGCAGCGCTGCGCCGTATCAACGATTCACCAATATTGGCCGATTCCCTGAATCCCTATTATAATAACTCAACGGATTGGCAATCTTATTTCTACCGCAATACCATGAATCAGACGCATAATATTGGTATCTCTGGTGGAGAGCGTATATTCAATTACAAAGCCAATATGAACTATTATGATGAAAATGGTATCATCGCCAATACAGGTTTTAAAAGATATACAATGACTTCCAATATGCAGTATGAGCCGAGCGATCGTTTCAGAATGATGACCAACATCAATGTCAATGTGGCACAAAATAAGATGGGCTCAGGAAATGCATTGATGCAGACGGGGGTAGGTAAATCGGTTAATACAACCTCGCTGTATCCATCACCTTCCCTGTTTTCTGGAAGTATGGGGGCGTTATCGGCATTGGGTGTGGATGACCAGAATAAAACCGGGAATTATTTAGGACAATTGGAATTGCAGTATGTACCTATTAAAGATGTACGTGCTTCCGTTACCTTAAACTATAACTATACAACTTCGACAAAAGATCGTTATACACCAGAGATACTTTTAGGCAACTCTTCAGAGGTATACAGTTATTATAGCAACAAAAGTAAAGTCTATAACCGGAATCAACTATCTTATGTGAAGGCAATTAAAGAGAAACATCTTTTTAGTGTCTATGGATTCACGGAAATGGAAATATCTGCGTCGTCAGAAGACTTATCGAAAATTCGCGGAACAGCCAATGATCAATTTCAAACGGGAATTAGCTACAATACACGAAAAACGCTTGGCGGTTTGTTAAACTCATTGAATAATTTTAGATCAGTGGCATATGCAGGAAGTTTCTCGTATAACTACGATTCAAAGTATATTCTTGATTTGACTTACCGTGTCGATGGTAGTTCGTTGACCGGAGGTGCAACACCTTGGACCAAGAATCCTTCAGCTGGTTTACGTTGGAATTTCAAGAAAGAAAAATTTATGGAAAACGTGGATTGGTGGGATACAGGTTTCTTGAGAGGTTCGGTAGGTCGGACAATTTCTCCAGCGGGCACCTTGTCGGATATCTACGGTTGGTATAAGATTGACGACGGTCGTTACAACAATAGACCGACGACATCATTGGATCTAGAAATTGCCCCCAATACGGGATTAGTACCGCAATCGACAACACAATGGTCGGCCGCAGCTGAGCTTGGATTTTTCAATAGCTCCCTCTATATTACTTATGAAACTTATTACAAGCAATCGGATAAAATCTTAGATAAAAAACCAATTGCAAATCATAATGCGTTCAGAAATGTATTGACAAACGAGAAAGCAATGGTGAACAAAGGCCACGAGCTGAGTATTCAATATCGACCAAAATTAACGAATTCGGATTGGGAACTGAATGCAAATGCAACGTTTGCAATAAATAGGGATTATGTAACCTCATTGCCCGATGGTGCACGTCAACTGGTAAAGGCTGATGGATCAGGATACGATCTTCCTCAATTCTTCCGTCTAGGGCGTAATGCATTTACTTTTGTCTTGTATGATTATAAAGGAGTTTATAAAGCTGATGATCAAGTACCGGTCAATCCGCTAACAGGACTGCGTTACCGGGCAGGAGGAGAAATGAACGAAGGTAAGTTCTTCCGTGCGGGCGATCCCATTTTTACAGATCTAAATGGTGACTATGTGCTCGACGAAAATGATTTAGTATATGTCGGTAATTCACAGCCAGCAATTACAGGCGGTTTATACCTCTATACACGCTATAAAAATTGGTCTTTGCGTACGCAATTATCTTATACCATAGACCGTGATATCTTAAATACAGCCTTAACGGATCGTTTCCGGAACTATTCGGATCCAAGTGGCCAGAACTACGGTGATGGCGCCCCTGGAGCCTATGTTCCATTGGATGCTTATAATGTATGGCGCCAATTAGGTGACAACGCAGATTATCCCAATGTTTCGGATTTTACACGTTTGACATTATATAATCCTTATCGTTACAATTCAACTATGTTTATGGAGGATGGCTCTTATGTGAAAATTAACACGATCACAGTAGGCTACAATTTTGACAGACGATGGGCGCGTCGTTTTGGCGTATCGTCTGCACGCATCAATCTAACGGCAAACAATGTTTATACGTTTAGCAATTATTCCGGACCAGATCCAGAATTGGTAACAGGTGTGGGACGTGACGGCTCAAACGGCTATCCAAGTAGAAGAACCTATTCATTGGGAGTAAGTGTACAATTCTAAGTTCGAAGACAACATGAGAAAGAAATTTTTATATCTATTTATATTGGGAGCATCCCTGGGTTTGGGCTCCTGCGGAAAGGACTTCCTAAATATTACTCAGATTGACAAATTAACGGGAAATAATTACTGGACTAGACAAGCAGATGTCGATCAGTACATGGGGGGGATTTATTCTACTTTCAGAGAAGCGACCATGACGAATATCTTTTTTCCGGCATCAGGCGACTTGCGTTGTGCTCCTACAAATCGGACGAGTGCAACATCAGGGGCTGGAAGAGATTATATTTCATTGTTGAGGCAAAATGATTTGAATGCGATTATGTCTAGAACTAGTGAGGATGTGAGTAATAATTTTGCCTATTTCAGATTTCCTAGGATCACGCAATGGAATAACTTCTATAAGATGGTTCAAAATGCGAATATTGTCATCTACCAATTGGAAAATAAGGATATGCCATTCCTTAATGAGGATATGAAAAAAACCTATAAGGCAGAGGCGGTTTTTCTACGTTCTTTAGCTTATTTTTTCATGGTGCGTTTGTATGGTGATGTCCCTTATTATACGGATGTAAATACGAATCCGTTACCGCGGACAAATATGTTCACGGTATTAAAGAGTCTTTCGGCCGATTTGGATGCCACCTATAAAGATCTGCCTTGGACCTACGATGATCCTTCCGTTGTTGCAGTGAAAGCAATGCGCGGTGCTGCCATGACACTTAATATGCACATCAATATGTGGATCGCAGGATTAGGAACGGATGATAAAACAGTACTTTATCAGAAAGTAGCCGATTTAGGAAAAGAGTTGATGGAAGAAAATGGCGGAGCTTATGCTTTGTTGGACCTGAGCAGAACAAAAGAAATCTTTAAAGGCCGGACAAAAGAAGGCTTGTTTGAGATCGTGCAAAATTTCAACTATGGCGAAAGTTTTCACTTATCGGCATCTTATTCGGATTATGTGCTCCATGCGCCAAATAAAGTGACAACCAAGTCCTATATCTATTACGACCCAAAATTTATGGAAAAGATGTATCCACCTACTGAGGACGATCAGCGTAAAGTGTATTGGTTTGATAAGGATATCTATTCGACAAATGGGGATTTTCAATGTCTGAAATTTTCGAACGTATTTATGGAAGAGGGTGAAGATAACAATCCAGATGATAACCAAATGGTATTCCGCTATCCTGACCCAATTTTATTACGAGCCGAAGCTTTGGCGGAATTAGGAAAAGATGAAGAGGCAAGAACTGTTGTCAATGTCATTCGTACACGTGCTAAGGCAGCACCTATTCGAGACAGTGGGGATGATTTGAAAGATGCTATTTGGTGGGAGCGCGTCAGAGAGCTCCTAGGAGAAGCAAACTTCTTTTATGATCTGGTGCGCACGAAAAAAGTAATCAATTCGGAATACACAAGTGCTCCGATGTCGGTTGCAGCCTTTAACTCGGGTGGTTGGACCTGGCCAATTGATAAGTCTGCTCGGACAAATAACCCTTATATGCAATTAAATAATTACTGGAACTAAAGGAATAGATCATGAAAAAGATTTGGAAATATACTTTTTTACTGTTGATGGCAGTTGCACTGTTTTCAGCATGTAAAAAAGAAGATTATATCGATACGGGTGTTCATGAAGCGAAGTTTAACGGTACGATCTGGAATTACCTGGAATCAAGACCCGATTTGTTTGATACCCTAATGGTTGCATTAAAAGTCGCTAAATTGGATGCTGTACTTAAAAATGATGAAGTAACCTTCTTTGCTCCTCCTGATCCTTGCATTTTGAAGTCTGTGTGGCTGTTGAACCAAACATTATTCCGTTCAGGACAGGATTCTATCACCAAACTGGAGCAAATCAGACCCGAAGTTTGGAGAAAATACCTGTCAAGGTATATTTTTAAAGGTAAGAATGTGGCCAAAGATTATCGTCAGATCGATACACTAAACTTGGCAGCATTTCCGGGTGGGGTGTATAAAAACCTGGATGGTGGCGATATGAATATAGGTGTGCTCTACAATGATGTCGTGAGTAAAAATGAAAGCTCTGGTGGTACACAGGTCATTAAATATGCGGGCTACCGTCAACTTTATTTGAACTTCCCATATTCCTTTAGTGTGCCCGATGAAATCAAGGATTATTTTGTCCCTTATATTACCGCGCCGGTAGCGACATCGGATATTCAACCGACCAATGGTGTATTACATGTACTGCAATTTTCGAAACATTCCTTTGGATTTCAGATTTATGAATTTGCAGATGAGGCTTACTTATTGGGTGTTCTTCCAAAAAAATAACGATCTGATATTATTATGAAAAGAAATTTAATAACCAAAATAGCTGTCCTGATTGTAGCATTAATCACATGTGCTGCTTGTAGCAAGGATATCGTAACCGGAACGGATCCGTATGCAGGAGGGAAGGATCCACTGGGAGTCGGATTTTATATTAACTATCCAGAACCAGGCACAGCCAAACCTGGCGAATTGGTGGATTTTTATGTGAAAGGCCTAAAAGGAAAACTAGATCAGATTAACTTTTTTGTGAATAACACGAAGGTAGAAGTAGTCTCGGCGAAAGATTCGCTGGTCACGATTAAAGTCCCGACGCAGATTACCTCTGGAAATGCCAAAATAGTTGTGGGTGAAGAAATTTTTTATGGGCCACGGTTGGAAATTGAGGGAAATACGTCGGTGGACGAAAACTACGGTATGGTGAATGGATTTAGTGGGAGTGTATACGATATTTTACCGAATGCCGGTGGTTTTATTGTTGCTGGATCTTTCTCTAATTTTGAAAACGAAGCTATTACGTTAAATGTTCCAGAAAATCAAAAGGTTTATCGCAATGGGGTACATTTTATTGATGCCAATGGCAAAACCAGCGGTAATATGAAATTTGGTCAAGGGGCATTTGGTGGTGGTTTTGTGCGATCTATTGCCAAGACAAGTGATGGTAAATTTATCTTTGCCGGAGCTTTAGGAACTTTTGCCAAACGAATGGTCAATAACATTGTTCGCGTCAACAATGATGGAGCGATTGACTCCATGGTTGTAGAGGTCATAAATCCTGGTAATGATCCAAAAAATTCATTGGATACGGTATCTGCTTTCAATGGTGGTGTAAACAATATGATTATCAAGGCTTTCACGACAGCTGACAATAAGGTGATCGCGATAGGTAACTTTACATCACATTTTAAGATTGACTACGATTATTCTTCCCGCGATTCCCGTAGGTATATTATTTCCTCTGCGAAGGGTGTCATTCGCATGAAGGAAGATGGTTCGTTGGATTCTACATTTGCGTTGAATAACGCCGGGGCAAATGGGCAAATTATGGATGCTGCAATGATCGACAATGAGCGTATAGTCATCGTGGGTGCTTTTACCGCTTATAATGGGAAGGTAGCCAATGGAATTGCCTGTATCAAATCAGACGGCTCCTTAGATGAGACGTTTAAATTGAATGGAAATATTACCCGGTTATTAAAGGTAAGCTATAACAGTAGCTTGAAAAAATTAGCTGTTTCAGGCATTTTTACAGGAGCAGGGGCTTCAGGCAAAGTGAATAATGTTGCAATGATGAATACAGATGGTACCGTTGATGACTCCTTCATCTTGCGCGATATTGGTACTGGAATTATCAATTATGCACAGATATTGAATAACGGACAGGTCATTATTGACGGAACGCAACAAAGCTATGCGGGTGTGCCAAGGGCAAATTTATTGATCCTGGAAAAAAATGGTGAATTGCTGCAAAAATATAACTCTTTGGGACCATTCACGGGCGCACTTTTTAAAGTAATCGAGACGAAATCCTCTTTAGGTGAACCTGCATTGTTGCTTGGAGGCAATGTTCTCCAATTTGGGCAAAAAACAGTAGGAAACTTCCTACGTTTGGAAATCAAGAATTAACCCAATAAATAAAACTGGTTATGATTAAGTATTTAAGAACTTTTAAACATATTTCTCTAGCTCTTACTGCCTTAGTGGTATTAGGTGCTTGTAATAAAGACTTTCCGAACTTATTGCAGAATTTCAATGAAGCAAAGGATAGTCCGGAAAGTCGTGATAAGGTGTTGTTAGTTATCGTTGACGGGCTTTCGGGGCCAGCAATGCAGGACATTGCTCCAACGAATATCGATTTGATGGCCCGTAACGGTCTGGTGACTTACGGTAGTTTAGCTGATCCAACGATGGATTTCGAAGTGACCAATCAATCGGTAACAGCCGCGTTGCTGACCGGGGTTAATAGTGCTAAAAATAAAGTCGTAGGCTCAGATTTAAGCCTGATTGATTTGAATAAGTATCCGACGATTTTCACGAAGTTGAAGCAAAATGCAACAAGCCGTAAATCGAGCCTCATCACTTCCGACGCAAAGTATGGTGCTACCCTGGGTAAAGATGCCGAAGTTAAGGTAGAAAGTAACGATGTGGCGGTGGTCACTGCGGCAAACACTTCGTTGTCAAATACCGAATCCGATCTAAATGTTATCCATTTAACTGAGGTTGATAAAGCAGGGAAATCCTCAGCTTATACCGCCGAGGATACAAAATATGTCGCTGCAGTCAATGTAATGGACAAGCAGGTTAAATCCTTATGGGAAACGATCAAGAAAAGAGCAAGTTTCAATACAGAAAACTGGATTGTGATCATTACTTCAGCTCAGGGTGGGGTATCTACAGATCCTGTAACCGATTTTACACCATATGGTGATAGTAAAAGAGACACATACACCTTATTTTATTCACCAAAGTTTGCACGGAAAATTGTTCCAAGGCCCAATTCTAAAGACATTCCTTTTGTGGCAAATGCGACGAGATATACCTATGCAAGCAACAACCAGGTCATTGGTAAACTAGCTGATGCAAGTAAATTCAATATGGGAACAGGTAGCGACTGGACGATGACACTCTTTTTGAAATATAATGTTGCTAATTCTAATTATTGGTATCCGATATTTTTTGCAAAACGTGTTTCTGGTTTCTCAGGAGCAGGGTGGAATTTCTTCCTAGAAGGGGACTATTGGGGGTTTAATAGCTCAATCGCGGGGCAAGCATTTGGACCTTCCATCAATGATGGTGAATGGCATGCCCTGACTACTGTTATTAAACGGAGCGGGACTCAGGATTCTGTCTATGTCTATACTGACGGAACAAATGCGACGGTGTCAGGGAAATCTTCTCAAGTAGGTGCCAATGGCAATAATCTTGATAATACAAGCCCGCTGACCTTGGGCTTCAATCCCGGTAATGGAAATACGGATTGTAATATTTCCATCTGTAATGTACAGGTTTATAACCGTGCTTTTTCGGCCGAAGAGGTAAAACGATATGGTGGGGTGACACATATTGATGAAACGTATCCGTTCTGGAATAATCTTCAGGGATATTGGCCCGGATATGATGATGTCAATACGACTGTACTCACAGAACAAACAGGAAAAGGAGCTGGTAACTTCAAATTGACAGGTCCTGTCGCGTGGACAAGTTTCAATGAATTGGTGCCGTTTTTTCAACCACCAATTGAGGAATCCTTTTATCGTCTAGTGCCTAATGCCGTAGATATTCCCTTTATGATTTATCAATGGTTGGGGGTATCGGTAGAATCATCCTGGAATTTGGACGGCAAAAGCTGGACGCCAAACTATACACAAATTAGAAAATAACCAAATTTTGACCTAATGAGAAAGAGATATTTAGTTTTTGGATTATTTGTTGGGTTGATGGCTTTTGCCTCCTCCTGCAGTAAATATGGTATTGAGTTTCCAGATGGTTATCAATCTGGAGATTCTACCGAAACTCCACTTAAATCGGATACGACCATGGGCAAAGCTGATAAAAGTTTATACCATCGGGCTCGGATATACCCTGGTTTGGTAGGGGAAAATGTGACACGTGTTAAGGATACCACGATTTCTATGTTAATGAATAGAAAATATGTGTCATCTTTTGATTATAAAGTCAGTGTAACACCTGCGCCAATTTATACCACAGGATTATATGCTCCGGCGGGAGAGGTAATTCGGATCACGATACCTGCTGGCGCCATTGGCATGACCGTGCAGGTAGGTGTACATACAGATAATATAACAGGAAAAGATGCACCACGTAGGGATCCTGTTCTATACACTAGAAAAGAATTATTCCCAGGGACAAACTACATTAAAAATCTGTATGGTGGAACTATATGGATTATTAATCAGAAAGCAAGCACAACTCCTGTTAATATTAAAGTAGCAGGTGCTGTTAAGTCCACTGATTTTATATTAGGGAAGTCCACTGTGGCCGATTGGAAAAAACAGGTTTTGTCGCAAGATGTGCCCTGGATGGATCTGATCGGTGAGCGCGTTGCCTTCTCAGTTCCTCGTTCTCTGGTTGTTAAATTCATCCAATCCGGAAAAATGGATCAGGTGGATGAGGCTTTGCGCCTGTGGGATGAGACCTATGTCAAAGATTATTACCGTTGGATGGGACTATCTGCAGATGCGGCCGATCCAATAAATCGCTATCCGGAATTTTGGGAAAGAGGAGTGATGGATATTCATCCTTCATTAGGATATGCCCATAGCGGTAGCCCATGGGTAATGCAAGAAGATGAATATTGGCTGGATGAACTGACCAATCCGAATACGATTAGAAAGGGAACTTCATGGGGATCATATCATGAAGTCGGGCACAATTACCAAGCGAGCTGGGCCTGGAGCTGGTCTGATTTAGGGGAAACGACAAACAATCTGTTTATTTTTAATGCGGCGCGAAATCGTGGCGTTACTTCTCGTATAGATTTCCATCCGGCATTGAAGACATCGATTCCTGCGGCATTAAAATTTGCTGCGTTAACTTCGGCGAAGAATTTTTCTAATTTCCCCGAGGAATTGGGTATAGACGCTGATGATCCTTTTGCACGATTAACACCTTTCCTTCAGATTTTTGATAAGACAAAGGGAAAAAATGGGGAGTCAGGATGGGATTTCTTCCCTTATATCTATAGTAAAGCGAGGAATGAAAATTTTGCTAGTTCTTTAGACCAGGGAAAACGTGATTACTTCTATCGCCAGTTATGTAATTTTACAGGTAAGGACTTTAATCGCTTTTTTATCGCTTGGGGGATTCCGGTAAGTAGTTCGGCTAAACGTGAAATGCGTGAGAAATATCCACCAATGGATCGCGCGATTTGGGAGTACAATCCATTGACTTTTACAGGTGGTGATGGCGTATTACAGTCACGTTATTTCTTGCCAAGCGGCCTGTTTGAATTTACAGCCAATGTCGCAACAGCAACAAACGAAAGTACCGGTAAATTCAGTGCAATGACTGATGGCGATCCAAATACCTATTGGCATACTTGCTGGTCTGGTTGTACAATCCCGACGACTTTACCTGTGGAATTAACCATGAATATGAAGGAAGTAAATGTCTTTAAAGGTTTTTATTACAAAAATAGAAAAGGGCAGACTTTTGCAACCAAAGTTAAAGTTTATATCAGTCGCGATAATAAAAATTGGACGGATATGGGACAATTTGCCTTAGCGAGCACTTCGCAGACAACTGCCCAAAATGAAGCAATGAAAGAATTTGCATTTTCTAACCTTGTGGAAGCCCAGTATGTGAAGTTTGTGTTTCCGGATCCAAATACTGGTGGAGCTGTACACGTTGCGATTGCTGAGTTAGGGGTGTTTTACGATATATAAACTTAAGTTATGAAAAGATTACTCAATATAAAGAAAACCTTAATTGTCGTGGTAAGTGCAGCGTTTTTGCTGGTTGGCTGTACAAAATATGCCAATCCGCCGGCCATATATGAAGACTATGAGCAGAATTTGCAACAACCGGTTAAACGGAAGGTGCTTTTTATCTCCATTGATGGGTTGGTAGGACAGGAATTAAAAAAGAGCGTGCCAAGTAATATTGCAGAATTACTCAAAACAAGTAAGTATACGTTTAATGCCCTTGCAGATGAGAATACCAGTAATCCATCGTCTTGGATGACCATGATGAGTGGAGTGACATACGCCAACCATCATATTATCGACGAGTCTTATATTCCAAGACCAAACGAAGATGATCCACATGAAAATGTCGCAGGTTATCCGTCTATGTTATATCGTATTGCAACAGTAGCCCCATCAATGAAGACAAGCGTCGTATCGCGATCGGTTACCTTGAATGATAAGCTGCTTGTGAGTGCGAATGAAACATATAACGGCGCGACTGATGAAGACGTCAAGAAGAAGGTATTAGATTTGTTTAACACCAAGAATAGCGACTTTATGATTGTACAATTCACGTCCCTATTGGAAGCAGGAGAAAAAGGTGGTTTTACAATAAGCAATAACGATTATGCGAATGCCTTAAAGAAAGTAGACGGTTATATAGGCGAAATATCGAAAGCATTGGCTGCCCGCAAAAACTATCCAAATGAAGATTGGTTAGTGATCTTAACATCAAACCATGGCGGAATTGGCGATTCTTATGGAGGTGGGACTTTAGAGGAGCGGAATACCTTTGCCATTTTTCAGAATAAAAACTTTAAAGGCGCTGAATTGACAGGTAAAGCAATGAGTTATGTGCGGATGTGGGGGTACGACGGTACTGGAAATAAGCCGCTTGGTGTAAGAGCAGTAAGTGATAATTTGGGCAATTCAAGCGACTATGATTTGGCGACCACAAAAGAATTGACGATTTCTGCGCGGTTCAGGTTTAATTTGAACAATACCATTATTTCATCAACCTACCAACCAAATACGTATAATTATTGGTACTCCGGTATTTTCGGTAAAGATTCGAATACCTCACTAGGTACTCCTGGGTGGATGTACTTTACTTGGGGAAATGATCTGCAGGTCAAGATCAGTGATGGTGTCAAGGAGGCCACTTGTCAAACAGCAAAAGTCAATGGAGAGTGGTATACAATGACCACCGTCATCAAAGCTATCGGAAATGACCAAGTAAATATCAAGATTTATAACAATGGGACATTAGCCCAAGAAACGACTACGTCTGGAATGAATGTAGCCAATATCAAAACAAATGATCCCTTGATTTTTGGCTATAGACCAAATATATCCTATGATTTAGTAGATTTTGATGTATCCAATGTATCGATCTTTAATAAGGCATTTACGCAAGATGAAATCCGTAACTCCTTATGTTCCACGGTAGAATTGACGAAATCGCCTTTTGCCAATAATCTGAAAGGCTATTGGAAGATGTCACCTGCTGAAAATGGTTCGATTCAGAACGAGGTAGCGGGCAAAAGTGCAATGGGACTTAGTGGAGATTTTCAATCCAGAATGACCTCTGAAGTGGTACCTTGTGAGTTGGGCGACAATGCCGTATTTATTCAGGCAGCTGACTTTTTCCCACAGATATTTTATTGGTTGGAAGTGCGGACATTAAAAGATTGGAAATTGGAAGGACAGGTGTTTTTAAATAAGTACGAAGTAGAGTTCCTCTTGCCAAAGCAATAAGAAAATAAGATTATAAACCAAGCTCCATCGTACTGATGGAATAAACGTTATTAAAGATGAAAAGGAATTTTAAAATGAGCTGGGCATTTAATGTCATTTTAGGAGCTTTTTTACTGAGTATGGGGAGTTGTAAAGAAGAAGAACTTGTGTTTCCGCAGCAAGGGGAGCAGGAAACCATTGTGACGGAGACACGCCCAACAGCAAAGCCAACAAATTTGACTTATGTATCAGCTTTCAACCAAAATATAGAAATACATTGGCCTGCTTTGTCAGATCGTGTCGTTAAAGCACAGATCAAATACAAAGATGGTGCTGCAGATAAGCTGTTGGATGTCACTAAGTTTAACGAGCCTACAATCATTCACTTAAGTGAATTGAAAAGCTATGATTTTTCGCTGCAATATTTTACTTCGGACGGTACCGGCTCTAAGGTGACCAGAACCACATTAAAACCGAGAGCGTATGAAGTGGATTATAAAATAGAGAATGTTTCAGTACAAGCCGTTCCAGGTGGAGTGACATTTATCTTTCCAAATACGTCACAGCGTGAGCTTCTAGGGAAATTGTCGTATGCAGTTGGAGGGAAATCTTTTGAGGTAGACTTGAAGGGGAATACACAGGACACGGTGACGGTTTCGAATTTAACCGACGAAACGAAAAAGATAGATTTTTCATTGAAATTCCAAGATGACCAATGGAAAAGAACGGCGGCCGCTCAATCTCAAACGGCCCCCGGTCTACTTACCTATAAGTTGATTATGCCAACAGTGGTGCCTTATATGGAAGGTAATAATGTTGTTTTAGCTTGGGAGAATGAAACAAAAGACCCGGTAACTGTTAATGTACAGTACGAAGTAAATGGGATAAAAAAGACTGCTGTTTTGGAGGAAAGCACCGATTTGAAAGGTAAGCTATCGTTTGATGTACAAGGTAAAACAACAGCGATAGCCTATACCCTAGGAACTGAAGGGCTGACCTCGCCGATACAACATAGCCAGGTTAATCCGTTGGCACTTTTGAATAAATCGTTGTGGTCTGCAGAGGCTTCTTCAATAGAAACGCAGGAGGGGGCTGCCAATGGCAAACCTCAGAGTCTTATTGATGGCGATATTACTACCTTTTGGCATTCAACTTGGTCCTCTAGCAATAATCCGGTATATCCGCATTGGTTTATCGTAGATATGTCGAAAATAGAGATTTTAGGACGATTTGGAATGATCAGACGTCATAACAATGATACAGGTGGATTTAAAACATTTAATATAGAAGTATCGTTGGACAAGGTCAATTGGAAGGTGGTTGGTAAAGATTTAACATTCAACTCCGCGGATAAGCCAGCTGCTTGGCAAGATTATAGTGTCACGCCTGTTAAAGCGCGCTATATTCGAATTACAATGACAGCGCCGATGAATAGTGCGACGTCTACTCACTTAGGTGAATTTAGAGCTTACGCTTACTAAGCCAATAATCGTTTTATGAGCTAATAAACCAAAGTCAGCTGTGCTTAATCCAGGTACCTAAAAAAGGAAGATGTTGTACTTTGAATTCCCCTAGCGAGTAACGCGCCTTTCTGGGGGAATTTTTTACGGTTTTCGATGAGTGACCACAAGAACAGTATTAGTCCATTTCGAAGAAACTGTGACGGCCTTAGGTAATGGCGATTATTTGCGATTTCTTTGGTGAAAATATACGCAGTAATTTTTTAGTTTTGGGAAGGGTTTTTGAACATTTTTACATCAAAAAAACGTTTCCAGGCTATGAATCCGAAGGTTGACCTTTTTTTGCCTTTTTTATCTACGCTTCCTGCTGCCGTGCGCCCTAATCGGGGATAGATGCCAGCTATCGGGCTGCCCCATCTGGCCGGACCCAAAAAGTCAAATCCCATTGCCCCGCTGTTAAGCTATCCGCTTTTGACCATTATATCATCTGCTTATACACAGCTTAACCAATAACCTAGGAATAATTTAGATTTAAGTTAGTATTTAGTTAGGTATTCATTAGCTTTTACCTAAGCTATACCTAAACTAAACCTAAACAAACCCTAACTAAACCCTAACTAAACAGTTAATCTGTACACACGCTGCCCCGGCCTATTGGTACCTGTTTTCTGCCGAGCTTACTATTGTTTGATACTCCAACCTGTCGTCCGGATGCCTGCCCCATATCCCTACGTAACCGGCCTTTTGGCGCTGTCGGGAGTAATTCCCCTGGCCTTACCATTACTTTCCGCCGCGGGGCCAGCGCCAACCCGTCAGCGCAGATCCCGTAGCGGCCCTATGCTGACCGGCCTTTTTTGGCCTTACTGCACACCCTTTGCCGCCACCGTGCCCCGCCGGAGCCCAGGAAATCCCCTGCGGGATCCTGTTTCACAAAAACAATCCCCCAAGGGTACAGCCAGTTAGCGGAAAAATGAAATAAATAAGAACAAAAGGCTTGGAAGTGATTATAAAAACTTCCTATCTTTGCACCACTCCGCAAGGGAGGGACGGTTGCTCCGAAAGGGGTGATCATGAAAAAAGAAGGGTTTAGGTGAGCTGGACAGGATTTAAAATCCCGCTGGGTTTATTTTAAACGCGGAATCGGAAAAAGGAAAAAGAAAAAAAACTTCAATTTTTTTTTGGAGTTCCGAAAAAGATTTCTACCTTTGCAGTCCCAACGGAAACGGAGGGAAAACAGAAAAAGATAAAGACGGGCTGGTGCCCATCGGAATAAAGCGGATACGGAAGTTGAAGCGACAAAGTTCTTTAAGAAAACAC
>NZ_JBCNKE010000006.1:0-364060 GCF_039596235.1 Sphingobacterium sp.
GTATTGCCGTAACAGGTGGGAGAGTAGGTCGGTGCCTTTTTTTACACGGAAGCCCTTGCTGGAAACAGTCAAGGGCTTCTTTCGTTTGGAGACTTTTCTCTCGCTCTTCTACCGCCGGCCAACCGGGATGAATGGGAAGTTCCCCACAGTCACTTTATTCCTGCAACATCATTATTGGACAAAGTTATGAGGCGTACGGCGTTAGGGACTGTGTCTAGGCTGAAAGCATCTGAGAGCGAAACTAGCCACCTGGATGAGACTTCCTTATAGGGTCCTAGAAGAGACTACGCTGACAGCCCATAGGTGTATTGGCTTAATATTTTTAAAAGATGTGGGCGGTCTCCAGTAATGCGTGACATTGGAGGCACTTCGCTCCTTATTGTAAGACTACAAGGAAATTTAAGGGGCGATGTTTGAATACCGTACATTCGTATAGTGTACTATTGGAGTAACTCTGCTTCTGTAGTTCCTTCTTCTCTTACGCAAAGTAAATGCTGCTTTTACCGTATGATCTTTGCCGAATGAATCTGTTTGTTTGTGAATCCTACTGAATCAAAGCATGTATTCTACCCACCAATAAATAAAAGTAACTTGCTGAATAGCATCGTCTGATTACAGGGGATTCCGTATTTCGGAAATGATCTGCCGTGTAGGAATTATAATACAAAAGAGGATATCGAAGCTTGAGATCCATGGATAGAACAAATACATGACCTTGACTGCTTATTTTTAGATTTCTAGTATAAAATTGAAACACTGTATTTGTCTAAGAACCATACTTTTGCCAAAAGATCCCAATTTCAGGAGATTAAAGCAATCGTTTGTGTAGATTAAACAAACGATTGCTTTAAATTTTGATTTTTTATTTTGAGAAAAGTGTTATATTATTGTTATAGAGATTAAGTTCTTTAGTTAGAACCAAGTATAAATCCAAATCCAAATGGATTTTTCTTATTGACTGTTTAGTTTGTTTTAAAATAGGTGATTTTTTAGAGGGACCATTTGGTCCCTTTAAATTTACATGAACTTTAAATTATGGATTCTAGAAGAGATTTTTTAAAAAAGGCCGGGATTTTATCGTCACTGGCTGTTTCACTTCCTACTTTGGTTAATGCCAATGCAACAGCAGAAGCATTTAATATGTGTGGTTATGCTGCACCCAAAATTGATAAAGTGAAAGTTGCTGTCATTGGATTAGGGATGCGTGGTCCCGGTGCAGTAGAACGGTTATCTTTTATCGAAGGTTGTGAAATTGTCGCCCTTTGTGATAAACATCCGGAGCGGGTTGAAAAAGCACAGAAGATTCTTACTTCGAAAGGTTTGAAAGCCGCAAAATCATATTCTGGAGAAGACGGCTGGAAGTCACTATTGAAGGATGAAAAGTTGGATTTGGTCTACATCTGTACACCTTGGGACTACCATGCACCTATGAGTGTCGCAGCCATGAAAGCGGGTAACCATGTAGCTTGTGAAGTGCCAATTGCTTTGACAATTAAAGATTGTTGGGAAGTGGTTAAAACATCTGAAGCAACGAAAAAACATTGTATGATGTTAGAGAATTGCTGTTATGATTTTTTTGAAATGCTGACTTTAAATATGGCCCGTCAAGGTTTATTTGGTGAACTTATTCACGGAGAAGGCGCTTATATTCATGATTTATTGGATTTGAATTTCTCAAAAAATGGTTACGATAACATGTGGCGTTTAAGGGAAAATATTAAATATAATGGTAACCTATATCCAACACACGGACTTGGACCTGTTGCACAATGTCTAAACATCAACAGAGGTGATAAAATGGACCATCTTGTCGCGATGTCATCCAATGATTTTATGATGGGCGAGAAGGCTAAGGAACTTGCAGGCAAGGATTCGTTCTTTCAGGAATTTGTCGGAAAGAAATATCGTGGTAATATGAATACAACCCTAATTCGGACAGCGAAGGGCAAAACAATAATGTTACAACATGATGTCACTTCACCACGACCCTATTCGCGTCTACACACGTTAAGTGGTACAAAAGGTTTTGCCCAAAAATACCCAACTGAGAATATTGCTTTTGGTCATGAATTTATCAAAGAGGAAAAACTCAAAGAATTATATGATAAATATACGCCTGAGTTAGTTAAGTATATTGGTGACAAAGCCAAAGAAGTCGGTGGTCACGGTGGTATGGACTTTATGATGGACTGGCGTCTGATTGACTGTCTGCGTAACGGTTTACCACTGGATCAGGACGTTTATGATGCTGCTTCATGGAGTTGTATCGTGCCATTGAGTTTTGAGTCGGTTGAAAAAAACTGTAAAACGGTAGCTGTACCCGATTTTACAAAAGGCGCATGGAAAAATAATAATCCTGTGGATATCACATTAAAAGGCGGTGGTAATACGCCTATTCGCTCAAAAAATGCGAAAAAGGAAAATGTACAATTGGATGTATAAAATCCATCGCTAAGTCAATAATTGAAAGGGGAACATTTTATTGTTCCCCTTTTATGTTTATCTTTAAGTATGTTAATCAATCTAACACTAGTTACCTGCCTATCTATATTTTCCACAAATGATACCCTCTCATGTTGTGTTGGCGAAAATATACCTACCCGAGTAGGAATGATCAAATCTCAGCTGGCTAAACAAAGCAATGCCGCAGTTGGCAAGATGGTTTTAATTGAAGGCGGTAAATTTCTGATGGGAAGTTCGAATTTTGAAGATAGTAAACCTGTACATGCTGTGGAACTTAATTCATTCTATATGGATGAACATGAGGTGACAAATGCGCAATTCGCACAATTTGTAAAAGAAACAGGTTATGTGACAGTCGCTGAGCGAAAACTTGACCCGAAAAATTTTCCCGGTGTAGATCCAAATATGCTCGTCCCCGGATCTGCGGTATTTTCAAAACCTAAAGAACTCAGCTCTTTAACTAACTATTTGATGTGGTGGGAATACGTTCCCGGTGCAAATTGGCAGCATCCTGAAGGGCCCAATAGCTCAATAAAAGATAAAATGAATTATCCCGTTGTTCAAGTCGCCTACGAAGATGCCGCTGCTTATGCAAAATGGGCGGGGAAAAGATTGCCTACGGAGGCAGAATGGGAATATGCAGCCCGCTCCCGTAAGGATACGAATGAAGATCTGTACTATTGGGGGAAAGATTTGAAACCAAATGGGCAATGGACAGCCAATATCTATCAGGGGAAATTTCCTGTTGAAGATTCAAAGGAGGATGGCTATGAAGGTGCTGCTCCAGTAAAATCCTTTCAGGCGAACGCATTGGGACTTTATGATATGGAGGGAAATGTCTGGGAATGGTGTTCGGATTACTATAGACCGGACTACTATAAGAATAGCGCCGTCTCAAACCCTACAGGACCGGAGAATTCCTACGATCCACAGGAACCTAATCTCGAGAAACGTGTCCAACGGGGCGGATCCTTTCTCTGTAATGACCAATATTGTGAACGCTACAAAGCAGGAAGCCGAGGTAAAGGTGAGGTAAATAGTCCGACAAATAATGTCGGTTTCCGATGTGTAAAAGATATAAAATAGAAAAGGCTTGCATTTGCAAGCCTTTTCTATTTTATAATGATGCCTTATTGGGCATTCAAGAACATTGATTTTTGATTATACAACTCTCTGAAATATGGATCTTGAAGATCTTTGATAAAGCGGATGGCTTCACCTGTTGATTTCATTTCAGGTCCCAATTGTTTATCTACCTCAGGGAATTTATTGAAGGAGAATACAGGTTCTTTAATCGCGTAACCTTGCAATTTGCGCTCGATGGTGAAGTCCTTCAATTTATTCGCGCCCAACATGACCTTTGTAGCGATGTTGATGTAAGGAACATCGTATGCTTTCGCGATAAACGGAACAGTACGGGATGCACGTGGGTTAGCCTCGATAACATAAACATTCTCACCTTTGACAGCGAACTGAATGTTTAATAAGCCACGCACGTTCAATGCTTTCGCTAATTTGATCGAGTATTCTTCCATCTTATCCTGAACAGCTTGCGATAGACCAAATGGAGGCAATACTGCCGAAGAATCTCCGGAGTGAATACCAGCCGGCTCAATGTGCTCCATCATACCGATGATATGTACATCTTCACCATCACAGATTGAATCTGATTCCGCTTCTTCAGCACGATCCAGGAAGTGATCGATCAAGATGTGGTTTCCAGGAAGGTTTTTCAATAGGTTAACAACCGCTTTTTCCAGGTCTTCGTCATTAATGACGATGCTCATGCCTTGGCCACCCAATACATAGGAAGGACGGACCAATACCGGGTAACCTACTTCGTTTGCTACTTGTAAAGCTTCTTCTGCTGAAGTCGCTACACCATATTTTGGATAAGGAATTTCAAGTTCTTTTAATAAGTCAGAGAAACGACCACGGTCTTCTGCTAAGTCCATGTTTTCAAATGATGTACCGATGATTTTTACACCAAGTTGCTCTAAGCGTTCAGCCATTTTAAGCGCCGTCTGTCCGCCCAATTGAACGATAACTCCTTCTGGTTTTTCTAATTCGATGATCTCACGTACATGTTCCCAGAATACAGGCTCGAAATATAATTTATCGGCCATATTGAAGTCTGTAGATACAGTCTCAGGGTTACAGTTCACCATGATTGCTTCGTAACCACATTCTTTTGCTGCCAATAAGCCGTGCACACAGGAGTAATCGAACTCGATACCCTGACCGATCCGGTTTGGACCTGAACCTAAGACGATGATTTTCTTTCTATCTGAAGAGATGGATTCATTTTCTTCTTCGAATGTCGAATAGTAATATGGGGTCTGCGCAGGGAATTCAGCGGCACAGGTATCTACCATTTTGTAAACGCGGTTGATACCTAGTTCTTTACGGCGATCGTATACCTGATCTTCTGTTACATTACCTAATAACCAAGCGATCTGAACATCTGAATAACCTTTTTGTTTCAAGGTCATGAAGAAATCGCGTGGAATGTTATTTAACTGATAACGACGTAGTTCTTGTTCCAGGTGTACCAATTCTTGAATCTGTACTAAGAACCATTTGTCGATGCGTGTAGCTTTACGGATGGATTCCAAAGGAACACCTAATTCGAATGCATCTTTGATATGGAATAGACGGTCTCCACTTGGATGCTCTAGGCTATCCATGATCTCGTCAAGATTCCTCCATTGACGACCATCAGCACCTAAACCTGCACGACCAGTTTCAAGAGACTGACACGCTTTTTGCAAAGCTTCGATGAATGTACGGCCGATCGCCATCACTTCACCTACAGCTTTCATCTGAAGGCCTAATTCCTTGTTTGCACCTTTGAATTTGTCAAAGTTGAAACGCGGGATTTTTACGATAACATAATCTAGCGTTGGTTCGAAATATGCTGAGGTTGTTTTTGTAATCTGATTTTGCAACTCATCCAAGTTGTATCCGATGGCTAATTTAGCCGCAATTTTTGCAATTGGATAACCAGTTGCTTTCGATGCTAAAGCAGAAGAGCGTGATACACGTGGATTGATTTCGATCGCAATAATTTCTTCATTTTCTGGATTAACAGAGAACTGAACGTTACATCCACCGGCGAAGTTACCAATCGAACGCATCATCAAGATCGCTTGATTACGCATATCTTGGTAGCATTTGTCTGATAATGTCATACCTGGCGCAACTGTGATGGAGTCTCCGGTGTGGATACCCATGGGGTCAAAGTTCTCAATGGTACAGATAATGATGACATTATCGTTGGTGTCGCGAAGTAATTCCAACTCGAATTCTTTCCAACCCAATACAGCTTGTTCTACCAAAACTTCATGTGTTGGTGAAGCATGCAAACCTCTGTTTAAAGCAGCATCAAAATCTTCTTTTCTGTGCACAAATCCACCTCCGGTACCTGCGAGTGTATAGGAAGGACGTATAACAAGAGGATAACCAATTTCTTGCGCAGCTTCTTTACCTTCAAGGAAAGAGTTTGCAATTTTGGATTTTGCAACACCTACACCGATATCAACCATTAATTGACGGAATTCTTCACGGTTTTCAGTTTTTTCAATGGCAGCAACATCAACACCGATTACACGAACGTTGTATTTTTCCCAGATACCGCGGTTAGACGCTTCGATACATAGGTTCAAAGCGGTCTGACCACCCATTGTAGGAAGTACAGCGTCGATATTGTGTTTTTGCAATACCTCTTCAATACTTTCGCAAGTTAATGGAAGTAAGTAGACATTGTCTGCAACAACTTTGTCCGTCATGATTGTTGCAGGGTTTGAGTTGATGATGGATACTTCAATACCTTCTTCTTTCAATGAAAGGGATGCTTGAGATCCAGAATAATCAAATTCACAAGCTTGACCGATAACGATGGGACCTGATCCGATGATTAAAACCGACTTAATGGAAGTGTTTCTTGGCATTATATCTAGTTCAAAAAATTAAATTTCCTATTGTAAATCTGAGCAAAGACAATCAAAAATAGCTCATGGGGAAGGGTCATTCCGACTGCTTTGTCGGAGTGCAAAGTTACATTTTAAATTTTGAAAATGAAGTATTTATTTTAAGAATATTTCAAAATAAAATAACCTTTGTTGGAAAAGTGGTTTTGGAATTCGAAATAATAGTTGGAAAACGTAAGGAATGGGTTTTCCAACTATTAGCAGAAAATGCCTATTATTTGGTTAATAAACAATAATTTCGTCTGTAAATAAATATCCCTTTTTGGGATTGCTAGCTTTGAGCTTGATGTAGCGAGCCTGTTGCGCTTTATCAAGTTTCAATTCAAACCGCTTAAATGTTAATTTGGATTCTTTGTCGGATACATCGTTTTTCACCGTCCCTACTGAGCGGAATGTTCGGCCATTGTCAGAAACGAGAACCTCTAGTTCTCCAGGCATATAAACTCCTGGGCCTATCATTTGCATGAAGTTCATGGCAACCTGATGGATTTCTTCTCTGCGTTCTAAATCGACGATAACATCAATCGGCCCTGTAAAGCCCTGCCATTGACCGTCATGGTAAGAGAGTCCGCCGGTTATTCCATTTGTCAAAGTTGAATCTTTTTGTGCCGGATATCCTGACCATGGTGTGTTATAAGTTACTTTTTTTCCAATCGCACGATGAATATCGATATCAAAAGATAATGTGGGACCTATTTTGATCGAATCTTGAAAATAGGCTGCATTGATATGTCCTGTTGAACTAAGTTCAAATGGTCCGGTATAAGGCGTAGATAGAATCGTAGGTTCGCTGCTATCAATGGTATATCTAATCTGATCTGTTTTCAATTGCTCGGTTGTAAGCGTAATCTTATTGTTGTTTTTAATCGGATTATAAGATGCTGTATACGCTACATTGAATGAGGGGCGATAATAGTTTAGATTCATTTCCTGCAACAGTTTATAGTGTGACTGCATTCGCCGTTGAAAGTCGGGCCAGCTTTTCGCATCTTTCGTTGTCCAATTGACCTCAGATAGCGCTAAGGCACGCGGAAATACCATATATTCGACATGCTCGGTCGTTGGCACATATTCTGTCCATATATTTGCTTGTGCTCCAAGGATGTGTTTGGCCTTATCCGCTTGTATTGCAGCTGGAATAGGATCGTAGGAATAGACTTTATCAAGTGTAAGATAGCCTCCAATTGCTTCGGGTTGAGTCCTTGGATCTGTTTGATAGGAATCGAAATAAAGATGTGAACCTGGAGTCATAATGACATCGTGACCTGCATTTGCCGCTTTTATTCCGCCTTCTTCTCCGCGCCAGCTCATTACTGTTGCTCCCTCGGTCAGTCCGCCTTGTAAAATTTCATCCCAACCAATAAGCTTCCGGCCCTTTGATTGCAAGTACAGATCCATTTGTTTAATGGCATAGCTTTGTAGCTCATCTACCGATTTTAAACCTTCCTTCTGCATCAGGGCCTGGTCTTTTGGACATTTTTCCCAATGTTTCTTTTCAGCTTCGTCGCCACCTATGTGGATGTATTGGGAAGGGAATATGGTGAGGACCTCATCCAATACGTTTTTTAAGAACTCAAAAGTTTTTTCATTGCCAATGCAAAACTCACCTTGGCTGTAGGGTTTACCTGAACAGGAAAGTTCGGGATAAACCGCCAGTACTTCTTCCGAATGCCCAGGCATTTCTATTTCGGGAATGACATTGATGCCTTTTTGGGCAGCATAAGCTACGAGCTCTCGCGCTTCTTCCTGTGTATAGAAGCCACCACTTGCATTCGGATTTCCTTTTTCTACATATTGACGACCGTTGTTCCACCAGTCTTTCCAATGGGTATGTGTTCGCCAGGCCGCTTTTTGTGTTAATTCAGGATATTTTTTGATCTCCAGCCTCCATCCGGCTCCATCTGTCAGGTGCCAATGAAAGTTATTGAACTTATAAATGGCCATGACGTCGATATATTTCTTTACGAAAGAAAGCGGCATAAAATGACGGGAAACATCTAAATGAAGTCCGCGGTAGGAAAAACGAGGTTCATCAACCATTGTCACAAAGGCTATTTGGCTGGGGTCAGCCTGCAGGTAACCTAATTGAATCAAGGTATAAATCCCATTGATGACCTGTGGCGTATCCCAAGCTTTAAGCAGAAGACCTTTTTCGTCAATTTGAATCGAGTATGCATTTTTGCTCAGGTTGTCTGCATCAACAGCTTTTACAATACGAAAACCTTCTTTTGGTACTTTTTTATTTTTCTTTAGCACTTCAAGGGTGAAACTTTTGATTGCAGGGTGTTCGGTAAGCAAGTGTGCCGTTGCCTGGAAATCATCTGAAATAATAACTGTGGGATGTGTGGGGATAGTATATATTCCCGTCGCTACAGTTACTTTGGATGGTTTGGGAATTAGATCAAAATTAGTTTGGGCCTGCGCACCAAAGGTGCAGGCTCCCCAAAGAAATAAGAAGGATAAAGATCGGCTCAGTCGCATAGTAAAGTAGTTAGATTAACAAATAATCAACACAAATATCCTAATTTTTGTTTCATTATTCTATTATTGCCGCCATTCGATAAGTATTTATGATATAAAACCAACAAATTGCCCAGTAGAAATTACATTTTTAATCCTTAACTTTGTTCTATGATTGAACTTCCAGTTATTCCGGCAACTCCTGCACAACGCAAGCCTGATTGGTTGCGTGTCAAATTGCCTGTTGGTAAAGAGTATAGACATGTCAGAAGTCTTGTAGATGAACACAAATTGCATACGATTTGTGAGAGTGGAAATTGCCCTAATATGGGAGAGTGTTGGGGGGCAGGAACAGCGACCTTCATGATATTGGGTAATATCTGTACACGTTCATGTTCGTTTTGTGCTGTAGCGACAGGCCGTCCTTTGGCCGTCGATTTGGATGAACCTAACAGGGTAGCTAACTCTGTAAAATTGATGCAGGTAAAACACTGTGTCATCACTTCTGTGGATCGTGATGATCTGAAAGATGGTGGTTCGACAATTTGGGCCGAAACAATTAATGCCATTCGTAGAGAGAGTCCTGAGACAACGCTGGAAACGCTATTGCCGGATTTTAAAGGCCAATGGGATAATTTAGATCGCGTCATTGCTGTCCGCCCAGAAGTGGTTTCTCATAATCTCGAAACAGTACGCCGCCTGACTAGAGAAGTGCGTATCCAGGCGAAATATGATCGTTCTTTGGAATGTTTGCGTCGGATTTCCGAAGCAGGCCTTCGTACAAAATCAGGCATCATGCTTGGCCTCGGTGAAACGGAAGAAGACGTAATTGAGGCGATGCAGGACTTATATCATGTTGGTGTTCATATTTTGACGCTTGGACAATATTTACAACCTACAAAAGCGCATCATCCCGTAATTGAATTTATCACACCAGCTCAATTTGAAAAATATCAAAAAATAGGTTTGGAAATGGGATTCAAATATGTTGAGTCGGGGCCATTGGTGCGTTCGTCCTACCATGCTGAAAAGCATTTATTCGATATGCAATAGTATGATATAGCACTATTGAATTTTAATGAAGATGGTGTTATCTTAAATTTAGATAAGAAGAGAGCCTGGGTGATTATTTCATCCAGGCTCTCTTCTTATAGATGATCTTAGCCCTCATTAAGCGTAACAGGTAAGGACCTTTCCTAATTGCTTCTATTTAAGAGGCTAGTTTTCAGCAAATTTAAGATCTAAAGATTAAAGACTACGCGCAGTAAAATTGATCTTCCACGTAGTTCAAATTCATTTTGGGAAATCATATTGGCTGTGGTCATGTAAGTCCGGTACTTTTTTATATTCGTCAGATTGCTCATATCCAATTCAAAGTCAGTTTTCCATTTGTTCAATCGATAACGCGCAAAAACGTCCATAAATGTATAACTCGCATTCTTCATATTCGTCTGGAAAGCGGAGAGATTACGTATATTTACGCGTATATAGCCGTTTTTAAAAGGACTTATAGGGAAACCAACGTTATGTATCATCATGGTTGTTTTATTCCGAATCAGTTGGTCTTTCCCTTGTTGCTGGCTTCTATTCCAATTGAGTGTACCTGTGTACGATACATTATAGGATCTGAATATTTTTGCTTCTAAACTAGGTTGCAGGGTGTAATTGATGCTTTTTATGGGAACGACAGTACTGTTTAGCAATTGATTGAATCGGGAATAGGCAATACTGCCTTTTAACTTGAGCGTACTTGCCAAAGGAAATATATATTTATCAAATCCAATCTGTGAGGACCAGCGTTCTTGCAGATTGTCCATATTAACCAAGATATGCTCTGTGATATCGTCTTTTATAATTGAGGATAACATCGTGTTAGATGAAAGCCTGGAATAACTGATTCCTGCATTAGCGAATAATATTTTCAATGTACGTGCCAGGTTGTAATTGAAATTAAAGGTGTGCTTTTGGGATTCATTCAGCGCAGCATTGTTTTGGCTAAGCATCCTATAATTGCGCAATACTGCTCCACGGAATATGTCTTCAATATTCCCGATGTCCTGGCTATATTGATAAGCAAATTGGAGATAATCTTCCTGGGAGACTCGCCAGCGTGCTTTTAGCCCAGGGTTGATCAACCATGAATTTTTTGAAACGTCCAAAGCTTGTGTATTATCCTGATAATGGGTGAGCAGGTAGGTGATCGGGATATCGAGCTGAGCCTCGAAGCGATCGTTTTTCCAGTCATACTGTGGTGTAATAAAGGCTTGTGATCGGCTCCAGCCTAGATCGTTGCTCGTATTTTGATCCGGTCTTCTATCCATCTGCTCATGATCTTGAAGATATAATAATGAAGTAAAATGTTGGCGGTCGGTATTGAACCCAATCTGGTAATGCTGCTTGATCTTACGTTTATTGAAGCGGTAACCTGTCGAAACCTCAGTGAAAAATGAGGGAACCTCGACCTGCTGCATGGTACTTTTGTATGGAATGCTATCATTTAATATTTCCGGAAAAACGCCTGGATAAATCTGTAGCGATTGTGGTTTATTTCCATAATTTAATGTCCAATTAACGGCTATAATATCGTTATTTTTCAATTGCGGTATATAACTGAACTGATTGCTGATCCCTTTGATATGATGTTTTTGAAATTGGTCAATTTTACTGCTCGGGTTTGTTAATAGGGCTTTTATATCTTTTTTTTCATATTCAAAAGAGAGTATTTCGCTGATGTACCTTTTTTCTGTATTCACGGATGCCGAGAGTCTTGCTGCACCTAGCCATTTCTCTGCTCTGATACCGTTTTGTTCTTCAAAGGATACATCACTTCCATCGAGTAAATATCGTGTACTAGCAGCGTTATTCTGCTTTTCTTTATCAAATAGTAACTGAATATTTGATTTCACTTGCCATTTGTTTTTGAAATTGTATAGATTATTGGTGTTGAGGGAACCTGTATTGTTAAAGTAATAGTTGTTTTTTGGAATATTGGGAGCTCCAGTTGTACTTGTTGCAAGGAGATTGTTAATAGAGGAAACGCCAAACTTTGCGAGCAAAGATGATTGGCTGTTGCCTACGATATCAGCAGAAAGGTCCTTGCCAATGTTATTTGCACTGAGTACATTCAGCATTTTAACTTTTTTGTTAAAAAGAATGGTGTTTAGCTCCGGGTCATAGCTCTTGGGCGTACCAGCCGCTATTTTAGCCTGTCCGGTTAACTTTAACTTAGCATCTTCTTTGATAACAAGGTTAATGGCTACATCGTCAGTAAATCTTTTGTTTTTAAGTACTTTATAGTGTTCATGGTTATCGAGGACCTGAATGTCTTTGACCATTTTGTGCGGAATTGTTCGTGTGCCTATTCCGTAACGATCTTCTAACAGATCATCACCGTCAATGTAAAGTTTGGAAACTGTCTTGTCCTGATATTTTATTATGCCGGATTCAGTCACCTCCATACCGGGTAGGCGTTTGATGACGTCGCCGATATTTCGGTCCTCCTCCTTAGCAAAAGAACCTACATCATAAGAAATGCTATCGTTGGAACGACTTACTCTGGGTTTGCTCTTTACGATTATATCTTTCAGCTGATTGGTTTTCGGTGTTAGGATTATCAGGAGATCAGTGGCCTGTTTACCAATTTGCTGTTCAAATTTTTCGTAAGTAAGATGGTTGATCTGTAGGTAGATGGAGGTATATTCTTTAGAAAGTTTTATCATAAACCGTCCTTCCTGATCAGTCGTTTTAAAGGCAATGATCTTATTTCCGGACATGATATTGACACTTGCGAAAGGTATTGGGCGTTGTGTATTTGCTTCTTGTATCTTTCCACTGATCATTTGCTGGGCAAAACAGATTTGCCCGAGCCAAACGATTATAAATAAGCAGATAGATACTTTCATTAAGGTATTAACTCAATCGGATTATTGGTGACTTTTGACGGCTTATATAATTCATCCTTACGTATATTAAAACTTTTGATCCTTGAGACATCCATACCGCCAGCTCCTGTTTTCGCACCAGCGCTCGAACCGCTGTTAACAGTAATGGTATTGCCGGAACCTACACTGATACTTCTACTCTTTGCCGCTCTAGCATTCATGTAAGCCTGAGGATTTGCTTTAAATGCTGCCTGAATTTTTTTGACTTCATCCATTGTGGTTGTGATGACAGTTTGGGGTAGGGCAACCTGCATGTTGCTATCTTCGAGTTTATCAAATCCGGCATAGGCAAAAACAACTTCATTTTTCGTATCCCTTGCATCCAAAATGAGCCCTGGTAGTCCATGGAGCTTCCAGGGACCATATGGGAATGGCAGCTCTGTCGTAAACCAGACCTCATATGTACGACCTTTGAACGTTGTCCTTGCGTTTTGACAGCTGTAGCCTCCAATCTCCTTATGATCACTTAATATTTCCCATTCTTGGATTGGGTAGGTCTGAGGTATTGCAAATTTGTCCCCAGAAACAGCTATTAATTCTGTCATTTTGTTGTTGTTGACATCGAGTAGATAAGCGGCTTCTAAAGGGGTAGTTCGTTTCTGAATAGTTAGATTTCCGTCAAAGGAGGGCGCGTCCATCTGTTTTTTGACCTCATCCTGCATGCGATCTGTGGAGTATGTGGTATAATAACTGGCTTGTTGATTAAAATAGGTAACTGTTTCGTCTCGAATAAACTGATCACGCTGGGTCGTGTCATTAATGTGTTTGAATTCGTAATGTACTTTAGCTATTGCTGGCGAATTTTCCTGGGCAAATAGAAGCTGTATTGTTACAGAAAGCAGGAAGGATAATGAATATTTCATAAAATTATGTTTATATCGTAAATATACGAAATATTCGTAAAAATGGAAATTATTGTAAATTTTCACTATTATACCACTAATGGTGCTTTTCTGGTTGGGAGTGAAGCTCTGTGTGGTGTGAAACTATTATTGTTGTCTATTGAAAACAGTTTCTCCGGCAATTACCGTTCGTATTGTTTTTACGTTCCGCAATTGTTCATTGGGTATTTTGAGGATATCCTGTTCGAGGATTACAAAATCGGCGTCTTTGCCGGCTTCTATGCTGCCACGTTTTTTCTCCTGAAAGCAGGAATATGCTGCCCAGATTGTCATTCCACGTAATGCATCTTCCCGGCTGATGGCGTCCTGGATTTGAAAGCCCTGCGTTGGATAACCTTTTTTATCAACCCGAGCCACCGCGGCGTGAAAACCATATAGCGGATTAAAATGTTCTACGGGGAAGTCGCTTCCTAAAGCGAGTTTACCATATTCTTTCAGGAGATGCTTGTACGCATAGGCGCCTTTCATCCGCTCTTCACCTAGACGGTCTTTGGCCCAGTACATGTCTGATGTTGCGTGGGTAGGTTGTACCGAAGGGATAATCTGGAATTTTCGGAATTTATCGAAGTCAACTGGCGATATAATCTGTGCATGTTCGATACGCCATCTGCGATCTGTATGTGGATGTAGATACTTGCCATAGATATCCAAGATAATTCGATTGGCTGAATCACCGATAGCATGGGTATTGGCCTGAAAGTTACTCGCCGCGATCGCTTTGATCATCTGTTCATATTCCCTAGGACTATGCAATAGAAATCCATGTGTAGGCGCATCATGGTAATGGGCAAGGAGACAGGCTCCGCGGGAACCTAAGGCACCATCAGCCAGTAATTTGAATGATTTTATTTCCAGTCGGTCGGTTTCATAAAATCCCTGTGCTATAAAGGAGGAAATATTCTGTGGATTGCCAAGGATCATCGCATAATCCCTAAATTTTAATGCACCTTCTTTATAGTATTTTTTTAACAGATCGAGCCTTTCTTTTGATAAACCTGCGTCTACAATGGATGTCAAGCCTACAGAAAGTAGAGAATCTTGTGTTCGCTTTAGCATTCTTAAATATTCTTTTTCATCAGGTACCGGTATTGTTCGGTTGACCAGATCCATTGCATTGTCGATCAAAAGACCGTTAGGTGTATTATTGTTTCCGCCAACAACACCGCCATGTACGGTGGGGATACTTGTCAATTTGGCCCATTCCAGTGCTTTAGAATTGACTACTGCAGCATGGTAATCTACCCGTATCAAATACACGGGTATATCCGGGAATGCCTGATCCAATAGTTCTTTTGTAGGGAAGGATTTGTCTTTCCAGCGATTTTGATCCCAGCCACCGCCGATGAGCCAGGTTTTATGGGGATTTTTTTGCTGATAACTTTTGACCCGTTGAATCACTTCTTCGAAAGAATCAGCTCCATTGAGATCGACCTGATCCATCAGTTCCGCTTCATCAAATAGATGTGCGTGGGCATCATAAAATCCAGGATAAATTGCCTTGCCCCCAGCATCTATTTTCTCCTTAGCCCTGTACTTTCTTTGAATCTCTTCATCTGAACCGATTGCGATAAATTTACCGTCCCTAACCGCAAATGCCTGTGCCGTACTGAAGGTAGAATCTACGGTATATACCTGTGCATGATATACGATGAGGTCTACCTTCTCTTGCGGAGAACAAGCGATGAAAATTAAACAGAAGAGCAAAGGGATAATTGGGAAGTTTCTCATATCCTAAAAATAGAAAAAAATAGCTAGATGCAGAGGGAGTCAAGCTAAAAATATAAACTGACTAGGGGCAGTGACATACCATGACAGTATGTTGTTTGGGAGATCGGCTAGGGCAATTGTTAAATTTTGAAGCTGTCTGATAGCAAAAAAGGCTATCCAAATAACTCGGAAAGCCTTTTAATTCAAAAATCAAAATACGTGATTAACAGTACTCGTCAAATGCAGCAACTAAATTGTCCGCAATCATTTGTGCCGGGCGACCTTCAATCATATGTCTTTCAATCATGTGTACCAATTTGCCATCTTTGAATAAAGCCATTGCTGGAGAAGATGGTGGGTAAGGCAACATGTAGTTACGCGCTGTGTTAACAGCATCAGTTTCCATACCTGCGAAAACAGTAACTAATTTTGCGGGGTGTTTTTCGTTTTTTACAGCGGCTTTTGCTGCAGGACGTGCGTTTGCAGCAGCACAGCCACACACGGAGTTAACAACCACAAAAACTGTTCCTTCTGAAGCGATCGCGTTATCAACTGCTTCCGGTGTTTTTAATTCTTCGAATCCCGCATCAACTAACTCTTGACGCATTGGAGCTACTAAATATTCTGGATACATTATTTCTTAAGTAAAATGTTAATATTCTAATCTAAATGGTATAGCGCTGCTACAGTTATTACCACGTTGTTCAGTAGGCAACTACTACACTTTACAAATATAGCGGTAAAAGCCTGTTTCGTCAAGGTACTAGTCTCAAATCAATGTCAGAAAATCGTTAACAGCTGTAAAACCATTTTCAAGTCGCTGTTTGCCCGCACCCGAGATGATCCGATATTGACCATTGATAGCGTTTAACTCCGCTTTCCAGACTTCCAAAAAATAATCTCGCTGCTCGGGGAAATCTCTGAGGGGGTCGTCTTGCCAGGGCAGGTCGATATCCATCAGTAAGTAGAGGTCGTACGGATGCTGTTGAATCTTGTCGGTGACTTCTTTCGGAGTATGCTTGAATAGATAATCAGACCAGATTTTCACGGTCATAAAAGTCGTGTCGCAAATCAGGATATTTTCCTTTGCCAAGGGGAGAAGGGCTTCTTCCAAAGCTAGCTGTCCATAAAACATGTTAACCTCGTCCTGTAAAGTATATTTATTATTGAGACTCTGACAGTAGTAGCGCGAATACTCCGGTACGCAGACGGTTTGGAATTTTTCAGCCAGATATTGTGCCATGGTTGACTTGCCTGTAGACTCTGGACCTACGACAGCGATTTTTATTAACTCTTTTCCCACATCCTTTTTTTGATAGGCAATATTACGCAAAATTTCTATAGGTTTTTTGCCAATCACGATAACCATTCCAGGCAATAATGGCAAATACGAGATAGAGTACGGCTGTTAGCATTAGCTGTTTGTGTATATACAGTGGAATGTAACAGATATCGACGAAAACCCAGAGCAGCCAATTCTGGAGTATTTTTCTCGTCATGAGAAACTGGGCCACAAAGCTGACGGAGGTGCAGAATGCATCAATATAAGGCACATCGGAATTTGTTTCGCTATCCAAGAGGTATCCGATTACTGCTGTCAAGCAGCCAATGGCAAGTATACTTAGGAGGAGTTGATATCTATTGGCCTTAACAATTGGTTTCTTATTTTCCTCTCTTCGCTTATGCCAGTAATACCAGCCGTATATGGCTGTGGATAGAAAATAAAATTGCAATACGGTATCACCGTAAAGCCTGGCATCATAAAAAAGAATGGCATAGGACAACACACTGATGATACTAATGGGCCAGTTCCATATGTTCTGCTTCGCCGCCAAATAAACACAAAGAAAGCCCGTCAGTGTGCCTAACCATTCAAGCCAAGGGGTCTGGGCAAATTGACGCGCAATCTGCTGAAAAAAATCTTGCATCTGGTGTTTTAAAATTACACCTAAAGATACAAAGTCTGTCCGATAGTCAGCTACTGCACCTGTTTATTGGCACAGTTGGTGCTCGCAAAAGACTCCGGTTTTGCCTTAAATACGAATCCCATACCCATGATATAACCCATGGCCTCTTTGAGGGCTACATTTGATTGAAAATTTGGATTGGTGTTAATGTCGGCGTGGACTTCGAGGTCTACTTTGTATTTTTCGAGGAGGGGGCAGAGTTGGTAGGCGATGTCGATGGATTTTTGGACTTCGAGCAGCATCCGTTCTTTAATACTCATTCGGTGATGCCTTTTGTCCCGTTGGATAAACATAAATCCACCTTTATGTTCCCGGAGAAAGACGATGACGGTGGCGAAGTCGATGATTCCCCTTTTGACCTGGGAATCGGTGCCGATATAAACCTTGAGCTTATTCCCCAGGGCATCTTCTCGTTTAATGACTTCTTCAACAGCATCGAAAATCGTGGAGCGAATGGATTCGCCATTGTATTTTTGCCATCTCATAGTGGTATAAATTAGATATATAAAAATTAAACTTCATCATTGACATAAATTTACTGAATTTCAATGAAGTAAGTGTTAATTTAATTTTAAATAATTATCCACATTAATGGAGTTTTTCACCATAGGCTAGATCTCCGGCATCGCCAAGACCGGGAACGATATAGGCTTTTGTTGTCAATTCATGATCGACATCGCCCACCCAAATATGTGCTGTAGGAACAAAAGCTTTGACATGGTTTAATCCTTCTTCCGATGCGATTGCAGCAACGATATGTAATTCCTTGATTTCATATTCGGCTAGAAGATCTTTGCAGCATAAGACGAGGCTCTTTCCGGTTGCCAGCATCGGATCGACGATGATAACTGTTCTATTGTCTAAATTCGGTGTATTTACATATTCTTTATGAACCTCAAACTCTCCACTCTTCTTAGTGTGCCGGTAGGCCGCGATAAAGGTGTTGTCGGCTTGGTCGAAGATATTTAACAGCCCTTGATGAAATGGAAGTCCAGCCCTTAGGATGGTCGCCAATACTGGCTGTTCCATTAGCAGCTGTGTTTTGGCAACACCAAGCGGGGTTTCGACTTCCACAGGTTTAAAAGTCATAGTTTTGCTGATCTCATAGGCAAATACTTCTCCGAGCCGTTCCAGATTCCGTCGGAAACGCATACGATCCCGCTGAATCGTTACATCTCTCAATTCTGCAATAAAATGATTTGCAATGCTATTTTGGGTAGATAGAATAGTGACCATGGCGTGCTTGCTAGTTCTGTTAAAGCTAAAGATAGTAAATAATCAACTGAAAGTAATAACATCTTCGGCGTAATTATAGTTTGATATAAAATGGTAAAAAAATTAGTAAATTTGTGTGTAGACCATCTGATATATGGCCCTAGACCGTTGTTGCGCAATTGCAACCTCAGTAGATTACATCAAGGAGTTTGTGTGACGGATTTTTTTAGCAGAAATGTATTAACAGGTCTGCTATGAGGTTTAGCGAGAGGTCGAAATAGTTTTCTTTAAGAAATAGGAATTGTATGAAATTTGAATTAACATCAGAGTATAGACCGACGGGTGATCAACCAGAGGCAATCAAAGAATTGGTAGCAGGTGTGGAGCAGGGCGAGCAATATCAGACACTTCTGGGGGTTACTGGATCCGGTAAAACATTTACTGTAGCCAATGTAATTCAAGAAACACAAAAGCCAACGCTGATATTAAGTCATAATAAAACATTGGCTGCACAGCTCTATGGTGAATTCAAACAGTTCTTCCCGAATAATTCGGTCAATTATTTTGTTTCTTACTATGATTATTATCAGCCTGAAGCATTTATAGCCTCCACAAATACTTATATAGAAAAAGATCTGGCAATCAATGAAGAAATCGAGAAACTGCGATTGGCGACGACTTCTGCACTGATGTCCGGGCGGCGGGATATTGTTGTGGTTTCTTCGGTGTCCTGTATTTATGGTATGGGAAATCCGGAAGATTTCTCGCGGTCAATTTTTCGTTTTGGCGTAGGGATGACAATCACCCGTAATGCTTTTTTACATAAATTGGTTGAAATTCTGTATTCCAGAACAACAACAGAGTTTAAGCGCGGTACATTTCGTGTTAAAGGAGATACCGTAGACGTATATCCGGCTTACTTGGATTTTGCGATCCGTATTTCATTTTTTGGCGATGAGATTGATGAATTGAGTGAAATCGATCCCGTATCTGGTAAGACCTTGAACAAAATGGAAGATCTAGCACTTTTTCCTGCGAACCTATTCGTTACGCCGAAAGAGAAATTTAAGGAATCGATCTGGGCTATCCAGGATGAATTAATGCAGCGTAAGGCGCAATTGGAGGAAGAGGGGCTTATGCTGGAAGCCAAACGTTTGGAAGAGCGGGTGAACTATGATCTGGAAATGATGCGCGAACTCGGCTATTGTTCCGGAATAGAAAATTATTCCCGATTCTTTGATGGTAGAAAGCCGGGTATGCGCCCTTTCTGTTTACTGGATTATTTTCCGGAAGACTACCTGCTTGTTATTGATGAAAGCCATGTTACCTTACCACAGTTGCGGGCCATGTATGGTGGTGACCGGTCACGTAAGGTCTCTTTGGTAGAACATGGCTTTAGATTGCCGGCAGCGTTGGACAATAGACCGTTGAATTTTCCGGAGTTTGAATCCTTGACCAATCAGACTATTTATGTTTCGGCGACTCCTGGAGATTATGAACTGCAGCAGACAGAAGGTGTTGTTGTTGAGCAGGTCATCCGTCCGACGGGTTTATTGGATCCGGTTATTGAAGTGCGTCCAGCCATCAATCAGGTGGATGACTTTTTGGAAGAGGTCGACAAGACTATTAAGGAAGGCGGTCGTGTCCTAGCGACGACGCTGACCAAACGGATGGCTGAAGAGTTATCCAAATACATGACCAAACTGAATCTGAAAGTACGTTATATACATTCGGAAATTAAAACCTTGGAACGGGTGGAGATTTTACGCGGATTACGTTTGGGAGAGTTCGATATTTTAGTGGGAGTAAATTTGCTTCGGGAGGGATTGGATCTGCCTGAAGTTACCCTTGTGGCTATACTTGATGCCGATAAGGAAGGATTTTTACGTTCGGAGCGCTCGCTGATCCAAACTATCGGACGTGCTGCCCGGAATGATAAAGGACGGGTCATTATGTACGCTGATAAAATGACGGATAGTATGCGCGTAACAATAGACGAGACGAACCGACGCCGCGAGAAGCAGATGAATTATAACCTTGAGCATGGTATTACACCACGCACGGTTGGTAAGACCCGGGAAGAAATTCTGGAACAGACCTCTGTTGCTGATTTTTCAGGGGTTGAGCAGAAGATTTATGTTGAGCCTGATCCTACACAGGCTATTGCAGCTGATCCGGTCATGCAGTACCTCAGCGAGAAAGACCTGAAGAAAGCGATTGATAATGTCCGTAAGAAAATGGATAAAGCGGCAAAAGAAATGGATTTCTTGGAAGCAGCAAAATATCGTGATGAAATGTTCTCGTTGGAAAAGCTGTACGATGAACGTTTTTCATCGTAACTGACCGCTGAGCTGATTTATAAATGGGATTGTATCAAAATTGGTTTTGTCGGCTGATTTTCAACCGAATTGTTGAGACTTTACTCAATAAGATAAAAGGACCGCATTTTGCTTTTTCTTTTTGCGAAGACTTTTACTCAGATAAAATCAGCTGGCATTTTATTGCTCAATATTGTTCAAATGTTAACATATTTTGCAAAAATTGAATTCTTCTCAGTAAATTAGAGCTTTAATCTAAACTAAAGCATACTTACGATGAAAAAGCCTATTCTCGTTGTCAAATTTGGATCGGCTTCTATTACCACGAAAGAGGGAGAAGTTGATGAACGTATTGTTTTGGAGATTGCCAGACAGATTGCCGCCTTACAGAAGAAGTACAATATTGTCCTGGTGTCTTCAGGTGCTGTTGCTGCCGGCAAGCGTTTTCTCCCCAGTTACACAGGTACGCTGTCTGAACGGAAGGCAGCTGCTGCTATCGGAAATCCGATATTGATTAATACGTATTCCACCTATTTCAGGCCTTTTAAGATTTCCTTGGCACAAAGTCTATGTGAAAGGCATCACTTCTCTAACCGGGATCAGTTCCTCCAGCTAAAGAATACTTATGAGGAACTATGGCGTAGTAATGTGATCCCAATTGCGAATGAGAATGACGTGGTGAGTAATAAAGAACTGAAGTTTTCTGATAACGATGAACTGGCCACACTGATTGCAGTTGGGTTTGGGGCTGAAAAATTGCTGTTTAGTACTTCTGTTCCTGGAGTATTGGATGCCAATAATAAAATTATCGAGACGATCGAAGCTATTGACAGGGATATTCTGGGATTGGCAAGAAAGGATAAATCTGCAGTGGGATTAGGGGGGATGACCTCAAAACTGAACTTTGCGCGTCTTGCCAATCAGATGGGAATTGAAGTAGTTATTTTTAGCATGCAGACCGAAGATGCAATCACAAAAGCCATTAAACACGAGACAGGTACTTTGTGTTTGCCTGAGCGTAAAAAGATCTCTTCGCGAAAAAAATGGCTGGCCAGTGGAAGCTTAATTAAGGGCGAATTGATGATTGATCGTGGCGCTGAGGAAGCTCTGTTAAAACATAAAAGCTTACTGGCTGTCGGGGTAACCCGTATTGTTGAGCATTTTGAGAAAGGGGAGGTACTGAATATCGTGAACCTCGAAGGTCTAACCGTTGCCGTTGCCCGGGCAAAAACGGATTCATCTTTGTTATCCCAGTCCAGTAAAAAGAATTTAGAAATTGCACATGCAAATGATATCGTATTGTTATGAGTGAATCAATAATTGAACAACTGAAGGCAGCTACCAAGGCGAAACAATTCTTGCAAGAATTTGCTCCTGACGCGAAAAAAGCAACTTTAAAGGCAATCGCTGCGGCACTTGTTAAAGAAGAGGCGCTCATCCTGCAGGCTAATAAAATAGATTTGGATCGTATGGATGATGAAGATCCTAAAAAAGACCGTCTTCTGTTGAACAGCGATCGTTTGCGCGCACTATCAGAAAGCGTAAGCCAGATTGCTGATCTACCGGATCCGACCGATCAGCTGTTGCTGAAGAAGGTGCTGCCAAATGGACTGGAAATAGAGAAAATAACTGTTCCCCTTGGTGTTGTTGGCGTTATCTATGAATCCAGGCCAAATGTCACGATAGATGTTGCAGCGCTCTGTATCCAATCTGGCAATGTTTGTTTGTTGCGGGGAGGTTCTGATGCGTGCTATACAAATGAGGCCTTGCTGAAGGTTATTCATGCTATTCTGGAAGAGCAAGGGATATCCAAGGATATTGTACAATTGTTACCGGTCGATCGCAAACATGTGTCCGAATTACTGGAAGCAACCAAGTATGTAGATATTATTATTCCACGTGGTTCACAGTCCCTGATCGATTTTGTTCGGGCAAATGCAAAAGTTCCGGTGATCGAAACAGGTGCGGGGGTATGTCATACCTATGTGGATCAAACGGCTGATCTCGACATGGCAGCACGTATTGTGGCCAACGCGAAGATCTCCCGACCATCGGTCTGTAATTCTTTAGATACGGTCATCGTGGATGAGGCGGTGGCACCGGATTTTTTAAATAAATTAGCACCCTATCTCGAAAATGCCGCGGTAGAAGTGTTTGCGGATCCGCTGGCATTTGAGCTATTGACGCAGCAACGATTTTCAAATTTAGTGGCCGCTGAAGAGGCAGATTTTGGAAGAGAATTTCTAGATTTGAAGTGTTCCATAAAAACAGTCAACGGTTTGGACGAAGCACTGGAACATATCGAAAAGTATTCATCAAAACATTCGGAATGTATTGTATCTTCGAATGAAGGGACTATCGAACGATTTTTGAATGCAGTAGATGCAGCCGCGGTATATGCGAATGCCTCCACCCGTTTTACGGATGGCGGGGAATTTGGATTGGGAGCGGAAATAGGTATTTCGACACAGAAACTTCATGCGCGCGGACCCTTTGCATTGGAAAAGCTGGTAACGGAAAAATGGATTGTCAGGGGTAATGGACAGATTCGGTAAGAATAGACAATGGGAATAAGTTTTAAAAAAGATTTAATGGTACGTTGGGTCGAAGACATTGGAAAATTTCTTCGTATCTGGATTGACGGTTACGATGCTTTTGCCGAACCGACGGATCCGACGGTATTTGCTGATGCCTATCAGAAGTTTTTTGAAAGAGATCGGATTTTTTATTTGGGTCTCTCGGAAGACGAACTCGCAACTTACGCAAAAGAACAGTTGCAGGTTCAGCAGTTGCATCCACTGGCATTGACCTTGCTCTTTGATGGGTTGAATACAGGAGCGGAAGAACAGCAGAATTTATTGCGAAAAGCAAAGTTCATGTTAAATTTGGCAATGGCTGAAACGGCGAGTTTTTCTTTTCAGGATTATCAGTACCTTGCAATGATCGATAATAAATTGAATACTCCATAAAAAACCTGTCCGCTCATAAAGCGGACAGGTTTTTTATTTAAGCTAGGCTATCAATAGTCTAGCGTAGGATTTCCCTTGCGATGACCAAACGTTGTATCTCCGATGTTCCTTCGTAAATTTGGGTGATCTTCGCATCACGCATAAGCCTTTCCACATGATATTCTTTTACATAGCCGTAACCCCCGTGTACCTGTACAGCTTCGACCGTATGTTTCATGGCTACCTCAGAAGCATGCAGTTTGGCCATTGCAGCTTCTTTTCCATAGGGTAGGCCTTGGTCTTTGGTCCACGCAGCCTTATAGGTTAGCAAGCGGGCTGTTTCGATATCGACTTCCATATCGGCCAGTTTAAATTGGATGGCCTGATGTTCTGAAATAGGTTTACCAAAAGTCTTGCGTTCCTTGGCATAGGCAAGCGCAAGATTATATGCACCTGCTGCGATGCCCAAGGCCTGCGCCGCGATGCCTATGCGCCCACCATCGAGGGTTTTCATGGCAAATTTAAATCCAAATCCATCTTCACCGATGCGATTCTCTTTGGGCACTTTGACGTCTGAAAACAGCAGGGAATGGGTATCCGAACTGCGGATCCCTAATTTATTTTCCTTTGGTCCTATAGTGAATCCCGGTAAGCCCTTTTCCACAATCAACACATTGATACCTTTATGACCTTTTTCTGGATGCGTCTGTGCGATGACAAGGTAGATGTCCGCATGACCACCGTTTGTAATCCAATTTTTAGTGCCATTCAACAGATAATGGTCGCCTTTGTCTTCGGCAATTGTATGTTGCGAGGAGGCGTCCGATCCCGCCTCAGGCTCCGAAAGCGCAAATGCGCCCAGTTTCTCTCCCTTGGCGAGCGGAACGAGGTACTTTTGCTTTTGCTCCTCGGTTCCATAAGCATTGAGTCCATAAAGCACTAATGAATTATGGGCGGAAACAATAACGGCTGCGGATGCATCAATCTTGGCGATCTCTTCTAATACAAGCACATAGGCTAAGGTATCCATGCCGGCGCCGCCGTAGGCTTCAGGCGTCATGATTCCCATAAAGCCCAGTTCGGCCATTTGTTTGACAAAATCGGTAGGGAATTGGGCTTCCTCATCCCGTTGTATGACACCTGCTTTTAGTTCCTGGGCAAACTCCCGTGCCGCATCACGGATCATTTTATGCTCTTCGCTTAATTCAAAGTTCATGATATCTCAATTTTTATGGTCTATAACTTATCATAACTGTAACTCTTTACAAATCACCGCGAAGCAAAAATGTTTTTAAAATCGCAGTAGGAGCGCTAATTTCAATCATTTGTTGAGGAAATAGTTCGCTTATACTCAAATATACTAAATATATGTTATGCTTGCATAGTATTTTAACTTTGTTTTTCATCTGAATCTAAAAAAATAGGGAATTATTTGTTTGCTAAATTTAATCTACTATATTTGTAGAGTATGTAGTTTTGAACATATTTAAAAGATAAGATTATGAGTTTAAGATTAGGAGACGAAGCGCCAAATTTTAAAGCGCAAACGACTATTGGTGAAATAGATTTTCACGATTATATTAAAGATAGCTGGGTGGTGTTTTTTTCACATCCATCTGATTATACACCTGTATGTACAACAGAGCTAGGCCGCACTGCGAAATTGAAATCTGAATTTGACAAAAGAGGAGTTAAAGCAATTGCCTTGAGTGTAGACAACGTAACCGATCATTTGAACTGGATCAAGGATATCAATGAAACACAGCAAACAGAAGTGAATTTTCCGGTTATAGCCGATGAAGATCGACACATTTCCGAGCTGTATGATATGATTCATCCGAACGCTTCTTTGACAGCTACTGTACGTTCGGTGTTCATTATCGGCCCGGATAAAAAGATAAAGTTGACATTGACATATCCTGCATCTACAGGACGTAATTTTGATGAAATCTTACGTGTAATCGATTCATTGCAGCTCACCGCCGATTATCAGGTCGCAACACCAGCTGACTGGAAACATGGTGAAGACGTCATTGTTGTCCCTGCAATCAAAACGGAAGATATCCCAGCAAAATTTCCGAAAGGATTTAAGGAAATCAAACCTTATTTAAGAACAACTCCACAGCCTAATTTATAATCAATTAGGTGAAATTCTTATAAAAAGAGGGAGCGTCCTGTAAGAAAGGATGCTCCCTCTTTGATTTTGTCCAGGTCCTACAATAGCTCTTATCGAGTGCCCATCGCAGGGAATCTCCTTCTTTGGATAGTTTCTTTTGTTATTGGATAGTTTCTTTTATTAGATCCTATGTCATAGGAACTGTGAACCTTAAATTGGAGCTAGGGGAACAAGTCATTATTTGCATCGAAATCACTGGGCTGGAGGTGAATATTGCCCTGGCAAAAAAAGAAAAGGCGATACTTAAGTACCGCCTTTTCTATAAACATTAAAGATCGAAGTCTTAGTAGACTTTAACCATATAAATATAGTCTTGTAATTTTTTGATCTGTTCGGTTCTCGGTAAACCTGCCAATGTATTCTTCCGGTTGATTTTTACACCTGCGCTTAACGAATCACTAGGGATATCTGCAAGCGCATTCATGATTGACTTGGTTTTGATGGCAAAAGCAGCACCATCTATTCCTCGCTGTTTACCGGAGATAATACCGATCACATTACCTCTGCTATCCAATACAGGACCACCGCTGTTGCCGGGATTGACCGGAACAGATATCTGATAGGCAATGGTGTCACCGGCATAACCTGTCGACGAGCTTAAGTATCCTTGGCCATATACTGCTTCATCACGCGGGAAGCCGATAGTGTAGATATCTTCTCCTAAATCCGAAGTAGAGGTTTTGAAGGTATAAGGCAAGCTTTTAGCCTTTTTAAAGTTTTTATCGGCGATATATAGAATTGCTAAATCTTTGCTGGCATCGCTGTGAACGACCTGTGCTTTGTAAGATTCTCCTTTGCTGTTTTGCAGGTAAATGGAGTCAGCACCACTGACCACGTGATAATTGGTCACCACATAACCATCCGTTGTCAACATAAAGCCGGTTGCACCAAATTGGCTTTCGCTACTTTTAACCGATTTTTTATCGTTGATATCTTTTATGGCGGCGTTATGTGCGTTGACGTTCTTTTTGACATTGTTCATGTCGCGACGCAAGGCACTGTAATCCGATGAGGCCTTCTCTAGGTTGCTATAATAACCACTCAGCCATAAGGTGCCAAATACCGCAAATACTGCCACAACTGCAGCTACCAATGAGCTGGCTTTGATCCGTTCCCAAAGTGATATAACGGTGGATTGTTTTATCGGAACCACTTTAGTGGCTGTACCTTGGGATTTATGATATTCCTTGGCTGAGTTGGCCAATACTTTTTTGAAGTCAAGCCTTTGGCTAGTTTCCTTCATATTGGCAACAAAGTCGCTGTGTTGTTGTAATTGGGCAGCATAAGACGGGTTTTCAGCACAAAAAGCTTCGAACGCTACTTTTTCTGCTGCAGATAACTCTCCGCGCAGATATTGGTCAGCCAATTCGAAAAATTCTTTTTGATTCATTGTTCCCATGGTGTTACTCAAATGTTAATCTGTTGAAAAAAATATTTTTTTCAGCCTTTGCAGGCATTTATATTTTTGAGTCTTGGCGTTATCTGTATTGGTATAACCAAATTTCTCACAGATGTCCTGCATCGAGTGGTTCAAGATATAGAAGTCATGTAAGATTGTCTTACAAGGTTCCCCCATTTTCTCTAGCGCAAGTTCCATTTGATCAAACTTCTTCTCAAGCTCTTGATGCTGTTGTAAGTCTTCTTCCTCGAATAAGGAGTCCTCATAACCGCTAATGTCACTATTGTTAAAACCAGTACGATTGAGTTGTTTTAGCCAAAGCCTTCGGCAAATCGAGTAAAGATATGTTTTGAGTTTGCTGCTGAGTTCAAAGTCGCCTTTGGCAACTTTATCATAGAGCACAATCACAGCCTCTTGAAAGATATCCTTTGCTTCATCCTCACTTCCATTGTTTTGCAGTATCATATGACTTATGGATGGATAGTATCGTTTATAGATACTGTCTATCGCCAAGCTATTGCCTTTTTTAAGGCCTTCAATGATCTGCTCATCATTTTCTAGCAGGACTGATTTACTGAATTTACTCACCTATTAATACCTTAATGCCTAAATTGTAACCCTTTGAAAAATGAAAATCTTCAAAATATTTTCAAACGTAAACTTTTATTTGTTTAATGCGAAATCTAAGCCCAAAAATACTGCTTATTCCCTGAAACCGAAAGCATTTGTTTTTGCGCCTACATTCGGATACGCTTAGAATCCACAATTGTTTTTCCATGTATCGAAAAAGTTTCGCAATCGAGTGCTTTAATAATCTGCTTGTTATTCCTCTAAAATGAAGTTACATTTGGTTTCCTGAACTAAAATGCTTAAATACATGATGTTAAGAAAATCCGTTATTTTTTCAACCTTACTGGCCTCTTTGCTGTCCCTGCATTCGACCTCAATCATAGGGCAGACTTCCACGGCTCCTATTGCAGGATTTCAGTATGGAGATATGTTATCGCCAAAAGGAAACGAATGGGAATCACCGCAATTGCTCTCACTGAATAAGGAATTGCCACATGCTTCGTTCTTCTCCTTTTCAAACGTTGAAACTGCGAGAAAAGTACTTCCCGAGCATAGTAACTTTTGGCGCTCACTCAACGGTTCCTGGAAGTTCCATTGGGTAAAAACGCCCGAAGAACGGCCAAAAGAATTTTACGAGCCCAACTATGATGTCACGACTTGGGAGACTGTGCCCGTTCCAATGAGCTGGAATATCTTCGGTATTCAGAAGGATGGCAGTTTAAAATATGGTGTGCCTATCTATACCAATCAGCGCGTGATTTTTCAGCATCAGGTGAAGGTTGATGACTGGCGCGGTGGGGTGATGCGCACACCTCCACAAGATTGGACGACTTATGTATACCGCAATGAAGTCGGATCATACCGTCGTAATTTTACGGTCCCCAAAGATTGGGATGGACGTGAGGTATTTCTCAATTTTGACGGAGTAGATTCATTTTTCTACCTTTGGGTGAATGGGAAATATGTCGGTTTTTCAAAAAATTCAAGAAACCTCGCTTCATTTAATATCTCCGCTTTCTTAAAAAAAGACGGGGAGAACGTTTTGGCCGTAGAAGTCTACCGCAGCTCGGACGCTTCATTCCTGGAAGCCCAGGATATGTTTCGCCTGCCGGGAATATTTCGCGATGTCTCCCTGACATCAGCTCCCAAAGTCCAAATTCGTGACCTTGCAGCAATTCCAACATTGGATGAGCATTATGAAGATGGCGCATTGAAAATTACTGGTACTGTCCGCAATTTAAGCAATAAGAAAGCCAATGGGTATAAGCTTGTTTATTCGTTATATAAGAACAAACTGTATAGCGATGAAAATACGCTGGTTGATCAGGCTGAGGTGTCAGCCCTTGTTCCTGAATTGGAGGTAAAGGGATCCAATAGCACGGAAGCCTTATTAACGGTCAAGAATCCAGACAAATGGTCGGCTGAACTTCCTTATCGGTACACCCTGGTGGCGGAATTAAAGGATAAGAAAAATAAAACTGTTGAAACAGTCTCTACCTATGTCGGATTTCGAAAGGTTGAAATTAAAGATACCAAAGCCTCTGAGGATGAATTTGGTCTTGCTGGACGTTATTACTACGTCAACGGTAAAACAGTGAAGCTGAAAGGAGTGAACCGTCATGAGACAAATCCTCAACACGGAAAGGTGGTTACGCGGGAGCAGATGGAAGCTGAAGTAAAACTGATGAAAAGCGCCAACATCAATCACGTACGCAACTCACACTATCCAGAGCCTCCGTACTGGTATTACCTCTGTGACAAATACGGCATCTACCTTGAGGACGAGGCTAATATTGAGAGTCATCAATACTATTATGGAAAGGAATCACTCTCTCATGTTTCGGAATGGAAAAATGCCCATGTAGCGCGGAATATCGAAATGGTGCATGCCACCATCAACCACCCTTCTATTGTGATCTGGTCACTTGGGAATGAGGCCGGTCCCGGAGATAATTTTGTGGCAGCTTATGATGCGATCAAAAAAATTGATACCTCCAGGCCTGTGCAATACGAACGCAATAATGCGATCGTGGATATGGGCTCAAATCAATATCCTTCGATTGACTGGGTCAGAGGGGCGGTCAAGGGAACCTATAAATTAAAATATCCTTTTCATATCTCTGAATACTCACACTCCATGGGTAATGCCGTCGGTAATTTAATTGATTATTGGGAAGCCATAGAGTCGACGAATTTCTTTATGGGGGGCGCAATCTGGGATTGGATTGACCAGGCTATGTATTATTATGATAAGAAAACCGGCGAACGGTTTTTAGCTTATGGCGGTGATTTTGGAGACAAGCCCAATGACGGTACATTTGTCAACAATGGATTGATCTTCGCCGATATGAAACCCAAACCTCAATACTATGAGGTTAAAAAAGTCTATCAAAATGTAGCCGTTAAGGCCATCGATATGACGCAGGGAAAAATTGAGCTATTCAATAAAAACTATTTTAAAGATCTGAGTGATTATCAGGTTCAATGGTCACTGTTCAAAGATGGGGTTGTTGTTTCCGGAAGCGGTGGTACAATAGCTGCTGCTGATCTTCCCGATGCCCGAAAGAGAAAACAAGTTGTCCTGCCTATTGAATATGGTAAATTGGATGCAGGATCGGAATATTTTGTAAAAGTTCAGTTTTTGCTTAAGACAGATAAGCCATGGGCGAATAAGGGCTTTGTTCAGATGGAAGAGCAACTGTTTGTTAAAGCAGCAGAAAATAAACCGTTGATTTCGGCTGTTGCCAAAGGGAAAAATCCAGTTTTATTCAAAGAAGGTGAGCTGCAGATCGTTAAAGGAGATCAGTTTCTCGCGAAATTTGATAATAATACCGGATCAATCTACAGCTTAACATATGCAGGTAAGCAAATTATACGCGATGGGGAAGGACCTAAACTGGATGCATTGCGTGCGCCCGTCGATAACGATAACTGGGCTTACCAGCAATGGTTTGAAAAGGGCTTACACAACTTAAAGCACAAAGTCTTGTCTTCCAATAGCTATACCAAGAAAGACGGGACTGTCGTTTTGGCGTTTACAATTGAGTCACAGGCTCCCTACGGTGCTTCCTTGTTAGGAGGAACATCAGGAACCTATACACTCAAAGAGCATAAGGATAAACCATTTGGCAAGGATGATTTCAAATTTACCAGCAATCAGATCTGGACGATTTACCAAGATGGCTCGATTGAATTATCATCCAGCATTACTTCCAACAACGCATCTGTTGTATTGGCCAGGTTGGGCTATTCCTTGCAATTGCCAGGTGAGTTTGGCAACTACACGTATTATGGACGTGGTCCGATCAATAATTATGCAGATCGTAAGACGGCGCAATTTATAGAACTGCATAAAAGCACTGTAAGAGATCAATTCGTAGCTTGGCCCAATCCGCAGAATATGAGTAATAACGAGGATGTCCGCTGGACATCCCTGACGAATAAGGAGGGACAGGGGGTAATCTTTATTGCGAAGGAACATCTTGCGACATCTGCGCTGGAATACAGTGAGCTGGAATTGACCTTTGCACCGCACCCGTATCAATTGCCAAAGAGCTCCGGCGTGCATGTGCACCTTGACGCTGCGGTCACCGGACTCGGGGGCAACAGTTGTGGACAGGGACCCCCATTGGAAAAAGACCGAGTGAAAGCGGCACCAACGTCAATAGGATTTATTATCCGCCCTGTACAGCAAAATGATTATCTGGCTAAAGCAGGGGTGGCTACAGCTGGTGATGCGCCTATTTCATTCGCCAGAAGTTCCACAGGTGAGGTAGCTGTGCTTTCCGGAAATAAAGCAGAGACTGTACTGTACACGGTGAACAATGGAAAGGCAAATACCTACAAGAACCCTTTTGATCTGCGTCAAGGCGGAACAATAACGGCCTGGTACCAGGGGAATGAAAAACTAAAAGTGACACAGCAGTACAGCAAGATCGAGACGGTTCCGATGGACGTCGTCTTTGCTTCCAGCCAGGAGACCGGAGAAGGTGATGCCAAGAACCTGTTGGATGGCGATCCTACCTCAATCTGGCATACGATGTATTCAGTTACTGTCGCTCAATATCCGCATTGGGTTGATTTTGATGCCGCGAGTGTCAAGACGATCAAAGGTTTTACATTTTTGCCGAGAGCGGATGGCGCAAATGGCGATATCAAAGATTATAAAATTCAGATAAGTAAAGACGGTAAAAACTGGGAAGAGGTGATGTCGGGTACATTCGAGCGAAACAAGAAACTCAAAACCGTTCGCTTTGAGAAACCTGTCAAGGGACGTTATATCCGCTTTACGGCATTGAGCTCGCAGCGTGGCGATGATTTCGCTTCGGGAGCAGAATTTGCTGTTATCGCGGAATAAAAAACACGCTAAAAGCGATTAGAGCCAGCACCTGGACACAGGAGTGCTGGCTTTTTTATTTTATGGATATGCTTTCTGTAAAGACAGCTTTTTCTACAGTTTCAATTGTTATTAAATTAAACCCATTGCCCGCATTCATTGCAAAGCTATATGCTGTATCAGCATCCTGTAAGCTTAATTATTTCCATAAGTTCAATAAATATCAGGCAAATCAAAGAGCCCTGTCCATGGCATAGTGAGCCTGACCGTCGAGTCCCTTTATTATTCGGCAGATATGCCGCTAAGGAACTGAAACATGTCGAAGGCTTACGATATGCTAGCAGCGGTTTTAGTAAAAAGTTGGATCTAAAGGTGTTAAAAGGCATATTGAATAATTTTTATGGACTTATTGTGTAGAATGTTCCAGCGCTTGTGTATTTTTAACCCAGTTTAAACCAAAATCATTATTATCATATGGAGATAGACCAACAGGCGAATGCACCCTTTACGGCGTACCAGAAACTCGTGGTGTTTTTGCTGGCGATTACACAATTTACCGTTGTACTTGATTTTATGGTAATGTCGCCAATGGGCGATATTTTGATGAAAGCTATCAATCTAAAGCCAGCCCAATTTGGAGTTGCGGTTTCAGCCTATGCTTTTAGTGCCGGTGCATCGGGCTTACTGACAGCGGGTTTTGCCGATCGTTTTGACCGGAAGAAGCTCTTGCTGTTCTTTTACTCCGGTTTTATTGTCGGAACTTTTTTCTGTGGATTCGCCAATGGTTATTGGGCTTTGGTTGCTGCCCGCGTGGTTACCGGTTTATTTGGCGGTGTTATCGGTTCGATTTCCATGGCTATTATTACTGATATTTTCACGTTGCAGCAAAGGGGACGTGTTATGGGCTTTGTACAGATGGGCTTCGGCGCAAGTCAGGTGCTGGGAATTCCGATAGGCCTGTATATCGCAAACAACTGGGGCTGGCACAGTGCTTTTCTTTGGATCGCGGTCATGGCTTTGATTATTGTGATCATTATTGCAGTTAAATTGATACCAATTACGGCACATATTGGTTTACAGAAGCATCAATCGGCGCTGAAACACCTTTGGGCGACATTCTCGCAAAAGGAATACCGTATCGGTTTTCTGGCGACAGCACTACTCTCCATCGGAGGTTATATGATGATGCCATTTGGAAGCGCTTTTGCCGTCAATAATCTGCATGTTAGCCATGAGCAACTTCCCCTGTTATTTATGATTTCAGGTGTAGCCTCCTTGATTATAATGCCCATCGTGGGTAAATTGAGTGATCGTTACGATAAATTTAAAATCTTCGCATTTGCTTCGCTATGGTTGATGGTAGTGGTGTTGATCTATACCAATCTGGGAGTCTCTCCATTTTACCTTGTTGTGCTTCTGAATATTCTGATGATGGCTGGTATACTAAGTCGCATGACGCCTTCCTCAGCACTGATCAGTGCTGTTCCTGAGATGAAAGACAGGGGTGCATTTATGAGCATCAGTTCGTCCCTACAGCAGCTTGCTGGGGGAGTGGCTGCGTCTCTTGCGGGTGTGATCATTGTGCAACAGACAAAAGAAAGTCCTTTGGAGCATTACCCGACCTTGGGTATTATCGTTGTTTTGCTCTCTGTTGTGAGTATTTTTATGATCTATCGGGTCAGCAGGCTAATTAAACAAAGACGTCCGATTTCCTAAAACAAAATTGTTCTTATTGGTATTAGTAGTTCAGGAGAGATTTTTTATTATGGAAGAAAAAATTGTTAAATATGCCCATCCCAACGGGGAGATCGATGTCCTTTGGATTCCCGAACGATGTGAACACGCTGCGGTCTGTGTTAAAAGTTTGCCACAGGTATATCATCCGAAAGATAGACCCTGGATTACGGCTGAAAACGCAAGTACAGCTGAGCTGATCGACCAGATTAAGCGCTGTCCCTCGGGAGCACTGCAGTATGAGTTGAAAAAATAGGCGTAGAGATTTGTGTAAAAAAAAAAGCATCATTTTATTCAAATGATGCTTTTTTTGTTGGCGGTCTGGACGGGACTCGAACCCGCGACCCCATGCGTGACAGGCATGTATTCTAACCAGCTGAACTACCAGACCAACAAGATGTTTTTTAAAATTTTAGCGGTCTGGACGGGACTCGAACCCGCGACCCCATGCGTGACAGGCATGTATTCTAACCAGCTGAACTACCAGACCTAAAATCTTAAGGATTGTTTTTAAAAATTTTTGGCGGTCTGGACGGGACTCGAACCCGCGACCCCATGCGTGACAGGCATGTATTCTAACCAGCTGAACTACCAGACCTAAAAATCTTAAAAACTTATTTTGTTAAAGAACTTACCGAGATTACTCTCTTTTTTTGAAGCGGTCTGGACGGGACTCGAACCCGCGACCCCATGCGTGACAGGCATGTATTCTAACCAGCTGAACTACCAGACCTCAACCCTTCTCCTCAGAAGGTGTGCAAATATAGCGTTTGTTTACGTATCTGCAAAGATTTTTTGAAAAAAAACTAGTCTACTTGACCCTCTTTCATCTTCTCCGCATTCTCTGCAAACTGCAATGCGTCGATAATTCCTTGAATATCACCGTCCATAATTGCGGGCAAGTTGTACATCGTCATACCGATACGATGTTCAGTTACGCGACCTTGTGGATAGTTATAGGTACGGATTTTTGCCGAACGGTCTCCGGTCGATACCAAAGTTTTTCTTTTTGCAGCAATATCACCGTTCTTTTTGTTCAGTTCAAGCTCATAAAGTTTGTTACGAAGCATCTCCATCGCGAGTTCACGGTTGGCTAATTGCGAACGTTCCACCTGACAGATTACAACGATACCTGTTGGTTTATGTGTCAACTGTACTTTTGTTTCTACTTTATTGACGTTCTGACCACCGGCACCACCCGAACGGGATGTCTGCAATTCGATATCACCCGGATTGATTTCCACGTCGACATCTTCGGCTTCTGGTAATACAGCAACCGAGGCTGCTGATGTATGCACACGTCCTTGTGTTTCTGTATCAGGAACACGTTGTACCCGATGTACACCAGATTCATATTTCAACTGGCCGTAAACGTCTTCGCCGATTACTTTTAAAATTACCTCCTTATAACCGCCAGAAGTACCTTCGGTAACATCCATCACCTCATTGCGCCAGCCTTTGGTTTCGAAATAACGGGTATACATGCGGTAAAGATCGCCTGCAAATAGTGCTGCTTCATCACCTCCTGTTCCGCCGCGAATCTCGATAATCGCGTTTTTGGCATCCTCCGGATCTTTTGGAATCAGCATTAAACGGATTTCTTCTTCTTTTTCCTCTTTTTCAACCAATAAAAGATCCAATTCCTCTTTGGCCATCTCACGAAGTTCCTGATCCTTCTCGTTCATGATGATGTCTTTATTGGTGTCAATATTGCTCACCATATTTTTATAAATATGGTATTGATCTACGATTTTGCCCAAATCTTTGTATTCTTTATTCAATTTGGCAAAACGTTTCATATCTTGCATGGTGTCCGGGTTGCTCAATTCGGCTTCCACTTCTTCCCATCTTTCTTTGATCGCTTGTAATTTATCTAACATATATCAAAAATGCTTCTTCTAGGAATTTATGACCTAGATTACTATTGAGAGTACAAAAGTAAGGAAATTTTGTTGCTTTTGAACTACCTGCCAGCTATTAATGAGCGGAAACTGCTTTTAGCCCAACAATGGAGGCAATCAGCGTGAAAATAAAGAATATGCGCCAGAAATCTGCAGGTTCCTTAAAGAAGATAATACCCATTAAAACCGTTCCCACAGCTCCGATACCGGTCCAAACAGCGTAGGCCGTTCCAAGAGGTAGTGTTTGTGTTGCTTTGATCAGTAAGCCCATACTTGCGAATAGGAAGACAACGAAGGCGCCATACCACAGCCATTGCTCGCTACCTTCTGCGTCCTTGGCTTTTCCAAGACAGGTTGTAAAACCAATTTCACATAACCCGCCAAGAATTAAAAATACCCAGTTCATATCTCTGTTTTTTGTTTCAGGGACAAAGGTCTACGTTTTCCAGCAGAATAATTTTAACAAATGTTAAAAATTTGAAAGGATATTCGCGCGGATACGGCTGAGAGTCACTTGGCTAACCCCTAGGTAGGAAGCAATGTAACCAAGTTTGATCCGTTGTATATATTGAGGGTATTTTTGCAACAGTTCAATATAGCGATCCTGAGCTGTATTAAAGAGTTTGGACATGGTGCGCTGCTCCGCTTTGATAAACTCCAGTTCAGCCATTTTTCTACCCCAATTGGCAATGGCAATATCTGTTTCGTAGAGGGCGAACAACTGTTTTTGGTCAATTTTGTACACGATGCTGTCTTCGAGCAGGTCGATGTTTTCGTAGCCCGGTGTATCATGTACATAGCTGTTCATCGAAATTAAAGTACCACCGGGAGACACAAAGTCCAGGGTGATCTGCCGATCTTTGGTTTCGTAATAAACCCGAGCCAATCCAGAAGCCAAAAAATAAATGTCTTTTTGTATCTTATCTTGTTTGATCAGTAGGTTATTGCGCTTACAGGTAAGTGTTTCACTGATCCGTTCTAGCTTATGGATGCTTTCTGCCTGTAAAAAATGATAGCCCAATAGGCAATCTGCCAAAGAAATTACGACTTTTTCTCCCATTTTTCCAAACGTAAAGTGTCTCCGTCCCATACCGCATAGGTATAGTAATTGATCCATTCGCCCAGGTTGACAATACGGCTATCTGCATTAAGTCTGATATCATACGGTAGATGTCTATGGCCAAATAGATAGAAGTCATGATGTTGTTGACCTTCGATTTCCTTCGCATAACCGATCAGCCATTCTTTGTCTTCGCCCAGGAATTTTTCATCTTCATTGTTGGCGAGCCGGCTGTGCTTGGACCAGCGGGTGGCGATACCTATCCCTAGATTAGGGTGCAATCGGGCAAAAAGCCATTGGCAGAAAGGGCTTCGAAATACTTTCTTGAGCAATTTGTACTTGTAATCACCAGAACCGAGACCATCACCATGATGGATGTAGAAAAGTTTATTGTCAAGCTCAAGCTCCAGTTCATTGTCGATGATCTGCACATTTAATTCCTTTTTGAGGTAATCAAACATCCACATATCATGGTTGCCCTTAAATAACGTGATTGGGATACCCAGGTCGGCAAGCTCTGCGAGCTTACCCAAAAAGCGGATGTAACCTTTGGGGACTACGGTCGCATATTCAAACCAGAAATCAAAAATGTCGCCAACAAGATAAAGGTGCGCGGCATCGACTTTGATTTCGTCGAGCCACTGAATAATAGACCGCTCTCTTTCGCGTGAATGTTCCAGTGGATAGGATCCCAGGTGGAAGTCTGAGGCAAAATAGATTTTATTTCTTGTTGACATGTGCCCAAATCTAAAGAAAATGGAAGCGAATACAAAATTCGCTTCCACAATATGCATTTACGATTTGGACAGATTGGCGATGTGTGCCTTTAAATATTCAGCGGCCTCTGCATCTACTTTCTGAATCGACTGCTGCAACTTTGCAGGATAATTTGCCTTAATCGCCATCAAGGTACTAGCAATGACCATATAGGATTGATCTTTTAATCCGTTGAATATGAGCGGTTCATATTTCTTGCTTTTTAGCCCGGCCAGTTTAGCAATCGCAGATGAGCGAACGATTGAAGCTGTTGATTTTTCTGCCAGCGAAGCGATTATTTTTTCTGCTGACTTGCGGACAGTAGGATCTGTTAGATCGGTTCCCTGTATAGCCATCGCCACCAGGTCCGCATCCGAATCGGCCAGTGCCTTTGTCAATAACTCCCGCGCGGCGGATGTTTTTGGATTTTTGAGGGCAAATACCAATGCGCTGACACGGTTTGCAAAAGAGGGCGCATGTTCATATTGATAAAGATAATCTGCTTCAGTTTTGTCGATCCGGATTTCACCGACAAGCGTCTTTTGGGGATCCATATCAATAAATTCAAGGGGACCTGCCAGCGGTATAGTCAGTTGGGTTGCCCGTTTATTGAGCTGTACTGTTTTACTGATTTTGCCTTCTTTGGTATAGATGTCAATGCTGAGTGGCAATTGGAATGTTTGGACAGTGGAATCTTGAACCTGAGCGATATTAAGGACAAGTGTATTGTTTTCACTTTTGTGCGTTACGCTGAGGATTGGATGCCCCCCTTTGTAGTACCATTGATTGAAATAAGGGGCCCAGTCTTTGCCTGTCACTTCTTCCATCGCCAGACGCAATTGTTGCGGTTCGCCCGTTTTGAACGAATTTTCCGTCAGGTATTTTTTGAGTGATTGATAGAATGCCGCATCGCCCATCTGTTCTTTTAAGGCGTATAGAATCAATGAACCCTTAGCATAGCTGATATGATCAAACATATCTTCTTTGTCGTGGTAATAATATCGTGCAAGTGCTGGACTATTGCCGTTTTGCGTTGATTTGAGATAAGACTGTAGTTTTTCAAATCTCGATTTATCTCCTTTTTCTTTGCCGCCATCATGCTCATGCCAAATGATTTCACCAAAGGTCGCGAAAGATTCGTTCATCGTTAGGTTGGACCAGGACTCGGCGGTAACCAGATCGCCAAACCATTGGTGGAACAGTTCATGAGCAATGGTACCTTCTTCATTATCATCCAAAAGTTCCCTTTTGGTCTTTTGAACATGTTCGCCGTGTAAAGTCGCTGTGGTATTTTCCATAGCGCCGGAGACATAATCGCGACAGACAATCTGTGCATATTTATTCCATGGATAGGGTACTCCCAGGATTTTACCATAAAAGTCCATCATGGCCGGAGTTTTGCCAAAGATATCTTTGGCATAAGGTGCATACTTTGGTTCCAGGTAATAATCTACGGGGATGTTGTTGTATTTATCCTGGTAGATCTTGAAATCTCCCACGGCCATCATAAAAAGGTAGGGCGCATGGGGAAGTTCCATTTTCCAGGTATCGGTACGTGTTCCGTCATTGTTCTTTTGTTGGCTTACCAAAGCACCATTGGATAGGCTGACATATTTATCCAATACTGTCATGGAAATTTCTGCCGTTGTCTTTTGGTTAGGACGGTCAATTGTTGGGAACCAGGCGGAAGAAGCTTCCGTTTCGCCCTGCGTCCAGATCTGCTGCGGTTTGTTCGGCGAGCTTTCATCCGGATTGATAAAATAGAGTCCTTTTGCATCATTGATTGCCGCGCTGCCCTGTGCTTTTAGCAGATTGGGTTTGGCGGTATAATCCAGGTAGATGGTATATTTCTCATTTGCAAGATAATTGCGGTCCAGTTTGATCGCGAGCGAATGATCGTCGTAAGTATATTTTAAAGGAATAAGCTGTTGTCCGTTGACCAGTGCAATTTGTTTGATGTCCATGCCTTTTGCATCCAGGCGCAGTGAATCCGTTGGGTAAAAATGTGGTTGCAGTGTAATCCATTCTTTTCCGTTCAAAAATTGATTTTTATAATCAAAGCGGACATCGAGTTTGGTATGGACGAGGTTGTTGATCTTGCTAGGTGTCGAGCGATATTGCTGATCTATTGGAAGCTGTTGCGCCTGACTCATATCGATTGCTGAAAGGGATATGGCCAGGTAAAGGTAAGCGATTCTTTTGCCCATTGTTAAGTGATATTAGAAGATTTAAATAAAGCTAAAAAAATTTCAGCTGATGTAAAAATTAGGCGTGTATAAAATCCATAGACCGCTATTTGGTGGGTTCGCTGGAAGGCGTGAATTATTGTTTCTGAATGGAAAAGAATGACATTTACTTCGATTAGCACTATGAATTCTGAAATTATATTTGTTATTTTTGGATGAAACAAGTATAAAGTTTTTTATGATAAACAAAAAAATTGGCCTTATCCTGATGATGATCGGTATGGCAGGTACAGCGAGCACTGTTTGTGGACAGCAGCTGAAATATCCAACGACAAATAAAGGCACAGTCGTAGACGAATTCTGGGGGCAGAAAGTATCCGATCCTTACCGTTGGTTGGAGGATGACCGCTCGGCAGAGACGAAAAGCTGGGTTCAGGCTGAAAATAAAGTCACTTTTGATTATCTAAATACCATTCCTTTCCGGACAAAATTGAAAGAACAATTGACCGAAATTTGGAATTACGAAAAGATAGGAACGCCTTTCAAAGAAGGAGCATATACCTATTTCTTTAAAAACAATGGGCTTCAGCAACATTCTGTACTTTACCGCAAACAGGGCGAGAATGGTACTGAAGAAGTTTTCCTTGATCCGAATACCTTTTCGAAAGATGGATCGACTTCCCTGGCTGACGTTTCTTTTTCAAAAGACGGAAGTCTGGTTGCCTATTCGATCTCTGAGGGTGGCTCAGATTGGAGAAAAGTGATTGTGTTGAATGCAAAGGATAAAACGCCGGTAGGAGAGACACTTGTGGATGTAAAATTCTCAGGCATTGCCTGGAAAGGAAATGATGGATTTTACTATTCAAGTTATGATAAACCAAAAGGATCAGAATTATCCGAGAAAACAGATCAGCATAAATTATATTACCATAAGCTCAATACGGCACAATCTACAGATCAACTGATTTTTGGCGGTTCGGCAACTCCGAGACGTTATGTAGGAGCTTCATTAACAGATGACCAACGCTATCTGATTATTTCTGCTGCTAATACAACTACAGGGAATGAACTTTATTACCAGGATCTGAGCAAACCGAATAGTAAAATCGTTTGCCTGCAGGATCATTTTGAGGCAAATACAGGTGTGGTCGATAATATCGGAGATACCTTTCTATTGGAAACAAATTATAAAGCGGCCAATAACCGTTTAGTAAAAGTTGACCTTAAAAACCCAGCCAAAGAAAACTGGAAGGACGTCATTCCGGAAACCGAAAATGTACTTTCGATCAGTACCGGTGGAGGTTTTCTTTTTGCGAACTATTTGAAAGATGCTGTCTCCGTGGTAATTCAATACGATTATACAGGTAAAAAAATCAGACAGATTGAATTGCCTGGGGTAGGTACCGCAAGTGGTTTTTCGGGTAAGAAAAAAGAAAAGGAAATCTATTTTGGTTTCTCGAATTACATTACACCTTCATCGAGCTATAAGTTTGATGTCAACTCGGGAAAATCCACGCTTTATATCAAACCGAATGTCAAGTTTGACAGTGATCAATACGAATCAAAACAGGTATTTTATACCTCTAAAGATGGAACGAAGGTGCCTATGATCATTACCTATAAAAAAGGCATCACTTTGAACGGTAAAAATCCAACGATTGTATATGGTTATGGTGGTTTTAATATCAGCCTGACCCCGGCTTTCAGTACTTCAACTGCAGTATGGTTGGCCAATGGTGGCGTATATGCTGTTCCCAATCTACGGGGTGGCGGTGAATATGGTAAAAAATGGCATGATGGGGGCCGACAGTTCAATAAGTTGAATGTATTCAACGATTTTATCGCTGCGGCTCATTATCTGCAGGAGAATGGTTATACCTCGCCTGAGTACACCGCGTTGTCGGGGGGTTCGAATGGTGGTTTGCTTGTGGGCGCGACAATGACTATTGACCCTAAAGTGGCTAAGGTAGCATTGCCAGAGGTCGGTGTATTGGATATGTTGCGTTACCATACTTTTACGGCTGGTGCAGGCTGGTCATATGATTATGGTACTGTCGCTGACAGCAAGGAGATGTTTGATTATTTGAAAGCTTATTCACCAGTGCACAATGTAAAAGAAGGGGTCTGCTATCCTGCAACCATGGTATTAACAGGTGATCATGACGACCGTGTTGTTCCGGCACACTCCTATAAGTTTGCCTCCGAACTGCAGGCTAAGCAGGCTTGTGATAATCCGGTTTTGATCCGTATTGAAACTAAGGCGGGACATGGCGCTGGCCGCTCTACGGAAGTCTTGATCAATAGTACAGTTGACAAGTATGCTTTTGCACTCTGGAACATGGGGATCAAAGCGTTGAAATAAAAATAGTAGGGAAGGATCTAGCTACATCCTGTTTTTTGTAGCTAACTTATCCGAATACAATAAAAAGGCCCAGATCAACTGCTTGATCTGGGCCTTTTGTTTCCTATGTCAGTAGCGGGATTATTCCCAGGTTTTTTCGCCTTTTTTCATTTTTTGTAGCGTTGCTACATAATCCTCTTTTTTATCGTTTGCAGTCAATAGTGAGATTGCTTTCTCCTGGGTTTTGATGGCTTCATCTTTGTTCCCTAGACGATAGAGCAGGTTGGCAAAGGTATCTAAGTACATTGGTGTATCTTTTTCCTTTTCAAGCGATAATTTGCTCCATTCCGAAGCCGCTTTCAAACAAGCGGGATCATCACAGTTTTCAAAGATGGACCAAGCCATGTTGTTGAGTTCCATGGCGGTGATTGTCGAACCGTATTTGGCAATATACTTGTTAAAACTATCTCTCAAACCGGGATAGTTTTTGGTGTAGGAGAAATAGCGGGGCTGCATTTCCAGACTCGCTTTTTCAGTGTTGACAGTTGGGTATTTTTGGGCCAGTTCTTTTTCAAGGGCAGCAAAGTCTACAGTTTCTTTTGCCTGGATTTTGGTATTGACCGCCTCACCGATCAATAGTTTAGCCAAGAAATCGTTTGCTTTCACCTTCTCACTGATCGCATCAAATTTGGCTGGGTTATCTTTTATTAAATTAAAAGCCTTTGAATCCTTAATGCTTGCCGAAGAAAGCAATAACTCTACGTTGTCTTTAGTAAAGATTTGATCTGTGGATAGCGTAGATAGCACGATACCTTCTGCTTTTGCCTGTGTTTCTTTGTCATAGGCATCTTTTGCTGCCGCAGCCATCGCCTTTGCAATTGTGGGATTTTGGGGATCCGCATTGAATTTTGCCAATAAGGTTTCATATTGGGTGTTCGGATCCAACGCTTTTTGCGCTTTGGCAATAAAACCATCCGCATCCCCGCCGCCTACAATTCGGTGTACAAGATTTCCTTTTGAATCGAAGATCAGGAAAGTCGGGTAGGCCACCACTTTGTATTCTTTGGCAAAACGATCTGCTTCGCTGTACCAGGATTTTACTTCCTCATTATCCGCTTTGGTTTTATCCATCTGGATTTTAGCATTGATAAATTTGGCATTGAAGAAATCACCTACCTTTGCCTGTGGGAAGATCGTGCTTGTCATATACTTACAGGGCCCACACCAAGTGGTGAAACAATCGACAAAGATAAATTTGTTTTCCTTGGCCGCTTTTTCCTTGATTTGGTTCCAGTTGAGGCCATGCTCAAATTTTACACCTTCGCCCTGAGCGAACAGTAAGGTGGGAACCAAGAATAACATTAAAATTAATTTTCTCATAATCCGTTGATATTTAGCTGTTAATTTACTGAATAAAATGACGACCAAGAAAAAAATATGAAAAAAAATTAATCGGGTGGTTTACTATTTTGAGAAAATCATTTATAATTATTCAAAGTTAAAACCAAATCAATAAATAGGGTTAATGCCCAGATGTTAATAGCCGATCTGCTGACGGACCATGCTCCATACTAATATATACTTTAAAGCTCCGTGCGAAGTTCTAAAAACCAGACTACACAAATGGTAAAATACCATTACTAAGATTTATTCCATAAGAATAAATCTGTGCAGAAATCGAAAGACCCCTTTTGCTTGACAACGCCTAATTTTCCCAGGTCTTTATTCCTTTGGTCATTTTGTCGAGTGTTTCCTGATAGATCGGACGGTCATCTTCGCTGGCCATTTCTATGGCTTTATTTTGCCACTTGATCGCTTTTTCGGTTTCCCCCTTTTTATAAAGTAGGTTGGCGTAGGTATCCAAGAAAGCAGAACTTGGATCTTCAATAATCGACTTCTTGCTCCAGCTGATCGCTGCGTCGATACATTCGGGATCACTGCTGTTATTAAAAATTGTCCAGGCAAAGGTGTTCAATTGATGTGCTGTAAAATCCTCCGATGATAGGTAATCGTTGATGGTGTTTTTCATGGCCACATAATTCTTGACCTGAAGATAATAGTGTGCTTTGATCTTTTTGAACATCGGGGCAAAATCTATGTCCGGATATTTAGCGGATAATTCGCTTTGATAAACATCCCAGTTAGGTTCGTGCTTGGCATCTATCTTAATTTGGAAGAGTTCATTGACGACCACATTAGCCAATGTACGATTGGCAATTCCAGGTGATTCCAAAAGGATGTCTATTTTTTCCTTGTTGTTGCGGATCAGGTTAAAAGCCTTTGAATTTGTGAACTTGGCGGCAGCCAGGAGGATATGTACATTTTCTTTCTTAAAAAGCTCGTCAGTGCCTAAAGAATTGGCCAAGGTGTTTTCGGCTTTACGTGCAGTGCTTTCGTCATAAGCGATATTGGCTGCTTTTAACATCTGTTTGGCTGTATAGATATCCTGTGGCCTTTTCTCAAATTTCTTTAATAACGTGTAATACTGTGTTTCGGGATACAGTCCATCCGTGACATGGTCAACAAATTCTGGTGCATCACTTGCACCAACAATTCGGTGTACCGCTTCTCCGCTTGGATTAAAAATTAAGAAGGTTGGAAAAGATTGGATATTGTACTCACTGGAAATGGCACTGGCATCAGCATACCATTTTTTGACGGCGGCATTGTCCGATTCTGTAGAGTCCATTTGTACGCGGATGCTAATAAAATTCTGGTTTATGGCCTCACCGACCTGCTCCAAGGGAAAAATTTCATTACTCATGTATTGGCAGGGGCCACACCAGGTCGCAAAAAGTTCAACGAAGATAAACTTATTTTCTGCCTTCGCTTTCTCTTTGACCTCTTTCCAACTTAATCCTTCAACAAATTTCACCCCTTTGGTCTGGGAATACGCTAGATTCCCAACTAAAATTGCAAGGCATAATGCGATTATACTTCTCATACTCACTGAACAACTAGATTTATAATTAGGTTTAAGTTATCAAATTAATCTGAAAACAAAAACACCTCTGAAAGATTAATTTCAGAGGTGTTTTCAACCGTGGATAAATTGCTTATTTGATATTTATCTTGGATTTTAAATCTTTTGTCAGACCATCTTTATGTAACAGTAAAGAAGTTGTTTTATAACGTACAAATTCCTTTGTCGCATATAAATATCCTTTGTAGTCATTGGATGTTCCCCATGAGTTTTTAACGATATAGTATTCTTTACCGTTTTGATCTTTTACCAAACCGACGATATGCATACCATGATCGTCGGTAGTTTGCCAATTGTCGAATGCTTTTTGACGCTCTTCTGGCGTGATCTTCATTTCTGGTTTAGGACCTACAAACATACTTGCTTTCTCTTGCTCGCTCATTTGTTCGAAAGGTTTTTCCGGAACATAAGCGATACCATTTTTCCAGGAGAATCCTTTTTCTGACACGTCGGTTGCCCAGGCAACAGTGTATCCTTTTTGCAAGGCATTATCAATGATATCTGTTAAATCATTGGTTTGTACATTATAAAAGCGGTCAAATGACCAGTTGTCCGGAATTAACAGTACGAATTGGCTATAATAAGGATGGTCGGTAACAGAAGCAATACCAACATAATCATCCGGATTGATACCAATAACCTGGTCTGCGAATGTACGCGGTGTATAGGATTTACCGTTGTAATCGAATTTTTCAGGAACTTCACCTAAGTAAGAGTCCATTGCTGCGGTATAAGCCTTTTCCCAGTTTGGAGTCAGGGATTTACCTTTTACAATGGAGCCCAACATCGCATCAAGCATCGAGGTCATTTCACCGAAGTTGTTGCGTGTGCTACCATAGTGGAGACCCGTATAAGCCGATTGTGGCATAGCACCATATTTGCGGAACGAATTCAACACGTCGTGGAATTGACCACCCTCACCCAATGACAAGCCGCCATGAAGACGTACATAGGTACGTGCTTTATCTAAGTATGTATTACGCGCTGTATAAATCTGGGAAATCTCCACTGGTTTTTTACCCATACGGATCATCTCGGACTCTAGAAAAGAGTTTCCTGAATAAGACCAACATGTACCTGAAGAACCTTGATCCTTGATCGAGGTATTACCTAAATTGATAACTTCTGTAAATGTAAACCCAGATTTGCTATTGTCATTTTGATTTGCTTTTAAGGCATTGATCAAATTGTCCTGTGCTTGTACTTGGAATGAAGCTGCAAACAGAGACGCAGCTAGTACAATCGATTTATTCCAATTCATTTGTTAGTATTTTGTTAATTTAAAGTGATGCTAAATTAAATAAATTAAATTTAGTAAGGTAAATTCCTCTGTAAAATAATTGTTCTTAAAAATGTGTCCTAATTTCGGCTTTTTTTTCGGAGAAGTCGGTGGATAAAAAAGGTTAAAGCATTGAAAAGCAAAGGGTCGTAAATTTTACGACCCTTTGCTTTTATGTTATTCGGCAATTTCCTTCTGTTTTGGAAAGAGCAGTGAAGCAATAATACTTAAGGCAAGTATACTGATAATCACAATCAAAGAGTGGGTTGTTGTAAAGCCGACCTCTGCCAACCAATGATGCAATAACATCTTCAGACCAATAAAGACCAATAGAAAAGCCAATCCCACCTTTAAATATTGGAACTTATGAATAATATTGACCAATAGAAAGAACATGGAGCGTAGCCCTAGGATAGCGAAAATATTGGAAAAGAATACCACATAAGGATCTTTGGTCACCGAGAAGATCGCAGGAATAGAATCCACTGCGAAAATCAGATCCGTAAATTCAATCACTAACAAGACCAAAAATAAGGGTGTCATGTATTTTACGCCATTCTCCACATGAAAAAAATGACCGCCATCTAATTTTGGTGTGACCTTGAAATACTTGGATGCAAATTTAACCACAGGATGGTTTTGCGGATCGACCTCTTCTTCCTGGTTGCGGTTGATAAACATCTTGACCCCAGTGAAAACCAAGAAAGCACCAAAGACGTATAGAATCCAGCCAAATTTAGCGATGAGGGTTGCACCAAGGAAGATAAACAGGAATCGCATCACGATAGCTCCGAGAATCCCCCACACCAAAACCTTATGATAATAGCGCTCAGGAATTCCAAATGAGGTAAACAGTAATACCATCACAAAAATATTATCCACCGAAAGTGCATATTCAACGACATAGCCTGTCAGATACTCCAAGCCTAGGTTTTTATTATACACAGCTAAACTAGCGGCTAGATCACCGGGAATAATTTTGATATCATGGTGATGTTTGGTGATGACCTCTTGCAGATGGTTCAAATCATGGATATTATGCAGTTCAAATCCATAGTGGCGTAAGAGCCAGTAGAAACCCAAAGAGAACAGTACCCATACAGCACTCATAATTGCTGCCGTTTTTAAACTAACGGGTTTATCGCCCTTGGAAAATAGGCCAAGGTCAATGGCTAACATCAGCGCAATGAAGATTAAGAAACCTCCAAAAAACATTAATTCGTGACTCATTATTTTTTTCTTTCTGTTGTATGTCTAACCAATTGCAGTAATCCTTGTTTGTATTCGCTATCCGGAAAATCATCTAGGATGCGAAAGGCATCTTGCTGGTATTCCAGCATTTTGTTTGTCGAATAGGCTAACCCACCACTGTTGCGCACAAAATCGATGACTTCAGCAACCTTTTTGGGGTCTTCATTATGGTTTCGAACCAAATTGATGATTCGCCTTTTTTCGCTGGAACTCGTCTGACTTAGGGCGTGGATCAAAGGCAAGGTCATTTTTTTCTCTTTGATGTCATTTCCAAGCGGCTTTCCCACATCATCCAATCCAAAATCAAACAAGTCATCCTTAATCTGAAATGCAATGCCAATTTTCTCTCCAAACTGGTGCAGTTTTGCTACTGTCTCTTCGTCAGCATTGGATGAAGCAGATCCACAGGCACAACAGGAAGCAATTAACGATGCTGTTTTTTTCCGGATGACCTCAAAGTAGATGGACTCTTCTATATCCAGTTTACGCGCTTTTTCGATTTGGAGCAACTCGCCCTCACTCATTTGATCCACTGCTTCTGAAACAATCTTTAACAGATGATAATCCTGGTGTTTCACAGAAAGCAATAAGCCTCTTGAAAGCAAAAAATCACCCACCAGCACTGCAATCTTATTTTTCCAGAGTGCGTTGATCGAAAAGAACCCTCTACGTTCATAGGAATTATCAACGACATCATCATGTACCAATGAGGCTGTATGTAATAGTTCAACCAAAGCGGCACCCCGATAGGTCGACTCATTGATCCCGTTGCAAATGCCTGCCGAGAAAAAGACAAACATCGGTCGCATTTGTTTGCCTTTGCGTTTAATCAGGTATTGCGTGATACGATCCAACAAAGGAACGGAGCTTTTCATCGATGCTTTGAATTTCTTTTCAAAAGCTTCAAGTTCGTGGATAATAGGACGTTGGATCTCTGTTAATTTTGACATGAATTGGAATGAAATACCAAAAAAGTTAAAGCTTAAAGATAGTAATTTTGTTACAACTCATCGACTGCACGCTCAAGATTTTTGTACCATTCTTCGCCATAAGTGCGGATCAGAGGATCCTTCAGAAATTTATATACCGGCACTTGTAATTCCTTCCCAAAAGTACAGGCATCTTTACAGATATGCCAGCGGTCGTAATGAAGTACGTCAAATTCGGGATAATGCGTCGTGCGGATAGGATAAAGGTGGCAGGAAACAGGTTTCCGCCAGTGGACTTCCCCTAATTCATAAGCCTTCTCTATCGCACATTTGGTAATGCCATTTTCCCAGGTTACATACGCACATTCTTTGTTCCCATCAACGCATGTTGTGGTGAGGTCACCATCGACATCGACAACATATTTGCCTTGTTCTTCGATGGCTTCAATACCTTTCTCGGTCATATAGGGTTTTACCTTTGGATAGATCTCCTCCAGAATAGCCTTTTCACTTTCCAGTAAAGGTGCGCCCGAGTCCCCCTCGATACAACAGATTCCTTTACATTTTGATAGATTGCACACGAAGTCATTATTGATTAGATCTTCATGTACCAACACATTTCCTACTTCAATCATTCTAATTATTTTGAGTAGCTTGCTTTTTGGCCCAATTTATATTTTAGTCCGCTTGCTTCCAGCAATTCTAAGGTGACAGAGCCAATTAATATATCGACATTGGCTTTCACCGGAATACGGTTACCGTCATTGGTTACCCAAAGGTAAAGCTTGCTATTTTTTTTAAAGATACGTCCCGGTTTAATTTCAGGGCTGAATTTGAGGCACTCTAGGGTGCCCAGTTCCGTTTTTATTTTTTCGATTCCAATATACTGTATGCCCAAGGTGGCTATTTCATCATTCAGGAAGTAGGTCAGCTTAAAGGATTCACCCGGCTTGACCGAACTTAAGTCCAGATTGCGGGCGAAATAGTAAGATGATAGCAAATCAAAGGTCTGATCCACCTTGGATGTAAATGTTCCTTTATTGCCGTTCACCGTACGTGTGTCCTGATTGAAACGTACTTTGTCATTCCTTCTGTAACCTCCCTCGCGGATGTTTTCTGTATAATAATAAGGCAAGAATGTCTTACTATTGATATATGAATTGTATTCGTTTCTTACGGTATAGATGGCAAATGCTCCTGCTGTTTTACCTGCAGCATATAGATGAAAGGCGGGATTCCCAAATCCGTCTTTCGTATCGGCGACAGTCAACGTTCCCGTTGCTGCGGAAATTATACCATAGCGGAGTTTATACTTTAATTTTTCTCCACCTTTAAATGCCGATTCCTTTAAATGGGGTAGATCCTGAGCGAAAACTGTACTTACAAAAACTGATAAGTATAGGAGCAATGTCGATATAAGTTTCATGTACGTAAGTTTACGAAAATTGTTTGAAAAGAAATGTTAATTTCATCAGAATAAATTGTCTTTTTAAAGTGATGAAATCATCAGGCACAGGCTGTTTATGCTTGTTTGTCAGCAGCTTTTGGCGCCTGGGGACTTCTTTTAAAAACTGGAACTGTAGAACAGGGTTCCCCGTACATAATACTCTTTGCTACTTTGCTGAGTTTTACCGTGAACTGGACAAATGTCGATTCTGGGATAAAGGTGTCGCCACAACCCTTAACGACGACTCTTTGATCCCGAAATTGTTCCATATCAATTTGCTCAATGGCAGCTGCATATTGTATGCGTAATAATTCATCCAAATCTCCGAAGATAACAGTTGCAGCATATGGCTCCAGCTTATTGGCCAGTAGCATATAGGCCCAGGTAGGTACAATAGCATCCGCCGTACAGGTGATGGCAACATGCTTATCGGCATATTGTGACCAGTCATGAGTTTTGATGAACTCGCGGAAATCTTTCTCCCGTAAAATCAGACCATGGAACAGATTATCCTTGATATCATACAGGACATTATCAGCCTTCGGATGATAATCCGCCAGATCAACAGTTATTAATCCACTTTGCGCAACTTTATTGACAATATTTGTTTGAATTTCCATAGCTATTCGATCAAAAAAAAGCCGGACGATAATTCGTCCGGCTACAAATTTACTTAAAAATCTTCTAAAAGAATTTCACTCTATTGTCAATGATTTCAGCTTTGTCCTGTAATGCACGGAAAATAGATCCCCAAGCACGTTGCGCTTTAGCTGCAAGCATTTGTTTCTTTTGTGCGTTGATGTCAGAAATTGCTGATGGGTTTGTGAAACCGTTCACTTGCACCACATATACCCCTGTATTTCCTTCAATTGCTTTCGAAGGTTTGTTTGGTTGAAGCCCAAATACCGTACCTACTACTGCATTTTCCAAGGCTACACCTGGAATAACAGGATTGGCAAATACCACATTCTCCACATGGATAGCAGATTTGCCCACTTTTTGAGCCACTTGGTCTATAGAAGATGTGCCAGCCAAAGCTTTTGCAAATCTTTCTTTTAAGATTTTAGCTTTAACCTTGTTTTTAACCGCAGGCTCAATGTCTTTTTTCACTGCGTCTAACGAAAGTATGCCTTTAGGTTGTACATCTACTAAGCTCGCTAGGATATAAGAAGTTTCAGTTTCAAATACTTTGTCTGAGATGTCCCCTTTTTTAGCTTCGAAAGCCCATTTGATTAAATCACGTGGAGCTTCAGTGCCATCAAGCACATTGTCCATTGCTGTAACACGTGATGCTGTACGCGCCTCTAAGCCTAATTTCTTAGCTTCTTGCGCAAAGTTTTGTGCAGTAGCAGCCGATAGGAATGCTGTCGCTTTGCTATGCGCATTGTTTAGGGTTTCTTTACCACTATTGATTACTTTGTCGATGATAGCAACTTTTGCATATTTTGCCGTACCGATCTGCTTCTCAATTTTAATGATATGTACACCAAACTGAGATTTTACAACTTTAATATCTCCCGTTTTTCCTTCGAATACTGCCTTTTCAAATTCCGGTACCATGCGGCCTCTTGTAAAAGTACCAAGCTCACCACCATTTGTTTTACTACCCGGATCACTGCTGAACTGCACTGCCAAAGCCGCGAAGTTATCTCCTTTTTGGATTAATCCTTTAATCGAGTCAGCTTTTGCCAATGCTTTGTCAACACCACCTTCTGCTGTAGCATCCAATAGGATATGAGAGGCCTTAACTGAATCCGGACCAACCACTGTCGAAACTACTTTCGCAATTTCATAAGCACCATTGCTTAGGAATGGACCTACTGTAGTACCCGCAGCTACATTGAAGACTACTGAATCCAAAGAAGGACTCAATTGACCTTTTTTCATGTAGGTAAATGGATATTTGTTGTCCGAATTAATAGATGCAAATAAGGAATCATCTTTCGCAACGATAAGATCTTGCTTTAACTTGTTGATCGTTTCTTTTACGGCCAATGAATCTTTAGCAAGTGGTTTTGCGTCTACAGTAACATATTGGATCGCGCGTGTCTCCTCTTGTGTTCTGAACATATTTTTATGTTCATTATAGTACTCTTGGAAATCAGCATCAGTCACTTTAGCCTCAGCATCTTTCACAGAAGCATAGTCTAAAAGGATGTATTTGAAATTCGCTAATTTATTACGTTCTTGGTATTCTTCGTTTGCTTCCAATGAAGTGACGTATACACTGTTTGAAAGTAATTCACCATATTTGCTACTTAGACGTTCTTCTTTCACGCCCTCAAGCAAGGTTTCCCACTGAGCAGCCACGGCTTGGTTGCCAGCGCTGTTCATTTGGCTTATAAAGGTTGACAACTGACCACGGTCAAATTGTCCGGTTTGCGGGTTAGTAAATGCTTGAACGATCTGAGCGGAAGGATTTGGACCTTGTACTAGATCATTCAATTCCTTGCTACCTACTGTCAAACCGATTTTTTCAATCTCTTTTCTCAAGATTTCTCTGGATAAGAATTGATTCCAAACCTGTTGTACGGCGTACGTTCTCATTTGAGGAGTAACAGCGCCACCCATTTGTTGTTTGAACATTTCTTCCGCCTGTTCTACCTGTTGGCTGAACGCAGGATATTCAATTTCAGTTCCGTTGACTTCCCCTACACGATTTTGATGTCTAGCCCAGAAAGGAGCGCCTCCCCGAACAACATCGCCTAGTAAAAATGCTAAAATTGCGATAGCCATGGCTGCCGTCAAGATGACACCAGCTTTGTTACGCAAAAAGCCCATTAATCCCATAGTCTGCTTATTGTGTTTATATTGTGTAAATACTTGTATTTCGTTAATTTATGCATAGCATAGCAAAATGCGGTGCAAGATACAATTTTTATAAAAAAAAACGGAATATTTTCCTGAATGTAATAAAACAAATTTGAAAACCATTTGTATTGCACTATTTTTTATAAATAATGGTATTGATCCAGCAACGATAATTTTCTGTAAGCAATTTGTGCGCGAGTGAGTTGTGTTATTGGCCTCCTGCCGTACATTATAGAGTGGTATGAGGGAGGCCGTAGCGGAGGGCCTAATAAAAGTGGGATTTCTCTATCGGCCTATGGAAGGGAACAAGCTGTTGTCTTTGATGATCACTACGCCCGTTGCATTCTGTATATTGGCATGTTGCAAGTCCTTGTCCGATGTAAAGGATGAGCCCTGAAGGTTTCCTCTTTGATCTTTAAAGAAAGCCTGGACGGGTACATTGTTGTAAAAAGTCTTATTGGGGTCTTTTGCGCCTTCATCATAAACGATTTCTTCCGTTTTTAGAATAGAGCCATCGGCCATGGTGACAACAACATTCTTCGTGAAGACTGTTATTTTCTCTTTTTCTTTCCTGATGGCATAGTCCGAGGTTATGCGCTGTGTTTCCTTTAGTTTCTCATCATAGAAGATGATCTTTATAGTTTTAGGAAACTCATAGACTTCTGTGCTATCGTGTTTGATCCGCATTTCGGGTGCGGTTAGGTTTGCTTTAACCCGGGTAGAATCACTATAGATCACATCGACATGGCGTGATATGTCCACAGCCTCCTCTTTTTTTAGGTTGGCGATCCGGTCGACTTCCTTTAGATCTGGCTCACATGAAGTCAATAAGAGCGCCCCTAGCAAAAATTGAATTACCAGGGGCGACATATTTTGTACTATGGAACGTGCAGATACTTTACCTATCATTGTCTTAGTCAAGTGGAACTTTTGCAAACCAACGATCATTTAGCGTAAATCCAATATTGAAGTTGATGTAACGCTCACGTAAGAGACCATTAGCTACTTTACCCATCTGGCCAAACTCCGCTGAGAAATTGATCTTGGAGAAAGCTCTCGAATATTGTGTTCGGGCTAAAGGTAAGCCTACCCCAACTGTTACAGCCATATCATTAATATCCTGACCGGCTAGAAAATACTGTGTTTTGTTGTATCTAAAACCAAGACGATAATCCACGTGGCTCAGATAGTTGAGCGACGATCGATCAGGAGTCAATTGTCCACCAACTGCTACACCATAATTTTTGCGTAATTGACCTTCACCACTTCTAACCTGAAATCTTGACCAGTCTGCATATTTAAAATCTGCCCCAACCAGCCACCGTCCATTGCGGGCAAAAGTAACACCCACATTATGTTTTAATGGTAGCGTCAGGTGTCTACTGCTCCGTCCAGACATATAGGTTGTATCTAGTGGAATATTTTGATTGTCCGGATCGGTTGAGGGTTGTGTTCTTGTATCGAATATTGTTGTGCGCTCTTTTATATCGTTATTCAAGGATCCTGAATAACCAAAGGTCAAGGCATACTCTTTACCTATAGCCTGTTCATATTGTAGTCCGTAGTCAAAGATAATACCTTGAATTTCGCGTTTATTTTGACGTTGTGTATTCAAAGCTCCACTGGAAAAAGGGAATTCAGCACGGCTATAGTCATTTAATGTACCAAAAAGGTACGACATATTGGCACCGATACTCAAGCCTTTATAAACACGTACGCCCCAACCTGCATACGCTTTTGTCAAGCCGCCCTCGCCGGTGAAAACCTTATTAAAGGTTACTGAATTGGTGCTTTCCTGTGAATTACTGCGATAGCCCACATCCGAAAAGGGCAATATCCCCATACTGATACCGCCGAACTTTTTCATTGGAAAAGTCATTGTGATATGACTAAAAGCAAAATCAGCCGTATTTGCAGACTGGGTAGTTGATTTTAATTGTGTGTAGTTACCGTATAAACCTGCATCAAAGACAGTATACCGCGCGGCGGAATAAGATGCCGGATTGGCTGGATTCGTATTGTAATAGATGCCATCTAATGTACGGATAGCCGTATTGATACCCCCCATAGCTCTATATTGAGGTAATAAATCTTCACGCATCTGACCTATCCCCAATTGAGAATAAGGTGAAGCGGATGTCGTTTTTTGGGCAAATGCGGTAGTAGAACTAGCTAAAATTCCACCTGCTAACAACAGTTGGAGTGATTTATTTCTTAGAGAGCTTATAAAGCGTTTCTGCATGGTCAATCTATAAAATTGAGAAACTAATGTTTATTTAGTTTTTGTGAAATCTTTGAGTTTTTTGACTCCTGTAATTAAATGTTCTTTGCTTTTATTCGCATACAAAACTATTCAATTTTTATGAGCTTGTTAAGCTGATTTTGTTAAAAAAGGTTAAACACCTGTTGTACAATTTGTTAGAAAAATTGAAAGTAGATTATGGTTAATACGATAATGGCATATACGACCTCAAAAAACCATTTCTTTTTGGCGTAGGTAAAGTAATACGCCATGTAAATCGCAATTGGGGGCGCGCAAAGCAGAAAGTGCGCCTCCGTTAATTTTTTATTCCAGTAAAATGAGGCTACAGCTAGGCATAACATGAAAAATAATAACTGGAAAGATTTTCGGATATGCACGATGCTCTTGAAGAAGTTGTCTTTGAGGATCAACAGGAACAGTATGAGCGCAAATAGGATCGGAATCAAGACCAGGTAATCAAATAACTGAATACGGATAGCTGTTGGGAACTTATAGGTGAACGGCAGCCAGATGGTATAAAATAATTCCATTTTCCCTACCCATAAATAGATTACCCCGAGTATAAAATAAACTGTAGCCAATCCGAGTAGTGGTGTGACCCATTCACGCCAATTGAATGGCCTAAAAATCAGTAGGCTTATCCACAAAAGGAAGAACATGCTCAAAAATGGAAAGTAGATCAGGCTTCCGATGCCGACGATCATGCCCAGATCGAACATTTCTGCTTTTACATCCGTCTGACGATAGAGCGACAGCAATTTGCTTAGCATCCAGATCGAAATAAAGTTACAGATCAGGGTGGGGGACAAAACCAAAAAAGGTAAAAATAAACTGGCCAGTGTCATATACATCAATGCAACCAAAAAACTAGGTTTTCCCAGTAGGTTGAAATGGCTTGTGATCCGATTGAGTATAGTTGCCTGAAAGATCGTCAGAATCAGTGTGATAAAGACGTTTGTTGCTGGAGAGAGGTTGATCAAATTGTTTTCTCCGAGCAGATTGCCAAGTGCAGGTTCAAAAATTACCGAATCCAGTTTATCCGGTAGGTGTAAGAATATGCCCAGGCATAATACAAACCCCACAAGGGATAAAAATAAGATGTTTATCGGCGTATAATTTCTGAACTGACTTATAATCATGATATGCGATATACAGCTGACTATTTATTCTTTTTTTCCAACTTCGTTATGCGGCGGTCAAGCAAAAAAAGAAAGAAAGCCAGACCGAGAAAAATGACCAACATCACGAGTACAACCACATAGATTTTTCCCTCGCTACGTAAGCCGGTTGCCATATCAACGTCATCCTGCGCAAATGTGCTTAAAGTTGATAAGATTAATAATGCAATTGATAATGTTATTTTTTTCATCCGTATAAATTATTTGTAAGTGTTAATCCCATCGGTATAAATGAGCTCGTTTACTCATTAATTAGTCCTTTAGGAATTCGTGAGCTCAATCGTTCGGTTCACTCAGTTTGTTTTTTTAATGCCTGATGAGGCACCGGTTATACTCCGGTTTCATCAGAATTCTTTTTTATCGAAATTGTCAGCTTATCTCTACTGACGGCTAGATTTCCTGCTCTTTTCTTTCCAACAGACGGACTCTATAACGGAGCGAGCAGATCCAAAAAGCGATCATCGGCCATCCGATCATTGCAGCATAAAATGTTGGCCGCAGTTCGTTGCTCATTTGTAGTTGCCCAAAGGTCGCATTACCACCACTGCCAGGATGCAGGGAATCTGTCATTTTTGGCAAAATATAGAGTAATACTATAATGATCGGAAATGCAAAAATATTGTAGACGGCAGATATTTTGGCTCTTTTTTGTTCTTCTTCCAGTGCATTCCGGAGAACAAGGTAAGCCAGATACATCAACGTTGCTATTGCTGAACCATTTAATTTAGGGTCATTTGGCCAAGGCTCGCCCCAGGTGATATTTGCCCATAACATTCCTGTTGCCAAACCAAAAAAACAAAAAGTAATACCTGTATTGACAGCTTCTATGGCCATTAAGTCATATTCTTGTTTACCCGTATTGAGGTATTTGATGCTATAAATAACAGAAATCAGGTACATCACAATCATCGCAGACCACATTGGGACATGGAAATAGACGTTTCGGATGCTCTCGTGAAGGATAAATAGGCGGGGAACAGGGCCCAGAAGGCCATTGATAATGACTGCACAGATAATCAGGACAGCTAATATTTTCCACCATTTTTTTCTCATGGTAAATTGAATTTAATGTGTTTCAATCCTAAAAATTAATCTCGCCAAAGGTACGGAAATAACAATAAAGAAATAGTGATCGTGATTACATTAATTGCGAGTAATACAATTATTTCTTTTGTACTTGCTGCCCTTTCCAGGCCTTCTACGGCATTGCGGGAAAGCTTGATCAAGACGATCAATAAGGGAATGATGGCCGGGAAACTCAAAATGGCCATGAGCGTGCTATTGTTGCCTGCCTTTGAGCTAATGCCAGAAATCATGGTAAATACACTTGCAAAACTAATGCTCCCCAGAATGACTGAAATAAAATATAGCGTAGGGTCCCCGAGCGGATTTTTGAATATGATTGAATAGACGAAATAAGCGATAATGGCCAGTATGCTCATCAATAGCATATTGTAAATGACTTTGGCGAGGATGATAGCCCGCGGGTCTACCAGTGAATAGTAATAAAGCTGTCGGTTGGGGTTTTCCTGAACAAAGCTCTTATTGATAGCATTGATGGAAGCAAATAACATGATGATCCAAAACAATGCATTCCAAACTGTAGTATCTACTGACTTGAATGCCTGATAACAAACAAATACAGTAGATACGACATATAATAGGATTCCGTTGATGGCGTATTTTGATCGCCATTCCAGAATGATGTCTTTAAGAATCAAAGTTTTTACCTGTTGCAGTAAAGTCATATGCCGCAAAGATACAAATGTATTTTAACCACAGAAGTGGCTAAACCATCAATTCTTAAAAAAACGTTTTTTTTACTTATGCATTAGAAATTTTTGATTTAGCAGCATCGGTTGTGTTGTCGATTTTGTTTGCTAAATTTTGTGCCGCATTGTTGGCGTGGTCCAAAGCTTCTCTACCAGCTTCTTTTGCTTTGTTTTTCAATGCATCGGCATCATCTGAAGCTTTGCTGAAAGCAGCCTGCGCTTTGGATTTCAAGCTGTCCAGTTCGGCTGATGCTCTATTGGCCAGCTTTTGTGCTTTTCTAGCTTCTTTTTTAGAAAGATCCTTCAATGACTTAGTTAAGCTTTTGATGCCATCATTTGCACGATCTAATTGTTTTTTTCCGTCATCAGTTCCTAAAAGATACCATGCAGCAGCTCCCGCAGCTAATCCTACCAAAGCAAATGCCACTAATCCATTTTTGCTATTTTTCATAATTCTTCTATTTTATTGTGTATTCAAACAAATGATAATCAAGTATGATACCAAATGAACAATCACTGGAACAATTTGTTTAAAAAGAATCAATAATTAACAAAATTTTACATATCTACCTTTTGCTGTTTGGATTGCAGGGTATACAGGTGGCGATAGAGACCGGTTTCTTTCTGTAATAATTCGAAATGTGTGCCACTTTCCGACACAACCCCGTTTTCGACCACGATGATTTTGTCCGCATCAACGATCGTAGAAAGCCTGTGGGCAATGATAACGGAGGTTCGGCCACGCATTAATTCCTCTAGGGCATCCTGGACCTGACGCTCTGATTCTGAATCCAACGAAGAGGTCGCTTCGTCCAGAATTAAAATCGCGGGGTCTTTGAGTAAAGCCCGGGCAATAGCGATGCGCTGACGTTGTCCGCCAGAGAGCTTCACGCCGCGTTCTCCGACAATGGTATCGTAACCTTCGGGAAAATTTAATATAAATTGATGTGCATTGGCACGTTGGGCGGCTTCAGTAATTTCAGTTTCGGTAGCGTCTAATTTACCGTAAGCGATATTCTCGCGGATGGTTCCGCCAAATAACAAGACGTCCTGTGGAACAATGGCGACCTGATTCCTGATGTCGCAGAGGTCAAAGTCCGAGGCAGGCTTGCCATCATACAGCACTTCGCCTTTATTGCTTGTGTAAAATTGCAATATTAAAGAAGCAATGGTTGATTTTCCTGTACCGCTGGGGCCAACAATAGCAATTTTATCCCCGGCATTGGCCGTAAAGTTAATGTCTTTGAGGATTTCAATATCCGGACGGCTAGGGTAGGCAAATGCGACATGATTGAATTGTAGATCGCCGCTTATCTTTTTGCGGATATCTTTGCAGCCCGGTTCGATTTTAACATCTTCCTGTGGTTCATCCAGGATTTCCAGGATCCTTTCGCTTGCGCCTAGGGACCGTTGAATGTTAGCGTATAATTCCGGGAAGCTGCCCATGGAGCCAGCGACAAACATCGAATACAGAATATAGGTGGTCAGATCACCGACAGACATCTCATGGATCGAGACTAATGCAGCACCATACCAGATGACGGCTATTACGGCTCCGAAGATACAGAATATGATAAATGAAGCGAAAGCACCGCGAAAGGTAGCTCCCTTGACCGCTAATTTGACAACAGAATCCATCTGATTGCTGTAACGGTTGAATTCAAAGTATTCATTCACAAAAGCTTTCACATTGCTGATCCCCAATAAGGTTTCCTGAACGATGCTGTTTGACTCCGCCATTTTATCTTGTGCCTGTCGGGACAGTTCACGGATGAATTTACCAAAAATAATGGCAGCCACAACGATAATCGGTAAAATACAAAGGTTCATAAGGGCAAGTTTGGGCGATACCCAAACCAGTAAAAACACCCCAAAGCAAAGGCTAATCAATTGTCTCAAAATCTCCGCTAATGTGGTGGTCAATGTATCTTGGATCTGTGACAGATCGGCCGATAATCTACTGTTTAACTCACCGACACGGCGATTAGCAAAAAATTCAACCGGTAAGGAAATTAGCTTAAGATAGGTGTCCTTGCGGAGTGCGGCCAATGTACGCTCTGCGATTTCAACAAAGATGCGTATCCGAAAAAACGAAACGATGGAGAGGAAAGACAGAATAACAAAAGCAATTCCACCAATGTAATATACTTGTGGAGCTAGCCAGAGGTATTTTTGTTTGCCCTGTGCAGCATCAATCATTGCACCAAGCAAGGCTGGAAAAGCCAGCATAGCCAAGCTGGATAATACCAAAAATAACATGCCGATTCCAAATTTAACCCGATAAGGCCTCAAATAGGTCAATATTTTCGAAGCCCGTAATAAAAGCTCCTTATTTAACTTTGGTTTTGGTAGATCTTCTTCTTGTTTATTACCACTATTGAAACCTCTTGCCATAATCCGCTACTTCAATGTTTTGTTGCGAGGACAAATGTAAAGAGATTAAAAAATTTTGCTATCATACTTTAGTCAATTTTTTGCCTTTTAGACGATTTTACTCCGTCAAAGTTGTATTTTGACTTGCTTTTCGGTACATTCCAACGATTGGCAGGGGAGATCCGAATGTGTTAGTCCGGATGTTTACTGCTCAACACCGATTGCTGGGCGCGGCTACGGTATAGCAATACTGAGAGAATAATAATGACAAGCAGGGCTAAGTAGAGCCACAGGTTGCCGGCCAGACCCCGCCCTTCGGTTTTTTCCAATTGTGCCCGCAATCGCTCGTTCTCATTTTGGAGTTTATTGATCGTGCCCATATACGCAGAAATCTGTTTGTCATATTCAGTGGCCATCTGCCGAAATTTGTCCTTTTCGAAATCTTTTATTTTTAACAGCTGCTGGGTTTCTAAAAAGATGTTGTTGTCTGTGATCACCACATCCTTCAGGATATCGATACTTTTTTGCATATCGCCTTTGGATTTGAATAGTCCAAAAAGACCTGTTTTCTGGGTAAGGCTCGTGTCGTAAGCGCCAAACTTCTGCTGCCGTGCCTCGAGTAGACTGTTGACACGTTTACGTTGCAGCTCAAAGGCACTGGAATCTGCATTTTCCTGTGCATGAAGATGCCCGAAGATCAACAGTAGGAGAAGGGCTAGTAGTGTGTGTGTTAAAGATTTCATAGCTAAATTTGAACAATCAATCTGAAATGAACTTTGCTGAAATCGCATCAAATGTGTCAACGGTACAAGGGACGACAAAATCTGCTAAATCAGGCGTTTAACGATCATAAATCCCAAGCGTATTTTGGGTCAGATTCAAGTGATAAACTATTTGCAGGAATGAATTTATGAAATTAATCTTTAAATTCGATACGAATGACATTGGAATCGTCATCGTGAAGCCCCAAAAGCTGGCTTGCATTGCCTTTGTTGATCGCAATTTCCAAATAATTACTGATACCAAAAAGACATAGTTTTTCGCCTTCACCGACTTCGTTGTAATGCCATGAAAGGTTGGTTATTGTTTCATTGCGTTTGAAATACAGAACAAAATTCCGTCCCTTTTGGACTTTGTTGAACAGGTCCTTGGAGATATTGGTAATGGCATTGCCGAAAGCGTCGACATAAATGACATTGCCACGGATCATATCTTTGTCAAAGATCGGCTGTAAAGTAACTTTTTCAATCAGGTGATTCATGGGGGTACCCACATCTTTCAGTTTGCCGCCCTTGGCAATATGGCAGGCAGATTTTGAAAGGATATCCGCAAGCGGGAAATGAAGGTATCTCAGGTCCTGCATCAGGTTGAGCTCATACAGTTCCTGGGGTTCATTTCCATTCAACAGTAAGCTGAAGATACCATTGTCCGCCCCTACGAAATAATGATCCCTGTATTTCATGCCGATATACTTGGATTCTTCATGGAACAGGGTGTTGATACCGATGATATGTACGGTTCCTTTTGGGAAATAATGATAGGCGTTACCCAGTACAAAGGCTGCGCGGGGAATGTTGAATGCAGGGATTTCATGCGTGATATCGACAATATGAACATCGGATAACTGCGTTAAAAGGCTCCCTTTTAGCGCAGCTTGATAAAAATCTTTATGTCCTAGATCTGTCGTTAACGTAATTACTGCCATTATAATCTAAAGTAGACCGAATTGCTGTCAAATTCCCTTTATTGCATGAATATAAATAGATCTCCTGCCGTTTACATATTCTGTTCCTGAAAATCTATTCAAATAGAGGACAAAATTACTATTTATCAGCTGATTTGTAAAGCCAATTGAAGAACTTATTTTGAATATATCTTTTTTCGGTTGATACACACAAACATAGCTTCTGTTTATCCTGTAAAGAATCGATTTGTATAGGCTAAGTTCGGCTTTTTAAAGCCAAATTTATAGCGGAAACCTGAAAAAAATAATTTGGTTTTCTTTTTACAAAAATCTCTTGGGAATGGCCTATTTTCTCGTTAGAATACGTTAATTTTGAATAGTATTACGTATTGGAGCTATAGCGTAATAAGGACATCTGATTATTTCTAAAATAGGATAAAATTTGAACGAGTTACTAATTGCATTAGATGGTCTGAATTTACCCATATTATGGGGAGCAGACAATGAGCACTTTGATTATTTGAAGAAACAATTCCCAAAACTGCGGATTGTAGCTCGTGGAAGTGAAATGAAGGTGCTAGGAGATGCGAAGGAATTGGAACTATTTGAGCAATCCTTTAAGGAAGTCATGGCACATCTAGAAAAATTCAACAACATTACCCTGTTGGATTTTGAGAATCTGCTGGGCGCGAGTGCAGGTTCAGCTGCGCAGCAGGAGAAGGAGATTGCGGCCAAGCAGGCAGCCTTTGGTTCTGAGCCCATCGTTTATGGACCTAATGGTTTGATTGTGCGGGCACGGACGGCCAACCAGCGACGGATGGTGGATAGTATTTCAAAAAATGACATCCTATTTGCCATTGGCCCTGCGGGAACAGGAAAGACCTATACAGCTGTTGCACTGGCAGTCAGAGCACTTCGCAACAAAGAAATCAAACGGATTATCCTGACCCGACCAGCGGTGGAAGCCGGAGAAAATCTTGGTTTTCTACCCGGAGATCTGAAAGAAAAGGTCGATCCATATCTGAGACCACTTTATGATGCGCTTGATGATATGATCCCGGCGGAAAAATTAAAAGGATATTTAGAAAACCGTACGATCGAGGTTGCACCACTCGCATTTATGCGGGGGCGTACGCTTGACAACTGTTTTGTGATTTTGGACGAAGCCCAAAATGCAACGGATATGCAGTTGAAAATGTTTTTGACACGGATGGGGCCTACTGCAAAATTTATTGTTACGGGTGATATGACGCAGGTCGATCTCCCTAAAAAGAATCAATCCGGCCTCTCAACATCAATCCGTTTGTTGGACAATATTGAAGGGATCGATATTATCCACCTTAGTGGTGGGGATGTGGTGCGCCATAAATTGGTGCGACGCATTTTAGAAGCATACGGCGATATTTAATGGCTTGTTTGCAAAAACTTATTATTTGAATTTACTTTGAACATGAACGCTATAAAAGAAACAAATTTCAATTTCGAAAATCAAACTGCTTTTTACAGAGGTAAGGTACGTGATGTGTATACGATTGCCGATACCTACCTGGCGATGGTAGCTTCCGATCGTATTTCAGCATTTGATGTGGTACTACCCCGCCCGATCCCGTACAAGGGACAGGTGTTAAATCAGATTGCAGCTAAATTTTTAAAAGCGACAGCTGATATTATCCCCAATTGGGTTGTATCTGTACCGGATCCTAGTGTGACTATCGGTCAGATGTGTGAACCGTTTAAAGTAGAAATGGTTATCCGTGGTTATTTGTCGGGACATGCCTGGCGGGAATATGCGGCTGGTAAACGTGAGGTCTGCGGCGAAGCCCTTCCAGAAGGACTGAAAGAGAATGATAAATTGCCGGAGCCGATCATTACACCAACGACCAAAGCGGCAGTAGGTCACGATGAGGATATTTCCCGTGCTGATATTTTGAAAAAAGGTATCGTCAGCGAGGCGGACTATGTGCAATTGGAAAACTATACCAAAGCCTTGTTTCAACGCGGAACTGAAATCGCAGCGCAAAGAGGATTGATCCTAGTGGATACCAAATATGAATTTGGTAAAAAAGATGGCAAGATCGTTTTGATTGATGAGATCCATACGCCAGATTCATCCCGTTATTTCTATGCAGATGGATACCAGGAACGCCAGGAGAAAGGTGAAGCTCAAAAGCAATTGTCAAAAGAGTTTGTGCGCAAATGGTTGATCGAAAATGGTTTTCAGGGTAAAGATGGGCAGACGGTTCCGGAGATGACGGATGAAATCATTACTTCAATTTCCGAACGTTATATTGAGCTATACGAGCATATCGTTGGTGAAAAGTTCGTCTACCCTGATCAGGAAAATGTACTGGAGCGCGTGGAAAGAAATGTTTCAAAAGCCTTAAAAGAGCTAAATTATTAGTACATTGTATCCGCAAACTAATGAAATAGACTTATGAAGTACACTATTGATAAGCATGATCGTTATATTGTGATAGAACCCCATGTAGAAGTGATAGATGCGGATAATGCAGCTAAACTGAAGGGGGAGTTTCTGTTGCGAAATACGATTGGCCAACGCAATATTGTTTTGGATATGGTTCATGTCCAAAAGACGGATGAGGTAGGTATTCGTTTGGGAATACTGGCTCACCGTTTGTGCCAGTCCGTTGGCGGTATATTTATTTTGGTCAATCTATGTCCTAAATTGATGGATATGGTTCGCGTGTCGCACCTGGATAAATCCATTAAGATTGCCCCATCACTAAAGGTTGCTGAAGATATGATCTTTGCGCACGAATTGGAATCTGAATATCGGGGGACAATTGAGGATTAATATGAAGTTTGAAGTTCTGATATTAGGAAATAGTTCTGCGACGCCGATGTTTGATCGCCATCCGACTAGCCAAGTGTTGAACTTTAATGAACAATTGTTTTTAATAGACTGTGGGGAAGGGACGCAGATGCAGCTCAGCCGCTATGGAATTAAAAGCAATCGCTTAGGACATATTTTTATTAGCCATTTACATGGAGATCACTACTTGGGCTTGGTCGGGCTACTGTCATCGATGCATCTGGTCGGCCGCAAAAGTGATCTTCATTTATATGGTCCCGCTGCCTTGAAAGAGATTTTGGATATCCAATTTCTACATTCTGAGACCGCTTTACGCTATAATCTTATTTTTCATCCGATTTCACCCGACCAGCCCGGTGTTATTTTTGAAAATCGAACAATGAAAGTGAGTGCATTTCCTTTAACACATCGCATTGCCTGTACAGGCTTTCGTTTTGACGAAGGTCCCCGGGCCCGTACCTTGCTTGCTGATGTCGTTCAGGCATTAAATATTCCTACTGTCTATTACCCTGCCATCAAGAAAGGGATGGATTATGTGGATGAAAAGGGAAATGTTTATCCAGCGGACCAATTGAGCCTACCGGCCCCTAAATCCAGAAGTTACGTGTATTGTTCGGATACAGTGCGCACTGCAGACTATCTACCTTATGTCCAGCATGCCGATCTGATGTATCATGAATCTACCTTTCTGCATGATATGGTAGATCGGGCAAAAGAGACTTTCCATACAACCGCACTGGAAGCCGGGGAGATTGCCAAAGAAACCCACGCAAAGAAATTATTGTTGGGGCATTACTCCGCCCGTTACCGGGATCTGAATCCTTTATTGGATGAAGCCCGTACGGTATTCCCTAATACTGAACTTTCGATCGAAGGTAAATGGTTTTTAGTTTAGTTTTTTGTGAATTTTAAGCAGATTTCCACAGCCAAATACTTTTTATATTGCTTTTGATAAACAATTTATCTAAGTTTACGGCTCTAATTTTTTTATAATGGATAATCCATTCAACTTAAACAATCTACTACGGGAAAATATCAAAAAACTCGTACCTTATTCGTCCGCTAGAGATGAATTTAAAGGGGAGGCGTCCATATTGATTGATGCCAATGAAAATCCTTTTGGATCCCCCCTAAACCATGATTACAACCGATATCCAGACCCACTCCAACATCAAGTCAAAGCAAAACTTTCCAACATAAAAGGTGTACCTCCAGAAAACATATTTTTGGGTAATGGAAGCGATGAGGCTATTGATATTTTATACCGCGCGTTTTGTACACCCGGTGTGGACAATGTTATTTTAGTTCCACCGACCTACGGTATGTACGAAGTGTCCGCGAATATCAATGATGTTGCCTTCAAGAAAGTGAATCTTACGGCAGACTATCAACTGGATCTGGACGGTATTGCCAATGCCATAGATGCGCATACCAAGTTGATCTTTATCTGTTCACCTAATAACCCAACAGGGAATTCGATCCGTCGCCAGGACATCGAAACGGTATTGAATAATTTTCAGGGACTAGTCGTTGTCGATGAAGCGTATATCAATTTTTCCGCTGTGAAATCATTTACTCAGGAACTGGCCGAATATCCAAATCTGGTGGTTTTGCAGACCTTATCTAAGGCCTGGGGACTTGCAGCTCTGCGCTTGGGCATGGCCTTTGCAAGCAAAGAGATTATAGCAGTTTATAATAAAATTAAACCGCCTTATAATATTAATCAAGCGACACAGGATATTGTGCTGGAGGCGCTGAATAATGTGGATCAAGTCAATGACTGGATCAAGGAGACTGTTTCAGAACGTGAAAAACTGGTACGCGAGCTCCTTGAATTGGGCTATGTGCATCACATCACACCTTCCGATGCCAATTTTATTCTGGTCAAGATGGAAAACCCCCGGGAGGTCTACGACTATTTGGTTCAGTATGGGATCATTGTCAGAGATCGTTCTAAAGTAGAACTTTGTGAAGGCTGTTTGCGGATCACGGTCGGTACACCTGCGGAGAACCGGACATTATTAGAAAAACTTAATCAAATCAATAAATAATACTATGCCTGATAACTTAAAACGTGTCCTGTTTATAGACCGTGACGGAACATTAATTTTGGAACCAGAAGATGAGCAGATTGATTCTTTTGCAAAATTAAAATTCTATCCTGGTGCTTTGCAGTACCTGCCACGTATCGCTAAGGAGCTGGATTTTGAATTGATCTTGGTTTCCAACCAAGATGGTTTAGGAACATCTTCCCATCCGGAAGAAAACTTTTGGCCTGTCCATCGTTTTGTGCTAGATACGTTTGCGGCAGAAGGTGTAGTATTTGCGAAAGAACATATCGACAAAACTTTCCCACACGAAAAGGCAGATACGCGTAAGCCAGGTATTGGTATGCTGGGGGAATATTTCGATGCAACAAAATATAATCTGAGTGAATCGTTCGTGATCGGTGACCGTGTAAATGATGTCAAACTTGCACAAAATCTTGGTGCTAAAGCCATATGGCTACGTGCAAACGATCAATTGGGGGCATTGGAAAACGTCGACATCGACCCGAATGCGGTGGCTTTGGAGACCACAGACTGGAAGACCGTCTACGAATTCCTTAAACTGGGTACACGTACGGCCGAACATCATCGTAAAACGAATGAAACCGATATTTTTATTCAACTGAACCTGGATGGTTCCGGTAAATCAGCTATTGAAACAGGGCTGCCATTTTTTGATCATATGTTGGATCAAATCGCCCGACACGGCGCACTGGACTTAACGATAAAAGCAAAAGGAGATCTTCATATCGACGAACATCATACGATTGAAGACACTGGAATTGCTTTGGGCGAAGTGTTCTTAAAGGCCTTGGGTGACAAGCGTGGTATTGAACGTTATGCGTTTACGTTGCCAATGGACGATTGTCTGGCGCAGGTTGCACTGGATTTTGGTGGCCGCAATTGGATTGTTTGGGATGCTGAATTTAAACGGGAGAAAATAGGTGATATGCCGACGGAGATGTTCTTCCATTTCTTTAAATCATTTTCTGACGCCTCCAGATCAAATTTAAATATCAAAGCTGAAGGGGATAACGAGCACCACAAGATCGAAGCAATTTTTAAGGCTTTTGCAAAATCGATCAAGAAAGCAGTACGACGGGATGCAGATCATATGCAGCTGCCAAGTACAAAAGGTGTTTTGTAGTTTTGTTTAATTAATAAAGAGTATCCTTGGGTAAATGAGTAAAGATTAACGATGTCCGAATGATGCGAAAGCTTGTGCGGTCAAAGTCTCAATACTCAAATCTCAATACTCAAATCTCAATATGATAGGAATTATTAACTATGGCGCTGGGAATATCTTCTCGCTGACTGCTGCGCTGGATCGTGTAGGGCTGAGCTATGGTATGATCAATACTGCGGCGGAAATCGATCTTTATGATCGTATTATTATTCCGGGGGTAGGCCATGCCGGAGCTGCCATGAACAAATTGCGTGAGTCAGGATTAGTACCCTATATTAAAGAATTGCGTAAACCTGTTTTGGGGATCTGTGTCGGTATGCAGCTTTTGACCGAGTATTCGGAAGAAGGTAATGCTGAGATGTTGGCATTATTCCCGCTGAAAACGTTACATTTTGATGCCGGTCTAGCGGGCAAAGTGCCTCATATGGGCTGGAATAGCGTTTCTGTACAAGCAAATAATCCTTTATTTGCGAATATTGAAGATCAGACTTATTTTTATTTTGTGCATTCGTATTATATTGAATATGATACGACGTTTACAGCCGCAAAATGCGACTATGGATTACCATTTTCAGCAGCCATTTCCAAAGATAATTTCTTTGGTGTACAATTTCACCCGGAGAAATCGGGAAAAGCAGGTGAGCAGTTGCTGCTCAATTTTTCAACTATTCAAATAGACTAAAAATATTCGATTATGTATATCATTCCAGCAATTGACGTTTTGGACAAAAAAGTTGTCCGTTTAAGAGAGGGTAACTACAACGACGTTACGACTTATGATATTAGTTTAGAAGCACAGATAGAAAACTATCGTGCAAACGGCACTGAACTGGTTCATATCATAGACCTGAATGGTGCCAAAGGTGATTTTAGTAACCAAGCCTATCTGTTCGATATTATTCAGAAGACAGATATGAAAATTCAGTATGGCGGTGGAGTAAGGAGCATTGAAAAAGTAAAAGAACTGGTAGATGCTGGAGTATACCGTGTTATCGTGGGTACGCAAGCGATTACGAACCCTTCGTTTTTAGAGGAATTAGCGACTTTAAATGAAGGTAAAGTGAAGTATGCAGATCATATTGTCATTGCAATTGATGTGTTGGATGAAGTAATCAAATACTCCGGTTGGTTAGAGAGTTCCCCGATTAAATTGATCGAATATATTGATAAATGCTTGGTACTGGGCTTCTTTAGATTTCTATGTACGGACATTAGCAAAGATGGTAAACTGGGCGGAGCAGGTGTAGAACTATACAAAAAGCTATTGAGCCATTCACCCATCATCAAATTGATTGCTTCCGGAGGTATCAGTTCCATGGATGATATTCAAAAACTTCAGGACCTCGGCGGAGTAGAATCAGTGGTCGTAGGAAAAGCAATCTATGAGAATAGAATTTCCATCGATGAAGTCAAAGATTGGAACCTTAAATCATTAATCAGATTTTAACATGCTGGCAAAACGGATAATTCCTTGCTTGGATGTTAAAGATGGGCGGACAGTAAAAGGAGTGAATTTTGTAGATCTTCGTGACGCAGGGGATCCTGTGGAATTGGCCTACGAATACTCCCAACAAGGGGCGGACGAACTCGTTTTCTTAGATATCACAGCTACACATGAAGGGCGCAAGACAACAATAGATCTTGTCAAAGCGGTAGCCCGTCAGGTAAATATCCCTTTTACAATAGGCGGTGGTATCAACGAAATCAAAGATGCCGACATCCTATTAAATGCAGGGGCGGATAAGATATCCATCAACTCTGCAGCTGTACGCAATCCCGACCTGATCAATCAAATGGCTGCAGCTTTTGGAGCACAGTTTGTTGTCGTTGCCGTAGATACAAGATCTATTGAAGGGCAGGATTTTGTTCACCTGAGCGGAGGACGGATCAAAACCGAGATCAATACCCTGGATTGGATACTGGAAGCACAGGAACGTGGTGCCGGAGAAATTCTGCTGACATCCATGGATCATGATGGTACGAAAAATGGCTTTGACAATGGATTTTTGAAAGCGGTAAACGATCGCATTCATATTCCTTTAATAGCATCCGGTGGCGCTGGAAATCAGCAGCATTTTGTCGATGTATTTCAACAGGCCAATGTGGATGCCGCCTTAGCGGCTTCTGTATTCCACTATGGGGAAATATTGATTCCGGATCTTAAACAGACATTACGCCAAAATGCTGTTGTCGTAAGATAATTGCGGATAGAGATCCAGAAATAAAGAGTAAGGATCCAGAAATATGGATCAAAGGATAAAGAATTAAAAGAGGAGAAAATAGATAGTTTGTAAGCCTTTGGCTTGCGCTACCAGAGTCTCATTACTAGATACTAAATACTAGATACGAATACAATGTTAGATTTCGCAAAAAGTGACGGACTTGTTCCAGTGATCGTGCAGGACGCCCAAACGTTGGAGGTGCTGATGCTGGGGTATATGAACGAGGAAGCTTGGCAAAAGACACAGACGGAAAAGCGTGTGACTTTTTTCTCCCGTAGCAAAAATCGTCTCTGGACCAAAGGAGAGGAGAGTGGTAACTTTTTAAATGTAAAGAGTATCCATATTGATTGTGATAAAGATACCGTATTAATTAAAGCGGATCCTATAGGACCGACCTGCCATACCGGAAGTCGGAGTTGTTTCAACACGGAATTCAATCAAAATTTCATATTGCAACTGGAACGTATCGTAAATCATCGCTACGAACATCCTTCTGACGAATCCTATGTAAACCGTCTGCGCTCAAGGGGAATTAATAAGATCGCTCAAAAAGTAGGCGAAGAAGCCGTAGAAACAGTAATCGCCGCATTAACGGAGACCGAGACTGACTTTATCAACGAGACTTCTGATCTATTGTTCCATTTGATCGTATTGCTACGTGAAAAGGGTTTTTCGTTGGAGACAATCGCTAAAAATCTTGAAAGCAGACATCAATAATGCGTGTTTTTGCTAAGCCAAGTCGTCTATCGAACATTTGTCCAGGTAAACTGTCAGATCGAACGAGGCTTTAAGGTAATATGACAAAATAGTCTTGAAAGTGCAGTATATTTGTGGATATACTGCACTTCTTTTTTTGCCTGGTCTGTTTTAAACGACAGCCGGACATTAAGTCAAAAAAGATAGGACAAGAATGGTCTCTCCGCATGTCATTGGGAGAACTTGACAATATAACTATGGATATTAAATTAAGAGCGACATTACCCGGGCATCAAAATCCCATTTTTTGCGTAGAAAAAGGATATGATCCAAATACATTCTTTACAGGAGGAAATGACAAGGGCGTGGTCGAGTGGGATATCGAAAAAAATGGGTTTAAACGGATCCTCTGTGCCGTGACTTCCTCTGTATATGCCTTAAAGTTGATTCCGGGAACGGCTATCCTAGCCATTGCCTTACGCGAGGGCAAGCTACTTTTTGTGGATGTACAGGAACAAAAACTTGTTGCGAGTTTGCAATTGGGCAAAAAAGCCATCTTTGCCCTAGCATATATCAAACAAAAAAATGAGCTCTTGGCTGTAGGCGAGGCGGGGCAGTTGCATGTGATCGATCTCGCCACCTATACAAGCATTTATGCGGTACAGCTCTCCCAAACGACCGTGCGGAGTATAGCTGTTGATGAAAATACAAACAGGATCGCATTGGGCGATAAAGAAGGTTGGGTATATTTGTTGGATAGCGTGGATTTCCATGTCATTGAACGAATGCAGCTCCATAGCATGCCCACAACTTCCTTGGCTTTTCTTGAAAATAAATTATTAAGCGGAGGCCGTGATGCGAAGCTCATGATTTCGGAAGTTGGTCAACTAAGTAATAATTTTTCATTTATCCCGCACCTTTTTACTGTTTATGGGATCTATCCACATCCATTCGAATCTTTTTTCGCCACGGTCAGTCGCGATAAATCCTTGAAATTCTGGTCAAATGCGGACTTCGCCCTGCTGAAGAATATGAGCAGGGACAAAATGCAAGATGGCCATCATTTATCTGTGAATGCTGGCGTATGGTCTGAAAATGGTCAGTATTTCTTTAGCGTCAGTGATGATAAATTAGTCAAGATATGGGAATTTCAGCAGTAAAATATTCGAAGAATAATCTACTGAAGCTCCCATAAAACAGGAGGATATAGTGTCCACTTCTGAGACGTTAGGACTTTGTATCATTGTTTTTTTAACAGGGACTAGCGCTGACCTTTGATTTGTATGTCTGAACGATAGACATAATTCTTCCGATATCCGGACACTAATTATCCAACAACTGCAAGATCTGCGTCAGGTATTTTTCATCAGTTTCATCGAAGCAGTCCAGTTCACTGCTGTCTACATCGAGCACACCTATAATTTGTCCCTGACTATATACAGGCAACACGATTTCGGAGCGTGAAAGCGAGCTACAGGCGATATGTCCGGGAAACAGCTCCACATCCGGTACAATAAGTGTTTTCTCCTTCGCCCAGGATCCGCCACATACACCCCGTCCTTTTTTTATACGGGTACAGGCCACCGGACCTTGGAATGGACCGAGAACAAGTTCTTCCGCACTGTCTACCAGATAAAATCCTACCCAAAAAAAATTAAATTGTTCTTTTAGCGCTGCCGCGATATTCGCAAGATTTGCAATCTGGTTATTTTCTCCCTGTAATAATCCTGCTATCTGCGGAAGTAAGTTTTGATATTGTTCCTCTTTGCTGCCCTTGGCAATTAGCAGATCCTCAGCCATAAAATTTCTTTTTTAAATCCTTGTAGAAATACACATTTTCCATAAACCCTTCACGCTTTCACAGCCTGCAACGACGATGGAAATCGATAGCAGGTTATTTTCTGACATCCCCAAAAAAGGTAATTCAGAAAAAAAGCGCTAATATCTGTTCAAAGTTAACAGAATATTAGCGCTTTTGAATGGGGTATGGTATATTATTTCTTTGTATTGATAATATTTACCCGGATGTAATTGCTTCTTTTTCCTGAAGGAGTCACAACGACAGCTTTGAATACACGTTCTTTACTATCTGGAACAGTCACTTTAACCGGACCTGTATACTCCCGATCCAATTCCGAAGGATCGTAGTTGTCCAGGGTATAATAGATTTTTGCACCTTCCACAGATGGTTTCAATCCGCGAATGGTGTATTCTGAGGCATATATTGTTGTATCAGAGATACCATAAACCTCGGGTACGCGATAGAATGTAGTTGTCTGATCGAGTTTTGCCAATTGGCGTGCAGCACGTTGTTCGGAGAAATTCTTCCAGTTTTTCTTTTCCGGCTGGGTCCAGGCAATCTCAGATAGGGCTAACACACGCGGTAAAATGGTAAACTCTACTTTGTTCGAAGAAGCGATATATTCTGTCCAGATATTTGCCTGAACACCCAAGACATGTTTCTTGTTGTTTTCAGAAATTTTGCTAGGCATAGGATCAGAAGAGTATACCTTAGCCAATGTCGAAAGACCTCCGATACTCAAAGGCTCTCTATTTTGATCCGCTCCTTGTTTGTGATCAAAGTAAAGACCATAGCTATTGGCCGTGATGATGACGTCATGGCCCTGGTTTGCAGCATCGATAGCTCCTTGGTCACCTCTCCAGCTCATAACAGTCGCATTTGGTGCTAAACCGCCCTCTAAGATCTCATCCCATCCAATGATACGTTTACCTTTGCCATTGATGTACTTTTCCATACGTTGGATAAAATAACTCTGCAGCTCGTGTTCATCTTTGAGATTGTTATCCTTGATTCTTTTTTGGCAATGCGGACAGGTTTTCCATCTTGTTTTAGGACATTCATCACCACCGATATGAATATATTCGCTAGGGAATAGTGGGATCACCTCGTCGATCACATCTTCCAATAGCTTAAATGTTTCTTCTTTTCCGGCACAGAATACATCATCAAATACGCCCCAGGTCTGTGCAGCAGTATATGGTCCCGGTTTATCACCACAACCGAGCTCTGGGTAAGCTGAAAGTGCTGCTAAAGCATGACCGGGCATCTCGATTTCAGGGATGACGGTAACATACTTAGATTTGGCGTAAGCCACAACATCTTTGATCTGTTCCTGGGTGTAGAAACCGCCATAAGGCGTATTATCGTAGTCACCGTCGGTTTTATAGTTACCCAGCAATGTTTGCTTGCGGTAGCCACCGATCTGTGTTAATTTGGGATGTGATTTAATTTCAATGCGCCATCCCTGATCATCGGTCAGATGCCAGTGAAAGGTATTCAATTTGTAAGAGGCCAAAATGTCAATGTACTTCTTAACAAATTCTACAGGGAAGAAATGACGGCCAACATCAAGATGCAGTCCACGGTAAGCAAATCGGGGTTCATCCTGAATGGATGCCTGCGGAATTTCGATACTCGCTTTTTTATCAACAGGTAATAACTGGATCAGCGATTGCATTCCATAAAACAGACCAGCTGCTTTACCCCCCACTGTGATCTGGTCAGAAGCAATGTTTAATTCGTATGCTTCTGTATTGGCCGACTTTGCATTTTTGGATGAAAAATAGATGCTGTTTTTACCAGGTGACTTTACTAAGGATAGGTTGAGGTTATAGTTGCTTTTTAGAAAATCCTGGAATAAAGCGGCAACTTTTTTATCCTCTTCCGTGTCAAATGCAATTTTAGTGTTTTCATTGACTTTAAATGATCCATTTTTGATCTGAACATGTTGTGGTAAGGGCACAATGTTCAACGTGATGTCTTTCTTTTCTTGCGCAAATACTGCTGCTCCTAAACTGAAAGCGAGCGCAAGTGAAAATAATTTTTTCATGTGTGAGATTATAACTGAAAATACAAACGCTAAAAATAAGGGAATAAATACGTTTTAGCAACGTCATATTGTAACAAATAGGCTGTAGCGACGTGGAGGAGGGACTTTGTGTGTTTTTGTAACTTATTGATAATGTGTTTGTTTGTCTTAGGGCAATCGTTTGTGTTATTTCTTGGAGATATACGGTGATTCATGTAGATCCATAGCCGTATTTGTCATGCGATAACTATTTTGATAGCTAACATTTTGCGCTTCTACACAGCTAGACCGATTATTCGGTTGTTGCGGCAAATAAGCCTATGTCTGGGCGGGGATAAGTTGGATACTTCTTGCTTTTTTCTAGGTTTATAACACGAATCTCAGCCGAGAATAAAAAGGACTTCATACGCGTTTATCCGAATGAAGTCCGAATGAGGTCCGTATAAGATCCGGGTTAAGTCCCTGTTAGTTTACTTTCAATTCTCAAATTGTTACCTAGATATTTGCTGTTTGAGATCGCGTATCGCTATGCGGAATTCGAATGAAGACTGCCGGTGGGAAAATAGAAAAAGGAACCGAAGTTCCTTTTCTGTTTTTTCGTATAAGCTAGCTATTTGATGTTGGCGCTATTCAACGGATCTGTTGCTCAGCTACATGTTCGTAGCCAAATCAATGGATCAATCGGCATATCTTATAGTCTCTTTAGGGCAAGTTTGATCATATCCTCTACAGAAAGATTGCTTTCTGTCTTTAGAATGGTATTCAATACTTTTTCTGCTGCAACTTTATTAAAGCCTAACATAACCAGTGCAGACAAAGCTTCGTCCGGTACGGATTGCGATTGAATGGTTGGTGAAAGTGCTTCCACGCCCTGTTTTTTCAATTTATCCTGAAGCTCCAGGATCAGACGTTGTGCTGTTTTCGGGCCGATCCCTTTAATTTTCTGAATTAAAGCAACCTGACCATTAGCAATGGCCGACTGGATTTCATCCGGGGTATTGGACGACAGGATCATCCGCCCCGTATTTGGACCGATACCTGAAACGGAGATCAGATTCTCGAAGAGCTTTTTCTCACCCTCGGTAGCAAAGCCATAAAGCGTATGGGAATCTTCCCGCACTTGCAGCGAAATAAATAATTTGCAGTTTTCCTGATCCTTGATTTGGGAAAAGGTATAAAGAGAGATGTGGACATAATAGCCAATCCCACTCACGTCGATAACAACATGAGTGGGGGCTTTATATGCTAATTTTCCATTGAAATATTCGTACATAGTACTACGAATATAGGAAGATTTTAAGCTATTCTATAAATTTTTGAGATGAGCCTGAACATCAACCACGGCAATGGTCACCATGTTGACGATTTCACGTACTGAGCTATCCAATTGCAGTACATGGATCGGTTTGTTCATACCCAAAAGAATTGGACCTACAGCTTCCGCTTCACCGACTTCCTGCAATAATTTATAGGCGATATTCCCAGATTCCAGATTAGGGAAAACAAGTGTATTTGCTGACTGTCCGTTTAAACAGCTGAATGGGAAGTTGTCAGTCAACATATCACTGTTTAAAGCAAAGTTAGCCTGTAAATCACCGTCAGCGATAATATCCGGATGCTGATCGTGTAAGATCTGTGCTGCCGCTCTTACTTTGGTTGGTGTTTTTCCTTCGCTTGAACCAAAATTAGAGTAAGACAATAAGGCAATGCGCGGTTGAATATTCATGCGTTTAACAGCTTTGTCCAAAAGCAAGGTGATATCCACAAGCTCTTGTGCCGTAGGATCCTCATTCACGGTTGTATCGCCCATGAAAATGGGACCTTTTTTGGTTAACATCATATACATACCTGCTACACGGCTGCCGGGTTTAGCACCGATAACATGCAATGCTGGACGTATGGTGTTTGCATAATTTTTGGTCATACCGGAAATCAAGGTATCCGCCTCTCCAAACTCAACCAATGAAGCACCGAAATAGTTACGGTCAAACATCAGTTTGCGCGCATCGTAGCGGGAAATTCCGCGACGTTGTCTTTTGTTATAAAGGTGTTCGATGAATTTTTTTGAACGTTCAGTTTCGCCATCAACCTCTGCAACAGGATCAATAATCTCCACTCCGTCCAATTCAAAAGCATATTCATGGATCAAACGTTCGATTTTCTCTTTTTTACCTAAAAGAATCGGGATCGCGATACCTTCCTCTTTTACGATCTGAGCAGCGCGTAAGGTTTTGTAATTATCGGCCTCAGCAAAAACAACACGTTTTGGATCTCTTTTAGCTGCCATCGTCAAGTTACGCATGATAGCATCATCTTTACCCAGGCGTTTACGCAATGCATCGCGGTATTTATCCCAGTCTTCGATTGCTGTTTTCGCTACACCAGATTCGATCGCCGCTTTTGCAACAGCCATAGAAACTTCGGTGATCAAACGTGGATCGGTCGGTTTAGGGATAATATACTCTTCCGAGAATTTTAAATTGCTGGTATTATAAGCCTGATTGACTTCTTCGGGAACAGGTTGTTTTGCCAGGTCTGCAATAGCACGTACAGCGGCAATTTTCATTTCCTCATTAATTGCTGTGGCACGCACATCCAAAGCTCCGCGGAAGATGTAAGGGAAACCCAATACATTGTTTACCTGATTCGGATAATCCGAACGGCCGGTACCCATGATAATATCGGTTCGTGTTGCCATTGCTAAATCATAAGCAATCTCCGGGTTTGGATTGGCCATCGCCAAAACAATAGGATTAGGAGCCATTGATAACAACATCTCTGGAGACATCACATCCGCAGCCGATAAGCCGATAAATACATCGGAGTCTTTTACGGCATCTGCCAAGGTGTGGATATCGCGATCTGTAGCGTATTGTGCTTTCATGCTGTCCAGATTTTCTCTATCCGTACGGATAACACCTTTACTGTCCAGCATCACAATGTTTTCTTTGCTAGCGCCTACAGAAATATACATTGCTGTACAGGACATCGCTGCTGCACCGGCACCGTTCACGACGATTTTTACTTTAGCGATATCTTTTCCGAGAATTTCACAGGCATTGATCAGGGCCGCACCCGAAATGATCGCTGTACCATGCTGGTCATCGTGCATGACCGGAATATTCATTTCCTCTTTCAGGCGACGCTCAATTTCAAAACATTCAGGTGCCTTGATATCTTCCAGGTTGATACCACCGAAAGTAGGTTCCAATGCTTTTACAATGTTAACAAACTCATCAACATTCTTGGTATCCACTTCGATGTCAAATACATCGATGTCTGCAAAAATTTTGAACAATAAACCTTTTCCTTCCATGACAGGTTTACCTGCTTGAGCACCGATATCACCTAGGCCCAAGACAGCTGTACCGTTACTGATAACGGCAACAAGGTTCCCTTTTGCGGTATATTTATAAGCATCTTCTTTATTCTCGGCAATAGCCAAACATGGCTCCGCTACGCCAGGAGAATATGCTAAAGATAAGTCTCTTTGCGAATTTGTTGGTTTTGTCGGAACAACAGCTATTTTTCCAGGTCTACCCATTGAGTGGTAAGTTAACGCTGCCTGTTTACGATTAGTGTTACTCATTACGATTTTATTAATTTAAGGCTACAAATCTATCATTCTTTTTGATATTTGGAAATATTTGCCAATATCTTATTATAAATAGACAATAATATGTTACTTCAAAACATCCAGTAATTTAAACATTTGCCTGCGCATATTGGACCCTGATCCGGAATAGTTGTTGACCAATAGCGTATAGGTAAAGGATTGTCCATTTTTATTGCTGTGGACACCCGTATATCCCAGTACGCCACCTATAGTTCCGCTTTTCATCTTCATGTCATTGTAAGTTGGCAGACTTTCATAGAATACAGGATACCAATTTTGCTTTTGGGCATACTGCATGATTTTGTTCATAGCGAGCGTGGTGACCCTATTTTGTGGTGAAAGTCCCGAACCGTCCATACTATTAAGCTCGCTGGGCTTAATGCCTAATTTAGCGTTCCAATATTTCTGGATGTAATTGGCTCCATCATCTGTGCCAGTTTTTCCGGCCGTGGTATAGGCGATCGCCTTCAATAAAGCTTCGCCATAGAGGTTGATGCTTTTTTGGTTAAACCAATAGACAATTTTATCCATGGTAGGGGATAGGTGCACATCCAGGGTCTGTTTCTGGGAGACATCTACTGAATCCATCTTAGCGCCGGTTGCAGGGGGATGGATTGCAATAATCCCCTGTTTGCTGAGGCCTTCATTCAGTTGGAAAGCCAGGTCATAGGCAGGATCGGGGGAAGCGAGTTCGATGGTCTTCTTTAAATCCTGGCCATAGGTGCCGCGGACAAATATTTTGGTTGAATAAGGTGCTGCATAGGCATACACATTGTCTCCACTGCCAGCTTTACCAGTGGTGGTTTCGTTAATAATGTTCAGATAGGGAGCTCGGGTCGTGTCTTGGATAATTTCGGCTTTTGCACCCACTTTATTGCTCGGGCTGAAATTTATACCAAAAGCATTTTCGCGCCAGTTGAGCGATGAAATGCCAGCACCGTAGTAATTGCCCATGTCTGTCCAGATCCATCCTCCCGGTAGTTGGTTGCCATTATATAGACGGTCATCAGCGATTACTGCTCCATTGATGCTTCGAATTCCCGCGTTTTGAATAGCAGTAATCCATTTGTTCAATACGATAGCTGCTTTGGTCTCTGGGTAACGTTCGCTGCCCAAGGTAGGGTCACCGGTACCCGTTACAACGATGTTGCCGTTAAGGACTCCGTTTTCATCGATTGCACCGGTATAATATAAGGTGGTTTTAAATTGATAGTTTTTGCCCAGAAAATCCAAGGCCGTTGCTGCGGTAATCACTTTCATCGTCGAGGCTGTAGCTAACCCTATATTTTCATTGGCTGCATAGATTGTTTGTCCGGTCTTTCCGTCAAACACGGTCAGCGAACTGATCGCGTTTGTTAGGTTTTCCTGACTTTGAAACTGATTGAATGCAGCCTGGATTTTGGTTCGTAGATCCTGTGCAAATAACGAACCTGTGAGGCCAGTAAATGCATAGGTCGATAGTGCAATGGAATAGAGCGCAAATTTTTTCATCCGTTTAAATTTGTTTATTCATTATTTTATTTTCCCTTTAAGGCATTCATGCTGCCTTCGGCGGTTTCATTTGCGATGAAGCTATCATGATTTACTCATTCCCGTATCGGATTATTCATTCATAATTTGTTTTTTAATTGCATTCATGAACTCGTTTCACTCGGTTTGAATAAATCATGATGATTTCATTCACATGTCATTTCGGCGGACCTTATTCTGTCCGGGTAATTGATATTCTACTTTTGTTGTGATGGGCGTATAACCTTATTATGTGCATATACGCGTAGACTCAGTTTGTTTTATTTGGCTTAAAGTTAGGCATTCGACCCTAAAAAATCCTAACTTGCATAAAATTGTATAGACGACATGAAGCATATCGAAAAATTAGCTGCTATTCGTGAGGCTATGAAGATTCAGGGAATCGATGGATATATTATTCCATCATCAGATCCTCATATCAGTGAATATTTACCAGAACGTTACAAATGTATTGCTTGGGCATCAGGGTTTACGGGTTCCGCAGGTACCCTGGCAATTACACAGGATTTTGCAGGCCTTTGGACAGATTCCCGTTATTTCGTCCAGGCAGCAGAACAATTGGAAGGAACCGGTTTTGAATTGGTTAAACTGAAAGTGCAGGCAGCGGCGGAGTATGCAGATTGGTTAGGAGAAAAATTGAATGCGGGAGCAAAAGTGGCTTTTGATGGAAATCTTGCTTCACTTTTAGTAGCGCAAGCTGTTAAAGCTGCCTTGGAACCGCTGGATATTCAGGTAGATGGCCATATTGATTTGTTATCCGATTTATGGGTAGGCAGACCAGAATTGCCAAAGGCACAGGCTTATTTGTTGCCTGAAAGTACGACCGGACAATCTACGGTAGCAAAGATCGAAGCTGTTCGGGCTGAAATGAGGAAAAATCGGACCGATGCACATTTAATCTCTTCCTTGGATGATCTGGCTTGGCTATTGAATATCCGTGGTCAGGATGTGCCCTGCAACCCGGTTGTGCTGGGATTTGTATTGATCACAGCTGATGCGGCTACACTCTACATTGAACCGTCCAAATTGAGTGCCGAAACAATTGCTGAATTAAAAGGTTACGGTGTTGACATTGCTGCTTACGAAAGCATCTACCAGACAATTGCGACATTATCAGCTAAGGCGATCCTAATTGATCCGAAACGCACCTGCTTTGCTGTATTTGACAGCGTTCCTAAATCCGTTAAAATCGTAGAAAAAATAAATCCTTCTACCACTTTAAAAGCGATTAAGAATACAATTGAAATTGAAAATAACAGACGTACTTTTGTAAAAGACGGTGTTGCGCTTACCAAGTTTTTTAAATGGCTGGAAGAAAATGTGGCCAGTGAAGAACTTTCGGAGCTGTCGATCGCAGCCAAGTTACGTGGATTCCGGGAGGAGCAAGATGGATTTGTGGATGTTTCTTTTACGACAATTGCAGGTTATCTGGATCACGGTGCATTGCCACATTATTCGGCAAATGAAAAATCCAATTATACGTTGCGTCCGAAAGGATTGTTATTGGTAGACTCCGGTGGCCAATACAAAACAGGTACTACGGATATTACAAGAGTCGTTTCGTTGGGCGGACTTACCCAGGAGGAAAAAGAAGATTATACCTTGGTGCTGAAAGGTACGATAGAGGGCTCACAGGCGATTTTTCCTGTAGGCACCCGGGGTTATCAGATAGATGCCATTACCCGTCGTCCACTGTGGGAGACATTGCGTAACTATGGTCATGGTACAGGGCATGGTGTCGGGTTTTTCCTGAATGTACACGAAGGACCGCAGGTATTTAATGCTGCGGCAATAGATGTTGCCGTTGAACCAGGTATGATTACCTCCATTGAACCGGGACTCTACCGGGTCGGTAAACATGGTATCCGTATCGAGAATTTGGTCCTGACCCGTAAAGCTGCTTCCTCTGAATTTGGGGAATTCCTGGATTTTGAGACCCTGACAATATGTTATATCGACACAGCGCTCGTGGAGAAGTCCCTGTTGGAGAAAAGACATCTTGCCTGGTTGAATAATTATAACCAATGGGTATTTGATCAACTTTCAACGCATCTTTCTAGCGAAGAAAAGAATTGGCTTGCTGAAAAATGTAAGGCTATCTAACGATCTAAATGAAAGGTCTATCCAAAAAGATTGGATAGACCTTTTTTTACTGTTTTAACCCTACCTCCCTAACCTATCATTTCAACTATTCAATGCTTTCTTTTTTTATCCGGTCAAGTTGAGCAGGTCAAATCCAGCACTTGGGCAGTATCGCATATAGACCGATAGCCGGCATTGCAATCCCCCTGTAGGAAGGGATGGTTTTTAACTGCGTGCTCTTAAAATTTCATATAGTTGTTCCTTGCCGAAAGGTTTTAAAATAAAACCGCTGATGAAAGGATAATTTGCCAATTGTTCCTGGTCGCTTTGGCTCGTGGAGGAGCTGATAATAAAGATCTGGGTCTGCTCGATAAAATCAGTTCTATCCTCTAGCGTGTCCATCAGTTCCCAACCTGTCATAAATGGCATACTGATATCAACAAACAATATGGCCGGCTTGGACGATGTGCTGATATCATGGGATTCCAGAAAATCCAAAGCATCCAGGGCATTTTTAAAGGGTAAGAATTCAATAGGGTAATCCGTAAATCCCTGAAGCATGTAGCCAAAAATGGTGCGTAAGATCGCATTGTCATCTATAAGGATGACTTTTCTTTTATTTTCCTGATTCATTGCTTTCGTTCTAAAAATTTGACGGAAAAGACGCTGCCCTCGTTGGGTTCACTTTGCACATCTATTTTGCCACCCAGAGATTCCACTTGATAGCGTGTGAGAAATAATCCGATTCCCTTACTTTCAAAGCCACGATGGAAGACCTTCTTAAACATGAAGAGCTGGGATTTATATTTCGGTAAATTAATACCTAGTCCATTATCCTTGACTGTCAATAAGGTACCATCTTCCTCCAAAGTAGTCCGGATCTCAATATAAGGGGCCTTATCCTTGGCTGTAAATCGGAGGGAATTGCTGATGAGGTTACTGAGAATACTTTCTAGGTAAATTTTGGGGTAATGGATACTTGTTACATTAAATTCGACGGAAATCGTTGCATTCTTTTGCTGTATTTCCTCCATATATTGGTGCTTTACCTTGTGATATACATGAAGGAAATCGCAGTTTTCAAATATGAGGGATTTATTTGAACGTAATTCAAGGATATCTCCCAGTTCCTGCAGAGTTTCGGTAAGCTGTCCAGTGCTGATTTTTAGGAGGTTCAGGAATTCAGCCTTTACCTGTTCATCTTCCGTTACTTGCAGTTCATCGATGAGCATCGGCATATTACTCAAGGGCCCCTTTAGGTTATGGGCAAGGATATGCGCAAATTCTTCAAGTTGTCTGACTTTGGTTTCAAGGTCCATTTTAACCAGATCAGATTCTAATTTTTGCCGTTTTAGGATCTCGATATTTTTCTTTGATTCGGAAATATCCTGGATCTGAACAATTAGAAACAGCGGGGTATTGGCATTGTCAAAGACTCCGGCGATAGTGACGGAGCACCATACAAAGTGACCGAGTTTGTGCCGATAGCGTTTTTGGATCGTAAAGCTTTCAATTTCACCCCGAATCAGTTTTTTACGGAGCTCAATCTCGCGTTCGACGTCATCCGGGTGTGTATTGGAAGAGAACCGCGTTGTTGACATTTCTTCCTGTGTGTAGCCAAGGATTTTTGTCAGTGTTTGGTTTGATTCAATACAGTAGCCATCGAGGTTTGTCAGGGCAATCCCCAGACCCGAGAAATGAAAGGCCTGATTGAATTTATGTTCGTTAAAACGTATTTTTTCCGTTGATTCGATCTGTTTTGTAATATCTGCGATGACCAGGGCAACGCGGTTTTGAGCACGGTGAATAGGTTTTATCTGTAGACTGTACCATTTGCCTTTATGTTGTTCGGAAGGAGACTGAAATTCCATTTTAAACTCACGGTCAAGCTTGAGCGAGTTCTGGATCAGTTGAATTGTGGGTATGGCGAGGTCTGCCGGAAAAAGTTCGGTCAGGCTTTTATTTAGAAATTCTTCGGGTGGGTAAAAGAGCAGTTTGGTGTCGTTGGTCCAATAATTTTTAAATACCCCCGTGTCGGTGACTTCAAAAACAAGATCGTTGAGCGAGGCGACGAGTAATTGCAGCTGATGTTGTTTGTCTTTTAAGATCTGGTTCTGATTGACGAGCTTGGAGACATCGAAGAAAGACAGCTGCAGGCCGGTATTGTCCTCTTCCCTGAACGGATTGATATGAAATACGAACCATTTAAACCGGTCTTCAATTGCGATACCCAGAATTTTTTCTTCATGGACCCGACTGTCGTCAGAACTGATCTGGAAGGGAGCCTGTTCTGCTATGAGCGCAGAAGTATCGTCCGATGAATAGAATGTAATTAATTCATGTAGTTTTTTGCCTTTAGTCTCCGTCTTGCCTAAACCTAAAAGCTCACCTGCACGTGCGTTGAGATGTAGAATGCTTCCATCTTTTAAAATTGTAATCGATCCTTCTAACCCCGAACATTGCGTTTGAGCGGAAGATGTAGATAAAGAGTCCCGTTGCAGATGCATTGTCCGACAATTTTTAGGATTAATTTACTCATTTATAAGTGAAGAGACCGGTCCAGTCTCGATTTACAAAATTGGTAACTTTTACTCCAAAATAATAAAAAAAATATTAAAATAGGTCACTTTTGTTTAATAAGCTGTGAAGCAAGTTGTTAGATGAAAGCGGCTGAAAAGCCAAAAACCTCTGACTTTAGGTCAAAGGTTTTTGATGATTCTTAAGAGGCATTTATGCCAAATCGTTTAATTTTTTACTTTTTCCAGCCATAACCAATTAAACCAGAAGGGAAGTTGTTGCTGGCTTTTGTAGGTCAATATATATTTCCCGGGTCTATCAAATTTGAATGTGCCAACGCGTTTTTCTACAAATTCTTCGGTATAGTTGTTTTCATTTGGTTCAACAACCATTTTCTTTGTAGGCCCGAAACTTCCATTGAGTTGTTGGCTGGCAATGCCGATTTCAAATGGAATATTTTCTTGATTTGGATTGTGGGCAGATAGATCTACCGCATATGTGCCCGCTTCTGTGACGGTGACTTCCCAGTCTATCTTCGTATTTCCGGTGAGGACGGCGTGGGTTGGATTTTTCCCATTGTAACGTATTATTTTCAGCTCATTATTCAGACTATTGGTTGATTTTAGGGAAAAACCACCAAAAGTTGATTCCGCGACGGTATTTTTGTCCAGTTCCAAGGGGCCATCGAAGGTCAATTTTATTTCTGATACATAATGATCGGGCTGGTCTCCAGGTAAGTCAATATGTATGGAACTCAGTTTCTGTTCATAGTTCAACGTCGTTAAATTGTTTCCCTTCATCAGCTCGATAGTGGACGGTTTGGATTTGATACCTGTAATACGAAGTTTGTGATCCAGGGGCCAGTTGAATATATGCGCATAGACAAGCGTTTTATTTTGTTCAGTTTTGGTGGTGAGGTATCCCCAGTCAAAGTGGTTGTTTTTTAAAGCAAGGCCAGTGCCACCATAGATGCCTTGCCCATAGGTGTTCAACCAGTTGCCAACCTCGTGCAGACGGCTGACACTTTCGTAAGGGACAGTACCATCGGCGCGGGGGCCAATATTAAGGGTGAATCCGCCGTTGAGACTGACGTTTGAAATCAAGGACTGAAAGATCTGGCTGGTGGATTTCCATTCGTTTTCCTGTCCATTATAGCCCCAGGAGTGTGCGATAGTGCCCGGTGTCTCCCAAGGGTGAGCGATATATTTGCTGCCAAACTGATTGTCTCCAAGGGTCTCGAAATCTACATTTTCGGCATCTGTCGGAAGTCCTAAACGCGAATTGATCAGGCAGTTGGGCTGTAGTTCGCGGATCAATTTCACCACCTGAAGCAACTGTTCTTTTTTGATAATGGATTTCTGGTAGGGGATCCACATGTCAAACCATATCAGTGAAATATCGCCGTAGTTGCTCATAAGTTCACGCAGCTGGGGGATTACTTTTTCCTGCCAATACTGATTGTATTGGGCATCGGTTACATGTCCGGACAATTCTTGCTGATGATTCCAGCCATAGGGATGTTCCCAGTCGATCCAATGCGAGTAGTAAAAGCCAAGTTTCATACCATGTTTTTTACAGGCAGCTGCAATTTCCTTGATCACATCGCGGTTGGAACCGCTCAATTTGGGTAAACTATAGCTGCCCACTTTGGTATCCCATAGCGCCACACCATCGTGATGTTTGGCCGTGATGATCATGTATTTCATCCCGGCCTCCTTGGCGAGGAGTACCCACTTTTCAGGATCGATCTTGTCCCAGTCAAAGCGTTTGGCTAAGCCGCCATATTCTTCTTTCGATACGCGGTTGCGGTAGCGCAACCATTCCGCGTAATTGTTCATGTAGCGTAAAGGCTCTCCTTTCCACATGCCCTCGGCAGCGCTGTATAGTCCCCAGTGGATAAACATGCCAAAGCGGGCATCTTTAAACCAGTCTGCCTTTCCCTTGTCCTGAGCAAGAAGCCTTGTTGCAGCACTGAGCAGCAGTAAAGATAAGATTGCGATTCGTTTGAGTTGTGGTATCATAAAGGTTGTTATTTTTTGGATGACAAGATAAGTAAAAAAAAGAATACGATATCCGATTCTGTTCGAATACGAAAAGTTTAGAAAAAAAGGATGCTAAATCGAATTTTTATTATGTACATACATTTGATGACATAAAAAAAATTTATATTTTTATGAAAACCAAAAAAAATATACCAATTAAACGAACTGAAGGCGGGTTTACATTTTGTTAACATGATATTAAAATTTTGATAACCCTTAATTTCTACTTTCGCCACACATTATCAATCATATGAATAAATTTCTAATTCTACCACTCGCGCTTGGGATTGCCTATCAGGGACAAGCATTCCCCGTAAAAAAGCCTTTTTCTTCCATCGTTGGAAGCAGTGTCTTTCAGGATCAGATTAAAGGAACGGTTGTCGCGAACAATGGCGTGCCTGTTGCAGGAGTAACAGTTAAAAACGTTCAATCAGGAAAAACAGCAGTAACCGACGCAAATGGACAGTTTCAGTTGTCAGCCAAACAGGGCGAGACGCTGCGTTTTAGTTTTGTAGGGTACAAGTCACTGGATCAACAGGTGACAGGTAATAGCCTGTCAGTAATCCTGACAGAAGATGCCAGTCAATTGGAAGAAGTCGTGGTGGTTGGTTATGGTACGCAACGCAAGAGTACAGTCTCAGGTGCTGTTGCTACAACAGATTTGAAAGGTACAAACAGCCGTTCAATGGCGGGAATAGGGGAAGTGCTTCAGGGGAAGACACCCGGTGTTACGGTAACTGCTGAGGGGGGAGACCCAACGTCTAAACCGAGCATCAATATCCGCGGTATGGGCGGTATCAATGGTGAACAGCCTCTATACGTTGTCGATGGTGTACTTCAGGCACGTGCTCCGGAGCTCAATCCCAACGATATTCAGGATATTAGTGTGTTGAAGGACGCTGCGGCTGCCGTCTATGGAGCTCGTGCGTCCGGTGGTGTTATCCTGATCACAACAAAAGGTGGTAAGAATGGGGATTTGAAAATTGATTTTGAAGCCAAGTATGGCGTACAAAAGGCGCACAACCTGATCAAAGCGCTGAATGCAGCAGACCGTGCCATGATCTCCAATCAAGCGGCCGACAATGCCGGCGTGGCGCGTGACCCAGCTTTTGATGCAAGTAAATATCCGGATGGACAGATCACCCGTACCGATTGGATAGACGAAATTTTCCGTACGGCGCGTGTGCAAGATTATAATCTATCGGCGAGTGCAGGTAATGAGAAGTCTTCTTTTTACACTGGTTTCAACTACCGAAATGCTGAGGGGATATTAATCAATACGTATGGTAAACGCTATAATTTCCGTGTAAATTCACAGACCCAGGTAACTCCTTGGTTGAAGTTGGGTGAAAATATATCCTACTCCTTTACCAATGGGCAGGGCGCCAATACAAGTTCAGGCTATACAGGGGCTGTATTATCTGCCATTCATTACCCAAGAAATATATCCGTATATGATGCCACAGGTAAGTTTTCGGGACTACCGTCGGATCATGGCCCGGGTACCTATGGTGATGTAATTAATCCGGTAGCTTACCTAAGCCGATTGGATGTCAATAACCCCGTACATAATTTATTGATCAATCCCTATATTGAGCTTAAATTGCTTCCGGGCTTGAAATTTAAATCAAATTTTGCTTATACGAAGCAATTTACCGATTTCAAGGAATTTACGGCACGTATTCCGGAAATTGGCAAACCTAATATGTCCAATTCCTTGGCGGTTAATACCAATCGTCTGACAGATATCTTGGCTGAACAGACATTGACCTACGAAAAAGATTTTGGTCTGCACCATTTCGACGCCTTGGCAGGATATATGTATCAAAAAACAACGGAAAACTATAGTAATGTGGTGGGGGAAAATTTCGATGATGAAGCCAAAAACTACCGTTACTTGGTCAACGCTGGACGTATTCAGCCTATCGCAGATGGTAAGCTCGAGCAAGCTTTGATTTCTTACCTCTTACGTGCAAACTACAATTACGACAACCGTTATATGTTGACCTTGATCGGTCGCCGGGATGGTACCTCCTTGGTGGCAAAAGATAACAGGTTCCAAAATTACGGTTCTATTTCTGGAGCCTGGGCAATCCACCGTGAGGCATTTCTTTCGGATTCCGAAGTAATTAATACATTGAAATTAAGAGGAAGTTATGGTATTTTAGGTAATCTGGGTTCGTTGACTTCCACGGCAGTAAGTCCATTATTACAGCGTGTGGACAATTGGGTCGGTAAAACACCGACATTAATGCCTGGATATGTTGAAAAAATCATGGGCAATCCTATATTGACCTGGGCGCAGTCGAAGCAAACGAATGTTGGTTTAGATATCGGCGTATTAAATAATCGTTTGACCCTAAATGCAGATTATTTCGTTAAGCGGACAGATCGGATGTTGATGGACATCGCATTGGCCGGGACAACTGGTTTGCAGACCAAAACTGTCAATGGTGGACGTGTTACGGACAAAGGAATTGAGCTTGCCGTGACCTATAGCAGTAAATCAGATGCAGCTTTCCAATATGATATTTCAGCTTCCGTCAACAAGATCTCAAATAATGTGGATTATCTAATTGATGATTTTCCTAGAATAACCTCGCAGATTGATTATCGCGGTATATTGAAACCTTTGTTGACCGAACCGGGGCATCCACTGTATTCGTACTATGGTTTGGAAACTGCAGGTCTATTTAGGTCCAATCAGGAGGTTGAGCAGTATAAAGGCAGTACTGGAACCAAAATACAACCTAATGCCCAGGCTGGGGACATGAAATTTGTGGATCAAAATGGAGACGGCGTAATTGACGATAAGGACCGTGTATTTTTAGGAAGTGCCTATCCGGATTTTAACTACGGTGTAACCTTCAATGGTAGCTATAAGAACTTTGATGTCAATATCTTTTTTCAGGGGGTACAAGGGAATAAATTGTTCAATACGTTGAAATTTACAGGTTTAAATGCAGCATCCGGACAGCCTTACAACATGTTTGAAGAAATTAAGAATGCGTATTCAGAGAGCAATCCAAACTCCAATATACCGCGTGTATCGGTAAAAGATCCAAATGGTAACTTCTCCAATGTATCGGATTTTTATGTGGAAAATGGATCGTATCTCCGTTTAAAAAACTTTGTTGTTGGATATACGCTTCCAAAGGAGCTGACGCAAAAATATAAGTTGCAGAAATTACGCTTCTTTGCTTCGGCAACCAACCTGTTTACCGTGACGAAATATACAGGAATGGATCCTGAGGTCGGGATGAACGATTATGGTGTGGATGCGGGCCGTTATCCGCAGTCACGTACATTTATGTTGGGAGCAGCTGTCACTTTTTAATCTCAAATTTGGATAAAATAAAGGATGATATAGGCTTTCAATTCGGGAAACTGAATAAATTAAACCTGGTTGTCCTGTGCATATTTAAAAAATACTCCAATGAAAAAAATAACTCGAAATATATGTTTTGCCCTGCTTTTAGGAAGCATGGGAATGTCTTTTCAATCTTGTACCAACAAATTGGATATCCTTCCAGAGGGAGCTCCGTCAAAGGCAAGTTTCTGGAAAACGAAAGAAGATGCGATAAAAGGGGCCAATGGGCTCTATTACCTCTATGATGAAGAGGATTTCTATGGCCGTGGATTCGCCTGGTTTATGAATGCCAGCGACGATATGGTGACCGGAAGAAACAATGCGCAGGCTGAGAATATCCGTACATTTAACAGCAATTATATTGGTGGTGGTTACACAGAGTCACAATGGCAAATGCGCTATGCGATTATCAAACAGGCCAATGATATCTTGCGTTATGTTCCTGCAATCTCAATGGATGAAGCGTTAAAGAAACGTATTCTGGGGGAAGCCAATTTTAATGCCGGCTACATGTACTTTCAGTTAGCTGCTAACTATGCAGATGAACGCGCCGGAGTACCTATCGTTACTGTTGAAAATATGGATAACGAAAAGGCTACACCTAGAGCGGCCAATATCGAAGAAAATTATCGTCATATAGAAAAGCTGCTGAAAGAGGCTGCTGATCAATTGCCTTTTTTTAATGAACTGGAAGAAGCGGATTATGGCCGGGCGCATAAAGTGGCGGCATGGGCGGTGCTTTCCAAAATGTACCTGTATAAGAAAGATTACAAAAATGCCATTCTCTATGCTGATATGGTTATTAACCAAGGCAAACGTGGACTTGAACCTAATTTTAAGGATGTCTTCAAAGCATCCAATAACTGGGGCCCTGAATATATCTGGTCCGTTACAAGTACAGCTGCAGGTACGGATGGCTGGGGATCGATTTTACCGGGGGTAATGCTGACCAATGGTGCCTGGGGCTTATACAACGGTTGGGGATATTACATGCCAACGAAAGAGTTGTATGATTCTTATGAAGCGGAGGACGAACGTCGCGCGGCAACTATTCTAAAACCGGGGGATAAATTTGTTTTCTTTGGCAAAGAGCGGGTATTCGAGCCGGCAAGTTCAGCAACCTGTGACATGCAGTTCAATAAGTATATGGAGCCTTTCTCGCATACTGATCCAGTAAAAACTGGGCATGTGAGTCCAAATGGAAATCACATGGCCACGGATCTGAATGTGCCTTTGATCCGTTTTGCAGAGATTTTATTAATCAAGGCCGAAGCTTCGATTATGCTCAATGGTGCCGGAGCGGGAGATAAAGAATTGAACATGATCCGTAAGCGTGCCAAACTGATTGAAAAGACGGGCATGACTTTGGCTGATCTCAAACGCGAACGCCGTAATGAACTGGCGGGCGAATTTGCAGACCGTCACCGCGATCTGGTGCGCTGGGGGGATGCGCAGGATACCTACGCCAAACCACTTCATACCTATGCGATGAAGAACGGTTCAGGTATGCCCGTCGAGTTTGCAGGTCGTAAATTTGATCCGAAAATTCACCATGTGTGGGCCGTACCGCGTAGGGAAGTGGATAATAGTGCAGGTTTGATTAAACAAAATCAAGGATGGTAAACGTTCCAAAAGTCTTCCAAACTAAATTGGGTGGCTTATTGATCATCGCGAGCTTGTGCGGGGGGCCTCTGGGGTCTTCCGCACAAACACTCAATGAAAAATTTGAGCAACTGATGTTCAGCCGGGAGAAAGAGAAGGCAGGAGCTATCCGCTATGCCGGTCACAGTCACAACGATTACTGGCAGAGCCAACCTTTCTATACGGCCTATTATGCCGGTATGCAATCCATTGAAGCGGATATTTTTCTGCGCAATGGTCAATTGATGGTTGCGCATGATGCAAAGGAAATCAAGACAGAAAACACACTAAACGCGCTTTATCTGGATCCTGTTGCTAAGCTATACCGCAAAAATGGCGGAACCGCCTTTGCAGATAAATCAAAACATCTTCAGCTTCTGATTGATGTAAAAGAAAATTATAAACAGGTATTGCCCGTTCTTGTCAAAGCCCTAGAACAATATGGCGATCTGTTCAATCCGCTTAAAAATCCCAATGCCGTTAAGATCATCGTGACCGGCGGACGCCCCAAGCCAGCAGGATTCAAGGATTATCCCAAATGGTTGTTTTTTGATGGGGAGGTTAACTGGACTTATGACGCCGCAAGCCTGGCACAGACCGGATTGATCAGTGCGGATCTAAAGGATTATACGGATTGGAACGGAAAAGGCTTGCCCGAAAATATTCCGGCAATCAAAAAGGCAATTGCCAAAGCAGATTCCCTCGGCCTCCGTTTTCGTTTTTATGGCACGCACGATAGTCCCAATGCCTGGCAACAGCTTATTGATCTAGGCGTTTACTGGATCAATACGGACCATCCCAAGACCTTGGAATTATTTTTGGATCAGCGGGAGCGGTCATCTTTTCAATTGGCAAAACCGCAGACCGTCTATACGCCCAGTTTTCAATATGATGGTCAGGATCGACAGGTGAAGCGGATTCTGCTGCTTATTGGAGACGGTATGGGGTTGGCAGCCGTTAAAGCGGCAACGCTGGCCAATGGCGGTGCGCTCACGATGACGCAGATCAAGACAGTTGGACTCTCACAGACCGAGGCTTTAAATTCGGATAATACGGACTCCGCTGCCGGAGGTTCAGCCATTGCAGTAGGACAGAAAGTAAATAATCGGGCTATTGCAGTCGATACCACTGGACGCCCCTTACCTAGTGTCGCTGCGGTGCTTGCTGATCAGGGCTGGAAAACCGGCGTGATCAGTATCGGTGATGTAACCGACGCTACTCCAGCAGTCTTCTATGCCCATCAGCGGGAGCGGAATGAGAGTGAATCCATTTTGGGGCAATTCCAACATTCCACCATGGATTTTATTCTGGGTGGAAAGCCAGGTTGGCTGGAGAAGAAAACTGACTGGAAAGGATATACCGGTGTTTCGATCGTAAAAGATCAGCTTAATCCATCTGGCGGAAAACAAATTGTTTTCCTGTCGGACGAACTTGTAAAGCCCGTAAAAGATGGTCGGCCGGCAATTTTAAAACAGTCTATGCTGGATGGCATAAAGTTTTTGTCCCGTGACAACAAACCATTCTTTCTGATGGCTGAATCTGCACAGATTGACTATGCTGGCCATGCAAATGACCTCAAATATTCGGTCATGGAAACATTGGATTTTGATAAAACAGTAGAAGAAGCCCTGAAGCTGGCCGATCAGGATCCGGAGATGCTGGTTGTAGTAACGGCTGATCATGAAACCGGTGGAATTACACTGCTCGATTCAGACCGTAAATCAGGACGTGTGATGGTTAATTTCAGCAGCAACGATCATACTAATGCATTTGTTCCTGTATTCGCTTATGGAGCGCGCTCGTTTTTATTCCGTGGTGTATATGATAATACAGCTATTTTCCATAAACTCTTGGAAGCTGTGAAATAAAAAATAATTTCCTTTACACTTTTCGCCCCGTTTGTGTGTCAGATCACAACGGGGCTTTTTTCAGACGATCACCGGATGCTGTTCACGTACCGGCTCTTATTTGCGGTACGCTTTTCCGCTATAAATATCTATGTAATAGTAACTAACTTTATTTTCTGCATCTTTTTCCCGTACCAGGCCATTTGAGCTGATCGTGTCATAACTTTTGCTTCCGATCTGCTTTTTTGTTTTATTATCGTACAAGGTGTAGGGACCATCTTCTTGTTTCTGTAAGGCAAATATCTGTTGTTTGCCGTCGAGGATCTCGATATGCCGGAAATTTGGCGGTAGATCCCATGTTTTGGCGCCCGCATTCCAAAACCCCATCGTTGGATCCTGTTCCCCTTTTTTGATGTTGATCAGGTAAAGTGCTTCGCTTTGATAGACGTACTTAATTTTCCCTGTTTTCCAGCCTTTTTCAAGCGTGTTCTTGGTAAATAACATATGTTTATCCGGCCAGACCAGATAACCCACTTGATCCAAAATAAAGAAATCCCTGACATTGATCTCATCCAATAAGTTACCCTCCTTGTCCAGGTATAGCCAGTCATAAGCCCAGACCTCATGGTCATAATTAAATCTTCCCAGAATAAAGTAAGGCGAATTGTTTACAGAATACAGCAGTGAGGCTTCTTTCAGGAAAGCAATCTGTGCGGCAGTAGCCTGTTTGATTTGTGTTGGAAGCGCTTTGTCATATTGTGGGAACGCGTAGATCTTTCCGGAACTATCGTCTTTTAATAATTTTGGAACAGTTGGCGCAAAGCGTTCCTGATTGATGGAATCCAATTGCAGGAGTTGCCCCTTCCAATGCAGGTCTATCTTATCCACAGCGATCAGGTTGGATAAAATAGGCTGCTGACGTCGGATATCGTAAATTTCAAAACGATTTCCAGCTACAGGAATATAACGGCCATTTTCCAGGATCAGATCAACTTTGGTGCTGAGCTTTTTTAAATGCTGATCTTTCAGTCCATAGAGGTTTCCATTTAAGACAACATGTTGGTCGTCCAAGTGGTATAAGGCCAGACTGTACTCGTTCTCATCGTAAGGAACATCTTTATCCAATAATACCTGGCCGGTTTCCAATACCCGAATTTCTACTTTGATGTACGTAGCTGTTTTTTTTATTCCACCACCTAGGATATTCCAATCCCAATTCCAGAAAGGAAGGTTTTTTTCATGTTCCCGACGTTTCATAAGCAAAGTCACCTGGCCTAGCGTTTGTAGACCGAGATCGGTATCCGAATAATTTTCGATAAACTCGCCCTTTGAATTAATTAAAGCCTGCTGGTTTTTTGTATTTGAGACGATGGCGTAACCTGTGGAGGTAAAAAAGTCAGCATGAGCGAATTTTTGCGGCAATTGCTGACGGAGCGCACTGTCCACATAGACAAATTGCCTATCCTTAGTCTGCATTGGAATCCAATGGATGGGTTTCAAGGTTGGATTTATGGTGGACTTTTGTGCACAGGCTGTCATACAAAGCATGCTTATTAAACCTATTAGTATTGATCTGATCATTTTTTTTCTTTTTTATTGAAAGCGGTTATCGCTAAATGAGCAGCGGAAAACGTCGGTATGCTTTCGCCCTGCCAATAGCGCGCTTTCGAAGGATTTGTGCTACCTATTATAATCCCTTGGCTAAAGTAGGTGAAAATTGGCGTTGAAAAAATAGCCGAATTCCGTGATTATGAATCGGATTGGTCAGCTGCTGGACAGCTTGATTAAGTCAGTTTGTTTCTGTATTATTTTTTCAATGAGCCGATTAAAGTTTAGGAGCGGCTGATATGCATGACCGCAAAAAAGTATATGTCCATTGCGAAGACCTCAAAAGCTACTGCGACAAGGGATCTGCAATATCATTATTTCTTCTCCACCGGAATAAGCTCCGCTCCACCCGCTTTGGGGCGGTACCAATACTTATGTCCCAGATCATCTTCAAAATCATGACTTGTTTCAGATTTATCCACCACCCTGAAACTTTTGACATCGGCATCTTTAAAGATTTTATCGCCGACGAAAATATGCTTGGCATCTTTAGCAACGGCACGTTTGAGCACTTTAAAGGTCTTTGGGTCAGCTTCCGACAGCAGCTGTTCGTTGTAATAAATATGATTTTTGTCGCCCGACCAGAACGAGTTCCCACCAATTCCTTCCAATATTTTGAAGCTTTCGGCATCCACATCTGTGAAGGAAAAACGCTTTCCCTGAATAATAACCAATTGATCAATAACAATTGATTTTCTGTCCAACAATCTGATGTTGTTGACTGTAGGTAAGGCCATTTCGAGTACACCTATGCCTTGATGAGGTTCGTAATACAGTAGCTTTTTACCATCCAAAATAAGATATTTACTGTTGACAACTTTAATTTGGTCTGTTGTATACTGGAGTGGATTGATACCTTTCTGTGTGACTACATAGAGCCGGTTTTTATCTTTTACAAAATTTTCATTCAAAATTTCGAATGTTTTATAATCGACATCTATGGGTAAGGATTGGTAGAAATAGTGTGTTTTGTCTTTGGAGAGGGACTGAAGTTGATCATAGAGCGTGGTATAGGTTTCGGGATCAGCGCCCTTCACGATGCTAAGCTGCTGTTTGCTGCATGCGCCTGTCGCTGATGGAAAACCCGTGAAATGGAATACGTGATGTTGATCCACCGGTATGTTTTCCTTGAGCTTAAAAGTCTTTGCATCTACGAGCTGTTGCGGGCAGCCCATAAAATAGATCGTATTTTTGTCGCGCGCATAGACATTTTTAATGACAGAAAAACTGCTGATATCGACGTCCATCTTTCTTGAACCACGTTCAAAATCATTGCCGCCCGGAATAAAGTAAACAGTTTCTCCTTTTTTGTAATAATCTTCGGACAACGAACTGACCTGCTTTTTGCAGGAAAAGAATAAACCGATACAGGCACTGATCATTCCCATCTTAAAAATATGTTTCATACTTCCTTGTTATGATTTGCTCCATAATGATGTACTATCCAGCGTATTCTATTGCCTTTGATATACCCACTGCTCCTTGTCTACATTAAAAATACGATGTGTTTACATCACATGGAATAAAGGTTTACGATTCGCTTATGGCTATTTATGATTCGTTTACGATATACACTGTACACTTTCAGCGCTTTAATTTTCTTCTGCGCAACCCCTGATTAATCTAAGCATAAGTTAGTAAATATTTTTGCGATTTAAATAAGCGGGATCGGTGATCTCTCAGGCCGGATAAAATGTGTTTGGATTATGGTTGTAATACTGGCTAAAGAGCAATATAGTATTGATCACATAGCTCAAGACGGATACACCTATCCTAAGAAAACCTTGTTGTAGCTATGCGCATGGTGTACCGGAGATTTTTGGCAACCCCTGCGGCCGCATAGATGCACGCGATTCGCAATGAAATATTGTTTTTTCTAAAAAATAATTGGGATTAATATTTTTAGTTTATATATTTGTATATATAAACTATATAATTGTATTGTAATGGTGTTTTGAGTAACCTGTAGCATCAATATTTATCTGTTACTTTTCCGGCAGCCAGATAATATCCTTCACAAGTTAGGTGAGATTTCAATACAATATTTTAACTTAATTGCCGGCCAGTCTTAAAATAAGCCAAGGTGCAAATGTGTATGTATCTTACCTGTTGATTTCCTATTTAATCACCTTGGTTGTAATTTCTATCTTTTTTACAAAATACTGTGTGTTATTTGCAAAAATAGTCTTTAACTGTTTGTTGCTCTGAAGACTATTTGTTGCGAGATTTTACAACCATTAAATCATTTATTATGGGAATTAATAGTCAGCTGATTATCGATCGCTTATCTAAACGTATGGATCTTGATCGGGTTTATCGCGTTAAGTATACGTTTTTGGATCACGAATACGAGCACTTAATTTTAGCACTTAAACCTATGAGTGGGCTTTCGCATAAGGTATTAAAGCCTATTGTGGAATTATGTCTAATTGATCAGGAACCTATTTCATTTGAACTGATTTTTATGCCCGAGCTGAAGAACAAGATTAAGATCGGGAGTTTATTCTATTGTTATGCAGTTTTACCTGGGCACGAGATTTTTAATTCCGGTGGAAACAGTGCGGTGATCGGCAAACAGAAAGAGTTAAGGGGAATACTGGATCTTTCCGAAAAGCACTATCAGAAAGCGCTGATTACATCTGCAGAATTTTTGGAAGGAGCACGGACATTTGCGGATACCGCAAATTATCTCCGGTCATTGTTTATGGTACATCAAAGCTTGGAAAGCCATTTAAAATTGCTGCAGATCGCCGTGGAAGGGAAAGGAAATAATGTACATAAACTCGATAGCAGGATAAGGAGTCTCGATACACACTTCTCGATGTTCAAAAAGGTATTTATGGGGGAAGATGAGGAAGAGAAAGAGCGCTTCCACTTATTGGATACTTCCTTTAACGCGGTCAGTCAAAATAAAGACCTGGATATTTTGGCTCTTGATGCTTCGTGGTTATATGAGCATTGTATCGCGATGCAAGCGGCAATAGAAAAACTCTTCCGTTACTTTATGGTGGCATTGCAGAGCGAATATGAAAAGAATATGGCGGCTGAAGCTGCCATTCAGGCGGAGCTCGCTAAAGCTAAATTGGCCAAGGAAGAAAAAGTCAGAATTACACAAGCGAAAGCGCCGATAGCTGTGCCTACTTTTCAGGCATTCCCCTGGCCGTCACATTATCAGTCCGATATCCAGCAGCTTCTTTATCAGATCTGCCAGGAACATCAGCCCGAACAGATTATGTTGCTCAACTACTATGTGAGCAATGTCTCTGGAACCGGATTATTCGATTATCCACCTAAAGACATTGGCGGCGCAACACTTTATCTGACAGTTATAAAAAAGCGGATTGGAGCTGCTTATTTCCGTCAAGTTTCTTTCGGCCAGGCGACAGCAGTGATTTCCTTTTTAAGCAGCAGTTTTATCGCCGCAAAATTGAATAAGGGCAGTCGCTTCTCTCAAACGATCTGGAATGAATCTGTTGTCCTTTATCGCAACCCGGGTTATAAGCCGACGCATTCGCTGACTCCCATAAATTGGTCAGAGGCGCTGTTTAAGACAACAAATGCCTGGACGCGTAACGCAAAACTTATGCAGGATCTGCAGGCGATATTTTCAGAGACCTGTTTTTCCAGCAAACAATTGGCGGTGCTGTTATTAAATCAGCTGGTTTTAATTGGATTACATAGTTATCTCTACCTGCGGATCGGTTATGCACCAATGAAGGCGACGATAGCTGAGCTGATTGAATGGACCTGTACCTGTGATAAAAAAGTAAGTGAATTTTTTGCCTCAAACGAGCCTTCTCAGGATATCTTGTGCCGGGAAATATTAAATGACATGAAAGGTAGGGTATATGAACTTCCACCGGAGCTGGAGGAACTGGAGATGGATTACTTTAAATCCAATGCCAATCGGATAACTACCTTTTTTGCTGATCTATGCGAACAGAGTTTAAGGTATATGGAAAGGAAATCGGGGGGGTAAAATAAATTGATGCTTACTATAAAAGAATAGATGCTCATCTACGTATGCTAGATTTATACAAATAAGCCATCATAACTAAACATAAATCAATGAAAAATGAAATAGATATAACGATACCATGGCAAAATAAGCATGAAAAATCCCTTTCTATCGTTTATCTGAAAAGATTTTTTAACGAAAAGTCTGCAAGACTATCTTGGGATTTTAAAATAATCCTTGAAGAGAGTGTTTTTAATAATAAGTATGCATTTGAAAGTTTGAGCAAGGGAAATATTCGTGTGCTGATCACGTTGACCGCGGATCATTTGAAAGCGAACTGTTCATGTGGAAACATGAACACGACGTTATGTGAACATGTCTATGGTTTATTGCGAGAAAAACTAAGTGGGAATAAATATTATTTTTCGCATTTATACGATCCGAAATGGTTTTTACCTCAGCCTGACCAACGTGAACTATTTCGTTTATCTCTTAAAGATGAACATAGCAGAATAACGAAAATTGAGATCAACGCAAAAGCAGATTATGGGAGCATTTATGGTTTTCATGGAGCATCGGAATTATGTCATACGGCCAGTAATAAAATTTCTTCCTTAGAACCTACACTTTGCAGATCGGAAGGCAAATTTATTGTAGCAATTCCGATAAATAATACGATTGATCAACTGCCTTTTTTACTTCCATTTTTAAGCGCAGAAAAGAAAAAAAACATTTTCAAAGAAAGCTATCTATTAAATGATGACATGCCACATCCGGAACATCTTACCGGCCAGGAGATGATGCTTGATGCGATGGCAAAGAAGATGATGCAGTTAGGATCTTTCGCATTTTGTAGGGTTAGATCAGACGAACTTTCATCACTTGAACAAAATGAACGGGCGTACCGAATAATGGATTTATGGAGAGATCTCATTTCGAACCAATGGGGGCGTGATGAAGTGATCTTTTTCTATTCCCATACGAACAATTTTGGTCTAAGACATTACCAATTCCGATATAGCGCTGCTTCCAATCAATTGTATAAATTGAAAATTGCTAATGGTGATTTTAAGCTTAAGATTCACGTAGTAGAAAATCAAAAAGGTTTATTGATGGAAGTGCTGGCGTATTATAAGGGAAATCTGTTAAAGAAAATCAAGTTTTTGAGCGATGTGCATAGTTTCTTTGTCGAGTTAAATTCCAAGTACGTACTTTTTATTGACGATATGCAAATCGGAAAACTTCTAAATCAATTTAGGCATTCCGCATTCAAAATTTTTGTGTTGCGACAAGACATCCCTAAATTTTACGAAGATATATTGCGTCCAATAACTCAATACTTCCCGCTAGTGTATGAAAATGAAATGGTCAAAGATCACACCGCAGCTAAAGAGACAATTGAGGAAACGAAAATATTGGAGATATCCCTTCAGGACGATCTTCTACTCTTGAAAGCATCTATAGACTTTGGGACAGTTACCCTACCCATTGTGGAGATGCCTAGTACAACTGTTGTAACCTATGTTGATCATGAAATTCGTGTTCAAGATCGAGACACTGATGCTGAACTGGCTTTTAGCAACTTTGTTAAAAATCAACATGAATGTTTTGAAGAACAGGCTTCCCCTCATACCTGGGAATTGAGAACATCTTTAATTGCTCGAACAAATTGGATAAAAAATCTTCGCAAAGCATGTCAAGATCATCAGATAAAGCTTAAACTTATAGGACTCGTTCAAGGATCTTATTATTATCCTTTCTCTTTGAAATGGGAAGTGTCTGAGGTGAAATCTCAATCAAATTTGTTATATATCGATATAAAATTTAAGCTAGGCAAACTAATATTGGAACCTAGTTTATTTGAAAATTATCTATTTGAAAAGAAAAATTGGTTTAAGATTAATGGCGAAGATCACGTTTATATCAGCGATTCTTTGAAATCCCTTTTTATACCCTTATTTGCTCAGGGATGTGTAGAAGATCCATATATTATTTTGACTTCGGCACAATTGATCTCATTTCAAACGCAATTGGAAAAAATAGATCCCAAGATTATTAATGATAGTACAAGAGAACGGCGGGATAAATTAGCCAATATGACCGAAATTCCTTTATTAGATGTTCCGGATACGGTCAAAGCAACGTTGCGTCCCTATCAATTGGTTGGTTTTAGTTGGCTGGGATTTCTACAAGAATTTCAATGGGGTGGTATTCTGGCGGATGATATGGGACTTGGAAAAACATTACAAGTAATTACCTTATTGGAATACTACTACCAAAATAATCCGGATGCGGACCCTTCCATTGTTATTGTTCCTAATTCATTGCTATTCAATTGGCAAAACGAAATTAAAAAATTTGTTCCGCAGCGACGTTATCATATCTATCATGGCATAAAAAGAAAGGACCAAGAGACGTTAGCAAAAGCATCAATTGTGCTGACAACCTATGGGACAGCAATGACAGACTTTTCCTTTCTTCAATCCCAGTCATTTAGTTATATGGTTTTGGATGAGTCTCAAATGGTAAAGAATCGAAATTCGAAAAGATTCGAGTATTTGTTTTCTATTAAAGCATCATTTCGGATTGCAATGACCGGTACTCCGATTGAAAATGGCATTCAAGATATTTATGCACAAATGACAATGGTCAACCCTGGTTTTTTTGGGAATTACAGAAATTTTAACAAAATGTTTAAGTCTATGGGAGAGGGGGAGGGAATGGATGTGTCACTCATGAATTTACAAAAGATGATTGCACCATTTATTCTGAGAAGGACCAAAAAGCAAGTCGCAATAGATTTACCTGATAAAACAGAGACGATTTTGTATTTGGATATGCAAGAGGGGCAACGGAAAATCTATGATAGCTATCGTAAAAAATATCGAGAGGAGATTGAAGAAAATTTAAACAGTGAGGAGTCTACAAAATCCAAGTTCTTAGCTATAGAGGCTCTACAGAAACTACGGAAGTTGTGTAATTCTCCTGTACTAATGACAGACGGTGATTTTGCCAATGATTCCATTAAATTGGATTTTATTGACGAAATCATGGAAGAAGTAGCTCCAAATCATAAGATTCTTCTTTTTTCATCTTACACGTCTATGCTTAAGCTTGTGGCTCAACGGATCGAGAAATACAATTTAGGGTATACCTATCTCGATGGTAAAATGCATCAGGAACAAAGGCAGTCTGCAGTTGAGCTATTTCAAACTGAAGATACCTGCCGTGTTTTTTTGATTAGCTTAAAAGCTGGTGGAACAGGGCTGAACTTGACTGCGGCAGACTATGTTTACATTTTGGACCCGTGGTGGAATCCTGCTGCTGAAGCTCAGGCAATAGATCGTTGTTATCGTATTGGTCAAGACAAACATGTCATGGCCTACAAGATCGTATGCCGAGATTCTGTCGAAGAACGAATATTGGAACTTCAGACCATTAAAAAGAGAATGGCCGAAGGATTGATTTTAGATGAAGTGAATCTCATGAAGTCTATTAGTAAAGAAGAACTACTTAAATTATTCGAGTAACCCATTATAAACTTAACTTATGAAGACCCAATCAACAACCACAGCTTCCTACGCAGGAATGATGTATTCATATGATTTTCAACTTTGGTATACCTATTTTAAGCGGAGGATAGAAAAGAAGTGGCGGCCTGAAGAACTTTCGTTCCTACTAGGCAAGCCTGATCATGCCTATCTGGATTTTGAAAAAATGTTTCAAGTCCAGAAGTTTTTAACACAGGAATCTATTTTACTGGATCGGATATACGCGAGTTCGCGGATCGAAACCATGAAATTCCATCGCGAAAAAGATGAGGCTCCTGAGGAGCGTCTGGTACGTTTTAAAATCGAAGAGGATGAAGTGAAGTGGAATTATTCCATAGAGGTGCCTTGGGCTTTTTTAACCGAGAAAGAGAAGCCAGCTACTCCCAAATTAAATTTTGAGGAGTGGAAAGCGGAAAAGGATCTACAGCTTGAATCGGATGCGATGCTTCACGTCCGGCAACAATTGGTCGAGTTATTGGAGCGCAATTACTTTGAACATGGTGCCTCTGCATTGCAAATGTTTCGTAAAGTTGAATATACCGGCCTTGCTCATTTACAGATTTTCCCCCGACACCTTAAAAATGTCTTGTACAACTTTATCCAACAAAATAAACTTGTTGTCAGAAGTATAGAAAATAGTTATTCTTTTTTCTTGCCGGATTTTCAACAGACTGGCCGGAAGCACTATTTATTAAATGGGCAAAGCTGAGAAAAAAACAATCATTATATTTATCCCAATGAATAAGATGATTCCCGGAAATAAAACAGCCATCGTACTAACCATCTTAAAAGGAGTGGCTGGTACGATGGCTGTTTTTGCTGTTGTGACAGCGCTCTCTTATCAGAATCAACTGCCTGTAGATGGCAAATTAGTCATGGGTTTTCCTTCAGAATTCTATGCAGAAGGAACCGGGTATAGTCCCGAGCGCGATGAATATGCAAGTTTTCAGCATTTTAAATTGCTTGGATTGCTAATTAATATTGTGTTTTCAACATCTGTATTTGCCCTTTTGTGTAGATTATATCGTTTTATTCCTTTTAGAAAAAAGAAGTAATATCTCTGATCAGCTCTTAAGCATGTAAATTAATCAAGGAAGATGACTTTTCCCTCCTTTGCGGAACGCTTGGCTGCTTCCAGGATCTCAACGACAGTCACATTGTTGCTGAGTGAACCCAGATCCTTGTCCGCGAGCTGATTTCCACTTAATACATGCTCCAAATACTGGATATGGTGTTCAAAATAGGGTTGATCTGTTGGAATAACTGTAGGGCTCTCGTTATGTTGTGCATATTTCAACAGCGTTTTGTCATTTTGCGCATAAAGCTGGGCTTTCGTTCCAAATACCTGTAGATCCTTTACGCTGTAAGGCCATGCCCAAGATGCTTGGATAATACCTGTGCTGCCATCGCGGTAGTTTAAGATAATTGTGGCATTATCCTCTACCTTTGGATAAACTTCTGGTTTGAGCTGTTGCGTAAACGCGGTGACAGACATAGGCCGTTCGCCATTCTTGATCCAGGTCATCAGATTGGCGCCATAACAGCCAAAATCCATCAATGCTCCGCCGCCATTTTTCTGTGGATCTGTTAGCCAGTCCAGAAAATAGCCGCTACAGCCAATTTCTTTAGGCCCTTCATGTCCGTCTTTTACAATCATTCGTGTCACTCTGCCGACTGCGTGTTGATCTAGCAATCGCTTGAGCTGTTGGTTACTTTTATACCAGGTCGTTTCGTAATTGACTAGAAAAGGAGTTTTGTTTTCTTGGGACAATATAGCTATACGTTTGGCATCTGCTGCTGTGGTTGCCAGGGGTTTTTCGACCATGACCGGTATTTTGAGCGGAAGGCAGATCTCTGCTACCCTAATATGTTCATTCGTGGGATTATAGGCAAGGACAACCTGGGGTTTCACCTTTTTGAGCAACGAACCGAGGTCAGGGTAAAAAACGGACTTCGGAAGATTATATTGGGCTTGAATCTTGTCGGCAAGAATGCTATTAGCCTCTGCTATTCCGATAATCTCTACCTTCTTTTCCTTGTGTAAGTTTAAAAGAAGATAGACATGGTCATGATTGAGGCCCGCAACGGCTACCTTAAGCGGGCTATTTCCATAGACAGCATGCTGAAATAGCATGGTCAGCAGGAAGAATGTCTTTATTAGATGTTTCATCGTACACTGTTTAGGTACACTAAAGATAACATTTTGAAACGGTTCATTAGCTTAATGAATCCAGTCGATCTTCGGGTGTGATTGTATTATTTCCGCTACGATATCAAAATAGGTCTGTCCCTTTCCGGCTTGTAAATCGCTTAGTTTTTGCTGGAAATAAGCCTGATTGAACTGCGTATTTGCGGTCAGTTTTTCCTGATAATAGGCGAGTGTGGTGCTCAGTCCCAATGCTGCCCGGCTATGAGCAACATCCCGCCAAATGATCGTATGCTTTTTTGCATGCTGCAATTTGCCAAATCCGCCGTGCAGTAGATCATCGAAGCCATCGAGGCTGCCAATTTTCCAATTCTCATCGGCCATATAGACCCGATTGATTTCGGTATAAAAACTGCGAATATCTGCGATATGGCCCCCCTCGATAACAACAAAGCCTAGTTTGGGGTACATACAAAGGACCTTTGTGAAATCTGCCCATAGTTGTGGTACTGGTATGGGAGATGCTACTTTTGACCATTTTTCCGCAAACTGAAAAAGATCCGCGGGGATGTCGTCTTGCCAGCTTTCGCATAGGCTCAACAGGGCCTCCCTTAGCGCCTGCTCCTGAACATTTCCGACTAGAAAATTAGCAATAACCTTAAGTTGATCCCGTTCATTTTTTTTCATCTGCTTCGGATTAAATTCACCTTTCTAAAAGGACTAAAAAAAATCGACTTAACGAAATCGTTTTCGGTTTTTTTATAAAAATCCAATACATTTAAGTTTACATTTAAGGATAAATCTAAAGCGATGATCTACCGAATAACGTTTTTTCGTATACTTATTTTGCTGAGTGTACTTTCTTTGGTTAAGATTTCTGTTTTTGCCCAGCAGCGGCCAAATGTCATTGTTATTTTAAGTGATGACGGCGGTTATGATGATTTTGGTTGCTATGGCGGCAAGGAGGTGTATACACCGCACATCGACGAACTGGCTAAACAGGGGATTCGTTTTGAGTGTGCTTATGCCTCCGCTTCGGTTTGTGCACCCTCACGTGCGGGTTTGCTGACGGGCCGGTATCAACAGCGCTTTGGATTTGAACACAATATTTCCAAACGTCCGATCACGGGAACAGCATTGGAAGATATCGGGATGGATACCAGCGTAGCGACAGTAGCCGATTTTATGCGATACAATGGGTATAAGACAGTTGCCATTGGTAAGTGGCATCAGGGAGATGGCCCACAATTTCACCCGCTTAAGCGCGGCTTTGACCATTTTTATGGTTTTATCGGTGGTGATCGCTCTTATTTTCCGATCCCCGGAAAGGTTAAAGCCACACATATGCTGATGGATGATGATCGAGTAGTGCCCGAGGATTCTATCCGATATCTGACAGAGACATTGACAGACAAAGCAATCTCCTATGTGCATCAATATCGCCAGCAGCCTTTTTTTATGTACCTCGCATTTAATGCGGTGCATACACCGGTAGAACCTCCGCTGACACAGGGAAATAAATATGCCCATGTCACAGATCCTTTGCGGCGTGCTTATTTGGCGATGCTGGAAAACATGGATAGCAATATCGGAAGACTGATACAACAGTTGAAAAACGATGGACTTTATGAAAATACGCTGATTATCTTTATGAATGATAATGGGGCAGCAACAAATAACGGTGCTGATAATGGTCAATTGCGTGGTTTGAAAGGCTCGAAATGGGAGGGGGGTATTCGTGTGCCCATGATCATGCAGTGGCCCGCACAACTTCCAAAAGGAAAAGTAGCCAATGCGATGGTATCGGGTATGGATATTTTGCCAACGAGCCTAGATGCTATACAGGGGAAAAACATCCCCGGACAGCAGGTTGATGGGCTAAGTCTATTGTCGTCCTATAAAACGGTGAAGAAGGGGCATGATTACCTATTTTGGCGACGGGGTGTCGCTAAGGCGGTTCGTCATGCCGAATGGAAGCTCATTGTTGTCAAAGATGATCCTATATTATTATTTAACCTGAAAAATGATCTTAAGGAACAGCATAACCTTGCTGAAAAATACCCCGATCGGGTGAAAGATATGTTGAATAAATTGGCTGAGTGGGAAAAAAAGATGGCTGCGCCCAAATGGTTGAGTGGAGTCTTGGATAATGACCAGAACCAGATGATGAAACATCGAATGGAGGTCATAGGAAGGTCAGCAGAAAAACAATATCCTTAATCGGGTAGCAATTATAAAGCGAATGAAAATTATACTTATATTCTTATTATCCTTTGGGCTGGTCATGGCAAGAGCACAGGACAAGCAGACATTTGACCGCATCAAAAAACATGTATATGACGATGAATTGCTCAATTCGGCGACGCATCCGGAACAGGCGGCATCCTGGGGCAGCCAATTGACAGCGGCCGGAACATGGCCCGATATCGATTACAAGAGTAAAGCAATATCACTCTGGCCTCCAGGGGAACACCTGGATCGTTTGAAAGCGCTGATTGTAGCCTATGTATCCCCCACTAGTAAATCTTATCAGCAAAAGTCGCTTTATGACAAGATTGTACTGGCGGCGCAGTATTGGGCAAATAACCGCTTTGAATCAACGAACTGGTGGCACAATGAAATTGCATCGCCAAAAGCGATCGGTGTATGTTTGATACTGATGAAGTTTGGTCAGGAAAAAATTCCGGTAGCTGTGGAATCACAGCTTGTGAAACTGATGGAACGGGGAGATCCTTATAAAAAAACAGGTGCGAACAAGAGCGACATCGCGATGCACTATTTCTACCGTGCATTGATCCTGGAAGATCCTTTGTTATTGGCTTCGGCAATGGAACAACTACTTTTCCCCATCCAGTTGGTGGATGGCAAGGAGGGCTTGCAATATGATTTCTCCTACTTACAGCATGGGCCACAATTGTATATTGCGGGCTATGGCGAAGAGTTTTTAAAGGGAATTTCTAAGGTAATGGCTTATGTCCGCGAGACGCCTTATGCTGTCACTAAAGAGAAATTGGACCTCTTCGAAAAATTTCTTCTGGAAACCTATCTCCCGATTATTCGTTCACGTTATATTGACTTTAATGTGCATGGACGTGGAGTCTCGCGGCCAAATATATTACGCAAAGATCAAGAAGTGGGCATATTGCAGCAGATGCAATTGATCGATCCGGCTAAAAATGAGGTCTGGAAGAAAGGATTGGCAAAGTTGGACAGTATACAGGCTTTTGATGCCGAAGAGCAATCCCGGCACCGGCATTATTGGAAGGGAGATTACACAACACATCTCAGCAAGCACTATCATTTCAATGTACGCCTGGCAAGCAAGCGTACCAACAAATCGGAATCTGGAAATGGTGAGAATATGCTCGGCAAAAATATGAGCGATGGTGTAACCAATATTCAGGTATTTGGTCCGGAATATTATAATATCATGCCCGTATGGGAATGGGACAAGATTCCGGGGACAACTACCCGCGATTATCAGGCTGATCAGGAACTCAAAGAACAGTGGGGTGTATTGGCTGCCAACAGCTTTTCTGGCGGCGCGAGCAATGGTAAGACCGGTGTCTCGGCGATGTCGGTCCAATACGATAGCGTAGCAGCTAAAAAAGCATGGTTCTTTTTTGATAAGGAGATTGTCTGTCTGGGGAACGGAATTAACAGTAGTGCCGCCGAACCCGTCGTTACGACACTCAATCAGACCTGGTTGAAAAGCCCCATCGTCTGGAATGGAAATGAAAACATGTTGATGGATTCAGCGGTTAGGAATGTAAAGCAGGGGGAGTATGTACTGCATAATCAGGTTGGTTATTATTTCCCGGAAAAGACAAAAATTATACTAACAGCAAAAGAACAAACTGGATCCTGGTACCGGATCAATCGCTCCCGGTCAAAAGATCTTGTCCATGGAAAGGTATTTAAGTTATGGATTGAGCACGCAAGCAGGCCGGTAAACGGAACTTATGCTTATATCGTTGTCCCCAGTGTGACAACGATCGATAAGAAGGTGATGCAGCAGCTAAAAATCTGGCACAATACGCCTGCTCTTCAAGCTGTCGAACATCAGGGACTAGCCACCATGCAGGCTGTGTTTCATCAGGCAGGTACCTATCAGATTGGAGCCTGGTCTATTCAGGTGGACAAGCCTGTCATTCTGCAAATCACAAAGGGAGACCGAGCCTTCAAGCTAGATGTAGCAGATCCAATGCAACAGGAAAAGGCCGTACGCATTCATCTTATCAATCAAAGCGCAAAGCTAAATCAAACCCTCGAATTGGCACTGCCACAGGCAGAGTATGCGGGGAGCACGCTATCAGCAACAATTCCCACTGATCATTAAGAAGGTTTGATCCTTTGGTAATTGCCGTAAAATTTAAAGTCCAGGATCTGTAAAGAAACTGGACTTTATTCATTCGTTTGACTGCGGTTCCCGAAGATTATTTGGCCCTGTTTGCCAAAGTTTAGCTTTTGATACAGTTTATTTTTAGTGTTTTCTGAGCTGTTTCAAGCGAGTCAATCCCTCGAGATAATAATAATCCGCATAGGTCAATGGCACATCAATTTCGGAATGATGCGGAAGGCTGCCAACACTATGTTTGAGCAGGAAACCGCCGTTGCTTCCGTATTTGGCAAAATAACCTGCTCCTGAAAGTGTTTGTAGACTCTCTTTTGCGAAGGCCAAATAGGACTTGCTTTCGGCTCCCGATGTTAAGGTCGATAGTTCAACGAGTGCCGAAGCGACAATAGCTGCTGCGGAGGCATCACGAGGGACGTAATTTAGCTTTAACGTTGAAAAATCCGCATCTGATTTGTAGCCCTGTTGTCCTGCATTGAAATCCCAGTAAGGGATTTTATCTTTTGGAAGATTCTTGTGGGTCATATAAAATTTAGCTGCTGCCTGTGCTGTTCTGAGAAACTCCGGTTTTTTCGTCTCCCGATACATCATCGTAAATCCATAGATCGCCCAGGCTTGTCCACGCGCCCAAGTGGAGTTGTCCGAATACCCTTGGTTGGTCTGTTGATGGATCGCCTGCCCATTGGCGTCATAATCGACAACATGGTAGGTACTAAAGTCCTTGCGGAAATGGTTTTTCATGGTTTGCGTGGCATGACTGATGGCCACGTCCCGGTATTTGGGATCTCCTGTCAGGTCGGATACGTAACAGAGCATTTCCAGATTCATCATATTGTCGATGATCACAGGGTATTTCCAAAGTGTTTTCCCATCCCATGATTTTTTCTCATTCCAGGATTTGATGACACCAACCTGTGGATCGAATCGCTTTAATGCGGTATTGGCCGAATGCACGAGGATAGCTTTATAATCGGCAATTTTTTTCTGGTCCTTGAGGTATTTAATTGCTGTTCCATAGGAACAATACATGACGAAACCAATATCGTGATGTTGATCCAGGTCCTTTGCTTTCTCGAGCGCTTCGGTCCATTTTATGGCCTCTTTTTCGGTTTCTTTATTGTGCGTATGGTTATAAATATACCATAGTGAACCCGGAAAAAAACCACCGGTCCAATCCCATTCGTCAGTTCCTTTCAATTTTCCGTCGTGAGTCAATGTGCGCGGGAATTTATGATCCTTGTCAGCTTCTTTAGCCAAAAATTGATATTGTTTCTCTGCAGCTTTGAAACTCGTGTCAATAAAGTTTGGCTTTTGGTCCATAAAACTGAGCGCAAAAAGCCCCGAAGCGATAAGAAGGATTGTTTTTAAACTGCTTTTTCTTTTTTTCATTTGTATCATTATTTGTCCATCAATTATTTTTTAAGGTATCCATGCCGCCTTGGCAGCATGAATAGCCTCGCCGGTATAAATGAACTGACAGGCATGCTATCTTTGATGGTATTATTTATTAGTAAGTTACATAATAATCTTTTGGAAAAGGTAAACCTGCAAAAGCTTTTTGCGAGCTCCATTGTGCAGCAGCGTCAGACCAAAAAGCATGTGTCGGTGGAAGACCTAGTGGTAGAAATGAGAGGGAGGCAGTATAGAGCGAACCGGAGTTCGTATAACTGTCTGCTATATTTCCCTGATCGGCGTTGATAAATCCCAGGGCCATCCAACCATCCGCATGAAAAATGCGATCGGCGTAGATGTGCTTGAGGACTGCTGTCAATGCAGCGCGCACCTGTCCATTGGAGAGATCCGGGGGCAGTTTTTCATCGAGCGCCACCGCAGCCAGCGGTTGAAAGGCTGCATTTCTATACGTTGCACTCCGCCCAACAACAGGGTAGGTGCCTTCGGGTGAAATCATGCGCTCCAGATGATGTGCATAACGTTGCATACGTTTATATGCTCGGTCATACATGGATTGGTACTTTGCATCGGCGCTAAGATTATTTCTTAAGGTCTCCACTTGCATGCAATGGATGACATAGCCATTGTAATGATCAAAACTAAATCGGGCTCCATCACTATACCATCCGTCGCCGACATACCACTCCTGATCAAATTTGTTCACCGCATAATCTATTTTCTCACGGGCACAGTCTTCACCGATACTGTACAGAAAAGTTTCGGTCATTGCGGCAAATAATAACCAGTTGCTTTCGTTAGGTTTAATCCAGCGTAAGTGTTTGAATTCAGTTATAACCTGTTGCTTTGTTGTCTGCGGCAACGGATCCCATAATGCTTTTGGAGCACGCATAAATGCCTGCGCCAAATGTGCAGCATCAACCAAAGGTTGCTTGGACTTGCTACGCCAGGAGAAATAATCAGCCGAAGCAGGGTTTACACCATGTTTTATGCCCAGCAAGGCTTGTTGCTTAAATTTAGCACGCAACTTTCCTTCTGCGGTTTTATCTTCTGGCAGGGCCAGCCATGGAGCCATACCGGCCAATAATCGGCCAAAGGCTTCCAAATACCCCACACTGGGATCTATATAGTCATAAGTTTCGCTTTTAACAATTGGCATCTCCGCGCGAAAACGCTCTTTGCTGATACGATCGAGAATAGGGCTGGCCATTTTTGTTAAAATAGACACCCAATAAGCGCGATCGTCAGTAGAGGGTTGCGCCGCTGGACTACCAGATTTGCTCTGACCGATTAAGCGGCTGTTCATTAGCGCCCCTGCGGTAGTTAATGCTACGGCTTGAATCCAATTTCTTCTTTTCATTTGGCTTTTTTAATGATAAAACTATATTTCCCAGTCGATTTGATACTTTTGGCCTTCAGGCTGATGCGGTAAAGCTGCTTTCCCCATACCTGGCTCAGACGAGGGTCATCCTGTGGAATGGCCTCGTAGGAAGCAGTGAACTGTGCAGGATTAAAATGCAATGCGGCTAGATCGTCAGCCATTACAATCAGGCCCTTTTTAATTTCAGGTTCTCTAGAAACTAAAAAATGAACAGTATTGGGCTGAGTCGGATTTTTGATCTTAAACTCGTCCACAATGGCCAGGCCTTCGGCTGTAAGGCTGTAACTTCTGATCCAATGTTCAATATTGGCTGTCTTTGGATAGGCTTTCCCGATATCAAGCTGGAATTTATTCTGTTCAGGTAGGAATACCACATTTTCGGCTTTATATTCCTTACCAAAGGCCTGATCAGTGCCATTGACCAGTGGAAGATTGTGGTAGGCACCCTGCATGGTCCAGATACTATAGCGGTCGTCGCTAAATGTTTTCTTCGTGTAGGTTCCGACACCAGCATCAATAAAAAGGGGCTGCTGGTCCTGATATAGAATAAAACTTCCGACATCGTTATGGTTGTGGCTCTCATTGTTAAAACCACCTTTGGCGGCGAAGAAAAAATCTGCCTTTTTCAGATAGAGAAACTGCGTCTCCGGATACCACTTAAATGCATTTTGAGGAAGCGCTGGCTGTGTGTGCTGCAGCTGTGGAAAACAGCGTAGGTCTTCAAAAGCACGGAAGATGTCGCGTGAGGGTTTGAAGTCCGCAACTTTACCGCTATGGTCTGCCATATAGCGTGCAAATTGCATCATTTCGGTACTGTGTACATCTTGCCCATAACGATAGATGAGTAGCGGATCCCCACCGCCTTTGGCGGAGGCATCGGCAAAATTAACCACCCATCTGTCTCCGCCGATATACGATTGTGCGATGTATTCACCCATATCCCGGATAAGTGGTCTGTCAAAGATACTGATCTTGTTCTGTGTTGCCAGGGCAAGGATCTTCAGATAATCGTACAGCTTACCGGCCGCATGTCCCCAATAGGATGGGCCCTCTTCACAAGCGCCATCTTTTTTGATATAGTCGGTAAAGCGATCGACCGAAGTCATGGTTTTATAGATCCCGCTCAGTTGAACATCCGGATTGTCTTCCACCAGTAATAGGCAGGTAAGTACATTAAAATTGCACCAGGGGTTCCAGTTGTTGACCAGTTGATTTCCCTTGAGTTCAAATCCCTGCCACCACATATCATTGCGGTCGAGATAGGGCTGTATAATGCGTTGCTGGATGTGCTGTTTTAAGCGAATACTAATTTCGGGATTGATGTTATTGAAGGTGTCCCGAAAGAAATAATGTATCCATGAAAGTAAGGATCCTACATCGCCAGCCATCAGGTCGATCACGTGTGTGCGTTCCTGTGGAAGCGATCTTTTGCTGGATTGGAAAGCGGGTAGGTGGGCTGATAATGACCAGGTTGACATCTCGGTCATATGCCAGGTACCGTTTAGGATCTGATCGATGTAACGTCCTTTCCCTTCTGCCAGCTCAGCTAATAATAGGTTGGTGAGGGCAGCGCAGTTTTCGTTCATCGGCTTTTCCATTATATTGCGATTGCCGGAACGTTCATATTCCAGATAATCGGTTGCCTTGACGACCTGCCATTGATAGCTTAAGGCTTTATCTCCTTTGGCGATAACCTCTTCCTGGAATGGTGCCATCAGCTGATCCCATGCCTTTCGAGCGGAATAGTCTGGATAGGGCACCCAGGATTTGTTCCTGCTCAAACTATGCTTGAGATCTTCAGGCTTAAAAGTGTCTGTGAGCAGCTTTAATTCTTTTCCCAGTAGTCCCTGAAAAGAGAGACTACTGAGATAAAAGAATAGGATTAGATATCTTCTCATGTTTACCAATCTTGATTTTGGGGTAGAAGAGCCGCATTCATTTCAATTTCTTGTCCCGGAACCGGCCAGAGTTTATGTCGGGTTTGATATCCCCTTGTAACGAGATTATCACCGGTAATGCCCTTTTCGATAATGCCCTTCGACAGCTCTTCCAATAAGTTCCAACGTTTGAGGTCAAAATAACGCCAGCCTTCCCCTGCAAGTTCGACTGCACGTTCGTGCTGGATACGCTTACTCATTTCCGTTTTATTATTCACGACCAAAAATGAGCTGCCACTGTTTAAGGCCGGCATTTTCGAACGTGTACGGACTTTATTCAGTTCCGTGATTGCTTTGTCAAGCTGATTGGTTTCGTTATAGGCTTCGGAAAGCATCAACAATACATCTGCCAAACGAAGGATCGGGAAGTTGATCGGTGTATGCGCGCGGTCGGTAATAGCACCTTTAAGATTCCCTTCAGGGACAAACTTGCGCCATAAGTAGGTATACCAGCCGCGGTTGTTACGAATCTGTCCGAAATTTTCATTTACCCCTGTTGCGAGAATAAATTGCATGTCACGTTCTTTGTTGGCGTTCCAGCCCAAATAGTGTGAATAAGGGACGATAAGCGTCTGATTCATCCGTGGATCGCGGTTGGCATAGATCTGGCGTAGTTTGGCTGTATCAGGTACTTTCGTCAATACACCACCGGATTGTGTCGATTCCATCGCCTGTTTTTTGACGGCATTGTCGGCATTATAATTTGGGAAATGGTCATTCCAGTTGAAAGGGCTACCGTCCCGGTTTTCATAGCGGTCTGCAAGCCGGGTGCTTGGCAAGCAGTTGTTCCAGTCACTGCCAAAAGTCGATCTTGTCCCCATATACCAGGCCATAGGCATCCCATAAGGAAATCCCGTTCCACCCATGTTCTGTATGGCAAAGATCATCTCAGGGGATTGATCCCCCTCTGGCGTGAATAAAGCCGCATAATTTGCATGGAGGTTATAACCGTAGTTGTTCGTTTTATTGTAGACAAGCTCTTCGAAATCCCGGATTGCCGAGGTCCAATCTTTGTTGTATAGGGCTACTTTACCTCTTAATGCATAGGCTGCACCCTTTGTGATTCGGCCATAATGTTTAGCGTCATACGTTACGGGTAATTTATCGACAGCATAGTTGAGGTCGGCAAGGATAAATTTCCTGACATCTTCAACCGAAGAACGGCTATTTTTGAGTGAACTGAAATCTTTGTTCAGATCAACGGTCTCATCATATATAGGCAAAGCCCCATAGAGGTTTGTCAATTGAAAATACATCAATGCCCGGAGAAATTTCGCTTCGGCGATAAAACCTTCCTGTTTCGCCTTGTCTATGGTCATGGGCTGAATATGGGCAATAGCATGGTTACAGCGTTGGATTAGGTCATATCCGGCCTGCCATCTATCCACGATAATGGAGGAGCGGTCTGTAAATGTACCACTGATGACTTCGCCAAGGCCTGGAGGGTCATAGCCGAGCCCAATATCGCTAAGTCCATCATAGGAAAATTGTAAACCGAAGGTCGCTTCTTTTTTGAGATCATTGTAGCAACCGAGTATCCCAGCAAGTGCCTGGTCTTCATTTTGCCAGAAGGTATCGGCACTGACCTGACTGTAGGGTGTTGTATCGAGTTTATAACAAGATGATAATGCAATGCATCCAGCTATGAGTAGTGAAATCTTTTTCATGATATTTGACAACTTAAAATGTTAAACTAAGACCGAAAACAGCCTGTTTCATCGTAGGGTAATTGGTACCACTCACCTCGGGATCGAAGCCCTTATATTTGGTAATCGTCCAAAAGTTTTCAAGTGAGCCAAAAACACGTAGGTTCTGAACCTGGATCCGTTTGGTAATTTCGTTCGGAATAGTATAACCCAATTGAATATTTTTTACGCGGATAAAAGCCTTGTTCTGTAACCAGAAATCACTGTTTTTGATATTCCTGGTATCGGTGTATGGCAATAACCGCGGGTACTTAGCGTCCGTGGCGCCCTCTGTCCATCGGCCATCGGCGATCTCCTGATTGATCTGATAGCCCCAACGTACAGTAGGTGTGTAATAATTATCTATCCATACCGCTTTATTGCCGGCATTGCCTTGCAGGAAAACGGAAAAGTCAAAACCTTTGTAATCGAAACCCATGTTAAAGCCATAAGTGATCCTCGGTGCAGTACCATGTCCGACAGGTACACGGTCATTGTCATTAATGATGCCATCACCATTGGTATCCCGATATAGTAAATCGCCTTTTTTGGGTGTTCCATAGGATGCAAAAGGATTTACTTTTTGATTAGTATTCGGATCAGTAGGCGCATTATCAATCATTTGTTGTACAAGCTGCATATCCGCATCGGTCTGCAAGATCCGATCGGTCAAAAGTATATACTGCGTGTTGATGGCATAACCCTCCTGAATTAAGTTTGATCCCGAAATAGATTTGTCGTTGCCTTTAAATTTGACCACTTTATTGTCGATGAAGGTAAAGTTACCACCAATGTTGAACTTGAAGTCCTCACCGATCTTATCGCGGTAATTGAGGTTAAGTTCAATACCGTTATTACGTACTTTCGCAGCATTGGTACGTGGTATGGTGGCATTTCCGGCAACCAAAGGTGCTGGGAGGTTGATCAGGATATTGTTGGTTACTTTATTGAAGACATCAATGGAACCATTTAATTTGTAATTGAAGAGGTCAAAATCCAGTCCCGCATTCAGGATATAGGTGTTTTCCCAGGTCAATAGGGGGTTGCTCAACACCGTCTGTGCAAATCCAACATAGAGTTGATTGTTCAGGATATAGTTGGCTGGATTGTACAATGTCAAATATTCGTAATTGTTAATATTTGCGTCCCTGCGGAAGGATGCATCCGAAGTACCATTGTTACCCAGTGCACCATAGGAGGCACGGAATTTAAGGCTTGGCATCCATTTAACATCGTAGAAATCCTCGGAAGAGATCTTCCAACCGAAGGATGCCGAAGGGAAGGTACCCCACCTGCTTTTTCCGCTCATAAAGCGGGATGAACCGTCTGTACGGAGATTGGCTTCCAAGAGGTATTTATCGTCCCAGGAGAGGTTGAGTCGTCCAAAGAAGGAACGCATGGCCCAATCCGTAATGTTTCCTGAGGCGGAAGCATCCATGGTCGCCGCGTTTAATACCGTCAGTGAGGGATCGACAAGATCAAGTTTGGATGCCGCAAACCAACCGTCTTTAAAATATTCCTGGCTGGCCCCCACCATCACCTCATAGTTTAGTTTCTCAAATAAGGTATTTTTGTATTTGGCGATACCATCCATGTAATAACGATAGGATTTAACAGATTCGTTGGTCACGGAGGAACGACCTGTACCTGCGGTGGCGACAGTGTTTGTTAGGAAATTCCAACGGTCATTAAAAACCGGCTGTGAATAGATAAAATCATCATCATAAGTATACGTATATGAACCTTCAATAGATAGCCCTTCGACCGGTTTCAACTTTCCGTAAAAACGTGATACAAAGCGGTTTTTATTGATATTGCCTTTTTGTCCATATAAGCGATGAAGCACATTGTTGGATTGTGGGTCGTCCTCTGGATTGTTGGGTGAACCAAACCGGCCATCTGGCGCTCTAAGTACCATCCCTGGGGTACTGGCCCCCGCAAAGGTGAAGACATCGTCAATGATATTGGTCCCGATATCGGTCTTTGACACAACACCGTTAATATTCGCGCCCAAGGTCAGCCAGGGTTTTACATCGGCTTCCAGATTGATACGTCCAGTATGACGTTTATAGGTTGCCTGCTCGATAATTCCAGGATTGTTCAATAGACCATAGGAACCAAAGAACTTGATCTTTTCACTTCCGCCTGTAAAGGACAAATTATGGTTTTGACTGATCTTGTTTTGGAAGAGATCAGAAACCCAGTCTGTATTGGGATACTTCAAAGGATCCTGGCCAGCGTTTTGCCGCCAAAGATCTATTTTCTCCTGCGAAAATGTAGGTTTCGCATTGGGATCGCCGTTTTTGTAGCCTTCATTGATCAGCTCCATGTAATTGGCATAGTTAGAAACCATATGGATGGTATTGGAAGGTTTCTGGCTGGAGAAATAATTATTATAGGTAACTTTAAACTGTTCGGTCTTCCCCTTTTTCGTCGTGATGAGGATAACCCCATTGGCGGCGCGGGAGCCGTAAATAGAAGCGGATGCGGCATCTTTTAATACCGAAATACTTTCGACATCCTGCGGATTGATGAGGTTCATATCGCCGATCACACCATCGATTACGACAAGCGGATTGGCGTTATTCAATGTTCCTTGGCCGCGCACCCGAAGGGTACCACCATCATTTCCAGGTCTACCCGAGCCCTGATTGACATATAGCCCGGGTGCCTGACCTGCTAGACCTGCCGATAGGGAGGTAACGGGCCTGCTTTCCAGGACTTCAGACATTTGGACAGAGGATACCGAACCGGTCACATTTTCTTTTTTCTGGGTACCGAAACCGACGACGACAACTTCTTCGAGCCCCTTGGATTCTTTATCCAAGGTGATGGTCAAAGGTGAACCTGCATGGGCTGTCGTTTCAATGGCTTTGTAGCCAATACTTCTTATGACCAAGGTGACTTCTTTCTGTTGGCTATTGAGTTCGAAAGAACCGGTTGCATTGGTTGATGTGGCTTGATTGGTTCCCTTAATCTGGATCGTTACGTTTGCGATCCCCTTGCCTTCGCTGTCCACAACCTTACCTTGGATGGAACTTTGTTGTATGGCTAATGAAAGTTTACTTGGCATAAATTTAGGCGTCGAAGGAGCCGCCTGGGATGCTGCCAGATTGGATACGACCAACAGGCAGGATAATGGAATTGCCGCGTGCACCCAGCGATTTTTCGCAACGGATGCGTTTTGGATCTTGATCATAGGCTTTGTTAGATTTAATTGGATGAAAAAATGAATTTTCTTTACAGTGAATTTACGGCATTCGGGATCATTGATTTTACGCTTTCTTCGCAATCGTTTTCGTAACAATAGCCTTAATAGCGCAGGATTCTGATGGTTGGACCAGGCAGAAAAAGCCCGTGTTTTTGGAGGGTATATTTTTTTGTCCAGAGGAGGACGGTAGGATTAAATAGAAAGAGCCCAGTGGGGCTGGGCTTCTTTATCAAAAATTTGAATACTGTTCATCAGTTTAATTGTTTGCATGTGTATCACTTCTTGGGCGTCCAGTCATAATATGATGTTTAGAACTCAATCCGATAATTGATGGTTGGGATAATACCGGTCCATTTTTGCGGTTCGATGATACGTTTGCTGAAATTGTAATGCATCCCGACTGTATTCTCCCTGTTGAGGAGGTTTTGAATATCCAGAATAATGAGATGACTCACTTTTTTACGATTGATCCGATAGCTGGATGAAAAATCCAATCGGATATAGGGATCAGCAGTTAAGGTATTGATCCGACTCTGATCGATGATTTCCTCATCCAGTCGCAAAGATTCTTCTTCGAGCACTGGCGAGTATTTTCTACCGCCGGCATAAATCAGTTTGGCATTCATACCAAATAGGTTATTTTTATTCTTTCCGACCGTCCATTCTTTTCCTAATAACAGATTGGCAACATAGCGGGTGTTAAATGTGGTATTGTATTCCTTACCATTGAGTGCTTTGAATTTAGAATCAAATACTGAAGTGGTGGCCATAAAATAATAACCCTTGCTAAGTGATTTTTCCACCGTTAACTCGATCCCATAGTTTCTGCCAGTACCTTTATTGATCAGCTGGCGATAAGTGGATGTGCCGATGGCCGAAATGTCCGATACGTTGAGCAGGGAAAAATTCATTTCTGGATCTGAGGAAACCGGGACATTATATAAATGTTGATAATAGGCTTCGGTTTTGAATCTCAGCGTGCGGCTTAGATTTTTTTCATAGCCGATGACAGCCTGAGCGGATTTGGTGGGTGATAGTGCGGTAGGAGTGGTTGTGTTTTGACCGTTTCCACTCTTTGCAAAATAATAGCTGAGTGGTTCTAGACGATTATACAGTCCGGTACCAAAAGATATGGTTTGGTCAGTTGCGACTTTCCAGTTTAGACCCAGTCGCGGTTCTGCAGTCCAACTTTTGCTTAAGGCAAAATAGTTGGCGTGTATACCCGTGTTTAAGGTCAGGCGATCGGATAATTCAGTTTTGAGCTGGGCAAAAGCATCGTAGGTACTGGTACTGCCGTTTTCATTGATCCGTTCTTTTAATGCCGCAAGTTCGGTGTCATAGGTCAGGGCATAGAGATCATAGCGCAGTAAGCTGGCGTTGATACCTGCGCGGATGGTGTTTTTGCTGCTTGCTCTGTAATTGAGACTACCGGCATAGCGGATTGCTGTATTTGTAAATTTATCTTTGTGATATAGACTGGCTACGTAATCCTGTGTCAGGGTATCAGTTTTATTGGAATTGCGGCTGATCGATGCCGAGATAATATTGCTGAAGTACAATCGATCGTTGGCGATATATTGATGTTTTAGCCCGGCACTACCGGCATTAAATCCCAGGTTCATGTCCTGTGCATCTGTTCGCTCTTCCCATTTTTGGAAATCGCGTTTGGCAGTTTCTTTGACTGTTCCCAAGCCGCCGATCCCAAATAACGAAAATGTTCCGGCCTTCTTAGTTGGAAATACAAAATTGAAAGAGAGATCCTGATATTTCGGGATACCCGTATCCGAGACTTTTACACCTATTTTTTCCAATAGACTCAATGAGGAGTATCGGTAGCTGATTAAATAAGATGCCTCACTTCCTTTTTTGAAAGGGCCTTCTAAGGTTGCACCTACCCCCAATACCCCAACATTGAAGGTGTATTCGCGTTTATCGGTATTTCCTCTTCTGAATCTAAGGTCAAATACCCCCGATATCGCGTTGTTGTATTCAGCGGCCAGTCCACCAGTATAGAAATCAGATTTTCCCAAAACCATTGTATTGAGCATACTAATCCCGCCACCCGCAGCACCTTCGGCTCCAAAGTGATTGGGGTTGACAATTTCAATGCCTTCCAATCGCCATTGTAAGCTTTTGGGGGAATTTCCACGTACAATAATTTCATTATCATCACCACCTGCCACGGCGCCTGGAAAGCTCTGTGCCATTCTTGCCGGGTCAAAGAAAGCGCCGGCATAACGATTGGTCTCCTCAGGAGAAAAGGAGCGGCCACTGGTCATTGCCATTTGATTTAAGGGCTGCTTTCCTGTATTGGCGTAGACAACCGCTTCGTTCAGCGTATTCGCCTGTGCTTCCATTTCAATATTAAGTATATTCTCACGCCCAGAGATAATGAGCAGCTCCGATAATTCTTCCTGCCTATATCCCGCCATACGCACTTGTAGGATCTGACGTCCTACTGGAACTTGTGGAAGCTTAAATACCCCTTGTTGATCCGTGCTAACCGTTTTTGTTACACCCTTGGAAGAAAGTATGATGGTGGCGCCGATGAGCGGTAGTCTTGTATTTTTGTCTAGGACAGTGCCTTTCACAGTCTCGGTCACCACCTGTCGGTCTGTCTTCGTCGAATCTTGTGCCTGGGCAAGTGATTGCATTGTCTGGGTCGTCAGCGCAATTATTAAGATGGATGTTAGTTTCATATTGATTAAGCTTTATCTCTATGACAGCTAACTCTTATTTTACCCTTGGCAAACAGCATGATTTTTTTTTTGAACTGACACTTTTTCTTGAAGAGCCGGTTGTTTTTCAGAAACATTGGTGGTAAAATGTTATCAACAAAATATGTTTTGATAGTCAGTTAATTAACATTGTTTTTAACATTTATTATAGTGTGTTTAATCAAACGTTTTTTGGTAAAGGCCGGTATTTATGGCTTATTTTTCAGGGATATAATTACACGATTTAAATGTACGCTGCCTGCGGATTGTTTGCTGTACGGGTTAATCGAGGAAAATAATGGATTTTTATCTATTTGGTTAAAAAGTGCCCTCGCGCTGTAGCGGCCAGTTCTATTGAAACGTTATGAACTTATAACTAAATGAGAACTAATATGAATAAATTATTTAGCGGAATTTTAGTATTGATTTTGTTTTGCGGCTGCAGCAAGGATACCATTAGTCCGGAAAAAATAGCACCGGACGATCTGAAAAAACAATTAGCGCTCTATGATTGGGTTCCTACATTCGCGAATGGTGATGCGAAAGACGAGCTATATCATTATAAACCGGAAGATTGTGAAAAGGATAACCATTATTCGTTTTCTTTTGGCAATGATTTTCAAAAATTGAAGCTGGAGCGTGGAAATGAGCTTTGTGACTCCAATAAACCAACCTTTGAGCAGTCTATTTTAGAGGGAAAGTCTGAACGGTCTTTTACCTATGATGGGGAGAAAAAGAGTATTAAGTTTGCTGATAGCGATCAGTACGAAAGCTATGGTGTCCTTGTGGACGGAGATTATTTGGTCTTAACCTATCGAAATAACAATCCCGTGGTTGATTATATACCAATGGAGTACCATTTTAAGGGAAAAAGTAAAGAAAATAAATAAGTAGCATTCCTATAACACATGAATGGAAAGACGGCTTGCCGTCTTTTTTTTATATGACATAGGATGCTAGCATTTGATTCGCTCCATTGATGCAATTGGTGAAATTTCCATAACAGAAAAATTATCTTGATTATTATCTTTAAATCCTTATTTTAGTCTTTTGGAAACCGGTTGCATAACTACGGTAATTTTAAACTTATGAAACTCCGAATACTACTTTTGACGGCGATGTCCACTTTACTTTATCCTCAGCTTCAAGCACAGCAACTCCCTTATAAGGATAGTAAGCTTGGAACAGAACGACGGGTGCAAGATCTTTTGGGTCGGATGACTGTAGAAGAGAAGGTGGGGCAGCTGAGCAAAGTGCTTGGGTGGGATATGTATGCGAAGAAAGGTAAACAGGTAGGAGTGAGTGACAAATTAAGGAAAGCAGCAAAAGAGCAGCATATTGGATTGTTGTGGGCAACGCTGCGTGCCGATCCCTGGACGCAAAAAACACTGCTGAATGGGCTTAGTCCTGTAGAAGCTGCACGTGCAACCAACGCGATTCAACGGTATATGTTGGATAGTACCCGTTTGGGAATCCCATTGCTGCTATCGGAAGAGGCTCCACATGGACATATGGCGATTGGTGCCACGGTATTCCCAACGGCAATAGGACAGGCGAGTACCTGGAATCCAAATTTGATTCAGCGTATGGCCTCAACAATCGCACAGGAAACATATGCTGTCGGTGGGAAAAACGGTTATGGCCCGGTGCTGGATCTTGCGCGCGACCCACGTTGGTCGCGAACAGAGGAAACCTATGGTGAGGATCCTTACCTCATTGGGCAGATGGGAACTGCGATGATCCGTGGTTTTCAGGGCGAGAAACTTGGACAAGGGGATAAAATTATTGGTACGTTAAAACATTTTGTTGCTTATGCTGCGCCCGATGGGGGGCACAATGGTGAGTCGGTCTCATTTGGTGAACGGAGCCTCAGACACTACTTTTTACCACCGTTTGAAAAGGCTGTGAAATCCGGTGCGGGCTCGGTGATGACGGCATATAATAGTATTGATGGAATTCCCTGCTCGGCCAATCCCTGGTTGCTAAAGGATATCCTTCGAAAAGATTGGGGCTTTACAGGATTTGTAGTATCTGATTTATTAAGTATCTCTGGACTCAACGGGGGGCATGCTACGGCTGCCACAGCAGAGGAAGCGGCTTCGCAAAGTATACATGCGGGGTTGGATGTTGACCTGAGTGGATCGGGATACGGTCCCAATCTTTTGAAAGCTGTACAGCAAGGTTTAGTGGAGCCCGCTGTATTGGATACCGCAGTGGCCCGGGTATTACGGATGAAGTTTAATCTTGGACTATTCGACCAGCCCTATGTAGATGAGAAGCTGGTTGCCCAAAAGGTTGCGACAGCTGAAAATAAGGCTGTGGCAAGGGCAGTTGCCAAGGAATCTATTATCTTGCTGAAAAACGAGCAAAATATACTACCCTTAAGCAAATCATTGAAACGGATCGCGGTTATTGGACCGAATGCTGATAACGGTTATAATCAATTGGGTGATTATACTGCGCCACAGGCCGATGGCAAGGTGCAGACCGTATTGACCGGTATCCGGGCAGCTGTGAGCAAAGGCACGCAAGTCGATTATGTGAAAGGTTGTGCGATCCGGGATACGGCGCAATCTGATATTCCGGCTGCGGTGGCTGCAGCGCAGCAAGCCGATGTGGTGGTGTTGATCCTTGGAGGCTCCAGCGCGCGGGATTTCAAAACTTCCTACCAGGCAACAGGAGCAGCCAATGTGGACCCCAACACCGTCAGTGACATGGAAAGTGGGGAAGGATTTGACCGCGTTTCATTGGATATGATGGGCGATCAATTAAAACTCATGAAAGCGGTCCAGGCAACCGGAAAACCTGTCGTGCTGGTGACGATAATGGGCAGACCGCTCAATCTGAACTGGGCGGCGGAACATATTCCCGCTATCGTGAATGCATGGTATCCGGGGCAGGAGGGTGGATTGGCAATCGCAGATGTGCTATTTGGCGATTATAATCCAGCCGGTAGACTACCGATTTCTGTACCACGTTCGGTTGGCCAGCTTCCGGTACACTATAATCACACAAAGCCGAAGCATCATGATTATGTGGAGATGTCCGCTAAACCGCTATATGCCTTTGGTTATGGATTAAGCTATAGTAAATTTGATTACAGCAATTTACAGGTAGGGCTAACTGAAGCTGCAGATGATTTTGTCTGTACGGTCTCCTTTGATGTAGAAAATAAGGGCAGTCTAGCTGGTGATGAAGTGGCACAATTATATGTTGTCGATGAAGTGAGTTCGGTAGTAACGCCTGTAATGCAGTTAAAACAGTTCGAGCGTAAAGCGATCGCTGCCGGAAAGAAAGAACGCTACACTTTTCAGTTGAGCAAAGAAGACCTTAAATTATGGAATGCAGATCATGTGTGGAAAACAGAGAAAGGGAAATTCAGGTTGCTGGTTGGGGCATCGTCCGACGATATCCGATTGAAAGGAGAGATGGAACTAAAGAAGGATTATTAAGACAGCTTATTAAATAAACAAAGGGATCTATCGAAAATAGATCCCTTTGTTTATTTAAGGACAATGTGTTTGATACTTTTTCTATTCCAGGTATAGGTGATATGGATCAGACCACTTTTGTCTTGGATAATAGTAGGATAGGAATATTCGTCTCCCTGGACACCATCTTCCAAAATCAGTTTATCACGCCAGTGAAGACCATCCTCGGATGTTGCGACATGGAGTTTTGTGCGACCTTCCCACCAGTTGCTTCCCGCAACTGCTGGATTATATACGATCATAAATAGACCGTTGTTCAATTGGATGGCATCCGTGGCTGAATTGGGATTGAGGAGGTTGGTCGCTTGCCATGCCCCCCAGCTGTTACCTTGGTCAGCGGAAAAGGCACTCATTACTTTATTTTCTTTACTGCGACAAAGTACCTGGAGGCGACCATCTTTGTGTTGGACAATACTGGGCTGAATGACCTGAATACTTGTATCAGGTTGAATGGGATGAATAGTCCAGGTTTTACCCCGATCGTGACTGATTTCTACGTGTGCTTTCCAGATTTCTTCTTTCGATTCGGAGCTGGAAGGAGACAGTATAGTCCCATTAGGCAATGTAAATGGTTTGTTTTTGATTGGGCCCAAAATACCATCGGGTAATGCCTGTGCTGCAGACCAGTGATGACCTTTGTCGGGGGAGTATTTGACATAACCTTTCCATTCGCGCGGATTAGGACCAATTTTATAGTATAGACACAGAGAGTCGCTATTTGGGTGCTGGTAGAGCACGGGATTCCAGGTCGAATAGCGCTTGTCTGCAAGAATCCCATCGGCGATTTGGACCGGTGTTTGCCATTTTCCGTTTGCGTAATAAGAACTCCATATCACCACATCGGGATTGGATTCGTGTGTACCACCGAACCAGCAAGCAAGGAGACTATCTTTACCTATGGATTGGATGGTGGAAGCATGGCATTGCTTAAAATCAACATGCCCTTCCTGAAATATCTGCTGGGATGAGACTATTTGCGGCTTATAGGTTTTGCATGAATAACATGTAAAGAGTATTACTGTAAAAAATGAGATTATTTGTTTCATTAGGCTGTGATTGCCGCTAAACTGACGGGCGGAAATTGAATGGATATTGTTTTTTATTTTTAGGCTAGGATCCAGGCTGCTTGTATTTGAAATGCAGCTATTATTAAATTGAAAATACGCGCAAAATTGTCTGACAAGGAATTGCTTGAACAATCAGAAAAAGCAGCTGACATAGGGGCAGCTGCTTTTTTATTATTTGCTTTGCAATTGAATTGCGGTTGCATAATTGAATCTTGTCGCCGGACTTCTTAAGGTAATTTGGTTGTCGCGTTGTGACCAATCCAGGCGGCCTTTGTGGCCAAGAATGGTAATTTTTTTCACTTTAAAATTATCAGGTACCTGAAAGATGTATTCATTTGGCTGTTGATAAGCGTCTCCTTCCGAAAGGTGGAATACATTGACGATCTTGCTGTCTTTACTTCTGGTGTAATAGTAATCACCCTGATGGTATGGGGCGATGGTACGAGTGGCATAGACCGCATTCTGATTGATCTTCATCCAGGCAGATAATTCTTTTAACCGGTCATAAGCGGTTTGGTCATAATCCCCTTTGGGACCTGGTGCGATATTAAGCAAATAGTTGCCACCACGGGAAATAATCTTGACGAGAGTTTCGACAATTTTCTTTGTGGGTTTGTAATTGTCATTGGGCACATAGCTGAACGAGTCCCCCATCGTGATACAGCTTTCCCATGGGATATCCAATGGATGTTCGGGTATAGCCTGTTCCGGAGTTACGTAATTTTCCCAGTTGCCTGGGACTGTGCGGTCAACAACAATGATCCCCGGCTGATTTTTTCGGGCCATGCCACCGATGCGGTCCATATCGATATTTTGGTCCATTTTGATTGTCTGTTGCCAATCAACAGATTTGTCCACGGTTTCTAAAGGGCGCACCTGTCCACCATCCAACCATAAAATATCCACCTTTCCGTATTCCGAAGTTAGTTCATTGATCTGGTTGTAGGTAAAATCTTTAAATTTCTGCCAACGCTCAGGATATTTTTTAGGGTCATAATTTACATTTCTGTCCTTTGGAGGAAAATAGGGCCACCAATAATATTCGGAGTGCCAATCAGGTTTGGAGAAGTAAGCTCCGATCTTGAAACCATCATTGCGAAAGGTATTGAAGATTTCTTTGGTCACATTCGCTTTCGGATTGGAGGAGAAAGGCGTTTTGGTGGATGTGATCTTATAATCCGATTCCTTGGTATCGAACATTGCAAAGCCATCGTGGTGTTTGGTTGTAAAGACCACATATTTCATTCCGGCTGCTTTGGCTGCATCCGCCCATTTTTGAGGATTAAAATCTGTGGGGTTGAATGTTGTTTGTAGATTCTCGTAATTCTTAAGGTATTCAAAATAGGTTTTACCATGCTCTGGTTTGCGTTGTGTCCAGCCCTCATCTTCGGGACAGATACTCCAGCTTTCCACAATCCCCCATTGACTGTAGGTACCCCAGTGCATGAAGAGACCGAATTTCATGTCCTGCCATTGTTCGAGGTTTTCGATCACCTGCGGATCGGTAGGTTTTTGATAGCCGCCCGATACATTATGAGCCTGTCCAGAGACCAATGTAGAGGTTGTTGCCAGCAGTACGGTTGCTATAATGGTTGTCAGTTTTTGCATGTATAAATATAATAAAAATGAACATAAGAAAGCCACCCGAGAGTGGCTTTCTGTTTGGTAGATGTAGAGTCTGGTTTAGTTAACGTCCCAGAAAATCTTTGCTGTAACATTATCCTTGCCCTTAACAGCTTCATAATTTGCTGTGTTGTAGGTTCGCTCATTCTCTGGATAAAGCAGGCGATTGGGCGGTGTTGGGCTCTGAAGCGACGAATTATCCTTGTTAAATATTAGCTTAGGATAATTTGTTCTTCTATATTCAGCCCATGCATGTTGTGCTTGTATTACAGAGAAGTTTAACCAGTTCTGTGTAGCTATCTTTTCCAATTTCTGATCTTTTGTTCCTGTATACGAAATGATAGAGTTGGCTAAGAACGTTGTAATTTCGGATTCAGTCGGTTTCACCTTTGGAACATAAGCCGTACCATCAGCATTGTCATTTAAGGAGTTAATATAAAACCAAAATTCAATTGATTGTCTTATTCCTTTTTCGTACTCTGTTGATGCAGATGTTCCAATACCCCACCTTTCATTAGCTTCAGCTTTTAAGAATGAAATCTCAGCCGGAGTAATAATAATTCCTGGAAATTTATCGTTTCTGCTAAATGTTGCGGAATCCACTCTCGAAATTAAGTTATTATTGATTTGATTTTCTTGAGTAGTAGCATCAAGATTTGGATCTAAACCAAGATATTTTCCTGTCGCATTTTTTGAGAAAAATACCTTTAGACGTGGATCGTTAGAAGGATTCATTACATTGTTAATTACAAATCCTGGTGCGTAATTGAATCCACTACTCTCAAATGATGCTTTTATTCCATCGACTCCAACTACACTTCTCAGTTCAGTTCCTCTTGCATCTATCTTTATAGAGTTAGTTAACGAAGTAACAATTGGATAAGTGGTTGGATTTGATAGAATTTCATTGACAACTTCCTTAGCTTTCGCTTCATTCACGTAGCTTATACGCATCGCTAAACGTAACCTTAAGGAATTGGCATAAATTTTCCATTTCTCAATATTGCCGGCATTAAGTATGTCCGCTTTATCGAACATTTGCTTGTAATAGGTGGCAGTCTTATTTTCATTCAAAAAGAGCGATATCTTTTTAAGATCATCAATCATTTGGTTATACAAGGCTGCTTGGTCATCATATTTACCATTTATGATTGTACCGCCAGTAGATATTACCTGTCCAGCTTCTGAGAACGGGATATCACCCCACATATCAATCATTTGAGCGGTTTGATCATAAAGAAATACTTTACTTGTTTGTACGAAAATATTATATCCCTCCTTATCCTCGGTGGAAGTTAAATGATCGTAGAATTTGGTAATTTCTTTATACGATGCCATTGGAGCAGTGTAATAGTATTGCCAACGACCTTGGGAATAAGCGGTTTTTTGTTCATACATTCCTGGGCCAGAAGTATACCCAAACAGTTGTGAATATGTTCCTAGAGTAGGTAATTGGAAAACATACAGATTCCAATATCTTGGCATGATTGTATTTGCACTTGCTTTGCTCTGATTAAAAAGAAGACCTGAGAAAAGGCGAGGTATATCAGCCTCAACAGACGCCTCCGGATTGTAATAATTATCATCAAAAGAGGACTTTTTACAGGACGAGAAACCAGCTGTGATTAATAGTCCTCCTAATATTATGTTTTTAATTGTATTTTTCATAAACCTAAGATTTTAAATTAAAATGATGCTCTTACAGACAAGCCAAAAGATCTTGGAACTACACCAGCATTACCGATATTGGCACGTGTGATCCAATTTGTACCGATTGTTGCTTCAGGATCGAGATGAGGGATTGTCTTATGGAAGAAGAATAAATTCCTACCATAGGCGGTAACAGTTACATTTTTCGATTTTATTTTTTTACTTATAGATTCTGGTAGCTTATATGCTAGAGATATCTCTCTCATTTTAATAAAGTCATTATCGAAGACAGCTGACTTATATGTTCCTGTTAAACCAGAACCTGGATAAGCGCCCCAATAATTAGATAAGCGATAATATTCTCCAGCTTCAATTATTGTGCTATTTGTTGTTCCGTCTGCATGTTTACCTTCTAAAATCATACCGTCGTGATAAACAGCTTTTCCATTTGGAGCTGCGTTTCCATTTGTTGCTATAAATTTGCCATTACCGTCGTCGTAATAAGCTAGTCCACCTGTGGCCTCATCTCTACCAAATAGTGTTTCTTTATACATACCCGCACTTCGTCCATACTGGATTGATGGTGAATAAACCTGACCTCCGAAACGAAAATCAATAACTGTGTTTATCGAGAACGATTTATATGTAAATCCATTAATAAAGCCCCCAACAGCTTTAGGCTGAATATTTCCTGCTACAATTAAATTGTCCCAATCTGGCACGTAAAATCCATCATCTCCCACAAGAAGACTTCCATCCGAATTCCTTTTGAGATCGTATGTGTAAATGTCTCCAGCGGCATCGCCAACTTTTGAGCGGACATAAAGCGAGCCATTATCAACATTTGAATGTTGTAACATTTCTAAATTATCTGCTAGCTTAAGAAGTTTATTTCGATTGAACGCGAAATTGATCCGGCTATCCCAAGTGAAATTATCTGTTTTAACTGGCACTACATTCAGACCAATCTCTAAGCCATAGTTTTTCATATTACCAACGTTTTGCATAATGCTATTTACGCCAGTGGAATATGCAACATCCAGTGGTACAATCATATCCACAATTTTGTTGTTGTAGTATGTGATATCTAACCCAGCTCTGTTATTGAAAAACTTGTTTTCCAAACCGATTTCAAACTCTCGTTTAGTTTCGTTTTTTAAATTGTTATTTCCATAAGTAGAGGGTACTACTAATGTTGGAGTCCCTGCGACGCTTTGCGCTGTATAAACAACGTTAGCAGCATAAATATCCGGTGGATTTCCTACAATACCAAATGAAGTTCTTAGCTTACTGTAATTGATGAACTTTGGTAACTTGAATGCATTACTTAATTCGAATGAACTGCTGATTGAAGGATAATAAAATACGTTATTTCCAGGTGCAAGTGTAGAAGTCCTTTCTTGACGTAATGACCCTTCAAAGAATAAATAATTATTGACTTCCAAACCAACTACTCCAAATAGACCGTCTTTTACTAAATTTCTACGAGAGGAATATCCTCGGGTAGCACTATTAGAGGCATTCATGGAAAACCAGTTACGTTGAGACAATCCACCTTCGGTATTTTGTGAAGAGTAATTATAGTTTTCTTCTCTACCTTGGTAACCCGCTTGTAGGTTTAATGCAATGGACTCGGATAATTTAGTGTTGTATGCAACCAACACATCTCCATATAAAATATTAAATCTATTGTGATTGGTACTGTAATAACCAGAGGTTCCAATTGCTAATGGAAGGGTGTTTGGCTCTTTGTTTTCAGAATAGAAACTTGTGAAATCCGTACCGATAGTACCTCTTATGGAAAGATTATCTAGAATTTTATAGTTAATTTTTCCTGTCGCCATTAATCTATTGTTGTACTCATCATATTGTCTTTCATTCTGTGTCCAGAAATAATCCATATAATCGGTACCCGCAACAGAGACCGCAAACGCTTCTTCAGGGTTTTGTGTACGATTGCCTGCTGTTACATATTTGAATCCTTGACGAGTTTTATAATATTTTTTAAACCAGTCAATATTATTGACAGAACTTAGAAAACCTGTATAATTGTTCGTCATCCTATCGATCATAAACGGACGATTGTTAATATGTTCATTGACATAATTGGCAATTACACTAACATTCAAACGAGGAGAAAGATTATAAGTTGAATTTAAATTGAATGTATTTTTATTTTGTGGGCCACTTTCCATAACACCTTGATAGGTATTTCTGGTATAAGAAAGGCGATAGTTTGATTTTTCGTTTGAATTTGAGATCGCTAGGTTATAAATACCGCTCCTCCCGTTTTGATAAAACTTTTTATAGTTATCGGTATATGCTTGGTAGTTTCTAATTTGCCCATCCCAAAAAACGACCTCTGAGCCATCAAATCTAGGACCAAATTGTCCCCAAGCGCTAAATCTAGGTTGTTTAATAATATCGCCTTCTTTATAATTTGAAGGAGCTGCAATACTGTATGTATTAGCATTGTTTGGAGTTCCAAACCAAATTCTTCCGTTAGAAACTTTTCTATGAATAAAACCGTCGGCTTCAACTCCTGATGCGGCAGTTCGAGCATATCCAGGACCAAATTCATATTGATAATCTGGTAGGGTTCCAACTTGCTCTATCCCCTGGGAAAGACTAAAATCAATCCCGAATCCCTGTGAACCTTTACCACTTTTTGTTGTAATTACCACTACACCCGCCGCTGCGTCGGATCCATATAATGCAGAAGCAGCAGCACCTTTTAAAATATTGATGCTTTCGATATTTTCAGGGTTTATATCTAATATACCATTTCCTCGTATACGTTGATCGTTCCAATAACCTGAATTATTAACTTCTTCATTGCGCGTTATAATACCATCGACTACGATAAGAGGCTGCTTTTGGAAACTAATGGAGTTCATATTTCCACGAATATCTATACTTACAGCTGAATTACCACCCCCTGCATTTGAGTTAATTGAAACACCTGTCGCCTTGCCATAAATTGCTGATGCAAAATTTGTTGGTGAAGTCTTGATTATTTCTTCTCCCTTAACGGTTGCGACAGAATATCCGACCTTTCGTTGTTCCATGGTTCTTCCCATTGCTGTGACAACCACTTCTTCCAGAGCTGAGGCATCGTCAGTCAGCGTAACATTAATTGTTTTCGTGAATCCTCCCACGGCAATTTCCTGCGCTTTATAACCTACAATTGATATCCGCAATGTTTCGCCTGCCGATGCTTGTAATGTAAATGTACCGTCTTTTGCAGTTTGAGTACCTCGATTTGTTCCTTTAACAGAGACCGTTGCCCCGGCAATAGGTCCATTGGCATCTGAAACTTTTCCAGTAATGCCTTGCTGAGCATAGAGCGATGTCGCACTAAAAAGTGTACATAACGCCAATCCTGCAGTTTTTTTGTAAAATAGACTCATGTTTTAGGTGTTTGTGTAAAACGTTAGTTAATTATGTTGGTAATGTATTTTTCTATGACTAAAGCAGATGTTCCTATCTGTTGTGCTTTTTTGTGTAGACTGGAAATACTTAATGTCGTCTTTTTAGCGATTTTAGGAATACTATATTCGTTAATTGCAACTTGGATATGTGGTGCCAAAATATCGCCAATTTCCGCTCCACGGCCACTTATAACTATCTTGTCGGGATTTAAAATATGTATTAATGTTGATATCCCTTTGCCAAGTAGATAACCGATTTTTCCAATATTATTAATGGCAACTTGATCACCAATTTGAGCGGCCTCGATTAAAGCTTCAATTTTATTAGCATGTTCCTCGACCAGTTTTTCATATATTGAATATTCCCCATTTTGAATATCTCTTTCGATATTCCGAATTGCTGCACTTATAGAAGCTTCAACTTCAAGGCATCCCCTCTTTCCACATGAGCATAAGGTCAGTGCTTCCGAGAGCGGGATGTGACTAAACTCGCCAGCGTAACCTGATGTACCTTTGAATATGTCATCGTTAATCAAAATGCCTAGCCCCACTCCCCAATTTAGATTGACCACCAAGCAATGGGAAGAATCCCTTGCTCCTCCAAACTTCTTTTCTGCCCAGGCGACACAGCGTGAATCATTGTCAATAACAGTAGGAATGTCAAAACTCTTTTCAATTAATTCTCGTATGTTGTACAAAGGTGATTCTTCATTGTACGATTCATTAAATCCAGTATCCGTATTAACGAATCCAGGCATGCTGATTCCGATGCCAATAATTTGGCTGGTATCTATAGGGACAGTCTCAAAGAAATTATTTATGGCCTGTAAGATTGTCTTCGTTGCATTTTTATTTTTAAGATCAATCGGAAGACTATTTTTTGAAGAAACGATTTCTGCTTTAAGAGTTGATAAAGAGATAGATGTATAAAATTGATCTATAGTAATGCTAACAATACTATGCTTCAAATCTTCATTGAGCATATATTGTATAGCTTTTCTCCCCCCAGTAGATGCGGCATAACCCTTTTCCACAACGACTTTTTTTGCCAAAAGATCGTTAATCTGTTTAGTGACAGACGGAATACTGCGGCATAAAGAGTTTGCGATATCTGCAATCGGTTGCATCGGCTTGTAATACAACAATCGTAAAATCTCGATAATCATAAATCTAGTTCAATTGGTATTATATATTCTGTCTCTTAGTTAATTGATCGACTTTTCAATTTTAAGGTCAATCTGGTTTTCATAGTATAATTGCCTTATAAGCTTTATATGTTAAAGATATATACTATTTGTGTTAAGTTCAAAATTCTTTTTAAAATTTTTAAAAAGAATTTTGAACTTAACGGTTTTTAGTAGCAAAAACCGTGTTCTTTATTGTTTTTGAAGAGACGTTGAATAGAAGGATTGTAACAAAAGCTATACGAAAAGGTTTTCGCTGCTTGTTAACAAAAAAGCCGGCTTATAGCCGGCTTAATTATAATGCATTGGGTGAAAAACTTATTTCTGTTTTGCCCACCAAAGTGGTGTCAATACTTTATCTGCTCCACCTAATAACGAAACCGCATTTTGGTATTCCGCAGGATCAGTATCCCTAAATGACGATGGGAATGCTAATCGTTGTGGAAAGAATTTGATGCTGCTTGTCATAAAGTTTGCTGCTGTAAGATCAGGCAAGTTTGGCAAGGCATTTTCAATTGCAGGATTTTCATAGAAAGGTAAGCCCAGTCTTCTTTGATCATTCCAGGATTCCAATGGTAACCAAGGTAAATTGGCAATGAATTTTTGAGTAATAATCTTCGTCAACAAGTCATTGCGTACTGTACCATTTTTGTAAAGTGAATTGACAGGATACTTAATGCTTACTGTACCGGCAGCATTGGTATAGCCATCAATATAATCCATGGTATGTGCATCACCCGGTTCGGTAATATGTGTGAAACTAACTGAAGTACCTACTCTGTTATAATCAGTCGAGCTTAGGTATTCGGATGCAAACTGACCTACACCCCAGTAATCGAAATTGGCTCTGACACCACTCTCATAAGCTTCCTGCGCTGAAGTTTTTGTCATCCATCCTTTTAACGATGCTTCGGCCAATAGGAAATACGTTTCCCAGTTGGCAAAGAAAATACGGCTATTTGTACTTCTTCTGAACTGGACTGCAAGCGCCGGAACTTTACCTACCAATGTGCTTCTCAATCGGTTGTTTGTTCCTTTTGCTGCCCAGTCACCTAATGAAAACGCATTCCAGGTATATTTGGTATTGACTGCAATTTTCGTACTGCCATTTACTAAGGTGTCTACAGTTTTTTTAGAGTCGTCACCGTTGTCGAAGAAGTTACGGTTGTTAAAATCTCCCGGAATAAAAAAGGCCTTCAACGCACGTGGGTCAATTTTATTGGGCAGACCATCCAGCCAATACCCAGCAGAAGGATCATTAGTCATGCTGGTGAAATGGTTGCTGTAGCGCTTACCAATGTAGTTTTCGGCTTTGATCGAAGATTTCAACTCATCAGCAACTTGCTTTTCGGTTTGAATACCACCCAATCCAAGATAGAGGTTGTTTAATGTAGCCGAAAGGGCCTGATAATTCCAGCTACGGCTCATAACGCCAGTCAATGGATCCCAACCGTCTTTCTCTGCAACAGTGAAATTGTCCGCTGTATTGCTGATGTACTTATTGGTAGCCACAGCAGCTTCGAATTCTGATTTTGCTTTGTTTGCATCAACCTCCGATAGGCGCATCGCTAAACGCATCCGCATTGAGTTGGCATATTTGATCCACTTCTCGTCATTAAAACCATATGCACGGTCAAACTTGACGACATCATCAGGAACCTTTACGCCGGGTTTTATTTTGGAAATCGCATCTTTAAGTTCCTCGAAAAGATAATAGTAAATATCTTTGACTGAACTGTATTTTGGATTAACGCCTTCAGCGAAAGCGATAGGGGTAGGGCCAAAATTATCGGTTACCTCACTAATCAGGTAAGCTCTCCAGATACGCGAAATCTGTAGTAAATTATTGGTATATTCTTTCGCTGAACCGGCATTGATTTCGTTAGTGGCAATCTCAATTCCTTTAGTTGCATTTTTGATCCATTCCGCGGAATATCTATAATATTCTTTAGACCAATCATCGTTTACTGTCCCGGTAGCAAGACCATTGGTCATATGCTGTCTTCCTGTTGTTTTCCAGTCAAGCACAAAGATACGCTCAGCGATATTGGGATCTTGTTGTGCGCCGGTAAGTGAGTTGTTAAAGAAGAATTCGATTTTGACTTGTTCGTCATTAGCTTTATAGGGGTTGACGTTCATCTCTTCAAATTTGGAGCATGAGCTGATTACTCCTCCCAAAAGAACTGCGAAACCTATTTTTGATATGATATTTTTCATGATTTATCGTTTTTATTGATTAGAAGCCTAAAGTGACATTAAGGAAGAATGATCTGGATGTTGGCGTAGAGAAGTTCTCAAAGCCCGTCGCATTTGAGTTGATCGCAAATACAGACTCTGGATCTACTCCATTGGCATAACTTTTAATCATCCAGACATTATTTGCTGTCAAGCTCACTTTGGCACGTTGTACGATGCTGTTTCCAAGAATGCTTTTCGGAAAATTATAACTTAATGTTACATTCCTCAAACGGATATTAGTGGCATCATATACGTTTTGTTCTGTAATACCATAGTTTCCTGATGTGGAAGTCACTTGCGTCCAATATAATTGTTGCGTCGTTTGCACGGTATTTTTTGTGTAGGATCCGTTAGAGGCGATCACGCCATCTACTACAAATGGATTGCGCTCGCCATTTGGAGCGGTAACTGCAGCACTACCATTTGCCTGTAGATTGAGATTTGTCCCAGAGAAAAATTCGCCGCCAAATCTTCCGTCTACCTGAAAACTCAATCCAAAGTTTTTGTAAGCAAAATTATTGTTCCAGCCTACCAATGCTTTAGGTGCTTGGTTTCCAAGTTTATGAAGGCCGCTTGCTGCTTGTGGCAGTCCACTGCCGTTTAAGATCAATTGACCATTGAATTCACTATTCGGATCCTCGACTCTTAAGAATTTAGTACCATAAATATCACCATACAATCCACCTTCAAGGGCACGGATAGATACATTGTCATAAGAACCCAACGGATACATATCTACCCCTTCGGCAAGACTGATAATCTTATTTCTGTTTCTTGAAAAGTTCAGGCTGGAATTCCATGTTAACTGATCTTTATTTGTCAATATTCTTCCGTCCAACACAATTTCAAAACCCGAGTTTTGAATATTTCCAGCATTGATTTTTTCATATTCATAACCACTGTAAGGGTTCATTGGAAGGTCGATCAACTGGTTGGTCGCATTGGTTTTATACCAGGCAAAATCCAATCCCAATCTGCTGTTGAACAAACGGGTGTCGAAACCAAATTCGATGGTTTTGATCAGTTCGCTCAGAATGCTAGGGCTATATTTGGTATTTCCCATTCCAGCAGTCGTATTCCCATTTGGATCTTTTCCAATGTTATACACATTGTACAATTGGAAAGAAGGGAGGTCATTACCAACTTCGGCATAAGATCCTCGTAACTTCGCAAATGATAACCAGCTTGGCAATGAACCTCCAGTTTTGTTAATCATGTCCGAAATTACCCATGATCCACTTACAGAAGGGTAGAAGAATGATCTATTGTCTAATCCTAAAGCAGATGACCAGTCATTTCGCCCGGTAACGTTAAAGAATAAATAGTTATCGTAATTGATCTCAGCTGTGGCATAAAGTGAGTTGATTTGTTTTTGTAACAAACTTTGCTCAATTGTTGGGAATGACTTACTGTTATTGATGTAAAATAGATTTGGCACTTGCAGTTCGCCGGTACTTGCATCTATCCCAGTTGATCTCGTTTTCATAATTTGTCCGAATACAGAAGCAGATCCACCCCATTTTCCGATCAAATTATCTTTACGGGCGTTTAACGCAACAGTGAAGTTGTTTTCAAAGAATGTGTTTTTTCCAACACCGTAACTACCTCCTGTAATCAGTGGGCTACCACCATACGTTTTGTTTTCATAATTGGTTGTATACTGATCACGGCCAAATCTTGCTTCCGCATCTAACCAGTCATTGAATTTGTATTTGATGTTACCGTTCATGATAAAACGGTCACGGATATCATTATTCAGACGGTACTTTTCCAACCAATAAGGGTTCATTGTTTTGTTCTCACTTGTTCCATACCAAGCCATATCACCCACCGCATTCAATGGATTTTTGAAATCGAGAATATTCATGGAACGAGGCATGGTAAACAATGTGCTATACACATTTGAATTGTTTTGCCCAGAGATAGGTCTGTTTTTGGCGTTCATATTCATGTACTGCACTTTGACATCGGTAGTCCAACGTTTATCAGGGCCAAATGATGAGGTAACCTTAGTCATCAAATTGATTCTTTCTAAGGAAGAACCCGGAATCTTACTTTGGTCGTTTAAATAGGTTGCAGAAGAGTATATGTTAGTTTCGCCCAGTTGTTGTTGAAAAGCAAGGTTTTGTGTATGATTAACCCCCGTATTGAAGTATGCGCCAATATTGTCATATACCTTACTTACTTTATCGCCCCAGCTCGTTGTACTTATTGGATTATAAACACCGTCTTTTCCCTGTCCATAGCTATTTTGCAGATTCGGTGTCATGAAGATCGTTTCAAGACCGATTGTTGAAGAGTAGGTAATACCTGCGCCTTTTTGAGCTTTACCTGATTTGGTCGTGATGACGATGGCGCCATTACCAGCTCTTGATCCGTATAATGCTGATGCTGCACCGCCTTTAAGTACAGACATGCTTTCGATATCGTCGGGATTGATGTCACCTAAACCACCGCCCATATCTGTAGCAGGGTTCCACATATCATTATTTTTGTCGCCATTACCTTTCATACCCCCCAGGAAATTGTTCATCGGCACACCGTCAACAATGATTAATGGTTGGTTATCGCCTGTAAGTGAGTTGTTCCCCCGAAGTGTGATCTTGGTGGAAGAGGCTGGGCCTGCCGAACCTTTTATTACCTGAAGTCCGGAAACTTTACCGACCAATGCATTCGCAACATTAGTTTCTTTGGCATCTGTCAATTGCTCGGATTTCACTTCCTGAAAAGAATAACCCAATGTCTTCTTCTCTCTTTTTATACCCATGGCCGTTACGACGACTTCGCCTAATGTTGAAGCATCTGAGATTAAGGTTACATTAATCGTTTTAGTTGAACCAACAACGATTTCTTGGGCTTTGTATCCGACGATTGATACACGGATGGTTTCACCAGGAGCAGCATCAATGCTAAATGATCCGCTGGCGTTTGTCTGTGTCGCTTTTGTAGTTCCTTTGACCGCTACAGTGGCTCCTGAAATAGGTCCTTTGTCATCGGATACCTTACCTGTAATTGTTTGTTGCGCATAGAGGGCTGAAGCACTAAATATAGTGCCTAATGCTAACCCCGCTGCTTTTTTGTAAAATAGACTCATTTTTTAGGTAATTAAGTAAAGAGTTTAATTCGTTAAAATGCGATTGATATAATGTTCGACAACTAATGCAGCTGTCCCTTTTTGTTGTGCAGTTTTATGTAGCCCCGAAATTTCTATTTCAGTCATTTTGGCTATTCTCGGAATGCTGAATTCATTGATAGCGTTCTGGATTTGCGGGCCTAAAATATGCCCGATCTCGGCTCCTCGACCACTGATAATAACTTTGTTTGGATTGAGGATGTGCAGTAAGGTCGATATCCCTTTCCCAATCATAAAACCGATCCTTCCGATATTGTAGATGACCAGTTGATCGCCTATTTTTGCGGCCTCGATAAGGGCATTATTTTTGTTGCTCATGGACTTGATAAGCGTGCTATAAATGGAATACTCTCCTTGTTGGATTGCCATTTCTGTTTGCTCTATCGCGGAATTTAAAGATGCCTCGACTTCAAGACAGCCCCTTTTTCCGCAGGAACATAAACTGTTGGTGTTAGAAAGCGGGATATGACTAAACTCGCCTGCAAAACCTGTAGCGCCCGTGAAAATTTCACCATTAATGATAATTCCCAAGCCTACTCCCCAATTCAGATTGATGACCAGCGTATGTGTACTGTTGACCCCACTTCCGAATTCTTTTTCAGCCCAAGCGACGCAACGAGAATCATTGTCGATTATCGTTGGTATATTGAGCTTCTTTTCAATGTTTTGCTTAAGATGATGAAGTGGATTATCTTCGGCAAATGAATCGTTAACCCCCAGGTGCGCGTTGACAAAACCAGGCATGCTGATTCCTATACCAATAATTTTGCTGCTTTTTAATTTATGAACATTAATAAATTCTCTGATGTGCTCAACAATACCATTTCCAGCAGATTCGTCTCTTAGGTCGAGCCTGATATCCACTGTTTCAGCTAAAATTTCTTGTTTCAGATTGCTCAGATGAATGGATGTATAAAACTGGTCTACAGAAACACTGATAATGAGTTGGTCAACATGATCATTTAACGCATATAATGCCGCCCTTCTGCCGCCGGTCGAAGCTGCCAGACCTTTGTCTACAATAATATGCTGTTCTAATAGCTCATTAATTGCTTTTGTAACAATAGGTGTGCTTTTTGCCAGGCTTTTAGAAAGTCCAGCAATAGACAGCTCCTTTAAATAGTAAAGATGTACAAGGATTTTCTCCTTCAATTCCATTCTGTTATGTGGGGATGCGTTAGTGTTTTCCCATTTAGTGACCGCTAAAGATATGTTATATTTATGTTAAGTGGAAATACCTTTTTATTTTTTTTTAAAAAGTAGCCTTTTGGGATAGCTGAATTTTATTTTGTTTGAAAAGAAAAACGCCCGAATTTTAATGGGCGTTTGTATAGCGCATAAAGGATTTGACGGGCAATTTTTGTGATCAACTATCGGATTTTATATTTTTTAATGGCGTTAAGCAATTTTTTGTCAGCCAATGCCGGTTTGGAACATTACGCTACATTAGTGTTTTAACATTTCAGAGTTAAAACTGAAAATCAAATCAGGCTGCATAAAAACCACCGTTTTAAGTGGCTAATTGATAATGTTGTCGATTAGGTGCTCGGCGACCAAAGCCGCAGTGCCCATTTGTTGCGCCTCTTTGTGAAGTTCCGAAATTTCTATTTTTGTCATTTTCGCGATTTTGGGAATGCTAAACTCATTGATCGCAACCTGGATCTGGGGAGCGATAATATCACCGACTTCTGCTCCACGGCCACTAATAATTATTTTGTTCGGATTGAGAATATGGAGTAAGGTTGAAATGCCTTTTCCGAGCATATAACCGATCTTCCCAAGGTTATTAATGGCGATTTGGTCGCCCAGTTTTGCTGCTTCGATCAATGTGTCGGCTTTATGGGAATTTAATTTGGTAAAGGTCGAATAAATTGAATACTCGCCATTTTGAATATCTGATTCGGTGTTTTGTATGGCGGCATTTAAAGATGCCTCGACTTCCAGACAGCCCCGCTTTCCACATGAACATAAGGTGTTTTTGTCGGATAAAGGGATATGACTAAACTCTCCGGCAAAACCTGTGGCACCTTTAAAAATTTCCCCGTTTATGATAATTCCAAGTCCAACCCCCCAGTTTAAATTGATGACAAGGGTATGCGCGATATCCACCCCATGGCCAAATTCTTTTTCCGCCCAGGCAACACATCGGGAATCATTGTCAATAACCGTGGCTAATTGCAATTTTTCTTCAATTTGCTTATAGAGATGGTGGAGCGAAGAATTTTGGGGATAAGAGTCATTTATTTTTTCTTCCGGATTAACAAATCCGGGCATACTGATTCCCACACCAATAATATGTTGTTTGTCAATCTGACTTTCATGAAGAATCATTTCCAGCGAATGAAGGATCCGTTCCCCGGCATCCTGCTCTTTTAAGTTGATGGCGATATCCTTCTGTTGTGCAATGACAGTGTGCGCTAAATTGGAAATGCTGAAGGAACTATAATATTGATCTATGGCTATACTGACGATATAGTAGGGCAGGTTATTATTGAGTCCATATTGGGCGGCACGTCGGCCACCTGTTGATTCACCCAGTCCATTGTCAAGAATAAGTCCCTGTTTCACAAGTTCATTAATCGTCTTTGTGACTATAGGTGTGCTTTTTGAAAGAGATTTAGAAAGATCCGCAATGGATTGTGTCTTATTATAATATAATAAACGTAAAATGTCAGCTTTCATTGTTTAATTAACCTAATAAAGGAAAATGGTTATAATTGTTAGCTAAAGATAAGTATTTTAGGTAAGTTTTAACAACTTTTTAAACAATTTTAAAAAGAAATTTTCTTAACACCTGTTTTTGTGCTGTTTTATCGTTAAAAGCTTCCTGTTTGTGCAATCATTACTCAGATTTGGCATAAAAATGAAGTCAAAATGCCTATATTTACTAGCTAATCACTTAATTTATGATAAAACAACGTTATTATTCCTTGGATGTATTTCGTGGGGCTACTGTTGCTCTGATGATTATGGTCAATAATCCGGGCACATGGGCGCATATGTTTGCACCGCTGAAACATGCAGCCTGGCATGGATGCTCTCCAACCGACTTGGTTTTCCCATTTTTCCTATTTGCTGTTGGAAACGCGATGTCCTTTGTCATCCCGCGATTGCAGGAGGCCGGTCCGGCAGTTTTCTGGAAAAAAGTACTTAAACGTACTATCCTGATTTTTGCAATAGGCCTTTTTATCAATTGGTGGCCATTTATTAAATGGGAGGGAGCAGAACTGGTTTTTAAACAATGGGTAGACCCAAATGATCCAAGTCGGGGTATCCGTATCCTCGGAGTCCTACAACGTATCGCGATTGCTTATTGTTTTGCCTCCATATTAGCTTATTACTTTAAAGAGAAGGCAATTATCTGGATTTCTGCTACTATATTATTATTGTATTGGGCTGTCTGTGCTTTGGCCGGAGGAACAGATCCATATAGTTTGGAAGGGTGGTTTGGGACAAAGTACGATATCGCTATTTTAGGCGTGCCACATATCTATAAGGGCGAGGGAGTTCCATTTGACCCCGAGGGGCTAATGAGTACCTTACCAGCGGTGGTACAGGTTGTATTTGGTTACCTGGTAGGGGTATTTATCAAGAAACAAGGACAGGTGGACTGGTTATGGTCCAAGGTACCGGCTTCAAACGAACCTCATTTTAAGCTATTGTCGGGTATGTTTGTAACTGGTTTTATCCTTCTTGTTTTGGCCTGGATCTGGGCGCTCGGCTTTCCGATCAATAAGAAAATCTGGACAAGTTCCTACGTGCTTTATACAACCGGACTTGCGGCAATGACCATCGGTGGGATGATTTGGTTTATTGAAGTGCAGGGGGTTAAAAATAAATTGACTCAATTTTTTGATGTGTTCGGCAAGAACCCTTTATTTATTTTTGTGTTGAGCGGAATTTTACCGCGCTTTTTGGGCCTATTCCGGATCCCGGACGGATTGGCGGAAGACGGAACGCAAAAATATATCGATGCTTTTGGCTGGTTTTATAAATATGTCTGTGCCAAAGTTCCCGGAATCCCCGAACTGGGTTCTTTTGTTTATTCACTGTGTTTTTTGGCGCTTATGTGGGTCATCTGTTACTGGCTGGACAAGAAAAAAATATATGTGAAAGTATAATGAAAGTGAAGACCTTAGGTGGGAACATTTGCTGATCTAAAAAAAATTACTACCTTTGCACGCAATTAATAAATTTTTTAACGCTTTAATATTATTCAAGAGATGTATTTAAGTAAAGAGTACAAAGCTGAAATCTTCGCAGAATTTGCTGGATCAGCGACAAACACTGGATCTACAGAAGGCCAGGTTGCTTTATTCACTAAGAGAATTGCTCACTTAACAGAGCATTTGAAAAAGAACAGAAAAGATTTCGGTACACAACGTGCCCTACAAATGTTGGTAGGTAAACGTCGTTCATTATTGGCTTATCTTTACAAAACTGATATTAACCGTTACCGTGCGATCATCAAAGCGCTAGGTTTACGTGATATCATCAAATAAGCTTTTGTACAAAGGTTTTTTAGGAAAGCCATCCAGAATCTGGATGGCTTTTTTCGTGTTATGAAAAATCTTATTTTATATGCCACAAAGCTATGATTGTGCCATTAATAGCTATAGTCAAAACTTTATCTGGCCCAAGTGCAGACTGTCTGTATTACCCCCACCATAGCTCTCTGCAAAAAAATATATACACTTCATAAGTCACTTCCTTCCTGTGTTCTGGAATAATGATATCTTGTTTGCAAGCGATTAAGCTGTTTTTCGAGTCGTTTGTCAAAAGTGGATATTCAAATCCATGATCTGCGGCGTTATACAGGGTTAAGAAGGCGTTGTAAGACCTGGTGTCAAACTTCTTCTCGAGATAGGCATCATATTGCCAGGTAACCTGAAGCACTCGGTTTTCTTGATCGAAATCCATCGTATAGGAAGTGATGGGGTTGGGGCTTCCTTTGGCAATCATAAACTTCTGCCAGTTAACCCTAAAATCGTCTCCTTCCCGGATGAGTGCTTCGTCCAGATTATAAGACATGGCGATGTCGTATGCCCGCTTTGGATAGCTGTACGTCTTATAACCTATCTTGATGATCGGATTTAATCTGCTGATATGCGACCGCACAATTTTGAAGCGTGTTCTATTGAGCAGCTGTTCAGGAGTGGGTTCCCTTTTTTTAACCTGAGGGAGAGAGCGTACATAATTTCCTGTTTTCGTCAACACAAACACAACGGAACCTGCTTTTCCGGAAACAGTTCCATTAACGCCATTTTTAATGATTGCCATAACTGTCTGATTAGAAAATAGATAGTTAAGATAAATATTAAAAGGGAAACTTCCTAATACCAAATTATTGCTAACAACAATTTTTAATCAATTTTTGTTCAGTAATCAGTCAGTTCTTATTCAATTATGACTGAACCATCACTGAGCTATCACTGAACAAGCACTGAACAAACACTGTGAAAATTGTTAATTTGATCAGGAGTTGATCTTAATATGCTGTACCTAAAAATTAAAAGAAAAAAAAGTGAAGGAGTTAGGCTTATGTAACAAAAAGAAAGGCTGTTGTACAGTTTTTAGGCGTAATGTCCCCGTAGTTATTTTCGAAATTTATTTGTGTTCATTGTCTTCGTGTTCATTGTCAATGCGTTGTGCAAGTTCCGATTGCGTGATATTTTTTCTTCACGAGCTTTTTAGGAGCAGACTAATTTTAAAAGATTCAAAATCTCTATCCAGTTTATTACTTCTTAGGGTGCTTTTTTAGGAGCAGAGTTCCAAAGAATGACGGCAGATGCTTCACTTCCCTGTAGCCTAAGTATTCACGTTTCATATTTAGCCTGCCCTCAATTGCATTAATCTTAATATTTTAATTTACCTTTGTGCTGAAATCTAATGTATTTAAAATATCGGCGCGCTGCCAACAAGATGAAAAGCGTGTCAAAAACAAGATTAAATGAATTACAACGAAATTAAAACAACCATCGATATGGGTAATGGCACCCAGATCGAATTGTCTACAGGGAAATTGGCAAAGCAGGCTGATGGTGCTGTAGTGTTAAAACAAGGTGATACGATGTTGCTTGCAACAGTCGTTTCAGCTAAAGAAGCTAAATCTGGGGTTGATTTTTTACCTCTATCTGTAGATTATCAAGAAAAATATGCAGCAACAGGCCGCATTCCAGGTGGTTTCTTACGCCGTGAGGCTAGATTGTCAGACTATGAAGTGTTGATCTCCCGTTTGGTAGATCGTGCATTACGTCCTTTATTCCCTGAAAACTATCACGCAGATACACAAGTTCAGATTAGCTTGATTTCTGCAGATAAAGATATTATGCCTGATGCTTTAGCGGGTTTGGCAGCTTCTGCAGCAATTGCAGTATCTGATATTCCTTTCAATGGTCCTATCTCAGAAGTTCGTGTAGCGAAGATTGACGGTCAATTGGTGATCAATCCAAAATTATCTGAACTGGAAAACGCCTCTTTAGAATTTATCGTTGCCGGCTCTGCACAAGATATCGGTATGGTGGAAGGTGAAGCCAAAGAAATTTCTGAGGCTGAAATGGTCGAAGCAATTGCTTTTGCTCATGAGGCTATCAAAAAACAGATTGCGGCGCAGGTTGAATTGGCAAATCTAGTCGGTAAAACCGTAAAACGCGAATATAACCACGAGCCTGAAAACCTTGAATTGAGAGATTCAATTTTTGCAGCTACGTATGATAAAGTTTACGCTATCGCAAAATCTGCTTCAGCGAAACATGAGCGTTCTGAAAATTTTGCGAAGATCGCAGAAGAATATAGAGCAACAATGCCAGAGGAATTGGATGATGATACGGCATTCCTGTTTAAAAAATATTTCCACGACGTTCAGTACGAGGCTGTTCGTAATCTTGTCCTGGACGAAGGAATTCGTTTGGATGGCCGTGATGTTCGTACAGTGCGTCCAATCTGGTCAGAAGTAGATTACTTACCTGCTGCGCACGGTTCAGCTGTATTTACACGTGGTGAAACACAGTCATTGACATCAGTTACTTTAGGCGCTAAAGACGATGAACAAATGATTGACGGTGCTTTTATCAACGGTTATAACAAATTTATTCTTCACTATAACTTCCCTGCATTCTCTACAGGTGAAGTAAGACCAAACAGAGGTCCTGGCCGTCGTGAAGTTGGTCATGGTAACCTGGCCATGCGTTCATTGAAACAAGTGTTACCTGCAGATAACGAAAACCCATATACAATCCGTGTGGTTTCGGATATTTTGGAATCTAATGGTTCTTCGTCTATGGCGACGGTATGTGCCGGTACATTGGCTCTTTTGGATGCTGGTGTGAAATTGAAAGCTCCTGTTTCTGGTATCGCAATGGGATTGATCTCTGATGAGAAAACGGGTAAATATGCGATTTTATCAGATATCTTAGGCGATGAAGATCATTTAGGTGATATGGACTTTAAGGTAACGGGTACTGAAAAAGGTATTGTTGCTTGTCAGATGGACTTAAAAATCAATGGTTTGAAATGGGAAGTGCTGACACAGGCTTTGGATCAAGCAAAAGAAGCTCGTTTACACATCTTAGGTGAAATGAAGAAAACCATTTCTGCTCCACGTGAAGATTACAAACCACATGCTCCTCGTATTGTTCAATTATTGATCGATAAAGAATTTATCGGTGCTGTGATCGGACCGGGTGGTAAGATCATTCAGGAAATGCAACGTGAGACCGGTGCAACAATCTCTATCGAAGAGGTTGACAATAAAGGTGTCGTACAGGTGTTTGCGGACAATAAAGCAGCAATTGATGATGCGGTAGGCCGCATCAAAGCGATTGCTTCTAAACCTGAGATCGGTGAAACTTACGAAGGTAAAGTAAAATCAATTATGCCATTTGGTGCATTTGTTGAGATTATGCCAGGTAAAGATGGTTTGTTGCACATCTCTGAAATTGACTGGAAACGTCTTGAAACAATGGATGGCATCTTCAAAGAAGGTGATAAAGTAACGGTTAAATTATTGGATATTGACAAACAAGGTAAAATGAAACTTTCACGCAAAGCTTTATTGCCTCGTCCTCCAAAAGAAGATAAACCAAAACAAGATAAGCCGAATGGCGAAGCTCCCGTAGTTGGTGCCGGTCAGGAATAAGCTTATACTGAATTACTATAAAAAAGCCCGCTGGAATAGCGGGCTTTTTTTTTGCTTGTTTTTAGGAACTAAGGTTTGTGAAACGCTGGTAAAGTGTTATATTTATTCCGTTAGTTTATTATATTTTATGAAAAGAATTTTAACAGCTGTCCTATTGTTAGGAGTAGCTCGTATTGCCTGTGCTCAAACAGCCACTGACACAGAAACTGAAAGCCTTAAATCAAGGAAAGGTAATTTTGTTACCGAGTTGAATTTCAATCCTTTCAAGGGGAATCTTAGCCTAAATAATGCCCTGAATCAGATCAAAGGGAGATATTTTGTCCAGGATGATTTAGCCTTACGCTTGGGCGTTGGAATCAATGTGCTCGATTCTGCTGCAAATTATGGAAAACCTTATGGAACAACAGGTTTTTTTAATTCAAACGACCGGAAAGGTACTGGATTTGACTTTAATTTTGGCATAGAAAAGCATTTTAAAGGAACAAAGCGATTGTCTCCATATATCGGCTTGGATCTCTCTATCGGAACAAAACGTACAAAGCAATCTTTATCTACCAGCTCGTATACGATGGATCTAAAGAACGCATGGATGGAAGTAATTTATCAACCTACTAACAATGGCGGCTATTATTCAAGTATGCAGTTGGTTCCTAATGGCTATACACGATTTGGTGCCTATGCGGTTGCGGGTTTTGATTTTTACGTTTCCAAAGGCTTGTATGTGGGGTATGAATTTAACTTAGGTTACCTCAATACAAAGTATAAAAAACCTGATATTACGGTTACCGGAACTGACCCCGGATATGCTTCGTATATCTCGGAAAATAAAACCAAGACCTTTAAAAGTTCATTGGTAAATGGGGTGAGAGTTGGATATGCATTCTAGAGCTAGGCAATCGGTCGTTATGAAAAGATTTAAAATACAATATATTGCTTTTGTCATCCTATTGGGCTTGTTCTTTTCTTGTAAAAAGGATGATTTTACACCTCCGGCTGTCCAGACACTTTCAGTGACGGCTAGCTCGCCAACGTCGTTTAATGTCGTTGGAAGTATCTCAAAAATAGGTAGCGAGAAGGTGGAGGACTATGGATTTGTCTACAATAACACCCAGGAAATAGACGAGAATAAGGGGGTGAAAGTTTCCCTGGGCAAGGATGTCAAAGCAGGGGAATTTCAAAAGCAGATTAGGATAGACAGTGCACTGGCCTATTCCTATAACAATACGATTTGGGTGAGGTCTTATTTACGGGATTCAAGGGGGACAGTTTTTGGTGCTATGCTGAATGTAAGTTTACCCCGTCCTTCGATGGGGAATATTACTCCTAATATGGCCATGTCGGGTGAGATCGTAAAAATTACAGGTACTTTTTTTGATGCTACAGCGAATAATACCACGGTCATGTTTGAAAACATCAAGGCAAAGCTGGTGTCTGTGGGTGAAACCGAAATTAGTGCTGAAGTGCCAGTTGGAATACAGCGGTCACATGGACAGGATATTAATGTTTCGGTTCGGGTCGGATCAACTCCTGCTGGTAGCGGGTACTTTAAGATACTCGCCAACTTTAAAGACTTTATGCCTAAATCGGGGCCAGTAGGTACTAAAATAACCTTTGTCGGAGATAATCTGCCGGACGGCTATTATAATTCGGAGTTTAAGGTCAATTTTGGTGATCAGACAAAAGATGTATACTACTATAATGGGGGTCTCGATATCCCTTTTACCGTAAAAGAAAATTTTGACCTCTCAATTACAGCCGCTGGTAAGAATAAGGTGCTCGGGGCATTTAAAGTAACTGCGCCGGTAATCACAGCGATCGAACCTAGTTCTTTATTTCCAGGACAGACTCTTCAGATCAAAGGAACAAATTTTCCGCCATCCGAAGATTATTATGGTAATGTAATTGGTGCTAAGGTAAGGCTAGGTTCAGCAAGCTATCAAAATGTAAGCTATTATCCTTTGGGACAGTTCAACTATACTGTGCCGGAGAATACGGCTCCAGGAGAATATACAATCAAGCTGAATGTCGGTCCACATGAAGTATCTGCTCCCCAAAAAGTCAATGTTTTGGCTTACGCCGCCACTGGCTTCTCGCCAAAGTCAGGAAGTCCATTGCAGCAGATAAATATTACGGGAAATTTTATTCCGGGGAATTGGTATAATGTTTATATCGGATCAGTACTTACTTCTGGAACAGCAACTTCATCCACAGATCTACCAGTTTCTATTCCATATGGAGTGGCTGTTGGAAAAGTTAAGATTAGCGTGGAATTCCCAAATAAACGTGTAACCGTACCGGGGGATTTTGAGATTATTGGTCCTTCATTTAGTTCCTTTAGTCCGGCTTCGGCTGTGCCGGGGACTATTTTGACAATCAAAGGTGCGGGTTTTATTTCTGATTATAGTACAGTAGTGAAGTTCGGTTCCATTGTTGTAAATCCAAATAGTATATCAGCCAACACAATTGTTGTTACAGTGCCGTCAAATGTGGCTCCCGGAGCGATGAAATTAACCGTCGTGACCGGAGGACAGACTGTTATGCATAAGGACAACTTTACCTTACTGGATAAGTAATGGTTTTCGCTTATCCCCGGAAAATTGCTTTCTTAGGTTAGGTGTGAAGAACAAGGCTTTGTGCTAAAATATACAAAACAAAGGCGGCTGTCATTTCGACAGCCGCCTTTGTTTTTATAGCATAATAACACCTTTTATCTTGGCTACTTCTTTGTAGAAGTAAATGACCTGATCGGCATCTTTTACATTCACGTTAACCGTGATCGAAGTATATTTTCCGGTCTTGGAGTCTTTGAAATCAAAGCTTGCATCCGTGTCATCAAATACAGCCTGGATCTGGTTGAATTGATCCTGATCCTTTGGTAAGATAAACTTGTAGGTATAGTCTTTTGGGAAGGTCTCCAAATCTTCTAACTTTTCTTTGAAACTTTCATAGAAGTCTTTTGGATTTTCACCCCCATCAGGAATATCTTGTATATTGATGTTTTTGTAATCTGCCATTTTTTGTTCTCCTTAATTTTATATATTAAGGTATTAACAAATATTAATCCATGAATGTTTTGCTGACAATTTTTCAGTTAATTATTGTCAACGCTTGTCGGTCTGTCTGCTTTGTTCTTTCCGAAGTTCTTGTTCGGTGTAGCGCTCATCTCAATTTCCATCTGACCACCCTGTAACAATTGTGCATGCGTGATGAACGTTTTGGTATAAGCCTTTCCGTCCAATTTGATCGATTTGATGTATTGATTGGCTTTACCTTGGTTTTTGACCTTGATCGCTAATGTTTTACCATTTGGCAAATTGATATTAGCTTGTTCCATCATTGGTGAGCCAAATACATACACACCGCTCATCGCATTCAATGGATAGAATCCCATCGACGAGAAGACATACCATGCACTCATCTGACCAACGTCATCATTGCCACAAAGTCCTGCCGGTGTATTGGTATAGAATTCGGTCATCGCTTTACGTGCCAGTGCGGCGCCCTTCCAGGGTTGTCCTGCATAAGCATACAAGTAGGGGATATGGTGGTTAGGCTCGTTACCTTGTGCGTATTGGCCAATTAGCCCGGAGATATCCGGAGAAGCTTCTCCTCCTAAATCCGAAGACATCGTGGTAAAGTAATCCAGTTTCTTTAAAAATTGCTGCTCACCACCAAATAGATTGATCAATCCAGTGACGTCCTGTGGTACTAACCAAGTGTATTGCCATGCGTTTCCTTCACAGTAATCATTTTCACGGTGCTTGGCCATTAATGGATCAAAAGGTCTGCGGAAGTCACCATTGGCTTTTCTGCCCACAAAGTGACCAACTTCTTTATCAAAGTATTGCTCGTATAGTTTATAGCGTTTTTTGAAATAGGCAGCATCTTCGGTCTTTCCTAATTTCTCCGCAATTTTATAAGCGCCGAAATCAGCGATTGCATATTCCAATGCCCAGGCAACGGATTCATTTGCCATACTGTCGATAGGAATATAAGTCAGGTCGCGTGCAAATTTCAATCCATGGTCGTTGCCCATAGCGGTTGTTTTGACCGCTTCCCATACCAAAGGATAATCCTTCTCGTCGATGATTCCTTTTAAGAAAGCATCTGCAATAACCGGAATGGCAGGCAAACCGACCATGGTGTTGGTTTCGTTACCCTGTAAATGCCACATTGGTAGTTTCCCTTGTTGTTGGTAGATGGCCAGCATGGTTTTGATAAAATCCTGATTGATCTTGCGGTCCTCCAGAATGGTCATCAGTGGATGAAGTCCACGATAGGTGTCCCATAGGGAGAATACGGTATGATTGACAAAATCCTGCTTTTCGTAAACCTGTTTATCCGTACCTAAATAATCGCCATTTGCATCGTTGAAAATTGTCGGAGCGAAGTAAGTGTGGTATAAAGCGGTGTAGAAGATTGTCTTGGTGTCCTTGTCCGCTTCAAACTGGATTTTGTTCAGGGTTTTATTCCAGCGTTGATCAGCTTCTTGTTTTACCTTTTCAAAATCCCAGCCCGGAATCTCGGCATTGATATTATTTAAAGCATTGGTAGAACTGACCGGAGAAATACCGACTTTCAGTTCAATGGTCTTGTCTTTAGCGGCATCAAAGAAAAGCGCTGCTTTGATCGCTTGCCCTTTGAAGGTGGTTTGACCTAATTTTTCATCTTTGCCATCGAAGAATCTAACCTTTTGAATCGGTTGCGAAGTTTTTATGGCAAAGTATAATTTTTGGTCACTTGCCCAACCAGTCGAGAAACGATAACCAACAAAGGTGGAATCATTAATCTGTTTGATATAGGTATCGGTTGGTTTGTCCCAATTGATGTGATAACCCAGATCGACCAAAATATGGGCATTGTCTGTTTTTTCGTAACGGTACTGGTGGTAACCTACTCTTTCCGTTGCTGTAAGATTGGCCTGAACTTTATAGTCATCCAGGTAGGCACTGTAGAATCCCGGTTTTGCAACTTCACTTTCTTTTTTGAAAGATGAGCCATAGCCCGTATTCATTTTGTTGAATTCTGCTGGCGTCAATTGGAGTTTGCCATTTGCTGGAACGATCATCAGATCATTGAGGTCGCCAATACCGGTTCCGCTCAGATGGGTATGTGTAAAACCCAGAATTTCCTGACTTTTGTAATTGTAGCCACTACACCAATCCCAGCCGTTGAATTTGTCCCATATCTGTGGAATCTGGGTTGGTCCAAGTTGTACAGCACCTAAAGGCACATTAGCTCCGACAAACACGTGCCCGTGATCTGCTGAGCCAATAAATGGGTTGACATATTGTGTTAAATTTTGCTGGGCTTGAACGCAAAATGGTAAAATTAGCGTGCCCAACACTGTTGTGATGAGTTTATTTCCTGTCATAGGTTTTGTGTTCGGGTATTTGAAACTGCTTAAAATTAGTAAATAAAACCTTTTAGCGCAATTTTATTATTATTTTAGTAAATTGTCGTTAATTTTTTTACTTTAGTAATCTTCGAAATAAAAACTTAACAAACCTACTCTACATGAAGAAACGTATTCTGATCAGTGATATCGCAAAGGCGTTGGGAATTTCTGTAACTACAGTCTCCTTTATTTTGAATGACAAGGCAAAAGAGAAGCGTATCAGCGAGGCGTTGACCAAGCGTGTATTGGATTATGTCAAGAAAGTGGGGTATAAGCCGAATGAACTGGCGAAAAGCTTACGTACGGGAAAAACAAAGATTTTGGGTTTGATTATCGAAGACATCTCGAATCCGTTTTTTGGCAATATCGCGCGCCTGATCGAAAGCAAAGTGTACGAGCAAGGGTACCGCATTATTTACTGTAGCACCAACAATGATGTGGAGAAGGCGAAGGAGTTGATCCAGATGTTTTACGACCGTCAGGTGGACGGTTTTATCATTACACCTTCAGACGGTTTGGAGGATACCGTTAAACAATTGCAGCAAAATAATATTCCTGTTGTCCTTTTCGACCGTTACTTTCCGAACCTAGAGACAGATTATGTCGGAGCCGATAATTTTCAGGGTGCCTTTGATGCCACAAGTCATCTCTGTCAACAAGCATATAAGCGCATAGGTTTTGTATCACTATATTCGGATCAGACCCAGATGAAGGAACGCTCGGAGGGGTATCTGAAAGCAATGGATAATCATAAACAGCAGAGTTTCATTCAGAAGGTACAAATGGATGCCTCGGATGATGAAGCCATGGAATCCCTAAAAGATTTTATTTGCGAAAACCGTTTGGATGCCGTTTTATTTTCGACCAATTATCTGGCGATTTCCGGATTGAAGGCTTCGAAGAAGTATAGTTTTGCCATGCCGGCAATGATTGCCTTCGATGATCATACGGTATTTAAACTATTGGAACCTTCTATCACGGTTGTTTCACAACCGATCAAGGAGATTGCCGAAAACCTGATCAATATACTTTTGCTCCGTCTACAGGGCAAAATAAAAGCAACACGTAAGCTCGTGTTGCCTTGTGAATTGAAAATTCGCGAATCGACAAAAGCAAAAGCTACTTTGTAGTATCCGCTACGAATTTCATTGAAATAGAGTTCACGCAATGGCGTGTGTTTTTCGCGGTGAAACCTTCTCCAAGAAAAACATGTCCAAGGTGTGCGCCGCAGTTTGTGCAGAGAATTTCTGTACGGCGTCCATCTGCATCGGTGATCCGGGTGATTGCATTGGGAATCTCATCATCAAAGCTCGGCCAGCCACAGCCGGATTCAAATTTTGATTCCGAACGATAGAGCGGACTATCGCAACGTCGGCAAATATAGGTTCCCTTTGCTTTGTTGTCCAAAAGCTCTCCCGTAAAAGGACGCTCCGTCCCTTTGTGCACAATAACATATTCCTCTTCTTTGCTTAACGGGTTGTATTTTTTATTCGTTTCCATTTTTATTTTCTGTTTACTATTCTCTTGCCCCTGACAGGAATAACCCAGGAGGAGCAAGCAGATACCGTAGCTATATAATAGCATTTTCATACTTATAAAGTTACGGAATTAATATTAAAAATGTTTTTTTAGTCCCGAATGATCTTGATATTCAGGTATTTTAAATTGTCATGGTAATGTCTTATATTTGATTAGCGTACCCTGATGAAAAGTTGTGGCAATTGATACTGTTCGTTCCCATCAGATGGATTTAACGTGGTTTAAATGCAATTGTTTAGAATGATTATAAATTGATATTAAAGGTCACAAAATTGTCAGCGATTTGTTAATAAATCATACTTTTGTGGCATTGTTAGGGGGGTAGTGGCTCCTTTAACCATGGGAGTTAATTTTTTACATTCACAAATAAATAGTATAAAGTGCTAAATATGAGAACTATCTCATCCGTTTTGGGAAGCCTTGCGAGGGTGGTGTCAACGAGTTTGATGCTATTATTTGCCGTTACGACGTTGCATGCGCAAGATGTCAAGGAAGGTGAAAAAATCTTCAAATCTAAGTGTACATCCTGTCACGCCATTGACAGAAAAGTAGTTGGTCCTGCTTTGAAAGGAGTTCCAGATACAAAATCTGAGGAATGGTTGATCAAATGGATCCGTAACTCTCAAGCTCTAATTGCTTCTGGTGATGCTGAAGCCGTTAAGATCTTCAATGAGTACAACAAATCTGTGATGACTTCTTTTACGGATTTATCTGATGACCAGATTAAATCGGTAATTGCATTTATCAAAGATGCTTCAGTAGAGAAGCCAAAAGAAGGTCCAGGTGGTACTGCTGCCGCAAAAGATGACAATGCATCTATGTTCATGATCTTGGGCTTGATCGCTGTTGTTGTGTTGGCGGTTGTCGTGATCGTGGTGTTGAACCGTGTGATCCGTACCTTAGAAAATGTAATTGCTAAGAATCAGGAAGCTATTGCAGCGCAACAAGAGCCTGAAGACAATCAACGCTTTGTGAAGTTTGCGAAAGCATTCGTTAAAAACAAAAAATTAGTTGGATTTACTGTGTTGATGCTTGTTGCTCTTTTAGCCGTTGGTGGCTGGAAAACAATGTGGAACGTTGGTGTTCACGAAGGCTACAAACCTGTTCAGCCCATCAAGTTCTCGCACCAAATCCACGCTGGTGTAAATAAAATTGAGTGTCAATACTGTCACGGCGGTGCATTTAAATCTAAAAATGCGTCTATTCCATCGGCCAACGTATGTATGAACTGTCACAATACAATCACTGCATCAGAGCATTATGATGGGGAGATCTCACCAGAAATTGCAAAAATCTACCGTGCGTTAGATTGGAATCCTGAGACTCGTACTTATGGTAACAATCCGAAACCAATTCAATGGGTTCGTATCCATAACTTGCCTGATTTCGCTTACTTCAATCACTCACAACACGTTGTGGTCGCTGGAGTAGAGTGTCAGACTTGTCACGGACCGATCCAAAATATGGAAGAAGTATATCAATACTCTCCATTGACAATGAAATGGTGTGTGGACTGTCACAAAAAGACAGATATCAAATCGGATAATAAATATTATGAAGATTTGATCAAGGCACACGAAAGAATTAAGAAAGGTGAAAAAATGACTGCAGCCATGATCGGTGGTCTTGAGTGTGGTAAATGTCACTATTAATAATTATTTGAAATACGCAATCTTATATACAGCTTAAATGGATAGCAATAAAAAATATTGGAAAGGTTTGGAAGAGTTAAATCAAACTCCTGCTTTCGTTGAGGGAAGCAAGGGTGAGTTTGCCGAATCTATTCCTGTAGAAGATGTATTAAATGAAGCAGGCTTGAGTACGAAAACTCCTCGCCGCGACTTCTTGAAAGCATTAGGTTTTGGTTTGGGTGCTGTTTCTTTAGCGGCTTGTAACCGTACTCCTGTGCATAAGGCAGTTCCTTATTTGATTAAACCTGAAGAGGTAACTCCAGGTATCCCTAACTATTATACGTCGACATTCAATGGTCAAAGTATTTTGGTTAAAACGCGTGAAGGTCGTCCGATCAATGTTGAGCCTAACCCAAATGCAATTGGTTTGAACCAAGGTCTGGATTCAACGACTGCTGCTTCGGTATTGGATTTATACGATGAGTCTAAATTGAAGCAAGCACAATTGAAAGGTCAAGATGTGGAATGGTCTAAATTGGATGGGGAAGTTGTTAAAGCATTGACTGCTGCTGCGTCTTCTGGCAAACAAATTACGATCGTTTCGAATACCGTAAACAGTCCTTCAACCTTGGCAGCTATCGCTGCTTTCGCGACGAAATTCCCTACAGTTAACCACGTACAATACGACGCTGTTTCTTACAGTGGTATTATCGAAGCCAATAAAGCTTCATTCGGTAAAGCTGTAATTCCTTCATACAATTTTGATAAAGCAAATGTTATTGTTTCAGTTGCTGCTGATTTCTTAGGAACTTGGTTGGCAGGTGAAGAACATACACAACAATACGCTAAAAACCGTGACTACAAATCATTGAAAAATGGAAAAATGTCACGTCACGTACAATTTGAATCTGGTCTTTCGATGACGGGTACAAATGCGGATGCGCGTATTGCAATCAAACCTTCGGAAGAAGGTGCTACCTTGATTGCTTTATATAATGCAATCACTGGTCAATCTTTGGCTGGGGCAACTGCAAACAAAAAAGCACAAAAAGGTGTAGCCCTAGCGGCGAAAGAATTGGTCAACAGCAAAGGTGCTGCCGTGGTTGTTGCTGGTTCTAACGATGTGAATGTTCAGGTATTGGTCAATGCGATCAACGTTGCATTGGGCGCTTACGGTACAATCATTGATTTAGATAACTATTCGAAACAATACCAAGGTTCGGATTCTTCTTTCCAAGCTTTCTTAGCTGCAGCAAAAGCCGGTCAGGTAGGTGTAGCGTTCTTCTTGAACAGCAACCCTGTGTATGACTACTTCAAAGCAGAGGATGTCAAAGCGGCTTTGAAACAGATTCCTTTCACTTTATCATTCGCACAACGTGCTGATGAAACGGCGTCGGAATTGACAGCGATTGCTCCTGCATGTACTTTCTTGGAGTCTTGGGGTGATGCTAATCCGAAAGAAGGATTGTATTCAATCGTTCAACCTACAATCAATCCTGTTTTCCAAACACGTCAAGCTGAACAAAGCTTGTTGACTTGGGCAGGAAACACAACAGATATGTACAACTTCGTTAAGAATTTGTGGTCTACACAAATCTTAGCTGGTTCTACGAAAAACTGGGATGCTGTATTGCAAACTGGTTTTGAATATAAAGGTGCCAAAGCGGCAACTGCTCCTGCCTTTACAGGAAATGCTGCTGCTGCCGCTGCTGCAATCGAAGCTTCCAGCAAAGCAATTACTGGTGAGTTTGAATTGAAACTTTACGAACCTGCTGCGCTTCGCGATGGTCGTTACGCAAACAATGCTTACTTGCAAGAATTGCCTGATCCAGTATCTAAAGTAACTTGGGACAACTATGCTGCCCTAAACCCTAAAGATGCTGAAAAACTAGGCTTGGGTGAAGATGGTAAAGTAACTGTAAAAGCAAATGGTGTTGAATTGGAATTGCCGGTTGTACAACAACCAGGTCAAGCTCAAGGAACAGTTTCAGTTGCTGTAGGTTACGGACGTACGAAAGTGGGTAAAGCCGGTAATGATGTTGGTAAAAACGCATTCCCTTTTGCTTCCATCATCAACGGTACTGTTCAAGGTGTTGCAAAAGCAACTGTAGCGAAAGCTGCCGGAACTTACCAATTGGCACAAACACAAACTCACCACACGATCGAAGGTCGTAACGTGATCCGTGAGACTACGTTTGCGAAATACCTGAAAGATCCTAACTCTGAGGCAGGACGTTTCACAGATAATCACAAAACCTACGATTTGTGGAATAAATATGAGCAACCAGGTCACAAATGGGTGATGGCAATCGACTTGAACGCTTGTACAGGTTGTGGTGCTTGTATCGTCGCTTGTAACGTGGAAAATAACATCCCTGTTGTCGGTCGTGATGAGGTTCGCCGTCGTCGTGAAATGCACTGGTTGCGTATTGACCGTTACTATACAATCGAAGGCAAAGAGAAAGATCTTACAAAAGAGAAAGAAATTGCGAAAGCTTCGGCTGACTTGGATTTCGAAGATATCACTGTTGTTCACCAACCGATGTTGTGTCAGCACTGTGGTCACGCTCCTTGTGAAACGGTTTGTCCGGTATTGGCAACAGTACACTCTTCAGAAGGTTTGAACCATATGGCTTACAACCGTTGTTTCGGTACACGTTACTGTGCGAACAACTGTCCGTTCAAAGTACGTCGTTTCAACTGGTTCGCATACTGGAATGATTCACGTTTTGACAACTACTTGAACAATGAGTTTACACAATTGGTGTTGAATCCAGATGTAGTTACTCGTTCACGTGGGGTCATGGAAAAATGTTCAATGTGTATCCAACGTATCCAATCAGGTAAATTACAGGCTAAGATTGAAAACCGCAAAGTGAAAGATGGTGATATCCAAATGGCTTGTCAACAAGCATGTTCGGCAAATGCAATCATCTTCGGTGACGCTAACGATCCAGAATCAGAAGTATCCAAAGCATTGCGCAACGAGCGTGTTTATTACGTACTTGAGGAAATCAATGTTCAACCGGGTATCGGTTATATGACAAAAGTTAGAAACACTTTTGAGGCGTAATCTTGTACAATATTTGAAATAAAAATACTATGTCATCGCATAACGAATCAATATTAAGAGAACCATTAATGACCGGTAAAGACATCACGTATGCAAAAATTACGGATGATATCTTACTACCGGTTGAAAATAAACCAAATAAAGCATGGTGGATTGGTTTTACCGTTGCTGTATTGGGTGCTTTATTATGGGTAGTTAGCGTTAGTTATACCTTTTGGACAGGTATCGGCGCTTGGGGTCTGAATAAAACTGTAGGCTGGGCTTGGGATATCACCGACTTCGTATGGTGGGTTGGTATCGGTCACGCTGGTACGTTGATTTCAGCTGTATTATTAATTTTCCGTCAGAACTGGCGTAACTCCATCAACCGTTCCGCAGAGGCGATGACGATCTTTGCGGTAATCTGTGCGGCTACTTACGTTGTAGCTCACATGGGTCGTCCTTGGTTGGCTTATTGGATTTTCCCGCTTCCAAATCAATTTGGATCTTTGTGGGTAAACTTCAACTCCCCATTGGTATGGGATGCATTCGCGATCTCAACATACTTTACAGTATCCCTGGTATTCTGGTACTGTGGTTTGTTGCCAGATATCGCAACTATCCGTGACCGTGCCACTGGATTAAAACAAAAGATTTATTCTGTATTATCATTCGGTTGGAATGGTTCTGTGAAGACTTGGCAGCGATTCGAAATCGTGTCATTGATCTTGGCAGGTATTTCAACACCACTGGTACTTTCTGTACACACCATCGTATCCATGGACTTTGCAACTTCGGTTATCCCTGGATGGCACACGACGATCTTCCCGCCATATTTCGTGGCAGGTGCGATCTTCTCCGGTTTCGCGATGGTACAGACGTTATTGTTGATCTTACGTAAAGTAATGAACTTTGAGAACTACATCACAATGTTCCATATTGAGTCGATGAATATCATCATCATGACGACTGGTTCTATCGTAGGTGTGGCTTACTTAACCGAGTTATTTATCGCGATGTACTCTCGTTCAGAATACGAAATGTATGCTTTCGAGAACCGTATGTTGGGTCCATACGCATGGGCATACTGGTCGATGATGACTTGTAACGTAATTTCTCCACAGTTATTCTGGTTCAAAAAAATCCGTACAAGTATTCCGATCTCATGGATTCTATCCATCGTGGTAAATATCGGTATGTGGTTTGAGCGTTTCGTAATTATCGTGACTTCATTGCACCGTGATTACTTGCCTTCATCTTGGGCAATGTTCTACCCAACTTGGACAGACGTAGGTATCTTTGTAGGTTCAATTGGATTATTCTTTACGTTATTCTTGTTGTTCTTACGTTTCTTGCCAGGTATCGCAATCGCCGAAGTTAAATTGTTGTTGAAATCATCATCATTACAACATAAAACGAAATTGGCTCAAGAAGGCGCATTCCCTGCAGAGCAAGTTGAGTACTTCCAGGAATCATTGGAAAAATACGATTCAGTGACAGAAGAAGAGATTAAAGAATTATCAGTTAGAAAATAATCAGCAATGAGCAATACAAAATATATATTAGGTAGTTTTGCGGATCCGGATGACATGATGCATGGGATCGACAAATTGCAAGCAAACAATATAAGTATTTATGACTGCTTTACACCGATGCCTATCCACGGCATCGAAGCGAAGTTAGGTGTAAGACCTTCTCGCTTGCCTATCGCAGCATTTTGCTTTGGAGCATTAGGAACGACATTAGGTTTTAGTTTGTTGTATTATACCATGGTGTATGATTGGCCAATGAATATCGGTGGTAAACCATCATTTGCAATGCCAAACTTTGTTCCGGTAACATTTGAGGTTACGATCTTGTTGTGTGCATTGGGTATGGTTGCTACATTTTTCTTCCGTAACCACCTATTTCCAGGACGTACGCCACGTGTGATGGACCTGAGAGCAACAGATGACCGTTTCATCCTTGCAGTAGATGCCAAAGAGAATGCAGACCACGCTTTGATCGATAGCTTATTGAAAGAAGCTGGTGCTGTTGAAGTTAAGTACAATGATAGAAAATATGTTAGCTATGAATAAGAAGAATTTACTTGGAACTGTATGCGCAGCTGTAGCATTGACAGCACTTGTTTCTTCTTGTGGTGACAAAACGACTCGTAGTACAGGTTTGGAGTTTTCCCGTAACATGTACGATCCGCTTGCTTTTAATCCGGATCAGCCCAATGCAAATTTTGCTGATGGAAAGACAGCACAGGCACCTCCTAAAGGTACAGATCCCATTGGTTTTACCCGTTTTGAGTATGCCAATACATTAGAAGATTATGTACGTGCTGGTGCTGAGGTGAAAAATCCTTTAGTTGTTAACGCTGAAAACCTTGAAAAAGGTAAGGCTTTATTCACTACTTACTGTTCAGTATGTCACGGAGTAGAAGGTAAAGGGGATGGACCGCTGACCAAAGATCGTAGTGTAACTGATTCTAGAGGTACTCGTCAGTTAGAGAACTTTCCGCCGCCACCATCTTATCATAGAACAGATGCGGCAAACTCTTCTAGAGGTGGTTTGATGGCTGACTTGACAGATGGTAAAATTTACCATACGATTTATTACGGACACAACTCCATGGGATCGCATGCATCTCAATTGTCTCCAGAAGAGAGATGGAAAGTTGTTATGTATGTTCACGAATTACAAAAGAAATAATCTAACATCAGATATATAAATGGGAACTCACAGTCATCATCACGATTATAATTTCAACGAGCGATACGAGTTTGCTGGCAAAGCTAAAATGTTCAGTATTATCGCTGTTGTACTAGGCGTAGCTGCTGTAGCTATCGGATTGCTTTCGGGCGATCACGTTACTGTAGAGCGTACATACGCCAACTTGTTATTGATGGGTTATTACTTTACATGTGTGTGCGCAGCTGGAGCCTTCTTCGTTGCTTTGCAATATGTAACACAATCTGCATGGTCTGCAGGTCTGGTACGTATACCTCAAGCTATGGCAAGTACCCTGCCTATCGCAGCACTCTTGTTAGTGGTTATTGTTGGATTGGGTTTATCTACACATAATCTTTACCACCACTGGCATGGCGAGGGTTTGTTGGATCACAATAGCCCAAACTATGACCCTATTATTGAAGGAAAGTCTGCATACTTGAATGTACCTTTCTTTTTATCTCGTCAAGTTATCTTTTTAGGGGTATATAGCATTTTTGCTGTTATCCTTGCGAAGCTTTCATACAAAGAGGATTTAGAAGGCGGTTTGACTTCCTATAAAAAGTCATTTAAATTGTCTGCGATCTTCTTGGTTATTTTCGGTTTCACAACACCAATTTGGGCTTTCGATACGATCATGTCTTTAGAGGCACACTGGTTTTCTACCATGTTCGGATGGTACAACTTCGCAGCAATGTGGGTAAGTGGTATCTGTTGTATCACGATCATCGTTATTGTATTGAAGAAAGCAGGTTATATGAACTGGGTAAACGAAAATCATTTACACGATTTGGGTAAATTGATGTTCGGTTTCTCCATCTTCTGGACCTACGTTTGGTTTGCACAATTCATGTTGATTTGGTACTCAAACATCCCGGAAGAAACAGTTTATTTCTACAAACGTTGGGAACCAGAATACAAACCTTGGTTTTGGTTGAGTATTATCATTAACTTTGTGTCTCCACTGCTTATATTGGTAGATCGCGATGCTAAACGTAAACAAAATGTGATGTTGTTCGTAGCGATTCTATTGTTGGCTGGTCACTGGCTTGATTATTACATCATGGTTATGCCTGGTACTGTCGCTGAACATAGAGGATTTGGTATCATTGAAATCGGAACTGCACTTGGTTTCTTAGGTTTGTTCGTCTTTTTAGTGATGAGTAAATTGAGCAAACAAGCATTGGTGCCTAAAAATCATCCTTTCTTGGATGAGAGTTTACATCACCAGATATAGTTTCACTTTTAAAGGAAGGTTACGTAAAAACGTTATAAAAGAAATGAGCTTTAAATTAAATAATAGATTCAAATCCATCTCGGGTTTTGTGCTTGCACTAGGGCTGCTTTTTGCAAATCCTATTCTTGCAAGTCAACAAGATACAGTAGCATCTGATTCTGCTAAAGTGGCGACTACAGCGGTGGCTGCCCCTGCAGCAACGGATTCGGTTGCAAAAGATACAACAGCGGCAGCAGGTACTGCTGCTGTTGCATCTGCTAGCTCTACGACAGAAGCTGGCGCGGCTGCTCCTGCTGTAGAAGAAGTGAAGCAAATAGACCCTCAGGTTTATAAAAACTTCACATATTATGTGTTATTGTTTTTGGTCGTTTGTACAGTTGTTGCTGTAATTGGCAAAGTGCTTTCGATCTATGAATTGACACGAAAAATGAACGGTAGATACAACCCATTTGCGAATAACACCTTCCAATCGGTATTATTCTTTATCTTCTTGGTTGTATTCCTTTATGGCGTTTATTGGACATATGTTCATTGGGGCGCAGCATACTGGAGATCCGCGGTAACAGAGCACGGTGAACGTATAGATACCATGTTTATCATCACTACTGCAATCACTACGTTTGTATTGGTTATTACACATATCTTGTTAATGACTTTTACATTCTTGTACCGCATGCGTGCAAAACGTCAAGCCTACTACTACCCACATAACAATGCAATCGAGAAACTTTGGACGATCGTTCCGGCAGTAGTTTTGACCGTATTGGTATTATTCGGTTTCTTTACATGGAGATCAATTACCAATATTCCTGAAGATCTTCAAAAATCTGCTTTGCAAGTTGAAGTATTGGGTGAGCAGTTCCAATGGCAGGTACGTTACCCAGGAACAGACGGTGTTATTGGTAAACGTAATTACAAAATGACGACACCGACAAATCCTTACGGTATCGACTTTAATGATAAAAATTCGTGGGATGATATTCAAGGTTCTGAAATCTGGTTACCTGTAAACAAACCAGTTCGTTTCCATATCGTTTCAAAAGATATTATTCACTCTTTCTTTATTCCAGATTTCCGTGTTCAGATCAATGCGGTACCGGGAATGACCAACTATTTCCAATTCACACCTACTGTAACGACAGAAGAAATGCGTGATCGTTTGGGTGACTACAACTATGATTTTGTAATGTTATGTAATAAGATCTGTGGATCTGGTCACTACAACATGCAAAAGAAAGTGGTTGTTGTAACAGAGGAAAAATATAAAGAGTGGTTAGCTAAGCAAAATAAATATTTTACTGAGGATCTTCAAAAGGAATTCAGCGGTAAAACAGCTAACGTAAAAAAGGATAGCGTACAGGTTACAGCTTCTTTGAACTAATTAAGAATTTTGAATATAAAATCGAATATGTCAAGTACAGTAATATCGCATAGCGCTGAACATCACGATTCGCACGGACATCATCACGAGGAATCATTCATCAGAAAGTATATCTTTTCGGGTGACCACAAGATGATTGCCAAGCAATTCTTGATCACTGGTATCATCATGGCAGTTTTTGCGATGCTTTTATCAGTATTATTCCGTATCCAATTAGCATGGCCGGATAAAGAATTCCCTATATTAGAAGTATTCTTGGGTAAATGGGCTGAAGGTGGCCGTATTAAGCCGGAGTTTTTCCTTTCCTTGGTGACCATCCACGGTACTGTCATGGTATTCTTCGTGTTGACAGCAGGTTTATCGGGTACATTCAGTAACTTATTGATTCCATATCAAATTGGTGCGCGCGATATGGCGTCGCCTTTTATGAATATGTTGTCTTACTGGTTGTTCTTCGTTGCATCAGTAATCATGGTTGCTTCTTTCTTTGTAGAGAGCGGTCCTGCTTCTGCTGGTTGGACAATCTATCCGCCATTATCGGCTGTACCTACAGCAATCGCCGGATCTGCGACAGGTATGACGTTATGGTTGGTCAGTATGGTTCTATTCGTAGCTTCTCAGTTGATCGGTGGTATCAACTACGTAAGTACGATTTTGAACATGCGTACAAAAGGGATGGATCTATGGAAAATGCCATTGACAATCTGGGCATTTTTCTTAACTGCGATCGTGGGTATGTTGTCATTCCCGGTATTGGTATCTGCAGTGGTTCTTTTGATTTTTGACCGTGCCGCTGGTACGTCATTCTATTTGTCTGACTTGGTTGTACAAGGACAGATTTTACCTAACGAAGGTGGTTCCCCAATCTTGTTCCAACACTTGTTTTGGTTCTTGGGTCACCCTGAGGTATATATCGTTGTGATGCCTGCTTTAGGTTTGACTTCTGAGGTTATCGCAACAAACTCACGTAAACCAATTTTCGGTTACCACGCCATGGTTTACTCCTTGATCGGTATTACAGTATTGTCATTTATCGTATGGGGTCACCATATGTTTGTGACCGGTATGAACCCGTTCTTGGGTGGTGTATTTATGATCACGACATTGATTATCGCCGTTCCTTCCGCTGTTAAGGCATTTAACTACTTGGCAACGTTATGGAAAGGTAATATCCGCTTTACACCAGCAATGATGTTTGCTATCGGTTTGGTATCTTTCTTTATCTCCGGTGGTTTGACAGGATTGTTCTTGGGTAACGCGGCATTGGATATCAACTTGCACGATACGTATTTCGTTGTCGCCCACTTCCACCTGGTAATGGGATCTGCTTCCATCTTCGGTATGCTTTGTGGTGTTTACCACTGGTATCCGAAAATGTTTGGTCGTATGATGAACACGAAATTAGGTTATTTGCACTTTTGGTTGACTTTTATCGGTGCTTATCTGGTATTCTTCCCAATGCACTTTATGGGTATTGATGGTGTGCCACGTCGTTATTATGCATTTACCGAATTTGCTTTCATGGCGAAATGGGTTTCTGTGAATCAATTGGTTACTTGGGCTGCGATCATCGCTGCTTTGGGACAGGTTGCATTTTTATGGAACTTCTTTTACTCGATCTTCTTCGGTAAAAAAGCGCCACAAAATCCTTGGCAATCGAATACCTTGGAATGGACTACTCCGGTAGAACATATTCATGGTAACTGGCCAGGAGAAATTCCAACTGTACACCGTTGGCCTTACGATTACAGTAAGCCAGGTCATGGTGAGGATTTCATTCCTCAAGATGTTCCTTTCTCTGAAACAATGAGCTCGAATTTGCCTCATGATTTCGAAGGAGATGAGGAAGCTGAGCGTATCCAGGCAGAATGGAATGCGCAAAATGGTAGAAAAGACTAATAAGATTTAATCGAATAGAGTAGGGCTGGTACCTACTCTATTTTATACAAGTTTGTATTTTAAGAGGTAGGGGTTGTATTATGTTTCCAGCAGCTGAAAAGCGATTTATAAAGACCAATTTTATTACGATTATCGTATTGTTTATGGTCATTATTGCTGGGGGCGTTGTGCGGAGTACAGGTTCAGGCATGGGATGCCCAGATTGGCCAAAATGTTTTAACCGTATTATTCCACCCACTGATATTTCCCAGTTGCCACAAGGATACGAACAGCATTATATTGAGGGAAGGGCAAAAAAGAATGAGCGTTTCGCCAAGATTGTAGAATTCTTTGGTGATAAGGAAATGGCTTACAAGCTTCGTACCGACAAAAGCATTTTGCAGCATGAGGAATTTAATGTTGCAAAGACCTGGACGGAGTATATCAATCGATTGGTAGGCGTTATTTCTGGATTCTGTTTATTATTTACTGCAGTTTATTCCTTCACATATATAAAATCAAAAAGTTCGATCGTTGTTTGGTCGGTGGTTAATCTTTTTGTAGTGGTCATTCAGGCCTGGTTAGGTTCGATCGTTGTATCGACCAATCTGATGCCCTGGATTATCACGGTACATATGCTCTTGGCGCTTGTAATTGTTTGTATCAGTATATATACCTACTTTAAAGCAGTTACGCTACGTGACAAGACCCTATTGGTTAATCGTTCTTTAAGTATATTAAAAGGGCTTGCGTTGATCTCCATTTTGTTGATGTTAACGCAGGTGATCGTCGGAACGGGGGTTCGGGAGGAAGTTGATCTATTGACTGGTTCTAACATTGCCCGTACTGATTTTATAACAGCTATTGGCCAACAGTTTGAAATACATCGATGGTTGGCGTATTGTTCTTTGATTTTAGTTATTGTATTATTCTTTTTGGTCCGCACAAGTTTCAATACGGGATCTAAGCAGTTTAAGTTTGCTTTAATCGCATTGATCCTCGTGGGTATCCAAATGCTATCAGGAATTATCTTAGCTCGATTTGCAATACCTGCATTTGCACAGACAACGCATCTGGTGGTTGGGACACTATTATTTGGTGCTCAATTTTACCTGTTGTTACTGTTGACTAAGCAAAGGCATTAATTTTGAAATTCGAGATGTTTATGTTAAAAACTATGTGTTTGAATACACTGGTAGTAGGAGGTCTCTTTTAATTATGAAAGAATTTATTTCAGATTTTAAAAAGCTCGTTAAGTTAAGACTTACGTTGACGGTGGTATTTTCCGCCTCAATTGCTTTTCTGATAGGATCAAAACAACAGGGTGAAATTTTCTGGGTCAATTGGTTGTTGTTGACTGTAGGCGGTTTTCTGGTCACAGGTTCTGCCAATGGTTTTAACGAGATCATCGAAAAAGATCTGGATAAATTGATGAAGCGTACAGAAGATAGACCGCTGCCTTCGGGCCGGATGACAACAGGCCAAGCTTTGGTACTAAGTGTCTTTATGGGCATACTAGGTACTTTGGTATTGGTTCGCTTAAATTTTGTCGCTGGCTTACTGTCGGTTTTTTGTATTCTGCTTTATGCGTTCATCTATACCCCTTTAAAAAGAAAATCACCAATAGCCGTTTTTGTAGGGGCTTTTCCGGGCGCATTTCCACCATTAATTGGTTATTATGCGGCCTTTTCACAGGATGACCTGGCCTATTACAGTGGACATAACGAAGCTGCAATTATTATTATTCCCTTTGTTTTGTTCGCGATTCAGTTTTTATGGCAGTTTCCGCATTTCTGGGCAATCGCCTGGGTTGTGGATGATGACTATAAATTGGCTGGTTTTAGGTTGTTACCGACAACAAAACGGGATAAGATATCGGCCTTTATGGTATTCATCTCGGGATTGTTAATGGTTCCTGCAGGATTTATACCTTATTATTTTGGCTTTGGTGGAATTTGGTTTACGATAGTGTCCGTCATTGGCGGATTGATGTTTGGGTATTATGGCTATTTGCTGTTTAAGAATTGTGATATTCCTTCAGCAAAAAAAGTGATGTTTACTTCCTTCATCTATTTACCTGTGACACAACTCGTATTATTGCTTAACTTTATTCCTTTGAAATAATGTTAGATCTAAAAGCACAAACTGACGAGAAGTTAGTACAGAGAAAAGCCCAGAAATTCAACCTTTGGTTGGGGATGTTGGGCATGTTCATGATGTTTGCTGCCTTATCCAGTGGTTTCATTGTATATACAGCAAGTGGTGTGGACAAAGGGATCAAGACCTTACTGCCTGATACGTTTGTGTATAGCACAATCGTGATCGTGGTAAGCAGTCTTACGATGTTTTTAGCGCATAAAGCCGCTAAAAATGGTGATTCATCCAAACAGAAGTTATTATTAATGGTGACTTTCGTTTTGGGTATCGTGTTTTTTGCATTACAGGTACATGCTTGGAATGTGTTAACGGAGCGAGGTGTTTATTTTGTCAATAACAATGCGTCTCAATCCTTTATCTACATTTTTACGGGAATGCACTTGGCGCATATTATTGCGGGTTTGATCGTTTTGATTGGCGCGATTATAGGAGCGAATAGGCTTTCTAAGGACGGCAATCTTTTCCGCATGGATCTTGCCAGTATTTTTTGGCATTTTCTCGATCTTTTATGGATTTATATATATGTTTTCTTACTTTTGAATCAATAATAGTAAACAATGAGTACAACAGTATCGCAATTGGATAAGGTAAAAACTGGTCCATGGAATGGTGGAAAATCACCTTGGAACTTAGAGTATGGAAAAATCATGATGTGGTTTTTCTTGGTAGGGGATGCCTTCACATTTTCTGCATTTTTGGTTTATTACGGCGCACAACGCTTTTCTCACCCAACATGGCCCGATCCTGATAAGATTTTCCAATCTATCCCAGGTATTGCGGAGCATGGTCAACCTTTGGTATTCGTAGGTTTGATGACCTTTATTTTGATTATGTCTTCAGTGACGATGGTATTGGCTGTAGAAGCTGGACACCGCAATCAAAAAAATGAGGTTGTTAAGTGGATGCTTTGGACGATTTTAGGTGGTATCTGTTTCGTTGGCTGTCAGGCTATCGAGTGGACTCACTTACACCACATGGGATTCTGGTTTGGTAAAAACCCAGCGACTGGTTTAGAAGGCGATGCAATCAAGACCGCATTATTGCCATACTTTACACACGATATTTCCTATACATCGGCATTGCAATTCGCAAACTTGTTCTTTACGATTACCGGTTTCCACGGTTTCCACGTTACAGTAGGTATTATTTTGAACATCATCGTTCTTTGTATGACCTTAAATAACACATTCGAAAATCGCGGTTCTTACTTAATGATTGAAAAAGTAGGTTTATATTGGCACTTTGTGGATTTGGTGTGGGTATTCGTATTTACATTCTTCTACTTAATCTAATCACTGAATTAATAATTTTAGATCGCTATGTCACAATATCAAGATAATATCGCTCACGGAGAGCATGCTCACGAAGGTGGGATGGATAAGAAAGCCATCTGGAGAGTATTTGGCGTACTTTTGGCGCTTACTTGTCTAGAGTTCTTAATTGCGTTAGGTTTTGTTCACCATTGGCAGATTTTGGCCAAAGGAGCATTGGTAAATACCATTTATATTGCTTTGACGCTGGTTAAGGCATATTATATCGTTGCATTTTTTATGCACCTGAAATTCGAAAAATCGAGCTTCATTGTTACCGTATCAATCGTCTTTATTTTTATTATTTATTTTATCGTCCTGATGTTGGTTGAGGGAGGTTTCTTGGCAGGTGCGTTCCAAGAACATCAATTGTTTCCAAATAAATAGATAAAGTGAATAATGGATAATAATACTGGACAAAAGAAAGGTATTAAAACTATATTGATCCTGGCAGTAATTCTTTTACTGCCAGGATTTTTATATTTTATACTAAATAAAAGTGGCTCCAATAGCTACGTTTCCCTACCCATTTTCGGTAAGAAGGAAGTGCCTGGAACAACACATCGCAAATGGGGACGCGATATTCCCGATACGATCTATCATACTGTCCCTTCGGTCAATTTCGTTAACTACGATAATAAAGCTGTACAATTATTGGGCAATGATACGACACTTTCGGTCGTTCACCTGATGTATTCGCGGGATGCGTCCTTGTCGAGAACGATGATTAAACGATTAGATCAGATTGCCAACCGTTTTATTCAGAATAAAAAGGTCAAGCTGTATTCCATTACAGTTGATACGGCATATGATAAACCGGAAGTCTTGGCAAAATATGCCAAAGTTTACAAACCTTGGACTAAATCTTGGTTTTTTGTGACAGATCCTTCTGTGGATATCTTTAAATTTGCCAAGGAGAGTTTGTTGCAGGATGCTATAGCAACTAATGATAAAGCGAAACCTTTTATCATTGGATCCAATTACCTTTTGCTTGATACCAAGGGTAGGATCAGAGGTATCTATGATATCAATGTCAAAACGGATATTGATCGATTGGAAGATGAAATTAAATTATTGTTGGTGGAGGAGATTCGAAATCATCCGGCTACGATAGAACAAAAGAGATAGTTAAAAACATGGAAGATAGCCTAATCAAAGAAAAAAAATACAGTAAGTGGATTTGGATATTGTCAATTGTGATACCAGTCGTGGTGGCCGTATTGTTTACCGTTAACCTACAGAAATTAGGTTACGATGTGAAGCCGTTGACTTTTCTGCCGCCTATTTATGCAACAATCAATGGGATCACAGCAATTTTGTTGTTTTGGGCAGTAGCCGCCATAAAAAAAGGCAATAAAACATTGCATGAACGTTTGATCAAATGTTGCATTGCCTGCTCCCTGGCATTCTTGGCGATGTATGTTGCCTATCACATGACTTCGATCGAAACAAAATATGGAGGTGAGGGAATTTTGAGACCAATTTATTTCTTTATTTTGATCACACATATCTTACTTTCCATAATCATTATTCCTTTTGTACTTTTTACATTTGTGCGGGGTATTTCGGGATCTTATGCACGGCATAAAAAGCTGGCGCGGATCACTTATCCCATGTGGCTATATGTAGCCGTGACCGGTGTTATTGTTTATTTGATGATTTCACCTTATTATATCGGTTAATTTAATAACGGAAAGGAGTTTGCTTATGAAACGTATATGGATTTATCAGGCTGATCGTATTTTGACTGCGCAGGAAAGCGAGCAAATTTCGACTGAATTAGCAGCTTTTGCTGAACAATGGAAAGTTCATGGAAAACCTTTGTCCGCTTCTGCGGAACTTCGTGATGATCTTTTTATTATCCTAAAGGTTGACGAGGCTATTGCTGCCGCTTCAGGTTGTTCTGTCGATAGCTCTGTTCGTTTTCTGAAAGGTATAGAAGAAAAGTACGGGGTACAACTTTTTGATCGCATGCAATTTGCTTATAAATCAACGAGCGGCGTCGCAGTGGTCAATCGTTCGGGTTTTGAAAAGTTACTGGCCGCGGGCGAAATCGATGACAACACGCTCGTGTTTGATAATACCATTACCTACGAGCATCAATTGGATAGCGCTTGGGTGATTCCTTTTAAAGAGAGCTGGCACAAAAGATTATTTGCATAACGAAAATAACAGGTATAAAAAAACGCCATTGATGAAATGGCGTTTTTTTATTATGCTGTCGTGAGATATCAGGATCTGTATGGATAGTTGCTAGTAGGCCAGCTTCTGTCGATCGTAGTAAACCCCTTCCATATTTTATCTTAAACCATCAGAGGCCTATGTGCCTATTCGGGGATGGTATAATGATGCATATACTTAGCGATGGCATTTGCTCTTCTATTGACATAAGACGAAGGATTACGCGCATCCCATTCACGGGGATTTGGTAAGATCGCAATAATCAGTGCAGCCTGTTTTTTGGAAAGGTTCGTTCCATTTTTGCTGAAGTAATATGCTGCGGCTGCATCTGCGCCATAAACCCCCTGTCCCATTTCGATGACATTGAGATAAACTTCCAGAATACGTTTTTTACTCCAGAATGTTTCGATTAGAACGGTAAAATAGGTCTCAAATCCTTTTCTTAACCAAGAGCGTCCTGGCCAGAGAAAGACGTTCTTAGCGACCTGTTGGCTGATTGTACTTCCGCCGCGCAGTTTTTTCCCCTGCGCATTTTTCTTGATGGCATTTTGAATGCCTTTGAGGTCAAACCCCCAGTGGGTCATAAAATGCGCATCTTCCCCGGCAATGGCCGCTAGCTTTAGGTTATCTGAAAGTTCGTCGTAACTCAACCAGTTTTTTTCCAATTTAAATCCCTTGCCCTGTTCCTTAAGTTCAAAGCCACGTTGAATCATCAGCCAGGTAATAGGCGGGTTAATAAAACGCAAGCTAATTACCCAAAAAAGACTAATACCGATAAAATAAAGAACTACTCGGCTTATGATACGGAGAATGGGTGATTTGATAGACTTCAATGGATTGAAGGAAGCTTTTTTAAAGGTATTTTTTTGTTTACTGGCTGTATTTTGTTTACCAGATCTCTTGATGGCCATGACTAAATTTTTTCGGATACAAACTTAGCGTATATTCTTGTTTAATGGAAATGATTTTATCGAGAAGTTTAGGGGATTGTTTGTCAAAGCGACGATATTATCCTATTTTTACGCTTCACAAATTTGATTTTAGAAGTTGGCAAAAGAAAAGAAAGTAACACCGTTAATGCAGCAGTATAATGCGATCAAGATCAAGTATCCTGGAGCGTTATTGTTGTTTCGTGTTGGCGATTTTTACGAGACATTTGGTGAGGATGCAATCAAGGCGGCTCAGATTTTGGGTATTGTTTTGACAAAGCGCGGGAATGGCTCAGAATCAGAAACAGCTTTAGCGGGGTTCCCGCATCACTCTCTGGAGACTTATCTCCCTAAATTGGTGCGTGCAGGTCAACGGGTAGCAATCTGTGATCAGCTGGAGGATCCCAAAACAACCAAGACGATCGTCAAACGTGGCGTTACGGAGTTGGTTACACCGGGAGTTTCTTACAATGATAACATTGTTCAACAGAAATCGAATAACTATCTTGCTTCTATTTTTACCGACAAGGATAAGGTCGGTATTGCCTTTTTGGACATTTCGACAGGTGAATTTCTGGTCGCCCAGGGTACTACATCTTATATTGATAAATTGCTTCAGGGATTTAAGCCTACAGAGATTATTTTACCAAAGAAACAGAGCAAGGATTTTATCGAGCAATTCGGTGCACATTATTACACTTATTTTTTGGATGAGTGGCCTTATACGGGTGATTATGCGACCGAAGCTTTATTGAAGCATTTTGAAGTCGCTTCGCTGAAGGGCTTTGGTGTGGATCGCATGTCTGTGGGAATCGTTGCTGCAGGGGTTGCTTTACATTATCTCAATGAGACGGAACACCGAAACCTGCAGCATATCTCCACGCTTTCGCGGATCGAAGAGGACCGATTTATGTGGCTCGATCGATTTACAATCCGTAATCTGGAACTGATCGGTTCCATGAATGAAAATGCTGTTACTTTATCCGATGTCCTCGATCATACCGCTAGTCCAATGGGTGCGCGACTTTTGAAGCGATGGATTGTCATGCCTTTGAAAGATAAGAAGGGTATTCAGGAACGTTTAGACGTCGTGGATTTCTTTTTTAATAACCGCGAACTGCGGGATGAGTTGATTGCTCAAATTAAGCAAGTCGGTGACTTGGAACGATTGATTTCGAAGATCGGACTCCAAAAGGCAAACCCGCGAGAGATCGTTCAATTGAAACGCGCTTTGTATGCCATTGAAAAACTCAAGGAACTAACGAATCATAAGGATGCGCAATCCTTAAAAGTTATATCCGATCAGTTGGATGCTTGTGTGGCTATCAGAGAACGAATTGAACAACAGGTGCAAGCGGAACCGCCAGTCGCAATCAATAAAGGTAGCGTAATTGCTGAAGGCGTTGACGCCGAATTGGATCGTCTACGTAAGATTGCTTTTGGAGGGAAAGACTACCTATTGGAAATTCAAAAAAGAGAATCTGAACTGACAGGTATCCCCTCTTTAAAAATCGCTTTCAACAATGTATTTGGGTATTATCTTGAAGTAACAAATACGCATAAAGATAAAGTTCCAACCGAGTGGATCCGCAAGCAGACCTTGGTGAATGCGGAACGCTACATCACAGCGGAACTGAAAGAATATGAGGAGCAGATTCTTGGAGCGGAGGAAAAGATCCAGGCCTTGGAAAATCGACTGTATGCTGAGCTATTGGTTGCAATAGCAGCATATATCAAACCGATTCAGCTGGATGCTCAACTTATTGCCAAGTTGGATGTTTTACTCAACTTTGCCATCGTGGCAGAGAAAAACTACTATGTTAAACCTGAAATTAACGATAGTAAGATTTTGGATATCAAAGGGGGGCGTCACCCTGTTATCGAAAAGAATCTGCCCATAGGGGAGGACTATATTACCAACGATACGTATCTCGATCCTACAGCGCAACAGATTATTATTATCACGGGTCCAAATATGGCCGGTAAGTCTGCGCTGCTCCGCCAAACTGGCTTGATCGTATTGATGGCGCAGATCGGTTGTTTTGTGCCAGCCAAGGAAGCTAAAATAGGCCTAGTGGATAAGATATTTACCCGTGTAGGGGCCTCAGACAACCTTTCTTCGGGTGAATCTACCTTTATGGTCGAGATGAACGAAACGGCCAGTATCATGAACAATCTGTCCGATCGGAGTTTGATCCTTTTGGACGAAATTGGACGTGGAACAAGTACCTATGATGGAATTTCAATCGCTTGGGCCATAGCGGAATACTTGCATAATCATCCTGCTGCTAAAGCGAAGACTCTCTTTGCGACACACTACCATGAATTGAATGAACTGTCAACTTCGCTTGACCGTATCAAAAATTATAATGTAACCGTAAAGGAGGTCAATAATAAAGTGATCTTTTTGCGTAAACTGGTGCCAGGTGGATCCGAGCATAGTTTTGGTATCCATGTGGCCAAGCTGGCGGGGATGCCACCAAAGTTATTGAACCGTGCCAATCAGATTTTAAAACGATTGGAACAGGAGCGTACAGGTGGGGAGCAGATCAAAGATAGCATGCGTAAAATTCAGAAACAGGCTTACCAATTGCAGATGTTCTCCATTGATGATCCTGTTTTAAATAAAATTCGGGACATGTTGAATAACCTGGATGTTAACTCACTGACTCCTGTGGAAGCCTTGATGAAATTGGATGAGATCCAGCGTTTGTTAAAAAATTAACGAGCGATATAGCCGCTTGAGGAAATACCATTCATTTTGCATAAAACGATGTTGTTGCTAAATGAATGGTGTTTTTTTTCTGAATTGTCTGTTTTTTTATTGATCCATATTTTTCCTTAAGGTATGCAATGCACCATTATGCTCGGTTTATTGACAAGAAAGAACTTTCAGTCAATTTAGAATGCTGTTGGTCTCGTGACAGCACGAACGCTTTATCTTATTTATTCCTATTATTCCTTTTGGAATCAGAATACATTTTTCAGTGTACAAACATTCCAAAAGTTTTATCTTTGGCTCATGGCGTCAATATTTCGATTTAAACAGTTTGAAGTTGATCAATCCAATTGTGCGATGAAGATCAATACAGATGGTGTATTGTTGGCTTCATTGATCGAAGTGAGCGATGCAAAACGTGTTTTGGATGTCGGTACAGGTACGGGGGTGATTGCACTTATGTTGGCTCAACGGTTGTCAGATAGCGCCGTAGAGGCTGTGGAGATAGACCAATTGGCTGCGGAGATGGCCAGTAAAAATTTCAGCAATTCGATTTTTCGGCACCGTTTGGTATTGCATGCGAAAGCATTTCAACAATTGCAGATCGACAAGCCCTATGACCTGATCGTATCAAATCCTCCCTTTTATACGGATTCGTTGCATAATCCTGATGCGCGGAAGAAATTGGCCCGGCATACGGATCTGGATTTTTTTCAGGAACTACTGCAATTTGCATCTTCGCATTTAACTCCTGGGGGAAGACTGGTTTTGATTCTCCCTAACCAGCTCGCGGAAACCCTAATCGCATTGGCGATTGATCATGGCTTGCATTGTACTGCTGAAATTCAGATCATGTCATTCGAAGGGGAAGCTGTTATTCGGAAGATTGTGACCTTTGAACGTATACCGGCAACAATGCTTAAACAGCGTGAATTTGTGATTTATAAATCTAAAGGTATTTATTCAGATTCTTACAAGGATGCTTTAGCTCCTTATTTTTTAGCTTTTTAGATTATGACGAAAATTGGACTCCTTTCGGATACACACTCTTATTTAGATGAATCTGTATTCAAATACTTTGCGAATTGTGATGAAATTTGGCACGCGGGGGATTTTGGCGAGGCTGATGTAGCGGACCAATTGGAAGCTTTTAAACCTTTGCGTGGGGTGTACGGAAATATAGATGGAAGGGATCTACGCTTGCGTTTTCCCGAAGATCTGCGATTTACCTGTGAGGAAGTGGAGGTTTTTATGACCCACATAGGCGGTTATCCAGGGAAATATGTAGCAAGGATAAAGGCTGAGTTAATGGCAAACCCACCTAAATTATTTATCACAGGACATTCCCATATTCTCAAAGTTGTGTTTGATCCCAAAATCAATTGTCTTCATCTCAACCCCGGAGCTGCAGGAAAACATGGCTGGCACAAAGTAAGAACACTTATGCGCTTTGAGATCAATAAAGATAAGATTGAAAATCTCGAAGTTATCGAGCTCAATGAAAGGTAGCGCACTGCCGCTTGCCTAATGCAGGCCTCGGTAAGCATACGATTACAGCGTCAATTGAAGGTCTTGTAAATATTGCTGCAGGACTGTGGCATGTGTATGTATTTTGTTGCTCGCTGCATAGAGTAATGTAACGACGGATTCTTGCCTGTGTGCTTCGAGCCAACTTGTTCCGAAGTTCTGCTGCTCGAGTTCAGTTCTATATTTTTTTGCGAAATCATCCCATAGATCTGGGTTTTTGTGAAACCAGCTACGGAGCGCTGAGGAGGGGGATAGGTTTTTATTCCACTCGGATAAACTGGCTTTTTCTTTGGTCATTCCACGTGGCCAAAGCCTGTCGATAAGCATACGATAACCATCATCGGGTGAGGGTAGCTCATAAATTCTTTTTACAACGATCTTCATGGGTTTACTTTTTACAGATTATACTTACATTACTATAAATAGATAATTTAAGTGAAAAGCGGAAGTCGTTTTATATCGCGTTCTTTATTGATAGTAATCAATCTTGGGGATACAGTGGTCGCAGGACAGTGTATCTTTGATTGCTTATAGGGAATCGCGTACTTCAAGGAGAAAGCTTTTTAGGCGTTCTAAGGAATCTACCACACGTTGATTTTCTTTCGCTTCGGACTTATTGTCACGGAGGTAGTCTCTTGCTCCTTGTAAGGTATACCCTTTTTCTTTGACGAGATTGAAGATAATCTTGAGGTTCGCAATATCTTCCTGTGTAAAGAGACGGTTTCCTTTTTTATTTTTCTTGGGTTGAAGGATATCAAATTCACGCTCATAAAAACGTATCTGGGATGCATTAACATCGAACATTTCTGTCACTTCTCCCATTGTATAATACAATTTATTTATTTCACGCTCTTTGTACGGCATATCTTCGCAATTAATCTATAGCAAACTTAATAAAAATTCCAGTTCAAAAAGAAATTTTGCGATCTCTTATTTTAATTCGCGAGGAATTAGAGCAATGAAAATGAGTCGATAATAAGAAATGGTGTTTTTTATTCCGGGAGATTTTTAAAGGTGATGAACTGCTGATTTGTCCAAGTCGTGTTCTTAGACTTGAATCTATTAGGAGGTTACTGCTGTACCATTGGTAGCATTGCAAATAAGGTTGAAATTGGCTAAGTTTGGTTGGGTTTGAAACTTGATGTTGATCGATCGCATGATTATAGTTAGCAAATTTTGGACAAATTTATTCTCTTTTGGTAAGGCTAATGCGATTACTATCTTTCCTGTTATTTTTTTAAAATATGGTTATTTTAAAAATAACAAAGCATTAATCCGCCACGAACGCATTCATCTGCGTCAGGCATTGGAGTTGGGGATCGTATTTTTTTACCTTTGGTATCTGCTTGAATTTGTCATCCGTTTTGTTCCGCTACGGGATTTTGACAAGGCTTATCTCCGTATTTCTTTTGAGCGGGAAGCTTATCGCCATGAAGAAGATTCTGACTATTTGTCAAAAAGGAGGACCTGGGCATTTTGGTCCTATTTATAAGTATGGATCTGTAATTTAATGCTAAAAAAAGCTCTTAAAATATTTTAAGAGCTTTTTATGTTTCACTTCCCTTTTGTTCGTTTTATCCGACCAATTTAAGATAAGTAGCCACTTTGTCTTTTAATTGTCTACGGTCAACAATGAAGTCCAAAAATCCATGTTCAAGTACAAACTCGGATGTCTGGAATCCTTTAGGAAGATCTTTTTTGATTGTTTCTTTAATAACACGTGGGCCGGCAAATCCGATTAAGGCACCTGGTTCAGCAATATTAACATCACCCAGCATCGCATAGGAAGCAGTTACGCCACCTGTTGTTGGATCTGTCAATAGACAAACATAAGGGAGCCCTGCTTGTGCCAATAACGCTAATTTGGCCGAAGTTTTTGCCATTTGCATCAAAGAGAATGCAGCCTCCATCATACGCGCACCTCCTGATTTCGAAATTAACATAAATGGAATTTTATGTTCAATGCAATAATCAATCGAACGTGCGATTTTTTCTCCCACAACAGAACCCATCGATCCACCAATGAAACTAAAGTCCATACAGGCGATCACGATGTCTTTACCATTCATTTTTCCGTGACCTGAGCGTATTGCATCTTTCAGTCCTGTTTTTGCCTGACTTTCTTTTAAGCGTTCAGGATAGGGTTTTGAATCGAAAAATTCCAGCGGGTCACCTGAATTTAGATTGGGGAATAGTTCAGTAAATTCGTTATTGTCAAATAAAATTGAAAAATATTCTTTAGAGCCAATTCTTAAATGATGGTCACAATATTGACAAACGTAGTCGTTTTCTACTTGTTCAAGATGCAACAATGGCTTTTTACACGTGGGACACTTGTTCCACATGCCATCTGGTGCTTCTTTTTTATTAGCGGTAGCTGTGCTAATACCAGCTTTTTCTCTTTTAAACCAACTCATACGATAGTTCTTATTCGATTACAAACTTAGATAAAAATGCTTTTATATACAATTATAATTGTGTTGAATGTAAATAGCAGTAAGTCAATGGTTTTGCTTATAAAGCTCACTTGTTAATATGCTGATGTATGATAATAGACCAGATTAGGACGCAAATTGTTTTGTTAGAAAAGGGGCTGAAGTAAGGTTAAGCAGATGAATTAAATCAAAAAATTAGGGCACAAAAAAAGGGTAAGCTACTCCTATCGCACCGCTCAACCAAATACCCTTGCTTTGTTCCCAACCTGGGGGAGTCAATGGGAGCTGGTCGTAGAAGACTTACCCGCCACAAAAGTAGAAAAAAAAATAGTTTTAGGAAAGAAAAAATGCCTTTTTATTCTAGTGAGCTGATTTTCATGAGAATAAATTGTTTGGATGGCCATCTTATGAGGTAGAATAATCCATTAAGATGGCCAAGAGTTTTTTTTAACGCATTACATCTTCTTTCTGTCGTACTCGCCCAACAAAGAATAGTAGCCAAATAGCCCTAAACCGAGGGAAATGATTGGCGTTAAGATACAGAGTATAATGATACCAAAGACCAGATCTTCTTGGTGTCCTGTTGAAATTTTAGGTAACGCCAATTCAAAAATGGAAAAGTAAGCGGTATATATGGCTAAAATGATCCATACGATACCAAGAAGCTTTTTTAGATTATTCATGATTTGGAGGTGTTGAATTGTTGTTGATATATAGACTACCAATAATAAAGCAGACAGCGGCTATAATGATGGGGTATCCTAATCCCGCTAAATAAAATTGTGGGGTATTGGAAGCCTCTGCATTTGTGGTGAGGTAAGTCGAAACTGCAGGCAGGAGCCCCCCGAATATACCATTACCGACATGGTAGGGCAAAGACATGGACGTATATCTGATTTTTACGGGAAACAACTCGACCAAAAATGCCGCGATCGGTCCATATACCATCGTAATATAGATCACTTGAATAAAGATAAGAGCGACGAGCAGGATATAATTTTTACCGGCTAAATGAGTGCTTGTTTTAATCGTTTCTTTTCCCTTAAGCTCACCGGTCTGATGTTGTATCTTTGCGCTGGTCATTTCGGTTCCATCATCATATTCGCTTTTGGTAACAGTAACGATAGATGAGTTTTGCTCGGTGGTTGCTGTGGTTGTTTCGTGTAATTTTGTTTTCTGTTGTACATTCGATAGCTGGTACATGGATTCATAGATTGGACGGTAGGTCAGTACGGCAAGGAGCATGCCGCCCAACATGATCCATTTGCGGCCGACTTTATCACTAAGCCATCCAAAGACGACAAAGAAAGGGGTTCCCAACAGTAGTGCAATACCTAAAATGGTATCCGCCTGATCGGATTGGAGATGCATGACCGTTTTCATGAAGCTCATGGAATAGAATTGACCAGTGTACCAAACAACACCTTGTCCCATGGCTGCACCAAATAGGGCCAGTAACACAAACTTGAGGTTATAGCGATTCCCGAAGCTTTCTTTTAATGGATTTGTACTTGTCTTGCCCTCAGCTTTAGCTTTGCTAAACTCGGGTGATTCCTTCATCTTCTTGCGAATAAGGTAGGACACATAGACCATAACTAAGGAGAGTAAAAACGGGACGCGCCAGCCCCAATTGTCGAACTGGGTTTCACTCAGAAAGCTTTTGGTTAAAAGAATCACAACGAGGGATATAAATAGGCCAAATGTGGCGGTGGTCTGTATCCAAGAGGTCCAATAACCACGTTGTCCCATTGGGGCGTGTTCAGCGACATAGGTGGCAGCGCCACCGTATTCACCTCCCAAAGCAAGCCCCTGTAAGAGCCGTAGGATCAGAACAATTAATGGCGCCCAAAAACCGATACTTGCATAGCTAGGGATACAGCCGATCAAAAATGTTGCGCCACCCATGAGCATCAGTGTGACCATGAAAGTGTATTTGCGCCCTATGATATCGCCTAGTCGACCAAAAAACAATGCGCCGAAAGGCCGTACGACAAATCCAGCAGCAAAAGTGGCTAAAGTAGATAGAAAAGCTGCTGTTGGATTGCTGGCAGGAAAAAACTTGGTGGAAATTACGATAGAGAGACTTCCGAAAATAAAAAAATCATACCATTCAATAAGTGTCCCCATAGATGAGGCTCCGATGACTTTCCAGATGCTCTTTGTACTGTTGTCGTTCATTAATAATTGGTTTAGTGTTATGCTTACTTTACTTACTTACTTACTTACTTACTTACTTACTTACTTACTTACTTACTTACTTACTTACTTACTTACTGTAAAAATTTAACTGTCTTATTTAATATCTTGTTATGATAATGCGTTGATAATTTATTTGGCTGCTACCGGTGCTTGCCCAATCGATTTATAGACCTTTCCAGGTAATGAATGGATCAATGCCTGCATCTCCAACTCCAATAAGACCAGCGCCAGTTTACTTTGAGGCCATTGGAGCTGCTCAATCATTTGATTCAGTTCCAATTGTCCCGTTGAATGAATGAGGTTAAAAACACGTTCCTGATCTTCGTCCAACGTAAGGGGGAGAGTAAGCTGTTGGTTCGCTTTGTCTTTTTTACTGATTTCCCAATTCATCAAATACTCAAGATCCTGTACATGCCTGATCATATGTGCCCGATTTGTTTTGATCAGATAGTTGGTCCCCTCGCTACTCTTTTCGTAAATGGATCCAGGAAATGCGCATACGTCTCTATTATAGCTGTTTGCTATTTCGGCCGTAATTAGTGCTCCGCCTTTGATTGCAGCTTCCACCACAATTGTGACATCGGCCATTCCTGCAATAATGCGATTGCGCATTGGGAAATTAACCCGTTCGGGTATGGTTTCAGATGTAAATTCGGTTAATAGCCCCCCTTGTTCGAGCATCTTTGATGCTAGTTCACGGTGCGAGGCAGGGTATATCCGATCTAATCCATGTCCGAGTACCGCAACCGTTGGTATATTATTTTTTAGGGCATTGCGATGTGCCAATGCATCAATACCATATGCAAGCCCACTGACAATCAGCAGATCTTGATATTCATTTAAGCCTTGTATAAAGTCTTCGCATAGCTGCTGGCCATAATGTGTTGCATGTCTCGTCCCAACGATACTGATCACTTTTGTTGAGTTGAGTGGGGCTTGTCCCTTGTAATATAACATAAGCGGAGCATCATCACATTGTTTGAGTCGATCGGGGTAGTCCTTGTCTTCGATCCATAAGGCTTTGATCCGATGTTTATCAATAAAAGCGAGTTCCTTTTCACAGGCTTCCAGGTATGTTTTGTTGTGTATTGCATCTGCAATTGATTCCCGTACTCCGGGGATTTGCATCAGGTCTTTTTTTGAATAGGCAAAGAAATCCGCTAAGCTATCACTATGGGCCATGATACTACGGGCTGTTCTAGGGCCAATGCCCTTGATCTTTGTCAAAGCTATGGGATAGATCAGTTTCATAATTGGTGTTTTAAATATAATGAAAATTATAACTTCTTGTATGACTTTTCCTTAGAATGAAAATCATTTTGAAGGTTATTCTTAATTAACATTTCCTCGATAGGAAGAAAACGCTGCGGAGGTAGGGATACGATGACAGATTCTTTGGGTTTTGTAAGAGGGATGAGCTGTTAGGTCGTGTAAGATATATTTGGAACGGGAATATTTATTTGGGTTAGTGCTGTAATTGCAAACTGTTTTTTAGGGGAAGAAATTGAGGCGGTGTTTGGGAGGAATGTGTTGGATTTGGTAGCTTTGCCTGATCAATAATATTTTTAACATGGAAATGAAAGAACCTTTTGATATAGAATTGGGTGATGTGATTTATTCGGTTTTTCCGGAAGAGAAAGATGCTTATGTTATCTTTAAAGATGGAATGGAATATGTGAAAATTATTCAGGATACGGATAGCACTTGGTTGAAGTTAAATCCTGAAACTGAGTTGCCAATGTTCGGAATGGACGAAGAAGTTAACCTAATCGGTGAGGAGATCAAAAAAGAGCTGGGGCAATAAGTCGTATTAGTTAAAGATCGTTAAAGTATACCAACAGGATCTGATCCGGGAGGAATGGGATCCGCTGACGAAGGAATACAGTAAGTTGTCCGGAGATTCGTTACGCAAATTTAGGATATATTATGAACCTACTATAAAGTGGTTCCGTGAGCTTGATCGATATGGGAAGATCGCTTATATACATAAGTGCTTAACATATTATCTAGATTCTGTAGGCATTATCCATAGGCGACTTCAGTTTCCTATGGGTAATGCACAACTTTAACTACATCGGCACGTATACCAAGTATTTCGTATCGAAAAAATCTTCCTTAAAGTAACTCGAAAGCGGGTGCAATTCGGCTTTTAATTTGGATTCTTTGATTTCTTCACTGAGATCGCCACCTTTCAGATAAAGAATTCCATTCGGGATTCCGTTTTTATCTTTCTTTGCAAATTTGTTCCGGATCCAAGGGGTGAATTCTCCAAGTCTCGTTACTGCCCGAGAGATGACAAAATCATATTTATCATCCAATTGTTCTGCGCGAATATGGTCCGCCTCCACATTCTTAAGGCCAAGTGCTGCAGCAACTTCACGAACGACCTTGATTTTTTTTCCGATAGAATCCACTAAATGAAACTTAACTTCTGGAAACAGGATCGCCATGGGAATACCGGGAAAACCGCCGCCGGTTCCGACATCCAAAATCTGTGTTCCTGGCGCTAACTCCTGCACGAATTTAGCGATGCCCAATGAATGTAAAACATGATGGAGGTAAAGACTATCGATGTCCTTACGTGAAATTACATTGATCTGGCTATTCCATAAAGTATAGAGGTCTGCAAGTTTTGCAAACTGTTCTTTCTGTGTATCCGTTAATTTCGGAAAATAGCTGTATATGATATCGACTGTAGGATTCAAAATGTGATGTTTTAAGGGTGAATTATTTCCAGCTTATTTTTTTCTTCTTTCGGCTGAACAAACCATTGATGCAAATATAGAAATAGTAGATGAAGTCTACCAAAGGAAGCCACCAAATCAGTTCTTTCACTTCAAGTTTCTTGTAAATGCCGGAAAAAACGGCCCATTGGGCGAATAGTCTCAATAGGTAAGCCGTAAGGGGAACATACCAAAAGGAAGGGAAGGCAATAGCCACCGCGATTAGGGTTATGTAAAACAAGACAGCAGATACCAGTTGTGTGCCCAGCATGCACTGGTGACGTCTTTTATAAATGGTAGAGGCTCCGGAATGCCTTGCTTTTTGTTTATAGTAGCTTTTCCAGGTTGTTTTGGGCGCGGAGTAAACAATAGCAGCTGGTGCCAGTGCGATATTGACATTTATCGCTGTAGCATTTTGATTGACAAACAGATCATCATCACCTGATTTGATATGCATGTGAGCTGCAAATCCTTTGTTGCGGAAGAAGAGCCCTTTTTTATAGGCCATGTTGCGACCCACGCCCATATAGGCATCTCCTTTAAGCGCATAGGATAAATAGCTCATCGCAGTATGGCTCGTTTCGAATCGAATCAGCAAATTGAGTAAGCTTCTTTTCTTAAAATAAGGGGAATAGCCCAATACAATTTCGGTCTCAGGCTTAAAGGCGGATGCCATCTCTTTCAGCCACTGATCGGATTGTGGAGCACAATCTGCATCGGTAAATACCAAAGTCTCGTGTTTTGAAGCCTTGATCCCCATACTTACTGCGAATTTTTTACCATGTTTCAATCGGATATGTTCCTTGATATCAACAATTTTTAAATGAGCGTATTGTTTATCAAACTCCTGAAGTACCCACGGGGTTTCATCTGTCGAAAAATCATTGACGACAATAACTTCGAAATTGGGATAATCTTGATTTAGGATAGTGGGGAGGAACTCCCGAAGATTATCCTGTTCATTGTGCGCACAGATAATGACAGATAGGGGTGAAAGATCGGTTTCCGTTTGGTTAGATTCAATTTGGTACCTGCTCAATTTGCTGTAAACAAATAAGATGTAATATAATTGTGCCAATAGGAAAAGACCTAATATTCCAAATACAATATATGGAAGATTGGCCAAAAATACATGTAGGTCAAGCATAGCCCACAAAGATAAGCGCATTCATAATCTTTTTATAAAGGAAAATGATAATTTATTCCCGAAACATCCTGTTTGCAAATCTTTTTATAGTATTTTTGCAACATATTTTAGGAAAAGACGGATGTCAATATACACGCTAGCGGAACCATATTTCCGTCGTTGAAAACAGTCTTGCGGTGTTAACGGGAAAATATACACGGAAGTCAGTCTACTAAAATGAACTTAGTCTCAGAGGAAAATATTAATGAAATTTACGCTACAAGCACAAGATACACTATCAAAAGCACGTGCGGGTGTTGTTGAAACTGCACACGGTCCCATTCAAACTCCTATATTTATGCCTGTTGGTACTGCCGGTACGGTGAAGGCCATTCATCAGCATGAGTTGAAAAACGATATTGAAGCACAGATTATTCTAGGGAATACCTATCATCTTTATCTGCGTCCGGGATTGAATGTATTGAATAAAGCTGGCGGGTTGCATAAGTTTAATGGTTGGGATCGACCGATTTTGACAGATTCGGGTGGTTATCAAGTCTATTCCTTGACAGAAGTGCGTAAGATTAAAGAAGAGGGTGTTACTTTCCGTTCACATATTGATGGTTCAAAACATCTTTTTACGCCTGAAAATGTAATGGATACACAGCGTATTATCGGTGCGGATATCATTATGGCATTTGATGAATGTACGCCTTACCCATGTGATTATGGTTATGCACGTCGTTCTTTGGATATGACCCATCGTTGGTTGAAACGCTGTGTCGATCGTTTTGATAGTACGGATCCGCTATATGGATATGATCAAACGTTATTTCCTATTGTACAGGGATCAGTTTACAAAGATTTAAGAATAAAATCCGCGGAAACAATCGCATCCTTTAATCGGGATGGAAATGCAATAGGTGGATTATCCGTGGGAGAACCAGCAGAGGAAATGTATGCAATGACCGAAGTGGTCTGTGATATTTTACCTCAAGAAAAACCACGTTATTTAATGGGGGTAGGCACTCCAGTAAATATCTTAGAAAATATCGCTTTGGGAGTTGATATGTTTGACTGTGTGATGCCAACGCGTAATGCGAGAAATGGTATGCTCTTTACACAAAACGGGATCATCAATATCAAGAATGAAAAATGGAAGGATGATTTCTCGCCTATTGAAGCGGAAAGTGATTTACATGCCGATCAATTCTATTCAAAGGCTTATTTACGGCATCTGATAAAATCGCAGGAAATTTTAGGGGCACAAATCGCTTCATTACACAATTTACATTTTTATCTTTGGTTAGTCAATCAAGCCCGGGAGAAAATCATCGCCGGTACATTCTATGACTGGAAAAATAAAATGGTGAAAATTTTGGATCAGCGTTTGTAAAACGGATATAAAGGGTCGCAGTTGATAAGCGTAAAGCTGGTATACCTTAAGCTCTTATATCTCACTACTAAATACTCAATACTAATAAAAATGCTTTCGTTAATCGATCGTTACATCATCAAAAAGTATCTGACCACCTTTGTGTTCACGATGGCCATATTCACTGTGGTTATGGTTGTCTTTGATGTATCCGAAAGATTGGATGACTTTCTGAAATACAAAGCACCTTTGAATAAGATCATTTTTGAGTATTATGCGGGATTTATTCCATTCTATCTTAATTTTCTGTGTCCGTTAATTAACTTCATTGCAGTTATCTTTTTCACTTCGAAAATGGCGGATCAGACGGAGATTGTCCCGATATTAAGTGCGGGCTACAGTTTCAACCGTTTGCTGCGACCATATATGATTGCCGCAACAATAATCTTTGCTGTTTCTTTCGTATTCAATATATTCATTATTCCACATACGAATAAAATGAAAGTGGATTTTGAGAATATTTATGTGAAACCCTTAAAGGATAATTCCCGGGTATCCACACATATGCAGCTGGATAAAAACAGCTACGTTTATATTGATAATTTCGATAATACGACCAAGACTGGCTATGGTTTTGTGCTGGAGATTTTCAAAGGTGATACCTTAAAAGAGAAGATGATGGCGGACCGTATCACATGGGATTCCGTTGCGACGAAGTGGAAAATAGAGGGTTACACAAACCGCATTATCAATGGGCTACATGAACGAATGGACAAAGGGACAGTCAAAGATACAACCCTGGATATGAAACCTTCGGATTTTGAATTAAGGGACAATATGTTTACTGCAATGGATACAAGAGAACTCAATATCCGTATCCGTAAAGAAGAAATAAGAGGGACAGGTGTGATGAATGATCTGCTACTGGAGAAGTATAAGCGTTATGTTTATCCATTTTCGGCTTTTGTTTTGACCTTAATGGGTGTGGCTCTTTCTTCCAAAAAAGTCAGAGGGGGAATTGGTTTAAGTTTGGGTATCGGAATCGGCTTAAGTTTTACATATATTGTTTTTATCCAGTTTGCCACTATGTTTTCACTGAAAGGAGGATTGCCGCCATTGATTGCGGTATTGATTCCAAATGTGACTTTTTTATTGGTCGCAGTTTATCTAGCGATAAAAGCACCAAAATAACTCCTATCATATCACAATGGCTTAAGCAGTTAATATAACAAAGGGAAAAATAGGTGCTGCTCCTAATCGTTTTCATCGCTATTACAAAATAAATTATATTCTATTGAATATGTCTAAAATTCAACTAAATCGGAATATTTTAATTCTGCATTTAACAATTCTTATTTGGGGGTTTACAGGGATTTTGGGTAGTCTCATTTCTGTTTCTGCCATTCATCTGGTTTGGTATCGTGTGGCGATAGCATCTGTTTCACTGCTGGTCTATTTCCTGTTGACCAAACAATCGATACTGGTTTCTAAAAAACAGTTTTTGCAGTTTTTTATGGTAGGGGCTATCGTCGGTTTGCACTGGGTTTTGTTTTTCTATTCCATCAAGGTATCTACGGTTTCGGTCACTTTGGTAACTTTATCCTCTGTGACATTGTTTACGGCCATATTGGAACCTATTGTCAACAAAAGACGAATCGCGTTATTGGATATTGTCGTTGGTCTGGTAATCATTTTGGGGATTTACACCATATTTTCATTTGAGACACATTATTTAGTCGGTTTATTGGCTGGCCTCGGTTGCGCTTTCTGTGCAAGTATATTTTCTATTGCGAATGCTAGGATGGTCAAGAAATCCAGCCCAACACTAATAACATTTTATGAAATGCTGGGCGCCTGTTTTTGGATCAGTATATTGATGCTGTTTACTGGGGATTTTAATACTGAGATGCAATTAGGTCAACAGGATCTGATCTATCTACTATTGTTGGGCGTAGTCTGTACGGCAGTAGCCTATGTGATGGGGGTAGCAGTGATGAAGGAACTATCGGCTTTTACTGTTGCATTGACCACTAACCTCGAGCCTGTCTATGGTATACTTCTGGCCATGTTGATTTTTGGACAGAAGGAAACCATGAGCGGTGGGTTTTATCTTGGTGCATGTATCGTTCTCGGAGCTGTATTTACCTATCCTTATGTGAAAACGAAGCTGGAGAAAAGACAGAAAGATCTTATCATCCGCAAATTACACTAAAGATTACTGAGGTGTCCGGGTTTGCCGGACACCTTTTTTCTTTCCCGCTGCTCGTACGCGCTTGCCGTTTTATTTCAGGTATTCAAATATAGCGCGGTTGCTCTTTTCGAATCTCTCCGTAATCCTATCTTTCGTCTGAACTAAAACACAAATTCTCCCACTAACATATTTCTTTCTTTGTCGCGATCAAGGTAGATAGTTGTGAGTTTGCGCTCTTGTCTTCCTGTGCTATATGAGGTGAAGATTTCCGCTAGAACAGCGGCGGGGCCTGCTAAGGTTAAAGAACTATTGTCATAGAAATCGACTTCTATTTTATATTTTCCTTTCAATGTTTTTTTTAATAGGAACTGTTCTGGGCCATAGCCTCCTGTAAAATCATTACTTAGCCGACCTCCAATGGCTGTTGCAGGGTTGCTGTAAAAACATTTTTCTCCATTGGGGTCTGTGACCCAGAGATCGATATCCGTGTTTTGGGAATTCCAGTTGATGACGACCCGCATGTCAACTGGTAGGTCAGCGACAAGTTTTTTTTCCACGGAAACTTTAGCCGTCGCGTTTTTCTGGAGTTTGATAAGGTTGTTTATCTCCATCACGAGAATTTCTTCAATGCCATCATCACGATTGGCAGCCTCTGGTGAATAACTTTCTGTCAAAATGCCATAAAGTTGTTCCAGCGCTTCTTTGTACTGACCCTTATCCTGTAATACCAGGGCATAATCACGATGACTTTGCGGATCCATTGGGCGCCATTTCAGTACTTTACCAGTTATATATAATGCATTGTCAACATCTCCCCATTCCCTAAGCTTGTAGGAAATGGTCTTGTAAAGATCTGCATTTTCGATTTGTAGGTCAGCCAACGAACTTAGGATGAGTAAAGCCATTTGCCTATCTCCCTTTTTGAAAAAGAAGTTGGCAACATCGAAATAGAAGGTCGGTGTTCCCATATACTGATCCCGTAGCTGAAGATAGCTCTTGTAAGGATCTTGTGATTGATTGAGCTCCTTTAGGTAAGCATTGTCTTCCTTAATTTCGGGAATACTGATTTTGCCGGTTGCGCGGCCGAGACTATTGGTCGCTCGTACGCCAGCTACGGGTACATCTAAAGCTTGATCAGCGACTATCGTGACGGATTCTTTGAGTGCCTCGTTGGATGAGATATCCTCTAGTATCTCGGTGGCTGCTTCGGTCGTAGCTCTTGAATTGGCGACTGCAGACATGCTCTTGCCGTCACTAGTCCCCACTGATGATCTGGATTCCACGACCGGCGGTGTGGCCAAGGGGCTTGCGGAATGAGGGGTAGGGATATGTGGTATGCCAATGCTGGCAGTTGGAGCCTCTTGGGCAATAGTTGTATCAGTAGACCGGCCTGACCGACCCCGTTGTGGATATTTCGTTTTTTGCTGGAAGTCGGTATTCCACCAGGATTGGAGTTGCTCGGTGATATTTTGAGCCTGTATCAGTAAATCTGCTACGCGTTCTTCCTTTTCTATCTGTTCTTCTTTTAGGAGTCGGTTGTATTCGGGAAGCAGCTCCGCTGGCGGTGTGATAGCATAGCGTATATAATCTTCTACATTTTCCAAAACAATTAAACTGGTATTTCGTGTCACTATGCCAAACTGTTTTCCGATAGCCTCGATCTCTTCACGATGATCTTCGTATTGTACGTCCAAGGCCTCTATTTTCTTCTGTGCCCAGATCTGTTGCAGATCGATATCGCCATCGTCTGGCTTTAACGGAACGATGATTTCTTTCATTAGCCCTGTTCCATTACCGACTAAAACGGTGATTTCTTTTGCTCCACTGTCCTTGTCGAGTCCCGAAACAGAAAAATAGGATTGAACAGGTGAGCCTTTTTCAGGATAGATTTCTGTAAAAGCATCTTGTTCTTTTACTCCCAAAAAGAGCAGGTCGAGCGAATTTAACGTATTATAGGCTTGAGTTACGGTCGTATTTGTCAAATTAATCATTTTCCCATAATGGGCCTGCGCAATTTGTTTTAGATTGGCATAATCTGAACTGCTTGAGGAGGTGATACAGTAAGTAGGCTGATCAAGTTCAATCTTACCCTTGCCAAATGTAGAAAGTCCGTCGCTGAAAAACAGATAATTTGCGCCATGCAGTACCCCACTCTTGACTTGGCTATAGTCGGTTCCACCATCATAAACGGTATGTTTTAGATAATTTCTCAACTCTTCCCAGTTTCCGCGACTGACCTGAAATGTCCGTGCTTTGCTGAAACGAATATCTAAATAGCCAAGATCAACTGACATATTCTGATTTTCACTGAAAAACTGATCTAGGAGGCCGAACTCTTTCTCGAGATCTCTACTTTTTGAACTTAATGAACGGTCCCAAATAATGGCAATGCTGTTACCCCATTTTTTTTGCATCTGTTTAGGTATTTCTAATTTTGCATTGGCTAGAAAGTAAAAACTGCCATCCTGGTTGTATTGTTTTAATCCTGAGATGGAGTTTTCGTTTAAAGGGAGTTTAATCGCGAGATTTTTTGAGTATTTAAACTGTTGCTTGTGTAATGTAGCAGCGTAGTTATGGTTTTGTTCAGAAAAAGCCAAGGAACCATCAGGCTGCTCAGTAAAGCTTGGCTTTTTATTGCCTTGGTAAACGTTGATGTTCAGCTCGACGTTTTCAATAATGGAGTTATAGTTCAAAGGCAGATAATAATATAATGCCTGATCGGATTCTGGTGTTAGATTCTCGGAATAACTGATCAGGATCGTACGTCGTCCTTTTGAAGGTAGGGGATAGATTCGGCTTCGGAAATTGTTTCCTTCTACTTTTTCAAGCAATCCGGGGTCTACCCGTCGTGTTTCTATACTTTCAAAAACTTCGGTGCCTTTGTTTTTGTCCACTGGTACCGCCTGACGTAGTTTTCCATTGATATCCAGTGCATAACCGCTAACAGAAACACCTTCAGGCATCGGGAAAGTAAGTTCCCCTTCAAGATCCCGATCTGTCGTGTTTTCGAAAGTCATGGTCATTGATGTTTTTGCAATATTTCCAAAAATACTGACAGCTACTTTTAGGTCGACGAGCTTTGCTGCATCGATACCTTGCTCGTTTTTTATTTTTAAGCTGGGTAGCTCTCGTGCAGGTCTTACTTGAGACTTTGTATCCACATTGGAAAATACCAATAGGGCGAGGAGGGCTAATATTGTCTTTTTCATCCGTATAAATTTGTTGGTTTGCGTTTATCGGAGTCGGAACGCGCTCAAACTCCTTTGCCTATTTTTCCTTGGATGCAATGAAAAGTCAAATTCCATAAAGGCAAGCTATTTTTATTTGTCATTATGAGTTGCTCGGTGGATATAAGTTATTTAAACATTTGTTAATGATTGCCTAATATGCGAGGTTTATGTTTGCAGGATAATAGAACAAATTATGAGAAAACTATACAGCGTATTGGGGATTGCTCTTTTGTGTGCTTCCTGTAGTAAGGACGATGTGTCAAAGATTATTGATCCAATTGTTAATTTGACTTATCCGGATAAGGCAGTAGCCACAGATCCAAAAGTATTGGGTACGGTTGGTGAAGTCAAGGTATACAATGGTGGGTATGGATCTTCTATGGTTCAGGATCCGAATGACAAAACTGTATTTTATCTATTAACGGACCGCGGGCCAAATATTGATGGTACAGAAAAAAATAGCAAAGTCTTTGCTAACCCAATGTTTACACCTCAGATTGGTAAATTTCGATTAAAAGATAATGTGCTTGTTTTTGAATCAGCAATTGAATTAAAGAATAAAAACGGCGTAAAATTGAACGGCTTACCGAACCCTGAGGGTAAAGGCGGTTCGGGAGAGTTAGCATTGGATACGAATGGAAAGGATTTGGGAAAAAGCGAAGACGGTATCGATTCGGAAGGCTTGGCGAGAGCTGCTGATGGCTCTTGGTGGGTAAGTGATGAGTATGGACCGCATATCGTTCACTTTGATGCTTCTGGAAAGGAGATTGAGCGGATCAATCCTTGGACAACAGGTAAGAAATTACCCTTGGTATTTGCAAAGCGTCGTCCAAATCGTGGAATGGAGGGTTTGACCATTACACCGGACGGAAAAACATTGGTTGGTATCATGCAATTCCCCCTTTATAATCCTTCTAAGGATGCCGTGAAGAATTCTCTGGTTATCCGAATCGTCACTATGGATATTGCAACAGGAAATACAAAACAGTATGTGTATCTAATGGAACGGCCAGACCTACAGGCTGTCAGTGAAATCGCTGCGGTGTCCAATTCAACTTTTATTGTGCTGGAACGTGATGATAAATATGCAACAGAGGCAACACGTGGTGAAGTGTTCAAAAAAATCTATCAGATAGACCTTTCGGGAGCGACGGATATTTCTGATGATAAAAATGGGGAGAAGGGAAAACTGTTTAATGAAAAGAGTGTCGAGGAGCTAAAAGATGCAGCTACCCTGGCTGCAAATAATATAATACCTGTAAAAAAAACGTTGGTGGCTGATTTAATGACAGACATCAAAGAATTATATCCGCACGATAAAGCGGAAGGGCTAGCTGTTATTAATTCTTCATTAATTGCAATATGTAATGATGATGATTTCGGTGTTACAGGAGAGGGTATATATAAATCGAAGATATTACCTGAGATAAATGCCGTTGATAAGAATAGCATCTACTTCATCAAATTAAAGACTCCGTTAAAGTAGATATTTGATAACAAAAACGCCTGCTGATAGCAAATATCAGCAGGCGTTTTTGTTATCAAATACTCTAAAGCATAGAACATGAGCCTAATGGCCGACTTTCTTTTTATGCTGAAAGGTATATGGATCAGCAATCACTAGGCATTTTGTGCAGCGAGGAAATCCTTGCTTTCGAGCTCCGAATATCCCATAAGATACTCGTCAACTTTTCTCGCACACTCCCGACCCTCGGAAATAGCCCAGACCACCAACGATTGTCCCTTACGGCAATCGCCTGCCGTGAAGATATTCTCTACGGAGGTTTGGTAATCTTTATCGTTAGCCAGAATATTTCCTTTTTCGTCCACGCGCACACCGAGTTGCTCCAATAATCTTTGCTCTGTATGTTTGTATCCAATAGCCAGTAAAACAAGATCGGCCGGGATTTCCCGAACTTCGGATTCGCCCAATCTTGTACGGCGTCCAAATTCGTCAACTTCGTACTGAACCTCTTTAACTTTTACGGCTTTGACGTGGCCATTTTCGTCGTGAATGAACTCTTGCGTTTCCGTTGCCCAAAGGCGTTCACAGCCTTCTTCTTGCGAAGAGGAAGTTCCAAAAGTTACTTTGTCCATCGGCCAAGGATTATTTTTTAAACGCTCTTTCGATGGAATTGGTTTACGGGCGATTTGGGTGATGCTCTTGGCCCGATGACGGTTGGAGGTTCCGATACAGTCCGAACCTGTATCGCCGTCACCAATAACCACAACATGTTTATCTGTCGCTAAAATACGTTCCTCGTCAATACTGATACCACTTACTTCTTTGTTCTGCTGCTTCAAAAAGTCCATAGCGAAGTGTATCCCTTTGGCTTCGTGCCCCGGTAATTGCATATGCCAAGGCACCGTCGAACCCGTCGCCAAAACGACAGCATCATAGGCCTTTAATTCGTAAAAACTAATGTCTTTACCTACTTCTGTATCCACCCTGAACTCAATCCCCGAATCTTTCATTAAATTGATCCGACGGTCTATAACAGATTTCTCCAGTTTGAAATCTGGAATACCGTAACGGAGCAAGCCCCCGACCTGATCGTCACGTTCGAAAACTGTGACATCGTGACCGGCTTTATTCAATTGCGCTGCAGCGGCAAGTCCGGCTGGGCCAGAACCTACTATAGCAACACGTTTGCCTGTTTTTAAATAGCTTTTATGGGCTTTAACATAGCCTTTTTTGAATGCAATCTCAATGATATGCTTTTCAATTTCTTCGATTGTGATCGGTGTGCTATGGATGCCTAGCACGCAAGCAGATTCGCAGGGTGCCGGACATATTCTTCCTGTAAATTCTGGAAAGTTATTGGTGGAGGTCAGGATTTGGTAGGCCTCTTCCCATTTTCCGTCGTATACCGCATCATTGAATTCAGGAATAACATTGCCCAATGGACAGCCTGAATGACAAAACGGAATACCACAATCCATACAACGCGCAGCCTGTTTATTCAGTTCACTCTCAGAATATCCTTTATTAAATTCTTTGAAGTGCTGTACACGGCCTTCAACAGCTTCTTTTGTTGGAAGCACGCGCTCAAATTCTTTAAAACCTGTAATTTTTCCCATGATCTGTGCTTCCTATTTTATGCTTCAACTAATTTTTGACGAATAACATTTTTGTATTCTCTAGGGAATACCTTTATGAATTTATTTTTTTCCCGGGCCCAATTCTGTAAGATGAAATCTGCTCTACGGCTATTGGTCAATAGTACATGGCGTTTCAACAATGCGATAATTGCAGTTTCATCTTCACTTTCTAATGGATCCAAATCGACCATCTCCAGATTGCAGTTTTCGCGGAAATCTGCGTTTATATCGTAGATCCAAGCGATACCACCGCTCATCCCGGCTGCAAAGTTGCGTCCTGTAGCTCCAAGAATAAGCGCACGGCCACCAGTCATATACTCACAACCATGATCACCTACACCCTCGACGACAGCAGTAGCACCTGAATTACGAACGGCAAAGCGTTCCCCCGCCTGTCCATTGACGAATAGGTGTCCTGAAGTTGCCCCGAATAAAGCCACATTACCTATAATAATATTGTCTTCCGGTACTAGGACACTCTCTGGGACTGGATAGATTGCCAGTTGTGCCCCTGATAGGCCCTTACCAACATAGTCATTGGCTTCACCTTGTAGTTCAAAGGAAAGACCTTTGGTTGAAAATGCACCGAAACTCTGTCCTGCAGAACCCTCAAATTTGAAATTAATGGTGTTATCAGGTAATCCTTCAGATCCGTATAATTTAGAGATCTCATTGGACAACATTGTGCCTATGGTACGATCGGTATTTTTTACCTTGAAAGTTCCGAATACCGGAGTTTTGCTTTCCAAAGCTAATTTCGATTGTTTTAACAATCCCCAGTCCAAAATCATGGCCATGCCGTGATCTTGTTCCTCAGTATTGTATAATGATTGTCCCGGTTCATTGCGTTCCACATGGAGGATGTCCGTAAAGTCGATTTTCTTTGCTTTCCAATGGTCGATATTCTCCCGTTTTTTGAGGAATTGTGCTCGGCCTACCATTTCGTTGATGGTGCGGAATCCTAGGTAAGCCATTGTTTCGCGCACTTCTTCTGCTAAGAAAGTAAATAAGTTGACGATATCTTCGGGTTTTCCGGAGAATAGCTTACGCAATTCAGGATCTTGTGTAGCTACCCCGACAGGACAAGTATTCAAATGACATTTGCGCATCATAATACAGCCTCCGGCAACCAATGCCGCTGTGGATACACCCCATTCTTCAGCACCTAATAGTGTAGCAATGACAATGTCCCGACCTGTTTTTACCTGTCCATCAGCTTGCAGGACAACACGGCTACGTAGTTTATTTTTTACAAGGGTCTGATGTGCTTCTGCAAGCCCTAATTCCCAGGGTAGTCCCGCGTGTTTGATTGAACTGATTGGTGAAGCTCCTGTTCCGCCGTCGAAACCAGCGATCAGGATGACGTCGGCATGTGCTTTGGCTACACCAGCGGCTATTGTTCCTACACCGGCTTTAGATACGAGCTTCACGTTAATCCTTGCTTGGCGGTTCGCATTCTTTAGGTCAAAGATCAATTGTGCCAAATCTTCGATGGAATAAATATCGTGGTGTGGTGGCGGAGAAATCAGCCCCACGCCAGGTGTAGAGTGTCTGGTTTTTGCAATCCAGGCATCTACTTTAGGACCCGGTAATTGACCACCTTCGCCCGGTTTAGCTCCTTGTGCCATTTTGATCTGTAACTCGTCTGCTTGTGTTAAGTAATTGGAAGTTACACCAAAACGTGCGGAAGCGACTTGTTTGATAGCCGAACGCATGGAATCACCATTCGGCAACGGTTGATAGCGCAATTCATCTTCCCCCCCTTCACCGGTATTCGATTTTGCACCGATGCGGTTCATCGCAATCGCAAGGGTACTATGTGCTTCGTGAGAGATAGAGCCAAAAGACATCGCGCCAGTTGCAAAACGTTTTAAGATTTCACTTGCAGGCTCAACTTGCTCCAATGGGATCGAATTGCGGTGCTTAGCAAAATCCAACAGCCCACGAAGGGTAAACATATGCTCTTTCTGTTCGTTTATCTTGCTCGCATACTTTTTATATGTAGCATAATCTCCGGTACGGCATGCTTGCTGCAATAAGTGAATGGTATCAGGATTCCACAAGTGACCTTCGCCACGGCGTTTCCATTGATAGATACCACCTTCTGGCAATAGGTTCTGTGGTGTACGGCTTTTTTCAAATCCACGCCAGTGTTTAGATAAAGCTTCTTTTGCCAAATCATCCAATGTCATACCACCGATACGGGATACTGCACCGCAGAAGAATTTGTCAACAACAGATTTATCGATACCCAGTACCTCAAAGATCTGTGCGCCATGATAGGACTGCAATGTCGAAATCCCCATTTTGGAGAATATTTTCAACAAACCGTTGTTGACCGCTTTCACGTAGTTTTTAGAAAGCTCAGGCCAGGTTAGTTCAGTATCCAAGGTGTTTTGTTCCTTCATGGTCCGAATACTTGCCAGTGCCATATATGGGTTGATCGCAGTAGCGCCAAAAGCCAATAGGCAGGCAAAGTGGTGTACTTCCCAGGCATCACCAGCTTCGACGACTAAACCTACAGCGCCACGGTTGCCGGTTTTGATCAAGTGGTGATGGACTGCTGATACCGCAAGTAGCGAAGGGATAGCCGCGTGTTTGGAATCTATAGCACGGTCAGAAAGGATCAATACCTGGAAACCATCACGTACTGCATCATCGGCATATCGGCATAGACGCTCTAAACCTGCTTCCAGTGAGCCAGGTTTCCCGTCGGAACGGAAATATGACTGAATGGTTTTTGCCTGGAATAATCCGGTATCAATAGAACGCAATTTTTCGAGTTCTTTGGAGGTAAGAATCGGATGTGGCAAAGTCACACAGTGACAGAACTTTTTGTCTTCAATTAGGATATTTCCGGCATTACCGATAAAAGTTGCCAGACTCATCACCAAACGTTCACGGATTGGATCGATCGGTGGGTTGGTTACCTGCGCAAAGAATTGTTTAAAGTAACTTGAGATATGCTGTGGTTGATCGGAGAGAATAGCCAAAGGAACATCCGAGCCCATTGAACCAGTTGGTTCATATCCGGTCAATGCCATCGGAGTCAGAATTGTTTCAAGGTCTTCTCTTGAGAAACCAAATGTTTTTTGATATTTGAAAACGGATTCTTTGGAAAGATAGGTATAGGTAACACGGGGTTCTTCCAGTTCTTCCAACTTGATTTTATAATTGTCCAACCACTCGCTATAGGGTTGCTGATTGATCAATTGGTCTTTTACCTCCTCGTCGGTCAGGATACGGCCTTGTTCCATATCGACAAGAAATATCTTACCTGCCTGTTGGCGGCCTTTTTTAATAATGGTTGATTCCTCGATCGGGAGCGCGCCAGCTTCTGAAGCAACCACAACACGATCATCCGAGGTTACAGCATAACGTAAAGGACGTAAACCGTTACGGTCTAATGTTGCTCCGATATGTTTACCATCTGTAAAACATAAGGCTGCAGGACCATCCCAGGGTTCCATCAACGTGGCATGATATTCATAGAACGCGCGTTTCAGCGGATCCATTTGTGCATTGTCGTCCCAAGCTTCCGGCACCAACATCAACATAACGTGCGTCAGGCTACGACCACTGTGTAAAAGCAGCTCGGCAACATTGTCTAGACAGGCGGAGTCTGACTGACCCCGATCAACAACAGGAAGCAGGATTTCCATTTCATCCTCGGTGAAATATGGAGATGAAAGGGAGCGCATGCCTGCATAAAACCAATTGAGGTTACCCGTCAAGGTGTTGATCTCACCGTTGTGTGCCAGCATACGGAATGGTTGCGCTAACGACCAAGAAGGAAAAGTATTGGTCGAGAAGCGAGAGTGTACCAATCCAAATGCAGATACCACACGTGGATCGCGTAAATCCAGGTAATAGGTGCCGACCTGGTATGTTGTTAATTGACCTTTGTAAATGATAGTTTTGCAAGAAAGCGATGCAAAGTAAAGCGGGAGAGGGTATTCTTGTTGTTGTTTAACTTTTTGAATGATCAGGCGACGTAGAACAAAAAGTTTGCGTTCAAATTCTTCAGTGTTTGAAACTCCGTCCGGTCTGCTAACAAAAAACTGAACGATTTCAGGTTCGGCACTGAGGGCTGTTGGTCCAATACCTTCACGATTGACTGGTACTGGACGATAGCCAAGGAATTTCATACCCCTTTCTGCTGTCGCTTCTTCAATCAAGTCCCGACATATTTTGTTCATGGTTTCTTCTTTAGGTAGAAAAACCATTCCTGTTCCATAATATCCTGGTTCCTCTAACTGTATCCCTAAGCTGATACATTCTTCCCATAAAAATTCGTGTGGCAGCTGAATCATGATACCGGCTCCGTCACCGCTTTCAGGGTCACAGCCACAGGCGCCACGATGCTCCATGTTTTCCAACATGGTCAGCGCGTCTTTTACTTGTGCGTGAGATTTATTCCCTTTGATATGGGCGACAAAGCCTACTCCACAGGCGTCATGCTCAAAATTAGGGTCGTAAAGGCCCTCCGTTTTCGGTCTTTGTTGAATCATCTTTCCTTTTCAAATATTATACATTGCTAATATAGGAATAAAAATGGATAATATTATAAATATTCTAATAAAAATGTATTTGTTTTGATTTTATTGTTTCATTTTATTGTTTTTATTATGGATATTGTATTTAATGTTTTTGTGGGTTAATCGAATTTTTCTTTCCCTAATAATGCATCATTTGGCGATAATTTTTACTGGAAATGGAAAAAGTAGCGTGTGATTGCAAGAATATGTATAAATTAGGCAAAGTATTGCACATTGCTTGTGCCGTATCAATAGGCCTTATTTTATAGACAGAAAATATGAAAATAACTGAAATAGAGATCTACAGATTAAGTATTCCGATGGAGCCATTTGTTATCGCGACCGGAACCATGGATTATGCGCAAAACACATTTATCCGCATACACACGGATATGGGGCTTTACGGAGTAGGTGAATGTTCTGCATTCCCCATGATCGTGGGTGAAACACAGGACACCTGTCTAGTTTTGGCACGTGATTTTGCCAAAATCTGGAAAGGAAAAGATCCATTGGTTATTTCCGAACGTTTGGCCGAACTAGATTTGTACATCGCCGGTAATAGAACCATTAAATCCGCTTTTGATATCGCATTACATGATTTAGCAGCTAAACATGCCGGTATGCCACTCTATCAGTTTTTAAATGGAACAAAAAGAGAGATAACAACCGATATGACACTTGGGATAGCCTCTCCTGAAGAGATGGCCTTGAAAGCTAAAGCTCTACAGGATGGGGGAGCAGTGGTGTTAAAGGTAAAATTGGGCAAAGATCCAAAATCAGATGTGGCCCGCATCCGTGAAATACGTAAAGCTGTTGGATTTGAGATGCCGATCCGTATCGATGCCAACCAAGGTTGGTCCTATGAAGAGGCCATACTTGCTCTGCAGGGCCTAGAACCCTTTAAAATTCAGTTTTGTGAACAACCCATGCGTACATGGAACGACGAGTTATTACCTCAGCTGCGAACCGAAACGATTGTTCCCATTATGGCGGATGAGTCGGTGTATTCTCACCATGATGCTGAGCGGCTCTGCAAGGCGGATGCCTGCGACTATATCAATATCAAATTTTCGAAGTCAGGAGGGATTCAGGAAGCCTTGAAAATCAGTCAGGTCGCCGCGGAGTATGGGATCAACTGTATGATAGGAGGGATGCTTGAATCACGCTTGTCCCTGGCCGCCAAAGTGCATTTTGCCTATGCAGCTCCCAATGTCAAATTTTTTGATTTAGATACCTGTATGGTTGGCCACCTAGAGGATCCGGTTATCGGAGGGATCCAATATGAGGGATACAAAATCCATCTATCAGACGCGCCTGGTATCGGGGGTGATATCGATCAAGCATTTTTGGATCGCTGCGAGAAATGGGTAATTTAACTATAGACCGTGTATGAATAGCATGAACTGGGGAATAGGTGGCCAAGAGATTGCCGTCCTTATTGTTATTGTCGTTTTCTTAGTGGCTGCATATTTCTTCTTTTCAACACTGCTCAAGAAGTAGAAATTGTCTATTTTTTTACATTTGTTAAAAAAAAAGGCGTTAATAGCTGTTTTGACAGGACATAGAAATTAAAATAGATAATATTCAGTACCTTTGCGGAACTTATTTTTTTATAAAAGTTAGAAAATATCATGAGTACTCAAAAAGGACCTATTTCTCAATTTATTGAGCATAATTACCGTCACTTTAACGCTGCAGCATTAGTAGATGCTGCAAAAGGTTACGAGGAGCATCTTTTGGATGGTGGAAAAATGTTGATCTCCCTTGGAGGTGCAATGTCTACTGCTGAATTGGGTGTTTCTTTGGCAGAAATGATCCGTCAAGATAAAGTGCACTTCATTTCTTGTACTGGGGCTAATTTGGAAGAGGATGTGATGAACCTCGTTGCGCACTCACATTACAAAAGAATTCCGAACTATAGAGATTTGACAGCGGAACAGGAAAGAGAATTATTGGATAACCACTACAACCGTGTAACAGATACTTGTATCCCGGAAGAAGAAGCTTTCCGCCGGCTGCAGAAACATCTTGAAGATGTATGGCATGCCGCAGAAGCGAAAGGTGAGCGTTACTTACCACACGAATTCTTGTATCAAGTTGTTAATTCCGGTGTGTTGGAGCAATACTATGAAATTGATCCAAAAGATTCATGGATTGTAGCTGCTGCTGAGAAAAACTTACCTATCGTTTGCCCAGGGTGGGAAGATTCAACTACAGGTAATATCTTCGCGTCAAATGTGATCAAAGGTAAATTGAAGGCGAGTACCGTTAAATCAGGTATTGAGTATATGATTTATCTGACTGAATGGTACCGTAACAATTCTGCTGGTAAGGGTGTCGGTTTCTTCCAGATTGCTGGTGGTATTTCCGGTGATTTTCCGATCTGTGTAGTTCCGATGATGTATCAGGATTTAGAATGGGAAGAAGTACCTTTCTGGGCTTATTTCTGTCAAATTTCTGATTCGACGACTTCTTATGGTTCTTATTCTGGAGCAGTTCCAAATGAAAAAATCACTTGGGGTAAATTGGATGTCGATACGCCTAAATTTATCGTAGAATCTGATGCCACAATCGTAGCACCTTTGATTTTCTCTTATATCTTAGGACATTAATCTTTTCGATAGATAAAAAAGGGGTAGGGAACAAAGAATTTTGCTTGGGCAAGTTCTTTATTCTTTACTCCTTTTTCTTTTACTCTTTTCTTGTTTATCTTTACCTTCTATTATTTTCTTTTCAAACGATGAGCAATTTAACAACAGATAATCCGGTGGCGCTCCAAACCCTGATGAATGAAACCATTTTTGCCAATGGCTTTGATTTTCAGTTAACCCAGGAAGCTGTATCTAAAGCAAAGGATACAGAATATATCGCTGTTGGAATCCCTTCTGCCGATCATCTTACTCAATCGGTTGCAGATGGAACCATAAGATCAGGTTATAGTGGTCGTGAAGAAAATAATAATGAGATGGAAGTATTGGGTGGAGAATTTATCTATCAGGGCAGTAAAGATCAGGGTATACTCTTTATCTTGCGCTATGAAGAATATCCTTATTTTTCTCCCGCCGCGCTTGACGCATTTGAAAAAACAATTGGAGCCTTAAAATTGAAGAAGGAAACTGTTGCTGTGGTTAATTTAGCAAATGCGCATAATCCAAACGATTTTAAGCGGATTATGCAGTTTTTCCAACCAACAAAGATTATTTTATTAGGCGTGGAGCCAGCATCGCTGAATCTTCCGCCAATCGAACATAATTCTTATATGAAGGGGCGTATAGCAACCGTGTTTAACACTTTCAGCTTTGAAGAAATGTTTGCCGATATCAATAAAAAGAAGCTGTTCTGGAACGAATTTAAAACGTTTATTGTTTCCTAAATTCTTAGGACCCCCTGTTTACATTTGGGATTTAAGAGACTACTCTAATAGCTAATAAAAAACAACACATAAAATTTTAAGAAGATGCTAGAACTTGTATTCGCAACGAATAATGCCCATAAATTGGAAGAAGTCCAGGCAATAGTGGGGGATGCTTTTGTTATTAAAAGTTTGAACGATATCGATTGTCAGGATGATATACCAGAAACAGGGGTGACCTTTGAAGAAAATGCAAAGCAAAAAACGGACTATTTGGTAAACAAATATGGACTTTATTGTTTTGGTGATGATTCGGGGCTGGAAATAGATGCGCTAAATGGCGAACCAGGAGTTTATTCGGCGCGTTACTCAGGTTCGAGGGATATGGAAAAAAATATTGATCTTGTTTTGGAAAGAATGGGAGACAATTCTAACCGAACCGCGCGATTTAAAACAGTCATTTCGTTATACCTAAACGAACAGCAACATTTTTTTGAGGGAAGTATTGAAGGGCAGATCATTAAAGAACGTAGGGGGATAGATGGATTTGGTTACGATCCTATCTTTATTCCCGATGGTCATGACAAAACTTTCGCGGAGATGAGTGCAGATGAAAAAAATGCAATCAGCCATCGGGCGATTGCCGTTGGCAAACTGGCTGATTATTTAAAAACAAGATAATATTGAGATGTATTTTAATCAATAAACTTTTTGTTGGCAATAGAAACAAGCGGGGCAAAAATCCATTTTGCCCCGCTTGTTTTTCTGAAAATGTCTGTTTTCTAATGGTCGGAAAGAGCCTTCACGTGATTTTCATGGCTGTTGGTGCTTATAAGCACATGAAGGTTTTATCCTGTTTGTAGCTATTTTATTTCTTTTTGGACGTTTGGGTACTATCTTTTGACGATGGCGTCGAGATTTTTATAGTCGTTGAATCCTGTTTAATAGTTTTTTTGTCAGCAGATGGCGTGATGTGATCTTTTGTAAGACCTTTGGCTGTTGTAGCTTCGGATTTCGTTGTTCCTTCTGTTTTATTCGAAACGGCTTTCACTTCGTTTTTTGTGACTTCTGCTTTCTTTTCCTGCGCCTGTTTTTCATTTTTAGGTTTGGATTTCATTTTTCCATTTTCTTCGGTCTCCTTCTCAGCCGGAGCGGTGAAAGATGACTTTGAAAGGTCACGTTTTCTATTTAATAAGTCCGCTTTTGATTTAGGACGGTCTTCAGGGCGCCATATAAAGTTGGGCAAAAATTCTTTGTCTGCCGTAACTTCTGCAATAGGATAGACCTTTCCATCGACTTTTCTAATGGAAACGTATTCTTTGAGCTTATTGTCTTCCATCAGAATTTTAAAACGGCTACTCCGGTCATGAACGAGTTCCGTCGCTATATTTGTTTTCTCATCTATATTATAGAAAATATTTTCAGCATTTCCATCCACAAAGAGGCGTTCCATGCGGTTATTGGTAAAGAAACTGGTGATTTTTCGTCCCTTAATCTGATTGAACTTTAATGAGTCGCTTGTGGCATTAACCATAAATGCATTTCCAACCAACAAGGAGTTATCAAGTTTCTGGTTTTTCACTTGTAAGAATATGGTATCGCCTGATATCTGCGAATTCTCTGCCCACATCATCGGTTTTCCCATCAACCTAAACATCGAATCCTGCATGCCGTAATACATTGAATCGGCAACAGCCTGTAAATCGGATTTAAATAATCGTGCATTATAGTAGGCTTTTAGAATCCTGGTTTTAGCCGTATCCTGAGGCTGGGATTCTCGCTGCCCTTCTTGTGCATTTTTCAATGCAGTCCCCATAATCTTATCCGACTCCCCACCTTTCGGGATAATCGCTTTTTTACGTAATACGCTATCCGCTTTCAGGTTTTTCTCGATTTCCATGCGATTTTGATCGCCAACGATTATCGGTTGTTTTTTCGGAGTATTTTGCCTATTGATCGTAACTGAATCGGTTATTTTTTTTGCCTCTTTGCCAACGATCGGTTTCTTGATTTCATTTTTATGCAGACTATCTATGCCTTTTTGAAGACTATCTACGGCTTGTTGTAGGGTATCGGTTGAATCAACTTCTGAAGAAATGGAGTCTTTATCGCCATAATCAACCTCATTGTCTTCTTCGATGGCTCCTCCTTCACGGTTTAATTTAAAATCTCGTGCAATATAGTCACGTCGGAAGATCATCTGTGAGAATAAGGTGTCAGCAGTCATAAACACAGAATCCGTTTCGGAATTTTCCTTCAATTTTTCATCCTTGCTGAGGATATTTTTATTTTCCGCTATGTTTTTTTTCTGTTTATTATCAGTAGCAACCTCTGTTTTGCTGTTTTTTTCGCTGTCTTTCTGTTCCTCTTTCTCCGCTTTCTTTAATTCTTTTGCTTCTTTTTTTAGTTCCTTTTCAGATTTTTTCTGCACAGGTGAGAATGAGGAGGCAGTATCTTTTTTTGTGGAATCTTTCTTCACGACAGAGACCACCAGAGGTTTGTCTGTCATGGTGATGGATTCATTTCTTGCATTATAAAGCCCATATCCACCATAAGCATAGAATTTATCAAGCGTGTCTACAAAGACAACATTTTTCACTGCTTTACCGATGCCAACTTGTCTATCATAAAAAAGACTGTCCCCTTTGAGGAATTTAGTACCTTCCGTATATAGATTCTTTTTTGAAAAGTAGGCTTGACCAGTCGCCATATGATAACGGCCTTTCTCGGTATATAGGTTTTCACCCTTGTTTCCCTTCATATTTGTAGGACCGTAGAAGTCTGTTATACGGGTGTTGGCATTGTATTTCATGGAGTCGGTGTAGACCTTTACGTTGGTTGAGCGGACAACTACTTTTTGGTTAAAATAAGATTCGCCGGTATTTTCGAAATAGGTAGCCCGTTGGCTGGTAATCGTGTCACTTCCAGAGAGAATACGTCCGCCACTGTAGTAATTTCCAATTTTACTGCGCATGTTATACACCAGGTGATCGGTGGTCAATATTGATCCACTAGTACTGACCATGCGAACTGCTCCAGTCAATGTGGCCAACTGCATCGCTGCTTCATAATGTAGTTTGTTGGAAAATATCTGTGTACCATCGGGTTGGGTGATGATCACATTTCCATAGGCTTCGAAGAATTGTCTGCCCAATTTATCATTATGTAAATACCCACTGTCAGACGATAGTGTCGAACCAACATGCTCATAAACTGGACGGTAAAAAACCACGTTACCATTCTTTCCGGTAATAATATGCGACGAAGAAAGTAACTTTAATTCGTCCTGTTTCTGCGCTTGGACCGTCAAGCCAGTTAAAATTAATACAATCAGGGTAAAAATGTATTGTCTCACAAAGGCAAAAATATGGATTTTAATTGCTACTTTATTGGATTTCACAAATTTTAAGATGCGAATTTATCATTCAGCCAAAATATACCGTAACTTTGTTATATGAATGTGCTGGAAAGATTAAAGGGATATATTGAAAAGGAGCATTTAATGATGCCTCATGATAAAATATTGCTTACTGTAAGTGGTGGGAAAGATTCGATGTTGATGGCACATTTATTTGCGAAAGCGGGGTTTCAGATCGCTATTGCACACTGTAATTTCCAACTGCGTGGCGAGGATTCTGAACTGGATGAGGCTTTGGTACGAAAGTTTGCGACAGATAATGGTATTCCAATATTTGTCAATCAGTTTGATACGCTGACTTATGCCAAGGAAAATCAAATTTCCATTCAGATGGCAGCACGTGAACTCCGTTATACTTGGTTTGAGCAGCTCCGGGCGGAACTTCAATTTGACCGAATTGCTGTGGCCCAGCACCTCAATGATCATATCGAAACGGTCTTGCTTAATCTTTCACGTGGAACTGGTTTGCAGGGGCTTCAGGGTATCCTGCCTATACGCGATCGTATTATTCGGCCGCTTTTATTTCTCAAAGCCAGTGAAATTGAATATTACGTCCGGGAATATGCGATTGCCTATCGGGATGACCAATCTAACTTTTCAACAAAGTATGCACGCAATAGGATCAGAATAGATATTATACCTCATTTCAAAAAGCTACAACCTGATTTTGAACAAATTTTTGAACAGAATATTACACACTTTAAGGAATCTTATCACTTGCTACAACAGTTTGTTGATCCAATCCGGAACAAGCTTTTTCAGACTACCGGAGATGGTTGGGTTGTACGTAAGGAAGATCTGGAGGAATATCTGAATAATTTACCCTTGCTATACGAATTATTCTCCGGTTTTAATTTTTCAAAAGCAGTGTTAAGTGATCTACAGCAGGCTTGGAACAGGGAATCTGGTCGCATTTTTCAATCGGATTGTTATCATATGCTTTTGGATAGAAATGAACTTTTTATCAAAGAAAAGGAATTTATATCTGCCGATGAAGCGATTATCACTTCAGAAACATCAACTGTGGAATGGAAGCAGTATTGTTTCCATGTAGGAGCATCTACTGAGCTTGTTATCACAAACAACAAAGAGATCGCAAGGCTCGATTACGATCTTCTTGTTTTTCCATTAACGATTCGCTCTTGGAAGATCGGGGACAGCTTTTATCCATTAGGTATGGAAGGTAGAAAAAAGTTAAGTGATTTTTTCATCAATAAAAAGATCAGTTTATTCGAAAAGGAAAATATTCCCATTGTGGTCAATGGAAATGGCGATATATTGTGGTTAGCCAATTATCGTATGGATAATCGGTATAAGATTACCGCCAATACAAAAAAAGTCCTTACTTTAGTCTGTAAAAGCGATTAAGGCGCAAGTCTACTATCTCAATACTAAAAAAGAAATGAAAGAAGGTGTACTCTATTCGGAAAATCAATATTTAGGACGTGACCGCGTTTGGATAAGTGTGCGTTTGGTACTTGTTCTATTTTGCTTTACTGCATTTTATCTAAACCTTGATCACTTGATCTCAAGTCAATTGTTTTTTATCGTCGGAGTTGGGATTATTATTACATCTATTATCATGATGTATATGGTTCTGTTTCGTATTGAGGTATTTCAGGATCACGTTCTGATCAGCGGTCTTTGGTCTACACGTGTTGTGAAAATAGATTTAGGTTCCATTTCCAAGGTTGAAAAGGCTCCTTATAGTACATTCTTTTTTAACAATCCTGTTTATAACCTACATACAAAAGGAAAGATTAAGTTTTTTGCAGGCGGAAAAAACGCGGTATATCTAACGGATAAAGATGGATTAACTTATGTGCTGGGCACTCAAAGACAAGAAGAGTTGTACCGCGCGATCATGGAGACAAAAGGGAAATTGGGAAAGTCTTAAAATTTGTTAATATTTCTTATCTGACAATTTAAAGACAACAGTTTATCGAGTTATTGGTTAAATTTGAGGAAATAGCAACGAATTAACTATGGCATTTTTAAAATTTATACTTATTACATTCGCTGTTTACTTTGTAGTAAGATTCTTATTCAAATTATTTTTACCGTTCGCAATGCGTAAAGCAGCTGAAAAGCTAATGAAAAAAGCGCAGGAACAGGGCGGAGCATATAGTAGCCAAGGACAGGGAGGTACTTTTTATTACGAATTTACCGGTCAAGGGCAGCAAGAACGTAAAAGATCACAACCTGAAGGTAAAATCAAGGTTGACTATATTCCACCAAAGGAAACTCCCGAGCGTAAGGGAACAGAAACTGCGGGTGAGTTTGTCGATTTTGAGGAAATAAAATAATTTTTAGCCGTCCAAATAGCGTATCTTTGTGCTATGTGGCTGAAGCAACTTTCTGTTCTAAATTTTAAGAATTACTCGGAATCTTTTTTGGAATTCCTACCTGAAGTAAACGCTTTTACAGGAAATAATGGTGTAGGGAAAACCAATTTATTGGATGCGATCCACTACTTGTCGCTTTGTAAAAGCTATTTTAACCCCATTGATTCACAACATATCAAGTCTGGTCATGATTGGTTTATGGTGCAGGGAGAATTTGATAAAGACTCCAATAGTGATGTTATTTCCTGCAGTTTAAAAAAGAACCAAAAAAAGCAGTTTAAAAAGAATAAAAAAGATTATCCTCGATTGGCTGACCATATTGGCCTTTTCCCTTTGGTGATGATATCGCCAAATGATAGTGTTATCGTTACAGATGGTAGCGAAGAACGCCGGAAATTTGTGGATAATGTGATTTCGCAAACGGACAATAAATACCTTGATACCTTAATTGTCTATAACAAGTTTCTGACTCAACGAAATACCCTGTTGAAGCAGGCCCGCCAGACCAATGTCTTAGATTTGGGTGTAATTGAAATTCTTAACTTTCAACTGGAGGAAGTTGGCAATATTATCTTTGAGAAGAGGAGATCATTTATGGCGGAGTTCCAGCCCGAATTTGATCGACATTATCAATTTCTGACCGAGGATGCCGAATCTGTACAGCTACACTATGAATCACCACTAATGTTAGATTCTTTCTTGAATATTCTAGAAAAGAACCTTGAGCGTGATCGTATGCTGGAACGCACTAGCCAGGGAATTCATAAGGATGATTTAATATTTACCATTCATGGTGGAATGCCACTGAAAAAGTTTGGTTCTCAAGGCCAACAAAAATCATTTCTCATTGCTTTGAAACTTGCCCAATATTCCTATTTACAACAGAAAAAAGGATTTAAACCCTTACTTCTCCTAGATGATATTTTTGACAAACTGGACGATCGTCGCACGCATAAATTAATGCAGATGGTTTCTGATGATGATTTTGGGCAAATCTTTCTAACGGATACGGACTCAAAAAGAATTCAACGAATCTTTGACGAAATCAATCGCCCTGTTCGTATATTTGGTATCGAAGGAGGACAAGTGAATGTATAAGAAGCAACCAACGAAAAAGAGCCTAGAATTTATTCGGTCGAGCGATGATATGACCATTAAGCAGGGGGTAGAGCGTCTGCTCGAAGCTTACAAGCTGCGTCGAAAATTTGACGAGACCTCCATCGCTTCGGTATGGCCTCAATTGATTGGAAAAGCAATTGCCAATCGTACCCAGCAACTTTATGTACGTGACAAAAAGTTATTTGTGCGTGTAGAGTCAGCTGTCATTAAAAACGAACTGGCATTAATGCGTCGACAAATCCTTGGAAGGGTAAATGAGTATGTCGGGCATGTCATTATCGAAGAAGTCGTGATTTTATAATCTGCTCATGTAGATATGTTTAATCAATTGTTTGAAAACCTATTTCCTCTTCCTGAAGCTGCACGTGCAAAGTTGTTTGCACATTTTGAACGAGTGGAATTCAAGCGGGGTGACTATCTCATTAAAGAAGGAGACTACTCTTCCAATTTATTTGTTATTGAATCCGGACTAATCCGTCAATATGGCTGGAGTAAAAAAGGTGAATTTACGCAGTGGATTGGTACCGCTAATCATTTCGTTACCGATCTCGCATCTTTTATTTTTGATGTTCCTTCCAAATGGAATTTTCAATGTATCAGTGACTGTCGTATGTATCGTTTGTCAAAATCAGATTACCAAAAAATGGAATCTGAGGTTAATGAATGGAATAAATTTGAGAAAGCATTTTTGGCAAAATGTTTCGGAGCAATGGAACAGCGAATTTCAGATTTTATTTGTTTGACGGCAGAAGAACGTTATCAACAGTATTTTGAACAATATAAGCCTCTGTTTTACCAAATACCGCTTCAATATATTGCCTCCGTCTTGGGCATGAGTCCTGAAACACTTAGTCGTATCCGCAGTAAAATGAGTTCTTGATAAAAGTCAAGAGCTGTATCCCTTTCTTATCCTAGTTTTGTCTTATCTCCATGAGCGGTTATACGCTTTCGGTTTATAAATGGAGTCGAAACAACATCAATTCAATGAAACCATCATGGAATATAGCGACCAACATGGTTGTCTAAAATCCGTATATGAAGCTTCATGATACATGAATAAAACGATGATAATAATGAAAAAGATTGAGACAAGTATTACGATTAAGGCAAGCGTCGAAGAAGTATGGCAAGTATTGACGGATTTTAAGGCTTATCCATTATGGAGTCCGACCATTAAGTATTTTGAAGGGCAACCGGTCGAAGGAAAGCGTTGTGCGGTTCTATTGGAGCCGCCTGATGGCTTTAAAATAAAGATGAATCCCCGCTTTTTGAGTATTAATCCCAATTGCGAGCTACGCTGGAAAGGAGAACTGTTTATTCCGGGAATCTTTGATGGCGAACATTATTTTATATTAGAGCAAGCGGGCGAGGGGGAAGTTCGATTTATTCAAGGGGAGTTGTTTTCAGGTTTATTGATCCCATTTTGCAAAAAGTTGCTGTTAACAACCAGTCATGGTTTTGACCTCTTCAATAAGGCGATAAAGCAATATGTGGAACAAAAGGATTAACTTTCAACAGTCGGATGTGGATATGGTGTAATTTTGCACAACGAACTTGCATGTGTAAGCATATTCTAGGTTGTTATAAACATTTTTGTGTGGATAACCGGGTAGTTATACACATTTTAGGTTGCTTTGACGATTTTATTTCTTATGTTATTCACATTTATATGTTAGTAAGTGTAGGTTTATTCACATTTTCGGTTCGTGCAATGACTAATGTATTCCACTTATTAACATTTTGTATGTTAATAAGTGGTTGTTTTTGTTGATAAGTTGAAATTGAGATAGAATAAAGAGATCTTATACACAAAATACTAACAGCCCAATTTGCGCTGATTTCTATTGGTTGCAAAGCTGCTTGTTGGGATATTAAGGAGTGGGAGGATATTTTGGGAAAACGACATACTATAGGAATTGTTCCAGATCCCCCTTTCCCTCACGAACAATATCAAAGGTTCCCTCTGTTAGGTCTACTACCGTCGAAGCGACATTGTCTCCGTAACCTCCATCAATCACGGCATCCACAAGGTCTTGATACTTTTCGTAGATCAATTCCGGATCAGTGGAATATTCAATAATCTCATCTTCATCGTGAATGGAAGTCGTTACAATCGGATTCCCCAATTGCTTGACGATTTCCCGAACAATATTATTGTCAGGCACACGTATTCCTACGGTTTTCTTCTTTGAACTTAATAGCTTGGGTACTTTGGTTGTTGCGTTAAAGATAAATGTAAAAGGTCCTGGTAATGCCTTTTTGAGAACACGAAAGACTGCAGTATCAAAAGATTTGGTGTATTGTGAAATATCGGTCAGGTCATAGCAGATAAAGGAAAGGTTCGCTTTATCCGGTTTTAATCCCCTGATCTCACATACGCGTTCAATAGCCTTTTGTTGGGTAATATCACAGCCGATACCATATACGGTATCTGTAGGATAAATGATTACACCGCCACGTTTGAGAATATCTACAGCCTGTGCTATGGCTTTTGGATTGGGATTGTCGTTGTATATTTTAATGAGCATATCTACTATCGTCTTATTTATCAAGTAATATGGAAATCGTATTTTTATTCAGGAATCCGTCGAACAAGACAGATATCATACCTGATTTTTCGAACAATTATCCAAATGCGTATCTATCTAAAAGAACAACAGCCAAAATATTTTGTTTTGGCTGTTGTTCTTTATCTTAAAATTCTGCGTTTTTTGGAGTGCGGGGGAACGGTATCACGTCCCGGATGTTTGTCATGCCAGTTGTGAATAATACCAGTCGTTCAAAACCCACACCAAATCCTGAATGTGGTACTGAACCAAAGCGGCGTGTATCCAAGAACCATTCCATCTCTTCTGCTGGTATGCCTACTTCTGCCATACGCGCCAATAGGCGGTCAAGGTTTTCCTCACGTTGCGAACCACCGACCATTTCGCCAATGCCTGGGAAAAGAATATCCATGGCGCGGACAGTATTGCGTCCCTGAGCATCAGGCTCGTTTTGTTTCATGTAAAACGATTTGATCTCCCTTGGGTAATCAGTCAAGATAACAGGTTTCTTAAAGTGTTTCTCAACCAAGTAACGTTCGTGTTCAGATTGTAAATCTGCTCCCCAATCGTCAATTAAATATTTGAATTGTTTCTTTTGATTTGGCTTGCTACGTTTTAATATTTCAATAGCATCGGTATATGTTACACGTTCGAAATCGTTCGTTAATACAAAGTTTAACTTCTCTACCAAATTTAATTCAGAACGTTCCGCTGCAGGTTTGGATTTCTCTTCTTCCAACAAACGGTTTTTTAAAAACTCAATTTCCTCAGGACAGTTTTCCAAAGCGTATTTGATCACGTATTTTAATAAAGCTTCGGCCAAATCCATGTTGTCTTCCAACTCGTAGAAAGCCATTTCTGGTTCGATCATCCAGAATTCAGCCAAGTGACGAGTCGTATTTGAGTTTTCTGCCCTAAAGGTCGGGCCAAAAGTATAGATGTTTCCAAAGGCCATTGCTCCAAGCTCGCCTTCTAATTGGCCGGAGACCGTAAGATTGGTAGATTTTCCAAAGAAATCCTCTTTGAAATCAATTTCTCCATTTTCTTTACGTGGAGGGTTGTTTAGATCCAATGTCGTTACCTGAAACATTTCACCCGCACCTTCGGCATCAGAACCTGTGATAATCGGTGTGTGCATGTACACAAAATCATTTTCCTGGAAAAATTTATGCACGGCGAATGCTAGCGCGTTACGTACTTTAAACACCGCATTGAATGTACCTGTACGGAAACGTAAGTGCGCAATTTCACGTAGAAATTCCAAACTGTGCTTCTTCGGCTGTAAAGGATATTTTTCAGGATCTGAATCACCTATAATACTTACCTCTGTTGCTTTAACTTCTACTTTTTGTCCCTTACCTAGCGATTCTATCAATTGACCTTTTACACGAACTGCAGCTCCAGTAGTAATACGCTTTAGGATATCTTCAGGTGTATTTTCAAAATCGACTACCGCTTGAATATTATTGATTGACGAACCGTCATTAATTGCTATAAATTGATTGTTACGGAAAGTTCTTACCCAACCTTTAACAACGACCTCTTTGCCGAATTCTGTGGCATTCAATAGTTCCTTTATTCTTGTGTGTTCCATCTTAATTTTTGGAGAATGACTTGTAAAAGATGCTTTGTTAAAAAAGCAATACAAAAATAAGCTATTCTGTTGGTTTATTGGGTATAAATGTTGATTTAATTCGCTGAATGAAGGATCAATAACCCATTTGACTTATTTTTTGCGTACCGAAATTTGAATTAAAGCCAACAAAGGGCAGGCGTTTTTCAGGCAAAAAAAAGCGGATCAACTGAGTCGATCCGCTTTTAAGCTTTATGATGATTGAAGGAATTATCCTTTCAATACTTTCGTTACTAATTCAGCCGCTTCTTTCAATAAGATTGCAGAATAAACTTGTAAGCCTGACTCATCAATTAATTTTTTAGCTTCTTCGGCATTTGTACCTTGAAGACGGACGATGATAGGCACAGGAATATTGCCAATTTCACTGTAAGCATCGATTACACCTTGTGCTACACGGTCACAACGAACGATACCACCGAAGATGTTGATCAAAATTGCTTTTACATTAGGGTCTTTCAAAATGATATTGAAACCTGCTTTTACTGTTTCAGCATTTGCAGTACCGCCAACATCTAAGAAGTTTGCAGGTTCTCCACCAGCCAATTTGATGATGTCCATGGTTGCCATTGCAAGACCAGCACCGTTCACCATACAACCTACGTTACCATCTAGTTTAACATAGTTCAAGTTTGATTCACCAGCTTCAACTTCCGTTGGATCTTCTTCTGTTACGTCGCGCATAGCTGCGTAATCAGGATGACGGTATAATGCGTTCTCGTCAAGATTTACTTTAGCGTCGACCGCTAAGATCTTGTCATCAGAAGTTTTTAATACCGGATTGATCTCGAACATCGAAGAGTCAGTAGAATCGTATGCTTTGTAAAGCGCAGCAACAAATTTTACCATTTCTTTGTGAGCAGCACCAGAAAGACCTAGATTGAAGGCGATTTTGCGTGCTTGGAATCCTTGTAAGCCTACTTTTGGATCGATTTCTTCTTTGAAGATCAAGTGCGGTGTTTTCTCTGCAACTTCTTCAATGTCCATACCACCTTCTGTAGAGTACATAACGATGTTACGACCTTTAGCGCGGTCCAATAGGACAGACATATAGAATTCTTTTGTTTCGCTTTCGCCTGGATAGTAAACGTCTTGAGCGATCAAAACTTTGTTTACTTTTTTACCTTCAGGTCCAGTTTGAGGCGTTACTAATTGCATACCAATGATGTCAGTAGCTCTTTGTTTGACTTCATCTAAGTTCTTAGCTAACTTGACACCACCACCTTTACCACGGCCACCAGCGTGAATTTGAGCTTTGACAACAACCCAGTCAGAATTGTAGTCTTCTTTCATTTTTTTAGCCGCTTCCACAGCTTGCTCTGGAGTATCTGCTACGATACCTTCCTGTACGCGCACACCAAAGCTCTTTAGTATTTGTTTTCCTTGATATTCGTGAATGTTCATTTGCAAAAATATTTGGCGTAAAAATATGTTTTTTTGAGGGATAAGACAAGGAATAAATTGCTCTTTTATCTATTTTTTGACATTTGTGAAAAATAAAATGGCTGAAATTGAGAAATAACAGCATATTTATTCAAAGGTGTGTTATCGTAAATTTATTTATCTTTGCCCTATGATGTTACAAGCCAAAGGAATTCACAAAGCTTATGGGGCATTGCCCATCTTAAAAGGCGTTGACATAACTGTAGAAAAGGGTGAAATTGTGAGTATTGTCGGGGCCTCAGGAGCAGGTAAAAGTACACTTTTACATATTATCGGCACATTGGATAAGCCAGATCAGGGTTCGGTATTTATCAATGGTGTTGATATCCATAAGCTGAATGCTAAAAAGCTGAGTGCATTTCGTAATGAACATATTGGTTTCGTTTTTCAATTCCATCACTTGTTGCCCGAATTTACGGCTTTGGAAAATGTGTGTATTCCAGCATTTATCCATGGACAGGGGCGTGCTGAAGCTGAGAAGAAAGCAAAAGAACTATTGGAGCTACTTGGGGTTTCGCATCGCATTGGCCATAAACCTGCCGAGATGTCGGGGGGAGAACAGCAACGGGTGTCTGTTGCACGGGCATTAATGAATGATCCTGCTGTTATTTTGGCGGACGAACCTTCAGGAAATTTGGACTCTGAAAATGCGGCAGCGCTACATCAGCTGTTTTTTGATCTCAGAAACAAATTTCAACAAACATTTATCATCGTAACCCATAATGAAGAACTAGCTCGTATATCAGACCGAACAATTCATATGCGTGACGGGTTGGTTGTTTAGATCAGGGATAGAACCCAAGAGACTAGCGCTAAATTGATTGAACAGAGCTTTGATAGCTTCATTGCCGATGAAAAACAAATTATTTTGATGAAGAAAATATTAATAACTTTCGGAACCAGACCGCTGGCAATGCGTATTGCTAGAAAACTTTCAGGTAGTTTTGAAGTTTTGTATGCGAGTTCGGAAGAGATTCCTGAGTTGCTTTTAAAATCCGGGAATTACGCAGTCATTCCAAAGGGCCTGCTACCAACTTTTGCACATGAGGTACTAAAATTGAGTTTAGACCGAGAGGTTGACTATGTGTTACCCTTAGGCGGTTTCGAACTGGAACCATTGGCCAAAGCCAAAGTTTTGTTTGATGAATATCAGATTTCAGTTCTTGTGCCCGATATGGATATTCTTGAAACTTTTTCTATCATTGAAAACCCACCGGCTGATTTTCCTTATGTCTTGCTTTCAAAGGGCAATAATTTGTTAGGAGAGGAGCTATACGAAAATATGTTAGATGGACTTTTTGTCACTTCGGATTCCGCTGAGGAGTTTGCATTAGTCTGTGTGTCGAAGTAATATAATCTATATGCTGCTCATTGTTTGTTCGGTTTTATACTCAACGTTTTTAATTTAAAGTCTATTTGTGATGATGTTCCCAGAAGAAAAGAAAGTGTATGTCTTTGAATTAGACGATGTTCTTTTTCCAAAAAAAGACTATTTACTCCAAGTTTATTACCTCTTTGCAAATTTTATCGAATTTACGGAGACTTTCCCACCACAGGCTGATTTGGTCAATTTTATGAAAAACCATTTGGAAAATCAAGGCGAAGAATCGTTATTCGAACATGCGCAAAGTACATTTGGATTTGACATGAAGTACAAGGAGAATTTTGAAAGATTACATGTAAATGCGGTATTACCGCTTAAGCTGAATCTTTTTGAGCATATTGCTACACTCTTTTCGCAATTGAAGGCGGAAGGCAAGAAAATATGTGTTTTGACGAAAGGAAACCCATTGGAGCAATTGAATAAGGTGAAATTTGTGGATTGGGGGGAGTTTAGCAATCAGGTGAAAATTTATTTTCAGGATGAGCTTGCCTTCCGACAAATAAACCCTACTCAATTTTTAGCAGAGGAATTTGCTGTGGATACCACTGCGATTCAATTTGTGGACTAAGGTTGCATTGATTATCTTTGTATTGTCTACCAACGATGTCTTGACTATAAAAAGTAAACATTGTTGAAAAAAGATTATGATTAGGGACATAAAACCCCTATTTTTATATAAAGCCCTTGGATTTATGAATAAAGTGAACAAGCCTGCCACGATTAAGGAAATTGCCAAGAAGCTGAAAATCAGTCCTTCCACGGTTTCAAGAGCGTTGAATGATCATCCAAGTATTGGATTGGTAACAACAATGCGTGTAAAAAAAATGGCCGAAGAATTGAACTACGAACCCAATCAGACTGCCATATTTTTTAAACAGCGCAAAACATTTACCATTGCAGTGATTTTGCCGAGTCTATCGGAACCATTTTTTTCTTTTGCGATCAGTGAAATAGAAAATGTTGCTTCGGCACAACGGTATACTGTTTTAATGGGACAGTCATTGGATGATCCAGATCGGGAAGAACAGATTCTAAAGACATTTAAAAATCATCGCGTAGATGGCATCCTGATGTCTATAGGCAAGAAGACAACGAATTTGGAGTTTATTGAAAAACTGGAGTCTTCAGGAATTCCGGTTGTCTTTTTTGATTGTGTTCCTAGCCTGCCGAATATCAATAAAGTTCAAAGTGACCTATCCACTGGCATGAATGAGGCTGTTGATGCTTTTGTTGCCCGTGGTCATAAAGTGATTGCTTTGGTCAATGGCCCCAGCACACTACCGGCGAGCGAAGATAGAAAAGTTGCTTACTTATCCGCCATGAAACGTAATGGAATGGATATCCTTGAAAAAAATATTATTGAGACTGATCTAAGTACAGAAGGAAATGAAAAAGCGATGGATAGCATATTTGCGATGTCCGAAAGACCTTCGGCGATTATTTCTTTTAATGACTTCGTTACATTGGATCTGATGAAGGCGGCACGTCATAAGGGATTGGTCTTAAACCAGGATATTTTCTTCATCAGTTATGCGAATTACCCACTTTGGCAATATATGGAAAACCCACCAATGGGGCGTATCGAACAGTTTCCGGGCATGCAGGCACGTAAGGCTGCCGAGATTTTATTTGAGCGGATCGAGAATTCAGATATAGCAGATCAACAAATTGTATTTAAGTCTAGATTGGTGATGTAGTTCTCTACTAAATGACAAAAAAGAAGGGAAAATCGTTCGATTTTCCCTTCTTTTTTGTCTATATGTGATTGACTATAAATGAATCACTTCACCGTATGCATCAGCACATGCTTCCATGATCGCTTCACTCATGGTTGGGTGCGGATGGATTGTTTTGATCATCTCATGTCCTGTTGTTTCCAATTTACGGGCAACAACAACTTCAGCGATCATTTCGGTAACATTCGCTCCGATTAAGTGGGCACCTAAAAATTCACCGTATTTTGCGTCAAAGATAACCTTAACAAAACCGTCTTTTGCTCCAGCTGCAGAAGCTTTTCCAGAAGCAGAGAATGGGAACTTACCAACTTTAACTTCATATCCAGCTTCTTTTGCTGCTTTTTCGGTATAACCGACAGAAGCAATCTCTGGAGAACAGTAAGTACAGCCAGGGATATTGTTATAATCAATAGGTTCTACATGAAGACCTTTGATTTTTTCAACGCAAGTAATGCCTTCGGCAGAGGCAACGTGAGCTAAGGCTTGACCTTTTACGATGTCACCAATAGCGTACACACCTTCAATATTTGTTTTGTAGAAATCATCTACGACAACGCGGCCACGGTCAGTTTTAACGCCAACCTCTTCCAAACCGATGTTTTCAATGTTCGGAGCAATCCCCACAGCAGATAATACTACCTCCGCTTCGATTACCTCAATACCTTTTTCAGTTTTGATGGAAACTTTGCTCAATTCGCCAGATGTGTCAACGGATTGGACTTCAGATTTAGTAAGGATATTAATGCCTTGTTTCTTTAAGCTTTTCTCTAGTTGTTTTGAGATTTCTTCATCTTCAACAGGAACAATCCTATCCATAAACTCTACGATGGTCACTTTTGTTCCAATTGCATTATAGAAATAAGCAAATTCAACACCGATCGCACCCGAGCCAACAACAACTAGAGATTTTGGTTGCTTAGGTAATGTCATTGCCTGACGGTATCCAATGATTTTTTTACCGTCCTGAGGCAAGTTAGGCAATTCACGTGAACGTGCACCTGTAGCTAGGATAGTGTGTTTTGCCGCATATTCTTTGGTAGAACCGTCTGCACCTTTCACATCGATTTTACCACCTTTTTTAATTTTTGCAGTTCCATTGATGACATCAATTTTATTCTTTTTCATCAAGAACTGAATACCTTTACTCATTCCTTCAGCTACGCCGCGGCTTCTTTTGACGATAGCTTCGAAATCAGCCTCACCACCTTGAACATTGATGCCGTAATCTGCGGCATGGTTTAAATATTCAAATACTTGAGCACTTTTCAATAATGCTTTTGTAGGGATACAGCCCCAGTTTAGACAGATTCCGCCTAATGATTCGCGTTCAATAATCGCTGTTTTGAACCCTAACTGAGCGGCTCTAATGGCAGCAACATACCCGCCTGGACCACTACCGATTACAATGATGTCGTAATTCATATAAATAAATATTCTGTAGTTGAGTGTTATAGCTTCAAATACCAAAGTATTGAACCATATATTCATTCAAAAGTACGTATTTTTTCTGATGAATATGAACTATTTATTGTAAAATTGGCGGTTTTTGATAAAACAATGTCAACGTCTGCGCGACAATGTCACGACTTGGTAAAAGGACAAAAAATAATGGGCTAACCGTATTTAGAGTCTTATTTTTGGAGTTCACAATACACAGTTTATCATTATGTTAAGAATATTTAGACAGATTGCTTTGTGGGAGGCTATTTCCACGATTTGCTTGTTTTTTATTGCCATGCCGCTGAAATATTTTGCTGGAATACCAGAGGCTGTTAAGATCGCAGGATCCATCCATGGCTTTTTTGTCGTTATATTCGTTGTGATGCTTATTATGTCTACTGTTGAATATAAATGGCCTATTTTAAAAGCTGTAAAGTACTTTTTAGCTTCTTTGGTTCCAATTTTGGGTTTTTGGGTCGAATTGGATTTAAAGAAAGAAATCGAAGGCAAAAGACAGAAATATTAACAGTAAGATTTATGCTAACCCTATCGCGATCCTAGTTGGATAAGCCAGGAGTTTAATAGGTTTAGCAGGTACGATTGCACTTAAAATAATTTATGGCCGTGCAATTACACGTAAAATTTTATAAAGATTATGCGTCTATGTTATGATGCATCAATAAACTGAGAAAACAGGAGAGATGTTTACTCATCTCGTCCTGTTTTCTCGATGCCCATATAGGCATAAGTGATGCTATTTTTCCCATGTGGCACAGGATTTCCATCTTCATCTAAATTTACAAACACAAGTTTATCAATGGATAGGATTGTTTTCTTTGAGATTTTGTTTCTGACCTCACAACGCATCGTCAATGATGTCGTTCCAAAGTTGGTAGCTTCAATACCTAGCTCTAAAATATCCCCTTGTTTTGCAGAATTCACAAAATTGATTTCAGAAATAAACTTTGTCACTACTTTTGGATTTCCCAATTGCACAATAGCGTAAATGACAGCTTCTTCATCGATCCAACGCAATAATGTTCCACCGAACAATGTTCCGTTGGGATTAAGATCTTCGGGTTTGACCCATTTTCTTGTATAAAAATTCATCTGATATAGGTATTTATAAGAAAGGGGAAAAGTTTCCTTTTCCCCTTAAATTTATGCTATTTAACGCTTAAGCGTGTATTGCTCTATTCGCTGTTGCCGCTAATGCAGCCTCTTTAAGTGCTTCTGTATAGGTTGGGTGAGCATGGCAAATACGTGCAATGTCTTCTGCAGAAGCGCGGTATTCCATGGCTACCGTAGCCTCACCGATCATGTCCGCTGCGCGTGGCCCGATCATATGTACGCCTAACACCTCGTCAGTTGTTGCATCGGCTAATACTTTGACAAAACCATCCGTATCGCCAGAAGCTTTTGCACGACCAGAAGCTTTGAAAGAGAAAGATCCAGCTTTATATTTCACGCCAGCTTCCTTCAATTGTTCTTCTGTTTTTCCAACTGATGCCACTTCCGGCCACGTATACACAACGCCAGGGATTAGGTTGTAGTCGATGTGTGGTTTTTGTCCAGCAATATATTCCGCAACATATACACCCTCATCCTCTGCTTTGTGCGCCAACATCGCTCCAGTGATCACATCACCGATAGCAAATACGCCTTGTACAGCGGTTTCTAAGTGAGCATTTACCGGAATTTTCTTTCCTCTTTCTTCGACAGTGATGCCGATATTTTCTAAGCCTAAGCCTTCAGAGTATGCTGTACGTCCAACAGCTACGATACAATAATCACCTTCTAGGGTTACTTCTTGTCCTTTTGGGTCCTCTGCGGTTACTTTTACAACTTTACCTTTTGCCGAAGCTCCAGTCACTTTGTGACCTAAATAGAACTCCATGCCCAAAGATTTTTTCAAAACCCGTTGTAGTTCTTTTCCTAAGCCACCATCCATTGTACCGATGATCGATTTTGCAAATTCAACAACTGAAACTTTTGAACCTAAACGAGCATATACTGAACCTAATTCCAAACCAATGACACCACCACCGATAACGATAAGATGTTTTGGAACTTCTTTTAGATTCAGGGCTTCCGTAGAAGTGATGATTCTTTTTTTGTCAACAGGTAAAAATGGTAAAGAAGTTGGTTTTGAACCCGTAGCAATAATGACATTTTTAGCAGTGATCTGCTCCGTAGAACCATCTGCTTTTGTTATTTTGATGGTGTTTTTGTCCACAAATGAACCTACACCCTGGAAACTGTCAATTTTGTTTTTCTTAAATAAGAAAGTGATACCAGCAGTATTTTGAGCAATAACATCGTCCTTACGGGCAATCATCTTTGCCATATCTACTTTTAGGTCTTTTAAACTGATGCCAAATGCATCAAAATTATGGGCAGCATTGTGGTAATGCTCCGATGAATCTAAAAGCGCTTTTGAAGGAATACATCCAACGTTAAGACAAGTACCACCAAATGTGCTATATTTTTCAATAACAGCTGTTTTTAATCCTAATTGGGCACAACGGATAGCTCCTACATATCCGCCTGGACCACTTCCGATTACAATTACGTCGTATTGCATTGATTACGTTTTAATTTTTAGTAGTACAAATTTAATGATTATTAATGGGATAGGAAATCAAAACTTGCGATTTGTAACCGAATAGGCTTACTTTACATTTTTTTGATAAAAGGTCGACTGCTTACCATGAGTAAAATAATCTAATTTCAATCCTTAGTGGGAGCAAAATATAAGTCAGGATATAAAGTCAAAAGCGAATGGCTATTGTTTAATTCACTATCGAATGTATGCGGATTTAATGCACAGGAACACCCCTCCTCAATGGATATCAAAAGAGCACTTGGGTTTGCTTTTCTGTGCTACGGCAAAATAGAATTTAATTAAAAAGGATACCCATATCTGAATATCCTTTTTACGTCATGTTCTTATTCTGCGACGATTTTTCCTTGCATTACTCCGTAATGACCAGGGAAACTACAGATGAAAGGATAAACTCCTTTTTCAAGCGTAAATGTAATTTTATCTGTTTCACCGGGACCTAACAATTTCGTATGGGACACGATGGAAGACAATGCTGACTTTGGAATATACTCGTCAGCCGCTGCTGCCGCTGCTTCTGCTCCGAAAGTTGGAAGATCAACACCCGGTTTAAGGATAACAACGTTATGTCCCATAGACTCTTTTGGCATGGTACCTGCATTTTTGAACGATAATTCAACAGGCTCACCAGCTTTGACACGGAATAAATCCTTGTCAAATTTCATCTGATCGTTACCTTCCAAAGATAAGCTGTTGGAAATAGCTACGTTTTCAATGCCAGGGACTGTTTCTGTCGCTTGGTTTTCTGTTGAAGTTGTCGATTCTGTGCTAGTTGATTTGCCCGACTTCTCACTGTTTCCGCCACAAGATGCAATTGATAAAGCAACTGCAACTGCTGGTATCATAAAAAGTTTTTTCATTATTATGTTTTGTTAATTCTTTAAAATTAATGATTTCATTTATAAATCGAAACAATCATTTCAATTTTGACAATAAAGTATCAATTGTTTTATATAATTTGATAGGATCAAACGGTTTTCCAACAACTTCATTTGCGCCAGCATCCATCGCTTCCTGTTGTTCCGCTTTTAATACTGAAGCAGAGATGGAAATGATCGGCATATTGGCAATTATTGGATTCGCATGGCGGCGTATTTCTTTAATTGCTTCGAAACCACTCATTAGTGGCATATGCGCATCCATAAATACCAGATCAATCTTTTTTCTATTGATTTCTTCCAATGCAAGCTGCCCATTTGTTGCCAGCGCAATTTCACAATTCCAACTCTTAAGGATATTGGCTAACATAAAGCTATTTAATTCGTTGTCTTCGGCGATAAGAATAACTGGCGAATTAAATTTCGGTAATTCCGTATAAAGCACCTGTGCTTCTTTTACTTGAGGTTTATCTTCTATTTTGTCAAAAGTACATTCAAAAGAAAATACGCTTCCTTTACCATATTCGCTAGACGCGGATACTTTTCCATTGAGAAGGGCAGCGATGCGTTTTACAATTGCCAATCCTAGGCCTGTACCACCAAATTTTTTGGTGATGCTATCTTCTCCCTGCTCAAAAGCAATGAATATTTTTTCCAATGCTTCTTCGGCTATACCGATACCTGTATCGATGACTTGAAACTGTAGACAAATCTGATGATCATTTTCCGTGAGAAGCCGAATCTTTAATATTACTGATCCCAGCGCCGTAAATTTGAAACTATTGGAGATAAAATTAGTCAGAATTTGTTTTAAACGAAGCGGATCAGTCAAAAAATAACTGTTTATTCGGTCGTCCACATCTATATTAAAATCTAAACCCTTATAGTTTGCCTTATCGATGAACAGATTATTCAGGTCATCCGTTATATCATGTACAGAAGTTGACTCCATATTAAGTTTCATCATGCCGGAGTCCACCTTGGATAAGTCTAATATGTCATTGATAATGTTTAATAGGTTCTGAGACGCCGAATCCAGTTTATTGATCCAATTTTCCTGCTCGAGGGTAAGCTGTGAATTTTTTAGCATTTGGGTAATGCCCATTATACCATTGATCGGTGTACGGATTTCATGACTCATGTTGGCCAGGAAAGTTTCCTTGGATTTCCGTGCTAATTCAGCTTCCTCTTTTGCTTTGAGAATTGCTTGTTTGGATTCTTCCAAAGCAATATTTTTCTCTTTAATTTCCTGTTGTATCAACAGTTGCTGGACAAAAGATTTGACTTTCGCTATCGTAGCTTCCGGATTAAGAGGTTTATACAGGTAGTCCACAGCCCCACTGTTAAGTCCTTGAATAAGGTATTTATCCTCTTTCGAGATCGCCGTTACCATGATTGGAATAATGTGATTCGTTTTTGGATTTTTCTTTAAAAAAGTAACAAATTCAAACCCATTGATTTCGGGCATCTGTACATCGACTAGGGCAAGGTCTATATCTTCTTTCCAGCAGATTTTTAAGGCTTCGTTTGGATCCGTACTACTAATTATATTTACATATTCGATATCCTCCAGCAACGCTGTGAGGCTGATAATATTTTCAATTTTATCATCGACGATCAATATATTAATCTTCTTCATTATATCAAATCTAAATACAACCTTAGGTCAATTGCATGATGTAATCTTTTATTTCGCTTATTGTTAAAATCCTATCTTGTGCATTTAATTCTATTGCTGCCTGAGGCATTATTGGAACTTCTGCATCAAGGGGATCCTGCACATAGGTTTTTCCGCCGTATTTTTTTATCATTAACAATCCTTGCGCCCCATCTTGGTTGGCTCCGGAAAACAAGATGGCAGTACAGTTTTGTTTGTAGACTTCGGCTGCAGATTCGAAGGTCACATCAATAGAAGGTCTCGAATATTGAACCGGTTCGGAGATGTCTAAGGAAAAGCTATAATCAGGCTCGATGAGTAAATGATATCCCGCGGGAGCAAAATAGATCGTTCCATCCATAATGGTTTCCTTATCATCTGCGGTTTTTATCTTCTGCAATAATGCTTTCGATAATGTATCTTCAATACTCGATGCATATTTGGGATTTCTGTGCACAATAACGATGACCGGGATTTGAATCGGGCGTTCCAATGCCTTTAGTATATTGAGAATAACACTAAATCCTCCAGCAGAGCCCGCTAATAATAGAATTTTCCGTTCCATCTGATCTAACCTATTTTTTGATAAATATTGTGCTTTTTGTTTATAATCTTAAATTTTGAAGCATTTTTGTAGTTGATCAAAGATTCTTTTGAGCCTAAACATAAAAAACCAAGGTCGCAGAGTGAATTGTAAAACAGATCCAATACTTTTTCCTGAAGGTTTGTATCAAAATAAATCAATACATTACGGCAAGTGATCAATTGAAATTCATTAAACGCCCGATCGGAAACCAAGCTATGCTGGGAAAAAAGAACATTCTTCTTAAGACTATTATTTATTGTGGCAGCATTGTACATTGCGGTATAATATTCAGATAACGAACTTTTGGGTTCCGTTTTTATGAAATTCTCGGAATACTCTTTCACTTTTGCCAGGGAATAAATGCCCCTTTTGGCTTTATCCAATACTTTTGTGTTGATATCTGTTCCGTAGATAAACGAACGCTGATAAAGGCTAGCCTCTTTTAGTAAGATGGCCAGGGAATATACTTCCTCCCCTGTAGAACAGCCAGCACTCCACAATTTAATATGAGGATAGGTGGCCAGGTAAGGAAATACCTCATTTTTTAACGCTTTGTAAAATTCCGGATCTCTAAACATTTCAGTCACATTGACTGTAATTTCCTGTAGAAGATAGGTACTGAAGCCGGGCTGATTAATTAATTTGGCTTTTAATTCGACCAGATCGAGCTTATTGAGTTCCATAATTCTGGTGACACGCCGCTTTAAGGAAGACCTCGTATATCCGGACACATCATAGCCGTGGAGGTTTTTGACAAGGTCAATAATTTCCTCCAACTCTTCAAAAGTGATCATTGTTGTTATTTTATTGCCTAACTCAACCATACGCGCATTAAGGATATTAATTTATCCACATCTACTGGTTTGCTAATATAATCGTTTGCTCCCACAGCGATTGTCTTTTCGCGGTCACCTTTCATCGCTTTCGCTGTAACAGCGATGATGGGGAGGTTCGAAAACCTTTTGTTTGCCCTTATTTTTTCGATCGCTTCATATCCGTCCATAACAGGCATCATAATATCCATTAAAACCAGATCAATATGCTCATTACGCGCCAATATATCCAGGGCTTCCTGACCATTATTAGCAATCTCAATTTTCATGTCGTAGCTCTCAAACGCCGTACTTAAAGCAAATATATTCCGCATATCATCATCTGCCAGCAATACCGTCTTCGCTGCCAGATTGTTTTCTGTAATTACAGATGAACTATTGTTAAATGACTGATATTCTGTTTTGCTGGTTCGGATTTTATTTAAGAATAAATTGACCTCATCAATTAGCCTGTTGTTGGATTTAGCTGATTTTAATACCATGGCCTGACTATGGTGTAAAATTTCGGATGTTTGTTCAGGACTTAACTCCATCGCAGTATTAATAATAATCGGCAAATCTTTAAATTCACTGTTGGCCTTGATCTCATTAAGCAGCTCGATGCCCGATTTATCGGGAAGGTTTAGGTCCATAATAATACAGTCAAAGATTTTTTCCTGCAGCAATAGATCGAGTGCCTGTCGTGCGTCGAATGCCTGAAATATTTGAATATTTTGTTCTTCAAGAGATTGCTTGATAAAGTCACTTTGAATTTCTTGATCCTCTACCAAAAGAATTTTCTTAATAGGACGGCTTGTAGAAGCTTTGATCTTCAGGAACGTTTCGGCTAAAGACTCTTCAGAGACAGGTTTAGACATAAACCCGATAGCCCCCGCCGATATAGGTTCATCATGGAGAAATGTTCCTGCGGACATCATATGTACGGGGATATCCTTCGTTAGGTTCGCTTTTTTGAGCTTTCGTAATACTTCCCATCCATCCATTTTAGGTAACATAATATCTAATATAATGGCCGCAGGTTTTAAGTTTCGCGCCTTGTTGAGCCCATCCTGTCCATCATAACTGATGGAGACATCGTAACCATTTTGGATTGCATAATCTTTTAGGATGTCTGCAAAGATGAAATCGTCTTCGATAATTAAGAGCTTATTGTTGCCACTGCTATTGTCAACTGGCTGCTCCTTTCCAATTTTTAGATCTTCTACCGGAAGATATGAACTTGCTGCATTTTTTTCATTGACAGGTAATTCAGTGATTTTATCCTCCTGAGATTCCGCTTCCAATGGTAAACTGAAAATAAATGTACTTCCTTCGCTAACTTTGCTATTTAGTGTGATTTTTCCCTTTAATAGGTTAGCAATCTCACGGCATATAGATAGACCGAGTCCTGTGCCACCATATTTGCGGCTTGTTGAACCGTCTTCCTGTTTAAATGCATCAAAGATAAGTTCTTGTTTCTCTGGAGCAATTCCAATTCCATTATCCTGAACCCTAAAATTGATTTGCCCTCCCTCGACATTGATCTTGAGCGATACGGTACCGTGTTCGTTTGTAAATTTAAACGCATTCGACAATAAATTTTTTAGCACCTGCTGGATACGATGCTCATCACCGATAAATTCCTGTGGCGTATCGCTGTCAATCTCCACATTGAATTGGATAGCCTTTGATTCAGCGGTGTCATGGAAAAAATCTTTGATATAATTGGCTAGATAATTCGTATTGATATGCTCTTTCTGAACTTCGACTTTTCCGGATTCTATTTTCGCCAAATCTAACAACTCGTTGATCAGGTGAAGGAGATCCGAACCTGCACTATGGATGACGGAGGCATATTTTATCTGGTCCTCATTCAGATTTTTCTTTTTATTGTCCTGCAACAATTTAGCGAGTATAAGAATGCTGTTCAGTGGCGTTCTTAATTCGTGGCTCATATTGGCCATGAACTCAGACTTGTACTTGCTTGATAATTCAACTTCTTCTATTTTCTGAGCGATGGCCTGTCTTGCTTTCTCCAGATCTTCATTTTGAGCAAAGAGCAATTTTGCCTTTTCATCCAACTCATTGTTTGTCTGGATAAGTTCTTCCTGTTGTACGCGTAGCTCTTCTTCCGAAGCTTCCAGTAAATGGGTTTTATGGATTAATTCTTCGTTAGTCGTCCTTAATTCTTCCTGTTGTGCCTCTAATTCTTCGGTTTGCTGTTGAAGTTCTTCATAGAGATCGGCAAGTTTGCCATGGGTTTGTGCGACCTTAAGAATGACAGCGATATTGCCTCTAACCTTATCCAGAAAATTGATCCGCAGCTGTTCCTCCCTTTCATTTACCAGTGGACAGCAGATTTCCATCAATGCAACACAATGATTTTCATATGTAAAGGGGATAATGTAGATGTCAGTTTCGATCCTTTTGGATAATGAAGTTTCTAAGACGAGATGAGCGTGGTCAATATCTTTGATTTTTATGACCGCATTTTTGTCTGCTACATCACCTAGGATACCCTCATTTTCCTTAAAGCTCTTTTTTAGCTGTTGCGCAGCAGGAATGCCTATTTTATGACATAATTGATATTCCTGATAAGTATCATCAAATACATACATTGTACCACCCAACGCTTTTGTCATATCGGTAATGGCATTTAGGCTGATTTCTGCTATTTTTTTATCACTGTAATCGCCTCGCAGCTGTTCGTCGATATGATTGATGGCATTTAAAATCCAGTTATCATTATTGGTCTGATCTTGTAGGCGTTGAAGTTGACTGTTTGATTCTTGTTGACTTTTAACAGTTGACCTTAATACTTTCGAAATGGAGAAAATTTTGGCTAGAATATAGAAAAAGCCACTTAAACCGATCGCAATGAAGAGGTAAGTAATATTTTGCGCGAGCTGTAAATCGTTTCTGGACTTCTCCAGTCGATCCGCTCTTTGATCAAGCAAGTCTCTGGACAATAAATCAATTTGGTTTAAAATAGCTGTTTTCTGCTCCTGGATATACGGAGCTAAAGTGGCATTGTTAGTCTTTGCATAGGCAATATCTTTATCAAAATCATAGAAAAGTGCAATCTCCTTGCGGAGAGTTTCAATCGCATGTGGTGAAACTACATAGAATTCATCCGATTTATTAAGAGCTCTCAAGAACTCATCTGTTTGTTTTCGTTCGAGTCGATAGGGAATAAATAACGCAGGATCTTTTTTTGTGAAATAGTGAAGTTTAACATCATTGACTTCATCAATATTGGCTCTAACTTCGTTGATTATATTAAACCTGTTTTCGGCTATTCGCACAATATTACGTTCGTTATCCAAGATATGATGCAAAGAGATAAAAAAGTAGAGGGCGGAAATAAAAATGAGCAAAAAAGAAATTATCACTCCTATGGTAATTTGCAGTCTATAGTTCTTTTGATCCATGCGAGAATGAGTTTAATGATTTTTGGTCACCCAACTATTGTTCATTTTTCTATAGGTAGTTTTCCTGACATTACCTGGGAAAAAAGATATATGTAAAATAACAAAAAAACTTGCTATTCTTAAAATAGCCTCCAGCTATCGATAGCTAAAATTATGTGGCGAAACGAAGCAAAGATCTTAATGAAAAAAACAAAACCCTGATGATGGGCACCAGGGTTTGTTACTAACCAATTATAAACCTAAATTATGAAAAGACTTTTTAAGGGCGACCAAACTAAATTAGTTGCCGTGTTTTTTGCTGTGAAAAACTAAGTTGATTGTTTTTTTAATCTTCTGCAACTACCAACAGAATTGTCTGTTTCAATAGCGCTGTTAGTGTTTTCATAGCGAGATAACCTTTAATTATCTTCTACAAAGATACAGTAAATATCAGGTTCCATCCAAATGTTTTTTATAATAAGTTGCTAATACAACTATGTTGTGACAAATAAATGATACTTTGTCTTATTTGAATAAATTAGTGACCGAAATTTCACTATAGCGAATAAAAGTGTACTCGTATATTTAATGGAAATGCCTTATTTTTACAAAAATATATTTTAATGGTACTGACTGAATTTAGAACGATAAAAGGATTTGTACTGGATGTGGATGGGGTGTTGACGGATGGAACGGTACAAGTGAACGAGGCGGGAGAACAGCTGCGGACGTTTAATATCAAAGATGGATATGCAATGCAATTGGCCATCAAAAAAGGTTACCCCATCTTTGTCATTACCGGTGGAGCTTCAAGAGGAGTTGAACGACGTCTACAGGGTTTGGGGGTTAAGGAGATTCATTCCGGTGTGGTTGACAAACTTTCAAAATTGAAACAAATAGCTGGGAATTATAATTTAACGCTTAGTGAGTTGATGTATATTGGGGATGATATCCCTGATTTTAGCTGCATGCGATCTGTGGGACTGGCTGTTTCCCCAGCTGATGCTACGGAAGAAATTAAGAAGATATCACATTACGTTTCTGGGTTTAAAGGCGGAAAAGGGGTTGTAAGGGAACTGATCGAAAAAGTACTGAAAGTGCAAGGGAATTGGTATGAGGATGAAACGATAAAAAGTATTTAATGATGTTAGAAAACTTAAAAAATAAGACGGTTATCCTTGGTTCCCAGTCGCCGAGACGGAAACAATTATTATCAGGATTAGGCATTGAGTTTGAGGTGGAAGTACGGGAAACGGATGAATATGTTGATCCGAGTCTCTCTGCTCCTGAAGCTGTCCGTCAGATCGCATTGCAGAAAGTGAAAGCTTTTACAGACAAATCAGATTGTCTGGTTGTTTGTGCAGATACCGTGGTCGTATCGGCAGCAGGCGAAATTTTGGGAAAACCCAAGACCGAGGCCGAAGCTAAGCAGACCTTAAGGAACTTATCTGGGCATAAACATTTGGTCATCACTGCAGTTGCTTTACAGTGGCAAGGCGTCATACATTCCTTTGTAGAAACGACAACAGTCTATTTTCATCACTTAGATCAAGACGAGATAGATTATTATGTCACGCATTTTTCACCACTTGATAAAGCTGGATCTTATGGTATCCAGGAATGGATCGGTTTAATCGGTATTGAAAAGATTGAAGGCGAGTATAATAATGTTGTGGGATTACCAACAGCACGGCTCTATCAGGAGCTGAAGAAGATAACATAAAAAAGCGGCTAAGCCGCTTTTTTTATGTTAACTCTGTACTATTTTATGAAATACCGCACTCCGGTATAAAACATCCGGCCAGTTAAAGGTCCCCATAACATGGAGGTATCGAAGTAATTTCCAAAAGGCTGATCTGCCGCAAGGATAGGGGTTTTCTGGAAATAGTTTGAAAGATTTTCGCCACCTAGATAAACAGTGAAGTTTTTATCTTTTCCGAATGTTTTGCTGATCTGCGCGTTCATCGTAGCATACGTTTTTGATTCGGTGGGCATCTGATATTCAATAGGGTTATCCATTGTTGACGGTATACGTTTTGATCCAACAACATTTAAAGTATAATCCAAGCTCCATCCGGAGTGATGATTATAGGCTAAATTAACAAAACCACGGTGTTTAGCTAACAAAGGTTTTGTTTTTCTTCCGCTCTGAAAGTCGGTCTGAACATCCAGCAAGCGGTAAGCCAATCTGGTTTCGAAATGTGGGGCTGGCATAAACCGAAATTCGGTCTGCAAACTGTTTGAAAAAGATTTTCCCGTTAAGTTGTAAAAACTGATTTCTCTTGGATTTTCATAATCGACCACAACCTGATTGGAAAAGCTGTTGTGAAAAAACTCAACCGAGGCGGAGGCTTCTCTTCCAAAGATGCGCAAGTTTTGATCTACCGCTACTCCCGTATTCCAGGATACTTCCGGCTGTAGGCCGTAAGCTTTATTATAAATATCTTGGGACCGGATAATCAGTTTTCTGCTACTGGCCAAAACAGCGGTGTTTTCCGCAAAGATATTTGCAGTACGTTGGCCTCTCCCGGAGCTTGCACGGAATGTGGTTCCGGCAATAGGAGCATAGCGCAAATTCAGCCGCGGCGTGGTAAACCATCCATACAATGAGTTGTAATCCTGACGTAGGCCTACTACCGCATCAAATTTTTCGGATGGACTGAAGGTATATTCTGCAAATGCACCTGAAACCACCTCTTTACGTTTGAAATTTTGATCTGTTAAATACCATTCATCGTAGTTATCGTAGTTGATGGAGGCGCCAATACGATATTTATGTGTTACAGTCCCGATGATATCCTGGAACAATAGGTTTGCATAACCGTTCTGTTGCTCAGCATTATAATTTTTTAATCCGAAATAACTTTTTTGGTTGTAGTTGGAAACTGCCAATTGTAGACCGATACTGCGGTGTTTATTTTCCGGGAAGACATAACCGATTTTAGCAAAACCTTCAATACGTTCGATGTCGAAACCGAGACCATAACGATTTGTTGTACCCTTGTCCGTTTTTTTGTCAAAATCTATTTGTCCGCCAGTACGATCGTCGTTTAAATACTTGACACCAAACTGAACCATTAGGCCCTTACCATTCTCATATAACCAGCGGTTCACACCGGAGAAAAGATTACCAACAGGCACATCCCTAAACCCGTTATGGCTAAAATTCATGGATTTATTGTACATAAAGTTGTCGTGCAATAACACGGATGTTGACCAATGTTGACCTATTTTTTGCGAAAGATTCAGATTCACGTCGGTACGGCCCATATTATTGGCGTAGGCATTAAAAAACAGCCTCTCGGAGTTTTGTGGTTTTTTCAGTTCCACATTGATCTGACCAGCCATACTTTCGTATCCATTAGCTACCGAGCCCACTCCTTTGGCAATTTGAATAGACTCAATCCAGGTACCAGCGATGGAATTTAATCCGAGCGGTGACGCCAGACCGCGTGGTCCCGGTAAGTTTTCTACCGTCAATTGGGTGTATATACCGCTTAGCCCTAGCATCTGAATTTGTTTACTACCCGTTACAGCATCCGCACTGATCACATCCACTGAGGCGTTGGTCTCAAAGCTTTCACTTAAATCGCAGCATGCAGCTTTAAATAACTCTTTTCCGGTCAGAACTTCCAGCCTTGCAGGTGTCATACGATCGATATAATTGGACCGACGTGTTCCTTTGACTTCAACTTCCATCAAGACATTCCCTTTGGCTGTAATCATGACAACCTCATGTAGGTCTTTAATCGTAATTGTATCGGATTTCATGCCGACGTAGCTAACGACCAGTTTGTCAAAACCTTCTTTGTGTTCTATTTTAAATACGCCATTTTCATTACTTTGGGCATTTCTGCTTGGCAAATTCGCCCAATGTAAATTGGCGCCAACGATAGGTTTCAGATCCCCTTTTTCATTCTCTTCAACGACAACACCGGTGACGGTATGCGGATGATCATGTTGTTCGCCCGTTGCAGGCAATGCTTTCTTTTCCGGAACTTTTCCGTTTTCCAATCTCGGATACATGCAACATTCATGAAGCTTCGCATAGGATTCCTCACTTGCAACCAGATTGTCTACATCGTGCCCGACTTGGGCAATATTCTTTTTGATGGTTTCCAGTCCAACTTTTTGTGCATTGTATTTCAGCTGTAGCAAATTATCGCTTGCATTCCAGACTGCGCTTTCAACGCCTTGTAATTTTGCAGCAGTTTCTATCCTTTTTTTACACATCGCACAGTTACCGGCTACAGTAAGCGTTCGGGTGCTATCGCTTTGTGCCTGGACAATTGCGAAGGAGAATAACAATAAAAGGGTTGTTGTATATATTTTTTTTAAAAATTGATTCATAGTTTTTTGATCATGTACGAGCTAAAAAAAAAGAGTATAGCATGTAAGGTCGAAGGTAATTTCTTCGACGTGTATTTTGGTTAAAATACAAGAACTATGAAATCAAATTCTGAAACTCTGGTTTAGAATAAATACAGCAGGACTGTATCTCCTTAGGAAGCTGTGCTGAGTTGTGCTTAATTTGGATAAACTATCCTCATCTGCAGAAAATTGGTAATAATCATATATCCAGTGAAGTGTAATAATCGCCGGAGAAAAATGATTGAAATTGAGTGACTGAGATAAGCGATTAAAATCATCTACTTTTTGTGCTGCAATAGTAACGTCCTTGCAACTGCCGTCTTGATGACAGTGATTTTGTTGTTTTTTTTCTGACTTGGCACATAGTGGACAATGGGCCGTTTGATCTTGGCTTAATGATACACTTTGTGCTTCTCCTTGACAGAAATGCAAATGTAGGGTTGCACCGCTTGCAGTAAGCAAATAAAAAAATAAGCCGATAAACAATGCGATTTTCCTCATCCCGACAAAAGTAGAGAAAATTTGTATTTTTTTTTTGTAATATTTTGTATAAATGTTATAACTTGTACATTAGAAATGAAAAACCAAAAATTACCGTTATGATGTGTCTATTATTTATTAACTCCATCAGTTTATATTTATTAGCTGTTTTTTTGATTGTCGGTGCAGTTTTACTGTACAAAGGATTTTACCACCTTATTCGTCGTATACAAGAATAATATCGAAAAATCACATTATTGTCGTGGATAATTTCTGAAAATAGAAAATTTAGTCTTAATGACGTTTTGATTTGTGAATCCCAGATAGTCGAGGCTATTCCTTTTAGGAATAACCCCGACTATATATTGTATTTATCTGCTTAATAGCGGATCACTTTTTCCGCCTTGTCCAATTTCTATACGACCGGCATATTGCTCTTGGAACGCACTGTAATCTTTACAGCTGATGCGGAAATCATACCAAAAACTTTGTTTGGAAAGATCGAACGGAATGGTCGTTGAAACACCACTTTTAAGCTGAACTTCTTTTTTGCCCTGGCCATAGCTGATATCTTCCACTATGAGCTGATGGTTTCTATTGTCTTGATTTGTACAGGTAAACAAAAGACGGCCCGTAAAGGAGCTCTCGTCTTTACTTTTTTCATAACTACAACGGATTTTAATGTTTGGATGTTTGGCCTCTCCTTTAAACATCCGGTAAAACCCATTTGGTCCATGGATGTCGAGTTGGAATAATCCGTTGTCAAATGCATTGATAGACCAATTGTCGGATAGGCTGTCGCCTGCTGATACGGCGTAGTTACGGGAAGTCCCAATCTCTCCCTTATACGGCATGCTATGATATACTGTAAAAGGAGCACCTGCGGAGCGTTTACCAAACATTTTATTAGATGCTTCAAATGTCAGTTGATACTTTCCATTGGATAGATATTCCCCATGGGTATAAAGCTCATAGGGCAATGTACAGGAGTCGCGAAGCCCTTCTTCCTGTTTTGGAAAATAGGGCGAGCGGCTGGGATCCTTCTCGATCTGTTCGATCTCATCGGCAGTTAATGCTTTGAATCCCATTGGCAGACCTTTAAATTTTGCTTGATGGATCTCTTTGATAAACGGCTGACGTTGCAGTACCAATGGCTTTTTGATGAGCTCCCCATGATAAGGTCTAAACACAGAGGTAAGATCTCCACAGATGGTACGTCGCCATCTGCTGACATTGTTTTCTTTGACGTCTTTATTGACTTTGTGGCTGATGAATTTCTCTAAAAACTGTAAACTTGAAGTATGGTCAAAAACCTGTGAGTTTACCCAGCCCCCCCTTGTCCATGGGGAGGCAATGATCAACGGGACACGATATCCGAGTCCTATATTACTTTCTCTGCCACTTTCTGGATAATACTGTTCATCACGACGGACGAATTCCAATTTGGGATCTATGCCAATAGATACCTTACCGCTATCGGCCTCATAGGGATTAGGGGCCGTAAAAGGAGCGAAATGATCGAAATAGCCATCATTCTCATCATAGGTAAGAATAAAGATTGTCTTTTTCCAGACTTCCGGATTTTGCGTGAGGATATCCATGATTTCGCTCACATACCAAGCCCCAAACCAAGGCGAATCAGGATGGTCTGAGAAAAGCTGCGGCGGTGCAAGCCAGGAGACAGTGGGGAGTTTCCCTTCCTGAACATCTTTCCTAAATTGATACAAGACATCACCTTTCGGGATTTGTAGCTCCCGTTGCTGGTCACCCTCCTGATATAACATCGTTTCGAGCTCCATGTAATCAGGCTGCGCACTATTATTCACAAATGCCCGGCGATGGATCTCTTTGGTTCGTTCATCGAGTTTTTCAAAATTTTCTGCGCTGTATTGTTGTTGCTCTTCCAGCACATGTTGATGTTCCTTATGCAGCTTATCAAGCTTATCTTTGCTTGTCGTTGTGGCTATTTTCTGTTCCAGTTCTTCTTTTTTCCGTGCAAGTAGTTCTCTATAACGAGCACTATATTTGACCTGGTATTGTGGGAAATATTCCATGGGATTACATCCAAAATTCGCTAACCAACCATTAGCTTCGCCACTGTATCCGGCACCGCTTGAAGAAATCTCATTCTGGTATATTTTCCAGTCTATACCAAATTCCGAAAGACGTTCTGGGAAGGTTTTCCAGTTTGCTTTACCACTGAATTCTGAATCGCCGTTCCATACCAATGCCTTACCGTTTAAATTTTCGCGAATATTAGCTGTCCAAAAATAGAGTCTATTGGGATTTGTACCCGTGATACTTGAACAGAAATGCTGATCACAGATTGTAAAAGAATCCGCCAGTGAATAATAGAATGGAATATCCTCCCGGGTATAATGTCCCATGGTCAATGGAAGCGCTGCGAATTCTTTAAATCCGGAATGTTTGACGTCTAGCCATTTGTCCATCTTTCCTTTGTTTCGGGCATCGGTCTGATCGGTCCAATTATGGGGCAGACAGCCCATCCAGGTAATCTTTGAATCCTTAATGTCCAATCGGAAAGGGGCATATGTTTCGCCTGTTTTTTGCGTCTGTAGCCATACTTTGTGTCTGTTTGGCTGACGGATCGCCCTTGGATCATTGAAGCCCCTCACGCCCCGTAATGTGCCAAAAGCGTGATCAAAAGATCTATTTTCCTGCATGAGCAGTACCACATGTTCGGCATCATAAAAGGTACTGCCCACCGCAGGATTAATGGCCATTGCTTTTGCAATAGCCGATGGAATAACCTGGGAAAGGGATGCGCCTCCCGCAAGCATGGCAGCCTTTTTTAAAAAATCTCTTCGTGTGTCCATATGTTAGTTTATTCGGTTCGTCCTACATCAAAAATGGATGCTTTTTCAAATATTGGTTTTTACGAGGTAACTATAAAATACAAAGCGTTCAGTGAAGGAATTGTTACCTTCGGCTGAACGCTCTTTAGATCATCAAAATCAAATAGATTTTACCCCTTTATCGATTTTATAAAGTCAGGGATTTGAGCCATATAATCTTTTTCTCCAAGCCTTTTTACAAACGCACTGCCGATAATTGCTCCGGCAGTATATTGACTTGCTTTTTGGAAGGCTTCTTTGTTTGAAATCCCAAATCCAACGATCAGTGGGTTTTTCAGCTGAAGATCATGTATCCGCTTGAAATAAGCATTGGTATCTTCGCCCACATCCAGTGTTTTTCCCGTTGTGGCATTGGAGGACAATAAGTAGATAAAACTATTGGATAAACTATCTATTTTTCGGATTCTTTCAGTTGAAGTCTGTGGTGTTACGATAAAGATATTCGCGATACCGTTTTTTTCAAACGTTTCTTTGTAGAGATCTTCGTATTCATACATTGGAAGATCAGGAATAATGACCCCGTCTACACCTACATTTTTGCACTCTTCACAGAATTTCTCTACGCCGAATTGGATCACCGGATTGACGTAACCCATGAGGAAGACCGGAATATGTACATGTTGACGTAATTCACGTAGTTGTTCAAATAGCTTTTTGACGGTCATTCCGTTCGCAAGAGCGACTTCTGAACTGTGTTGGATAACAGGTCCGTCTGCAACAGGATCAGAATAGGGAAAACCTATTTCCAAAAAGTCTGCACCTGCTTCTTCCAGTTTCTTAGCGATCTGGATTGTACTGTCCAGTGCTGGGTATCCTGCTGTAAAATATATCGATAGAAGGGGATTTCCTTCTTTTTTTTCAATCGTATTCATGCTTTAAAAATCAAAGTATTTCATATAGTTGTCAAGATCCTTATCGCCGCGCCCTGATAAACAAACAACAACGGTTTCATCACCCTTAAAAGGAATTTTCGCTAAATAAGCGAGTGCATGTGAACTTTCAATTGCGGGAATAATACCTTCCAGTCGAGTGAGCTCCAATCCTGCGTGCATTGCTTCATCGTCTGTAATGCTAACATATTTTCCTCTTCCGGATTTAAATAGCCAAGCATGTTGCGGTCCGATACCGGGGTAATCAAGTCCTGCCGAAATAGAGTAGGGCTCGATGACCTGACCGTCTTCCGTTTGCATCAATATGGATCGGCTTCCGTGCAATACACCTTCTTTCCCCAAAGCTGTCGTAGCAGCTGATTCACCCGAGTCTACACCATGTCCAGCAGCTTCCACAGCATATAGCTGCACAGATTCATTATCCAGAAAATGATAGAACATTCCGGCGGCATTAGAGCCACCACCAACACAGGCTAATACGATGTCTGGATTCTCTTTTCCGGTTTTTGCTAATAACTGCTTTTTCGTCTCTTCGGAGATAATGGATTGGAATCGGGCAACCATATCAGGGTAGGGATGTGGGCCCACGACAGAACCAATAATGTAATGTGTATCCACAGGATTATTGATCCAGTCCCGCAGCGCTTCATTTGTCGCATCTTTAAGTGTTTTTGAGCCTGAGGTAGCAGCAATGACTTCTGCGCCCATCATTTTCATTCGCGCCACATTGGGAGCCTGTCTTTGGATATCAATTTCCCCCATATAGACAGCACATTGTATTCCTTTTAATGCACATACCGTAGCCGTAGCAACACCATGCTGTCCAGCACCTGTTTCCGCAATGATCCTTTTTTTTCCAAGACGCTCGGCCAAGAGGATCTGCCCGATTGTATTGTTGATTTTATGGGCTCCAGTATGATTGAGATCTTCACGTTTCAGATAGATCGTCGTACCATACTTTTCAGACAGTCGCTTCGCATGGTATAAAGGGGAGGGGCGTCCTACGTAATCACGGAGTAGCTGATTGAATTCCTCCTGAAAACTTTTCTCTTCGATTATCTTGAGATATTCCTCACGGAGCTCTTTCACATTGGGATAGAGCATCTCGGGGATATAGGCACCACCAAACGGACCATAATATCCTTTTTCATTGACTTGATATATACTCATTTTTTAATACTATTTATGCTACGGGCCAAAAGATCGATATCTTTTAATCCTGGTTCTACTTCAAATTTTGAATTAAGATCCAAGGCATACAGCCTGGGATCATTTGCTTGTAAAGCATCTTGGACACTGTCCGCATCTAATCCGCCACTAAGGAAATAAGGGTACTCGAGTTTGTATTGCTGCAATAAGGACCAGTCAAATCGCATACCGGTGCCGCCGTAAGAACTGCTTTTGGTGTCGAATAAAAAAAAGTCTACAGCTCCCACGTAAGCGTCCAATACTGACCAATCAAAATCTTGGTCTATACCGAAAGCTTTGATCACGGTTACAGCTGTATGTTGTTTAAGTTCCTCACAAAATTGAGGGCTTTCATCTCCATGTAATTGAACCGCATTTAAATTGAATTCGTCTATTTTATGACAAATTTCCGTTAAGCTTGCGTTCACAAAGACACCAACTTTAGCGACTCCTTTAACCCCTTTTATATATTCCCGACCGGTATCGCCAACAAATCGTTTGGATTTTTCATAAAATATAAACCCGATGTATTGCACATCAAGGGCAGTTACTGCGGCGATATTATCAGGATGCTTCATGCCACAAACTTTTATTTTGACTGCCATTTTACTGTTTTGTTATTTTCTTGAAACTTTTGAGTGCTTTTCCTGTCAAGAGTGACTCTTCAGCTTCATAGAAACAGTCACCAAAAGATTTTTCCGGATGAAATGTTTTTATGGCAAATGCCGCATTTGTCAAAACTACATTATTCTGTACATCGGTGCCCGCATTATTCAAGATAGCTAAAAATGTCTGTGCGGCCTCTGCGATGCTGTCCCCACCTGCGAGTTCCTGTGGAAGAATAGGGCTAAAGCCCAGCTCCTCCATATTATAATAATTTTCACCCTCATTGTTGATGACCTTAAAATCTCCGGTCATCGATATTTCATCATAGCCATCCAATGCGTGGATAATGGAATATTGTTTGTTCGTATTTTGGTATAAATAACCGTATAAACGAGCAAGTTCCAAGCTGAATACACCAACCGATTGAAATTTCGGGTTGGCTGGATTTGTCAATGGTCCCAACATGTTAAAGAATGTTTTTACACCTAAGGCACGACGTATCGGAGCGACTGTTTTCATCGCCGGATGAAACAATGGTGCGTGTAGAAAGCATATATTGGCTTCGTCAAGCTGCCGTTGCAATTCAGCTTTTTCATTCGTAAATTGATAACCTAGATATTCCATTACATTCGAAGATCCGCAGCTCGACGATACACCTATATTACCATGTTTTGCCACCTGATAGCCTGCTCCGGCTGTCACGAAAGAAGCAATTGTAGAAATATTGAATGTATTTTTTCCATCACCACCGGTACCGCATAGGTCGATCAGATCGTAACCTTCAAAATCCAATTGGAGACATAGGTCATACATCGCATCCCGAAATCCACCAAGTTCTTCCACTCGAATGCTGCGCATACCATAAGCTGTCATAAATGCGGCGATTTGATGACTGTCGTATTTACCTTTGGCAATATTGGTCAAGATCTCATAAGCTTCCTGTCGCGAAAAAGTCTTGTATTCGAATAAATGGGCTAAAATTTCTTTCATAATATTTTTAAATAAAAAGGGCTTACCTTATTCAGGCAAGCCCATCATATCTTGATGTATATATCAAATAATGCAATAGGTGTTTGCCACAACGTTATTCGTCGTGCCACCACCAAGCTTTATTTAATACAGTTATTATCATTTCTTTTTTTGTTAATACAAATATGGTTGATAGAATTTTAAAATGCAAGTGTTTTTATTGAAAAATTTTTAAGAAAGATCCCTGCGGTTAAAATTGCTTTTAAACGAACTATTGTAAAGACCGAAAATAAGTTGAATACCTTAGGCTTATTGAATGCCGGGAAACAGAAAGAGTGTTCTGTCAGACATATGCAGATAATCAGAGCGGTTCAATCTGTTAAAGCAAACGATTAATAAGGGCAATTAAAGATTAATAGAATACAAAATGTGCTTTATTGTTCCCTTTGGAAACCAAGGTAAAAGAGGCTATTTTTTTGTCCTGAATAACAGCAGCAAAAACAAAACGATTGAGATATCTAACAAAATAGACTTGCTTTGGATCTATTCCTTCAAGGTCTATATCGTAGGTTTCTTTCCGGCCAGCCTGTAAAAAATTGATGAATTCTAATTTACTGATATCTTTGCTCTGCACATTGATTCGGATTTCGTCTATGCTAGCTAGCAGATATTCCTGTTGATCTTCATCTAGATTTTTTGCCGTTAATATATCCTGGCTTAAAATAATGTCCGTGGCAAGGTTAGTATCGTTTAGACGATGTACAAATTTCTTTAAAACAGTAATATTTTCGGAAGTAAGTGGTTTTTCCTGTGCACTTAAAGAAATACAGAGTATACAGCATACAAACGTTAACAACAATACCTTTACTTTTATCTTCATACGTTTAAGACTGAATTGTACGGCAATGGATTAATTTCCTGAAATAAAAAACGCCTTTCTTTAAAGGCGTTTTTTATTTTCTAGTATTCATCTTCATTGAAGAAGAAATCATCTTTTGTTGGATAGTCGGGCCAAATTTCTTCAATATTTTCATATGGCTCACCGTCATCCTCAAGAGATTGTAAGTTTTCAATCACCTCAACTGGTGCACCCGAACGAATAGCGTAATCGATTAATTCATCTTTTGTTGCTGGCCATGGTGCATCTTCTAGATGCGAAGCTAATTCTAATGTCCAATACATATAAAAACAATTTAAGTTCTCTATTTTCGCAAAACTATCATTTAATTTAATTTAAACAAGTAAATCAGCTGTTATTTTTGTGTAAATAATATAAGTGTTTGATTTATAATGAAATAATATTTTTTAGATGTTCTCAAAGTCACTCCCTTTTTCATTCAGGGCGTTTAATCGTGGCGATACGGATTTGATATCGGCATTGGGATAATCGTTTTCTATCAAACCATCACGCATGCGTACAATGCGGTGTGCATGTAAGGCAATATCCTCTTCGTGTGTGACGAGGATAATGGTGTTTCCCCGGGAATGGATCTCTTCAAGGAGTCCCATAATTTCAATGGATGTCTTTGTGTCAAGATTCCCCGTAGGTTCGTCAGCTAATATGATAGAAGGATCATTGATCAGGGCTCTGGCTACTGCCACCCGCTGACGTTGTCCGCCTGAGAGTTCATTGGGCCTGTGATCCATACGATGTCCCAATCCAACGCTTTCCAATGCGCTGGTGGCTTTTTCTTCACGCTTGGTCTTATTGTATCCCGCATAAATCAACGGGAGTGCAACATTTTCCAATGCAGTACTCTTAGGGAGTAGATTAAACGTTTGAAAGACGAAACCTATCTCCTTGTTTCTTACTTCAGCGAGTTCATCTTCAGACATGTCACTTACATTAATTCCATTGAGGATATATTCACCTCTACTTGGCGTATCTAAGCAGCCTAGAATATTCATTAATGTAGATTTTCCAGACCCGGAGGGACCCATAAGTGCTACAAATTCTCCTTTATGGATATTGAGTGTAACCGAACTGAGCGCATGAATTGTTTCCGAGCCAATTTGGTATTCACGCGCAATATCTTTGATTTCGATTAGTATCTTTCCTGACATATTTTTTGGACGTTCTCTGGTTGATGAAAATACGATTTATTCTTCATAATCCAATAGGAATGCATTTTGTCATAAACAATTTTCTCCAGCTCAGTGGCGTTGTTGTCATCAAAATCTTTTGTTTCTATAGGAGTGAAAACATGCACTTTAACAATTCCCGGATGCGATCCTCTTTTTGCACCATCATCAAAGAAAATATCCCATGCGTTCTCAATGATAATTGGGACTACAGGTACATCATTTTGTACCGCAATACGAAAAGCCCCGGACTTAAAAGCATGTATTTGAGGTGGAAATCCATCGTCTATCTTTCCTTCCGGAAAAATAACGACGCTTCGGCCACTTTGGACAAGTTCGTTAGCGCGTTGGAATGCTTTAAAAGAAGAAACTTTACTCCTGCGCGTAACAGGAATATCTATGGTTTTGAAGAATATACGGGTGACGGGGTTTTTAAGAAGAGAGGCTTTCCCGATAAACGAAAACGGGATCGGACATAAGTAGGTAAGGGCTGTGATATCGAGCACTGAGGTATGATTGGGGCATAGTACCATTGGCCTGTTCCAGTCGATTTTTGATTCATAAGTTACTTTAAAAAATACCCCCGCTAAAGCCGATCCAGCGATCGAAACCCAGCGTCTCATCCGTACAATCCGCGCATAGTTCTTTTCTGGCCGCTGAGCCAAAAAATAGATATAGGGAAATAGCACGAGGAAAACAAGTAGAACACTGATAAAATACCAATAGCGATGGAGTTTTTTAAGCAATAGAACCATACAATTCAGCTAATTTTGACCTAAAGTAAAAAAAGAAAATGGATAATTAATTATCCATTTTCTTTTTTTAGTCTATTGTAAAGCCATACTTCTTGTAGATCTGCTTGGCTGTAGGAGAGTCCATAAATTTCAGGAAATCATCCGCCGCTTTAGCATGTGGTGCATTTTTTAGCTTTGCGGCTACATAAGTTGCTGTGGTATTTTGGCTGTCGGGAATTGTAATGCCTTCAACTGGATGACCGATCAGTTTTTGATAGACAACTTCAGATGTCCAGACCGGAGCTACATCCGCTTGGGCGTAAAGGATACGCATCGGGCTTTCACGATGATGTATTTTTGTTAAATACGTGCTTCCGTTCTTTACTTTATCTTCCATAATCTTCCTGACCAGTTGTTCGCCCCCCGCTTTTTTATAGGATGCTTTGATTTGCTCGCCTATGCCTTCCCATTGTGGATTGGGCATGCTAATGCGCACATTGGAATTGCCTAGATCGTTCAATGTTTTGATGTGAGCCGGATTTCCCTTTGGTACCATCAGACAGATATTGTTATAGCAATAAGTTTGGGTATGACTGAAATAATCTGCCATCTCATTAATTGCACGTTTGCTTGCGGTATAGATATCAGGTTTATGCGTGATGCGTAGATTGCCGATGGTAATAGAGCCACCTTTAATCTGTTTGGCCAGAATCCCCGGTGGCAATGTCTCTACAAAAATCCGTTCATATTGGGGATATTCCTGTTTGAATGATGTTAATAGATCGTCGACAACCATAAACTGATTGCCCGCAAAAAAAACTGTTAACTGTGGATTCTCAATATCGCCGTATAGATCGGGAATATTAGCTATTCCCGGGACTGTAAAATTCAAGGCTGATTCGGGGGGGCTATTCCAGGGTGGATCAAAACGATGCTCCTGAGCCTTAATTGCTGAGCTGGCAAAGAAGGTCATAGCTAGAGTGAAGTGGACTAGTTTTTTCATTATACTATGGTTTAACAATGACCCAACCTTCATTTGCTCTTAGGATCAATTCACCGTTCCCGCTAGGGACATAACCAATGAAATCAAACAGCTCTTCTTTTGCAATATGTTTTTCTTCCAATGTATTCAAACATTGCGCGACAATAACGCCTTTTTCAACAAGGTCCTGCAAGGGTTTCTCATATTGACTGTTCTTTTTTAAATAAGCTTCTGTTCCGCCTGAAAAAGCAACCAGTTCAATTTGAAGATGTCCCTTTAATCGTGGATCTTTCAAAACGTTGTTGATATTTCGGATGGCTTTCTCAATGGTTTTTGGATCATTACTATCCAGTTGATAGATCGCCTTATACATTTTTTTCTTCGCGACTGCACCCGTATATTGATGGTTGTCCTGTAATAATTTATTGTTTTGTGCTTTAGCTTGTACCGTTGTCATCGCAAAGAGGAGGCAAGCAATCGTCAATTGTTTTTTCATCATATTAAAAATTATAAGGTCCGTGTTTATGTTGTTCTAAACTAATATTATCTGCGTAAGGCGGGTAGGGACTGTCCTTTGGTTTTTTTGCTAAATTTGGATAATCGAGCTCCTTGTTTGCTTTTTTAGGCCGGTCGAAAGAATTAATATAGGCAGCCACATCATAGGCTTCCTCATCGCTGAGCTGCGGCGCATCGTAGCTTGCTCCTAAGGGCATGTTTGCTTTTATAAAACGCGCTGCTGTAAGCAACCTTGCCATACCGGCTCCATCGTTATAGCTGTCTTTTCCCCAAAGTGGCGGATATAAATAGCCTTTGCCAGTAGGCTGTGCCATCCCTTGTCCATCTTTTCCATGACAGCTTGTGCATTTGCTTTCGAATACCAATTGACCATGTTTCAGATCTGCAGCACGATTTGGAATGTCGATTTTGACAAAACCTTGGCCGCCTAGTCTTCCTTTGCTAACCGTATTGACACTGATATTTTTTATATAGGTGACTATCGCCCGCATTTCTTTGCTGTTTTCAGGGATAGCTCGGCCGTTCATACTTCTTTCGAAGCAGCCATTAATACGTTCCTCTAAGGATTCAACTTTGTTTTCCCGGCCGATGTATGTAGGGAAAACGTGTGTGAGCCCAACGTATGGGGCTGCAAATGCCTTTGTGCCACCGTTAAGATGACAGCTGCTACAGGCCAGCTTATTTCCGATTTTTAGGTCACCATCGTAAAAATAATCGTAGGTATTTTTAATTAGCTTTTCGCCATAACTAGCCATTTCCCCTTCAGGATTGTTTTTAAAAGAAACGGTTTTGAATTGTGATACATGTGTAATCAATGAATCATGGACCAGAGTTCGTGAATCTGTTGAACTACCATCGCTCGCATGCTTAAGTGGAAATACACAAAGTGTTGTACAGGTGATAACCAATGCGACAATGATCCAACTGAGCGCTTTTAGATAATTTGTTAGTTTTTTGTATTCCATGCCTCTAATTCGTTTGTACAAATCTACCTCCCTAGGGACAGGGATTAAAACGATCTTTCTTTATGAGACATAACCAAATGTTATATCTTGAAATTCTGTCTGAGGCAAAATTGTAGGAATTGATTCGGGGTACCAGCAAGTCCGCCGTATAGATGCGTAAAGTAAAAATAACGTTCAATGGACAAATTGGGAATGTCAATTATGGTCAACTGATTATTTAATACTTCCCGTTGCACGGTATGGATAGAAAGAAAGGCAAAACTATGACGACGGGCAAGGTATCCTTTGATACTCTCCGTTGATGGAAGTATCATGTCGATCTGGATCTCAGTAAGATTGATCCGTTGTTCTTTTAATGCATTTTCAATAATGGTACGTGTACCTGAACCTTGCTCGCGAAGTACCAAGGGTAAACGTGTGATATCAGAGAGAATAGGATTTTTTAACTGTTTTAGCAACGGGTTTTCGCTATTGGTGACCAAAACGAGTTCATCTTTCATGAAAGGGATATATTTTAAAGCCCTGTTGTCCGTTGATCCTTCGGTAATCCCAAGATCCAATGTTTTGTCAATAAGCTGTTCTTCAATACTGCGGCTATTGGATTGAAAAGATTGGATGCGGTTGTTCGGATATTGGGAGAGGAAATCTGCCAATAACGTTGGAAGCACATATTGAGAGATTGTCGTGCTGGCACCTAGGACAAGATTCCCTTTACGTCCAGTCTGTAATTCCTGTATTTCCTGTCCTGCCTGATTATAGAGGTTGATAATCTGTTGAGCGTATTTATAGAGAATTTGCCCGGATTCAGTCAGGTCAAGGTTATTTCCCTTCCTTTCAAAAAGAGGGACACCTAGTTTTTTTTCCAGTTCCTGGATATTTTTGCTAACTGCGGGTTGTGAGATGAAGAGTGCCGAGGCAGTCTTGGTGAAATTAAGGTGCTGAGCAGCAGTATAAAAAACGATGAGACGAAAATCAAAATCCATAAAGAGATAAAGGGTTATTTCTAAAATTTAAAAATAACCCTTTATCTAATGAAAAACTAAATTATTTGCTTAGTTCTGCGTAATATTTATGAAATAAAGGAATTGTGGAGATACCCATTAAGTAGTTCTCGATTCCATATTTTTCGTTTGGAGAGTGCAGGTTGTCACTGTCAAGTCCAAATCCAAGAAGCACGGTTTTTAGTCCTAAAACGTCTTCAAATAAAGCAACAATCGGAATGGATCCACCACCACGTGTAGGGATTGGTTTTACGCCAAATGTTTCATGCAATGCTTTTTCAGCGGCTTTATAGGCCACACTGTCTGTGGGAGTGACCACTGGTTCGCCGCCGTGGTGCGGTTTTACCTCTACTTTAACGTAATCCGGCGCAATACCCTCGAAATGTTTCTTGAATAGTTCTGTAATGCGTTCAGAGTTTTGGTTTGGAACGAGGCGCATCGAGATTTTTGCATTTGCTTTGGAAGGTAACACGGTTTTGGCTCCTTCACCGATATAGCCCCCCCAGATACCATTAACTTCCAGCGTAGGGCGGATTCCGGTACGTTCTAAAGTTGTATAACCTTTCTCGCCCCAAATATTGTCGATACCTAAATCTGATTTGTATTCTTCGATATCAAATGGAGCTTCGTTCAACGCTTTACGTTCTTCAGCTGTTAATTCAACGACATCGTCGTAAAATCCAGGGATTGCGATATGGTTGTTTTCATCATGTAGAGATGCTATGAGTTTTGCGAGAATGGTAGCCGGGTTGGCAACAGCACCACCGTATACACCAGAGTGTAAATCGCGGTTTGGTCCAGTGACTTCAACCTCAACATAAGAAAGTCCACGAAGACCTGTCTCCAATGACGGTTGCTCCATACTGATCATCGAGGTATCCGAAATCACGATTACATCCGCTTTAAGTCTTTCGGTGTTTTCCTTGACGAAAGTGCCTAAGTTAACCGAACCAACCTCTTCCTCACCTTCGATCATAAACTTGATGTTACATGCCAAAGCATTGTTTTGCATCATATATTCGAAAGCTTTCACATGCATATAAAACTGCCCCTTGTCATCTGCCGAACCACGGGCATATATTTTACCATCGCGGATAGTCGGTTCAAAAGGCGGGGTGTCCCACAACTCATATGGATCTGCCGGCTGTACGTCATAATGACCATAGGTCAGTACAGTTGGCAATGAAGGATCAATAATTTTTTCGCCATAAACGATTGGATTACCTGCCGTGGCGCAAACTTCTACGTTGTCAGCACCTGCGTCACGTAATTTTTGAGCAACAAATTCTGCAGTCTTCTGTACATCGCCTTTAAATTTAGGATCAGCACTGACCGAAGGTAAACGCAATAAATCAAACAACTCATCTAAAAAACGTTGCTTGTTTGCTTCTACATATTCTTTAATGTTTTGCATATTGTTTGTATTTGAAACAAATTTACACAAATCGACACATTTAACTCAATTTCGTGTAACCTTTTCGGGCCGGACGGTGACTAATGGTAAAATTAAATCAAAAATATTATGGAAAAACAAACAATGGGGGCAATTGTAGCGTTGGGATTATTTACCTGTATCACGCTGTGTGTATATTTTATCATGCGTTATCGCAGTAAGGCGATCCATATTCCCGGTGAGGAAAGAAGGAGGCAGCCCGCAGATTGGCAAAAGCCGGGTATCCTCGTATTGGGGATAGGTATCGGACTACTTATTGTGGGCATATTACAAAATTATCTTCGTGCCGGTCTACCCGATTCATTGGTAGTGGCGATTTTGATCATATCCGCTGGGCTATCTATGATCCTTGCAAATCGACTAGATAAAAAACACGATATTTAGGCTTAAATGGATGAAATCTATATTCGTAAAGTATTGTCCGGAGACGTTGAATCCTACCGGTATTTTATAAAGACCTATCAGGACATGGCTTTTTCGGTTGCACTCTCTATTGTCAAACAGGAACATATGGCCGAGGATGTCGTTCAGGAAGCTTTTATAAAGTGTTATCAGTCTTTGTCCTCATTTAAAGGTAAATCCAAGTTCAGCACCTGGTTTTACCGTATTGTTGTCCATGTTGCTTTTAATAGCATCCGTTACAAAAAGCTGGGATTGGTCGATTTTGATCTGAAAGATCACGACCATGCTAGTGATGTGTCCGTTCTCGACGAAATTATTGATAACGAGCGTAAGGAAATGATCAATGATGCCTTAGCGATTTTGTCGCCAAAAGAATCTGTTGCCTTACGCCTTTTTTATTTGGAGGAACAGTCTATGGAAGAAATCCAGGAAATAATGGGTTGGACGCTCGCAAATACCAAAGTAGTGCTACATCGGGCAAGGAAAAATATGCTGCAAGTGTTGAATCAATTGATAAAAAAATCAGAATACCATGGATAGGGAAAACAATAAAATAAAGCAAGCCATGCAAATGAGCCGAGTCAATATGCCTTTCGATGACTTCGAGCAGCGTGTTATGAGACAGATCAGCGATTTGGAAAAAGAAAAAGCCAAGGCACTCTCCGATCGGAAATATGCCATCGTATTTTTTCTGTTGGGATCGATATTTGGGATTATGCTCAATAACTACTTTATTAACAGAATTCAGATCCTAACCACCGTGGTTGCGTATCGCAATTATGCGCTCATATTCTCCCAGATTATCTTTGTGCTATTGATCTGTTTTTTCTGTCTGCAGTTGTGGAAATTAATTCAAATACAAAAAGATAAAAGCTAGCAGTAATTTTAATTTTTTTTATGGAAATGTTGGATTCAAGCATCCTAATTATATAAGCTTTATTTCGTTTCAATTAGTGATAGCACCTTGCTAAATGTTTTTTGGAAATAAAATTTAATTTACTGTAACAAAACATTGGTTTTATATACTAATGTTATATTGATGTTAATATACTATCCAACAATTTTATGAAAAGAGTTTTGCAAATTCTCTTATTTTTTGTTTTCGGTATGCACGGAATAGCATTAGGGCAGTCCAAAATCGCCGGAAAAATAAGTGATGTAAAAGATCAGATTAAGCTATCCTATGCAACAGTCATGTTGTTAAGTGCTAAAGATTCCATATTGACTGGTTTTACGAGATCAGATGAAAATGGACTTTTTTCCTTAGCAAAGCCCGATAGCGGTTCCTATCTGTTGATCGTAAGTTATCCCAAATACGGTGATTATTATACCGAAATTTCCCCGGATAAAGATTATTCCAAATTAAGTGTTGGGCTGACCAAGACAGCTACTTTATTAGAAGAGGTTATTGTTACCGGTCGAATTCCCATTACGATAAAAGGAGACACTACCGAGTACGATGCGGGTAGTTTTAAAGTAGAAAAAAATGCGAAGGTTGAAGACCTGTTGAAGGTACTGCCAGGGATCACCGTGGATGCATCTGGGAAAATTACCGCACAAGGTAAAACGGTCAAAAAGGTTCTCGTGGATGGCGAGGAGTTTTTCGGCGATGATCCAACGCTAGTGACCCGCAATATTCGATCGGATATGGTTGATAAGGTGCAGGTGTATGAAAAAAAATCTGAGCAGGCAGAACGCACAGGTGTAGATGATGGGCAACGTGAACAGACCATTAATGTGAAATTAAAAGAGGGCTCCAAAAATGGCATGTTCGGAAAGGCCTTATTGGGAGGCGGTACCCGTGACTATTACATGGGGCAGTTGATGCTGAACAAATTCAAAGGATCACAAAAGATCTCCGTGTATGGTTTATTCGGAAATAATGGAACGACCAGTATGAACTGGCAGGATGCACAGAAATATGGTGGTGATTCGGGCGTTTCATATGGAGACGACGGATCCATGTCCTGGACTAATTTTACGGATCCTTTTTCTGGACAGGGTGTAATCGGCATACCCCGGGCGATTAATTCGGGCGTTAATTTTTCGGATAAATTCAACAAGGATAAACACAGTGTCAATATCAACTATAAATACGGAAGATTAAGCAGTGATGGAGACGATGAGACCATTAGTACAGGGCTAATCAATAATAAGTCAACGAAATCTGTAGATACGGAGAACGATCAGCATCGCGCCAATTTAAAATATGATCTGAATTTTGATTCATTAAATACGTTAACCATCCGGGGCGGAGCTTCCCGCAAAAATCTTTGGTCGGACAACAAGCGTGACGCCTATCAATTTACGCAAAGTATGGATACAACAATCGCTGAAACTACGCGTGAGACCATCAAGAATACCATCAATGAGTTGAATTTTAGCACTTATTTTACCCATAAATTTAAGAAAAAGGGGCGTTCATTTACATTTGATGGTCAATTCAGACGAAGTGAAATGATAGGAGATGGTCATCTATTCTCAACTGTTGAAAATTATGCTAAAAAGGATACCGCGGGCAATAGACTGATTGACCGGACAGATCAACGCAAGGAACGCAATAATAAAAATAATGTGCTGGGCGCCTCAGTTTCGTATACGGAACCGTTATCAAACATTTGGAATCTCGTTGTTGGAACTGGCATAGAAAGTAGTAATAACTCCTCCCGTGTTGAATCATTCAATAAAGGTGCTGACGGGAAATATAATGATCTGGACAGTCGTTTCAGTAACAATTACGATTTTGATAGACGGAGTAGCAACTATAAATTAGCCATCGTGCATACGACGGACAAGTTAAAGTTTACTGTTGCCAATAACTTTAATAATGACAAACTCAAACAATATAATTACTATAGTCAAGAAGGGCTTTCCAGAAGTTATTTTACCTACAACCCCAATGTGAGTGCCGGATATTCTTTTACAAAGACCAAGGGATTATGGATGAATTACACTGGAAAGAATCAATTGCCTTCCATGAGTCAGATCCAGCCGATTTTGGATAATTCGGATCAGATCAACCGCTATTTGGGAAATGAAAATTTAAAGCCTTCTTTTAGAAATTCCCTAAATATCAATTATAATTCATTTCGTATTCTTACGGGAAGTTACGTCTATGTGGGCGGTAATATTACGCTGGATAAAAATCCGATCACACAAAATATCGATACCGCACAGGGGCTCAATATTTATACCTGGAATAACGTAAATGGGAAAACAAATACGTCCGTAAATATCTGGTCCGGATACCATTTTAAATTGAGCAAGAAACTGGGCTTGTCCAATACCCCGCAGTTCTACCTGAATATGAGTGACAATTATAATCTATTCAATCAACAATTGAACAAAGTCAATACAACGAATTTCAATTTTACCTATAATTTCAAAAGAGATACGAAGACCGGGTTGAACTTCGATTTAAATTTCAGTCCGCAATATCGCTTAATGAAATCCAGTCTGGAACGTAACACAAATAGCAATGGCTTTGTGTTTGGATCGAATGGTAGTGTGGAATATTTTATCAACAAAACTTTTAAAGTCTATACAAACTATAGTTACACCTATGAAGCAGCAACAAAGGCTTTTGATGAAAAATTTGAGCAATTCCTGCTTCATCCGGGAGTAAGTAAAAAATTCCTGAAGAATGAATCCCTGATGTTGGATTTTATGATCAATGATGTGCTTGACCAGAATAAAGGCTTTAGCCGTTCGGCATCCACTTCAATTTTTACGCAGCGTCGCTATGACACGATCCGTAGATACTATATGCTGAAGCTATCCTGGGACTTTACAAAAATGTTCTTATAAAATTTAAGTTAATGACCATGTTAAAATATATCTTTTTTCTCTTGTTGTGTTGTACTGTATTAAGCCTCAAGGCGCAGTACACGCTCTTCGGACGATCTGGGAGCATTTCCTATGATAAGACCATGTATATGAAAAATATTGTGAGCAAGAAGTTTATCGCGAAGGCTGACAACAATTCAAAAACATTTTTTGAGCAGGTATTGTCCAAGCTGCCCGAAAATGCTGTATTGAAAAAGACTTTAAAATTCAATGCGAATGAAACCCTGTTTGAGCCGGTCAAAAATGACAATCTGGATCAAATGGTTAAGCAATATATCATGATGTTTGCATTGGACTTTGAAGCGATTACATTGTCCAATATGACCACACGTTCCTTTCAGCGATATAATGATATTGTTGGTGAAAAGATCATTGTTGAGGACACGATGAAATGGATAAAATGGAAGATTACAGATGAATACCGTGAAATAGCCGGATACAACTGTCGGAGAGCAAACGGACTTACAACTGACTCGATTTACGTAATCGGCTATTATTGCAATGAAATTCCAGTCAGTGGCGGACCTGAGTCGATCAATGGACTCCCCGGAATGATACTCGGATTGGTAGTACCTAGCCAGCACGTTTCTTATTTTGCCACCAAGGTCGAATTGAGCAACGATGTGCCTATGGATAAACAGCGGTTCGAAAAAAGCAAGGTAAAACGGATGACCAGAAAATCCATGACCGATCAGATTTCGGGTGTATTGTCTCAGCACATGAATAAAGAAACAGTTCAATTTATTATGGAACTGGGCAATATGTAAGAAGTTTGTCTTATGTTATAATCCATGTGATTGGGCGACATTGTTTCGATCGACAAAGGGCTATTCACGGATAGCCCTTTGTCGATCGGAACAAAATAAAATCACTGTTAATATACTGGCTTGATCTGAAACTTTGGCGACTTTATCTGATCTACGTTGACCCGGCTTAAGGGAAATGGTGATTTTTTCATTACATAGTTATTTTTTTTTATAACGAAGTAAAAATTACCTCGTAAAATAGTAGTTTTACCTGCTGTTGCAATTTGTCACTAAATACCATTTAATAAATTTTATGAAAAGAGTGTGGTCATCACTTTTACTTTTTCTACTTTGCTCATGCGGAATAGTTCAAGCACAATCCAAAATCGAAGGAAAAATCATCGACGCCAAAGATAAAATCAAACTCCATCATGCGACCGTTATGTTGTTAACGGCCAAAGATTCAATTCTGACTGATTTTACCCGGTCTAATGAAGCAGGACAGTTTTCCTTATTAAAGCCGGATACTGGGCAATATATACTTATCGTTACCTATCCAAAATATGGCGAATATTATGTCGATATTTTGCCCTCACGGGATTATACAAACTTGTCGATCGGGCTTACAAATAGTGCTACTTTATTACAGGAGGTGATCGTAACGGGTCGGATTCCAATAACAATCAAGGGAGATACCACAGAATACGATGCCCGCAGTTTTAAGGTCGAAAAGAATGCCAAGGTTGAGGATCTTTTAAAGGTTCTGCCCGGGATTACTGTGGATGCTTCCGGAAAGATTACCGCACAGGGAAAAACGGTCGAAAAGATGCTTGTTGATGGGGAGGAGTTTTTTGGCGACGACCCGAAATTGGTGAGCCGAAATATCCGTTCTGATATGGTCGATAAAATCCAGGTCTACGAGAAAAAATCCGATAAAGCAGAGAAAACAGGTATTGATGATGGCGTACGTACACAAACCATCAATGTGAAGTTAAAAGAAGAAGCAAAACGTGGTATTTTTGGAAAAGTTGACGCTGGTGGGGGAAGTAATAAATTTTATCTTGGTCAAGGTTTCCTCAATTATTTCAATCAATCTTTTCGGGTTTCAACTTATTTGATCGCAAGCAATACCGGTAAAACGGGATTAAATGATCAGGAAGCTTCTAGCATAGGCGATGATGGTGGTGGTTCCGGAAATTTTGATGGCGAAGGAGTTCCAAAATCCCTCAATACTGGTTTCTTATATTCGGATAAAACCGCCAATAAGAAACACTCCTGGCGGATTGACTATAAATATAGTCAGTCAGATGTCGATCTGGATAGAAGTGTATTTACCAGAAATGCAGCCCGGGATACGATTCTGATCAGTAATAACAGTACTTCGGCTGCCAATGAGAATAAAAAACATAATGTTGGACTGAAATATGAATTTAAAATAGATTCTTTATCCGATTTGACGGTATGGGCAGGTGCCAGTAGGAGACGGGATATCAGTTCTTCAAAAACTGTTTCAAATACGGTCAACCAATTTGATCAGATGGTTAATGGAAATACCCGAGATTTTTACAATGATACCAAGTCCGAGCGGTATAATGTTTCGGCACTTTATGTGAAACGGTTTAAGAAGAAGGGCCGTTCATTAACAATCAATTATTTCACATCTGGAAGTAAACAGGATGGCGAACAAAAGCTATATTCCAGCTTGGTTTATTATAGAAACGGAGACTCTGTGGGGAACACAATCCTGGATCAGAAAAAGATCATCGACAACAATACATTATCAACCGGTGGTCAGCTGTCTTATTCTGAACCATTGTCAAAAAAGGTTATACTGGCTTTTGAATATGGTATTAATTTTGACCGCAATAGCAATTCGGTGGAATCCCTGAACAAAAATCTAAATACAGGAAAGTATGACGATAAGGACGAGGTGTATAGCAATGACTTTTTATACAAAACAACGAAGAACACCTATAACCTTTCGCTTAACTATAAACCATTGGAGAAATTTATTATCAATCTTGCCAACAGGTTTGAAAATAGTGATTTATCACAATTAAATAGAGCGGATGACGCACACTTGTCCAGATCTTTTTTTGTATATAATCCAGTTTTGGATTTAAAATACGAGATTAATAAAAATAGGTCAGTTTCAGTAGTCTATCGGGGTACTAATGGACTGCCTTCCCTCAATCAGATTCAGCCCTTACGATCAAATCTTGATCCATTGAACGAATATTTAGGAAACGAAAATTTAAAGCCATCTTATACGAATGAATTGAATTTAAATTTTAGATCGTTTTCAATTCTTCGTGGTGAATTTTATGGGGTTTTCGTAAATGCTTCCCGTACGAATAATGCACTTGTTCAGAATACCACAATTGATTCCGTTGGTAAAACAACCTTTATTTGGGATAATTTGAATCACAATGCCAATAATCAAATCAGCATTTCACCAATGTATTATGGAATTTTATGGAAAAAGTATCAATTGCGACACGGTGGGGGCCCTGCTATTTCCATTGGTAATAATTATAATTACGTGAACAATGTTTTGGCTAATGCAAAGTTTCAGACCTATTCGTTGAGTTATGGACTTCAAAAGTCGACTACGAAAGGTTTGGATTTTGGGGTTGAATTTTCGCCGGGTTATGTCATCCAGGATAATTCAATTGGTATGATGGAAGATAGTAAAGGTTTTACATTTTCTTCCAATGGGGAATTTAAGTACTTCCTACCGGCCAAATTTGTCCTGCGGACAGATTTTAACTACAGATATCAGGCACCAACGGCAGTTTATAGCAAGAAATTCGAACGGTTTGTGCTGAGCCCGGGACTGTCGAAAAAGTTTATGAAAGACGAAAAGCTGGAACTGACCTTTACGATCAATGATATATTGAACCAAAATGTTGGCTTTGAGCGTAATCAAAATGGAACACTGCTGACCGAGCGCCGATTTAATACCATCGGTAGGTATTATATGGTAAAACTGAGCTGGGAAATAAACAAGATGTTAGTCAAATCAAAATAAAATGAGAACGATCAGAAATATAATAACCCTATTTTTGGTACTATGCTTGGGAAAGGCAGCGGAAGGACAATATGCTTACTTTCCGGATCAAGGAACGATTACTTTTGAGAAAACCGTATTTCTTAAAAATCTGATCAAACGTTATGCGGCTTATGCTAAGGATGAGGAGAGCCGCAACGCATTCAAAGGGATGGTCGAACACGCACCCGAAAATCAGGTGCTTAAAAAAACGTTGAAATTTTCTGCAAATGAGGTGCTGTACGAGCACATTCCAGAGGAGTATCCGGAAGCTGCTCAGAACTTAATGCGGATGGGGGTTTTTGAGTCCGGAATTAGCAGTTATCAGAACCTAAAAACAAAGGAATTCAAGTCTGCCTTCGAGTTGGGAGGCGAGCGGATTGTCATAGCAGATTCTACATTGAAGATTAAGTGGAAAATTACCAATGAGTATAGACAGATCGCGGGCTACCAATGCCGAAGAGCAAATGGGCTCGTACTGGACTCGATCTACGCTGTCGCATTTTATACAGACCAGATTCCGGTATCCGGTGGACCTTCTGCATTTAGTGGTTTGCCAGGGATGATTTTGGGATTGGCCGTCCCTGAGCTTCACTATAATATGTTTGCGACCAAGGTAGAACTAAGTCCTGTTACAATTTCTTCTGCGGATTTTCTTAAGAAAAAAGACAAGCCTCTGAATAGAAAGCAAGTTTATGATAAACTGAATGCTGTAGTGGGGGATTATCTTGGTGTGAAGGTATATAATCTTGTGATGGGATGTTATTACTTGTAACAAACTCCAGCTGCCATTAAAGCAAAAAAAAGGCCTTTCATTGAGAAGGCCTTTTTTATGTAAACTCAGGAAAGATTATTTTCCGCTGTTTTTCTTAGCAGTAACTTCGTTACGAATTTCTTGTGCTAAGGTTTTGATGTCTTGTAATCCTTTACGTACACGTGTACCAGCAGCAGAATTACCATTGTTGAAGAACTTGTCTGCATCAGCTTCGATAGAAGCTACTAACTCTTTTAATTTTACGTAGTTTTCCATTTTTTTATAATTATAATTTTAGTTTTTATGGTTTTTCCTAAACACTCCTTAAATATACAAAAACGAATCAAATAGAAAATAAATTTCGTTTTTTTTTATCGAAAAAGCTTAAAAAAAACTATTCAACAATCTTAAGTTCGTCAATAATGTTGCTTGCTCCTGCAAATTTATCAATGATAAATAACACATAGCGAATGTCAACTGAAATTGTACGTTGTAGCTTATGGTCAAAGATTACGTCGCCGGCCATTGCCTCGATATTCCCATCAAAAGCTAGGCCAATTAATTCGCCATTGCCATTTATTACTGGAGAACCTGAGTTTCCGCCTGTTATATCATTGTCACTTAGGAAGTTTACTGGTAAGTGTCCTTTTTTGTCGGCGTAACGGCCATAGTCCTTATTTTTGTACAAATCCATCAAACGTTGTGGCAAATCGAACTCTTCGTCACCTTTTTTGTATTTGGCAATAGTACCTTTTAAGGTTGTATAGAAGTTCTTGTCAGCATCGTTACGAGGGTCTTTCGGTAAGCCTTTGATCGAGCCGTATGAAAGACGCAAGGTGCTGTTAGCGTCTGGATAGAATTTGCCTTTTGGATTTGAAGCCAATACACCAGCAACATATTTACGGTAAGCACCCTCAAACTTATCATGTTCAGCTTTTGCACTAGGGTCTTCCTGGCGGTATTTGTTGATCAATGCCGAGGATAATTTATATAATGGATCATTTGCCAAAATTTCAGCATTTGGATTTTCCAGGTAATTGTTTAGGCGCTCAGCAGAAGCAAAAATACTGTTTTTAACAGCTTCTTTGATATAGGCCGTAAAATCATTGTTGTTTTTGGCCGCTAACTCCGCAACATAAGGTGCGATATTTCCAGCTTTTTTCGCGTAAAGGTTCAATTCGTCGATCAACACTTGTTCTTCCAAAGGCATATACATTTTTTCGTAGCCCGCATCGATCGCTGACTTTAAGCGTGGAAGGATATCTTTTCTGCGTGCATCATCGCCTGCAGCATACACTTCTAAACCAGAACCGATCGAATAAGGTAAAGTCGCAATGGCACTGGAGCGGATCATACCCATCAGGTAATTGTCGTGTTTCGCTTTCTCATTGGTTGCGGTATAGTATGCATTGATTGTGCTGATTACATCACCGTATTCCGCTTTGTTGGCCGCTTTGTTTGCCCATTTGTCAAATTTAACCTCATCTTTCGCTTTCGACTCCGCAGTTTTATGTAAAGTCAATGCGTCAATCATCCCTTGACGGTTTTTCCAGTAATTGGCAACCTGAGAGTATTTGGAAGCATAATTCAATTTGACAGCCTGATCCTGATCCATGAATTTCTTCATGGCATCCATACCTGTTTTGGAAGCCTCCACCCAAGCAGGGTATGCAAATTTTACGTTTTGATTGATTCCACCTGAAGGCATCCAACGGTTGGTACGACCAGGGTAACCTAAGATCATTGCAAAATCGCCTTCCTGAATACCCTTTAGACTTATAGGTAGGAAATGTTTTGGTTTTAATGGAACATTGTCCTTTGCATATTCTGCCGGATTTCCATTTTTGTCTGCGTAGACGCGGAAAATGGAGAAGTCACCAGTATGGCGAGGCCATTCCCAGTTGTCCGTGTCGCCACCGAATTTACCAATGCTGTTTGGTGGCGTTCCCACTAAACGTACGTCATTATAATCTTGATATACAAAATAATAATACTCATTGCCTTGGTAGAAAGATTTCACCTCAACAACGTATTTGCCATTTTCGCTGTTCTCTTTTTGGATTTTAGCAATCTCGGCAGCGATGATTTTGTTGCGCTCATCTTCGGACATTTTATTATTAACCAATCCTAAGATGCGTTTTGATACATCGTCCATGCGTACAAAGAAGCGTACAGATAGCGATTTTGGTTTTAATTCCTCGCTTTTTGTCTTTGCCCAGAAACCATTAGTCAAGTGGTCATTCTCAGGTGTGGACAATTCCGCAATTGCGCCGTACCCGCAGTGGTGATTGGTGAATACCAATCCTTGGTCAGACACAATCTCTGCGGTACATCCACCGCCGAATTGCACAATCGCATCTTTTAAGCTTGAGTTGTTAATGCTGTAGATCTCTTCGGCACTTAAACGAAGTCCCTTTTTTTGCATATCAGCCTCATTCAGACGCTTCAGATACATTAAAAACCACATTCCCTCATCGGCAAATGCAGCAAAGCTTGTTGTTATCAACAACAAACACATCCATAATTTTTTCATATCAACCTGATAAAAAGTTTGTTTATACCCTACAAAAATGCTTTAATTCTGTTAAAAACCAAAATATTAGACTTTATATTGTACTTTTTCCCAATTTTTATGTCAATTAAAAGTAAATCTGTGCTGGATTGGTTATCGAAGAAAGTCAAATGGACTCTTTTCCTTATCTTTGTCGGATGCAGCAATCATTTGAAAATTTTAAATTCAATAAACAGATCCTAAATGCGATAGCAGAAGCGGGGTATGAACAACCGACTGAAATCCAGGAAAAGGCAATTACACCGATATTGGCGGGGCAGGATGTGATGGGAATAGCCCAGACCGGAACGGGAAAAACGGCTGCATTTGTATTGCCCATGTTAATGAAATTGAAGTATGCTCAAGGAACTGATGCGCGTGCTTTAATTTTGACTCCAACCCGGGAGTTGGCCATGCAGATCGAGGAGAACATCAAATTATTTTCTACGTACCTCGATTTACGTTCTGTTGTATTGTATGGTGGATTGGGACCTAAAACTCAGATAGAAGCACTTGAAAAAGGAGTTGATATTATCGTTGCTACTCCGGGTCGCTTTCTTGATTTATACTTAGAAGGACATATCGTCGTTAAGTCACTTAAATTTTTAGTTTTGGACGAAGCGGACAAGATGATGGATATGGGATTTATCAGCAAAATCCACCGTGTATTGGAGATCGTACCGCGCAAGCGCCAAAACCTGTTGTTTTCAGCGACAATGAGTGAGCTTGTTCGTAAGATTGCTGGAGATTTTCTTGCATTTCCTACCGTTATAGAAGTATCTGAACAGGCGACACCGGCTAAAACGGTCAGCCAAGCTTTGTATTTTGTCCCGAATCAGAAAACCAAACTGAACTTATTGCAGCATCTATTGAAGGATGATGAAGCTTTTAGCCGACTGATAGTTTTTTGTAAAACAAAACAAGTCGCAGATAATGTTTTTCATTTTCTGGAGCGTAAATACGGCAAAGATGAAGTGCGTGTCATCCATGCCAATAAAGGACAGAATACACGCATCAATTCGATCAATGCATTTAAGGAAGGTAATATCCGTATCCTGGTAGCAACGGATGTTGCGGCACGTGGACTTGATGTGTCCAATGTGAGCCATGTAATCAACTTTGAGGTGCCTATTGTTATCGAAGACTATGTACATCGTATCGGACGTACGGGTAGGGCCTTCAATGAGGGAGATGCCATCACCTTTTGCAATGAGGCGGAGAAATATTACGTCCGAAAAATTGAGAAATTGATCAAACAGAATATTCCGGTATATCCAATTCCAGAGGAGGTTTTTATTGAAAAAACGCCTTTTCAGGAGAAACAGGATATCGCCCGCGATATCGATAATCAAAAGAAAAAAGATAATCCAGATTATCAGGGTGCTTTCCATGAAAAGAAATATGTGATCAAGCAAAAGGAAGTACGCGAAGCGCAACGTGCTTCGGGCTTTAAGCCGAAGGCTAAAAGCAAGGGTAAATCGGGCGGGGGGAAATCCGCAGGACCAAGCCGTAATTTCAAGAAACGATAATCAGCATGCGGTTTACCCCATTAAATATTGCCAGTGCATGCTTGGTCGTTTGGTTTGTCCTAGAAAATCCCAATGACGAAAGGGTGCTCTTTACATGGGGAGCATTTATTGCCTTAATGGTATTGCTGACAGTCGTGGATATTTTGTTTAGGGTACTTATCAAAGAGAATAAAAAAATGTGGATGTTACAGTTGGTATTTTTGGTGGTGGTTTGTGTTGCCAGCCTGATCGTTAAAGTGACATTCAGCTGATATATTTAAAAGTAAAAATTAAAAAAAATGGAGATAGTGCATAAGCCGTAGGCTTGTTAAGGTAAAATCTCAATACTCATATCTCAATACTAAAATGAAAAAAGCAGAAATAAAATTACAGGTAGAGCTTGACGAAAACAATGTTCCTGAAAACATTATGTGGTCGTCCACAGATGGGAATAATTCGGACGAATTGCCCGCAAAAGCGATGTTTTTAGCTTTATGGGATTCTCATTATAAGAATTCGATGCGGATCGACCTCTGGACGAAAGACATGCCTTACGATGAGATGAAAAGATTCTTTTATGAGACTTTGCAAACGTTGGGAGATTCTTTTATCCGTTCTTCAGGTGGAGATCCCATGGCTGAAAAGGTGATTGGCGATTTACGTGATTACTGTGCCCATTTTGCAGATAAAATGGAAGTATTAATGCCACAACAATAGTTTTTAACGCTTAACAAATTTAGACGATGCAATATTTCTTAGTAAAATCTGAACCATTTAAATATAGTTGGGAGCAATTTAATAAAGATGGACGGACGTTTTGGGATGGTGTACGCAATTACCAGGCTAGGAATAATATGAAAGCAATGAAAGAAGGGGACTTGGTCCTGTTTTATCATAGCAACGAAGGTAAAGATGTTGTTGGAGTTGCGAAGGTCGTGAAAGAGTTTTATCAGGACCCAACAACCGACGATGAACGCTGGGTTGTCGTCGATCTAGCTCCAGTGGAAACATTGAAGAAGTCAGTTACATTGGAGACGATTAAAGCGGATGAACAGTTACAGGATATCGCTTTGGTCAGACAGGGCCGTCTATCGGTGATGCCACTTAAGCCCGAAGAATTTGACCGGATCCTAGCTTTAGGCAATGGGGAGTAAGCATTCGATCTAAAAGGTGCAGAATACCATTGTTCTTACAGCCAATAAAAAAAGAAAGCGCGTACATGACGAAATGTATGCGCTTTCTTCGTATAGTAACTTATCTATGTTTATGAGTTCTTCTGACTGAACAGACTGACCAATGCTTTTAGTTTTTTTGCATTTTCAGGTTTTAATTTCCCTGCAAGGATAAGACGAAGTTCTCTGCGCTGCAATGCATCCTCGTAAGCTTTGTGTTCTGATTCTGTCTCGGGAATCAATACGGGTACAGCTTTGGGGTTGTTGTCGGCATCAACCGCAACGAAGGTATAATATGCCTCATTGGTTTTCACGCGTGTGCCCTCTGGTAAATTTGATGCGAAAATTTCCATACGTACCTCTAGGGAGCTGTTAAATGCACGGGTGACCTGTGCCTGTATGGTAACTACTTCACCCAATTTGATCGAACGCTTAAAAGATACATTGTCCACAGATACCGTGACGACTACATTGCTGCAATGCTTTTGTGCGGCAATAGCCGAACAGATATCCATCCAGTATAATAAGCGGCCGCCCATGAGATTACCAAAGGTATTGGTATCATTCGGAAGGACCAGTTCGTTCATCTCCGTGTATGACTCTCTCGCAAATTTCTCTATCATATCGTTTTTTGTCATTATCTTCCAAATTCCTTGGCTTGGCGATCAATTATAGCCAAAGATTCTACAAATGCTGTCGGCTTATAACCCAGCTCGTTTTTGGACTTGCTAAGATCAAAACCTGTCAGACGAGGCCTGTTGTCTGCTTGTCCAATGCTTGCAGCACTGATTTCCGAAATCAAGGATTTGTCCAGCTGCCAATAATCCGCTATTTTATACACCGCTTCATTGATGGACATCAATTCTGCTCCAGAAATATGAAATATCCCCTGAGCCTGTCGTTCGATAGCCAATTGACATGCATGCGCTAAATCATCTACAAAGGTAGGCATTCTCCATTGGTCATTGACCACTTTTATCGCTTCTTTTTGTGATAACTTTCCTTTTGCCCATAGCACCAGATTCGAACGGTTTGGATCAGCATTGATGCCATAGACCAAAATTGTACGCAGAATTGCATAAGGACAGGACGACTGTGCAAGGACTTGTTCAGAAGCATATTTGCTTTTCCCGTATTCACTTTGTGGATTGGGCTTGTCCAGTTCATTGTAGGAAGTGCCTTTCTTGCCATCAAATACAAAATCTGTCGATAGATGTACCAGTTGTGCTTTATTTTTTTCGCAGTAATCCGCTAGTGTCCTTACCAGGTCCACATTGATCAGCTGACAGGCTGATTTATCGGCCTCACATGCTTCCACACTGGTCATGGCAGCGGTATGTATAATTGCATCAAAGATATGGTTGGATAAAAAATCCGCTAATAGGCTCTGATCCAATAAGTCGACTTGAAAGAAAACATATCCGATTTGATTAGGGTTTCTATTCGGCCCCTTTGAAATGGCTGTAACTTCATAACGATCATTACCAGCAAGTAGGTCGACAACCTTCTGACCCAAAAAGCCATTCGATCCTGTGACAAGAATTTTTTTCATCCGTATTACTATTTTTTTATCCGTGTTTTCATCTCGAAGGTATGCATGGTACCTTCGTCTATTTTTCGCTGGTCTGTCCTCCGGTTAAGGGAATGTCTTGAAAGACTCTTAATGCGTTACTCTATCGGTCTTAGTTGGTCCAGATAAAGTCCATTTTATTTGACTGTTTCATGATGTTCTCGATCACCGATTTCTCCAAATCCAGAATAGATTTTAATGCATTATAGTCGATTTTATCTGCGTCATCCGTTGGCATATGATAATCGGGATGTCCGCCGGTATGGAAAAATAACACCGGAATATTCTTCTTATAAAATGATGTTTGATCGGATCCGCCATTACCATCTTTGCTCAGGTTAAATTTTATAGGCGCCTGGATGTCTTTGAATACCGTAGGCCATTGACTGCTCGTTCCATATCCGATAACAGCAAGCCCATTGTCCGGGTTGTAACGGCCGATCATATCCATATTAAGCATAGCTGTTATTTTTTCTAATGGTAGGGTAGGATGCTCGGTAAAATATTTAGAGCCGACCAAGCCTAGTTCTTCAGCACCGAAAGCGATGAACAACAAGTTATAAGGTTCTTTTTGGTTATTGGTACTGAAATAGCGTGCAAGTTCCAATAAACCTGCTGTACCTGAGGCATTGTCATCGGCGCCATTGTGGATTTTACCAACGCCTAGTGAATCTTTTGAGCTCCCCTGATGACCTGTTCCCAAATGATCGTAATGCGCGCCTATTACGACGGTTAGCGCAGCTCCATTATCGATAAAGCCAATAATATTGGCTGCGTTGCGGATGCTGTCGGCTACTTTTACTTTCCACACCTTGGCTTTGAAGGATTGGCGATAGCCTTTTTCACCCTTTGGTTGCAATTTATATTTTTTGAATTCCTTTTCGATGTAGTCTGCGGCTTTGAACACTTCTTTGCTGCCCGTTCCTCTACCTTTCATTTTATCATCTGCCAGGTAGTAGATATGTTTTTTAAGGTTTGGAATTTCAATTTGTTGTGCTTGTGCTAATTTTGTCACAAAAAGTAAGCCTGCAATCAGGAATAAGTTTATGTTTTTCATTTTTTGGTATGCTATTATTTCGATCATCCTAATCCGGTTTATTAGCTTGGTGGATAAGGGTTAGGATCCGCATTAATTTATTTTTAAAAGAAAAGCCTTGCGATTAACAAGGCTTTTGTAAGATATTTCGTTAATCTTCAACGATTTCGCTATGGATACTTGATTTCTCTTCTTTTTCAGTTTTGAAATACCGTTTTTGAAACAATAGTATAAGCACCACACCAACTGAAATAGCCGAGTCTGCAATGTTGAATACCGGCCGGAAGAATAGGAACTCTTCACCGCCCCAAAAAGGAACCCATGTAGGAAACGTACCTTCAATTAAAGGAAAATAGAGCATATCGACAACCTTTCCATGCAGGAAAGAGGAATACCCTCCACCAGCGGGAAATAAGGATGCTTTTTCGTAAAAGGTGCTTTCACTGAAGATCACACCGTAGAAGGCCGAATCAATGATATTTCCTAACGCACCGGCAAGAATCAGGGCTACATTTAATATAAAACCGCGGTTGTATTTATTCTTGATCATGTAGTGTAGACCATATCCGATACCAGCTACGGCCAGTATCCGAAACACGGTCAGGAACAATTTCCCGTAGTCACCACCGAATTCCATTCCGTAAGCCATTCCATTATTTTCAATAAAATGGATCTGAAAGAATTTACCTAAGATGTGATGACTTTGGCCGATTGTCATAGAGAGCTTAACCCATATTTTTGACAATTGGTCTATTAAAAGAATCGCCACGATTAGTGCGACTGGTTTCGTATACCCCTTCATTGTGCTATAAAAATGGTCTTTGCCTAAGCAAAGACCATATATTTTTACCTAAAATTAATATTGTTTGTTTTTCGCTTCGATGCTCAACGTGGTGTGTGGAACAGCTTTCAAACGCTCTTTTTGGATCAGTTTTCCGGTTTCTCTACAGATACCATACGTTTTGTTCTCGATACGTACCAAGGCTGCTTCCAAGTTGTCGATAAACTTCTTTTGGCGTGCCGCTAATTGATTTGTTTGTTCCTTCTCCAACGTTGCAGATCCATCCTCCAAGGTCTTGTAAGTCCCCGCAGTATCATCTGTACCATTCGCATTGCTGTTATTAAGCGTTGCTGTCAACGAGGAAAGCTCTTCTTTTGCTATTCTAAGCTTGTCCAAGATAATATCTTTGAATTCTTGTAATTCTGAATCGCTATAGCGTGTTTTCTCGTTGTTGTTTGCCATAATTTAATTTTTTTGGATTAATGCCTTAAGTTCTTTGCCATCGATCTCGATGGTCTCTCCTTCAGTTAGTGAATCTTCAAATACCAATGAATCGGCTAGAATTTCGGTGCAAATATACGATAAATTTTCTTTCGCAGCATGGACTACTTCTGAGGCAGCTGTTAACTTTACGTTAATTCTATCCGTCACTTCAAGTCCTTTTTCCTTCCGTAAATTTTGTAGGCGGTTGATCAATTCTCTTGATAAACCTTCCTTCTTCAATTCTTCAGTAATATGGACATCCAATGCTACAGTCAATTTACCCAGATTGGCAACCTGCCATCCTTCCACATCCTCTGCTATAATTTCGACATCGCTCAATAGAATAGTATATGGCGTGTCAACTAAGGCCAATTCACCTGCTGATTCCAAGGTACTGATCTGTTCTATAGTCAACGATTGGATAGCTGAAGAGACTAACTTCATATCCTTACCAACTTTCGCGCCAAGAGCTTTAAAATTTGGTTTTATTTTTTTCTTGATGATACCAGTAGTATCTGTAATAAACTCAATATCTTTGATATTGGTTTCCGAAAGTATCAAATCTTTTACTTTTTCCACCTTCTCCTGGAAAGCACTGTCCAGTACCGGAACAAGGATTTTGTTTAATGGCTGACGCACATTGATCGACGTTTTCTTACGTAATGAAAGTGTCAATGACGAAATATCCTGCGCCAGGGCCATACGTTCTTCCAGATCTTTATCTACAAGTTTTTCATCGTATACCGGGAAGTTGGCCAGGTGAACAGATTCAACTTGCTCTTTATTTGTCGCTGTATTCAGGTCAAGGAACAGTCTGTCCGAGAAAAATGGCGATATCGGTGACATTAATTTCGCGATAGTATCCAAACAGGTATATAAGGTCTGATAGGCCGAAATTTTGTCTTCAGTATATTCTCCTTTCCAGAAACGGCGACGGCACAGACGAACGTACCAGTTACTCAAATGCTCATCCACAAAACTTTGGATCGCGCGAGCAGCTTTGGTCGGTTCGTAATCCGCTAAGTATTCGTCTACTTCTTTTGTTAGTGAATTGAGTAACGAAATAATCCAACGATCGATTTCAGGACGGTTTTCCAATGCGATATCTGGTTCTGCGTAGGAGAACTTATCAATATTGGCATAAAGCGCAAAAAATGCATAGGTATTGTATAGCGTACCGAAAAATTTACGACGTACCTCATCCAATCCCTCGAGGTTGAATTTTAAATTGTCCCAAGGAGCAGCATTACTGATCATATACCAGCGTGTAGCATCCGCACTGTATTGATCTATCGTTGAGAAAGGATCGACGCCATTGCCCAAGCGTTTGGACATCTTATTTCCGTTTTTATCTAATACCAGTCCATTGGAAACCACATTTTTGAAAGATACCGACTTATACATCATCGTGGAGATCGCGTGTAGCGTAAAGAACCATCCACGGGTCTGGTCTACACCTTCAGCAATGAAATCTGCAGGGTATGCATGGTTGAAACCGGCTTTAAATGGAAACTCTTCACCGTTTGCCAATTTTTCATGATCCAGTCCCCATTGTGCATAAGGCATTGCTCCAGAGTCAAACCATACGTCAATTAAGTCCGGTTCCCGGAATAATTTTTGACCGGCATCAGAAACAAGGACGATATCATCGACATAAGGACGGTGTAGGTCCAGCTGCTCCGTGTCAAATTTATCCAGGTAAGCCTGGTTTTTTGCTTTCTCCTCAGCGGATAAAACCTCTGAAGCCAAGGAAGCTTCCAATAGAGACTTTAATTCTGGTAATGAACCGATACAAACTTCTTCGTTTTCATCTTCCGAACGCCAGATAGGAAGTGGTGTTCCCCAGTAGCGTGAGCGGGAAAGGTTCCAGTCCACCAGGTTTTCCAACCAGTTTCCAAAGCGTCCTGTGCCGGTAGCTTCGGGTTTCCAGTTGATTGTTTTATTTAAAGCAACAAGATCTTCTTTTACTGCAGTAGTACGGATAAACCAGCTATCCAATGGATAGTATAAAACCGGTTTGTCTGTACGCCAGCAGTGTGGGTAGGTGTGCTCGTATTTCTTGACATCAAATGCTTTGTTGTCCTCCTTAAGTTTGATGGAGATCAATACATCTGTAGGTTTGAAATCCTCTTTTGCACGTTCCTCAGCACTGTAGTATTCCTCTTTTACAAATCGTCCGGCAAAATCCGTGATTTCGTTAACGAAGCGGCCGGTACGGTCTACTGTAGGCACATCTTTTCCATTTTCATCTTTTACCAGGATACCCGGAACACCATGTTCTTTGGCTACACGAAAGTCATCGGCACCATAAGTCGGCGCAGCGTGTACGATACCTGTACCATCTTCAGTGGTCACAAAGTCTCCAGGGATGACACGGAAAGCATTTTCCTGTAGATCTTTATTGGTGATATAAGGTAACAATTGCTCGTAACGTAAGCCAACCAGTTCCTCACCGACAAATTCAGCCGCAAGTTCCCAGGGGATAACTTTATCACCCAGCTTGTAGTCTTGGAAAGAGGCATTTTCACCTTCAGCTTTAAAATGCTTGCCGATCAGATCTTTCGCCAATACAACAGATACTGGTGCGCCTGTATATTTATTGAACGTTCTGATTTTGACATAGTTTATTTTCTTGCCAACAACCAAAGCCGTATTGGAAGGTAAGGTCCAAGGCGTAGTCGTCCAGGCGATAAATGCAACATCCTCGGCTTCGTCGTCCACTAATTTTTCAATCGCTGGATGCAGCTGGCTTTTGATCAATCGGAATTCAGCAACAATTGTTGTATCCTTCACATCCTTATAGGTACCCGGTTGATTGAGCTCATGTGAACTCAAACCTGTACCCGCAGCAGGTGAATAGGGTTGGATGGTATAACCTTTGTATAATAAGCCTTTTTTGTATAGCTCTTTTAACAAATACCATAAGGTTTCGATGTATTCATTTTTGTAGGTGATGTAAGGATGTTCAAGATCAACCCAATAGCCCATTTTATTGGTTAGGTCGTTCCATACATCGGTATATTTCATCACTTCTTTGCGACAAGCCTCATTATATTCTTCTACGGTAATTTTTTTACCGATATCCTCTTTGGTAATACCAAGCGCTTTCTCGACAGCGAGTTCAATTGGAAGGCCATGGGTATCCCAGCCTCCTTTTCGTTTTACCTGGTAGCCTTTCAATGTCTTGTAGCGACAGAAAATATCCTTAATCGTACGGGCCATCACGTGGTGGATGCCTGGCATTCCATTTGCAGAAGGTGGGCCTTCAAAAAATGTATATGACTTGCTCTCAGGGCGATTATTGATACTTTTTTCGAATATTTTTTCCTGTTCCCAACGGGTCAAAATCTCTTTACCAATTTCCGGTAAATTTAACTGCTTATATTCTTTGTACATCAGACTGTTGTATGCTTCTTTTCTAAAGGTCGCTAATTTAGTGAATTATGATGGAAAAAGAAAGAGGGCTTTGTTGCTGTAATATCATTTATAAGGGACTCAATCTTTCGAAAATATTGCCGAGGGGTAAAATGGAGGACTACGCGAGAATGCTAGGCACTGAGGCCGGATTAAAAGCTGAGAAACCGCTAAATTGTTGTGGGAACAAGTGAATAAAAGCACAGCGAAAGCAGATCCATATTGATAAGAAAGTTAAAATAAAAGGGGGATTGCTATTGGCAATCCCCCTTTTATTGAAATATGTATAGATTTCAATTTATGCGGAAAAACTACTTCCACAACCACAGGTGCTGGTTGCATTGGGGTTATTAAAAGTAAAACCTCTTGCATCAAGTCCTGATTTGAAATCAATTTCCATGCCTGCAAGATAGAGGCCGTGTGCTTTGTTCATGAAAATGCGGATGCCTTCAATTATGTACTCGTTGTCTCCGTCTTTTTTCTGGTCAAAACCCAGGATATAACTCATACCTGAACAACCACCGCCTTCAACACCGACACGTAAACCAAAATCATCAGAGATTTCTTGCTGATCTTTTAATTTATTGAGTTCCTTGATCGCTCCTTGAGTTAAGGTAACGGGAGCAACTGCTGTATGTTCTACGCTCATTTTGATATCGTTTTAGCCAATTCTTTAACAAAAATACATATTTTAACTCGCAAATTGCTGGTATTGGATTTTTTGACATTTACAAAACATTCGATTTTTATGGATTATATTGCTCCAAGTCCGAGTGAAATGGATAGGATGCTAATTAGCTAATTCGCATAAATAAGGTCGTTTTTCTAAGAACATTTAATAAAATATGGCTTTTTGTCGATATTCTTTATGGAATATGCTATCTTTGAGGCATTAAAATAAAAACAAAATTTACTTTACAACATTTAAAAACAATGGAAAGAGATCAAGCCATTTTTAATTTGATAGCTGATGAGCTGAAACGCCAAGAAGAAGGTATTGAATTAATTGCTTCGGAAAACTTTGTTTCAAAACAGGTGATGGAAGCTGCTGGTTCAGTGTTGACAAATAAATATGCGGAAGGCCTCCCAGGAAAACGTTACTATGGAGGTTGTGAAGTTGTGGATCAGATCGAGAGCATTGCAATTGATCGCGCGAAACAATTATTTGGTGCAGAATGGGTAAATGTTCAACCTCACTCTGGAGCACAGGCAAATGCGGCTGTTTTTTTGGCGACAATCAAACCTGGCGACAAAATTTTAGGTCTTGATTTATCTCATGGTGGACACTTGACGCACGGTTCACCGGCAAACCTTTCCGGTAAGATCTATCAACCATTATTTTATGGTGTAAAAGAAGATACAGGTCTGATTGATTACGAACAATTGGAGGAAACAGCACTTCGTGAAAAACCAAAAATGATCATCTGTGGTGCTTCAGCCTACTCACGCGATTGGGATTATGCCCGTATCCGTAAAGTTGCTGATGAGATCGGCGCAATTGTTTTAGCTGATATTTCCCATCCAGCTGGTTTGATCGCACGTGGCCTATTAAATGATCCACTTCCACATTGCCATATCGTCACAACAACCACACATAAGACATTACGTGGCCCTCGTGGTGGTATGATTATGGTCGGTAAGGATTTTGAAAACCCTTGGGGTATCAAAACACCTAAAGGCGAAATCCGCACGATTACACAATTATTGGATCTGGCTGTTTTCCCAGGTACACAAGGTGGTCCTTTGGAGCATACAATTGCTGCTAAAGCAATCGCTTACGGCGAAGCATTATCAGACGAATACATGGAGTATATTGTTCAGGTGAAGAAAAATGCAGCTACATTAGCGAAATTCTTCGTTGATAAAGACTATAAGATTATCTCTGGCGGTACAGATAACCACTTGATGTTGGTTGACCTACGTAACAAAGATATTTCTGGTAAAGAAGCGGAAGCGGTATTGGGTAAAGCGGGCATCACAACCAACAAAAACATGGTTCCTTTTGATACACGTTCTCCTTTTGTGACCTCAGGTGTACGTTTCGGTACAGCAGCGATTACTACACGTGGTATCAAAGAAAATGAAATTGTTCAAATCGGAGAGTTAATTGACGAAGCATTACAAAATGCCTCGAACGATGCTCAATTGGATAAAATCCATGGTAAAGTGAAAGCCCTAATGGCCGAATTCCCATTGTATAAATAAGACATTGTCTTTTTAATATAGCAAAGCTTAATAGTGTAAAGCGGAATCATCTTAAGATGATTCCGCTTTTTTGTTTGTAAAACTGTTTTCATTCCCAAAGCCTTTACCCTACATTCTTAAATCTCATTCATTTGACCTAAAACTTTATGATCGTAAAGTTATGACCTAGTGCTACCATATCTTATTATAAACTGCAGAATTACTACTAAAATAATAAGAAATTCAATCGGATTTGATAGGGATTTCACAGGGACTTTATACGCTTTTATCCGAATGAGGTCCGGGTAAAGTCCGAATGAGGTCCCTATAAAGTCCCTATTATTTGTGAATTTGTAGCAGCGTTAATTGCCACATAAATTGTGGAAGGCTGAAGCATGTTGTCGAACGTTTTTTTCGCGGAGTGGAGGAGGATTTACACTTTTTAAATGTTAAAAAATCTTAAAATAAATTGTAATAATTTGATTACTCAATAATTTTACGGTACTTTGAAATACTATTAATTGATTGTTTTACAATAAGAAAGGAACACTATACGCCCAACATTTACATTTTACAACAGAACTGATAATTTATTTTGCGAACTGCTAAAAAAGTAAGTGACGTATGAGACTTTTGAAAAGTAAGAGTGATCAAGAATTGATCCAAATGTATGTCGGGGGCCAAGAGTCCGGCCTAGAGGCATTGTTGAATCGATATAAATCGAAAATTTACACCTCTATATATATGAAAGTAAAAGACGAATATCTTGCTGAAGATATTTTCCAGGAGACTTTCATTAAAATCATTAACACTTTAAAATCGGGCAAGTACAATGAAGAGGGGAAATTTTTGCCTTGGGCAATCCGTATTGCACATAATATGATCGTTGACTTTTTTAGAAAAGCCAAGCGGGCACCAAATATTGTAAATGCGGATGGATTTGACATTTTTGAAGTATTGGAATTCAGTGATGAAAGTGCTGAATCCAAGATGCTGAAACAACAGGTGGACGTAGATTTAAAAAAAATGATCCAAAAACTTCCGGACGATCAGAAGGAAGTCTTAATTATGCGCCATTTTTGTGATATGAGTTTTAAAGATATTGCTGAAATTACAGAAGTGAGTATCAATACAGCTTTAGGGAGAATGCGCTATGCATTGAGCAACCTACGCAAAATGATTGAAGGTTCTGATCTGGTTTTTCAGATGGGATAAGGAAGCAAGCACTATAATTAGAAAATAACAACAAGGAGGGAGTGAGTTTTTCACTCCCTTTTTTATGCTACAATGTCATGTTGGCATCAGAAGAATCTGTTCTTTTTGTCAGTTATCTGCTTTTTATTATCTTAGAAGTTCATGCCTTCACCGATTTGAGCGAATTGGAATGGCGTTTGATCATTAGATTGAAACAGTAAAAGAGAATAAAGATAAAAATATAAAAAAGCTATGTACTTGATTTTATTTATTGGAATAATGGTGGTAAGCCTGATAGTCCAGACACGATTTAAAAACAAATTTAAAAAGTATTCGGAGATGCCATTGGGGAATGGGATGTCAGGTGCTGAGATTGCGCAAAAAATGCTCAACGATAACGGTATATATGATGTAAAAGTGATCTCCATTCCCGATCGTTTGGGTGACCATTATAATCCCTCGGATAAAACGGTCAATTTGAGTCCTGAGGTGTATAGCGGTCGCAGTGTAGCTGCAGCAGCTGTTGCGGCCCATGAATGTGGCCATGCCGTGCAGCATGCAAAAGCATACAAATGGCTGGGGTTCCGTTCAGCAATGGTGCCTATGGTCAATGTGGCTTCCAAACTGACCTCATGGGTATTAATGCTCGGTGTGATGTTATTTGCATTTTCCAAAGGCGGTAACCCCTGGTTGTTAGCAGTAGGTGTGGGTGCCTTGGCAATCACCACAATATTCTCGTTCATTACACTTCCGGTAGAATTTGACGCGTCAAACCGCGCTTTGGAATGGTTGAACCATGCCGGCGTAACTTACAATGGCGAGGAACATGATGGAGCGAAAGATGCGTTAAAATGGGCTGCCATGACTTATGTCGTTGCTGCTTTAAGTGCCTTGGTAACACTTTTATACTATGCTTCCATCTTATTTGGTGGCCGTAGAAGCGATTAATGTGTCGTTGTGCCACTTGAGTATACAAAAAAATGCGATTATTTTTAATAGTCGCATTTTTTTATGGGGTGTTAATGAGGTTAGTACAGACAATTTTTTTAACTTTGCTGTTTATATAGAATAAGATTCAGATTTTATGTTTTCAAATCTTCAAGATAAGCTAGATAGGGCCTTTAAGGTATTAAAAGGACAAGGCAGTATTACCGAAATCAACGTTGCTGAAACGATGAAAGAAATTCGCAAAGCATTGTTGGATGCCGATGTGAATTATAAGACTGCTAAAACTTTTACAGATGATGTTAGACAAAAAGCTTTAGGGCAGAATGTATTGACAAGTATTTCTCCGGGTCAGTTGTTGACAAAAATCATGAATGATGAATTGACCGCATTGATGGGGGGATCTGTTACCGAATTAGAGACCGGTAAAAACCCTACTGTTATTTTGATCGCGGGTCTGAATGGTGCGGGTAAAACAACTTTTTCGGGTAAGCTGGCCTTATACCTGAAAGATAAAAAGAATAAAAAGCCATTATTGGTAGCTGGCGACGTTTACCGTCCGGCGGCAATTGATCAATTGGAGGTGCTGGCTGAACAGGTTGGTGTTCCGGTGTATGTCAATAGGGAATCAACGGATCCGATTGCTATCGCCAAAGCGGGGGTTGAAGAGGCCAAACGCAATGGCCATAATGTTGTCATCATCGATACCGCCGGTCGTCTGGCCATAGATGAGCCTTTGATGGTGGAGATTACCGCAGTTAAGGAAGCAACCAAACCGGACGAGATCTTGTTTGTGGTCGATTCGATGACCGGTCAGGATGCTGTGAATACAGCGAAGACATTCAACGATCGTCTTGATTTTACAGGTGTGGTATTGACCAAATTAGATGGTGATACACGTGGTGGTGCTGCATTATCCATAAAATCTGTTGTCAATAAACCAATCAAGTTTATTGGTACCGGTGAGAAGATGGATGCACTGGATGTTTTCTATCCGGATCGTATGGCCTCTCGTATTTTGGGCATGGGTGACGTCGTATCTTTGGTAGAACGTGCACAGCAACAGTTCGACGAAAAACAAGCGGCTGAGCTTCAAAAGAAAATCCGTAAGAATAAATTTGATTTCAATGATTTCAAATCGCAGATCCAACAGATCAAAAAAATGGGTAACATGAAAGATTTGATGGGCATGATTCCGGGAGTAGGAAAGGCAATGAAGGATATTGAAGTCGATGATAATGCGTTTAAACCAATTGAAGCAATTATTGATTCGATGACTCCTTTTGAACGTGAAAATCCGGATGTTATTGACCAAAAACGTCGTTTACGTATTGCCAAAGGTTCGGGAACTGATATTAATGAAGTGAACAAATTATTGAAGCAATTTGGCGATATGCGTAAAGTGATGAAACAGATGTCTAATCCTGCAATGGCCGCTAAATTGATGCGCAATATGCCTAAAATGCCGGGTAAAATGTAATTTTAATGTATCATTATATAGGATGGGGCATTGTAGAAGATACAATGCCCCATTTTTAATAAATAATTTGTAATTTCAAGTTCCTCGCTAGAGTAAACGAAATAATTGTTAAATTTGTAATCATTATGGATGACCCCGCGCAATTATCGGAATACGGCAAAATCCTTATCATTCTTCTGATAGGGGCGCTGTTAGTCTGTGCGACCATTTTTCTAGCCCGTTTTATTTCTCCCAAAAAGAATAATCCCATTAAATCCGCTACTTACGAATGTGGGGAAGATCCGATTGGATCCTCTTGGGTACAGTTTAATCCTCGATTTTACGTCATCGCTTTGGTATTCCTGCTTTTTGATGTGGAACTCATTTTTATTTTTCCCTGGGCGACGGTGTTTGGACAGTCGGAATATATTGCTGCTGACGGGCGATGGGGATGGTTTACGCTAATTGAAATGGCAATGTTTATCGGTGTTTTGGTCTTGGGGTTGGTTTTTGTCTGGAAAAAAGGAGATTTGGAATGGGTGAAACCAAATGTATCACTACCGAAGGTTCCGGTCAATATCCCCCAAAGTGCTTATTCCGCATTGAACAATACCGCATATCAGGTACGGGATTATAAACAGCCCGCAGTTGAGGCTGTGGAGCATGCTGTCGTTCAGGAACCGACAAGTGCTCCAAAAATTGCTTTTAAACCTCGATTTAAAAAACCTGAGTAGACATGAGTTTAGATAGTCAGTTGCAAAATAATGGTGTAGTCGTTGCCAAATTGGATGATCTGCTAAACTGGGCACGACTTTCGTCGATGTGGCCGATGAGTTTTGGTATAGCCTGTTGTGCGATCGAAATGATGGGTGCCATGGCTTCAACTTATGATCTGGATCGGATGGGGGTATTTCCAAGGCCTTCGCCAAGACAATCGGATGTTATTATTATTGCAGGTACAGTCACATTTAAAATGGCTGATCGTATTAAAAAGCTATATGAGCAGATGCCAGATCCTAAATATGTAATTTCGATGGGATCCTGTTCCAATTGTGGTGGTCCTTATTGGCAACATGGGTATCATGTAGTGAAAGGGGTTGATAAGATCATCCCAGTGGATGTGTACGTTCAAGGCTGTCCTCCACGTCCGGAAGCACTGATAGGTGCTTTTATTGAGCTGCAAAAAAAGATAGATAAAGAAAGCTTATTAGGTGAACAGCTGTTCAGAGAAAAAGCTTAAAAGATAAATTTTATAAGATTTTAAAATCAACTATGGCAAAAGATTTTTATGGTGAACTGCAATTAGGCATTCTTGGTGGTGGTCAACTGGGAAGAATGTTAATCCAGGAAGCCATTAATTACAATGTAAACGTTCATGTATTGGATCCCGACAAGAATGCGCCCTGTCGTAAGCTCTGCAATAAATTTGAATGTGGTTCATTGAGCGATTTTGAGACGGTATATAATTTTGGTAAAGACCTGGATTTGATTACTATCGAAATCGAAAAAGTAAATGTGGATGCACTGGAGAAATTGGAGGAAGAGGGGGTAATTGTTTATCCGCAGTCCCGCATCATTCGCTTGATCCAGGATAAGGGATTACAGAAGCAGTTTTTTAAACAAAATGATATCCCGACTTCTGCATTTCAATTGATATCCAATAAGGATAATCTCACCAATGCATCTTTGAATTTACCTTATATTCAAAAACTCCGTAAAGACGGTTACGATGGAAAAGGAGTGAAGAAAATCGTTACGGAAGCTGATATTGAACATGCCTTTGAAGAGCCAAGCCTGATTGAAGAATGGGTGGATTTTGAAAAAGAAATCGCGGTTATTGTTGCACGTAACGATAGAGGTGAGGTATCGACTTTTCCAATGGTGGAAATGGAATTCAATCCACAGGCTAATTTAGTGGAATTTCTTATCGCACCATCTTTATATGGAATAGAGGTTCAGCAACGTGCTGAAGCAATTGCGAAGAAGATTGCAGATGATCTGCAGATCGTAGGTTTACTTGCCGTGGAAATGTTTTTAACGAAAAATGGCGATATCCTTGTGAACGAACTGGCTCCGCGCCCACATAATAGTGGACATCAGACGATCGAGGGAAATTATGTATCTCAGTTTGCGCAGCATTTAAGGGCCATTTTCAATTTGCCGATGGGTGATACCAGATGTCGGACAAATGCCGTCATGATTAATCTCTTGGGTGAGGATGGCTACGAAGGCTTGGCAAAATATGATGGTGTAGAAGAGGTGTTGGCCATGGAAGGAGTCTATCTGCACCTTTACGGCAAGAAGTATACAAAACCTTTTCGTAAAATGGGCCATGTATGTATCATTAATGATGATCGGGAAAAAGCCATTTCCAATGCGAGAAAAGTACAAGAAATATTAAAAGTTAAAGCTTAATTATACTATGTCAGTCAATAATAAGGCCCAGGTAGGGATTATCATGGGAAGTAAATCCGATCTTCCGGTTATGCAGGATGCCATTGATGTTCTGAAAGTCCTTGGAGTAGAATTTGAAGTTACAATCGTATCGGCGCACCGTACACCACAACGTATGTTTGATTATGCAAAAGATGCGTCATCCCGTGGCTTAAAGGTAATTATCGCGGGTGCTGGTGGTGCAGCACATTTACCTGGAATGGTGGCTTCAATCACGCATTTGCCTGTGATCGGTGTACCTGTAAAATCATCCAATTCCATTGATGGTTGGGATTCGGTATTATCAATCTTACAGATGCCCAACGGTATTCCAGTGGCCACAGTTGCCTTAAATGCTGCGAAAAATGCAGGTATTTTGGCAGCTCAGATTCTAGGAACCCATAATGAGGCGATCAGTAAGAACATTATTGACTTCAAGGAAGAACTTGCACGGAAAGTGATTGAAACTGCGGTTGAAGTAGAGGATACACAATTCTAAAGGGATTTATAAAATAAAAAAGGGAAGCATTTGCTTCCCTTTTTTATTTGGTCAGATTTGCCTGAACGTAATCGTAGCTCTTTTTAAGACTTTCCATCTTGTTTGGTAAATAGATATTATCCTGTTCGACGAAAGCGTATTTCAGACCAGCTTTAGCCTTTTCTTTCACAATTTCGGCAAAATTGATACTTCCGGTACCAACTTCGGTATATTTAATTTCCTTAAAGATCTCTTCAACAGGTAGCTTACCATCTTTAGGCCATTCGATCGGATTTGATTTTGTGCGATCCATATCCTTTACGTGCCATAGTTTAAACCGCTTAGGGAATTTTTCGAATATGGAGATCGGATTTTTCCCTGCTTTTTCCGCCCAGAAGAGATCAAGCTCAAAATCGACAAGATCGGGTTCCGTAAAAGCCAGCATGACTTCTTCCCCTGATGTATTATTTCCCAAATCCCTGAATTCCCAGAAATGATTATGGTATGCAATTTTTAATCCGAGTTTCTTCGCCTGTTCACCCGCTTTATTGAGCTGTTCTGCAGCATAGAGATAGTCATCTTTTTTTAGCGCATTGATATCGAACATCGGTGTAACCGGTGCAATCACATATTCCTGTCCAAGTTCCTTTGCAGCGTCAAAGTAAACAGATAGATCTTCCTTATCGGTATGGGATTTACTGAGGTATTTGGACATATCATAGTGGCCCGAATGGGTTTTAAGACCATTGTCGTCCAGAATCTTTTTTAGCTCTTTATAGGGTAATTTCCAGAATTGTTTGGCAGTCGGATCTATGCCATAGAGCTCGACATGTTTATAGCCTATTTTTGCGACCTGTTCCAAAGAACCTTTCGGATCCTTATCCATTAAATCACGGATGGAATAAAGCTGTACGCCTATATTCTGCAATGGGTTGTCGCTGACAGCACCCGCTTTATTTTGACAAGATAACAAATTGGGCATCAGATAAGCTGCCGAAAGACCTATTCCAGCTTGCTTTAAAAATTGACGGCGAGAATTGTTCATCATATAACTGATTATGTGTAGTGTACAATGTACAATTATTTTGCTCAAAAATCAATACAACCTGCTGGAAATATTTTTTTGAACAGATGGCATCGAACTTCCGGAATATAAAAAGAGTTTGCCTAGAAAGTGAGAGTGAGTCCGATGAAAAAAGGGTAAATGTTAAGAGATCGTGGGGAAAAACGCAAAAAAAAGAGGATGTCCAATGGCTTTGGACATCCCCGTTGAGTATGTTTAAAATAAGATTTTAAACAGTCATGATATCTTTTTCTTTCAGTTCAGCCAATTTATCAACTTTTACAATATACGCATCAGTTAATTTTTGGACTTCACCTTCAGCCGTTTTGATTTCGTCTTCTGAGGCACCGTCATTTTTTAGTTTTTTGATGGACTCATTCGTATCCTTACGAATATTACGGATAGCGATACGGCCTCTTTCGGTCTCTTCTTTTACCTTTTTGACCAGGTCACGTCTTCTTTCTTCAGTCAAAGGAGGGACATTTAAGCGAATGACAATACCATCATTTTGAGGATTGATGCCAAGGTTAGCATCCGTAATAGCTTTTTCAATTGCGTTGATGAGTGATTTTTCCCAAGGTTGAATGACAATTGTCCGAGCATCAGTTGTATTGATGTTAGCAACCTGCGAAAGCGGAGTTGCGCTACCATAATAATCGACTGAAATACCATCTAACATCGATGGAGAAGCTTTACCGGCGCGAATTTTTGTTAACTCTGACTCCGTGTAAGCAACTGCTTTGGACATCTTGTCTTTACAATCGTCCAATTCAATTGAAATTAGTTCGTTCATATAAGATTACGTTTTTTACAGATATTAATTATTTTACCACAGTTCCAACATGTTCTCCATTGGCAAGTTTCAATAAATTGCCCGGTTTGTTCATGTCAAATACAATGATTGGTAATTTGTTTTCCTGACAAAGGGTAAAGGCTGTCATATCCATTACATTAAGTCCTTTTTCGTAGACCTCTGTGAATGAGATTTCCTCAAATTTTGTCGCGTTAGGATCTTTCTCTGGATCAGCAGTATAGATACCGTCTACACGTGTTCCTTTTAGCACTGCATCCGCATTGATTTCAATTGCGCGCAAAGAGGCTGCAGTGTCCGTTGTGAAATATGGATTTCCGGTACCAGCTCCGAAAATAACAATACGACCTTTTTCAAGGTGGCGTACCGCTCTTCTGCGGATAAATGGCTCACAGATCTGTTCCATTTTGATAGCCGTTAGTAAACGTGTCTTTTTACCTACTTTTTCAAGAGCATCCTGAAGTGCCATACTGTTGATAACAGTGGCAAGCATTCCCATGTAGTCCGCCTGAACACGGTCCATTCCTGATTTTTCAGCGCTTAAACCGCGGTAAATGTTACCACCACCGATAACAATTGCAATTTCTAAACCTTGATCGTGAATTTCTTTGATATCATTAGCGTATTGTGATACACGGTTAATATCGATACCATAGCTTTGGTCACCCATTAAGGATTCACCGCTAAGTTTTAATAAGATACGTTTGTATTTCATAATTGTTTTTTTGGAAATTTTCCAAAGGTCAAAGATAAAATTTTTTTTTCAACCCTTAAGGCCAAAAATGATATTTATTGCGCTTTTGTTGTTTGATCAATCACTTCCTGATAATATTGTTCGTATAAAGGCATGATATTGGACAATTGGAATTTTTTTGCGTGATTTAATGCCGCTGCCTTAAATTTTTCCAATCGCTCCGCATCTTCTAGGATATAGATCGCATTCTTGGCCATATCATCCACATCACCTACGTTGCTGAGAAACCCTGTTACACCATTTTCATTCAACTCGGGTAATCCACCGGTATTGGAGGACACCACTGGAACCTGACAGGCCATCGCTTCTAATGCCGCTAATCCAAAACTTTCGGAACTGGAAGGCATCAGAAAAAGATCGGAAACTGAAAGGATCTCTTCAACAGCATCCTGTTTACCCAAAAAACGGACATCCATACATACATCCAATTCTCTGGATAATTCTTCTGCATTACGGCGTTCAGGTCCATCGCCCACCATTAATAATTTGGATGGAATGACATCATGTACTTTCTTAAATATACGGATGACATCTTCCGTGTTTTTTACTTTTCTGAAATTGGAGGTATGCACTAAGATCCGCTCATTACCCGGAGCGATGGCCTTTTTGAAATGGGAGCGATCCTTATTGCTGAATCTATCGAGATCAATGAAATTGGGGATTACTTTAATTGCTCTGGAAATATCAAAATACCGTAGCGTCTCATCTTTAAGGTTCTGCGAAACAGCAGTTACACCATCAGACTGATTGATGGAGAAGGTAACCACCGGGCTGAAGCTTTTGTCCTTTCCAACAAGGGTGATGTCCGTACCGTGTAAAGTGGTTACTACGGGGATATTGATTCCATAGGTGGTCAGTAGGATCTGCTTGGCCATAAATGCTGCTGAAGCATGGGGAATGGCGTAATGTACATGGATCAGATCCAGCTTTTCAAAACGTACGACATCGACCAATTTACTGGCAAGTGCAGATTCGTAAGGTAAAAAGTCAAAAAGTGGATATTGGGATACAGCTACTTCGTGATAGTATAGGTTTTCCGAAAAGAAATCTAGGCGTGCGGGTTGTCGATAGGTTATAAAATGGATCTCATGTCCATTGGCCGCTAAAGCCTTTCCTAATTCCGTTGCCACAACACCACTGCCACCAAATGTGGGATAACAAACAATGCCTATTTTCATTTGTGTAATTTTTTATTAGTGTTCGCTTTCATTGAGTCTAAATGAACCCGCGGCACCCGTTTTTATTTTAAACGTGATAAAGCTGTCTGATCTTATACCGCTCACTATTGCGCGGAGTAGATCCAGACGTTTTCATCATCTGATTTTTTGTGTTGCAAATTTCGGCTATTTATGCCTAAAATAACAAAAACCAATTGCCATAGTTTTGTGAATTTTTTGATTACTTAAAAAGCATTATCTTTAAGTAGACATTTGAGTGGTATATGGACAATTTCATAAGTGATATTTCAGGCCAACAATTCCCCTTGGAACAACGTATTTTGGGCGCTTCTATCCGACAGCCTATTTTTAAACTGATCCGCAAGGAATATCCAAATTTTAGAAAAGATAACGCTATCGCAGCGACAGAGCTGACACGATTTAAGGAAGCCTATATTACTGAATTTTTGAAGGACGAGTCCGGCCAGCTCAGTCAGCTGGATCAGCAAGTGATACAGAGCTTTAAGGATAATAAGGTGATCAGTGCAAATCTGGATAATGAGGGGGCTGCAGCGCTCTCAATAGGCGAACGCATAGCGGATAAGGTTGCGGAATTTGGTGGTAGTTGGACTTTTATTATTTCCTTCGTCGTATTTTTGCTGATCTGGATCGGAGTCAACATGTATTGGTTACATAACAAGGGATTTGACCCGTATCCATTTATTCTGCTTAATCTCATCTTGTCCTGCGTGGCTGCACTACAGGCCCCTGTTATTATGATGAGCCAAAATAGGCAGGAGGCTAAGGATCGTGAACGGGCACGGAATGATTATATGGTGAACCTGAAGGCGGAACTCGAAATCAGGGAATTACATGAAAAAATAGATCATCTCATTATTAGAAAAGAGCAGGAACTGGCTGAAATACAGCGCGAGCAGGTAGAAAAATTAAGCTTCCTGCTACAGAAAATGGAAAAAATTGAAGAAGCATTTAAAGACAAATGAATATAACAGGATTAATAGGGGAACTGACGTTTAAATTTTCAAGGTCTGGTGGAGCAGGGGGGCAACATGTCAACAAAGTATCTTCCAAGGTTACCCTGCAGTGGGATGTGGAGCGGTCTGCTGTATTTTCGGCCGAAGAAAAGGCTCTAATAGCTGAAAAGCTTTCGAATCGTATCAATAAAGAAGGAATATTGCAATTGGAATCGGATACGGACCGCTCACAGGTAAGAAACAAAGAAATCGCCATTGACCGTTTTCTTCATCTTGTGGAAGATGCGCTTGTGCCCAGCAAGCCAAGAAAGAAAACCAAAATACCCTATTCCAGCGTGCTAAAAAGGTTGGACCGCAAAAAACAACAATCTCAATTGAAAGCTTCACGTAGACGAAGTTTTGAGGATTAATTTGTTATAAAACAGTGGTTAGTTGAATTTTATTGAATTAATAATCAGATTGTTGTGTATATAACTAAAGAAATAGTTGTAAAACTATTTCTTTAGTTATATACTTGTATTGTAATCGATTACAACAGTACTGTTAATCATAAGGAGTTATGGAAGATTTTAAAGAATTGACTAAAGCAGAAGAACAGATTATGCAGGAGCTTTGGGAAATGGGACGTGGTTTTGTCAAGGATATCATTGACCGACTACCCGAACCGAAACCTGCTTACAATACAGTTTCAACGATAGTGCGTATTCTCGAAACCAAGGGTTTTGTGACGCATGAATCTTTTGGTAAAAGCCATCAGTATTTACCGAAAGTCTCAAAAGAGGAATATAAAAAAGGAATTACCGGTAAGTTGTTGAATAATTATTTTGATAATTCTCCCAAAAGTATGCTTTCTTATTTTCTGGAAGAAAATAAATTGGATGTCAAAGAACTAGATGATATTCTTTCGATTATCCGAAAAAACAAATAGCAACAACCGCCTCTTATAAACTTTTGATTATGATTTACTTATTGATTGTCAATGTTTCATTGATTATCAGCTTTGCGCTCTATAGGCTGATATTTCGTAAACTCACTTTTTTCCAATGGAACCGGATTTATTTGATCGGGATGATTATATTCTCGCTCTTGGCGCCAATCGGGATTTTTATTGAATTACCGAAAAACGAGGTTATTTCCTATTCCATACCAATGGTGGATCTGAGTGGTTATATGGATATCGCTATCAGTACCCCAAAGGAACAGCCTATTTATTTGGTTGATATCTTGACTTATGTATATTGGACGGGCGTTGCGATAGCATGCGTTTTACTGCTAGTTCGGATAATACAGCTGTTTCGGGCATTACGTCACGAGCATGATTATTTAAGTTTCTCATTTTTCAATAAAATCGTCATTGGCGGATCTATTACAGATAGGGGCAGTATAGCATCGCATGAGCGTGTTCATGTCGAACAGGGCCACTCTTATGATCTGCTTTTGATGGAACTGTTGAAAATTTTCAACTGGTTTAATCCGATTTTATATTTCTTTCAAAAGGAGTTAAAGTTTCAGCATGAGTGTATTGCCGATGAAGTCTGCTCAACGGACAAGGTGGCTTACGCCGAAATGCTGGTTGCTCATGCCCTGAAGGTGGATCATCTGGCACTCACGCATGAGTTTTCTAATCATTCGTTTTTAAAGAAAAGAATTATGATGTTATTTAAGAATAAATCGGCGCGAAAAAAGCGTTTATTATATGCTGCCGTATTACCTATGTTGCTGGTCGTCATGGGGTCTACTTTGGTCTTTAATACCACACGTGCCAAGGATATTGTTTCAGACGTCGAGAGTTCGATCAATCAAGTGGAACTAAAGACGCCAACGGAGACGATAAAGGCGGAGGATGGTCTATTCACCAACAATAGGGAACTCCGATCAGATACAACCAAAAATAGAAAAGTAGCCGACGCCAAACAAGCTAAATTGGATGCTGAGCGAGCCATGGCAGAAAAAAAGGTGAAGGATGGGAATACCAAGCTCGATTCGCTTGATCCAACCTTCAATGCGATATTTACAGCGGTTGAGGTTAACCCGGAGCCAATCGGAGGAATGGCCAATTTTATGAACTGGATATCTACAAATTATACATATTCTAAAGAAGCGCTTGAGAAAAAGCTGAATGGTATCATTGAGATTTCTTTTGTTGTAGAAAAAGATGGTAGTCTTTCCGATTTCAAAGTAAGGCGGGATTTGGGGTATGGCACGAAAGAGGCTGCATTGGAATTAATGAAAAAAGCGAAAAAGTGGAAGCCGGGAATTCAAAATGGGCGGGCCGTTCGAGTGGCTTATACATTGCCGATTCGTCTAAATCTAAGTGATGGGAAAGAGAATCAGGTTGTGCGTGAAAATCCAGCGGGAAGTCCGGTCTTGGGTCGTGAAGGGCTTGAGAAATGGTTTATTCAGAATTTTAAATTTCCCAGGAAGATTTCCAAAGAAGATCTTGATCCTGTTATCCAGGCTTATTTAACAATCAATGCGGATGGTACCATCAATTCAGTGTTGACCAATTCGGATTTAGGGGGAGCATTTGCTCAGGAGGCTGCAAGACTTTTACAGAAAACGAAATGGAATCCCGCTGTGGTAGAGGGCAAACCCGTAAAATCCACTGGTTTTTTTCGCATTAAGTTTACGCCAGATGGGGGATATGTGAAAAATTATACGCGGGTGGATGTAAATTCGGAACCCATAGGGGGGATGATTGCCTACAGAGATTATGTCATAAAGAATTATAATCCAAATTCGACGGGGGAGGATGGCAATGTCGTCGTACAGTTTATGGTTGAAAAAGATGGCAGTTTGAATGACTTTAAAATCCTTAATACGCCTGATGCGAAGGCTGCACAGGAGCTTGTAAAACTGTTGCAACGCGGAGTAAAATGGAGACCCGGACTTCTTGATGGCCGACAGGTTAGAAATCAATATGAGCTGACATTAAAGGTGATGAAAAGAAATGGAAATTCATATGATGTTTATCGTTGGGAGGGGCTAAAGGTGCAAAAGCTAAAATCATAGGAGACCTCTCAGATGTTTAAAAAAGAAAGAACGTTTCTGCTGTTTATCACACTGTCCCTATGTGCTATGCTGTCGTCCTGCAAATCCTATCAGGTTGTACCAAATGGTTACACCGTGGAAGGTGATGAGTATTTTATCAATATTGACAAGGAACTGGCGGTATTTCTGGGTGATGATCTTTTAAGAGAGGAAAACTGGAATACTTATACCGGCCCGATCAATGTCAGTAAGGTCAATGTGAAATACAAAAATGTCCTCAAGCATCTCAATTACGCGGACACTGCCTACAAGGTGTTATTTACGGGAAGTCTAAAAGGAAGTTACAGTTATGATATCCTTGCAGTAATGAACAATTATCCGAATGCTAAAGGCAAAAAAAATCATTTACTGGATCTGACTACTTTCCAGCGCGAGGAAAACAAGGAAGGGCGCTATTTCTATAATATAGGTGAATTTAAAGGACGGAAGGTACTTCATTTTGTTATTCCATTCAATGACCGGCTTTGGCAGGAAAAAATGTTAAGTATGATCTTTCTGCTTCCGGCTGATGTTGAAGATATTGCCTGGGCAAAAGATATTGTGCAATCTAATGTTGCCATGTACCGAAACCGCTATATTTTTACGCCGAGCCGAACGACAATACACTGTGCGGATGATGGAAGCCGTTCGCACCTGGACTATAAGATCCCCGAAGAGAAAATTAACAAAACCGGATATATGCTGATGAAAGCATACGGAATGGTTGAAGGAAAGCGCGCCTTGGTGGTCTATCGCTTAATGAAGCCCAGAGATTTTTATGGGTCCTTTGTTGTCTGCAAAGGCGATTATGAGATTATCTATACAACACTACAGGATAAAATTGTCTGGCAGACCAAAATCAATACGGAGCAGGATGTTGTATTCTAGTTCTTCTATTTTATGGGGGAATATGAAAGCCCGGGATTAATAATCCAGGGCTTTTAATTTATTTTTAAGCTGTACAATTTCATTTTGGAGTTGTTCGACCTTATTCAATAGCTGATGGGCCACCTGAATCCCCTGTGGATTTACTTCCAGTTCATAATAGAGATTGGAGAAGCGTTCCAGTTTTTTGAGTTCATCTTCGTCAATGAATTGTTCTTCTTCTTGTATGACAATATGTATAAGACCATATTCCTCCATGGTCTGCAGGAAAGTTGTTTCAACTTTTCTGGATTGACAGAAGTCTATAACTTTTATGAGTGTTGTTTCCATGAGATTAATGCTTTAAATCCTTCAGTTGCTGAAACAATGCCTTTTCTTCTTCAGATAAATTGCTCGGCATTTTAATATTTAGGCTGACATATAGATCGCCAAATTCGCCCTCTTTCCGATAGACCGGGAATCCTTTGCCTTTGAGCCGCATTTTTGCTCCGTTTTGACTTTCAGGTTTAATCTTTAATTTGATCTTACCGCCGAAGGTATCCAGCGTTGCCTCTCCGCCTAAAATGGCTGTATAGAGATCTACATCCAACGAAGTATACAGGTCATTTCCCTGACGTTTGAAATTGGCGTCGGGAGTGATATTGATTGTAATATACAGATCGCCTTTAGGTCCGCCATTGATTCCTTCACTGCCATAGCCCTTTAATTTGATTTTCTGTCCGTCTTCGACACCTGCATGAATCGTAATGCGGATGCTCTTGCCGTTGATGTTAAAGGTTTGTTGGTGAGTTGTATAGGCCTGTTGGAGTGATAAACTCAGTTCGGCATTGAAGTCCTGCCCACGGAAGGTACTTTGTCTGCCTCCACCGCGTCGACTGCCAAACATCTGTTCGAAAAAATCTGAGAATTGACCATCATCAAAATTTCCGGTATACTCGTAAGAACCTGAGCCGCCAAAAGGGTTGCCCCCTGTGCCAAAAGGATTGCCACCAGCAGATTGGGATTGTCTGTATTGCTGTTGTGCCTTTTCATATTCCTCGCCATGCTGCCAATGCTCGCCATATTGGTCATATTTTTTGCGTTTTTCGGGATCGGACAATACCTCATTTGCTTCATTAATCTCCTGAAACCGTTGTTTAGCCTCATTATCATTGGGGTTGACATCAGGATGGTATTTACGCGCTAGTTTTCGATATGCTTTTTTGATATCATCAGCCGAAGCCGTTTTATCAATGCCGAGCACTTTATAGTAATCTACAAAAGCCATATGTATTTTGTTGTCTTGTAATAAATATAACAAATTATTGAGGGCTTTGTTCTGGATGATCTTCAAAAAAAGGGAGTCCCAGTGTTTAAACACTGGGACTCCCTTTTTTTGAACACAAAGTTGACTTATTATTCTTTGTTGCTATCGATAATTAATCGCTGATCTCTATTCGCGATCTGCCATGCCGTAAAAAAGACCAATTTTTCCCGTTTAACCATCAATGGGAAGTCTATTTTGTCATAGGTATCGGCCGGTGTATGATAGTCCGGATGGAGCCCCGAAAAGTAGAAGATGGATGGTATTCCTTTTTTCGCAAAGTTATAATGATCTGACCGGTAATAAAGACGCATTGGATCTTTCGGATTATCATACATATAATCTATTTCCAGCTTGCTGTGTTTTTCATTTTCATCCTTATTGATCTGATATAGCTCGGAACTCAGTTTGTCTGAGCCGATTGCATGGATATAGTCATGGTTTCCTTTGAGGTGTTTATCATCTACACGACCAATCATATCAATGTTAATGCAGGCAACGGTATTTGCCAACGGAAAGATGGGATTTTCGGTGTAGAATTTAGAACCCAGTAGCCCTTTTTCTTCAGCCGCATAGGTAACAAACAGGATACTGCGTCTTGGACCATTCCCCTCGGCCTTTGCGCGGGCAAAGCTTCGGGCAAGTTCCAATACTGCCGTTGTTCCGGAGGCATTGTCATCCGCACCAAAGAAGATAGTTCCTTTGGAATCTTTGCCGTCATGATCGTAATGTCCGCCAATGACTATAATTTCATCTTTTTTGTCGGTTCCCTCCAGGTATCCCAAAACATTGGGGTCAGTTAAAGGTTTGGCATTGGTGCCGAATTCAGCCTTAAGCTGGGTGTTGATAACAAAGGAATTTGCCTGTCCTGAACGGTTGATTTTGCCGACAACAGCAGCCAGATTTGTGCGTGCAAGATTAAAAATATAATTTGCAGCATGGTCGGTAATGTTGATGACCGGAATCATCGGCGACTTTTCGGGGGCAGGTTGATCAACAGCAAGGTTATAACGTCCTTCTGTCGCGCGGTCTCCAGCCTCTTCAAGTAATTGGGATAACTGGCTGTTGACGGCTAATATTAATTTTGGTTTCTTCTTGAGAATTTCTTTTATTTTTTTGTTCCTGCTCGTCGACCAGTCCGATGGTGTTTTTTTTCCGGTGATCCATGAATTTCCTTTATCATCAGTAGGTTCACCTTCGTTTAATAATAGCACAACTTTATTGGTCAGGTCAAGTCCCGCAATATCGGAGTATTTTGAATCCTCAATGCCGTAGCCTATAAAGATAATCTCATCGCTTTCAAAGAGTTTATTCTCGTTGTTGCCAATGATGAAAATATCTTTTCCATTTAGGAACGGTCGGTCATTAATTGTAAATTGTTTGACCTTAAAACTATTGTGTATAAGCTGAAGGGGTTGGAAATATGATCCATTTACTGGTGCTGAAAGGCCATATTTTTTGAACTCGTTTGCGATATAATCTGCAGCCAGTTGACCGCCTTTCTGCCCTGTTCCTCTTCCTTCAAAGTCTACAGAAGCAAGCGTGCGCAGATGTTTTTGTGTAGATTCTACGGTGATTTCACTCGCGTACTTGCTGCTGACATCCTGTGCCTGAGCACAGCTTACCATAGACAACGCTATCCAGATCAGGTTATGTATTTTCTTCATTTCGTATTGAGAATTTGGTATTGCGTATTGAGATCCGGGGCTGTAAGCTTAGATTCTCGTTGTACGCAATACTTATTGTTAAATATAGGATGATCGTTTGATAGCTATTAACGACTGTGCGTTATTATGTTCATAACAATATGAGTGATAGCAATGCCAATTTTGATCACCTTAATTATATACAATATAACTAAAAAAGCGGATGAAAAGTATCTTCTACCCTTCATCCGCTTCTTAAAATATGTTAATTTATTAACAGCTGCAAGCTATTTTATTGACACGATTAGCATGACGTCCACCTTCAAATTCGGTTGTCATAAAAGTTGATACGATCTTTTTAGCTAGATCAAGATCGATAAAACGGGCTGGGACACATACCACATTGGCATCATTATGTTGACGTGCCAATGCCGAAATTTCTTCCAACCAACAGATCGCGGCGCGGATATTCTGATGTTTATTGGCCGTGATCGCAACACCATTGGCACTACCACAGATTAATACACCTGCATCAGCCTCTTTATTTTCTACCGCAGATGCGACGGGATGTGCAAAATCTGGGTAATCGACCGAATCTGGGGAGTTTGTTCCAAAGTCGGTTACTTCATAACCCAATTCATTTAAAAAGCTAACCAATGCCGTTTTGTATTCAAAACCTGCATGGTCACTTCCGATCGCGATTTTCTTTACACTGCTCATTTCTCTTGTTATTTTATTTTTCTTGTGCTAATTTTTTTCTTTTGACATCCGCGGAGACCATGATACTTATTTCATATAATAAGAACATAGGCGCAGCAACGGTCAACATGGTAATAATATCTGCAGAAGGTGTAATTACTGCTGCGATAACTAAAATGATTACTGTTGCATAACGACGACTTGCACGCATAAATTCAGGCGTCATAATGCCTATTTTAGATAGAATAAATACCATGATCGGTAGTAGGAACACAATCCCGCAACCTAATGTCAACGTCGCGATGGTAGACAGATAGTTGTCTATTGTAATCTGGTTGACGATTTCATCACTTAAGGATACATTCGCTAGGAAATTGATGGATAATGGTACAACAATGTAATATCCGAACAGTGCGCCTAAAATAAACAATACAGAAGAGTAAAACACAAATCCACGTGCGGAACGTCTTTCCACATCTGTCAAAGCTGGTTTTACAAATAGCCAAATTTCGAAAAGAAGATAAGGGAAACCCATCATCAAAGCCATCAACAAGCAGGAGTTGATCTGGAGCATAAATTGCCCCGCCAATTCTGTATTGATAATATTAAAAGGGATTTTCTTGACACAGAAATCAGCCAAATTGAATACCTCAGCGGCTTTACACATCATGCGGTAGGTCCAAAAATCCAGATTTTTGGGTCCCATGATAATATCTTTAAATACAAAATCGTAGAATGTGAATGCGATACCTGCAAAGATACAGATAGCGATAGCTGAACGGACCAAATGCCATCTTAAGACCTCAAGATGGTCAAAGAAAGACATCTCGGCTTCTATATTCTTCCCCTTATTTTTGATAGCTTGTATTAGATCTTTCGAATTTGGTGTACTCATAAAAATTGTTTGAAAACAAAAATACCATTCTTATTGTAAAGAATGGTATTTTTTATGTATGTAAAGATAATTTTATTTAATCTTCTACAGGATATTCAGTTAGGTCAAATGTTTCCATAAACTTTGTGGTGAAATTGCCGGCTCTAAAGTTAGGGTCACGCATCAATCTCAGGTGCAAAGGAATGGTTGTTTTGATACCTTCAATCACGAATTCGCTCAATGCACGCTCCATGGTACAGATGGCCTCTTCACGAGTCTGTGCCACACAGATCAATTTTGCGATCATCGAATCGTAGTTTGGCGGAATGGTATAACCCGAGTATACGTGTGTATCTACACGTACACCATGACCTCCCGGTGAATGGAAGTTCGTGATTTTGCCTGGTGAAGGACGGAAGTTGTTGAACGGATCTTCGGCATTGATACGACATTCGATCGCGTGCATTTCCGGTTCATAATTTTTTCCGGAGATCGGAATACCAGCAGCAACCTTGATCTGTTCTTTGATCAGATCGAAGTTGATTACTTCTTCCGTTACGGGATGCTCTACCTGAATACGTGTATTCATCTCCATAAAATAGAAGTTGCGGTGTTTGTCAACCAAAAATTCGATTGTACCGGCACCTTCATAGTTTACAGCTTTTGCACCTTTCACCGCAGCTTCACCCATTTTAGCTCTTAACTCAGGTGTCATAAATGGTGAAGGAGATTCTTCGATCAATTTTTGATGACGACGTTGGATCGAGCAGTCGCGTTCTGATAAGTGACATACGGTACCGAACTGATCGCCTACAATCTGGAATTCAATGTGGCGCGGTTCTTCTACATATTTTTCAAGGTAGATACCATCGTTGCCAAATGCGGCTGCGGATTCCACACGGGCAGAATCCCAAGCTGGTTCGAATTCTTCGTCTTTCCAGATGATGCGCATACCGCGGCCACCACCACCGGCAGTAGCCTTGATGATAACGGGGTAACCGATTTCATTGGCTAATGTGATCCCTTCTTTTACGTTTGAGATCAAACCATCCGACCCAGGTACAGTAGGTACACCGGCTTTTTTCATGGTATCCTTTGCACGGGACTTATCGCCCATTTTTTCGATTTGCTCTGCGGTAGCACCAATAAATTTGATACCATACTCAGCGCAGATTGCTGAAAAACGTGCATTTTCGGACAAGAAACCATATCCTGGGTGAATCGCGTCAGCGTTTGTTAATTCAGCCGCAGAAATAATGTTCGGAATGTTTAAGTAAGAGTCTTTACTCGGTGGAGGGCCGATACAGACCGCCTCATCAGCAAAGCGTACGTGTAAGCTGTCTCTATCTGCGGTTGAATATACTGCAACACTCTTGATACCCATCTCACGGCAGGTACGGATAATGCGCAGGGCAATCTCGCCTCTATTTGCAATTAGTATTTTTTTAAACATTGTCTTGAATTATGAAGTTTACAAAAATGTAGCCCTTTTGGAGGCTACATCATATTCATTTACGTTTGTAAATTACTTAGGCTCAACTAAGAATAATGGTTGGTCATACTCAACAGGTTGAGCATCCTCTACCAAAATCTTAACGATTTTACCAGAAACTTCAGATTCGATTTCGTTGAACAATTTCATTGCTTCAACAATACACAATACATTACCTGTATTGATTTCATCACCAACGTTCACAAAAGATGGTTTACCAGGTCCTGCTGAACGGTAGAAAGTACCGATCATTGGTGATTTGATTGTAATCAAGTTCGCGTCAGCGTTAGCTGCTGGAGCAGCTGGCGTAGCCACAGGGGCTGGAGCTGGTGCTGCCGCTTGCGCAACAGGAGCAGCAGCAATCGGTGCAGCTGCTGGAACAGAAGCTGTAACGTACGTAGGCTCTTGATTTGTCTTTATTGTAATTTTAAAATCTTGCTCTTCAATCGAGACTTCATTCACACCTGATTTTGAAACGAATTTAATCAAGTCTTGAATTTGTTTGATATCCATACCCATAGTATTCTAGGTTTTGTTTGTTTCTTAAAAAATTCTAACTGTCAAAAGTAATAAATTATACCATAAAATGGACAATTAATACGCCCATTTTAAATAGATGGATCCCCAGGTGAAACCGCCACCGAAAGCGGCAAGGATCAGGTTATCTCCTTTTTTCAATTGAGATTCCCATTCCCATAGGCATAGGGGAATTGTTCCGCTGGTTGTATTTCCATATTTTTGGATGTTCACCATCACTTTTTCTTCCGGAAGACCTACACGTTCTGCTGTTGCATCGATGATGCGTTTGTTGGCCTGATGTGGTACCAACCAAGCAATGTCTTCTGACTTCAGATTATTTTTTACCATAATATCATGGGCAACATCGGCCATGTTGGTCACAGCAAATTTGAATACTGTACGACCTTCTTGGTAAGCATAATGCAGACCTGCGTCAACAGTGGCATGTGAGGCCGGATTTAATGATCCTCCGCCTTTAATATTAAGGAATTGGCCACCTGAACCATCTGTTTTCAAAATGGCATCCTGTATACCCAATCCTTCTTCATTTGGCTCCAATAACACACAACCACAACCGTCTCCAAAAAGGATACAGGTATTGCGATCTTGGTAATTGATGACCGATGACATTTTATCAGCCCCAACAACAAGCACTTTTTTATGCGTACCAGCCGTAATAAACTGTGTTCCGGTATTCAGACCGAACAGGAAGCCTGAGCAAGCCGCCTGTAGGTCAAAGCCCCAAGCATTTGTTGCTCCGATTTTATCGGCTAAGATGTTTGCGGTGGCCGGGAACAGCATATCCGGTGTACTGGTACAAAAGATAATTAAATCGATATCCGTCGCTTCTATTCCTCTCTTTTTCAATAAACCCTGAACGGCAGGTACAGCAAGATCTGATGTAGCAAGCCCTTCGCCCTTTAAGATGCGTCTCTCTTTGATTCCTGTTCGTGATACAATCCACTCGTCGTTGGTATCGACCATTGTTTCCAACTCTTTGTTGGTGAGGATGTAATCGGGAACGTAACCATTTACAGCCGTAATCGCGGCATGAATCTTTGACATAAATACTTAATTGAAAATAGATCTGATGCTGTCAATGAATTTAGACTCGATCATATCTCTTGAAAATAAAACCATATTTTTAATGGCCTCCGGTGTTGAAATACCATGACCAATAATGACAGGAGCATTGACTCCCAAGATTGGACTACCGCCGTACTGCTCGTAGTTGAATCGGTCGAAGAAATCATCTTTAAAACCTTTTTTCAGGGTCACTACATAAAATGATTCTGCAAGTTTCAGGACTACATTACCTGTAAATCCATCACAGACGTAGACGTCGGCATGGTCACTAAACAGGTCACGGCCTTCTGCATTTCCGATAAAGTTAATCTTGTCGTTGGCTTTAAGTAGGGGGTAGGTAGAGGTTGTCAGGATGTTTCCTTTTTCTTCTTCTTCTCCGATGTTCAACAATCCCACTTTTGGGTTGGATACATTGAATACATGCTCGGCAAAGAGGCTGCCCAACATTGCAAATTGATTCAGCATCTCTGGCTTACAGTCTGCGTTTGCACCGACATCCAGTAGGATTCCGAATCCTGATTTCAATTTTGGAACAATTGATGCTATGGCTGGGCGCAATACGCCTGGAATAGCTTTTACGCTGAACATCGATCCCACGAGCATGGCTCCAGTGTTACCAGCGGATGCGAATGAGTCGATTTCTTTGTTTTTTAAATATTCAAATCCCTTCGCAATGCTTGAGTTGGGTTTTTGAGTTATCGCTTTGGTTGGATGTTCACCCATTGCAATGACTTCTGGAGCTTCCACATATTCAAAGTCAGATGAATTTCCTCCGGCTTGATCGATTAATTGTTTAGTCTCTTCAGTTTTACCAAAAAGGACTATCTTTTGGTCTCCAGTAAGCTGTTTTTGTGCCTCAATAGCACCTGTTATCGTTGCTTTAGGAGCATAATCTCCTCCTAAAATATCTAAACCAATCTTCATCCGTTATTATTTAGTAAATCAATAATACGCAAAAAACATCCCAAAATAAAGCAAATTTCTAAAATATTGCTTGTTTGGGATGTTTTGGTGTTATGAAAGGTTTACCTTAGACAACAGCTGTATTTTCAATGATCAATTTACCGTTGTAATACAAGTTTCCGTCTACTTTGTAAGCACGGTGAGGTAAATGAACTGCGCCAGTTTCTTTACATACTGTCAAGCTAGGAGCTTCAGCTTTATAATGTGTTCTTCTTTTGTCTCTTCTTGATTTAGAAGTTTTACGTTTTGGATGTGCCATCTCGTATTTTTGTTTTAGTTATTTTTAATATTTCTCAATGCTTCCCAACGTGGGTCGATAATTTCTTCTTCTTTTTGTTCCTCTGAATCCGGCTCACTTGTAAATAGTGCCAGCATTTCAGGATCACATTGTATCCCTTGTCCTTGCTCTTCACATTTTACGATATAGGGAACAGCTAAATTGATGTATTCATACAATAACTCAGCTATATCCAACTCATGGTCGCTTTTGGATAAGATCAACACCTCTTCGGTATTATCCGTCCAATCTTCATCCGTGAATTTGACTAATATCCGTTCCTGAATTGAAATCGGTGACATGAACTCTTTCAAGCAGGTATCACAAGTCAATTGAATCTCGCCTTGGATATCAAAATGCAAAATCAATAGATTTTCCTGTTTTTGCAATTCAACTTCTGCTTTCAGATTGCCATCTTTTACAATCGAATGTTCGTAGCAGTCAAAGAACTTTTTATTAATGTCAAATTCAAAATTGTGCTTTCCAGCGTTGAGCCCCGAAAAGGGAATTCTGTATTGTTTTAGATGTTTCACAATCTTGCATTTGAGCCTGCAAAGGTATGTATAAAATCATTAGGATAGAAATATTTTTTTAAATATTCCAGTCGAATGCTTTATATACACACATAGCACGACTTATTCATAATAATTTTTACCTAACTCTATCTTTTCGCGTCCATTTGCCATACGCCATTTGTTGGTATCACGTAGCGAATAAGCACAGCCGCAATATTCCTGCATGTAGAATTTCTCTTTTTTGGAGACCTCTAACATCCTCGCCGAACCACCCTTTTTGCGCCAGTTGAACGTCCAGTACTCCATACCTTCATGACGGGAAGCTGCACGTAGACCACAGTCGTTGATCTGCTCCATGTTTTTCCACCGTGAAATACCCAATGAGCTTGAGATCACGTCAAATCCATTCGCTGCAGCATATTCCGCTGTTTTCTCAAAGCGCATATCAAAACACATGGTACAGCGGATCCCTCTTTCAGGCTCATGTTCCATGCCTTTCGCCAGATCAAACCAGTGATCTACATCGTAATCTGCATCAATAAAAGGGATATTATGCTTCTCCGCAAATCGAATATTCTCATCTTTGCGCAAGTCGTATTCCTTGCGGGGATGGATATTGGGGTTGTAGAAATAAATCGTAAAATCGATATCCGAAGCAATCAATGCTTCCATGACTTCTCCGGAACAAGGTGCACAACAGGAATGTAAAAGCAATTTCTTGCCTTCTCCTGGTAATGTCAGCTTCTCCCGTACAAATTCCTTCTTTTCCATAATCGTATGTGATATCAAAAACAAAGGCAATTTTAATCAAAAAGTAGCGGAATGACAAATATTTCCGTTTGACAGATCAACGGATCTGTCTAAAAGAATCAGATAAATTCATTGATATTCTGCATATATTAGTAGATTTGTATGTTTGACACTATAAGCTATTTATACTAAAAAATATATGAAATTTTCATTTCAAACCTGTGTTATTGTATTATTTGCCAGTTTGATAGGTGTTACTTCCTGTAAAAAATTGGATGATGAACCGGAAAAGGGTTTGCCGACACTTATTTCAAGATTGTATATTTCTTTCTCGGATTATCGGACAAATAACTCGATCCAGAATCTTATGATTGTTGATCCTGCGGACACCAATACACTGAATAATACCTTTCAATATCTATCCCCCGCAAGAGGCGGTGGACCGGTGATCTTTGATCCCAATGCAACATCAGTTTTTCAAGCCAGTGAGGGGGGCGTTGCTCAGGACACCTTTATCCAACGGATTCCTTTAGACGACATTTATGGGAAACCGGGTGATGCAAGTCAGCTTGGATTTAGAGGTTTTAGAAATGTAAGAGGATTGGCATATTATACCTATGCCCAACAAAATGGCACTGGTGGATCGGCCGTGACCAACTTTCTGCTAGCGGCGACAAGCGGGAAAATGTTATATGCGATAAGCCGTCCAGAGGGAAAAGGTGGAGCAGGTGGTTCTAAGATCATCGACAAGCAGATCAGTTTAGGGGATATTGAACCCGTCTCATTGAACTTATTGCAGGGAAATTCAGCTGATAAAAATGAAAAATGGGTGCTCATTGGATTTAATGATGAAGCTAAAAACAGAATTGGTTTTGCTGTCTATAAAGAACTTAAACAGGAGCTGATAGATAGGCCAGGCGACACAATCATCAATAAGGATAGATTTGCGCCTGCATTGACAGTCTATGTGGAGGGAAAAACAGACTTACGAGCAGTGTCTTATGCACCGAATAGAAAACTATTTGCTATCACAGCAGGTCAGGAAGTGTTGTTCTTTAGGAATCCTACTGAATTGTTTAGCGGATCTGCGGATAAATCCATTTCTCCTGACTATGTGGTTGCTGGATCGAAGACCGGGTTTAATAGACCACAGGGAATTGCGATAGACGACCGTGTTAAAAACGGTAAATTCTTTTATGTCTCCGATTATAATACGAAAAAAATCCTACGTTTTAATCTGACGGATCAGGGCGGAGATATCGCGCCCGAACTAACAAAAGAGTATGGGACGCTGACGCCAAATTATATTTTTTTAGATGCCAGAGAAGCAACCAACTTTTAAGCCATTGACTTATCAGGCAAGCAATTCGAACAGTTCTCTGATTTCCTGTTGCTTGCCTGCACTTTCATGTGCTTCATAGGCCGACAGTAAATTGCGCAGTGCCCGCTTTATTATGGTCACATTGTCACAGGGATAGGTAAATTCCCGATCTGGACTTAGATTTAACTGTTTTAGGAACGAATTTACATCACTTTTTTGCATAATCTGCCCCCGGTTAAATGCATTGATATAAAACAACACATGTTCATTTCCTTCTTCATCCGAATCCATATACGCCAAGATAAAATGCTTGGGCAAATTGATTCCGTAGATCGGGATATCCAGTTTTTGTGCGATAATGCTATAGATGCAGGATAAGGTCAAGGGATTCCCCTGTTTTGTGTCCAGTACCTGACCAATATAGGAGTTTTGTGGATGGTGATAATCCTTTGTATTACCCGATAATCCAAATGAACCAAATAGTACGTGATTGATCAGGTTTACCTTTTCCAGGGGACTCATATCGTATTGTAGCCCACGCCAGACCTCTGTTTTCAGATCCTCAATCTTCAATACAATTTTATGGTCTTCGTAAGAAGGATATTGATAGTTATTGAGAATGATAAGTCCTTCCAACAGATTGAAGGAATTACTCAGGTTCCAGATCTGCAGTTCGTTTTTTGTCTGGTCAAACTGAATTTCATGGATAATGTTCTCCAGCCGTCCCTGTACCCTTGGATCAAAGCTAGATTCCCAGAATTTTTCCAAATAAGGAACGATTTCAGGGCCTTGGCTTTTTAACTGATGTTCCACTTCCTGAATAATCTGCTGGTCGGTATCGTCCAGCAGAAATATTAACGATTTCAGCTCTCTCTCATTCATCATAACGAAGTTAAAAAATTGAATTGAGAAATGATACAAAAAAATCCCTACAGTAATTCATGTACCAGGTAGGGATTATTCAGGTTAAATTGGCATACAATTATTTAAGCTGACCATCCAGCATATTGACAATTCTTTTGCCGTACTCGGCATTTTTTTCGGAGTGGGTAACCTGTATGATCGTGACACCGTCATCATTCAATTGTTTGAACAGTTCCATGATCTCTTCGCCTTGTTTGGAATTGAGGTTACCTGTAGGTTCATCTGCCAGCAGGAGTTTCGGAGATCCTGCCAAAGCACGTGCGATGCCGACAATCTGCTGCTGTCCACCAGATAACTGCGCCGGAAATAGATCTTTTTTCCCCACAATACCAAAACGGTCTAGCATATCGGCCACAATGGCTTTTCGTTCTTTGCTGGAAATATCTTTATAGATCAACGGTGTTTCTATGTTCTCATATACTGTCAATTCATCCAGTAGGTGATAGGCCTGAAACACGTATCCAATATGGGATTGATAGAGTTGTGTCCGCTTTTTTGCTTTCATTTCCAATACATTTTCATCCATAAAGATATATTCACCTTCATCCGGTTCGTCCAGCATACCGATAATATTCAACAGGGTGGATTTTCCTGAACCCGAAGGGCCCATAATGGATATGAAATCACCTTCTGCTATATCTAAACTGACATCTTTAAGCACAAATGAGCGTGTACCACCTACGTTATACCACTTGAATAAATGTTTTAATTGTATCATTTTCTAGTATTGAGATTTTAGTATTGAGATTGTGGTTGTACAAGCCGAAGCTTACCTGATATCTCTTTTTTATTTTGTATTTTAATTTTTACTTAATCATCCTCGCATCAAATCTGCCGTAGAAAAAATACAATCCCCTTGCCAGTGTTTTAATGCTTTTATTATGAGTTTGTTAGCTGGTGTTACTTCCTTATGGATGTTCGATTTCGGACAGTTTTCGTTCGCAATCGAACATTCATCCCCCTCAGCCATTGGTTCATTGCCTGCCACGCAACAGGCAAGGCAATGACCAAGGCAACAAGCACCCATTTTTAAGATCTTCTGACTTTATTCATCCCTTAAACTATCGACAGGATTGGTCCGGATAGCTTTCCAGGTCTGATAACTAATGGTACCTAAGGCGATGAGGACAGCCCCCATGCCCGCTAAAATAAAGTACATCCAGTTGATATCTATCTTATAGTTGAAATCTCTGAGCCATTGGTTCATTGCCCACCACGCAACAGGTGAGGCAATGACCATGGCAACAAACACCAATTTTATAAAGTCTCCGGACAGCAGTTTGAGCAATCTGAGAGTACTAGCGCCAAGCACTTTCCTTACACCGATTTCTTTTGTCCGCTGTTGTGTCACATAGGTAGCGAGTCCAAATAGCCCAAGGGCTGCCACAAAAATGGCAACGATTGCAAAACAGCTAAAAATATTTTTCGTCCGTTCAACATCGTGATAAAGTGAGGCGAAGCCTTCATCCAAAAAGCTGTAATTGATTTTTTGATTGGGTGAAAATTTATCCCATACGGTATTAATTCCGTGTAGGGTCTCCTGTAGGTTTTCGGGCTTAACTTTAATAGAGAGGAGGGTTGGGTACCCCCGCAATACCATACACAGGCCGGCAAATCCTTTACCTTTCAGCGACTCAAAAATAAAATTGTCCACAACACCAACTACTGTCCAGGTATTGCCGTTGGTTATTTTTGCCCCGATGGGATTTTTTAATCCCAGATCATCCGCTAATTTTTGGTTGATGATTGCAGCGGTACTGTCGGTGGCCATTTTGGGATCGTAATTTCTACCCTTGGTCAATTGCAATCCGAATGTAGCAAGATAATCTTGGTCAATTTCCCAAAATTGTCCCTGGGTGGCCATATCAATTTCCCGTCTGCCTTCATTCCAAAATGGGTTTCCGTTTCTTTTGGCACCATCAATGGGGACTGGTATAAAATCGCCTAAGGAAACGGAACTTACATTTGCGATGGACTTTAATTCATTCTTAAGGCTTGGGATCTGGTTCCCCAACGTACCAATACCACGCAGTACAATGACCTGCTCCTTTTTGAAACCTAAATCTTTTTCCAGGATATAGCGTATCTGTTGATTGGTGACGAGTGCACTGACAATAAGGATGATGGATGTTGCGAACTGAAAAACGACAAGCCCATTTCTGAACAAGGAGGATTTGGTTCCGGTGCTCTTGTTCTTTAATGCTGCAATGGGCTTAAATCGGGATAGATACAAGGCTGGGTAGATTCCGGCCAAGCTGCCGATGAAAATTATCGCCAGCAATAAAGATGGGAAAAAGTATGGGGATGCCCATGGAATCGTCAGCGATTTATTGGCGAGATTGTTGAATATGGGCAACAAAACCCAACTCAGCAATAGACCAACAAGCAAAGACAATACACTATAGCAAATCGCCTCAAGCAGGAATTGTCCGATCAATAATGTTCTTGTGGAACCAATTGTCTTTCGGATGCCAATTTCTTTCGCCCTTGTAGCGGCATTGGCGGTCGATAGGTTAATAAAGTTGATACAGGCTATCAGAAGAATAAACAATGCAACAATGGCAAAAGTCCAGACCATACGGATATCTCCCCGATTCAATGTACTGACTTTATCGTCATCGATATCGGAAGACTTCAAATGGATATCAAGTGCATTTTGTAAGTTGATTTTTGCCTGTTCGAATAAAGGATTGAGCTTACGGCCTGATTTCTTGTATTCGGGCAAATAGTGCGCTTTGTAATTTTTTAAAATCTCCTTTTCGGTTTGTTCAATATTGACATTTGGTTTTAATTTAACGTAGACCGTGTAATTGTTGCTGAGCCATTGGTTCTGTTCGCCGGGATAAAAGGGCTCGCCTGCGAGCGACATGAAGAAGCTATAACCTGCTAAAGTGGAGTTTTTGGGTATATCTTCGATCACGCCGGTAATGGTATAGCGCTTAGATTTGTTATTGTTCAGATAGATGGTCTGTCCGATAGGATCATTTTTAAAGTATTTTTCCGCCTTACTTTTCGTAATGACAAGTGTATTGGGTTTATCCAATGCATGAGCGAGAGTTCCTGAAACCATGGGTGTCGGAAACATGTCAAGAATAGACTGGTCAATATAGACAAAGCCATCATCATAAAAGCTTTGCGGATTATCATTCAGGGAGAGCTGGTTGCTTCCGGCGCCAAATAAAGGGTTAGGAAGTATTCGGCCCGTTTGTTCGATGGAGGGAATTTCGGCTTGTAATGTTGGGGCAACTGGTGCTGAAAGTGATACCCAACGTTCTATTTTTCCTTCGATCGGAAGCTGAACGACGAGACGATAGATCCGATCCATCGCTGGATAAAATTTGTTGTAACTCGTCTCATGGTTGATATATAGTACGATGAGCATACAGATTGCGATCCCAAAAGCAAATCCCCCGATCTTTATAAAAGAATAGAGCTTATTTTTTGCCATGTTTCGCCAAGCGATTTTAAGGCTATTTCCTATCATAACAATACATTTTATGATCTTATTGAATCGGTAATCGACCGGTCAATCCAGACATTAGATTGAAGTCAATTGTATTGCCATTTTGTTAAGTTGCTGGTATTTAGTGTTTTGGTTTGTCCATTAGGTTTTATGTCTGTACGATATCGAACAGTTTGACGTCCAATACCGCACAGATCATCTTGTTAAAGGGGCTCTAGGAAAGTATCCTAATCCTCAATCTCTTTCAGTTGGAGATGTTCGCAGAGTTCGAGCATCATTTTGGCCGGGTCCGTATCGATGGCCAGGGCAATCAAGTACATTTCATCTAAACGTAATTTAGCCGTTTCGGTCATGGTTAATTCATTGATCCGCGCTTTGCTTAATCCAGTTTTGCGGGCAATCTGGGATTTATTCACAGATTTTTTCGCTAAAAATTCGCCTAGTTTTGTCATCCTTTTATTTTAATAATCTGTCCTTATGTATAGATAAATATATATAATGTTATTTTTATTTATACAAATGTTTTTGTTTTTGAAATATTTTCTGTTCTTTTGTATTGAAAATCTATATTATTTCAATGTGCCATTTATGAAAAAGGTGAAAAATCAAACAACAAGGATCTATAAGAGAAAATGTGAGGAAATAGAGATATTAATATATTATCGTATGCTGTTACAGCGTATTTCGCGGCACTTGTCACCTGAGGAAGTTTCCTTTCTAATGGGCAAACCATTGGATTTTATGATTAGAATTGAAACGTTTAAGATTAAATCAATTCTAGCTTATGATTCATTTGTTATGCATCGTGTATTGGAGATAAATAATTTAGGTGCTATGGTGCATTTGGGGCATGAGATATCATTTGAGGACAATGCCTACGAATTACATGTGACTACATTGGCTGACAGGGTTATTTACGACATGTATAAAGTTGATGTACAGGCGGATCAAAAAGTAATGGAATTTAAGTTAATAGACATTCGTCACGATATTGATCCTCATACAAATTCGACAATGAATGAGATCAAAAAGATAGAGACTTTTTTAAATGAGAAAATTGATGCAGGATTTTTTAATGAGGAAAGACAGCCGTATGAGATTCACAACTTGTGTTGTACGGAACTCAAACAATACATACAGCCTAAAAATCTGATGCTGGTTTTAGATGAATTCTTTCAAGGTAGCGAGGAGACAAGGATTGTTCGTCATCAAACTGAATACGGATTTGGCTATGTTTTGGCTGCTCACGCAAAACCGACTTAAAAGAGATAAGCAATTTTTAGCTGCTCGCAGTGAATAGCTAAAAATTGCATAAAAGATCCTAAGCCGTAGGTACACCAATTATAAACTTTCATTCCCAATAGGTTAATAATAGATACACTTTTTAGCTTCGATAACCTACGGCTTATTTTTCTTATTCATCCCGTAAACTATTGACGGGATTGATACGGGCTGTCTGGTAGATCTGGACAGCGATAATCGCTAAAGTCATCAAACCGATAAACATTCCGGTGAAAACAAATAGCGCGATCGGAACATCAATATGGTAGTAGAAGTTTTCCAGCCATTTGTGTGTAAACCACCATGCTATCGGGAAAGCTATTAGGATAGCGATCAGCAGAAGCATGATAAAGGATCTGGAAATCATATAGGTGATTGTATTTACTGAAGCACCAAGCACTTTGCGGATACCAATTTCTTTCACCCGCCGCTCTAGTGTATAAATGGCAATTGCTACAATCCCTAAGATTGCAATCAGCATGCTGGAACCCGTAAAAAGTGCCAATTGTTGGTACTGTTTTTTCTCTTTATTATACTGGTTCTGTACCTGATCTTCCAGCCAGTTTATCTGCACGATCCGGTTAGGGAAAAACTTGTTCCAGGTACTGTTGACTAAGGCTAAGGCATCCTTTTTCTTGTCTTCTTGTACACGGATCAGCATACAACCGCCTTCCCATTCTTTTTGTGCCTTAATCGCAAAAGGACCGATCGGAAACTTTAAACTTGCTCCGTTAAACTCTTTAAATACACCCACTGGTGTATTTTTTAAAGGCTCATTGCTCTTGTTGAGTTTTAAAGACAATCGCCGGGCGGTTCCTTCGGAGACGAGCATATTTGTAAAGACCCGCTGTCCGGCATGTACTGAATCCGTAAAGGGTCTGTCTAGCGCATAGTCTGCACTTAAAGGTCGGCCATCAACAAGCTTTATGCCCATTGTTTTAATATAATCATAATCTGCATAAACAAATACAACGGGGAGTTCTTGGTTTGGATTATCGGGGTCTTTTACTGTTTTAAAATCCACGCTTCCACTAAAGGGAGTCCAGCCTGTGAGACTGACCGAGGAGATGTACGAATTTTTTAATAACTCCTGTTTGAAGGCCTGATCCTTGCCTTCCCAGGAGGTATAATTGATGGCCAAAAGATTTTCGGGTTCGTAACCAAGATCTTTGGTGTACAGATAATGTAATTGCGCCCGCATGGACATCATACAGATCGCAACGACGATAGCAATGGCAAACTGTACAACTACGAGTACTTTGGTAAATGCCATATTGAGTGGGAGCCTGAAGAAAGAAAGCTGCTTCCGAAGTTCCAATGATGGCTGCGTTTTCGATAGTGACAAGGCTGTAGGTAAACTGCACAGCCAGCCCAGAACAATCCAAATGGATAGCAGCCCAACAGACATGAATAAGGAATGCTGGTAGCTCATGGTCAATGGATGTTCTACATAGTGCTCAAATGCAGGACTGATAAGCACATAACCAAAAAATGCAATCAGAAAAGAGCCAGCAAAGAGTATGGTACTTTCCAGGCCCATTTGCATGATCAGATTTTTTCGGCTTGCTCCCAATACTTTGCGGATACCGATCTGCTGAGTGCGTTTGAGGGCATGGGCAAAGCTCAGGTTGATGTAGTTGATACTGACCAATACAAGGATCAAGATGGCTATTCCTGCCAGCAGAAAAATATCTTGCATGGGGTTCTCCCAACCTGTAATACTTTGTAAGTGTATATCTTTGATGGGTTCGATAAAAAGATTAAAACTTTTTGCCCAGTCATTCAGTTTCTGGGTATTATACCACTTGTTTATTTTGGTTGAAAAGCCCTTAACATTGGTTGTACTTTTGAGCAATAGAATTTGTGTTTGTAACGAACCGCTTTTTTCAGGATTGAATTCATTTACCTTAGGCATTAGCACGAATGCTTCTGCCTGAAAGGAAGAATTATGGGGCATATCCTCAATAATGGCATTGACATAATAGGCTTCTGGTTCACCTTCTTGTGGTTTATTGTAGAATGTGCTACCGAGCAAGTCTTTGCCACCGAAGTATTTTTGTACTGCGGAAGCTGTCAATGTAATGTTTTTTGCGCCGGCGATAACCTGTTTCGGATTGCCGGCGATGATTTTTGTATCAAAAAGATTGAAAAAATCGCTGTCGATTTCCAGCGTATTGATTTCGGTAAATTCCTTTGCGCGCTTGTTTATTGTTAATTTTGGTGAAAATGAATTGATTGAAGTATAGCCTAGTACTTCTGGAAAATGAGCTTTTAATGTTGCCGATATACCTTCAGGAGCTCCTGAAATATTGTTTGTGACGCCTTCCTTCGTTTCCTTGGGTACTATCCGCATTCGGTAGAGCTCTTTGGAATTGCTCCATTGTCTGTCGTAAGATAGCTCATCAACGACTAGCGAACTGATTAACATAAACACCAGCAACGCAACGGTTAAACCAACGAGGTTTGATAGCGAATAAATACGATTGTGTATCAATGTCCGCCAGGCGGTTTTAACATGGTTCTTTATCATACTGTTTATATGGATTGGTTTCTGACATTATTCATCCCTTAATTTTTCAACAGGATTAAACCGGGTCGCCCGAAATACGATGAAGCCTACCAGTAGGCCAAGTATGCTCAGCAGTATGCCCAGAGGCAACAGGTAGGTAAATGCATTGATCTCTATCCGGATGATATAATTCTGTAACCAATGCTGCATCAGCATATAGCTAGATGGGACTGTAACCAAAACCGCTAACAAAAATATACCATAGTATTCCTTTGAAAATAACAGCATCAAATGTGCCAATGACGCGCCCAGTACTTTACGGATTCCAACTTCCTTGTTGCGGAGGTGAATCGATAGGGAGATCAAACCTGTCAGTCCCAATACAACGATCAAAAGTGAAACTGCACTCGCAATCTGTGCTGCCCGATGCAATTGCAGTTCCGTCTCATATAAACCTTTGATGCGGTCATCCATAAACTGATACTTAAATGGTGCATCGGGCATTAATGCTTTCCATTTCTTTTCCAGTCCCTGTACTGCGCTGGAGAGTTGGCCCGGTTTTAAACGGATACTCAGGTATCGGTATTGGAAATTTTCATGGATATCTGTCCAGACAATAGCGGGAGATGCCTGGTGAAGAGAATTTGCAACAAAGTTTTCGGTGACGCCCACAATGGTCATTTTCTCTTTTGGATCGTTCAGGGCGATCTGTTGACCGATCGCATTTTCAGCGTTACTGAAACCAAAATCTTCCATGGCTTTTTTGTTGATCACAACGGATCTATTTGTGGTACCAATCACTGCATTTTTGGGTAAAAAAGTACCCGCCAACAGGGGAATTTCATAGGTATCCAGAAAGTAACTGTCGCTGTTAATCCGTTGAACCTGTACGTCCCTATCGTTATTATTGCCAAAAGCCGGTTGCATATTGGTGCCTAGTAGCCCCGGGGTCTCATAGGAAAGGCTCACAGACTTAACCGCGGATTCCTGCAGCAGCTCATGCCGGATGGACTCCATTTTCCGGATACCAGTTTCTGACCAGTCCCTTGGTGCCTGTACAGTCAATAGATAATCTTTGTTGTATCCTAAATTGCTGTTTATAAATAGATGGACCTGTTTGGAGATAATCAGAGTACAGACCAAGATGAGCAGTGCAACAGCGAACTGAAAGAACAAGAGTACTTTTCGAACCAATTGCTTGTCGCCCAATGCGGAGAACTGATTTTTGACCGAAGGAAGTACCTTGATATTGGACAGTTTAATTGCTGGATATAGTCCCGCCAGCAAACCGACCACTATAGTCAACAGGCTTAATAGAATGAAAAAATAGCCCGGTAAATCGATCAGGGAGGGCAGCTCGCGCATCAGTACATGTGCAAACAGCGGGCGTATGATGCAATAGATGGGCAGGCTGATCAATGCCGCAATTGCTACGATAAGGATATATTCTGTCAGTAATTGCCATACCAATTGTAGTCTGGAAGACCCCATAATCTTGCGTACACCGATTTCCCTTAGCCGCGTTATATGCTGTGCAATACTAAAATTGATAAAGTTGATGATCGCCATGACCAGGATAAAAATAGCAATCCAGATTAGCGTCTGAATCATCTTGCGTACAGCGCCTTGATTATCGTCTAGATAATAGCTTTTCAGCGGTTTTAAATCAGGACTATATTCGATGGCAAATTCCTTATCGGTATTTTTATGAACTAGCGTTTGAATTGCCGCATCGAGTTGTTTCGTGGTTACTCCAGCCTTCAATTCAAGATAACCTGCGATGTAAGGATTATTCCAGTTATCAAGGGATCGACCGAAGTATTCTTCGTTGGCAATGGGCAGGAAAATATCGGAATGCATATTCTTTGTCAGGTCCATGACCGCATTTTGGACAGCGGTTTTGATAATTGCAGTAATCTCAAAATCATGTTTTTCGCCTTTGAAATTTTTAATCTGCAGGTTTTTTCCCAGCGCATTTATAGTCCCAAAATATTTTAAAGCGGCTTGATCAGTGATCACCACAGAAAAAGGATTGTTAAGCGCGGTCTTCGGATTGCCTGCTAAAAGCTCAAAACCAAACATAGTCAAAAGACTGGGATCACCGAGTGCCATTCCTTCTTCATAAATCGTAGCACCATTGGCTACAATACCAGTTAATCCATCGATACGGTAATAATCGGCTACCAAATTTGGATATTCTTCATATAGGGCTTTGGGCAGCGCTCCGATCGTAGTCAAATTGATCCCAAATCCTTCCTTCTTATATTTGCTCTGCAATAAAAATTGCCGATCTATATTTTTGATCTTGCTGTTTACCTGATGAACATCCCAGACATAGGCTCCGACCAGCAGTAAAAAAGTAATACCAAGGGTTAATCCGATTAGGTTGATCAGGTTTTGAATTTTTTTCTTTCGGATATTCCGCCAGGCGATTTTGAAATTTGTAAAAGTCATTGTCACTCGTATTATAAAGTTTATTTCCGTCACTGCAAACAGCATGGATGCGGGCTTCGGTTTTTGCTAATTGGTATACGATAATACAAATCCTTGGCCAAGTATATATTTGTTTGACTGTTAGTTTGTTAAAATGGTTTTTGCTGAATCGACTGTCCGATTTCGGACAGCCGATGTGCATCCGTGAACACCTTGATCCCGTCGATTTCCCGAAAGAATTGTAAATAAACAGGCAGTTAAACTTGGCATAGCTTAAGCTACCTATAGGATTGCTTGTTTCCTATTTAAAAGTTTTGTTTCTATTCGTCCCTTAAACTATTAACAGGATTGGCTGTGGCGGCTTTTATAGATTGGAGAGATACCACGACAATTGTTAAAATAAGCCCAACACAGAAAGCCAATGCAAAGATCCACCAGCCCATACTGATTCGAAATGGGAAATTGTCCAGCCAGCGATTCATCAGATAATAAGCCAGGGGAGTCGCAAATACAAAGGCAATTGTGATCCATTTGAAGAAATCCTGAGAAAGCAACAGGATAATACCTGTTACCGAAGAACCTAACACTTTCCGGATTCCGATTTCTTTTGTTCGTTTCAGGATGTTGATGGAGAGCAGTCCCAGAAGACCGAGCATACTGATGCTTATCGCAACGATAGCAGCAATCCAGATCAGTTTTTCCAGTAATGCTTCTTTCTTGTAGAGCTGAGCAATCTGCTGATCATAGAATCTGTATTGGAACACTTCATCGGGATACCAGTTTTTCCATTGTTGTTCCAGATCTTTCACGAGCAATTGATGATCGGTACCTTTCAATTTAATCGCTACATTTTTTAACCGTGTTTCGTTATAGCCAATTACTGTAGGGGAGATGGGTTCGTTCAGCGAATTGGTGCTAAAGTCCGCAACAACGCCTACAATAGTTCCCGCTTGTTCCTCATTCAACCCACCGGCATTTAAAGACTTGCCGATAATAGCATTAGGATCTTTAAAGCCCAATGCGGTAGCCATATTCTGATTGATCAGAAATTCTGGCTTCTGCGGATTGTCATTGAAATTTCTTCCTGCTAATAATTTGATGTTGAATGTGCTGATATAAGCCGAATCCCCGATAGCGTATCGGGCAGGCCATTTCTCCCATTCCGTCCTGTTATCAAACTGTATGGTTCCGCCCCAGACCTTTTCAGATGAGGGAGGGTTATCGCTAAAAGTATACGATTGAATATCGGTTCTATTGCTGATGAAATGAGCAATTTTCGCTTTTGATCGGATCATTTCTTTTGTGAACGGAAGCAGAATAATCTGTTCCCTACTAAATCCTATATCAGTGTTTTTGAGGTGATTTACCTGTAAGACAATAACGAAAGTGGCGATCAGCAGTGTCATGGCGATTACATTCTGAAACACAATAAGCGTTTTACGGCTAAAACTCCAGGGGCCTATGGTCAGCTTTTTCAGTGCCTGCTGGATGTTCATCTGACTGACAAAAATCAGTGGATAGAGGGAGGTTAATAAGCTCGTCGAAATCCAGATGATAGCTATGATCGCGGTAAAAGCAGCAGGATGGACAATCTGTACCGGCTCATTTGGAAAAAGTGCCTGATTTGCCCAATTGGAAAAGATCAGCAATAAAACTAAGGCAAATATAATAGCAGCAGCGGTCAGAATCAGAGTTTCAATCAGAAACTGAATATATAGCTGTCTTTTTGAACTGCCCAATACCTTTCTCACGCCCATTTCCACACTGCGGTTCATTTGTCTGGCAAAGGTGATATTGCTGTAATTGACCAAAGCCATAATACTGACTCCGATTGCTATCACAACTAGGATATTCAGCAACGTATGTTGTGTTCCCTTTCCGTAATCTATGTCAAAATGGTAACTAGTCAATGGCAGGAGTTTATAACTGAATGTCTGTAATACATCTTTATGCCAATACTTGGCAACAAGCGCATGTATAGCCTGCTCAACGATACTTTTGTCGGCTGCATTTTTTAAGGTGACAAGAATATTATTACTTGAGTTGGAATAGCCCCAATTGTTGAAGAAGCCATCATCTTGAGGGATCTGCCATAAGGTAGCAACAGAACTTTGTGAAAAATAGATTTCAGAACGGAAGTCTGAATTTTTGTTACGGTCATCGATGATACCCACAACTTTTACCGGGAACTTGCTGTCGACTAAGATCGTTTTGCCTAGGGGGTTATCGTTATTAAAATAAGTTTTGGCAATTGTTTTGGTCAATGCGACGGTGTTAGGCTGATCCAGATCTTTTGGGGATCCCTCCAGCCAGGGAAAATTTAAGGTGTTGAAATATTCTGATGAAACAAAGGCAGCTTTACCCGCTGTTTTATATAACTGATCCGCTATCCGTAGGGTCAGGTCTTTATTATCCATATACAATACTGTCCTTTCCACTTGGGGGATTTCACGTGAAATAGCGTTGTACATGGCATAGGATCCGCCTTTGCTATGCTCTACCTGCTCCAGTTTGAGATCCTGTACGACCAGAAAGGTGCGATCCTTATCAGTATGAAATTGATCAAAACTATATTGGAAGCTGTTGTAGATATAAATAAATAAACTACAGGCAATTGCTAAACCTAAACCAGCAATCGTTAAAAGGGTATAATAGCTATGTTTCAACAATTGTCTCAGGGCTGATCTGAAATATATTTTGATCATAATTTTATTGTGTTGCGTTTACAATATCTTGTTTTTGTCGTATTGGCGGTTATTCCTCCCGCAGGCTATCGACGGGATTTGCTACAGCAGCCTTGATGGCTTGCGAACTCACGGTTAGCAGTGCGATAAGCACAGCGAGCAATCCTGCAATGGCAAACATCCACCATTGTATTTCAATCCTGTAGGCAAAATTTTCCAACCATTTGTACATCGCCCACCAGGCAATCGGCGAGGAAATCATAATGGCGATCAGGACAAGTTTGATAAATTCCGCCGAAAGCATTCCTGTAATACCTGGAACAGATGCGCCAATGACCTTACGTATACCAATTTCTTTCCGGCGTTGGTTTGACGTAAAAATAGCTAATCCAAATAAACCCAGACAAGCGACAAAGATTGTCAGCCCGGCGAATATGCTCAACAATTTTCCAGTTTTGACTTCGGCCTGATAGGTTTGAGCATAGCGTTCGTCGAGGAAAGAATAATTGAATGGAATATCGGAAGGAAAAGATTCATATACAGCTTTCAACTTTTTAATCAGCGCCTCAGTGTCTTTTGTCTGTGTTTTCACAATTAGACTTCCAGCTTGATCACCCAGCACCATGACCAAGGGTGAAATGGGCTCATGTAATGATTTAAAATGAAAATCTTTGACAACACCCACGACACGATAGGTTTTATTATCCTTATTGGTCAATGTACGGCCAAGGCTTTTTCCTTTCCAGCCCAGATCTCTTGCTGCGGTTTCATTCACGATAATGGATAAGGTATCGTTACCAAAACCTTTGGAAAAATTTCGTCCCTCATGAAGCTGCATGCCCATTGCAGGAATATATTCCTCATCTACATCATAACGTAGTGTTTTGACCCATTGTTCTGTATTTCCATCCGGATAGACAAAGAAGTTGTTGTTGTTGGTTTCACCGGCGGGAAGATAAGACGAACGGGAAATATGTTTGACACGGCTGTCTTCGGATAGCAATTTGACGTAAGTTTTCTCGTTTTCGCCCAAAGGCCAGCTCTGGATCACAATGACATTCTCTTTCTCATAGCCTAATTTGATGTTCCGCATATAATCGAGCTGTCGGACGACAACTACGGTACAGAAAATGAGTCCCACAGAAATAATAAACTGAAAGACCACAAGGCTGCTTCGGAGATTAAACCGTTTTGTAGAACGCAACAAACGTCCTTTTAATACGCTCAAGGGGTTAAATGCCGCTAGATATAAAGCAGAATAGGTACTCGAAAATAGACCGACCAGTAAGCCGAATGCGAGTAGAATCGGGATTATTTTGGCAAAATCGAGCTGTTGAATCGCAATGGATTTACCCGATAATTGGTTAAATAGGGGAAGAGCAAGTAAAACAAGGCCGACGGCCAAAAATAGCGCTAAGTAGGTCAATAGAACTCCTTCGGTGATGAACTGGCGGATCAGGCTCTGTTTATTGGCACCGAGTACTTTCCGTACGCCTACTTCCCGACTTCTCCGGAAACCGCTGGCTGTAGACAAATTCATAAAATTGATCGTCGCGATCAATAGCATAAAAAGGGCGATAGCACTAAAAATATAAATATAGCGGATATCGCCTGATGGGCTGAGATCGTAGCCAAAATTTGAATGTAGATGGATGTCAGTCAGGGGCTGCAAATAAAGGCCTATTGTATTGCCTGATTTTTTGTAATCCTCATAACTCATTCCGAAACCGGACATGAACTGTGCCCCAACATGTTTGTCAAATAAGGTCGCTAAGTTTTTTTCTAGATTCTTTAATGCGGTATTTTCCTTGAGGAGCGCATAAGTATAGTACTCGGATGTCATCCAAGAGTTGGAACGGGAGTCTTCCAAGGCTGCCATTGAGGTAAAAATATCAAAATGGAAGTGCGAGTTTTTGGGAATATCCTTCATTACCCCGGTAATTTTTAGGATATTTTGATCACCTTTTATGGCGAGATCCCGACCTACGACGTCTGTCGTTCCAAAGTATTTGCGTGCCATGGATTCAGATATTACCGCCGTATAAGGCATCTTGACAGCGGTATTCGCATCACCTTTGATAAGAGGCAAGGTAAATATTTTAAAGAAAGATGCATCAACATAGGCTATCTGTTCATCACGAAAAACCTTATTGCCAACCGTAAATAGGGGAGCTCCGCCTTGTCTCAGACGGGCTGTTTCCTCGACTTCGGCTAATTCAGCCTTCATTGTGGCTGCCACGGGAGGCATCACATGTGCCTCATTGATTGTTCCTCCTTTTACTGTACCCCGGAAGACTATACGCACAATACGATCTGCATTTGTATTGAAGCGATCAAAACTGAATTCATCAGCAACATATAGGCTTATCAGTAAGCAGATCGCAATACCCATGGCCAACCCAGTGATATTGATGATCGATGTGGAAGAATTTCTTCTTAGATTTCGCCACGCTATTTTTAGATTGTTCTTTATCATGATGAGATCGTATTGGTTATTCATTTCTGAGGCTATTCACCGGATTGCTAAGTGCTGCCTTAATGGCTTGATAACTGATGGTTGCCATACTGATCAATATGGCCATTAATCCGGCGAAAGCGAAATAATGCCATTGAACCTGTATGCGGTAGCTATAATCCTGCAACCATTTGTCCATTACCCACCACGCGATCGGTGAGGCGATCAGGATAGCAATAACCACTAATTTAATAAAGTCTACAGATAGCAATGAAGTTACTTGTGCCACACTGGCTCCGAGGACTTTGCGAACGGCAATTTCTTTCATGCGTGTCTCCGCCATATAAGCGATCAGAGCCAGTAGGCCAAGACAGGAAATAAAAATGGTCAGCCCCGAAAATAGCATTGAAATTGTCCCAATAGCCTGTGTTTCTTTGAATTTAGCTTCAAAATTTTCGTCGATGAATTTATATTCAAATGGATATTCTGGATTGAATTTTTTAAAGATTGCCTCGATGGTTTTTAAATTCGCGGCGGTGCTGTTGTTTGGATTTAAGCGATAATGAATATTTGTGAACCAGGATTTTGGTCCAAGGACGATCATTGGATAACTTGCTGCAAAAGGGGATTCTGTGATAAAATCTTTAATTATCCCAACCACGGTCCAATTCTGACCGTCCCCGTTTATTGTTTGCCCAAGAGGATTCTTTAAGCGCATCTGTTTGACAGCTGTTTCGGTCAGTAACATGGCATTACTGTCTGTTGGATATTTGTATACATCGATATCACGTCCAGCTACAAGTTTAAATCCTAACGTTTTAACGGCATCGGCGTCGGTACTAAAACGGTCAAAGGAAAACTTTTTATCGCTCTCTGTACTACCCTGCCAGGAAAAGCCCCAACCGTTGCTATAACGATCCGTTACCGGGGACATGTTTTTGGATACTGATACCACCGCATTGCTGGCCAACAATTCATTTCGAAGAGTTTGATAAATTTTTCCGCCATTGATTTTTCCAGTAAACCGGGTTGCTAAAAGTCCATTATCATTATACCCACGATCCCGGTCCTTGGTATGCTGGATCTGTTGCGAAACGATGATGGTTGCTATAACCAAGATAATTGCGAGGCTGAATTGGACAACAACCAGGATAGAACGTACACTGATTCCTTTGTTGTAGGTATTCAATTTTCCTTTTAGTGTTTTCAACGGTTTAAAAGAGGAGAGAAAAAATGCGGGGTAACTTCCCGCCAATATGCCTGTCAACAAAGTGAATCCGATTAAAAATAACCAGGTATTGCCGGACAGGATGGATATCGTGAGATTTTTTTCAACCAGATTATTAAAGGCAGGAAGAACCAGTACAATAGCTATGAAAGCGATTATCATAGCTGCAATACTGACCAGGATACTCTCGATAATGAATTGTAAGATAAGGCTTTTTCTTTGTGCACCGACTACTTTACGTACGCCGACCTCTTTGGCTCTTTTCTCGGAGCGGGCAGTACTTAGATTCATAAAATTAATACAGGCAACGAGCAAAATAAAAGCCCCGATCCAAGTAAATAAACGAACTAATTGGATTCTTCCGGCCGTATAGGCTCCATTTTCACTTCTATTGTAGAGGTAAGTGTCTTTGTATGGGAATGCAAAAATTTCGTTTGTTGATTTGATTTCGTTATCTCCCACATTGATATGGTTCTGGCTGAAAAGTCTGATTTTGGCATTAAAGTCCTCCAATGTTGTCCCTTCCCGTAACAGCACATAGGTATAAGTAGAGTTATTAGACCAATTTTCATCTACATAGCCCATTTTCTTGGCCAGCTCCCATGAAAGCAAGTAATCAAATTGTATGCTACTATAACTTGAAGGGTCTTTTACGATCGCTTGGACAGTCACTAAATACGTTGATTCAATTTTGATGGTTTTACCGATTGGATCCGTATCACCGAACAGGGCTTTTGCATATTTTTCCGTAATGACAACTGAGTTTGCATCTTTAAGCGGATTGGATTTATCACCTTTAAGCAAGGGATAGCTAAACATATTAAAGAAGCCAGGATCGACAAAACTAACGCTGGAAACTAGATTTTTATCCGCATAGCTTGTCAGAAACTTATCATCCTGCTCGATGCGTGTAAAACTTTCGATTTCGGGAAAATCACTCTTCAGTGTTGGCCCCATGATCTTAGGCGTATTTGTCCAGGCATGTGTTTCGCCTTGATAGGTATCGCGGTTGCTGATAATATAAAGACGTTCACTTTTTTCGTGAAAGCGGTCTGTGCCCAACATATTTTGCAGCCATAGGGCAATAAGTAAGGCTCCGGCCATACCGATGGCCAAACCAAGAACGTTAATCGCTGAAAAAGCTTTGTTCTTCAGTAAATTCCGCCACGCTACTTTGATGTATGTCTTGATCATGTCTTTTCTGTTGAAATATGAGATAATAGATAATTTTATTCGTCTCTTAATGTTTTTACCGGATTGTAATTTGCGGCCCTGATAGCTTGTGAACTTACTGTCACGAAGGCGACCAAAAGGGCTGCAGCGCCCGCCAACGCAAAAATCCACCATTGTATTTCAATCCGATAGGAGAAATCCTGCAACCATTGGTTCATTGCCCACCAAGCAATTGGTGAGGCCAGCACAATAGAAATAATCACCAATTTGATAAAATCTTTGGAGAGCATGGCTGTAATGCCACTAACAGAAGCGCCGAGTACCTTGCGTATACCAATTTCCTTGGTCCTTAGTTCTGCAATATAGGATGCCAATCCAAATAAACCTAGGCAAGATATAAAAATCGTTAGCCCCGAAAAGATGAATGCCAGTTGAGCTGTCTGTTGCTGATCTTTAAATTTGCCGGCAAATTTTTGATCGACAAATTGATATTCGAAAGGGTATGCAGGGTTGAACTTTTTAATGATCTGTTCGATTTGTTTTAGCTGATTGCTCATTGAAGTTGTCGGGCTGGTACGAATCACTAGATTGAAAAAGGATTTCTTGTTGGCGTAAATAAACATAGGCTTTACGGGATTATAAGGAGAACCGCTGATGTAATCGTTGATGACTCCAACGATGGTATAGGTATTGTCTCCCCATTTTAGAACGCTTCCAATAGGATTTTCTAGTTTCATTTCTTTAATAGCGGCTTCGTTCAGCAATGCAGCAGCGCTATCGGCAGCTAATCTGGGATAATCGATATCACGACCAGCGGTGAGTTTTAATCCGAGAGTTTTGACAAGGTCATTTTCTGCTCTTCCTAGATCAAAGCCCATTTTTTTCTCCTGTTCAGGTGTTGAACCAGTCCAGGAGAAACCCCCAAAAGCACTTCCAGCAAAGCTAGTGATTGATGATCCGGTACGTGTGACAGCAGTAGCAACTCTACTGTTGAGCAGTTCGGATTTGATCGCTTCGTAATTTTTACCCATATCACCTTCTATTCCTATCTCAATAAGTTGATCGGTATTATAGCCAACATCACGTTGTCCTGCATATTCAATTTGTTTCCGGACGACAATCGTAGCAATAATAAGTATGATGGCAATACCGAATTGAAAAATGACCAATAATTCACGGAAATTCAAGGTGACATTTTTTGATGAGCCAAATATTTTTAGTGATTTTATCGGTTTGAAAGCCGATAGCACAAATGCAGGATATAGTCCCGCAAGGATACCTGTTAGAAAAATGAACCCGATCAACGAGAACCAGATTGTCGGATCTGACAAAGCGAGTACCAACGGTTTATCAAATATCTTATTGAATAATGGAAGAATCAGTACTGCCAATGTGATGGCAAGGGGTCCTGAGATCATCGCCAATAATAGGGATTCTGTCAGAAATTGTGCAATGAGGTTGAAACGCTGTGCCCCGACAACTTTTCGTATAGCAACCTCTTTTGCCCTTTTTTGGCTGCGCGCCGTACTGAGATTGATAAAATTGATACAGGCTATCAATAAAATTAATAAACCAATTCCCGCAACAAGTTTAACCTGATCGATTTTTCCACCAACTGGAATACCCTGTTCAAATTTTGAATACAGGTGCATTTTGGATATTGGATATAAGAAAAGAGACCCTTTTAACTCGTTGTTGGATTTTTTCTCAATTATGTTGACAAGCTTTTTATTAAAAGCGTCAATATTAGTTCCCGCCTTTAATTGTACGTAACTTGAGAATGTGATTGTATTCCAATTTGGTGAATATTTGCTAGCATCGACTAAAGGTATCAGGTAGGTGAAATCAAAACTTGTATTATTTGGAAGATCCTGCATAACTGCAGAAACCTGATAAGGCTCCTTATTATCAAGTATGATGGTTTTATTCAATGGATCTACGTCACCAAATATGCTTGTGGCCAAGCTTTCCGTAAGAATAATATTTTTTGTTTCTTGTAAAGCTTGATCACCATTTCCTTTGAGGAGTTTAAAATCAAACATGCGGATAAAATCTGGATCGACTTCATTTCCTTTGGATTTGATTTTTTTGTCATCAAATGATATCAGTCTAGTGGTACTCCAATACATACGCGCAGCATGTTCAACTTCTGGATAGTCTTCCACGAGAGCACGTGCTGCTCGTCCAGAAGTAATCTCATTCATACCTACTTTTCCCTCATCATTTTGGCTTTTAATCCAGATCTTATATAAGTTTTCTTTGTTGCTATAAAAATTGTCAAACTGTAATTGGTTTTGTACCCATATGCCGATAATCAATACAGCAGTCATGCCAATGGAAAGTCCAAGGATATTAATAATGGAATAACTCTTACTTTTCCAAAGATTCCGCCAAGCGATTTTAATATGGTTTTTAAACATGTTATTTCTATTTTTTTATTAAATTATTCATCCCTTAAACTGTCAATGGGATTTGTGAGTGCTGCTTTTATCGTTTGAAAACTGATTGTTATAAAGGAAACCAGCAGTGCGCTTGATCCTGCGATGATAAATACCCACCAGTCCAGTGTAATGTGATAAGCAAAATTGTCCATCCAACGATGCATGGCGTACCATCCCAATGGTATGGCGATCAAAAGTGCTGAACAAACGAGTACCATAAAGTCAACGCTGAGGATCTTGACGATTTTGAATACGGAAGCACCCAATACTTTGCGGATTCCGATTTCTTTGACACGCTGTTGCACGGCATAAGCGGATAGTGCGAATAATCCCATGCATGCAATGGCAATTGTAATAAGCGAAAAGAGCTGCATGACTTTTGTCGTCTGTTGATCTTTTAAATAGAGTTTACTATAGTCATCATTTAGAAAATGATACTCAAATTGATTTTTCGCATCAATATCTTTCACGACAGATTTCACTTGCGCTATTGCATCCTGAATTGGTGCATCTGGGTTTAGACGGATGAAAATATTACCAAAATAAAAGTATTCCGGAAAAAGTACAATTGGCTTAATCTCATTGTGGAGTGAGGCAAAGTTAAAACTGGCAACGACTTGTTTAATACTGCCTTTACGGCCGTTTAAATTGATTTTTTTGCCGACTGCTTGTTGTGGTGTAAATCCCATCGCCGATGCAGCGAGTGTATTGATCACAAAACTATATTCCGGAGATAGGGTATCCCGTGCACGTAAAATATCTGTATCGGAAAGAGGTTCCCCAGCCACTGTTTTGATACGGAAGACTGATACAAAATCTTTTTCGATAGGAATTGCTGTCACATTCATTTCGAAATCAGTCGGTTGACCTTCAACAGAGTTAATGCTATATCCGCCTTGAATATTGACCGGGTTGTCATAGGAGGCAGTTACACCCCGAACACTATTGAGTTGCATCAATTTATCTTTTAATAATTGCCGCTCCTTGTCCTGCCATCCCTGGCCATCGATGACCAGCATATCGGTACGGTCTAGTCCTGTATTTTTGGATTGTATAAATTGCATTTGACGTCCCGCAAATAGGGTACAGATGATAAAGAAGATGGATATGCTAAATTGGAAAGTAACCAATACCTTGCTAAAAGAAATCCCGCTTTGTTTCTCCGCCAATTTCCGTTTGAAAATAGACATTGGTTTTGAGCTGGCAATGGAATAGGCCGGCCATCCACCAGAAGTTAGTGTCAATACGATAAAAAATAAAAACAGGATCGCATAGAACCTAGGATCTGTCCATATCGTTAATTGCATTTCGCTTCCCATGTACGAACTGAATAGGGGCAATAATAGAAATGTAGCCAGCAAGCCGAAAGAAAGGGAAAGCAATACCATCAAGCTACACTCTAAGAAGAATTGAAAGAAAATCGTTTTTCGGGCAGCGCCTAAGACTTTCTTAACGCCGATTTCCTTTTTGCGTTCGATGGCATGTGCCAATATTAAATTTGTGAAGTTAATGCTCGTCAGGATAATAAGCGCAGCTCCTAGAGCCATCAAAATATAGATATATACCAGGTTGCCAGAACCTGCAGCCTTAGAATGAAGATGAATATCTATTAGTTTTTCAATTGAAAAGCTAAATTGATAACCTTGTTTGGTTGCCTCGGCAAATTTCGCTTTGGTGATCTGATCTAATTTTTGTTGGATCGTGCCAAAACTGTCTTTGTTTTTTAACAGCGCAATGGTGATGTCATTTGCCGAAGACCATTCTGGTTGCTTGTAGCGTGGCAAATCTTTGTTGGAAAGAATGGCCGTGAAATTTATCTGTGTATTTGTTGGCAGATCTTGTATGACACCGGAGACTTTCCAATTGACTTTATCTATCGCCAAGGTTTTTCCCAGTGCAGATTGTTTTGGGAAGTATTTTTCGGCTAGTTTTTTTGTCAGTACGATTTGATTAGGTTCGGTTAACGCATGTTTCGCGTCGCCCTCGATAAATGTATAGCCTAAGGTGTTAAAAAAATTAGGATCGGCGTACATCAGTTTTTTTTCCTTCGTAGTCTCATCTTTCGAAGCTATATTTCCGGCTTTGGAGTATCCATATAATCGGGTTGCCTGTTCGATTTCGGGAAGCTCCGCTTGCAAGGTTGGTGCTAGTGCTGTGGGCGTTACACTGGAGTTTACCTCTTCGGTACTATTGGGCGCCTTATAGGTCAGACTGAAATAAGCTAAACGGTCGGCATTTGGAAAAAAACGTTCATAACTTGATTCGTGAAATATATAGGCTGCTAATAACAGGAAGCAGGTAATGCCCAAACTTAAACCAAGCATATTTAATAAGGAAAACCCCTTATTTTTTTTGATATTCCGCCAAGCAATTTTAAGGTAATTCTTAATCATCGTATTGAGTTTTTGACTTTTTCAGAAATTCCGTCCCTCAAACCAGTTTATCCAATAGATCATTGTCTGCTGATCATGGCACAGTGTAAATAGCTAATTCAATTCGTTTGCCATAAGTATAAGTTTTTGATTTTTAGGTGTTTTTGTATTATTGTGGTCGCGTGGTATGTTCGGAAACGGACAGTCTGCTGTCCGTCGCCGAACATGTAGATCTACTCGTTCCGTAATGTGATTACTGGGTTAGTCAATGCTGCTTTAATGGCTTGATAACTAACCGTTAGGAGGGTGATGACCAGTGCAGTTAATCCGGTAAAGGCAAATACGGCCCAGCTAATTGAAATGCGATAAACGTAATTGTCGAGCCATGTTTCCATTAACAGATAGGCTAGAGGAGCTGCAACGAGGAAACCCATCAATGTCAACCAGAGGTATTCGGTGCACAATAATTTCCATAAACTAAGTTCTGATGCCCCAAGGACCTTACGGATACCAATTTCTTTTTCGCGTTGTTCGGTTAGAAAGGAGACCAAGGCATATAGCCCAAGACAGGAAATCAATATTGCCAGTCCCGTAAAAATACTAGTCAGACTTTTGATCATTTCCATTTGTTCAAATTGCTTGGCATATTCTTTATCTGTGAAGATGTAATCAAAGATGAGATCCGGATCAAAGCGATTGAACTGTTGGGCGATTGCTTTCATCGTTTGGCTAATATCTTGCTGCTCATTCAATCTGATTGTTATTTTATTTTTGGGTAAAAAATCAAGAAAGTAGGCTGTAGGCGTAATAGCGCTGAAGGGGGATTCGGATAAGGTATTTTGTATAATGCCGATAATCGTATAGTTGATTCCTCTTTTAGATAATTGTTTGCTCGTTAAGTCTGTAACCCCCATAAATTTCGCCGCGGCTTCATTGATAATTACGGCAGTTGAATCAGTCTTGAAATCCTTTGAGAAGTTCCTCCCTTTTAAAAAGTTCCATTGTACAGTTTTGGAAAAGTTTTCGTCTATGGTGAAAATTCCCATAATAGACCCTTCCTTTGTTTCATTCCCCTGCCAGTTGAAACCTCCACCGGTCAAAGAGAGATGGTTGACAAAATTTGAAGTGAGTGAGGCGTCCTGAATCAGACGTTGATCCACCAGTTGTTTTCTCAGGACCTCAAAGTTTTTGGTAATTAATTCACTACTATTGTTTACGTTGATTAGGTTTGAACTATTGTAGCCAATCGGACGATCTTTTGTATAACGCAATTGTTTTATGACCAAATAGGTTGCAATCATCAGAAAGATGGAAATAGCAAACTGGAGGACAACCATACCTTTTCTAGCATTGAAACTACCCTTACTTATGCTCACTTTTCCTTTGAGTGCAAGGACCGGATTAAAAGAGGATAAGAACAATGCAGGATATAGACCCGCAAGAAGTCCAATAACAAGTATTCCTAATAGCGAATAACTATAAAAACGAAAATCGGCGAAAGGGATGTGCAGTGTGGTATGAGTGATGGTATTGATCCAAGGAAGGATTAGGGTAGCCAGTAGTGTCGCGATCAAAAAGGCGCAACATACCGCTAGGGTTGACTCCACCAGAAAACCAGCGATCAGTTGTCGACGATTGACCCCAACAGATTTTAAAACTCCAATTTCTTTCCCTCTTTTTAAACTTCGGGCTGTATTGAGATTAATAAAATTTATACTTGCCAACAGCAGGATAAAAATACTGATCCAGGCAAACATCCATACATATTGAATTTGTCCGCCTGCATTTTTACCATTTTTGAATGCATCATAGAGATGCCATTTGGACATAGGATGCAAAAGAATTTCGGGGTTTATATCGGTAAGGTTTGTTCTAAAGATATTGGTCAATTTACGTTCAAGCCCAGAGATGTTTTGTGGGTTCTCGATTTTTCCGAATGTGCGAAAATAACAGTGCGACCACTTTTGGTCTATACCTTCGTTTTTATGGAGATAATCTCCAAACGGAAGGATATATTCTAATCCTTGAAAAGTACTATTTTCTGGGATGTCCTCAAAGATACCCTGTATGCTATATTGTTCTTTTCCATTGAATAGAATAGTTTTTCCGACGCTATTATTGGAACCAAATAGCCGTTGCGCCAATGATTCAGAAATAATAATGGTAGAGGCAGCGGTTGGGGTTGAAATATCTCCCTGTATTGGTTTTAACGAAAATAATTCAGAAAATTCGCCCATGGCATAAAAGCCCTCAGCATTGAGCTTCTTGTTCCCGACTTTAAGGTTATTACTTTCATTTGTTATCAATGTGATATGCTGCATCTCATTGGTGAAATCAGATGCAATAACCTTTGCAAGGGGAATAGGAGTCGAATGGCCAGTAGATTTTTCATTATTGAATGTACCTGTTAACATGACCTGATAAATATTGTCATAATTCTCATGATTGCGGTTGAAGGAAAACTGTTTTAAGATCCATAGCGTACTTACTAAGGCAACGGTAAACCCTAACGACAATCCGAGAATATTGATTGTCGTATGTAAGGGGTTTCGTTTAAGATTACGTAAAGCAGTTTTCAAAAATAATTTAATCATGGTGCTGTTTGATGGTTATGTTTGTTATTTCGGTGTGCTGATTAATTGTTCAATATATTTTGGGTCGATTTTTTATGAATAAAAGCTATTCGTCTTTTAGACTCTTGACGGGGTTCGCGATCGCTGCTTTGATGGATTGAAAGCTAACGGTAAAGAGGGCAATGATAATCGTTAGTAGCCCAGCAGAGAAAAATATTGTTATGGGTACTGTTGTCCTGAAGGCAAATCCATCTAGCCAATCTGAAGTGAAATATAATGCAATCGGAAGTGCGATAATATTAGCGATAAGGATCAAAAGCAAAAATTCTTTATTCAGCATCTGTATAATATGGAAGACCGTCGCGCCGAGAACTTTTCTGATGCCAATTTCCTTGGTTTTCAGTTGTGCGGTATAGGTGCATAATCCAAGAAGTCCCAGGCAAGAAATCAGTATCGCTATGACGGCAAAGAAGTTAAACAATGTTCCTTGTTTTTGCTCGCTCATATACTGCTTTTGATAACTTTCATCCAGAAAGCTATAGTTGATGGGCATATCGTCATAGTAGTTTTTCCAGATTTGTTGGAGGGCATGTAATGCTGATTCGGTCCCAGCAGGGGTTGTTTTGACATAAAGTTGCTGACAATCTTTTGGACTAAATTGAAAAACCATAGGCTCTATTTTTTGACGTACACTCGCATAATTAAAGTCTTTGACGACACCAATAATGGTTCCGGAAACTGTTCGGATCCGTAAGCGGCTACCAATTGGATTTTTCAATCCCATCTCACGAACGGCAGTTTCATTGATTAGAAAGTGCGTAGAATCTGCCATCGAGCCAGTGAAGTTTTTTCCCTGTATTAGCTTTATCTTGAAAAAATCAAGCGCGGATTGATCCGAATAGGTCATGCTGAACCACAGATTTGAATTGCTGGGTTTTCCATCCCAATCATTATCTCCAGTGGATGCTCCACCGTATACCATATCGCGGCCAAGCCGAATGACATCGCTTATACCTTTATTTTTGAGGAGATCACTTTTGACGGCATCAAAATGCTGCGCCATTTTTGGTGCCATTGCAACGGAGATAATATTGCTCTTTTCGTAGCCTAGGTTCTTGTTGCGTATATATTCCAATTGTCGGCCAATAACAATTGTCATTGCGATAAGAACTATAGAAACTGTGAACTGCAAGACAACCAATATTTTTCTGAAATTGGATTTCTTCATTCCGAATCTACCTTTTAATACGTTGATCGGATCAAATTTTGAAAGCAATAGTGCAGGATAAATGCTGGTCAGCAGTAAGGTGCCTATTAGCATCATTAATATGTAGCTCCATAATTCGGTGCTAAATAGTTGCAGAGAAATTTGTTTGCCTGAGAAACTGTTGAACAAGGGAAGGAAGATAAAAACAATGCAGATGGCTAAAGTTGCGGCGACGGTAAAGAGCAGCGTGGTCTCTAACATAAACTGGAAAAATAGTTCTTTTCTTCCGGCGCCTATAATTTTACGGATGCCAACCTCTTTGGACCTGGACAAAGATCGTGCGGTAGAGAGGTTGATGTAATTGATACTGGCGATGACGAGGATGATCAAAGCGATTCCGATAAAAATACGCACTGTGCCAATACCGCCATCGCTGCCATCCATCTGGTAAAGGTGCATCTTGGCTAATTCCTGTGTAATGTAAGGAACGGGGGCATCTTCCGGTTTATTACGTTCATGTATCTTTTGTAATTTCTGAGCCACCACAGCAGGATTCGCGTCGGGTCTTAATTGCAGGTAGGTCCCAAAGGAGAAGTTCGACCAATCTTCATCCATCGATGACAGATAGGTTTTATTGTCATAGGTAGTTTTATTTTTTATGTAGGCTTGCTCGTTAAACCGTGAAAGGGGGAGTAGTACCTGAAATTGAAAGGAAGAATTTTCGGGATAGTCGGGGATAACTCCGCTAACTGTACATAGGTCTTCTATTCCCAATACTACTGTTTTGCCGATTGGATTTTCATCACCAAAATACCGACGGGCGGTGGTTTCGGTAAGAACAACAGAATTGTTATCGGGAAAAGGTTGCTTTTGGTTGCCTTGAATAAGCGGAAAATCAAAAACACTAAAATAACTGGGATCTACAAAAGCGAAATTCTTTTCTGTAAATCGTTTGTCTTTATACTTGATGGTGGCATCACCGATCCTAAAGATACGTACAGCATCCTGAACTTCAGGAATTTCTTTCTTGGCAAAACTTCCAACAGGAGCAATGATAGATCCAAATATTCGCTTTGAGATCCCTGTTCCGCCCTCAATTCCAATTTTGTAGATAGCGCCTTGATTCTTATGAAAACGATCAAAGGACAATTCATCCTTTATCCATAGTAATAGGAAGATTCCCACAACTAATCCTGCGGTCAATCCGAGGATATTGATAGCGCTATAGAATTTGTTGGAAAAAATACTGCGCCATGCGGTTTTGATGAAATTCTTTATCATTGTGCTCTGTATTAGATTCAAAATTAACTGTATGCCATTCTCGCCACCATTAGCTGATCTATTCGTCCCTCAGGCTATCTATCGGGTTTGCTTTTGCAGCCATAATACTTTTGGTTGATAGCACGAAACTGGCAAATGCTATCAGGCTGAGGGCAGACAATCCAAAAATCCATGGTTCCATAGTGGTGCGATAGGCGAAATCATTTAGCCAATGTGACATAAAATAATAAGCGATCGGGAATGCAATCAAACAGGCTATTGCCACCAGGGAAAGTAAATTCTTGAGCAATAAAAAAGTAATCTGCACTATTGAAGCTCCTAAAACTTTACGTATACCAATCTCTTTTGTTCTTTGATTGGCGGTAAATATGGTCAGTCCAAATAAGCCTAACCCAGCAATAAATACGGAGAGCCCGACGGCCCAGGACAACAATTTGGAAAGTCGTTTTTCTTGGTTATAGAATTTTTGAACAATCTCATCTACAAAGCGAAGGTCGATCTCGTCGTCGGGAAAAGTAGATTTGTAGGTGGCCGTTATCTTGTCGATTGCCTTTTTCCAGTTTTCCGGATGTTTTTGGTCCAATGCGATATGGAGCACATAACCTGTCTTACTTCCGATGTACAATACAGGCTTGACAGCTTGGCGCGCCGAGGCAATGTCAAAATTTTCCATAACACCGACAATGGTAGATGCTCCATTTTCGAAGGTTTTGCCAATTGCATCCTGCGGTTTTTGGATACCTAATAATTCTAAACCTTTTCTATTGATTAGTATTTCTCTTGTAGAGTCCAGTAAACGAATATTTCTTCCGGCCAGAAGTGGAATATTATAAACATCCAAATAGTTTTCATCGCCTGAGCGGATATCAAAAGTTAAGGATTTTTTGTCCGAAGACTGATCGTAAACTATTGAAGTCGTCATATAACCATTCATTGCTGGCGCAATATTTCCAAAGCTTATTTTTTTTACTTCGGGAAGTTTTAATAGCTCATTTTTGAGGAGTAGTCCTTTGTCCGAGTTCTGAAAGGCTCCAGGGATATCGATATTGATGATGGCATCACGTTGAAATCCCATATCCTTGTGGGATAGGTAATTGATTTGCCGAATTACAATTAATACACAGATTAAAAAGGCCTGGGCCATCACAAATTGGAAAATGGTCAGTGCTTTACGTATCCATGCACTTCTGGAAAGATTGGTGTTTTTCCCCAGCTGATTTTTAAGGGCCAATGCCGGTGCATATCCCGTCAATACCCAAGCAGGATAAAAACCTGCCAGTAGCGTGACCAAAAAAAGCTGCGCCAATAGGAACATTATAATCAATTTTTTATCCAATAAATCCAGGTTTAAGTTTTTAGGAATAAATCCTTCGAAGACTTGTAGAAAAAGAGGTAACAGTAGAACCGCCAGTACAGTTGCTGCAAGCGTGATCAGGAAAGTCTCCAATAAAAATTGTTTAATTAAAGTGGATTTTGAACTTCCCAGTGTCTTTCGGATGCCCACTTCTTTTGCCCGTTCGATGGATTGCGCGGTAGATAAATTGATAAAGTTAACCGCGCCTAAGGCCAAAAGGAAAAATGCCAACAGGATCAGATTTCGTAATGTTTCAGGCTTAGTAGCCTCATAATTGAAAGTCGTATTAAAATGGACATCCGATAGCGGTTGTAACAGCAGGTGGTCAGTAATTTTCTCGCCATTTTTAAATTTATACTTTTTTAATAGGTTTGCAATATTACTTTCTACCGCGTTTGGTCGGGTACCGGGTTTGGTTTTGATCAAAACCTGATGGGAGTCAGAGATGCTGTTCCAGGCTTCCCAATTAAACATCTCCTTTAAACTATTGTTCTGGGGAATTGTTTTTTCGGAGATAAAACTATCAAAATTGAAGTCTGAGTTATGCTGCGCATTTTCGACGACGCCGACGACCTGGAGCGGAATACTGTCTGCATAAACAATGGTTTTGCCAATGACATTGGCTGGAGACTCATTTCCATAAAATTTTTCCAATGTTTTTTCTGTCAGCACGATATGGCCTGCTGTATTGAGGCTAAGTGGATTTCCGGATAGCCATTTGCGTGGTAAAATATTGAAATATTGGCTATTGGTCAGTACAATGCGATGCTCTTTTGGAAAAACTTGAGCTTGTTTGCTGGGAGTCGTGATCTTCAATTTTTGAACATGACTTCGATAAACGGGAGCTATGGCGTCGAGGTTTGGTAGCTCATCTTCCATGGTTCGAACCAAAGGCATGTATACCCCCGCGTTTTTAATGTCACCGTCACTAACAATACGGTAAACCTGTTCACGGTTTGGTACATGTTTATCGAAACTATAGTCATACTGGATCATCAAAAAAATAACTAATGTTGCAGTGATGCCAATGGCTAAACTCATCACATTGATACATGTGATCAACTTATGTTTTTTCAAAAAGCGATAGGCTGTTTTTAGTGAATTTCCAATCATTATCGTTCAGTTTTAATTGATTCAACCATGTGAAGATATATTAGATTTATTCGTCTCTCAGACGATCTACAGGATTCAATAACGCGGCTTTCAATGTCTGGAATCCTATTGTGATAAATGCCAGCAGGGTTACTGTTAATATTGCAATCAGATATGCCCACCAAGGCATCTCAATATGGTACACAAAATCATTTAACCAATTACTGAATAGATAGTAAGCGATCGGTCCAGCAATAAGAAAAGCAAGCAGAATCAGTTTGATATAATTCGAAGATAATAAATGAATAATACCCAGGACACTGGCGCCGAGTACTTTGCGGATACCAATTTCTTTGCTTCGGGCTTCGGTGGTATAGGCTGCTAATCCCAAAAGACCGAGACAGGCTATAAAAAGGGTAAGAAATGAAAACATGCTCATGATATTGGACGAGCGGATTTCATTTTTGTATTGGCTTTGGACATGTTGATCTAAAAATGAAAAATCGAATGCAGCTTCTGGAGCAACAGCTGTATATATCTTCTTTATTTGTTTGATATATCCTTGAACATCAGTGGTTTTATAACGGATCAACAAGTTGCGTGGTGATTCTGAGGGATCATTCATGGTATAGTAGCTGTAACCTCCGATTTCGGATTTAAGGTTTGTATAATTAAAATCTTGAACGACACCGGTGATGATTGAGTTGGTCGGACTCATCTCGGTGACAATATGTTTTCCAATGGCTTCTTGCGGTGATTTATAGCCTAAATATTTCATTACTTGTTCGTTGATCAAAACATAGCAGGTAGAGTCTGGACGTCCCCATATGTCAGGTAAATCTGTCCCCGCGAGTAGCTTTAATCCGAGTGTATTTACTATCTTTCCGTAAGTAACACAGCTCAGTGTTGGCAAACCCTGTTTATCTGTGACGAATTTATAAGTTGTTTTTCCGCTTTCATTACTTCCGGGTAAAGACTGTGCGAATGTGGTGGACAGTGTATTTGATAAGCTTTGGACCTGTTTATTGAGCGTGTTGAGCTTTTCCAGGCTCCGAAAGGAACGGATTGGAACCGAGAGCACATGTTCAGGTTGATAGCCTAGGTCTTTATTTCGAATAAAATTCATCTGGGTGAGCATCACAGAGATGCCAATGATTAATATAATCGAAATGATAAATTGGCATACCACCAATATTTGTCTGATCAGGACTGTTTTACCTTGTTTGTTATAGCCTTTATTCATCAATGCGATCGATTTGATTTTAGATAAGAATAAGGCTGGATAGCTGCCTGCAACAAACGTAATCAAACACCAAGAGAGCGCCAAAATCCCCAGCATATTCCAGTTCAGGAGTTGTTGAATGGTAATGTTTGTACTACTAATTGCATTAAAAATCGGGATCAAAATACTGGCCAGAACCACACCGATTGTCATTGCAAATAGACTAATCGTTGCGGTTTCCACAAAGAAGCGGACAATCAATTGACCTCGAGTAGCGCCGAGTACCTTGTTTACACCCACTTCTTTGGCGTTTTTCTGCGACTTTGCGGTCGCTAGATTCATGTAATTGATACAGGCAATCACGATGACAAGAAAAGCTAGGACAGATAATGCCCGAATGGTATCAATATTCCCTGTACGCTCGGTAACCCCCTCGCCAAGATTCGATGAGTAGAGATGCACCTTTAACAGTGGTTGCAGGAAAAATTGGGTATAATATCGGTGGTCTTTTTCAACATACTTGTCAATCAGCTTTGTTGCTTGTTGAGCAACCATAGCCGGATCGGTTCCTTTCTTTAGTAATATATACGTTTCATAGCTGGCATTGCTCCAATGGACATTTTGCCCCATCCAGGAATCCATAATATTCATGACCATATTACAGTCTAGGGTGCTATTTGCGGGAAGGTCCCTGAATACACCGGTTACCTGTACGGTATCTCTTTGGTTGATGGAAATAAGTTTCCCTAGCGCTTCATTTCTTCCAAACAGTTTTTCCTTTGTTGATTGGGAAAGGACGATACTTTTCTTATTTATAAACGCAGTATGAACATTGCCTTCTATAAATTGGAAATCAAAGATGGAGAACAACGTTGAATCGGCTAAATACAATTGCTTCTCACTAAAATTTTCTGCTCCAGCGCGAATGGAAGCCGTTGCACCATAACCATCTTTTACCAGTCGTACCATATTATCAACCTGCGCAATATCGGATTTCATTGCAGGCCCCACTGCATTGGGCAGGTTGATCATTTTCTCCTGGTTGTATTCTGCCGAAAGCTGCATGTGCAAACGATAGATATTATCGGCTTTTGAATACATGGTATCAAAACTCAGTTCCTGACGGATGAAAGCGAATAGCAAAAGGGATATGCAGATGCCAATCGCCAATCCGCTAATATTAAGGATGCTGAAAAATCGGTTGGCCCGAATACTCCGCCAGGCTGTTTTTATGTAGTTCTTGATCATGACCGTATCTATTTGTATCGTGCTGATATATTAAGTTTATTCTTGCTTGTATACTATTTATTCGTCTCTCAGGCTATCTACCGGATTGGCTTTAGCTGCTTTAAACGTTTGGAAGCTAACAGTAACCAAGGCGATGAGAACAGCTGAAAATCCGGCAAAAGCAAACATCCACCATTTTGGTTCAATATGGTAGGCGAAATTATCCAGCCACTTGTTCATTGCTATCCATGATAACGGCGTAGCGATACAGAGCGCAATGACTAATAATCTGATAAAATCGGAAGAAAGCATTAGCACTAAATTGTATATGGAAGCACCAAGTACTTTGCGTACCCCGATTTCTTTGGTGCGCTGCTGCGCTGTATAGGTCACCAATCCCAGTAAACCCAGACAAGCAATAAAAAGGGCGAGACTTGAAAATGCCGTAAAGAGTCTTCTGAAGTTATAATCGGCCTCGTATTGACGGTTAAAATTATCGTCCAAGAAACTATATAGAAAGGGACGGTGAGGAGCGAGCTCAGTCCATAATTCGCCAATTCGTGCGATTGTTTGTTGGTCGACATTTCTTAGGTTCACAGCCAAATAACGGCTGCTACTTGGCTCAAGTCGTAGTGTCAATGGTTCAATTTTGCGATGTAGGGACAGGTAATTGAAATCTTTTACAACGCCGATGACTGTACCTTCTTTGCCCCACTGTCTAAATTGTTTGCCGATGATATCCTGTGGGTTTGAATAGCCCCATAATTTGGCTGCCGATTCGTTGATCACAAGTGAATGGGTGATATCTGCTGGAAAATCGCGCGAGTAAGCTCTTCCCGCAGCCATCTTGATGCCCATATTGGGGATAAAGTCTATATCTACTTCATATAGTGAGGGAGCGAAATCGGTCATTTTGCCATCTATCGACATAATCTCTGTTCCAGCATTTGGAAAAAATGTTCCCGGTACTGTGCGTGAAGCTGTCACCGACTGTACATCTTTATCTTTTGCGAGTGTATTTTTGATTGCTTCTAAATTGTTGTTGACTTTCTCATCAAAATTATAGTCGATGATTAGACGTTGTGCTTTTTGAAATCCAAGATCTTGCTGTTGCAGTTGATTCAATTGTGAGAATACGATTACAGTACCAGCAATCAATGCGATGGAGAGGCAGAATTGGAAGACGACAAGACCCCGACGTAATAATGTACCGCCTCTACTGTTGCTAAAACTTCCTTTAAGAACTTTAATTGGTTTGAAATTTGCCAGGATCAATGCGGGATAACTGGCTGCTAATAGCCCGGTTATAAGTGTGACCAAGGAGAAAATCGTCCAGGTATTACCGTTAAGGAGGGTTGAATAGCCAAATTGTTTACCGGAAAAAGCTTCCATAAAAGGAAGAAAGGTAATGACCAAAGCGATAGCCAATATACTACTGATAAATACGAGTACCAGCGACTCCGACATAAACTGTAGAATCAGATTGCTTTTATTGGCACCAATGGCTTTTCGGACACCGACTTCCCTGGCGCGCTCCATGGATCTGGAAGTCGCGAGATTCATAAAGTTAACACAGGCAATCAGCAGGATGAATCCGCCGATAATCGCAAAAATGTACAAATTTTGAAAGCTACCTGTTGTACCCGGTTGCCGATCCGCAGAGGAATGCATATACGCCTGGAGCATGGGCTCGAGATGGAAACTGTATTTTGAATTGGCGTTTACTTGTGCCGGGATATGCCGTTTGAGAAAGTCAGGTATCTTCTCATTGAATTTTGTGGGATCGAATTCTTTCGATGTTAAAAAATAGGTGTAAAAATCTACATAGTCCCAACCTTCTTTTTCGAAGATACCAGGTCTTGCTTTCCGAAAAGTACTCATGGATAGTAAAGCATCGAAGGTAAAATGTGAGTTGGCCGGAACATCTTCCATTACAGCTGTTACAGTATATAGACCTGCATCAGCGCGACCTGCTGCTAAGCCTCCTTCAATGGTTTTGCCAATGGGGTTCTGATCACCGAAATATTTTTTAGCGGTGCTTTCAGTCAATACAACAGAATATGCATTTTTTAATGCTGTTTGTGGGTTTCCGGCAAGGATTTTCCAGCTGAATACATCAAAGGCGGTGGAGTCCATGAAAAATACATTTTCTTCCTGAAATTTATTTTCTCCTTGTTTGAGTAGGATCGAGGTTTGCCCGGAAAATTGAACGATCTTCTCTATCTCTGGGAAGGCAGCTTTCAGTGCATCTCCAATTGGGGCATTCCCCCAGATTTGATGCTGTTCTGTGCTACCGACTTCTTTATAATCATGTACGACACGGAAAATGCGGTCTTTGTTGATATGATACTTATCGTAGGAGAGTTCATGCTGTACATAAATAACAATTAATAAACAGCAAGCCAAGCCGATGGCGAGGCCTACAATATTTATGGTGGCATAGCCTCTATTCTTAAGTATATTGCGCCAGGCTATTTTAATATAATTTTGTATCATTGTTGCTGTTTTTAAAATTATTTAGTTCAGTAATTCGCTTTTTCGTAGCAACGCTAACTTTAGTATTTCATTTATTCGTCTTTTAAACATTTATCGTGATAAATATTGCCCTCACTTCTAATTGTGATGATGTTGTAGAGAACGCAATGGACTCATTATTGAGACCTATTACTTTCTCTGATCACTATTGAGCTTCTTTTATTCATCTCTTAAACTGTCTACGGGATTACTTAAAGCGGCACGAATAGCCTGGTAACTAACTGTGGTAATTGCGATCAGCAAGGCCAGAATGCTGCCGAAGATTAAGGTCTGTATGTCCAGATCTGTTTTATAGGCAAAATTGCTTAACCATTTATTCATCAAATAGACCGCAATGGGGCAGGCAATCAAAATGGCAATAGAAACGAGTATCACGAAATTTTTGCCCAATAGTCTTACGACACCAAAGGTGCTTGCTCCGAGGACCTTGCGGATTCCAATTTCTTTTATGCGCATTTGTGCTTCGTGAGTTGCTAGTGCAAATAAGCCCAAAGCGGATATAAAAATCGCAATACCTGCAAAAATGTTGAATAGAAGTCCTGTTCGACGCTCCGACTTATACAGATTGTCAAATTGCTGATCGATAAATGTATAGTTAAAAGGAGCATCGGAAGGGTAACGGTTATAAATCTCGGCTAAAGCTTTAATGGCTTCCGGTGCTTTTGTGGTAGTGGTCTTAACATAAAGCGTACCTGATCCCCAACGTGTCCAAAAGACCATAGGCCCTATTTTATCTTTGATTGATTTGAAATGAAAATCTTTTACCACTCCGATAATCTGTCCGGGAAAATCGTGGAAACTCATATTGGATCCCACATATGGTGGAGTTAGCCCCATCTGTTTAGCCAATGTTTCGTTGATAATATAGCCAGAAGAATCGGCTGGCATACCGGTAAAATTTTTCCCTTCGAGAAATTGTATGTTCATCAATGGAATAAAATCCTTATCAATGGTAGCCTGAGCTACAATCAGTTTGTTGTCTTTAGATTTACCTGGCCAATCTATATCCCCAGTGGCATTTCCGAAGTCGGTCATGTTGTAAACACCGGATAAGGAGACAGCTTGTATGGCGTTATTATTTTTGAGTTCGGTCCGTATTGCGTCAATATGTTTATAGGCTTCTTCTGGAAGACCAAGGGTTATAACATGATCTCTGTCATAGCCCAGGTTGATCTTTTGGATAAAAGCCAATTGGTTTCGAATCACCAGTGTACACACAATTAACGTCACGGAAAGGGTAAACTGGAAAACCACCAATATTTTACGCATTGTATTGGATGAAACACCTTTTACTGATTTCCCTTTTATGGATTGAATTGGATTGAATGAAGACAGTTGAATTGCGGGATATATACTGGATAGCGCGAGTGTTCCCAAAATTGCAGCCCCAATATACAGCCATACTGTGGTATTACGGAAAGAAAAGCTGATTGATTTTTGCGCGATCTGGTTATATCCTGTATGAAGGATCAGAATCAGGATAAAAGAGATCACTAACGAGCAAAGAAACACAATAACTGTTTCCGTGATGAATTGTAAGAATAAGTGGAGACGGTTGGCACCAATAATCTTTCTGATACCCACATCTTTGGCGCGATCCAAAGCTCTTGCGGTGCTTAGATTAACATAGTTTACCGCACCGATTACCAGCAACAATAGGGCTATGATTCCAAAAATCTGCACCATGCGAAGCGTAGATTTATTGCCGTCGGGCGCAATTAAATGCATGGTTTTTAACGGGTCTAAAACAAATATGGTCGAATTTTCACCGTCGCGTGCTTTGGTATAAGAATCTGTAATGGATTTTCCAATGAGCGTTGAAGAAGCATTGGGCTTAACTTTAACATAGGTTGAAAAGCTGTAGTTTCCCAGATCTTCATCGATTGTTTTCCATTTTCCATTACCACCCCAGTTTGTAAATCGCTGTGCATGATATCCTAACGGGATAACGACATCGAACTGCATGGAGGAGTTTTGGGGGAGATCTTGTAGGATACCGGACACAGTAAAGAGATCTTTTTGGTAACGAAAAGTCTTTCCGATAGCCTGCTGACTGCTAAAAAGTTTTTCGGCTGTTGATGCAGTGATAAGTGCCTGCTTGTAATTAGCCTGAAAACCTGCAAGAGAGCCTTCTTGCAGTGGAAAATGGAACATGTTGAAAAAATTGCCGTCCACATAATAGATGTTCATATCAGTTACGGGGCGTTTCAACTTGTCATTGACCAATGTTGTATTGTGGTCCTGTGAAACACGTGTTGCATAATCAACCTCAGGCACATTTTGTGCATAATTTCCAATAGGACCTGGGGAAGATCCCCATATAGAGCCGTTGTGTTCGGGATCTAAGTGAGAATTGACTGTATATATACGCTCATAGTCTGGGTGGAATTTGTCGAAGCTCCGCTCATCCTGTACCCAAAGTATTATTAATATCGAAGCTGTGATACTGACGGACAACCCTAAGATATTGATAACGGTATAGAACTTCTTTTTTCTTAATTCTCTGATGGCAGTTATTAAATAATTCTTTATCATATGGTTAGTCTTTTGTGGTGTTGATCAATTTTGCTGTGTATTCGCTTGCGGTTTGTTCTTCAAAAACAAGGATTGTGATGGGAACATTACCGAATCCCATCACAATCCTTGATCACTATTGAGCTTCTTTACTCTTCTATCTCTTAAGCTATTTATAGGATTTGCACGTGCAGCCTGGAAGGACTGAAAACTAATTGTACTTTTCGGCTCTCGTTGGGTTTATTGGACTAACAGGATTCACAGCGTTTATTTTTTTATATCACACTTGTTTCCATAATAACCTGACCGTCCAGCATACGAATCACGCGATCAGAAAATTTGGCGTCGTGTTCACTGTGGGTTACCATCACGATGGTTGTGCCAGCTTCGTTCAGTTCAGTTAAGAGCTGCATGACTTCGTTACCATTGTTGGAATCCAGATTACCAGTAGGCTCATCGGCAAGAATTAATTTGGGATTATTGACGACAGCACGGGCAACGGCCACACGCTGTTGCTGTCCTCCAGAAAGCTGTTGCGGAAAGTGATTGCGGCGGTGCATGATCTGTACTTTCTCCAGCACTTCTTCAACTCGTTTCTTACGTTCGGCTGCTGGGACATTGGTATAGACAAGAGGAAGTTCCACGTTTTCAAATACCGTCAGTTCGTCAATCAGATTAAAACTCTGGAATACGAAACCGATATTGTGCTTACGCAGATCCGAACGGCCACGTTCCTTAAATTTGGCCACCTCGATATCGTTGAATAAATAGCTCCCTTCATCCAGATCATCCAATAGTCCGATTATATTCAGTAAAGTTGATTTGCCACAACCAGATGGACCCATCACGGCAACAAATTCACCTTCTTTGACATGGATATTCAAATTGTTCAATGCGACAGTCTCTACTTCTTCCGTGCGGTAATACTTTTGAAGATTGGTTATTTTAATCATATTTTTTGCGCTCATGGTTTTATGTTTTGGGCCCTTGGCAATCGCTTTAGGCGGTTATTATTCTGTTTAATTTGATTCTTTTAAATTGTTTATTTTTCTGTTTATTCGTCTCTGAGTGTCTTCGTCGGGTTGGCTATTGCAGCTTTAAAAGCTTGTGAGCTAATCGTCAACAATGCTATTATTATTGCAGATAGGCCACTCAGTACAAATACCGTCCAGGAGATGCTAATATGATGTGCATAGTCCGCTAGCCATTTGTGCATGAAAATCCAGGCAATCGGGAATGCAATGATACAGGAGATACCTATCAGGATAATAAATTCGCGATTGAGCATCTGAATAAGACCGGAAACAGAGGCACCAAGGACTTTACGGATACTGATCTCTTTGGCACGTTGTTCTGTCGCAAAGGCGGCTAAACCAAATAGACCCAAGCATGAAATAATAATGGATATAACCGCAAATACGCTGGATAACTGCTGTATAAAAAGTTCAGCCTGAAATTTGCTGTTGAAGGTTTCGTCTAAAAATTTGTAATCAAAAGGAAATCCTGGATTATTTTTCACGATAATCTCTTCAATTTGCTGAATGGCTTGTGACAGGTCAATTCCGGCTTTTGTACGGATATTTAACAGACCGCTCTCTCTGACCAGAGGTATAAATAACATGGGATCTGGATCGGCATATACGTTGTTATAAACAAAATTTTTGACAACTCCGGCAATCGTGTAATTTTCTTCGCCGTAATTAAGGATACTACCCACTACATGACCATCTTCGCGGATTAATTTAGCAAGGGTTTCATTAATAAGTACCGACGTGCTGTCTCCTAGTAAGTTGGTGTGGAAATTTCTTCCATCAAACATTTTAAGATCTAATGCTGGTACTAAGCCTTCATCTGCACGCAACATGCCGATCAGAATACTCTTGTTGGGATCTTTTCCTTCCCAATTGAAACCAGAGGTATTATTGTAAATGTTAAGAATACTCACATCACTGACACCAACCTGCTCTACCAATCCTGTTGCTAGGAGCTGGTTTTTGATCAGGGGAAGATGTTTGGCCATATCACCTTGCAGTGTGGTGGTCAATACCTGACTCTTGTCAAAGCCAATGTCTCTATTTTTATTATGTTGTATCTGCTGATAAATGATAATCGTACAAATGATCAGTACAACTGATGCGGTATACTGTAGTACAACCAATCCCTTGCGGATAAGACTTCCGGATCCCGCTTTCTGTTTTGCTCCTTTGATTGTAGATAGTGGTTTAAAAGCCGACAGAAAGAATGCGGGATAGCTTCCTGCAAATAGCCCGCATATTAAAGTAATTGTGATGACAAAAGCAAGATGCATCGGTTTGAATAAATCGACCTGAAGGTCATGGCCAATCATGGTATTAAATGGCCGAATACAAATATAGACCAATAAAATAGCAACTAATGAGGAAATAGAAGCTAGGACCAATGATTCTGCGAGAAATTGTCCAATCAACGATTGACGACTTGCACCAACAACTTTGCGCATACCGACTTCTTTTGCCCTTTTTTCGGATCTGGCGGTAGCAAGATTCATAAAATTGATACAGGCAATCAGCAAGACGATCCAAGCAATAATGCTGAACAGACGAATATTTTTTAAACTTCCTTCTATTTCATTCCCACTGTTATCAAAACGGTTATGTGTAACCCATCTTTCCATTGGGTAGAGGAAGTTTTGTGAAAAAGTAACCTCACCATTGGTTCTGTTTTTGACATAGTTCATGAGCTGCTTGTTGATTTGATCAACGTTTGCATTGTCTTCAACCTGAATCAACGTCTGGATACCATTATTGTCCCATCTGGTCAGCCAGTCTTGGGTAGACTCAAATTTTTTGAAGGGAATTAACCATTGAAAATTATAAGTGCTGTTTTTAGGGAGGTCTTTTGTAATGGCTGATACGATGTAAAGTTCTTTGTTATTTGTCTTTACTGTTTTACCTAGGGCGGGTTGATTACCAAATAATTTTTTCGCACCAGATTCTGATAAAATGATGTTATCTACTTTGTCAAATGCGGTCTTACGATCTCCCTCCATAAATTCCAGGGAAAGTACATCGGCGACGGTCGCGTCAGCATACAGCCCATTTTGAAATAAATTGTTGTCCCCAACAGAGAATAGCATTGAGCTAATCCATGTCATGCGTACGGCATGTTTAATGCCTGGAATCTCTTTTGCTATATTCTGTGCCAAGGGACCGGGGGTTGATTCAAAAACAAAGGTTGCGCCATCGTAGGTCTGTTTTGACTTGACAACATAGATATCTTTTTTGTTGGGGAAGTTATCGTTATAGCTTAACTGATTTTCTACCCATAAAAAGATTAAGGATGCTGCTGCAATGCCGATCGCTAACCCAAAAATATTGAGTAAGCTGTACCCTTTGGTTTTCCAAAGGTTACGAAAGGCTGTTTTTATAAAGTTCTTTATCATCGTGGTATTGCGTAATTGCTGTTGTTTATTCAGATTTGGTTAATTAAGCCAGTAGTCATCCACTGACTTTATTTTTTACTTCGAATTTACCGCTTGATACTTAATTCCTGCACTTTGTCATAGGTCTCGTAACTCGATACGACGACCTTGTCTCCGGGTTGTAAACCTTTGATTACTTCATAGTATTCTGGGTTCTGTCTGCCTAGTTGGATATCGACACGGTAAGCTGTATTTCCATTTTTATCGAGTTTGAAGATCCAGTTGCCACCGGTCTGTTGGTAAAATCCACCTTTTGCTAATAATAATGCTTTTGTTTCATCACTTAAGGCGAGACGTATCTGTAGCGTCTGTCCACGACGGATTCCTTTGGGCACTTCATTGATAAATTCCATGTCGACCTGGAACCTGCCATTGGTTACCTGCGTATATACCTTTTTAATACGAAGCTTGTAGGTTTTGTCTCCAATGGAAAACTCGCCCTGAAGATCTGGAAAAATACGGTTGATATAATGCTCGTCGATATCAGCACGAACTTTAAATCCAGTCAGGACATCAATCTGACCGAGACGCTCGCCCGCATTTTTGTTCTGTCCGATTTCGGCATCAAAAGCAGTTAACTGACCATCTACAGGTGCCCGTACGATGAGGTCACCAATTTTTCGTTTCATTAATTCCAACGCACTTTGTGTACGTTGGTAGGTCTGTCTGTCCTGATTCGTTTTTTGAGCGTTGGATATTTCGTCTTGTTTTAGAATCTGTTTCGTTAGATTAACCCGTTCCTTTTGGTAATTATATTCATTTTTTGATTTTTCAAATTCCTGTGATCCAATAGCCTTTTCCGCAAGTAATTTCCTGTTTAAGTTATAGATACGCTCGGCTTCCCTAAAAGCCTGTTCAACATCGGCCATCTGGTTCCGGTTGTTAATAGATGCTTGTTGGGCATTGGTCTGCGCGATCTGCGACTGTGTCAAGAGGTTCAGTACTTGTGTTTCCTGTTGAACCAACGTGAGCTCCTGATCTGTATTGGATAGACGCATAATCGGATCACCCTTTTTTAAGACAGTACCATCTTCAACAAATTTCTCCTCCACACGACCACCTACAGAAGCATCGAGATAGATGCTGCTGATTGGAAGCACTGTACCATTGATTGGAATGAATTCCTGAAAGTTACCATTTTTTATTTCGACAATAGAGATACGGTCCGCTTCTACATTTAGCTTGCTTTTGCCCGAGGTAAAGTAAAAACTAGCGCCGATTAATCCAACGATGCCAGCAATCCCTACAATGGTCATGATACGTTTGCTATTCCACTTCTTCTTTTCTAAAGGTCTGTCCATAATTTAATATCAATTTGCTATGTAGCTATGAAAGCTGTGCCAATAATTTAACCTACTGATTTTTAACTGTTTATTTTATGTGTGTTGCTGTTCGGTGTTCGATAGCGGACACTTCATGTACGATGGCGTACAACCCAGGTCTTATCTGCAATTTCTACGAATTATTTTTATTGTATTTTAATATAATTGCGTGGGTGTTCAATATCGGACAGTTGATTGTACGAACTTGGACATTGATGGTTTATAGTTTTGTGCATCTTGTTGATAATCAGAAATTTTATTGTTTGGCATGGCGATGGTCTGCTTGGAAAACAAAAAGTGGATATGAAGAGAATCTATATATATAGTACATTGTGTTTTTTGCTTACTTATATGAAAGTTAATGCACAGCAGACTGAGCGAGGAACAGGGGAGAAGGATGTTGTAAAAGTAGCAGCTGCCAGGGGGAATGAGTCGGAATCAAAACGTAGCTTGGCCGATTGTATCCAATTGGCGATAAAAGCCAACCCTACCTTATTGCAAAATGAATTAGCAGTAAAACGAGCTGAAGTGAATCTTTCACAGGCAAAATCGAATCGATTACCTGATTTAAATGGACGCTTGGGGCATAGCCTTACCTCAGGACGTTCTGTTGATAATGCGACAAATCAATATATTACTAGCAATAACTCTTCTGGAAATTTTTCATTGGATGCTAGTGTGCCTGTTTTTAATGGATTTCGCATATTGAATGATATTCGGATGCGCGCCGATGCGAAGGCAGCGGGAAAACTTGAATTTGATTCGCAGGTCAATGCATTGAAACTGGATGTTATTACGGCTTATATCCAAGTGTTAACAGCACAAGATGTTTTGAGGCAATCAGAGGTGCAAACAGAGGTGACACGTGAGCAGGTACGTCGTGCCGAAGCGATGCAAAAAGAGGGTGCAATTAATCCGGGGGATTATTTTGATCTAAAAGGACAGCTTGCTAATGATATCAATATGATCGAAAGCAATAAACAGCGGCTTTATACGAATCGTGTAAAGTTAGCCGGTTTATTAAATATAGAAGAGGCACAATTGGGCGATTTGCAAGCATTGGAATTAAAAGCTGATGCACAAAAATTGGATGCTACAACACTTTATAAATTTGCATCAGAGAATCTTCCAGATATTACGGCCCTAGATTGGAGAATTAAAGCTGCCGAAAAGAACATCAAAATAGCGCAATCCTCCTATTGGCCTTCTTTGTCATTAAATGGTGGATTGGGTTCGAATTATTCCAAAAATGTGAAAACGGGCGGTTATTGGTATCAGATGAAGAATAACCTTGGAAAGTCTGTTTCATTAAATCTTTCAATCCCTGTTTTTAACAGATTTAAGGTTAAGAATGATGTTAAACTGGCTAAATTGGATTTGGAATCAAGCAAATTTCAACGCGAGATTGCACTGAATAATTTGAGGGCTGAAACTGCAAATGCGGTTTTTAACTTGCAAAATGCCAGCAATACAATCACCCAATTGCAGGAGCAAAATACAAATTACGCTGAATCATTTCGTATCGCCAAGGTAGTTTTCGAACTTGGAAACAGTAATTCAGTCATATTCTTAACAGCAAAGACCAAATATGATAATAGCCAGATCCAATTGGTTGTCAAGCAGTATGAGTGGTTGCTACAAAAATATATCAATGATTATTACGCAGGCTCGTTAAATTTATAGTTATCTTAGTGTCTGAATGAAGCCAGGGAATATGAAAAAAGCATCTATTTTAGTAGTCGACGATGACCAAGATTTACTTACAGCAGCAAGAATCTTGCTAAAACCTAAAGTCAGCCATGTTCATGTCGAATCTAATCCAGAGAACCTGATTGGGCATTTGGAGAAAATGCCTTATGACCTTGTGCTTCTGGATATGAATTTCAAAAGTACAATCAATACCGGAAATGAAGGGTTATATTGGTTGTCGCGGATCAAGGAAAAATTTCCACAGATTCATGTGATTATGATTACAGCCTATGGGGCAGTAGACCTGGCTGTGAAATCACTGAAACAGGGCGCCGCCGATTTTGTGGTCAAGCCCTGGGAAAACGAGCAGTTGCTGGCAACCATTGAAAGCACACTTGCAGAATCAAAAAATAAAGAGAAGAAAAATAAGAGTTCGCTGTTACGCTCCAGCAATAGCCCTGATCTGATCGGTAATTCGGTGGCCATGGACGAGCTGCAATATAAGCTTGAGAAGATAGCACCAACGGATGCGAATATCTTGATCTTGGGTGAAAACGGCACAGGTAAGGATTTGATTGCACAGGCGATTCAACGGCGATCGTTGCGCTCGGATCAGGTCTATGTGAAAGTTGATGTAGGTGCATTGACGGAGACTTTGTTTGAAAGTGAACTTTTCGGCTATAAAAAAGGGGCATTCACAGATGCGCGAGAAGATCGTCAGGGACGTTTTGAAGCGGCCAATGGTGGGACGTTGTTTCTGGATGAAATCGGTAATATCTCGTTGCAGCAACAGGCCAAACTATTGACTGTACTACAAAATCGTCAAGTTACACCGCTGGGTTCTTACCAATCGATCCCAGTGGATATACGCCTAATCTCCGCAACAAATGTATCCCTTAAACATTTGGCGGATGAAAGCCGTTTTCGGAAGGATCTCATTTATCGGATCAATACCGTAGAAATCCAAGTCCCTCCTTTACGGGATAGGGGAGAAGATATCAGGCTGTTGGCGACATATTTTCTGGATATCTATGCCAAGAAGTACAATAAACGCATTGAAGGATTTGAACCGGATGCGATAAAAAAGCTCTTTGCCTATCACTTTCCCGGAAATGTGCGTGAGTTGCAATACAGTATCGAACGGGCTGTTATCATGGCCGATCAGGTAAGTATTGCGGGAAATGATTTATTTTTCTCTCCTATTGAACAGCAAGCAGAACAGGTCGTTGTTGAATCTGTTACTAGCAGTCAAAATCTGGAAGAGCTGGAGCGAAAAGCCATTAAATCGGCCATCGAACGTTATAATGGGAATATCAGTAAGGCCGCTAAGGAATTGGGACTTACCCGTGCAGCACTCTATAGGCGTTTAGAGAAATACGATATCTAGTCTATGAGACATGGAAAGATTTTAAATGTAATTAAGATTGTTTTACTGTTGGTAGCTGCGGTTGTGGCTGCCTACCTGTTGATGAAGCGTGAGTATGTACAAGCGTCTTTGATCTTCTGTATTATGCTCTATCTTGGCTTTAATCTATATGCCCAATATAATTTTTTGGAAAGACAGCTTGTGGAATTTGCCGAGGCCGTGAAGTATCGCGACTTTACGCGGCGTTTTTTGGTGAAAAATCCGAAATCGGTCGAAGGGCAGCTTTTTCGCGCTTTTAATCAGATTAACGAAACGTATAAGGAAATCAGTATTAAACAGGAGATACAGCATCAGTACCTTGATCGTGTGATCAATATGCTTAATTCGGCTATTATCTTCTATGAAATGGACACAGGAAAAGTAATGTGGGTGAACGATGCCTTCAAACAACTTTTTCATCTGCCGCATTTAGGGAATATTGCCGGACTGAAAAAGAAAAATCCTGACCTTTATGAAAAGACCATGTTATTGGATAATGGTCAGCAACAGATGGAGTCAATCCAGTCAAGTAAAGGAAAAATAAAACTGTTGATTCAAAGTTCCAGTTTTGAAACACAAGATGCGATATTTCGCATCGTCGTTTATCAAAATATCAACGAAGCTATTGATGAAACTGAGACCAAGGCCTGGCATAAGTTATTGCGCGTACTTACGCACGAGATCATGAATTCTATCGCACCAATCAGCTCATTGGCCGAAACACTCAATGGGCGTTTGGACCAATTCAGGGGACATGAGGATATTGATGATCTAAAAACCGGTATATCAACCATCAAAAGGCGGAGCGAAGGGCTCTTACATTTTGCAAAAAGCTACCGTATGATTAATAAAGTTGATCAACCGCAGGTAGCGCCGATTCAGGTTTCCCAATTATTTGAACATATTTACCAGCTGCTCGAGCCGACGCTGATTCAAAAAAATATTGATGTTGATATTATTTTAAAGAACACCCGGTTGATACTTTATGCTGATGTCAACCTGATTGAGCAGGTTATTATCAATTTGATGCTTAATGCAATTGATGCAGTTAAAACCCGAACGGAGGCCTATATTAGTTTATCTGCAATGGAAATCGATGGAAAGGTGCAGATTCGCATCGAAGATAACGGCCGGGGAATACCGACAGATCTTCAAGAGCAGATATTTACACCCTTTTTTACAACGAAGAAAACTGGAACTGGTGTAGGCTTGACCCTGAGTAAGCAAATTATGTTGCTGCATAAGGGCACGATCTTTCTCAATAGCGTTGAGGGCGAGGGTAGTGCTTTTATTCTTCAGTTTTAATGCTTCTTTCCATATATAAACTAGTTTTTAACGATCATCTTGTTCTGCATACCAGGGAGCAAATGGCTTGTTCATGCCTTGTGTTTGAATGTTCCATGTGAAATAATGCGTAAAATCAGTAATTTTCATGCAATACTAACTTCATCTATTCTTTGAGTATACATACAAATTGCCGTTTTATCGAGCTGTATGGGATTAAATATGCCTTTAAAGAAAGGAGAATTTAATTGTATATCAAGACAAATTTTTCGATGTTTGCAGCGAAATGAATTACCACCTGAAGTATTGGCGCCATTATTTCATTTCCCATAGCCGACATGGGACACATTCACCGTTTGTTTATAAATTGGTCGATGAGGTCATTTATCAGAAAGATAATCCCGATGTGCGTTTAAATTTACCCCAGGATATTAGTGTAGGAGGGAAGGTAGAAGAAAAAAAATATCTGCTAGTCGATCGCCTATTGAAGGCTTTTGCATTTGATCAGTTTGTGGTTTTGTCAGAGAAGTCGCTGCCAAGTTACGAGGTGCTGTTGAAACAGCGAGCTGGGAGTTATTCTTTTCGCAAGATCTATTATATCGATCGGACGAATCTTGACCTCGATTTTCTAACGGTTATCAATGAACGGGATATGTTGATAGTAAACGAACCCCATATGTGTATGGAACGGGAAAACTATTGGCGCAAGCTTAAGGATGATGATCGCGTAATTGTGACCATAGATCTGTATCGAATCGGTTTGGTCTTTTTTAGAGCAGGACAACGAAAGGAAAATTTTCTAATCAGGTTTTAGTTTCTCCATTGTTTTTCCTACAATCTTAAATTAATTTTGATCAGCATATTGAAAGCCGTCAACTTCGTGCTACGACATACGTGTGAGTAGATTGTCTGCATAATGGATATTCTCGAAAAGGCGGACTTGAAGTGGGCGCAGAACTAAAATAGTATCAATCAGATACCGTATCGCTGTTCATGGAGGAGAGTGTATTCAAAAAAATAAATCGGATTTAGTTAATAATTGAATGGAACTGTTGCAAAACCCGAATAAAAAACAGGGACTGCCCAAAAGCGAAGTCCCTATTTTTATTTAAAAAGCTTCACTTAGGGATAGGTAAAAGCCTGATTGGCGTTTCTCTCCGTTCCGTTGTTCACCATATGAATAGTCAAATCGAATACTGCTATTGTGTTCCAAACTAAAAAAGTAGCGTAATCCGCCGCCATAACTTGGTACATACCTGCTGCTATTTTCTTTTGAAAAGGTTGACCCTATTCCAGAAAAACCAACGATACCAAAACGAGGATGAAAACGATAGCGTAATTCGGCTTGCGAAGCGAGGTAGTTTTTGTCGCGATAGCGCCCGAGGTAGTATCCGCGCATCATCATATCACCGCCTAATTCACGGTAGTTATAAAAAGGAATTGTTTTTCCGAATGTCGAACGAAGGATTCCTTGGAGGGCCAGCGTGACGTTTTTATGTAGAGGAATAAAACCACGGAGATCTAGGTCCAGATTTGCACCATTAAAATCTTCACTAGTCCATAATTTGGGGGCGTAGGCGAGTCGAAATTTGGCATAGTAACCACGTGTACTATAGGAAACATTGTCGCGGTTGTCAAATAACTGCGATACGCCAAGGAGCAATTGTTGGCCCCCCTTTTTTCCGGTAAGGTCAGATCGATTGAACACATGATCGTTGCTATCGCTACGGATTGTGAAGTTATCGTACTGTATATTAATGCCCGAATACAAATTGTTATGAACTTTTTTCTCTACTTCCAGTTTTACGCGAAATAGTTTTTGGTCGATGCGCTCTTCGTCTATTTTCCAGGTATCCATACCGATGCCATAATAATTAAACGGCCAGTTACGGTACCGAATTTCGCTGACAAAATGATAATCATTATTTTTTGTCCAAAGATCAGTTTGAAATTTAAAGTTTGACTGATGTTTAGATGTAAAAGTCCCCATTAACATCATCGTAGAGGTGCGAATATGGGGATCAGATTTGTCTAGGTAAAAGTTATATGAGCTGGCTAAACCATATTCTACTCCGGTTTCCTGTGCGTAACCAACCGCAGGTAAAACCATAAAACTGCCCGAACGGGTAGAGTCTTTCTCAGCCGAAAGAAACTTTTTACTCAATTTTTGAATAATATTTTGGGCTTTCAAATCGCCTTTACCCACTATAAACAGCGCAAGTAGTGTTGTATATCGGGTAAGTTTTGAAAGTGATTGCGGTAAAATTTGCATGCCCAAAGATAGTATATTAGGTAAATAACCAAAATAGGTAAATAGTCAATTAAAAATTATTGTGCTGCATATCAGTATAATTGACAAAAAGTGCTGTTTTTTTTTAATAAATATTTTTGTAAAGTGACTTTTGTGTCTATCTTTGCATCAGCAAACAAGGGAACAACGGTTCATAACAACGAAGTTTGCTTAGTTCTTTAAATGAAAAAAAAGTAAAAAATAAACTTGCAAAAATCAAAAGTAAATTCGATATTTGCACTCGCTGAAAAGATAAGATTATTGGATTGGCGTTGATAGAACGTAAGTTATTTTAAAAATATTAGAAGCCTCTTTAGCTCAGCTGGTAGAGCAACTGACTTGTAATCAGTAGGTCATTGGTTCGATCCCGATAAGAGGCTCTAAATGCAACAAAGGTTGCAGGTCTGGAGGGGTTCCAGAGCGGTCAAATGGGACGGACTGTAAATCCGTTGCTTCGGCTTCGAAGGTTCGAATCCTTCTCCCTCCACACTTTTTTTAATTGGAGTTTAGATTTACTCTAGTTTCTAGTTATTAAGCGGAAGTAGCTCAGTTGGTAGAGCGATAGCCTTCCAAGCTATAGGTCGCGAGTTCGAACCTCGTCTTCCGCTCAAATTTTTCAAGTATTAAATTTAGTCTCTATCTTCTTTGATAATAATGTATCTAAAGGTGGGGGCATTAATACGTAAATAAGGTTTTTTAGTAAGCCGAAGTAGCTCAGGGGTAGAGCACTTCCTTGGTAAGGAAGAGGTCGTGGGTTCAAATCCCATCTTTGGCTCGTACTTGTGTAAAGTTAAGCAAGAGTATATAACAAATAGAAATAATTTATAATTACTAATTCGCATAAACATGGCAAAAGAGAAATTTGACCGTAGTAAACCACACTTAAACATTGGTACTATCGGTCACGTTGACCACGGTAAAACTACAACTACAGCTGCTATCACTAAAGTATTGGCTGATAAAGGTTTGTCAGAAGCTCGTTCATTTGATTCAATTGACTCTGCTCCTGAAGAAAAAGAGCGTGGTATCACAATCAATACTGCACACGTAGAATATTCTACAGCTAACCGTCACTATGCACACGTTGACTGTCCAGGTCACGCTGACTACGTTAAGAACATGGTAACTGGTGCTGCTCAAATGGACGGTGCTATCATCGTAGTTGCTGCGACTGATGGTCCTATGCCTCAAACTCGTGAGCACATCTTGTTGGCTCGTCAGGTAGGTGTTCCTGCGTTAGTAGTATTCATGAACAAAACTGACTTAGTTGATGACCCTGAGTTGTTAGACTTAGTAGAAATGGAAGTTCGTGAGTTATTATCATTCTACGAATTCCCAGGTGATGATATCCCTGTAATCAAAGGATCTGCTTTAGGTGCATTGAACGGTGAGCCTGAGTGGGTTGAGAAAATCATGGAATTAATGGATGCTGTAGATAACTACATTCCAATTCCTCCACGTTTGACTGACTTACCTTTCTTGATGCCTATCGAGGACGTATTCTCAATCACTGGTCGTGGTACAGTTGCTACAGGTCGTATCGAAAGAGGTGTAATCAACTCTGGTGATCCAGTTGAGATCCTAGGTATGGGTGCTGAGAACTTGAAATCTACAGTAACAGGTGTTGAGATGTTCCGTAAAATCTTAGATTACGGTGAGGCTGGTGATAACGTTGGTTTATTGTTACGTGGTATTGAGAAAACTGATATCAAACGTGGTATGGTTATCTGTAAACCAGGTTCAGTAACTCCTCACGATCATTTCAAAGCTGAGGTTTACGTATTGTCAAAAGCAGAAGGTGGACGTCACACGCCATTCTTCAACAAATACCGTCCTCAATTCTATTTCCGTACAACTGACGTAACTGGAGAAATCTCTTTACCAGAAGGTACTGAAATGGTTATGCCAGGTGATAACGTTACGATCTCTGTTAAATTGATCTCTCCTATCGCTATGGAAAAAGGTCTACGTTTCGCTATCCGTGAGGGTGGTCGTACAGTAGGTGCTGGTCAGGTAACTGAAATTATCTAGTCTTTAAAGATCTAGAAAATATAAAATAAGCTAATCGACTGAGGTTGATTAGCTTATTTTTTCGATAAGCGATTTATCGGATTAAAATAAAAAAAAAGAAAAAAAGATTTGCAGAAGGTGGTTTAAAACACTATATTTGCATCACAAAATAAGAAATACACGGGCATAGTTTAAAGGTAGAACGAAGGTCTCCAAAACCTTTGGTCTGGGTTCGAGTCCTGGTGCCCGTGCTTATAAAAACAGATAAACTAAAATGGCAAAAGTACTTGATTTTTTTAAAGACTCTTATGTAGAGATCACTGAGAAAGTGACTTGGCCTACATGGTCTCAGTTGCAAAGTTCAGCTGTTATTGTGCTTGTTGCATCTCTTCTTATTGCATTGGTTGTCTTTGTAATGGATAAGGCTTCGAGTGTGGGATTAGAGTTCTTGTACGGTATTGCTTCTTAATTTTCAATAGTATTTATTTATGGCAGATCAAGGTTTAAAATGGTACGTAGTTCGTGCTGTAAGTGGGAAAGAGAAGAAAGTAAAGCAATATATTGATGCCGAAGTTAGTCGTTTAGGTATTGAACACTTGGTTCCTCAAGTGTTGATTCCAATGGAAAAATATTACTTGATGCGTGATGGTAAAAAGGTCGCTAAAGAACGTAACTACTACCCAGGCTACGTTTTATTAGAAGCTGCCTTGGATGGGGAGTTGGAGCACATCATTAAGAATATTAATAGCGTAATTGGTTTCTTGGGTGATAAAGCCGGAAATGCTGTTCCTTTGCGTCAGGCGGAAGTTAACCGTATCTTAGGGAAGGTTGATGAAATGGCAGAGCAAGGCGAGACCATTAATGTTCCTTACTACGTTGGTGAGACTGTGAAAGTAAATGATGGTCCTTTTAACGGTTTTACAGGTGAAATTGAAGAGGTTCACGAAGACAAGAAGAAGTTGATCGTAATGGTGAAAGTCTTCGGTCGTAAGACTCCGCTTGAATTGAACTACATGCAAGTAGAAAAAGAGTAAGATTAGTAATTAACGATAGAGAAAAGCTTTCCAAGAGAATTGGAAGGCTTTTTTGTTTTTAAGTGTAAAAAATGATAATGATCCGCTTAAAAACAGCTTGGCGCTTTGCTTAATTCAGTTTGCGGCCTTTTTTAGCCAACAATAGGTGTAGCTGTTTTGCAAGGTGAAATAGCTTTAAGACGGGGGGTGTTATAACTATTTTTTTAAATGACGGGCGCGACCACGATCTCTCGGTATTTTGCGTTTGCTCTTATTCTATTTTATTTTTTGTTCTTTTTTACTTTAAGCCTCTTTCCGTTGATATTTAAGAAAGATATTTTGAATGTTGTTGTTCTCTACACCGGCTTTCGAAAAAAAAATCATAAATTCCTGAAAAATTAAAAGTTAGATACTTGCAGGATTAAAATCTTCTTATTAACTTTGCACCTCGGTTGGGGTGTTACGTCCCGATTGATGAATGTTACGTTATTTGCTTCCAACTTACTAACAGACATTTAACAAAATTAAATTCAAAACAAAATGGCAAAAGAAGTCAGTGCGTTAGTAAAATTACAAGTTAAGGGCGGAGCTGCGAATCCTTCACCTCCAGTAGGACCTGCATTAGGTGCTAAAGGTGTGAATATTATGGATTTCTGTAAGCAGTTTAACGCTCGTACGCAAGACAAACCAGGTCAAGTATTGCCTGTTGTCATTACAGTTTACGCTGATAAATCATTTGATTTTATCATCAAGACTCCACCGGTAGCAGTTCAGTTGAAAGACGCTGCTAAATTAAAAAGTGGATCTGGCGAGCCTAACCGTAAAAAAGTTGCGGCTATCACTTGGGAACAAGTTGAGACAATCGCTAAAGATAAAATGCCTGATTTAAATGCATTTACTGTAGAGGCTGCTATGAGAATGGTAGCTGGTACAGCACGTAGTATGGGTATTACTGTATCAGGTAATGCTCCTTGGAACAATTAATTAAGAAATCAATTTAAGAAAAGTGGCTAGATTAACAAAAAATCAAAAAGCGGCACTATCCAAAATTGAAGCTGGTAAAGCATACTCTTTGAAAGAAGCTTCGGCTTTAGTTAAAGAAATCTCATTGACCAAATTTGATGCTTCTGTGGATATCGACGTTCGTTTGGGCGTAGATCCTCGTAAAGCAAATCAAATGGTTCGTGGTATTGCAACATTACCTCACGGTACTGGTAAAACTGTTCGTGTTTTAGTTTTATGTACTCCTGATAAGGAAGAAGAAGCTAAGGCGGCAGGTGCAGACTACGTAGGTTTAGATGATTACATCAGCAAAATTGAAGGTGGTTGGACTGACGTTGATATCATTATTACTATGCCTAGTGTTATGGCTAAAGTTGGTAAATTGGGTCGTATTTTAGGTCCAAGAAACTTGATGCCTAACCCTAAAACTGGTACAGTTACAACAGAAGTTGGTAAAGCTGTAACAGATGTAAAAGGTGGTAAGATCGATTTCAAAGTTGACAAAACCGGTATCATCCATACTTCTATTGGTAAAGCGTCGTTCGATGCAGATAAAATATATGATAACGCACTAGAGGTATTACAAACTCTAGCTCGTTTGAAGCCATCTGCAGCTAAAGGAACTTACTTTAAAAGTATTCACATTTCCTCAACTATGAGTCCTGGTATTCATATTGAGACTAAATCAGTAGCAGGTATTTAATCATGAGAAAAGAAGAAAAACAAGAAATTGTTCTAGCTTTAGCCGAACAGATTAAATCTTACGGTAACTTCTATATTACCGATACTGCTGAATTGTCAGTTGAAAAAGTGAATAACATTCGTCGTAAATGTTTCGAGCAAGGTATCGAAATCAAAGCGGTAAAAAACACGTTGATCAAAAAAGCATTGATCGAAGCTGGTGTTGACGAAGAAGATATTTTTGGAACACTTAAAGGTGCTTCTACAATGTTATTTTCTGAAGTTGCAAATGCACCTGCAAAATTGATCAAAGAGCTTCGCAAGTCTGGTGAAAAACCAGTATTGAAAGCTGCTTATATTGAGCAAACTGCATTCGTTGGAGATAATCAATTAACTGCATTAGTTAACCTTAAATCTAAAAACGAACTTATCGCTGATGTTATCGCTGCATTGCAGTCACCTGCGAAAAATGTTATTTCTGCTCTTCAATCAGGAGGAAATACGGTTGCAGGTTTGGTAAAAGCTTTAGAAGAAAGAGGTTAACGAATCCTCTAGAACAAGAATTATTCGTTACAATTTAATTAACAATTTTTACAAAGTACATTCAAAAATTCAAAATAAAATGGCAGATTTAAAACAACTTGCTGAACAGTTAGTTAACTTAACAGTAAAAGAAGTTAAAGAATTAGCTGATATCTTAAAAGACGAGTATGGCATCGAGCCTGCTGCTGCTGCTGTTGCTGTAGCTGCTGCTCCAGCTGAAGGTGGTGCTGCTGCTGCTGAAGAGAAAACTTCATTTGACGTTATCTTGAAAGAAGCTGGTGGTCAAAAATTAGCTGTAGTTAAATTGGTTAAAGATTTAGCTGGATTAGGCTTGAAAGAAGCTAAAGATTTAGTTGACGGAGCACCTAAAGAATTAAAAGCTGGTGTATCTAAAGACGAAGCAGAAGCTTTGAAAAAACAATTAGAAGAAGCTGGTGCTGTTGTTGAGATTAAATAATCTCAACTAATTAGCCCGAAAAGGTTTAGACTCTGACGATTTTTCGTCAGAGTCTATTCCTATTTATATCAATACGCCACTATGCTGTGTATATGCTGGGCACAGTGGACATGTGGTTTACAGCATGCATGTAAGCGCAGTTTTTTTAAAACTAAAATTCATATTCCCTTGGCAAACAATAATATTCAACAAGAAAGAATAAACTTTGCGACAAGTAAGAAAGTATTGGAATATCCAGATTTCTTAGATGTGCAATTGGAATCTTTCAAGGAGTTTTTTCAATTAGAAACTACTTCTGACAACCGCCATCAGGAAGGGCTGTTCAAGGTATTCTCGGAAAACTTCCCTATTTCTGATTCAAGAAACATTTTTGTGCTAGAGTTTTTGGATTATTTCATTGATCCACCACGTTATGATATCCAAGAGTGTATCGAACGCGGCTTGACTTATAGCGTTCCTTTAAAGGCTAAGTTAAAGTTATCTTGTAATGATGAAGAACACGAAGATTTCGAAACTATTGTTCAGGATGTATATTTAGGGACTATCCCTTATATGACTCCTAAAGGTACTTTCGTGGTAAATGGTGCAGAGCGTGTCATCGTATCGCAATTACACCGTTCACCGGGCGTTTTCTTTGGTCAAAGTAGACACACAAATGGTACTAAACTTTATTCTGCAAGGGTAATTCCTTTCAAAGGATCTTGGATCGAATTCGCGACAGACGTAAACAACGTTATGTATGCTTATATCGACCGTAAAAAGAAATTCCCAGTAACTACCTTATTGCGTGCTATTGGTTACGATTCAGATAAAGATATCTTAGAATTGTTTGACCTAGCTGATGAAGTAAAAGTTAGTAAATCTGGTCTTAAAAAATATGTTGGCCGTCGTCTTGCGGCTAGGGTATTAAAAAAATGGGTAGAAGATTTCGTAGATGAGGATACTGGTGAAGTGGTATCTATCGACCGTAATGAAATTATCCTTGAACGTGAAACTGTACTAGAAGAAGATCACATTGATCTGATCATCGAGGCTGGTGTTAAGTCTATTATCTTAGCGAAAGACGATGAGTCAAATAATGCCGATTATTCTATTATATATAATACTTTACAAAAAGATACGTCCAATTCGGAAAAAGAAGCGGTAGAGCATATCTATCGTCAATTGCGTAATGCTGAACCACCGGATGAGGAAACTGCTCGTGGTATCATTGACCGTTTATTCTTCTCTGATAAACGCTATGATTTGGGTGATGTAGGTCGTTACCGTATCAACCGTAAGTTGAAATTGGGTACTCCTGATGATACGAAAGTCCTAACACGTGAAGATATCATCGCAATCGTGAAGTATTTGATCAATTTGATCAACTCCAAGGCCGAGGTGGATGATATTGACCACTTGTCAAACCGTCGTGTGCGTACAGTAGGTGAGCAGTTATATGCTCAATTTGGCGTGGGCCTTTCTCGTATGGCGCGTACAATCCGCGAACGTATGAATATTCGCGACAACGAGGTGTTTACGCCAACAGATTTGATTAATGCACGTACTCTTTCGTCTGTGATCAATTCTTTCTTTGGTACGAACCAGTTGTCTCAGTTCATGGACCAAACTAACCCTCTTGCTGAAATTACGCACAAGCGTCGTTTGTCAGCTTTAGGTCCAGGTGGTCTTTCTCGTGAGCGTGCAGGTTTCGAGGTTCGTGACGTTCACTATACACACTATGGTCGTCTTTGTACAATTGAAACTCCAGAGGGTCCGAACATCGGTTTGATCTCCTCATTGGCTGTACATGCGAAAATTAACCACTTAGGATTTATCGAAACTCCTTATCGTAAGGTAAAAGATGGAGTCGTTGTGGTTGATGAACCTGTAGTATACTTGTCTGCTGAAGATGAAGATGGTAAAACAATTGCACAAGCGAATGCTTTGTACGATGACAAAGGTAATTTCGAAGATGCGAAAGTGAAAGCCAGATATGAGGGTGACTTTCCGATTATCGAGCCTAATATGCTTGATTATATGGACGTTGCTCCAAACCAAATTACCTCTATTGCGGCTTCATTGATTCCTTTCTTGGAACACGATGATGCCAACCGTGCATTGATGGGATCGAACATGCAACGCCAGGCTGTGCCTGTATTGCGTCCGCAGGCTCCTATCGTAGGTACTGGTCTTGAAGGTCGTGTTGCAAAAGATTCACGTACCTTGATCAATGCTGAAGGGCATGGTGTAGTAGAATATGTAGATGCTGATGAAATCAAGATCCGTTACGACAGAAACGACGATGATCGTCTTGTATCATTTGATGATGATGTCAAAACGTATAAATTGATCAAATTCAAGAAAACCAACCAAAATACTTGTATGAACTTGAAGCCGATCGTTAAGAAAGGTCAACGGGTTGAACCAGGACAGGTATTATGTGAAGGTTATGCGACTGAAAATGGTGAATTGGCATTAGGTCGTAACTTGAAAGTTGCGTTCATGCCTTGGCAAGGATATAACTTTGAGGATGCGATCGTAATTTCTGAACGTGTAGCGAAAGAAGACTGGTTTACTTCTCTTCACATTGAAGAATTCGAACTTGAAGTTCGTGATACAAAACGTGGTGAAGAAGAGTTAACAGCTGATATCCCTAACGTATCTGAAGAAGCGACAAAGGACTTGGACGAAAACGGTATTATCCGTATCGGTGCTGAAGTTGGTGGGGGTGATATCCTAATCGGTAAAATCACACCGAAAGGTGAGTCTGATCCTTCTCCGGAGGAGAAATTGTTACGTGCAATCTTTGGCGACAAAGCTGGTGACGTGAAAGATGCTTCATTGAAAACTCCACCATCATTAAAAGGTGTTGTTATCGATACGAAGTTATTCTCGCGTGCGAAGAAAATGTCTAAAGAGGTTGAACGTAAAACTTTAGAGAAACTAGAGGTTGCTCACGATAGAGCTGTTAAATCATTGAAAGATCGTTTGGTTGAAAAATTATTCACTATAGTGAATGGTAAAACTAGCCAAGGGGTATACAATGTCTATAAAGAGTTGTTGGTTGCTAAAGGCGCTAAGTTTACACAAAAAATCTTAGCTGAATTGGATTACAACAATATCAACCCGATGGGATGGACAACTGACGAAGATAAAAACGAGCTGATCAAAATGGCCCTTCATAATTACAACATCAAAATTAATGAAGAGTTAGGTTCGTTCAAACGTGATAAATTCGCGGTATCTGTCGGTGATGAACTTCCATCAGGAATTGTGCAGATGGCTAAAGTTTACGTAGCTAAGAAACGTAAGTTGAAAGTTGGAGATAAGATGGCGGGTCGTCACGGTAACAAAGGTATCGTTGCGCGTATTGTACGTGATGAGGATATGCCATTCTTGGAAGACGGTACACCAGTTGATATCGTGTTGAATCCACTAGGGGTACCTTCACGGATGAACTTGGGTCAGATCTACGAAACCGTATTGGGCTGGGCTGGTCAAAAATTAGGTGTTAAGTTTGCTACACCAATCTTTGATGGTGCTGAAATGGATCAGGTACAAGATTGGGTTGCTAAGGCAGGTTTACCAAAATCAGGACGTACATATTTGTACAATGGATTGACGGGTGACCGTTTTGATCAACCAACGACAGTGGGTGTAATCTACATGTTGAAATTAGGTCACATGGTTGATGATAAAATGCACGCACGTTCAATCGGTCCGTATTCATTGATCACACAACAACCTTTGGGTGGTAAAGCACAATTCGGTGGTCAGCGTTTCGGTGAGATGGAGGTTTGGGCATTAGAGGCATTTGGTGCATCTAACATCCTTCAAGAGATCTTGACTGTGAAATCGGATGACGTGGTTGGTCGTGCCAAAACTTACGAGGCAATCGTAAAAGGTAACAATCTTCCAACGCCGTCGGTACCAGAATCATTCAACGTATTGGTACACGAGTTGCGCGGATTGGGTCTAGATATCACATTGGATTAATTAAGCAATTAGAGCTTTGAAGGACTCCAGTCCTTCAAAGCTTCTTTATAAAGCTTTAACTTTTGAATAAGTATGTCTTACAAAAAAGATAATAAAATTAAAAGCAACTTCACTTCGATTACGATCAGCTTGGCTTCTCCAGAAACTATTTTGGAACGCTCAAGTGGTGAAGTTACAAAACCAGAAACGATTAACTATCGTACCTACAAACCAGAACGTGACGGTTTATTCTGTGAGCGTATTTTTGGTCCTGTAAAGGACTACGAATGTCACTGTGGTAAATACAAACGTATCCGTTATAAAGGTATCGTATGTGACCGTTGTGGTGTTGAAGTAACTGAGAAAAAAGTACGTCGTGAGCGTATGGGGCATATCAATTTGGTTGTTCCTGTTGCACACATCTGGTACTTCCGTTCTCTTCCTAATAAAATTGGTTATTTATTGGGACTTCCTACCAAGAAATTGGATATGATCATTTACTACGAACGTTATGTGGTTATCCAAGCTGGTATCAAGGAAGAAGATGGTATCAACTTTATGGACTTCTTGACTGAAGAAGAATATCTAGATATTTTAGATACCTTACCAAAAGAAAATCAATATTTAGACGATAATGATCCTCAGAAATTCGTTGCTAAGATGGGTGCTGAGGCGCTGGAAGATTTGTTGAAACGTATTGATTTGGATCAATTGTCTTACGATTTACGTCACCAAGCTGCAAATGAAACTTCGCAACAACGTAAAAATGAAGCGTTAAAACGACTTCATGTGGTTGAAGCTTTCCGTAGCTCACGTGAAAATATTGAGAATCGTCCTGAATGGATGATCGTGAAAATCGTTCCGATCATCCCGCCTGAATTACGTCCTTTAGTGCCTTTGGATGGTGGTCGTTTTGCGACTTCGGATTTGAACGACTTATACCGTCGGGTGATTATCCGTAACAACCGTCTAAAACGTTTGATTGAAATCAAAGCTCCTGAAGTAATCTTACGTAACGAAAAACGTATGCTTCAAGAAGCGGTAGATTCTTTGTTTGACAACTCACGTAAAGTGAACGCTGTTAAGACAGAAGGTAACCGTGCGTTGAAATCTTTATCTGATATTTTGAAGGGTAAACAAGGTCGTTTCCGTCAAAACTTGTTAGGTAAGCGTGTGGATTATTCGGCTCGTTCGGTAATTGTTGTAGGTCCTCATTTGAAATTACACGAGTGTGGTCTTCCTAAAGATATGGCTGCTGAACTTTACAAACCGTTTATCATTCGTAAGATGATCGAGCGTGGTATTGTAAAAACAGTAAAATCTGCTAAAAAAATCGTAGATCGTAAAGATCCAGTGGTATGGGATATCCTTGAAAATGTTTTGAAAGGTCACCCTGTATTGCTAAACCGTGCACCTACGCTTCACCGTTTGGGTATTCAGGCTTTCCAACCTACATTGGTGGAAGGAAAAGCGATCCAATTGCACCCATTAGTGTGTACGGCATTCAACGCCGACTTTGACGGTGACCAAATGGCGGTTCACTTACCTCTAGGTAATGCCGCAGTTTTGGAAGCCCAAATCTTGATGTTGGCAGCACACAATATCTTAAACCCTGCGAATGGTTCCCCAATCACAGTACCATCTCAAGACATGGTATTGGGTCTTTACTATATTACTAAAGGCCGTAGAACTGCTGGCGATCATATCGTAAGAGGTCAGGATATGACTTTCTATTCCGCTGAAGAGGTTATCATTGCTTTAAATGAGAAGCAAATTGACCTGCACGCTTGGATTAAAGTAAAAACAAAAGTTAGACAAAAAGATGGTAGCATCGTTGATACCTTATTAGAAACAACTGTAGGTCGTGTGATCTTCAACCAAGTTGTTCCTGATGAAATGGGTTTCGTAAACGAACTGCTTACCAAAAAATCTTTACGTAATATCATTGGTGAGATTGTGAAGACAACGGGTATGGCTCGTGCTGCACAATTCTTGGACGATATGAAAGAATTGGGATATCAAACAGCCTTCAAAGGTGGTCTTTCTTTCAACTTGGAAGATTTGAACATTCCGGCTGCTAAGGCTGAATTGATCCAACAAGCAACGAACGAAGTTGAAGAAGTAATGAACAACTATAACATGGGTTTCATTACCAACAACGAACGTTACAACCAAATCATCGATATCTGGACGCGTATCAACAATAGATTGACTGCACACGTTATGGATATTCTTTCGAACGACAATCAAGGTTTCAACTCTGTTTATATGATGTTGGATTCTGGTGCTCGTGGTTCGAAAGAGCAGATTCGTCAGTTATGTGGTATGCGTGGTTTGATGGCGAAACCTCAGAAATCTGGAACTTCCGGTGGTGAGATTATCGAAAACCCAATCTTATCAAACTTTAAAGAAGGTTTGTCCGTATTGGAATACTTTATCTCTACACACGGTGCACGTAAAGGTCTTGCCGATACGGCATTGAAAACGGCCGATGCGGGTTACTTGACTCGTCGTTTACATGACGTAGCACAAGACATGATCGTCGTGGAACAAGATTGTGGTGGTTTACGTGGTATTTATACGACAGCATTGAAAGATAATGATGATGTTGTTGAACCATTGTTCGATCGTATTTTGGGTCGTACGCCTTTACATGATGTATTCCATCCGGAGACAGAGGAGTTGATCGTTTCTGCAAACGAAGATATCACTGAGGAAATCGCTGAAACTATTGAGAAAGCGGGTATCGAAGGTATTGAGATTCGTACGGTATTGACTTGTGAGTCGAAGCGCGGTGTTTGTGCATGTTGTTACGGACGTAACTTGGCGTCAGGTAAACGTGTTCAGTTAGGTGAAGCTGTAGGTGTTATTGCTGCTCAGTCAATCGGTGAGCCAGGTACACAGTTGACACTTCGTACATTCCACGTGGGTGGTACGGCATCGAACATTGCTGCTGATTCAAGTATCATTTCTAAATACGACGGTAAAATCGAATTTGAAAACGTACGTACTGTTTCTCAAACAAATGAAAATGGCACACATCAGGTTGTCTTAGGGCGTTCTGGTGAGATTAAAATCATCGATGCACATAATAAAATAGTATTCCAGCAAAATATCCCTTATGGTTCACAATTGTTCGTTGAGGATGGTGGAACCGTAGCTAAAGGTGATAAATTGGTAGAATGGGATCCGTATAATGCGGTAATTATCTCTGAATTTGCCGGTAAAGTTGAATTTGATGCAATCATTGAGGGGGTTACTTTCCGTGAGGAGTCAGATGAGCAAACTGGTCACAAAGAGAAGGTAATTATCGAAACACGTGATAAAACGAAAAACCCATCCATCAAGATCCTTGATAAATCTGGAGAGGTAATCCGTACATACAATATTCCGGTAGGAGCACACGTTGCAGTTGCTAACGGTGTGACTGTTAAAGAAGGTGGTATCTTAGTTAAGATCCCTCGTTCTACCGGTAAAACACGAGATATTACGGGCGGTCTTCCGCGTGTAACAGAATTATTCGAGGCACGTAACCCTTCTAATCCTGCTGTTGTAACAGAAATCGACGGTGTGGTAACATTAGGTGGTGTGAAACGTGGTAACCGTGAGATGTCGATTGAATCACGCGATGGCCAAATCAAGAAATACTTGGTACCACTTTCTAAACATATCCTTGTTCAGGATAATGACTTCGTGAAAGCAGGTATGCCATTATCGGATGGTTCGATCTCTCCAGCGGATATCTTATCTATTAAGGGACCATCAGCGGTACAACATTACATCGTGAATGGTATCCAAGAGGTATACCGTCTTCAAGGTGTGAAGATCAACGATAAGCACTTCGAAACGATCGTTCACCAAATGATGCAAAAGGTTAATATTGAAGATCCAGGGGATACACGTTTCTTAGAAAAAGAAGCTGTAAACAAATGGGACTTCATGGAAGAAAATGATTCCTTGTTCGACAAGAAGGTCGTTGTTGATGCCGGAGACTCCAATAATTTACGTCCAGGACAAATCGTTTCTTTACGTAAGTTGAGAGAGGAAAACTCTAGCTTGAAACGCCGTGACTTAAAACTTGTAGAAGTACGTGAAGCAATTCCAGCGACTTCAAGTCCATTGTTGCAAGGTATTACCAGAGCTTCATTGGGTACGAAATCGTTCATCTCTGCAGCCTCTTTCCAAGAGACTACTAAAGTGTTGAACGAAGCTGCTATCGCAGGTAAACGTGATAACTTATTAGGTTTGAAAGAAAACGTAATTGTTGGTCACTTGATCCCTTCAGGTACAGGTATCCGTCAATACAGCAATTTAATCGTGGGCTCTCGCGAAGAGTACGATCAATTGTTGGCTTCGAAAGAAGAAGATTAATCGTTACTCGATTATTATATAAAAAAGGTCCAAGTGTATGCTTGGACCTTTTTTGCTTCATGTAAACTCATTGTTCTTCAAGATGGATGATTACTCTATATGAACATAATTAAAATAGGGGGGATGGAGTGCTCATTTTGCTTTTCACACAAGAGGAAAATAGTAATTGATGTTTTCATTTTACTTACAGATTTGTCTGTTAATGGGTGTGCCGATATTGAATGCTGGGAAGAAACAGGCCGCTAATTTAATTTGTTAATTTGACCTGTTGGATTGCCCATTGAACACTATTTTTCAAATGAATCTTTCAATGTTACAGTAAGTTAACTTTTTTATTAAAAATAATAAACAAAAGGCTTGGAAGTGATTATAAAAACTTCCTATCTTTGCACCACTCCGCAAGGGAGGGACGGTTGCCGCCAGAGCAGGCAGCCATGAAAAAAAAGGGTTTAAGTGAGCCGGGCAGGATTTAAAATCCCGCTGGGTTTATTTTAAACGCAGAAATCGGAAAAAGGAAAAAGAAAAAAAACTTCAATTTTTTTTTGGAAGTCCAGAAAAGATTTCTACCTTTGCAGTCCCAACGGAAACGGAGGGAAAACAGAAAAAGATAAAGACGGGCTGGTGCCCATCGGAATAAAGCGGATACGGAAGTTGAAGCGACAAAGTTCTTTAAGAAAACAC
>NZ_JBCNKE010000007.1:0-341831 GCF_039596235.1 Sphingobacterium sp.
AATAAGCTGAACGGGATTTTAAATCCTGCCCGGCTCACCTAAACCCTTCTTTTTTTCATGGTTGCCTGCTCTGGCGGCAACCGTCCCTCCCTTGCGGAGTGGTGCAAAGATAGGAAGTTTTTATAATCACTTCCAAGCCTTTTGTTCTTATTTCTTTTATTTTTCCGCTAACTGGCTGTACCCTTGGGGGATTTTTTTTGTGAAACGGGATCCCGCACGGGGTCCGGTGGGCTCCGGCGGGGCACGGTGGCGGCAAAGGGTGTGCGGTAAGGCCAAAAAAGGCCGGTTACGTAGGAGTATACAACAGGTATTCGGGCGACGGGTTGGGGTATCAAACAATAGATAAAGGGGGAAAGCCCAGGAGTATACATAAGCTCGGCAGAAAACAGGTACCAATAGGCCGGGTCAGCGTGTGTACAGATTAACTGTTTGGTTAGGGTTTAGTTAGGGTTTGTTTAGGTTTAGTTTAGGTATAGCTTAGGTAAAAGCTAATGAATACCTAACTAAATACTAACTTAAATCTAAACTATTACTAAGTTATTGGTTAAGTTTCGTATAAGCAGATGATATAATGGTCAAAAGCGGATAGCTTAACAGCGGGGCAACGGGATTTGACTTTTTGGGTCCGGCCAGATGGGGCAGCTCGATAGCTGGTACCTCCCTCCGATTCAGGATGCACGGCAACAGAAAGCGAAGTTGAAAAAAGGGAAAAAGGTCAACCTTTGGGCTCACTGCCTGGAAACTCGGTTTTTGTAAAGTAAAAGCGTTCAAAAACTTGTGCAAATCTTAAATACTAAGCTGGATAATATGATAATATATTGTTACAACACAAACCTTCGATAAATATCAAAAATAGCGGGTTTGTCTTTTTTTTTATGTAGATTTATCTTCTTTATAACAACTTCAAAAGTGATGAGCAGAACTACCCTGAAAGATATAGCCTTAGAACTTAATATTTCTGTTTCCACCGTTTCCAAAGCCTTATCAGACAGCTACGAAATCAGTGAAGCAACGAAAAAATTGGTTCAGGAATATGCTAAAAAGCACAATTTCCATCCCAATAAGTTGGCACGGAGTTTAAAAATCGGGAAGTCAAATACGATTGGAGTCATTGTTTCCAATATCTCCAATACGTTCGTGTCACAAATTCTAGATGGAATTCAGATCGCTTCACAGCAAACCATCTACGATGTTATCTTTATGCAAAGTAGAGAAGATGAACGCGTAGAAAAGAATTGTATAGATGTATTAAGAATGCGTGGTATAGATGGATTAATGATTGCCCCGGTATCTTCAGGATCAAATATTGAAGAACTTAGAGACCTTATTAAAGCTAAGATACCGGTTGTCATCTTTGACCGCATCAATCACAAATTGGATACATTCAAAGTTGGTGTCAATAATTTTCAAGGAGCATACAATGCAACCCAACACCTTATCCAACAAGGGAAACAGCATATATTACATATCACAGGAAAAAATTTAGGTGTTGCCGAAGAACGTTTAAATGGTTTTAAAGCAGCCCTCGCTGATGCAGGCTTACCTTTTAATGAAAATCATTATATTGAATGTAGCTTTAACAGCACAGTTGATTTAGACAATACTATTAAAGAAATTATAGTCAAAGAATATATTGAGAACAAAAACATCGATGCAATTTTCGGTGCAACGGATGTCATCACAACAAGGACACTGGGCATATTGGCAGAACTTCAGATTAAAGTCCCGACGGAAGTCGCTGTCATTGGATTTTCCAACACACAAATTGCGGCTTCATTAAATCCTGCCCTGTCAACTGTTGTGCAACCTGCCACGGAAATCGGCGAAATAGCAACAAAAAAGCTGATTGATACGATCAATCAGACAAGACCGATTCACGAATTTGAAACCATAGAACTGCCAACGCAGCTTGTCGTAAGAAAATCTTCACTGTAATCCTGCTTTCCTACCAGCGAAAATCAAAAAACACAGTCAGGAGATATCGCTGATATAATTATCTCCTGACTGTGTTTTTATATGGATAAGCTGCTCGTCAGCCAAAGTAACCAAATGATTATTATCAAAGGTTATTCGCCAACAATTCCATATTCCAAACCTCGTAATTCAGCTAAACCTCTTAATCTACCAATAGCAGAGTAACCGGGGTTTGTCACTTTGTTAAGGTCGTCCAGCATCTGGTGCCCGTGATCCGGCCTGAAAGGGATAGCAATAGATCGCAACTGGTTCTCCGCGACTAAAATTTGCATAATTTTATACATGTTCACATCGCCATCCAAATGGTCTGCCTCATAGAAACTACCTAGGACATCTTTCTTTACATTCCGTAAATGAACAAAGTTCACCCGACCTTTAATTTGTTCCAATATCTCAGGCAAATCGTTAGTCTGACTAGCTCCTAAAGAGCCTGTACAAAAACAAATACCATTGAATTGCTGAGGAACTTCGTTCAATATATAGTTGAGATCTTCACCATTGCTCGCAATACGCGGCAATCCTAAAATCGGGTATGGCGGATCGTCCGGGTGAATCGTCATCTTGATACCATTTGTCTCACATACCGCAGCAATTCCATTTAAAAAGTAGACAAGATTTTTACGTAAGCCCTCTCTTCCGATATGTTTATAGGTATCTATACTGGCTTTTAAGGCATCCAGTTCCACATTTTTTTCTCCTGGAATTCCCATAAGGACAACATTAGCCAAACTATCTTTCTGTTGTTCAGAAATCTCAGCAAAACGTTCCGTTGCTCTTTTGACAATACTTTCCGAGTAGTCTTTTTCAGCAGATTCCCGTTTTAAAATAAAGATATCAAAAAGCGCGAGATCAATCCAGTCAAAATAGAGTGCCTTTGAACCATCTGCCATCACTAGGTCCAGCTGCGTTCTGGTCCAATCCAGTACGGGCATAAAATTGTAACAGACGGTTTTAATGCCGCATTCCGCAAGATTAGCGAGTGTCTGGTTATACTTAGCAATGTACTCATCAACCCGAGGCCCTTTGGTCTTAATTTCTTCATGAACCGTCACGCTTTCTACCACCGACCAAACCAGACCCGCATCTTCGATAATACGTTTTCGCTCCTGAATATCAGCGAGAGGCCACACCTCGCCATGAGGAATATGATGTAATGCTGTGACGATACCGGTTGCTCCAGCCTGTTTAACATCCTGTAGGGATACCGGATCGTTGGGTCCATACCAACGCCATGTTTGTTCTAATTTATTCATCTCAAAGTTTCGTTATACACCGCTCCATGCATTAAAACCGCCATCTACAAAGACTGTTTCACCAGTTACAAAGGCAGAAGCATCACTCAATAGATAGATTAAAGTTCCTTTCAGTTCCCGTGGATCACCTAATCGGTTATAGGGTGTTCCGCTCAGTATACGCTTGGTACGTTCGCTATAACTACCGTCAGGATTGATCAATAGGTTTTTGTTCTGTTTGGTCAGAAAGACACCTGGAGCGATAGCATTGACGCGAACCTGATCACCGTAACGTTGGGCAAGTTCGGTTGCCATCCATTTTGTATAACCATCAATACCGTGCTTGGCTACAGTATATCCTAATACGCGTGTAAAAGGCTGCCTTGCGGTCAAAGAGGAGATATTTACAATGACGCCTTTTCCGCTTTCTGCGATTACGCGACCAATAATATGTGTTGGGATAATTGTTCCATAAAGGTTTAACTCGATCGCTTTAATGGTATCCTGGATATTACTTGCAAAAAGATCCTGATCAGCTCCTATTGTCGCACCCGGAATATTTCCGCCAACAGCATTCACCAGACCATCAATTCGGCCCCATTTAGTAAGGATTTCATCCTTCGCTCTGCTGACATCCTGTTCGTCCATGATATCTACTTCGACAAACATGGCCTGCCCGCCAAGGGATTCCACCTGCTGCACACGTTCCGCCCCGATCTGCCCGTTACGTCCTAGAATGGCAACTTTTGCCCCTGCTTCAGCTAGCGCCTCCACAAAAGCCTCACCCAGGATTCCTGTACCACCCGTAATAACGATGACCTTATCTTTTAATGAAAATGGATTATTACTCATGTATTTCTATTTCAAATTGGTATTTATCCCCAATTTTATTGATAATAACCTTAATTACAAAAAAAAGTAATTGATTTAATTACGATAACGTTTTAGTTATTACAATTTATTTTTCAACTTCTTCCGTTGGGTCATCATCAAACAGAATCCTCACTGAGGGAGTATAGGTATCATCATGCTGTCCTGACTTATTCGCCCAAAAGAAAGCACATAAAAATACCAAAGCTAATAAGACACTACAACCGATTAGAATATACATGATTTCCATAACAACTATAGTTTATGACGTTTTGCATACCATCTTGTCATTAAGCTGGTAAATGAGATAATTGTGACTGTACTTATCGGCATCAGGATTGCGGCAAATAAAGGGGACATAATTCCCTGAATGGCAAAACTCAATCCGATTATATTATAGAGCAATGATATGCCAAAGCTCATATGGATTACCTTTACAGCATCTTTGCTGAAAGCGAAGAAATCCGATAACTTTGAAAATGACTCGCCGTCTAAAATAGCATCACATCCTGGTGAAAAATTATTGATATCATCACTGACAGCGATTCCCAGGTCCGCTTTACGCAAGGCACCGGCGTCATTCAATCCGTCCCCGATCATACAGACATGTTTTCCCACCTGCTGAAATTGTTGAATACATTCAAGTTTTTCCATTGGAGATTGGTTAAACATCAAGCATGCTTTCGAAGGGAAGATCAATTTTAATGCATCCAGGCGTCGGTCATTATCTCCCGATATCAGATGCAGGTCGTAGTTAGGTTTGAAATCTTCGATCAAAGCCGACAGTCCGGCTCTCCACGCCTGTTCCATCGTAAAATATCCTTTCAGCTCATCGTCGATACGTATGAATACGACAGACCCGTCAGTCTTGATATTTCCTATATTCAAAAAACTGGCGCTACCGACTTTGACGACCAGCCCTTCAATGACTGCTTCCATCCCTTTTCCCGGAAATTCTTTAAAATTTCGTACGGGGATATCTGAGTTCACATCCAACCATTTCACAATCTCTCGACTCAATGGATGACTAGAATTTCGACATACCGCATTGACCAGCTTTCGTTCATTTATGGTAAGTGTCCCCTCGAAATAAATGGAAGTTGCTTTAGGTGAAGAAATAGTCCCTGTTTTGTCGAAAACAAGTGTATCTATTGTTGCCATCTGCTCGATTGCAGCGGTATTTTTAACATAGAATTTGTTTCGATCAAAAATACTTAATGCCGCAGAAAGGGTAAATGGAGAGCTCAACGCCAATGCGCAAGGACATGCGATAATCAGCACTGCCGTAAAAGCTCCCCAAGCCCTATTGGCACTTCCATCTACAGCCCAATATAGGGCTGCTAAAAAAGCGATTGCCAATAAAACAACAGTAAAATATTTACTTATAAAGTTCACAAAAGTCTGAAAGTGCTTATCGTAATCTTTATAGTTTTCATTGTTCCATAATTTGGTCAGATAGGATTGTGATATTGGCTTTACCACCTCCAATTCAATTGCCTCTCCTGTCTGACGGCCGCCAGCATAGATAATCTCGCCCAGGGTTTTACTGACCGGACTTGATTCGCCGGTGACAAAACTAAAGTCGATTGCCGCATCGCCTTTTAATAATATGGCGTCTGCCGGGATAATCTCGTTGTTGCGCACAAGGATACGGTCTCCGATATGAATATCGGCCAGTTGCACAGGTTTGTCCCCCACTTCTGTAAGCACAGTAACAGCAACGGGGAAATAACTCCGATAATCCCGTTCGAAAGAAATATGGTAATAGGTCCGTTGCTGCACCCATTTTCCGATCAGAATAAAGAATACCAGACTACATAAAGTATCTGTAAAACCAGCGCCAGTCTGCGTTATTACTTCGTATGCCGAACGTAAAAACAGGACCAATATGCCTAAGGCTAAAGGAACATCAAGGTTTAATCTTTTTTGTTTCAAACTGACATAAGCGGATTTGAAGTAATCTGAAGCACAATACAACAAAACTGGAAGCCCAAAAGCTAAATTGATATACCCAAAAAAACTCGCATAGGCCTTTTCAAATGCTCCCATACCAAAGTAGTCCGGAAAACTAAATAACATCGAATTTCCGAAACAGAATCCTGCAACTGCAATCTTGGCAACCAAAGGATTCAGATTATTCTTATTCCCTTCTTTAACGACATCCTGCAGCGTAATCTTTGGATCATAACCTATATTAGCTAATAGATATACCAAATCTTTGAGCGGAAGTAAAGTATGATTAAAAGTGATACTAGCCTGTTTTTTCATAAAGTCCACGCGGGACTGTAGCACGTTTGGGTTTAATTTATAGAGATTTTCCAACAGCCAAATACAAGAGCTACAATGGATAGCAGGGATATAGAAAGTGATGATAGTCATCTTATCATCCTTAAAATCGACTAATTTCGCTGCAATTTGTGGTTCATCAAGATATGAAAAATCCGCTTGCTTTTCTTTATTGGACTTTCCGGGATGCTGATTATAACGGTAGTATTGTTGCATTCCTCCATGCTGCAAAACCTGGTAGACCGTTTGGCATCCGAGGCAGCAAAAATCATGGTCATCGAGATGAAAGCCCGTTTCTTCGATTTTGTCTCCACAGTGGAAGCATTTCTCAATTTGTTGTACCTCTTCCTTTGTTACCGCCATATTCCCAATTTAAATTGCTTCACTAAATATTTGCTTTTCTGTACGCAGCTTGAGAAAACGCTGATCAAAAGCCATACAGATATTTCGTAGAAATGAGCGTCCAATAACAGTGCATCGAACCAGGTCGTCCTCTATGCGGACTAAACCATCTTGGATCATGGAAACCAGTTCTTCCTTAATTTCTTCATTTAGATATGCAGTTGGATCCAACCGCACTTCGCCTTTACACATCATATCGAGGATATAACGTCTGATGACCAAATCTTCCCTATTGAGTATATGTCCTTTCATAACAGGCAATACTCCAGATGCGATCAGCTTATGATATTCTTCTACTGTTTTCACATTTTGTGCGAAACCGCCCCATGCGTCGCTGATTGAAGACACACCGATACCAATTAGCAGCGGAGTAAACCGGTCGGCATAACCCATAAAATTTCGATGTAACCTTCCCTCTTGGAAAGCCAAATAAAGTTCATCCTCTTTTTTCGCAAAATGGTCCATTCCAATATCTGCGTAGCCTTGTGCCAGGATCAGCTTTTTCCCAAGATTATAAAGTGCTAGTTTGGCGGAACCTTTCGGCAGATCCGCCTCCGTGTAATGCCGCTGCCCGGGTTTTAACCAAGGGACATGGGCATAGCTATAAAAAGATATCCGATCTGGCTTGAGCAGCATGGATTTTTCAATGGTATCCTGTACAGATGCTTGGGTCTGCTTGGGTAATCCATAGATCAAATCAAAATTAATGGAATCAAAACCGATCATTCTAGCGTTGTACATGACCTGTTCTACCTCTTCGAAAGTCTGCTGTCTATTGATCATAAACTGGACCAAGGGATCAAAATCCTGTATTCCTAAGCTGAGACGACGAAATCCCAGATCGAAAAGAACCTGTAGGTGTTCGGTTGTGGTATTGGCAGGATGTGCCTCAAATGAAAAAGAACGATCTGCTGCCATATCGACATGCTCAAGAATCCCCTCTATCAATAATTTCAGGTTCTCGGGTTGAAAAAATGTTGGTGTACCACCGCCGAGGTGTATTTCTGATACAACGGGTCTCTCGCCTTTGAAAACGGCCCGATACATTCCCCACTCTTTCAGTAAAGCGTCGATATAGGGTCGTTCCACCTGATGATTTTTTGTGATACGGGTATTACAGCCACAGTAGGTACATAGACTTTCACAAAAAGGGAGGTGTATATACAGGCTCAGCCCTTTATCTTTTGACTGAATAAAAGTATTGTACACCTGATCAATCCAAGCATCCGGGGAAAATGTTTTTTCGTCCCAAAATGGAACTGTTGGATAACTGGTGTAACGTGGTGCGGCAACATTATATTTTTGCACCAATTTCTCCATTGTGCTATCTTGTATACTCATTGAACATTATTTTTTTGCACAGTCGTTTAAACAACAGCATGCATTACCAACACATTTTCCCATCCCCCAGAGATTGAGGTTTCGAACGGTCTGCTCTGCCAGTCCTTTTGGACTTTGATCTTCAAATGGTGCATTCGCAATTTGAATGCTCAGATCTCCCGCTTTAACCAGATCAATATGGGATGTTTCTTTACTTCTAGTCATAATTTTATTGATCCCCAGTTCCTTCAAATTAAGTAGCATTTTATCATCCAGAATATCTCCTCTGGAGATGACAACCGCATCCTTTCCGCGCGCATAATTTTGCGTTTCGGCATTTAATCCGTTTGAAATCAAAGTCAGATCATGCTGCTTGGCATTGGCCAATGCCCAAAACTCCTTTTCAAATGACCTCACATTATATACAACTACTTTCATTTTTGAATCCTACAATCACCTGTATAAGTTTATCCTAAAAACAAAAGTAAATCATAGCGTTGCCCAAAAACATGATACAAAACCATATTTGAAAATGATATTTATCACAATTATAAAAAATGGGGCCTGCCCGATTACCCGGACAGGCCCCATTGTGTATGGATACAAAGCATTACAGACGTAAAGCCTATAGACTATTTGGTTTATCCTGTTACTGTTTCACATCCCGTAGATTTTTGATGGAATTGATGTAAATCTTCCCCTTTTCCTTCGAGATCAGCTTCTCTTCTTTAAAGTCGGAAAGCATACGTGAAACTGTTTCATTTGCTGTACCGGCAATGGAAGCAATTCCATCTCTTGTGATGTCGATCGAACATGTATTGACTTCATTGATATTAATACCACTTTTTTCGGCGACACTGAGCAATGCATTGGCCACACGTTTACGTACAGAATGGTAAGCAAATCCCAACAATTGCTCTTCTTTTTCGCGCAGGTCCTCAGAAAGCAATTTAATAAATTTACTTGCTATGGCAGGCTTTTTCCATAGGAGTTCCAAAAAGGCATCTTTAGGAACTAAAACGACTTCACTGGCTTCCACCGCTTCGGCATAATCTTCGTAGTTTTCATTTAACAACACAGAAGCGTAGCCAAAATAATTTCCTTCTATAAAAATCCCTGTAGATAATTCACGTCCGTCTTTATAGGATTTAAAGCTTCGGATCTGCCCTGATTTGACATAATAGACATACGTAGGTGAATCGTCCTTTTCAAAGATTGACTGTTTCTTTTTTAACGTTTTCACCCGTGAATTGGCCAACAACTCCTGTAACAATAGGACTTGCTCTTCTTCGCTTAAGTTTAAGTCATAATCTTGAGCTGCATCGGCAGATAACTGCTCATGCTTTTTCAGGCGAACCTCAATCGCATTCATCAGTTCCACGTCATCAAAGGGTTTGGTCAGGTAATCATCGGCACCCATCTCCATTGCTTTACGCATATCTGCACGTTCGGCTTTGGCGGTCAGAAAAATAAAAGGAATCTTTGAAGTACTTTCTATTTTGCTCAGCATAAACAGCACTCCATAACCATCCAATTCAGGCATCATGATATCACATAAGATCAGATCAGGAATATGTCGTGTGGCCAAATCAACGCCCATCCGGCCATTCTCCGCCACTATAACATCATACCGTCCGGTCAACTCCAAAATTTCTGTTGTCCCCTCTCTAATGTCAATATTATCTTCAATGATTAGAATTGTTTTTTTATTTTTCATTCCTAACATAATTATTCATTCCTGTTTATCTTCAATAACTTCTCTAGTGCCTTGCCTTTATCATAGGTTGTTCGAACAGATTTTCTCTACTGGCGAGCTGAAGCTTACCCCTACTCAAAACTGACCTTAAATGAAGTTCCTTTATGTACCTCCGACACAAATTCCATTTTACCCTGCATAAGTTCAATGTATCTTTTCACAATATTCAGACCCAGTCCGGTACCCGGAATATTCCCCGTGTTATGCGCTCTGAAAAAAGGCTCAAACAAATGCACCTGATCCTCTTCGGGAATACCAATACCGTTATCCTTGACAGAAATTGAACAACCATTCCCGTCAATGCAGGTCGTAAATTCAATTAAAGTATCTTCGCCTGAATATTTGATAGCATTGGAGATCAAGTTCACCAACGCATTTTTCAATAGGTTCTGATCTAATGAAAAATGTCCTATCTCACCTGTATGCTGATAGACAATATGCTGATTTTTCTTACATATCAATTGCATTTCCTCGGTAATTTCCTCTGCCAGTTCAACTAGATTGATATACTGCTTATTCATGACCACAATACCTGCTTCTAATTTTTCTAACGAGAGAAAATCATTCAATATACTAGTCAGGAGTTGCACAGCCCCTTTAATCTTATTGGTATGTTTAATAATGCTGGCTTTGTCATCAGGACGGTCCGCATATTTTTCAATCAACGAAGCCGACAATTGAACAGAACTCAACGGAGTGCGGAACTCATGTGACGCCATAGAGACAAAACGTGATTTAAGCTGGTTAAGTTCAATTTCTTTCTCTAGCGATTTAGAAACTTCTGCTTTTGCTTTTTCCAGTTCCGAAACCATCGCTATCAGATCACGTGTCCGTTCACTGACTTTATGTTCCAGTTCGGCAGCATGCTGTTTGAGCATGTCTTCGGCAGCTTTTTCACGCGAAAGATCGTGGATAAAACCAGTAAAAATATTTTTGTCTTTCAGCCATACTTCACTGACTGCCAACCTAAAGGGAAAAGTTTTCCCGTTCTTCTTCAGTCCCATCACCTCCCGGCCGATCCCAATAATTTTTTTATGGCCAGTCGTTTGATAATTATGGATATAATTATCGTGATTACCCCGATCAGGTTCAGGCATTAACATCGAAACATTATGCCCGATAACTTCTTCAGCGTTATACCCAAACAATTCTAAGGCAGCAGGGTTAATGCTTTCCACATTCCCCCTGTTGTCAATGGTAATAATCCCATCAATTGCATGGTCTATTATGGCTGCTAAAAGTCTTCCGCCTTCCATGATCATCGCTATTTCACCAATTTTTTGTATTTAATACGATGTGGAGTTACATCACCCAAACGTTTTTTACGGTTCTCCTCGTATTCCGTATAGTTACCCTCGAAGAAATACACCTGAGAATCGCCTTCAAAAGCGAGAATATGGGTACAGATACGATCCAAAAACCATCTATCGTGAGAAATCACCACAGCACAACCTCCGAAGTTCTCCAGGCCTTCCTCTAACGCACGTAAAGTATTTACGTCAATATCATTGGTCGGCTCATCGAGTAGCAATACATTCGATCCCTCTTTCAAGGTGATTGCCAGATGGACGCGATTACGCTCTCCACCAGAAAGTACACCGACTTTCTTTTGCTGATCAGCACCGTTAAAGTTGAATTTGGAGACATAAGCTCTGGAGTTTACGGAACGATTGCCTAAGATCATATTATCATTACCACCGGTGATATTTTCCCAAACGGATTTTTCAGGATCCAGGTCATGGTGCATCTGATCGACATAGCCCAATTTGACGGTCTCTCCTACTTTAAACGAACCGGTATCAGGCATTTCCTGCCCTGTGATCAGGCGGAATAAAGTCGTTTTACCAGCACCATTTGGCCCGATGATTCCCACAATACCCGCAGGTGGCAACATGAAACTTAAATTCTCAAATAAGATACGGTCACCATAAGCTTTGGAAATATTGGTCGCCTCAATCACTGAGTTGCCCAGACGTGGTCCCGGCGGAATAAACAGTTCCAATTTTTCTTCCCGTTCTTTGGTCTCTTCCGAAGCTAATTTTTCATAGTTATGAAGACGGGCCTTGGATTTGGCATGACGGGCTTTGGGAGCCATACGCACCCACTCCAACTCGCGCTCCAATGTTTTTTGACGTTTGGTTTCCTGCTTTTCTTCCTGTGCCAAACGTTTTGCTTTTTGATCCAACCAGGAAGAATAATTTCCTTTCCACGGAATACCTTCGCCACGATCCAGTTCTAAAATCCAGCCAGCGACATTATCCAGGAAGTAACGGTCGTGGGTAACGGCGATAACAGTTCCTTTATATTGTTTCAAGTGCTGCTCCAACCAGTCAATAGATTCCGCATCCAAGTGGTTGGTCGGTTCATCAAGTAATAATACATCAGGTTCCTGTAATAATAAGCGACATAATGCTACACGTCGGCGCTCACCACCTGACAAATTGGCAATTTTGGCATCCGGTTCTGGACAGCGTAAAGCGTCCATGGCTCTTTCCAGTTTGGAATCAATTTCCCAGGCATTTGTTGCGTCAATTTTATCTTGTAGTTCACCTTGCCTTGCCAACAACTTATCCATTTCATCCGGATTTTCGTAGACTTCAGGCAAGCCGAATTTCTCATTGATTTCTTCGTATTCTTTTAATATCGCCGTAATTTCAGCAACACCTTCCTGCACAACTTCAAGAACGGTCTTTTCGAGATCCAATTGGGGTTCCTGCGCTAAATATCCCACAGAATAACCCGGAGAAAATACAACTTCGCCCTGATAGGATTTGTCCAAACCCGCGATAATTTTCAATAATGAAGATTTTCCGGATCCGTTCAGACCGATCACACCGATCTTGGCACCGTAGAAAAAAGATAAATAAATATTTTTTAGAACTTGTTTTTGAGGCGGATAGATTTTGTTAACTCCCGCCATCGAAAAAATAATCTTCTCGTCTGACATAAAATTTAAAAAAATTGGAAAACTCTTGTTATATTAACATACAAATGTAAACTTTTATACTGACATTTTGGACGTATACTGGTCATGGCTTAATTGTTGATGACATTATTTAAAATAATTTTAAGGTTTGAAATGTAGAATTTACTACATTTATATATCCTTAATATAAAACAGAAAGGTATTCAATGGAAGCAAAATTTTCACCGCGCGTAAAGGATGTCATATCGTACAGTAGAGAGGAAGCTTTGAGATTGCGTCACGATTATATAGGCACAGAGCATTTGTTGCTCGGCTTGATTCGTGAGGGCGATGGAATGGCGATCAAAATCCTTAAAAACATAGGCATTGACACAACTGCCCTACGTCAATCTGTGGAAGACGCAGTGAAGGGGGCATCTGTATCACGTGCACCTATTGGCAACATGCCATTAACTAAACAAGCTGAAAAAGTTCTGAAAATCACTTATTTGGAAGCTAAGATTTTCAAATCAGATATAATTGGAACCGAGCACCTATTATTGGCTATCTTACGGGATGAAGATAATATCGCTTCGCAGATTTTACAGCAATATAACGTGACCTATGACATCTTCAAATCTGAAGTTGAGCAAAATAGAACCACTATCAAGGATGAAGCCCCTGGCTCACCAACTGGTGATGATGATTTTGCCGAAGATGATCAATATATCCAACCTAAAAAAGTGTCGGATATCAAATCTAAAACGCCGGTATTGGACAACTTTGGTCGGGATCTGACTAAAGCTGCTGAAGAAGGTCGATTGGATCCCATTGTAGGTCGTGAGAAAGAAATCGAACGTGTATCACAGATCTTATCACGTCGTAAAAAGAATAACCCGTTATTGATCGGTGAACCCGGAGTAGGTAAATCGGCAATAGCAGAAGGATTGGCCTTACGTATTGTGCAACGCAAGGTATCACGTGTCTTGTTCAACAAACGTGTGGTAACCTTGGATCTAGCGTCTTTGGTTGCGGGCACAAAATATCGTGGTCAGTTTGAGGAGCGCATGAAAGCAGTCATGAATGAACTGGAAAAATCACCGGATGTGATTTTGTTTATCGACGAAATCCATACCATTGTTGGCGCTGGTGGTGCTTCAGGTTCTTTGGATGCTTCCAATATGTTCAAACCAGCCTTGGCAAGAGGGGAAATACAATGTATCGGTGCAACAACACTGGACGAATACCGTCAATATATTGAGAAAGATGGTGCATTAGACCGTCGTTTCCAACGTGTAACCATCGAACCGGCTACACATGATGAAACCGTAGAGATCTTGAATCGTATCAAGGAGAAATATGAGGATCACCACAATGTGACCTATACAGCAGAAGCGATTGAAGCCTGTGTATCATTGACAACACGCTATATCACGGATCGTTTCTTACCGGATAAAGCTATTGATGCATTGGACGAAGCGGGCTCACGTGTGCACTTGAACAATATCCATGTTCCGCAATCCATTATCGACATCGAGAATAAAATCGAGGAAGTCAAATTGGAGAAAAATAAAGTTGTTCGTAGTCAAAAATACGAGGAGGCTGCAAAACTACGTGATACAGAGAAAAAGCTTATTGATGAGTTAGAGAAAGAGAAGATTGCGTGGGAGGAAGAAACCAAATCTAAGCGATACACTGTTTCCGAAGAGAATGTAGCGGAAGTTGTGGCCATGATGACTGGTATCCCAGTGCAACGCGTCAGCCAATCCGATAGCCAAAAGCTGTTGAATATGGGTGAGTTGATGAAGGGAAGAATCATCGGTCAGGACGATGCTGTTGGTAAATTGGTTAAAGCCATCCAACGGACACGTGCTGGATTGAAAGATCCTAAAAAACCCATTGGCTCCTTTATCTTCTTAGGACCTACAGGTGTTGGTAAAACAGAATTGGCAAAAGAGTTAGCTCGATTTATGTTTGACACCGAAGACGCGTTGATCCAAATTGACATGAGTGAGTATATGGAGAAATTTGCCGTGTCACGTCTAGTTGGAGCGCCTCCGGGATATGTTGGTTATGAAGAAGGTGGGCAATTGACCGAGAAAGTACGTCGTAAACCTTATGCGGTGGTACTTTTGGATGAGATTGAGAAGGCACATCCGGATGTATTCAACTTATTACTGCAAGTATTAGATGAAGGTCAGCTGACCGATAGTTTGGGACGTAAGGTAGACTTCCGTAACACGATTGTCATCATGACTTCTAACATTGGAGCACGCCAATTGAAAGAATTTGGTCAGGGTGTGGGGTTCACCACAGCAGCAAAATCGCAACAATCAGACGCCCATTCACGTGGAGTAATTGAAACTGCATTAAAAAGAGCTTTTGCTCCTGAGTTTTTGAACCGTATTGACGATGTCATTGTTTTCAATTCGTTGACAAAAGAAAATATCTTCAAGATCATTGATATTGAACTGAAGTCATTGTTCAAACGAATCGCAGATTTAGGTTATACAATTAACCTGACCGAAGAGGCAAAAGATTTCATTGCAGATAAAGGCTATGACAGTAATTTTGGTGCACGTCCTCTAAAACGGGCAATCCAAAAATATCTGGAAGATCCAATTGCAGAAGAAATCCTTAAAGGCAATGTACAGACAGGTTCAGTTTTAACGGTGAGTATCAATCCTGAAACCAAAGATATTGAGGTTTCTAGCTCAGATCCGAAGTCTTCAAAAGATACAGCGGAGAAATAATAACCTGCTGTCTGAAAATAATTTCAAGAAAATGCACCATTATGGTGCATTTTTTGTTATAAAGAAGGTTGATGTTAAACTTTCGCAGAATTTTATCGTCCTATAATAAAAATGTCACAAATAACACATACGATATGAAAAGACTTTTATTCGCAGCTTTACTTGGAACCGCAACTTTGGTTTCATTCTCTTCTTGTAAGAAGGAGTATATTACTAATTCCCTGCCAGGCACAACCTACAAATTTGATGTACCTGGCGCGACTTATCAATGGAAAACTGAAGGAAATCCCAGAACTTTTGTGATCTCGGTTCCCTTCAATGAAATTGATTCTAAATATTTTGAGTATGGACAAGTCGCTGTTGCTATTGCTTTTAATAGTAACCCCGATTTCTATATCAACCTTAATGGAAACAATATTCCTACGACATCTGGTCCTTATAATTTTAGGGTAGAGTATTCTTTTTATGATGGAAAAATTGATGGGGATTTAAATATCTACGCTGATTATCTCGGCACGGGAACAGTAACCCCTCCGCCTCCATTCCGAGCGAAAGTCACTTTAACCGACGGAAACAACGGCGGTCAATAATAAAATACCAAAGCCTCAGAACTACGCTGAGGCTTTGGTATTTTATTAGGAGGTTTCATGATTTCCCCCCCCCCTTTTCAACAACAACTCAGCATGCTCTACCGCAGCATCTGTCTGGTTTGCCCCACTTAACATCTGTGCGATCTCTTTTACCCTTCCGGATTGATCTAAAAATACTATTTTCCATATGACGTACTTAGACTATATCTATTGACTTCAGCCCCAACCAATTATTCGATATCTTCCGAAAGGGAGAAATTACACGAACCATTCAATTAAAAAATATTTCCCTTCAAAAAACGATCTCTATGGCAAGAACGACAACAAACGCTACTTACCCAAATCAAACTTTCCTTTAATAATTTTTACGATACTATTCTTTAAAAATTAATATTTTATTAACATTCACAACCAGAACAATAAAACAATATACTGATAAATTAACAGCACCACCAATGCTTAACACATAAAATATATTTTTTTTACAAAACATAATTTGCCTTACAAAAACACAAATACTACATTTGCAGAGAAAATTAACATATTAATTATGAAACAAAAAATCATTATTCTATCACTGACTTTATTAACTATTTTCAATTCTTGTAAAAAAGAACATTTAACGAATGGCCTAAATACTAGCCAAAGGTCCGCAGGAGATAAAGATCTAGATCTTTTAGGATATGGCTATGACGCTACAGGAAATTATGCTGACGAAATGTCTGGCAAAGGAATGGTTGTTGATGTAAAAAAAATTAGATCTGAAAATCGCGACAGGATTGAAGCAGGAGAAATAAGTCGTCAAGATTTTTCTGAAAATTCTGCAGAAGATTCTAGGACGTATATTTCGAATATCTTAAAGAATATAAATATTGACACAAGGCTCCTATTATTCTCTTCAACATTAAGAAGTAAGTTTTTGAATTATGATTCTACTGACACAAAATACTCTTATGCGTCTGTTGATAAACTCATTATCAGAAAAAAACTGACTATAAATATGCTACCTGAAGATATAAAGAAAAGATATCTTTCCTCAAATTTTGTTGAAGATTGCGAAATTATGACTCCTCAAGAAATTATTAAACATTATGGAACACATGTCCTTACGGATATAACATTAGGGGGGAAAATAAATGTAACTTATCGATCTGAGATTAATAGTACCGACAAGAGAAACAAAGTAGATATTGGAGCCAAGGCTGGAACCTTTAAGGTATTCGGATTAGGAATGTCTGCCAGCGGAGGAATTAATATCGATGAAAATGAATTACGTGAAAATAAAAATCAAAGTTTAGTTTATTCCGCTATTGGAGGTGATCCCTCTATTAATATTGCGGGAACAACGAACTTAACTCCTGGCAATATACAAAACAAAGAATTAGATCTAACAAAATGGCAAAACAGTGTAACTCTAGACAATTCTCATTTAATTGATATTGGTAAAGATGGCCTTTTGCCTATCTATGAACTGATTCCTGGACATAAGGCCGTAGTCGTAAAAGAATATTTTTTGAAAAATTTAAACAAATTAAAGAAAGTGTTAGATTATCAAAATGTAGGAGACCTAGTTTATTACAAACGAAATTCAAGATTAGACGAAACAGAGATTCAATATGATTATTTATTGATGAATATGCCCGATGGCTTCAAAATCGTATCTTTCACAAATGTAGTTAATGGAGCCAGAGATAATACTTCAATACCAGTTCAACAATTATTCCCCAAAACCAATTTATTCGGAGATAGAAACGTTGATTGCTATGAGAAAAATGACAATTCAATACGAGCATATGATGAGCTATTTACTAGAACTCAAGGTAAAAATGCATTCGCTAATTTAAGAACGAACTTAGAGCAAAGTGGTGTTCTAGCTACTATGAAAGCATATACTCCAACTAGTCCATCCAGAAAAGATTGGAGTGTAGACTTAGTACTATTGACTTCTACTAATCAATACTTTGTTAGATATTCGCAATATACTAAAACACAAGCCAATGCTACAGAAACTAGATCTGATATATTTTATCCTATCGCAAAAAACGATATAGCAAGATATGGTTTTAACATTCAAAATGTGAAACAAATAGCAAGCACTGGATCATCTTTAATTAGTAAATCTTTCTAAAAATTATTTTTTTCAGAATGTAATGCTAAAAATTTATTTGCTAACTTTTGTCTTATCGTTTTGGAAAATTGCTTACAGCCAGGTTGAATGGAACTATTCCATTCAACCTAAAATTGTTCAGAATAGTTTCTCTTGGGATATTGCAGGTAATTCAGCGGGAGAAAACCCAAATGTTTTATCAGAATTATCTTGGAAAGATATTATACAAATCGGAATAACGACACAGATCGGAATAAAATTCAAAAATAAATTTTCAGTTGATTTCGCCTATAATTTTTCAAAAACCGTTAAGGGAACAGTTAGTGATATAGATTATTCAGAGGACAACAAAAACGCTATCACAGAAAATCAAAAATATAATAGTGATAAGGGAAATTCCAAATCTTACAATCTAAATTTCGGTTATATTATACATAAACATTGGGGAGAGTTAGATATATGTGCCAATGCAATTTATGAAAAAAACATATATTTTCTCTTAGCTTCTGAGAAACACCTTCATAGTAGTTATCAGCCGAAATTTATCGGAGGGGGACTCGGAATTACAGCAAAAGTAAATTTAAATTCAGATTTTGAATTAGATGTATCTAATATTTATTCGCTAAATAAATATACTGCGACTGCAGATTGGAATTTACGAACAGATTTTTCTCATCCCAAAAGCTTTGAGCATACAGCGACAACTTGTAGAATTTACGGTCAATATGGTATCAGTTACAAATGGAGAAAACAAATACACATTGCTCCATTTATCGCTTACACTAGATATGTTAATATTGGAAATGGTTTAGATAAATTGTACTACAGTAATGGAGATATTAGTTACACCAGACTAAACAATGTAAAAGCAATCTCGAAGGAAATTGGTATTAAATTCATCTATATTCTTTAGATTCTATAAAAACCTTAGAAAAACCTATTTTTTTTTATAACTACTCATTTTCAAATACCAACTATAAAAGTATACAACCAATCAAAAAACTAAGAAAATATCCACATAATAAATTTAACACTAATAAAACTATCCGACTACTCACCCTTTAACAACAGCTCGGCATGCTCTACCGCGGCATCTGTCGGATTTGCTCCACTCAGCATCTGTGCGATCTCTTTTACCCTACCGGCTTGGTCTAACCGAACAATATTTGATATGGTACGATTGGCTTGATCTTCTTTATATACCTTGAAGTGTGCTGCACCTTTTGAGGCTATCTGCGGTAAATGGGAAATAGCGATCACCTGCATATTTTCGACAAGATTTTCCATGACTTCACCTACACGTAAAGCCACCTCTCCCGAAATTCCGGTATCGATCTCATCAAAAACAATCGTCGGCAAAGCCGAAGTTTTAGCAACCAACGACTTTATCGCCAGCATCACACGGGAAAGCTCGCCTCCCGAGGCTACCCGATGAATGGACTGCAGATCCTGCCCTTTATTAGCTGAAAATAGAAACTGAATTGTATCTATTCCAGATTCACGCATCTCCCCCTCTTTTAATGGCTCTAATACGATCTGAAGCACTGCATTTGGCATGCCAACATTCGACAAGGTATTTTGCACATCCTTAGCAATCCTATCCAGTACTAATTTGCGCGCCGCCGACAGTTCCTTCGCATTCCGCAGTGCAAGCGCTAACTTCGCTACAACCTCTGCTTCCAACCGCTCCAATTGTTCATCAGAAGAATTAATGGCCAGCAGTTTTGCCTCCAGGTCATCTCTGAGTTGAATAAGCTCCTCAACAGAATCAACATGATGCTTTTTCTGTAGTGAATAAAGTAAGCTCAATCGTTCATTCACCTCCAATAAGGTCCCTTCATCCAATTGCGTATCTTCTTCGAGTGAGGCCAATTCTGCGGCAACATCTTTCAACTCAATCAAGGTGCTTTTCAATCGCGCAGAAAGATCAGCGGCCTCCGGTAGAAATGAAGAGATTCCTTCCACCTGTGTCATTGTATCTTTTAATCGGGTCAATATCGCCGTATCCTCATTTTCCAACAAATGCGAAGCCGTATTTAGAGCGCGTTTGATATCCTCTGCATTTTCCAGCTGACGCTGCTGTTGCTCGAGTACCGCCTGTTCTTCGGCAACCAGTTTTGCTCCATCCAGTTCGTCAAACTGAAACTGAAAATAATCCAATTCCATTGCAGCCTTCTTTACCGCCTCTTTTAATTCTTCCAGCTCCCGCTTAGCCTTTTTATAGGCTGTATAACTTTCTTTATAGCTTTGTTTCAATGCAAATGAGCCCGCTATGCTGTCAACAACCAAAAACTGAAACTCCTCCGTATTGACCTGCAAAGTCGCGTGTTGTGAATGCACATCGATCAACTGTTCGCCCAATTGCTTTAATATCGCCAATGTAACCGGCGAATCATTAACAAAAGCGCGGGATTTACCATCTGGTGTTATTTCCCTTCTAATAATGGTATGATCCGCATAATCGAGGTCATTTTGCTCAAAGAAGCCATTTAATTGATAAGCACCAATGTTAAATTCCCCCTCAATCACACATTTTTTTGATGGGTCAAAAAAATGCTTTCCCTCTGCCCTGTTGCCCAAAATCAGGGAAAGTGCCCCCATGATAATGGATTTACCCGCTCCAGTCTCCCCAGTAATCATATTCAACCCTTTGTCAAATTGGATTTCCAACACATTGATCAGGGCATAATTCTTAATATGTAAGGTATCTAGCATATTCTTGAAGGTCTATTTTACAGTTGAGAGGAAAAAACCGTTCCTCAATCGGATTGTATTGTATTTTTTATAATCCTTTCTTTAGTAGGTAATTTACCTAAAACTCTACCGATTTCAATGTTTTTGTTCCAAAAAAATATAATATCGGTTTTGGATATTATATTGTCCACGCTATTCAAGAGCACTAAATACTAAAAATAATATCAAAATTCCAAATAAATAACTAATTTTTATAGCTAAAACATAGCGATTTTATAAATGATTTATAGTACTATCATTTGTAAAGACTATTCAAATCCATCCTTCTGATACGATCTAATGAAGATTCAGCCGGAGCAGATCAAGTTGTAGGGCCGTACACAGACGATCTGCATCTTTTGACAATATCGTGTTTGGCGGTGACAAAATAATGTCTTCCGGTTATGATGCGAACATGAATAAATCACTATTTTTACAGCATGCAAGATTACAGTGCTACCCTCAAAAAATACATGCCTGAAGAAGCCGCCCCGATTATATCCAATTGGATAAATCATACCGCATGCTTATTTAAGATTTCCCGTTCCAGAAGCAGCAAACTGGGAGATTACCGTGCGCCATTTAGAGGCAGTCCGCACCGCATCTCGGTGAATCACGATCTGAATCCTTATTCTTTCCTGATTACGACTATACACGAATTTGCACATCTTCAGACCTGGAATAAGCATCAACACCGGGTAAGACCCCATGGTAGCGAATGGAAAAAACATTTTAAGGAATTAATGGATCCTTTTTTAAAACTCAATATCTTCCCAGGCGATATCAGTAGTGCAATACATAGCTATATGGAAAATCCTGCCGCCTCGAGCTGCACAGATCTTCACCTATTTCGTACATTGAAAGCTTATGACAAGACAAAAAGCAATGCGCTTACAATAGAAGCATTGGAAGACGGACATTTTTTTAAATTAAAGAATGGGCGGTCGTTTCAGCGCATCGAAAAAATACGGAAACGCTATAAATGTATGGAGCTATCGAGCAAACGTATGTACTTATTCAATCCAATTGCAGAGGTATTTCCGCTAGAACAATGATTTTTAACAAATACATTCATTATATTTTTATCTTTGCTAACTTAGGAAACAATTAAAGAGAGCTTTTATGTTACACTTACACTCGACAATAGCAATTGTCTTATTGCTGGCCCTGGTGATATCTATTGTGATCACCTTAATGAACTACTTAGGCAACAAACCTTACAACCGCAAAATTGCCTTATTAGGTTTTATCGTATCGCATATCCAATTATTAGTGGGATTGATCTTATACTTTTATTTGAAGTATCCATCGATGATCTCAGGCAGCGTGATGAAAGATCCAACATTACGTTTAAAAATCATTGAGCACCCTTTAACGATGATCATCGCCATTGTATTGATCACCATTGGTTACTCAAAAGCTAAAAAGATGGAAAACTCAAGAAAAGCAAATCAAACTGTTGTGATTTTCTATATCATCGGTTTAATTTTAATGCTTGCTCGTATTCCTTGGGGCACTTGGTCATTATTCGCATAATCTATATAGCATTTATAGCGAAAAGGCATCACATTTAAGTGATGCCTTTTTTAGTCGCTTTATACTAGGCAATGCTATAGTACCAACACGGTCTCCTCATCTTTCTCCTATATTCAAGACTTTTTAAAAAAGCTTTTTGTCTAGAGAACATCTTACTCAACTGAATATACTTTTGCGCCTAGTAATCACTTATTAGAACAAAATATCAGCGCATAAAAAAGCCCCAGTAAAAACTGAGGCTTCCAATATCTTAAATGACCCTTAATTAGTCACGGTTTTTTCCAAATCCCAAAATACCGAAAACAGTTTTAAAAGCAATAAGTGTACCTACGATCAATGAGATGTTTGCTATCGCGGAGAACAAGAATGTTTGTTGTCCCATTGCAGTACATACATCCGGTACAAAACGGATAAATGTGCCTATTAAACCTAAAGCGATAGCTACTACCAATGTTTTGTAGTAATGAGTTTGATTCGCATTATTATCAGTTGTCTTTGGAGCTCTTGTTTGTACAGTTTCTGCCATTTCTATTTCGATTTTATTCGATACAAATGTACAAAATATTCTATGTTTGAAAAATAAAATTGAAAAAACCAATAATGGTTGAGATTCCACAGGCAAAAGACTACTGCTCTACGTATTTTTGATGATACTTGCCCAGGCTTTCTATAGTTAAATGCCCCCATTATAAACTTGGTCACTATCATTAACTATACTGCTAAATAATGGCTTAAAATTTATTTGAAAGTAGTATACTTCCTGCTACTATTCCTTTCAGCAATAAAAGGCACCTATAATGTTGTTTTTCGATGGACATTGAATAAACTCAATTTATCTATTCTACGCTGCCCTTACTCACAAAACTATCCAATTCTTTGTTCAGCTCATCGAGCAGCTGTTGCTCCGTAGGTAGATAAAGCTCATACTGACTGGCAACAATCTGTTTTTGCCCCTCGGGAAGGGTAAATTTCACTACCGCATCGTTTTTATTCGCACAGAGCAAGATGCCAATCGTGGGATGCTCATGTGGCAGCTTTTCAATACGATCGTAGTAATTAACATACATTTGCAACTGACCAATGTCCTGATGTGTTAATTTGTGTGTCTTGATTTCAATGATCACAAAACTTTGCAATAATCGGTTGTAAAAGACTAAATCCACAAAGAACTCATCGCCTTCGATATGTATACGTTTTTGACGGGCAACAAAAGAAAAGCCATTCCCTAACTCAAGCAAAAACTCTTGAAGATGGGTAATAATTGCACCCTCAAGATCTTTTTCATAATAGGCACTTTCTCGCTTTAATCCCAAAAACTCCAGTACCATTGGATCTTTGATAATCTCTTTTGCATCGGAGGGCATCTTTTCCTTTTTTGCCACAGCCAATACACTTTCCTTATCGTTGCTAAGCAGCAGACGTTCATATAAATTACTAAAAACCTGTCTTTCCAGCTGCCGTGATGTCCAGTTATTTTTGATGGTTTCAGCCATATAGAATTCTCGTTGTTCGTCCAAGTCAAGCCGCATCAACAACCTATATTGTGTCCAGCTCAATTGCGAACGCAGTGCATTCGCAATTGGAAAAACACGATAAAACTGTCTAAACAACTCAATCTGCCTTCGCGAAAATCCGCTACCAAATTCAGGTTCTAACGCTTTTGCTAGATACTTTGTAAGATATTTTCCATAATCAGCCCTATCCTTTCCTTGCTGTTCTTCTTCAAAGATACGCTTACCGATATGCCAGTACATCAACGTGCGCTGATGGTCGACAGCACGAATGGCATTGTCTTTGGACTGGGAAATAATCGCTTTTATATCGGATACTAAAGTTTGATCTGTTGTCATAGTTCCTTATTTAAATTGGTGCTGACTTTGGAATAGAATAGTACAAAGATAACTAAACATAATTAAAATTACTAAATATTTTAGTAATTATTTTTATATAGATCAATTTATAGCATCCGATTTTAAGTCCGCCCACTTTCACAACCATCCTTCATAAAGACCAAACTTATTTATTTAAATACTCCAATGCTTTCTCCATTACCTCATCCCTACCTTCACGAATCCCCTTGATACTCGGTTTGACAATCTCATCAATTTTAATGCCTACACGTTGGGTTTCACGTTGATCGGGATAATATACCCCTAACCCTGAGAGCATTGTCCGCTGATTGCCCGGTAGATCAATGTAACTGACATTTCCATCAGCACCAGCTGTCTGTGATCCGAAAACCCTAACATTGGCAGCTGACTGATAAGCCATCACATGATATTCCGCAGAACTCTGTGTATCTTCGTTGACGAGAATAGCCACTTTACCCTGATAACATTCATTGGTATTTTCCCCAACTTGTAATGGACTGCTCATTACAAAAGTGCCGGGATATTGAAGACTGGTGCTGGAAAAACGGACGAAATCAGTAGGCTTGGTTAACAACAGGGGACTAAGCTTGAATACTAAAAAATCACCGGGGTAGTTGCGATCATCAATCAAGATGCCTTTTACCTTACTCCAATTTGCCATATTTTCTGTGATCATTTTACCCCGAAGCAAACTGTGATTGATATACAGGATATTATTATCCAGCATTTTAAAGGCAACGGTATCCTTTGGCGCAGGTTTAATTTGCATAGAAGGCACCGCAGCAATATCTACTGTAATCGGTTGGCCATCGCGCATTAGTTCACAGCGTACAATCTCGCGATTGCTTGTCACAAGCCGTCTCGCCAGATCACGGTTGGCAACAGCTTCATTCGGTGTACTTATGTAAGCCCAAAGCGAATCTCTAATTTCTTCGATCTTTTTATGTTCCTTACTGCGGATAACATCCCCTATCCTAAGTTTAGCTCCGGTCTTTCCACTATCAAAAACTTTAGTTATCACGGCTTGTCCTTCAATCATTCGGATCTCTACAGGCATGCGGTACTTGCCATAAAAATTTATCAGCCCCTTGGGCATGCTCCAGAGTCCGGTATGCGCATCTTTAACGCGGGATACCATCTTGAGAAGAGAAAGACCATAAGAAATGTCATCCCGACTAAGAATCATTTCTGGCACAGCGGTCTTTAAAACCACATCCCATTTCGGATCCGTCAGATGTTTATAGGGGGAAAAATATTCGATCATATTCCAAAAGCGAAAGAGCGCCAATAAGCGGAATCCCGCATCTGCAGAAAATACATTTTCATATTTTTTTTCATTCTTGAAAAGAACATTGCCGACATCTTCAGCAAAACCAAAATAATGATGTTGATCAAAATTACTGTAGCGAATGCTTTTTAATTTATTCTTGATATCATCGTTAAAAGGGAGACCGTCAATCCAGCTATAATCAACTTCGTGGACAACGTTCTCAAGCTGCGGCTTGGCATAATTGGCCGTGGTACCTAAACTATCCAACAATGCGATATAATGTGCCTCCACAGATTTATTATCCTTTGCCATAATAATAGCGTGAATGGACTTAAATGCCTGCTGATCCCAATCATATTTTCCTTGGGCTACAGCCGGATGTCTATATTTCAGAAAACCCCATATTCTTCCCAAATCCACTAAGCGTTGATCAAGCTCTGGAGTACTATTAAAATCAGCTATTCCCGAACTTACAGGTTCACTGATTCCTTTTGCGAATGGCACAAATAGTCCGGCTTCCCTGGTAATATCTTTACCATCTACAGTAATGAGTACATCATCAACCCACATCTTGCCTTCTCCAGAAAGAAAAAATGCAATGGATATCCCTTCGGTCTGATCCGGCAACAATTTGGCCTTCACCTTAATACTTTCCCAGTTTTTTGTTCCGTTAATTTGGCGATTGGCCATATTGTCGAAAAAGACTTTGGGATCTATCCGCAACATCATCGACACATAAGATCCCGCGATAACATTCTCGCGCTTGATCATCGCAGACACTTCAATGGAATCACCCTTTAAATTTGAAGGCAACCACATCATAATTCCTCCGAAAGCGCTGTTCCCTTTTGTACTTTCAATCCGGAGTGCGCCTTTTGCACTATAATACGTATCGCGATCTATACCACTCTTAAACGCTGTCGTGTCACCGATCTTGAACCAGGGATTAGTAATCGGTTGATCAAATGAAAAGTTAAAATTTTGTTGACTGAACAGAGGAGTACTTATCGTTGTTAGCAAAAGAACAAGGAAAATAAATAGGCGATTAGATTTCATAATTGAAAATTTCTATTAAATTAACCATTTAATGAATTATTAACAAAACTTTTCACAATAACTTTTTTCTGCTTTTCCCGGCATCCTTTTAAATTTCACACTCATTACAAAAAAGCGGACAGGAAACTCATGACAATTTACTTTTAATCTATCATAAAGTTTGGCTAACTTCACTATTATTCTCTAAATCTGATGCAAGAAAACTACTCAGCGAACATCAGATCACGCTAAATGATGATTTTAAAATTATTTCCAACCAAAGTGGCGGCTTAAGAGATTACACACATCAATTTAAACTCTCTATTTCAGAAAAAGACAAACAATCTTTTATCGATCAACGAATCTGGAGTGAAAAAATGGATGAAAGAATAGAAGTTCATACCTCCGCTGTAGACAGATACGAAGGTGATACGCTACGCAATAATTATCACGACAATGATTTCTATATTTATTCCATGTACCGTCCGAATGGCAAAGGCATAGTTCCGACATTTATAACGATTTGTGTATCAAAGAGTAAAAATACATTGACATACGAGGAGATCTTAGACTAGTTTTAACACAGAACCATTCAAATCCCCTTTCTCTTTGCTTTTAAATAATTGACCACTACATTTTGTTGCTTCATACTTCACTGCAAGCAAAATATGAAGCAACAAACAGGCTAACCGTTCAACATTTTGACGGCTAGTATGTGTTTACATAACCCTCTTTTCCCCTGATGATTGGTAAACCAATTACAGGTACACCGAAACTTATCTTCCTGAATGATCACAGTATGCTGTACTCCTGACCCCTCAACTCTGGCCTCAATATAATCCGCCGTATTCTTAATAAATTGAACACCTGCCGTCGCAACTAGTTTCTTCGCATTTTTTAACCTTGGATTCAAGGCCAGAATACGTTCCATCTTAAACGGCAACCTTCTATAGTAATGCTGATGATTATGTAAATCATAACCTAACAGCCCGATAGATGATAATGAAGCCGATAGGGTGTCCATCGTATCAAAGTCCACATCATGCTCTATGGAAAGCATTGTTGGATCAAATAACTCGTTGGATTTGAGTAGTCCGTTAACAGCATGGATCCATTCATCAGGCACGGCCTTAACCATATTTTCCAGCACATTACCTTCACCCGAAAATCCGCGATAACTATCTGGTGACAAAGCAAGGGTCAGCCTCATTTTACCAAAGTCGGCAACAAACGCTGCGCTTTCACCTCCCTTTTCCTGATAAACAAGTAATTTATCTGCATAAGTCAGCAATCCCTCCAATAAACGCAATCGCTGAATACCACCGATACGTACCGCATCTCCTGTACTTATAGGCGAAAACACAAATCTGTTAGCCCTTTTTGTTAGATAGAACTCCCCTTTCACATTCCCTTTTGGAATGCCCTGAAACAATTGGATAAGTTGAATTTTATTTAACTCAAACTGTAGTTCCATGCCAGCTAGATAGAGTTGGACGGAAGTCAATCCTTTGATCCAACGCGGTGGCAAAGTCACTTTCTTTTCAGTCACCTTGGTTTTATCAGTACTAATGGCAACTTCATTGCTTCCTACCCCCAACACCATCTTTTCGGTCTTCTTGACAGCATTTAATGCATTGAGCATAGGTTCATTGAAATCCACATTGGTTGTTCCACTCGCGATAAACTCGCCATCAATAGCTTCCTCCAATAGATCCAGGCGTGCATAAACACCGTTACAGGAAGAAAAGCCCTCGAAACGAATCTGATTGGTACCGGCTGAAACAATCGGATCCCGTAGACTCGGAGGTACGGGTCCGAAGCTTGATCGCACAACCTTCGACAAAGTCAACAAACATTTCGAAGTCAGCAAAGGATCGGTGAGGCTCCCCCAAAAGAAACAAGGCACATTGGCCACTTCGGCCAGTTCCGACTGATGCGCCAATACTAATTGCTGTATGCCCGATTGCTGGGTCAGTTGTGAATTTCTTGTATAGCTAATCGCTAAATCTTGCTCGGCCATATTGTTATTTTCTTATTTTTTTCAAAATAGGTTGTAAACTCTTATATATTTCCAATTTCCCGAATATCTGTTGCAGCTCTTCTGGAAAATTGTACTGCTCCTTGTTCATCAGATCGTAATAATATTCGATGATCTTTTTAAAATTAGTCGGCATCTTTTCAACAACGTTATAATGAACAAAAGCCACATCCAGCAACTGCAATAAGGCATTGTTATGTTTCGAAGATATATCTCGGCATTGTTCCAGGACTTCAACACATCGACCAATTGGCCCATAACCATTGCTCAGCAGCATTCCTAAGTGTTTACCTAATGCCGTAGTGTCCAATCTATTTTCGTTAATCGCAGCCAAAATAACTTCGACAGCCATCGCACGCACCTCCTTTTCCTTGCTGAAGAGCGAAGTCGCCAAGTATAGGTTGGACTGCTGATCAAAAAGAAAAAAATCGTACAACATTTCCTGTAGGTAAGCTACTGATGATTTTCCGCCTATATCACTTTTACTATTCAGCCCCATCGTTAAAAACATGGATAGACTTTCCGTATTCTGCGGCATCAAACTGTGCATATAGGGTACATCAGCGCTATACAAATAGTAAGATAATAAGCTATCGTTCCCTCGGTTAAAAATATCTTTGTGATACAAAAAGGCCTCAACTCCCTGTTGGAAAGCAGGGAAATGATAGCTCAGCTTATCACCGTTATATACCTGCTCAGACTTTCTGGTCGTGTAATTATAGCCGTTATAATAAGTAGGCTCTATTTTCAATGCCGGACGGAATGGTTGAGCAGCAAAAGGAACATTCGCTAAAGGCTCCTTGGAAAATTCTTCAAAATAGGCATCCCGATGATGTGTACGTGCCACGGTAGCCCATACACCAATCCAGTTCATGTGATCCGAATCTTTGGAAGACAATAAGTTTTTAAGCCAGGATTGCTGCTGAACCTTCATCGGCTCCAAACCTAGGGCATAACCGATCACATCTTGAACCTGCTGTTCCTTTATTTGTTCTATCAGTACTTCAATTTCCTCGAGATCTTCACGGACTGTACGGCTTAGTGCTATGGAAAAATCCAATAAATTGATCTTCACTCCCGCTTCCTGATAGGCCAATATACGCTGAACTAGAGCGGTCGGCGCGATCCAGAATGGTTTATGTGTCGGCAGGCTCAACAGCGGTAGGCGGATACCATCAATACGATAACGCTGTAATAGCTCCAATTGGCTTCCCATCAGACTGACCCATTTCGAGTAATTGTGATGCCGATCCTTATCTTTATATACAACAGTTGGTTTATAGTACATATTAATAAAGGCCCCTGAAAAATGATTGTACCAAGAAGATTCACGATAGGCTCTTGTCAGCTGTTTGATGTATGGCTCCAGTTGTATTTTATAGTCTGCGGGAAAAACAGCTACCTGTTGCACCCAGGCATTCATCAATATCTCCACCTGAACGGGATCCGAACCACCAATGACTTCCCCCACCTTAAAAAATATGTCGTTCCAGGTCTCCGGGTATTCATAGGCTTCTTTAAGGCGACGAACTGCTGTTGGCTGATAGCTATATCGTTCGGGGGAGTGACCGCTCAGCTCGGCTAGGATTTCAGCTTCAGAATAGCCAACTTCTTGCAAAAGATGCTTCAGGTCAACAGCCACTGTTCCCATCATTTGGCTCTTGTACATCTGAAGCTTTTCAGATAACTCTTCCGAAGCCCCGGTCTGATTTTTTAAGATAAACTTACTTGCTCTTTCCTGTAACTGTAGGTCTGAAATCATAAATAGATCTGCTGCCAGGGAAACAAATCGCGCTCGCCATTCCGGTTTTTGCTTCAACAATTTATCAAATTGAATCAAAAGGGTCTTCAGGCTTGCCTTAACATCGCTCCGCATAAAAATCCCTTCAGCCCAATCCAAAAATTCCTGTAACTGAAAATCATGATGCGAGAAGAATGGTTTTAGATACTCGACCACAAAATTGATCACAGCACTATGTTCAGCATGCAACAGAGGGAAGAATTTTTGCTGCTGTTCAATCACTGTATCATCTGAAAGCTTCATCCGTTCGATAAGTTTTCTGAAATAGCTTTTTAGATTATTATTCCAGTTTTTGGTCTGAGCTTCGAGCGCTCCAGTGATGATGAGTTCTGGATCAATTTTCCCATTGGCCAATAAGGTATCAAACACTTTGTACCATAACAGTTCATTGTCCGCATTCTTATAATCATAATTCCAATAGATGCTGTGAATCCCCGTTTCGTAAGCAAATACCAGTGGAATATCCCGTCGGATCGTCAATTCATCTGTTGTCAATTGTTCAAAAAACCTTTTCGATTCATAATTATTAAAACCAGAAATTGAACTTGCATAAAGTTCCGGTTCAAAATCAACATATCCCATTTGCTCCAAAAGACGGAGATTATCGTAATTGATCCGTTGCCAATCATTTTTACGAACCAACTGCAATAAATATCCGCCCAGCCAGTTGGGCTTGGCATAGGTTAGGATCTGCATGACATCCTTGCTTCTTGCCTGGTTCAGAAGTTCATGAAAAATATCCCAGCTACCGGCATCAGAGCCAGAAAAAGTGGCTAGAGCGAGTAATTTCACCGTACGTTGTTGTTCCTTGGTACCTCTTGTCCCCCAGTTGTACTGGGCCTTATTTTTAAATTCAGGATCTTTGGAAAGATCGCTGTAATCGACCCAATATCGCTTGGCAGCACGAATTTCCTTTTTTAAAATTTCGAGGTTACCATTCGAATATTCTTCTAGAAAAGGGATGATATCTCCCGTCCTTGCCTCTTTGATAAGCAACTTCAGCGCTGCTACCGCCTCTTCTTTGCGCTGGCTGGCAGCCGTGGGCTGTCGAACGGCTGATCCCTTTTCCTTGCCATCAGCAGCTACGGTACCATCTTCAGAATAGCCTTTTTTAGTCTTCTCCGCAATTAGTTTTTCAGCATCCTTAAGACAGGCTTCTTCTGATTCGAAAGTCTTACTTTTGCTCTGTCCTGCTGTGCCATTTCGGCCATAGGTTACCGTATGTGTCGCACCAGCTGTCTGTATTTCCCAAAATTTATCTGACGTACCGTCTATATACTTTAAATGCTTAAACATTTTTTCTTAACGTGTTATAAATTCTTTTCTGTGATGCTTAAATATAGGGAATTTAAACAGAACAGTACCGCTTATTTTTCACTTAGGAGATAATAATAGCGGTCTACAGACAGGGAATACACTTTTAAAAGAACCTGAGATTTTATCTGTCAGCATACGATGCCGTGGCCAATCGACCAACTGGATTTTCTGGCGAGGTTAACGTTGGTACTCTAGGCGCAATGTCCAATCCAACCAGGGTTACACTACGCAACAAGGTTGCGCACTAAAATATTCTTACCGAATTATTGACTAGAAAATAAAAAAATAAAAAACTAATAATCAACTAATTATACAAAAAAACTTTTCCTTAACTCTTATTGCGTAAATATAGTGCGTAGGGCCGTGTGCAATTTTGTAATGTAAGCTCTGTATAGCTTGGCCACATGTTTTAACGATAATAAAATGAAAATGAAATTCAACTTCCTTAATACTAAAAAGCAGTCGGTTATGAACCATGAGAAAGCAAAGGCTTATCTTATGACACCAGAAATCGAATTGTACACTACGGTAGTCACAACTGGATTGAATGATTCTTTTTATGAAACCAGTAACAGTAGATTGGATCGAATTAAGAAGCTGGTCATGGTATGCGAATCGATTTTTGTTGCCAAACTTGCGATTTATGCACGTACGGCAATGAACTTAAGATCCATCCCGATAGTACTAGCTGTCGAGTTAGCGAAGAAAGCCTCCGGGGAGTCTATCGTTAGTAAAGCCGTGAGTCGTGTGGTATTGCGTGCCGACGAGATAACTGAACTTCTGGCCTATTACCAGATTGCTAATAACAGAAATGGAGCGAAAAAGTTAAGTAGACTTTCCAAGCAAATTCAAAAAGGTCTGGTAACATCTTTTAATAGATTTGATGAATACCAGTTCGCAAAATATGCCCGGAAGGCTGATATTAAGTTAAAAGATGCGTTGTTTCTTGTACACCCTAGTCCTAAGGACGATCAACAACAGGCTATTTTTGACAGGATCGCAGCAGATAATCTTTCGATCCCTTACACCTGGGAAACGGAGCTTTCTAAGTTGGGGCAGGAAAATTTTGATAACGCCATGGCGAGATCTAAGGCTTTTACCAGAAAATGGGAAGAATTGATCGAAAGTAAAAAAATCGGTTATATGGCATTACTCAGAAACCTTCGCAATATTCTAGAAGTGAATGTATCAGCCCAACATGTCCTAATGGTTTGTGATTATCTGTCGAATGAGCAAGCTGTAGTAAACTCGAAGCAACTTCCATTCAGGTTTCTTTCAGCTTATAGAGAGCTGAAAGCGCTAAAATCAGGTTTAACGTCAACAGTATTGACAGCATTGGAAGATGCGGCATTATGCAGTACCAAAAATATAAAAGGTTTTGGTTTTGAGACTTCTGTTGTGATCGCCTGTGATGTTTCAGGATCTATGCAAAAGCCTATTTCGGCAAAAAGCACGGTTTTACTTTATGATGTGGGCCTAATGCTAGCGATGCTACTACAGTCGCAGTGTAAAAATGTAACAACAGGAATATTCGGTGATACATACAAGATAATCAATATGCCTAAACACCGGGTGCTGACGAATGTAATAGAATATTACAAGCGAGAAGGTGAAGTAGGCTATTCAACAAACGGATATTTGGTCGTGGACGATCTGATCCGTAGAAAAAAGATGGTAGATAAAGTGATGATATTCACTGACTGTCAATTGTGGGATAGTAGTTGTAACGGCAATTCTTTGGAAAAGTCCTGGAATAATTATAAAAGTTTAGCACCAACAGCGAAGCTCTACCTGTTCGATCTGGCAGGATATGGAAAAGAGCCCTTAGATGTTAAACAAAATGATGTTTACCTGTTAGCAGGCTGGTCAGATAAAGTGTTCGATATACTTTCTGGCATGGACAATGCCCTATCTGCTGTAGAACAGATCCATCAAGTTGAAATATAAGATCACCCCGCTGTAATTTCGCTGCGGGATTTATAAAAGAAATAAAACAAGCAAGTGTCGTAGAAGAGAGTTACTTCGCATTTGGGTTGCCCGTGTCACAGGTTCGAGTCCTGTCTCTATAGATATATAGAGTAGCTCAGTTGGTAGAGCAGGAAAAACAGTCTCTTTTCGTTAATTACCTTGCTTTATGATAAAATTGGATAAGTGCCGTAGAAAAGAGTTACTTCGGTCAAATGGCAGGTTCAAATCCTGCTTCCGATAAGTTCTAGATAGCTTAAATCGAAAACATCGGAAAAACCTCTTTTCGTCAGTTGCCTTTTGATTCTAAACAGAATGCCGTAAGCAATAGTTACTTCGTCACCATGAAGGGGAGGAATAATGAAGTTGTAAAATCAACAAGATTATCCGGTTCGAATCCGGCAATGACTAGCCCCCACTAACGCTGATTTTTGCTTCTGTTTTTTTAAACTGGAAATTTATCAAGTACAATGTACTCCCTTACATTGTACTTTTGATCGCAAGTCCTCCTAAAAGTACGATCTATGCCGAAGACAGGCAAAGCAACAAGCTTGGCTTGCTTAAAACCTGGAGGCAAGAGCAGAAAGAAAAAGGAAATTTCAGACCGGATTCAGTCCTCAATAATTTAAGATTTCCAAAAGAAGATTAAAATTCCTAAAATTGCATGCTCATTTTGACAGAATCTGTTTCGATAGATTTAACATTAACTTATCTCTTCGCTAGATCTGGGCATAAGGAAATCAGTCAAAACTGTTGCTACAGTAGAGTGAAAAAATTAAAATATAAAGAATAAGATGAAAAAGGTACTATTTTTTCTGTTACTGATACCTTTCTGGGCAAGTGCTCAGCAACAAAATATCCAGGACTTTGTCGTAAAAGAGAGTCTTTCCAAAAACGGAAAGCTTGCGGTTGTCGCTTTAGATTCACTGGGCAACACCAATGAGACCATTAATGGAAACTACATGTTTACCATCAACGGTTTCTCTCAGGCACTCCAATTTCACGATGGTGTAGCTGTTCCAAATCAAAAAATCGAATCGTCTACCTTTGTATTTTTTAATCACAAAAACCAAGAGAAATCCAAAGGTCGCCTGTTTTATATCTATAAGACTGATAGCGGACTTTCTCCCTTTGCCATCAGCGGATTGATGTTTTTAATCATTCCTGCCATTGTATTGGGTATCGCCTATATGTTTAAAAAAGTGATTATGACCGCCATTGCACTGGCAATTGTTTTCTTTATATTCAATCACTCACAGGGATTAGATTTAAGTAAGATTTTTGAATCAATTTTCTCCAGCCTAAAAAATCTTATAGGCTAGCAGCAAATATCGGGATATCAAAATGTGATTTCGCTTGTAAAGCTAATTAAACAATGACCGCCCTAAAACGGCATACCGATGCCAAAATTGTACTGTATAAAATTATAACGGTCCGGCCTATGGCTTTGATAATATTGTTCTTTAAATTCTTTTGAATCAAAGAAATTCTTGATAACCCATTGATTGCTTCCAGAAAACTGCGGATCTTTAACCTTCAATCCCGCATCTAAACGGATGACAAAGTAATCTGAATCAAAGCGAAGTCCAAAACCGGTACCTATTGCGACCTGTCCAAGAAATTTATTGAATTTAAATTCACCACCGGGATTTAGTTCCTCATCTTTTTTCAGGCGCCATACATTTCCCATATCAAGGAAAGTTGCTCCGTTCATTTTGGCTCCCAAAAAATTATTTAAGATACGAAACCTATATTCAGCATTTGCTTCCAGTTTAATCTCGCCCAATTGATCGAGATTACGTAAATTAAGCCGGAGATCTTCACTTAGATTCTGTCTATTATATGCTCCCGGGCCGAGTGTACGTGCTTGCCAAGCCCGAATCCCATTCATTCCACCACTGTAAAAACTTTTTTCAAAGATCAGCAGCTTCGAATTGTTTCCATACGGAATAGCAATTCCCGGATTAAAGCGGAAAACAAACTGTCTGTTTCCGCCGAGGTTACGGTACAAACGATAATCAAATTCAGTTTTCGCATATTGCAGGAACGGTACACCAAAGATCTTTTTCTCCCCATCAGCATTCGTCGGTAGTTTAGCCATACTACTGATCAGATCCAGCACATTACCACTGAGATCCACCGTGCCCCTGAAATACTGAAAATCTTCTTTACTGGTCAACTTTTTTCCGTTCAGGATAAAAGTATACTGTGTTCCCAAACCAAAATATTGGCGGTCATTACTGCGCACATACAATTGATACCCCCCCTGTTCAAGGTTTTTCCTAAAATTTGTGTCCAATCGCCCATCGCGATACTCCAATACGATTGGTGTAAAACTATGATATTTGTTTTCCGTTTCATACCAGGAGTAATTCAGTGAAGTAATAAAATAACGATTAGAATACGTCCGGTCCTGATCAAACAACTGAAGCGTCATCGAATAGGTTGTTTTGGGCAACCCAAATTTTCCGCCCGGATTGATATGGAAAGGAACCATGAGTCGTGGGATCACCAAATTCACCCCCGCCTGAAAATCATTGTTGAAAATCTTGCTGGACAGTCCGCCCGCCAGACGCGGATCAAACAATACTCCATACCGCAACTTGACCTCCAGCTGCTCGGAACCGCCAAAAATATTGCGCTGCGAAAACGTATTCCCTATGTTAAAACCGCTCATCCCCGAACTAAACGTATACTCCCCCTCGATCTGGTTGCCCATCCGTGGACGTGGTACGAAATCGTAGTGAACATCAAGCTTATTGGAATCTTTTTTTACGAACTGTATTTTCACTGACCGAAAACCATTCATTTCATATAAACGATCATAAGACTTGTTTTCCTCAGCCAAGGAATAATAATTGCCAGATCGCAAATACATATATCGCTCCAAAGGCTTCCAGCGAAAGCTATTGGTCTCGTCAACAAAAAGAAGTCGTTTCGTCGAATCGCTGATACGACGGGGCGGTTTCTTCGATGTGACCCCATAATTCCTAATAGTCAGATATACACTGTCGATTTGATACTTTTTATGTATCGTTGAATCGCTGGGATTTTCAACATTTATTTTTAGGTCAATTAAATTACCGTCCAACGTTGAGTCTATACCGACACGCATGTACTGCCGTAAGTAATCGTAGTAACCATTGTTGCGCAAAACAACATAGAGCTTTTCACGTTCATCCAACAATTTAGCAGCATCGTATTGGGTATTGGGTTTGACTTTTGTTTTCGGCAGAATATCCCGATCAAAGAACCACTTTGCATCAGCATGCTCATACGTGCGCTCAATGTTCCTGATATGATAGGGGCTTCCTTCATTAACCTTAAAATTGATATGGGCTCTTTTTTTGTTCACGGTGATTTCGGGACTGACTTTGGCATTAAAATATCCCTTGGTAAACAAAAAGCGCCGGATCTGGTTGGCGGAGAGGTCCACCATCGCCGAATCCAACAAATGGGGCGGCTCACCAACATTCCGGATTTTCTTGGTCTTGTAGCGCCCTTTTTTGGTATTGAAAGTATTATAAATAAAGAGATTTACCCTTGAATTTGGTTTTATCTGATTGGAAATATAGGTTTCAGAAGATTCTTTCAATGCTGGTGAAACGCCGGAAATCTGTATTTTTGTAACCAGAGCCTGGTCATCATCGATATATTTTGAAGATCGGCAAGATGCAAAAAATAGCGTCAAAAGCATTATACTTGCAAATCCGGTAAAACGAGGATACTTAATCATCAATAAAAATGTTGTCAAAAGCGCAAATCAGTCTAATAACGTCTCTACAAAATAAAAAGTATAGAAAACAACATGGCTTATTTATCGTTGAGGGTATAAAATCCGTCAAGGAATTTATTGCATCAAGTTACCAGGTCGAGTCCATTTTCTATACAGACGACGCAAACACAAAAGTGGGTAAAATCTCGCATAATATAAAATCCCACGAGCTAACCGAGGCTGAATTTCAAAAGATTAGTACCTTAAAATCTCCTCAGGGTATCCTTGCCCTGGTCAAACTGCCCAAACAGCAACAGATCGACATACATGAGCTCAGAAATTGCTACAATATTGTATTGGATGATGTACAGGATCCAGGCAACCTGGGCACTATCATCCGTACGGCCGAATGGTTTGGGATCAAGCATATCATTTGCTCCATTGGCACAGTAGATGCTTATAATCCGAAAGTGGTACAGGCCACCATGGGTTCACTGGCCCGAATACAGGTACATTACCTAAATCTACATGAATTCATCTCCTCAACAGACTTGCCGGTTTATGGGGCACTGCTCAATGGGCAATCCATTTACCAGACCGAATGGACTACAGAAGGATTGATTGTCATGGGAAATGAAGGCAATGGCATCAGTACAGAAATAATAGGTTTAATAGATCAGGCAGTGACCATACCCCGTATCGGCCAAGCGGAATCGCTGAATGTTGCCGTCGCAACAACGATATTCTGCAGTGAGATCGCCCGACAGCAGCTGGTTTAGCAAATTTATTTCCAAAAGCCCCCCCCTATAATCGTTAATGAAATCCGATCCGATTCCCTTCGGAATCTCCAATCTCAGCGACTGCAGAGCCCCGACCTCTGCGAAAGGCCGCGGGTATTGATTTCTGGATATTATTTTTATGCTACCAGAAAGGCTTTTAAAAATTTCGAACAAAAGAAAAAGTTTAATCGTTTCAAAAGCTGTACATTTGACCTACTCTTCAAACAGTACAGGTATCTTCCACGCTGCCGCATACTTGAAGAATTATTCACGCACGACAATTGTTTTAAAATGCCATCTGAACAGAAATCCATCTATACACTTCAATTTATTCTACTCTGCCTGAGCTCACTCCTATTCTCCTCGAGTTTCAATATGATTATTCCAGAGCTCCCGAATTACCTGAGTAGTTTGGGAGGGGCTGAATACAAGGGGCTGATCATCGCATTATTTACATTGACTGCAGGAATTTCGAGACCTTTTAGCGGTAAGCTGACCGACCGTTGGGGTCGCGTACCGGTCATGGCTATTGGATCTATTGTCTGTTTTATCTGCGGTTTTCTCTATCCGATCTTAACTTCTGTCGCTGGCTTTCTATTTCTGCGCTTGATCCATGGTTTCTCCACTGGTTTTAAACCTACATCCACCTCCGCGTATGTGGCGGATCTTGTTCCCCAAAAAAGATGGGGTGAAGCCTTGGGGATGCATGGTCTTGCATTCAGTGTAGGCACCGCAGTAGGCCCTGCGATAGGCAGTGCAATTTTTGATGCTTTTGGAATTAATGTGATGTTCTATTCCTCTTCCTTTATGGCATTATTATCGATCTTGATCGTCATCAACATGAAGGAGACCTTGGTCAAAAAGGAAAAATTCAACCTTTCCATGCTCAAAATAGATCGAAAGGATATTATTGAATGGCGCGCACTCCCAGCGGGAATAGTTACGTTCCTGTCCTATACAGCATATGGAGTGATCCTGACCCTTATACCGGATTGGAGTGAACACCTTGGATTAAAAAATAAAGGTCTTTTCTTCCTGGCATTTACGATCGCATCCGTTATGATACGTTTTGTATCCGGAAAGGTCTCCGATCGCTATGGACGGCCAAAAGTTATTATTACCGGTTTAGTAATTATTGCCATTGCACTAGTGGTTATTGGTCTTGAGGATAGCTTTATAGGCCTGATGGCCGGAGCAAGTATCTATGGTATCGGTACAGGTATATTATCTCCTGCCGTAAATGCCTGGACCATTGACCTAAGTATCCCTGAACATCGGGGTAAAGCCGTTGCGACTATGTATATCTCGCTCGAAGCAGGAATTGGCCTCGGGGCGCTGCTCGCCGGACTCTATTATGCAGATGTTATTCTCCGCATTCCGCAAATTATGTATGCAAATGCCGTTGTATTGGTGATCGCCTTACTCTATATGCTGAATTGGCAAAGAAAATCTTAGTGTTAGCTTGAAATAAAAATATTGCTGTTAGCAAGCTATCAGCATATAAACTTTTTCCTCAGATTTTTATAACTTCAAGAAAAAGTTTACATTACAAATCGTCAAATCTATTATAATTAGTAGGCCAAAAAGGTCTCGATAACATTACTTGCAGGACTATTTATTAGCAGATAGCAAATGATAAACAACTATTTAAAGCTCCAATATAAATTGTTGACTCGCCATTTTAAAGCAACTGGCCTTCCAATAGTGATTGCACCATTTTTATTACTGGGGACTTGCTATCTTAGCTATTACCTCATGCTACAATACCCGGTTTTTGGAAGCTATACCCTACTATTGAGCAATTTCCAGTTACTCTTTCTGCTGACCGAAAAAAACAGAAACGATTTTCTAAAAAATACCTTTCATAAAAGCGACTTTTGCAAAATCAGATTACTGGAAAATGGCATCCTGATCTTACCGTCTTTTATTATTTTACTCCTTCTAAAGCTATGGATATATGCTGCTGCACTGATTATCTTGGCTATTGTGTTCGCTTTTTTGATCTTTAAGGCCTTTGGTCAATCCATTCCCACGCCATTTACAAAAAAACCTTTTGAATTTATTATCGGTTTCCGCAGAAGTTATCTGCTGATTCTTGTGCTGTACATTTTGGCAGCAATCGGTTTCTATGTCCTGAATCCCAACCTAGTCCTGTTTTGTGTAGGCGGCATCGCGTTAACCTGCGTGTTCTATTATCAGGTGCCGGAACCGCAATTTTATCTTTGGAACAACCGGCACAAGCCTGCTGGATTTCTGTTGGGTAAATTTAGACGTGGATTACTGCAATGTTTTTTATTTACCCTCCCACTTCTATTGCTGTACAGCTTTATTTTTTCATCAGCATGGTTTAACGCTTTAATTGTTTTGGGCGGTATATTTTTCCTGCTACCTTTTGCCATTACCTTAAAATATGTGGCTTATCCACGGGAGATCAATTTTCCAGAAGGCTTTGCGCTATTATTATGTTTTAGCTTCTACCCCTTGATATTAGCACTATTTCCTTTCTATTATTTTAAAGCCCTCAAAAATCTAAATAACTATTTATGATCGAGCTTATTCATATCAGTAAATCTTTCGGGCAGCATCAGGTCTTGCATGAGTTAACCTTTACTTTTGAGGATGGAAAAGTCTATGGTATCGTTGGTGAAAACGGTGCCGGAAAAACAACCTTATTCCGTTGTATTGCAGGTCTGGAAACGGCTATGGGAAAGATTAGTGCAAAGCCACAGCCGCTTAAGAATCATCTAGGTTACCTTACTTCAGATCCCTATTTCTTGTCAAAACTGACAGGTGAAGAATATATCTATCTCCTTACTGATGCGCGGGGGAAAAGTATTCATAATATCGAAGAAAGAAATATTTTCGAACTGCCACTGAAAGAGTATGCCAGTTCCTATTCTACAGGGATGAAAAAGAAACTAGCCTTGACAGCAACCTTACTCCAGGACAACAGCTTTTATATTCTGGATGAACCTTTTAATGGAATAGATCTCCAAAGTAGCATTATCCTGACTGAAATCATACGGCGTCTTAAAGCCATGCACAAGACCGTCCTGATCTCCTCCCATATATTCTCCACCTTAAAGGATACTTGCGATGAAATCCTGCTGCTCGAAGCAGGCCGGATCAGTAAAACGGTCAAGAAAGAACAATTCAGTAATTTTGAAGAAGAAATGAAAGAGAAAATATTGAAAAAAGATATCGATAAATTGTGGGGTTAAAATCCGCTAAGACCTAATATAGACACCATGGAAAAATACCTACCAACACTGGAAACTGAGCGTTTGATCATTCGCCCGATAAGCCTAGAGGATAAAGACTATTTTTTTGCAATGGATTCGCAGGCGGAGGTGCATACCTTCCTCAATAAAGAGCCAGTTCAGTCCATAGAAGAAATGGAAAAAGCGATCGCTCTCATCCAGCAGCAATATGAAAAATATGGTATTGGCCGATTGGGAGTTGTTGAAAAATCAAGTAATCAGTGGATCGGGTGGACGGGGTTTAAATATATTGATGAACTGGAAAATGGACGCATTGGATTCCTGGATCTCGGCTATCGTTTCAGGGTAGAATCCTGGGGCAAAGGATACGCTACCGAGGCTGCCTTAGCATGTATGCAGTATTATCGCGAGCACCTGACTCATTTCGAGCTGCATGCTATCACCCATATCGAAAACAAAGGATCAAGACATGTGTTGGAAAAAGTGGGCTTTAAGGTTACCGAAGAGTTTGATTTCGACCGTTGGAATATCCGCTGTTATTGGTATGACCTGATCGAGCAGCCTGTACAAAGCTAATTATATTAGTTTTAAAAGCTAATTTTTTTAACTTTTTATAGTTTCACTGGGATAAAACAAAATGGTTTTGTATTTTTACACGTTCGAATAAAATAAAATTTCGAACATTTCTCTATTGTACAATTTAATCTATTGCTGAATAAATGAGTGACGAAACAAACTTCCCAACGGAAGATAACCAAGGAGAATTAGGAGCAGAAAAAACAGAGGGTGGAAGTCAGACAATACCTTTATCGGGACTTTACGAGAACTGGTTTTTGGATTACGCGTCCTATGTAATCTTGGATAGAGCTGTACCCCATATAAATGACGGTTTGAAGCCCGTACAACGTCGTATTCTTCATTCCCTAAAGGAAATGGATGATGGACGATATAATAAAGCTGCCAATGTAATTGGTAACACCATGAAATATCATCCGCATGGAGATGCTTCCATCGGTGATGCGATGGTACAATTAGGACAAAAGGATCTGCTGATCGATTGCCAAGGAAACTGGGGTTTTCCCATTACCGGTGATTCGGCTGCAGCCCCACGTTATATCGAGGGCCGACTTTCAAAATTTGCAAATGAGGTTGTCTTCAATCCCGAAACGACGGAATGGCAACTAAGCTACGATGGACGTAACCGTGAGCCGGTCACATTACCGGTTAAATTCCCATTGCTTCTGGCACAGGGAGCCGAAGGTATTGCCGTAGGTTTGGCGACCAAAATTATGCCGCACAACTTTATTGAACTTATCGATGGTTCAATTCAGGCATTGAATGGCGAACGTCCGAATATTCTTCCCGATTTTCCTACAGGTGGTATGGCCGATGTATCTAATTACAATGAAGGTCAACGTGGCGGAAAGATCCGCGTACGCGCTAAAATCGAAGAGCGGGATAAAAAGACGTTGGCTATCACCGAGATTCCTTTTGGCACAACCACTGGCGGGCTTATCGAAAGTGTCGTAACAGCGAATGAAAAAGGTAAAATCAAGATCAAGAAAATCGAAGATAACACCGCTGGAAATGTTGAAATCATCGTACACTTAGCGCCCGGAATATCGCCTGACGTAACGATCGATGCACTATATGCATTCACAGCCTGTGAGGTTTCGATTTCGCCAAATACCTGTGTCATCAAAGATGAAAAACCTCATTTTATGAGTGTCAATGACATCTTGATTGAAAACACCAAAAACACCAAAAATCTATTGAAGCGGGAACTGGAGATCCGTTTAAATGATCTTCAGGAAAAAATCTTCTTCAATAGTTTATTAAAAATATTCATCCAGGAAGGGATGTACAAACATGCCGATTATGAAAATGCCGGTGACTTTGACACTGTCGTACAGGTTCTAAATCGCTTGTTTGAGCCATTCTTTGAACAGTTTTATCGTGAAATTCTTCCGGAGGATTATAAAAAATTGATCGATAAACCGATGAGCAGCATTACGCGTTTCGATGTTAAAAAATCGGACGAAACGATGAAGACGCTCGAAAATGAGATCAAAGAGGTTAAGCGGAACCTACGCCAATTGACGGAATATGCCATTGCATGGTATGAAAAACTACGCGAAAAATATAGTAAAGATCGTGAGCGTAAGACCGAATTACGCATTTTTGATAAGGTGGAAGCTACACAAGTCGCGCTGGCCAATACCAAACTATATGTCAATCGTGAAGAAGGGTTCATCGGTTCAGGAATGAAGAAAGATGAGTTCGTATGCGATTGCTCGGATATCGACGATATCATCGTATTCCGCGAAGACGGCAAGTATGTCGTCAGTAAGATTCAGGATAAGGTATTCGTCGGAAAAGGAATTATCCATGTAGCGGTCTTTAAAAAAGGTGACGAACGAACGATATACAATGTCATCTATAAAGAAGGTGAAACCGGCACAAGTTATATCAAACGTTTCTCTGTTGTGGGCGTGACCCGTGATAAGGAATACGATGTATCAAAAGGATCAAAAGGATCAAAAGTCTTATACTTCACCGCCAATCCAAATGGCGAGGCCGAAGTGGTCAATATACAGCTTAAACCACACACGAAATTACGTAAATTGAATTTCGACATGGATTTCGCTGAGATTGCTATCAAGGGCCGCGCATCTCAGGGAAATATTGTTTCCAAATACCCTGTCAAGAAAATTACGTTTAAAAGCTCTGGTATTTCAACCCTTGCTGGACGAAAAATCTGGTACGACAGCATCATGAAACGACTCAACGCTGATGAACGTGGTCAGTATCTAGGAGAATTTGATGGTGATGATAAAATCTTGGTGGTACTTTCTGATGGTAGTTACGAGCTTTCGAACTTCGATCTGAGCAACCACTTCGATGAAAAAATGATCCGTATTGAGAAATTCTATCCTGAACACATTTATACAGTTGTGCATCAAGATGGCAAAAGCGGAACCTATTTCGTCAAACGCTTTAAATTTGACGACCAACCTATTGGTAAACGTATTTCGTTTATCAATGAGGAACCTGGTTCAAAACTCGTGCTTATGAGCAATGCTGCAGAGCCAACAGTCAAATTAGATATTTTAAAAGGCAAATCCCAAACTGAGGAAACACTGGAGCAACCATTGACTGAGATCATCGATGTCAAAGGGATAAAGGCACAGGGCAACCGCCTGTCTTTCCATACCGTAAAATCTGTCACTTTGATCACTGTGGATGAGGATCTAAGCGAAAAAGGAAAGGAAAAAGCCGAAGTCGCTTCTGTGGATGGAGGGGCCAAATCGGATGAAACAAAGTCTGAGACATCAACTGCCCAAGCCTCCACGAATACATCCGACAATAAAAAAGAAGATGATATTAAGCTGGAGATCACCAATCCTGATGACATCCAAATTGATGACAATGGACAAATGGAAATGTTTTAACAAACCTTTTCAATAAATAATCCCTATAAGAAAGGCTCGAATATAATATTCGAGCCTTTTTATATTATTGTAGATCGCAGGTCGTTCTCAAAGGCAACGAAGGCCTTGTTTCAATCCTCAGGCCCGCTGTTAAATACCCAGCATCGATTCGCTGCGCACGGGCACCAAGTTCCTGCAATAAAGCTTTTAAGCTTTAAATTCTTTCAAGAATTTTTGAAGTTTCGGAGCAATGACGACTGAACAAAACGGATTCTCAGGATGATCATTGAAATAATTATGATGATAATCTTCAGCCAGCCAAAACGTTGACGCCGGTTCTACCGCTGTGACAATAGGATCCTCGTAGACAGCTTCATTTTCCAATTCATCAATAAAGTTTTTTGCCAAAATCTCCTGTTCTTCATTATGATAGAAGACCACAGAGCGATATTGTGTACCCACATCATTACCCTGACGGTTCAATGTTGTCGGATTATGTGTCTTGAAGAAAATTTTCAACAGATCTTCATAATTGACCAGCTCATCATCGTATTCCAACTCTACCACTTCCACGTGATCGGTTGTACCAGTACAGACCTGCTCATAGGTAGGATGGTCTACATGACCACCCATATATCCAGGTAATACGGATGTAACTCCCTCGGTATTCTGGAAAATTACTTCCGTGCACCAGAAACATCCACCTCCAAATGTTGCTTTCATATTTTTATTGTATTAAGTATTGCGTATTGAGTAGTTAGTATTTAGACTTTACTAAGCCGGCGGCATAGTGTTATTCTATTTTTTCACTTAAACAACGCTTATACAAAGATAATCAATATTAAATTTAATACTCAAACCTCAACGTGTATTCTAAATTAAGTACTGCCTATTAAATAGCAAGTATTTAGACTTTACTTCTCTACCCCCGTGACATAAAAGCTACCGTCTTTCTTTTCCAAAGACGACATTTATTACTTATATGCAAATTTGCATCCGGAAAAACGACAAAGCGCAAAGGATTAGGATAAAGAACAAAGATTAACGACCGAACATCAAATCTGGACGCTTGTAAAACCGGCCTTGATCTTCTTTCGCAAACCTCCTACCTCCTATCATTTATCTAAAATCTTACATCTAATAGCTAGAGATGAATATCTATTTACTAATAATAATGTTTTCCTTTGATCAAAAGATCCTGCTGTTTACTGTCACAGACAGCATACGAAAATCCCTCCTGCAAAGCAAAAGCTCCATACTCACCTTTTTTATTGATCGCCAAAAATCCAACTTGTATCTCTTTGGCAATTGCAGGCTTTTTCTTCACGATACGCATCACCGCTTCCTTACAGGCATCTTCGGGCGAGTACCCCTGACGCATTAATTCGACTACCAAAAAACTGCCAACATTTCGAATAACTTCTTCACCGACACCGGTCGAAGTAGCGCCGCCAACTTCATTATCCACATAGAGACCAGCTCCAATAATCGGGCTATCCCCTACCCGGCCGTGCATCTTAAATGCCATTCCACTGGTAGTGCAGGCTCCAGAGATATTTCCCTCCGCATCCAAGGCCAACATACCTATCGTATCGTGATTATATTGATTGCCGGGGAGGCGCTCTGCAGCAAAAGTTTTATTTTCGATATTCATGACAGGCTTGTATTTCTTCTCCTTTAACCATTCTTTCCAGGCTTTCTCCCCTTCCGGCGTCAATAAGTTTTCCTCCTGAAAACCGTTTTCCAACGCAAATTGTAAGGCACCTTCCCCCACAAGCATGACATGCGGCGTTTTCTCCATCACTAGACGTGCTACAGAAATGGGATGTCCGATTTTTTCCATACCCGCTACAGCACCACAATTGCCATCAGCATCCATAATACAGGCATCTAAGGTCACGTGTCCATCGCGATCCGGATAACCACCTTTACCTACAGTCATGTTTTTCAGGTCCGCTTCGGGTACGCGTACCCCCTGCTCAACAGCATCAAGCGCTTTTCCGCCTTTCGATAGAATCTCCCATGCCGCTTTATTAGCCGCTATACCAAAATCCCAGGTCGATATCACGATCGGATATTTCTTCACCTTGACACTAGATGCAATCGCCAACCCTTTTGTATCGAATGCACTCAAGGTACCTATCGCGGTAGCCGCCATAAAACCTTGCTTAATAAAATTACGTCTAGAACTCATATGTAAATTATTTATCTTTTTATATGCCCTTAACCGGATCGCATCCTAGCATCCAAGCATAGATATATTATCTTCCGATTTCCATAAACAGAAATTATGTATTCATCGCGATGAAATTATAAAGACCGGTCGCAGCCCTATTGGAGCCCGCAGCACAAAACCGCATGCTTACGCTACAAGCACATAATACCCCGCATCGTAGCCCGCCGTTTGCTTGCCCCGCTTCACGTCCGACCATCCAAAATACTGATCAGCTCACTTGATCTCCTTTTTAACGTAGGTATCGACAGAAAAACAGGCTATCCTCCGCCTTACCACTTCGTTACTTAAATAGAAATGCCTTAAAACTCGATCATGCGCTATCAATAAACAATTATACAAAATGGTTTTAGCAAATGGACAAATTAATTAAAATTAAGCCTAAAGATTCGTTTTTTAGCAACATAATATTCAAATCCCTTAAAAATCGACAATAAATATTACATTATATTGTGAATTAATCCTATCTTTAGAAACAAACTAATCAGCATGAAAAACACACTAAAATTTGCGATTTTAGCCTGTGCAAGTCTTATTGGCACAAGTCATGGCCATGCACAGCAAGTAGATTCCACCACATATTTCAAAATCAAAGAATTGCAAGAAAACGTAAAACGTGAATTTGCACCAGATCGCAGAACAAAAATTGTGGCTATCCAAAAAGCGGATATCCCACAAAATCAATATATCCTCGAAACGACTGAAAAAGATGCGAAGTTCGTGCTGGAACAAAAAGCAAAAGAAATATCCGCCGATATCCAAATCCAACTCTTGCCTGATGCGAGTGTGGAAGGCAAAACTACCGGAGTCATAAAACTATCAGTTGCCAACATGCGCACCTTCCCCGATAATGCTGCTGAGCTCACTAGCCAGGTGTTATTGGGTACACAGGTTGATCTGCTACAGAAAAAAAGTGGCGAATATCGCGTACGGACACCTGATGGCTACATTGCCTGGATACCCAGCTCATCAATAGCCGTAATGGACAAGAGCGAAATAGACAGTTGGCGACAAGCGGACAAACTGATCTACACAGCTGAATTTGGAAAGTCTTATTCCGAAACTGATGAGAAGAGCCAGCGGGTATCCGATCTGGTTTATGGCGACATTTTAAAATTAACAGGACAGAAAGGCAATTTTTATGCGGTTTCTTATCCCGATGGCCGAAAAGCTTATATCAAAAAAACTGAAAGTCTAACGCTAAAAAGCTGGCTGGACTCACGGCGTCCCACCGCGGAAAATATTATCGCAAGTGCAAAAACAATGTTGGGACTACCTTACTTATGGGGTGGAACATCCGTTAAAGGAGTCGATTGCAGTGGCTTTACCAAAACAAGTTTCTTTATGAATGGTTTTGTCATCCCTAGAGATGCCTCCCAGCAGGTACTGGCAGGCGAAAAGATCGATATCCTTGACGGTGAGGGTCATTTTGACCCGGAGAAAGCGCTTAAAAACCTTAAACCAGCGGATTTACTATTCTTTGCTGCAGGTAAAAACAGTAATCCTAACGCGCGGGTAACCCATGTAGCCCTTTATATTGGTAATGGTACCTTTATCCACGCTGCAGGATTAGTCCGGATAAACAGTATGCTAAAAGATTCACCAGATTATGACGACTTCCAAACGCGTACTGTAGTAGCAGCCCGCCGTTATTTAGGGGCGAAGGATGCTGCGATTCAAAAAGTTGCCGAGAGTAATTATTATGTCAACAAATAAATCAAGATGAGTAACCAATCTGAATGGATCAGCAAAGACTTTGGGGCTTTTAAATTACGGTTCCGTCCATATACGTTAACATTGCGACATGTTTTCACCGTTGCTTCCTACAGCCGAAGTACAACACCTGTTGTATTGACCGAACTGGAATACGATGGCATTATAGGTTATGGAGAAGCCAGCATGCCGCCATACCTTGGTGAATCGCAGGAAAGTGTGATCGCTTTTTTAAATCAAATTGATCTATCAGCATTCAACTCCCCTTTCCAAACCGAGGAGATCCTGCATTATGTAGATCAAGTAGCCACTAAGAATACCGCAGCTAAAGCAGCTATCGATATCGCACTGCATGATGTGCTTGGTAAAATGATGGGCCAGCCTTTCTATAAAATATGGGGACTAAACCCTGATCTTATACCCCCAACTTCCTACACGATCGGTATCGATACAGAAGATATGATCCGCAAAAAGGTCGCAGAAGCGGATCAGTTTAAGATCCTAAAAGTAAAATTGGGGCTGGATACCGATAGAATGATCATTGAGACTATTCGCCAGGTAACAGACCGTCCCTTATGTGCAGATGTCAATCAGGGCTGGAAAACACGGGAAGAAGCTTTGGAAATGGCACATTGGTTAGCGGAACGAAATGTTGTATTCCTTGAGCAGCCGATGCCTAAAGAACAGCTTGACGATAATGCCTGGCTGACCGAACGTAGTCCCATACCGACTATCGCCGATGAGGGCTGCCAACGATTGATTGATGTACCGGCTTTAAAAGGTGTCTACAGTGGTATCAACATCAAACTGATGAAATGTACCGGCATGCGTGAAGCCAAACGAATGGCCGAACTTGCACGTTCCCTCGAAATGAAGGTAATGATCGGTTGTATGACCGAAACCTCATGCGCCATTAGTGCAGCGGCACAATTGGCAGCATTGACCGATTGGGCAGATTTAGATGGGGCGCTGCTGATCGATAACGATATCTATGATGGGATGACGGTAGTTAACGGCAACTGCATCTTACCTAATCGTCCTGGAATTGGAATTTCAAGAAAATAACATTATATTCAATGCAATGTTTTTGTTTTAAAGAAAAACATTGCATTGAATCTCAATCGGAATTGCGAGCACCAACCGATTTACCAAAATATTAACAAACTAAATTAATCAATTCACACCTTTTATGAAATATCCATGTTTGAAACAGCACACTCTCCGATGCAGCTCAACAAGATATTCCATATGGCCTTTAAAAGACAAATAATTTCCATATGAAACCACATGTACTCACAACGTTGTGTCTCATAGCCTGTAGCTCGATGCAGTCTCTATATGCACAACAGATTCAGATTGCTGGAAAAATCACGGACAGTAATGGAAATCCCATCAGTGGAGTTACCATCAATGTCAAAGGATCCGCTCAGGGAACCTCAACCAACGAACAGGGATTATTTACACTCAGCGCAAATTCCAACGCCACACTCCTGTTATCTGCGGTCGGATACAATACCCAGGAAGTCCAGGTCAATGGCCGGAAAACGATCAGTGTTACCCTTGTTAGTAATGAACAGGCCTTAGATGAGGTGATCGTCGTCGCCTATGGTACAGCAAAAAAAAGCACCTATACAGGTTCAGCTGCGCAGGTAAAATCTGACGCAATAGATAAACAACCAGTCACATCCTTTGAAAAAGCATTAACTGGACGGGTCGCTGGTTTGCAACTATCAAATGGATCAGGTCAAGCAGGAGCTACCTCAGCCATACGTATCCGAGGAATTGGGTCAATGAACGCGTCCAACGATCCACTATATGTCATCGACGGTGTCCCCGTCGTTTCTGGAAGTGTTGGGCAAATGGGTGATTACATTGTTAATACCAACAATGTAATGAGTACGTTGAATCCAAGTGATATCGAATCCATCTCCGTACTGAAAGATGCCGCTGCATCTTCCTTATATGGATCTCGGGCCGCTAATGGGGTCATTATCATTACAACAAAAAGAGGTAAAAATGGAGACCCCAAGATCAATGTTAAATCCTCCATCGGCATAAGCCCATCCTGGGCTACAAAAAATAATGAACCTGCTTCTGTTCAAGATCAGATCAATATGCTCTATAGTATCCTCTATGATTCTCGTATAGCATCTGGTCAGACAGCAGAGCAAGCAAACAAAAATACGCTCAACCGCCTGAATTCATTGGAATGGAATCCTAATTCTGCAAATTATGGCAAACCAAATCCTGCCTATGGATTTGGTATCCATGGATACCAATTTAGTACCGATGGCATATCACAATGGGAGAATGTCCATATTTCCGGAAAAACCGACGGAGTGGAAAACCGGGACGGAAAATATTACGATTGGAATAAAGCATTATTTAGAACAGGTATATTCAATACCAACGATATATCGGTCAGTGGAGCAACAGAGAAGACAAGCTACTACGCATCGTTGAACTATACACAAGATAAAAGCAGGATTATTGAAAATAATTTTGACCGCATTAATGGACGGGTCAATTTGACACAGAAAATCGGAAAATACCTGGAATTCGGATCCAATATCAACTATGCAAAGAACAAATTAATCGGCATGAACGATACACGAAATACAGGAACAAATTACCTGTATCAAACGCGCAATCTGTTATGGCAGATGTACTGGCCAACCGATTATAAAACAGGCAAAGAATACACCGCCCGCTATGGAAGTCTTGCTTATAACCCGTTGTACTATAACAAAGAATGGGAGAACTCATCAAAAACAAGTAAAATTTCCGCCATAGAATCACTGACTCTAAAGCTCTTACCAGAATTAACCCTGAAAACGATTTTCTCTTACGATAATACAGAAGTTAAAGACCATATTTACTACAGTGCCAAACACTATAACGGTATGGCAGACAATGGTCGTGTCACCGAAGTTTCCACCTCCATTCAGAAATTAGTCTCATCAACAACTGCCAATTATAATAAAAGCTTCGGGCTACACAATTTGAATTTATTAGCGGGTTTCGAAGCTGAAAAAAACACCACAGATTTTATTCGAGCCACAGGTAAAGATCTTCCGTCCTCATCACTGCACACAGTTACTACTGCAGGTATTTTGGATGCCGCTGCACATTCCGAAGGCTTCAATATGATGTCCATTTTATCGAGAGCCGAATATAATTTTGATGAACGGTATTTTGCCTCAGCTTCCTTCAGAAGAGATGGGGCATCACGATTAGGGCCTGGCCCGCGTTGGGGCAATTTTTGGTCGCTCGCAGCTTCATGGAATTTGGCAAAAGAATCTTTTATCAAGGAAACTGAACAAATCAATAATCTGAGGCTAAGAGGTTCCTATGGAACTAATGGAACTTTACCAACAAGTAACTATGCCTGGAGAAACCTGACCAGTTATTCCAATAAATATATGACACAACCTGGAGGTGGTTTAAACAACCTGGGTAATCCTGACGTCGCCTGGGAACTAAATTACCAGACCAATATCGCATTGGAGTTCGGGCTATTTAACAACAAACTTTTTGGTACACTCGAATATTTCAATAGGGATTCAAAAAGTCTACTACAGGATGTTCCGATATCCACAATCACCGGTTTCAAGTCCATCCTGAGAAATGTGGGTGAGATGAACAACAAAGGCTTAGAAATTGAATTAGGCTCAGATATTGTTAAAAATGAAAACTGGAAATGGACTTTAAGTGCCAATGCGACTTTTATCTCATCGAAAGTGACAAAACTATACGGCGGACAGGATATAGTGTGGTTTGACCCTACCGGTGGAGATAATAGGGCCAGATTCGTATACCGTGAAGGTGAATCTTCCTTGTCTTTCTTCGGGCTGGAATGGGCTGGCACAGACCAAACCAATGGGAAAAATGTATGGTATACCAATGATGGTACGGCCGGTGAATTCATGTTTAACGGAAAAGCGGCAACTTATAATTATAAAAATGCTAAGCAGACAATTATTGGAAATGCCAATCCTAAATTATATGGTGGCATAAATTCGGATATTGACTATAAAAACTTTGCATTGGGATTAAACTTTGCCTACAAGATAGGCGGCAAACTGTACGATGCTACATCAAAAGATGTTGCAGATGATGGTTATTATTGGGAACGGATACATTCCCAATACTTCATTGAAGACTCTTGGTCACCATCCAACACGGGTGGAACTTATCCAATGGTAACTGGTAGAGATCTAGAAGACGTCAACCAAATCAGCAGCAGGCAATTATTTGATGCTTCCTATATCAGATTAAAAAACATATCCTTAAGCTATAGATTACCAAATACATTATTAAGCCGAGCCGGAATTTCAAATGCCAGACTATACTTTAATGGTAGTAATTTACTCACGCTTTCCAAGTATAAATACATGGATCCTGAAGTGAATCAATTTGGTACCCGTGGATGGGAAACACCACTGGCAAAAACATACACTTTTGGTGTTGAGTTTAGTTTTTAACAGATAAAAAACAATAATATGAAAAAGCTTTTTATTGCCTCGTGCATCTCCATATCTTTGGCAATTAGCTCCTGCAGTAATTTTCTGGATGTAACCCCTACAAACATGGGAGATTCCAATACATCTATACAAACTGCCGCCGACGCAAAGGTTATTATGAATGGATTAATGAGCAAAATGGCAAATGTTGATTATTATGGTAGAAATTTCCCACTTTATGCGGATGCAAAAGGTGGTGACTTTACGATCGCCTCACAAGGACGTGGTTACGACTACTTATACGTATTTAACCATTCTGCATCATCAAATCCCTATGCGAACATTTGGATCCAAGGATTCCACTCACTGGTACAAATTAATAATCTCCTAGCAAGTATAGATAAACTGGTCAAAGCCGGTTCAACGGAAGATTTTGCTTCTTATAAAGGACAAGCATTAACAGCTAGGGCATTAATTAATTTTGACCTGGTGAGATTATATGGCAAGCCGTATAATATGGAGAAGTCATCCTTGGGTATTCCCAATGTCACGAAAGTACTTGAATACAACGCGCAGGAAAAACGCGTCTCCGTCGAAGAAAATTACAAGCAGATCCTACAGGATCTTAAGGATTCAGAAAACTTACTGTCTAAGTCAAAAACAAACGGGTATATTAACTATTTTGCCAATAAGGCATTGCAGGCGCGCGTCTATCTTTATATGAATGATTATGACAATGCACTAAAAGCTACCCAGGAAATAATCGATTCCAAAGTGTATACTTTATACAGCAATGCAGACTGGGTAAAATCCTGGACCAGCATGTTCGGTACAGAATCGATCCTTGAACTTGGTGTTTATCCTAATGAAGCCGACGCAGGTGTCAATTCTCTTGGGGCGATGTTTCGTAGAAAAGGACATGGAAGTGCGGCTATTTTGGGAAATTTTATCGCCGCAGACCCGTTCCTAGCGAAACTTAAAACTGACGACACGGATGTTAGATGGGGAGTAATGGCATCTGATGAGGTCGGCAGCACGCATCTGGGTGCTTTATACAAGTATAGCGGAAGCACTACTCTTGTCGGAGACAAAAATTCAACCTCAAATAGCACTGCAGTGAATATCAAAGTCATCCGCTTATCAGAAATTTACCTCATCGCTGCTGAGTCCGCATTATTGAAATCTTCTCCAGACAAAAGCCTTGCAGCAAGCTATTTGAATGCTATTCGTCAAAGATCTCCGAAGCTGGATGCTGCAACATCCGGTACAATTACTTTGGATATGATAGCTGATGAAAGAAGCAAAGAGCTCCTGGGCGAAGGCCACCGATTCTTCGATATGATGCGCTGGAATAAGTCGATCACATTTGACGATGATCTTGGTAATATAAGTACTACCAATAGACCAAAGACAATAGACCGAACTTTTTTCAAAACGATTCTTCCAATTTCCCTGGATGAAATGAACGCGAATCCGGCTATCGCAAATCAACAAAACCCGAGTTACTAAATTATTAATAATCATAAAGCGGGGCTGCCCTACCTGAGCAGCCCCGCTTTATTTTATTCATACCCGCCACAGTTTTTTCTAAAAGTTTAATTCTAAAAGAGGGTATGGCTATCTTTTGGACAGTACCGTTTCACACATGCTATTTGTGCTACTTTTTACTGACCTTGTCCCTTAAACGGATTTTGATCAGCTTCCTTCAAAGCCGTATTTCGCGTCATTTCCAACTGCGGAATTTGACAGATAAAGCGATAATCGTTCGAAGGGAGTGTTCCTGTAGGATTTGGACTCTTCGGATCATAACCGTCCAGGTTGGACATTCCCCAGGTATAATGCCCTTCCACATAGCTAGGTGTCTCCTGAATACGTACCAAAGGCTTTTGCAGGCGAAGCAGATCATATAAACCGGTCACTCCTTCACAGAGTAATTCTTTACGTCGCTCTACATAAATCGCCTCTAATAAACTCTGTCCCGCCGCTGCAGTAGTCAGGTTCTTCACCCCCCGGGCTACCTGTAGGCGATTCAGGTAAGTAAGTCCCATTCCATTATTTAAATGCGCCGCAGCCTCTGCCATAATCAATAGCATTTCCGAACCACGCATCAGCGTAACTTCTGGTCTCGTATTTCCTTGTACAGCACCGTTGGCATCGCCATAATGTTTGTATTTATCATAAGCCCATTTTGTAGACCACTCTTTGTTTGCATTTTTCGTACGCTTCCAGAATTGATAACGGTCCTCGGTCTTTTCAAATAATTTTTCATATTGTCCATCGGCAAAGAAATCCAGGAAAGCGTAAATCGGCCCATCGGTATAACCTTCACCATACTTCTCATCTTGGTTATACCAAAAGTTAAACTGAGTACCGCCGCCTAAATTATTCGTAGCGGTAAACTTCATCGCCCATACAACTTCCGGATAAGCATTGCTAATCGCATCGTCAAAACCGCTACGGTATTGATCGCGTGTCATCAGTTTGTTATATTTATTATAAACTGCTGTCGCCTCAGTCAAAGCCCCCTGCCAATTGTTCATCACCAGATAAACTCTGGCCAATTGTCCGGAAACGATATCCTCATTAATCGTCCATTTATCTGCACGATCGAATCCGTTTAACAGTTTTTTTGCATCTCCTAAATCAGCTAGAATCTGATCGTAAACCTGCTGAACGGTAGCTCTAGGCAAGTTGATATCCTCTTTCGGATCTAAACGTAATATGACGCCTTTTTTTTGCTTAGCGATCATATAAGTCTGTTGATAATTCTGGATCAGGTGAAAGTAACAGATTCCTCTTATCGCTTTTGCCTGACCAAGAATCTGATTTTTTGTAGCCTGATCGCCCTGTGCTGCTGGTATGGCGTGGATAATTTTATTGGTCTGGTTAATGATTTTATACATCATCGACCAAATTGCATCCGAAGTACCTGTAGTCTGCGTTCTTGATGCTTCATATTTATAGGTATCCACCTGGTTGCCGCCCATATTTGTATGGCTGACAATATCAGCTCCGCCAAGATCCACATACATTTGTAATCCCGGTAAGCCCGCATAAACACGGTCCCCACCCTGGTCATTAAAATAAAGTTGTCGGTAGGCGGAAGTCAGCACCATCTGCAACTGTCCCGCACTGGATAATGCCGTTCCTTCTTCGGTATCAACAGAAGTATTGGCATCCAAAAAGTCCTTACAGCTCCCCATAAAAAGTAATGACGAGGCTAAAATTGTAAAGTTTATGGTTTTGAATATCTTTTTCATCAAAATATTTTTTAAATAATAAAACGATCATTAGGCACGAGCATGGCCGTGATGATACGTACCAAGCACATAAGAGCCTTCTATAGTTTTTCGTTGATTTATTCCGTCTTAAAATGTCACCTGTAATCCACCGGTATAGATTCTTCTGGCTCCTTGCCGACCATTGTCCGTATCCGCATTACCGTTATAGTTATTACCAGACAGACCTGTTTCTGGCTCGGTATATCGATTTTTTGCGGAGCCGAAAGTCAATAGATTATCTGCAGATACGAAAAACCTAACATTCGCCAGCCCCATTCTTTGCAAGGTATTTTTAGGAATGGAATAACCAAGCGTAATATTACGCAGACGTACATAGTCATTGTCGAAAATATAAAAATCTGAAGCCCTGCGTGTCGAAGCATAATTATCATCTGACCATTTTGGCAGTAGTGCGTGGTCCCCGGGTTTACGCCAGCGATCCTGAACCAGCTCCTGAGTCACCCCTACACCACCACGGAGTGTACTACGCTCAGAATAAGAATAATCATACATCTTTCCGCCAAGCGAATAGTAGAACATAAAGGAGAAATCCAATCCATGCACTTTAAAGCTATTGGTCAATGAACCATATACTTTTGGCAATGCCGAACCGATCCACTGATAATCATCGGAGGTAACCTCACCAACATAGTCTTCAGAAATCTTCCAGCCCCCTTTATCGTCCTTCACCCAATATTGCATATTACCATTATCCGGATTAACGCCGGCATTCTTCACCATGTAGAAATCATATAAGGAATGTCCTTCTTCAAGACGGTAACCCGCACCCCGGTTATTAAATGTGAAAGCTCCACTAGGTAGATAGGTGACCTCATTTTTTAAGGTCGATAGGTTGCCATCGACTTTCCAGTTAAAATGATCTTTTCTGAAAATATCAGCACCTAAAGAGAACTCGAAGCCGCTATTTTTCAGATTGCCAAGGTTCATATTCTGTCCAATCGCAGCACCTGCCTGTGCCGAAAGCGGAAATTCCTTATAGTAAAGTAGGTCGGTTGAATTTCTGGAATAGTACTCAATCGTTCCATAAAAACGTTTTAAGAATGCAAAATCTGCAGCAACATTAAACTGTTTATTTTTCTCCCATTGCAGGTCAGGGGCAGCGACAGTATTGGGTTTTAACCCTGGCAATCCATACAGATTATCGGCACTATAATAGGCCTGATAAGCGTATAAGAATTCACCTCCTGCTACACCATTAAGCTGACGTTGAATCAATCGGTCGTTCCCAGTAGTACCATAACTGCTACGGAACGATAAATTATCCAGCCAGGTCGCCTCTTTTAAGAAATTCTCCTTTGATATCTTCCACGAAAGACCACCCGATAGGAAGTTCCCCCAGCGATTATCCGGATGAAAACGAGAGGATCCATCGCGTCTGAAAGAGACCGATGCAAAGTATTTGTCATCATAATTGTAATCTACTTTAGCCAAATAAGATAATAAGGCATAACGGTCTTTGTATGAACCAACAGACCAGTTTGTTGTTGTTGAAGTCAGTTCATATTGCCCAAGCTGCATAATACCTTCACCATAGCCATTATCGCCCACAACATTTCTGGTATAGGATTCCTGACCAGCCAACGCAGATAGATGATGCGCACCAAAATCTTGCTCCCAAGTCAAAATATTATTGAATGTTACAGCACGTGTTTCGTTATTTACCCGACCAGCGCTTCCACCACTGGTCAATACGCTAGTCCCATAAGGGGCCTGTTGACCCGGGCCATGCACTGCCGAACCGTAAGTAAACTCTTTATAAACATTATTATCTATGCTAATGCTTGATTTAAAGTTTAAATTGTAGGGCAATTTAATCCCCGCAAAGTAACGGGCTGAGATCATATTGCGCTGGTTATTGGTAAATCCTTCATCATTTGGATTATCCCAGTAATCACCGCCATTATTCAACACATGGATTCCAAAAAAGTTATTGCCGTAAGTACCATAGTCATACATGCGCCGTCCGGTTTTTTCGGAATACACCCAATCTGTATTGTCGGCATTACGCAACCAAGGTGAGGTCAGGGTTGTACTAAAATCCAGAGCCCTGCTTGCTCCGGATAGATTTTGTCTGGAAGAAGAAAAAGACATGTTTCCCCCCAACTGCAACCAATCGGTCACCTGCGAGGTCACGTTCGCCCTGAAACCATAGCGTTTAAAATATTGGTTCATCGCATAACCTTTATCATCCAAATAGTTTGATGACAAGAAATAATTGGTTTTCCCATCACCGGCTGTCCCACTCACATCCAGATTATACTCCTGTCTCAATTTACGGGAGAATACAGCGCCATAATAATCATAATCAGATTCGTTCCAGATCTTTTGGAGTTTGGGATTTATATAAGGGTTACCATTGCCATCATGAAGCACATAATTTTCATTGATATCCTTAAATGGAGAAACATATACACCGGCGCTGCTTTTTTTCAGTAATTTGCCGAGCACGTTCGCAGAGGCCCAGTCTCCAGCCTCTTTTGAAGTTCTGTTGTAACGATAAAATTGGTCGTTATACATTCCCTCCCAAGTATTTAAAAGTTGTTCTTCGGGCGTAGCTTTGGTTGGGTTCCCAATAGCATTGTCTGAGGTTCCCCAAGCGGATTTAAAGTTTAATGTAGGTTTAGCACTTTTACCCTTCTTAGTAGTGATTACGATAACACCGTTGGCAGCTCTTGATCCGTAAAGCGAAGAAGCCGCCGCATCTTTCAATACGGTAATGGATTCAATATCCGAAGGAGCAATAGACGTTAACTGACCATCATATGGCATACCATCAACCACATACAATGGGTTGGATGAACCACTCATGGAACTGATCCCGCGAATCTGGATGCGTGAATCGCCCCCCGGATTACCTTCATTATTCGTCACACTAACCCCGGGACTCATTCCCTGTAGTGTTTCGGCAAACCCCGATCCACCGATCTTTTCCAACTGCTCCTTTTTAACGACTGTTGCAGATCCTGTAAAGGTCGATTTTTTTGCAGTTCCATAAGCGACAACGATTACCTCATCGAGGTCCGTCGACGTAGCATCCAGCACAATAGCAAGGTTCTTTTGCCCCTCATATTTAAGTTCCTGAGATCTATAACCGACATAGGAAACAACCAGAATCGCGCCCGGATTTAATTTACTGATTTTGAAATGGCCCTGTTGATCCGTATAGGTCGCTATGGCAGATCCTTTTACAGCAACAGAGGCGCCTACAATAGGCCCATTCTTGTCGCTGACCTGACCAGTAATTTCTTGCTGAATGACTTCACGTTCAATTGAAGTTCCTGGATTCGATCGCGCTTGTAAATCGAAAGAAACTCCACTTGATGCAACTAAAGTCAGTACGAAAAATAATTTTGTTTTTCTTGACATAATTAGTGAGGATGGTTTTTTTAGTTAGTTCTTCTTATTAAGTAGATTACCACCATGCAAATATAAAAAAATAGAGATAAATGTAAAATTTTCATTATTTCTCTATTAAAATATCAAAAAAAATAAAAATAGTTAAAGAATAATCAAAAGAAAATAAAGAAAGTCGGCCTAAGTTTTGCAAATTAAAAAAGCCCATCAATTTTAAAATTGTGGGCGAATCGCGCATTTATGCATCAGCATTTAATAATCGAAATCGGGGAACAAGATGGTTTAAAAGGTTATTTCACCCTATTTTTCACACCAGCACCCAATGGTAATATCAGGTCAATCAGATAACCATTGATCAAAGCGTATCGTATTTCACTGTCAGATCCGATAAAAAAATTGGCATCATCCCCTATCATCGGGCTCATTCCACTTTTAAAATGGGTATCCGTCAGGATCTGTATCGGGAAGGCGTGCATCATCCCGCCGTCTACCCTATCGGAAACCCTTATTGCAGCATACCCCTGTTTCAACAATTCAGCTACCTTTGACGAACTTAATTCCGCCAGTGAAAATATCCGCTCCGAATACAATTTTGCAGGAATAAATTGGAGTCCTTCGACATCAAGATCGCTATATCCATAAAAGTCCTGCAGATCGCCGATGTCTTCAATCAGTCCTTCCACATAATAGCCATCATCTACAGTTTTTTCATTCTGCCGAATAGCGACATCCACCCGCATCTTCTTACCGTTTTTTTCAATGGCTAGATTTCGGATCAAAACATCATGAAGCTTTTCATCATTAAAAGGAATCGCGTTGTAATCAGCAATATCATGTACAGAATAAGATCCCGAAGCAATTTCTTGAAAGGCGTTCAGCAACGCTATGAAATTATACTTTCGGACTTCCAGTTTCTCTGTATCGCCGGCATAGGCTCCTGATTCAATAAGGATTGTACTCGTACCCCATTTTTGAAAATTGTCCCCGAAACCACGAGGGGTATGCTCATCATCATATTTCGCGACAGCATTCGGAATAAACTCCTGTAATATGTTATTTATTCCCACGATTACCCGCATAGCATCTGCCCTAACCTCATTCACGCTTCTGGCATAATCGTATGCGGGCGCCAATAGGGAAATGGTAACCGGGGTTGCCGTACCGGGAATATTGTAATAATTATTTTGATTGTGAAGATTAAAAGCAAAGTCTGGTTTAAGCAACATGGCCTGCGTTTTCAGCAAGGCTCCTTCTACTGTGGCGGCCGCACGTGCATCACGATTCATATCAACATCGATAGCTGTTCTACGCTGATAACGTTCTGCACCATCGGGATTCAACATCGGAATAAAATATACAGTCAATTTCTCCGCTATCTCCGTTCGAAAAGTATCAAAACCGTCCGCCTCACCGTTAAAGAACTTAAACAGGTCAAATAGCGCCATTGTAGCCGTAGGTTCATCACCATGCATCTGCGACCACAACAGTACCTTGGTTGCCCCCTGTCCATATTTCAATCTAAAAATTGAACGATCTTCAACTGATCGTCCAATTTCTTCAACAGTAAATCGCTTCTGGATCTCTTTTGCTTGCAAAAGAGGCAAGATATCAGCATGTTTAAACCTTCTATATTGCAAAGCCTTTTCTTCGTATAAAGAAAAGGCTTTGATGAAATCTTCTTTTACTAAATTCATGTTAATCTTTTAAGGCGGCCTCAAGTAAAGTAATCGTCCCTTGTGATGCATCCATTCTTACCTTTATACCCACCGGAAGAATAAATTGCTCTGCGATATGACCAATGACAGCACCGCTATAAGCGGGCACGTTTAAGGGCCTAATATAGTCATTGAATAGTTGATCCAATGTGACTGAACCATAGCCGCCCGATGGTTCACAATTGGTACATTTCCCAAAAATAAAACCTTTGATCACAGCTAATATTCCTGCATTTTTCAACTGACAAAACATCCGGTCAACACGTTCCATATCTTCATCCACTTCCTCAATAAAAAGGATCTTATCCTTAAAATCGGGTAGATAAGCCGAACCACATAATCCGGTCAATACCGTCATATTTCCGCCAAGCAGTACACCATCGACAGTACCGGGAGAAATTGTGGCAATCCGGTCTTTGGTCTGAACGATATTATCCCCCTTCGATTTGGGATTTTCAAATACCGCGGGCTTGTTCGTTATAAATTGCGCATTAAAAGCCTCTGCAAGCTTCTTTGTCCATGTGCTTATGCCGACCGCACCATGGAAAGTAACAAGTCCGGTTTTCGCATATAAAGCCAAAATTAACGCCGTAATATCCGAATAACCCAGCAAAATTTTAGGATTTTGAGCAATCATCTTATAATCGAGTCTATCCAGAAGGCGGGAAGTTCCCGAACCTCCCCTGATACAGACAATTGCTTTGACAGTCTTATCAGCAAACATATCATGTAGATCAGCAATACGTTCCTGATCTGTTCCCGCCAAATTACCGTAGCGGCTACGGATATGTTTTCCCTCCTTCACTTTAAAACCCAATGTCTCAAAAATCTCGCGCGCAATAATGATCGACTCTTCGTCATCCAACACACCTGCTGGAGTTATCAACCCGATTGTATCCCCAAGCTGTAGCTTCTTTGCCAACAAAGAAGCTGGCCCTGCTAGCTCCGTGGCGATTTCTGTCGAGCGCCCTGCCATCAACGCCGGAATAGCCAATGCGCCCAAAGCAATTGATTTTATAAAAGCCCTTTTCTGCATACTACGCTAACTTATCTATTGAACAATAGACGCTCTCCAGCTCCTTTCTCAATAATTTGGCCTTTGGAAAATGCGACTTTACCAGACACAATGGTATGTTCAATGGTTGAACTAAAGGTGTGGCCTTCAAATGGAGACCACCCGCATTTAGAAAGAATATTTGATTTTGAAACGGTATAGGGTTTATTCAGATCCACGAGTACAAGATCTGCCCAATATCCTTCACGGATATAGCCCCGATCCTCCACCTGAAACAATGTCGCTGTATTATGTGCAGACTTCTGAACCAGTTGCTGCAAGGTCATTTTACCGGCTTTAACCATATCCAATAAGGCCTGTAAAGCATGTTGAACCAGAGGCCCTCCGCTAGGAGCTGAAGCATAAGGCTGTGTTTTTTCTTCGATGGTATGCGGGGCATGATCTGTTGCAATCACATCAATATGTCCATCCAATACCGCTTTCAGAATATGATCGCGGTCATTAGCCGTTTTAACAGCCGGATTCCACTTGATAAAATTTCCTTTTGTTGCATAATCCTGATCGGAAAACCAAAGGTGATGGATACAGGCTTCCGCAGTGATTTTCTTGTCCTTTAAAGGAATGTCATTCCGGAATAGCGCAATCTCCTTTGCTGTTGATATGTGCAAGATGTGTAATCTTGTATCATGCTTTTTGGCCAGTTCCACCGCCTTGGATGAAGACAGGTAACAAGCCTCTTCAGAGCGGATCAAAGGGTGCATCTCAATCTTCAGCCCATCTTCACCATATTGATCTTTAAATCTTGCCAGATTAGCCTTGATCGTTGCTTCGTCCTCACAATGTGTAGCGATTAATGTCGGAGCGTTAGCAAAAATACCTTCTAAAGCCATTTCATTATCCAACAACATATTTCCGGTCGAGGACCCCATAAATACCTTTATACCACAAACATCACGTGGATTGGTTTTCAATACCTCCTCTAAGTTATCGTTAGCAGCGCCCATAAAGAATGAGTAATTCGCTAATGCATTCTTTCCTGCAATATCGTATTTATCCTGGAGCAATTCCTGCGTAAGGGTATTGGGAACTGTATTGGGCATCTCCATAAAAGAGGTTGTGCCACCTGCGACCGCAGCGCGACTTTCATGCCATATATCCGCTTTATAAGTTAATCCGGGTTCTCTAAAATGAACCTGATCATCAATTAATCCGGGAAACATGTGCAGTCCCTCCGCATTGATTTCCTGATCCGCAGGATGATTTATCTCCTGTGCGATCATTTCGATTCGACCATTACTGATATATACATCAGCTGTCTCAACTTTACCTTCATTAACAAGTTGCGCAGATTTTATAAGAATAGATGACATGTTGATCTTTTTACTTTGGTATCTGTCAAAAGTAAAGATTTGTTGCCGTGATATCAAGTTATCTGCCCAAAGAGTTCGCTAAATAATTCGATAAAAATTAGAGAAGATCTATCGCATTCAACTTCGATTATCAGGTTACCAGCCAAAGAAAAATCAAGATAGGAAACAACCCTTTTGTGAGCACTATGAATTGACTACGGAATCTTATTCGTCAATAAAGTGGTCGGCGAGTTCAATGCTATGTTCAAGGATAAAATATGCACCAATAAAAAAGAGGCCGAAGCCTCCTCTATTATTCTTTATCAAATTTGTAGCCCACGCCTTTGACTGTGGTCACATAATCATCGCCTATTTTTTCACGAAGTTTACGGATATGTACATCGATTGTCCGGTTGGTGACAACCACCGAATCTTCCCAGATACTTTTTAAAATCTGCTCTCTCGTGAAGACTTTATTGGGTTTGGAAGCTAATAGGTAAAGCAATTCAAACTCTTTTTTGGCAAGCACAATCTTTTGCTCTCCTTTGTAAACTAAGAATGAATCTCTGTCGATAACCAGATCAGCTATCTCGATTTTATCCTGGGCTGTTGAATCAGACTCTTCCGATGCATTTCGTCTCAAGATCGCATTGATACGGCTCATTAGCGCGCGCGGCTTAATTGGCTTAGCGATATAATCGTCCGCTCCAACATGAAATCCCGCAATTTCTGAATATTCTTCGCTTCTGGCTGTCAGAAATACCATAAAGGTACTCTTGAATTCAGGCATAGCACGCATAATGCGACAAGCTTCAATACCGTCCATCTTGGGCATCATCACATCCAGGATGATTAGGTCCGGGTTGACCTGTTTGGCAACCTGTATTGCCTCTTCCCCATTTTGCGCTGTAGAGACCTGATAACCTTCACGATTTAAGTTGAATGCAATTAAATCCAAGATATCTTTTTCGTCATCAACAATTAAAATCTTTTGTTTCGAAGAACTCATTTGTCTTATTTTTCTGCTAAAATATGAACAAAATGATAACAATCGGTTAATCTAATGTTACCAAATCATTAAGTAATATTTCAATTAACAATAACACATTGATTACTTAATTGTTTTCTTCAAAAAATCAGCTAGCTCCTCACCACGCAGATTTTTTGCAATAATAATACCGTTTGGATCCAGAATATACGATGTAGGCAATGCTTTTACACGGTAATCGACTACTATCGGCGAACTCCAGGCCTTTAAATCAGACACATGTGTCCATGTCAGCTTATCATCTGCGATAGCTCGCATCCATGAACCGGGATTATCGTCAAATGAAACAGATAGGATATCAAAACCTTTGGCGTGATAAGCATTGTATAGCTTGACAAGATTGGGATTCTCCTGACGACAAGGCATACACCAGGAAGCCCAAAAGTCAAGTAGCGTATACTTTCCTTTAAAGCTTGACAACTTCACTTCCTTGTTGGAGGGAGTAAAGGAGATCAACTCCGGCGCCGGTTGCCCAATAGCCATTTTCTTCAACTTTTGAGTTTCCTCTTTAAATTGGGTCACATATCTATTTTCCGTAAATTCATCTTTAATTTTATCGGCATAAGCAATAATCTCAGCCTCTGCTACTTCTGGATCCAGTGTTGAGATCGCATAAAATCCGGCTAAATCATTATGTTTACCAGAAAAATCGACTGCTTTACGGGTATACTCCCGAAGCTCATTCGCGAATTTAGCTTTATATTCAGCACGGAGTTTTTCTATTTCATCAGCAGTTGAATTTGCCGTTAATTTAGAAAATACAGTCTGTAGAGAATCCTGTACATAATCACGGTGATTCCTTTCCTTGGCAAATGGTTGTATCGTTTTCGACAGCTCAGAGCCTTCAACAAGATAATCATTAACATCCTTATGCAAATCTGCTTTAAATGAAATGGTCTCACCCGGAGAAGCGATCAGATCGTAGCGATTTTTACCAACACGCAGCGACAACAATCTCGATTGGCTCGCCTGACGCACAAACTGAAATTTGTTATTGTCGCCAAAGAACATCGAATCAAGTTTGGTATCCCCTTCGTACAAGGAAACAACTTTTATATTACCCGGGTTGTCTATATTTCCTTCGATAGTAAACTGCTCTTTATTCTGGCAACCGAACATCAATCCTACCACACCAACTATTAAAAAAACTGCCTTTCTCATCTGTATATCGTTTTGTGAGCGCTATAGATCCATCTATAAATAAATGTCATTGCACTCGGTTTCCTTTTAAACTGAAAAAACTATCCTATTTATTCCTCTCCCTGTAATGACGCATTCATGATTTGCTCTGCAGCGAATTCTTGAAATCGTTATCCTCGGTTTGAATAAATAAGATAGTTTCATATCATAGAATTTTGACGAGACCTCTGCTCTACTTGAAGCTTATTCAACAAGCACCTAAGTCTCCGGCCTAAAAACTCAAATCTAACCTAAAAATTCCTTCGCACGCTCAATAGCCGTTTTCAATCCGGCAGAATTTTTACCACCAGCTGTCGCGAAGAAAGGTTGTCCGCCGCCGCCACCTTGGATATCTTTTGCCAGATCACGAACAATATTGCTTGCATTTAAACCTTTTTCTTTTGCTAAATCGTCTGAAATCACAACCGTTAGACTTGGCTTACCATCAAATTCCGCCCCAATAACCAAAAACAGGTTATTAACAGCACCTTTCACCGCATAAGCTAAGGTCTTCACAGCTTCTGCATTCGGAAGATCTACCAATGTTGCCAAGAAATTAATATCGCCAACTTGTTCGATCTTTGCTTCCAGATCAGATTTCAAAGCCAAAGATTTTTCAGTAATGCTTTTTTCAATTTCTTTTTTCAGGGCACCATTTTCATCGATGATCTTACCCAAAGCTGATACAAAATCCTTTGGATTATTCAGGAGTTCTTTTAAATGCTGTACCAATTCAAAATGCTCACGAATTACCGCAGCAGCGCGTGTACCTGTAATGGCTTCAATACGACGCACGCCTGCCGCAACAGCTGATTCAGAAACAATCTTAAAGAATCCAATCTGACCTGTTGCTTTTACATGTGTTCCACCACATAATTCTTTAGAGAACGAATCTTCAAAAGTAATTACCCGCACAAAATCACCGTATTTCTCTCCAAACAATGCTGTTACACCTGAATCCAGCGCTTGTTGATAAGGCACATGACGTTCTTCTTTCAATGGAATATTTTCACGGATTTTAGCATTTACGATATCTTCAACCTGTTTGATCTCGTCGTCACTCATCTTCGCAAAATGAGAAATATCAAAACGCAGGATATCAGCATTTACCAATGAACCTTTTTGATTTACATGTGCACCCAATACTTGTTTTAATGCCGCGTGCAATAAGTGCGTCGCAGAGTGGTTATTCTCGGTATCCAGTCGTTTAGTAGCGTCTACCTGCGCAATAAAGGTACCATTCAGATCCAAAGGCAATTTATTGGTAAAATGGACAAATATTCCATTTTCCTTTTTGGTATCCGTAATGTAGATCTTTTCGCCTGTTTCTTCTGAGACCAGTTCACCGGAATCTCCAACCTGCCCGCCCCCTTCAGCATAAAACGGACTGACGGAAAGCACCAATTGATACTGCTCTTTATTTTTTGCAACAACTTTACGGTATTTTACGATTTCCGTTTTTGCAGTCAAGGTATCATAACCAACAAATTCAAAACCCTCATCATCATTGACAAGAATCCAGTCTCCAGTGTCAATTGCTGTTGCCGCACGGGAGCGATCTTTTTGGATCTGAAGCGCCTGCTTAAAGCCCTCCATGTCAACAGACAGTCCTTTCTCACGCGCCAACAACTCCGTTAAATCAATCGGAAAACCGTATGTATCGTATAATTCAAATGCAAAATCACCATTGATAACGTTATGATCTTCCACATAATTTTCAAAACGCTGTACACCAGTGGACAAGGTTCTTAAAAACGAAACTTCTTCCTCTAAGACTACTTTCTGCACAAAATCCTGCTGTTGGATCAATTCATCAAACACGCCACTGAATTGTGCCGCCAAAACTGGAACAAGCTCATTAATAAACGGTGTTTTAAATCCTAAAAACGTATAGGCATAACGCACCGCGCGACGCAAAATACGGCGGATTACGTATCCAGCTTTGTTATTAGAAGGCAATTGCCCATCCGCTATGGCAAAACTCACCGCACGGATATGATCCGATACCACACGCATTGCAATATCTGTCTTCTCATCCAGACCATAGCTTATCCCTGACTTTTCCGCGATAAAATCAATGGTTGGTGTAAAAACATCCGTATCATAATTCGAGGTTTTTCCTTGAATACATCTGACAAGACGCTCAAACCCCATGCCTGTATCCACATGTTTAGCCGGTAAAGATTGAAGTGATCCATCCTTCAAACGATTAAACTGCATAAAGACCAAGTTCCAGATTTCGATTACCTGTGGATGGTCTGCATTGACTAAGCTTTGTCCCGAAACCTCTGCACGCTCTTCCGCACTACGCATATCAAAATGGATTTCAGAACAAGGCCCACAAGGACCAGTCTCGCCCATTTCCCAAAAATTATCTTTCTTATTACCAAGCAGGATACGATCTTCAGCGATCCACTGTTTCCAGAAATCAAACGCCTCCATATCCCGGTCCAAACCTTCGCTTGCGTCCCCTTCAAAAATAGTCACATATAAACGATCCTTGTCAAGTTTATATACTTCAGTCAATAGTTCCCATGCCCAAGCAATCGCTTCTTTCTTAAAGTAATCCCCAAAACTCCAGTTTCCCAGCATCTCAAATAAAGTATGGTGGTAGGTATCGATACCAACTTCCTCCAAATCGTTATGCTTACCAGAAACACGCAGACAACGTTGTGTATCTGCCACACGTGGAAATTTAATAGGCGCTTCTCCAAGGAATAAATCCTTGAACTGGTTCATCCCTGCATTGGTAAACATCAATGTAGGATCATTTTTTACAACTACTGGTGCTGAAGGTACTATCTGATGCCCTTTACTTTTAAAAAAGTCTAAAAAGGCTTGACGAATTTCTCTACTTGTCATTTAATTATCTAAAAATATGTGCAAACTTACTCAAAATTGGTCTGTTATGCAATGTGGAATATGAGATAATAAGCTCGCGCAGCGATTTTAGTAATGCCCGATTCCAGCATGCGATTGACTTTTCAAACAAAAAAATCAGGTCATAAGATTCAGAGGGACAGGATTGTCCAACTTACGGGATGACGGCGGTCACAAATATGCATTAAATACAACATTCTAAAAGCATTAAATGTTAGCCAACTTTGTAAGGTTCATAGGAAAAATATACGTTAAACAATAAAAACATTTTGACTGATCGTCATTCACAATTGCATTTGTTTTATTACATTTGATAGAGATAGGAGACGCTAAAAATGAAGACAAGATCTTACAACTAAATTTTGTTCAGATGACATTATCATGATCTATTCGAATTAAGTACTGGGATTTCGAAAATACAGTCGGAAACAAATTACACATGAATCTCATACAAAGGAAGAAACTGAATCCGAAATATTGGAGAAATGCTTGAACAGTTGTAAAAAGATAAAATGTGTAAAAAAATCTGACAGCTTCATCATAACGAAACAAACAAACGAGTGAAACGAGCTCATTTATACCGATGGGACCAACACCTATAAATAATTTAAACAGATGAAAAAAAACATTCTACTACCGGTAGATTTTTCGGATCATTCTAACAACGCAGTAAAATACGCGGTGGATCTGGCGGCCCAAAAGGGGTATCGTATCCACCTTTATCACAATTACACCTCCGCTTCTGCAGTATTTGAAGGAGAAACTGATTCCATTGGAAAGCAAAACCCCATATTTAAAGCTGATATCCTGATTAGAAACCTTTCAGAGCAGATAAAATCAACTCATGCATCCCTTGAAGTAAGCACCCAGTGTGAACGTGGCATAATCACAGAAACCTTGCCTGAGCTAGCTACCCCGGATCGTTTTGATTTTGTCATCATGGGTACAAAAGGCATTACCAATGATGATAGTCAGCTGATAGGCAGCACCACCTACGTGATCAGCAAAAAAGCAAAAATACCGGTTCTAGCCATCCCAACCGGAGCCTCATTTGACCAGATTGACAAAGTTGGCTTATTATCCAATTTCAAAGAGGAAGAAGTGCAAACGGTCCAGGATTTCGTTAATATTATGGGCAAAGAGTTTGAGTTAAAGTTGATGCATGTCCATTATGATCATTCTTCGGAAAATCGGATAGAAGATAAATTGGAAGTATGGAAATATAAAATCAAAAAATATATCGGTGTGACCAATATCGCCATAGAGGTCGATTCCATACAAGGTGACATAGAGGATCTGGACACTGTCCCCGAAGTTATAAACGAAATGATCCACACCGAAAAAATCAAGATATTGCTCGTCACGCGCTCCCGAAAATCCTTTTTCGAACGCGTTTTCACCCGGTCGGTGGCAAAAGCATTGTTTAGCCACCCTTTAGTTCCTATATTTTTCACCAAAGCATAATTAAAGTATATCGCTATGTCTAAATTATTAATCCCTGTAGATTTTTCCGAAAATGCAAAAGTTGCTGCAAACTATGCTGCCCAGATTGCTCAGGAAACCCATGATGAAATCACGCTCTTTCATTCCTTCACCTCACATAGCAACAAGTTCGCAAATGCGAAGCATTTAGTAGACCCCACCGAAGAGGAAGCCCATCATAAAATGGAGGAACTTGTCGCCGAACTTCTACAAAATTATCCTTCGTTAAAAATTTCAACTTTATTTGGCAACGGAATTTTAGCTGAATCATTAGAAAAACAGGAGATAAAAGAGCAGTATCATACCGTGATTATGGGGACTAAAGGAGTCACTGGACTAGAGTCCGTACTAATCGGCAGCAATACTTATGACGTTATTAAAGAATCAAAAATACCAGTACTGGCGATCCCGAAAAACACGATAAAATTAAAAAAAGATAACATTGCCCTACTGACGAATTTTAAACCCGGAGAGCTGGAAGTCCTCAAACAAGCAATCCCATTATATGGAAAAGAATTTCATCTACAGCTCATCCATATAAACAAAAACAACCTAGAAATCAATGTTTTAGGACAACAACTTGAAAAATGGATTGAACAAATCATTGCAGAGACAGGCATTGAAGATATTTCCTATATCGTCAAAGCCCAGAGCTATTTCGCAGGTTCACGGGAGAACATTGCGAACGGAATACATACGATTATCAGAGATGAAGATATTGATGTGATTTTGATTACGAAAAGTAGGAAAACTTTTTTCCAAAACATTTTTACAGAGAATATTGTTAAGCACATGGCTTTCGAAATTGAGGTGCCAAATTTTTTCGGCCGAGTGGATTGACCAAATAATTTTTGGCAAATTTATTGCAAGAGTAGTCAATGAGTTAATTTAACAAGAATTCTATAGTAGAAAATTTTACAAAAACACATTATGAAAATTAGCCTTAAAAAATCAGGATTACTAGTAGCGGCAGGAATTATCTCAACCGCATCCTTTGCCCAAAGTGCAAAGCAGTCATCAATTGAAGGCACTACTCCATTTGGCCCAGCAACACAATACAGGACTTGGTCTATCGGTGTAGGTGCAGGTGTAACGAGCTTGCAGAACATTGCAAAATTCAATAATGGAGGTTATGACAAATTGGACTGGAACCTGGGTTACAGTGCCTATATCAAAAAACAAATCTCTCCTTCGTTCGGAATTAAGGCGACTTACTTTGGCGGAAAGACATCCGGTTATGAAAACAGTGATAAACAAACAGGTTTTGAGACAAAAACACCTTGGTCAGTAGCGCTATCCGGGGAGTTTATCGCAGCCAATACCAACTGGCGGTTTTTCAATAGTTTCATTAAACCGTATGCATCAATTGGTGTGGGGGTAATGAATGCAGAGACCGCGGCAATTGCTGGCGGAAACAGAGGGGAATACGGCGATTCGTATTCTAAGATCTATGTACCGGCAGATTTCGGTTTTAAATTTGCCGTCGCCAAAGGCATCAACTTCGAATTGGGTTACCAATTGAATTGGGCAAACCAACGGTTTGATAATAAAGTTGGTCCAACTCAGCAATATAAGAATGACCTCTTCACTTATGCCCATGCAGGTCTAGAGTTCGCGTTGGGTAATGGCAGCAAACCAGCATTGAACAATTCAAATCCAGTAGCAACCTTAGTGAATGATTATACTGTCAAATACGATGATTTGAAAGCACAGAATGATGCGTTGAACGCTAAAAACCAAGCTTTACAAAGCCAATTGGATGGATTGAACAGTGATCTGAAAGACGATGATGGTGATGGTGTTGCAAATAAATACGATAAATGTCCAGGAACACCTTCTGGTGTGCAGGTAGATGGATCAGGATGTCCAATTACAGTGAAAAACGAAACTAAAGTTGTCGAGAAAGTTGTTGTTACAGAAGCAGACAGAAAAGTTGTTGCTGATGCGATTAAAAACTTAGAGTTCGATCTAGGTAAAGCAACCATCCGCCCGACTTCCTATGCAACATTGAACAAAGTTGCAGCATTGTTGATCGAGAAAAACTTTAGCCTAAAATTAGCTGGTCACACCGATAACACTGGTTCCCGCGAGTTGAATATGCGTTTATCCAAAGAGCGTGCTGAGTCGGTGAAAGCTTACTTGGTATCCCAAGGTGCAAACGCTTCACGTATTGAAGCTACAGGTTACGGTCCTGACCAACCAATTGCATCGAATAAAAATGCTGCTGGCCGTCAACAAAACCGCCGCGTAGAGTTTACACTTTATTAATAGCTAATAAATTACACATAATAAAACGGTATTTTTCAAAAAAATACCGTTTTATTTAACCTTTTGTCATATTTTAACTACAAACCGATTAGGAATTTAATTTTTAACCTATTACTTTTGCCTCGGTTTATACAAACAAATTCTATGAAACTAAATTTACAACTAGCACTTGCATTTGCGACTGCAGGCTTATTTGCCAATTCTGCTTTTGCACAAACTTCAAAGGTAGCGTCGATCGAAGGAACTACTCCTTTTGGCTCAGCTACACAGTATAGAACATGGTCTATCGGTATCGGTGCCGGTGTAACAAATCAAACGAATATCGCAGGTTTCAACCGTGAAGGGTATGATGATTTAGCATGGAACCTAGGGTATAGCGCTTATATCAAAAAGCAAATTTCTCCTTCATTTGGAATTAAGGCAACTTATTTCGGCGGTAAAACAGGTGGTGCTTTCAAAAACTTTGGTCCACAGTCGTTTGAAGCAAAAACACCTTGGTCTGCTGCTTTATCTGGAGAATTCCAAGCTGCAAATACCAACTGGAGATTTTTTAACAGTTTCATCAAACCTTACGCTTCAATCGGTGTGGGTGTAATGAACAGCAAAACAACTTTAACGACTGGCTCTACATCAGTAGAAGCTGATGCTATTTCCAAAATCTATGTACCTTTGGATATGGGGTTCAAATTTGCTGTTGCTAAGGGCATCAACTTTGAGCTGGGTTACCAATTAAACTGGGTTAACCAAAACTTTGATGGAATCCGAGGTGGTCAATACAAGAATGACCTATTCACTTATATCCATGGTGGTCTAGAATTTGCATTGGGAAGCGGTAGCAAGCCAGCCTTGAACAATTCCAATCCGGTCGCTACACTAGTGAATGACTACACTGTAAAATACGATGATTTAAAAGCGCAAAATGATGCTCTGAATGCAAAAAATCAAGCTTTACAAAGTCAATTGGATGGTTTGAACAATGATTTAAAAGATGACGATGGTGACGGTGTGGCAAATAAATACGACAAATGTCCAGGTACGCCTTCTGGTGTGCAGGTGGATGGTGCAGGTTGCCCGATTGTCGTGAAAAACGAAACTAAAGTAGTAGAGAAAGTTGTAGTTACTGAAGCAGACAAAAAAGTTGTTGCTGATGCGATCAAGAACCTAGAGTTTGACTTGGGCAAAGCAACTATCCGTCCGACGTCATTTGCAACGTTGAACAAAGTCGCTGAATTGCTGATCGAGAAAAACTTTAGCCTGAAATTAGCAGGTCATACCGACAACACAGGTTCACGTGAATTGAATATGCGTTTATCCAAAGAGCGTGCGGAGTCAGTGAAAGCTTATTTAGTATCTCAGGGTGCGAACGCTTCACGTATCGAAGCAACAGGTTACGGTCCTGACCAACCAATTGCATCCAATAAGAATGCTGCTGGTCGTCAACAAAACCGTCGTGTAGAATTCACACTTTATTAATAGATCCTATTCGATCTATATAGACCAAAGGCATCACTTAAATGTGATGCCTTTTTTTTATTTCTGTCGGTTAGAAAGTACTTTCAGTTGATTTCGATAGTTGTTAGTGCTTGTGAAGTATGAAGGTATTGTGGAATTAACAATTTAGCACGCTACGATTTCTCCTGCCCGGATAAAATCCACTGTATAATAATCTCTGTTGCTTTCTTTTAAGAATATGCGGACACTTGGTCGTGCATACGAATAATTTTATTGCGCAGCGCCGAAACATATTTCAATTCCGCTTAAAATCAATTATTTAAATCCTTGGATTATTCAAATATTATTCTTACCTTTGCAACGCCTTAGGCAATAGTGCCTATTGTATATAATATTTCATGAACCCATTTTTAGAACTGGGAATCCGTGAGGAAGTTGTTAATGCCATCTCAGAATTAGGTTTCGAAAAACCTTCTGAAATTCAGGAAAAAGCCATTCCTGTTTTATTGACTGGTAACGACGATTTTGTCGGATTAGCCCAAACTGGCACAGGAAAGACCGCGGCATTTGGTCTTCCATTATTAGAGCAATTAGACTTTTCTCAAAAACACCCACAGGCATTAATCCTTTGCCCTACTCGGGAATTATGTTTACAAATCTCAAAAGATTTAGAAAAATTTGCTAAATACGTTGACAACGTACATGTTGTTGCTGTATATGGAGGTGCAAATATCTCAGACCAGCTACGTCAGATCAGACGTGGAGTGCAAATTGTAGTAGCGACCCCAGGTCGTATGTTGGATATCATTGGCAGAAATGCGATTGATTTTTCAAATGTAAAATATGTTGTATTAGATGAAGCGGATGAGATGCTCAATATGGGCTTCAAAGAAGACATCAACAGCATTTTGTCAGAAACTCCTGACGAGAAGAAAACTTGGTTATTTTCAGCGACAATGCCTTCTGAAGTGCGTCGTATCGCAAAGAATTATATGACCGATCCTGTTGAGCTTACTGTAGGTACAAAAAATACCGGTAATGCCAACATTGAACACCACTATTATTTGATCAAAGCAAAAGATAAATATGCTGCGTTCAAACGTATCGTGGATTCAAACCCTGATATCTTTGGTATCGTATTTTGTCGTACAAAAATCGAAACACAGGATATCGCTGAAGCGTTGATCAAAGATGGTTACAATGCAGATTCCCTGCACGGTGACTTGTCCCAACAACAACGTGATAAAGTAATGAAACGTTACCGTGACCGTAGTTTACAATTATTGATCGCAACAGACGTAGCCGCTCGCGGTATTGATGTCAGCGATGTAACACACGTGATCAATTTCTCTTTACCTGATGAAACAGAAAACTATACGCACCGTTCAGGTCGTACTGCCCGTGCAGGTAAAACTGGTATTTCCCTTTCTTTGGTAAACGTAAAAGAACTTAGCAAAATCCGTCATCTTGAAAAGATTATCGGTAAACCTTTTGAGAAAAAACAAGTTCCTCAAGGTGCTGAAGTGTGTGAAAAACAATTGTTCTCTATCGTTAAAAAGATTGAAAACGTTGAAGTAAATGATGAGCAAATCAGTCCGTTCTTGCCTGCAATTATGGAAAATCTGGAATCTCTTTCAAAAGAAGATATCATCAAAAGATTTGCATCCCTTGAATTCAACCGCTTCTTGGACTATTACAAAAATGCTCCTGATTTAAATATCGAGGCTCGCGAAGGTTCCCGTGAAGATCGTGGTGACAGACGTGATGGTCGTTCCCGCGAAGGTTCAAAAGGTTATACGCGTTTGTTTATGAACTTAGGTTCAGTAGATGAGTTCTCTCGTGGAGACATGTTAGGCTTTATCTGTAACAATGCAAATATCTCCGGAAAATCTATTGGTAAGATTGACTTAAAAGGTGTGTTTACATTCTTTGAAGTCCAAGATGCTGAAGTAGAGAAAGTATTCCAAGGATTCCAGGGTGTAGATTTCAACGGTCGTCAAGTACGTATCGAAGTATCTGGTGAAGCGAGAGGTGAAGGCCGTGGTGATCGTGGAAGAAGCCGTGGTGGTGATCGTGGCGGAAGACGCGAAGGTGGATACCGTGGTGGTGATCGCAGCGGAAGACGTGAAGGTGGATACGGAGGTGGAAGACGTGAAGGCGGGTTCAGCGGAGAAAGACGTGACCGTGGTGGCAATGGCGGCGGTTTCCGTGATTTCTCAGGTAAACGTAAAGAGTCTAAAAGCAAATACTAAATTTAGTATTTAAATAACCGTATAAGACCCTGATCTAGAAAGCTTCTGCTTTGTAGATTAGGGTCTTTTTCATTTATCAGCCTCCACATGGGCCTACGCCCCGAATAGCCAAGCCGCCCATGACTAAATACATCTCCAATTTCATTTTTCGCAGGCCATAATCTCCGTAAAAAAGCGTAAATTAGCTTAATTACACGAACTGGATTTCCACCATGCCAACAGCAACGAGATTATTTGATTTAGCCTATTTGCAACAGGAAACTGCACCTGGCTTTCCTATGTTTTCCTACAGAGACGGTGCAAACTGGGTAGCGGTAAGCAATACAGAATTTGTTGAACGGATCAATCGGGTATCCAAAGGTTTAATTGCTCTCGGCATCCAGGCGGGTGAAAAGGTTGCTTTAATCAGTGAAAACCGTATCGAATGGAATATTCTTGATTTTGCGATCCAACAGATTGGCGCTGTTGTCGTTGCGATTTATCCCAATATTTCTGAATCCGATTATAGCTTCATATTCAACCATGCCGAGATTAAAAACTGTATCGTAAGTTCCAAAAAATTGTACAGCAAAATTACTTCGATCAAGGGATTATGCCCTTTGTTGGAACATATTTTCACCCTGGATAAAGAAGCCGATTTACCACATTGGCAGCATTTCGTGGCTATGGGCGATTCCGTAACTGATGAGCAGCTTCAGCAACTACGAAATTCGGTCAATACCGACTCCCTAGCTTCGATCATTTATACATCGGGCACAACCGGCAACCCGAAAGGTGTTATGCTGACTCACCGGAATCTATTGGCCGACACCATGAGCAGTGAATATTCTTTTCCTGTAGTACGTGGAGATCGTGCGCTCTCCTTTCTACCGGTTTGTCACGCTTATGAACGTGTATTCCAATACGTTTATATGTATAAGGGACTGACTATCTTTTTCGCCCAGTCAATGGATAGTATTGGAGAAGATTTCAGGTCAGTCCGGCCACATATCTTTTCGGCTGTGCCACGTGTACTTGAAAAAGTGTATGAAAAAATTATTGCGACAGGCGAAAAACTCACCGGATTAAAACGTAGCATATTCTTTTGGTCTCTTCGTGTCGGTGAACAATACACATTGGAAAACCGCTCCTGGTGGTATGCTATCAAATTAAGTATCGCGCGCAAGTTAGTCTTTTCAAAATGGCGGGAAGCATTAGGTGGTGACATCAAAGGGATTGCATCAGGCAGCGCGGCTCTACAGGAAAGATTAACGCGTCTGTATATGGCTGCCGGAATACCTATTTATGAAGGCTATGGGCTGACCGAAGCTGGTCCCTGTATTGCCGTAAACTGTTTTAAAAGAGGGATGAAAATCGGTACAGTAGGCCTTCCGTTGATCAATATCGAGATCAAACTTGCCGAAGATGGCGAGATCCTCACCAAAGGGGCCAACAATATGATCGGCTACTACAAAAATGAGGAAGCTACTGCGGAGGTGCTCCAAGATGGCTGGTTATATACCGGAGATATCGGCCAATGGATTGACGGTAAATTTCTCAAAATAATCGACCGCAAGAAAGAGATGTTCAAGACCTCCGGCGGAAAATATATTGTCCCACAACAATTGGAATCCAAAATTGTCGAATCTTCCCTTATCGAACAGGTTATGGTGATCGGCGAATCCCGAAAATTCCCCGCAGCTTTAATTGTTCCAAACTATGCCAATCTTTTGGACTGGAGCAAAAATTCCGCACCCGCATTGGCAAAACTGCCCAAAATAGAATTTTTGAAAAGCCCTGAAGTTAGGCAGCAAATTGAGTCTGAACTCAATCAGATCAATCAAAATTTCGGTAATTGGGAGCAGATCAAAAAATTTGCAATTATTCCGAACGAAATGACGATAGAGACCGGTGAATTAACCCCTACCTTAAAAATGAAACGCAAAATCATTCTGCAGAAATATGAGAAAGAAGTTGAGGCGATCTACACTACTTAACGAGATAGAAAAAGCAACCTATTTCTCAGGATCAAACAACAAAGCATATAAGATTTCAGTAAGTGGATCGGTCACCTTTATCTATACATTGAAACAAGGATCCACAAGATCAGTATTAAATTGAGCCAATTCCTCTTGCTTAAATATTAAATTAAAATCAACAAGATCGAGGTTCAAAAAAATAGCCTTTGTCTCTCTGACAAAGGCTATATTATATTACCGATTTTCTATTCTTACGACTTCTTGGGCAGGCGTTGACGAATTGCTTCATAAATCACAACAGCAGCTGATACAGACACGTTAAGGGAGCCTATTTCGCCATACATAGGTATCTTGGCAAGATGATCTGCAATACGGATCAAATCATTCGACACACCTACATCTTCAGCCCCCATAATGACACAGGTAGGTGCTGTATAATCCACGTCATAGATACTCGACGTTGTTTTTTCTGTACTAACAACCAATTGTACTCCTGAATCTATCAAAAATTTACCCACTTTTGAAAGGCTATCGTGACGACAGACCGGAATTTTGTACAATGCGCCAGCTGATGTCTTAATTGCATCTGGATTAACCTCTGCGGATCCTTTTTTAGGAACAATAATCGCATGTACACCCGAGCACTCAGCGGTACGTGCAATAGCCCCTAGATTACGTACATCGGTCACTCCATCTAACATCAAAAGTAAAGGCGTTTCACCCTTCTCATAAATTTGAGGAAGGAGCTCTTCAATATTCTGATAAGTAATTGGTGAGATAACAGCAATGACCCCTTGATGGTTTTTCCGCGTGATACGGTTTAGTTTCTCAATGGGCACCTGCTGAAAAGCAATATTATGCTCTTTCAGTAAGGATTTCAGTTCTAGAATCAAACTACCGCTTAATCCGCGTTGTACAAATAGCGATTCAATCTCTTTACCACTATCGATTGCTTCGATGACGGCCCGGATACCGAATACCATCTGATTTACTTCACGTCTTTCGCCTTGATCGCGATCACGTCGCTGAAAATTTCCTTGCATCATAAAACTAAATATTACCTTCCAAAATAGAAGAGATTGCAAAGGTACAAAAATTAACAGGAATTAGAATGGTAGATTTAGCTTAAACCCAAGTTAAACTCCTTACGTAAAGTATCTAAAAGCGGATTTTTGTTAACCATTGCCTGGTACTTCTCCTGCGAAGTATACGGTTTGCGTGAAACCGTAAATTCCATCATCACCCCTTGTAGATCCAGCGCAAAATTTTGCAATTTTACCCGAAGGTAATTCAAGACATCCACTTTCGCGCTTTGCAGTACATCCATTTGTACAGCGTTTTCGACATCAATCTCGATCAGGGTACCATTCAACCGCGGTTGAGTAGCAGTCATCATCGTATAGAGGTTAATTTTATTTTCGGCCTTCAACCGTTCAGCATAAGCATTCCAAATGGCAATAAATTGATTAAAGCTAACCTCACGCTGTTCGGTACCCCTTATTAATTCAGGTTCATCGCCCTCTTTGGCAACGGAACTGTTGTCATAAATCGTGTTCAGATCCGGTAATGATGGAATAATTGCTGCGGCTGAGGCTCCCCATCCACCTTTTTTTACTTTTGGAGGCACATTTGAAACAACATCATTTTTCACTTCAGGCTTGACGACTGAAGACTGGGAACTGGAAACTGGCGTTTGTGGATTGGAAGCTGGTGCTGCTGTCAATACCGTTGATGTTGGTACCGCATTTTGCACTGCATTTCCCGAAAGGGCTGACGTAGAAGAACTTTCTTTCGGTTGCGGGATTACTGGCTCAGGAAGTTTTTTTTTTACTCCTTCAGCAGCTGAAGGAATCTGTACAGAACCAAGCTGGCTTAACTTAATGGCATTTGCGATGTGACACATTTTCAACAAAGCAAGTTCGACCTGTAAACGTTGGTTTTTGCTAGTCTTGTAGTTTATTTCACACTGATTTGAGATATTCAATGCTGACAATAAAAATCCAGAAGAGGTTTTCTGTGACTGCTGTAAATATTTCTGACGTATACTATCGCTAACTTCCAATAATTTTAATGTGGCAGGTTCCCTCGCTACCAACAAATTGCGAAAATGGGCAGACAAGCCGGCAATGAAATGACTTCCATCGAAGCCATGGTTTAAAATCTCATTAAATGTCAAAAGCGTCTGCGCAGCATCCTCTGCCAGGATCGCATCCGTTAGCTTAAAATAGTAATCGTAATCCAGAATATTCAGATTATCGATAACCGCTTGATAGGTTACGTTTTTATTTGAGAAACTGACAATCTGATCAAACATAGACAGCGCATCACGAAGACCACCGTCAGCCTTTTGAGCAATGATATGTAGACCATCCTGATCATACGCAATCGCTTCACGATCCGCTATTCTCGCTAGATGACCCGCCATGTCTTCCACTTTTATGCGATTAAAATCAAAAATCTGACAACGTGAAAGAATCGTAGGCAGAATCTTATGTTTCTCGGTTGTTGCCAAGATAAAAATTGCATAAGAAGGTGGTTCCTCCAATGTTTTCAGAAAGGCATTGAAAGCAGCCTGCGAGAGCATGTGCACCTCATCGATGATATAGATCTTATACTTTCCGGCCTGTGGGGGTATACGAACCTGATCAATCAGATTACGGATATCGTCTACCGAGTTGTTAGATGCAGCATCGAGTTCATGAATACTGAATGAATTTCCGTTTTGAAAAGATTTACAGCTGTCACATTCACCACATGGCTCAGTACCGGGCAAGATCTGCTCACAATTTATCGTTTTGGCCAAAATACGGGCACAAGTAGTTTTACCAACACCACGTGGCCCACAGAATAAAAATGCTTGCGCCAACTGATTGTTGTGAATTGCATTTTTTAAAGTACCCGTAATGTGTTGCTGACCTACAACCGAATCAAAGGTAATCGGGCGGTATTTACGTGCAGAAACAATAAAATTATCCATTGCACGAAGATACGGATTTTAAAAAAGAAAACAGAGATTCTAAAACCTAAAAATCAAAGTCAGCCCGTCCCCTTCTCATCGCTGCGCTATTTGGAAGATAAACAAAGGAACGCAAATGCATCGTTAATTTGTAGTAGAGTTCCGATCAAAAGAAGCAGATACAGATAAAAGGTGAATAACGTCAAGAAAACTGTAATCGCAAAAACATTTTTCTCAAATCTTTATAAAAAGCAGTTACAATTTGTTAAATTTATATTACACTAATGTTATCAAATTGTTAAGAATTGAATATCAAAGGATGCCATATTGCTTTTTTAACCATTTTATGCTGGTTAGTCTGCAGTCTTTCAGCTGTTAAAGCACAACGTCATGATTTTGATTTTTATGATGGGAAAGTTTCGATTAACGTTCCATCATCCTTCAATATTCCATTCAATGATAGTCTCACAGGAGCTCATATCCAGGAGTTTTACCAAACCGCAGATCAGGCAGCCTATCATGATCTGGTAAATTGTTTACTCGAATATAAAGCTAAACAACACCTCAATGACTGGGTGTACTATCAGCTTGTACGTCGCACGGCGCAACAGATTGCACCAAAAGCAGAGAACTATGCACGCTATACACTTTACAAATGGTTTCTAATGTGCAAATCTGGATATGATGCCCGTTTGGCTGTAGGAAATAACCAGATTATCTTTTTCATTCAGAACAATGAAGATATTTCTGATATTCCTTTTTTTGAAGTTGACGGTAAAAAATATACCTGCTTAAATTTCCATGATTATGGAAAACTATTTCAACGTGCCGACACTTATATCCCCGTAAAGATTAAAGTACCGGAAGCTGCACGTGATTTTAGCTATAAAATCACAAAGCTGCCCGATTTTGTACCTGCAAACTACATCGAAAAACAAATTGCATTCAAATATGGGCACAAGGCCTATCATTTTAATGTTAAATTGAATAATGAGATCAGCGACCTTTTTAAAAACTACCCGGGGGTCGATTTCGAGACTTATTTCAATATTCCACTAAGTAAGGAAACCTATCAATCCCTTGTTCCTGCGCTCAAAGAAAACCTAAAAGGGAAGAAAGAAAAAGAAGGCGTAGATTATTTAATGCGGTTTACGCGCTACGCTTTTCTGTACGAAAATGATGAAGAAAATTTCGGAACGGAAAAACGGCTATCTCCAGAACAGACCTTATTAAATAAATATAGTGATTGTGATGATCGTGCGGCGCTGTTCTTTTACCTTGTCAAAGAGATTTACAATCTCCCGATGATTACGCTGCTCTACCCTACGCATATCACCATGGCCGTTCAATTCGAACAGCCTATTGGTGACGACGCGATTTTATATAATGGAAAGTACTATTCAGTCTGCGAACCTACACCGCAGGCTCAAAGTCTGGCGATAGGCCAACTGTCTGATGAACTTAAAAAACAATCGTATCAGATCGTATATCATTATGAGCCGAGGTAAAATGCTGTTCCAAAAGCTACCGACAATTTTAAATTAAAGCAAGAGATAAAGATTATACCTTCCCTATGTTTTTAAGCTTATCAAACACGAAGACTCATTTTTTCATAAATAAAGTGTATCGATAAGTTTCAATAGGTTAGCATACTTCCCATCTGTACGGTGAGCGGCAATAGTAATTGTATTTTCTCTGCCTTTGTATTTTAGTGTAATCACATAATCCGTTCCGTCCACACAGCGCGCGCATTCCTGAATTTTAGCATCCATTAATTTATAGGTATCGATATAGTTGGACAACTGTTCGAATGTGGCATCACTTGTTTTATAAACTTTATCTTTTGGAGCTTCCGAAACAATGCTTTTTGGATATCTAATTTCTGTTTTATTTTTGTCAATAATGATATTTACAACGTCACCCCAACCAGAAATGCCTTTTATTTCTATTTGAGGTCCAGCAGGTTCAGGATCAATTTTATCATCAGATTTCTTACACCCTAAAAACAGGAAAATACTTAACACAAATAAATAGATCGTTTCTTTCATAATTTAAAGTTTATATTATTTGACTACATAACGAAATATTTGCACTAAATGCGACAAAAAAAGTCCTGTTGTAAGCAGGACTTTTCTAAAAATTCTATGGATGTTATTTAACTTGACCTGGGGTCGTATATGGCAAAGTTTGTGGATCATAATGAGCCCAACCCTTTGTCCAATCTTCCGCACCAAAAGCACCTCTAAAAGTTACTTTCTTAAAGAAGCTATCTGAAAGTTTAGCATGCGTAAAATCCGCTCCTGTAGCTGCTACCGAGTTATCAAGTAGTGCAAAATCAGGAGTACCGCTACTGTTCGAAATATCCTTTGCAAAAAGATAAGGAGCTTTATACAAGGCAGCTGCAAATTGTTTACCGTCAAACACATTATTAGTTTTTAGAAGAGTTTCAAGCTGCGCGCTCAATGATCCGCCAACAGGGCTGATTTTAAAATCTACAAGGTTTCCGTAAAACAAATTGTTCGCAAAGACCGATTCTTTGGCAATAATATTCTTCGCTGTTGCTTCCGGCGTTTCGACTTTTGTATCATCAACGTGGATACCCGCCAGTCTGAAACCAGTGATCACAGAGTTCAATACTGAAATCGAGGAGTTTCTACGGATATGAATACCATGTTGATTATTTTCAGCAATAGAGTTTTTCTCTGTCTGTTTTGGACCTAATATAGTGACATTTGAAAAAACACCTGATGTTTTAGGACTAACATTCTTTCCATCTGCATTGTTATCAGATTCAAAGCCATTGGAGCCAGACACATCAGCAAGAGAAGGAACTCGTTGAGCAACTGCAAATTGAACTTTACCAGAATAACCAAAATCAGTATCAAAATCATCATCCCAAGTACCCACTGTAACAAGGTGTGATGCATTAACCGTACCACCGAACCATTCAAAGGCATCATCACCGGAACGATAGACCTGTATATAATCTAATGTTGTACCACTACCTACACCAGCTAAAGTTAAACCATTAATTTCATTATCTGGCGAGAACATAACTCCTGGAAACTCTATACGTACATATTTCATTATCCCAGAATTATCTGCGGCCTCTGTACCTCCATAATAGATGTAATCTTTTTCATTTTTACCCGCTGGAGCATTCAAACCGCCTTCAATTTTAGCTTCGCCTGCATTTACTGGAGCTTTCCCTAAAATAATTACTCCGCCCCAATCCCCTTTATCACGGGCACCAGCAGGCAATGCCGATGTAAATACAATAGGTTTCTCAGCAGTACCCTCAGCTTTGATTTTCGCGCCTCTGGTTATTGTTAAAGTTCCTTTTGAAGCTTTATCACCCTTAATAATAGTTCCGGGTTCAATGGTCAAAGTCGCACCATTGCTTACAAAAACAAACCCTTTTAATAAATAGATCTTATTAGCTGACCAAGTTGTATTTGATGTAATTTCTCCAGAGACGACAACGACATCTTTATCCACGGGGTTCGTTGGAGTTTCAGTATCATTACCATCATCTGTAATTTTTGTTTCTTTACAAGCTCCGGCAAATAATAAAGCTGCTAAGGAGAAAAATAAAAATCTTTTTTTCATTGGGATAATTTTTTTTATCGGCAACAGACCTACCGTCTGTTTATTTCGTGTTGTTGAATAGATACTGTAGCCGATTTGTTAAGTTTTATTTTGTTAATCAAAGGACTTAATTTGCTTTAACTTCAAGATTAAGACTGTATTAAATATTTGTTACCTATTAAAAAGTGTAATTAAATGATAATGAATAATTTGCACCCATTTTATATTTATAAAGAGTTTCATTTGGTTTATTTTGCGCTTTATTATCAAAATAAACATTCACAGCATTATTCAAAATATCACCAGCGTTAAATTTGATCTCACCTTTCTTATTTAATACTTTATAACCTATCTGGGCATCCAATACGTTGCGAGGCGCTTCATATGCGCTGGTGAATCGAATACTTCCAGCCTGAGCTATACGCTTTCCGACACGATTATACAGAATATTGACACTCAGCTTATTATCTAAGGCGCTATGTTGTAAACCAGCATTAATAACATACGGAGATTGTCCGACCATCGGTCTAGTTTTCTCAATGTAGTCCTGATCAGTTGGATTCTCTACTTTTGAATGAACTACAGACAAATTCAGGTAAGCGATGGTATTCTTAAAGAAATCATTATCCACAACAAAGCTTAAGTTTTTGCGCGCCTCCAACTCAACTCCATATAGCGTTGCTTTTGGTGTGTTGAAATAAGACACATCAACTGTCGAATTAACGTCATAACGCAAAGGTTCGATTGCATCCGTGAATTGTTTATAAAAAGCAGAAACTGACAATATTTCTCCAGCAGTAGGGTAAACCTCAAATCTTAAATCCGCATTGTTAATGGAACTTCTCTTTAGATTCACGTTACCCGAAACCATTCCTAAATTTTCGTAATCATAAAACTGAAAAGGAGCTAACTCTCTCAATTCGGGGCGTGCCAAAGTACGATAGTACGAGGCTCTCAAATTCATCTTGGAATCTATACTATAAGTAAAGTTAACGGAAGGCAATAAATCAAATTTCTTATCACTAACAACCTCTCTAATCTTATTTTGATTGTCAACATCGTTTGAATTGATTTTCACATTATAATTTTCAACGCGTAAACCATAAACTACCCTAAACTTATCATCAAATTTCTGATCTAGCATTGCATAACCGAAAGAGGTCAGTGAATTCGCATTGTATAAGTCACCGCTACCAACGATTTCATTGAATTTATAATAATTTTTATTGATCAAATCTGTTGAAAACAATTGATCTGGAGGTAAAGCGGTAACTCTTCTGATCTCATCAGGATCTACAGTCAATGCATTGATCTCGGCACCAACAAAACGTGCATCAAAATTACGTTTACGATATTGCGCACCGCCGCCAAATTTTACTGTTGAAGGAGCATCCAAAAAATTCATTGGTCTTGAATAGCCTGCTTCTCCCGAAAATATATTTTCATTCATCTCTGAAAATACCCGCGCATTATTCTTTCCTATACCGGATACATCCGCTAAATAAGGAATAGCTGGGTTCGTCTCATCAATATCCCGTTTGTAGTTGATCTTAGTCTGATTTGGTTGGCTATTACCTATATTACTCCAAGAAGCTGTCCATTTCAACTTATCATTTTTATCGCTTAAAACGTGCTCTCCGTCTATCGTGGATTTAAACAGTGATTTTTGCAAAATGTCATAGGCAAAGAACTTATTGTCCGATAATTTAGATGCATCGGTTCCTCGACGTTCTAGATAGTTATTGTCGTATGTACGATTATATAAGTTTTTCCATGTAATTTTATTTTTTCCGAACGAATAAGCGAAATTCGCTAACGCACCTAAGTTCGTCGAAAACTTATATACGTTATCGTTAAAGTCGTATTGGTACCATTTACGCTTAAGATCTAATATGGTATTTTGGGAATTTCTATAATTCACAGAGAACAAAGCACCAAAACGATTATTATTTTCATATTGTTTTACCTTTCCTAAGGAAAACTGATAGGTTTGAGAAGGTAAGGCTGACTTATTCTGAACCGCATAGTCGTTAGGCAATGATTTTAAAACCAAACGATTCCATTTCCCTGATAACCCAGCTTGGATATCCTCTCTCGCAGGGAAGTTCTTAGCGAGTTTGTTAGAACCATCATCAAAACCCAGATAATTTTGAATATTCTTTTTAGTTTGTAAGAAATCCTTGAACGTAGAGGCTGTATTATAACCATATCCCACACCAAAGGATACGAAATCCTTGTCTGGAATATCTTTTGTTGTAATCTGAACCGCCCCACCCGCAAAATCTGCCGGAAGATCCGGTGTCGCCGTTTTTGAAATTGTAATCTTATCAATTAAATTTGAAGGAATAATATCAAACGAAAATGCGCGACGGTTCGCTTCTGTACTCGGCAACACTGAACCATCCATCATCGCCACATTATATCGGTCACTAAGGCCCCTTACGATCACAAACTTATTATCTTGGATAGTGGTTCCGCTTACACGACGTAGAGCCTCAGAGGTATTTTTGTCGGGTGATCTTCTAATTTGCTCACTTGAGATACCATCCGAAATTAATGCACTGTTTTTTTGCTGTGCATATAATGCGCCAATGGATTCCTTCTTAAAAGAACCTGTAATCACAACTTGATCTAACATCTTACCTTCCGAATTATCAAGGACAATATCCAAATTGGTCATGTCATTCGCTTTGATCTCTACTTCGGTAATTTGTTTCGTAGCGTAACCGATATAAGCGTACTCGACAGTATATTTTCCCGCAGGCAAAGCAGGAATACTATACTTACCAGAAACATCTGAACTTCCGCCCCGAGAAGTTCCAATAACACGAATAGTTACCCCGGTAATCGTTTCTCCTGTCTTGCTATTTGTAATAGTCCCCATTAACTTCCCACTGCTCTGTGCATAAACTGTTGTTGACGCAGCTACGACGAACGTAATGGCAGCAGCGATTCTTTTAAGTTGTAATTGTGGTTCCAATTTATTTTGTTTTTTGTTTCTGCAAAGCTATTGGCAGAATATTATATTAACATTAACAACGAATTACCATTACGTAAACCACTTGTTAATTTAATGTTACCTTGCAAATTCTAACTCTAAATTTTAGATAAAATCCCGCCTGAAGTAGTATTTTAAGCGATTATTCGATTATTTCGATGAGATGATATTAATGAACTGTAATAAAATTATTAAGTCGAAAAGTTATTAACATATAAAGGTTAGTTTTAGGTTTTAGTACATTTTCTTATGCACAACATTGTAATTCGATAAGAATAGGATATTCGTTCGTACGATGTTTAAAAGCAGAACGAGCTTATTATTGCAATAATATTGCATATGAGCAGCAATTTCTCTAAGTTTGAATATATTTTCAATATTTGAGCATATGAGCAATCCGATCGTATCTACTGAACAGCTAACATTCCGATATACCCATGCGAAAAGCATCGAATTTCCGGACATCTATATCGAGAAAGGACAACATACCCTATTATTGGGTGATTCAGGCACAGGTAAAACGACTTTGTTGAATATGCTTGGCGGTCTATCCAGACCTGAAACAGGACATGTGAAAATCAATGATCAGGATCTTTCCCTATTATCTAACAGCAAGCTCGACAGATTCAGATCGCAATACATTGGTTTTATCTTCCAGGAAGCTCATCTTCTCAAAAATTTAACCCTACTGGAAAATATCAAATTGGCTCAATCTCTTGCCGGAAAAAAAGTAGCGGTGGATGAGATTCACCTAGTATTGAAACAGCTGCAATTGGATCATAAAAAAGCAGCCTATCCAAATGAATTAAGCCGTGGTCAATTACAACGCGCCGCCATAGCACGTAGCGTCATTAATAAACCGGCCCTGCTCATTGCAGATGAACCCACAGCAGCATTAGATGACAACAATACAAATCGTGTACTGGAACTGCTTTTGGGTATCGCCGATACCGCTGGCTCAACCCTGCTGATCACAACACACGACAAACGGATCAAAGATCAGTTTTCGAAAATGTATATCTTAAAATAATCGCTTAGGCCCCCTATTCATCACCCTCTTAGATTTAAAATTTGTTATGAACACGATACAGTTGGTTTGGAAAAATTTAAGTAGACAATTCGGTTCTGTCTTTTTGAGTATCTTACTGACAGCTTTTGGGATTTCCATTCTGGCGGTGCTCTCCATCACAGGTGAAACATTTGAAAAGCAGCTCGACAACAATAGTAAGAATATTGACCTTGTTGTCGGTGCCAAAGGTAGTCCCCTCCAATTGATCTTATCCAGTGTATACCATATCGACAATCCAACAGGAAATATACCCCTAGCGGAACTCGAACCCTTACGCCAGAATCCGCTTGTCCAATTGGCCGTACCCCTATCCCTGGGCGATAACTTTAAAGGGCATCGGATTGTGGGGACAGATTCTTCCTTTCTGGCGATTTACGATACTAAAATCCATGAGGGCCGCATCTGGCAAAAAGACTTTGAAGTCGTTATCGGTGAGCAGGTCGCTAAAAAACAGCATTTGAAAATTGGTGACCAGATCAACAGCTCACATGGACTGAGCAAAGATGGCCATAGCCATGACGAGCACCCTTTTACAATTGTGGGCATTTTAAAACAAAATAATAACGTAACCGACAACCTTATTTTGACCAACCTCGAGAGCGTTTGGGATGTTCATGGTATTGCCCATCATCATGCCGAACAGGAAACAGCAGCGCAAAGAGAACAACGTGAACGAGAAGAAGACCGCGAAGAAACGGTCAAAGCGCACCAACACCACCATGGCGAAGACCTCGAGGAAAATTCTTCGGCGAAGGCGTTAGCTGAAGAAAAAGAACAGCACGATCACGCAGATCATGACCATGAACACGAGGAAGAAGGCGTATTTGTCAAATCTATTGGAGCCGATATGGTAAAACAAAACGGACTGGAAATAACGGCTATCTTGATAAAATATCAGTCACCGGCCGCTATCGGCATATTGCCTAAAATGATCGACCAACAAACAGATATGCAAGCCGCCTCTCCGGCAATGGAAAGTACACGCCTGTTTTCACTCCTAGGTGTGGGAATAGATTCCTTGGCTATCCTTGCCTATGTCATTATGCTCATTGCCGGGCTGAGCGTATTTATTAATCTCTACAACGCGCTAAAACAACGTAAATATGATCTCGCTATTATGCGTACACTTGGTGCGTCCAAAAGAAAATTATTCAATATTGTTCTATTGGAAGGTCTGACCATAACGATTGTCGGTGGGCTGGTGGGACTTTTATTGGCACATCTGGCATTATACTATATCAGTAACCAAACGAGTCAGAGCGCTGACTTTATTGAAGCTTTTAGGTTACATCCAAAAGAATTGGTATTTTTGCTTATTGCTTGTCTCATTGGCGTCCTAGCAGCCTTAATTCCGGCAATTAAAGCATATAAGACAAGTATAGCTGGAACTTTGTCAAATAAATAGAATGAAAGAGCAATTGGGTTAACACATAAGAACAGCAAATACGCGTTAAATCTTAGGTATACATCCCAAAATCTCAATACGATATACACAATACTAAAACTAATGAAACAAATTATCACGGCATTTGTCTTTTTCTTCAGTATCATACAAGCACATGCGCAGATCGGTAGCAATGCCGATGTTCCCGATCATACCCCCATGATGAACAAAACCTGGGATGCCATCGATAAGATGGCCTATAAAGTAACCTATAATGGCGCAAAAAAGGTCTATACTCCTTTTTACCCAAAAGAACTCAAAGCATTGGAGAATAAAGTAGTCGAGTTACCAGGTTATATGGTTCCATTGCATAGTGGACGCAGTCATAAAAACTTTATGATGTCTGTACTGCCTGTCATGCAATGTCAATTTTGTGGTTCGAATGGAATTCCGCCGATGGTAGAAGTAACCGTAAAGGGTGGAGCAATTAAATTTTCCGAAGATCCTATTAAGCTTAAAGGAAAGATGATTTTTACAAAAGATCCGCTTAAGGGAAATTCTGAAATTCAGATTGTCGATGCTGAACTCATAAAATAAGCAGATCGCCCTACAACGCTGTGAATCTTACCTATCCTTAGATGAGATTCACATGGCTACGCTAAAAAACAGGCTGAATTTATCGATTAAGGAGGGAGACCTCAAGACAAGCCGCCAATGCCGCTGTTTCCGTACGTAAGCGGGCATCTCCAAGCGATATGGGCTGAAAGCCTGCAGCTAGGGCTAAATCTATCTCTTCCGCTGAAAAATCACCCTCTGGACCTATCAAAATAATATAATGCTGCCCCGGCTCAACGATTTGGTTCAAATATTTTTTATCGGAATCAACGCAGTGCGCAATCGCTTTTTGGGTACCATCTAATTGAATATCTTTGAGAAACTGTTTAAACGATACCGCCGGATTCAGTTGAGGTAAATACGCTTTTAAAGACTGCTTCATCGCTGATACAATGACCTTATTCAAACGGTCCAATTTCACCTCCTTACGCTCTGAATGCTCACAAATAATAGGTGTAATTTCCTGAATCCCGATCTCGGTAGCTTTTTCCAAAAACCACTCGATACGATCAATGTTCTTGGTCGGCCCGACAGCGATATGCAAATGAAAATTTGGTTGCTGGTATTTCTCCTTGACATCCAAGATGGCGAGTACGGTACGTTTTGGATGTGGATCTATAATCTCTGCTTCGTACAATCCACCCCGACCATCTATTAAGTGTAAATGATCGCCTGTATTCATACGAAGCACACGAACAGCGTGCTTGCTTTCTTCCTCACTGAGAATAAAGTTTTGTAGCGAAGGATTTAATTCGGGGGTAAAAAATAACTGCATGTACTGTTCGTTATGATCTTATTCCGTGACATCGTCATCAGCGGATTCCACCAATTCCAGTTTGACAAACTCAATATTCTGTTGGGCTTTACGAATAATGGTGAATACATAACCGTATTCCTCTTTCCGCTCTCCCACTTCAGGAATTTTATCAAAGATTTCACTGACCAATCCTGCCATCGTATCGTAGTCTTGGCTTTCAGGCAACTCTATTGGAAGAAACTCGTTCACATCATGAATACTCGCCCCCGCATCCACCATATATTCTGTTTCAGATATACGTTCGACAACTGGTGTTTCCTCATCGTATTCATCCTGGATCTCTCCTACCAGCTCCTCAACGATATCCTCTAAGGTCGCCATCCCTGCGGTGCCACCAAATTCATCAAGCACAATGGCCAATTGAAGACGACGTTGCTGGAACTCAGCCATCAGATCGTTGATTTTTTTTGTCTCAGGAATAAAGTAGGGCTTACGCATGATGTTTTTCATGACCACTTCTTTGCCTTTCGCCAAAAGCGGAAGAATATCCTTTGTATGCACAATACCCACAATCTGATCGATATTGTCCTCATAGATCGGAATACGCGAATAGCCTTCTTCCGTCATGGTTTCAATCAATTCTGAAGCATCTGCTGTGACTTCAACCGCCACGATCTTAGTCCTAGGTACCATAATATTCTTTACGATACGCTCGTTAAAATCGAAGACGTTTTTAATCAACTCATGTTCGGAAATATCCAGTGCTCCGGATTCTTTTCCTTTATCCAAAAGGTATTGCAGTTCTTCAGATGAGTGTGCAGATTCACCCTTCGTTACTTCGAACCCTAAAATTTTAAGCAGAAAATTCGCAAAACCGTTCAGTATCCAAATAAAGGGTCTAAAAATAAAGTAGAAAAATTGCAGTGGAACCGCAATCTTCATCGTTGTGGCAACAGGTTTTTGAATGGCTATTGACTTAGGTGCCAGCTCACCAAATACAATGTGCAGCACCGTAATGATTGTAAATGCCAACACATGACCAGCGTTGGTTGCAATCTTACCCGTCAATTCAACACCAAAGAAACCTAGTGCCCCCTGCACAATCTGGGTCATTACAGCCTCTCCTACCCAACCCAAGGCCAGTGAAGAAAGTGTAATACCCAATTGTGTAGCGGCCAAATAACCATCCAAATGCTCCGTTATACTTTTGGCAATTGTAGCAACCTTGCTACCTGTTTTCGCCTGAACTTCAATTTGGGAGACTCGGACTTTGACAATAGCAAATTCAGCAGCAACGAAAAATCCGTTGGCTAATACTAAAAACAATGTCCAAAAAATATCGAGCGCCATGCTTGGGGTTATTTGTTAACAAATTCTTTCTTGTACAATTCAATAGCCTCAATCAAGATTCTTTGTGCTTCCTCACGTCCTTTCACTCCTTCTACGATAACGTGTTTCTTTTCTAGCGCTTTGTAGCTTTCAAAGAATTGTACAATTTCCTTCATTGTATGTGGTGGCAATTGATCAATGTCTTTAATGTAATTGAATACCGGATCATTTTTGGCAACAGCAATAATTTTATCGTCTTGCTCGCCACCATCAACCATATTCATTACACCAATAACTTGCGCTTCCACCAATGTTAAAGGTAAAATATCAACCGAACAAATTACCAAAATATCCAACGGATCTTTGTCGTCGCAATAAGTCTGTGGAATAAAACCATAATTGGCTGGATAAACGACAGATGAACTCATTACTCTGTCCAAAAGCAACAAACCTGTTTCTTTGTCTAATTCGTACTTTCCTTTGGATCCGTTTGTAATCTCAATGATAGCGTTTACGGCATTTGGCACATTCTCACCTGGAGAAACCATGTGCCAAGGGTTTTGTTTACTCATTTTTTATTTTACTGTATATTTTGTTTGTTTCTTTTGTCTTTTATTCGCTTTTTAAGCAAAGTAATTGCAATAGGCAAAAACGCGATCACGATCATCCCCACGACCACATATTCAACATAATGGATAATCCAGGGAAACTCTATCCCCAGGAAATATCCGGAAAGAGTCAATACCAAGACCCATATTAAAGCTCCACTGACGTTAAATAAAACGAATTTTTTGAAATCTAATTTTACAACACCCGCAAAGATAGGTGCAAAAGTACGAACTATTGGGACAAATCTACCTATAATTAATGCGGTTCCCCCATATTTATGATAAAATTCTTCCGCCATTACCACATATTTTCGCTTAAAGATGAGGCTATCTTTTCGCTTAAATAACATCGGACCGGCTCGATAACCGAACCAATACCCCGTAAAATTGCCCAATATGCCAGCCCCCAATAGGCCCAAACAAAGCGTATAAATACTCACGTCTATCTTATTGAGCGCACAAAACAATCCTGCTAGAAATAATAAGTAATCGCCGGGCAGAAAGAAACCAAAAAACAGACCTGTTTCGGCAAATACGATTAAAATAACTAAATAAAACCCACCCGAGCTCAAGAGCTCTTCAGGATTCATTAGTTGTTGAAATGACAACAAAAGTTCATGCATAACTTTCAGTAAAAATCAATGTTGTTTTCTGCATTTTAGAATCAAAGCCTACTTTTATACCTGTATAATTTTAAAACAACAAAGTACAAATATAGTATTCTTCTAAAAAACGAAGGTAAATCATTGCAATATAATCTTGTTATTGATTTTGTGCAGTTATGCTGATAATGGACTCCCGAATTGTTTCGGCGATCTGATGAAGCTCATCTTCCCCCAGACTCAACTTAGGTCCAGCAAAATTTAGGTCACTTATTTTATTGATCGGAACAAGATGGATATGTGCATGCGCAACTTCCAGCCCCACAACAGCCACCCCAACCTTAACACATGGAATTACCTTTTTTATCCCTTGTGCAACAATTTTCGCAAATACCCAAAGCGCCATATATTCGTCATCTTCGATATCAAAAATGTAATCTGTTTCTCTTTTTGGAATGACCAGGACATGACCTTTTGCCAAAGGGCTGATATCCAAAAAGGCCAGAAAATCATTACTTTCCGCGACTTTGTAAGCTGGAATCTCTCCAGCAACGATTTTTGAAAAAATTGTTGACATATTATTCTATATTGGAATAAATTCTTTTTGTAATAAAGCATTGAGATAGTAATATCAGTATGGAGACCTTGGCCATGCAGCCAAGAGCTTGCATATAAAAGTCTAATGTCTAATATTTACGATCTAAACACATTTGATAAAAAACAATCATAAGTAACATACATATGATGTGCTGAACAAATATAAACAAAAAAGGTCGCGATTGCTAGAATCCGACCTTCTTAATATAAAGTTAATTTGTGGATGTGCGGTTATGGCATACCGCACATAACCGACATATATTATCTTGAAATTTCTACAATTTCAAATTCAATCTTACCTGCAGGCACTTCGATCTCTGCCGTGTCACCTTTAGACTTGCCTAATAATCCCTGGGCTATAGGCGATTTAACCGAAATTTTGCCCGACTTAAGATCCGCTTCTGATTCAGCAACCAATTGATAAGTCATCACAGCTCCATTCTTTTTATTTTTGATCTTGACAATAGACAAAGCGAGAACTTTAGATGTATCCAGTTTAGATTCGTCTATCAATCGAGCTGTCGCCAAAGTATTCTCCAGGTTGGCTATTTTAGCCTCATGAAGTCCCTGAGCCTCTTTAGCAGCATCATACTCCGCATTTTCAGACAAATCACCCTTGTCTCTTGCCTCTGCAATAGCATTGGCAATTTTAGATCTTCCTTCCGTCTTCAGATAAGCTAATTCCTCTTTCAGCTTACGCAATCCTTCTTCCGTAAAATAAGTTACTTCTGCCATAATTTTATCTTTTTTCTTATTTTCTACATTTTAAAAAAGAAACAAGACCATATTACCCTCGTCGGGTAACATGGTCTCGCTTTCAATCTATACGAAGATAATAATTGTTTTCAACAAAACAAATTCTTCTCAAGCAAATATAATTAAATCTCCTCCTCGTCCACAAATTTATACCCCAATCCCCGAACCGTTTGCAAATAATGTGGTTTGTCAGGATTAGTCTCGATCTTTTTTCGAAGACGAACAACATGCATATCCAAGGTACGTGTATTTACATTTGAACTATATCCCCATACCACTTCCATCAACTCCTCCCGGGTTATCTCCCGACCCAGATTTTGGAGAAAATGCAATAAAATCCTGTTTTCCAGAATCGTTAGTTCGACTTTTTTACCATCCCGTATTAATGAATGGATATTGGGATGATGCTCGGTCTGCCCAAACTTGTAGATCTCGGGACTATTTTTAGGCAGAAAAAACTTCACCTTATTATCTATCATTGCAATCAGCACGTCCATATTGAACGGCTTACTAATATAGTCCGTCACACCAAAGCTATATGCTTCAATCTTGTCCACATCCTGGGATTTTGCGGTCATCATAATAATGATATTCTCAAATCCTGCTTTACGGACATCTTCACAGATCTCGTTACCTTCTTTTCCAGGGAGCATCCAATCTAAAAGGACCACGTCTGGCCTTTTCTCCAAGATTAAACTTTCTGCTTCATTCCCATTTCCGCTTTGGATGACTTGATAGCCTTCAGATTCTAATCGATGTTTTACCAAGAAACGTAAGTTCTCATCATCTTCAATAACAGCAACAGTGATGTCTTTATTCATAAGTAAATAATTTGTCTTTTAAATGTCCTATGGAATATCCAGTTTATTTTTACAAGTCTTGCTCTTCTAAACACGAATATTTCATAGCTGAATTTATTCTTTAAACCGGAAATACCAACGTGAAGGTCGTGCCCTGTCCCAATTGACTTTTTACGGTAATGTCACCACCAATAAACTCGGTGATTTCCTTACAGAACGCCAAACCTAAACCAATACTTCCTTGCTGATTATATTGACTTTTTATTCTATAAAACTTTTTGAAGATATTGTTAAACTCCGCCTTTTCAATCCCAATCCCCTCATCCTTAAAAGTGATAACAAAATTCTTCTTATTTTGTTGTATTGTAATATCCAAGATTTTATGCCCCGCTTTCGAATACTTATAGGCATTGTCTATCATATTCTGAAATACACTGCTCAATAATACCGGATCGGCAAGCATCGATGTCCTTACATCAATTTTTGTGCTAATTTTAAAATCAGCATATTTTATTCTCGAAGAAGCAACCAGATTTTCGGTAAATTCCTCCAGATCAACCTCCTCTTTATTTAATTTAATAGTTTTATTCTCAATTTGGCTAAAAGACAATAATTTATTCATTAAGTTATTGAGTCGATCAGCCTCCTGATCCAATATATTACCATACATTTTCCTTTCTTCGTCCGAAAGAATCTGTGCACTCTTAATATTATTTCCCGCAATTTTTATCACACTAACAGGTGTTTTAAACTCATGGGTCAGATTATTAATAAAATCATATTGCAATTTAAAAAGTCTGCCGTTAATTTCTAAATTTCTATAAATTAAATATAGAATCGCTATTAAAATAATATAAATTAACGAAATCCCTCCCAATACAGGCCAAAAACTGCGATTTATTTCTTTCGAAAGAAAACTTTTACTAGACCTGAAAAGCAACTTATAATCGGCCAAAGCGCCCGGTAATGGCATTTCTGTCGAAATTTCATCATTCTCCGGCGTAATAGGAGCCCCCACCAAAGGTACAATCTCCACTTTTTCGTAAAGATTAGCATAACTGTTTTTCACTTCCAGATACATGGGGTCAATCTGAAAGTTGAACATATCCTGTTCATAACCCACAGTGTGATCCAGGTTCCCCTCCATGATGGATTTATAAACGATCAGATCATTAACCCTAGGTATATTTAAATAGGTAATCTGCCCCGGTCTGATCGTATAAAACACCTTTAATATATCTTTATCTGAAAGCTTCGCATTCGCCTGCAACTTATCGATATAAGTAGCCAGTTTCACCCCAATGTTATTGATTTCCTCGGAATGCAGCGCCATTTGCCCGCGGTCAAGAATTGTATTTTTATTCAATCCCGATCGTGATATCGAAAAAAAGGTTATAGTTTTAGGTTGGATCCGCAGGTTATTAACGATAAAACCATAGTTCAAATTATGATCATTGTTGAATTGCAGATCAAAAAAACCAATTTCCCGGACAAAAGGATAAGAACTTAAAATACTGTATGCATATTTCCCCGCTTGCACCGAATCCAGAAAACCCTGGTAGAAGGAAACTTCAGGAATTCTATTTTGGAAAAAGTCGTTAAAAGGAATCAGCGTCTGATCAAAAATTTCAGATTTACGGTTCGTAAATTCATTTTTTATGTGAGATTCAGTATAATTTCTGGATAGAAAAAGCGCAAAAATATAAAGACCACTGATGACGATAAAAAACACCAACAATAACCCATAATTTTTTCGGTAGCTGTATTTTTCTGCTTTCATATGCTGTCTCTAGTCTGCTAGATATTTTGCCAAAAACCGCTCCAGTTCATTATAATAGCCAAATACATTCTCATCTTTTTTAAAGGTTCTATCTTCATCCTCTTTCAGCAGATACTGTACAGGAATATTGTTGTTCTTCAACTTCTGAACAAACTGATTTGCATCCGTTACAGAACTAAACCGATCCTTTCCGCCCTGAACCAATAACACGGGTATCCTTACTTTATCCGAATGGAACACCGGCGAAATATTTTTAAACAATTCCGCTTCCCGGATAGGATTGCCAACAATCTGATACATCTTCTGCACATACGATTTGAAATAAGGCGGAATGTCCCGAAAGTAAGTGAATAAGTTCGTATATCCCGAATAAGAAACCGCACATCTATAAAGATCCGAATTGAAACAAGCTGCATGAAGGGCAGAATATCCCCCAAATCCTTTTCCAACAATAGCAATTCGATCCTTATCCGCTATGCCCTCTTTAATCAACCACTTCACTCCATCGGTAATGTCATCTTGGATTTTTCCGCCCCATTCTTTAAAACCCGCTGTCCAAAACTTCTTTCCGAATCCTGTTGAGCCTCTATAATTCATCTGAAAAACCAAATACCCTCTGTTTGCCAAAAATTGTGCCTCATTATCGAAACCCCATACCTCACGCCCATTAGGGCCATCGTGTGGCAATACCACCATTGGCAGATCTTTTCGATTCGAATGCACCGGGTAGGTCAGGTATCCAGATATCTCTACTCCATCCCGCGCTTTGTAAGTAACAAATTCATTGGGCGACAATTCCTTGTCTTTAAGATCAGAATTATTGTCCGTTAACTTGGTTAGTTCTTTTGTAATAAAATCATAAAAATAAATTCCGCCCGGATTGACATCGGTATAAGTTTTAATGATTACTTTTTCACCCGAAGCATCCGTATTGAGTACCTGAAATTCAAAACCATCTATTTGCTTGGACAACTCATTATATTTCCGCTTTGTTTCCTCATCAAAGAAATGTCTGTTTTGCCTTGAGGTCGTATAATTTACAAACAACAAGCGATTTAGTTCCGAAAAATAACCTCCTGGGCTTACGTCTACGGCTTTATGACTAAACAGCTCGCCCAACTCCCGTTCATTGACCAGATCATAGCTTACGAGGGCTAATTTATCACGATCGATATTCGATAAGGCATAGATAACACGATTTGAACTATCTTTATACCCCAGCGGAGTAAAACTACTTTCTACATCACAACGTATGATTTCCTTAAAAGGTTCTTGCTCAGAAGGGCGAAAAAGAACAGACTGCTGTACCGAATCATTGGCGATAGCCAAACGTATCTGCCCATCATTGGAAGCGATCCAGGAACTCATATTGCCTGGATTTTGTAAGATCCGTTCACGCGGCCTACCATCCAGATAAATACGATAAAGATCAAAAAAAGAGGAATCCCGATCATTGATCCCCGCCACAAAGCTCTCCCCGCCCGAAGCGATCGAATGAATCCATCTAAACCGCGCACGCACAGGTTTAATTAATGCCCAGATCTTTTCGGTGTTTATATCCACAGCATACAAACGCAAACTATCCTGCGAAGATTGCTCTGTTAAAAAAGAAATTTTGGAATCATTATTCCAGGCAAAGGATTTGACATTGATATCATTTTGATAGGTTAATTGTTTGGAGCTATCCCGATGTTTCAAATCGATCAAATAGATATTCTTACAATGATTATCCATGCCGATGTAGGCAATAAACCGACCGTTGGGAGAAATCTTAAAATTTGATTTTTCAGGTGTAGAAAAGAACTGGTTGATGGGTATAGGATCAACCTTATGTTGTTGACATCCCAACATAGTCAATGCACAAAAAAATAAAACAGTCCAAAATTGCAACCTCATAATCCCAAATGCGTCCTTATCAATTAACCCAAATATTGTAATTAAATAGCAAATTGCAGTCAATGCAACCTTATTTTTACAAGATATAGTAATTAAACGTAATATTCAAAAATAGCTTATAAAAGCGTATTTTTGTTTATGTTTTTATACAATGTGTCTGTTATAGCAGAAGAAACGGTTCATCGTGATATCGTTTCCTGGATTCAGGATAATATCGTGCAATCCCAAAAGTTCCAAGTGCATTTTCTGGAAATGCTCCAGTCTCCCCATGAAGGGATGACTTATTGTATTCAAGTGGTTTTACCCTCAGAAGAACATATTGCAGACTTCCAGCAGGTACATTTGATCCCCTTACAACAATTCATTTCAGCGCTGTACAAGGACAAAGTTTTCCTTTTCGACAGCACCATGAAGTATTTAAAAAAATAAAGAGCTTTAAAGCTCTTTATTTTTTTAAATACTTTTATAAATTAAATTATTCTCAATTCTTTTTATTTTCTCTTGCTTCCTGATCCTTTTCACCAATTTCCAACGCTAGTTCATAGCGTGGATCATAACTTATTTTCGGTGTTAAGAAATGCAATAAGATCAAGCGGGCATATCTAAAATTAAAGGGTGCAAAAATTAAGATGGTAATAGCCAGACCTGCCAAATAAAACCAGGGAGACTCACTTCCGGTCAAGATGGCGATAGCAACGGAGACGGATACAATTTCACCAACAGAAAGGGCATAACTGACATACATCGCTGCATAGAAATAGCCCGGCTCAACCTCGTACTTAACACCACAATGCGGGCATACCTCATTCATCTGCTGCTTCCTTAGGCTGTAAACCTTCCCTTCAAATACATTCCCGACATGACATTTAGGACATTTGGAATGAATCATTGCATGAAATTTAGATGTCGGCATCAGATCTTATTTTATCTCGTTAATAAATTTTTTAGTCGGCGGATTCTTTTTACGGTATTTTTTATACCATAGATATCCCAGTCCGGCAGCTGCTAAATAAGGAATCACCAATAGGAACAAGATCCCGTCATTCAACCCCCGGCCCTGCATATTACCTTCCTTGGTAGAATTTTCGGCATTCAATGTACACATTGCGCATTGTGCTCTTGAAATAGATACCGTAGAGCAGCTTAGAGTAAATATTACGAGTAGATATTTAAACCATTTCATAGGGCAAAGTTACTGAAAATTTAATGATTAGCGTGCCAGTGCTTCAAATTTGTCCCAAAAACCATCTTGCGGCAATGAGGCTACCAATTCCATCTGTTCTTTTTTAATGGGATGTGTAAACACTAATGACCTCGAGTGCAAACAAATACTACCCATGGAACTTCCTCTTGGATATCCGTATTTATTATCGCCAACAATAGGACAACCCATTGCAGCGAGTTGCGCCCGAATCTGATGCGTACGACCTGTCAGCGGTTCAACCCGTAACAAATAGAATCCATTTAATTCGCCCACGATAGCATAGTCCAATTCAGCGTACGAGCCGCCCTTCACCTCCCGCGGGAAAGCTTTGGTCACTCTCGTCTGTCTATTTCGAACCAACCAGTTGATCAATTTACCCTCAGCTTTGCGCGGGCGCTGCCGCACAATCGCAAAATAAGTTTTTTTCACAGTCCGGTCCTGAAAAAACTTATTCATACGTTCGAGAGCTTTACTTGTTTTCGCAAAAAGAATCATGCCACTAACTGGCCTATCTAAACGATGGATAACCCCTACAAACGCGTCATTAGGCTTGTTATACTTCTTTTTCAGATAACTTTTAACCTTATCCTCCAAAGAAAGATCCCCGGTTTCGTCGACCTGCACAATATCGCCTGCTTTTTTATTAATCGCTATCAGATGATTATCTTCAAAAATCACCTCCCTATCTGTAATTTCAGATTTATTCATTTCTTCTTAACTAAAAGCTTATTCAAACATCCGTTATTATTAAATAAAACCGGATTGAAATACCATATGATTTACTCCCCATAAAAGCTGTTTGCCTAGCTTAAATCTCAAACAGCCCTTATGCTCTAATGGTATATGCTATCAGAAAAAAAGGCTCTACGCAAGCGTAAAGCCTTTTCATATCTTCTTACTCAACTTTACTGTACACTATCTGCTTTAAGCGCCTCTGCTTTTTTAGCGTTCTCTTTCATTTTTTTCTTAAAGAAGCCACGTAACAAGAAGTTATGTTGCAAAGCTTCCATGTTTTCATCCAACTTTTCAGTACTTGAATTCAAATTATTGATCGCTGACTTAATTTGGTTCGCTGAAGCAGGATCGTTCAACAAGACACCTACCGCATTATCCTTGTCATTCAGCCGGCTGGAAGCATTATTCAAGTTGTTGATCAATGCATTCGCAGTCTGAGAGACACCTTGCAACTGCGCTGCAGACTGACGCAGATTCGAAAAGATCGCAGTATCCGTAGTCAGATCATGAATCAATCCCTTATTGCTATTCAACGAATTTGTTAACGTAACCAAGTTGGCAGACGCTTTATTTGCATTATTCATCGCAGCACTGATCGACAATAAACTCGCACGTAATGTATTCACCATTGCCGTATCAGTCAACATTGCACCGACCATACCTTTACCATCAGCCAAACCGCGTGAGATCTCAACAAAGTCCGTTGTAATTTTCGCCAGGTTTTCATTGTTCACCTGTAATGTCTCCATCATGGCCTCCATGTCCGCAGTTTTCGCTGATCTTAAAAAATCACCCGTTTCCACAGTAGGTGCATTCTGAGATCCGCCAGAGATAACGACAATTTTATTACCAATTAACCCGTCAGAACCCAATTTTGTGACCGCATCTTTTCGAATATATTCTGCCGATTTCTCCTCAATAGTCAAAACAACTTCAACATCCTGTACACTCTTAAAATGGATATTTTTAATGATCCCCACTTTAACTCCAGAAAACCAGACATTACTTCCCACCTTCAATCCTGCAACATCAGGAAATGAAGTCGTGATCTCGATGTTTCTTGTAAATTTCTTTTGTTGACTGCCCAAAATAAAAATCCCGGCCAAAAGAATCAATACGCCTAAAAAAACAAAAATACCAACAATGATTGCTCTTTTATTTTCTGCCTTACTCATGTATATTATAGAATAAAATTATAATTATAAAACGCTCTAACACGTGCGTCATCTGTATCAAAAATCTCTTCAAAAGAACCTTGTCTTTCAAACTTACCGTCCAATAGCATTACAATACGGTCGCCTACCTCCTTTGCACAGGCCAGATCGTGCGTAATAATAATCGATGATGTTTTATACCGTTCCTGAACCTCATTGATCAATCCGTTGATGTCCAGGCAAGTGATCGGATCCAGTCCAGCTGTAGGTTCATCATACATCATGATCTCCGGCCTAAGGATTAAAGTACGTGCAATACCAATCCGCTTACGTTGGCCACCCGACAGCTCAGACGGCATCTGGTTGATAGCCTGAGATAATCCCACACCATCCAAGACTTCTTCCACCGCATGATTGATCTCAGCTCGTGTTAGATTCCGTTTATTTCTCACCAATGGAAACTCCAGATTCTCACGAACCGTCATACTATCATAAAGCGCGCTATTTTGGAAAGAAAAACCAATTTTCAATCGTAATTCACGCAACTGACGATCATTTAAAGTGGTAACAGAATCACCCAATACATCAATTGTACCTTCGTCAGGCTTCAATAATCCCGAGATCAACTTGATCAATACGGATTTACCTGTACCCGAACGTCCCAATACCACAAGGTTTTCCTCCTTATATAAATCCAGGTTAACCTGACGCAGTACATGGTTATCCCCAAAAGATTTACTCACATTTCTGATTTCAATGACTGATTGAGAATGATCTATATTTAGTTTAGTCTTTTCCATATACCTCTATCCAAAGAACGACAAAATCTGAACAATAATTATCTCCTCAATAAAGACAAGAAACATCGAAGCAACTACGGCCGCATTGGCTGCCTTACCTACGCCTTCAGTACCTTTCGAAGAAAAATAACCACAATAGCAGCTGACAGCCCCAATAGTAAAGCCAAATATCACTGCACGCAATACCATAGCACCTAAATCCTTAAAAGCAATTGTTTCAAATACCTGTGTAAAAAAACTTAAAAAACTCAAATCATCTTTACTCATCATACTCAAATAGCCGCCCAAAAGACCAATACCTGCCACGTAAAAACAAAGCACAGGAATACCAATGGTTGTAGCTAAAATTCTACTTACAATCAAATATTTATATGGATTGGTACCTGACACTTCCATTGCATCAATCTGTTCAGTCACATTCATCGAACTTAATTCAGCTCCGATCTGTGATCCTACTTTACCCGAAGCAATCAAGGCTGTGACCAAAGGCGCTAAAGCACGGACAATCGCAATTGAAATTAACGATGGTAACATCGAGGTTGCGCCAAATTCTTCCAATGAAGGACGCGATTGTTTCGTAAATACAAAGCCAACAATAAATCCGGTTAAGCTGATCAAAGGCAAAGATTTATAGCCGATTTCATAACACTGGCGTATAATTTCTTTGAATTCATATGGTGGAGTTACTAATTCGCGCCAAAACCGTAATAAAAAACGATGAATGTTTGCGAATTCTAGAAAAAAAGTCTGAAGTTTTTTAGCCATTTAAAAATATGTCTATGTCAAATTAATGTGTCATAAAACACCTTATATGCTCAACAAACACGTAACAATTCGAGCGGTAAAGGTAAATAAAAAATATGTATCTAAAATTGTCGTTTATGTAAAAAGATCATCAATTTGACTTTTATATAAAAAAAATCAGATTTAGTATGTACTGATTAAACCATTAATACGTTATGCTGTCATAATAACAAAGACAACAGCATAGAGTTTTGTCGTACCTAAAATATTACGAAGATGAAAAATTTAGGAAACATAAAATATTGGGTACTGGGTTTAATCAGTGTTGCTTCCTTTACAAGTTGCACAACTTCGATGGCCCAAAGAGGTGGATATGCCGGTTATAATAACTATAACAGTTCTGGCATTTCATTTCAGACCTTTTATGATGAACTTTCACCCTACGGACAATGGGTCAATGATCCGAATTATGGTTATGTATGGATTCCCGATGCTGGCCCTGACTTCCAGCCTTATGCAACCAATGGTTACTGGTCCATGACAGATTACGGTAATACCTGGGTTTCCAATTACGATTGGGGCTGGGCTCCTTTCCATTATGGCCGATGGAATTACAACGATCGTTATGGCTGGGGATGGATTCCAGATTACGAATGGGGACCAGCATGGGTAAACTGGCGTCAGAGCAACGATTATTATGGTTGGGCTCCCCTAGGTCCTGGCATGAGTATTAATGTGTCGGTCAATATTCCGATGAACTTCTGGACCTTTGTTTCGGTCAATCATTTCATGAACCGCAACATGGATCGCTATTATGTGAATCGCCGAAATTACCACAACATCTATAATCGAACCACGGTGATCAACAATACCACGATCATTAACAATAATTATTATGTAGGTGGCCCACGTCGATCTGACATCGAACGTCATACAGGAAGAAATGTAACGGTCAATCGTATCACCAATGCGGACAGACCAGGTTCGACACGCAGTAGCAGCAACCGCGGCAGATCCAACGAGATCAGTATGTACCGTCCAAGTGTAGACCGCAATACCCGTTCATCTGCACGTCCGACAAACGTAGTTGATGCCTCAACACGTACACGCAATAATAATAGTTCGATATCCGATCGTAACAACCGTGTCATCTCCAATCGGGATAACATCAATACAAGATCCGGAAATCGTGAGCTATATATTGACAATAGCGGTAATGCTTCTGTAAGATCGCGCAATGATGCCAATACCAATACCGGATCCACTCGTAGTTCCAGTGAAAATAGCGGCCGTACAAGAGACAATAATTCGAATAATCGAAATAATGTAGGAACAACACCTCATTCAAATAATTACGATTTTCGGACACGGTCCAGCAGAGAGTCGAATCCATCAAATAATAACAACCCTACTTCTACCGGTAGAACCAGACAAGGAAATGCTGCTGATATGAATTCATCTCGTGGTGGGCAACCAACAACAATGCCGCAACGAAATGGAAACTATGATACAGGAAATACAAGAACACGTTCGAGTCAACCTGTATCGCAGCCTAGTCGACCTGTGCAAAACAGAAGTTATGATACTGGCAACGGCAGAACACGCGCTAGCCAACCTGCAGCGCAACCTAGCCAACCAGTGCAAAACAGAAGTTATGAGAACACCCGAACAAGGTCCTCAGCACCTTCGATAGAAAGATCGAATTCCTCAAATCAAGGAAGTTCTTCGGTCTCAAGAAGCCGGTCATCCGAAGGATCTAGTCGTTCAGAGAGATCACGAACACGATAACAGATCGAGTTTCATCATAAAAACAGGGGGCAGCACATCACTGCCCCTTGTTTTTTGCCCCCTATTTCAGTCCTAATAAAACGATGAAAGTTTTATTTGTGATGAACAATCCGCACATTTTCATGTTAATTAGTAAATTTACGGCTTCAAACAAAAATCAGCGCAATAAAGATGGCTTCATTCACCTCGATATTAGATAACGACTTTTACAAATTCACGATGCAGAATGCGGTAGTTAAGCTTTTTCCTAAGGCAAAAGCACGCTACCACTTTATCAATCGGGGGCACCATAAGTTTCCGGAAGGGTTCGACATTCTTTTAAAGGAGGCTGTAAATGAAATGGCAGACCTTCGGCTAACAAAAGCTGAGAAAGCCTTCTTTGCCCGGACTTGCCCCTACATTGATCCTACCTATTTTGATTTTTTGCAAGGCTACCGTTATGATCCCGATGAAATAAAAATCACACAGGACGGTCCTGATCTCGAGGTTGTTATTGAGGGTTACTGGTATCGTACAATTCTTTGGGAAGTTCCCTTAATGTCGCTGATATGTGAACTTTTCTATGAATCACAGGGTTTGGTTCGTGCATCTGATGAAGAGGTTATTGCAACAGCCAAAGATAAAATTGAAAAATATAAAAAACTGCATATTACCATTGCCGATTTTGGTACGCGTAGGCGTCACTCTTACGAAGTGCACGACTTGGTGGTGCGTACACTAAAACAATATGGTGAAAAAACTTTTATCGGAACCAGTAATGTCCACCTGGCTATGAAATATGAGACCAAACCTATCGGTACCCATGCCCACGAGTGGTTTATGTTTCATGCGGCCAAATATGGCTACAAGATGGCCAACCTTTTGGGGCTGGAGCATTGGTCTGATGTTTATCGGGGTGACCTCGGAATTGCGTTATCGGACACCTATACAACGGAAGTTTTCTTCCAGCAATTCGATAAAAAGCTGACCAAATTATTTGATGGCGTACGCCACGACAGTGGTGATCCACTCGAGTTTACCGATAAGGTTATCGCACACTATAAGAAAAATGGCATAGATCCACTTTCAAAGACAATTATATTTTCCGATGGCCTTGATTATGAAAAAGTGGAAAGAATCGCAAACTATTGTGAAGGCAAAATATTACACTCTTTTGGTGTAGGAACGAACTTTACCAATGATGTGGGACTTAAACCCATGAATATTGTAATCAAAATGACTGATGCGCTTCCGGAAGATGACCAATGGACTCCGGTCATCAAGCTATCGGACGAACCCATGAAACACACCGGTGACGAAGATTCCATCTATATCGCCAAAAAAGTATTAATGATTGATAATGACAATGTATAGAGACGTATATGGTGAGGCCCTGGATGATTACTTTATCCATCAGGAAGAAAAATTCCCTTTAATACTACATACAAGCTACGGGGATCAAGATGAGATGCCTGTAGATGTTTTCTTTAGAGATGCTGACGATTTTCCAGAACTGGAATTCATTGGATTATCGCTCTGTGATGGCCGGGTGTTGGATGTAGGGGCCGGTGTGGGCGGTCATAGTCTATATTTACAAGAAAAGGGATTTGAGGTTGATGCTTTGGAGATTTCACAAACGGCTTGTCATATTATGCAACAACGTGGTGTGCAACATATCATCTGCCAGAACTTCTATGAATTCAGTGGACAAAAGTATGATACACTTTTGTTTCTCATGAATGGTATAGGTATAGCTGGTGATATTGAGGGCTTTAAAATGCTTTTACAGCATAGTAAGGAGCTTCTCACGGATAAAGGACAACTCATTTTTGATTCTTCAGATATCAGTTATCTTTATAAAGATTATAACATCAAAAAGCCAAGCCACTATTTTGGAGAGATCCAGTATCAGTACGAATACAAGGGTCAGAAGGGGAATCCCTTCAAATGGCTTTATTTGGACCAGGATAAACTGATAAAAATAGCCCATGAACTAGGCTGGGTTGTCCAGATCCTATATGAAGACGAGCATGATCAATATTTAGTTCGTATGGAACAGAAAAAATAATGTCAGCTCCCGCATCGAATTGATAACACAAAAAACCTTAAATGCCGCTGGGGTATTTAAGGTTTTTCGTTTTAAAAACCAGTTGATCTATTTCAGGATCGCTCCTATTTTTGGGGTCTGATATAGATATCTCCCATAGAAGTCTTCAAGATCACATCCTGGCCACCACCGTTCATTTTTCCCTTGACAGTATTTGACATGATGTAAGAATTTTTAGGTTCTTCGGCAGGGTATTCAAATTGAAATTCATCTGCAGCGTAGATATTACCCATTGAGGTCTTGATATCTACATTAGCGCCGAATTTTACAGGGAAGGCCACATCCACCGCGCCCATTGCTGCGATAAGTGAAATAGGCCCTTTGACTGGTTGCACAAATTTGGCAACCACATCACCTTGAGCGACTTTTACACTGAGCGGTCCAGTGACATTGGTTACCTTTACATCCCCCATCGTGCTGGAGATCTCTACTTCCGCACGGATATCCTTTACTTCGATACCACTACCATTAAAGAAACCGCCACGACCTTTTACGCTAACCGGTAGGTTGTAGGGAACCCGGACATTTACAACATCCTCCAATGGCATCCCCACCACACTGACTTCCGTAACACCCGAAGTAGTTTGAATATTCATTCCCATACCCGAGTTATCGGACAGACCCGAGCCATTCACCACGCGCAAGCCTTTTGCCCGGTCATTCTCTTCCTTCTCCTCGACTTTAGCGGAAATCACAACCTCTTTTCCGTTATATCCCTCAATAGAGACATTATCAAATTTCAACAGGAGCTTTTCACCTAAGTTGGGGACTTTAATTTCCTTCCATACTCGGTTCTCACTGTTTCCACCCGCACCTCGCATTGCTTTTGGCGGTTTCGGGGCCTTTGGCGGAACGACGCCTTCCGCATTTTCCGTTATTTGCGCCTGTACTGCACTGGCAAAGATCAGTGCCGCTCCCATCATTATTAATCTTATCTTTTTCATCATTATCATAGTTATTATTACCTTGCCCATTTTTTTTTCAATGGCATTTATGGACTCTAAAGCCCGAACTCTTTTTTTGTTTGCTGAAGTGCAGAGGTTTATTCCATTAGCTTCGCACGTCTCTGCAGCATCATTATATAGTGATTGTTAGTATTCTTCCTATTGCTGCAGCAGTACTGCATACGCTTGCTCTTTCACAAATTTTAAGGTAAAAGGATCTTCTACAATCGCGTTCAATTTATCCTTCGTACTATTTTTCATTTCCGGATCTTCTCTTTGCGCAATCATCTGCATGAGCTCAACCTGCAATGTAGGATCATTCTGCGCAACAAAAAAGTCCTGAACCTTTTGCTGCCGAAGCTCTGGTGTCATTCCATCCAGTAAGGTCTCGATCGCAGCCATACGCACATTACTACTCTCGTCCGAAACAGCGATTTTCTCCAGAGCCTGTGTTTCATCTTGTTTCAGATTTCCCTGTTTTTGGAGCGCGAGTACTGCCGCCAGACGTGTACTTGCCCAAACTGAATCCTGAAGCATTTGCATATAATCTTTTTCATGCTCTTCTTTCTTCTCTACAGCTATCTTTTGCGCAGTCCTGTTAGCCACAAGATGTGTTTGTTGCGTACTCGTCATCGTCTGTATCGACCGTATAGACTCCTTCTGCTTAGCTTCTGCTGCAATTTCCTGTTGAGAAGGGCGCAGCATTTCCGCTGGCTCTTTCTGCTGTAAAGGACTGGATTTCAAAACGGCCACCCTGCCCATGCGATCATCCTTTCTCTCCTGATTGAAGATCACAAAAGCTGCAGCTCCGACCAATAATGTAGCTGCTGCAATACTCGCCCACCGCCACAAAGGTTTTATCTTCTTTTCCTCTACCTGGGGAACAACCTGTGGTCTGATTTTATTCCATAAGTCCGCGGACGGTTCTTTACGGTCAAATGCATCCCGATTGGCGTTCACAAAATCCTTCAAATTATCCCGCATAATTATACCTCTCCTTCAATTGTTCGTAAATTTTCTTTTTGGCGCGATGGTATTGACTACGCACCGCTACCGCTGTCATTCCCAAAGATTCAGCGACTTCGTCATGGCTCATATCTTCGAAAAGATACAGATTGATAATCATTTTGGGTATCCCTGTCAGCTGGTCAATGACCGATTCTAAATCCGTCAGCTGGCATTCCCGCCATTCCTTCTCCAATAGATCATCGTCGCCTTCATCCTGGATTTCCAGATCGTCGATCGGCGTATAATACTGCTTATTTTTCCGTAAAAGAGAAATAGCCTTATTCACCCCCATCCTTCTCAACCAGGCTTCCACGCTAAGTACCGCCTGCCATTTATCCGACTTGGAGAAAAACTCTATAAAAGTCTCCTGCAAAACATCCTCACTTTCCTCCTGATTTGACAAGATCCGATAGATCGAATTAAAAATCTTCTTCGCATAGCGATGATAGAGCTGTGCAAAGCCCGACTCATTACCGGATTGGCACATCGCTAATAACTCTTTATCGCTAAGTTGGTTTTGCACGTTTACTATTTAATATCGTTAATTCCTATGTTTCTATTGTATAGTCGGATTGTTCTGGAAAATGTTGCAATTTAATTTTATTTTTTTTCTAAAATAAATAACCGGCTGTTCCAGAACGCTAAAGATGAACTTTTTAATCCTTTAGCCTACAAAAAAACACCCATGAAAAATTCCATGGGTGCCTGCATTAACAAATATATAACATGAAGTTTTATGAACTCCCCAATAAGACTGCCTTTATTTTATTTTCAGATACGTTTCGATAATGGTATGTTTCACTCCTAGTTCAGGCAAGTTCTCTTCCCCGCGTTGGATAAGGGTATCTCCTTTAAACTCCAGTTCAAAATCAAACTTTTTACTTTCCCAGTCGCGCAGGCTACAGTATTGCAATCGCTCCTGATATTTTTTACCATCAAACGAGTACGTTCCACCGCCTGCAATAAAATGAGGCTCCTTTCCTTTTCCCATTTCCTTATCATGATTGAAAAACGAAAAATGATCATCGTTGAACATTTTAAACATTTCAGTTTTGGCTGTATCGGTGAAAGCTGTCACCGTATCCTTCTCTTTGATGGTCTTCGCTTCTAAGAGTCTGTATGTTCCGCTCAGCGTGTTGTTTTTTGCAGTCTCATGTTCCGTCTTTTTCTCACCTGCATTATTGCAGGAAAAGACGATGCAGGGCAAGGCTGCGATCAGTAAAATTTGATGTTTTAGGTTCATATTATTTTATAAAAGGTTTAAAGAGGCCAAACTACGAAAGTTCAGCCTCAAAAAAAACAAACCATTGTGATTATTTGTCCCACCAGACCCGGCCTGCAAGATTATCACCGCCAGGTACTGCTGCTGCTGCCGCTTTGAAATTTTCACCGTTGATAGCCTCTTCGGTAGAAGGATATGGGAAACGACGTGGAATAGTCCCACCAGTGGCGTTTCCAGGATAGTTGACAGGTACCAGTTTTGGATACCCCGTACGTCTCCAGTTGGCCCACGTTTCATAAAAGTCAAGCATCGTAATCGTATGCGCCCAATACTGTGTATTAATCTGCTCCAACCCCTTACTTGCGTCATAAGGATTTGCAGTAGCAAAAGACTCTGCAAGCGCATCCGGAACTGCTAGTTCGGCATCATATTGATTCAAATATGTAATAGAAGCTTTCAATCCATTTTTGTAATGCTCAGCTGCCGAACCGCCAATCCCCCACCGTTGTGCAGCTTCAGCCTTCAACAACTCTGTCTCAGCATAGGTTAGTATAAATGTGATACCATTCCGCTTTATCATTTTTGGGTTTGGTGATGAATAGTCTGGAAATGTCGTAAAACTCGGATCACTGCCAATTCTATATTTAGGATCCGAACTCAGGTCCTTTCCATTTGGCATTCCCTTTTGAACGGCGGCATTACTTACATAATCTGGATTCTGGGCTTTAACATCGTCTTTTAAATATAATTTAGTCACAGCCACTAAACCTAAACGAGGATCATTATTTTTCTTTAGAAAATCAATAAATGTATTCGACCATTTCACGTAATAGCATTCCTGTCCCCCATCACCCAACAACACTTGTGAATTTCTATTCTGAGTCACACGCGAACCACTTTCATCGTGTGAGATGTAAGCATTTTCAGTATTATTAGCCAATGTATTCGCTACTGCTTTTGTAGCATACTGCTTTGCTTTAGCTTCGTCCACTTTCACTAGACGCATCGCTAGACGCAATAAAAAGGAATTTCCAAACCGTTTCCATTTATCAATATTCCCTTTATAGATCACATCTCCAAAAACACGATCACCATCTGTCTTTAAAGCTGCGACTGCTTCGTCAACTTCTTTTAGTAGATCTGTATAGATATCCTGTTGTTTATCAAACTTGGGTTTATAGATCTTTTCATAAAATCCAACACCTGCTTCTGAATAAGGTACATCGCCATAGAGATCGGTTAGCCTGGCAAAGATAACGGCACGCCAGATACGGGCTACCTGATATAAGTTATTCAGCTCCGGTTTTCCTTTGGTATTGACAATAACGTCCTGAATATTCCTTACTTGCTCAATATACGCTCCTACTGTTCCGTTCCCCCAGTAAGCAGCAGTATACCCTTCATTTAACAAATATTTATCACCTGCCCAATAACTGATTACTGTAGATAATCCCTGCATCATCGTTGCCGAATAAATCAAATTTCCGCGCCAGGTATCGTAAGCGAAGTCAAAACTGCCCGTATAGAATAATTGAGATGAGGACAAAGTATAATTGGGATCCCAGGTTTCCTTACCATAAGAAATCGGATCAGTATTTATTTTTTCAAAATCTTTTGTACAGCTGCCCATCACACATAATAGACCAAGGGCAAGCGTAGATATAATCGGTTTAATCATTGCTTTCATTTCAGTTAGGTTTAAAATTTAACACTTAAGTTTGCTCCAAACGTACGGATGGCCGGTACACCCCCCAATTCTAGACCAGGGAATGTTGCATTATAACTTGATTCCGGATCAATATTTTCGGTTTTACGCATTAATGTAAAGAGGTTCCGTCCCACAACACTTACATTTAAAGATTTTATTTTATTATTAAACATTGTTGTCGGGAAGCTGTAACCAATGATTAATTGTCTAAATTTTATAAAGTCGGCACTGTTGACAAAGTTCTTAGAGACGTTGTTGGCTGTGTTTTCGTAGTATTTAGCAGCCGCTCTACCGATCTCCTCACGTCTTTCCACCGTATGCTGATGCAATCCCCAGATATATCCATAATAGTCTGTTGCCGAGAACAATTTCCCGCCCCATTTACCATCAATCAGGAAAGACAGATTGAAATTTTTATAGTTAAATTCATTATTCCATCCGGCAAACCATTTATTCATTGCAGATCCATAAGCTTTTAGTTCGCCACGGTCAGGTGAACCATCGGCTAACTTTACGATGTTACCATCCTTGTCGTATTTGTTATCATAAGCCATTACCTGAAATGCGGACAGCCCGACTTTATTCATGATAAATCCAACATTGGAACGGGAGGTTGCAACAAGCTGGTCCTTCAGGCCATCTGCCAATGAGATGATCTTATTGTCATTATAAGATCCATTTAGCGAAGAAATCCATTTAAAGTTTTCAGCTTTAACGATGGTCGCTGAAATCAATGCTTCAAAACCTTTGTTTTGCATTTCCCCCGAATTCAGCACAGCTGCTGCATAGCCAGTTGCCGGTGTTGTCGTGTTGAAGATAATTTCATTTTTGGATTTCTTGTTGTACCAGGTCAAATCTAGATTCAAACGATCGTTCAGTAGGCGGAGTTCAGCACCGATTTCCAACTCATTCGCAATAGAAGCCTTTAATGAAGTGTTTGGAATATTCCTATTATTAATCGATCCCAAAGGAGCTCCATTTAAATTTTCGCCTCTAAAATTATAGCTCAATAAGGTCTGATATGGATCAGTGGCCTGCCCCACCTGAGCAAAACCTGCTCTTAATTTACCGTAAGACAACCAGGAGGGTTTGAAATACTCTGAAAATATGAATGAACCTGAAACTGAAGGATAAACTGAATTCAATTTATTGTTGTAGCCCGGTGTTGCCAAAGTAGAATACCAGTCCGAGCGCAAGCTACCGGTCAGATAAAACACATCCTTATACGCAAACTCGGCGGTACCATATACAGACTGGGTTTCCGACTCGCTTTCCAGGTAATTGACAGATTTATTTTTGGCATTTAATATATTGTAAACGAAAGGGATAATAAAATCGGTACCAGAATTCGTCAGTTGCGACATCTTTGTATTGCGGTAGCTGGCACCGATATTTGGTGTCACTGTATAATCGCCAAAGCTAAAAGCTTTGCCTACCAAGATATCCGCATTGATATCCGCAAATTTTGTATCCTGCTCGTTTATTTTTCCATACTCATAATAGGCGGTTCCGGTAGGTAAAACATTTCGGTAATGATCTGTATAGGCATCACGACCGGCACGGCCCTGGATAAATAGTCCATTTTCAAGCGTATATTTTGCCGTCAATGAAGCAATTGAGCGATCTCTTTTTGTATTATTCTGGAATTCGTAAGCTGCAAACCAAGGGTTGGTCGCATAGGTATTACCTGTTGTAAACGGAAGCTCGTACCCGTTTTCTTTCTTCCAAGGTTTTAAATCGTTCACATTGACACTCGTCGGCAGGAACATCGCGTTAAAATTAGCATTACCTGACATATCGGATACCATGGGTCTATTTTTTACTTGCTCCAGGATCATGTTATAACGCGCATCAATGGTCAATCTTTTCAATGGTTCAAAGAGGCCGACCAAATTAAATGATTGTCGGTTTAGGCCCGAATTGGGAACAACAGAATTGTTTTTAACATCTGTACCCGAGAAACGGATTGAACCGCCCTCAAATGTTTTATTCAAAGCCAAGGTATTTGTCCAAGTTGAACCTGTCCGATAAAAACGTCCCAAATTACCCGATTGGTAGGAATATGGTCGCGATACCCCGTCAAACTGAGGCACCTGGCTGCCGTCCAATTTCGCGCCCCAGCTAGATCCCCCAACCTGTGCAGCAGCCTTGCCATCGGCAGGTTTTTCACCGTTTGCCCCCTGGCCGTAGATTTGTTGCCAATTCGTTTGGTCGATAATTCTTTCCGCTACATAATTGCTGTTAAAATCGATGGAATTCCCTTTTCCGGATTTGGTCGTAATTAAAATAACCCCCGCTTTAGCCCGCGAACCGTATAATGCGGAAGCCGCCGCTCCTTTCAATACCGAAATACTTTCGATATCATCAGGATTGATATTGCTGATTGCATCGCCCAGATCCGGTGCATTGTCCCATTGACTTCCCGAGTTTCCCCTAGAATTCGCATTGCCAACACCCACGGGCTTGCTTTCCATTGGAATACCATTGATCACATATAAAGGCTGATTGGACTGCGAAATACTGGAAACCCCACGTATGGTAACATTCGATGCAGCCCCTGCTCCGCCTGAAGTAGCACTGATGTCCAAACCGGCGACTTTTCCGACAAGCGAATTCATCACATTATTTTCACGTGCTGTGGTCAGCGATTCGCCCGCGACTTGTGTCACGGAATAGCCCAAAGAACGTTTTTCCTTTTTCATGCCCAATGCCGTCACCACCACCTCATTTAACATCCTATTGTCTTCAATTAAGATGATTTTCATAACGCCATCCTTCGTCACGGGCACTTCCTGTGATCCATAGCCTGCAAAAGAAACAATCAAGGTATTACCGGTAGCAGCATCGATGGAAAACCGACCATTCGTATCCGTCGCACGCCCTACAGCAGTACCTTTAACACGTACGCTCGCTCCTGCTAAGGGATTTCCCTTATCGTCTGTTACGATACCTGAAACAACGACTTGCTGTTGTTGACTAACCACCACAAGCCCCTCTTTGGAAACCGAGTAAACCAGTCCACTTTTATTGAATAGCTTCGCCAAAACATCCAATACCTTCGTATTATTGACGTTGACAGACACTTCTTTATTTAAATTCTCGTTTGTCGAATTATAGACAAAATAATAATCACTTTGCTCTTCGATCAGTTTAAGCACCTTGCTTAGTTTGGTTTTTTGAACATCCAAGGACACTTTTTGTTGGGAAAATACAGATGCTGAAACATTGATTACAGCACACGTAGTCATAATTAAGGCTAGTTTCATCCGGATAATGAATCTAAAATGCACAATATATCCATTGCGCATTTGCAATAAGCAATTTTTAATCATATTTTAGTGTTGGTTAAAATTAATATTAAGCAGCACGCCCCAATGTTGCTGCTTTTGGTTAATCATTTTTTCAATGAAGGATGGTGTTGGTCCACCATCCTTTTTATTTTTCTGAGATAGTTATTTTTTTCCCATACAATTCAAATTTAAATGGTTCGACTTTCTGTAAAGCACTCAATACCTGAGTAATATTCTCCTTGCTAAAGGTTGCCGTGAAGCGATATTTTTTTAATTGGTCACTTTGAAGCTGAATGTCCACATCATACCAGCGTTCCAATGTTCTTCGTAAAGACTCGAAATCTTGGTCCACGATTTCTAATCTATTTTCCTTCCATGCGATATCGGGGATTTCGGTAGTATTTGACTCCACGACGGGAATATTTTCGATGGCAATTTCCTTAATGGGCAACTTACTTTGGCCTGGCTTATTCCCTTTGCTTACATTGACCGCAAGCTCAGCTTGGTTTTTAAATATGGTAATTTTTTGATTTGGCTTGATGATAACAGAATTCTCCCGCTGCCCTTTGCTTTTCATCTCAATAGATCCCTCCACCAGTACAGCTTCAGCGGTCGGCTCTTCGGGATAACTTTTCACATTGAAGGTCGTACCCAAAACTTTGATATCAAAATCAGAAGCTTGCACCATAAATGGTTTTTCCTTATTCTTTGCGACCTGAAAATACCCTTCGCCAACTAATCGCACCTGACGCAAATCCGCGTTAAAATCCGAGGACAGCTCCAGTTTACTCGCCGAATTGAGGGTAACGGTGCTCCCATCAACAAGCTCAAAGGTCTTCTTTTCACCCTTTTTTGTCTGATAAACCTGGCCAATATGTGTCATTGGCTGTGAAACAGCGTCATCCACAGGCCTCGAATAATACCATAATCCCACGCTCACGAGAGCAACGAACACCGCAGCAATAGCTGCCCACTTTTTCCAGCTCATCTGGCGGATAGGTACAGTTTCTATTGGCGCACGTTGGAGATCTGTCTTCAATCTTTCCAGCTGTTCATGGATAGATTTACGGTTTCCAACTAAAATTTGATAAAGACGTTTTGCTTTTAAGATTGTTTCGGCCTGCTCCGGATGATTTAAGCAGTATTGTTGCCAGTAAAGGACACAGTTTTTATCTTCTCCTGAACAATACTTTTGAAAAGTATCATCTATCAAAAAATCTTCTAACTGTTTATAATCTTTTTGGCTCATTCTAATGGGTATTTATCCTATAGTGCCCAAAAGCTGACCTTTTTCCTAAGAAAAAAATAAAATATTACACAAAAAACTGATATACAGTTATTTATTTTTTTTAAACAAAAATGAAATCGGATATTCCGCAGTTTCCTGGACTGTTCCTCGCAAAATGATTTTGATTTATCCTTCAGTCCTTAAATATCCTTCAGCTCTTCCCGCAATATTTTTAAGGCATCGTAAAGCGTATTATATGCTGTTTTTACCGACATCTGCGTGATTTCTGAGATCTTTTCGTACGAATAACCTTCAAAAAATTTAAGGTTAACCAATTGTTTTTGACGAAACGAAAGTTTCTCCAATGCTTCTTTTAAACGGATCTGAATAATCTCATTGGTTTGCACCTTGATCACAAACTCTTCATAAGGCATTTCAATCCATTCATCCTCCGCTTTTACATTCTGGAGTGCCGTATTGATCTTATGTTGCTTTTCGATTAAGCGTAGCATACGCCTTTTTAGGAAGGTAATGAGGTAGGACTGTACATTTTCAACGCGTTCAAGCTGCGTTCTTTTTTCCCAGATCTTGACAAAAACCTGATCCGTCGCTTCGCTTGCTAGGTCCGTATCCCCGCAGGTACGAATACCAAAATTAACAAGCTCCTGATAAAGTGCTCCGTACAGATCAAAAAATGCGGCCTCGTCTCCCGTACGAATACGCTCCCACAACAAGCGGTACCCCATTTTATTTCTCATAACAAAAGCATATCATCCGTATTAAAGCTAATATAAGTCCCTATTTCCAAAAGTATAAACTTAATCCGTAAAAGGAAAAAGTTTTTATCTTTAGGTATACTTATCTTGTATAGGCTCCTAAATTGTCATTGCCAAAACCATATCGCTCATCTGGGACAATAATCGTAAATTAGTCGCTTCAAAATCTGACAGGGTAAAATTGATATGGGAGTATCAGCAGATTAACAGATTAAATAATCAGGCTCCTTGGAGCCAATTAAAGTATATTCAATGAAAACCATTTTCGCAATCATCGGTAGCGCGAGCGCACATTCATCCAATCATCAGCTCGTACGTCATCTCCAACATAAAGTAAACCCCGGGGCCAATCTGGTCCTCTTTGACCGCTTGAAGGAACTGCCACATTTCGATCCTGAAGAAAGCACCTCGCAACCACCCATCGAGATCGTTGCCTTGCGTCAGGTCATTCAGGACGCAGATCTGGTACTGTTTAGCAGTCCGGAATACATTTTCAGTGTACCCAGCGGTTTGAAAAATCTACTCGAATGGTGTGCCGCAACAACCATTTTTACAGAAAAGCCAGTCAGCATTATTACAGCTTCGGCACAAGGGGAAACGGGACATGCCGAACTACAACGCATTATGCAGGGACTTGGAGCCCAACTTGATCCCGAAAGAAACCTCCTTATTCAGGGCGTCAAAGGAAAACTGGATGCGGCGGGAAATATCTGGGATGACAAACTTGAGCAACAACTTGATCAGCTGGCAAAACAGCTTACAAAATGCTAGCTTAAATACCACAGGATGATATCAAATCGCATAACATTGGAGTAAAAAGCAATTTAAAATAGACAAAGATTGCTAACTTTACAACATGCAAGAACAAGTCAACAATCCCTTACATGGAAAACGGTTGGATACAATCATCGAATATTTAGTGGAATATTATGGATGGGAAGAATTGGGGCAAAGGATATCTATCCGATGCTTTAATGAAAATCCAAGCATAAAATCCTCACTAACTTTCCTAAGAAAAACTCCTTGGGCCCGTGAGAAGGTTGAACAACTGTATCTAAAAACCTTAGGTAAAAAATAATCTTATTTTCAGGATAATGCAAATAATCTGATTATTAAGCATATCTTTGCAGCCATGAAAAAAATTGCCGACTACCGTAAGTTGTTAAATGTGGATAAATCAGTGGATCTCAAAACCCTAAAATCCACCTATCGGACGATTATGAAAGAATGTCATCCGGATAAATTTGTCAATGACGAAGAAGGTCGTTTGGCTGCAGAAGAAAAGAGTGTGGAAATGATTGAAGCCTATCATTTTTTAGTCAGCATCTGTCCAGAGACAATTGAACAACAATTACCCATCTATACTGAGACAATCACAAATTCAGGTATTCAGGATATCGATTGGAAAGCTCAAGTTTTAACGATCACTTTTCACGATGGTAGCCAATATGAGTATTTTGGTGTCCAACGAAACGACTATATAAAATTTGTCAATGCAGATTCATTGGGACGGTTTGCACGTAGACATGTTTTCCATTCCTATCCTTATCGGAATGTGTTGAAGACTGCCACAGTTGTTGCGTAGTTAAAGCGTAATTCCAAATGATCATTATACATACGAGTCTATAGCCTCTGTATGGGTTAACGCATCAGCGCCCTTTGTTGTTTCAACAAAGGGCGCTGATGTAAAATGTTAAATGTTTAAAAGCTACTTATATAACAACGGCACATACCAAATAGTTTTAATTTTATAATTTTAACATTAACCCCGCTGTTCCACCACCATAAAATGTGTTTCTCGCACGGTCTCTTCCCCAGGCCTTCCAACGGGTACCACCACCTGATATAACATCTTCATCCCGCTCAGCATAATTGAAACTGGGCGCCACAAATAGAGACAAGGCATCCGTCAACTTATACGAAGGAATGACACGGAAGGAAGATCGGTGATTGTCCAACAATTTAAAATTGTCCGTTAAATGATTACGTGACGTAATTTCCGTACGAAGTGCGAATTTGGACCTATTCAATAGCACAGCCCCCAGACCTACTTCAAAGAAATATTTCGAAGGTCCATCATCCGATAGAGCCGCACCTACCGATAGGACACTATAGAGCACACGACCTCCGGAACGAAACTGTAGCCCAAGATAACGATCGGCGTCTATGGCCAATGCAAGGCTTTTTTCTCCGTTTTTGATTAAATTTAATAGCCCGATCGGGTAATCACTACTATCGGCAATATTAACTATTCCTGCCAGCTGAAATCCCTTTACTTTTTTTGCCCTATTGACGATACCTGCTATTTGGATCCCCACATCGCCGCTACTATTGTTTATTACCCCCGCTATCTGGGTTGTTCCGCTAGCTTCCCGCACCGTATTGGCAACTCCTGCAAGCTGGACGCCTCTTACCGTATCGGCCTTATTCAATACGCCACCGACCTGAATACCGCTGACAGCACCAAAGACCCGATTGCCCACCCCTGCTAGCTGTACACCGCTTACATGGCCACCTACGGTATTAAACACCCCTGCCACCTGAAAGCCCTGCATATTATACTGGTTGATATTGAAGACCCCGCCAAGTTCAACGCCTTTCACCCCCGCGGTTGCACCGCCTATGATATTTAATGAAAACTTATTGACAATCTGTGACCGTATAAATCCATGTGAGCTTAGCCCCGGTGTCATGGATATCTGATAAGGACTATATAAGAACATTCCACCAAGATTCATGTTCTGTATCTGCTGGGCAGGCGACAGGAATATCCGGCCGAAAAAAGATTTATAAAGGCCATGATCTTCTTCATAGCCTTCAAAATAACCATATTCACGTTTCTTTTTGTCCCCCGTCTGTGCTTCAATAGGAAAAATAACCATCACACTGGTATCCCGAAACATCTCTTTACTCACATTCACCGCGATCAGATTACTTCTTTTCTTGACATCCAGTTCAAAATAACCATTTTTGTCCGTCAATGTAGATAATAAAGCACTACGGTCAAAAATACTTGCATTCGAAATTGGATTATTCGTTCGGATATTTTTGATATATCCGGTAATCACAACCTTATCTTTCCTCGGGGTCTTTACCTCAAAATCAACCGACATCCTTTGCGGTGTATATTGAACGATAATATGTTTGCCTAATTCCTTAAAACTATACTCCTTCCCCAAAATACCATCGAGATAATCATATAGATTTCCCTTATAAGCCCGGGGATAAATAACACTATCCATCTGTAAAATATTCCCATTGAAGGAAAACAATACATCCTGCCGTTCTTTTAATAGCTGAAAGACCTCGCCGACCGTTATTTTTGAGAAAGCGGGCATCTGAACTTCCGCGGCGAGCTTTTGCTGCGCTAGCCCCCAATGAAAGGAGCATAGCAGGGAGAATAGGAGATAAAACCTGATTCGCTTTATAAAAAATAGTATCATGATGCTATCTGTACAATTTTGTCTCGAAAACATGTTATCGCTTTTGGTTATTTGTTAAGTGAATTTCTTTGCCCTGAACCTCGACCTTTAAGTCTAGGCTCTTTGCCATCACCTTGAGTATTTCTGTCAGGCTATTTCTTTCAAATTCGGCTGTATACGGTATTTCTTGAAGGCTAGGATCATCGATGATAACTTTATAGTCATACGCACGGGTAAGCAGCTGAGCGACATCCTTCAGGGGGGTATTTACAAAATTAAACTTACTGTCGACATAGTATTTATAGAATTTATCCTGAACAGGCTTCTTTTGCACTGTTGCGGTATCGGCATCCCTTATCGTAAGCATCTGATCAGGCCGTAGGAAAATCTCTTTGTCGGCATAGGCTACTTTAACCAGTCCAGTCGCGACAATGACTTCCGTTGCTTTGGGAATACGGCGCACATTAAAACTTGTCCCCAGTACCGTAATTTTCGAATTCCCTGTGGCGATCACAAAAGGGTGCTTTTTATCCTTTTTCACCTGAAAAAACACCTCCCCCTTTTTCAATTCCACATTTCTATTTTTATTGCTCCAGGTACTCGCATAAGCCAGCTCCGTATTTCTATTGAGTGTTACTGTAGACCCATCTGGCAATGAATCCCTAAGCACAGCTTCTTGGCTCACAAGATGCATTTCCTCGCGCTGCGAACGGTCAAACACATAGAATCCTACCATACAGACCAGCAGAATGCTCGCCGCAGCCCACCAGTTCCATTGAATCACTTTTGTTTTCATTGTGGGGATTCCAGCCAGTTCCGATGCTCTCCTGTCCCTAACAATTTTAAAATCCATCCAAGCCTTATCCACATCCACTTCTGGAACTTCCAGAGGCTTAGGCAAGCTATCCCATAACTTTTTCATTTGCAAATATGCCTCCCTATTATTAGCGTCTTTTTCCAACCATTCCTCTACGATCCTACATTCGGCTTCATTCGTTTCCCCGACCATATACCTTTCCAGTAATTCCTTGTTCATCGCATATAGATAAGATAGAAATACGTTCTTCACTTTTAAATATTCCGCTCTGTTGGCAGGATCCTGCTCCAACCAGCCTTGCACCAAATTATTCTCCGATTCATTGGTCTTCCCAACGATATATCTTTCCAGTAATTCCTTATTCATAACATATAGATAAGATAGAAAATAATCAATGTTAAATAATCCATAAGTTCAATCCGTAGGTGACGCAATGCTTTGCTCATATGCCCCTCAACTGTTTTTATCGAAAGATCCAACGTAGTCGCAATATCCTTGTATTTCATCTCCTGAAAACGGCTCAGTTCAAAAACCGTCCGACTCTTTTCGGGCAGTTCAGCCAGAGCCACCCTGAGTTTCCTATCCAGATCTTTGCTGCTTTCGTCTACAGCCGGTTCCCATTCCTGTCTGTGCTGTTCATAAGACTGATATTTGAGCTTACGTTGCTCCTTTTTAAGAACATTCATGCTTTCATTATAGATCGCACGATAGAGGTAAGCTTTCAGCGAAGTGTGAACCTGCTCCTCCCAATCCTTCTCCCATAACCGCAGAAATACTTGCTGTACGACCTCCTCGGCTCCATCGCTATCGCCCAGATACCTGAAAGCATAACGATGTAATTCCTTGTAATGCGCCCGAAAAAGCTGCTCGAAATTCTTTTCTTTATTTTCCGACATTGGTTAAATCTACCATTTGATTAAACAATCTACTTTATACTAAGACAACACAAGTAATCTTTACCCTTATTTATTTTTTACTTTTTTTTCTGCCGATAATAATATCCCATCAACTTTCGAATAAACAGCCAGCCCAAGTTCATCCTTCAACTATATACAGCCCGCCGGAATTAAAGTACGACAGTGATCGATCAGCTATCCAAAATCGGAACTAAAGGTAATTATCTAAAAATAGAAAAATGTTTTTTTTCTAAGGGTATACTGATTTTCCGTTGTCATAGTATAAAGCGACACGAAAAACTAGATAATAAAAAATAGTATTAAAGATGAAAACAACACTCAAAGCGGCCTTAGTGGCATTGACATTATTTGGAATAACAGGTACAGGACAAGCACAGGAGGTCACCTATGGTATACAGGTCGGGAGCAACTATCACATGACATCCTTTGGCAACAAGTCCGTTAAAGACAATAACGGTAAAGTAGGGGTTTCTGTTGCCGCATTCGCACGCGTTGGAGATCGCGTCTTCTTTCAACCCGGCATCGGAGCTAGTCTTTTCCGAAAAGAGTATACTTTCGAAGGTGGCCAAAAGACCCCTAAGTTTTATCAGATCAATCTTCCACTCCAGGTTGGCTATACATTTTTACAAAATGGTGATTTCAGTTTTCGTGGTCTATTGGGACCGCAATTAAATTATGATCTGAAGACTGTCAAATCCAGTCCTACTACAGATTATAAGAAGTTCTCCTTTGACGGTAGAGCCGGAATCGGCATTGATGTCAGTAGCTTTACAGTAGATGCCTATTATAGCCATGGGTTCACCAGCGTGGATAAAACACTGGATGCCAAGAATAAAACCGTCGGCATTATGGTTGGTTATAAATTCTAACGGCGGTTTGCAAAAAACAGCTTCAGAGGAAACCATAAAAAATACAAATGTCTCCTGACGATGGAAAATAGCGTACGAAGGTAGACAGGGGTAGAAGTAATAAGAGAATGTCCGAAATTTAGTCCCTCAAAATTTCAGGCATTCTCTTTTTTGCAATTAGATTTTATTTTTTGTCAATAATTACTATTTTAGCGCTACCAAAAATTTTTCCTAAAAAAAAGGGCTTGGGATCATCCGATCTCACGCTATTTGGAACAATTCGGGATGTAGCGTAGCCCGGTATCGCGCCAGCATGGGGTGCTGGAGGTCGTCGGTTCAAATCCGGCCATCCCGACAGAAAAAGAAAGACCACTTCATTTTAAGCATGAAGTGGTCTTTCTTTTTATCGCCTAGGATTCAAACACAAACTCAAGCAAACCCTTCAATACATCAAATTTCGGTCACGATCAGTTTCTGTTCCAACATAAACGTAACTATCCATTTCTTTCCGATTTTAAAGGCGCTTAAATTATTGGGTGTATTGTCGCTGGATTCCGTTTCCAATGGTATATACGAATAAACAAGCTCGGGTTCTCCCGCTTGCTTAAATGTAGAACCATTGATTAAAACCGTCTTTATGCCATGCGTGAACGTGTCTCCATATTCATAAAAGAAACGATAATTATCTCCATCCGGAAGCATGATATACCGATCAAAAAGATGATCCTGTAGTTTGATCGATGGTATGGACTCTTTTTGACTGATCGGATAAAACCATAGTTCATTATCGGTTTTATCAAAATAAAACGCCCGATTATCAGCAGCTAGATAGCTCGGATGCCATGGTAAAGTAGCCGGCAGCTTCACTGTTTCAACAGGTACCAATTTCGCGTTAAGCGATAGGTGATAGGTGACCTCGTTTAATTTAAACAGCAACGGAAAGTCCGGAGAAGTGCCATTCATTATTGCAGTGGGAAGGTATTCGATTTTTCCTTTGGCAATATGGGCTTCTGTCAACAACCTATCTACAGTTTTTTGCGCTATTATCGCCCCTGTCCTACTGTTGATACATAACATTTCATAATTTAAGGTCCGGTCCTTATGATAAAGGATATAACTATGCTCCGGAGTCATATAAGTATGATCGATAATCATATCCCGTACCAACGGCAACAACTTTTTGGAAGCCTGTTCTTTATAAAATGTGGTCTTTTCATTGCTTGGTTCCGCACTGTATTGCCCCCATTGGAATTGCTTATTGATGCTGAATAGCGTTCCATTTTCAACCCTAAAATCAACGAATTCCGCGGCATTTGGTTGTTGTGAAGAAGCAATTTTACCGACCTGTATACTACTGTCAGCAGGATTGATAGACAACAGCTGCTGATCCTTAAAATTCAGGTAATTTGGCTGTGGATGTAAGCGGATGATCTTGCCCTTTGTTTCATCTAAGGCAAATAGCCCCTTTGTGTTTTCTTGAAAGGACTTCGTCCATACTTTTGCACCCGCTTTTGGAAACTGATCTTTAGGATCAAGACTGATAATATGATCTAACCAGGCTTTCCATTCATGCTGTGAAGCCTCGGCCGTCGGTACGCCCAAAGACTCCATCTGATTACTGACATCATTCAACCTTTTTCTCGCAAGATCAGCCACCGTAGTGGGCCTGTAATCATGTATGGCGTACCCCCCATCAGTTGTTTCAGCCCAGCCAACATAGTGAACGATAAGCTGCTGGCTATTGTCTAAGTGATCTATCCACTGTGGTATATGGCGCAGGTCGCGATAATCAGAGAAAATCGACCATTCGATCGTATCTTTTAATGTAGGCTGGTTAAAAATAGTGGCTGCATAACGTTCATTTTCTGAAGCAATCTTGTCTTTATTATGTGCATTGAAAAACCTAACATTCTTTGTATAATAACAGTTTTCCATACCCGGGACCGCAACGATCTCAAACGTAAAATCCCGATCATAGGTAAAAAATAAGTTTTCGCTATCGGGAAAAAGAGGAATCAATAAAATATATGCTGTCCCCAGCCTCTTGGCATCCGCTTGACTTAAATGGAGGTAAAAACCATTTTCAGGAAGATAGATGTCACCTTTATTAAGCACAAAAAGTAAGTTTTCCATTGCATCACTTAACTGAATAACCTGGTTATTCGACTTGAACTGCCCCGTAACAGATTGCACTTTTTCCGATGTATCCACCCTTGACTGAAGTTTTCCCTGATTTTCCATCGTATTGCTATTGCCATGACATTGACAAAATGCTATGATCAACAATACCAAATAGAACTGCCTAAAGATCATTCTTACCATTTATTTCATCTCTTGTATAATTAATTCAATTTACATCTTTTTTATCGAATACAAAATACCATAAAACCAATCTGCTTTTACCGCTGTCAACAACAAAGAGAGTTAAAACATACGTTGGTCTTGCTCAAAATAAATGTGCTGGATCAACGCTGGCCAATATGCTGTTAGGTTATCTTTTTGTATCTGATCAAAAAAAACAGCATCTGACTGATCGATCCCTCGGACAGTTTGCCCGCTACGGACAATAATTCCCTTATTCGTTAATTGTTGTATAGCGGCCTGTTGAAGTAGAAATTCGTATGGATTCTTCGGTTGCTTACGCTGGCTTATCTGCTGTAGAAAGTTGGTTTCCCCACTACTGTTCCCTATTTTCTTTTGTATATAAGCTGCGAGCCAATCTGCCAGAATTTCATTTTTAACTTCCGGATAGGGTTCGCCTACCCCCAGTTGGGCCGGCCAGGCCCTTGATTCTTCGACCTTCAGATTTGCTTCTTTATATTTTTTTTGTTGTAGGTAGTTATAAGCCAGCATTAATTTGGTCTGTACATAGTAGTTATGTCCTTCTGTTGCCCCTTCAAAAGGAAGGATTTCGACCGCTTGCAATTCACGTTCGGCAAGCAGATATTCTTTATTTAACAACAAAGTCCGTACATGGGCTAAGGTTAGGATATAGTTTTTGGGAAATGCCCAATGATACTTTCTGCTAACTTCGAGTGCCTGATCATAATATTTCCCTTTATTTAACAATTCAACCAAACGAAGGCCATAGCGCCATTCATGTGGTTCCGCTTTCATCGCTTGTTTCATCGCTGTAACGGATTGATCGAACTGCTGATCTTCTTCAAGATTAGATTTCAACGCAAAGTAAGCTCCAAAATCCGATGGTTCAGTCCTTACCGCATCCAAAAGCTGCTTCGCTTTCCCCCCCTGATTTCGGAAACGATAAAGTAATGCCTGCAAATAAGCGACTTTCCAATTTTTCAGCTGCTCGCCTGCCCATTCAAACACCGGCCCACTTTCCTCACGAAATGGAAACACAAAGGCTGGATTGCTTGCTACGGCTCTTGCCAGATATTCCTGACTCACTGTAGGATTGGTTTTGGTCAGCCAGGCCAGCCACAATAACATCTCTGTATTTGGCTTATTTTTATTGAGTACAGTGACGGCACGTTTATATTCGTGTAGATCGGCATACCAAATGGCCAGTTCAAAACATTTTTCCGACGCAAATTCCTGCCTGGATAGCACTTCATTTTTCGCTTCAAATTGGATAAAGGCATTGAAGGGATCGTTGCGAACAATCCGCTCATAGGATGTCGTGTCCAAACTTGTTCCTTGCCGCTTTTGGATGAGCAGCCGCAATTGCAATGCGTCTATATTCAGCCCATTCGCCACCAATGCTTTCTCCACATAGGCCAAAGCCGGATCATCCTGTTTGATCCGGTAATGGTACTTGGCAAGCTGTAAATAAGCCGCACTACGCCAGCTAGGATCCAGCGAAGCTACTTCAAAGCCATCCAGTGCATCATGCGTTCTTTCAAGCTTGACTGCGGCCAAACCGTAATAATAATTGGCTGCAGCATCATAGGTATCAATCGCCAATGCCTGACGTGCATAATCGTAACATTGCCTATAATCCATTTTGAACCAGGCAAGTTTGGCCTTCTCCAGCAAGAAATCCAATTGGGGCACTTGCTTTTCGGTCAAGCTGTTTAACAAAGTTTCAGCTACTCCATATTGTCTAAACCGGAGCAAATCCCGTACTTCAAATAGTTTGGTTTGATTGCTATCGATCATCGTACCACGGCTTGATTCAGTAGGTCGATCCAAGGTAGTAGCAATATCATGCTGTCGTAAATCAAAATAATCCCGTCCTAGTTTGAGATAATAGGGGCTGTCATCGCTGTTTAATTCTAAAACAAGCTGTTTTACTTCCCCCACTCGAGCGGTTAGATAACTAGCTCCCAGGGACAAGCCATTCTTATCGAGTGCAAAAATACTATCTTGTAAAGGTCGTTTGGGATCAACGGTCAACAGGAGCTTTTTGCCTTCTAGTTTCACCTGTAGCGCAGCCGACAACTGAAAATCTTTGGGTTGACCTATCCCTGCGAAAGGCATCCAATACTCCGTCCATGAATCGCTCTGATAAGGTGCGAATCCAATTTGCTTGAATGGCGTTAAACTACTTGACGGCACGTTCTGATTGAATAATCGACCGCTTTGGATCTCCACATATTGACCGCTCCGGTCGGTCAGCAACTTCTCCCAGATCTGCCCATCTCCGGCCTGTGACCACAGAAATATTTTCTTACCCAATTTATCTTCACGCAGTGCATATCGGGCCATCCCATGATCGCGTTCCTCATAATATACCCCAAAGGCCTTGCTATGTGCCCCCAGCACATGATACGATTTCGAACTCCCAAATGCATTCTCCCGGTAGTTGGACAGGTCACGGCCTTCGCCATCAATGGGCCATGGATGCGCATCCCCGTCGTGGCCGATATACCGGTTGCCCGGATATAGAAACTTCAAATCCTCGCCGGCCGCGACCCCCAGATTCATCCAGGTATAATAAGGCTGCTCAATGGCATTGCCATTTGACCAGAAAGAACGTGTCGAAAAATAACCCTTGTCTTTTTCCAAGCGAATTTCCAAGGTCCAGTTGCTGCGGCTCAAAAGATCAAAAGCATGGATAAAACAACTTGCACTTCCATCCGCATGTTCCTGCAGTAAATAATCCACCGCTGTAGACGTGTTGGGAGTATGACCAATAATTCCATAATTCGCTTCAATACCACCACTTGTCCAAGGCCCTCGCATTGCGATATCTCTGAATTTCACGACGCCGTTGTTATAGATATAATCCCGCTTTCGTACTTTATCATAAGCAGACCAGATCTTTCCCCCTATTTCCGGCATAATCTGAACCCGGATATAATCGTTCTCTAAGATCACCGTCTTCCACTCCTTTTCAATGGCGGTATTTGTGAAACCATCAAATCGAAAATAAGGATACAATTTCTGTGCTGAAGCGATTGGGTCCGGGTCCGAAAAAGGATAGGTTGTATACCGTTTTTTTACCTCAGCGATCTTTGTGGGGTTCTGCGCCAATACAGTTAATATGGCATGCCCCAATAGCGCTAACACGAGCCATTTTTTCATTGAAATATGTATTTATTCACTAATTAATAATTAACGGGAGCTTTCAGATAAATGCACCAATTCCAACAATACGAGCATTCCACATCTTCTCCAAAGAACCCGGACTAACTCCCTGGGATATATAGGCTACTAGCTATTATTCTATGAGCAAAATGATCCCTTTATTCTTCGCAATAGGAATTTTATCGCCCCTGTTATATGCTGTACCGGATTGGAAATTGGCTATTGCAGGAATCGATAGTTTGGCCTTTTTGGGATCAATCCCTAGTTTGTCCCAATCAATAACTAGCTGTACATCGACATCTGTATCAGCCCAGCTGGCTATCGCAACCATCGCTCTTCCGGGTTTGGTATAAACCGTTGCCAATACTTTCTCGTTATCCGTTTTTACTGGAACGTTTGGTGACCAATAACCGATCATATTGCTTCCTTTGATACCGAAGTTATCCCAGGTCTTCCACAAGTCCTTCGGTGTCAGTTTTTGGTAGGGCATCCGATTGGTCATTCCATAGATCATTCCGCGCCAAGGATTCCCACCATCCTGAAGCATTTCGCCCATCAGTCCAAAGGGGATGCCACTCACTTCTGTTAAAAAGAAGTCAGGCTGGTTATTTTCATAGTCAAAATATTCGCCAAACCATAATCTATTCAGATAAGGAAAATGTTCGAGATAGAGATTCGCACTGTTGTTAAAGCCATCGTTTTTATTATATTGATTCGCTGAATGCAAATCAATCAGGCCCGATTTTCCATTTTTGGTCAACACGCGCTTGATACGCTTCATTGTCACCCGGTCAAAAGCAACATCATCCAGATAAATCCCATCAATACCAATATGGTCAACCAGCCAGTTCATGCCCTCCACATAATAGTTGTGCCATCTGTTCATACCACTGTTGATTATGGCGGCATCTTTAAATTCCGGCACATACCAAGCCGCAATGTAATTTTTCCCCAGATGTTCCTGCAACCAGGAATAACCGCCGCCTTTGCCCGGTGAAAACACTTCAGTACCTAGACTTCTTAGTGGATAAAGTTCATAAACTCTATTGGAGACCTCCCGTACCGTATTGTAAATCTTCACTTTTAGTCCAGCTTGATGCGCCTGATCAATATATTGCTTCATCTCTTTGGTCGCAATAAATGGATAATTGATATAGGGATTGATCACATTGGCATGATGGATATTGATGACGTTTGATCCACTGGCCACGACCGAATCGACTGGTTTATAAGCGTGATAATAGCGTTCGTTCCATTGTGCTTCGGTATTTATCGGATGGAATGGGGTAATTAATAGGTTAAAATTATAATAGAGTACCGCTCCTTTTTTAAGCTGACGTTCACCACTATAGCTATTGACCAAGACCGATTTACCTTTGAGGCCGATATCTATTCCACCTTTATTCTCATTGCCCCAGGAAGTTGGCAGCACCAACGGTTTTTGAAGATAGAAATTTGTGTTCAAGGGTCTTGAATAATGCTCATCGCGTAGTGAGAACTGCAGTCCCGCATTTACAGCACCAATCCAGCCACCATCCTGATTCTTATTCGCTACATCCCATTTCCAGACAAGCTGTTCCGGGCGCTTTCCTCCCTTCTGTCCCAAGCCCATAAAATAGTTTGCCTTGTCGGGCATAACCGGGATATGCATATTGACATCTTTTAAACTGATATCATTTAATGCGGTTAGCTTAACCACATAATGTAAATAACCATCAAATTCCAGTTTCCCTTCCACTTCCATAGTAAGGTCGGTCGATTCATTTTTGGCTATCCAACGGTATTCGCCCTCATTTTTTTCTTTAAATTGTACACCCGCGGTTTTCAAGAGGATCTCCTTACCATCCGAGGCACGATAAAAATGAAAATGCACCGGTTCATACAACAATTCATTTGGCTTTGTCGAGATCGATGTCATTTCAGGCGTAAAAAAAGTACTGATCTGTTTGGGCAGACCACTTGCGCTCAGCTTAACTTCACGCCCCAGGAGCTGTAAGGTCGAATCAGCCGTCAACACAATCGGCGTATATGGTGCAATGACTGTATTTTTTTGCGCCAATGTTGAGTTAAGCCAAGGCAGCCGCGTCATTTTCCAGGGCTGGTCAACACTAGCTAGTCCACTACCATTTTCCGAAACATGAAAGATAAGCTGTACCTTCTTCGCTGTCGCATTCTTTGGTTTGACGGTCACGGTGCCCGTATAAGTCCCCACCGGAATATTTTCCGGTACCTGCATGCCACACCATAGGGCTTGTACCCTATTCGGAGGTACATTCACGGTCAGGTGCATGGGCTCTCCGGTATAGGCCGTACCCTGGGTATTCAAACAGTTCAGGCTATTGGCAGCAATTATTGTCCCATCGCTGGACTTAAAATCCGAAAATGATACCTGAAGCGCTTGAAGATCTTGCTTCGGCGACCAAAGGCCCAATTGAAACGCGTAATACTCACCTTTTTGGGCATTTCCTTCAAGCTGAGCCGGGGCTTTTGTTTTCGTCATCCACAATCGCGGGAGGTTATTTTCCATTTTTATGGGCGACTCCCTTCGTTCAGGGAAAACAAAATAATCTTCTTTAGCATTGCGGTTTAAGAAACTTTTGACTTCCGCTCCGGTAGCCAGCACTTCCATCGGATCATTGCTATTGTACTGATCCACGGCATCAAAGCGTTCGACATGAACTCCTTTGGAGTTTATGTTTCTATTTTTTGCGGCTTGCGTCGGTGCCGATGTTGTATTTTTCAGATAGATTGCATCCGGATAATTGCGGCTCCGCCCGCCCATTTTATACGGTAGATAATAGACATAATATATTCCTCTGCCTGAAGCCGGATGAAAACGCAAGCCTCCCGATTCGGCATTCATCCAGAGATAATCAATCGACCCGATCTGTTTATTGCTGGCGCTGTCCACGATAATTACCTGTTGATTGGCCTCTACCCATCGGTTACGCCAGGGAATAGCTACCTGCACTTCTTTTTGGTCCGTGTTTACTTTCAATACCGCACGGTGGTTACCAAGCTGATCTGCATCCCATTTTTGCTTTTCAGGCGGATAGGCCAGCTGCGCATGGACAGCATTTACTAAAAATGATACGGCAAGGACTGTTGCTAACTTAGGGTTGGCTGTTCTTTTCTTCATCATATAAGCTGTTAGGTGTACACAAAAGCCGGTACACGTCAATATTTATTAATTATCCCAAAAATCATCTTGAGCTAATGCGGCATATGCACTTTCACTCAAGATGACCTTCGTTTTTTTTATGCCTTAGTTTTTTCGATATTTATTCCAAATTTCTTCTGGAACATACAGGGCCCGATAAGGTATAAAATAGGCGTTTAACTCCCAGAGCACCTTACCTTTTCTATCCGTTATCAATACCGATCCCGTCTTGGAACTTGTTTGCAGCAGATGACCATTCGCTAGTTCATAAGCACTTCCCATCCGCGCCGTGAATTGTTTTTTGGGGATGGGGGCCGCATAAGCCAATGTTGCCGTTTTGTTCTTTTGGTCGAGATTGAAAGCAATGGCACGGGATTGTTTGTTGGCCGTTGTACTATCGCGCGGGGAGAAATCACCATTGTCAAACAGCAGGAGTTCGCCCGTTTTCGTGATATGTGGTGCATGCTGAAAATAGAACAGGTCGCTCTCCTTCAATTTAAAGTCACCGTCCTTTCCTAATTTCCAGAGAATATCGCCCGTTTTCGCATCAATTTTCCAGACCTGATTTTCAATTGGCGACGAAGTGATGTAATTGCTGTCCCGATCAAAAGAAATCGTATTAAAGTGGAATCTATCGTGCTTCAGGCTATCCAGTTTTTTGTCCTTGAGAATATCCCATTTTTCCCAGGGGGACCATTTTTTTAAAACATTCCCTTTGGTATCCATGGTTAAGATCGCATCTCCCCACAGTGTATCTTTGGGATGGCCAGGTCGGTCATCTATTCTAAAATCCCTGACGATGCCGACAATATTATTCCGCTTGTCCATCTGTACATCGTGGTGCATCACGATCCCTTTTTTATCCAGGTCAATTCGATTAATTTCCTTCCCTGTCAGATCAATCTCCACCAAGACGGTCCCGCCTACAAAGCCGATCCTTCCGCTGCGAAGATAATAGCTTGCATTCGTGGATTTTTTACTTGGTTGATTGGGCTTATTGAACTCATCTTTGCTTGCAGGAGCCAGTAAGGCTAAAACTGTTCCCCTTGGGGTTAATGAAGCTAGGCGAACACCCAATTTCTCGTCCTGCCAGTACCAACGGATCGTTCCCTTACCATCGACCATGGCCATATAGCCAGGATAGCCACGGTAGCACAATAATACAAGACCATTCCCAAGTGCTTTTTCATCGTGTGGATGGTCGGATTTGATCCAATCATGTACCATCCATGGGGATTGCGGTCTTGTCTTAAAAGACTGTTCACTGGATTTGATCGGAATGGCCCGGTCAATGACCACCCGAAATTTGTAACTGCTATTCGGTTCCAGCGTCAACAAGTGAAAAGTATGATTCTGTACCGATTTTGATGTCACCGTCCGCCGAACATCCCCATTCCCCTCTTTCCAGTACTCAATATACACATCCGCGGGTTGATTGAGACGCACGTGGATGTCTTCATCCAAGGGGAGGTTATTCGGAGAGGTCAGTTCAATTGTGTCGATTTCGACCTGATTTGTATAATAATAGTAACCAGCGAAAACTGCCGCTACAACAGCTAGTACAATAATTGCTTTGAATAATTTCATCTGCATATTTTTTATTCGCTTTCCTTATTATTTCGGTAGTCGTGATGGATTTGCCGCTGTCATTTCCTGATGCAGGCGCGCTTCTTCCAATGGATAAGGGAAATAACGCATTGCTCCGGTCACATTTTCTTTCAATCCACGGCCTTTCAGATAGGCATTGCTTACCTTTTCATATCTGCCCAATCGAATCAGATCCTGACGTCTTTTATATTCAAAGACCAGCTCAAAACCGCGCTCATCGACCAACGCATCGATCATACTTTCTTTGCTCGTCGGAACGGGAAAATCAGGATGCTCTCCATACGCTGGCGCACCGGCCCGTTTACGTATTTCGTTGAGGTAAGGCAATGCGGCCGCAGGTCCATTCAAGGCATTTTCGATTTCCGCTTTGCACAGAATAACATCCGCTAGACGAAATACCTGGATGGTCCGTCCATCAAGATAGGAGTTATTGATCATGCCATAGGAGTATTTTTTTGTAGCGACATTTTGCAAAAATTTGACCGTATCGCTAGGCGGTGTTGTTTGTCCTTTGGCAGGTAACATATAAAAGAACCCATGCTTTGTATTCTTATCCCTCGCTGCCTTGCCCTCATAATTGTAGTAAAAAAACTGCTTACGTGGATCTAGGTCACTATATTTTCTCCAGAAATCGAGTGAAACACCATAATATTGCCAACGGTCAGGCACCTCCCGATTATCGGTTGGTCCAAAGTGATTTGTAATCTCCCCGCCATTGAGTGTTGGTTCATGTAAAACACCAAATATCAGGCCCATATCCATTTTATTGTCATCAGACCATTCGTTTTTGAAGTCAGGATTTAATTTATAGATACCCTTTTTCCGCAGCTCCAGTACCTGATCAATATAAGTCTTTGCCTTATCATAGCTATGCGAACGCATATACATTTTACCCATCAGCGTAAGCGCGGCTCCTTTTGTCGCCCGTCCTAGATCAGCGGACCACCGTTCAGGAAGATTATCGATGGCATATTGACAATCTGCCGCGATCTGCGCGTCGATTTTTTCCACCGCAGCCAAAGGTTCATTATAGCTTTCGGTCGGATTTTTCACAGTCGTAATTAGCGGCACAGGCCCCCAGGCGTCCGTTAGATCCATATACGATAATGCTCTCAGAAATCTTGCCTGTGCAATAATCTCCTTTTTTCGATCCTCCGGGATCGTCACATTGTCAATGCGGTCAATCAGCATATTGGCATTACTGATGACCTGATACATATTTTGGTAGTTAAATTTAAAATATCGGTTATTGTCATCATAGGTAAAATTGCTCATCCGGGTGGGATCTCCGGCCGCAGTCGAAAATCCCATATCGGTCGCATAATCCGTAATCATCACCAGATATCCCGCATAATATAAATAAGCATCACCGGGATAAGGCGATAAACTGGTATAGATACCGGTCAAAGCCGCATTGATATCACTTTCGGTCGAATAGGCATTTTTGGTGGTCAGATCGCTGTACAATTTCGGTTCAAGTTTGGTACAGCTCTGCAAACTTCCGGTAAGAATGGACGCTAGTCCGGCTAGCCCTAGGATATATTTAAAATTACTTTTAATCGTCTTCATGTCATTTAAAATTAAGGTATTACCTGTTAAAATGTGGCACTTACGCCAAAAGTGAAAGAACGCATGGACGGATAGGAATTAAAATCCAGTCCCACACCGGCATTGGCACTTTGGTTGTTTCCAGCTCTATTTTTGACCAAGGCATCATTTTCATAACCCTTTGTGTCAACTTCTGGATCCCAGCCCGAATAATTGCTAATGGTGAACAGGTTTTCAGCCATGCCATAAACACGTATCGATTGAATTGCTTTCGTTTTCAATGGAAATGTATAACCCAAGGTCAAATTCCGCAAACGTAGGAAAGAAGCATTTTCAATAAAGTGATCGTTAATATAGCCGCCATAGTTCATATAATAGAATCCATTTCGTGGAATATCCGTATTGGTATTGTTCGGAGTCCAGCGATTTAATGCCTCAATTCCGCGCTTCCATTCGATGTTCATACGCGTCATGTTGAGCAGGTCATTGCCGATATTTCCGTAGACAAAGGCCGTCAGATCAAAATGTTTATAGGTAAATGAATTGGTCATACCAAAATTCAGTTTCGGATAGCCGCGTCCGATAATTGTGCGGTCGGCTGAGTTGATCGTACCGTCCCCATTGACATCGGCAAATTTCGGATCTCCAGGTTTCGAATTGGGCTGAGGCGCATACTTTTCTCCCTGCTGAATGACACCAAGGTATTTATAACCAAACAAAGAACCCAACGATTCGCCGACACGAATTACAGAGTAGGCCTCTTCGGAGACATTACCCATCGGTTTTGAAGATGTGAGTAGCTGCTCAGGTTCACCACCAAGACTGGACACCTTATTGCGGTTCATGGCAAGATTTAATTTTGTCTCCCAGGTGAATTCCCCGGTCATATTCTTGCTCGTTACGGAAAACTCGAGCCCTTTATTGTTCATAGAACCTAAATTACGCTGTCCGGAAGTATATCCCGTATAGTAAGGTAGAATACTTCTGATCAGCAAATCATTTGTCTTCTTGTAATAGGCATCCAAGGTAAACGCCAATCTATTTTTAAAGAACGAAAAATCAATCCCGGCATTATACTGGGTAGTCGACTCCCATTTCAGTTTGTCATTTTCAGGATAGGTCGGATTTTGCTTTACCCCACCGGCATTATTGATACCGTCAAAAGTATAATGTCCGTTGTCCATTAATCCATAAGAAGCATAATCGGCCACCCTATCATTTCCGGTCTGTCCATACCCCAATCTAAACTTGAGGTCCGAAAACAACTGCTGTCCCTGCATGAAATCCTCGTTGTTTATTTTCCATGCAAAAGCTGCTGAAGGAAAAGTTCCCCAACGATGATTCGGACTAAAACGTGAAGAGCCGTCCCGACGTAAGGTTGCTGTCAACAGGTATTTATCGTCGTAACTGTAATTCACACGACCAAAAAAAGAGATCACCAGGTTTTCCGATTTGGCAGAATTCACTCCGGTAATACTTGAGGCCATTCCAAGATTATTATATTCCAATAAGTCGGTCGAGAAACCTTTGACATTGATGCCCTTGTTGTTACGCACATATTTCTCATAGGAATATCCCCCCATCACATTCAGATTATGCTTTTCATTAAAGACCTTGGCATAGGTAGCATAAAAATCAATCAGATTATGTGTTTCATTATAATCTGCCTGGCTGGCGACCCCGCCATCAATCCCCCCCTGATAAGAATCCCGGGTCAGATAACTACCCAATTGGTCATGGGTAATTTCCGTTCCGGCATTCATACGTAAAGTCAATTCCTTGATCGGGTTGACTTCAACAAAGATATTACCGTTTAACTTATCCCTTTGCACATCGTTGATTCGCGAAATCAGGTTGGCTAAAGGATTGTCTCCCTGTCCGCCCGGAGGTCTTCCAAAACTACCATCCGCATTATAAACCGGAATAGTGGGATCATAAGTCAATATACTATACAATACGTTCGAATTCAATATATTGCCATCATAAAGCTGCATATTGGATTTCTCCCGTTGAGCAGATATGGTTGCACCTGTTCGAATATAATCATTGACCTTTTGATCCACATTGATACGACCGGATATCCGATTAAAATCGGTGGTCTTCAAAATACCTTTTTGATCAAAATAGCCTAAGCTTGTCAATACTTTCGTTTTCTCACCACCGCCCGAGAACTGTAGATTGTGATTTTGCAAAACACTGTTACGCATGGTCTCCTTTACCCAATCGGTATTGACATCCGATTCGAGCTGCGATTTGGTGTACACCGCGTACTCCTGATTTTCCTGTCCTTCGATCTCCTTATATAGCGCGTTTGCCAGGTTCATATATTGCTTACCGTCCAAAAAAGTGAAGGGATTGATCGGGTTTTGTGTCCCTACGTAACCACTATAGGTGATGTTATTCTGATCAGTCTTGCCACGTTTCGTTGTAATAATGATCACACCATTCGCTCCTCTGGATCCATAGATCGCCGTGGCAGAGGCATCTTTAAGAATATCCATGGAAGCGATATCTTCTGGATTAATATTTATCCCGTTATTTGTAGGGAATCCATCGATCACATAGAGAGGATCATTACTGCCACTAATGGAGTTCGTTCCCCGGATCCGAATGGATGTGCTGCCTCCTGGTGCTTTCGAATTCTGCGTGACCACTACCCCGGATGCTTTACCCTGCAATGCCTGCCCGACATTACTGACCGCACCACCTTTTGTCAGCTCATTGCTGGAAAGCGAAGCAATGGCCCCCGTCAGGTCACTTTTTTTCTGTTTACCATATCCAATGACGACTACATCTTCCAATTGATTGACCTGATCTTCTAAGATAATGGATAATGTCGTTGTTCCTGAGGCGGATACCTGCACATTTTTTTCTACATAAGTTTGATAACCAATATAGGAGAAAGTCAATTCGTAGCCTTTGGCATTAGGCACTTCCGCAAAACGGAAACTGCCATCGGCTGCACTGGAACCGCTTGTCGAAAAATTGCTTCCTGCATTTTTCAACATAATGCTGACGCCAGCTAGCCGCTGCCCGGCGGCATTCTTGATGACACCATTGATCGTTCCAGCCAGACCATGAATAGATATCAGTGTCAGAAGCAGCAAAACAAAAAATGGTTTCTTGGTTAAGTTGAATTTTACCATAATTCTATTTTTTAGGTTTGAGTATGTATGTGTTCTGTTGTTTTTCCAGTTTAAAGGGGTTCACTTCAACGATCAATTGTAGGATGGATTCAGCCAACTGGGTTTTATCCTTTAAATCCATCAACCTATTCTTGCGGAAACGTCCTTTTAAACGATAGTTCCTGACCAGCAGCGAGTCATATGACACCGGCATATCTAATTCATGATTGATATATTGAATGATTTCCGAGACGGATGTTTCGTCTAATTGCAACCAGTCATCCGATTGATGCATTGTTGTCGGATAGGTATATACATTCGCATTCTTCACAACGGCGCCGCTACGCTCAATCGTATGAGGAGCACTTGCGTGAGCATACTGGCCAAAATCTGAAAGAATAAATTGTGAAGGTGTGGCAGCATAAACCTGCTGTCCAGGTTTTAAAATTTTGGCTATAGTCTCATCAACAGAGGCCACACGGACCTTCCCTTCGTATAATTGAACAGTGACCTGGGCGGAGCGGCTATTATAGTCTACTGTAAACTGTGTCCCAAGTGCGGTCGTCATCAACTGATTGCTTTGTACAACAAATGGCTTTGATGGATCTTTCGCGACGTGAAAGCGGACCTTTCCTTCCAATACCCGGACCTGTCGGAGATCCAAGTTTGGTTTGATGTAAACTGCAATGAAAGCCCCGGGCTCAAGAAAAATATGGGACTCATCCGCTGTAATGATTTCTTTGGTCCGTAGCGATGGGTTATAATAAATTTCCTTGATTCGATTTGCTGATGTTATCGTCCGTTGGTTAGCGGTATCCTGAAGCAGGTTTGAACAAACAAATAATAGTCCAAATACAAAAAATACGAGCAGGCTCTTTAACAGAAAATCCCCCTGCCGTTTGTTGCTTTTTTCCCGCGCGATATAAGCTGACCAATCATCTTCCGAAATCAGGTCATCCAACAATTTCGGATTCTCGTTGAGCCAGGAGAATACAAGCTTAGCCTCCTCCGCTGAACATTGGTTTGCCAGGAATTTCTTTAATAATTGCTTACGATTCATAACAGTTGTTACCCGATTGCGAACGGGTATTTAACTGTAATACGAACAAAGCCCACTGTATCCCCTAAAGCAATTTGAAAAATTTTTTAATGAATTTTAGACCAATGCTGATGTGGTTTTCTACGGTCTTAGGCGAAATGGATAACTTGACGGCAATTTCTTTGTAGCTCAACTCTTCAAACTTATGTAGATAAAAGACCTGCTGTCGCATAAAAGGCATTTGAGCGATCAAGCCCTTAACATATTCCAGTTCGTTTTTGTAGGCAATCCTACGTTCCATATCTTCGTACTGGCTCAGTACAAAAGGCTTTTCAAAATCAATATACTTTCTGTTCAAAGCCCGGCGCCGAAGCTCATCAATCAATTTGGTACGTGCAATCTGAAAGAGCTGTGTACTAAATAACAATTGTTGATTCGATTCATTTTTACGTTCCCAAACGATCAGAAATGTCTGTTGGACAACATCTTCAGCAAGATCCGAACACTGTGTTTTCTGATATAAAAAATAATATAATTTTCTATACCAATAACGATAAGCTAAAAAAAACTCTTTTTCGTTTGTCGGTGCCCGTTGTAGGATTTCGTTAATCATAATCTACATTTAGATAGTCTTGCTTCCCTGCAATCATTGTTTACAATCATTACATCGGAACTTGGCCCTTGAGAGACGCTTAAGTTTCGCCCATCAAACCACCAATCTTTTTTGGCTAGTTATCCACAACTAAAGTGACTATTTTTTATCAAAAAAACAAGATAATATTTTCATCTTCAAGAAGTCACATCAAAAAGCGTTAAAGAAGGTATTCCATTTGTCTATTTGTACAATCATTTGGAGGTCAGCCGATCGATTTTATATCCAAGAGTAAAAATCGTTATAGATATTCTTTACATAATTATTGATAAAACTAAATAATTTTAATTTATAATATATATATTCCATCTAAACAGACAGAATTAAAAAACATATAGATTATTTTTTAGTACAAATAAATAGCTTATATAAACAGAGTCCGTGTCAAAACGTGTTATTGCAATTCATTCGGGTCCGCTCCGTACCTGCTATGGCCCTTTTTCGGGGCATGGAGGGGGTTTGAGCGAGGTAAGAGCAGTTTCGCTACGTGGTGAATCCGTGTCTAACTCGGACTCACCACGGACTCAGCACGGACTCATGACGCAGGCATAGCGAAGCGATTAAGACGCTAGCCCGAAGGAGTCTTAGTCGTAGTACCAAAGGTTGTCGAGCATTCCGCACTTTAATATACTGATTTAACCAAATGAAAAAAGGTCTTTAGATGAGCAGGAACACCTGCTCATCTAAAGACCTATGATACAAAATCCAAACGGATTAAGCGGCGGTTTTTACCGCAGCTAAAGCAATTTTTTATTAATAACCTGGATTTTGTTTCAAGTTAGGATTTACTGCGATCTGCTGGCTCGGGATAGGATACAGCAATGTTTTCGGATCCGGATCTGCAGCCTTTTCCTGCCAGGCCTGCAAGAACTTACCGAATCGGATCAGATCCTGTCTCCGCCAGCCTTCCCAATACAGTTCACGTGCGCGTTCATCCAATAGATTGTCCAGTGTCAAGCTGGTTAAATTTGTCACACCACGATTTATCCGAATGCTATTGACCAAAGCCAAGGCCTCACCTGCCGCACCGGTACCACCTCTCAAAATCGCTTCTGCTTGCATCAGTAGCACATCCGAATAACGGAACACCACCCAATCGTTGTTGCGCTGTCCTGAAGCAGCATAATCAAATGCATACTTCATTGGACGGATCCCTGCGGTCTCCAGCGTTGCTCCAGAAGTACGGATAGTAACCTCTCGGGTAAATGACAGCGGAGCTGTTGAAGGGTTGCGGGCCATTAACGGTTTGTTCGTACTCCAATTATATTGTTGTCCGGCAAAAAAGCCTACATTCTGACGTGCAAATCCTTTTTTTCGATTGGAGGTTGTGTCCGCTGCATATTCGTAATAAATCCCTCGACGTTCATCGGATGCCGAAAACTTATCATAATAGTCCGAGAGGGTACACCAGCCGTTCCAACCACTTGGATTCATATTATAATGCGCAATAGTATTCCAGGTCCGATCCACATTTCCGCCTCTTTCACCATTCTTGTTTAATAGCGTAAAAATATTTTCGGTCGACTTCACATCATTATCAGGTGCGAAATTGTCAAAGTATTTGCCTTTGCCCGAGACCATATATCTTCCTGTTAACGTAATTTCTTTTGCCAAGGCTATGACCTTATTCATATCCTCTGCCGCAAAAGTTGGGGCTTGCCGATTGACAAAAGCACCTTTATTCAGATAGATCTTCATGAGCAAGGTTTTAGCTGCATTTCTATTTGCTACATAAGCCGCCCCGTCTGCTGGAAGACTGCTTAGAATATCGTTCAGATCTTTGACGATATAATCAATGGCTGCCTGTGGCTGCAAAACCTCTGGAGCGATCCTAAAATCCTCCATTGCTTCACCTTCCCGAATAGGAACGACACCGTAAAGATCGAGCAAATCAAACATTGCCAGTGCCCTAATAAATTTTGCCTCCGCAGTTTGTTGTGCATTAGGCTTGTAACGCAACACATTACTGGCGTTATAAATCGCAGTCCCCAAACTTACAAAGGTATTATTCATGTAAGCGTTATCCGCATTCCAGGTGTGTAAATGAATTGCACGGTGCATTCCATTATCATCCCAGTCTCCCCCTCTTGTAGGCGCCATCGCTGCATCGGTCGAAATTTCTTGCATCACCCAGCGCTGTTCCTGTTGATAAGGGGTATTCAGTGAGATATAGGCGGTCGTCAATAAGCCACCTGGCTCGACTTCAGAAGTTCCCTCCTCCAATTCACCTTTAAACTCTTCTTTCAGTTTGGTGCAAGAAGATGTACTTGCCGCAACCGAAGCCATTAATCCGATATATAATAAAGTTCTTAATTTCATCTGTCTCATATTTTTGTTTATCCAATGACAATATCTCTTAGTCTAAAGTGAAAAATTAACACCCAATAAGATATTCCTCGCAGGCGGGTAAGGTAAATATTCAATACCCAAAGAAGGGATTCCATTCGTAGAACCGTCTGTATTCACTTCGGGATCAAATCCAGTATATTTTGTTATAATAAAAAGATTCTGTCCTGTGAGTGACACATTTAAATTCTTTAATGTTTTGCCTACGTTTCCTACACGATAACTTAATGTCAGATTGGCCAATTTTAAATAATCTCCTTTTTCCAAGAAACGTGAAGACGGCGCTGCCGAATTCGAGGTAGACTCTTTAACCGAGGTATCAAAAAATTTGGATCCAATGTTTCGTGAAGACAGATTGGTCAATCCCAAACCTGTAGCAGCGGTATTGTTAAATAAGTAATGACCAAAAGCACCGTTCATATTGGCCGCTAGTGAAAATTTCTTATAATTTACATTTGTAGAGATACCTAACAAGGTTGTCGGATTCGGGCTATTCATGTAATACTTATTGACGGCCGGATCGTTGTTGGTACTTATGCTACCATCCAATCCCCGGTACATACTCGTTCCTGTTTGTGGATCTATCCCTTGGTAGTCGGCTAAATACCAAACATTCAATGGCTGTCCGTTCACCATGCGTTGTCCCAATACCCCGGAGAAACCCTGTCCTCTTAAAGCACCTGTTTCGTAGTAACCGACAAGTCCACTGACGCTGTTTTTAAGAAAGGTCGCGTTACCGGTCAAATCCCAGGTCCAGTTATCATTTTTGACGATGGTACCCGTCAATGCTATTTCAACGCCCTTATTAACGATTTCACCATCCAAATTTACCCAGATACGGCCTGCTGGCGCTGGTTGAGCGAGTGTCTGCTCAAATAAAGCATCGGTTGTCTTTTTATTAAAATAATCAATAGAACCATATAATCGGTTGCCAAGGATGCCAAAATCGATCCCCGCATTGATGGTGGTCGATGTTTCCCATTTAAGGTCGGGGTTACCGTAATTCGCCTGACTGATACTCTGATTGTTAAAAACAAGTCTATCTAATGAGGCACCAGAAGGGAATTCCTGATTTCCGGTTTTACCCCAGCCAAGCCTCACTTTCAGCTGATCAAAAATGCCACTTGACTTTAAGAAATCTTCCTCTGCCACGTTCCAGGCAACAGCAAGTGAGGGGAACACGGCATATTTATTATTTGAACCAAATTTGGTCGACCCATCCCTTCTTACCGTCGCTGTCAGTAGATAACGGTTCAAATAATTAAATCCTCCACGTAAAAATAGCGACTGCAATTGATTGGTTGGACTTCGATAGGATGCGATTTCCCTATTTGCAGGTTTGGTGTATTGCATATAGTCGAAATAATCCAGTCCCATATATTTGAACCCACGTCCAAACATGATATTATTATTAAAGTTATAGTCCAAATATTCATAGCCCGCAACCGCATTGACGCTCCAGTCTTCGTTGATCTGTTTATTATAGGATAACATATGCGTCATCTGTAGGTTTGTCTCGCCATTATTGGAGATAAATGCTTGCTCATCTTCGCTATTGGACGGCTCGATCAGCCCTGCACGATACATTCCCTGACGATTACCTGTCTGACGCATGGCGCTATAGATAAAACGATATTCCAAATCATCCGTAATCTTATAATATGGGGCCAAATTGATGACGAGCGTATTGGTTGTCGCTAAATCCTTAAAGGCTTCAATACTCGTCAATGGATTTCGGGTGGTTGTACTGACAAAAGTCAGATTACCTTGGGCGTCCCGTAATGGACGGGTTGGATTCCACTGTAAAGCCTGTGAAATAATGTTACCTTCTGAGCCTACCGTCGCATTGATCGGTGCATATTTATTGTCCATCTGTGTCAAAAATAGCCCAAAGTCAAGTCCCAGTCTCTTGTTTTCCAAAAAGCGAAAATTTCCACTGAGATTGGCAGTATATTTTTTCAGCTGCGAACCGCGGATAATACCGTTCTGATTTAAATAACCACCAGAAAGGCGATATTTTCCATGCTCAGTACCACCGGCCACATCGGCATAATAGTTCTGCGTAACCGCTTTTCTCGTGATCGCTTTAAATGCATCTTCATTCCCACCAAAATCTGCGTCGTCGACTTCGTTTGGCGTATAGTATTTCAATGCTTCTCTAAACCGCGAAGCATTCAGTACATCCGGATATTCACGCATTGTCGACACCCCCGTTGATGCACCGATTGAGACTTCCGGCGAACCTTCTTTGCCTTTCTTCGTGGTAATAATCACAACGCCGTTTGCACCCCGCGAACCGTAGATAGCCGTTGCTGAAGCGTCTTTCAAAATATCCATGCTCGCGATATCACCTGGGTTCAAATAGGTCAGTGGATTCCCTCTGTCCGAAGAAAATCCGCCTCTTCCCTCTGGCAATGGCGAGTTGCCGGACATCGGCACCCCATCCAATACAAACAGGGGATTATTGCTCGCCCGGATGGAGGAGTTACCACGAATACGTACCGTGGTCGATCCCCCAGGCTGCCCGGTGTTATTTATGACCATGACACCGGGAGTCTTTCCCTGGATCAATTGATCGGGGCTTGTCATAATACCCTTGTTGAAATTTTTGGCGCCGATAGTAACCATAGATCCCGTCAGGTCTTTTTTCCGGGCAGTACCATAACCAATGACAACCACTTCCTCCAGCCCCTGATTGGAACTCGGTTCAAGTGCAATAGTCATATCATTACCTGCAATAGGCACTTCCTTCAATGCATAACCGATATAGGATACCTCAAGCGATTTGGCATCACTGGTTATATTCAGTGAAAATGCCCCCTCAGCATCGGTGGTTGTTGCTGTGGTACTGCCTTTTACTTTAATTGTCGCGCCAGTCAAGGGACTTTGGTGCTCATCTACAACCTTTCCTTTCAGCACCCTGGTCTGGGCTACCGCAATAAAGGTGGTGAGCAGTAATGCTGGCATCATTACACATTGCGCAAGTAGTTTGTTTTTCATACGCTTTTAAATTGGTGGTTTAATTGATTCTGTATTTCCGAGCAATTTCTCGCTCAAACAAAAATGTTAAGTGATTCAATGTTTTCAGTCCAATAACAGACCGGGATCTCCGCAGTTCTCCATGCAACTATCGATCGGGCTAACTACAGGTCCATTTGCAGAGCCTGAAAACCGTTGCCGCATACGCTTGTATCGCACTATAGACTGATAAGTAACTCGCTTTAAAAAAAATAAGAATACAGCTATCTGCTGTCATAATTTTAGGGCAAGGCATAAGTTTACTTTTTGGTTATTTCGTACTATAAAAATCGCTAAATCCATGTTGCGACCCCAATCATAGCGTCTCAATTTTATATCAAAACGTATCAACAGCGCTCTTTTTTTTCTTTTTTATTGCCTATTTTTAGCAATACATTATCAATTTTGCGCGGAATAACCTTTATACCTATCCTCTATCTCCTACTTGTATGGACCAACCTACAGGCGCAATCCTTCTATTTTAAAAATTATCAACCCCACGATGGTCTCTCCAATAGTTCCGTCAAGTGTATTACGCAAGATACCCAAGGCTTTCTTTGGCTAGGGACAAGGAATGGTTTGAATCGTTTTGATGGCAATCAATTTAAGATATTTAGGCATAATGCCTCAGATTCTACAAGCATCGGAAGCTCATCTATTTTAAGTATCCTTACCGATAGCAAGGGTACGCTATGGGTGGGAACGACAAGGGGGATCTATTGTTACAATCCGGTTAAAGAAAACTTTAAACCATTCCATAACATACCGATCGGCGAGGTAAACGCCATACATGAATACGCCGGTTTTATCTGGCTGCTTTCCAATGGTAAGCTCTATCGGTATAATCCTTATACTACGGAAATCGTTTCTTTTGATCAAAACAAAAATACACTCGTAGCTATTACCAGCAGCAAAAAAGCCGGACTGTGGACAACAGATATTAACAGTACAATCGAAAGGTACCAGGTTCACTCGGGCAAATTTGTTCAAATTGCACTCAAAAAAACCGATCGGAAAGCACTGGCCAACACAAAGACCGTCTACGCTATCAACGACTCCCTGCTCATGGTCGGCACCATCAATTCAGCCTACCTGTTTGATTTTAAAAACGGAACATTAAAAAACTTATTTGCAAGCCATTACCCCAACAAAGTCATCCAGGCAAATTGCATTATCCAACAGACAGAGTCGGTATACTGGATCGGAACAGAGACTGGAATATATACCTATGACATCCATACAGGCCAGAGCCAACACATCAAAAAAGATCTGCTCAATCCATTTGCCATATCGGACAATGCCGTTTTGAATTTCTATCGGGACCGTGAAGATAACATTTGGTTTGGGACATTTTTTGGCGGTTTTAACCAATACAGCAACCAGTTCGACAATTTCAAAAAATACCTATATGGATTTGGAAAATCTGCATTATCCGGGAATATCGTACACGATATAAAAAAAGATAACTATGGAAATTTCTGGATAGGAACAGAAGATGGTGGCCTCAACAAAATAGACGCTCAAACACAACAGATCCAGCATTTCGTTGCCAATGGAAAAAAAGGAAGTATTGCACATAATAATGTCCATGGATTGGCAACCATCGGCGATGAGCTTTGGGTAGGCTCCACAACACATGGACTGGATGTACTCGACGTTAGGACCGGAAAATTAAAAAAGCACTATGACCGCATCGGCAGCGGCCCCTTACAAAGCAGCTTCGCCGTTTGCCTCTTTAAGTCCAGAGACAATAACATGTTTGTGGGGACAGACCGCGCATTATATGTCTACAATAAATATAGCGATAGCTTTAACCTCCTTCCTATCAAAGCCTGGATACAAGGAATTTACGAAGATGACGATGGTATACTTTGGGTCAATACCTATGGCAGCGGAGTTTACCAATACAATCGGGCTACGGGCGAGATAAAACATCTACGCTCCGAGCAAGGTAAACAAAATACGCTCGTCAATAATTACGTCAATGGCTTATTCGAAGACAGCAAAAAAAATCTGTGGTTTTGTACCGAAAGCGGCCTTTCAAAATACCGCCGTGATGGGCATTTCACCAACTATCTGACTGAATCGGGTTTACCTTCCAATCAAGTATTTAAAGTATTGGAAGACGACAACAACAGCATATGGATATCAACAGGTGGTGGCCTGGTCAGACTGGACGGCCATCTTCCCCATAGGGTCATCTATACATCCCGAGACGGGTTACCGGCCGATCAGTTTAATTACAATTCAGCATTTAAAGATACGGACGGTACATTATATTTTGGTACCATAAAAGGGATGGTAAGTTTTAACCCCACAAAATCCATTAAGAATAACTTTATTCCGCCCATATTCATTAGCGACATTCAGATCAACAACGAAAGCATTCCAGTTCGTGAAGATGGTATACTGAAACAATCCATCTCGCTATCAAAAGAGATTCAGCTCTCCTATAATAGTTCCAATATCAGTTTTAATATCGCAGCCTTGAGTTTTGTTTCCCCAAAAAGCAATCCCTATCGCTATATCATGGAAGGTTATGACAAAGGCTGGACAGATATCACCGGCGGTCAAAAAATTTATTACAATAAGCTTCCTCCCGGAACCTACACCTTTAGATTTAAAGGGGCAAACAACAATGGAATCTGGAACCCGGCGGAAAAACAACTACGTATTGTCGTCTCTCCCCCCTGGTGGTCATCCAGCTGGGCGTATACCATTTATTTCATTACCTTTAGTACAGTTGTTTTATTGATTTTGAGGTATTATTTTTTGCTGATCAAAGCAAATAACGCGCAAAAAATGGATAGCTATGAACGTAAAAAAGAACAAGAAGTCTATAATCTTAAACTTGAGTTTTTCACCAATCTCGCCCACGAAATCCGTACACCGCTGACCTTAATCAAAATGCCCCTGGAGAAACTCATCCGGACACATCAATTTGACGCTAATGACACGGTAAATGACCTTGCCTTGATCGAAAAAAACACAACAAGACTGATTAGGTTAACTAATCAACTTTTAGACTTTAGAAAAGCAGAAACAAATAATATGAGCCTTATCTTTACAAAAACGGACATTAACAACTTATTACTTGACGTATTCAATGATCTGAACAGCCTAGCAAAGGAAAAGATGTTGCAATATGATCTTTCCTTGCCCCGGATTACACTCACTGCCCAAGTCGATGAAGAAGCTTTGCGGAAAATATTCACCAACTTGATTCATAATGCCATAAAATATGCCGCTCATCAGGTACATGTCAAATTGCTTCCGTTCAACAGTGATGATATTATGTTCAATATCGAATTTCGAAATGATGGTGATATCATTCCCTTCGATAAAAGGGAAAAAATCTTTGAACCCTTTTATCGGCTAAACGAATCGAACAAAGATACCGGAACGGGTATTGGCCTTCCTCTCTCCCGCTCCCTAGTCGAACTCCATCAGGGTTCATTATCGCTGGCTTATACGGAAGAAAACCGAAACATCTTCCTGCTCTCGCTCCCCATCCTGCAGGAACAGACCTTGGACATCAAACCTATCCTCGAAGAGACGGTCGTTCCACATGAAGATCAACGAAACGCAAAAACAGATCAAAACGCCGAAAGACCTGCCATCCTTATTGTCGAGGACAACAAAGAAATACTGGCCTACCTCAATAAGGAACTGAAAATTGATTATACAATTCTCCGTGCCAGTAACGGAGCTGAAGCGCTTGAAATATTGGATCAGGACAATGTGCAGCTCGTCTTAACAGATATCATGATGCCTATTATGGACGGCATCGCTCTTTGCAAACGTATTAAGAGTGACATCCTGTACAGCCATATTCCGGTCATCTTCCTCACGGCCAAAAATGCACTTGATTCTAAAATTAATGGGCTGAAAATTGGTGCCGATGCCTATATCGAAAAACCCTTTTCACTGGAATTCCTTACTGTACAGATCAGAAATATTCTTAACAACCGTAAGATCATCAAAAATTATTTTACAAATTCTTCCATTTCTAATCTGACGGATATTAATGTATCGGCCCCTGACAAGGATTTTATCAGTCAGCTCAACACCGTGATCTATGATAATATTTCGGATATCGATCTCAATGTGGATGAGCTCGCGCGCTTAATGAATATGAGCCGACCAACACTATACCGTAAAATTAAAGGCTTATCCGACCTGACACCCAATGAACTGATCAATATCTCCCGTTTAAAGAAGGCCGCCGAATTGCTCGTTCAAAAAAAATATAACATTACCCAGATTTCCACGATGGTGGGTTATACCGTACAGTCCAATTTTTCAAGAGATTTCCATAAACATTATGGCATGCCGCCAAGTGTTTACATGACCGAAAACAGCTGATTGTCCTAAGGAAAGTAAAGAAAAATTTCAGAAGTGGTCGTGATCAAGATAGTACAAAGGACCCGGTCAATGAAGAGGCTAACTCAGCCGAACAAATCCAGGAATAACCTGCTCATATTCATGGGCAAGTCGTCATAACGACTGGGGCAGACAAAACTGCATGTGTCCTCTTTGGGCCACATGCAGCTGTCAAATCTATTGCTTGCTTTTGGGAACAAAAAATGCGGCCAAAAACATAAATATGCCAGCAAGCAGTAAGCCATAGATCGATTGGCTCTGGAAGATAAATTTAATAATCATTCCTCCGAAAAACCCACAGACGATCTGCGGCAGCGTGATAAAAAAGTTAAAAAGCCCCATATAGACCCCCATTTTTGTGGGGGGTAAATGATCGCTCAAAATAGCGTAGGGCATAGCTAATATGCTGCCCCAGGCGATACCGATCCCAAGCATGGGTAAAACAAGCATGTTGGCGTCTTTTATGAAGAACAACGATATTAACGAAAGTCCACCGACGATCAAGCCAAAAGCATGGGTTTTACTGCGCCCATACCGTTTAGCGATCCTGGGAATAAATAACGCATAAATAGCCGAAACACCATTGTAGATCCCAAATAGCACACCTACCCAATTCGCGGCTTCCATATAGAGATCCTGACGGTTTCCAACTCTCGAATAAAACACCGATTCCGCAATAGCTGGTGTTGTATATACCCACATCATGAATAGGGCAAACCAGGAGAAAAACTGTACCCAGCCCAATTTCTTCATCACCAGCGGCATGACCTTAATATCCCGTATAATCGTGCTTAAGCCAAAAGCTGCAGCATTATCCACAGGCTCAACGGAATCTTCAGCAAATGATTTTAGTTCCACCGGACTATATTCTTTCGTTTTGAACACAGACCATAATACCGAAAGCAATAAAATAAGTCCACCGATATAGAATGAATAAATCACATTATTAGGCACATGTCCTGGCTCCGCTGTACCGGAAAACCCCAAATAATTGGTCAGGATATAAGGCAATAGTGACCCTACGACCGCTCCTATACCAATGAGAAAGGTCTGTACCGAAAACCCCAGGCTACGTTGGCTACTGGATAAATTATCACCTATCAATGCCCGAAAGGGTTCCATCGTTACATTGATCGAAGCATCCATAAACATCAATAGTCCAGCCCCTATCCACAGCGGCGGAAGCAATGCCACAACCAAGGCCGCATTGGGCATGAGAAACAAGGTCAATGTGGTCAGTAGTGCACCGATGAGGATATACGGGCGACGACGTCCCAGACGGGTCCATGTCCGATCGCTATAATGCCCAATAATGGGTTGAACAATCATGCCAGTGATCGGTGCCGCTAGCCAGAATAACGAAAGATGCTCCACATCGGCACCAAAAGTTTGAAGGATACGTGAAGCATTACCATTCTGTAAAGCAAAGCCCATTTGTATTCCCAAAAATCCAAAACTCATGTTAACGACCTGGCTTATACTCAATTGAGGTTTATTCCCCATAATTAGCTATCAAAATTTAAGACAAAATACAATTTAATTACCAATTCAGCGATGTGCAAGTGCAGAAGCCCTCCACACTTGCGCATGCGAATTTATCTGGCTTGGGAAACCTCTTTTCGGCTTCCTCCGGCCAACACAAATATGTCGGTCGTAGTCGCTATATCAACATTTGTATCGCTGATGTTATCGACCGTATACCCATCGCCATGTACTTCAATCAATAGAATAGCACCGCGAAAGAGAACGCGGAACTTATACCCTTTCCATTCCTTAGGTAACATGGGATTTAAATATAGTTTTCCTTCTTTTACACGCATTCCGGCAAATCCTTCTACAATTGTCATCCAGGTACCTGCCATCGAGGTGATATGCAGACCATCTTCGGTGTCGTTATTATAATCATCCAGATCCAGGCGCGATGTTCGTAAATAGAACTCATAAGCCTTATCGGTTTTTCCAAGCTTAGCTGCTAATATGGCATGTACGCAAGGAGAAAGCGAGCTTTCATGTACCGTAAGCGGTTCGTAAAATTCGAAATGGCGTCGCAGGGTATCGTTATCAAAACATTCCTCAAGAAAATAAAAGCCCTGGAGCACATCCGCCTGTTTAATATAACAGGACCGTAAAATGCGATCCCAGCTCCATTTCTGATTGATAGGACGCTGTGAAGGATCCAGATCCCCTACTGCAATCAGCTCTTTATCCAAGAAACCGTCCTGTTGCAAAAAGATCTGCCGTTTTTCATCATACGGATAGTAAAGGTTATCGATGATATGCTGCCAGCCATTGCGTTCTTCGTCGCTTACACCCAGTCGGTCAAACAGTGCATTAAAAGAGCCCGGTTGAGCACGCTCAGCATCTTTCAGGCAGTTCAGGGTATATTCCAGACTCCAGGATGCAATCCGGTTGGTGTACCAGTTGTTATTCACGTTGTTCTCATATTCGTTAGGTCCGGTTACGCCTAACATCACATATTGCTGTTTATCTGTACTCCAATTAACGCGTTGGGCCCAGAACCTGCTAATGGCCACCAAAACATCCAATCCATGCGACCAGATATAATCCGTATCTCCGGTATAACGAACGTAATTGTAAATGGCAAAAGCGATGGCACCATTGCGGTGTATTTCCTCAAAAGTTATTTCCCATTCGTTGTGGCATTCTTCACCATTGATCGTCACCATCGGGAAGAGGGCTGCGCCATTGCTGAAGCCCAATTTTTCCGCATTTTCAATTGCTTTGCCCAATTGTTGATAGCGATACAGCAAGAGGTTCCGTGCAATCTCTGGCGATTGTGTTGCCAGATAAAAAGGGATGCAATACGCCTCGGTATCCCAGTAGGTTACCCCTCCGTATTTCTCGCCCGTGAAACCTTTTGGCCCAATATTCAGTCGGGCATCCTCACCGGTATACGTTTGGTTCAGCTGAAAGATATTGTAGCGGATGGCCTGCTGAGCAGCCACATCACCAAAGATCTCGATATCACTTTCAGCCCAGATTGCCTGCCAGGCTTTGGCCTGTTTTTCCTTCAATTGGTCAAACTGCAATGGGGCCAACTCCGTCAGGCGCGCTGTCGCAACTGCCTGCAAGTCTGCGGCCGCGTGGTTTTCGGATGTTACGATCGCGACTCTTTTTTCAATGCAGAGTGTTTGTGATCTGGCCACGCTCGAGCGATAACGTTGGCCTATATAACCATTTTCCGAAATGATGTCTCCTGCGCTAATCATGCCATCCGCTCCTGTAACACGCGTTTCGAGCTCCGCACAGGCTTCAAAGCCGGTTTTCTTTGTCCGTGAGCAGACAAACAGGTTGTCTCCCTGCATTCCCTGCGACAAAGGCTCCCAAAACTTCTCATCGTAATTGCTGTCCCTGTTGACGACCTCTGCGTCCAAAAATGAAATAAGCTCGATCGTAACGTCGGCTGTCAGTGCCTGGATAGTATATTGTAAGGATGCTGTTTCAGAAGCAAAAAGATGATACATACGACTGGCCTCTACTTTTACTTCTGCTCCATCGGGCATCACCGCAACAAAACTGCGCTGCAAAATACCCCTTTGCATATCCAAGCGGCGTTCAAATGATTTTACCTTAACCTTTGCCAGATCCAGTGGCTGACCATCGATCATGATGGTCAGTCCGATCCAGTTGAAAGAGTTGATTACCTTGGCAAAATATTCGGGGTAACCGTTTTTCCACCATCCCACTCGGGTTTTATCTGGATAGTAAATGCCTGCCAGATAAGAGCCCTGTAACGTTCTTCCACTAAACTGTTCTTCAAAATTGGCCCGTTGTCCCATGCGTCCATTACCAATGGAAAAAATACTTTCCGAAAATTCGTTATGATCAGGTCTAAACTCATCTTCAATAATTTGCCAAGGGTCATGCTTGATATATGTTTTCATACGTTAATTGCTACTATAATTTAAAATTTATCGACTAATGCAGCTAAATTGGCCACGATGTCATCCGCTCCTTTTAGGTTATCGGCCTCTCCAACACCAATAACCTGCATATTGGCAGCCTTAGCGGCATCAATGCCCGCTTGGGCATCTTCAAGTACCAGACAATACGAAGGTGCCACCCCCAAAGCCGCTGCTCCTTTAAGGAATACTTCAGGATCCGGCTTAGATGCGCTGACGACATTCCCGTCGATCAATGCATCAAAATAATCCACGATCCCAGTTTTCTGAAGGATGTTCAATGCATTTTTGCTGGCCGATCCCAATGCGATCAAAATATGCTTTTCGCGAAGCTTATTGAGCAGGTCGAGGCTGCCCGGAAGCAGCTGCCCAGGGTTGAGCTGTTGGATCAGGGCCAGGTACCACTGATTCTTCTGAATCAGCAACTGCTCTTTTTCCTGTTCGGATTTTTCCAATCCGGCCCATTTCAAAATAAGTTCCAGCGATTCCACCCTGCTCACACCTTTCAGTTGCTCATTATCAGCCACAGAAAAAGAATAGCCCAGACTCGTAGCCAGTCTATGCCAAGCTTGAAAGTGGTAGATTGCCGTATCCACCAACACACCGTCCAAATCAAATATTACGGCTTTTACAGTAGTATAATTAATCATTGAAAAAATGAAATTTAAAATATCGCGTTGTATTAAAATTTTAGGTCAAGTACTTTGGTCTCGTAAGCCGCCAACTTGACTTTATGATCACTTGGTTTCAGTACCTGTTGACTGATGACATCCACATAAGCTGTTGCTTTTGCGTTCCGTTCAGCAAAGCGGTCAAGCTTCACTTCCTTTTCCTGATCGTTGCAGTTCATCATCACCATGACAGTTTGCTGCTCATTGTAGCGGAAATAGACGTAAACGCCATCTTCCGGCACATACTGCATGGTTTTTCCCGATTGCAGGACAGGATGCTGCTTGCGGTAGTTGGCCAGGGTACGTACAAAAGACCACATCTCCTGCTCGGCTTCCGTCCGGCCTGCTACGGTAAATTTGTCCTTCTTGTCGCCATCAAAACCACCCTGAAAATCTTCGCGCAACAGACCATCCGGATTGGAAAAGTTCTTCATCAGGATTTCGGCTCCATAATACAATTGGGGGATCCCCCTTGTCGTCAGCAGCCAGGCCATTGCCGATTTATACTTTTGGATGTTTTCGCCGACCACTGAAAAGAACCGATCTTTATCGTGGTTATCCAGGAACAACACATTTCGTTCCGGTTGCGGATACTGATAGTCGGACGCTAAGGTGGAATACAATTTTGTTGCTCCCGCTGTCCATTCGCTCTTTTGATTGAGCGCATCGCCAATCGCGTAATTCAGCTGAAAATCCGTCACCCCCATCAGCTTCGAATCGACCTCCTGCCCCACACGCTTCCCGCCTAGGAAATAAGCTTGGTTGGCAACACCCTGCACCCAGGTTTCACCAAAAAAAGTAAAGTTTGGATACTCCTTTTGAATGCGGTCGGTCCATTTTCCCATAAAATCCAGATCATTGTAAGGGTAGGTATCAATACGAAATCCGTCAATGGCTGCCGTTTCTATCCACCAGATATGACTTTGTGTCAAATAGTTCTGTACATAAGGATTTTGCTGGTTCATGTCCGGCATCGTCGGCACAAACCAGCCTTTGACCATTTTCTTTTTATCCGCTGCGGAGGCATAAGGATCGAACACAGTCTGATCCTTATAAGAGGTTTGGGTATATTCCGGCCACTCATTGAGCCAATCCGCCATGGGTTTGTCTTTCACCGTCCAATGGTAACTGCCGATATGATTGGGCACGACATCAAAAATCAGTTTCATCCGACGTTTATGCAGCTGCTCCCCCAATTGGACATAAGTATCATTGCTTCCAAAACGCGGGTCAATATGATAAGTCTCGGTATTGGCATAACCATGATAGGAAGCCAGGGGCATATCGTTGGTCAATACGGGTGTCATCCAGAGCGAGGTCACCCCCAGATCCTGGAGATAATCCAGTTTACCGATGATCCCTTCCAGGTCACCTCCATGCCGCAAATACATGGAATCCCGGTTCAAGCTCATATCCAACATCCCCTTTACCTGATCATTTGCCTTATTGCCATTCGCAAAACGGTCGGGCATAATCAGGTAGATCAAGTCCGCGCTGGTTACTCCCTGTGCTTTGACACGTTGATCCCGTTTTTTGAGTTCATAGCGATAGGTCAGTTTCTTCTTTCCCTGACTAAAGGTAAAGGTAGACCAGCCCGGTTGAGCTGCCGCTGTGATCTTAACATCCAAAAACAGGTAATTGGGATTTTCTGTCCGGTTCACCCGAAGGAGTTCGATGCCTTTGTCGTCAACCTGTACCTCACTTTTCCCAATCTGAGGGCCATAGACTACAAGCTGCAAGCTTGGGTTTTCCATTCCTACCCACCAATTCAGAGGTTCTACCCGCTGAATGGATTGCCCCTTTAAGGGGCTCCATCCAAGCGCTGTTAGTGCCACAATTCCTGTGGTAAGTCGTATCGTTGTTTTTAATATGGTCGGCATTATTTCTTGGTTAAAGTGTATGTATTCGCATTGAGATCAAGGACGATATCGTAAGTTCCCGCATTTGCTACTGCGATATCGGCGCCACCGGCGACAAGATTTCCATTGGCACCGCCAAAATTGGTCCCCCAGTCATGATTCTTGCGGAACTTGATCGCGCCGGCTGTTAGGTTGACCCTGAGTTTCCACAATTGGTTGGCATTATCGTATTTCATGTCTGTGTCTGCATCCCATCCTTTAGGTGTAGCACTTCCGATGATACCCCAACTATGGTCTTTGAATGTGATGGTATTCGCTGTTGTATTGACTTCAATTTCGAGGTTGCCTGCGCGCGGTGCTTTGATGTTATCCCCACCGTTGTAGGCAATTTTACCCGTTGCTGTCTGTCCATAGGAATTTGCCCAATTGCGTTCGGTGGTCAGCTTAAACTCCGAATTCGCCTCCGGGAAGGAAATAATGCCCGTGTAGATGCCGTTACTCGTCGGCGAGACAATTAATTCAGCAGTAGCCGGATCCCAGCCTTGGTATGCGCCGGGTACATACAAATAGCTTGTTGATGCATAAGGAACAGCTTTAAGGCTAGCTAAAGCAGAAAACACAGCCGCAATTTTTGTATTGATACTTGACTTAAGCCGAACATCAAATTCAGAAGCCGTTCCTGTAGGAACGCCAAGAGAAAGCAAGTAACTATTCAATTCGTAGCCTGTGAATCCCATTACGCTGCGTCCATTGGGAATAACTACTTCCTTTACCGTTTTAAAGTTGTCCCCTTTAAGGCCAAACTGAAGCACATTGCTCACTGCAGCCTGAAAACCAAAGTCAGGCTGGATCATACGAAGGTGCAATACCGTATCATTCGCATTTGCTTTGGACAAGGTCAGGTTCGTCTTGTCAAGCGTTAAAGTCGCCGGTTTTACAGCGTCAGTACTCGCCAATCTTGCTTGCGTTTCGTCTTTTTTACAACTTTGGAAAGTCGCCAATAGCAGTAGCACCAATCCTATATAATGTATAATTTTCATTTCTAAACATCTATTTATTAATCACTTAAAACAAACTCTCCTACCCAGATTTTAATCCTTCTATCCTAGCGATAGAAGCCCTGGGATCAAAGTTTGATCCGCCGGTTAATTGTAGCCAGGGTTCTGTACTAGATTCGAATTCGCTATAATATCCGAAGCAGGTAACGGAAACAGCGATCTATACCCTGCAACTGCCTGACCGCCAAGCACGCCCCCTTTAAAAGGCCAGAGGTAACTATCCCCGGTAAATTTGCCATAACGGATCAGATCCGAACGTCTAAATCCCTCCCAGTAGAGTTCCTTCACACGCTCGTTGAGAATATCGTCCAACGAAAGGTTCGTCAAGTTGCCCGTATTGTTACCATAGGCACGTACACGTAATTTGTTAATGTAATCCAATGCCTTTACTAAAGTACCACCAGCACCTCCGCGTAGAGTCGCTTCGGCATAGATCAAATTCATTTCTGCCAGACGGATCAATGGGAAATCTACAGATGCAACGAAGCCCTCGGCAGCCGGAGGAGCAGTCTTCCCATCCTTGTTGACATTGCGGAATTTGGTCACTGCCAATCCCTGTTTATAGACAGCGATATCTTCAATTTTAACACTTGAGTTCAGGTGAAACATTGCCCGCTTATCTGTTGCTCCGGAATAGTCGCCAAAAATAGTTGCGATATTATCACGAGTTCTATTACCGGCCCAACCTCCACCCGGTACACCAAAAGATGTCGGGTTCATTGTTGCATCAATCGCTGCATTGATCAGGTAAGTTGTTCCCCCCTTGCTCTGCGTCTTGGTTCCATCGTAAGGCAGATAGAAAATAAACTCGGGGTTGTTCTTATCGTTATCGGCATAGAAAAGCTCGCGATAATTTGCCCCCAGGCGATAAGCCGAATTCAATACTTTTTCCGAATAGGTGATGGCTTCAGTATATTTTTTATTCCCGGCACCTAGGTACACTTCGGCATTGAGGTATAAACGAGCCAGCAATCCCCATGCTGCGACCTGATCCACCCGACCATATACATTCTGCTTAGGTCCCTTTAGCTGTCCTGCTACTTCCAACAACTCTTTCTCCACATAAGCGAAAAGCGCTGGTCTTTTAATCTGAGGAGGAGCCACTTTACCTACAGGCGTTTCTTCGGTCACAAATGGCGGATTTCCGAACAAATCAAGTAATACCCAATAATTGTACGCACGTAAAAATCTTGCTTCGGCGCGGTAATAAGCGATTTCAGCTTTATCGGCATCCGAAATTCCGCGGGCGCTTAATTTGGCATCGGTACTTTCTCTTAAAAACTCATTGACCAAGGTCGCGCTATAGATGCAACGGGTGTAGAGACCACGGAGCATAGGATTGCTATCGTCGAAATTGAGATAGTCCAGACCACTGATGCCCGGGTCGTTAAGCCATGCACATGCTGCCTCATCGGTCGTGAGTTCCTGCGCATTCCAAAAAAGGCGTAAAAAATCCGAGGTTCCGGCATCCAGGCCACCTAGATCCGAATTGTTTGGCCCCGAGGTACTCGTCAGCACCAACGAACCATATAATCTGGCAAAGGATGAAGTATAACCCTTAAAATCCTGGTAGGCAACATCTGCTGTAATATCATTGGTCGGTTTTAAATCCAGATCCTTATGGCAGCTGCTCGATGCAATGGCCAGTAAACAGATGCCTATATATTTATTTAAACTTTTCATTGTTATTCATTTAAAAATTCACATTTACACCCAATACATAGGTACGTGGTCTAGGATAGAAACGGTCGTCTATTCCATTCGAAATCTCGGGGTCAACGCCTTTATATTTGCTGATCGTAAATACATTCTGTACGGTTGCTGAAATCGACATAGACGCCTTGCTGTTCCGTATAAATTTTCCTAGATTGTAGCTTAAATTGATATTATCCATCTTTAAGAAAGAAGCATTCTTGATGTAATAATCACTTTGTAGCTGCTTGAGGAGAAAATTGGTATTTAGAAAGTCCACCGGCGCATTGTTAATAACCAAAACTGCCTGATCATTTATGTTGGCACCACTTCCCAGATTAGAGGAAACATTGTCGTACACATAATTATCCAGATTGGCACGCAACACCGTGGATGCGGACCATTTTTTGTAACTGTAGGCTGCCGTAAAACCTAAAAGATATTTAGGCAATGGAGATTTATATAAATACCGATCATTATCACTAATCACGCCGTCGCCATTACGATCGACGTAAACCCCTTCAACCGGATGCCCCTGCTCATCATACACCTGCTTGAAAACATTGAAGCTATTGGGCATATAATTCACCTTATGTGCCTGAATATTCCCACCTGTTCCGCCACGGATACCTCCTGTCTCCACGATAAAACCAGGATCATCGCTTTGCGTCAGGTTAGTCACCTTGCTTCTGTTGTAGGTAAAATTGAAACCCAGATCCAACGAAGAATGCTCTGATTTTAAAGGAATATAGTGAAGGTTAAACTCCAAGCCCTGATTTTCCATATTACCGATATTGGTCAATAGGAAATTACTAAAATTAGATCCCACCGGAATCGGGATAGTACTTAACAAGTCTTTGGTCTTTTTGGAATAGTAATCTATACTACCATAGAATCTATTATCCTGAAAACCAAAGTCAATACCTGCATTATAGGTTGTGGTACTTTCCCAACGAATATCGCGGTCGTAAACCAAAGGTGAATTCAAGTAATAGTAGGTATCACCGAACCGGTACATGGATTCATTACCACTGATGGAATAATTAGGCATGTAGGAATAATTCGCAATACCATCTTGCTGTCCGGTTTGCCCATAACTCAGGCGAACCTTCAGATCCGATACGGCATCCAGCTGTTTTAAGAAGCTTTCATTTTTAGCACGCCAGGTAAATCCGACAGATGGGAAATATCCCCAGGCATTATTATTTTGACGGTCAAACCGCGAGGAACCATCAATACGTAGGGTTCCGGAAAGGATATAACGGTTGTCAAACGAGTAAATCAAACGGCCATAGTAGGATATCAGCAAATTTTCGGGTTTGTCAAAGGCGCGCGTTGGTTCATTTAAGACCTTATCCCCTTCAGCGTTGGTCCGGTTGAAATTATAGACTTTACTGCTGTTTTTATAATAGCCATATCCCAATGTTGCATCGATATTACTTTTAATTGCAGCAATCTCCTTATCGTATTTTAAGTAAAATTCCAGCGTTTTGTTGTTGATATCGGTTTTATATTCCGTGCGTTCTCCGCCCTCATTAAAATTACGTGCTGCAATGGCCGGTGTAAATGTATTCCCCTTGGATCGCGCGAGATCGTAGCCTACATTTAAGTTAGCATGTAGTTCCGGCAAGAAGTGAAAACTATAATCCAACTTTGCGTTACCGATGCTACGGAACACATCCCCTTTATCTTTACGGAGCTCCAGCAAGGCCAGCGGGTTGCGGGGCGCATTGGGGTTGGGTTTTCCCCCTTGTATCCACTCATAATATCCACCAAAGCTATTTTTATCGTCTACATAGACGGGCTGTGTTGGATCGAACTGTATAGCCGAACCGATGGCATCCTGTGTTGCAAATTTGGACTTTGACCAGGTTCCGCGTACATTCACATCCAATGAAAGGTGATTGTCGAGAAATTTCGGTGTCAAGGCCAGCGCCGCTGTTGTACGTTTGAGGTTATCGTTTTTCAGCACGCCGTCCTGATTCATGTATCCAGCCGAAATACGGTAAGGCATGTTTCCTGCTTTGGAAGCAATATTGATGTTGTTATCCGTGGTAAAAGCATTGCCATAGATCACATCCTGCCAATCGGTATTGGCCGTACCCAGCAGCTTTTTCATGACATCGGTTCCATGTGTATTGACATAGTCCCGGATCTGATCAGCAGTCAGCAGATCTACCTTTTTACCTACGGTGGCCAAGGAGTTTTGTGTCGAAAAATTGATTTGCGTCCCCGAACGACTCCCTTTTTTTGTGGTGATCAGGATAACACCATTGGATGCACGCGAACCGTAAATGGCTGTCGCATTGGCATCTTTCAGGATGGTGAAAGTCTCGATGTCATTGGGGTTGATCAAGCTTAACGGATTGGCCACGCCCGATACCGATCCACCGGCCAAGGGGATACCGTCCACAACGATCAATGGATCATTGCTGGCATTCAGGGAGGCGCCGGTACGGATGCGGATGGTACTACCTGCACCCGGCTGTCCCCCACTTGTGGTGATCTGTACCCCCGGTACCTTACCCGTAATCAATTGTTCGGGCGAGGAAATCTGCCCTTTTTGAAAGTCTTTGGAAGTAACTGTGCTGATCGAACCGGTAAGTTCACTCTTTTTCTGCGTTCCATAACCGATCACAACCACTTCTTCCAATTGGCTTGCATCCGATTTAAGATATAAGTTTAAAGGCTTATTACCCTCTTGCACCTGGATCAGGGTATCGAGTGTAGCATAACCTACCATACTGACTTTCAGACGCAATTTGCCCGCTTTCAGTCTATCCAAGCTAAAATCCCCGTTTGCATTGGTAGACAGCGATCGCTGAATATCCTCGAAGCGCAGCGTTGCACCGCTCAAGGAAGTTCCTTTCTGGTCCATTACTTTCCCCTGAAGCGTGGCCTGCTGTGCGAATGCCGAAGCACTCACCCCGAGTAACATGTTCAAGGCCCAAAATGGACGTAATAGCTGTTTGTTCATAAAATAACTGTTTATTTATTTAGTTTAGTTTTGCTGACCAGTAGATACTCTCCCGGCTGAAGACTGACCTTTGTCTGCTTGGTCCAATCCAGGGTATTCCCTGTAAAATTATTTTGCCAAACGGTACGTATAGCCTGTGGCAGTGCAAAATCAGTGGTTTCCACACCAAAATTGCCAAGCACCCCTACCTGCTGCCCCTCTTTCTCCAACAGAAAATATTTCATGGCCGCTTTCATTCCCGATTCTACAAGCTTTCCATCCCGGAAAATGCTGTTCTTTATTTTGAAACGTATCAGTGCGGCATAGACCTCAAAAAGCTGTTTACGCTTATCCTGTTTCAGGTAATCCCAAAGGATTGGTTTCTCCCCGGTACGTCCATTTTCGTCGATGGAGATATCATAACCGTATTCGCCAAACTGCCAGATCATCTTGGGACCTGGAGCGGTCAATAAAAACAGGGCAGCCTGCTCCATGCGTGCCAAGGCGGTATTTAAATTCTTTACGCTGTAATTTCCTGATGCATTTCCATAATTGAGGCATTTGAACAACAGGCGTTGTTCGTCGTGACTTTCCATATAGGAGACAAATGCCGGCTGTGACATGCCATGACTGCTGGCAAAGAGACGACCGAGGTCAGATCCGTTGTTACTGTTCCAACCCATCGCAGCCTCGTTAAAGACCGCATTCATATTATTCCAGAGCAACATGCCGGACTGCGCCAATTCCATTTCCTCCTGCTCGCCACCCAGATGTTCCAAAATCACATAACAAGTTGGATCTAGGTTGTGGATATGCTGCTGGTACTGCTTTAAAATCGCAATACGCGAGGCATCATAGGCATTCCAGGCCGATAGATCGGTCTCCGATGTACCCGAATTTTTCTGTGTAAAACCTTTCGAGAGATCAAAACGAAAACCATCGATCTTATATTCTTTTAACCAATAGCTCAACATATCTTTGACAAAGGTCTGCGTGTAGGCACTCTCATGATTAAAATCAAAGCCCACGTTAAAAGGATGTCTGGCAATGGTATTAAACCAAGGATTATCACTGGAAACATTCGTGTTTTCGGCATACAGCTGTACCATTGGCGATTGGCCAAAGGCATGGTTAAATACCACGTCCAGGATAACAGCAATGCCATTTTCGTGACAGGCATCAATGTAAGCCTTAAAGTCATTCTTTGATCCATAGTACTTATCCAGTGCCCGATGAAAAGAGGGATTATAGCCCCAGGTCGAATTGCCCTCAGACTCCTGTACAGGCATCAGTTCAACCGCATTGACCCCTAAGCGTTTTAGATAGGACAGCGAATCCTTGAGTGTCGCATACTGATGTTGCTTGACAAAATCACGTACCAGGAGTTCATAGATCAGCAGATCCCCGGCGGCAGGTTTAACAAAAGAGCTGACCTTCCAGGGATAAGGTTTCGCAACAAGGTCTAGTACCGCAACAATTCCGCGCCCCCCCTGTGGATACGCGGGCAGATTGGCGATGTTAGTTCCCAATGCAGCATCGTTTCGCGGATCGAGAACCAGTTCGGCATAGGGATCGGCTATATATTGCTGACCATCGATCAGAAATTGATAGGTATATGGTTTTGTAAAGTCCAGATCCGACAGGGTTATCCACCACGTTTTTCCATCTGCTGTCTGGCTCATCGCATATGCCGACGTTGCCTTATAGCTGTTAAAATCGCCTAGTAGGTATACATTCTTTTTTAAGGGTGCGGTGAGCGCAAAACTCACCTGCTTTTTTGTTCGGTCAATCGTAACCCCATTTGGATTGATTCCGGCCGGCAATGCAGCGATTGCAGGTTTTGCCTGTGCCAGTAACTGCATTTTACTGCTCACAACCTTACCATTACTTTCGAGCCGGGCTTCAATTTCATGCAGGCCATCGATTTGCAGGCTTAGCTTTTTTTCCAGCAAGGACACGTTGTCTTCCAGGGCAATTTGCACACCGTTATCCCATAAGGTCATTGTCCCGGCCTGACTGCCTTGCACTTTGACCGTTAACAGGTCGCCAACACGATAGTTAACTTCTGCCAGCAATGGACTTGTGGGTTGCGCCACCGGAGAAAGAAAGCGGATAGCGCCATGCTCGCCGGCCAGTGGCAGAAATAAATCCGAACCATCACGGTTGCGTTGGACCAACGATCCGTCCGCATTACGCACCAGCAGTGCGATCTGACCAAAACCGGTACCGTTGCTACGCTTAAAAAATGTTGCCGGATTAAAGGTGAACCGGTATTTACCAGTGGATACAAATTGCAGTTTATAGGCATTATCGTTCCTATTCCAATCGGTCGGCACATGTTGCCAGTCTCCTCCGCTATTCGCAATTAATCCGGCATGCAGGTATAGATCGGCTGAACTTCCTTTTAAGGCTCCGTTACCTTTCGAAAAATCAAATTGCAGCCTAATATCCTTATCCCAAAAGATAAAGGACGGAGAAGTATATACTAGACCGGTAGCATCGAGCTCAGTGATCGACGGTTGTTCGGGATCAACGATGTCCTTTTTGTTGGCGCAAGAAGACAACAGGATGAGTATCCAAAAATACCCTAAGTAATAAATGATATGCTTGCCCATCGATAATTAGCTTTGCTTGGCCTGTTTTTGGGAACGTTCCCGAAACTAAGGAAAAAAGAAATCGCCTGTTGCGATTTGCCTATTAATTCCCTTCCAATGTTTTTACAAAATTGATTATTTAAATTCTTCGGGAATGTTCCCGAAGTGAATCAAAGCTAAGTATTGGGTATATTAAAAACAAATATTTTTTTACTTATTTCTGGCTGGATTCTTGAAAAATAAGCTGGGAATCAAGATAAACCGAATTAGCAAACTTTTCGTTATCGGGGTCATCCATCTTCTCCAAGAGTAGTTTTGTCACTAATTCGCCCATTTCGAACGCAGGTTGTTTGACGACACTGAGAGCCGGATCGATCAGGTCCGCAATATCGAGACAAGAAAAACAGATTATTTTCAGCTGTTCCGGAATCCGTATATTTAATTGCTTTGCCACCCGGATACTCGAGATTGCCAAACGTTCGACCGCCGCAAATATAGCATCCGGTTTTTCTGTTTCAATGAGCTTTGCGATATCCTTCATATTCTGTTCGGCATCGTTGACGGTATCAAGTATCAATTTGGGATCAATAGGTAATCCGGCTTCCGTCAGGGCTTTCTCGTAGCCTTCCTTGCGCACTTTACCAATAGATATATGGGGATTTATTGCTAGGTATGCTATTCTTTTACAGTCGTTTTCAATCAGATGTTTCGTCGCCTCGTAAGCCGAATCCTGGTCATTTCCCGTGATATAACCACCCTTCCAATCGTCATAGGTCCGATCAAAAAACATGACCGGAATTCCCCGCTCCTCAAGCAGTTGGATATGGGAATGATCTTTCCCCTCCCCTGATGCCGAGATAATAACCCCATCCACGCGACCATTGACCAAGGAACGGACAATCGATGCTTCATTTTGTACCTGATGATCTGTCACATAGATCAAGGTATGATACCCTTTTGACCTTGCCACGGCTTCGATGCCCTTAATGGCCTGGGAGAAAAACTTATTTCCAAATTCGGGAATGATGATTGCAATTGTCAGGCTTTTATTTGCCTTAAGGCTGCTGGCATACACGTTGGGTGAAAAGCCGATTTCTTCGGCCATTGCCAGGATACGGGCCTTGGTTGCGGGATTGATGTCCACATTGTCCCGAAATGCACGGGAAACGGTTGATTTTGATAAACCTAGTTTTTTGGCCAGATCGACGATTGTTAATTGAGACATAGCGGTTGTTCCCTCTGCTGTTAAGCGCTTAATAATTGCGTTATGCAAATAAAGCAATTATCTTTCCAGAATAACAAATTTTCTTTTTGTTCATGGTCAAATTTCAGTCTCTCTCAGCAGCCCTAGTGCTATGAATGCACTTGATACTGCATTTTGTCTCTGCGATAAACGAATGACCGCATTATCAAAAACAGCCCCAACTTGAAGCAAGTTGGAGCTGCCGAGCCTGTTATAACAGGTATAGATGATAGAAATAAGCGCCGGATGCCCTGGTTAAAACTTCCTGAAATCCCATTCACCACGATAAGGGCGGCTACGCAGGAGATTGGCATACTCATTATCAAATTCTTCTTTTTTAGGATCCCATTTCAGATCTTTCTGGAGCTCATAGGCGATATTGACCGCATTGCAGACCGTACTGGTCCGATGACCAATTTCCACATCACAGATTGGTTTGCTTCTTTTCTTAATGGCATCCACAAAATCCTGGTAATGGTTGTCACTATAATAAAGACGTCGATCAGAAGCAGACAATTTCATATTAGCAAGATTTTCGGGACTGGAACGTATAAATTCGCGGCTCACCTCGATCTTCCCCTTTTCACCTATAAACTGAATCGCATTGTGTACACCCCAAGCGACATGATTGACTTTCACCCCATTGGCATAAATAAACGAGAGCCCGCTACTGCTGTTGGCTTGTTTGGGCGGTAGAAATTGCGTCGGCCCTGAATTATCCATGCCCAATGCCCACTGTACGATATCAAACATATGTGCACCCCAATCGGTGATATATCCCCCTCCAAAATCACGGTAGCCACGCCACCAGGCCCATTTATCATCTTCGATAGGTGGGCTCAAAATTGGATTATAACCGCGGTAAGGTGAAGGCCCCACCCACATATCCCAATCCAGATAATCCGGTGCCGGCATGGAAGGCAAGTCACATTGTTTGACGGGTTCACCGACAGAAACATTAATTTCTTTTATTTTTCCAATATAACCATTCGAAACCAATTCCGCTGCCTGTCTAAAATTGTACGATGAACGTTGCATGCTCCCCGTTTGGAATACCCTTTTGAACTTACGTGTCGCATCCACCATGGCACGTCCTTCGGCAATGGTGAGTGCAAGTGGTTTTTCACAGTAAATATCCTTTCCGGCTTTAGCAGCATCCACAGCAATCTGGGCATGCCAATGATCTGGTGTCGCGATCACCACCGCATCAATATCTTTCCGCTCCAATAGCTCACGGTAATGCCTATAACCCGTCACCGTACTTTGCGTCTTTCCAAGTTCCAGCTGCTTTTTTGTTGTACCTACAATAAATGCCTGCAATTTTTTACGGTCTACATCGCAGGCTGCCAAACTAGCGATTTCCTTGCAACGGTTGAGCCCGTTCATCAGGGTATAGGATTGTTTTCCGACACCAATAAACCCCAGATTAATGCGGTCACTTGGTGCTAAAAATCCATTTCCCCCCAACACAGCGCGCGGAACAATGGTAAAGGCCAGGGAAGAAAGTACACCCTTGGCTATAAATTCTCTTCTTTTCATGTCTTAAACTTTTGGATGGACCTTATCCCTATTTAAAATTCATTCAGCGGAGTCAGCTGGCTATGATTTTAAATAGGGCGGTCCATAAGGTGATTTGTAATTTTTTGTTTAGGTTTTCCTATCCAGCTTTATTCTTTTATCGGAATCAGGGTAATGGATGCAATTTCTGGCAGCGCGTCGCCTTTGATTTCTGTTGCCTGTAAATTCATCCGTGTACTCGGTTCGCCGATTACCTGTTGCGACACCTCGAGTGTTCCCAATTCAGCGTCTTTAAAGCCGCTTCCGTTTTCAACGCCAAAAACAAACGGGAACTTCTGACCAAGTGCCGAAAGCAGTAATGTGCCTGTATGTTTAGCATTTGGCAGGTAATTGATCAATACACGGTATTTGCCCGGTTTTTGGATTTTGATATCCCAATAGATCCGGTCATTAGGATCTTTCCATTGCCCTAAAGCATTTGGACGATTGGGATCATGGGTATTGGCACCGATAATCTTCAGTCCTTTGGCCTCTTGCAGGTTCGCATTATTGGCATTCATAATAATGCGTCCATCGGCTTGGGTCTGTGTCAGGTTTTGTTCCACTAGCGGTTTACCCTGGATCTCGACTACGATCACCTTGGGGCCACTTTCAATAGTAAATGCATCCACCGGAATCTGGGGCTTTCCAGCCTTTGTCTCCACTTTCAGCCTAGTTTTGGGAGCAGCCAATCCGTAGGCTGCTAGGACCTTATTTTTAATGGGCAGATCAATGCTTCCGCCTGCTGGCCGATCAAATACATGCAAGTATAATTTACCTTCCTTTTGTGTACAATACCCCCAGTCCAAAGCTTGAAATGGGCTTGCTGTTGTCCCATAAATGGCCTCGCTATTGATCTGCATCCAATCCCCGATACGCTCCATTATCTCCACGGCCGGTGCAGGAATAGCCCCATCTCCATCAGGTCCCACATTTAACAGGAAATTCCCTCCCTTGCTGACCGTTTCCACAAACAATTGCATGATTTTAGGGAAACTTTTCCAATTTTGATCGTGCGCACTATAACCGTAACTTTCGTTCATGGTATGGCTGACCTCCCAATCCATCCCCGGAAGCCCTGTTGGTGGAATGTATTTTTCAGGTGTTCCGATATCGCCGTTTTTATTTTCCAGCCCCTCCCAAAACCGATTGTTGATAATGATATTCGGCTGCCATTTGATCAAATCTGTCAATATACGCTTTGTTCCCCATGCCTCACCTTGGTGCTGTTTGCTGCTAAAGTCAGGCCATAGCATATCCAGTTGACCGTAATTCTGCGCAAGTTCCTTAATCTGTCCATAGAGGTATTCCTTATAGCGGTTATGGTCAGGCTTGTGGTTATCGGGATTCGGATTTAAATTAAAAGCTTCATAGGAATCCGGATGCTGCCAGTCGAGCAATGAATAATAAGCACCTACTTTCAATCCTTCCTGACGAAATGCACTCATGATTTCTTTATATAAATCCCGGCCTTTTGGCGATAAGTTTGCACTGCCAGTAATGTCATTCTTTACAGCGTACGGCTGCTGGCTATTAAATAGGCTAAAACCTTCATGATGTCTGGACGTCAAGACCATATATTTCATTCCAGCTTTTTTGGCCAGACGTGCCCAGGCTTTGGGTTCAAATGAACGCAAGGTAAATTTTGGTTTCAGCACCGCTGCATACTGCTTGCTGGGGATTTTACCCCAGGTCTGGATCCATTCGGCATAGTGCTGTGGATATTGTTTTCCTTCGAAACTTCCACCAGCCGCACTGTACAATCCCCAGTGGATAAAAAGGCCAAAACGTGCTTCTCTAAACCATTCCATCCGTTTGTCCTGGCTTTCGGTCCATCCGGGCACCCCCTCATAAGGCTGTGATTTTGTCTGGGCAAATGATCCCTCGGTCATACACAGCAGCATTCCCAGTGCCGCTGCACATTTCCATTTTAAAAAGTTAATTTTCATTCTTATTCAGTTTATACATAAAAGTTCAGTTGAGATCGGAGCATAATGCTGCAATTTCCAGTTGCAGCTGTTGATAGATCCGTTGCGCTTCTGCTATAGGGCGACCTTTAACCATACCAGGGCGTTTGTGTCCGATATGAGTCAGCCAGGCATCTTTCATGATCGTCTGCCTTTTGAGTACCAAAGGATATATTTTTTGGAGTTTTGGCAGGCTTTTCAGCTCCTGCTCCCAAGTAGGTGCAAGTGCTGTTCCGGGCAACAGATGTGCAATAATTGTTTTGGCCATCAGCCAATGTCCCAAGGTTTCCGGATGAATACCATCGGATGCTAATTTAAATGTGCTATCCAATTTTAGCTGTTCTTCTAGATAAGCTTTCATCGGAAAATGTAGGTCGACTACTTCCCACTGCTCCTTAGCCGCTTTTGTCTGTAACCACGAGGCGTAGCTATCCAAGACTTGGTTATAACCTTGAAGACGTAACTTTGGATCATCATGTACAGGTGGAGTCAGCCAAATGATACGTTTCACACCTGCATGTTGTAATCGGTCATGCAAGCGCATTATACCAGCTTGATAAGCTTCAAATCGGCTGCTATCAAAAGGGAGGTAGATACCATCATTCATCCCATAACACACAAACACCAATCGAGGCTTAACCTTGTCCAGTAGGGTATCCAGGCGATCGAAAAGGCATGGGCGGGGAAACTTTCCATTGGCGTGATTTGGTTCACTTAATCCGGATACCGTTTCACTGGGCAATCCCAGGTTGATAAACTGGCTTTTGCTTTGGTCTTGCGCCATCAGCAACAAGCTTTCGGTCATCGCTACGTATTGGCCCGCGTAAGTGATGCTATTTCCCAAAAAAATTACCGGTCCGGCATCGCTTCCTATCGGCTGGACGACATTCGTTTGTCCATGCAGCGGAATATTCCCTATACTTAGGCAACAGAGGAAAAGGAAGCAAATTAGTTTTATTCGGTTTAACATGCGTTTATTAAGGTTTTATATTGATTCTTCAATCCTAATTTTAAGTGCATATCCCAACGTATTTTGTGACATGCCCTGTGGAAGGCGCAGATGCAGACCTTCCTGATCTTGTTGGAAAACTACATTGCCGCCGCCAAGAATTTCCACGGAGCGCACCCGAGCGGTATGTTGGTTCAGGCTGCGCAAGCTGACTTTACCATCAGCCGGAGCTACCATGGCCAGCGCATACACGGCATCCTGTTTTTGGGTAAACCAAAAATCAGACGCTGTAAAATTGGCTTTAAAACCTTCCTTTTCCCGCTGTTCGGTATCTGTAATCTGGATTGCTGTAGGTCCTTCATGCTGTACTATCCAGGGCTTGCTGCCGTATATCGCTTCGCCGTTGGTCTCGAGCCAGTCCCCTAATATACTAAGATTTTGTTTAACCTGTTCAGCAAGTTGCCCCTGGGCATCGGGTCCAATATTGAGCATGTAATTGCCTCCTTTGCTGCAGATTTCCAAGAGCCAATACCGCAATTCGTCGATGGATTTCCAATCTTGATCGTAAGATTTATAGCCCCAGGAATGATTAAATGTACCGATCGCTTCCCATGGTTTGTCAAAACGTTCGTTGGCCGCCGGAATACGGTTGTCACCCGGAATAACATAATCACCCATCCCATTGCCGATACGCTCGGATACAATAACTTCTGGATTAAGATCATACACGGTCTTGTAAAAACGGAAGCTCTGTTGTGGGGTCATCAATCCTGGCATATCAAACCAGATATATTTTAACTTTTTATAGCGTTGCAGCAGTTCCACTACCTGTGGAATTGCTTTTTCCTGGAGGTAAGCGGCAAAGGAATTTGGACTAGGGTCCCAGCGGTTGGCCCCAAAGGCATCCGTCTTTCTATTCAGCTGGGCATCATGCGCTTTGGTCAGGGCATACTGTGCATCGCTGCCATCTTTCCAGTCAATGTTATGGGAATAATATAATCCAAAGTCGAGTCCCTGACGCAGACAAGCATCATACAGTTCCTGAATCACATCTCTTTTGAAGGGTGTCGCCTTCACGATGTTAAAAGCACTGACCTTAGAGTCATACATGGCAAAACCATCGTGGTGCTTGCTGGTCACGACCAGGTATTTCATACCGGCCTGTTTAGCCAGTCTCACAATTTCATCGGCATCAAAGGCGGCCGGATTAAATTGCCTGGCCAAATTTTCGTAGCTAGACCGAGGAATTTTAGCCACGAGCTGGATCCACTCCGCTACTCCCGGACTGCCCATCGCTTCAATTTTCTGTCCATTCCAGATTCCGCCAGGGATAGCATAAAGTCCCCAATGGATAAACATGCCAAATTTTTGCTTTTGAAAATCAGCGCAGGCGGCAGCTTTCTTCGCATGCATTGCTTTCCATTCCCGCATGATTTTCTGCTCTGATTCGTTGACCAATTTATTCCAGCGCAACAAGGCTTCCAGATAATAATAATCCGCATAAATTAGGGGCACATCGATTTCACCTTTATGCGGAATACTTCCCACATTATGCTTTAAAAGAAGATAACCATTTTCACCTACCTTGCTGGAGTAATGCTCGGATGCCAGCGACTCAAGAATGGTCTGAGCAAGCTGCGAATAAGTCTGCTGCTGTTGGGGCTGTACATAACCCACGAGCTCAAGCAATGCTGAGGCTGTTACTGCGGCTGCCGAAGCATCACGTGGTACCGATGCAAAATCGGTCTTGCGATAGTCCCAGTTTGGCACAAATCCGGGCTGGTCAACGTCAAAATCCCATAGTGGAACTTTATCGTTAGGAAGCCGCGGGTGTTTGCTGTAAAAATCTGCCATTTTTATAGCGGCCTGCAGATATTTCGGGTCCCTGGTTTCACGGTACATCACCGTAAAACCATAGAGTCCCCAGGCCTGGCCCCTAGCCCAGGCCGAGTTGTCGGAAAAGCCCTGCGCCGTTTCCCTGCTCAGAACCTGGCCCGTCTCAGGATCATAGTTGACCACATGATAGGAACTAAAATCCGGGCGGTACTGATTTTTCAAAGTGGTCTCGGCATGCCGGACAGCGACCTCCCGATAGACAGGATTACCAGAAAGCTTTGAGGCCAGGAAAAGCAGTTCCAGATTCATCATATTATCAATAATGACCGGAAAGCTGTAGCTATGCACGCCATCCCAAGAGGCAAAACTATTCCAGGATTTGATCGCGCCAACCTTTGGATTGAACCGTGTGAGCAAGGACTTTGCGCTCTGAATCAGAATGGCTTTAAAAGTGGTATCTCCGGTCAGGCGATAGGCATTACCATAACTACAGTTCATCACAAAACCGATATCATGGTGATTGGTATTGAACTGGTTCTCACGCAGGGAGTTGGTCCATTTAAGTGCTGCATCACGCCATTTATCTTTAGCAGTATATTCAAAAACATACCAAAGGCATCCCGGCCAGAAACCTCCGGTCCAATCGCTGATGCTTGTAAACGATGTTTTTCCATTCGGATCAGCCGAACGTGGGTACAAGCTGAGATCTTTATGTTCATTAAAAAGCAAATCATACTGTTTTTCCGCAAGCTGAAAGCCTTTTTTCACCAGAGCACTGCTATCAGTGCCTGTCGCCGCTGAGCAGAAAAAAGGTACTATAAGGAGCAGCAACAAATAAGGTATTCGTATCATATAATGTTAGGTTTGTCTGATCAGAAGCCAAAGATCATCCACACGATATGGGATCGCTTTGACTTCTGATAATCTGTAAAACTAATCTATCCAACCCGGATTTTGGGTCAGGTTGACATTCATTTGTCTTTCTGATGTCGGGATGGGCCATACATCGAGGAAGTCACCTTTATAACTGTAATTGCTCACATTTGTTCCCCACACCTGTTTTCGGCCATTGCCCGGTTGAAATACTTTTTCTTTCCAGGTGCCCCAGCGCAGTTCGTCAAAATAATTGATGCCTTCATTGGGAAATTCCACCCGGCGTTCATTTTGGATGCGACGGCGTAAATCCTCTTTGCCGGCCACCGCAGTTGCGGCATTGGAATTGAGCAGTGCCACACCTGCGCGCTGGCGGACTTCATTGACCTTGGCAAGGGCTGCATTGAGCTGACCATCTTCATTCAGGGCCTCAGCCCACATCAGCAATATATCGGCATACCGGAATATCGGGAAATCGATGGGACCATAATTACGGTCTATCAATTCATTGGTTCCTTCGGCCACAAACTTACGGTAGAAGTAAAAGAAATTGATCTGCGTATCGCTTTGGATATCCCCATCCACCTGAGCCTGCCCACGGAAAGGCCAGCGCATCACCTGAGTGCTCTCCACATTTGTAAAGTTGTATGCACCCCGAAAAGTAGCATAAGGTGTCACAATATTGGCCTGCAGGCGTGGGTCTCTATTTTCGTACGCTTTCTTAATTCGTTCTTCATTGCCCTGCGGCAGGTATAAGCTCATCTTAGCGCCCCGCTGAGCCGCTGCAGCCTGTTCTGCTGCTGTCAGATTATTGCGCAGAAAAAATACCTCCCGCTCATTCTCTTTTAAACTTGAATAACCCGGAATGACTTTATCCCATTCAAACTTCGAACCGTCCTTGTTTTCGTATAGATCAACGAGATGTGGGGAGGGCATATAATAGTTCCAGCCACGCGAGTAGACCGACGGCCACCCGCAGAACAGCTGCATATTATTACCATAACCGGATTCACCCCTATGCTGAATGGAAAAGATCATTTCTGGACATTGTTCATTTGCCTCTTTAAACAGGGCTTTATAATCTCCGAAAAGGCTGTGTCCGGCATCTTTTACTTTCTGAAAGTCTGCAGCAGCCTTTGCCCATTCCTTACGGTAAAGAAATACTTTACCACGCAGGGCATAGGCCGCGGCTTTCGTTGCGTGCCCATAGTTCGCATTGCCCGCAGGATAGCGATCTGGAAAATTGGGCTCAGCGATACAGTCATTGAGATCTTTCAGGATCTGATCCCACACTTCAGCTTCCGAATTACGTGCCTTGATGGCTTCGCTTGCCGTAAATGGTTCAAGGTAAATTGGTACGCCTTTGTACAATTGATTGAGCCTGAAGTAAAAGTAGGCGCGCAAAAATTTCGCCTCCGCTAAGTATCTGGCTTTCTTTTCTGCTGTTGAAGGTGACTTGAGCGGTATATTTTTCAAGGCATCGTTGGCCCGCTGGATTCCTTCGTACTGGATCTGCCACACTTTTAAAAATAAAGGATCACCAGCAGTGATGGTTCCCGTTAGTAGCGGTTCGTCAAAACGTCCCTGTCCGGTAAACGAAAAACGGTCAAACTGGTACAGCTCATAGGGTGAAATCAAACCGCTATGCCCCATGAGTAGTCTGAAGGAACCATATATCCCAGCTACCCCCAGGTCAGTCAGATTATCCGTTGTCCACATCGTTGCCGTGGATACGGATGAATAGGGTGAAGTATCCAACAGATCCCGCTTACATCCAAGTAATCCCGAGATCAATAAAATCGCTATAATTTTTTTCATGTTCGTTCAAATTAAAAAGTAAGGTTAAGTCCCAACGAATACTGGCGCATAGTCGGATAATTGACAGTGGAAGCGTTGATTAACGAAGGATCATTGCTAGCAGGTCCGATTTCGGGATCCAGTCCGGGGAATTTTGTCCAGGTCAGCAAGTTTTCACCCGCCAAAAAGATGCGCAGCTTAGCGATTGAAAACCGGCTGGCCAAACGCTCGGGAAGGCTAAACCCTATCTGCAAATTGCGCAACTTGACAAAAGAAGCGTTGTACAGATAGAAATTGCTGGTGCGTCCGTTCTGCGCATCGGTCACTCCCTTCAAGCGCGGATAATAGCCGTCGATCCGATTGTTGGGATCAGCGGGATTGGCGGCATTGTAATAATAGTGATCATTGGCCACCAAAGCTGGAACGGACTTGCCCTGTGCCACAATAGAAGAATTGAGGTACAGTTCATTCCAATAATAAGAAACACCGGAAGAGGCTGACCAAATCATCGCCGCATCGAAGTTTTTATAGGCCAGGTTGACACTTAAGCCATAATTGAATGCCGGCGTTGCACGTTTGCCCATAAATTTTTGGTCATAGACATTACCGTAAATGCCATCCCCGTTCAGGTCCGAATAGATCAGGTCACCATACCAGATTTTCGTTGGATCTATTCCATCTGCTGGCTGAAAGGAGTAGCCGGCGGCTGCCATTGCCTTTAGCCATTCCATATCCTGCTCGGTGCGGATCATCCCATCGCGGGGTCCACCATTTTTATCTACCGAACCATCTGCCAAAAAGTGACTGCCCGAACCACGATAGGTATTATATAAATAATACTCATTGATTTCATGCCCTTCGATCACACGTTGATTGGCGCCGGCGGACACCAGACCAATATTGGACTGGTACACCCGATTGCCGGCAGCGTCAGTCACATAGCCCTCCGAAAGCAGGCCCTTGTATTTCTCCACCCGGTTGGTATTGTAGGCAAAATTTCCAGATAGGCTATATTTGAAATCATTGACACGCCCCTGATAGCCGAGACTGAGCTCCAGCCCCCTCTTGCTCACTTCAGCGATATTCATCGTTGCCGGCTGGGCTGTCCCTACCGTCGCCGGAATATTCGGAACATATAAGATACCATCGGTGTAAGCACGGTAGACATCAAATTCCAGGCTCAACTTACCCTGTAATGCAGTACCGGTAAAACCTAGATTGGTTGTGGTGGTAGTTTCCCAATGCAGGCGGTCATTACCTAATTTGGTTTGGGCCAGACCACGGATAGCCTGATTGTTGAACGAATAATTAACCGAACCATAAGAAGGTAGGTGATCATAGTTGCCCGAGGCATTGTTTCCGGTCTTCCCCCAGGAGGCCCTGATTCGCAAGTCATCCACAACGGGTTTTATAGCTTCCATAAAGGATTCTTCCGAAATGCGCCAGCCTGCTGAAAATGCCGGAAAGAAACCCCAGCGTTTGGCGGCACCGAAACGGGACGAACCATCGTAACGCAATACCGCTTCGGCGAGATATTTATTTGCATAGGCATAATTGGCCCGGCCAAAGAACGAACGCAGTCCATAGTCAAATTCGTCGCCGTTAATCGAACTCATGGTCGTCGCAGAATTAAAGGTTGTCAGATCCGGATGTACGAGCCCCAGTTTGGCTGCCCCTGTATTGTATTGATTGAAGTATTGCTCGTTATAGCCTACAATACCGCCAACATCATGTTTTCCAAAAGAGCCGTTGTAGCGTAGCACATTGTCTACGATGACATTGTAACTCTTGGTCATATTATATTGTGTAGTCAGCTGTCCTGGGGACAAGGCTGCCGTACTTAATTTGTTCGTCGCAAAATTCCATTTTTCATAAGGTACCAGATACCAATTGTTTTCAGAATAAGCCTGATTGTAATTGATCTTGGACTCAAACTCCAGTCCCTTCATCAGGTTTACTTTCGCAAAAATCGTTGTATTGAAGCGGTTCACCTGGTTTTTACCATCCATGCTGTTCAAAAAAGCCAGCGCATTGTTGGCCGTAGCCGATTCTTCGGCAGCAGCCGGGAATCCGTAAACCCCATTGTAATAAGGGTACACGCCGGGGACAGTCTGGGTGAGGTAGGCATAGGCGGTACCGACATCCGCTACACTTAAATTTTGCATGTCCCCAAAGGTCTGTGTTCCCACCGTCAAAAATTTCGCTACTTTGGATTGCAGATTAATGCGCATGCGGATTTTATCGGCTCCTGTTTTTGGCATGGTACCCGGATTATTGAAGTAACCCACGGAGAAAAGGTACTGCGTATTTTCAGTTCCGCCATTGAGTGAGAGGTTATGGTTTTGCAGGAGCTTACGCTGCCCGAACAGCACATCGCCCCAGTCCGTATTCGGATAGGCGACTTTATTGGGTATCCCGAATTCTGTCAATCCTTCTGGATCTTTCTTTGCGTCTTCCCACAGCTTGATTGTCGCATCGGTATATACTGCCGCTTGCCCCAGGTTGGTAAAACCCTCATTGACCAGCTGCATATGTCGCGGGTAATCGGTAATAAACTCGGGCACATTATTGGGTCGCAACATGGAAACCATTCCACTATACGAAAGATTATTTTTTCCCTTGGCACCTTTCTTTGTTGTGATGACAATAACACCGTTTGACCCAAGTGAACCATAGATGGCCGCCGTTGCCGCATCTTTTAACACCGAAACAGACTCCACGTCATTGGGGTTTACGGCATCTATGGATCCAACGATACCATCGATCACGACCAATGGAGCGGTATTATTTAGCGTTCCTTTACCACGGATAAGGATCGTGGCGCCGTCTGCTCCTGGTTTGCCGGTAGTAGTCTGTACATTTACCCCCGCAGCCAGGCCTGCCAAGGAGGAGGACAATGTCGAAGTTGACCTATTTTCCAAAGAACTTCCGTTCACGGTGGACACTGCACCGATCACATTGGCTCGTTTTTGACTGCCATAGCCTACCACGACCACCTCCTCTAGACCACTAACTTCCTCCTGTAGGACAACCTGCAGCTGGTCGTCATCGCTGACTGTCTTTTCGAGTCTTTGATAGCCTACATTTGAAAAAATCAGGGTATTGCTCCCTGCCGGAAGCAGAATGGTAAAACTACCGTCCTGGGCGGAGTTTGTGGAGACGTTGGTTCCCTTTACCGTTACGGTGGTTCCCATGAGCGCTTCGCCCTTGCTATTAACCACACGCCCGCCTATGCTGCGCTGCTGCGGCATCTCGTCGACCGCATGATCCTTTCGTCGCGGTTTTAAGATAATGACCTCATCCTTTTTAATCCAATCCAGCTGGAGCGGTGCGGCAATCGCATTCATGGCATCCTCCAATCTGGCATTGCGTATATTAACCGATAGCCTTGACTGCGCCAGAGCCTTACCATTTAAAAAAAAGTTGAGTCCGCTTTGCTGCTGAATGCTGCGCATGACCTGGTTTAAAGTCACATGTTTTGCGGTAAGATTGATAGTTTGTGCATTTCCTTCAGCAAACACCTGCATTATAGTCAGCAAGGAAATGAGTATAATCAATTTCATAATCAGTATACTGCGTATCGTTAAACTCCACGGATGTAGCCTAACAAATGGATAAAAAATCATATGTTTGTATGGTTTTGTATTTATTTATAAATGGTTATCAACATTTTTGCCCTCGGGCATTTAAGTAGGTACATGCAGCCATTCGAGACAGTGCCCCCCAGCACTGTCTTTTTTATACGGCATGTATCCCTTATTCCTGTTTAAGTAGGTTTCATTAGCCGGTTTGTTTTCATGGTTATTTGGGTTTTTAGTTTAGTTCCTTTTTCAATAGGTGGATCAAGGCTGCGCAGTTACCAATAGCACGCGTTTGTCCCGGGCTTTAACAAGTTCAAAACGTAGTCCCCCCTCGGCAAGTACCTCCAGCACTTCCCCTAGCGGCTTGTCACGCTTTATGCGACCATAAAAATGAGTTTGTGGTACAGAAGAACTGTATTTCACCTCAACATCGTACCAAAGTCCGATTTGCCGCAATGCTTCGGCCAGCGGTGTTTCATCAAAATAAAATAGTCCCTCTTTCCAGGCGGTAAAAGCAGCGGGATCCACCTGTGCGACCCGAATGATACCGGTGGCGTTGGTGCTGGACTGCTGCCCTGGCTGTAGGTAGACCGCCGCGATGGCCGGATTCTCATTGGATAATTTAATCCGTCCGTTGACTAGGGTCGTTTTGATCAGTTTATTATCTGGATAAGCATTGACGTTGAAAGCAGTCCCAAGTACCTGCACTTCCTGTCCCTGACTCAACACCTTAAATGGTCGTGCGGTATCTTTCGTTACCTCAAAGAAAGCTTCACCTTTCAACGTTACTCTGCGCTCATGCTGTGCAAATCGCGCTGGATAGTGCAACGAGGATGCTGCGTTGAGCCAGACCTTCGTTCCATCGGGCAATGTAATCTGGTACATTCCCCCGACTGGCGTGCTCAGTTCCAACATCACCTTGCTCAGGTCATTTGTTTCTTGATTTCGCCCCATCTTTCCGCGCTGCAACGGTTGACCATTGGCATATGTAATTTCATCGCCCATAATGATACCGGATTGCTGATCGTTGAGTTGAACGAGAGAACCGTCCGCCAAACGTAATGTTGCCCGATTACCGCCCGGCGGCAGTTCTTCAGGCAATATCTGTTGCCGTACAGTATGCTTGGTGAGCTGCGGCACGGTATCTGGGTGTTGATTCCGGATCAATAGGGTCAAGAGCGAAAGGAAAAGAATCCCTGCAGCTGCCCAATAGGGCCATCGCATGAGGCGCAGCGAACTTTTTTTCACCTGCTGCCCAGCAATCTGCCTTTTAATATTCTCAAGCGCTTTTTCCAAGTGGGATTCACTTGCATTCAGCTCGTCGACAGGCTGTAGCAGGCTCTCAATGATAGCCTGGTCCACATCGGCTTCGGGATCGGCTTCGGCTAATGCCGTCCGCAGCCAGGTCATTTCCTCGACCGTACAATTTCCCGCTTTATACTTTTGAAGTAATTGGTCTATTTTAGATTTACGATTATCCACCGTGCTGTAATTTTAGGTAAATACACACGAGATAAAATTAAGGTCTGCTCGATCGGTAATTTTTTTTTATTTTCCTGAAAAAAGCAGTAAGGCAAACATGAATGCAGAAAAACCATTGTCCTGTAAGGCAGCATTGCGGATAAATTTGTTGGCTTTGACGATATGGTCACGGACTGTGGAAACCGAAATCCCCATTTCCTGGGCGATCTCCTGATAGCTCTTTCCCTCTAGTTTAGAAAGTCGAAATATTTTTTGCCGCTGCTGCGGTAATTTGTGCAGGAGTTGTTCGACCCATTGCTGCGCTTCCTTTGAATCCAACATTCGGTCGATGGAATTTTCCCCTTCCACTGCCCCCTGCGCCAGCTGAATGGCTGACTCCAGCTCCAATTTTAGCCTTCTCCTAAAATTAAAGGTGATATTGCGCGAACAGGTGTATAAAAAAGCGGCAAATGACTGTTCGGGATCTATTTTTAACCTATTCTCCCATATCCGGACAAACACATCCTGAAGCAGATCTTCGGCAACAGTTTTATCCTTGATGAATTTAAGGATATTGGCGTAAATGGTATGGCTGTAACGATGGTATAAGACATCAAAGGCCTGCATATCCCCACAACGGAGTAGGCGCAAGAGTTCATTCTCAGGCATGCAGTGATAGGTGTCCATAATTGATTATTTCAACATGAAGTTAGCGACTTCAGCGCAATAATTCAAATCATTTTATGAAACGTTTCCTATACACTATTTTCTGAGAGCCTTTCTGATTACGCAGAAAGGCTCATTAGGTTACAACGCTTATTTATCCTTAAATGCCGCGATGTCTATATCCTGGAAGATTAAGTTATCCTCTCCTACAATACGTAGCCGGGTCATTGGCTCCTGCGGAAAAAACAAGCCGGTCATTGCCGTTAATCCACCATCAGCAAAGAGCTCTACAGAACTAACGTCAATATATAGACTTAAGGATAATGATTCATTATTGGATAATCTTTTCGCCGTACTTGTTTTTGGGAAATCGGCATTGAAAGCAATTTCTCCGGATTTTGAGCGGTCAATATAATATGCTTTTTGATCTTTGTCATACCCTACAACAAGCTCATTTCCAATAGTATTTGACAAAATCACCTTAAAATTCTGTTGTTTTAACTTATTGATGTCCAACCGAAAAGCTTGCGGCAACTGTTCCTGTATACTGAGCTCTTTGGATTGATTTGCCCGATATTTTTTTACCGGCCGAAATGCTTTGGCCAACTCCGGTGCCGCTGAGCTGCTCACATAATATTTCTGATCTACTTTTTGCAAAGCTAGATCACGCGGAATTGTGGAAGATGAACGCCAACGTGTCGTCGGCACCACATTGGCATATTGCCAATTACTCATCCAGCCGATCATCAGCTGCCGCGCGCCGAGATTACTCCAGGTTACTCCCGCATAGTTATCAGGTCCCCAATCTAACCATTTAATTGATGTGTCTGCCGGCTGAAATTGATGCCCATCAAAATCACCTACAAAATACTGTGTCACCGAACCACCATTGGGACCTCCCGGATTGATGCTCACCAATAGTACCCATTTCGTCTCCCCTTTGTATTTCATTGGAATCAGGTCAGGACATTCCCAGACTCCGCCATGTGCGCCCACTTCCTTGCCGAATTCGCTCTCCTTTTTCCACTCTTTTAAGTTTTTGGACGAATAAAAGGTAATGCAATCTTTGGTTGCCAGCGTCATAATCCAGCTTTTTGATTTTTCGAACCACATCACCTTGGGATCCCGAAAATCCCAAATCCCGGGATTTGGTAGCACTGGGTTACCTTTGTATTTGGTCCAGGTTGCGCCCTGATCCAGGCTATATGCCAAACTCTGATTTTGGTGCAGACCGGTTTTCCGGTCTTCTTCCTGATGATTGTGGTGCGTAAAAATAGCGACCATCGCCCCCTTTCCAAAACCAGCGGTATTATTTTTATCAATCACCGCACTTCCCGAAAAGATCGTCCCCAAACTATCGGGATACAAAGCAATTTTTTGCTCGTCCCAATGAATCAGATCTTTGCTGATAGCGTGCCCCCAGTGCATAGGCCCCCAAACTGATTTTTCAGGGTTATGCTGAAAAAAGAGGTGATAATTTCCATTGAGATATACCATGCCATTGGGATCATTCATCCAACCCTGTTTGGGTGTAAAATGGTAGCTCGGCCGGTATCTTTCCAGCTGGTCATTGCTGCCCTGCTGTCCTACCTGCGCAAAAGCTGAGCTCAGCATACCCGCAAAAAGCATGACTGTTCCGTATTTCTTTATTCTATTCATAGCTTAATTAGTTTAATATTATTTATCCCATTTCACCTGAGTTCTTAAAATAATGATAATTCTTATGATTTTTCGATTTTCATCGCATTGACTTTAATTGTTCCCTGATCGGCATAAATAGTCCAGGGATTTTGATCCATTTTATAGATCCGATTGGTAAAAGCAACATTATTATTCACATAGACCACACAGATCGATTTCTCTATGACAATTTTCACATCAAAAACCTTATCGGCAGGCACAATCAGCGGGGTAAAATTAAGTTCTGTTTTACCGCCTGTTCCCCCGGCATCACTTTCCCGGTTCATAAAAAGCGAAGGCATGTTCCAACGGTTTGTGGCTGTCAGGTCAAAGGCAATGCTATACTGTTCCGACGGATCGTCGCAGGCGCCAAAGGAAAAACCGAAATGGTTGGATTGAGAAGCATCTATTGTTAGTGATATTTTAACTGCGCTTGTATTTCGGTTGAATCGCGCGTAACTTCTCGCTCCAGACTGTGCCGTTATACTATATTTTTTATTGTTTTCAGCGACGTTTCCGACGGCATTCAGTTTTTCAAAAACCACTTCCTTGTTAAACTTGTCGTTGACTGCCACAGGAATGGCTGGATACAGTCTTCCTGTAGGTCCCTGAACTAACTTATGCGAGATCAAACTGCCTGACCAGGGTAGTTCATTGTTGCTATTCACTGTTTGGCCTGTTGAACACCAACCTGAGAGATAGCGTGTTGTTCCGTCCGTGGCAGTCTTGCCCGCATATAGATATAAGCCGTCGAAAGTTTCATGATGGCCATCTGCATCACGACAGATCTTCCAGGGGCCATCAGGCGAATCCGCGATACGATAAAAAGTCTTTCGGTGCTCATCCCGATTGATCCGTGAAAATGTTAAATACCATTTATCACCTATTTTAAAGATATCAGGACATTCCAGTATTTCAGCATCCGTTTCAATCTCATATTTCCCTACGGTGGGTGCAACTGTAGCCAGCATAGGTGTTATGGCAGACCAGCTGTTGAGATCCGCCGATACATATCGTGCTATTGCCCCTTTACCGTCCTTACGGGTGGTAACGAGCATCACATAACTGCCCCGGCTCTCATCCCAGTATACTTGTGGATCACGAAAATTATGCTGATCATAGCCAGCTACAGCCTGTATTGTCGGTGCTGGCTGCTTCGTCCAGTTCAGCAAATCTGTTGATGTCGCAACCATCACTTTTTCGGCTGGATCCAGATTACCATTATGACCGGTATAAAAACAGTAGTAGGTTTGATCTTTTTTAATAAAACTACCTGTTCCTATCCATTCGTCCTGACTTCCGGTAGTTCCGGCAGACAAAATTCCGGTAAACCCCTCAAATGTAGCATAGTCGCTGGTTTTGGTTACATAAATTGGATGGCGATTGGCATTTTCGTATAGATAAAACAGATAGTACTTTTTGTCATCGGCATTATAATACGGCATGGGATCACCGACAAATCCTTGCTGTGGCTTATAGAAAGTCTGAAACGGGCCACCTTCCTGCACCGAAGTACAGGAGGTAGACCGATCTACTGAAACCGTATCCTCAGGGTTGTCGACAGGTAAAGTCTGCTCCCCGCTCTTACAGCTCGTCAGTAGTACCATAAAGCATAATGCCGGAAATAAATGTAAGTTAGTTTTCATTTGAAATATCTTAATACCCTCGTTAGGTACCTTTTTGCTAAGCTATGGTTCCTACCGCAGCGCCAACCTTAAATGACATGAGATCTACAGCTGCGTTTAGGTCAAGCGAGTTTCCAACATCTTGTTTACAGGCTGCAAACAAGCCTATAAACAGCAGGATAAGCCCCAATCCGATATATTTTAATGTTCCCATTGGTATAAATTGGTTATTGTGTTAGTTAATATCCCGGATTCTGTTTGTAGAGGTACTTACTCAGTCTTATCTGCGCTTCCGGGATAGGCAGATATTCATTCTTATCTGCTGTAAAATGAGCTGATGCGTAATAAGAACGACGTGATTTCTCAGTTTCATAATATGCATTCATATTCTTATCCGCTATTCCCCATCTGACCAGGTCAAAGAAGCGGCCGTTTTCCATCGCCAGCTCCAGGCGACGTTCCCATCGCAAAGCCTTACGGGCGTTTTCCTCGTTCCATATGATGTTCTCCCCATTTTTATAGGTTTCTATCAGCATCTTATCCGTAGCATAACCGGTCATTGAAGCGCTATTTTTTGCACGCAAACGTACCTGGTTGATCAGTGGTAATGCTTCGGCCGACCGGTGCAGTTCAATCAGCGCCTCCGCGCGCATCAATATGACGTCAGCAACACGCAAGACAATACGGTTTTTTGTATTTGCAAAGAATGGAGCCATTGGGACAAAGCAATCGCAATCCGGATCAACATTCTCCTTCAACGAAGCATACACCGAATAATCCGCAGGATTACGGTTCCAGCTCTCCTCATAGATACGTTTGCTGTTATATTTGTAAGGAAGCCCTGGAATTGCCACCGTATGGAATAACCTTGGATCATATTTTTCTGATGCATTGAAGGCATTCAAGCTATTGTAATTATCGAGTGGCACACCCTTTCCTGTTGTGCGGAATGCATTCACGAGGTTCTGGCTGGGTTTGTTGAAATCACAACAGCCCAAGCCCATTGGTACAGAAAGCAGATCCGAGAAATTCACACGTCCGAATTTTGTCCCGTCATCTTTTGAAAACTGGATGGAAAAGAGGGCTTCCGTACCATTCTCATATTTTCCGGGCAGAAAGTTGAATGCAAAATCTGCTTCAAGGGCATGGTTCGAGGCAAGTACGATCTCTGTATTTTGTAAGACTTTTTCGAGATCGCCCGAATTGATCCCGGTTACGGTATGCCGTTCTTCGTTGTCCTGGCGATAGGCTTTGTACAGGTATGTTTTCGCCAGATAGGCTGCTGCGGCAATCCGGTTGGCACGGCCGACTTCAGCTTGTACAGCAGGCAAATGGTCTACTGCATATTGAAAATCGTCAACAATCTTTTGCCAGAGCATGTCATTATTCAATGCCCTGTTCGATACGGTTTCATAACTATCTACTGGTACAGTTTCATCGATATAAGGGACATACTTAAAAAGCGTTTTGAGCATGAAATAAAAATGGCCTCTCAGGAATTTTGCCTCGGCCAATTTGCCTTCTTTACCCTCGAAATTGTCCATTTCCTGAATTGTTTTTATTGTCGTATTGGCACGCGAAATCGCTACGTACAACTGAAACCACAACTTATCTATTTCTGCGAAATTGGTCATCATATTGCTGGACACTTCCAAAAAATGAAATGTCTGGATATCCTGTGGTCCCGAACCGCCTTTATAGGCGTCATCGGACCGTACCGTACTATAGGGCCATAAGCTAAAAGGCACATCATAATGGTCATTGCCTAAAGCTGCATAGGTGGCTGTGAGTAATCGTTCCGGTTCCTTGACCTGATCGGAGCTCAGAACGCCATTCGGTGTCTGGTCCAAGAACTTGGTACATCCGGACAGCATACCGGCAAGTACCATCATTATCGCTATTTTATTGGTTATTTTTTTCATTGGAATTCTATTTTTTAATAGTCTATATTTCCATGGATTTATTGTTTTGGTTCCGCTTCTTATCCTTTAAGGTTTTCGATCCCTTCTATTCGATCCCACTATTAAAAGCCGATATTTACACCTGCAGTCCATGTCGTCGGAATCGGGTATCCCCAGCCTACATTCTCGGGATCCACACCTGTGAAATTCTTCGATTTTGCCGTAAACAGGTTCTGTCCGGTCACATACACGCGTAAGCGGCTCATCCGCAAACGGGAAGCTGTAGCCGTTGGCAAAGTATAGCCAAGAGACAGGTTGCGAAGTTTCATATATGATCCATTTTCTATAAAGTAATTGGATAGACGTCCTTCATCATTATTGTTTGTTGTCTGCAAAGCTGGGATGGTCGAAGTGGGATTCTGTGGTGTCCAGGCATTGAGCAGACGTACACCTTTATTGGAATTTACATCATCGACACTCCAGAAATCAGTCTGCTTTTTCAGCCAGTTTTCAACATCTATCCCCTGCACCCCCTGAAAATAGGCCGACAGATCAAATCGGCTGTATTTCAAGGCAATATTCAAACTATAAGAAAAATCAGGATGCGGGTTGCCGATCCAAGTGCGGTCCATGTCCGTGATCTGCTGATCAGCAGCATACACGTTGACATAACGCAAACGGCCAATACCTTTACCGGCCTGATTGACGTGATCGTCAACTTCCTTTTGATTCTGAAAGATGCCATCTGTTACATAACCATAAAATGAACCCAATGGTCGGCCGATAATATTATCACCCTGACGGCCTCCGTAAGAGTTTTCCACGGCTTCAGGCAGGTGGGTTACCTTATTTTTATACGACGAAAGGACAGCAGTTATATCATAATCCAGCCCAAAAGAAGTCTTATTGCGGTAACCCGCGGTAACATCCAGACCCTTATTTTCCATGGAAGCTCCATTGGCCCAGCGGTAACCACCCTCACCTAACACGCCGATATAAGCCGGATTGATCAGCATATCTTTTGTCGCTTTAATATACCAGTCTACGGATCCGTAAAGGCTTTGGCCAAATAGCGTAAAGTCCAGACCGATATTGGTCTGTGTCGTTGTTTCCCACTTTAGGTCGTTATTTTCAGTTTGGATTTTTCGGTATCCTGAAGGAAGCGTCCCTGTTCCTGCGCCCGAAAGATCATAAGCGGTACCATCCACAATATTCCATGTAGGATCGCCGACGCCATATTCAGGAACGTAAAGAGCATAGGTTGCCAGATTGCCGATCCCCTGGTTACCGGTCTGCCCCCAGCCTGCACGCAGTTTAAGATCAGTGATAAAGTCTTTAGTACCGGCCATAAAACCTTCGGATGAAATCCGCCATCCAGCCGTTACCGCCGGAAAAGTGGCAAAGCGATTGTTTTTCCCAAAACGGGAAGAACCATCATGTCTCACGGTGAAGGAGGCCAGGTAGCGTTCATCGTAGGCGTAGTTAGCCTTTCCAAAATAGGAAAGGAGTGAAAATCCGGTAGAGCCACCGCCCACAGCAGCCGTCCCCGTACTTACCCCGGGCCACATATATTCCGGTGTTTCAATGGAAAATGCACCATCCCCGGCTGTATATGCGTTAAAATTGATGTCGTTCTGACGATTCATTTCTATACCAGCCAGTAGATCTATGGTATGTTTTTCAATCTCTTTTCTATACGTCGCAGTATTCGACCAGGTCCACTTTAATCCTTGGGTCTGTTCCATATTCACAGCGCTTCTACTGCTGCTCATAAAACCCGAACGATAGGAAACTTCGAGGTTGCGTTTGTAGAAATTGCTGTAATCTATACCGTAACTCGTGCGCAGGTGCAGGTCTTTGATCAGCTGCAAATCAGCGTAAGCATTTCCAAATAAGCGCCAGTAATTGTATTTATTATTTCTGTTATCATGCAACAGGCGCATTGGATTATGACGGTCATTCATTCCTAGGGCAGGTCCGCCCCAGCCTATTCCGTCTACGGTATGTACCGGTATGATCGGTAATGCCTTCAACGATAGATCGAGCACATCTCCGGGCACCTGTACCTCGCCCGTGTTGTTTACCGTAAAATTCTCGCCGACGATGAGTTTCCCGTCAAACAGTTTATAATCGGCATTCATCCGGGCCGATATACGTCGGAAATCGGTATACCGCAGTGTTCCACTATTGTCCAGATAACCCAAAGAAAAATAAGAGCTTGACTTTTCTGTCGCCGAACTCAAGGTTGCATTGTACGATTGAAGCAAGCCCGGTTTAGATACTTCATCAAACCAATCGGTATCCGCTGCATACATGGTATGTTCGCGATCAATATATTTCGATACAGACACATTGTTAAGCTGTGGCAGACCATTGGCATCATTATTCCATTCAAATTGATAGCCGATATTATTGCTGTTCGGATTACCGCCACTATTGATTGTCGCCCGCCATAGTGCCTGACCATATTGCTGTGCATTGAGCACTTTCATGCGATTATTAAAATGCGTGCTGGTCACATAGGCATCTACCGTAAGTTTTGGAGCACCAAGTTTTCCTCTTTTTGTTGTAATCACAATAACGCCATTTGCCGCACGCGAACCATATATACTTGCTGAAGAGGCGTCTTTTAGCACCTGAATACTTTCGATATCATTGGAATTGAGCTCATGCATGCCCCCTTGTGTAGGTATACCATCGATGACATAGAGCGGATCCTGGCTGCTGTTGATCGAACTGATACCGCGCATGCGTACTGTGGCCGCACCGCTTGGGCTACCATCGGAAGTCACCGTCATGCCCGCTACGCGGCCCTGAAGGGCTTTCATCGGATTATTTTCCGGAGCTTTCATCATTTCGGTTACATTCACGACGCTGACGGCACCGGTCAGATCCTTCTTACGCTCGCGCTGATAACCCGTGACAACCACCTCATCAAGTCCTTTTTCGGTACTGACCAGCCGGATATCCAAAAACTTTCTGTTCCCCAAAAGTATCGTTTGGGATTCGTAGCCAACATTGGAGATTTCCAAGGTACCGTTACTGCCGGATAACTGCAGCACAAATTCCCCTTTTTCATTTGTCTTTGTTGCCTGGCTGGTTCCCTTGACCATCAACGATGCCCCCACAACTGGGGTTGCTGTCGCACTGTCCGTGATCCGCCCCCGGATTTCTGTCTGCTGCGCAAAAGCAACAACCGAAAAGAGAGCCAAAGACGGAAGCAACATAGCTTGCTGTCTTGTAAACATAATTGGTTATTATAAGTAGATTATTAATTAGATTATTTTTCCTCTTTTTGCCTATACCGCATTTTCCCTCTTTGCGGTACAGGCAGCTATAGCTTCATCTTCTGTTCGTTATCGCGGAAGATGGGGTTCAGCCAATGGAAGCGGTTGATATCCGCTTCATTATAAGCGGGACATGCCCCCCTGCTCTGTGTCACAAAACCACTTAAGGTAGCCGCAAACTCAAGCACCTCCTCCAAGGCGATCCCTTCTGCCATCTGAAAGCGTTTGGTCAAAAAAGCCGCTAAAAACGAATCACCACTTCCGATGGTATCTTCCACCTGTACTTTCAATGCAGGAAAATGATAACTGATATTTGCTTTTTTATGATGGTACACTGCTCCAGCCGCGCCATAGGTAACAATAGCTTCCTGAATAACAAAGCAATCCAACAGCAGATCCACCCGCTGCTGGTCGGTATAGGTTGCCGGCGCACCGCTCCATTCGGCAATGATATGCAATTCCTCCGCATTCATTTTAACGAGATCCGCATAACGCAATAATTCATGCAAGCGATGCGGATCGAAAAAAGGAGCGCGCAAATTAACGTCCATCACCCGAAAGGAGGCTACCTTTAACAAGGTCAACAGACTTTGGAAGCTCACATCATCGCGACAGGCCAGACTGCCATACACCAAAAAATCCGCTTTGGAAACCGCTTCCAGTACGGCTGGTCCTACTTCAATTTTGTCCCATGCCACAGGATATACAATGTCGTATTGCACATTACGGTCTGCATCAATCGACACTTCAACCGTGGAGGTTGGTAAGCTGTCATCATACTGAAAAAATGTGGTCGGAACTCCCAACTGTTGACATACTGCCAGCAATTCTTTACCATTTTCATCTCTTCCGATACGGGTCAGCATCTGTATAACAACACCCAGCTTATTGAGATGATAAGCAACATTTAGCGGAGCACCGCCCAATTTCTTTCCGGTTGGCAGATTATCCCAAAGAACTTCTCCGAAACAAACTCCCTGTATTGATTTATTCAGATTTTTCATTGTCATCTTTATTTGTTCACCGAAGTGATTAGATCTATAATAGCAGTATTTTAATGCAGATTGATTGTCTGCCCCATATCCTCCAGTGAGCGCCCTTTCGTTTCAGGCATAAATTTCAGGACATAAATAAGCTGCAATACCATAAATAGCGCAAAGATCAGAAAGGTACCGCCGCCGCCGACCATCTCTGTCAGTGCGGGAAAGCAAAAAGTAATAATTGCAGCCATTACCCAATGAGTCAAGCTGCCAAATGTCTGCCCTTTGGCACGCACATCATTGGGAAAAATTTCGGAAATAAATACCCAGATCACTGCCCCTTGAGAGAATGCGAAGAAGGCGATAAAACTCATCAGATAGATCGTAATGGCAAAGCCTGTTGTCTGCCCTGTATAGAAAGCCTGTGAAACCAGTGCGAGCGATACGATCAAACCGATCGAACCTACGAGCATTAGTTTTTTGCGGCCTATTTTATCTATAAAATTAATGGCCACCAGCGTGAAAATAAAATTGATCACACCGATCCCCACTGTCGAAAGCAGGGAGCTCTGTGAACCTAGGCCGGCCATTTCAAAAACACGCGGTGCGTAATAGATAATCGCATTAATACCCGAAAGCTGATTGAACAGCGCAAAACAGAGGGCCAGTAAAATTGGCCGGGCATTTTCCCGAATAAATAATTTACCCTCACCCGCCAACTTATCTTTTGATTCTTGAATTTTCTGGATTTCAAGTTCGTAGCCTTCCGAATTGATTCGCTGCATGATCTTTGTCGCTTCAGGTAGGTTATTCTTGTGCAATAACAACCATCTGGGACTTTCTGGAATAAAGAAAATCAGCACAAAAAACAGCAAAGACGGAAAGCACTGCACTCCCAGCATCCAGCGCCAGGATTCCTCTCCGCCCTGTCCGATAAAGTAATTGGATAAATAAGCGATCAGAATGCCCAATACCACATTAAACTGAAAGAGGCCCACCAGCTTGCCGCGTGAAGCTGCGGGTGAAATCTCCGAAATATAGATAGGTGCTGTCACGGATGATACACCGACGCCAATACCACCCAAAAAACGAAATAGAATAAATACTGTCCAGTCACTGGCCAACGCACTTCCGATCGCTGAAATAAAATATAGGGCTGCGACAACGAATAATGTGTTCTTTCGGCCCAGTTTATCGGATGGCCAAGCGCCCAATGCTGCACCAACGACCGTACCAATTAATGCAATGGCCATCGTAAGCCCATGCTGAAACTCGCTCAAATGCCAATGCTCCTGCACGGCTTTTTCAGCGCCTGAAATAACAGCTGTATCAAAGCCAAATAAAAATCCGCCTAATGCTACTACAAAAGACCAAGCTAATACTGTGTTTTTGTTCATCTTATGATCTACAATTGATTAACTCAAATTTAACCCTAGCTTCACGGTTACTTAAATTTGGAGAGCGCAAAAACATTTATTTATGTAACATTTTTAGAAATAGCACAAATACTTACCTACCAATCACTTACGCTAAATCAAAATTTTCAAACTTTCAGTTTTTAGACATATCTTATAGAAAATGATACATATTTCATCGATCTGTTTTTAGTGTAAAGAATACACTAACAGGGTGCTTATTATCTAAAAAAAACGAAATAATGTATATTCGGAATGTAAAGGGGAAAAAAACATGGGAAAATATACCGTTTATGGCATGTTGGTCCTGCTGCTTTTATGGGGTTGTCAATCGGCAAGCCAGAAAAAGAAGCGGGTCATTGCTTTTTCACAGTGCATCGGAAATGACGCATGGCGGCAAACTATGCTCGAGGAAATGAAACGGGAACTCTCCTTTAATCCTGATATTGAGTTCTTGTACCGCGATGCCCAGGGCAATAATGCGAAACAGATTGATCAAATACGCGAACTGACTAAAGAGGGTATCGACCTGTTGATAGTTTCACCCAATGAAGCCGAACCGCTTACACCGATTGTTGACTCTGTATTCCAGCGCAAAATACCAGTAATTGTTACCGATCGTAAAACCTCTTCAGGCCAATACAACGCTTATGTTGGGGCCGACAACCTGGCCATTGGAAAACTTGCTGGTCAATATAGCCAGACTATCCTCCAAGGTAAAGGAAAGATCGGATTAGTGACCGGATTATCGGGCACCTCTGCGTCAATCGAACGTGAAAAGGGATTTATGCAAAGTATAGCAGCCGTAAGCGGTATGCAGGTCAACGCCATTATCCATGGTGGATGGGAAAAGAATACAGCATACACTGAAATGCGCAAACATATCGCTCAAATGGCACAAAGTGATGTTATCTTTACCTTCAATGATCAGATGGCCATGGGCGTAAAAAAGGCCCTGGACGAGGTGCAACTTCAAAAAGAGATTAAAATCATCGGAGTAGATGCGCTTCCCGGACCGGGTAATGGTCTTGAGCAGATTATGCAAGGTCATATGTACGCCTCTATGCTCTATCCTACCGGTGGAACTGAAGCCATCCGAACCGCACTGGCAATTATTAACAATCAGCATTATAAACGCGAAAACATTCTCGCTACCGCCGTTATCGACCGGACAAATGCCGAACTATTGGCCCTACAGTCACAAAAGATCCAACAGCAACAGGCGGATATAGACAAAAGGCAGGAATTTATCACCGAGCAGAACCGGATTTACCAAAATCAAAAATCCATCCTCAATGTGCTCGTTGTCAGTTTGGTGCTCGCCGTGGTATTTGGGGGCATTTCCATTATCGTTATTAAAAGCAACTGGGAGAAAAACAAACATCTCGAAATCCAGAACGGAGAGATCTTATCCCAGCAAAAGCAGATCGTGGAGATGAACAGCCAGATTCAGCAGGCTGCAGAGATCAAAAACAATTTTTTCACCAATATCTCCCACGAGTTTAAAACCCCGTTAACGCTTATCCTAGCCCCCATCGAGGAGCTCGAAGTACGGAAAGATCTATCCGAAGATGTCCGAGAGCAGTTGTCGCGTGTCAAAAGAAGTGCGAAAAAATTGCAGCGGCTTGTCAGCGACCTGATCGATATCCATCGGATCAGCAAATCGAAAATCAAGCTCCAGGTATCGGCGGTACAGATCGATCCTTTTATACAGCAGGTCATCAACAGCTTTAAACCCTTGCTCAAAAAAAGTAGGATATCAATCAGCTACATCAATAAAAGTATGCTCAAAGAGGTCTGGATCGACGAATACCTGATGGAACAGGTCCTCTCCAATCTTCTTTCCAATGCCATAAAGCACACCGCAACCAGTGGCCGGATTGAAATTTCACTCGAAGAAAATAGTTTCAAAGATTATTTCTATTTGCGCGTACTGGACAATGGGCTGGGGATAGCACCGATTGATATCGAGCATATATTTGATCCTTTCTATCAGGGAACAGGCAGCCGTAATGGATCCGGGATTGGCCTGGCCTATGTCAAACAGATTGTTGAACTGCACCATGGACAGATCACGGCCAGCAGTAAATTGGGCCATGGTTCGATCTTCACCCTAAGGATGCCTATCGGTAATACCCATTATGAACAGGAGGAGATCCTAACGGCTATATCCGATGTAAAACCTGTGTTCCGGCAACACGAGTTATTGGATACTGAAGTAAAATCTCCTGATAGGAATCTCTCTTTTCATTCCAATAAATCGAAGAGCATTATGATTGTTGAAGATGACGATGAAATCAGAGATTACCTCAGATCCATTCTGGAAAACGATTATAATCTCTTCTTAGCAAGAGATTCGGGGCAGGCCAGCGCTTTGATGAAAACACATTTTCCGGATCTGGTTCTCACCGACATCATGCTCCCTGACGGCAGTGGTCTGGATATACTCAAGGACATCAAGACATTTTACCAAACAGCCCATATTCCAGTCATTCTCTTGAGTGCATTAGCGAACGAAGAGACCATCCTTGAAGGAAATCTACTGAAAGCAGATGACTACATGACCAAACCATTCAATGCCGCAGTCCTTCGGGCAAGGATTGCCAATATTCTACAATCACGGCATCAGCTTAAAGAAAAATATAGTAGTAATGTCGAGCAATTTGAAGCACAGCAATCGGATTCCATCAATGAGAGCAACAGAAGGTTTCTCAATAGCTTTTCGGCTATCGTCGAATCGAAGCTGTCCGATCAGCGGCTGAGCGTGGACGATATCGCCGGTGAACTCAACTTATCGCGCGTACAGCTGTATCGCAAAGTCAAACAGTTGCTCGATTGCAGCATCAGTGAGTATATTGTTGAGAGAAGACTCAAAAAGGCAAAAAGCCTGATGGCTGACGGACTCCATATCAATGAGATCTACAGCCATGTCGGTTTCTCTTCGGCCTCCTATTTTGCCTCAGCATTTAAAAAGAAATACGGCCAGTCACCGAGCGCATATAAGAAAGAACTGGACCGAAAATAATAGCAGTGCTATTTCAAAAAAAACGGTTAAGCTGTAAATGCTTAACCGTTTTTAACGAGCGTTGTTATAATGCGCTATGTCTGCATTGTGCTTATTGCGCGATTAGTAACCAGGATTTTGTTTCAGGGTTCCTTTGCTGTTGTCGATAACAGCTTGTGGAATTGGCCATAATTCATTTTTTCCGGCTTTGAATGTTCTGTTCTCGGAGAAAAAGCGGTCAGTCAAAGACGTGTAGGTTACTTTTCCTGTTTTGGGATCGACCGTTCCTTTTGACAAAGCACCATTTACCGGACCGTTCATCACATCTTTGGCAATCCCCCACCGGATGATGTCAAAACGACGGCGTCCTTCACCAGCTAGTTCCACACGCAGTTCGCGGCGTACCAGTTCGCGTAATTTACTTTGTGTAGCATAAACAGCTTTATCCACTTTTGGCATTTTTGCACGCTGGCGTACCTGATCGATATTTTCATATACGCTATTATCAACCTTGCCCAGCTCAATTTTTGCTTCAGTATTTAATAACAAGATCTCCGCATAACGCATCACAATAATATTGGTTCCTACATTCCATATATTCGTGTAACTGCTCGGGTCTTGGATGTACTTTTTATAATTGTACGCTGTACTGGAAGCATTATCAGCAGCAGAAGGGTAATCTTTTGAATCTGGATTTAGTGGATCAAAATACTTTCCTTTATATAATGCTCCCGGATAAACGATCGTTGCTGCTAGACGTGGGTCCCTATTTTCATAAGGATTTGCCGGATTATAATTTGTCGACTCTCCGATTGTTTTCCCATCAGCCGTTTCGTAAGCATCAACTAAACTTTGGGTAGGCACAATTGATCCCCAGCCTCCCATAGAATTTGGTATCATGATGCCCAACATCGTATATGGCTGATCATTCGCTAGATATTCGATGTTCATCATTACTTCACTATTATTTTCATTTGCCTCTTCAAATAAAGTCGCATAGTCCTTAAAAAGCTTATAAGTTCCTGAAGAAATAATTTCCTGTGTCGTATTAATAACGTCCTGATGTCTCTTTTGGAAGGCATAACAGCGCGCCAATAAACCCAAGGCAGCCCCCTTGGACATTCTAGTTCCCCCAGTTACAAAGCTTAAATCAGCAGCAGCTTCCTTTAGTTCTTTTTCAACAAAATCCAACACCTCTTTTTGAGTATTTGCCGGAACATAAGCATCCTCTTTCGCCAATGTTTTAGTAATAATTGGCACTCCGCCAAATAAGGTTGCCATATCAAAGTATCGATAAGCGCGAATCACACGAACCTCAGCAATCAATTTCTTTCTTTTCTCCGTCGCCATAGGAGCTTTGTCAATATTCTCTAGTATATAGTTCGCCCGACGAATATGTTCATAAGTATACCTTGCTTCCGCATTTCCAGAATTTGTTGGCGTTGCTGTACCATTTCCTAAGGCCTGGAAACCCTCCCATGGAAAATCGCTGTTGGAGTTATCCGAGATGCAATCCATATAAAAAATCTGTGTTCCATCTTCCCAGGCGGATCCCTCGTTAATCTTTCCATCCGAATTGCTTGTACCACTATACAGACCAGTTACAGCGAAATCTGCTTCCGCTTCTGTTTTCCAAAAATTATCGGCATTAAAAGCATCTAAAGGTTCCTGATCAAGTTTTTGACAGGAAGCCATGAATGCAACTACAGCCAATGCGATTGTTATATTTCTAAGTTTCATGATTTACAATTAAAAGTTTACGTTAAGACCAAAGACATTTGTTTTTACCTGCGGATAGTAATTACCACGCGAATCTGCCGGCGCTTCCGGATCAAATCCTTTTGCAAAGCCCGTAAACGTCAGTAGGTTTTGGCCACTGTAATATAGTTTTGCGCCCTTGATTCCGATTCTATCTGTAAACGTTTTTGGTAGCGTATAGCCAAAAGTGATATTTTTTAAACGTACGTAACTCGCATTTTGAATCCAGAAGTCCGAAGGGGTACCCGATGGGCTGTTTTGTGCCCAGCTGGTCAGTGCACGTGGCATAGATCCGTTTGGATTTGTTTCGGCATTAAAGCGATCCGCATAGATGGTTGTTGGCTTATCTGACCCAGAGATGCCACCGATAGCTTCGCCCCATAGGTAGCCACTCACTTTGGCTGCACCTTGGAAAAATAGGCTTAGATCAAAATTTTTATAACTCATATTTGACGTCAAGCCAAAGATGAATTTTGGATCTGGCGAACCTAAATACACCCGATCATTACCGTCAATTTTCTTATCACCATTTTGATCTTTGTAAATAATATCCCCGGCACCTATTTCCTCATTTACACCCTTTATTCCACTATTTTTATACTCTTCATTTGAACGATAGATTCCAGCAGATTCATAACCATAAAACGAACGGATCGGTCTCCCTTGTTCATAGACATAAAATGTTCCATTCACCTGTGGTTCATCGCTTGCCCATTTTTTAATCTGGTTATTGATGTAGGAACCATTGGCAGCAATACTGTATTTAAAGTCACCAACGCTATTTTGATAATTGATCTGTAATTCAACCCCATTATTTTGTACTTTACCTGCATTTTGGTATGGAGATGGAAGGCCGTATAGTTCTGATACAGGTAGTTTTAGCAATACACCGTCTGTACGACGGTCAAAATATTCAAAGACAAAACCTAAGTTATTCTTTAAGTTCAGATCCAAACCGATATTTGTGCTTGTGGTCGCTTCCCAGCGCAATAACGGATTGGCAGATTGTACGGTTGCCCCACCAGAAACAGGTTTGGTCCCAAACGGATAATTAAATCCAGGAGAAATGGTGAATATGCCTGGATAGAAAGCATCGCCCGTCGGGTATAAATTGTCCGAGGTTGCAGACAACTGCTGATTACCCAATTTACCCCAGCCCCCTCTTAATTTCAATTCTGATATTCCATCAGCTAACGCAGATTCTTTGAAAAAATCTTCCTGTGAAATACGCCATCCTGCCGAAAACGAAGGGAAGGTACTCCAGCGATTATTTCCCAGGAAACGCGAGGTTCCGTCACGTCTTACATTGGCTTCCAGAAGATATTTATCCGCAAAAGCATAATTGATCCGCCCAAAGAAAGAACGCAAAATTAATTTCTTTGCACCGCCATCCACCTTCATGCCGTCTCTGCTTCCTAAATTAAGTTCTGGAAATTCTTGATTCAAAAAACCTTGCGCGTAGGCACTGGAATAGTCAGCCTTGAACGTCTCATCCATAAATCCACCTAAGACATTAAATTGATGATCAGCAATTTTTTTATCATAAGTCAGCAAAGTCTGAAAAGTTAACCGCTCCGATTGGAAATTATAGACTGTTAAGTTATTCATTCCTTGTTTAGGCCCTAGACCACCATTTTGATCCTGGTATTGAATTTCTTTAACAAATTTGGAAGACATATTATCGATGGGTTGAAATCCAATGACTTGTTTAATTTTCAAACCTTCCAAGATTTTAAATTCCCCCGAAAAATTGACCTGCGTATGCTTATAGATCATATTGTCTTTCGATTCCATATCCATCCAGGCGATAGGGTTACCATCACTACCGCGACCGTACACACCATTGCTATATTTGTATGGAATAAAGCTTGGAATCCGATTGACCTGTCTAAAGATCTGCGCCATATCACCTGTATATGGATTTACCGGTTCGGTGATCCGTTGGTAATTATAGGCCAATCCCAGATCAAAGCGCAATCTTTCTGATACTTTAGCACCTACATTAGTCCGTAAGTTATACCGATCAGAGCTCGCTACTTTAATCACACCTTTCTGGCCCAAGTATCCACCGGAAGCCATATATTGTACATCCTCCGTTCCGCCTGTTACCTGCATGTTATGGGACTGTTGAAATCCCGAACCTTTATACAACAAACCTAACCAATCTGTATTGGGATGCCCATCCGGATCGGAGCCATTTTTGAAAAGCTCAAGATCTTGAGCTGAAAAACGAATATCTTTTCCTTCGTTCTTTAGCGCTTCATTTAAGATTACAGCATGATCATAGGAATTCATATATTCCGGCAGACGCGTTGGATCCTGAATACCGGCGTATCCTGTATAATTTAATTGCGGTTTGCCACTACCGCCTTTTTTTGTTGTAATTAAAATCACGCCATTGGCTGCCTTCGAGCCATAGATTGCAGCACTCGGACCATCTTTCAATACGGATACACTTTCAATATCATTTGGATTGATATTATTCATCGAACTTTCGATCCCATCCACAATCACCAAAGGATTGGCGTTGTTGATAGTCCCTAGACCACGAATGCGTATAGTACCATTGTCTTTACCCGGCTGACCGGAATTCTGCGTGATGGTTACACCTGAAAATTTACCTTGAATAGCTGATGATACGTTCGTCACGGGACGATCTTGTAAGTCTTTTGAACTAATTGCTTGTACCGCACCCGTTAGATTCACTTTCTTTTGCTTGGCGAATCCGACCACGACGACCTCTTCCAACGCCGAATTGTCACTTTCCAATTGAATGAAAACCGTATTCCCGCTGACGGTCACTTCTTTGGATTTATAGCCCACACTGCTTACGACCAAAATATCACCGGTTTTTGCCTTGATTGAAAATGCACCTTTCGCATCAGTTGATGTTGATACCGAGCTACCCTTCACCGAAACCGTCGCTCCTACCAATGGCCCTTCCGCTGCCGTGACCTTACCTGCAATCGGATTTTGTTCAACGACAAGCCCGGCATTTATCAATACAGCTGGCCGATCTGCCGCAAATGTCTGTTGCGAAGACGCCACAAGAAGAGCAATAGCAAGTAGGCTTACCTTTTGGCTACTTGTAAATTTTGAAATCATAATTAAATAGTTAGTTATTATTGTGTCAATCAGTTTTTCAGTTTACGATTGACAGGTTTAGTCCCTTAAATTAGAGGGATAATCTTTGGGAACAAAGTATTGGATAAACGAAATCGATTGCGTTATTCACGCAATCGATTGTCTAATACCTATAAAATGGAATTTTTGTCACTTGTCTTTATCAAAATCTTTTCTAAAAGATTTTGATGGTTTCTTCGTCCGCCTTCGATGTGCTTTGGATGCCAAAGGCCGGATACCGGCATACAGATTTTTATAATTCACGATAGACTGTTCAACCTGTCGTATCGTACGGAGTACTTCTCCAAATGCATTTTCCAGTTCCGCTTTGCGTTTGAGCCACTCTTGTGGGTCAGCTTCACTTTCAAGCAGTCTATCTATACACTCCATCAGCAGTTTATGCTGTTTTCTATCTATTCCGGTAGCCAAATTTTCTGTCTATTTAAGCAAGATGGACATCTGGAGCGAGAATTCCCCAGATGCCGCATCCTGTGTCCTGATCTAAAATGAATAGCGCAAGCCGAGCTGTACCTGAGCTCTTGAATTAAAATAATCAATACTATAAGGTGTCCCAGGATTACTGAACACAAAGACCGGCCAGTTGCCCTCGTTCTGCTGTGGCGGAAACAAGCTCGGCGTCAGGCCCACGGAACTTGTCGAATTGAACGTGTTTGGCGAGAAATACTGGATGCCCCATTTCCCGTACAGCAGGTTCGTCAAGTTCATCACATCCGCAGAAATGGTTAGCAGATGTCCCTTTTTGTTGACTGGAAGTTCATGCGCCAGCCGCAGGTCCGCCTGCACATTCCAGGGGGTACGGGCTTGGTTGCGTTCGGTAAAATCACCACGGCGCCCGCTTAAATAAGCATTGGCATCTATAAAAGCATTGAAAGCAGCCGCCTGCTGTGCAGCGGTCTGCCCACCGGCAATATCCTTAAAATATCGAATTGCCTCCGATGCTGTAGGTATATAGACCAGCGATACCTGCTGTGGTAAGCCCTGTATGCTATTGTTTACGATACCATAAGTAAATGGCGAACCGGACTGCGCGGAAAAGAACAGTGTGGCGTTTGTCCGGCCGGCACGATGCCATCGTTTATCATAACCGACACTGCCTACGATCCGATGCCGGATATCAAAATTACTATAAGCCAGGCCCGGATTGTTCGGGATCAGCGACTGATTGAGCTGCCAGTTCGACTCCATCGAATTGCGCACTCCGTTGGACAGGTCTTTGGACATACCATAGGTGTAGCTCATGGTAGCATTGAACACCTTATATTTCTTCGCTATCGTTCCTGTTACACTGTATTTATAGCCCTGGTTCGTATTGCTCAGCAGGTAGATATTCGAAAAACGGCTATCTACGGTCCCGCTGTATACCGGCTGTCGGTGTTCGCGGTCATAACCGTACCAGCGCGGGTTGTCAGCCGTATTGAGCTGCTGAAATAACACATCGCTGATATTTTTGGTATAGATCCCCTCCAGAGTAAACTTCCAGTCGCCCGAGGCCTCATAATCAAGTCCTAAACTTCCACGAAAGACCTGCGGCAGCGTAAAACCATTATCCACCAGATCTACCTGCGTTTTTCCACTGTTCGGATCGTTCACAACAGCGCCGTTCTGGGCAATAAAATCGGCCAGGCCAGTTTCACTTGGGCGGATCGCATCGCTGCCCGGTGCAAAGGGTTTCTGATCTGCCCGCTGGTCGAAAGCACCGTAACTATTGCCCGTATTGTAATAAGCGTAGGCCAGCCAGGCAAAGGGAATTCTACCCGTAAATAGCCCAGCTCCGCCACGCAGCACCAGCTTCCGGTCTTCCGTGATCTCCCAGCGGAAGCCCACACGCGGCGACAATTGTATCCGGTTCATAAAATCATTGTGCAACCGGCTCAGCGGTGTATACTGATAGGTTGTACCAAAATTGGGATCCGGAAGGATATGCTTGACTTTTTCACCAAGCTCAGGCATCTCTGGCAGGCTGGCCAGGTCAGCACGAAGCCCAGGGGTAATTCGCAACCGCTCATGAATGCGGATTTCATCCTGCATGTAGAGGCTGTACATATTTACTCCAAAGTCTGCTGCCGGATGCGCCAAAATATAATCCCGGGTATTGTTGCTATAATTATAGCTTCCCCGCACCCGATATGGTTTGTTGCTAACAAAATCTTCGATGCTGTTGTAGTCAACGCGCCCGTTCCAGCTGTTGACAAAACCATAACGGATTTTGTAAAGTTCATTGTGCGTACCGAACAACAGCTTATGGCGTCCCGTATTCCAGGTCAGGTTGCCCGTAAATTCCCAGGTGCGCTGCTGCATATCGAAGATGCTCGCTTCACGGTCCGTGCCGATGTAGATTGTTGTTCCCGGTGTGCGCCCCTGGATCTGTACCTGCGGCAGTGTCGGATCCGACAGCGGATCACGGCGGTCGTTGACCACTGTATAACCGACCACTATATTTGCGGACAGACTGTTGGAGAATCTGCTTTTCAGTTCGGCCACCGTGCTACTCTGGTTATTGGTCTGTTTGAAAGCCATGCTCGAAAAACGAAAATCCTGCTGGTCGCGATCCATGTGCGTGGCCGAACTGCGGATGGTATTGTTCCGCACCGCCAGCTGATGACGGGCATTGATATTCCAGTCCACACGGTTGAAGAACTTGATCGATTTGCTCCAGTTTGTATACAATCCAGCAGTTCCAGCATCAAACACCTCGCCATAGCGGCCTTTAACTGTAGTGCTTATTTTTTCGGCGTCCGCAGCGCTCAAAATTTGGGCCGTTTCAGCGGTACCGACAAAAAGCTGCGTCGGATCCTGCCGGCGCGCGATCTCTTCGTTACTGAAAAAGAACAGTTTATTTTTAATAATCGGGAAACCGATCCTGAAACCGGACTGGTAATCGTAGAAGTCACTGTTCATCTTGCCCAGTGTCCCTACACGGTCTTTTCCGGTCAGTGCCACATTGCGTCCGAAACCATATACCGAACCTTCGATTTTGTTGGTTCCCGAACGCGTCACCGCATTCACGGAACCACCCGTAAAGTTACCGATCTTGACGTCATAGGGGGCAAGATATACCTGCACATCCTGGATCGCATCAATGGAGATCGGGTTAGTGCGGGTCGAGCTCCCGGCCATGCCCGAGGTACCGGTCTGCCCACCCAGAGAAGGCGAAAAGCCGATTGCATCGTTATTGATTGCGCCATCCACGGTGACGTTATTGTAACGGAAGTTGGTGCCGCCAAAACTATTGTCGCGGCTCCCCTGTGGTGTCAGGCGGGTCACATCCGTGATCGAACGTGATACGGTGGGCATATTGCGGATCTGCTCAGCCGAAATATTTTTACCTGCACCGAAGCTGTCCGCCCGCTGCCCCCTTGCCCGACCGCTGACAATCACCTCTGCCATCCGTTGGTTGGCTACTTCAAGCAGCAGTTCAATTTCCTGTGCTCCGCCCAAACGGACATAAATATCTTCGCGAATATCTGCCTGTAGCCCTACAGCAGTAGCGCTAACGCGATAAGGTCCGCCGATGCGCATATTATTGATCGTAAAACGGCCGTCTTTGTCTGCTGACAGTGTATATTTTGTACCCGAAGGGATATGCAGCGCTTCGATGGAGGCGCCCCCTATTGGCGCTTTCGATCCGTCCAGTACCCGGCCTGTCAGGGCACCCGAGGTCTCCTGGGCTAAAGTCCTTGTTGGCTGTAACTGCAGCATAAACAATGCAATAAGCATTCCTAGCCAACGATATATTGTATGATTGATTGTTCTCATGTAAACATTTTTTATAAATCTGAGTGTATAACACAGAGTCTGTCACCTTATTGTTGGAGCACCTGTCCCATTACATGGATGACCCCATTCCCGGCAAGCACATCCATACGCACCGGTGTCAGTGCCCAAGAATTACCGGTGCCTTGAACTGTTATCCCCGTAAAACTATTAGGTACATTGTATTGCCCCAGCAAATTAATGGTCACAGTCTTTTTATTCAGCATCGTTTCGGTATAACTCGTTGTTCCATCGGGTGTCAGCAGGAAATAATCCTGTGCAAACTTGCGTTCCCTGGCAATATGGTAGTTCAAGAGCTTTTTTAATACAGCAGGATCAGCCTTTTCGATGGCCTCTAGATCGGGATAGCCAAGTTGTTTGATCGCTACATTGTTGAGCGCAAATACCGTATAATTCGCTGTACCCGCCAGTGATTCCAATAAGCCCGAAACCTTTAAAGCCTGATAAAACAAACTGAGATCAGCATCTGCCGCCAGCGCTTGTTTGAGGTTGCTATGCACATTAGGGACCAATAAACGGTCAAGCACCTGCATGACTCCATTGGCGGCTTTGGTATCCGCCTGCAGCAGTCGGCCGCCATTGATCGTTGTCAGTGTATCTTTGCCGCGCTTCACCCGGCTCCAATACACTTTAGTACCCAATACCGTTTGCTCCTCCTGATTCATTTTTAAATCCTTTCCTGTAAATAGTACAACATTTTTGAGGATATGATAATTCCCCTGTTCAGCGAGTTTACCCGCTGGTTCGGCATATACCGCAGCCGGATTCCGATAACCAGCGACCTTGTAAGCATCATCCGATGGAGCCAGCAAGGTATACGAACCATCCTGCATCAATATTTTATTCAGCCCGCTTTTATACAGCGCAGTGGCTAGATAGGTCAGTCCAAAATTGTCCCGTACCAGGTCGTTTAAGGTATTCTTTTCGATCTCCGCATTTGGTTCTATCGCATCCTTGGAACAGTTCACAAGGGATAACATCATTAAAATGAGGTATAGATAGTTGATTGATTTCATGTCTTTTTGTCTAATCGTTTACACGTTGTCTACTATTTTTTCTTATGCCACATGCTAAAATCATCCGGTACGATAATCCGGTCGACAACGTGAACGGGCCCCTGAATGGTATTGATATTTTCCTCGATAATGTTCACAGGCTGTTCTTTGCTTTTTAAATGTCCAACCTGAATATGGTTGCCTGAACGGTAAAATCGATGGTAGATATTCTTAAATTCAGCCAGCTTTTTGTTGTCCAACATTTGCGAAAAAATAGTTGAATTATTCAGAAAACGATCCATTTGCACGTCGACCGTAACCATGGAATAATCTTCATTATACCCTGTCTCCAATCTCGCGCCACCGATATACTGGTACTTGAGCAAGCTATCCACCGGAGTCAATTGGTTCGTTTCATAATACCATGGGGTTTCTATCCGACCATTCAACGCCCTCAGATCAGCCTCGGTATAAATGCCCATCCGGTTGAAAGCAGCATCGGTTGGCGCAAACAGGGTGCAATGGATAACATTTCTAGGCCGCTCAGCACTATAATGAAAAGTCCCTTCGAAATAATAGTTCCAATCAAGCATAAAACGAACTGGCAAACCAAAACCTGGAAACATATTCATCATAAAATCATTGGCATATTCGATATTGTTAAGCTCCATAGCCTTTAAATACAAGGAAAAACGCCCATCCTTTACCAGAAAATCGTACATCTGCTGTCGGGGTGCTTTAAGCACCTGTTCGATAACAAAAACATGTCCCTGTGCAATGGCGAGTTCCGACCCGATTTTTAATTTCTTTCCATCAATAATCAGATTGCCTTGCTCCACACTCAGCTGTTGCCGATAAAAATAAGGTACCGTCCGAACCAATGTACCCGCCCGGGGCTCACCATCCAAAAATTTAGGATGCTTCAATAGGGTAAAAAAAGTCAAATCCCGCCCTATCGTCGCCAGCTGATCGGAACTGATTGCACCGTTGAGTACATGATAACGCAATATGGTCTGCAAGGAGTCTTTTGTCAGCTGCTGTATTTTTGCAGCACTATAACCAGCGGTTTCCATGGCATTATTGCCCGGTACCAAAAAGGTTAGCTTGGCCTGCGCCTGTTCGGTTGCAAGGACCTTATCCATTTCGGCCTTTTGCCACATCGCTTTAAACAAACCCGTATTGTCCGGCAGTCCTTCCAGCAATGAAGGATAGGTTGGAGCCGGAATCTCTTCGCCTACTGCATCAGGCATAAACTCTGTTTTTTTGCAGGCGGAAAATAAGAGCAGGACAGCAAATACTGCAAACGTAATATATTGATTTAAAATACTTTTCATCATTTATTGGTCTTAGTTGATTCCTTAATCAGTGCTTCTTCGGGTAATACCAACAGGCTGTTGATTCCATGAACAACACCATTGTCCGCTTTATAATCCGTTTGATAACCCGGCTGAAAATTGCTGATCCGAAGCGGAGTATTGGCTTCAGGAGCCTGACTGTGAATAATAAAGGGCTCCATTGGCGTATTGGCGGAAATGCCAAAATAATATAATTCATCCCCCACGATGCGCGCACGATAATAAGGGCTGCCGTAATAGCCTGAACCCGGTAACTGCCCATAGATCGCCATATCGGAAAGAAAGAAGTGGTTATACAACAGGTAAACACGCGACAATCGCTTGCCATACTTGCCGGGATCCAAATGAACGATGTCATCGGCTGTTAATCCGGCCTTCTCAAAAGCCTTGTTATCGGGTGCAAAAACAGTTGTATTGACGGGCTCTCCCAGACGCTTCCAATCACCCGTACGTTTGAGCAGTGCAACAAATAAACTGTACTCAGGTTTGGAATTCAAGACATCCTGTACAGTGGGATTATATTTTAGCACTTTGTCGACGACATGCAACACACCATTCGCCAATACAATATTCTGTGTCGCAGAAACAGATTTAGAACCGTTGACATATAAATCCGAAATCAAATTACATTCCGCACACACTTTCTGTGTTTTATAACCGATAAACAGTTCTTTTTCCATCATGTTAACATATTTGTTGTCGATGGTATTTGGTGGTACATCACTGGTATACAACCTTCGGGGCAAAATATGATAAAGCAATAACTGGCGCAGGCTATCTCGCTTCATGCTCGTGAAATCACTGGCACGAACAATCCCAAGATCATTGAAGGCTTTATTCGTGGGCGCGAACAAGGTATATGGCCCCTCCTCTTTGAGCAGATTCAATAAGTCGGCCTGCTTCAATGCAGCATACAACAAAGTCAGATTATAGTTGTTACCAATGAAATCGGCAGCATTGCTGTACTTGTCATTTTCGACATATACGTCCAGATCCTTATTATTACAGGCGCAAAAAAAGAGAAGATTGAAAAATAAGGCGAGTGGAACGAATATATTACATCTCATAGCTAAAATATCAGATCTCATAATTAATAAATAGGTTGCGGATATTTACGTTGTACTGTGGTCAGAAAGGCATGGCCATTGACGATTTCAATACTATTGACTACACCAAAAGTTCGCGGATTAGCTGTTCCCGAATGAACATTGACAGTTAGACCAGGGAAAAAAGTATTTAGGTAATAACTGGGCGAGTACTGTGCATGATCCATCAGCATATAGCCAAAACTACCGTCTTTGACAGCAGGTTCGGTAAGCCCTCCCGGGACCGATGGCGGTTCGAGATAAGATCCTGCGGTACGTGGGTCAATGGCAGGTGCAAAAAACTGGATATACTGCCAGGTATTGGAATACACCTTATTTTTATCCTGCAAGAAGATCGGGAAGCCATAATAGGGGGTCACTTTAGGCAGGTCAATGTTCCGTAGCAGGCGGCCAGCATATTGATAACTGAAATTTGGAATACGCTGTTGCTCTGTCGCCCCAGCAGCATTCACACTTGGCTGAATATGCGTGATAAAAATATTCATCGTATCAAGTAAACCGTAGCGCAAAGACGCTGTTGTTCCCGGTACGGGCAATTTCAATGCAGGCTCGGCCTGTTGAAAACCTTTGGCACTCAGGTTATAAAAATTGACATATGTCAACGTATCCGAAAAAGCCTGTTTATGGAAAGTCTCCTGACGTACGTAGAGTCCGTTTTCCTTTGTCCTAAAATCCTTCTGCAAAATATGTAATGTGTATACTTCACGCGATGAGAGATCAATAGTAGTATCTAGAAATACCTTGCGCTGCTGCTCGTCCGGCAATTTTGCAAAAGGTACATTGCTGATCGGCCGTGCCATAAAAAGAAAACGGCGTTTGCCCGCAGGTACCTGCGCCCAATTTGTCAGATCAAAACCATTCAAGATCGGTGCTGTGGGTACCAGTTCCTTACCTGGATATTCCGGGTTGTATTTAGAGGTACTCAATCCGGCATGTGCGGCATTGGGTGCAGCATAAATATTCCGTTTATCCAAAAAATCACCTATCACCAGTCCACCAATAGGTTTGCCTGAAGCATCAAACGCTGGATCAACGAACATGCAAAAAAAAGGCTGCGCTTCTTCTTTATTATCCAAGGTGAGTGTATAGGTCAAATTATTGAATACCCGGATATAGGCAGGGTCTTCAACGGTTCTATATTCGGTTTTTGTGCAGCTCGCTATGCTAAAAACAAATAATAACGCGATACCTGCAAAAAGGGGACAATTTAAAATCTTGTGTTTCATAAAAATGGTTATTTCGTATGTTTTACTACCATAAATTTCGCTTTGTCAGCTTCCGTGGTGCCTTTTAGATCACCAATGACAGCAATGGAATATACGCCGGGTTCATGCAATGGAACTTTACGTCCTACAGCCGTATACAGCTTGGGGTTTGCAACAAGTTGCGTACTGGACAAAGGCTTGATTTGTTCCAGCCAATCGCCAGGAATGCGTGTCGGTAGCGAGCTGTAAACCATAAACTGATACGGACCACCCGTATCATTGGCGGCGCTATAGAGCAGTGATGTATAAGGTTGCAGGATATTTAAAACTCCGGGAGCCATATTTACACCACTATCCATTGCTCCTGTACCAAAAGGACGTCCTTCAGCATTGGTGAATGTGGCATAAGGCAAAGCTGCACAGAAATTCAGGAAACGGAAATTAAACATATAGCTGGACCGGATCCGGTCTATTGTTGCATTATTTCCTCCACCTTCTTTCCCGGTATAGACCGTTCCCGCCAGGTTATTGGCCGCAACTAAGACCCTCATTTTTTTATCCTGATCCCTATACAGCCAAGCGGTGTAATTTTGTCCGGGCTGTAGTTCAGCATCGACGGTGGCCAAAGCCTGTCCTGAAGTTGTTTCAATAGCAATAGACTGCTGACCAGCGACCACACGGATATAATCCGATGCTTTGCCATAGGCTGCAGCAGCCGTTGTCTGTCCTTTGGCTTTGAGTACCGTCTGCTGTCCGATGATGGTATTGGCAAGTTGTATCTGCGCATAGGTCCGATTGAGCGGCTCGCTGATATCGGCTATAATCTGGAAACCATTTTGCAGTTCACGGATATCGTCCGTACCCGTGGTCCAGGTAAATTCTTTCGGGTGCACGACAATTGTATAGATACCGCCGGGTTGGAAGGTCTGAACCGGTGCATAGGTCTGACCAGAAGACATTCGGCTGATTGCCCCCCCTCCCATTTCCATGGTTGAATTGAAACGGTCAATAGTATTATAATAGGTATGGCCAACAGCCGGGATCTGCCTACCATCAGCTGTCAATAGTTTAAACTGATATGTACCATAAGGCAGTTCCACATAATCTGACCAGGCATCGCTTGCAATCCTTGTTGTGCTGTTGCTGACGGGAGTTCCATCGGCATAAGTTAGTGTAATCGGCCCCGTAATGTCTTCCATGGAGCTGGTAGGCATCAATTTCTTGGTGAAATTAATAATCCGGATTTTAAAATGATCCGGACGCGCCGGAGCTGTCACACTGCGCGGTACCTCCACCAGCCTATCCGGTTTCTGCACCCTACTTTCGTGATTGATCAGCAGGTAATAGTCCTTCGGAGCATGGTAAGAATCGCGGACCGTAAATTCAACATCATGAGAGGCAATCGGCTTATTTGGTATTGGTACAAAGGTGGTCCTAAAACGTACCGTGCCATCAGGCTGGAAAAGATCCTGCGGTACGGCCCAGCTCTGCCCCAAGCGTCCATCTTTGGGAAAATAACGCGTTCCCGGAGGCGTCAGTTCTTCCGGTGGAATATAACCTGAACGCTGTGGTGGTACAAAGAAATTCGTCAGGCTGTCGCCATTTGCAATCAGCTGTGCATTCTCGGATAAATTGACCAAACGTACATTCGAAGCTTTTTCGGCATCGGTGTTAGGTCTATAGTCAAAGGTATAATCTAAATTTTCCCGTTTACAGGAGAAGGCAACAACACTGATCAAAAGCAGTATCATCTGTTGCAGGGATAGCCCGGGTATCACATTCAACTGCAACCCATTCTTTCCTTTTTTTTGCTGTTTCATACTTATAAAATGTTATAGGTAAAACCAACCATAATTTCAGTCCCGCGTTTGTAACTGCGGTTGAGGTATTCGCGTCCATACCATTTGCCACCTGTGTTTGGATTGGCATATACGGTTTTGACGGCTGGATTCAGGATATTCTTTGCATACCCTTTAAACAGCAGCCTCTTATTCAACTTTTGGCTGAATACCAGATCCAACATGGAAAATGGCCGTGTATAAAGATCCGGTTCGCCCGTTAGATTAATTTGCACCAGTCTTTCACCTACTGTATTGTACGTCGCGGTGATATCTGTACCCCAGTTTTTATTGTTATAATTCAACCAGGCATTGATACTATAGGGAGCCTGCTCAAAGAGCGGACTATTTGTAGGCGCATTCCGGTCGACAGACCAGTTAGCAGCAAGGCGCTCTGGCGTTTTCTTAATATTGCTCTGTGCAAGCAACAGATTCGAGCCCAGGAACAAATCCCGCGCTGGTTCCCAAAGGAAGCCTAAGTTTTTTACCAGCTCCAGCTCGATCCCATACACCCGGCCCCGGTTGGGATCATTCTGGAATTGGATGATCGGAAATTCCGGAAAAGTTGCAGCCAGTCCCTGGGTCTGTAGGCTGAATACCTTCACCAGCTGCTCGTTGATTTCCTTCCCAAAGGCCGAAACAGCAATGACTTCACCGCTATTGGGAAACCATTCCCAACGAAAATCCAGGTTTTTCGTCGACTGATTTTTCAGGTTACGATTTCCGACAACCAAGCCCATCTGGAAAGCATCAAATTCATAGACATTGGTAATTTCCCGTAATTCAGGTCGTGCCAATGTTGTATTGAAGGCTACCCGAAAGTTCATGTTCTCGTTGAGTGTATATGTTGCATTGACCGAATAGTACGGTTTGTAGCCCTGCTTATAGGCCGAATTGGGATTCTGCGGATTCAGGTTAACGGTTCCATTGGCATTTGCTGCTGTCAGCGATGGATCCAGATACACGTTCGCTGTATCCACTGCAGATTGTATATTGGTATTTTCAAAGCGCAAGCCCCCGGCAATACGGAACTCATCTGTCAGCTTCAGGTCCAGCATGCCATAGAAGGCATTGGTTTCATAAAATCCGGTATAATTGTTTGGCGATTTTTGGATATTGTACAAGAAGCCCCCCACGGGAAAATCACCTTCTCCTACCCCGCCTGTGGGCACACGTACGCCAACCACCTCATTGCTGACCAGACGATCCAGGTTTCCTTCCACATCGTAAAGCGGAATTGAAGAAAATTTACCGGGACCATAGGCACCATAACTTGTAAAATTAGATCCAGGTAAAAACAGTACGTTTTCTCCAAATTTCCGCTCGCGGTTGAGGTAATTGAATCCCGTCTTAAATTCCTGTTTATGGCCCAATAATTTAAATGGTATGGCCAAATCAGCTTTGTAATTATAATTCGTTTCGTCCAGATTACGCCAGCGCCGCCCATTTGGATCAGCCTGGAGAATACCGAAAGGGCCGAACCCATTGACATAACCCGAGCTTAACGCATAATAGCGTTCGGTATAGACATAATCTACATTTCCTGTATTTGGAAGATGTGCAATACTTGGCCTTTCAATGGCACCGCCATAGCGCGGTTTGTAGTCTACCATATTGACAAAACGATAATCAGGATCATTCTGGTTGGATTTGGATGACGCCATATTGTAGCTCAGCCTTGGTGAATAGGCACTTTTTAAAAATTTATGTTCTCCCTGTAGATTAAAGGTATGCAGTGTACGGAAGGTTTGTTTCAGCGCGTAGGTGGTACTGTTTACTTCGCCGGGCAAACCCGCATAATCATATCCACCACGCAGATTTGTTGCCGTACTCTCACCGCCCCAACTGCCCAGGTACTGAAAACTGATTTCATGTCGAGGATTAAAACGATAGGTTAAACCACCCAACAGGCCATAATTGAGCGTTTCCACCCCTGTATTTTCCTTGTAAGTCTGGTATTTCCCCATCACAATATTATTGGTGGTGGTAAAATTTGGGATCTTGCGCTGACTGTAGATATAAGGGCTACCTGTGACCACGCCTTGGTAGATACTGTATTGAGTCAGATCTCCGTCGTAAATGTTGCTCGTGCGCCGGTAATAGTTTCCGCCGAGGATCAGGCCCAATTTATGTTTATCAAAAAGGCTGTAACTGTTACCAAAGGTAGCGGAGTACAATTGATTGAGCGGTGCTCGTTTGGTCTGTGAGGTCAGAACGGGATCGAATCCCTGCATAATGCCATTGATACGATTGACTTCCTGGCGTGCTTCGGGACTATAATTGCTCGAAGCAATCAACTGCTGAATCGAACTTAAGCCATCCGGGTATTGTCTGGACAGATTCAGGAAGTCTTTGGAGAGATCTTTCTTATTGATTGCCGTACCTAATACGCCCATATCGCTATTCCAGAAGCTATTGTACTTTCCGCCAAACCCGATATTGGAATTGAAGCCTGTCTGTGCAATCAGGTCAAATGTCATTTTTTCCGGTACCGATTTGGTCTTCAGTTCCACAATACCCGAAGCTGCGTCGGCAGGTTTATCCGGGGTAACGGTCTTATAGACCGTAATATTATCCAATAAGGAAGCTGGTACCAGATCCAAGGGGATGGCACTGCGGTCAGGGTCCGAAGAGGCCAACCGTACGCCATTCAGCTGACCAATCACCGAGCGGTCGCCCAGCCCACGTACAGCGACATATTTATCGTCCGTTATGGTCACTCCGGTCACACGCTGTAAAGCCTGTGTTGTGGTGATACTTCCGGTGCGTTCGATCAATTGCGCCGAAATCGCATCCTGTACGACGGATGCTTTACGGCGTTCTTCAAGCACGGAGGCTTCCGTATTCGCTCGTTTTCGGGCTTGTACGGTGACCTCAACCTCCTGCAATGCCGTCAATAGGGACTGCAAACGTACGGTTAGATCAGCCTGCTGTGCAGTGATACTAATTTCTTTACGCTGGTAGCCCAATGAGGTAAAGACAAGCACCGCCGGCTGCCCCGGGATCACGATGGAGAAATTCCCATTTGCATCCGTTGAAGTCGAGTTTTTGGTATTTTTGACGTTAATGGAAATCCCAGCCAGCGGCTGTCCAGTATTTCCGTCCACTACCCGTCCGCGAACTGTAGCTGTCTGGGACAAGCGGGCTGTCTTTTTCCCGTCAACCGGATCTTCCGGCCCTGTACGTCGAATCGTTACAATGCTGTTTTTGACCGTATAGGCAAAAGGAAGTTTTTCAAAACAACGTTCCAGCACCTGCTCCAGCGGCGCATTTACCACATTGATCGTGATGCGCGGTGCATGATCAAAGATCTCCGCATCATAAAAAAAATCATAGCCCGTCTGCACGCTGATCTGTTCCATCAGATCAGCCAAAAGGACCTTTTGCTTATTAATAGTTAGGCGCTGACCATATGTAGCTGCACTTAAATGTGCTAATACACAGGTTAATAATACCATGGTGATTTTCATAACACGCATGACTTGATGAAAATTCATACTTTTGTCTTGTAGTTATAGTAAATGTTAAAAATTGACGACACATCTTTTTTAATGACTTTAGCTATTTTGGGCGGTGATGTTGGTAGCATCGCCGCTTATTTTTTATCCAATGCCATTGGTAATGGGTAACTATTTCTTCACGATAATCCTCCTTTCTTTGATCTCCAGTTTCACTTTATTGACGGAAGCGATCATGTCCGCTACTGCCGATAGCGATTGGCTCCGAGATACCTTTCCCGTAAATTTCATTGTACTTAATTCCGGTGGACATTCTACCGTAACATCATACCATCGGGCGATCTTACGCAGGATACTTCCCAATTCCTCCCGACGGAATATAAAATACCCGTTTACCCAGGCCAGGTTCTGTTGCATATCTGCTGCTGTGAGCTGCATGTTTTTGCCCACCAGCGCCTGTTGTCCGGGTTTGAGCAATTCCGATTGTCCATTACCTTTGACAAGCAGGCGCACGCTACCTTCTACAAGTGTGGTACAGTCCTGCGGTTCGTTGGTATATGCGTTGACATTGAAAGTTGTTCCCAATACCTGAATCAGCTGTTTATCGGTCTCTACAAAAAATGGGATACGTTCTTTTTTTTCGTTGCTGACTTTAGCAATTTCAAAATACACTTCACCGGTCATTTTTACACGGCGTTCATTTTGATCAAATTCAGTGGGATAAGTCAAGGAAGAAGCAGCGTTGAGCCAAGCCTTGCTTCCATCCGGCAGGGTGACACGATATTGTCCACCATTGGGCGTGCTGATGCTATTAAATGCTTTTGAAGCCGCAGCCTTTCCCGCTGCTGTATAGACAATTTCACCGGCTGCTGTTTTCAGCACATTGACACCGGCCTGATCCACCAATTTACCATTGGCAGCATCGGAAAGTGAGATCATCGAACCATCCGACAGTTTCAAAATAGCCTTCTCACTGCCCGGAGTGATATCTTTTTTTTGATGGGCAAGCTGTTCGCCCGGCTCGGCTCCCCGTGGAATCCAAAACCAAAGCAATGCGCCCATTCCAACAACCAATAGTATGGCTGCGGCAAACCACTGTATCCGTTTTCGGATTGGGATAATGCGTCTATGATATAAATTTGGTGAGATTTTATCGGCTGGGATCAATTGCTCCGCTGCTATTCTTTCATGCAGACGTCGTTGCCAATCTGCTATTTGCCCAGAATCATGCTGTGGAATATCCTCTGGAGAGTCCCAAAGGCTGTCTGTCTGTTCGGCCATGATCTGGTGCAGCAGGATCAAATTGTTCGGATCGTCCAGAAAATCTGCGATAAGCTGCTGTTCAGCAACAGTACATTTTCCCTGCAGGTATCGTTTCAACAGCTCATTGGTGATTATTTGTTCGTCCATGTTCTTTTGCTTCTTCACTCTTAGAGGCGCAACAAGAGGACGCTACCACCTATGGCAAAATAAAAAAAATAAAAAACTGATAATGAACTGAAAAAAATTAAAAAAACAGGATTAAAAACAGCAGCAAGAGGGATAGGATACCCTTACGAAAATGCTTCAGGGCGGCGACCATATAATTTTCTACGGTGTTGAGGGATAGGTTGGTTTTCTGGGCGATTTCCTTGTAACTGAATCCCTGTTCGCGGCTGAGCACAAAGACCTCTTTGCGTTGGGAGCTGAGTCCCGAGAGTAACTGTTGATACTGTTCTTCTTCTTCCTGACAGCTCACTGCGTAGTCGGCCATGCGGTATTCAACCGCAGCAGTTTCGGTATAATCCGCGACAGTTTCGACAATATTGCGACGTTGTTTGCGCAATTGGCTGATGACGGCATTGCGCGCTGCCCGATGGAGGTAGGCACTTAGGTTGTCAGGAATAGTCAGCTCATGCCGCTTTTTCCAGAGCCAGAACAAGATATCGAGCGCAATTTCTTCAGCTAAAAAGGCGTCATTCAGATATAGCTGACAAGTGGCATACAATCTGGGTGAATAACGGGCCACAAGCTCATTATAAGCTTTCAGGTCGTCATGCTGACAACAGCTTTCCAATAATTCGCGGTCTGATAAGTTTGTATAATTCACCCCTGGTCAAAATTTTCGATCCTAGCTATTTTTCTCTGTATGACCGGCAAGGGAATATTCCTCGCATCGGTTACAATGGCAGGGTAGCATTTTGAGGCCAATTGCAGGACACCATGCTTCCGGTACTAAATTCCTAAAGAAATGTGTGGGCAGTGTGTGTTTAGTATTATGTTTCTGTTAAGTGCATTATTCCCCGAATCCTGTTGTCTTCCTATTGTTTCTTCGATTTTTGATCGCACATCTTTGGTCAACAGAGGGCTGTCAACAAATTATTCTGCTACGAAGCTATGACCTGTTTGGTTCGCAACGAATAGAAAAATAAAGGCCGTTGGAAGAGGTTCCAACGGCCTTTATCAGTTTTTTATTTACAGCGATGTATTTTCCGCCTTTTATTCAATGCTAGTTCCCCAATTTTTATTGGCCTTATCTCCCATCACAAACTCAAGCGTACCGCCCTTTAGGATATCGGCATGATTTAGTTGTGTGCTATTTAACGGTTTTCCATTAAGGGTAGCCGACTGAATATATTTATTTTTGGACGAAGCGTTCTTTCCGATAATTACAAAAGATTTTGCATTTGGCAGGCTTAACGTTGTTTTCTCGAAAAATGGAGATCCGATACTATAGGAAGCCAGTCCCGGAGTGACCGGATAGAAACCCATCTGAGAGAAAACGACAAAGGCCGACATACCACCGCCATCCTCATCACCGGGTACCCCCATCAGGTCATTTCTGAACCATTCCCCAATCAGCTTATGGATACGTTTTTGCGTCATCCAGGGTTGTCCCGCGTAGTTGTATAGGTAAGGAATATGCAGCGCCGGCTCGTTTGCCATTGAAAACTGGCCTACATTGCCTGTATGATCTGGTAGCTGCGCATAGAAATCAAATTTAGAACGACCGAGTGACTGCTGGAACATTTCATCCAGATACTGTACAAACAGCTGCTTACCCCCCATTAATTTGATCAGATCCGGAATATTGTGCTGTACATCCCAACGGTATATCCAGGCATTATTTTCACCATAATATTCGCGGGCACCCTGTCCGCCGGAAAAAACATAATCAAAAGGCATGATAAAATTACCTTTGTCATCTTTCGGGTGGAAAAATTTGGTCTGCTCATTGAATAGATTCCTATAATTGAATGACTGCTTCATAAACAGGTCATAATCTGCTTTTATGCCCAATTCATTGGCCAGTTGTGCCAGACACCAGAGGTCATAGGATGTCCCCAGTGTAACAGCTACCGGTTGGCGTCTTTCAAAGCCATGTACTTCGGGATACGTTTCCTTTTCGCCCGGATGCAAGGCCGGAATATAGCCCTTTTCTTTGAAAAAATCATCCATTTTCCCAGCAGGTTTATCCGACCATGGCGCCAAAGTCTTCTCGGTGATTGCTCCTTTTGCCGCTAGATAGGCCTTCTGAATATCAAAGCCACGGATGCCCTTACGATAGGCATCCAGCAAAGTGGCAACCCCGTGGTTGGAATTCATCCTTCTGCTATCTCCCGTAATTTCTGGAAAGGTCGGCAACCAAGGTTTGTCCATCTGCTCTGACATCCGTACAAAGGAATTGAGGATATTGGATTCTGTACCAGGTTCCAACAATACACGTAAGGGATGGTGCGCACGGTAAGAGTCCCAGATCCAGTCATCTGTAAAAAATGGCTTTCCATCATCCGAATGGACCTTGCCATCAAATGCGCTAAAATAACGTCCGCCTTCGGAAATGTTTACCGGACGCTCATAAGTTCTGTATAAGGAAGTATAAAACACATTTTTGTCGGTTTCATTGCCACCTTCAACAGTGATTTTTCCCAAGGCCTGATTCCAGATTTCACGTCCGTTTTCCGCTAGTTTCTTTTGATCGAAATCAGCAATCTCACGGTTCAGGTTTGCTTTGGCCTGCGCAGCATCGATAAATGAAACTCCATATTTCATTTTTAAATGAGCTCCCGGCTGGTCAAACTGTAGTACCAGGCAAGCATTTCTTCCTTTGGCAGCTGTTCCTTTTTCCAGCTGTTGTCCCTGCAATTTGCTTACTGCACTAGGCTTGATCTCAGGAACCGCATAGATATATACACGTGTTCCATTGCCAATTTCCTGTATTCCCGACAGCGCCTGACCATCCCATTGCAGTTCCCCTTCACGTGAATTAAACTGCAGATATTTTGTGGACGTATTCGGGAAAGTGAAAGTATACATACCCGACTGGTGCGATAGTGCATAATCCACTTTAATATCTTCCTGATCCAAAACAACGGAATAACGATAAGGCTTGATCTCCTCCTGATCATAACTATACAATTGTACCGGACTGAGTTGATTTGGCAAATGCAACATTGGACTCAGGTTGAAGGCCGACGAGCCACGGTGGCTCGTTACGATAAGCGGCAGACCATACAAACGGTCCGAGGTAAAATCCCCTCTTTCGGGGTACACCCGTAATATACTGTTGGGTAGGTGGACCGTCGGATAAGTCGGTACCAGTAAATGACTGATATTTCCCATGTATGGATTGACATAATCCACAAGGTCTTTTGCGTTTTTGGCCTGGGAAAAACCTTTTAGCACAAAAATCGAAAAAAAAGTACAGCAACAGATCGTGCGTACAATTGCCTTAGATTTCAATTTGAGATTCTTATTTAGCATTATAATTAATTAAGTAATCAATGGTTTATGAGGAAACTGAAGTTTCGCCTCTAAAGTTAGTTTTTTTTGATGAAATACAAGGATGGAAATTTGCATGTTAAGCGATAATACTTATATTCGGCAAGCAGTCATCCAATTGGCGACAATAGCGCATAAACCAACAATCAAAATGAAAATACTTATCTGCCGGATCCGATCAATACTGATCATCTTACTGACAACCTGCTTTTACCTGAACAGCATCGCTTCACAAGTCCCCAAGGTCGTTTACCTATCCGATTATGGTATCCTTCCCAATACCGGGACCAACAGTTCTGTAGCAATCAACAAAGTCCTTCAGGCAATTCTCGGAAAGATCGATAAAAAACAAGCTCTTGTTCTAAAATTCAAAAAAGGACGCTACGACTTTTATCCCGAGGGTGCATTATCAAGGACATACTATATTTCCAATCACGATCAGGACAATCCCAAAGTAGTAGGCATTGCATTAGAGCAGTGCAACAACCTTACAATCGATGGCCAAGGCTCCGACTTCATCTACCATGGTCGGATGTTACCGATTGCCTTGATCGAGAATAAAAACCTGACCCTTAAAAATATCCACATCGATTTTGAACGTCCACAGATCTGTCAGGTACAGATCCTAAAGAATGACACGATCAATGGTACAATCGTTTACAAAACAGCTCCCTGGGTGAGCTATACAATCAAAGACAGTATATTTTACAATACTGGAGAAGGTTGGGCCATGCGCCCAACATCAGGCATCGCCTTTGAAGAGAAAACCAAACGCATTGTTTACAATACCAGTGATATTGGGGTAGGAACTAAAAAAGTAAGCGAGCTTTCGCCAGGTATTATCCAAGCCGAGCAATGGAAAAATCCCAAGCTTATTCCGGGTACCGTTGTGGCTATGCGTGCTGGACATCGCCCTAGCCCCGGTGTTTTTGTCCATAAAGGAAAAGATATTCGACTTGAAAATATCAGCGTGCATTATGCAGAAGGCATGGGTTTATTGGCTCAGCTCACAGAAAATATCAGCCTCGACAGATTTCAAGTCGCCCTGCGGGGTGATCAAGATCCCCGATATTTTACTGCACAAGCTGATGCAACCCATTTTTCAGGATGTAAAGGTATCATCGTCTCCAAAAATGGGCTGTATGAAAATATGATGGACGACGCGATCAATATCCATGGTACTTACCTGAAAATCACCGAGCGACTGGATGATAAAACACTGGTCGGCCGTTATATGCACGATCAATCCTACGGATTCGACTGGGGGAATACGGGCGATACTGTACAGTTTGTCCGGTCAGGCACCATGGAACTTTGGGATCAGAAAAACCAGATTCAGTCCATTCACGTTTTGCGGGATAAAGCCGATGATCCGATCCGCGAATTTAAGATTACGTTTAAACAGGCCCTTGATCCAGCGATTGACCCAGCGAAAACATCCATTGGTATTGAAAACCTCAGCTGGACACCACGAGTTGTTTTCAGTGGAAATACCATTCGTCACAATCGTGCTCGCGGTGCATTGTTCAGCACGCCTAGAAAAACCCTTGTCGAAAAAAACCTCTTTGACCATACTTCCGGCACCGCTATCCTGCTCTGTGGCGACGCCAATGGCTGGTATGAAACAGGCAGCTGTCATGACATAGTGATCAGACAGAATACATTTATCAATGCCCTAACCAATATGTTCCAGTTTACCAATGCGATTATCTCAATCTATCCTGAAATTCCGGATCTTAAAAATCAACGGCAATATTTTCATAGCGGCATCCTCATTGAAGACAATCTTTTTGAGACCTTTGATAAGCCGATACTGTATGCAAAGTCTGTTGACGGTCTTGTTTTTCGCGGCAATCGAATCAGGACAAATAAGGCCTATCCAGCCTTTCATTGGAATAAAAAAAGGGTATTCTTCGAACGTGTGATTCACAGTGAAATATCGAACAATACCATTGATGGGAAGAAAAGTGACTTAACAAATTAGATCAGTAGCAAAACATTTGTCTCTATGTTATCCTTCAAAAACTATAGATTACTCATCTTATCGCTGCTATGCAGCAGCATCGGGTCGGCGGTCCATGCCCAGAACGTCGGCAAGGCGCAGCAGCTCAGCCCGAACGATCGGCCCAATATCGTCGTATTTTTTGTTGACGACCTAGGTTGGCAGGACATGTCTGAACCCTTTTATAAAGTCAAAACAGCAATTAACAAAAAGTTTCATACGCCCCATCTGGAACTACTGGCCAAAGATGCGACCAAATTCACGAATGCTTATGCGACTCCGGTGTGCACACCTTCTCGGGTGAGCTTTCTAACAGGGCTGAATGCAGCACATCACCGGGTCACCAACTGGACAAACCCCAAAGCCAATACCGCTACGGATAGTAAGGATGAACTGCTCAATCCACCGGACTGGAATATCAATGGCTTGAGTCCCGTACCTAATATTCCCCATACGATCTATGCTACGCCATTTCCAAGCATACTCAAGGACAATGGGTATTACACCATTCATATTGGTAAAGCGCACTGGGGATCTGCTGGCACTCGAGGGGCCAGTCCACTCAATCTGGGCTTTATGGTCAATGTCGCCGGGCATTCCGCCGGACATCCGCAAAACTACTATGGGGAACAAAACTATGGCAACCTGCCCGGCAAGGCAAGCTACCAAGCCGTTCCAGATTTAATGGAGTATCATGGTACATCCACTTTTCTGACCGAAGCACTGACGCAGGAAGCATTGAAAGCGCTTGAGGAGCCCATCCGCCGCAAGGAACCTTTCTTCCTTCATTTCTCCAATTATGCCGTGCATGTACCTATTCAGCCTGATCCCCGATTTGTACAAAAATACCTCGACCGTGGCCTGGACTCAACAGAAGCGGCCTATGCCTCGCTGGTTGAAGGCTATGACAAAAGTATGGGCGATATCGTTCAGTTCCTAAAAGACAAAAAACTCTACGACAACACCGTCATTATCTTTTTGAGTGATAATGGTGGGCTCAGTCTCAGTCCCCCACGGTCGGGCGAGCCCCATACACAGAATCTCCCACTCAAGGCAGGCAAAGGCTCCCTCTATGAAGGGGGCATCCGCATTCCATTATTGATTAAACAGGCTAACATCCACCAAGCAAGCTGCAACCCCGTTCCGGTCATCGTCGAAGACCTGTTCCCGACCATACTCCAGATGGCCAAAGTAACAGATTATCAGCTCGTGCAGCAACAGCCTGATGGCAAAGATCTAACGCCCCTGATGGCGCACAAAGCAGACAACAGCTGGAACCAACGTCCTCTTGTCTGGCATGTTCCCAACAAATGGACCGTTCCCGATGGTCCGGGTATCAATTTCTTTTCGGCCATACGCCAAGGTGACTATAAACTGCTTTACGATATGAAACAGGGGAAACTGGAACTCTATAACCTTCAGGATGATATCGGTGAACTAAATAACCTGGCTCCTAAAATGAAAGAAAAAACCAGCGAGCTCAGCAAGCTCCTTTCCGATCAGCTGCGGACATGGAAAGCCCAGTTGCCGACCTACAAGACCAATGGACAACAGATCCCCTATCCCGATCAGATTACACCTGTTGGCCAATAGCTTTTGTTTGCAGCGAAATAGTTTTAAAGTTGATGTCAACTTGTATAGAAAGCCTTTGTGATTTGACCGCAAAGGCTTTCTATTTTAAGCCTTATAAAACGGATACCCCATTAACGCGGATAACGATACTGGACAGTCAGAAAAACCTATTACCTTTAGTCAGTCAACTTCTGTAACCAGCTGAATAGGTATACGGCGACCTTATATCGAACACAAACCTGCCCCCAGATATAGGGACGTGAGCCGTACAGAACATAAAAATTGAGCTTTACACAAAAACAATAGGTAGCTGAGCGAGCTATTTTTGTATTGTAAAACAAGTAAGATGAAAACAAAACACCAAGCCAGAAGCTTCTTCCGATTTTTGAAATGGTCAGCCCTAACGCTTGTTGTTCTCATCGGATTAATCACAAGCTTTATGATGCATCCCCAATTTGGCAAGAGGCCCTCAGGAGAAAGACTTAAACGTATCGAGCAATCGAAGCACTTCAAGGACGGAAAATTTCGCAACAGCAGCCCAACACCACAGCTAACGCAAAGCTGGACGGTAGCCCTTTCCGATTATCTTTTCAAAAAATCAACCGAAACCAGCCCCAAGCACAAGATACCTTCGGTACCTGTCGATTGGAACAGTCTCTTTACCACATCCCATGGTTTGGTCTGGTTGGGCCACTCCTCCTATCTGTTGCGTACAGATGGTAAAACTATCCTTGTCGATCCCGTACTGAGCGGCAGCATATCGCCCATACCGGGCAGCGGCAAAGCCTTTGCGGGCGCTGATGTAACAACAGCGGATGCGCTTCCAGCCATCGATTACCTATTTATTTCCCATGATCATTACGATCATATGGATTACAAAACGCTCAAAGCATTGCAAGCCCGAGTTGGCAAAGTCATCGTTGGACTTGGTGTGGGTGAACATTTGGAATATTGGGGCTACCGCAACGATCAGATTATAGAAAAAGATTGGTGGGATGAAGTAGATCTAGGCAATGGATTTCATGTAACAGTCACACCGGCACGACACTTTTCAGGTCGCAGCATGTGGTCGGCCAATACACTCTGGGCCTCCTATGTCCTGGAGACGCCAAGCCGGAAGCTGTACCTGGGCGGTGACAGTGGTTATGACAGCCATTTTAAAGAAATCGGCGATAAGCTTGGTCCATTTGATTTGGCTATACTCGAAAACGGACAATATGACCTGAGCTGGAAATACATCCACATGATGCCCGAAGAAGTGCTGCAGGCCGCAAAAGATTTACGGGCAGCAAAATTATTACCCGTACACTCTTCGAAATTTGTTCTTGCTAATCATGCCTGGTACGAACCCTTGGAGCGTATATCCCAAGAGGCATCCCTACAGCAACAAGCCTTGCTTACCCCACGCATCGGTGAAGTAGTTGATCTGGATGCTGTCCACAACGGCCCCAGCTACTGGTGGAAAAACTGATTAGGCGATTGAATTAATTGTCGCCGGAGTTATGCCAAACTTCTCCTTGAAAGAAGCATAGAAATGAGAGAGGTTTTCAAAGCCAAGGTCAAGGTAAATGTCCACGGGTCTTTTCCGCTTGTTTTCAATCAGGTAGTAGGCCTCGGAAAGACGCTTCTCCTGCAGCCATTTCCGGGGCGAGGTGTGGAAGATTTTTTCAAAATCACGTTTAAAGCTCGCCAGGCTGCGACCGGATAATTTGGCAAAATTCTCCAAAGGAACATTATACTTATAATTTTTCAGCATAAACTCCTCTAGGTCAATCTTAAATGGTTCGGAGAAATCAAACAGCAAATTTTTTAAATCAGGGTATCTCTCCAATAATAAAGTGATCAGTTCGTATATTTTGATGGTCTCCATCTGCGGGCTGACCCGCTCCGAAGCCTCAGCATAAGGTGTGAGCGACTCAAAATAACTTTTGATAAAGGCATCACCTTCCAAAATGATATTGGTATCGGCAGACTGTTTTTTATCCGAAGAGAGCTGATGATCCAACGCATACTTCTTAAGTCGATCCGTGTGCAGCAAGATGGAGATCGACTGATAGTCCGCATTTTTTGAGGGGTATTTGAATGCCTTTGCCAATTGATTTCTTCGGGCAACCAGTAGCTGCCCTTCCTTTGTCACCAGTTTTCCCTTTTCATGGTCAAAGTGTGTTTCACCGGACAACTGGAACATGACTACATGTTCGGGAATAAATTGTTCATGACCAAAAGCCTTATCAACGTAACAGGAATACAAAAAGGCCTTTCCAAAATCTTTTTCATCGATACTCATAAAAATTTTCTTTAACAGTGTTGACAACTATTTTTTTGCCGCGAGCCGCTTGCGGATGATGCTGACAAATTCAGGCGAAACACCGAGGTAAGACGCGATATAATATTGCGGTACCCGTTGTGATATGGTTGGGTACAATTCAATAAATTCAAGATAGCGATCAGCAGCTGGTTTGGCCATGGTATGGATCAGCCTATTTTGCAGTACCGCAAGCCTACGTTGTACCAACATACGAAACACGCGTTCAAACTTCGGCACCGTCTCCAGCAATTTTTCTTTCGTCTCCGGTGTCAGCATCAGGAATTCACATTCTTCCAAGGTTTCCATATACAGGCTGGAGGGTGAATGATAATGAAAGGAAGCGATATCACTGATCCACCAGTCTTCGACCGCAAAGGCCAAAGTCACCTCAAAACCGTTTTCGTCAAGATAATAAATACGTACACAGCCTTTCTGAAGGTATCCTTCAAACTGACAGACTTCTCCTTCCTGCAGGAGCATCGTTTTCTTGGGTTCCTTCCTCATGGTCAGCAGGCTAGTGAAGCGTTCGATTTCTTCATCCGTCAGCGTGATGCACTTTGATACATTCTTGAGGATATTTTCGTATAGCATATTATTGCGTTAAATCTAATTATTTTCGTGTAAAATATAACCCAAATGAGCTATGATTTGAGCTGAAGAAAACAGCATCCTGATATCAGCATGATATTAGGTACTGCATTCGCTATTTTCACAGCAGCAAGTTAACGATAAATGTAAATATAAAGCATACAGTCCACAAGCGCCAGCATGAAATTCTCCTCGTCCTATTTATCATACTTTTATTCCAGTACAGGTTCTACAACATAAAAAAGCACCTCATTACGAGATGCTTTTTATGGTAACCAAAAAGACGCTTATTTTGTCCAACCTGGGTTTTGAGCAAGATTGGGATTCTTGACAATCGCAGTAGCAGGTATTGGATAAAGGTATTGTTTATCTTCCCAGCTTCTTGGCACAGCCTTATACCATTCGAGGTGATTATCCGTTGTCATCGTCTGGAAATTTTTGCTCCCGCCGCCGATCGCAACTTTAGCTACCCCACTTGGTGCTGTAATGGACGAAGCCGGCTTACTACCATCATAGAAAATTACATCCGGTTTGCCATCGTGATCCAAGTCCATCAGTTTTTCCAGTGTTGGTACATAGATCCCGGTCCAGGAAAGGTTCGCCATCAGAGAGCCCAGTTTCCACCTTTTCAAATCATTGAAACGGAAACCCTCCAATGCCAGCTCAACCTGCCTTTCACGGCGTATTTCCAATAACACAGGATCATTGATATCAGGGAAGAATGTATTTTTCAAATAGCTGTCCACCTTGGTCGGCAGGCTATTGTTTCCTGAAGTAATTCCTGCTCTTGCGCGCAAGGCACCAATGGTCTTGGTCCAATCCGTTAGGTCCAACAGGCCAAGTTCCTGTCTTGCCTCTGCGTAGTTCAGTAAAATTTCAGCATACCGCATCAGGGGAACTGCATTGGTGTTATAAGCGCCATTGTCGTAGTAAGGGTCATCCAAGGTGTATTTGATCGGTTGATAACCCGTATAGGTATAACTGGCAAAATTTGGAGGGGCAGCCTCACCCGCGCGTTTATATCCTGGTGTACGGATCAGTTGCGCTAACCGATAGTCACGGTTTTGACATTCTTCATAAAATTCTTCCGTCTGATAACCTGGACGATCCGTATAAGGTGTTCCGTCAAGGTTCAGAATACTGTTAATAAAGGGTCTTACCAGACTCAGTCGAGGCCCATAGGTCGCCGAAGTCCACCACCAGTTGGCATCGTTCATCAGGGCCTGATCTTTACTGAAAGCAAGCCCCAGCATGACCTCCTGCTTCACCGGTTGGTTGCTCACAAATAATTGACGCTGCGACATCTTGGGATCGTTCGCTACATACAGACTATATGGGCCTGTTTCCATCAGGATTTTTCCGGCGTCAGCGGCCATTTTAAAGAAATCTGCCGCTGTTGTCGCCAGGTTCAATTTGTGGTATTTTCTAAATGTACCTTCAAATAATGCTACACGTGTCTTTAGCCCCAATGCCGTCCATTTATTGATCAGGGTGCCATCAGCGCCATCACCGGTAATGTTTGCATAGGCAAAATCCAAATCTTCCATAATATGTTTCATTACGAGCTCACGCGAATCCCTCGGTGCGAGGAGGATATCCTTCTCATCGACGGTCAAGGGATGATCTACCCAGGGTACATCACCAAAGCGGACCACCTTATCGTAATAAAACCAAGCCCTAAAGAAACGGGCTATACCGATATAATTGTTTTTGACTGCATCGCTCAATTGCGGACTTGTGCATTTGGCAATCATCTGATTGATATTGCGTAAAGCTGTCCAGCTCCAGCCAGTACTGATTTCGGCAGAGTATGCACCTTTTACCATGAAGTCGTTCAAGCTGTTTACCGCAGCATAATCAGCCATAGCGTCCCCCTTAAAGGCATCACTTCTAGAGGTAATATCGCGGTAAAAGGAATTGCTATAATTTTTCAGGCCATTCTCCGTTCCGAAAATATCCTCTTCGGTTGCCGATGCTTTAGGCAGCTCGTTCAATTCACATGAACTGAATAAGAGCGCTATGATAGGTATAAATAAGATCTTTTTCATTTTGAATACAATTATAATCCAATCGATAAATTAAAACTGATGCTCTTCATCACGGGATAGTTAAACCCGTCACCACTATTGGAATCACTTATATCCGGGTCAGACTTCATAAGGTTGCCCACGTCGAGATCCTTTGTTTTTTTGTATAAAGGTGACCAGGTCCATAAATTCTCACCGGACAATCCCGCACGCAGGCTACTGATTTTAAGCTTAGTCGTGACAGATTTTGGGAAATTATAGCCAATCTGGATATTTTTCATGCGGATATAGGCAATATTTTGCAGGTATCGTGTCTGCGGTGTTGCCTTAATGGATTCATTGTAACCTGCATAACGCGGAAAATAGCCATTGGGATTATCCTCTGTCCAATAGTTATTGAGGTGCCATTCGGGCAGATTATTGTACGGCCTATTGTACTGTCCCCAAAAGATGGACTCGTTGCTCGGATACCAGTTCTGCTTTCCTACACCCTGGAAAAAGGTAGAGAAATAGACATTTTTCCAGTCCATATTGATATTGAAACTGTAGATATAACGTGGTTCGTAGTTGCCAATAATGGTTTTGTCACCATGGTTATTGATTGTATTGGTTCCATAGTCGATAACGCCATCGCCATTGAGATCCGCGAAGCGCACATCACCAGGGTAGATAATTCCGGAATTGGAGGATTTGATGACTTTTTGTGTTGGCGCAGCATCGATTTCCGCCTGATTTTGGAAAAGCCCCTGAGTGACATACCCCCAGATCTCACCGAGCCGCTGCCCTTCATAGTAGCGATCCGTTTGATAGCGGTCAGTCTGTAGCAGACCAGCCTTATTTTCATAGCGGTCTATGTCCGATCGATAGTCTGCCAAAGTCGCTTTTACCGACCAGTTAAATGGGCTATTGTTCCAGTCGAAACGGTCTTTATAGGCAATACTCAGTTCATAGCCTTTTGTTGTCATATCCGCATAGTTACCTTTTGGCGACTGTGCCCCGAAGATATCCGGCAGCTCCACGCTGAAGGTATACATATTCAAAGTCTTGCGCTGGTAAAGATCGCCTGTAAAGGTCAACTTTCCGTTTAGTGATGAAAAATCCACTCCAAAATTGGCGGTGCGGGCAGTTTCCCAGGTTAAGTTATCAGGGATAACCTTAGGTACCGAGGTATAGGAAGGTTTCTGTCCGTTCAAAAGGCGGTCCATGATCCTGATCTCATAGAGATCCATATAGGTATAAGGATCCACATTACCATTTCCCAGTGAACCGTAAGAAGCCCGGAATTTCAGGTCAGAAATAATCCTTTTGTCAACGGTAAAGAAGGGTTCCTCAGAAATGCGCCAGCCCGCAGAAGCAGAAGGGAAAAATGCCCATTGCTGGTTGGTTGGAAATTTGGAAGAACCATCGTAGCGCCCATTGAATTCAAATAAATACCGATCCTTGAAAATATAATTGGCGCGCATAAATACACCAACATTGCGATACTTATTATAACCAGCGGTAGCGGTTGTATTTTGCCCGAGAGCCAGATTGATATTATCCACATTTTCGGTCAATAAGCCCGTTTTCGTGATATAGGAAGAATTATAGACACGTTGTTCGTAATTATAGCCCAGCAAACCTTTGACATAGTGATCACCTATTGTTTTTTCGTATTCGCCGTACAGATTTCCAAACAGATATTTCCAGTTTTGGTCCACCTGGTAAATATTATTGTTCATATCTGTTTCCAGCTTCAGCATCTTACCCTCCTGCGTACTATAAGGGACGGGTACGCGTACACGGATCGAGTTAAAATCGCGGTTTCTAAAAGTCAGATCCCCTTTGATGCGCAAGCTGTTGTTCAGGAATTTGGTTTCAAAAGAGGTGGTATTACGAAGATCCCGGTTTTCAGTTTCCGTTCTATTTTTACCATAAATAAAATCCCCAACGGAATAGGCTGCCGAAAAACTCAATGATCCATCGGGATTGAATATCGGTGAAGATGGGTGGCCCTCATCTGCAATATTACGCCAGATATTTCCCCCCTCACCGGCTGTAGTCGGGTCGCGGTATTTCGCATAGTTATAGTCAATGTTATTGGCGATACGCAACCAATCATTTACCTGCAGACCGGCTTTTGCCCTTGTGTTGTAAGTTTTGTATTTATCACTATTATAACGGTACATACCATTGTAGCCATAGGCACGTCCGGAAAGGTAGTAATCCAGTTTTTCGGTATTGCCACTGACAGACAGGTTATGATCCTGCACAAAGGTGTTGTCCTTGATCAGGACATCGTAATAGTCCTCATTACCATAATAAACGTAATTTCCTTTATCATCCACCGTCACTTCATCCGTAATTCCCTGCTCTTTGCGACGTTTGAACTCGTTGAGCCAATCCGTTGTAAAGATCTGCGTTTTGTTCAGTTTACTTGGGATAGACGAATAGTTATTCCAGGCATTATAGGCCGTAAAGAAATGTGATGCATACTCGTAGCCATCCGTTACGAATTTGGGTCTTGCAATCGGCTTTTGAAATGATCCGCTTCCGGAATAATTGATGGAAGATTTTCCGGACTTAGCTCTTTTGGTCGTTATCAGTACCACCCCGAAAGTTCCCCTTGCGCCATAAATTGCTGCGGAGGAAGCATCTTTCAATACGGAGACATTTTCGATATCGTTTGGATTGAGTGAAGCGGGGTCCCCTTCGACACCATCGATCAAAATCAGGGCACTTCCCCCCTGTCCGATCGAAGTGGCACCACGGATGTTAAAACTCGGTGCGCGATTGGGTTTACCATCCGCTGGGACAATGTTTAAGTTAGGCACAACACCCTGTAACATCTGACTGGCATTTGCAAGTACGCGGCCCTCAAATACTTCCGACCCTACCTGATCGACTGCGCCCGTCAGGTTAGCTTTCTTCTGGGTACCATAACCTACAACGACTACCTCTTCCAATTCGGTATCCTTGGACTCCATTACAATTTGTAACTGATCGGAATTGATGGTCAGCACCAGTTCATTGTACCCCACTTGGGTCAGCTTAAGTTTTTGGCCGATAGCAGCCTCCAGGTTAAACTTTCCTGCGGCATCAGTAGATGTTGTTTTCTGGGTGGATAAATTGGTGATGGTCACTCCGGGCATAGCTGCACCGTTTTTGTCTTTTACCACACCTTTTACGGTAGACTGGACTGCAATAGCTTGCGTCTCTCTGTTCAATTTGGCATAATTACGCTCTACATTTGCCCAGGTGGGATATGAGAGACCCAACGCCATACTGATTAGTAATGTTTTCTGCATTTTTAGTCTGGTTTAGAATTCAGCTCCAAAGTTGGCGCTTTCACTTGGTTTATAATTTACCTTAATATTAAGAAATATTTAATTAATAACCATACCCTTCCGAACTAAACAGGTTTAGCAGACCTATACTTAATAGAAATTTAACTTATAAACAATACAAATCACATAAGCAATCAAAGAGCTTCCCTCGACTTCGAAGGTCAAATGCCTTTGCTACCAAAACAACGATATTTCGTTATTTGCTTACCAGTTTGTAGCTTTATGGTTCTCCAATGGGCAGGATTATACCAATCAATTTTCATGTAGCATCTGAACAAGACCTTCCGCGCCGCCGTCAAATTTTTGACCATTAACAAAAAATGTAGGCGTTCCATTGACACCGCTCATCATGCCGCTTTCAAAATCTCCTTCCACTTTTTCCTCCAGACTTTCTTTTTGCATATCGCTCTTAAATTGATCGACATCCAAATTTAGCCGTTCGGCAAGGTCCATAAAGAAACGTGTGCTTAGGCTCTGCTGGTTATCATAGATCGCATCGTGCATCTCCCAAAATTTCCCTTGTAGTGCTGCAGCTTCCGCGGCAAGCGCCGCCGGACGTGCATATTCATGCATTTCTGAAAGCGGAAAATTGCGGAATACAAATCTGATCTGGGATCCCAATTCAGCCATCATCTCTTTCAATATCGGATGTGCAGCCCCGCAATGTGGGCATTGATAATCGCCATATTCGACGATCGTTAAATCCGCACTGCTATTTCCTTGGATATGATCCCTAGCGCTAACTTTTGGTTTTAATGACATAATTTCGCTATTTAAGATTTTCTAATGCTTCTATGATACCATCCGCGCCTGGATTTACTGCTGTTGGCGACAAGTAGCTCCATTGGATAACACCCTCTTTATCAATCACGAAAAGTGCGCGCTTACATTCGCCTTCATCCTCATCATATACCCCGTATTTTCTGGCTACCTCACCCTTCGCTTCAAAATCCGCAAGCAGCGGAAAATGTAATTTTCTGGACTGTGCAAAGGCCATATGGCACCATTTGCTATCTACCGATATACCCATAATCTCGGCATCATATTTCTTAAAATATTTTAGCATTTCATTATAAAGGGCCATCTGGTCACTGCATACTGGGCTCCAGTCAGCAGGATAAAAAGCAAGGATCACATTATACCCTTTAAATTCGGACAATTTGATTTTCTGATCGGGCGTCGCATACAAAGTAAAATCCGGTGCAACATCGTTTTTCTGTAACATACAAACGTATTTAAATTTAACCATTATCCAGAGCCTCAATTCGGTTTAACCGATTCTCACCAAAGACTCTTCCTATAAAACAAAGTATTGTAATGGAAAAATTGTTTTATTTACTTCACGAACGATTAAAATTGCCTTCTTTAGTGCCTTATCAGCTCTCTCTAAGTTGTCAACCGAACAGTTGATTATTTATTTAACCATTTGCGAATGAGTTTGGTATAATTAGGCATTACCAGATAAACCATTAGAAAAACGATACAACCTGAGATCAGCAATCCATCGGACATACGATTTTGAGAAATATGAAAATACCGGAGAACAGGTAGCAGGATCATAGGCATAACCAATGATAAGGGGTAAATGGCAGACCATGTAACAAGATATTGCTTCCAGCGTCGGGGTATCTTATTTACCTGCTCTGGCGTTTCAAAAAGAAACTCTAGACCTGACTTGATCTGATAACGGTCCTGCTTTCGAAATAAGGGGCTGGCCTGTTCAATCATTCTTTTGCGCGTATCGGACTCCATCCAGATTTTTAGGTTGTCCACTGTATCAAACCTGATAATTACAGTATAGACAAATGTTAAATTGGGGATAGGTCGAATGACCTGGAGATCAATAAACCCTTTCGCATGTTTCGTGAGCGGCACAATTTCCGCTAGCCACTGGTCGTATTCGAGTTGCTTGTCATCCAAAATGTGATGTGTTATTACGACAGACGCGCCCTGGTTTTCCATAATTATCGTTTGTTTAAATTGCACATTCTTATCAAGTGGTCATCCACTTCCTGGCTTTCTTTTTTCTCCACTCGTTGATAAGGTGAAATAAGGATTACACTTCGAAAATACAATTATCGTTAAAAACATCAAAACCACGATTTGACTACAAGATGCGTCGATCTGCCTACATCCAAAACACCGCAATTCATCACTTTTGTAACATCAATTTATTTTAAACTAAAAACACAATGAAATCACAAAAAGTATGGTTTGTTACCGGTGCTTCAAAAGGACTTGGTTTAAACTTGGTAAAGGAACTGTTGGCACAAGGTTATCATGTTGTCGCAACTTCACGAACAAAACGCGCACTGGAAGATAAAATCGGTGAGAACGAAAATTTTCTTCCACTCGAAGTAGACATCACCGACAATGCAGATGTCAGCCGGGCAGTACTGTCGGCGATTGATTATTTCGGGCGTATCGATGTCCTCGTCAACAACGCAGGATACGGGCAAACAGGCGCTATTGAGGAACTCAGCGATTCAGAAACACGGCGCAATTTTGACGTGAATGTCTTTGGCTCACTCAATGCTATCCGACATATCGCGCCTCATATGCGTCATCAACAATCGGGTCATATTTTCAATATTGCGTCCATTGGTGGTCTTGCAGGTAATTTCCCAGGTTTTGGGATCTATTGCTCCACAAAATTTGCCGTAGCAGGATTTACTGAAGCGCTTGCAGTCGAAATGCAACCCTTCGGTGTACACACAACCTTGGTTTACCCGGGCTATTTCAGGACGGATTTTTTATCCGACGGATCTATACAAACTGCAGCCAATCCTATCCCGGCTTACGTCACTGCGAGGGAAAATGAGACCGCACATCTTCAGCAAATCCATGGCAATCAGGCAAACGATCCGAAGAAAGCTGCTACTTTACTGATTGAGCTAAGTACATTGGAGCATCCACCAGTACATTTTTTAATGGGTGAAGATGCCTATACGCTCGCCAAAAATAAAATCGATACCTTGACTGCCGAGATTGAAAAATGGAAAAGTTATACCGTATCCACAGGATTTGAACAGCCCGTTAAATAGCTGGAAAAAAGTAAATGGTATAAAAAGAACAGGCAACATAAAAAAAGAAAATAAGTAAATTTACATCTATGGAGAATACATTTCGCTTTCATTCCCTTTCGGAATTTCATCGCTTTTGTGGACTGCCCCAGCCAGAACATCCATTGATTAGTCTGGTCGACTATAGTCAGGTGCATTACCCTGTCATTGATACCAAGTTAAATTGGATCCAGCATTTTTACTCCATCGGGTTAAAGCGAAATGTAAACGCCAAATTTAATTATGGGCAGCAACAATATGATTTTGATTCGGGGGTGCTCACCTTTGTGTCCCCCTTACAGTTTCTAAAAGTGGAGATCAATCAGGAGGTCCAAACTGAACCCAGTGGCTGGCTCCTCCTGATACATCCTGATTTTTTGTGGAACAGCGAACTGGCAAAGCATATCCATACCTACGATTTCTTTCAATATGAAGTCAACGAAGCCCTTTTTCTTTCAGATAAAGAGGAAGCAATTATTGTGGATATTCTTCAGAACATCGAAAAAGAGTATCAGTCCAATATCGATAAATTCAGCCGCGAACTGATCCTCAAGCAGATCGAACGTTTGCTTATCTATGCTGAGCGATTTTATGAGCGTCAATTTATCACGCGAAAAAAATCCACTCAGGAACTTGTAACCCGATTTGAACAGCTCCTTTCAGCACAGTTTGACCGGGACAAACTGCTGGATAAAGGCGTCCCGACGGTCAGTTTTCTAGCGCAACAGCTCAACCTATCCCCCAATTATCTGGGCAGCGTTCTCCGCGTTTACACGCAACAAAATACCCAGCAGCATATCCAGCATAAAATGATTGAATATGCCAAAGTACGCCTAAGCACCAGCTCCCTTTCTATCAGCGAAATTGCTTATGAACTTGGTTTTGAACATCCACAATCTTTCAGTAAGGTATTTAAGAAAACCACCCAACAGAGTCCTCTTGAATTCAGGCAACTATTTCAATAAACTCCCGCTTTCAAAGGCACGAATTTTATTATTTTGCCCCTCAACAATATTAGTCCGCTGTGTAATACCCCTTCACGCCGATACCGATTGTCCAGAAGAATTTGGACTTTTCCAGATCTTCGAGTAGCATATCCACATTATCTTCGTACTCGCCCTCAGCCTTTATGGCTTCGATATCTTCCTGGATATCCTCTTCGGTCATCTGTCGCCAAACCCCGACTGAGCTATTCAGAAAAGCGTAACAGTACCCCGCTTCGGAATCGTCTACAGGGCCATTGTTCTTTTCACTTAGGATATTGAGCAGTTCCTCAGCCTCTACTTTAAATGGGTTAAGTCCATAGATACTGATCTCGGTTTTTTCTGGTGTGGGGCCATTGATGCTTTCGATAAATTCAAGTTGCCCAAAATCATCGAAATCTAGCCGCAATTCAAGCTCATCGTAATAATATTGGCCATCCAACGCATCTGAAGGTGGCCCGAGGATAGTTTGTACCTCCGCCTGTGCCATGCCCAAAGACACCGATCCTATATCTTCAATGTGTATTCCGACGAGCGGAATAAGTTCGATCTTTTTCATAAATACCAAGCTCGTTTGTGTTTATATTATACAGAACAAGAACTGTTACACTAAAGTTAGGTAAAAATTATAAAGCAAACCAAGTGAGGGAATATCATCCCCACTTCCACACTTGCTGCCATTTTTCAAATTCGGATGGTCTGACACGAAAACGGGCAAAATTCCCTTCGTGCAGCGACAGCAATTCCATATCCACTACAGCTACAAATTTCTCCCGGTCGCTTTCGGCAATGCGCTCAGCATACCGGGCAATAGCGCTAACAGCCTGTGGATGTGCCATAGCAGCAAGAATGACTTCTCTGATCAGTTCCCGGATATCATCGCGATAACGCATCCGCCATAAATCGGGCTCCCCAAGAGATTGTTTGATGGCGGCATAACGCAGAGCCGAACGCTCATAGGACCAAATAAAAACATCTCTTAACAGGTCAATACGATTGAGTTCGTAGACTCCGAGCAATCCCTTAACATACAATTCTTCGGGTACATCCACAAAGGCCAATGGCGACAGATTATGTTTGTTGAAAGGGATGTTTGCTGCCAGACGGGAGACGCGTTTATTGACGTCATCAAAAGGCTGCAGATACGGCAGATGTACCATGATAAAGAAGGCCTGCTCGAATGGATCATCAATGGCCAGGGCTTTACTTAGTAGTGTTCTGAACAAATCATCAAGGAGCTGAGGTATAGCCAATGGCGTAAAAACTGATCTTGTGATACCAACTCCAAATGTACGCAGCCGACCGGCAGCAGCGGGATCCGGCAGCAGATTATCGGCTAATAGCGCGTGTAGATTGGTAATCGTGTAAATATTGAAATCGATCTCCTCCCCCCCCTGTACAAGAAATTCAATGGCCTCCTTGTGATTTAGAATCATCTGTGCATCCGCATCATTCTTCTGCTCAGCCTTTTTACCTAAAGAAATCAGATACTGGGTATCCAATAGACTATAGGTATTTCCTTCTAGCCGGCTGGAATTCCACGAAAGATCGATCAGCAGCCGTTCAAGTACCGATCTCGCATATGTTCCTGCTGGTTGATTGGGGGTATTTGTCTGGCCGATCGCAGCAAGCTTCCGTTTTTCGTCCTCAGTTAGATAACTATCAATATTGGGCCGGTAGTTCAGCAGAAAATCAGCCTTATAGCCGACCGGCATCCGTTCGGCCAACGGCCGACCAACAAATTTCTCAATTTCCTTTCCTTTAAAAGACAGTGAAATCTCCGTTGACTTTTCAAATGGAAATGCGGATTCTTCAAGAACAGCATTTTCTTCCATTGGGGATGAAAGATGATAAAGCGTGGAACGCATGTTGCCGGAAAGATATACAGCGCCCTCCACTTTCAATTTCTCCAGCCGCCTTTGCAATGATCTCGTCTCAATAAGCAATCCGGATGCTTCCTTGATCTCCTTCAATGAAGCTCCATCCTTAAATTTGCCTAAAGTTTGTAAAATCCTATTGATCTGCTGTTCGATTTCCCGTTGTTTTCCCATGACACAGTTTCGTTATTTGCGACAGTTATTACGACAAAAATATTTAAAAAATGTCGCAATTCGGAACAATAATGACATTTACCACTAATTTTTGTCGCAATAAAAATGTATTGCGACAAAAAAAGCCTCCATCGGGAGGCTCTCTTATATATTATTTGGTGGTTTTTCTAACGGTCATCATGGGATATCGCTTCCTTGTTACCGTTAAGTCGATACACTTCGCTATTGTAACAGATATTATGCCAAATATTCATATTACAGTTATAATTAACATATTAATCCATTATTTTATAAAAAATAGCGATCAGCCAAGCTAATCTTATACACTTTTGTGTAAGATTCTTCTCAAAACAAAATACATGATACATTTTTCGTATCTTATGGGTTGATGAGGTTGGGACAATTTTCCACCTTTTCGATTTCCCATATTAAATTAATCTTATGACATTGCGCTTTATTCGGTTAGAACCTATATTCCTATTATTGATCAGTCTTGTCGGGATCAGTTCCTGTTCGAAATCTGTAGATCCTCCCCCGATAGAAAAAAGCATTTCTCTTTCCGGAACTGCTGAGAAAGGTCCATTTGGTAAAGGAGGAAGTTTAACCATACTGGAATTAGACAATCAGTTAAAGCCTACTGGAGCTACCTTTACAACAGAAATAATCGATGATAAAGGCAGTTTTGAGCTTCAGAATATCCCGTTGAAAAGTGACTTTATTCAGGTCATTATAGACGGAAGTTATTTTGACGAAATCACAGGGCGTCAGTCTACCGCTCCGATAAAGCTAAGTTCCTTTGTCAATATCCGGGATAAAAAACAGTTCAATTTAAATCTATTAGGCCAGTTGGAGCAGAAACGCGTACAATACCTGGTTCAAGCCCAAAAACTCGATTTCAATACCGCTAAAAAGCAGGCCATTGCCGAAGTATACAAAGCCCTTTTTGTCGGGACTGCGCCACAGCAAGTTGCTGAAAGTATCAGCCTGAGTGACGGTAGCGATCATGCCGCTGTACTGCTAGGTGTATCAGCAGCACTTTTAAAAGCCAGTGAATCAGATCATGTCAAGCTGGCCGCACTGATCCAAACAATTGCTGATGATCTGAAAGTGGACGGTAAACTATCCGAACCGTTAAGCAATATTTTCAAAAATAACCTCAGTCGCTTAAATACCGATCTCCTTATTTTTAACATCAGAAAACATTATATGGATAACGGTCTCGAGCTAAAAGATTTTAAGATTCAGGAGCAATTCGCTGTAAGAATAGTGGGTGAAATTATCGAAAATAGCTATTTCAAAACACTTGAAGATTTTCAGGCTTTCAACAATACTATCCGTTTGGATATGGTCAGGCTTTCTGAACAATATTTTATACTCGAGGGCCTCTATGCAGGAACACTTTCCAACACGACTTCGGAGAACTACATGCAATTTTATCGTCATCGGGTATCAACTTCCAATCCGCTCAATTCGGATCTTTATGACAGTTACTACAGACTGATCCGCAAGATAAACCTCCTTATTGATGAATCCCGCAAAACCAAGGTAATGGAGGCACAACAGTTTCAGTATACCGGTTATACCTATCTTGCCCTACTTTACGATCAGATGATCAACCTATGGGGAGACCCGATTTTTGTACATCCTGACAACTATAAAGAAGTAGAGAAAAATCCGGCGATAGCACGGAGCAAAACTGAAGATGTCAGGACTGAGCTGATCAATGTACTAAAAACAGCAGTCCCCAAATTGACACAAGCAGACTACGGGCTTGGAGCTACTGTGCTAGCCCGGCTTCTCCGTGATCAGGGCCTATATGCTGAGGCAAGAGTCCAGTTGGACCATCTTATACAATCCGGCTTATACAGCTTGGCTGCTCCCTTTAAAGTTCATAGTTCGCTGATTCCCGAGGGGATATTGAGCTGGGATTTTGAGGCTGTGGGCAGCATTCCCCGGAATGAGAACGCGGCCTGGTATTCCAAAGGTCGCATTCATCATATCGTTCGTTATTCGGAGGTGATATTAATAAGCAGTGAAGTAGATTACCATCTCGGAAATACGTTGAACTCGCTGCAGCAGTTTAATCAAATCCGCAAAAGAAATGGTTCTACGGAACTGATGACATCTGGTTTTTCGGTATGGCTTGCTATCGCGGATGTTTACGGCCAGGACATGAAAAATGAAGGCCAGTATTTTGCTGCACTCAAACGCGTACAGCGAGCGGAACTTGAGCTTTCTATCGATAAAAATAGATTATTACTACCGATTCCGGAAAGACAATTGGCTCAAAACTCGATGTTGGCTCAAAACCCTGGTTATTAGTTCATCGAACCCATATCGCGGCTGCAGCAGGCACTCGAACAATGCCCCAAAGAATACAGCATTTACAATTCGTTTTTTACCTGACGTATTGTAAATGGCAGCCCTGACGGGCGGAGCCATGCAACGATCTAGGTTTTTATTTTGGGATCGATCCAGAACATCGTAGCCTCTGTATGGCTAAAAAACTCCATGGGTGTCAGGTGGCAATCCATGGTATCCTGCAATCCTCCATCCGTGTAGCTAACCACTTCTTCGGAGGGAATCACCATTCCGGTCAGGATCGCATCCTCGTCAAGACAATTTAAATCGGACAACAGCACATTAATATGGTTAGCTACTACCCATTGCTCCAGTTCCTCTTTGTTTACCTGCCGTACACGTCCGGCAAGAAATTTCGCTTCCTCCACTTCTTTTTCGACGCTATTCGGGTAAAATAAGCGTAAAAAGGCTTCGTATTTATCAAATGACTTCAACCGGATGGCCTCATTGCGCAGAAACTGTTTCTCACCCAATTGCCCGTATTCCTGAGCATATTTGCGCAATTCGATCTGCTGCAATTCATGATCGCTACATTTCGCCAGTTCGGATAAAGCATAGACGTCTGTTCCGTGCCCATCGTGGTTATTCAAATATTCCCAGATATCGCCCGGAACGACTTTAGGTCTCTTATGTTCCAGGACATTATATCCTTCTGCAATCCATTGTTCTATTTGTTCCCTTCTCATCGCATTACCTTTTTTTAAAATCTTCAAAAATCTATACGCTTTCCAGGCTCGACTCGATTTAAATTCAATAGCAGCGTTGCCCTGTGCTAATTGAACAAGTGCACAAGGAGGAAAGTTTTCCAAATAAACGTTCTATTTTAATTATCTACACGCTTAGGCATACTTTCAGGCATCATCTTCACATCTTTCTGTTCTTTAAAATCCTGTGTCTTCAATTCCATTACCCCACCATCAATGTGGTAAAGACAGCGATAGGATTTTGAAAAAATAAATCGGAAGTACCTTGCCGACCCCGCAGCTCGGGCAAAATTCTTGGGGTCACCGAAGAAAGAATCTGATCCCGCATATTTCTCTGGCATGGTTTCGAGTGCCCTGCCCATATTATCTTTGTCCGCCCATTCAAAACTATTCGCATAAAAGTTGATTTCGGATTTATAATTATTGTACCTGCTCTGATAAATATGCGCCTTTTTCTTTGGATCAGTATAGGTCACTTTAAAATGTATGTCATCCACGAATTCAATCTTGTAGGCGGTCTTTTCCCTACTAAGTATCAGTCGCATATCATTGTACTCCGAACTTGATGATGACCGCTCATATTTAGCCGAAAAATACCAGGTCGTATTTTGGAACGGATAGGTAGCCGTAATCGGAAAGGCGCAATTGTCCGAAGAAAATGAAAATTTCTGCCCTTTATCATAGCGCAGTAGGAATTTAATGTCACGAAACCGCTTATTGTTTATGACCGTATCCTCCATGATTATAAACTGGATCAATGGATTTTTAAACGTGGCTTGGTAAGTATGAGCGTCGGTCTGTTCTAGCTTAGGCTGATACTCCTGCAATCGCTCCTTAAAAATTTTTAGGTCAGCAACCGTACGATAGGTTAATAACACTTCATTCTTGTCGTCATCCTTTCGGGTGGACAACATAACCTGTTCTTTATTCTGCTTATTTATATAAAGCGTATCATTTATCCGCTCAAATCCAGCAGCGGGTAGATAGATCGGATTTAATATGGCAACCTCATTTTTTGATATACCCTCGTCGGTATAGAGATGGACGAAATTCATCGGGTAGAATTTTTGTGCAAATAAACGATTGCCCATACAAGATATAAATACCAGGAGGCACAGCAACGTAACTATTTTTCTGTTCATTTTCTTTTATGATCTATTTGAGCATAAAGGTAGGAATAGTTAGTATATCGGTAAGACGGCTTTAATATCCGTACAGGATCGCTTACAATTCGCTATCCCCCACAAAATATTGTCAACGGTAGATTTAAACTCGCAAAAGGGCCGCGAGCAAACCAGGGGACCTAATGATCAATGTCAAGAACCACCTGAATGTAATCTGGCAATACTGTCAATTTATCAGTAAAAATTGACAGTCTATGTGCAAAAAATTCAGTTTTTTAAGCTCGGTATTTTTTTTGCGGGATATTTTATACAGTCGGCCGACTGATAGATTGAATTTATTGTTATACTTCATTAAAAGGAGGTTACTATGAAACTTGCAAAAAGAAATTGGAACAATTTTTCACTTTTTTCGCCCATGTTTGATAATTTTAACCGTGAACTTTTAAACTGGGACAACAGAAATTATTCATCCACAAGCACCACGGTGCCTGCGGTCAATATCAAGGAAAACGGTGATACTTTTGAAGTTGAAGTTGCAGCACCGGGCATGGCCAAAGAGGACTTCAAGGTTTCGCTCGACGGCAACCTATTGACCATATCCTCTGCCAAAGAGGAAAAAAACGAAGAACAAACAGATAACTATACCCGTCGCGAGTTCAGCTACCAGTCCTTCCAGCGTAGCTTTGAACTTCAAAAAGATGTGGTCGATCAGGACAATATCCAGGCGCGCTACGAAAACGGTATGCTGCGATTGACGATACCAAAAAAAGAGGAAGCCAAACAAAAAGAACCGCGGCTTATCGAAATATCCTAAAGATCCAAATAGCAACTTTAACCTGGTTAGTCTCCCCGGGGAGGCTAACCTATTTTTATTTAAGCAGGATATGGAACGCTCAAATTATTATATCGAATTACAGATGTACTGCCGTGGACGCTATATGACCATCGCCAGTTTTGACCGGAACAGCTGCGAGAAGATTGTTCATGAACTATTTGATGAACTGCGCGGGGATCAACAGGCCTCTGACCTCCGAAGGCTGCGTATCAATCTTCTCTTAAATGATACCGAAAATTCAAAAACACAGCTGCGGTCAATCCACTGTACATTGGATGAATTGGCAGAAAACACCAAGATCATCATCAAGAAGACGTTCAGGGCGGTGAACTTCGAATGATGCCTTAGGGGCTGATCGTTTTTTATTTTTACCCTTGACATTTATCAAATTGATTTTTAATTTGGACGCGGTTTTCGAAAAGGTAACCGATACCAAAACCGACATTTTTTAAAAGCTAATATTCTATTTAAATATAAATTTTAGTTATTGGATCATGTTAACAGAATTACTAATTACAAACACAAACCGACGTTTTTCTTTCCGGCCATTTTTCACTGCACTTCTCGTGCTGGCAACCTCGCTCTCACTTCCGGCACAGACCGTGAAACCGCTCAAATCCAATTTTGAAGCGCGGCTAATGAATATTGAATCGCCCAGTAATGAACCCTTTCGGTATACCGCTACCCTCAGTAATGGGTCTGCACAACCGGTCAATTACAACTTTAACGCACAGCTGCCAGACGGCTGGCAGATCAGCTACCGCGTAGAAGGTTCACAGGTGACCTCGCTGATGATGCAAGCAAATAAATCACAGGAAATCAGCATTGAAATCAGCTGCCCGATTTCCGCCAAACCCAATAAATATAAAATCCCTGTGAAGGCCATATCTGCGCAGGACACGCTGACACTGGATCTGGAAGCCGTGGTCAAAGGCTCCTATGCACTCGAACTGACTACACCAAGCGGCAGGCTTAGCGACGAAGTCGTCTCGGGAAGCAGCAAAGAAATCCTGCTCAAAGTCAAAAATACCGGTACACTCCCACTCAATGCATTGGAACTTAGTTCCCAGTTGCCCAGCCGATGGGAGGCCACCTTTGATCCTGCGAATATTAAACAGCTTGAAGCAGGAAAATCCCTCGATGTCAAGGTTAATCTAAAAGTTCCCGACAAGACCATCGCCGGAGACTATGCGAGCAAATTTGAGATCAAATCCGCCAACAGCAATGCCGATATTTCATTCCGTATGATTGTCAAAACCTCTTTGCTTTCAGGCTGGGTCGGCCTATTGGTCATCGTACTGGCTATTGGACTAGTGTATTATCTCATCCGCAAATACGGACGCAGATAAAAGTAGGACAAAAAAAAGATAATTACGATGAAGGATCCTATCATTCAATTGACGGGTCTGACCAAAACCTATGGCAAATTTACCGCCGTAGACAAGTTGGACCTGCATATTTATCCCGGCGAAATCTTTGGCCTGCTGGGCCCCAATGGTGCCGGAAAGACAACCAGCATCCTGATGATGCTCGGCCTGACCGAACCAAGTGCCGGCACAGCCTATGTTTGTGGCCATAATGCCACCCGTAACCCCATAGCCGTGAAACGCAAAGTCGGTTACCTGCCCGACAATGTAGGCTTCTATCCGGATATGACGGCACTGGAAAATCTATGTTTCATAGCCGAACTCAATGGACTGAGCAAATCCCTGGCACAGACTTCCGCCAGAGATATGTTGCATGTCGTGGGCCTGGAGCAGGAAATGCATAAAAAAACCGGCTCTTTTTCCCGCGGGATGAAACAGCGCCTGGGGCTGGCCGAAGTGCTGATCAAAGCACCTGAAGTTGCTATCCTTGATGAGCCGACACTGGGCATAGATCCCAAAGGTGTTGACGAATTTCTGGAGCTAATCAAGCAGCTCAGCAGGGAGCATAACCTCACCGTACTGCTTTCTTCGCACCATCTCCATCAGGTCCAGCGCGTCTGTGACCGCGTCGGCATTTTTGTCGGCGGTAAGCTGCTGACCCAAGGCTCAATCGAAAGCCTGGCTCAGAACCTGCAACAACAGGAAGGTGTCAGCACCGTCATTACGCTTGAACGGCCAGCGGAAACCCAGCAGTTTGAAGAGGCCTTAAAAGCTCTGCCGGGACTTCGCAAGGTAAGCATAAATGGACTTTCGGTCGAGTTGAAAACCGACAGCGATGTTACCGCTGCAGCTGTCCGTATTTTGGTCAACAATGGGGCAGACATTGTCGCCGTAAGCCGTAATGACTACCAGCTCGACGATATTTACAATACATATTTTGAGAATAGCATAACAACAGATACTGTCTATGAAAAATCCAGGGGTTTCTTCAAAAGATTTCAATAGCAAGCTCTCCACGCCCATGCAGGTGCTGGTCCGCAAAGAAATCGCCGCACATATCCGCAGCTGGCGGTTTATTATACTGATCCTGCTTATCGTGCTGACATTCGGTGCCGCACTTTATGTTTCATCCATGGGGCTGAAAGATGCTGTCAGCAATATGCGTGATCCCGACCAGTCATTTTTGTACCTCAAGCTGTTGACTACGACGGATAATTCCATTCCGCCGTTTCATGTTTTTTTAAACTTTCTGGCCCCATTATTGGGCATTGCGCTGGGCTTTGACGCGGTCAATGCAGAGTACAACAATGGTACACTTACGCGGTTGCTGGCGCAGCCAATTTACCGCGACAATCTACTGTTTGCCAAATTTCTGGCACCATTGATCGTTGTGGGAACATTGTTTGTTGCATTGGTCATGCTGATGATCGGTGGCGGACTGATGGGCACGGGAGTACGGATAGAACCGCAGGAATTGCTACGCATTCTCGGATTCACCTTGATCAGTGTGCTGTATGTGGCTTTTTGGCTGAGCCTCGCTATCCTATTGTCAATCCGCTTTCGTCAGCCGGCGACCTCAGCACTTACCGCGATCGGTATCTGGTTATTTTTTACCGTGTTCTTCCCGATTTTGGTAAACCTGGCCATCCGCCCCTTTCTGCCCAATCCCAATTACATCTCGGAGCAAGAGTACATAGGCTACAATGAGCTGATCCTAAACCTGCTCCGCTTGTCACCGAGCCAGCTCTACACCGACGCCACCACCACACTGCTGATGCCTTCGGTACGCAGCCTCGGCCCGATCACCATGGAACAGATGGTGGGCGCTATTCCTTCGCCCCTCTCCTTTCGTGAAAGTTTTCTGATGGTCTGGCCACAGATCAGTGGGCTCACCGCCGCCATGATGATCTGTTTTGCCTGGTCCTACTATATCTTTATGCGGCGGGAGATACGGAGTTAAATAGCGCCGCGGGATCCGACTGATTGCATAACATGCATAAGCCAACCATGCTAGGATCCTGCTCTAAGAAAAAATAACAGAGGTCGCCTGTCCGATCGGACAGGCGACCTCTGTTAAGTGTATAATGAATAAAAAATGGCTGCTTAATCGCTATTTTCCTTTTTGTAAGCATAGTAAAAAACAATTCCGTCGATTGTGGCGACAGCAAAGCGGATAATAAAACACAGGGATACAAACCCACCGATAAATGCAAAAGCAAGCGTCAGGGAAGAGATACTCGGGCAGCACTGATCTGGGATCAATTTCTAGCTGAGATCTTAACAGGAATAGAAATCCAAAGTGGATCAGGTCGTAGCCAAACCTTTATTTCAGACAACGGGCGGTGACCAGCAGCTGGCCGACATGACGCTGTGCATGCTCAGCCGCATGAAATAAGAGACCGATCAGGGTCGTTGGAATCCGCTTTCTCCCCAGGAAACGTTCATCAGTCAAGGTTGCGGGATCAGTCATCGACAAGACTTCTAAAGCCTGTCGGATCTGCAGCTGTAGGTTTCCGATTAGTGTAGCGACGCTGTGGTTCAAATCCACGATACCTTCTTTCTGGAGATAATTAAACTGCTCGGCAGACAAGGATTTACCTGCTGCATAGGTAAACATGCGATCAATCACTCCTCGGATATGCAGCAGATGAAATCCAATGCTAGCGTTGCCACAGGGGCGTGCCCAGAGCTGCTCCGGCGACAGCTGGGCTGTATATTTTGTGCTATCCTCTACCACTTGCAGCAGCGCATGTGCTACCGGCTGCAAAAGAGCTGGAATCCCCTTGATTGGTCCCCGCATCCATACTTCTAAATTGTCCATACCTGATTTAATAAGCTATATTCGTTTACTCGTACTCTTTAATGCCCATAGCACCAGTATCGGTTGAAAAAATAAACGAGCAAGCCTTTTCCCATCGCTGTCCAGTCCGAAACCATCCCGATGTTCTTTATATTGGGCGATATTGCCCGGGAACACCGCAATGAAAAACAGCGCTGCAATTTTTCCGACAGTAGCACGCTGTTTGCCCCTGACCAATAAGAGCGCAGTGCCCAGTGCAATTTCAGCAAATCCCGAATACAGGACCGTATCATCTTTAGGGATCGGTACCCAATCAGGTACCTGTGCCTGAAATTCCTTTCGGGCAAAGGTCAGATGTCCGATTCCCGCTACCGTTAAAAAAGCACCTAAGCTATAGCGTGCAATCTTTTGAAGGCTAGATTTTTCCATACTATTTTTTAATAGAAGACAGTATACAGCGAAAATAGTTTACTGAGGACAGATAAGATCTGATAAATAATCCCGATAGGGTATAAAAACAGTAAAAACAAATTATTTATACCACTTCGGGTATAAATAATTTGTTTCTTTCCCAAATGTTTCCAGAATCTATATAGAATTTTATCTTATGGTATTTTCTATTTCCCAGCTAAAGGTGGCTTTAAAAACAGCCCCCGATAAGATGAGTAATAGAATTAAAAAAATAGCGCGTATGAAGAAATTAACTTGGTTTGCAGCTGCATTGATAACAGGCAGTGCATTGACATTTATGGCTTGTGACAAAGATGATCCGATCGAAAGCGACATCACTTATGCTGAACTCCCCCAGTTGGGCAAAACGATGATTGAAACTCATTTTGAAGCAAACACGGTAGTCAGTGTTACACGAAAAAACAATTCAGATACAGACGGCGGCCTCTATGAAGTCAGATTGAACAATGGTATAGAGATCGATTTAGACAAAGATGGCAATTGGACCGACATTGAAGGGAATCGTCAAAAACTACCCGACACCTTAATTCCGTCACCTATATTGAGTTATGTCGTTAAACAATATCCAGCGCCTTTATTTATCGAAGGTATTGACAAAGAACCTTACGGTTACCAGATAGATCTGTCTAATGATCTGGATCTAAAATTTAATGCTGATGGCAGCTTCATCGGTCTTGATGATTAATAACCAACAATTCTTAGGACCTGCCAGATAAAGCCCTGAGGCCAAAAGTAGGCCTCAGGGCTTTATTTGAAAGTCAATCTATTGCCCTACCTGGCACAGCGACAAAACCAATGCAGAAAGCAGGGGGCGTACCTATTCGACTCCAGTGGATCAGTATCCAAATGTCACCCGCTGTTGTTCTTACTTTTTGTCAACAAAGTATACTTCCATTCTGCCATCTTCGGATTTTAGATTAATCAGATAACCCGCCTGTTCCGTAATTTTCAACGGAATACCTTCGGTTTCAAAACTGTTGCTATCCATTTGCTCTTTGGGTTTACTGGTTTTGCTCATGCTGATTGATTTAGCGATAAAGTACGTATCGCCTTCCACTTTGACTACACGAAACCAGCCAAACCCCAAGCGGTCGCCCATTCCTTGACCAAGCTCAAAATGTCCGAAATAAGTATCTCCGACGATCGGCTTTTGCTCCATAGCGACAGTTACAGCCGATTTTGGAAGCGGGGGCTTTACCGCATCATAGCCAATCATACCGAAAACAGCAATTACCAGTGCTGCGACGATCCAACCCAAGATCGTCATTTTAAACACAAATGGTGGCCTAGGTACTTCGGCCTTCTTTTTATTATAAAAAGTCCTCATTTCAGCTGTCCATAGGCTACGCCTAATGGTTTTTCCAGAGCTGACATCCCTAAATTCCCCAGCCGCTTTCCTGGAATTTACAGTGCACACAGCCATGCGCATCTCAGTACGCAGAAAAACAAGGTCCATGCCTTGCCCGGGTGTTTGCGGATTTTGCAGTTCAGACGCTGAAAAGCGAGCCGCCTGGTATTGTTGAATTAAGAAAAACATATTGTCAAGATTTTTTATTCCTTCATACGATTAACTATCGAAACATTTTCGGAGAAACGCTTCAATCTTGTCCTTTTTTATAAAAGTTTTCAGATACCTCCCGCAAATAACGATTTGCTTCTTCGAGAATCTTCGGCGCTATCTGTGCATGTGTTGTAATAGGCTCAAGCCATGCCTGTCCCGCGCGGAATTCGACAAAAGCCATAACCGCTTCATCCCCCCACATCCAGTCATAGATCAGGGCATAACCGCTTTCGGTATACATGCCCAGCTGTTTTAAAAAAGCTAGCATTGGTAATATTTCGTAATAGTTTTCACTGAAGTTGAGCGAAGTAAAGCCCCACTGTTGTTTTTTTTCATCATATTGCTCTGTCGAGCAGAAAAAACTATCACGCAGCAAATCATCTACTACATTGCGGTTGTTTTCTTTTGTATAAGTAGGAATATGTTTCAGTTCTGTTTTATTGTACATCTCGCAGCTGTCCCACCATTGTTTCCAGTTGTCATCAATTCCAGTCGTCATCGGCTTTGCGACAAAAAACTCATTCAATCTCCCCTTTTCGATCTGAATGTTAATGTAGAGTGTATTTAGTTCCATCCGTTGTTCTTTTAAATAATTCCCGCTTTAAACAAAAAGTAACCACCACCGATCAACAACATCGGCAGGGCCATGGCCAATAAAATATTGCTGGCCAAATACATGCCCCAATAGGAGCGGATGCGTATATCATTGCCATTATCCGGATCATAGATCAGGCTTACTTTTTCGCCGATGGCATAGGCCGGCGGATTGGACTTTGCTGTAGGCGAAAAGCTTCTGACGCTGCCATCAATCGTATACTCCATCAACGGTGTATACATGGTGCCACCTTCTCTGTCCCGAGAAGGAATATTCTCGACGACTGTAGCCTGAACGGGCAAACCATTGGTCATCAGTCTTCGTGCCTGGCTAAAAGACACAACACCAAGTATGAGGAGTGCCAGCCCGATAAGGAGTAAGATCATATGTATTGTTGTTGCCATTTTCATGTTTTGGGGTTGAAGTTTAAAAAATCGGCTGCGCCTTTTCACAGGCAGATTGTTGCGCGCAGATTATTAACTTTTCTACAGCGAACTAGCCCGCCTTTATTTTTTAAAGACCAGCATATGCAGGTAGTCCTTCGTATCCTCGTCGAGTTTAATAGGCCCGACATTCCACCACATTTCCGCTTCGTTAACCTTGAATACCTGAAAGATTTCGGTCTCATTGGGATAGGTAATGGCCAGCTCTTTTGTGTCCGCATCAAAGGTATACGTCCCTGTTCGGGTTGTTCTGACCACACAATCCGAGCCCGATTTCCGGTAGGAAACAAAGCTGTGCTTAACGTCCGCAGCAAAGGTCCAGGTCTGCATGGCAGCGCATCCTTCTACCGGCGGATTGGCCGATTCAATAGTATCCCCCCCTTGATGGAATATCAAGGATTGCGAAAATTTCCAGCTGCCCACCAGCAGTTCTTTCTCTGGAACAGCGATATCCTCTTCCTTTTTACTGCACGAGGCACTAAGCAGCAAAGCTGTAATGGCCATCATGAAATACGTAATTTTTTTTAAGTTCATATCATGTTGATTAAATTGTGATTGTCCGGTATTACCACCATTTCGCTTCGGGCAGCGCATAAAATGCGGTGTCTCTTGCCGACTGCCAAGGAGCCTGGGGAAACTGCCAGCAGGCTTTTACTTTGTCCAAATACTTCGCGATATCCATTGTTCCCCATTTATAAGCGACATTGTAATTTTCGCCCTTATAACTGATCGTACCGAAAACAAAGGGGGTAGAATAACCCGATACCCCCCCGGTAAACTGCACAGCCTTCCCCATATGAAATTTTGTCCCCGCCGGGAACTTTTTTTCCAGGCTATAATCGCCCAGCTGTATACGTTCTTCGATATAAGGCCATTCCGGATGCAGGCTATCCAGCAGCAGGTAGGGATAGCTTTTATCAGCATGGAGACTCAATTTTTCCTTCAGCAAAACCGTCTCCAGCTCCAGTGTCAGCGTTTTGCCCGTCCATTCGCTAAAGGGACTAAGCCGGCTGATATCGGTAGATTTTGTTTTGATGCTGAAATACAGAAAAAAGCCAAAGATCAGCATGCCTGCTATGCCGACTAATACGATTATTCCCATTGTTTTTTTCACGGACATACACGTTATATAATTCTTATTAATGCCTTTTCAACCTGCCGGAACTCCTATTGCTTTCCAGAGATATTCAATAGTTCCCCTCCTTCCAGACGGTGTCTTTTACCAAAACGATAGCAATAATCAGCATCCAGCGCATAGCCCAGTCCATCATGCACTTCAAAACGAAATTTTTCCAGACTTTTTGTTCTGAGGGGCTTGACAGCTCTCGCGATCGTATCGATATAAAATGCCTGCTGTTTATCCACTGCGTAAAAAGTATGGTCAGCCTCCCGGTAATAGGTTCCGGCAACACATTCCGCTAAAACCCTAAAACTCTTTGCATCGGCTTCCTTCACAACTTGCTGTCGAAAATAAACATGATTTTTATCCCTTGACAGATTGCCGATACGTTCAGCATGGAGCACCTCGAATGTTGCGGCATCGGCAGCTTCCACCTGTTGGAAATATGCGCAGTAAATGGCATCGCCCACCTGCTGGTATACTCCCCCAAGTTCCTTTACATCTGCCAGGCGATAGACGAGCTTTTGATCAAAAACATAATCATTGCCCCTTGATGTTGCCATGCCTTTTTCAAAATCAAGGATCCGGAAATCCGCAGGATCGGCATCAGGAAGTATAGCGAACCTATTCATGTAGCTCTCCAGGTAAACATGCTTTTTATCCTTAAAGTAATGATAAGTAGAACCGTTACTCTGGATGATCTCAAAGCTTGGGAAATCAATGTAAGGATATAACTTTCCATAGACTACCTTATCAAAATGCAAGAGCAATTGGTGGTCGATTACCACAAAACCATTCCCCAGATTCTTCTTGGCCATGATCAGTTCGTTTTAGTTCGAGCGCTGTTCCTTATCCAAAAAAGGAAATTGTTTATCAAATAGTTCGCCTACCAAGGGCAAGGGCTTTTTGACATCATTGGCAGCATTAATGATACCTATGACCATCACGATAAAAAACACTACGCCTACATAAGCCAATATTCCTGCAATAGACGCGGACAGGATAGCGACAAGATTCATGATCACACCAAAAAGAAAAGAAAAAAGCAATAGCCCCAAGCCCTGCTTGAGGTGATAGGTACTGAAATCATTTCGTTGCGATTTTCCACCGAAATAAGCGATTAGCCATAAGATACCGATATAGCTAAGAATGGACTGTACTTTTGGGTTCATAGCGTTATATTTTTGTTCCTGCAAATATGCCGTAATCCGTTTCGAAAATCGCTACCACAACCATAACAAAACATCTACAAGCCTAAAAATCGGTATATACAATATATATACAAATCCGACATACCACTGAAAATCAACACGTTTTAAAAACTACATATTTCAGCACCGGATAAAATGGTTACGGATTTAAATCTTAAATTTGAACTTTGGACCAGTTAATTGTATATCAGCGATGTATTTAAAAAACTTCCTTACAGTGATTTTGATCCTGTCACTTGGCGGTATCGCCAGGGCCCAATTGCGGCCGGCAATGCAGGAGATGCTGGCATCGCTGGAAAATCTACGGATCAGCAATCGACCAACGGAAGCGCTTCACCTGATCAATAAAAACCTGGAAAGCAAAGAAAATACAGCCGATGAGCTTACCTATCTATATGCTCATCAGAGCCTGATCTATGGCAGCATAGACAGTCTGCTCTTAAGTAAAAGAAGCCTGGACAACAGTCAACGATGCGCCCAACAAGCCAGCAGCAACGAAGCCAAAGCCATCGCCTGTCGTGCTGAGGCCGCGTTGAACCGTCAGCTCGGTCTGCCCGATGAAGTCACCAAAAGTGCGCTGAAAGGATTGCAGCTATTGAAAAAAAGCGAGAAAGACCTCTCCAATCAATATGCGCTCAACTATCTGCTCTATGGCGTATACAGCCGCTGGGGAGATGATGAAAAAATGAACCGATATATCCGCAACTGCGCATATTATGCACTGAAAGACAAAAATTACAACGCGCTGGTCAATGTCAACAACGGTATTTCGAGTATGTATCAGGCCAGGTACGAAAAACAGCAAGAACGTGCCCTACTTGACAGCAGCTTCCGATATCTGCAAAAATCATTTGACCTCCGTCAACAACATCCCAAACAGATCAGCGCAAACAGCTTTGTGATTACCTGCATCAATCTGGCCAACTTCTTCGTTGAGTTCTCGGAAGCTCCGTTAGCTGAGCGCAAGAAGCAAGCATTCCATTACCTCAAGTTCGCCGAAGAGGCCCTTCAAACAAAACATGCCGCCGCCGATTATTGGGTCAATGTATTTGGGATCAAAAGTGGATTTGCATTACAGGAAAATAACCTTTCCCTCGCCGAACAATACCTGCTGCAGTGCATCAGCCAGATCAAGCAGGATGGAAACACTTTTTATAAGTCAGAATATACGGTATTCAAGCAGCTTGCAGCTATTGCCGACAAGAAGGGCGATCTGCCGGCGGCACTCCGCTATCAGAACACCGCCGAACAACTGTTAAAGAAAACCTTTGACCAACAACAGATTTTCAATGCCCAAAAACTCGAAGTACAGTATGAAAGCGAAAAGAAAAACCAACAGTTGAAATTGCTCAGCCAACAGGCTGCATTTCGTAAAAAACAAAATTACCTGTACGGCGGCATTGCATTAGCTTTGCTTGGCGGACTATGTTTTATGTTCCGCTCCTATCACTTCAAACTGCGCTTATCCATCGAGCGTGAACGAAAACTGCAACAGGAGAAAGAAGAAACCGAAAAAAGGACAGCCATGCAACTGCAGTTGGAGCAGGAGGAGCAAGCGCGGCTCCGGGCCGAACAGGAACTGCTGGAGCTCAAACGCAAACAGCTGGAAAAAGAAGCCCTTGCCAACTCGCTCATTATCGAGCATAAAAACGAGATGCTGCAACAGATCAAAAATCAACTGCATACCGAGGATGCCATCCCAATAAAAAAACTGCTGAAAGAGGAAATGCTCCTGAGTGCCGATTTTGAAGATACCACCAAACAGATCCAGCAGCTGCATCCCGACTTTTTCAAGCAGCTTTCAGCCAAAGCCATCAAAAAACTGACCCCGCTGGACTTAAAATACTGTGCCTATCTACATCTACAAATGAATACCACACAGATTGCGCAGGCCCTTCACGTAGCGCCCCATAGCGTGCGTATGTTTAAATACCGGCTAAAGCAAAAATTCGGGCTGGATAGGGATGTTGATCTGGAAGAATTTTTAAGGTGTCTCTCCCCATGATTTTTGAGGATTAGCCTAACTTAGCTTTACATCGAAAGATTGAGGTCGGCGATGTCCTCCAACACCTGAGCATCATTTAGATCAGCATTTTTTGCCCTACGCGACAGCTGATGTAGGCCAGCGATAGGTAAAACAACCGTAAAATCTTTTGTGTCCCCTTGTTTAAAGTTGAGTACGCCGGTTACCTTGATCAGCACATCTTTTAGATCATCAATCTTTGCAGCTTTCTTTGCGACCTTAAAACGAACAGATACATTTTTTGCTGCAGCAGCCCCCTCCAATGAGATCAGTAGCATATGATCGAGATTGACATTCAGTGCCGAATGTAAAGGATTCACCTTTTTTATGACGACACTTCTCAATGTATCGTTTGCACGTTCAGTATTGAATATAAAGACACCACTTTTGGCATTCCGGTCACCACTATATTGTCCGGGATGTTCCTGAACCATATAATCCAACGCAATCCTGACATTATCGTTAAAACGTCGTGCCAATTGTTTTTTTCTCCCAATAAAAGCTCCAATAAAAATCAACAGAATAAGTAAAATACCCGTAACCATAAAAAATGTTTTTAATATTAAAATAGATAGATGGCACAAAAGTAGCGGCTTTTTTCCTCTTAAAAAAAATATAGACTGTTCTTAGCTAGGTTTTTACAACAAAAAAAATAGAATTGTAATCAATCAACTACAACTCATCCGCAAAACTGCATATCCAAAAAAATGTCTCCATAAACAGGCATAAACCAGCGGCCATTTTCTGTGGAAATTAAATAAAACTGACTGCGGAATTATTGAGTACAGATATCACATCAACCAATACGAATCGTAAACAAAATCTCACGGATATAAATAGACAAAAAAACACTCATTTTGAATGCACATATTTGCATCCATACAATACACAAAAAGTTCAACGTGAAAACATATAGTATCATTTTCAGCTTCATCCTGCTCACTCTTACGGCTGCCGCCCAGAGGAAAAAGAAAGAAAAATTTCCAGAGCCTAAGCACGTGGAGTTTGTCCCAGTGGTCGAAGCAAAGCCAGTTAATGAAGGTGCCGAATCCCCTGCCGTCTTTGCGGCACCCATGCCCACAACCAGTCCTGTTCCGATTCTTGCTACGACCATCGATGGCAAGGAAATGCGATTTAAGAACATTGAAGAATTGACAGATACCGACCTTTCAAAACTGAAAGAACTGTCATTCAAATCAATAGTTCCAGCTATGCGTATCGAAAGCAGTATGCTGAAAAAAATTATTGACACCGCAACTCAGCTGGAAATCCTGGGAATTGAGGATTTCGAGTTAGATGCCTTTCCTGATATCAAAACACCCAATCATCACTTAAAAACACTGTCCTTAGAGGGCAACAGGCTGCAATCACTGCCAGAAAGTATTTTCAAGCTTACCGCACTGGAAAATTTTAACTGCAGTAACCCTTTGACGGAACTGCCCCAATCCTTTGCACAGCTCAAAAATCTAAAGCAGCTCGCGCTGGACAAACATATGTTTACGGCCTTTCCAAAGGAAATCTTCAGTCTAAATAGACTATCTATGCTATATCTATCGGGCAAAATCGATAATCAGCCCGGACTGAAAGAACTGCCCGATTTATTTCAGCAATTGCCCGAACTGGTCGAACTCAGTGTACAAAATGGCGCACTGTCTTCGCTGCCCAAATCTATGGCAACACTCCGAAAACTTGAACACGCCAATTTTTCCCACAATCAATTTACGTCCTTTCCCTATGTATTGGCATCAAACCCCAACCTAAACTATGTCCCTTTTGACAATAATCCATTACAATGGGAGCCATTTCTGGCATCCATCAAAAAAATCAAATGGCAAGGGCTATTCTTTTTGTACAATACAGGGTTTACAAAAAAGCAATACCAACAGATTCAGGATCTCCTGACCAATACAGATGTGTATTACGACGGGATGAACGATTAAAATTCATAAGATCTGTCAACGATATATTTAGGCAGTCCGCTCAAAAGCCAGACTGCCGTCATTGTCATACAATTTATATAGATGAATAAGCACAACGAGCGTTACTTAAATGAAGCCAGGAAATTTAGCGACAAAATCGCGACTAAATTTCTGATGCCCCTTTTATTCCTCATCTTCTTTATGACAAGTCCGTTGGTCACCATTATTCTTACCCTGGTCTTATCCCCGCTGTTGTTCATCCTCATTTATGACCGTAAGATCTTTAGCAGAAAATTCCTCAATTTTTCCTTTGCAGTCTACCTGACAATGTCTTTTGTCTACTCCTGTCTACCGAGGTACCAATATCAGAGCTTCCGTCTTTTTCATCCCGGATGGACCGAGGTAGCTGGCAAAATTGTTGACTATAAAATCAGCTGGACGCCAGCAACAAAGCAAAGTGCAGCTTCATCCTATGCATCCATTACCTACACGTACCAGGTTGGAGGTAAAGAGCAGCGTGTTGTTGCACCGGAAGCCATTACCCGATATTCGGGCAATGTATGGAATACGGATGCCGATATCGCAGGCCACAATTTAGCGTTAAAGCAGCAAGTAGAAGCTTATATGAGCAACAAAAACTTTAAGATACTGGTCAATGAACAGGCAGATTCCAAACTATTTATTCCTTTGGATTATGTTACCTTTTGGGGTTCCTTTTATCTACAGCTCATCGTCATTATTCTAAAAGTTGGACTTACCATAGGCATTGTTATTTCGCTGCCTTTTGCCTATACCTACATCCTTGAACGCGTAAAGGAAAACCGAAGGAGAAATTGGCGCTGATCAAATAAAAGTTCTCAAGTAATCCTGAATCAGATACAAAAAAGCCATATCTCACGACATGGCCTAAACTAAATAAACATAAACAGTCCTTATGACGAATGTTTTGGGGATTAAAACAATGACTCATAGAATTGTCTAAGATCTTTCCATCGATAATATACCCCATCCACAGTTTTGACGGGCGGAACAGTAATTTCATTTTCATGGAGTAAAATTTTCACTAGGATATCGTCTGGGTGCCCTTCCTTCTTTCTAAAAAAGACGAACTGTATATTTCCGGCCATCGGGGCAACTTTAAAATCACTCCAGGCCTCATACACCTTGTCAGGGTTCCCAACACTGCTATAACAGCCTTTAAGGTGCAGCAACATCGCCAATGGAATGATATTCCCATCGTGGGCAAATCGAAAATCAGCACCTCTCCCTCCACGCGAAATGATCTGCTCGGCACTATCCAGGATGCTGCGCAGCAAAGGTTTTGCATTCTCCATCATCATGCCCTTGCTCAATGCCGAATTGCCATCATTGAGGTAAGTTTTCAGGTTTTTGCACTTCCAGAGGTCAACGAGTTCATCTTTGGTAAAGACATCAAAGAAGCTCAACTTGGTCTCTACATTCTGTATACCTTCAGCAATGGCAAACAATCCCCACATAATCTTTTCAGCCGACATTAGCTTTTCAACAGACTTGCTACTGGTAAAGAGACCCACCATCATGCGTTGTGGCTTGACATGGGCTTTCTCAAACTTATTATATCCCGGTTTCCAAGTGTCCGCTGCCGACCGGTAGGCAACAGCCTCCTTGGTATGGTGATTGAGAAAACGCTGCCATTTCTCACCCGAATTTCGGTCAATATGTGTTTCCGGGCTAAACTCTTTGATGCGTTCGCAAAATGCATCCATACTCAGTACACAACGGACAACGGTGGTGGCACAGGCTGTTACTTTGCTGGCTTTACCAAATAGTTGGGGGTAGCTGCCATAGAGACGTGAAGCAATGCCCCGCTGCTCCCGTACACCGCGTGGCGACAGGTCGCCGCCACGCCATTGCACTTCCTTCCAAAGGATATTGAGCCGTTCTAGGACTTTCCTTCCCAAGGGGGTCAGCTCATTTTTCCGCGCCGCCGTTTCAAAAATATCGATGATGCTTTTATAATCTTCATCACTGATGAGATAACGCGAGCCGTGGCGGCCCAAATGGCTCACATAAAAAGCGCTATAACCATCCGGAACTGGGCTCTGCGGGCCTATTTCATGTTCGGGATAGGCAAAATGGACACCTCCAGCCTTTTCAATTTGGCTGAACAGTTCGGCCTTACTTGTCTGTGCTGTCGTCTGCTTTACTAAAATAAAGAGTACAAGGAAATAAAAATATCTGATCATGCTATAAAATTGTATCTGTCGTATCAACTACCGTATAAATATGCATTGGGCAACCTAATTAAAATCCGGATTCTGCTTGAGGTTAGGATTTACGGTAAACTCATCCTGAGGGATGGGAAACAACTTAAATTTATCATCCACATCCTTGCCCACATAATTTCCTGCGGCACCGTTACTTCCCTTCCAGTCCCAATTGTAGCCTTTTGTAAATTTGCCAAAGCGGATCAGGTCGGTCCGTCGCACAGATTCGGTGTATAGTTCACGCGCGCGTTCATCCAGGATAAAATCCAGATTAAGTTCTGCATCACTGATTCTCCCACTGGCTGAAGAACCATAGTTTCCAGCCAGGTAAGCTCGGTCCCGCAGTAGATTTACATAGCCCAAGGCTTCAGTTCTGGTACCCGCGGCTCCGCGCAAAATAGCCTCAGCAGCCATCAGGTAGGCATCCGCCGTCCGGAACATGGGATAGTCTACGCTGCTATACGTCGTCCCACCTTCTGCAAGATCTTTGCGATCCTTGGTTACATTGCGCCATTTGATGATAGCGTAGCCATTATTGAAATCATTTTGGAACGCTTTACCCGCTACCCAGGTTTCTTTGGTATGACCGGGCGAAAAGAACTGTGCACGCTTATCGTTTTTGCTATCTCCCCAAGTATCGGTCATATTAAAGGTCTGGTCAGCCGCTGCAAATTTGTCCAGCAGCTGCGTTTTAGCACGCGCATTACCCCAACCACGCGCCCCGATACCGGTCAGGTAATAATTGCTCATTGTACCATTGATCAATGCCTTGATCAGAAAATTAGTGCCCGCGCTATTGATTGTATTATCCTGATCCTGTACCAATGGCCAAATGATCTCCTTACATTTATCATTGTCGGCCAAAAAGATATGTCGGTAATCGGCAGCTAAGGGGTAAGTACCATCATTAATGATTTTCTTGGCGTAGGTATACGCTTTGCCATATTCCTTATTTCCAGACCATACTTCGGCATTCAGATATACCCGGGACAATAGAAACCAAGATGCCACCTGATCGACCCGTCCATATTCATTCGTACCGGGAGATTTCAATTTGGCCTGTACATCTTCAAGTTCGGCTACCACATAGTCGTAGATTTCCTTGCGTGTTTTCTGCTGTGGAATCGTTCCCACAGCCATGGTTTCATCGATAAAGGGCCCCGAGCCATACAGGTCACAAAGCATGCTATAGCAGTAGGCACGCAGAAAACGGATTTCGGCTCGGTATGCATCGATATCATCCTTGACTGCATCGTATACTGCACGCTCTTTCAATTTGCTTTCTGTTGCTTCGCGGAGGAACTCATTGCAATAGCCAATGGTCATATACAGTCTATAATAAGCATACTTGCTGATCATTGTCGAAGGATTCCAATTGACAAAGAGCAGATCCCGCGATCCCTGTGAACTACCTGAATGCAAGGCCACTTCGTCTGTTGTACATTCCTGCAGATAAAATAATGCCCGTGTATAGCCACTGTAGCCCACGTCCAGGCCACCAAGATCCCCATTGGCATCCGGCCCCTCCTGTCCATTCAGGATGAGCGAACCATAACATTTGGCCAGTACGCCTTTATAGCCAGCGGCCGTTTTATAAACATCTTCATTGATCAACTGCCGGTCGTTGAGTGGCATGGTATCGAGATCTTTCAGGCAAGAACTCAGTATTCCTGATAGCATCAAAAGGCTACCTACATATATCATTATCCTATGTTTCATGGTTTTCATTCTTAAGGAGATTAAAAGCTAAGATTTAATGAAAGGGTATAGATCCGCGGACGCTGGTAAACATTGTTGTCTAGCCCGTTGAAAAGTTCGGGATCCACTCCTGAATAGTTGGTAAAGAGCTTCACGTTCTGCGCACTCAGTGCAACCCGTAGGGCGCTGTTGTCCCTCCAAAGACGACGGAATGAGTACCCCAGGGTGATATTGTCGATCCGGAAGAATGCACCGCTCTCCAAAAACAAATCGGAGAAATAACGTTCCTGTGTAAAACCCCTTTCTAGGGCTTTCGGCGAAATATTGCTCGATACACGTTCCGAACTGAACAGATCCATCAGCGATTGACTCGCCTGTTGGTAGTTGAGCACATAATTGCCAAAACTTCCATGACCATTCATCCCCAAATCCCAGTTTTTATAATTCAAACGGGTGGATAAGCCATAGTAATAGGGAACCCGCGAACTTTTGCCCGTGACATATTTGTTGGCATCCTGCTCGCTGGTCGTGACCGAACCATCCTTGCCAATATAACTGCCTTCGATGGCTTTGCCATGATCGTCATAAGCCTGTTGGAGCAAGAAAAAGGTATTTGGTGTTTCGCCTACTTTCTGTATCTGGAAATCATTGCGGCTGATGGTCCCCGTCTTGACATAATTGTCATCCGTATCGATGGTATTGAGTTTTTTTATTGTCGCATTGCCATAGGTAAAGTTGGCGTTGACGGTCCATTCAAAATCCTCTTTCTTAACCGGACTGCCGCCCAGCGCAAGTTCTATCCCCCTACTTTCCATATCACCGATGTTAGTTTCGATAATATTGGTGAAGTTGCTTCCGGCAGGAACCACAATTTTATTCAACAGGTCCTTGGTATAACGCTGATAGATATCAAAACTGCCGTACAAGCGATTTTTAAAGAAGCCAAAATCCAGCCCAAGGTTATAGGTGTCGGTAGTCTCCCATCGGATATTCGGATCATATCCATTCGGGCGATACATATTTAGCCAATTGCTACCAAAGAGGTATCTGGCCGCATTATTGGATACCGAGTAGGTTGACAGATAGGGATGATAACCACCGATCTCCTGCTGACCGGTACGGCCATAGCTCAATCTTAATTTCAGGTCGGAGATCTTGCCCATGTCTTTGATAAAACCTTCCTCCGACAGACGGTAGGCTAATGCTGCCGACGGAAAATAACCCCATCTATTTTCCTGCGAGAAACGCGAAGACGCATCCGCCCGCAATGTTCCTGTCAATAAGAGCTTATCGGCAAAAGAATAATTGACCCTACCGAAAAACGAGATTAAATACAGAATATCTTCATCCGGAATAGAGGTATCCACCACATCTTTGACCACACTTTTAGGGTCCGTACTGTACCAGAAACGTTGCCATTCGTAGCCTGCGGTCGCATCAATCTGGTGCTTGTCCGCAATTTTTTTCACATAATTGGCATAGGCCGTGAGCATGTAGTTCGTATTCTTGTCGTTTTGCGTACGGAAAATTCCTCTTCCATCGTTACGGTTTGACGTGTACATCGATGGCGCTTTGTCCGGAACCGTCTCTTCATATTCCCGCTTGCGGACATCATACCCCAGGTTGAGGTTTAACCTGAGTTCTTTAAAACCATGTATTTTATAGTCCAAAGCAATATTACCGATCGATCGTTTGATCCGGTCGAGCTTTTCGGAAAGAAAGAGTTCGGCGACAGGATTACCTGGTGCCAACGTGATCGGCGTACCAGCATTCCGCCAGAGGTAATAGCCCAATCCCACCTGATCGGGATACTCCTCAAAAACTGGCCGTGTAGGATCAAATGAGATCGCACTGCCGATCACGCCAGTCGAAATGGGACGCTCACGCTCGATGCTCCCTTTCAGATTGAGGTCAACAGCGAGGTGCTTATTCAAGAACTTAGGGGAAATGCCGAAGCCTAAGTTTGTGCGCTGATAATTGTTTTCTTTAATGATACCATTCTGGTTGGTGTATCCACCTGATACCCGGTAAGGTGTGCCCGCGGTGTTACCTGTTAAAGAAAGATTATGATCATGGCCAAAGGCCGTGCGATAAATCTGCTTTTGCCAATCAGTATTTGCTGTCCCTAGCTGAAAATCCGTCGGTGCATTGGCTTTCTCCGCAAAGGCTTGACGGTATTCATCCGCGGACAGCACATCATAATAGTCTGCCACCCGATTGAGCGTAAAGTTGCTGCTGTAATTGAACTGGGGTTTTGACTGCCCCGAGGCGCCTTTTTTGGTTGTAATGATCACCACACCATTGGAAGCGCGCGAGCCATAGATCGCCGTTGCTGACGCATCTTTCAAGACCGTGAATGTCTCGATATCGCTTGGATTAATGGATCGCAAAGCTGAGCCGCTGCTGATGGGCACACCGTCGATCACGATCAGCGGATCATTGGAGGCCGACAGCGAAGCTCCCATACGAATACGTATCGTTCCTTCGCTACCCGGAGCCCCACTGCCGGGAACGATATTGACACCCGCGATTTTTCCGACGAGTGCATCCTGTGGCGTCACCTGCACCCCCTTATTCAATTGATCCGGCTTTAGGCTGGCGACTGCACCTGTGGCGTCCGTTTTCTTGACCTGGCCATAGCCGATCACGACCACCTCTTCCAATTCCTGGTCCGCTGGGTCGAGAAAGATATCATTTTGTACAGCACCGTTAAGTTGTATCTCCTGTTTTTGAAAACCCACATAGGAGATCACAAGGGTAACTTTCTCCCCCGCCTTAAGCTGATAATTTCCGTTGGCATCGGTGAGGATGGTACGGTCCTGCCCCTTCACTTTGATATTGGCACCGACGATTGCCTTGCCCGTCGCGCGGTTGAAAACGGTCCCCTTGACCGTGGTCATTTCCTGTCCTATCGCCTCTTGTAAAACGAGAAAATAACCGACAAGAAAAATTAGAAAAGTAAGCAGATTTTTCCGCTGTTTCAACTGTATCATAATAGTCTATAATTGGTAAAAGAAAAAGCAACAGGATATCCATTGCTTGACTATTCAAAGTTAGACCTAGACAGCTGCAATTAAAATAGAAGTAGATTCAGAAAGTAGATCAATACAGGTACAAAAGAAATACAACAAACTAAAAAACAATAAATTACTAAAAAACAGTCCTAAAAATAAAGTAGACAAAATACAGGCTTAGAGTAGGGCATCAGCGCAAAATCAACGTCCGATCTGTTCCATTTTCAGCCTAAACTCCTCCTTGTTGACCTCCAGCTTGTTCATAATTTTACGCTTGTAGTTATAGACCGTCTGTGGTGAATAATGCAGAAAATTGGCGATGCGGCTACTGTCTGGAATCCCCATCCGCATCAGCGCAAAAACGCGCAGTTCGGGTGTAAGACAATCGTCGGACTTGGGCTGAATCTGCTCCCCGGGTTTGAGCAGTTGATTGAAGTCCGCTATAAACCGTGGATATATGCTGAGGAATACCGCATCAAAATTCTGAAAAAAATCCCGTACCTCATTGGAGACCAAGTTCGTCTCGCCAGTTATTGACAGAGCCTCCTGAACCTGGCCCGCTCGCAGTTTCTTGTGCAGGTTGACCCGATAGCTTTCCAGTTTATTGATATACGACGAGCATAAGTTGAATACATAACCGATATAGGTTTCCTTGACATGGTCAGATTCAGAAAGTTTGGTATTCAGGTCACGTAGTGTAATATTGATCTCGGTCAGTTCATCGTTTTTGCTCTTGACAAGTTTCTTGGTTGATGAAATCCGTTTGAGCTGCTGGTAGATCAATATACTACTCGCCAATAAGATCAGCGACAATACCGAAATCAATATCAAATAGTTGAACAGGTTATTCCTCTCCTCTTCCATTTTTTTGTCATAGGAGGCAACAATGATCGGAAGAGCTTCCGAAATTTCGATCATCCGGAAACGGGCACGGGCAAAGGAGGCATCCTCCATGGCACAGCGGATATAGGAATAGGCCCTATCCACCTGCCCTTCCTTATACAGCAATACAGCCAGTTCACGTAGAGCGACATAGCTCTTGGCTGCCCTTCGGATGTCCGTCAGGGCCGCAAGGGTCAGATATCTTTTTTGTTCCTCTATATTGCCCAGCTTTTCGTAGGTCTTGGCAAAACGATACGCTATACTGGCTTTCTGCGCATTTTCCTCACCCGGCAGTTTATCGAGTTGTTTTAAGGCCAAAAGAGCTCCTTGACCATCTCCTTTTTCCAGTAATTTATCATTATAGGTCAAGCGATAGGCGACACTCTGGGGGTCATAAAATTGCAGCAGCGAATCCTTATAATGGCCAATGAGGGTATTATATTGTTTTTTTTCATCATCCAACAGGGCATTATTTAGCAATAAGGTATAAATAGAATGGTAGAGGTGATAGTAGTAGCCCCATTGCTCTTTGCGCAATTGAGCTTTGTCGATTTTAGCCATGATATCGAAGGTCTCTTTATAGATTCCCATTTTTCCCATGATCTCGGCAATGTTCATCTGGGATTGTAGTTCCAGCTGTCGGTCGTGCAACTCCTGTGCAAGCGATAACTTTGCCCGGGCTGCTGTAATGGCCGAGTCCAGGTTGTAGTGTTTATATGCCTCAAATAGTTTATCCGCGTAGCTGAATTTACCCGCTAAGCCGCGGTTATGATGGAATGCCTGTTTAAGTTCCTTTAAATGCTGTTCTTTTTTATTCGAAAATTCCGTCCTCTGCGCGACTGCTCTGTCGAGCTTCTGCAATAGTGAATCCACCTTTGCTTGCGCAAGGACCGGAAATAGTGTTATGGATAACAGGATCAGAAAGATAATTTTTTTCATCATACAGGCTTAAAAAAGGTAGACAAATGGTTGCGATATTCCGCGATTAATTCAAAACTACGGTTATTGTATTAAAAAAAGAACAATAAAACCAGCTTTTCCTATCCAACTCCCCAAGCTCATGCCACCGCCTTTCAGGTAACAAGTCCTGAGTACGAAGAAATTGTCCAGAGCTTTTTCGCCGGCCTCTGTGAGGGGCGGAATACCTTGCCCGAAGATGAAAGTGCGCGCAAGGCTTATCTTTTTATTGCCGTCCGAAACAACTGCCTCAAACAGATCCGAAGCGAAAAAGTAAAAAATAAGTACTTCGATCAACTCGATATGGACATGATCGAAGAACAGACGATCATGGATGCCATGATTCAGGAGGAGGTGATCAGCCAGCTGATGGAAGCGATCAACCAGTTACCACAGGGCTGTAAGCAGGTGCTGCACATGGCCATTTTTGAAAAGCGCTCCAATGATGAAATTGCCACTAACCTGACCATTTCCTATACCTATTCCAATGCCTCCTATGCCGGTGTGAAAGGCAGCTTTGGTAAAGGGCAGTATACCACATCGGACTTATTGGCAAAAGGCGTGACCGACAATAGTATCTCTTCGATTAAAGTAGGCGCAAATGTTAAAGTCACTTTATACAATGGGAATAATTTTACCGGCGACAGCCTCGTCGTGACCTCGTCATCTTCCTATCTCTCTACGTTCAACGATAAAGTATCCTCCATGAAAGTACAAAACCGTTAGCGAGGATCGAAAGTTTACGTATATAAAATTGAATCCAATCTGCGCTAATCAAAATCCCCAACAAGCCTATTGTTGGGGATTATTGTTTACACACGATTCGTCCTATATTTTGATTGATTCATACCAAATTTTCACAATTAAGTCCTATAAAAAGAACCATTCCATCGGTTAATTTTGTACCTATACGCCGAAGCAGCTGTCTATCGCCAGATTGACCGGATGCACAGCAGTAGACAGGCAATACAATTATCTTCCACGGATGGAGCAAGATTATAAACTACGTTTTTCAGAGCCCTTATTAAAGGTTACAGATATCAGTGGCAGACTGCCCGATTTTTGTCGTTACCCAGTAGCGATGGCCGGAAAGGCCAGGCGATTTGATTTCGAAGGTGCTACCCTGCTGCAACAGACGATCCATTGTGATTCTTTCACGATTGATATCTTTCAACTCGATTCGGCGGGTCCATTTGTTGTGCACTATAGCCTTGATCAGCAGCGGATCTTTTTCAATTTTGTTCTTGGCAATCCGATTGCCTTTACGACGGGGAGTGGCGAACATGTTACCTGTCCGGCCAGCTGCAGCTTCTATCTATCGGCCGAGCAGGCCGGTCTTTATCGGGCTGAGTGTTTTTCGGACGCAACAGATCTCGTCGTCGTGTCCCTAAATCCACAGTGGCTCAGCGAAGTGGTCAAGCAGTATCCGATATTCCGGGAAGCGGTATCCTTTCTGAGCGAATCGACCAATCCTTTTGATGTGCTGCCCCATTTTCGGATCGATCATGAAATCCGTAAATGGCTTCTCGGCGTGCTGGCCTTTGACCATGAGAATCCTTTTGCCGGGCTGGCCGAGCTCCAAAAATACCTGATCATGGGACTAGGTCATTACGAGAAGCTGCTGGCCAGCTCCAGTCGCACCCAGCTCTATCTGATCAAACTGCATATTGACCGAAATTATGCCGATCCCAATCTGGATATCGATACCCTACTGCGGGGCTTGCCTCAGTCTGGGACCACCGTGGTGCGGCTCTTTAAAAACGAATATGGGCATACCATCCGCAACTACTGCATCCAGATCCGTCTGCAGCATGCCCATCGGCTGCTGACAGCCGGACAGCTGAGCTTTGCGGAGGTTTATTCCCGGGTCGGCTATAGCAATGAAAACTCCCTGCGCAAAGCCTACAAGAACTACCTTGCCCAGCTTGGCGGCAACCAACGATGTTAGGCCAAGATATCCCTTTCACCATCCCTTTGGATCAGATGGACAAAATGCACCCAAGATGCCTTTGATTTGCGCGTATTTTGTTCGTTCAGTCCTTTCCTATTTTTCTTGTCCTTGCGAAATTTATGACCCAATAGTTATAAATTTAATCCACTATAGATAATGAAAAATATCTTCGTCCTCCGGACTAATTCTCCTGAAGAAGCCAGCAGCATTCTCTTATGCTTTCGGATCAACAGCCATTTATTCAATCCACATTCCAAGCCAACCATCGCGTATGAGTGCTAAGCATCACTTCAATAAAGGCCTCAAGCTCTTTTTTGCTTTCTGGGAAAAATATCATGAGCTGGACAATTTCCATTACCAATGGGCCAAAGACCACCTGAAAGTGCTTGTTGTCAAGCGCGGGGACGTACTCGAGCCGCCGGGGCATAGGACCGAGATCAGCTATTTTGTCGCTACAGGTATGCTCGCCCGTGCTGAGGATAATTCCAATACAAGCAAACGCAAGATTACCAGCCTGGCCCTCCCGAATATGGCCTTGATGAGCACGGTCCATCTGCACAGCCACAGCATCCGCCCCGGCGAAATTATCGCCCTAAGGCCCGGAATTATTATTGCTCTCCCGCATCACGTCCTGCGGCGTTTTCAGGAATACGAGAAATCAGTGGATACCCTGGTGGACGTCTTTTGCAATAAAGAGAAGCGACAGCTCATCCTGTTGCAACAGCTGCTGCGTGAATATTCATCCTTTGACCGGTACCTCAGTTTTGTTGAGCTTATGCCCGAGATCAGAGCCGTCACCTCACAAACCGAGCAGGCCGCGTTACTGGATATTTCGCGCAATACCATACAGCGGGCAAGCTATTTCCTGGCAACCCGAAAAATACGCCGAAAATAGCACGGCTATATGGAGCCAAAATCAAGGTATTTCAGTGCGCAACTTTGTGATATGGCCAGTGTACCAGGCTGGCCAGTACTTGATATAAAGCATACGAGTAAGTAGATGCTGATGCTTAGGCAGGCCGCCCAGCCAAGTCTGTACCGCGAGGTTGGGCCGCTCTGTCTTAAAAGAATTCAGGCGATCTAACGCTTTCAGGTCAAGTGGCAAGAAATATCGGCGTATACGTAAAAACAAAAACGATGAACCGCAAACAAACATACTACATTACCTATAAACTGCTCCGTGGGGCCATGCTACTTTTTTGGTTGTATGCGGGGCTGGACAAGATCTGGCAGCTGGCGGCATTTCGGATTGCATTGCAACAGCAGCCGGTGATCGGCTTCCTTGCCCCCATACTCTTTTGGCTGTTGCCAGTGATCGAGATCGGAACAGGTGTGCTGCTGGCCTTACCGGTAGGCCGGCTACAGCGCTGGGGCTGGCGATCCTGTACCCTGCTTATCCTGGTCTTTACGATCTATATCGGACTGGGGGTATTGGATGTCTATGCCCAGAAACCCTGCATGTGCACCAGTTTTCTGAGCCAGATTTCCTGGGGCACACATCTGCTTATCAATGTGGGGCTGTTGGCTTTGTCCCTTATTGGATTGCTTTTGCATCGCTCCTTGGCCGCTGCCGACTCCAGCACAAGCGGAGATCGTGCAAGCATGCTCCCGATCATATGGATCATCCTGCTTGCTAGCGCTGCATTTGGGCATATACGTAGTTGCCACAATAAAAATCAAAATCTATGGTACATCTCAGACAGTTTATCCATTCCAGCATATGACAGCGTCAGTAGGCCTATAGTAGGCAGCCTGGCATACAGATACGATCGGTACATAGGTCGGTACCGACAATTATTTACCAACGGTGTGCAGGCCAGCACCTTTACGCATCAATTGCTGGCTTGCATGACAGAAAGGAGGATAGCTATATGTTAGCTAAATTCTTAAACAATTATGGCTACATGATATTAGGCGGAGCCATGATTATTGGATTCTCAGCATTTAAAGGTGCTGAGATGTATGCAGGAGAAAGCTTAGCTCCTGTGACACTTTATTTCCACGGAAGCACCAGTTCTTCTACAGATGTGAAAAATCAATCACTTTGGACTGAGGAGACAAATGATGAGGACTGTGGCTCTGGAAATAATGCAGCCTGTGCAATGGAGGCAGACCCCTCCGATCTAACAGGCACAGTTGGATCTCGCTCTTTAAATCCGAGCAGGATCACGCTGAATGCGAACCCAGTTGGTTCGCAATTCATTCCGTCGAAAAATACAGCGGCGAGTGATCCGAGTAGTCAGCCTATATCTCCAATCAATAAGTTATAGGCTAGGAGATGCAGTATAAAAATATTTATGCTGCATGAATGCCCCGGCATCAGTTTTTGCTGGGGCATTCGACTAAAGCTTACAATGGATTTTGTTCCATTCCAGTCAGCAGAATAATATCTGTAGGCAATGGTAAAGCATACCTATTTGAATTGGGTTCCAACTCATACTTGGTTCCATTTATATACCGCATCAACTTAATGTTATCGCCATCATATTTATTATAACGTTTGATATCCATCCATCGCAATCCGCGCATAAGTAACTCTTTCCGTCGTTCTCTTTTTATCAATCGAAGAGCATCCTCCTTATTCAATCCTTTGTATGGAATAAATTCGTCCTTTTTTATTCTCTTCACCAGTAATGCATTCAGGTCATCCAAACCACTTTCCACTCTTCCAAGACGGATATTAGTCTCAGCACGTATCAAGAGTAGCTCATCGATAGCCATTCCCCCAAATAAATTAAAAGCGGACGTATAATTACCCCTAAAACTATGGAATCCATTTCTTGCTTTAAAGAACAACACTTTCCGGATATCATTATCCGCATAACTTGCATACAGCGCTGAATCCACCAGTCCATAGCTGGGATGGAGGTTTGGGTACGATGTTGTCAGCTGGGCATAAAAAATCGTCTCATTGTTCAAACGAGATATCGGATAAGGTTTCAATAGATCTGTGGAAGAAAAGTCGTTATAATCGATCAAATCTTTCTTTACCTTCAAGACCTTATCTGCATAATAAAAAGCACTATCGTACTTCGCAATCGAGAGATAAGTCCTGCTCAATGCTCCATAGCAGACTATTTTTGATGGGCGCATAGGCGATTCAGCGAGTTCAGGCAGTAATCCTGACGCCGTTACTAAATCTCCGATTATCTGGCGGTAACAGGCTGACACGGTACTACGTTTCGAGGGTACTGATTGATCAGAAGTCTGCCGCAATACAATTCCCAAATCTGCATCTGAGGTTTTTGCATCCCAAGGTTTGGCATAGATCCACATTCCTTGAAGATATTGGTAAGCACGATAAAACAGTGCTGCTCCTTTAATTTTATCTTTTTCACTTTTTATACCTTCAACCTTGGGCAGTGCATCCAGCACAACGTTAACCTGATATACTGGGACGTACATCAACGCCCAATCATCTGGATAATTGTACGGGAAACCTGTCCATGTATAAAATCCTCGGGACTGATCATCCACAGCATTAAATTCCTTTTCGGTAAAGAAATAATCATCCGAATGGATATCTCCAAATACGGGAACATTCATGTTCATATCAGTCGAATTATCTAATAACCCTTGAAGACTTTCTACCGTATTCGGGCTTTGGAGCGCAAAATTTGATTTTTCTTCCAAAAACTTATTACACGACAGCAAAGAAAACAAGAGCAGCCAAACTGCCAGCATCCTGATTAGGTTATCATTTATTTTCATGATTTATTTATTTAAAAATTGACATTCAGCCCCAAAGCATAAGTAGGATTGGGTGTTAACCGTCCAGGAAAATCGGGATCAACACCTTGTTTATTGCTTTTCCAGATCAGCCCCAGATTACTGGCATTGAAAAACACACGGGTATTTAACTTTTTGCCGCCCAGCTGCCACAGAGTCCGCCAAGAGAGATTAACATATTCCAGGCGGACATGATCCCCTTTCAGGACATTGATCGCACTTGCCTGATAAAAAGAATCGCGATTGGTATCAATTGGGTATTTTATCCGAGGTACTTGCGTGTAGTTTTCATCCCCCGGGGACTGCCATCTTCTGTCGTAGTCTGAATATGCTTTACCATATTTATAAAAGTTACCACTAGCGGTTACTTCCTTACGGAAATAATAGTCCGCTTTAAAAGAAAGATTAATTGCGAGATCGAAATTTCGATATGTAAACGTGTTTACTAAATTCCCAAACAGCTGTGGAACAGACGATCCCACATAAGCAATAGTTCGATTATTACCTGTTTCTCCAATGGTTGAATTTCTAATCTTTTCATAATCCGTGGACAGTTCTCCATTTAAGTATCCCTGCGGATCACCATGCTCATCCAAACCACCCCAATTAAATACTGCGATCGAATTAAGCGGTCTACCGATTATTGTTGAAACACTAGCACCACCTCCTACCAAATTGATGAGCCCAAACTGCCTATTGTAATATTCCAGCACCTTATTTTTGTTCAAGCTTAGAAGCACTGCAGGCCGCCAGCTAAAGCTCGCAATCCTAATGGCTTCGGCAGTCAAGTTCAACTCCGCTCCCTGACTTCTTATCGATGCATTATTTTTCACGGTGGTATTGGCTTTTCCAAAGACTGTATAATCAATCAATGAATTGCCATAGAGGTCTATGCTCTTTTTCACATAATAGTCAAAGCTTCCCGTGATTCTACTTTTGAGCAGACCAAACTGTACACCCAAATTTAACGTTCGTACCTTTTCCCATCTCAACGACGGATCGTTCAAGGTGCTGATCACAAAAGCAGGCAAATTGGTATATCGTCCGCTGGTTGTTTCAGCAACTGGAAGGGGCGTTCGCGAAGGATCGATATTGCCGCTAAAGCCATAGGTAGCTCTGAACTGCAGATCATTCACCGCTTTCCAGTCAGCAAACTTTTCCTTGCTCAGCTGCCAGCTCGCACCAATTGACCAGAACGGATTATACTTATCATTGGTATTTACACCAAACACATTCGCTCCATCTTTACGTATGCTGGCCGAGAGCCCATAGCGTTGCTTAAACAGGTAGGCAACATTTGCATAGTGAGACACAAAACGATTCAAGGACTTCATCAGGGAAACATTTCCCTGAATGGCAGAATATCCGCCCGTAGGCAGTGTCGGATAAAAGTTGGCGTAATCTACTACTTTTGTACGTATTGGATCAGCACTATAACCATAGGAAATACTAGTGAAACCTTTTGATAATACCTCCCTTATTTCCGCCCCTAAAATCGCATTGATATGGTGAACGCCAAACGATCTGTTAAAATTGAGCTGCCCCCTCCAGGTATAGGAACTAACATCTCCATTGTTAAGGTCATAGATTCCTCCTATTGGAATCGGATGTACGACCAAGCCCGACTGCGGGTCAATACTAGAAAAAATATTGATCATATTACGTGCGTAATAACTATCTACCTGTGCGATCCTTTCCGTTGCTTTCTGCTGGGTCTGATATTGGTAAGATAGGTTCGCTGTTAGATAAGGCTTAATATTATATTTAGCCTGCACGATGGTATACAATTCATTTTTCCGTGTTGTCGCACGATCAAGCTCATAGTCATGCAATGGATAATAATTCCAGTCCAGCAGTTTGTCCCCGTAGAGTTCATTGAGATAATTACCCCGATAGCCCGTGTTAAAAGACACTGCCTTACCTTGCGAATCCATAAATTCAAAAAACGGCACATATTTTCCACCATAATTAAATAGATCAAATACAGGTGTACCACTGCGTTGTTTCTCGGTAAGGAAATTCACATTGAGATTCAGCTCAAATTTGTCATTCCAGTGAAATGAATTGTTTAAATAAAGATTGATCTTATTGTCCTTTGCCTTATTTTCGGAAAGATCCATCGTATTACCGACACCAAAATTATAGCGAATTACCGAAGCGGCACCCGAGATATTGGCAAAAGACTGCTGCAATAATGGCCTGTTGAGAAAAGCATTCCTATAGGCAGCTTTACCGTCCATTGCTAATAATTTGGCCATCATAGCTGTAGAATCCTGCGCAGAAATCAGCCCCTTACGCCGTGCCAGGAAAATTTCAGCCGTAGGCGTTAAGGATAGGTAAGGACTCTGTTCAATCTTTCCATCATAATAACCTGCATTGAATAGCTCCTGTTCGGATAGAATATAATCTAAGTTAGCTGGCTGATACAACTGGCTATAATCCGTTATCCGTCTGGTGGTGATAGTGTGCGAAATATTGACGCTTGTCCTTTGCGATTTATTGGTACTGTTGATACTCGTAAGCACTATTACCCCGTTACCTGCACGAGCACCCCATATGGACGTAGCGGCAGCATCCTTGAGCACCGTAACCGAAGCAATACTATTGGGATCGATATTATCGATATCGCCTTCATAAATAAAGCCGTCGAGTACAATTAAAGGATCTTTAGAAGCATCAATGGTGCTAAGCCCACGAATTGAAATATTGAGCTTTTCATTGCGGTTGGGTCGAAATTCGAAAGTTCCTTTTCGGAATCCCGGTGTCAGATTGTTCAGTCGATCTAAAATATTGGTACCCACCTGTTGGTCAAGCGTTTTTTTATCCAGAATCTGAAAGGAACCTGTCATTTCGTTGGGGCGGAGCTGCTGATAACCTGAACTTACTAATACCTCATCCAATACTTTATTGACGGGTACCAACATTATCGTCAAACTTGAAGTTCCGGATTTGCATAAAATTGTCTCACTGTGGTAACCTACATGGCTAACCAATAAGCTGTCACCATGATTTGCATTGATCGCAAACCGGCCCTCGTGATCAGACTTGGTTTTGTTATTCCCACGCAATATGACAACGGAGGCACCTTCAATAGGTTTCTTGCTTTCGCTACTTTTTATTTTACCCTGTATTTCAGCCGTAAGATTTTGTCCAATAGCAAAATTTGCTATCCCCGAAATGATCAGGGATAACACCACCAATAACAATACTTTCATCCCTATCTCCCCCTATCTGCTGAGAAATACACATACTCCACCTCCTGCGGTACGATGGTGATTCTCGCGCCTAGCTGTTCCAAGAGCAGCAAAAGCTGTGCATCCGTATAATCCAATAAATCTGATGGCAGATCGAAGTCCACATGTATGTTTTCAATATCGCCTAATAGCACAGGCTTATTCAGGAAATAAGACAGTACATTGAAACTATTTAGGAGCGGTAGATTTTGAATAAACTTCTTATTATTTTGGGTACCAAGCGCCTCAATTGGTATATTGCCCTTCGTTCTATATTTTGCAACCTTGGGTGTAGAATCAATACGCCACACATCAATTACCGCTTTTCTGATTTCCCACCTGACCCCAAAATTATCCTGTATATCATGGATCATCTTTCGGTATGGATCAAAATCGGTTTGGTCTTTCGGATAGCGCAAAAAATAGCAATATTCATCCGTGTACCGTTGGGGAGTCTTGAGTTTCCTACGGAGTTCTTTACTCACATTGTTATCAAACACCCAGAGATTGCGATCTATCCGATGTCCCAATTCGCTCAAATACTCAAAAATGCGTATAGCCAATGATGAATTAAGAAATGTAAATTCTTTTTCGCTTCCCCTTTCTTTTATCTGCACACCCATTTCACGGATCCCTTCCCGACGTTTACTCAGATAAGAGGAGAATAATTTGAGCGAATCCGTGGATACGCTATCTAGTACTTTATACTTAAAATCATCCTTTATGTAAAAAGTCGTTTTTTGTCCGGCTAAGATCTGACGAACATTATCTTCCTGAAGTTCGGTGGTATAGGTAATCGCTTTGACCACACGGTCGTTTCCGATCCATACGACATGCGGTATTCCACGATGCGGGAATAAGGCATTGAATACAGTATCTCCGATGAGATAAGGAAACTGAACATTTAGCTGATAAGTATCCTTATACTTTTTGAGCATCTTATCAATTCGTGCCTGATCGTCGCGCGTTCGTTTGCAATTGACCAGCAGCACGTCAAAATCTTTTTTAAAAGTGGACTTTAGATGATCCAGCTTTGGAAAACTCTCTAGGCAATTGGTACACCAAGTCGCCCAAAAGTCCAATATGATCAATTTACTGTCTTTATAATCATTCAGGGAAATTGATGCTCTACCTTTGCTATCGTTATAGACCGGCATTTTAAGATTCCATAAGCGTTCGGAAATGGTATCCCCTATTCCAAGTGCCTTAATCTCAGATAGCCCATCGGCCCCGCTATCCTTGCGGGGCGTCTGAGCTGACAAACTAAACATAGAAACGAATACGGTACAGCATAGCAAGAATTTTATAATCCCACTTCTGTTTATCTTCAATACCCGACCAATACCTAACCAACTTCTACCTTTTTCCCAAGGTTGTATGATATTTCTTCGGGTCAACTTCGGGTCAACTTCGGGAAAAACCAAAGGAAGACCCACGGAAGACTGATGGCCGAATGCATGAAAGGCAGAAGTTGGGGCGAAGTTGGTCAGGAAAAAGGCTAAAGAAAATGTCTTTGATTTTATAGGCTTCTGTACCGGCTTTTCAACTGTTATGCTACTTCCACTAATCAAGTAAGTATATAGCAGTTGACAAGCACTTTGATAACAGGTTTTTCCTTTTTCTAAGCGTTTACGCAACTGTTGCGTAAATAGTACTATATCTGTGCTTAGGGAGTGCTTCACGAGTGCTTTATCTATGCTGGTAAAATATAGTCTGCAAAGCGCTACTAATTTAAGGGTCAAGAGACCTAATTTTTTAGATTTAATTTGGTTTGAGCAAGAGGAACCTTTCACAGTAGGCAGTTCACTCCCACCCTCGTAAAAACTGTTCATTTTTAAAGGTGTTGAGGGCTGTGCGATTGTGCTAGATCCTGAGAAAAAAGAATAAAAAAATCCCTTATAGCGTCAAAAGATCTAACATATCACACTTTCAAAATTTAATTAATTGAGCCTCCAGATGCCGTTTTACTCTTTTCGTATTTGGTTAATAATGGTTCGTTACGGGCATCCATAATAATAGGAAGAACCGACCCTTTGTTGTGTTTCAATAATATTTTGGATAGAAATTTGTCTTCAACGAAAAGTTTGCGTAAATTTATGCTACGAAACAATTATTTAAACAAGCCATCTTCATTGCCTTCAATCTCCATTTAATGTATTGATGTGTAGGGTCGGTGGCAGACACGCAAAGGGGAACGTTACTATTCCTGTGAATAATCAATATTGAACCATTTTTATTGGCTCCTCTCCTTTTACGTGCTGTTTACGATAATAAACGTTTAATCCGGCGCTCGGATTAAGTTTTTGAAATGCTGTTCGGCGGAATACCAAGTGAGTCGATCCTCGATCTGGTACTGGTGGGTTAGAATTTTAACTGGTGTCGTTCTCATAATTCTTATTTAGTTATGATGAACGATGAACTTTAGCTAAGAGATTAGTTACCTCCTTACTTTAATCGGTAAGCAAGGAACGGCCTCACACTTTGAACCCCAGGAGAGCTAATCCTGTCGTCTTCTTACAATCTACAAGAGATTTTCAGAAGACTACCAAAGTTGACGTGAAGCCGCTCACATGCTACCTCATATGTCAAAAGTATAAAACTTTTATCGCATATCAGTGCACGGAGCGATCAACACGGTTCTCTCGGTAAAAATTTAGCTCTTTTTTGGGTTCGAGAAGAACATCGTTAGTCAAGGCAAAATGCCATGATTTTCAAATCGCTTAACAAATATAAGAATACAATTCCATTTAAACAAATGATTTTAAATGGAAACACAAAATATCTATTATATATGGAGGAAAATGAATTACTAGCAATTGAAATAGAAAATTTTGGAGATTACGTTTTATCGAGAAAAATCATTTTAGGTCTATCAAATGAAGCTTTTGCTAAATTAACCGACGTATCAGGAGGTGATATTAGCAAGATAATTAATAAAAAAAAGAAAAGCGTTTCCCTCCATTCTTTCTATAAGATTTCTGTACTCTCCGGTGACACTATAGAAAACGTCCGTGACGCCGTTTATACAAAAAGAAACCTTGAATTAGTAACCGATTATAAGCTTGAAGAAAGAACCAACTTTGGTACATTCATGCGTGACGAAGTTGAAGGCGATAATACTTTTGATAATATTATGTGCAAAACAGGTATAGAAAAACAAAGGCTAATCGACCTATATTACAATACCGGCGCACCTGAACCATATGAACTTTTACTCATTGAAAAAGCTACAGGAAGACAGCCAGGTGAGTTAATGAAAAAATATATAACTAAGTATCCAATTAAGAAGAAGGGGGAATGAGGACAGTAGACCTTAAAACACTCTACTTATTACTAAAAAGTAACAAAAGAAGCTATAATAAAGTTTACAAGCCAAATTATACATTCATATTTTCACGCTAAGTGAATTCATTGAACCTATTAACATATTATGAAAATAACGAATTTATCCATAACCAATTTTAGGTTATTGGAAAATATTACATTAAATATTGAGGATGATATTACATTAATAGTTGGAAAAAACAATTCCGGCAAGACTTCATTATTTGAAATCATAAATCTATTTTTTGATAACAAAAACAGAATTTCTTTCCATGACTTTTCTTTAAATAGCTACCCTAAATTTGAGGAATGCTATCGAATTTATACAGAAGAGTTTCTTTCGGAAACCATTCAAGATAAAATTGATGGAATCGAAAAGACAATAGTTAATTCCATCCCTAGAATTACATTAAGTATAAATATTGAATATGATAAATTAAACGACTCACTCATTAATATTAGTGATTTTATTTCTGATCTAGACGATAGTAAAACAGATGCCACTTTGTTATTTAAATATGAACCGAAAGAGACATTTAACATATTTAAATCATTTAATAATCGCCCTATAAAAGATGTTAGTCTGATTGAATGGCTAAATGAAAACATTTCAAACTATTATTCAATTCGAGTTTTCGGTGGTGATAATCTAATAGAGGAAAATGTATATAACAAGATAAAATCAATAATAACCTTTGAAACAATTCAAGCATCAAGAAAACTAGACGATACAAAAACAGATAATAATAGATCTTTAGCTACAGGGTTTTCTGATTATTATAGAAACATTAATTCCGATTCCAATACGGATGTTGAAAACTTAAAAAACACTCTTGCTGGTACAGCTAAAGAATTGGATCAGAAATATGAAAAGGTCTTAGAAACCATTCTGGATAAATTAAAATCATTTGGAGTAGATAAAGAGATTAATATTCCAGAGATAATTTTAAGATCTAAATTTGATTCAGAAACAATCATTAAGAATAACATTAAATATTTTTATAAAAGTGGTGGAATCGAACTACCTGAAAATTATAATGGACTAGGTTATAGCAATTTGATTTATTTGGTTTTGAAAGTTGTCTCATTTATTGAGGATTTCAAGAAGAAGAAAGCTAATAATACTAGTGAAATTCTAACAATTATGATTGAGGAACCGGAAGCTCATCTTCATCCACAAATGCAACAGGTTTTTGTAGAACAAATTCGTGAAACTATAAATAACACACGCATTAATGATCAAATTCTAGTTCAGATAATTATGAGTACACATTCGTCTCATATGATTGCAGAAGCGGGATTAAACGTTAATAGAAGCTTTGAAAGAATTCGTTATTTTAATAAGTTTCAAATTAACGGTGAAACTATAGTCGAAGTAAAAGATTTTAATGACTTTAAACATAAGGAAAAAGACAAAGATACCTTCAGATTTTTAAAGCAATATATGAACCTGCAAAAATGCGATTTATTCTTCGCAGACAAAGTAATCATGGTTGAGGGCATAACTGAAAAATTATTAATGCCTTTATTTATTAAAAAAGTCGCAAATAAAATTGAAAATGAATTTGTATCCGTCATCGAAGTTGGTGGTGCATATACTCATAAGTTTAAAGAATTTTTCAAATTCTTAAATACTAAAGTTTTGGTTATTACCGACATTGATTCTGTAGACGAAATAGATGGAACTAGTTGCCATGTTTTAAAACCAAATGCAAAAACTAGTAATGCAACACTCTCTAAATGGTTACCTAATAAACAAAAAATTGAAGATTTGTTAGCAGTAAAATTTGAGGAAAAATTAGATGAATCTAAAATTATTCGAGTCGCATATCAAATAGCAGAAGAGGGAGACCAATTCGTTGCAAGAAGCTTGGAAAATGCTATAGTCAATTGTAATCAAGCTTTTTTCAAGGCTAAATATAAATATTTGGATGAAAACAATGAAGAACAAGAAAACGATGTCCACAGTTGCTTTGGATATAAAAAGTTAAAAAATTTAGATGATCTGATATATTTAGATACAAATCGTAACCAATCAGAAGTAGACCTATCTTCTGTTCAAAAAACAAATTTCACATTTGATTTAATGACATTTGATGAAAACGATACAGGGCTATCATGGAACGTCCCAAAATACATTAAAGAAGGATTGGAGTGGTTGGCAGACAATGAACATCTAAAATCTAATCTATAGTTATGGGAGCAATTGAAGAAATAATTACTTGCATAGAAGAAAAACAAAGTTATGTAGTAGAGGCTGGCGCTGGATCAGGTAAGACGTACGCACTTATTCAAACTCTTAGGCACTTGATAGAAAATCAAGGTGAAAAATTAACAAATAAAAATCAGAAAATCATTTGTATTACATATACCAATGTTGCAAAGAATGAAATTATAAAACGAATTGAATATAATGAACTTGTAAATGTTTTTACAATTCACGAGTTTCTATGGCAATGCATAAAACAATTTCAAAAACAACTAAAAATACAATTATGTCAGCTTAATGAAATTAGATTAAGAAAAGATATGCTAAAAGGCAAAGACTCTTATTATATCCCCAATTTAAAAGAACGTGCTGATGCTATAAACTCAGTATTTTATAATGATTCTTCCTTTCGTGACTTTGAGCGCGGAGAATTACACCATGATGATGTTATTGAATTGTCAAAAATGATTTTTGAGAATTATTCGCTAATTTCCTCAATTGTAGCTCAGAAATATCCCTTTATATTGATCGATGAGTATCAGGACACTTCAACAGAAACAATCACTCTATTAAATGATTACCTACTGAAAAACAATAAAGGGAAAATTCTCTTGGGATATTATGGTGACTCCCATCAAAAAATTTACGATAGCGGCATAGGTGACCTTGAATCATATTATCAAGGGAATATCGCAATTCTTCGGTTGATAAAAAAGGAGGAAAATTTTAGGTCATCAAAAGCAGTGGTAAAGTTGCTAAATAATTTCCGATCCAATATCCGACAAATACCTCAAAGAGAAAATCAAGGGGCGATTAAATTTATTTATTGGAAGAACCATCCAGAAAGAGGGAAAAAGGAAAAAGTTAAAGAATTTGAAGATTCAATAAAACCAGCCAAAAATAATTTCTATGATAAAGTTCTAGAAAGACTGGAGCAAAAAGGGTGGAATTTTAATCCAAAAAGTAAAGATAAAATATTGGTACTAGCAAATAGTAGAATCGCTGAAAGAGCGGGTTTTTCTGGTTTATATACTATTTTTTCACGAAGAAATAGTTTAACAGTAAAAGATAACTTATTAGATAGAAATCATGTTTTGATTAAACTCTTTTGTGGCTATGTCGATAAAAAGACATCACAGGAGAGAAAAATTGGATTAGAGCATCTATTAGATTTTTGGACATCTAAGAACCATAATGAAGCTATAAGATTTATTAGAAAAAATGGTACTTTTTTGAATGATTTTAAACATTATAAGAAGAAAGAAATTTCCACTTTTCTAGACGATTTAACTATCAATCGAGAAAATAGTAAGATCAAAGATGTACTAAGTTCAGTTTTAGAAATGGAAATATTATTTCCGAAGAATTATTATGAATTCATTGAAAGAATCAACCAAGATTTATCAGGTCTAGACCAAAGAAAAATAGATAGAATTGAAAAAGATAAAAATCTATATAATTCTTTTTTAGAATTACCATACAGAGAAATACTAAATTTTTGGAAACATACTCAAGATGAAACAGTATTTTCAACAAAACACGGCACCAAGGGTGACGAATACAGAAATGTTCTAACTGTTATAGACGATACGGAATGGAAAAGCGAGTATAATTTTAATAATTTTTTTAATAATACAGATGACAATGAAGAAAGAATGCTTAAAACACGAAATCTGTTTTATGTGGAATGCTCTAGAGCTAAAGATCAATTAGTAGTATTAATGTTATCTAAAATAGATGACTATGCTCTTAGAGTAGTGACAACTTGGTTTGGGAGAGAGAATCTAATTGAGATTGAAACCTTTATTAAAGAATAAAACTTTATCATGAAAATAGCAATATTAGGCTGGGGGTCACTAATTTGGCAACCGAAAAATTTAGATTTTGATAAAGAACTGGATTGGAACAGCGGAGGGCCTTACCTACCCCTTGAGTTTTCCAGAATATCTGAAGATGGTAGGTTAACTCTTGTTATTGACTCAAAGGCAAAAGAAGTTCAAACTTTATTCGCCATTTCGACACATTCAATCCTAAAAGATGCTATTTCAAACCTAGCTGTCAGGGAAGGCAGTAACGTAAATAGAATTGGTTATTACGAGAAATCGAATGATACTTTCTCCCCTACTAATTTCACTTGGCAAAAACAAATTAAACAATGGATAGACCAAACCGACATCGACGGAGTAATATGGACTAATCTTTCCAAAAAATTTAAAGATAAAATCAATTTGTCACACAGTGAAGAAAATGTAATCAAGTACCTGGAATCGCTACATAAAGATAAAAAGATGATAGCACAGGAATATATACGAAAAGCGCCACGTCAGATCCAAACAACAATGAGACAGGAGATAGAAAAAAGGTTAGGATGGACAGCAATATAAACTAAAGATCAATAAAAAGTTCCAATAAACAATATTTACGTTTCTTTTGCGTAGCAATTGGAAAAGAATATCAAGGATTCAAAGATGATAAAAAAAGGTTTAGAGTTTGAATTAATAGCTTTAGAATTCTTAGAAAGAATTTTTAGAGAACTTGGATATACAGTTACGAGGAGGAGAAACCAGAAAACTGGAACACAAGACGGATATGATTTACTGTTGGAAATTGTAACAAGCAAATACAAAAGCTACACTATCTATGCTGAATGTAAAGACTACAATAGCAATTTAAACTATACACAAGCTATTGAAAAGATCCCTCACATCATGTCCACCCATAAGGCAATAGATCTTCTATTATTCGTTTCACCTTATGAAGATTTTAAAAACCCGAACGAACCTTCCAAACTTGAAAACTTTTATGATAAGTTAGCAACTGGGTGTCCAGTTCAATTCCTTACCCCCGAATACCATATAAAAGAATTTTTTAGCTTGTATCCAGATTTGTTTAAAAAAGTTTACGAAGGAGATACAGAACAAGTTGTCGAAGAAGGACGGCAATCATTATTAAATGAATTTGATAAACTTATATTTTCTGATAGGAATCTCGCTAAAATAATAATCGAAGAAGCGGATAGGCATATTTATATAAGTTCACTTCAACAGCAACCTTTTCATATGGAAAGGTCTTTTAGAACAACTCCTCTACGGGAGCCATATTTCTGGAGTAATCCAGAGAATACTGTAAAATTGGATAAATTAATATCAAATAGTCAGAATGGTGTTGTAATATTAGGAAATCCCGGCTCAGGGAAAACAACGGTGCTAAAAGCTATCGCTGTCTCATTGTGGGACGAACGTAATAGCAACGAAATCGTGCCGTATTTTAAATCACTAAAAAACTTTAATTCTAGTTCTACAATCGCGGACATATTACCAAGTCAGTATGAGAAAATCCCCTTCCTAGTTGTGATTTTGGACGGACTCGACGAAGTCTATGACATTACAGATTTTAGCAATAAGTTGAGATCATTTATCGAAAGCACGAAAGTTTCGCAGAGAAAAAACAATATTAAATTTATCATCAGCTGCCGAACTTCTATTTACAATAAAATTGTCAAAAACTTAGATGGATTTACCGAAGCATATCTTAATCCTGTTGTAGATGGACAAGCGATAAGATTTTTAAGCGATAAATTTGGGATAGACTTTATTAACGAGCATCGAAAATTCAATTTTTGGAAATATGTAGATCTCTTAGAGACACCATTCTATCTTGAACTTATAGGTAAAAACTATTTAAAAACTAAGCGTATAGAAATATCTCGATCTAAATTGATCTCACAATACGTAAATAACAGACTCTATCATGATGAGAAAGACAAATTCAGAAATACAAACTACAGCGAAGGTCTTCATCTAGAACAAGCAAGAAAGCTTGCTTTTGCCATGGAGACCATGCAAATAACATCTATTGAGGATTCTAAAGCTCGAGCTATATTGGGAGAAACAGATACGCTTGCTAAAAATCCATTTATAGAACAATCTACGGATAAGAAATGGAGCTTTGAACTGAAAAGCGTACAAGAATATTTCGTAGCAGAGATATTAGCCCAAATGGATATTGATCAGCTTCTCGATTTAATAAAAATAGATGATAAAATCTGCAAAGTGCATCCTTCATGGTATAATGTAGTGACACTTTTATTAAATATGGAGTTTGAGCAAGCAAACGCTTATAAAGATCTTATTAATTGGCTTGTCAAAAACGATATCGAAATGGTATTCCATGCAGATACTGAATTAGTCTCCGATGAAATTCGAAATACAGTATTGCAACATTATTTTCAGGATCACTGTATAAAAAAAACATTATGGCTTAAAGATGATAGTACAGTTGGCAAATTTGGCAATACCTTATCAAATATTAAGTATTTATTTGATAAGGCAATGAACAAAGAGCTGAATTTAAGAGCACGTCAATCAGCTATAATTTTACTTAACCATATGTCATTGTCTAGTAAAGATAATGCGATGAGAGTAGAATCTCTTTTCTGTCAAATAGTGAATGAGTTTAAAGAAAATGAAATCGATTTTCTCCAGATCATGGAAAGAACAATTGCTCTTATAAAACCACTTGATAACGATAAAAAAGAGAAGCTATTGGACCAGATAAAAAACTTTGTTTCTACTTATGATTATAAGGAATTTGTCAATCAGGTAATAAATCTGATTAATGAAAACAACTTTGATTGCCATCGAGATTTTATTCTTCTTATTCTAAAAAAATCCGTCAATGAAGTACCATGGAACAAAAAATCAAAATATGGGTCTGTAATATCCACAAAAGAAAAGATATTTAATTTATTCAATCAAATTACGGATACAAGAATACTCTTAGATTTATTTGGATTTGTGTGTCAGAGATTGAACAACGACAAGTTAAGAGAAAAATATGTAGTTCAGTTCATTGAATATTGCGGAAAGGTCCTTCGTCTAACGGCGGAAAAATATCGAGAAAAATTAATTGAAATAATTTTTGATGCTATAGTCAAAGATAAAATATATTTCAGGGATGAGCATCTTTTGGCTTCACTGGCAAATGAATGTTTGATCGACGAAGAATTATTCAAAAAACTATTAGCTATCGAGACAGAAAAAAATAGCAATATTTACTTCATAGAACTGATTTTAAAAGAAAAATATTACGCTTATATCGTTCACGCTTTCAACATTGGTAATGTAAGTGAAAATTTTATAATTAATGTCCGCAACAGAATGCAGTATGATAACTTGGAAAAAGCAATACGGTTTCAAGAGTACATAGAAGATAATACAATATATAAATTTTCGGACCGCATCGAACAATCGAACGCCTTGGAAGAAGTAGCATTTAATAAGAATTCAGCTCAAAGAGAGTTTGATGTAAAATTTGATTTTCCATTATTAAAAAAACAAATAGAGAACATCTTTCAATATTATAAAGTTAGCGAGCTTTCCTATAATGAAGTGGATAAATTTTGGAATGTTTATTACAAAAACTTTGAATTACAAAAAAAAATAAGTAGATACGCTAAACAGCTCCTTTGGAAAATTTTAAAAGAGAATTATAAAGAAGGGAAAAAGCTAAAAATTCAAGATATTGATCAAATTCTTTTGAAAAAGGAGTTAGATCGTTTAAAAGATATTTATCAAAGTCTACCAAAAAAAGATGATTTATCCGTTGTTGTTAAAGATTTTCAAATAGAATTTCTTGAATCTTGGATAATCAAAAGCCAGTCAGCTGTAGAACGTTGCCTGAATGTCCCTAGAACTAAAGCAGCCACTGATGATTCAAAAACTATCACGTTATTTCTCAATTTTATCCAATATCTCAAATTTTCAAAATTCGAGGAGAGTTTTTTGCTTCGATTAATTGAGTTTGCTAAATTTAGATTCTTCGATTTTGATTTTATTGATGAAATATTAGGAACAGAGAAAGTTTCATTAAAAGTATTAGAAGAGTTGAAATCAATCTCTGATCCTGAGGTAAAGCTACCCTTTCTCGCCTACTTAAAGTCCAAAGAAATATCTTTTGATAAAAATAAATATGGAATTGAAGAAGATCTAAAAAAAAGTATTCTAGGAAAGAATTACGATTGTGCAAGGGAAGTCGTTGAGCTTTGTTATATGGATAATGCACCTATCTTAAAATTGGTAGCCAACTTATATCTTGAGAAGGATGAAGATTATTACTTTCTCCCCTTTATCTTAAATACATTATCAGATCTACAAGAATATGATTTTATTAGAAATTTTATAACAGATAACTATCAATTACTAGTTGACAAAAAACTGCTGGATGAGGCTACCGCTATAAGACATCTTGTGGAAGCTAATGGAGAATTTGCTTTTGTAAAATTGAAAGAACACATTATAGCAACTACAGAAAACGCAGGCGATACATATTACGATTTAGCCTATAAAAACTATTACAATCCGAATTCTATAGATACTTTATTAGAAATTATCGAACATTGCCTCTCATTGCCAAACTTCGACACTATATTCAACGGCTGGTTTAACCCAATCACAAAAATTTCCGAAGTATTAGTATCTATAGGAGAAAAAAATGGGCTGGAAACCAGCAAATCTATTCTCAAAGGTCTTGAGAATATAGTACCTTTTGATGATCCAAAGAATAACAACCGGTTTTATCATGAACGATTGAAAAATGATATCACGGACGTTATTTATAAACTTAATTCTACTCCATATACGTTTCAACAGGCCTTGCAGTTTAATAGGGAGCATGAATATATTTTTTTCAACTGATAATATTTAAATCAATAAAAACCGTGAAACCTGAAATTACGGAGATCATTATCTTGTGATAGCCGAACTCCGTAATTTTTAATCTAAGAATGGAAAAGTCATTTCTTATCTGTCTTTGGCCTCACTGGATATTCTTCAGATTTTTCTCTTCGCACCGGCGGCGGCGGTGGTAAACTTGGTTTTGGATTTTTACTCATATTAATTGACTTTTAAATAGAATACTAAAAACATCAATAAAACTCCTAAAATTATTATGATTGAAAATAACATTTTAAAAGTGTGGAACGCGTTAGCTCGTCTGTCATTCGTACGCGTATTATTCTCATTGCAGTCTGAATACCATTTAATTGTGTCTTTTTTCAAAGAAGAAGTTATAAAAGAATCATCTTCTTTATGTTTTTCAGAGTATACCTTAATCTCTTCATATCTCTCTAGGATTGCTTTACTTTCTGGAAATGTACAATATTCCCTTTTAAAACCAAAAAAGACATACACAAGTGATAAAATCGCACCTATAATAATTATTAACATTAATCCGATCATGCCTATAAAAATCGCTTTTGAGCAGGAAGATAACGTGTCTGAATAAACTTCATTGATTACATAAAATAACCCAGCGATAATTAAGCCTAATACCGTGACCGGCAATGATAAATTATCCTCAAATTTATCCCTTCTACTAAGCTCGTAATGATACTTCTCCTTTAATAATTCTATCAAATATTCCTTACTTTCCATTAACGTATGATATTATCGCATATTCCGATTTCCTTCCCTAATCTTTCTACTAGTTCTTCTACTTATCTTTCTACTAGTTCTTCTACTTATCTTTCTACTAGTTCTTCTACTTATCTTCTACTAGTTCTTCTACTTATCTTCTACTAGTTCTTCTACTTATCTTTCTACTAGTTCTTCTACTTATCTTTCTACTAGTTCTTCTACTTATCTTTCTACTCCAATCAATTCGCTAACTCCCACATAGAATATTTGAAAGATCCTTTATTAACAATTTTATTATTATTTTTAAGTTTCGTTATTAAATTATTGACTTTCTTTTTTTTCTGCTCATCCGTCATCCAGTCCTGCAACTTATTCCATAACAACGCATCTATATCCGCACGTGACATAGTACTATGCTGAGATAACGCTTTTAAAATGAGGTCAAGATAATACTGATTATCAAAAGCCTTATTTTTTGTATAGCTTGCTTTGTCTCCCGCTTTCTGAGCGACATTTAATCCAATAAAATAATTCGGTTTTCGACCCTCAATCAGTTTCTTACGTCTTAATGCACTTTCCTCGTGATTACTTAAAGGCTTTTTCTTCTGCACTTTATCAAGCGCCATAATATCTTCAAGGGAGAGATCCTTATTTTGAGCTAATAAGCGAGCATAATCCAAATTCAGAACTTTACCTGAGATAGTGACCTTAACTTTACCATCCGATAGATCATAGTCTGGCATCGGAAAAAATCGGGCACGTTGATAATTGAAGATTTTCTTAATACCGCCACCAGCAGTTTCAACCATTTTCAAATTGAACATAGCCGTCGCTAAGAATTTATTCCGATAGAATTCTTCGGGAGCATCCTCAATAACAACTTTCTCTACACTACCGGGAATAAAAGAACCATAATTTGTAAAAACAAGCTGATCTTCCATTTCGACAATATTGATACGCGCTCCCTTTGAATAATCTTGATGCGCTATACAATTGTTGATAGCCTCGCGGATAGAAAATGGTTCATACTTTGATATTTCTTCTGGAAAAATCGTTCCCTCTTTCATATAGCGGTATTTGACATTTCTAATTTTGGCAAATACTTTCTCGACTGAAAGGATTAATGGGATTCCATAAATCTCATGATCTATATCATTATTCTCACCATCAACCAACTTCCAGCGAATCTTTATTTCAGCGGGACTCAATAGATGATCGGCTTCCTCTTTTCCAAGTAAAATTAATGCCGTGCGTGTAATCCTTCCTTTGATCGTGAGCTTAGCTTTGTTGAGAAAAGTAAGGGTATCCCATGTGTCAACCTCCTCCGCTATATCGGAAAATTTACTTTTGAAATTTTTTCTTGCGACCGCAATAGCCTCTTCATCCAGATCGTCTAATGAAGCTTCTTGTACAATTTTTATACTCCAATCGTCTTGAGTAGCCTGTGCTCTGATCCGTTCAATCTTCTCAAGATTAAGAGGAACCAATTCCTCGCCATCCCTAGCATAATAATGTCCATCAAAACTTACGGGAATACCACGTGGCGCGGCTGGTATCTGAAACATCAACACACGTCCTTCTTCTTTTATAACCTCATGTATCTCAATAAAGGTAATCCGATTGGTGGTTTTATTGGCTATTTCTCCCTTAAGTCTATCGAGATCAGCACGGTTTGTCCGGTAATTGGTACCAACTACAGTATGCTGCTTATCCTCAACACCAAAAACTAACCATCCATAGGGTCTACCACAGAGGTTAGCCTCATTGCTGATTGCGGAGAAGTATTTTCCCAGTTTGGTAAAGTCATAGTTATTTTTGGCTTCCTTAAACTCAACGACCTCATTCTCCGAGGATAAACTTAAAAGTGTTTCAAGTACTTCGGTATTCATTAAAGTGAATTATTTACAATTGGCATGAACCGATAAGTTGCTATCGATTAATGATACAAAGCTAAGGAAATACTTTCAATTGTCATTGACTAACGAAGCAACTCTAAAAATTGGCCTTTGTCCAAATATCCGAAAAATAAAGCAAAGATCACAATACTGCATTATACAAGAGTGAAACCTGCTTTCCAGCTGTCTGTATCAACTTCATATTCTGAAATCTCAAAACCTTCTATTTGATCGCTAAAACCTCTAAATTTTGAAGTTCTCGCTAAAGCCGCCTCGGCAAATTCCCTGGTACTATATACTCCGATCAGCATAACGTCCTCGCCCCCATCCAATGTCTCATCAAGATAAGTGTACCATAATAAATAAACATGTTTCATACTGTCAACTGTTTTAGAATTCAACTATCACCAATGTTCAAATCTCAACTCTCTTTGATACTATGGTAAATAATCATTCTAACTAACCGGCTTAATTAGTCCTTAAAATAAATAATTATTTGTAGATATACGGAGCTTTTTGAAAGCTACTTTTCATTGAAAAAGAACTTTCAGCATTGTGTGAGTCGATTATATTAATTGAAATAGGGTTATTTAAAGGCGCCTACTCTTCAATTTTCTTTCATCCCTGTAAAGAAACTTAAAATCTGTCTTTGGATATAAATAATGCAGAGATCTATTTAACAAGCTTTTTTCGTCTATATTTTCCAGCAATGAATACTCTTCAATCCAGGTATATATTTTATTTTCTTTCTCACTATTAAGAGCTTTATCACTTAGTGAATTACAAAATATTAAACCAAGTTCGTCGTTCGAAAGTTGAGCCTGAATTAGTTGAATATATTTTTTTGCATCAAGATATGGATCAATCCCTCTATTATCAACAGTAAACTTGATTAAGTTATACAAGTACCTAAAATAGTGTCCGAGCTGTGGATAATACAAATTGTAAAATGATAGATATAAAACATTTAAATCATCTTTCACCATCTGAGTTTCAGATTTGCCAGGTCCTTTGTTGTTAGATATGCTCTGAATAACAGCCTGAATATCATCGAGCTGCGTTACATGGTTTTCATAACTTTCTTTTAATTCTTTTAAAATTGCACTCAGAAATTCCTGCCCTACAAACGAAATATCTCTAACATTACCTTTTATGGAGTTTTTTATATTAAAAAGCTGATTAAGCATGTTGAAAAATGTAGTCTCAAATTGCTGAGTGACAACCTGTCTCTGTGCTTTATCGAATTGCTCTTGCTGCTTACTTAAAGTTATAAAAATGGCAAAGGTACCCGCTCCTGTAAATAGAAAGCCCAATATACCTGAAACTTTATTTAAATTTTCAGCATACCCCCAATCTAATACGCCGATTTTGAATTTACCATCCTTAAAGACCGACCAAATGACCAAACAGGATAATAACAATCCTACCAAGATAAACACCCAGGCTAAGAAATTTGTTATCTTTTTTATCATGACTCTTTGTTAAGCTGATCTAATATTTTAAAACACTCTTGTTTTAAAGCTCCCACTAAAGGGTGTCCTGTCTTATAATCATAGTCTAATTTATGAGTAATATCAATATCTTTACTAAAAGTGTCCCACTTTGACAAATCAAGTACTTTTTGCTCTTTTCCCAACTTTAAGTATATTTTCAATCTTTCATAAGGTATATCACTATCCGTGAGTTTAATCTTTGCTTCCTTTCCATTATTTAGTAAATTTATGACAGTATTTTTCAAAGCTACCATCTTATTCTTTTTTGCACTAATTGTAATTTCCGCTTTAACATCTTTATATTCGAATTGATCATTAGGATTATTATTAGTGAACAAACTGGCTATGTTTTCTGAATCAAATATTGTAAAGGAAGCCTTGCTAATTTTTCCTTCCTCTAAAAATGCCATTGCTTCAGAATTGTCTATCCCAACAGGTTGAATTGCTAATGTATACTTGGAGAATTTCTTTGCAAAAACTTGTTTAAGCATTCTAGAAAGAATCGTATAAACCCCAAAATTCTCAAACCTTTGAATTAACAAGTAACCGGTGGTTTCGTCTTTAGGCAAATTAAAAAAGAAAAAGAAAGGTCGCATAGCGGAATCTTCCTTTGATACGTTATATACTTGATCTCCTTTTGCATTGATAATCGGTGTTTCAAATCCATAATCCCCAGACTTGACATATCCTGAAATATTCCTTCCAGAAACTTCCAGATCTTGATCTGGAATTACGGTTCTTCTATTTGTTCCTCCTTCTTCAACCACATTGTTTTCTGAATTTATTTTTCTAAATTGCGCCGGTAGGGTTTTTACAAGATCCAACAAGTCGTTGCCTGAGTCATAATCATTAAGATGTTCCAACTCCTCTGTATTCCCCTTTTTATATACAGTAATTTTATAAATGGATATAGCAATTTTACTCATATTAATATAATTTGAATTATTAAAAATTTTCAATCAAATGTAATTTCGTTGGATAACAATAAGATACGGGAAACCGTATTACAGTAAAACTCAATTATTTTACTTCAATAACGATTTATTCCCCAGGTTTTCTTACGACGAGGATTGAATCCATGCCTGCATTGAAATAAAAAATATTATCGGAAAGCACTTTTGCACCAAATGCATTACTAGCCCTATATCGATGAATCATTTGAAAACCCTGTCGATCCTTTAATAACTTATGTTGCTTAATCATAATTCTTTTTCTTTCCTCCATGTCAGTACTTTTTGAAAATTCATTTTGCAGATTAAAATACTCAGCACCGGTCCCAATCATATCGATTGATTGCAGTGAATCCAAAGATCCAAATTCAATAGCCTCATAACTCTTAGGATCATTTGCATACTTAAGCATATATTCTTTGATTAAAACTTTAGCCTTATCTTCATTAGAAGGCTTTACACATGCTACCATTAATAAAGAAAGTGTTGCGAGAAAAATTGTTCTTTTCATAATTGCCAGGCGATAAAATAATTTTTAAAATATATTTAGTTTCTTAAGGTTTCCACGTAATCATCATAGGGATAATTAGTAGTTAATGACCGTATCGACAATCTGCTCCGAATATTTGTAGATATCATCCAATGAGTCCAAATCATATTTGGCTTCCTTCTTATCTTTGTCAAACAAACCTATACGCAGGCGATTGGGCGTAAAATAGAATCGACAGATCGGTTTGCGGTTGTTATCATCGAGTAGGATGCCGCAATAGGACTGATTATCCCGCATAAAAACTCGCCCCACTTCAATATCCTTCCGTAAAATCGATTTAATGACCAAGTACCCTTCAATCTCCTCTTCTGTAGTAACGATCACCGATTCTGGTTCAACAGGAGCTATTGCAGCATTCTTTTCCTCTGCCTCAGTTTCCTTCTTTAGCGCACTTTTAAGGCGCTCAGCGATTTGGTCATTGACGATCTGTGTAAAAACGCGTTTGACCAAAGGTGTAAACTGCTCCAGCACCTTTGCTGTAACTACACTTGGATAGGCTTGCTTCGCAAAAAAACGAACGAAATCGTCACTCGGATTCTGCATTTCAGCCATTGCCAAGATCGTCAGCTCATTAAAGTATTTTAATTCACTCGCCACGCTGGAAATGCTTTCGAGATCAAATTCGGTCTTATGAAATTTTCGCAATTCGGATACTTCATTGTCTTTGATATCCATAATTTTGAACTCGAAAAATGGCTTTTCGTCCATCTTATTCGGTGTAACCAGATCAGTATAAAAGCGGTATTCTACGCCATTGGTCAGCAAACCAAACTTGGCTTCTGTCGTATGAAAATAACGGAACAGTTGCGAATTATGCGGATCGAGCCCATCTGCATAATGTTTGCATTCTATTAAGATAACAGGTTTATCTTCACGTAAGATCGCATAATCAACCTTCTCCCCTTTTTTGATACCGATATCAGCGATAAATTCAGGTTGCACCTCAAAAGGATCAAAAACATCATAGCCTAATATCTTCAAAAATGGCATCACCAAGGATGTCTTTGTAGCTTCTTCTGTTTTGATCTGTGGTAAAAGTCGGTCAACACGCTTGGCAAATTGACGAATCTCATCTTTAAAATCCATAGTTTTCAATTTTTAATAATGGCTTATTTGATTTTACTATAAAGCGGTTATGTTATTTACTTTTTTCTGATAATTCAAAAGTAGAAACTAACGACCAGAGCTTTTTACGGGAAACCATAAATCCGGGAAAATGTAAATCCTAATTTTGAACCATATTATTCACCCACAAACAATTACAACATGTATAACCAATATGGATGGCGTAACAAAGAAATCTAACTAGAAAGTTGCCTCAACCTGACCGAGGAAAGAAAAGGGAAAAAATAGTAAAAAACAGATCGCCAAATGAAAAGTATCAATCAAAAATGGAACATGCTGGTCAGCTCACTTATGCTGATTTCAACATCGCTGATCAGCTGTAACCAAAAAAAAGAAGCTCAGGTCAATCAGTTCGCAGCCTTCGCCAGCAGCAACGCTGACCATACAAAAATAACAACAACCAAGAGCTATAAAATCTCCAAAGTCTCCGATGGGGATACTTTTTGGTGCAAGGATGAAAATGGCAAACGGTTCAAAATTCGATTGATCGGTATCGATGCACCCGAACCCCGTAATTACTTTCACAAGAAAGAGCAACCTTTTGGAAAAGAAGCATCAAAATATGCGCAAAAATTACTACTGAATAAATCCGTGAAATTGGAACTTGATGTTAATCCCTTGGATCAATACGGGCGCACGTTGGCCTATGCATACTTTGCAGATGGCACCCTCATCAATGAAAAAATCATCAAAGAGGGATATGCTGTACTAATGACCATTCCTCCAAATGTAAAATATCAGCAACGCTTATCTGATGCCCAGCAGTATGCCAGAGATCATCAACTTGGACTATGGAACAAAGAATAAAAGAATATTATTATGATAAAAATTATTAACATTCTGCTGGCAACAACATTATCAGCACAGCTTGGATTCAGCCAGACCACAGCCAATACTTATGCTGCAGTAGATCATGAGCATGCTTTCGGAAGATGCACGGGCTCCGCATACTGTACCGCCTGTCGCAATTGCAGTAAATGTGCACACTGTTCGCGTGGTGGATCCTGTGGTGTATGTAATCTTGATATGAAAAAGAAATCTACGCCTAAAATCAAGAAACAAAAAGATCCAGTGAAAGCAACAGCAAAACCAAGTGACAACACATCATCGGGAAATAAAGACTACCACCTAAAAAAAGTGGAGTTAAAAATTGAAAAAGCAGACTTGAGAAAGGGGCCTGCGCTAGACTTTCCAATTATTACGACTATCTATCGGAGTCAAAAACTAACCTGCCTTTCAAATATCGGCAACTGGGCAAAGGTACAGACTGACAAGGGGCTTGTCGGCTTTGTAAGCAGCGACGCCATCAAAATAAGTAGTAACGAATAAAACAGTGGGGCAAAAAACGGGAAGGGCGTTCTATCTCTTAGAACGTCCTTCCCGTTTTCCGTTGTTATTTAATAGGGATAAAAAGCAGTGACCGCTCCGTACGTGGTACCATAAGCATTGCTTGCATATGCCCGGACATAATAGGTGGTATATCGAGTTAGTCCTGTCACACTTTTAGAAAAATACCCCGTCGCACTGCCACTTATGGTTGTTTTGGATCCTGTGGACAGCGTTGGCGCGGTATTATAAGTGCTATAGACAAATCCCTTTTCGGTTATTGTACTTCCGCCATCTGTTGCGACATAACCATTGAAGGTAGCATAGGAACTGCCAATTCCATTAACCGATGAGGTGGTCACTCCGGCAGGTGCCGTATAAGGTGAAGACGTGGTAAAATAAATTATATTTCCATAAGCGGTACCGGCCTCATTGGTTGCATATACTCGGGCATAGTAAGTCGTACCTGCAGCCAAGCCTGTCAGCGTTAAGTTTAAACTTCCAGTACCGGTTCCTGAACTAACGACAGTACTGTTGCCGATTGTCGGCCACGAATTTGTATTGCTATATACAATACCTCTTGAAGTAATAGTCCCTCCTCCCGCTGTCCCCACATAACCAGACATATAGACAGAATTTTGCTGAATACTCGAAGCACTGTAAGTGTTCAGATTGGAAGGTAAGCTGGGTAACAAGGTCTTAAAAGTATAGGTATTTCCATAGGTCGTACCAGCCTCATTGGTTGCATATGATCTAACATAATAGGTGGTGTTATACTGTAAGCCGGAAAGTGTCATGTAGAAATTATCGGTACCCGACCCACCCGAAATAGCTGTCCCACTGTTCAATGTTGGCGCGGCATTACTGCTGCTATAGACTACACCTTTCGAACTGATCTTTCCGCCACCGGTACTTCCAATATAACCGCCTGTATAGGCAGAAGTCATCGTTACACTCGTAGGATTCATTGTAGAAACACTGGGCAAATCTGGCAGTAAGGTTTTAAAATTTACAACTGGCCCATAAGCTGTACCTGCACTATTGGTAGCAAAAGCACGTACATAATAGGTTGTATTTACTGTCAATCCTGTCAGTTGGCCAGAGAACGATCCCGTACCCGAACCAATATTCACGACGGATCCATTGGCAATACTGGGCATGCTATTGGAGGCACTATAACATAAGCCCCGTACAGTAATCGAAGCCCCATTGTCTTCCTGAACAGCGCCTCCTACCGCAGCAGAAGAATAGGTAACTGAACTGACTGCTGCTGTCGATATCCCTGAGGCTACAATGGGTGATGCCGTCGTAAAACTTATAATCTGACCGTAGCCTGTTCCCACTGACGAAGTTGCGTAAGCACGTGCATAATAGGTTGTACCGGCCCTTAATTTAGTTAGGCTGGCTTTGTACGATGTGCTTTGTGAATCCACCGCGAGCTTATCATTGGAAATTGTTGGATAAGGTGTGATGTAACTATAGCAGATGCCTTTACTAGTGACCGGATATCCCCCATCATCGGTAATCTTTCCGCCCAGCTGCGCTGACACGCGCGTAATAGCTGTCGCAGCTTCTGTTTCCAGCTTGGAGACATAACCGCTTTGGGTGGTAAAGCTCAACGGATCCCCATAGGCAGTTCCTGAGGCATTGGTTGCAAATGCCCTATAATAATAGGTCGTTGAAGGTTTAAGACTTTGAATGTGCAAGGTAAACGCTCCTGTATCCAAATCACTGGTCAGGATCACTTTTTCACTGGAAATTGTTGGTTTAGATTGTGTAGAATAACAAATACCTATCTCTGTTAGCGCCTCTCCATTTTTGGTATTCACCCTTCCGTTTAATGTAGCATCATTTTTGGTTACTCCCATTGCTTGCAGTGTTGTCACAGCAACTTTATTATGTTGATTAAAATCAAACTGGTCTTTGTCATCACAGGATACCCATGGAACGGTCAAAATAAACAGCAAATAAAGGTTTCGTAGTATAAAATTAGTAGGTTTCATTATTATCGGATATTAAATGTTATGCCGCCAGTAAATTCAGGTTGCGTAAATTTTTTAGATGAAAATTGTTTGTCGATAGCCATCAAGGAGGCACCGCCAATGAGATTGACGTTAGTACCGAGGCGAAGGGTCAACCCTCCATAACCGGCAAAATAACCTGTTCTGCCATAACCTTCACGTTGTGCATAGTCATTGCGATATAGATGTGAATAAACTCCATAGCCGCCACCGATATTCAACAGCAACCAGTCAGCCACCTTAAAATTGGGTCCCACAATAAGTTCGGTTTTATTAGGCTGGGAGCGGTTGGTATTGTAATAATACTCGTCGAGCTGACGGTCTGTTTTTAACCCATAACGTATCGTCGTGAAAAATCCCACAAAACCGCCACCGGTTTCAAACCGTACACTAATAGGTGCTAATTTTCCATACTCGTAGCCGATACTGGTGAACATTTTTCGATTAGCCTTACGAAGGGCTTTAAGTTCCTCTTTCTCCCGCTTTTTCAAAAGCGCATCATAAGCATATTGAGAGGTAGGATAATTTTTGTTCAGATCATCCATTGCCATCATCACATCATTCTTATAAGTCTGATTATCACCGGCATATTTGTCAAGATAGGTTTGCAAATTGGATCGCACAGTCAATACCTCTGAAAACTCATACTCAAATTGGCTTTTCAGCTGCCGATATCGACTCATTGCCTGAAAATAGCTTACTTTTAGGTACTCAAGGGACTTTTCAGGAAAATCGTTTTTAACTGATATTACTTTGTAATACTCCTGTGCATCATAGTCGGCTGATATAGCTGCAAATTTATTTTGCCTTTGCAGGGCCAAAGCTGCTGCACGCTTATCCTCTTCGTTTTTTCTGAACTCGTCCAAGGATTTTGGTAATCCGCCTACTATATTTTTGATCTGCTGCGTTTCGACCATACTTAACTTCGCTAATGAATTATCATCACTGCTTAAAATATTATTTCCAAGTGCAACTATAGATTCTACTTCATGGTATGTTTGCGAAGTACTCTGATCATATAATTTGTACTTCACCATAAAATCATAATACTGAACGGGACTCTCATCATATCCGGATTCTTTGGCGACCTTAATGGTGGCTAAACTCTGGGCATAATCTTGCGCCTCATAGGATTTCCTGATCGCTGTCAACAAAACATGCTGTCTTTCGATCTTTTTTTCCTGCAAGATTCGATTCTTGGTATCATCATAGCCTAGCTGTGTCTTTGGATAATCATCCATTTTGTTGAGTATCCTTTTTACATTACCGAAGTTGCTTGATTTAGGGTAATTTTTCAAAAACAGGTCGCCTTGGCTACGTACCTTATTGATAAGTTCAAAGGGTGGATAGTCGCCATTATCCAGTAATTTGTAATAATTTACGGTCATTAAGTAGTCAACGAATTCTTTTGTCCTTGCCTTTCCGTGAATTTTATTTAAGGTATTTATGGACTCTTCATAAAAACCGTCGTCCATTTGTGTTTTGGCCTGGGCCAATAATTCATCGTTGGTCGCTTGAGCAAGGCAAAAAGTGACCAACCCCATTAAAAAAAGGGTTAATAAATATTTCATATTGCTAGATTAATCTATGTAGGTTTTATCTGATACAACCACTAGTTAGCGGAAGGATCCTGTGTTATAAATTCATGTTCAAATTCCAGTTTTCGTAATTCCGATGAAATTGCTGCAGTTTGCTTACGCCAGCATTTCTAACAGCAAGAACAGATTTCTTTCTTTTGAGATTTCCATCTAGATTTGGCATCCGCTCCAGTTCGTTCATTAAAGCCCTATACTGCCCTTCATCAAACTCCGCGAAACCTTGGCTAATCAGTGAGTTTACACGTTGTGGCAGAACTTTCGTATAATGATTCAAAGCTTTGACTTTATTTTTGATTGCAGCAACCTCCGCTGTCGGACCAAAAGTACTTTCGAGATGAGCGACCAGGATATTAAGTTCTGCCTGTTTAACAGGATCTGAACGAAGCAATTTATTAATGCGGTCCATGCTCAGTTGAGTATATCTGTCATTGAGTTGCTGGAGCAGCATATCCTGAATCGCTTTATTAAATAGCTCCTGCGAAGCCGCATTATTGATCTCGATCAGCAAGTTGTTGTACTGTGCCGGACTAACATTGTCTTCGGAAAGCTCCTTAATCTTATTTTCCAACACTTTATGCCCACTTGCTGTTGTGATAGCCGATTGCTTCGTAGAGCCCTGCTGGACTGGGGATGAACTCATCAGCTTCATCGAACCAACAATAAGTAAACCAACCCCTAGGGTAGCTCCCAAAAAATAAAGTCCTCTATACTTTTGATTCATGGCCTTTAGTCCCTCCCTTTGCTGGCTGGCTAGATTGTTTTTCAGGCCGCTCCGGCTGTGATTTATTATTTTTATCGGCGGTAATCTCCCCGCTATCTATCGGTCTTGAATTGGTACTAGCAGGCTTATCTTCAGGAATATCGCTTGGTATTTGTGAGGTCAGCTGATCACAAAAATGAAGGATACGATCCTCATTGTGTAAAATAGATCGTAATTCGGTTTTGGTCAAAACCTTTGTATTCTTATCTTCACCTTTTTTGTAGAACTTCCAGCCTTCAGTTTTTCCCTTATAGCTGAAAACATAATTTTGCAAGGTAGAATCGGTAAACTCGAGGTAAAGTGCCTTACTCTTGGCAGTATCTATTTTGAAGCTAAAATTCTCAACCGGTTTAACAGATTCTACAGCTACATTTACTTCAGTTTTTTGTCCTATTCCTACTAAATTCATAACAAATTCAATCCCCCAGTAACCGATGGCAATTCCGAGAATTGGGCCAATAATCCAGGCCCATACCAATCCATTCGAACTACGTTCAGGCTCTTGGTTTGAAGGTTTCAGCGGTTTGGGTTCCTCGGGACGCACTTCTACCTCACCCTCGAAAATGGATACTTCTTTATAACGTGTATCGAAAGTAAGCTTGTATTGAATACGGTCACTTTTCATACAGATCAAGAATTGATCTTTTAATAAACTGCGTTCCTCTTCCTCGTTGATCTTGACGCGCAATCCATATGTCGAGGTATTGTTAAACGTAATCTTACGAACCTGAGCAAATAGATCCGCTACGGAATGAAAACCAAACTGTTTCGCAACGGCCTCACTATGTAGTGACTGTTCGTCCAGAAAGTAGACTTTTGTGGCGTAAACCAGTTTTGGATTGTTGAATGCCTCACTTTGATCTAGACCGAGATTTAAAAACTGATAAAAAATAGTCTTGTTTGGTGTAATCTTCGGATTAATGCTATTGTTCTGTTTAATACTCTTTGCAGCTTCTTCCAAAATGAGATCATAGTCCTGATTGTTTAAAGTGCTATCTTTTATATGATTTATATATTGTGTTGTAATCTGCAATAAATATTGCATGACACCGGTAATATGCTCATTATGCTTAACGATCAGACGAACCGCAAGAAAGCCATTGCGCTTAGCGTTATCTTTCATACTGGTATTGATAACAGAATAAATCAAATGCTGGGCTGTCCGCTTGACAGAATAACAATACCCCTCATTAAACTGACCTACTTGATTTCTCTCATCAAATGACAATTGCAGCCTCTCTAACTCATTTTGATTCAACCCGGATGAAATATAATCATAATCCAACCCATTCAGAGTACGCTCGATCAGAAGATGTACCCTGCTTCTATAGTGTATAGTATCCATAAATATTTCTTAAAAAAATCTTTTCCAAAATGCGCCGCCTTTCACGACAAAACTATCCTCCAGCATATTCTTGACCAGTTCTTGTGGATATTTATCCTCAATGGCGGTGACAATCTTATCATAAACTATTTCACCAATGGAGAAGGGTAATATTTTGATCTTAAATTGGTTTCTGGAATTCTCTCGTGCGGTTTTGCAATTTTCAATAAGGGAAAGAAATTCCTGATTCATATAATCCAATGCCAATTCGCTATCGGCACGCTCATCATGCAGATACCTGGCCTGTTTGATATAGTCGAACTTGTTGACTACAAAATAAACCGCATCGGTATTTTCTAGTACTTTGGAATCCTTAAAAATGGAAATGATATTGGTATAGGCGATGCTTTGATCTAACGCTCCAAAGAATTGTTCATCATCAAAACGTTTGTCATGTGACATGGCATCAATAATAAAAACCAGGATTTTTTTATTGTTGCTTTTGACATAGTTGATAAATTGCGGAATCTCCGAATTTTCAAAGCCCTGGTTAAAGATCTTCACATAATTCTCACCCGGAACCTCCACAATATTAAATGGGTGAGTGGTACCATTTGGGTCTTTAAGTGAGGTAGCAATATAATTGTAGCTTGCCTTGTCCGTCGCTATAGGAAGTATCCCATAGTCTAAATTTCTCTTCAGCGTCTCTAGGTACTTATTACCATCGGGATTATAGCTATCGTGCATTAATATGCCCTGCTTATTGGAATGTTTGATGAGACTTGCCAAAATCGTTGATTTACCCGAAAAGGGCATGCCGACCATATAAAGATCTGTCCGTCCGCTTTCCATGGGTGGTAGATCCTCAATTTTCTTGAAAATTGTAAAGGCCGAAGCACTGCTATAGAATTTCAATGCCTGAACCACTCTCTTTTCGATACCAATACTTTCAAGATAGTCAAACGTTAGTTTCTTCTCCGTAATAAGTTTTTTGATATCATCGGCAGAAATTTCATTGTTTTTGATTTGTTCCAGCAATGTTTCACTGGTCTGAATCGGAGCACTTGGACTGGTCATTGTAGGTAATGTCGGCATTCCTGGTATTGGCGGCATCAGCGGCAGCTCGACATCAATAGTTGGTAAACCAGGGATCGGTGGTGGCAAAACAATTTTGCCATTCCTGCTATCATCCAAAAGCTGCAACTCTTTCAGTTTATCCCTGGTCAAACCATGCTGCTCCAATTCATCAAATGCGATAAATCCCCCTACTATAGCTTGATCCAAAGCAGGCAATGGAACCATATTACAGTTCGATAAAATATTTTGTTTTTTATGCTTATCCATCTTTTTAGGTATTAAAGTTCTATTGTTCCACCTCGATTAATAATTTCCGCTTCAGGATCTTTTACACGAGGGCTATTATATTTGCGCACCCGGTATGTGAAATAAGGAATCAAAATAAAGGCATGCATAATCAGTATAATAATCAGTGGGAGGAGATAATCGGGCGAATAGATCTTCGCTAATGCAATCGGGCTGTCCAAGGGCAAATTCCGTTCACTGATCGTAACTTTGATAGGTTCATTGTCAACGGGTAGCTCCTTGATTTTTTCATTCACAAGCGTTGCGCTACTTTTAACAAAATCGTTCAGGGCAATGTAGTTTGTTGCCAAACTAAGCCTATCCCATTGCTGAAAGATCTGATTATAACTATCTGCTTTTTTGAATACCAAACTGTCCAACAACTTGTGGTTGGTGTTATATTTAACTTGATAAGCATTCAATATGGCATTGGTACTCGCCGACACGTCAATACTTGCTGAAGGACTGTTCAATATGGCTTCAGGCAGGTTAAAAGGTGGATTTCCCAATTCATTGCGCAGTACATTTGTTCGCTGATTTTTATAGGTCTGTAACTTACCTTTAAACAGCGCCTCAAAAGTCTGCATCGATTCATTTGCGCGCTTATCGTATTGTGTGGCTAAATCTTTCACAAGCAACACTTTTTCATCCGCTTCTTTCTTAATTGCCTTTCTGCTGTTTTTCTCAATATTGACCAAATGGATCATAAAGACATAGCTGATCAGGCCAAAAACAACGAATACAATAAAAAACAAACTGGCGGTACTCTTCAGATACCCTTGATTGAGCATACGCTCTTTATTCCGTTTCAGCAGCTGCAACACAAAATAATAACAGACTACAATAATGAGGCTGACGGCTAGGCTCAACAACATGTTACCCTCTGTCATATAGAGCAGTCCAAAGAAATTACAGAGTAACAGGATGAGTAGGAAAATGGATGAAACCACATCCACAAACAAAAAATTCTCTTGTTTCATATAGGCTAAATTTTCTTTACTTCTAAATTCAAATATTAATCGTGATATTAAGTCAGCGGTAGCGGATCTAGGTACACGATGGACGTTATTTCCAATTTGGTAACAGTTGTAGGCTTATGTTCAATGGGGGCAAGTTGTACACGCCCTCGTCTTACAACATTTCCTGCTGTAAGGAAAAAAATCCAAAAAAGCACGCTCAGCAATACAAAAGCCACCAAGCACAAGTAGTAATAAGATGGGTATTTTGACTGTTTCATAGATCTTTATTAAAGTGGACAATTAACGATGTACTCCCAAACGGTACGGGGTGTTGGTGCCGAAACTTCCACATAGCAATATTTGGGTTTGCCAGGAGCAACTTCATAAATCCATTCCAACTGGCCGGCTCCAGAAACAAGTCCATCTGTATGAGCAATAGGTTTACCATCGTAATACACTTTGATCTCATCTGGAATTGTTTTTGTATCGTACTGCAAGATGACACGTCCAGATTGACCGCCTAGGATATGCTTTGTCTTGGTGACTCCCTGACCGCCAGACTCCACCTTTGCATCACAGTTAACAATTGTATTTTCGGCTTTCTTTTCTTCCTTTGGCTGTGCCTGATTTTTCTCTATTTCCCTAAGTTGCAATGAATCTATGTTGTCAGGCATAGTATTGCCGCCACCATCAACCTGTCTTTTAGGCGAAGCAGCGTGCCTATCTCGGCAGTCGTTCAATTCCTGTCTTAGCACCTCAATCGTATTCTCAGGATTCCAAAGCAAGGCATAAACGAGTAAACCGATAAGCAGAAACAATAAGGGATAAAATAGCCACCAGTTGTTCACAAAAGATTTGTTTTTCACATGTTCCATTACGATCTGTGGATTAAAGATTTAAAAAAGAAGATCAAACAGGTCAATACCAAGAGTACGATCAACACCCACCAATAAGTCACCGCTATATATTTTAAAAAGGCTAAAAAGCCTTCTTTCCTGCCTATTTCTACACCAACATTTTCTTCTTTGACATCGACCATAAAATACTCTTCGGAGACAACTGACGAGGAAATAGGGGTTTCAATTGCAGCTTCAGACTCCAGGTTTTCAGGTTGTTTTGGTGCACTGATATCAGCGATTGGGGGATCCATATCCGGAATCTGTGGTGGCAATAGGGCATCCTGTGGATTAATTGTTTCCTGAAAGCTATCACCAAGAAGGTGCGGTTTCCGATTTTGGTTATTCTCAAACTTCCACCCCCAGATGATGCAGATTTCCTGTCCGTTGGTGAAAATAAGATTGTCCTCTGGATTAAAAACTGTTTGAAGAATTGCCCCCCAATACTGTACATTGGAATCTTTATTCCGCACAAGATCTTCTATACGTTTTTGAAGTTCCTCCATTACCAGCCAATATTGTTTGAGACCATATTCCCGGTAAGACGAATGCTCTACCGGTTGAAGGCCCATATGTACACTGTACCAATCAATATCATAGTTGTTTTTGACCGGTTTAGCCAAAAAATTCCGATACTTTTTATCCAAGTTAAAGACCAAAAAATTACTGATTCTATCATACTGATTAAACAGGTAAGCATTGTCAAAAGATAATGGAATGTACCTATCCGTTTCTATTGAGTGAAATTTTTGCATTTTTAAACCAGTTGAAAAGGTGAATACTGTTCGACCAATAATTTTAATTCCTGATTGGCCTGCTCATCGTAATCGATATATCCTGCATTGACAAGGAGTGAAAGGCGTAAATATTCAATCCATTTGTTGTACTTCTGTAGTGCTATTGCACGTACATCAATATTTTCGGCGTCGAATAAAGCGGATATCGCGCTGGCGGATGTATCAAGTTTTCGCTCAAAAAATCGATTGGGATTAGAAACCAAGATGTTTCTGGCTTCCTCTTTTTCTTCTTCTGTAAAGTAGCTGACATCGAAATTGAAAATCAATTCATTGATCACCAGGGAGAAGGTTTCGGTCAGAAATATTTCATAACCATGGTTGACATCTATCTCAGAAATAATATCATTTAACAACCTAACTATTTTGCTGCCAACATTTCGCTTTTTAAGCAGTTCCTTAAAGTAGCTCACAACGAAAATCAAACTGTTTCTATTCAAACCATGTGCGATGAAATCCCTATACTGATCCAAGTTATTGATCTTCGTTAACCAAGATTCGAGAATCAATTGAACGTAATACTCAGACTTTGATGAATTGACCTCTTCCTGCTGGAATAAATCAGTGATTTCGATACCGCTGTCTTTTAAAAAGTCTTCAACGGCTTCATGTGATGAAAGCCAAAGATGCTTTTGCAGAATGGTCAGCATTTCTGCTTTCGACTTTGCCTGTTTTAGCTCTGGATATTGAACCAATAGAATGGACTCCTCTGTGGTTTCATCCAATATGCGGCGACTGGTATCAACCACCATATGTTTATTCAGCAATTGAAAAATATCGGCTGGATTAATCGAAAGACAGTCAATAAAGACGTTAAACAGTCCAATATCTTTTACTAAGGCACTATTAAACGCCAACTGAAACTGATTTACCTGACGCATCTGCGTTTCGCGCATGACAGTGACATCGTCTTTGTGAATAAAACGTTCGAGATCCCGCTGTATCTTGGTCAGGATTGTGTTTAACTTTTGAAGGTTATGATTGATTTTGGTTTTATTACCCGACACCTTCGCCAGGGATTCAATAATCAACGCCGAGCCATCATGATTGATGGAAGCAACTTGTTGCCATGTTCTTTCGGCATCCTGGAAATGATTTTGGACAAAACCATAGCGTGTAAAGGACTGCTCCATGACTTTCAAAAAATTTTCCCTTTCTGGATGGATTGCGATCTCTTCCCCTTCCTGTTCAAATCCTATAAACGTATCGTTCGAATACTTGTAATCACGCAACAGATAGAAATTTTTAAACAGATTTTCCTGGGTTGTCCATTTTGTATGCCAGTTACGTGATTGCGTAACGATCTCCTGCTCAAAGAAACGCTCGAAACGTGTGTGCCATTTATAGTTTAATTTTTCAGCAGATTCGAGGTATTCGCCATCGTTTGTAGTGTCAAACTTGATCTGATTATTGAAAAAGGTAAAAATGACAAACAGTGGTGGCAAGCTTGCTTCCTGAAGTGATTTTGATCGCTCTTCGACACTACCCCCAACATTGTTTTCGATCCAGTTGTATAGCAGGGATGAAATCTCGTTGACTTCTAGCTGCTTGTCATTGGTACAGAACAAGAGATTATTGATATTAAAATCAAGGGAGTATTTATTAAAAAGATAAGAGACCTTACCCCGCAGTAACATGGCATCAATATTCTTTGCCGAGATATCCGATTGATCCAATGCCAGACGACTGCGGGCTCCCGGAAAGTCCAATAAATCATTGTATTTTAAAAATTCTTTTGATTTGACAAGTCCTTCGGGAATCGAAAAAACAAGTTCGGCAATCAAAGCTGACAATGCAGGTATTTCGATCTGAATCTCAGAACCATTACTCAATTTAAAAGTTGTACTACTCCTTTCAGAGTCAGCACTAAGTTCACCCAAACGTTTGACATCGAGAATAGCTCCCCCCTCACGCAGAACATTATCAAACTTGATATATCCATTACGTGCAAACTGTACCAATTTCAGCTTATTGATCAAGTTGATAAAAAGATCTGTTAATAAAATTTCTTTATTCCAAAGGATATCAAATATGCGCGACCAATCTGCAGCCCCATAATGATGGATAATACGACCTATCCGTTCGAAAAACCTTGTCTCATAAAGACCTTCAAACAAGATGGTATGCTGCGAAAGATTTTTTTCAAAGTACTCCTTAATCTCAAGCACATCAAATTCGGTTAAAAAATCCTGCTGAATTTCAGCTTTCTCAAGCTCCAGCTTTTTAAGATGTGCTTCAAAATCTCCTTTTGAGGGAAAGGAAGTAATTTTCTTAAGATCCAGAAAAAAAGCATCAAGTAACACCAATAATATATCTTTTGCCGCTAGCAAGTTCACCTTTATTGGAAAATCTGGGAACGAGGGATCTTGATCAATCGTAAATCGAGTGACCAAACCTGTACTTTCGGCACCAGTTCCAGGCGGATTTATTTGCTTTAGGAAATCATATTGTTTACCGTCATTTTCAATCTCAAAGGGTCTGTTTGTATTGCTCAACAAATTTTTTATTAGATAGGATTTCCCTACCTGGCTTGCCCCGAAGACAGCGATGACCGGTTTATTACCGATATTGCCCTGAACCTTTTTTATGGTATTCAGACTGTTCTTTAAGGTGAGGAGCACTTTATTGCGTTCTTCATACCTTAGGTTCTTTTCAGCCCATTGAATCGATCCATGTATAAGATCGATCTTACCGGAAATAAATTCCTTGATAAGCTTGATTTCTAATTCAGAATAATTATTCGACATTTCTTTACTATAAAACGAATTCACAAGTATCTAACCAATATCCCTGAACACTGTCCAACGTCTGATAATGGAGCTGGAAAAAACGTCCAGGCTTCTCATTCCCTTCATTATCTTCGATATGTTCGATCTTCAATATTTCCTTACTTTCATCCCAATCTCTGGCGATGGTCACCTTTAACGGTAGATGACGTAATATTTCACCCCTCTCTTTATCAACCTGCTCTTCATAAAATGAGGCATCCCGACCGACAAAACGGCTCTTGATAACCTCTTCCATCTGCCTGTGATCTATACTTAATCTATAGAGACCTGAATAGGTATAGTTTCGCGATATATATTTCGAATAGCCAAACTCAAAAGGAAGTGATTTAAGCAAAAATGTTTGTTCATTTTTTTGCGGACTCAATATGACTTCTTTTCTATTCTCTACTTTGGAAATAATATAGTCGGCCGTGGAATTCAGATTTTTGGTCAGCTCCGTTGTATTTAAATTGAAGTCCTGGATCTTCTTCAATTTGGCTGCCATCAAAGCGATGATTGCACCCACTGCAACAATCGTCTTCGGATCTTCAACATTCCCTAAATTGTCTGCAAATGGATACCATTTTCCGATCCAATAATTATTGAGATTGATCACATTGGTCGGCGAAACAAACAAGAATTTTTTGAAGAGCTCCTCATAGCTAAGCAGGGATGCAGGCTTTCCGGACAAGACCACAAAATCACACTCAAATTGATTGATCACCAGACACATTTGACGAACCAGTCCCTCAAATACACTAGAAACGATCTCATTGACGTCCTTAGCCGATATTGTCCATCGGATTTCCAAAAAATTGAAACCAATTACCCGCTCAAAATAGTTGACAAGTGCACTATTTTCAAATTTGTGTCCTATGATTTCTTCGAAAGACATCTCCAAAGATTCTTGCTGGTTGGCCTGTTGCAGGTACTTAAGTACGATAGGCTGTGCCACCTGATGGACGAATGATTTGCGCATCATCTTTGCGAGATAGCCCATATTATTGGAGTTCTCCCCAAAAAATCCATTGATCCGGCTTTGGATGTCTATAATCCCTTTTGATCTCCCATAATTTTCTAACCCTTCGAAGGCTGAATCATCAATTTTTAAGGGACTTCGAATAATCAGCTTTTGGATCAACTCCTTCATCAGATCATCTCCTGCCAATTTAAAACTATCCCAAAATAGCGGTTGGGGAATCAATTCCTGAATCTTATTTGAGGTCTTAAGCTGATATTGATTGATGATTATATCAGTTGTCCCCGCACCGATATCAATTGAAGCAATCTTTAACGCATTCTTATTATTGAATAAAAAATGGTCAATCACATAATTGTTGCTTCTCAATTTTTTCGAAAAGAGGCTGTAAACAAAAACAAGCTGGCTACAGGTCGCCTCATCATACATCCAATCTTTTTTATCTTCCAGCTGACTGAGGGTTTTGGATATATCCTGAATAGATGGAATAATCTCCGGCTTTTTAAACCAGTTTGTATTTTCATCCTGATCAAAGTAGAACCGTTGATAACCATCCAGCAATTCACACGCTTCTGCTGCCGCTTGCCTTAGCGCGATCTGCTCGTGCTGGATCATACCTGTAGGGCATGATATTGTAATCCGTTTGATCGTTCGAGGCATGGTCATTTCGCCATGTTCTTCTCTAAACTTATAGGAATTGATCTGTACATGGGCATGCATCAATACTTCCAGGAAAACAAACTTCATCAGCGAAGCTCTAGAAAACATAGATTTTGCGCCAAATACCTCACGCGAACTCTTTAAACTACCATCTAGACTAAGCTGCTCTGATATGCCATTCAGATAGACCTTCTTTACCCGATTAGAATTAACCGGTTGAAATTCCCATTCACGATCGCTTATTTGATCGTCCCATAGATATCGTTTCGGACTCGAGTTGTAGGTTTTTAGTTCGTAACCAAGATCTAGATTTGTGCTTGCAGAATTAATTAATTTCTCAGCTTCAAAACCGATGCGGGTCAGACTGGGAACAATAAATTTATTGTTATGATAATTATCTTTATCAATGTTCCCAAAACTCGATTCACTAAACAACATATTCATCGGAAATGAGTTGTTGTATTCCAGATGCGGATTGGTATAGTCTTGAATGATAAGTTTCTTCACACTATCAAAATCGAAGCTATTGTCATCTTTATTTTCAAATAATAATGCACAGGTGGCTGAATTACCGATATCAATGACTAGATCGACTGTTTTCTTTCTGATGTTGTCCGTAAAAAGCTGAATTTCTGGGGACTCGGTCTGAGCTGCCAACCATTTGACCAAAAGGATATATTTGGCTATATATTTCTTGATAGGGTGCGTATACCGTTCTTCTTCGTTTTTATCATAAAATAAATCGGCTAAATACCGATCTATCCATCCGATCGAATTGTCTTGGGTGAACAAAAAATTACTGAGATTGATTTCATCGGACTGAATCCTGAAAATATTCTCGTCGGGATTATTACTTAGTTGAGGCCCCGTTTTATCGCTTTCATTTCTGGCAAGGGATGTATCCACAGCAATTACAATTTTTGCCGTTGAAAACTCCTCGTCACAGGTAAAAAATACGCGTACCCAATCTGTAGGATACAGCAAATCCTTGTTAATTGCGTTCTCCTTAAAAAATGGTAATGGAATCCATTTATTTTGGTACTGTTTGAGTGTCTGCTTCAGATTACTTTCTTCGTAAACTTCCGTCACCGCATCACTGCAGGTACTTAAATCGGCTTCATCCTTTAGACGTTTATTGATCACAAAACCTTTATCAATCAGTTCCTGCAACCGATAATAGTATTCGCTTCCATCCTTCATAATTTTAAAAACCGGATCAAGGATAAAATCAAAAAAGTTAGTATCAAATGGTTGGTGGTAGTAAAATCTGTTTTCTTTGCCAAACTCGAGATCAATATTTACTTCATACTTGTAATATTGAATGCTGGAATTAGCAATCAAAGAAATCCTTTTCATGTATTTAAAATAATATCGTTAAAATCTTGTCTATAGGTTGTCCCCTTTAGGATTGGGCCCATATTCGTTCACAAATCTATCACTGTCACCGAAAGCCATCCAAAGGCCGTAGAATGGAATAATTTGGAACCATCCAGAATTCCCCCGATCATGGCAGCGTTTGGTATTCTGGGCAAGAAGAAACCAGTAAAAAGGGATTAAAAACAAGAAGCCTACGGAGCCCAAGTTATTCGAACCTTTACTGTATCCTACTAATCCTATAACAAAAAATAGATATACGTAGCCAATAACAATACTGAGCCAGTATTCTGTTCGTCTGATTCTTCCGTTAAAACTAAAAGGAGCCGAAAACATAGCTTGCTTTGGATAAATCAAATGTTCCTTTCCATCACTGAATGGATCGTCACTACCATGGTATTGATTCAAAGAAGAGGAATAGGTATTAAGTTGGGTTTCTACACTATTGCTCTGAACGATGGGGCTACTTATTCCAACTGAATCCGGATGATCTCCACCAGTAGCAGGATGAATTGAAATTGCCTCTTCCTGAACGGGGATAGTGACTTGCTCTATAGATGCAGCGTCATCATCAATCAGCGTTTCAATCTCGTCTGTGGGTTCAGAAAAATACCGAAACTCTTCGAGCTCTCCTGCGGGTTGCCAATTTTTCAATCCTTCATACCAGATTAATGTTTCTGCTGAAATATTAGCTGCTTTGATTTCATCAAAGGATAACGGTCCTATCCTTCTTCCGTCAAGTATGTAAAAATATCTTTTCATTGAAATATTCAATTAATAATCGTTAACTCGTAATGGTTGATACAAATCTAGGGGATGATTATGGGCTAATTCTACGGTTTCCCGTAAAGGCACGATTAAAAATTGGTTGATTTGATCTTTGCGTAAAACTTAACACAAAAACAATACTTGAAAGAAAGACTTCTCTACAGTTTCAGTATATTTAACATGTCATTACAACCGAAATTAGATCTTGATAAAATGAGTTCAAATGTTCCTACAGTTCAGTCAATATCCTGGCCTTCGTTTTTAATTGTATTCGCTATTGTGATCGCTTTTCTTTTTGGTTATGAGTATATCGCCAAAACAGATGATATATTTAATGGCGTAATGATCTTCTGCGTTATAGCGCTAGTGTTGCGAATGACTATACCCAGAAGTCATCGAAAAGGAATGAAAGCGCTCAAACAAAACGACTTTGAATCGGCGATAGGATATTTTAAAGACAGTGTTGATTATTTCATAAGAAACAGATGGGTGGACAAGTACCGTGTCATTACGGTATTGAGTTCTTCAAAAATGAGCTTTAGAGAAATGGGACTCTGTAATATCGCATTTTGTTATTCACAGACCGGGCAAGCCGAAAAAGCTAAGGCACTTTATGAACAGGTCTTGGAAGAATATCCAGACAATGGAATCGCTTATTACGCTTTGAATTCAATCAACACGTTTTCGAATAAGGCTGATTAAACATATTTAAGTGCTAGACTTGGATTCATCTGGAGTCTAAAACCTCAAACGGTAATAAAAAAGAAAGGCTATCCTCCGATAACCTTTTCTCTTCATAAACTTGTTAATATATAGCAATAAGTATCTTGAATCCATAAAATACTTCAGTCTACAAACCTGTAACTGCCTGTCTTCACAAAATTAATGTCCTAAAACGGTCCTTTCATACGGTTTCCCGTAAAAATAGATTTATATCAACTCCATTTCCTTGCAATAAGCAACTAACTGCTCATTTTTGGTGAAGCCCAATATATCTTTCATCAGATTGAGCCGTTTCTCGATGCTACTCAGACTGGATGGTTTGATATCTCTTTGCTGCAGATACTGGGGCATATCTTTTTGAGCAATCCCCTCATATAATAGCTTAATGATATGCAAATCCAGTTGGGTAAACTCATGTGAATTCTGCTCCTGGATAATTTTTTTTGTATTCGGAGACTGATAGATCCTATTCTGATAAACTGCTTGGATCGCTTCGCGAAGATGCTGTCCACCACGGCGAGCTTTAATAACATGGCCATCGATCTGACTGGACTTAAACATTTCGTTGATCGCAATTGATCTATCCTTACCAGTGAAGATAATGGTTTTGATATCTGGCTGTATCTCTTTAACAGCTTTGATCAAAGCTAGACCGTCCTTGATCTCCTGAAAATTACCATCATCCTCAAATTCGATATCCGTAATAAGCAAATCATAAGGGTCGCCATCACGGATGGCATTCTTGATCCAGGTGAGCGCATGGTCGCAATAATAAACATACTTTGGATTGTGCACACCGAGATCGCGAAGTGTTATTTGCACCGCAACATTTTCTGTATCATGGTCTTCGGCAATGAGTACTTTTTTAAACATACATTATTATCTTTTATACTAGTGGGATATTGGTCGTAACGCTGAGTCCTTTTCCCAGTTCACTGACAAAGATAATTTCACCGCCGAGGCTTTCAATACGGGAAACCGTATTGGACAATCCTTTTCCCTGAGTTTTTTCCTGTGGCATGCCAATGCCGTTATCTTTATACACGATTTTCAGTTGCTGTCCTGATGTTTCGAACCGTACCACGACCTGATCGGCCTGGCTATGTTTCTTCATATTGACCATCAATTCCTGAAGCACATGCTTGATCTCGTCTTTGACTCGCCTGCTAACGTTAGTCCATAGCTCGGTCTCGTTTCCGGCAATGAATACACGGCGGTGGTCGGCTGCGAATGATTTGAGCAATTCGGCAATCTGTTCACTATAGGGAATTTCGGTAATGGTCTTCTGTTCGACATCATGGGAAATATCGCGTGACTGATTGTACATATGCTCCAGCTTATCGAGCATTCCTTCCCGATCGATATCCTCTTTATATTCGATTTCGGTCATTACGCGATAGATACCATTGGCCACAACATCATGTATCTTCTTGGAAAGGTGAAGTTGGGTTTCTTTGACCTTATTCTCTGCTTCTAGTTCAAGCCGTTGCTTGCGGCGCTTGTACCAGAGGGTGCCACCTCCCACTGCCAACAAGAGTAAAAAGATGCTTGCTCCTGTAATGGCACGTTGACGGATAAGCCTGTTTTGCTTTTCTGTATTTTCTTTTTCTAGCCTTAGGTTTTCGGCTTTGTTTTTTTCGACTTCATAGCGGATCAGGGCAAATTGATTTTTGGCGGCGGCGCGGGCTTGTTGAACACTATCAGCCATGTGCTGGTAAATACTAAAATATTTTTTGGCCAGATTTGAGGGAGCTAGCTCAACGAGTTTACCTAAGGCATAAATTTGATCATCAGCACTTTTTAATTCCTTAGCAACCTCATACATTTTCTCTGCATATAATAGTGCAGTATTAGGACTATTTTTAGTATAAAAATCGGTTAAGTGTACGTAACTTGCATTTAATCCCCAAAGATCTTTTTCTTTCTCCCTAATAGTCATAGCTTTTAACATCTCGTTTTCTGCGGGATACCTTGAATTCTGGAGCCATTTAGTTCTTGCCAAATTAGATAATATTCTCGCATAGCGTTTTGGGTTGTTTTTTGTTTTTCCAAGTAGACTATTATATATTTCAATAGCTTTATTGTACTGATTAAGATTTTGATAACAAATCCCTATGTTATTTTGATAACTGAATGTATTGGACGAATCATTCGAAAATTTGAGCGCTAACTCATAAAAAGATAATGCTGTTTTATACTGACCAAGTTTACTACTGGCAACCCCTAAATTGTTGTAATTTGTGCTTAAGTAAATATAATGCTTGGGATCATTGGTATTCATATAGGAAACTGCCTGAAGTGCAGTTTCTTGGGCACCAAAAAAATCATTTTGATCTTTTAATGTAATTGCCATATTAACAAGGCATTTGGCTACTCCAAGACTATCCTTATTATCTAAGAACACCTGCCTCGCTTTATCGAAAAAGAAAAAGGAACTATCCGTTTTTCCTGCATCAATGTACTCATAAGCTTTGTTATAGTCTAGGCTAGTTACCGTATTTTCTTGCCTCTCTTCATGGCTAACACAAGAAAGCAGAAAGATGCTAATACAATATAAATATAGATATTTCAAATCTGGCTAATTTCTATCTAAGATATTGACAATTTTGAGCTAATAAAATAATAAATAAAAAAAGGTAGCCAAAGGCTACCTTTTCAATAAAAATATTGCTTAATTATCTATCCTTTAGGAGGACGAGGAGTTTCGGTTTCTCCACCATGATCTCCATAAGGTGTCACTGTAGTTTGACCACTTTGATTACCTTGCTGTCCGTTGGAAGGTTGACCGATTCCAAACAAAAAATATAATATTAAACTCCACATGATTCAAAAAATTTAAAAGTCAAAAACTTGGTAGGTCCGCGTGCTCCGTGCACGGGATTGCTACAACGTTTTCAGAAGGCCTTCTGAATTTTTTGGGAAGTAAGAGCGCCCATCGCGGGAGGCAGAAGCTGCTTCCCAAACCGGCCAATGACTACCGCGAGATCTTCTCATTGTGAAATCAGTTTAGTATCTTAGTTGTATCTTTTAACAGATCTATCATCTGACTTCGAGAACAAAGTTATAGCCGTTAAAACCCTTTTTATCATGGATTTCCGTCATTTCCCAGCTTAACCCACGACTACCGTACTGTGCCGCCATCCACCTTGATTTCCGATGAATTTCCGTTCTTTTTTATCCTCTGCATCGATACGGTTTCCCGTATTTTCCGGAATGCATATTGATTTAATTTTGTGATGATGTTTGAAATTGACCTATATAATGAAGAAGTACTGAGCGCTTTTCACGAGAAGAAAGGCCAAGGAACACTTATACATCTTCAGCGAGCCACCCGAGCTGATCTGATGAAGGAATGCTTAATGCGTTTAGAAAATGGGGAACTAAAGAATGATATACCTGTTTTAGCTAAGATATTTAATTGTGAAGGAAACGTGGAAAGCCTTAAAACAGCAATAAAAAAGGCTACTGCAGATAAATTCCGACCCATCCAGGATTTTATTCGCGAAAAAACCAACAAACCAACGGACAATATTATTGCACTGTTAGCTATATTTATTGATTATAAGCCGAGACCATTCGAACGATGGCGTGAAATCCATCGGACTAAAAGTGGCGGTGAAGAAGTGGCGATCCCAGAGGAAATTGGAATTGTAGAAGTGATAGAGGAAAACGGGGATTCTCAAGAAAGTAAAACCAAAATAGAACATTTTGAGGAAACTAATTTTCCAGGGTCTGCTCCAAATATTTCTATTAATAATCCACAAAACGTTTCTTGGCCAAAAAAGAAAAAAGGGAAGCTACTGCTTGGAGGAATTAGTGTAGTTACTATTGTTTTATTGATAACGTGGTATATTGTAGCTTTCCCAGAAGAATGCATGTGCTGGAATGGTGAAAACTATATTCAGGTTGATTGTCAAGATAAAACTCAACCCTACCCCATTATTGGATTAAATAACGATAAGCTAGAACATTTCCGTAAAATTACAAAGCCCGATACGCTGGGGATAAAAGACATTGGAAATATCTGGTATTCTAAAATCGATAATGAAGTTGAATTTTTTACAGGTCCTGGACGCCACCCTGTCATGCAGCATAAATCATTGAAAGCGGTGACCAAACATATCTGGGATACTTATGTCAATAAAAAACCAGACAGCAATCAACAAATTCAATTTGGGATAATACATAGACCAAAAGAGAAAAGTCGTTAACATAAAAAAGCCACATCTCACGACGTGGCCTTAAATAAACATATGATTCAACTAGTGATCTGCCTTGTACCGATCTCGGCAGATCACTAGTTAGTTAGATACTATTTATATGAATTGATTGATTTGGACACTTTCCATTCATTCCCCACACGCTCCAAAGTAACTAGATCAGTTTTGGTAAAATCTTCAAATTTCAACGTTACTTTAGCCACCATATAATCTGCGGACTCTTCGATGATATCGGTGCTTACTGCACAGTTCAACTTCTCTCCTTTTTGTTTTTTCAGAGATTTAACCACTGCTTCACGACTATGAGATTGTGCATTGGAAGATTGGATCTTTTGGTTGAAATCAGCAGCGAACAATTGCTCTATACCTGCTGATTCGCCTTCGGTTGTGACCGCAACATAATGCTCAAGAGCGAAGTCTGCGGTTGAAAGGTTAACGTTTGCTTTTACTGATTTGGAACCTGGTCCTTCAGCGGCCATAGCGAATGTGGATACTGCGATTAAGGCTGCTGCTGCGAATGTTTTTACTAGCGTTTTCATAATGTCTTTATTTTATTGTGTTAGTATTCTTGTTCTTATTTGTTGACTCAAAACTACAACACAATAGGCCCCTAGCCTACGGGCTTTAGACTAACGGACCGGAAAACTCGGTGAATGGCAGGTATGGGCAGGCGAAAAGGCCAGATGGGAGTATTTTTCACATCCGAACAAAAAACAAGAGTAATTTTTTCGCTATTTCTACATCAGGACATCAACAGTTTCATTCTTCAACTTATCGGTATTGACATCTTTATTGCTTTCCCACACGAAAAGCTCAAAAAGTTCTGAAGCTTCAATGCGTTGTGCTCGAACAATAATTGTACAATAACCTTGTCATTAACCACACACTTAGTTAATGCAAATTCTAAAACTTTATTTTATGGTTCTCTGCAATTTGCTGTGGTGCAAGTGCCAAAATTGCAAAAAGGAGTGTATCTACTTTTTTTTTTTATTTTTGCAGGTCAGACTTACCTTTTATAGAAGATTTCTATTATAAACAAGTTTTAGACAACCTAATAATTCCATCTATTTTGTAACGTGGCTCAGGTTCGAGATTTAAGAAGACGATTTCATCGACTTCTAATTTCTCACGAAAGAAGCATAATTTTTCATAAATAAATGAAGAACAGCCCACAACTGGATTATAAATTACCAAATCTAATTTATTTTCCAATAATGCCCACCTTTTATTTGCTGCGGAAATTGAATATTCGCAGATCCCAGCGACTGAAAAATTTATCTTTGGTGTCACTCCCCATCTTTTACTATAAATCTCTCTGTACTTACAAATATTTTCATTAATTATTGACAATGAATCATTTACATCCTTCTTGAAAGGAGCATGGAATAATGATATGGAACAATTAAATTTCCTTTCGGCAAAGTTCTCAAAATTATTTCTACCTGATGTAAGCCCCCATAGTTCTGGCAAAATCAAGGATGCCGGAGGAAGACGTAGCACAAGACTCTCGTCATTTAAGATTTTATTCAGTTTTGTTATGTTATCCTCATATTGCGCCGGATGGTTATTGAGCTCAATTTCAAGACTTTCAGCGATAGTAGAGTGAATTCCTCCTTTAGCAAAGCCTAGATCGATTCTTTTAGGGAAGAGATTTGCTAGCATTTTATATTGTAATGCAATTTCAAACGGTCTATGGATTGACATGAGTACACCCGCACATCCCACTTTTAGTTCATCTGTCATCCCTGCAATGAGAGCAATTAAGATTTCAGGACTATGCCAGGAGGCATTTAAAAAGTAGTGTTCACCTAACCATAATCTACTAAATCCAAGTTCTTCTGCCTTTTTTGCGTAATCAAATATGTAGTTGATAAAATTATTAGGAATTTTATACCCCACACCAAATTCTAAGAGGCCTATTTTCATGATTAGATAGTATCAGTTGCTCTAGAATATTAGCTTCCTAGACACAAACAGAAAGGATTATATAAAAAGTACTTACCAATTTGTGAAGAAATAAAATGATTCTAATTTCGACGCTTTCTTCTTAATATTTTCCAATAGTTATATTTACAGTTAACCTATTAGCATATTTATGGCAGTTAAAGCAGATTCTGAAAGGGATATTCAAAATCAATATGCAAATAACATCACACAAAATATTATATCTATTGACAATGCCTTCCTTTCTAAAATTATTAATTGTTTTATGCGCAAGAGTCCGCAAATAAAGCCGCTGTCGCATCTTCTTCTTCCCTTTTTGTGGTTATCTTGATATTTGTACATTGAGCACAGCCTCCACAAGAAACTACAGAACATAAACAAGTTAAGGTACCACCGCCTTGAATATTCTCCAAACTTCCATTAGTGAGCATAGCAATTGCCATCTTGTTTAGATTCAATTTTCTTTGTTTCATAATTTTTTAAATTTATTTATAAACTATAATTAAGATTACACGCAAATTTAATATACTGATAACTTAGACACGTTGCTATCTATACCTATTTGAGCCCCCCCGCTCGCTTTTAATGCTTTATTTTGCTTCTCTTCACTTTCTATTTCACTTAGAAAGAATTCTATTACCTTGCTACAGAGGTCTGCTCCAATTTCTCTTTCTATAGCAAATTTATAAGGATTGCGCGCTATAAGTTCGCCAGCCGACTGATAGATATCACTTGATTTGGTGAGGTCATATTTGCGTTGATAAATTTTAGCAAGATTTAGCTTTTGTTGCACTATAGAAACCCAAAAAACATACATCTTTTCTTTTTCGACAATATGATATAAGGAGTTTATAATAATATTTGTACGACGTATTGATTCTCGATAGTTACCTGTTTTATAAAAAAAATACGAGCTCTTTTGCCAACCGAGCATTATTATCCAATTAAATAACTCGAATGGGGCAGATTTCATAAGATAATCCCCGTGTCTGTTATATAATTTAGCTGATCGCACTTCGCCTTTTTTACTTAATATAAAAGCATTGAAATAACATCTTTCTATATTCCTCAATATTCTTATTTCATCTTTAGTATATATTGAATACAGGTGATTTGTTAGATATTTAAGTATAATATTATTTATTAAATCAACCATAACAGAATATTAATCGTTTTTTTTAAAAAAAGCATTTCTACTGATTCTAATTTCTTTTTTACTGAAAAGCAAGTCACTTAGTGCATTTAAGTACAGTTCCTCCCATTCCGGATCTTTTTTCTCATAACACAAATAGTTCTGTATATGGTAATTTAAAATTTGTTCTGATGCATAGCTTATTTTTTCAGAATATTCATCATCATTTGGCCACTCTTCTAATATTTTGAAATGATAATCTTTAACAAGTCTACAGAATCCAAAGCGTGCTAGCCGCTTCTTTCTAGTGTCCATTTCACCTGCCCAATAAATACTATCATATGGTTTATCTGAAAAATAAAGTCTAGGTTGGTTTAATAGAGCACGTATATTCAATTCTACATCCTGCAAACGTTCAAAATTGATATTCCACCCGTTAATATTTCTCAAAAATTTGCTATCCCAAACCAATGACATAGTATGCCAAGGAATATGGTGTATATATAACATATATACTAATTTAGATATATCGGCTGTTTTACATGTAAACTCCCCATTAATCTCGCCCTTATCGTTAGCAATTGCGGTCTTGAAAACATAAAAGTCCCTAAGTGGGTTTTCTAAGATTTCTCTCCTTCGGTTAGCTAAACAGTTCGAAGTCAACGTATCATCCGCGTCAATAAAAATAATCCAATTATAATCAGAATAACTAATTCCAATATTTCTGCAACTATTGGCACCTGCGATATTAGTATACTCCTTTCGCTCTAACAAAATGAACCTATTGTCTCCAGAAATATAATTCTTAACTATGCTAATTGATCCATCATTAGATGAGTCGTCAATTAAAATACATTCCCATCCTTGATAAGTTTGGACTTTTATACTTTTTAATGTACGAATTATTGTCTCCTCATTATTATAAACAGGAATAACTAATGAAAAAAAACTCATAATATTTATGGCGCGTTATTTATTAACTGTTTTGACCTCACAATATTGGTTAAATCCTTTTCATGTACTGCAGACCAAATTAAATTAAAGGGATGTAAGTCAGTAAGAAATCTCTTCTTCTCTAATCTTATATATCTAATAGATTTTTCCCATTGGTTATTTTCAATAGTTTCTATCATAAGCTCTACTGACTCCCTAGGTTTATTCAAATCAAGACATGTAAAAGCTCTAGGATCTATATATTCTTTAATGTCCGGGCATCCGGAATAAAAGCAAAATGTTTCCGATATAATGGGATCTATAAGTTTCTCGGTAAAATAGCCTTTTTCAAATGAGTTTTCACAAGCAAAATGATATAAATAAGGCCATAAGCCATCATATTTATCCTCCAGTTCACCTTTATAATTGTTTAAATTCTTAAAAAAAGTACCATTTTCAGATCTTCCATATACATCAAAATTTTTCAAAAATATTTTATCAAGAGCACTTATAAAATTGAGGCGTATCCTATGCCCTTTTAAACCAGATAATTCACTTGTTACTGTTGACAAGATTTCACTCTTAACGATATTTCTCCCGCTCCCGCCATTGTCTATGGAACCGAGAATTTCCTTAGGAAGAAAAGGAAAATATAGATGAACGTCTAGCAATTTACCTGTCTCATGTGGTTTAGCAAATGGAGAGACTGATGGCTCAGTCATAAATGTTATGGATTTTCTTGAATCATACCCTTCGTCTAAAGTTAATGCATGGGGGTAAGTCAAAATTATCAACTTATCATACGAAGAACCAGTAACAAACTGTAAGTCTTTCCATTTGGAAGTATTATTAAGATACTTTTGATTAAAAATATTCAACAGACTCTTATCGTTTCTTGCAAAGGTGGTTAATCGTACTTTCATTAGAGATCCTAAAATTTTCAATCAATGGAATTTACCAAGCAAATAATTTTTATCAGCAATCAACACCTGAACGCTATTTACGTAGAAAACAGATGTAAAGCTTTGTAATTTCCAAGCTTTTACATCTGTTTATCTAAAATTTAGATTTTACTACGTACAAGATGCCGCAGCTAATGCAGCGGTAGCATCCTCTTCTGTTTTTTTCGTAGTTGTGTTAACGTTAGTACAATTGTTATTGCAGTTAGCAACACTACAAATACAGCTACTAGTCCAACCTTCGGCACCACCTTGGATGTTTTCCAAACTCTCATTTGAGAGCCTAGCAATTGCTCTCTTGTCAAGATTCAATTTTCTCTTTTTCATGATTTTTAAATTTATAATCAATAATTCCGATTTAGAATACAACAAATTTAACCTGAAAAAAGTATATAACTATCGTTTTATATAACCATTTATTATTAAAAATATAGTCTTTTTTAACCATAGAAATAATACAAGTTATATTTATCTTGAAAAATAAAACTTAATGTATGAATTATCGATTCTCGGACTCATTTATAGTGCGTCAGCCGATGCTATATCGGAAAAAAAAATTCTCTCAAGATGATGTGTATAAATTATTTAATTCCTCCGCAATCATTAAAGAGGCTATTTATTTAGCTTCGCCGGAATTGTTCCGCCAACTGGAAAAAGTGTATAGCACGAATACTCTTTTAGATGATAAATTATTCAACTCTCTTCTGAAATATCTTAACAGAATGAGCTGGAGGAGCACACCTTTCGGATTATTTGCAACATGTGGCTCGGGTAAATGGGGAGAATCAACAATGTTTAAATACTGCGATTCAATTCAGAGAAAATCACGATTAGATATGCTTTATCTTTCTGATCTTTATATACACATCATAGGAAATAAAAATGTTAGAAAAGCTTCAAACTTCCTTATAAACACTTCGCTCTATAAACTAGGCAAAAATTATAGGTATATTGAATATTCTTCGAAAGATGGCAATAGAAGATACCAAATAACACAGGTTTCAGCATCTGAAGAGTTAGAAAAAATTCTAGCGTTAGCAAAAGTTGGAGTTTCGTATAGCGACCTGGTATCCGAGCTAGTTTCAATGGGATATGATCAGGATGAAAGCGAAGATTTTATGGATGATTGTATCGTATCGCAACTGCTTGTTACAGATTTCGAACCAGGTGTTACATGTAAAGATAATTTTTCAAAAATTCTGAATGCTTTATCTGAAGTAGACGACACTCACATCCAAGAATTAGTTGTCCAACTCAAAGAAGCTAAGGTCATGTTGGGTCGTTTAGATGAAAAAATAAATTTAGAGGAAGAGTACCAAACTCTAATAGATAAGCTAAACGTATCCGGCGCATTTCCAACGAATGAAAAATTTGCAATTCAGGTAGATTCATATAAATTAACAAATGAATTTGTCTTAAATAAATACTATCAAGATAACATATCAAAAGCAATAGAAGTTTTATCTCTATTGGCTGAAGAGAACCAAAATGCTGATCTCAACAGATTTAAAATTGAATTTTATAACCGTTATGGCGATCAATTTGTCCCGCTAGTAGAAGTATTGGATACAGAGTTCGGATTAGGTTATCCCACAAAAAACGAAATCGGTTTTTCGGATTTATTGGATAATATCCCAATTAAAAGTTACTCAAAGAATGATTTCAAAAACAAAATAGAAATCAATAAAAGAACAAGAGTATTCTATGATTTACTTAAGGAAGCAAAAGACAAAAATTCACAAACAATATCAATCACAAAAGAGGAGCTTGAAAAACGTGAAATTACGTCAGATCCAAATGACGAACCATTAAGTATGTCTGTATTGGCTAAAATATTAAAAAATAACAAGATATCTATTGAAGGTGTTTCGGGGACAAGTGCCGTCAATATTTTATCGCGATTTGGTAGTGGATCAAAGGAAATTAGAAATCTAGTAAGAGAAATTGTAAAGGGAGAAGAAGGTCTTACTGATCATCTTATATTATCAGAAATCCTACATTTACCTGAAGGTCGAGTAGGTAATATCATTTTGCATCCTAAATATAGAAATAGCGCCATAAACTTTCTTTCAGGAATAAGTGACGAAGAGGATATTATTCCGATTACGGATTTAGAAATCGGAGTCAGAAAGAACCTCGTAGTATTAAAATCTAGATCGAAAAACAAAGTTGTTATTCCTAGGCTTAGCAATTCCCATAATTATCCCATGCATTCTCTGCCTATATATCACTTTTTGGGCGATCTTCAAGCGCAAATAAATAAAAAAACTATTTCTTTTAAATGGCCAGATTTTGGCTTTATACCAGATTTTTTTCCGCAAGTTGTAGTCGATAAGGTCGTCATTTCCCCTTCAATCTGGAATATCCCTTTGACGATCCTAACAGATCTCCACCAAGAAAAGATCACTTTTGAAGATTTCGCAAAGGAATATAAAATAGTTCGTTATGTTATTTTCGCCTCAGGAGATAATTCACTGTTCATTGATTTAAAAGACTTATCGGCATTGAAAATGCTTATTGATGAGAATAGAAAAAATGAAAGAGTGTTTCTAAGCGAATATTTAGAAGAAGCCCCGCTAATTAGCGATAAAGAACATAATCCCTATTCTCACCAATTTATATTCCCTCTCATACGCCTCAAACCTAATAACGAGATAAATATTTTAAAGGACATCAATTCAACCTTATCCCAACACCGGGAAACTACGGTGAAACGTAAGTTTTTACCTGGCGATGAATGGATTTACTTTAAAATCTACGGTGGTAAAAACGCTGTAGAATATATTTTAGCAAATGAATTACAATATTTAATAGATGAACTCAATAATGAGAACTTAATAAATGAATGGTTTTTTATCCGATTTGAAGATACCGGATACCATTTTAGACTCCGTCTGCATCTCAAAAATTCGAAGGATACAGGAACCGTATTAAGAATCGTACATAGCTACCTCAATTTATGGATTGAGAATAAACTTATTTACAATATAATCTTAGATGGTTACGACCGCGAGACTGAACGGTATTTAGATTATGCAATCATAGATTGCGAACAGATATTCTGGCATGACAGTAAAAGTATTGTCAGGTACTTATCGTTTGTAGGAAAGGAAGATGATGACAAATTAAGATGGTTATTTGCCATTAAGTCTATTGATGCACTATTAAATGACTTTGGAATGAAACTAAAAGAAAAGATAGACTTTATATCGAATGTCTCACATAGTTTCAAACAAGAATTTAACGTAAACAAATTAATATTAAAAAAAATCAACAAAAAATTCAATTTAACAAAAAAAGAAATAGACCACTTTATAAAATTTGATATCTATTCAGAAACTTTGTTGAATGAGAGATCCAAGGATTGTGAAGTATCGATAAATAAAATTCTCAGAATGTACGAAAATGAATTTCCAAAAAAACCGTTAAACTGGCTCATCGCTGACTTTACTCACATGCTGTTAAATCGATTGTACAAATTTAATCCACGGTATCATGAAATGGTTACCTATGAAATGCTTCTAAACTATTATTTATTCGTCAAGAATACAAAAAACATAACACGCACAAATCTTGTGAAACAATAAAAACTATAAAACCAAAATATAAAAACAATAACAAAAAAAAGAACATACAATTAACGCAAACGATTGTTTAAAAATTTTAATAAAATATATTTACATAATTCATTGTATTTATTTATATTCAAATTAGTAATCATTTAACAAACCAAAAAAAGGCCAATATCTATATAATATAACAGATATTAGTATCAATAATAGACACCATCTATAATAATGTAATAACCATTTTTATCAAAAGTTATAACCAGTTTAAAATGAAAGATACTATTTGTGTTGCTGCTGACTCGCTATTTATTGGTGAGGCAATTTGTAGTCAGATTGAAGAGAAAAATAGAAATGATGTTAATCTGTTCTTCTACGAAAAGGAATTATTAGAATATATAAATAATAATAAAGATGTATTAATCATCATTTTCCCTAGATTAAAAGATGTCTCGACATTTACGCTGCTGAATAAAATTAAAGATCAATCAGGTCAAGTTAAAATCGTTTTAATTGATAACGATATAGATAGATTGAAATATTTACTGTACAAATTTAGCAAATTATGCAAAGGAGCACTATTTTATGATATTGGAAAAGGAGAGCTATTACATTGTCTTTCAGAAGTTTTAAATTCCCGGGAATATATTTCCGCACAAATTCAAAGATCCAAATCAAAAAACGAAGAATTCATAGATATTTATGAATATAAGAATTTCACAAAAAGGGAAAAAGAGGTTTTTGAGTTGATAGCAAATGGTTATACGTCACTTCAAATCGCAGATAAATTATTTATTAGCATCGCTACAGTAAATAATCACAAAGCCAATCTCTCCACCAAATTAAACACATCAAGAAGAAGTCTTTATAAAATCGCAGCAGGATTTAAAGAACATTCCTACAAAATAATTAATTAAAAAGTATAATTACACTTCTCATTTTATTAATATCTATCAACGTAAAATTTGACAGAAACCAGCTATTAATTAACAATTACCAATATTTAACACATTTTAATCGCCAAATGGAAAGAATAAAAAAATTCATTGAAGATTTAGATAATCACATTTTAGCCCATAAAGAAAAGCAATATCCTATCAGTCTAATTGGTGGTTCAAGTGGTATAATCTATTATTGTTTTAATTCCGCCAACAAAAAATTAAAAAGAAAAGGTTTTAAGATTCTAGAATCCTTAATTGAGCAAATAACCAATGAACCTATAAACAACACGCCTTATGTAAATGGTATATGCGGTGTAATGTATTTGCTAAATCATCTACGGATAAATGGAGAAATTGAAGATGATATTGATGATTTTTTGTTACCGATAGAAGATCTAATAATTAATAAGGCAATTCCTCAAGACTATAAATTAGATAATAAAGATTTTTTCTATGGGATTTTCGGCTACTTACATTATTTTGTAAGCAAACCGCAATCTATCAAAACAGAACGGATTATAGTATCTATTGTAAATGACCTAATAAGTTCTCTATCAAAAGAAAATAATGGTTTCTTTCTTACAAACAATCATTACAATAAAAACAAAGTAAATATAACTAGTGAAAATGGAAATATATCTGATATAAAAGCTATTAATTTTGGTCTTGCCCATGGAAATTTGGCGTTTGGGTTAATATTAGTAGATATTTTAAATAAATACCCAAACAACAATGAGTTAACAAATATATTACAAGGGATAATAAACCTATATCTAGACAATATCTATTTTGATAACGTTGAAAAAGGATTAACGATCTTTCCAAATCTAAAATTTCAAGGTGGAAGGAACATTTTTAATGCCATCCCTATGTCTTGGTGTTATGGAGACCTCTCTGTGGCCATATTTTTTTATAAGTGTGGTATCCTCCTAAAAAATGCAACATACAAAGAACTTTCAATCAAAATTGCAAATATGCAAATTGAATATGCTTCAAAGCATTTAAGTACACTGGATCCTTATTTTTGCCATGGTTTTACAGGTGCATCATCACAATTCCAGACGTTATATAACCTTACAAAAGTGACAAAGTTTCTAGAGCAATCACTTACACTTCAACAAACTGCTTTTTTTGAGATAAACAAAAAAATTGAAGATTTTGATGGATCATTAACTCAATTTTTTGATAGCAACTTAGATTTATTGAATGGATTTTTAGGTTTTGGACTTCTCTGTAATGGAAGATCAGAAGAATGGAAGCAGATATTTTTAAATTAAACAAAATGTATAAAAAGAAAATCTTCTTACTGTTCATTAAGTGTTACTTTATAATTGGAGCATTATCTGCTCAAACGGTTTCCGGTATAATTTATTCAAAAAAAGATAATTCTCCGGTCGCTTTCGCCACAGTAAGAATAATTGACAACCTTAATAATCTAAAAAACTATTCAATAACTTCAGAAACTGGATTCTTCATTATTAATTCAAAAGCAGCCCCAGGTGACAGTGTGAATATTACAGCTGTTGGATTTAAACCTTATAAATTTTCACTTGATGCTAATGACAAATCCTCAGAAATTAAAATATATTTAGATCCATCTTCTCAGTCTATTTTAAAAGAAGTTGTAGTAGCTAGAGATAAGCCAATTATCGAGTCAAAAATTGGCAAGCTCATTTTCAATGTAGAAAATAGCCCTCAAATCCAGACAAGTTCAGTAATCGAACTTCTGGGAAGGGCGCCAGGGGTATGGGTAGATCCAATGTCCCAGAATATTTCCCTCAATGGCAAGCAAAATGTGTTAATGTTAATTGACAACAGAAGGATCTATCTATCTGGACAGCAAGCTTTTCAATATTTGAACAATATTTCAGCAAGCTCAATTCAGAAAGTTGAATTAATAAATACGCCATCAGCAAAGTATAATGCAGAAGCTGTTATAAATATCCTTACAAAACGTGATAAAAAACTCGGATGGAATGGCTCCTTCTCTACCTCTAGCGGATATCGTAAAGTACCTGACTTAAGTGGAAGCAGCATCGTTAACTATAGAAGTAAGAAATTAGCAGTAACAGCGAGCTTTGGAGTCAATTATGACAAAGGGCCAAGTAAAGGCATTAACATTCAGGAAAACAATAGTTTTTCTCGTCGACAAGACTATTATTCTCTATTAAAGAGCAGTGGTGGCTATGGAAAAATTGGCATCGATTATTATGCAGATTCTATCAATACTTTCGGATTTACCTACACGTATAATCTATCCAATTCCAATAAAAAATTTCACAGTGTTACAGAACTTCAAGATTTTGGAAATTCGACTCTTCAATTGGAAGACAACAACATTTTAAAATCCGATTTTAATAGAAACTTATTGAGCTTTAACTATACCAGACAATATAATCAAAAGAAAAGGATAATGTTAAATGCTGACTATTCATTTCGGAATGTTAATGGAGACAATACCTTTTCGACCGTTAAGAATCAAGCACCTTTTCGCAATCGATTAAACGACTTGACAACTAATTCTTCACTTCTAACAACTGAAATTGATTTCACAAATATGTGGAAAGAAAAATATGAGATAGAAATGGGAACTCGAGTGACCAATGTCAAAACAAAAAACATCAATATATTTAATAACGAAAATGGGGTAGAAAGTAATTTACCTTTAAAGGAAGACGATAGGTTTAATTATCTTGAAAACGTTTTTGCTGGTTATATCAATGTTACTGCTCAATTTAATAAAAAATCGGGGATGCAATTGGGGATGCGGGGAGAGTATACCAGAACTTCAGGTGAGTCTATTAGTTTAAACGAAAAAAATGTAAGCGACTATGTTACTCTACTCCCCAACATTGCATTTAACTTTGTCCCAAACCCAAATCACAATTTCACACTGGCTTATAATAAAGCCATCAATAGGCCCAATTTTAAAAATTTAAACCCTTTCAGATATTACAACGACATATATTCAGCAACAGAAGGTAATCCAATGTTAAAACCCAGTGTCAGTCATAATATTTCTTTTCAATACTTCGCCAAACAGAAGTATGTATTTTCCGCATTTTATGGAATATATTTAGATCAGAACGAAATCTTCCTGAGACAGGATACACTTAACGATGTATTGGTATCTAGAATGGAAAATTACGGTAAATCAAATGCCTTAGGATTACAAGCCCAAATACCCTTTAAATTATTTAAATGGTGGACAAATGCTGTTAAATTTCAAACGGGCTATTTAACAACTAAAAAAGAAGGATTTAGTCGAGAGGGAACATTTATATTTTCAAATTTAACTTCAACCTTTGTACTTCCCAAGCAGTACAACATCGAACTGAATAGTACCTTCAATTACACGCCGGTTCAGGGAATTTATAAACTGGATCCAAGTTATTATTTCAATCTCTCAGCGTCAAAGGCTTTCTTAAATAATAAGCTGGCTGCTAAGATTCATGCGCTGGATTTTTTGAGCACATTCAGATACAGATCTAGAACCACCCAAAATGGACAATATTATGATACAAGAAACAGAGGACGAGGTGCGATGTTTATGTTATCAGCCAATTATAGGTTTGGGAAAACGAGTGTTAAAGGGGCAAATGCCAAAAGTAAATCATTAGGCGAAGAAGCTAATCGTTAGAAAGGAAAGATAATGAAAATAGGAATTTTAGAATTTGGAGACATTGAAGGGAATTCGACTATTGCAAAGTTGGCAGATGGCGTAATTTCTTATGCTAAAAAAGCGGAAAGGCTAGGATTTAATAGATTTTGGCTTTCAGAGCATCATCCTAGGAGCCTCATTTGGTCAAATCCATTGTTGTTTATTGCACTGCTATGTTCACAAACAGATCATATCTTGATGGGACCAGGGGGAATTCTTTCTGCATTCCATTCGCCATATGCTGTATTTGATTACATTCGTCAATTGTCAATACTTTTCCCAGGGCGCATAGACCTAGGGTTTGCAAAAGGAAATCCTGCTTTAAATATTCAGAAACTACTATTAAATCAAGACGTCATTCTAAATGGAAAAGCCGAAGACTTATATGAGAGAAATATAAAAAAGGTGTGCGAACTCATAAGAGAAGAGTCAACAATCGAAAATATCATCCCAATAAAATTTGAAGTACCTGAGACTTGGATATTAACATCTTCTACTAAAAGATTAGAATTAGCTTTAGAGACAGGGTGCAACATATGTCTTTCAACTTTCCATTCTCATTTTGAAAATGAAAGTATTAAGGAGGATATCAAGCTATTTAAGACAAAATTTTATGAAAAACATAGAAAAAAGCCAAAGGTTGCGCTTGCAATTGCTGGAATAGTAAATTCATCTGAAGATCGAGCTTTAACAAGATTCGAAAAAATTACAAATAACAAGCACATAGAATCATCGCCCTTATTTGTTGGTAATAATTCCATGCTTGAATCTGTTTTGAAAAAATGGAATAGTGAGCTTGATATCGACGAATTCCTGTTTAAGGATATGGAATTTGACAATAACAAAAGATTAAAAACATTGTCCCTCATAAGTGAAATTTTATGATCAGTATAAGAGAGTTAAAAAAATTTCCGCATTATAAACAACTGGATTTCATGGATTGTGGTGCAGCCTGCTTAAAGATTATAAGTAAATACCATGGTAAATATTTCAGTATTGATACACTTAGGTCTCTATGCAATATAACTAAATCTGGGACTAGTTTTCGTAAATTATCTATCGCTGCTGAAAAACTTGGTTTTAAAACATATGGAGCAAAAGTAGACATCAAAACTTTAAAAAATGATGTCGAATTACCTTGCATAGCACATTGGAATCAAAACCACTTTATAGTTATTTATAAGATAACTGAAAAAGATGTTTTTGTGTCCGATCCTGCTTCAAGCTTAATAAGATATTCAATCAAAGAGTTTTTAAGAGGATGGTCTGGCCAGGATGGCAATGGGGCTGTCTTAATCTTAGAAACAACTTCAGCTTTTTTTACACAAGAAGAAGAAGACAGTTCCATAACAAATGGGCTGCAATATGTCTTACCATTATTCAAAAAATACACGAAATATATTAAGCATATCTTAATTTCGTTAATAGCCGTAGGAGTAATCCAACTCTCTTTTCCATTTCTAACCCAATATTTGATCGATTATGGTGTTAATTTCAAAAGATTAGATATCATCTATCTTATATTAATAGCCCAACTATTCCTTTTTATAGGAAAAACAAGCATCGACATTATACGCAGCTGGTTTATAGTCCATATTAGCTCTAGGATCAATATTTCAATGATCTCAGTTTTCTTTATTAAGCTTATGAATCTGCCATTATCATTTTTTGACAGAAAAATGAATGGGGACATTTTGCAACGACTCAACGATCACAAAAGAGTTGAACAAATCTTTACTTCTAATAGTGTCAATATTCTTCTCTCTCTCTTTAACCTTCTTTTATTCGGAGCCGTTCTATGTTACTACAATATTTATATTTTTCTCATATTTTTTCTAACCAGTATAGTAAGCTTTATTTGGATCTATTTCTTTATAAAAAGAAGAAAAATTATTGATTATAAAAGATTCACTCTTTCCAGTATTTACCAAAGTAAAACTATTGAGCTTATAAATGGAATGCAAGAAATTAAGCTTAATAATGCTGAAAAGGAAAAAAGATGGGAATGGGAAAAAAATCAAGTTAAATTATTTAAAAACAATATTAAGGGACTAACATTGGACCAAATCCAGGGGATTGGAGCTTCATTTATTAATGAAATTAAAAATATTCTTATTACAATTATTGCTGCGAAACTGGTAATAAAAGGTGAAATAACCGTTGGAATGATGATGTCAATTAGCTATATAATTGGACAATTAAACGGTCCGATTAATCAACTCGTAGGCTTTGTACAATCATTTCAGGATGCGAAAATAAGCTTGGAAAGAATCGCTGAAATACATAATAAAGAAGAAGAAGACCATCCAAGGAAAAAAAATGAAATTGTTAATAACGAAGATATAGAGATTACACTTCAAGATTTATCTTTTTCTTATAACAACTCAATAGAAAATAGCGTCCTGAAAAATATTACTTTAGTAATACCAGCAAATAAAGTCACAGCTATAGTTGGCGCAAGTGGGAGTGGAAAAACTACTCTTTCAAAAATCCTTTTAGGCTTCTATCAGCCTACATATGGGAGTATCTATATAAATAAAACCAAACTTTCCACAATAAAGGATAGTACTTGGCGGGCTCTCTGTGGTACAGTATTGCAAGAGGGCTATATATTCTCAGATACCATCGAGAAAAACATCGTTATTGGTTCGGATATTATTGACCCAAAAAGACTTTTAAATGCCATTAAAATGGCTAATATATCAGACATGATAGAAACACTACCATTAGGCTTAGAAACCAAAATTGGAGCTGAGGGTATGGGATTAAGTTCAGGACAAAAGCAACGTTTGTTAATTGCCAGAGCGATATATAAAGACCCACAGGTGTTATTTTTTGACGAGGCAACAAGTGCTCTAGACAGTAAAAACGAAAAGGAGATTGTCCAGAATTTGGATAAGTTTTTTAATGGCCGAACTGTGGTAATCGTCGCACATAGGCTAAGTACTATTCAGTATGCAGATCAAATTGTCGTGTTAGATGAGGGCGAAATCAAAGAAATCGGATCTCATACGCAATTGGTCGCTAATAAATCTTATTATTATCGTTTAATCCAAAACCAGATGGAATTAGAAGGGAGGGAAACATGCCTTTAACAGACCAAAAAATCGAATTTAAACACTCTGAAGAAGCAGAAGACGTATTGAGTAAAATGCCATCTTGGTTATCAAAATATATTGTCATTGCCTCAATACTGACTATTATCGTTGGTTTATGTTTTTATCTTTTTTTTCAATCCTTGAGCAATAAATCTGAAACAGTTGTTTCGGTAAAATTATATCCTGAAGTGTCAAGGATTAGGACAAATGATGCATGTAAAATCATAAAAATATTAAAAAAAGATACAGATTTTGTTAATGCAGGGGATAGTATAATCCAAGTATTAGATATAAAATCGAATGCAGTCTTTTATCTTTTGGCTCCCATCAAAGGACATCTAGTACTGTCTGAAGACATTCAAGAGGGGGTATTTTTGGACAAAGGTTACAATATTGGAATAATAAATAAAAACTTGGTTAAATATTATATCATTGGGTCATTTAAATCTAATCATAAATTTCAAATTGGGGATACCTTGCAAACGAAGTACTTTGACTCTGAACAAAGAGCTGTTATTACGGGAAATTTACATAATAGAAATCAATTAATGGTAACCAATCCCGAAAAGTATATGAGATACTTTATTTCAAAAGATACTTTACATATTACATTTCATAAAAAGATATGAAACAATTAGAAAATAACAAAGCCAATATTTCCTATCAACTTTCAACTGCATTTGATCTTTGCTACGCAACAGTTAGTGAAGGACTCTGTACATCACAAGGTTCGACGGCATTGTATCTGTTATCATTTGCCGCATGGAAAAATTCGGAAGTTTATTTTGATAGGAGTATGGAGGCAATAACCGATTTGCTGAGCAGTATAAAAAAGCATCAACTTATTCTCTATTGGGAAGGTTTACCAGGGTTGTTAAGAGCCATAAATATATTAGTCAATGAAAATATTATCCATACTTCAATCATCAAAACACTGTTACCACTCGAAGAAGAATTCGTTATGAATATAGCTTTTTTTCATGCAAAAAACTGTAAAATGGATGAGATCCCATATATCGGTAGTTTGTTGTTAGAAATTTATAATCGTAGACGATTAAAAAACATCGTTAGAACTGACGTTTTACTATCATTAGTTCAGCTAATTAACAGACTAGATGACAAGCAATTAGTAAAAAACATAAATAAACAAGCTTTGAGTCTATTTCTAAATCAATGTATTCGAGAAAAAGTTTGCCCCGCTCTAGTTGCAAGGATAAGAAATTGGGAAGTTTCTGATGATAAAGAAATAGAAAATTTATCAACAAACCGTTCCTTATCTATCGATAACATTAGCTCAATACACGCAATGGGGATTGATGGGGACCTCAGTGAACAGGAAACGAAAAATTTAAAAGATTTAATTTTACTAGAACGATTAACTGGGATACATCCTGGACATCAGCGTTATTACCTATTTATTTGATATGATTTATTTATCCGCTCAACCAGATGACACCTATTTTGTGTGGCAATTAGAGATACAAATTGCTAATTTGCTTTCTATCGGAGTTAAAAGTAGTAATATCCATGTTTTGATAGCTACTAAACCCAATATAGGACTCAATCCAGACTTTTTGTCTTTGATAGATGCGAACCAAGCTAACTTCTTTGTTTATGAAGATACGCGCTTATCAAAGAAGTATCTTTCATCAATTCGACCAAATATTTTAGCCCAACATTTTATAAAAAACCCCTGGCTCAAAAACGAAACCATATTCTATATCGATAGTGATGTTTTTTTTAGAGAACAGATAAATACCACAGTATTCGAAACTGACACGTGGTACTTTTCGGACACTACGTCCTATCTAAGCTCAAGCAACATAAGAAAATATAGCAAATCACTTTTTGATAATATCTGCAAAAAAGTAGGTATCGATCCTTCGTTAGTCATCAAAAATGATTTAAACGCTGGGGGCGCGCAATCTATAATCAGAAATGTCGATAGCTTATTTTGGCAGAATGTCGAAAAAGACTGCGAAACAATATACGAATATTTAGAAAATTATAACAAAAGAGTACACAAAAGTGGTCTTGTACAGTCATGGTGTGCAGATATGTGGGCGCTACTATGGAATGCGTTAAAAATAAATAGGAAAATACAAATTCATAAAGAATTGGATTTTTGCTGGCCCAAGGACCATATAAGCTTATGGTATAAAAAGAAAATTTTGCATAACGCAGGTGTCTTCCATGCTGAACGAGAGTCGTTTTTTTGTAAAACGCTATATAAAAAGGAAACACCATACCTAGTTAATTTCTCCAATCTAAAAAAAGGTTATTGTTCTCAAATCGTTCAAAATTTTATCAAAAAAAATGAGCACACACTAAAAAAGCTTAATTTAGAAGATTTCGCACTGATAATCCCTTTTTACTCCATAAATCTAGCGCAAAAAGAGATTTTAGACACATTGATACGCTATTGGCGAAAGAATTTCGACATCCATATAGTTGTGGTCGAAATGGGAGAAATCCAAATATTAAATGCAGAAAAATTTTATGGAAGCGTAGAATATCATTTTTTTAAAGAGTATAAAGATATTGGCATTAAAACTTGTTTGGAAAGAATAGTTCAAAATATTAAAGAACAATATATCATCTTTTCAGATTATAACATTTTTATTAAAATACCCATATTAAAAAAAGCACTTAATGAGGTTGTGAACAGTAGTGACGACAAAGTAATAAGACCATACAATCGCGTTGAGACCATGAGCGATAATGAGGGAAAAATGCTTCAATTAACTTTATCGATAGACGCAGCGCACACCTCTTCCAAATCAATTTCAAGTAATAATCCCTTAAGTGGTTCGGATATCTTTCTAGTAAAAAGATCATCTTACCTAGCAGAATTCGGTGTCGGCGATTTCGTGTATTTTGATAAAGAAGGAATAAATTTAGAATGCGAAATCCGATGGAAGATTTTAAACGCTAATTTCATATATTATAACGAAATAGCTTATAGATATCGTAATTATAGCGATAATTATACCGCAAATAATATTGAAATGGTAAAGAATCAGCTTTTGAGATTATCATCATTCACCAAAGAGGATTTTACGAATAATGCACTTCGGCATCTTAAACGCAATAAAACGGGTAAAAACAGCTTTACACTATCCCCTATTCCCACCTTTGTAATTGATACTTCTTCTTTAAAAAATAAGACCCTCAAACAATTTAATAATAATGATGAATTTATCGTGGAGAGTTTGATTATTTCAAACCCGAAAAATTTATGGGGGAAAATTTTAAAATGTGTAAAACACGCAATTAAGAGGGATTTCAATTTAATTGCCATCTGTAGTTCAGATAATAACTTCACGGAAGTGTATTCAAAAAAAATGGTAGAATGCGTTATTCATGACATGAATTATTTTAATATTGATGTGTTACTTTTAGGTTCTGTTCAAAAATTAGGTGAGTATAACATTCTTTCAAAAAATCTAGTTTCTGCAAATGAAGTAACAGGGACTCCATCACTTATTATCTTAGCAAAAAATATATTCTTGAAGTTATTAGATCATAAATACCTAGATGTTTGCTCTTTAGCATTTAATCTAAGTCAATTAAGCAACAATATGGGAGTATCCTACCCATTTCTATCAGAAAATTTAGATTTGAGTTCTACGAAAAAGACGGACGTTAACGATATTGAGACAATTCTTGAATGGGAAATTAATTCCAAGAAAGTTGACATTTGATATCTAATTTCAATATCAAATGTCAATTTTTAAACATTAGACATAAGACTTCTCAAGAAACAGGCTACAAATACTAAAATCCATCTCTTTTTTCGAGTATTTCGACCGCCTTTTCCAAATAAACTGGCTTGTTTTTATTAATAGCTTCTAGTAGCTGATTGGTGGTCTTAATATTCGACATGTCGAAGGGGATAATAATATCCGGAGTAACTCCCTCGTTGATCTGGTATATTTCCCCATTTCTTTCTTTTAAAAGGCTCACAGTCAATTCGAGAGAGAAATTCTTTCCAATTTCATAATATTGATTGGAAGAAGTGCGTCCAGCTGTCTTTTGCCCTATTATAGTGACATTTTTCTGTCCTTTAAAATGTAGCAGAAAAGCCTCAGCTGCACTAGCGGTATAATAACTAGCTAAAATTACGATAGGAATATTATTATTTTTCAATTTAACAGGCGGGTGTTTTGAGGCACTTAATCCAAGAATATCATAAACTTGTTGAGCTTCTTTTCCTATAGGTTGTAATACAACCGATATCTTCTTTTCCTCACCGTCATTAAAAACTTCTGAATAACTGTAATCAACGTCAATTAAAGATGCAAAATGCCATATCATGGGGTAATTAGCCCCACCACTGTTCTCAGTCAGATCTATAATCCAAGCCTTGGGATTTTTAGCATCCAACTCTTCCAGCTGCTGCCCTATAGTGTCAATATATTTTACCTGCTCAAACTGTACCGGAGGAATATTTATATAAGCGTATTTTTTATCAATTATATACGATTGAAAGTTTTTTGGCGGCAGCCCCGCTTCTGCATCAGAGGTCTCGGCCATCTGATGCAACTGAACCATAAAACTTTCTGTCATACTGGTATCAATCTCATGATATTCGACCGATGAATGCTCATCATGTAGAAGCTCTAAGACACTCTTAAACAATGGGAGCAAATCTTTTACCTCTTTTACTTTTTTGCTCTTCTCCATAAAAATAGGAGTTATAGAATCCCAGTTTACTAATAACCCTGTATAAGAATTAGATTTAACTGTGTCAATAAAAGTAGAAGCTAAACTCATCACTTTATTATCCTGAGCAGAAGTATTAGACGAGATTGACATCAATAATACAATTAAAACCACATAAAATTTCCTCATTATCAAACATACAAATTTCAAAAAGTAAATTTACTATTTTCTTTATACTAACTCAAATAAGGATCATAATAACACACTCAAGGATAAATAATTAAATCAAAAACCACTTAATAGACAAATTAAAATCTCTAAATCATTTTTAATATTTCCGAGCTAAAAAAACAATTTCACTTATATTCCTTTTACTTAACCTTCAATTATTGGAATAATTACATTTTTTCGATCTGCACGATACCAATGGTAAACGTATAGGCCTGTCATTAGGAGAACTTCAAGGTTACGATTTGAACACTCCTCGTGGAAATTGTTGTCTACACGCAAAAATCCATCACAAAATTTTATACTATTCCACGTTTCCTTCTTAACCATCATAACGACTCCACTGATCAGCAAATCATTATTCAAGGCTTCTACGCTTGAACCATTGAGTTCATATAAAGTATGGCCTAGCTGTCTATGGAACTCTATATCATGATTATTGAGTAAATCATTTATTGATTCTCCTCTAAGTGTATATCTATTAAATATTATTTGTTTGGGATTATAAATTCTATTTGTTAAACATGTTATCAAACCAGCATTTGGATGACTTTTTATTACATCACTTATTTGATGATACCAAAAATTGGTCGTGAACATCGCGTCATGGTCAATAAAAACAGCCCAATCATCGTCATTCGGCAGCATATTCATGCATCTATTGTAGGAAGAACCTAGATTTTCTTCTGCATCGTAAGGAAGAAATGTATATATCATAATTTTAGTTATCAATTAATTTCACACTTAAAAATCAATAAAAAATGTAATTTATAAAAATCTAAAGTTGGCGGCTGTAATTACTAATATAAGCGGCTACAAGCAACTCTTTTAATGGAAATGGTAAAGCTATTTTAGGACAGGACAAGCCACTTTATAATTATAATAATGTTAAGATTCCAATTTCTTTTTTCCTCATTTCATTAAATAATGATATTATTAAAATATGTTTTTTTTTTAATCAAAACACACTGTTTTTTAACAAAATTTAGTCATAAGAGATGATAATTAAGAACCTTTTTTACGTTAAATTCATTCTACAATTTTAATTTGAATTTTAGAAATAAATTTTGATGCATTATGAAAAAAATAAAACTAAATTTGAACAAAAAAGCAATAGTAATGCTTACAAAAGGGAGCATGGAGAACATTCAAGGAGGAGGATTGACAGCAACTTGTGTGTGTACTGTAGCTAGTTGCCAGGACTGCACAAACAACCCTAACTGCACATACATTAATACAACGACAAAGAAGGAAGAAGAAGATGCTAGAGGGTCTTTATTTGCAGAATCCTGTCGATAAAATAATTAAGTTTTTCAAAAAAAAGGATATTAAGCCTGAGGATTTGAAGTCGTCATCATTTAAATCAATTTTTCAGTTTGTTATTATATTGCAACTGTCAGATTGAGTGTTAACTACTTTAAACAAACGCCTTAAATAAACATATTATTCACCGCTGGTTTGCCTTTTTATGACTGGCAAACCAGCAGTGATAAGGTCCTATTTATACGAATTGATAGATTTAGATACTTTCCAGTCACCTCCCACACGCTCCAACGTAACTAAGTCAGTCTTGGTGAAGCTCTCAAATTTCAACGTTACTTTAGCCACCATATAGTCTGCTGACTCCTCAATGATATCTGTGCTTACTGCACAGTTCAGACGCTCACCTTTTTGTTTTTTCAGAGATTTAACCACTGCTTCACGGCTATGAGATTGTGCATTGGAAGATTGGATCTTTTGGTTGAAATCAGCAGCGAACAATTGCTCTACACCTGCAGATTCGCCTTCGGTTGTGACCGCAACATAATGCTCAAGGACGAAGTCTGCGGTTGAAAGGTTAACGTTTGCTTTTGCTGATTTGGAACCTGGTCCTTCAGCCGCCATTGCGAAAGTGGATACTGCGATTAAAGCTGCTGCTGCGAATGTTTTTACTAGCGTTTTCATAATGTCTTTATTTTATTGTGTTAGTTATATTGTTCTTATTTGTTGACTCAAAACTACGACACAATATGCCCCTAGCCTATGGGCTTTAGACTAAAAGACAGGAAAACTCGGTGAATGGTGGGAATAGGGAGGTGAAATTTCTATCTTTGTCTTACTATTTATTAATACTAATGGAAAGGCCGTTAACACCAATAGAAAAACCATATAATAAAATCTTAGAAAAGGGGATATTTACTGTCACGTTAGTGGCGATAGTGGGTTCACTCCTATCCAGATGGTTCAAAATTGATTATGGTTGGTTTTCCATCGTATCGATAATTATTTATATCGGCCTAGCGTATTTAATTGGATTGAAGCAAAATCTGAAAACAACCTTGTGGTCTGTTATAAAGCTAGGGCTTTATGATAGTATAGTAGGATTATTCCTTTCATTATGGCTGGAAGCAAATTTCAGCGGATTTGAAAAAGAATTATACCAATATGGCATTATCGGATGGATATTTATCATCATTTTACAGATTGCATTTTCAATTATATTGGGTCTCATCGGTTATGGAATAGCTATGAAAAAAAAGAGCAATAAAAGTACAACTATTGATTTGAATTAATAACACACACTAACGTTCAACATGATCTGAGGAACCGAAACTGATGTATAAATGTTCCATAATTTTGCCCCAATTCATATAAATATGATAAATACGGCAATTGGGTACCAGCAACACTGTTTCAAAAAAAAGGTAAAGAACAAAAATCATTGGAAAAGAGAAAATAACATATTCCAAATATATAACAAAACTATTTCAAACCGACTATTGTTCTTACTATACAAAACGGCTACAAGCTTCCTTTCGAAAGAAAGGTTCAACATAAAAATTGGCGTCGTACAGTGAAAATCCAATTGTCTTTAAAAACATTGGATGACGAAACACAAAAGAGGAAACGATAGGAAACATAAAAATTACTGTACAAATAAACGCTAAGAGAAAGGGTCTTATGAGAATCAGGCCCTTTTGACTTAAAAAAGCCACATCTCATGATGTGGCTCTTGGTGTATTTACTCCTTTTATTTCGTTAATTTATTTTCTTTACAACAGCTTCGTTTACTATTGTTAACGTTCCGTTAGCACCTGTAATCACTGGTGCAGTGGTAACTAAATACAAATCTCGATTATTGTCTATAAGGATATCATTCAACTGCGTTCCAATCGGTGACTGAGTGGAACTAGAAACAATAATATACCCCTTCGTATCTTTAATGAGCATTTGCCGGCGGGCTAGATTACCTACAATAGTATCTTGTTCAATATAGAGAATATTTTTTGTAACAGTACTCTGCTTCGATATATTGTTTTTATCTACATAGATGTGATTATTATATTGGCTGGAGTTATACTCAAACTTCAAAAATAGCATTCCTAAAAATGGTATTGTATTCATATCAACTCCATTATCTCCACATTGGACAAGTACGCCGTATTATTGGCAATCTGGTTATTATATGTACCAAGTCTTAGCAAGATACATTGCCCATAACTAGCTGTGGCAAGATTGACACCTATATTGACAAATGTATTTTCAAATATATTCATGTTTGTTTTACCGGAAATCCCAATATTAACGCCCTTTATGATATTACCTTTGACAAGCATAGCATTGGCATCATTGCCTTTGGAAATAGCTGTATCAGCATTATAGATCTTATTATTCAGAATTTCATTTTCAGTCGAATTGATAAATAAAGCGATACTATTTGGTGCTTGGATTTCATTATTAACCACCCTCAATAGTCGGCATCGTGAGTTGCCACTGACACCCCTATTTAATTTATTGTTAGCAAACGTTATACTTTTAGTTTCTACCGTTTCACCGTCGGCTTCTTCATTGATGATCACATAAGAGTACATAATATTATTCGTAAACATCAGATTGGCACCGCCTCTAATAGAGAGAGCCCGAGCCAAATCACTTGCGAAGGTACAATCTGAAACAATAACTTCAGAGGGACTTAATTCGGTCGTGATACCTGAATATCCTTTGGCAAACGAGCATTTACTCACCTTAACATCTTTAATGTTATTATTTTTCGAATGTATAAATAACCCAGCATTGGTATTACCGCTAAATGTACAGTTTTCAATAATCACTCTCTCTACTGGAATTTCTCCATTTTTGGGTTCTACATCAATGCCCGATTGTGGAGGAATGCCATCGGTATTGAGAAATCTACTATTAAGAACTTTAACATCGATTCCACTTTCAATTGACAATCCTTGCCGCTTGTTACTATCACATACACAATTGTTTATTGTGATATTTTCACAAGAGGTCAGTACTGGGACCGGAAAGCTATTGGGTGCGAGTACCTGAAGATTAAAACCATCTCCCCACATCCATTTTGAATGTGTATTTTCTATTGTAATATTTCGGCTCCCCATAATAGCAATACCGTAGCCCCATTCACCAGTTGTAGAGGTTCTTGTCATAGAATCCCCCTCTAAAAATAAATCGGTTACAATGATATTGTCTTTATTGACAATCCGAATGATATTGTACGCATTGTGATTTGCGGTAATGGCTTTTAATGTTGCTCCATTACCATTTACTACCGAGTTTGACGGAATAGATATCCCTCCCGCATTTGTCAGATGATCAGTCACATACGGCGCTCCGTTCGGGTTGTATGATTTAATTCTATAGGTTTTGCCTTTTCTAAAACTAATCCCTAGTCCTAAGTCAAGTGCGGCTTGAATAGGTAGGGTGTCATCTGTGCTATCATCACCTTTAGCACCGAAATAGGTAACATCTACAGCTTCGCTGAACTGATGGATCAATTTGAGCCCTCCCGTCGCTATAATACTTCCACCATTATCCGCATCATTCGTAGTAGAAAGAAAATAGACAATAGGATTAGGTGTGTCCCCAACCTGATAATAACCCAAAAGCTGTACGCCATTATAAGTACCGTTGGATAATTCCGTGACTTCAGTCGCAGATAGCGCACGCATTTCTGCCATGGTGTTTTTAATAAGAAATTGATTTGCCATAATGTTGTTGTTTTTAAATCTGATACAAACTTAGGCGTCATCAAGAGTCTAAATGAGTGAAACTAGGGTTATGTTGTCGGTAAAGAGTGACTGCCGAAAAGTCTTCGCGGAATTTCAAAAAAGAAAAAGCCACATCTCCCGACGTGGCCTTAAATAAACATATGATTCACTAGTGGTTTGCCTTTTTATGACTGGCAAGCCACCAGTGATAGGTACTATTTATACGAATTGATCGATTTGGAGACTTTCCAATTGTTGCCTTCGCGCTCCAAGGTAACTAGGTCAGTCTTGGTGAAGCTCTCAAATTTCAAGGTCACTTTAGCCACCATATAGTCTGCAGACTCCTCGATGATATCGGTGCTTACTGCACAGTTCAAACGCTCACCTTTTTGTTTTTTCAGAGATTTAACGACTGCTTCACGGCTATGAGATTGTGCATTGGAAGATTGGATCTTTTGGCTGAAATCAGCAGCGAACAATTGCTCCACGCCTGCTGACTCGCCCTCGGTAGTGACCGCAACATAATGCTCAAGAGCGAAGTCTGCTGTGGAAAGATTAATGTTTGCTTTTGCTGATTTGGAACCTTGTCCTTCAGTGGCCATAGCGAATGTGGATACTGCGATTAAGGCTGCTGCTGCGAATGTTTTTACTAGCGTTTTCATAATGTCTTTATTTTATTGTGTTAGTATTCTTGTTCTTATTTGTTGACTCAAAACTACAACA
>NZ_JBCNKE010000008.1:0-333760 GCF_039596235.1 Sphingobacterium sp.
GTATTGCCGTAACAGGTGGGAGAGTAGGTCGGTGCCTTTTTTTACACGGAAGCCCTTGCTGGAAACAGTCAAGGGCTTCTTTCGTTTGGAGACTTTTCTCTCGCTCTTCTACCGCCGGCCAACCGGGCTGGATGGGAAGTTCCCCACAGTCACTTTATTCCTGCAACATCATTACTGGACAATCGTCTGCATTTCAAACTCTTTTACAGAGCTAGATATCCAGTACAGTCATCTATATGAGTTGTGGAGCAGAACCTATAGCAAGTAATCTTTGGACTGATAGGATTCCATACAGTACGCAGTGACCATATAAGTCTTCAGAATATTGTTTGTCTTGGCAGAAGTATCCTTTGAAAATGACACAATAATGGAAGACGTTATAAAGCTTTGTTCCTGGGCAGTAATCTATTTGTGATTTTTATTAAGTAACTTTGCAGCGCAATGGGTACATTATTGGACAACGGAATTAAACCGTATAATCATTACGGGGCTTATTTAAAGCAAAAGTATAACGGACAGAAAGTGTTTAAAGTGATTGTGGATGGCAATTTTACTTGCCCCAATCGTGACGGTAGTAAGGGGTATGGTGGTTGTACTTACTGTAATGTTGATTCTTTTACGCCGGATACTGCCCGTAAGATTCCTTCGATACGGGAGCAGGTCGAATCGGGGATTGAGAGAGCGCGTAATAGTTACGGTGCTGAAAAGTTTATTATCTATTTCCAGCCCAATACAAATACTTATGCACCCACACATCTGTTGAAAATGATGTATGATGAAGCGTTAAGTATTGATCCCGAAAATACATTAGGTCTTTCCGTGGGCACACGTCCCGATTGTTTGGATGTTGAAAAAATAGCCTTGCTGGAATCCTATACAGATCGTTATGATGTCGATCTGGAAATGGGTATGGAGTCTATTTATAATGATACTTTGGATAAAATCAACAGAGGATGCTCCCACGACGAATTCATTAAGACGATGGACATGCTAAAGGATACAACTTTGGAACTCTGTGTTCATACGATTTTCGGATTTCCATGGGAGACCGAGGAAATGATGTTAAAATATGCGGATGAGATCAATCGCTTCCCGCAAATTAAGTTCGTCAAACTGCACCATTTGCATATTGTGGAAGGTTCTATTATGGGCGTAAAATACAAGCGTGAGCCTTTTGAATTATTTTCTATGGAAGGCTATACGGATTTCTTGTCGAAATTTATACCCCGTTTGCGTCCTGACCTGATTATTCAGCGTATTTTTGGAATTGCTGATAAGGAACTATTAATCGCGCCTAACTGGGGATTGCCGAAGTCAGGTATTCAGACCTATATCGACAAAGGGTTGGAGGCCCGGAAAGTAGTGCAAGGCAGTCTCTTTCAATGCAATTAATAGCTTTCCATGCGGAGTAGATTATCATTCCATAAAAATCGGAAATTGATTATCATAAATAAAAATGGCCTCCTATGGAGGCCATTTTTATTTATGATATCGTCTAAGGCAAATTATCCTTCGACAATGCTCTTGAGGTCCGCTGGAGAATAATTAATGGATTTGAGTGTTTTATTATCAGCTGTTCTAAAGACTAAAAATTTTCCATCCACTTCTTTATAATAAGATTCTACTCCTTTTAGTTTATAATGTTCTTGGGTGGCAATAGCCTCGGCCTCGTCTTTACAAGCTTTACTCATATTAGAGCGCTGTACTTCATCGAAAAGGGCGGAAAACTTGTCTTTTAAACCAAATTCAAGAACAGCTCCAGCCAGAACGTATTGGATATCACATAAGGCGTCTGCAATTTCCACAAGATCTTTGTCCTGAATTGCTTCTTCTAGCTCTTTTAGCTCTTCAGCGATCAAGGAAACCCGTAGGGCACATCTTTGTTCAGAAGGAATTGTCGGTGTATCCAGGATCGGATGTTGAAATGTTTTATGGAATTCCGCGACGGATGAAAGTGTTTTTGGATCAGTCATATTCTTTAATTTTTTGTACTCTTCTTATCAGCAGCAAATATAAAAAATAAAGGACGGTTAACTGAATGACCGTCCTTTATTTTATGGATCAAATGCAATTTGATTAAATCAAATGTTTCAATTGCACGATTTCTCTCTCTTCTAAATATCTCCAGCGTCCGCGTGGTAAATCCTTTTTCGTCAGGTTTGCATAAACAACACGATCTAACTTCACGACCTCATAGCCCAACGATTCAAATATACGGCGTACAATACGGTTTTTACCGGAGTGGATCTGAATACCTATTTCTCTTTTGGAACCTCCTTGTACATAGCTTAAATCATCTGGTTTAATGACTCCGTCTTCCAATTCAATACCAAAACTAATTTTATTAAAATCTCCTTGCGTAAGGCTCTTGTTAAGTTCTACATTGTAAATTTTACTGATGCTGTTGCGAGGGTGGGAAAGTTTTTCCGCAAGGTTGCCATCGTTTGTCATCAAAAGTAATCCTGTCGTATTTCTGTCAAGACGGCCAACAGGATAAATCCGTTCTTTGGTTGCTTTGGAAACTAGTTCCATTACCGTATGACGCTCCTGAGGATCATCCGTAGTCGTAATATAGTCTTTTGGTTTATTGAGTAAAACATAGACCATTTTCTCGCGCTTTAGACGTTCGTTGTTGTAACGGATTTCGTCTGTCGCAGGATCAACTTTAGTCCCTAATTCAGAAACCGGTTCCCCATTTACCCAAATTACTCCTGCAGCGATCAATTCGTCCGCTTTACGTCTGGAACAGATACCTGCATTGGCGATATAACGGTTTAAGCGAATTAGGCCATCATCTTCTGTTGAAGCTTCAGCTTTCTTTTTAGGACGCTTAATATATTGCTTCTCGTCAAAATTTTTGTTTTCATCAAAGTTTCTGTTTCTATCGCCATCAAATTTTCTATTGGATGGTTTATAAGGTCTGTCGAAACTTTTGTTGCGCCCGTTTGAGGAGCGCTCATCCTTATCAAAACGTTTGAACGAATCTCTTTTCTCAAATGAACCATCTCTTTTATCAAAAGACCGTGACGAATCACTTCTGTCAGAACGCTTGAAGCTATCTCTTTTCTCAAATGAACCTTCTCTTCTATCGAAAGATCTTGAAGAATCATTTCTATCAGAACGTTTGAAATTATCTTTTTTATCGAAAGGACGTTCAGATTTATCAAATTTGTTGAAGGAATCTCTCTTGTCAAAAGATCTTGATGATTCATTTCTGTCAAATGAACGACCGCCTCTATTGAAAGGTCTGTCTGCGTTATCTTTTGAACGGAAGGAGTTGCTTTCCCCTCTAAATGAAGGTTTGTCTGCGTATTTATTAGATCCAAATGATCTGTTTTCACGGTTGTCATCTTTTCTGAAAGAACCTCTTTCAGATTGGTCCTTTGAACCAAAGGATGATTTTTTACCGAAACTATTGTTCTTGTCGCCTCTAGATTTGAAGTTATCTGAGTTGCCCCGTGACTTTCTGGAGTTGTCATCACGACTGTTCCTTTTATTGCTGAATGGCATTGTGTTTTACTAAAATGTGAACTGCAAAGTTAAGTATAATTTTGGGTTTTGCGAAAAAATCCTTATCTTTTTGTCTTTTCTCGCATTTTGGCGGTTTGAGCGCTAAAAAAAGCCCTTTAGGATAGCTGCAACGTAACTATTTGTTTTTTAAATAAATACTATTTATCTTTGTACCCTTGAATTTGAACCAAGCTATTTTTTGATCGAATTTACTCGTGGATAGGATAGCATTAAGGGAGTGAATGATAAGAAAGAAAGTATTATGTAGTAGTTTGATTTTGTTTGCGTTATTGCTGTCAAAATTATACTCAACCCCACACAACAACACTTCTGGCGACGATAAGATCGTTGCGGCGAAGTTGGTCGAAACTCCAGCTCATGGAGGCGACGAAGAGAAAAAAGAAAAAAAGAATTCTTTTGAATCTTACCTGAGTTCACTGACGTTTGCTGAAGATTCATTACCGATGGATCGCCCCTTGGTGGAAAGCAAATTGCGGAAGTTCTTCAGTAGGTTTTCATTTAAAAAAACAGGATCGTATGATATGCATAAAAAGGCGGAAACCTACTTGCCTACGATTGCCAAGATCCTGAAATCACATGGTATTCCAGAAGATTTTAAGTACATCCCGTTGGTGGAAAGCGGTCTGAGCAAGGCGGTCGTTTCTTCTAAAGGGGCTGGAGGTTATTGGCAATTTATGCCAGCAACGGCACGCTTGTATGGCCTTCGGGTCAATGGCGCGGTGGATGATCGAAAGGATCTCATAAAATCTACCCATGCGGCCGCCCGTTATTTAAAATACCTCTACGCTCAATTCGGTAACTGGACCTTGGTGGCAGCTGCTTACAACGTGGGCGACGGTAGTTTAAAAGGTTCGATAAGAAGGCAGAAAAAGGATGATTACTTTGCCTTGAAATTGAACAATGAGACCGGATCTTATGTGTATAAATTGGTTTCCATGAAGGAAATTATCGAACATCCGCAGAAACATGGTTATTCCCGTTATGCGGATAAAGAGACAGAGACGTTGGACAAAGAACCCAATATGCTGTAGCTCTAGTGAATACACAGTAACAAAAAAGGATTTCCCATTGGGAAATCCTTTTTTGTTACGTTATTTGTTATTTGGCCAGCGGTTTGATCCAATGCGCTGGCAGCGGATCTTATCTTAGGTCGACAATATCAAAACCCGTGTAGTTACTTTTATTAAAAGTAAAAAAGCTGGATGCAATGTTCTTGTTTCCCTCCTGGGAATTCAATCTGTACGTATAACGATTCCCACTCTTATCAAAAATAGTCGTATCATAAATCAAATTATTCGCTTTATTGATCCGCAACTTAATTTTGGAATAGTTCTTTTTGCTATCAACCGGTGTCAATTCCACAACACTTAAACTTATTCCCTTCGCTTTCTCGGCAGGTGCTAAAGCGTACTTAAACCCAGAGGTATAAAACGAGAAAATATTTGTAGGATTGATCTCATTTGTCGAGTTGCTTGCTTCCGATATTTCGACTTCTTTCTCTGCTTTCATGATATTCCATTGTGTTTTGGAATCTGAAATCAGAATTTGATTTTTGGTGTTGACATGGTATTTGTTATTTGCCTTGTCGAGATACAGTGTACCTGCATCGCTGTGCGTACCGCCATTTGCTTGTCTGATTTCCAATGTGAAACCAGCCTGTATGGTTTTATAACCATTGTATTTTTGACTTATTTTATTCAGTAATGCTTTTGCGTCATTTTGTGCATAGCCGTATTGACTCACTATAAGTAGCAAAAAGCTCAGCACTAATCCGAGTTGTTTTTTCATGTTAATTGTTTCTTAGCGTCTCCAAATACTGTTCTAATGAATATTCATCGGGATAAAGTACTTCACGTGCTTTACTTCCTTCAAATGGTCCGACAATTCCGGCGGCTTCCAGTTGATCGATGATTCGTCCAGCTCTATTATAACCCAATTTCAATTTACGTTGGATTAAGGATGTAGAGCCTTGTTGATGCATAACAATCAAACGGGCAGCTTCTTCAAACAATTGATCGCGATCTTTTGGATCAAAATCTACACTACCTGAACCCTCTCCGTTTTCATCTACATATTCCGGAAGCATAAATGCCGATGGATAACCACGTTGTGCTCCGATGTAATCGGAAATCTGTTCAACCTCTGGTGTATCGACAAATGCACACTGGATACGTATCAAATCACTTCCAGTAGCCAGTAGCATATCCCCGCGACCAATTAACTGGTCTGCTCCGCCCGTATCTAAGATAGTTCGCGAATCTACTTTCGATAATACACGGAAAGCAAGACGTGCCGGGAAGTTGGCTTTGATTGTACCTGTAATGATATTGACTGAAGGACGTTGGGTCGCAATGACCAGGTGAATTCCTACGGCACGCGCCAATTGGGCCAATCGCGCAATAGGGGTTTCTACTTCTTTTCCGGCAGTCATCATCAAATCGGCAAACTCATCAACAATAAGAACGATATATGGTAAGAATCGATGACCCTCCTCAGGGTTTAATCTGCGATTGATAAATTTTGCATTATATTCCTTTAAATTCCGAACCTGTGCGTTTTTCAATAGGTCATATCGCTGGTCCATTTCAATACAAAGTGAGTTTAAGGTATTGATTACCTTTTTTGTATCTGTAATGATCGCTTCCTCCTCATCCGGTAGTTTAGCCAAGAAATGACGTTCGACTTTTTTGAATAGAGAAAGTTCCACTTTTTTAGGGTCGACAAGCACAAATTTAAGCTCAGCAGGATGCTTTTTGTACAATAGAGATGTCAAAATCGCATTGATACCGACTGATTTACCCTGACCCGTAGCTCCCGCAACCAGAAGGTGGGGCATCTTCGCCAAATCAGCAATGTAAACTTCATTGGATATGGTTTTTCCCAATGCAATTGGTAAATCCATATCCGTTTTTTGAAATTTCTCCGTCGCTAAAACCGAGCGCATGGAAACCATCTCCGGACTCGAATTCGGGACTTCAATCCCGATGGTTCCTTTACCCGGCATTGGCGCGATAATCCGGATACCGAGTGCAGCAAGGCTTAAGGCAATATCGTCTTCCAGGTTTTTGATTTTTGAAATACGTACACCTGGTTTCGGGATAATCTCATATAAGGTAACCGTAGGTCCGATTGTCGCTTTTATACTTTCAATCTCAATGCTATAGTTTCTAAGCGTATCAACAATCTTGTTTTTGTTGGCTTCAAGTTCATGTTGATTGATCGTTATTTTGCCTGTTCCATAATCTCTGAGCAAGTCGAGTGTCGGATGTTGATAGCCTGATAGGTCTAATTTTGGATCATATTGACCAAATTGGGCAACAAGATCACTTGCTGTTATTTCCTTTTCCTCTTTGATGTCTTCGACAACTAGACCCGGGATTACAGCAACCTCAAGAGGAGGCTCTGGCTCGGCTTGTGGTGCAATTGTTATGCTCGGACTGGAATTCTCCTGAATGTGCATGTTATCCTCTTCATCTTCATTATCATTCTCCGGTTGATCGATAGTGAAGCTAATTGAAGGTGTATGTTCTGTGCGTTCTAAAGGGCTATCATCAAAGGTGAGGACAACCTTATCCTTTGGATCTATTTGTACCTCTGGTATTGGATGATGCGTAAATGCGGGGCGTTCAAGCTCTTCCTGTAAATTTTTCTCCCGATTGGATTGAAACCGTTCATTTATTGAAGTTGGCCGTTGGAAGGATTCTCTAACAGATTGTATCGAATCATCTTCTACGTGAACTTTCGTCCTTAAACTATTTGCGGAATAGGAATCTTCTTCCTCTTCATCCTCGAAATCCTCGGATAATGATCTGGATTTTCGATTACTAAACAAGACGAATTTAAAATCTAAATTGTACAAGAGTATCAATGTTGTCAGGTACGCGAATGCTAAAATACAGCCCACACCCACAACTCCTACTTGTGCTTCCAAGAGCTTATTGGTCCAAAAACCAAATTTACCTTCCAGCATATGTGGTGTATCCGCCATAAAACCGTGTAAAAATCCCAATGTGACTGAAATAAAAACAATCGCCACAAATGAGTAAACGACAGTGCGGTATAATGGAAGCAATGATTTTTTGAATAATAAGCGATAGCCCAAAATGAACAATACCGGAATAAAAAGAAAAGAGGCAACTCCAAACCATTCATACATAAATTGGTTGGCAAGTAAGGCACCAAATTTTCCTAATTTATTGTCAACAACCGGGAGTTCGACAGTCTCATCATGAATTTCCTCGGACGAACTAAAAAGGGTACTCCAACCGCCATTTGTTTTGGCGATATAACTTTGGTCATCTTCCCAGGTAAAAAGATAGGAAACAAAAGCGGTGGCAAAGGCCAATGAAAGTAAGATCAACAAAATCCCTAAAATTTTGACAGTCTTCTGCTGGGCATCTGAATAATCTCTAGGGATGCTGGGCTTTTGACTTTTTTCTTTTTTAAATGTTGTCGATTCTTTTGATGGGGCACGCTTGCCAGAAACTGAATTTCCTGCCTGCCTAAATGTATTTCCTTTATTTGACATTGAAAAGCTCACAATTATACTGCTTACAAACTTAGTTATTTTGATAGTATTTTGAAGATCATGTAGACTATTATTTTAAGTTTGTATTTTTTTCATAAACGAATAATTTCAGATAGGCTACCAAATGAATAATAGCAATTATAACTAGCAAATACTATGCCCTGAGAAGAGATTTGCTATAAGATAGCGATAAGCAGGAAAGAATATGGTTGTTTGCCTGTCTTTTAGACTTAAAGTAAATTATGTAGCTTTACTGATCAAATTAAGGCATTATGAATAAGTTTCAGATACGGAAAGCGCAACAGAGAGATAAAGGTAGGATTTGGGAGATTATACAGCAGGCAATAGCACTTCGCAAGGAGCAGGGGAGCCGGCAGTGGCAAGACGGTTATCCAAATGAGGATGTGGTGCAGTCTGATATCGATAAAGAATATGGACATGTGGTCGAGCTTGAGGGTAAAATCATCGGATATGTGGCTATTATTTTTGATGTTGAACCCGCATATAACGATATTGACGGCAAATGGCTTAGCGATGGTAAATATGTGGGCATTCATCGTTTGGCTTCGGCTCAGGATCCTCATGTAAAAGGTGTTGGTACAGCTATTATGCAAGCAGTGGAAGAAATCGCTGTCCAGAATGATGTATATAGTATCAAAGTGGATACGAATTTTGATAATGCCGGTATGTTACATGTATTTGACAAGTTGGGCTATCAATATTGCGGCGAGGTGTATTTTCGGGGTGCTTCCCGTCGTGCTTTTGAAAAGCTATTGAAATAAATGGTTAAAGGGCCGAAATGAGTTTAAAATGGGTTAGGTTTTGTGACCTAGCGGCAAGGCTATTTATCAGGAATAAAAAATCCCTTTTAACCGTGTTAAAAGGGATTTTTTATGAATTAAGCTACGCTTATGCAATAATCAAATAATAGTTTTTCTTGCCTCGCTGTGCAATGATGTATTTATTGTTTACCAAATTGCTTTCGGTGATAATTTGTTCAATATCTGTTACTTTTTCGCGGTTGATTGAAACACCACCTCCTTGCAGCATTTTACGTGCTTCGCCTTTTGAAGGGAAAACCTGCGTATTTACAGCTAAAAGATCGAGAATATTGATTCCTGCTTTTAGATCTTCCCTTGTTACTTCGAATTGCGGAATACCTTCAAATACTTCCATTACAGCCTCGTGATCTAGGTTGTCTAAAAATTCCAAGGTACCATTGCCAAAAAGAAACTCTGATGTTTTAATCGCAGTTTCATAAGCTTCTTCAGAGTGCGTACGAATGGTGATATCTTTGGCCAATGCTTTTTGGACAATGCGTAAATGTGGTGCCGCATCATGTTCAGCAATGATAGCCTCAATTTCAGCCTGTGGTTTAAGCGTAAAGATCTTAATCCAGTTTTTAGCATCGTCATCGGACGTGTTTAACCAGAATTGGTAATATTTATAGGGTGAAGTCTTCTTTGGGTCAAGCCACACTGCGCCAGATTCTGTTTTCCCGAATTTTTGGCCATCCGCTTTTTTAATCAATTGTGTAGTGATTGCATAAGCTGTGCCTTGATCCTGGCGACGGATCATTTCACTTCCGGTGACAATATTACCCCATTGATCAGATCCACCCATTTGTATTTTACAATTGTGGTGTTTCCACAGGTAATAAAAATCGTAACCTTGAATCAATTGATAGGTAAACTCCGTAAATGATAGACCATTGTCTCCTTCTAAACGTTTTTTTACGGAATCCTTTGCCATCATATAGTTTACGGTAATCATTTTACCGATATCACGAATAAAATCCAAAAATTTGAAATCTTTGAACCAGTCGTAATTATTAACCATTTGGGCATCATTTTCGCCTTCTCCAAATTCAAGAAATTTGCCTAACTGTTTTTTTAGACAGGCCACATTATGTTGTAAAGTTGCCTCGTCAAGTAAGTTACGCTCTGCAGATTTGAAAGAAGGGTCTCCAATCATTCCTGTTGCACCACCAACCAATGCCACGGGTTTATGTCCCGCATTTTGGAAATGGATCAAGGTCATGATTTGAGTTAAGTGTCCTACGTGTAGAGAGTCGCCTGTGGGATCAAAGCCAATATAACCAGCGACTTTTTCTTTATTCAGTAAGTCTTCAGTTCCTGGCATAATATCTTGCAGCATGCCTCTCCAACGTAATTCTTCTACAAAGCTCATTGTTAAATGGATTTAATTTTTTAATTTACAAGATGCAAAGATAGGAGATTAAGCGTATATTGAGCGAATAATTCCAGATAAAAGCACACGCTAATAAGCTAATATGAATTTTTTATCACATTTTTATTTTGAGCGGTTTGCGACCAATCCCGAACGAATTGTCGGTGGGTTGCTTCCCGACTTATTAAAAAATGCCGATAAAACTTTTGTGCTGAAGCCCAGGCAATACGAAGATCAACTGCTGGATAACCCGCTGTTGGAACAACTTTATATCGGTTGGAACCGTCATATTGAAGTTGATCGCCTTTTTCATAATTCGACATATTTTTTTCATCATACACATCAATTAAAGTTACAGATACAGTCCAGTTTACAGGGACTGCCCATCCGGCCTTCCTTTATGGCCCATATTGCGTTGGAGCTATTATTGGATCATATCCTGACACAGCAAAAAGCGGTTTCGATAGATAAGTTCTATGCGGCGATGTCTCAGGTGAATGACGAGGCTGTTCGAAAGTTTCTCAAAATAAACCAATTAGATGATATCCCTAAATTTGAGAAATTTTACCATCAATTCATTGACTGGAAATACATCTATGATTATGCGCATATTGAAAAAATTGCCGGTGCGCTTTTCAATATCTGTAAACGTGTATGGCAATTTGAGGTTCAGGAGCAGCAGCGCGAATTATTGACGGCTCAGTTGGTTTCTTATTTACAGCATCATATGGGGGATTATCAGGAGATTTACCACTATATTCATTATGAGTTGGTCGACTTTAAATAGTCTACCCGAAAATACCAATAGTATAAGACCTTGAAAATATTTATTTTCGCATAATTTTACGTATAAAACTAATTTTACATGTCACATAGACTTTTTCGGAAGAAAAGTGTTGATCAGATCCTAGCGGATACCCAAAAGGAGGGGGGAACTGGCCTCGCGAAGGTTTTGGGGGTAACCGATCTGGTTTCATTGGGTATAGCCGCTATTGTGGGCGCTGGAATCTTTAGCACCATTGGATTAGCGAGTTATGAAGGTGGGCCCGCTGTTTCTCTACTTTTTATTTTTACGGCCTTTGCCTGCGTGTTTACAGCACTGGCATATGCGCAGTTTGCAAGTACTGTACCTGTCTCGGGATCAGCTTATACGTATGCCTATGTGGCTTTTGGAGAACTGTTTGCCTGGATTATAGGTTGGGCACTCGTGTTAGAATATGCGGTTTCCAATACCGTTATTGCTATTTCCTGGTCGCAATATTTTGTTTCAATGCTGGAAGGCTTTGGGTTACATATCCCCGCCTGGCTTTCGATGGCGCCCGGATATGCTTATGATGCTGTTGATAAAATGAACCAACATGGTGTAGCAAGTCTTACGGCCATTGATCAGCATGGTCTAGCAGCTTTTAACAGCGCCCCTCGGATCGCAGGAATGCCCATTATATTTGATTTGCCAGCAGGCGTAATTACTTTTTTGGTTACTTGGCTCGTTTATATAGGCATCAAGGAATCCCAAAAAGCGAGTATGATTATGGTGATGATCAAAGTAGGGATCATCCTGGCGGTTATTTTTGGTGGTATATTTTATGTGAAACCCGAAAACTGGACTCCTTTTGCTCCAAATGGCTTACAGGGGGTGCTTGGAAGCGTGGCTGCTGTATTCTTTGCTTTTATCGGGTTTGATTCGATTTCCACAACTGCTGAGGAATGTAAAAATCCGCAACGGGATCTGCCTAAAGCCATGATTTATTGTTTGCTGATCTGTACGGTATTGTATGTTGCTATTACTTTGGTTCTGACAGGCATGGTAAACTACACCGAGCTTAATGTCAAAGATCCTTTGGCTTTTGTGTTTAAATATGTTGGATTTGACCATATGGCTGGCATTATATCGGTCACATCGGTTATTGCAATTACGAGCGCACTCTTGGTCTATCAATTGGCTCAACCAAGGATTTGGATGACAATGAGCCGGGACGGTTTATTGTGGAAGAAGTTTGCGACAATTCATCCGAAATATAAAACACCTTCTTTCGCGACAATTGTAACGGGGCTAGTCGTCGCAATTCCTTCTTTATTTTTCAAGATGGACTTTTTCGTCGATTTGACAAGCGTCGGTACCTTCTTCGCTTTTATTTTAGTTTGTGCTGGTGTACTGTATATGGATTACTCAGGTTTATCGGCCAAATCCAAATTTAAAGTTCCTTACATCAATGGTAAATATATCGTAGGAGTAGGACTTCTTGTCGCAATAGTAATGATTTCTATATATGCGAAGGAGACCATACAGGAGTGGAAGTCTCTATCACTGGTTGAAATCCTAGAGCATAAAATGTTGGTGATTATTTTTTGGCTTACCTGGCTGGGGTTGAGCATTTATAGCTTTAAGATGAATTTTTCCCTCTTGCCTGTTATCGGAATTTTGATCAATTTGTATCTGATGACGGAGCTCGGCGCCAGTAACTGGATTATTTTTGTAATTTGGCTGGTGATTGGACTGGGCGTTTATTTTATGTATGGCTATAAACATTCCAAGTTAAATAAATCGGTATCTATTTAGGTCTGGAATCTATTTCGTTAAATAAGAAAGGAGCTTTCAAAGCTCCTTTCTTATTTCATTTAAAATCGCCACAACAGGATTCGGCTTACTTTGTTGCCTTGTTCCATGCGGATGACTTCAGATTCTTTTACGTTGATTTTTTTTAGCTTATGCTGTAGAAAACGAACATCTTCACGGTGAGCCACCAATGAGGAGAACCATTTAACCTGGTCTTTATAGAACTGACTTTCAAATATCATGCGTGTCAAGAAGGCTTTCTCGCCGCCATCGCACCAAAGCTCACTCCCCTGTCCTGAAAAAGTCTGGACAACAGTATTCTCGTCTAATTTAGCATTTTTTATACCCGTGGTTTTACGTACAGATTGTTGTAATGCTTCCGTCTGGGAACTAAAGAAAGGCGGGTTACAGATGATCATATCAAATTTTTCATCTGGAAGAATGATGTCTTTGAAAATCGCTTTTGGATTGTTTTGTAATCTTATCTGGATATTCTTTTTTAAGCTCATGTTGGTGCGCGTAATTTCAATCGCGTTTTTATAAGCTCTTTTTATAATTTCTGAGCCAACAAAACTCCAACCATATTCTTGGTGGCCGATAATGGGATAGATACAGCTCGCTCCCACGCCAATATCAAGGACCCGTACTTTCCCGCCTTTTGGGATTTCGCCATTATTATCTCTGGCAAGAACATCAGCAACATAATGGATATAATCTGCTCTGCCTGGAATCGGTGGGCAGAGATTTTCTTTTGGAATATCCCAATTTTGGATGTGATAATATTTCTTTAGAAGTGCCTGATTTAATACCTTAACAGCTTCAGGATTGTTAAAATCAATCGTTTTGATTTTATAGGCATTGAGAGTAACAAAATCTTTTAATGAGGGTTCGATTTTGCTAAGCTCGTCAAAATTGTAATTATCGAGATGTCTATTTCGAGGGTGTAATTTCTTTGTTGGATTAGCGTCTGCCATGTTATAATATTTGCAACAAAAGTAATGGAATTCTCTTGAATAAAAAAGGTGATGCTTTTTGCACCACCTTTAAAGACTTAATCTTTCCGTGTGAGATGGACCTCCGATGTCTGCGGAAAATTTAACGGAACCCGCTCAATCGTAACGAAACTGGAGTCCAGACCGAATCCTTTTTCTTCCGACAAGCTCATTTTTTTCAAGTATCCGTAAATATCCATAATCACTTTTTCGATCCAGGACATCTGGTTGGTTTTGGACAATACTTTTTCCAGTACAACAAATTTAAAATCTCCTGGAATATTATGTTTACGCAATGTATCGTATTGGCTTGTAATGTCGATTTCGCCTTTTTTAACCATGTCTTCAACGACTTTCCTGAAAAGTAGACTAATCCGCTGTTCTTCTCTAAAACCTAATTTAAAGTCAATCCGTATAAGTTTTCCAGGAATCAGTTGATCAATGGAGTATTCCCGCGTGTGGGGATGATCCATCACATCTACGTGGACTAACCAGTACACATCAGCGCGCTTAGGTTTTTTATTAATGATGGAGTAGATAATTTTTGCTTCAATTTCGGATTTGAAATTTGCGCTGGTCAAGTATACCAAATGTGAAGCAAAAGGCGGTACAGATTTGTCTTCGCTCAATTCCGATATAATCGGATAATATTTGTTGATATTGATAAAATTGACAAAACGATTTTTAATCTTACGTGCGGTATACCAACAATACATTGTACCAAACAGGGCGATTGCCAACAAAAGTGTCAGCCAGCCACCATGGGCAATTTTTACACCATTACCGACCAAGAAGGTTAATTCGATCACAAAATAGGCAATTAAGAAAATGCCAATGAGTACGCGGTTGACTTTTTTCATGGCTAGGAAATAACCCATTAAAACAGTTGTCATTAGTACCGTTAGGTTAATGGCAAGACCATAGGCTGCATCCATTTTGCTTGATTCTTCGAAAACCCAGATAACAATCATACAGCCGATCCAGAGAATGAGATTGATCGAAGGTACATATAATTGCCCTTTATGTTCGCTGGGGTAACGGATGGCGACTTTGGGCCAGATATTTAAACGTACTGCTTCAGAAATTAAGGTGTAGGAGCCCGAGATCATGGCCTGACTGGCGATCACGGCAGCAATAGTTGCGATAGCAATACCATAACCGATAAACCAATCCGGCATAATGGAGTAAAATGGATTTGCTCCTCCCAGGACACGACCTTCCTGTGTTAATAACCAGGCGCCTTGACCAAAATAATTTAATACCAGCGTGATCTTAACATAGATCCAGCTGATGCGAATATTGGCCTTACCACAGTGTCCCATATCTGAATATAAGGCTTCAGCCCCTGTTGTACAAAGGAATACCGCTCCGATCAAGAGTAACGAGTGGGGGTAAGTTATTAGGATATGAAAGGCGTAATATGGATTAATCGCCTTCATGACCTCCGGTGCCAAATGGATATGGGATAAACCAAGGACACCAATAATGGTGAACCATATGGTCATTAATGGACCAAATACTTTTCCGACAACAGATGTACCAAACCGTTGAATAATAAAAAGTAGGGAAATAATTGTAACGACAATAGGTACAGTTGGTAGTCCAGGAAATTTAATGTCCAAACCTTCTATCGCGGAGGATATCGTGATGGCTGGAGTAATCATCCCATCAGCTAGTAGCGTTGCTGCACCGATCATAGCGGGGAAAATCAACCATGGCGCCCGTTTGCGAACCAAGGAGTAAAGTGAAAGAATCCCACCCTCGCCTTTGTTATCTGCACGCAGCGTGATCCAGACGTATTTGATGGTTGTTTGCAGTGTCAGTGTCCAAAAGACGCAGGAGAGACCTCCCAAAACAAGGTCTTTTTGAATAGCGCCTTGTCCCATGATTGCTTTGAAGACATATAGCGGCGAGGTACCGATATCTCCGAACACGATTCCTAAACTGATCAATAATCCAGCGAAGCTTACCTTATTGATGCTGTTGTGATGACTGTTATCTGTCATTTAATGATTATTTTATTTCAAAATATAATGCAAAAATATACTTTTTGTCTGTACTTTAAGTAGGTACATTTGCTGCGCCAAATTTTAGCATTTCATTTGACATGCGCAATAGCTGTTAAAATTTGTTAAAAGAATCTGCCGATCCTCACTTTCGCTAAAAAACTTTTAAACAAAATACTAACTTTGTTGTTGATAATTCAAATAGTTAGCGTTATATTTGATTAAACCGTAACCAATATTTGAAGTCTAATTTAACACTATGAGGAGAAATCTACTTAAAGCAACTTATTTCACACTTATTACCGCACTGACTTTGTGCAGCGGGGTAGGACAAGTGTATGCGCATTCTCCTGATGACCATACTTCTTTGCAAACTACTTGGAATGAAAATGCGGAATTTGGGGATAATAATATCAAGGATACAGAGAAATTAATCAATAATGTTAAAGTTTTCTATAACCCTATCGCCGAACAGGTTAACCTTTCCTTTAAATTAGCAAAGTCGTCTGCCGTATCTATTAAAGTCATGGATGCTTTAGGCAACGAAATTTTACAACTAATGAACGGAAATCTTGAGGCAGGTGTACAGAATCTTTCTTTTGAACATGGAGGTAAATTAACAACTGGTTTTTATTTCGTGCGGGTCGTTGCGGGATCAGAGACTGTGGTAAAAAGATTTTCTGTTCGCTAATTTTTTGATAACAAGATAAGATTTGACAAATCAAAATCATTATAATAAAAAAGAAGGGAATCATTTGATTCCCTTCTTTTTTATAGTTTATTCTTGAACTTCATCAACCCATAGCCCATCCTCCTGGATGATCTTAATCAATTCGTCCAATGCTTTTGCTGAACTCACATTCTTTTTGACAACCTCTTGGCCTCTATATAAGGTTACTTTATCAGGGCCAGCACCAACATAACCATAATCCGCGTCTGCCATCTCGCCGGGACCATTCACGATACAGCCCATAATGCCTATTTTAAGGCCTTTGAGGTGATTGGTACGACTACGGATCATTTGGGTTGTCTCCTGAAGATCAAATAACGTTCTACCACAGCTCGGGCAGGAGATGTATTCTGTTTTTGATATTCTCGAACGGGTTGCCTGCAATATTCCGAAGGAAAGAGATGCGATGTTTTCCAATGGCGTAGCTGGAGAATCAATCCATATGCCCGACCCTAAACCATCGATTAATAATGCTCCCATATCTGTGGAAGCATATAACTGTAGCTTGGAGATCGGTTCCTCTGGATTCATAAATTCGCCCATAGGACCTGAAAAATCCGCTTTACGATAGGACCTTTTGATAATAACGGGATTATCGATACCGATTTCTTGCAGATTTCGAAAAAATTGCCGTTGATCGGCCATCCCGTGTGTATGATCGGTTTCTAATATAAATACAACGGTCTTGTCTAGCGGCAAGGATTCAAATAGCGGGCTCGTTAAATCCGTGTTACGAATTCTGACCATATTCAATACATTATCCTTATTAGCTGCATGAACAAATTCTTCCAATGTATAGAGTGGATGGATATTTGTTTTGTCTTTAAGGTTGGACCAGGTGCCGAAATTATATACCTGTTTTAAATTTGCAGGCATATTAAATGAAGGGAGATGATCTCCTAGATAAACAAAATCTACGGATTGCTCACCCATATGATATTTATCCAAAAGCAGGTCATAGCGGTAACCCACTTTGGTCAGAATTTGTGCGTCTTTTAAATTTTCATTTGAGATATCCGTCACAATCCGCGGTACCAGCGAACCGCCAATGAAGGTATTGACCTCTTGGCTCTGATAGGGAATAGTTGAGCGATCTGAAGAAAGCTGTACGATTTGTTCTGTTGGTTGGTTGGCCAAGGTTGCATTTCGCTTGCTATATCTATTGGCTAAAGCTATTGCTACTGGTGCTTCACGTTCTGGCTCTTCGGTTAGGGAAACTCTAATTGTATCTCCAAGTCCATCTTCCAGCAAGGTGCCTATCCCTACGGCAGACTTCACACGCCCGTCTTCTCCATCACCGGCCTCCGTTACACCAAGATGTAAGGGATAGTTCATGTTTTCAGAAACCATCTTTTCAACCAGCAAGCGGTAGGCTTTGACCATAACCTGAGGATTGGAGGATTTCATTGAAATACAGAGGTTATAGAAATTGAGATCCTCACACATCCGGATGAATTCCATGGCGGATTCTACCATTCCTTCCGGTGTATCCCCATAATGGCTCATGATCCGATCGGAAAGCGAACCATGGTTTGTACCGATACGCATCGCAGTACCGTACTCCTTGCAAATGTTGACCAGTGGCGTAAACTTCGCATAGATACGTTCAAGTTCTAATTTATATTCCGCTTCTGTATAGGATAATAGGTCAAATTTCTTCTTATCGGCATAGTTGCCGGGATTGACCCTAACTTTCTCGACAATACGCGCTGCTACCTCAGCGGCATTTGGTGTAAAGTGTATATCGGCAACTAAGGGTACATGGTAGCCTCTTTTGCGAAGTTCACTTTTTATATTTGCTAGGTTCTGGGCTTCTTTTATGCTAGGTGCAGTGATACGAACATATTCACAACCAGCTTCTACCATTCGGATGGTCTGTTCCACAGAGCCCATCGTATCCATCGTGTCCACCGTAGTCATACTTTGGATACGGATGGGGTTATCTCCACCCATAGGGATATCACCAATCTGAATTTCCCTGGTTTTCCATCTCGAATATTCTACCTTGGAATTGCAATAGATTCCCGGTAAAGTCAACATATTACTTGTGTTCATATATAACACAAAGTTAGCTTTTCTTGACTAAAAATTCGCTGTCAATTAATATCTTCTGATTTTTATTGATGCAATTCCGCCGTTGATGTCAAAATCAAACTTTTCGGTTGCTGCATCATAATTTGTTGATTTCACCATCCCATCTGTCTTAAGGAAATCGCCTTCATAAGATGTTGATGATAAGGCATTATCACTCGTGATACGGCAAGCTGCATTTTTTGGAATGGAAATTTCAATGGATGATGCTCCGGCATCCATGGATATTTTTGTATTCGCCAAAGGTTGTCCGAGTTTTAATTTTAAACTTGTCGCACCAGCATCAATATCCAATACTTCAACTTTATAGGGTGAAAGATCAAGTTTGGCATCGATGGCACCGATATCAAAGTTCAACTTCCACACGATAGCTGGGTTGAGGGCAATGTAGGTATTGTTGTTTTTGCTGTTAAAATCTTTGTCTTTGGATTTACCTTTTAAGTTGATGTTTATTTTATCTGGAGATTCGCCATGGGTCGTCATCCCCAAGAGGTAATCATTGGAGGTATTATACGCGGTAAAGATGGACGAGGTTGTGGTGCTATCATTTTTTAAAGAAGTGGCCCCCAGATCGACATGCAAAGTCGCGCTTTGGATTTTATTGTCCAAGGGTACCTGTAGTTTCTGTGTTGTATAGTTGGTCTTATCGTTCGGGTCGTCTTCGCTATGAATGTGCAAGCCTTTATTTTTGAGCAATTGCGTTAATAAAGGTTCTTTTGGAGTGGATAAACCGATATAAGTAAGAAAGCCCAAGATGACCACGGTAGCGCCTATGGCAATAAATTGTCCTATTTGTTGGTCTTTAGGTACCAACATGCGGATCCCGGCAAGGACAATAAATAAGGGCCAATACCTGAAAATTCCAACCCAGTTAAAGGAGATGCTATTGAGTTGGGATAGTAAAAGGATAATCCCTATAAAAAGAATTGTAATTCCAGTTGTTATACGTTGTGTATTCATGACTAATTCCGTTTGTTATATACCCCAAAAGTAAAACGCTTTATTGGACACTGTATGAAAGATTAGGCTATTATACATAAAAATTCGGTAAATGTGACTAATTGGTCGGTAAGTAATTTCGTTTTTCTCCCACTTTTTGGGATTCTGCTTGTTTATATATTTGTTGGAATTAATTACCTTTAGTGGATACATGGGCAAAACATGACGTTTGGAATGTATAATACGTGGAATTTAAATTGATAATATGATTTTTCATCACATTGGTGCATATCTTATACTCCTGAAGTCAGTCTTTAAAAAACCTGAGAAAGGACAGATTTATTGGAAAGAAACCTTATTGGCCATGACAGATATCGGGATAGGTTCGCTGGGACTTATTGTGATTATTTCGACTTTTATTGGAGCGGTAATGACGATGCAGATTGCTTTTCAGATGGTTTCCGACCTTATTCCCAATTCGATTATTGGTTCTATTAATAGAGATTCAAATATTCTAGAGTTAGGGCCTACCATTTCGGGGTTGGTATTGATGGGGAAAATCGGTTCATCCATTTCCTCTCAAATTGGCTCCATGCGGGTAACAGAACAGATTGATGCCTTAGAGATTATGGGTATTAATGCACCTGGATATCTGATATTACCCAAAATATTGGCTGGCGTGACGATGATACCGATGTTAGTTATTATCGCTATTGTCTGCGCATTAGTAGGAGGGCTATTGGGCGGTTCCCTTTCCGGAGCAGTAACGCCTGCAGATTATATTTTGGGTATTCAGGATAATTTTAATGGTTTTACGGTCACTGTAGCGCTTGTAAAAGCGGTCGTGTTTGGTTTTATCATTACTTCGGTATCGGCATATAAAGGGTATAAAGTGAAGGGGGGCGCGCTTGAAGTGGGCCAGGCAAGTACAGAAGCTGTTGTGGTGGGATGTATTACCATTCTAGCTGCCGATTATGTCATTACAGCATTAATGCTTTAAAGAGATTCTATGATTCAAATCGAAAATATTAATAAATCCTTTGGTGACAATCATGTTCTAAAAGGGATCAGTGCGAGTTTCGAACCGGGAAAAGTGAGTCTAATTATTGGCGGATCTGGTTCTGGAAAAAGTACTTTGCTTAAGTGCATCGTCGGGTTACATCATCCGGAAAAGGGAAAGGTACTGTTTGATCAAACGGATTTCACACGGATGAATTTTGAGGAACGCGTCCCGATCCGGAAAGAAATCGGCATGCTGTTCCAAAATTCAGCGTTGTTTGATTCAATGACGGTTGAACAGAATATTATGTTTTCCCTGGACATGTTTACGGATATGTCTAAATCGGAGAAGTTAGACCGTGCAAATCATTGTTTGGAGCAAGTGAATTTGGAGGGACGAAACAAGTTATTTCCAGCGGAATTATCCGGTGGGATGAAAAAACGTGTAGGTATCGCACGCGCAATCAGCATGAATCCCAAATACCTTTTTTGTGATGAACCCAATTCAGGCTTAGATCCGGAAACCTCTATTGTTATTGATGAATTGGTTCTTAAAATTACGCAGGAATTGAACTGCACTACCGTCGTTGTAACCCACGATATGAATTCTGTTATGGGGATTGGGGAATATATTCTGTTCTTATACAAAGGCCAAAAATTTTGGGAGGGGTCCAATAAGGATATGATGCGGTCAGATGTCGAAGAATTAAATAATTTCGTGTTTGCAAGCCCATTGATGAAAAGCGCCAAGGCCTCTATGGGGCAATAGGGTAGAAATGATGTGTGCCGACACTAAGAGATTGGCTGCCGTTGTTTTTCTATAAGATCCCCATGTTGTTTCATATGAGTTTTTTATGCGGTTTCTTAGTGTGATGTATGTCTTTAAGGAGGATGTAGGGTGGTAAATTTCAATATGCAAGAAATTTAGCTTAGTTTTGTCGGAAAATTTTGATCTTGGCAACTACAAATATACAACTATTGACCCCACGACATTGGGAAGATTATGAACTCATTGACTGTGGTGATTTTGAAAAATTAGAACGTTTTGGCGACCTGATATTAATCAGACCTGAACCGCAGGCAGTATGGCCCAAGGCTTTGAGCGATGCAGAATGGAACAAACATTATCATATCAAATTCAAAGGACGTTCGGCTACTTCGGGAGAATGGCTGAAAAAAAATCCGAAAATTCAGGACCGTTGGCATATCCAATATAAAAACGATGATGTAGCAATCAAATTTAGATTGGGGCTTACCTCATTTAAACATGTCGGAATATTTCCTGAACAGGCTGTTAATTGGGATTATATTTCGGAGTCTGTCCGTTCCTTCAAGACTGAAAAACCTAAAGTTTTAAATCTTTTTGCATATACAGGTGGCGCTTCTTTAATAGCGAAGGCCGCAGGAGCAGACACAACACATGTGGATTCTATCAAGCAGGTAGTGACCTGGGCCAATGAAAATATGGAGATCTCCAATCTGGATAATATTCGTTGGGTAGTTGAGGATGCGTTGAAGTTCGTCAAGCGTGAGCTTAAACGCGGAAATACATACAATGGTATTATTTTGGATCCACCGGCATACGGGCATGGACCAAAAGGGGAGAAATGGAAGCTTGAAGATCATATTATGGAGATGATGACTGAGGTTGTTCAGTTATTGGATCCTAAAGAGCATTTCTTGATCTTAAATACCTATTCATTGGGTTTTTCTTCGGTTATTGTGGAGAATCTGATAAAAACAGCCTTTCCGAAAGTAGAGAATTTGGAAATTGGTGAGCTTTTTTTACAAGCTACCGCAGGACCAAAACTACCATTGGGTGTTTTTGGGAAATTTCGCAAAATTGCAAAGTAGACCTTACTATTTGATAAAGGCAGGTACATAATAACATAAACGCGGCAGGTTTAACCTGCCGCGTTTTTTTAGGATCCCCTCAATTTGGCCTACCTAAATATCGATATTTTTTAAACGGATGCTAGCAAGTTCCAGCTGTAAGGGTATAGCTTTTATTGTGTTTTTAGGAAAATAAGAGAACTGATCCTGTAATGTATGATAGTATTCTATCCCTGCCTGTAATTGTGCCTTGAATTTAGCGACATATTTTACTTTCTTGTCGTTGAGTTTGTCTTTATTGTCACTCACATATTTTTGGATATGATCGATATACAGGTTTAATTCGTTGATCAGCACAAATGGCCGATCAGAATGCTCCAATAGTGATACCCGACCATAGATGTGATCAATCATCTGCTTTAAAGAATATTGTTTTTTAAACCAGTACAGATTTGGCCCAGGACAAATGGAGACCGCTGTTTGCTCTTTTTTTTGTTGGATGCCATATTTGAGGTAAGCGGGAGCTGCTAGTCCCTCACAGAGACAGGTTTTTTCGGTGATGCTATCGAATGCTTTGCTATATTCTTCTGCGCTAAGTTGTTGTTGTTGTTGCAGATCTTGAATCTTTTGATACTGATAGGCACGTGAAGCGGTACAAAGGGGCTTGTCTCCAAATTCCCGATTAGAAACAAGATATTCTTTTTTACAAGGACTTCCGGGTCTTCCTTTTTGGATACGTTCCAATCGTAGTTTTTCAGCACTACTAGGTCTGAAATTATTAAACGGAACACCTAAAGGCGAGGCTCCACTGCAATAGAAGTCTGTCTGTTCAGCCTGCTCGAGTGCTTTTAATGTTGCACTGTCTACAGTTGTAGCTTCCGGAACCATTAAAAATGGGGATCCCCAACCTACTGCGTCGAATTCGTAATAATCCAATAAAAACTGATGTTCCATGGCAGTACCCACGCCTCCTTGAACAGTATATCTGATCTGGGGGGAATCCGTCAACGATACCCCATGTGTAAGCCAATAGTGCTGATAAATTGCAAAGAGTTCGGCTTGTAAACTTTCTTTTTTTTCTTTGAATTCTTCGAGGATGGGCCCCAATAGAAAGCCGTCTGTCGCGAAAGCATGCCCGCCGCAATTCAAACCGGATTCTACGCGGAATTCAGAAACCCAAACGCCTCTTTTTGCAAGATATTTTGCCTGGATAAGTGATGATCTAAAGTCGCTGACTTTTAATATAACTTTCTTATCGAAACTACCGTCATCCTTGGGGAAGAATGCTGGTAATTCGGCAAGGTAAGCATATAGATGTGGGTTCATGCCTGCAGATAGAACGACTGCGGAGTGTAAGGTGGAGTTGGCGAATCCGCGTAAGGCAGATAAGGCATCCGAATGCTGTTGTGCTAAAGCAATACCATTTCTGTAATTTATTTTATCCACTTTGGACATAATATTCACATCAATGTCTCCAGGTTTTAGGTAATTGATCAATAGATCCTGTAGTGCAGTTTTAATCGCACGGTTTGTCTCAATTTCCATCGCATGAAAGATCGGTTTTGAGGGATGCGAATCCGGTAAAAGCTGGAAATATTTGGTGAGTTCCGAACTTTCAGTAAAGGATTGATATCTTAGGGAATCTATCTGTCTATTAACTACCTGTTGGACGAGATCAAGATAAGCCGTGATTCTATTTGCACGGTAATCAGCGTCAGTTGTACGGATGGGATGATAGGGGATTTGATATTGCCCGCAGTAATAGCAGCGCATACGCTCGATGAGTTCATCATCAACAATGGACATCACGGATGAAATTCCGTATTGTGCGACTTTAATGGCTGAGTCTATTGAAAAAGCTAACCCCAATACAGGGATATGGAAAGTGTGCGTCATTCTTAATAGTTCTTTTACGAAATAATCAAGAATAACGCGATTAAAAAATAATGACTATACGTTTAAAGTGGTGATTGTGATCACTATTCAAATACGATGGTCTTATACTCGTTGAGCATCACACGGTCTTCGCTTAATAGGCGTATCGCTCTGCTTAAAACTGCTTTTTCAATTTCTTTTCCTGCAGTTACCATATCTTTAACGGTATAGGTATGGTTGACGTGACGAATATCCTGGACGATGATAGGTCCTTCATCAAGCTGATCAGTGACAAAATGTGCTGTAGCCCCAATAATTTTTACCCCTCGGGAATGCGCCTGCTTGTAAGGATTCGCTCCAATAAATGCGGGTAGAAAAGAATGATGAATATTGATCAACCTATTTGCGAATGTTGCCACAAAAATAGGTGATAGGATGCGCATAAATTTTGCTAGGACGATATAGTCAAAATCGTATTGTTTAATTTGCGTAATCAGTCGTGATTCGAAGTCTTCTTTAGATAGGCCTTCGTGTGAAATACAATGAAAAGGGATATCAAATTTGTCCGTGAACGATCTCAATGTATCATAATTGCCAATGACTGCCTGTACTTCAGCCCCCCAGGTTTCAAAATGCTGTCGAACTAGAATATCTGCTAGACAATGATGTTCTTTGGTGACAAGGACAATAATTTTTTTTCGATTACTGGGGTTGACCTGAATCTGGGCAGAAGGCGGGAGTACTTCAGCCAGCGAATCGCTTAGCTGTGCCTGGTCAGGAAATAAACCATTACAGACAACGCGAACAAAAAATTTATTTGCTTCTTCGTCTACATACTCTCGCATGGTAACGATATTAAGCTGATATTTGGCCAGGGTGTTGGAGATATTGGCTACCAATCCAACGGCATCTTGACATTGGATCAGAATTAAGGTTTGGTTGTGCATGAAATATTGGTTGTAGGCTGCAAAAAAGCGGGTTAAATTAACCCGCTTTTTTTGTTAGTTCTTCTTCAAGGTCTACTTCTACACGTAGATTTTCAACAATATGTTTTTGTCGATCTGGTGTATTTTTGCCCATGTAGTATTCTAATAATTGTTGAATCTTATTGTCTTTTGATAAAATGACAGGATCAAGACGAATATCTTTTCCGATAAATAGGCCAAACTCGGAAGGTGATATTTCACCTAAACCTTTAAATCGAGTGATCTCAGGTTTGGCTCCCAGCTTTGCAATTGCTTTCTGCCTTTCTTCATCGGAGTAGCAATAAATCGTCTCCTTTTTGTTCCTAACCCGGAATAATGGTGTCTGGAGGATAGATACGTGACCCGCTTTGACCAAATCGGGGAAAAACTGTAGGAAAAACGTTAATAATAGAAGACGGATGTGCATTCCATCAACATCGGCATCGGTAGCGATGACGATATTATTGTACCGTAGTCCATCGAGTCCATCTTCAATATTAAGTGCATGTTGCAAGAGATTGAACTCTTCATTCTCATAAACGATTTTTTTGGACATGCCATAGGAGTTCAATGGTTTTCCTTTCAAACTGAAAACCGCCTGAGTCTGTACATCACGTGACTTGGTAATTGACCCTGACGCGGAGTCCCCCTCGGTTATGAAAAGTGTTGTCTCTTGGTTGCGTTCATTTTTATCACTGAAATGGACCTTACAGTCACGCAATTTACGGTTGTGTAAAGATGCTTTTTTAGCTCTTTCATTGGCCAATTTTTTGATCCCAGCAATATCCTTACGCTCTCTTTCAGATTGAAGAATACGTTTTTGAAGCGCATCTGCTGTACTTGGATTTTTATGCAGATAATCATCCAATGCTTTTTTGACAAAGTCATTAATGAAACCTCTTACGGTCGGGCCTTCTGGTCCGACGCTCTGAGAACCCAATTTTGTTTTTGTTTGGGACTCGAAAACCGGTTCCTGTACCTTGATGGCTATCGCCCCGATAATTGAAGATCGAATGTCAGAAGCGTCAAATTCTTTTTTGTAGAACTCGCGGATTGTTTTGACAATTGCTTCACGGAAGGCTGCCTGATGTGTCCCGCCCTGAGTAGTATGTTGGCCGTTGACAAAAGAATAGTATTCTTCTCCATATTGTTGACCGTGGGTCATTGCAATCTCGATATCATCACCACGCAGGTGGATGATCGGATAGCGCATGGATTCGGCATCAATATTCCTCTCTAATAGATCTTTTAAGCCATTCTCAGAAACAAACCGTTGGCCATTGAAGTTGATCGTAAGACCTGAGTTTAGAAAAACATAGTTCCAGATCATATTCTCTACAAATTCCGAACGATATTTGTAATTTCTGAAAATAGAATCATCTGGATAGAATGTTACTGATGTACCATTACGCTGGGTAGTATCTTTTTGTTCGTCACTGATCAATTCGCCTTTAGCGAACTGTGCAATACGTGTTATATTTTGGCGGTAAGATTGTACTGTAAACTGACTGGATAACGCATTGACTGCTTTTGTACCCACACCATTTAATCCCACGGATTTTTGGAAGGCCTTGCTGTCGTATTTACCACCGGTATTAATTTTGGAAACTACATCTACGACAGAGCCGATTGGGATTCCACGACCATAATCACGTACCGAAACTTTGTTTTCGTTTACAGTAATATCAATGGTTTTACCGGCACCCATTACAAATTCGTCAATCGAGTTGTCAACGACCTCTTTCAATAAAACATAGATGCCATCATCGTAGGCCGAACCGTCCCCTAACTTTCCTATGTACATTCCCGGACGAAGGCGGATATGCTCTTTCCAATCCAGGGACCTAATACTGTCTTCGTTATATGTACTCATAAATTTATGTAGAACTTAGCTAACAAAAATATAAAAAATAAACTATGATAAGTAGTTAAAAGACTAAATTTTTTAGATATGGACAGATTGTGGTTTGATTTGGAAAATTGTTGGTTTGAGCGGAAATGTTTACATTTAGTGTAAGTAATTGTAAAGAGAAAAATTTATGGGGTTATTTGATAAAATCAGAAATGAATTTATTGACATTATCGAATGGGTCGATAATAGTACGGATACGATTGTATGGAAGTTCCCACGGTATCAGAATGAGATTAAAATGGGAGCGCAACTTACAGTGCGGGAGGGACAGGCGGCGGTATTTTTAAATGAGGGAATGGTTGCCGATGTATTTCAACCCGGAAGATATGAATTGACAACGCAGAACATGCCGATTATGACGACCATTAGGGGGTGGAAATATGGCTTTAACAGTCCTTTTAAGGCTGATGTTTATTTTGTCAACCTTCGCCAGTTTGTCAATCAACGTTGGGGGACTAAAAACCCGATCATGTTACGCGATCCTGAATTTGGACCCATACGGCTCCGTGCATTTGGAAATTTCTCCTTTCAGGTGAAAGATGTTCCTGTATTTATGAAACAGCTGGTGGCGACGACTCCGGTATTTACCGTAGATGATATTACCGAGCAATTGCGCAATATTGCGGTGTCTAGAGGAATGGATGCCATAGCAGAGTCTAAAATTCCAGCATTGGATTTAGCATCCAACTACGATGAGGTTTCCGCACTGATCCAGCAAAAGATCACGGGAGATTTTGAGGAGATCGGATTGAGCCTGACCAAATTTTTGATTGAGAATATCTCATTTCCGGAAGAAGTTGAAAAAGCACTGGATAAAAGAAGTAGCATGGGCGTGGTTGGAAACCTGGGGGCATATGCGCAATTTCAAGCGGCCAATGCTATGGAAAAAGCTGCGGAAAATCCTAGCAGCGGGGGTATTGTTGGCGCCGGTTTTGGTGCAGGTTTGGGTGCGGGGATGGTTGGTCAGATGGGCAATGTGTTTCAACAGCACAATTTTGACGGAAATAATCCTGCTGGTGCAGGAGCTGTTGCAGCAGGGTCAGCAGGACCGCCGCCATTGCCTAAGGCAGTTGCTTATTATCTAGCTATAAAGGGGAAACAGGAAGGACCTTTTGATCAGGAGCAATTGCGTGGATTACAACGTAATGGTACATTGACCACTTCAACATTAGTATGGAAGGAAGGACTTGATAACTGGACGGAAGCTAACAAAATCGTTGAACTGAAAGATTTGTTTTCGCAAACTCCGCCGCCTATTCCTGGAGTTTAGAGATCTAAGTGCTATCACGCGTATGAGTTTTGAAGAGAAGACCTCCGAAATAGAGCGGGGGTTAAAATGCCAGGGTTGTGGTGCTGTTTTGACATACCAACCCGGAACTTCCTACCTGGAATGTTCGTATTGTGGTACCAAAAATGAAATTGCTGACAACATGCCGGAAGACGGCGAAATTGAAGCAACGGATTATAAAGTTTTTGGTAAGGCGATGGATGATGTGGCAGATGAACGTTATAGCTATGTAGCGGAGGTGGTCCATTGTAATAACTGTGGGGCTAATTCGAGATTGAACCCGAATATCACAGCGGATGTTTGTGCATTCTGTGCTTCGCCATTGGTAATTGATCATCAGCAGAGACGTATCGTTAAGCCCCATGGACTTGTGCCTTTTATGGTGGATTATAAGCAGGCATTTGGCTTATTAGCCCAATGGGCAGGAAAAGTCTGGTTTGCTCCAAATGATTTTAAAAGAATCTTTAATACACGGAACGATCGTCTGAAAGGTGTATATATCCCCTTTTGGTCATACGATTCGGATGTATATTCTGCTTATCAAGGATCCCGGGGCGAATATTATTATGTGACGCGGACAAGGCGTAATGCTGAAGGCGAAACCGAGGAATATGAAGAGCGCCGTACGAATTGGTATCCCGCTTCGGGAAGCATCTATAGTCGATTTAGGGATATCGTTATCTCCGGATCAGCTTCGCTACCCGAAAAGTTTTCGGACAAAATCGGGCCTTGGAACCTCGATTACCTGAAGCCGTTCAATGAACAGTATCTAAGTGGTTTTATCGCTGAAACTTTCAGTGTTGATCACGTCGTGGCCGCTGGAACTGCCCGCGCTATTATGGATCGTGAAATTGTACGACAGGTAGAAGACGATATCGGTGGGGATACACAGGACATTAATTCCATTGATAGCGATTTTAAATCAATCAAATTGAAATATATTCTGTTGCCGGTCTGGCTTTCAGCTTATCAGTATAAAGGTAAGAGTTATCAAATTATGGTGAATGCTTTCAATGGCAAAGTTTATGGACAAAGGCCATACAGTGTCTGGAAAATAGTATTCCTGATCCTGCTGATTCTTTTCGTATTATATCTTTTGAGCTTGATGGGCTAAAGTTTGTAATTGTGATACAAAAAGAGCTGTGCCTTTTTCAAGGTACAGCTCTTTTTGTGGCTGTAAAGTATTCTTATTTATTTAACGAAAGCAGAAAACCGATTGTAAAGTTTGCGTCCCAGTCAAATACAAAGGTATCGCAGTTGGTGGCATCTTTAATTGCTTTGTAGATGTTGACACCACTTTTGGTTTTTATTTTGTCGGCTTTATAAGAAGCAGGATCGTTCAATACAGTAAACCGTTCTTCTCCCTGACGAGTTTGAGAGGCTAATTCGAAAGGAACACCACCAATGATAAAGCAGACTTCTCTTTTTGCAGCTGGTATTTTATCCCCTAACTTTTTCACTTCAGCATAAACAGCATCGTCTTTTAAATCTTTTTCATAATATTTAGCGCCGGGTGCTTCAACGGATTTGGTATCGCCATCAATCCAGGAAATCTTAGTGTTTCCGGAGCCGATATCGACGACAAAGGAGTTTTCATCATAAGCCTTAGGAAGAACAGATTTAAGAGCCAGTTTTCCTTCTTGTTCAGCTGTAACTAAATTCACCACGAAGCCCATTTTTCTAAGTTCTGAACTAATTACAGTCGTTTTAGGTTCCTTTTGTGCTCCTGAACTGATAACGAAGTGTATATTTTTGGATTTTACACCTTTATCGAGCATCATGCCAATATAGTCCTTTAATCCCTTGCGGATATCTTCGGTATTGGCCAAACCCTCATATGCAAAGGATTTGCCGAAATCTTTGGAAATAATCTCCCATCGATTTTCTTTATCCATATTGACAACAAAGGAATTGAATCCTGAAGCACCAACTTCTACAACTCCCTTATATTCTCCATCAACCGGTTTTTCGGGCTGATAATTGAATGAGCGGGTATTTTCCGAACCTGAAGTTGCGGGGCCGGCAACATTGATGCTTGTTGAATCTACTTTATTGACAGTTGGGTTCGCGTCGAATTTGCCTGATTGCATAGCCCAGTAGCCGATGGCAAGGATAGGTGCAGCGATAATAATTGCTTTTATAGGCCATCTTAATCTAGCCCATGTCGATTTCTCTTCCATAATTTTGAATAATAGGATATTGTTTTGTTAATTAATCTAATAATGTAAAGCCCTTGTCGATTTTTTCTTCGGGTTTAAGTTCGTAACTCGCGTCGGACATTTGTGTGACGTTGAGAACTTTTAAGTTACGTTCGTCAACTTTTCTTATAAATTCCTCCAGTTCTCCCTGCGAAGGGGCGCCTCCGACTGTGATATTATTGTTTTGATCCAAGAAATCCAAATTGGATCTAATCGATGCGATGTTTTGACTGATAGCACCTGTCGCGGCATTCATGGCTTCCTGAAAAGCCCATCCATCTTTGATATTAAATACATCGGCAAGCCCATCCGTTGCATTTTTCATTTTTTGCGTTGCTTCTAACTTTTTGGAAATAATAGAAATGCTGCTATCTAATGTACTTACATAAATACGTGCTGCACTTTCATTGTCTTTAAGGACTTCCAGTACTTTCGCAAACTGATTGGCATATTGTACATAGCTACGTGCATTTTGCTCTTCAGATTCTCCTTCTTTACCTAGTAAGAAAGCTTTAGTACGTGTCTCCTTCGCATCTCTAGCGTATGCATTGGCTTTCTCCGCATTATTTTTACTGGCTTCTTCCTTGGATTTTTCATCGAGATTGGCTGCTTCGGCAGTAAACCTTTTTGCATAAGTATACTTTTCTTCCGCAGTTTTTTGAGCTGTTTCACCACTTTGAATCATATCGATGCGAACACCGTCTACATTACTGATCTTCTCCTTTACACGTTTTAAAGTATCTTTGGCATCGCGGGACAGCAATTGTAAAGTCTCGATCGGGTTATTTCTAATAATTGACTTTTCGCCTTTAAAAAGTAGTACTGTACCTAGACGGTGTAGCAAAGCGATGATTTTTGGCGCTAGAAGCAGTAAGGTAATCAGAATAATACTGAAGATTACAAATAAAATGCTCTTCCCAGCATATTCGAGCATAATGGGGAGATATTTGAAGAAAGCAAAGGCGCCACCCAGTATCAGTGCCCAAAAGAAAATTGTGGAAACCGTTTTTTTTGCCTCCGGAGACTTCAATTGTGCAGGTAAATGATCTCCCAATACTTGAAATATAGGGAGTTGTGTTTTTATCTCAGCAGGAATATTGATGTATTGATCTTTTCTTTCCATTGATTTATAGTTATGTAATTGATTGATTAATCATATGCAAAGCGTTGTTTATTTCGGTAATGACCTCGTCAACAGCAGCGTTGCCTATTGTTATTTTTTGTTCGATTTCTTTAATTTTTGGCTCGTACTTTTCATTAATCTGCCCCAGAGCCGTTTGCTTTTTCTGTAGATCATCCTGCAATTTGTTTATATTTTCAGTTAATGCTTTAATTTCACTGTTCAAATTTGCGATCTCCATGCTTCGGTCCTGTTCTGTCCTTCTCTTCTCTTCCTGTTTCTGTTCCGATTCTTTGGCTATTGTTGCTTTAAGCTTATTAGCATAATTTGTGCCAGTTGCGACAAGTTTTTCCTTTGATAAAGAACTATCGACAAACTTAAGCGAGGTATATGCGGCCTTTAACGTGTTTTCTTCTACTTTGCCCATTGCGGCAGCAGCATTCCAGACTTCAAAAAAATCGACTCCTTGTTCGTTTAGTTTTTCGAGGATGGCGTATACCTTTAGCTTCATTTCTTTGAGGTCGGTGGAACCATCGTTGGCTGTAATGGGAATAGGAGGTGGAGTCTTGCCGCTTGCTACCGGTTGTGCTACCGAATTATATGTTGGCTTAGGATTGCTTAATTTTTCTTGTGTCGGAGCAGCAGGAGCCGGAGATTGGGGAGCAGAGCTTGTCTGATCATCTTCGAAAATTAATCTTTTAAGACTGTTTAAGATTCCGGAACTTCTTTGGTTTTCGTTGTTGCTCATTATGTGCTATATTATTATACTACACTAAAATAATAAAAATTAAGATTGCGATCGCTAAATTTATTAGAATGAAATCATCATGAGGTTAATTAATGGTCAAATGGACGCGAGAGATTGAAAATAACAAGTGGCAAGTTAACGAGAGATAAGTCGTTAATGTATAATATGCCAAGATTTGTAAGAGAATAGTGGAGAATCTAGGATAAGCGAGGTAGGTTGTGGATTTCATAAAAAACAAAGATTTCCAATTTAGTACTGGAAATCTTTGAGGGCATCGTTGAAGAACCTTCTATCTTCCAAAATCGTCTTGAACGCGTACAATATCGTCTTCGTCTGAAGGGTTGTTCGCATCAGTATGCTGCCAAATTTCAGCTAAAATACCAAAACCATCCAGGCCAATAAGACGGTGACGTTGTCCCTGACGTAATCTAATTGTTTCACCTTCTCTTAAAGTAGATACCACGGACTCCTCATCTGTATCGGAAACCATAACGCCTACATTGCCCTGAATAACACGCCAGATTTCGGCACGGCGGTGGTGATACTGCCAAGAAAGTCTCTTCTCTGGAGCAACGATTAGAATTTTTGGACTTAATTTTCCTGAAATTCTTAATTCCTGAACGTCTAATCCGCCAAAATACTCGTTTGCGAACTCTTGTGCCTGGGATTCGTCGATGACAAAAAAGCCGCCCCAAGGGCGTGCTGCATCCGACTTTTCAATGTTGAACCCTTTGGATGTCAACATCTCTTGCACTTTTTCAAATAATGCGGTTTTATCTATAGCCATCTTATAAAATTTCTAAAAATTTATTGATCATTAATTCAGCAGCTAAATATAGAAAAAAATCATTAATATTTTTAGTTAACCGTTTTAGCTTTACTAAAATCATTAATAAAATATGTTTTTTTATAAAATATACAATCGATCGGTAGGATATGTTTTCAAAATGAAATCCTTAGTTTTGTGATCAATCTAATTTCAGGATATGTCAAATTTTCAAGTCGATCGCGAAAATACAGCGTTTATGCAAGCTGTAGCATTTGTTAACCAAACCAATCAGAATGTATTTATTACAGGAAAAGCAGGCACGGGCAAGACGACTTTCTTGAAATATATTCGTGAACATAGCTATAAGAAAATGGCAATTACTGCGCCAACCGGAGTAGCTGCCATGAATGCGGGCGGTACGACTTTACACTCTTTGTTTTGGCTTCCTTTTGGAACTTTTGTTGAAGACTATGAGTTGCGCTGGGACGAGCAGGATAGCCATATTTACAATAAATCCCGGTTATTCAGTACAATAAAGCTAACGAAACAACGGCGGGCGATCTTGCAGGAACTGGAGCTATTGGTTATTGATGAGGTTTCGATGGTGCGGGCCGATACCTTGGATGCGATTAATGTGATCCTGCAGTCCGTTCGCCGCGATATGCGTCCGTTTGGTGGTTTGCAGGTATTATTTATTGGAGATTTATACCAATTGCCGCCGGTGGTCAAAGATGCAGAATGGAATATTCTCCGCGATCATTATTCTTCTGTTTTTTTCTTCAATGCAAAAATCTTAAGGGATAGTCCTTTGGTGATGCTGGAGCTTAATAAAATCTATCGTCAGCAGGATGAGGGATTTATTTCGATCTTGAACGCGATACGGAATAATCAATGTACCAATGAGATGCTGGCAACCTTAAATAGCTATTACCAAAAGGATTTCGTTCCAAAGGAGGAGGAGCAATATATTACATTGACCTCCCATAATAGGAATGCGGATGAGATCAACAGTGCAAAACTGGCTTCATTATCTGGAAAGATGCTCAACCTAAAAGCTGTTGTGAAGGATGACTTTGCACAAGGATCTTATCCTGCCGAAGAAACACTATCATTAAAAATAGGGGCGCAGGTGATGTTTATCCGAAATGATTCCGGTGATGAGCGAAAGTATTACAATGGTAAGATCGGTACGGTAAAACATATTGATACAATACAAGGGACAGTAACCGTCACTTTTCCTGATGGTTCTGATGAGGTGACAGTCAAGAGAGAAACCTGGGAAAATATCCGTTACAACTATGATAAGGGACAGGATCAAATTAAAGAAGAGGTTCTTGGTACGTTTTCGCAATTTCCATTACGTTTAGCTTGGGCAATCACTATCCATAAAAGCCAGGGGCTGACCTTTGACAAAGCGATTATAGATGCAGGTACTTCTTTTGCTGCAGGTCAGGTATATGTTGCCTTAAGTCGTCTGACAAGCCTGGATGGCCTTGTACTTAAATCTATTATTCCGTCTTATGCCATTCGCACAGATTATCAGGTAGTGGAGTTTGCGCAACGGGCACAGTCCCAGTCCAATATTAATGAAGTGTTGGAGCAGTGTCAGCGAAATTATCTAGGGCAAATTCTGATGAATGGTTTTCGATGGGATGGACTGCTAGCGGAGACCACGGAACTGCTTAAATCAATGGAAGAGCGAAATATTGATGGCAAGGAGAAAGCAATTCAATTTTTTCAAGAAGTGGTGAAACAGCTCCAGGGACAGGAAAAAGTAGCCCATAAATTTATTGCTGTCCTTTATGATTTACTTCGGGATAAAGATGCGATTGATTACAATCTAATTTGCGAACGTTCTACTGCCGCAGTTAACTGGTTTTTGCCAAGGATGGATAAAGATCTTATTGAAGCTTTGACAAAGCACATTGAAGAGTACCAGATTCGTAAGCGGACAAAGAAATATGTTGATGAACTAAAAGCGATATTACTGGATTACAAAAGGAAACGCGAACAGTTGCAGCATTGTCTAATTATTGCAGAAACTTTATCCAAAAAAGAGGATTTTCAAACAGCGATGCTTGATGTAGCCGCTCAGGTCAAAACAAAAGAAAAAGAGGTGCTGGCAGCGCAAAGTGCCGATGAGGAGGGAGCCAAGAAATTGGATACCAAAGATATTTCTTTGGAAATGTTTAAAGAGGGAATGACAATTGCAGATATTGCGAGCAAACGCGGGATGGTCGCTGGTACAATCTATGGGCATTTGATTAATTTTGTGGGTACGGAGGTCGAAGCAACGGAATTAATTGATCAAGAGAAACTGGATCGTATCCTTGATGTTATTCGTGCAAATCCGGATAAATCTTCTTCGGAACTCAAAATGCTTTTAGGGGCGGATATCGACTATCCGGATATTAAAATTGGACAAAAAGTTTTAGGATTGTAGTCTGTAAGGATTTATGATGTATATTTGTCAACCTTTAATTATAAACTAATTGAAAGAGGAGAAAGCCAATAAGAAGATTAACAAATGGATTGTTTTTACTTCCATGCCGATACAAATGGGCGTGACAATATATTTATTTTATTGGGTGGGGAGCTGGTTGGACGATAAATACGCGATTGCGGGTGAATGGGGGATGAAGGGACTGACGCTTTTGGGGGTAATTGTATCGCTGTATCAGTTCATCAAGCAGGCAAATCAAATTAATAAGAATGAATAGTTATCTGAAAAGCGTACTTGTACTGCTGATCGTTTTTGTAGCAAGTTTTGCTGCGCATTATTTAGTGTTATCCGGTATGAATGTTGGGCAATATTGGTCACAGACTGCTTACAGCCTCGTTGGCATGTATGCGTTTGGCTTCTGTTCTTCGTTGCTGGTTGCGGTCTTGGTTTTTTTTGCAAACTGGTCGATGCCGGAGAAATTAGGCGTTATATTTCTAGGGCTTGTGCTCTTGAAGGCTGTTGCGGGTTATATTTATATCAAAGATGGCTTAAAGACCATCGAAAACAACTTTATCGAATATAACTTTTTGGTTGTATTTTTCATTGCTTTATTTGTGGATGTATATGTCGCATTTAGCGCTTTAAATCAAGCAGATAAAAAGGTTTAAACTATTTTTGGAAAAAGTTTGAACAAATGGTGATTTATGCCAAATAAAATTGTATTTTTGCGCAAAATTTTTTATTATTCAATAGTAATCTGAAATGGTGAATCTTAAGAGAGCACTTTTATTATTTGCAGTAATTTTTCTTGCTGTCAATCCTTTTACCTTAAAAGCAGCTGAGGAAGCGCATGGGGATGCGCCTAAAACTCAGGCTGAGGAAATTAAAGAGTATAGTCAACATCACTTGCAGGATGATCATTATTTTTCTTTGTTCTCCGATCAAAAAGCAGGAAAACATTATGGTTTTCCATTGCCAGTAATTCTTATTGATAATGGATTGGTTGTTTTTTCTTCTGGCGAGTTTCATCATGGGGAGTCTGTTGTGGAGAAAAACGGTCAATATTATACACTTTACCATGGAAAGATCTATAAAACAGATGCTACAGGTACTTTAAACTTTGATGAAGCTCATCATCCTACGAATGCAAAACCTTTAGATTTTTCAATTACAAAGAATGTAGTGGGACTACTACTAGCAGCATTCTTATTATTCTGGGGTTTTATCTGTTTAGCTAAGACGTATAAAAAAGGAGTTAATAATCTTCCTAAAGGCGTTGGTCGTGTTTTGGAACCCTTGGTTTTATATGTACGTGACGAAATGGCTGTTCCTAATATCGGTCACCGTTATAAAGAATTTATGCCTTATTTGTTGTCTGTGTTTTTCTTAATCTTTGTTTTAAACTTGTTGGGTATGACTCCACTAGGTTTTAACGTAACGGGCAATATTACAGTTACTTTGTGTTTGGCTTTGTTCACCTTCGTTATTACGAACTTCAAAGCAAATAAAGATTATTGGAAACACATTTTTTGGATGCCAGGTGTTCCAGTTCCTTTTAAATTTATTTTAGCACCAATTGAGGTATTGGGTATGTTTACCAAACCCTTCTCTTTAATGTTGCGTTTATTTGCGAATATTACCGCTGGTCACTCTGTTGTGATGGGTTTGATCGCAATCGTCTATTTATTTCAACAACAATTGACCGTAGGTGGTAGTATCGGGGTTTCTATGTTGTTAACCTTAGTGTTGTTTTTCCTAGAGTTATTGGTTGCGTTTTTGCAAGCCTTTATCTTTACGATGTTGTCGTCCCTATTTATCGGAATGGCAGTTGAAGAACACGCACATCATTAATCGAATTTTTTTGTTAAATTTTATAAAATAATTATTATGTACAACTTAATTGGAGCAGGTTTAATCGTAATCGGTGCAGGTTTAGGTTTAGGTAAAATCGGTGGTTCAGCTATGGAAGCTATCGCTCGTCAACCAGAAGCAGCATCTAAAATTCAAACTGCGATGATCATCATTGGTGCCTTAGTTGAAGGTTTAGCATTCGGTGCTTTAATCTTAGGTAAATAATCCAAGCTGATTAAAAAGTTTACTAAATACAGTTTGCAACGGTTGGTTGCAAACTGTATTTAAACAAAAAAATACAAACAAAGGAAAATTATAATTTACAATTGTATATAAATGGAAGCATTAATTAATCAGTTCTCGTACGGTTTGTTCTTTTGGCAACTAATCATCTTATTGGTTGTGATCTTTTTATTGGGCAAATTTGCCTGGAAACCTATCGTCAACGCTTTGGATGAACGTGAGCAAGGAATTGCGAATGCATTGGAAGCTGCTGAGAAAGCTAAATTAGAAATGGCTCGTTTGACAAATGAAAACGAACAATTGCTTAAAGAGGCTCGTGCGGAACGTGATGTTATCCTTAAAGAAGCGAAAGAGCTAAAAGAGAAAATCGTTGCTGATGCGAAAACACAGGCCCAAACCGAAGGTGCTAAAATGATTGCTCAAGCGAAAGAGGAGATCGAAGAACAAAAGAATAAAGCTTTGGCTGAGGTAAAATCACAAGTTTCTTCTTTGTCTTTGGATATCGCCCGTAAAGTGTTAACAAAAGAATTTGAGGACCAAGGTAAGCAAGAAGCTTTAGTAGCAGATTTGCTGAATGATGTTAAATTGAACTAATCCGGTCACTCAAATTACGAAATAGAATTATGTCAGTATTTAAAGTAGCATCGAGATATGCAAAGTCATTAATTGACTTGGCTAGCGAGCAAGGCTCACTGGAGACCATCAAGACAGATATGGATTCATTCATTGCTGTTTTAAAATCCAGTTCAGAATTGCAGGCTGTTTTGGCCAATCCTATTGTTCCTTTGGACAAGAAGAAAAACATATTGGATGCTTTATTTAAAGATAAGATCAATCCGAATATCTTGGCATTCTTTAAGATCATGATCAATAAAGGTCGTGGTACGGTAATCTATGCCACTGCTCAGGAATTTGTTCGTGAGTATAACGAGGTAAAAGGTATTGTAAAAGCTACAGTTACATCTGCAGCACCACTTTCTGATGCTAATTTGGCGGCGATGAAAGATGTACTTGCAAAAGAGACCAACGCTCAGGTGATATTGAATAATAAAGTCGATAGCAGTTTGATCGGTGGATTTGTGGTCAATATTGGCGATCGCCAGATTGATGCAAGTATTGCTGGTAAGTTGAATAAATTAGAAAGATATTTGAATCAGGGTAACTAAGTTATTCTGATACTTGAAGTAAAATAAATCAAAAAACCCCTTATAATAATTAAAATGATAGAGGTAAGACCAGATGAAGTTTCGGCAATTCTAAGAGAACAATTGTCGGGCTTTAAATCAGAAGCCGAACTAGAGGAAGTGGGTACCGTACTTGCTGTAGGTGACGGTATTGCTCGTATTTACGGCTTAACTAAAGTTCAGTCCGGTGAGTTGGTTGAATTTGATAACGGATTACAAGGTATTGTATTAAACTTAGAAGAAGACAACGTAGGTGTTGTACTTTTAGGCCCTTCTGACGAAATTAAAGAAGGAGATACGATTAAACGTACCAACCGTATTGCATCCATCAAAGTTGGAGAAGGTTTGTTGGGACGTGTAGTGAATACATTGGGTCAACCAATTGATGGTAAAGGACCTATCCAAGGTGAATTGTATGAAATGCCTATCGAGCGTAAAGCTCCAGGTGTTATCTACCGTCAACCAGTAACTGAGCCATTACAGACAGGTATCAAAGCAATTGATGCGATGATTCCAGTAGGTCGTGGTCAACGTGAGTTGGTTATCGGTGACCGTCAGACAGGTAAAACTGCAGTTTGTATCGATACGATCTTAAACCAGAAGGAATTCTATGATGCAGGTCAACCTGTATTCTGTATCTACGTTGCCGTAGGTCAAAAGAATTCTACAGTAGCGAATATCGTTCGTACATTGGAGGAAAGAGGTGCAATGGCTTATACAGTTGTTGTCGCTGCTTCTGCTGCGGATCCTGCTCCACTTCAATTCTACGCTCCAATGGCAGGTGCTGCGATCGGGGAGTTCTTCCGTGATACAGGTCGTCCAGCGTTAATCGTTTATGATGATTTGTCTAAACAAGCTGTGGCTTACCGTGAGGTTTCTTTGTTGTTACGTCGTCCTCCAGGCCGTGAGGCATACCCAGGTGACGTATTCTACTTACACAGCCGTTTATTAGAGCGTGCTGCGAAAATCAACTCTTCAGATGATATCGCGCGTAACATGAATGACCTTCCTGAGTCCATCAAGCATTTGGTTAAAGGTGGTGGTTCATTGACGGCTCTTCCGATCATTGAAACACAAGCGGGTGACGTTTCGGCGTATATTCCTACCAACGTAATCTCAATTACAGATGGTCAGATCTTCTTGGAGTCTAACTTATTCAATGCTGGTATCCGTCCGGCGATCAACGTAGGTATTTCGGTATCTCGTGTGGGTGGTAACGCGCAGATCAAACCGATGAAAAAAGTATCCGGTACATTGAAGTTAGATCAAGCGCAATACCGTGAATTGGAAGCCTTCGCAAAATTCGGTTCTGATCTAGATGCTGCTACTAAAGCAGTATTGGATAAAGGTGTTCGTAACGTGGAGATCTTGAAACAAGGTCAATACTCTCCAGTTTCTGTAGAAAAACAAGTTGCGATCATTTATATTGGAACAAAAGGTTTATTGCGTAATGTTCCAGTAAATAAAGTAAGAGAATTCGAAGAAGAATTCTTGACGCAATTGGAACAACGCCATCCAGAAGTTTTATCAGCGTTCAAAGCTGGTAAATTCTCTGATGAGTTGACTGCAGTATTAGAAACAGTAGCTAAGGATTTAGCATCAAAATATTAAATAGATGTGAGATGATAGATTTGAGATTTGAGATGTCTTTAATAGATTTCTTAAATCTCACATCTCAGATCTCCTATCTCCAATCTCAGATATGGCAAATTTAAAAGAAGTAAGAAATCGGATTACCTCGGTATCATCAACACAGCAGATTACGAAAGCTATGAAAATGGTTTCGGCTGCGAAATTGAAGCGCGCTACTAACGCTATCTTACAATTGCGCCCATATGCGAATAAACTAAGAGATATTTTGGCTGATGTTTCTGCAAGTGTAGAGGGAGGCAATTCTCCTTTTACAGTAGATCGTGAGCCAAATAAGGTATTGATCGTTGTTGTTTCTTCTAATAGAGGTTTGGCTGGAGCATTCAATGCGAACGTGATCAAGACAACCAATAACCTGATCGCTAACAAATATGCTGAGCAACATGCGAAGGGTAATTTAAGTATCATAGGTATTGGTAAAAAAGGTTACGATTTCTATTCGAAACGTAATTTCAATGTGATCGCTAATCACTCAGATTTGTTTTCTGATTTAAATTTTGGGTCTGTTTCAGCAGTGACAGAATTTATCATGGAACAATTTAAGGAAGGTAATTTTGATCGTGTAGAAGTGGTTTACAACCAGTTCAAAAACGCTGCAGTTCAAGAACTGACTGCGGAACAGATTTTACCTTTATTACCACCTGCAGAGGGAAATACACAACATACGCATAAAGCAAAAATTGAAGCTGAAGTGGATTATATCATCGAACCTTCCAAAGAGAAGATTATCGAGGAATTAATTCCTAAAGCCATAAAGATTCAATTATACAAAGCTGTTTTGGATTCCAATGCTTCTGAGCATGGGGCGCGTATGACGGCTATGGATAAAGCGACTGAAAATGCTGGTGACTTGTTGAAATCACTCAAGTTATCCTACAACCAGGCACGTCAGGCGGCAATTACTACAGAGTTGACCGAAATCGTTTCTGGAGCAGCGGCTTTGTCAAACGGATAATCCTATTCGGAAAGCATAAAAAAGGGGATAATCATATGATTATCCCCTTTTTTATGGCTATTATTCTCTTATTACCACCTGATTAATGCGGATCCCCAAGTAAATCCTGCCCCAAAGGCGGCTAAACAGATCAGATCGCCTTCTTTGATTTTACCAGCTTCCCATGCCTCACATAGCGCGATAGGTATAGAAGCTGCTGTTGTATTTCCATATTTTTGGATATTGTTGAAGACTTGATCTTCATTTAATCCCAAGGTTTTCTGTACAAATTGTGAAATCCGAAGATTCGCCTGATGCGGAATTAATAGGTCGATATCAGAAGTTTTCAAGTTGTTCTTGGTCAAAGCCTCATGAATTACTTCAGGGAATTTTACAACAGCTTTTTTGAATACAGCCTGTCCATCCATATTGGGGAAGGCAGTGCCATCTTCAAGCATTTCTTTGGTCATCAATAAACCGCCCAACTCCTGTTTCGGCCAATCGGGCATTTTATCCAACCAGATTCCGCTTGAGGCCCCTGGATAATACATGGCGAGCTTTTCTGCTTCAGCTCCGTCAGAATGTAAGTGCGTACTCAAAATTCCTTTACCAGCGTCGGTTGTTGGTTGTACAAGGACTGCCCCGGCACCGTCACCGAAGATAACAGAAACGGCACGGCCTCTTGTTGAGAAATCGAGCGCAAAGGAATGCTTTTCCGATCCTACAACGAGTACATTTTTATACATCCCCGTTTTGACAAATTGATCCGCTATGGACAGGGCATAGATGAAACCTGAACATTGGTTTCGGATATCCAATGCCCCCACCTCGTTCATTCCCATTTCTCGTTGGAGTAAAACTGCACAGCCCGGGAAATAATAATCGGGCGACAAAGTTGCGAAGATGATGAAATCGACATCTTCCTTGCTGATATTGGCGCGTTCAATTGCTATTTTCGCGGCTTCAACACCCATTGTGGTTGTCGTTTCGCCGATACGGTCGGCGTAGCGACGCTCTTTGATACCTGTTCTTTCCTGAATCCATTCGTCACTGGTATCCATAAAACGTGTTAAGTCCTCGTTGGTATATACGTTTTTTGGAACGTAATAGCCAATTCCTGCGATTTTTGACTGAAACATAATAAATTCCTCTAATTGATTGTATTCTTCCCTTTTATATTGTCGTTAATTTAGAAAAAAATATTCTATTTTTGCAGCATGGGTACCCAAACTGCTGAAGAAACCTTTACGTTAGAAGAGATATTAGCGTCTGTTAAGGACTCTAATCGCCTGATTTTATGGAATGACGAAACGAATACGTTCGACCATGTAATTCATTGTCTGATGTATCACCTTCAATATACCGAAAAGCAAGCTGAAAAAATTGCATGGAAAGTGCATACCGAAGGAAAGTGTGCCGTTTTGGAAGGCACTTTTACAGAGATGGAAATCTACCGTAAGATTTTGAAAGCGGAGGGATTGACAGTCTCCGTGGAGTAAATTACTATCCTTTTTGTTACCGTAATAATATGGTTACGCTTTAAGTTTGTCTATAAGTTTTAGTTTTATTTGCACTGAACTATAAACTAAGCTGAAGCTCTCATGTCATTTTACGCTAAATCGTTTAAATTTTTATTATTATTTGTATTCTTTCTGCCGATACTTGTTTTCGCACAAACCGGTCAAATCAAAGCTATCCTGATCGATAGCAAAACTTCCAAACCCATTTCCTCTGCTAGTGCAGCACTTTTGGATACAGCCAATAACTATGTCAAAGGCGCGCAATCTGTAGATCAAGGATTTCTTTTATTCTCGGATGTCAAACCGGGTATATATCATGTACGCATTAGCTATGTTGGTTACGAAACTCAAACCATTGAAGGTGTGGAGGTGGTTGCTGCGCGTAGTAAAGATCTTGGGCGAATTGGCCTAAATTCAACGGGTGAGTTACTGGATGAAGTAGTTGTAGAGGGCAGAGTTCCTGCAATGCAGATCGGTATTGACCGTAAAACATTTAACGTTGGTGAGAGTTTGGTTAGCGCAGGTGGAACAGCAACAGACGTGTTAGCCAATGTGCCCACGCTTCAGGTGGATCAAGATGGATCTGTTAGCCTGCGTGGATCTAGTAGCGTCAAAATCCTAATAGATGGTCGCGAGTCAGCGCTAGCAGGAAATGATGTCACGTCTTTGCTTCAGAGCCTTCCTGCCAATTCCATAGAAAAAGTTGAGGTCATTACGAATCCCTCATCCAAATATGATGCGGAAGGGCAGACAGGGATTATCAATATTGTCTTAAAGAAAAATATTCGAACAGGTCTGAACGGATCGGTTAATGCTTCGCTAGGTTCCTATGATAATTATATGGCGGGTATCACCCTGAATTATCGTGATCGGAAATTCAATTATTTTGGATCCTATAACTTCAATAAACGTAACATGGTGGGAAGTGGGAAGACGGACAATACCTTTTTGAGTGATACCACCCGTAATTATAGTGAATCTGAATCGTCTAGAAAGGGAAACAGCCATACAGTCAAAGCAGGGTTTGACTATAATATGTCTGACCGCACTTCATTGAGTTTTTCCGGTAATTTGAGTATTCGGGATAATAAAAGAGTTGAAGACTTAGATTATCGGTTCTTTAAACGAACAGATGAAATCGGAAAAAGCGCACGTAAGTCGAATCAATTCGAAGATGATCTTGGTTACGAATTCAATGCCGATTTTAGACATCAATTTAAACGGCAAGGAGAAGAATTGACGGCAAATGCGAGTTACGGAAGAGACAAGGAGGATGGTACGAACGATTTTTCTCAAAACTATACCGATGGACGGAAAGAAACCGCACGGACGAACGAGACCTCCGAAGATGGTAAGAATATCAATCTTCAGTTGGATTATGTGCTGCCATTCTCTGAAGTAAGTAAATTTGAGGCTGGCTACCGTTCCCAAATTAGAAAGTCATTTGATACGCAATTTTCCAAACTCCGTGATTCACTAGGCAATTACCTACCAGACTATAAGATTAGTAATGATTTTGATTTTACCAGTGTTGTCCATGCGATTTATGCTAACTATCAAAATAAACTAACGGACAAAATTGGCTATCAAATCGGGTTAAGGGGAGAACAATTTGAACTTAGGTCCACTTATCTCTCGAAAGATCCTGACGCCTTGGAAAGAGAATCCAATGCAAAGCAGAACTTTTTTAGATTATACCCGACTTTGTTTTTAACATATGATGTAGATGATAATGGTGATAAAATTCAGTTTAGTTATTCGCGTCGCGTACAACGCGCTCGTGGTTGGCAGGTCAATCCATTTCTAAATGTATCGGATGATTTGAATTACCGTCAGGGAAATCCAAATCTGAAACCAGAAGATGTACACAGTTTTGAAATGAGTTTTGCGAAAACTTTTGGAAAAGTAAATTTAATATCTTCGGCTTATTTCAATCACGCCAGTGAGGTAATCCAGCCTTTTGTTTACAAAATAGAAGACGGCAGAACGTATAGTCGATGGGAAAATATGACCAGCCGTAATCTTTCGGGTTTTGAATTTATTTCAAAGGTCAACGCAACAAAAGATTTTGACTTTACATTTAATCTCAATTTGATTCATATTAAATATAATGCAAATCCGGACTATGAGATAAAAGAAAGGAAGGATTTCGCTTACAATGCTAATTTAACTGCTAATTATCGTTTTACACCTACTTTCTCTGCTCAAATGCGGGGAGAATATAATTCTTCACGCGTTATGGCGCAGGGACAGATGAATGCGATGAAAGGGTTGGATGTCGCGTTGAAAAAAGATGTCTTCAAAAGGAAGGCGTCGATTATGTTGAATGTTAGAGATGTATTTAATTCACGAAAAATGAATGGTGTGACAGAGACAACTCAACTTATATCTAATTTTGAGCACCGTTGGATGAAGCGAATGATAACGTTATCGCTATCATATCGTTTTGGCAGTCAGGACTTAAGTAAGTCTAAAAAGCGGGAAACTCACACAAACGAAATAAATGGTGGTGGGGAGGAATATTAAAAAATATTCCTCTTTTTAAGCCCAAATGCTTAATTTTAATTTTGAAACAAACCTAAAACTAAAAAGAATGAAGTTATTAAAAACAGTTCTTGCGGTATCGGTGATGGCCTTTTCAGCCCATCTAAATACAGCTGTAGCGCAAGCAAAAAAAGAAGTTCCAGCTTACAAAATTTTGGATCTACCACGTGTAGATATCAAGAAATTCAAAAAGAATAAAGCCGGAGCGTATGTCATTTTTGATGGTACTTCGATGGAAGGCTGGAGAGGATACGATAAAACTGTAGTGCCAAAAAAATGGGTGATCAATGAAGGTGCAATAAAATTTGATAGTGAAGCGAATGTGGGTAAGGACGAAGGTGGTGATTTGATTTTTGCCTATGACTTCAAAAATTTTGAATTGGAATTGGAATGGAAGGTTGCAAAAGGAGCAAATTCAGGAATTTTCTTCTTAGCGAAAGAAGTTGAAGGCCAGCCGATTTATATCTCATCTCCTGAATGTCAGGTTCTTGATAATGAAAACCATCCGGATGCTAAAATGGGGGTTGATGGAAACCGTAAATCGACCTCATTGTATGATATGATTCCAGCGAAGCCACAAAACGCCAAACCCTATGGCGAATGGAACCAAGTGAAGATCCGCGTGAATAATGGTAAAGTTGAGCATTTCCAAAATGGTGTGAAGGTCGTAGAATATAGCTTATGGGATAAATCTTGGATTGACCTATTACAAAAAAGTAAATTTAGTCAAGAAAAATGGCCGTTGGCTTTTGAGTTGCTAAGCCATGTAGGTGGAGAAAGTAAGTCAGGATTGATTGGTCTCCAAGATCATGGAAACGATGTTTGGTTTAAGAACATAACGGTAAAGGTTTTAAAATAGCAAAAAAGCAGCGTTAAAGCTGCTTTTTTGTTATAATATAGTTTGTAATTCTTTCAGATCGAGGATCATATGTGGAACATCTCCAGGTTTTTCCATACTGTTCGGATTAAAGAAGATTGCATCCATTCCAATATTCATTGCACCACGTACATCTGCATCCAGATTATCTCCAATCATCAATGATTCTTGTACTTGTGCCCCTGTAGTCTCCAATGCAAATTGAAATATCCTAGGGTCAGGTTTATTCACTCCAACAACTTCGGAAATAAAGATGTTTTTGAAATATCTGTTGAGATTGCTCTTTTCCAATTTGGTCTCACAAGCCTCTTTGAAACCGTTGGAAATCAAATGCAGATTGTATTTTTCGTCCAAGTAGGCTAAGGTTTCATGTGCATGGGGAAATAAATTTGTCTTTTGGGGACAGATCGCAAGGTATTCCAATTCAAATTCTTCCGGAAATAATTCGGGGTCTACACCCAATTCGATAAATGTATCTGCAAACCTCGCTTTCCTTAACTGGGGTTTGGAGATCTTTCCATGATGGTATAATCCCCAAAGGCGATGATTGTTGATCGTATAAGTTTCAATGAAACGGGTAGGGGATTCCTTGTCAAATAAACTGTCAAACTTGTATTTGAAATATAATTCGTGGAGACTTTCTTCGGCATTTTTGTCAAAATCCCAGATGGTATGATCCAAATCAAAGAAAATATCCTTTTTCTCACGATTAAACATATACAAAGATACCATCTCTGAAGAGATTTTAGCTTATTGTGAATCGGCTAATTTTCTTCTTTGTGTCATAATCTTTAGGATATTTCCGAATACCTTGTTGAATAGCTATTTTTGCTTCATGAAGAAAGCGCTTTTACTCTTTTATTTCCTTTTGTTTTATGCGGTAATGCAGCTGATCTGGTGGGGAGTGATGTTTATCCGCTTTGATCCGAGCAAAAAGAATATGATTATAGGAGAGGGTATTTTCTTTTTGATCATTTTTTTATGGGGTGCTTGGCGTTTAAAGCGTTTGGTGGAGCGGGAGCAGAAATTATTACAGCAACAACAAAACTTTCTTTTAGCAATCACGCATGAGTTAAAATCGCCACTGGCTTCAGTAAAACTTTATATTCAGACGATTTTAAGACGAGATCTGGATAAAGAACAACAGCAGACTTTTTTAAAAAATTCCCTGAAAGATATTGAGCGGTTAGATGATTTGGTTGAGAATGTGTTGATGACTACCAAATTGGACAGTCGCAATTACAGCATGCCGAAGGAGGATTTTAACTTGACCTCATTGGTGGAGCAAATTGTCGATAGGCTTCAAAAAAATTCATGCAGCTCACAGGTATTGAAACCGTACCTGGAGTCGGATGTTATAATCCATGGTGATAAATTTGCGATAAGTAATGTTGTGACAAACCTCATTGAGAATGCGATTAAATATTCACCGGCTTGCGCGATGGTGGATGTGAAATTATATACGGAGAACAATAAAATAATTTTTTCTGTTGCTGACCATGGAATAGGTATCAGTGATGAAGAGAAAAAACTTATCTTTAATAAGTTTTATCGCGTGGGAAGTGAGGCAACACGGAAAACCAAAGGTACAGGTTTGGGGTTATATATCGTGAAAACTGTGTTGCAGAAGCACGACGCGACCATTAAAGTTAAAGATAACACTCCTAAAGGGAGTATTTTTGAAGTAACATTTGAAAGAAATGCAAAGTAAACAAAGAATATTACTTGTCGAAGATGAAGAGCACTTGTTAGAAGCAATCAAGTTGAATCTCGAATTGGAAGGTTACCGTGTTACTACGGCTACTGATGGAAAAAAAGCATTGAAAGTTTTTAAAGAAGAACGTTTCAATCTTGTTATATTGGACGTTATGATCCCTGAAATTGACGGGTTTCAAGTTGCGGAAACAATTCGACTACAGAATACAGAAGTTCCTATCATGTTTTTGACTGCCAAAAATAGCAGTGAAGATCGTATTACTGGGCTAAAAAAAGGGGCAGATGATTATTTGGTAAAGCCTTTCAATTTGGAGGAATTGATTCTTCGCGTTGGGAATTTGGTTCGCCGTGGCATGAAACCAGATGATTTAAAAGAATTGAACTCTTATCAAATCGGAGACAAAACCATCTATTTTAATTCTTATGAATTGCATCTTGCCGATGGAACAATCACTTCATTGACGAAAAAGGAAACGATGCTGCTGAAACTGTTGATCGAACGTCGTAACGAGGCGGTTTCGCGTGAGCAAATTTTAGAAACCGTATGGAATTATGATGTCTATCCGTCGACACGTACCATAGATAATTTTATTTTGACATTCCGGAAATATTTTGAGCCTGACCAAAAGCATCCGATTTATTTCCATTCTATCCGAGGTGTTGGTTATAAGTTTACCGACAATAACGCATAGTAGTAAGAGATGATGACAATTAAGGCTAGAATAGCCGTTATTTTTATTGCTGCATTACTTTTGGGCTATGGTTTATATCAAGGACATTATCAAACATCTGTATTGCTTGCTGGCGGAATTGGTTATTTAATCTGGAGCCATTTCCGGGAAGGATCCGTTTTTTTAGCCACACAGGCTTTTCATAGACAAGACTATGAAAAGACGAAAAACTTATTGTCTGAGATAAAAAATCCGGATACTCTTCGTAAGGGGCGTCGCAATTTCTATGAATTTATGATGGGCAACATAGCTTTAAAAGAAGAGCGTATCGACGAGGCGGAATACCATTTTCAGTTGGCTTCCCGATTGCCCTGGAAAAAAGATAATGAAAAAGGTATGGTAATGATCAACCTTGCTAATATTGCACTGCGGAAGACAGATTATGAACGAGCAAGGGCCTATACAGAGGTGGCCAACAAATTGCATTTAACGGCAAGACAGGCCAGTATTATTACAAAAATAGAAAACGAAATTTCAAAACATTTATAGTGAGTACTACTTTACAAAACGACTTATTGATTAGAGCTGCATTCTCGCAGCAAACGGAGCGACCTCCTGTGTGGATGATGCGTCAGGCTGGACGCTTTATGAAAGAATATTGGGATATCAAAAACAAGTATTCTTTTCTCGAAATGTGCAAAACACCAGAGATTGCAGCAGACGTGACGATGTTGCCGGTGGATTTGTTGGGAATAGATGCGGCGATCTTATTTTCGGATATTTTGGTTACAGCGGAGGCAATGGGTGGAGATCTTTCTTTTGAGCAGGGAGTAGGGCCCCGTTTTTCTAATCCAGTTCGTTCTGTAAAAGATGCAGAAGCATTATCAGTTGACTGTTTAGATAAATTGCAATATGTAGCTGATGCCATAAAAGTAATTCAACAGCGTCTGGATAACCGTATCCCATTGATCGGTTTTGCAGGAGCACCTTTTACCATTTTAAGTTATTTGGTTGAAGGTGGTTCATCAAAGGATTTCAAATTGACGAAGTTGATGTTGAACAATCAACCTGAGTTGGCGCACACCATCCTCCAAAAGATTGCGGATGTAACAGTAGAATATCTCAATATGCAGATTGCAGCTGGCGCGAACGCAGTTCAATTATTTGATAGCTGGGCATTGGCCTTGTCATGGAACGATTACCGTGATTTTTCACATTATTATAACAAACAGATTATTTCAAAATTAAACCGTAAAGATATTCCGGTAATATCTTTCTGTAAAGGATCATCTGTTTTTGCTCCGATGATGGTGGAGGCGCAGCCAGATGTGGTTTCGATCGACTGGAATGCAGATCTTAAAAATATAAAGCAATCTTTGCCACAGGGAATAGCTGTTCAGGGAAATTTAGATCCTTTTGTATTATACGCTGAAAAACCCGTAATTAAAAAGAAGATTGCAGAATTATTTGAACGTATGCGTGGGGAAAATGGTTTTATATTCAATTTAGGGCATGGTATTATGCCTGATATTCCTTTTGACAATGTAAAATACGCAATCGAGGTCGTAAAAGAATTTAGATACTAAGTTTTTCAGGAGATGGATACCGAAAACATGAACTAAGATTTTAAATAAATATCCGATTGATAAAAAGAAGACTTGCCATTACTGGCAGGTCTTTTTTTATATGCGAAGGCGTTCTGAGGATCACTGGATTTATTTTTTTTAGATTGTTAAACTATTTAGATGCAAATTTTAAGTAGAAATAGTGAAAATTCGTGCAAAATATGTTAAAATGAGCATACTTACTTTTTTTGTAAATCTTGTTTTATTTTATAGCTTAGTCGCAAAACCTAATAAATGAGTAAAAATACCTTGATGGATGGACTGCTGATTAATGAAGAAGTGCTGGAAGAAGTGTTTCATCATTATTTTGATGAGCTATGTCGTTTTTTAGGGTATTATACGCGTGATGTACAGTTGGTGGAGGACTGTTTGCAGGATGTCTTTGTTAAACTATGGGAAGATCGGGATCAAATCCATATTTTCCATGTCAAGACCTATCTTTATCGGGCCGCCCGTAACCGTGTACTCAATGCTTTACGCAATGAAAGTGCACGCACTGCGCATTTGGAGCGTTGGTTTAAGGAGGAAATGACTCGCCAGGAAGCAGAGGAGTGTATCAATAGGGAGGAGTTTTTCCTTGTGTATCAGGAAGCTATTGGTAAACTGCCCGAAAAATGTAGAATCGTCTATCAATACTGTAAGGAGGAACAGAAGACCTATCAGCAGGCCGCTCAAGAACTGCAAATATCCATCAAGACAGTCGAAAATCAGATGTCCATTGCGTCTAAAAAAATACGGGCACATATACTTGAGCGCTATCAAATACTGTATCCAGATTCGATTTTATTGGTTTTAACGATGTGTGGTGCAGGTCTTTCCACACTCGTCTAAATATTTTTAAAAAAAATACAAAATCTTTTAGGGGTTTTCTCCGGCCTAGGTGTCTATTTGTCGTAAACCCAAAATAATGAATAGCAGTTATAAGCCGTCACTGGAGCAATTAGTTCGATATCTTAAAAAAGAGAGTGATGTAAAGGAAAATGAAGCGATTGTAGCTTGGCTCGATTCAAGTGAACAAAACCGCCATTATCTTTTGCAGTTGGAAAAAGAATGGATACATCTCAAGGTTCCACCGTTGATCATTGATAGGGCCGATCGCTCACGGATTTGGAACAAAATTCAAGGTCGTATTCAACCTGTTGTTAAAACTATTGTTTTTGACAGGAACCGTTTTTTGTGGTGGATCAGTGCTGCGGCAATTCTTATTTTTCTATCAGGGACATTGGGAACATATTTCATTCAGCGTAATATTTTGATGAATACATCTTCGGCGGAGCAGACTATTGTTTATACGGCTTTAGGTCAAAAATCACAGGTTATATTACCTGATGGATCAAAAGCTTGGTTAAATGCAGGAACCAAGATGACCTACTCCCATGCTTTCAATCAGCATGATCGCAAGATTACACTCGAAGGCGAGGCATTTTTTGATGTGGTCAAAAAAGAAAACATGCCCTTCACTGTGCAGACTTCTCATTTGGATGTTGTGGTTAAAGGTACTGCATTTGATGTTTCGGCTTATGCCGATGATGGAAAAATAGAGGTGTCTTTGTTGCGTGGAAAAGTAGCCATAAAAAATAAAAAAGGACAATTGATCCGGGAATTAAAACCTAATGACTGGATCCAATTGGATAAACGGAGTGGTCGGTATACGCAGGCCCGACAATTGGATGCTGTCCAATATAGCACATGGAAATCCGAAGAGCTTGTTTTTGAGGACGAATCTTTGGAAAGTGTTCTCAAGAAATTGGAACGTTGGTATGGAGTCAATATTACTTGGGAGGGTGCAGAGTCCGATAGGCATTATACATTCAAAGTGAAAACTGAAAGCCTTCGCGAAATTTTGGAATTGATTAATGTCATTACACCAATACATTATACAATAGAAGGTAAATCTGTTACTATAGTTTCAAAAAAGCGATAACCAAAATTGATGATGTAAACTACTTAAAACAAAATATACCATAAATTATGAAAAAGAAACCTATTCTGATGAGTCTTTTGCTCCTCAGCCAGACCTTCTTTGCTGTAAATGCGCAGCAGGCATCCGGCAAAAAGGAGTCTTCAAATCTTAAGTCACTTATCGAAATTGTTGAAAAGAAGTATGGCTATTCATTTATGTTCAGTAATTCGGATGTAGATGTCAAGACACCACTTTTCTATGATATTCAGGCAAGCAGCTTGGAAGCACTGTTGAAAGATGCGTTACAAGAGAGCTCGATTACATACGACATTGCGGGGAAACGGATTTTATTAAAACGTAAGGTTGGAAATAAACAGCAAAAGGGACAAGTAAAAGGAAATGTAGTAAATGAAAAGGGGGAGCCACTAGCAGGGGTAAGTATACATGCTACGGGCAGTGGGAAGACTGTTGCTACTGATCTATCCGGTGCTTTTTCATTGGAAATCAATGCGAAGGATTTCCTCCAGATAAGCTATGTGGGGTACCAAAATCAACAAATTAATGTGCAGGCAGGAAAAGATATCAATGTTACTTTAACTAGTGGAAATAGAGAACTTGATGAAGTTGTTGTGATCGGATATGGTACTTTAAAGAAATCGGATGTCACGGGTGCAATAGCGAGCATTAATACAAAAGATCTGTCAAAACGAGCCACAACAAATCCCGCTGAGGCATTGCAGGGGGTTGCTGCTGGTGTCAATGTGCAGAAAAATAGTGGTATTGCCGGTGCAGGGGTACAGGTCAAGATCCGCGGGGTCAATACTTTTGGTAGTAATGAACCCTTGTATATCATAGATGGTTTCCCCGGTACAATCAGTAACGTCAATCCCAATGATATTGAAAGTATGGAAGTGCTTAAAGATGGTGCCGCTGCTGCTATATACGGTTCCGTCGCTGCCAACGGTGTCGTTATCGTTACCACAAAAGCTGGTAAATCCGGTAAAATTCTTGTGGATATCAATAGTTTTACGAATGTAACAGAGACATCCAATCGACTAAAAGTGCTGGATGCTGAGGGATATGTAAAAGTGCATCGCCAAATGTATGACGAATACAATAAGTACGCTACGACAGCAGTTAAACTCCCAGACTATATCAACAAACCAGGTACGAATAATACGGATTGGCAAGAAGAGGTGTTCCGTTCAGGGCTTTCCACAGCGAATAGTGTTGCCATCCGGGGCGGACAAGACAATACCCGCTATTCTCTGTCCGCTAACTTAAGTAATGACAAGGGTGTAGTTATTGCGAACGATTTCAAAAAGGAAAATGTCCGTATGAAACTGGGGACCAAGAAGAATATCTTTACGGTGGAAGGGAACATGGCCTATACGAATTCGAAATACCACGGGCCTAATTTTAGTCTAAAAGAAGCGTATATGATTTCGCCTTTAGTGCCGGTGTATGACTCCGGAGAAAAAGGTGGTTTTGGTTTGACAAATTGGGGTGGTATTCCTAATAATGTCAACGTGGTTGCTGATGAACATTATAAAACAAGCTGGACCAAAAAGCAGGATTTTGCGGGAAATGCTTTTGTTAGCGTGGATATTATTAAAGGCCTAACCTTTAAAACAAGTTATGCTTTTAATGCGATCAATACACAAAATTATTACCATTATCCGCCATTTGCTTCCGATGAAAAAAATCCTTATGAATTTCCTTTTTATTGGGAAGGGCGCAGTTACTGGCAGGAGCAGGTCTTTGATAATCTCCTGAACTATAAAACCGAATTTGGAAAACATAGTTTAAATGCACTTTTGGGCAGTTCGTTGAATATGCAGGAATCTAATTGGAATAATGTGGGTGTTGAAGGAAAGAAGATCGTATACTCGGTTGAGAATGGTAAACTAATGAGTAAAGAGAGCGCCGAGGGATTTTTGGACCCGAACTTTATGACCATCAGTTCGGGACAGGGAGGGACATTTTCTGCCGATGGTTCTAAATATGACTATAACCGCGTGTCTATCTTCGGACGTATCAATTACTCGTATGCTGATCGTTACCTGGTACAGTTAACCTTACGTCGTGACGGCTCATCCAAATTCGGAAAAGATAGCCGATATGGAAATTTCCCTTCGATAGCATTGGGCTGGAAGATCGATGAGGAGGCATTCTTTCCAAAGGAATCTTTCGTATCCAATCTGAAATTAAGGGGAAGCTGGGGGAAACTGGGAAATGAGGTCGCCTTGGGATATTATGACCACCAGGCGCTGATCAGTACCTACAACAACTTATACATGGGATATGTACGCGGAAGTGGCAATCCTTGGCCCGGAAGCATAGCAATGGGGCTTGAGAATAGACTGTTGAGCTGGGAGACTACAGAATCAAAAAATATAGGCGCCGATTTCGGTCTATTCAATAATTTATTAAGGGGTTCGGTAAATTATTTTACTAAAACCACCAACGATCTTTTGATCACTAAAAAAGTCGCTCCATCGGCAGGTTTGGAAGATCCGACATTAAATGTTGGGAAGATCCGAAATTCAGGTTTTGAGCTTGAACTAAAGTACGCTAATCGAAAGAATGCTTTTCAGTACGATATCGGCTTAAATCTATCAACATTGAAAAATAAAGTGGTGAGCCTCGCGAATGAAGATCAGATTCTTTTGGGAAATGGGCTTAAATTCGATACGGAACATTTTCCTAATCAAACTCGTGTAGGCTATCCGATCGGCGCATTTTTCCTTTACCAGACTGATGGTATCTTCCAGAATATGGAAGAGGTGAACAAACATGTCAACAAGGATGGTAAGTTGTTACAAGATAATGCCAAGCCAGGCGATATCCGCTTTGTCGATGTCGATGGTAATGGTGTAATTGATGATGAAGATAAAAAATACAGTGGTACGGGAATTCCTAAATTGGAAGTGGGATTGAATCTTGGGGCTTCTTACAAAGGGATTGATTTTTCGGCATTGATCGGAAGTGGTTGGGGACATAAACTCTATAACGGGAACAGGTACTTTTTTGAAGCCATGAGTTCTGGATCAAACTTTCTGAGTAGCACATTAGATGCATGGACAGAAAATAACCGTAATACCGATGTTCCACGTGCTGTATTACAAGACCCAAATGGAAACAGTCGTGAATCTACACGTTTTCTGGAGTCAGGTAACTTTATTAGATTACGTCAGTTGCAGATCGGATATACTTTACCTAAAAATCTTTTACATGCAATCCGTTCAGAAAATCTACGATTTTATATCAGTGGACAGAATATGTATACCTGGACAAAATACAAAGGAATTGATCCTGAGTTTGCACCATCTGGAGTCAATAATAAATCCAGCGTGTTAAATACAGGTGTGGACCGTTATATTTTTCCATTTACCAAGTCTTATTCCTTTGGAGTTCAATTCACGTTTTAGGACTTGGGTATTTATTGTATCATAATTAAAGAAAAAAAAGATGAAAAAGAATAAAACAAATTATAAATGGATTCTTTGTATCGCATGTGCATTAAGTACGACATTGTCCTGCAGCGATAAATTGGATTTAGCATCACCAGACAAACTTACTTCAGATAATTTTTGGCGTAATGCTGAGGATGCCGAGTCTGGACTTTCTGCTGCGTACTCGCAGTTGGAAGCGGCGACAGATGTATGGGAATTTGCAGAGGTAAAATTTCCGGTCGAAGCCTATCGTGAAGATGTTTGTGAAATAGGAAGTGATGCCTTGAACTATCAAACTTGGGTGGAACTCTATAATTTTACCTATACAAACGGTAATAGTCAATTTACGGCCTATTGGAGCAAAGCCTATCGTGGAATTTCATATGCAAATCAAGTCATCGAGAAGACTGCAGCAATTGAAATGGATGCAAATAAGAAAAGTCAGATTATAGCTGAAGCGAAGTTTCTACGTGCCTATTATCATCTTAAACTGTTACTCAACTGGGAGAAGATCATTGTCCGCGATCAATATATCACCAGTGAGGGAAAGATTAATAAAGCATTGTCTGCGCGGGATGAAGCATGGGCTTTTATTATCGGGGATCTGGAGGCTGCAGTTGCCAATCTGCCGATGAAACAGGAGGCTGCGAATGCCGGTCGGGCAACCAAGGGAGCGGCGAACGCCTACCTCGGGTACAGTTATTTGACTTTGGCCTATGAAAATACGGCGAAGAAGGATGAACTTCTCGGAAAAGCTGAGCAGGCTTTCAAAGCCGTATCAGGATATAAGCTGGAAAAAGATTTCCTGTCTATGTTTGACGGTACAAATAAAAATAGTGCAGAATCAATTTTTGAACTTCAATTTACGGATAACACGGCTAATGGGGCGAGTTACCGCACAGCATTGCATAAGTGGATAGCCGTGGGAGAACTGGGAGGTTGGGACGAAATTTTGCCGAGCAAGATGCTCTTAAATGAATTTAAAAAGGAAGGTAAGATTGCGACAACAGGGCGTTATGACTCGCGTATGTACCAGACGGTATTTTGTAATGATCCTTACTTCAATGATTTGAAGAATGGGGGTGTTTATGGCTTTACTTACGATGAAATATTTGGCGCCGGATCTGACCGGGCAAGTTTCAGAAAGTACTTACCAAGGACGGCTGCTGATTTGGACAAATCGCGTACAGCAGTCAATCTTCCCTTGATGCGTTATGCTGATGTATTGCTGTTGTTGGCTGAAACCCTAAACGAACGTAATCGTCCCGGGGATGCTATACCTTTGATCAACCAGGTACGCCAACGAGCTGATATGCCGGCGCTTCCTTTGAATTTGTCTGTTACCGAAGTGAAAAAACGTATCGAACATGAGCGTATCGTGGAGTTTGCTTTGGAAAATACCCGATTCTACGATATGCGAAGATGGGGGAAAGCGAAAGAAGCATTGCAGGCCGTCGATCGGAATAGTTTTGATCCAGCTAAGCATAACTTTTACCCCGTTCCATTGCTGGAGATCAAATCAAATGATAAAATTAATTAAGGAGCATGTTTACCGTTTTTTTTGTCATGCTTTTAGGTGTGGGAATAGGGATAGGACTTCGATCCTATCCTATTCTTAAACATACAGGTATTCTTGTCCGATTGGTCATATTTGCCTTACTATTTCTCTTGGGACGAGAGGTCGGACAAAATCCAAAAATAGTAGATAATCTTGATACATTGGGGTTGCAAGCTATACTGATCACATTGGCCGGAGTAGCTGGGAGTGTTCTTTGCTCATGGCTCGTTTATCGTTTATTCTTTAGCAAACATGAAAGGTAGTTTGATCATTCTCGCATTTTTTATCGTGGGTGTTTTTGTCGGTTTCAAGGGAATTATTCCAGCTGAATTGTTGAAAGAAGAATGGAATACTTACGTCCTCTATGCATTGATGTTGTTGGTCGGGGTCACCATTGGGTATGATAGAGAACTCTTAGTGTCTCTTCGAAAAGTTAATTTAAGCATCGTGCTTGTGCCCCTGGCAACTATCGTTGGAACATTGTTAGGTACGTTTATCATTAGTTTCTTTATCCGGGACTGGAACGCACCTGAAAGCATGGCCGTAGGATCTGGATTTGGTTACTATTCTTTATCAAGTATTTTTATTACACAGTATAAGGGTGTCACATTGGGAACTATAGCGTTGATGTCGAATTTGATGCGTGAACTATTAGCTCTCTTGATGGCTCCATTAGCTCGGAAATGGTTTGGTCCATTGGCGCCGATTTCTATCGCTGGAGCCACAAGCATGGATACTGCATTACCCATTATCACACAATACTCCGGCAAACAATATGTTCTCGTTGCGATCATCCATGGTATATTGGTTGACTTCAGTGTTCCCTTTCTAGTTACTTTTTTTTGTTATTTATGAGAAATAAGATCGAAACCTTATGGGTTATAATTAGCTTTTGTTTGATTTTAGTAGGATGCAATACGGTCAAGCCTTCTAAAATGGATGGTTATGGTGGATTGTTAAGGGTCGAACAGGAACCGGAAGGTTCAGCCCGTCGAACAAATCCATTTTATACCGATCGCGGCGCTTGGGTGGGATTTGGTATCCATGAGAATAAGACCGTGACCGGTTTTTGTGGACCCTATGATCTGGATGCGCGCGCTTGGTTAAGTAGTGCTTTGTTGCAGATTGGAACAGCTCTGGTTCGAGAAAAAAATCTTCTGAGCCGTGATAGCAGTTGTTATTATCCGGATCACTTGTGGATGCGTTTGCGAGGAGAGGGTATGGAAGTTGAGCAAACTATGAAACTCGTTTCATCAACAACTGCCATCTTTCATATTAAAAACAAATCATCAAAAGAGCTATGGACTTATGGCAATCTCAATCAAGGGCAATGGACATTAGCAGATAATACGTTGTGGTCTAAACTTCCAAATGGGGAACTTCTTTTACTATCTTTTGAAGCTGGTGTGAAAGTAACTTGTAATCAGGGGAAATATGAAGCCCATTTAGAAAAAGCTGATACAGAGATTGTCCTGATCCATTATGCTAACCCGATCAGTTTGGAAAAAGCGCTTGTAGCAGCAAAAGCCACTGTTAAGCAAAGTAGGGCTTTAAGCATACAGCATACAGCACGCTGGGCGAATTATATCAGCTCAAATACACGTTCGGAACTCTCCATGGAGGAACATCGCATTATGGTGAAAAGTATGATGACGCTGATGAGCAATTGGCGGAGTGCAAAAAAGGAATTAAAACATGACGGTGTCGTCCCTTCACATGTAGCTGACTACTTTGTTGGATTTTGGGCCTGGGACTCTTGGAAGCATGCTGTTGCACTGGCACAGATAGATCCTGTTTTGGCGAAAGATCAGATTCGCGCTATGTTTGATTTTCAAGATAGTGTCGGGATGATTGCTGATTGTATTTACACGGACCATCGCGAGAATAATTACCGTGATTCCAAGCCACCATTAGCTGCCTGGGCGGTAAATGCAATCTATGAGGCAGATCATGACTTATCTTTTGTACGTGAAATGTATGATAAACTAGTCTTGTATCATGAATGGTGGTTTCGTTACCGGGACCATAATAAAAATGGCATCTGTGAGTACGGTGCTACTGATGGAACATTGGAAGCCGCGAAGTGGGAAAGCGGCATGGACAACGCTATACGGTATGATAGCACTCAGATGTTATTAAATGAAAAAGGTGCCTGGAGCATGGATCAAGAGTCTGTGGAGCTCAGTGCTTATCTTGAGTTGGAACGAAAATATCTGATGCATTTTGCGGAATTGCTCGGTGTGCCATTTCGGGGAAAAAAGGAACCCTACCTAACGATGGAATATTTCTTTGATAGTGAGCATGGTTATTATTTCGATCGCAAATTGGATGGAACGTTTATCACGTGTTTTGGTCCTGAAGGTTGGTCGCCGTTGTGGACAGGCTCAGCGACTAGGTCACAGGCTGAAGCTGTGATACGTGTGATGCGGGATACCGCTAAATTTGGCTCCTTTGTGCCTTTCCCTACTGCTGCGCTAGATGACCCTAAATTTATGGATCGTGGATATTGGCGTGGCCCTATTTGGTTGGATCAGGTTTATTTTGCGATTTCTGGATTAAGGAAATACGGTTATCAAAAAGAAGCGGATTTATATACTCACCAAGTATTTGAGCGGCTGGAGGGATTGTCTGGCAATGGACCGATTCATGAGAACTATGAGGCCCGCACCGGTAAAAAGCTTAAAGCTCCACATTTTAGCTGGTCAGCAGCCCATTTGTTCTTGCTCTATAAGGAATTAAATACTTCTTCACAAAAGAAATAGACCGATTGAAATAGCCGGAAATACTAACGCTTCAAATCCGCTATGCGATCTAGCAGGTTTGAAGCTTTGTTTATTTCATATATTACTGGCACTAAAGTTATCAAGGAAAAGTTCTGCGTCTTTTTGTATACTGTATGTAAGATTTATCTAATTAAAGCTTAGCTTTATCGATTGCACTTAACTTTTCTTATTTTTGTAACTATGGTCTATTTATACGCAAAAGCAGTTCATATTATCTTTGTGGTTTGTTGGATGGCCGGATTATTTTATATCGTTCGCTTGTTCATTTATCATACGGAAGCTAAATCCAAATCTGCGGAAGAATATGGGGTTTTGCATAAACAGTTTATACTGATGGAGAGCAAATTGTGGTGGATTATCACCACACCTGCCATGTATCTTACTATTCTGGCGGCTTTTGTCATGCTGTATATCAATCCGGGATTGTTGACCATGGGTTGGATGCATGTTAAACTTACTTTTGTATTGGGACTAATTCTTTATCACTTTGCCTGCCAGCGTATTATGTTTCAATTAAAAGAGGAATCTTCCACTTGGTCCTCGACCAAATTGCGTCTTTGGAATGAGCTGGCAACTGTATTATTATTTGCAATCGTATTTACAGTCGTCTTAAAATCTGCTCTCAATTGGATATTTGGTGTCCTCGGACTTTTAATATTATCGATTTCTCTGATGATGGCTGTAAAACTCTACAAAAAGTTCCGAAATAAAAAGCAACTCAAGTAAAACGTTAAATTCTTATTTTTCTTAATCCTTTTTTATTCTTACTAGTCGAACGATTATAAATTGAAAAGGAATATGTACAAAAGACTTTTGACTGTGATCATGTTGCTAGCTATGGCAAATGGGGTATTTGCCCAACGTTATAGACCTTATGGAGGAACATTAAATATCTATTCGATCGATGCTCCTTTCTTTCTTTATATCAATAATGTTTTGTACAATACTAGACCCTCCAATGATATTCGTGTGCCGAATTTACAAAATCCAAGGTATAATCTCCGAATAGTATTCGCAAATAGACAGCGTAGAACACTAAACGGGACTGCGGTGCAGCTTGTTAATCGAAACGGCCAATATCTTGATGTTGTGTTTTCCGTAAGCAGCCGTGGCGGAAATAGAGGAATTGTATTGGAATCGATGAATCCTGTTGGTCGGTATAATGATAATTATCGTAATAGGGATAACTACAATGACGATGATGATAATGCAGACAGCTATTATCGCGATCAACAACAAAACGAGCGCTATAGCGAGTCTGAGGATGATCGAAACTATGGTCAACGAAACCAAGAAGATCCGGCCGATAATATGGAGTATCCAGATAAAAATGAAGCTAATCAATTGAACGATCTGCTCAATCAAAAAGAAAATGATCAAGACCGTTTGCAGATTGCTGCTCAGGAACTGAAAAATAGACGATTGCGCAGTAGCGAAATTATAGATCTCATGGAACTATTTGTAAGGGACGATAATAAATTGGCTTTTGCTAAATATGCTTATTCAGGTTGTGTGGATAAAGAAAACTATGATAAAGTAGGCGAAGCATTGTCTTTTAGTTCAACACGGGAAAAATTGACAGAATTTATTAAAACACAGCGGTAATTATCCAGCTGAGCCGAAGCTTATTTTTCTGTGGCGGGGTTTGATTGACCAAGAAGCGTGGTCGACATAAAATCGATAAACAAAGGGGCTACCTGTCTCATACATTTAACAATGATAATATATGGGACAAGCAGCCTCTTTCCATAATAGTAGTTGGCTATGTCGTATTTATTCGGCGAAACAGATGTACTTCAGTTCCATATATTCATCGAGCCCATGTTTTGATCCCTCTCGACCTACGCCAGATTGTTTTACTCCACCAAATGGAGCTGCTGCATTTGATATTAATCCCGTATTAACACCTACCATACCAGCTTCAAGTTGTTCTGCTACGCGAAAACAACGATTGATATCGGTACTATAGAAATAGGAGGCAAGGCCAAATTCAGTTTGATTGGCCATGGTGATACCATCTTCTTCTGTTTTGAAACTAAACAGTGCGCAAACTGGCCCAAAAGTTTCTTCATGAAATATAAGTGCTTCTTTGGGGATATTCGTTAGGACAGTAGGTTGGAAAAAAAGATCTTTGATCACATGTCCACCTGTCGCTAATTCTGCGCCGTGCTTTAAAGCATCCTGAACATGAAGTTGCACTTTTTCTAATCCCTTGGCATTGATCAATGGCCCAACTTGAACTCCCTTGTCCAATCCATTGCCTACTTTTAATTGACGAACTGCATGCGCAAGTTTTGTAGCAAATTCATCGTAGATGTCTTCCTGGACTAAGAAACGGTTAATAGAGACACATGTCTGTCCAGCATTTCGGAACTTACCGGCTATAGCACCTTCGACTGCGGCATCAATATCTGCATCATTAAATACTAGAAAGGGGGCATTTCCACCAAGTTCCATGGAGACTTTCTTGATGTTTGAAGCTGATTGTTCGACCAATGTTCTACCTACCTCGGTAGAGCCTGTAAAAGAAAGCTTTCGTACAAGATCATTTGTAGCTAGTTCTTTTCCTATACCAGCACTGTCTTTTCCTGTAATAACATTGAAGACGCCTTTTGGGACACCGGCCTCTTCAGCTAGTTTGACCAATGCAATTGCAGATAAAGGTGTCTGTGATGCAGGTTTGAGAACTACTGTACAGCCTGCCACGAGTGCGGGAGCAACCTTTCGGGTAATCATAGCTAAAGGGAAATTCCAGGGCGTAATTGCAGCAACGACACCCACTCCCTGTCGGATGGTCATCATGCGTGTTCCTTTTTTCTGGACTGGGATAGTTTCCCCATAGGCTCGCTTACCTTCTTCGGCAAACCACTCAACAAATGAATTGCCGTAATCTACTTCTACTTTCGATTCATGGAGAGGTTTTCCACTCTCAAGTGTCATAATTTCAGCAAGCAAGTCTTTATTTTGTTGAATAAGATTGTACCAGTTGCGAACAATAATACAGCGTTCTGTTGACGTTGTATTCTTCCAGCTTTTCCATGCCTTATCAGCGGCTTGTATTGCTTTAATGCAGTCAGCAACTTTAAGATCCGGTAATACTGCAATTGCTTTTCCTGTGGCGGGGTTTATCACATCAAATGTATTTTTTGATGTGATAAATTTTCCATTTATATAGGCTTTGTCAATTATAAGTGGATTTTTCATTGGAATTATATTTTTTTCAAATTAATGTTTCTTTCTATGGTCTGTATTTTATTTATTTCCTGGGCTGTCCGAATAACCGCTACTTTTGAAACAATATCCGTTTACTCATTGTTTGGTAAACACACAAGATTATAGAAGGCTTTACTTAGATAAATTTTTTTCGTTGTCTTTCGGAGGGGACAGTGCAGGATGTATTGGATCCAAACCATTTATAACGATTTTTTGCAAAATAATCGTAAGCTGTGTCCAGCCATGCCTTTGGTAATATTTTTAGGGAATATACGATTGAATATGGAAAACCTAATGTTTTGCAGATATTCAATATCGCCTCACTTTTAATGAAACTGCTGTTAGGAGACAAGTAGACGATGGAATCAATATTTTTAGGCGTGGCATGTAAACTATTTTTAGCGAAGTCAGATTGTAGAGAACTAAATAGAAATCTATTATTACGATCTATTTTCAATAGAATTTGAACAAAACGATTACAAACTAAGCAATCACCGTCAAAAAAGATGATATGTTTACCTTTCGTATCCATATGTATAAAGTTACCTCTATTTCTTGAAAGAACTGCCATGGGAACATCACAACTTTCATAAAAAAGCGGTGTTCTCCATGGAGAAACACCGCTTTTAATAGATTCTTTTCTAATTTCTATTACAGATTCTTCATAATGGTATGACCCATACGATCTCTTTTAGTTTTTAGATATTCCTCGTTGTAGGGATTCGCTGTAATTTCAATTGGAACATTTTCTACAATTTCCAGACCATAACCGACCAATCCTGCACGTTTCGTAGGGTTGTTGGACATCAGGCGCATTTTTGTTACACCTAGGTTCCGTAGGATTTGTGCACCTACGCCATAGTCTCTCAAATCAGCCTTGAATCCAAGTTGTGTATTAGCATCAACAGTATCTAGGCCATTTTCCTGTAATTTGTAAGCATGTAATTTATTGATTAATCCAATACCGCGCCCCTCTTGGTTCATATAGACAATTACACCTTTTCCTTCGTTTTGAATCATCTCCATCGCCTTGTGAAGTTGAGGTCCGCAGTCACAACGGCAAGAACCAAAAATATCACCGGTCACACAAGAACTATGTACACGGACAAGAATGGGTTCATCCTCGTTCCATTCTCCTTTATAAAGGGCGAGATGTTGTTCGCCAGTATCTTTTTGTGTAAAGGCTTTCATTTGAAAATCACCATATTGCGTCGGCATATTGACTGTTACTTCTTCATTGATCAATGAATCGTGTTTTAAACGGTATTCAATAAGGTCTTCAATACTGATAATCTTTAAATCAAATTTTTTGGCAACTTCCATTAATTCTGGGAGTCTTGCCATTTCGCCATCTTCTTTTAGGATTTCGACCAATACACCTGCTGGTTCAAAACCTGCCAAGCGAGCAAGGTCAACAGTGGCTTCGGTATGTCCTGTACGGCGAAGTACACCACCATCTTTAGCAATCAATGGAAAGATATGCCCCGGTCTACCCAATTCTTCATAGTGAATATTGGGGTCGATCATTGCCTTGATCGTCTTTGAACGATCAGATGCAGAGATCCCAGTTGTACAACCGTATCCCTGTAAATCGATAGAAACCGTGAAATTAGTTTCATAAACAGCGGTATTTTGTCCCACCATTAGGTCAAGATGTAAAGCATCAGCTCTTTCCTTGGTGATCGGAGCACATACTAAACCACGACCATGGGTTGCCATAAAATTGATAATTTCGGGAGTTGCATTACGGGCTGCAGTGATAAAATCACCTTCATTTTCACGATCTTCGTCATCTACGACGATAACTACTTTTCCTGCTTGTATATCAGCGATCGCTTCTTCGATCGTGTTTAATTTGAATTCCATTTAATTGTTATATTGTATTGATACAAAGTTAGTGTAGAATCTAATTTTATTTATAATAAGGCTGTCACAAATCTAATGTGACTCTTTTAATTTATTCTTTTTAGCGAATTTCTCTTTGATCCATTTCCAGGCTGCTTCAGTTTTTAATTTATACTGATCAATATCAAAAAGAGCAGAATCAGTAGTTGATTTATAGGTCAAAAATGCAGCTAAAGGTGTTAATACGATAATGGCCATCCACATTCCGATAGCCGAAGATATGGCTCCATCTTTAGCCGTTTTTTCCGCTACCGTAGAGATAATATGATAGATTAGGAAGAAAATGATAGCCATAACAACCGGAAGCCCGAGCCCTCCCTTTCTAATAATTGCACCTAAAGGGGCTCCGATCGCAAATAACAGCAGACAAGATACAGCCAATGTAAACTTTCTATGCCATTCAATGCGATAACGGATGTCTTTGGTCTTATAATCTTTAAATTCAAGGGTACGACTATTAAGATCTTCTTTTAAATAGTTTAGTTGGCTCAATGCGTTCATAGTGATCTGTGTCCGTTGTTCAGAGGGGACAAGATCGGCGACCAGATCTTTATAAGGTTTGATCTTTGCTTCTTTTACTTTTGGCTGGCCGGGTTGATTTGGACTAAAATACTTTGAATAGATATTATAACGCGTATCTAACGTCCTTGTGATTGCTTTACCCATACTATCAATTTTAATATGGTTGGAGTCAATATACATATCCAATTGTCTAAGGTTTAACATTGCATGGTGACTCTTGAAAAGACTTTCATCTGTTTTGCCTTGTTGAAAGCTACCCATGTCGAATTTTTGTTCTGTTTCCTTAAACTTAAAGCGTGTAAATTGCTGGCGTGGATCGTATGTTTTTGAGTTCTTGGTTCGAGACTCTTCATAGCGTATTCCATCCTTTAGTTTGAGGATCATATAGCTATTGTCCGGTGAATTATAGATATAGCCTTCTTTGGCCATTAAAACATTATTGGCTGTGTTTCCACCACGATGATCGTAAATCATTAGATCATAAAGAATGGTTCCTTCTTTATTTTTTCCTCTTGCACGAATGGAATATCCCGGAATCGTATTGTTAAAAATACCTGGTTTGATTAGAAAATCGGCTTTTTTATTTCGCACATCTGTCAATAGCGTGCCCATCTTTAGATTGACGACAGGTAGGATGAAATCGGAAAATAGAAAAGAGCTTGTGGCGAAGATCGCTACAAGTATAAATAGGGGAGTCATGGCTTTACGTAGTGATACACCCGCGGCCTTGATAGCTACAAGCTCATAGCTTTCCCCTAGGTTACCAAAGGTCATAATGGAAGACAATAACATGGACAAAGGCATTGCCATTTGAATCTGAACAATGCATTGATATCCAATAAGCTCCATAATGGTGTACCATTCAAATCCTTTTCCGATCAAATCATCAATGTATTTAAATAGGAAAAGCATCAATAATACAAACATCACAATAAAAAATGTGACGATGAATGGTTTAATGAAAGCTTGAAGAATAAGTAAATGAACCTTTTTCATCCGTGACGCTAAGCAAACTGATGCCTTTACATTAAAGCATCTTTCATCCAAAGAGCTCTTTTAGAGCCCTTGGTGAAAATATATTGCAAAGATAGGTTTTTTTATGCACCTATAACACTTTGAAGATAGACGATTGAATTTTTCCAGATTAATTTTCTATTTTCCAAGTCCTCTTCTTTAGCAAAATCTGTTATTTTAAGTGCAACATCATTTGTCAGTTCATCTTGATCAATCTCTAGGTCAAAATAGTAGGGATCATCATCGAGCCACTTAAAACGCACCGATTTGTTTTCCTTTGACGCGACGATTTTTGCACGATGCGGTTCATCGTCCCAAATGAAAGTATAAACAGTGTCTTTGTAGTTTACATCATCTGCAAACCATTGTGCCAGTTCGTTTGGTTCTTGCAAATACGGAAATAAAATTCTAGGTGAAGAGTTGATGATATATTCTAATTGGAATTTTATTTTATCTGCCATATAAATGTTTTTTTAAATTTTAGTTTGTTTAAATCAAAAATAAGCTATATTTGCATTCCCAAAATGGCGGGGTAGCTCAGATGGTTAGAGCGTTGGATTCATAACCCAAAGGTCGGCAGTTCGATTCTGCTCCCCGCTACAAATCTCTCCCCATTTTGCTTTTTACTGCATAAACTTATTATTTGTAATAATACATATTTATTTTGTTATTGCAAGTTTTTTTGTGAAAAGTTGAAGGCTTTTTCTCAAATATTTGAATTTAAAATCCCCGATCTCTTATTCCAATTTTTTTCGTGGCTTAAATGTCTTTTTACTTCGTTAAGAATGAGTTTGTTGTGTGGTATAAAGGTTTTTGATCATGATAGAACGCTAAAAAAAATAAAAAAATCTTTTGAATTGACAGGTGAAGTGGTATATTTGCATACCGAAACGGCGGGGTAGCTCAGATGGTTAGAGCGCAGGATTCATAACCCTGAGGTCGGCAGTTCGATCCTGCTCCCCGCTACTTTTGAAAAGGAAAGTCAAATTACAGACTTTCCTTTTTTTTTGACCAGATTTTGGACTAGCTTTTAAATTAACTTAATGAACTTAAGACCTATACTTATTCTTGTGTGGCTTATTATCGGCTATTATGCTGTCGCACAAAAGCAAGTTATAAGCCATGTTGTTACGCACGACCGCGCGACTATTATTTGTGATGCTGCTAAAGGTGAAAATCCCTATCCAGCATGGGGAGTATTTCCCAAAGCCGAGTATCCTGTACGAAAAATAACCATGCATGTCACTTTGGGAAGTCCTGATAGCTTGAACACAGCACATTGGGATTATTTGGATCATATCGTATTGAGACGCAAAGGCGGAGCAAAAGGAGAGACCCTCAACTATGAATTAGGTCGAATGCTGACCCCTTATGGCAGTATTTACAATAAGGGCTGGCAATGGAAGTGGCAAGTAGATGTCACTGATTTTGCTCCCTTTTTGCGGGATAGTGTGGAGATTGTATACGTCCATTCGGGCTTTGAGGATAAAACCGTCGGCTGGGCGCTTAGCATAGATTTTGAAATACTATCTGGGCCTCCGGTTGTAACTGCACTGGGCATAACGCCTTTATGGAATAAAGCCTTTAAGTATGGTGATCCCAACGAAAAGATAGAAGAAACTTTATTGCCGGTAGTTTATCAATCGCTGGGACATGCGGATTTAAGCCGGATACGCATTCAGCATACTGGGCACGGTATGGACAAACCCCGTGGCTGCAGTGAGTTTTGTACGCGGTGGCGTGAACTCAGGCTTGACGGAAAGGTTGTCGACCTGCGGGATATGTGGAAAAAGTGTGGGGACAACCCCTTATATCCACAAGGTGGAACTTGGATCTTTGACCGAGCATATTGGTGTCCCGGTGATCTACAGCAACCTGATGTAATTGATGTTTTTACAAAGCCGGGACGTCATATAACCGCATTGCAAATGGAGCCCTATACTGCAACAGCTAATATACAAGCGGTTGAAAATATCTCAGCTTATTTATTTCATTATTCGAAACCCAATCAAAAAATAGATGTTGCTGTTGAATCTATTATGGTACCTAATGATGAACAGCGTTTTTCGAGACTAAATCCAGCAAGTTCAGGTCCGCGGATATCTTTTAGAAATCTCGGCGCAGAACCCTTACATTCGCTCCATATTGTATATGGAACTAAGGGCTTTCCTTCCAGAACATTCGATTGGGAGGGGAATCTTTCCTTTAATCAAGCCGCAGAAGTATTACTGCCAGGAGAAATTCAAGAAAAAGATGGCGAGAATATCTTTCATGTAGAACTTGTCCAACCGAACGGTAAGAAAGACGCATGGTCCGGAGACAATGAAATGGAAACTGTTTTTACAGCACCAGAGAAGTTTCCTGCTGAATTTGTGGTGAAATTCCTTACAAATAAAGCACCTCAGGACAACAGTATTTTTTTGATAAATGCTAAGCAGGATACAATTTTTCAAAAAAAACCAGCCCAGTTGACTGCAGTTACACTTTATACGGATACGATACGTCTTACTGCAGGCAACTACTCCTTTCGTCTAATCGATACGGCTGGGAATGGACTACAGTTTTGGGCACAACCCGAAAACGGTGATGGTTATCTTCGCATTTTTGATCTCAAAGGAAATCTTATTCATGCATTTGAAAGTGATTGCGGTGTCGGGGAAATGTTTAGCTTTAAAGCTGTTTCAGGTTTCGATATGGATACAAAAAACGCCCGATATGCATTTTCACTTTACCCCAGATCAGTGGTGGACCAAACCCAATTAAATGTAGTATCCAATCAACTGAGTGATATGACCGTACGGATAACAGTAGATGGCGTAGAGTGGCAAAAGCATGAATATAAAGCCATAAAGGATGCGGTATTCAACTACGACCTTACTCATCTTCCTAAAGGAAGAATAATTGTAGAAGCTTTTATGGACGGTATCAGCCGGTTTAAGGGGCGGATCAATAAAAAGTAACCATGAAATACACAGGTTCGTTGTATTGGAACCTGTGTATTCATTGTAATTCTTAATTGTCATCAAAGGCCAGACTATTCCAATCCTCTTTTTGGAGGTATTTAAGCATGATAAAAAATAAAATCCAGCCGAGAGCCGCCAGCCCCCATATCAACAGTTCATATTGAAAGATAACTTTATGAAGGTAGCCCAGAAGCCCGAGTAAGCCTAATATCAATAAGTTGATCAATGCTTTGGAATTGGGCTGACTTGCCTTGGAAAAAGGATAGTTTTTTACCAAAAAGAGCATGATCAGGATACTTTCGATTCCACCTATGGCCGAGGAAAGCAATAGATCATTTAGAGCGCTGATACCAAATAGAGGGACACAAATGCAAAGAAATAGGATATTAAAGGGCAGTACATATTTAATAAGACAAGCTTTAAGTACGCCGGTCATAAATTGTCCGGGACGATCTATTGGCGTAACATAATATATCCAGGCTGCTTTATACTTGTTGCTCTGTGTGATCAACTGAAATACCGTTAATATGGTTAACAGTGACAGATAGAACATAATGACATATAACCCAGATTCGCCTAATTTTTTCAGCTTCTCTGATAATGACAAACCTTCGCCAGTGCGTAAGAATAGAAATATAAAATAGATGGGCAAATAGGCTAAAGAGGGATAGAGCTGCTGTTTAAATTCTCTTGTTTTTGAACTTATAAGCCATACAATACTAAACCCAGCTTCTTCAAGTGGTGATGAGCATAGACTTGTTCCCAATTTTTTATATAAAGGGCGCTTTGCGCTATTGTAGGAAATGTTCTCCGCCGTTTCAGGTAATGATGTATCGGCATTTGCAAGGCCGGCTATTTTTGCATTAAATCCGCTGGAAAATAAATGTGTGCAGGCATAGATACCAAACAATGGCACAACTAAGCCCAGCACGGAAAATAGGATGATCTGTGGGCTATGGTCACCCAAAAGCAAGGATTGAAAAGAAGCAATCCAGGTACTGGGAAATAACCAAAGAAATTTGAGCTGTTCAATGGTTAATTGGGACTCAACGATTGTTTGAATCAGATTGGGGCCAAGGTAATAGGCTAAAAAAATAATCATTGAAAGTCCAATCTGTAGATAGGTAATAATGTCCTTAAATTTTTGGATGGGCAGATATTTGATGCTTATCAGATAGAAACCATTGACGAACACCAATGCGACCAGTGTGCTTAGGAGCAGTTGTAAAACTAATAGGAAAATAGCGAAAACATTCCAGTTGAAGAGGACGTAAATCAGAAGTGGCAAGGAAAGTGCAATGACCTGGTTGAAAAGTTTAATGGTTATAAATGTTATTCGCGATAATGTTATCGTCCGATCATTGACTGGCTTGGGGATTATAATATATTGATCCCTTGTATCCAATAATATGGGCGAAAAGTCCGAAACTAATGTAATGCTCAGCATGCTTGTAAAACACAGTAGCATGATAGCGAGGGCTAAGTAAGGATCTGGAATTAAAATAAGAATAACCATGAACATCAAGCCGATGATCATATACATGATAAACTGTATAATGGAGGACGACGAAGAGGACTTTCCTGTATTACGTTTCCTAAATGTGATTGGTTTTCTATTATCTAAGGTAACTTTAGTTTCTAAGATAATTTTAAACTGCGGAAAGTTTACGCCCAAATTTTCCCAGACTCCTCTAAATAGAAGAATAAATCGTAAGAGATATCTTTCCATATTATTGAATAGCAGTTATGATGTCAGATGCGTTCAGTGCATCATTGTCCGTATTGGTTAATTTTGCGAAAATATGCTCAAGTGATTCGTTGGGATTTGATTTCAATTGGTCAATCGTTCCATCCGCAATAATACTTCCTTGACTGATTAGGAGGATTCTATCGGATACTTTTTCAACAACATCCATCATGTGTGAACAATAAAAAATCGTCTTACCTTCTTTGGCGAGTAACGATATGAGTTCTTTCACGAAGATCACAGCATTTGCATCTAGTCCGGACAGGGGCTCATCCAGGATGATGATCTGCGGGTTATGGATAATACCGGATATTAGGAGTACCTTCTGACGCATGCCTTTGGAAAAGGTGTCCATTCTGTTATTGGCATTTGCAGCCAAACCGAATGCGTTTAGTAATTTGAGAGAACGTTCCTGGATCACATGGTCCTCCATACCATATAATTTTCCGATAAAATCAAGATATTCCGTAGGCGTCAATACTTCGTAAAGCTCTGCGTTTTCAGGAACATATCCAAGTTGGGATTTTATCGAAAGTGAATCCTTTTGGATATCAATGCCATTGATCTCTACTTTGCCAGTGAAGTCTTCGATCAGTCCTGTCAATATCTTGACGGTAGTAGATTTTCCTGCCCCATTGGGACCTATATAACCAATGACTTGTCCCGGATATATATCTAGATTAATTCCTTTTAAAATTTCTTTTGTTCCGTATGATTTTTTTAGGTCAATGATACGAATGAGCGGTAACGGACTTTCCATGTATTTAAATCTTCGAATAAACTTACATAAAAATAAAGAGTTATGGGATTATTTTGCTGTTGAATACCATATTTCTTTAAAAAAGGTAGTATATAAAAAAGGAGTCCTAAGACTCCTCTGAAAACTACTTTATAATCGGAAAACTACCTGTCATTTTTTGGATACCCTTCTTCATCAAGATCATCTCGGAGATCTTCTTCGTTCTGGGCCAGTTTTTTATCTAATGGTGATAGGCGGTTATGGTTGAAAGTTTCTATGCGCATATGTGCATCTTCCAATTCATCTTCTTGTAAATCTTCACGATCGGCATATTCATCGCCAACAAAAGGATTTGAGTTATCATAAGTGGAGTCGTCATCGATAGCTCCTTCGGATAGTGTATCATAATCTGCCGGATGATCGTAATCGGGATCGTTGTCATCCACGTCCAACTCATAACTCTCCATCTCGTCGTTATAAGCTAGATTTTGCTCTGAGTCAGGATAGTCTGCTTCGATTTTTCCCTTTATTTTTTTGTGTTCTGTGCTAGCCATAATACTAAGATTTATCTATAATATACAACAGGCAATGGAGTGAAAAGTTTTAAAAATTATTACATGATAGAGACGGAATATGTTTTATTGGGCATTATACCTAATAAAAATACGAACCAAACAGTTGTAAAATTCTACTAAATAAAGCAAACAAATTGAAAATATTTTTGTTACTGATAATAACAGTAAATCTCGGTCCTTATGATTTTCAAGCGTTTAAATTATCAGACATTACAGAGTTTGCGTCTACAGGGATATAATATTCTATTGACCATCGGGCGTTCAGAAGATGAGAATCCAATTTATTTTCCTATGAAATTGGAATCATTCAATTCAACAGAAGCTAATAGCAAAAGCGGACAAGAACATACACAGCAGGGGCAGAGGATATTGATTCTCGAAGAAGCGATCCAGCGTTCGTTAAATAACGACCTCAGCGGTATTATTCAACTTGAAAATTAGTTGTTTATTTGTTTTGATTTCTTGTAAGCACTTGGCGTTATATTTCTTTTTTTCTTATAAAAATTTGTCAGGTGGCTTTCATCGTTAAAACCTAGTTCATCCACGATTTGTTTCATTGTATATCGGCTAGATACTAACCGTTCTTCGATAAGTTGGGTACGGATATCATCTATATATAGCTTATAACTTCTCTGGTATTTTTTTTTGAAAAAAGCTCCAAAATAATTGGCTGAGATCTGAAAATGATCGGCTATATTTTTTATTTGTAGTTTGTCGGGAAAATAAATATTTTGCTGAATATAGACTTCTATTTCATGAGACATTTCACGGGACTCATGAATGGGAAGGTCGAGATCCTTTAGCATATTTTCGATGAGTGCGAAAAGTGACATCACCTGATGGAAAATAAAGGTAGATGTTTCTGATTTTTCATATTCTCCTTGTTGATAAATTAAAGCGATTACTTTCTCTATTAATTTTCGATTCTCCTTTTTGAGCGACAGGCTCTTATTTTTGAGTATTTCTGAAGTGAAAATATCCTGGGGATTATAAGACAGACAAAAATTTTGCTGTATGTGATGTAGGTCTTTGAAGTAATGGCTTGAAAAATATAAAATAAATACATTCGAATCTTTCTTACTTTCAAGTATTTCTGAAGTGGTGTTCAAGAAGAGTAAATTTTCTTTGAGAAATTTTGCGCCATTGTTTTTTGATACCAAAACACCTTCCGAAATATATGCTAATGCAAAATCAAAACCTAGTTCATTGAGATCAATTTTTTGCTTATGTTTGATTTTTTCGGAGCGGAAGGATAAATTCATTGTATGCGGGTATATTGTATGTTATAAATTATTGGTGAATCAGCCTGCTTGATAATCTTTGGTGGAATATTGAGCAGTTATATGCTGCTTATCTTAATTGCTTTAGACAGTTAGGTACAGATGATGTCGGCAGGTTAAATTGTGCGAAAAATACTTGCACCCAACTGAACCAAAGACCAAATATCGTTATTTTGAATCATATCTTTTTTTTAGGAAAACATGGGCGGATTTTGCATCTAGGAATAGGATTAAGTACTTTTTGCACTTCGCGTCATTTTTTCGATATCATCCCATTTTTCCTCGGGAATTATATCCAGACCGTTAAATTCTCCTGCGCCTTTTAACCATTCTCCACCATCTATTGTTATAACATCGCCATTGATGTAGCTTGAATAATCAGATACAAGATAAGCGGCAAGATTTGCCAGTTCGTCTAATTGGCCCAAACGTCCTAAAGGAATCCGTTTTGTAGGGGATAGGAGTTCACCTATTTCACCAGGAAGAAGACGTTCCATGGCACCTGAGGTTTGAAACGGACCAGGAGCAATTGCATTTAAACGTATTCCTTTTTTCCCCCATTCGACTGCGAGCGATCTTGTCATAGCCAATACGCCAGCCTTGGCTGTCGCTGAAGGAACTACGTAGCCTGAACCTGTCCAAGCATAGGTAGTCACGATACTAAGTACTGTTTTATTTTGGTCCTTATTTTCAATCCAACGTTTACCTAGCGCCAATGTGTAATTAATACTGCCCTGAAGTACAATTCCGATGACGGATTCAAAAGCGCGATGGCTCAAGCGTTCGGTAGGGGATATAAAATTGCCTGCTGCATTGTTGATCAGTATGTCTATTCCGCCCAATTGCTCGTAGCCATAGGTAACTACACGATCGACATCTTCATAAATACGCACATCACCAGCTACTGCTAGGCAAGTCCCTTGATGCTTTTCAGATAATTCCTTTGCTGTCTGTTGAATCACATCGTCCTTCCGGCTGCTGATCAAGCAGGAAGCACCTAATTCGAGGAAATAATCAGTCATCGCTTTTCCTAGTCCGGTACCACCACCGGTAATTAAAATGCGTTTGCCTTTTAGTGCACCCTCTTTTAACATACCCATATCTTGTTTCGTTTTTATGTATGATTAAGTTACATAAATTTGAATGAAAATAAAAGCCATTCTCAAAAGAGCGCCAGAGTTGACAGAGAGGTTATTATCAGAAATGTTAGGCGGACAAAAAAAACAGGGGCTATTTTGTCAATAGTCCCTGCTGTCCAATCTATCGCTAGAAAGGAAATATGCTTATGCGCCTAATTGCACGCGTTTGAAAGCAGTTACTGTCAATCCTTTAGAAACTGAATCTAAGAATTGAGCGATATTTTTAGAAGAATCTTTTACAAATTCTTGGTTCAACAATGTTGTATCTTTGAAGAATTTGTTCAATTTACCTTGAGCGATTTTTTCAGCCATCTCTGCCGGTTTGCCTTCAGCAATGATTTGTTCTTTCGCGATAGCGATTTCACGGTCGATTGTGTTTTGATCAACACCATCTTTATCAATTGCAATAGGGTTCATCGCTGCGATTTGCATAGCAACATCTTTACCAGCTTCTTCAGCACCAGCTGCGTCAGCAGAAAGTCCAACCAATACACCTAAACGATAGTTACCGTGGATATAAGCGATTACTTTTTCTGCGTTGATAGTTTCGTATTTAGAAACGTCAATTTTTTCTCCGATTACACCAGTTTGCTCGATCAAAGCATCAGCGATTTTCTTGCCATCAAGTTCCAAACCTTTTAATTCTTCCAAAGAAGCTGGTTTATTGTTTAATGCAAGGTCTGCAATTTTTTCTGCGAAAGCCACGAAATCTGAGTTTTTCGCTACGAAGTCAGTTTCACAGTTAACTTCAACTACGATACCTGATTTACCATCAGCAGTAGCTTTAGCGATGATAACACCTTCGTTAGAGTCGCGATCTTGACGGCTAGCAGCTACTTTAGCGCCTTTTTTACGCAAGTAATCTACAGCAGCTTCGAAGTCACCATTAGACTCAACTAAAGCTTTTTTACAATCCATCATACCAGCGCCAGTTTGTTGACGCAATTTGTTTACATCTGATGCAGAAATTTGTACTGACATGTTTATTTCTTTTTATTATTGTTTACTACTGAAAATTTTGTACAATATTAACTTAAAACATGTTAAGCTAATATGAAGTTTAACATTCCTTTATGGTCTAGAGCTGTTAAACCAAAAAAACCGGACAGATAGGCTAGTTCAAGAAAAGTGATCTTTTCCAGAAACTAACGCTACGCTATCCGGTTTTGAATAAAAATATTATTCTCCGTCTTTCGCTTTGCGAGGACGTTTAGCTTCTGAAGCTTCGTTATTGTCAACTTTTGCTTTCGCAGCAGCAGCATCTTTTTCAGCTTCTTCTTCTTTGTCGCGTTTGCGCTCGTCCAAACCTTCTTGGATTGCTTGACCAATGATGCTAGCGATTAAGCTAATAGATTTACTAGCGTCATCATTTGCAGGGATTGGGAAATCAATGTTTGAAGGATCAGAGTTTGTGTCTACCATCGCGAAAGTAGGGATGTTCAATTTCATTGCTTCAGAAACAGCGATGTGTTCTTTTTTCACATCGATGATGAATAAAGCAGCTGGTAAACGGTTCAAATCAGCGATACCTCCTAAAAGGTTTTCTAATTTGATACGTTCACGTTGAATCATCAACTTTTCTTTTTTAGACAATACATCATAAGTACCGTCTTTTTGCATTTTGTCGATGTTAGACATTTTTTTGATAGACTTACGAACTGTAGCGAAGTTTGTAAGCATACCACCTAACCAACGCTCAGTTACGAAAGGCATATTAACCTCTTTAGCTTGTTGTGCGATGATTTCTTTAGCTTGTTTTTTCGTTGCTACGAATAAAACTTTACGACCTGATTTTACGATTTGTTTGATAGCTGAAGCAGCTTCTTCTAATTTCGTAAGAGTTTTGTTCAAGTCAATGATGTGGATACCGTTGCGCTCCATGAAAATGTACTTAGCCATTTTCGGATCCCATTTACGTGTAAGGTGACCAAAGTGCACACCTGCATCCAATAAATCTTGATAAGTAGTTCTTGCCATTTTTTGATCCTCCTTTGATTAACGTTTACTGAATTGGAATCTTCTACGAGCTTTACGACGTCCTGGTTTCTTACGCTCAACCATACGGTCATCACGTGTTACTAAACCTTTAGCGCGTAATGCAGGTTTAACTTCTGGGTTAAGTTCAACCAAAGCTTTTGCGATCGCTAGGCGAACAGCTTCAGCTTGACCTTTAACACCACCTCCGTTAACGTTTACTTTTACATCAAAGTTTGCTAATTCACCAGCTACATTCAAAGATTGTGTAGCAATGTATTGCAAAGGTAATGTTGGGAAATACTCTTTATAGTCTTTACCGTTTATGATAATGTTTCCGCTACCAGCAGTTAAGTAAATGCGGGCAACAGCAGTTTTTCTTCTTCCTGAAGTGTTAGTTGTTGACATGTCGATTCTCCTTAAAATTTAACTGGTTTTGGATTTTGTGCTTCATGTTTGTGCTCAGTACCAGCATAAACGTAAAGGTTTTTAAACAATTGACGACCTAAACGGTTTTTAGGAAGCATACCACGAACAGCTTTCTCGATGATGCGCTCAGGGAATTTAGCCATTAACTCTTTAGGAGAAACGAAACGTTGACCACCTGGGTATCCAGTGTAGCGTACGTAAACTTTGTCGCCTAATTTGTTTCCTGTCAATCTAATTTTGTCTGCATTGATAACAATAACGTTATCTCCACAGTCTACGTGTGGGGTGAATGTAGGCTTGTGCTTACCACGAATTACTTTCGCGATGTTGCTCGCCAAACGCCCCAAAATCTCTCCTTCAGCGTCAACAACGATCCACTCTTTGTTAACGGTGTTCTTGTTGGCAGAGACAGTTTTGTAACTTAACGTATTCACTTGCTTTTGTTTAAATAATTTGTAAAATTTTATTTATCTTCCCCTTATCACAAGGGTCTGCAAAGGTACATCTATTATTCTATATTTTAAAATCTATTTTACTTATTTTATTGAAAACGAGCTAAGTTTCTAATAGGATGGGCCAATCTCAATATTTTTACAACTTCCTAGAATGAATATTGTTACATTAGTTAGTATATTGCAGGAAGAATTTTTAATTAGTTAGTGGAAGTAGATGAGATTGAATTTTTTAGATAAACGAGTTTTTTTTGGTTTTGTTGCGTTTCTCTTTGGTACAGTCAACCTGGTACAGGCTCAGTCTGTGGAAAAGAAGAGTAAACCCTATGATGTGCGGCTCAAAAATGTACAGGAAATATTAAAGCAAGGGAAAATCGGCCCCGGTGTAGACTCATTAGATGCCATATTAGTAGATTACCCAGAAGCGGATGATATCTATTTTACAAAGGCTATCCTTTTTGCACAGATGCGAAATCAGGATGCTGCAATAGATGCCATCAAAGCCGCCCTAAAAATTCAACAGAAACCTGAGTATCTAAGCTTTGCCGTTGATGCCTTTAAAAGCAAAAATGATGCAGATAGCGCATTGATATATCTAGATAAACTGATCAATATCGATAAGAATAATACTGCCTCATTGAATCGTGAACGTATGATGCTCCTTTTTAATGGAGGATATAAAGATGTAGCGCTTGAGTATTTTAATAAAACAAAAGAAATTGAAACTCCTTCCGATACTTTGGATATGGTGGGGAGTGTACTGTTGAATGATGCTGGGGACTATAAGGCTGTAATTAGCCTTCTTAAACCTTGGGCAGATAAAGGTACTAAATTGGCGCAGGTCTACGGACAATTGGCACAGGCGTATAATCGTTCTAAAAATTCAAAACTTGCATTGGAATATATCAATAAGGGAATCCAAAATTCGCAGGAAGATTTTCTTTATTTTGATTTAGCAGATCTGTACCGGTTAGATAAGAAAAGCAAGTTGTCATTTGATGCTTTAAAAAAAGGATTTCAATCCAAAAAGATTGATTTTGGAGATAAAAATAGGATTGTCATGACCTTGTTGGCGCCTAAGAGCCCATATACCAACGCGCAGCTTTTGGAATTAGCCAATATTTTAGTTGAGGTTCATCCGCGTATTGCAGAAAGTCACATGGCTAAGGGACAGGTGTTATGGCTGAACGAAGATAAGACAGCGGCACAAAGTTCATTGGCAGTTGCCGTCAGTATGAATCCGTATCAGATCGACGCCTGGCGGATGTTGATGAGCCTGGATATGGATAAGGGAGAATTCGATCAGGCAATAGCTCATGGCGGAGAAGCCTTGCATTATCTGGCTAATAATTCTACGATACTCTATTTCACGAGTATGGCCTACTTGATGAAGAAGGATACGGAGAATAGCCGAAAATTCATGGAGGCCGCATTAAATAATGCTCAGGATGAAACTCCGTTTTTACAGGCAAATATATATGGTGGACTAGGTGATATTTATAATACGTTAAAGATGTATAAGGAGTCAGATGCAGCATATATGGAAGCGATTCGATTGGATAGCACAAATGTAACCGCGATGAACAATTTAGCGTACTATTTATCGTTAAGAAAAGAGCGGCTAGATGAAGCGACGAAATATGCAGCAATGGCAACGAAATTGCAGCCCAACAACGGAACATTTGAAGATACTTACGCTTGGGTTTTATTTGCTGATGGTAAATATGAAGATGCGTTGGTGTGGATCCAAAAAGCGATAAAAAATACAAATCCGCCTACAGCAGTTTTATTGGAGCATTATGGCGATATTTTGGTAAAACTTGGCAAGACCAGTGAAGCGGTTAAACAATGGAATCTAGCACTGGAAAAAGGTTTGGATTCGGAAGAAAGTAAAGAGAAATTAAAAAAGAAGATTGAGACGAAAAGTTATGTGGAATAAAATAGTTTGGGTGGGAGTCCTGGTGTTTCTGCTTGCTTCCTGTAGTTCCAAGAAGAAACTGTTGAAAGGTGCGGATCTCAAATCAGAGAATGAATTGATCATCAAAGACAATACACGTGAGGCAAAGAAAGCGACACTGCGTAATCTTTTTTTGACCAATTTGACCTATTCGACGTTTTCGGGAAAGGCAAAGATGCGTCTCGACCTGGGGAAGGATAAATTTGATGTTACTTCCAATATCCGGATCGAAAAAGATAAAAAGATTTGGATTTCTATTTCAGCAACTCTCGGAATTGAAGTTGCCAGGGTTTTAATTACACCAGATAGTGTACAGATTTTAAATAAATTCCAGAGTGAGTATCTGGTCAAGCCATTTGACTATCTCTATCGCTTCGCTAGTCCAGACCTTACTTTTACCAACTTACAGGATTTACTTTTGGCGAATATCTCCGTTAATCTCTTGTCTGATATCGATGCAGTAAACCTTAAGCAGGATCCTAATTCTGTGCAGTTGGATGGAAAGCTAAATGAACTTGATTTCTTATATAAATTGAATAACAACAATCGGCCTTATCAGTTTAGACTATCACAATTATCAAAAAAACAACTACTGGAAGCAAACTATGGTGAATATGCAATGGCTTCCGGACAGGAATTTCCGATGTTGCTAAAAATGATTATTTCGGATGGACGTCAGGAGATAAAAACAGAGATTAATTTTAACAAAGTGACATTTAATGAACCTGTTGAAATGCCTTTTTCGGTGTCATCGCGATATAAAGTAATCCGATAAGAAGTTATCTATTTCCATTAGATTTATTACTTTCGCATTTAGTTTGCTAGTGTAGATCAATATAATGGCGTTAGAAAGGAGCAAACACTAAATAAATTGTACTGTAAATGAACTTTAAAAAGACGATATTTGGTATAGTAGCATTCATTTTGATGATTGGTGTTTCTGCTGCGCAGACCAGAGCTGAGCTGGAAAAGCAAAGGGAAAAACTCACCCGAGAAATTGCCGAGTTGCAGAATACTGTAAAAGAAATTGCCAAGGAAAAATCGTTGACACAACAACAAGTGACAGCCTTGAGTAAGCAGATCAATTTACGTGAACAAAAAATAAATACCATTACTTCCGAGGTAGCGGTTATCAATAAACATATCAACGCAAATACGGCTGCAGTAAATAAATTGAAGGCTGAACTGGAAAAAATGAAACGCGACTATGAAAAGATGGTCATGTTTGCTTTTCGGAATCGGAATGCCTATAATAAATTGATGTTTATTTTTGCTTCCAAGGATTTTAACCAAGGTTTTAGACGTGTGAAATATTTGCAGCAATTTAATGATTCCAGAAAGTTAAAAGCTGCGGATATCGAAAATACGAAGAAACAAATCGAACAAAAAATTGCGCAATTGCAAGCCGACCGAAATAAGCAGGTTGCGCTGATGAAAGAGCAAGAAAATGAGAAAAGAACGATTTCTCAACAACGCTCAGTTTACTCTGGACAATTGAGTGAACTTATTGTTACAGAACGTGGCGTTAAAAAAGATATTACGCAGAAACAAAAAGAGGAACGTCGCATCAATGCTGCTATTAAAGAAATCATCAGAAGAGAGATTGAAGCGGAAAGAAGACGCGCAGAAGCTGCCCGTCGTGCAGCCGAAGCGGCGGCTGAGCGTAATCGGAAAGCAAATGAGTCTGCAAATGCTTCGAAAGGTAAAAACAATACAACTACTAAAAATAGTAATACGGCGAGAAAATCAGATTCTGAAGTCTTACGCAGTACACCAGAGGCGATCAAACTTTCCAATGATTTTCGGTCTAATCGCGGTAGCTTACCTTGGCCCGTATCCAATGCGAAGATCATGCAAGGGTTTGGTGGTGAAAGCGTTGGTAGAAATGTGAACTGGGATCATGAGTCAGTTAAAATTCAAACATCGAGCGGAGCTGCTGTCAAGGCTGTTTTCGCAGGGGAAGTAAGTAGTGTGTTGACGATGTACGGGCAGCGTATTGTGATGATCAAACACGGTGAATATTTTACTGTATATAATAATTTAGGTAGTGTAAGTGTCTCGAAGGGACAAAAGGTCAGCACAGGCCAGACAATCGGTACAGCAGATGTGGATTCAGATACAGGTGTGCCAATGGTCGATTTCTCTGTCTATCAGGGATCAACACCATTGAATCCGATGTCATGGTTGGCGAGATAAGAAATAATTACTATATTTAATAATTATCACTACATTTGTAGAGAGGGAGAACAGATTTAGTTTAAAAGAATTGAAAAACAAGAAATTATAGATATGTCAACATCATTTTTAATCATGGGTTTGGGAGCGAATGAGATTATCCTTATTGTAATAGCATTGTTACTGTTATTTGGGGGTAAGAAGATTCCTGAGTTGATGCGCGGATTGGGTAAGGGAGTAAAAGAGTTCAAAGAAGGTCAAAAAGAAGATTCTTCGGCTGAAAAGAAATCTGAAGTAGAAGATAACAAATAGGGGTAATTTTACCCGATACTACATAAATACGATTTTGTGAGGAGCAAAATCGTATTTTGTTTTATTTTGGACCTATAGCTGAATAGGCCAAAACCATTTTATACTAAAATCCATTTCTAGACGTTTAGATTATTGTTGATTTTTTGAAAAAAAATCAGACCTGGATTTAACAGTAAATTTATGATCGGAAAACAGACGTTAATTTCAATACTAGGAGGGCTGTGCTATGCGTTACCCCTCATGGCTCAGGAAAGCGCTGTAGAAGGCATGAGAGAAGCCACACATCACTTTATCCAAGGGAAGATTGATCGAGAAAAAGAGGAAATTTATCAATACTTGGATAGTATAAAATCAACGGGTAATGGTCGGCAGGATGATTCTACCATTACCGACGAAGAAGTACAACTTGTTCGAAAATTAAAGGCAATAGAACGGGAGGTGCCTTTAAATTACTCACCACAGGTAAAAAACCTGATTGCCAAATACACATCCAAAAATTACAATCCTTATATGTGTAGAATGATGGGGCTTGGACAATATTATTTTCCAATATTTGACCGTATTATGGATGAAGTGGGAGTCCCGAGAGAACTGAAATATCTAAGTGTGGTTGAATCGTCTTTGAATCCCCGAGACATTTCGAGTGCCGGTGCTACAGGATTATGGCAGCTCATGTATTATGAGGCAAAGACCTATAATCTGACCGTAGATAGCTACACCGACCAGCGTATGGATCCCATCGCTTCCAGTTACGCCATTGCGAAAATATTGAAAGAAGCTTATGACGAATACGGTGACTGGCTTTTGGCGATTGCCTCATATAATGGTGGGAAAGGGGCTGTTGGACGGGCAATTCAACGTTCGGGAAAAGAAAAACCATCTTTTTGGGATATTGCCCCCTATCTGACACAACAAACACAAAACTATATTCCCAAATTCATTGCGATGACCTATGCGATGAAGTATGCCGAAGAAAACGATATAAATGCAGCTGATACTGAACTTTCGCTGAGAACTCAGGTACTAGATATTAATAAACGAATCTCATTAAATCAGATAGCTGACGCTTTAGATGTATCTAAAGAAACACTCCGGGCGCTAAACCCTAGCTTTAAGAAGAATATTTTAAATGGTACCGAAGAAAATCCTCTGAGATTAGTTTTGCCTGTATCGGATAAGAAAATAGCAACGGAAGAACTTTACGCTGCACTTAATACGCCTGTGCCCACTTCAGTGACGACTGGTTCCAGCCCTAATGAACCTGCTGAACTTTTAAAAGATGGAAAATATAGAGTGAAAGTCGGAGAAACATTTGCTTCAGTCGCTGAAAAGTTTGAGGTTACTGTTCAGGATATAAAGTCGTGGAATAACTTGCGCGGAAATAAAATCGTACCTGGGCAAAATCTATTGATCAAGAAGGAGGATAATTTTGTCAATGCAAAATTAGCACACAATACGGAAAAATCAGTTAAAAAGAGTCAACAACGGACTTCCGGTCGAACAGCGTATTATGTGGTAAAAAAAGGCGATACCTTATCTCAAATCGCTGATAAAAATGGGGTATCTGTTAACCGGTTAAAAAGTGATAATGATCTGAATGGAACTCGGATTAAACCGGGAATGAAATTGAAAGTGTCAAAGAAATAGCATGGTTATACTAACCATGCTGCATCTTCTTCGTTATCAAATTCCTCTAGGGTAACCGTGACATGCTCTTTGAGAATAGTAGATAATTTGGTCCCGTAATAGTCACTAAAAATAGGGAATTTGTGATGGCTCCTATCAATTAATACAGCAGTTCTCATCTTCTTTAATGGAACATTGAGAAATACACCCAAGCCGTAAGCAAGTGCACGGCCACTATTTAATACATCGTCAACTAGGATGATAGTCTTATCTTTTGCAATATCGACAGGTAAATCCGTAGTAGCACTCAGCGATCGGCTTGTTTTCTTCATGGTAACTTTAATCAACAGAATTTCCTTGTCCGAGATATCCTTTAATATCCCTTGCAGGCGTTGTGCAAACACATAGCCTCGATCGGCGATCCCAACTAAAACAAGCGTTTCATCTTCAAAATTGTCTTCTAAAATTTGATAGGCAATACGGATAGACTTCTGTTTTATTTGTTCTTTATTTAAGATGAGCGTTTTCTTTGAAGACATAATAGTATTTTCAATGATTATAGGGTAAAAATAGGATATTAAATTGTATAAAAAAAGTCCAAAGCCAGTTAAAGCTTTGGACTTTTTTATATTGATAACAGAACCCCTAGTTCAGTTTATTATCTTTTTCTGCTTTTAATATTTCGGCAGTAAGCGATTTATTGTCTTCTGGTAAACGGCCACCGTTATAATAATAGCGTCTCCAGTATGGCTCGTTCAAATTGCTGATCATAACACCCTTGCTAGAGGAGGCATGAGCAAATTTATTATCACCAATATATACACCTACATGCGTGATGCTTCTGCTTCTGATTTTGAAGAATACCAAATCTCCCGCTTTCAACTCATTCTTCTCGACAGTCTTTACTTGCGAATACTGGTTACGACTATTGTAACCTAATGACGTATTAAATACTTTGTCATATAATTCGTACGAAAATTTAGAACAATCAATGCCTCGTTTTGAATCTCCGCCCAAACGGTATGGAGTACCTAGCCATTCGTAAACAAATTGATAAAGTTTTGTGTTCGTTGTTGCTGAGACTGCAACACCCATAATTTGCGAAAAGTATTCTTTGGCGAGGTTATCAGGATCTGATTCAGGTTTCGAGTTTCTGTTGGTTTGTGCCTGCGACACTAGACATAAGCCGATAAATAGCATTGACGCTATAAATTTCTTTGTTTTCATTAAATCGCTTTTTTGTACAACATTTAACTTTTAAAATTCAACACTGTCATCTATTTTGGACAGCACTGTTGCGAATATAATACAATATCAGTTTAAGGTCAAATTTTTTTAAAGCTATTTAACGAAATTTTAACAATTTTAACATCTTTCTTAAAGCAATTCAGTGATATTGAAATTTAATCGATCTGTCGAACTTTTGCTACAAGCAGCTGGCACCCTCAAGCGCTCTAAAACCGGGATATTATGTTAGAATACTATTCTTTAAGGCTTGTTTTTGTGAAACTGAAAAAAAATATTAATTTTCTTTAGGAATGTGATAATATTAGTTCTATATTTACAAAACATAAGCAAAAACAATGAATACAAATTCAATTATTACAACGATTATTATTACCACCGGGATAAAACTTAGGAGGAAGTAGTTTCATTGTATATAATTGTAGACACAATATTTCGAAGCGCTTTCCTCAAAAGGGAAAGCGCTTCTTTTTTGTCGTAATAAATCAACTAAAACAAACAGTATAAATCAGTATGAAAGTTTTAAAATTTGGAGGAACTTCAGTCGGAACAGTGGAAAGTCTCAAAGCAGTCTTGCGTATTGTTAAGAAGTCGTATGATGCAAATGAAAAACCTCTTGTCGTGTTATCCGCGATGTCTGGCGTTACAAATTTATTGACCCAATTGGCAGAAGACGCTGCGGAAGGGAGGTCCTTTTCTGATGGACTCAAATCTTTGGAGGATAAACATTTTGCAGTTGTGAAAGAACTTCTTGCTGTTAAGTACCAAAACCCAGTCTTCACAAAGCTTAAATTATTTTTCAATGAGATCGAGGATCTTCTTCAAGGAATTTTTGCGCTGCGCGAATTGAGTAAACAAAGCAAAGACCTTATTCTGAGCTATGGCGAGCGTTGCTCCAATTATATGGTTTCTAAAGTTATGGAACAGTATATACCAGAGGCTTTATTTATAGATGCTTCACATTATGTAAAGACTGATTCCAACTTCGGTAACGCGCATTTGAACGAAGTATTGACAGAGCAGCTTGTGAAATCGATGTATATTACTCATAGTGATAAATTATTATTTGTGACGGGCTTTATCGGTAGCAATGAAAACGGCCGGATTACAACCTTGGGAAGAGGTGGATCGGATTATACGGCAGCTATCTTTGGGTCTATATTAGGCGCAACAGCAATCGAAATATGGACTGATGTTAATGGGATGCTGACTGCAGATCCCCGAATCGTGAAAAAGGCATTTTCACTCCCCGTGCTTTCCTATACTGAAGCCATGGAACTGTCTTATTTTGGTGCCAAGGTGATCTATCCGCCAACGATGATCCCTGCATTTTTAAAGAAAATTCCGATTGTTATCCGCAATACTTTTGAACCCGACTTCTCTGGTACAGTAATTCAATTTGATAGTGGAAAAACAGCATTACCGATAAAAGGGATTTCCTCTATCTCGGATATTTCTGTGATCAATCTAAGTGGATCAGGAATGATTGGCAAATCTGGGTTCAGCGGGCGGCTTTTTACGCTATTGGCTAGAGAGCAAATCAATGTCGTATTGATCACACAATCTTCTTCCGAGCACAGTATCACCTTTGCGGTTAACCCATCGGATGCGAAACGCGCGATTCAGTTGATCGAAATAGAATTCGAACTAGAAATTCAAGCAAATAAGTTGGTCATCCCCGCTATAGAGGATAATCTTTCCGTATTGGCCATTGTTGGTGAAAACATGAAACGGACTCCGGGAATGTCCGGTAGGCTATTCGCTGCACTCGGACGGAATGGTATCAATGTCCGGGCCATAGCACAGGGTTCATCCGAATACAATATCTCAGTCATCATCGGTAAAGAAGACTTGGCTAAAGCACTTAACGCTGTTCATGACGCATTTTTTGCTGAACTGAAAAAGACTTTACACGTGTTTAATATCGGTACAGGTAATATCGGAGCGACCCTATTTAAGCAGTTGGAGGATCAGCATGATTTTTTGCTCGATAAAAATGATATTGAAATCAAAGTTGTAGGAATTTCCAATAGTCGTAAAATGTTATTCAACACCGAAGGCGTGGAACTAAATAATTGGTCGGCTGAACTTGAAAGCAATGGCTCCGAGGCAGATCTAGCTTTGTTTATCGAAAAGATGAAAGCCCTTAATTTGCCAAACTGTGTATTTATAGATAATACAGCCAGTAAACTGCCAGCGACCTATTACGAAGATATCTTTAAATCCAATATATCCATTGTTACCTGTAACAAGATCGCGAATTCGGGAAAATATGCGCAGTATAAAACGCTTCGGGATACTGCACATAAGCACGGAGTGGATTTTTTCTATGAAACAAATGTAGGTGCTGGCTTGCCTATTGTTAGGGTCCTGAAAGATTTAATGCTCAGTGGAGACCGAATCTTAAAGATCGAGGCTATTCTCTCAGGGACCATATCTTACATCTTCAATAATTTTAAAGACGATGCTACTTTTTTTAATGTTGTAAAGCAAGCACAAGAACTAGGCTATACCGAACCGGATCCAAGGGACGATCTGGGGGGAATAGACTTTATGCGTAAAATGTTAATTTTAGCAAGAGATGCCGGTTATCCCGTCGAAGCAGAAGATGTGAATCTTGGGGCCATTCTTCCGGATGCCTGTTTGAAAGCTGAGACTGTAGATTCTTTTTATGCGGAACTACAAAAGGAAAATGTCTATTTTGAAGATATGAAAGCGCGTGCTTCCCGCGAGAACAAAGTAATCCGATATATTGGAAAACTGGAGAATGGAAAGGTTTCCATTGCAATCCAATTTGTGGATGAAAACCATCCTTTCTATGCGTTGTCGGGTAGTGATAATATTATTTCATTTACGACAGAACGATATAAAGAGCGTCCTTTGGTAGTAAAGGGACCCGGTGCTGGAGCGGAAGTCACCGCGGCAGGTGTTTTTGCAGATTTAGTTAACGTAGGTGCATAAAATATTTTAGAGGAAATAACGACTTAAGCAATGGCCAATAATTTAAATGTAGAATATCTAAAAGGTAAAGTAATCGATTTAGACAAGATGTTGCCCGAAGTCCGGGTATTTGCCCCCGCAACTGTAGCGAATATGATCTGTGGTTTTGATATATTAGGCTTTGCGGTAGAGCAGCCGGGAGACGAGGTGGTCATGCGGCGCAAACAGCAGCCAGGTGTGACTATAAAGCAAATTACTGGCGATGATGGTCGACTCCCACTCGATCCAGGTAAAAATACAGTTTCGGCTTGTGTTCAATACCTCTTACAAGCACTAAATATTGCCGCCAAAGTAGGAGTAGAAATAGAATTACACAAGCATATGCCAATCGGATCTGGCTTAGGATCCAGTGCAGCAAGTACTGTAGCAGGACTTTTTGCAATTAATGTCATGCTCGGTAATCCATTGACAAAAGAGGAGCTTTTGCCGTTTTGTGTCGAAGGAGAACGATTAGCATGTGGGACGGGGCATGCCGACAATGTTGCACCTGCGCTTTACGGGGGAATTACATTGATCAGAGGAAATGAGCCTTTAGATGTTATTTCAATTCCCTCCCCGAAAGAACTTGTGGCAGCTGTGGTATTTCCTCAGGTAGATGTCCCTACACGTGATGCGCGACAATTAATCAAAGATAAAGTGCTCTTAAAAGATGCTGTGACACAATGGGGCAATATTGCTGGATTGGTGGCTGCTTTATTTAAAGAAGACTATGATCTAATCACTCGGAGTATGAAAGATATTCTGATTGAGCCCACACGTGCGATCCTTATACCTCAGTTTTATGAAATGAAGGAAATCGCTCTTCGGTATGGTGCCCTGAGTTTTGGTATATCTGGTTCAGGTCCTTCAGTGGTTGCGATTACGCGAGATGAGAAAACCGCCAGGAATATTACGGACAGAATCCAGGCTCACCTCAAGGAAAATGAAATTGAGAGTTTTGGCTACGTGTCAAAGGTAAATGTCGAAGGGCCAAGAGTGTTAAATTAAATATTATGCTATTCCATGTTTATGGAAATTGAACATAATAGTTTGTGCCTGAATGATTGTATTATAACGATCGCGTAAAGCGCTTTTTAGCATATTCAGGATGGGTATACAATAAAGTAAATATTAAAAGATGAAATTTTACAGTACAAATAATAAAGCTTTAGCTGTTTCTTTTAAAGATGCAGTGTTTAATTCGTTACCAGCGGATAAAGGATTGTATATGCCTGAGCGAATCCCGCAAATGGATCCATTTTTTGTCAAAAATATACAACAATATTCCTTGCAGGAGATCGCTTTAGAGGTTGCATCAACACTATTAGGGAATGATATCCCGAAACCAGATTTAAAGAACATTGTTGATGAAGCTATCAATTTTGAAGCGCCTGTAAAATTCCTAAACGACAATACTGCCGTTTTGGAGTTATTTCATGGACCTTCTTATGCCTTTAAGGATTTTGGAGCTCGGTTTATGAGTCGTGTCATGGGCTATTTTTCTAAAGCCGATGATAAGTTGCTGGATGTACTTGTTGCAACTTCGGGTGATACTGGGGGAGCTGTAGCCTTAGGCTTCCTTGGCGTAGAAGGAACCCGCGTTACAATATTATACCCCAAAGGAAAAGTCTCCGAGGTGCAGGAGCTTCAGTTGACTACAAATGGACAAAATATACGTGCACTGGAGGTAGATGGCACATTCGATGACTGTCAGGCGCTCGTGAAGCAAGCTTTCAATGATCAAGAACTCAATCAAATTTTACGATTGACTTCGGCCAATTCAATTAATATTGCCCGTTTGATTCCACAGACTTTTTATTACTTTTATGCCTACGCGCAACTACAATCTCAAGGGATCAATGAAGTTGTATTCACCGTCCCAAGTGGTAATTTTGGAAATATTGGAGCAGGGTTGCTAGCTTACAAAATGGGACTTCCTGTAAAACATTTTGTGGCCGCAACAAATGTTAACGATACTGTCCCAAGATTTCTTTCTTCAGGACAATATGAACCCAAACCTTCTGTTCAGACACTGAGCAATGCCATGGATGTTGGCAACCCAAGTAACTGGGTGCGGATTCAGGATCTTTTTGCAGGCAATCTATTGGAGTTAAAAACTATGCTTTCTTCTTATATCTTTACTGATGAAGAGACAAAAGCTGGGATGGATAGGCTTGTTCAAGATGCAAATTATATTGCCTGTCCGCATACGGCCATTGCTTGGTTGGGTTCACAAGCTTATGCAAGGGAGCATCCTGGTACTTATGCTTCGGTATTCTTATCGACTGCACATCCTTGTAAATTCCCCGACGCCATAGATGCTGATGTGTTCGCAAAAATTGTATTGCCAGCCGGTGCGGAAGCGTTGCAGGGAAAAGAAAAATTAGCTGAACCTTTGGGAATAAACTTCGAAGAATTCAAAAGATATTTAATCAACCATAACTAAACGCTGAGGGCTCTGTTAGGAGCCCTTTTTCATAAACTAACTTTTTGTGAGCTACACAATATATGAGCTGAGATAAGCATTTATTCAGCTTATTTAGATAGGAATGCATTTAACTGCCAAAGGATTTAATTGTTTCTGTTTTTATATTGTATGTTTCGTTTGGATGTCGAAATAATAAGTTAATTTTGCAGTAATGAAATCAGTTTATTTGAATAAGGGTAAGGATAAGGCTGCCTGGCAATTGCATCCTTGGGTATTTTCTGGAGCAATTAAATCATTATCCGACAAAATTGAGGATGGCGAAATTGTTGGCGTGTACAATGCCGAACGAGAGTTTATTGCGTTTGGGTTGTTTCACAATAGTTCGCGGGTAGCCATCCGTTTACTGGAATGGAATCCACAAGCGCTGATTGATGCGGATTGGTGGCGCAGCCGTATTCAAAAGGCTGTGGCAGCCAGACGACATTTGCTGCAGGAAGGCATTACCAATACCGTTCGTTTGATTTTTGCCGAGGCAGATTTTCTTCCTGGATTAATCGTGGATAAGTATGCTGATTTTATCTCAATTCAGGTTCATGCTGTTGGCGTAGAAAAGGTTAAAGATATCATCATCGGAGAATTAAATAAGCTGTTGAATCCAACGGGAATCTATGAGCGTAGTGATCTGAAATCTCGTGAGCATGAGGGGCTACCAGATACCAATGGCCTTTTGTCTGGTGAGGTACCACCTGAATTTGTAGATGTTATTGAAAATGGCCTTCATTATAAGGTAAATATCATCGATGGGCAAAAGTCAGGTTTCTATTGTGACCAACGCGAGAATAGGTTATTGACAGCGCAGTATGTTGTTGATAAAAGGGTATTGGATTGTTTCTGTTATTCTGGTGGATTTACACTGAATAGCTTAAAAGCTGGTGCAAGTGAAGTTGTGTCGGTAGATAGCTCTGCGCTGGCGATTGAAACTCTTGAAAAGAATGTAGTCGAAAACGGATTTGAGTCAAGCCGGCATAAAGCAATATTGTCTGACGTCAATAAGCAATTGCGTAAGTTTATAGATGAGGGCGAAAAATTCGATTTGATCGTCCTGGATCCGCCAAAGTATGCACCTTCCCGTTCAGCTTTGGAAAGAGCGTCACGGGCTTATAAAGATTTAAATCGTCGGGGGTTAATGCTGTTGAATAGCGGTGGCTTATTGGCTACATTCTCATGTTCCGGAGCGATGGATATGGATACCTTTAAACAAGTACTTGCCTGGGCAGCATTGGACGCTGGTAAGGAAATCCAGTTTATTCGACAATTCCATCAACCCGAAGATCATCCTGTTAGGGCCTCCTTTCCAGAAGGAGAGTATCTCAAAGGGTTACTGGTCCGTGTATTATAAATAAATGCAGATATATAGGTTGATTTGAATAAAATCGACCTTTTTAATTTAAAGCGAAATCATGATCAAGGAAAAAGAAACCAGACCAATTTTTTCTATTTTATTTGCCGTGAGTATGGTGCACCTGCTGAATGACCTTATTCAAGCTGTCATTCCCGCTACCTACCCGTTATTGAAAGAAGAACACCACCTTAGTTTTTCACAGGTAGGAATGATTACATTAATGTATCAGATTGCTGCTTCAATTTTTCAGCCCGTTGTAGGCTCATTTACGGACAAGCATCCTGTTCCATACTCACAGATTATAGGCATGTCATTTTCACTGGTGGGCATGTTGTTATTTTCCCAGGCGCATAGCTATGCATGGATCTTGTTCTCTGTCTTTCTTGTTGGCATCGGCTCATCAATTTTTCACCCTGAATCTTCCCGGGTAGCTTACATGGCCTCGGGCGGTAGAAGGAGTATGGCACAGTCCATTTTTCAGATCGGTGGGAATGCAGGGACAGCTCTAGCACCTATTATAGTTGCTTTTCTGGTCTTACCTCGAGGACAGCAGGCTATTGCTTGGATGTGCTTATTTACAATTGTTGGCCAGTTTATTTCCTATTATATCGGCACTTGGTATAAGCATCGGCTTGCAAATGTTTCGAGATCAACGAAAAGGAATATTCGTGTTCCAGATCTTTCCAATTCACGTATTGTAGCAACTGTCATTATCCTATTAATGTTAATCGTATCCAAATATTTCTATATCGCAAGTATTACCAATTATTTTCAGTTTTACACGATGAAAAAGTTTGGGATCAATGAGGTGGAGGCACAGGTGTACCTGTTTTATTTTCTGATAGCCGTTGCGGTGGGGACCTTGCTAGGTGGAGCATTTGGAGATCGTTTTGGGCGGAAATATGTGATTTGGTTCTCCGTTTTAGGCGTAGCACCCTTCGCATTGGCTTTGCCCTATGTTGGCCTTACAATGACTGGAATATTGATTGTGATCATCGGATTAATATTGTCATCCGCTTTTCCTGCAATTATCGTATATGCACAGGAGTTATTGCCTAAGAAGTTGGGTATGGTCTCTGGTTTGTTTTATGGATTTGCATTTGGCATGGGGGGAATCGGGTCTGCGGTACTCGGATGGCAAGCGGATCATACATCCATTGAATTTATTTACCACCTGTGTTCGTATTTACCCTTAATCGGTATTGTCGCCTATTTTCTTCCTAATCTACAGAAAACTCCCTATAAAGAGATTTAGAATAGAATTATAAGAAAACGGGAGTGTACCAAAAGGTTGGATACTCCCATTTTTCTGTCGATTTATTCGTATCCCCTTAACGGTTATGTCGACGTAACCAATTCTTAGGAGACTTTTGCTTTTTATATAGTTTTCTCTTTTATACTATTTAACACATTCCATCCAGGCTGTTGCCATTAACTGTGCACCGGCAAGGGTTGGGTGTACACCATCTGCTGCCCAGTAGGCTCCTGGAGCAGATTTTTGTGCGTTATCAAATATTTTCTGATAAGGCAAAAGTATCGCATTAAACTCTTTTGCAATATCGCGTGCCGTCTCTTGATAGGCTAAAAATTTGGGATACCAGGCATCTGTAATGTGGCCTACACCTTTTATAGCAAAAGGTTCTCCAATGATCAGCTTAACATTAGGAAGCTTTTGTAATGTTTCCTGCAGCAATTGTTGATACTGCGATTTATATTCTTCAACAGTAGTCTTTGCGCCACGGTCTATCGTTCGCCAGAAATCATTTACGCCGATCAAGATACTTAGCACAGTAGGTTTGATTGCTAATGTATCCTCTGCCCAGCGTTTTTGAAGGTCAGGAACACGATTGCCGCTGATTCCGGTATTATAAATTTTTAGATTCTTTGCGGCATATTTGTTCAATAATTCGCTCGCGGCTAGTAGGGCATAACCGTGACCTAAAGCTGTGGTTTCGTTGGCATTTCTATTATTCCTATCCCGACCTACATCTGTAATAGAGTCTCCCTGAAAAAGGATGACGTCTCCGTCGTTCAGACTTATTTTTGAAGATTTTAAGTTATCTTCATGGGCGTAAGTTTCATAGCCCAATAAATTGGCTCCAGTCAGAAGACCGGCGCCAATAATGCTTTTTTTGATAAATGATCTGCGGTTTGTGCTCATTATTAGGTTTTTGTTATGCTTTAAAGTTACATACTTTAAGCATACTTTTCCAAACCTTTTATAATGATGTTACAGGCTTTTTCAATTTCAGCTTCCGTAATGGTCAATGGGGGGGCCACCCGAAGTGCAGTTTCACAGTGTAAATACCAGTCGATCATAACACCGTGTTCTGCGCAGTATTTACTGACATTATAAACTTGTTCAAAGTTATCCAATTGTAAACACATCATAAGACCTTGGCCTCGTATTTCTCTGATTGCCGGATGGCTGAGTTTTTCTCGAAATAAATTAGCTTTATAGGCTACTTGCTCAACCAGGTTCTCTGATTTAATGACAGCCAGCGATGCGCGCGCGGCAGCGCAACTCACAGGATGTCCTCCAAAAGTTGTGATATGACCCAGCATTGGATTGTCTTTAATGACATCCATTACTTCTTTGGCTGCTACGAAAGCCCCTAAAGGCATGCCACCGCCAATGCCTTTGGCTAGCATGAGAATATCAGGTACAATACCAAAGTGTTCAAAGGCAAATAATTTACCAGTACGACCAAATCCGGTCTGGATTTCATCGAAAATTAGTAGGGCACCAGTCTCATCACAGCGTTTCCGCACAGCTTGCATATAAGCCACATCGGGAACTCTAACACCAGCCTCGCCTTGAATGGCCTCCAGAATTACAGCAGCAGTTTCATTGGTAATTTTCGCTAAGTCCTGCGGATTGTTAAACCTGATAAAATCTATTTCGGGAAGGAGTGGAGCATAAGCTTTACGATACTCATCGTTTCCGATAAGACTTAAAGCACCTTGTGTACTTCCATGATAGGCTTTATTGGCTGCAATAATCTGTCGTCTTCCGGTAAATTTTTTTGCTATTTTCATAGATCCCTCGACAGCTTCTGCGCCACTGTTGGTCAGGTATACCGATTGAAAATCCGAAGGTAATTCCGCTAATAGTTCTGTTGCAAACTGAACTTGGGGTGCTTGTACAAATTCACCATAAACGGTGACATGCAAATATTGATCGAGTTGAGCCTTTATTGCCTCGAGGACTTTGGGGTGACGATGTCCAATATTACTCACATTAAACCCGGAGACAAGATCCATATATTCTTCTCCATTTGGCCCATAAAGGTAAACACCCTCGGCCTTAACCACTTCAACTAATCTAGGTGAGCTAGAAGTCTGAGCAGTGTTCATCAAAAATAATTCTCTGTTGCTTAGCATGATTTTACAAATGTCCGAAAATAAAAAAGAAGTCTTTAAGACTTCTTTTTTATTTTTTGAGATTATTTCCTCCTATTTTGTAAAGATTTGTAGAGATGCTCCCTGAACTCTTGTTCTACCTCAAAGAATTGAGAAGCTCGGGCGTTGCCTATCACCTTGGCAAATTTTGCGCGGTACTCCTTTTTTATCTGTACTTCTTTGGCATCATATTCCAATACATCCCTTGATCCACCTCTAAAACTATTTTTAGGGGCACCATTTAATTTCTCTTTCCGAATATCCCATAATGTTTGGCTATATTCATTATAGAGTGGAAAGAATTGCTGTGCTTCTCTGGGAGTTAAATCTAGTTCCTTAGTAATATAAGCTATCTTCTCATTTTCAATAGCTTGAAATCGATTTTTGTCTTGCGCAAAGCCCAAGGCAATAGAAAATATACTAAAGAACAATGTTATCCATATGTATTTTTTGTTAAACATCATTATAAGGTATAGTTTAGATAATCTTCTATCTCTTGTTTAGATATATTACTGCCAAATCCTTTCGTTGGAAGATTTGTTTCATCCGTATATTGGGACATATATATAATGTCGTCACCTGAGGCCGAGGCAGAAAGATAATTGATGATTTCCTGTTTAGGTATTTCAGATAAATGTTGGCTGAGCTGTTCTTCGGCCACGTTATCTTGTGCGACTGCATTGTCCTGTTGGTATTGATAGCCCCAATAACCGCCCAGGCCTAACATAGCTGTGAACGAAGCTGCTACAGCATATCGGGTATACCATTTTTTTTGCTTTCCTAAGCTACGGATCGGAGTTGAATCTCTTTCTTCTTTTATGTCTTGAATAGCCCTGATAATTCTGTCTGAAAGCGTATCAAAATAATGTGGTGGCAGGTCAAAACCTGTGACAGGAATCGTATCTTTTAATTTTTCTTCTGCAACACGACCAAAAATAGCATCTTGAAGATTGGCATGATAATCTACGGGGAGGTCGAAACCATCCGTTGAGATATGTTCCTTCAATTCTGCTTCCGCAATTCGAGCGAAAATAGTTTCTTCAAGCCCCGTATGGTAATCTACAGGGATGCCAAAGCCATCTGATGGGACTTTTTCTTTTAAGTTTTCTTCCGAAATTCGATGAAAGATATTTTCTGTTAATTTAACCGAATACTCTTCAGGAATAGCGAAGCCATCTACAGCGACATGAGCTTTGAGAGATTCTGTTGCTATTTTGCTCAACACAACATCAGGGAGCGAATCAAAGTATCCTTCAGGAACCTCAAATACAGAATAATCTTCGCATGCTATCCATTTGACTTGCGCTATTATTTTAGATTCTAAATCACTGAAATAATTTTCAGGCACGCCAAAAGGATTTTCACGCAATGATTCTGGAAGATGATTAGATTCCAGCCCATCATGATATGTGCTATTTTCCTTCATAGTATTTGTTAGAGGCGAATTTCGCTAAAAGGTTTAATCGTGGTTATTAAAAAAAGCCTCTATTTTTTTTACTGCCAAATGGTAAGATGCTTTTAGTGCACCAACACTTGTACCGAGTACATCCGAAATCTCTTCATATTTCATATCTTCAAAATATTTCATATTGAAAACTAATTTCTGTTTTTCCGGTAATGTTAATAAAGCCTGTTGCAATTTCATTTGAGCTTTGTCGCCATTAAAATAATTGCCATCAGCAAGTGTTTCTGCTAAGTAAGCAGTCGTGTCGTCATCCAACGACACGTTCTGCTTTTGCTTTTTTTTATTTAAGAATGTAATACATTCGTTTGTTGCAATGCGATATAGCCAAGTATACAATTGTGAGTCTTCACGGAAGTTCCCAAGGTTCTTCCATACTTTGACGAAAATATCCTGAACGACATCGTCTGCATCATCGTGATCGATCACCATTCTCCGCACATGCCAATAAATCTTTTGTTGATATTTTTTCAACAATAAACGGAAAGCTTCTTCTCGCGTACTTTCTTCGGCGAATTTTGCTATAATTAAAGCGTCATCCATATATTGACCTGTGTAGTTTTGTTATTTTCTTTTGATTACTTTTTGAGCAGCAGCGACGATAGCATCTGCATTCAAACCGTATTTTTCCATGAGCTGCGCCGGAGTACCTGATTCACCAAAACTGTCATTTACCGCTACGTATTCTTGTGGACTAGGTAATTCTTTGGCTAATACCTGTGCAACGCTGTCGCCCAATCCACCAAGGCGGTTATGCTCTTCAGCAGTTACGACACATTTTGTTTTTGCAACAGATTTCAAGATCGCTTCCTCATCTAGTGGTTTGATGGTATGGATATTGATGATTTCAGCATTGATGCCTAATTCAGCCAATTTCTCACCAGCTTGGATGGCTTCCCATACCAAGTGACCTGTGGCGATGATGGTTACATCTGTACCTTCATTTAATAAGATTGCTTTTCCAATGACAAATTCTTGATCAGCTGGTGTAAAATTAGGAACTACCGGACGACCAAAACGTAAATAAACCGGACCTTCAAATTTCGCTGCAGCAATAGTAGCCGCTTTTGTTTGGTTGAAGTCACAAGGGTTGATTACAGTCATTCCCGGTAACATCTTCATCAATCCAATGTCTTCCAAAATCTGGTGAGTAGCACCATCTTCACCTAGAGTTAATCCAGCGTGAGAAGCCGCAATCTTCACATTTTTCCCTGAGTACGCGATAGATTGACGAATTTGGTCATAAACACGACCTGTTGAAAAGTTGGCAAATGTACCTGTGAAAGGAACTTTACCGCCAATAGTAAGTCCAGCTGCGATACCCATCATGTTTGCTTCAGCAATACCGATTTGGAAAAAGCGTTCTGGGAATTCTTTGATAAAATCGTTCATTTTTAATGAACCGATCAAATCGGCACATAATGCGACTACATTTTCATTTTGTTTTCCAGCTTCCAATAAGCCAGCTCCAAAACCTGAACGTGTATCTTTTGACTCTGTGTAAGTATATTTTTTCATTTCTAGTAATCTCCTAAAGTTTCAGTAAGTTGATTCAATGCCGACGCCAATTGTTCGTCATTTGGAGCAACACCGTGCCATTTATGAGAACCCATCATGAAATCAACACCTTTTCCCATCTCTGTGTGCAATAAGATAACCACCGGTTTACCTTTTCCAGTACGTGATTTCGCCTCTTCCAAGCCCGCAACTACTGAAGTCATATCATTTCCTTTTATCACTTCCATCACATCCCAGCCAAAAGCTTCCCATTTTGCACGAAGATCGCCTAATGATAGCACCTGGTCAGTTGATCCGTCGATCTGTGCATTATTATAATCTACAGTTGCAATCAAGTTGTCAATCTTGTTGTGTGGTGCATACATTGCAGCTTCCCAAACCTGGCCTTCTTGCAATTCACCATCACCCATTAATACATAAACTAGATTATTGTCTTTATTCAATCTTTTTGCCTGTGCTGCTCCGATCGCTACGGACAACCCTTGACCCAAAGAGCCTGACGCAATACGGATGCCCGGAAGACCTTCGTGTGTCGTTGGGTGACCTTGTAATCTCGAATTGATTTTTCTGAATGTTGCCAATTCGCTTACTTCAAAATAACCCGCACGTGCCAATGTACTGTAAAATACAGGTGAAATGTGTCCGTTTGACAGGAAGAATAGATCTTCGCCTTTTCCATCCATATCAAATGAAGGATTGCGTTTCATTGCATTGAAATAAAGCGCCACAAAGTAATCTGTACAACCTAAAGAACCACCTGGGTGTCCTGATTGACATGCGTGTACCATCCGTACGATATCACGTCTTACTTGTGATGCAATTTGTTCTAGTTTGTTAATATCTGCACTCATTTTTTTTGTTGGTTTCACAATTGGTCGTAAAGTTAACTATTTTTAAGCTAGATGCTTGTTAAAAAGTGAATTTCTTTATTTAGCATGATGTATTAGCTGCTGCAGATTGATATGTTGGTGAATGGTTTGCCAAGGCGTAAATCAATAGCATTTCAATTTTAGAACTTTTCATGTTGAGTTTTTTTGTACCTTGCTATTAATTATAAAACCCACAATTTTCAAGACCATGTTCGATCATCCTAGACGTTTTTTGCTCGTTGCAGCATTTTCCGCATTACAATTCCATTCTTTTGCCCAGGATAACCCCGTTTATCATAAAGATTGGATCGACTTTAATAAAAATGGCAAAAAGGATATTTATGAAGATCGTAAACAATCCATAGCAAGTCGAGTGGAGGACCTGATGAGCCAAATGACGACTCAGGAGAAGGCCAATCAAACCGTTACCCTCTATGGTTATGGAAGAGTATTGAAAGATGAACAACCTACAGCTGCCTGGGACAATGAGATATGGAAACATGGGTTAGCTAATATTGATGAAATGTTAAACAGCTTGGCTTACAATAAGTCCGCAAAAAGTTCTTTTTCTTTTCCCTTCAGTCGCCATGCTATTGCATTGAATAATATACAAAAATGGTTTATCGAACATACCCGGCTAGGTATTCCAGTTGATTTTACGAATGAAGGAATACACGGGCTCAACCATGATCGGGCAACGCCACTACCGGCTCCGATTAATATTGGAAGTACCTGGAATACCAAATTGGTGAGAACGGCAGGTGAAATTGTGGGCAGAGAAGCGAAGTATTTAGGGTATACGAATGTCTATGCTCCGATTCTGGATGTCTCCCGAGATCCAAGATGGGGGCGTGTTGTGGAAACTTATGGCGAAAATCCCTTTCATATTGCAGAAATGGGAAAACAGGCTGTATTGGGTATTCAACAACATGGTGTTGCGTCTACCTTGAAACACTATGCCGTTTATTCTGTACCCAAAGGGGGACGAGATGGAAATGCACGGACAGATCCGCATGTTGGTTTTCGTGAAATGCATGAACTTCATTTATACCCATTTAAACGGGTGATAAAAGAGGCCAAACCAATGGGCATCATGAGTAGCTACAATGACTACGACGGTGTACCGGTCTCGTCAAGTAAATATTTTCTGCAAGATTTGCTACGGAAGGATTATGGATTTGAAGGATATATTGTTTCGGATAGTGAAGCCCTGGAGTTTATAAACAGTAAACATCATGTTGCTGCGGACTATAAGGATGCAATACGGCAAGCCCTAGAGGGCGGACTCAATGTCCGGACGAATTTCGATCCGCCGAGTACATACCTGACACCATTAATGGAGCTTATCAACGAAGGTGGGCTTGATATGAATGTATTGAATCAACGTGTCAGGGAGGTATTGACGGTCAAGTTTAAGTTAGGATTATTCGATCATCCGCTTCTTGATAATACAACATTGGCGGACAAGGAAATTCATACACAGGCAGATGAGGATATTTCCCTCCAAATGAATAGAGAATCCATTGTTTTGCTTAAGAATGAGCAGCAGTTATTACCAATAGATGTCAGTAAGTATAAGCGGATTCTGGTAACAGGCCCTATGGCCGAAGCAACGAATTATACAACAAGCCGTTATGGCCCGTCCAATAACCCGATCACAACAATTAGGGATGGTATCATCGAATATGCTAAAGGTAAGGCAATCCAAGTAGACTATACAAAAGGCGTTGATGTTGTCGATAAAAACTGGCCCGAGAGTGAGATTATCCCAACCGAACTGTCACAAGAGGAAGTAGAAAGTATGGGGACCGGAGTTCGTCTTGGAAGCGAGTCTGATCTGATTATAGCTGTCATGGGGGAGTCGGAACGCGAAGTTGGAGAAAGCCGGTCTCGTTCAGATCTGAACCTACCGGGTAAACAGCGTGATTATCTAATGAAGTTAAAAGAGACAGGGAAACCAATCGTTCTGGTACTCGTTAACGGACGCCCACTTTCTATTAATTGGGAAAATAAATACTTACCCGCTATTGTGGAAAGTTGGTTTCTTGGTGGTCAATCTGGACATGTTGTCGCAGAGATGTTGTTTGGTGAGTATAATCCGAGTGGAAAGCTCCCGATTTCTTTTCCAAAATCTGTCGGACAAATTGAAATGAACTTCCCGACTAAACCCGCAGCGCAGGCAGGACAGCCAGGGGTTGGCCCTAATGGCTGGGGAAATAGTAGGGTTGTGGGCTTCCTTTACCCTTTTGGTTATGGTTTAAGTTATACTGATTTCCAATTTTCAAATTTGCGTCTAAATAAGAAACGAATCCGCCCAACGGACTCATTGACCCTTACCGTGGATGTGCAGAATATTGGAAAAAGAAAAGGAGCAGAGGTTGTCCAACTTTATGTCAAGGACCTTGTTTCTTCCGTAACAACTTATGAGATGGATCTACGCGGTTTCGAAAAAATCGAATTGAACCCTGGTGAGAAAAAGTCTGTTCAGTTTTCGATTTTACCGGCTCACCTCGAGCTGTTGGATCAACATAATAAATGGACTGTGGAAGCCGGAAAATTTGAATTATTTATTGGGAATTCATCAGCCAATCTACCACTGAAAGATTCGTTTGATGTGACTAATGAATGAGAACGGTGTGCGCAAAAGTCTTATCCATTATGGGGATGTCAGACTTAGCCAAAAAAAAGGATTCAGCAAAATCTCTCAATGCTGAATCCTTTTCTGAAAATTTTATTGTATCGGAATTACATCGCTTCAGCAACAACTTCCGTCACCTCAGGAACCATACGTTTTAATAATCCTTCAATACCAGCTTTTAATGTGATTGTCGATGAAGGGCAACCGCTACAGGAACCTTTAAGTTCAACGGTTACTACGCCTTCATCGAAAGATTTGAAATGAATAGCACCGCCATCTTGTTCCACAGCAGGGCGTACGTAATCATGCAATACCTGTTGTATTTTCACTTCTGTTTCTGTTCCTTCAAAGTTTATCTCTGTATCCTGATGTACAGCTTTCACCGCAAGCTCAGATTCTACAGCACCTTTGACAAAGTCTTTCAACAAGGCTTCAATATCTTCCCATTCCGCATCTTCTGTTTTGGTAATGGTAACAAAATTGCTTGCAAAAAATACACCATTTACAAAATTGAATTTGAACAATTCCGTAGCGAAAGGTGAATCTTGGGCCGTTTCTTTATTTGGGAAATCTACACTACCATTGATCAATAATTTATTGACCAAAAACTTCATAGTTGAAGGGTTGGGAGTAGATTCTGTATATACGTTGATAGTAGCCATTTAATTTTAATTTTATTCCAAACAAAGATATATCAAAAGCAGCGTTGTTAAGGTCATCTATAAGTCAAAGCTTACAAAGTGACACCCGTATAGTTCGCAGGTGTGATAGCCTTTAATTCCGCTTTTACTTCTTCGGATACCTTGAGATTATCCACGAAGGTCGCAATGGTCTCTTTGGTCACATGCGTATTGGTACGTGTTAGATCTTTTAATGCTTCATAAGGTTTTGGATAGCCTTCTCTACGCAAGATCGTTTGTAACGCTTCGGCAACAACAGCCCAGTTATTTTCAAGATCATTCGCAAGTGCCTGTTCATTTAAGATCAACTTACGTAAACCACGCAAAGTAGATTTTACAGCAATTAGCGTGTGTGCAAATGGAACGCCAATATTACGTAGTACAGTTGAATCTGTAAGATCTCTTTGAAGACGTGAAATAGGTAGTTTAGCGGCTAAATGCTCAAATATTGCATTAGCTATTCCCAAATTTCCCTCTGCGTTTTCAAAATCAATGGGATTGACTTTATGTGGCATTGCGGAGGATCCAATTTGGCCAGCAGTGATTTTTTGCTTAAAGTATTCCATGGAAATATAAGTCCATATATCCCGGCATAGATCAATAATTATATTATTGATTCGTTTTAATGCATCACAGCTTGCAGCGAAATTATCATAATGTTCAATTTGGGTGGTGGTTTGTGAACGATCCAGTCCTAGAATATTATTGACGAAATTATTGCCGAAGGCAACCCAATTGGTCTCTGGATAAGCCACGTGATGAGCATTGAAATTGCCTGTTGCTCCGCCAAACTTAGCTGAATAAGGTACGTTATGTAAAAGTTGTAACTGACGTTCAATACGTTCGATAAAGACATAAAGCTCTTTACCCAAGCGTGTTGGAGATGCTGGTTGTCCGTGTGTACGGGCTAGCATTGGAATTTCTGACCAGGAGGTTGCCAAAGATCTTAGCTCGTGTACCAATTCTTCAATAATAGGCGAGTAACTTTCTTTGATTGCCTCTTTCCATGAAAGTGGAATGGCTGTATTGTTGATATCCTGAGAAGTCAGACCAAAGTGAATAAATTCAAGATGATCCTGTAATCCCAGTTTTTCAAATTGATCTTTCAAAAAATATTCAACAGCTTTAACATCATGATTGGTAACTTTTTCCGTGTTTTTGATCCAGATCGCATCTTCTTCTGAAAAATTACGATAGATATCTCTTAATTTTTCGTTTAGTGTCTTGTCAAAATGTTGCAATTGAGCGATTCCAGATTCGCTTAATGCGATAAAATATTCGACTTCCACACGTACGCGATATTTTATTAGGGCAAATTCGGAAAAAAAAGCCGCAAGTTCATTGGTGTTATTGTAATAGCGTCCGTCGATGGGCGTGACTGCTGTTAAGGATGATAAAGCCATAGATTGAATGATTTTTGGCAAAGGTAAAAAATTGCTTGGAGCTTAGCAATTTAATTGGATGAGATATAAAAAAAGCCTCCGTACTGGGAGGCTTTTTATACTTTTTAAATTCTGTTTCAGAGAATTAGTGAGCAGCTTTAGTTGAATCTACAGCAGTTTTAGCTGAATCTACAACAGTTTTAGCAGAATCTACAGCAGTTTTAGCAGAATCTAAGGCAGTGTTAGCAGAATCTAAAGCAGTGTTAGCTGAATCAGTAGCAGCGTCAGTTTTTTTACCAGTTTCACCACATGAAGCGAAGGCTAAAGTTAAAGCCAATCCTAAGAAACCTAATTTGAATGCGTTTTTCATTTTATTAAAATTAAAAGTAATTTCTAAATCTTGTTATTTTAGACTTAATACTGGTAATAGGAAAAGGTAACCCTATTTCTCAATAATTTTTAAAAAAAAGAGGCCTTTCTTGCGAAAAGCCTCCTTAAATGCGTTATTCAGTTTCTAAAATTATTTTTTAGTAGCAGCTGAATCAACTTTAGTAGCAGCTGAATCAACTTTTTGAGCAGCAGAATCAACTTTTTGAGCAGCTGAATCTAATGTATTAGCAGCTGAATCCAAAGAGTTAGTTACAGAGTCAGCAGCACCTTCAGCTTTTTTCTCAGTGTTGTTACAAGATGCGAAAGCTACAGTTAAAGCTAAACCTAAGAAACCGAATTTTAATGCGTTTTTCATTTTCTAATTTTCTAATTTAAATTGAAATATTTTCTTTTTCATCACTTAATACACAGAACCCAAAAAGGTAACCCAAAAAATATATATTTTTTTTAAATACATGTAAAATATTGTTAATCAGGTGTTTTTATTTTGTTTAATGCTTTTAAAAGGGGACTATAGATGTTAAATGTAGGAATTGTTTAAAAATATGCCCAAACGATTTATCAAAGAGACTGTTTTGATGATTATAGGGGAAAAGAATAGAGAGAGGATATTGTGTTAGCCGCTATCCAAACAATTTTCAATTATTTTTATTATTTTAAGAGCAAACCAAAAAGAAATTGCGATCATGTTTGATAAAGTTAAGAATATAATGGATTTGGCGAAATCAATTGACTTTGGCAAATTGGAGGAAATCTCAAAAAAGGTGGATTTGGGAGCTGTTATGGAGGCAGTTTCTAAAATGGACGATAAGCAGCTGCATGGTTTAATGAAAATGCTAAGCGCAGGAAAACAGAAAAAGGAATTACCTGCTATCAATGGCGATTTCTATGATATGGATAGCAAATTAAACGGATCGGATCGCGAACTTCAATTGAAAGTACGGGAGTTTATGGAAATTGAAGTTAAGCCAATTGTCAATAAATATTGGTTAAGAGACGAGTTTCCTTTCGAAATAATTCCCAAGTTGGCTGCTTTAAATATATGCGGATATACCTATCAAGGGTATGGATGTATGGGCGGAAGTTCATTGATGGAAGGTATCATTGCTGCGGAGATTGCTCGCGTAGATGCATCCGTTGCTACTTTCTTTGGCGTACAGAGTGGTTTGGCTATGGGGTCGATTTATATTTGCGGATCGGAAGAACAAAAAAAAGAATGGTTGCCGAGAATGCAAAGAATGGAAGTGATCGGTGCCTTCGGTCTGACTGAACCCGAAGTTGGTTCGGGAGCCGCTGGTGGCTTGACTACGACCTGTAAGAAGACCGGTGAGGGTTGGGTGTTAAACGGTCAAAAAAAGTGGATTGGTAATTCGACATTTTCTGATATCACGATTGTTTGGGCAAGAGATCTTGATGGGGGAGAAGTAAAGGGGTTTATCGTACGCAAAGATAACCCGGGTTTCTCAGTCGAAAAGATCAAAGATAAAATGGCTTTGCGGATTGTTCAAAATGGATTAATAACACTGGATAATTGTCTTATTCCGGAAACAGACCGTTTGCAAAATGCCAATTCTTTCAAAGATACGGGCAAAGTTCTTCAGATGACTAGGGCAGGAGTGGCATGGATGGCTGTAGGTTGTGCACGGGGTGCTTATGAAAACGCGCTGGATTATACGCGCAAACGAAAACAGTTTGGCAAACCTATTGCCTCTTTTCAGCTGATTCAAAACCATTTGGTTGAAATGCTTTCCAATTTAACAGCTATGCAAACTTTGGTCTTTCGGCTGTCTGAACTGCAGGATGCGGGACAGCTATTGGATGAACATGCTTCATTGGCAAAAGTTTTCTGTTCTTTACGAACAAGAGATATCGTATCTAAAGCGAGGGAGGTCATGGGTGGAAACGGTATTCTATTGGAATATAATGTTGCGAGATTTCTCGCCGATGCGGAGGCAATTTATTCTTATGAAGGGACAAAAGAGATCAACTCGTTGATCGTAGGAAGAAGTATCACAGGATTTAGTGCATTTGTCTAATCCAGTTTTTTCCGATTTAAATAAATGGGAATGTGCGGTGCACGAAAAAAAAGCTAATGCTCTGGCAATCCCGGAGCATTAGCTTTTTTATTTTTACTTACGCTGCAATCGCATAATCGCAATGTCACCCATAATTAGAGTTAACGTATTTTCATTGACATCATAACTGTTTACTTTTTCCAATGTGGAAAAGAAAGTTGCTTCACCATTGCCTTCACAAGCCATTTTGGTAGACATGATAGGACCAAAATTGATTTGATTACCATTCACCTTAAAAGTAGCATTGTAATTGTTGCAGCTGCTATTTCCATTGACCTTTCCATCTGCGATGTTGAATGTCATTGTTGGTTTACGATTGGGGTATAGTCCTTCAAAAGCAATGCGTGCCCCAGAGATGTAATCTAGTTCCCAGGTTCCGCTTAAGTTTTGCTTTTCCTCCAGCAGCTTGAATTTCGCCAAAGGAGCCATTTTCGCTTTATTCAAACTAAGGATACCATTGCTCAGTGTATAGTTGTCTGCTGTGATCAATGCTTTAGACAAAGCTTGTTCAATGGACATGTCCGGACAGGCCATCATTGTAGACATTCCCTGTTCAAATTTAATTTTTCCATTTGCTGACAAGGTAAATTCGCCACCGATACCATTACAACCGCCATTGGCACTGTAATTCTTTTCTTCCAGTTTGAGAAATGGAACCCGACCGTTGACCTGTCCATTGACAGCCTTACCATTGATTTCAATTAATTGCCATTTTTTTCCAATAATGGTAGAGGAGGAATTATCTGAATTCGGCTTACCTGAATTCTTTTTTAGCGCTGAACAACTCACTAAGGCAAAGGCGGCCATCATCAATACCACAATGTTTCTAAATCTCATTTTTTAAATTTTTATATAAAACACCATTTCTAACGTTTGGTTTGGCAAAGTGCTACAAACGGCTGCTAACAAAATAAGGCTCCCCATTTGGAAGCCTTATTTATCAATGATATAAATAGTACTATTTATTTTTATTTTGCTGCGCTTGTTGTTGTGCACGCATCATTTCCTCCATTTTCGCCTGGAAGCTAGATTTTTTCTCAACCTTTGGATTCTTCTTGTTTTCCTCCAATTTAGCTAAGATTTTATCATCATTTACCATTGAACGGATTACCAGCTGTGTTAAGAATGTAAACAACGCGCTTAAGAAGTAATAATAGTTCAAACCAGCAGGGAAGCTGTTTAGGACAAAGAAGAAAATCAAAGGCATAATATAACCCATGTATTTCATTTGACCAGTTGCACCTGATGTGGCATTGTTATACCAGGTAGTCAGTAATGTTGTCAGAGTCATCAAAATACACATCAAAGAGATGTGATTGAAGGATCCAAAAATAGGTGCAAATGTAAATAAGGTATCATAAGTTGACATATCCTTCATAAACAAGAAGCTTTGTCCTCTCAATTCAAATAAATTTGGAAAGAAATAGAAGAAAGCAATTGTAAATGGCATTTGTAATACAAGAGGCAGACAGCCGCCGAGTGGATTCACACCTACTTGTTTATACAACTTCATCTGCTCCTGTTGCATCAACATTTGATTGTCTTCGCCTACTTTTGCTTTGATCTCATCCAATTGGGGTTTTAATACCCGCATTTTGGCCATGGAGACGTAAGATTTGTAAGTCATTGGTGAAAGAATCAATTTCAACATCAGGGTCAACAATAAAATCACGATACCGTAGCTCATATGGAAACCATCTAAGAAATTGAATACCGGTACTGTAATCCATTGATTAATCCAACGCATAGGTCCCCAACCCATGTTGATGATGGATTGGTAATCATTGCCCTCTGCTTTCAATACATTGTATTGATTTGGACCAAAAAAGAAATTCAATGAATAATTGTTGTCTTTATGGTTGTCGAAAGCCAATTCGGCATTCGTGTTGTAAAATTTCACAACATCATTTTCCGTTGCATGTTTTACATCAATTTTTGCATTGACAAATCCATCTTTAGCATGTAGGATACTGGAGAAATAATGTTGTTTAAATGCGATCCATTGGACTTTCTTTTCCAATGCTTCATCATCATCTTTCGATTCCGAAAGATGATCTACTTTATTGTCTTCTTGATAGTAGAGTGTAGATTTCTGTCTTTCGGATTCAATATTCTGCTCCTTTTGTCTCAAAATAGTATTCCAGTTCAGCGTCAATGTTTTTTGATTCTGAGGAATTAAGTTTTGAATACCCTTGGTATTGACATCCAGGCCTACATTGTAGCCTTTTCCAGCAATGGAATAGACATACTCAATGTATTGATCTGCGTTGTAGTTCAATTTGAATTTTACCGATTGTCTGCCTTCACCGGAAACCTGGATATCCGAAGATTCTGTCGTAAAGAATAAATCGTTTGTTGAGACGTTTTGTCCTGCGGCATTGAACTGGAAGCCAAACTTATTGTCTTCACCTTCAAAAAGCATTAATGGTTTGCCGTTGAAATTCTTTTCGCCTTTTAATTCGACTGATTTTACTTTACCACCTTTTGTACTGATTTTGGCAATGATAGCATCATTTTCGAGGGTAATGATTTTTTCAGTTCCAAATTTTGACGCACCAAAAGGTTTTTTCAGTTCAGCTGAATCTGCAATCGCTGCTGTTTGCGCTGTTTTAGCATTTGCGGTAGAGTCGTTTGTTGCAGGAAGTCCTTTTGCTGCCTGAGCTTTAGCCTCTTGTCGTGCTTGTTCTTGTTTGATTTCTGATTCCGATGGCTTCATCAGGTAAAATGAACCCGTGATGATGGCAAACATCAGGACCAAACCAATTAGGGTATTTCTATCCATTTTTAATAATTAAACTTAATTAATTCTATCCTTCTCATACTACTTTGATTTCTTGTTGGCCAAAGCAGCGGCTACAAAGCTAACAAAAAGTGGGTGAGGATTTGCAACAGTTGATTTTAATTCTGGATGAAATTGCCCTGCAACGAAAAAAGGATGGTTTTTCAACTCAACAATTTCAACTAATCCAGTCTCTGGATTGAAGCCAGAAGCGATCATTCCTGCTGCTTCATATTGTTTTAAATAGTCATTGTTAAATTCATAACGGTGGCGGTGTCTCTCGGAAATTTTTGTTTTTCCATAAATTGCAAAGGCTTTGGTTCCTTTTTTAATTTCACAGTCGTAAGCCCCTAAACGCATGGTACCACCCATATTGGTGATGTTTTTTTGTTCTTCCATCAGATTGATGACCGGATTGCTGGTGTTTGCATCCATCTCAAAACTATTGGCATCTTTTAACCCTAATACATTTCTTCCAAATTCAATGACTGAACATTGCATGCCCAAACAGATACCAAAGAATGGAATATTGTTTTCGCGAACATATTTGATTGCATTTAATTTGCCGTCCAAACCACGTTCGCCAAATCCAGGGGCAACGAGAACACCATCCATTCCTTTTAGTTTTTCGGCAACATTTTCTTTTGTAACGCTTTCAGCGGCGATATAGCTCACTTTTACTTTGCATTCGTTTGTTGCGCCAGCGTGGATAAAACCTTCGGTAATGGATTTATAAGCATCTGGTAGTTCGACATATTTCCCAACCAAAGCAATGTTAACCTCATTTGTTGGATTTTTCAGCTTTCCGAGGAAGTTTTTCCAGTTTTCCAGATCCGGTTCGTTTTTGCTGGAAAGTTTTAGTTTCGTTAATGCTGTTTTATCCAGGTTTTCTTTCAACATAAGTAAAGGGACATCATAGATTGTCGAGGCATCAATAGATTCAACAACAGCATTGATGTTTACATTACAAAATTGTGCTAATTTTTTACGGATCTCTTGTGACAATTTGTGCTCTGTACGGCAAACCAGTATATCTGGTTGCACACCATATTCAAGCAATGTTTTCACAGAGTGTTGTGTTGGCTTGGTTTTAAGCTCACCGGCTGCAGCCAAATAAGGAACTAAAGTTAGGTGGATAACCAAAGAATTGTTTGCTCCTAGTTCCCAACGTAACTGTCTTACAGCCTCGACGAATGGAAGCGATTCGATATCGCCCACAGTTCCACCAAGTTCGGTGATAATAATATCATATTCATTCGACTCGCCTAAAAGCTGCATGCGGCGTTTGATCTCATCGGTGATATGGGGAATTACTTGAACTGTTTTTCCTAAATATGCCCCCTCACGTTCCTGTTGGATAACGTGTTGGTAGATACGACCTGTTGTTACATTATTTGCTTGTGAAGTAGGGACGTTCAAGAAACGTTCGTAGTGGCCCAGATCAAGATCGGTTTCCGCGCCATCTTCCGTAACATAACACTCGCCATGCTCATAAGGATTCAATGTTCCTGGGTCAATGTTAATGTAAGGATCGAATTTCTGAATGGTCACTTTGTAGCCACGTGCCTGGAGAAGTTTAGCAAGGGAGGCTGCAATAATACCTTTCCCTAACGACGAAGTAACGCCGCCCGTAACAAAAATATATTTAGTCATAACAATTAAAGGATTTTCAATTTTATGTGGTCAAAACGACCAATAATAGTTGCTCTATGTACGGGATACAAAGATAGCAATTTTTTATTCAATATTATAATTGAAGATCGACTGAATAATTAAATTAAAAATAGATGTTGCCCTGATTATCTATAGTAGTCTTTAAATCTGGTAGCGCTTTCGACTTAATTTCAAGGCGGTAGAAGTTATTTGCATTTGAAAATAGAAAACTATAATGTTTGCGTAAAGCATTGATTTCTGGATATAATTTGCTTAGTTCCGAGAGGGAGGTCGCGTAACGTTTATTCGCGTGCCTATAAAGCTGTTGTAGGTAAAAGATATTCCAAGCAGCTTTTTCCAAAGCTAAAAACTGTTCATCCAGGAATTTTTGGTTGTCTTGTTCCACAAATTTGATGTGTCCCCATCTTTCTGGGTAGTGCATATTGATCAGGCCAATAGGAGACCATACCCAATTTTCCTCCGCAAGAAGTTTACCTGTTGTGTCTTTCCTTTTAACGTAACCTTGATCGGTAATATCATAGTGCCATTGAACACGGGAGAAATTTATCTTCCAGACTTCATTTACCCTGATTTGATTTCCCTCGCCAAAGTACTTCAAACTTTTGACTGGGATTTTCATTTCTACGGTCCAAAAATTATCTTTATCGGTTGGATTGTTGATGGTTCCCGAATGATAAACAGCACTTTGAATGTCTTTAGTGTCCCAGTTTAGGTTGGCCTTTCCTCCGAAACGATAAGGTTTGGTCATTAAGAGATCCATAATCGTATTTAACGCATTTACTTCAATCTCAATATATTCGGCAGATTGCAGGTTGGGTTTTAAAAATAACTCAAAATCATTATCATGATAAATAATAGTATCTTTCTGTTTGAGATAGCCATTAATATGAGGCTCTTCCAATTTAGCAAAGAGGTAAAAGTTCTCGTTATCCCACAGCATTTTAACACGAGTTTCTAACTCTGGATCCGGCTTGTTGCCACCTTCGATATCTTTGAATGCGTTTGTCCAAGATGCCCTTGACCAAGCTATTTCGTCATCTTTACCATCAATTTTGATTTGGCTTTGTGCTTTTTTGACATAGTAAATCTCGGGCTTAGATTGTAATTGAAGAAAATCACCTACATTTCGCTGTGCAAAATTAGTTGTCGCTTGTAGTGTAAGAGCAAGTATAAAAAAAACAGTTTTCATTAAAGTATTGTATGTCTATTAGCTGCCAAGAAATTTCTAGAGTATCTTGTTGTGCGGGCTATATAAAGAATGTAGCCTCCGCTGATCTTTATGCAACTGAAAGTTATTCGTGTTAAAAGTAAGTAAAATGTTTTAGCTAGACAAAGAAGTAGTTTTTTTTTGAGAGATGGGGCTCAATTGTCTTAATTTTATTACAGGGTTTTCCGTACCGCTATCAAGTGTTGGTCACAGGAGGTAATTATTTCGGGAAGGAAAGTGGTTAATGAAGATAGAAAATAAAAAAAGGCTTTGACGAAATTCAAAGCCTTTTTTTATGCCGTGGTAGTCGTAATTAGATTCTTTTTGATTTAATACGAGCAGCTTTACCAGTAAGGCCACGTAAATAGAATAATTTAGCGCGACGAACTTTACCGTAGCTGTTTACTACAATTTTTTCAATGTTTGGTGAGTTTACAGGGAAAATACGTTCAACACCTACACCGTTAGAGATTTTACGAACGGTAAAAGTAGCGTTAGCACCTTCGCTGTTTAATTGGATTACTACACCTTGGTACACCTGCACACGCTCTTTATTTCCTTCGCGAATTTTATAATGAACGCTGATGGTATCTCCGGCTTTGAAAGCGGGAATTTCATTTTTTACTACCGCTTGTTCTTCTACAAATTTTACTAAATCCATGATTTCGAGTAATTATTAACGATTTATATCCTGTAAAAATCGGAATGCAATATTACGACTTATTTTTTGAATACTAAAATACTTTTTGAAAAAACTATTGACTGTTATTCAAATCGGATGCAAAGATATGAAAATGAAACGGATAATCTAAAGTTATTTTGAATATTCCTTTGTAAGACCATTAGAATGTGTTTTTATGCTTGATAGTGGTACTGATCAAATCCCATAAATAAAAATATTGCTCAATTAATCAGTGATTTAGTGCGAAAAATGAGTTTAGGTCTTGACAAATTGAAAAATTGATTCGATATTTGTGCCACACAAAAACAAAGGTGATACCTTTTCGGGGTGTAGCGTAGCCCGGTATCGCGCCACATTTGGGATGTGGAGGTCGTAGGTTCGAATCCTGCCACCCCGACTAAAAAAAGCTCTAACGAAAGTTAGGGCTTTTTTTGTTTCTAGGCAGGATGAGAACCTACAACCTATTAAGGAGCTGCGAGGTTCGATCCGGAGGAGGCTCACGGTCGTGTTTCGGCGTTGTGTGGCTGAGCCAATCCTGCCACCCCGACTAAAAAAGCTCGACGAAAGTCGGCTTTCTTTGTTTTAGGTAGATCGAGAACCAGCTCCTTCTTAAGGAACTATAAGATTCGAACCAAGTGGAGGTAGGGAAGTGTTTTCTTGGCTCCATTATTGTATCCATCCAATTGCCGATAGCGAGAAATGGAATAAGGGATTGGAGAAAGGAGATAGATTTTTTTTTCAATTTACCTAATTTGGTTGGAATTCTTTAGTTTTGGCTATACTAATTAGTGAAGAATTAAACTATTGTCTCCTCGGCAAAGGAAGGTTTGGAAAAACTCAAAAATACGGACGAACAATGATATTTAAAGAAAGAATCGGCGATAACTACCTAAAATACCTGTTTACTGGGGTACTTTCGGCTTTGCTGGTTACAGGGTATGCACAGGAAGTAGAAAAACAGCAGAAAGACAAAAAGCAACTTCACGGTCAACGGGATGAGGGTCCAGTTCAAACTATGGATTCAATAGAGGTTGTGCGCGACTATAGGCCGATGCTGGCTGATGCCGTTAAGGTACGCCGGAGCCCGAATATGCAGCTTATCAACCGCGATGCAATTGAGACGGAGTTGCGTCAGATCGCCACTACAACTTATTTGGCACAACAAAAATACAAACAAGCGTATTATCATGAGTTGATTAAACGTCATCCGGATGCTTCGCAAAGCAATATCGACAATTACCGAATTAGCTATTTGGCTTACGGAGCTGGTGAATACAAAAGAGCGAGCGATATGTTGGAATCGATGAAACCTTCGGATGCCTTTTATCAGGGAGCAATCATGACCTTGGGCCATATTGCCCTAGAAACGGGCGATAAGCAGGCGGCGCGAAATGCTTTCGTCAAAGTGACGAAACTGGATCTCGACCAGCGAGTGAAAGCCGATGCCCTATTTAACTACGCTAAAGTTCTTCTTGCCATGGACTCCACCCAAGCCGCACAAAAGGTCCTCGAGAAATATATCGCTCAGGAAGAGAAACCTGCTGACCCGGGAACAAAAAAAAAGGAAAGCCCAGAATCACTATCAGCTGAAATCCTACGAGGAACGACTAATTTTCATGCCGGTGTAAGCATGCTGGAGTCGTTGAGGGAGCGAGGTCGGGAAGTCGATGCGATCTATCAAAAAGTAACCTATTACCGTGGATTGGAGTTTTACAACGAGCGCGCTTTCGAAAATAGCATATCTATGTTTATGCGGTCTGAAAAATTTCCGATCAATTCTGAAATGGCGGCCCTGGCTACTTACTGGAAAGCGGAAGCGATGTACGAAGTACGCAAATTCGGAGAAGCGGTGGAAAATTTTTCCCGTTTCCTGAGCTTGCCTGCGGCCAAAAATAACGAGGTCTATAATTATGCGAATTATGGGCTAGCCTATGCAGCCTATAGAAATAACCGTTTTGCACTGGCCGCCGATTATTTTGAACGTTTTCTAAAGGCCGGAGGAAATACAGTAGATGAAAATATACGATATGACGTCATTGCACGTCTAGGCGATTCGTATCTGTGCCTGCGCGATTACGGTCGAGCCAACAGCTATTACGACAAATTGATAGACGGCAAAGCGCCTAATCAAGACTATGCATTATTCCAACGCGGCATACTCGTTGGGTTACAGGGCGACAACGAAACCAAGCTCAGTATCTTGCGGTCTGTTCTGAAACAATTTCCATCTTCGAACTATGCCGATGATGCGGCCTTTGAAATCCCCTACACCTATTTCACGACCGGAGATTATGAGAACGCGCTAAAAGGACTCCAAGGGATGATCGAAAAGTATCCACGTAGTAGCTATGTCCCACGTGCGCTAATGACTATTGGACTTGTACAGTACAATAACGATGAGCCCGAATCAGCAAAGGCTACTTTCCAACAGGTGGTGGAGAAATATGCGCGAACTGCCGAAGCAGAGCAGGCAATGCGTTTCATTGAAAACATCTACCTCGATCAAGGCGATGCGACGAGCTATATCCGCTATGCGATCGGCAGCAATGTGGGAAATCTGAGCCCCGCGGAGCAGGATGACCAAGCGTTCCAGGCAGCACATTCCCTTTTTGCCCGAGGGGAATACGCAGCCGCTGTGGAAGCTATTAATGCCTATTTTGATAAATTCCCGAAACCCAAACAAGAGAAATTCGCGCGTTACATCCGTGGGGTGAGTTCGTACAAGACTGGACACCCACAAGAAGCGCTGCACGATCTGAACATCATCCTGAACGATTGGACAAGCAAATATACGGAGAATACCCTATTGACGGTAGCTGCTCTATACTTGGAGCTGAAACAATACAACGAAGCCATTGTGCATCTAAAAAAACTTGAGCTCAATAACGAATACAAAAATAACTATGGTTATGCGGTAAGCAACTTGATGGTCTGTTATTTCGAACTCGGGGATATGGAACAGATGGCCAAATATGTGCAGTTGATAAAGGATTATGATGGAGCGACAGAAGAGGAAATTGCCAAAGCACACTTATACAGTGGCAAGGCTTTTCTACAAGAAAAGAATATCGCCTCTGCCATGAAGGAATTCAATCTGGCGGCCCTAAAGAGCCAAACGGCACTCGGTGCAGAAGCAAGGTACCGTGTGGCACAGCTGCAGTATGACAACAAGGAATACGACAAAGCCCAGGAAACCGCCTTTGATGTCATCAACACTCGGGAGGAACATGAATATTGGGTAGCCAAGAGTTTCATATTGCTTGCTGATACCTATGCGCGCAAGGGTAATACTTTTCAGGCGAAAAGCACATTGAAAAGTGTGATTGAAAATTATGAAAAAAAGGACGATATCGTCCCCGCAGCAAAAGAACGTTTACAGAAATTGACCAATAAGTAGCAGCAATTTTTTTTGTAAAAGGGCCGTATCAAAATAGCTAGTTTGATACGGCCGTTTTGTTTATTCGTAACAGTATATAAAACAAAAAAATCAGCAAACTACAGCGACAGTATTTCGGAAAAAACTTTTACTGACTTTAGGTAGCAAATGTTATAAGAGCGAGCTTCCCACCAAGAGAAGCTAATTTCGTTCTATTTCCTGAATGACTAATGAAGGCTCAGATAAATGTTTTTTTAATTTCCTGATTGGTAGATATGTAAATACAATTGATAGTACGCCTGCAAGAATAGCGTCCAGAATAGCCATTGCAGTTGCATTTAATTTGTAATGCGTAGACATACTATATTGTGCCAATAGCAGGCATGCCAACACAAGTAAGCCTGTTACGAAACCATGGAGGATACATAGCTTCGTCATAAATCTATTCTTGTTCAGTTCACTGTTTACAGTTAATTGGATTGATTCCTGCTCAATGGCTGCGATCACTCGCTTGATAATATCCATGGTAAGCACAACAGGCAAAAATATAGCCATGGGTAGAGTCAGTCTAGCAAGACTTTGTGGTCCCGCGAAAAAGTGCGTATATCCCAGTTCCTGAAAGCTGGCGTAAGCAATCAGGAAATTGAATAACACATTGGGAAGAATATAATAAACTGCGCGCTTTCTTAAAAAGCGCTTGAGCGTTGTTTTTTCTATTTTCTTTGATTCAGTAAACTTCGACATCTGTATTCTAGAAGGATAAGTTCATAATTTCGATAGCCTTATCTTTTATTTTAATCGCTTCTTCTTTTGGTAAGAAATCTTCATTGGACATAAACGTAAAATCCATTTGTTGATTAAACGTTGTTGTGACCAAGGTGTTGGAATTTAACCAGGGGAAAGCTACTGTTGGACTGTAAAGGGTTTCCAAAATGAAATTTTTGTACGTATTTGGCATCTGGATTTTACCCATATTGGAAAGTGTGATGTCATGCCCGCCAGCGGTTGACTTCAACATAGAAATCATACGTTCCACCAGTGGATGCATCTGCTCGCCCATCCAGAGCAGCTCTCGGGCGTTGACCTTTTTCACTTTCTGTGCGAGTTCTGATTTGATGGCATGGGCACTAGCCAAAACATTCTCTTTCCTCTTTTTTAAGGAAAGCTCCACTGTTGGTGCAAATGCGAACATGTGGTCCTGTTTAATTTCGGGAATAAAATGACGGATATCAACAGGACTGATCGCTTTACTTTTTGCCAATTTCCCCTGTACCTCCCTAAAAGCTTGCATAAATGCAGTACATAAAAGAGCATGTACAGAAAAACCTTGCTCTTTACAGCTTTGCGTTATAGTTGCTGTCGTCTTTGTGTCCAGTTTCCAGTGAATAGTGTAGTTTTTTCCTGAATTTCTTATTCTGCTCTTTCGTTGCAGGAAAAAAAAGAATCTCGCTAACAGTAAATATAACTTAGCTTTACGCGATTTTTTCTGCGGCTCAAAGTCCTGCGGAAGGAAATTATTAACCGATTTAAAAAGTGGATAGGGTTGGAGTTCCTGACTAGGATCATCCAACAAACTAAGGAGCTCCCGCATCAACGTGACAATACTGGTTCCATCACAGACACAATGCGGCAACACCCAAAGCAGTTCCGATACAGCGCCGCCTTTGATCCATATCAATCGAGCCAGCGGCTTGTTGTCCGTATTAAATGGATGATACCATTCGCGCTCGGATACGATTAACCAGTCATGCTCCGTTTTTCGTTCAACGATTTGCAGAGGAATAGATTTCATGTCTTCCTGGACAACAAAATGGGGCTGTTTGGTATCGATCATCTCTATCGCCGAGCGGAGCAAAGGATGTTTCCACTGAATTTTTGCCAAGGCATTCCGAATATGTTCCTCATCAATCTTCCCTTGGATTTTAGCCGTAAATACACAGTTTAACGGTGTTTCGGGATCAACATACATGATCCTTTCCACTAGCATTAATTTCCGTTCGATCATGATGCCTCCTGATAATCTAGTTGCTGTCTGATGCGATCTATAATCTCATCACGGATCGCCAAGGCTTCTGTTTTTGGTAAATAGCCTTCGCTTCCCACAAAGGAAAAATCCATTTGTCCACGAAAGGTAGAAGTGACCATGGTCGTCGTATTGCCTAATGGCCCAATAACGGATGGACTGAAAATGGTCTCCAGGCTGAATTCCTGATATTGATCAGGGATCTGTATGCGCCCCAAGTTTGAAAACATGCAATCGTTGGATGACTTACCTCGTTTTAAAAGTCTGGTAAAGTTCTTTAGCGCATCGTGGGCAGATTCCATCACCATCATGGTGATATAAGGATTGAGCTTCGCTGTTTTGCGTTCCACTTCATCCTGCATCAACCGGAGGTTATCCAAAAAGCTTATTTTCTGCTTCGAAGACATGACAATCATTAATCCGAAAGCAAAAATATGGTCATTTTTTATCTGTGGTGCAAAACGCCTGATATCTACTGGACAGGAAACTTTATTGAATGCCGACGAGCCACGTACTTTTTTAAATGCCTCCAATACTATTGCACCCAAAAAGGTGTTGACGGTTACTCCTGAAGACTTGCAAAAGGAAATCAGTTGTTTGCTGGTGGTTTCGTCTAACTTCCAATGGATCAGATAGTCATTCTGTCTGTCAATCGCCCTTTTACTGACCGGAATACATTTTATCGCTAAAGCTACTAGTCTTCCAATGGCTTTTGCCTTAAATCGCTTCTTGCTATTCTGTAGAATATGTGCTGGTACCACATCCTGGATACCGCGTATCGCGTTTTCCAGTCCGATGTCCGCAGCAGGATTGTCCAGTACCTTTAGAAATTCATGCAATAATGCCATGGCCGAGCCTCCATCACATAAGCAATGATGGAAAACAAATAGCATATCTGAGACTTCTTCTCCCTTAATCCAGACAAACCGGATTAAAGGTGTGGTCGTGTAATCAAAAGCGGAATGCCATTCCTTTTTGGATTCCTCTTGCCACTGTTCTTCATGCTGTCGCTGTACTATCCGTAACGGAATCGATACGGGGAGTACCGGAATTTGGAACCAAGGTACATTCTGCTCATCATATTGGACGAGCGCCCGTAGCCAGGGATGTTTTTCCTGCAACCGGCTCAACGTGTATTGGATATCCTCTTCGCTGAAGATACCACGTAGCCGAAAAGGAATAACCGCGTTGAAAGGCTCAGTTCCATCCCCCAGCAGCATGCGTTCCCCAAACATTAATTTTCTCCTCATTGCTTAATCCTGTGCTAAGGTTAAACATTCTTTTTTTACAAAATCTTCCAATAGGGCTACAGCTTTATCGTTGCCACCAGCATTTAGAAAGGTCTTTTGTACCTCTTTGGCGGCATTTCGATAGATCGGGTTTTCCAACAATTCAAACACAGTGTCCCGCAGGGCATCGATACGCATACGTTTGTATCGGATGCTAAGCCCGCAACCCGCCTGCTCAATAAGTTTGGCTGTATGAAAATGATCATAGGCAATCGGCGTAATCAGAATGGGCAACCCATTTGTAAAGGTATCGTTCACCGTATTGAACCCGCCATGGCAGATGACCATGTCCATGTGTGGCATCAGGTCGGATTGTGGGACAAAGCCACTCACAATAAAATTGGAAGGCCATTCTTCAAATATTTCCGGTGGGGTAGCAGCAATAATTGTCACTGGCTGATCGGCAAAGGCCTCAATTAATTTACCGAAAAATGCTTTTCGAATATCCACGAGCAGTGTACCTAAGGATACAAATACTTTTGGAGTAGTGCTGGCCGCCAAACGCTCCCAGTCAAAAGGGGTATTGTTTGGACGACCTTTAACCGGTCCGACGAATTTCATATGTTTCGGTACGGTTTCAAAACCTGCGAATTTTTGCGAGGTAAATATAAGGTTTAGCTGATGGGAGTGTATAAAGATCCCTTCATCATAAATTCCTACTGATTTCTGGAGATCTTTAATCAGATTTTGTTGCCATTCGAATATCTTAGGGGCGCTTTTCTCTGTGTCACCCATAACATCCGGTGGAACAGGCGTTGTTGTCACACAAGGGATTTGGTGTTTATGCGCGAACAGTGCTCCTCCAAAAGTAATACAGTCATTGACGATTACGTCGGGCTGCCATTGGCTAAGAAGACGTTCCAATCCCGGCATCATCATTTTCGCGATGGGGACATAGGTTTCTTCCAGAGCGAGTTTCATGACCTCAGGTCCCGAACAGGAAGGGCCATCATCCTGTCGTTTTAATAGCTGTTGGAGCTCCTCCTGAAAAGGTGCCAGATCCGCTTCAGGATAGATATAACTTCCACCTGCAGGGATATGTTGATCAGCTAATGGCGTTATGCCAAACCACCGGACTTCATGCCCACGGGCAAGGAGGCTTGCGCCTACACTTAACGTTGGGCTGATATGTCCAAAAAATGGTGGAACAACAAAGAGGAACTTAGCTGCTGAAGCGATAGGAGCGGCAGTTTGTTCCAAGAGGTCTGCAGCGGTTTTCGTGCCACCCGCATCGATAAAAGATTGACGTACGGTATGTGCAGCTTCACGATAGGTTGAATTATTCAAGATGGTATCGACACTATCTTTTAAATGATGTGCTTTAAAGCGATTGAAATTCAGTCGTTCGCCGGCACCGGTACGCACTACGCGACCCGCGACATGTGACTGATCGTAAGCGATCGGGATGACCACAAGTGGCAGACCCTGTGAAAGAGTTTCGGAGACGGTATTATGGCCACCATGGCATACAACAGCATCCAGATGTGGTAAAAGATCCAATTGAGGGATTTGTTGATAAACCATGAAGTTTTCAGGCCAGGCATCAAATAGCTTTGGATCTGAAACAACAACGACAGTTAGTTCCTCTCCTGCAAATGCATCGATAACCTTTTGGAAAAATGCTTTCTTATGGTCGTGATCAAAGGTAGTGCCTATGCTGACGAGGATTTTTTTTCGATTACTAGCATGCAGTTTATCCCAGTCAAATACAGCCGATCCCCGACGTTCGGCCAGGACAGGTCCTGTGAACTGATAGTTTGAGCTGAGATCCATTTCGCCAAAAAAATAACGGGAGGTTAAGACTAGCGTAAGTAGATCTGAGCAGTCCAACGGCTTATCACCCACAACCCCGAGTTCCAGCTGTAAGGCAACAATCTGTTTTTCTTCCCACTCGTGTACTTTCGGAAGCTCGCTGACAATTTTGATCGCGGCAGGGGCTGTGACAGTGGTTGCATAGCGGAGCCCAAGTTTCTTTGCCGCAATCGCAGCAGCAAATAATTGATGGTCACCGATGACCAGATCTGGTGTAAATGCCTCCAATAAGGGAAGGATACCTTTATAACAATGTCTATTTAAAGGGATAAGTACATCTTCATAAAGAAATTTGATGCTATCAATACCATAAACGATCTTTTTGGAGATAATATCGAGGTATTGTTCGCTTTCTTTTTTTTCTTCATCCGTCTGGTCATATTGAATGAGCAATAGTTTTCCGCCAGCCGGAAGTTTATCGGTTAAGTTTTTGTCGAGACTGATCCAGGCCACCTCATGTCCTCTTTCCAATAGTTCAGCACCAATGCTCAACGTCGGATTGACATGACCTGTCAGTGGGGGGACAACAAACACAAATTTAGCCATGGTTTTGTAATAAAGGGTTAGATAAAAAATCAACGATAGTTTCAGCTATCTGTGTAGGTTCTTGTATGGGGATATTGTGATCTCCCGGAATGAGTTCAAGTTGAGCGCCAGATATTTTTGTTTGCAGCCATTCCCCCGTTGGTTTACAGTTTGATGTATCTCCATACAACAGTAAGGTGGATGGCGGTAATGTTGCAGTATCCATTTCATGGAGGAAATATTTTTCCTTGATCATATCCGCTTTGATACTCGTCTGGTTGAATAAAAACTCGTAAAGGCGATGGTTTTTTTCAAACTGTCGCTTGCCCATTTTCATGTTTGTGGTATCGGTAAAATTGGTAATATAATGTTCCAAAAACTCTTTACTATATTCGTCGATGATGTTACGCGCTTTTTCATCCTGTGGATCCGGAGCCTCCATCACGACGAGCCGTTCCACACGGTCAGGTACCCGTAAAGCGGTCTTAAGTGCGATAAGTCCACCAAAACTGTAACCCAGCAGATGGACGTTTTGAAGTTGTAGGCTATCCAACAAAGCAATCAGATCGAAAGACATATTCTCAAGATCATAGCCTTCCGATACACGTTCGCTCATGCCATGACTTTTGAGATCATACATGACCACGTGAAAATGTTGCGCCAGGATTGGAGCAATATTAAAATAATAAATAGAGAGGTTGCTGAACATACCGTGGATCAGTACCACGGTTTGTTCAGCACCTTTGTTCAGTTCCTGTATATGAACTTTCCTATTGTTGACCGTAATTATTGGCATTCGTGGATATAATTGATGATCATGCGGAGGTCAAGATTAATCAACTGGTCCAGGTCCATCGAAGATAACCAGCCGGTGAAATCAATCTGCTCACCAAAATGCGCTTTGATTTTCTCTGAAAAAGAAACAATTTCAATACTGTCCATTTCAAGGTCCTTTGTAAAGGAACTTTCTGGTGTGATATCCATCTCTTCTACAAATTCTTCGCCGATAACTTCTGTTATAAAGCCTTTTAATAAAGCGAATAATTCTTCGTGATTCAATTTTGATGTCGTGTTTACAGTGTCCATCCGATAATATAATTTTGGTGTTTGATTGTTTTTATTTCTATTTGATTGATCCAGAGATGATCTCCCTGGATGCGTTCTATTTCATATCTTTTTGGGTTGCCCTGTAGGCCAGTCCCCAGAAATTTTCCGTAAGCTTCTTTCGCTACCCAAAAACGGGTCGTCCATTCGGCCTGTTCTCTGTCTTTTAGCAATTCCATTTCAGCATCGGTAAAGACCAGTGGGTAAAAACCAGCACTACGCTCCTCGATGAGTTCCATGTCAATACCTACAGGTCTGTCTTGACGGGCGATAGCTACGGCATCTTTTCCCTTATGGGCAAGTGATACATGAATATCTTTAGTCGCATCGCCCAGTAGATAAGGTTTACCGACTTCATCCGAGCGGATCTCAAAGGTAATGGGATAGCAGGGGAGGTTTTTCTGACGGTTCAACAGCTGTCGCACAGCATCTTTTACGGCGACACGGCTTACCATCCAACTTTTTCGGCGGTTGGGTAGTAGTCGTTGGTAATGCTGTTTTTCCGTTTGGTTGAAATAACGTTTCAGAATAAAGTCCCAAGAAGCAACCCGGGTGTAGGCTTGGTGAAAGAAGAAAACAGCCGGTGCGATTTCCGTTGACAGACGATTGTGTAATGGCGACATGGAAACATTCCATAGCGCTTCGTCAATTTCCAGTCGTCTATTTTGCCATCCACGGATCGCACACCAAATTTTTCCATTTCGCTTTAATATAATGTTGGCGATGGCAAACTCATCGTTCAGCTCAGTCAACATACAGGTGCATTCAAATATACCGTCCTGATTGTGCATGTCATCGAAAAATTCAATTTCCTTGATCTTCACTGGAAAAGCAATGCGATCTTTGGTCAGCGTAAGCTGCAGCCACAAGCCGAACAATTGTCCCGCATTGTCCAATAGCGAGCCCTTCCCGCCATTACCCTTGATCTTGCCTGTGATCCCTTTTTTACCTACAGCCGTCACCGCCACAATACCTTGATAGGCTGTTCCATGGAACATATGTTTATCATAGATTTCTTCGGAAGTTCGCGTGATAGGTAGCTGCTCACCAATGGAAAGGTCAGCTTCTGCAGCTACAGGATATGCTGTAGATAGTGCTACTTCCGCATTTACAAAATTTTCGATATCCAGATAGGCTAGCTGCGGGCTACGCCATTCACCCTTAACCATTTTTTCAAATGGTTTAGCCACATTCATCCATTGAAATACACTTACGTGCATGATTTTATGGATCTTGGTTGCGGGTTGTTCTGCCAGGGCGATTTCCGCGAGCAACTCAAAGATCATTGTCATAGGTATGACGGGCTCCATATCTGCGACTTCAGGCCATCCCTTTGGCTGTCGCAGCAGACTATGATCAATCAGGTAAGGGTGACTGTCCAAATTGACTTCCAGCATTTTTGCGAAATGTCTTTCTATCGTTTTATCCGGGATTGGCGGGGAAGCAACGGCTGCTGTAATACCAGAGGTAGTTCGGTTTTGAAAGAGTGTCAATACTTCTTCCTGCATCCGGATCATATCGGTGATATTCTCTTGAAAAGCCTGTACCAATGGATGGCTGCCTTTTGCCACGACATCGTCGATGGAGTGCGATTGCCCTGTTTTTACTGATTTTCCTAAATTTTTGACTGCTTCAAAATTGCGGACAATAGGAGATCCCAGTTGTAACTTTATCCCTTTATTTGCTGTTTTTTTTACGTGGTTTGGTAATGCAAGAAAATCCAGCGCTACGGTTTTTCCTTCCACAAACAGTGCTGCAACAACGCGTTGTAACTGCGCAAGCGCCGAGCGTGTCGCTACACTGGAAGCCAGTGTGCTGAATGCTTTTCCTTTTAGGGTATCGTCAATAAAGCCTATCAATCCTCCGGTACCTACTTGAATAAAAAATCGGGCCCCTTCTTCGTATAGTTTTTCCGTCAGCTCGCGGAATCGGACCGGTTCAACAAGGTGTTCGGCACTCAACTGACGGATAGCCTGTTGATCCGAAGGGTAGGGCTTTAATGTCGTTGCTGACCACAAAGGAATTTTGGTTGCCTGAAATTGTACTTTTTCCATGCCCGCTAAAATCAGATCAAGCTTGTCGGCCACAAAAGGCGAGTGAAAACCCGACTGGAAGGGGAGGATCTGATGGAATATCTGTTTTGCCTTCAATAAGGGCACAAGTTCTTCCAAAGCGGCGTTGCTACCACAAAGAATGACCTGATGGGGACAGTTGTCGTTGGAAACATAAATATTGGGGATGTCGGTAATTAAAGGTGTAATTTCCTGGAGCCCTGTTCCAATGGCAATAAATTTGGAATCCTTGAGTTCAAAAGTCTGCGGATTAAGAACATCAATCAGATCCTTGACCGAACTTGCTTCCGCCAGTTCTGCAGAATAGCCCGCCAGCCATTCACCTAAGCTATGCCCGGCATTCATGTCCGGATATATTCCCAGTTTTTTTAGGGAATTATCCAAAATGCTGCAAGAATTAAAAATAGCCAAGGCATCATTCAGCAGTCCTTCACCTTCGGTTTGTATAGGTGCTGATAATCCAAAATAGCGACTGACCGAGTCAATCTCTCCCTTGGCTAAGCCATCTAAACCAGGGAAGACGAAGGCGATCTTACCTCCTTCCTTCAATAATGGGGTCGAGGTATACCAGATGTCCTGTTTGTTGCGCCAGGGTTTATCTTTGGAAACGATTTTGATTGCCTTTTCAATACGCTCTGGGGTAGGGTCAAATAGTGCTAGACGATAATTGCCTTCACCCAGGGTATTGTCGTTATTCCGTAAAGCCGATAATAATTCCGCATGAGTTGGCCGGGCTAGTAATAGCACTGGATCTTTTTTTGGCATATCATAGCCTGTCAAGACCACATGGGCGTTAATACCGCCAAAGCCAAAAGCATTTACTGCGGCCACTTTTGGGAGACCTGTCTTTGACCAGCTTTTTGCTTCATGTACAGGAGCAAATCGTGTTGTTTGCATGTCGGCGGTCGGGTTTTCACAATACAGCGTTGGTGGTAATGTATCATGGTATAGGGCCAGGCAGGTTTTTATCAGTCCCGCGATTCCTGCTGCCGGCATGGCATGACCTATATTGGATTTGACCGAACCGATTCCAGCCACTGGGGCTGCTTCGTCTTTACCGAAAAATTGTGAGAGGGTCTCCAATTCAGTTTTATCCCCTAATGGTGTCCCTGTACCGTGAGCTTCCAGGTAACCGATCTGTTTTTCATCCAGTTCAGCATTGATCCAGGCGTGTTGTAGCGCTCTTAATTGTCCTTTCACAGATGGACTCATAACGCTGGCGCCATGGCCATCGCTGCTCACCCCCACCCCTTTGATGATCGCATAGATTTTATCCTGGTCACGCACAGCATCTTCGAGTCGCTTTAATACAATAAAACCACAGCCTTCACCAATGAGTAAGCCATCGGCATCCATGCTGAAAGGTTTGATTTGCTGTTTGCGCGACAAGGCTCCTAATTGTGTAAAAATGCTCCAAAAGGCAGCATTTTGTCCCGTATGTACTCCACCTGCAATCATGATGTCACTACGGCCACGCTGCAGTTCCTGTACTGCATGGTCTACAGCGATCAGGGCGCTGGCACAAGCAGCATCTACAGTAAAGGCCACACCACCAAGATTGAAGCGGTTGGCCACAAGCGAAGCCACAAGATTAGGGATTAAGCCCATAGCCGTATCAGCAGCAAAGCGCCCCTTGCGTTCCTGGAATGCTTGTTTTACCTTTTCGATATCAGCAGCTGGCACCTGCGGTAAAAGTTCCTGTAAAAGGGAGGAAATCTGTTCGCCAGTACGTACGATTTCTATGGCACGGGTAGCCCCCGGGCCAGTATAATTTCCTTTCCCGATCACAATTCCTGCTTTTTCCAGTGACAGCTGTTTTTGAAATACGCCGGCATCTTCCAGAGCTTTCTGTACGAGATCAAGCGTTAACAGGTGATCGGGCTCGGTTCCCTCAACGGCAAGTGGTAAAATGCCAAATGCCGTTGGATCGAACACATAGTCCTGAATAAACCCACCACGTTTGCAATAAAAGCGATCCACGGTTCCGGGACCATCACTAAAATGGATCGGGTCAATGCGATCGGCTGGAGCAAATTCAGTGGAATCGACCTTATTAATGATATTTTGCCAAAACATATCAGCATCTTGGGCTCCCGGAAAGACACAAGATAAACCAACGATGGCAACATCTGTTTTCTTCATAATCAATAGCTATGACGGTTTACCAATTGTTGCCTGACATAATTAATACTTGGCTTTCCGTACCATATCTGATCTCATTAAGGAAAATTTCCTTCCCTTCTTCCAAAGGAATAAGGGAGATACCTCGGCGTTCGTATTCCGTCTCCAGTGTCTGCGAAACCATTCCGGCACCTTTCCACGGCCCCCAGTTGATCGAAATAACTTTTCCTTTCAGTCGCTTATTCAATACATTGGCATAATCATCCAATACGCTGTTTGCTGCGGCATAATCTGTCTGGCCCTTGTTGCCATAAACAGATGCTATACTGGAGAATAAAACGACAAATTGGCAATCCGAACGTAATTGTTCCGCCAATACACGTAAGGGTTTTACTTTGGTGTCAAAGACGCGTCCGAAAGAACTGGTTGTTTTCTGTTTGAAGAGTTTATCTTCCAGCAGGCCGGCACCATGGATCACACCATCAAGCTGTCCAAACTGTTCATAAATCTGACGGAGCAGGGTTGTTAATGCAGCCTCATCACAGAGATCCAGTGATTCATAAATGACGGTGTTGCCTAAACGTTCCATATCGCGGATAGTCCGTAGGATCTGATTGTTTTTATAGATATGGAGGGTCTCTTTCTCAATTTGTGCTGGTGCATGGAATAGTCCTGATTGAATAAGGTGCGCCCTGATCTGCTCCTTGGAGGTCATTGTTTCCAGCTCTTTCGGGATCGGGGTATCTTTCCTTGGATCTGCCGATCTGCCTACAAGGATGTAGGTACAAGGGTAGGAGGCTGACATATGTTTTACCAACTCGGCGGTAATCCCTTGTCCACCGCCAAGTACAAGGACAACAGATTTTTCATCCAATTGGATGTGCACTTCTTCGCTGCCTGTAGAAAGTGGCGAAGGTATGATATCGACCGTATGCCGCTGATCATTTTTGTAGATAACCTCTACGGTTTTATCAGTCGTCAAGATCTCTTTTAGTGCAATTTCAGCAATTTGATCTGTTTCCTGTGGTGTGCTTAGACTGATCAATCGACAGTTGGTCTGCTCAAACTCACGGGCCAGACTTTTAAACAGGCCTGGGTACCCCTGATAGTGGCGCAATGCATGTGTATCATTTGTTTTTTCCACATGCGCGGGGATATCTGAAATTAAATAGACCCATTTGACCCGGTCCAGATCCATCTTTTTGATCAGGTCAACCTGGTCGATAATATTATGTTTGATGGTTGCTGAATAGGTATCTGTAATGATCAGCCCATCGAAGACGGCGAGATCCTGTTCTGGATTGACCAATTCGGCGATGGCACCATGTTTTTCGAGCATGGTTTTGATGGCCAAGGTATGTTGTCCATGATCTGGAGCAATGGCAAAACGTTTGCCCTGTAAAATTTCTGTTTCTTGTGCTGAGGCTGCATCTGCTGGTGTCAGGTCAAAACGAAGTCTGGACAAGAGCCTCTGCTCAGGAGCTGTTTCACTAACTTCACTGATCCAGGAAGCAAGACCGTTAAGGGTTTTAATCGCTGCTAAGGTTTCCATCAGATCTTCGGCATGTTCGAGATCCTCCCCAAAACCAATTTTGGTCTTCAGTTCAGCAATGATTTCCATCCGTTTGATCGAGTCTATGCTCAAATCCGCTTCCAGGTCCAAATCCAATCCTAACATTTCTTTCGGATAACCGGTTTTTTCACTGACGATATCCAATATTGCTGTTTGTAATTCCGCAAGGGAGAGCGCAGACTGATTTGCCGTTGCAGATGTCGATACTGCTATTTGACCATTTGGCGTGGACAATGCTGTTGGATCACTGAACTCCGTTAACCAGGAAACCAGACCATTTAAAGTTTTGATGGCAGCTAATTGTTCCATGATTGTGTCTTCGTTTGTCTGATCGAATTTCAGTGTTTCGAGCTCGGTGCGCAGTGTTCCTATAATTTCGACCCGTTTGATTGAATCGATGCTGAGATCAGCTTCCAGATCCAAGTCCAAACCCAGCATTTCATGTGGATAGCCAGTCTTGTCGCTTACCACCTGCAACAATAAAGTTTTGATGTCTTTAGTTTTTACAGCTGTTGTGACAGTAGAATTTTCGTTAAGAGCCGGTTGAACGGGAATGTGGGGGGGCTGATCAGCGGTAACATTTGGTGAAGGAGTCGAATAAACCGGCGTTGGGGGTACTTGTGGGTTTTGCCCCAAAAAGGAAAGCATAACATCACGTTGCGCCTGGATCAGCATTTTCATGCTGTTTAAATATTCTTGGAGCATACGCTCAGCAGAAGGTTGTGCTTCTGTCGTTGCAGCTATAGGGTTGTTAAGGTTACTCATTTTGATGGGGCTTATGATGGGCAATGCACCATTGACAGGTAAAGATCCGTTGGTTGGATGTGCAGCCTGTCCGTTGACACGCCAGATCGTAGGCTTTTTCTTATATAAATTTGGTTGATCTAGCTGGATTGGTTGAACCTGACGGCCTTCAAAAAGTTTATCAATCGAAAAATTGCGACCTGTTCCCAAATATTGCGCAAGCATACAGAGGAGATGCGTCAATTTGTTACGGTTGCTATCTTCTACATATAAGGTTAAGTGATCTTGCTCTAAACAAGATTTGGTCAGGCCGGTCAGTACTTTACCAGGCCCTACTTCGATAAATATCCGTGCGCCATCTGCATACATGGCCTGGAGTTCCTCTACAAAGCGGACAGGTTGAACCAAATGTTCCGTCAATCTTGCTTTTATTTCAAAAGCTGAAGTAGGATATAAGCTTGTTGTAGTGTTTGACCAAACTGGTAGTCGCATTTCTTGGAAAGGAACATCCTTTAACACATTGGCGTAAAGTTCCTTTGACTTAGCGACTAAAGGGCTATGGAAAGCACAGGCCACTTCCAGTTTTTTAGCGGAGACTCGTTCCTGTTTTAATAGTTCCATAAGTTTCCCGATAGCTGCTGTGCTGCCGGCGACAACACATTGCGTCGGTGAATTGTAGTTTACGGGATAAACACCTTCCACACGATTGAGGAGTGCCTTCAACTGTTCCGCATTTGCGTTAACAGCAACCATGGTGCCGGGATCGCCATTTTCGACCGAATCCAGGATGGATTGAGCCCGCCTGCTGCTCAGTTCGACTAATCGATCTTCATCAAACACACCAGCGAAACATAATGCTGGTAGTTCACCATAGCTGTGCCCCGCCAGCATATCCGGGACGATACCGAGTGAATGGAGGAATTTGGCCAAAGCCAGGTCAACAATACCCAAAAGTGGTTGTGCCAGATGTGTATCTTTAATGGTTTCTTTTTGTTGTTTTAAAGAGTCAGCATCAAAAGTAGTTGAGGGAAAAAGCACTTTTTCCAGTTCAGGATACTGCGCGATAAGCTTTCGCATTTCGGGGAATATCACAAAGAGATCGCGAGCCATATTGATACGCTGACTTCCTTGTCCTGGAAATAAGAACGCGGTTTTCCCTTCTCGTCTATTGACAATAAAGGTGTCTTTGCTTTCAATACCGGATAACACCAGTTCAATTTTCATCATCAGGTCTTCCGCTGTATCGGCAACGATGCTGAGCTGTATTGTTTTTTCAGATGCAATAGCTAAACTATACGCGATATTTTTTAGCGGGACGCTATCATTAATATCTAAAAGTGCTTTTACCTGGCTCAATTGTCCCTTAGCCTCGTCGTAGCTGTCACCACGGAACACAAATAATTCCGAAGGCCAGGATTGTAAGGTTATAGTGTTATCTTCTTGTGGGTGATTCGCAATAACAGCATGGAAATTCGTTCCGCCAAAACCAAAGGCGCTAATGCCGGCATAGCGTCTTTTTTCTCCCCATAAACCAGTTTCGGCATGGAAAGCGAAAGGACTGGTTAGTTCGTTGTAATAGGCATTAGGTTGTCGGAGGTGAAGTGTCGGTGGTTTTACACCATGAAATACCGCTAAAGAAGCTTTGATAAGGCCCGCCAATCCTGCAGCACATTTTGTGTGGCCGATCTGGGTTTTGACCGAACCTAAATGCGTTTGTGCCGGTAAGGCACCTGAGCGGCTGAATAAATTGGTCAGTGCGCTTAGTTCTGTTTTATCACCAACAACTGTTCCAGTGCCATGGGCTTCAACCAGTCCCACGGCTGCTGCACTGATGCCTGCTTGATTATAAGCGCGTTCCAGTGCGCGTACCTGACCGATTTTTCGGGGAGCAGTAAGGCCCAGGGCTTTACCATCACTTGAGCCGCCCACACCTTTGATGACAGAGTAGATGCGGTCGCCATCGTGTATAGCATCTTCATAGCGTTTGAGCACCAATATCGCTATCCCCTCGCCAAGGGCAATACCGTCGGCATCCCGATCAAATGTAGCACATCGTCCTTTACGTGAGAGCGCATGTGTGCTTGAGAACATCAGATAATCGTTAATTCCATTATGCAGATCTGCTCCACCGGCAAGCACCATATCTGATTTGCCCAGAATAAGTTCTTGACAAGCGAGATCAATCGCTGCGAGTGATGAGGCACAGGCAGCATCTACTGTGAAATTTCGACCGCCAAGATCCAGTCTGTTTGTGATTCGGCCAGCAATAACATTGGCTAGAATGCCGGGGAAAGAATCTTCGGTGGTATGCGGGAATGCTTCTTTCACTTCCTCATGGAGTTCTCCGAATACTTGTTTGTAATATCCTCTAAAGCTATAACTGTTGGCAAGGTCGTTACCACCTTCCGCGCCGATGATTACGGAAATATTTTCACGATTGATTTGTTTTTCGCCATAACCGGCATCTTCCATGGCACGCTTGGCTACCAATAATGTCAACAACTGTGTTGGTTCAATAGCTGCGAGTGACTGCGGTGGAATCCCGAAAGCCAAGGGATCGAAATCAATTTTCGGAATAAAGCCACCCCATTTGGAATGGGAGACATCCGGACCGTCCGAGTCGGGTTTGTAGTATAATTCTTTATTCCAGCGTTCGTCCGGAACTTCGGTTACACTGTCTTTCCCAAGAATAATATTGCGCCAAAATTCTTCAAGATTTTTGGCTCCCGGAAATATACACTCCATCCCGACAATAGCAACATCTAACGGTTTTTCACTGGATAAAGGTTGTTCCGGTAATATTGCTTCCTGAATATATAGTTTATTGTCGATGCCTACATGTTGATGGAGAGAGTCTAGGGAGATTACCTGATCATGCATGGTTGCGATCTGACCGATCATATACATGCCCAGTTCCAGTTGTTCACTTGTGGGAATATTGATCAGTTTATCACCTTGGCGTTCTACGCCTTTTGCTGCGATACGAAGGCGACCAACATTTAATTTTTCAAGTTTTTCCCAGATTGCCTTCTTATCGACACCAGCGGCTAATAATTTGGCTTTTTCTAGGTTGAAGTGTTGCGCAAAAGCCGTATTTAAGCAACGGGTTTCATGTCCTGGCGCTGTCTCCAGGAGAACAGTATCTTTGGCTTGCATCGCCTGTCTTTGAAACTCTTCCTGAATTGCACCTGTACTGACAGCTTCCTGTGTATATAGATATGCCGTTCCCATCAATACACCTATTTTTACACCCCGAGCTGCCAAGGGAGCTGCCATAATGGAAACAAACGCTGTAGAGAATGCATTGTGGATGCCACCGGCAAAAAATATGCTGATCTCTTCCGGATGATCTTCTTTTAAAATGCGTTCAATTTGTTTTTCCCAAAGCACAGTACTTGAAAGAGGACCTACATGGCCACCGCATTCGCGGCCTTCGAAAATGAAATTTTTTGCGCCCTCCTTTAGAAACATGTCGAGCAGGGTAGGAGATGGTACGTGTAGAAATGTTGTTATGCCTGCTTTTTCAAATACCTTAGCCTGTGCTGGTCGACCACCGGCAATCAGTACAACGGGCGGTTTAGCTTCCAGGATATAGGCCGTTTGTTCTTCACGCAATTCCTGTGGCGCAAAGCCTAGGATACCTACGCCCCAAGTTTTTTTGTCAACGAGTTGTTTGGTTTCCATAACCAAGTTTTTGGCTTGTTCACCACCCAGCAGGGATAGGGCAACAAATGGGAGCGCTCCGGCTTCCGCTACGGCATTTGCAAAAGCAGGGACATCGCTGACACGGGTCATGGGCCCCTGTGCGATTGGATAACGCAGGCCAAGTTGTTGTGCCAGTACATTTCCACCGTCTATTGGTTGCAGCGCTTTTGCCTGTTTTAAATGACCGTACATGGCTTCCTTAAATCCGAAAACAAGTTTTTTTAATGTCCTAAAATCTTCGTAAAGATCGATGGCCAAAGAGATATCTTGCCCCATAGGTATATAACTAATTGCTGGATCCAGGCCAGTGAAATAGGATCGGAGTTCGGCTGTATCAACCTGATCCGATAAGGCCGGCGAGTTTGGACGTACCAGTACACGGTGGTTGGCGATGATTTTAGTTTCAGTTCCATTTAGCTTTCCACAGAGCGTTTTGAAGTCCCGTGTAAATGAGCTTTCGGGAAACAGCGCGAGCTGACTGTCCAATACAATTCCAGTAGCACCAAGTGCTTTTGCCGCAGCCGCTGTATGAAGACCTATGCCGCCCTGTATCCAGACAGGGATGGACTGAATTTTATTGATAATCCGTTGGAAGAGTACAAAGGTGGATTCATATCCAACGAGTCCGCCAGCTTCATTCCCTTTTATGATAATTCCTGCAGCTCCTTGTTGCTCTGCTTGCAAGGCCTGTTCAAGGCTACAAACCTGATACACAATAGACGAGTGTTGAGCCGTGGGTACAGGGCTGCCAAAAGGAAGAATGATGACGCTTACTTTCGCTGGGATTTGAAGGGATAGTAATTTATCATTCGGAAAATAAATTCCATAATTAAATAGAGCAGTCTGATCAAGTTGATTCAGTGCTTCCTGAGCATTGGCTAAGTCGTGCCCCAAACTTAATACGGGAAATACACCCGCTTGATGGAGTTTGGGCATCAGATTGGCGTCAGGCTTTTCAAAAGGCGTTAATCCAATAATGGTTAAATTTTTCATGCATTGATGATCTTGAAAATATAATAGCAGGAGATCCCATAACAGAAATCAAAACCGTAGTGGTATTGACGGGGGGGCTGTTATGTTGGAATAAAAGTAATTAATTTCTATTATATTTTTAACAATAAAGGTAATTTGATAATGATTTTTTAACAAAAAAGGAATAAATGCCTGAGTATTATTAACCATGAGGCTACAAATTTGTTTAAATTCAGTCGTAGACCGTTTTTTGGATCTATGATTCAAAAAAAAATAAATATTCATTTTATGTCTGAATAACTAAATGGATAATTTTATCTCAGAAGGCTTTTTTAATTGTGTTTTATCGCAATAGGTTATCATACTTTATTTTTACATTATTTGTATAACCTGCTTTTGAACCATCTGTATAATGGATAAGATTAGCGGCACGTATGGTAACCTACTTCGCTTATTGGTTTATATTTAACTTTTTAGTTAAATATGAATAGCAGCTAATATCTTTCAATAGATCAGGTGATTAGTTTTATTTTTGCATTTTTACTTGCAAAGAATGCTTGATAAGCGTATATTTGTGCCACACAAAAACAAGGTGATACCTTTTCGGGGTGTAGCGTAGCCCGGTATCGCGCCACATTTGGGATGTGGAGGTCGTAGGTTCGAATCCTGCCACCCCGACTAAAAAAGCTCTAACAAAAGTTAGGGCTTTTTTTGTTTCTAGGCAGAATGAGAACCTACGACCTAATAAGGAGCTGCGAGGTTCGATCCGGAGAGGGTTCTATGTCGTGTGGGCATTGTGTGGCTAATTTAATCCTGCCATTCTAGCTAAAATCATTTATTATCAGGTTTTTTTGAATATGTTTCGGACATTTTTTTTTCAATATTAAGATAGATAAGTTTAGCTTAATGGGGGCTAATGTTACAAGATATAAACTCGTGTCTCCCCGTTTGGTGTTTGCTTTTGCTAACGAATTATCAAAATAAGCTGTACATGAACATTGAATTGACATGGCGGGTTAAGCTAAATTAAAAAATTTACACATTTAGTCGCTAAATGTATTTCACATTCCTAACAAAATTTGTAATTTACTTCTTTGAAATTGCACGGTTAAGTTTCCGCTAAATTGAACTTTTCATCTAATTTATCCGATACTTCGCCAATGCATTCTTGGTCGTAACCATGCTATGAGGCCAGCCGGATAAAATTTTTCTAATTGAACTAAAATGAATATTAATTTTTTCTTAAACTTAGTTATTCTGTTGTTATTGTTGATTTTACCGGAAATGGTCTTTTCTCAATCAACTGATTTTACCATCCAAGAAGTTAAGTTTAAAAGCCAAGGTGTTACTCTTGCGGGGTCAATTTTAATGCCTAAAAATCCATTTGCGGCAGTTGTGATTGTTCACGGGTCTGACCCGGTAAAAAGAGAAATCGAGTTTGCAACACGTCTTGCTAAAGAAGGTGTTGCTGTATTGACCTATGATAAACGTGGAGTTGGACAATCTGAAGGTATATATGTTGGACCGTCTGTTGGTACGAATAATATTGACACAACAAACCTTAATTTATTATCTAACGATGCAAATGAAGCAGTAAAAACATTTAGAACCTATTTGAAAGAGAAAAAGGTGCCAATTGGTTTAGTCGGGTTTAGTCAGGCAGGATGGATAATTCCGATTACTGCAAGTAAGAACCAACAGATTGAATTTATGGTATTATTTAGTTGTCCTACGATAACAACTGTAGAACAACTCCGATTTCAGTTTTATACGAATGGCAATAATAACTTTTGGGAACATCATACAGATGCCGATGCCCGTGAGCATATTAAAAATGACCCAGACAAATATCAATTTGTAGCGACTGACCCAAAAATTTCTTTGAATATGCTTTCAGTTCCTGGACTTTGGCTTTTTGGAGAGAAGGATATACAAATTCCCGTAAAGTTGTGTATAGAACAATTAAACTCATTTAAAGTACAAGGCAAACCTTTTGAATACACGTTATTTCCAACATTAGGACATGATACTTCTTCGGAAAATATTTCAGAACCCTTCGATATTTCAGTTCAATGGATAAAGCAGAAAACGTTGAACATGAAACTGTCTAAAAAATGAAAATAGAGTATTTTAAAGGCTATTCCACAAGCGGGTAATTTCACTATCTTTCTTTAATGCATAATAGCCATCGGCCAAACGCCCTTCCCTCTTTTTATTATCTTCGCTATCATGATGTCATAGTTTGTTGATACAATGGTTAATGTGTCGGATCGTATTTTGTATTCTTTTACAATTTCAATTGGTCACCCGGGCTAAAAAAGCTGTTTTTTCTTGACGCAGCGAAGTTCACGTAGTTTGGTATAATACTTGTAAGTGTACCCCAAAAAATAAATTATGAGCACATTAAAAATGACTTTTAAGAATTGGATGCTGCTATTGCTTGGAGTAATCGCGGTGGGAATGACGTCTTGCAGTAAGGAAACCGTTGATAGCATCGGAAGAGATGCCGCATTGAATATAATCCGTACAGGTAATTGGGAACGTTGGACTAAAACTGTTGAAGGTAATAGTGTTGCTGAGCTAAATGTGACCCGTGAAATGATGGAGCAGGGAGAGACACTTAATTTTGATAAAGACGGTGCTTGGCATAAGAAAAAAGATAATACTGCAGTTTCTTACGACTACAGTATGCCTGATGCAAAAACGATGATTTTTGATGGTGTTGAATATAAAATACAAGAAAATATTGTTTCTACAGTCTCCAAGCTAACATTAGTTAATCAGCAAGGGGCAATTAAAACAACGATGGTAATCAAGAGAAGTTGGTAACCTGATCCTAGTTAGATTGTCATGAGGTTTAAATTAAACCTCATTGACAATCTAATTTTTCGTCTATACATATCATTTTCACGCTCGTTTTAAAATTATTTATCAATGTGTCAGTGTTTTAAGTGTGTGGGTGAAAATAATTTTGAAAACAAAATATTTTAGTGTACTTTTGTGCCACACAAAACAAAGGTGATACCTTTTCGGGGTGTAGCGTAGCCCGGTATCGCGCCACATTTGGGATGTGGAGGTCGTAGGTTCGAATCCTGCCACCCCGACAAAAAAGCTCGACGAAAGTCGGGCTTTTTTTGTTTCTAGGCAGGATGAGAACCTAGGGCCTATTCAGGAGCTGCGAGGTTCGACCCAAAGGGGGCTCAGGGCAGAGTCTGAGGCATGCGCGGCTGAGCCAATCCTACCACCCCGACAATAAAGCTCGACGAAAGTCGGGCTTTTTTTGTTTCTAGGTATGATGAGAACCTACGACCTATTAAGGAGCTGTGAGGTTCGATCCGAAGGAGGCTCAGTAAGCCGAACTATATATTTCTTGGACTCTGCACATTGTTAATCGTAAAAGAGCGCCTCAGCCTATGTGTATCTTTACGTTACAAAGGTGCCATCTTATAAGATGGGACGATGCGCGCGCGAGGTTTACGCAATTTTGAAAGCAGTCTCAATAAAATCGCAATCTATTGGCCTTGGTTTTATGCGAAGATTTCGATTTGATAAATAACAGAAAAGAGAGTATATTGCTGATGTCCAATGTTTGTAAAAATGACTTTTAGAAAATAGGTGCAGACTCAGAATCAGCTGCTTAATTACAATTTATGCTAACTAATTCCCTATGACCTCAATCTGGCATATCATTTATATCGGTGGTGTCTTTATGGCCCTGTTTCTTTTTATTCTGTTAATCAGCAAACCAAAGAAAAGTGCTGCGGATAAGATTTTGAGCACCTGGCTTTTCTTCGCTTTTTTTGATCTGATTTTAGTTGGCCTGTACGGATCCGGAGAAATTCTAAGTATGCCGAAGCTGTTTGGCTGGGAAATGCCTTTTCCCTATTTACATGGGCCTTTCTTGTATCTGTATATTTTGTTTGCTACTGGACAGCAGCGGCATACATGGCGTTATCTGCTCCATTTCCTTCCTGCTGTGATTGTATCAGTTATACTGGCTTTTGTGTTACCGGACGCGGTCGCAGAATATAAAGGGAAATATTACATGTTGCGGGAATATGATACTTTCATTTGGATTATGATGTTGGGTTTTATGATCTCGGGGATCGTATATATAATCCTTTCACTAATGTTGTTGCGTCGGCATAGAAAGAATATTGTCGGACAATTTTCCAATACGGAAAAAATTACCCTCAACTGGATGCGCTATCTTATTTTCGGTATTAGTGCAATCTGGGTCGTCGTCATTATCGAGGGGAGCCCAGAGCTATTTTTTGTGGTCATCACGTTGTTCATTTTTTTCTTCGGTTATTTTGGTGTACAGCAGGTAGGAATTTTTTCCCATGCGTCATCGGTACATGAGGTGGTACCGCTGCGGGAACTGGAATCAGTGGATGAAATACAGTATGACGAGGCCGCCCAAGAGTCTGCTGACAAAGTCAAATATGAAAAGACGAGGCTGGAGGAATCTGAAGCTTCGCTCATTCATGGAAAATTGGATGCCCTGATGAAGGAGCAAAAATGCTATCAGGATCCCGAATTAACTTTGGGAGACTTAGCCAAGATACTAGAGGTGCATCCCGTTATACTTTCACAGGTCATCAATTCCAGAGAACAAAAGTCCTTTTATGATTATGTCAATACCTATAGGGTAGAGACCTTTAAGGAATTGTTGTTACGACCTGACAGCAGGCAATATACGATGCTGTCATTGGCCTTCGAGTGCGGCTTCAACTCGAAGACCAGTTTCAATCGAAACTTTAAGAAGATTACACAGATGTCCCCCAGCGCCTATGCAAAAGGGATCGATGTTCAATTGAAAGCATAAAAGCTGGACAAGGTCAAAAAGATTAACAATATGCTAGCAGCTGAGCTTTCAATTGTGCTTGTTAGCCTTATTTTTTTAGCTATCTGACTATGATATTAGCTTGGCAGATTATTTATATCGGGGGACTGTCTATTGCGCTCTTTTTGTGCATTATGATTGTCAGTAAACGTAAAAAGACAATGGCTGATCGGATTTTATGTGCATGGTTCCTTTTCGCATGTATCCATTTGGCTTTTATAGGCTGGTACGCTTCGGGCTTAGCTCTCAAAAATCCGCAGTTCATTTTGTGGCAGTTGCCATTTCCATTTTTACATGGGCCTTTCCTTTATTTATACATTTTATTTTTGAGCGCACAGCAGCGTTACCGATGGCGTTATTTAATCCATTTTATCCCAGCGGTTGTCGTCCTTATGATATTAACTTTTGTGCTTCCAGATGTATTTGTAAGGACGCAGAGCGAAATAAAGATATTGCCGCAATTTGAAGCTTTTTTCCAAATCCTAGTCGTAGCAATCATACTTTCTGGTCTGACCTACGTTGTCCTGTCGCTTCGGCTGCTGCATGCGCATCGCCGGAACATAATTGGTCAGCTGTCGAATACCGACCGCATTACACTAAACTGGATCCGGTATCTAATCTTGGGAATGAGTGCAATATGGGTAGTTGTCATTTTCTCCGATTCGCCACAGACATTATACACCGTTGTTGCCCTTTTTATTTTTTTTATCGGTTATTTTGGAATCCGTCAGGTAGGTGTCTTCTCAAATTTATCCGCAGCACATGAAATATACGCTCCAAGCTTACTAAAGCAAAGCTGGCAAGACGTCGATCAAGCAATACCAGCTGAAAAATTGAAATATGAAAAAACGAGACTGAATGAATCAGTTGCTTCGCTCATCCATGGGAAACTGAACGTTCTGATGAAGGAGCAAAAATGTTATCAGGATCCAGAGCTAACTTTGGGTGATTTAGCTAAAAGATTGGAACTGCATCCGGTCATACTGTCGCAGGTAATTAACTCAAAGGAAGGGAAATCCTTTTACGATTATGTGAATAGCCATCGGGTGGAGGCCTTTAAGGAACTGTTGTTGGATCCCAAAAGTCAGCAGTTTACTTTGCTGTCGCTAGCCTTTGACTGTGGTTTTAATTCGAAGACCAGCTTCAACCGGAATTTTAAGAAGATTACCCATATGTCTCCCAGTGCCTATGCAAAATCACGCCAGATCACGTTTAAATCACTAGATTGAATAACCGCAGATCTTTGAGTAAACTGTTCATCTTCATGCGCTTTATCGTCTTATCATTTATTTGAAATATTCATTGCCATCAAAAAAAGGTTTCACCTTATAAGATGGAGCGTCTGACAAAAGTGGCTTCTCTATTTTTGGATACTCATCTGTATGGTAGAAGAAATTCTGCTGTTCAGGTGAGCGGAGGAAACTCTCCGAAAGACACTAATCATATTAAAATTAAAAAACAGAACATGAAAAATCGAATTATTAAAAGTGGTGTAAAGACAGGTATATTAGTAATTGCCTTTTTGAGTTTTGCAGTCGGCTGTTCTAAGGATGATGGCGATGCGCCCAAACCAGTGGGTGATATTCAAGCAGCTATCGGGACGTTTAAAGGAACTATTCGTGTAGCGGAGCGGGATTACTACAATGCCATAGTCATGGTAACAAAAGAAAGTGACGACCGTGTTAAAGTCGCTGCCAAATCTGGTGAGGCATATAGCGCTGTGACGCCTAAAATATTTAAAGTGCAGAATATTTCCAATGTTCATATCTCTTCTTCGGGAGGACCATCTGGTTCATTTACCTATATTCTGGATAGTAAATCCGTTGTTGTTTCAACGGAAAAAGAAGCAGCGACCGAAGTCAGCTTTTATTTTGAAGGTACAAAACAGTAGTAACACATAGTTCGGTATAGCACAGAACAGCTTACTGCATAGAAATTAATTAATATATCCAATCAGCTGTGGCTCGGCTCAGCTGATTTGTTTTTTATAGACATCAATGGATGCTTACTTCCTCTTCGGCTTTGTTGACCTCCAGTATAGGCTTTCTTTTCGTTTTGTCCCTAGGTTTAATGTCAGTGTAGCCTTAGCCTTTTTTAACATGAGATCCCTTGGATAACAGCGTCGAAACAGTTAAATTGCTGGAAATTTATTGTCAATTAGAATATAAACATAAATAATATGAAAAGAAAAGCGGCATTTCTTTTGGGGCTTTTGGCCTCCGCTGCGCTTCCGCAGGCAACTTTCGCTAAAGATTCAATGATGGAATCAATTGTCCAGAACCAGGAGATTGATGGAAAGGAACTAATTGGGCGATGGGATATAGAGGTTGACATTAATGGTACGCCTGCACCTTCATGGCTTGAGGTAAAATTGTCAGGTTACAAGACCTTAGTAGGTCACTATGTGAGTACTTCGGGGAGTGCAAGACCTGTTTCACAGGTTTTTTATGAAAACGGAAAGTTTAAATTTGCGATACCTCCACAATGGGAGAGCGGAAAGATGAATTTAAGTGTGGAAGGAGAGATTCAAAATGGAACATTGCAGGGCACAATAACAGAGCCTGATGGGAAAACACACCGCTTTAAAGGTGTACGTGCACCAGAATTAAAAAGAACAGCTGCCGTTAAATGGGGAAAACCGATTCAGCTTTTTAATGGAAAGGATCTATCGGGGTGGAAAGCTACTGGCAAAACAAACCAATGGGTTGTGAAAAATGGTATACTAACCAGCCCTCAATCAGGATCTAATCTTGTTTCCGAACAGAAGTTTGAAGATTTTAAATTGCATGTGGAGTTCAAAATCCCAGCCGGAAGTAATAGTGGAGTTTATCTAAGAGGTCGTTATGAAGTACAGATTGAGGATAGCCCGAAAGAAGCGCATCCGAATGCAGTGCTGTTTGCTGGTGTATACGGTTTTCTTGCCGCAAATGAGATGGTGAACAAAGGAGCCGGAGAATGGCAGACATATGATATCACATTGGTCGGGCGTCTAGTGACAGTTGTGGCCAATGGTAAAACAGTGATTAGCAACCAAGAGATTCCTGGTATCACTGGAGGAGCCTTGGACAGTAGAGAAGCTGAACCAGGCCCGATCTATTTTCAAGGCGACCATGGACCCGTTGAGTTTCGAAAGGTGATCATTACGCCAGCCATTAAATAAGGGCAACATATATATATTAGAAGAGACTATCTTTTTGATGCGTACCTTAAAAGTTTAACAAAGTTAGAATTTAACTTTTCTGGAGCAGTCTATCGATGGGTAGTCTCTTTTAGATACCGATTACCACAACTACAATGTCTTCATTTTGGTATGAAGTATAGTACCGGTCTATTGAACCATTCTCCTTGTATTCTTGAAGCTCTTTAAATATTAGTTTTTTTAAGACACCTTTTCCCTTTCCGTGAATAAACTTGATTTCGTTCATTTCCCAATAAATAGCTGCATCCAGGTTGGATCTTAAGAAATCAATGGATTCTAGCATAAGTTCGTCGGCGGAATAGTCTTCCCAATCTTCAAGGAATGCATTTGCATGTAGATCGACTATTGCGGGTGGTTTGCGCATGATTCAATATTTTACAGTGCCGCAAATGTAAAACAAAACAATGACTTAATAGCTGAGGTCAGCCAGGAAATAGACAGCATCGGCAAATTTTTCATACCATTTTTTTATAATGGCGGCAATTTCATATTCTTCCTCTTCGGCATGAGTAAGCATTAATAGTTCGACCGCATCTAGTAATTGTTTGTGATCAAGAAATAAACCATCATAATCACGGTAGGCTGAGACGGTTTCTTGAATAAGCAGTAGACTATCGTAGCGGATCAGCATCATGGTATGGCGGGAAGAAATGCGATCTATTAGCCATTCTTTTTTGAAATCAGAAGCGATATGCCGATCACATGCTTGGTTAAACAATATTTCGAATTCAACAATCTGACTTTTTAGACCATGTATAGCGGATTGGAGTTCCTCAAAAGTACTTATAATCCGTTCCTGTGTCTCCATATTTCTTGATATAATCGCCATGATATTTTACTTAAAGTTTATACAGTGTTGGTTATTAATGTTTTAAATAAAAGCATGTAAGGTATATACAAATGGTTTGGAGAAATGTTTTCCTATTTATAAATAATAATAGACGGCTGACCTAGAGGATGCTGCCTGATATTAGGTGGAATCTATCAGTTGGAGTTTGTTCCGGAAAAATAGTTTTTGCTTCCTCAGTATGAGAAAATAGGTAATCTGCTTTTTTTTTACGTTATTCGCATTGCATAAAATCGCATTTAAAATTGAATTGAATGAAGGAGAAAGCAATCGGAAATTATCAATTAGAAATTTGTTCCAATTCAGTCGCTTCGGCGATCGAGGCTCAAAAAGGCGGAGCAACACGTGTTGAATTTTGTCAAAACTTGGAGAACGGTGGAACAACACCTTCTTTTGGCCAATTGAAGTTGGTGCGTGAACTTGTACATATTGGTATTCACGTATTGATTCGGCCACGGGGGGGAGATTTTCTATATACCGAAGAAGAAGTATTGGAAATGATCGCAGATATTGAGTTATGTAAGGAATTAGGAATGGATGGAGTTGTTATCGGTGCATTGAATGCAGATGGTACCGTGGATAAGGTCAATACGAAGCGTTTAGTTGATGCTGCACGGCCTATGCATGTGACTTTCCATCGTGCTTTTGATCGCGTTGAAGATCCTTTTACTGCATTGGAAGATGTCATTGCTTTAGGCATAGACCGCATACTTACTTCCGGTTTGAGAAATTCAGCTTTATCGGGAGTATCGATACTGCAGCAATTGATCAAGCAGGCTGCTGGACGTATTGTGATTATGCCGGGGGCGGGTGTGGATGCTTCCAATATCAGGACAATTTTGGAAGAAACAGGCGCTATTGCTATACACAGTTCAGCAAAAGAAAGCCAAGCTTCAAAGATGCAGTTTTCGCAGGATCAGGTCAAAGGAATGGATGAACCACAGTGGGTAAGCTCAAAAGAAAAAGTCCACCAAATGGTAGACTTATTAAAAAGCCTTTAAAGTATAACTTTAAAGGCTGCTAATTTCTTTTTACTTATTTAGCTTCTGCAGCTAACTGATTTAAGATAGCATCGTTTTTAACGATTTGGTTGCTAGCTTTCATTTTTGATCTAGAACCTAACTCTACGTTAGTTCCTAATTTCAAGAACTGAACTTCAACACGTGAAACAGTTTTATTTCTTCTATCTTTTCTTTTTAAACGTGTAACTCCCATTTTGATAATATTTTTATTGTTTAAATAAAACGAGGTCGGAAGCGGATTCGAACCGCTGTAGGAGGTTTTGCAGACCTCAGCCTAGCCACTCGGCCATCCGACCCTATTTTTTCCTTTTGAAGGTCTGCAAAAATAAAACTTATAATTGGAATTAAAAAATCTTTGTGATAAAACTTTTGTGTTTTTGAGCATTATTCTGAAAACCAAGCTGGTAGTTTTTAGGAAGTCAATAGTCTAAACTTTATAAACGCCTGTTTTAAGTAGGTAGGGGGAGTTGAAAAAGCTGAACTGTATTCTATTTACTGTATCTTTTAAAGGACAATCAAAAAAAAGAGGTATCGCTTTTTTCTTTTGTTTCGAAGTGAATATTAGTCGCTTACGTATTTTGGAATAGATATTGCAAATGGATATGTCATAAATCTCATACAGGAAGTATATGAGAAAAATGATAAAAAGAATAAAGTAAATTAAATTAGGAAACATGAAAAAACTATTATTATCTGCAGCAATTTTATTTGGTTCATTGGGTGCTTTTGCTCAAGGAGGATTGGGATACGGACTACGTGCGGGTGTAAATATTCCTAAATATTCAACAAGTTTGGGAGATACCAAATCCAATACAGGTTTCTTTGTAACGGGATATTTGGATGCTCCAGTATCGCCATATTTTTCCGTGCAACCTGGTTTGTCTCTACAGAATAAAGGTGCTAAGTGGCTAGAGACTTCTAATGGAGAGCTTAAAGAAAGTGTAATGTCTTTGGATATCCCAGTAAACTTAGTGGCTAAGTTGCCTACAGGCGGGTCTGGTAACTTCTTTATAGGAGCAGGACCGTATGTTGGGTTTGGCTTGAGTGGGAAACAAAAAGGAAATTTAGGCGATGCAAAAGATGAAAGAGATTTAGAGTTCGGTAGCGGAGCCGGTAAAGATTTGAAACGTACCGATTTTGGTGTAAACTTCTTGGCGGGTTACCAATTAACGAATGGCTTTCAGATCAATGCCGGTTATGGTTTAGGTTTAACCAATTTAGCTCCTAATGACGGTTCAATCAAAAACCGTGTTTGGTCTGTGGGAATCGGTTTTGGACTATAAGAAATATAAGTACTTAAACTTATTATGAGGAAAGAGTCCCTGCATGTGTAGGGACTTTTTTATTTCCTTAAACTTAAGTCATGTGAAATTGTTATTTTTATTCAAAAAAATATGCAATGAAAAGATTTCTCTCCCTACCGTTCTATGTAAAATTAGCCTGTATATTGATTAGTATTCTTCTCTTAGGGTATTTGGCTAAGATCGGTGATACCATATTGATTCCAATGATCTTGGGACTTCTATTTGCGCTGCTGTTGATTCCGTTGAGCAATTTTATGGAGCGGAAGTTACGTTTTCCACGAACATTGGCCGGCATACTCAGTGTGATTCTATTTTTTGGTGTATTGGGTTACGGACTTTTCTTATTGGCCTCTCAGCTTACTCTGCTGAAAGAAGATTTTCCGGCATTTAAAGAGCAGATTATGGATGGTGCAGGCAAATTGCAAAGTTGGGTCAGTCAACAGTTTGGTATACAACATAAAGAACAGATGGAATTTATCAATAAGACGGCTTCAAAGTCAGTGGATTCCGGTACTTTGTTTTTGGGGACAGCATTGGTTTCACTTTCTTCCCTGTTTATTTTATTTGTTTTTACATTCCTGTATACCTTCTTCCTACTGATTTATAGGGGGCATATCGTGAAATTTCTGTTATTTGTTAACCGTGTTGAAGACCGACCAATTGTGGTGGATGTGGTTAGGCAGATCCAATATGTGGTTAAGAAGTATTTGATTGGTCTGTTAATCCAAATGAGTTTGGTTTCACTATTGGTTTTTATCACCCTATCGCTGATTGGTGTAAAATATAGCCTGTTGCTGGCTTTAATTACCGGTGTTTTCAATGTGTTGCCTTATGTGGGAATTTTCTCGTCAATGCTTATTATCGCTATTCTTACTTTTGCTACATCTTCATTTACCCATGTGGTTCTAGTGATTTTGGCACTGATTATTGTCCACATGATTGATAGCAACTTTATTGTTCCTAAAATTGTCGGATCAAAGGTTAAGGTCAATTCTTTATTTGCTATGCTTTCCATTATTATCGGCGAAATGGTTTGGGGAATTTCGGGAATGTTTTTGGCCATTCCAATATTGGCAATTGTTAAGATCGTGATGGACCGTATTAAAGAGCTTAAGCCTTGGGGATTCTTATTAGGGGAGGAGGATAGTAAAGATGAGGTATACAAAGATTTATTTGACTCTCTCAATCCGGTAGAGAAGAAAATCATTGAAAATGAGGCGAAGGAATAATTTTATTTAAATTACTAGCTCAATTATTATGCTTTTTAGGAATTTTCTTCTATTAATATTGTTATTCGAAGGGTTATATTCCTGTGTGAAATTAAAGGTAGGATATTATTGAAATGTACTAGATCAAATGGGAGATGCTTTTGAGTATCTCTCATTTGATCTAGTACACAGAGCAGACTCTATTGCAATAAAAAATCTTTCTCTGTTTATTAAACTTTACGCGGTTCAACACCAATTGTATACAGCCCTGAATTGTATTCTCTCGTTGTATACGAGGATCCATTAAATCCAGTAATTACATAATCCGCGAAGTTAATAAGTACATCCCTTAATTGATCACTTTGTCTGGTAACTTTCCAAGAGACTGTAGAAGATTCGTCTTTTGCCAAATTTGCACCGAATTTTAAACCTAATTTAGCTAACCCTGCGAATGTAGGCTCAATACCAAAATTTGTCGCGAATTTAACTGTACGAGCTTCTGATGTGCTTTCTTCTACTTATATGGCCGATACCTCTAAGGTCTTTAATATGTTAAGATTTGCTATTTAGTAATAATTAATGTATTTTGTGTAAATAATTAATTGTTTTTATGAAAATTATGATGATATAATGAATAGAACTCTACTTGTATTTTTTGTTTTTTTCTTGTTTATAATGGTTGGTTGTAAAAAATCGGAGGAACGTGGCGCTGATTCCAAGACGAGTATTTTATTTTCGGACAACAATCATGCTGTTAGAGGAAAAGTGACCTACGATTACAACATGGATAATTGTGGACAGATTAATCTGGTTACCGCAGTAAAGGAAGACAACGGTAATTATGCCGAATTGAAGCTGACTTTACTTCAGAATGGTGCACTGGCCAAGGTGCAGTATTTTAAACAAAACTCGCCGGATGATGGTAATTATTTTGCGCCGCATCTCCAAACGGAAAAATCTTTTAAGATCTCAGATTTTAAATATGATAAAAAGGGAGGACGTTTGTCCTTTTCCTTTGATGGGAAAGTTTTCAAAAATAATAAACCCGGTGGTGAGCGTATATTGGCTGGTAAAGTAGAACTTAACTCAATTCAATACGCCCCATGTGAGGCATTGATATTTGATGTGATGACAGTTAATCCTACTTTCAACTTTTTCGCTATTCCCGGAACGTCCAATAATTCTGTGAATACTACTGGGGGACCAAATAAGTATAAAGAGTTTGCATACAATGTTTATTCCAACGCTGGTCAGTTTCTGAGCTTGAGACTAGATCGCGATATATCAAAATTGGTGGGCGAAGAGATTGCATTTGACGAAGGAAATGAAATGTTTAATGTACGATATTGGGAATATATTGGACCTTATATGCTCTCAGAATCCTATGGGCCGATTGACAGAAATTGGAAGCGTTTTCAGACAAGAGGAAAGTTAGTTAATATCCAAAAAATGTCCGATAATCGGTATGGTAAGCCTTATTATAGTGGGTTGATCATCATGGATATATTCGATGAGGACCGCATGGTAAAACAGGCTGTTGAATTACCTTTCTATTTATCATCTTGGCTTGATTAATAACAAGGAGGGTAATTTATGGATAACAGATAATGGATTTTGTTGACGATTTATTGCAAGTTGATCCTTATCAAAAAATATTAATTATAAAAGCCACGAGATAAAATGTGGCTTTTACTGTTTTAGTGATCAGTTATATGAATTGAACAACTTCCTCATGGTGAATTATAGATATATCAATTTTTGTAATTCTAAAAAAATGTTATAGAATTATATCAAGTTTTTTTAGTTGTATTTCAGTAAATTATATGCTATTTTCGTTCTATATTTAATTTGTTTTTTTACGAAAAGAAAATTATTATCAATCGCTGCAGCATTGTGTTTTATTGCTGGAGCCAAAGCACAGACTTCTTATGGTTTAAAAGCTGGGGCTAACTTCGCTAAATTTCAAGTAAGTGGAGGGAATACGAGTTATACGTCAGATGCTGCAACTTTTTTTTATGTGACGGGATATGCAGATGTCCCCGTAGCAATGAACTTTAGTGTACAACCGGGTATTTCCTTACAGGGAAAAGGGGGAAAAGCACCTGCAGGTGATTTTACAGAGGTGAGTACAAAAGATAATTTGATGTATATTGAGGTTCCTGTAAATTTTGTTTATTATGTTCCTACAGGAGAGGCTGGAAAGGTATTCTTCGGAGCAGGCCCATATGCAGCAATAGGTATTCATGCTAAATCTACTCAGGGAAATTTAAGTGAAATCGGCAGTTTTAGCGACGCGGGTTTGAAGGCTTTTGATGCTGGACTGAATTTTCTTGCGGGATTTAAGTTGACAAATGGATTTCTGATCAATGGTGGTTATGGATTAGGTTTAACGAATATGCTGAAAGATATTGATGGAGTAACTTCAAAAAACCGCGTATTCTCAGTAGGTGTTGGTTACCAATTCTAATCAAAGAGGTATAAACAACAAAAAGGGGCTTTTCTTACGAAAGGCCCCTTCTTTTTTCAGTGACTGAAATCTATCACACTTTGATTTCTACTTCAACACCTGAAGGTAATTCAAGTTTCATCAATGCGTCAACAGTTTTAGCGTTTGATGAATAGATATCCAACAATCTTTTGTAAGCACACAATTGGAATTGCTCACGTGCTTTTTTGTTAACGTGTGGTGAACGTAATACCGTGTAGATCTTTTTCTCAGTAGGCAATGGAATAGGACCACTAACAACTGCACCTGTAGGTTTTACTGTTTTTACGATTTTTTCAGCTGATTTGTCAACCAAATTGTAATCGTAAGATTTCAATTTAATTCTGATTCTTTGGCTCATAGTATATGATATTATTAAAAAATGACCGCTGATTAGAGCTATTAACAACCAGCGGTCGGTTTATTTTTGAGTTCTATATTATTCTACAGAACCTTTGATTCTACCTTTAGATTTTGCGATTACTTCATCAGCAACGTTACGTGGAGCTTCAGCATAGTGATCAAATTCCATTGTAGATGTTGCACGACCTGAAGTGATTGTACGTAATTGAGTTACGTAACCGAACATTTCAGAAAGTGGAACCAATGCTTTGATTACTTGTGCACCGTTACGTGAATCCAAACCTTGCATTTGACCACGACGACGGTTTAAGTCACCCATTACATCACCCATGTTTTCTTCTGGAGTCAATACTTCGACTTTCATGATTGGCTCCATCAATACTGGTGAACATTTAGGTAACGCCTCACGGTATGCCATTTTAGCTGCCAATTCGAATGACAATGAATCTGAATCGACTGCGTGGAATGAACCATCAATCAAACGAACTTTCATGCCAGAAAGTGGGTAACCAGCCAATACACCATTATTCAATGATGCTTCAAATCCTTTTTGAACTGAAGGGATGTATTCTTTTGGAATTGCACCACCCACGATTTCGTTTACGAATTGAAGCGCTGATTTTGAAGCATCGTAGTCTGCGTCTACCGGAGAAATAACAACTTTGATATCCGCGAATTTACCACGACCACCTGATTGTTTTTTGTATACCTCACGGTGCTCAGTAGTACCATTGATAGACTCTTTGTACGCTACTTGAGGAGCACCTTGGTTAACCTCAACTTTGAATTCACGTTTCAAACGGTCGATCAAGATCTCTAAGTGAAGCTCACCCATACCAGAGATAACTGTTTGACCAGTTTCTTCGTCAGATTTAACAACGAATGTAGGATCCTCTTCAGCTAATTTACCAAGACCAATACCTAATCTATCTACGTCAGCTTGCGTTTTAGGTTCGATCGCTAAACCAATTACTGGCTCAGGGAAAGTCATAGACTCTAATACGATAGGCGCTTTTTCATCACAAAGTGTATCACCTGTTTTGATGTCTTTGAAACCTACAACAGCACCGATATCACCAGCCTCGATGAAAGGGATAGGGTTTTGTTTGTTCGCGTGCATTTGGAAGATACGAGAGATACGCTCTTTGTTTCCTGAACGCGTGTTCAATACATAAGAACCTGCATCTAACTTACCAGAGTAAGCACGGATGAAACATAAACGACCTACGAATGGGTCAGTCGCAATTTTGAAACCTAAAGCTGCGAAAGGCTCATTAACAGATGGTTTACGCTCAATTTCTTCACCAGTATCAGGGTTAGTACCTTTTACAGCCTCAACATCTAGAGGTGAAGGCAATAATTCCATTACTAGATCCAACATGGTTTGAACACCTTTGTTTTTGAAAGATGAACCACAAACCATAGGAACGATAGAGTTATCCAATACGGCTGCACGTAATGCATTTAAGATCTCGCGCTCAGTCAATGAGTTTGGATCATCGAAGAATTTCTCCATCAATGACTCATCGTAACCAGCTACTGCCTCTAATAATTTCTCACGGTATTCAGCAACCTCATCCAACATATCATCAGGAATAGGTACTTCAGTGAAGGTCATACCTTTATCATGCTCGTTCCAAACGATACCACGGTTGTTGATCAAGTCAACCACACCTTTGAAAGTATCTTCAGCACCGATAGGCAACTGTAAAGCTACAGCCTCAGAACCCAACATATCTTTTACTTGTTTTACAACTTTCAAGAAGTCAGCTCCTGAACGGTCCATTTTGTTAACGAAACCGATACGAGGTACTTTGTAACCATCAGCTAAACGCCAGTTTGTCTCAGATTGAGGTTCAACACCATCAACTGCAGAAAACAAGAATACCAATCCATCCAATACACGTAACGAACGGTTTACCTCAACCGTGAAATCCACGTGTCCAGGTGTATCGATAACGTTTACTTGGTATTTGTTGTTACGGTAGTTCCAGAATACAGTTGTTGCAGCAGAAGTGATCGTGATACCACGCTCAGCCTCTTGCTCCATCCAGTCCATTGTTGAAGCACCTTCGTGAACTTCACCAATTTTGTGGTTTACACCTGAGTAATAAAGGATACGCTCAGTTGTTGTAGTTTTACCAGCATCGATGTGTGCAGCGATACCGATATTTCTAGTGAATTTTAAATCTCTTGCCATAATATTTTTAAGCAGCTGGCCATAGGGGCCTTATGTGTTTAAATGTAATGTTAAATAAGTACACCGACCTTGATAAAAGAGTGTTCGTTTATCGGAGGTCGGTGTAATCATATTTTTTTGAATGTCTTCAAAATTAGAATCTGAAGTGTGAGAACGCTTTGTTAGCTTCCGCCATTTTGTGCGTATCTTCTTTCTTCTTAACAGCAGCACCTTCACCTTTAGAAGCTGAAATGATTTCTCCTGCTAATTTTTCGAACATTGTTTTTTCACCACGTTTACGAGCGTATGAAATTAACCATTTCATACCCAAAGCAATTTTACGCTCTGGACGAACTTCCATAGGAACTTGGAAGTTAGCACCACCTACACGGCGTGATTTAACTTCAACAGCAGGCATAACGTTGTTCAAAGCTTTTTTCCAAGCTTCTAAACCGCTTTCTTGTGTTTTTTGTTCTACTAATTCTACTGCATCGTAAAAAATATCATAAGCGATAGATTTTTTACCATCTACCATCATATTGTTTACGAAACGTGTTACCTGAACGTCATTAAACTTTGGATCAGGTAAAATGATTCTCTTTTTCGGTTTTGACTTTCTCATTTTTCTTTCCTCCGTTTAATTATTTCTTTTTACCTTTTGCTGGAGCTGCAGCTGCTTGTCCTGGTTTAGGACGCTTAGTTCCGTATTTAGAACGACGTTGGTTACGACCTGCTACACCTGAAGTATCTAATGCACCACGGATGATGTGGTAACGTACACCTGGTAAATCCTTAACACGACCACCACGGATCAATACGATCGAGTGCTCTTGCAAGTTGTGACCTTCTCCAGGGATGTAAGCGTTGACCTCTTTACCGTTTGTTAAACGTACACGAGCTACTTTACGCATTGCTGAGTTTGGTTTTTTAGGGGTAGTAGTATATACACGTGTACATACACCTCTTCGCTGTGGACATGAGTCCAACGCTGGTGACTTACTCTTATCAACCAGAGCTACTCTACCTTTTCTAACTAATTGTTGAATAGTAGGCATTTACCTGTTTTTGTTTATAAATTTTATACCTAAATTATTTTAAGTTCGCAAAGATACTGATTCCGTTTTGAATATTAAATAGTTAGTGTATAAAATTTAGATTATTTTTTAGAAAAGACAGTTCTCCTTTTCGCAATAATGAAACCATTTCCAGGATGGATTGACAAGTTCGCGCTCCTTCTGCTGCATGCTGTCCTTGGTCAAAATGATTTCGCTTGTCAATGCGACCTTGCGCTAGTAAGTTTAACAGCTGCTACTGATTAATATGATGTTGTCAAATATGGACAATAATAGTGACTTTGTCTAGCCTTAGAGCTAAAAAATGAGATTTTATGTTTGACTCGTAAAAATCTTTATTGTCTTGAATACGAGTTGCTCTGTGTTTTTTGTGAAAATATTCTTCTACTGGTTTCTGAGTATATTTACTTTTTTGCGTGTTTATGCTTCTTTTTGGCAAGAGGTTTGTCAAATACGAACAGATAATTAAGTAAAAACAAATTTAAAGAATTCAGATTATGAAAATGAAATTGATGTATGCAATCGTATTGGCACTAGTGACCTTCGCTTTTGTGGGATGTTCCAAGGATAAAGATGAGCCTATCCAAACCGGTGGAAGTATTGATGCGGCAGTAGGTACTTATAAAGGAAAAATTAAAATTATTGGCGGTGCCGAAGTCTTTAATCAAATATTGGTCGTTACAAAAGTTAGTGATAATAAAGTCAAAGTTAGCGCTCAAAATGCTGATCTTAAGCTCCCTGTAAGAGAGATTCAGGTATCTAATAATTATAATATTTCTATTCAAGCTTTACCTAATGAGCCTCAAGGTCAATTTATCTTCACTTTTGAAAATAAAGGACTAACTTTTTTAGCGGAACGAACAGAAGAGGGCCAGCTGGAATATTCTTTCGATGGAACTAAACAATAACTTTTCTTTTAAATAATACCTCAAAAGGCCCAATCAGTATTACTGATTGGGCCTTTTGATTTCTGACTTTACTACGACAACAACGTAAAATCAATCTGTCGTTTATCCAGATCCACTTTCTTCACCCGGATCTGTACCTCATCGCCCAACTGGAATTTCTTTTTCTTCCGTTGACCTATAATCGCATAGTTCTTCTCATCCAGTACATAGAAATCATCCGTGATATCGCGCAAGCGTACCATACCCTCACACTTGTTTTCTTCAATTTCCACATACATACCCCATTCAGTTACACCCGAGACAATTCCGGTGTATTCTGTGCCGATCTGATCCTGTAGGTATTCGGCTTGTTTGTATTTGATGGATGCACGTTCTGCCTCAGCAGCCTTTTTCTCCATCTGCGAGGAGTGCTCCGCCATCTTCTCGTAGTGCTCGGCATTGACCTTAGTGCCTCCATCCAGATAGAACTGCAAAAGACGGTGAACCATCACATCCGGATACCGACGGATCGGGGAGGTGAAGTGGGTATAATAGTCAAATGCTAATCCATAATGGCTTGTTTTCTTCGTTGTATAGATGGCCTTGGCCATGGAGCGCACAGCCAGAGAGGTCAGCATATTTTGTTCCTTGCTACCTTCAATCTTAGTCATTATCGCATTCAGGGATTTCGCTGTTTCCTTATCTGTTTTAATGGTCAACTTATGGCCAAAACGTGCCGCAAACTGCGAAAATGTAGTCAACGTCTCAGGGTTCGGAACATCGTGAAAACGGTATACAAAGGTTAGTTTGTTTTTGCCGCGGCCTTGTTTTCCAATATATTCAGCCACTTTACGGTTAGCAAGCAACATAAAATCTTCAATCAACTTGTGTGCATCCTTCCTTACTTTGGTATACACGCCTGTAGGTTTACCATTTTCATCCAGGGTGAATTTAACCTCCTCACTTTCAAAGGCAATCGCGCCATTTTTAAACTTACGCTCCCGAAGGATATAAGCGAGTTCATTCAATTTTAGGATTTCATGACTGAAATCACCGGATTTGGTCTCGATGACTTCCTGCGCCTCCTCGTAGCTAAACCGTCTGTCCGAATGGATAATTGTACGGCCAAACCATTGCTCATGGATATTGGCCTTTTCATCCATTTCGAATACTGCCGAAAAACAAAGTTTATCTTCATGTGGACGCAATGAACAAACGCCATTGGACAAACGCTCTGGAAGCATTGGAATAACGCGGTCGACTAAATAGACTGATGTCGCTCGGTTGAAAGCTTCCTTATCCAGCTCGGTATCTGGAATCACAAAATGCGATACATCGGCAATATGCACACCAATCTCATAATTACCATTCTCCAGCTTCTGGAAAGAGATGGCGTCGTCAAAATCTTTGGCGTCCGCAGGGTCAATCGTAAATGTGGGGACGGCTCTGAAATCACGTCTTTTCGCCATCTCTTCCTTACTGATTTTCTCCGTGATTTTATTGGCCTCAGCTTCTACTTTCTTTGGGAATTCCAATGGAAATCCATAGTCAGCCAAGATTGCATTCATCTCAGTATTGTTTTCGCCCTTGGTGCCCAGCACATGTTTGACTGTTCCCACCGGATTCTTACTGCCACTTGGCCAGTCGATAATTGAAACCACGACTTTCTCTTTATCTTTAGCACCGTTCAGGTTGTCCAACGGAATAAAGATGTCGTGCAACATCTTGCGGTCATCAGCAATAAAAAATGCGAAATTATTTGAAATGCTGATCGTTCCGGTAAAGTCTGTTTTGGCGCGTTGAAGGATTTCAACAACTTCACCTTCTTTTTTGCGGCCACCTTTTCTCTTTTCAAAAGTGTGTACTTTAACAATATCTCCGTGTAGGGCCTGTCTGAGTTTACGCGGCGCAACATAGATGTCGTTTTCAAATTCATCATCCGGAATAATATAGGCGGAGCCATCTGCTGTCATATCCACCTTTCCCGTGACATATACTTTGATCTGCTTAAGGTTAAATTTCCCGCGCTCTACTTCCACGAAAAGTCCGCTTCGCACATTGTCCTGTAAAATATCAGCAATGGCAACTTTGGAATCGTTGTCCGTCAGATTCAATTTGGAAGAAACTTGTTTATAGTTGAGCGGCTTGTTTCCTGATTTTTCGAAAATATCGATAATCAGTTGCGTTAATACCTCTTTATAGGGATTTTCTTTTCTTGTCTTCATTCGTGTTATTATTTACTCATCTGTGTTCGCAACCAGGTCATTTGAACGATACCTGCTGTGCTGTGCCTGCATTACAAACTAGTAGGCCCAATTCTTTACAGGGGTATTAGCCCGCTATATCTAATAAACCGACAATTTGCGTAATCTTTATCCGTTGATACAAGGTACAAAAAAAACAGCAGTCATCAGTGTAATAGTCCAGCTAATCGGAGCAAATCCGATTTCCAAACTATAGACAGACCAAGCGAAAAATTGTTTTAAAGCTGTATGTTGTGATTTATTTTTTACAGTGATTACATACGCCAAGCGCGTTTACGGCAATTGCCTCAAGAATAAAACCGTCGGGGATAGACACTTTTGGTAATGTAATTTCGTCCAGGCAATAGACCGAGTTACATACCCGACAGATGAAATGTACGTGTTGGTCATGATGGTCGTGTTCAGAGCAGTTGGTGGAACACATGGCATAGGTAGCGGTTCCATGCAGATCAAAGATCTTGTGGATAATACCTTTTTCCTCAAAACTGGCTAATACACGGTACAATGTCACACGGTCAATATCCTTACCCAATAATTTCTCCAGTTCCGGTTGGGAAATGGCCGAATCTTTCGTTGAAATAATTTCAAGCACCTTTAAACGAGGTTGGGTAACTTTTAAACTATTTCGTTTCAGAATTTCTGGATATACGGTATTGGATTGTTCCATGGACTTCTTTCGTTAAACCTTAGATCAACTACAAAAATAAGCAATTTATCCACATAAGAAAACCGATAAGGTTAAGATTATTGTCATCTTCCCCTTATCGGTTTGAACCTATATCTAAATACAGCCTATTTTATTTACCCGCAGCTTTCGCGTGGTCAGCTAAGAATGTTGCTAAACCGCTATCGGTCAATGGGTGTTTCAATAGGGATAAAATTGCCGATAATGGACCTGTCATTACATCCGCACCGATTTTAGCACAACCCAAGATGTGCGCGCTATGGCGTACGGAAGCAGCTAAGATCTGTGTTGGGTATTGATAGTTATCATAAATCAAGCGGATATCTTCGATTAATGCCAATCCGTCTGTAGAAATATCATCCAAACGACCGATAAAAGGAGAAACATATGTCGCACCAGCTTTTGCAGCCAACAAAGCTTGACCAGCAGTGAAAACTAATGTACAGTTTGTTTTGATGCCTTTTTTGCTGAAATATTTGATTGCTTTCACGCCATCTTTGATCATAGGAACTTTGACCACAATTTTGCTGTCAAGTGCAGCCAATGCTTCGCCTTCTTTGATCATTTCTTCATAAGTTGTAGAAATAACTTCAGCGCTCACGTCGCCGTCAACAATTGCACAGATTGCTTTGTAGTGGTTGATTACGTTCTCCTCACCGCTGATACCTTCTTTAGCCATTAAACTTGGATTGGTTGTTACACCGTCTAATACGCCTAAGTCCTGGGCTTCCTTGATTTGCTCTAGGTTCGCTGTGTCAATAAAAAATTTCATTGTATATGTTATTGAATGATAATTATTTGATTATTTTAACGTTCAAAATAATAGCTGCAAAGTTATAGATTATATTCCAGTATTACACATCTATTTCGATGAATTAAATCATTATTTTTCCAAAATACAATCGCTTACGGTTATTTTTTGTTATACTTTTATAATATATCTTTATAATATATGCAGGTTTTTAGGGCGCTCCATTATAGAAACTTCCGTCTACATGTAATAGGACAGGCAATTTCCCTGATGGGAACTTGGATGCAGCGGATAGCAATCAGCTGGCTGGTCTATGAACTGACAGGTTCCGTCTTCTGGTTGGGTTTTGTTCAGTTTATTTCCTTATTGCCCTCCTTGGTTTTGTCTCCATTTATCGGAAGTTTTGTTGATAAACACAAGAAGTATAAATTGGTGTTATTGACGCAGATCGGTCTGATGATACAGGCCGGAATGCTGACCTTGGTGGTCTACCTCAAGTGGGAGAGTGTGCTGTGGCTTTCAGTCCTCGGTTTGATACAAGGGGTCATCAATTCCTTCGATGTGCTCGGTAGACAGTCTTTGATGATGTATCTGGTCGGCGACCGTAAGGATCTGCCAAACGCTATTGCGCTCAATTCTACCATCTTTAACGGAGCCCGCATGCTTGGACCCGCCATTGGTGGGATTTTACTCAGTACCTATGGTGAACTGGTCTGTTTTGCTTTGAATTTTATCAGTTTCGTACCTGTCATCATCACCCTTTTGATGATGCGGGTGGATGAAACCCATGTGCAGTTAAGCAAAGGGAGCAACTGGGAGGGACTGGTTGAAGGATTTCGCTATCTCAAACGTTCACCGCATATCTCTTCCTTGATTATTATCATGACTTTTTCCAGTTTGATTGTCATTCCTTATACTTCACTCTTACCCGCCATCGCAAAAGAAATGTTTCATGGGGACGAACGCATATTCTCCTGGTTTGAAAGTGCTGCCGGATTGGGAGCCATGATTGGTGCATTTAATATGGCACGACTGAAATCAGGAACGAATCTACGCTATCAGGTGATGGGAGCTGCAGCGCTGATGGGGCTAGCGTTACTTTTTCTGGCGCATTCAAGTATGTTACAGATGGCCTTAGTTTATGTGATGCTGGTTTCCTTTGCCATGATGATGCAGAATTCCAGTATCAACACCTACATCCAGACACATGCCATACCGATCTACCGGGCACGGGCTATCTCATATTATGTCATGGCCTTTCAGGGGATATTTCCAATAGGAACACTCATGATCGGTTCCTTAGCCAGCTACTGTGGGCTCCGCACAACCTTATATCTCATGGGGGGGCTGGGAATAGTCATTGCTTTGCTCTATTACACCTATCTACGGATGCATATTCATAAACGACTTTTTCGATTTTAGTATTGAGTAGTTAGTATTTAGATTTTAGGAGTACAAGCCGAGGGCTTACTTACTCTTGATTTTTCGGTCCCGCAAGCGTAATGTTTGTTTTGCGTAATCAATAACAGCTCCATAGTCGGCGAAAATATCACCCCCCAATACGCCGATCACAGGTTCCAGATCCATTTGTTGATAGGCATAGTTGATTGAACTTAGATCCAGTACGGCGGTTTTTAATTTATTGATGTGCCATGTACCGATTGTCAAACGGGGAATTTCCATGTTAAAGCTTTCCATCGAGTTGGTACCAAGACCTGTAGATAAGGTTTCTGAGGGTTCCAACAGCAATTGATCTTCCAAAAGATGTCCCAATTGTGTTTTGTCAAAAACGGTTTTAGACGCTCCTGTATCAATAACCATTTTAAAGCTGCGTTCGTATAGTGTCACATCTACCAGAATATGTGTTCCTTGTCCCTGAAGATCTAATATTTGAAAAGGTACTGTTGTCATATTCCCAAACATAGCCAAAAATTTAATTAAAAAAGAAGGTTGAAGTCGGCTTATCCTCCTACAAACGTAAAATCTTTTCTACAACATGAGAAGAGGCTGTTATTTCTAATAACAGCCTCTTCTCGCACTTGTTTATGTTGATTACAATACCTTTATCTCTTTCAAAACATTATTCATGGCGCGCACGGCATCGGCACTTTTGTTGAACTTCTCCTTGTCTTCCTCATCCAGTTGCAAAGGAATAATGCGATCCCAACCTTTTTTGTTAATAACAACAGGCACACCGAGATTAATGTCCTCCTGACCAAATTCACCTTCGAGGTAAACAGAAGCGGTAAATAATTTACCTTGGTCACGGACAATACTTTCTACCACCGCGGCCGTAGCAGCACCGGGAGCATACCAAGCTGACGTTCCGATCAGGCTTGTTAATGTCGCTCCACCTACCATCGTCTTTTGAACAATCTCTGCCTGCTCTTCGGCAGTAAGAAAATTACTGACCGGAACGCTGTTCCACGTGGAGTGCTTGATCAGTGGGATCATGGTTGTATCACCATGACCACCAATGACAATGGCATTGAGATCAGCAGCCGAAGCATTTAATTTTTCACTCAATTGATATTTGAAGCGGGCTGAATCCAAAGTTCCACCCATTCCGATGATCCTATTCTTAGGCAAACCGCTCGATTTGAGTGCAAGGTAGGTCATCGTATCCATAGGGTTGGAAACAATGACAATAATGATGTCAGGAGAGTGTTTAACCAAATTCTCTACAACTGATTTGACAATATTTGCATTTGTTCCGATCAATTCCTCCCGCGTCATTCCCGGTTTACGGGGGATGCCAGAAGTGATGACCGCAACAGTAGAGCCGGCGGTAGACAGATAGTCATTGGTTACACCCTTTATTTTGGATTCAAAACCCAATAAGGCCGCTGTTTGAGCCATATCTTGCGCTTTCCCTTCTGCAAACCCTTCCTTGATATCCAATAACACAATCTCCTCAGCGACATTTCGACGGATTAAATTGTCAGCTGTAGTTGCGCCTACAGCTCCTGCACCAACAATAGTTACTTTCATATGTAAATTATTTGTTTATTCATGAGCTAATTTCCCCTTCTAAAGCATACATATTGCTTTCGGCAGTGTTTATGGCCGTACGGAATATCCAGTCTATTTTCACGAATGCTTGTGCTATTTTTAGACATGGATATTTCATGAGCATGTATGTGAATGATTAAATATTGCTTGAATTTAACGAATTATTGTCAGTAAATCAATCAATTTCACTGGAATAACTTGTTTTTTTAGGAAGATAAATGCGGGGTCAGGACTGATTGTGCTATTTTCTATGCTTGTTATACAAGATGGTTAATTGATTAGGTATCTTGCAAGTGTAAAATTCACCTGCAAGATACCCCGGAGACTTGGACCTATGCTTACTTTGCAGGAACTTCTATCTCGATCGTTCCCTCTTCCAATGATAGGATGTTTTTGCCTTGTAGGCTGCCTGTTTTCTTTAAATTTTCGAAAAATTCTTCTGTCGTTCCTGCATGGGCAACTTGGATAGTTGACTTGTCTTTTTTAAATTTTAGGTTTGCGCCTTTTACGCCTTTGCATGAAGCTATGTTGTCTTTAAATTTATCGACATCGTCATAGGATGCTATACCTACGACATGTATGGTAGTTGCTGGAGACATGGAACTATCGGCCTCTTTTTTGTCTTTCTTCTTGAATAGACCACCAATTGTTTTAAGTGTCTTGCCAGCTCTGTTTACTGTTTCCGCTGCACCTTCAGCCGTATTTAACGCATAGTCTACCTTGGACTGCGCTAATGCATTGTGGCCTGTGGAGATTGTGATAAATACAATTCCCAATAGTCCACAAATCTTCATGATGTTTGATTTCATAATTTTTTTGAATTTTAAATTGTTATTCATTTAACATGTGTATAATATTCTTTGATCTGCTTTGAGAGATAAAGTTATGGCGACTAATGCTCAAAAGCGCTCCACCTTATAAGGTGGTCGTTTTTTGGAGATCGCTTACCGGGTTAGACTTGAAGGAAAGAAACCGAAATGGACTATAAAAAGAATGAGCCCGATAAAATATCGAGCTCATTACCTTGATTATTATTTTGACCTTGTTCAACTTATAAACGGCTCTTTATGTTGAGAAAGCCTCTTGCTCCGGTGAATACCCAGTCACAGGCTGTTGCCGTTCATAGTATAGGTCGATACGTACGACCTCAAAGCGCAGCTAGAATGGATAACCGATAGCCAGATTGAACATCAGGTTATCTTTGCGCCATTGGGAACTGCCAAAATCGATGTCCTTAAATACCCAACGTTCCCCCTTAGGCAAATAGGGGATACGGAATGGAATCGAAAAATCTGTTCGGATGATCAGGAAGGTAAAGTCGAAGCGCAAGCCGGCTCCGCCACCTACAGCGAGTTCATTCAAGAAGTTTTTGCTGAATTTAGCACCAGGTTTGTTCACATCTTCTCGTTGTAACCACACATTACCAGCATCGATAAATGCTGCCCAATGAACAAAACCAGCCAGTTTCGAACGATACTCTGTGTTTAGCTCCAACTTGATATCACCAGTCTGATCCGCATAAAATAGTCCGTTGCTCAATTTCTCTGGAGCAACTGTTCCAGGACCTATTGCACGGGCACCAAAAGCACGGATACTGTTTGGCCCACCAACATAATATTGTTTCAAATAAGGTAGGGACCGCGAGTTACCATAGGAATAACTCAATCCGAGACTGACCCGCGATGCCAATTGCGAATTCTCGGATAATTTCAAATAATGTCTACCATCACCGCTTAATTTAATATACTGCGAGAAATAGGCATCGAATAATTTGAAAGTCTTGCCTTTATTAAAATCGGCTCCTTTGATCAAACCAAGGATATTCCCCGAAAGATCCAAATTGCCTTTGAAATAGAACGTATTCTTCAAATGTTGCTTCATCGTATTCTGGAACGTGAAGTTATAGTTGGGGCCGATTGTAAACTGAGGGTCGATCGCATGCCGCAACGCTGGAATGGTATCCATCTGCTTTTGGTAATTTTCCGAAATGCCTTTAGGCTGCACATAGGTAATTTCCAACAAAGCAAGGTCATGTTGTTTTTCTTCAGACTCTTGCCAGATATAACCATAATCCAATGCAATCGAATTCAAGGTATAGGCTTTACGACGGTTTAAGAATTCATAACGTCCTTTGACATAGGTTTTGGGAATAAAACGACGGGAAGGATCAATGCTTCCGAAAGGACTAAGGATACGTGGAAAAGTCAATGTCGCTTCAGCACCATAGCGGTAATAACTGGAATTTAGATCCGCATTTCCTCCAGTCTGGGTCTCATAACCGCCAAAGACATTAAAGCTCAATTGCTCCGCACCCTTAAATGCATTACGCAGTGTCCAGTTGACATTGACCTCCGTACCGTTGTACACAGAAGCCATTTTTCCCAGTAGCTCTACCCGCAAGGATTTTTTTGGCAGTGGCGTTAGGTAATAATAGACATCAAGCGCATTTGGCACTTCTTTGCTATCCACAAAGTTGTTCTTTACAAATTTCCAGCTGTTCAGATTGACCAAATGGCTGATCGTCTGGTTGTGCGCTGTACGATTATATGTATCTCCGGGATGGAAAAAGATATGTTTTGCGATAACGGGTTTGCGAAAGGTATGTCTCCGGTCTATAAAATAGTAACTGCTATCAAACAACTCTGCATTTCGGGTAGACCGTTGGTAACCTGAACTTGTTTCTGTATAATTCGGAAAAATATAGATCTTATTGATTTTGGAAGGAACCTTCGCTTGTGCTGGCGTTTCCTTTTTTACCGTTACATACATGTCGACCCTGTTGTTTCGGTGTGAACTGTCGACTTGTACAAGGATATAATCAGGACTAAAATAGTAATACCCTTTGTTTTTAAGATCATTGTCAATGCGATCTCGCTCATTTAATATGACGTCCAAGCTGTAATTTTTCCCGACCTGAAGCAGACTTTTGTCGGATGAAGAACGTATATCCCGACCCAGTTGTGTTGTGCTGTCAACGTCGAACTTGACCGATCTGATCCGGTAGATCAGGTTCGGTTTGGCCGTGTAGTTTATTGTTGCTTTCTTTTCCTCAACCAATGTATCTGATTTTACCTCGGCATTAAAAAAACCAATGTTTTCCATGCGGTTACGCAACAGATTCTCGTTGTATTCGCGGTTGACATCACTTAGCAATACAGGTTCTTCACCAATTTTCTTGAAGAATTTTTTGATGATATTTTTATTGGCCGAATCACCGGCCATATTATTAAAATATAACTTAAACGGTACACCTGCCAGACGCTTATTGGGTTTAGGCATCAATGATGATTGGAGATAGGTTGCTAGTTTTTCCTTATTCTCCTTGGAAATCGTATCTGAATCTATAATGACATTACCCTTGACGTATAGGCTTTCACCTTCTTTCAAATTCTTGGTGGAAGAACAGGACGTGATAATCGTCGTTAACGTTACTATTGCAATGGCAAATTTCAGTTTAGCCCACATGATAACTCCTTTCCTCATCTTCATTTTTAATCGCAGTTGTTCTTATGGTATCCAAGTTTGTTTTGGGACTCGGCTGTTTTGACTGATTTTTGCCCGAATCCAATTGTTGTTTACGCTTTTCCTTTTCGCGTTCTTCAATACGTTTTCTATATTCCGGACTATGCAGCATCAAACTATCTCTGATGACAGTTCTTACGCTATCCCGATAGACCGAATCCGTTTCCATACGTTCCACATTGAAACGTTTTCTGAAGCCTTTGCTGTCCGTATCATAATACTCTTTGAGTTTTTTTGAACTCATCCAGATTTCTTTAAACTTATTATAATCCATATTGATAATAAAGCCGATACCGGTCTCGACATATTGCCCCTGTAGCGTTACCTGATATTGGTTTTTGCGATAGACGCGAGCAAAATAACGGCCATCTTGTGATAATTGATAATCCAGCTGGATGTCACCCGCAATATTATTGGCGGTCTCACCGGGCCTGGTATTGCCCTCAACCTCAAAATTGGAACCTATCGTAATTTTCAGGCGGTCATTCAGGAGCATTTTTGATACACCGATATTTAAGTCGGTTCGAGTTTGTCCAGCACCGGTTGCGTAATCCTGTTCAGATGTGAGGTTGAAATCCAGCTCTACACCAGTGATCAATTCCGAAGCTAAGCGGTTCAATTGTCCACTAAGGAACGAACTGATGCTATTCCGGACGATAGCCTCGGTACCACCACCACCGGATAAACTTTCAAATGGATTTGTCGACATAAATCTGCCCAATACAATGAGAGAGAATACCTGTTTATTGAGCTCTGATGGGTTTTCACGGAGGGTAGTCAAGGCATTGTTGACTTTGCTGACCACATCCTGGGACACGATAGAGTTATTCTCATCCAGATCAATATCAAAACCCAATTGGGGTTGGAAGAGTTTGTCCGTGATTTTTAACAACACATTGAATGGTACGCGTTGTTTATACAGGTTCGCGTTTTCAGATCCCAATTGTGTCGCAACCAGCTCTAAGGTAGGGGCTTTGGTCGTATAGGCTGCCGTAATATTGAGCCGCGCATCCAATGGGTCTCCGTTCCAGGTGATCGTACTTCCTTTTTGGAAGGTAAAATCTTTTTTCACGGGACCAAAACTAAACGAGTAGCTTCCTTTGTCTACCGTAAATGTTCCGGACAGGGTAATTTTGCTGCTGGCATCTATCCCCGCATTTAATTCCGCCTGACCTTGGATATTCAGCGCATCCTGTGAACCTGCATCAAGGAGAATCTTAAACTTCGCTTCCTTATCTGTCTGTAGGTTCAGATCCACATCCATTCCGGTCAATTTGGTAACAGTCATGGAATCCAATTTCGCAAATACATTTGCACGTGCTGTATCGCTTTTATCGACAAATTCGACCACTCCTTTGCGATCAGCCATACCTGGGTTCTCATTTGGCATCACAAAAGTGAAATCGGTATCACCAAGGACCTTGATTGTTCCATCTACAACCGGCTTGTCCAGATTTCCTCTGATCCTGAGGTTGGATGTCAGGTACATCTTTCCATAGAACATGTCGTTGTCCGTCTGGGTGGAGTTTAAGACTTCAAAATTGTCCGTATTGACGTTGAAATTAAAATCAAAGTCGGTATAGGTCTTTGTATCTATCGAACCGGTAACTTTGGCAATATTTCCTTTCTTATCCTCCAACGCAAATTTCGTGAAGTTGATTCCGCTATTATCAAAATGGATCGTCTCATCCTTTGCTTTGAAAAGAGCGTTCAACATAGCAATATTAAACTGGGCTTCTTTAAATCTGACATCACCATCGATCAGCGGTTTGGATGGTGAACCGGTAATTTTCAGTTGACCTTCAAGGTTTCCCTTTGAATCTTTTAGATAGCCCAAACTAAATGCCTGCACCGTCTGCATTGTCAACGGCTGGATATCCAATGTGAAGTCCAGACTCGATTCGCCTTTCGGAGGACTGATAAAATCTCCACTTAAAACGACATTATTGCCATTTTCGCTAATACTGATCTGTGCATTATAGGTGTTTTCTTTTTCATTGTTGACTTTGATATTCACATTCCCCACAGTATCTTTTCCAACATAGAATTTATTGATGACCAGATCCGAAACAAAAACCGGACTACTTTCCAGACGTGATATTGTCGCCTGTCCATTGATACCACCCCCCAGATCTACAATATCGCTTTCCAGCATTTTACTTAAGGTTTCGATACGGAAGTTTTTAAAGGAAATATTTACCGGTGAATTCAATACGCTGTCCTGCGAGGATATATTCAATTCCTGCCCTTTACTGCTTAGGATAAAATCTTTTGCCTGAATACCGGTGCTTCCAAATTTAAGTACATTGGCAGGATTTACATTCCATTTGTCATAGTTCAGCATTAAGCCGTCTTGATGGAGGCTGAAAACAAAAGCGCCATTGTCTACCGCCATATCTCCGCCCAAATGGTACTGTTCTTTCTCTTTTTTATCTTTTATCCACAATCCAAAATCCAGGTTATTCTGAATGACGGAACCACTGAATACAGTATTGATAAGTTCGATATTGTTGACCTTTATCTTATTGATCAGCGCCGAATAGTATAAGGTGCTGTCCAGGGTATTGATATCCAGCGTCACGTTATTGATTTCTGTTCCACTATAGATTATTTTTGGTGCATCCAATTTGGCCAGAATTGTTTTGGTCTCACTATTAAACATCCCATCCAGTGTGATATCTTTCATCTCTGTCAGTTCTGGAACAAAATCCTGTACAAATCTAGTCCGGGTCAACTGCGCCGAAAATTCGATATTCTGGGGTTCATATTTCGGCACCTTAACAGGTTTTCCGGGTTGATAATAAACTTGCAGAATATCTTGAACAGCATTTTGTAATTCCAGAACCTTATACTTCCCGACTAAGTGGGCATTTAAAAAGTCCGATTTTAAAAGGAGCAGATTCCTGCTAGTATCTGATTTTGCAATCAGCGATATACTATCCAATGAATAATAGGCATCATTGTAGGCAATAGAGGAATTGGTAATATGTGCCTCCCCATTTAAAAAATTGGGATCTGCTGAAGTAAAATGTCCCACCAACTTACCGTGGTATTTGAAATCGTCCTCCATCAGTTTCAGGTTTTTGAAATTGATGGTGTCCACCATCAATTCAAAATCCACCTGCGGATATTTAGATTTCATATTGGCGGTAGCATCCAGCTTTAATTTAATATTGGGGTCAGGACTCACAACAGAAGCTTTAATATCTCCTTTGTCTGCGGTTAGATTCATATCGATATTCTGATAACGATAACCTAAAGCGTCTACGCGGTTTACTTTGCCGTCGAAATTGGCAACAAGTTTTTTGGGATCTGTACCATGGCCTTTTAATTTTCCTTCAAATGAAAGTATACCCAAGGTACTATCCATTTTCATGATCTTACCAATATCAAAATCACGGATACTAACAAAAGCATCGTAGGTCGTATCTCTACCTGCCATGCTGACTTTCCCATCAAATTTGGCTGTTCCTTTTTCAGTTACCAAGGAGAGATTGGTATCAAAAGCAGTCATACCACCTTTGAAGGTTCCGGTCAATCCGATTGTATTTGGTAATTGCAGGCTTGCTGGTAACATACTTTTAGCGACCAATTTTTCAATATCCGAGCGGCCTGTCGTTAATTTTTTCAGATTGAGGTCCATGGACATCTTATCTACATTGGGTAGGCCCCTTAACCGCAGGCTTGCAACAACCCGTGTATTGGATAGCGTCTGGAAATCGATATTGGGAATATTCAGGTCATTTAATTTACCCACTACTCGGCCATCAATATTAAACTTCTTGTCCATCAACGGTTTCATAACCTGCATTGTATCAAGGAACGGTGCAAAATAGTAAATGTCACGCATATCGACACGGCTCTTCTTGATTGTCGCATTGACGTAGATCAGTTCAGGTTTCTTTGTAATAATATCCAATGAAGGATAGCTCACTTTGAGATAATCCCGAATGAGTGTACGTGGAGTCTCCGCGTATAGGTTTTTAATTTCTGCCCCCGTATTGGTATATTTAAAGTCCCCCTTAAGCTGTTTGATGACGAGGCCCGAGTGATCGGATGCGGTCAGTTCATGCAACGACCCACTGATCGAGTCCGCACTATAATATAAATCCGTTAAGTTCGTTTTTATTCCGGGAATCTTGATGTTGAAATAATCAAAACCTTTCATACGGGCTTGGTTGTCATCCCGGTAGGCTAGGCTGCTGTTGTTAACCGTAATATCTTTGGCAGAGACAACCCACTTGATTTTTGTCGTATCAGCAGTCGTGTTGCCCTTTGATGGAGTTTTCTTGGCTATTTTACCAAAAAGCACATCATTATCCGAACCATCCAGGTGGATGGTTTGAATATCCACCAGTTCCTTGTTTAAATCAATTTTGTTGATGTCTGCGCGGAGATTCTTGATGTTAAATTTGGTTTTAAGTGCACTGGATTGATCTTCATAGCGCACAAAGATATTGGCCAGATCGGCAATCTGTATCCCTACATCCGGCAGTAGGCTGGTCGTCTGTGCCGTCTTGTCTGTGATGCCAAAGTCTTCGACCGTAGGGCCCGTACCATCTACGACCGGTCGCCATTGTTTTACGGTTGCATTTAACCCGTCTATTTTTACCTTCGGTAGATTGAAGGCCATGTTTTTGGTCAGGTCAAATTTCTTGATATTGGTGTTTAGCGTACCTAAATAAACATCAGCACTTGTTCCAATAACATCATCCGCATAAACGATATGAAATTTATCAAGTTTTACTTTATCCAGATTGAACAATAGGGCAGAGGTCGTATCGGCAGTAGGCTTGCTCTCCTTTTCGGAGGCAAATGCTTTGACGATATAATCGAAGTTAAAAGAACTGTCCGGTAGTGTTCTGCGGATTTTTGCGGTCATCCCTTTTGCTTCGATACGCTGGATCTCTACCGTATTTTTCAATAACTTGAGCATATTGATATCGACGGCAATGCGCTGCCCAGCGACAAGAGTATCTTTGCTCTGGTCTTCCAGATAGATATCCTGTAATACTAATTTTTTGGGAAAATCAATATTGATGTAACCGATTTTCACCGGTGTGCCTATTTTTCCTTCAACATAGTGAGTTACTTTCCCTGCAATATAGTTCTGAACGGAGGGTATCCGGATTAAAAATACAACTAGAATAACCAGCGCAATGATTACTCCAATAATCCACAATATTGTTTTGAAAGCAATTCGGGTAAATCTGTTCAACGTATAATTTGATTTAAGTATCTATTAATAAAAATTAAAACGGAAAAAAGTTTGCAAAGTTTTTCAGATATTAACTTATATCGCCGCCATATCAGCAAACTAAGATAAATTTGCTTGTATATGCAAGTTTAATTTGTGCAACATATGTCGACAAATTTTAAACAATTTTCCAACCATCCCTAAAAACATTGTTAGTGAAGGGATAATCTATAAAACACATCAAATAATTGACCAAACCATTTTTGGAGTATAAAGTTTTTTGTTTTTTAATTTTATGCTAACAAAAGCACGCGATATCGATCAATTTGTCAACGCCATTATTCCATTAGCTTTTTGTATTTTCCCCAATTTTCAAAGATCACCCATAACCAAATGATGAAAAGTACAGCCCAGATAATTAATCCGACTTGGCTATAGAAAATCATATTATGTGTGAAAATGCCAATTAGGATTGGAAAGATAACCAATGCGCCTACTGTTCTGGTCTTCGGGAGAATGAACAATAAGCCACCGAGGATTTCAATGATCCCCACCAGCGGCATTAGCCATTTTATGGTGCCGAAAGCTTGAAATACCTTCTGCATATCCATGTCCATTGGAGGAACAGGCATATAATGAAGGAGCTTATCTAGACCAGCATTGATAAAAAGTAGGCCAAATAATGCGCAAAGGATATTCTTAATGGTTTTCATAATCGTAAATTTTAAGATCGGATTAATTGACAGTGATTGTTGTTGGCGGTTCTGCGGAATCATCCGGTTTTTCCGCCTCTTTCTTTTCGCTGTTTCGTTCCACCGTGATTGTACATTCGGTGAGCAAAGCTGCCACTGCACCAATGGCAGCAAATACCGGTGCTAAAATCAGTCCTATTGCGCCGACAGTAACCGGAAAACTCATGATCTCTTTGCCATGTTTGTCTGAAATACTGATTTTATTCACATTACCCTCTGCAATGATTTCTTTGATCTTTTGTAAAAGGTTTTCACCATTGATTTGAAATGTCTCCTTGAATCCCATATTGTTATAATTTAAGTTCGCTCTTATAAAGTTATTCATTTTTTTACAGGAATTCCTATAAAGTTAAAAATCAACAGTTAGCAAGGACACAATATTTATCATTCCTAGGAATCATGTATGGAGATGAGAGTGAAAAAACGAAACCTCACAAAAGTGAATATAACCTGTTGATGATTGAAATGGCATAGTATGACATACGAATAGATTTAAAGAAAATAGGGGCTGCCCGATTTTTTTCGAACAGCCCCTATGGAAACATATCGTCTGTATCTTTTAAGCTAAAGTGGCTAAACTATCCTGAAGAATCTTGATTTTAGCTTCTGCATCGGCTTTCTTACTTTTTTCGTTTTCTACGATTTCAGGTTTTGCATTTTGCACAAAACGTTCATTGGAAAGTTTTTTGTCTACAGAGATTAAGAATCCCTCCAGGTACGCCAACTCTTTTGTAATACGTTCGCGCTCCGCTTCAACATCGACATTGTTCTCTAGAAGGACATAACATTCATCCTTACCCGCAAGGAAACTTGTTGCACCAGGTACTTTTTCCGTAACAAATGTGACTGCCTCCAGGTTGGCAATTTTCGTGATGATCGCGATGTACTGTGCAAGGTCGGTGTCAGACTGTTGGTTGATCGCTAAAGGTAAGGCAACTTTCGGTGAGATACCTTTCGAGTTGCGGATATTACGAACTTCAGAAATGATCTGTTGTGCAATAGCAAAATCTTTGATGATCTGCTCATCAAATGCGCTGACTTTTGGAAATTCAGCGACAATGATACAGTCTTTTTTCTCTTTTGCACCGAACAGCTCATCATGCCACAGTTCCTCGGTTAAGAAAGGCATAAAAGGATGTACAAGTGTCAATATACGTTGGAAGAAAGATTTGACCACTTCCAAAGTTTCCGAAGCTATTGGCGAACCATAAGCTGGTTTGACCAACTCCAGGTACCAGGCACAGAAATCATCCCATACCAATTTATAGGTTGTCATCAAAGCATCCGATAAACGATAATGCTTGAAGTTTTCTTCAATTTCAGTCAATGCTTGATTGAATCGTGCGTCAAACCATGCAGCGGATATTTTGTCTGACGCTGATGCCGGCGCATCGATAACCTCTAGGCCTTTTACCAAACGGAATGCATTCCAGATTTTGTTAGCAAAGTTACGCCCTTGCACACACAGTTCAACATCAAATGGTAAGTCATTTCCAGCAGGTGCCGTCAATAACATCCCCATCCGGGTAGCGTCAGCACCATACTCATTCATCAAATCAATAGGATCAGGTGAATTGCCCAAAGATTTTGACATCTTACGTCCTAACTTGTCCCGTACAATACCGGTAAAATAGACATTTTCGAAAGGGAGCTGTCCACGGAATTCATAACCCGATACAATCATACGCGCGACCCAGAAGAAAATAATATCCGGAGCAGTAACCAAATCCTGTGTAGGATAATAGTAGTTGATTTCCGCATTTTCAGGTTCATTGATGCCATTAAATACAGATATTGGCCACAACCAAGCTGAAAACCAAGTGTCAAGCACATCTTCATCCTGACGTAAATCCGAAAGTGTTAGGTTTGCGTTGCCTGATTTTTGTTGTGCCAATGCAAGCGCTTCTTCAACAGTTTGCGCAACGACAAAATCCTCGTTACCATCACCGTAGAAATAAGCTGGTATCTGGTGCCCCCACCACAGTTGTCTCGAAATATTCCAATCAGTAACATTTTCCATCCAATTGCGGTAGATGTTTTTGAATTTCGTCGGATGAAATTTAATGGTATCATCCATGACATTATCCAAAGCCGGTTTTGCCAGATCTTCCATTTTCAAGAACCATTGGTTAGAAATCTTAGGCTCGATAACAGCACCGGTTCTTTCAGATGTTCCGACATTATTGGTATAGTTTTCGACTTTTTCCAATAATCCTTTTTCTTCCAGTTCTTTTTCGATTTCTTTACGTACTTTAAAGCGATCCATGCCAGCATAATGTAAGCCGTTGTCGTTTAATTTCGCTTCGTCGGTAAAGATATCCACAAATTCCAGATCGTGCTTTTTACCCAATGCGTAGTCATTCACATCGTGCGCCGGAGTTACTTTAAGACAGCCGGTACCAAATTCAAGATCCACATACTCGTCTTCAATGATATTCACTTTACGTCCTACAATAGGCACGATCACTTGTTTTCCTTTCAACCAGGTGTAGCGTTCGTCGTTTGGATTGATACATACTGCTGTGTCACCAAAGATCGTTTCAGGACGCGTCGTCGCAACGACAATATATTTGTCCGTTCCTTCAACCTGATATTTCAGATGGTATAATTTTCCGTTCTTTTCCTTGTAAACAACTTCTTCGTCTGAAATATTGGTTTTTGCTTCCGGATCCCAGTTAACCATGCGGTAACCACGATAGATTAATCCCTTATTGTACAGGTCAACAAATACTCGGATCACGGATTGATATAATTCAGGGTCCATGGTAAAACGGGTGCGATCCCAATCACAGGAAGCACCTAGTTTTTCCAGCTGCTTTAAGATAATGCCACCATATTTTTCTTTCCATTCCCAAGCATGCTTTAAAAAATCCTCACGGGATAGGGATCTTTTGTCAATACCTTGCTCCTTTAACATAGCGACGACCTTAGCTTCAGTGGCAATGGAGGCGTGATCTGTCCCCGGTACCCAACAGGCGTTTTTGCCCTGCATACGTGCGCGGCGAATCAAAACGTCCTGAATAGTATTGTTCAGCATATGGCCCATGTGCAATACGCCAGTGACATTCGGTGGCGGCATTACAATCGTATAGGGTTCACGTTCATCAGGAGTGGAACGGAAAAATCCGTTCGCTTTCCAATAGCTGTACCATTTTTCTTCAGCTTCTTTTGGATTGTAAGTTTTCGCTATGCTCATTTTAAATTTTATATACAAATTTTTAAGGAATACAAAAGTAAGGAATTCTACGTTATTTTCCTTGTTATCATTGATCTTGTTATTGATGGTAGATCAAAACCTCCACACTCATATCTCAATATTTGATACTCAGATCTTAATACTTTTTTAATCTTTTCTTCATATTACTAGTTGGTTAGCCTAGTTTTAATGTAAATTAATGTAAATTTGCCTGTTTTATTTTTACACGAAGGGATGCAACGATTTGCGAACGAACTTAGAGCGTTAACACAATATTTTTTGTTTTGGCTAATTATCTGTTTTATAGATAGATTTATTTTTATTTCTGCTTTTTTTGAGAAAATAGGAACTGCTCATTTCACGGAGATTTTTAGAATATATTTTCATGGATTAAGCCTTGATTTTTCGGCGGTATCCTATATCTGTGCTCTTCCCTTTCTTGTTTATTGTATTCTTGGATTTTTCCCAAAGATTCAGCCCCGACGCACCATCCTTGATATTTACACGATAGTTGTATTGGTTTTATTTTTTGTGACGAGTTTTATCAATGTCAATATCTATCGGGAATGGGGAGATAAAATATCTAAGCGTGCGATAGATGCCTTTCTTGCTTCACCATCTGGCGCAGTAGCTTCCGCGGAATCTACACCGGTTTTTTTCCCGATCCTGGGGATGTTAGTGGGGATATGCTGTGGATATTTTCTCTACCGCTGGATGTTCAAGAAAGTATATTTCTATAATCTCAAATCAGCGCTTGGTAACTTTCTGAAACTGGCCCTTGGAGTTTTTGTTCTCTTCACCTTTATCCGTGGTGGTTATGGTCGTGCGACTCTAAATCCAAGTAAGGCCTATTATTCTGAGGTTACTTTCTATAATCACGCTGCTGTGAATACCCAATGGTCGCTTCTGCGCGACTTTTTCACCAAGAGTACAAAACTGAAAAGCCCTTATGATTTCTATGGCTCGGATAAACAGGGAATCCAGGAACTCCTGAAGCCTGCATTCCAGAGTCAGCCCGATTCATCGATTGAAGTGTTATCCACCACACGCCCCAATGTCGTAATTATTATGCTGGAAAGTTTTGTTGGTGACCTTATCCAATCGTTGGGCGGGGAGAAGGGAATTACCCCACATATGGAAGAACTGATCAAAGGCGGAATTTTATTTGATCATATCTATTCCGCAGCTGACCGCTCGGATAAGGGAATGGTCGCCATACTGAGCGGATTCCCTGCACAGGGGCCCGAAAGTATCATTAAATATATCGACAAACACGAAAATATGCCCGCTATTGGTCAAGAATTTGATCATGCAGGCTACGAAACCTCTTTTTATCATGGCGGACAAAGTGAATTTTATAATTTCAAGTCCTATATGTTGACACATGGTATTTCCAAAGTAGTGGATAACGCTAACTTTGGCCTGGATGCTGAGCGGGCTTCCTGGGGAGTTTACGATCATGTGGTCTTCAATCAGATGATCAATGATTTTAACAAAGAGAAACAGCCTTTTTTCTCAACCATATTTACGCTGATCAATCACGAACCATTTGAATTAAAGCATGGTTATAAATTTGGCAGTAGCACCAATGCCGATAAATTCCGAAGTACGGCGAACTACACGGACTCAGCTGTTTTTGATTTTATTGGTAAAGCCAAGAAAGAAGCCTGGTACAAGAATACACTTTTTGTGATTGTAGCAGATCACGGCCATCGTTTACCATCGGAAAAGTGGGAACTTTTCCATCCGAATAGATTTCATATCCCGTTGCTCTTTTTCGGAGACGTGATCAAACCTGAATATCGGGGTAAAATCTTTAATCGCATCGGAAACCAGACTGATTTAGCAACAACACTGTTGACACAATTGAAACTTCCGACCAGCAGGTACCATTGGAGTCGCGATTTATTTAATCCAACGACGCCACAGATTGCTTTTTATAATTCCAAAGATGCTTTCGGTGCCGTTACACCGCAGCAGTCGGTATCTTTTGATAATGTTGGCCGGATCATTAATTATAGATCCAATAAAGAATACCCCGCTGCCAAAACAGATAGTATATTGAATATTGCAAAAGCATATTATCAGCAGGTTTATAGTGAATTTCTAAAATATTAACCTGATAAAATACCTCTTGTATAAGAAGCGAAAATGTTCGAGGAATATAAGGGGCAGATGACTTTTAAATTTCCCTAGGTAATAGGAAGACCTTAAAAAAGGGGGAAAATGAACTGATGAATAAATAAACTGTTTACATATGAAATTAAAAGGAATATTAGCTCCCTATTTTGCCGTCGCCATTCGCTTTATCTTTCTTTTGGTCATTTACGCCCTGCTGAGATGGGGATTTTACCTGTCGAATGCTTCCTTATTTCCTAACGTAAACACCCCAAAACTCATTGTGATGTTTGGAGGTGGACTACGTTTTGATATAGTTGCTTTGCTCTACCTGAATATTCTATACATTGTTATGCAGACGGTACCCGGACCATTCATAGCTAATCCGACCTATCAACGGATTTCCAAATGGATCTTTGTGCTTGTCAATTCGCTGGGAATTGCCCTGAATCTAATTGACTATGCCTACTATCCCTTTACTTTAAAACGGACTACCGGTACGGTATTGAGCCAGTTCTCGAATGAATCCAATCTTTTCAAATTGGCCTTTGACTTTTGTATTGATTACTGGTATCTCCTGTTGGTACTTGCGTTGCTTGTTTATGGTTTGTCAAAATCCTATCGATTGATCCAACTGGAAAAACCGAAAAGCTATTCATGGAAATCTCTCTTTGTTCAGCTGCCTTTCTTTTTATTGACTGCCTTTCTTTTTATAGGTGGTGTTCGCGGGGGCTGGGCACACAGTACCCGCCCGATTACCCTGAGCAATGCCGGTGATTATGTAGATACGCCCGAAGAGATGAATATTGTGCTCAATACACCCTTCAGTATATTGAAAACATTAAAAGCTGTCAGTCTCAAGCCTGTACATTATTACTCGGAACAGGAACTGACAAAACTGTATGATCCAATCCATCTTCCACAGACAGACAAACCTTTCAATAAAAAGAATGTTGTTGTGCTCATCTTGGAAAGTTTCGCAAAGGAACATTTTGGTGAACTGAATAAAGATATTCAAGGGGGAAAATATAGAGGATATACGCCTTTTTTAGATTCCCTGATCCGTAACGGATATACCTTTACCGATACCTATGCGAATGGGCGCAAATCCATCGACGCCTTGCCTTCGGTGATTACAGGCATTCCTTCCATTGGCGAACCTTTTGTGCTTTCTGTGTATTCGGGGAACGAAACCACCAGCTTGGCTAAGCTTTTAGGAAAGAAAGGATATGAAACTGCATTTTTCCATGGAGCTCCAAATGGGAGCATGGGCTTTTCTGCCTATATGAAATTGGCAGGAATACAGCATTATTTTGGTAAAAATGAATATAATAACGATCAGGATTTTGATGGGATCTGGGGAATCTGGGATGAACCTTTTCTACAGTTTACCGCCAATAAAATCAATACGTTAAAACAACCGTTTTTTGCAAGCTTCTTTTCGCTGTCCTCGCACCATCCTTTTAAGGTACCGGAAAAGTATCAGGGTAAATTTCCGAAAGGACCACTACCGGTACAGGAACCGATCGGTTATACCGATAATGCACTACGTGAATTTTTTGCGACTGCATCTAAAATGCCCTGGTTTAACAATACCTTATTTGTGATCTGTGCTGACCATGCTACGGTAAGCTATCTCCCCGAGTATCAGACTGCTGCGGGAGGATTTCAGATTCCGATTATATTTTATGCCCCAGGTGATAAGCTAGTCGGAAAGGCGGAGAAATTGGTGCAGCAGATCGATATTATGCCTACCGTCTTAAACTACCTCCATTACGATGAACCTTATTTTGCATTTGGCTCAGATGCATTTAAACCAGGACGGGATAATTTTGTCCTGAACAATAATGCAGGAAGCTACAATTTTTACTACAAAGATTATATGATGTCTTATGATGGTCTTAAACCGGTTTCCCTCTACAATATGAAACAGGATCGGCTGATGAAACAGGACCTGATCAAACAGCATCCAGCGGTCTTGGACACAATGGAAACCAAGATGAAAGCTTTTATTCAACAATATAACAATCGGATGATTGACAATAAGCTGACCTATAAAAAGTAGGTCAGCTTAATTTGATTGCTGTTTTTGAAATTTGATCCGGATGCTTCTATCGATGACAAAGAGGACTAGGTCATACACGATATAATATAATGGCATGCTAACAATAAACAATAAGATAAACCCACGGGCATTATGATCAAAAATTCCGTTGACCAAGTAATTGGCTACACTAGTCCAAAACCAGCACAAAATATTAAATGTGGCTGGTACGATCAGATTTCCAATTAACAAGGCATAACGGTAACCGCCTATTTTGTATTTTTTGTAGATATACCTAATATGTAAACAGCATAGCATAATGAATCCGATCAATGCAAGGAGTTCTGGATGGATCCAAAGGATGATGTTTGCCAGAAAGGGAGCCTTTTCCCCGACTTCGATCGTAAAGCTCTCTTTTTTTCGGACAGACTCGATGTTCCAATGAGTCAGCCTGTCCGTTTGCTGTTGGGGCGTGCCTAGATCCGCTGTATATATTTTTATTTTACTCCCCGTGTGTAGGTATAGCTCAATTGGGCCAAAGGAAGACCAGTACTTGGAGGGAAATAGGAGATATTCAATCTTATATTTTCTGATGATATCCCGCCGGTCATAGCCCATAAAAGCACGGTATTGAACTTTGATACTGTTTTCTCCCTTATGAAGTTTAGCTGTAAAATAGAATCCGTCACTTAACTCAATTCGTTCCCATTCATCTTGCCCATAGTTGATCTCATAATAACCATTGTTGAGCCGCAAAAAGGAGAACTGCGATTTTCGCTGATCCAAAGGAATAGATTTAATCTCTTTTTGGTTAACATTTACCCTTTCTAAGCGATCTAGATTGAGGGCAAGGAACACCAAAGGAAAGTCCATATTTTCCTCCGCATGGATAATATATTCGATATTGAATTGGCTCTGATAATCATAATCCAACGTGTCTTGCACAAGCTGTATATCTATTCGCTCACGAAGTACTTTTGCTTTACTTGAAGGAACCAATTGTGCAGTAATACTATGGGGACTGTAAGGATTGGCCATGTTGGCTGAGAGCGTCAGCACACGGAGCAAAAGAATAATTGTTAGACCTATTATATTACTGTTCATAATTGCTTGTTTAATATTATCCATGCTGTCGGCAAAAAATGAATCTTGTTAGTTGTTTGATTTGCTGATAATCGATTAGCAACCAGATATCTTCAGGTGAAAGTATAAATTAAAATAAAGAAATTAAAACCTCAATTTAGATTCGTAGGTAGAAAACTCACAAAAGCAGTATAAGGCGGGCTTGGGGGAGGATAGCGCTTATACCCAATTTATATTCGTAAAATCCTGAAAGAAATCAGGGCTAGGGGAGAGAAGGCAAAGTGCAATAACAAAAAAGACCTGTACGATTACCGTACAGGTCTTTTTATATAATTTGATAACAATTATACACCCAACAACAAACGAGCTGGATCTTCCAATAATTGTTTTACACGAACCAAGAAGCTTACTGACTCACGGCCGTCAATAATACGGTGATCGTAAGAAAGCGCGATATACATCATTGGACGGATTACCACTTGTCCATTCTCAGCGATCGGACGTTGGATGATGTTGTGCATACCCAAAATTGCTGATTGTGGTGCGTTGATGATAGGGGTTGACATCATGGAACCAAATACACCACCATTAGTTATTGTAAATGTACCACCAGTCATTTCGTCGATCGTTAATTTGTTGTCACGTGCTTTACCAGCCAATGTAGCAATTGCTTTTTCAATTTGCTCCAAAGACATCGATTCCGCATTACGGATTACTGGTACAACCAGCCCTTTAGGTGCAGAAACAGCGATGGAAACATCCGCGAAGTCAGAATATACGATTTCATTTTCTTCGATACGTGCATTTACTGCTGGCCATTCAGCCAATGCTGTTGTTACGGCTTTTGTAAAGAAAGACATAAAACCAAGGCCGATACCAAATTTCTCTTTGAATGTATCTTTATATTTAGCACGTAGATCCATGATCGGTTGCATATTGACTTCGTTGAAAGTTGTCAACATGGCAGTTTCATTTTTAACGGCAACTAGGCGTTTTGCGATAGTTTTACGTAAAGACGATAATTTCTCACGACGCTCATTTCTAGAACCAGCAACATGTGCAGCAGTAGTTGTTGCCGCAGGAGCAGCAGGCTTCGCAGCTGGGGCTGCAGCTTTAGCAACAGGTTGAGCCTTTTCAGCATCTTCTTTTGTAATGCGGCCATCTTTACCTGTTCCTTTTATAGTTGAAGGATCAATTCCTTTTTCTCTCAAAATTTTTGCAGCAGCAGGAGAAGCTGTACCAGCAGCGTAGCTATCTGGATCTTCGTCTTTTGCAGTGGCAGCAACTGGAGCTGCATTAGATGATGCCTCAGCAGCAGGTGCAGCAGCCGGAGCTGAATCGCCAGCAGGAGCTCCACCTTCTTCAATTGTACAAACGACAGCACCGATTTCTAAAGTATCGCCTTCTTGCGCAATGATTCTTAAGATACCCGCTTTTTCAGCTGGTAATTCAAACGTAGCTTTGTCTGACTCCAGTTCGGCGATGTTTTCATCCATCTCCACATAATCGCCATCTTGTTTCAACCATTGTGATAAGGTTACCTCCGTGATTGATTCACCTACGGTTGGTACTTTAATTTCTAAGCTCATATATAATGTTCTTTATTGACAATTGCGTCCTATAGCTAAGACGCAATTGATTTTAAATTGTTTTTATTCGAATGATTTATTTAAGATCTCTGCTTGTTGGGCAACGTGTTGTTTCATATAACCTGTCGCTGTACTTCCGCTTTCTTTACGGGCAACGAAACCTGTAAATGCAATTTCAGTACCCATCAATTTGCGGCAATAGTAAGACCATGCACCCATGTTCTCATTTTCCTCCTGAACCCATACAAACTCTTTTGCTTTATTGTATTTTTTACGGATCGCCTTCAATTGCTCAGCTGGAATTGGGAACAATTGCTCGATACGAACGATGGCGACATCTTTACGTTTGTCAGCTTCCTGTTTTTCCAATAAGTCATAGTAAACTTTACCCGAACAGAATAATACACGTTTTACATCTTTTGCAGCTACATTTGCATCATCGATGACCTCTTGGAACACACCTTCTGTGAAGTCTTTCAATGGCGAAACCACTTTAGGATGGCGCAGCAATGATTTCGGTGTAAAGATCACCAATGGCTTGCGGAATTCGCGTACCAATTGACGACGTAACAAGTGGAAATAGTTGGCCGGCACTGTACAGTTTGCTAAGATCATATTCTCATCTGCACATAATTCAAGGAATCTTTCGATACGCGCCGAAGAGTGCTCAGGTCCCTGTCCTTCCATACCATGTGGAAGCATCATCACCAAACCATTTGAACGTTTCCATTTTGTTTCAGCACTTGACAAATATTGATCGACTATGATTTGGGCACCATTGTAAAAGTCGCCAAATTGCGCTTCCCAGATGGTTAATGAATTAGGGTTTGAAGAAGCATAACCATATTCAAAACCTAAAACAGCATATTCCGAAAGTAAGGAGTTATAAATCGAGAATTTGTCTCCACCTTTGATATTTGCCAATGGAATATATTTCTCTTCCGAATCTTCCAATGTCAATACCGCATGGCGGTGCGAGAATGTACCACGTTGTACATCCTGACCCGAGATACGAACACGGTTTCCTTGATCCAATAAAGTCGCGTACGCCATCAATTCACCCATTGCCCAGTCATACGAATCATTGCTGATCATTTTTGCACGATCTTCAAATAAACGCGTGATCTTACGGAAGAATTTTTTATCAGTAGGTAATGTGGTGATCTCTTTCGCTAATTTTAAGAATAAATCCTTTGTAACTTTAGTTTTATCCGTAGTGGTAGAGACTTCCCCTTTTTTCGCTGGGCGTAATCCTTCCCAGGCACCTTTAAACATCGGAATATCTTCCGTCAGTACTTCAACTGTTTTTGCTTCCTCAAGTTTGGTCTGCAATTCAGCTTTAAATACCTTTTCTATATTTTTCGAATACGCTTCATCAATACTTCCTTCGGCGATTAATTTTTTTGCGTATACTTCTTTTGGATTCGGATGTTTCTCAATGATTTTGTACAACAAAGGTTGTGTGAATTTAGGTTCATCAGCCTCATTGTGACCAAATCTTCTGTAACATAACAAATCGATAAATACGTCTGTCTTGTATTTTTGACGGTATTCAACGGCTAAATTAATTGCATAAACGACAGCTTCTGCATCATCGCCATTGACATGGAATACAGGTGAAGACGTGATTTTAGCCACATCTGTACAATATGTTCCAGAACGTGCATCTTTATAGTTCGTTGTAAATCCGATTTGGTTATTGATGACAATATGTACTGTACCACCCGTTTTATAACCATCCAGTTTGGACATCTGAGTTACCTCGTATACCACGCCCTGACCAGCGATTGCAGCATCACCATGAATAATGATCGGCGCAATCTTCGATGAATCACCATCGTATTTGAAGTCAATTTTAGAACGTACCATACCTTCTACAATAGGATCTACTGTTTCCAGGTGCGAAGGGTTAGGTGCCAAACTTAAATGGACAGATTTACCATCGTTTGTTTTAACCTCAGATGAAAAACCTAAATGGTATTTTACGTCACCACCAAAGTTTACTTCAGGATCGTCTGCATAAGTCTTACCTTCAAATTCCGAGAAGATGGATTTGCTAGATTTACCCATGATATTGGTCAGGACGTTCAAACGACCGCGGTGGGCCATACCGATAACAAACTCCTGGATGCCAATCTCTGCTCCTTTTTCGATGACCGAATCCAATGCCGGGATTAAGCTTTCTGCCCCTTCTAAAGAGAAACGTTTTTGACCTAAAAATTTGGTGCCCAAAAAGTTTTCAAATACAACAGCATCATTAAGTTTGTTTAGTATTCTCTTTTTGGTATCCAAAGAGAATTTTGGCATATTGCGGTCCGCTTCCATACGGTCCTGTAACCATTTAATTTTCTCGGGATTACGGATATATTTGAATTCTGCACCAATAGAACGGCAATAGGTGTCTTCAACCAGTTGACGGATATCTTTTAATGTTGCTGGACCCAAACCCACTTCAACACCTGCATTGAAAACTGTGTTCATGTCTGCCTCAGCAAGACCAAAAGTTTCCAATTCCTTGCCAGGGTAGTACTTGCGTCTTTCGCGAACAGGGTTTGTATGTGTGAAGAGGTGACCGCGGTCACGGTAACCGTTGATCATGTTCAGCACATTGATTTCTTTCAATACGTGCTCAGGAGTTGCTTCGCCTACTGAATTTGTTGTTCCACCAGCATGTTGACCGAAATCAAAACCTTCAAAGAATTTTTGCCATCCGAAATCTACCGATTGAGGATCTTGCTTGTACGATTGATATAAGCCATCGACATAGGCCGAATCAGCATTACTCAAATATGTCAGATTGTCCATTTACAATTAAAACTATGAAATTTGTCAAAGTTATGAATAAAAAAAGAGTTTCTAATACTGAAATTGAATAATTTAATCAATAAATCTATCCAATTCTTAACATTTTTAGCGGGTTTTAAAAGTGCCTTGCAGTGCCCTACAAATTTCTTTTGTTCTGAAATTATTTATTTCTGCCGAAGATTTATTTAGCAAGCAATTCATCCAGTTTTGGAAGACCATTGGGGAAGTTGGTTTTGATCAATTTCTGCCAGTCCAAAGCTTTATTGTCCTTATCACTGGTGCCCACTCCAGCAACATGGGCCCATTGTCCATATAAGGTGGCCGGAGAATAGTCCAAAAGCTGTTCTTCAAACCAGGAAGCGCCTTTTAACCAATTGACCTGATATTCATGCACCAGATAACTTGCGGCGATCAGTCCCGCCTGATAGGGAATATAACCCGTTTTTTTAAGTTGTATCATAGTGCTATTGATAAAATCATCGGCTGTCTGACCGGATTTCCATTGCTCAAATAGCTCTTCATTTACCGTTAATGCAGGAATATCCACTGTACCGCTATTTTTAGCGCCCAATGGTTTAAAAAATATATTAGGATATTTCTTGAGCATAAAACGGAAATAATCCCGCCAAAGTAAACTGTCTATTATTTTCTCGAATCGTTTGTCCTTTTTTCCTTCCCCCAGTTTCTTAATGTTGTTGTAAAGAAGAATCGGGGACAAAGCTCCAGCAGCAATAAAAGGACCCAATATCACTGGATCTTGGTCGGTCTCCGGATAAGTGGACAAAACCGAGTGCATGATACTCAATGCAGTGTCTTCACCACCTAAAATATAAATATCATCAACAGACTTGATGTCCTCATCTGAATAGCCCAAATCCTTTAACGTGGGAATCTTAGTGTCCTCAAGATGCGGTGGCGTCAGGAAATTTGAGGGATATGGAATCGGTTGACGTACCGAACTCTCCCTTTCTACCTTTTTCTTGAAAACGGAAAACGCATTTGGAATATCCTTGATCGGAAAAGGCAAATCCTCTTTATGGTAAAGTGTGTGCCCGATAAAATGACGCAGGTTGATTTTGCTGTTCCAGAGCTTGCGCTCTACTTTTTCCGAAATGGAAGTCTCACGCAATGCAACCTCCCGATGGTGATAGACCTCGTTGACCTGATATTTTTGAGCGATACGTGGGATAATATCTTCTGGCTTGCCAATATAAGTCAGCAGGTCACTGCCATGACTTTTTAACTTCTCTTTTAAGGCTGTGACAGCTTCGATTACAAAGGCTGCCCGCAGCACACCTGTATTTAAATTGCCAAATTGATTACGGTCGAAATAACGGGGATCAAAACAATAGACTGGAATGATAAAGGAACTCTTTTCCGAGGCTTGATAAAATACTTCATTGTCATGAAGTCTTAAATCATTTCTAAACCAGATCATTGTAGCCCTTTTGTCCATAGAGGTGAAGATAAATACTTTTTAGTGCAGCCTATTTTCAGAAGATTTACAAATATATAAGGATATTGTGTTTGTGAAAATATTTAGGCGTGAATTGACACAAAAAGGACAAAGAAGCGGTTTTGGACAAATTGTCCTCTATCAAAAAAATAAGCTTGGAATTTCATTCCCTTAATTTTAGTATAGAAAATGCGCCAACCGATCAATGATTGCTCCCTTAGCAACAAAAACAAGTTGTTGCAACAGAAAAAATAAAAATAGTATTAAACTTATTTGCGGTTTCTCTGTTCTAAAATTAGGAAATTATGATACGGGTTAGTCAACGTATTTGAAGAAAAAACCAACATGGACTTTTGCAATCTTATAGGATAGTCAAAAATGAGATCCGGTCAAACATCGGGCTGCTCATTAAAACCGCAGAAGGTAGCATCATGACTGCCTGAAATAAGGAAGATAAATATTGGGAAAAGCTGCAACAAGCTCATTTTTACCATTAAAAGCGAATGCTCATAAATAATTATAAGAATGAAAAAGGTTTTAATTAGTGGGCTAAATACCTATTTGGGACGACGGGCGTCATGCTATTTACAGACGGAGGATTTTGATGTGACAGGTTTGGTACGCAACTTATCCATTTTTAATAAAATTGTGAAAGAGAAAGTAACAGCAAGATTGTTTGAGCTTGATCTGTTGCGAAAAGGACCGGCTTACGATAATTTTCAGATTAGTGATGTGAACTTCGCGATCTATTTTACGCAGGTTCCGACACTGGACAATGATATACAGCTGCAGCTGGAACTGCTTGGCCTGCGTAATTTCGTTGAAATCTGTAAGCGGGCGGGAAATAACCGCGTGATTTATGTAGCCCGGTTGATGGATGAGCATTTTTTAGAACCTGTTCGTAATCTATTGGAGGCTCTGCGTGTACAGTATACGATAGTTGTTAAAAGCAGTGTTATCGGAAAGGAAAGTGTCCTGAACCGGATTTTTGGCAAACTGGCCAAACGGCAGACGATATTTTATTGGAACTGGGTCGCTTCCCTGAAATTTCATCCCTTGCCCTTGTTGGATGTGTACCGTTGGTTGCGGGAAATGCCTTGGGAGGAAAATTTTATATCCGAGATTATCTATCTCGGCGGGCATGAAGAGGTGACGTTTAGAAACTTATTTTATCAATTTCTCAAATATACTTCCGGCACGCAAAAACGCGAGATTGGTGTGAATAAATTCTTCGCGAAGTTACTGCTGAGCCGGTTAAACGATATCAATAAGGAAGATATTGATGAGTTTAGAAGAGTACTCTATTATGAAAAAAATGTAGATAATTCGACTTGGCAGAAAGTTCAGCCCTTTGAATTTACGCCACTGAAGGCTTATGTTAGCATGGATACCTGATTTTGCTGAATTGTCTGTTTTCTATCGGTCTGAAAGAACCTTCAGTTGATTTTCCTGACTGTTGCTGCTTATAAGAGCATGAAGGTTTTTTTCTAAATGGTCTATTTTTTATTGATTCGCATTCACCAATACTAAAACGCTATTCCTAGATAGTGCTATGGCGCTGCAGCTGTGGCAGGAGATAGTAAGTAGGCTTTTTAGCTTACTGACCTGATACATTAAATTAGCTTGTCAGTGTGATTTCAGTGGGGATAAACAGGAATGAATAATTATTTACTTCTAAAATATTCTGTTAAATTTGTGGATTAACGCGTTGATACAGATTTAATATATGGGATACAATAGTCTAGCGGCATGTGTTGCGGATCTTGAAAAACATGGCCATTTAATCCGGATTAAAGAAGAAGTCGATCCTTACCTTGAAATGGCCGCAATTCACATGCGGGTGTTTGATGTAGCAGGGCCGGCATTGTATTTTGAAAATATCAAAGGTTCGGAATTTCCTGCAGTATCCAATCTATTTGGTACATTGGACCGTTCGAAATTTATGTTCCGTGACTCATTGGATCATCTTAAGAAATTGGTGGACGTCAAGATGAATCCAGGTGCTGTACTAAAAAATCCATTCCAATATCTTGGTTCATCCATGACTGCCCTAGGCGCCCTGCCTTGGAAAAGAAAGGCGGGAGCTCCGATCCTTCATGGTAAAACAAGCATTAGCAAGCTTCCTCAGATCGTTAATTGGCCTATGGATGGCGGGGCTTTTGTGACGATGCCGCAGGTCTATACAGAAGATGTAAATAAGCCCGGAATAATGCATGCCAACCTTGGGATGTACCGGATTCAGCTTTCAGGCAATGACTATATTCCAGATCAGGAAATAGGATTACACTACCAGTTGCACCGTGGAATAGGTATCCATCAGACCAAGGCCAATGAACTTGGTGTGCCACTTAAAGTAAGTATTTTTGTGGGCGGCCCACCTGCGCATCCCTTGTCTGCGGTGATGCCGCTGCCAGAGGGACTGTCTGAAATGATTTTTGCCGGAGCTTTAGGCAATAGACGGTTCCGCTATTTTTACGACGACGAAGGTTTTTGTATTTCGGCAGATGCGGATTTTGTGATTACCGGTACCGTCTATCCCAATGAGAATAAACCAGAGGGTCCTTTTGGTGATCATATTGGCTATTACAGTCTCACTCATCCTTTTCCTTTAATGAAAGTGCATAATGTATACCATAAGAAAGATCCGATCTGGTCCTTTACCGTGGTAGGCAGGCCACCGCAGGAGGATACCAGCTTTGGGGCGCTGATTCACGAAATAACCGGTTCAGCCATCCCACAGGAAATCTCAGGCTTGCATGCTGTCAACGCGGTGGATGCGGCTGGAGTACATCCCTTATTATTTGCTATAGGATCAGAGCGCTATACACCTTATCAACGTGTGGACCGGCCGCAGGAAATTTTAACCATCGCCAACCAGATCCTTGGAAAAAACCAACTGAGCCTGGCGAAGTATCTTTTTATTTCAGCCCACGAGGATAATCCTAAATTGGATATCTATGATATTCCGGCGTTTTTTGCACATATCCTGGAAAGGATTGACCCTGCACGGGACCTTCATTTTCAGACAAATACGACCATTGATACCTTAGATTATTCAGGTGATGGATTAAACGCGGGGTCGAAGGTGGTGTTTGCTGCTGCCGGGACAAAGAAAAGGGAACTGGCAGGAGCGTTGCCTGCAAATTTTGATCTGCCGCGACCTTTTAACCAGGCAAAGCTGGTGATGCCGGGTGTATTGGCGATTGATGGAAAAGCCTTCACCACCTATGCAGATGAGACTGAGTTGATTCGCCAGTGGTGCCATGCGGCCGAAGGATTGGCTTGGGAGGGTTTCCCCCTACTGGTTCTATGCGACGATGCCAGTTTTACAGCCGAAACAGTCAATAATTTCGTTTGGACAACCTTTACACGTAGTAACCCCGCATTTGATATCCATGGAATCAAAAGCTTTACTGCCTTCAAGCATTGGGGCTGTGAAGGTCCAATGATTATTGATGCCCGAACAAAACCTCATCACGCTCCGGCATTGATTAAAGATGAAGCGGTCGAAAAGAGGGTGGATCAACTGGGCGCAAAAGGTGGCTCACTCTATGGAGTTATTTAAAATTCCGTAAGAATGATCAGTTACAGCGAATTTAAGAGACAATTAGCAAAAGCATATACAATTTTAATCCGATGAAAATAGAAGAATTATTAGCGAAGTCAAAAGGGAGCCAACTTCAGTTTCAGGAAGTCCTGGATCATATTGCAGAACAGTATACATATAGCCCAGCATCCTTTCAAAATGGGAGCCTGAAAAACTCGGCAACCGAAAACCAGGGGAGCGCCAAAGTATTGTATTTTGCCAAATTAAACAATCTTTCAGAAACGGATACCTTGAAGCTATTTGCAGAACATTATCAGAATGTACTGGACAACCCGACAGGAGATGGTCATCAGAACATCCGACAGTTTATGGCAAATGGCTGGGCTGGTGTTGCCTTCGAAGCGGATGTGCTGACCAATAAATAAGTCGGAGCTTTTACCAATGGTTCTTATCAAAGATAAACCAGCCGCTTGAAAACAGTTTTGCATTATCAAATATAAAGGGGCAGTCCAATGTTTGACAGCCCCTTTTTTACGGTCTTCCGCAACCTCATTTAAGGATTTAAATCTCAGGGATTCTTTAACCTTTGCTTTCGCAATCTTCGTCTTTATTGCCTCCGAAATAAACCATCCAACAGATGCCAAACTGATCCTGAAATGAGCTATATAATTCTGCGAAAAATGTTTCGCCTAAAGGCATTTCCACTACTTTTGCGTTGACACTAAGTGCTTCGTAGAGTGTTTTGGCTTCATCGCGATTGTCGCACATCAACATGACATAGGTATTGTTGCCCTGTACATAGGCCTGACCAAAGTCCGGAATGACGTCAGCGCCCATAAGCATGCTCTCGCCATTGATGGAAATGGCCGTATGACAGATTTTGTTTTTGGCTTCATCCGAAATTGGAGGCATGTGCGGGTCCGCTGGAACATCGCCATATCGCATAAAACCTGGATTTTTTGTTTGAAAAACCTTTTCGTAAAATGTGAAAGCTTCTTCACAGTTACCGTCGAAATTTAAATAAGCGTGTAATTTTGCCATGATTTCTAATTTTTGAATATATTGATTGTCTCTTTTGGCGTGTATCTTTATCTTTTTGATGACTCCAAAAGATCCACGCAATACCTTATTTTCTCAAATTATTTCCTATAACATAGCAGCCAGGTGGGCTATCTTCGGAAGTGAAGATAAAATTAAGCGGAACTTTCGATAAAAATCTTGCCCTAAGGCAAGATTTGAAAATAAACTTTCGCAACAGGAAAATCTTTAGTTCCCGTGTACAATCTCTTTACGGATACGGCTCAATGAGGTGTCCGTGATACCAAGATAAGAGGCGATATGTTTTAATGGAGCCTGCTGGATCAGGATAGGTTTTTCTTTAATCAGACGCAGGTATCGACTGGTGGCTGGTTCGGTGATCATGGCAATTGCCCTGTTTTTACTGTGAACCAGTTCCTGTGCCATCCATGAACGCCCCCATTCCCTAAATTCTGGGATGCGATGAAACAGTTCCTGATGATCTTCAAATCGTATTTTCCAAAGCTTTGTATCGGTAAGCGCCTGGATATTTTCAACTGTGGGGGTACGCTGGAAAAAAGATGCAACCTCGATCACCACATCATGATCACTACAAAAGCCAATGGTAACTTCATTCCCTTCATAGTCGTGCAAAAAAGAACGGGTAAGTCCATATTCGATTAAATAGTAAGCATTGGATACCTGTCCTTTGCTCAGTATAAAATCACCTTTTTTGATCGTAACGGCCTGGTGTTTATCTTTTATGGAATTCAGTTCGTCTGCTGTGATAGCGAGGCCCTGGTAAAAAGTTCCTATTAAATCCATTGTCCTTGGTTTATTTGATTACACAGTGAATTTAAAGATAAATCTTGAAATGTGTTGTTATTGTATTGTGTGATTATTGTAAACAAATAAGGGTTTTGTTGCTAATTTTATTTGTTTGAATTATGTTTTTTGATAAAAACATAATAAAAATTAAAAATCATTATGAATTTAGTTTTTAATTGTTTTACTTTGTATCAAGAACATAATGTAAAAACGAAAAATTTAAAATTTTCATAATATGTGTGGAATTATTGGCGCTTTTGAATTGAAGCAACCCGCAGACTCATTGAGATCCCAAGTATTGGAAATGTCAAAACGTATTCGTCACCGTGGTCCAGATTGGTCTGGCATATTCACTGGCGAAAAAGCTTTATTGGCCCATGAGCGACTAGCTATTGTTGATCCGAAATCAGGTAGTCAACCTTTGTACAGTCCGGATGGCAAAGTTGTATTGGCTGTAAACGGCGAAATCTATAACCACCATGAATTAAGGAATAGCCTTCCGGATTATGCGTTTGCAACGCAGAGTGATTCCGAGGTAATATTAGCATTGTACTTAGCCAAAGGACCGTCGTTTGTTGATGAGTTGAACGGTATCTTTGGTTTTGCATTATATGATTCCCGTGATGATTCATTTTTTGTTGCGCGTGATCATATGGGGATTATTCCCCTGTATTACGGTAAGGATAAGCAGGGACAACTGTTTGTCGCTTCTGAATTAAAGTCTTTGGAAGGCTTCTGTGAGACGATCGAGCAATTTCCTCCAGGATATTATTTATATAGTAAAGCAGGTACGACACCACAACGCTGGTATCAACGCGATTGGGAAAACTATGATGCTGTAAAAGATAACGCGACTGATATCTCAGTCCTGCGTAAAGCTTTGGAAGACGCGGTGCATCGTCAATTAATGTCAGATGTGCCCTATGGTGTATTGCTTTCAGGCGGGCTTGATTCTTCGGTAATTGCAGCGGTAACGAAAAAATTTGCATCTAAACGTATTGAAACCGACGATAAAGAAGAAGCCTGGTATCCACAATTGCATTCTTTTGCAGTGGGATTGAAAGGGGCTCCGGATCTGATCGCGGCACAAAAGGCTGCGGATCATATTGGAACGATTCATCATGAAATCAACTTTACGATACAGGAGGGTCTGGACGCGATCCGTGATGTGATCTATCACTTGGAAACCTATGACGTTACGACCGTGCGTGCGTCAACACCGATGTACTTATTGGCGCGTGTCATCAAGTCCATGGGTATCAAAATGGTGTTATCCGGTGAAGGGTCTGATGAGCTTTTCGGTGGCTATCTGTATTTCCACAAAGCACCCAATGCACAGGAATTTCACGAAGAGACCGTACGTAAGCTGAAAAAACTATACCTCTACGACTGCTTGCGGGCAAATAAATCACTGGCAGCCTGGGGTGTTGAAGGACGGGTGCCTTTCCTGGATAAAGAATTTATGGATATTGCCATGCGCATCAATCCATCGGACAAGATGATCCGTGATGGGCGGATGGAGAAATGGGTGGTGCGTAAAGCATTCGAAGATTATCTTCCCGAAAGCATTGCCTGGCGCCAAAAAGAACAGTTTTCAGATGGCGTCGGCTATAGCTGGATAGATACCTTAAAGGAACAGGCAGAAAGTAAGGTCTCAGATCAGGAATTTGCAGCCGCTGCGGAACGTTTTCCTATCAACACGCCAAAAAACAAAGAGGAGTTCTTGTATCGTACAATCTTTGAATCACATTTTTCGTCTACTGCCGCGGCACTGACCGTTCCCTCCATGAAATCGGTTGCTTGCAGTACACCGGAAGCCCTTGCCTGGGATGCTTCTTTCCAAAACCTGAACGATCCATCTGGAAGAGCAGTAGCTTCTGTACATCAGGAGAGTTACGAAAAGTCGAAAGCAGAAGCTGTGTAGATAATCAACCAACCATATACTAATGTTGTTATAGGGGTATCTTTGGATACCCCTATTTTTTTAAATATGTTTTTTGAATTAAAATTAGTAATTTTCGGAAAAACAAATCCTGCAGAACCTACAGGAAGAAGAACGAATTAAATCACAAATGAAACTATATACTAAACAGAGAAATTTGAAAGCTTTTGGGCTAGCCTGTATATTATTGAGTAGCTCAGCAATTTTTGCGCAAAATAAAGATGCTGTCGTCGCTGCAATTGTCCAGGAAGCCCAGGCAAACTCACAGCTTGAAAACTATGCCTTTGAACTAGTTGATATGATCGGTCCACGTTTGGTTGGAAGTCCACAGATGCAACAGGCACATGACTGGGTGGTCAAACAGTATACCGCACTAGGAGCTGACGCACGTAATGAACCTTATGGAGAATGGCGCTCTTGGGAGCGGGGGACCTCACAAGCGACGATGACTTACCCACGGATTAAATCACTCGAGGGAACTCAACTCGCCTTCAGTCCAATGACGAAGGAAAAAGGGGTAGAGGCAGAAGTTGTTGCAATGCCCTTGTTTAGTTCTCAGCTCGATTTCCAGTCCTGGCTGAAGACGGTAAAAGGTAAAATTGTGCTGATCGGAATGAACCCGGTCTCGGGTCGCTCAGATGCGAATTGGAAAGAATCTGCCTCGGCCAAAGGCTATGAAAAATACCAGACCTTAAAAAATGAACAGCTCAGACAATGGGAGCTCAGCATGAGTTATACGGGGAATACACGGCGTACGCTGCCCTTGGCGCTGGAAACTGCCGGAGCAGTGGGGGTGATTGATTCCTATTGGACCGAACTGCCGGGGCTCACGCGGATTTTTGATGCGAAATCCAAACAGATGCCGGTGTTTAATATTGCGTTGGAAGACTATAGTCTCCTTTACCGCATGGCTACACGGGGAGTTAAACCGCGCATACTTTTACAGGGTAAATCCAAAGAGCTTGGGACAACGAAGACTTATAATAGCATTGCCGAAATCAAAGGGAAAGAAAAGCCAAATGAATATGTGGTCTTATCAGCACATTTAGATTCATGGGATGGAGCCTCCGGTGCGACAGACAATGCTACAGGAGTGATTACGATGATGGAAGCTGTTCGTATCCTGCGAAAAGTATATCCCGAAAATAAAAGGACGATCCTGGTCGGCAATTGGGGAAGTGAGGAACAGGGCTTAAACGGCTCGTCGGCTTTTGTGGAAGATCACCCCGATGTCGCAAAAAATATTCAGGTAGTATGGAACCAGGATAATGGAACGGGGCGTATTGTTCGTATCGCTGGCAGTGGTTTTGAAAAGGCCTATGAATATATCGGCCGTTGGTTGCAGTATCTACCCGACGAATTTCGTAACGAGATCCAAACGAGCTTTCCGGGAATGCCGGGGACAGGAGGGAGTGACCACTCTTCTTTTGTCCAAAAAGGAATCCCGGCCTTTGGTCTTTCCTCGACCTCCTGGGATTATGGGAAATTAACCTGGCATACCAATCGGGATACCTACGATAAAATTGTCTTCGACGAAGTCAAGCAGAATGCCATTATTGTTGCGGTATTAACTTACCTCGCTTGTGAAGAGCCGGAATTGGTGTCAAGGGAGAAAATCGTATTACCTGTGGATAAAACCGGTAAACAAATGGAATGGCCAACAAATTTACGGTCCAAAAGGACTAGTGGTAATTAATGATGAAATAGTAGCCCCGTTTGCTATTGAACGATTAGTTCTTACTAATACAAAGGCGCCAATCGGAAAAGAAAGGCGCCTTTGCATGATGAGCTGTTAACTATTTGTTTTTTAGATGCTGATTAAAATAATCTGCAATTTTCTCATACATATGGATGCGGTCCTTGCCCATTACATTATGTTCGTGGGTAGGGTATAGGAAATAATCGACCTGCTTCCCGGCCTTAATACAGGCTTCCAAAAACTCCATGCTGTTTTGCTGCACGACCACGGGATCTTGTGCGCCATGGATGATTAACAGGCGTCCTTTTAGCTGATCCGCTTTGTTCAACAGGGAGGTCAATTTGTATCCCTCCGGATTTTCCTGTGGAGTGTCCATGTAACGCTCGCCATACATCACTTCGTAAAACTTCCAGTCAATTACAGGCCCCCCAGCGACAGCAGCTTTAAAAATATCATTATGATGCAGCATAAATGACGTCGTCATAAATCCACCGAAGCTCCAGCCAAAGATGCCCATGCGTTGCTGGTCGACAAAGGGTTTTGATTTTAGGAATTCAATTCCTTTAAGCTGATCGGCCATTTCATTTTGACCAAGATTACGGTGAGTTGCTGTATAGAAATCACGGCCTCGGTAATTGGTGCCACGATTGTCCATCGTAAAGACAATATAGCCCTGTTGAGCCATATAAAGATCAAAGTAACCTGCCCCGCCCAACCATTTATTGGAAACCAATTGGGAATGGGAACCGCCATACAGATAGTACATGACCGGATATTTCTTTGCAGGATCAAAATCGTTTGGATAGATGATGCGCCCGGTCAGGGGATATTTACCGTCAGCCGAAGTCAGTTGGACAAATTCTATTTTTGGATTGTTAATTTTTCCGCTGAATGGATTGTCAGCTTTGACCAGGACAGTTCCCTTGCCTGATTTAACCTCCTTGATCTGTATGATGTTTGGTGTTTTCAGATCGCTATATTGGTCATAGATATATTTGCCATCAGCACTCAAAGAAGCTTGGTGTATACCCGATTCATTTGTTAGCTGTACTGTTTTTCCCGATTTAAGGTCTACCTGAAATAATTGACGGTCCATGCCATTATTAGTGACACCGATATAACTGATGTTGTTTCCATCTGCCGAGAAATCCAGTAGGTTTTCTAATACAATATCCTTGAAGCCCAATTTTTTGATCAGCTTTCCTTCCGTATTGTACAGGTAAAGTTGGTTGTAGCCCTCTTTATCGGATTGATAAAGAAACTGATCTGCTGAGTTTGGAAGAAAAGTTAGCGGATTTTCCGGCTCTACCCAAGTTGTTGCGCTTTCCTCGAACAGTGTTTTAACGAATGCCCCTGTTTCCGCATTGTATTTATTGAATTTGAGGTCGTTTTGACCGCGGTTGAGCACACCGACATAAATGAATTTTCCGGAAGGATCCCAGGTTACGCTGGTCAGGTACTGCTCGCTATGGTCTCCGGTCTGTAAAGTTACTTTTTGTCCAGTTGTACTGTTATAGACAACCAAGTTTACCTCTTCTGATTTCTGTCCGGTCATGGGATATTTGATCCACTTTATTTCGGCAACTTCGGGGCTCCATTGCGGTAGTGGATAGTTGGCGACCATGGTCTCATTCTTTCGGTAATAAAGCAATTTATCATTCTGGGGATTCCACCACATTCCTTTTTTTATGCCGAATTCCTGGCGGTGTGTATAATCACTACCATTGACTATGCCCTTGTCGCTGTCGTTTGTTACTACCGTTACTTTCCCGTTTTTGTCGACGATGGAGATGTTATTGTCCACCAGATAGGCGATTTTGGAAAGATCTGTGGTCAGTTCACGGTTAGCTCCCTGCTTATCGTTGCCGATAACACGTTCAATACTTTTGGATTTGAGGTTGTAGACAACCGTATATGTCTTGTCCTTTCCGTCTACCTGAAGTAAGAGTGAATTGCCATCATGCCATTTGTAGTCGTAAGGGAACATACGTAAATTGAATGTTTCGTTCGGCATAGCGGTTTTTAAAGCAGCCTCGAGCGCTGCTTTGGATACCAAGGTAGTCTCCGTCCAGTTGTTTGTGGCACTTTTATAGAGCAGGTTTTGATAGGATTTATCGAGGTAGGAAAGGCTGTTTGATTTTGGTATCCAGGAAGCAGCTGTAATCGATGTGGGCGCATAGGTGCGCGGTCCGAATACCGTTTCTTCCAAATTAAGGTTTCGTTGGGCATGACCGGTTAGGGCACTTGCCAACAAGAAGAATAGCGCAATTCTTTTCATTAGAATAATTTATTTTTAATGATGCTGAGCCGATCATAGGTATTTTTGCCCTTATGATGGGGTTTGCTTTTAAATTTTATAGGGCTAAATTAGGGAAATAGCCCTATAAAACCTAGTACAGAATTGTTGCTTGCCTAACTGAAATTGCTATCAGGGCCTATAGTTTGCGGAGCCAGATACTTCTGAACTGCACCAGGTCGCCATGATCTTGCAGGATAATGGGACCAGGACCATGAGCCACTTGTTTTGGGAGTCCAATATACTCTGTTGTACCATCAATCTGGGTATTGTTCTGGACTACCACACCATTGTGCAGAACTGTGACGGTGCCTTTGCTGATCAGCAGGCTATCTTTGTTAAATTGGGGAGCTTTGTAAATGATATCATATACATGCCATTTGTCTGCTGCAATGACCTGAGCGAGAGGTGGTCGTTGTTTATAAAGACTTCCTGCACCACCATTTACATATGTAGGATTGTTGTTGTTATCCAGGACCTGGATTTCATATAGCCCCTGTAAGAAAATACCACTATTTCCTCTGCCTTGGCCCTCTCCCTTGATAAGCTCCGGACTCTTCCACTCAATATGGAGTTGGAAGTCACTGAAATGCTCCGTGGTCTCGATATTTCCGCTGCCAGGTTTTACTTCAAGTGTATTATTGGCGACTGTCCAATTTGCTTTCCCCTTCTCGCTTTTCCATTTGCTCAGATCCTTGCCGTCGAAGAGAACAATGGCGTCGCTGGGGATCCCCCTGTCAAGGGTTACAGTAGGCGGAACAGGTTTGTAATATTCTGTATCGCTGGGTTTCATGTTTGTTTGGGCATAGACTGCACTGGAACTACATAAGATCGCTATGGCTAATGCCGCAGGTAAAGAAAAGTTCATCTGTTTGGTTTTTGGTGTATTTAAACTTAGGAAAATTTACTTTTATATACAATTTAATTTTAGAATAGGATCGATTTAAATGTCCCTCTGGATCCGGATGTTTTTTGCGCGGGCATATGTTGGAAGTCGCTAAAGTCGCAGGTTTTTTGATTTGGAACAATTTGCTTAGGTTTGTGCATGGCAACCATTTTACAGACAGTCTCACTGAAAGAAGCGCGATTTTATGCGCCAATTGGCTATTACGAGGAGGAGCAGATTCTCGGAAATGAATTTTTTGTGTCTATTGATGTCTCTTTCCCTTTTCATAATACCGAAACCGAAGATTTGCGCAATACGTTAAACTACGAGGAATTGTACCAGATCACTGCCCGAGTGATGCAACCCAAACGGAAACTACTGGAATCTGCAGCGGCGGAAATATTGGAACAGATTCGGCTAGGGGTACCGCATGCCGAAATGATCGAAGTTGTTATTCGCAAGTCAAATCCTCCGTTCGGTGGAGACCTGTCCTGTTCACAAGTTGGCTTGAAATATAGTATATAGTATTCAGTATTGAGATTTTTTTTCGCTGCATGGATCTGCTGTTTAAATGTCAAATTTACATTACAATTTTACTGCTAAGATCAGCTGAATGCAGTGTAAAGTGTGAATTTATGGTTTACAAAAATTTATAACCATTTTTAGTATTTGAATTAACCTATGAATATTTACGATCTAGTTATAGCCGATAAGGAAAAGATAGCATTAGAAGATGTTTTTTTAGCGGAAGATAGCCGGCAGAAACTGCAACAGCTGATTAAGGAACATCGCTATATCCGGGCACTCTCAGAATATGGTCTGCCTGTCAGCAACAAGATTCTCTTGCACGGTTATTCGGGCTGCGGAAAAACAACAACCGCCAAGGCGCTGGCGACGGCGCTTGACAAGCCTATCTATGTGTTGAACCTGAGTAACCTGATCTCCTCCCGTATCGGTGAGACCTCACAGCATATCAAACAGGTCTTCGACAAGGCTGGACGGGAAAAAGCAGTGCTTTTTCTGGACGAATTTGACCAGATTGGAAAAGCACGGATCAGTGAAGAAAAAGATGTAGGTGAGATGCGCCGGCTGGTGAACACGATTATCCAACTGATCGATTATTTTCCAGCAGAAGCTGTGCTGATTGCTGCGACTAACCACCCGGAAATTTTAGATACGGCGATTATACGACGATTCCAATTACGTCTTTCCTTTGAATTGCCGACTCGTGCGCAACTGGATGCCTATTATACGAAATTATTTTCCCCTTTCCCTCAATATGATGCATTGGTGTCCCGGATCTACGATGTTTCTTATGCCGAAGCAAAAGATTATATCTATGATGCGGTTAAGTTTTTGCTGATCACGGCCTTGGAACAAAAAGAAAAATCAGAACGAGAAACGCCGTAGTAGGAAAATGGAGCTTCATGGTTAATGTTTTGTCAAATTAAATCCGTCTGAAAAACAGTTTTGCTGCTGCGACGTTAAAGTTATATCAGGGGTGAGATGCATCAAGCAATACCATGGTAACGCAAGCTCTTTTGTCGGCTATCTTAAAGTATTAGTGTCAAAATGGCGCTTAAAGTTAATTAAAGATGTCATTTTGTCTTTGTTTTGCAGTTGGTACGTGAATTGAACATTCCCTTCAAAAGAGTTAGAAAATAAAGCTTAACAAAAAATAAAAAAATTAGGAGGACTAAAAATGGCATTAATTAAATTCCCTACAAAAAGTTTGAATACGGACGCAGTAAATCCATTTGTAAATACTGTATTTGACAATTTATTTAACGATAATTTTATTTCAGACCGTTTGGTCTCACGTGTTCCGGCAGTAAATATTTCGGAGTCCGAAAAATCATTTAAGATCGAGATGGCTGCTCCGGGGTTGGATAAATCAGATTTTAAAATCAATGTGGATAAAAATCTGATTACGATTTCAGCTGAGAAAAAAGAGGAACAAGTAAGCGAAGAAAAGCTATATAGCAAGAAGGAGTTCAATTATAGTTCGTTTTCAAGATCATTTACATTACCCGAAACGGTTGACTATAGCAATATCGAAGCTGCCTATGAAGGTGGAATATTGGTCTTGACTGTTGGTAAGAAGGAAGACGCAATCATTGCAAAGCGTTTGATCGAGGTAAAATAAGTTTATCCAGATCATATCATGGGTATATCGATCATAGGATTAGCAGCTCCCGACAGCTAGTCGGTTGATGCACAGAATAAGATAGTTTTTAGGTTAGTTTATGTTTTGATCCCTCGGAATATGTCGTATTCCGAGGGATTTTTTTATCCGATCTCTTCATATCCCGCTGCGCGCGGCACTTTGGCGAGATAGGGCTCCATTTCTTCCGGTAATTTGGTTAATTTTCGCAGCTTAAGGTCCAGCCAGGCCCCATCAACATTTACCGTGCAGCATAGGGTACCATCCTGACGATAAACCTGATGGATAAAAGAAAATCGACTATTGATCTTATTGTATTTGGTCAATTCTACTTTTACCTGAACATATTCATCCAGATGCACTTCCCTGCTGTAGATTAGTTCCTCCCGAAATAGGATCGGTCCGATCTGAAACTCGGCGAACTTGTCCAAAGAAAATCCCATTTTATTCAACATATTGCTCCGGGCCTGTGCGCAGATATCAGCATAGGCAGAATGACGCATATGCCTATTGGCATCTATTTGCGCCCAGATGACCTGCCCCTCATAAAATATATTTTCCATAATATTGTGATTTACCTCCTTTTTATGAACAATTTACATATTTTTAAATTAAGCTGTAACACTTTGTTTATTTGCTATACTTATTACCTGAAAAGATCTTAAAAGAAAAATTTACCATTGGCCCATTCGGAAACAGAATTTCTCCAGTTGATTGACGAAAATAAAGGAATTATCGTCAAGGTAAGCCGTATGTATATGGATGACCAGGAGGATCGGCAGGATCTTTATCAGGAAATCGTATATCAGCTCTGGAAATCTTATGCAACATTTAAGCAGAAAAGTAAATTTTCAACCTGGATGTATCGGGTAGCACTGAATACCGCAATGGTATTTTTAAAGAAAGAGAAAAAACATCGGATCTACGATAGCCTGGAAGAGCGGCATGACTTCGCAGAAGAATCCTATAATCCGGATAGAGACGAACAGCTAAAAATATTCTATCAGGCAGTACATGAACTGAACGCTGTAGAAAAGGCATTGATCTTTTTGTTTTTGGAAGGTCAGAGCCACCGCGAAATCGCGGCGCATCTGGGCATATCTGAAGTTAATGCCCGGGTTAAATTAAACCGGACGAAAGAGCGGATTCAACAAATCATTAAAAAATACAATTATGAATTTTGATGAGTTAAAAAAATCGTGGCAAGAACAGCCTACAGATGAGGATTTACAAAATCCAAATCTCAAACACTATAAGGAGGTCGGTAATATCATGGTCAAGCTGAGACGTAATATCAAACGGGAATTTGTGTCCTGGGTGGTATCTATGTTTGTCCTGATTGCTGTGCCTATGTTGCCGGTTTATAAAATCTCAGGGTATGCAGCTTTTGCGTATTACTTTTTTCTTGTACAGATTTCGCTGTCTAGCCTGCTCTATTACCGTAGATTCTATTACCTGATCAAAAGCGCTAAGCAGATCGATCTACTGGCATCCCGCGAACATCTGCTCAAGGTCTATTACGATCTTAAATACGCGGTAGAGACCTATCGTATCGTAGCTTATGTGATGATCCCCCAGGGCTTATTCCTTTACCTCATTCTGATTGGTCAAAATAGGGCTATCGCCTGGTTTGAAAAATTATATCATTTTAAACAGACACTCCATCAAGATCCCAATTTTATAGCATGGATGGCGCTCTCGGCGATTGTTTCCATCTTAATTATCGTCTTGATTACCGAATTTATGATCCGCGCCTATTACGGAGATTATCTCAAACGGATCAAAGAAAACCTGGATCAGATGGAAGCAGAATAGCTTATTTTGAACGGCCAAAAAGCTGGGAGCAAGTGAATTTTTACTTTCAATAAACCATGGAATGAAAAAGGTAAGGTTTTTGTTCCGTATCTTGTTTTCGAAAATCCTTGTCCATGATGTATAATCCGACCAAGAAGTTACAACGGAGTTCCCAGATCTTAAGCATATTGGCAAAATATGGTTTCAAAGATGCCATCGCCCGATTGCCATGGAAAGGGCCAAGAGCAAGCTTAGAACGTAATATAGATGTTGATAAGATCAGTGTATATACGCGTATCCGCATGGCTTTGGAAGAGCTTGGACCAGCCTTTATCAAGCTCGGACAATCGGCATCCACCCGTGAAGGACTGCTCCCCAAAGATCTTGTCGAGGAACTCAAACGACTTGAAGATAATGTTCCACCCTTTGACGTTGATATCCAGGAATACCTCACCGAGGAACTTGGAGTGGATGTCGCAGAACAATTTCAAAGCATTGCGGCGGAACCTTTTGCGGCCGCTTCCATTGCTCAGGTCTATCGGGCGACGCTAAAAGACGGTACAAATGTTGTCTTAAAAGTGCGACGGCCGGGAATAGATGAGGTGATGCGTGTTGATCTTGCACTCATGCGCGACATTGCCAAGATACTGACCATGTACAATGACGCACTGGAGAATCTCAACCTCTCCCTGATCGTGGAATCCTTTGCCATGACCTTGCAGGAAGAAATGTCGCTGGTCATCGAGCGCCATAATATCGAACGGTTTGCTAAAAATTTTAAAGGCAACAAACTGATCAAAGTTCCCAAAGTTTATCCCGATCTCTCCTCTGACCGTGTCCTCTGTATGGAGTATCTCGACGGTTTCAAAGTAACGGATGCTGTGGAAATAAAACGACGGGGAATGGATGTGGAAACCTTGGTGAAAAATGGAATCAACTTGTATCTGGAACAAGTGATTATCCACGGTTTTTTTCATGGTGACCCGCATCCGGGTAATATGATGGTGATGCCCGATGGACGCATTGCCTTTCTGGATTTTGGTAACATGGGTAAACTGCTCGGAATTGACCGAAGACAGCTCGAAGAATTTATTCAATCGGCAATTTCCGAAGATGCGGTCCGACTGGCTGATGTCATTGAAGATGTTGCCGTAGTGAGCCATATTCCTGATCGAAACCAGTTTGAACGCTCATTGTATGAGATTTTTGATATGATCGACAATGTCTCCCTAGGTGATCTGAGTCTTGATCTACTGTTCAATAAACTCTGGAAAATTATCGGTGACAACCGCTTGTATTTTCCTGAATATATCTATCAGCTCATGCGCGGTATTTCGCTGATGGAAGGCATCGGACGCCAGCTTTATCCGGATCTGAATATTATGGAGAGCATTAAGCCTTTTGCCCGAAGGATTATGATGGAAAGGCTTTCGCCGGAAGCAATGTTCAAGAAAGGAAAACATAAGATCGAGTCCTTCGCACGGGATGTCGAAAAACTTCCCGAGGATATGCGTGCTTTAGTCAGGTTATTCCGTACAGGTAATTTCACTTTAAATCATCGTCTGATTAGTGCTCGATCCTTCAATGCCATACTCCGTAAAGGGGTCAACCGGATTGTGATCGGTATTATGTTTATGTCCCTCAACCTACTGGGCGGAATGGTGATTGTTGCACGTATTGAACCTAAATGGCTGGGAATTCCTGTTTTTGCCTGGATATGCCTGGCATCGGCATGGGTCTTTGCGGTCTATTTGTTTATCGCGATGATTCGCGCAAAGGACAACGATTAAATCCGTTGCTGAATTTTAACTACTTTACTATACACAATGAATAATCTGATAAGATAATAGCATACGAATAAAAATGGAAATCAATCTAATTGGAAAAAAAGCCTTGATTGGTGCAAGTTCCGCGGGTATCGGTGCCGGAATAGCCAAGGTTTTGGCCTCCTGTGGTGCAAGCATTACACTGGCCTCCCGTAACGAAAATAAGCTGCGAGATACACTGGCAGGCCTGGATAGTTCCAAAGGACAAGTACACCAATATATTCTGGTGGATTACAATGATCATGAAGACTATAAAGTACAAATAGATAACTATTTTGAATCCAATAGGGTGGATATTCTGGTCAATAACTCCAATGGGCCACAGGCCGGGACAATTGATCAGAAAAATCTGGCCGATTACCAGCATGCCTTTGAACTTTTGTTTCAGAATCACTGTTATACGACTTCCCGCGCCTTACCCTATATGTTGGCAAATGGTTATGGACGTATTATCAATGTGTCATCTTCCACCGTAAAGGAACCTGTGTCTAACCTGGTTTTATCAAACACGATCCGCACGGCATTGATCAGCTGGAGCAAATCGCTTTCGGATGATGTCGCGAAAGATGGAGTGACAGTCAATAGCATCTTAACGGGGTTATTTGATACTGAAAGAATTCAATCCTTGACTCATATGGATGCGCAGCGATTGGGGATATCCTATGAGGAAGCGCTGCAGCTGCGTTTAAAGCAGGTTCCGGCAGCCCGCTTGGGCAAGCCCGAAGAATATGGCTACTTGGTTGCTTTCATTTGCTCGGCCTATGCCAACTACCTCACCGGAACCAATATTCCACTGGATGGTGGGATGTTGAAGGGATTTTAAGAAGAAAAATACCTGCCGTAAAATTAAGGTAAAGGGTTGAAGGCGAGAAAAAGAGATTTGTTTACGGCTATAGCCATAAACAAAAATTGGCTGCCCAAAACCTTGGGGAGCCAATTCCAGTTTGCGTGATTTAAAAAGTCGTAGCTTAGTTCAGAACCAATTCTGTATTAACAATGATATCCACATCAGAAGCAACTGCTTCTACACCTGAAGGTAATTTGTCATTGTATTTAATACCAAAATCCTGGCGGTTGATTTTTGTTTTTGCAGTAAAACCAGCGCGTGTTTTTCCCCAGGGATCAGTAATGACGCCACCATTTTGCGTGACATCAAAAGTTACTTTTTTAGTGACGTCGCGGATGGTCAGATCGGCTACCATGATATATTTACCTTTCACTTTCGCATTTTTAAAGCTGACCGATTTTAAAGTCATCTTTGGAAATTTGTCTGCTGCGAAGAAATCATCCGTTTTTAAGTGGTTATCACGTGCTTCGATACGGGTGTCAATGCTATTGACATCAATGGAAAAGTTTACTTTTGCATTGTTAAAACTTGTTGCAGTTGCGGTTTCCACTGTTCCTTCCACTTTGGTAAACTGACCATCGACAAAACTGATTCCGAGGTGTTTGACGTCAAATCTCGCGTTGGTATGTCCGGGGTCAGCAGACCATTTTACTTGTGCTACAGCAACATTAACCATTAATACTGCTACTGCCAGAAATTGGAAAAATCTATTCATGTTATTTTCTATTTGTTTATTTACCAAACGTTTAATTGCTCAAAATGTTTGTTTGAACAAGCTTCTGCAAAGGTGTGATAATCTTAAATAGAAAAAATTGATGTAGGTCAAGAATTTCGATTAGGCTTTAAAATCTGTCTTTTCAACCGGCTTAAAAACTCCTGTGTTACCCCCAGATAGGAAGCCAGCTGCATATTGGAAATCCGAGGGTATATTTTAGGATAGCGCTTGATAAAATCCAGATAACGCTCCTGGGCTGTAAACCCTATGCTTGATATAATCCGGTGTTGGGACGCAATCTGTGCCCGTTGGGCCATAATTCTGGAAAGCTTCTCATAGATCGGATGATCTTCGTAAAGTTTGTCTTTCGCTGTTTTCGATAAAGTAAGTACCACCGAGTCTTCTAGGGCCTGGATATTCTGCAAAGCCGGTTCCTGATAGTTGAAGCTGGCAATATCCCCCACCCACCAGTCTTCAATCGCAAATTGTAGGATATGTTCTATGCCATCAGCTGTGACATAAAATGATTTAAACAGTCCGCTGAGGACATAAGCTTCATAATGACAGATCTCACCCGCCCTTAAAAAGTATTCCTTTTTCTTGATTTTTCTGACCTGATAACGTGATACAATATCATTCAACTCCTCTTCGCTGACATTGATGCGCTGTCTTACAAATTCCTTGAATTGTTCCATTAGCGGGTAAAATACGAAATTTTGCGCTGTTAATTTCATCAGCGAGCTGATTTTTTGCCAATTTTAAATGCAAACAATACATCAATTAGAATCATCGCAATGCAGTATTTGATATTCATTGTGCAGAAGATTTTATCGAATAATGCAATTTGTGAAACTTTAAGGCCCAATCATATTTGTGTTCCCGGTAGGGCTGGACAAGACCACTTTTACCAGTTTGACAGTTTGTTGCTCATTGTCGTAATTTATGATGGATGGCCATCGGATCGAAATACGATCCTGATCAGTAATTGAACATTTTGGTGTAATATTTGAATAACAGCAAATGTATTTCAATTTGGTTTCATCAATAATTGGTATCTTTTATTAAAATTTAAAATTTGGTAAAAATCCTACGTTAAATATGTTCAGATGAAGTTTGTAGCACCGAATAAACTTGAAAATGATAAGGTCGTATTAAAGCTGATTGACCCCAGCGATTTTGATGTACTTTATCAAGTGGCAAAAGATCCGTTGATATGGGAACAGCATCCCAATAAAGACCGCTGGAAAGAAGAGGTTTTTCGCTCTTTTTTTGATGCCGCATTGGAAAGCAAGGCAGCTTATCTTATTGTGGATAAAAAGACGGGCGAATGCATCGGTAGCACCCGGTATTATGGTTTGAATGAGGACGAAAAATCTATTTTTGTTGGTTTCACGTTTTATGCGCGCGCTTACTGGGGGACCGGGATCAATCCTTTGGTCAAAGAAATGATGTTTGACTTTGCCTTTAATTTTGTCGATAAGATCTATTTACATGTAGGCGCAGAAAATATACGTTCACAGAAAGCCGTTGAACGCTTAGGGGCCAGCAAGGTAGCCGAGAAATTGGTGTCCTATGTTAATGAACCCGAGCGGAGAAATTTTGAATATGCACTGGAGAAATCTACCTGGCTGAGATCCAAAAGATAAAGAAGGGGGCTCCGAGCGGATTATCCCTTGACTCCGCTCAATATACTGCCTATAATAACAGTCACCACAATCAACGTGATGATAACATAGAGCTTGTCTCTTTCGATGATGAAGCCAAATAGGGAGCCGATCACCCGTACGATTGGGGTGCAGATCAAGAGTAAGACCCCGAGTTGTATGATCTGGGGAATATTTTTGTTAAATGCGCCTACGATAATACCGCTGATCGTCGTATTGGCTTTTCCTTCACCGACAAAATCCTTATAGTTGGGGACTGCATCCTGCCCATGCGCGATCAAATACCAGATTCCACCAATCACCAGGATCGCGGAAGCCAGGATGACACCGGTGCGTAAGATCTGTCCCACGAGCAATGAGATATCTTTATCGCCCCAATAGTTTTTTGAAAATACCTGTTTCATCTGTAAATAATTACTTATAAAATGTCTATTGCCAATCCGAGTACGTTACTTTTTTTGTTCAAATAAGCTTTATTGTTCAAAAATGGATATAACGTTTGTGATGCCGTTGAATATCAAACCTCTAATGTATTGTCTAAAATTTATGTTGAAATCCATTGAAGATCATTTCCAGTGCAACCAAGGTAATGGCGACGGCAAAAATAATACGCAAGGTCTTGGGGTTCATTCTTTTCAGAAGCTTTGAACCGGTAATCGCACCACAAAGAACACCCAAAATAACGGGAAAGGCAATCCCCGGATCCATATAACCCCGTTGTAGATAGACTACTGCTGAGGCTGCTGCTGTTACCCCGATCATAAAATTACTTGTTGTAGTACTGACCTTAAAGGGGATTTTCATCATGCTATCCATGGCGAGTACTTTAAGTGAACCCGAGCCAATACCCAGCAAGCCAGATAGGATGCCTGCAACGCCCATCAATGAAAAACCTCCGATGACATTGCTCAGTTTGTAGGGCACAAGTTTGCCATCCAAAGGATATGTACTGTTTAGTTTTAACTTTTCGGCTAAAGCCGAACCACCCGAAAAAGCCTGCTCATTTTTCTTGCGTACCGTCATTGCCGCTGAAAAGATCAGTACTACGCCAAAGATAATGGCAATGGTATTGGTGGGCATATAGATCGCAATGATAGCACCGATAACAGCACCTACCGTAGTTGCAATTTCCAGAAACATCCCGAGCCGGATATTGGTAATTCCCTCCTTAACATAAGCGGTAGCGGCCCCCGAAGAGGTAGCGATCGAAGCCAGTAATGCGGCGCCAATGGCATAACGGATATCGACATGAAAGAGGAGGGTCAGCAACGGAATGACCACCACTCCGCCTCCCAGGCCTGTAAGCGACCCTAAGAGGCCCGCAATAAATGCACCCAAAAGAAGGATGAGCGTAAAGGTGAGAATAGTCATATATTTTGTCTATTGAACCTGCGTGGTGCGATACCCCGCAGACGATAATTTGTTGTAAACTTAAGGGCTTTTTGTTGCTTTTGAAACTTTATGGACCGAATAGATACAAATGTTACATCCATAGTTGGGCCAAAAACGAAATACTGCCTTACACCTCACGGCGTAGGCAGTATCGGTGACCGTTAACGGTCTAAGTATATAGTATATAAAATGGACGTTATTAATCTGTGATTCTTTTTTGTACTTTTTCCCCCCGATTGAAGATATCATAGATGATCGGAAATACGAGCAATGTCAGGATGGTAGCAGATATCAATCCACCGATAATGACAATCGCTAAAGGTTTTTGCGATTCCGAACCTATACCGGTAGAGAGTGCTGCCGGCAACAAGCCAATGGAAGCCATTAATGCGGTCATCACAACAGGACGGGTACGCGATTTGACACCCTTATAGATCGATTGATCATTAGGCAGGCCATCTTTTTTATTCTGATGGAATTCCGAAATCAGGATAACACCATTTTGGATACATATCCCAAATAAAGCAATCATACCCACGCCGGCGGAGATACCGAAATTCATACCGGTCACATGTAATGCAATAATTCCACCGATCAGTGCAAAAGGAACGTTGGCTAATACAAGCAAGGAATCCTTGATATTTCCGAATAAAATAAACAATAAGAAGAAGATCAAAACCAGGCTGATCGGTACTACCTGCGCCAGGCGATGTGTCGCCCGTTGCTGATTCTCGAACTGACCTGTCCAGCCAATGGAATAACCATCGGGCAATTTGATCTTGCTGACTTTCTGCTGTGCTTCGGCAATGGTACTACCAAGGTCACGATCACGGATAGAAAATTTGATGCCGATATAGCGTTTGATATTATCCCGATAGATAAAGGCCGCCCCATTGTCTTTTTCTATTGTTGCGATACTTTTCAAGGGGATCAACGTACCGTCGCCGCAGGGCACCATCAGCTGGGCGATATCCTTTTCTGTCTTCCGATATTCCGGGGCATACCGCAGGCGAATGTCAAACTTGCGTTCACCATCGTATAAGACTGAAGCAGTCTTTCCGCCAAAAGCCATTTCCAGTACGGCCTGCGCATCGGCCGGAAGCACGTTGAATGCAGCCATGCGTGTTCTGTCCAGGATAACACTGACTTCCGGCTGCCCGATATTCAGAATAATGCCAGGCTCTTTGATCCCCTGTATATCCTTGATCTGTGCAAAGACCTCTTTCGATAGGCGGTCCAAGGTAGCAAGGTTGTCTCCAAAGATCTTAATCCCATTTTCGGCCTTAAATCCTGCGACAGCTTCCGCGACATTGTCCGAAATGGGTTGTGAATAGTTGTACGTAATCCCTTGGTACTGCTTGAGTTTATGGTCCATTTCTTCAATCAGCTGATCCATGCTGATCTTTCGTGTCCATTCTTCCTTTGGTTTCAGTGCTACGGCAAATTGCACAAATCCAAAACCATTCGGATCTGTTCCATCATTACTCCGTCCGGTCTGCGATAACACACCGGTTACCTCCGGAAAGGATTCCAACGTCGTTTTTAACACTTTCGTTGTTTTGATGGATTCCTTTAAGGAAGTACTCATCGGCATTTCGGCGGTTACCCAAAGTGAGCCCTCATTCAATGTCGGCAGGAATTCAGTTCCCAAAAATTTAGCGGAAAATAATACCGTACCCAGTATAACTAATGAAACAAGTAAACTCAGGCGTTTATTTCTAAAAGTAAATCCAAAGCCTTTTGCCACTATTCGGTTCCAAAACTCCACAAAAGGATTATGCCTTTCTTTGACATTTTTGTTCAACAGAATATGGGATAGGGCCGGTACGAGGGTCAGTGTAAATAACAGTGCCCCCAATAAGGCAAAACCGAGTGTAAAGGCCAGCGGCGAGAACATCTTGCCCTCCACTTTTTGAAAGGAAAAGATCGGGATCAAGGAGGTGATGATAATCAGTTTGGAAAAGAAAATGGCTTTCCCCAATCCAGTACCGGTTTGTTTGATCCAACCCGCCTTGGCCATTTTGTTGAATTTTTCCATGCCCAGTTTATGGGCTTTATGATCCAGCATCACAAATATACCTTCGACCATGACTACGGCACCATCGATGATAATTCCGAAATCCACGGCGCCCAAAGAAAGCAGATTGGCACTCATACCCGCTAGTTTAAGGCATAAAAACGCGAATAAAAGGGCGAGGGGAATAACGATGGAAACGATTACAGTCGTCCGCCAGTCCGCCATAAAAAGCAATACCATTAGGGTAACCAGAACGATACCTTCGATCAGATTATGCATGACGGTATGTGTCGTAAAATCCATCAGGTTGTCACGGTCATAGAACGTTTGCATTTTGACGTCTTTGGGCAATATCTTGTCGTTGAGTTCCGCAATTTTTGCTTTTACAGCGGTCAGTACTTCTCTGGGGTTTTCTCCCTTACGCATCACCACCGTACCGGCAACAACATCATCGCTTTTACCAAAACCGGCTTGCCCTACCCGGGGCATGGAACTTTCTTTGACCTCCGCTACATTTTTAACAAATACTGGGTTGCCGCGTTCGTTGATCACGGTAATGTTTTCGATGTCATTGATGGAGTTGACCAAACCGATACCGCGCACGACATAGGACTGTCCACTTTTCTCGATCACATCACCCCCAACATTGAGGTTGCTCTTGCTGACGGCATCGTAAACCTGTAGGGGGCTAAGATTATATTTGTCCAATTTGATGGGGTCGGTACTGATCTCATAGACCAGATCCTGCCCACCGAACACATTGATGTCGGCCACGCCCGGAACACCTCGCAATGCCCGGTCAATAACCCAGGTTTGCAAGGTCAATAGATCTCTTGAATTCCGTTGGTCGCTATGCAGGGTATACCGGAATATTTCTCCCGTTGGACCGTATGGTGGTTGCACTTCCGGATCAATGTCCTCAGGAAGACTGACTGAGCGCAGCAAGTTGTTGACCTGATTGCGCGCAAAAGTATCGTCTACGCCATCATCAAAGATGATTTTAACAATGGAAAGCCCAAACATCGTGGTACTGCGTATGCTGGTCTTCTTCTGAACAGGACTCATGCCCAATTCAATAGGAGTGGTCACAAAACGTTCGACCTCTTCAGCACTACGGCCATTCCATTGGGTGATGATGGTGATCTGCGTATTGGTTACATCCGGAAATGCCTCAATGGGCATACTTTTGAAACTTATAAAGCCGGCAATCGCCAAAATGCCAACCCAGATAAAGGTAAAGGCTTTATTTTTTATGGAAAAGGCAATGATATTTTTAATGAATTTGTTCATGCTCGAAAAGCTTATACAGGTTAATTATTCAATGCTCTATAGATCAAAAGCTTGTTGTTGACAATCACCTGCTCGCCTTCCTGTAAACCTGAGCTGACATATGTGATTTCTTCATTCTGTTTCAGCGGCTGGATCTCACGGATCTTGATGTCATTCTGTGACTTATAGATTAATACGAAATACTTGTTCTGATCAAAAATCACTGCATCCGAAGGGATGGCCAATGCCTGTGTATTGGAATGATGGAGTAGTTTAATTGTGGCCTTGCTTTCTGGAATAAGCAGACCGTCCTTGTTGTCAAGCACAACACGCGCCTGCATGGCATTGGTTTGCGGATCAATGATTTTAAAGATCTTGTCGATACTACCTTTGAATTTTTTGTCGGGATAGCTTAACGTGGAAACCACGGCCGGCATACCCATACTGATCTTATCGATATCCGTTTCGTTCACATTGAGTATTGCCCACACATCTTTGGTATTGGCAACATCAAAAATATTGTCACTGCGGTCGCTGCGCAACTGCATATCCTTGTTGATGTTTTTTTGGACGATATATCCGTCAATAGGAGAGACAACGGAATAAATATTGCCGGTACGGACGTTGTAGATCTGACTGACGGCTTGTGAACGGCGCAGTTGCTCTTTGGCTTTGTCCAGTTGTCCTTTGGCCTCAAGCATGTCCTTGTCGGTACTTAGTTTGCCGTTATACATATCCTCCGCAACACGGTAATTCTTCTCGGCTAGGAGCAGATCTGTTTTTGCATCGGATAGATCTTTCTGTATCCCCGCGACTTCTGTACTTCGGATTGTGGCGAGTACCTGACCTTTACGCACATAATCACCCAGGGATACATTGACGGATACGACATTTCCACCCACCAGCGGAAAGATGTCAATATAATTATTCTGATCGGCCGATATTTTACCGAAGAAATTGAGCTCCTCGGTCACATTTTCTTTTTTTACAGGGACGAAACTTGTCGATCTGAGCATCGTTTCACTGATTTCAAAACCTTTGACAATCGCAGAATTGTCTGTTTCTTTATGATTCTGGCAGGCGTATAGGGATACGATGGCCACAGTGCTTAGGAGAAGTAGTTTAGTTGACATGGCTTGAATTGAATATAGGGGTTTGCGCCAAGTAGTTAAGTTGCTCGGCATTGAGGATAATTTCTTTTTTCATATCGTAAAGTTTGAGTATGGATATGCGGTAACTATCCATAAAATCGCTGAACTCAACCAGGGAAATATTGCCTTTTCTGAAATTGCTGAACACACCATCGTAGACAGAAGCAATATTGTGCAGGTCGTCGGCCGTGATCGCGAAGTATTGCTTGTATTGATTTTCCCAGGACTGATAGTTGGCGCGGATCTGTGATTCCAGTAGCTGCCGCTGTACCTCGATATTTTTTTTGGCTTCTTCTTCCGCATATTTGGCCTTGATGATGTTTCCCTTGTTTTGTTTCCATAGCGGAAGTGGAATAGCCGCTTTGAGGTTCAGTTCATTGTGAAATGTGCCTCCGTTCTGGCTGTATTCTATGCCCAGATTGATATCCGGTGTATTCAGGGATTTTTGCCACTTGGTAAACAGCTGCGAGCTTTCGGCTGTTTTTAATGCAAACTGATAGTCCGCATTGTTTTCAAGTGCCAGGTCAAATATTTTGTCCATGCTTATTGCCGGTTTGATGGCCAGTTCCCGATCGGCCTCAGCATCTGACAGATTGGGAAGCACGTCCTCCTGATTGGAGAGTAGCACCCTTAACTGTTGTTGCATAGCGATAATGCTGTTGTTGGCACTCGTTTTTTCGTTGCTAAGGTCGATGGCCATGGTTTGCAGACGAACCTGATCCCGAAGGGAAACGTTTCCTTTTTTTCCTTCTTCTTTGTAGGCGGTCAATAAGCTGTTGAGGTAATCCAGTTGCACATTGATGTCGGCCAGTTTATGTTGTTCGAAATAAAGGGAATAGAATGTTGTTCTTAGTTGTGCGCGTAGACTGGCTAGCAACTGGCTGAACTGTAATTTCGAAAGTTCGACATTTGATTTGGCGAATTCAACCTCATTTTTCTTTTTTCCACCCAGATAAAGCAATTGGGATATACTGGCATCTTTTGATCCCCCCACATGAAATGCCTTTTTATTTTGTGGATCATAGGCATTGACGGCGACCTCCAGTTGCGGAAGCTCCCAGATCCTGGCCTGAATGACATCCGCTTCAGCCTGACTGATATCATATTGTTGCGCCAATAAAGAGAGGTTGTTCTTACGGAAGGCTTCTTCACATTCAAGAAGCGTCATTTTTCTGCCGGAAGACTGCTGTATTGTTCTATCAATTGTAGTTTCAGAACGGACGGTTGCATTTCCCGGACGAATAGCATTGAGCGCTACCGTCGCTTTCTGTTGTGCTAAAGCAACCGAGTTTAAAAACAGTAAAAATAGCAAGGATTTCTTTGTCATCATGATCGAATCTTATGCAACAAAGAAAGAGGACCCAGATTAAAAGCCCCTTAATAAATACTTAAAAAAAGCTTAAAATTTAATCGTTCTTCACCTCAGCTATGGCTGAGGGCGGAAATTGTCAGCTTCGGTGGCCGAACTGGGGATCCGGGAATCTGAGTATAAATATATGCGCTGAATGCGCTGTATTGGCTTTGTATTCGATATTGCCCTGATGGGAATCCATAATGCGTTTGACGATCCGTAGTCCAAGACCCGAACCAATGGTTTCGGTGGCATTCTCACCGCGGCTGAACGCATCAAAAATGCGCTTTTGATCACTGGCACTCAAGGCAGCCCCATGACTGGTGACCAATACTTTCAGCTGCGTCGGAGATTCATGGATAACGACACTTACCTCTGGATGATAGGAGTATAGTGCTGCATTTTTGAACAGATTGACAAAAGCGATTTCAACTAACTGTGCCGAACAAATGAGGGTTAATCTGGGATCTGCGATGCCTTTAATGGAAAAATCAAGTTGCAGATCGGGGAAAGCCTTTGCAACCTTTTCGTATGCCGTAAAAATGATCTCATCAATCCGTTCTTCCTGATAAGTCGTTTGGAGCGTTGCCGAATCAAATTTCGAAAGCAGCATCAGTGAGTTGGTGACTTCCGAAAGATGCTGCGTTTCTTTTGCAATATTGTCAAGTACATGACTGACATCTTCATCCAGCTGTTGTTGATGTCGGAGGTTCTCCAGCTGAAATGACATTCTGGCCAGCGGCGTACGAAGCTCATGGGAAGCACTCGAATTAAATTCTTTTTGGGATTCAAATGCGCCGGAAAGCCGTTTCAGCATCGTATTAAACGCTTGGGTCAATACCGCGATTTCGTCCGTGTTCCCGGCATATTTGACCGGATTTGTCAGCTTACTGGCATTGATCTGTGTGATATCCTTTTTGAGTTTGTCCAATGGCTTCAGTAAGCGGAGAATAAGGTTATAGCTAAAGATCCAGATCAATGACGTACTCAGTAGGAACAAGATCGTTAATACAATAGCCAGGTGATCCAGCTTTTCGTTGCCGGAATAATCCTGGGCTTTGACCAAAAGGTAATACGCCCGATTGTTGATCAGGTAATATTTGCCCAAAATTTCATATTGATCCTGTTTATAGAAAATTCGTTTTTCATTGTCCAGACGGTTGATGATCGCTTGGTTCCAGGTAATTGTTTTGTCTTTTACCGTGCTGAAAATAAGTTTTTTGTGGCTGTCCAGGATAATGACATCCTCATAAAAAAGTCCGTCTTCAATATCCTGAAAATACGTTTTATAAGATTCGCGGTCAAAAGAAGGCGTATTGGCAATGTAATGTGAGATATAATCCAGTTTATCGACCAGACGCTGACGGAATTGATCGTTTCTGAAATCAACGCTGGCATAATAGATGATGAGCATTGCAATGCCAAATAAAATGGAGAACGCAATACTAAAACTGATCGCTATTTTCTTTTTTAAAGTCATTTATCCGCAGCGAGGTAATAGCCAAATCCAGGTCTGGTATGGATCAGCTTGTTTTCAAAATTCTTGTCGATTTTTTTACGTAAAAAATTGATATAAACTTCGATGGTATTTTGTGTTGTCTGGAATTGATTTTGCCAGACTTCCTCCGAAATATGTTGCTTCGATAAAGTTCGTCCATTGGCCTGCGCCAAAATGAGCAGCAACTGAAATTCCTTCTGTGTCAGGTTGATTTCTTCATTTGACCGGAGTACCCGGGCTTCGTCAGGGTAAATGACCAGATCATCTATAATCAGCGTTTTGGGACTATTGTTTTCGTTATGCTGCTGCCGGCGAAGAAGTGAATTGATGCGAAGCAACAACTCGTCCAGTACGAAAGGTTTAACAAGATAATCGTCCGCAGCACGGAGAAAGGCTTCCTTTTTGTCGTCGATATCATCATAGGCCGAAAGAATGATAATCGGGGTCAGGGCATCGTGACTTCGTATTTTTTTACAGATTTCTAAGCCGTTGATCTTGGGTACATTAATATCGAGCAGGTAAAAGCCATATTTTTTTTGATGTGTCTGCGCGAGAAATTCAATGCCATCAAAGGCCTGGTCACAGGAGAAACCCTGACTTAATAAAAAGGATTTAATTTCCGTAGAAAGAATCCTGTCGTCTTCGAGTAACAAAATGTCCACCATAAATGTATGCATTGTCCTTCCGTAAAAGTAAGCAAATTTTGTCAACCCTATCCAATGCATCCGTTTACGATATTCCTCCCATTGACATTTTCCCACTTTTGACATATTCGTGTCCTGTCAATAATTTAGTAACACAAGATTTACACGAAGAAATATGAAACAAAAAGAAATCTAAGTAGATTCAAATCGAAATTATAGATAAACATTATGGAAAGCAGAAGAGAGTTTCTCCGAAAGACCTTATTATTTTCAGGAGCTGCCGGTATCGCCAATTTTATGCCGGCTTCTATCCAAAAAGCCTTTGCCATCGATCCGGCGTCTGGAAGTAGCTTTCTGGATGCCGAGCATATCGTGATCCTGATGCAGGAAAACCGTTCCTTTGATCATACTTTGGGGAGTCTCTCTGGCGTACGTGGGTTTAACGATCCCCGTGCAGTGCGCTTGCCCAACGATCTGCCGGTCTGGTATCAAACCGATAAGGCAGGGAAAGTGTTTGCCCCTTTTCGGCTAAATCTCAAAGAGAGCAAGGTAACCTGGATGGGCTCACTTCCCCATAGCAGGGCAAGTCAGGTGGATGCCTACAATGGCGGGAAATACGACCAATGGTTAACGGCCAAACAGTCGGGCAATAAGCAATATGCAACGATGCCACTGACCCTTGGTTATTTCACGCGTGAGGATTTGCCTTTCCACTATGCATTGGCCGATGCTTTTACCGTATGTGATCAGAATTTCTGTTCGGGCATGACCAGTACAACACCCAACCGTTCCTTCTTTTGGACCGGGAAGATCACGGAAATAAAGGATGGATTGCAAAAGGTCAATATTCGGAATGATGACTTTGGATATGGAAAAATGACCTGGAAAACCTTTCCCGAACTATTAGAAAAGAACAATATAGATTGGCGTTTTTATCAAAATGAAACCAGCTGCGGGGGTGGACTATCGGGTGAAGAGCGTGCCTGGCTGTCCAACTTCGGCTGTAATCTATTGGAATTTTTTCAGGCCTATCAGGTCAAGTTTAAAGATACCTATGTCAGCAACCTTGAGGCGCAGGTACGCGATCTACCGGGACAGATTTCCAGGCTTGAAGAGCGATCGCCCGAATCGGAAGAGCAGGCAGAAAAAATCCGGGTTGATATCCGTAAGAAAAGTGAAGCCCTCGAGCGGGCCGAAGCTGAACTAAAGGAGTTCCGTGCCGATAATTACAGCAAGCTGTCTGATTTTACCAAATCCTTACATCAGCGAGCCTTCACGGTCAATAAGGGCGATCATAATTATCGTAAACTGGAGACTTTGCAATTTAAAGACCAGGGAAAAAAGCGGACTTTGGAAGTGCCTAAAGGGGATGTGCTCGATCAGTTCAGAAAAGATGTCGACGCTGGGAAATTACCTGCAGTATCCTGGTTGGCCGGTCCCAAAAATTTCTCGGATCATCCCAGTGCCCCTTGGTACGGTGCCTGGTATGTGTCGGAAGTATTGGATATTCTGACCAAAAATCCGGAAGTCTGGAAAAAAACGATTTTTATCATCACTTACGATGAGAATGATGGTTATTACGACCATGTGAAACCTTTCCTCGTGCCGGATCTAATGAAAAAAGATACTGGCGCCTGTTCGGCGGGAATTGACAGTGAAGTGGAAATGGTACGCCTGGAGAATGAACTTAAACAGGGAATTCCAAAGAAACAGGCGCGTGAGGGTGCAGTGGGACTGGGGTTCCGTGTACCGATGTACATTGCATCGCCTTGGTCACGGGGCGGAAAAGTTTGCTCTCAAGTATTCGACCATACCTCCACATTGCAGTTTTTGGAGTATTTCTTTAACCATAAATACAATAAAAATATCAATCTGGAGCATATCAGTGCCTGGCGGAGAACAATTTGTGGAGACCTGACAGCGGCTTTCACGCCTTTTGTCCAGGTGCAGGAGCAGCTTCCCTTCCTCGAACGTAACCAATATATCGAAACTATATACAACGCCCAATTTAAAGATAATCCAGGCGGCTTTATTGAAATTACGGATCTAAACCAAGCTAAGCAGCAGGTTTGGACGTCGAAATTCAATCGCGTACAGGAAAAGGGAATCCGTAAATCGACAGCATTGCCTTACGGACATGATGCTTTTGGATATGTGCAGAATGGTCAATTTAACCTGACGATGCAGGTGGATACAGGGCTATTTGGTAAAAAGACCAGCGGTGTACCTTTCAATGTGTATAGTCCACTTGTCTATATAGACGGAGCGGGGGAAAGCGAAAGCTATCGAAACTGGAATTTTGCGGTCAAAGCCGGGGATCGCCTCGACTACAGGTGGGACCTGCAGCAGTTTGAAGGACAGCGCTATGCCTTTGAGCTGCATGGGCCAAATGGTTTTTATCGCAAGTTTGCCGGACAAAAAGATGCGCCCGCGGTGTTGGCTACCGTAGGCCCTGAACTCAAATCACTGACCCGAACAGCAACAGGCAAGCTGCAGTTGGCCGTACGAAATCTGGATATAAAGCCTGTTCGGCTGGCGATAAAAAGTTTGAATTATCAGCATTATGCAACGACAAAGGAAATTGGAGCTGGTAAAGAACTTGTGCTGATTTTGGATATTGCCGCACAGGGCAACTGGTATGATCTTGAAATTAAGGGACTTGGCGACGCCAGTTTTGAGCTACAGCTTGCAGGACGGTTGGAGACCGGAGTGGAAACCACAACCGATCCCTTGTTGGCTTAATCTTGTACAGGCAAGCAACATAACACTGGCTTAATGCTGTCGTTGCTTGCCTGATTTTTTAGGAAGCTGTGGCAGGCTGATCTATTTTTTCCCTTGCTGTTTAGCCAGGTTGCGTGGAATCCTGTGAGCAGGTCGTGACCATTGTGGCTTTTCGTCCAACGCCCGATATTGCCTGTCTTCCATTGCGAGGGTTTCAGGCTGGCTTTTTTTCTCAAAGGGCTGTTGTGGGATCAAGCCCAATGTTTTGAACATATCCAGATCCTCATTCACATCGGGATTGGCGGTTGTGAGCAGTTTATCACCCGCGAAAATGGAATTTGCCCCTGCAAAAAAACAGAGGGCCTGCCCTTCGCGACTCATCTTGGTACGGCCAGCAGATAAGCGAACCTGCGTTTGTGGCAATAAAATTCGTGCGGTGGCAACCATGCGCACCATCTCCCAGATCGATACGGTCTCCATGGCTTCCATCGGTGTACCTACGACGGGCACCAGCGCATTGATCGGTACCGACTCGGGCTGCGGGTGAAGTGAGGCCAATGTAATCAGCATATCCGCCCGGTTGGCTATGCTTTCCCCCATGCCAATAATGCCACCGCTGCATACGGTAATATTAGTTTTGCGTACATTTTCGATGGTCTGCAAACGGTCACCGTAACTGCGGGTCGAGATAATCTCTTCATAATATTCAGCAGAGGAATCCAGGTTGTGATTATAAGCATAGAGCCCGGCCTCCGATAGTCGGTGAGCCTGATTTTCGGTCAGCATACCCAGCGTGCAACAGACCTCCATATCCAGTTTGTTCAGTGTGCGGACCATATCCAAGACCTGGTCAAATTCTGGACCGTCTTTGACATTGCGCCAGGCAGCACCCATGCATATCCGTGAACTGCCGCTTGCTTTGGCTGCCAGAGCAAGCGCTTTGACCTGTTCTACACCCATCATCCGCTCGGCCTTAACATCGGTATGGTAGCGTGCAGCCTGTGGGCAATAGGCACAATCTTCGGGACATCCGCCGGTTTTTATCGAAATCAAGGTGGATACCTGCACTTTATTGGGGTCATGATAGGTCCGGTGGACAGTAGCCGCTTCGTACAATAATTCCATGATCGGTTTGTTGTATAAGGCAATAACTTCTGCCTGTGTCCATTTCTTTTTAGCTTGCATAGCGTTTGTTTTTGATCGTTTGAAAAATCAGTTTTTATTAAAAGATAGGGTGTGAATCCCACATTTTCAGCGGGCTGTTTTTCAGCTGAATTGCAAATATTACAGTTTAAAGTTTAACTTTGGTAGTCCGAAATAAATATAATGAGTAGTCCGGTTAGTATAGCTTTTCATTCCATTATCAAGATAGATCGCCGTAAGGAAGATGCGGTATATATACAGATCGTCTATCAATTTATCAATGCTGTCAAGCGGAATCTGTTGGAGGACGGGGACCTTCTTCCTGGGAGCCGGAAGATTGCAACAGAATTAAAGGTGCACCGGAAAACGGTCGTGGCCGCACTAGCAGAATTGCAGGCACAGGGTTGGGTAGATATCCTACCCAACAGGGGCACTTTTGTGAAAAATCCGGAACCTCTGAGCTCAGGAGTGGCAGCGATTGAGGTTTTTAGGCAGCCGCCAGATCGGGCTCCGTATCATTTTAGAAGGGAATTGATCCTGGATACACCGGTAATGGAAGTCCCCGAAAAATATTATTTTACCGACGGCACCCCGGACTACCGTGTGATCGATACAGAAGAACTGGTTCGTTTTTACGCTGCCATGGTGAAGCGGAAAAAGAAGAGCAATGAATTTCTGGCTACCGCCGATGGAAATCTGTTTTTTAGGGATCAATTAAGTTATTATCTCAATTTGACACGGGGATTCCATCTCTCCCGAAATTTTTTATTGCCTATTGCCAGCAGGGAACAGATCTTTTCTATTTTGTCGCGCCTACTGATTCAGCGTGGAGATATTGTGCTGGTCGAAAATCTTAGCTATTTTTTGCCGAACATGATCTTTAGCCAGGCCGGAGCGAAGTTGAAAACGATTCCTGTAGATGCAATGGGAATGAATATTGACTATATCGCAGATCATTTTGCCCCTGGAGAGATCAGGTTTGTTTATATCAATACGAAATGCCAATATCCCACAACAGTAAGCCTTTCTGAAACGAGGAAAATACAGCTGTTGCAGTTGGCCGAACAGTATGATTTTATCGTCATCGAAGATGATGTTGATTTTGAAACCTCGTTGATCAAAGATAAAGGAGAATCTCTCTTTCGTAAAAATGGAGGGCATAAGGTGATTTATACCGGGACCTTCGGCCGTTTTTTGGATCCAGGTTTTCAAATGAATTTTTTGATTGCTCCTCAGGATCTTCTGGAAGAGGGCAAAAAATACCTGAACCTTTTTGGTAAACCCAATTTTATGATTGAAAAAACATTGGGAGAAATTATCCATCAGGGTGATATCTTTCGGTATCAGCGAAAGTTTCAAAAAGTCATTGCCGAACGGAAAGACTTATTTGCAGCGTTGCTGTATACCTATTTTGAAAATAAGATCGTTTTTGAGGTTCCGGTTTCGGGATTGGCTTTTTGGGTAAGGTTTAATGTTGGTTTTTCATTGACCGCTTTACAGGAAAAGGCCAAAGGAAAGGGATTGCTGCTGCCGAGCAACTGCCTTTACCAGAATCGCACAGTGACAGCCCTGCGTTTGGGTTTTGCTCATCTCGAGGAAAAAGATATGCGCGATGCGATCAGTCTGTTGTATGAAGCCTATAGCGAGATGCTCGGAGTTATATAACCGATAGTCCCGCACTTGGCTTTTGCTCATCTCGTTAAGAAAGGAGCGAGCTGTACTCCGGGGGGGCTTACATCTTGAGGAGGTACCATAGAAAAAATGAACAGTGAGGGAACTGTTGCTTTATTCTTGGTGATAATAGAAAAAATGAAAATGTAAAAGAAAGAAAAAGCCCGGAGAGGAATCAACCGGGCTTAGAGATTATATAAGGGGAATAATACTTGCTAAAAAAGTGAAGACCTAGTCTTCATCGGTGATAATGTCATCACCATCTAACTCGAAACCTTCACCAAGGAAGGTATACTCTAGTTCGAATAATTCTGAATCTTTAATCATTTTTAATTCTTTTTTGTTATTCAAATTTAAGCCCCCTATTTAAGCTTATCGTCAATATAACATGAAGTTTTTGTTAAGGCGACAACTAGATTTTTTTTAGTGAAATATCCAGCTTTTGCGCCTGAATGATCCGGCTAAAAAACTCTTTTAGATCAAAATATTCTTCAGGCAGAAACAAGGGTTTGTTAAATTGTGTTGCGCTCTCAATAAGTAGGATATTCGGATCGGAATTGCTGACTTTAAAAATATAGCGGGCTGCCCGTTCGGGGAGCGCCATACTGATGTTCTTTAATTTTGTCTCGGGGGCATATGCATACCCTTTTGGCAATTTGATTTCCATATAGTTCTCTTCGTGGATCAGCGAGCCGAAATCAATTGGGTAATTGCGCTCCGTTAGATTAAATGGATTTTTGGTTGTTTTGCTGTCAATATACGGGTTGAAAGCGAGCTGGTCATTTTGTAGGCTGGCAAAATTTTCAATCTCGATTTCAAATTCTTCGGCGAAAGGTTTGTCCAGAGAATCCCGGTTGGAAACTTTAAAACTATTGATTTTGATACGGTTATTTTCCTCATCCAATTTTTCGTAAAATTCCTCTTCGGAATTGCTGCCCTGTAGGCGTTCACGCATGCGTGAAGCCGTATAGCCATTGCGGGAGGTGACCCATTTGCCTTTTAGCGTACCATTCTCCATCAGCTCACCAAAGAAGAAATTACTTTGAGAGGCGGGAAGTTTGGACTCCAGTTTTACCCAGTCGGATTCTCCGGTCAGCGGGATGGAACGACCTTGGTAGTTGACACATTTTAAGGGGATATTGCCGAAGGGTTCATAGGGCGAAGTTGCGTCCAATAAATAGTATTCTTCGCCGATTTTCATCTGAGCGACAACATGGTTGAATTCCGATAATGCGGGTGCATACAGGCCAGCATAGCCGTTGTCGCGTGTGGATAAAATAACTGGAATAGCCTCTAACTGGGCGTAACGCAATGCATTGACCAGTCCGAGATTGATGTCGGCACTATTGCCGGTTCTTTTTTCAAGCGCCTCTTTGATATTTTTCGCATATATCGAGTGCTTCTTGTTCCATTTGATCTGTTTCTGAAAGTAGGCATAGAGACGGGATGCTTTTGTGATATCATTATTCGCGCCCTGCAGCACAGGTTCGATAAATTCTTTTAAGGCTCCTTTGCGCTTGATCTGACCACCAAAACTTTCATCTTCGACCAATTTTTCCCGTACATTCTCCCAAGTCAGGGAGAAGTCCTTTGTAGGTCCCATAGGGAAGCTATAGCGCCCGAGTTCAAAAAAGAGAATAGACCGGAAGTTCTTCGAGGAGGTCATATAATCTTCGCTGTGGAAGGCCGGAATATTCTCCATGATATAGGTCGTTTTATTACCGAGGATTTCACCAACTGAACTTTCTAATCCTGTATTATAATTCTCGGTTTTGCGGTCTTTAATGGGAAATCCACCCTTCAAATTAGACTTGTAATGACATATTTCGGGTATACGGGTGACATATTCGCTATATATTTTGGGGAGTTCTTCCTGAAATTCCCAAGCATTGAGGTTAAAAATAAAAGGGGATTCCGTTTTGTAGCGATATTCAATAATTGTTCCTTCCTGAACCTGTGGGATTGCGGCTTTGGTCAGGGAAATGTTTTCCGAAGAATTTTCATTGAAGATATTTGCCTTTGTCATCTCTGTTTCAATGACTTTATCCCCTTCGAGGTGATAGGAAGCCCCCTTGATGTCAGTGACAACTTCACGTTCACTGCCACTTTTGTAAAGTGCAATCGTGAAGTTCGCATGTTCATAACCTTCCTTGTTCAATATTTTGATCCGGACATGCTTTAAAAATTCCACAACCAGGCCTTTCTGCGAAGTATAGTTGACCTGTGCGGAACCATATTCCCGAATGACAAAGGCATTGGCGGCAGTATCCAACTTGCCAATATCGATGGCGAAATCTTCTTTTTTTACCTTACCGAATGAAAAATCCTGGGCATGAGCCCAAAAACTGCCGAGAATAAGCAGACTGGTGAAAAAGCCTTTCATAAAAAGTCACTATATGGTTAAGAATTATAGTGCTAATGTATGAAATAATCTTAGATTTTATACATTAAAATTTTTGCTTTAATCGCTATCGGGTGCCTTTAAATAGTGTCTTGCATTAGGTGTGATTTCGCGCAGGCCTACTGAAGCAGCTAGGGTAATTGGCAGGGGGATGAGCGAAGCTGTATCTTAGCGACAGGATTTCAGAAAGCGCTTTTTTTTTGCAAGTTGCCGTTCTGGCCTGATGAGTTTTAATACCTAAAATCAAATGTCAGCGAGACATACCGGTTGTCCCCACCTTTCCATTTCGGTCCCGAGAGTAAAATTTGCTTGGCCTGGTTGTCCAGATACTCATTTGCACTCTGTAGGATTGTGATATTGGACGGGAATCCATCTTTATCGATATCGAAATTCAGGCGTACGGTGCCCTCATAGCGGCTGTTAGCTGTTTTCTTTTTAACGTAATTATTAAATGACTTCCATCCCCAGACAGGTTCTGCGCTCTTTATTTTTCGTGCGGACATGGTCGTTACCACGACCTCTTCCAGGCTCGCACTGGAAGGCTGCAATTTTATATTCAGGTTTTTGTTGCGGCGCATATTCAGCGCAACTGTATTATAACCTACAGCCATGATATCGACCAATGAGTCCACGGTGCTTGGCTGGATGGTGGCTTTTCCCTGGGCATCAGTATTTGTTGCCAGTTTACTATTGGGCTGTATGATGGTAACTCCCGATATTGGTAGGCCAGTTTCTTTGTCACGTACAGTGACCTGTAGTGGGCTACCATAGGTTTGCGGAGTTACATTGACACCGGCGACACGACCGGCGAGCGCATTGCTCTGATTGGGCTGTTGCCCACGGATCATAACCGTACTTCCGGTTATATTTTTTTTCGACTTAGGAACATAACCAATTACCTGAACACTATCTAACATCTTAGAATCACCTATAGCTCGGTCCCTGTGGATGCCGCTATTCATCTTTTCACTCAAAGCGATTCGGATCGGGGAATCCTTATGCACCGGAGCGGCTTCTTCCGTATATCGAGGTAGGCCTGAGGGCTTATTGTTGTCCGCCAGCCTAGGGCTGTCCTGCTCTTTGCTATCTGCTGCGATAGGCGAAGAGGTCGTCGTATCGTTCTGTGGTTTGGATTTCGGTGCGGGCACATCTACCGGTACAGCAACATCTGCGGTGCGCTGTTGTTCAGATGTATTTTTCTGTTGTTGGAAGTAGAGTATCCCGACACTTAAAACAGCGACTACGGTAGCTGCAATGGCCAATCGTTTCCAGTCGAAGACTTTTATCCTGGCTTCTTTTTTATCCGCGATGCGCTGCGCAATGCGCGCGTCAAGTTCGGAAGCAACAGTACTGTTTTGATCCATTTCTATACCCATAAGAATATCGGCCAACATGGGATCACGTTGGGCCTCACGTTCAATGGCATACATCTCTTTGGGAGAAAGTTGACCGTTGACGTATTTCTTTAAGTATGCTATATCATAATTACTGTCGCCCATTCCAAGCCTCCATGCAATTTTTTAAATTTCGCTTCCCATTCTGGATATAACTTTTTACTTCATTTAAGCTATATCCTGTCGAGTCGCTGATCTCTTTGTAACATTTTTCCTCCAGAAAAAAGAGTCTGACGGACTGTTGCTGTTTGTCCGGTAATTTTTCCAGGCAGCCTTCCATTGCAGTCAATTGTTCCTCTTTTTCATCCTGTTGTTCATACTGATGCAGATCTTCGGGATATTTCACAAATTCATCCAAAGAAATTTGTGGTTTGTTCTTTTGGGCCCTTAGATACATCAGGCAATGGTTTTTGCCAAGCACATAGAGCCATCTCGGAAAGTCTTTGATTTCTTGCTTATTGACCTTGTAGATAAGCTCTTCAAAAATATTCATTACGGCATCCTTGCTCAGTTCTGGATCTTGAAGGTACCTTAGGCAGACATAATAGACCATCTCGGCATGTCGTTGATAAAGGTCTCCCAATACCTTGAGATCTGTGGTCTCCTGATATTGCTGCAAGAGCTCCTGGTCTTGCGTGGAATCCTTTTTTGACGACTTGAATGCGAACATTTTATTTGCTAAAAATATTTTTTTTTTCTGGTTTATGGAAATTTAATATTCGACGCATCCCTTGACAAAATTTGAACGATATGAGAACAATACTTTTTTTAATGAGCATGTTGCTATCCCTTGGTGGATATGCCGGTCAGCAATACGAAGTGAAAGGTAAGGTGACTGATGCAAAGACAAAAATGGCCTTAAGTGCTGTTGTGGTCACAAATGTGGAGACTAATGCCCGTACAACGACCGACCGTGACGGAAATTATCAGATCCAGGTAACATCCGGTAAAACCACGTTAGCGTTCAGCTCACTTGGTTATATTACTCAACGGGTTAAGGTAAAGGGAAAGGCGACGATGGATATTAGTATGGTACAGGATAACCGTGCACTGGAAGAGGTTGTTGTTGTGGGCTATGGTAAAGTTGCGAAAAGAAATACAATTACCGGGAATGCCTCTACTGCATTAGCAGGTCAGGCACAGGGAATCTATATTCGTGGTGCTTATATACCGGAACAAAGCCAGGAATCGTATCAAAAAATCAAAGAAAATAAGTTTATCAATCCATTGAAGGAGCCGTTGTCGACATTTGCTGCAGATGTGGATGCTGCTTCATACAGCAATGTGCGCCGGTTTATCAATGCAGGCAGTTTGCCTGATCAGGATGCTGTACGCGTTGAGGAGATGATCAATTATTTTCAATATCAGGTGACGGGACCGAAGAATGGCGATCCAGTGAATATTGTTACCGAATTGACCAAGGCGCCTTGGAACGAGGCACATCAGTTGATGCGGGTGACTTTAAAAGCTAAAGATATCCCGACAGACCAACTCAAAGCCTCTAACCTGGTTTTCTTGATCGACGTATCAGGATCGATGATGGGCCCAGGTCGCTTACCATTGGTAAAATCTTCCTTGAAAATGCTGGTGGATCAGTTGCGTGATATCGACCGTGTGGCTATTGTCACTTATGCCGGTTCAGCGGGGGTGAAACTGGAGAGTACTAGCGGTAGCCAGAAAATGAAAATCAAAACAGCCATAGACGAGCTGGAGGCTGGGGGAAGCACTGCTGGTGCTGCAGGAATCAAAAAAGCGTATGAGATTGCCCGGGAAAACCTGGTCAAGGGTGGCAACAACCGGATTATCCTGGCCAGTGATGGTGATTTCAATGTAGGCGAAAGCAGCGATGAATCTATGGAGCAACTGATCAGTAAAGAGAGTAAATCCGGTGTTTTCCTGACCGTGCTTGGCTATGGTATGGGAAATTTGAAAGATAGCAAGATGGAGATCCTAGCAGATAAAGGACATGGTAATTACGCTTATATCGACAATATTTCCGAAGCACGGAAAGCCATGGTGACCGAATTTGGCGGGACATTATTTACGGTAGCCAAAGATGTGAAGATTCAGGTTGAGTTCAATCCGAATTATGTGCAGGCCTATCGCCTGGTCGGTTATGAAAATCGTTTGCTTGAAGCCGAAGATTTCAATAACGATCAAAAAATGGGCGGCGACATGGGCGTGGGACATGTGGTTACAGCGCTGTATGAAATCGTTCCTGTAGGTGTAAGCTCAACGATGGTCGGAACGGTAGATCCATTGAAATACCAGCAAAATTCAACTAAGTATATTGAGGTCAAAGGCAACGGAGAGTTGGCAACGGTCAAATTCCGTTATAAGGAACCGGATGGCGAAAAAAGTAAATTGCAGCAACAAGTAGTACAAGCTAAGGTAACCGAGTTGAATAAGGTCAGTGAAGATTTACGTTTTGCAACGGCTGTGGCCGAACTGGGGCTGTTACTTCGTGATTCGGACTTTAAACAGCAAGCTAATTTTGACCGTCTAATTGCACGTGCGAAGGCAGCAAAGGGAACCGATAATGAGGGCTATCGTGCTGAATTTATCCGAATGGCTGAAAATGCACGGGATTTATCGAAAACGAAATTGTAAAAGGGATTTGGAATACACACTGAGTTACATCAACATTCGAAAGAAAATTGTTTCTGACCAGTAATAAAATTGCTGGTCAGAAACAATGGAGTAATGAACATCCCCTTTACTTCCTGTGGCTGATTTCCGGACTTGCCTTAAAACTGGTTGATTGTATGTTATGAAATTTTCAAACAATGTATCTTTATCACGTTTTTTTGTTTCAACGAATAAATAAATTTGAGATAATAAAATGGGGAAAGTGGAGTTTATTAATAAATTTGAAGCATGAAGAACTTCCTATTAATATGTTTTCTCTTTTTTGGAGCACACAGTGGCTTGGAAGCCCAAAATACAACGCTCAACAAACAGCAGACCATGGCCTACATCAATAAGCTGTATAAGATTGCCTATCGCTATAAAGAAACCAAAATTGATACGGTTACGGTGGATGGCAAAGTCCTGACTGTTTTTCTGTCTACTGGTCAGCATTACAGAAGCGATCTGTCGAAATCCGAACCGCTCGTTGTGGCACGTGTAAAATCAGGTTATCAAATCCGTTATAAATCTGCCGCGAGCACCGAAGAGATCCTTTGGGCTATCCAGACCGAAGATGATGCCAAACGTTTGCAAAAAGCCTTACAGCATTTGATCGGGATATTAAAAACCGAGAAAAAGACGGATCCTTTTGGAAGCTAGGATCAGCCTATTGTTGCTTGACTAAACTCATTTATCTTTTAGTACGTTCGGCAAAACTGGAACTTGCGGAACATAAGAGAAAATCTGGAATATGCACACAAAAGGTGTATTTCGGATTGTCAGAGATTAACCAAAATGCCCGCTGATATAATTACGCGTAGTTTCGTGTTGCGGATTATTAAAAATTTGATGCGTATCGCCTTGCTCAATTATTTCCCCGAGATACATAAAGACCGTTTTGTCGGCGACACGTTGTGCCTGTTGCATATTATGGGTGACAATAACTATCGTATATTTTTTTTTCAGATGATGAATAAGTTCCTCGATTTTCAGGGTACTCACTGGGTCCAATGCGGAGCAAGGTTCATCCATTAAAATAATTTCGGGACGTAGCGCTACCGCACGGGCGATACAGAGCCTTTGTTGCTGTCCCCCAGAAAGCCGTGTGGCGGGCTTTTTTAAATCATCTTTAACCTCCTCCCAGATATAAGCTTCTTCCAATGCTTTTTGTACGGTCGCCTTATCCGCAATCAGATTATTAATCTTAAGACCATAGCTGATATTTTCGTAAATACTTTTTGGAAAGGGATTGGCTTTTTGGAATACCATGCCTATACGTTTACGGAGATCAGTAACCTCTATATCTTTTTGATAGATCTCGCGGCCGTCCAGCTTGATATGTCCCTCGATTCTGGCCTCCGGATAGAGGTCATGCATGCGGTTAAAACTTCGCAAAAGGGTGCTCTTGCCGCAGCCCGAAGGGCCTATCAGCGCCGTAACTTTGTTTTCTTCAAATTCGATATTGATATTCTTCAACACCTGTTTGCTCCCAAACCATAGGTTGAGCTGTTCTGCGACCAATTTACTTTTCATTATTTCTAAACTTATACCGGATATAGAAAGCTGTTAAATTCATAAGGAACACCACAATAATCAGCACCAATGCTGTTCCGTAGGCGATGGGCCTGACTTCTTCGATAGACTGATGTTGTGTTGATAACATATACAGGTGATAGGGTAATGCCATAAACTCCTGATTAAGGTTGCCAAAGGAATTGGTGATATAGAATGCGGCTCCCGTAAAGAGTATAGGCGCTGTTTCACCAGCTGCTCTGGACAATGTCAGGACGATGCCAGTTAGTATACCGGGCAAAGAGGCGGGAAGTACCACATCTTTGATGGATTCGAATTTGGTGGCTCCCACAGCCAGAGCGGCCTCACGCATGCTTCGCGGAATACGGAGCAGGGCCTCTTCCGTCGTTGTGATAATATAGGGAAGGGACAAGAGCCCTAGGGTCAGTCCGGCGGATAGAATCGACGTCCCGAAATTCAACGCCTGAACAAAGAGTGCTAGACCAAACAAGCCATAGATAATGGATGGGACACCGGATAAATTGCGGATTGAGGCCCGGATTGTGCGGGTCAGCCAAGTATTCTCTGCATATTCGTTGAGATAAATGGCGCAACAGATGCCAAAGGGAATGGAAAATATTGCCGTGATCAAGGTCAGAAATACGGTTCCGATGATCGGGGTGAGAATACCGCCCTGTGTCATGCCATTGGTGGGCAGCTCAGCGACAAATTCCCAGGACAGTACCTGATAGCCCTTGCTGAAAATATCGTACAGGATCACGCATAAAAAGAAGCAGACAAGTCCTGTGGAGAGGAGAAGTGTAGTCCATTCGACAATAGGTGCCAGTTTTTTGAATTTACGCAGCATGGTATTTTCTAAAGCGGTTGATAAAATACTCACCAATCAGATTGGCCACTAAGGTCATAAAGAATAAGACAATCGCTATGGCAAACAAGGCATAATAATGCGTGGTCTGATAGGGGACTTCCCCCATTTCGATAGCGATAGTTGCGGTAATGGTTTTGACCGAATCAAAAAATCCTTTGGGAAATATCGCGGCATTCCCGGTAGCCATCAATACGGTCATGGTTTCGCCGATGGCTCTTCCGAGTCCGAGCATGACTGCTGCAATGATTCCTGGGACCGCTGCAGGAATCGTAATCTTACGGAGTGTCTGCCAGCGCGACGCGCCAAGGCCATAGCTCGCTTCACGGTACGTTTGCGGTACTGCATGTATGGCATCTTCGGAGATGGTAATAATGGTTGGAAGAGCCATGATGGCCAATAAGATTGCGCCATTTAATGCGTTCAGTCCGTTGGGTAGATTGTTTAGATCTGCTATTCCAGGACCAACCAATACAATTCCCAAAAAACCGATTACGACCGAAGGGATTGCTGCAAGCATCTCTATGGCAGGCTTTAAAATAGTCTTAAGTTTGGGACTTGCATATTCGGAAATAAAAGCTGCAGTACCTACACCTAGTGGAATGGCAATCAGCATCGCGCCCAAAGAAACAATAGTGGTACTCACAATTAAAGGTAGAATGCCGTAAACGGGTTCTGCTGCTGTGGGGTTCCATTGGCTTCCGCTGATAAAATCCAAAGGCGAAACTTCCAGAAAGAAAGCGACCGCGTTATAGAGCAACATAAAGAAAATGCCTCCTAGAAGCACAAGTACCAGATATCCGGTAGACTTGAATATGATTTTGGCGATCTGATCGATGGCTATTCGTTTTTTGTACTGCATGTTATTTAATGAATAAGGTAATAACCTGAGTTTTCAATAATCTTCGTTCCTTCCCCTTTGGTTTCGAATTGGATAAACGACAGCACCTTTGGCCATGACTTTTCGGGAATAAATTGATAGAGGGGGCGTTGGAAGAAATATAACCTGTTTTTTATCGCTGCTGGATCTAAGGGCGATATCGCATTGGAATTGACATCATTTTTAATTTTCAATACCTTGATCCCCTTGTTATCTTGAATTTTTTTGGAGATATAGCCCGCACCGACATAGCCGATACCTGATTTGTCGATTTTGATGGCTTCCAGAATCTGTGCATTGCCGGTCATTTCCTTGGCCTTTTGGCTGTAGACTATTTTCAGTTTCTTGCGAATAAATGAATAGGTACCCGAACTGCTCTGTCTGCCATAAATATTGATCGGAATGTTCCTGCTGGAAACAGATTTCCAGTTTTCGATCTCCCCACTCATGATTTTTGACAGCGTTTTCACATCAATCTCCGAGATCGGATTGTCGCTATGCACCACAAAAGCGGTAGCATCTTCGGCAAAGACAACGGTTTTGAGGTCTATTTTTTTCTTTCTGAAGAGCGCCTGTTCTTCTTCGGTCAGCGGCCGTGAGGAGTTGGCGATATCTGCCTGCCCATTCAATAGGGAAGTAATGCCGAGCCCAGAGCCCCCACCTGAAATAGCCATGCTGAAGCTTGGATCGGTCCTGTTGTATGCTTCCGCAAGATTAACGGCAAGATTGACCTCCGTATCCGAACCTTTCATTTTAATGGTATGATCTGTATTGCCACAGGACCATAACAGGAGGCTGAAACTAATAACTACCGTATAAATAATGCGATTCAAAGCCATGTCATTCATTCTTACTAAGTTAAACAGAACAACAAGGATTTTGTGTTAGCACAATGTTATCTTATTATGAAGTAATATTCCGTAAATATATTTTTACGTTGATGTATTCGCCATATTTTTAGTTAATTTAGGTAGAGCCACTCAGCGAGGTTTTTTCTGAGGGTATAATCAAAAATAAACGAACAGGATAAGCATCGATCATTGCGAAAGCTGACCTGAGATATAAAAAATGGCTAACAGATTTCTAATTGACGAACAGACAAAAAAAGACCTGCAACTCAGCAGTACTTTTGGACGGAGTGTTCTTGACTTTTTCAGCAACACAACGACGGACGGAGGAAGTCGGGTATTGCAAAGTTTTTTTTTATCCCCGACGACCAATCTAAACCTGATTTCGGAAAGGCATAGTAAGATAAAACGTATGTTGCCATTCGTGGATCATTCCTTTTATTTTGATAAATCCATACTTTTGGACCTGGAAAAGTTTTTGGTCCCAACTCCCAACGCGAAGTCTTTCCTTTATGTGCTGAACGTATTCAGAGTAAGTTCTCCAACGTATTTTTATACCAAGCGATCGATGATCGAAATCGTTGATGTATTACTTAACTTTCATCGATTTTTAGCTGTGGTAATGCAGGTAAATGACGATGCGGATATTGCCGAATATTTCGAAAAATCTAAATACTGTTTAAAGAAGATATTAAAAACCGATAATTTCCGTAGCGCTAAACTTCATGTCACTCATTTTAACTTTGATATTTATAACCATATTATTCGCTGTGATTTATTGAAGGAACTTAAATCCATTTTGGGCTTTTTGTACGAAACTGACGCCTATTTAGCAATTGCAAAATCCTTCAGGGACAAAGTCCATTGTTTTCCGGTTTTTACCAAAAAGGGGGAAACGGGGAAACTCTGTATTGCGGGATTATACCATCTTTTTCACTCGAAGCCAATACCCAACGATATTTTTATGGCGCGCTCAGAGAAGGTCTGGTTTCTTACAGGAGCCAATATGGCTGGTAAATCCTCCTTAATCAAGTCGATAGCAATAGCTGTTTACTTAGCCCATATCGGTTTTCCTGTCCCCGGCCTCGCCATGGAAACGGATGTACTGGATGGATTATTCACTTCAATCAATATAAACGATAATATAGATTTGGGCTACAGTCATTTTTATAATGAAGGGATTCGGCTTAAAGAAATCGCAGATCAGCTACAGCCTAAGTCAAATGCCCTGATCATCCTGGACGAGCTGTTTAAGGGAACGAATAACGAAGATGCTTCACTGGCAATATTTGAAGTGATGAAATTCTTTACTGTAATTGATGGGCCATTCGCGATTGTATCTTCCCATATTGCAGAGTTGGCTGAAAAGCTAAAAGGGCTGAGTAACATTAGTTTTAAAAGACTGAATATTGAGAAAGACCATGAGGGCTTACCCTTTTTTACCTATAAAATCAGTGACGGGATTGCCTATGAGCGTCTGGGAATGTGGTTATTGAACAAAAGCGGCGTATTTACTTCTTTTCAGGAATTAATGAAATAACTTTTGTTAGATTATTTATTAAAAAGGATTAAAAAAATGGATGGGCATCATGGATCTGGTATAGCTATCATTTGAATTATTATGAGGATAAGTGCTTCTGTTAGATCTTTAGGTTTGTTGTTGATCGTTGGGTTTAGTTACTGCACTTTGGCTTATGGCCAAAAACGAGCCGTTTATAGTGGAACTGTTTTTTCTTCGGATACCAGTTTATTGCTACGGGGCATCAACATTTTAAATTTGAACTCAAAAGAACGTAATGCGTCTGATGCATATGGAAATTTTGCGCTGGATTATAAATTTGGCGATACGCTTGAATTCAGACATGATCACTGGGAAACGAAGCGGGTTTTTGGCGACAAGCTGACAGATTCTATCTTTCTAAGGAAACGGTCTATTGTTCTTGACGAAATTGTAATTACCAGAAATCGGCGCATTAAAGAAATTGATGGACTCGAGGATATACAGAAGGAAAAGAATAAGAAAGCTGGTATCTATTATGGTGGAAGACCGCCCATCGCGCTCCTAAATCCTTTCGGCGGGAAACCGATCACTTTTTTTTACGAACTTTTTAGTAAGAATGGAAAACGAGCTAGAGCGATGGAGAAGAATATCCAACTTGCGATTAAGGAAAGCAAAATAGACAGTGTATTTAATAAAAATGTTGTTAAAATGAGTACTTCCATAAAAGATGAGGATTTGATGACTTTTATAGAAGTGTATAGACCGACTTTTGAGCAGGTGCAATCATGGAATACATATGATCTATATCGCTATATACAAAAAAGCTATGAATCATTTACCTCAGCGAAACGGGAGTAAAAAATTCTATTTACTACTATACGGCATTTGTTTCATTGCTTTGATAGAGAAGGTTTCCTGTTACAAAAAATCATTCTTTTTCTGCAGTAATTTTGCCGACATAAACGCTGTTCATACTACGATTGCTGCCATCTGTCGCTGCGAAACCCAAATAGACATGAAAAATTGAGCTTTCACTGATCTTAGGTAGATCGATCAACTGGGATCGGTGTTCGATGCTATTACCCAATAGCAGTCCATTTGATTGATCCATTGAATTTTCAGGTAGTAAGAGCACCATGGCCCTAAAGTCAGTTAATTCATGGTTCAGCAGTTCCTTAGTTATTTTGGGTTCCCATTTGATTTCGAGTTTATGGTCTACGATCTCGGTGGATGTGGAAACAATAAGATCGTCCAATCCTCTACTGATCGCAAATTTTTCATAATTGATGGCAGGCCCCTGTGCCCCCATGAAGACGGCATGTTCAAGATGATAGGACATAGCCGCATTAAAAGCGGTCATGTTTTCTGCATAATGCTGAAAACCTAAGCGGAAAAATTTTGTAAATGGGGCCAGAAAAGTTTGTGTAAAGCCAAATTTACCCCTGTTTTTTTCCTCACTGTCCGATAGTTTTCTTTTTTTTCTGACTTTAGGAAGGGAACGTACATAGGTGATATCCTTCCATTTGCAAAATACGACAGCGCCAACTTTTCCGGAGGGGGCACCGTTTGCTCCATTATTTACTCGTGCCATAACTTTTATAATTGGTTTGAAGCTGTTAACAGACAAGTGGGGGAAAGGTTTGCTTTAACTCCTAGATTCATTGTAATTTAATTGATACAAAATAGGGGTGTAATAGGGAGTTTATACGCCCTTATCCGAATAAGGTCCGAATGAGGTCCCTATTATGTCCGAATAAAGTCCCTATTAAATTACAAGAAAGGCCCCAGTTGAATCCTCCATGTTCGCCATCTTTCATTTGGAAAATTTATAGTGTGCTCCTGCTGATCTCGCAAAAAAAACAGGCATTTCGCCTGTTTTTAAAATTGTAAGTAGTTGAGGTTTTCTGCTTATTATAGTTTTTACCGTGTCACTGGAGCCTATTTATACAAACTAAACTCCGCAACAGAAAATGATTGTCCGACCGTTTCTTTGGGGGTGAATCGAATGTATTTTTCTCGAATCGGTGTCGTTAAATGAATAATCTGCTCAACTGGATTGGCTTGGATATTGGAAAACTCGCCTGTATTGAGCGTAGTCCATTTTTTTCCATCAGGACTGGTAGCTATCTCATATTTCAGCACCATTCCCTTGGACTTTCCGTCCTGGCGGGGGAGATATCCCAATGCAGTGATGGTTTGTTTTGATTCAAATATAACAGCTTCCTTAGACCCCTCAAAGAGTTCTATTGACTTTGGGTCTGTATCTATGCTCTTGGGCATTTTTGGAATGATTTTGATGTCACTGCTTGCTAATCTTGTATAATCGGCAGCTGTATTTTCAAAAGCAAAGGGTTCGGTAAATTCCTTGAATAAGCCGAAGTCACTTAAGGTAGGAGCAACAGGCGCATAAAGACTAATTTTTAATTTTGTCGCTTTTACTGGGTGTTCCAGTTTAATCAAGCGATTACCACCGATACTGGTCGCTGTGGCTAAGCGTTCCCACTGACCATTTACTTCCCTCTTGATGACGACGCTATCTAACCGTTGCCCCAATTTGATATTTTCCCTTAAGCGAATCAGGTCAAACTCTTTGGCTCCCGCCAAGGTGATTTCCAATTCGGGAGTTAGAACAGCATCATCAGAAGCATAATAGCTGTATCGGTCGTCGTCCAAAATGAGGTTAGCGGCAAACTTCTTCGCGTTTGCACGTAGATTGGATGCTTTTACGGTAGCCTCCTTTGCAAGGTTTGTTTTGAAGGTTTCTCTCAGTTTTTTTCCGAAAGCCTGTAATGATTTGACATCGTTCTCGTGCAATTGGCCCTCTGGCATAGGTGCTAACCCGAGGTCCAGAGCGGCACCTCGCCCCACTGATTTCAGGTAAATAGAAAACAATTGATCCGGTGTTTTTACCTGGTTGTCTTCGGTTTTATGGTAAAACCAACCATGCCTTAGGGGCACATCACATTCTGCAGGAATCCAATATTGGCCGTTTCTTGTGCCCGATGGAGACTCTTTGTAGTCCACTTGTCCCGGAACAGCCTGGTGTCCGTCTACTCCTTTGGGAGAAAAAGTCGCCCAGCTTGTTTCAGCTGCAAATCCACTTTCATTTCCTACCCAACGGATGTCAGGCCCAATGTCTGAAAATATGACCGCCAAAGGTTGCTTTTTTCGAACAATAGGCCATGTTTTTTCATGCCAGGCATAATAGGTGGCCCGATCAATTTTGCGTTTCTCATTCTTACCACCGTAGTACCCGTCACCACCGTTGGCACCATCATGCCAGGAGGTGAATAGATCCCCATAATTGCTCATCAATTCTGTCAATTGTGCCCGATAAGCATCTGCATATGCCGCTGTACCATAACGTGTATCATGTCTATCCCAGGCGGATAAATAGAGTCCAAATTTTAAGCCCTGCTGCTGGGTCGCTAGCATAAACTCTTTGACCATATCTCCTTTGCCACCTTTCCAGGGAGAACTTTTTATGCTGTATGATGTTGTTGTCGTAGGCCATAGGCAAAATCCATCGTGGTGTTTTGCCACGGAAATAATACCTTTAAATCCGCCTGCTGCGGCAGCACTTACAATCTGTTGGGCATCAAATTTGGCCGGATTGAAAATCGATGGATCCGCATCGCCAAAACCCCATTCCTTATTTTGGAATGTTGTTGGGGTGTAATGGATCAGGCAATACATTTCCATCTCCTGCCAAAGCAACTGTCTTTCCGTAGGAAGCACACCATAGGGTTTGGGCGCTTCCTGTGCAAACGATATGGACGGCACGATCAAACTCAAAAAACACCCTAACAATCTTTTATTTCGTGTATTCATTATTTTTCTAAATTTATTGAAATTCCAAAGTGTTATTGCTTACTGATTACCAGCCAGGATTCTGTTTATATGCTCCGGGCTTGCCCTGTGTCAATGTAATCTGATCCAGTGGCAGAGGTAAATAATAATACTTATCGTTCCATTGGCGGCCGTTGGTAAAATTTGTGTTTACGATGATGAGCGCGTTATTGTCAGTGGCAATTTTGCTTACATCATAGGTATATTGACTGCGTAAACTGGCATTGAGCTTCATTCCGCGAACAGTTTTAATCCCTTCGACTAATTTACCTGCTTTCCATCGCTTGATATCGTTAAAACGAAATCCTTCGCCTATCAGTTCAATGCGTCGCTCTCTCCGGATTTCATAGAGCAAAGGAGCAACAGCATAACCATAATTCAATGCATTTGGATCGGCCTGTACCGACGTTGTTAGCGCTGGCATACCTACCCGGCTGCGTAATAGATTGATGCTCTTGTCCAGATCCGCCTGTGCAATCGTGCCAGCAATTTCATATTTCGCTTCGGCAAAGTTCAACAGTACTTCCGCATAGCGAAAGATAAATGCGTCTATGTCGGATTGGTTGGCAACAATTTGCGCAGGATCGCTTGACCGGCCTTTAATCAACCAATAACCACTTGAGGTTTGAGATGTTCCGATATTGGGCAATCCATACGTGAGTACGGGGTTGGTGTTGTATACAAATCCCGGTGTCGCAATAGTCTGTCCGTAACGGGGATCTCTATTTTTTACTTCATTGGCAGGAGTTCCATCATCATAGGAATAGGAAGTCAAACCAATAGGTTTTCCATCTTTAAACAGATAGGAGTCCGCTAGGTCCTTGGTCGCTCCAGTATTACTTTCTCCAGATTGGCGGGTGTAATTTTGCGTTGTTGTCCCAATGATATATGCCCAATGCATGATGGACTCTGGATTGTTTTTAAGATCCTGTTGGACAAATAGATTATAGTAGTCCTTATCAGGATTGCCTGTTGTATATAGCTTATATCGTCCTGAATTGATCAGTGCTTCAGAGGCAGCGAGCGATTTTTGTAACATCGGAATTTCGTTACCAAGTTTATGATATTTTCGAAATGTTCCTTCCCATAAAGCAAGCCGTGATAAAAGTGCATTGGCATTATCTTTATTCAGACGGCCTGTCTCTTCACTACCTTTATTAGGTAAATTTTGCACGGCAAATTCCAGATCTGTGATCACTTGGTCCATGACCAGATTGCGGTTTACACGTGGCCCATAAAGTTCTTCGGAATTGTCTTCCAGGTCTGTCAGAACCAAAGGGACGTCCCCAAAATCCCTTACCTTTTGCCAATAGAACAGTGCCCGAAAAAAACGGACTTCAGCAGCATAAAGTGCCTGATTACTGGTCTGCGCATTTTCATAACGTTTGAGGAAATAATTACAGCGGCGGATATTTAACCAGGCGCCAGCATCCCATCCCCCTCCAGATGCAGGTATGGCATAGGTGCCACCCAAAAGATCATTCGAGGTAGAAGGCAACATGTTGTCTGAATTATTATCCGATCTATAGTCATTTACCTGAGGCAAATTATTATAAAATGTGTTTGCGTAGAGCTTTAGGTCATTTTCGGTTTTGAAGTAGGTCGGTTCGCTGAATTCACTCTGTGGAAAACGATCGAGGAAGCCATCGTTTTTACAACTAGACAATGCGAGCAAGGCACCGAAGACAAGCGTTATATGGCGTATATTAGTTATCTTTTTCATGATTAAAATCTGATTTGTGCACCAAATGAAATATTTTTACTAAGTGGGTAGGAGTTTCGGTCCAGTTGTTCTGGATCAAAATTTCCAAACATCTTGGTGAATGTTAGGATATTTTCAGCTGAGAAGAAAAAGCGCACCTGTTGTACCTTAATTCTTTCGGTCCATGCGGCAGGCAATGTATAACCAAGTGTCGCATTCTTAAGACGGAGGTAGGCCGCATTTTGCAGATAGCGCGTTGAGTTTACGCCAAATCCGCCACTGCCAAAACGTACCCTCGGAAAATAGGCGTCTGTATTTTCGGGGGTCCAATAATCCAGCTGATTTTTTGTTGGAACATCCCACTCGCTTCCGCCGAAAGCGTAAAAGTAAGAGCCAGATAAGGCCGCATCCCGTTTTCCTACACCCTGTAAAAACAAGGAAAGATCGAAATTTTTGTATTCTCCCCCCAGGCGGATACCATAGGAATAACGCGCTGTTCTGTTGCCAATAATGCGCTGATCACCCGGGTCAGCGAGCGTATTGCTTCCATTGTTGATCTTATTGTCTCCGTTGAGATCTTCAAACCTGATATCACCAGCTAGCCACTTACCCGGAAATATACGCGATTTATCTAGTCCATCATCTGCCTCTGCATCACTCTGATAGAGGCCATTCGATGTATACCCCCAGATTTCATCAATTTTCTTTCCGACGTACTGGTCAGCAAGCTGCCCCGTCGGGTTTAGGTCATATTTGGTAATTTCGGCTTTGTTATCGGCTAGATTAAAACTTGCAAAATATTTAAAGTCGTGTTTATAGTTACTGTATTTAATTTCAAATTCCCAGCCCGTTGTTTTTAAGTCGGCTGCATTGCGTTTTGGAGCACCCACCCCCAGAATAGCGGGAAGCGGCTGACCTGGTACAAGCATGTCTTTCGTATCCCGTCGGTACAGATCAAAGGAGCCGCTCAGTTGATTGTTAAACAGAACGAAATCCAAACCCAAATTCTTGGAGGTCACTTTTTCCCAGGTAAAGAGCGAACTGACAAGGCCCGGAGCTGTTACGTAGGCCTGTGTTGCTGTCCCGAAAATATAAGACGTCAACCCCTTGGGCATAGTTGCGATATAGGGATATAGGTTTGCAATGGAGGGATTGTCAGCCTCGATGACCTGATTGGGTAAAGTTCCGTATGAAGCTCTGATTTTTAATTCATTAACCACAGGTTTGGCAAAGCTCATAAAGCTTTCATTGGATAAGCGCCAAGCAATACTTGCCGATGGACTAAAGACATAGCGGTCTTTTGCGGCGAAACGGGAAGATCCGTCATAGCGCCCATTCACCTCGATCAGATAACGCTCATCAAAGATATAGTTGAACCGGAAAAACTGACCAATTAATGCCCAATCCAAAGGTCTTGAATTAACGATGGGTTTGTCATCATTGTTCAAACCTAAGTAGGGGAAATCCTGATTGATCAGGTTCTTAGCCTGTGCCGAAAAGAAGTTGTAGGATTTAGACTCCTGATTATATCCTATCATGGCCTTTAAATAATGCTTTTCCGCAAAAGTATTTTCGTATTCAGCATAGAGGTTGATTGCGGAGTAAATATCCTTCGAATTACCCTCGTAGACAAAAGGGGTCTTGTTATGTGGGTAGGGGCCTAGTAAAATTGCGTTATCCGGATTGGTGATATCTTTTCCGGCTGGGACTGCCCCGTACTCCAAAAATGATTTCACATTGATCTTATTATTATAATGGTATGCGTTCCAGGTCAGGTCACCAATAACTCTGAAATTCTTAATAGGCGAGATCTTAAAACCACCAGTGAGCCAAATGTCATCCGAATCATAGGTGTTGCGTCCATTGAACTCGTTCATCGCAAAAGGATTGGTAAAGTTTCCTTGTCCGGCATAATGGCCATCGGGATGCCGGATCGGCATAATTGGCCTTAAATCAGCAGAGATACGATCACCAAAGATTGAACTTATTGCACCGGTAGGCGCGGGTCTGTCATCCTCCTTGCGGTTAAAGCGCAGTTTTGTGTTTAAGTCCAGCCAAGATGTTACTTTGGCCTCTAGACCTAGGTTTGCATTATAGCGCTCGAATTTCTGATTTGCTGCCTTAAATAGGCCTTTTTGTCCCAGGTAACCTAAGGAAGTATTATACCGGATTTTTTCGCTTCCTCCAGTAAAGCTTAAATTGTGTTCATTGAAGGGAGCCCATCCCGGAAACATTTCTTTCCACCAGTTGGTATTGCCTGTGTAACGATAGCGCGACGGATTGGTTGGGTCAATGTAAACGGCATTTTCGGGAATTGGGTTTTCCATGTAACGCTTAATTCCCTCAATATCCCGATCTGTCCATACATCCGAACCGCGGTTACTGCCGGAAAGGTTGCCGCTACGGTCGGCATAATTGTATGCTTCCACATATTCCAGTGAGTTAACTGTATTGGGAATAATTATTGGTCTGGAAAAAGCCTGATTAAACGAATAATTAAAGGTTGTTTTACTATTGAATTTGCCGGATTTTGTGGTAATCAATACAACTCCATAGGCGGCGCGTCCACCATAGATAGCCGCTGCCGCAGCATCTTTTAATACCGTTACGCTTTCAACATCCTGCGGATTTAACTGGTTTGGATCCATCTGTACCCCATCGATCAATACCAATGGTCCACCTCCGTTTAATGAGGTGTATCCGCGAATATTGAATGAAGCACCGGAGCCCGGTCTTCCATCACCTATTCCGATATTGAGATTTGGAATAGCCCCCTGTAAACCAGCGCCTACACTGGTAATCATTCTATTTTCAAAAACATCCGATCCTACGCTGCTTACTGCACCCGTCAGGTTGATTTTCTTTTGAGAACCATAACCGACGACAACCACTTCCTCCATGACGCTTGCGGTCGCAATCAAAGAAACTGTAACCGCTGAATTTGAGTATGGAATGATCTGGCTGGTATAGCCCAGGCTGTTGATTCGGATTTTAGCCGAACTGCTTGATACTTTTAACGAGAAATTTCCGTTTTCATCAGTTTGGGTTCCGGAAGACGCGCCTACCTCCTGTACGGTAACATTGACCAAGGGCGCTCCTTTTTCGTCAATGACCTTACCGGTGAAAGTCAAGTTCTGTATGCCGTCCGTATTGTCTGCTTTAATGACAACGGTTTCTCCATGAATCACGTATGAATAGCTGCTATTGCCGAACAGTTTGTCCAGAGACGTGCTCAGTGTGGCGTTGGCAACCTGCAAGGTTGTTTTCTGATCCTTTAGAAGGCCCTCTTCATAGACAAAACGTACCCCCGTTTGTTTGGTGATGTTTTTGAGCACAGCCTCTATTTTTTCATTCCGTGCATTGACGGTTACCTGAGCGAAAGTGGAAGCGGATGCACCTAAGGTAGAAGCCGCAATGAGAAATCCAGTTAATTTCATCTTAATCAGGTTTTTTAAAAATCTATTCCCATCCGTTGGGCACAGAAAGTTTTTTGAATAAAAATTTTTATTCATAATTTGGTAAAGAATTAATGGTTGACAAAGTGTTAATTCATTCTTAAAAGTAGAGGTATTCGTAGTACCTCTGCTTTTTCATCATGTATAATTGGTTGTGTATTTTTATTTCATAATTTATCTTCTCCTTTTTATGTTTTTTTGATTATTAACGTATTGTTGTCGATTTTAAAATTGTAACCGGTAAGGTCTTTTAATGTGCTGCAGACCTGTGCTAGAGATGCATTCTTATTGATCCCACCTTCATATTGTTTATTATCCAATACACAGTCTATTTGTAGGTGAACACCATACCATCGACTGATTTCATTCATGATCTGCTTCATGTCTTTATTTTTAAACGAAAAGAAACCGTCTTTCCATGAGGTAGCCTCTTCAGTATCGGGGAGCGGTAATGTAGCGAGTCCCTGTTGCTGCATGAGCACCTGATGTCCTGCTTCGATGGTCAGATCTTTTCCCTTTCCGTTCACTTTTATTCTTCCTTCGGTCAATTGAACAATTGGTGTAGATCCGTCATAGGAACTGACATTAAATTGTGTTCCGAGTGCTTTCACTTCCATTCCATGAATGTTAACAAAGAATGGCCGATCCGGATCTTTAGCAATGGCAAAGAAAGCTTCGCCCTGTAATCTGACCCGTCTTTCATTTGAACTAAAATTTACAGCATATTCAAGACGGGAATCCGGTTTTAGCCACACTTTTGTGCCATCACTAAGCTCTACCTGATAGGTTGCACGTTTGGGGACGATCAATGCATGTTTTGCAAGGGCGGAACCGGTATACTTCGCTTTTTTGTAGATGAGAAAATTGTTGGAAACGGTTAGGTCAGCCTGTAGCTGTTGTTTTGGGTTGGATGACAAAAAGATGGTATCCTGCCCCGCTATGGCCAGTTTTGCGAAGGTGTCCCCAGCGAGTACGTCATTTTTTTGTCCATAGGTATTATCCTTAACAATATACTTTGGATTGGTCGGAGTTTGAGTCCACTTTATTCCGATGACGATTAATAGTGATGCAGCCACCAGCACAGCTGCCCATGTGTATATTTTTTTAGAACGGCGCCAAGGCAATTGATCGGATGTAATTGTAGCCTGAAAACGAGCTAATTCATCTTCCATCTTGATCTTGCGTATGTCAAATGGAGTTTCTATTTTTCCATTTTTAAAAATATCTTCGATGAAAGATTTGGATGCCGGGTATTTTTCCAATAAGTGTGCGATCTCCTCCTCTTGTTTTTGAGAAAGGACGATACCTTTAGCCTTAAGAGCTATCAGCTCAGCCAATACTATTTTATCGGATTCTATCATAATTTAATACTAAGTAACTTAAGTAAGGAAAAAGGGTGGGTGACAAAGGTGGAATTTGTCTATTTATTTGTATAGTATTGGTAGTAAGTTTATTAAACTTATAATAGATAAGGACGTAAACTTCTGGCGAAGCATTTTTAAGGCTAATTTCCGCTGCGATTTGACGGTATTGATGGAGATGTTCAACTCCTTAGCAACTTCTTCGTATTTCATCCCTTCCAAGTAAATCAACCGGCACACATGTTGACAGCCATTTGGTAAAAGTTCCAGTTCTCTATGCAATTCATGAATGACTTCCGCCTTAATAAGCGATGTCAGTAGATCTATGTCGTCCAACTCACTATGTATCGAAGACATCGTGTATTTGTTAATGACTTTGGCTTTGCGTAATTGGTTCATAGCCATATTTTTGACCGTCGAGTATAAGAAGCTCTTCAATACAGCCGTGTCCTTTGTCAGCAGGTCGGGATGGTCCAATAATACAACAAAAGCATCATGAACAATATCTTTTGCTAGTTCTTCTGAGCCGACCATTGGGTATACAAATACACAAAGCCGTACAAAATAGTCTGTAAAAAGTTGTTCAATGGATGACTTCATAGCGCTGGATTTCATCATTGGTATTCAAATTGGGTTCCCTTAGGTACAAATGTCGTATTTTATTTTCGCTCCTGCATCGCAAAAATAGACATCTTATAACATGTCGGCCTCAATATAACAAAGACGAATGAGATCAACAAATGTCCCAAGAAAACTGATATTATTTTCCTGGCGTTTATGGAGCAGGTTTCTTGGCTTGGATTCCTGTTTTAATCTCCGTTCGCTTTTATCAGAAGTGCGTGTAAATGAAATTTTAATGCAAAAAAAACAGGCATTTCGCCTGTTTTATAGGATATCGTAATGAATCTTATAAAGATCGGTTAAAATAGGAGTATTGTGAAGACTGGGATAAGGGCAATCATTGAATACATGACGGTATTTCTTTTTTGGAGATACAGACTGATCGATAACAAGAGCTCATTATTCGCTATACTCGCTATTGTGCCGCCATTGCCCATGACTGAAGGATTGATTTCAACAAGTTCTCCCTGTTCATCTTCGAGTTTCCAGGACGACATCCACATATTACGTGTACTCCATTTGTATTTCCTATCAACAAGACTGATGGTTGCCCCGCCTGTCCAATTATTGTATTCGATATCACCGATCAATTCACCATATTTATTCCGTATTTCAGTATATGGATTAAAAAGTCCTTTGTTGATGAAACGATATTGGTCTGAGTGGATAGAAACATTGGCATCTAGTGTCCAGTCATTGGATTCCAATGAGCCAATCAGAGTATCCTGTTTATATAACTTTGATTTATTCCCCAATAAATTATTTTTCCAGTTGTAAATAGATCTCTTTTCCATAACTGTTCAGTTTAATATGTTTATTTTTCATATTAGTATGGGGTCGGGGAATTATGTTACAGTTTTAATTGAAAAAATGTGATACTTAATTTGATACCTCGTTTAGGGTGATCCTTAATTCTAATGGGATAGGTAATAATGTACGTTAAAAAAAACGTATTTTTGTATTCAAAATCACATTACATTGACACATCAAGAAAAGTCGAGCCGGATCAGAAAGGAGATCAATCTGTCCTATCAGCAGCTGAAAAGGGCTTATCCCATATTAAAACTTCAGAACAGTATTGGACTGTTGATATTTTTAGTGGCTATTGTTGCGATCGTTGCGGTATCGATAGGTTGGTACAAGGCCGTTGTTCCCACTTGGCTGATGATTGTTGCGAATGCATTTTTTATGGGCGTGCTGCATGAGATCGAGCATGATCTTATTCACTGGCTATATTTTAAGAAGCAGAAAACCATACATCATTTTATGCTTTTCACTGTTTGGATCTTACGTCCATTGACAGTAAACCCCTGGATCCGGCGTACCTTACATCACCATCATCATAAATTTTCGGGAACGTTACACGATGTGGAGGAGCGTAGCGTAACCAATGGTGAACGATGGACAATCAAACGGCTGTTGACAACACCGGACGTTGTTTTGGGAGGGCTACTGCGTCTGCATCGTATGTTTAGTGATATGGATCGGGAAGTAAAGAATGGAAACCTGAAGGTAGAGACATCATCCAAATTAAAAAAGATCATGTTTCTAAGTATAGTGCCGGTGACGATTTTTGCACATGTTATCTTATATTTCTTTTTTGCGGACGCACTACTGGACTGGTTAAATGGACGATCTGTGTTAGATTTTAGTTTTCCACACTATGTTGATAACATGTTGATAAGTCTGCATGTGATTATTTATACAATCCTTTTGCCTAATTTGCTGCGGCAGTTTTGCTTACATTTTATTACCTCGAACATGCATTATTTTGGTGATGTGGAGGAAGGAAATGTGATCGAACAGACGCAGGTGCTCAATATCTGGTGGACTTATCCAATGCAGTTATTCTGTTTCTTTTTTGGCTGGACACATAGCATTCATCATTTTGTCGTCAATGAAACCTTTTATGTGCGTCATATAGGCCGCAAGAAAGCACAGGCGGTGCTGCGAAAGTATGGTGTCCGCTTCAATGATCTGGGTACGTTCAAAAGGGCTAACCGTTTTCGGGACTTTTCAAAGTAGGGTCACTTTTTCGGTACTCTTTATAGTTGCCTTGTTGCTCGTATGCTAGTGTCCCTTCTTCGCAGTAAGCGGATAGATAGACCGAGAACTTGTTGCTATAAGTTTTATCAATTTCCAATTTGTGTAGAACCTCTGCGACCCGTTTGGGCTGATGAAAGAAATCAGAGTGGTAAACCAGTTGATCCAGTTTCTTATTGATCGAGATTCTTTCTTGAACGTCCGGGGAGAGGGAATACGGTGGGTTGAACGTGATGTCGTCCTGAAAAAAATCTTTGGGTTGAATTTCAAGGCTATGGCACAATAGCAGGAAATTGGTCATGGTGAGATCCCTGCCTTTTTCGATGCCATTTAATGTTCCTGTTGAAATGCCTGTCAGGTTTGATACATCTCTCAAAGAATAATATAGTTCATTACGTCTTGTGCGAAAGCGTAGGCCAATCCATTCCAATCTAAGTTTGTTATTATCCGTCATGTAACGAATAGAATAACAATTTGTGCAAAAATTAGTTTATTTTTTTGTTTAAAAATTTGCTATTATATTTTTTTTCTTTAAATTCGTTATGACATAGATTTAAAAGAATATTTTATGTCGAAATTGTTCTTTGTGAATATTATTTAATCATTTTGTTTAGTTTTTGTGTTAATTATAAATATTTATTCTTTTGTTGATAGGTGGTTAATACTGTATTTTGTTTTTGTCAATATGTTTAAAAAATTGCAAAATGACCCTATCTACCTGCGCTAGGCCGATCTAGTGCATCCCAAATGAAAAACAGATAATTAAAAACTCGACTTGCCCAGCTTCGGTTTTCCACCAAATCCGTCAATTTCCGCCGGGGCTGTGGCAAGTTGTTTGAAAAATTCAACAAATGTACACTACTGTTTCATATAGACTTGCCCAGCTCCGGTTTTCCATAAAATCCGTCAATTTCAGCTGGGGCTGCGGTAAGTCACTCGTTTCTTTTTCTGTATTCCGTTACTTTATGTTTTTCATATTTGCGTGTTCCTTCGTGTAATAATCTCCAGATGGCTCGCAAGGTTATTGTTTTTGTTCGAATTGTTATCCTTACTTGGTCGAAGTAGTAACAGTTCTGGGTAAGGAAAAAGAACTGAATTTAAAGACAGTCGCATACATCAGGAATATTTTTTTGCGCATTTTACGAATTAAATTTTGATACATTATTTGCGAAAATAAATTATTCTGTTTATGTTTGTTTTAACAAAGACCAATAACTAAATATGAATCGCAGCGAAAGCAGCTTGGATAAGGGTTGCACGTCGTGTACTTGTTAAAGACCAATTAATGAAAAAATTATCTTTTAAAAATATCGTAAAATCGCCCGCTCAACGCATAGGAATAAAAATAAGTAAATGACTTAAAGAATTAGGATAAACTCGATTTTGAGTATTCTAAGCTTTGAGCAGAAATAAGTTGATGTTTTTAATATATTATTTTGTGCGAGCTATCGAACGTTCTTTGACTTATTGGTATTGAAAAAGGAGGATTAAAATATAGGCTGATCAGGTTTTTGATGATCGGTTTGATGAGATGAGGCTTCTTGTTAAGCAGTAGGGTGAGCGCAAAGGCGACTCACTAAATACCCTTTTTAATATAAGATATAAAATATACTAACAACGGAATTTTTTGCCTGATTATTTTCGCTATATGTTGGTTTATAAGTGAGATAGGGTTGGGTAGGTTGTTAGCGGCTATGAAATGTAGGGTATTGACAACGTCAGTCTTTGTGGAATTAGGACTTCGCATTGTTAGGTGCTACGAAATTGGGAGTATTAGCACTATTTGTGTTAGTTAATCTGCCATAGTTTTTTAGGTATCGTGAGATGTAGAGTATTTACAATTACCCGGAGCCGAGTGGTTAAATTCATAGTTGTAAAAGACGATAATATTAAGGTATAAACGACTAAAGGCACTTTTTCTTTTCTTTTGATCTGGGAGTTATAGTCCGCATCTACTACGATTTGCCTCGATTTATACGAATGAGCATTTCCAAAATCAATAATAAAATTATATAGAGGCATCTTGTTATGCCGTAGGGTGAGCATAAAGATGACTCACTAAATACCCTTTTTAATAAAGATATAAAATATACTAACAACGGAATTTTTTGCCTAATTATTTTCGCTATATGTTGGTTTATAGTAAGATAGGGTTGGGTAGTTGTTAGAGGCTATGAAATGTTGGGTATCTACAACCTCTCGCTGAAATAGGATAGGGCTTCTATGGTTGTTAGATGCTATGAAATATGAGCTATCTAAAACGAGCTTAGAAGTTATTCTGGCCCCCTTCGTTATATCCAAGCAGAAATAAAAGCCATTTCCATCGCTAATCTTCCCATACTCAATACCAATAAGCTTTTACCATACTATCCTACACTTACCTAGCCCCAGTTCCCCAGATAATCCGCCAGAATCGCTGGGGCGTTGGTAAGCTTTTTACTAACCATAAAACGTAATTATGAAACTTCTTGTACATAAGCAGGAGGCTAAAAACGCGCTCCAGAATCTTCAAAAAGGCAATGAAAATGGATTGAAATTCTTCTACCATAAATTTTATGACCACTTATTCTTTCGTGCCCACCGTGCAACAGATGATGAATGTGCCGGCGAAAGTATCGCGCAGGAAGCATTTCTCCGCCTCTGGCTATTCCGCGAAAATGTGGACTCCGAAACCGAAGTGTTCGAATTTTTAAAATCTCAGGTGAAAGCCGCAATCCATACATTCTATAACAAATCCCGCAATAGATTCCAACGTAGCCTCCTCCGGCTGGATAGCATAGCAGACTATCAGGAATTTATGCTGGGCTACGAAATCGAAGAAGAACAGGAAGAAGATACGGTCTACCTGGAACAACTCGAACAGGACAAAAAAAAGAAACTGGATCAGCTCAACGAGATTCTGCCAAACCTCAACAATGACCAACAGCTTTTTATTCGCCTCTGCCTCAAATACAGCTTTAACTACGAACGTATCGCCTACTACATGGGTGGTATATCGGATTATGAGGTCAGCCTCCGCGTCGAAAAAACCATCGAATTCCTCCGCACCATCTTTAACAGCAAAGAAAAAATGCAATTGATCGCAAAACCCGCAACGTTTAAACTAAACAATGAAATGACCGACGAAGAGGCCGAAGTATTCCGCATGCGCTACGAACTGCAGTACTCTTTTGACCAGATCTCCGAAGCACTGCAACTGGATGGTGGACAGGTGCGTTCCCTATTTATCAATGCCCACGCGAAAATCAAATCCCCCAAGAAAACAGCATAACCAAGTAAACTAAAGATATGGCTACTGATACAATGGTACTGACCCGCAAAATCCAGGTATTTGTGGACTGCGAGGATAAAGAAAAACGATCGGAATATTTTAAACAGCTCTTCGAATGGCAGGACGTGGTTTTCCGTGGTGCCAATATGGTGATCACACATCAATATATACAGGAAAATCTAAAAGATCTGATCTACCTGCAAGAGGATGTTAAAGTAAAACTGGCCGATCAGGCCAAAGATGAGGCGGGCATTTTCAATACCTCCCGCATGAATACCACCTACCGCCTGCTATCTACTCACTTTAAAGGGCGGGTGCCAACGGATATCCTGTCGCACATAAATACGGCCCTGATCAAGTATTTTCAGGCTGACCGCCTAGCTTATTGGAAAGGGGAGAAATCGCTCCGCAACTATAAAAAGGATATGCCGATCCCTTTTTCGGGTAAGCAAATTAATTTTAGCAAAGATGAGAATAATAGAGACTTTAGATTCACACTATTCAAAATACCGTTTCGAACTTACCTTGGCAAAGACCGATCGGATAAAAGAGTGCTGCTCCAACGGGCATTGGTCGGACAGATCAAAGTCTGCAGCAGCGCGATCAAAATTGTTAAAGGCAAAATATTTTTGCTCCTGGCGCTCGAACTTCCAAAGAAAATTCAAGAACTGAAAGAAAATGTCATCGCAGAAGCTTCCCTGGCTATTGAACACCCCATATCGGTTACCGTCGGCAAAGAGTCCTTTCAGATCGGCAACAAAGAGGAGTTTCTCTACCGCCGAATGGCCATCCAGGCTGCCCGGCATAGATTGCAAAAATCCTCCGCTTTCAATAAAGGGGGAAGGGGACGAAAGCGGAAAATGAAAAGCCTTGAACATTATAACGATAAAGAGAAAAATTATGTGGACAGTAAACTCCACCTTTATAGCCGACGATTGATTGAGCTATGTGTCAAAACACAGGCCGGAACGCTTTTATTGATCAACCAATCCAATAAAGAGGAACTGGCCAAAGACGATGAGTTTTTATTGCGCAACTGGAGCTATTATGGCCTGATCGAAAAAATCAAATACAAAGCTAAAATGGTAGGAATTAACGTTATTGTGGAATAATTTTTAGCAGTTTTATCTGCCTGAAATCTGATAAAGCTAATTATCCCTGATATATAGCCGTTAATTCCATGAATAATAGTACCCGAAATTAATGTTCACTCATAAAATAATAGATCAAATAAAATACGATCAGCACACAAACGGCAATAATAATCGTTCGTTTGATATTGCGACCAGCAGGTGCATCGTCTTTTTCTTCAACGGCTACAGGAGGCAATTTTTCATCCTGCTTCTCATGACTATGTTCTGGGTTGTTAAATTGATTTTCCATCTTTTTAAGTGTTGTCTCTACCCCTAGAACAAGTTTGGACAGCAAATCGTTTAAAATGTTCGATTTTCGGGTTCAGCGCAGGTCGTCGTTAAGGCTGAGAATCGCAGCGATGTGAATAAATAAAAATTCAAAACGTTGTGTTTTTTAACGGATTTGCATACATTGCAGCTGCACTTAACACGAATAAACCTAAACAGCGCGTAAACTAATGTTTACCATAGCTTTCGTGTTGGATAGGTCTATGAATAAATAAAACTCATGAAAAGAAGAACACTTATCGGATCTTTAATGGCGAGCTGTATGCTATTGGCCATCAATCCGACTTTTGCGCAACAAAAATCCGCAAAAAAAGAAATTGGCCTACAGTTATACTCTGTACGTGAAGAAATCAGTAAGAACCCGAATTTCGATCAAATTCTGCAAAAGATTGCTGCACTGGGGTACACAGGAGTAGAAGCCGCTGGCTATAAAGCGGGTAAATTCTACAACCTTAGCCCACAGGAATTTAAAGCAAAAGTGGAAAAAACAGGAATGAAGGTTTTGTCTTCCCACGCGACAAAAACACTGTCCGCACAGGAACTTGCCTCCGGAGATTTCGCTGAATCCCTGAAGTGGTGGGACGAATGTATCGCCGCCCACAAAGCTGCCGGTATGAAATATATTGTGACCCCTTGGATGGATGTGCCCAAGACGCTTAAAGATCTTGAAACACAATGCCGCTACCTGGATGCCGTGGGTGCAAAATGCCGCCAACAGGGAATTCTGTATGGATACCACAACCACGCACATGAATTTAAAAAGGTCGAAGATCAGGTGATGTACGACTACATGTTGGAGCATACCAAGCCCGAAAATGTATTTTTTGAAATGGATGTCTACTGGGCAGTAATCGGCGATGTGAGTCCTGTGGATTATTTCAATAAGTATGCAGGCAGATTCAAAGCCTTACATATCAAAGATCACCGCGAAATCGGTCAAAGTGGAATGGTCGGATTTGATGCGATCTTTAACAATACCAAAGCAGGTGGACTTGAATATTTGTTCGTTGAATTGGAAGATACACGCAATGATATTTACACAGGGCTTGAGCAAAGTATAGACTACCTCAAAAAGGCTCCATTTGTAAAAGCCAGCTATTCAAAATAGCCCTGAATCGGGAGAAAATTGACGATGCTGAGACAATTGTCCGGTTGATAGATTTATTATTTTTCGGTAACTTAATACGATCATTAAGGAATTGTTTAATAGTATTAAATCGGATCATATGAAACGGATTATTGTTGCTACAGACTATGCGGAAGAGGCCGAACATGCCTTGAGTTTTATCATGGAAGTTTTTGCAGGTAAAGAATATGAGATTGTGTTATTTTCTCTTCAGAATCCTTCCATCCATGCGATGAATGCACGTCTTTCTCCCGATTCTATGTTCAAAATCTTTGAACACCAAAACAGGATCTTACAACATAAAGCAGAGGCTATTACCCAACAGAAAGGGGTACCGGTCATCCCTTACCTAGCTACGGGTCTGTTCTATGATCAGATGACAAAATGTATTCAGGAAACAGGTGCCGACCTATTGGTCATGGGTATGGCAAAACGGTCGTTTGATCAGGATATGCTGGGCAATACGACGACAGCTGCCATCAGTAGACTAAAAATTCCTATTCTCTCCGTACCATTAGGTGCACAATTTACCGGCCTTAAACATATTCTATTCGCCTGTGATGTTGTCCGTGGGGTTCAAAAAGAGATCCTCGAAAAAGTGAAAGATTTTGCTGCGGACTTCAACGCTGTATTGGAAGTACTCAATATCCGTAAAACCGTAGAACAGCTTAACGAAGAAAAAGGCAATGCAACCCGTGAAGCTATCAGCGATGTAATGGGAATCGTCAGCTACTACTATAAAAACGTAACGTCAAATGAAGTGGTGAAGGCCATCCGTGATGAAGTCAAAGAAAGCCACACAGATCTTTTGGTCATGATCCCTTATAAATATGGTTTCTGGAGCTCCTTGACTCATCGTAGCAAAACACGCATGATGGCCTCTGGCCTCGATGTTCCCTTGTTAACAATATCCATATAGCTGAGGTTCCACTATTTTTATAGCGCTACTAAAATTGTTGTGAAAGACGCTGAAGGATAGCATTTTTTTTGATCGCTATTCCCCAAATAAACGAAAGTCTGTCCATATATTTTTGACAGGCTTTCTTTGTCTATTACGGTATTTTATTGTACGAACTATAAATGTTACTCGCGATCCGTAGAGTCTATTCTTTTTCCCAATATCTTTAAACTTCGTTCCACACCATCCAGTGTAGCAATATCGGGAAGGTTCGCCCATTCCCGGAATCCCATTTTTTCAAATAGGCTGATGCTGGGTAGGTTGTGCGCAAAGATAAACCCCAATAAGGTATGTACGCCCAAACCTGGAGCTTTGTCTATGCAGTATTGTAGAATTTGCTTGCCCAGTCCACGGCCCCGCTGCTGCTCATCTAGGTAGATGCTTATCTCTACCGTAGCATCGTATGCCGGGCGACCGTAAAAAGATTGGAAGCTGACCCAGCCGACAATATTATCCTGATCCTCTACCAGCCATAGTGGCCTCTTGGACGGGCTATGGTCGTCAAACCATTTCTGTCTGCTTTCCACCGATACCGGACTGGTGTCTGCAGTGACCATTCTGGAGGCAATGGTGGTATTGTATATCGATACGATACGAGGTAAATCTTCTTGTCTGGCGTCACGAAATCTTAACTGGCTCATGTTATATGCTGTTTAGAACTTAGGTCAAAAATATTGGTTTTACCTTATAGTTCCTGTATGTTGATCAAGTTTTTCTTTTGTTTTACATTTCAGGAAATAGGTGATAAAAACAAATATTACACTAATTTGAACAATTATTTCTCCTGAATATGATATAATATGTTCATCTTAGTGTAAGCAAATAGTCGTTCTATTCGCTATAATTATAAACCTGAATGCAAACGGAATCGTGTGAACATATTTTAAGTGACCGAGCCGCGCATTTTATAAATCTTAAAGTAACTGAGTCGTCCGTGACAAAATTGGATAAACGGGACGTTTTGGGCTGTCACAATTATTTCTTTGATTTATCGTATCATTATGGATCAACACCAAGCTAAACAGTCAATCCGAATCCGCTCAATGGATGTCATGCGGGGTATGACGCTATTTCTGATGTTATTTGTCAACGATCTATTCGCGCCTGGTGTCCCGCAATGGCTACTGCATACCAAAGCGGATGTCGATGGCATGGGACTGGCAGACTGGGTGTTTCCGGGATTTCTTTTTATGGTCGGAATGGCTGTGCCATACGCAGTGGCTGCCCGTGAGAAGCTGGGGGAATCTACCCGGTTGATATATCTGCATGTTATTACCCGCACGGCAAGTTTAATCCTTATCGGTGTCTTGATTCTTAACGGTGGGCGTGTGGATGCTTCATTGACGGGTATGTCCAGCTTTTTGTGGTTGGGTCTCCTGTACCTTTGTGTGTTTTTGATCTGGAATAAATATCCAACAGCATCGGGCAGTCAGGCCCTATTTAAAGGTCTGCGTTTGCTCGGAGTCTTGGGGATCTGTTATCTGGTTTATTGCTTTAAAGCTGCCGAGGGCAAAGGCTTGGAGATCGGTTGGTGGGGCATCTTGGGATTGATCGGATGGGGCTATTTTGCTGCAGCCACGACCTTTGTGTTGGGCCGGGGGAAGCTCTCTATTGTAGTCTGCTTTTGGTTATCGTTTCTCGTTCTGAATATACTGTCTCAGACGGCGCTCAAAGTGCATATTCCGATCATTGGCGACTACCTAGGGGTACTGCTATCGGGGAATGTACCTTGTATCGTGTTGGCGGGAACAATCATTGGTATATTGATAAAACGCTATGCTGCCACACCTAAACTACTTTTACCGTGGATGCTGATTATCGGACTACTATGGTTGAGCGGCGGATTTATACTGCGCTCCTGGTTTATATTCTCCAAAATTCAAGGCACACCAAGCTGGGCATTACTCTGTTGTGGTATCAGCCTGCTGTTATTGCTTGTGATCTATTATATAATCGATATCCGGAAATATCATAAAGGAATATTTGTCTTTGAAGAGGCTGGAAAAAATTCTTTGACAACCTATCTTGCACCGGATTTAATTTATTTCATCTGTTGGGGATTGCAGATTCCTTTGTTTTTCTACAAGCAAACGGGTAATATGCTGCTGGCTGTCGGTGGTTCGCTGGTATGGGCTTTTGCGATGCTCTGGTATGCCATTTTATTGAAAAAGATAAATATCTATTTAAAACTTTAAACATGAATCAGATCCTTACTCGTTTTTCATGTTAACTGGAAGAGGGTATTCATTTATAGATTCAGGATCAGTTCTGTTTATTAGCTAAATTATAATCATGATATATATGAAACCTAAAAATCTTGTAAATCCATGCAGGTTACTACACATTGGCTTAATGGTGATCAGCTTATGGTTAATGGCCGTAGGTCCGCAACGGAGCTGGGCGGTAGAAAAAAATAATAAGGTAGTGATTGCTTATGTGACATCCTGGTCAACTGTCATGCCGGATCCCGCGTATCTGACCCATATCAACTATGCTTTTGGGCATGTAAACGATAGCTTCGACGGCGTTCGTATTGATAATGAAACGAGATTAAAAAGCATTACTGACCTAAAGAAGAAACATCCGCACCTGAAAGTCCTGCTGTCGATCGGTGGCTGGGGAAGTGGCCGTTTTAGTGAAATGGCTGCTGATGTCGTTCACCGGGAGAAATTTGCCAAAGATTGTGCACGGGTTGTGAAAGAGTTTAAACTTGATGGCATCGATATCGATTGGGAATACCCGACCAACTCTTCTGCGGGTATTTCCGCAGGGGAGGCGGATACGGAGAATTTCACCCTGCTGATGCGGGATATCCGGAAAACTATCGGTAAGAAAAAGCTATTGACACTAGCTTCGGTATCAAGTGGTCAATATATTGCCTTTGGTCAAATTAAAAACGATGTGGATTTTGTGAATATCATGACTTATGATTCCGGAAATCCACCCTACCATCATGCAAGCTTGCACCGTTCACCGCTATCGGGGCGCACCACCTGTGCTGAAGCTGTCAAAGCCCATATCGCCGCTGGTATGCCTGCCGAAAAACTGGTGCTCGGTATTCCATTTTATGGACGGGGGAATAAAACGGATATCAAAGGATTTATAGATTATAAGGATCTCCTGAATTTGCAGGGTTTTGAACAGAAATGGGATGATGTTGCAAAGGCGCATTATCTGGTCAACGCCCAGGGAACATTGGTACTGACTTATGAAACACCGGAATCCATTGCGCTGAAATGTGCTTATGTACATGAGCTGGGCCTGCTGGGAGCGATGTATTGGGAATATGCCGGTGATACGGAAGGGGGAATATTACGGGATGCGGTATATCGGGGGATCATCAGATAAAAGATTTGCTAAGGATAGCAATGAAAAACCGGAATCACTGGCTTGTCTGTCGGGCTGTTTGATTGACAAGCAGTGATTCCGGTAAGGCTGTGGGTTCTTAGCAGTCTGTCTTATTTTGCCTGCGGTCAGAATGCTGTCCATTTTTGACTGGACTGCCCTGAAGCGATCACTGTTTCGATAAATTTCATACCCCGCGTTCCATCCTCCACAGTAGGAAAATCCAATTGGGCCTCAGAAGGGGTAGTACCGTTTAGTTTCGCGAGAATGGTGCCCGAAAAGTTCCGATAGATATTGGCAAATGCTTCAACGTACCCTTCCGGATGTCCTGCGGGAAGGCGGCTGTTGTGTTTCGCGAGCGGGCTGAGATACTGTTGTCCTGCACGGAACAGCTGGGCCGGGGCATTCAGTGGTTTCAATAGGAGTGTGTTGGGATCCTGCTGATTCCATTCCAAACCGGCTTTTTCTCCGTATATCCTGATTTTTAACGCATTTTCTTCGCCAGCAGCCACCTGTGAGGCCGAGAGCACGCCCGTAGCTTCATTTTCAAATCCCAGCAATACATTGCCGTCATCTTCCAGTCGTCTTCCTGCTACAACTGTTCGGAGATCGGCACATACTTTGGTTATTTTTAAACCGGAAATGTATTCCGCTAAATGGGCTGCATGTGTGCCAATGTCTCCCATACAGCTACTTAGGCCTCCTTTTGCGGGGTCTGTACGCCAGGCGGCCAAAGGAGATTCGGTCTCGATCAGGGTGCTGAGCCAGCCCTGTGGATATTCGACCATAATTATGCGGATGTTGCCGAGCGCGCCTTCACGCACCAGCTGACGTGCCTGTTTGACCATGGGATAGGCTGAATAGGTATAGGTAACGCAAAGCAGCAGTCCCGTTTCATTGACTTTCTGCTTTAATAATTCCGCTTCTTTCAGGGTGAATGTCATGGGCTTTTCGAGCAATACATGAAAACCGTGTTCGAGGGCGAGCATCGCGGGTTCGAAATGGGCGACATTTGGAGTTACGATACTTACAAAATGCATCCTTTGATCAGCTGCTAACTCACTTTCGCGCAGGATCATTTCCCGAAAATCTGTATAGATCCGATCTTCAGGAAGCGAAAGTAATTGACCGGATTCTTTTGCTTTGGTAGGATCGGAACTTAGCGCCCCGCAACATAGTTCGACCTGTCCATCTATACCTGCGGCCATACGGTGCACGGCGCCGATAAAAGCATTTTTACCGCCGCCTACCATGCCCATTCTGATTTTTCTGATTTCCATGTTACTTGTATTTTTAGGCTATTACTCGTCTGATAAACCAATCAATTTACGGTTCAGGTTATTGTCGCTGCCGGCAGAAGCAAAATTGTCAAATGCCTGATCACTTACCCGGATAATGTATTCCTTGATATGCTGGGCTCCCTCGCGTGCCCCGTCCTCAGAATTTTTAAAGGCACATTCCCACTCCAACACCGCCCAGCCCTGAAAGTTATATTGTGTGAGTTTGGTGAAGATTGCTTTGAAATTCACCTGCCCATCGCCGATAGAACGAAATCGTCCGGCCCGTGCCTGCCAGTCCTGGTAGCCACCGTAGACGCCTTGCCGACCGGATGGGTTGAATTCGGCATCTTTGACATGGAACATTTTGATGCGTTCATGATAGATATCGATGAATTGTAGATAATCGAGGCATTGCAGTACAAAATGAGAGGGATCGTACAGAATATTTGCCCGTTTATGATAATTGACCTTCGCCAGGAACATGTCGAAGGTGATGCCGTCGTGCAGGTCTTCCCCCGGATGGAGCTCATAGCAGAGATCCACATCGTATTGTTCACAGATATCCAGTATGGGAAGCCACATGTTGGCGAGCTCGGTGAACCCTGTTTCGATCAGATTCTCCGGACGTTGTGGCCAAGGATATACGTAAGGCCAAAGAAATGCGCCGCTAAAGGTTGCGAGGGCTTTCAATCCTAAATGATGGGAAGCTTTGATTGCATAATGGAGCTGCTGTACAGCCCATTGTTGCCGTTCTTTGGGATTATTATGCAGCTCTTGTGGGGCGAATGATTCGAATAGTGGGTCAAAAGAGGGATTTACGGCGATCAGCTGCCCCTGAAGATGTGTGGAAAGTTCGGTGATCTCCAGTCCGTAGGATTGCACGGTGGCCTTAAGCTGTAGTGCATAGTCTTTGTCTTCCGCAGCTTTCTGTAGATTGATCAATCGCGCGTCCCAAGTGGGTATCTGAATTCCCTTGTACCCGATGGAGGCTGCCCATGCACAGATACTGTCCAATGTATTGAAAGGTGCGTTGTCGCCGGCAAATTGAGCCAAAAAGATAGCCGGTCCTTTAATTGTTGTCATAATTTTTTTTTAAGTGAAAAAGGCTGCCCCCAGGAGCGACCTATTATTTTTCTGTTCGTTGTTTTAAGCCCAGGCTTTATCCCCTTTTTTATAGGGTACATCACCACTATACCAGCCTGGAGCGACATTGTAGCGCCGCGCTTTGGTGTAGCCGATTTGGGAAGAAAAATAGCCCAAGAGGGTCAGCTGATGAAACATCGTGAAATAATGGGATTCTCCCTTTTTTGCCGTAAAATCTTTTGCTTCTTTGTTGATCGCAGTCAATAATTCAAACCGCTGTTCGGGGCTGGCTTTCATGAAGTCTAGTTTGTGCATTTTTTTGCAGGCTTCGTCCAGTTTATTGATGCCTTCCAAAAAAGCTTGCTGATCCATAGACTCATAGCAGTCATTGACGATAACGGTCATCAATGAGCCTACCTTGGCAGCCTTTGCTCCTGGGCTATTTTGCGTAGTGGGAAGGATGGTTTCAGCTACTTCATCTAAGAATGCCACCTGTTCCGGTTCAAAAGCAAGGGTATTTTTTTGATCGGATGTTTTGTTTGAATTGCAGCTAGTCAACAAGGCATTGCCGCCAATAACTGCTCCTCCGGTAAGCAGGGCAATCATCTTTAAAAGTGTTCTTCTTTCCATTGCCTTAAATATTGTTTTTTTTCAATTCATGGACCGCATAGTCGACGGCTCTCGCTGTCAATGCCATATAGGTCAACGAGGGGTTTTGGCAGGCGGAGGAGGTCATGCAGGCGCCATCTGTAACAAATACATTGGGACAGTCCCAAACTTGGTTCCACTTGTTTAGCACCGAAGATTTGGGATCGAGGCCCATTCTTGCCGTTCCCATTTCGTGGATGCCATGGCCAACAGCGTGTCCGCTGTCCCAGCCGGAAATATTTTTGACTCCTAAGGCTGCGAGCATTGCTTTTGTCTCTTCGAGCATGTCCTTCCGCATCTTTAGCTCATTTTCTTTCAGTTCGGCATCCATTGCTAATACAGGTAAGCCCCATTTGTCCTTTTTGTTTTTATCCAATGAGATTTTATTTTCATGGTAGGGAAGCATCTCGCCAAAGGCTGTAGCACCGATGGTCCACTGGCCGGGCTCACAGATTGCATCTTTGAAATCACCACCGATATTCAGTTCGGCGATATGTCTGCCCCAACCCTCCCTGCTTGCGCTGCCCTGATAGCCAAAACCGCGCAGGTAATCTCTTTTATCCTCGCCGATATTGACGAATCGCGGGATATAAAAGCCATTGGCCCTTTGGCCGGATATATAACGGTCTTCGAAGCCGTCGATTGTTCCGGAAGCGCCGATATTGTAATGATGGTCCATCACATTATGGCCTAATTCTCCGCTACTGCTACCGAGACCTTCAGGCCAGATATCCGTGGCGGAGTTAAACAAAACCCAGGTGCTATTGAGGGATGATGCGCATAGAAAGACCACCTTACTTTTGAACTCATAAGTTTGATTGGTCTCGGTATCTAAAACCTCAACGCCAGTGGCCTTTTTGGTATCTTTGTCGTATAATACCTGTTTGACCAAAGAGTAGGGGCGTACTGTGAGGTTACCGGTCTTCATCGCCGCAGGTAAGGTAGAAGACTGCGTGCTGAAATAGCCTCCATAAGGACAACCTTCCCAGCAACGGTTTCTAAATTGACATTTTGTGCGACCGGGGATCATGGCGGTTAGATTCGCTGTTCTGCCGATAATGAGATGACGTTTTCCGCCATAGACTTGCTTGATGCGTTTAGCCACATCTTTTTCCACACAATTGAGTTCCATGGGGGGCAAGAAATGTCCATCCGGCAGATGCGGGATATTTTCTATTGAACCGCTGATTCCTGCAAATTTTTCGACATGATCATACCAGGGGGCAAGATCCTTGTAACCAATGGGCCAGGGCACTGCGATTCCGTCACGTTCATTGGCTTCAAAATCCATCTGGCTCAGTCTATAGGATTGCCGGCCCCATAGTGTGGAGCGCCCGCCCATACGGTAGCTGCGCCACCAGGTAAATGGCTTCACTTCGGTATAGGGACAATCTTCTTCGTTGACCCAACCATCCATTACTGCTTCGGATGCGGCCCAACCACGGTGGATAACAGGATATTTTTTTTGCTGTTCGAGCGTAGTTCTTCCCCGGTGCGGAAGATCCCAAGGATTTTTCAGGGCAGACGTATAATCTTTAATATGTTCATAAGGACCGCCACGCTCCAGCATAAGGACTTTTAGTCCTCTTTCACAAAGCTCTTTTGCCGCCCATCCGCCACTGATACCCGAACCTACGACAATAGCGTCATACCTATTCGTTTCCATACTTGATCGTTATTGGAGTTGTGTTCATAATTAGTTATTGGGTTTATAGGGTATTGCCATACCCGCCTACAGTTTAAACCATATTTCCGTAGCGTAAGATAAATTTACTGGATCGTTCAAGCATCTTTCAACTGCTATTTGGGTGAAAAAATATGCTATCTTGCTATTTCTTAGGTTTATAATCGTATATTATGTGTGCAGATAGCAGATGTATTCGCTAATAGAAATTTTATCATGAAAACCCTGATCCAGAAAATACATGTTGAAGAACAGTATTCTTTTGCCTGTCGTACCTATAGGACGCCGACTTTTGAAACGGCCTGGCATCGGCATCCCGAATGTGAGCTGATCCTGATCACAGAAGGTAATGGAACAGCACTTATTGGTGATTATATAGGTGATTACAAGCAGGGGGATGTGTTTTTTCTCGGGTCGGATCTGCCGCATTGGTTTCGTAAATCCAAGTCGGATGCCGTGGGAAGTGCTATTGTGGTTCATTTCCTTAAAGACTTTTGGGGCGCGGGATTTCTGGCGCTGCCCGAGATGCATGTGATCGCCGGATTGCTGAAAAATGACAGTACAGGAATCCAGCTGATGGGCAATCTTTCAAAGGAAATTGATCTTATAATCCGGCAAATAGAAAATACAGAGGGGCTTGAACGGATTCAGTTATTATTAAACTGTATGGAACGGATCGGATCTTCAGATGAGCAGAAGGTGATTACGATGGCTTTCGATTCCATCGCAGGTAGAGAGGAAAACATGGTTATCGAAGCAATAATAGATTATTCCTTTAAGAATTTTTTAAATCCTATTTCACTGGAGGAGGTTGCCTCCGGTACGAATATGTCCGTTTCTTCATTTTGCCGCTTTTTCAAAAAGAATATTAAAAAGAGCTACTTTGATTTTATCAAGGAACTCCGGATCGGTCATGCCTGTAAACTGCTGCGCGATACAGACCGCCCTATTCTTGATATCTGTTATAATAGTGGCTATAATAGCTGGGCGCATTTTAGCAAACAATTTAAGGTGGTGACAAAGGTGTCGCCCTTAAAATATAGAAAACAATTTCGCGTGGGATAGCAGTTTAAGAAGAAAAGCCATACTCAATGTTGAATATGGCTTTTCTAGTGGAGCTGGAGAGATTCGAACTCTCATTCAGTTATGGTACTGTATACGCTTTCTACATGTTTAGCTTCTCTTTGAATTCTATCTAAGAAAGACTTCTTATAGAGATTTAGAATAATAGAACATCCAACTACCTTGTTCTTATTAGTTCAAAATCATAAATATGGATAATAGGATAAATAGATGATCCTGATAACATTACTAAATTCAATAATACCTAAATCAGACCAAGGGACAACGCATAGGTCACCGGTGAGAGTCGATCTTTTCGTGATATCACTGCGAACGACATTAGGCAAATTATCGATAAGCTATTTCTTAGCTTTTTACGGTTGATACACACAAGAAAAACATTTTAAAAAAAAGCGCAGGCACATTCTTCTTTAGAGCTTATAAGCCAGTCCGTAAGCGAGGGATGGATATAAAAATGATCGAAGATTAAAATAGAAAATACCTAGAGCTAGGTATTTTTTTTTGCTTTTTGCTTAGATAGATTTGTCTCATCAGTATGAAGCCATAAGAGGGAATACCTGCCTTAGCTAACCTTTTTTAGTGAACAGAATATTTGAAAGGTTTAAATTATTCATCAAATAAAACACAATATAATTATGGAAAGAATTTACATTTTGTTGATGGTGTTACTAAGTAGTTCGCTTTGTTTTGGGCAAGGAGGAGGGCTAATTGACGAGAAAGGTGGAATTGTATTTAGTTATTCCTACAAACTTTGGAGAACTCAAAAAAGCAAGGATCATATGGGGTCCAGTGGATATGGAACTTGTGAGGGACAAATAAATATATATTATGTCACGATCAAAGTTAAAAATAATACTCCTGAACTGGCCACCTTTAGAGATTCCTATATACAAATTATGGGGAGCGATTATAAAGCGCCTGATTGCAGCAATCCAATAACTCGAGCTTATGACGGTTGGCCAATGGTTTTTCCCTCTAATCCTACAGCTACTTTTATGGATTTGGGAGCGGGGCGGGAATATCAAAGAACTATTGAATGTATTACCGTAGGTAAGGACGTACTACCTAAAGTCGGAGGCTTTAGGATTGAGCGTGGAGAAAGAGCCTATGCCAAACCCGAATGGGGGGGATGGGAAACTTTCACAGGTCCCGATTGCAATACGAATATACAATATAAGGTTCTGCATGGAGGGAATGGATGGGGGGGACAGACTGATTTTTTCGAGGTAAAAAACAATAATGATAAGACAGTTTCATTTGTGTTTCAATTGTTAGACGCGAATGGCCGTGTTCATTTTGGGGATACTCATACCGTAAATCCAGGCCAAACGATTCAATTTGAGCATAAAATGCAAAATAATGTCCGCATCAAATCATACCGTTTGGAAAAACTCATTTATGTTTCTACAGGAAAACCGGTATGTGGGACGTCTGTAGAAGAGGAACTGCTGTCATTAAAAAAGAGAAGGTATGAGTTGTGCCAGGAATTAAGTACCATACTTGGTAATAGACAGAATGCAGTATTTGACCAGATTTGTAGAAATATGAATAAGAGTTATGTTGAAAATGATATAAACCAATTAAAAAATGAGGTCAGTGCATTGGAACAGGAACTGCAACAACAAAAAAGAGTTGCGCCCCAGCATGCAACTCAACAAGACCTGGAAAAACAAAGAAATGAACTTTGTAACGAGCTTGGTGCACTTGTTAAGAAATCCGGCCAGCGCAGTCAAGTGAACGAAGATCTTTGCCTTTCAGGAGTGCATTTGCCAAGTAGTTTACAACAAGATATAAATACACTAAAAAATGAGATAGCCAGATTAAGAACGCTAGATCAAGAGGAGGAAAAACAAAAAGATGAACAATTAAGTAAACAACAGGAAGAACAGCGTCGCGCTGAAGAACAACAAAATCGTTTTGACAGTTATATAAGCCAAGGCGACCAGGCCTACAGCGACGGGAATTATGACAGTGCAATGAGCCTCTATTCGCAGGCACAAAATATAGCCATGAATGATGCGCAAAAACAGATTGCGTCTCAAAAATACAATCAGGCATATGAAGCTAAACGAACGGCTGCAAGACAAGAAAGGTTAGCTATTCAGGAAAAACGGGATGCAGATGAAGATTTGGCCTATACCAGTTTAGCCTCAGGGGCGATAGGTATCATGTCATGGATTAATGATCAATATACCAACAAAGTGGCCTCCGGTAAAATTCAGGTAGGATTAGGTTATGAGCAAACACCTATAATAACGAATCAAAATAATTCGTATTCGGCTCCGGCCTCGTATGCGGATAAGATAAGCTACCCACTTGTTTATGTTGGATTAAATTTGGAATTTCTCAACAATAAACCCGTAAATCTCCATGTTCGTCCTCTTGTGTCAATAGGCATCAATGCTTTTTCAAAAGGAACCAGTGGCACAAACATCGCAACCGGGGTAGAGGGCGGTTTGCGGTTCTGGTATAAATCGCAGACTAAATTTAAATTCTTTGCTGATTTTGGCTGGTATAACCGTGTTGGGGACAAAACTGCTGATAAAGATGCCCAGTCCGGTGGAGCTACGACCACCGATGAAGTAAGGGAAGGAAAATACAATTACCATGTGTTGCGCTATGGTGGCGGCCCTATGTTACATTGGCGCCGTCACGGACGTGAATCATGGGTAAAACCGGGAATATATTTTGAACGATTTACATTTGCCAAGCATGACAAGCCGACAATGTCCTTTAGTTTAAGTACTAATATAGAAAGCGAAATCATAGTGGAAGGGACATACAGTAAAAATTATCCCGTAGCTGGAAATATTCAATATCCTAATGCGTTTACGTTCGCTGATCAAGATTATTTTTCGGTTAAAATCATTAGACAAGGAAAACTTTGGTAAACTTTTAAAAGCGATAATTATGAAATTAGTTATAATAACGGCAGCAATTTTTGGACTTTTGGTTTCCTGCAATGAAGATTCATTGGTCGAAGGGTATAATACTAAAAATGAAGATGGTGATAATATCATAGGCCAATGGGAACTTATACATACGTCAGGATTTACGAATGGAGTAGAAACTTTCTCAACCGATATAGTGCCTGATTGCCCCACTAAAAAAGACTATGAAGAGTTTAGATTAGATGGAACAGGAAGGTCTTATGATTATGATAAAAGCTGTGAAGATAAAGGACAGGATTTTAAATGGTCAAAATCGGGTAATATCATCAGTTATGGTTCGGGTGGATTTACCGAAGAGATATTATTGTTGGATAAAACGACTTTGAAGGTCAAATGGAAAGGCTCAAACACAGTTGATTATATAGATACCTATAAAAAAAGATAACTCGTATAAAATAAATGTGGGGCAAGATATATGGCTGGGATGTATACTATTGTGTTTGTAGGGACTGAAGTAGCTATATGATTACTGAAAATGCTTCATGCTATCATTGGAGGCAAATGCCTGTCCCTGCATCCGCTGGGGACACGCAATTTTTTTAAAATTTTCGAACGCTAAATGAACGTTATTTAACAGGTTGGTTCATAGTTTTTTAGGGGTATAAAAAAAGGAGACACTTTTATGAAGTGTCTCCTTAAGTGGAGCTGGAGAGATTCGAACTCTCGTCCAGTCATGGTACTGTATACGCTTTCTACATGTTTAGCTTCTCTTTGATTGTCGGGCGAGGGAAGGTGAGTCGCTTACCTATACCGTACGCCGTAGTTGCTGTTTCTCACAAGTGCTTAGCAACATCACACTTGCCAGTTCTATTGTTCGATGCCCCGAATGTTAAACCAAAGAACAGGATCTAACGGGACAAATAGCTATGTTAAGTCTAACTTAAGCAGCTAAGGCGTAGTTTTCTTCGCCAGTTATAATTCTGAAAGTTCAGATTAAAGTGCTCTACTAACAACGCACTACATGCTTACATAACCGTCTCCATCCTGTCAATTCCGGTCAACCCCAATTATGTCTTACAAAGATACAACATTTTTGATAATAAATCAACTGCAGGTTCTTTCTAGCCGATCAATTGAGGAGAACGAGGCTGTTGAACCGGATACACATTACAAGAAAGCCCCAGATTTTTATCTTCTGGGGCTTTATAAAAGTTCCGTGCTGCTTATTTCAGTAAGCCTGCCCGTTTGAGTAAAGGCTCAACAGACGGTTCCTGCCCTCTAAATCGTTTATAGAGCAGCATTGGATGTTCAGTTCCGCCTTTGGATAAGATATTATCTTGGAATTTATGGGCAATTTCGGTGTTGAAAATGCCATTTTGTTTGAAATAATCAAACGCATCTGCATCCAGTACTTCGGCCCATTTGTAGCTGTAGTAGCCTGAAGAATAGCCACCATTGAAAATATGGGAAAAGGCCGTACTCATTGCATTCTCTTTTACATCGGGATACAATTTTGTGGATGCGAATTGTTCATCTTCGAATGCTTTTAAGTCAGCAATGGCGCTCGGGTCCTGTCCATGCCAGCCCATGTCCAATAAGCCAAAGCTCAATTGACGCATCGTGGCCATTCCTTCCAGAAAAGATGCACTTTCACGTATTTTTTCAACCAGCTCCATGGGGATCACTTCGCCGGTTTCATAATGTTTGGCAAACAATTCCAGCGCCTCTTTTTCGTAGCACCAGTTTTCCATGACCTGACTTGGCAATTCAACAAAATCCCAATACACAGAGGTGCCGGATAAAGTTGGATAAATCGTGTCAGCCAGCATGCCATGTAGGGCATGACCGAATTCATGAAATAGTGTTGTTACCTCCTGAAAGGTCAATAAGGATGGTTTCGTTGCCGTCGGACGGGTGAAGTTGCATACAATGGATACATGCGGACGCTCTTGCTTTCCGTCCTGTACATACTGTGGCTTGAAGGAAGTCATCCAGGCCCCATTGCGTTTGCCTTTGCGTGGAAAGAAATCGGCATAGAAAATAGCGACCAATTCGCCATTATCTTTGGTGACTTCAAAGGTCTGTACCTCTTCATGGTAGGTTTCAATATCCTTGACTTCTTTGAAATTGATTCCAAATAAACGGTGGGCAACTTCAAACGCACCATGCAATACATTTTCGAGTTTGAAATAGGGTTTAAGCTTCTCGTCATCCAGATTAAAACGTTCTTGTTTTAGTTTTTCCGCATAGTATGCTCCATCCCATTTCTCTAGCTGTTCGATGCCGTCCAGTTTCTTAGCAAAAGCACTTAATTCAGCAAATTCACGCTGGGCGGCTGGTTTCGCCTTCGCGAGCAGATCGTTCAGAAACTCGGTTACCTTTGTTGGATTTTGTGCCATACGCTCCGCTAGCACAAAGTCGGCATGTGTTGCGTAACCTAATAATTTGGCGCGTTCAAAACGTAGTTTTACGATTTTCAATACGTTTTCAACGTTATTATATTCATTGTCCTGAAAAGCCTTGCGTCCTGCGGCCAAGGTGATTTCCCGACGTAATTCGCGGTTGTCGGCATAGGTGACGAAAGGTAGATAACTTGGGAAATCCAGGGTAAACAACCAACCTTCTTTTTCATTGGCTTTGGCCAATGCATGGGCAGCCTCAATCGCTCCATCAGGAAGTCCAGCCAAATCTTTTTCCTCAGTAACCAGCAGTTGATAAGCATTGGTTTCCGCAAGGACATTCTCACCGAATTTTAATTTTAAAAGCGATAGTTCAGCATCAATTGCACGCAGCTGCTCTTTCTGCTCATCGTTCAATAGCGCTCCATTGCGGACAAAATCCTTATATGATTTTTCCAATAACGTTGTTTGTTCTGCTGTAAGCGAGAGTTGGTCTCTTTGATCGTAAACCGCTTTTACACGTTTGAACAAGTCAAAGTTTAAGGTAATGTCGTTACCCAAAGCGGATAATTTAGGCGCAACATCCTGTGCGATCTTTTCCAGTTCATCATTGGTCTCCGCGGAATGCAGGTTGAAAAAGATACTGGACAATCTATCTAAGGTCTGTCCGGAGTAAGACATCGCTGCAATGGTATTGTCAAATGTAGCTGCTTCGGGATTGTTGACGATGGCGTCAACTTCATCTTTTGTTTTTTGGATTGCTGCGTCAAAGGCAGGGATATAATCTTCGTTTTTTATCTGTGAAAACGGAGCTGTATCATGCTTCGTTTTGAATTTTTCTGTTAAAATACTCATAAAGGTAAATGTAATAAATATTTATCTGAAGCGCTAAAATCAATGTAAATTATGTGCTGGGGATGATATTTCCCAAAAATGGGTATCTTGGAAGCATGAAATTAAACTCTTTTTATCCGTGGATATCCGCTATTGTACTTGTCTTCATAACGACTGCTGTGCAGGGGCAGCAAAACTGTGATTCCCTCAAAAAGGAGATACCTACATTCTGTAAGCTGCTGGATGACGATGCGCGGCTGGAGTTCCCAAAAGATTATGCTAAGATCGCTGCTTGCATGGAGATTGATTCCGTCACGGAGATGCTGCTGGGCTATGAAGTGATCAAGATGCGGGCTTTACACCTACAACGTGTCAAAGATAGGCTTTTTACTTACGGTGACTGGATGGATATGGTGGCGGAACTGAAAGCTAGCAAAGCGTATCACAATGCTGTTCAGTTGATGGGATTGATCCAACACAAGATCAATCGTGCGGATTGGGAACAAATAACGAAGCTAATGCGAGATAGTATGTTGCCGGAAAATTTGACGGCTCTTGAACTTGAGAAGATGGAAAAAATGCTGTTTGATCCGAAGAATAAGGGTAAGAAATTCATCGAGGTGATGGAACATATTAAATAAAGGCCTATACCTGATTTTACCACTGTACAAAATACAGTTGGATGAGCCAATCGAGATAAAAAAATAGGCTATCCAATTTTGGATAGCCCATTCTGTATCCTGTGTATTGATTATGCTAATTTGCCTAATGCTTCTTTAATTCGCTTTAATGCTTCGATCAGACTTTCGTCTGAAGCCGCATAAGATAAACGAATGTAGTTGTCATTACCAAAAGAGTCACCGCCTACGGTTGCGACGTGACCAACATTCAGTAAATATAAAGCCAGGTCAGCTGAGTTTTTGATGATATTGCCATCTTGGTCTTTCTTGCCAAAGAAGGATGAAATTTCTGGGAAGAAATAGAAAGCACCTTCCGGAAGGTTGGTGCGTACACCTGGGATATCACTCAATAGATCGTAAACCAATTGACGACGACGCGCAAAGGCTTCTTTCATTTTATTGACCGATTCCAATCCTTGTTCGTACGCGACGATACCCGCACGTTGTGAAATCGAGCAGGTACCCGATGTTGTCTGGCCCTGTAATTTATCATTTGCTGCCGCGATAGTTTTGTTAGCCGCAATATACCCCAAACGCCAGCCTGTCATCGCAAAGGCTTTTGAAAAACCGTTGATGATAATAACGCGGTCCTTGATGCTGTCAAACTGCGCGATGGATTCGTGTTTATCTACAAAGTTGATGTGTTCATAGATTTCATCAGATAGTATAAATACCTGTGGATGTTTTTCAAAAACTTTAGCCAATGCCGCTAGTTCATCTTTACTATAAACCGTTCCAGTTGGATTGTTTGGTGAAGAGAACATAAACAATTTGGTTTTTGGCGTAATGGCCGCTTCCAGCTGCTCTGGGGTAATCTTAAAGTTATTGTCGATCTCGGTATTGATAAATACTGATTTTCCCTCTGCTAAAACAACCATTTCTGAATAGGATACCCAGTATGGTGTGGGTATAATCACCTCATCACCGGGATTGATCAATGTTAAGATCACATTGGACAGGGATTGTTTCGCACCTGTTGAAACAACGATCTGCGAAATATCATAATCGAGATTGTTCTCTGTCTTCAATTTATTTACGATCGCCTGACGCAATTCAGGGTATCCTGGTACTGGCGAATAACGTGTCCAGTTTTCATCCAAGGCCTTCTTTGCTGCATCCTTTACATGTTCAGGCGTGTTAAAATCAGGTTCACCTACGCTAAGGCTGATTACATTAACGCCTTTTGCTGCTAATTCGCGGCCCAACTTGGTCATTTTAAGTGTAGCCGATTCGGACAAATTATTTATCCTGTCTGATAAGTATGATGATGTGCTCATGGTAAGACAAAGATATTATATACGTTGCAAATAATTGTCTTTATTTTTGAAAATTTACAAAGAAAAAGGCTGTTTTTGTTGGGGCTTTGCTAACAAAAAGCGATTGATGCGATTTAACCCGTCAATATTGACATCTTTGTGCAATTGATGTGCAAAACTAATCCGGTTGATTTAGCGTTATATCTTTACCTTTGCCCTACAAAATACAGGTCATGTCGAGACAAACAAGATTGGTTTTATTATCGCTGTTTACGGGAATAGGCTTAATGCTCATTAAGTTTGTTGCCTATTTTTTAACAGGTTCAAGCGCCATCTTCACAGATGCCGCCGAAAGTATTGTCAATGTGATCGCCTCTGGTTTCGCTTTCTACAGTATTTATCTTGCAGCACAACCGAAAGATGAAAATCATCCGTACGGACATGGTAAGGTTGAGTTTTTCTCTGTTTTTCTCGAAGGGGGACTGATCTTTATCGCTGGTGCGATTATTTTAGCAAAAGCCTGTTACACGATCTTTTTCCCCGCAGAAATTACGCATCTCGAACAAGGAATCTATTTGATAGGTGCCACTTCGCTGATCAACTTTGCGATCGGATTTTATATTATGAAGAGGGGACGCGCACTGGGGTCCATTACCTTGGTGGCTGATGGCAAACATCTGCAGGTGGATGCTTACAGTACCATAGGCTTAATCTTGGGCTTGTTACTGATGAAACTCACGGGGTTCCAATGGATCGATGTGGTAATCTCTATTATATTGGGACTTTTTATCCTGTTTAATGGTTACAAATTATTGCGACAGTCTATCGGTGGACTGATGGACGAGTCGGATACCGAACTTGTGCAGGATGTGGTAGCGATTTTGGAACGTAATCGTAAGGCCGAGTGGATTGATGTGCATAATCTTCGGGTACAGCGTTATGGCAACGAACTGCATGTGGATTGTCACCTCACTTTACCAAACTACCTGGATCTGGTGAAAGTTCATGATGAGATTTCGGCTGTCGATAAGATTGTTAACAAGGAAATGTCTGTGCGTACAGAGTTTTTTGTCCATGCGGATCCTTGTCTCCCGCAATGTTGCCGTTATTGCCAGGTGGCGGACTGCCCCATCCGTTCGGAACAGTTCAAAGGGAAGATCGCTTGGGATATGGATAAAGTAACCCGCAATCAGAAGCATTTTTCCTATGCCTTGGCGGACTAAAAATAAGAAAGCTTTCCTCTTGTGTCTCATAACTATAGCAAATCTTTTCTTCCTGCCCTCGCCCACAAACGAAAAATATACTTGATTCTATAAATATGTATAAAAAAAGGTATCTTTGCCTTTTAGCAAAAGAGTTTAAAAATCCTATATGAAGCACATTCGTAATTTCTGTATTATTGCGCATATTGACCATGGCAAAAGTACTTTGGCAGATCGCCTTTTAGAGTATACCAATACCATCAGTCAGCGCGAAGCACAGGCACAATTACTTGATAATATGGATTTGGAACGTGAACGTGGTATTACGATCAAGAGTCACGCCATCCAAATGAATTATAAAAAAGATGGTCAGGAATATATCTTGAACCTGATTGATACGCCCGGACACGTTGACTTTTCATACGAAGTATCCCGTTCTATAGCTGCCTGTGAAGGGGCGCTGTTGATTGTGGATGCATCACAGGGTATTCAGGCACAGACAATCTCCAATTTATATTTGGCGTTGGAGCATGACCTGGAGATCATCCCTATTTTAAATAAGATGGACCTTCCGGGAGCAATGCCCGAAGAGGTGAAAGACCAAATCGTTGATCTGATCGGTGGTGACCGTGATGCGATTATCCCTGCATCTGGAAAGACCGGGCTCGGAGTTCCGGATATCCTAGAAGCCATTGTTGAACGTATTCCTCATCCTGTAGGGGATGCGGATGCCCCATTACAGGCGTTGATCTTTGACTCGGTATTCAATTCGTTCCGTGGGATCATGGCTTATTTCAAAGTTGAAAATGGTGAGATCCGTAAAGGGGATCGCGTAAAATTCGTGGCGACGGGTAAAGAGTATTTTGCAGACGAAATCGGTACGTTGAAACTTAATCAGGTGCCAAAAGAGGTTATCAAAACAGGGGATGTAGGCTATATTATTTCTGGTATCAAGGAAGCACGTGAAGTGAAGGTAGGGGATACCATTACCCATAAAGACCGCCCTTGTGCTGAGGCAATCCAAGGATTTGAGGAAGTAAAACCAATGGTCTTTGCCGGTATCTATCCGGTAGATACAGAAGATTACGAGGAACTACGTGAATCAATGCACCGTCTGCAGTTGAACGACGCTTCTTTGGTCTTTGAACCAGAGTCCTCAGCGGCCTTAGGTTTTGGTTTCCGTTGTGGTTTCTTGGGAATGCTACACATGGAAATTATTCAGGAACGTCTGGAAAGAGAGTTTGACATGACGGTAATCACTACGGTTCCCAACGTGTCCTACAAAGCATATATGACGAAGGATAAGGAAGAAGTAATCGTACACAACCCTTCGGATTTACCTGATCCAAGCAAATTGGATTCGATTGAAGAACCTTATATCAAAGCGAATATCATTACCAAATCGGATTTCGTTGGACCGATCATGTCCTTGTGTATTCAAAAACGCGGTACGATCATGAACCAGCATTACCTGACTTCGGATCGTGTGGAATTAGTTTTTGAAATGCCGATGGGAGAGATCGTATTTGACTTCTATGACAAGTTAAAAACGATTTCAAAAGGTTACGCTTCGTTTGACTATCACCAGATCGGTTACCGTACTTCGGATCTGGTTAAACTCGATATCCGATTGAATGATGAGCCTGTCGATGCCCTTTCTTCTTTGATCCACCGAAGCAATGCCTACGATTTTGGTAAGAAAATCTGTGAGAAACTGAAGGAACTTCTTCCGCGCCAACAGTTTGAAATCCGTATACAGGCTTCTATTGGAGCAAAAATCATTGCCCGGGAGACGATCTCCGCATTGCGTAAGGATGTAACGGCAAAATGTTACGGTGGTGATATCTCGCGTAAACGTAAATTGTTGGAAAAACAGAAAAAAGGTAAAAAACGCATGCGTCAGGTTGGGAATGTAGAAATTCCGCAATCTGCATTTATGGCGGTATTGAAATTGGATTAATAACATTTTAAATTATATAAGATAAAGGAGCTCTTGGGCTCCTTTTAAATACAATCAAATCTCCTAAACATGAATCTATTAGATGGTAAACTAGTTTCCGAAAAAATTAAAGAGCAGATTGCTTTGGATGCGGCTGAATTTACAACTCAAACGGGTCGGAAACCACATTTGGTAGCTATCCTAGTTGGTAACGACGGTGGTAGCGAGACTTATGTGGCGAGCAAAATGCGTAATTGCCAATTGGTCGGCTTCGAATCGACAAACATCCGTTATGATGAGACAATCACTGAAGAGGAATTAATCGCCAAGGTTCAGGAAATCAATAAAGATGATTCCATCGATGGTCTGATCGTGCAATTGCCCTTACCAAAACATATTGATCCGGACAAGATTACCGAAGCGATAGATTACCGTAAAGATGTGGATGGATTTCATCCGGTTAACCTTGGCCGCATGCAGCGTAATCTTCCATGTTTCATCCCAGCGACACCTTATGGTATTATGTTGATGTTGGATTATTACAAGATCGAGACAGCGGGCAAACATGCCGTGGTTGTAGGCCGTAGTAATATCGTTGGTTCGCCCATGAGTATCCTGTTGGCACGTAACGCTACTCCCGGAAACTGTACTGTTACATTGACGCACAGCCGTACGCAAGATCTTAAAACTGAGGTTTTACGGGCTGATATCGTCGTCGCAGCTATCGGTCGGAAGAATTTTGTTACTGCAGATATGGTCAAAGAAGGCGCTGTTGTAATTGATGTGGGTATCAATAGAGAAACATCTACGGAAACTAAATCTGGATTTAAATTATATGGGGACGTAGATTTTGAGCATGTTGCGCCAAAGGCTTCCTGGATCACTCCGGTACCAGGCGGTGTGGGCTTGATGACCATCGTCGGATTATTGAAAAATACATTGGAAGCGGCGAAGGGAACTATTTATCCGAAAGCGTAAGTTTTTCTATTTGGCATAGAAGTTGTAAATTGAAGTCTAGTTAATCATAAATTACAAACTTACATGAAAACGTCAAGCAGTTGATAGGCGTCCAAAAGGGACAAATATAAATTCTTGATGACTTCTTGCCATTAAAAAACAATTATTCTAATGAAAAAAATTGCACTTTTAGCAGTAGTAGCGGGAGCATTGGTAATGTCTTCCTGCAATAATTCGGAGAAAAAAGCGTCAGACTCGACAGATACTGCGCAAACTGTAGGTGAGCATGTGGATGCAGCAATAGCAGATTTAAAGAATGCCGAAGAAAGCGCGCGTCTGAAAGCGGAGGAAGCTAAAAAAGCTTTAGACGAAGCAATCGCCAAAGGTGATAAAGCTGCTGAAGAAAAAGCACGTGCTGCTTCCGAAGAGGCTAATACAGCTTGGGAAAAAACCAAAGCAGCGTTGCGTGATGCTGGCCAGGATGTGAAAGAAGGATTGAATGACGCAAAAGATGCTACCGTAGATGCAGCGAATACGGCTGTGGATAAAACGAAGGATGTAGCGAAAGATGTTGCTGACGGCACAAAAGAAGCTGCTAAAGATGTGAAAGATGCGTCTAAAAAAGTAGGTGAAGACATCAGCCGCAAAGCCAAAAATGTAGGTGAAGCGTTGAAAAATTAATTCGCTTAGTTGAAAACATAAAAAAACGGAGACTAAAACAGCCTCCGTTTTTTTATGTCCTTTTATCTGCATTGAGAGCTATTCATATTTGAATTTCGCCTCCCGTATTACCGATATGCCCTAGCACGAGGAACCTTGATCGACATTTCAGCTGGATAGCCCAGGCCATTAGGAAGCGCTTACATTTTTGGATGCAATAATCAGCATGAAAATCCCAACAATAATCGACAACAGGTATGCCCTCTTTTGAATACCATTAACATTAACAAATGTCTATATTGTCGTAGTCCGGGAGATACGAGTTAAATGCAGGCGGGCCGAAATTTTATCTATTGTAGTAATCCCATAACAATTTGGAGAGATCGCGTGTCAACACTTCGGCAGCATTGGTTTTACCCCAGCTCTTGTCTTGATTGTTTTTGGTGAATATACTGAATACATAGTCGCCTTTTGGGGCGTTGACCAAGATGACTTCGTTGCGTACGTCGTCCAGGGATCCTGTTTTAGATGCTGCTTTGACGGTGGCAGGAATCTGCGAAAGCCCTCTTTCGTCGTAGAACATATTCCCCAGAAAGCGATACATCCGGTCAGCGGATTTTGCTGAAACTACTTTTCCCTGACGGATCAAGGTCAGGAGATCGGCCATCTCTTTGGGCGTGGTCTGTCCCCAGCCATACTTTTCCCAATCGGCTTTTCTTCCTTCTGTCTGTGAGTTGACGCGGGTATGAGTCAATTGCAGGTCGGCCATCAACTTGTTGATGGCTATTCCGCCTCCGGCGAGCTTTTGGTTCCAAATACTGGTGACATTATCGCTATAGGAGAGCATGAGGGCGATCAGGGTTTTAAGATCAACCCTGCTGCTGTCCTTAAAAAATTGCATCAGTCCCGACCCACCATATTTTTGACTTTCACGATAGATATACTCCTGATCCAGATGCAATTGTCCTTTTTCAATTTTATCGAAGACACCCACTAAAATGGGGATCTTGACGACACTTGCGGTCGGAAAGATACTGTCGGCCCCGATGTTAACTTCTTTGTGCTTCCTAAGGTCATGTACATAAATACCGACTTCGCCCTGAAAACCCTGAATAAGCTGTTTGATCTGTTTTTCAAGTTTTTTATCTGTGCTTCGTTTTTGTCCAAAAGAGCATAAAGAAAGAAAAAGTAACGTAAATGATAGGAAAATTTTACTCATAATCAGGTGTTTATCTGTATTAAATGTGATGAATAATCGTTATTTTTATTGTTTAATGGGCTTAAGTTATGAAATATCCGTGATTGGAAAGCACACTATAAATTAAAATAGCCTGAATATTCCACATGGAACGTTAGAACCGCCAAAGGCCGCATCAACCAAGCTCATAAATACCGGTGCAAATGAATCTTATGGATATTGCCTTAATGGGAAAATGGACTAATGAATAAACAAATTTATACAGATGAAATTATTTATGATTTTGATCGGTTGTAAACCGAAAAATAGACGCACCGAACAGCACGATATTTTTTTTGGAATCGGCAATGAGCTAAAGGATTTCATAGAACCTATTAAAGAGTTTTGGCCTGATGCTGATGGCAAAATTCATATTGATGCCTATCGTGTGGTCAATAAGATCGGGGAGTATGAGATCACGGTACAGGAAAAAAATAATGCTACACTGCCAAATACGGAATTGAAATTATTTTTTGTCAACTTGGGGGGCTATAAGCCGAATGAGTTCGATGAATTCCATTATAAAGAACTGATTGTTGCCCCTAATTTGGCTAAAGCAACGGAGAAGGCCAAGCGTACTGTTTTTTGGAAACACCATAGTACAGCCCATATTGATGACAAATATGGATTGGATGTAGATGATATTTATGAAATAGAAGATCTGTTGCTTGATGTGGACAAAGCGAAGTACCAAATTCAGATTGTTCCTAAAGCAGGATTGAAAGAAGATGTGGTCGCAAATGGCTATTTCAAACTAAGTGCTCTCTAAACGATCGGATAGGGTCTAGTATCAATTCAAAAAAAGGTATTGTCGGTATAAAAATAGCGGGCTTCATTTTTTGAAGCCCGCTATTTTTATAGAGAATTAAGGATTTCCAAAGGCTGCTGTTGCCCTCTGTTATTGTATACTCTGCTGATCCCTATGCTGTTTACGGATAACACTATGCTTTTTACCATAAACGAAGTAGATCAATAGGCCTAAAGCCAACCAGATCGCTAGACGCTCCCAGCTTTCAATAGGGAGTGAGGCCATCATGAGTACACAGACAATGATACCCATAATCGGTACGAAAGGCACTAAAGGTGTTTTGAATGGACGTTCTAAATTCGGATCGGTTTTGCGAAGCACCAATATACCTACACATACCAATGTAAAGGCAAATAGGGTACCTATACTAACCATGTGACCCAAGTCAGAGACCGGAACGAATCCAGCGAAGATACTTACAAACACCATAAAGATTGCATTTGTTTTCCAAGGAGTCTGTCTTTTGGAAAGGTCAGAAAATATTTTGGGGAGTAATCCATCTTTACTCATCGAGTAGAATACACGGCTTTGGCCGAGTAACATGACAAGAATAACGGAAGTATAACCTGCAATAATCGTAATAATCAAAGCTGTATTCAGAAAATGATAGCCTGTTTTTGCAAATGCTGTTGCTACTGGTTTGGCATCGCCTTTAAACATCGTGTAGTTCTCAATACCGGTCATGACATAGGAAAACAATACATAAAGAAGCGTACAGATAATCAATGATCCGATGATACCAATTGGCATTCCTTTTTTCGGGTTTTTCGCTTCCTGTGCAGCAGTACTGACTGCGTCAAAACCAATGAAAGCAAAAAACACAACACCCGCGGCACGTAATACGCCGCTGATTCCAAAATGGCCAAAATCATCACTCTTTAGAAACGTCCATAGGCTTTGCTGTCCATTTTTCACCATTTCCTCACCGGCATTTGCAGGGATAAAAGGATCGTGGTTCGCAGGGTTGATAAAGCTCCATCCCAATGCGATAAAAATCAATACAACCCCTACTTTCAAAATAACCAATACGTTATTTACGGTCGAGGATTCCTGTGTTCCTCTCATCAGTAGCAGCGAAAGCAGGCAAACGATGATGATTGCAGGTAAATTTACCATCCCGCCTTCCCAAGGGCCCTTGAGCAGTATGTCGGGTAAATGGATATGGAATATCATCAGGAGCTGATTAAAGTATTGTGACCAACTGACGGCTACAGTAGCCCCAGCTAGCGCATATTCCAGTACAAGATCCCAACCGATGATCCAGGCTACAAATTCTCCCATGGTCGCATAAGAGTAGGTGTAGGCACTTCCAGCGACCGGAATCATGGAAGCAAATTCGGCATAACAAAGACCTGCAAAAGCACAACCAACAGCGGCGATAATAAAAGATAGGATAACAGCAGGACCAGCGTTTTCAGCGGCGGCAATTCCGGTTAAGGAAAATAGTCCTGCGCCGATGATGGCTCCAACACCCAAGGCAATAAGGCCGGTGCTTGAAAGCGTTCTCTTTAGCGTATGTTCACCATTTTCATTTGCCTCAGCGATCAGTTGAGGAATCGATTTTTTAAATAGCATAGGATTAATTCTTTACGATTATTTAGCTTCTAATTGTTTAATTAATGTCAAATATAAATGATATCAACGACAAAAGGGAAGATTGCGCTTCCCTTTTGTAATAAAATTTTGTATTAAATATAAATCAATCGATTGTATAGCCGTTAGTATGCTGCTGTAAAACGTTTGTTGATAAATTGTTTATTAGCGATCTCGTCAACAATAGCGACGGCAAGATCCTCAACAGATAGCCTAGAACGGCCTTCTTGATCAAATACAGGGCTATCCAGTCCTGTACGGTATTGGCCAGTCCGTGTGCCTCCTGCATGCGGATTCATTTCGATGGCAGGGCTGATCATTGTCCATTCAAGCTGATTTTCCTTGCGAATGGTATCAAGGTAATCTGCTGCGGCTAATGCTCCAGGTTTAATTTCCTGTGGAAATTCAGGTGAATCGACCAAACGATTGCCGTCTATTAGCAAACTGCCTGCTCCACCGACAACAATAAAACGTTTAACGCCGGCATCTTTTACAGCCTGTTGAATAGCTAAGGCTCCCTTTGTAAAATCTTCATAAAGGTTGGGGTTGGTCCAACCTGCATTAAAAGCTGAAATTACAACATCTGCACCTGTTAATGCATTTATCAATTGTTCGTGATTATTGATGTCAGCTTCTACTTTTGTGATATTGCCATTCGAAGGAATGCTTTCTGTATGGCGGGCGATTGCGATAACTTCGTAGTTTCGGTCAGCCAACTCTTTGACAAGATGTGTTCCTACATATCCTGTGGATCCAATTACTGCTACTTTCATGTGTTTTTAATTAAATGTTTTGCTAAAATCAGCTAGCGTTATCTTTTCCAAACGGCCTACAATATCAGTGTCGACTTCCTGATAAAGATCCTGCAATTTGGCATTGATGTTTTTACCTACCACACAAGCCGGATTGGGATTGTTGAATTTGCCCAATAGCTCATGTTGTTTTGTACTGAGATAGATGTCTGCAAGGGTAATTCGTTCTTTTCCATCGTTTATGCGAATCCCGCCGCCTTTGCCCTCTTTACTGATTAATAAGGCAGCCGTTTTAAGGGAAGCGATTTCCTTGCGAACTACAGCAGCATTTATCTGGATGCTCGATGCGATGTATTCGGAAGAGAGCCACTGTCCGGATTCCTCCAATTGTGCTAAGACCATGATATGTAAAGCTGTTGCAAATCTCAAGTTGTGTAACATTCCGTTGCTGATTTTTAATTTGATAATACAAAGGTAATAGAAAAGGCTTTAAACTGAAATAAAAAATATTACAGTTTAAAGCCTTCTGACAATCACGTGATAAAAAGTCCTTTTTTTTATTTTTTCTCGTTAAATTTTTTGTAACTATCCATGATATAGACCCGCAGTGTTTCAAGGCTGCTATTTTGAATAAACTGATAAGAAGGTCTAAACCTTTCTTTAAATAGTGCTAGTTCGGCGGCATTCAATGGAGTCAGCTCCTTGATGAGGTTGTCTGTAAATTTCCGGTCAACGGCTCTTTTTTCCATTTCTGCTACGAGAAGTTTATAGTTTGAGCGAGCCTGTTTTCCTTCTTTGCTAAATATACGGCTTGGAGAGATACGGATCCCACCACGGTTTTTACTGACATCTGAATATTTCCCGGCTTCTTTTTCCCGTTGGATTTCCGCTGCGAGTCTACTATCGGTCATCCGTTCTACGACGACCTGGCTTAATTCAATAGGAGTGTTTATTCTGTTCAAATAGATTCTTCGTAGACTTGAATCATAAATGAATACCGTATCCTGTTCATACCCGTTCGCTTTGATCAGTAAGAGATCATTAATATTGGCATCAATAGCAAATGATCCATCGCGGTTGGTCTGAACTTCCACTTTGCTCCGTAAATTCTGGATCTGCGCAGCTTCTATTTTTTCTCCGCTGACAAGCTCCATAATAATACCTTTGGTTTTTTCCTGTGCTAATAGTTGTCCAGAGATCAAGATCATCAATAAGCAGCTTAGAATCGTTTGTATTACTTTCATGGGGATATAATTATATACATTAATGAGCTTGTTGCCTTTTATTTATTGCAATGAAACCATTATGAACAATTTTTTTGGTTCATAATGGTTTCATGACGTCGCATTTCCTTATCAAAAATAACGAATAGATTTTGAATTATTGTGTTAATTTGCCTTCCATGTATTATTGTCTGGATTCTTATCCGGCATCACATCATCGGGATCTAACTGAACAGACTGTAACGCTTCTTTTGTTTCCATTTTAAATTGCCATACATTGTTTCTTTCCCAGATCTCCACGGGTAGTTTTTTTCTTATTTTTTTGCCGGATACTGTAGTTGCCTCAACGATAGTAGGCATCGGTAATTTTTCCAGATTCTCTACCGTAACCAAGGCGCCGAGCATAGGTTGATTGTTGACATAGGACACGGACTTGATCGCCTGATCCATTTGCCAGTTGTTGACAAACCAGCCCCGCCAAAACCAATTCAGGTTTTCGCCGGTTCCGTTTTCGATCGCTTTAAAGAAGTCTTCTGGTGTTGGATGTTTAAATGCCCATTCCTGGATGTACTTTTTAAAAGCATAATCGAAGCGTTCTTTGCCGATAATCTCATTGCGCAACAATTTTAGTCCATAGGCTGGTTTGTAATAAACGAGGGCACCGATATTGCGTTCCTTCATATTTTGTGGGGTACTCATAATCGGCTCAAGATTCTGTGACGTAAAAATATATGACCGACTCGCCTGAGCACGATAATATTCGCCATTATTAAATTCCTGTGTTGCCAACTCATTGATAAAGGTGTTGAAACCTTCATCCATCCAGCCATGTTCACGTTCGTTGGAGGCTACGATCATTGGGAACCAGTTGTGGCCAAATTCGTGGTTGGTCACTCCCCAAAGCGAACCGGCCTTGGCTTGATTACCACAGAATGACAGGGCCGGATATTCCATACCACCCACATTAGAAGCGACATTTACGGCCACAGGGTAGGGGTATTCAAACCAGTTTTTGGAATAAATTTCGATGGCAGCTTTGGTGTATTCTGTCGAACGCTCCCAGGCATTGTTGCTGTTACTTTCCACCGGATAAGCTGATAGGGCAAGGGCTTTTTTGCCACTGGGTAGATTGATCTTGGCGCCATCCAGTATAAAGGCGGTAGAGGAAGCCCATGCAATGTCCTGTGCATTGTTGAGCTGATATTTCCAGGTTAGCGTCTTTTTGTTCGGTCTGGAATTTTTGGCGGTCACTTCTTCAGCGGAGCGAATCAGTACAGTTTCATCGCTACGTAAGGCGAGCTGATATCTTTTGAGCTGATCGGCTGTAAATACTTCTTGGGGATTTAAGAGTTCCCCTCCAAGTACAACGATATGATTGGCCGGCGCTGTGATCTCAACCTGGTAATTGCCAAATTCGCGGTAGAATTCTCCTGGACCTGTATAAGGTAAGGTATTCCAGCCTCGGATATCGTCATATACACAGAGTCTGGGAAACCACTGGGCAATGGCATAGATTTTTCCGTTTTTAGTATCGAGTATACCGGTACGGTCTGCGCCATATTGTGGCACGGTATATTGGTAGGTAATCTTAAAAGTAATTTTTCCACCCTTACTTTTTAACGCGGTGGGCAGTCGCAGCTGCATACGTGTATCATCAATGATGTGTTCTATGGTTTTGCCATTGGCATCAGTGACAGACTGAATCTGGTAACCGCCGTCAAATTTTGAATTTCCATCACCATATCGGCTATTGGTCAACGGCGAAATTAATTGACCGCGACCATGTTGTGAAAACATGTTTTGGTCCAACTGAAGCCAAAGGTAATCCATATTGTCCGGGCTGTTGTTACTATAGGTAATCTCCACGGCACCGGTCACCTGATCATTTTGGTCGTTTAATGAGGCCTGTATCTTGTAGTCTGCAGAATTTTGCCAATATCCCACGCCGGGCTTACCGGCCGCGGAGCGATAATCGTTTCCATTGTTTTTAAAAAACAATGGTGCAAAAGCTTCAGTATAACTATAGTTGGATGTTTTTTCCTGGGAAAAGGACGGAAAAGCATAGCTCAATGCGACAAGGCTCAAAGAAGCCAATGCAAGTCTTTTCATCATAGCTGTTTGTATTAAAATTATGTTTATTGGTCCCAATATACAATGAAAAGTACATAAGAAAAAAAAAAGCTCCTTTTTAAAGGAGCTTGTAACAATTATTTTAAGTTGCTGTTATAATCATCTTCATTGAATCCGAGCAAGATACCTTTACCGTATTCGATCACAGGACGCTTGATCATACTGGTATGCTCTTTTAAAACTTGGTTGGCACTTTTTGCATCAACAACCCCAGCTTGTTCCTCTGCGGTCAGTTTTTTCCAGGTAGTACCTTTTTTGTTGACGAGTGACTGCCAGTCTACTTTTTCTTCCCATTCGCTCAATTTTTGGTCACTGACACCTTCTTTTTTGAAGTCATGAAATTGATAGGCAATCTGATTGTCCTCTAACCATGTTAAGGCTTTTTTTACTGTGTTACAATTCTTGATACCGTATACCTGCAGCATAATGATTACAATATTAGTGAGCTCAAATTTAAACAATCCGCGATGTATTTAAGTGTTGTTAAACGTATTTTTTTTGATGGAGTATAGGGCCTCCGTGGGATAAAACAGCGCAGCCTGTCATCCTATGTGTCGGATAAGATCTGTTTAATTATTATTCCCTGTGAAAACCGGCGCCCTAAGGATAGCTTCCTTCGAAGCTGGATTGGTTTAATACTTCCAGTGGGCTGAAAGTGATTGTACCTTGCGGTTGAAAGAATACGGTAACAAATAATTGATAGTGTATTTAGTACACTATAAAAATTAGGAAGTAATAATTATTTTTAATAATTTAGTAGCTTCAAGAGTTAATAAAGATTAAAATAAATCAATAACAGTAATATGAGCCTAAAAGATTTTAAAGGTGTATTGACAGGAGATCAAGTACAAGAGTTGTTTGAAGTTGCAAAGAAACATAAGTTTGCTTTGCCTGCGGTGAACATTATCGGAACAAATTCTATCAATGCGGTAATGGAAACTGCTAAAGCAGTAAACTCTCCAGTAATTATTCAATTGTCAAATGGTGGTGCACAATTCTATGCAGGTAAAACATTAAATAATGACAACTTGCAAGCTTGTGTATTAGGTGCGGTATCTGCAGCACAACATGTGCATTTATTGGCAGAGCACTATGGTGTTGCGGTAATTTTGCACACCGATCACGCAGCTAAAAAACTTTTACCTTGGATCGACGGTTTGTTGGATGCTGGTGAGAAATTCTTCGCACAACACGGTAAGCCATTGTTCTCTTCACACATGTTGGATCTATCTGAAGAGCCAATTGAGGAGAATATTGAAATTTCTGCAAAATACTTAGCGCGTATGAAACCACTAGGTATGACTGTTGAGATCGAATTGGGTGTTACAGGTGGAGAAGAAGACGGTGTTGATAACTCGGATGTTGACAGCTCTAAATTATATACACAACCGGAAGAAGTTGCTTATGCATACGAAGAATTGTCGAAAGTATCTGACAAATTTACCGTTGCTGCGGCTTTCGGTAACGTACACGGTGTATATAAACCAGGTAACGTCAAATTACAGCCAGTAATCTTACACAATTCTCAGGAATATATTCGCGAAAAATATAATCTTGCAGCTGAAAAGCCGGTGAATTTTGTATTCCATGGTGGATCTGGCTCTTCTCCAGAGGAAATTGCTGAAGCGATCTCTTACGGTGCAATCAAAATGAACATCGATACAGATATGCAATGGGCTTTCTGGGATGGTGTAAGAGGTTATGAAGCTAAAAACCACGACTATTTGCAAGGACAGATCGGTAACCCTGAAGGTGCAGATTCTCCGAACAAAAAATATTACGATCCACGTGTATGGTTACGTAAAGGCGAAGAAGCATTTGTTGCTCGCTTGAAAGAAGCTTTTGCTGATTTGAATGCAGTAGATGTAAACAGCAAATTGTAAGCTGAATAAAATATATGCTATAAAGGTGTCCTGGATCAGGACACCTTTTTTTGTCAAAATAGGTTAAAAAACGGGAATATTCAGCTTGATTGGCGTGTTTTTTGACATCAAGAACTTAAATAAGTTTAGAATGAATATACTATCCCTATAGGCAATTACAAGTCGGAATATTGTAGGGAATGTATATCAAAAAGTGAAAATAATATAGCGAATATCATGATGAAGTTTTTAGGAATCAGTGCATTTCTTTTATTAATGACCCAAGTAGGTTTCGGACAGACAAAACAAAATGTAGGCGATTTCAGTTCGGTTGCCGCTACAGATAAAATCCAGGTTGAATTGATCAAGTCCAACGAGTCGCTGGTGATTTTTGAAGGGCAGAATTACGAGAATGTAAAGGTCGTTAATACCAACGGCGCTTTGGTCTTAAAAATGAATACCCTGAATATGTTGCAGGGCGGCAATATCTCTGTTAAAGTGTATTATAAAAATCTAAAAAATATAGAAGCTAAAAAAGGAGCTAAAGTATTTGCTACATCAAATAATACCGTGTCATCAGACCAGCTAAAACTCTATGCCGCTGAAGGCGGATTGGTGGATGTATATGCTGATACAAAAAATGCGACAGTAAAAGTGACTTCAGGAGCAACCGTTGCACTTTATGGGAAAGCAGACAGACAGGAGGTTATCTCCAATTTTGGGGGTAAATATGAGGGAAAAGATTTTAAAACCAAGACTACTATTGTAACCGTAAATGGAGGTGGAAAAGCAGAGGTCAATGCGATAGATTCTATTGAAACGAAAACACGTGGCGGCGGTACAATAGATGTATATGGTAAGCCCGAACAACGTGTAGAGAGGAAAATGGCGGGTGGAACAGTCATTTTTAAATAATCAACTGTCTTGATTTTGTCAATTTTACCAAGGCGGATTTGCACACCGTTTGGGTAAATTGACTCTGAAAGTTTAAGTTAAGAGATCAAATAAAAGGTTTTAGACAAAATCACTTAGAGTGCGTGTTTAACCTTTTTGTTGAAAAGGTCAAATATTTTGTTTTTATAGGCTGCGACCTTCTTCATTTGTGCTTAAAATACTTATTTTTGTGAGGGAATAATAAAAATAGTATTATGGCAAAGCGTAATTATGTTTCAAATTCTACGGAATCTACGCGCATGTTCAAAAATGACTTTTTAGAGTCTTTGACGAAAGTGCATTGGAGTGTACCTTTGATTTTCTATGTACCCGTAGTGATTTTCTTTTCGTACAAAGCTCTGGTTTGGGGAGAGGTTTCCCTATTGACATATATTGGATACTTTATTTTCGGTTTGGCATTTTGGACAGCATTTGAGTATGCGCTCCACCGTTGGGTATTCCATTTCCATCCGACATCAGAATGGGGTAAACGAATTGCTTTTATTTTTCATGGCGTACATCATGATTACCCAAGAGACCGGATGCGTTTGGTCATGCCTTTATCGGCAAGTATTCCCTTGGCGGCGCTGGTTTATTTTGGATTTACATTGTTCTTTTCAAACGAATTTATCCTAGCGTGCTTTTTCTCCGGATTTATGGTTGGATACCTAATCTATGATGAATGTCATTATGCCATGCATCATGCTAACTTTAAGAGTGGTATTTTCAAACGGATTAAGCAACACCATATGTTGCATCACTATTCGGATCCTGAAAAAGGATTCGGCGTGAGTTCATCGCTATGGGATGAAATCCTACGTTCAGGTTTTGAGGAAAAAGAGCCCAAAAAAGAATCATCTACACTAAAAGAAGAAAAAGCATAAGCTTTACGAATCGTTAATTTAGGATAAGACAATAAAAAAATCCGCTTCCCTTTGAAAGCGGATTTTTTTATTCGTAAGCTATCTTAATTTAATTGACGTCGCAAGTACGTATTATATTGGGACCAATCTCATTCAATACTATCATTATGAATATTAATTTGTAAATCAAGCATTTTGATGACGCTTTTTTTTGCAGCCATATACAGATTGCCATTTTCAAATTATCAAATCTGAATATTATTGACAACGGATCAGCGCGAATATTGACAAATGCACAAAATTAAGGTGGAAGAGAGGGAGAAAAAATTTCTGCCCAAAATTTATCGGCGGGAACGAGTTTCTGCTTTGTGAGAAGTTGATTAGGGAGGAGAGTCCCTTGAGTTTTTGCCTGCTACTTATTGCTCTTTTCCGAAGTATTAAAATAGAATTAGATATAAATAGATACCTTCAGTTATTTTTTATGATATGCACCTGATAATAAAAAAAATCAAGTGCTGTATTTTCCCCTGACTTTTGTATTTTTGATAGGAAGCAATGTGGAGAAGAATTAGCCATTCGAATCCATCAGAAGTATTTTTTGTAATATACCAAACCAGATCAATGGTTTTAATGTCATAGAGATAATCGGAGGAATAGCCAAATGAAACTTAGAGGAGATTTACAATTACGCAAATTGGGCGATGATCATATACTAATCTATCCAGGACAAGATCAACTGGATATGTCGAAAGTGTATACATTTAATGAGACTGCTGTACAGATTTGGTTGGAACTGCAGGGAAAAGAATTTAATGTCGAAAGCGTAACAGCTGTTTTGTTGGATAATTATGAGGTAGAGGAAAGCGAGGCAGAAAGGGATGCCGAAAAATTAGTGAAGCAATTTGAAAATCAGGGTTTTTTGATCTGATTATAATCTCTCCTACACACAGCGGATATTAACGCGTTCGCTGTTCTTTCTATTTTTATCAATTTTATCACATTCATAATTTCTAATCTTTATTGACTTAGGAAGTTCAAAATAGGATTTATTTCCAATATTTTCGTTTTTTTAGTAACAAATGGCTTCATCGACCGTCTTCTTTATAAAGACTATTTACTGGAAAAAAGCTGTAAAACCTTTTCGGACTTTGATTTGTATCACTTTGAAGCAGCTGTACTGATTGTTTGAATCTATCAGGTTGCTCGGTAGAAGTCTTAATACTATTCCTTTCATGGTAGGGTTCCATGGTTCTGTCGGAATTGCCCTGACCTAGGTAGGACATGGAAAAGACTGTGAGGCGAAATATATTTTCGTATAAAAATCGAAAGGGATTTTGGACTATATACATTTAAAATTGTACATTCAACTACAGATAACTTTTGGTTCAAAAGTCCGATGGCATTCTGGATGAAAGGTTGATTTTTGCGACATAGCGAATATATTGTTAAAGGCTATATTTTTATGATAACAACAAAATATTTTAATTACAAACAGATTTTTAATCTGGCTGGTGTTCACTTGATCTGGTTGACAGCTTGGTGTTGTTTGGTTGCTCTTGTCTATTATTTTTTTCAATGGGAATGGATGATTATCCCTTGGGTTCCATTAGCATTGATCGGTACAGCGGAGGCTTTTTATGTAGGTTTTAAAAATAATCAGGCGTATGACAGGTTGTGGGAAGCCCGAAAGATATGGGGCGGAATTGTTAATTCCAGTCGCTCTTTTGTATCCATGCTTTACGCCTTTAATACCGAACAGGGGGATCAACAGCATCTGGATGAAATCAGAAAAAAAATAACCTATCGGCATATTGCCTGGCTCTATCAATTTCGCGAGCAACTGCTTGTTCCGACCGAATGGGAACATATCAGCCTAAAAAGACATATTGGTGCCTTGAATGTGAAGCGACATCGATTAATCAAGGCAGGTTTTCCAGATTATAGCCGGACGCCTATTTTTTTGCATAAATATCTTACAGCAGAAGAATTTGCGCAGCAGTCAACCTATAAAAACTTTGCAACTTATCTAAACTCTAAACAGGCTAAGGATGTCAATGCCCTCAAAAACGATGGGCATATCTCTGATTTTAATCAAACGCAATTGCAGACCTGCCTCAACCAATTTTATGATTACCAGGGGCAGGCCGAACGGATCAAGAAATTCCCTTCGCCAAGGCAATTCGCGAGCACGGCATTTGTCTTTAATGTGATTTTGATTCTCCTATTACCCTTGGGGCTGGTCAATGAATTTGCTAAGTTGGGACATTGGGGTATCTGGACAAGTATTCCCTTTTGTGTGGTTATCGGATGGATTTATATCGTCATGGAACTTGTGGGGGACTATACCGAAAACCCTTTTGGCGGACTAATGTTTGACATTCCGATGCTGTCCATCTGTCGTACGATTGAGATAGACCTATTGCAAATGGCAGGCGAAGATAATCTGCCTGATCCGATTGCATCGAAAAATGGTGTTCTGGTTTAGTGCTAACTAAACCAGAATAGTCATGGTGTTTTTGACTTCTGCGATCATAAAAGAGCTATGCGTGCTGGCGATATGTTGTAAGGATGTTAGTTTAGTCAACATAAAATGCCGGTAATCTTCCATATCACGTACGCAGATCTTTAGGATATAGTCATAGTCACCACTGACATGAAAGCACTCCGTAACCTCCAGTAAACCCATCACCTCCCGTTCGAACTGCTGAATATACTCTTTTTTATGCTGCGTAAGTTTGACATGGCACAGTACCATAAAATTTTTGACAATCTTGTGCTTATTGAGCAGCGCAACATATTTGGAGATTACGCCGGTATTTTCAAGCTTTCGCACACGTTCGTAGACCGCTGTAACAGATAAGCCTAATCTATGAGCCAGCTCTTTGCTGGTCTGTTTTGCGTCCTCCTGGAGAAATTGTAATAATTTTTTATCTGTTTCATCAAACTGCATAGATAATTTTTTGGTTAAAAGGCTAAATGTTTAGTTGTTTTAGATCTATTTTCCTTTGTAGCCGTAAATATTAGATTTATAATCTAATATACCTAAAAATTGTTGTAATAAAGCTTGAAAAAATCCAATTTTATAAATAAAAAATAGGAAGGTCTCGGTTTATTAAGAAGCAAAATTGTACATGCTTACCAAATAAATCGGATGCCTTTTATAACCCTTAAAACCAAATTATATGCAGATGAAAGATTTTAATGCAGCAAATGAAATACAGGATTTGCAATATTTCGGGGAATTCGGTGGGGTAAATCCCTCAATTTCGGATAGCTCCACTTATACTTTTCTTTCGGCCAAAACGATGTTCGATACCTTTGAAGGAAATGCAGAGGGTTGCTATTTATACTCCCGGCATTCCTCACCGATGAATCTGTATCTTGCACAGGCGCTGGCCAAATTGGAGAATACGGCTGCAGCCAATGTTACTGCTTCGGGGATGGGGGCTATTACCACTGTCTTGCTGCAATTATGTAAAAGTGGTGACCATATTATTTCCAGCCGGACCATCTATGGGGGAACCTATGCTTTCCTGAAGAATTTTTTGCCTCCATTTCATATTGAAACAAGCTTTGTTAATATCAGCAATTTTGAAGCGATTGAGCAGGCTATAGGTCCCAAGACGAAGATAATCTATTGTGAAAGTGTCAGTAATCCTTTATTGGAAGTAGCGGATTTAAGGAAGTTGGCTACGATCTGTAAAAAGTATAATCTAAAACTTGTTGTGGACAATACGTTTTCACCCTTATCAATTTCACCCGCTTTATTCGGCGCGGATATCGTGATCCACAGCCTGACCAAGTTTATCAATGGTAGCAGTGATACAGTGGGTGGAGTTTACTGCGGAACACAGGAATTTATTGATGCTACTAAAAATGTAAATTCTGGTGCTTGTATGCTGCTCGGTCCGACGATGGACAGCTTGCGCTCAGCCAGTATTCTTAAGAATCTAAGGACGCTCCATATCCGTATGAAGCAACATAGTCACAATGCACATTATCTCGCAGAGCGTTTTGAACAGGATGGGCTAAAAGTTTCATACCCTGGATTGCCCTCTCACAGACATCATGAATTGCTGAAGAATATGATGCATTCGGAATATGGCTTTGGAGGGATATTGACACTGGATGCCGGAACGACAGCAAAGGCCAATGAACTTATGGAACTGATGCAAACGGAAAATCTGGGATACTTGGCCGTAAGTCTTGGATTCTATAAAACTTTATTTTCGTGTTCGGGAAGTTCGACTTCATCAGAAATTCCGGAAGAAGAACGCCTGAGCATGGGAATCTCCGATGGATTGATTCGTTTTTCGATCGGACTGGATCATGATATCGACCGTACTTATCAGCGGATGAAAGCCTGCATGATAAAGACAGGAATGTTAATAACAAGATAGTTACAAAATTAGTTCAGGACAATTGCGCTATTTGAGCGTCTTTTATGGTATAATAGAAGAATAGATTCTAACCAAGAATAATTTCTGTTTAAACGATATCAAATGAAAAGACACTTTATAGGGCTATTTGTTGTATTACCTTTTACGGTACTGAGCTGTTGGTACATGCAAGCAACTGCTTCCGCTGTGCCAGCAACTCAGGGCAAAACTAAGATTGCAGCTTTGGATAGCCTCTTGACTATGCCGGCCAGCCAGCGACTGCAAAAGATAGATGCCAACTGGAAGGATCGCGCTTCTATAGTTTCTGTTTCGTCGGTTAAGAATGCAGCATTGCAGATCTGGTATCGACAACCCGCTGCAGTATGGGAAGAAGCCTTACCCTTGGGGAATGGGAGGATGGGTGCAATGGTATTCGGAGGGGTAGCTGATGAACGTATACAATTGAATGAAAATACCCTATGGGCGGGATCCCGCATGGAGGCTGCTAATCCAAGAGGAAAGGAAGCCCTGCCAAAAATCCAGCAATTGTTATTTGCGGGAAATAACAAAGAGGCCGTCCAGATCGCGGATAGTACCTTGATGGGGATTCCCCGGCGGATTAAGCCTTACCAGTCTTTTGGTGAGCTCTGGCTGGACATGCCGCATCTCAAAGCTGCTAAATATCGACGTGTATTGGATTTGGAAAATGCTGTTTCCCATGTGGAATATGAACAGGATGGTGTTCGTTTTACACGGGAATATTTTATTTCTGCCCCGCGGAATATACTGGTTATCCATTATACTGCGAGCCGTAAGAAAGCACTGGATCTCAATTTTACATGGAAAAGAGCACAGGACTATACTGTCGAAACTTCTTCGGAAGATCCAAATAGTATTGTGTTAAAAGGCCAGATCGCGGCAGAATTTCAACATTCCGGAGAGAAGGGCCTTCGCTTTGCGGGTATAGCCAAAGTGCTTCAAAAAGGTGGAACACTGAAAAATGAAAATGGCCGCATGGAGATCAGCGATGCTGACGAGATTACTTTGCTGGTTAGCTGTGCAACAGATTATCCGGGTTTGGCCAATATGGCGACAGGCAAAGTTAATTCTGGTATTGATCCACTGGAAAGCTGTCGGAAGATATTGGCCGCCAGCGAAGGGATGTCGGTTGAGACGATCAAACAGCAGCATATTCAGGACTATCAGCGCTATTTCAACCGTGTGCAACTCAGCTTGAAACCACTGTCTGCGCAGGAGCAAAACTTGCCAACAGATTCGTTGATCCGTTTAACGAAATCTTCTAAAATAGTACCAGCGAGCCTGATTGCAAAATACTTTCAGTTTGGACGCTACTTATTGATCTCCAGTTCGAGGATGGGGGGAATGCCTGCTAATTTACAAGGACTCTGGGCCTGGCAGATGAACCCGCCATGGAATGCCGATTTCCATACGAATATCAATCTCCAGATGAACTATTGGGCTGCAGAGTCCACAAATCTTTCGGAACTGCATATGCCGCTGTTTGATTTAACAAAAGCATTGATTCCATCGGGGCAAAAAACCGCACAGGTAACCTATGGTGCTAAGGGATGGGTAGTACATCATCTGACGGATGCCTGGGGTTTTACGGCACCCGCGGATGGAGTGCAGGGGATCTGGCCTATGGGCGGAGCCTGGCTGGCACGCCATCCCTGGGAACACTATGCCTATACGAAAGATGTTGAATTTTTACGGAATAGCGCTTATCCAATCGTTAAAGGGTCGGTTGAATTTATACTTGACTTTATGGTGAAAGTCCCTGTAGGTAAAAAGTTTGAAGGTTATTGGACAACAAACCCCTCGCATTCACCAGAAAATAGCTTTATATTGCCCAACGGAGAGGTTTCTAGTTTTACCTATGGTGCCACGATGGACACACAGATTATCCGCGAATTGCTGCAACATTATATTGAGATGACCGAGATTTTGAAGGTTGATCAACAATTAGGTAATCGCTGCCGGGATGTCCTAGCGAAATTAATCCCGACACAAATTAGCGCCAAAACCGGACGTGTGATGGAGTGGATAGAAGATTATGCCGAGACGGAGGTACAACACCGGCATGTATCCCATCTCTATGGCTTATATCCGAGCAGCGAAATTTCGATGCTACAGACACCTGCGCTTGCAGAAGCGGCGAAGAAGACCCTTGTGAGCCGAGGCGATGGCGCGACAGGATGGAGCTTGGCCTGGAAGATAAATATGTGGAACAGGCTGCATGATGGCAATCATTCGTATCTGCTTTTTCAGCATCTGATCAGTGACAAGACATTGCCTAATCTTTTTGACAATCATCCACCATTTCAGATTGATGGCAATTTTGGTGCTACGGCTGCGCTCGCGGAAATGTTCCTGCAGAGTCATGTGAAGGATAAGGAAGGAAATTATATTATTGAACTGTTGCCTGCACTGGGAAATAAAATGCCCGACGGAATGATAAAAGGATTGAAGGCCAGGGGAAATGTAGAAGTGGATATCACTTGGGAAAATGGTCAGCTAAAGCAGGCTGTCTTAAAACCGAAATATAACGGAAATGTTGTAGTTCGTTATCGCGATAAGACGATCCAGCTCAAATCGGATGGCAAAGGTCAGATCAATATTGGCGCTGATTTATTTTAATAGCCAGCTAGTTATGATTTTTTTGTTTTTCTATTGGGACTATTTGTTCGCGGGGGCGTCTTATTAAGTAGTGTATCGAAGTTTAATGGAGGGGATACACGATATAAATTCTTATTCGTATTAATTGATGTTTTAGGCCGCAGCGTATCCGATATACTGGCGGCCTATTTTGTTAGTCAGCACGTAGTGCATTTTTCCTCAACCGTCATATATAGGTACTTTTCATAAAGTAAATGTTTTTTATAGGTTAGTGTGAAGCCGCAGCAAATTCCCGTTTGTACGGCTTTCTTGATCCATCTCGCTCCCGATAAACTTTCACTAATGTATGCTTAAAACCACAAAAATATCTGTGGGATAGCAACTGTACATTCACACAATTTTAAATAAATGATTTGTGATAAAACAAAGAAATAACGAAGTTTATGATAGCGTATTTTTTCGGGTTTATCATTCTTAAATTGCTAATAAATAAATAATGCGATGGGGTGTAAAATCGGAAAAAATAGGCTAAACAATTGAATAGCCTATTTGTTAATCAGAAATAAAGCCGAAATAACGATTTTCTCTTGGAAACGTAGAGCTACCGAAAAAAACAACCATATACAACTGAACTATGAAAACTGATTTTAATGCGCCTTTCTATCTAGAGGTGCGAAAATACTGGAAGACTGTCGCCCAGCAGGGGAAAACTATTGATCCTTTAACACTTCACCAGCAGCTGGAGGTTTATAGAAAGCTGTTCAATATATTTCAGGCCGGAGATTATTATTTTTTGCTCTTCGATATTTATAATGGAGACATTGCCGAGGCGGGGCCCGAAATGAGTGCGATGCTGGGGTATAGCCCCGAAGAGATGGATTTACGCCTTTTTATGGATAGTATTCATCCAGCTGACATGCCTTATTTTATGAATTTCGAACAGTACATTACCTCATTCCTCAATACTGTTCCAATGGAAAAAATAACTCATTATAAATTCCAGTATGACTTGCGAATAAAGAAAAAGGATGGTAATTATCTCCGTATTTTACTTCAATATGTGATCATCGACTACGATGAGAATAATCTTTACCATAGTTTGCATGTGCATACAGACATCACACATTTGCAAAAGCGGGGCAAACCAACTTGTTCGATCATCGGATTATATGGAGAGCCCTCATTGTATAATATTCCCGATGCAATAGCTGTATCTGTTGGGACGAAGCTTTTCACTGAGCGGGAAACAGAGGTGCTCAAAGGAATAGTTGAGGGCATGAATAGTCAGGAGATCGCCGACCGTTTGTACCTAAGTATTCATACAATCAATACGCATCGTAAAAATATCTTAGTGAAGGCGGGAGTTAAGACTCCCTTACAGTTGATCAAAAAAACAATTGAGGAAGGTTGGGTTTAGCGCGGTAAAGCGGTAAAAGATGATAAGAAGGCTTTAGGAACTACCTGACAGCTGCGCCAAAAGTGATTTAAGCAGTACGGATGCAATAGATTTTGAAATGGTATGACAGTACAGGGATTAAGTGATTTTTTCGTATGTTAGCTTGGCTGGAAAACCGGAGGAGTAGTCTTTCCTCCGGTTTTTTGATTTGAGATGGAATTTCGATGTCAATTGACGTAAATCCTACTTAGTTCGAAGTAACCTCTTTTTTTGCGGGCTGACCTCTAAGTACAATTTTAGCAGCGCGCTTCCCACTGTTTCCCTTTGCTTCAGAACCGATGGTACTAGCAGAACTCACGTTTACATTTGTTATCGTATTTGGTTCTGTCGACCTAATTTCTGATACCTTTGCCGATCCAGGTGTAGCTGTTCCCGTTCTTACGATCGAAACAGTTTTAGGATTATTTACTTGGACATTGTTTGCTTTCACAGATGTTGCGAAGTCCACATGAGAAGATACCTTTTTAGCTTCCTTAAATTTTACGTTTTCGTTTGCATTGCCATTTCCGATTGAATTTCCATTCTTATTTCCGTTTACATTGATCCGCTTAGGTTCCTTAATTTGCACATCTTCCAAAACCACTTCTTCGATTTTAGGGGCAACTTTTACTTCTTCGAGCATCGGCGGCCTATTTTTCATTGTTTTCTTACCATTTCTACCTGTCTTTTTGGGCTCTTGGAAGTGTATTGTTTCTTTTTTTTGAGCAGCATTTTTCATGGGTTCAGCAGCTGGCAGTCGTTCTGCTTTTGGAGGATCAGGTCTTTTGGATACTGCTTTTGGCGCACCAGGTTGTCTGGTAGCAGGTGGAGTCATCGCCGGTTTTGCCGGTTCAGTTTTTTCTGTTTTGGCCGGAGTTGTTTTCTGCGCTTCGACAGGAGTCGAAAACAGCAGACTGATTGCTGTTGTCAGCAAGAGGGTAAGCGCAGGCATCAGCAAGAGCTTACCGCTGTTGGTTCTTTTCTGTAACATAATTAATCGTTTTTTTGTTGTTAAATAATTAAAATTACTGGCCGGTAATGCGTTTATATCGGGGGAGACCAAGCTCCACTGGATAATCAGATGTTGGTAACTGGTACGTTCATAAACCTGTACGACGGCATCGTCTGCCAAGTACTCGTGGTTTTGTCGGACGGCTCTGTCAATCAGGTAAACTAAGGGATTAAACCATAGGATAACACGTATGAACTGCATGACCACCACATCTATGGAATGCCGCTGGTCTACATGTGCCTGCTCGTGCGCAATAATCGAAGCCTCAATCTCACCTTGTAAATACGCTCTACGGGGAACATAGATCCGGCTTAAAAATGAGAAGGGTGTTTTGAGGCCATGAATGCTATAAATTGAAGGATTGTCAGTTACAGTTGCGCGGTCAATATAAGTTAAGAACTTTTTATAGCTCAAGATATACTTAATCAAAAGTACAATCGTGATCGATAGATAAACAAGGAAAATAACCGTGTAGGTCGATATTATCGGTTGTTGTGGAACGGCAGCAGGAGCTGTGATGGCGGCCTCCGAATTCTCTGGAACTACTTCTGGCCGTAGGCCATTAAAATAAAAAAAATCAGGAATAAAAGATGGTAAGGCAGTTTGCAGCAATGGTGCAAAAAGTGCGATCGGGATAATGGTAAGCAAATAAAATCGGTTAAAGACCAGAAGCTTTTGCTGTTGTAGAAGAAAAATGTATACGAGATACAGTAAGCCCGAACAGGCGATCAATTTTCCCAAATAGATAATCATGTCGCTTTGTTTTTAATTTCTGAATCAATTATTTTTTTCAGTTCCTCCAATTGCTCTTTGGTCAACTGCGATTGCTTTGTGAAAAAAGAAGCAAATTTTAAAGCTGAATTATCAAAATATGTTTCAACAATATCATTGACGTGTGCGAGATAATAATTGTCTTTGTCGAACAAAGGGTAATACTCCCGCGAATTACCATATAATACATACGATATGGCACCTTTTTCGGTCATCCGTTTTAGTAAGGTCGCAATGGTCGTCGGAGCAGGTTTGGGTTCAGGATAAGCGTCCATAATATCTTTCATAAAGGCCTTTTTCATGTCCCAGATGTACCCCATCAATTGTTCTTCAGTCGCTGATAATTTATTCATACTACAAATATAGAATATATTCTACATAATGTAGAATACGAAATGTTAAAATTTGTTATTCTAATGTATTGTGTTGATTTGCAGTTTTTTACTTTGTGTTTGCAGCTTGCGTGAAATAAGCTTGAATACAAAATAAAAAAGAGGGGGAACGGAAATGCTATTGAATGCGTTTTTTATATTAAAGGTTTCTTTTTAGGGTTGGCGTTGAAATATTCTTTTTTAAACTGGAACATTTGCGCCATTTTTTGCGCACGCCATTTGGCTTCCTCTGCTTTTTCGCCTTTATATAAGCGATCGACTGTAGCTTCAAATAGCAGGAGCCATTGGTCAAAATGTTTTGCCTCGATGGCAAGGGGGATATGAGGAGGAAACGGGCTGCCGAAATAAGTATGTTCATCCAATAGAATAGTCTGCCAAAAGCGATACATCTTTTCCAAATGTACGCTCCAATTGTCCTGGATACGCTCTCGAAAAATGGGGCCAATGAGACTATCTGCGCGAACAGTAGTGTAAAACTGATCAACTAATATTTTAATATCCGCAATGGTTTGGATGTCCTGCTTCATCGGATTGTCTGCCTATTTTTTGTGAAACAGCTACCTGATCGGAAGCCGCTTCAGTTTGAATAATCGTATAAATTTAGTGAGAATAATGGAGAATAGAATCAGGTTGGTGTAAAGATGCGGGTTGAAATTGTTGTATTTTTCTTTTATTGTCAGTAATTTGATTACATAATTTAGGGAGAACACATGGGAAAATACACACTTTTTATCCTGTTTCTGATGGGATGTTCCATTGCACAGGCACAGATCACCGATATTTCAGTCAATAAAGAAAACTTTCAATCTTCGGGCTTTCCGTTTAAAGGTAAACGGGTTCTGCAGGTTGAACATATTCAGACTGCAAAGGAAGATAATTATATCATTTTTTCCAAAGAGGAGCGCGGAGCAGATCCGGACAAACTGTATGTACAGCAATTTCAGCGAAGAGATGGTATGTGGGTACCAATAGTAGAAGAAACTATTCAAGAAGACGGAATTATTACTTCGGTCTGGGAATCGCGGAAAGCCTTTTTTGATGCGGATAAAGATGGAAAATTGGATGCGCTGTTTATTTATTCCAGACATCCCAAAGCGGATGTCGAAAAACAATTGAGCTGTATTGCGTTGATTTTATATAAGGGACAATTTTATCGGATGCGTGCGGAAGCGGAGGACGGGTATAAAAAGACTTCCTATTCAGACAACTATGCTTCTTTGCCTGCGGAGGTAAAAGAAAATGTGGAAAGGTATTGGGAAAACCTGGACAAAAGATAATAGATTATCACCTTACATAAAAGGAAATAGTGACGATCGAAAGACTGAATTGTCTCTATTTCCTTTTATGGGGTGATATGTCTTTTCCTATTCTTATTTTTAGTATTAAAGCCGAAGTACTGCTTTTATTGCTTAGCAACTAAACTTCCTTTCATTTTTTAATAGCCTTCTTCCTCTTCTGACTGTAAAATTGTGGTAGTACTTGTTTTATTTTATGACCTATTTTTACGCTTAGGCATTTTAGCGGATGGAGGCCAATAGTTGTTTTTCTTCTTCATCCTGTGTTTTGCCGATAACATAGCGTGTGATATTTTGATGTTTGAGTTCGTCAATTGTACGTATCAGGTCTTTTGTCCGGGCTTCTTTGCTGGGCTTGATCAGTACAATCATATCTTTGCTATTGGGCATGAGACTGATCTTGGTTTTCAACTGGGCGATAACCTGTGACAATGTTTTTTCTATATCACCTGGTTTTTCCGAAAAGGCAATCGGCTTCTTGAAATCGCCGTGGTACCACATAAATTTTCCATCTCCAAGGATCAACGTCGCTGTCCGGTTTTCGTCGATAAGTACTGGTGGAGTAGCCTCGCCCTTTGTTTTGTCTGGCATGGCAATATCCATTGCTGCCGGTTTGTTTAGGGTCGTGGTCAGCATGAAAAAGGTAATCAAAAGAAAAGCAAGGTCTACCATCGCTGTCAGATCTACCTTCGGAGCCATTTTACGGGTTCTAATTTTTTTCTTTCCGCTGTCTTGTGTTTTTTGATTTAGTTCTGCCATGATGTTTTGTTTCTAGGTTATAACTCTCGTTCATACTCATTGATATGATGCCGGAGAGAGAACTATTCCATAGTTTTTTTGACAATAGGAACCATTTTTTCTTTGATTTCTTTCAGAGCGTTCAATTACAATAGGTTAAAGAATTGTCTAATAGAAGACGAAAGACTAAAATCCGCTGGTGGTAACCGTTTTATAATGATAGCACCTACTATAGTTGGTAATTTACCTTCTCTAGTGCGGATATCACAAAAAGTTGAGGCAATGATCAAATCATTGTAGTTGTTATGTAATGCGGACAGGTAGCTGTGGCAGCTTGGCTAGAAACATGTTTTCGGTGCGGGAAAAGAAATCAAAAAGATTAGTAACTTGCCAATAAAAAACATGACGCAGGATAATGGACTTGTTTATACCGATATTGTATCAGCAGTAGGCAATATCAGGCTTGTGGCAACTACACGCGGTCTTGCGGCCGTACTGTGGAAAGGTGAGGGCTATACCCGTACAAAGTTGTCCATGCCGGATAGAGATGATCAAGCACCTTTACTTTTACTCGCGCAACAGCAACTTTTGGAGTATTTCGATCGCAAGCGTACAGTGTTTGATCTGCCGCTGGATATGCAGGGAACCCCTTTCCAACTTAAAGTATGGGAAGCCTTGTTAACTATTCCTTACGGCCATACAAAAACCTATGGCGATCTGGCACGTTAACTAGGTGACATAAAAGCTGTCCGGGCAGTAGGTGGGGCATTGAACAAGAACCCGATATCCATTATTGTACCCTGTCATCGGATCATCGGGGGATCTGGTAAACTTGTCGGTTTTGCCGGAGGACTGAACAATAAGTCCATCCTCCTTGACCTAGAAATGAAAGATCGAGCTCCGACACTGTTTGACTGAAGGTAGTCCTCTGTCTAAAGCCAGCCTTCCTTTATTGCCTTGGCTATCAGATCTACAGGTGTCTTTACTCCAGCTTTTGCAAGAATATTTTTCCGATGAGAATTCACGGTGTGAAGACTTATGCATAGTTCGTCAGCGATAGATTTGCTCATCTTGCCCTCAACAATACATTTTAAAATTTCCCGTTCTCGCCTTGTAAATATATCATAGGATTTTGTGAATGCTTGATCGAGTTGAATATTGAAAAAAGAGGGTTCGTCGTCAAGCCCAATAAGCGAGAAGCATGGTTTTCCTTCTTGTTTTATATGGGATATGTCAGTATGCAGCGAGAGGGTACGGTAGAAGTTATTTTCGTCATAATCTATCTGAATAGCTTGATGCAGGATCCTGATATAATGTCCATCTTTTCTTTTGAACCTGAAGTCGTACTGGACCTTATAGCTTTTTATTTTTTCATAAGGTAAACTCTTAAAAAACGCTACAACTTTATACTCAAAGTTGAGAAAGTAAGGTTTGTCGTCAGGATGGATACGCTCCATAAGGAATGGAATGGAAAGTTCATCGGGTTTATACCCGATCAGGTTTTCACATTCTTCGCTTATTAACTCCACCTCCCCTGTATACATATTGAATACTAAATAATAGAAGCTACCCGCTTGAAATATATTTAATAAGCGTTTATGAAATTCGATTTGCTGTTGTAATTGTGAGGTATCTGCTGTTTTCTCGATGTCCACAACTGTCTTCCAGAACTTCTTTGCGGTCAGGTAATATTTGGACTGGGATGATTCCATAAAAGTTAATCGGTTAATGGCATAAAACTACAAAAAGTACAAGAATACCTAAAGGGAAAAACGCTGATTTTTTTTTAAAAAAGGGAGTTATTGCTTCCCACATCTCCATGCAATAATCTGCGATGATAACGTTCGAACCCCTGCCAGCGCTTCTGGTTCGAATCCGGATGCAACGAAAAAAGCCTTTCATTGCTGAAAGGCTTGTTCTGCGGAGAGTGAGGGATTCGAACCCCCGAACCTGTGACAGTTAACGGTTTTCAAGACCGCCGCATTCGACCACTCTGCCAACTCTCCGCGACAAAAGTAGAAATTCTGCACAGATTTACAAAACTTATTTTACATTTTTCTTTGTTTAATGTAGCCTTGGGACGATATGCATTGAAAATGTTTCTGGCTATCAGGTTTTTATAACCTGATAGCTTTTTGGTATAGTTGGGTATAGTGAGCATGGCAGTTGATATTAGAGATTTACGAGACCAATAGCAGTGCGACTGGTTGGGCAAAGCGACATGGTATATATAGAGGTTGGGTGAAAGCCGGAAAAGATGGTAAGTATACCGTTTATACTTTTCGACCTGCCGCCTATTCGGATAAGGGAGAACCTGAGCATATTCATATAACCATTAAGGAACCTGATAAGAACGGGTATTATCTTGATGAGTATTTTTTTGATGATGATGCACTGCTGACTACTGAGCCACGCAAGGCCTTAGAAGATCGTGGAGGTCCAGGGATCGTACAGCCCTTAGTAGAAGCGGGGATACAACTAACTAAGCGCGATATTACCTTAGGGAAAAATATATCGGATTATGAATAAGAAGTGCGGATGATAGATGTTCGAATCCAAAAACAACGAAAAAAGCCTTTCATTGCTGAAAGGCTTTTTCTGCGGAGAGTGAGGGATTCGAACCCCCGAACCTGTGACAGTTAACGGTTTTCAAGACCGCCGCATTCGACCACTCTGCCAACTCTCCGCGACAAAAGTAGAAATTCTGAATAGATTTGCAAAACTTATTTTTGTGGCGATCTCTTATGGTTTGAAAATGAGCTAGATTATTTTAAAAATATTACGCCGGGATAATTTCATGGCAGTGTTTTTTGATATTCGCCGCTATTTTATCGATAGGTAGATCGTCCTGGTCTATACCAAAGGGCTCCTCGATGGATTCTCCGATCAGTTCAAGTGAAGCTAATACATATAGGATAAACGGAACGGCAACAACAACAAAATATCCGATCGAAAAAACATAGCCTACGGGAAGTGTCATTGTATAGAAGATGATGAACTTCTTAATAAATGCACTATATGCTAATGGTATTGGCGTATTCTTAATCCGCTCACAGGCGCCACAAACATTGGTCATGGACACCATCTCTTCATTGAGTATGATCAATTGGTCTCCACTGACTATACCTTCCTTATAGAGCTGGTTTATCTTCTGAAAAATCATATTGGAAACCTGATTCGGACCATGTTTCTTGTTGTCCAATGATTTAAGTTCGGGATGCTCATTTTCATCGAGCATAAATTTGGTGTAGTCAGATCGCAAAAAATCGTAGAGGGTTTCGGCGAAGAGTGGGATACTTTTTCGAAAGAAGCTGCGGTTGACCTTGTCTTCTTCATGAAGAATGGCGTTGAGCTTATACGCAAAAGCCCGACTGACATTGGTTAACGTGCCCCATTGCTTGCGGGCTTCCCACCAACGGTCATAAGCCGTGTTGGTCCTAAAGACTAATAATAAAGAGATGACGAAACCCAATAGATTATGGACAATCGTAATATTCTTGACCCAGCTCCGTTCACTTAATTTGAGGTATTCCAGCTCAAGGTACGCAATACCCCATGAGTAGATAGCGATTAAAATAAGAAACGGTAACAGCTTTTTAAACGTGTCTGATTTATGTAATTTGAAAGTTGCTGAAAGCCAGTCTTTAGGGTTGTATACGATCATATACAAAAATATAAATTGTTACGAAAATTTTGCGAGTTAATTGTGATTCCCGTAACTTCATCACTGTATGGCGCAACAACAATCGAAACGAACGAAAACCCCTAGGAAGAAACAGCAACCTCAGGAGACCAGATGGATCTGGATGATCGTGGGAATGCTTGTGTTTTTCTTAGGTCTTGTTGCCTGGCATTATAAAGCTGGAATTATCTACTACTTCCGTGTAGCAACATCTAAAAATAAAACGCTGGCGAAGGAGGCTAAATACGATATCCGAAACATTGAAATTATGAGTAAGCATGATGATAAGGTCTTTGGTATCGATGTCTCGACTTATCAGGAAGATATTGACTGGCAGAAAGTGAATACGATCAACGACCAATTTCCTATCGATTTTGTATTTATCCGAGCGACAATGGGGGAGAAAGGGGTAGATGATAAATTTAGCCGCAATTGGTCCAAAATACATAATCGGGCGATTTTACGGGGCGCCTACCATTATTTCCGACCAAATGAAAATTCGGTCAGGCAGGCCAAAAATTTTATCCGTAAGGTGCAGCTCCATCCGGGTGATCTTCCCCCAGTATTAGATATAGAGGAGCATCCGAAACAGCAATCCATGGATAGTTTGAAAGTGGGATTAAAACGCTGGCTCGATGAAGTGGAAGCACATTATAAAGTCAAGCCCATTCTGTACTCCGGAGATAAATTCTACAGTGATTTTTTGGAAAAGGAATTCGCGAACTATACCCTCTGGATCGCGAACTATAATTTTTGGATCGAAAACCCGAAAGAACATTGGGCATTTTGGCAGTTCTCAGAGAAAGGCACGGTAACCGGTATCCGTGGAAATGTCGATTTAAATATCTACAATGGAAAGATAGTGGAATTGGAAAAATTGCTAATCCCCTTTAAATAGTAAATAAGATGAATAGGATTTTAGTAGCCGTATTGCTAGGGGCGATGTTGATAGGTCCCGGTGCTCTACCAGCGAATGCAGAGTTCAATATTAAGCGGCTAGAGGCACATCACAACATGGTTGAATTGCCCTTACTTGCTTTAAAGCAATTTAAAACACTGCGCAAACAGCATTCTGTACTTGTTTTGGATACACGTTCGGGGGATGAATTCCTACAAGGTTTTATTCCAGGGTCTATCAATATCGGCTTTAAGGGGCCATTTGATACTTTTTTGGAACAGGTTCTCCCTGATAAAAAACAAAAGCTCCTCATTGTTGCCGAGGAACAGGATCGCTCCGCAGTGGCTGAGCGTTTATCGCAGTTGGGATATACCGGTGCAATGGGAATATTGGTTGGCGGGATAGACGGTTGGAAGAAACAGGAAGTTACCGATTCAATCACAAATCTGAGCGCAGGAAAATTTGTAGAAAAATCAGGTTCAGGTCATATTGTGGATGTGAGGACAGTGAAAGAATTTGATAAAGGACATATTGACAATGCAATGAACATTCCGTTGGTAGATTTCGCTAATTTTGGTAACACGCTAGAAAAAGATAATAAGCCGCTTTATGTACATTGTCAATCGGGATATCGTAGCGCGGTCGCTGTTTCTATTTTGCGTGCAAAGGGGTTTAAAAATATATGCAATATTCAGGGTGGATATAAGGCATTGAAAGAGGATATAAAGGAGAATTAAGTAATGGCAACTTTTGACCAGATTATTCAATCAAATTCGCTGGTTTTAGTGGATTTTTTTGCAACGTGGTGCGGTCCATGCCAAACGATGGCGCCGGTGTTACAGGAGGTAAAGGAATTTTATCAGGAGGATCTATCTATTATCAAAATAGATGTGGATAAGAATCCAAAAATAGCCTCCATTTATAAAGTGAGTGGGGTACCTACTTTTATTTTATTTAAAAATGGGCAGCAGCTATGGCGTCAGAGTGGGATGATCCCCAAGATGGAACTGCATAAACTGATAGACCAAGCGAAGTAAAGCGATGGTAAAACAATAAGGCGTTCAATCAAATTGAACGCCTTATTGTTTTAATGATTCTCTGGATTTAATAGGTAGTGTTATATGCACCAAATATTAAAATTCATCGTCATCATCGAAGTCATCTAATCCTTCAATTTCCGAGATTTCGAAATCATCGTTATCGAAATCATCATCATCGTCATCAGGTCCATTGAAAGACGCGAATTTTACTTCTTCAAGATCTTCGTTAGCTAATATTGCCGTGTTCATAAAATAATGCTTTATTGTTTTTTATTCAATGTTGTAAAATTAGAGAAGAAAACTATTTTTTAAAACTTTTTTTAAAAAAAATATTGCCCTTTATTTTTCTGCTAATCAATATGTTGAACTGTTTTTTGAAAATAAAAATTTATTTTATTTTATTTACTCATTTGTTTCACCAATTGCGTTGTCTTCCGTAACGATATCTTTTAGTTGCGGAAGGTCTCGAACACCGTTAATTCCAAAGTGATCCATAAATTGTTGACTGGTCGCATACAGCAGTGGTTTACCTATGCTATCGGCCTTTCCGGCTATTTTGATCAATTTCTTTTCCAATAGTCTCTGAATAGAATAATCACAGCTGACACCTCTGATCTGTTCGACTTCCAGCTTGGTAATTGGCTGTCTATAGGCAATGATGGCAAGTGTTTCCAAGGCCGATTGACTGAGCTTGCGTTTGTTGTTATGATTTTGTAATTGCTGTATTGCCTCGTGATAGACCGCTTTGGTCAGAAACTGATACGAATTATTGATATACCGAAGTTCCAATACATGATCTTCATCCTGATATTTGTCTTCTATCTTTTTAATCAATTCACGTAGCTCTTCTTTCGATACTTCAATAGCCAAAGCCTCCTGTAGAATCTGTTTGATGTCGGCAAGATCTATTCCTTCTGCAGAAGCAAAAATAATTGCTTCAATATTTCTAATGACGTCTTTCAATGTAGGGTATTAATAGTTAATGACCTGTTCGATCATGTGAGCAGGCAGTTCTCTAAAATCATATTTTTGTGTTCTCAACTGCGGTTCGAAACCAGCTTCTAAAATAGCTTCCTGTATGGATCGGGAAGTGAACCTATGGGGCGCCCCCGCCGCCGAAACGACATTTTCTTCGATCATAATAGATCCAAAATCGTTTGCTCCAGCGTGCAAACATAGCTGGGCAGTACGTTTTCCAACCGTAAGCCAAGAGGCCTGGATATTTTTGATATTCGGTAGCATGATCCGGCTTAGCGCAATCATACGGATATATTCTTCACTGGTTACGTCGTTGGTGATGCCGCGAAGTCTTTTTAATAGTGTGCCATCATCCTGGAAAGGCCAGGGAATAAAGGCAATAAAACCATAAGCATCTTTGGGTTTTTCATTTTGTACTTCTCTGATCCAAACCAGATGTTCGAAACGCTCTTCTATGGTTTCGATATGACCGAACATCATCGTGGCCGAAGTCGGCAAATTGATCTTATGTGCCGCACGCATGACATCAAGCCATTCCTTACCACCACATTTTCCTTTGGATATCAAACGCCGCACGCGATCATTAAGGATCTCAGCTCCGGCTCCCGGCAGGGAATCCAGCCCCGCTTCTTTCAGCTGGGTCAGTACATCGATATGGCTCATATTTTCCAGTTTCGAAATATGGGCAATTTCCGGTGGACCGAGTGAGTGGAGTTTCAGTGTAGGGTAAAGCTCCTTTAATTGTTTGTATAGGTTTTTGTAGAATTCAATACCTAAATCTGGATGGTGACCTCCTTGTAATAAAAGTTGATCGCCACCATATTTAAAGGTCTCTTCGATCTTTTGTTTATAACTCTCGATATCAGTGATGTAACTGTCTTCATGACCGGGACGACGAAAAAAATTACAGAACTTGCAGTTTGCGACACAAACATTGGTGGTATTGACATTTCTGTCAATCTGCCAGGTTACCTTACCATGTGGTACTTGTATCTTGCGCAATTCATTGGCTACGAAAGTCAAATCAGCTGTAGGTGCATTTTGATATAAAAAAACACCCTCTTCCTTGGAAAGGAACTCAAATCGGAGCGCCCGTTCTAATAAACTACTTACATTCATCAAAACAAATATAAGTACCTTTTAGCGTATTTAAATGTATTTGGCGAATATTTGACATTCTGGCTTCATAGGAGTGAAAAGTAAATAACATCAATTCGCTAAACTTTATTTTTGTAACAAAAGTATAGATGATAGGCTTAGTGTATGAATTACAATAACCTGATTTATAGTTTCTTGTGATATAAAGTGTAAATTTTCTTTTTTTTATATTTTTTATTCTTTACATTTATTTAACAGATTTTAACATTTCTGTAAATAACCAAAAAAATTGAAAATGATAACCAAAAAGGCTCATAATCAGTAGCAACGCGTGTTGTTTCTGCTAGAGCTAAGCGACCAAAACTTAAAATAACCATTACCAACATAGACAAACAGATAAATAAACATAAATTTTTTAAACCACCTATTTAAAATTATGATGAAAAAAACGGACAAAAATTGCTGTTTTGATCTCATATTGGGCCAAAAGTTCAATAAGAGGTTCTTGCTGATGAGTTCTCTTCTCATCGCAGGCGGAATGACTGCTCAGCTGTCTGCCAAAGGGGCTATCGCTCATGGCCGAGTTGAAGTCGTTTCACTAGTGAAAACGAAAGGTTTACAGGAGATACCTATTAAGGGGGTAGTAAAAGATGCTGCGACAGGCCAGGTGATTAGCGGGGTATCGGTTAAAATCAAAGGCACAAGTAAAGGTACCTCAACAGATGCTGATGGGGCATTTACGGTTCAGGGAAAAGTCGGCGATGTATTGATTGTGAGTTATATCGGTTACGCGAGTTCCGAAGTCACAGTCACTGGAAAAGCTGACCTAACGATTTCATTAAATGCTACCGAAGGCGCTTTAGAAGAAGTTGTTGTAACGGGTTATTCTACTCAACGGAAGAAAGATTTGACCGGATCTGTTGCGGTCGTCAATACAGACCAATTGAAAACAACACCAGCGGCAAGTGCTGTCGAGTCTTTACAAGGTCGCGCAACAGGGGTACAAGTTGTAACAGATGGTGCTCCGGGTTCCACACCACAGATTAAAATCCGTGGTTATAGTACAATTAATAACAACGAACCGCTTTATGTGATCGACGGGGTGCCATTTGAAGGTAAATTGAGCTGGTTGAACCAGAACGATATTGAAACAATGCAAGTGCTGAAAGACGCATCGGCAGCTTCAATCTATGGTTCACGGGCAAATAATGGTGTTGTTATTATTACAACCAAATCCGGTAAGTCTGGAAAACCCCAAATTAACTTTGATGCTTACTATGGCGTACAAGTTCCTAATAGTGGCCGTTTTCCAAAAATGTTAAGTCCACAGCAGATTTATGACCTAAATGGCAATAAAGATCCGCTACCTGATTATCTGTTGGCTGGCGCTGTATCGGGTAACAAAGTGACACCAGCCGATGCGGATATGTCCAAATATAATTATGCGGATAACAAAGAGGAATTTTATCAAATTACCAAAGCGAATAAAGCTGGTACCGACTGGTTTAAAGAACTGAGCCAGAACGCGCCAACACAGTCTTACCAATTAAATGCTGTAGGCGGAGGTGAAAATGCATCTTATGCTGTCTCAGGAGGATATTTAGGCCAAAAAGGAACAGTAATTCATACGGGATTCGAGCGTTTTAATGTTCGTTCAAATACAAATTTTTCCGCTTTTAATAAAAAATTGCGTTTTGGTGAAAATATGCAGTATAGCATGACCAAAGGGCATGGTATCGGTGTAAATACAAATACCGCTGGTGACTATATCGGAGAAGGTAGTGCGATTGGATTCGCGTATCGTATCAAGAATATTATTCCGGTATATGATGAAGGTGGTAATTTTGCAGGCTCTAGAGGCGGCTGGGGAAATGGTGAGAATCCCGTAGCGATTGCTTACCGCGCTAAAGATAATGTGAACAAAAGCAATTTCTTCTTCGGTAATGCTTTTGGGGAATATGATATATTAAAAGGATTAACATTTAGAACAAGCTTTGGTATCAAATATGAGAATTATTACAATTTAAGTTATACCTATCCTAACCTTGAGTTTACAGAGGGTAGCGCAAACAGCGCATCGTCAGAAACCTCCGGTTATAACACAGAATGGACCTGGACAAATACATTGAACTATAAGGCTAACTTTAATGATGCCCATAGTTTGAATGTATTATTAGGAACGGAAGCCATTGACAATACGTATCGTCAGGTTCAAGGGAATGGAAATGGTTACTTCATTACAAATTCTACGGATTTCTTTTATGTCAGTCAGGCTTCAAAAAATTCGGCAGCAAGTGAAGGTGCTCTGGGATCGTTGTTCTCCATTTTTGGAAAAGTAGATTATTCCTATAAAGATCGTTATATCTTAAGTGGAACAGTCCGAAGGGATGGCTCATCAAATTTTGGTTCCAAAAACAAGTATGGTACTTTTCCAGGGGTGAGTGGCGCATGGCGGGTATCCCAAGAGGAGTTTATGAAGGGTGTAAGCTGGTTAAATGACCTGAAATTGAGAGCGGGTTACGGTATTACAGGTAATCAGCGTATTCCATCTTATCAATATTTAAAACGTTACGCAACCTCTATTAATTCGGCTTCCTATCCAATAAATAGTGATTTAGTAAGCGGTTTGTGGATCAGTGATTATCAAAACGAGAACGTAAAATGGGAACAGGTTGCTTCATTAAACCTTGGATTGGACTTCTCTATTTTGGGAGGAAAGATTGATGGTGCTTTTGACTGGTATAATAAGAAAACTTCAGACATGTTATTTGCATTGCCACTGCCAGCAACAGCTGTTGGCCGGGCGGCTTCTCCTTATGTAAATATTGGAGATATGCAAAATAAAGGGGTGGAGTTCTCGCTGAATTACCACCATAAAGAGAGTGATCCGAACAAATTCAACTTTGATATTGGAGCAAATATTTCAAGGAACAAAAATACTATTGTTGCCTTAGCGCCGGGTATTAACGATGTCGTCTATGGCGCATTTAGAAGTATGGAAACTTCTATCCTGAGAACAGGACAGCCTTTCGGTGCTTTTTATGGGTTCAAAGTTGCCGGAATTTATCAAAACGAAGCCGAATTGAAGCAATATCCCTCGTATGAAAAAGCCCGTGTGGGAGGTTTTAGGTTTGAAGATGTAAATGGTGATGGAATAATAGATGCGAAAGATAATACTGTAATCGGAAGTCCACATCCGGATTTTACGTATTCGCTTAATATCAATGCTAATTACAGAAACTTCGACCTCATGATGTACTTCTATGGTTCGGAAGGAAACAAAAACTATGAAGCAACACGATACTTTACGGATTTTGGTGTATTTGATGGCCAAAAGAGCGTCCGTGTGCTAGATGCTTGGAGCCCTGATAACAGAGGTAGTTTAATTCCTTCTCAAACGAAAGAGGAAGTTTCGGCCAATGAATATGCTTCTTCAAGCTATTTCGTACAGGACGCGAGTTTTTTCAAGATGAAGAATTTACAAATTGGTTATAATTTTTCTACAGACAAACTCTTTGGTACGAATACAGGCGTGAAAAAATTAAGAGCCTATATCGGAGTGACAAATCTATTTACAATTACAAAATATGAGGGTCTTGATCCGGAGGTGTCGGCAACACCATCGGATTATCCCGCATTGGGCGTTGATTTTGGGGTATATCCTCAAGCCAGACAATATATGTTGGGGGTAAGTTTAGGTTTTTAACGGAATTATAAAGCAATTAAAATGAAAAAGAAAAATATTCTACTATACAGCCTGCTGGGGCTGACAACTTTAAGCATGTTTGGATGCAGTAAAGGGTTTTTAGAAAAGAATCCCCAAGGCGAATTGATTGAAGAACAAATTGAGGGAAAGAAAGGGGTAGAAGCTACCTTGATCGGTGCGTATGGAATTATGAACGGTAATATCAGTGGTACTTGGGGGAACTATGGTTCGGCACCGAGCCAATGGATTTTCGGAGAGATTACATCTGACAATGCGCACAAGGGATCGGTCATCACCGATCAGCCGAACATGAATATGATCGAGTCTTTTACTACGATTTCCTCCAACGACAATCTGAGTACAATGTGGCAGGTATATTATGAAGGTATACTTCGGGCAAATACAACGCTCCGCTTATTGAAGAAGGATCAAGATGGTGGCAAAACGATTAAAGCCGAACGCGCAAAAGAAATTGAAGGTGAAGCGAAAATGTTAAGAGCCCACTATTACTTCTTTTTGTGGCGTATATTTAAAAATATTCCATATGTAGATGAAAATACAAGCATCGATGATGCAAAGGTTGTCAAAAATGACAAGGATGTACAACCGATGATCGAAAGCGATCTAAAGATTGCTATAGCAAATCTACCAGATAAAAAGATCAATGGTGAAGGTGGACGTATGGATCAGCGTATTGCAAAAGCCTATTTAGGAAAACTATATCTTTATCAGAAAAAATATGCTGAAGCATTGGTTTTATTTAAGGACGTCATTGGAAGTCGAGATATCACGACAATGCCTTTCCAAGATAATTACGATGTGAATAAGGAAAATGGTCCGGAGGCACTTTTGGTGGCGAAACATGCTATAAATCCTGACGGCGGTGGTGATAATGCCAATGTCGGCGATATGTTGAGCGGATTGAATGGCACGAACCCTGTTGGTTGTTGTGGTTTCTATCAACCGTCCATAGATCTTGTTAACGCTTATAAGGTAGACGCAAACGGACTTCCAATGTTAGATGATTCCTATCGTACTAACCCTTATACATCTGATATCTTGTTGACGGACAAGACTGCTATTGCGAACTATAAATTGGATGTGAATTTGAGATTTGATCCACGCCTTGATTACACCGTAGGACGTCGAGGTGTTAATTTCTTGGATTATGGAGAGTTTCCTGGTGATGCTTGGTTGCGTCCTGAAGAAGGTAGCCGCCCACATGGAGGCCCATTTACAGGTATTAAAACCATGATTCCAAAAAGCCAGCATGCTTCACACACACAATCGGGTGCGGCGTATGTGACCGATTTGGATGTGAATATTATTCGATTGGCGGATGTAATTTTGATGGCAGCAGAGTGTGAGGTCGAACTTGGCAATCTCCCAAATGCTTTAAAATATGTTAATTCTATTCGGTTACGCGCAGCAAAATTGCCCACAAAGACTACCGGAGGTGGAGTTGCTGCAGCGAAATATGAGGTTAAACCTTATCTAGCATTCACAAGCCCAGATCAGGCGCGTAAAGCTGTTCGTTTTGAACGAAGATTGGAACTTGCTATGGAAGGTCACCGTTTCTTTGACTTGGTACGCTGGGGGATAGCAAAAGAGGTTATCGCAAATTATGCAAAGTTTGAGGGCGGTATTCTCCCTGTCTTTAAGAGCAAAGCATACACGGATAAAAATGCTTATTTCCCAATTCCACAAGAAGAAATCAATAAAAGCAATGGTAGCCTAACACAAAATCAAGGTTATTAATCGTTGATATAAAGACAGCAAAAGGAGGATGAATGTCCTCCTTTTGCCGTTTTAAATAGTTTGTATCTGAATTTTGGCAATAAGAGAAAAGGAGTTATTGCTCTTTTTTGTATGTTTGAACCAATGAAAAATTTCTTGCGCACGATATTCCTGCTTTGGCTTATCCCATTTTCTACCCTTATTGTTAAGTCACAGGATTTTGAAGACGTCTATCGGATGCTTCAGGAATCCAAAATATTAAATGATCATTTCTACGGATTTTCACTGTATGATTTAAACGCAAATAAGTTTGTACTGGATATCAATGGCAATAAACATTTTACACCAGCTTCGAATACCAAAATGTATACAACCTATGCTACACTGGAGCTGCTGGGAGATTCTATCCCAGGCCTGGAGTATGTCGAAAGGGGAGATTCCCTATTAATTTGGGGAACGGGAGACCCTACTTTCTTGCATAACAGACTCGATACCAGGGTGGTCTACAACTTTCTGAAACGGACGAACAAAACGATTTACGTTGTGCCGGGAACAATGAAAAATAAGTTCTATGCCCACGGTTGGGCAATAGAAGACTTCGAAGCATACTATCAGCCCGAAATCAGCACTTTTCCGATCTATGGCAATGTGGTCACTTTCCGTCAAAGAGGATACAATCATTTAAATACTTCTCCCGGGATTTTTCAAAAAGACCTGGATTTTCTACCTGAACCCAAAGTAGGCGATTTTGAGCTCTCACGCTCATTTCGAAATAATGTTTTTTGGATGTCAAAACGACCAGTACCAAACGATTATGTCAATGAGGTGCCCTTTATTTATTCTGATAGTCTGTTTGTGAAGTTGCTGTCCGACACACTGGGCAAAAAAGTAAATCTGACGACCTATAAAAAGCCCAATGATACCAAGATATTATATTCAGGAGAAACCAAAAACCTTCTTCGGGAAATGATGCTGCCCAGCGATAATTTTATCGCTGAACAATTCTTAATGATGTGCTCATGGAAGCAGTTTGGTCAATTTGACACCTACCTGGTTCGGGACTGGATGAAAAATAAGGTTTATAAATTTTTTTCGAGCGAGGTGGCCATTTTTGACGGTTCGGGACTGTCTTCCTATAACAAAGTCACACCACAAAATAATGTTGACCTGCTGGTGCTTCTGAGAAATAAGATACCGGATGAGCGTGTACGTTTTCGGCTATTTCCCGCTGGTGGAGTGGATGGTACATTAAAAAGAACCTATAGTAAAGATCTGGGCGAAGCTTTTGTTTTTGCAAAAACAGGGACAATTACTTCGGTATATAACCAGAGCGGTTATCTGGTTACGAGGTCGGGAAGACGGCTCGCTTTCTCTTTTATGAACAATAATTATATCGACGATCGCGCAAGTGAAATTCGTAAAGAAATGGCTAAAATAATTACTTATATTCGTCAAACTTATTAAGCCAATTTAAATGGAAGCAATTGTAAAAAACAATAAAAAACTCATTCGCTCATGGGCGATGTTTGATTGGGCCAATTCCGCTTACAACCTTGTGATCACCTCAACCATATTCCCGGTATATTATACTGCAATTACTACGACAAAGGAACATGGTGACGTTGTTAATTTTTTTGGTTTGAAGATTGTCAATACTGCGCTTTCTAATTTTGCACTGGCTGTCGCTTATTTGTTGATGTCATTTTCTTTGCCCTTTATCTCGTCCTATGCAGATGCAAAAGGCCTAAAGAAGCAGATCATGAAATTTTTTACCTATGTGGGGGCAATTTCATGCATGTGCCTGTTTTTCTTTAAACTCGAAACACTGGAGATTGGTATTATCTGTTTTGCTTTGGCAGCAATGGGATATATCGGTGGTGTTTTGTTCAACAATTCCTATTTACCCTTGTTAGCGACTGTAGATCAACAGGACCGGGTGAGCGCCCAGGGATTTGCTTTTGGTTATATTGGTTGTGTTACTTTACAGATACTTTGTTTTATTGTGGTGTTGAAACCGGACTGGTTTGGCATCACAGATCCATCGCTACCTGCCCGCATATCTTTTCTGATGGTGGGACTCTGGTGGTTGGGATTCTCCATGATTCCATTTAAATATTTACCTAAAATTGAAGCCACGGGTAATAATATCGGCAAAAGTTTTGTGCAGAATGTACGCGATGAGTTTAGCCATGTAATCCATAAAATTAAAGGTATACCTGAGATAAAACAGTTTCTACCGGCCTTTTTCTTCTACGCCATCGGCGTACAGACGCTAATGATCGTGGCCTCTTCATTTGGTGAGAAAATACTCCATCTGGGCGCTGAGCGGCTGATTGCAACAATTCTTTTAATCCAGCTTGTGGCGATCTTAGGGGCATTTTTGATGTCATCCCTCTCTAAGATTTTTGGCAATATTAAGGTGCTGATCGTGGTGGTCATGATCTGGATATCCATCTGTATTGCCGCATTTTATCTATCCACGCCGATGCAGTTTTATATTATTGCCGCATTGGTCGGCTTGGTCATGGGCGGAATTCAGTCCTTATCGAGATCAACTTATTCCAAATTGATTCCAACGGATATCAAGGATACGACGGCTTTTTTCTCTTTTTATGATGTTACAGAAAAAATAGCTATTGTAATCGGCTTGTTCTCCTTTGGTCTGATAGAACAGATCACGCATAATATCCGCTATTCTGCCTTGGTACTCTCTTTATTTTTTGTAATTGGATTGTTACTTTTGGTGCGGATATTAGTATCCAATAAATCTTAATTTTATTGATTGAATTAAATATGAAGGTAGAACTTTTTGTTCCTTGTTTTATAGATCAGCTTTATCCGGAGACCGCTTTTAACACGATTCGTTTACTGGAGAAGGTCGGGTGTGAGGTGAGTTATAATCCCAATCAGACCTGTTGTGGGCAACCGGCCTACAATGCCGGGTTTTGGGACGATGCGAAGCAGGTAGGAAAGAAGTTTTTAGAAGATTTTTCCGGAGATCAGGTCATTATCTCTCCTTCGGCCTCCTGTACCGGTATGGTCAGAAATAGTTATAGCGACCTGTTCGCAAATTCTGCAGATTCTCATCAATGTCATAAAATACAACAACAGGTGATGGAGATTTCCGATTTCTTGGTCAATGTATTGAAAAAGGATTATTTTGGCGCTGAATTGGAAGGTGTTGGGGTATATCATGACTCTTGTTCAGCCCTGCGTGAGTGCAAGATCAAAGATGAACCGAGAAAACTGCTCAGCAAAGTACTGGGATTGGAAATGGTGGAAGTAAAAGACAGCGAAACCTGTTGCGGTTTTGGCGGAAGTTTTGCCGTTAAGTTTGAAGGGATATCGGCCGCTATGGCGGAACAGAAAGTCCGAAATGCCATGGCTTTGAATGCTGACTATATTATTTCGACAGATTCGTCCTGTTTATTGCAGTTGCAGGCTTATATTGATAAACATAAATTACCTATCCAGACCATGCATCTCGTGGATGTACTGACTACCGGATGGGGAAATATATAAATAACACACTTAAATCTAAACACATGAATTCTAGAAGAGATTTTCTTAAAAACCTTGCATTAGCCTCTGCCGGTATAGCATTGGCCCCCTCGTTGGAGAGCTTTGCAGCAGCAAAGAAAGACTGGTTTGACATTTCCCTTGCGGAATGGTCATTGCATAAAACTTTGTTTAAAGGTGATCTGAACAATTTGGATTTCCCGGTTGTAGCTGCCAAAAAATATGGTATCTATGGCGTAGAGTATGTAAATCAATTCTTCAAAGATAAAGCTAACGACAACAATTACCTGACTGAATTGAACATGCGTGCAAAAGATAATGGTGTAAGGAATGTGTTAATTATGGTTGATGGTGAAGGAAATCTTGGTGACGAAGATGAAACCAAAAGAAAACAGGCTGTACAGAACCACTATAAGTGGATTTCAGCCGCTAATTTTTTGGGTTGCCATGCTATCCGTGTAAATGCGGCAGGTAAAGGTACACCTGATGAAGTGAGCAAACGTGTAGTAGAGAGCTTAACAACTTTAGCCGATATTGGAAAGAAAGCAGGTATCAGTATCATTGTCGAAAACCATGGTGGTATTTCCTCCCACGGTGACTGGTTGGCCAAGACACTGAAAGCCGTAGGAAGTAAATATTGTGGTAGCTTACCTGATCTGGGTAATTTCTATGAATATGACCGCTATCAGGGGGTAACAGACCTGATGCCTTATGCGCATGGTGTAAGTGCCAAAACACATGATTTTGATGCGAATGGTAATGAAACCCAGATTGACTACGAACGCATGTTAAAAATCGTGAAAAAGGCGAAATTCAAAGGTTATGTTGGGATTGAATACGAAGGAAGTAAACTGAGCGAAGAGGAAGGAATCTTCGCAACCAAAAAATTATTGGAACGCTTGCGTCCCTTGATCTAATATAAGAGGATATCAACAAAGTTCTTTTCATGCTATTGGGAAGAACTTTGTTTTTAACCGAAAATTTAATCGATAGGCGATATCCTATTGAGGTAAATCTAAATTTTGTCCATATTATTTTGTCAACCGATTTGATTGCAGTATCTACGTTATCGAACTATGAACATAGGACGATCTGGTCTGGATAAACAATGGATAAATTGAAATCACACTACCTGATATTGAAAAATAACGATTAGAAAAACATGAATTTTGAAAAAGATGCTGTTCTGGAAGCGCACTTAAACCAGGTGGGCGCTGAACGAGTATTGGTGAAAGGGCATCCCGCTGGGTTATTTGTCTTGTTTTTTACCGAGATGTGGGAACGCTTTAGTTACTATGGCATGCGTGCATTATTGGTAAACTTCTTGGTTTCGACAATTGCGCAGCATGGCTGGGGCTGGACAAATTCGGAGGCCATGAAGTTGTATGGGCTTTATACAGGGATGGTCTTTTTGACACCTTTATTCGGCGGAATTATTGCGGATCGTCTGACAGGCTATAAGAAGTCCATTATGGTGGGAGCGATCATTATGACCTTAGGCCATATTGCTATGGCTATGGAGGGGTTCAATAAAAACTTCTTTCTCGGGGGACTTGTGCTTATTGTTCTGGGAAATGGCCTTTTTAAACCCAATATCTCTTCGATGGTGGGGAAATTGTATCCCGATAAAGGTGGCAAAAAAGATGCTGGATATACGATTTTTTACATGGGGATCAACGGTGGAGCCTTCTTGGGTATGATGTTATGCGGTTACATCGGTGAGAAAATCGGATGGCACTATGGTTTTGGACTTGCGGGTATATTTATGTTTTTAGGGATGTTGCAATTTTATTTTGCCCAACGCATCTTCGGAAAAATAGGCAATACACCAGAAAAGGAAAATATAGTTTTGGCGGAGCAGGGACAGGAAGACGAACATCCAAAGCATATCGTTCGTGACCGGCTATTGGTTATCGCGATCTTTATGTTTTCAAGTATTGTATTCCATTTGGCTTTTGAGCAGGCTGGAGGTTCGATGACCATATTTGCCAAAAACTATACCCAACGCGTATTAAGCGGTGAGGCTGCGACCATTTTCAAATGGGCAGATTCTGCGTTAACGATTGTGCCTATTGTTGTGATTACCGCCGTGTTATTTGTCTTGGCGAAAAAAATAGTCCGAAAGTATCCTATGATCATACTCTGCTCCAGTATCTCATTTGTGATGATCTGGTCTTTGTGTTTATGGAAGGTTTACCGTGAATATCATGGTATGAATTCGGAAGTGACCGTTTCTTGGTTCCCAATGCTCAATTCGTTCTTTATCATTACACTGGCCACTTCTTTCAGCAAGATCTGGGAGCGTGTATGGAATCCTTCCGGTCCGATTAAGTTTGCGATGGGCCTAACGTTGGTTGGTGTTGGTTTTGCTGCCCTGGCAATAGGTAGTGCTGAGATTCCAACGGGAGCGAAGACCGCTTCGGTCAGTATGATCTGGTTGGTTTTAGCTTACTTTTTCCATACGGTGGGAGAGTTGTGTATTGGTCCGGTAGGTTTATCGTATGTGAGTAAATTGTCGCCAAAGAAATTCCTGGGCCTGCTATTTGGCTTTTGGTTTTGTGCCAATGCCATCGCTAATTTTATTGGTGGATTTATTGGCTCATACATCGATAAGATCACCGAATCACATTCCATGTCGTTTTTCTTTGCCGTGTTTACGATCATACCTATGATAGCGGCTGTATTTCTACTGCTGGGAAATAAAAAAATAAAAAAGATGATGCATGGTATTGACTAATTCATAGAAAAATAGTGTATCTTCAAGCGATTTTTATCAAATTAAAAACAAAACCTGAGTTATAAAACAATTATTGAAATTATATGAATCAAGAAAAAGATCAAGTTCTTGTAGCACATCTGGCCAAGCAGGGGATAGATGACAAGATGGTAAATGGGCATCCTGCCGGATTATTTGTGCTATTCTTTACGGAGATGTGGGAGCGTTTTAGCTATTACGGTATGCGTGCGTTGCTGACGTTGTTCTTAATCAGTACGATCGCTGACGGAGGCTGGGAATGGAGCAATGAACGCGCCATGAAATTGTATGGCGCATATACAGGTTTTGTTTATTTGACTCCGTTGATCGGTGGTATGATTGCGGATAAATTGACCGGTTTTAAAAAGGCTATTCTGATCGGTGCTTTAATTATGACGCTAGGTCACTTATCTATGGCATTTGAGGCTGTCAATTCAGGCTTCTTCTTCTTAGGTCTGCTTTTGATGATCTTGGGAAATGGAATGTTTAAACCGAATATTTCTTCTATGGTTGGAAACTTATACCCCGATAAAAGTGCGAAGAAAGATGCGGGTTATACTATTTTCTATATGGGTATTAACGCTGGCTCATTTCTAGGGATGCTTTTGTGCGGTTATATTGGGGAGAAGATCGGTTGGCACTATGGATTTGGATTAGCGGGGGTATTTATGTTCTTTGGAATGTTACAATTCTACTTTGGTCAAAAAATATTTGGAATTATTGGCGACACACCTAAGGCTCTACAGGCGCATCACGACGCAAAGGTTAAAAATAATGAGGAAGTTGATGAGATTATCCCTAGAAATGTTGTGAGAGACCGTCTTGTTGTCGTTACAATTTTCATGCTCGCTAGTATCGTATTCTTTTTGTCTTTTGAGCAGGCAGGAGGGTCGATGTCTATTTTTGCCAAAGATTATACACAACGTGTGTTGTCGGGGGATTCAGCTGTTGCCTTTAAATGGATAGATACAATATTAACGATCGCTCCCATTATTATTGTAACCATAGTATTGACCGCGCTTGCGAGAAAGATTTATAAACAATTTCGTTTGACCATTTTGTTCACAGCGATTTCCTTTGGAATTATTTGGGGCTTGGGACTGTGGAAAGTGTTTCGTGAGATTGGTATAACCGGTTCCGAAGTTGGCGCTTCCTGGTTCCAGATATTGAATGCATTTTTTATTATTTCGTTGGCCTCATCCTTCAGTAAATTCTGGGAAAAAATCTGGAACCCTTCAGGACCGGTGAAGTTTGCTTTGGGCCTGATCTTGGTCGGAATTGGCTTCGCTGCGTTGGCTTATGGCGCAAGTGATATTCCACAGGGAGCGAAAACTGCCTCAGTTAGCATGATCTGGCTTGTTATCGCCTATTTTTTCCACTCAGCTGGAGAACTTTGTCTATCTCCGGTAGGACTTTCCTATGTCAGTAAACTCTCGCCAAAGAAGTTTTTAGGCTTGCTTTTTGGCTGTTGGTTTTGTGCCTCAGCTATCGCTAATTTCATTGGTGGATTTTTAGGTTCGTATATCGATAAAATTACTGCTGAGCACTCGATGGCTTATTTCTTTATGATTTTTGCCATTGTTCCAGGCGTGACCGCACTATTATTGATTGTTTTCAATCCAATCTTGAAAAAGATGATGCATGGTATCAATTAGATAAACTCATCTAAAATAATTATACACAAAGGGCCGATCAGTACTGATCGGCCCTTTGTGTATAACTGAAATCGGATAACATTCTTTTATTCCTCTATTTTTAATAAAAGCTTATCAATACGATTACCATCCATATCCAATACTTCAAAAACCATGTTTTTGAAGCGTACACGTTCGCCCTCCTCTGGGACGTGGTCCAAGAGTAAGAAAACCAATCCACCTACAGTCGTGACATTGTTGATGTCGTCCTCGTCTTCTTCCGAAAGGCCTATTTCAAATTCATCCAGAAGATCCTCGATCTGATACTGCCCATCGACAATATAATCGCCACTTTCCAGTTGACGGATTGTTGGACGTATGCTAATATCGCTTTCGGTAATATTACCAACTAAATCGCCTACAATATCACGCAATGTTATTATACCCTGTGGGGAGCCGTATTCGTCGATGACAACCGCCTGATGTACCTGAGATGTTCGCAATGTATTCATAATGCTATAGGAAGAGCTGAATTCATTGACAAATTTGATCGGAAGTAGGAGCTTCCGAAGGTCGAAAGGTTTGTTTTCAAAACATTGTCTGAGCAAGGATTTGACATGGACTACACCTTTGATATTGTCGAGCCCACCTTCGCAGACGGGGTAAATGGAATGATCATTGTCCAGGATAATCTGCCTATTTTCCTCAAAACTGTCTTCCAGATCAAGAAAAACAATATTCTTGCGGTGGGTCATCAGATTGATGGCTTTCTTGTCGCCCAGACTGAGGAGACGATCCACGATATCATGTTCAATGCCTTCAATCACACCACTATCTACCCCCTCATCCACTAATGCCTTGATCTCTTCTTCGGTTACACTGTTTCCCGTGCTTTTGATATTGAGTATCTTGACAATAAATTCTGTAGAAGCACTCAATAGCCAGACAAACGGTCTGACAATCTTGCTGAGCAAATTCATTGGGTAAGCAATGAGCATGGCATATTTTTCGGGAATAGCCATTCCGATGCGTTTTGGTACCAGTTCGCCAAGAACCAACGAGAAATAAGTTATGATGAATACCACCAAAATGACGGCCAACTGCTGGCTATAGGGGGCGAGTATACTCGATTGATTAAAAACCTCAATCAGATAAGTTGAAATGCTGCCGCCTGAAAAGAAACCTGTTAAGATGCCAATTAAGGTGATGCCTATCTGTACGGTCGATAGAAAACTATTGGGTGATTCTTTGAGATGTAATGCAATCTTGGCGGCAGGATTGTCCTTGTCGCTCTCGGCCTGTAAGCGGGCTTTTCTACTGGAAACGATTGAAATTTCGGAAGCAGAAAGGATTCCATTTAAGATGATGAGTACTAAGATTATAATTGCTTCGGTGAGCATAACGTTATGGAAAAATTGTTTGTGAAAGCTAATTTAAGAAAAAGGTGGCCTAAATGGTAGAACTATTGGGATTATATTAAATGGCCTAACGAAAAAAGCTGTATCTTTTCGGGATACAGCTTCTTTGGTTTATACTTTTTTATGATTACATGCCGCTATCGTCAAGCATGAAGGTGTTTTTCTTTGTTTTCCATTTTCCTTTTGTGAAATCCGGAAACTCCAAAGTTTTATTACCTTTTTTGATCGATTCCGTAGAAAGTGGGAATACCGCACTCATCGTTACTGAGTCATAAACGTCAATTGGCGTTTGAACTTTTTGTTTTACAGCTTGGATAAATGCATTGAATACAAACCAGTCCATACCACCGTGGCCTGAACCTGTCGCTAATTCTTCGTATTTTTTCCAGATCGGGTGATCATATTTTTTAACCCATTCGTCTGCTGGATCCCATGTATGTGGTTTTGATTTTCCTTCGATGTGGATACCTTTAGCGACATCCATCCAGATACCTTCCGTTCCCTGTACACGGAAACCGATCGAATAGGGTCTTGGCAAATGCGTATCGTGTGTTAACAACATGGTTTCACCATTTGCACATTGCAGCATGGTTTGAGTGATATCCCCGTTTTTATAGTTTAACTTACTGTTTGGGTGTCCAGGCGATACTTTGTTGACATAAGCCGCTAGGCCACGCGCTTTACTTGAGTAAGATGTAATATGCGTAAATCTATTGCCTTTGTTGATATCAACAAACTGCATGATCGGGCCTAAGCCGTGGGTCGGATAAAGGTCACCATCCTGGTCAATGTTGAACTGTGTACGCCATTGCGCCTCAGAAAGGGCTTTAGGCCCGTATTCAACACCATGGCCATAGTAACTCTTGCCATCATTGAATAAAACTTCACGTAAATCATGTTGGTAACCACCTTCAAGGTGTAATAATTCACCGAATAAACCTTGTCTGTGCATATTTAGTACAGCAAGTACGTCGCGGCGGAAAGCAACATTTTCCAATGTCATGTAAGGTTTTCCGGTTTCTTCAGAAGCCTTTACCACATCCCAGTGATCTTGTACGGTTAAGCCGGCGATAACTTCACAGCCTACATATAAACCTGCTTTCATGGCATCAATAGCTTGGTCTTTGTGAAATTGCCAAGGTGTTGCGATGATAACAGCATCTAATTTTTCGCTGCTCAACATTTTTTTGTAAGCATCGACACCTCCTGTATACTCTTTCGGAAGTTTGGTGCCTTTCGCATTGAACTGTTTACGGCATTGCGCAAGTGATTCTTCTTGTGTATCACATACGGCCACAATTTCTAGATCGTCTCTGTTTAAGGCGATCTGAACGTGATTCCGTCCACGAAGACCTACCCCGATAAAGCCGATTTTGATTTTCCCGTTTGTTTGGGCGAATAAGTCAGTACTTGAAAGAACGCCTAGTCCAGCGGTAGTGATGGCAGTTGACTTAATGAAATTTCTTCTATCCATTGTTTTGAGATATGAGGAGTTTGTATATTAGTTATTTATCTTAGTGAAGAATCAGCTATGTGGCTGGCTCTTATCAACAAATATATTATTTCATTTGCTATAAAAGAAAGTGCAAACGATTGTTTAAATTTATTAAATTTCATGCAAACGTTTGATTGAAATAAAAATTATCATTTATTAATTCAATTTGTGATATTGCAAGCACATTGATGATTTAAAAACATAGTTTAATGTCTGATTTTAACCAATTAGTAGTAGAGAACGCAGCAAAACAATTCACATTAGAAGGAGATATCATTTCAGTGCAGCCTTTTGGTTCTGGTCATATCAATGATACTTATCGTGTAACTACCTCCATAAATAGCGGGATATCGCATTTATTGCAACGCATTAACCATCATGTATTTCCAAATGTTGAAGGCTTGATGCATAATATTGAAATCGTAACAAAACATCTCAGTAAAAAAGTAAAAGTTGCCGAAGGCAAGCGGGTCAGTGACCATGTCCTGACGATTATTCCTACACTGGAAGGCAAGTTATATACGAAGGACAGCGAGGGGAATTACTGGCGTATGTTTATCCTGATTGAGGATACAAAGAGTTATGATATTGTGGAAACAGAAGTGCAGGCGGCAGAAGGTGGACGTGCTTTTGGACTGTTCCAGAAACAGCTTTCTGACCTGGATGCTTCCCGTATTGTTGAAGTACTGCCTAATTTTCATAACGTAGAATTCCGACTTAATAATCTTCGAAAAGCGATTGCGCAAGACGTCTGCCAACGTGTGGAACAGGTAAAGGATAAACTGGATTTTATCTTTAGCCGTGAAGACCGTATGAAGACAATCCTGGATTTGGGAAATAAAGGTGCATTGCCCTTGCGTATCACACATAACGATACAAAATTTAATAATGTATTACTTGATGTCCATGATAAAATGCAATGTGTGATCGACCTGGATACTGTTATGCCAGGGTACGTTGCCTATGATTTTGGAGATGCCATACGTACCATTATTAATCCCGTAGCCGAAGATGAAAAGGATATATCGAAAATCGTGCTGAACCTATCATTGTACAAGGCCTATGCAGAAGGCTATCTGGAAGAAGCAAACGAGTTTTTGACCACAGCGGAAAAAGAAACGCTGGTCGATGGCGCATTTTTATTACCTTATATGCAAGGTGTACGCTTCCTGACCGATTACATTGAGGGAGACCATTACTATAAAACCAAATATGACGAACATAATTTGGTACGTACCAATACGCAGCTAAAATTGGTGGAAGAGATGGAAAAGAATGAAGAATTTATGCGAAAGGTAATTTTTGATTGTATTTAACGATTTTATACCTTTAATATGTTGAGAAGCTTCCATCTGATGATGAAGCTTCTTTTTCTTAACTTTACTGTATATGAATAAACTAACCATTCTGCCCATTGCATCAGATTTAACCGGCAGTCACAATTTTAATCAGCTTTCGGATCTTTTAAAAGATTTGGAGTGGAATATATTGGAGCATAGTAACTGGAGCGAGTCGTATCCTTATAAGCCGCAGGTGCAATTTAAAATTGGTTACACTCAAAATGCTTTGTTGTTACAGTTTGATGTCGCTGAGGAGCAATTGCGTGGAAATTACGCGGAAACGAATCAAAATGTTTGGGAGGATAGTTGCGTAGAGTTTTTCGTTTCGTTTGATGATCCTAAGCATTATTATAATATTGAGTTTAATTTGATAGGGACTGGACTGATCGGTTATGGATCACCGGATAAAGCAACGCGAAATAGACTCAGTGCAGCAGAGATTGAAACGGTACAGGTATTTTCCATGATCGAACGGCATAGTGGTACAGACAGACGCTGGAACATGATCCAGGTGATTCCATTGGCAGTCTTTAAATTTAATGATACAAGTGAGCTGAAAGGGAAGAAAATACATGGAAACTTTTACAAGTGCGGAGATAACCTAAAAAATCCCCATTTTCTCTCCTGGAGTAAAGTAGATAATCCAACTCCTAATTTCCATTTACCTCAGTTTTTTGGCGAACTGATTTTTGGATAGAAGTTGGATTAATAAAATGTTGTTGCTTATTGGTAAACAGATTCTTTTTTGAATTTTTTTGCCAATAAAGCATACACCAAAACACGGTATTTATTTTTATTGGATTTACCAATAGTGGTAATAACTTCTTCTAATGCTTTGTCTAAATCAGGACCATCTTTGAGCCCTAATTTTTTGATCAGAAAATTTTGCTTGACACGTTTAAGCTCTTCGGGATCTGACGCTGCAATAGTTTCTGAATCTGCATTGTAAATGGATGGTCCCATCCCTTTTGTCACTTTTGCAATAAACGCATCATCGAGTGATAACCCTAGTTTTTTTGATTCTGCAGTATATGCAGCAATTTTTTCATCTAATTTGCTCATAATTATGTAAATGATTTAATTGTAGTAAGTTAAGTTAAGCGAAAAAAGTTGGAAAACAAAATAATTCTTGGGGGATAAATAAAGATTGTTACATTTGTAAATGTTTAAGTGCCGATAACTGAAAGTGTGGAAAAATTCAGTGAATTATTCTTTGCAATTGTTGCAAATTACATTTTTATAAATTATCTTTGCACCTCAATAATTGAATATACGTAATCATAATAATAATGAAAAAAGATTTGCATCCTTCAAATTACAGATTAGTTGTATTTAAAGATATGTCAAACGACTATGCTTTTATTACTAAATCTTGTGTTGACACGAAAGAGACTATTCAGTGGGAAGATGGTAATGAGTACCCAGTTGTAAAATTAGAGATTTCTCATACATCACACCCTTTCTATACAGGTAAAATGAAATTGGTTGATACTGCTGGACGTATCGACAAATTCCGTAGCCGTTACAACAAAAAATAATTGTAGCAGATCTGTATATTACAATATTAAGAACTCGATAAATGTTATTTGTCGGGTTTTTTTTGTTATTTTTATTTTGTGAAAATCTTTTTTGTAGATTGTTTTGATGCTATCCGATCGTTGGATACGCTCACTTTCCCGCTGACTTCTTTTGATAAAAAGAGTTTATATCCTTTTACCTTCGTTAAATCCTGTCTAGACTTACGTGTCGGTATTCTCACCTTAAGGGAGAAATGGCATAGGTTGGCTTCCGCGTTCAATCTGGAGCTTGCCGAGGGCAATAGTTGTGAGGAAGGAGCTGTTTGGGTGACCAAGCATGTTGTACCTTCTGAGCTGCTGTTACAGGCTGTATTGGCGATGGAGGAAGGCGATATCCTGCGACAGGGTGAAATGATCATTGCCTGGCGGTATCATACAGCGGGGGCTTTGAAGTCAAAGGATGCAGATGATAGCATCTCTTTGTTGAAAGGCGTGGAGGATCTTTTTGTATTAACGGGAGCGGAAATTGTACATGATTTCAACCTGTTGGCAAAAAAGACAGCCGTTGAGGCTATCTCTCCCACAAACCAGTTGCTGGGGACAGATATTTACGTCGCTGAACAGGTCTCGATGGAATGTGCGACACTCAACTCGACTACTGGTCCTATTTACATTGACGAGGGAGCCACGATTATGGAGGGGGCTCATCTGCGGGGGCCACTCTATCTGGGAAAAGGAGCTGTCGTAAAAATGGGTGCAACGATCTATGGCAATGTGTCCGTGGGAAAACAAAGTGTTGTCGGAGGTGAGGTCGGAAATTCCGTTATCGGGGACTTTTCCGCAAAAGGACATCATGGTTATCTTGGCTGCTCGGTCATAGGGGACTGGTGTAATCTTGGTGCCGGGACCTCCAATTCGAATCTTAAAAACAATCTAAAAACGGTATCAATTTATGATTATAGCCTCGAAGACTTTAGGGATACAGGCTTATTAAAGTGTGGTGTTTTTATAGGTGACTATACAAGGACGGGGATTAACTCGTCTTTTAATACCGGAACCGTAATTGGAATTGCAAGTATGCTGGCAGATACAAGTTTTTATGCTAAATTTGTACCGTCGTTTGCCTGGCTGTTCAATGGGGATACACAGATCTATAACTTTGACAAGTTTATGGAGTACCTGGAAACGCTATATATGTCCAAAAATGAGGAACTGCCGGAAAGGCTCACAAGGGAATTGAATCAACTTAACAAAAAATATAATTAAATCGTAAAAATCATGCGTAAGAAAATCGTAGCTGGTAATTGGAAAATGAATTTAGACTATCAATCCGGATTAAGTTTATTCTCTGAAATTATCAATATGGCCAAAGATGAAGTTATTGGAAATCAGGAACTGGTTGTTTGCAGCCCTTTCATTCACTTGTCAAGTCTTGGGCAACTTTCCAAGAATGTGGCTAACGTGAATATCGGTGCACAAAATATTCATCAGGCGGAGTCTGGAGCTTACACTGGTGAGATTTCAGCAGGACAGGTAAAATCGGTCGGTGCTTCACATGTGATCTTAGGTCACTCTGAAAGACGTGCTTATTTTGGAGAAACAGACGCTTTGTTGGCTGCGAAAGTAGATATCGCTTTGAAACATGGCCTGACGCCGATATTTTGTATTGGAGAAACCAAAGAAGAGCGCGAGTCCGGTGATTTCTTTGAAATAATTAAAACACAATTGACTGCTGGATTGTTCCATCTGTCCAATGAAGCTTTCGCTACAGTGGTATTGGCTTATGAGCCAGTTTGGGCGATCGGCACGGGTCTTACGGCTAGTCCGGAGCAGGCACAGGAAGTTCATCAATTTATCCGTCAGGTTGTCGCAGAGAAATATGGCCAGGAAACAGCGGATAACACAAGTATTCTGTATGGTGGTTCTTGTAATCCGGGTAATGCAAAAGATCTGTTTGCACAAGCAGATATCGATGGTGGTTTGATTGGAGGAGCTTCTTTGAAATCGAGAGATTTTATTGATATTGCCAAAGTGTTTAACGGCTAATTTTTAGAAATGAAATACATAGAGGTTATCTTTCAAATGCTATCGGGCGAGGAATGGCAAAAAGATCTATTGGTATCTGATTTGGCAGACATCGGCTTTGATACGTTTGAAGATACCGAATCTGGATTTGCAGCTTATATTCCAGCTGCAAATCTAGATTTGCAGGCATTAGAAACATTAATGCTACATCTTGATGAAGGACTTGAAGTAAGCTATAAAGTCCAGGAAATTGAAAATCAGAATTGGAATAAGCTCTGGGAGAGTAATTTTAATCCCATCGAAGTCGGTGGACAATGCTATGTTCGTGCTACATTTCATGAGGCAAGGCCTGATTTTCCCTATGAAATAATCATTGACCCCAAAATGTCCTTCGGTACAGGGCACCATCAGACGACATCGATGATGCTACAGTATATTCTGGAAAATGATTTTGAGGGTAAACAGGTCCTGGACATGGGCTGTGGTACGGGGATCCTGGCGATCCTGGCTTCAAAAAAAGGGGCTGATGCTTTATTGGCAGTAGATTACGATGAAATCTGCGTGGACAGTGTGATCGAAAATAGCGCGCTTAATACAGTAACCAATATCGAGGCTATCTGTGGCTCTTTTGAGGTTTTAAAAGGCCGTGTTTTTGATACTATCTTAGCAAATATCAATCGGAATATTCTATTGGAACAACTGCCCCAATACGCTTTAAGTATCAATATAAATGGAGAGTTGTACTTAAGCGGATTCTATGAACAGGAAGATTTGGCGATGTTACGTGATACAGCTGAGTCTTTAGGTTTTGAATTTATCTCCAATAAAGTTTTAAATAATTGGTGTGCAGCCAAGTTTGTGAAACGGTAATAGAGCGATGCGTATTCATTTTATAGCGATAGGTGGTAGTGTGATGCACAACCTTGCCATTTCTTTGGCAAAGCAGGGGCACCAGATTACTGGATCTGATGATCAGATTGTGGAGCCCTCCCGTTCCCATCTTATCGAAGCTGGATTATTGCCAGATCAATTGGGATGGTTTGCGGATAAGGTGACAGAAGATATTGATGCGGTTATTTTAGGAGCACATGCGCAAGCAGACAATCCCGAATTAAAAAGGGCGCAGGAATTAGGCCTGAAAATCTATTCTTTTCCTGAGTTTATACAAGAACTTTCACAGGATAAAATCCGTGTGGTTATTGCAGGTAGCTATGGGAAAACCACGATTACGAGTATGGTCATGCACGTCATGCGCTTCTTAGGTAAAGATTTTGATTACCTGGTCGGGGCGCAATTAAGAGGCTTTGATAAACTTGTGGATATTACCAAGCATAATAAGATTATTATTATCGAGGGAGATGAATATGTTTCGTCCAAAATTGATTCCAAGTCCAAATTCTTGTATTATAAACCCAATATTGCGCTAATCTCGGGTATCGTATGGAATGAATTTAATTCCAAAATATCTCAAGAGGAATATATTAAACAATTTGAAGATTTTATTGATTCCATACCTCCCAAAGGAACACTGATCTATAATAAAGAAGATGCCGTTCTCCAAAAGGTTTTGCAGGATACCAAAGATTGTAAGATCAACAGACATGGTTATAAAATTCCCGAATATACAATCAATAAAGGAGTTACCTATCTGAATACTGCTGATGGAGATGTTCCTTTGCAGGTATTTGGAAAACATAATCTGTCCAATATTGCAGGTGCTTATACGGTCTGTGAATGGTTGGGAATCAAAAAGAAAGATTTCTTTGATGCCATAAAGAGTTTCAATACTTCTATTCGTTATCTCGAGTTTGTGGCAAGTTCGGAAGGATCGGTGGTCTATCAGGATTATGCCTGCAATGCAGATAAAGTCAGGTCAAGTATTCATGCCGTAAAAGAACAATTTCCTAATCAGAAATTGGTCACAATTATTGAATTAAACTCGTATGATAGCTTAGATTCATCCTTTTTGTTACAATATGCGGACTCCATGCGGGAATCGGATGTCTCTGTAGTCTACGTGAATATCAATTCATGTAAGGAAATGAACAAGGATATTGAACGCGTTCCTGAGAATATCAAACGGAGCTTTAATAACCCTGATTTAGAGGTTGTTGTGAGTTTGGATGGGCTGTATTCATTTTTAGATGGGGTTAAGTCCAGGGGTTATAATTTACTACTTATGAGTTTAAATAATTATAATGGGGTTAATCTCTCGGTGCTTGCTGATCGTTTTTTTAGGGATTTTTAAAGAAAATATTATAATTTAATGTAAATTAATTTTTATTTGCTATTTTTGTTTAAAATATCTACCAGATGAATGCATTAGGAAAAAAAATTAGATTACTTAGACACCAAAAGGGGTGGAGTCAAGAGGATGTTGCAAAACGATTGGATATCTCAATCCCAGCATTTTCAAAAATTGAAACAGGAATTACAGATGTGAATCTGTCACGCCTGAATCAAATCTCAAAATTATTCAATTTGACAGTTGTTCAACTATTATCTACTTCGGATTCAGAAGAAGATAAAGAGTATGTCAATGAAGTCAATGCGTTAACGCAAAAGCTGCAACAACGTGATGGCGAAGTGATCGAACTTCAGAAAAAGGTCATTGATCTTTACGAACAATTGCACAAAAGATAGGGCATATTAAAAATGTTACTGAAAAGGCAATCCAAAGGGATTGTCTTTTTTTGTTTATGCAACTTTATTTTGGCCAAAAGTGATTTTGTTTTTGTTTCTTTGTAAGTATTTTATAAAAATAAAGGTTGATTACTTATGGGGAGATTAAACGGGGATATAACTACTAGCCCGTCGAATGATTTTTTTAAATCAAATGTACTGGGGCAGCGCTCAGGGCTGTTTGTACTTTTCTTTACGGAGATGTGGGAACGCTTCTCATTCTATGGAATGCGTGTCCTATTGATGCAATTTTTAACTGCAGCGGTCATACAGGGAAGCCCATTCTCTGGTTGGGCCTGGACAGCACAACAAGCTGGGGCCTTGTATGGGACATACGCCATGATGCTCTATCTGACTCCCATACTTGGTGGGATCATTGCCGATAAATACATTGGATCCCGAAAAGCGGTTATTATCGGTTCGGCAATCATGACATTGGGACATGCTGCAATGGCTTTTGATACGGCAATCATGTTTTTCTTGGGATTGATCTGCCTGGTGATCGGAACAGGTTTTTTCAAACCAAACATGCCTTCAATCCTTGGCGAAATGTATAAAGACCTTCCTGAAAAGAAGGATGGCGCATACACCATATTTTATATGGGCGTCAATGCGGGGGCTTTCTTCGGAATGATGCTCTGCGGTTATATTGCCGAAACCTATGGTTGGCATTGGGGATTTGGCCTGGCGGGTATCTTTATGCTGCTCGGGACATTACAGTTTGTTTTCGCAAAACCGCTTATGGGCAACCTCGGTATTTTGGACAAGTCTGTTGTAGGCGAAAAGAAAGCAGCCACCGTGACCGATACGGATACCAAAAATCCATTTACGATAAAGGACTATGTGCTGATCGGTATTGTATCGATAATAGGTTTTGTATATGCCTTTAATGATCCATTGTCGAAAAATGGGATTATCGATGTCTTTGCCAGACTGGATACATCTTTTTTGAGAGGGCAGTATATTATGGTCATTATTGCATTGATCCTATTTATTTATCTCATTGTTTCGCGGATTTTGCGTTACGACAAAACCGTTAGGGACAGAATGTTTGCCGTAATGCTTTTGGCGTTTTTCCTTATCTTCTTTTTCATGAGTTTCGAACAGGGAGCGACTTCCTTGGTGATTGTGGCACGTGATAATATCGATAGAGCACTTACAGGCACGGCATTGACAACATTTAATGTGGTCAATGGTTTATTAACGGTTGTTCCTTTATCAATTATCAGCTGGGTTCTAATAAAACTGGCCAAAGTAACCTGGGACAAGATTGCTATTTCCAACATCGTATTGTTTGTCTGTTTTGGACTGATCTGGGGTGCGGCAATTTGGATGCTTTATCAGGAATTTAATAAAGAAGCTTCGGAAATCAAAGTATCCTGGTTTTCAATTCTCAATTCATTTTTTATCATTGCGCTGGCATCTACCGTATCTAAGATATGGGAGTCTAAATATAATCCCTCGGCTGCATTTAAATATGGATTTGGGTTGATCTTAGTTGCGATCGGATTCCTGATTATCGGACTGGGCTCATGGGGAGTAGCGCCGGGTGTGAAGATCTCCATGGTATTTCTTGTTTTGACTTACCTATTTCATACACTGGGGGAATTGTTTATCTCGCCAGTTGGCTTATCTTATGTTTCTAAACTAGTGCCGGCACGGATGTTGGCTTTTATGTTCGGTATCTGGTATCTGGCTATTGCTATCGCGCAAAAGGTTGCTGCGGTATTGGGAGGGCAGGTGGAAACAATTCAGCAGGAATATTCATTGAGCCATTTTTTCTTTTTATTTACAGCTATTCCAGCTTTCGCGGGATTGTTAGTGATACTATTCAATCCTCTGATCAAAAGATTGATGCACGGAATTAAATAATAACTATATAAGCTTCTTTTACGAAAGAAGCTTTTTTGATTAATAATAAATACAGTATGGAGGCGAGTACACGCGAATCGTTAGAGGAGATTCAAAATTTTAAGGGAAAGTACCCAAGGCAGATCTGGAGCTTATTTTTCTCGGAAATGTGGGAACGGTTTTGCTTTTATGGCATGCGGGGCATGTTGGTGTTCTTTATGATTAATGAGCTAGACTTTGCAAAGAAAGAGGCTAATTTACAATATGGCGCTACCCAGGCATTTGTCTATGCGTTTACATTTATCGGCGGACTTTTTGCCGATAAAATTTTAGGTTTTAGAAAATCACTTTTTTGGGGTGGTTTATTGATGATTGTAGGGAGTCTTTTCCTCGCAGCAGATCCACATCAGTATTTCTTTTTTGGCCTCTCATTTATTATTATTGGTACGGGTTTCTTTAAACCCAATATTTCTACAATGGTGGGAGAGCTTTACCGGGATGGGGATAGCCGTCGTGACGGTGGTTTTTCCTTATTCTATGCCGGAATTAACCTAGGTGCATTTTTGGGGGGATATGTTTGTGTCGCCATTGGTAAAGGTTATATGCTGAGTTCGTTTATCTCCGAGCCTCACCGCTGGAATGTTGCTTTTGGATTAGCCGCAATAGGGATGTTGGCAAGTTTGATCAATTTTCACTTTACCAAAAGACATTTGGGACCTATCGGACTTCAGCCCGGGCATCCGGATGCTATTGTAAAGACGAAAGCTCTGCCGAAATGGGTTGAATATGCTGTATATGCGCTGACCCTGATCTTCATACCTGTCATTCAGATCATGGTCTCCAAAACGCAATATACGGACTACTTTATGTATACCATAGGACCCTTGACACTCTTATATCTTTTCTATGAAATGTCAAGAGTGACCAAGGAAGAACGCAACAAATTAATTGCTGCGCTGGTATTCATCCTATTTTCCATTATCTTTTGGGGTATATATGAACAAAGCGGCGGTTCGCTGAGTATCTTCGCTGCCGAGCACCTGAATGATTCTCTACTTGGTGTAATGACGCTCGATCCTAATGGCGTGAATAATTCTGGCGGTGCATTATTTATTATCGCGCTGGCGCCATTATTCGGTCTATTCTGGATCTGGCTTGGAAGACGTAAGCTTGAACCGAATACCATTATCAAGTTTGGCCTGGGCTTTGTTTTTCTGGGCTTAGGTTATTACGTACTTTTTGCTACACGCCTGTTTTCCCACGATGGCATGACCTCATTGGATATCTTTACGCTTGCACTGTTGGTTATTACCATTGGGGAATTGTGCCTTTCTCCAATCGGACTCTCCATCATGACGAAACTATCCCCGGCAAGGTTGCAGGGTATTATGATGGGAATGTGGTTCCTGGCAAGCGCGTATGGACAATATGTTGCAGGTTTGATCGGTGCGAGTATGGCTGAAGCAAAAGCGGGAAGCTCATTAGCGGATAACTTAATGACTTATACAGAAAGTTATAAGCAATTGGGACTGTATTCTTTAATTGCCGGTGTCGTACTTATCGCATTGTCTCCAGTTGTTCGGAAATTAATGGGAAATGTAAAATAATCCCTGACACAATATTCCCCGAAGACGCATCTTATAGCGCGTTTTTACAGTTTGAGCCAGCCTTTATAGTAAGGGCAATAAAAAAGACGCAGATTCATCAGGAATCTGCGTCTTTTTTTTAAAGTTACGCTTGTACATTTTTTATACGACTTGCTGTAAACAAATTTTTCATTATGGCTTTCCGGGATTTGATATACTTTGTAGGTCGCTGAGAAAAGTGATAACGACAGGTATATGCAAACATTTGGTGTCCGCTGCGGCTAGGCTACTTGTCCGCAGCTGCTTCGGGACATGATCGTATCAGCTTCGAAATGCATCCACGGTGAGAGCAGCATGAGTCCGTGGTGAGTCCGAGTCAAACACGGACTTACTGTGTAAACATACCGGCGGCATACTGCTCTTACCTGCTCTCAGGGTCGAATAAGGGGCGAAACGATACCATTAGATAGGCGAAGGATAACTGAATTTCCTATTATACTCGGACTCCGTTCTGAAAATAAATATAGATGTTTTTAATATCAGATTATATGTTATTATTTAATTTAATAATGTATTTTATTTATATATCATAAA
>NZ_JBCNKE010000009.1:0-332328 GCF_039596235.1 Sphingobacterium sp.
GAGCAGTCAAGCCCGCCAGAGCCGATGGTATTGCCGTAACAGGTGGGAGAGTAGGTCGGTGCCTTTTTTTACACGGAAGCCCTTGCTGGAAACAGTCAAGGGCTTCTTTCGTTTGGAGACTTTTCTCCTTCTTTTCTGCGGGCAGCCAACCGGGATGGATGGGAAGTTCACCACGCTCAGTTTATTCCTGCAACATCATTATTGGACAAAGGTATGAGGTGTACGGCGTTAGGGACTGTGTCTAGGCTGAAAGCATCTGAGAGCGAAACTAACCAGGGGAGGAGACTTCCTGATAAGGTCGTAGTAGATGACTACGCTGACAGCCCATAGGTGTATTGGCTTAATTTTTTTAAAAGATGTGGGCGGTCTCCAGTAATGCGTGACATTGGAGGCACTTCGCTCCTTATTGTAAGACTACAAGATTGTAATACTACAAGGAAATTTAAGGGACTATGTTTGAGTACCGTACATTCGTATGGTACGCTTATATTGGATAGCCTTTTCTGTTGGCTAGCTCCATTTCTTATGCGCTGTTAATGTTATGGTGTTTTACTGTTTTTCTCCTCGGATTGAGATTATCGGAATTCACGATGAAGACACTGACCTCAGAAATACACAAAGTGGGAGAGCAGGATGAAATTGGTATTTTGAAAACATGGCTCTTGGGATTAAAATACGATAGCAAGAACTTTGACAAAAGTCAGGATGTGACAGAAGGTTATGGCGTAAGTTTGCTTCCTGTCAAAGTTTTGATCGATCCACAGGGATTTTATCTTAATTTTACTGATTAAAATCTGATCTCGCTTTGAAGCTGACAGGAGCCGGTATTACCAATAAGAGAGGATACTATCAGTATAGTCCAACAATACCATCTATGAAGCTAAAATCTGGATGAATGTTGTTAGATTAAAAGGTTTGACCATGATCCCGTCAAAATAATAGGTCTGTCCCTCCGGACGCTGTATACTTACCTGTGATTCATCTGAAGTTAACGCGATTACTTTATTATTCGGACCATGGATTGTATTGTTTCCTTTGACCAGATTCAAAATATCCCAACCACTGGGGCCATTCATATTAAGATCAGTGATGATTATATCGCTGCCATTGTTTTGAAGATACGCTATCGCTTGCTGCGAATCCTGAAAAATTTTTACATCTTTAAACTGCTGCAGAGCTTGTTTAACAAAGAGGTTATTGATGGGGTTATCATCTATCACCACAATGCGTAAGTGCACAGGTAGATTGTTCTGTGGGACAGCTTGCTTTAGGCTTTTCTTTTCATCAGCAATCGGAATGATCAATGTAAATATCGATCCACTACCCTGTTTACTTTTCACACTCAATGTTCCATTAAGCTGCTCTGCCATAAGCTTGGAAATATGCAATCCCAGTCCAAAGCTATTTTTAGACTTGAGATCGGTCATGTAATATTGTTCGAAAATATGTTCCTGATCTTTAACCGAAATTCCTTTTCCAGTATCTATAACCTCTATCTGCAAGGTTTTCTTTCCATCCGGATTAATGAATGCCTTAATCTCTATCTGTCCCTTATCCGTATATTTAATGGCATTGCTTAGGAGATTCGATACGATCTGGCGCAAGCGGTAAGCACCACTTTTGATCAATGTATCCCGTTCAATTGCAATATTGCTGATTAATTTAAGTCCTTTTTTTTCAGCTTGGCCTTGTTGCATCTTTATCAGATTGGCAAGCAAGCTGGCCGGTGAAAAATATTCTTCTTTAATCTCCAGCATGCCTGACTCCAATTTGCCCAGATTGAGTATATCTTCGACAGTATCATTGATGACATGAATATCCTGTGTAATGGAATCCAATAGTGCCGGACTAACGCGATTGTTGGAGGTGTTGTTTTTTAAAAGGTCTATAACGCTGAGCAACGAATTGACAGGGGTGCGCACATCATGACTTACATTGGCTAGTATGCTGGTTTTCTCTTTTGCGGTACGTAGTGCATAATCTCTTGCGGCTGTGATTTTGCGCTCATAAATAATGGTATTATAGTGATAGGACAGAATTAAGGTCACCATAATAATCATTAAGATGATTGAGGCAATAACCTGCTTTCCAAAAATGGCGGAGTTTTTCTTATATAGCGTGAAATCCTGTATTTCGGCCGCCCGCAAGGATTCGTCTTCTTGCGTTTTTATCTTGAGTAGGGCGGTACTGATTGTATTAAAAAGCGCATAATTTGACTGTAGCAGCTGCCTTTCCTTGCCCTGAAGGGCGACGAAGGAACGACGGATTTTACTGAAATCCTGTTTATAAAACGACTCATTCTGTTCAATTAGTGTCTGTATCTGGCTGTGAATTGCCTTAATCTGATTGACATTAAATTGTTGTTCAAGTCTGTCCGAAACTAATGTGTCATTTTTGGCTTTGAAAATCCTGGAGAACAGTTTTTCCTTTTTTCTGACGATCGTATCTTTTTTATGGACAGTTAAAGCGGTATCGCGTAATATTTTACTGACAACTGAATCTGCATTGATTCGATTGCTTGTTGGACGTAATGTTCGGCTGGTTTTCGTTAATAGAGAAAGAGAATCCTTCGCTAGAAAAATCATATTATCAACGGATTTCTTAATACGTGCGAATTCATCAGAGAGATGTATATTTTGTTCCAGAGGTGCGTTGGTTGAAAACGAAATCCCTTTTTTGGAAGAAAGCGTTGACAGAGAATCGATGTAAAATCGAAGGCTGTCTAAGCTCTTTGTATAATTTGTCAAATTTTCAGCACTGAAATCTACCGTGTAGGAACGGAATGCATTCCCTGCTGCGTTATAAGAGGCAAACAGCTCATAAAATAAACTTGTCAACTGATTTTTGGAGCTGTAGGCTTTATTAAGACGGGCTTCTGTTTTTTGATATTCAATATATTGATAGGTGAATATCGAGCCGATATACACCAAAGAAAGAATCAGAAAAGCAATTAAAACTGTCCTGAAAATAAATATTTTTTTATTATTTTTCACGTTGTTCTTCTTTCAACCAATAAATTAACTACAGCCTCTTTGTTTTGTTTGGAAATCAAATTTAAGACTTAAAAATGAAAGCTGCTGGGTATCACTGTCAAATAATAGCTACTTTTTAAAAAACTTACACAATCGTTTGATTGAAGCAGTAAATCGGTAGTACCATTTTTATTTTCTATTTTAACGATGGAAACCTAAAAAGGGTCAATGTTGACTCAGAATACTTCATCTCCATTAAAAAAACAAATTGTAAAACTGATGAAAAAACTATTTATTTCAGCAATGTTGTCGTTGATTATCGGACAGGTAAGCCAGGCGCAATCCGTTTTGAATATCATTCCAAAACCTCAGGAAATCACTTACGGCGAAGGTGTATTCCAATTGGATAAACTGACAACCATAAGTTTTAAAAATTGTAGCCTTAAAGATGTGGACCTATTTATTCGGCAATTAAGGCAGGCTAGCCATTATCCGATGATAGAGAAAAAGCAATCAAGCAATACAATTGAGTTTATTTTGGATAAAAAGATGGATGTTCCAAGTGATGAAGGTTATCAATTGGATGTGTCGGCAAAAAAAGTAACTGTTAAAGCAAAGACCGCACATGGTCTTTTCAATGCCTCACAATCCTTGCGTCAGATCCTGCCCTCCGCAATCGAAGCAAATAATAACACCGTTCCTGAAGCTGCTTGGTCTATTCCGGCTGTTGCGATCAAAGATTATCCCCGATACCACTGGCGAGGCTACATGAAAGATGTGAGCCGTACATTTTACACAATTAACACTGTCAAAAAGTATCTGGATGTAATGGCTTTATATAAAATGAATACTTTTCATTGGCATTTGACAGACGATCAAGGGTGGCGCATTGAAATAAAGAAATATCCCAAGTTAACAGCAGAAAATACGACCATCTTCCATCGTACGGAGAAGCAACCGGCTGAACGTAGTGGTTTTTATACACAGGATCAAATCAAAGAGGTGGTTCAGTATGCCAAAGAACGCAATATTACCATTGTTCCTGAAATTGATGTCCCAGGGCACTCCTGGCCAACAATATTGGCTTATCCGACATTAGGGGTAAACAAAAATTCTTATCCCAATCATATTTTTCCTTTTGTATCTTCCTGGGGCTATTGGGGCAACCAGTTTACACCAAATACACTTGATCCCACAAAAGAGACGACCTATCAATTTTTAGATGATGTGTTTACGGAGATTGCCGCGCTATTTCCGGGCAGTTATATTCATTTTGGAGGGGATGAGGTTCGTCATGATCTGTGGGAAAAGGACCCCCATGTGCAGGAATTTATGAAGAAGCATCAGATTGCGGATGTCAAAGCTTTACAAAGTTATTTTGTACAGCGTGTATCAGCTATTATTGTTCAGAAAGGGAAAAAGCCGATCGGTTGGAATGATATTTTAGCCGATGCTAAGAACCTGCCCCAGAGTACCGCAATTATGAGCTGGCTTGGTGAGGAGGCAATAAAGGAGGCCACCAAAGATGGATTTAAGGCGGTTGCAACACCGGCCTCACATTTGTATTTTGATATTACACAAGCCGATCGTAATGATGGCACAATGACTGACCTGGCCTATCCACAGATTAATTCTTTGGAAAGAGTTTATAATTTCGATCCATCAAATGGGCTGACAGCCGACGAGGATCAATTGCTGCTCGGTGTACAGGGGAATATGTGGTCAGCGCTTGCCCAAGATATCAAGGATATGAATGTACAGAATTTTCCGCGCTTGTTGGCGGTCGCTGAAATAGGATGGGCTTCCAAGTCAAAGAAAGATTACGCAGAGTTCTGTCGCAGACTGGATGCCAATCTCCCGCGTCTGGATTCCATGCGGATCGATTACTATCATCCTGGGGGGTATATTGCAGGTAGTTGGACAAGTGATGACATTCGGGAGGAGTATGGTACACTAACCTTTGATGTAACCAAAAAAATCTACGACAACGGCCGGGCACAAGCTGGTTTTTTCTTTGTAGATGGTAAGAATTTTCTGGAAATTGATGCTGTCCAACTGCTGCAAGATGGTCAGGTTATAGAGGAGGATGGACACCATGCGCTAGCGGATAAATTTAGAGGAACGAATAAGATTAAACCCTTTTATTACAATTTCACGGTTAAAGACTATAATCCGAATGCGAAATACGAGATCAAGGCACGCGTTAGGGGCGCCGGCGGTGTAGATTCAAAAGGTAATTTTACATTTAATCTGTCCCCAACCCTTCCTTTCAACAAAACGGAGAAAAGATAATACAACACAACACACCTTACGATCAAATTAAAGCAGCTGCCCCTCCGGTAGCTGCTTTGTTGTTATAATACCCCCTAACTCATCTAAAATCTACATTTTTGGGTCCCTATAAGTTTAAATGAGTATCGCTTTTATAAAAATAGCTGGTTAAATATTTTAATAATCTTTCGATAAAATATTAAAAACAGTCTAGTTTTCAGTTTCTTTTGTTCATTTTCATTTTTATTTTCAGATTCTTTTATTTAATTTCCTATCAAAATCGACAGTCTTTTGTTATTTTTTTACAAAAGTTGAAAAACCAGTAAACCTTTAGGAATTGTTTGTAAACTATTATCTAAAAACCTCCATCTTAATTATGAAAAAGAATTATCTTTTTTACAGTAAAGCCAGGCCTTTAAGTCTTTTAGGTCTTGCTCTTCTATGCTCGTCCCCTAATCTATTTGCGAGCAATCTAAAATCGAAATTGAGCTATTTTCATGTTGAACAGCAGCAAATTTCGGGTAGTGTAAAGAACGAAAAAGGCGATCCGCTTGCTGGTGCCACGATTACCGTAAAAGGTAGTACGGTTCAGGCCTCCACCGATGCCAATGGTAGCTTTTCCATTCGTGCCAAACAGGGCGATTTTTTGATTATCAATTATCAAGGGTATGCGCGGCAAGAAGTCATGGTGAGTAGCGGAACGATCGCTGTGACCATGATTGGCAGTACAGAGTCCCTAGAAGAAGTGGTGATCGTGGGTTACGGCAAGCAAAAGAAAGGCAATCTAACCGGGGCGGTTGCAGCGGTGAACTCTGAACAACTGAAAAACATCTCACCATCGAATCTGTCCAATACTTTGGCTGGAAGGGCAGCGGGTGTCAATGTGACCAATACTTCAGGGATGGCCGGCGCTTCCTCCTCCTTACGTATCCGTGGAGCTGCAGTCGAACCGCTTTATGTGATTGATGGTGTGGTGCGCGATAAAGCTGCTTTTGACGCGCTGGAAGCCAATGAAGTCGATCAGATGAGTTTCCTGAAAGACGCTGGAACTGCCGCTGTCTATGGTACGAGAGCGGGTAATGGTGTGGTATTGGTCACGACAAAAAAAGGAACGACCCAGGCACCGGTCTTCAATGTCCAGAGTAATTATTCCTTTAGTTCACCCACACAGACTTTATTGGCCAACTTGACCACCGCGACGGATGAACTGATCTATCAGAATCGGGTTTCCCAATTCCGTTGGGAACAGGGAAAGAAAAGTGAACCTTGGGTGGCTCCAAATGGACAACGTGAATTTGATTATTTTAAAGATAAAAATTATAATACCAATGATGTAATCTGGCGAAATCCTTTCAGCCATAGGCAGTCGATCGCCGTTAACGGGGGAGGCGACAAGATTACTTATTATGCCTTATTGAGCTATCGGAAAGAAAATGGATCTTATAAATCGCTGGACCACGAGAAATTTAATCTCCGCAGCAATATTTCCGCTAAGATCAGTGATGCATTTAGCATGGATTTTAATATCTCAGCCAATCAGACAAATTCCAATAGGTTCTTCTGGCCATTTAGTACATCCGCCAGTGATGATGATTTTGATGTTTCGGATTTCTACCGCGTTACTTTCAACTGGCCCAAGATGTATCCGTTTTATCTTACCGCGGATGGAACACCGAGTAATACTCCAACAGCTTATCCGGTACAGACGCCAATGGGAAGCTGGCAAGCCTGGAATGTGATCGACCAGGTTATTGGCGACCGGTATATCGATCGTAAGGTGCGTCAGGTAAATCCCATTATGACACTTAATTTAAAATTGGATAAGTTGCTTGAAGGACTGTCAACAAAATTGGTGGGAAGCTATGTTGCAGAAGATTATATGCGTAAACGCTATATGAGTTTTCAAAAAAATTATACATTCACCTCATTGAATCCCAATGGAAACCGTTTTATACCAGCCCCTCCTTCCGAAGATCGTATAAACGTGTTTACCTTTAGCCAAGCACAGCCTTTTATGGACTACAATCCACAGCGGAAATGGCAGTATCAAGTGGATTGGTTTCTCAACTATAACCGCAAGTTTGGTAAACATACAGTGGACGGTCTGGTAGTTTATGAACAGTTTAAATCGGGTAATACCAACATTACTTCGCGGGCAGAAAATCCGATTATCCCATTGGATCAGATGTATATCTATCCGACAGACAGGAGCATGCGGTCGACAGATGCCTTTGAATTAATGGACGCACGCCGAGGGGTGATCGGGCGGGCGAACTATAACTATGCGGATAAGTATATTGCTGAGTTTTCCTTCCGTTACGATGGCTCGCCGCTATTCCCGAATGATAAACGCTGGGGATTTTTCCCATCCATGTCCCTAGGCTGGCGTGTGTCGGATGAGAACTTCTTTTCGGCCATCAAAAATACGGTCAGTGATCTAAAACTACGGGCATCGTACGGAAGTTCGGGCAACTTCGTCGATGTGGAGGGCTATTCGATATTACCTTATTCGTATATGGAGAAATATAGCTCAATCATCACATCACGCACAGGAAGCAGAACACCCGTACCCGGTTATATTTTCGGGGACAGTTATTACACTGGGGTAACGTATCTGGACAACCCGACCACGAACCTTACCTGGACAAAATCAAAGAGTTACAACGTGGGGATAGATTTTGGTTTCGTTCAGAATAAACTGACCGGTAGTTTAGATGGATTTATTCGCAAAGAAACCGATATTCTCGGCACGAGGGGGATCAAGGTTCCTGACAATTATGGCCGTGGGCTGGCTCCTGAAAACTATGCGGCGCGCAGCTTTCGAGGTGGAGAACTTTCCCTCAACTGGAGTGACCGGATCGGCGAGGTTTCGTATGGCTTGAATGCGAATATGGGCTATGCAAAAGACCGCTGGGATATTTTTGATGAGGAGCCCTCTTATGCAACCGGGGCAAGTCAAAATTTCCGTTCCAAAGTGGGAAGGCCTGAAAACCGTATTGTTGGTTTAGAAGCTTCGGGATTGGTTCGTACACAGGCCGAAGCAGACGCTTTGAAAGCAAAAGGATTTAAGACTTATGGCCGTGACCCTTATCCGGGGATGATTCTTTATAAAGATATTCGTGGGCAAAATTACACGAACCAGCCTGATGGTATTATCGATGACAATGATATGCAATTACTATCGGAAAATAATACACCGCGTATTAATTACGGATTTGGATTTAACGCCAGCTGGAAAGGTGTTTATGTTTCGGCCTTATTTCAGGGCGTACTGGCCTATGATCGCATCATCAGTAACCAGGAGGGGGCTGGAATGCGCCAGCATGGCGATACCTTTAGACCTTATTACCCGATCTGGACATCGGATGTATGGACTCCAGAGAATACAGATGCCAAATACCCGCGGCCTGTAGGTTATAACTGGCAGGAATCGGGAGCTACATCGTCAACATTCTGGATCCGGAATGGAGCTTATATGCGGCTACGGGATTTGAATATTTCGTATACACTGCCACAGGGCATGATGGAAAAAATCAAAATGAAGAGTGTCAACGTATTCTTAAATGGTACGAATCTATTTGTTTTTTCACCGATGAAGGAATTCCATGACCCGGAACAAAAAATGTACGATTCCTACCCGGTGATGAAAACATTTACGTTGGGCCTAGATGTTAAATTTTAATTGATTTTTAATGATGAAAAAGATATTTTATCCGCTGGTTGCCCTGCTGCTTACAACGGCTTCCTGCAAAAATGTACTGGATATTGAGGACCTCAATTCGGTAAACGAAGATAAGGTATGGAACGACCCCAATCTTGTTAATGCATACCTGGCTAATTTATATACCTTGTTCGGCAACTGGAACAGTGCTGCTGACAATAATTCGCAACAGCTAGCAGGGATCAACTTTCCTCTGAACGCGGTGACGGTCAATAACTCCGCCTACAAAGCCTGGGATTATACGACCATACGCAAGATCAATACAGCGATTCAGAAGGTGGCGGCAAGTACAGGATTAAATGAGGCTACGAAGAAATCTGTACTAGGTCAGGCACTTTTTATGCGTGCTTATATGTATTTCAATATGGTCAAACATCATGGCGGTGTGCCCTATATCACAAAGCCGCAAGACCTGGAAAGTGATGAATTGAAAGTTCCGCGCAACAGTACCAAGGAATGTTTTGATTTCATTGTAAAAGACCTGGATGAGGCATTAGCCAATTTACCAATGACGATCGGAAAGGGTACGGCCGATTATGGACGTATTGACGGTAATTTTGCCCTGGCTTTTAAAGCTAAAGTATTGTTGTATAAAGCATCGCCACAATTTAATCCTTCCAATCCGTATGGAAATGCGTATTGGGCAGAAGCAAATGCGGTGAATAAAAAAGCTTATGAGCAACTAAAAGCTCAGGGCTACAACCTGACTGCTGATTACTACAATATTGCCTTGGTAGAGAAAGGACCTGAGGTAGTTTTTGCAGTTATAAACTCCTATCCCAATAAGGTTGCTAACTGGGATAATGGGGTACGGCCGGGTTCCGAAAGCCGTGGAACGGCGAGTGCAGTCCCGACCTGGGATTTTGTGAAAGAGTTTCCAATGAAAGATGGTAAACGCTATACTGATCCTACGGGTAAATACCATAAAACGGAGGAACAGTTCTTACAAAGTTATTGGGAAAACCGTGATCCCCGTTTTGACAAATCCATTGTTTGGAATGGAAAGGTCTATGAGGTATCGGGCAAAACAGGGAAGAGACAATATACCTCGCTGGGTATTGCGGATGCGCTTGACAATTTCGGCGAAAATCCGAAAGCTGGAACAACCTCTTCGAACAGAGACCGGTATACAGGTTTTTTTATATTGAAGAATTCAAAGCTCTCTTTGCGACAAACGCAGGTAGAAACCCAATATGATGTGGATTTTGTACTGATGCGCTATGCGGAAGTTATGTTGAATTATGCCGAAACTGCCAATGAAACAGGGGATTTGGCTACAGCAACGTCGCTTTTAAAACAAATCCGGATGCGTGCGGGTATCGAACCGGGCCAAGATAATAGTTATGGCATCACCGCCAGCAATAAAGCTGATATGCGAGAGGCTTTATTGGCAGAAAGAAACATTGAGTTCTGCTTTGAAGGACATCGTTTTTGGGATTTGCGCCGCTTGCGTAAGCTTGACATACTGAACAATAAAACCAAACAGGGGGTGGAAGCAATTGCGATCAATGCCAACGGAACTGATATGGATCTAAAGGTGGCAGCAGACCTGGCAAAAAGTTATCAACTAAAAGAAAACCAGTTTAAATATAATGTGCTGCAGGTGCCTAGCACCGGGAATAAAGTCAATCTGGTACCAGATACTTATTATTTCTTCCCGATTGCGCAATCTGTGATCGATAAGAATCCGAATATCAAGCAAAACAAAGATTGGGGTGGAGAATTTAATCCTACCTTAGAATAGTGTATTTACCGATTACTACACGTATATAAAAACTGAACGGGATGTCCATTGCTGGGCATCCCGTTTATGTTGAGCTATATCGTATATAGCGCTTATTTTAGTTCAATCATTTTTTGTTTTTCTTCCTCCTGTTTATCCTCTTGTAAGATGGCTAGCTGGAGGCTGCAAACCAAAGTAAGAATAATAAGGACCACAAATGCTACCGGAAAGATAATGCCAATGATCACCGCCAGCAGTAATGATATGTTTAGATATTCCTGTCCATTTTTGGAAGAAACCTTTAATCGCGAGCTTTTAAATGAATCAAAGAGATCTTGAAAAGCTTTTGTGATCGTTTTGCTGTTAATACTGAATGTTGTTTTAGTTGCCATGATGTTTATTTTTTAATGTTTTTATTTCTTATTTGATAGCTCAAAGGTAGGGGGGATTTGCTGAGGGGGGAAGAGCCTTTAGGCTAATCCGGAGAGAATCTCGGTAAACACTCGGCTTATGTCGGTCAATGGTTTTCCGCTTATTGTATCGAGATGCTTGGTAACTGCGGAACAGTATGAAGATCGGATAAGCCGAAACCCTTATTACATAAAAAAGCAACACTAGTACAGGGAGTAGTGTTGCTTTTCTTTTTTTATCTAGTTCTTTATTAGAGCCCTACGTGCTCGGTTTTGGATTTGGTTGGTCCTGTTGTATCTTGTTTGTAAGATGGATCGTAATTCCAATGAATACTATCCGTCAATACTTTTCCGTCTTTTAGTATGACCTTGGCTTCTACTGTGTTTGCTCCTTTTGCAAGTTTAACATGGTCAAAAATGTAATGCACATCGGTTTGCCCTTTTTTTACAGCTTTAATAATTTTTCCGTTGACCGTTAGGGTTGGTTCACCTCTATTGGAATAGATCGTTACCGGCGTAATTTCATTTCCCCGATTGATCATACGGCGTTGAGTGATATACAATACCGGTTCTTTACTCCAATTCGCTTTATACCAGTAAAATGCATCTTTTTTCAATTTTCTGTCAAAAGATACCAATCCTTTATAATTTCTTGGATTCACGTTCAGCGCTGTAATCGGCGTGGCAAAGTCAAATGTATTCCAAACATAAGATCCTAAAAAAATAGGGCTTTTTGAGATCACACCCCAATGGACTTCGTGGAATTTTGTCGCATATTCCTCTGGAAAGAACGATGGGTTGCTCCATTGGTTCCCGAAATTGCCTACTTCTTCGGCCTGATCTTCGGGAACTGCTTCAGCACCGTATTCAGAGAAGATAATCTTGTAATCTTTGAACTCTTTACTTATACGTTGTGCCCAAGTGGCCACATCGTCATCTTTATCCGATTTGTTTTCCAGCTCACCGTTATACCAGCCGAAATAATGGTTGATACCCTGTACATCGGCATTATTGTTAACCGGATGGTCAATCACATTATAGCCACTGACGGATACGGTATAACGATCTGGGTCTTCGGATTTAGCGAGGTCATTTAGTTTGGTTGTCAGTTCTACGGTATAAGCCGATGGTGAATATACTTCGTTGTGCATTCCCCAGATATAAATGGAAGGGTGATTGAAGTTTTGACGAATCAGTTCCTTCAGCTGTTGCTGGGCATTGTTATCTTCAAATGTGGTCACGCGATTTACAAATGGGATTTCGGCCCAGATGACAAGTCCGATGCTATCGCATTTGGAATAGAAATATTCGGACTGCTGATAGTGTGCCAGGCGGATGGAAGTAGCCCCCATTTCTTTAATAATGGATAGATCTTCGTCATGGTCGGCGTTGCTGAGCGCTGAACCTTTGCCCCAGCGATCCTGATGTCGACATACACCGTATAAGGGATACTTAATGTCATTTAAAAAGAAACCTTGGCCCGTGCGTAATTCAAATTTGCGTATGCCTAAAGGTGTCGTCACTTCATCAATGAGCTGACCATCTTTTTTGATCTGTGTGACAACGCGGTAAAGGTAAGGATCGTCCAGTCCCTGCCATAAGTGCGGATTTTTGACCGCAATTTGTTGCGATAATACCTGACGGCCCTGTGGCGGCAATGTATAAACCGTTTGTTGTTTTGCTTTTACAGTACCATCTTTTTCAAAAATGGTCGTTAGTATTTCGATGGGCTGTATTTTTCCGGACTTGTTATCAATTTTTATTTTTAAGGCTACATCTGCTGCTTTCTTGGAAACGTTTTGCTGGGTGATATAGATGCCCTGGGAGGCAAAGTCATTCACGGCAATATGAATGTCATCGGTAACAATAAGTTCAACAGGACGATAAATACCACCGTACATGGGGAATAGCGTGTGGTTGACCGGGATCACCTGTGGACTGGCTTCATTATTTACTTTGACCAGCAGTTCGTTTTCTGCGCCCAATTGGAGCATATTGGTTAATTCGAAAACAAAAGCGGAATAACCGCCTTGATGCCGGCCAACAAAATTGTAGTTGCCATTTCTTTGAACATTATCGTAGGTAACATCATTTTTCCCTGTTTTGACAGGGAGCGGTTTATTATTTAAGTAAACTTCGGTATGAGTATTTACCCCTTCAAATCGGATGAAAACACGCTTGCCTTTCCAATCTGATCCGGGGACAAATGTTTTGCGATAATAGGCATCACCGGTATAAAAGCGTTCGTTTTTTCCGAGGCTACCGGGTTTGATCTCGGCTGTCTGCATGTCTACTGCATTCCAGGTATGCGGAAGGGTAACCAATTGCCACTTTCCCTCAAACGTCTGGTTATAGTCTAATGCAGAGGTGGAAAATGGACCTTTTTTAAACGACCAGTTTGCATTGAATGGAATCACCGTTCTGGCTTGTAGATGCAGTATTGTTATTCCAATAAAGAAAAGCGTATAAAAAATCCTTTTAATCATATGGTTTTTAACTTAGGGTATTTTTTTCGTTTTCAAATATAACCAACAAAAAGACAATGCCTAATTCCCTTTATTTCCGTGAAACAATTAATTGAAAGTAAATTTACCTTATGTAATTTATTTTTCGCTGTTTGTTTTGTTTATTTCTTTATTATCCTGTTTGTATGATATACACTACAACGTTTTCGAGGATAGCGCAAACGATTGTTTGGGATCCGGCTTGGGGAATAACTTAATAATTTCTTTACAATTGCATTAGATATAAGACCAAATTACCAAAGCTAACAAACCTTAGAAAACATAATATGAATAGATCTCACTACGGACATCAATTTAGAAAAACGAGACTATATTGCTATCTCGCGTTCTTAACGCCGGTTGTCGCATTTTCATTAATGGGCACTGCGCAGGCTAAAAATTCCCATCTATCGACAGTAAAAAAAGAGGCTTCAATACCTGCTTTTCAGCAGAAAGTCAGTGGTACAGTTGTTGACGAAAATGGCAAACCTATTGTCGGTGTAACCATCTCGGAGAAAGGAACATCGAAATCAACCTCAACAGATGATCGGGGAAAATTTTCTTTATCGGTATCATCTGCAAACGCTATTTTGGTTTTCAATTACATTGGTTATGTTCCTAAGGAAGTTGCAGCGAGCCAAGCTACACAGGTGAGTCTGTCCAAATCTGATGATCTGTTGGAAGAGGTCGTTGTAGTGGGATATGGTTCTCAAAAGAAAACGAATCTAACTAGCGCAGTTTCGCAAGTTGATACAAAACTTCTGCAAAATAGACCCGCACCTACAGTTGCAAATTTATTACAGGGGGCAGCTCCTGGTTTAAATGTAACTAGACAGTCCGGTCGCCCAGGAGATCAAGGTATGAATATCCAGATTAGAGGTGCATCATCTGCCAATGGGAGTGTGAGTCCACTCTATGTGATAGATGGGGTAATTAGTACGGAGGAAACTTTTAATGCACTTAATCCAAATGATATTGAAAATTTCAGTGTTCTAAAAGATGGCGGTGCGACAGCAATATATGGCGCACAGTCGGCGGGGGGTGTTGTTTTGATTACAACAAAAAAGGGGCAAAAAGGACCGTCCCGGATCTCTTTAATGAGTAACGTTGCTATACAAATGCCATCAAATATGCCCGATCGACTTTCGCTTGTGGAGGAGATGAAGTATATGAACCTTGGTCGTGCCAATGCAGGCTTGCCAGCTGAATATACGGATGAAGATCTTAATTATGCAGTCAATGGGCCAGTGTTTGTCGAAGGCGCAAATGGGCAGTGGCGGACATATAATCAACAAAACCTAATAGATCAAGTTGCAAAAAAATCATACAATTTATATAATCACAACTTGCAGATTACTGGCGGTAATGAGAAGATAACTTATATGGCATCTTTAGGAAATATGAGCCAGGCTGGGATGTTTAAAGTGGGAGAGGATCATTTTGAACGTTGGAATGCACGGGCCAATATCTCTGCACAAGTTAATAAATATATTAAATTGGATGTTGGATCTGCTTATATTAATCAGGCAACAGATAATCCCCAAGATGGCGGTTATGGAATTGATGGCGGTGGAAATGGGCTCTTAAGACAATTTTATTCTTCCCGCATGCGTTTCCCCCTTTATAATGAAGATGGCACCTATTATCGCAGTGGAACTTCATCTGCTATCGGTTACGCTTTAATGAAAGATGGTGGGTTTAATAGGGATCGGAAAGACATCTATTTTAACAACGTTGTTGCCACGTTTAATAATTTTATAAAGGGATTGGACATCAAATTGATGTATAGCCGAGAGAATACAGCACGAGAAAATAAGAACTTTAGACGTACAGTGACATATTACTCTGGTCCTTCTAAATCGACGGCTAGTCAATTAAATAATCCGAATAATTACTCCATAACAAATTATAAAACATTATCAGAGAACTATCAAGCGATTGTTGATTATGATTTTAAACTTGCTTCGTCGCACAACTTCCATGTGATGGGTGGTTATCAGTTTCAGTCCTATGACCATGAATACATCACCGCCAGTACCAAAAATTTATATGTAAACGATAATCCAAGTTTGAATTTCACTTCAGATCCAGTCAACAAATCAAATAATCAGTTTGTACAGCGCTCGCAGTCTCAATCCTATTTTGGGCGATTTAACTATAATTATGACGAAAAATATCTTTTTGAGGCAACAGTAAGAAGTGATGAAAGTTCGCGATTGTACCCGGGTAATCGTCGAAAAGTATTTCCTTCATTTTCTGCTGGCTGGAATATGTCAAAGGAAATCTGGTTTGAAGGAATTTCACATATTGTGAATGAATTAAAACCTCGCCTTTCATGGGGTAAGGTCGGCTCTCAGATAGGAATCGGTTATTATGACTTCCTGGCCCAATTAAAAATCGGTCCGAACACAGAGCCAGGCAAAACAGGTGTAGTGTTAGGGGATAACAAACAATCTTATACTTATCAGGATTTAATTCCTGCAGTAGGCGTTAGTTGGGAAACGGTCGAGACCCAAAATTTTGGTGTTGATTTTAGCCTTCTAAATCGTAAGCTGAAAGGATCCTTTGATTATTATAATAAATATAATAATAATATGTTGGTATCTGTCAGCCTACCAGCTACAGTAGGAATTTATGTACCGAAGTCAAATGATGGAAAGCTAAAAACTTGGGGATGGGAGTTTAATATTGGTTACAATGATAAAATTGGAGAGGATTTCTCTTATAGTGTGAACTTCAACCTTGCTGATAATCAGAATAAAGTGATGCGTTACGGTGGGGCAAATGACATTATTAAAGCTGGTGTAAATGGTGGGAAAAATGATAAAGGAGAAACTATATTGGTCGAGGGGTATGCTTTGAATTCAATTTGGGGATATAAGGCGGATGGTTATTTCCAAACGGAAGCGGAACTTGCAAATGCACCGAGTTATAAAGCAATAGTGAATAAAAACGGGGTGCCTGGACTAGGCGATGTTAGATACGTTGATATCAATGGCGATGGGCAAATAAGTCCAGGAGGTGAACGACTCGGGGATCTTGGTGATTTAGTCTATTTAGGAGACACTAACCCAAGATATCAATATGGCTTTAATATCAATGCAAGTTATAAGAACTTTGATCTCGGTATATTTATTCAAGGCATTGCCAAAAGAAAATTTAAACCAAGTAATGAATTGATTCAACCATTGTTGGCTTCATGGTATATGCCAATGTCTTTCCAAACAGACTATTGGACACCAGAGAATCCAAATGCTGCATTTCCAAGACCATTCCTTGAAGGCACACAAAATTTTCAACCTTCGAGTAAGTGGTTTTTAAACGGTGCTTATGCTCGATTGAAGAATATTCAAGTCGGTTATACTTTGACAAAGAATCAGATGAAGAGATTGCCTTTTTCACGCGTAAGGTTTTATGCATCAGGAGAGGATCTATTCACACTATCAAAAATGGGTGTCTTTAAAGGTGTAGTTGATCCTGAAATGAAACCAACTAGAGAGGGAACAACGACTGAGATCGCTTCCCCTTATCCATTTGCTAGGACAATATCATTTGGAATAAATCTTGATTTTTAAATTTGATTAACATGAAAAAGAAATTTATATATATACTTCTATCATCGATTGTTCTAGGTTCGGTATCTTCTTGTAAAATAGATGAACTTCCTGAAACTACCATAAGCGATGCTAATTTTTGGAATACTGTAGCTGATTTACGTCTAGCAGCTAACTATTTTTATACTACTTTGCCTGGCTTGACGCAGAAAGACGTGAATATGGATAATTGGTCAACTTTTGCTTACCCAAATGAGAAAGGAGATCCAATTTCGGACGGTTCACGTGTAAAAGCTGCTACAAGCGATGATTATAATTACTATAATATTTTTCAGGCGAATAAATTAATTGAAAAATCGGCTGAGGTATTGGCCAAAGGTGTTGATGCTAGTCAGGTGAATTGGTATGTTGGTGAAGCCCACTTTTTTAGAGCTTGGTACTATTTTGAGATGTTCAAACGTTTTGGTGGAGTACCATTGATTACTAAAACAATGGGGGTAGATGATCCGGATATCTTTTTGTCGCGCGCCTCAAGAGAGGAGACATTGAAGTTAATCTTAGACGATTTGGATTTCGCAATTAATGTTTTACGTAATGCAGATGAAATTAATGCAGCAAAAGAATATGGAAGAATTTCTAAAACGGCGGCCTTAGCATTCAAGTCACGGGTGGCTTTGTTTGAAGGAACGCGTGAAAAATTTCATAAATATGGTGATGCAAACAAACATTTGTTAATGGCAAAAGAAGCTGCCGAGGCCGTGATGAACTCAGGTATGCATGCTTTATTCTCCCAAGCAGGAGGCGTGAATAACGATGCTTATTTTAACCTGTTTCAATTAGCGGGAGAAGGCAGGGCAAATAGAGAAAACATCATTATTAAAGCCTATGGCGTAAATCAGGAGAATAGTGTCGTATCTACACCCGTACAACGTTATTATGAGGGAAACTCTATTGTACCTACCCAGAATTTTGTCGATAATTATGTGATGGCTGACGGCCTGCCAACCGATAAGTCGCCTTTATATGAAGAACCAAATAGCGCAACTACACACGCTGCATATTTTAAGAAACGTGATCCCCGAATGTCTTTTACATTATTTAAAAAGGGAGATGAGTATATCTCGGGTGGAAAATACACAATTCCAAACCCGAGCAGACAACGTAGTGGCTTTGGTATCCGTAAATATGCGAATGAACCGTTTTGGGCAAGACAAGCTTCCTATATTGACAAACCTGTTTTGCGCTATGCGGAAGTGCTGTTGAATTACGCAGAAGCAGTTTATGAACTTAACAACGGGATATCAGATGCGGATTTAGATAAAACAATTAATCTATTGCGAGCTCGTCTACCTCAGATTAATATTGGAACGGATGCTGCACCTAATTTCGTGTCAATGGCTAAACTTAGCAATACTTTGGTGACAAGTAACGGCTTATATATGCAAAAAGAAATACGTCGGGAGCGAAATGTAGAATTGGCTTTTGAAGGATTCGCTTATTGGGATCTACTCCGTTGGAAAACGGCAGAAAATGAATTGCCCAAAACCCTGTTTGGAAGCTATCTATTTGCTGAATATTTGACTGATAAAGATCAGAAGTGGGATGCTAAGACTCCGGTAAATGCTAAGAATTATATTATTTTACAGGATGCTTCTTTAAGAAGATTTGATCCTGCCAAAGATTATTTGTGGCCAATCCCTACTTCAGAGATTGCAAAAAATCCCAAAATTACACAGAATCCCAATTGGTAATAAGAACGAGGAAGATATCATTGGGTATCTTCCTTTTTTTTGTTTTCCGTGATTTAAATTTGACAAACAGTATTTATGATAATGGATATGTTGGAATATTGTTTAAAGACTTATTAAACCAAATTTTGATGAACTTAAATCGCTTCTTTTTTTTCTGTTTCTCTTTTTTTGTCATGCAACATGTTCAGGGGCAAGTTGACATTATTCCAAAGCCGCTTTATGCAAAAGTGCTGGATAAACCGGTCGTATTAAAGAATACACTCCTTGTCTTTGCTGATCCAGGGTTCGGATCGGAAAAGCAATATTTTCAAAGACTAGTATTAACCAAATATGGTTTTACAAGTGCTGTTACAGATCAGTCGGACGCCGCCAGCGTCTGTTTGATAAAAGATGATAAATTGGATGAAGAGGCTTATAAGCTATCAATTAAAGGTACAGCTATAAAAATTTATGCCTCCAGTCGGGCGGGCATGCTCAGCGCTGTATCGAGTATTGACCAATTACTCGCAGCGGCTGAACAAAAAGGTGATCAGATTCAATTACATACAGTAGAGATTGAAGATAAACCGCAATTTGCCTGGCGCGGGTTTATGCTGGATGAATCGCGCCATTTTTTCGGTAAGGATAAAGTGAAATCTCTACTGGATTGGATGGCTTTTTATAAGTTGAATAAGTTCCATTGGCATCTGACAGATGAACCGGCATGGCGTCTAAGTATACAAAAATATCCTTGGTTAACACAGGTTGGCGGGATAGGCAATTATCTTGATCCTTATGCCTCGCTACAGTATTATAGTCAGGCTGATATCAGCGAAATCATTGCCTATGCTGCCGAAAGGAATATTGAGGTCATTCCTGAAATTGATATGCCGGGGCATGCTACAGCGGCCAATCGTGCATATCCTTTCCTGTCCGGTGGTGGCAATGAAAAACATCCTGATTTTACATTCCATCCTGCTAAAAATACAACATATACGTTTTTGACCGATGTTTTGCGAGAAGTGAAATCACTTTTTCCATCACCCTATATTCATTTGGGCGGAGATGAGGTGGCCTTTGGCAGTGATGCCTGGGATAATGATGCCCAAGTTCAGGAACTGAAAAACACAGCAGGTATAAAATCCAACAAGGAAGTTGAAGAATATTTTATTCGTCGTATGGCTGATTCTGTGGCTGGGATACACGGAAAGATTATGGTTTGGGACGAAATGGTGGACGCTAAGCTAACGAAAGATCAAACGGTCATGATGTGGTGGCGTCATGATAAACCGGAGCAGCTAAACAAAATTTTGGATAAAGGTTATCAGACCATATTAACTCCCAGACTGCCCATGTATTTTGACTTTGTACAGCAGGAGAACCATAAGTATGGCCGTAAATGGGGAAAAGGCTTTAATCCTTTGCAGGATGTTTACAATTTTGCTGGAAGCCAACTGGATAGTTTGGGAAAAAGGAAAAAACAGATCTTGGGTATTCAAGCGAATCTTTGGACAGAAACAGTGACCAATGTCAATCGTTTGGATTACCTTGTGTTTCCAAGAATAGCCGCATTAGCGGAGGCAGCTTGGGTACCTGGAACAGGGCGTGATTTTGAGGAATTTACAAGGAAATTAAAAAAGCACTTGCTCTTGTACCGTGATCAGGGGCTTTATTACTTTGATCCCTTTAAGGACAGTAACCCAGAGCCTGCAGTGATCAAGAAGTCACAAAAACAATATATAGATAATCCGAAGTGATCTTCGGATGGGCAACATATAGCTGGTCAATAAACATAGATTTATTTGTTGTTGGACAGAATCGATTTTAAAGAAATAATGGTCAGATGAAATATAATAAATTAATCACAGCATTGATTCTCGGCGGCATATTGCTGGGAGTAAAAACTACTTCGGCGCAATGGACAGGTCCACGCAAGAAGGTTGAAAACAAAGTGGAGGTGAAATATGGGCCTTTGACGCCGGCGCATCGGACAGATGAGGCCATGGAACGGTTCCGCAACTATGGACTAGGACAATTTATCCACTGGGGGCTATATGCAATTCCCGGGAATGAATGGGAAGGGGTAAGTGCTCGAAAAGGAGCAGCAGCATCCGAATGGATACGTACCTGGAGTGGGCCAACAGCGCCGAAAGATTGGAAGAATACCTATGACAACCTCTACAAAAAGTTTAATCCTACGGGTTTTGATGCAAAAGCCTGGGCTAAACAGGCGAAAGAAATGGGGGCGAAGTATCTTATTTTTACGACAAAACATCATGATGGATTTGCTCTATGGCCTTCTAAGTATACTGATTATACCATTAAGAAAAGCCCTTATAAAAAAGATATCGTCAAGCAGGTCGTAGATGCATATACAGCGGAAGGAATAGATGTGTTTTTGTATTTTTCAATTCTGGAATGGAATAATTCAAACTATATGGGGAAAGCGCCCTCCACTCCTGAAGAAAAGGCTAAATTCAATAAATTTTTGGAGTACACGCGTAATCAGTTGCTAGAGCTCCTACAAAATTACCCACAAATAAAAGGTTTTTGGTTTGATGGTACCTGGGATCAATCTTGGATTCAGGCGTATGACTTTACCTATAGATTGGAAAAGGAGCTACGTGAGAAACATCCGGGACTGATTATCGGAAGCCGGTTTCGAAATGATGAATTTGGAAAGCGGCATTTTGACTCCAACGGTGAGATGCTAGGTGATTATGAACAGGGCTGGGAACGAAAAATGCCGAAGGAATTTGAGTGGCTGGAGGGACGTGATTGGGACTGTGTCATGACAATTCCACCGAATGGCTGGGGGTATATGAAAGACTGGTCGGGGATTTATACCAAGACCTCCGATGATCTGATTGATATGCTGATGAACTGTGTTTCCATGAATGGCAATTTTGTACTGAACTTTGGCCCTGATGGGAATGGTCACATGCATCCGGGAGAGGATAAACTGGCGAAGGAAATCGGAGACTGGATCAAAATTAATGGTGAAGCGGTATACGGTGTCAGACATGCTGGTCTCGCTCCATCTAAATTGGGTTATTTTACGAAAAAAGCGGATGACCTTTATCTTACTGTTTTTAATCGTCCCGTTAACAATATTGTACGCATTGCGGTTCCTAAGAATGCAGCGGAGGTCCCGGTTTCTGCTACCCTGCTCCATAATGGACAGTCTTTGGAATTGAGTCATACGGATATGGGGCTGGACCTAGATAAAAATACGTATTACGATATTATGCTCCCTAATTCGTTTATGGCAATTAAAGCTTTTGTGGTCAAAATGAAATTAGGAAAACCAAAGTCGCAAAGTGAAAAGCTAATGGACGCAAAAATGTAGTTAACAACATCTTTTTAATCAAAAAGCTGAACTTCATACCGTTAAGGTTTAAGTTCAGCTTTTTGTTTTATACAATGTCCAGCAATTCCTGTGGAGCATGAATAATATACTTTGCACCATGTTGCCTCAATTCATTCTCATCACGAAAGCCCCAGGTTACACCAATAGCAGTCACCCTCGCATTATTGGCTGTATCCATGTCCACGGAGGAATCGCCAACATAATAGCAGTTTTCTTTTGCTATGCCTAAAGTCTGGAGCGTATCCAAGACAATGTCGGGATCGGGTTTAGCCGGATGTCCTGTTCGATGGCCAAGGATCAGGTCAAAAGCGATCGTGGGAAAATATTTTTCCATCAAAGGGATAACCGCCTCATGATATTTATTGGACGCTACGGAGATGAGATATCCCGACGATTTAAGCGTCTCTAATAAGGTGACAATACCAACATAGGGCTTTGTATGGGATATTGTCTGCTGTTCGTAGTTGGTCTTAAATGCCGTTAACAGTGTTGCGATTATTTCAGTTCTTCGTGCATGTTCCGGAAGGGCCCGTTCGATCAGCTTCTGTACACCATTACCTACAAATTTCTTGTAGGCTGAGAGCGGATGGGTTGGATAGCCATATTGTTGAAGGATTGCATTGCAACTGTCTCCAAGATCTTGTAATGTATCCAATAATGTCCCATCAAGATCAAATATTATAAGCTTCATGGGCTAAAGCTAATAAAAAACTATGAGGGATTGATCGAGTATTTTAGGGATAAAACGCTGTTTTTTACAAGGATGTCAAATTCTTTACGCATCATGGCTATACCGGTAAGTAAAAAGACAAGGCACCATTCATGGTGCCTTGTCTTTTTACTGTGCGGATCTTCCTATTTTTAAGGCTTATCAAGTCTTAAAAAAGCTATCTAATCGGAATAAAATAATACGATAACAATCTTTTATAAATTATTTCCAGATACGGGTATCGATACGTTCTTTTTTCGTGTTGTCTAAATCAGGGAAAAATGTAAATCCGGTTACTTTTTCCAGCTCACTTACCGTTAGTTTATAATTGTCAAAAGTACTTTTGGCAGGCGGAGTAACATTGTCGATCTTATAAGCGATCGTATAATATTCATTTCCTTTCTTCATGGCAAGGGCTTTGAAATAGTATTTTGGTTTTGCGATATCTTTTCCGTCATTGTCCTGTGCAAAGTCCAGCAGATTATCGGCTTCTGTCGTGGGCATTGCTCCCGTTACCACATACATGGTGTCACATTGCGCAGTCCAGGTTCGAACCTTAGTCTCCAGGTTTGCCCAAAGCCCCTGATTGAGACGGGAAGCCTGTGCGGTCATGTTGGTAAAATAAAATGTTGTTTTATTTTGCGTGATATTCAGGTTGCGGTCCGCGCTAGGCAATTGATGTCCCCTGTCATAGCCCGTCGGCTGGAATCCCTTAAATAAAACCGGCTGGAATGCTGTCGATAGGGCCGGATCATAGCCCCAGGCATCGGTACGATTGCCCGATCCCAAAATACTGTTATATAACGGATAAGCGACCCAATAAGCCATTTTTAACTTTTTATTATACAGCATAGCGTAGTTTCTCTCCCTGCTTGCATCAGGAAGAAAGTGCTGTATAAATACTTCTTCATTCTTCAGATTGTTCATTTTGGGAATTTCCAGATAGGCCTGGGAATCTCCGATGCCGCCACTTAGTTCTCCATTGTCGATTTTGATGTTGAAGTTATAGCGATTCCCACCAATCAGATTTTTCAGTAGCTGATTTTGTGGAGTTGTCCAGGTATAACGAACGCCATTGGTACTCATAAGTTTAATCGTCTTTCCGGTTATATCTTCCCCGGGAAGAAGGGTAAATTCCACGATGGCAGTATTGTTGGAATTTGCCATTACTTTTCCCTGTATATCTTTCTTTTCAGCGAGGTTCACATGTAGCTTTCCTGCTGATAGGTCAAATTCCCCCTGTGTGTGTACTGAAGGCATACTGACACTAATCTGATTGGCATCTAAAGCATCCGTATTGCTAATGGAAAGATGAATGACAATCTTGCTCAATTGTCTGACAAAATTAAGGGGGACAGTGGTGTTGGTTTTGGCAATATTTTTTGCATTGCTGGCATACATGAAATCCAATCCTGATTGCTTTGTCTGGTCGCTCAGATCAATTGGATATTGAAAATCAATAATGGACCTGTAAGGATAATAGGCAATGAAATCGACCTGTTCGTTTGGTAAAAAGACCGGCGATTTACTTTGAAATAAGGAACCGTTGATCGTGAATACATGATTGTTGACAGCATTCAAGATGGAGGCTGATGTTAGTTGTTGACCCGATTTGACCATATAAACGCCAATTTGGTCACCTTTGTCCCAAGAGGTCCCAGTAGCGTCGGTATTAATCTGGCCAACAATGCTGGGTGCAAATTTTAATGCCGTTTGTTCCAGGCTGGACTCGTTTTTTTTACATGAATTCAGTATAAGCAGGGTAATCATAAAATAAACTATCCGGCACATGCTATGCTGTGGAATAGTCTTGGACTTGTAAATCATAGTAATCGTTAGTGTTTGTTAGCAAAGAAGGGCAAAAGTACCTAAGAAAAGTTGAATTCTTCGAGCATAAAACGCTCTTTTTGTGTGAGCAAATACTTCGAATAATGCATCTATTTGATTTTTAGAGATATTTATTGTGGTTATTGAATAACTCTTGGGGAGGACTATTATTTTTAAATGGGAGTGAGTATTGGTGCTAAGTAAGTATCGAAAAAGACAAGGTAAGTGGGAAGACAAGTTTTTCGCTTTGGAAGGTTGCAATACTGTAGTTTTTTCCAAAATTTTCCTAAAGTAAAGAAAATAGCACAATGTTTGCTGTGAATGCCCGAGCATATATTGATTTGATAATTTATTAATCGGTACTGAAAAGAAATGAAGGGTGTTTTTAAACCAAAAGAGAGGTTGAAAAGGTTTTTTGTGTTTGTATCTGCATTGTTGATGACTTTTACATTGTCAAGTTGTTTTGACTTTGTTGAACAGATTGACCTTAAACCCAACGGCTCGGGACATATTGCAGCGACATTGAACCTGAGTAAAAGTAAAACAAAAGTATCTTCCTTGATGAAGATGAAAAGTATAAAAGGGATACAGATTCCGACGCAGGCCGAGATGGAAAAAGAGATTAAGGCTGCAGTTCAGTTACTTAAACAGACTAAGGGGATTTCCAATGTTCAGTATAAGACTGACTTCACAAATTTTATTGTAAATATATCCTGTGACTTTAGCCAGATCGAATCGTTAAATGCCTTTTCGGACATATTAGCGAATCGGTTTAAGACAAAGATATCGGAATCCAACCGCTACTATTACAACGCTCAGAGGAATATTTTTGAACGTAAATTTGTGACTTCAAACAGCTGGAAGTCAAAATTCAATCAGTTGGGAACTGATAATACTGCCCAGTTTGCGGATGCTTTTTATACGCAGATTGTGCGTTTTGAAAAAGCAATTGTTGCTCAAGAAAATAATAAAGCAAAATTGGCCGGCAATAAGAAGGGCGTCTTATTAAAACTGCCATTTACAGATTTGGTTTATGGCAAGGCTACATTGGCAAATAAAATCACACTGACAAAATAACCTATATGAAATCAAAAATTTTATTGACTGGATTGGCATGTTTCTCTTTAATGGGAAGTGTGAAGTCGCAAGATTTAATCACACTCATTCCTGAAAATGCTGAAGTTATTGCAGCATTTAATATAAAAGAAATTGTACAGAAGGCAAATGCCAACAAATTGAATGAGCTGCTTCAAAAAGCAGGTCTCTTCAAGAAAATTGAAAAATCTGGCGCTTCGGTTGGGAATGATATCAAAAACCTGGGCATCGATTTGTCTCAAACGGCTTATTTCTATAATAGAAAAACGGATAGTGTAAGTTTTCTCGAGTTTATATTTCCGTTGTCCAATAAGGGACAATTCGAAAAGCTAATACATGATGCCGGTGAGCCCAAACCTTTTGCCAATGGATATTCAAGTATAGGGATGAAAGCCGGGAGCATCTTGGTTTATAATGACCGTGTAGCACGTTTTATTTCGTCGACGATAAGCACAACTTTCTTTGAGGATGAGGCTGTGGCGAATCGTTATGGGATTAAAAAGGTCGCCTACATGTCGCCTGCGGCAGTGGATTCCGTGGCCACAGTAATAGATTCAGCAGCATGGGAAGAAGATGAAAAGGTGTTGGAACCACCAACTCCGCCAGCAATTGTAGAAAGTGTTCCAGATACCGTTTTGGCGAATGCTGAAGCTGCTGTGCCCATGACTGTGGATGTAGCTCCCGTAGAAATGCAAGATCCAAGTTATTACGATTCGCTTTATACATCCTATGAGAATCAAAACCGAAAAAATGATTCGATACGGAATGCACTTCGTGATAAATGGTTGAACGAAGAAGCGACGCGTTTGCTATCTGCCTCCTATAAGCCGCTGTCCATTTCGGATCAGGGAAAAGTGCTTAAAAATTTGGGACTGGTTCGTTTATATGTGCCGCGAGTCGAAGAGCTTTACCGTGGTCTGACGCCTTATAAAACCATTCCTTATCTCTATATGGGAATTAATATGGATAAATTTAAAACAGGTTATAAGGATGGAATGCTGGATTTACTGCAAGATGGCGATGTATTGCGATTGAAGGGATCCATGGGATTAGACAAAGATCTGGCTGAAATGTCTAAACGCTTATACGCAAGAAAACCAAATGGGAAATTCCGTAAATATTTGACAGATAAAACGCTTGGATTCTTTAATGTAAACATTAATTCAGAGGCCTATTTGCGAGATATGCCTGCTTATATGGCAAAATACTATGGCGGGTTACTGGGGCCACAACAAGATTTAGTTGAATGGGGATTAATGGCGCTAGAAGTTGCATTGGATGAGAAAGCAATTGCCCAGGTGATGCCCGGGGATCATCTTTTTGTGGTTAATGGATTACGCAAATTCAGGAAGGAGTATATAGATTATAGTTATGATGATGATTATAATGCAACAGAGGTAAAGAAAACGAAAGACGAAACCTTGCCCGTTTTTATCTGGATGTTTACTTCAAAGGACCAGCGTTTGTTCAGAAAAGGACTGGATCTTGCAGTCGCCAAAACCCTTGGTAAAATGCAGGATGGTATTTACGCTTTTTCGTCCAAAAAAAGCATGGATTTTCCGATGTATGTCCTTCTGAAAGAAGATTTGGTAATGGTAAGTAATGATTCATTGGCTTTACATGATATTCGCCAAAATAAAACCATGGCTCCTGCAAATAAAGATTTCATCAAGTTGATGAAACAAAATAAGATGTCTGCTGCGATTGACTTACAAAAATTGCCCGCTATGTTAAAAGAAATGGGAGTAAACCCGGGAAGACAGTGGGAGCAAACTGTGGCGCAGTTGAATCAATACGGTAGCACGGCAATTACGTCGAAAGGAATTGTAGCTGACCGTATGGAAGCAGAAATTTCCACAAAACTTCCGCAGACAAAAGATGGAGCGATCAGTTATATGATTGATCAGATTTTAAAAGAGATCAGCAAATAAGAAACTAATAAATGGGCTAGGAAACAATTTGACAAGTAAAATTGTTTCGTGCAAAGTTTGTAATATTATGGTTATATTTTTATAATGTTAAATTAATATTACGCTCCTTCGGACGAATAGTGGTATTTTTGTTGTTTATTGTTTACAAAATAATAGGATAGCTAAACGATTTATACATTATAGGATATGGGGATATTTTCAAAACTGTTTGGAAACAAAACTCAAGAGTCAAAAATCAAGGTTGTAGGTGCCCTCGCTTTTTTAGAGGTGGATATGCATAATCATATCCTTCCGGGAATAGATGATGGGAGTCAGTCCATTGAACAATCTATTGATTTATTGAAAGGGCTGGGCAGAATGGGATTTGAAAAATTTATTTGTACACCGCATATTATGGATGGCGTACATCCGAATACCATCCGAACAATTGAGGGAGCCAAAGATAAATTAGTGGAAGGTCTGAAAGAGCTTCCTAATCGTCCCGAAATCCATCATGCCGCTGAGCATATGATCGATGATGGCATCGCGCGGTTGATCGAGACAAATGAGCTTTGTGTGATGCCGGGAGGGTATGTGCTGATTGAAATGTCCTATTTACAGGAATCCAAAGCCTTGTTTCAAACGATATTAGATATACAAAAACTGGGATACCAACCTATTTTAGCGCACCCAGAGCGTTATAACTATTATCACTATAATTTTAATATGTACAAACAGATCAAAGATGCTGGTTGTATGTTGCAATTGAATCTGCTTTCAATCAGCAGGTATTATGGAGTTGAGGTGAAATCGGCCGCTTTGACGATGATTAAATCAGGTATGTATGATTTTGTAGGGACGGATGTGCATCACGGCCGCCATCTTGCAGCATTGGAAGAGATTGTTGCTAAATATCCTGTCCGCGATTTACTAAAAACATGTTCTATTTTAAATCCGACCCTTCAGGATCATTTGAAAAACGATGATAATGTAATCGCCGCCGGATAAGGAATAATACTATTTAAGATATAGAGATGCCCCCTAAGGCATCTCTTTTTGTTTCTCCTTGACAGGGTATTTTTTTATCCTTTGCAGCTAAATCATATGCGGCTATTTTACCTATTATTGATCCGGTTGGATGTCTAAATTATTTTCAGCTATGCATGTGTTTTGCAATCATGGAAATTTCGAAAATTTGGCTACTTTTGGATTTAGCATTTTTCATATGAGAGGAAACAGAATTTTTATTCAAGATTGGATAGCACACCATACTTATCAGAAAGCAAACGATATAGACAGTTATTATTTAAGAGTTGCCAATCAGATCAACGATAGCTTATCAACGTTGTGGTTTGAAGAGCCAGAGACAAATGATCTTATCCATACGGACGCCTTAAAGACATTAAGTATTTATCTTACCTGTTATTTGGAGGACGTAATTGCCAATACAGGAATATTTGCCGCTTTCAGAAATATTCATAAAGACCTATATGATCAGTTTTTACCTTTCTATAAGGATAACAGCCTGTTAGACTACTATCCCGAGGATATCAATAGTGAAGATGTGGCGGTATTGACCTGGTTATTTTTTAGTGAGCGTAATCCACATTTGTTTATCGATCCTCATGGACGTTTGATTCAGTTGATAACGGATCTGGCCTATGCTATTCTGGAAGAACATTATGAAGTGGCTCCTGAAAATCCAAAGTTAAAATTGGAATATACGCTGGATGAAGCTGCGAATTATTTTGAAGTCCGTAATTTTATCGAGAAACTTGTCGCAACCAACTATCTGACCGCAGGCGAGTATAATACCAACCTTAACCACCTGATGCAGGTGGCAGAATTGGGAAGATATCAACATGACCAAGCGCAATTGCAGCAAATGATTTATCGGGTCCGTGATAACCATTTTAACAATTACCGGTTACATTTATTTGCCCTTAAATCTTCTGAATTTGTTGCTGAAGTACTGGGTAATCAACATGCACTGTACGGTTCTGTTAAAACCTTGGGGAACCGTATCAACAGTTTCTTTGACTATGTAAAAACGGATGAACAGTTTGTCCATGTCAAACATATCGGTACGAAAACAGCATTCAAGATTTATAAGGATTCAATTCAGGAGTTTGCTGAACCTTCGGAGCCATTATCCTTCTATATGGAAATCGTTCCTTGGAAGGAAGCTTGGAACCTGTCCGGCATTATGACGGTGGTCAATTCGGAAGAGGTGAATTTTGACCTACCGGAGCAATATGAGATGACCTATCGCATTGAGGCGATGAACGGTAAGGACAAGAGCTTGAAAAAAACAGAAAAACAGCTGAAAGATATGGGCAAATTATTCCAGTCTGAGCAAAAGGCTGCTGTAGCTTTTATGGAGGGGCGGGAAGTGAAAGAGTTTGCAAATGAGTTCTTTAAGAGATATCAACAAAAATATCCCAGCAAGGAGGAATCACCACTTCCGGAATCAAATCTAGACCTGACGGCGGATGCGAAAGTAACGGTTTTCTTTAATCCGAAAACAGGATTAGAGGTCTTTGGTGGAATAGAGGAATTCTTCCCACTACCGCATAACCCATTTATTGAAAAGCAAGATGAGGGGACTGAGGCAGATGTTCCATTTGCACGTTACTTCTTGAACCTGCTGGTGGAAGATTTTTTCCCGAGCGAGTTGCCTAAGTATTATGCCAATTTATTTAAAACGGAAGTGGATAAGCAATTCTTTTTTCCCTTAGAAGAAGCCGTACTGGATTTCTTTCTACGCTTTTATAAAAGAGGAAGTTATTTTCTGGGACCATTCCCGCTGATAAAATAAGTGCGTTTTATTGCGTACCTATAAACTTTTTAAATCCCATTGGATATTCCAATGGGATTTTTTTTCATCAACTCCTATTGACAGGAGCGATATCCTGACCCTGCTATCTTGCTGCTGGCCATCCCTGCGGAAGATGTCTGCCCCTGCGGATTAATTTAATGTAAATTAATCGTACCTAAAATGTTATCACTGTTCCGGGAAAGGACAAGCTTTGGGTTATGATCTATTTTCATTCCGATATTTTGGAAAATTCTACCTAAACTTGTAAGGTCAATTACAAGTGATGAAGGATGCCTATCGAAAACAACAATGTTCCCGATTTTAAAAAATTCTTTTTGTCTTACAAAGACAAGGTCTACAAATATGCCTTGTTACATCTGAAAGAAGAAGATACCGCCGCTGACTTGGTGCAGGAAGCGTTTTCTCGTATTTGGAAAAAGTGGGGAGAATTAGATGAAAATAAGAATCCGCAGTCTTATTTATATACCATTGCAAAAAACCTCGTATTTGACGAATTGAGAAAGCAGAAAGTACGGTTCCAATTTAAACTTGATGAAAATGATGCCTCCAAACAGGTGGATAATTCAAACGAAGAATCTATCCGTTTTAAAGACCTGGAACGTGTCTATCGTGAAGCGATTGAAAAGCTGCCTAAAGCTCGTCTGGAGATATTCCTTTTGAGCAAAGAAGAGTTTTTGGATAATCAGGAAATTGCGGAACGCTTAGGGATCTCCGTGAATACTGTACGCGATCAATTGGTCAAGGGAAACAAGTTTGTACGCCAGTATATCCTGGATAATTTTGAGATTTCGACAGCCCTGTTGATTTTCTTAACTATTTTTTAGCGTAGCGTCGTCTTATCGTCTTTTAGATACGTATATGTATTTAAACGATGGCAAAGATGATGGATCCCAAATTAGCTGCACTATATACGAAATACCTAAAAGGGGAATTGACCCCACAGGAAAACACCATATTTTTAGATTTATTGACTTCTTGCGATAAAGACGATTTACCGGATCTGGAGGAGGTAATCGCGCTGGAAGAAGGCGCTTTCGATTTAGATCAATCTACCGCTGACCATATTTATTATACAATTACCGGCACGGAATTGACCCCCAAATTGCAACCTATCTGGAGGAGATGGCGCGTTATCGCTTTAGCCGCTGCTGCCTTGCTGTTGATCGGTTTTGCATTTCTATTTTTGTTTAGGGTGCAACCACTACAAGGCGATTCAGAATACAAAGTGGTCAAATACAGCAACCCAACGAAATTTGTCAAACAGCTTACGCTTTCCGATGGTACACGTGTTTCCCTTCGCCAAGGGGCATGTATTGAAATTCTATCTGATTTTAATGTAGACAGTCTACGACGGGTCAAACTTTCGGGCGAGGCTTTTTTTGAAGTGGCCAAAAATCCTGACCAAGCTTTTGTGATTGTTAATTCGGGTGATTTTGACGTACGCGTATTAGGAACGGCATTTAATTTAATCTGCTCTCCGCAGCGTAGCCGTTTGGTCTTAAATCACGGAAAGGTGAAGGTATCCCATGGGCATCAGTTCTCTATAGTTCACCCTGGTCAACAGGTGGCTTATGACAGGGATCATGGGCAATTTGATGTGTCGCCTGCCGATACCGTCGTTTCTTCAAATGGGAAAGGTGAGTTATTGTCTTTCAAGAATGTACCCCTTTCGCGGATTGTTGCCGATCTGAATAACCTATATCCGGATCAAAATCTACGCTTGATCGATTCATTTCAAACAGCAAGTTTTACAGGATATCTACCAGCCAATGATCTTGACAAATCATTAACAATTCTTAATACAGCATTTAATCAAATAATTATCCATAAAAAGTAATTTATGAAAAGAACCAATTACTATTTAAAACTTATGGGCGGGGCGTTGCTGTTTCAGTCTCTAGCGCTTCAAACCATGGCTTCTCAGTTTACAACTGGGGAAGGGATCGGGAAAATTCTTGCCAAAATGGAACAAAAGTTCAACGTAAAATTTGGCTATGATGCTTCTATTGCCGATCAAAAAATCAATGAACTCGCCAATCTTGAAAAGCTGAAAAAGGAGGGAATTGCCCAATTCATCCAATTGATTTCTGATGGACATCTCGAGGTGAGAAAGATTGATGATAAGCTTTATGTTGTGTCAAAAAAAGAGACCAATGAATCCGCAAATGAAAAGATGTTAGCTACGCAAAAGGAATTGCGTGGAAAAATAGTGGATCAGGAAACCAACCTACCTATTGCGGGAGCTACAATACGTGTCAAGGAGTCATCTATAGCGGCAACGACGGATCAGCTGGGGGCGTTTAAGTTATCCGGAGTTTCGGATCATGCGATACTGCAGGTTTCTTATATCGGATATGAGCCTGTTGAGGTGTCAGCAAATAGCGCAAGTTTGATTCGGCTTTCCAAATCGTCGGAGGCTTTGGAGGAGGTCGTGGTAACAGCTCTTGGTATCAAGCGCGAGCAAAAAGCACTTGGGTATGCCGTTCAGGACATCAAAGGTGACCAATTGGCCAAAGTTAAAGGTGTTGATGTGGGAACAACATTAACTGGTCGTGTTTCGGGTTTGCGTGTCATGAACAGTACTGAATTTAATCGTGCACCAGATATACAACTTCGTGGAAAAAATCCTTTGTTGGTGATTGACGGTGTTGCTTATGAAAACATGAGTTTGCGTGATATCGCTGTTGACAATATTGAAAATATTTCAGTACTGAAAGGCTCTACAGCGGCGGCTCTATATGGGATTGAAGGGGCCGGTGGAGCAATCATGGTCACCACAAAAAAAGGCCTTCCCCAAAAAGGAGTAGAAATCACTGTAAACTCCAATAACATGTTCTTTGCGGGATATTTAGCGCTCCCGAATGTACAGACATCTTATTCTGCTGGATATGGTGGTAAATACAATACAGACGATGAGGTCTGGGGGGACAAGCTGGATATCGGTCGGAAATATAAGCAATGGAATCCACTCACTAAACAAATGGATGATGTAGAAACCGAATTGACTTCAAAGGGAAAAAACAATTTTCAGAATTTTTTAGAGCCTGGTTTTATCTCCAACAACTCGGTTAGTTTTACGAATCAAGGGGAAAACGGAAGTATCCGTACCTCCATAAACCATATCTACAACAAGGGTCAATATCCGAATACCAAGCTGAATATGACCAATATTTCCGTGTCTGGGGAAACTAAGATATCTGATAAGGTAAATCTGGAAACACGTTTGGGATATAACAGAAGGTATGCGCCAAATGATTTTGGCTCGGGCTACAATAATCAAGGCTATATTTATAATATCTTGGTATGGACAGGTCCAGAATATGATTTAACACAATACAAGGACTATTGGCAAACAGAAAATGTCAGTCAAAACTGGTTATACAAAGCTTGGTATGACAACCCCTATCTCTCAGCCTATGAGAAAATAAGTTCAGAACTAATCAATAAACTGAATGCTGCGGTTACGTTAAATTACAAAATGACTGATTGGGGGAATTTCTTGTTGCGCAGTGGGTATGACTACTATGGTAATACAAGAGAACAGACCAATCCAATGGGTATCTACGGAACCCGTGGCGGTTTTGATGGCTCAGGCGGTTATGATAATAGAGGGAAGTACTGGTCCAGAAAACAAGATGGCTTTAGCACAACCAATGACTTTATCTTTACGGCCAAAAAGAATTTTGGTGATTTTGGTATTGATGCACTTGCAGGCGGTTCTATTTTCTATCGCAGGGATAATACCATGACTGCATCCACGGTCAATGGTCTCACTATCCCAGGGTTTTACTCCTTGCGTAACTCCATAGGCCCTGTTTCTGCTGTAGAGGGTAAAACCAAGGAAATGCGTAATGGTATATACGGCCGATTATCCCTGTCATGGCGCAATGCGATATTCATCGAAGGTACAGCCCGTAATGACTGGTATTCTATGAGGCCTGATAAATCTTATTTCTATCCATCGGTATCAGGAAGTGTCGTAGTGTCTGACTTAATTCACAAGCCAAATTGGTTGAATTTATTGAAGGTAAGAGGTTCTTGGGCATCTACGGTATATCCACCTGATCCGTATGAGATTAACCAAACGTTTGGCGTAAGCAACAATGTGTGGGATGGTATGAGTACGGCTTCATATCCAAATATTATAAAAGACTATTTTATTAATCCGACTAAAGAGGATATGACCGAGTTCGGTCTGGAATGGGCCGTCTTAAACAATCGTCTGACCGGAAGTTACACCTACTACGCCAGAAGGCGCTATAATGTCATCGCTGATATCTCAAACTCCAATTACAGCAATATATCACATACCACTGGTTTTAGGGCTCGTCTAATCAATTTGAAAGAAGAGCGTATGACCCGAGGTCATGAGATCTCGTTGGGCGGAGTTCCAGTCCGGAGAGAAAACTTTGAATGGTCTGTTAATGGTAATCTTTCGCAGAATCTACAATATTATCATAAACTTGATCCGGACTATACGGCCGATGCACTTTATATAAAAGAGGGTATGCGCACCGACCATTATGTGACGCGGGATTGGGAACGCTCACCAGATGGAGAGATTATCCATAATGCTGCCGGCATGCCTGTCAGTGCTGTACATACAGCACGATTGTTTGGTTATACTGCCCCAAAATGGTTCTGGGGAATCACCAATCAATTCCAATACAAAGATTTTAATCTTTCCTTTAGTTTTGACGGTCGTATCAAAGGATTGTCCTATTCTAACATGAACGCACGTTTATGGCAGACTGGAGCACACCCTGATTCCGACACGAAGGAACGTTATGAAGAGGTGGTGAATGGCAATCGCACTTTTGTCGGTAAAGGGGTAAAAATTGTGTCAGGCGAGGTAAGCTACGATAAATATGGTCAAATTATAAAAGATACACGTGTTTTTGCACCGAATGAAACCGTTGTGTCTTATGAAAACTATTGGAAAAGAGCTTATTCCGGTACGCGAAATATTTGGGACGAAACGTTTATTAAGTTACGAGAAGTTTCATTAAGTTACAATTTGCCAAAAGACGTAGCTTCTCGATTTAAAGCCAAAAAGGCGAGTATTGGTGTCACTGGACAGAATCTGTTTTTATGGACGAAAGAGTATCGTTTCTCCGATCCGGATGCGGGTTCAGAAGATCTAAACTCTCCATCGATGCGTTACCTTGGTTTTAACTTAAGCCTTAGTTTCTAATCTAACACTTTTAACACGGATTACAAATGAAAAAAATAGTCACATATTTATTAATCGGACTCCTTGGAACAACAGTATCCTGTTCCAAGTTTGAAGAGATCAATACCAATCCTGAGGCGACCGATAAGGTAACTTCGGGCATGATCGCCACACGGATCATACTAAACCTTGCAAACCAGCCTACACAAAAAAGTTTTCTGCAACCTTATATGCTCAACAAAAATATCGTTTGGACGGAATTTGTGGAGTCGTTTCAATATAACGGTTTTGGAGCAGGTACCCTGAGTTTTAGTGCTATAAATGATGCGCACTTCATGCCTAAATTTGCTACTTCGGAGAAATTGGCTAAATCTTATGAAGGTTTAATGTATTTTGCCCGCGCCGTTAAATTCTTTGAAGCAACCATGGATTTAGGGGATATCCCTTATCATGATGCGTTAAAAGGAGAAACAGATAAGCAATATTTTCCTAAATATGACGCCCAGAAGGAGGTATTTATCGGTATTCTAAAAGAATTGGAATTGGCCGATCAGGCCTTTGCCGCGGGAGAAAATTTCACTGGAGACCCTCTATACGGGGGGAATACCACCAAATGGCGTAAATTGGTGAATAGTTACACATTAAATGTATTAATGCAGCTGAGCAAGAAAGTTGGTGACGCAGATTTAAATATCAAAAACCGCTTTCAGCAGATCGTTGCCAATAAACCGATTTTTACGGCAAATGCAGATAATTACCAATTAATTCGTTCGGATAAAAGTGGACAACAGTACCCTTTTTATAAAGTCGGGAATAACTTTACAATCTATCCAACCATGTCTACCGAAATCGTGGATAGGTTAAAAGCGCGTTCGGATCGTCGTCTATTCTATTATGGAAACCCTTCGCCCAAAAAGATTAGCGGTGGAATGACGGCAGCGAACTATGACGCTTACGTCGGTATTGACCCTTCGTTGAAATATGATAATATCCTGGATATTAAAAACAGTAATGACTATTCGAAACTGAATGACCGTTATACTGAGATCGCAACTGGAGAACCTACACAGCAGCTCTCGTATGCGCAGCTTTGTTTTATCCTCGCTGAAGCAGCTGTTCGTGGCTGGATAAATGAACCGGCTTTGGCATGGCACAAAAAGGGAGTGGAAGCCTCTATGCAATTTATCTTCGATAATACGCCTAATACTGAACAGTTTCATCATGGTATGCCTTTGGATGCAGCTTACATAAATACTTATATCGGTGGTCTGACATTACCTGTTGGAGCAGAGGCACAAATCGAGGAAATCATTACCCAAAAATATCTCGCCAGTTTTCTGCAATCGGAGTTCAATACGTATTACGATTACCGAAGAACAGGTTATCCGAAATGGAAGATCAATCCAGAGACGAGCTTGAATTCAGAGGCAACAGGCAAGATACCGGTTCGCTGGCGATATCCAGCCGTTGAATATGATTACAACACGGAAAACGTGGATGCCGCGGTGTCCAGACAATTTGAGGGTGTGGATAACGTTAATCAATTGATGTGGATCTTAAAATAGGTAATACATTGAGCTGTTGATTTTTTTATGGTAAAACTATCCCCGTACATGAGATCAATCGTGTGCGGGGATTTTTCTTAAAAACGTTACATAAAAAGCGCTTGCGAATGAATATATTCGCTGATAGACCATTGAATTTATAAGAGATATAAGAGATATTTTTATGGATAGTAGAAGAGACTTTATCAAGAAGGCCTCCTTGTTGGCTGGGGTTTTTGGCTTACAGAGTGCTGTGCCGGATGCGATACAGCGTGCTCTGGCGATTGAACCAGTTGCGGGGAGTTCTGTTTTAGATGCCGAGCATATTGTTTTGTTAATGCAGGAGAATCGTTCCTTTGATCATAGTTTTGGTACATTGCGAGGGGTGCGGGGATTTAATGACCCCAGGGCTATCACACTACCTAGCGGAAATCCTGTATGGCTGCAGGCATCCGCTTCAGGTAAGACGTATTCGCCTTTTCGATTGGATATTAAGAATTCCAATGCAGCCTGGACAGGAAATCTTCCCCATTCCTGGGAAAATCAAATGGCAGCGCGTAACCAAGGAAAACATGATAATTGGATAGAGGCAAAACGTCCCGGTGGAAAAGTGTTGAGCGAGATTCCCTTGACTATGGGCTATTATACCCGTGAAGATATTCCCTTCTATTATGCATTAGCCGATGCATTTACGATCTGTGACCAGCATTTTTGTTCCTCCATTACAGGTACGACAACCAACCGCCATTTTTTCTGGACGGGTACCTGTGTGCCACATAAAGGGGCAAAACCGTTGATCCGTAATTCAGATATTTACTTCAACCGTTGGGCGCATTGGAAAACTTTTCCAGAACGTTTGGAGGCGGCGGGTATCTCATGGAAGGTCTATCAGAACGAAGTCAGTATGGAGACTGGCCTTAATGGAGAAGAATGGTTAGGTAATTTTACGGACAATAATTTAGAGTGGTTTTCACAGTACCATATTGAATTCAAGAAAAGTCACCTGGAATTTATGCGCAAGCGCGTGGCAGAACTTCCTGCTGAGATCCAGGAGCTTGAAAAAGCATTGGCTGATAATGGAACTGAAAGCGTACAGAAAACCAAAAATAAGCTCAAGCAGAAACAGGAGCAGCTCAGCAGCTATAAGAAAAAGCTGGAACGACTTACCGAACAGGCTTTCCAACAGCTTCCGAAAGAACAAATTGCATTGCATGAGCGTGCGTTTCAAACCAATGAGGATGATGCATTTTATCGTGAAACGACCTCAGTATTACATGAAGGAGAACAGATTACTGTACCAAAAGGGGATGTATTACATCAGTTTCGGAAAGATGTGAAGTCGGGGAATTTACCTACAGTATCCTGGTTGGTTGCGCCACAATGTTTTTCGGATCACCCTAGTGCACCAATGTACGGGGCTTGGTATGTATCTGAAATCTTGAATATACTGACTGAAAACCCGGAGATTTGGAAAAAAACTGTTTTTATGCTCAATTACGATGAAAATGATGGTTACTTCGATCATATCCCACCGTTTGTAGCGCCAAACCCGGCAGATGCCCGGTCGGGAAAAACTTCAGCAGGATTGGATTATAGCGATGAATATGTGAGTTTGGAACAAGAACTGGCCAGCGGCGAGAAGAAGGAGCATGCCACCGAGGGACCAGTTGGTCTGGGCTATCGGGTACCTCTGATTATTGCGTCTCCCTGGAGTAAAGGCGGTTGGGTCAATTCGGAGGTCTGCGATATTACGTCGACCATTCAATTTATGGAGTATTTCTTTGACAAGAAACTTGGTAAGGACGTAAAAGAACATAATATCAGTTCCTGGCGCCGTGCTATTACGGGAGATCTGACTTCGGTATTCCGGAAGGCGGAAAGTGGAACTGCTGTGGAATTACCATTCTTGGACCGTAATCAACAGATTTACGCGATTGATCAGGCGAAATCTAAACCACTACCGAATAATTTTCATGTTTGGACTGCAGATGAGATGCAAACGTTACAAAATACGGGCAAGGCAGCACAATTGGCAAGACAGGAAAAAGGTCAAAAAAACTCCAATGCGCTGGCCTATGAGTTATATGCAAATGAATCTGTTGATAAGGACACGATAAAACTGGTGATGTCTGCGGGGAATAGGATTTTCGGCGTTAAATCCCTGAGCAGCCCTTTTAATGTGTATAGTGGCCCGAGTTATAAAGATGGTGCAAGTTTTTGGCCATTTGCGGTTATCGCGGGGGAGGAGTTGAGTTTTGACTGGAACCGAGCAGACTTTAAAGATGGTTATTATGATTTAACGGTATACGGCCCAAATGGGTTTATGCGCAGCTTTAAGGGAGATGCGGATCGTCTATCTATTGTTGCGAGCTATGAAATCGGGAAGAAAGGAGTTCCCACAGGAAACCTCATCCTGGAAGCGAGCAATAAAGGTGACAAGACCCTTCACGTGCAGGTGAAGGATAATGCCTACAGCACCTGGAAGAAAAATACCGTATTGGGTCCTGGTAAATCCATCAAATGGGTTGTAGAATCCCAGAAAGTAAGTGGTTGGTATGATGTGACTTTACAGATTGTTGGAAGTAAATTTGTTCGCCAATTTGCTGGCCGCGTAGAGACGGGTAGCCACTCGAAGACTGACCCACAGTTGGGCTAAAAACCAAGAGGTGTAAAATGCTGATATGAATTTGGCTAACCCATTTGTAATATAACAAAAGCCCCTAGTTTTAGTTGAACCGGGGGCTTTTATGTTTTTGGTACGTTGATATTCGGTATTTTATTTTTTAATCCATTCTTCCAGCAGAGCTTTTAATTTTGGATCGCTTGGTCTTGGACTATCCGCCGTGATTAGATTTCCGGCTTTATCAATGAGTATATAGCGTGGAATAGAATTGACTTTGTAAGCATTGGAAAGTTCATTGTCAGCGCCTGCATGCAGCTGAATTCCTTTTAGCTTTTTCTCTTTCACATAGCTGTCCCATTTGGGTTTGTCCTGATCTACTGATATGCCTACAAAGGCTACTGGTTTTCCGTTAAATTCTTCATTTAATTTTTCCCAATGCGGTTCTTCGGCACGGCATGGACCGCACCAGGTCGCCCACATATCCACCAAGACGACTTTGCCTTTTAATTCGGCAAGACTAATTTTTTTCCCGGTAATATCTGAAAAAGCAAATTGAAATGCAGGTACACCTGTTTTCGTTTCCACCAACCGTGCCTCGACAACTTTTGATCGTTCGATTTGCTCAGGAAGCGTAAAATATTTTTTGTATTTCTCATTCATTTCCTGAAAGTCACCATAGGAACGTGCACCCTCAAGACGTTGCAATATATATTGTCCTTTAAGTATGTCTGGTCCGATGGCTGCAATTTGTTGATCGAAAGTTGGTTTAGTGGATAGGTCCAATTTCCGATAAATGATATTGCTCATAAAGCGGTCGCCGTACGGAAATTTTAATAGTTCCGTTGTTAGGTAACGATCTGCATTGAATTGCGTATAGAAATCGCTCATTTCCTCTTTGCTCGGGTGGGCTGTACGCGGCATGTAAAGATAAGAGATCGCATAATAGGCAAAATCATAATCGACTAGCTCGGGAAAGAATTTGTCGAAAAGAACGTTTCCTGTTTTTGCGCTCTTTTTGATGGCATCAAGTTTTACCTTAAACTGTTCAACCTCGGGGAAGAAATCGACATAGGTGCTCATACCTCCGGGAGTGGTTCCTTTATCACGAAAAGATTTCGACTGTTTGTCCCAAGCGTATAAGGTTTCGTTTTCTGGACTGTTTTTACCTGTTAATTCGTAGTCATTTTGACTTAGTTTTAGATTTAAATCCTCATTTCCCTTGAAGTAAAAACGAAAAAGTCCCTGTTGATTCTGTGCATTCCCACTACCAACAGCATATAATCCTTCATATTCAGGAGTAAAGCGAAATGCAAATCGTCCTGACGCATCGGGGATGGATGTGGCAATTTCCTTCAGTCGGCCATTCAGTACTTTAAATAGGCCGACGCGTTTTACTTTCGAGGGGTCTGTCGTTCCGGTAATGTTGCTTGGTTGTTGTGCAAATGCTACAACTGAGCAAAGCACAGTAGTGAGCAATAAAATGGTTTTTCTAATCATGAGAAAGATGGTTAACTTAATTTAAATGGTATAATTTTCTTAATCTCCTTAGCCTTATATAAACTGGCATCTTTTCTTTGTATGGCCTCTCTTAGCTCCTGTAGGTCCTTTTTGTCCAAGGCTAAGAATGGAGCTGTTAAATCTGATTTCAGTAGCCTTTCTATCCCTTTGAAAGCTTGATCAAAATCTTCTAAATAGTAATGTAATAGGATCAGTCGATAGCTGTCAACGGGATCTAGTGTTTTTCGTTGTTCTGCGGCTAGATATTCAGCGCGTATAGACTTCAGGATGGCGGGATTTTTTGATTGATGCATAATGACAGGCCCGAAAGCGTTGCTGCGTTCATCCCAAGTAGGATAGAGTTTATATTCGTCAATCAGTGCAAAATAGGCGGCCGCATTTTGGGAGGCGGCATAGTAACTTGTAACAAACTCAGGTAAGAAGACCGCCCACAATTTATCATTGAAGGTCGGACGTATATAGGTCAGCATAATTTTTAAGCTGTCCAATTGCTGTTCTGTGCCGTATTGTTTACTTTTTGCTTTCGCGATTGTTGAAATTTTATTGCGGAGTAAATTTCCGCCATATCGTTTAATTAATTCTGGAAGATTGGCATAAGCCCAGTTATTGTATTTTTTGAAGGAAGTCACGCTATTGGCTACGAAAGCAGTTTCGTTGAACAGGTCTTTTTGTTGCCCGAGGTAGCTTTCGAGTTCCGCAAAATCATGTTTTACTCCGGTTTTGATAAAGCGTTCGCTATAGGCTGCGGGATAACTGTTGTCTAAAGTATTGTTAAATGCGAGATATTGGGCTGATTTGTTGCGTTGGACAGCCTCTTTTAATAGAGGAACAAATCGGTCTACGCCAAAAAAACCGGATTCAGTCATTATGGTTTTGCCTTCGGGGCTTACAATGACATAGGTTGGAAATCCTGGGGCAGCGTACTTCCGGGCTAATTTTTTCCCGTCTTCCTCTTTCATCACATCTGTTTTGTACAGAATATAATTATCGTTGAGTTCTTTAGTAACTGCCGGATCCGGAAATACTTGTTTGTCCATTTCTGCACAAGGCATACAACCAACAAAGTACAGATCGATCAGAATAAGTTTGTTTTCCTTTTTTGCCTGAGCTTGGCATTCCGCATAACTCCCTTGGAAGATTTTTTCCTGGGCAATTGCTACGTTTGAAAAGAATATGCCGTAATAGGCTATAATAATATAAAAAATAAGCTTTTTCATATGATTTGTTTTGAGAATTGAAGGTATTACGTTTTAGCGTGATTAGATATTTACGGTATGATCATCAGTAGTTGTTATAGAAATGGATCCTCCGGTTGCTTTTAATCGAATCTCATCTATGAGGGATGGATTTTTTTTCAATTGATCGGCTGTATAACTGTCTATGCGTTGGATCAATGCACCTGTTTTCAGACCACCTGGTGCTTCGGCAGCACCTACAGCGCCAAGTGCTTTCAGCTTTCCGGTATTATCCCAGCCAAACTGATAATTCTTAACTAAAAAATCCTGCGGGTGGTCGTGTAATCTATTGGGGGAGAAATATACCTCACCTTCCGCCAGATTTATGGTGATATTATAGCGGCTTAATAGGCGAACCCCAATTGAGCCATCAAAACCAGGTTGCCAATGTTCATTGCCAGTACTGCCGCCCATGAGTGTTACCGGCAAGCCCTGCATGGGTGGGAGGGGAGAAATGGCAAATTTGTAGCTTTTGCCCGAAAAGGTGGGCGAGGAAACACCCATGCTTACGGTTGCGGCCTGTGCCTCGGCTTTGAAGCCGCTAACAAGCAGTTTGTTTTGACGTACAAAGGGACGGAAGCAGATCAGATCGTATGAAGCACCAGTGTCGAAAACGAAATGTCCGGAGTAGCTCTTATCCTTGATAATTTCAAGCTGCCCGGGTAGTATCATTACCCCCGCGGGCATTGTAATCGGTACGGCAGTTCCCTTACCCTTGTATTGAAAATCGCCAAAATCGTACAATGAAATCGTATTTTTATCGTAATCGATGTGTGTGATAAATTGGCGTATCAGGGTATTACCAATAATGCCATCACCTTCTTTGCCCATTTCAGGAAAGATCGCAATACCCTGTCCTGCCAGTTTAAGCGTGTCCAATAGAATACTATTGTTGTCAGATACCTGAATTTTTGTGTTTCCGCCGACGACAGAAGCGTTGTTCTCACGCGTTACCTTTAGGCCAATAGCATCGGCAAGTTGCTGGTTTACCGCCATTCCGTCTGCCCCAGTGTCAAACAGGAGTCTTAATGGCCTTTCATATCCATTGATTTTGACCTGCAGGTAAATGGAGCCATTCTTGTTTTCAAAAGGAATAACCGCCCGTAATTTGGGAGTGTTCTCTCTTTTTAACCCATATAGTTGATCAAAAAGACTGAAATAGATTAATTTCCCCTTATGATCAACTAGCGCTTGATTGCTTGTTGTCTTGCCTTTCGTATCGGTAACCTCTATTTGAAGTAATGTTCCTTTTTTAGTTTTCTTGTCCGATAGAATATTGACTGCTTTTAGGGGGTAATTTTTGATAATTTGGTTTAAGCGGAAGCTGGCTCCTGCACCGGTATGTCCAGCTATGGAAAAATTTGGCGCCAGCTCAGCGCTTATGAAAGAGCTGTCTTTTTGTTCAAAGCAGGTGAGTAGTTTGGCCGGCAATTGGCTTGCGAGCTGAGCTTTTGACCACGATGCTAAGGCTGTTAACAGCAAGAGAGCTCCGGCTTTTATAATGGATTTATAAGTCATGGCAATAGAGAATAAATTAGCGTATTTAGTGAAGGATGTAAAAGGATTAGAAGCCGTAGATCTTTTTCAGCGTAATGTCAATGTCGTCTGTTGCCGAGGCTACAACGCGCAAAATGATTTTTCCATTTTCATCCACGAGGATTTTTGTTGGAAAACCACTGATCTGATATGCTTTCACAATATCCATTTGCTCTTTGTTCTCGTTGTTTAGCACATTTGTCCAGGATAAGTTGAGTTCTTCTATGGCTTTGTGCCAGCTCGCTTTGGATTCTTCCAGTGTTTTGCCTCTTTCTTGTGCGATACCGATGATTTCAAAGCCTTTATTTTTGTAGCGACTGTAAAGTTGCTGGAGGTGCGGCATACTTGCACGACAGGGGCCACACCAACTGCCCCAAAAATCAAGTAGTATAATGCGCCCTTGCATCTTTTCTAACTGAAAAGGCATGCCGCTAGCGGTGATCCGCGAAAAGAGTGGTGCTGCTTTCCCTTTCGCGGTCACGCTTTCTTTTGCGATTGTTGAAGCTATTGCCATACCCATGTCTGTTGATTTGTAGTTGGGATCAAGACGGTTAAATGCTAATTTATAGTCTTCGGAAGTATAGCTAGACTTCATTCTGTAGAGCAAAAACAGACTTACATAAGATGTAGGATGATTTTCTATAAATTTTTTCTGAAGAGCAATTTCCTTTTTGCCCAATTGACTAAGCTGCTCGAGTATGATTTTGCCCTCTGTAGATTCGGGGCTTATCTTTCCCTGGAGGATTGGACTGTATAAAGTATTTTTTTGCTTTACAAATCCCGCTGTAGACTGACGCAAGTCATTGTATTCATTGTTTTCTTTCCCACCTTTAACCTGCGCTAAATCAAGTTCCTCGGCATCGGCGTTTATAAGGATGTCATCTTCAGAAATGAAAATATTGAGCGGATAACGCATCGCTTGTCGTAATGCGCTGGCATTTGGATCTTTGCCAATAGTCCTTAAGGTAGCATCAACTATTTGTTTTTGTTTTGGGATCTTGATTTCAAATAATCCATTCTGTATTGGAGCTGCAAAACCTACCCTTTTGCCTTGATAGTCAATGAAAGAAACGCTTAACTTCGCGGCAGGGTCTGTTACAGATGATGTAATTTTTCCTTTGATTGTAACGCTATCCCCCTGCGCAAATAGAAGCGCGGGAGATAACGTTAAAAATAAGAAGTAAATCCAAAGTTTATTCATACCTATTTTGTTGCTAGTACTTTTTCAAGGAGTTGCTTTAATTCTGGGTTCGATGGTCGTGGTGAATCTATAGTGACTACTTTTCCCTGTCTGTCAAAAACCATGAAGCGGGGAATACCCGTAATTTTGTAATATTTGGCAAAATCTCCCCATCCGGAAGCAAAAAGTTGCAAGCCACCAAGTTGCTCATCCTTAATCATTTTTAACCACTTCGTTTTATCTTTTTCTTCATCAACGGAGATGCTTACCACCTGAACATCTGTACCCTGCATTTCTTTTTCAAGTTTTTTGAGATGCGGTATTTCTGCTTTACAAGGACCACACCAGGTTGCCCATACGTCGATTAAAACCACTTTTCCCTTTAAATCGGCAAATTTTATAGTCTTCCCGTTGTTGTCAGGAAAAGAAAAGTTAAGTCCTTGGTCTCCACTTTTTAGTTGAGCCATGTCATTCATGATGTCAATAGCACGTTTCTTTTGACTTGCAGTCATAAAATATGACTGGTACTTATCCGCGGCTTCCTTATAACTGGCATAATCTTTTTGTCTTGCCAGATAATTCAGTATAGCATCACCCTTTAAAGTGTCATTGGGAAGGAAATCCAGATCTTGCTGGAGCCCAGTGATGCCTTTTCCCGGAGGAATATTCGCCGTACGACGAGATACAAATGAGATGGCGTTCAAAGTACGGTTTGCCCAAGGAGTTTGATAGACCAATGCTGCGTTTTTTGCAAAATTGGCTAAGGTCAGGCTTTTGTAGTAATCCGTATATTCTTCTACTGCAGGATGTGCTGAACGTGGCGTATTGAGGAAGTTCGTCGCGTTGGCGGCAAGATCCCATTGGATATAATCCTGCAGTTTGCCGTCAAACCTAGGGTTTCCACTTTTATTATTTTTAGCGAAGGTATTTGCTTTGGCAACAACATTCTCCAGGTCGGGGAAGAAATCGACAAAAGTACTTTGAGCTTTCATCCAGTAGAATGCCTTTTGTTCTACTGGGCTTATTTCGTCGTGCCAACGGCTTAGGATCTGATTTTCTTTGCTGTTATTCGTTCCGGTCAATTGGTAGTTTTTTTCGGAGATGGTAAACTCAAGTTGGTCGCCCGGCTTGAAATAAAAGATATTATTATCGGTTTGACTACCTGTTGTTCCCGAACCAATGGCGTAAAATCCTTCGTATTCGGGGTAAAACGTGAAACCAAACTTTTTATCCACTTGAGGTTGAGCTGAAGCAATCTCAACCATATCACCTTCTAAGACCTTAAAAAGTTTAACGGGTTTGACAAATTCCTTGTCAAATATGCCTTTGATTTGAACTGGTGATTGAGCGAAAACTGTACTTGCCGCGAATATTGTTATTGAAGTTACGATATGTTTTTTCATTTGTGTTTTGTTAATAAATAAAACTAATAGGATGAGGGGTAGGTATAGTCTGACACGGCGGGAGCGATATAGATAATCGCCCGTGCGGTCCCTTTTCCTTCGAGTGTTTGGACAGGAGTCGAATCCAGATTCCCAGAACTTTTTGTAAACATTCTGATCTTATAGCTTGATCCAAGTTTTGTACCAACGATGACGAAGTTAAAAGCGTAACCTGATTCTGAATATTTTAGATGTTTGATAAACGTAATCTGTTCGCCTCCTGGAGCGTTAAACTGTTGCTGTTCAAATCCGTTACTTAAATTTCTACTGTATAATTGATTGTTATTGACAAAGTACATTAAGTTTTCATCGTCCAAAAGCAATGTATGCAGACTAGCATTATAGAGTTTGGATGAAGGATCAATTGCTTCTTTTTTTATGGACAGTACATACTGCTTTTTCTCCAAAGCGCAGAGTGATTTTTGAGTAGGGTCAGTTTTGTCCTGTAGAATTGCATAGCCGACTGTTTTATAGTAATAATCAGGGGCAGGTAAGTAGACATTGGATTTCATTCCCAAAAACAATGCTTTTTGATTGTTATTTGTGGTGCTGAGATCATTAGCCGCATCATTTGAAAATATGGTCATAGTAGAACCATAACCGTTACCCAGAGTTGTGAAATTTCCACCTAGGTTGTCGAATAAAATGGGATCATTGCTACCACTCGAGATCATGTATTTGGACAATTCATAACTGCTGTTATTTCCATCCAGCATGGCTTTGTTGCCAAATTGTCCTGTATTGACACTCATTGCATAGATATTGTATAATTGCCCATTATTAAGAAGGTAATTGGCTGTACTACCCAAAAAAGCGCCCGTATTACCGGTAATTTGTTGTGCACCACCCAGGAATAGATTCTGTTTATCTCTAATTTTTTTTAAATTATTGACATTCACTGTTTGGATATCTTTTTCAGTGGTGATAAATAATGCTCGGGTATTTGAATAAGTGGAAGGATTTAGAATATTGCTTTTGTAACTAGAAGAAAAGCTGATAAAATTGCCCTTGCCTTCTATCTTTTGGTTATTTGCCGCGCTGTATACATTCTCAATTTTTCCACTTACCAAATTATTTTGCGGAGTAAGGTATAGATCCAAATCAGCATTATTTTCATCATCTTTAAGGACATACCAACCCCGTGTAAACTGGGTACTAACAGTTACGGTGGCAGTTTTATATTGGCTATAACCTGTTTTTTTGTTTTTTACAATACAAACTACAACCCAGTCTTTGGCATCCTCAGTGATAAAATAGCTTAGGTTCTGACTGTGGGCTATTGTATCCATAGGTTCGGCCCTTCCCTGAACATTGGTTTCGTAAAATCCCCATTTATATTCTAATTCACCATCTTTATTTGATTTTGCTGTGGGGAAAATTTTTAACGTGTCTTTTAGAGAGATGACCGTATATTTTGATTCGATTCCTTCGATATCAATGTGCTCCTTTTCGCTATAGTCATAGTTACTTTTATCTTTTGAACAGGATAATACCAATAGAAATCCTAGGAGTAATAGGTAAATATTTATATTTTTCATCGCTTCTGATTAATTAGGAAAAGTAATGAGATCACCGTTTTCAGCGCGTAAGGGCGCGTTCGGATGTTGCTTATTGTAATCTATTACAGCCATCCCAAGTACAGATTTATAATAGTTCATTTGATCCAAGGGTAGGGAAGCTATAAAGTTTTGATCCCAACGTTTACCAGTGACCTCAATCATGAATTCATGTTTTCGAACACTGTATGCTCCAAAATAATACGTAGAGTAAGAAGTTGTCCAGGCGTTAGGTTGACTGAGGCGATCTGTAAATTGTAGTTTTCTCCAAGATTTCGTGGGCTCACCAATAGTAAAGTTACTGTTAGCGACAATGGAAATGCCAAGATTGACTGTTTTGCTTTTTAACTCGCCGTCTCTTAAAATAACGATCGGTACCCTTGCGTGTACAGAGTCGGATTTGATAACGTAGAGATCAGCGACGGCAGGATCATCAAATGGGATAAAGTGTTTTCCCGCGACAGCATTTTCTACGCCTTTCAGTTCCATTTGCTGGAGCTGGTATTTCCGGTCTTTTTTCGATGTTTCTCCGATGGTATAAATATCAAAATACACGGTATCCTGATGTATTTGCTGTGCTTCGTAAAAGAACGTTTCAGATTTTAATGAATCCGTATATTCATTAAGTTTAAGGTTAGAGAGTGGTGGGCCAAATTGCACTCTTGGAATATCATTAAATATATAATATTGGTCCTTTTTGCAGCTATGTAATGAGAAGCATACAATACCAATTAGGATTAGTAAAAAATATGGTTTCATAATTGTAACTAATTAATGGATTCGACAGTTGGCATTGGCAGGAGGTAATTGACCACTGCATTTGAAGGGGCAAACAATATTTGCGGTTTTGGGATATTCAGTCTTTTGTAAGCGTAATAAGCCTGTCCCTCTCCATAGAATTCCTTTCGGTACTCCTTGATGATCTCGTTTTGTAGCGCTGGTGGATCTCCTGGTATTGCCAGCCCGGATATATTTCGATTTGCTCTAAAGGTTTTGAGGTATTCTAGGCCTTCAGTGAAAGCTGCAGTCTCTGCCAATATGAGATAAAGCTCACTGGTGCGTATCATTGGAAGTTGTTTATAGTCTGTTAAAACGGTTACATTATCCGCAGTGACCCAGAACTTTCTAATCACATTGTATTTAGAACCATTGGTCAATGTAATCATATTCCAAAGGGATGATTCTCTAAAATCAGTTCCAGTATTGCCATATAACTGATTCGTGATGGTTGTTGCAGAGGTTCCTTTGCGATATGTCGCATTGCCAAAATTATCCGTATAGGTTTTTGCCAAATCAAAAGCGTACAGTCCGAATATCTGTTCAGAAGTGAGGATATAGTTCGTTGCTGTAAAGTCTTTCCCAGTGGCTAGCTTGAATTTAGCTTCCCCATCTGCATTCTTTGCATCAATCACCTCCTTAGCGGCTTTGTAAGCATTGTCTTTGTCTCCATACCATAAACTTGCACGAGCTTCTAACGCTTTCATAGCATAATAGTTCATCCGCATATTGCGATATGACATGAAATCATCTAGTGGCTTGTAGTTGCTTCCGAATCCATTGGGATTTCTAACATCGTTCATCGAATAGGACAGCATTGGGTCGAATTCTTTGATGAGCTCTTCTGCCTGTTTCAGATCCGAGAAAATTTTGCTTTTATATTCTTCATAAGAAATATGCTGATGGATTTCCCTGTTGAATTCGGTTACATAAGCGAGCTGATTTCCGATTCCAGATTCAGTGGGTATGGGACCATAAAGACGCATCAGGTCAAAGTGGATGTAGGCGCGTAATCCGAGGCATTCTGCTTTGATGACCTGATATACCCCTTCTGTCTTAAAGATGGATTTATTGGATTCCAGATTCTGCAGAATGGCGTTTATTGCGGCAATTGTTGCATATTGTTTGGCAAATATCGCATTGAATTGATCAATTACGCGATCGTCGGAATAATTGAAAAGCCCCAGTTGTTGTTCAAGCGTATTTGTGTTTATATCCCAACTGGAGATTAAATTTTCTATGGTTCCAAATGTTAAAGCCTTTCCATAAGTTGCATTGCTTTTTGCTGAAATATAAGCGCCAGCCAAAGCATCTTTAAATCCTTGTTCGGAGTCGAATAATTTATCTGCTGGGATTTGGGTTCTAGGTAAGACATCCAAAAATTTATTGCATGAGCCTAAAAATAAAGCGCTTACTAGGCTTGCTAATATGATATGTTTTTTCATCTTATTAAAATGTTGCGTTAAGACTAAAAGTTACCTGCCTTGAAAATGGATAAACTGTTCCCCGTTCTTGACGGATACTCGAAATGATAAATGGATCAGATACATCCAGCCCTATATTCACGTTTTCGAAACCAATTTTCTTGACCCAATCCATGTAACGAAAATCATATTGGAAGTTGAAACTTCTCGCATAAATGGTGTTTTCATCTTGGACAAACCGGGACGTTTTATAGGTCGGATTTGTATTTAAGAGCCCTTTGAATGGCGCATAATCACCGGGATTTTGCCATCTACCAGTATAGACGCGTTCATCCACATTATATTTGTAACTGCTGGTTTCGACTCGTTCAGCTAGGGTTCTATTGTATGCCTGACCGCCAAAGCGATAGCCCAGCGATGCGGTAAATGTAAATCCCTTGTAACGCAACATCGTATTGAAGTTTCCCCAAACTTTAGGGTCTGTGTTTCCAACGGCAGTAACATCTTTCGAGGCCCAGGTATAAGTTGGTGTGCCGTCAGCAGCGAGATAAAGCTCTTTACCTGTGCTCGGGTCTATCCCGAGGGATGGAACTACCCAAATAGCGTTACTCGAATATCCCTCGATGTACATTTTGTTGGCATTATAGAGATCCCCCTGAAGAGTTTTCTGTGCGTCTTTCAATGCTTGTGAGGTTTCAAGTACCTTATTTTTGTTATGCAATACTGAACCTGATACTGACCAGGTTAAACCGGTTGGCTTTTTCATCAGATAGACTGTCGCATATAACTCGAATCCTTTATTCCGTAATTTTCCGATGTTGGCTGTATAATAGCCTACACCACTGGATGCGGGGGTATTAACGGAGGAAACAAGGTCATTGGTGTTTTCAATATAATAGTTCGCCTGTAACGTTAAATAACGGTCGAAAAGGTCGATATCTGTCCCAATATTGTATTTAAGCACTTGTTGCCATTTTAGATCCGGATTGCCGAGCCCTAAGACATAAGCACCCAGCCAATTATAATATCTATCGGAAGTGTAATAACCGTAAGTGGTCAGCGCTTGGTAAGTATTGAATTTTGTGGATCCGGATGTCCCTACCGATCCACGCAATTTAAGGCGGTTGACGATTTCATTCTTTTTAAAGAACTTTTCTTCATGTAAATTCCAGCCGAGGCCTGCTGACCAAAAAGGAGCAAAACGCTTATTGGCGCCAAATTGGGAAGAACCATCCATACGGAACGTTCCGTCGATAAAATAACGATTGTCATAATTGTAGTTTGCATTTCCAACAAAGCCTACGGTTCGATAATAGTACTCATTACCTGAAGGTTTTCCATCCTTCATATATTGCAATGCCATCGATGGAAAATCAAGATCACTATTTGGAAAACCTTCCGCGGCGTTCTTCAGCTGTGAGGTATTATCCTGGAAAATGTTTGCCTCCGTTCCGACGAAAATCTGATGTTTTTCTTTTATTTTTTTGCTGTAGGATAGATTTAAAGCTCCTTCGTATTTCATTCCACGATTAAGGCCAATCCAATAAGCTCCTTTTCTAAAGACATCAACTCCGGTATAATTGGCAAAGTCAGTATGTTCAGCCGGTTTAAACGCATCGGACTGTTTATCGGATTTTGTAAAGCTGAATTTACCAATTAATCTTAATCCTTCTTGAATTGACCATTCGACAGCAGTCTGATTGGTAATATCTGTTTGTTCTCCTTTGTCAAATGTTTTTAGGCTAGCATTATACAAGGGGTTTGTCGGAAGGGTAGTCCATATATTTGAATAATCAGTTGTACCCGGATCACCCAATACTTTATTTACATTTCCATCTTTATCATAAGGGCGCCAATATGGATTGAGGTCGAAATAGTCATTGAATGATCCATATGGTGACTGCTGATTCTTAATATTATTAATGTTTAAATAATTTCTAAATATTAAGTTTTTGTAAGTATAAGATAGGGTGATGGATCCATTCAGTGTATTTCTGGAAGAGCCTTTCATGACACCCGCTGTATTGTTATTTTGGATACCGGCTGAATATCGGAACTGATTGTCACCGCCTTCCAGTCTTAAATTACTTCTTAATGCGTAGGATGTGCGCAGTGGAATAGCCATCCAGTCTGTCTCGACGCCGCTATTCACTTCATCTAACAGAAAATTATAGTATCGTTTATTCGGAATGTCTGTACTTGCGTTCGGAGAGTCATAAAGCCCGGTAATACGTTCTAGCGCTAGTTTGTCTCTTGCATTAAGGAGATGGTAAGCCGATAAGTCGGCGTTTTCAACCTTTAGTTCTGATCCAAAACTCAATCTTAATTTTCCTGGTCTCGGAAGTTTCGTTGTAATGACGATGACTCCGTTAGCACCTCTTGATCCGTAAAGTGCGGTCGCTGCGGCGTCTTTCAAGAGGGTAATCGAAGCAACATCGTTTTCATTAATATCTATCAATGCCTGAAGCGATGTTTGGAAACCATCTAAAACAATCAGTGGAGTGTTGAGCTGACTTGCGGATTCGCTCTGAATTTCATTCACATTTGGGATACTGGAATTTCCCCGCATCTGAATTTCTGGAAGTCGGTTAGGATCATTACCGAAAAGATTATTCTCAATGATATTAAACGATGGATCGATATTCCGTAAAGAGGTCACGAGATTCCGAGCCCCATATTGCCTGAGTTCTTTTGTCGTGATTGTACGTGATGCTCCCGTAAAACTTTTATCTTCCTTCTTAAAAATACCCGTAGAAACAACCGCTTCCTCAAGGGCGTTTTCTTGTTTTTTTAGGCGGATAACCATTTTCTCCTGATTTAAGCTTGCCTTAATTTCCTGTCTTTCGTAACCTAAGGAAGTTATCACCAGGATTTCGTTTAGTGAAGATATTGGCAATATGAAGCTTCCATCAGCCTGGCTCATTACACCTTTTCGTACGTTGTCTTTGAGGCGAATTGATGCCCCCGAAATCGGCTTTCCTTCATTGTCGATGACTCGTCCTTTTAGGTACTCTTGCTGCATAGCCAATACGATCCGATCAGCGTTGGATGTTACTATGGTACGCTGTTTGGGATGAATTGGATTCTTTTTGACAACTACCGTTTTATCAAAAAAGTCATACGATAGATTTGCTTTGTTGAGAATAACATTTAACGCTTGTTTAAAAGGTACATCTTTGATTTCAGCGGTTAAGTCAATGATTTGATTGATTTCATTTTTCTTATAAAAGAAAGAATAACCGCTCTGTTTTTCGAGGTTTTTCAAGATCGATTCCAAGCTCGATTTTTGCTTTTTCAAGCTAATCTGTTGGGCATAGGTGTGTGCATCTACTTGTGACAGACCTAAACCGATCAGTAGGGTGATTAAGTTGATCCTCATGAGAGATCTGGATAATGGGCGCGCAAAAAGAGGCTTTTGTTTTTCATAAATCCGCCAAATGTTGGACGCTGGGTTAGCGTCCAAATTGGTCGAATGAAAATCTTTCTCCTTCTTAATGAACGGAGTTAAGGTAAATTTCATTAAATTCGTTTGGTTTTAACGTGTTAATAATTTAGAAGTTAGACGATACTTTAATACCAATTAAGTTGGACGGGTTCTGCGCCAACAGGATCCGTCTTTTATTGATATTAACAAACGCTTATCAAGGTGGGGATTTTTCGCTTTTCATTTCGTTAATGGTTTGGTTATGTTATGATTAAGTTAATTCTATTGTTTTTTTTCACGATAGCTTTGGTTTGGATATTTGCATAATTTAAAAGTGCGATGAGCTTTTCTAAGCTTAAATTTCGTGGAATTTTCCCACTATATTGACTGGCATTGCTCGTCCCGTTATAAGTGACATCTATATCGTACCATCTTGCGATGTCCTTAAATACTTCTGCTGTATTTGTACCATCAAAGCAGAATTGGCCACTTTTCCAGCTAAGTACCTGATCTATATTGATACGCTTCGACCGGAGCTTTCCATCTTCGGAAAAAGCTTGCTCATTAGGTCTTAACCTCACCGCACTATTTTGTTTGGAAACAATAACTGCACCTTCCTCTAGGCTGGTACGTACTCCGTCCTCTTCCGAATAGGCATTAATATTGAATTTTGTACCCAGGACTTTTGTCTGTTGGTTTTTTGTTTTAACAATGAAACTTTTGTGATCCTTCGTTTTTGCTACCTGAAAATAAGCCTCACCTTCCAATTCAACGATACGGTCTCCCGATTCAAATGAAGAAGGATAGATTAATTTCGAATCAGCATTGAGGCTGACCAAGGTGCCATCTGCTAGGGCGAGCTCATAAGTAGCGCCTTTGGGAGTTTTTAATATATTTTGCTGGCTAACAATGTTTCCGGTTTTAACATTTCGATAACTAACTTTTCCCTGCGCATCTTTTGTTAAGATTGTCTCTCCGATTTGTACACTTTGATTTAACGCTAATTCGTCAAGATTAATCTGCTTTCCATTGGCTAGCGTGATAATAGCTTTTTCACTTCCTGGAGGGATGGATGCTAATAATTTATTGGAAGCAGTGTGCTCTGCTGCGGGCCAGTATGTATAGGCGAAAAAACCGATCAGCAATATTGCCGCAGCTGTACTGATAATCTGTAAATACTTTATGGTAGAGGATTTTTTTTCTATTAAGCCTACCTCAGCCAACAGCCGGTTTTTTACATTCTTTTGGATGGTCGAAAACTGCGCTTCTGGTATCTTACCGACCGACTGCTGATCAAACCAATCAAAAAGTTCTTTACGTTCCTCAATATTTTCGGATCGGCTTAGGAAACTGGTTATCAGTCTATATAATTCTTTCACTTGCTTCATAAATCGCAACGTTATACTGGTTGGTTATAATACAAGTGACCTAAAAGAGGCAGAGCTTCTACTTAAAATGAAAAAAAAATATATTATTGTAAAAATTGTCCAGTAAATGGCTGATTAAAAGGCTAGAAAAATAATATAAAGTGAAAAAGGTGGCCTGTTGCGGTGCGTAAATGACGAATAGCCTTGTTAATGTGCTTTTCAACAGTCGATTCGCTGATTCCTAGTTTTATAGCAATCTCTTTATTGCTTAAATAGTATTCCCGGCTCAATTTGAATACTTCCTGACATTTTTGAGGCAGATTTTCGACTTCTTTGGCAACAAGGTCGATGATGTAGCGGTAGTACAGCCGATCTTCGATGGGTATGGATTGATCTTCAAACTCAAGATGTTCAAAACCTTGGGTAATCTGAATTTTCATCTCTTTGCGGTAGTAGGCGAGAACCAGATAGCGACAAGAACTAAATAGATAGGCAGGAAGAGACTCTATTTCAGTAATAAATGCCCTATTTTTCCATACGGAGATAAATAGGTCATGTAGAATATCTTCGGCCGCTTCACGATTGCTAATTTTTTTTGTTATAAAAGAAATCAGATCGGGGGCAAACAAATCATATAATACCGAAAAAGCGCGCTGATCTCCCTGTTGAATAAGGGGCAGAAGTTCTTGGTATTGGTATGATTTGGAGTTTTTCATAAGGAGCTAGCAGCTAGTAAATTTAAAAAAAAAATAATATTTTCATTATAAAGATTGTAAAGAGGCTTCGCTTTTTATATTTACTTTTGAATATTTATTAATATTCGACAAAAATCAGTCGTTTTTAATAGGGATCAACAACTAATTGTTTCAGTTATGCGGTAGGCTTTCAGTATGTTTGAAATATTGCTTAGGTATCGGATAAGTATAGTTATCGTATTATAATGAAGCTACTTTAGTTAGTCCGTTGATTATTGTATTAGGTAAATTAAAGCCTAGAAAATATGCTTACGGATAAGCAATAGTTCTGAGCGGCCATATTACCTGTTTGATATTGTGCGTAGACGTATGAACAACGGAATGTCATCAGTATAAAAAACGAACAATTCTCATTTTATTTTCTAATTTCACCTAATTTTATGAAATGCTCTTATGGCCAAATCTATTAAAGAAATCGCACGAGAACTTAATGTCTCCAAATCCACCATTTCATTGGTGATCAATCATAAAGCGGAAAAGGCCCGTATCAGTAAGGAGCTGGAACGGCGTGTTTTGGACTATGTCGAGAAAATAGGGTATAAGCCCAATGCTTTGGCAAAGAGCCTCGCCACTGGCCGTTCGAATACAATCGGACTGATTGTCGAAAATATTGGCGATTCCTTTTTTGGCCCTTTTGCTTTGCATGTCGAGGAACTGCTGCGCAAGAAAAATTACCATGTATTATATAGTAGTACTTTAGGAGATCCTCAAAATGCGCAAGATATTATTGATTTCATGCTAGAGAAGAGGGTTGAAGGCATCATTCTAGCACCCACGATAAACCTCGAGGAACATCAGCGAAAGATCTTGGAACATAAGGTGCCCTTGGTTGTATTTGATCGAAATTCACCCGATATAGCGACACATTATGTTCATATTGACAATGGAGATAGCAGCCGTAAAGCCTGTTCCTATTTGCAGTCTATCGGATGTAAAAACTTTGGATTGATCACAATCGATTCGGATCAGCCTCAGATGCTCGCGCGTAAAGAGGCCTATCTGGAATTTTGTGCAGAAACAGGTATGCAATCGAGGATACTGCAACTACCCTACCATCGTTTGAAACAGAAAGGTATAAGTGCTTTACAGAGTTGGGTAGCTAAAAATGTAGGCTTGGATGGTTTATTTTTTACAACCAATTATCTCTGTATTCTCGGGTTAAAGTCCCTTCGGACTGAAGGTGGAAAACAGTTTGATTTTCCGTTGTTTTCTTTTGACGATCATGAATTGTTCGATATATTGAATCCTAAAATCTCCTGTATCCAACAACCCTTGGAACCTTTGGCCAAAACCTGTGTACGTGTATTGCTGAAGGAAATAGATCGGGGGATTTCCAGTCCAAAGGAATATGTAATTTCAACAAATTTGATTAAAAGACAGTAGCACTGCCGCATGTTGGAATAAGGCGTTTTCATCCCTTGGGAATAAAGCCATATTGTAAAAATCATAAGACCTAATAGGCGAAAGTTTATAGTTTTTTTGAATTCGTATTCTTTTTTATATCTTTACTAATACGTTTTAGTAGAAATATTTATATATATATCCTAAATAATGAAGAAATCATTTAGTGTTTTTCTAGGGTCATTATTGTCCTTGGGTTTGTTTTGCGCAAAACCGGTTTTGGCTCAGAAGTTTAGAGGACAGCAAATGGAAGCCGTGGATCTGGTGAATCCGTTGATGGGTACTGAATCCAAATTTGAGCTATCCAATGGGAATACTTACCCTTCCATAGCGAGACCATGGGGGATGAACATGTGGACACCGCAGACTGGGAAAAATGGCGATGGATGGCAGTATCAATATACAGCTGATAAAATCCGCGGCTTGAAGCAGACGCATCAGCCTTCTCCTTGGATGAATGACTATGGTGTTTTCTCTATTATGCCGGTTACCGGAAAACCTGTTTTTGATCAGGATGAACGTGCAAGCTGGTTTTCGCATAAAGCGGAAATTGTAAAACCCTATTATTATTCTGTTTATTTGGCAGATCATGACGTGACAGCGGAGATGACACCGACTGAACGGGCAGCAATCTTCCGCATCTCTTTCAATAAGACGGATGATGCTTATATCGTTTTGGATGCTTATGAAAAAGGCTCAGAAGTTCAAATCATTCCTGAAAAGAATATGATCATTGGCTACTCGTCGAAATATGCGCGCGGCCCATTGCCTGAAAATTTCAAGAACTATTTTGTTCTTGTTTTCGATCAACCTTTTGCCAGTGTTGCTACCTGGGAGGGAAAGGAAAAGAAAGATGGCCAGCTACAGATCAAAGGTGACCATACAGGTGCTATCGTTGGTTTCAAAGTGAAGGATAAGTCGAAACCTGTTCAGATAAAAGTTGCTTCCTCGTTTATCAGTGCTGAGCAGGCACTGTTAAACTTAAATGAGCTCGGCAATAAGTCATTTGATCAAATTAAAGAAGATGGTCGCCAGATATGGAATACAACCTTAGGTAAAATTAAGGTGGAAGGCGATGATATTGATCAATTGCGTACATTTTATTCGACAATGTACCGTACCTTGTTTTTCCCGAATAAACTATATGAAATCGATGCGCAAGGAAAGGCCGTCCATTACAGCCCATATAATGGTAAAACGCTGCCGGGATACTTGTTTGGCGGTACAGGTTTTTGGGATACTTTTAGAGCCTTGTATCCCTTCTTAAACTTTATGTATCCTTCTATCAATAAAGAAATGCAGGAAGGATTGCTCAACGCCTATCTGGAAGGTGGATTCTTACCGGAATGGAGCAGCCCGGGATATGCGGATATCATGGTTGGTAACAACTCCGCTTCGGTGGTTTCAGATGCTTATATAAAGGGGTTACGCGGTTATGATATCAATAAGTTATATGAGGCCTTGCAACATGGTGCGAACAATGAAGGGCCAATGACCGCTGTTGGACGAAAAGGTGTTGAATATTACAATAGCTTAGGTTATGTTCCCTATGATGTTAAAATCAATGAAAATGCTGCCCGTACGTTGGAATATGCTTATGATGACTTTACCATATACCAGTTGGCAAAAGCATTGAACCGTCCTAAGGCTGAGATAGAGTTGTATGCGAAGCGTGCTCAAAATTATAAGAACTTATTCGATCCTTCCACTAATTTGATGCGTGGTAAAAATAAGGATGGTAAATTCCAGGCACCTTTCAATCCATTGAAATGGGGGGATGCCTTTACTGAAGGTAATAGTTGGCATTACTCCTGGAGTGTTTTCCATGATGTAAAAGGGCTGATCGATCTAATGGGCGGCGAAAAAACTTTTGTCAATATGTTGGATTCAGTATTTGTTCAGGCGCCAGATTTTGATGATAGCTATTATGGCGGTATTATCCACGAAATTCGGGAAATGCAGGTTGCCAATATGGGCCAATATGCACATGGTAATCAGCCTATTCAGCATATGCCATACTTATATAATTATGCCGGCCAGCCCTGGAAAACACAGTATTGGGTACGCCAGGTTATGGACAGAATGTATAAGCCAACTCCTGACGGTTATTGTGGTGACGAGGATAATGGTCAAACGTCAGCATGGTATGTATTCTCTGCATTAGGTTTTTATCCTGTTTGTCCAGCGACAGATGAATATGTGCTGGGGGCTCCATTGTTTAAGAAAGCGACCTTAACTTTTGAAAATGGTAAAACATTGACAATCGATGCACCGAATAATTCGAAGGAAAATGTGTATGTCAATACTTTGCAGATGAATGGAACAGCGCATGGTAAGAACTGGTTGAGTCACAAAGCACTTCATGAAGGTGGAAATCTTCATTTTGATATGACCGCCAAGCCCAATTACAATAGAGGCGCGACCTCAAATGCCGCTCCATATTCGATGTCGAATGAATTGAAGACGGTGACGAAATCAACAAAATCAACAAAGAAAAAATAAGCAAATTATAAACCTGATTATGAACTTTAATTATCTAAAAAAAACATTGGCTGTCGTAGGCTTATTGTATTCCTGTTCAGTTTTGGCACAGGACAATTGGCAACATACCGAAAACGACCGTAAGATCGCTGTGGATGTGGATAGTATTAGCAAAAACGGCTATACCTTGATCTGGATCAATAAAGACAAAAATTTTAGTCCAGCGCTAAAAGATAGGTTGATAGCGGCGTATTTTACGAATTATCCCAAGCTGGCAAAAAAATATAATAGCAAGACCATTAAAAAAGTGTCTTTTGTCATTGATCCGGATTATAAGGGGGTAGCGGCTACAGCCGGCGGTATTGTCCGCTATAGTCCAGAATGGTTTGCAAAAAATCCGGGCGATATCGATGTTGTTACCCATGAAGTGATGCATATCGTGCAGGCCTATCCGGATGGGGCTGGCCCTTGGTGGATAACCGAAGGGATAGCAGATTTTGTTCGTTTTGATGACGGATTAGATAACGCTGGGGCAAATTGGAAGTTACCTGAGTTTACAGAAAAACAAAAATATACGGATTCTTATCGTACTACGGCACGTTTCCTCTATTGGATTAACAAAAACGTAAAAAAGGATTTTGTTAAAAAATTGGATGCTGCAATGCGGAGTAAAACGTATACAGATGATTTCTGGAAAGCGCAGACGGGAAAGACAATTGACGAGCTGTGGAATGCTTATAGTCAAAATCCAAAGATCTAATCCTTAAGTGATGAACATAAGAAGTTTAATTTGTTTCGGTTTTCTTTGCCTCCCTTATTTAGTAAGAGCGCAGGAAACCAAATTGATTCAGTATGTCAAACCACTGATCGGAACCGCGCGGATGGGGCACACCTTCCCCGGGGCAACAGTTCCTTTCGGGGCAGTGCAACTAAGTCCGGATACGGATACCTTATCCTATGCTGTAAATGGAAGGTACAATGGTGATGTATATAATTACTGTGCAGGGTATCAGTACAGTGACCCGACGATTGTCGGCTTTAGCCACACACACTTTAGTGGTACCGGTCACTCTGATCTTGGTGATATATTGGTCATGCCAACCCAAGGTAAGGTGCAGCTCAATCCGGGCACTGCAGATCAACCTCAGGGAGGATATAGATCTCCTTATTCGCATGCGAATGAACGTGCTGAGCCCAACTACTATAGCGTTTTACTTGATAAACATCAGATTAAGGCTGAGTTAACCACAACATCTCGTGTCGGTATCCATCGTTATACTTTTCCACAATCGGATGCCTCACATCTTGTCCTGGATTTAACTGCTGGAATTTATAACTATGATGGTAAAAACGTCTGGACAGTTGTTAAAGTATTGAATGACTCGACCTTGGTAGGCTATCGCCAGACCAATGGATGGTCGCGTACACGTACGGTGTATTTTGCTATAAAGACATCCAAGCCTTTCAAAAACTACGGGGCTAAATACGAGGATGGAAAAACGGTGTATAACGGTTTCTGGCGCAAGTTTGACCAACAGCAGAATTTTCCTGATCTAGCGGCCCACAATATCAAATTGCATTTGGACTTCGATACCAAAACGCAGGAATCAATCCAGATGAAAGTTGCGTTAAGCCCGGTAAGTATGAGGAATGCGCTCCATAATATGGAAATCGAAGCGCCAAATTGGGATTTTGAGGCTTATGTGCGCGCTGGACAAACCGCTTGGGAAAAGGAACTTCACAAAATTGAAGTGGATATGTTGAATAAGGAGGATCTGATCAATTTCTATACGGCAATGTATCATGCCAGTCTGATGCCGACCATTTATATGGATCAGAACGGGGAGTATAAAGGACTGGATCAGGAGATTCATCAGGCTAAGGGGTTCACGAATTATACTTCATTTTCACTTTGGGATACGTTTAGAGCTTTTCATCCACTGCTGAATCTGATTAATCCTTCGCGAAATGCGGATATGGTGGCCTCAATGATGGCGCATTATGATCAGAGCGTATTAAAGATGTTGCCAATCTGGTCGCATTATGCGAACGACAACTGGTGTATGAGTGGTTACCATTCTGTATCCGTCATTGTGGATGCGATATTGAAAGGTGTCTATAAGGGCGATCCTGAAGCCGCATTACGGGCTTGTGTACAAACAGCAAATACACGTAATTATGAAGGGATAGGCGCTTATATTGACAAAGGATATGTCCCAGATGATGTATCTGGCACTTCAGTTTCCAATACGCTGGAATATGCTTATGACGACTGGTGTATTGCACAATTGGCCAAGAAGCTAGGGAAAGAAGATATCTACCGTACTTTTTCGAAACGTGCTGAGAGTTGGAAATCACTTTATGATCCGACAATTGGTTTTATGCGACCAAAGAATTCTCAAGGGAAATTTAAGGAGCAGTTTGATGTATTGGATACCCATGGACAGGGCTTTATTGAAGGGAATTCCTGGAATTATAGCTTATATGTCCCTCATCAACCCCGGGAGATGATGGAACGTATGGGGGGGCAAAAGAAATTGGAGACTTATCTGGATTCTTTATTTACAATGGAATTGCCCGATAAATATTTTGAGCATACTGAGGATATTACCCGGGATGGAATTATTGGGAACTATGTTCATGGCAATGAGCCTTCACATCATGTGGCTTATCTCTATAACATAACGCAGAGCCCTTGGAAAGCGCAGGCAAGTCTACGTCAGATTATTCGAAATCAATATCATAACGGTCATGCCGGTTTGGGAGGAAACGATGATTGTGGACAGATGTCTGCTTGGTACCTATTTACGGCACTCGGATTTTACCCTGTAGCACCGGGAGAAGATTCCTATTGGATCGGTAGCCCATTGGTGAAATCTGCAAAGATCAATCTCGAAAACAGAAAAACGATCGCCATCACCGTGCGTAACCAGTCGGAGAAGAATGTGTATGTCAAATCCGTGACGCTGAATGGTCAGCCTTTGAATAATTTGAAACTGCCATACAATAGCTTGATCAATGGTGCCGAATTGATCTACACGATGAGCAGTAAACCAAATAAATAGTATGGTAGGCAATCTACGAATATAGTAATCAAACAAGTATAAAATATAGCATAGCGCAGCCAAGCTCGCTGAGCTGACATTTTTAGAATCCATTCCCCTATTCAAACAGACGCTTGAATAGGGGATTTTTTGTAACCATCTTGTGAAAATAAAGCGGTTCTCTCCTATATTTAAATTTCTTAACTATATTTACTAATACGTTTTAGCTTTTTGAGGTGTTTTTAAGACGGCTTCAACCAAATCAAGAATTATGTTTAACATTAAAAAAATAACGGGCGGTATCCTTTTTCTTTTTGCTGCTCATGTAAGTTTAGCGCAGCAACCTTCGCCGGTAGACTATGTAAATCCGTTGATCGGTACCGAATCTAAATACGAACTGTCTAATGGAAATACTTATCCTGCCATAGCACGTCCCTGGGGAATGAACTTTTGGACACCGCAAACGGGGAATATGGGTGATGGTTGGGTATATACTTATACTGCTGATAAAATTAAGGGATTTAAACAGACACATCAACCGAGTCCCTGGAATAATGACTATGGGCAATTTTCGTTGATGCCCATGACCGGAAAACCTCAGTTTGATCAAGAAAAACGTGCAAGTTGGTTTTCACATAAAGCAGAGGTTGCCAAACCTTATTATTATAGTGTTTATCTCGCTGACCATGATGTCACTACGGAGCTCACACCTTCGCAGCGAGCGGCGATATTTCAGTTTACTTTTCCAAAGACAGAGCATGCCTACGTAGCTATCGATGCTTTTGACAAGGGATCCTATATCAAGGTTATTCCGCAGGAAAATAAAATCATTGGTTATTCAACAAAAAATAGTGGTGGTGTCCCTGATAATTTTAAGAATTATTTTGTTATCATTTTTGATCGTCCTTTTTCGTATAAAGCCGGCGTAAGGAATGGCAATATGAAGGATAATCAGCTGGAAATTCAGGATGATCATGCGGGAGCGATCGTTGGTTTCCCTGCGTTAAAGCGCGGAGAGAAGGTACTAGCAAAGGTGGCCTCATCCTTTATTAGTTTTGAACAGGCAGAACTTAATCTCAACGAAGTGCGGTCCAAATCATTTGAGCAGGTTGTAGATGAAGGTAAACAACAATGGAACGAGGTATTGGGGCGTGTTCAGGTAGAAGATAAAAACGTAGACCGTTTGCGTACATTTTATTCCTGTCTTTACCGTTCAACTTTGTTCCCACGGGATTTTTCCGAGATTGATGCTTCAGGGAAAAGAATGCATTATAGTCCATATAACGGTCAGGTCTTACCCGGCGAAATGTTCACCGATACGGGGTTCTGGGACACATTCAGAAGCTTGTTCCCGCTTTTGAATTTATTGTATCCAACCATGAATGATCGTATGCAGGCGGGTTTGGTGAATGCCTATAAGGAAAGTGGATATTTGCCGGAATGGGCATCGCCTGGACATCGTGCATCGATGATTGGCAATAATTCTGCCTCGGTCGTAACGGATGCCTTGGTCACCAATCGAACAGGTTATGATAAAGAAATCCTTTGGGAGGCCCTGAAACATGGTGCAAATAATGCTTACCCTAAACATTCTTCTACTGGACGTTTTGGTTATGAATACTATAATAAACTAGGCTACATCCCAGCAGATGTAAAGGTTGACCAGAACGTGGCCCGCTCCTTGGAATATGCTTATAACGATTGGTGTATCTATGAATTTGGAAAGACACTCGGCAAACCAAAATCTGAAACAGCGATCTATGCACAACGGGCGATGAATTACAAAAATCTTTTTGACCCAACAACAAAGTTGATGCGTGGTAAAAAAGCAGATGGTTCTTTTGTCGCGAATTTTGACCCAAGTGCATGGTCCCGTGAATATACGGAGGGTAACGCCTGGCATTGGAGTTTTTGTGTGTTCCATGATCCCCAGGGGCTAATAGACTTGATGGGCGGAAATAAATCTTTCGTTTCCATGTTGGATACTGTATTTGTTATTCCGAGTTATGAAGGAATGAAGAGTCGTAGCATGATCCACGAGATGCGTGAAATGCAAGTGATGAATATGGGACAATATGCACATGGTAATCAGCCCATCCAACATATGCCTTACCTTTATAACTATGCGGCAGAACCATGGAAGGCACAATACTGGGTTCGTAAAATAATGGACAAATTGTATCTCCCGACGCCGGATGGCTACTGTGGCGACGAAGATAATGGTCAGACTTCTGCCTGGTATGTATTTTCATCCTTGGGATTTTACCCGGTTTCACCTGGATCTGGAGAATATGTAATCGGTTCACCTCAGTTTGATAAGGTAACTTTAAAACTCGAAAACGGAAAGGAGATTCATATCCATGCCAAACAGGAGCATATAAATCAGGTGTATGTAAACCAGCTTTCCTTAAATGGAAAAACTTATGAAAAAAATTATATTCGCTATTCGGATCTGATAGATGGTGCAGACCTGGAATTCAAAATGAGTACCGAACCGAATAAAAATAGAGGAATTGAGAAAGGTGATGCGCCATATTCTTTCAGTAATGAAAAGCGTTAATATAAAAAGGCCTGGATGAACAAATTGTTATAAATAACGGATACAGTTCGCTCAAAAAATAAGTAAAACATTTAAAAAACCATGACAATTAATCGACTTGCTGTCATGGTTTTTTTACACGAATAAAATAATCTTGGTTATTTAAAGTCATACCTTTGTGATTCGAAAATTCGATATGTTAGGTAAATTATTTCATTTTTTAACACTTTTTGCGTATCTCAATCTCCTGACGTATGAGTCATTCTCATCGACGACAGGACAAGTGCTGCATGCGGGTGAAACGATCGTGGAGTATTTTCTGGATGATGTATTGGATTTAGAACCTATTCATTCTTCCCAGGAAGAGAAAGTCCTATTGCAGGACGATTATCGTATATTTTCTGTTAATAGTCAGGTATTATCCATTTTCATATTTGTTTTTGGGATAGTATTTACTGCTTTATGCTTTTCAAAGGATAAGGCACATCCATTTTATCGGTCTAAAACACTCTGTAGACCCGGATATTATCAATTCCTATATAGACTCCGACCTTTCTAGGTATTCGCCCTACTTTTCTATTGGAGTCTATAAAATAATAGTGTTTTTACTTTTCTGGTAACCTGGAGCAGTTGCTCTGGTGTATCCCTTTACAATATTATTGTAGCTCCCCCCTAGTTTTACATTTTATTTTTTATCGTTTTTATGAAAAAATTATTTGCACTGTGCCTGTTATTGGGCGCGGTAGGGATGCTGGCTTCTTGTCGCTCCTCCAATGCTAATGCCGAGCAAAACAAAGAAATTAAGAATATCCCAATTACACCATTGGTTGTAATGGACACAACAGTGTATCAGGAATATATTGCAGATATTCAGGCCTTGAAAAATGTGGAGATCCGCTCCAAACTAAATGGATTTCTAGATAAAATCTACGTGGATGAAGGCGCCTGGGTAAAGAAAGGGCAGGTTTTGTTCAGATATAATAACGAAGAGTACCGCTCAGAGCTTGCTAAAGCAAAGGCGCAATATGATAATTCCATTGCTGAAGCCCAAAAAATTAAGCTGGAGATGGAAAGAACCCAAAAGTTGGTGGATAAAAACATTGTGAGCTCTTCGGAATATAATCTACTGAAAATTCAGTTGAAAGCCGCCAATTCTAAAATTGAGGAAGCCCGTGCCTTAGTCAATCAGGCCCAGACCAGACTGGATTACACGGTTATCCAAGCCCCTTTTGATGGTCGGATAGATCGGATTCTATTGAAGGAAGGATCACTGCTGACCGAAGGAAGCCTCATTACAACAATTTCCGATCTAAGCCAGGTTAACGTATATTTTGACATTTCAGAACGCGAGTACCTGACGATGATGCAGGATAAGATGAATGGCAAGGAAACCCGTAAAACGGTGAAATTAATTTTAGCAAATGGAGCATTATATCCACATGAAGGCGTAGCACATATTGTCGAAAGTGAATTTGAGGCAAATACAGGATCTATCGCACTTCGTGTACAATTTCCAAATAAGGAACATATCCTGAAACATGGTGCAACCGGTAAGATTGCCGTACCTATGGAAACGGGTGAACATGCATTTGTACACCAGAAATCAGTATTTGAGATACAGGACAAGACCTATGTTTATACCATGCAGGCCGATAGTACAGTCAAGATGACACCTTTTGTTGCGGGGCCTCGTGTAGGTCACTATTACATTGTTGAGGGAGGCCTTGATCCAAATGTTAAAGTGGTTTATGAAGGTGTGCAAAACTTGCGTAACGGGATGAAAATTAATCCAAAATTGAGGAAGCTGTAGCGGAGGATAATTATGTTTGAAACATTTATAAAAAGACCCATATTATCGCTAGTCATATCGGTTTTTATTACACTCTTGGGTTTACTGGCATTATTTACCTTGCCGATTACCCAATTTCCGGATATCGTTCCACCATCGGTAGTTGTGAATGCCAATTATACTGGTGCGAATGCTGAAGTAAGCACCAATGCCGTTGCTATTCCTTTGGAGAAAGCAATCAATGGGGTAGCAGGGATGACCTACATGAACTCTGTATCGACCAATAACGGAAGTACGGTGATACAGATTTTCTTCGAAGTAGGAACTGATCCAGATATTGCTGCGGTCAATGTTCAGAATAGGGTGACAACAGTGCTCGATGAATTGCCCGAGGAAGTTATCAAAGCCGGTGTAACAACAGAGAAAGAAGTCAACTCCATGTTGATGTACCTGAATGTCTTTACCGACGATGAAACTGCTGACGAACGCTTCATCTATAATTTCGCCGATATCAATATCCTGAAGGAACTTAAACGTATTGAAGGGGTAGGACTCGCTCAGATTATGGGTATGCGCGACTATGCGATGCGTGTATGGGTAAAGCCCGATCGTATGGCAGCCTATAATATCTCTGCGGAAGATGTGGTTGCTGCTTTGCGTAAACAGAATATTGAAGCTGCTCCTGGACAGACAGGTATCAGCTCCGATAAAATGCGTAATATGCAACAATACGTATTGCGTTACCCTGGAAAGTTTACAGAAATTGATGAATATGCCAATGTGCCTATTCGCGCCAATTCAAATGGTTCGATTATCCGTATTAAGGATGTCGCCGATGTTGAATTCGGATCCCTGGATTATGAAATGGTTTCTAAGACGGATGGTCGGCCATCTGCCTCGATCATGTTAAAACAGCTCCCCGGATCAAACGCCCAAGAAGTTATTCAACGGGTAAAAGATCGGATGGCGGAATTGAAACAGACTTCGTTTCCAGCAGGTATGACTTATACCATGGGTTATGATGTTTCCCGTTTCTTGGATGCCTCTATTTCATCGGTGATCAAAACCCTATTGGAAGCATTTCTATTGGTTTTCATTGTCGTGTTTATCTTCTTACAGGATTTTAGAGCGACTGTTATCCCGATTTTAGCAGTTCCGGTCTGTCTGATCGGTGCTTTGTTTTTCATGCAGATGTTAGGCTTTTCGATCAACTTGTTAACGCTATTTGCCTTGGTATTGGCCATCGGCATCGTGGTCGACAACGGGATTGTGGTCGTAGAGGCTGTCTATGCCAAAATGGAGGAAGAACATTTGCAGCCTATGGAGGCGACCTTAGAGGCAATGAAAGAAGTGGGGGGCGCTGTAGTAGCGATCACGCTGGTCATGTCAGCGGTGTTTGTACCCGTTGCTTTTCTTTCCGGTCCGGTCGGGATATTTTATCGACAGTTTTCGCTGACTTTGGCTGCTGCCATTGTGATTTCCGGTATAAATGCCTTGACATTGACACCAGCACTATGTGCGCTTTTCCTGAGGTCACCGCACGACCGTAAACCTTCCAATAATTGGTTAGATCGTTTCTTTAAACAATTCAATGCGATATATGACCGCACAGCTTTCGGATATAAAGGAATCTTAGTGAAAACAAGTGCACGGCGCGGCCTTACGTTGCTATTGTTGGGTGGATTCTTCGTAGCGACTTGGGGAAGTAGCGCAATATTGCCATCCGGATTTATTCCAACGGAAGATCAGGGAATGATCTATGTCGCTGTGACTACCCCTCCAGGGGCTACGGTGGATCGTACCGAACGTGTGTTGGATAAGATCGATTCCGTCGCCCGCAAACTGGATATTGTTGAAACGGTTTCAACTTTATCAGGGTATAGTATCGTGACCGAGGTATCGGGTGCTTCCTATGGAATGGGAATGATCAACCTTAAACCCTGGAAAGAACGTGATCAGACGGTGGATGATGTGATCAAAGAACTACGGGAGAAAACGAAAGATTTTGTCGATGGGCAGATTGATTTTTTTCCGCCACCTACGGTTCCGGGCTTCGGTAACTCTTCCGGATTTGAATTACGCTTGTTGGACCGCAGCGGTAATGAGGATCTGAATAAGACTGCAGAGGTGCTGGAGAAGTTTATGGAGGATATGGAGAAAAGTGAAGTTATCCAGGATATCAGTTCCAGTTTCGACGTTAACTTTCCACAATATATGCTCAAAGTGGACTATGATATGGCCGCTAAGAAAGGGATATCCGTAGAAAATGCGATGAATACCTTACAGACCTTGATGGGCAGTCTCTATGCGACAAATTTCATTCGTTACGGACAGATGTATAAGGTGATGGTGCAGGCTGGACCGGAGTACCGTCAGCGACCTGAAGATGTCCTCAGGCTATATGTCAAGAATGAAACCGGCGAGATGGTACCCTATAATGCGTTTATTTCCATGGAACGTATCTATGGCCCTGAACAGATTACGCGGTACAATATGTTTAGTTCGGCCATGATCACCGGCCAGTCGTCGCCAGGTTTCAGTTCGGGACAAGCGATCGAAGAAGTGGAAAAGATTGCTTCTTCTTTGCCGCAGGGCTATAGTATTGAATGGTCCGGAATGACGCGCGAACAAAAGATTTCAGGAAATCAGGCCCTATATATTTTTGCGCTCTGTCTATTATTTGTTTACCTGTTGTTGTGCGCCCAATACGAAAGCTTTTTATTGCCGTTACCGGTTCTACTCTGTTTACCAGCCGGAATTTTTGGCGCCTTTATCTTCCTGAAAGTCTTTGGCTTGGAAAACAATATTTATGCCCAGGTAGCTTTAGTCATGCTGATCGGTCTTTTGGGTAAAAATGCCATCCTAATTGTCGAATATGCTAATTTAAAATATAAACAGGGAATGGATATTGTAACAGCTTCTATTGAAGGTGCTGTGGCCCGTCTACGTCCTATTTTAATGACTTCATTTGCCTTTATTGCCGGATTGATTCCCTTGATGATGGCTAGTGGTGCCGGAGCTTTGGGTAACCGAAGTATTGGTACAGCTGCGGTCGGCGGGATGCTTATTGGGACGATATTAGGAGTTATTGTTATCCCGGGGCTGGTCATCTTATTCTCGAAAAAAGAGAATAAAAAACAGGTCATCAAACAGACTTCACTAGTGATCACTGCGCTCATTCTTTTCGGTAGTTGTTCCGTCCCTAAGAAGACGGCTCAACCTGAAGCAGTTTCCGTGCCGACGACTTTTTCGTCAAGAGCAGCTGTTGATAGTGTAAATGTGGGTAATCGATCCTGGCGTGAAATTTTTAAAGACCCACTTCTGGTCGCATTGATTGATTCCGCTTTGCAGAATAATATCGATATCCGTCAATCCATCTTACGACTGGAATCTGCGCAAGCTTATTTTAAACAGCGGAAAGCAGCATTGGGGCCTACAGTCGAAGCTGCTGTCGAGGGCGGGATACGTAAGTATGGTCATTATACGGAATCGGGTATCGGTAACTATGATTCAAACTTTTCAGATAATTTAAAAAGTGATGAAAAGCTGCCTGAACCATTTATTCCTGATTATTTTATTGGACTTCGTTCTTCTTGGGAAATCGATCTATGGGGTAAATTAAAAAGCCAAAAACAAGCTGCTTATTTTGGCTTTTTGGCTGAGCAGGAGGGAAAACGCCTGTTGGAAACGGAATTGGTATCCAATATTGCGACTGCCTATTATGAATTAATGGCTTTAGACCAAAAGATCAAGGTGTATAACCGCAATATTGAACTGCATGCCAATGCGCTTGAAGTGGTGGAGGTAAAAAAAGATGCCGGTTATGCCACAGAACTGTCTGTTCAACAGTTTAAAGCATTATTGGCAAACTCTAAATCTGCTAAGGAGAAATTAAGTCAGGAAATTGCGCTTTGGGAGCATCATATCAACGGATTGCTGGGACGATATTATCAACCTATCAAGCGCAGTGAATATGTTGAGAATACAAGTCTATACCATGCAATGTCCTTCGGGACGCCAGACGATCTGGTCAACCAGCGTCCGGATATCAAAGCAGCCTATCTGAAGATGATGGCCTCGTCAAATAGTCAGGAGGCATCCCGGCTGGCTTTTTTGCCTTCGGTGGCCATTAGCCCTTTTGTCGGTTTGCAGAGTTTCAGTTTTAACAAGTTGTTTAATCTGGACAAATCCATTGCTTATAATTTATTTGGCGGCATTACACTGCCAATATTGAATCAACGGCAATTGAAGACACAATATGAAATTGCAAAAGCCGATTATGGAATCGCTTTTTTGGACTATGAAAAAGCTGTAGTGAATGCTTATAATGAGGTCTCTAATGTCATTATGACACAGGAGGCTATCAGCAAACGTCGTACGTTCGTAGACGAGCATGTAAAGGCATTGGATCTATCCATTGAAGCCGCGCAGGAGCTGTTTATCGCTGGCCGCGTGACATCACTGGATGTGGTTACAGCGCAAAAGGAATCCCTAGAAGCTCAGATTGGAAAAGTGGAACTGGAGAAAGAAAATACCCTTAACCAGATTTTACTTTACAAAGCTTTAGGTGGCGGGTGGAAATAAATCCACCTTTGAATAAAAATAAGAAAACTATTTTTCATGCGATAAAGAATTAAATTGTTAATTCTTAGGCCCCTAACAGGGGCAGAGAAAGAGGCCGTCGGGAGATGTCCTCTTTTTTATTGTTATTTTTATGTAGTTTAGCTTTGATGATGTTGAACCGAGCCTTATTATGTTGCAGCGTATTTTTGTTTTCATTTTTCTATTTCATTTGAGTTGTTTATTATCTGCTCAGGATTATTCGGATAGTACCAAGATTTTTCATCGCCTAGAATATCTAATGGAAAATCAGAAGATGTATGTTAAAAATCGGGAAGACAAGCTGGATAAACTAAAACAGGAAGCGAAAGCACTTGAAACTGATAGAAACCGCTTTTTTCAAAAGAATTACGAAATCTTTCAGAACTATAAGAAGTTCGATTCCGATGCTGCACTTCGCTATATCACACTTTGCCAAAAATTAGCTCCACCTAATAATGATTCACTTCATACGGTTATTCAACTTGATTTAGCCTGGGTTTATTCGACAGTTGGGCGTTATATTGAAGCATCAAAATTGTTGAATGAGATTAGTTCTGCAGGACTTGACAATAAACTTTTAGCCAAATATTACGATACCTATAGTTCATTTTATAGTCATTATGGGCAAAGTAACAATCGTCAGGAATATTATCAGGCAAGTGAACGCTATAGGGATTCCTTATTACAGGTTTTGCCGAAATCTTCCTTGGAATACCGGACGACCATGGCGATAAAAACCTTATTTAATGGCAGTCGGGAAGATGCAAAAAAACAATTTTTCGACCTTTGGAAACAAAATCAAAAAGACCTCGAACAGCGGGCCTTATTGTCCTATTTTATCAGTTTGATCTATAAATACGAAAAAAATGCGGCCGGCCAACTTTATTATCTGACTGTGTCGGCAAGTGCGGATATTGAAATGGCAAATCGGGACAATGCGTCATTTCATGATCTAGCACTAACTTACTATGATAAACAGGATTTTGATCGTGCCTTTCGCTATATTGAAAAGGCGATCGATGACGCAATGCTATGTAAAGTTCGTTATCGCATTATCGAGGGTACTTCTTCCTACCCGATCATTAATGCTGCATATCAGCAGAAAATCAATAGTCAGAATAAACAGTTGATTGCCTTGATTGTTGTGGTCAGTTTTTTGTTGATCGGTGTTATTATTGGATTGATTGTAATTTATCGTCAAGTACAGCATCTGCGTAGAATCAGATCCGAATTGTCCGGAACCAACCAGCAGTTACGCGCGTTGAACAGTGAAATCAATCAAACGAATCTTAAACTCTCCGAGTCCAATCACATTAAAGAAGAATATATTGCGCAATTTTTTGATATGTGTTCAAGTTATATCGACAAAATGGAGGATATACGAAAGGCTTTGCTGAAGAAAGCAGGCAATCAGCAGTGGGAAGCACTTCGTGAACAATTGAAATCAACGCAGATGGAGGAAAGAGAAATACAGCAACTGTATATCAATTTTGACCGTATCTTTTTAAATCTTTATCCCACATTTGTTGACGAATTTAATGCACTTCTTCAGGAGGACGAGAAGATATATCCGAAGAAAAGCGAATTGCTCAATACAGAACTGCGTATTTTTGCACTGATTCGTTTAGGCATAGACGACTCCGTTAAGATCGCCAGTTTCCTGAGGTACTCCCTGCGCACAGTTTACAACTACAGAACCAAAGTACGCAACAAAGCCGCCGGCAATCGGGATACCTTTGAGGCATCAGTTTGTCAAATTGCAACCATCGATCGGCTTAATAAGCAGTGAAACTACCAGAAAAGTAATAATACAGGAATGAAATCTATCTCTTTTTAGTACTTTTTATCCTGCTTTTATTTTCCAAAAGTATTGTTTTTCAGTTGTTTGTGATTTTTTACGGGTACTTTTTAAGTACCTGCACTTTTTTCCCTGTCTGGGTCCTGCTAGTTTTGTTTTGAGCGATGGAGCAGGGGAAACTCCGCGCAATTTGGAATAACCAAACAAAACAATAACCAATTTTTTATTTCATATGATTTACTTTACTCGAAAAGTAACCTTTTCCATGGGGCTGGTTTTCTTGTGTGCCTGGTTGAATTCGGTATTTGCACAGGACCGTATTCAGGTCAGCGGGCGGGTGCTGGATGCGCAGGATCAAAAACCACTCACTGGCGTAACGATCACACAAAAGGGCACCAGCAATGCAGTTTCCAGTAATGGAGAAGGTCGTTTCCAGATTTCGGCCTCACAAGGCAGTATTCTTCAATTTAGTTTTATTGGCTATGACAACAAAGAGTTGCCCGCCAATAGTACCATGACTGTTCAGCTAAACGCTGCGACTAATGTCCTTGAAGATGTTATTGTCATTGGTTACGGGGCCGTAAAACGGAAGGATGTAACTACTGCAATTTCTTCTGTATCAACCAAAGATTTGGAGAAGAGGCCGGTCGTAAGTTTGGGACAGGCTATACAAGGCAAGGCGGCCGGTGTATCGGTGATCCAGCCCAATGGAGCACCAGGAGGGGAAATGTCAATTAAAGTCCGGGGTACAACATCATTCAATGGATCAAACGATCCCCTTTATGTTGTCGATGGATTACCTGTTGAGGACATCAAATTTCTATCGCCAAGTGATATTACAGACATCCAGATTTTAAAGGATGCTTCTTCTGCGGCTATCTATGGGTCGCGCGCAGCAAATGGTGTTATTCTTGTGACCACAAAATCCGGAAAAGCAGGGGAAGCTAAAATTACCTTAGGAGCGCAGGCGACAGCAAATGTCGTAAATAATACCGTAAAAGTGTTGAATACCGCGCAATACAAGGAATTGATGGCGGAGACAGGTTATGTTAAACTGCCAGAAGGGCTTACTGATCAAACAGACTGGTTTAAGGAAACCTATAAAACCGGAGTTCAACAGAATTACCAGTTATCAATCTCTGATGGTAATGAAAAATTGCGCTATTATTTGGGTGGGGGCTATCTGACTGAGAAAGGCACGCTGCAAGGTTCATTCTTTAGACGCTATAACTTCAAAGCGAATATAGACAATCAGGTAAAAAAATGGATGAAGGTTAACGCTAATATAGCTTATGCGGATTACAATACCAACGGAATTATATCAGGTAATGGATCTAATCGGGGTGGAGTCGTTACTTCGATCATCAATACACCAACTTATGCACCTATATGGGATCCTTTGTTCCCTGATCGGTACAACACCAATTTTAATGGGCTAAATATCAACAGCCCTTTAGAAAATCTTGAACGAACCAAGAATAACAATAATCGTGAGAATAGGTTATTGGCGACAGGAAGTGCATTGATATCCTTTATGCCCAATTTAACCTGGAAGTCTTCATTTTCAATGGACAGACGATCGGGCGTACTGACAACATTTTTAGATCCCTGGATTACACAACAGGGTAGAAATCAGTTTGGAGAAGCTTCCGATGCCCGAAACACAAACACGGTATTGACCTGGGATAATGTGCTGACTTATAGCAGAAGCTTCGGAAAACATAGCTTGGAGGCGATGGCGGGTTCATCCTGGACCGATTCAAAATATACCAATAGTTATATTTATGGTTCCAACTATGCTAACGGAATTATTCAGACACTTAATGCTGCAAATAAGATTTCATGGAATGGAACCGGATCAGGAGCGTCCAATTGGGCTATCTTATCTTATTTTGCCCGTGCGATGTACAATTACGATGGAAAATATCTTGTAACTGCAAATATGCGTGCGGATGGATCGTCTAAATTAAGCCCTTCTGGTCGTTGGGGATATTTTCCTTCGGTGTCAGCCGCATGGCGCTTATCCGCAGAAGATTTTATGAAAGATGTGGACTGGATCAATGATCTGAAAATACGTGGCGGATGGGGCCAGACCGGTAACCAATCCGGACTTGGCGACTATTCTTATCTATCGTTCAATGTAATTCAGCGCTTACCTTGGTTTGAGGACAAATACCAATATTCTCCGCCAAATATTGGGAATTCGACTACTTTGCGCGCAACAGATCTAAAATGGGAAACAACCACTCAGGCAAATGTGGGGATTGATTTCTCTACATTAAATAATAGATTGAACCTGACCTTAGACTACTACCATAAAAAAACAACAGATATGTTGATGGAAGTGAGCTTGCCTACAGGCTCTTCTTCGGCGAGTACAATTAAACGGAATGAGGGGGAGATGACCAATAAAGGATTTGAGATTGGCATCAGTTCCAAAAATCTTACAGGTGATTTTACATGGAATACAGATTTCAATATTTCCTTTAATAAGAACCGTCTCGATAAACTGGTCTTTACAAAAATCTACAACGATGCGGTTACAAATAACTTAGTCAATGCAACGGTCGTTAGGAATGAACCTGGCAGGCCTTTAGGTGGATTTTACGGTTATATCTCCGATGGTGTAAATCCAGAGACAGGCGAATTGATGTATAGAGATCTGAATGCTGATGGCAAAACATCTCCTTCCGACCTGACTTATATTGGAGATCCCAATCCTAAATTTGTATATGGATTGACAAATAACTTTTCCTGGAAAAATTTTGACTTAAGTATATTTCTTCAGGGCACTTATGGTAATGATATTTTCAATGCGAGCCGAATGGAAACCGAGGGCATGTATGATGGCCGTAATCAAACGACAGTTGTACTCGATAGATGGCGCGTCCCGGGACAGATTACACATGTGCCTAAAGCAGGCTTTGATATCAGAAACTCATCTTATTTTGTGGAAGATGGAAGCTATTTGCGCGTAAAAAATATTTCATTGGGTTATTCCATTGCACCTGAACGATTGAAAAAGATTGGAATTCAAAAGATCCAGCCTTATTTTTCCGCCAGCAACCTATTTACCCTAACTAAATATTCAGGTATGGATCCGGAGGTAAACCAGTGGGGAAATTCGGGAAGAGTACAAGGTCTCGATTGGGGGACATATCCGCAAAATAGATCTTTTGTACTTGGTGTAAATGTAGAATTTTAATTGAATTGTGATGAAAAAAACAAATATTAAATACGTTTTACCTTTGTTTGTGACAGGTTTGCTGCTGGCTTCTTGCTCGCTAAATCGTGATCCTCTGGACAGTTATACAGATGTGAGCCAAGGTAAAACTGAAAATGGAACACAGATCGTCTTTAAAAATAAAAGCGAGGTTGATAACTTTCTTTCGGGGATTTACCAACAGATGCGCGATAGGCAAGAGCATTGGTACTTGGATCTATTGCTGATCGGTGATTCCCATGCGGACAATGCGTACGCAGGAACAACAGGAGCCGAAGTTGTACCCTTTGAGAATAATTCTATTGAGGGATCTAATTCCGTTATTGATCGCGATTGGGCGCGTTATCTCGAAGATATCGCGCGAGCCAACCGTTTAATCATCAATGTCGATAGTGTTGCGGATAAATCCATTAGTGATGCGGACATCAAAGTCTATAAGGCACAGGGTAAAATCTTTCGGGCGTTGGCAATGTTTGATATGGTGCGCATATTTGGATCCATTCCAGTAATAACAACACAGGGAAAAGATATTACCGCGGAAAATATCGAAGCAGTATATCCAGAATATTTCCCCAAACAGGCGACCGAAGAGGAAGCGCATAAACAGATTGAGAAGGATCTTTTGGAGGCTCTGGTTGATGCCCCGGTCAACAACAATGCAAATAAAACCTTGTTTACAAAGTCTGTCGCCCGGGCAATGTTGGCCAAACTCTATGCCGAAAAGCCCCTCCGGGATTACAATAAAGTTATTCAGTATGCGGACGCATTGGCCGGAGATGGTTTTGAGTTAAATCCTAATTACGGAGATCTCTATGAATTGAATACGGCAAAGACCGATTTAGCGCAGCGAAATACCAAAGAATCAATTTTAGAGGCGCAATTTATGCCTGGATCGGGAAACTGGGCGACCTGGATGTTTGGCCGCGACCTGGCTAATTACGACAATGCATTTACCTGGGCCAAATGGGTCACACCATCACGCGATTTGATTCAGGCATATACGAATGAAGCAGATCAAATTCGGATGGCGCAATCCATTGTTTATTATACAACAACCTGGAGCAACTATTACCCCTCAAACCATTATCCTTTTATGTTCAAGCTGCGTTCGGGATTGAATAGCATCGTCAAACTCCGCTATGCCGATATTTTATTGCTAAAGGCCGAAGCCAAGATCCAATTAGGGTCAGATCTTTCCGGAGCAGCTGACATTATTGATAAGATCCGTGCACGTGTAAAATTACCGAAATTACCTGCGGGAATTCGGTCCAATAAAGATGCTTTATTGGAAGCATATCTGAAAGAACGCCGCCTGGAATTGGCCTTTGAAGGACAGCGTTGGTTTGATTTGGTCCGTTTGGAGAAAGTAGAAGCAGTCATGAATGCCGTGTATGCGAAGGATTCAGGAAGAAAGGCGCGGGTATATCCGTTCACAAAGAATTCCTACCGTCTGCCGATTCCACAGCCGAAAATTGACCAGAATCCTAACTTAGTTCAGAATCCAGGATACTAATTATTTTAATTGTTTATGAAACGTAATAATAACACTATGATATATACATTCTTGTTGTCCTGTTTGATCACAGCAACATCTTGTAACCGTGATAGCTTCGTACCTTCACAAGGTGATGATATCAAAAAATCTGGCGATGTCACTGTGGTAATGACCAATACAAAGCGCGCCTATGATCTGACCAGAAAATACGTCGACTTTAGCACAAAGTTTAATATGTCGCCGAATACAATTACCTTAAATCCCACTCAAAAATTTCAGACAATGGACGGATTCGGTGCGGCTATTACCGGTTCAACATGTTACAACCTGATGAAAATGAGTAAGGAAGATCGGAAGAAATTTCTTACCGAGACTTTCTCCGATAAAGATGGAATAGGCATGAGCTATATCCGTATTGCTATCGGTTGTTCGGATTTTTCATTGAGTGAGTATACCTGTTGGGACAAAGAAGGAAAGGAAAATTTTGGACTTCAATCAGAAGAAACCCAATATGTCATCCCTGTGCTGAAGGAAATCCTGGCCATCAATCCGAGCATCAAAATTATGGGATCACCATGGACTCCACCAAAATGGATGAAGGTCAATAATCTGACTGATCTAAGGCCTTTCGATTCCTGGACCAGTGGACAATTAAATCCAAAATACTATCAGGATTACGGCTGGTATTTTGTGCAATGGATTCAGGCAATGAAAAAAGAGGGCATTAATATTTATTCGATTACTGTTCAAAACGAACCATTGAATCGAAAAAATTCTGCTTCAATGTACATGTCATGGCAGGAACAGCAGGCATTTATCAAACAATCCTTGGGACCTCAGTTAAAGGCCGCAAGTATAACGACAAAGATCTATGCTTTCGACCATAATTATAATTATGATAATATGGCCGATCAGGAAGATTATCCGATCAAAATCTATAATGACTCCGGCGCTGCTTCTTTTATCGCTGGCGCTGCCTACCATAACTATGGTGGAGATAAGGCCGAGCTCATCGATATTCATAACCAGCGACCAGATAAAGAATTAGTCTTTACAGAAACATCCATTGGCGAATGGAATGAGGGGCGTAACCTTGACAAGCGTTTGATGGAGGATATGCGCGAAGTAGCGTTGGGAACAGTGAATAATTGGAGTAAGGGGGTTATTGTTTGGAATTTGATGCTGGATACCGATAAAGGGCCAAATCGCCAGGGCGGTTGTCAGACCTGTTATGGCGCCGTTGATATTAGCAAGTCAAATTACAAGAGTATCACACGCAATTCGCATTATTATATTATAGGTCAACTTTCATCTGTAGTGAAGCCTGGGGCAACTCGCATTGGTGCTACCGGATATACCGCTGAAGGATTAGTCTATAGTGCCTTTCAAAATACGGACGGAACCTATGCTGTGGTATTGTTGAATGAATCGAGTGATAATCGGAAAATTACGCTGGCAGATGGTAAAAATCATTTTAGCTATGAGGTTCCCGCGAATTCAATCGTCTCTTATCGGTGGAAAAACTAAATAATGGGCTTATGAAAAGATATCTCATCAATATACTATTGGGAACAGTAGCTGTTGTCAGTTCCTGTAAAAAGGATGAAAAATATGTTTATCAAATCGGCGATCCCAAAATTGAATTGAAATCAGCTATTTCTGCTGCCCATTTTGGTGATAGTTTGGTTTTTAATGTTCGTGTATCGGATAGCGAAGTCGCTTTGTCCACGCTGAAAGCTCAATTATATTTTACAGATGATAAAGTTAGCGAAACGACGATCCGTACAAAAGAGAATGGCGAGTATAGTGGAAAAATTTATGTCCCTTTTTTGAAAGACATCCCAGATGGAAAAGCGACGCTTAAGTTTGTTTTGCAGAATATTAGTCAGAAGAAGACTGAACAGTCTTTTGAAGTAGATTTAAGCCGTCCGGACTTTCCTTACCTCACTTTGGTTACTGAATCAAAGTCTTATCGGATGGAGAAAACCGGACGGAATCAATATGCCGCCAAGGAGAATTTTCCATTTTCCGTTAAAGGGTATATTCAGGCGCCAAAGGTTGGTGAGCAGGGGAATAACATGACTTTTGGATGGGTCAATAATGCCGTTTCACTCGGATCCATATTGGATATTCCATTCTCAAATTCAACCTCTGGTGTATATAGTATCGCATTTAATACCTTGACTTATCAGGCATCACCTTTTATTATCGCCTACGCGATCGACGGTACGGTTTTTAATCGTCTTGATGATACACATTTTAGAGCGGAACTGAATATGACCAAAGGTAATTCGGTCACGATCGATGGTATCGAAGATTTGAAAGATTGGTGGATTGATCCGGATTTCTTTAGCCAGTCAACCGATGGAACCATTACATTTAATGGCATTAATGGAAAATACCGGGTTACGGCTGATTTTGCGCTAAAGTATTTTGTCGTCGAAGCGATGGCGGGAAATGACCTTGCTAAATTGCAGGAAGATGGTACTGGAGCTGTATGGATTATTGGAGAAGGTATTGGAAAACCAAAGGTATCCAACAATCAGGTGGGCTGGAACACAGATAAGGCACTTTGTTTAGTCCCATTGGGGAATAAGAAGTACCAAATTACAGTAAAGGCTGGGGAGTCTATCAACACCGATAATATCAACTTTAAGTTTTTCCATCAGAAAGGCTGGGGTGGCGAATTTGGCGGAACGGATGTGACAACCCCGAGCGATCTGATTTTTATCGGTGACGGTAAAAATGGACGTGATTCCGGAAACCTGGGTATCAAAACGGGTAAAACCTTAGACGCTGGAAAAACCTATCAATTTATGCTGGATTTATCCGCCGGTAATAAAAAAGCCGTACTTACAGTTGTACCAAAATAATCCGTCTTTTGATTTTTCAGTCCCCAGGTAAGGCTTTACTTGGGGACTTTAATATTCCTACTGAATTTGCGTATTCAGCGATTCATTTATATATTTGCCGAACTCACAAGATGAAAGCTAGACAGTTCATATGGATTTTGTTGCCTTTGATGCTCCTCCAGAGCTTCTCAACAGTTTGGCTATGGTCCATTTTTGAGCTAAATCGGGATTACATCGCCCGTTACGAATGTATCAACCGTTTCAACGATAAGGCACTCTCGTGTAGAGGACAATGTATCCTGATGAAGAAAATGCGTGAACATGAAGAAAAGGAGCAAAAGAACCTTGAATCACGTATTATCGATGTCGTTTTTATCAATAACTCCCAGAGTTTTGATTTTAAGATTTCTTCTTTATTTCAAGAAGAGGAAGTGGAACGCTCGTTCCCTGAATATAAAGAAAATTATTCTTACAGACCAATCTTCACAATTTTCCACCCACCGTTAGTTTAAATCCATTTTAGAAGTCATCGTGACATGTATGTTGCTAATTGATAGCGATATACCTACTCATGGTCAGTTCATCGGCTATAAAGTATAATTTATTCCGATGGAGCCATCGTGATTTATTCGATCGTAGCAGGAATAACCGGGCAAAGCTATTGCTGAATGCCGCTTAGTACACGCGATGAATAAATCTGATCGCTTTATCAGTACTGAATAAAAATTTAAGCAGATGAAAATTTTATTTGGACAGGTCGTCGTTTTTTGGATGACGGGTTCCAGCTCGTCCCCGTGCCAAAAGCCCGGCCTGTGAGTCAAGCTAAGATAGGATTTTTATGAAGGTAAGTTTATTGATAAAAACCATTGGTTTTTATAGTGCTATAGCATGCGTTTTTCTCGGATCATGTACAAAAGGAAAAACGGATTATGAAGCCGAAAGAGGTGGTGTTGTTGATGAGGTTGTTGAATTCAAGGAGGTTACAAGTGCTGTGACCGCTGGTTGCACGATCAGTATAGAGGCGTTGAATGGAACATTCTATCGCGGTTATAATGATATCCGCGTGAGAATCAAGGACACGCAAACGAATACGCCTGCGGAAGTGTCCAGCGTTACATTTTTGCCAATCCAGACTGCTGTTTCAGGAGAGAAAAGATCATGTCCAAATCAGTATGATTTCGGTTATAACGCGGAGAATAAGTATTTTTTCGGTTATACAGTTTTCACGAGCGAAAGTGGCACCGAAGGAAGTTGGACCCTCGATATCAGTTTCACAGTCGGTAATCAAACCGTTTCCCTGATAAAAGAGGTGTCGGTCAGACAGCAGACAAATAAAAATCTGAATATGACTGCCTTTACGGGGAAAGATGATCAGCAATATATCATCGCATTGGTTTCTCCGCAGAAACCCAATGTTGCAGAAAATAAATTGGTCGCTGGTATCTATAAATTGAATAAGCCACTTGATTCTTCATCGAAGAGCATCGCTGATCAATTGAAGTTTTCCTATTCGCAAGCCGATCTTTATACACTGAAGTTAGACCCACGTATGCCTGAACCTTCTATGGGCAATCACTCATCTCCTAACAACAAAGATTTGATCCAGGATAGGGACGGTTTATACCATGGTGTGGTGAATTACACCATGACAGGAAATTGGACATTAAATTTTATCCTGTTGGATCCAGATGGAAAAGTAGTCCGTGGTACTGAGGTGCCAAAGGATTTTACACCGGGAGTGGAAGGACGTAAGAGCGAGCTACATCTCGATATTTTATTCTAAGAATCATGAAGAAATTAAGTACTGTTCTTTTTATTCTTTCTCTTGGATTGAAAGTACATGGGCAGAATACCCCCGAAAAAAGAGATACAACCAGAAGGTTAGGCGAAGTTAATGTCGACGCACAGGTCAGGCGAAAAGTTGAAAGTGACCTGAAAATGGCTGTCTCCGTCGATGAGTTTTTGGCTTCAGCGGACAATATCAGCTTTATCAAGCGTGGGGCCTATGCATGGGAGCCTCTGTTAAATAACATGAGTACGGAGCGTTCAACCATAACCATTGATGGCATGCATATATTTGGCGCCTGTACAGATAAGATGGATCCCATAACTTCCTATGTGGAAAGTAATAACCTGTCTTCCATTGATATCAAATCCGGACAAGGGGGGAATATGCATGGAGCTACTGTTGCGGGAAGTATAGACCTTAAAAAGAGGAACACCCCCTTTGGTCTACCTCAAAAAATAGGCGGAGCTTATCAGACAGGATTCGAATTTAATAATAAGCAGGCATTTAATCTTGGTAATCTATTCTATTCAACAGACAATTTTGTTGCCGATGGTAGTATTGCCTATCGTAACGCAGGTAATTATTATGACGGGAACAACAAAGAAGTATTGCATTCACAATATAATAAACTGAACGCATCATTGGGCCTAGCCTATAAGACAAGTCCGCTTTCTGCCATCCGGGTAGATGCGATATTTGACCGTGCAAAAGATGTTGGTTTCCCGGCTTTGCCTATGGACCTCTGGTTATCACGTGCGATTATTACATCCGCATCCTATAAGCAATTGTTTGAGGAAGGTTTGGTAAAAGTATGGGATACCAAAGTTTATTTCAACGCTGTGGAGCACTATATGGATGATACGACGCGTCCGGAGAATTTGGTACACATGGATATGCCGGGATGGAGTACGACCTATGGGTTGGTATCAAAAATAAATTTGAAAAAAGATCAGTATTCCTCGGAAATACAGTTGAATGCCTATGATAATCTCTCTATAGCGGAAATGCGGATGTATCCTCAGGATCGTTCCAAACAAACCATGTTTGCCTACAGCTGGCCTTGGATTACAACCCGTTTTGCAAGTATTGCGATGAATAATTCCTGGGAAATTTCCGATCGAGATAAGGTGAATTTAGGCGGTTCGTTAGGCTGGAATTACAATTACTCAAAATACGTGGAATTTAACTGGATTTTTCATCCGGGAGCGCCACAAAAAAAGAACAGGGTACTTCCAAGCCTACAGGCCAGTTACGAGTTAAACTTAAATCAATTTGATATCGCAATCGGAACAGGCTTTGGACATCGTGCTCCTTCCGTTTCGGAAGCCTATGGCTATTATATCTACAATAGCTTTGATCGTTATGATTACATCGGAAATCCTGATCTCAAAAATGAGATTTCTTATGAGGTCAATGCCAGTGTTGGATTCAAAACGGAAAAACTAAGTGTTGCCGCAAAAGTCAACTACTTCTACATCGACAATTATATCATCGGACGGATCCTGAGTTTAGGAAGCCCCATGAATTATCAATCCATAGGTGTAAAAGGCTATACATCGTTGAAGTATGCGACGCTGTTTAATACAGCGGTGAGCATGGATTACAAAATCCTGGATAACCTGCATTGGAAAGCGGTGCTTACCTATGCCAGAGGCAAGGACGACGCGGGGGGAAATCTCCCTTTTATACGGCCATTGAGTTATCAGACAACACTGCATTATGGATCTAAACGGCTCGGCTTGCAGACTTCACTAAACGGTGATTTCGCACAGCGCAATTACAGCCCCATATACGGTGAAGATCTAACAGCGGCCTACAATCTGTGGAACCTGTCCGGAGATTACAGTTTCAGTCTTGGCAGATTCAAAACTGTTTTTCAGGTTGGTGCCGAGAACCTCTTGAATGAATATTATAGCACCTATGCGGATTGGGGAAATATTCCGCGGATGGGACGGAATATTTTCACATCCCTAAAAGTCAATTTTTAAAAATCAATCACATTTAAATAACACATACAATGAAAAAAACAACAAACTATCTGATTTTAGTGGCTGTTTCATGCGTAATGATTGCCTGTAGCAAAAACGAGCACAGCCCAGTCGCCAACAATATCAGTTTACATTTTAATAATACCTTTAAAAATAACACGATTGTTTTGGGGGGTGCCAATTCTGTTGATGCAACCAGCAATATTTCCGATAGCGCTCAAGTGCATCATCTCTCCGAGCTTAAGTACGTTGTCAGCAATATCCGGCTTGTAAAAGCAGACGGAACGGAGGTTCCCTACAATGTAAATGACTTGGACAAAGGTGCTACTGTCGTTAACCAAGCCAAACCGGCAAGTCTCGACTATATATTGACCAATATACCTGTCGGGGAATATCGGCAGCTCAAATTTGGACTAGGAGTGAAGCAAGAAATTAATACACTGGATCAGGTCAGATTTCCGGCATTTTATGCGGCGGCAGGTGCCAACGATACGGATATGATGTGGCAATGGGCAACTGGCTATCGTTTTACGAAGATCGAAGGTTTCTTTGGCAGTGAAAATAAAGCATTTCAGGTTCATACAGGAAGCACCTTGAACGGAGAAGGGGGTAAGCCCGAAACGTATACACAGGGTGTAGATGCCTATCGCGATATTACATTAGATCTTACAGCTGCCGCTGTCGTGGGCAACAATGCACCTAAAATCACCGTCAAAGCAGACTTGGATAAACTGTTGAGTGGACAAACGAGGGTAATCCTTACAGCAAAAAATGCGATTACACCGAGCCTGCATAGCAGCATGGCAGCCATGGAAGTATTTGTAAATAATATTGGTGGTAATGGCAAAGAGAATAAGAGTGGTATGTTCTCTGTTGAACGTGTAGAAAACAACTAAAGGAAACATAAATTGATAACAAGGTCATCCGGAGCTTTATTTTAAAAATAGTAATGTCTCAGATGTTCATAGGGTGACCTTGTTTCACTATAACATCTAACAGCTTCTTGTTGTTAGGCAAGCAACAATAACCGCATCGGCGGTTATTCTTAATACAAAATCACGTATTCGAATGAAAACAGTCCTATGGGTCTTAACCGCATTGTTGATTGCAATGTCATGCAGTAAAAGAGAAGTGAACGAATCAATCAACAACCCTGAAATTGCTTTGGAGACTCCTGCTGAATTTCCAGCTTTAAATAGTTCCGTAGCGCAAAATAGACCGACGAAATATGGGGTCGAATTAGGCGAGAAGTTATTTCATGAAAAGAGGTTCAGCGGAAACAATACCATTTCCTGTGCGAGTTGTCACAATCCCGCCCTAGCTTTTTCAGATGGCAAGCCACGGGCTGTCGGTATTTACGGACGGACGGGATTTCGCAATACCCCTGCCATCCAAAATATGGCATTTATGAAGTTTTATAATTGGGATGGGAATATCCTGCAACTGGAAAAACAACCGCTTGTTCCGATAATTACACATGAGGAGATGAACTCTTCTATTCTGGAGGTTATCGGTAAAATCGCTGGTGACGCCGATTATAAAAAATTATTTACGCAGGCCTTTGGCGATGGAACGATAACAGCTGATCGGATTTATCGCAGTATTGCACAATACGAGTATACTTTGATTTCAGCAAACAGCAAATACGATCGTGTAAAAAGAAATGAGGGCGATCAATTTACGGAGAAAGAAGCCCGGGGATATGCAACGTTTAAAAGTAAATGCGCAAGTTGTCATGGTACTGCATTATTTACCGATCAGAGTTTTAGGAATGTTGGCTTTCCATTGAATCCAAATGCGGAGGAAGCAGGACGTGGACGGGTGACAGGGCGTCGGGCAGATCAGATGGCCTTTCGCGTTCCGTCGTTACGAAATGCTATCTATACGGCTCCCTATGGGAGTTTTGGCCAATTTCCAACCTTAAGGTCTGTTTTGGATTATTTTGATAAGGGTGTCTTGGATGCAGAAAATCTTGACCCTATTCTAAAAGAAAATGGGAATCGAATTCCATTAACAGCACAGGAAAAGCTGGATATTATCGCTTTTATAGAGACGCTCAGTGATCCAACATTTATTGGAAAATAAAGCAAGGGGTAGGGTATAGTTCAAATCATTTTATCCATATACATACCTACTAATAGAAAAGATCTATGAGCTGTTTCGCTTCTGCTACATCATGGACACGAAGAAGCTGTACCCCTCTTTCGAGCAATAACGTGTTTAATGCAGTAGTTCCATTAAGGGCCTCTTGGGCTGTAACGCCCAATTTTTTGTAAATCATAGACTTACGGGATATACCACCTAAAATTGGTAGTCCAAAATAGTGGAGCTCATTAATACGGTATAACAATTCGTAATTTTGATCGATTGTTTTCGCAAAGCCAAACCCAGGATCGAGGATAATGTCCTTTACACCCAAATCTCTTAACTGCGCTATACCCTGTCCCAAAAAAGTAGCAACATCGGTCACGATATCGGAATATTCGGTTTGCTCTTGCATGTTTTCCGGAGTTCCCCGCATATGCATTAGAATATAAGGAACCTGATACTTGGCTACTGTTGCAAACATCTCCTCATCAAGCGTGCCACCAGATACGTCGTTGATCATGTGCACTCCAGCATCAATAGCTTCAGCGGCAACATCCGCCCGAAAGGTATCTATGGATAAGATGGCTTCTGGAAATGTATTTCTGATGGCCTGAATAGGGGGAAGTGCTCTGTCCATTTCCTCCTGTGAAGAGATCAATGGAGCACCCGGACGTGAAGAGTAAGCGCCAATATCGAGGATCTGAGCTCCCGCTTCTAAAAGATGTCCTGCTTTTTCCAGCGCTTTCTCCACCGTGGTATTATCGCCACCATCAAAAAAGGAATCAGGCGTTACATTGAGAATACCCATGATAACAGGTTTTTCAAATGTCATTAGTTTTCCACCGACGTTGATGGATGGGGCAGGTGCTGTCTGAAATTTTTTCATCGGAATAAATTGTTCTCCGCTGCTGGGGAGAGAATAACGATTATAAGTCCTGTTTATCTGACCACTAGAACACCATCAGCAACAATATTAATATCGTTTTTTGGCTGCGTTATCTGATTTATCTCTGCTTGCGATTTGCCGAGATCTTTTGCGGCATGTTGCAGGCTAGCCACTGACGTTTCTTTTTTCTTAGCTACCCCTACGACAACAACGGTCTTGCCAACGATATCTGCTGGCATAAAGAATCCGTAATCTTTAAAGCGAACCATAATAGGCTCCTCGCCATCTCGCTGTAGGGTCATAAAACAACCTTTCTTTTTGCAGACTTCAACAACCTTACCTTCAATTTTGCCCGTGAATGTATGCTTGCTGCTTAACTCTTTCTCTAATTTAGCAATAGAAATCGCCTTAGCTGCCTGAATTTCCTTTCCATATTTTACACCTGGCTTTGCCGAAGGGACCTCTTTTTTTTGTGCATGCAATTGTGTACTTACAGCAATTGACAGTGTAAAAAATAAAATAATCTTTTTCATCTGTATAGAAGTTGATTTTTAAAGTTTATGGAGCCATCCGATTTACTGCCCGGGCATAAGAGCCAAGTTATCATGCTTGCCTGTAAAGACGGTATTCAAATAGGATATAGGCCTGTTTTATATTACTTTCGAATAAATTCAAATTTACCACTTGGATCCAGTTTCATTACGGTAGACGACTTACCATCCGTTTTCACATGCCTATCGTATGCGACAATATAATCTACACCTGTTTTGATTTCTTCAGCGATTTCATTAAAATCTTTTGCTGTCGGTTCGCCGCTGATATTTGCGGATGTAGAGATGATGGGCTTACGGAAACGTTGCAGTAGCTGTTCGCAAAAAGGATGTTTGACAATTCGAATGCCGATCGAGCCGTCCTCTGCAATGGCATTGGGGGCAAGATTTTTGGCATTCGAATAGACTATGGTCAAGGGCTTGTCTGTATATTCAATAAGTTGATAAGCAACATCAGGGATTTCGTTTACATAACTAGCCAATTGGTTGTCGTTATGTAAAAGGACGATTAGGCTTTTGGACTTATCTCTCCCTTTCAACTGAAAGACTTTCTCTACTGCATCAGGATTGGTGGCATCACAGCCTATTCCCCAGATGGTGTCTGTTGGGTATAAGATTAACCCACCAGCTTTCAGCGTTTCCAACGCCATGTTCAGATCCTCTCGATCCACAAATGCACTCATTTTTTATTTTTTTAATTCTGATCTTGAATTAGACAGCCACATTATGCTCACGTAAAGCATCATTTAATGATGTTTTCTTATCGGTCGATTCTTTGCGTTGACCAATGATCAATGCGCAAGGAACTTGATACTCGCCAGCGGCAAATTTTTTAGTATAAGATCCAGGGATGACAACCGAACGGGCAGGGACATAGCCTTTGTATTCTACTGGTTCAGGTCCAGTAACATCAATAATTTTGGTTGATGCAGTCAATACGACATTTGCTCCTAACACCGCTTCTTTTTCGACGCGAATACCTTCAACAACGATCGCTCTTGATCCAATAAATACATTGTCCTCAATGATAACCGGAGCTGCCTGAACTGGCTCAAGTACACCACCGATACCAACACCACCACTTAAGTGCACATGTTTGCCGATCTGAGCACAAGATCCAACTGTCGCCCAGGTATCTACCATTGTGCCTTCGTCTACGTAGGCTCCGATATTGACATAAGAAGGCATCATGATGACACCTTTTGCTAAATAAGCACCCAAACGGGCAGAAGCACCAGGAACAACCCGTACACCAGTATGTTTGTAGTCTGTTTTTAGCTTCATTTTATCATGGAATACAAAAGGACCTGCAGTCATTTCGCGCATATCGTTGATCGGGAAATATAAAATAACAGCTTTCTTGATCCAGTCATTTACATGCCATCTGGTGCCAATCAATTCTGCTACACGGATTTCACCGCTGTCAAGCTTCATGATTACTGTCCGAATAGCTTCTGCATATTCCTTATACTCCAATAGTTGTCTATCTTCCCAAGCTTCCTCAATCAATTTTTTAAGTGGCTCTACCATATTATTTGTTTGCTTATTTGAATTTGTTTATTTTGATGTACAAACTTAGATAAAGTTGTATTTAAAAGCAACTTTATCGATCTCTCCCCAGCGGTGAAGAAAATATTCATCCGGAGAATCTGTTAATTTTGGGTGGAAATACCACGATAATTTGCTAATATAACTATTTTTGTGCTATGGCAGCAGCATCAGAAAAATTGAGAATTGATAAATATTTATGGTCGATAAGAGTGTTTAAGACAAGGACTTTGGCGACCGAAGCCTGTAAGGCGGGTCGGGTAAAGCTAAACGGTCAAAATATTAAACCTTCTTACGAAGTGAAGATCGGCGATGTCTATCATATCCAAAAAGGAATAGAGAAGAAGGTCGTTAAGGTAATTGGTCTTCTTGAGCGTAGGGTGGATGCAAAAACTGCTGTGCAGTTTTATGAAGATCAAACCCCGGTAGAAGATACTGTGGGTTATAAATCGGTATTTCAGGCACCAGTGCTTAAACGTGACCGCGGAACAGGAAGACCAACGAAGAAAGATCGTCGTGAAATAGATGATTTACAGGCTTCCGAATGGTGGGACAAAGACGATGAATAGGACAAAAAACATTTCATTTCTTCGGTAATTATTTGCAGCCAATCCGCCTCATCTGTCAATTATGGGAATTTATTTAAATGATGGCAGCAAACTGTGCTCGTAAAAATTCTTCGCTTCCTATGATGAAATATTTGTGACCAAAAATAGGGTGCAAAATTTAGGCTATATACAAGAATAATATGAAGATACATGCAATGATAGCGATGATTATCGGAGCTGCTGCGGTTGCGGCTTCCTGTAATCGCAACGATGGAAATAAAAAAGAAGAAATGAAAGAAAAATTTGTTCTGGCAATTCATGGTGGAGCAGGGACAATTTTGAAAAAAAATATGACCGACTCGATGGAGCAGGCTTATAAAACTGTCTTAGAACAAGCTTTGAATGAAGGCTATAACCAATTGAAGGCGGGACGTTCCAGCTTGGATGCGGTTGAGCGCGCTATTCATGTGATGGAAGATTCTCCTTTGTTTAATGCCGGAAAGGGAGCTGTATTTACAAACGCCGGAAGAAATGAAATGGATGCGTCTATCATGGACGGTAAAACACTGGCTGCAGGTGCGGTTGCTGGGGTTACAACTATTAGAAATCCCATTTCCGCAGCGCGTGCGGTGATGGAAAAATCCGAACATGTGATGATGGTAGGCAAAGGAGCAGAAGAATTCGCCAAAGAAGTGGGTTTACAGCTTGTGGATCCATCTTACTTCTGGACTAAAATGCGCTGGGATGCCTTGCAAAAAATTAAAAAGGAAGACAGCACCAAAACACAGCTGGATCACGATCAGAAGCAGAGCTCACGTTTAGGGATCCTTAACAAGGATTCTAAGTTTGGGACAGTGGGTTGTGTCGCATTGGATAATCAGGGAAATCTAGCTGCGGGTACCTCGACCGGTGGAATGACCAACAAAAAATTTGGCCGTGTAGGCGATTCACCAATTATTGGCGCAGGAACTTATGCGAATAATGCGACCTGTGCAGTTTCCTGTACCGGTTGGGGTGAATTTTATATTCGTAGTGTAGCCGCATATTCGGTTTCGGCCTTAATGGAATATAAAAATGATAATATATGGCAAGCCGGCCAAGCGGTCATTGATCGAATTGGAAAGATGGGCGGAGATGGCGGAATGATCGTCATGGACAAGCAGGGGCATGTCGCTATGCCATTTAATACCGAAGGTATGTACAGAGGGACCGTAACCAAAGACGGTAAGGTAACAGTAGAGATTTATAAATAATCAAACAGATACAGCTCAGCTCTCGCCAAAGATTTAATTGTGAGTTCATAGATGTCCTCCACGCTAATCGAAGAGTCTGCGGAAGATATAAGGATGAAGGGACAATGATTGTCATTCGACAATACGGTAAAACTGGTTGGGGAATCCCAAGTCATCGTTATCCAAAACTCATGCGAATTAAGCAAAAAATTTAAAGGAATGATGACTTGGGATCATCTCACACTGAGCGCTTATGATAAGGGCAAAGTGTTCATGATCAAATAACTATAGGTATTTTTCAATTTCGTCAAATTGGATATCCCCATGCGAAGCATTGTAAAGGCTATTTTTACCTTCGACAATAAGTATTTGCGGGGATTGATGCTCAATATTCCAGCGTTGTGCAATTTCATTGGAAAGCGCGCGATAACGCAACAGGTCTAAAAGATAAATCGAATAGTCTTGATCAGCAGTATTTGACATCCGCTCCAAGCTGCGTTTTGCCATATTACTGATGCCACAAGTCGTACTATGCTTGAATATGGCAGAAACTTTATCTGATTGATATAGCGCCTGTAATTGTTCTTCTGTATTTAATTCTATCCAATTGATCATAATTATAATTCTTTAAATTTCTTTTGCTCGACTTGTACAAAGGAGGAGATCGAAGAGAAGACGCAGGTTCTCTTGTCGTTGCTTGCTGCGCTAAATAAACTGGGCAGACGTATTCCATCTCCTATTTCTTTGTATTTGCTAACCTCATAACTGATTTTTTCTGATTTATCAGTGTATTCATAACGAGTAATTTCGCCCGTATTTTGATCGATATAGATTAAACCCTCCAGTTTCGAACCGAGAACTGGGGCTGAGGAGGTAATACTTGCGATTGTAAGTTTTTGTCCACCAATAAAACGTTCTTCCTGAATTTTAAACTGCACACTTCTTTGCTCTATTAGCGTGGGTAGCAGAAGTAGATTAAGGTCCGCAAAAAGCTGGTTTTTTATGGATTTCTTTATTTCCTGTCTGTCAGTAACTGCATTGCCCGCAATAAAAAGTTTATCGGCACTGCTTCCTTTAAAATTGAATAAATAGGTCACCTGATCAGAACCACTGAACCCATCGAATCTACATTCTCCCGTGGTTCGGTTAAAGAGGAATTTACGTTCTTCATTGGATAGCTCTTCTGATACGGTATTTCCTTTCGCTGAAAAAGCGAGATACTGTAGGGAATCCCATTTGCCCTGCCCACCGATACTACGCCAGATCTGTTTGTTCAGACTATCATTCTGGGCAGATAAATGCCCGGAACCGAAGAACGATAACATCAATACTAAAAGTATGTTTGAGAATGTTTTCATAATCATATCTAAAAAATAAAAATCGATTAATAAGATATTATCATACTTTATTAATCGATTTATTTAAAATAAAAGTACTCCTGCGTTTTTATGTTTTAGCCCAGAATACTTTTTCATGATTAAATAATAGACAAAATTGATACCAAACTAGAATTTTTTAGCAATGGCAGCCATTTGTATTGCTGTAATAGCGGCTTCTTCTCCTTTATTGCCATGTTTTCCACCAGCGCGATCCAAAGCTTGTTGCAGGTTGTCCGTCGTCAGTACGCCAAAGATAACCGGTTTGTTATATTTTAGTCCTACATTTGACACGCCATTTGCAACCGCATGGCAGATAAAATCAAAATGTCTGGTTTCTCCCTGGATCACACAACCCAAACAGATAACAGCATCAAAGCTTTGATTTCTCAATGCCAGATCCGCTCCGGAAGTCAGTTCGAAGCTCCCTGGAACTTCAATGATTTCGATATTACCTTCTTTTGCGCCATGTTTTTCTAAACCTGAGATTGCGCCGTTCAATAATGCACCAGTAATTTCTGCATTCCACTGTGCAACTACAATTGCAAATTTGAATGGACTTGCATCCGCAACTTGGATATGCGAAAAGTCTGATAGATTTTTAATGCTACTTGCCATAATAGATACAAAGATAATGAATTTAGATGGTCACAAAAAAAGAGGCTATCAAATAGCCTCTTTTTTTGTGTATTTATGATCTCTTATAAATGTGCTTGTACTCTGCCCAGCAGACCGTCGATTGTCGATGCTTCCTGGCTTTCTGGGAAATCAGTTTTGATTTTTTGGTATGCTGTTTCAGCACTTTTGTAGTCGTTTTGTGCTTCATAAACAAGTCCTAATTTTTTTAAGAATAGTGGAGTTGTGTATGAGTTGCTTGATTTTTCAGATGCTTGTTTATAGTAATCAGCAGCTTTTTTGTAGTCTTTTAACTCTGAATAGGCATCACCTGTTAAACCGATAACCAGTGGGTCTAAGATTTGACTTCCTGTAGGTGAATATTTTTCCAATGCTTTTACAGCATCATCAAATTTTCCTTGACGTAGGTAAAGCCCACCTAAATATGCATTTGCAATATTTGCAGACTTTGTATTTGAATATTCTTCAGCAATTTGTTTAAAACCAAGGAATGATCCATCACCTGTAATCGCTTTATTCTGTAAAGAGTCAATTGTAACAAGCTGCTCGGCTTTATACATGCGATTTGATGCTTCTTCTGCGCGCGGTTGCAAATAGAGCTTCTCGTATCCAAAGTACAGCAAAATCAATACAACGATACCACCTAAAATAAACGCAACGCTTTTTTGGTTATCCTGAAAAAAAGATCCTTTTGAAGGTTTTAAACCTTGATTTGTATTATTTGTATTTTTAGACATTACTAATCAGTAAAATATGGATTGCAAAAATACAATTTTCGAACAAATTTGCAAGTGTTTTGGAAATTTTAAAGTGAATTAACTTTTGTTTTCGGACTCATTTGATAATTCGATTTCTTTATCCAATTGTTCGTAGATCGAATTTTTGCTTTTAAATTCCGGAACGATCAACTTCATTTGGTAAACGACCTCGTTCTTATTTTGAGTGGCTAATCTTTCTTTCAATTCCGCTAATTTTAAACTGACAATGTTATAATTATTTTCACGCACTTTGGCGATCATAATTTTCTCATGGTGTGTTGGAAGGGTATTCTCGAGGTCGTTTAGTAGCTCTTCATAGAGTTTTTCGCCTGGTCTTAAACCAGTGAACTTGATTTCGATATCTTCATTTGGCTTAAATCCGGAAAGACGGATCATCTTCTTAGCAAGCTCAACGATCTTCACGGATTTGCCCATGTCAAAAACAAAGATTTCTCCGCCCTGGCCCATAGCTCCAGCCTCAAGGACTAGTCGGCAGGCTTCGGGTATAGTCATAAAATAACGTGTGATTTCAGGATGTGTTACTGTAACAGGGCCGCCTTTTTGGATCTGATCTCTAAATCGAGGAATAACAGAACCATTTGAGCCAAGAACATTTCCGAAACGCGTAGTAATAAATTTTGTACTGACTTTTCCAGTTGATAAACTCTCCAAATGATTGTTCAACGACTGTACATATATCTCCGCGATTCTTTTTGTTGCTCCCATAATATTTGTTGGATTAACAGCCTTGTCTGTTGAAACGAAAACAAATTTTTCGACCTGAAATTCCACCGCTAGATCAGCTAGATTTTTCGTGCCCATAACGTTGGTTTGTACAGCTTCAAGCGGATGATTTTCCATCATAGGAACATGTTTGTAAGCCGCTGCATGATAGACATAGTGTGGTTTGAATGTTTCAAAGAGCAAGCGCATTCTTTCTGTACTTCGGATATCCGCGATATAGGTATGGTATACCTGATTTGGAAATTCGTCCTGCAAATCCAGTTGTAAATTGTGTAATGGCGATTCTGCCTGATCACAGAGAATAATCATCTGTGGTTCATATTTGCCTAATTGAGAGGCAATTTCGCTTCCGATGGAACCCGCAGCGCCGGTAACAAGAATTCTTTTTCCTTTTGTTTGGCTTAGGATATGGTCGTCATTGATTTTGATTGGATCCCTTTCCAATAGGTCTTCAATTTTTATTTTTTGGATCTGGTTAGGATTAAGATCCCCATTCATAATCTTTTTGACAGGGGGAAGGGTTAAGATACTAACATTCCTTTCCAAAGCAATATCCGTAATTTCATTTTTGCGCTCTGAGGGAATATTGTGTGATGCAATAATGACCTCTTCAACATTCAGGGTGTTGATCAGATGGTTAAATTTTTTAGATGAGTAAATTTTGGTGCCATCAATCACTTTGTTGATCTTCTGGTCGTTATCGTCCAGAAAACCGATGATCGCATTTTTCGATCTCAGATCGTGATCTAAGGTTCTTTTTACAGCAATGCCGAGATCACCGGCGCCATAGATCAGGGTTTTCTTTCTGGTGCCATTGACCTTTTTAGTATAGAGAAAGAAAATTTTGATGATAGTTCGATATACGGTTAATATTAAAAATGAGAAGAGTGCAAAGAAAATAATTAATGCGGTGGGGATATTACGTTCAATTTCATTAGCCTGAATAATCAATTTGATGATTAAAAGCATGAAAACACTAAATATGATGGTGGATAATATCCGGATGGAGTCAATTGCACTTGTGTAACGAATGATCCCGGTATACATCTTGAATAGGTAAAAGGACAGGGAACAAACGCTTACAAATAAAATATACCTTATGCTGAAATCGATATCAAGGAGAAAATCGAAATTAAAATCGTAATAAATGATGTTTGCAAGGAGATAGGCAACAGAGACACTGAAAATATCCAATAAAAAAATGATCCACCTGGGTACTATACTGATTTTACTTAGCATCGTATTATATCTGATTAATTTAGACAAATGTAGATAATTTTGTTTCATTCCCATGGTCTTCTATGCATTAATCTTTATACTGTCCAATGATTGCTGAAGGCTAACCAAAGATCGATGGCCTGCTGTTAAAGGCAGGCAGCGAGCAGTGATTCTAGCAATTTTATCTGCGTTTGATTAGATTGATTATTTATCGTAATTTTAACTAAAGTCAATTTAATAAAATGAATGAGTTAGGAAAGCTTGCGAGCCAGGCCATGATTTCTCCAAAAGAGATGCTTTTTGAGAAGAAAAAGAATGGAAAAAGTCTTTTTATTGGGATTCCAAAAGAAATCTCACTTCAGGAAAAGCGTATATGTTTAACACCATTGGCTGTGGCACTGTTGGTCGAAAACGGGCATGAGGTCTTAATTGAGACTGGAGCTGGAGCCGGGGCTAATTTTTTGGATCACCATTATAGCGAGCAAGGGGCCCGTATCGTGACGTCTAGAGAAGAAATATACCAGGCAGATTTAATCATTAAAGTTGGCAGTCCTACTGTATCTGAAGTCAAATTGATGAAAGAAAGGCAGGTACTATTATCTTCTCAGCAACCGTCTTTAATGAATGTAGAGGTATTAAAGGCACTTATGCATAAGAAGATCACAGCAATCTCTTACGAATACCTACGCGATGAAGGTGGATGTTTGGCCGTGGTGAGGGCAATGAGTGAGATTGTCGGGGCGACGGCAACGTTGATCGCCGGAGAATATTTAAGTAATGCTTTCGGCGGAAAAGGACTCATGCTTGGCGGTGTCACCGGAGTCGCCTCTACTGAAGTTGTCATTATCGGAGCTGGGACAGTGGGGGAACAAGCTGCTCGTACTGCCTTGGCCCTGGGCGCACAAGTAAAAGTATTCGACAATTCAATTTATAAACTTCGACGTTTGCAAAATAATCTCGGAAGCAGGGTTTTCACTTCGGTCATTCAGCCTATCATTCTCAATAAAGCCGTAATCAGTTCAGATGTCGTTATTGGCGCATTGCGCGCACGCAATGGCCGTTCTGCTTGTGTGATTTCCGAAGAAACAGTGTCAAAGATGAAGCCGAACTCGGTTATTATTGATGTCAGTATTGATCAGGGGGGGAATTTTGAGACATCGGAAGTAACTTCACATGATAAGCCCGTTTTTCGAAAATTTGATGTCATTCATTATTGTGTCCCTAATATTGCGTCGCGGGTAGCTCGTACAGCAACTTATGCCATGAGTAATATTTTTACCTCGATCTTGTTGGATTTTGCCGAATTAGGTGGATTGAAAAATGCAATTTGGAAAAGCCCCGGGATAAGAAGTTCAATTTATCTTTATCAGGGCAACCTAACCAATGCCGATATGGCGTCCCGCTTTAATATGACCGCAAAAGATTTGGACTTATTGGTAGTTTCCTCGCTATAATGAAAGCCTAATACCATAAAATACAATACAGATGAAACTATCATGAATTATTCGAACAGAGTGAAACGAACGAAATGAGCTCATGGATGTCTTACAAAAATAATGAGTAAACGAACTCATGAATCACAAATATGGACGAGTAATCACATCGTGGGGATAAATAACGCTGATAGCTTAACCATAACTGAAAAACCAAATTTAAAAGGATGAAAAAAATACTTATGATCTTATGCGCTATAATTTCGCTTGCCAAAGCTCAGGAAGCGATTAATCTTTATCAGGATTCAATTCCAAATGCTACGGACAAAGCCCAAGCTTCGCTGGAAAAAAACAGACCGCAATTATTTATTTACACCCCGGATCAAAATATAGCTAAAAATATCGCCGTACTCGTTATTCCTGGGGGAGGATACGCGCATATTGCAATGGATCACGAAGGGCATGCGGTTGCCAAAGAACTTGTAAGCAATGGATATGCGGCCTATGTCTTGCAATATAGATTACCGTCCCCTAATATTATGCGGGATAAAAGTATCGGACCCCTACAAGACGCCCAACGGGCAATACAGCTGATCCGGGAATCAAATCCAAAGTTTAAAAAAGTTGGTGTTATTGGTTTTTCAGCTGGCGGGCATTTAGCATCAACACTGATGACTAAGTTTAAAAATGCTTACATCAGTAATCCAGCGCATATCTCATTGCGACCAGACTTTGCAGGATTGATATATCCTGTTATTTCGATGCAGAACGATGTGACGCATAAAGGTTCGAAAATGAATCTCCTTGGAGAAAATCCTTCCGAAGGACTAGTTCAATTATTCTCTTCAGATCTACAGGTTTCACCTGAAGTCTGTCCTGCTTTCTTTGTGCATGCCAAAGATGATACTGCTGTTCCGATCGAAAACAGCTATAGAATGATGGCTGCACTGGATAAAGTCCATGTCCCAAATAAGCTTTATGTTTTTGATCAAGGGGGCCACGGCTTTGGATTAATTAATAAAACCTCGGAAAAAAAATGGTTTGATGCATTTTTATCCTGGTTGTCAGATTTGCATTAATCGAAAGTGACCCAATTGGAAATTGTTAGATCAATAGCTTGATTTTTCTCTGGGATTAACTGTGAAGTGCTGATACAATGTAGATCAACGATAGTATTGGAAATTACAAGTTCGTAATAGAAACCCCTGAATTTAATGTCTTTGACAAAGAAAGACGACGCTTCTGTTGGCGAAATAGAAATCCATTCTTGATGAATGGCAATGGACTTATCGCTTTGGATACCTAAATTTTGAGCTTTTTCGGGGCTGAGGATATTGCTTTTTGCCAATAATTGTGCCGTATAAGGATGTGATGGCTGACTATACAATAGGTGAGGATTATTCTGATCTAATATTTTTCCCGATTTCATGACAATAAGGTTGTCCGCCAGCGCGAGTACCTCTGTGGGGTCATGTGAAACGAGGATGATCGTAAGACCTGTTTCCTTAACGATATCTTTGATGTCTTGCTGCAATGTGTCTCGAAAGGACGCATCAACTTGATTAAATGGTTCATCCATCAGCAATACTTCCGGTTCATTGATCAATGCGCGGCAGATGGCAACACGTTGTTTTTCTCCCCCACTGATGTCAGCAACTCTTTTCTTTGCCAGATGATCGATGCGCAGGCGTTGTAAAATTGCAGCGGTTTTATCCTGTTTCCGCTTGATATCCGTATTAGGCAGCTGTGAAGCAACGTTATCCCATACATTCGCATAGGTGTTTAGATCGTCAAACCCCTGCGACACCAGTTTCATGGCATCATGTCCCGGTATGAGCTTGTCTTTGCGGGTAGGCACTTGCCAGCCTTTATACCGGACGACACCGTTTGTCGGTTCCAACAGACCATAAATTAATCTAAGTAATGTACTTTTCCCGCTTCCTGACTCTCCAATAATAGCTGTTATTCTCCCGCCTTCGATAGCAAAAGACGCATTTTCAACAGCAAACTGCACATTGTTTTCATGGAATGAAAAACTTAGATTTTCGGCATGAATTGCTGCTAATCCCGGTACGTGGGTATCGGAAGGGATATATTGACAAGAGGACGGATGAGCCATAATGGGGATGAAAGATAGTTTAACGGATAGAAATTTTACGTGTTGCTGCATCTAAGATGCTGATCTGTATTTCTTTTGCTTCTTCTGGTAGTAAATTTGGTATTTTCTCAGGCCATTCAATAAAACAGTACGCGCCTGAATAGAAATACTCCTCATAGCCAAAATCAAAGGCCTCCTGTTCATCTTTGATCCGATAAAAATCAAAATGATAGATTGGCCCATTGTCAGAATCATACTCATTGACAATGGAGAAGGTGGGACTAGAAGTACTGTCTTTTACGCCCAGCTGTTCACATAAATATTTTATAAAGGTCGTTTTTCCTGCTCCCATTGGGCCATATAATAGAAAAATTCGATCCGTTGGAAAACTATTTAAAAGAGTTTGTGCCGCAGCAGAAAGATCAGCTGTTGTATTTACGATAATTTCCATGCTGCAAAATTACTATTTCGGCGAGTATGTCGCAAAGGGGATGATCATTTCTTCCAAGGATATTCCGCCATGTTGGAATGTCCCATTGAAGTAATTGACAAATTGATTGTAGTTGTTTGGATATACAAAGTAAGAATCCTCTTTGGCAAATACATAGGTGGAGCTGACATGCAGCTTCGGTAACTGTGCCTCGTGCGGGTTCCTGATCGTAAACACATCCTTTTCAATGTAGTTTAGATTTTTTCCTTGTTTATAGCGGAGATTAGTGTTTGTATTTCTATCGCCAACGATTTTGCTTGGCTTTTTTACCCGAATCGTTCCATGGTCTGTGGTGATAATAACCCGTACCTTTTTCTGTGAAAGCCATTTGAGCGCCTCTAGGAGGGGTGAATGTTCAAACCATGATAAGGTAAGCGATCGATATGCTGCTTCATCGTTGGCCAATTCGCGGATCATGGAGCTATCTGTCCGGGCATGGGACAGCATATCCACAAAGTTGTAGACCAAGACATTGAGCTGATTGTGCATCATATTGCCAAGATTGTCCAAAACATCCCTCCCTTGTTCAAGTGTTAAAACTTTCGTGTAGGAATGTTTTATTGGTTTGCGGTACAACCTTTTGATCTGATCATCAAGGAATTTATCTTCATATAAATTCTTGCCACCTTCATCTTCATCATTTTGCCATAACTTCGGAAAACGTTTTTCCATTTCCAGCGGGGTTAAGCCACTGAAGATGGCATTTCTTGCATATTGCGTCGCTGTAGGCAGAATACTGAAATAATTGATCTCCTCCTCCAGTCTGAAGTAATCTGTAATTACTTCGTTGATGATTTTCCACTGATCATAACGTAAATTGTCTATCAAGACGAAAAAGGTGGATATTTCTTCCTCAAGTACTGGAAATACTTTCTTTTTAAACAACTGGTGGGATAAAATAGGTGCATTTTCAGGTCTACTGATCCAGTTGATATAATTGTTTTCGATAAACTTTGAAAACTGCATATTTGCCTCGGACTTTTGCATCGTCAGGATTTCATGCATGTTGTTGTCTTCGAGCTTCTCAAGAGATAATTCCCAGTAAACAAGTTTTTTGTATACTTCTGACCATTGGCTGAAATCCAGGTTGTCATTTAATATCATGCCCAGGTTGCGGAAATCTTGTTGATAGGCCATGGAAGTTTTCTCATTGACAATGCGTTTGTTTTCAGTGAGTTTTTTTATGGTCATCAAAATCTGTTTCGGATTTACCGGTTTGATGAGATAGTCATCTATTTTAGAACCGATCGCATCTTCCATGACGTGCTCTTCTTCATTTTTGGTGACGAGTACAATCGGAACTGTGGGGTTAATGGATTTGATGATCGCGAGTGTTTCGAGCCCGGTCAATCCCGGCATGTTTTCATCTAGAAATATTAAGTGAAAAAAACCATTTTTAAAGGCCTCAACCGCATCGTTTCCATTGTTGACCGTATCAACTTTATACCCCTTACTTTCTAAAAATAAAATATGAGGTTTTAGAAAGTCAATTTCGTCATCAGCCCAGAGAATATGTGTTTTTTGCATCTTGTTATATATGTCTACTATAAGAGAGGTTGATATGTTACTCAAATCGTAACAAAAGAAAAATACCTCGTTTATTGAATGGATTTCAATATCGTACTATTATAAGCAAATATCGTGCTTTAGATTTATTTTTAACATTTCTTAACGATGAACTAACTATCTTTGTTTTAAGTTTATATTAGTGATAACCATAAGTTTGTATGTTACATAACTGGGTTTTCTATTTAATATGTTGAAAAGTAGCATTAATTTATCGCCGCATTGAACAAAAATAAAATCATTAATGATCCTGTATACGGGTTTGTTGCCATTCCTACAGGTTTGGTCTTTGACCTTGTACAGCATCCCTATTTTCAGCGACTTCGTTATGTCAAGCAGGTGAGTATGACACATTTGGTGTATCCGGGTGCTTTACATACACGGTTCCAGCATGCTATCGGAGCAATGCATCTGATGTCGATGGCCCTGGAAACCCTTCGGAGTAAAGGGGTCGAGATTTCTGAAAAAGAAGAAGAAGCTGTCTTAGCCGCGATTTTACTGCACGATATCGGGCATGGCCCCTTCTCGCATTCATTGGAACATAGTTTAATTGCAGGTGTTTCGCATGAATTGCTGTCTTCATTACTGATGGATCGCATGAATCAGGATCTGGACGGGAGACTAAGCCTGGCGATTGATATATTTAATAATAAATACGCACGAAAATTTCTCCATCAGCTTGTCTCCAGTCAATTGGATGTAGACCGTATGGACTATCTGAATAGAGATAGTTTTTTTACTGGCGTTTCTGAGGGGGTGATTTCATTTGACCGCATTATAAAGATGTTGAATGTGGTGAATGACGAGATTGTCGTTGAATACAAAGGGCTTTATTCGGTGGAAAAATTTCTTATCGCGCGCAGACTGATGTATTGGCAGGTTTATTTACACAAAACGGTAATAGGAGCGGAACAATTATTGATTAAAATTTTACAAAGAGCCAAATATTTAACAGCATCTGGGGTACAACTCTTTTCTACTCCAGCATTCCACTGGTTTTTGAGCCAAGAGATTGATCGTACAAATTTTATGGCAGACCCGTTGCATTTAGACTGGTTTACTCGTTTAGATGATACAGATATTATGTCAGCGATAAAAACATGGGAACTGCACGAAGACAAAATTTTAAGTAAAATGTGTCAGCGGATCATGAAAAGGGACTTGTATCGTTCAATCATGAGCAACAAACCCTTTTCTCCGGATTATATTGAACAGGTAAAAAACAGCGTTCGACAGTTTCTGGGGGTGAAGGAAGAGGATATTCATTATTATGTGTTTACGCAGGAAATTCATAATCGTGCATATGACCCTTCCAATGACCAAATCAAGATATTATTGAAGTCGGGCGAACTGGTTGATATTACTGAGGCGTCGGATCTTGGAAATTTAGAAGCATTATCAAAAAATGTGTCCAAATATGCATTATGTTATCCAAAAGAGGTCGGATATATTGCAATTCCTTCCATGGGATAGTTATTTTTTAATAAAAAAACATAGATTTGTACCATGCAATTTACTGCTCAACAAATAGGGACATTATTAGAAGGAAGGATTGAAGGGAATCCAGAAGTTACTGTAGGTAACCTTGCCAAAATTGAGGAAGGTAAAAAAGGCGATCTTTCTTTTTTGTCAAATCCAAAATATGAGCATTTTATTTATACGACTGATGCTTCGATAGTGATTGTAAATGAAGATTTGCAATTGATGCAAGCAACCAAACCCACACTGACGATTATTCGTGTTAAGAACGCCTATGCAGCTTTTTCTACCATATTGAATATGTACAATGAGTTTCGTCTTGATAAAAGTGGACGCGAAGAACCTTGTTTTATACATCCTGAGGCGACAATAGGAGCGGGGGGCTACATTGGAGCTTTTGCATATATCGGTAAGGGCGCTAAGATCGGAGATCATGTTAAGATTTATCCCCAGGTTTTTATTGGCGATAAGGTCACAATCGATGACAATACGACGCTTTACCCCGGCGTAAAGATTTATCATGACTGTAAGGTAGGGAAGAATGTTGTTGTGCATTCAGGTGTGGTGATTGGTTCGGATGGTTTTGGTTTTGCTCCGCAGGAAGATGGTTCTTATAAGAAAGTTCCACAGATAGGCTATGTGCAGATCGAGGATAATGTTGAGATCGGCGCAAATACGGTGATCGATAGAGCTACAATGGGAGCAACTATTGTGCGTGAGGGTGTCAAATTGGACAATTTGATTCAAATTGCACATAATGTTGATATCGGTAAAAATACAGTAATAGCTGCACAAACAGGTATTTCTGGAAGTTCAAAAATTGGAGAGCGTGTGGTATTGGGTGGACAGGTTGGTGTTGTAGGCCATATCGTTGTGGCTAAAGGCTCTCAGATACAGGCTCAATCAGGCGTTAACAGATCAATAAAAGACGAAGGGAAAAAATGGGGCGGAACACCAGTAATGCCTTATCAGCCGCAGTTACGATCAAACGTGATATTTGCGCGCTTACCTGAGTTGGAGAAACGTATCCAGGAGCTGGAGAAATTAATAGAATCGAAGTTAAAATAATCTTTTTTCATTGAAATAAACTGTTATTTAATTGTAATGAAGCTATCATGAGCAGTCCTAGCTTGCTGCTATTTCGATATAATATTATAATCTCATGATGGTTTTGTCAAAAGAAGTTTTGATTTAAAAATATGTTATTAGAAATGAATGTGAAACAGAGAACCATCAAAAACGAGGTTGAAATTTCGGGGGTAGGTCTTCATACAGGAAAAATTGTATCGATGACAATCAAACCAGCTCCGGAAAATCACTGGTTTAAGTTCAGACGTGTAGATTTAGACGGTCAGCCAGAGATATTGGTTGATGCAGATAATGTCACAGACACTTCCAGGGGAACCACGATTTCTCAAAATGGAGCAAGTGTTAGTACAATAGAGCATTTAATGGCATCATTAATTGGTTTACAAATCGACAATGTCCTGATTGATATTGATGGTCCTGAAATTCCGATATTGGATGGTAGTTCGGCAATTTTCGTGAAACTGTTGGAAGAAGCAGGGTTTGAAGAACAGGAAGCAGATAGAGATTACTATGAAATCTCCAATAATATTCATTATGCAGAGCCTGATCGTAAAGTCGAGATCTTGGGTATGCCGATGGATGGTTATCGTCTGACTTGTATGATTGATTTCAATTCACCTGTTTTGGGCAGTCAACATGCTGCGATTACGTCAATAGAAGATTTTAAAGCTGAAATCGCATCTTCACGTACCTTTTGTTTCCTACATGAACTGGAGATGCTGGTCGATCACGGGTTGATTAAAGGGGGAGATCTAAGCAATGCGATTGTCATTGTAGATAAAGAAACTTCTCCGGAGGAGTTGCAAAAACTGGCTCATCTTTTCCATAAAGAAACCGTTGCTGTAGCAAAAGAAGGTATTCTGAATAATAATCAATTGCGTCATCAGAACGAACCAGCGAGACATAAGCTGTTGGATATGGTTGGTGATTTGGCGCTGGTGGGCAGGCCTTTGAAAGGTCATATTATGGCCGCTCGTCCTGGACATGCAGCGAATGTTGCCTTTGCAAAGAAAATCAAAGAGCAGATTAAAAAAGATAAAACACGCAAAAAGATAAAGGTTTACGATCCTAATATGCCCGCATTGTATGATACGGTGGAAATCATGAAAATTCTTCCGCATCGTCAACCAATGCTCATGGTCGATAAAATTTTAGAATTAACGGAAACCCATGTGGTAGGGTTAAAGAATGTGACCATGAATGAAGATTTGTTTATGGGACATTTCCCCGGAGCACCATTATTCCCGGGCGTATTACAAGTCGAAGCAATGGCGCAGACTGGTGGGATCTTGGTCTTAAAGACTGTTCCAGATCCTGAAAACTGGTTAACCTTATTTCTCAAAATCGAGAATGCACGCTTTAAAGCACAAGTAACTCCAGGAGACTCTGTTATTTTTAGATGTGATCTGATGGAACCGATCCGGAGGGGCATCGCTAAAATGAAAGGTGTGGCCATGGTGGGAGAGAAGATTGTCTGTGAGGCTGAACTTATGGCACAGATCGTAAGAGTAAATAACAACTAAAGAAGTATAGATGATACAGCCATTAGCTTATATTCATCCAGAAGCAAAGATTGCTAAAAATGTGGTCATTGAACCATTTGTAACCATTTACAAAGACGTTGTCATTGGAGAGGGGACTTGGATTGGCTCAAATGTGACCATTATGGATGGAGCTCGAATTGGAAAGAACTGTAAGATATATCCCGGTGCCGTAATTTCTGGTGAACCGCAAGACTTAAAATTTGATGGTGAGATTACAACAGCAGAAATTGGTGATAATACAACGATCCGTGAATGTGTGACAATTAATCGAGGCACGAAGGATCGTTATAAAACTGTCATTGGAAAAAATTGTTTGATCCAAGCCTACAGCCACGTTGCACATGACTGTGAAGTGGGTGATAATTGCGTTTTTTCAAATAACAGTACCCTTGCCGGACATATCACCGTCGGAGATTATGTTGTTTTAGCAGGAATGGTAGCAGTACATCAATTTGTGAAAATTGGTTCGCATGCATTTGTCACAGGAGGTTCTTTGGTGCGTAAAGATATTCCACCGTTTGTAAAAGCAGCCCGTGAGCCAATTTCATATGCCGGAATTAACTCCGTAGGATTGCGTAGAAGAGGGTTTTCAGAAGAGCAGATCGCCGAAATTCAAAACCTTTACCGCATTCTATTTGTTCAAAACCGCAATTTAGCGAAAGCAATCGAAATTATTGAAGCTGAATATCAGGCTACTGAAATCCGAGATGAAATTTTGGATTTCATCCGCAATTCGGGTAGAGGTATCATGAAAGGATTCAACAATAGAGCGATGTAATCGCATTACCCAACCGCATAGCTTTGGAAATAACGTTAAAGGATATAGGTCGAAGATATAACCGCGAATGGATTTTCAGACATATTAATTATCGTTTTGAATCCGGTAAGAGCTATGCTGTCCTGGGACAGAATGGCTCCGGAAAATCGACCTTATTAAAAGTGCTTTCCGGCAGTCTGTCATCTTCCGAAGGCGAATTGATTTATACAGATGGAGAGCGCATCATTGGTATCGATCAGGTTTACAGGCAACTGTCTATCGCCGCACCCTATGTCGAATTGATCGAAGAGTTTACCTTGCGTGAGCTGTTCGATTTTCACTTTCAGTTTAAACCTTATCTCCAAGGATTCGATAAAGAAAGTGTTTTGAATCTGTTGGGGTTAGAAAATGCCTTAGATAAAGAAATAAAATATTTTTCATCGGGTATGCGTCAACGGGTTAAATTAGTTTTGGCCTGCTGCTCTCATTCAGATTTGGTATTATTGGACGAGCCAACAAGTAATCTGGATACAGCAGGAGAGGAATGGTATCTGGATTTAATAGACCGTACCAAGCGGGATTTTAGAATGTTTATTATCTGTTCAAATCAAAAAAAAGAATACGAATTCTGTGACGAAAGGATTTCTATCATCGACTTCAAAAAGTAGCGAATGAAATTTTAATAAAACAATTAGTTTTTGTATTTTTGACGACTCAATAATGAGATAACCGTTTAAAGTTCAATTCAAAGAATGGCTAAGGCATCAGAGGTAAAATCAGGAAATATTTTAAGATTTAATGGAGAGTTGGTCTCCGTAGAAGAATATATACACCGTACACCAGGTAATTTGCGCGCTTTTTATCAAGCAAGAATGCGTAATGTGAAGACTGGTAAATTAGTAGAATATCGTTTTAGAGTGGACGAGAGTGTGGAGATTGCACGTGTTGAAACGAATGATTACCAATACTTATACGAAGATGGCGAGTTTTTCGTCGTAATGGATAATAATACGTACGAGCAATTTAATATTCCTAAATTTTTATTTGGTGATTCAGCGCGTTTCTTAAAAGAAGGAATGACTGTGATTATTGCATTTGAAAGTGATGAGCCTATTATGGCAGAGGCACCTAAAAGTGTTGAATTGGAAATTACGTATACAGAACCTGCTGTAAAGGGAGATACATCTACGAATGCATTGAAAAAAGCTACTGTAGAAACGGGAGTAGAGATTATGGTTCCTCTATTCATTAACCAAGGAGAGAAAGTAAGAGTCGATACGCAAACAGGTAATTATATCGAACGCGTAAAGTAATATAAGATTTTAGGTTTAGGTTGATTATTCGGTCTTGATAGCGCTCGCTACAAGGCCGTTTTTTTTGCTGTTTTCCTTTCGTCAACTATTTCCGATAAGAAAGAAATCTATTTTGTCCACTGTTATCCCACGAAATGATGAGATAATGATATATCTTTAAGCATGAAATCTAAAAAGGAATTAAGACAGGAATTTAAGTTAAAAAGATGCCAGCTTTCTGGGGAAGAAGAGGAGCGTCTTAATCGTGATTTACTGCTGCAATTTCAGAAAATAGATCTAACAGCAGTTAAGTTTATGCATGTTTTTCTTCCAATTGAAAAATATCATGAACCAAATACCTACTCCATCATTAACTATGTGAAGGAATTTTTTCCGAAGGTCGTTCTCGTTGTCTCGCGATCAAATTTTGCGGATTATTCCATGCAGCATTATATTCTTGATGAGCAAACTGTGTTTGAAACAAATGAATGGGGTATTCCAGAACCTATTTCAGGAACAGAAGTACTGCCAACGGCGATTGATTTTATCCTTGTACCTTTATTGGTCTTTGATGTTGACGGCCATAGAGTCGGTTATGGAAAAGGATTTTACGATCGGTTTTTTGCACTTTGTGCGCCAGAAATCCAACGTGTGGGATTATCTTTTTTTAATCCGATCGAACGGATCGCTGACCGAAATGAACACGATGTTCGACTGACTCAAGCGATTACACCCAATCGCATTTATAGTTTTTAATTTTCTATATGCTTTATGCTGATTTTGTGGGTGTAGCAAGCTAAAGTGTACTCCTTCCATGGCTTATTGTATCTTCGAAGCCCATAATCCTGTTGGCATTTCTCATTTAATTCCTGCTGATTTTATTATATACTGATTTAATTAAAATTATTTTTTATTTTTAATGTGAAATTCGACCACTATGTCAGTATGCTGAGATTTTTTATTGTACTTTTTTCTATAACGATAATTTCCGGTCGTGCTGTCTTTGGAATGGATATGATGGATTCTAATTCCTCGATGGAGGAAAAGAATTTTTATGAGACAATTATACGTGAATCACAGAAGTACCATGCTTCAAGTGCGGCGTTGAGCAGATACCTAACTCCCTATTTCAATCAGGCTATTCGGAAAAATGACAATGCGTTGCTTGCCATTTATTATTGTTTGTTAGCGGATCAATCTTTTGACAGTGAAGGTGGAAGAAATAGTTTTAGTGACAAATACTACCTAAAAGCTCTGGATCTGGAAAAGGACTATAATTATCAAAATGTCAGGGCATGGGTAAAGGTCATGTACGGTTTTTATCTGTATAGGTGTTTAAAAGCGTCAGAAGCTCTTCCTTTGCTTTTAGAGGGCGAAAAAGGGTTGGAGGAGATACCCAAGGATCTGGCGTTGGATCTAGCACATACTTACAAGAAGCTCGGCTACTTTTTTGGCACGCTCGGAGATTACAGCGCAGGAATTAAGTACCTGGAGCTTGGCCGAAAGCAGGCGGGCATTTCTCCAAAATTGAAGGCGGAGATCTTGGACAACCTGGGTTTATTGACTTTGAAAAGTGGTGGGGATACCGTGGAGGCAATGAAAAATTTTGAGATTGCGCAGAATCTGGCGCTTTCTGAAAAAGATTCTCTTCGTTATGCAAAGACTTTGGGCAATCAGGCGCGGGTTTATGAAGGAAGGGGAGACTATCAAAAAGCCTTATCACTTTTAGAAAAAGATCTGGAAATTTCAAAATCTCTGGGGAATAATAAAAACACCATTTTTGCTTTAATGATGCGGATTCGGCTGCGTATTTCAATGGGTGCAAACCAAGAGGTCAAAAAAATGATCAGCGATACCGAGCAACTACTGGAAGGAACCGATGACAAAAAGACAATCCTCGAACTGGAAGAGCATAAGCTGAATCTTGCTATCCAAAATCATGACCTAAAGCAAGAGTTAAAAGCACGTCGGCGTATTGAACAACTCCAGGATTCATTGCGCTTCCTGGATGGTGATCCGGTTTTGTCCCAGTTGAAATTTATGGCTGACAGGCAGAAATATGCTGACAAGTTATCATTAGCCCAGGCACTCATCAAGAAAAAGCGTGCTGAGACAAGATTGTGGGTAATATTGAGCTTGTTTGTATTGGTGCTATTCTTCTTTATTTATAACGCATTTCGATACCGTTCACGGAAGCGTATGCGGGAATATGAATATCAGTTGCTTAATCTCAAATATACCAAAGCCGAGCTGGACAAAGAGCTAATGAGTTCCAAGAGCCAAATAGATGAGTATATGGTCTATCTCAGACGTAATAATGAACAAATCGATCTCCTTTCGTCTATGCTTGAAGAGCGGGGGGCGGCAAGTATCAAAGACCGGGATGAGCTTAAAATACTTTTGCAGTCTCATCTTATCACCGATGAGAAATGGCAGGAATTTAAGCTTTTGCTTACCAGGGAATTTCCGAATTTACTGCAAGATATTCAAGCTAAATTTCCAGATCTTACTGAATCTAATCTGCGTGTGATCGTGCTGATGAAATTGGGTCTAAATAATAGAGAGGTCGCCAATGTTTTGGGCGTTACCCCCGATGCGATCAAAAAATCAATGCAACGCCTGAAAAAGAAACTTGGTGCACAAGCAGGCATATTGATGCAATATATTTCAGATAAAGAGCTTGTTTAGTCATTCATTCCAAACTAGATTTCTTGATAAAACGTCCAATGGATCGCTGAAGAATAATTACTCTTTTATCAAGCTCTTTATAGTGTATTTCTGTTACTTTTTTGAATCAAGCAGCCCATCTGGTCTAGACAATATCGTACTCAATTAATTTAAGTTATACCTTTTTCTTTCCTGATATGTTCGACCATTAGTGCGCTTTGCTGGGGACCAAATTCGCACCATGTTATTACCAACTTTGGATTGCAAGCAGATTGAGTGTACCGTGAGTCCACGTTGAGTCCACCTTTTATCGTGCTTACACTGTGCCTGCACGTTTTTTACAAGTCGGGAGGAGGGCGAAGCTGGGGCGAACTTGCCCATAAGCTATTTACAAGAAAGGGCGAGGAAAATTGCAAGAACTAAAGTTGTCCTTCGTGCAGATTTTCCAACAAAAATGAAATGATTTTACAAAGACTTGCTTCCTGAAAAGCAAGGCGTAGCTTTTGCAAAAATAGACAGGATGCAAATAATCCGATTCACTGCTAAAAAAATGGCCGTCCCAATTCTTAAGACGGCCATTTTTTTTATATCATTTATAAGATAATACTAGAAAGGGGCTTTCTAATCCAACGGATTTTCTTTTAGATTTTTTTCCCATGCCCATGCGGAGGCCATCATCTCATCGATACCCAGTGCAGCTTTCCAGTGCAATTGATTGGCGGATTTCGTTACATCCCCATATACCTTGATGATATCACCATCCCGACGGGGCCCAATTTCATAATTCAATTTTTGACCAGAGGCTTTCTCAAATGCTTTGATGGCTTCAAGTACAGAGTAGCCATTACCGGTGCCTACATTGAATACGTCATATTTGCCATTTGGATTTCCTTTTTCCAATAATTTGATTGCAGCGACGTGGGCTTTTGCTAAATCGACCACATGAATATAATCACGTACACAAGAACCATCAGGCGTATCATAATCGTCGCCAAATACCGTTAATTTTTCTCGCTTGCCGATAGCCGTCTGCGTAATGAAAGGAAGTAAGTTTTGAGGTACACCATTCGGCAATTCGCCAATCAAGGCGGACTCATGGGCACCTACCGGATTGAAATAGCGTAATGCGATAATGTTATAATTATCGTACGCAGCGGCTGTTTCTTCAAGAATCTCTTCAGCAATCTGTTTTGTATTGCCATAAGGTGAAGTCGCTTTTTTTACAGGAGCGCTTTCATTGACAGGAAGCGTGTCCGGTTCGCCGTATACTGTACAGCTTGAAGAGAATACAAAATTAATTGGTTTGTTTCGATAGGACTCCAGGATGTTGATCAGGGAGAAGAAATTATTGTGGTAGTATTTTAAAGGATTTTGAACGGATTCGCCTACCGCTTTGGATGCTGCAAAATGAATAATCCCTGAGATATCGCTGTTATTTTTTACAAATTCATTTACTTTATTGGCATCACAAAGATCGAATTGATGAAATTCGGGTTTAATACCAATGATCTTCTCGATCTGTTCCAAGATCTTGATATTTGAATTGGAAAGATCATCAATGATTACAGGAGTATATCCTGCCTGATGTAGTTCGACAACGGTGTGAGAACCAATATAGCCTGTTCCGCCTGTGACTAATATTTTTTTGCTCATTATTTTTGATTATAGTATGTAAAGTCTTTATGTGATAAGGTTTCCAAAGGAACCTTTCTGTAAAAATCGATGGTTTTTTCTAAGCCTAATTTTCGATCTATTTTGGGCTGCCAGTTTAATTTTGCCTTTGCCAGACCAATATCCGGTTTCCGTTGTTTGGGATCGTCCACCGGCAGGGGTTTATGGCTGATCTTGCTTGAGCTGCCCGTTAGTTCGACAATCTCCTGTGCCAGCTGTAAGAGCGATATTTCGTCGGGGTTGCCTATGTTTATCGGTTGTATACAATCAGAATGCAATAATCTATAGATCCCTTCGATCTGATCATCAATATAACAGAATGAGCGCGTCTGTGAGCCATCACCAAACAGCGTAATGTCTTCGCCACGAATAGCTTGGGCTATAAAAGTAGGGATGGCACGACCGTCATTGAGGCGCATTCTCGAACCGAAGGTATTGAATATCCTGACAATGCGTGTATCAAGTCCATGGGCATTATGGTAGGCCATCGTAATGGCCTCCTGAAATCTTTTGGCTTCATCGTATACCCCTCTGGGGCCGACAGGATTGACATTGCCCCAATAATCTTCTGATTGTGGCGATACCAAGGGGTCGCCATAAACTTCTGAAGTGGATGCGACTAAGATCCGGGCCTGTTTGGCCCTTGCCAGACCAAGGAGATTGTGGGTGCCCAGCGAGCCAACTTTGAGGGTTTGAATCGGAATTTTAAGATAATCTACAGGACTTGCAGGAGAAGCGAAATGGAGGATATAATCCAAATGCCCCGGAATATGGACAAACTTTGAAACATCGTGATGATAAAAATCGAAATTCTCCAGCTTGAACAAATGTGCGATATTCGTTAGGTCGCCCGTGATCAGGTTATCCATCCCGATAACAGCGTAGTCTTCGGCAATAAAGCGATCGCAAAGGTGGGAACCAAGGAAGCCTGCTGCTCCAGTGATCAAAATCCGTTTGCGATGTTTATTTTCCACTCAATGCTTCCTTATTAATGAAATGGGTTTGATATCTTTGACTAAGATAAACATTATTTTAACAACATGCGTTTGCTTTATTCAATTGGAATCTTTCTTTATGGACTCTTACTGCGTATTTTGGCCCCTTTTCATGCCAAAGCGCGGCTCATGGTGACAGGACGAAAAGACTGGCATTCACGGATGAAACAAACGGTTGATTCCAGCCAAAAACATATCTGGTTTCACTTCGCTTCCCTAGGGGAATTTGAGCAGGGCAGACCTGTTTTGGAGGCCGTAAAAAATAATTATTTGGACCATAAAATAATTGTAACATTTTATTCACCTTCAGGCTACGAAATAAGAAAGAATACCAATCTGGCGGATCATGTTTTCTATTTACCTTATGACACGCCTCAGAATGCACGGCTGTTTTTAGACCTGATCAATCCTTCATTTGCAGTCTTCACAAAATATGAATATTGGTATTATTATTTTGAAGGCTTACACAGCAGGTCTATTCCATTATTTCTTGTTTCGGCAATTTTTAGACCGGAACAGATTTTCTTTCAGGCTTATGGTACTTTTTTTCTTAAGATTCTGGGTTTCGTAACTTATTTCTTTGTACAGAACGAGGAAAGCGTGCGTTTATTGAAAGAATATGGAATTCGGAATGCGGGATTGGCGGGTGACACACGTTTTGATCGTGTAATTGACTTACCTAAGAATCGGAAAGACATACCGTTAATAGCGGATTTTGTAGGTACCGCTCCTGTTTTGGTGGCAGGAAGCACCTGGCCTGAGGATGAGAAATTATTGAAAGAACTGTTCCAACGGTTTCAAGAATATAAGCTGATCTTAGCCCCGCACGAGATCAATGCGGGCCATATTGTCAGTATATTAAATCTATGGCCTGCGGCACTTCGTTTTTCAAAAATAACGGAATATGATACGGCAACTTTAAAGGAAGCAAAGGTATTGATTATAGACAATATCGGGCTGTTGTCTTCTTTGTACGCTTATGGTCAGATTGCCTATATTGGTGGTGGATTTGGGGTAGGGATACATAATACACTGGAAGCAGCGACTTATGGGATGCCGGTACTGTTTGGGCCTAATTTTAAGAAATTTCAGGAAGCAAAAGATCTGATTGAACAAGGCGGTGGTTTCTCCTTTCCTAACGGCGAGGAGCTTACCGCTGTATTTGAACGGTTGCAGGATCAATCCAAACGCTTGGAAGCAGCGAAATGCGCACGCCAATATGTACAGCAGAAAGCAGGGGCGACACCCATTATCATGAAATACTTGAAGAATGCCAATTTATAAAAACATGAGAAAGCTGCTCAAAAGGTAAAAGCAAACTAACCCAGCGGCGAAGAACCGAAAAAGAGGCGCTAAGCATAGACGAGCGAAAGTAAAGAAAAATAGGGCTCCGTTCATTTTGGATACCCTATATTATATTGAAAATTGGATTTTAATAGTACGTGTATCTTCTTACACCGGCAATATGCCGCGATAGACGCATGACCTGATGGGAATAGCCATACTCATTATCATACCAGACGTAGAGTACAATATTTTTGCCATCGGCCGAAACAATGGTTGCGGGCCCATCAACGACAGCCGCAGCTGTGGTACCTATAATATCGGTCGATACAAGCTCATCATTGCTGGAGAATTTAATCTGTTCGACAAGATTTCCTTCCAATGCACTCGTTTTTAAAATTGTATGTATTTGTTCCAAAGATGTGGCTGAGGTCAGTTCTAAATTTAATATGGCTAACGATCCATTCGGTACTGGTACGCGGATGGCATTGGAGGTGAGCTTGCCTGTTAAGGTCGGGAGGACTTTTGAAACAGCACTTCCAGCGCCGGTTTCGGTAATGACCATATTCAAGGCTGCAGCACGACCCCTTCTGGATTTTTTATGCATATTATCCACCAGGTTTTGGTCATTTGTATAGGAATGTATGGTTTCTATATGACCTTTCACGATACCTATTTTCCCTTCGAGAACGGCTAAAACCGGTGCAATGGCATTTGTGGTACAGGATGCCGCTGAAAATATAGCATGTTTTGCGAGATCTATCGTGGTTTCGTTGACACCATATACGATATTGGGAACCCCTTTTCCGGGTGCCGTTAACAAGACTTGCGAAGCGCCTTTAGCGGCCAAATGGCGGGCAAGTTCTTTTTCATCACGAAAGGCTCCTGTATTGTCAATAACCAATGCATTGTTGATGTCGTATGCTGTATAATCAATATCTTCCGGTTGCTTAGCAGAGATCACGTATACCGTGATACCATTAATAATGAGTGCATTTTTTTCGGGATCGGTATAAACCTCACCCTCAAATTCCCCATGTATGGAATCACTTTTTAAAAGCGCTGCTCTTTTTAATAATGATTTGGTATCGTTGCTGTCTCTGGTGACTATTGCCCGTAGCCGAAGTTGCTTGCCAGAGCCTGATTTGTTAATGAGTTCGCGTGCCAGCAGACGGCCAATACGACCGAAACCATAGAGCACGACATCACGTGCTGTTAATTCCTGCCAATCTGCGATCCCCGCTAATTCATTGAAAATAAAAGTAGACAAATTCTCGGCTTTGATCCGTTCATTTGTGGCTTTAGTCGCCAGTTGACCGATATCGATTCGAGCGGGAGCCAGATTTGATTGTTCCAATACACGGGCAACATTCAATAGATCAAATATGGTCAGTACATTGCCGGTAAGGATAGCACTTTCCCGGAGGTGATTAAGGATCACACTTACTTTTTCATCAACAAGCTGCTCTCGGAACAGAACGAGCTCAATGGCCTGGTTATACCAAAGATTACTAATGATTTGAATCAGTTCAACAGCGGCATTTTGCTGTTCTCTGTAACTTTTGATTTCTAAATCAAAAGAAGAACGATGTAACATAATATTTTTATAATAGATTATGTTGCAAACATAGGATAAACAGCGCTAAAAATGCGACTTGATTTTCATTTTCGTAATTATTGAAATGAAAATACGTCTACTATTATTGTTTTGGCAATTTTATTGGTTGTTTTGTTGTTAATTTTCAATAATAAATAATTCGGACATGATATGATCCGCCATTAGTTTGCCAGTATCTGTTAATCTTAACGTGTTATCGTCTAAAATTAATTGCTGTTGTTGTAGAAATGGCAAGGCATCTTCCATTATTTTGTTTTTAACACTGTGGTCAAATTTCTTTTCTAGCTGTTCAAGATCAAGTCCCCACATCGTACGCAGTGAGGTCATGATACACTCATTAATCTGATCACGCACAGATAGATGTTCGATTTCCAGTGGAAGCTGGTTTGTTTGTATCGAGCCGATATACTTGGCGTTATTAGCAATATTCCAGGATCTGGAATGACCATTGAATGAATGGGCTGAAGGGCCGATTCCAAGATAATGCTTACCTTTCCAATAATTAGTGTTGTGGCGCGCATATAAACCATTTTTCGCGAAATTGGAAATTTCATATTGTTCATAGCCCGCCTTTTTCAATGTTTCAATCAGCAGGTTCATCTGATCCGCGGCCTGATCTGAATCAACAGCAGGACTCGTGCCCTTCTTAATGAAATGATCCAGTGCGGTTTTGGCTTCCACGGTCATGGAGTATGAAGAGATATGGGGGACTGCAAAATCGATCAGTTGTTGCATATTGTAGCGCCATTTTTCATCGGTCAACAGGGGGTAGCCATAAATAAGGTCACAGGTGATATTCTCAAATCCTGCATCCTGTACACGCATGATTGCTGCGGATGCTTCCTGTCTGGTATGTGCCCGGTTCATCCATTTCAGATCTTCCTCAAAAAAAGACTGTATCCCTATACTGAATCTATTTATGGGAGTTGATGACCTTAATGCATTTACTTTTGCAGCGTTCAGGTCATCTGGATTTGCTTCCAGTGTAATTTCGGCCTGGTTACTTATGTCAAATTGTTTGGCAACAGCGTCAATAATCCTAGAGATTTCATCCGCTTCCAAGAGGGAGGGTGTCCCACCACCAAAATAGATGGACTCAACTTTTCGGTCTTCCAGATAAGAAGATCGAAGCTCGATTTCTCGCAACAGGGCATCGACCATTTCAGTTTTGTATTGCAGTGAAGTACTGAAATGAAAGTCACAATAATGACAAGCCTGTTTGCAAAATGGGATATGGATGTAAATCATGGACACAAATATACCAAGACCGGATTAACTTCGTCGCTTATTCACATTTTTTCTTCTTTGCGCCGATCGGTTTAATCCTACATTAGCTACAATCGACAAGCTAAATGAGCCATTGAATTTTTGGAAAGACAGACCTGGACTTTCTTGTGCTTCCTTTTATGGAAGTTCTTTTTGAAAATAGTGTTTGGAATAATATAGAAAGAACTTGGCAACAAGTGAGTTATTTTTTATCTTGTTGTCGAGATTTAAACCGCTGTATCAAAAAGGCAGACACCAATTAAAAGTATGTTATATCACCAAAAATCAATCTTATGAAACTATCTTCCCGTCGCGACTTTCTGAAAAATGTTCTTGGTGCATCGAGTATGCTGCTGCTTTCGCAGCAAGGATTTGCTGTGGATAATCGGTATGAAGAAGCATTTATTGATAAGTTGCTCCCAGCACCAAAGGGCGGCGGATTCGCTATGGAAGATTATTGGATATGGGATCCTTCAGTGATTAAGGGCGAAGATGGTCGCTATCATATGTTTGCATCACGTTGGAGCAAAAAATATGGCTTTGGTAATTGGGTAACCAATTCCGAAGTTGTTCGGGCAATTTCCGATACCCCAGAAGGGCCCTATGAATTTGTCGAGGTGGTGTTGCCGGCTCGTGGAAAAAAGTATTTTGATGGTTGTACAACCCATAATCCGCGTATTGTTAAAAATGGCGACTATTATGTACTTTATTATTTTGGAAACAATTATGAAGAGCCTAATCCTAGTTATTCCGAGAATGTCTGGGAATCGGGGCTGGGTGAGAAAGCCTGGATGCATAAACGCATCGGAATGGCTTATTCAAAGTCGATATCAGGGCCTTGGAAGCGCGTAGATCAACCGATTTTGAATCCGAGGAAGGGCGAGTGGGATGCTTCCATTACGTCAAATCCTTCTCCAGTTGTTTTGCCCGATGGAAAAGTATATCTGATCTATAAATCATCACCGTCGAACTCCCGTCCCCCCTTGTTATTAGGGGCAGCACAGGCTGATTCGTTCCTGGGACCCTATCTTCGTTTGTCCAATAAGCCTATTTTTTCATTTCATACCGATCAAAATCATGAAAATGATGTAGAGGATCCTTTCGTATGGCATAATGGCCGGCATTTTGAATTAATTATGAAAGATCGCTATGGTAAAATCTGTGGGGAAGAGGGTGGGGGCATCCATGCCTATTCGAAAGATGGAATCGATTGGCATCTGTCAAAGGCCGTCAAAGCCTATTCCAAGACAATCCGCTGGAACGATGGGACTGTCAGTCATCAAGCTAATTTTGAACGCCCATTTTTACTATTTGAAAACGGAAAACCGACACATCTTTTTGCGGCTACAGGAGATGGATCTGAGTCTTATCAGTTTGAACGGACCTGGAATATGGTGATTCCTTTAAAGGTATCCTAAGCCGCTTTTTCTTTGGTTGTCCTTTGGTTGTTCTTTGCTTATTTATTGCCGTTTCTTTGCCGTTTCTAGGGTCTTTCCTTGCTCTTTCCTTGGTCTTTGTTTGCTATTTCTTTGGTTATTCTTTGCTGTTTTATTGCTGTTTCTTTGCTGTTATAGCAATAAAATAAGCTTCAAACGGCAGAGAAATAACGAAGCAAGTCGTATGTTGGCCTTGATAAGGAGCTAAGAATGCCCGGCCAGACTATTTTAAAATTATGGAAAAACAGCTAATTGCGCAGGTTTATTAGCTAGCGGGAGTCGCAAGTTCGGCGTACGGCGGGTTAAACAAAAAGTTGAAAGACAAATGCCAGATCAAATAAAAAGCTGTATCAAATTTTAGTATGATACAGCTTTTATGATTTTTATGATCCCACACAAATGATCATCTTTCAGATCGATCTGTTGCGAGGCTTATTTTTCAGTATTTAAATTAGCGTGTCAGGCTATTGTTTGCTGATTCCACATCCGCAAGTCGGAGCGATGGATCTATTGTGACTGTTTTTGGAGCTTTATTGACTGAAATTTTATATTCAGGGTTGGTCCAGAACCAATCCTTCAGTACCGTGCGTTTTACAGCCTTGTAGATCTCAAAATTTTCCTCGGGTTTTTCCCCGCGCATTTCACGTAAAGGGATGTAAAATAGCTCTTTGCTTCCATCTTGATATTCTACAAGTATATCGAGTGGCATCGCAAAGTTTGATTTGTTGAGCAGCTGAATTTCTGAATCAGTTACCTGGCCAATGGCGTAATCAATTTGACGTGTGGTATTGATAAACAAATTGAAATACCACTTCAGGTTTATCCCTGATACCTCCTCGGCAACACGTTTGAAATCATTGGGTGTAGGATGTTTGAACTTCCAGATATCGTAGAATTTCAAAAAGGTTTTCTCCAGATTCTCCTGACCGATGATGTAGCCCAACTGTTCAGCTAGCACAGCACCTTTGTTATAAGCTTCGTTACTATAGCCATAATTTGTATTGTAGTAGTCTGCAAGTAGGCTCATTGGTTCTTCTTTCCCCGAAAGCGCCAGCTTATAATAAGCCCGGTAGGCATCGATCAGCGGATTTGATGCGATAGCGCCCCGTTTTTCAAAAAGATGCTGCATGGCCAATTCTTCAACATAGGAAGTGAAGCCTTCGTCAAACCATTCATCAACGGTTTCATTGATTCCGAATAAATGCTGATACCAGGAGTGAGCAGATTCATGGAAGATAACACCAACAAGGCTTTTTAGATTACGGCCACCGGTAATCAATGTCGCGGTGCCATATTCCATGCCACCATCGCCCCCCTGAATGATGGTATAAGTCGGCCAAGGGTATTTGCCGAATTTAGCGCTACAGAAATCGAAAAACTCAGTTGATAGGCCGAGCGCTGTTTTCCAGTTTGATATAACTTCTTTGTCCGTAGGGAGATACACCGTGTAAACTTTTATGCCATTCTTGCTTGAGGCGGAATCTACAACGAATTTGGGATCTGCAGCCCAGACAAAATCATGGATGTTTTCGGCTTTGTAATGCCAGGTCGCTTTATCTTTATTGGTTTTTATTTTAGCTTTTGGCTGATAGCCTTTCACCTCATTTGGATTTTGAAGCACCCCTGAAGCACCGACAACATAGTTCTTGTTGAGGTGTATGGTGACGTCAAAGTTGCCGAAGGGTGCGATAAACTCGCGGCCGATATATTCATCAAGGTGCCAGCCAAATTCATCAAACTGTGCCATCTTCGGATACCATTGTGCCATTGAAAGTGCTACACCTTCCGCTGAGTTACGGCCTGACCTACGGATCTGCTCAGGTACCTGCGCAGTCCATTCCATATTAAAATTAGCTGTTTCTCCATCTTGGATCGCAGTTGGTAGCGTCACTTCCAATATCGTTCCATCAATCTTATAGCTAGTACTTACCCCATTCATGCTAAGACTTTTGATTTTTTGGTAACCAATCTGATGAGGCTGCAAGGTTTCAATGCGGCTTTGTAATATTGGTTTTTCTTTGGTGCCAATATTAGATACCATGCGTTTGTCCGGATCGCTGATATTTTTCAAGCGGTAATCCATCATTGATCCTGGTTGAAATGCATTAAAATACAAATGAAAATAAACTTTATTTAAGGATTGGCCTGAATTGTTGCTATACTTCAAAGCCATTTTCCCCTCATATTGATAAGCTTTTTCATCCACGTTGACATCCATTGTATAGTCAACTTTCTGCTGCCAGAATCCTTTCCTCTGGGCCTTTACTTCCTTTCCCCAAATATTTATTACACATAAAAGTGCAAAAAAGGACAATATTTTGATTTTCATGTTCCAAACATACAAAATTGTCTTAAGAAATGCCGATTAATCCCCTTCATCGTATCCAATGTCATCAAATCTTGACGAAAAATAATGTGTGCAATAATAATTGGCTTGGTTTTGGCTGGAAGATTTGTCTATTGAGTTAACAAATATTATACTATAAATTTATGGAATATCTGTATTATAAGCCTTCGGGAAAGGTGCCTGCTTTGGCTTTCATCGGTTCGCTTGTGTTAGGTATTGTTGGAGCAGTTGTCTTGGCGATTATCTATATCGCTCTACAGTGGTTTATTCCAATTGTGTACTTCAATGTATTTATCACCTTAGGATTTGGGGCAGGGCTATTTTATCTACTTAATTATTGTTTCAAAACCTGGAAGCTTAGAAACAGAGCTGTTGCGATAATCATTACCCTGATCGTTGCCATCATTGGTTTTTATGCGCAGTGGGCGCTGTTTGTATCCTTGATGTATAATGCTGAAGGTACGATGGGCGGAGATACCTGGGTAAAATCTTCCTTTAGCCTAGAAGGTTTTAAGGCCTTTTTTATGCATCCATCTTTTATTTGGGAGGCACTACAGGGCTTAAATGAGGTGGGGACATTTAGCTTGAAGAAATCAACCGTTTCAGGTGGGATGCTATGGGCTGTATGGGCAATTGAAATGGCAATTATTCTAATTACACCTATTGTTATGGCTTTTCGGGGTATTACCATCTATCCTTTTTCGGAAAAAGATGAGGTCTGGATGAAGAAACGGATCTTACCGGGGCGATTAAAGTTTGTTGAAGATAAAGATGTCTTAGCGAATACATTGGCAAATCATGATTTCGCCTATGTTTATGATCACCTTTCCGATGAGGAGGAACATTTTTCTTTTGCGACCGCAGAAGTCTATGAGTCGGACACCGATGACCATCAATATCTGACCATCTATAATCATCAGTTTGTCGAAAAGAAAGGTAAGGTGGAAGAGAAGAAAGATGAGATCATCGAATTCCTGCGAATTAACAGGAGTAGCTTATAAATGCTGCTTGATGACTGAAATCATGTAAAATAAAAATAGCTCCGGAAACAGATCCTGGAGCTATTTTTATTCAACAGGCTATTGCACCAATATACCCCCTTTTGCATTCCAGTCATTGATGGATGCACTATATATTTTAACGTCTTTAATTCCGTTTTTAGCTAAGATCGAAGCCGCAATTGTCGCCCGGTCGCCGGATTGACAATGTAGGTATAATTCTTTTGTGCGGTCAATTTTGTCCAGATTGTCTTCAATTGTTCCCACAAAAAGATGTGTGGCATGTGGTAGATGTCCTGCTGTAAATTCTGCTGTATTCCTTACATCTAGAATCTGAACATTTGGATTCTCCAGTACAGCATTTATCTCCTGGAACCCAATGAGCTGCTGTTGTTCCAAGGGAATTCCCAATTGTGGAATAGTTTCCACAGTAATATATCCGGCAACATGATCGAGGCCGATGCGCATTAATTTGCGGGCGATTTCATCCTTTTCGTTTTCATCCATGATCAGCACAAAAGGTTTTGTGTAATCCAAGATCCAGCCAGCCCAGGTATTGAACGTCCGATTATGCTGAATGTTGATGCTGCCGGGAAGATAGCCTTTGGCGAAATCAAATTTATGCCGTGTATCAATGATCGTTGTACCTGCCTGATATAGTTTGTCGAATTCTGCCGTAGAAAGTTTCTGGTATTGTGGTACGTTTGTTTGTAGTGGCCGCTTGATTTTGTTGAGCTTCTTCATCTGGGCAAAATAACGCGGTGGCTCAGGCTGTCCCTCTAAAAGTTCGCTTATAAAATCACTTTCATTATTTTGGTATTGCAGTGCCCAGTTGCGAATCCGCTCGTAGCCCACAGTTGAACTCGGCACAGCACCCAGCGCTTTACCACATGCCGAACCTGCACCGTGTGCAGGCCAGACCTGAATGTAGTCTGGTAAGGCCAAAAATTGCTGTAATGATTTAAACATTTGCTGCGCGCCAATTTCTTTGGTGCCAATTAATCCAGCGGCATTCTCCAACAGATCCGGACGGCCAATATCTCCAACGAAGACAAAATCGCCTGTAAATATCATCACCGGATCCAAGGTTGCTGGTGTATCGATTAAAATAAAACTCAGACTTTCAGGCGTATGCCCTGGGGTATGAAGTACTTTAAAAATGAGGTTTCCAAGCTTGATCTGGTCGCCATCTTTTAACCCGATATGTGGAAACTCATATTGCCAGTCTTTACCGCCTTCGTCGGAAAGATAACATTGGGCACCGGTTAGTTCGGCCAATTCCAATGTTCCGGAAAGATAATCCGCATGGATATGGGTTTCAGCAATATGTGTGATTTTTAAATTGTTTTTTGCTGCAATCGCTAAGTATGTATCGACATCTCTTTTGGGATCAATGACCATGGCAACACCTTTGGCCTGGCAGCCAATTAAATAACTGGAATGTGCTAAAGATGACTCGAAGATGTGTTGAAAAAACATAATATATGATTTTTAGTGATTTACGAATTGAATGATTTCGAAAGTAAAAATGAGTATACCAATACTTATCAGAAAATAGCCAAAGATTCCCTGTAGCCGTACCGCCTCCAAACTATTTTTCCATTTGGAACCGATTTGAAGCCCTATTAACGTGATTAACGTAAAGGTAAGCAATATTGGCCAATTCATATGGTTCAATAGTTGGTAGTTGGCGACCAGGCCAAAGGACGCATTTAATCCTATAATGAATAACGACGTCGCAATGGCTTGTTTCAATGGGATGCCCAACAGAAGCACCAAAGAAGGCACAATAATAAACCCGCCACCAGCGCCGACAAGTCCTGTCATGATACCGACGAGTAAACCTGCGATAATTATTTTGAGGACTTGAGCAATATGCATCCTGACGGCTGGTATTTCGACCTGTTTCCTTCTGCGGATCATTGCTAATGCCGAAATAAGGATAACAACCGAAAATAGCAACATAATGACGTGATTCCGGGATACCATTATTTCAGCAATTTGAAATTGAGCAGGTATTGCGACCAAAAGATAGCGTTTGGTCAGGTAGACCGAAAGTAAGGAAGGGATCAGAAATATCGCCGTGGTTTTTAGATCTATTCCGCCCTTGGTCAATGGGTAGATGGACCCGATAATAGCCAATACGCCAATGGAAAACAAGGAATAATCAAGTGCATATTGGGGTTCAATGCGAAAGAGGTAGACAAAGATCGGAAGCGTTAAAATACTTCCACCGCTACCCATGAGCCCCATTGACAGCCCAACTAAAATAGCCAATATAAAGCCAGTTATAAATAGTAAATCCATTGTTTTTTGAATCAATTGTAATCTGTCAGGTGAACCAGTATTTGGCTCCCCGGCTTGATCGGATAGCTATCTTTCCGATTAGACCGTAGACGATCAGGAGTCGATGGTTAAGTTTAGTGGGGCAGCTTCTTTCTAAGTAAACCATAAATCCATGTACCCAGAATCGCGAAGAGCAGTACAATGCCCAATGTCCAGTAGCCTGAGCCGATCAATGCAAACATTGGACCCGGACAGGCTCCTGTCAATGCCCAGCCCAATCCGAAAATTGTACCGCCAACAAGATAGCGTGTGATACTTTTGTCTTTGTCCTGAAAAGCAATCTGCATTCCATTGCTGTCTTTGATCTGTTTCCGTTTGATAAGTTGTACGATGATAATTGCTGTTGCAAGTGCCGTACCGATCATGCCATACATATGGAAGGAGCGAAACTGAAACATCTCGTAAATACGGTACCAGGACGCAGCTTCGGATTTGTATAAAATGATCCCAAATAAGACTCCGATCAATATAAATTTTAACGCTTTCATTTATGCAAAGATTAAAGGAAATAAGAAATGGACCATAATGATACCGCCAAGGAAAAAACCGATGACAGCAATTAAAGAGGGCAGCTGAAAATTGCTGAGCCCCGAGATGGCGTGTCCCGAAGAGCAGCCTCCGGCATATCTTGTCCCGAAGCCAATCAATAGTCCGCCGATACTTAGGATTAAAAACTGAAACCAAGATCCATTAAATAGGAAGATAGATTCGGGTAGATAACCCTGTAGTTGATCAATTATGCCGAGTTCCTTTAGATCGGAAATGCTTTTTGCATTGATTTGGGCGGCGGAACCATCACTTAAAAAATTATGGGCTATAAATCCGCCAATAGCAGTACCCAATACCACAAGAAGATTCCAGGATTGTGTCTTCCAGTCGAAGCGAAAAAAAGAGGATGATCTGCCCGCGCCCAATATCGTGCACATTGTGCGAAGATTATTGGACATGCCAAAATCTTTTCCCTGTTTTAGCAAGAGGTACATGACCAGCGCTATTAAAGGCCCCGAAATATACCAAGGCCATGGTTGTTTGATGTATTCCAATAACATAGCTTGTTCTTAAGTTATAAGACAAAGGTACATACTGCTATTACAAAAAACGGTAACAAATGTTACCGTAGCATGTGGGCATTACATATCGTAATATTCGATGTTGGCCTCTTTGATCGCCTGTACCAATAATGGAAGATCATCCTCTTTCTGGAACAATTTGTTACGCCAGGTACGAAAAGCTGAACCTTTGATTTGGTTTATGATAATTAAATTGCCCCCGGAGCGCCTGAGATTCCGAATATGTGAAATGTTATTCAAGGGGAATTCAACTGTTTTTTTTGAATTGCTGATTGTGAGCGTATCTGTATCCAATTGCCATGTTGAGTCCAGTGTAGAAGATTTTATCGCTAAATACAGGGCCAAGGGGATCATTAGAAGAGCAATGATGATCTTGTAAATTTCCTGAATTGGAACTTTAGACATTCCTATCCCTATCAATAGAATCGAGGTTAACAGAATAAACATGTATTTCCCACGATGCAAGGTAGAAAGATAGAATGTTTGTGGATTACTCTTCATACTTTTTTATAAACTTTCCTTTTGCATTAATATAGTAAAAATTCTCCAGGTCTTCACTGACCAAGGCTAAACCATTTTCAAAAGGCTGTGCATTTTGGAACTTAGCGGGAATGACTATTTTTCCATTGTAGTCTATATATCCATAGGTATTGTCTTTAAATACCAATAATAACTTTTCGCCAGCGAAAGATAGGAATTCATGACCTGTGGGTAATAATTTCTTGCCGGATTTGTCAACCAACTGATAGACCTGATTTTCGATAATGAGTGCCATATTGTCCCGGTACTCAGCAATTGTCTCGTATTTGGCCGGAATCAATATATTCCCATTTAGATCCAATACCCCCGTGTTATCCCCTTCGTTGTACAGCGCGTAGCTTAAACTTGGGACAGAGATGAAATCATATTTGGCAGCAAGCAATAGTCTACCGTTGTAATCCAACAAACCATATTTTTGATCTTTCATAAAGACTAATGGAGCTCTTTCAGTATCTAAGCTTAATGATTCGTATTGACATGGGATAACTTCTTTCCCCTGTAGGTCGATCAGGCCAAACATCTGTGCTGCATCGGTGACGATTGCATAATCACCTACATACGCGTAAATAGAAGCATATTTTGCCGGTGTGAGTTTATTGCCGAGGCTATCCTGTACCCCAAAAAAATCAGTATTTGGGTCCTGATACCAAGACAAATGGTCATTTAGGGCAGAGTCGGCGGCTGTTTCTTCAGCTTCTCCTTCTTCATAGCCCGCCGGAATCTCAAATAATGTCTCATCGTAAGGTATTTCTTCAACTTTGGTCGCCTGAATTCCTAGACCTTCTGCGCCGATGTATAAAGCTGCTCCGGGGACCTTTTCTAGATAATCATAGGTTCCCCAGTATAATTTTGGTAAATTTTCCGCATACCAAACGGTGATCTCGGTTTGTTTATCTTTACTGCCCGGGAGATTAAATGTCGCTTTTTTGCAGGATAAACCGGCGATAATTTTCTTCTCATTCGGGATTAAGCTGATTTCAAAATCACTGGAATAGGCGTAATCACTACCTGCTGAGGTTTCAATGAGTTTGCCGGACGCAATATCTGTTGCTGTGTATGTTTTGCTATTTTCATCGATCAGATAAGACGTTTCTTCTTTAATATTACTGATCTGTACGGATTTTCCAAATAGCAAACTTTCCACACGCATCTGTTCTTTACCAATATAGGCCTGCATCAATGCTTCACCGCTGCCGGCCAATATTTTGATGAATTCTGAACTTGATGTGTCTGTGCCTGTTTCAGGATCTGCAAACTGATAGGTTATTTTAAAGATTTTTTGTTGAGCAGAGCCGGTTTTAACAAAAACGAAGGTAAAAAGAGCTAAACAAAGGAAAAAATGTTTCATTGCGATACAAAATTAAAATACGAAAGTATTGAAATTTGCTTGGTTTGTGAAATAATCTTTTGTCGAACGGGAAAAATCCTGCAGAAATTTTGATATTATTGTACCCAAATGCCATTTTGTAAAATAAGTGATGATAGTAGAATGGAAATGGTAAGCCTATCATCCTAAAATATCATATAAAAGTCAAGAATTTGTGAATTTCGTGGTGTTCAGTGGTTTAGCTACACTGTGCGCTGATATTTTTGTATTTTACAACCCTTAAATTTACTTTTTAAAACAATATCTGTGGAACTATTGCTTATAGAAGACGAACCGTCAGTCATATCCTTGATAGAAAGAGGGCTAAAGGAAGAAGGCTATAACATTAGCATTGCAATGGATGGCTATACAGGGCTAAAAATGGCCGGATTAAATCATTATGACCTTATTTTGCTAGATGTCATGTTACCCGGTATGAATGGGCTTGACGTGTGTAAAAATATCCGGATGTCCAACAATGAAGTCCCGATTATTATCTTAACGGCATTGAACCAAACCGAAGATATTGTGGAGGCCTTTGAACGTGATGCGGATGACTACCTGACCAAACCATTTCGCTTAGAGGAGCTAAAAGCTCGTATAAATCGCTATAGCCGAAAGTCCAAAACTGTGACCGAACAAAAGAATGTGCTGACATTTGATGATCTGCAATTGGACCGGGATAGCAAATCGGTGCAGCGTGGCGGATCTCCAATTATACTGACAGCTACGGAGTTTCGTCTATTGGAATTTTTGATGCTGAATCGCAATAAAGTATTGACACGAATCGATATTTTGGAGGAAGTATGGGGTATGGATGTCGATCTGAGCACCAATGTCGTGGATGTTTATGTCAATTATTTGCGAAAAAAAATTGACAAACAATTTGCCCGTAAACTGATCCATACGGTTATTGGTATGGGCTATGTCATCCGTCATGAAAATTAGGACCAAGATTGTACTCTTATTTTCTATTATCAGCACGCTTCTGCTTGTTGTCTTTGCCCTGTATGTCTCTTATTTCACCTACGATAGTTTACAGACGAAGTTTTTTCACCGCTTGGAAGAGAATGCAGTCATCGTTGGTGATCATATCGTCCACCAGAAGGAGGAAAACAAGGAACTATATATCCAGGTAAAACGCAAATACCTCAAACAGCTTTCCGAAGGAACAGACCACTTGCTCCGTGTGGTGAAAGGAAGTGACAGTATCCGTTTTAAACCTAATCTACCGATGCCCATGAGTTTCTATAAAGAGGTTATCCAAAATGGCAGAGGTAGATATATGCATAACAAGACGGCATTTGTCGCAGTATTCTTTAAAGACCATCTTCATCATGACAATCTGATTGTTGTGTCGGAAGGGATTGATGACTATGGGCACGATGAGCAGCGTCAGTTAGATCGTACCTTGATTACGGGTGGTTTTTTAGCTATTTTATTGATTGTCCTGATGTCTTTTTATTTTGCAGACCGGCTGCTCAAGCCGATAAAGGATATCAACAGTGACTTGGGAAAGGTGGATATTGCCAATCTGGACCATAGACTGTCCAGTAAATTCAGTAATGCTAAGGATGAGTTAGGGGTATTGATTACCAACCTGAATTCCATGCTCAGTCGTTTGGATATTTCGGTACAGTCCCAGCAAAGCTTTATCGGTAATGCATCCCATTCACTAAAAACACCGTTGACCATTATTGGTGGTGAAGCGGAACTTGCACGGAATCTGATTCCCAAAGAACATGAAGCCTACTATTCATTGGAGACGATCGCAAAGTACGCGGATAAAATGGAACTCATCATTAATAATCTGCTCCAATTATCCCGTATGGGCTTTAAAGGGGAGGTCGATAATAAAGTGCTCATCCGCATTGATGAATTGCTTTATGAAATTTATAAAGCTGAACGAAGCATCCATAAGGATTTTAGGTTATCTTTTGATTTTACTCAAATCCCCGAAGATAGCGATGAATTAACAGTCCTTGCCAATCCTGATCTATTCTATATTGCCTTTAGCAATATCATCTCCAACGCATATAAATATGGTAATGGTGAGCAGGTACAGGTTGCTATTAGTTCGGATGAACGAAATATTACAATTAAAATATTTGACAAAGGAATCGGAATTCCTCAAAAGGATCAACCCCATATTTTTACTTCTTTTTATCGCGCTTCCAATGTCGGAGATATCTACGGAAACGGCCTGGGGCTTGTTTTAGCCAAGAATATCTTTGATCTACATGGTGCAGAACTTGTGCTTTATTCGGCCGAAGGGCAGGGCACGCAGGTGCATGTTACCTTACCTAAAATGGCGCTCTAATCTCATTTTAATCTCATCCTTATTCCATTTTTAATTTGTGGTGATATACTTGTCCCAGCGATAGGTATATCCTATGAAACCATCCTGATTTATTCAAGCCATCGCGAATAAATCTGATCGTTTCATCACCAAGAAAAAGCAAGTTATACGGATGAAAAAAACACTTTCACTTATTACAGCCCTGGGGCTGGGCATTACAGCATTACATGCACAGGAACAGACCTCAACAGATTCTATTCCAGCAGAAAGAAATAGCTTATTATCCAAGGGTAGTTTATTGTCAAAAGAGCCGGCAAGGGCCAAATCATTTCAATTGGATGTTTTGTTGCGTGCGGGCTTGCAGGCTGACAATAGCGATGGCTCCAGCCAGGCAAAAGCTAATTTGGATGATGCCCGTATCTTGATGAGCGGAGATTACAATGAGCAACTTTCCTATAAAGTGCGTTTTCGGCTGAATAGATCATTTGCACCAACCAGTCAGGACAATGGGTCAAGAGCATTGGATATGGCCTATATCAAATACAAGTTTGGCAAAGATCTGAAATGGTCGGTCACGGCGGGTAAACAAAGTGCTATTGTAGGGAGTTATGAATTTGAAAATAATCCAATTTATGAGTATAAATTCACGGATTATGTAGACCGTATCCTGAATTTATTTGTGGTCGGGGGAACATTGTCCTATGAAGTTAACCCTAACCATTCCTTACATGCACAAGTATATAATACCACAAACGATAGTTTTATGGATGTGCATACCAAAAATGGTTTTGCAGTAGGCGATCTGGAACGTTCGGCTGTACCCATGGGTGCTTACTTCACTTGGGTAGGAGCCTTTATGGATAAAAAGATCAATACCAAATGGTCCTATAATATTTCGCAGTTTGCCAAGGGGCACACCAATCATTCGGTCTCTCTGGCAAACAAATTTAAAACGTCAAAGCAGATGGTCTATTTAGACCTGCAATGTTCTTATCTGGGTGTCGATCATGCCTTGATCGCATCGTCGGCAATCAATGATTTTTATGGACGTACTGGGGCAGGACGCGTTTTGGCAAAGGATGTCAATTATGCTTCGGCGATTGTACGGTATGACCAGTTTTTAAGTCCCAAATGGGAAGTAGCGCTGAAAGGTGGTTATGAAACCGCGGGATCGAGAGATGACGATAAAGTGGGCAAGAGTTTCCGTCAGAACTGGACTTACTTTGCTGCGTTGCAACATAAGCCTTTTCATAATCAGGATCTGCGATTTTATCTAGGATACGTAGGTAATACGGTAGACTACAAAGGGCACATGAATCTGGATAAAAGCCAATATAACCGGGTTGCCTTTGGCGCATATTTTACCGTTCCGGTCCTGTAATAATTCCTTTAACAAAATAACAAATAATTATTTTTTATGCGTTTAACACCAAGAGAAACAGAAAAACTGCTATTGCATTTGGCAGGAGAGTTGGCAGCAAAGCGACTAAAGCGCGGGGTGAAACTAAATTACCCTGAATGTATTGCCTATATCAGTGCTCAGATTATGGAGGAAGCAAGAGATGGAAGATCTGTTGCGGACTTAATGTCTTATGGTACTACATTATTGAAAAGAAGCCAGGTCATGGAAGGTGTTCCTGAAATGATCCATGATGTACAGATTGAGGTTACTTTTCCGGACGGTACCAAGTTGGTCACTGTTCATGATCCTATTCGTTAATAAATCTTAATGCTATGATTCCAGGAGAATACATTTTAAAAAAAGAAGAAATCAAAGCTAACGTGGGGCGTAGAACCACTAGCCTTGTTGTAAAAAATGAAGGCGATAGACCGATTCAGGTGGGCTCGCACTATCATTTCTTTGAAGCGAACAAGTTGCTTTCGTTTGACCGCGAAAAGGCATTTGGTATGCGCTTGAATATTCCAGCTAGTACAGCTGTACGCTTTGAACCGGGGGAGCAGAAGTCTGTTGTGCTGGTTGAATTTGGTGGAAGTAAAGAAATTCACGGTTTCAATGGATTGACAAACGGAAAGTTAACTGACCAGCACGTCAAATCCAAAGCTGTTGAGAAAATGAAAAAATTAAAATTCAGACAATCTAAATAATATAGAATGGGAGGATGGAATAGACGCGAATGGATTAAAGTTGTAGGGCTCACGACATTGGGATCTACGGTTGGTCTACATGCGCTTGGTTTAGATAAACTAGGTTTAGATAAATCATCTGTTAAATATATTGATGGGGAGCTTTATATCCCTAGAGAAAAATATGCCGCTCTTTTTGGCCCAACAACGGGTGATAAAGTGCGTTTGGCTGATACGGAGCTGTTTATAGAAATTGAAAAAGATTTCAACGTTTATGGCGAAGAGAATAAATTTGGTGGTGGTAAGACGATCCGTGATGGGATGGGGCAATCTGCCCGTGCCCTGCGTGATGAGGATGTTCTGGACTTCTGTATCACCAATGTGATCATTATTGACCACTGGGGTATTGTGAAAGCTGATGTTGGTATTAAAGACGGTAAAATTGTCGGTATCGGAAAAGCAGGTAACCCTGATGTACAGGACGGTGTAACGAAAGGTATGGTCATCGGCGCTTCGACAGAAGTACACGGTGGCGCTGGTTATATCCTTACTGCGGGCGGTATCGATACCCACATCCACTTTATATCACCACAACAGATCGAGACGGCCTTATACTCTGGAGTAACCACATTTATCGGTGGTGGTGCCGGTCCGGCAGATGGTACACTGGCAACAACGGTTACTTCGGGTAAATGGTACATCGAGCGTATGTTTGAAGCATTTGAGAACTTACCGATCAACGTTGGCTTCTTCGGTAAAGGGAACGTTTCGACAACCAAGCCGATCGAAGAGCAAATTGAAGCTGGTGCACTAGGGGTGAAAATCCACGAGGACTGGGGGGCTACGCCTGCGACGATCGACGCAGCTTTAAAAGTTGCTGATAAGTACGACGTACAGGTGGCAATACACACGGATACCTTGAATGAAGCGGGGTTCTTAGAAGATACTGTTGCCGCAATAGACGGTCGTGTTATCCACACCTTCCATACGGAAGGAGCAGGTGGTGGTCACGCACCTGATATCATCAAAATCGCGATGTATCCAAACATTCTTCCGGCCTCTACTAATCCGACAAAACCGTTTACGGTGAATACTGCAGAAGAGCATCTGGATATGTTGATGGTCTGCCATCACCTGGATAAAAACGTAAAAGAAGATGTTGCCTTTGCCGATTCACGTATCCGTCCACAGACGATCGCAGCAGAGGATATTCTTCAGGATATGGGGGTGTTCTCGATTATGAGTTCGGATAGTCAGGCCATGGGACGTGTAGGTGAGGTGATCTCCCGTACATTCCAGACCGCACATAAAATGAAGATACAGCGCGGTCCTTTGGCGGAGGATAAGGGCAAGGATAATGACAACTTCCGCGTAAAACGATATGTGTCCAAATTTACCATTAACCCTGCCAAAGCGCATGGTGTTGATAAATATATCGGATCTATTGAAATCGGTAAATATGCCGATCTGATCTTGTGGAAACCAGAGCTATTTGGTGTGAAGCCCGAGTTGATTATCAAAGGCGGAATGATTTTAGGTGCTAAAATGGGGGATGCAAATGCTTCTATTCCTACACCGCAGCCAATTATCTACAGACCGATGTTCGGAAACTACGGTAAAGCGGTATCAAAATTGTGTTTCAACTTCGTTTCCAAAATATCCATAGAAAATGGAAATATCCAGAAATTGAATTTATCACGTAAATGTTTACCGGTAGAAGGCTGTCGTACAGTGATGAAAAAAGATATGGTACATAATCACGCCACACCAAATATCGTGGTTAATCCTGAGACATATGAAGTAACTGTGGACGGAGTTTTAGCTACTTGTGAGCCATTAAAAGAGCTTCCAATGGCACAACGTTATTTCCTGTTCTAATTCAATCTATGATTTTAGCAAGAGACATAAAAGGCAATATTTGGGCAGATGGCAAGGAGCGCGATGCTGTGGAGCTTGATTTTTTAGCGCTTGAATGGTTCGATACCGAGCGGCGTGTCATTCGGGGATTCACTAGCCAGGGGCGGGAAATTGGATTTAAGAACCTGGGCGAGGACCCCTTGTTCGATGGTGATATCCTGTACGAAACAGCGGAGTTCCGTATTGTTGTCCGAATATTGCCCTGTCCTTGTTTGGTCGTACGGCCGAAGAATGTATTGGATATGGCAAGAATATGTTTGGAAATTGGCAATAAGCATATCCCTGTTTTTATCAACGCAGCTCATGAAATCATAGCGGCTTACGAAAATCCGCTATGGGAACAATTGCTGCGGGCTGGATTTACACCAACCAAAGAGTCTCGTGTAATCGAAAGAACGCATACACTGCGCATACATCAGTATGCTGTCGTGCAAAATAAAATTAGCCTGGCAAAAGAAATGTAGGGAGTATACTGTCTGAGGACACAACCCGCTATATTGATATGCTAAGCCTGTGCCATTAAAAATAAATAATTTAGAAATATGAATCCATTGTTGACATTGATGCAGATCAATGATTCCGTTTTTCCGATTGGAGGATTTACGCATTCCTATGGATTGGAAACGTATATTACCAAAGGTCTGGTACATGACTCAAAAACTGCCAAAGAGTATGCACAGACTTTATTGGAACATAGCTTCTATTACAACGATGCCGCTTTTTTTCATAAGACCTGGCAATTATGCGAAACAAAGGCGACCAAGAAAAAGGTAGCAGAATTAGATGCTTTGATCACGGCCTTTAAAGCGCCTTATGAAATTCGGGATGCCAGTAAAAAATTAGGCATACGCTTTCTGAAGCTGACCGAAAAATTGCAGCCGGTAAAGCGTTGTTCGGCCTACCTCAAAGCAATAAATGCCCAGGAACTGCATGGACACTACGCAATGGCTTTTGCCATGTTCGCACATGCACAGGGAATTAGTTATGCAGATGCACTGAGTGCTTTCTATTATAATTCGCTCAATGGCATTATGACCAATTGTGCAAAATTGGTTCCTATCAGTCAGATGGATGCACAACAGATTCTGTTTAAGCTGCAACCATTGATCAATAAACTGGTTGCTGCGCAGCCCACGTTGGAAGAAGATTTAATCGGTAATTGTTGTATTGCACAAGATATCCGTTGTATGCAACATGAAAAGCTATATACACGGATTTATATATCCTAGCATCGGGAACATGGTCTAAACTTAAAATTTATCCCTTTAAGCGAGCTCGATCTCAAGCCTAGTAGGTGTCATCCATGCGATGCAAAAATAGGTAGCGGTAAAATTGTCGAGGGCTGCATGAAACGAGCTCATGAATGCCATTGAAAATAGATACTTATGAATAATGACTTAAAGGGAAAAACAAATTTATAACGGATGAAAAAGACGTCAAAAAGAAATTATGTAAAAATTGGTGTTGCCGGTCCTGTTGGATCGGGCAAGACTGCTTTGATCGAACGGTTGACCCGTTCGATGTCCGCAGATTACAGCATCTGTGTTGTTACAAATGATATTTATACGCGTGAGGATGCGATGTATCTACAGCAAAATTCGGCATTGCCCGCGGAACGTATCATTGGTGTAGAGACCGGGGGATGTCCACATACCGCAATCCGTGAGGATGCATCGATGAATATTGAAGCTGTGGAGGAATTGGCCAACCGTTTTGAGGATGTGGAGCTTATTTTTGTTGAAAGTGGAGGTGATAATCTGACAGCAACGTTCAGCCCGGATTTGGCAGATTTAACCATTTTTGTACTTGATGTAGCCGAAGGTGAAAAAATGCCTCGTAAAGGCGGCCCTGGGATCACACGTTCAGACTTATTATTGATCAATAAAATTGATTTGGCGCCTTACGTGCATGCGGATCTGGAAGTGATGCGTCAGGATACCCTGCGTATGCGTGGAGAACGTCCTTTTATTTTTACGAATCTGATGACATTGGAAGGTTTGGAAGATGTAAAGAAATGGATCAGAGAATATGCTTTATTAGAACAAGTCGGCTAAAAACAAAGGAATATGGATAGTAAGATCGTAATAAATGTAGCCAAAGAGGATGGTAGAAGCAGGCTGAAAGAAAGCTATCATAATGCGCCTTATAAATTGACCCATTATGGAGCAGCGAATCTCACTGACCATCTTGAAATGATTATCATGAGCGCATCGCCCGGTATTATGGATACAGATCATCTTCATATTGACGTCCATGTAAAGGAAGAGGCTCAACTAAAATTATTCACCCAGTCTTTCAATAAATTGCACCCGATGAAAACCGGCGCCAGCCAGCATACAGATGTACAGGTTGCATCGGGGGCTATATTTCATTATATCCCGCATCCGGTCACACCTTTTAAGGACTCCATATTCAAGGCAACGAATCATATTCATCTGGCGGAAGATGCGGTTTTGATGTGGGGTGATATTATCAGTGTTGGGCGGATCTATATGAAAGAAGCATTTGAATTTAATCGTTTGCATACACAGACGAAGATTTTCAGATCCGGAAAGCTGGCTTTCATCGACAATCAGCTGTTGCAACCCAAAATGCAGCCCATTCAGAAAATACTGTTCTTTGAAGGTTACACCCATCAAGCGACCTTTTTATTCTCTGCACGTTTTGCACAGGAATTAAAGAATGAGCTTGATGAAATATTGACTGTAGAATATAATGACATCTCTTATGGATTTACGCAAGCGTCGGCAGATGTTGTTATTCTAAGAGCGTTGGGGTCTGATGGCGAACTGCTCTATGATTTTCTGCAGATGTTGGGGCAATTGTGCTGGGACTTTACCATGCATAAACTGTCGGAGTCCAAAGAAATTGAAGCCGTCGAAAATGAGGTAACTGCGCCTGTGCCAGTTGCGGTAGAAGCGGTTGTTGCAGCGTCAAGTGGTACAGAAGCAGTTGTTGCTGAAAAGAAAAGCATAGCTAGCCCGCGTAAAAAGAAAGTCAGCAAAAATAAACAGGAGGAAGAACTGAAGTATGCGTAAACTGAAAGAGCCTACCGAGATCCTCATTGAGTCCATTCCCAATTTTGAGTATGTTAAATTCAATCGGGAATCGGATATCTTGGATCTTTCCTACTTTGAAGTGAATAAGCGTATTATTCATCGCAAAACGCGGAAGGGGAATTCGGTAAAGATACAGCGAGATGACAGTACAGCACTGCAGTCGGGGCAATGTATTTATCATAACGATGATCTCTTTATCCAGGTCAATATCTTGCCTTGCCTTTGTGTATTGCTTGACAGTCAGGATCTTTCTGTCGTCGGTGAATTCTGTTTTGATGTGGGCAATCGTCATTTACCTGTATATCTGAAAGCAGACGGACGCTTTGCCGTCTCCTATGACGGACGTCTTTATCAGGCATTAAAAGAAAAATACAATGGTTGCATTGCCTTGGAAAATGCTGTTTTGGAACCGGACGAACAGATTACATCGCTTCGGAATGCGAAAAAGTAAAGGTCGTGTTTTGAGCGGTTACTTCGAACTCTGATTTGATCGCAGGAGTCAATCTTTGTTGAGGGCTGCTTGAAAATGCTGAAAAATTGTGCATTTTTGTTGTTATGACATTTGGTGCGGAATTGCAGGCCTGGTATCAGCAGCATAAGCGTGATTTACCCTGGCGGGAAACAAAAGATGCCTATAAAATTTGGCTCTCGGAGATTATCCTACAGCAGACCAGGGTAGAGCAGGGGCTGCCTTACTATTTAAGGTTTGTGGAAAGGTTTGAAACAGTTGTTGATTTTGCCAATGCGGCGGAAGATGATATTTTACACCTTTGGCAGGGATTAGGTTATTATTCAAGGGGACGAAATATGCATAAGGCGGCCCGGATAGTCCGGGACGAATATGATGGTATATTTCCTGTGGACTATAAAATGCTGCTCAAACTTCCCGGTATAGGAGAATATACTGCAGCGGCAATATCATCCTTTGCCAATAATGAGGCCCAAGCGGTGTTGGATGGAAATGTGTTTCGGGTACTGTCGAGATACTATGGGATAGATACCGCGATCAATTCCACTGAAGGCAAGAAAATTTTTACGGCTATTGCTCAGGAAAATTTAGATCATACCCATCCGGCATTATACAATCAGGCTATTATGGACTTTGGTGCCATTCATTGCAAGCCTAAGCAGCCCTTGTGTATGACTTGCATGTTTAATAGGTCATGTTACGCCCTGTTGAACGGAGAGGTGGACCGGTTACCGGTGAAACTTAAAGGTAAGGCGAGTAAGGATCGATACTTTAATTATTTTATTATTAAGGATGATGTACAGATTTTAATGTCGAAGCGCGGGGAAGGGGATGTCTGGCAGAATTTATATGAGTTTCCCTTAATCGAGTCTGATCGGACATTAGACATACCGGAGATTCTTGGAGATGAGCAATTTGTCCAATATTTTGGAGAGACGACGGAAGTCAAACTCCTGCAAAAACAAACTAAACATATTCTGAGCCATCAGAATATTTATGCGACATTCTTTGAAGTGCGGTTAGAGGGCGGTCTAAATCAAAAAAAATCCAATTGGGATTATGTATTTTTAAAAGATTTAGATAAATTAGCTAAACACAAGTTGATCTTTACCTTTTTGGAAAGATCCGATTTTTAACCATTTATGCTTTTAAATTATGTCAGGAGTTAACAAAGTTATTTTAGTGGGGCACCTTGGAAAAGACCCCGAAATTCGATATTTAGAAGGCAATGTCTCTGTTGCCAGTTTCCCATTGGCAACTTCAGAAACGTATAACAAAGACGGAAAGCGAGTAGAGCAAACCGAGTGGCACAATATTGTCATGTGGCGTGGTTTGGCAGATGTAGCCGTAAAATACCTTACTAAAGGCAAATTGGTCTATATCGAGGGACGATTACGTACACGTACTTACGAAGATAAAGAGGGTATCAGACGCTATGCGACGGAAGTGGTTGCTGAAACATTTACGCTTTTGGGCCGCAAATCAGACTTCGAACCAACAGGTTCGACCAATGCCGGAAACGCCACAAATACCCCTGCGCAGAAAGCGGAAGATAAAGAAATCGAAGTTGATTTTACCGAAAATGATCAGGAGGATAATCCGCTTCCATTTTAATCGGGTTTAAAGATAATCTGAATATTAGAAGATTATTATTTTATATGAATATAATTATGGGCAAAGGAGCAGATGAAAAATCTGCTCTTTTTGATTTATGGCATATCTTTAATTCCTTTTAAGCACAGTTAAAAAACAAGGCTCCTGTTCGTTCCTATTCAAAGAGTTGATTAGAAAGATCTTTATCTGCTGGATTGTACATACGAATTTTCTCCATTGCTTCGTTTTCGACCTATATTGAGCGATGGCTAAAATTTCTTTTTGGCGGAAATTTTGGCTATGTTTGTCGTAATTATGTTGCAAGATAAAATTACGCAGTATACTGAAGAAATTAAGGCGTTTGCGCCGTCTTCTTCAGCCGATGTAGAAAATTTCAGATTGAAGTTTTTGGTTTCCAAAGGGATCGTGAAGAATCTTTTTGACGAATTCAAAACAGTTACTCCTGAAGAAAAACGTACTTTGGGAAAAGTACTGAATGAATTTAAACAGTTGGCAGAAAATACCTTCAAGGAAGCACAGGAAAAATTTGCGTCCGGTGAGAAACAGAAATCCCAGCAAATCGAAGGTGATTTAACATTACCCGGTAATGGATTTCAATTGGGATCCAGACACCCAATCTCGTTGGTACGTAAGGAAATCGTTGAGATCTTTAAAAAGCTAGGTTTCATTGTTTCTGAGGGGCCAGAAATTGAAGATGATTGGCACAATTTCTCTGCGTTGAATTTTCCACCTGAACATCCAGCGCGTGATATGCAAGATACATTCTTTATCAAAAAACAGGAAGGTAACGATATTACGCTGAGAACACATACATCTTCGGTTCAAGTGAGACTCATGGAAGCTGGTAAACCACCTTTCCGTGCGATTATGCCTGGTCGTGTTTATCGAAATGAAGCTATCTCGGCTCGTGCACATTGTTTTTTTCACCAGGTAGAAGGATTATATGTGGATGAAAATGTCTCGTTTGCTGATTTGAAGCAGACTTTATACCATTTTGTCCAAGAAATGTATGGTGAAGGTACTAAGGTACGTTTCCGACCTTCGTACTTCCCGTTTACAGAACCTTCTGCTGAGATGGATATTTCTTGTACAATCTGTAAAGGTGCTGGCTGTAATCTTTGTAAATATTCGGGTTGGGTAGAGATTTTGGGCTGCGGAATGGTTGATCCGAATGTTCTTGAAAATTGCGGGATCGATAGTAAAAAGTATTCGGGTTTTGCCTTCGGTATGGGAATCGAACGGATCACAAATCTGAAATACGTAATCAAAGATTTGCGCCTTTTTTCTGAAAACGATACGCGTTTCTTAGCTCAGTTTGAGACTGAATTAATATAAATCAATGCTAATAAAGACTGTTGTAAGCATCACACTATTGCCAGGTTCTAGGCCCAACTTTCGTGGTTTGGGAATCGGAAATGGTGTGATGTGCGGTAGTCTTATCTGAAGAGTATGGAACCAGATCATATCATTGAATCCATAAAAAGAACAGCACGGGAACTTTTTCGTCAAAATGGTTATCATAAAACCAGTGTAAACACTTTGGCAAAAAAAGCTAAGCTTGCCAAAGCGACTGTTTATAAGTACTTTGATAGTAAGGAGATGATCTTGCATGCGATTTTAATGGACTATCTGCGGGCGAGTTTGCTGGATATCTTAAAGACAACAAAGTATGAGGATGATATGGCTTCTTTTTTGGCTTCGACCATCCTTCGTGTTAGCCGGCTGACCTATACAGCATGCAATGAGTTGATTGGCTGGGAATTTATCCGTGAGTCCGCCAATGCGCAAGAATATCTAAAAACATTATCTGAAGACCTGGAATTTCTGCTTTTGAGTACTTTTATTCAGAATGAAAAGATTAATGAAGCGATCAGTGAGGAAAAATTGACATTTCTGATCAAATCAAGTAAGAGCATTGTATTCTCCTTTGCTTTTACAGCGGTTTCGGATGCCGATGTGCGTAAAAATTTCATTTCTTTTCAAAAGGAAATTCTTCCTTACCTCGTGCAGGCAACTATCCTCTAAACAAAGGGTTTATCTGTTTATTGCTTTTCGGCTACCTGCCTGGTTAAATAATCTTCCATTTTTATTTTTACCGTTCCCGTCACTTTTAGGACTGTGATCCCTAAACGTATATTATTTTCCATAGCGGAAGGCTTTGATATGGCTTGGATGACTTTGAATATCAAGGGAATTTGCCTGGTGGAAATGGATTGATATGCTATATGGAAGGTCTTTTTTTTAAGACAATGGTGGTCAGTGGAAAATCATTATAAAAAATTGTATTTTTGCGAACTATGAGTAGAAGAATTCCGCAAGAAAAAAAGTTCTTGAAAGATATTGCAATCATTGATATTGCCGAAGAAGGTAGAGGTGTAGGGAAGACCGACGATTTGGTTTTGTTTGTTGAGAAAGCTGTCCCCGGTGATGTTGTCGATGTGGAGTTAATGCGCAAGAAGAAGAATTTTGCCGAGGCTCGGGTGACGAGTCTGAAAGAAGCTTCTACTTACCGTGTAGATCCTTTTTGTGAACATTTTGGTGTATGCGGCGGGTGTAAGTGGCAACACATGAGCTATGAAGCTCAATTAAAATTCAAGCAACAATCTGTTGATAATGCTTTATCCCGGATCGGGAAAGTCGATACTTCCTCGATGGAGGATATTTTGGGATCGGCCCAAACAGAATATTATAGAAACAAATTAGAATATACATTTTCCAATAAGAAATGGCTGACCTCTGTTGATGAGGATGCATCGCAATTGGAAATGAATGCGCTAGGCTTTCACGTGCCTGGACGTTTTGATAAAATCTTGGATATCGATCATTGTTTTCTTCAGGAAGATCCTTCCAATGAAGTGCGGAATAGCATACGGGACTTTGCCCTCAGTAAGGGGATGACCTTCTATGATCTTCGTGAGCATACAGGGGTGTTACGCAATCTGATTATTCGTATTTCTTCTACTGGTGAGATGATGGTTATTGTGGTTTTTGCTTACCCTAAAGAAGGGCAAGTTGAATTACTCATGAATTTCATCAAAGAAAAGTTCCCTCAAATTGCATCACTCTTGTATATTGTGAATCAAAAGCGTAACGATACCATCTTTGATCAGGATATTGAGGTATATGCGGGTAGGGATTTTATTTATGAGGAGATGGAAGGCCTTCGTTACAAGGTCGGACCAAAGTCTTTTTATCAGACCAACTCAGCGCAAGCGTATGAGCTCTATAAGATTACCCGTGATTTTGCGGATTTAAAAGGTGATGAGCTGGTGTATGACTTGTATACGGGAGCCGGTACAATTGCAAATTTTGTTGCTAAGCAAGCGAAAGAGGTGATCGGGGTCGAGTATGTTCCTAGTGCCATCGAAGACGCCAAAGTTAATTCAGCGATCAATGATATCAGCAATACGAAGTTTTATGCCGGTGATATGAAAGATGTGCTGACGCCATCTTTTATTGCCGAACATGGTAAACCGGATGTGGTGATTACTGACCCTCCACGGGCAGGCATGCATGCGGATGTCGTGGCCCGTTTGTTGGAAATGGAATCTCCTAGAATTGTTTACGTAAGTTGTAATGCAGCGACACAAGCGAGAGATTTAGTCCTGTTGGCCGATAAATATGATGTAAAGCGCATCAAGCCTGTGGACATGTTTCCCCATACGCAGCATGTAGAAAATGTCGTTCTATTGGAACTAAAAAAATCATAATATATGGAAGTAGAGGATTTATTTTCAGGTGGATCCAGAAATGAAGAAGCTCAATCTGCAGGACAGAGTCCGTTGAAAAGTTTGCAGGTAGATCTTGATTTTTATAGTGAGTCGATCCGCGAAGTTGCAATGGAAATTATCGAGGAAGGTTATTCTTCCTATCCGATTTTTGTGGCGCATCAACATGAAGTCTCTGTAGGAGAAGTCATCTTAGACCGTGTGGAGTTGAATACTAACTGGACGATCAATGCCTCAACTTTAGAGGAGTTCGTTGAAATGGATATCATTCAGGAGGACCGTAAAGCTACTTTTGTTCAGAATTATAAACCAGCCAAGGATTATATGTGTTTGTTTGTCGTTGTTGCCGAAGGAGCCAATTTCGTTTTCTATCCCTATAAATAAAGAAGGAATATTTAAACTTTTTTAACAGTACAATTGTCAAACTATTACTATTTTTAGCGAAATAGGTTGAGCATGTGCGGACTCAAAAAGGCTATAATGAGGCAGCTGGATCATCAGGCTCTTTTGGACTGTTGAGATTTGTCCTATCGCTTTCAAAAACGCTAGTGGCGAGATAAATGCTTAACAAACTAGCGTGATAAAACAATATATTCCAATGAGAAGAATACACATACATATAAGCGGACTATTAGGCGTATTGATATTGCTTTTGACCGGTTTCGGTGCGAAGGCACAACATATACAAAAGGTGTCGGGTATGGTGATACAAAGGGGCACGGGCAATAGAATTGGAGATGTGGTCGTGCTGAATATGCGTACAAGCAGATCTGCGCTGACGAACTCTTTTGGCGTGTTCACAATCGATGCTTCTGTAGGGGATTCGCTTTCTTTTACTAAAGTTGGCTTTTCACCGATAAAGACTGTTTTAACAAATCTCAATGAATTCTATGTTGAAATGCAGGAAGGAATTAAGCTTGAAACAGTCATTGTGGAGCGTAAATCCAAGGAGGCTGAGCTGAATGATGCCATGGGGAATTATTCAAAGAAAGGAGTTTATAATGGAGGGAAGAATAAATTTGGAACTTATTTAGGTAGTCCGGCCACAGCACTTTATAATCTTTTTGGACGGGAAGCGAAAAATGCAAAACGCTTTGGCCGCTTTATGGATAGAGAAAAGGAAGAATTACAGGTCGACCGTATTTTTTCAAGGGCAGCTGTCCAGAAATTAACAAAATTGGATAGCGCTGATTTGGATGCGTTCATGGTACGTTATCGTCCCTCATTTGATCTGGCGGAACATTGGGGGCAATATGATCTGATGCATTATGTCAAGCAGTCTCTGGAAGATTTCGAAGCGAAAGGGCGTCCAAAAGGATCATTATTACCTGATATTGAAGTTAAGACACAAGAGAAATAAAACATTTTTCTTTTTATGCTGTTGTTTCTTTGAACGATGGCTTTAGGCTTATTTGTAGCTTATCGTCCTCATTTATCAACGTTGAAATACCTTTTTTCTGAATACCGTAACAAAAAAGTTAAAAAAGGACGCTTTTGGCACTTTGTTTGATTTTAACATGAGCAGTAATTTAGTTTGAATATTAAAGTCTTAGATAGATATGAAAATGAATAGAAAATTAGCTGTATTTGGTTTGACTGTTGCAACCTCAGCTATGTTATTTGGAAGTTGTTCAACAATCCAAAATACAAATAATACGACTAAAGGCGGTGTGATCGGTGGTGTTGCGGGTGGTGCTTTAGGGGCATTAATTGGTGGTAAGGCTGGTAATACGGCTATTGGTACATTGGCAGGTGCGGCTATTGGTGGCGCAGCAGGTGTATTGATCGGTAAGAAAATGGATAAACAGGCTGCGGAGATTTCTAAAACCGTAGAAGGTGCTGAAGTGACTCAGTCTGCAGAGGGTATTGTTGTGAAATTTGATTCAGGTATTTTGTTCGATTTCAACAAATCTGATTTAAAAGCATCTGCAAAAGATAATATCGCTAATTTGGTTACGACCTTAAATAAGGAACAAGGAACAGAGATTTTGGTTATCGGCCACACGGATAATGTGGGTACTTTAGCTGCAAATGATAAAGTTTCTTTGGACCGTGCTAATTCGGTGCGTGCGTTTGCGGTATCTAAAGGTTTGGCTTCTTCACGTATTAAAACTGAGGGAAGAAACTTCTCTGAGCCAATCGCAAGTAATGATACCGAAGCCGGACGTGCACAAAACCGTCGCGTCGAGATTGTTATCGTTGCCGGTGACCAAATGAAGAAAGAAGCAAAACAACAAGCGGGTCAATAAGGAGCTGGGCAGTTTAGTCCTTCGGGATTCCATACTGTTTCACAAATTATTGCGAAGAGCTTGTTGGATATTTCAAAAAAGGCGTGGATAGCATCCACGCCTTTTTTTTGAATACCCCAAGCAGGGAATCTAATGTCCCTAATTAGAGGGCAGGCTACTCCGAGACAATTGCTTTACGTCAGAAATTTGACAAAGTATAAACCATATTTCTGGCTGACAAACTGTCATTATATGGATTTTAATTTCTAACTTTGTAGTCTTTGAAAATTGAGCTATGCTAGATTTAACACATACAACTAAGGAACACGACGAATCTCGTCAGGGTGAGGCATTGTTATTGGAACAGGATCCAAAGATCAGTAATGGGCGTAAACTGTATATCGAAAGTTACGGTTGCCAAATGAACTTTTCGGATAGTGAGATCGTTGCTTCTATTTTGTTGGATAAAGGTTTTGAAACAACAAAGAATTATCAGGAAGCGGATGTTGTTTTTATTAATACCTGTTCCATCCGTGAAAATGCGGAACAGCGTGTTCGTAATCGATTGAAAGAATTTGAGGCGGCCAAGACCAAAAATCCCGGAATGATTGTTGGTGTGCTGGGCTGTATGGCGGAGCGTTTGAAATCGAAGTTTCTAGAGGAGGAAAAACTGGTTGATGTTGTGGTAGGGCCTGATGCATATCGTGATCTTCCTAACTTAATCGATAAGGTAGATGATGGAGCAAAAGCGGTGAATGTTTTGTTGTCCCGTGAGGAGACTTATGCCGACATTAACCCGGTTCGATTAAATTCAAATGGTGTAACAGCCTTTATTTCGATCATGCGGGGTTGTGATAATATGTGTTCGTTCTGTGTAGTTCCGTTTACCAGGGGACGTGAGCGTAGTCGTGATGCTCATTCTATTGTGAAAGAAGCACAAGATCTGTTCAATGCTGGCTATAAAGAAGTGACGTTGTTAGGTCAAAATGTGGATTCCTACAAATATACTGCGCCCGTTGCAGAAGGCGAAGCTCCTGGTGAGACAGTCACATTTGCTAAACTATTGACCATGGTGGCGGAAGTGAGTCCCCTGTTGCGGGTTCGTTTTTCGACTTCCCATCCAAAAGATATCACGGATGAAGTTTTGTATGCGATCGCTTCACATGAAAATATCTGTAACTATATCCATTTACCGGTGCAATCCGGGAATTCCAGAGTACTGGAGCTTATGAACCGTACTTATGATCGGGAGTGGTATATGGAACGTGTGGACGCTATCCGCAGAATTATTCCAGATTGTGCGATCTCTACCGATGTGATTACTGGATTCTGTACAGAAACAGAAGCGGAACATCAGGAAACGCTATCCATGATGGATTATGTGAAATATGACTTTGCATATATGTTTGCTTATTCTGAAAGACCGGGAACATTAGCAGCCAAACGTTATGCAGATGATATTCCAGAAGATGTTAAAAAGCGCCGTCTGACTGAAGTGATCAACAAACAACGTGACCATAGTTTATATCGCTACCAACATTTTATTGGAAAGGTATGTAAAGTCCTTATAGAGGGTTTTTCGAAAAGATCTGAGTTTGATTTCTGTGGTCGTAATGATCAGAATGCCTTGGTCGTATTTCCTATAGACGCTCGTTACAAACAAGGTGACTATGTCAATGTGCTTGTGGAATCATGTACATCAGCAACCTTGCTCGGTAAAATTGTTGATTAAGAAAACTTAATTTAAATTTATTTCCAACTGGAAATTTATGGATAACCAAGATATAAAAAATAGATTTGGAATCATCGGTAATTCACCCTTGTTAAATCGGGCGATAGATATCGCCCGTCAGGTGGCTCCAACTGATATTTCTGTATTAATACAAGGTGAAAGTGGTAGTGGTAAAGAAGTTTTTTCGCATATTATCCATCAATTGAGTTCCCGCAAGCATGGTCCGTTTATAGCGGTCAACTGTGGGGCAATACCAGAAGGAACAATAGACTCCGAATTATTCGGCCATGAGAAAGGTTCCTTTACCGGTGCTCATGAAGCACGTAAGGGTTATTTTGAGGTCGTTGATGGCGGAACAATTTTTTTGGATGAGGTCGGAGAGTTGCCTTTAGGTACGCAGGCCCGATTGCTACGTGTTTTGGAATCCGGCGAGTACATACGTGTGGGTTCATCAAAGGTTCAAAAAACCAATGTCCGTGTTGTTGCTGCTACAAACGTCAACATGTTTGAAGCGGTTCAAAAAGGTAAATTTCGGGAAGATCTGTATTACCGGTTAAATACTGTTCCTTTGCGTGTGCCCTCTCTCAGAGAACGCCCTGAGGATATCAATTTATTGTTTCGCAAGTTTATTGTTGACTTTTCGGAAAAGTATCGCTCTCCCGGAGTGCAGCTGACGGAAGACGCGCAAAATATGTTACGGAACTATAATTGGCCAGGGAATGTGCGCCAATTAAAAAATGTCGCTGAACAAATTGCTGTTTTGGAGAAAGAACGTATTGTTGATGCACGTATTCTGCAAAACTATTTGCCAAATGAGTCCCGTACAAGTTTACCGGCCATAGTTTCATCCAATACTGGTGCAAAGGAAGATTTCTCTGAAAGGGACCTGCTGTATAAGGTTCTTTTCGACATGAAAAAAGATATGGTCGATCTGAAAAAACTCGTTGTAGAGCTAATTCAGAAAGGCGTAGATTCTTCTACATTTGATCAAAACTCACCTTATATCAATCAGCTCTATCAGGAAATCGAACCACAGATAAAGTCTGATAATGAAGGATATGGTATTGCACCGACGCTGACAATTCATTCGCCCAATAATACTGCAAATGTATTGAAGAATCCGGTTGCGCAGGATGATTATCTACAAGATGCACAGGAAGTAGAAGAGTCTTTGTCTTTGGTGGACAAGGAATCAGATCTTATCAAAAAGGCATTGAAAAAACATCGGGGTAAACGAAAGGCTGCAGCGCAGGAATTAGGAATTTCCGAAAGAACTTTGTATAGGAAAATTAAAGACTTAAATTTAGACTAAGGTTTTGCTCATGTTGTCAAAAAGAATTTTATATACCGTTCTCACGATCGCGTTTCTATTCGTCATGAATAGTTGTGGCGTGAAATATGGATTCACAGGTGGATCCATTCCAGAAGGGATGAAGACTGTCAATATTCAATATTTCGAAAATATTGCCCCTTTGGTTTATCCGACTTTAAGTCAGAATTTTACAGAAGCTTTAAAAGAGCGTATTCGAAATCAATCCCGTTTGAGCCAGGTCAATCAAGATGGTGATGCCACTTTTGAAGGATTCATTACAGATTATACGATCAGTCCGGCAGCTGTTGAAGCAGGGACAGACCGCGCTGCAATGAATAGGATGACCATTACGATTAAAGTTTCCTATCATAACAAGATTAACCCTAAAGATGATTTTGAACAGCCTTTTACACGTTTCAAGGAGTTCGCAGGAAATCTTCAGAGTGCTGAGGAGGAGAAATTGGGTAAGGAAATCATCCAGATGCTGACGGAGGATATTTATAATAAGGCATTTGCCAATTGGTAATCCTGTTCCAAGATGAATATTACTATGCCACTATCGAATAATGAGCTTTTCTTTCGAGCAATCCATCATCCGGAATCTGTTGATGAGGAGGTGATATTGGCTTTGATTGAAAAATATCCCTATGCACAAAGTTTACGGTTTATCCTTGAACGTAAAATTTTTGGTAAAAGTAAGTCTGTTCAGAATCTATCGGCTACCTTACTGTATGCTCCGTCCCCAAATTGGTTATACGAGTTTGTGCATAGTAGATCAATCGTGGCAGTAAAAGAAATCCAATTGGAAGATATTATGCTGGATGAGGAAATTGAGGATGGCTTGTCCGAAGGTGTCGTCATTGAGGAAGAAGTAGCCGTAGATGCTGAGGTTGAACAGGTGGAAACTGAGGTTGAAGAGGTGGAGAAGACAGATGAATTGGATCGTTTGATTCAAGCAGGTGTGGCGCAAGATTATTTTCGTTCGAGTGAAGCAAAACAACAATCCCGCATCGTTGATGCGTCAGAGGCTGTTGAGCCGGCTCATGTCGAGGTCACTGTTCAATCATCGGAGGATACGCAAGAGCGTATCACAGTGTATGATGATGATACCATGCCTTATAGCTTCCTATGGTGGTTGCATAAAACGCGCCTTGAGTATGCTGAGACATACCAGCCCTATGTAAAATCGCCATTGCGGCCCATGCCTCCATCGAAGGATGATATCGCCAAGATTCACGAAAAATTGGACAGCCAGCTATTGGATCAACAGATCCGGGAGAACATTTTTCATCTGCAATCGCCGGAGGCAAAACTTAGCGATGAAGTAAAAACCACAATCGCTTTTCAGATTCCGCGCAAAACGGATGAGGTTATCGAGAAATTTATCCGCGAAGAGCCTATGATCCAACCATTGCAGGCTGAAAAGCTGGATTTAGAGAATAAAGCAAGAAAGAGTTCGGAAGATCAGCATTCACTCGTGACTGAGACCCTTGCAAAAATATATGCCGAACAGGGTTTATATCCTAAAGCAATAGAGGTTTACGAAAAATTAGTTTTGAAATATCCAGAAAAAAATGCTTACTTTGCGGCACGCATAACAGAATTAGAAAAGAAATTAAATTAATTACATAAAGAGATGCAAGGATTATTAATTGGTCTTATCATATTAGCTAGTATTATTTTAGCATTTTTGGTTTTAATCCAAAATCCAAAAGGTGGTGGTTTATCATCTGGTTTTTCTGGTGGAACAAACCTAATGGGTGTAAAACGCACAGGTGACTTTTTGGAAAAAGGTACATGGATCATGGTGATTGCTATTATGATTTTTAGTTTGGGTGTTAACATTATGGGCACATCGCCAAGTACATCTAAAGGTGGGCTTGGTGGTCAAATTGAGGTGCCGGCTCAACAAGGACCTTTGAACTTAGGTACGCCAGCGCAGAAACCTGCAGGTACGCCAGCAACACAAGGGCAAGCTGCTCCAACGCAATCTGAGCAAAAAACTCCGGCTGCAACACCGGCAACTAAACCAGCTGAAGAAGCTAAAAAATAGTTTCGAACAAAGAAATTCTTAAAGCCTCGTCTACAATTTAGACGAGGCTTTTTTTTTTGCTAAAAGTGTCAGTTTTATTGATTCGTGTTTTTTATTAGGCTCTGCATAGAATCGCTGCGCTCGGCTTATTGAGCAGAGCGGGCTTCTGTTCATATTCAAGCAGGTGCTGTTTGCGGAATGTGAAAGTATGCCGTTATCTGTTTCGAAAGTTTGCCTATTGGCGGTGCGCGTAACAGCAGAAAAGGTTTTGTAAGGATGTCAGATAAACAGTGACAGTGTGACAGTGAAATGTGCTTTAATTTATTAATATGTTAAGTTTTCGGTGAAAAATTGTCTGATACATCCGCTTATTTACAATTGGCATAAAAGATGATGTGTCTATAACGATTATAACATAAAAATAAAAATTCAATAACAGATAAAAAGTAAATTAATTATGGCATTAAGTATCAAACCTATCGGAGACAGAGTAGTAGTAGAAGCTGCTCCAGCAGAAGAAAAAACAGCTTCAGGGTTGTATATCCCCGATACAGCAAAAGAAAAACCATCTCAAGGTACAGTCGTTGCTGTAGGTACAGGTAAAGTTGACGAGCCGTTAACTGTGAAAGTTGGTGATAAAGTATTATACGGAAAATACGCAGGTACTGAAATTACTTACGAAGGAAAAGAGTACTTAATTATGCGTGAGTCTGACATTTACGCTGTTATCTAAGCGATCAATAGTTAAAATTACAAAGTAAAAACATTAGAAACTGAGGTAAGTAGTCACATAGACTCCGCAAAATTGGAGTTTTTCTACCAATATCTCAAGATACAATATTAAAGAAATGGCAAAACAAGTAAAATATAACGTTGAGGCTCGTGAGGCCCTTAAAAAAGGTGTAGACACTTTAGCAAATGCGGTTAAGGTAACATTGGGTCCTAAAGGACGTAACGTAATTATTGAAAAGAAATTCGGTGCACCGGTCATTACTAAAGATGGTGTTTCAGTTGCGAAAGAAATCGAATTGAAAGATGCTTTAGAGAATATGGGTGCTCAAATGGTAAAAGAAGTTGCTTCTAAAACTGCTGATCAAGCGGGTGATGGTACAACTACGGCTACCGTATTGGCACAAGCAATCGTTGCTCCAGGTATCAAATCTGTAGCTGCTGGCGCTAATCCGATGGATTTAAAACGCGGTATTGACAAAGCTGTAGCAACCGTAGTTGCTAACTTGAAATCGCAATCTCAAGCAGTTGGTCAAGATAACAACAAAATCAAACAAGTAGCAGCGATCTCTGCGAATAATGACGAAGTAATTGGTTCTTTAATTGCGCAAGCAATGGAAAAAGTTGGTAACGATGGTGTTATCACAGTTGAAGAAGCAAAAGGTACTGAAACAGAAGTAAAAACTGTAGAAGGTATGCAATTTGACCGTGGTTATTTATCACCATACTTTGTTACGAACTCTGACAAAATGGAAGCGGAATTGGATAACCCTTACATTTTGATCTACGACAAGAAAATCAGCAATATGAAAGAATTGTTGCCTATCTTGGAAAAACAAGTGCAAACTGGTAAACCATTATTGATTATTGCTGAGGACTTAGATGGTGAAGCATTGGCGACATTGGTAGTCAATAAAATCCGTGGTTCTCTGAAAGTAGCGGCTGTAAAAGCTCCAGGTTTTGGTGACCGTCGTAAAGCAATGTTAGAAGATATCGCTATCCTAACTGGTGGTACTGTAATCTCTGAAGAAAGAGGTTTTAAATTGGAGAATGCGGAATTATCTTATTTAGGTCAAGCTGAGAAAGTTCAAGTTGACAAAGATAATACAACAATTATCAACGGTGGTGGTAACGTAGAAGATATCAAAGCGCGCGTTGCTCAAATCCGTTCACAAATCGAAACAACAACTTCTGACTACGATCGTGAAAAATTACAAGAGCGTTTGGCAAAATTGTCAGGTGGTGTAGCTGTATTGTACGTAGGTGCGACTACTGAGGTCGAAATGAAAGAGAAAAAAGACCGTGTTGACGATGCTTTACACGCAACTCGTGCTGCAGTTGAAGAAGGTATCGTTGCAGGTGGTGGTGTTGCATTTATCCGTGCTACTGAAGCTTTGGTAAACCTTAAAGGTGAAAACGAAGATGAGCAGATCGGTATCGATATCATCAAACGTGCTATCGAAGAGCCTTTGCGTCAAATCTGTAACAACGCAGGTATCGAAGGTGCAGTAATCGTTCAGAAAGTAAAAGAAGGTACTGCTGACTTTGGTTACAATGCGCGTACTGACCAATATGAGAACTTAATCGCGGCTGGTGTAATCGACCCAACTAAAGTATCTCGTATTGCTTTAGAAAATGCAGCTTCAGTTGCTTCAATGTTGTTGACAACAGAATGTGTATTAGCTGATGAAGCTGAAGAAAACCCTGTAGGCGCTGGTGCTCCTCCAATGGGTGGTGGTATGGGCGGCATGATGTAAGATCATCCAAACTACCGGATATAAAAAAGCTCAACTGGATTTTCCAGTTGAGCTTTTTTTATATATTATTGTTTATGTCGATATCGTCTATAATACTCGTCATAATCGTTTGGCGAATAACTTTCTTTCGGGCCCCATTCCTGCAATTCGTTATTGAAAAAATGCAACCAGCTCCGTTTAATATGTGTCGAATCTATACTCCCAGTAATATATTCATATATTTCTAGGACACCATCATTGTATTTTTTTGAGGCAACGACGAGGTTTGGCTTACCTATTTTTTGGATGACCTCCTGTTGATTCATACCTACTTTGATGTTGGTGAAATCCATTGGTTTCATTATTCCGCAGCTTACGAATAAACCAACTACAGCCAAAATTAGTAATGCATTGAAAAAGTGCTTATTTAACATAAAGTTTTGATATTTATTTTTTTTGACTAAATATATCTTAAAAAGTTTAGATTGTTAATATTAAATGTAATTAAATTTTTCTTTCCGAAAGGATTCCTCGGTTTAAAAAGTAGCCATTACGCGTTGAGCATCAATATCCTTTTGCCGTATCATCGCCACGCGGATCGGCTCCGGTCTGTAATTTGCCGTTCGGAAGGACAAGAATATTTTCTACACGTCCTATTGTTCCGCGGGGATTTATCACATAACCATCCTTTGCCAGTCTGTCCCGGAGTGATCCCTCAATCGCATCTTTCTCTACATCAATGCGGTCTGGTAGCCATTGATGATGGAACCGGGGTGAACTCACAGCGGACTGTGCATTTTGTCCAAAGTCGATCACATTTAATATAGTTTGGAAAACGGAGGTAATAATTGTTGATCCGCCCGGTGTCCCTACCACCATAAAAAGCTTGCCGTTCTTCTCAAGAATGGTGGGTGTCATGGAACTCAACATCCTTTTTCCCGGCTGGATTTCATTTGCCTTTTCTCCGGTCAGGCCATACATATTGGGTACACCGGTCTTTATGGAGAAATCGTCCATTTCGTTGTTCAAAAGAAATCCTGCTCCGTCCACGATGACACCGGATCCATAGGAATCATTGAGTGTCGTGGTGATGGAAACCGCATTTCCTTGCTCATCAACAATATTAAAATGTGTTGTTTGTTCGCTTTCATAGCCTGGAATAACATCTGCATTGACGTTTTTACTCAATGTCGCCTGATGAAAATTAAAAGGGTTGAGTTTAGCGGCATTTATCGAGGAATCGACCAATTGCTGTACAGGGACATTGATAAAATCAGGATCCCCTAAATATTTGGCTCTATTGGCATATACGTAACGTTCTGCTTCAACAATGACACGTATCGTAGAGTCTGTCTGAAATCCCCAACGACGGAGCGGGAATTGTTCAACAGACTTTAATAAAGCCAGTAGGGAAGTTCCGCCGCTCGATGGTGGTGGCATAGAAACAACCTTGTGACCTCTATAAGTTGATGCAATAGGGGTACGCCAAAGCGCCTTGTAGCCGATGAGGTCTTCATGGGTAATGATCCCTTTACCTCTGTTCATCTCGGCAACGAGCAAATCTGCCGTTTTTCCTTTATAGAAGCCGTCGCGTCCCTCATTGGCAATTCTTTCGATGGTATTGGCAAGATCTTGCTGTACGAATAGGTCCCCGGTTTTCCATGTTGTATTTCTGATAATTGCTGCTCCCTTAGGATTCAGCTTGACAAAACGTTCCTTATGACTCTCAAATTCGCTGGCTTGTCTTTCACTGATCTTAAAACCTTTTTTGGCGAGCTCAATCGCTGGAGCCAGTAGCTCTTTCCAGGCCAGCTTCCCATATTTTTGATGCGCGTCCCACATACCGGCAACAGAACCGGGCACGCCCGATGCCAATTGACTGTACAGGCTCAGATCGGGAATAACATTGTTTTGCGCATCGAGATACATATCGCGGTGCGCCTTTTTGGGAGCAGTTTCCCGAAAGTCCAATGCATCATATTGACCTTGGTGATCACGATACAGCATAAATCCACCGCCGCCTATATTGCCTGCATTCGGATAGACTACGGCAAGTGCGAACTGAACCGCGACAGCAGCGTCAATCGCGTTTCCGCCCTTTTTCAGGATCATCACCCCAACTTCGGACGCTAGGGGATGGGCAGTGACTACAGCTGCTTTGTTAAAAGTCGCAGGAGTAGCTTTATGATAGGAGTCAAGCTGCCTGTGGGTATTGGAACAGGAAGCGAATAATAAACTTCCTACAAGCGAATAAATAATAAATAGTTTATTCATCATATCTACTCTAAAATTGTGTCTAAGATTGATATTAACCCTCGGATACGTATAAAGGTCTTATTTTAATTTTTCGTTGTTTTTATGACGATCCGCGTCCCGGATAGATTTCTTTTGCAGATTCTTTTCCAATGCCTCAGTCAGGTCTATGCCCGTTTGATTTGCAAGACAGATTAAGACAAACAGTACATCGGCCATTTCATCCGCCAGGTTAACTTCTTTATCTGATTTTTTGAATGACTGTTCGCCATATTGTCTAGCCATAATCCGGGCGACTTCACCGACTTCTTCCATAAGCATGGCTGTATTTGTCAATTCGTTGAAATAGCGTATTCCTGTCGTATTGATCCATTTATCAATTACTTCCTGTGCTTCTTTGATTGTCATTTTTTTGGATTAAGTAGTTTAAAAATTGTCCTTATCTTTTGTGTTCATTATTATGGTAACCGGACCGTCATTCAAGAGATTTATTTTCATGTCCGCTCCAAATATTCCAAGCTGAACGGGTTGCCCGATCAGTTGGGAAAGCAACTTGGCCATTTCTTCATAAAGTGGTTTGGCGCTATCCGGCTTTGCGGCCCGAATAAATGATGGTCGATTCCCTTTTTTTGTCTGTGCAAATAAGGTGAACTGTGAAATCAGTAGGATATTACCACCAATGTCCAGTATGGATTTATTCATTAAGCCCTGTTCATCTTCAAAAATACGTAGGTTAACGAATTTTTGTGCTAACCATTGTAAGTCTTCAATTGTATCAGCTTCTTCTACTCCCAATAGGATCACTAAACCTTTTTGAATTTGCCCCGTGATCTGCTCATCGACGGTACAGGAAGCATGTTTTACCCGTTGTATTACTGCGCGCATAATGAAAAGTATAAAACCAAAGTTAAAAATTCCAATCGTCAAAAAGGCCCAATCTCGTATTTATTGGTGCTAAAATAAAAAACCTCCCTTTCTATTTAAGAGAAGGAGGCTTTTATAGATCCGGAGGACGTAATTGTTAAAATTTCATGTTCAGGCCCAACATAAAGTTTGTAGGCGCCTGTGGGAAGTAGAAATTATAATATTTTCTGGTATCGCCTTCCATCCAGCCAAAGGTGTAACCATTCGTTTCGTACTTTTCGTTGAGTATATTGTTGACCTGTAAAGTCGCACTGATGTTTTTGATGCCTAAAGCCGTAAAACTATAGTTCGCTAACAAATTGTTGACAAAATAGGAGGAAATGCTCCTTTCTTTTGCAGATGAATTATCAAGATATTGTCTTCCCACATACTTTGATAGCAATGAGAATGTGAGCGGTTCAATAGGACTATAGGAGAAGTTACTGGATATAATCGTATTTGGAGACAGAGCGATATCAGTCTTTGGATAGGCAATTGTGAGATCGCCGATGACTTCCTCAAAATTCTTGATCCTGTTCTGGCTGACAGTAGCGGTAGCCTTCCAGTTCAATTGCTTATTGATGTTCCAGGTTCCGTCAAATTCCAATCCAATTCGATAGCTGTCTTTCACATTTTGACGGATCGGAGCACCGGTATCACTGATCGCACCAGTAGGAATTAATTGATCTTTATAAAACATGCCATATCCATTCAATCCAATATTAAATTTGGTATTGCTGAATCTATATCCAATTTCGATATCCTGCATTTTTTCTGGCGTTGGATCCGGAAGTTGGCTGTTTTTCTCAATGAAATCCTTGCGGACGGGTTCTTTTTGCGCAAAGGCATAAGAAGCATAGATATTTGCATGATCATTTAATAGATAGGTTGCTCCGGCTTTGGGATTTAGAAAATTAAATTTGGGGTGGTAGTTATAGTTTTTGACCTTATCATCGTCGCCGTACATTTTGTAGTCTACATTTCTGTACTGTACGTCAGCCATTAGGATCCAGTTATCCAATTTGTAATCCACTTTTAAGAAATTGCTGAAGTCATTTTTCTGCGACTTTCCAAAATAATATTTGTCGTCTATAAATCCTGTCGAAGCATATTGAGCCCAGATTACTTCTCCATAATGTTTGCCTTTATATTGGTTGTACGCACCGCCCCAGATAATTTCAAGTTGATCATTAGGTTTGTAATTCAAGGCATAGGTCATGCCGTAGAAATAATTATCTAACCATCTTCTACGGACCAGATCTGTTTTTTTGATGGTATCCTGACCAATAATGACGTCTGGCAGTCCATATTTACTTAATTTGTCCTCCGGTCTCATCTCCTCATAGTAGCCATAACCTCTTGTATAATGTAAGGCGGTATTCAATGTGAGCTTATCACTGAGGATATTGGTGTAGTGGATCTGGTGATGCTTTTGCGTATAGTTGTCCGTTTGGTTTTTGTACGTATAAAGGTTATAGTTTCGCCCAGCATTCATAAAGCGGTCTTTTTCTTTGCCAGATACATATAAGCCATTATCTGCATAATCATCCATACGGGATCTGTCACCGGTAATCAATGGTTCTGGTACCCCGTTCCAGGCCTGATATGTTTTTTCTTTTCCCCAGAAAACGATCCCTTTTAGAATATGTTTCTTACCATAGTAGCCACCGTCGATATAAAAGGATTGTAGGTCTGAGGAGCCTCTTTCAATATAACCATTACTGCTGATTCTAGATAACCGTGCGTTGAAAGCGAATTTGTCGTTGATCAAACCAGTCCCGAGCTTTACCGTATTTTTCCATGTGCTGTAAGAACCGAAGGAATTATTAAGTTCAGCATAAGGTTGTTCGGCTAAAGTATTGGACTGAATATTCAGTGAAGCACCGAACGAACCCGCACCGTTTGTCGAAGTTCCGATACCCCGCTGTACCTGGATGCTTTCTGTGGAGGAGGCGAAATCCGGCAGATTGACAAAGAATGAGCCCATACTCTCAGCATCATTTAGTGGAATACCGTTTAAGGTCACATTGATACGTTGGTTGTCCGAGCCTCGGATTGTCATATTTGTATAGCCTATACCAGCTCCTGCATCGGAGTTTACCTGGACAGAAGGGGTCTGATTCAAGAGGTAGGGGATATCCTGTCCCAGATTATTGCGCGAAATCTCTTCTTTTGAGATATTCTTGAATGTCGTTGGAGCGTTCTTTTTAGCTCTTGTAGCTACGACAAGTACCTCTTCGGTACGAATTGTTTTGGGATCAAGTTGAACCGTCAATGTCAGGTCGCGCTCCATATTCAGGCTTTGGGTCCAAGTCTGATACCCTACAAATGAAACCTGAATAACATGTTTTCCTTTTTCGATATTATATAGTTTGATCAGGCCGTCTTTATCCGATTTGGTTGTATAAGAAGTCTGCCCATCGATGGAAACGGATGCATTTTGTAGGGGCTTCTGTGTGTTCTTGTCTACAGTTTTAATAGTCAAATTGTGCTGAGCAACAACAATTTGACATAAAGTGGTAGCTAAAGCGCTACAAATCAAAAATTTGATCATGTTGATGTATTTTGTTTAAGTTAAACAAATCATAGAAAGGGGTCACTACGATCGTTCTATTTAACTAACCTCTCCCTCCGCCAGCATTACCTGGATCAGGTGCACAGAATTGAATCTGTTGGGTATAATCTCAGCCTTTATTTGTGTTTCTGACAAAACAAGGCACCCCTATTCGACGGTGCGAATATATAAATTAAAATTGGAATGGTATAGCCTGGTCTATTTTTTGACAAAAAACCATTCTAGTTAAAAATCTGTTAAAATTTCCTTATGGTTTAAAATTTTACGTTTAGGCTTGTTTTTGGTATTTATTGTTCTTTTTAGGTACCTTGCCAAAGAATTTTCTACTGCTAGTATGTATTCATATCGGTCAAAAATTTTTAATTACTAATTTGAGAGTGAGGAGATAAAATGTTAAAATATTTAAGCGCAAATTATATTCTACCGATTACTGCGATGCCCATAAAAGATGGTATTGTTGCGGTAGATGAGGAGGGAACAATCCAGGGTATTTATGACCCCGCGTCATTTACTTTGACTGAAAAAGCCAAAATCGAAAGGTATGAGGGCGTAATTATTCCAGGTTTTATCAATGCCCATTGTCATCTCGAATTGTCACATATGAAAGGCGTAGTACCGAGAGGTACCGGGCTACCAAACTTCCTAAGTCAAGTAATGACATCGCGTAATGCCTCCATGAAGAAAATGGATGATGCGATGGCAAAAGCGGATAAGGAGATGTACGAAAATGGTATTGTTGCGGTGGGTGACCATGCAAATACAGATAATTCTTCTACCCTGAAGGAAGCATCGCAAATACTTTATCATACATTTGTGGAAGTTATTGGGGTTGAGCCTGAAGAAGCTGATTTTAAATTAAAGGAAGCTAAATCCTTGACTCAGGAATTCAGGAATGGCCATGTGTCTATTACGCCACACGCACCCTATTCCTGTTCAAAAGCGCTCTTCAAGAAATTCAAAAAAGCAGTAGCGGAGACCAATATTATAAGTATCCATAACCAGGAGAGTGACGAGGAGAATAAGTTATTTAGATACAAAACGGGTGAATTTCTGGATTTCTATAAGAGCATTGGTAAAAATGCAGATTCCATTAAAGCGCAAGCCCGGAATTCGATACAGTCTTATTTGCCTTATCTGCCTTATCCGAATAAGTTGTTGTTAGTTCATAATACGTATACATCACTAAAAGATTTGGATTTTGTGGAGCGTATGGATCGGGATGTTGTGTGGTGTTTGTGTCCAAAAGCAAATTTATATATCGAAGGTGCTTTACCAAAGATCCATAATTTTATAAATGCAGGACAGCCGCTGGTTATCGGAACAGACAGTTTGGCGTCGAATGATACACTTTCGGTATTGGAGGAATTGAAGGTATTGCATGAACATTTCGAAGATTTGGATTTTCTGCAAACTATCCAATGGGCGACGATCAATGGGGCTATTGCGTTGAACATCCAGGATGTGTATGGATCTCTGGAAGTGGGTAAAAAGCCGGGCATTGTTCTACTCCAAGGTATGGAACACATGCGTTTGACAGATAAAGTTAAAATCAAACGTTTAGCATAGTATTTAATTCCACAAAAACTTCTGTACTTTTGCTCTTATGAAACATTTGAATATTTCGATAAGGGGTAAAGTACAGGGGGTCTTTTTTCGGTTGACGGCCAAAGCCGTTGCGGATCAGGTTGGTGTAAAAGGCTTTGTACTCAACCAAAAAGATGGATCTGTCTATATCGAGGCGGAGGGTGATGATTTTGCACTTGATTCATTGTTGGACTTCTGCCAGGAAGGTCCGGAAGATGCAAATGTTGAAGCTGTTGAAGTTAAGGAAGGCGAACTAAAAGGCTTTTCTAATTTTGAAGTGATTAAAAGAGTTCAATCCTAAAGCCTAGTGTCAGCAATTAAGAAATTTCTCAGTGATACCGTTATCTATGGCGTAACTACTATTGTTTCGAGAATGATAGGGTTTTTGATGACGCCTCTTTACCTCCGCAAATTTAAAGATGCGGCAGTATATGGTATCTATTCTAATTTTTATGCCTGGATGTCTATGTTGAATGCGGTGTTGGCATTTGGTATGGAAACAACCTATTTTCGCTATCTTCAAAAGGTCGAACCACAAGATAAAAGTAAGGTCTACAATAATAGTTTCTTTGTTACTTTAGTTAGTTCAGGCATTCTACTGTTATCTGTTTTTGTGTTTACACGGCCTATTGCGGCATGGTTTGCGGATGGTGCTGATGTGGACCTATATGAACAGTACATTAAGTATTTTGCTTTTATCCTTGTTGCGGATGCGCTGGCAGTTGTGCCATTTACAAAGCTGCGTGCAGAGGGTAGGCCGTATAAATACAGTGCATTGAAATTCGTCAATATCGGTATTACCGTGATTTCAAACCTGTTTTTTATTTATTTCTTGCCTGATTGGGTTCATCAGTACAGCTTTTGGGCGAATTTTGCCGGAACATGGTTTAAAGAAGGCTGGATAGGTTATGTCTTTATTTCAAACCTGTTTGCCAGTGTGGTTACATTGATTTTGCTGTTGCCTGAATTGATGGCATTTCGCTTGAAATTAGACCGGAAGTTAATGAATCAAATGCTGACGTATAGTTTCCCGATATTAATAGCCAATATTTCATTCATTATTAATGAAAACTTAGATAAGATGTTTTTCCCTAAGCTGCTCCCTGGTGAAGTAGGAATTCGGGATCTTGGCATATATGGTGCGGTTGCTAAATTAGCTGTATTCCTAAGCTTATTTGTTACGGCCTTTAGATTGGGAGCCGAACCGTTCTTCTTTTCCTATTCGAAGAACCAAAATGCGTCGAAAACCTATGCATTAATCATGGAGTATTTTGTTATTTTGATGGTAATTGCAATGGTTGGATTGACCGTTAATCTGGATTGGCTAAAGTATTTTATCAAGGGCAATGAAAAAGAGATCGCAATATACTGGACAGGACTTAAAATTGTTCCGATACTCCTTTTCAATTATGTACTTCTTGGTATATATATGAATCTATCAATTTGGTATAAGTTAACTGATCAGACGCGTTACGCACTTTATATTTCTGGAATAGGAGCTTTAATCACCATACTGCTCAATATTTGGCTTATCCCGAGTTATTCCTATGTAGGTGCGGTTTTATCAACAACCGTAGTCTATTTGGTTATGATCGGTTTTTCACTTTATTGGGGCCAGAAGTATTATCCGATCCCCTATAAGATGGTTAAGATTTCGGCCTATCTCGGCGTAGGACTTTTGATTTCCTGGTTGAGCTTCCAGATTTTTCATAGTAATATCTGGATTGGAAACGCTATGCTTCTGATGTTGCTTGGTGTTACTTTTTTCCTTGAGAAGAATGGGCTGATGAAATTGATTCGAAGAAAATAGCTGGTTTGTTCAGGGCATAAAAAAGGCGACAACTTAATTTGGTTGTCGCCTTTTTCAATTATTGGAAATCTTAAAATACTTCAGTTTCGAAGTTATGTTCGATATCATGGAGTACATCCAAAATCTCATCCTGCGTCTGTAAGCTGACGAGTTTCATTCTGGACTCTTTAAAATTTGGAATTCCTTTGAAATAATTTGCGTAATGTCTCCGCATTTCAAAGATTCCTAATTTATCGCCTTTCCATTCAATGGATTTGTTTAAGTGTGTTCTACATACCTCAACCCGTTCAGCAATTGTAGGTCCCTCCAGGCGTTCACCAGTATGGAAGAAATGCTTGATCTCTCTAAAGATCCAAGGGTAACCAATAGCCGCACGACCGATCATAATGCCATCAACCTCGTATTCCTGTCTCCAGGCCGCTGCTTTTTCGACTGAATCCACATCGCCATTCCCAAAAATTGGAATCTGAATGCGTGGATTGCGTTTGATATCACGGATCATCGACCAGTCCGCTTGACCTTTATACAATTGCGCACGGGTACGGCCATGTATCGCTAATGCTTTGATGCCGACGTCTTGCAAGCGTTCAGCTACTTCGTATACATTTTTGGTATTATCATCCCAGCCAAGACGTGTTTTTACCGTCACCGGTAGATGAGTCGCCTCAACAACAGCTTTGGTCATTGCAACCATCTTATCGATGTCTTGCAATAGGGATGAGCCAGCGCCCTTACAGACCACTTTCTTAACCGGGCAACCGTAATTAATATCGATGAGATTTGGATTTGCTTTTGTACAGATTTCAGCTGATTGTCGCATACTTTCGATATCTCCACCAAATATCTGAATACCGATCGGCCGCTCATATTCAAAAATATCAAGTTTCTGAACAGATTTAGCAGCATCACGAATAAGCCCTTCGGAAGAAATAAATTCAGTATACATTAAATCAACACCATTCTGTTTGCATACATAGCGAAATGGTGGATCACTCACATCCTCCATCGGAGCTAATAACAAAGGGAATTCACCCAAATCAATATTTTCACCAATCTTGACCGACATTTTCAAAAATTTTTTACAAAGGTACAAAATTTGGGATTAGTATTAAGTTAGCTAACTGTCATGAGTTTAGCGACGACTTTTTATGTCTCAGAACGCGTAGCGCTGTTGTATTCCGCGAACCACCGAAACGGTAGCTGAAGGATAGGGCTGTTGTCGGGATTGAATTTTCCTATGAAAGCAAATATACCTTCCGGTATTGAAGGTATATTTGCTGAGAACTGGCTTGCCTAGGGATAACCTCTTTTTTCTGAAACCTGTTTTCTATTGGTCAGAAAGAACCTTCAGTTGATTTTCATCGCTGGTCGTGCATCTGGTCATGAAGGTTTTTTCAAGATGTCATTTCTGTATATAGTCAGTAAAGACACTCTTATCCAGATTTTATTTTGAATAAAATCAGATCTCATTTACAAAATCTTTGATCGCTTTGCCCGGATCGGAGGTTTTCATAAAATTTTCTCCGATTAAAAAGCTTTGGAAACCAGCCTTTTTCAATGCTTTAATTGTTTTGGGATCAGAAATGCCACTTTCAGATACTTTGATGTATTCAGACGGAATCTTATCCAAAAGATCATACGAATGTTGTATATCGACGGTGAAATCTTTCAGGTTTCTATTATTGACACCAATGGCATCAATATCATCAAAAAGATTGTCCAAAAGTTCTTGCTCATTGTGTACTTCAAGCAACACATTGAGTCCGATCTGATGGGCATAAGCGGCAAATTCCTGAACTTCTTCCTTTTTGAGGCAGGCTGCTATTAAGAGGATGACATCGGCACCATAAGCCTTGGCTTCGGTAATCTGGTATTTGTCGACAATGAATTCTTTGCGCAAAATAGGGATGTTAATTGCTTCCCTTGCTTTGGAGAGATCTGCCAAATTGCCCTTGAAAAACTCGCCATCGGTCAGCACGGATACGGCCGAGGCACCAGCTTCTTCATAGGCTTTGACGACATCTTCGACTTTTGCCGTACTGTTGATATCGCCTTTTGAGGGTGATGCGCGTTTATATTCAGCAATAATCCCCGTTTTTTCGGGATCTAATATAGATTCCCGTAATGAAAGACAGGCTACGCTGAAATAGGGGTAGTTCAACAGTTCCTCGGCAGAGACCTGCGCTTTGGCTTTTTCTACCTCTATTCTTTTTCGTTCAATGATTTTATCGAGTATAGTCATTTGTAGTATTAAGATAACCAGTTTTCAATTAATTTTTTTCCATTTGTTGTCAGCACAGATTCGGGGTGGAACTGCATGCCTCGCACATCATACTCCGTATGTGTCAGTGCCATGATGATACCATTCTCGTCTACTGCCGTCACTTTAAGTGTGTCTGGCAAAGTATCTTTGTTCACTGCCCATGAATGGTAGCGTCCTATTTTGGAATCTTTCGGAAAATCCTGAAATAGCTTTTCGGATTCATCGGTTACGATAATGTTGGTTGCAACTCCATGTAGCGGCTTTTCCATATTAAATAGTGTGCCGCCAAATACTTCGGCGATTGCCTGTTGCCCCAAACAGATACCTAATATACTCTTGTGTGGCGCATAAGTACGGATCACATCAAGCAGTAAGCCCGCCTCTTCGGGAATTCCAGGGCCGGGGGAAAGAAGGATTTTATCGAATGCTTCCAGCTCTTCTAGTTTGAATTTATCATTTCTCAACACCACATAGTCCTGTCCCAACTCCTGGAGCAAATGAACCAAATTATAGGTGAATGAATCGTAATTGTCAATGACAACGATTTTATTGTTGCTCATAACCTCTTGTTGTATAGTCCTGATTAAAGTAATTATCTATTTCATCAAATATCGCTTGGACAAATTCTACTGGCAGATCAAATTTCTTTGCCAATGTTACCTGATTGCTACTGATATTTTTTATCCTATTTTGTTTGTTATCTGTATCATCCTGCAACACTTTCGCCTTATTGAGATAGGTCTTCCGTAAGGCCAGTAATTCAACGATGCGGTTGTCGATGGTGTCTATGGAAACATTGATATGTTGGGTATTGACACAGTATTCTAATGGTCTGATCATAACGTTTCTGCTAATTGTAATGCTTTTCGCAAAGCAGCTATTTTATTGTTGACTTCCTGGAGTTCCATTTCCGGATCTGAATCCAGTACAATTCCGCCGCCAGCCTGATAATGTAAAGTATTTTGTTTGCTCAGGAATGAGCGAATCATGATGGCGTGATTGAAATCACCATTAAAACCCATAAAGCCAATCGCTCCAGAGTAAAAAGAGCGCTGCAAACCTTCGTAGCGGTCAATGAGTGTCAATGCCATGTGCTTAGGAGCTCCAGAGAGTGTTCCAGCCGGGTAGGTGTCTCCAACAATATCGAATGGGTTGATATTATCCTTTAATACCCCTGTTACCTTCGAAACCAAGTGGATGATATGCGAATAATACTGTGGCTCCATATACGATTCTACTTTAACCTGGGTACAGTGTCTGCTCAGATCATTACGGGCAAGATCCACCAACATCACATGCTCGGAGGTTTCTTTTGGATCCTGCTTTAGCCTAGAGGCAATTTTTTGGTCTTCTTCCATGTTCCCCGTTCTTTTGAATGTTCCGGCAATCGGGAAGATTGTCGCCTGCTTGCCATGGATGCGCAATTGTGCTTCGGGGGATGAACCGAATAGTTTAAAATCACCATAATCAAAATAGAATAGGTAAGGGGAGGGGTTAATCGAGCGTAAAGCGCGGTAGACATTAAATTCGTCGCCCGAGAACGGGGTCCGGAAACCACGGGACGGAACGATCTGGAAGACATCGCCACGTTGGATATGTTCCTTCATCTTCTTAACCAGTTCACGGTGATCCTCGTCGCTACGATTGGAACTTTCCTCTCCGGCTAACTTGAATGTGTACTCCGGAAAGTTTTTGTTCTGGATCAGGAATTGCATGCGTTCCAGCTCGGACTCCTCATCTTCCAAAAGGTGTTCGAAGATATAAAGCTGATTACGGAAATGGTCGATGGCGATCACATATTTGTAGACGTGATACTGCATAAACGGTATTTTCCGGGCCGGATCGATAGCTGTTGTCAGTTTGATATCCTCAAAATGTTCAATGCAGTCAAAAGTAAAGTACCCGAATAGCCCGTTTGAGATTAGGTTCAGTTCGGCTACTGTCGAATCTTCAAAAGAATTCCGGAAATCGGAAACTTCCTGACGCAATTCAATTTCTTGGGCGTTTTTGACAATACGTTCTTTTCCGGGATAGGTTAAGGTCAACTCGCGCTCATCCAGCTGGATTCCTGCAATGGGCTGGCAACAGATATAGCTGATATTGTTGTCACGGCTATGGTAGTCGGAACTTTCCAATAGCAGTGAATTTGGAAAGATATCCCGTAATCGAAGATAAATACTCACCGGTGTTGTTGTGTCGGCGAGCAACTTTCTGCTCTGTGTTTTGAATTTATACTTCATTTTATTCTTTTATTCGCGTTGATAATTTTTATACATAAAAAAACCCGATACGGGTTAGCATCGGGTTTGGAATTTCCATAAATGGTTTTGGTTGATTATGAAATATTATGACAATACCAATTGATTCCCGATGCTTATTGCTCCAGGCCACCACCAATTTGTATTTGTATATCTTCGTGTCATTATTACACAAATTTATAAAAAAAAATAAATAAGCAAACTTTTTGTGATAAAAAAACAAAAATTCACCTTATTTCTTAATCATTTAATAAATCAGGACGTCTCTCCTGGGTTCTTTTTAGCTGTTGTTCGTGCTTCCAGGTAGCGATGTTTGCTTCATGTCCACTGAGTAGAATATCGGGTACTTTATGCCCTTTCCAGTCTGCCGGGCGTGTATAGATCGGTGCATCGAGCAATCCGTCCTGAAAAGAATCCGAAAGTGCGGAGGTTTCATCGGACAAAACTCCGGGGATCAGACGGATGATTGCGTCTGTAACAATTGCTGCCGGAAGTTCGCCGCCAGACAGGACATAATCACCCACCGAGATTTCCTTGGTCACGTATATGTCCCGGATGCGTTGGTCTATACCTTTGTAGTGACCACAGAGAATCATCATGTTACTTTTGGTCGAGAGCCCGTTTGCGATATCCTGATTGAATGTTTCACCGTCTGGAGTCATATAGATGATTTCATCGTATGTCCGTTCGGCCTGCAATTGTTCAATACATTTGGCGAAGGGTTCGATCTGTAGCACCATGCCGGAGCCACCGCCATAGGGGTAATCGTCCACACTTTTGTGCTTATTTGTTGAGTAATCTCTTAAATTGTGTACATATATCTCCGCGAGGCCTTTATTCTTTGCACGTTGCAAAATAGAGTGTGCAAATGGACTTTCCAAAAGGTCTGGTAAGACCGTAATAATATCAAAACGCATGGCGCAAAGATACACAAAAATGATCCATTGTCTATTTATAAGATTGATTCGCTTATCTTTGTGGCAAATTTAAGTGTACATACAGTGATTGACGTAAATAATATTTCTGTTTCCTTTGGGGGAACGACTCTTTTTTCGGATGTTTCTTTCTCGATCAATGAGAATGATAAGATTGCATTGATGGGTAAGAACGGTGCGGGTAAATCTACCCTGTTGAAAATTATCGCCGGGGTGGGCAAGCCTACAACGGGTAATGTCGCGTGGCCAAAAGACGCGGTTATTGCCTATCTACCGCAGCACTTGCTGACCGAGGACAATGTAACTGTCTTTGAGGAGACTTCGAAAGCGTTCGAGGAGGTCTACGGGATGCGGGATGAGTTGGAACAGCTGAACGAGCAGCTGAATATCCGTACGGATTATGAGTCGGATGATTATATGCAATTGATCGAACGGGTGTCAGAGCTGAGCGAGAAGTTTTATTCGATCGAAGAGGTCAATTACGATGCAGAGGTAGAAAAGGTGCTAAAAGGGCTTGGTTTTGAACGATCGGATTTTACCAGACAGACGTCGGAATTTTCCGGAGGCTGGCGTATGCGTATCGAACTAGCCAAAATATTATTGAAAAAACCTGATCTGATTTTGTTGGATGAGCCTACCAACCACATGGATATCGAGAGTATCCAATGGTTGGAGGATTTCCTTGTGAATTCGGCAAAAGCAGTTATTGTTATATCACACGATAGAGCCTTTGTCGATAATATCACCAATCGTACCATTGAGGTGACGATGGGCCGTATTTATGACTATAGAGCTAAGTATAGCCATTACTTGGAACTGCGTCAGGAAAGACGTCAGCATCAGCTGAAAGCCTATGAGGAGCAGCAACGTTTTATTGCTGACAATCAGGAATTCATTGATCGTTTCAGAGGTACTTACTCGAAAACCTTGCAGGTGCAGTCACGTGTTAAGATGTTGGAAAAGCTGGAAATTATCGAAATTGACGAAGTAGATACTTCGGCCTTGCGTCTCAAATTCCCACCTTCACCGCGCTCGGGCCAATATCCTGTGATTGTGGAAGATCTTAGCAAAGCATATGACGATCATGTCGTATTCCAAAAAGCCAATATGGTGATTGAGCGTGGAGAAAAAGTTGCTTTTGTGGGTAAGAACGGTGAGGGTAAATCGACTATGATCAAAGCGATTATGGGTGAAATAGATTTTGAAGGTACGCTAAAGATAGGCCATAATGCGAAGATCGGTTACTTTGCCCAGAACCAGGCCGCTTTATTGGATGGCGAACTGACTGTATTTGATACCATCGACCAAATCGCAGTAGGCGATGTACGTGTAAAAATGAAAGATCTTCTGGGAGCTTTTATGTTCAGCGGAGACGACACGACGAAAAAAGTTAAAGTATTATCCGGCGGTGAGCGAACCCGTCTGGCGATGATAAAACTACTTCTGGAGCCGGTGAATGTGTTGATCCTCGATGAGCCGACCAACCATTTGGACATGAAGACCAAGGACATTATCAAAGATGCCTTAAAGGATTTTGATGGTACATTGATCCTTGTTTCACACGACCGTGACTTTTTGGACGGCTTAGCAGAGAAAGTATTTGAGTTTGGAAATAAGCGTGTACGTGAACATTTTGAAGATATCAAAGGATTCCTGGAATATAAGAAAATGAGCAGTTTAAAGGATATTGAGCGATAGCATCTAAATCAACGGAGTGTAAATATGTGCTGTTAGTCTATCTCATATAATCATACGCTATAAGTTTTTGTCCAAATCCCGATATTTGCAGTACAGAAATCAGAAACTTTATCTGTCACGAAATCTCCTGAACGGAGCTGTTAGAGCAACTGACTTGTACCTAGTAGGTTATTGGTTTATCTCTATAGGAGGCTCGGTATAAAAAGCGGCTTTATTTAAAAAAGCCGCTTTTTTGCGTTTTAAACGAAGATTAAACCAGATATTTAGGCTTTTTTTCCTTAATCCCAAAGGGTGTGAAAGATACCTTCCTGATCAATACGCTCATAGGTATGTGCGCCAAAATAGTCTCGTTGTGCTTGTATAATATTTGTAGGTAATTTTTCGGATCGGTAGGCATCAAAATAAGAGAGTGCGTTTACGTATCCGGATACGGGTATGCCGTTTGCGATAGCATCTTTCAATACCTCGCGAAGGCTGGCCTGCGTACTCAGCAACTTTTGTGCAATGGTGTTATCGAGTAGGATATTGCGCAAGTCCGGATTAGCCGCATAGGCTTTTCTAAAATCCTCGAGCAGAGCCGCGCGAATAATACAGCCGCCTCGCCATACTTTGGTTACTACCCGTAAATCTAGCTCATAGCTGTAGCTTTCCGATGCAACAGTAAGCTGTGCCAAACCTTGCGCATAGGTCGTGATGATCACAAAGTACAATGCATTTTTTAAGCGATCGATGAGCGTTGTTGCGGGGAGGTCAACAGCCTGTCCATCCCAATGAAGTAATTTTGCTGCCTCCAAACGTTCGGGTTTGTATTTGGACATATCGCGCATATTGACCGCTGCATCAATCACAGGCACTGGCACCTGTAGATCCATCGCATTTTGCGAAGTCCATTTACCCGTTCCTTTTGATCTTGCCCAATCTGAAATCAGGTCCACCAAATATTGGTCACCTTCTTTTTTCTTCAGAATCTGCGCGGTAATCTCAAGCAAGAACGAGTTTAGTTCGCCCTTGTTCCATTCTTCGAAGGCCTGCTGTATGGTTTGGGTATCAAAACCATATAATCTTTTCATCAGGTCATAGGTCTCTGCAATTAGCTGCATGATACCATATTCGATCCCGTTATGCACCATCTTTACATAATTTCCGGCCGACCCGTTGCCTAGAAATTCCACACAGGGCTCGCCGTTTACCTTGGCCGAAACCGCCTCAAATATTGGCCTTAGCCTTTCGTATGCCTTTCTGTCGCCACCTGGCATCAAGCTCGGCCCGCGACGAGCGCCACTCTCTCCTCCAGATATACCCATTCCGAAGAAATGTATACCCATCCCGGAAAGCTCATTAAATCTTCTGTCCGTATCCGCAAAGTAGCTGTTTCCACCGTCAATGATTATATCTCCTTTATCCAAAAGCGGAACAAGACTGGCAATCGCCATATCAACCGGCTTTCCGGCCGGCACCAACAGCATAATTGCTCTGGGGTGTTGTAAAGCCCCTATAAACTCTTTTACTTGGGTCGTCACTTTGATGCGATGTCCTTCACTTGCTTCAGCTTCCAATGACTCAGCTTTCTGCGGATCAAGGTCTAATCCAGCTACAGCGAAACCGTGGTCGGCGATGTTCAGTAATAAATTACGTCCCATTACGCCGAGTCCAACAATTCCAAAATCGTAATTATTCATTTTATCTATACTCATCGTTAATACCGTTTTCAAAGTTGAAATTTACCATTTTTGTTGGTACTATGAAAGACGATTATCAGCAGATTGGTAAGAAGCGCTTTTTTTTGCTCCAATTACTTCGCTGGTTGAGTATTTTGTTGTAAACTAACAGATAATCCGTATATTGAACTCTCCTAAACATCAATTTTATTTATGATCATTGGATTAGACATTGGGACATCATCTGCGAAAGCTGTTGCATTTGACTACGAAGGTAACATCTTGTCGCAACATGGTATACCTTATCCCATATTAAACCCGTCGGAAGGCTGGTATGAGCAAGATCCGGAGATTGTTTATGCTGCATGTATTGAGTCTATTAGGTATGTCATGGTAAGCTTAAAGCAATCGAGTGCTGAGATACCGAAACCCGTATGCATTTCGGTGAGCAGTGCTATGCACGGACTGATCGCTGTTGACTCGGCGGGAATGCCACTTAGCAATTGCATGATATGGGCAGATCGCAGAAGCGAGGATATTGCGGTAGCCTTGGAGGCAAGTGAGACTGGCAGGCTGCTTTATCAACAAACGGGTACACCAATACATCCCATGTCTTTGCTCTGCAAATTAATGTGGATAAAGTCTAACGATCAAAAATTATTTGCGCAGTCGCATAAGTTTATAGGTATCAAAGAATTTCTTTTTTACCGGCTCTTTGGTGTTTATGTGGTCGATCATTCCATTGCATCTGCCACCGGGCTTTTCGACATACATCGCTTAACATGGTCTGAGCAGGCGTTAAGATTGACGGGCATATCCGAAGAGCAGCTAGCATCGCCAGTTCCGGTCGACTATATTTTAAACATGCCTAGCCGAGAAATCGCGGACTTGATGCACATCCCTGAAGATACCCCTTTTGTTATAGGCGGTAGTGATGGGTGTTTGGCTAATCTTGGGGTAGGGGCTATACGTCCTGGGGTGGCTTCGGTAACTGTCGGTACCAGTGGAGCTATTCGTGTAGCAAGTCCGCAGGCAAATCAAGAAAAAAAACAAAGGCTATTTACTTACCTACTGAGACCGAATGAATATATAATTGGTGGCGCGGTTAACAATGGCGGTGTATTACGCAACTGGTTTCGAGACAACTTTTTGGATGAATTTGCCGAAACGGAAACGGATGGAGATTCTTCTGCCTCGTTAAATGCTTTGGTCGACTCCGTCGTCCCCGGGGCAGAGGGCCTGATATTCTTGCCCTATTTAACCGGTGAACGGGCACCACATTGGAATTCCAATGCAAAAGGCGTTTATTTTGGAATACAGCTGCATCATGGCAGGGCGCACTTTGCGCGGGCCATGATGGAAGGGATGTTGTTTGCAATTTACAGTGTAGGAATCGCATTAGAGGAGAACACCGGCCCCATTCATACGATCTATGCAAGCGGTGGCTTAGCGCGTTCATCGTTGTTGCTGCAAATGCTTGCAGACATTTTCAATAAACCGGTATTCACCAAAAATACGGTAGAAAGCTCTGCATGGGGAGCAGCATTGATAGGTTTGGAAGCATTGGGTATACAGGCGGATGAGCCTACCGTAAAAAACAAGCAAGCGGCGGGCATACATGATACCGAACACTATTACAAACCGAGTGAAGAGAATCACGCCGTATATATGAAGAACTTCCGGAAATTTGAACACCTGTACCATATATTGGAAGGTGAGTTTTAACTAGATGTAAATTATTATGCCTCTAATCATCGTTATTTTGGGAGTAGCTTTACTACTTCTTTTAGTCACTGTAGTCAGGTTAAACACGATCTTTTCATTACTGATAACCTCTGTTGCGGTAGGTTTTGCTATGAATATGAATGCCGTCGATATCCTTAAATCTATTGAAACCGGCGTGAGTAGTACGATGGGCCAGTTGGCACTTTTGCTGGCTTTCGGGTCTTTACTTGGTAAATTGATGGCGGAGGGAGGTGCTGCAGAAAAGATTACAACGAAACTAACGGCTGTATTTGGCAGAAAGAACTTGCCTTGGGCAATGGTTCTCACGGGCTTTTTAGTAGGAATTCCCTTATTTTACAATGTCGGTTTTATCGTCTTGGTACCGTTCGTTTTCATGGTATGTGCTTCCAATAAATTGCCCTTGCTTTACGTCGCTATGCCGCTGCTGGCAGCGCTGTCCGTGACGCATGGTTATTTGCCACCCCATCCGGGAGCTACAGCCATAGCGGTTACGTACAATGCAGATATAGGTTTGACAATGGCCTATGGCATTGTGGTGGCAATTCCTGCTATAATTATCGGTGGTCCGCTCTTCGGAAGGATGCTTAAACGTATTCCGACCAACCCACCTGCCGAGTTTTTTCCTGAACACAATCAGGCAGATAGGCAAGAGCTTCCCGGATTTGCAATTAGTATATTTACGGGGCTGTTTCCAATAATTTTAATTGCTTTTGGTTCATTTGCACATCTAATATTTCCAGAAGGCTCCTCTTGGCTGACGGCACTACGTTTCTTGGGTGACCCCGTGGTGGCTTTGATGATAGCATCGCTAGTAGCGATGTATACAATGGGTATCCGCCAAGGTAAAAGTTTGCGGGAGCAATCAGAAAGTGTGGAAGAAGCAATCCGTGGGATCATGATGATCCTTTTTATCATTGCAGCATCAGGCGCCTTCAAGCAAATTTTGGTAGATAGTGGTGTCGCGAACTATATTGCTGACCAGACCGCAGACCTTAGCTTGTCGCCTCTTGTGCTTGCATGGTTAATAGCCGGTATCATTCGTCTAGTTATCGGTTCGGCAAGTGTTGCTGGACTCACGGCAGCGGGCATTATGCTTCCCATTGTGCAAGCAGGAAGTATTACTCCTGAATTAATGGTGCTCGCGACTGGAGCGGGCAGTCTCATGTTCTCCCACGTCAACGATCCGGGGTTTTGGATGTTCAAATCTTATTTTGGAGTGAGCGTGAAGGATACATTTCGCTCATGGACGGTGATGGAAACGCTCGTTTCTGTTATTGGATTGATCGGTGTCTTGATTTTACACTGGCTTGGTCATTGACAGCGAATGAGAAAGTTTCCTATTGCCATACAGTCTTAGTTATCATCTCGCCTTTATTTGCTTGATAGTCGCTCCTGAAAGATTTTAAATTCTTCCGGACATGGTTTCACCTAGTCGCTTGCTGCTCCAATAATTTTTGAAGGTGCTGCGAGACCCGCTCCATTAATCATCACTGTAAAATAAATATGGTTTATTTGAGGGCTCCCGGTTTTAGACTCGCCGCCGGGAAGGAATAAGTCACCGACCGTTAAATCGGCTATTGTACCACGATAAAACGATCCCTTATCAGAAGGGGGCTGTCGAAGCCACAAAGCAAACTCCGCATTCTCGATTGCCTTTTTCATCAAACGAATATTGAATTATATAGATCCATCATTGGTTGATTATGGGCTTTTTTTTGATGAAACCCTTGGTTTGATTTTTTTTTCTTAATATCGTGACAATGAACCAAATTTTGTTGTTCTAAAACTATGTGGAGATTATATCGATTTCATGTCTTTTTGTTGTTTTGGGTGGGAACCTGTCTCACTGGTTTTTCAGCTTTTGGGCAATCCATAACCTATACAGTTGATAATATACCCAGTCCAAAGCAGAAAGGACAAGATTATTTTGTCTCCAACCCTGATGGGATTCTGTCTTCGGGAACAGTTGCCGAGCTGGATGGCTTATCCACACAGATCGAAGCAGCTACCAAAAGTGAGTATGCCATTGTATTGGTCAATGACTATGTCGGTGACAGCGATTTTGAATTTGCATTAAAGCTATTTAATACCTGGGGTATAGGTAAGAAGGAAAGCAATAACGGGCTATTATTGTTTATTGCGAAAGACCGGCGGGAATATCGCTTCATTACGGGTTATGGCATGGAAAGCACCTTGCCGGATGCCTATCTGAAACGAATCGGCGAAAAGTACCTGGTACCTAATTTTCGAAATGGAAATTATGATCAAGGCGTCCTCGAGGCGTCGCAGTTTATCAAAACTATTCTGACATCACCCGACAGTAGGGCCGAACTGGAACGTTTGATGCCCGAAGCAATTCCAATTTGGAGTTTTAGGAGTCCTATCCTGAGAAATTCACTTTTGTTACTGGCTTTATTTGCCCTCTGTTACATCTGGCTGGGCGAAGTGACCCGTGCGATCAAGGGGAAGCTGACCAAAAAAAGTAAATATTTTCCACCACTGGTCAGCGGCTGCGGTTGTATGGGAATGCTGATGTTTGCCAGTGTATTTATATGTGCTTTTGCGCTGAACAACTTCGAAGTTGTTTATCAATGGAAGAACCTGCCTTATTTTGTGTTTATATTTGGAAGCATTACACTGGCAATGAAATATAATGCGAGTCGTACACAGATTATCAATTCCTACCGTGATGAAGAGAATATCCAGCAGGCCTTGCGTAAGTTTCGCGTTTGGGGACTTGTTCCTTTATTGTTAAGTCCTTTGGCGCTGTTTGATCTCTTTGGAATAAATAAGCGTATCCGAAGGAATGAACTTCGGCTGACTCCCCCGGATGGCTCGGGGCGCTGGTTGCGCATGAATAAGGATGATGCCGCTACCCGGGAAAGCGCATATCTGGATCAAGGACAGCTGTTGGAAGAAAAAATCGGCAGCCGGTCTTATGAGATCTGGGTGGATCAGGCAAGCAATGAGACCAAGCTGGTTCCCTGGGATGAAAATGCTGGGTACATGGATTGTCCGCAATGTCATTACCGTACGTTTGAAACCGGTCTTTCACGAACGATCCGGTCCGCAACCTACAGTTCACAGGGACTGGAGGAACGTTTTGATAAATGTAAGAACTGTGGTCACCGTGTGTCCCATGGCGAGCACACTATACCCGTTAAAGTACGATCTTCATCAAGCAGATCTGGTGGTGGCGGCTCCAGTGGCGGTGGCGGCGGAAGTTTTGGTGGCGGTTCGTCCGGTGGCGGTGGGGCTGGCGGAAGATGGTAATTCCTAATTTAGGTGCAAAAAAAAAGGTTTTCAAACGGGGAGAATGAAAACCTTAAATAACCAATTATAAACCTAAATTATGATGACACAAATATAGTGTATTTTTTACACTATCAAAAGTTTTTTTAAAAAAAAATAAAAAAGTAAGTTACATAGCGCATATATGATTTCTGTTTATAAATTAAAACCAAAGTTTCAGCAGTTATTGATGCCGGTTCTGAGCTTTTTGAATCGGAAAAAGGTAACGGCAAATCAGATTACGATTGGCTCGGTGGTCTTGTCTCTGGTTATTGCGATCCTGTTTTGGAATGCCGACCGCAGCTCAGTTTTATTTCTGGCATTACCGATTGGTTTATTACTGCGTATGGCTCTCAATGCACTGGACGGGATGATGGCCCGTCTTTTCAATCAGATGAGTAAAACGGGGGAAGTCCTGAACGAGGTAGGCGATATTGTTTCCGATGTCCTGATCTTCTTTCCCTTGCTGAAATTTCATTCTGAGAGCTTATATCTGGTGGTTGGTTTTATTGTTTTAAGTGTCATCAACGAATTCTGCGGACTGATCGGAAAGGTTGTAGCCAATGATCGTCGTTATGATGGGCCCATGGGTAAAAGCGACCGTGCACTGCTGCTGGGGATATATGGGATTTTGAGTTTATTGGATATTTCGATCAATGCATTTTCGGGCTATATTTTCGCTGTGCTATGTTTGTTATTGGTCTTGAGTTCCATAACGCGATTGAGAAAGGCATTGGTAGTACATGAGTGAAGTATCTAATCCGAAGGATAAGTTTGCTGACGTACCTGTCCGGGTCAGAAGCTGGGGCTATATTGTGCTTGTACTGGCGATTGCTTTCGTTCCGCAAATGACATCATGGTTGTTTGTTTCCTGGCTTAGCTTCCAGGGCATGCGCGAATTTATGAAGATGTTTGTGCCCAATTTTAGTCTTGGATTGCCCTTTGCTATTGTCGTTGGTCTATTGCAACTGATCCTTTTAATCTACTGTTCATATAGTGGCTACCTGTGTTCGGCGGCACTATTGTGTCTAGGGATTGGGCTGTTCTTCAGGATGGGACAGAAAACAACGGTGAGAGCCGCTATCGGAATAGCCTTTGGCGCAGCAGCCTGCCTACTTGCATTCAGCCAGCTGGCCTTTATCCGAGCAGTAGAAATTCATCAGAACGAGTGGATGGGTCTAAGGCTGGTAACTTATATTATTGTTTTAACGGAACTGAATGACGTATTCCAATACCTAATGGGGAAATGCTTTGGCAAACGGAAGATCGTCCCGCGTATCAGCCCAAATAAAACGGTTGCCGGCTGTGTTGGTGGTATCGGATTGACAGTGATTCTGAGTAATATCTTGGGTTACCTGTTATTACCATTTGGCGATTTTAGTTGTTTCTCGTTGCTTGGTTTGCTTTTTGGTGTTTTAGGATTTTGTGGTGATGTGCTTTTCTCCTTTTTGAAACGCAGGACGGGAATCAAAGATACGGGAACATTAATCCCTGGACACGGTGGATTATTGGATCGAATAGATAGCCTGCTGTTTAATGCGCCTGTGTTCTATGGTTTGATTTGTTTGATAGCAATGACGAATTTGTAAATGATCTTATAAAGCGGATGATAATCACCGAATCGATGGAATTTGTACTACGTTATTCTGCGATCAGATGGTCCGATAACGTGTTTCAGACTGGTGTAAAATGAGACCGATCTATCAACGACTAAAAATTGTAAATGCGACCTTTTAAAAGCATAAACTCATATCTAATATATTGCTAAATGAATTATCAGCGGGCAGTTTTATTTTCGGGAGGCGGTACGCGCTTTGGTTTGTACTTAAGTATGTATGCCGCGTTGGAAGAACTAGGGTTAAAACCAGATCTACTGATTGCTAGCTGTGGCGGATCGTTGGCTGCTGCGATTATCCAGGCTTTTGAAACGGATGCCGAGCGGAAGTCTTATCTCCAGTCCGAAGAGTTTTATCGCTTCTTCTGTGCGCATAAGCTTACGGAACAACGTCATCTGGGCAAATTGGGTTGGTATGTGCTAAAAAAGCAGTGGGATAAGCGATCTGCTCCTTATCTGGAAGATGTCTTTGACCGTTATCTGGTCAACATGGAACATGATCTTTCGCCATTATTACCGACTTTGAACCGTCCGTTTTCGGAGGAAATACCTTCGATTATTATTGGTTCGAAAATGCTTTTTGACCGTTCAGCAGTTGGGGAGAGACGTGGCGAACATAAGCTTTATCAGAAAATCCTGATGGGGAATACAAATGCACTATCGAACGTAAGTCTGGATCATATCCAAATTCAAGGTGAAAATTATGGACAAAGTGCCGTTGCGCCAACAATAGCGATAAATTCGGTGGTAACCTTGTTGGAGGCAGTTCGTATTTCGATGTCCGATATGTTTTATATTGAGCCGGTACAGCGGAATGGGGAATATTATGCCGGTGGAGCCATTGATTTGGTTCCTGTGGAGCTAGCGCAATCTTTGGCGGCGGAAGTGATCTGTGAGCGCAAGCAGGCGTATAAATTGCAAGAAGAAGGATTGGTCAGGGCGGTATTGGGCTTTAGTGGGAATCAACGCCTGCGGGATATTGATCAGCAATTTCGGGAAATCCGATGGATCGATACAAGGGATGCTACGGAGCAGCTGGCAGGAAGCTATTGCAAAAAAGGTATAGATTGGCGTAGATTTGAAATAACTTTATCCCTTCCGACCAGTCTTGATGAATTTGCGGCTGCAATGGAAGCGCAATGGAACTATGGATACCGGAAGACGATGGAGTTGCGTATGGGGTAAAGCACAATGTCTCGGAAAGTGGAGTTAAAAAACATATGCGGGTGAAGCGATCATACACAATGTATATAAATTATAAAGTTCAGGAGAGTTTTGAAATGTTTGTCGTTTAATAATAGACTATTGGAGAATTTAGGTGACCGAAATCGAAGGTTATTTGTTTGACAATATAGCCGATCAGTGGGAACTATAATTGCTATTTTTTATAAAAATGAAGGTATTTATCGCAGGGGGAACAAGTGGAATGGGGCTAGCACTGGCACAAAGCTACCTCCAGCAGGGGGCTGAAGTTGCTGTATGTGGTCGGGACCTGTCAAAGCTGTCTCATCATCCAGCGTACGATGCGCTCTTCAAGGTTGAAGTAGATGTATGTGATCGGGATGCTTTGGCTGCTGCCGTTGATTCTTTCCGTCATCATGGGACATTGGATCTTTTTATCAATTGTACAGGAAGCTATGCCGATGATGTGGCACAACGCATCAGTTACGAAGAGGCAAGTGCAATGCTCCAGGTTAATATGCTCGGAACGATCAATTGTTTTGAAGTTGCCTGCGAAGCTATGCGTGGACAATCAACAGGACAGATTGTAACCATAGCATCCGTTTCGGGGACGCTAGTTTTTCCGAATTCAAGTTTGTACAGCAAAACAAAGCGGGCCGCAATCCAAGTGGCTGATGCCTACAGAAGGGCATTGCTCCCGTATGGGATTGCGGTGACAGTCATCGCACCAGGCTATGTAGATACACCCAAGCTCCGTGATCTTAATCAGCAGAACCTCTCCAAAAAGCCTTTTTTGATCAGCGTGGACGACGCTGTGCAACGCATCCTAAAAGCCATACAGCGAAAGGAAGAAATCGTGATTTTTCCGAAGCGGATGAAATGGCTGATGGGATTTTTAGGCTTGCTCCCCGATATATTATTAAGCAAAATCATGTTTAGGAAAGCCAAATGGATGAAAAACGATTAAAAAAGAGAAGTAGCCAGTTTCTTGTTGTTATCTATTGCCTGTTACTTTTTCAGCTTACTTATCCCTTGACAGCAGTTTATGCCAGCAGCTTAGCTGCGGTACCTTCCTTTGTATTCGATTTTGAACAACATATTCCCTTCATTCCATGGATGATCCTTCCCTATATGAGCAGTGGACTGTTTCTTTGCCTTGTGCCGTTTTACTGTGGGCAAAAGAAGGAACTTCTGTGCTATGCAAAGCGATTTACATTTGTTACCCTGATTGCTGCGCTATGTTTTCTCCTTTTTCCACTGCGGTTTTCTTTTGACCGGCCGCAGGTGGAAAATCGTTTTTTTACAATTTTCTTCTCCTTCTTAAAGGAATATGATTCGCCTTTTAATCAGGCGCCTTCCCTGCATGTCGCTTATGCCTTTCTTTTTTGGTCTGTGCTGCGCTGGAAGTTCAACGGATGGAAGAAAATAATCTTGGGCCTTTGGCTTCTGTTGATGGGCCTAGCAACATTAACCGTATATCAGCACCATGTGATCGATCTGTTGACAGCTTGCCTACTGATTCAGGTCAGTTTTATCCTCTTTCCGAACGCCATTGAACAGCAGCATAATTTACGACAGAAATCGGGGCAAGGAAGGCGCTCCAGTCATGACAGTAGCAGTGATGAAGATAATAGTGGAGGTGTGAACTCAAATATTGCCGGCGAGCGGTATGAAAGACGTATTCTGCCCACAAGAAACCAACAGCTAGCGAATAGTTATTACCTCATTGGCTGGCTATTTCTGCTACTTGCACTGTGCTGCGAAAGATACGCATTGCTGCCGATCGCTTTTGCTTGGATAGCCTTGGTATGCTTTGCGGTTGGTTACAATTATCTGTGCGGTAATAGGCGGTTTTTAAAGGATAATCGGGGTCGAATCCCCTTGATAAAGAAAGTATTTTACGCTCCTTATCAATTAGCTTACTGGCTGATGTGGCGTTTTTTTAGAAAGGAAAATAATCCGCCGCTGATGGAGTTACTGCCTCGCTGTTACGTGGGGCCAAGGTTGAACGCGTCGGAGTTTGTAGCCTTGGGACTGGATCGCGATCTAGTTGTTTTTGACCTCGCCGCTGAACTGGAGGATATCAAACTCTTAGCTGCCATGGAAAAGTATTATTCTTTTCCTTTGCTGGATATTGCGGAGGTCGATGTGGAAGATGGGCATGTGATCATAGATGCAATGCTATCTGCTTACCGCAACTTGGATGAGCATGAAAATATGGTCATTCATTGTACAATGGGGTATAGCAGAAGTATGATTTTTGCTATTCTGATGACGCGGGAATTATTATCTTTAGATTTAAATAATGCTATTGATCAGGTGAAGTCGGTCAATAGGCATGTGGTATTGCGGGGGCATGCGATCCAGTTGATGAAAATTATCGTCGCTGGCCGATCCTGATCAAAAAGGGGTGGCTTGGTCTTTGTTTTTAATAGCCACAGCTGAATAGATACAGAAATTACATACGCCATCGGATAGATGGAATAAATTATAAAAAGATGAAATCAGGTTATTTTAAGAGTTTCGATCAAGGGGAACTGCTATATCGTGTTTGGAATTATCAAAAGGGGCAAAAGGCTTTAGTTGTATTGCACCGTGGGCATGAGCATTCAGAACGCCTGCAGGAGATGGCGACCGATCCACAGTTTGCCGGTTATTCCATCTTTGCATTTGACCTGCGCGGACATGGTTATACCAAAGTACCAGTATCGCCGGTTTTCATGGATAATGTGCGCGACCTGGACTGTTTCGTGTCCTATATCCGCTCCGAATATGCAGTTGAGGCAAAGGATGTTTTTGTCATCGCCAATAGCATTGCTGGGGTAATTGTGAGCGCTTGGGTGCATGATTTTGCTCCGCAAATCGCAGGTATGGCCTTATTGGCCCCTGCCTTTGAGATTAAACTGTATGTACCGCTTGCCAACCAGATGATTGCACTGGGAACTAAACTGAAGAAGGATCTTGTTATCCAAAGCTATGTTAAAGCGAAGGTCCTGACCCATGATGTCGAGCAACAACAGGCTTATGATGCTGATCCCCTGATCTCAAAATCCATTAATGGCGCTTTATTGGTCGACCTATTGAAAGCCGGTGTGCGTATCGTAGATGATGCAGCAGCAATCGATATTCCCGTGATTGTACTTTCTGCCGAAAAGGACTATGTGGTCAAAAACTCGGTACAAAAGCAATTCTTCGTTTCCATTGCTTCTAAGCTGAAGACATTTATTACCCTGCGCAATTTTTATCATGGTATCCTTTTTGAATCCAACAGGCAGAAAGTATACAGCTATTTAAAGGATTTTATAACGAAGGCCTACGCAAGGCAAAAGCCTGAACAGGGGCTGGAGCCTGACGAGTTTTCGGTAAAAGAATATGAAAAATTGTATCATAAGGTGATGCCTGCGGCTGAAAAATTAAACTATTCCTTGCAGAAATGGACTTTAGGCAAGATCGGATCATTGAGTCATGGGATGAACTTGGGGCTTCAGTTTGGTTTTGATTCAGGAATTTCATTGGATTACGTTTATCGCAATGAGCCGAAGGGCAGATTGGGATTAGGCAAAATCATTGATAAAGGGTATTTGGAAGCGATCGGCTGGAAAGGGATCCGTATACGTAAACAGCATCTATTACGTCTATTAGAAGAGAATATTGAGCAGATAAAGTCTACAGGCCGGCCCGTGAAAATTTTGGATATCGCTGGTGGCACGGGAAATTATTTATTTGATATCAAAGAAAAATATTCCGAAGTGGAGATCGTGATCAACGAATTTCTATTGCCCAATATCGCAGTGGGCGAGAAAATCATCAAGAAGAAAGGTCTTCAGGGTATACGTTTCACTAATTACGATTGTTTTGATACCGAGACTTATAGCAAACTGGAATTTGAACCTAATATTGTGGTGACCTCCGGTATTTTCGAATTGTTTGGCAACAATGAAATGGCGAGCAGGGCGGTACATGGCGCGACTTCCATTTGTGAGGAAAACAGCCATCTGGTCTATACCGGACAGCCATGGCATCCGCAATTGAAAATGATCGCTTATGTGTTGAACAGCCATCAGAAGAAAGATTGGGTCATGCGCCGACGTTCGCAAAAAGAATTGGATCGGATTATGGCTTACAACGGAGTCGTCAAGGAACGGATGCTTATTGACGATTATGGGATATTTACCGTTTCTTCGGGAGCTGTGAAGACCGGATAATCGTATTTCCGAACGTTCTGTAGACAGAATCGTAACAAAGTAAGTTGTTGGTATATGTCTGGTTAACAGACGATTGTATCGTTTTTATGAGGTTCTTTTTTCGTGGTTCTTTGGTGGGTCTATATAAGTGAGCAGCATTAATTTCTCCTATTTTTTCTGAAATAGAACTAACTAATTTTAAAGTTTCACTTGTAATAATATACGGTGGTTTCATTATGATGATAGTATCATTTGATACTATCAAAGGTAATCATTAATCAACCTAAAAGTAGCTAATGCTTAAAAAATTTTGATGGTAATCGTATCAAAACACTGCTATCTCAGCTGACTTTTCTTGTCTTTTCAGCTGGGATAGCAGTAGAAAATCTTAATTCTTATACTCCCGGATCGCCCGAATAATACCTTCCAGATTTTCATTGAAGTCCAGTAGCTGACCGAATACTTTATCATCTTTGGCCAGTCCACCGTGCTTATTGTTCTTGCGGAAGATTTCCTTGATGGTTTCCCAGCGTTCCTGTTCAACAGGATTTAACAGCTCGGCAAGCTCTTTTAGTTTTAAGAGGTTACTCTCCGTATCCGCTGTCAGTGTCTGCGATTCGCTCTCATAGTGCGCGAGAAGAACCTGATCAATTTCCTGCTCATTCATCATCGGTACCACCTGCGCAACCAGCTTGCTCATATTCCGATAGGAGCCCTGCATTTTGAATGGTGGTTCGGTACGGTAATTATCCTGCATCGCTGCACTCTGAATATAATTCTGATTGACCTTTATCACGACATTTCTAATTTTTAAAACATGCCGTAGTACGGCGATGAAGTCATCAATATCCTGTTTCAGATAATTGCCCTCTAAATCGGGCAGTTGATCCATAACAGACTGCGCATAATTGACCAGTGCATAGAAGTCATTAAACGATTTGCTGGCGATTTTTTCCAGATAACTGTTTTCTATTGCCGCATTTTCGATCAGACTAAGGTTGAATAATGCTTCGGTATCACCGATCACATCGCCGAGATTGTACACATCAGCCCGGTTGGCAAGCATGTCGGGAATTTGAAACTTAGAGCCGCTCTCTGTGTATGGGTTTCCGGCCATTACGATGCAGAAGCGCTTGCCCCGGAGATCATAGGTCTTGCTTTCGCCCTCAAAGATGCCATCAATCTTACGCTGACCATCAGCAAGGGAAATGAATTTCTGTAAGAATTCAGGATTTAAGTGCTGGATATCGTCCAGATACAGCATGACATTATCTGCCATCTCAAAAGCCAGGTTGATCTTTTTGAGCTCTTCCCGTTCTCCGGATGTTTTCGCTTCAACTGGATCAATGGATGTAATTGAATGACCAATGGTCGGGCCATTGATTTTAACGAAATGTAAGCCCATTGTCTTAGCCAGATATTCCATTAAGGTGGTCTTACCGTAACCCGGAGGTGATATCAATAGAAGCATTCCCATACGGGCCGTACGCTTGTTGTCCCCTGCGGCTCCCAACTGTTTGGCGAGGTTATTTCCGATCAATGGAAAGTAAACTTCATTGATCAGCTTATTTCTTACAAAGGAAGTCAGTACTTTAGGCTCAAACTCACTTATCTTTAGTTCTTTTGCATAGGCCTTTGCAAGCTGCTCTTTCAATGTGGAGAAAGCCACAAAACGAGGTACGTTATAATCAGCGAATTGCGCCAGACGTGCTAAAAACTCGTGGTATTGGATATGTTCCGCTCCATTGTTCAGGATCGGATGATTGCCTTTTAATCCGCTGATATCTGCCTTGTCTTTTGCTATGATAAGGTGATACGCATGGGTCGGATAAAGCAACATGATCGCTGCTTCCTCAATATATTTACGTAGCGTAAGATATTCCGGATGCTCGTCTACAAAGGAGTTGAGCCAGTTTAAAGTCAGGTAAAAGCGATCTACTAAGCTAAATTGCTCATTCTGAATATCCGCTTCAAAGAGCTTGAAACTTTTCTTGGATTCCAGCAATCGAATAAAAGCCTTTTTCAGTTCATCGGACTGTTCGCTGACGACAAAGGTATTGTAACTCGTAAACGTCTGAAAAAGGTAAGTTGCCAGATCACGGGCATGAATGGCGGAGCGATCTAAAAGTGTCTCCCATGTATTGAATAACTTGGTCAGCTCATCAATGACCGACTGGTAACGATTTGAATTTGGAAAAGTTTTTAATATCGTGTAAGTAGAATGTATCAACGCCAGTTGCTTTGTCCGCAGATCATCCGATAGGGATTGCCAAAATAGCTGAGCCATCGTACGCAAAAGGGGATCATAGCGAAGCAGATCCAATTTGTTATCCAACTGTTTGACCGTATCATAGATCAACAACGCATCTACATTGTGAACTCCCTTGACATAGCCTTCCGAATAACTTTGCTCCACGGCCTGTGTGATAAACGATGGGGCATCAAAATCTTGTTGCCCTTTCGAAGCAAGGAATGCTTTGTATGCAAGGTATTCTGCACGGTAGACTTCCTTATTTTCTGAGACAAGTTCTTGATCCCAGATATCCTGAAAGGTGTTGATCTCCTCGGCCTGCACCTTCTGATAGAAACTTGTGCCTGTCAGATGGAAAAATAGTTCGTCATTTCTGCGCAGCAGGGTAAGACTCAGGGATTGGTTGTTGACCGCAAACTTATGCTTGCCCAATGCAATGATATTTTCACCATCTACAAAGAGGTCATTTTTGTCGCGCAGAACCCGCAATGCATCTTCCTGGGATTTCTTTAATAGATTTTCAAGATTTTCAGCTTTTGAGACATCCTGCAATGTTTTAAGCTCCTGTACCAACTGTCTGATCTTGTCGATCATCAGATCCGAAGCAAAGAAGCTGAGGATCTCTTCCCGTGTTGCAAATGTCTTGGATTTGTTTTCAATGTTCTTTAATACACGAAGACCAATCTGTTCGAGCGAGGAGGTACGCTTGTTGATCTGTTCAACGATTTGTTCTCTGCGGGAATTAAAAGCCTTAATAACCTCATCCCGTTTGTCCGCGATCTTGAGGGCAAAATCTTCAAATTCAGAAAATTTACTTTCAAGCTCTTCTAGCTGAACGATGACTTTCGTGTAATATTCGTCTACCTTTTCGGTTGTCGTTGACAATTCGAGGTAGTTGGTCACGGATTGCTCCAACAAGGTCAGCTGTGCAGAGAATTCGGCTATCGCTTCGGTGCTCTTCAATGAATTGAGTTTTCGCGTAAGCTGTGCGCGTACTTCATTTAGCGAGGAGAAGATAACCGAAATCTTCTCAATGATTTTGGTTGTCTGTGTGGAGTCGTCAATTTTTAGACTATTGAGGATATCAATTAATAGTTCCAGTTCGCTTGAAATGGTTGAATTGGCTTCCTCGATTGCTTTGGCATCGTAGACCTTCACTATGGCCTCCACATTTTTCTTCTGCTGTTCGACCTTTTGTTCGTAAGGAAGCAGAGCTTCATCACGTAGGAGAAAGGCAATGGTTTTTTCGGCCAGTTCGGAGGTGATACGCTGCAGTTTTTCCAATAGGCTATCTATCCTTACCGTATCAATATATTTTATATTTTTAAGGTCGATGATTTCACCCTGAAGACGGCGGGAGTCGGCCAATTGATGGACGAGCTGATCGAGTTTGTCCACAACGGTACTATTGATGGAGAAGGTGAGTTCTTCCATCTTCTTTTCTGCTGCTATATTTAATTCTGCGGCATGTTTGCGTTGTGCCTGTACTTTGACAAACTCATCAATGGCGGTATTGGCGACTTCCTTGATCTGTGTTAATGGCTGGCCAAGATTTGATAAAGCGTCATCTTTGATCCAGAAATAGGAATCCAATAAAACCGTGGACTTTTTGAGGATATCTTCGTATAAACCTTCGTAGCTGTCCTCTTTGTTGATCAGCTGTATAACCTCCTGAGCCTCGGCCATCGCCTGCACGATCTGTTTATTGCCGACTTTATAAAGGGGATCATCTTTTTTCTGCTCATTTTCTTTGAGCATGGCCATATAGGGTGTTTCCCAGATCTGCACCTGATGATGTCTAGTGGCTTCCGCTTCAGTGCGGAAATAAATTAAGCTGCCATCTTTGAACAGGGTAAATCCGTTGCAGATAATCGGGGTCTCGACATGCTGTTGAATAATATTATATGACAGTAGGATATAGGTATTGGTTTCCTCCTGACAGAATATATACAGAAAATCTTCACCATTCGGGGAGGCTATCCTGCGTAGGAATGATACCTGTTCAAACTGGGCGTCAAAAACCTTGTGTGTGCCATTTTGTAAGTAGTATCCATTGGAAAAAATAATCCCCTGGTTGTCCGGTAACAATATAGCTGATTCATTCAGTGATTTGAGATTGACGACTTCCTTTGTGCGCTGGTTGTAGACGAAAGCCCTGAAATCTTCCTGGTACGGCTTGATACGTACCGCAATAAGGTTTCCGAGGTCCGCATAGTAATAATCGGCATCGTCCAATTGTTGGTCTGCATTAACTACTTTTTCGGAATAGATCCCTTTGCCACTGTCCGTATTGTTCTCGATCTTGAAGGTAATGTCGCCGTTGATCGCTTCAATAAAGATCTTATCCATAATGGATATATGAGGATGTTTTCCCAGCCGGCGGTCTTCAAGCGTGGTTTTCGTCCAGTCAAATTCAAATTGATTTGGCAATTTGACTTCGTGGATGCTGCGGTCATCCTGATACTGGAGCTTACCATCTTTGATTAACCATTTGAATGCTTTGAGGTCAGCAGGATTTTTGCTAGTCTGAAAGATCATGTACAGATAGTTCTCTGTCCTCCGAAATTTGGAGAATATGGAGTCCCTGTAGTATTTATATAGATTCTGGTAATCAGAGATGAAATTTTGGTCGTTGATCAGGTCGAGGGACTGCGGAATAAACTGATTATTCTCAAATGCATAAACACTGAAAACATCTTCCAGCTTGATCTCGGTACGTAGTCCAAAATGCACATTATATCCAAAAATACATTGATTGTCCAAGGCAAGAATGCCGCGGGCAACACAGTTGTTTTCTGTGGTGATCCGTTGATTGGCTTTGAGGACAAAGCTCGTTGAATTGAAGACTTCTTTACGTGCCTCGTTCAACTGTAGGAGCTTGTTCGCTAGTTCTTCTTTTTGTGTAAGAAGTCGCTTTCGGATAATCTCACATGCACCTTGGTCAAGGCTGTCGTTCTGATATATTACGTTTTCTTCTGGCATAAGTTCCGCTAGTTCTTGACTTATTTAACTTTATTGAATTTTAATTCCTGACCATTTTGATACAGTGTCAGTGCTGTGATCTGATCATTTTCTTTGCTGAATTTCAGCTCGGCTTGTACAGCCGTATAAAATAACTCTAAATCATTCCTGGGATAGACCTCAATAGCTGATTGCCCCGATAATTGGGCAAATAGATTACCATCATCATCCGCGGTAATTTTGAATTTCAATTCAGGTTGTTTCGTATATTCATATGTTCCCAGGAGCTGTTTGATCTGAAACTCCATCAGTACAATTGCACCTGTAAGTTTTTCACGTTCAATAACTGGAGCCTTTCTTTTTTGAAGAATTGCATTAACAGCGGATGTCAATGGATATACATCAATCGTATTCCATTTGTTCATTAAGGCGATGAAATATTTTTGTTCTTTAAAATCTCGAATGTTGATCGTTTTATAGCCTGGATATCCTCCTGTGTGAAAATGCATCTTGCTTTCGCTGTTGGTACTATCAGTAAAGAGCCAGCCAAAACCATAATACAAACCTGCCATTTTAATTGATTTGCCATTATTGAGTGTGTCGACAGTGATGGCTTTCATAAAATTTTGACGCGTCAATAGCGTATTGTTTTGAATAGCCTGATTCCATTTAAATAAATCTTGAGCCGTACTACTTATTCCATAGGGGCCACTTCCGCCATCAAAATAGGTTAAATAGCTAAATGCAGGAAAGTCATCAACACTTTTGAAACGCTTGGTCTTCGCATCATAGGCCATTCCTTTAGCATAGTTTTTTAGGTTGGCATTGGGTGATCGTGCCGAAAATACAGCTGTGTTTTCCATTCCTGCAGGTTTGAATATATACTGCTGCATATAGGTGGCAAAAGATTGTCCAGATACTTTTTCTACAATTAAGGCCAAAAGCAAGTAGTTTGTATTGGAATAAGCATATTGATTACCTGGTTTAAATAAGGTACTGTCAATCTTTGTTTCAATTACTTTGAGGAAATCCTGGTTTGTATTTATTTTTTTTCGGTCAATCCATTGTGGATCCCATGCCAAGAACTCGGGTATTCCGGAAGTGTTGCGCAGCAAATGCTTGATACGGACATTTCTGAATTTTATATGCGGGAAATATTTGCTAATATCATCCTCATAAGAGAGCTTGCCCTGTGCTTCCAGCTGCATAATGGCCATAGCAGTAAACTGCTTGCTGACTGAGGCGAGTTCAAAACGACTGTTACTGGTTATCTTGTTTGTTTTCTCTGAATTTTCAAAACCAAGATATTTTTCAAAAACAACTTTACCACTGTCGACTACCAGGAATGCTCCACTCAATTCACCATCCTGATTCAAGGATTGGAATAGTGAATCCAATCGTTGCTGAACCGTCTGGGCAGTTAGGGATAGGATGTTTAAGCACAGGAAAACAGAAAAAAGGATAAAACGTATCATGTGATTGCTTTGGTTTTTAGGATATTATCTTGAGCCTGTTAAGATTTGAAGCTTTACAAGGCTCAAGATAATGGATGTAGTTACAGCTTTTTATTGGAAATGCCTAAGTTTTTTGCCAACCCAAATAGGGAATTGATAAAACTAGCATCTTCACTGTTCTCTGCATCTGTAGCCGCTTGTTGCAATTTGATCAAGGCTGCAGAAACGGTTAAATTTTTGATGTCATTGGATGAAATCCCATATTTATCTGCGAGCCCACGTACTTTTTCAGCAAGATCACCTTTCCCGTCTGGTCCCAGCAATGAGTTCTTGATATCGGTCGCATGTTTGGAGTTATCGATCAGATGATCAAAACCTTTGGCATTGGACACCTGACGTACAATGTTTTCGAAGAACATGGTTTCACCGCCGACGATGTCGATCTTCGCTGTTTTAAGTGCCTCGGACAATACTCCTGCCTGTGCTTGAGCGATATCTTTTTGGATGTTGATCTGTGCGAGTTCGATGTCACGTTCTTTCTGTAACTGTAATTTGAACTCTTCATGGTCTTTACCCACACCGTCCAGTTTTTTCATGGCTTCGGCTTTCTCTTCGATACCTTTCGCTTCGGCAAGTGCTTTTTCGCGTACGATTTCTGCCTGCGCTAAACCTTCTTTACGCATAGCTTCAGCTTTTTTCTCGATCACTGTTGCCTGTACAGTACCTTGTTTTTCTTCGGCTTCGGCTTTTGCAACCATTACTTCGGCTTCCGACAAACCTATTGCGGCTTCTTCTTTCGCTTGTGCTTCTGCTATGATCTTACGGCTCTCGGCCTCTTTGAGCGACGCTTCTTTTTTCGCTTCGGCGTCTATTAATAATTCCTGTGCACGTTTTTCAGCGATTTTACGCGCTGCCTCGGCATCAATCACTTTTTTCTCAGCTTCCTGTTCTGCCGCAATTTTCGCTGCTTCAGCCGCTTTTACCGTAGAAATTAATTTCTCCTCGGCTTCTTGTGATGCCGCAATAACACCGGCTTGTTTCTTCCGTTCTACTTCACGGAATACTTCAATATCTTTGACTCCTTGTTGTTCTTCAATGACCCCTTTTTCCAATTGGACGCGTTCTTTGATCACACCCTGGATACTTTTCTTTTCGGTCTCAATTGAACGCTCTTTGTCTATCTGAGCTAGGGTAACGATACGCTCACGTTCTGTTTGCTCCAGCGCGCGATCTTTTTCCACACGTTCCGCTTCGACAGCATCTGTACGCTGTTTGTTTTTCTCAGCAATGATGATCTGACGTAGCTTATTTTCTTCCTGTACAGCCAGCTGTTCTTCGGTCGAGATGCGGACACTTTCATATTTCAAACGCTCTTCTTCACGTACCTTTGCTATTTCGGCTTCCTCACGGGCCTTGATATTGTCGATTTCGCGTTTTTGTTTTTCTTCTTTTTCGGCAAGCTGACGATCCAGTTCTAAGATTGCCTCGCGTGCTTCTACGTTTTGTTTTTTGATCAATTTCTCTTCGTCACGACGGATGAAGTTGGCATTGATATTCTGTTTTGCTGTCAGCTCGGTGATTTTCTTGATGCCCTCGCTATCCAGGATATTGTTGGGATTTAAATGTTCGATATCTGTCTGCTCCAGGTAGTCGATCGCACAGTCATCAAGGATATAGCCGTTCAGGTCTGTACCAATGATGTCAAGGATCTCATCGCGGAACTCACGACGGGCTTCATACAATTCGATGAAGTCAAATTTCTTACCTACAGTCTTGAGTGCTTCAGAAAATTTGGATTCAAAGATGCTCTTTAAAGTTTCGGGCTCACTAGCACGATCACAGCCCAAGTTCTGGGCAACGTTGATCACATCGTCCACATTTTTGTTAACACGGACAAAGAAGGCCACCTTGATATCAGCACGGATATTGTCTTTACAGATCAATCCTTCGCCTTGCATGCGGGCAATCTCAATTTTTTTGATGGAGATGTCCATGATCTCCATCTTGTGGAAAACCGGGACGACATACATGCCCTTGTTGAAGGCAACTTTTGTTCCACCGACACCTGTCCGAACGATAGCCTTTCCCTGCGGGATTTTTTTATAAAATGCACTCAGTACAACAAAGAATGCAAAAATTAAAAAGACAGCTAAACCGACAATTAACAATATAATTCCGTTTAAGCCACTTAAAAATAAAAGAGGTTGATATAGCATATGATTAGTATTTATTTAGATTTTAGTAGTTAGATATGCATATTTAGATTTTGCTTATGCAAGGTTATAGCTGACAAAATGGTTTCGTTTTGCTCATCAATTTTAAATATTGTCTATGGTGATTTCCTTAGTGACATAATAATATTTCTTGTCCTTGGATTCGTCCACGATAATGACATCATCCCCATAACCGATCTTTTCGCCGTTATGGCTCACGACATTGAGACGGATCGGATCTTGTTGGATGACAAATTCAGCAGAACCTATTTTTTTACCTTCAATGCTTGCCCGCATTTTGCCCATGCGACCAAGGAAATCATGGCTTTCTTCGCCATTGTAACCAATATTTTTGAACATTCTAGCTAAGGGTTTGGTCAGAAAATGCATGAAGAAAAATGTTACGATAAAAACAGGAATCAAGATCAATACCGATTTTATTCCCCAGGAGGCTACATCGATATACAATGAGGATATAATAGTAAGCACCCAGCCAATGAATTTAAACATGGTTACAATAAGCATAATCGGCACTTTACCAACATTGATATAATCCATTGCTTTCGCAAAAAATCCCGGCTCGGTAGGCGCGTCAGAGTCTGTATGATGGTGTGGATGATCGGTTCCGCCGGCATCAATATCATGTGAACCATCTACATCGCTGACATCGGGGGTAGGGTGTAAATCTACATCGGCATCTGCATCAAATAGATGCACACCATCGCCCATGAGGAACATAAATAACCAATACACTACTGATAGTCCTGTCAGAACAGTCATGATGCCATTTGATAATGGGTTGAACAAGATATTGATTAATTCTGTCATCGTATTTTTCTTTTAAATTTTTTCTCTTTTGAAGGTGTAATGAAATGACCACGAATGACCATTTACCTCCAGGTCTTGCATCGAAACCAATTCCCAGCCCTGATTACCTAGATCGTTAAGTATCTCGTCGATTTTCTCTGGATCCAATTTGGTTCCCCAGAAACCGCTAGGTTCGATCTTGATCGTTTTATACTCAAATCTGCGCATCGTTATTTAGTTTTCGTTTTAATTCTTCCAGTTCACTACTGACAGAGTCCGATCCACCAATGGATTCATTGATTTCATCTACCTTGCTTTTGTTGCCCATTGCAATTTCACCATAAGCTTTGGCCAAAGCCTCGTCCTCTTCGACCTTTTCTTTCATGCGCTCCAGCATAGAAATGGTGCTGTTAGAGTCGATGTTGGCCAGTTGCCGGTTAACCATTTTAGCCGCATTGGATACTTTAACTCTTGCTTTTAAGGTTGATAATTCGCTTTCCCATTTGGATATATTGAATTTAAGTATATCCACATTCTTATGCAATTCTTCTGCTGAACTCTGGTGAATTGTCGCCTGTTTTTCCAGTTCAGTGGCTTCGATCAACAATTGCTTTTTCAAGAGTAGGGCCTCTTTGGCTAAGCTCTCTGCTTTTTCAGTAGAAAGCTCGCCTTTTTGAGCCTTTTGCAATAATAAAATGGCTTTGTTTTCAAATTCATTGGCCTCTTCTTTTTTCTTTTCACAGTTATTCTGCGTACGTATGGCTAAGGCCTTTACTTTTGCATATGCTTCTAGCGATTGCTCCAGGTCTTCTTTCATCTCACGGATACCTTGTTCCGTCATTTTGATGGGGTCCTCCATTTTGTCCACTACTGCGTGGATTTCTGCTTGACCGATTCTGAAAATTCTCTTAAAAATATTCATTATTCTATAATTTTGAAAAACTAATTAACTGATTATAATACTCGCTGATCAAAAGGCTGAGCGAGTTGATGGCTGCATCAAATTCATTTTGATCAAGGTTATGTATTTGCATCGTATATCGGAATATGACCTTGCTGCCATCCTCCGTCAAAGCAAATCCGCCATGGATAATATCTCTATTTTTAATAAGTAGGGATTTAAACATGTCCATGTTCTCATGGTTTATGGTAAATAGGTACTGCTCAAAAATTATGATCGGCTGCGCGATCCCTACAATGAGATTGCGAATACCATCATCTTCGTTTTCGATAACAAAAACACCTTCTTTTTTATCCTTATGGGTGACGTTATAACCGATATTGGCGATATAATTTTCAATTTTTGAGAAGTACATAATCAAGTTTTTTATATATTGCACATATTCTTTGCATAAAGATAGTGAATTGCAAAAATATTTTGCAAGAAAAAATTAATTTTTTTTTAAAATGAGTAACGTAGGGAATAATATTAAGAAGCTGAGAAAAGTGAAAGGAATGAGTCAACAGGCTTTTGGAGATGTTTTTAATCTCACTAGGGGTAATATTTCATCTTATGAAGAGATGCGTGCTGAACCAAAAATCGAGATTGTTTTAAAAATTGCAAATTATTTTGGCATTCCTGTGCAGCATCTGATTGAAAAGAATTTATCTGTAAACGAGATTCTCAATTTTAACGATTATTTTCAACCCGATACTCCTGCGGTAGGGAGCAAGCGATTGTTTCACATTCCATTGTTGGAACGGGAGATACTACTAGATGCTTGTAAGTATGTTTCCAAACTCAATGAACTTCCGATCATTGAGTTTCCGTTACAAAGCCGTAATCGTATTATAGCGATAGCGTATACCGATTCGATTCCCGTGCCCAGTGATTTCAATGTAACGCCACAGTCTATTCTATTTTTTGAAGAAGTTGATATCGAAAGCTTGCATACTTTGCATGATGCTTTTGGCCTATATTTTTCGGCAGAAGAATTCTTTATTGGAAAATATACAATGGCAGAGCGGGAAATAAGCCTGGTATTAAATGCCTGGAAAAAAGTCGACTTTGTATTAGCCGAGAAAGGAAACTTTTGGAAATTGTACGGTAAATTTGAAAGAATATAGTATAATAATGCAGATAGCAAAAAAGTTGAAACTAAGAGATACAACCACTACGATTGACACTCAAGGTGGTGTTGCACAGACAACAACGACGGAAACGACCACTACTACAGCCCTGCCTAAATTTAGCAATCCAGAGGCACAACAGCTAGCGGCAGATTTAACTGCGAGTGCAACAAAATAATTTTTTTGAGATAAGCGGAAAGTAGGACAACGTTAGATGTCCTACTTTCTTTTTATCCCTAAATTAAAACGGGAGCTCATCCTCATCCTGCTCTTGTGGTACTGGGATATCCTCGTTTGAGGAAGTTTGATCTGACAGAATCAAAAAGCTATCAACTTTTATTTCAGTAATATATCTTTTTTCTCCATCGGCAGTTTCATAGTTACGATAGGTCAGTTTCCCTTCAACCATCAGTTTGGTCCCACGACTACATTTCTTTTCAATGGTATTATTCTGCTTACCCCAAACAACAAGTGTATGCCATTGTACTTCTTCAACCCATTCACCCGCTTTGTTTTTGAAAAGATCATTTGTGGCAAGCCGTAAAACAGAGTAAATTGTCCCTGTTGAAGTGGTTTTGATGACAGGATCATTTCCTAAATGACCGATTAATTGTACTTTGTTACGTAATGTGCTCATGTTGTCTGATTTTTAAATGTTTCTAATAATTCTTATTTTAGTTATTGGTCATAACGATCAATTTCTGTGGAATGACCTTGAGCAAAGATGAGTAGGAATTGAAATAATAATCGTCTGTTTACCATTTGTATTCGACTATAGTCGATTGTAACCGTTTGTTGTCGTTTAACTTATACTAAACACTATGGAAAAGGCCTGTCTGGAATGTGGACAAAATATAAGAGGAAGATCGGACAAACGCTTCTGTGATGACTCTTGCCGGAACGCATATAACAATAAACTGAATAGTGATCAAACTAATCTCGTTCGTAATGTAAATAATATCCTACGGAAGAACCGGCGTATTCTACTGGAGGTACTGAAGGAGGAGGAGAAGGGGATGACAAAGGTACAAGGTGAAAAATTAAAAAGACTGGGTTTTGATTTCAAATTCCACACACATACATTTGCTAATAATAAAGGGCAAACCTATAAATTTATCTATGAGATGGGTTACCTCATGCTAGAAAATGACTGGGTATTGATTGTCCAAAAGAAGCCATGATAAGACTCTTTTAAGCTTTCTTTCTTCTATTCTTTCTTTTGGAAGAAAGAGGTCTTCTGATTTTATAAAATCTATTCACAGCTGTATTTTCAGCTTGCACGTATCATGAATATCGATTCGCGCAAGCTGAATACCAGGTTAATCTTGACTTACATCGGATCCTTTAATTCGAAAATAGTTCACTCCTGTAAAAATGATAATCACGACGTAATAGCATACGGGGATTAGCAGAAAAAGCCAACTGTTAAAGATGTAATTTAAAGATGAAGGCAACCCAATTTTTAAAAAATCTGCAGCAAGAATATAACCTATAAAGGCGCCGAGAAATAAAAGACCGGTGGTATGTATGATGATGATCTTTTTCAGATGCATGCTGTATTGGGCATCTTTATTTTGCTTGGTGTAGCCTATAATGGCTGGAACTAACAGACCTAATAGCGGGTTGACCAGAAAAGTTAAAGAAGCTAGATAAAGTGCCTTTATACTTCCGCTTTGATTGTTGTCAATACTGATTTGGTTTACATTTGGCATAATTAATTGTTCTAAAGGAATTTCTAAAACCTGGCTGATTTGTCTTAAACTGAAACCACTGATCTCTTCTGTACCCTTTTCGATTCGTTGTACTGTTCTTAAAGATAGACCGGCTTGATTGGCGAGATCCTGTTGTGTCAGTCCTCTGCGCTTTCTCGATTGTTTAATGCGTTGATTTACTGTTTGACTTTCCATAAAACGAAAATGGATAAAAGCTTGATGATTTTAAAAAAAACGATATGACAATAATATGCCAATAATAAAAGGTGTTTGTAAGTGGTTAATAATCAAATATTTTTTAATTTGATAAATATTTTGAATCTTTGTAACGTAATAAGGTATTAATATAAAATAAAAAAACGGAAGAATATGTTTGCTATACTAAAAAACCCGACTTCGTCCCCTAAGAAGTGGCTTGGGCATATTCTCCGGAATACTGCACTCTCCTAATCTTCTTTTCCGGACTACTATTGGCACTTGTAATATGACATCGGATTATGTCTGTATCGCCGCCAAGAGATCGTTAGAGACGATCTAACCGATAAAAAGGAAATGGCATCTGTTAGGCTAAAGATAGCCTCAAAGAAGCTTAACACTCATGTAATATTTAAAAAACACAATGAATTCAGTGAATAAATATGTCCTTCAGGCATTGGATAATTATCCGTATTATCTGGAAGGTACATTAGAATCCTTATCTTATGCCTTATCATACGATGAATCCAACACTATGGCATTATGCTTAATGGGAAGGGTGTATTCGGAACAATTATTTGATTATGAACAGGCAAAGAAGTATTTCCAGGAAGCTTTGGCGTATAATGTGCAAGCACTGGAAGTGTATCCTTATTTCATTCAGACATTGATTGATATGGGAGAATATGACGCTGCGAAAAAGACGATTAAATTTGCTTTGACCTTGCCGGGCATGCCTTTGACCGAAATCTGGATCAAGAAAGCCCTGCTATTCGAAAAATTGAGAAAATTCAAAAAGGCTTTAAAAATTATCAAAATGGCCAAGATGGATAATCTCAACAGTAGCCTGTCCAGCACTATAAAGTCTATCGAAGATCGGATCAAAAGCAAATTGGAGATGAATAAAACGTATACTAAACGAAATAAATAAGTGACTAAGACGCTTGATTCCGAATAAATGTAGTCAAAAAAAGAAGCCCAAGATGAAATTTCATCTTGGGCTTTTATCAATATAGTTTAAGAATTATTCTGCTCTTAGGATTTTTGCAGCTTCAACCATAGATTCTAAAGCGGCTTTAGTTTCAGGCCAAGCACGAGTTTTCAAACCACAGTCAGGGTTAACCCAAAGTTGTTCCGCAGGAACTACTGCTTTTGCTTTGCGCAACAGGTCTACCATTTCGTCCTTGCTTGGTACGCGTGGTGAGTGGATGTCATAAACACCAGGACCGATATCGTTTGGATATTTGAAATCTCCAGCGAAAGCATTCAATAATTTCATTTGTGAACGTGAAGTTTCGATCGTGATAACATCAGCGTCCATTGCAGCGATATCTTCGATCACATTGTTGAACTCAGAGTAACACATGTGTGTGTGGATCTGCGTATCATCTTCAACATTGGATGAAGAAACACGGAATGCGCGTACAGCCCAGTTCAGGTAATCTTTTTGATCTGCTTTACGCAATGGTAATCCCTCGCGGATAGCTGGCTCATCGATCTGAATGATTTTGATGCCTGCTTTTTCTAAGGCTTGTACTTCATCCAGGATTGCTAATGCAATTTGGTAAGTTGTTGTTGATCGCGGTTGGTCGTTACGTACGAAAGACCATTGTAAGATTGTTACAGGACCAGTCAACATCCCTTTAACCGGACGGTTAGTCAATGATTGGGCGTATGAAGACCAACGTACTGTCATATCGTTTGGACGGTACACATCACCATAAATAATTGGAGGTTTAACACAGCGTGAACCGTAAGATTGTACCCAACCGTTTTGTGTGAAAGCGTATCCAGCCAATTGCTCGCCGAAGTATTCAACCATGTCATTACGCTCGAACTCACCGTGCACCAATACGTCGATATCCAATTGCTCTTGAAGACGGATTGTATTTTCAGTCTCTTCGGCAATCGCTTTATCGTATTCTTCTTGTGTGATCGCTCCTTTTTTCAAATCAGCTCTCCATTTACGTACATCTTTTGTTTGTGGGAAAGATCCGATTGTTGTTGTAGGGAATGCTGGTAAGTTAAATTTAGCCTGTTGAGCTGCTTTACGTTCAGCAAAAACAGATGTACGTTTTGCATCATCATCAGTGATGTTGCTTGTACGCTCTTTTACCTCTGGCTTGTGGATCAATGGAGAAGTACGGCGGCTTTCAGCTGCTGCTTTGTTTGCTTCAAAACGTTTTGCTGTTTCGGCATCAACTTCACCTTCAGCTAAGACCGCTAGATCTTTTACCTCAGCTAATTTTTGTTTTGCAAATGCTAACCAGTTTTTAACTTCAGCAGGTAATGATTGCTCATTGTGCTCATTGTCCAAGTCAAAAGGAACGTGCAATAAAGAGGAAGAAGGAGCAATCCAAACGCGGTCTTTTCCTAAAGCATCAACTGCCTGTTTGATTTTAACCAACGACTTTTCGTAATCGTTTTTCCAGATGTTACGGCCTTCAACAATACCCAAAGATAATGTCAATGATGCCGGAACTTTCGCTAAAACGGTATCCAATTGGTTTTCGCCACGTACAAGATCCAGGTGTAAAGCATGGATTGGCAAGTTGACAGCGATGTCTTCGTTGTCTTTTAACGCTTCGAAGTAAGTTGTCGCGATCAATTTGATGTTTTTTGCCGCTGCAGCTAATTTCTCAAACGTAGGTTGGTATAATGCTTTTACTTTGGCGTCTAAATCCAAAGCCAGGAAAGGCTCATCGATCTGAACATATTGTGCACCAGCTTCAGCCAATTTAGACAAGATCTCCTCATATACAGGAACCAATTTGTCCAATAGGTCGATACGGTCGAAACCAGCTTCTTTTTCTTTACCGATCAAAAGGTAAGTGATTGGGCCAAGTAATACTGGTTTTGTCTCAATACCCAATGATTTTGCTTCGTTGTATTCGTTTAAGAATTTCTCTGAAGTCAATTTGAATTCTTGATCTTTTGTGAATTCTGGAACCATGTAGTGGTAATTGGTATCCAACCACTTGGTCATTTCCATTGCAGTTACGTCAATTCCCTCTTGTTGGAAACCGCGTGCCATTGCAAAATATAAGTCTAAGCTGTAGTTGTTGTCTACTTTATTCAACAAAGAATGGTAACGGGCAGGAATTGCACCAACAGTAAGGGTTAAATCCAATACCTGATCGTAAAAAGAGAAGTCGTTGGAAGGAATCAAATCTATTCCAGCATCTTTTTGTGTTTTCCAATTGCCTTCACGAATTTTTTTTGCAGTGTCCAATAATTCCTCAACAGAAGATTTTTTAGCCCAATAGGCCTCATTGGCTTTTTTCAATTCGCGGAACGCGCCCACACGAGGGTAACCTAAATTGTTAGTCAATAACATAATAATGTTTTTAATATTTCTTTTTCAACTATATTTCTTGCTAGAGAGAAGGACACACTAGAATTCGGTGACTTCGGCTTATCATTCCCATGTCAAGTAGGGTAGAATTTAGCACCTTGTCAAGGGACAGGTTGCTAAGGCTTCATCGGGTCTATTCCCTCTGCCTTTCTCTATAAGCGACGCTAAGTTAGCACATTTCTTTTTGATATGCAAATTTTTTATAAAAGTGCATCTATTTTTTATATTCTACTAAGGATAGAAAGGTTTTATTTGTTTCTTTTCATTGGAAACGAGGGTGGAATCCATACTTGGCATCCCACCCTCCATGCCCTTAGCTCACCAGGAGTTTGTAACCTTTCCCGTGTACATTGACGATTTCAACCTTGCTGTCTTCTTTTAGATATTTACGAAGTTTGCTGAGAAATACATCCATACTTCTTCCGGTGAAATAGTTGTCATCATGCCATATTTTTAATAAAGCTTCTTCACGGGTCAATACATCATTCTTTTTCAAACAAAGCAAGCGAAGTAGTTCGGCTTCTTTGGTCGAAAGCTTTTGTGTCTGACCTTTATAGGAAATCTGCTGACTTGTATAATCGAAGAAGTAATCTCCAATTTCAAACTTATCCGCGACTACTTCATCTTCTTTGTCCCTGACACTGCGTTTTAATAAGGCATTTATCCGAAGAAGTAACTCTTCAACACGGAAGGGCTTTGTGATATAATCATCTCCACCTAATTCAAAAGCTTCTGTCTTGTCCTCCATCATCCCTTTTGCAGTGGCGAAGATGATCGGTACGGTGCTATTTGTTTTTCTGATCTCACGGCCCACGGTAAAACCGTCTTTTTTTGGCATCATGACATCGAAAATGCATAAATCATAATCATTTTTTTTGAACTGGGAAACGGCTTCGTCTCCATCGGTACAGAGTGTAACGTCAAATTTTCCCTTTAATTCGAGATAGTCCTTTAAAAGATCCCCCAAATTGGGATCATCCTCTGCTAATAATATCTTTTGCATAATGAATCTATTAATTTTCACTAATGTTCCCTGAATATACAAAAAAGGAACGTGTTATTTTTTTAAGGGTAAAATTACTTCAAAGGTTGTGCCCTTATCTTTTTCACTTTTTACAGTGATTCTTCCATTGAGTCTTCTCAATATATCCTGTACATAACTTAAGCCCAAGCCAAAGCCTTTGACATTGTGCACATTTCCGGTGGGAATACGATAAAATTGATCAAATATCTTTTGTAAATGATCCCGGCTCATCCCGATTCCATTGTCGGCAATGGTGATAACAATATTGTCGCCAATATTTTTAGAACTGATATTTACATGTAGATCTCCTTTGCTGTACTTAATTGCATTGTCGATTAAGTTGTAAAATACATTGGAGAAATGCAGTTCATCTCCGACAACAATATCCTTTGTTGCAGCGAGATCGACACTGAATTTTCCGCCAATGTTCTGCATCCGGAGCTGCATACTGTCTGTAACAGCGGCTACAAGGTCATTGATATGAACATCTTCACGGTCAAGTTTCAATGTTTCTTTTTCAAGTTTTGCTAAATCTAATACCCGCTCAATATGGTTCCCGAGACGAACATTCTCATCGTATATGATGTTGGCCAACTTCTGTACGCGTTTATGGTCAGCATTGATATCAGGATCTTTGAGTGATTCACTGGCAATCATGATTGTGGCCACCGGTGTTTTAAACTCATGGGTCATGTTATTGATGAAGTCAGTTTTCATCTCAGAGACTTTCTTTTGCCTAAAGATAATAATAAGCGTATATGCAAAACATCCGACCAATAGAAACAGCAAGGCGAGCATGGGCAGCAGTAAATAACTCATGTTGTCCGCTATGATCGCTTTTTTATTAGGGAAATAAATAGTAAGTTTTCCTGGTGCGGCTCCAATATCGCCCTTAAAAAGAGCAGTAGAATATTTTGTTGTATTTTTAGAGCTGTTTAATTCCGCTTCGTTGAGAATATTATTTAGCAAAATATTGCTTGTGCTCCATATTTCTATGTTAAAGGGTACTTTGATATCACGTTGGGCCAACTCTTCCTTCAGGAGTTCCTGAACAATAATAATGTTCAAGCGATCTTTAAGTGGTCTTTTAGCGAGCTCCATACCGATGGCAACATCCTCGATGTAGTCTGCCTTTTTTCCACCAAGCATGGCGACAGAGTCATAAACATTAAAGCCCTGTCCTGCATTTTTTTTCGATAGCTTATTTAATTTGATTTCTAGCTCAAAGATCTTTTGTGATAATTTGGGATCTGATCTTGGCGGAAGTACAAATAGATCTCTTCCTACCAATCTTTTTAAATCGTCAAAATGGACGACAAGAAATCTGGTACTGTCATCTTTAGCTTCAATCCGTGGAATTGGTTTGATCGCATTTACCTCGATTTGCTCTTCATAATAGAGCGGGGTGGAAGTCGGTTTTTTTACAATGGAAATTTCTACGAGATCTTGATACTGTGGTCTTCTTACGTAAGTCTCATAAAACCAATTGTCAATATAGATAATATTCGGGTAAAGTCTGTTTAGCCGATCTTCCTGGGCCTTAAATTTTTGATAGACCCGATTTAATTTGCCTCTTAGATCCTCAATCTGAGTTTGGAGCTGGAGCTGCTCGGTTAGTAGTTGTTGTTTGGCCTGTTCCTGTTTGGATTTTTCAATATTACGTTCCTGTTGCACCTTTGCGAAATCCACGACCTCACGCCGCTCAAGCTTTCCTGCGACAGCAGTAAGGGCAGCATTGACCGATTCATCAAAGAGCTGTGACTTTTGGCGATAGGAATCTCGTAGAAAATAGAATTGCATAGCCAATACTCCAATTAGCGCTAAAGACATTAGTCCAATGATTAATACAATACTATTTTTCTTCATGAAATTATGTTTTGTAAATATATGTTCTCACTCGCATCATGAGCCCATGAAATCCTGTGATTTTGAGCCATTCCTACATTCCATCTTCTACTTTACCTGAATTGTTACAAATATAAAGATGCTAGTCCGTTTTGGAGCTGTTTTAACAATGTTTAACAGCAAATGCTTTAGATCTTGGTGATCTTGTTGTAAATTAGGGGTTAAAATAGATTATGTTATGAAAACTTACGTATTATCATTGGCATTATCTTTTACGGTGGGGATTGCCTTTGGTCAGGTTAAATTGAAGGAGCACCGCCCATTACTTCAGGATAAACCTTCCAAGATGCCCGTCCTTGGGTTAGATACGACATCAGCCAAGTATAAAATGCCTGTCCAGAAATTCAAGAAACTCGATAGTCTAGCTCCAATGCCGGGAACGGAAAAGTCTTCTAAACGAAGGAAATCAGTACAGGATACATCGCGGTTTAAGTTGTTGGAAGATAGCTTAAAAGTGAAGGATTTCAAATTGAAGATTGATTCGCTATACCCTAAGAAATAACACTATAACCACTTGCTCAGACCTTATTAGCTGTGAAGGCGACTAAAGAGATTTCTTCTGCTGAATAAAAATAATCAGTAAGTGATGGCTTAAAAAAAATGAATCTCAATAAGGTACTGACAGTATCTCAGCAAAAAAGAAAGGCATTCGCGTGAAGTGAATGCCTTTCTTTTTAATGGTCCTGTTTCTTACAGCTGAGAAACACGGATTGTATTTGTTTTACCCTTTTCGATTAGCGGAGTGGATGCCGTATTAATAATAATCGATCCCGGTTTAACGTAATTGTTTTTGACGATAAATTTATTGACATCATGGATAGAACCATCTGTACTCTCAAATTTGTCATAGATGAATGTTTTCACACCCCAAAGCAAACTTAATTGTTTCAATAGCTTCTGTGTTCCTGTAAACACCAGGATATCTACATTCGGTCTGTAGCTCGTAATTTCAAATGCCGTTGCTCCAGAAGAAGTCAAGACAGCGATTGCTGAAGCATTTGTTTTTTGAGCAAGGTAAACTGAGGAAGCACAAATAGCATCTGGAATAAGCGTTCCGTCGTGGATTTCACTAACTTTCTCATTATAATAAGGATAAGAAGTTTGTTCCACGTGGATGATAATCTTACTCATTGTTTCGATTACGATCTCTGGAAACTCACCGACAGAAGTCTCGCCGCTCAGCATCACTGCATCTGCGCCATCCAATACCGAATTGGCAACATCGTTTACTTCCGCACGCGTAGGACGAGGTGTCGTAATCATGCTCTCTAGCATTTGCGTAGCAATAATGACAGGTTTTGAAAGATCTCTACATTTTTGAACGATGATCTTCTGAAGTCCCGGTACCTCTTCCATTGGAAGTTCAACACCCAAGTCACCACGAGCGACCATGACAGCGTCTGTCGCCTCGATGATTGCATCGATGTTTTCGATTGCCTCCGGTTTCTCTATTTTCGCGATTACACGGGCATGACTTCCTTTTTCGGCGATGATTTTTTTACATTGTGCAATATCCTCTGCCGAACGAACAAATGACATTGCAATCCAATCAGCACCATGTTCTAAAGCGAAGTTCAAGTTGTCCAAATCCTCTTCAGTCAAGGAAGGAATAGATACTTTGGTGTTTGGTAAGTTTACACCTTTGCGTGAAGTAAGGATACCACCATGCACCACTTCACATGTAACGGTGTCTTTATGGTTGGTCTCTAAAACACGAAGTTGAAGTTTTCCGTCATCAAGTAATATGATTTCGTTAGCTTCAACATCGTTTGGAAAGTTTTCGTATGTAATGTAGATTCTGTTTTCATCTCCAATGAGTTCATGCGTGGTAATTTCAACTTTTGAACCATTTACGAGAACAGCACCACCTTCTTTCATTTTTCCGATCCGAATCTTTGGACCTTGTAAGTCAGCTAAGATGGCAACATTGAATCCGGTTTCATTATTTATTGCATTTATAGTTTCGATTACCTTAAGGTGATCGGCCTGGCTGCCATGAGAGAAATTCAACCGACACACATCAACCCCTTTGGCAATCATGTTGGTCAAAACTTGTTTGTCTGCCGAAGCAGGGCCTAATGTTGCGACAATTTTAGTCCTTTTTTGAACTTTTTCCATCTGTTATTTTGTATTTTTAATGTTCTTCATTTATAACAACAAACAGCAAGCTGTATTGTTGTCTTTGTCAAAACTAAATCGAATTAATTTAGATTTACAGTTAGGTGTATTTGCTACACTAACCTACAGTTTGCTAAAATATGAGATTTTCTTTAGATTTCAATATTTTTGGTGATATTTCTTTTGCAATGACCACTTCGGGTAATTTGCTGATCCTTTTGATTATATGTTCAATATCCTCTTCACAGATGTAATTTTTGATAATGACAAAAAAATCAAAATGGGGGTTTTCGGGGATTAAAAAGGTTCCCTCAATACTTTTGTTGTTAATAAGAAAATATTCAGTATCCGAATCTGGACTAAAGTAATGAAAAGCGGTGAAGTGATAGCTAATTTTTTTCTTAGCGTCAAAGATGATATGATATTCAAGTTCTTCTTCCGATTTATTTTTCGGGCGGCCATCATGATCATATTTACTTTCTTTGCCTCTGGAAAAATTCAGGTTTGTCACTTTGTTGATAAAATGGCAGAGACGGTAATCTTTCAGGGGACAGGTGATGGCGAGTAGGGTGAAATCCAACTCTTCATCCATGTCCATGTCTAACCTTGCTACTAACTTATTGACCACTTTGTTCCTAAAATATATGTGCTTATACTAACGAAGGTACTAATAATTTTAAGCTGGGAATATACTTTTTGTGTAAAATTTGAGTTAATTAGCTGAGCGTTTGGAATACAAAATAATTTTTGTTATACTTGAACTAAGTTAATATAGAGTGGGTTAGCTAGTATAAGACGCGAATAAGTTCGGTCGCCTAACATGGTGACTTTCATCTAAATATCAATTTAGGTTTGAATTTTGATGAAATTTATTTTTCTTTGCACAGATTTATTAAACAATTAAACTATAAAATCATGTCAGATATCGCTTCAAGAGTAAAAGCAATTATCGTTGAAAAATTAGGTGTAGACGAAAACGAAGTAACACCAGAAGCTTCATTCACTAATGATTTAGGTGCTGATTCACTTGACACTGTTGAGTTGATCATGGAGTTTGAAAAAGAATTCAACGTTGCTATTCCTGATGACCAAGCAGAGACTATTGGTACTGTTGGTCAAGCAATCGCTTATTTAGAAAAAAACGTTAACTAACTAATTTAATTAGGCTAATCGTAATAAATGGAGCTTAAAAGAGTAGTAGTAACAGGATTAGGCGCCCTTACACCAATTGGTAATACCGTTCCAGCTTACTGGGAGGCGTTAATAAATGGTGTAAGCGGAGCTGCTCCTATTACGCATTTTGATGCGTCAAAATTCAAAACTCAGTTTGCGTGTGAGGTAAAGGGGTTTGATCCACATGATTTTATGGATCGTAAAGAAGCTCGTAAAGTCGATCCTTTTGTACAGTATGCAATTGCGTCTACTGATGAGGCAATTAAAGATGCTGGCTTAGATTTTGAAAAATTAGATACAAATCGTATCGGAGTTATATGGGGCTCAGGAATTGGGGGGCTGACAACTTTTACAGAAGAAGTTGCCAACTTTGCAAAGGGAGATGGAACACCACGTTTCAATCCTTTTTTCATTCCTAAAATGCTCGTCGATATTGCTCCAGGACATATTTCAATGCGTCATGGCCTTCGTGGTCCTAACTTTTCAGCAGTATCGGCCTGTGCCTCTGCTACCAATGCAATGATTGATGCTTTTAACTATATTCGTATGGGAAAAGCAGATGTAATTGTTACGGGTGGATCTGAAGCGACGGTCAATGAGGCTGGAATCGGTGGATTCAACGCTATGCATGCTTTGTCAACAAGAAATGATGATCCCAAGACAGCTTCTCGTCCTTTTGATAAAGATAGAGATGGTTTTGTTTCGGGTGAAGGTTCAGGTGCCTTGATCTTAGAAAGTTTAGAGCATGCCTTGGCACGTGGCGCAAAAATCTATGCAGAGGTTGCAGGTGGTGGAATGAGTGCCGATGCACATCATATCACAGCTTCGCATCCAGAAGGATTGGGCGCTAAGCTGGCCATGACAATGGCTGTCAATGATGCAGGTCTGAATTTTTCAGATATTGATTATATCAATGTCCATGGAACGTCTACACCGGTCGGCGATATCAGTGAAACGAAAGCTATTGTTGACCTGTTTGGCGAACACGCCTATAAATTGAATATCAGTTCAACGAAATCAATGACAGGACACCTTTTGGGTGCTGCGGGCGCTATCGAAACGATTGCTTCTATTTTAGCTGTGCAAAATGATATTGTCCCACCGACAATCAATCACTTCACAGATGATCCTGAAATTGATAATAAACTGAATTTTACATTCAACAAAGCGCAAAAACGTACAGTGAATGCGGCGTTGAGTAATACATTTGGATTCGGTGGCCACAATGCTACCGTGATTGTAAAAAAATATAAAGCTTAATGTTTGATCCTTCAAACATGGTTTGGTAATATGAGCTAGCGACAGGTTCTTTAATTAGAACTTGTCGCCTTATTTTTAGATGAGATGCCTTTTTCAAGGATATACAAGTTATATATTTCGCCGGATCGGGAATATGTTAAAAAACTAAAAAACCTTTTAGGTTTTATTCCCGGAAATGTGCATTTGTACAAGATGGCATTTAGACATAAGTCTGTTGCAGTAACAATCAAAGAAGGGGCTAAGAATAGTAACGAACGTCTAGAATTTTTGGGCGATGCTGTTTTGGGTTCAGTCGTTGCCGAATTGTTATTCAAGAAATATCCTTATAAAGACGAAGGTTTCCTGACTGAAATGCGTTCCAAAATCGTGAGCCGAGCAAATTTGAATCAGCTTTCCAGAAAACTAGGATTCAATGAAATGATACAGTTCGATGCCCGGATGATCAGCTTCCCCAATAAACAGGGATCTTTACTAGGAGATGCATTTGAGGCGCTGATCGGTGCAGTGTATCTGGACAAAGGTTATGTCTTCACGAAGAGCTTTCTTCTGAACCGTATTATTAAACCACATGTCGATATCCAGCTATTGGAACAGACCGAGACTAATTTCAAGAGTAGATTGATCGAATGGTGCCAGCATACAGGTAAAGAAATTCTATTTCAACAAACGGATAATCCAGAGGGCGAATCTCCGAAGATGTTTAGTATCGAAGCTGTTGTAGATGGGGTTGTATGTGGTCTAGGACGCGATTTTAATAAAAAATCGGCTGAAAAATTAGCGGCGGAGAAAGCCTGCGAATTCCTCAAAATTCTGGAAGTAGAATAAAGGATTTTTATTCTTTAATTTATTTAGTCCCCGCTAAATATTAACTTTGCCGGATATGGCAGTAGTAAAACCTTCTTTGGCGAAAGGAACCCGTGATTTTTCGCCTTCCGAAATGATCAAACGTAATTATATTTTTGACACATTAAAAGCTGTGTTTAAAAAATATGGTTACAATGAAATACAAACGCCTTCATTTGAGAATTTAACAACCTTAACAGGTAAATATGGTGATGAAGGTGATAAATTGATCTTTAAGATCCTCAATTCCGGAGATTATCTGGCAAAAGCCCCGGATGGTCTGCTTCATGATAAAAATTCAAATAAACTCATTCCACATATTAGTGAAAAAGCGTTACGGTATGATCTGACAGTGCCTTTTGCGCGTTACGTAGTGATGCACCAAAATGATATTTCCCTACCCTTTAAGCGTTTTCAGGTACAGCCAGTCTGGCGTGCTGACCGCCCGCAAAGAGGTCGGTACAGGGAGTTCTACCAATGCGATGTTGACGTGGTAGGCTCAGAAAGTCTATTGAACGAAGCAGAATTTATTCTGATTTATCAAGAAGCGTTCGAACGTTTTGGGCTGAAAGATTTTAATATCAAAATCAATAATCGGAAGATCCTTTCCGGTATTGCCGAAATTATCGGGAAGCCGCAGCTTATTGTTGATATGACTGTCGCCATTGATAAGCTGGATAAAATCGGACTAGACGGTGTCAATAAAGAATTGTTGGAAAGAGGTTTTACCGAAGCTGATCTAAACCTTTTGAAACCAATTATCTTATTGGAGGGGTCAAATGAAGAAAAGCTGGCATCGTTAAAATCTATCTTGGCGGATTCTTCGATCGGTTTAAAAGGTATTGCTGAAATCGAAGAAGTGTTCGATTATGTCAAGAAGCTGAGTGGCGACACGGATCTATTGACCCGTATTCTTGATCTGGATATTACATTGGCACGCGGTCTCAATTATTATACAGGCTGTATTTTTGAGGTGAAGACAAATGAGGTCGCGATGGGCAGTATCGGTGGCGGTGGACGCTACGATGACCTCACGGGGATGTTCGGATTGAAGGACCTGACAGGGGTGGGAGTCTCATTCGGTGCTGATCGTATATATGATGTTTTGGAGGAACTGAATTTATTCCCGGCAAATAAAGCGGATTCTACGAAGCTATTGATCATCAATTTTGATAAACAACTGGAAGTCTATACATTGGCTTTGCTCAATAAACTACGTAGGGAAAATATTTCTGCAGAACTCTATGCTGCTCCAGTGAAGTTGAAAAAGCAGATGGGCTACGCAGATGGAAAGGGAATCCCTTATGTGTTATTGGTTGGAGAGGAAGAGGTTGCATCCGGCCAGTTGTCGCTCAAAGATATGGAAAGTGGCGAGCAGGTGAAGGTTACCGAAAGTGAGCTTATTCAAAAACTTCGTTAGCAAACAATTGGTATAAAATAGATTAAGCCAAATGATTATTAGGTCGTTTGGCTTTTTTATTTTCATAAGTTTTTGATTTATTTGATTGTGCCTTTCATTTATTTGCTGAAAAATGCTATATACTTTAAATCAAATGTCTTAGAAGTGTCTTAAAGTGTAAATAAAATTGATTTTTGACCAAGGAAATTCATCCAAAATTATTAGATTTGTAGTCTAGAATTGTAAGAAAATCAAAACTTTGAAATGAGTTCAACACCTATAACAAAAGAGACATATTTGGAGTGGTATAAGTCAATGTTACTTATGCGTAAGTTTGAAGAAAAAGCAGGTCAACTTTACGGACAGCAAAAGATTCGTGGTTTCTGTCACTTGTACATAGGACAAGAGGCGGTAGTCGCTGGAACGATGTCGGTTATCAAACCTGAAGATTCTTTGATCACTGCTTATCGTGATCATGCCCACGCTTTAGCTAAAGGGGTTTCTGCAAATGCTTGTATGGCAGAATTATATGGAAAGATCACTGGTTGTTCAAAAGGTAAAGGAGGCTCTATGCACTTCTTTTCTAAGGAGCATAAATTCATGGGTGGCCATGGTATTGTAGGTGGTCAGATTCCTTTAGGTGCTGGTATCGCTTTCGCTGAGAAATATCTTGGTACAGATAATGTAAATATCTGTTATATGGGCGATGGAGCTGTACGTCAAGGTGCATTCAACGAAACGTTGAACATGGCGATGTTGTGGAAACTTCCAGTTATCTTCGTGTGTGAAAACAACGGTTATGCGATGGGTACTTCGGTACAACGTACGACCAACATGCAAGATATATACAAAATGGGATTAGGTTTTGATATGCCTTCTGCTCCTGTAGATGGAATGGATGTTGTTGCTGTACACAATGCAATGGATGAGGCTGTTCAACGTGCGCGTGCGGGCGAAGGTCCTACATTCTTAGAAATCCGTACGTACCGTTATAAAGGACACTCGATGTCCGACCCTGCAAAATATCGTACGAAAGAAGAATTGGAAGCCTATAAAGATCGCGATCCATTGTTGTCTACGAAACACGCTATTTTGGAAAACAACTATGCTGACGAGGCTTGGTTTGCTGAGGTTGAAGCTGACGTGAAAAAGGTAGTTGACGAGTCCGTAAAATTTGCAGAGGAATCTCCTTATCCAACTGCAGATGAATTGTACAAAGATGTTTATGTACAACAAGACTATCCATTTATTTTAGATTAATACTCTTTAACTTGATAATATAATACAGAATGGCTGAAGTAGTAAGAATGCCCAAAATGAGCGACACAATGACCGAAGGGGTCATCGCAAAATGGCACAAAAATGTTGGTGATAAAGTAAATTCTGGTGATTTGGTAGCTGAAATTGAAACAGATAAAGCTACAATGGACTTCGAGTCTTACCAAGAAGGTACTCTTTTATATATTGGCCCGAAAGAAGGTGAAGCAGTAGCGATTGATGCTGTTATTGCTGTTTTGGGTGAACCGGGTGAAGATTTTCAAGCTTTGTTGAGTGCTGATGCTCCTGCAGCTGAAAAGGCACCGGAAAAAACTGAAGAAAAGAAAGAGGAAGTTTCTGCTCCAGCAGAGTCCTCGGCTAGCACGGTTACTCCTGAGGAGTTGGGATGTACGGTGATCACAATGCCATTGCTGAGCGATACCATGAAAGAAGGTGTTATTGCGCAGTGGAATTTCAAAGTTGGCGATACGATCAAATCGGATGATGCTATCGCTGATGTAGAAACAGACAAAGCGACAATGGAAGTTACAGCTTACGCTGATGGTACATTGTTATATGTAGGTCTTGAAGCTGGGGAAGCTGCGAAAGTAAATGATATTATTGCTATCGTTGGTCCTGCCGGAACTGATATTACTCCTTTGTTAAATCAAAAATCTGCTCCTGCAAAAGCAGAAACTGCAGAAGCGCCTAAAGCTGATTCAGCTCCAGCTGCAACTGCAGCACCGGTAGCATCTGCTTCAAGCGATGATTCCCGAGTAAAAGCCTCGCCTTTGGCACGTAAGATTGCTAAGGAAAAAGGGATCAACTTAAGCGATATCAAAGGATCAGCTGATGGTGGACGTATCGTGAAAAAAGATGTAGAATCCTTTGTTCCGGCTGCTGCTAAACCTGCTGAAACAACTGCTGCGGCGGCTCCTGCGACAGAAACAAAAGCAATCACTTTACCTACATATGTTGGTGAAGAACGTTATACTGAGAAACCTGTCAACCAAATGCGCAAGACAATCGCGCGTCGTTTGGGTGAGTCATTGTTTACTGCACCACATTTCTATTTGACTGTATCTATCGATATGGATAATGCTATGGTAGCGCGCGCTCAAATCAATGAGGTCGCTCCGGTAAAAGTGTCATTCAATGATATCGTGGTGAAAGCTGTTGCAGTAGCGTTGAAAAAACATCCAGCAGTGAATTCATCTTGGCAAGGAGACAAAATCCGTTTCAACGAACATACTAACATCGGTGTAGCAATGGCTGTTGAAGATGGTTTGTTGGTTCCTGTCGTACGTTTTGCGGATGGTAAATCATTATCTCACATCTCTGCTGAAGTGAAAGATTTCGCTCAAAAAGCAAAAGCCAAAAAACTACAACCAGCGGATTGGGAAGGTTCTACTTTCACAGTTTCCAACTTAGGTATGTTTGGTATTGATGAGTTTACATCGATCATTAACTCACCTGACGGAGCTATTCTTTCGGTAGGCGCTATCCAAGCTGTTCCTGTTGTTAAAAATGGTGCGGTAGTTCCTGGTAACGTAATGAAGGTAACTTTGGGCTGTGACCACCGTGTGGTAGATGGCGCAACAGGTGCTGCATTTTTACAGACTTTAAAAGCATTGGTTGAAAATCCAGTTAGATTACTGGCATAGATTCTACCAAACCAATAATATATTAGCCACTTTAGTAATAAAGTGGCTTTTTTTGTTCTAAAAATTCGTTTTTTTATACTAAAATCTTCATTTTAGCATTATTATCTTTAAGCTTGGTTCTTTATTGAAAATCAAAAAGAATACACATTCATCAAAGTAATAACGGGATAATTACGATGTAAGGATCTTTTAGATAATGAGGCATAGAAAGGCCCTAAAGAGAGGACAAACACAACACAGAAAAATCCAGGAGAAGCAATACGTGAAATTATTTTTTTTAAAGGGAATGGCAGCTCTTTTGTTCGTATCTACAATTGCTTGTAGTTCAAAAGAGAAAAAACAGAAAGAGGCGGCGATAGCGCAGGCGAAAATAGATAGTACAAGACTCATTTACAATCCTCAGGATGCCGATCCAAAGATTGACGCCTTTATGAAAAACTTGCATTCAAAGGCTGCATTCAATGGAAATGTGCTGGTAGCAAAGGATGGCAAAATTTTATATCAGAATACTTTTGGTTGGGCCAACTACCTGAAACGTGATAGCCTGGAAATCGATGATAAATTTGAGTTGGCTTCTGTTAGCAAACCAATAACAGCGGTTGGTGTATTGAAGCTGGTTGAAGCTGGAAAATTACGTTTGGATCAGACCATAAATGATTTTTATCCGGATTTTCCGTACCCCGGCATTACCATTAAGATGTTATTGACTCATCGCTCGGGCTTACCTAACTATGTGTATTTTTCGGAGAAGCACTGGCCTGATCGTAAAAAAGGAATGACGAATCAGGATGTTATGAAAATGCTGACGGAATTTAAGCCGAACAGGTATGGAGCTCCAGGTGGACGATTTTTTTATAATAATTCCAATTTTATGGTTTTAGGAGCTATTATTGAGAAGGTCTCGAAGCAAGATTATGCGACCTATATGAAAGATAGTGTGTTTAATGTTGCTGGTATGACCAATACCGCTGCATTATCAAAAGCTGTCTATGATAAGATCCCCACAAACGTCATCGGTCACGATAAGGTCTGGCGGAGGTCTGTGGTGCAAAATTTTCAGGATGGACCATTGGGAGACAAGGGGGTGTATAGTACCGTACGTGACCTCTATCGTTTTGACCTTGCATTGCGGGATGGTCGATTATTGAAGCAATCGACTTTGGATTCAGCATATCGCGGTTATCCCGACGCCAAGAAAGGGATTTTTAGCTATGGCTATGGATGGAGGACCTTTGAACATGGAAACGACCATATTGTTTATCATACAGGATGGTGGCACGGTTTTCGTCACATCTATGTACGCGATCTGAAAAGAAATATTGTGATTGTCTTACTTTCAAATATGACAAATGGTAGCTTGGTGAAATTGGATGAACTTTATAAAATTTTGGGAATGCCAGTTTTACGTAAGAATGCTTACAGTTCTCATGGCGATTTTATTATTGATGAATAGATCTTATTCGCTTCATTAATAAAAAGAGTTTAAATAGGGCGCTTACACGAAGGGACGGGGTTTAGGAATTGATATCGATGAAGACGATATAAATGCATTAGGTCGCGTAATAGATGAACAAATAATAAGTATTAAGATGAAAAAGACATTAATCTTAGGTGCCAGTACGAATCCTTCGCGCTATTCAAATAAAGCTGCGAATATGCTCCGCAAGCATGGACATGATATTGTTAATATCGGTCTGAGCGGTGGAGAAGCGGCAGGTGTTACTATTGAACCGAAAGGGGAAGTGCATACCGATATTGATACGATAACCATGTATCTTAGCGAGCAGAATCAAAAGGGATATTATGACTATATTTTGGCGACAAAGCCTAAGCGTATTATCTTTAATCCGGGAGCCGAGAATGCTGAATTAGAGCAGCTGGCCATGGAAAATGATATAAAAACTGAAAGAGCCTGTACTCTGGTCTTGTTGAGTACAGGTCAGTTTTAGATTTTGGATTTCTGGAGCAATTCTACAGACAGATATTTTGTAATAAAATAGTTTGTCAAACCAATTGTATTACTGTCCAGGTTCAGGCTGGATACTTTTATATCACAATGTTCTTTTAAGATAGCCATTGTATATGAGTTGATGGCCTGTTGTATTGGGATTGTGATTAGTTCATTGGCTTTGGCGATTTTACCGCCCAGTACAATGAGTTCAGGATTGAGCAGCTGGATCAAAGAGGCAAATGCTTTGCCTAGATTTGTTCCCAATTTAGAAATTTGGTTGATGGCAAATTGATCCCCTTTATTGGCAGCTTCGATCACATGAGTAGGTGTGAGGTGATCTAACTCTTCCTTCTGTAATTCATTGAGTTTGGTCAATTCACCTTTTTGAATTTCCTGTTTTGCATTGTTGACCAGAGCAATTCCTGAAGCCACCGTTTCGAGACAGCCTCTTTTTCCACAATAACACAATTCCCCATTATCGATAAAGGGCATATGACCTACCTCTCCAGAGTAGCCATCACGGCCTAGATAAACTTCACCATTGGAAACGATTCCAAGACCGATCCCCCAATCCATTAAAATAATGAGACTATTTCGGGTATTTTTGGCGAGGCCAAATTTCAGTTCAGCATAGGCTGCTCCTTTTACGTCATTGAGTATATAAACAGGTTTGCTGTATTTGTTCTCAAAGTAAGCTGTAATAGATTGAGAGGCGTCATGCAAAAACGTTTCATTGGTTCCTTCCTCCGCATTGATCAGGCCCGGCATACTGATAATCAGTCCTGTTAGATTTTCGGTATCTACTGATTTCTCCAGCAGATATTGATCGATAATCTGCGTAATATCATGGAGGTTATCAGCATTGCGTGATAGCTCATTGTCCAGCTCCGCTGTTTCAGCAACTATATTTTGATTGTTGTCCATGATACTCAATGTAATGGAAAAGCGCTGCAGTTCGACGCATAGCACTTGAAACAGTCCATCACACAGGCGATATAGATTTGGTTTGCGACCACCGATAGATTCTCCCTTGTCAAATTGAAGGACAATATTATCCTCCAATAGTTCCGCAATCAGGCTATTGACTGTAGGAAGGCTTAAGGATAGATTTTTTACAATGTCGTTTACTGATACAGATCCTAATTCGGCTATTAATTTGATAATAGAAAGTTTATTGAACAGATTTTTCTTTTCGGGTTTACTGTCCAATTTTTTGTTAATCAGTAAGTTTACGGCTTTTGTCATAAAACATCATATTTTGAATTAGAATCCTAGCGCTTAATTTAATAAAAGTTTTGGAATCATTCGGTTATTTTCTCACTTGTCAAACAAGCCGGTAGTTTAGAAAAAAGGGGATAAGATACCTTATCCCCTCTCTTTTACGCTTGATAAGACTATTTGAGTCTTTTTACGCGAATATCTTTGAAGAATACTTCTGTTCCGTGGCCCAAGAAACCGATGTGGCCACTTGTACGTTTTAACCCCGGGTGTTCTTTGCCGTCGAGTGTACCGTTTTTACTAGCTTCAGCAATATCTGCATCGACAATGACGGTGCCATTCAATGTCACTTTCACACGATTGCCTTTTACATAGATTTCTTCGGAGTTCCACTCGCCCAATGGTTTTAGATAACCTCTTTTTGCTGTTACCACGCCATAGATCGAACCATGATATTGGTAAGGTTTTAAATCTTTATAGACATCAGCATCATTATCAAGTACCTGGATTTCCATGGCTTCATAAGCCGCGTCACCTTCTAATGGAGCACGTATTCCGACACCATTATTCGCGCCTGGCGTCAATTTGAAGTCGAAGCGATAGACAAAGTCCGAGTACTCTTCTTTGGTATACAGGTTCCCGCCAAATTTAGCATTGGGGTATACCCAGATATAACCTTCATCATTAACGATATAAGCCTTGTTCTCAGTCCATTTGTCTAGATTTGTTCCGTCAAATAACACTTCAAAACCTTCTTTTTTCTCTTGATCGCTCATTTTAAAGATCTGTTTTCTAGGAAATTCTTTGATGAAAAGATCTCTATAATATACAACAGAACCATGAGCTTGAAGTTCGATCTGTTCGGTCGGGAAAATAGATTGGTTTCTGTCCCAATAATTTTCCAGTGGAATATTATCTGTGACCAATTGTCCATTTAACCAGACTGTGACTTTATCGTCAACCATTTTGATTTTAAACGTATTCCACTCTCCTGTAGCATTGTCGGCAACCTTGAGCGGTTTGCTTTCATTTTTTTGGTTATTATACAATCCGCCAGAGCCAACTTGGGCACCAACTCTGGTATTGGCAATATCCCAAATTTGTACTTGTGGCGTACCTCTCAAATAAATACCGGCATCACCCTCTATACCACCATAGTTCTCCAGTTTCCAGTCCACAAGCATCTCAAAATCCCCGTATTGTTTTATTGTGGCCAGATTATCTCCTTTTCCACTAAAAACGATCTCTCCATTTGAGACAGACCAACCTTTACGCATGATCTCGTCTGCTTTCGCTTGCTCAGCTGCCAAAGTTTTGGCATTCATTTTACTGCGTTTGATCGGATCAGCAACCAAACCCTTCCAGCCGCTGAGATCCTTACCGTTGAAAAGGGATACATAACCTTCTTTTATTGGCATCTCAGAGAGATAACGGACAACTGCTTCTTTCAGGTACCCACTTTCGCTACCGGACAGTTTACCGATGACCTGCTCCAGAACTTCTCTAACTTTGCTACCGTAAAACTTATTGTCCATAGCAATGTTCATCGCCGTAGTTGCAGCGGCTTCTCCCAACTGCGAATCAGCCATTTTATCCGCAGCAAAAATGAAGGCTTGATACGTCCCTGTTGGCTGGAGAGCTGACAACGCAGCTTTCTTCTGTTCAACAGTTTTTGCAACACGAAATGCATCGCGCAATAAAAGTGTTTTTTGATCCGCAGTGTTAGCCGAAGATGAAATGGATTTGATTAATCCTTTGTAAACCGTGTTGAATAAGTTGTCATCTTTTTCCGTCCTTGATAGGGACACCAGTTCAGGAAGGGCATTCGCAGATGACCAGCTTGACAGTGAAGTAATGGCTGCGGCCCTTAATTCCGGATTATTATTATTTACGTAATTGCTGACTGCTTTTAACGATTGGTCATCACCGAGTCCAGCAAAAATAGGAAAGTACTTTGAAGCGCTAGGAGCTGCCGATTTTGAAATATTGGAAGCTAATTTTTCTGTTAGTCCTTTTGCATTGGAACTTGATTGAACAACATTGACAATCGCTTTTTGCAATAACGCCGCCGAGCTTGGATCAGCGCTTGCGTTCAACCTATTGAACAGTTCTTCAAGGTCGGATTCCTGTGCGACATTTGGTAGCGCTTTATTTACGGCTTCTGCTACTGCCGGGTTTGTTGTTTTGATCGCTAGAACTGCTTTGGAAGAAGCATTATTGGAGCGTTTGCTCAATATATCCAGTAGCTGAACTTTTTTATTGTCATCAACAGATGCGAGAGCAGTATTGACATCATTAATCACATTTGCATCCTTTGAAGAGAGGATAAGTGCCTTAACAGAATTGTTAAATTCTTGGTCGGTATCGAAGGCTTGAATTAAGGTATTAGTCTCTTTGCCTTGGGAAAGCGTATTGATAGCACTTAATCCTGCTAATTTTGTTACCGGTGAAGTTGTTTTGCCAACCAAGGCCTGAATTGCATTTAAACTACTTGCCGATCCATTATGTGCAAGGTAGTTTAGGACACTTTCCTGAACTTCTGGAGTACCTTTACTTGCTAGAGCGAGCAGACTTTTGACATCACCGCCTTTTCCATATTTTCCAAGCAGTTGTAATGCAAGGTTACGGTATGCACCATTGTCGCTTTTTACAGCAGACAGAAGGTTTTTCTTTTGTTTATTTGGATCGATGGCTGCCAATAATTTCAATGACGCGAATTGGCCGTTAATGGATTTTGCTTTTTGTGATTCCTGGAAGAATTTGTTCAGGAATTTGACCGCATCCTGCTCATGTTTATTGTCGATCAGCGATTGCGCATAATCAATACCTAGTCCTACAGCGTCAAATTTATCGTAGCTGTATGCCGCATCGTTTAATTTATTTTGAAATAAAGGCGCAGAAGCTGTACCACCAATTTTACTCAGAGCGATCAACGCTGTGCGTTGGAAAGCATCTGAACTATATTTTTGAGTTAAATTCAAAATCGCAGTTTCGGCATTTGCCACCTTTAAATCACCTAGTGCTGTAACAAGAGCGATTGCAGTTTTTTCGGTCGTAGAAGCTGCTAATGCCTTTTCGAGGGCCGCAATAGACTCGTTGGTATGGATAGATACCAACGTTCTTGCTGCCGCATCAGCTAGGACATCGTTCGTTAGGCAGTTTGCTACAGCCGGAATTGCAGTGTTATCCGCGCATTGGCGTAGCAATCGTAAAGCAAAAACCTGATTGGTAGGTTCACTTAGTTGTGCGATGGATTTTGCGAGGCCTTCAACAAATACTTTTTTTTGCTGTTCTTTTCCCGGTTGATTGACGTAAAAAGAATAGCTATTGGCAGCAAATTCAATAGGGGCGTTATTACTTCCGGGCGCTTTTAGGCCTTTTAGGAAAGCAACGATGTCATCGGAAGTAAATCCTTCCAGCTCGTGCATGGCGAGTAGAAACTTTTCTTTTTCCTCTGCCGGTTGTTGGGCCAGTACATCAGCTATTTTGGTAGCTGTGGTTCTATTTTGCGGTTGCTGGGCGTATGAAGCACTCGAGATGAGGAGTAATACAGCCAGCGAATTAAATATCTTTTTCATCCGTTTAAATCTGTTTTTCATTTGTGATGAAGCTATCAGATTTATTCATTTCCTTATGTAATTGAATAAATCATGATGGTTTCATTGAGATTTTTATCTTTTATCGGCACGAAGTATCATGGCAATTGCTATCCATCTGTTTTCTGATGTATCTTTTGTTTATGATATTTCGTCGGATTATAATTGTTAGATGGACCAAGGACCTCGCATTGGTTGGTGAATTAAACGGTTTGCCGCATCATCATCAATAAATTGCTCATTTTGAGAATCGTATTTCAATGAGCGGTTGAGACGAAGGGCTGCCAGTCCCATATTGACCAATGTACAGGAGCGATGTCCATTTATTTCATTGAGGGCAAATTTTTCGCGTGTTCGGACAGATTCCAGAAAGTCCGTAATCTGCGGAGCAGGCTCCGGATACTGCGCTAGTTTTCTTTCCAAATCTGGAATATCAGACGCAAAGCCTTTGTACAGTTTACCTTTAGGTCCTTCGATATATGCCGCTTTTTCATCTTTCGCTTCGCCATCTAAAATGATCTGACAGCCATCGGCATAAGTAAAGGTAATGCGTCTCCAGGTACCAACGGCATCGGGATGTTGTTGTGGAGCATCCACATCTACACTCACGGGGCTTTCATTATCCTTACCTAAGAAATATTGTACCGGATCCATATAATGTTGACCCATATCACCTAATCCGCCACCATCATAATCCCAATATCCTCTAAAAGTAGTGTGTACGCGGTGTTTGTTGTAAGGCTTATAGGGTGCTGGGCCTAACCAAAAGTCATAGTCCAATTCAGCAGGAACTTGTTCTTCTGGCAGGTTTTCTTTTCCAACCCAATAGAATTTCCAATCAAATCCTGTATGCTTACTTATCGTCACTTTTAATGGCCAACCCAACATGCCTGTATCGACCAGCTTTTTGATTTTACTGACAGGAACATTCATTCCATAAAAATCATCTTTGAAGCGGAACCATGTATTTAAACGGAACATATTTCCATGCTGTGCTATCGCTTCTTTTACTTTTTTACCTTCACCGATGGTCCGTGTCATTGGTTTTTCACACCAGATATCTTTTCCTGCTTTAGCGGCTTCGATCGACATAAGACCATGCCAGTGTGGTGGAGTCGCAATATGGACGATGTCTACTTCAGGAGATTTGATTAATTCTCTGAAATCGTGGTATTCTTTTACACCGCCCCCCAAGTCATTTTGCGCAGCCGCAAGATGGCTTTTGTCAACGTCACAAATGGCAACTGTTTTTGTGCCGGCATAGCCGAAATGTCCACGGCCCATATTTCCGACGCCAATTACTCCTTTAGTTAGATGATCACTCGGAGCAAGATAGCCTTGGCCTCCAAGTACAAAGCGTGGTACAATAGAAAATGCTGCGGCACCTACCACTGATTTTTTAATGAAATCACGCCTTGATGAATTCTGTTCTTTCATGTTGGTTGGATTAGTTGTTTTATAATTGATCCATTTTAGGCTGTTAAAATAACTGCAATTGGATATTGAACTTAAAAATAGATAAAAAACTGATAATTATAAACTGATAACTAAAATTTTACGTATTGTTTCTTCTTGTTTTATGAAAAAATAATAAAAGAGTGACTCTAAATTCATTTCTTTCATATATAAGGCTCGATTATTTGGCTATAGAGAATATTTAGCTACAGAATTGTTACACAGATTACATCAAGCTCTTATAAAGATGGTATTTTCCAGTATTGAAGTATAGCCAGCTATTGGCATGCTATGCTTACAATATGATCGTTTCGACAGAATGGAACGATATGCCGTATGATTGATAGGTTATTTAAGGAATTGTATTTGATTTATTAAGGGATTGATAGGGTCGTATGTTATAGAAAGTGGAACGAATCACTCAATCGTTTTCGTAAAACAAGCTTGATTATACCTGGAGAATCAGGCATCTTTAAGGCACTTTCAGAAGGGGATGATAAATATCACTAACCAAGATATTGTGGTTACATATGTGCTGTATAATGTTAGGCGCGCTGTAAGCGGGTTGGAACTTAAAAAAAATTATTGTCGGTACCTGTGCAATTCAGTAATATCGGTGCGATGAAGCAATCAACATAAACAACGTATAGAAAGGGAATATAAAGAATGAGACTTAGAAAGCAAATTTTTATGATTTTATGGGCTGCTATGGGAACAGCAGCTCTGGCTCAGGGGCAAACGGTAAAATTAAAACTGTCGAAAGATTTTGTGCAGCAGCAGCTTGATGCAGCCGCTAGGCAGATTAAAGTTTTGGATAGGGAAACCCCAGCAGATAAGTTTCCGAAAACATTTGAAAATGGTAAGGAGGTTTTTTCGTCATCAAGCTGGTGGTGTTCGGGATTTTATCCTGGAACTTTATTTTATCTATATGAAGGAACCAAAGATCAAGACCTATTAAAGAAAGCAGAGGCAAAACTAACCTATTTGGAAAAGGAAAAGAATAACAAAGGTACCCATGATTTGGGCTTTATGTTGTTCTGTAGCTTTGGAAACGCCCTCCGGTTGACTGGGAATACGCAGCAATATGAGCCGGTTTTAACAACTGGGGCTAATTCATTGGCATCACGTTATAGTCAGAAGACAAAAACCATCCGTTCATGGGATCATGGATCCTGGGATTATCCGGTTATTATAGACAATATGATGAACCTGGAGTTTTTGACTCAGGTATCCAAAATAACAGGGGATAAAAAATACTATGATATTGCGGTCACCCATGCTGAAACTACATTAAAAAACCATTTCCGGAAAGATTATAGTTCTTACCATGTGATCGACTATGATAAGAATACCGGTAAAGTACGATCCAAAAAGACACATCAAGGCGCATTTGACGAGTCAGCCTGGTCGCGGGGACAGGGTTGGGCGCTCTACGGTTATACGATGATGTACCGTGAAACAAAGAAAAAAGAGTTTTTAAAGCAGGCTCAGCAGATAGCGAAATATATTCTTGATAATCCAAATTTACCCTCTGATCTGATTCCTTACTGGGACTTTGATAAGGATAAGATTTCAGCGTCTGATAAAATGTATCCGAATAAAGACCTAAGAGACGTTTCTGCCGCTGCTTTATATGCTTCAGCTTTACTGGAACTTTCGCAGTATACCAAAGGCAGTGAGTCGGCACTATATTTCGATAAGGCGGAGACAATGATTAAAAATTTATCACAGCCACCTTATTTGGCAGCCTATGGTCAAAATGGAGGCTATATTCTTCAGCATAGCGTGGGGGCACTACCATTAAATTCGGAGGTTGATGTACCATTAACTTATGCTGACTACTATTACGTGGAAGCATTGATCCGTTATAAAAGACTCTTGGATGGCGAACCAATAATTAAAGAAATCGCTAAATAAATTCTATATCTATACAGATACAAGGTCATATTAACAGGGGAAGTCCAGTTTGGATACCCCTGTTTTTTATTTTATTCGTATTGCCCGATGCTATTTTCGGCTATTCAATGTTGTGCTGTTCTTTTTGACTAACTTGGATGTGCCCAAATTTTGTCCATCCTTTCTTTACGGTTCGGTATTTTAATCATCTTCGCTAGAATCGGCTAGCTGTTCTGAAGGGTTGTATCCAAATTGTTTTTTGAACTCCCTACTAAAATACTTTCGTTCAGAAAATCCAACAGCATAGGCGACTTCACTGACATTCATTGAGGACTTTAATAACTCCTTAGCTTTATTCAGCCGGTACATTTTCACATAATTATTGATGGATAGGTTGGATATCGCGCGGAGCTTTCGGTAAATAATAGGTGTACTCATGCCCATTTTTCGGGAGATAAAATTTACATCAAAGTCATCCGACTGCATATTATCTTCAATCAATTGATCCAACGTGGCAATAAATTGGGCATCTAGTTCATTATCGAAATCTGTTTTTTTAACCTGAAATTCCTTACTCTTTTTATGACTGATTGCGATTAGGTTCTGTACGGATAGGAACAGCAGTCTATTGTCAAAAGGTTTTGTTAAATAGATGTTAGCTCCATATTGCAGAGCCCGTGCCTGAGAGTCACTGTCTGTGACTGCTGTCAATAAGATAACAGGAATATGGCTGGTAGCGATGTTTGTCTTGACCGCCTGACATAATTGAGCTCCATTCATATAAGGCATCATCAGATCGGATAATATCAGGTCAGGTATATATTCTTGCGCTTTTGATAGGGCATCTTCTCCATTGACAGCCGTGATGATGTTATAACTCTCCTGAAACAAATGGACAATTGTGTCGAGAAGCTCTTTATTATCTTCTACAATAAGAAGAGTCTGTTGCAAAGATCTGTCTAAGATTGCAGGTTCTGTAAAATTGGATTCATCCATTACGGTCACCGGGGAAACAGTAGGGGCGGGTGTGTGGGTTTTCGATTGCTTTGGTAAGCGCAAGTTGAACACTGTCCATTCTCCTTTTTCATCTTCCATCGTAAAGCAACGGATTTCACCCTGATGCTGTAGGACAATCTGTTTGGTTAAGGCTAGGCCGATACCGGTACCGATACTGTCGTTTGCCTGTTCTTCCCGATAATATTCCTCAAAGATCTTGAACTGATTATCGGTGGCAATGCCAATCCCGTTATCAACAATGTTGATAATAATGCTGTCGCCATTCTCCAGGAGTTCAAGATAAACAGTACCATATTCAGGTGTATATTTGATGGCATTTGACAATAGATTGAACATGACTTTGTCAAATTGGACAACGTCTATGGACTGTAAACCGACAGCGTCCAATTGCCGGATATAATAATTAATATGTTTATGCTGTGCAAGATCATTGAGGAGATAGAATGTATCTTCAATATATTCCCTGAAAGGGATATCGTTCCGTTTCAAGATAAAGTATTTGTCATCAAATTTTTTGAAATCAAGCAGTTCGTTCACAACCCCCAATAGCTTAGCCGCATTCTTTTTAATCCGTTTTATCTTCGATTGAGTAGCGGATAAGTTGGCCGTTTCGCTGATGATTTCATCCAGTGGTGCAGTAATCAGGGTTAATGGTGTACGGATCTCGTGCGAAATCTGTGTGAAGAATTTTATTTTCTTTTCCTGTTCCCGTTCAGAATTGATCAGCATTTGCCGTTCAACGACAAATTGAATAACAAAGTGTACTCCCAAGGTAAAGATCCCTGCATATAACAAGTAAGCCCACCAGGTTCTCCAGATAGGTGGTTTTATATCGATATGTATTTGCAGCGGCGTACTGCTCCAGATACCATCGTTATTGCTGGCATATACGGTAAGTGTATGCTGTCCTTCAGGGATATTAGTATACCTGACACTCGGGGTGCTTGTTTCTATCCAATCTTTATCAAAACCTTCTAGTTTATAGCGATATCTATTTTTCTGGGGTTTGATAAAATTTGAGCTTGAAAAATTTACAGTGATAAAATTCTCGTCATAACGCAATTGCAGGTGATAATCATTCAGTTTATTACTTTTCTGAATGCGGCCGTAGTTTAAGGGAGTATCTTCAAGCAAGATACTTCTAAAAAGCACATATGGTTTTTTCTGATTAAAAGCAATTTTTCGGGTGTCGATCGAAACTAAACCATTCAATGTAGTCACGAATAAGAAACCATCTTTGCTGCTATAAACCTTAGCCCCTTGCATATTTTTAACCGGAAGATCATCATACTGATCGAGAACTGTATGAAATTTTGTCGCTGGATCGAAGAAAATTAGCCCATTTTTGCTGCTGATCCAAAAATGTTTATCGATCATAACAGGCCAGCCTAGGGTGTTATTATGAAAACGAGCTAACGGCTTGATATCGCCCCAATGATACAATTCCGTTGCGGTTGTAAACCAGATATCCCCATTAGGATGAACATAAAATCCTCTAACCGATAATTTTGGATCAGTAAATGGTCGAATCGCTTTTGTTGCAGCATCCTGCTTGTAAAGCTTTCCACCTAATAGGAAATAAACATAATTCTTGTTATCCGCCTGTATATCCGTTAATGTAGTAGAAAGTTCTTTGATCGGGTATGCTGGTTTTCCGGGAGGTACAATATATAAACCCGCATTTGTACCCAGGTAGAGATAATTGTCTACTCCGGCATAGATGCTATAGATATTGTTTTTTAAATGAAGCGGGTTCTTGTCCAATAGATAATGACGTGCCGTTTTGGTCTTTACATCAATGACCGAGTAACCGCCGCCATGTTGTGCCGCATAGAGGAGGTTGTTGCGTATGGACAGATCCTTGACCAGATTGGACCGTGATAGTTGAGGTAGGGGCTGTATTGTTCCCGTCTTTTTATCCAACAGATTTATTCCCTCCTCCTCGGTCCCGATCCAGTAAGCCTCTTGAGACTCAGCAAAACTGCCTACAATATCACTATTTAGCCTGTTTTGGGGAGTACCCCGGCTCGAATAAACATGCAGGGGAACCATGTTCGGATAAATGGCGTTGATCCCTCCAAAATAAGTGCCTAACCAAATAATTTGCTGATCGTCAACAAATATATCATAAATGGAATTTTGGCTTAGCGAATGGGGCACCAAGGTGTTGTGTTTGTAATTAATAAAAGATGTATTACCGGTATAAACAGAAAGTCCTTTTAGTGTGCCCAGTAGCAAGGTGTTATTGGTGCCTTTAGTGATCTTACGGATGTTATTACTCAGAAGGTTGCTGTTGGCCTCGTGAATATGCTGCCAGTGCTTATCCGATAGTCGATATTGAAGTAAGCCCTGCAATTTTGTTCCTATCCAGAGTAAGCCATTTTGATAATACAAAGAGCTAACAATACTTTGATCTTTTAGGGGTAATGAGATACGCTCGATATGGGTTATTTTATTTTCTTCGAATGTACATAACTCAATCCCCATATCGCTGGCAATTGCATATGTTGTTGAATTAATCGGTATAATGGCTTGGACATGACTTCGGGTCAGGATAGGTTGTATGGTATAAGAATTTCCTAAAGGTGTGGCAAGATAGAGCCCCTTATCGGCACAAAGGATTGTCCGGTCATCGTGAACATAAATATCATGAATCACCAAAGGGGAAGCAAATGGCTTGTTTCGTTGGTAGACTGGTTTTCTTTTGTCGATATTAAAAATGAAGATTTTGGTCGCGGTCGCAATAAAAAGATCATTTCTTGCATTGATATTAATCTTATTGATGTAATCTACATTCTTGAAAATTGAATCAGAGACTAAGACATTCGTCACATTTCTGGAGTCGTAAATAAATAGATTGCTCCCCCCGCCAAACCAGAGTTTCCCCTGTCTATCCTGAGCAATTGTCAGTACCGCCTGTTTGTCCAAAACATTATCCTGTGTCAGTGTTTCAAAACTGAAATTCTGAGCGAAACAGGACAAAAATGGACAAAGTAGCCATACAATAATGACCATGTTTTGGATCTGTTTTACGGGAAAATTCATAGATAAATAGGGTTTACAACATCAAATTTAAGATTTTACCCCTTAATATTTATAAAAATCACCCTACTAAATAATTGTTCTTGCTCAATTTTGACATAGTTAAGTAACCATTTTTAATTATAAAACCAATTTCCTAAGTATGGCTAAGTTTTACGCAATTGGATTGTCCGCAATGACGCTGTTTTCTGTAGGTGCCGTTCATGCCCAGCAGAAAGTCAATGTTACCGGACAAATCAAAGACAGTCAGGGAACACCATTATCTGGTGTTACAATTCGAGAGAAAGGAGGGACGACTTCCACTTCCACAAATGCATCGGGAACGTACTCCTTATCCGTTAGCCCTAATGCAACGCTAATAATCTCTTATGTGGGCTATCAAAACCAAGAGATAGTGTTAAACAATCGCAAAATAGTTAATGTCACGATGGATGGCGCAACTTCGGCAATTGATGAAGTTGTTGTTGTGGGGTATGGAACGCAGAAAAAGGCAAATTTGACAAGTTCGGTCTCTACCATAGATCAAAAAGTTTTGGATTCTCGTCCCATATCCAATGTCATGTCTGCAATGCAGGGAGCCGCGCCTGGATTAGTTGTAACTCGCTCGGGCGGGCAACCGGGCGCCGAGGGTTTTTCGGTTAATATTCGTGGAGATCTATCTACGGGATCATCTAATCCGTTGGTACTTATTGACGGTGTTCCCGGTTCTTTGACCTATACCAATCCGGACGATATTGCAAGTATTTCTATTCTTAAAGATGCCTCAGCAACAGCCATATATGGGTCTAGGGGAGCAGCGGGTGTTGTCCTTGTGACGACAAAATCTGGTCAGGGAAAATTGAAGGTAAACTATCAGGGGATGTGGACGGCAAAAAAGATGGGACTTTTTCCGGAGCGGATTAATAGCTGGGAGGAGGCTGAGATGCAGAACCTCGCTCGTATAAACGCGGGTCAATCGCCAGATTGGTCAGCTGAGTTAATTGCTTTGATGAAGGATCCTAATCAATATTATAGAATTAACCCAACGAATCCCACTGCATATCAATATTTTGGTAATTATAATTATCCAGAGATTTTACTGAAAGATAAGTCAACACGTTTAAATCAAAATCTATCTATTTCAGGAAGTACAGAAAAGGATAATTACTTGTTTTCGTTAGGTTATGTCACGGATAAAGGAATTTTTAGATTTGGGCCAGATGACTATAAACGTTTGAATGGACGTTTTAATTATCATCGGGAACTTTCCAAGATGTTTAGCCTGGACTCTAAAATATTATACAGTAGATCGGAGAGGAACTCAAGTGTTTTAGGAGCCAGTAATGATTATGGTTTGATTTATAATATAGTTTCTTCAAGGAGTATAAGTCCTATATATCTTCCAGAAAGTGGCGATACAAAATATGCTGCCGGAAGTGCTGCTGGAGAAACTGTTGGGTTATTAAAGGATGGCGGACGTAACAATAATGTCATCCAAGAAATTGGCGGAAGTTTTGAGCTTGGGGCAAAAGATATTTTTACGGAGGGTTTAAAGCTACGCCTGTTGTATAGTCCAAGAATTGTGATGGAGAATGATAATAATACCAGAATCCCAGTTCCAATGTATAATGTAAATGGACGAACTGGATGGGCAGGGGGAATTAATCTTAATTCAATCATTAAGGGGCGTTCTCAGACACTGACGAACAATTGGCAAGCTGTAGGTGAGTATAATAGAACATTTAATGAAAAGCACGAGGTGTTAGTACGTGGAGGATATCGTTATGATGATTATCGGTACGATTATATTGGCGCGTCAGCATCGAATCTCCCGACGGATGATGTCCTGGCTTTAAGTCAATTTGGGGATAAAAATAACACTAGTGTTGGAGACAATATACAAACCAATACATTAATTTCTTTCTTTGGTACCGCACAATACGTTTTTGACCAGAAGTATATTATTCAGGGAACGTTAAATAGGGAAGGAAGCTCACGTTTATCACCAGCCAACCGCTGGATCACTTTACCAGGCGTCTCAGCAGGCTGGCGTATAAACAATGAATCCTGGTTTGGCAATGCTTCCAAGATTTTTAATGAATTAAAATTGCGTGCAGCTTGGGGTAAACAGGCAAATGATCCTAATAGCGATAATCCCCGCGCCAATAATTACGATTATATAAATGCGCTATCCAAGGGAGATGCATATCCATTTAATAACGTGCGGAATACTTACTATTGGATTGGAAGCGCAGCTTCACCCCTAAGAACTTGGGAGAAAGTTACAAATACCGACGTGGGGTTGGATTTCGCGATGTTCAATAGAAAACTTGATGGATCATTCTCTTATTTTTGGCGTGAAACCAAAGGGACGTATGGGGTCATAACGCAGCCTGGTGTATTTGGTATTGGTAGCCCTAGTTCAAATATTGGTGATTTCAAATCTTGGGGCTGGGAACTGAGCTTAAATTGGCGTGATAAAATCGGTGAGGATTTTAATTATACTATTGGAGCTAACTTATCAGATAATAACAACAAGGTTGTTAAATTTTTAAATAGAACCAGCCTGAGTGGCGGTCTAGTTTCTCTTTTAGAAGGATATTCTAAAAATTCAATTTTTGGATACCGTACGGATGGTTACTTCCAAAATGCTGATGAGATAAAAAATAACCAGGTTAATCACCAAAATCCGAATTTAGGGCCTGGAGATATTCGCTATGTTGATGTAAATGGTGATGGAATTATTTCCTCTGGTAAAGGTAATTTAGAGGATCCAGGTGATTTAGTATATCTTGGTACTCAAAATCCAAGATATTCATTCGGATTGAACCTAGGTTTTAATTATAAAGGACTTGATTTTAGTGCATTTATTCAAGGTGTTGGGAAAAGAGAGTTTTTACTACCTTCCGTTTTGACCCTTCCCTATGTTGAAAGCTGGCGGCAGGCCTGGGCCATCCATAAAGATTACTGGACGCCAGAAAATCCAAATGCCATGTTCCCAAGACCAGTCATGGGGGGCGGAAGTAATACAAGAATTTCAGATAAATGGGTAGTCAATGGAGCTTACGCACGTATGAAAAATATCCAACTGGGCTATACCTTACCAAAGGAATTGACGACAAGAGCGAAAATAGAACGTCTAAGGGTCTTTTTCTCCGGCGAAGATCTATTTGAATTTAAAAAATCATGGAACCCCTATTATGACCCTGAAACGCCAAATGGACAGGCATTCGGATATCCATTTTTCCGTTCATTCACATTAGGGATAAATGTTACGTTTTAAAACCAGGGAAATTATGAAAATCGAAATAAATAAATCAAAAACCATCATAAAGAGAGCGGCAAAATTGGGAGTCCTAATTGCGTCGGCCAATATTCTATTTTCATCATGTATGAAGGATTTAGATAATAAGATAGATGAGACTAGGGTGACAGATGCGTCTTTTTGGAAAACCGAACAGCACTTGTTGATGGGTGTAAATTATCTTTATACCTTCTTGCCAGGAATTGGCGAAAATAGCGCCGCAAATTGGACTGATGACTCTCGTTCTACTGGTAACAATTCAATCAGCGATGGATCTCGCTTGGTGCCTAATAGTAGTGGGGATTATACAAATAATTATCAGCTAATCCGCGCAGTAAATACTGTCTTAGAAAAGGCAGAAAAGATGTCGCTAGACGCGGCTGTTATAACGAAATATAGCGCTGAAGCACGTTTTTTTAGAGCTTATGCTTATGGAGAATTGCTCAAAAGATTTGGGGGAATGCCGATCATAACCCGGACATTAAATCTGAATGATGAATTGCTTCAAGCGCCAAGAGGAACACGTGACGAAGTTGTCAATCTGATTTATAGCGACCTGGATTACGCGATCCAAAATTTGCCTGAAGCAAGTGCGACAAAATCCACTGATTACGGGCGGGTCAATAAGAGTGTTGCTCAGGCGCTTAAGGTTAGACTTGCGCTTTTTGAAGGGACTTTTGAAAAGTATCATCAGTTTGGAGATGCAAAAAAGCACCTGACATTAGCGAAAAATACGGCCAACGATATTATTTCAACAGGCTATTTTAAGCTTTTTACTTATGGAGCTGACCCGGCAAAGAGTTATTATTATCTTTTTCAAAAAGAAGGGAATGGTTATGCAAATAAGGAAGTCATATTACCCCGTTTATATGGTAAAGATATGACGGATAGAATATCAACGCACAATTATAGCCGGAATATAGAACAAGGTGCGATTACTCCCACGCGTTATTTAGTAGACGCTTATTTATATATCGATGGTCTACCTAGAGATGGGGCAAATAGATCTCCTTATTATAAACCTAGTGTAAGCACCTTAACGGAATTCGAAAATAGGGATCCTCGTTTGGCAATGACTGTTTTTAAAACCGGAGATACTTATATCAATGGCTCTAAATACCAGCCTATGTTTTCATTTACACAAACTGGCTATAAAACCTTCAAATATTTTAATGATACAGATTGGGTGAACCAAGCGAGTTTTAATGAACATAAAATTATTCGATATCCTGAGGTGTTGTTGTCATATGCAGAAGCAGTTTATGAACTAGATGGAAATATTTCAGATGCTGACCTGAATAAATCGTTGAATATCGTTCGAGAGCGTGCTGGAATGCCAAAATTGACAAATGCTTTTGCTTTAGATCATCAATTGAATGTATTAGAAGAAATTAGAAGAGAGCGTAGAGTCGAATTTGCAATGGAAGGTGAACACCGCTATTGGGACATTATCCGTTGGAAAATTGCAGAAAAGGTATTGCCATTACCTACGTTAGGCATTCAGTTTTTCAAAAGCGAATATGCGGAACAACCTGTTGTGAGTCTTACGCCTGAAGGATATGTAATCGCACAAACAGCAGCGACAAGAAAATTTGATCCCGCTCGCGATTATCTCTGGCCGCTTCCTATCTCAGAATTGTCCTTAAATCCGAATTTGGTACAGAATCCTAAATGGCAATAAGATTTGATTTGTAACAAATTTACGGATCAATCGCTCGCGCAATCGTTTGCCAGAGCGATTGATTCTTTTTAGCTTGTTTTTCTGTATTAAAATAAAGATTTTTAATGTTTTGTGTGTACTTGTTGAACATACGATATTTATAAACCATTATCGATGAAGAGAAGATCCGTATTAAAATTATTAGGTGGTGCTGGGATTGGTGCACTGACACCATTGTGGCCGATGGACGTGAAGGCAAATGTTTTACATAAAGAAAGTATAAGTTATACGGGAAATGATCGCGCTTATTGGGTTTCAATATTAAATAAGATGGCAGCGCCCATATTGAATAATATCAGCAAGCAGCAATGGCGCAAAAATATGCCGATGGAAGTAAGTCCTACTTTTGATAGTAGAGATCCAGGGGTTGGTTACCTGGAGGCTTTTGGTCGATTGCTGGCAGGAATGGCGCCTTGGTTGGCATTACCTGATGACAGCTCGGAAGAAGGGAAACTCCGTAAAAAATTACGTGATCAAGCCTTATTGGGTATCAAATATGGTGTGGATCCAAAGTCTCCAGATTACTTTACATGGCGGGGACCTTCATCGCAAACCCTGGTAGATGCAGCGCATTTGGCTTTAGCGTTTCTGAGAGCACCCAAAGCCCTATGGGAACCATTGGACCAGATAACCAAAAAAAGGGTTGTCGAAGAATTCAAACTATTGCGTAAGATCAAACCGAATGAAAGCAACTGGTTGCTTTTTGCTGCAATGACCGAAACTTTCTTATATAGTGCTGGCGAGGAATGCGCGCGTGAGAAAATAGACTATGCGGTCAATAAATTTGATCAGGAATGGTATGTTGGCGATGGCTGGTATAGTGATGGGGCACGTTTTAGCTTTGACCATTACAATGGTTATGTAATACATTGCATGCAAGTGGAATCACTACGTCATAATATCCCCGCAGGTGAGAAATACCAAGAAATGTATGAACGCGCATATAAACGCATGCAACGTTATGCACATCATCTGGAACGGATGATATCGCCCGAAGGACATTATGTGGTCGTGGGACGTTCATCTACCTATAAAAACGCGGCATTTCAGCCTTTGGCAGCCATTGCCTTAGAAAACAAATTACCAGATGATATTTCAAAGGGTCAGGTAAGAGCGGCATTGACTGCGGTACTCCGGCACATCTATATCGACAAAACATTTGCTCCTTCTGGATGGCTTCGTATGGGGGTAGTTGGAGATCAGCAGTCTAATTTGGCAGACTACTATACCAACGCTGGATCAATGTATGTGGCTTCACTGTCGTTCCTCCCATTGGGATTACCTGCTACAGATGAGTTCTGGACCTGTGCTCCACAAAAATGGACTTCGCAGAAATGCTGGAATGCGGAACAGTTTCCCAAAGATTATTACGTCAGTTACTAATTCCTTGTTCTTTTGGTCATAATCTAAATAATAGAAAATAAAGATACTTGTTAAGCCTTAGGCTCGTATTAAGTAAAAACTCAATACGCAAGTCTCAATACTAAATAGATAACAGATAGAAATTAAAAAAATAGAGATACTAGGTAGGTCTTAGACGTGTATAAGTAAAATCTCAATACTCGTATCTCAATCCTCAATACTAATATGAAGATACAACACTATATTTCAGGAGCATTAATGATCGGGCTTGGTCTACAGGCAATCTCATGTTCCAGTCAGAAGAATTTAACAACAGCCAAATTGGGACTTAACAAGGAATTTGTCCAAACTAATCTTGAAGACGCACATAAACAGATTACCTATCTGGCTGCATCCATAAAGGAGTCGGATATTCCTACTACCTATAAAGATGGAAAATATGTCAATTGGGGTTCTAGCTGGTGGTGCTCCGGATTTTATCCGGGTACCGTGCTCTACCTTTATGAATATACAAAAGATGAAAAGTTGTTAGATGAGGCAAAACGGAAATTAAAACATTTAGAAAAGGAGAAAAACAACAAAGGGACACATGATCTTGGGTTTATGCTGTATTGTAGTTTCGGTAATGCGTTACGGTTGACAGGTGATTCTACTGCTTACAAAGAAGTGCTAAGTACTGGTGCGGCTTCATTGGCAACACGCTTTCATGAGGCTCCGAAAACCATCCGCTCATGGGACGGTGGTAAGAACTGGGACGGGCAACCGTGGACATATCCTGTTATTATCGACAATATGATGAATCTGGAATTTCTGACCGAAGTATCTAAAATGACGGGGGACAAAAGGTTTCGGGATATTGCTATCCAGCACGCGAATACGACCATGGTCAATCATTATCGAAAAGATTACAGTTCTTATCACGTGGTGGATTATGATCCAGGTAATGGAAGCATAATCGCGAGAAAAACAGCCCAAGGAGCATTCGATGAGTCTGCCTGGGCAAGGGGACAAGCTTGGGGATTATATGGCTATACCATGATGTACCGAGAAACCGGTGAAAAGAAATACCTGGAACAAGCGCGGAATATCGCAAAGTTTTACCTTAATCATCCCAATCTTCCAAAGGATCTGATTCCGTATTGGGATATGGATCAAAATAAACTGACCAAGGAAAGTAAGTATTATAATCAAAAGGATCTGCGTGACGTTTCTACTGCTGCGGTTACTGCTTCTGCATTGTTGGAATTAGCCCAGTATACACAGGGGAGCGAAAGCCAGTCGTACATTTCCAAAGCTGAGCAGATGTTAAAGTCGCTTTCTTCTAAACCGTACAAAGCAGATTATAAAGAAGCTGGTGGTTATATATTGAAACACAGTGTCGGTTCTATTCCACATAAAACGGAGGTAGATGTCCCATTGACTTATGCCGACTATTATTACGTAGAGGCGCTGATCAGATATAACAGGATGCTCAATGGCGAAAAAGTGATCAAGCAGTAGAGACATTATCGATGTGCAAGGAACTAGGTCAACTAGTTCCTTATCAAAATAAATACTTCCAGTCATATGAACTATAAAAAGTTAATCACTATCGCATTAATATTCCCACAGGTATTATTTGCTCAGCAGAAAGAGGTACATAGCGGTTTGCAACAACGAGCATATTTGGTAAAAACGCTTACCAAAATTGCTGATCCTGTATTAACGTCATTGAGTAAAGGCGAACTGGTAAAAACAATGCCTGTAGAATCGCGCAATAATTCAGATCGTACAGGCGCTACTTATTTAGAGGCATTTGGAAGATTGATGGCTGGAATGGCGCCCTGGCTCGAGCTAGGACCGGATGAAACACCTGAGGGTATGCTGCGTAAGAAATACATCGATTTGTCGATTACTTGTATAAAAAATGCAACGGATCCCAATAATCCAGATTATATGAATTTTAGAAAGCATCCCAAAACACAGAGCCAAGCGTTGGTGGATGCTGCATTTTTGGCGCAGGCGTTTCTGAGGGCACCAAATCAACTTTGGGGTAAATTGGACGATCAGACAAAAAAAAATGTACTTGCTGCCTTCAATCTAACGCGTGAGATGGACGCATACAATAATAATTGGGTATTGTTTAGTTCCGAAATCGAGGCATTTTTCTTAAAATACGATAAAGTGGTTGATAAAAGACGGTTGGATAGAGCGATTGATCTGATGGTGTCGTGGTATAAAGGTGATGGAATTTATGGTGATGGACCGAATTTTCATTATGATTACTACAATAGCTTTGTAATACATCCGATGCTTTTAGAGACCAGTTTGGAACTAAAGAACGCTGGTTTAGATACAGCGAACCTTTATCCCATATTCTTAGATCGCGCCAGAAGATACGCGACCATACAAGAACGTTTAATCTCTCCAGAAGGAACTTATCCGCCAATCGGACGTTCATTGAGTTACCGTTTTGGTGCTTTCCAGTTGCTTTCCAAAATGGCGTATATGCATGAACTAGAAAAAGGAATCGAACCGGCTCAGGTGCGATGTGCGCTTTATACGGTCATAAAAAGACAGATTGAAATGCCGGGAACTTTTAATAGCTCCGGTTGGTTAAATATCGGTTTTGCTGGCCATCAACCGGAAGTGGGCGAAACCTATATTTCTACTGGAAGTGAATATTTATGCTCAGAAGCCTTCATTATTCTGGGCTTACCACCAAACGATCCACTGTGGACTGCTCCCGATGCAAGTTGGACAGCTAAAAAGGCGTGGAATGGTGAAACAATGATTATAGATCACACGTTGACGCCGGATATTATTGGAGCGGATGTTTACAAAGAGCGGAAAAAATAACAAGTATAATAAAGATGAAATCAACTATTTGTTAGTTCTGATCATAATGCTATTGGTTGCTTTGGTGATAATAGTGGATTCTTATTGAAACATGCTGTCGGTAGTTTACCCGATAAAAGTTTTTTAGATGAGCTATTGGCGTACGCTGATTATTAGTATATGGAGACTGTGCTCCATTTTAATAACCTTGGGAAAGGAAAAAGATAATTGATATTCGAATATGGTAAGAAAATAATCTGGGGAGGATTGGAACGACCATTACATATATTTTCATGAGATAAGTAATCGATTCAGTTTATCCTGTTAGTAAAAACATGAAAGGAGGTTGCCTATGATGTATTGAAGGCAGAGTTTTTTTGATAAGCTCTAAGAAGCTTATCGTTTATTCAATTATTTATAAACAATTTTAAATTATGTTAAAAAAAACTTTTATAGTAGCATTTATGCTATTGATCAGCGTTAGCTTATTGGTTCATGCGCGAGATCATGGAACCACAAATCTTGTTAAGGGATCGAAAGCAGCAAATAAAACTTTAACGACTCATCTCTCCAAGAAAAAGATAGCGGGTAAGAGTGCAGCGAACCTTAGCGATACTTTTGAGTTTTATGTCTGGAATTTTACCAGTTCACCTATTTATTTAACTTTTAGCCCCAATTTTTCTGGTGGTTCAACTCAACATGTTACTGTCCCAGCAAATACGCGGGGATATACGGTTAATCTGCAAAGGGGAAGTCATTATATCTATGCAAGTTGCCCATACGGACTATCTATGCGATATATGATGAGTTGTGGTTATTCGGGATCAGGACAGTACTATACATTTGAAAATGTCTTTTTATCTGATACCCAGGGGTGTACTTCTTTGGATATAGAAAACGAATAATTAATAACACGATATTTGAAAAAGCCTGTCTCATTTTTTTGAGACAGGCTTTTTGATAAAATTTAGGATCAATTCGGCCTCAATGAATTGCTGACTTTTAAGGGCTGTTTCAGCCTCAGTACTAGTTTGTCTGTTCTCCGGCTATTGCTTGCTCCATCATTTATTCGTGTCACAAATTCATTTATAACTGGTTTGGTTCTTTTACAGGACAAGTAGAGGAAAGTTTTGCTTCAAATAGGATACTTATTGTAAATTAACAGGTAGAAAACAGGGGAATAATAGGGAGATTATACGCTTTTATCCGAATGAGGTCCGGACAAGGTCCGAATAAGGTCCCTATAAAGTCCCTATTAAATGAAAGTTAGATCCCAAGTTGAACCCTCGTTTTATACTTTAAGGGGGAGGGGCGATAGGATTTTGCGACCTTGACTATCTTGGTCTGATGTGTTGCTGCATTCTATGATTTATCGGGATTGTGATTTTTGTTTTCGTTGGTTATTTTTGTCCCTACTATTTAGTCTAAACATATGGAATAACTCGTACCTTTATCCCTATGACCGATATTCAGAAAAGATTCGACCGTATTCTTGCTATTTATATGCATCTGCAGGCGAAACCTGTGGTGACAGCCGCTGCGCTGGCGGAGAAATATGAGGTAAGTTTGCGGACGATCTATCGCGATATCCGATCCTTGATGCAGGCTGGGGTGCCGATTTATGGTGAAGCAGGAAATGGCTATTCCTTAGTCGAAGGTTATAAGATGCCGCCATTGCAATTTAGCCGCGAGGAGGCCCTAAGTTTTGTCGCTGCCGAGAAATTGGTCGAAAAGTATACGGACAAGAATCTCGCTCATCATTTTGCAACAGCAATGCTTAAAATGAAGGCTATTTTAAGAGGAAATGAAAAGGAGCATGTTGCCTTGCTGGGGGATAATTTTCTGGTGCGGGGCCAAAGGCATCAGTTCAATGAAAAATTAACCCATGGAACCAATACGCTTATTGAGAGTATCGCAGCAAAAAAATGTGTAGAAATCTATTATTCCAAGCCGTCAGACAAAAGCCCAGAAAAACGCGAAATCGAAGCTGTCGGCATTTTCGTGGAAAGTAAGTTCTGGTATGTCCTCGCATTTTGTAAACTCCGAAAAGATTATAGGCAATTTCGTCTGGACCGGATCAGTAATATCCGTATGCTCGATGAGGGGTTTGGAAAAGAACATCCTGAACTTTCATTTTTCCTAAATAAGAAACATGAGCTGCCAACAACGAAGGTCGTGGTGCAGGTAGACAAGGAGATGGCACGCTATATGGAATGGGATCGCCATTACTTCGGATTTCAAAAAGAGGTGGTGACCGATGATTATGTAGAAATGCACTTCGAGAGCATTCATGTGGAGGGCGGGTTTGCACGCTGGTATCTGATGTTTGCGGATAAAGGAAAGATTATAGAGCCCGAATCATTGAAAGGTACCGTGAAGCAATTGCTTGCTGCAGCGATCGAACAGGTTTAATCTGGGGATAGGAGCCTTGGGTCTCCCCATCATGAGATTAAAAAAAAATACTTGTCCGGTATCAGCGTTGAACCCGAACAAGTATTTGTACATTTTAAGATGTCAGTGATAATAAGCTGGCAGGTCTCCCAGATTATGTCGAGCGCGTCTTCGACTAATAATACTAGAATCTCCTATCTCAAATCTCATATCTAATATCGTTCATCTAACAATTAATCCCGCTCCCAGAAGAATGGCGGCTGGATACCCAGCAGGCGTAAATAGACAAATCCCTGCCCACGATGATGAATTTCATTGTCGATGAAATAAAGTATGCTGTGGATAATCGGTGATTTGTATTGGCCGAATAGGTTAAATTCTTCGGAGAAGCGTTCTTCCGAAATTTTGTCGAATAGCGCGCTGATCTGCGGAGTAGCCTCATCCCAGGCCTGCAAGAGTTGGGCTTTGGTTGTATAGTTGAATTTCTCATTAAGTTCACCGCTTTCGTTAGCGACAATTTCCTGTAGACCGGGAACCGCGATACCCAAAAGTTCCTGGGTCATTTCGGCGAATGTCCGCATGCCTTCTACTTTATAATTGAAAAGCGCTTCTTCTGGAAATTTTTCGATTACTTGTCTTGTTAAGTTTCTGTGCCCCAGCCAATGTGCAAGGAGTTCGTTCTTGGAAATGATTTCTTTTTTCATGATTATGGTATTTTACTGTAATTAATTTTAGTCTATATGATATGCCTTATGCTGCTAAGACAATTCAAAATTAGGTTAGTCGATGACAGCTGTATGGCAGCATTATGTTGGTGATCTTGTTTTTTTATTTTTTTGTGTGGGTGTTGGTGATAGGGAAAGAACGTCTTTAATTGGACGAATCGAAACGGGGAGCAGAACAAAGTAGAAAATAAAAAAAATAATTCACTAATTATTTGACAGTTATAAAAATGTTTGTAACTTTGCAGTCCCTTAATGGGAATAGTATGTCTTGAGCGAAGCCCTACTGCTTCGAAGGACTTTTAATTAATTAATTTACAACATGTCAGGTATTATTGGAAAAAAAGTAGGAATGACGAGCCTGTTTAACGCTGAAGGGAAAAATATTCCTTGTACAGTGATTCAGGCCGGGCCGTGCGTGGTTACGCAGATACGTACGGAAGAAAAGGATGGCTACTCGGCAATTCAACTTGGTTTCGACGAAGCTAAGGAGAAAAACACGACAGCTCCTTTGAAAGGGCACTTTGCGAAAGCAAACACAACGCCTAAGCGTAAGTTGGTAGAGTTTAAAACTTTCCCAGATGCAAAACAACTTGGTGACGTAGTTGACGTTACACTTTTCGAGGAAGGCGAATTCGTAGATGTAGTCGGTACTTCAAAAGGTAAAGGTTTCCAAGGTGTAATGAAACGTCATGGATTTGGTGGTGTAGGTGGTGCGACTCACGGTCAGCACAACAGATTACGTGCTCCAGGTTCATTAGGTGCTTCATCATGGCCTTCACGCGTATTCAAAGGTATGCGCATGGCTGGTCGTACAGGTGGTGACAGAGTTAAAGTTCAAAACTTACAGGTGTTGAAAGTTTACGCTGAGCAAAACCTTATCGTTGTTAGTGGTTCCATTCCAGGAGCTAAAGGTTCTTATGTAATCGTAGACAAATAGTAGAGATGGAAGTTAAAGTTTTAAATTTATCAGGTAAAGAAACAGGTGCCAAGGTGCAACTTCCTGAGTCGGTATTTGGGTTAGAGCCTAACGATCATGCGATCTATTTGGATGTGAAACAATACTTAGCGAACCAACGCCAAGGAACTCACAAATCTAAACAACGTAATGAAATCGCGGGTTCAACTCGTAAATTACACAAACAAAAAGGTACTGGTGGTGCTCGTGCGGGTTCTATCAAATCTCCATTGTTTAATGGTGGTGGTCGTGTATTCGGTCCTCAACCTCGTGACTACTCGTTCAAATTGAACAAAAAATTGAAACAAGTAGCGCGTAAATCAGCGTTGTCTTACAAAGCAAAAGATAATAACATTGTAGTATTGGATGAAGTAAAATTCGATGCGATCAAAACTAAAAACTATGTTGCTTTAATAAATGCGTTGAACGTAGCTGATGAGAAAACCTTATTGGTATTGCCAGCTTACGATGAAATTGTTTATAAATCAAGCAGAAACTTGAAAAAAGCAAAAGTTATTGTTGCTTCTGATTTGAATACATATGATGTATTAAATGCAACAAAATTATTGTTAACAACAGATTCTGTTAAAACTTTGGAGGAAGCATTAGCTAAGTAATATGGAAATTATCAAAAAACCTATCTTGACTGAGAAAGCTTCTATCTTAACGGAAAAATTAAACCGTTACGCTTTCAAAGTAGATCACAGAGCAAACAAAATCCAGATTAAATCAGCTGTTGAAGCTATGTTCGGTGTAACAGTTCTTGCTGTAAACACTGCAGTTGTAGCAGGTAAAGCGAAAAGCCGTTACACAAAAGCAGGTTTCGTTTCTGGTAGAGCTCCTAAGTATAAAAAAGCTATCATTACTATTAAAGATGGCGAAACTATTGACTTTTACAGTACTATATAATTTAAGATGGCAGTTAAAAGATTCAAACCGGTAACCCCTGGTACTCGTTTCAGAATAGGCGCAGATTATTCTGATGTTACTACAAACGTTCCTGAAAAATCGTTAGTAGTAAAAATCAACAAGAAATCAGGTGGTCGTAATAACTCCGGTAAAATGACTATGCGTTATCTCGGTGGGGGACATAAAAAAGTATACCGATTAATTGATTTCAAACGCGATAAAAAAGATATCCCTGCAAAAGTAGCTACTATTGAGTACGATCCAAACCGTACTGCTCGTATTGCCTTGTTGCATTACGCTGATGGTGAAAAACGCTACATCATTGCTCCAGCTGGTTTACAAGTTGGTCAAACTGTAGTTGCAGGTGATAAAGTTGCCCCAGAAGTTGGTAATACATTACCATTAGCAAACATTCCATTGGGTTCTATCATCCACAACATTGAATTAAATCCTGGTCAAGGTGGTTCAATTGCTCGTTCGGCTGGTACTTATGCTCAATTGTCTGCTCGTGATGGTAAATATGCCATCATCAAATTGCCTTCAGGCGAAACACGTATGATCTTATTGACATGTGTTGCTACAATTGGTTCCGTATCGAACCATGAAAGATCTAACCAAGTGTTAGGTAAAGCAGGTCGCAAACGTTGGTTAGGTCGTCGTCCAAGAGTTCGTGGTGTTGCGATGAACCCAGTAGATCACCCAATGGGTGGTGGTGAAGGCCGTACTTCAGGAGGTCACCCACGCTCACGTACAGGTGTATTAGCTAAAGGCTTCAAAACACGTTACAAGAAGAAAACATCGAATCGTTACATCATTGAGAGAAGGAAAAAATAATGGCTCGTTCAATTAAAAAAGGTCCTTATATCGATCACAACTTAGAAAGAAAAGTTCTTTCTATGAATGAAACTAACAAAAAGTCAGTTATCAAAACATGGTCTCGTAGATCAATGATTTCACCTGATTTTGTTGGCCATACCTTCGCAGTGCACAACGGGAATAAATTTATCCCTGTTTATGTAACAGAAAATATGGTAGGTCACAAGCTTGGTGAATTCGCGCCTACGCGTACATTCAGAGGCCACGCAGAAAAGAAAAAATAATAGGTAATGGAAGCAACAAAAAAACTTAAAAAGTCTGTCTTAATTAGACAACGCAAAGAGCAAGAGAAAGCTCAACAAGGTGGAGCTTCGGATGCCAAATTATTGAACTGCCCTACTTCGCCTCGTAAGATGCGTTTAGTGGTAGACTTAATTCGTGGTCAGCGTGTTGAAAATGCATTATACATTTTGAAACACTCAAGTAAAGAAGCTGCTGCTCGTGTAGAAAAATTATTATTATCTGCAATCAAAAACTGGGAAGCCAAAAACGAAGGTAAATCAGTGGAAGAAAGCGAACTTATTGTAAAAGAAGTATCAGTAGGTGGAGGTCGTCAATTGAAAAGATTGCGTCCAGCTCCTCAAGGTCGCGGATACAGAGTTCGTAAACGTTCAAATCACGTTACGTTGGTAGTTGATAGCAAATTAAACGTTGAACAAAACTAATTTATTGAGAAATGGGACAAAAAGCAAATCCAATAGGTAGCAGATTAGGAATCATCAAAGGTTGGGATTCTAACTGGTTCGGAGGTAAAAACTATTCCGATAAATTAGTTGAAGACGAAAAAATCAGAAAATATCTTTCTGTTCGTATTGCAAAAGGTGGTGTAGCTAAAGTTGTTATCGAAAGAACTTTAAAACGTATCACTGTTACAATTCACACTGCTCGTCCAGGTATCGTTATCGGAAAAGGCGGTCAAGAAGTTGACAAGATTAAAGAAGAGTTGAAAAAACTGACTAAAAAGGATGTTCAAATCAACATTTTCGAGATCAAACGCCCAGAGTTAGATGCTAAGTTAGTAGCTGAAGGTGTCGCTAAGCAATTAGAGGCGCGTATTTCATTCCGTCGTGCAATGAAAACTTCAATCGCTTCTACGATGCGTATGGGTGCAGAAGGTATCAAAATCATGTGTTCTGGTCGTTTAGGCGGTGCTGAGATGGCACGTACTGAACAATACAAAGAAGGAAGAACTCCTTTACACACATTGCGTGCTGATATCGACTACGCTTTAGCTGAAGCATTGACTACATACGGTAAAATCGGTATCAAAGTTTGGATCTGTAAAGGTGAGGTTTACGGTAAACGTGACTTATCTCCAAACATTGGTCAGGCATCTGGTGTAAAATCACGTGGCAACCACGAAGGTGGTGGCGAACGTCGTGACAACCGTAACAAAGGCGGTCGCGGTGGAAATAACCGTGGTGGAAACAGCCGTGGTGGAAGCAACCGTGGTCCGAAAAAAGATTAATAGTTTTATTTAGATTACAACAAAAACCTGCTGAAGAAGCAGATTTAAAAAGTATACGAACATGTTACAGCCAAAAAGAACGAAGTTCAGAAAGATGCAGAAAGGCCGCATGAAAGGTAACGCTTCTCGTGGAGCGGAGTTAGCTTTCGGTTCTTTCGGTATCAAAACAATGGAGCAAGCATGGATCACTAGCCGTCAAATCGAGGCAGCTCGTATTGCGGTTACACGTTATATGAAACGTGAAGGTCAAGTTTGGATTCGTATTTTCCCTGACAAACCTGTTACGAAAAAACCTGCAGAGGTACGTATGGGTAAAGGTAAGGGTGCTCCAGAATACTGGGTAGCAGTAGTACGCCCAGGCCGTATGTTATTTGAAGCAGAAGGTGTGCCTTTGGAAATTGCCAAAGAAGCATTACGCCTTGCAGCTCAAAAACTTCCGGTTCAAACTAAGTTTGTGATTCGTAGAGACTACGTTGAAGCATAAAAATCTTGGTAATGTCATCATTTAAGCGTTAGGGCCGTTACCCCTAACGCTATATATAAACTGATGATAACCCAAATAACAACTGAAAAAACATGAAAAATTCAGAAATTTTAGAATTATCTAATGAGGACTTAGCAGCTCGTCTTGTAGAGGAGAAAGCAGCCCTTACAAAATTGAAATTTGCACATGCTGTTTCAGCTATTGAGAACCCTAACGTGATCAAAGCAGCACGCAAAACTATCGCTCGTATCAGTACAGAGATCAGTGCACGCAAAGCTGCAGCTAAGAATGAAACAGCCTCTGAGGCGTAAAATTTAAAGTCGAAATGGAAAGAAATTTAAGAAAAACAAGAATCGGCTTAGTAGTTAGCAACAAAATGGACAAGTCTATCGTCGTAGCTGTTGAACGTAAAGTAAAACACCCTATCTACGGTAAGTTCGTTAAAAAAACTACTAAATTCAAAGCTCATGACGAAACTAATACCTGCGGTATCGGCGATACGGTATTAATCATGGAAACTCGTCCGCTGAGTAAAACAAAAAACTGGAGATTAGTTGAAATTATAGAAAGAGCTAAATAACATGGTACAACAAGAATCAAGACTTAATGTAGCTGACAATAGCGGTGCTAAAGAAGTTTTAGTAATCCGTGTATTGGGCGGTACGCGCAAGCGTTATGCATCAATCGGAGATAAGATTGTTGTATCGGTGAAAAGCGCTTTGCCTTCTGGAAACGTGAAAAAAGGTTCGGTTTCCAAAGCAGTAGTAGTTAGAACTAAAAAAGAAATCCGTCGTAAAGATGGTTCTTACATCCGTTTTGATGACAATGCTGCTGTATTGTTAAATAATAATGATGAGCCACGTGGTTCACGTATCTTCGGCCCTGTTGCCAGAGAGTTGCGTGAGAAACAGTTCATGAAAATTGTATCATTAGCACCGGAGGTTTTATAATTATGGCACAGAAAACAAAAACAACTAAGCACAAAATCAAAATTAAAAAAGGTGATTTAGTGAAAGTTATCGCTGGTAACTCTAAAGGTGTTCAAGGAAAAGTATTGACTGTTTTAGTGGATAAAAATAGAGCTATCGTTGAAGGCGCTAACATCGTAAAAAAACACACTAAACCAAGTGCAGCTAATCCTAATGGTGGTATCATTGAGAAAGAAGCTGGTATTCACATCTCTAATTTAGCTGTTATCGATCCTAAAACAGGTGAAACTACCCGTGTAGGTCGTAAGTTGAATGCAGATGGTAAATTAGTTCGTTACGCTAAAAAATCAGGGGAGGAAATTAAATAATGACTTACGTACCAAGATTAAAAGTGAAATATGCGGAGGAAATCCGTAAAGCACTTCAAGAAAAATTTCAGTATAAAAGTATTATGCAGGTTCCCAAACTTGAGAAAATCGTTGTTTCACAAGGTGTAGGAGCTGCAACAGCTGACAAAAAATTAATCGATAACGCTATCGCTGAATTGACTTTAATCACAGGTCAACAAGCCGTTGCTACAAAATCGAAAAAAGATATTTCAAACTTTAAATTACGTAAAGGTATGCCTGTAGGGGCACGTGTTACTTTGCGTGACAACAACATGTTTGAATTCTTGGATCGTTTGGTAGCAGTATCGCTTCCACGTATTCGTGACTTCCGCGGTATCAACGATAAAGGTTTCGACGGACGTGGTAACTATAACTTAGGTATCACTGAGCAAATCATTTTCCCTGAGATCAACATTGACAAAATCAACAAGATCCAAGGTATGGATATCACTTTCGTGACTTCTGCTCAAAATGATGTTGAAGCTTTAGAATTGTTGAAACAATTCGGTTTACCATTTAAAAATCAAAATACTAATAACAATGGCTAAAGAAGGATTAAAAGCACGCGAAGTAAAACGCGCTAAATTGGTAGCTAAATATGCGGCAAAACGTGCAGAATTAAAAGCTGCTGGCGATTACGTTGCATTAGATAAATTACCTAAAAATGCTTCTCCGGTACGTTTACACAACCGTTGTAAATTGACTGGTCGTCCTAAAGGATATATGCGTCAATTCGGTATCTCTCGTGTAACTTTCCGTGAGATGGCTTTAGATGGCAAGATCCCAGGGGTGAAAAAAGCTTCTTGGTAATTTAAAAAAAATACTTAATTTTGCCCGGGCAATTCAATTTAGGATTGCCGGGGTTTTTGCATTTTAAAATTGTTTAACAGATAGTAGGTCCCATACCAATGGTTGGGAGGGAAACCGCTGTCACAAATTTTCATATATAATGACTACAGATCCAATTGCGGATTACCTTACACGAGTAAGGAATGCCATCAAGGCCAACCACAGGGTTGTTGAAATTCCTGCATCGAACCTTAAGAAAGAAATTACTAAAGTTCTTTTTGACAAAGGTTACATTGCTAATTACAAATTCGATGAGAATGGCGTACAGGGTACGATCAAAATCGCATTGAAATATAACCCAATTAGCAAAATTCCGGCTATTCGTACGTTGACACGTGTGAGTAAACCTGGTTTAAGAAAGTATGCAAGTGTTGAAACTATGCCTCGTGTTTTGAATGGTTTAGGTATCGCTATCTTGTCAACATCTAAGGGTGTAATGACAGACAAAGAAGCTAGACTTCAAAATGTTGGTGGTGAAGTTTTATGTTACGTTTATTAATCTAGGTAAAAACACAAAGAAATGTCAAGAATTGGAAAAGCGCCTATCGCTATCCCTGCAGGGGTAACTGTTACTATTTCAGACAAAAACTTAGTATCAGTAAAAGGTCCTAAAGGCGAATTAACACAACAAGTTGATCGTGACATCAATGTTGCTCAAGAAGAAGGTAACATCGTTGTAACACGTCCAACTGATCAAAAGAAACACAAAGCATTACACGGTCTATACCGTTCCCTGTTGGCTAACATGGTTCAAGGTGTGACTGAAGGTTACAAAACTACGCAAGAGTTAGTCGGTGTAGGTTACCGTGCGACAAGTACTGGTAACGTATTAGAGTTAACTTTAGGTTTCTCTCACCAGATTGTCTTTGTATTGCCAAAAGAGGTTAAAGTATCAACTACTGCTGAAAAAGGTAAAAACCCTACAATCACTTTAGAATGTGCTGACAAACAATTGATCGGTCAGGTAGCGGCTAAAATCCGTGGCTTCCGTAAACCAGAACCTTACAAAGGAAAAGGTATCAAGTTTGAAGGTGAAGTGTTGAGAAGAAAAGCAGGTAAATCAGCTAAAAAATAATAATCATGGCAGGACAAAAAGCATCTCGTAGAGAGAGAATCAAAAAAGGAATCAGAAAAAACCTTGCTGGAACGTCTGAACGTCCACGTTTATCGGTTTTTAGAAGTAACAAAGGTATCTATGCACAGATCATTGACGACAATGCAGGTAAAACATTAGTTGCTGCGTCTAGCTTGTCAAAAGAATTTGTTGCATCTGGTAACAAAGTTGAGCAGTCTAAAGCTGTAGGTAAATTGGTTGCTGAAAAAGCATTAGCAGCAGGTATTAATAAAGTAGTTTTTGACCGTAATGGGTACTTATACCATGGCCGTATCAAATCTTTGGCTGAAGGTGCTCGCGAAGGCGGTTTAGACTTTTAATCATAGAAAGAAATGGCATTAAGCAATATAAAAAGAGTAAAATCAAGCGAAATCGAATTAAAAGATCGCTTAGTAAGTATCCAACGTGTAGCGAAAGTTACTAAAGGTGGTCGTACTTTCAGCTTCTCTGCAATTGTTGTAGTAGGTGATGAAAACGGTATTGTTGGTTACGGTTTAGGTAAAGCTAAAGAGGTAACTGAGGCAATTACTAAAGGTATCGACGACGCAAAGAAAAATTTAGTGAAAGTTCCTGTAATCAAAGGGACTGTTCCTCACGAGCAATATGGTAAATATTCTGGTGGTTCAGTTTTGATTAAACCAGCTATCGCCGGTACGGGAGTTTTGGCAGGTGGTGCAATGCGTGCAGTATTGGAGTCTGCTGGTATCAAAGACGTATTGGCTAAATCATTAGGTTCTTCTAACCCACACAACGTGGTAAAAGCAACTGTAACTGCCTTAGCAAATATGCGCGATGCATATACAGTGGCACAACACCGCGGTGTCGATTTAAATAAAGTATTTAACGGTTAATTATCATGGCAAAAATCAAAATCACCCAGATAAAGAGCGTTATCGACAGAAGCGAGCGCCAAAAGAAAACTATTGAGGCTTTGGGTTTGAAAAGAATCAACCACTCAGTAGAAGTTGAAGCTACTCCAGCAATCATTGGAATGGTACGTAAAGTAAACCATTTAGTAGCTATCGAAACTATTTAATATTAGCTTATGGAAAGGGTCTTTGGGCTCTTTCCATTACTTGTATTTATAATAATTATTTTTTAATCGCTAGTACCTGTTTAGTGAGAGCGAAGGGCTAGCACAATTTAGTTTAAAAATGAACTTAAGTAATTTAAAACCTGCAAAAGGTGCAGTAAAAAGTAGCAAACGTATCGGTCGCGGTACTGGTTCTGGTCGTGGTGGAACTTCTACACGTGGTCACAAAGGGGCTGGTTCTCGTTCAGGTCACTCTACGAAAATTGGTTTCGAAGGTGGTCAGATGCCTTTGCAACGTCGTGTACCTAAATTTGGTTTCAAAAACATCAACCGTGTTGAGTACAATGGTGTCAACCTAGATACTTTGCAAGCGTTGATCGAGAAGCACAATTTGACAGCTGTAGATTTCGATGCATTGAAAGCTCATGGATTAGTGTCTAAAAATGACAAAGTAAAAATCTTGGGTCGCGGTGAATTGAAAGCTAAAGTTGAAGTAACAGCGCACGCGTTTACTGCTTCTGCTCAAAAAGCTATTGAAGCTGCAGGCGGTTCTATCGTTAAAATTTAATAAATGAAGAAACTAATCACAACCTTAACCAATATTTGGAAAATCGATGATTTACGTACGCGTATTCTAAATACCTTACTTTTTCTTTTGATTTACCGTATTGGATGTCACGTGGTATTACCAGGTGTAAATCCTCATGCTTTGGCTTCTGGTCAGAAAGAGGGTTTATTGGGCTTATTGGATATGTTTGCGGGGGGATCATTCTCCCGTTCGGCTATCTTTGCTTTAGGGGTAATGCCATATATTTCGGCATCCATTGTTGTTCAATTGTTGGGCATCGCGGTTCCTTACTTCCAAAAGATGCAGAAAGAAGGGGAAAGTGGTCGTCAAAAAATGAATCAGATTACTCGCTATTTAACATTAGGGATTACGCTGCTTCAGGCTTTTGCTTATGTACGTACTCAGATCGAGCCAAGTGCTAAGACAATTGCAGACCCATTGTTCACGATTCTGACTGCCATAGTTTTGACAGGCGGTACTTTATTTGTGATGTGGTTAGGGGAAAAAATTACTGATAAAGGTATCGGTAATGGTATTTCTTTGATCATCATGACCGGTATTATCGCTCAATTGCCAAGTGGTATCACTGCGGAATGGGTTTCTAGAATGGCGAAAGGTGGTGGTGGTCCAATTCCATTGTTGCTTGAATTTGTGGCTTTATTCTTCGTTGTGATCTTTACGATCTTGATCGTACAGGGAGTTCGTAAGATTCCTGTACAATATGCGAAGAAAATTGTCGGAAACAAGCAAGTCGGTGGAGTACGTCAGTATATACCGTTAAAGGTAAATGCTGCAGGTGTAATGCCGATCATTTTTGCACAGGCGATCATGTTTGTGCCAATGAGTTTAGGACAGTTCTTCCCAAATCTTCAGTCAGAATTTTTGACCTCGTTGAGTAACTATACTTCTGTAGCGTACAACGTGACTTTTGCGGTGCTAATTATCGCATTTACGTTCTTCTATACAGCGATTATGGTTAACCCCCAACAGATGTCAGATGACATGAAGAAAAACGGAGGTTTTGTTCCAGGTATTAAACCGGGATTGGAAACTAGTAATTTTATAGACCGCGTAATATCAAATATTACATTTCCAGGTGCAATTTTCTTAGCGATTATTGCTATTCTACCTGCTATTGCAAGTTTGTTTGGTATTAATAATCAATTTGCGCACTTCTATGGAGGTACGTCCTTATTGATTTTAGTAGGTGTGGTGTTGGATACTTTGCAACAGATCGAATCTCATTTATTGATGCGTCATTATGATGGATTGATGAAAACAGGTCGTATTAAAGGCCGTTCGGCCGCGTCTGTAGAGGGAATGGATCATTCGGCAATTTAATTTCTTTAGATGTCTAAAGTATTTTATAAGTCAGCAGATGATATAGAGCAATTGCGGAAGTCAGCAGATGTGCTTTCGCAATTGCTTGGTGAAATCGCAAAAGTGATTAAACCTGGGGTAAAAACTATATCTCTTGATAAATTAGCTTATGAGTATATTCATGATAACGGTGGAACGCCAGCGTTCTTAAACTATCATGGATTTCCATACTCTTTGTGTATCTCTGTCAACGATCAGATTGTACACGGTTTTCCAAGCGATTATGAAATTAAAGATGGTGATCTTGTTTCGGTCGATGGGGGTGTCAATTTAAATGGTTTTATCAGTGATTCAGCTTACACTTTCGGTGTTGGCGAGATTTCTGAGGAAGCGCAGTTGTTGTTGGATGTCACAAAGGAATCATTGTACAAAGGTGTTGAACAGGCTGTGGCCGGTAAACGTGTTGGGGATATCTCTTCTGCCGTTCAGGAATATGTAAGCAAGTTCGGTTTCGGAATTGTGCGCGAACTGGTGGGGCACGGAGTAGGATATCATTTACATGAAAAACCAGAGGTTCCAAATTATGGAAAGCGTGGTGCGGGCCCGAAATTGGAAGAAGGTTTGGTTATTTGTATCGAGCCGATGATCAATGCGGGACGTGCTGGTGTTCGTTTTTGGGATGATGGTTGGACAGTAAGTACAGTAGATGGGAAATTATCGGCGCACTTCGAACAAATGGTTGCTATCCGAAAAGGAGAACCAGATGTGTTGCTGACATTCGAACATGTAGAGAAAGTTTTGAGTAAAAAGTAGTTGGTTTTCAATTATTTTTATTTATCTTTGCACTCCTGTTCGCAGGCTTTTAAATTAAATTTAATCGAGAATATATGGCTAAACAAGCCTCAATAGAACAAGACGGTATAATTAGAGAGGCACTTTCTAATGCTATGTTTAGGGTAGAATTGGAAAATGGACATGAAATCATTGCCCATATTTCTGGTAAAATGCGTATGCACTATATCAAAATTTTACCTGGGGATAAAGTTAAATTGGAAATGTCTCCGTATGATTTGACTAAGGGAAGGATTACTTACCGCTATAAATAGTCGTAAGCCTTTTTACTTAGCGCAAGCTTTTGAAAAAATAAATATCATGAAAGTAAGAGCATCAATAAAAAAACGTAGCGCGGACTGTAAGATCATCCGTCGTAAAGGTAAAGTTTTTGTAATCAACAAAAAGAATCCTAAGTTTAAACAACGTCAGGGTTAATTCATTAAAAAAATAATAGCTTAATATTATATGGCAAGGATAGCAGGTATTGATTTACCTAAAAACAAAAGAGGTGTGATCGGCCTTACCTATATTTTTGGTATCGGTCGTACAAGAGCTCAATATATCTTGGAAAAAGCTGGTATCAGCGAAGATGTGAAGGTACAAGAGTGGAATGATGAACAATTGGCAGCAATTCGTAGCATCATCAACGATGAATTGAAAGTAGAAGGTGCATTGCGTTCAGAAATTCAATTGAACATCAAACGTTTAATGGATATCGGTTGTTACCGTGGATTGCGTCACCGTAAACATTTACCAGTTCGTGGTCAACGTACTAAAAACAACTCACGTACTCGTAAAGGTAAACGTAAGACAGTTGCAAACAAGAAAAAAGCTACTAAATAATAAATAAGAAATGGCTAAAACTAAAAAAGCTGCAAAAAAGCGTATCGTTGTTATTGAACCTGTAGGTCAGGCTCACATTAACGCAACGTTTAACAATATCATTGTAACTTTGACTAATAATCAAGGACAAACTATTTCTTGGTCTAGTGCTGGTAAAATGGGTTTCCGTGGTTCTAAAAAGAACACTCCATATGCTGCTGGTCAAGCTGCACAAGACTGTGGAAAAGTTGCTCATGACTTGGGTCTACGCAAAGTTGAAGTGTTTGTTAAAGGACCTGGTGCGGGTCGTGAATCTGCAATCAGAACATTACAAACTGTAGGAATCGATGTGACTACTATCAAAGACATCACTCCACTTCCTCACAACGGTTGCCGTCCTCCAAAACGCAGAAGAGTTTAATTAATTTAAAGATAAGATTCATCGGCTATAGGCTGATAGATACTTTAATTGTAAAAGAAAATGGCTAGATATACAGGACCTAAGTCCAAAATTGCCCGTAAATTTAGAGAGCCGATCTTCGGCCCAGATAAAGCGTTAGAAAAGAAAAATTACCCTCCTGGACAACATGGAGCTTCTAAACGCAGAGGTAAACAATCTGAATATGCTATTCAATTGTTAGAAAAACAAAAAGCAAAATACACTTACGGTGTATTGGAGCGTCAGTTCTCAAACTTATTTGTTAAAGCTGCCTCTAAACAAGGTATTACAGGTGAGATCTTCTTGAAATTATTGGAAGCTCGCTTAGATAACGTAGTTTACCGTTTAGGTATTGCTACTTCTCGTGCTGCTGCTCGTCAGTTAGTCTCTCATAAACACATTACTGTTAACGGAAGTGTTGTTAACATTCCATCATATAGCTTGCGTCCAGGTGACGTTGTAGCAGTTCGTGAACGTTCTCAAACACTTGAAGCCATCACAAATTCAGTTGCAGGTCGTACTGTAAATAAATTTTCTTGGTTAGAGTGGAATGCGAAAGAATTGACAGGTACTTTCTTAAGCTATCCAGAAAGAGCTGATATTCCTGAAAACATTAAAGAGAACTTAATCGTTGAGTTATACTCTAAATAATAAATAAAATAGAAATATGCATAGTCCAATTTTGGGTTATGCATCTTTCTATTGTATTACAATTATTATTACAAATAAAACATTAAAAGAAAATAAATGGCAATTTTAGCATTTCAAAGACCGGATAAAGTTATCATGCAGAAATCTACGGATTTTGATGGTACGTTTGAATTTCGTCCATTGGAGCCTGGTTTTGGTGTAACCATTGGTAATGCTTTGCGCCGTATTCTATTGTCCTCGTTAGAAGGATATGCAATTACGTCGATAAGGTTTTCTGGCGTTTCGCACGAATTTTCAACGATCAAAGGTGTTGTTGAAGACGTAACTGAAATTATCTTGAACTTGAAACAGATCCGTTTCAAAAAAACAGGTGAGATTGGCGACAACGAAAAGGTATTTGTAGTAATCAATGGTCAAGAACAATTCTTAGCTGGTGATATCACAAAATTCTCTAATAACTTTACTGTCTTAAATCCAGACTTAGTAATCTGTAACATGGATAACGCAGTGACAATTGAATTGGAATTGAGTATTGCTAAAGGTCGTGGATATGTAAATGCAGATGAGAATAAAGTGACTGACGCGCCAGTAGGTGTTATCGCTATCGATTCGATCTTTACTCCGATCAAGAATGTTAAATATACCATTGAGAATTACCGTGTAGAGCAAAAGACTGACTACGAGAAATTGTTGTTGGATATTTCTACAGATGGCTCAATTCACCCCGAAGAAGCTTTGAAGGAGGCTGCTAAGATCTTAATTCAACACTTTATCTTATTCTCGGATGAGAATATGCTTCTTGAGTCTCAAACAAAAGAAGAAACTAAAGTTGTCGATGAGGAGATCTTGCACATGCGTAAGATTCTGAAAACAGAATTAGTAGACCTTGACCTTTCAGTGCGTGCATTGAATTGTTTGAAAGCTGCTGATATTCGTACGTTAGCTGAGTTGGTAACTTACGACGTAGCGGATATGTTAAAATTCAGAAACTTCGGTAAAAAATCGTTAAGCGAAATCCAAGAATTGGTTAAATCGAAAGGTTTATCATTCGGAATGAATTTAGCGAAATATAAATTAGACGAAGAATAATAATTTATTAAGCGACCACTATATGTAATTCCTCTTGAAGCGAATTGCTGGATAACATGGGCTGTTGCCTTGGAAAAATCTGGCAGTTTATTTAAAGCAAGAACGGTATATATAGTATAATAAAATCAAAATGAGACACGGAAAAAAAGTAAATCACTTAGGCCGTACGGATAGCCATAGAAAAGCAATGTTGGCTAACATGGCAACATCATTAATCCTACACAAACGTATCACAACTACTTTGGCTAAAGCTAAAGCGTTGCGTACATACGTTGAGCCGTTGATTACTAAATCTAAAAACGACACAACACACTCTCGTCGTACAGTATTCGCTTATTTGAAAGATAAAGACGCAGTTTCTATCTTGTTCCGCGAAATTTCTGAAAAAGTAGCTAACCGTCCAGGTGGTTACACACGTATCATCAAAATGGAAAACCGTTTAGGTGATAACGCTGAAATGGCTTTCATCGAGTTAGTTGATTACAACGAAATCTACGGTAAAAAAGCTGCTGCTGCTGAGAAAAAAGCTACTCGTCGTCGTGGTGGTGCTAAAAAAGCTGCTGCTCCTGCCGAAACTGAAGCTCCTGCTGAAGTAAAAGCTGAAGTAGAAGGTGAAGAAAAAGTTGACGGAGAATAATATTGTTCCCGTTACCATAGAAAAAGTCCTCTTTTTAAGAGGACTTTTTTTATTTTATGACCATTCCTACCGTTATAACTGATATATTTGTAATGCTAAAATCTGATAGCTTTTTCTATTACAAGCTATTTCGTTTATCAATCTATAATTCATTAAGATGAAACCATTTGATGTTTATCCCATTAATCCTATTAACATAGTTAAAGCTAATGGATCTACGGTGTGGGATGCCGAAGGAAATGCTTATTTGGACTTGTATGGTGGCCATGCCGTGATATCGATCGGACACACGCATCCACATTATGTACAACGCATTACAGAGCAATTGAATCGTATCGGATTCTATTCTAATTCTGTTGAAATTCCTATTCAGCGTGAACTTGCACGATTGCTCGGCGAAGTATCTGGTAAGGTTGATTATGACTTATTTCTCTGTAATTCTGGTGCTGAAGCAAACGAAAATGCATTGAAGCTTGCTTCTTTCTATAATAAGAGAAAGAAAATCATCGCATTTTCTAAATCTTTTCATGGTAGAACCTCATTAGCGGTAGCTGCTACAGACAATCCCAGTATAGTTGCACCTGTTAATGAAACTGAGAACGTTGTTTTCCTTCCATTCAATGATGAAACGGCTTTAAAAGAAGCATTTGCTGCTTATGGTGAGGAAATCTCTTCCGTTATTATCGAAAGCATTCAAGGGGTAGGCGGTATCCGCGAAGCGTCCATCAGTTTTCTGCAGCTGATCCGTTCACTTTGTGACCAATATAATGCTGTATTTATTGCCGATGAGGTCCAATGTGGCTACGGGAGAACGGGGCTGTTTTATGCACAGGACTATTCCGGAGTGAATGCGGATATTTATACAATGGCCAAAGGGATGGGAAATGGTTTTCCTATTGGGGCAATCAGTATCTCTCCTAAGTTTAAAGCTTCACATGGTAGTTTGGGGACAACCTTTGGAGGCAATCACCTGGCCTGTGCCGCTGCGCTAGCTGTATTGGAGGTCATTCAACAAGATGGCCTGATGGAGAATGCACAGCTTGTAGGACAGTATCTCATTGACGAACTAAAGAAAATTGAAGAGATCGTCGAAGTAAGGGGGAGAGGGTTAATGATCGGAATAGAACTTCCAGCTTCCTTAGCGCATGTGAAAAAAGATCTTCTGTTGAAGAATCGTATTTTTACAGGTGAGGCAAAGCCGTATGTTATTCGATTGCTTCCAGCATTAAATATAACAAAAGAACATGCTGATCAATTTTTACTGGCATTAAAAGAACATATAAAAGCGGTTGCAATCGCTTAAGATAATAGATGAAATAATAACAATGATTGATCCCTGATATCATAGCGGATCAATCATTGTTATTCCAACAGCATACATGAACAAAGTGGGGAGCACAAAGCGTTGTGCCATCGGAAATACCCACATAAATGATTTATATAGATGAAAAAGTTTTTCTCTGTAAAGGACGTATCCAGTGTAGCAGACGTTGTCCAAGAGGCGTTAGCTTTAAAAGCAGCGCCATATGATAATCAAGATCTTGGTAAAAATAAGACCTTGGGTCTCGTATTTTTAAATCCTAGTCTGCGTACGCGTCTAAGTACCCAAAAAGCGGCAATGAACTTGGGTATGAATGTTATGGTCATGAATATGGACAAGGATGGCTGGGCCCTGGAAACGCAAGACGGTGTCGTGATGAATGGCAGTACTGTTGAACATATCCGCGAAGCAGCAGCAGTCATGGGAGAATATTGCGATATCCTTGGCTTACGATCCTTTCCAAAATTAAAAGACCGGGAGGAGGATTACAGCGAGGATCTATTTAATAAATTTATTCAATACTGTGGCGTACCTGTTGTCTCTTTAGAAAGTGCCACACGTCATCCATTACAGAGTTTGACGGATATCATTACCATCACCGAGCACAAGAAGACCGCAAAGCCGAAGGTAGTATTGGCCTGGGCTCCACACGTGAAAGCTTTGCCGCAGGCAGTACCGAATTCTTTTGCGGAATGGATGTGTAAGGCACAGGAAGAAGGGCTTGTGGAGTTTACGATTGCACAACCTATGGGTTATGAGCTCAGCAAGGATTTTACAAAGGGGGCGAGAATTTCAACGAACTTAAATGAAAGTCTAAAAGACGCTGATTTTGTTTATGTGAAGAACTGGTCATCCTATCAGGAATATGGCGAGGTGTACACCGTGGATGAAGATTGGATGTTGGATAATGAAAAGCTGTCTTTGACAAATGATGCAAAGGTTATGCATTGTTTGCCGGTAAGACGGGATCTGGAGTTGTCATCTGAGATTTTGGATGGACCAAACTCGTTGGTTATTAAAGAGGCCAGTAATCGTGTATGGGCGGCACAGGTTGTTTTAAAACGAATGCTGGAAGACCTGGTATAAGTCCAGTCTTTGGTTATTGAGAAACTATTTATTTGGGAAAAGTTGCGTAATGGCTAATAGTGTATTAAATATTATAAAAATTGGTGGAAATATTATCGATGATGAGGGTCTGTTAGATTCTTTTTTAGAGAAATTTTCCGCATTGTCCGGGAAGAAAATCCTCGTCCATGGCGGAGGTAAAATTGCAACACGTTTGGCAAGCGAACTTGGTGTACAAGCCCAAATGGTTGAAGGCCGTCGAGTGACGGACGAAGACATGCTACGTATAGTTACGATGGTATATGCTGGATTAACAAATAAAACCATCGTTGCCAAATTACAAAAATTAAAATGCGATGCTGTTGGCTTGTCGGGGGCAGATGGGGATGTGATCAAGGCTATAAAACGTCCCGTCAAAGATATTGACTATGGTTTTGTTGGAGATTTATTGCATGATTCGGTGAATACATTGGCGATAAAAAAGTTTTTAGAAGCAGGATTTGTTCCGGTATTCTCTGCCATTACACATAATGGTTTGGGACAGTTGCTCAATACCAATGCAGATACCATCGCATCTTCCTTGGCAGTCTCTCTGTCGTCATTATATGAAACTTCGTTGGTTTATTGCTTCGAGAAAAATGGTGTATTACGGGATGTAACGGATGAAAATTCAGTGATACCAACGATTAAATACGAGGAATTTGAATATCTTAAAGACTCTGGTGTCGTCAACGATGGTATGATACCAAAACTACAAAATGCATTTAATGCCATAAATAAAGGTGTTCAAGAGGTGTATATTGGTCATGCCAACAATTTACATTTGTTTCAACAAGGACAGTTTGGCACCTGTTTGACATTAAAATAATCATGTAATCTAATCTAAACCCCACTATGAAAAAGGTCACTATTATTGGAAGTGGCAATATCGGCCTCTCTTTGGCAAAAGGGCTTGTAAAAAGCGAATTTGCAAGTGCTGCCGATATTACATTGACCCGCAGAAATCTGAATGCTTTGGCTGAGGAGGCAAGCCAGGGTTTCACCGTAAGTAATGATAACAAAGCGGCTGTTAAAGGTGCTGATATCGTTGTTTTTGCGATATTACCACAGCAATTAAAAAAGGTACTGGTTGAGGTCGCTCCCGAAATAGACAAGAAAAATCAGATTTTTGTTTCTATCGTATCTGGTGTTTCCTGTGCTGACCTGAAAGCGGTGTTGGGTGATGATGCGACGGTCGTGCGTGCTATGCCAAATACCGCAATCGCTATCGCTCAATCGATGACCTGTATCGCAAGTGATCATGCATCAGATGGAAGTCTTGCTGAAGTAGAAAAGATGTTTGAGACTGTAGGATCAGTTGTCATTATCAATGAAGATCTGATGACTTCAGCAACAGCTTTGTGCGCTTGTGGAATAGCCTTTTTCCTGCGTGCTATCCGAGCGGCTTCACAAGGTGGGGTTGAAATAGGTTTCCATGCACATGACGCCTTAAAAATGGCTGTTCAGACTGCTAAAGGTGCTGCAGATTTATTGTTGCATACAAATGCGCATCCAGAAGGTGAGATTGATAAGGTAACATCGCCAAAGGGGTGTACCATTGCTGGATTGAACGAAATGGAACATAATGGTTTTAGTTCAGCTTTTATTAAAGGGATAAAATTGTCTGCCGATAAAGCAGGAGGATTGTATCATGAAGGATAAGGATAGCTTATTCAAAGATAGCTTGGCTTTATTGAAACAGTTGATCGCTCTTTCCTCTCTAAGCCGTGAGGAAAAACGAACAGCTGACCGGATTGAGGAATTTTTCAAAGAAAGGCTCGTCAAAACCTTTAGAAAGGGAAATAATGTATGGGTATATAATAAGCATTACGCGATAGATAAACCCACTATCCTGCTTAATTCGCACCATGATACGGTAAAAGCCAATCCGGGTTACACCCGTGATCCATTGGCTGCTACGGAAGAAGGGGGGAAGCTTTACGGCTTGGGTAGTAATGATGCTGGCGGATGTCTGGTCTCACTGATTGCAACCTTCTTATACTTTTATGAACGGGCGGACCTAAACTATAATTTTTGTCTGGTTGCAAGTGCCGAGGAAGAAATCTCGGGCAGAAACGGCATAGAATCGGTACTCGAGGATATCGGACCTATTGATTTTGCGATCGTTGGCGAGCCGACCCTGATGGATTTAGCTATTGCGGAAAAAGGTTTGATGGTATTGGACTGTAATGCGATCGGAATAGCAGGCCATGCTGCACGAGATGAGGGGGACAACGCAATTTATAACGCGATAAGTGATATTCAATGGTTCAAAGATTATGCTTTTGAAAAAACATCCGCGACTTTAGGTCCCATAAAAATGTCCGTGACAATGATTCAGTCGGGATCGCAGCACAACGTAGTACCTGCTAATTGCAGTTTTGTCGTTGATGTGCGCACAACAGATGCGTATACAAATGAGGAAACCCTAGCGATCATCAAATCTCATGTATCTTCAGAAGTTTCGGCTCGATCTACTCGTTTGAAATCTTCTTCTATTCCTGAAGAACATCCTATTGTCCAGGCAGGAATTACGCTTGGCCGTAAACTATATGGATCTCCGACAATGAGTGATCAAGCGCTTATTCCGGTTCCTTCGTTAAAACTGGGGCCAGGGGATAGTGCAAGATCGCATATGGCGGATGAATTTATCTATATTGATGAAATTAGGGAAGGAATTGATTTGTATATCGCTATGCTACAAAAGATCGTATAAAAAAAGCTTCCAACTGTTGGAAGCTTTTTTTATACTAGACTAAGCTGATCTGACGCTTAATACTTTCTTCAAGGGAGATAATTGTCTCCGTACGCTGGATCCCAGGTACAGATTGGATATCTTCATTCAATACTTTTCTGAGGTGGACAGTGTCCCTACAGATAATTTTTGCAAAAATACTGTATTGGCCAGTACAATAATGTAACTCAACCACTTCTTTGATTTCTTTCAACTTATCTACCGCATCTGCATATTGTGAACCTTTTTCTAGATAGATACCGAGAAAGGCAGTGATGTCAAATCCAACTTTTTGGGGATTGATAATAAGATTTGAACCTCTGATGATACCTAACTCTTCCATCTTCTTCATTCTAACGTGGATGGTACCACCTGATACAATTAGCTTTTTTGCTATTTCAGTATAAGGAATAGAAGCATCATTCATTAGAATAGACAGGATTTGGATATCCAAATTGTCTAGATCATAGTTTGCATATTGATTTTCCATTAACAATGGGTTTTGTGTTTCATTCATTGGTCATACATCAAAATCTGACCAATAGCTAAAATAATTAAATTTATTTCAAAATTACTAAGAATTTTCGGTTTATAGATGTAAATTTAATAAAAAATACTTATTGATATTGATAATGTTATATGTTTTTGATCGAAAGTGCTTATAATTGTTTTAGAGGTGATTTTATTGTAAGGTTATCAGATAGTTTCGTTATCTTGTTATTCATGTCAGTGAGACGATAAAGATGTAGGATAAAGATCAAAAACAAAAGACAAGTAAATAAGTGGCTGATGTGTTAAACCAAAATCTCAATACGCATATTTAATATCTCAAGACTAAAATAAAGATGGAAGAAGTTCAAGATGTAAAGATTTCGAGGAAGAAGCCGATCTTTGAGGTAGGGGAAGGGCTTCACAAATATCTTAAGCTATATCAACGGGATGAAAAGTTACCCATTGGTTATAAGGATCTATTGAATTTTACGGAGACCGTACCGGTCATGGATAAATTTGGTAATGATACATTTTGGGAAACACCACTCTATCCTCAGTATCTTATTGATCAGCTATATGATGGGTTAAAGGTCATCTATGCCAAGCTTAAAGCTTCGGGCAACACACGTATTGTACAGCACAAATATATCGACCGTGTGGAGTACTGTGGTTTTGGTAATACACGGCCCTTTCGGATCCGTATTGTAAACCGATTGAATGACGTGTATGATTATTTCTATATCAAACAGGCGGATGCATCGCGGATCTACGGTTTAGAACTGGAGGAAATATTATCTCCGAACCAGGTCAATTATATGGTAGATCAGGATACGTTGGTAGAAGAGCATATCGTTGGTATTCCCGGTGATATATTTTCTCAAACAAGAATGTTCACGCCCGATTACAATTTGACACGTATTTCAAAGGAATTTGTCAAGTTTAACGAGCGTTGTATTATCACACTCTTGGGAGATATGCGGGCCTATAATTTTGTCATGCAGATTACACCTGATTTTGATGATTTTCAGTTTAGGATCAGGGCGATTGATTTTGATCAACAGTTTTATGAGGGAAATCCCAAGGTATATATGCCCCAATTTTTTAAAGAGAACTATCCCTATGTTAAGCTTGCGATGGAGCATTTGACCGAAAAAACGGTATTGCAATATCAACAGGAGGAGCGCTCTTCGATTGTGCATAGGGTACGGAGTGAGCGGCACCGGATCGCTGATCTTAGAGATGCTTCACAGATGCAGGTCCTCTCAACTCCGGAAAATATTAGGCAATTGCGTGAGGGGTACGCGGAGTTTTATCAGAATAATTCTTATTTGAAATGTAAGACAATGACTGATATTGTCGAATTAAATGTGAAAAATGTCATCCGACAGGTGCAGATGTAACTACTTGATCCGATCTTTGTTTTCTTTGATAAACGAGGACCAGCCGGAATAGGATTTTCCGCTTCCTGTAGTACTATTTTTTTGAAATGAATGGCAAACAGCAATTGCCAGCCCATCTGTCGCATCAAGAAATTGAGGTGTTTCCTCAAATTTTAATAGATTTTTGAGCATGGCCGAAACCTGTTCTTTCGTAGCATTTCCATTTCCGGTGACTGACTGTTTTATTTTTCTGGGTGAATACTCAAAGATCGGGATATCTTGTGCCAGTGCAGCTGCCATAGCAACACCCTGCGCCCTCCCCAGTTTGAGCATAACCTGAATATTCTTGCCGTAGAAAGGAGACTCCAGCGCGACACAATCGGGGTTATATTCTTGCATCAATGCAGCGGTCTTTTTAAAGATGCGTTGCAATTTTAGTGCATGGTCATCGAGGTGGCCCATTTTGATGACACCCATTGAAATAAGGGAGATGGTATTGCCAACTTCTTTGATAATTCCATATCCAAGGACTACCGTCCCAGGATCAATCCCCAGAATGATTCTTTCTTTCGCCTTTTCCTTCTGCATGTACAATATTACAAATTTTGCTTTTTATAAGTGGATTGCTGCACACAAAACTTAATCATTTGGCTAAAATTTAGTAACATTGCTCTCTAATTATCAAACGTTGACTGGGAGACAAAAAAAATACATCAGTCTTTTATTGAAGGTACTGGTTTTTGCACTTGCCACATGGTATATCATTACCAAGGTATCCGATAAGAGCAATATCGATAAATTTAAGACACTGATCACTGGATTAGAACAACACTCTGTTGTCTGGACATTGATATTGATCGTTGTTTTAATGCTTGTAAACTGGCTACTGGAGGTTGTCAAATGGCGCTATCTCGCTTCTAAGTTGGAGCATATATCTTTTTGGAAAGCATTTCAATCCGTTTTTTGTGGACTTACATGGGCGATTTTTACTCCAAATAGGATTGGGGAGTACGGTGGTAGGGTATTATTCCTTACACCGCAGAACAGGGCCAAAGGGGCTGTAGCGATGGGAGTTGGGTTGTTTGCCCAATTGGTATTGACAAGTGTTGCGGGCTCACTGAGTATAGCCTGGTTTGTCTGTAAATTTTTATCTACGCCTTTATCTGTCCAATTTGGAATATGGCTGCTCGCCATTATTTATGCCGCTGGATTTGTTATCTTGTATTTTAATGTGAGATGGGTGGATATGCTTGTAGGGCGGATTAAGTTTCTGACGAAAATCAAACCTTTTTTTGAGGTACTTGAACATTATTCTACAGCGGAACTGAGTATTGTTCTGGTCAATTCATTGGCAAGATTTATTATTTTCACTTCGCAATATATTATTTTGATGAAGCTGACTTTACCTGAGTTGCCCCTACTGTCCATGATCTTGATGATCTTTATCCTCTTTTTCGTTCAGGCTGCCCTGCCCACCTTGGATATTTTTGATTTTAGTGTGCGGAGTTTTGTTGCAAGTAATCTTTATAGCTATATTACAACCCAGGAGATTGCAGTGATGGCTATCGTATCGTGTATTTGGTTTGTTAATTTGATTCTCCCGGCGATATTTGGTTCTATTTTTGTCTTTAAGATTAATTTTTTCGGTGATACAAATTCTTAGTTATTTATTGATCAGTTTTGCCTGTGTGTACGCTATTCTCGTATTGTGGATGCGGAAGGGCTGGGCTAAGATCCAAGCACCTGATGGTAATTTAATTCCCACCAAAATGGTATCCGTAATTATTGCCGCCCGTAATGAAGAATTAAATATTCGAAGAACGATTGAATGTATCTTAAATCAGGCTTTTCCAAAAGATCTTCTCGAACTTATTATTATTGATGATCATTCGGACGATAACACCTCAGCAATTGTGAAAGAATTTACCGAACGAGGAGTCAAGTTAATTCAATTAAATGAGAATGGCCGGATGAATTCCTATAAGAAGCTGGCGATTTCAAGGGCAATTGACTGCTGTAAAGGGGAGATTATTATAACGACAGACGCAGACTGCAGGATGGGGCCAAACTGGCTAAAGACTGTAATCGGAACCTTTGAAAAGGAGGATGTTTACATGCTGTCTTCACCGGTACTGTATTCAGAGGAAAGAAGTTTTTTCGAGCGCTTGCAGACCTTGGAGTTCCTATATCTCATTGGTCTTGGCGCTGCGGGTATAGGGAATAGAAAGCCAACAACCTGTAACGGTGCGAATTTAGCTTATCGAAAAGATATATTTAAGAAAATGGGCGGGTTTAAAGGTATTGATGAACTTGCTTCTGGGGACGATGAATTATTTTTGCATAAGGTGGCAGAGAAATATCCTGAACGGATCGCATTTTGTAAATCAGAGGATGCTATTGTGTATACGGATGCCAAACCTGATCTTCGCTCATTTATAAGCCAAAGAAGACGTTGGGCCTCTAAAAGTACCAAGTATAAAAACAAGGGGGTTATCGCCTTGGGAATCGCAATCTGGCTGTTTAATGTGCTTTTACTGGTAGGGGGAGCCCTTGCTATCGCAGGCTTTAAAACAATTGGATGGGTCGTTATCTTCGCATTATTACTTAAAGTAGTCGTGGAGTTCCTATTTATCCAACCCTTAACCACTTTTGCGAAACGCACTACTTTGCTTTGGTATCTTCCAATATTAAGCCTAGCCCATATTCTATATTTAACTTATATTGGAATATTGGGGAATATTGGGAAATACGATTGGAAGGGCAGACAAGTCAAATAAACCCGGTTTAATTTTCTACTTTTCGCTTAATCGTTTCCTCAGCTAATTTTACAATTTCCTCAATATTTTTATCCGTTGTATCCAAAGGGTCCAATACCTCCCATGTCATATGTAAAAAAGGAGTTAGCGGATACATACCGTACTGTACCATCTCGTAAGATCCTTTGATTGCAATAGGGACAACCAACGCATTTGGATTTTTCTTTAATAATGTTGCAATTCCGCCAACGTGGAATGCTTTCATCTTGCCGGTTTTTGATCGAGTACCCTCAGGAAAGATAAAGGCGGACCAGTTCTTCGTTTTCATATTGTTGGCAAGTTTGAGGATCTCAGCTATAGACTGTTTGGGGTCATTCCGATCGATGTTGGCTGCACCGCCATGCTTTAGGTTGAACGAAATACTGGGAATACCCTTGGCCAGTTCAATTTTCGAAATGAACTTGCCATGAAATCTCCGTAGAAAATAGATGAGCGGCGGAATATCAAAAGTACTTTGATGATTGGCAACAAATATAATCGGCTGCCCTAAGGGGATGGATTTATTGTCGATAAAAGTGACCCTATTGAATAAGGTATAGTAGCAAGCAACCAAACATGCATTTAAGATGTCAACGCTTTTTTTATGGGCACTATAGCCACCTAATTTTAGGCATAGCCATTGGATAGGGTGGAATATAATTAAAGATAAGCCAAAACAGAACCAAAATATAATAGATAGGATATAGCCTAAAAACTTTTTCATACACTTTATTTAATGTTTACAAATATATCATTAAGCAACGGTTTTTGGAAAATATTGATAATATTGTGTTTTATTTTAATAATATTAATGTTATATTTAACAATATTAATGTTTGTTTTTTGGAATGAAAAAAATACCTGTAAATTGTCCATGTTGTGATGCAAAGCTAAAAGTCTCCAAACTGATCTGTGATTCCTGCGATACTGAAGTTGTTGGTAAGTTTACTTTACCCGTACTCATGCAACTGACAGTCGAAGAGCAGGAGTTTGTTCTCAATTTTTTAAAATATTCAGGTAGCTTAAAAGAGATGGCCAACCAGATGGGTAAATCTTATCCCACGGTTCGCAATATCCTAGATGATCTGATTCATAAGTTAAATACGTTTGCCAATGAAAATTAAGCAGTTGTTATTAAATCCCTTTGTGGATTTTTCGGAACGGGTATTGTTTGTTGTGGGTATCGCCGGCTTTTTATTTTCCAGTTATCTTGTCTATCTGTCAGGTGAGCAGTTTAATGGATTTATGCATTTCTATAAACCCCAAGCGCCCGTTTCTTTTATTGCGGTGTTAAAAGTTCATGTTTATATGGTTTTGGTTCCTTTAATTTTATTCTATGTAATAGGGAGGATACTAAACCATAGGACCAGAATCATCGATGTATTGAATGTTATGTTGATTGCGCCATTTCCACTTTATTTGGTTCTGCTACTAGGCAAACTATTGAATCAGGATGAGTTTACCAAACAGATTGATGAAGCCTTAAAAAATGGTGATCATACTCTATCGACTATAGATCAAGGCCAAATGATATTATTTGCTGTATTTGGAATATCGGCGCTATTTCTACTGTTTTATCAATTCTATCTATTGGTCAAAGGAATGAATGTTGCTGTAAACAATAAAAAGATTTGGGTAAGCATATTGTTTGTGGCATTATATTTTATGCTTGATTTAGGTATACAGTATTATTTTTGATAGCAAAGAAATGATGAAGAAAATTCTCTATTTATTTTTGATCTGTTTGCAGTTCTCATGTGCGGACGCACAGACCTTTGATGGTTCATGGAAAGGTGAGGTGAGTGTGTCTGGGCAGAAATTACTTTTGGTATTCAATCTAAAGCAGGATAGCAATGATAATTGGGCTGGGACTTTTGAAAGCCCCATGCAGACCTCCCTAAAGTTTCCTATTAATGCAATAAAAGTGGACAAGGACTCGATATATATCGATGTCAAAGCGATAGGTCTATATTATACTGGCTACCTGGATCGGGATAAAGATGTGTTGAAAGGTGTAATGAAACAGGGAAGCTTTGAATCTCCTATGTTATTGGTCCGCAGTGAGAGCGAGCAAAGTGGGCTTTCGCGTAAGCAGGATGTCTTTCCCCCATATGATTACATTGAAAAGGAGGTTACGTTTCAAAATGTGAAGGGCAATGCTACCTTAGCGGGAACACTTACTTATCCCAAAGCGGGAGGACCTTTTCCGGCTGTTATTCTGGTTAATGGAAGTGGACAACAAAATAGAGATTCGGAAGTGTTTGGTCATAGACCATTTAAGGTACTGGCAGATCACCTCAGTAAAAATGGTTTCGCGGTTTTGCGTTACGATGACCGCGGTATCGGTGGTTCCAAAGGGGAGGTTAATTTAGCAACAACAATTAACTTCGCATCAGATGCAAATGCTGCCGTGGATTTTGTGAGTAAGCAGTCGATGGTCAGAACCGATAAAATAGGTATCATTGGACATAGTGAAGGGGCTTTGATAGCGGACATGGTGGCAGCGGAAAACGATAAAGTCAACTATATTGCTTTACTGTCTGGTCCTGTCCTCAAAGGAGATTCTCTATTAATCCTACAAAGTTACGCTTTAGGAAAAGTGGCTGGATTAGCTGAGCCTGCTCTAGAAGTAAATAAGCGCAATAACAGAAAGCTATATGACATTCTACTAAGGGACGAGCCGCCGAAGGTTTTGGCAGAATCATTGGAAACAGAACTTATTCGTCAAAACAACGGGAATGCATTAACAGCTGATATGAAAATTAAATTGAGTCCTATGCTGATTCCATGGTTTAAAACTTTTATACGTATCGATCCAGCTTATTATCTGAAACAGGTGAAAGTGCCTATTTTTGCTACTTTTGGAGGAAAGGATATTCAGGTTCCTGCAAATGAAAATATCTACGCACTTCAACGCCTGCATTTGAATACGACAGATGTCACTATCAAAAACTATCCAAATCTGAACCATCTTTTTCAAAATGCACAAACAGGAAAAATTGAAGAATATTTTGAAAATCCGGAAAGTTTCAACGTGCAATTGATGGATGATCTCACGAATTGGCTTAAATTGAAAGCAAAGTAATTGGATCAAGATATTCGTATGAATGATAGCGATTGTTTAATAACCTTAAACAGGAGCTGTATATTAAAAGTTCAGCGCCCAATCTAAAGCTTTATCGGAGATAGAGCTTCAGATTGGACGCTAATAAAAGGAATATTTTAGCAATAGGGTACTTTGTGCTCGCTACTTATTAGGGAGTTGTATTGGCAACGGGAAGGATTTTGCCATTGAAATATTTATGCCCATTCTGTGCAAAATCAGCGATATATCTGCCCATTTCAAAAGCTAGTGTCCCAGCCTCCACGCCTGGGAACGCGGCTTCAAACATTTCAGTTTGTGATGATCCCAGGGCTAAGCAATTAACCTTGATCCCTTTTTCCTTAAATTCTTCCGCCAGGCATTCTGTTAAAATCGCCAATGCTCCTTTACTAGCAGAGTAGGCTGCTAGACCGGGGAACTTCATCGCGCCCTGAAAACCGCCCATACTACCGATGTTAACAATATGGGAACCTTCATGCATAAATGGAACAACCTGTTTAATCATATTGACATGACCTATGATATTTGTCTGAAGCATCTCTGCAAAGTCCTGCCCACTTGTCTCCATAAAAGGTTTATTCACTAATGCACCGGCATTGTTAATCAGGATATCAACAGTGTCGAATTTGGATTGAATAAAAGGGACTAATGTTGCGTAGTCATCATAAACAATATCAAATTGAGCAGGAAAGAGTGTTCCGCCATCATAATTGAGCTGACTTGCGATTTCGTGGAGTTTTCTCAATTTGTCTGCTGAACGGGCCAATGCAATAACTTTGTTGTCCTTTTTTGAGGTCAAATCAAGCACTGCCTCGAATCCGACTCCACTACTTGCTCCTGTGATAATAATATTCGCCATGTTTATCCTTCTAGTTTTTGACTTTGTTCAACTTCCTCTGCAGAAGGTAGTTTATCCTCCCCGATTGCCTTCGGATTGAAGATAAAATAAATTCCTGAGAGCGCAACGATTGCTGAGATAATATAAAATAACAACGTGATCAATACGGCATTGTGTGAATCGACATGAAATATACCTGCTCCCCACATGATGACAAGCTCCCGCATACCTAATCCACCTACCGAAAAAGGGATGATAGATACTAACGAAGATGCGAGAAATAGAAATAAATATGGTGAAAACTTCCCATTGAACCCTAATGCGTAAAGGATCAGGATTGCGGCAATTACTTGCATGGATTGTACACCTATAGCTTTTAAATGTGCCTTTAAAAAAGTTGCTTTATATTCTTTGAAAAATTTTGTGACAATAAAATAATAAAGGATACTACCCAATATAAATAATATGATCGTTAAGTAATTTGGTATGCCCAACTGTGGCATGTAAGTAATTAAAGCCGCTATTATTAGGCATAAGGCCCATAGACCACTTAGCCTATCTAAGAATAGGGCTGTAAATAATTTCCTGCCTTTGATACTGAACCTTTTCCGAAGAAAGAATATCTTGTAGCCATCTCCACCTACGCCTCCTGGTAAAATAAGGTTGTAGAATAGACCCAATTGGTAGAGTTTTAAATTATATTTCTCAGATACATCTAAGCCGATTGCCCGTAGAAAAGTCAATAAGCGGGAAGAGGAGATAAAAATTGAAACACTATATGCTAAGAGGGCTAGAAATAAATAGATGGGATTTGAATTAATGACAGCTTCTTTGAGATCTTTGAGTGAAACTTTGCTGAAAACCCAATATAAGGCTCCTACAGTAACGACAATCTTTAGTATGTTTTTTAGGATCTTTAAACCTTTTTTTTTATCCATAGAAGTTTATTTTTTCCAATCTTGATCGATTATACGATTTTGGAAAATTCAAAGTTAGGAACTTTGCCGAATTGTGCAATTCAACTTAGGCAATACTTGGGTAAATTCTTGAATACAATAAAATCAAATATAAAATACCAAATATCGTAGCCAGGGAAAATAGCCAATTTAGGTCAATTCTTTTATATTTGTGCTTAAGCACGGCAATCATTAATCCAACGATAAAACAAAATAATAAAATAGGGGCGATGAATGAAACCTTATTTGTAAAAGCGAGGCTGATTTGGCTTAATTTTGCCTTCGCTTCTTGTCCCAGAAACAGGGGATAGGCAGCAAAGGCCAGGAGAATAATGAATAACCTCAAAAGAGTTTTTGCAATTATTTTGCTTATGGTATGATTTTTGGCTGTAACCTTCATGAGCTGTGGATTAATTTACCCCAAAAATACAATTTGAAATTAAAATTTAGACATATGAATCGATTCGTTTTATCATTAGCAACTGTTTTTGCTACGGTGACTTTGTTCTCTTGTGGTGCACAAAAGCAAGGTACATCATCTGGAAACCCTGGTAATGGTTCTTCCAATACAAGTGCAGCGTCAGGACCGAGCGCCTCGGAGTGGAGATCTGCTGTGAAAGGAACCTGGACACTAAATTCAATCGATAGAGAAAACTTACCTTCTACTTTTACGATTAAAAGTGTCTTTGAAGAAGCTCCGGCTGAATGTTTTGTTGGTAGTAACTGGAATTTTATTGGCAATGGGAAGGGATCAATCACGTTCAACGCTCAAGGTACTTTATGTGCTCCGGGTGCATCACGTGAGATTTTTTGGTCTATATATAATCCGGGAAAAGGTCTAGGTGAACCGCAATTCCAATTTAAAAAAATCTACGCAGGAGACAAAGCTAAGAATGTAACGACAGGTTACCGCCTGGATCTGTCATATTCTGATGGTAATAAATTGATCATGAAAATGCCGTTGACAGTCGCCAATGGTGAAGCTTATTTAGTATTTAATTTCTCGCGTGTAAACTAAGGTCAAACGAGAAAAAAAGAATAACAAAAAGCTATAGGAATTCCTATGGCTTTTTTTGTTGAAAATTTAATACTTTTACAGTCCGAATCCGTCCTGATTTATTCAAAGTGCAAGAGAGCGAGTTGATGAATGAGACTGAAAAGCAAGTTCTGAATGGATAATCGCTTTTTGAAGCCAATAAATCGGATTGCTTCATCACCTTGTAAAAACAGATTGATCGGATTCAAACAGTATGATCCCTCCGGATTAGGCGGGAGATGCTTAATATAAAATAGAAATATGGCTGAACAAAACACGAAAACTGCATTGATAACAGGTATTACAGGTCAAGATGGTGCCTATTTAGCAGAATTCCTATTGAAAAAAGGTTATAGGGTTCATGGTCTAAAGCGCCGTAGTTCCCTATTCAATACTGATCGTATAGATCACCTTTATCAAGATCCCCATCTTGACAATAGAAATTTTACATTGCATTTCGGTGATTTGACAGACTCAACCAATTTGATCCGGGTTATTCAGGAAACTCAACCGGATGAAATTTATAATCTTGCTGCTCAATCCCATGTAAAAGTAAGCTTTGATACACCTGAATATACAGCTAATGCGGATGGCATAGGCACACTCCGTATATTGGAAGCTGTCAGATTGCTTGGAATGATTGAGAAAACACGTATTTATCAGGCATCTACCTCAGAACTATATGGTTTGGTGCAAGCGGTACCACAAAGTGAGACAACACCCTTTTATCCAAGAAGTCCTTATGCGGTTGCCAAAATGTATGGCTATTGGATTACGGTGAACTATCGTGAAGCTTACAAGATGTATGCATGTAATGGAATTTTGTTCAATCACGAAAGCCCGGTCCGAGGGGAAACTTTTGTGACCCGTAAAATAACGCGGGCAGTGGCAAAAATTGCATTGGGACTGCAGGACAAACTTTATCTTGGAAATCTTTCTGCTCAGCGTGATTGGGGACATGCAAAAGATTATGTTGAAGCAATGTGGCTAATCCTGCAACAGGAAAAACCTGAGGATTTTGTAATCGCAACAGGAGTTACCACAACTGTCAGAGATTTTGTTCGTTTGGCTTTTGCCGAATTGGGGATAGAAATAGAATTTAGCGGGAAAGGTGAGCAGGAAAAGGGAGTTATAATTGATGTGGATGAGGAACGGCTAGCAGCGTTGAATATTGATAAATCATTGATTAAATTCGGACAAACTGTTGTTAAGGTAGACCCTGCTTATTATCGGCCAACCGAGGTTGATTTACTCATTGGAGATCCGACAAAAGCAAATACCAAACTGGGCTGGACACCTAAATATGATCTTCAAATGTTGGTAACAGATATGGTACAATCGGATCTCCATTTGATGAGGAAGGAAGAATACCTGAAACAAGGTGGTTTTCAGACACTCAACTATTTTGAATAATTCATAATTAATAAGGAAAAAATAAAACTGGAATAATTTTTGTTTAAACATTCAAATGGTATGAATCACTAAGTTCATATGATGAAAATGACAGTGCATGTATTATGATGAATTCAGAGGTTGTTTCGAGTAAAAAGGAAGACGAAAAGAAGAAAGATTCTTCTAAGGTGTATTTCTTCATTATCGCGATAGCGGCGTTACTCGCAACGAATATATATTTTTATGTTAAGTTTAAGACGAACGGAGAAAAAGTCTATGCTCTAACAGTGGAAAAAGAAAACCTTCAGGTACAGATCGATCGGATAGAAGCCGAATTGGATAAGATTGATATTGAAAATGTTCAATTGACTCCTGAAATGACTGTACAAAAAGAGGATTCGCGAACAGAGATTGCCGAGCTCCGTAAGAAACTCGAAGATAAGAGTATAAATTCTAAGGATATTGATGACGCTCAACGCAAAATAAACCTGTTAAAAAAGCAGGTTGATAACTATCGAGTAGATGTTCAGCGATTGATTCAAGAGAATCAGATTTTATCGAAGCAAAATTTGAATTTGAATGAATCTGTAGTCGAAAAAAATAAGCAAATTAATTCTTTGACCACCACTAATTCTGAATTGAAGGAAAAGGTAACAACGGCATCTGCGTTGAAAGTGTCAAATATAACGATCAATGGACTTGAAGTTAAAAGAAATGGAAAGGAATCTGTTGAAGAACGTGCTAAGCGCGTGGATAAATTAAAGATCAATTTTACCGTCGCAGACAACCCGCTTGCTAAAATTGGAGAACGTGACATTTTCATAAGAATAATCGACCCTCAGGGGAATCTTGTCGTTCAAGGGGATAATATTTTCTTTGTGCACGGTGAAAAACTACAGTATACCTTTAAGCATAATATTTTGTTTACGAATAAGGGTGAGGATTATGTCGTGTATTGGGCTGCTGAAGATGGTTTTGCTAAGGGAGCATATACCGTATTGCTTTATGAGGATAATGCGATCATGGGTAGATCAGCTGTCGTATTACGCTAAGAATATATTATATTTAGAATATAGAAGCGGCAGTCCACATTTGGACTGCCTTTTTCTTTTAATTTTGTATCGGCACTTTCCGCGGGATTTTTAAATATTTACTTCCGGGCTAAGCGCCACATTTTGCTGGCTTCCTTTATTTTGCAACTCAATTTCATACCGGTTTTTTTCGCCCTTCTTTATTTTAGGGATTCGAACTAAATGGGGCTCGCGGGCTATGCTTTAAAATAGATCACAACAGCTACAGAATTATTTGCTTAACAGCATTTTCCGGGCAACTCTTGTTTTCTGTGGATCTCGCCTCATATAGCGCTCACCGCAAAAGAGACTACAAGGCATACAATATATATAAGCTTTGTAATTCCCACAACAAGGGGGTTGCTGAAGCTTTTGATGGTGTTCCTTGCGCCTGGATCACAGTTTTTCGATATTCCTAGGCTCTTTATCAGGAAAGTTTTAATATCGTGGATTGTCTAAAATCCACAATAACTAAGATTCTATTTGTTGTAATGGAAGTAAAATATGGAATGTCGTGCCTTCACCCTCCGTTGTCTCAAAATAGATCTGCCCATTACATGCTTCAATAGTTTTTTTCACAAGCACCAAGCCAAGACCATTTCCAGAACTTTTTGTCGTAAAGTTGATCTGGAATATTTTATCTTTCATTGCTTCCGGAATGCCATAGCCATTATCTTTGACATCTATTTTGACAAATTTGTCGGAGTATCGTTCGATAGAGATCTCTATCTTCATATTTTTTCGTCCATAACCTCCTTCGATCGCATTTTTTATCAGATTATTGAACGTCCGCAATAACTCATTTCCATCTGCCTTAACAATTAAGGTCTTCTGATCAGCGTTATTTATTAATCGGATATTGACATTTGGTGTGTTATCGTATACTGATATCGACTTCGTAATCTTCTCCACAATATTAATGTTTTCCATTACTGTCGTCGGAAATTTTGCAAAATGAGAAAACTCCGAAGCGATTTGTGTTAAAGCATCTATTTGTTCAATAAATGAAGTTGAGAATTTATTGAAGCGATCTGGGAATCTCGGATCATCATCTTTGTAAGATCTCCTGAGCTGCTGTATGCCTAATTTCATTGGCGTTAGCGGATTTTTGATCTCATGTGCAATCTGTTGAGCCATTTCCCGCCAGGTCGATTCACGTTCGGTATCCTTTATTTTATTGGCGTAGTCTTCCAGCTTAATGATCATAAGATTATACTCTTTGATCAATGTACCTATTTCATCATTTCGTTGCCAGAATAAAGGCTCGTTGGGTTGCCCTAATCGTAATTGGGATATTTTTTTACTGATTATACTGAGCGGATTGGTCACACTATTGGCCACGAAAGTTGCATAAAAACCGAAGCCAATGATAATAAGAGAATAAATATTGACAATGGTGTTTAATAATAGATTTTTATTGATATTCTCTTCTTTTTGAAGGGAGAAGTTCGGAATGCCGATATAGGCCAATGTACTATAATCCTTGTCCCTTATTGTGGCATAACTCGTCTCAAACTGGAACGTTCCGATACGCTCATCTTCTATTGTTTCTGATTTTTTGAGTAGGGAGAGGTTTTTGAGCGCTGCCGGATTAATAAATGTGGAGAAGAGCTCCAGATCATAAATTCTGCGCTGGGAACTATAGAGTAACCTGCCCGATTTTGAGTATAAGTTGAAATCTTTGGATATTGTTTCCGATAAAGTCTTTAGAATACTAATGAGCTGATTTTCATTAGAAACCTGGTCGGTATAAGTCAACATATTTTCCATCCGTTTCCCCAGCTCAATGATAAAGCGCTCTTTGCTATTTCTGTTATTGTTGTAAAGCTGTTTATTTATGCTGATATATGAAATTACAGCTGATATCAGAATGGCCAATATAACCGAAGAAATAATCGAGGTCTGAATACGTGTGGAATACTGTATTTTGTTGATGATTTTATAGAACTGATATTTTAAGTTACGGACGGTAAGTTTCGTATTCTTGAGAAAGATATAAAATGATGTCGCATAATGGAAAATCATGAAGATTATGAAAAAAATCAAAAACAGAAAAGAGGTTGTAGCTATATAGTCCCAGAAAGAAGGCTTTTGTTTACTTATGATATAAGTTGAAAAGCTATTAGCCACATACGCGATGTGCAGGTACGAATCTCGGTCCAGTATTTCAATATATTTCCCTGGAGTACCTTTTAATCCCCGGAGGTTATTTTCGTACGTATATTTTCCAAACTGGGTAACCAACGAACCACCCTTATAAAGAGCAATCGAATAGTCGTCCTTATTATAATATTGCGAATTATTAATCCGCATATCTGTTAATATCTCGGGATAGGGGACCGTGTAGCTAAAATCCTTATTTGAAAGATTGATAATCACGTTGATGATCCTATTTTGATCAATTGCCACTGGAATGATCGAAAAGTACTCATGGGTTCCCAGTTCAGCACTGGCGCGGTAGAAATTTTGAGTGACTTTTATTGATTTGTTGATTACTTTTTCTCTATACTCATTAATTCTGTTTTGATCATTTGGATTTATTGGAATATTATTCTGATCATAGTAATAAGCCTTAAATTCATATTTGGAGAGGTATCCACTAAAATATTTCTTCTTGATGAAATCATTGATTCCCTCTGTATTGGTATTGGGAAGACTAATGTTAAACAGGTGCTTTAATTCTTTATCATTGGAGATACCACTTTCAATGTCCGAAAATAGTGAAACGGCATTTAGATCGTCTTCTGACTGTAGATTGTTCAACAATATCTTCATGTCAATAAGATCCCGTTCTTGGTAGAAACGTGCATGAGTAATTGTACTTATGATCGCCCAAAGAATCAAAACAGCAATGTAGTTCGTCAAAATATGCCTGTCGAAATATTTTTCACCAAAGGATTTTATTAGAATAATCAAGGCTAAAAGCAGATTAACTAGGCTGTTTTTTTCAATGTAGATTGAAATAACCAGAATGACAAAAATGACACTGGCTAATTGGATATTTAATAGTTGGGTGGGCTTTAATTCTAACTTTTTAAGAAAGAATAATACGAGGTCAATGTAAATACTTAATGCTAATATCCCCATGCCAACAATACCAAGATCTACCCAGCTTAGGAAATGTAGATCAACGAGTTTGGTAAAGTCAAAATAGATATTATTTGAATGGGTAATTAGTGTTCCGGCTATATCATATAAAAGTGCAAAGGATAAATATATACTTAGGATAAATCCAATCGCAATGGGTAGTTTAAAGATCCGAAGAGCTTTTATTTTATCGAAGTTGAGTTCTTTTCGAATTGAATAGATAAATAGTATGAGCCAAAGGATCAATATTGTGGTTGATAGAACGGACCAAATATTAGGGAAGAAACTATTGTAAGCATAGTTTCGGGAATCGAATATAGCGAACGTCGCATTTTCAGAAAGCAAATTCCATTTCAGATCCGCGAATTTGACAAGAATAAATACGCCTGCAAGTAGTGCTACCGCTCCCCAAGCTCTTCTGGTCTTAGCCATGTGGAGACAGAGGCTATTGAAGAATATCAATAGAGCAATCCAGGCCAACAACCAGCAAAAAAACTGCAAAATGGTATAGATATTTTCGTGATCACCTTCTTTGAGCTTAACGGAAAAAAGATAGGATCCCTCCGAACTATAGATATTTTTGATTGCAACGGTATCAGTATAAGATGCAATGTCAATATTTCGTGTGTCGAAGAAATTTCGTCGTAAAGAAGAGTTTAGATACGGATTATTGTTATTAGTATAAGGCTTAACAAGGACATAGGCAAGTATGCTTATATTTCCGATTGTTTTCTTACGAACGATGTAGGAACGATTATCGTCTTGTACAAAATTCGACTTTTCCAAAAAACCTTGATCAGTGATGGGAACAAATAAATGTGTGCTCCACATTTTCGGTTCGTGATCCTTAAATAAGAATAGATAAACCTTTTCATCATTTTTATACCTTTCAAAAGCTTGATAGACAGCTATAGGATATTGATCGTAATTCTTGAATGTTTTTAGCAGCAATGAGTCCTTAAAAATACGGTCTACTTTTTTCTCTTGTTTGGTAATATAATCATTGAGCGATTTTGTATCAATATCAAGTATTTCTTTATTTGTAACAGATTCTTTGATGGTGATCGCTGTTCCTATAAAGCAAAGTGTTAAGATCAGTAGTAGTAAACGAATTTTTATACCAGAATTCACGTGAGTCAATTTACATTATTGTAAATATAAAAAAAAGTCCTTGCTTTCTTAGGGCAAGGACTTTTATATTATTTTATGCCAAACGCATTATTATGCGTGTGGTTCTTCCTGTCTGAAGATTTTAGCAGTCAAATACTCGCGGTTTAAACGAGCGATATTCGTTAATTTAATACCAACAGGACATTCTGCTTCGCAAGCACCGGTATTCGTACAGTTACCGAAACCTTCAGCATCCATTTGATCTACCATTGCTTGTGCACGTTCGTAACGCTCAGTTTGACCTTGAGGTAACAATGCAAATTGAGATACTTTTGCTGATACGAATAACATCGCAGAAGCGTTTTTACAAGCTGCAACACAAGCACCACAACCGATACATGTAGCCGATTCGAAAGCTTCGTCAGCAATACGTTTAGGGATAGGAATTGTATTGGCGTCAGGAACACCACCTGTATTGATATTTACATATCCACCTGCTTGTTGAATGCGATCAAAAGCTGTACGATCAACTGCTAGGTCTTTCAATACCGGAAATGCCGCAGCTCTCCAAGGTTCGATGACGATCGTCTGTCCATCGTGGAAGCTACGCATGTGTAATTGACATGTTGTCGTACCTTCTTTAGGACCATGAGGGCGACCATTGATTACTAATGAACACATTCCGCAGATCCCTTCACGACAGTCGTGATCGAAATATACAGGGTCTTCACCTTTACGTGTCAATTCCTCATTCACAATATCAAGCATCTCTAAGAAAGACATATCATCAGCGATGTTATTTGCCTGATAAGTTACAAATTGACCTTTATCTTTATCATTTTTTTGACGCCAAACTTTCAGCGTTAAATTCATATGTTGTGCCATGATAATTTTCCTTCTTATTTATAACTTCTTTGTGTTAACTGAACGTTTTCGAATACCAAGTCTTCCTTGTGTAATTGCTCTGGTACATTGTCTCCTTTGTATTCCCAGGCAGATACATAAGCGAATTCCTCGTCATTACGTTTTGCTTCACCTTCTTCAGTTTGGCTTTCCAGACGGAAGTGACCGCCACAGGACTCAGCCCGTTGCAATGCATCAACAACCATTAATTCACCCAATTCCAAGAAGTCTGCTACACGGCCAGCTTTCTCTAAAGAAAGATTTAATTCTTCGTTCTCTCCAAGAACTCTAACATTCGTCCAGAATTCTTTTTTCAATTCCTGGATCAAACCTTGTGCTTTTTGTAATCCTTCAGCTGTACGAGCCATTCCACAATATTCCCACATGATGTGGCCTAATTTTTTGTGGATATCATCAACAGTTTGTGTACCATTTAATGATAACAATTTGTTGATTTTTGCTTCGACTTCTTTACGTGTAGATTCGAATGCAGGATGGCTGTGATCTACCGGTGCGAAAGAACCTAATTTAGCAAGGTAATCACCCACAGTGTAAGGAATAACGAAATAACCATCAGCAAGACCTTGCATCAATGCCGAAGCACCTAAGCGGTTTGCACCGTGGTCAGAGAAGTTACACTCACCTAATGCGTACAAACCAGGGATTGTCGTCATCAAGTTGTAGTCAACCCATACACCACCCATTGTATAGTGAACCGCTGGGTAAATACGCATTGGTTGTTTATACGGGTTCTCGTCAGTGATCTGATAGTACATGTCAAATAAGTTACCATATTTAGCACGTACAGCATCTTCGCCTAAACGACCGATCGCTTCTTTGAAATCCAAGAATACCGCGAAACCAGTTTTACCAACACCACGACCATCATCAACAGCTTCTTTAGCGTTACGTGACGCTACGTCACGAGGTACCAAGTTACCGAATGATGGGTATTTACGTTCCAAGAAATAATCTCTGTCGTCTTCTTTGATATCATTGGCTTTGATTTCGCCTTTGCGCAACTTCTCAGCCATTTCGCGAGTTTTGGGAACCCATACACGGCCGTCGTTACGTAAAGACTCAGACATCAATGTCAATTTGGATTGATGATCTCCAGTTACTGGAATACAAGTTGGGTGAATTTGCGTGTAACAAGGGTTAGCGAAGTAAGCACCACGTTTGTGCGCTCTCCAAGCTGCTGTAACGTTACATCCCATTGCATTTGTAGACAAGAAGAATACGTTACCATAACCACCAGTACACATCAATACAGCATGTGCTGCATGTGTTTCAATTTTACCCGATACCAAATCACGAGTTACGATACCTTTGGCATGACCATCAATCATAACCAAATCCAACATCTCATGACGCGTATATGATTTTACTTTTCCTTTTTTGATTTGACGGTTTAATGCTGAATAAGCACCCAGCAATAACTGTTGTCCAGTTTGACCACGTGCGTAGAATGTACGGCTTACCTGAGCACCACCGAAAGAACGGTTATCCAATAAACCGCCGTATTCACGCGCAAAAGGAACACCTTGTGCAACACATTGGTCAATGATGTTTACAGATACTTCGGCCAAACGGTAAACGTTTGCCTCGCGTGAGCGGTAGTCACCACCTTTGATTGTGTCGTAAAATAAACGGAATACAGAGTCACCATCATTTTGGTAGCTCTTTGCCGCATTAATACCACCTTGAGCCGCAATAGAGTGCGCCCGACGAGGTGAATCTTGGTAACAGAAAGTAATTACATTATATCCTAACTCAGCTAAAGATGCGGCAGCGGATGCGCCAGCAAGACCTGTACCAACAACGATAATGGTAAATTTACGTTTGTTAGCAGGGTTAACCAACTTAAGATTAAATTTATGATTTGACCACTTTTGGGCTAATGGGCCCGCTGGTACTTTTGAATCTAACATATCTCTTAATTTTATATTGAATCATAAGGCCTAAACCTTATCTTAAAAGATTCTGAATTATTTAAAGAAGAAAAACAATGGCATTATTGCAAAGCCAATTGGAATTAATACTCCAAATACCCAAACTCCGATTGCTCTGATAATTCCAATATATCTTCTGTGGTTAAAACCTAAAGTTTGGAACGCGGATTGGAAACCGTGAATTAAGTGGAATGCCAAAGCCGCCATTGCAATAATGTATAAAGCGACTAAAGCTACATTTTTGAAGGCAAAGTCAACTTGTTTGTACAAATCTCTTGCTTTCAAGATTTGAACATTGTTTTCTACCGTTTCTTGGTAGTCGTGGAATTCAGAAGCTTGAAGTTCTCTAGCTGTTGTCTGTCCAGTTGCCAAATCAGTACGGTATTCGATGTAAGGTACCTGATCATTGTGAAACTTCCACCAAAAATTTGACATGTGCGTCGCTAAGAATACTAAAATGACAGTACCTAAGATACCCATGTTGCGTGAATTCCATTTACTGTTTGCTTGACCATCGTATTTGGCATAACCAATAGGACGGGCGGCTTTGTTTTTCATCGACAATGTAATGGCGTAGATGACGTGAACGATGACCGAAGCGTACAATAAGTAAGAAACAACTTTGATTGGTGTAAAGTGAGTCATGAAATAAGCGTATTTGTTGAACGCTAGACCCGCATCATCTTTAAATAATTGCAAGTTACCAACCAAGTGAACAACTAGGAATAAACATAGGAAGATTCCTGTTAAGCTCATGATTAGCTTCTTCCCAATCGAAGAACTGAAAACTGGCTTTGATTTACTCATTATCCTTGTAATTTAATTTTAATTAGGCAAATCTACTATTTGCTATTAAATATGATACCATTTTGACAAGAAAAAGCAATAATTTAGAACGGTTCTAAAGTTTTTTAAAATAAAAAGTCCGTTTTGGATAAAAACGGACTTTTTGCTCGTCTATGTACTCGAGTTAACGTACTATAGAATACTGAATAATCTATAGCCTAAACCGATACTCCACATGTTGATTTTTGGATTTGCCTGGCTTTCGTTATTAACCTTGTTTAAACCCATTTCATAACGTAGGTCTACACGCAAGCTTGAGATATCAGCACCCACACCAAATGCCCAAGATGTGCCACTTTTCTTGTAGTTATTTGGGTCTAAGTTAGCAATTACCTTATCTTGTTTATCATCTACTTTAAATGAAAAGATTGGGCCGGTTTGGATTCGCGCACCAATCGGGCCTAAACCAAAACGTTTGCCCAATAACACGGGAATATCAACAGTTGTAAATTTAACGTCAGTTGATTCTCCTTCCGAATTAGTTACTTTAGTGTTTTTTCCTGTTAAATAGACCTCAGGCTGAACGTGAAATCCTAAAACGCCAACACGACCATAGAGACCAGCCTGATACCCAGCTTTATTGTCGGAATTGAAATATTTGCCATCACTTTTAAACTTAGAGAAGTTTAAAGCTCCTTTTAAACCGACCTCAAACCCAGGTAAAAGCTGTGCTTGTGCAGTTGCTATGCTACCACAAATTAAGAGTAATGCTGGTAAAATCTTTTTCATAATCTTTTATTTATGTATATATTGTATCTTTAAACAAACTTTTACAAGTTTGGTAAAGATATACAAATTTTATACCTAAATCATAGTTATGCTGAAAATTAACGAAGACCAATGGCAGGTTGCCAAAGAAAAACTCCGTCGCAAGTACAACCATCTAAGTGATGAGGATCTGGCTTTTCAGGCAGGTGAGGAAGATAAATTGATCAATAGACTTTCTTCGCGTTTAAGACGCAAGCCCTCTTATATAATATTTACAATTGGTAAGGAAATTCAAGATATCAATAGCAATAGGTTATGAGGGATACCATTAGTTGGACAGATTTTGAAAAAGTAGATTTACGTGTAGGAACTATTTTGGATGCGCAGGATTTTCCGAAAGCTAAAAAGCCAGCTTATCAATTAAAGCTTGATTTTGGAAGTGAAATTGGTGTATTACAAAGTAGTGCCCAGATTACAGTACATTATAGTAAGGAAGAACTGATCGGAAAACAGGTTGTCGCAGTTGTGAATTTTCCAAGGAAACAGATTGCCAATTTTTTCTCCGAGTGTTTGGTAACGGGATTTGCAGATGAAAACGGGGATATTATTTTGACTTCTGTGGACAGAAAATTACCAAATGGGTCGAAACTTAGTTAAGTTTGTGACATGACATTTATAGATTTTGAAGGTACACAATTAATCGATAGCGACGAGTCATTTATGCGCATGGCACTAAATGAGGCAAAGAAGGCTTTTGAAGAGGGGGAGGTTCCTATTGGCGCTGTTATCGTGCATAAAGGACGTATTATCGGTAAAGGACATAATCTCACACAGCGATTGAATGATGTAACGGCTCATGCTGAAATGCAAGCCTTTACAGCAGCAGCAAATTATCTTGGTGGAAAATACCTGGACGATTGTACGTTATATGTGACCATAGAACCCTGTATCATGTGTGCTGGCGCAGCATATTGGACACATATCAGTAAAATTGTCTATGGTGCCAAGGATGAAAAGCGGGGTTATTCTCATTTTCATGATAAAATATTACACCCCAAGACAGTTGTTACCCACGGTGTTTTGCAGAATGAATGCGCTGAATTGGTAAAATCATTTTTTCGTCAAAAACGTTAACGAAATATAGAATTTATTGTAACACATAAAAACATAACGGGCTATATTGTGTTATATTTGTATATATAAACGAAGTAATAAACATTTAAATTAAAATAGATATGGCATTTGAATTAGAAGCGTTACCGTACGCAGCCGACGCATTAGAACCACATATTGACAAGACTACAATGGAAATCCACCATGACAGACACCATCAGGCATACGTGGACAACTTAAATAAAGCTATCGCAGGAACAGATGCAGAGAACTTATCTTTATTGGATATCATCAAGAATGTAAGCAAATATTCTGCAGCAGTTCGTAATAATGGCGGTGGCCACTATAACCACTCTTTATTTTGGAAGGTTTTAGGTCCAAATGCTGGTGGAGCTCCGACAGGTGAATTGGCAGAAGCAATCAATGCTGCTTTTGGTTCATTTGACGAATTGAAAAAACAACTTCAGGCTGCAGGTGCTACACGTTTTGGATCAGGCTGGGCATGGTTGATCGTAGGAGCTGATGGTAAATTAGCGGTAACCTCTACACCGAATCAAGATAATCCATTGATGGATGTTGCTGAAGTAAAAGGAACACCAATTTTAGGTATTGATGTTTGGGAACATGCATATTACTTGAAATTCCAAAATAAACGTCCCGCTTATTTGGAGGAAATCTTTAATGTAATCAATTGGGATGCCGTAGCACAAAATTATGCTGCCGCAAAATAATTGACCATTTTGGTAAGTACAAAAGGAAGCGACAATAAGAATTTATTGTCGCTTCTTTGCTTTAAGGAATACAGGGACAACACGGTATATTTTTGCAATTTATTGCCGGATATATGAAGTACAGACGTTGAGACACAAATGGCTGTCGATCAAGATCCTTTATCCATCCACAAAATAATGCTATGCCTATGAAAGATATTTTTATAATTTTTACAGCTATTTTTTTGTTGAGTTCCTGCCGTGCTCAAGAGCCGAAGGCTACGAAATCGGATTTTTCTAAACTACCGGAAAAAAGCGTAGGGAGCTTAGATACAGCAACCTTCGCTGCAGGTTGTTTTTGGTGTACCGAAGCTCAGTTTAAGGAGTTGAAAGGTGTACAGCAAGTTGTTTCCGGATATACAGGTGGATGGCTAGCTAATCCCAGCTATGCTCAGGTCTGTACAGGTAATACCGGGCATGCAGAGGCGACCAATATTATTTATGATCCGAAAGTGATCAGCTACGACAAATTATTGGAGGCCTTTTTTGTCGCGCACGATCCTACGCAATTAAACCGTCAGGGGAATGATGTGGGAACGCAGTACCGCTCAGCGATATTTGTCCATAGCAAGGAGCAGTTGGATAAAGTACGGTTTTATATCACGGCTCTAGATAAGGAGAAAGTTTATAACGAACCGATTGTAACTGAGGTTATGCCGGCAGCTGTATTCTATCCCGCAGAGGACTATCATCAGGATTATTATCGGCTAAATGGGGAGGAACCTTATTGCCAATTGGTCATTAAACCGAAATTGGAAAAATTTAAACGTATCTTTTCCAAGGTGCTCAAAGAAGGAGAGTAACTTTGGGTATTCATAAAATTTAAGGTAATTTTACTCTTGTTAGCATCATTTAGTGTGATTCTAAAAAGTTGAATAATAAATAATTGTAATATGTCTAAAGGATTTTTTACAGTTCCTGTTCCTTCAAATGAACCGGTGTATACTTACGCTGTCGGAACGAAAGAACGTAAATTGTTGAAAGCAGCAATTGATGAAGCACGTTCGAAACAAATCGATATCCCAATGTATATTGGTGGTAAAGAAATCACTACTTCTAAAAAAGTAAATATAGCTCCTCCACATGACCATCAACATAGCTTAGGTCAATACAATCAAGGCGATAAATCTCATGTAACAGATGCAATCAATGCTGCTTTGGCAGCTAAAAAGGATTGGGAAAATCTCGCATGGGAAGATCGTGCAGCGATATTCTTGAAAGCAGCTGAATTGATTTCAGGGAAATACCGTTATGAGTTAAATGCAGCAACAATGTTGGGTCAGTCAAAGAACCCATATCAAGCTGAAATTGACTCCGCTTGTGAGATTGTGGATTTCTTGCGTTTCAATGTACAATACATGAGCGAAATCTATAAGCAACAACCTCCGGTATCGGGAAAAGGTGTGTGGAACCGGGTTGAACAACGTCCTCTTGAGGGCTTTGTGTTTGCATTGACACCGTTCAACTTTACTGCGATCGCAGGTAACTTGCCATCTTGTGTTGCGATGATGGGAAATGTTGTGGTATGGAAGCCATCCAATACACAAATCTATTCTGCAAATGTGCTGATGAAAATCTTCCGTGAAGCTGGGCTACCTGATGGCGTCATCAACTTAGTGTATGTTTCGGGACCAGATGCTGGTGATGTGATTTTCCAACATCCTGATTTTGCCGGTATCCACTTTACGGGTTCAACAGGTGTATTCCAGGATATCTGGAAAACGATCGGTGATAATATCCACCGTTATAAAACTTATCCACGTATCGTCGGTGAGACAGGTGGTAAAGATTTTATTGTTGTACACCCTTCGGCAGATCTAAAAGCTGCGAATACTGCTTTGGTTCGTGGAGCATTTGAATATCAAGGTCAAAAATGTTCAGCAGCCTCGCGTGCGTATATTCCTAAATCATTGTGGCCAGCATTGAAAGAGTCAATGACTAATGATGTGAAGTCATTTACAATCGGTGGAACTGAAGATTTTACAAACTTTATCAATGCGGTTATCGACGAGAAATCATTTGATAAATTAGCGAAATACATTGACCGTGCGAAAGAATCCAATGAGGCAGAGATCGTAGTTGGCGGTACTTATGATAAGTCCAAAGGCTATTTCATTCACCCAACGATCATTGAAGCTTCAAAGCCAGATTACGAAACAATGGTTGAAGAATTGTTTGGTCCCGTATTGACCGTATATGTTTATGAAGACGCTAAGTTTGAGGAAACATTGGATATCGTTGATACAACTTCTATCTATGCATTGACTGGTTCAATTATCGCACAGGATCGCTATGCCATTAATTTAGCTACTGATAAATTAAGACATGCAGCGGGTAACTTCTATGTGAATGATAAATGTACTGGTGCTGTAGTAGGACAACAACCATTTGGTGGAGCGAGAGGTTCAGGTACAAACGACAAAGCTGGATCTATGATCAACTTGTTGCGTTGGGTGTCTCCACGTACGATCAAAGAAACGTTCAATCCAGATACGGATTACAGATACCCTTTCTTAGAAAAAGGCGAATAAAATAATGGAATTATCCTGCAGGGACGGTAGCTATAGCTTGGTTTCAAGCGCTATCGGCGGTAGCAGATACATTCAACAAAAAAAGGCACTCCACATAACGGAGTGCCTTTGTTATTTTTTAAACTGTCCCAGTTCAGTTCCATCGTCTCGGGTCATCCGGATAGCCAGTGATTTGGCAGATCCCGAAATATCGATAACGGTCCTTTTTCCAGCTTTTGGGCCACCGCCTATAAATACGGGATAATTATGGTCTTTATCTGCTGGATAATATCCGTACTGGTGCGTATGGCCGGAGATCATTGCATCTATTTTATACTTCTGAAATAAGGGATGGAAGCATTCCCGGTTATGCAATGTACCATGCCATTCATCTGAATGGAATATCGGGATATGGCTGATCACCACTGTATGTTGGGCAGACTTTCGTTCTTTAGATTGCAATACGGTCTCCAGCCACTTCGCCTGTTCTTTTCTATAATTGTCGTAGTCTACAGTACCCGCATACACTTCATGGCTGTCAGGTTTATCCTCGCCACTATCCAGCATGATCCAAAAAATAGGTCCCCTTTTGAAAGCTTGGTAGTATTTATTGTTGGGATAGGCGAAATATCGTTTGAAATTGCGCGCGAAGGAACCTCTTGTTTCGTGATTCCCACGGTTCATAATAAAGGGTTTCTCAGTAGCGAAAAACTCAATCGGCTTTAGTAATTTCTCCGTGATATCCTCTTGGTTGGTCACATAATGGAAAGAATCTCCATTTAAAACAAAGAAGTCATAGATGGAGCTATCTTGGTTAGGGACAAGGTCCCGGTAGCTGCTTTTTTCCTCGTGCACATCATTATAGACCAAACAGCGAATTTGTTCCTGGTTGTTTTTTGCTAGTTTTGCTTCGAAGATGGGCGTTTGGATTTCTTGCGCATAGACGATTTTATAGGGATCGAATTTTTGAATTTCCTTTGCCCGGATGCGATAACGAAAAGATCTGGGAGCCTCTTCGATAGTAAAGTGAAAAAAATCTGTATTTGCATTAATCATACCATCTTCGGATTGGTGGATCGTTTGCTGTACATTATCTGCACTGTCAAGGATTTCCAACCAAGCTAGCGCTGGTTTGCTCAAGATCGTAAAAATGCTGATGCCGTTCTCTGTCTGATTCTGTAAATAAGCCGGTATTATAAAATTAAAATCTGCTTCCAGATTTTCTGTTTCTTTTTCTTTAGCGACGCTGATATTGGGCAATGTAATTCCTGCGAGTGCTAGCGCTTCTAAAAATCTTCTTCTATTAAAATTCATAATGGGTTATTTAATGTCGATTTCAACATATAATGGACGATGATCGCTTGCATATTTCTCTTCAATCACCCGGTGGTTGAAGAATTTTGGATGTGATGAGGTATTGACCATAATATAGTCTATTTCGGTATTAGGCTTGTCTTGTGGAAAGGTTAAGCCATTTTGGCTACTCGTTTTTGTGAATAACATGCCGAGCTCTTTAATCGCAGGGTCAGTGGGTTCGGAGTTTAAATCGCCAACCAGGATAACAGGTCGTTTTTCACTTTTGAAACGGGAAGTAATGAACTTTGCCTGTGCGATTTTGTTTTTGTCTTTTAGATCCAGATGTGTATTTGCGAATAAGATCTTCTTATTGTTGATACGTACTTCAACAATGGATAAGCTTCTGCGTTCGCTTTGGATAGGAGAGGGTAGAAAATGTTTTTCCACGCTTTCTATCGGATATCTGGATAATATTGCCGTTCCATATTCACCTTGTTCGAGGTCTATTCCTTTTGAGAAAATGTAGTGCATTCCCGTTAATTCAGCTAGTTTTTTTGCTTGATCCTCGTTGTAGGAGCGTCCTAGGTTGACATCAATTTCCTGCAAACCGACCAGGTCAGCATTGCTATGTTTAATAATTTGAGCGATGGTATCGAGATTGACTACAGATTCCTTTTCTGAAGGTGGATTCCCATGATGAATATTGAAGGAAAGTACGCGGATTTTTTGTGCACTGAGATGGAATACTGATCCAAAAAGGATCAAAAGAAATGCAATTAGCTTACGGTTCATTTTTCAAAGTTAAGTTTAGAATGAAGTCAGCGATTTATGTTCGCCCCGCTAAAAATACTAAAATCATAGCGTACAAACTTAAAACTTTGGACATGTAACAAAATAATCATTTAAATTTAACCGGAGTCTGGTAAGGGGAGGGATAAAAAAATAGCCATCCCCAAAAGGATGGCTACCTACATTATACTAATTTTTACAGCAATTAGTCTTCATTTTCCTCTACATGAAGCATAGGATCTTCCCCTGTTACTTCTGTACGGATTTTTGCCTCTAGTTCATCCATTAGATCTGGATTGTCAAACAATAAGGCTTTTACAGCATCTCTACCTTGTCCTAATTTGGTTTCACCATAGCTAAACCAAGAACCTGCTTTTTTGATGATACCGTATTCTACACCCAAGTCAATGATTTCACCAACTTTTGAGATACCTTCACCAAAGATGATATCAAATTCCGCAATACGGAACGGAGGGGCTACTTTATTTTTTACAATTTTAACTTTTACGCGGTTACCAGATACCTCATCAGAATCTTTGATCTGTGATGTACGACGGATATCCAAACGTACAGATGCGTAGAACTTCAATGCGTTACCACCAGTTGTTGTTTCTGGGTTACCGAACATCACACCAATTTTTTCACGCAATTGGTTGATGAAAATACAACAGCAGTTTGTTTTGGCAATTGTTCCGGTCAATTTACGTAACGCTTGAGACATTAAACGAGCTTGAAGACCCATTTTTGAATCGCCCATTTCTCCTTCAATCTCACCTTTGGGTACTAATGCCGCTACAGAGTCAATTACAATGACATCAATGGCACCGGAACGGATTAAGTTGTCGGCAATTTCCAATCCCTGTTCACCATTATCTGGTTGAGAAATTAATAAGTTCTCAACATCAACACCTAGCTTTTGTGCGTAATATTTATCAAAAGCGTGCTCCGCATCAATAATTGCTGCAATACCGCCTTTTTTCTGTGCTTCAGCAACAATGTGTGTCGCTAATGTCGTTTTACCCGAAGATTCAGGCCCATATATTTCAATGATACGTCCTTTTGGAACACCGCCAATACCCAAAGCAATATCTAATCCTAAGGATCCTGTAGAAATCGCCTCAATAGGCTCAACAGCTGTATCTCCTAATTTCATAATCGAACCTTTTCCAAAGTTCTTTTCTAATTTATCTAACGTCAGCTGTAACGCTTTTAATTTATCTGTGTTGCTCATATTTTTAGTATATATTTATCAAAAATAAAAATAAAAAACAATAAACCAACTATTTTTCACTAAAAAAATTAGTTTTTTATTTCTGCCGCGCTTGGAGTACTCTTTATGTGATGGGTTTTCTCAAAGTATTTACACATGTAGGTGATTGGGCATTTTTCGCAAAGTGGTTTTCGGGCCAGACAAATATATCGTCCATGCAAGATCAGCCAGTGGTGCGCGACGGCAATAGTCTCTTTCGGAAGATTTTTGACTAATTGTTTCTCTACCGCCAATGGGGTTGTTGCACGATAGGTGAGGCCAAGCCGGTTAGCCACACGAAACACATGCGTATCCACGGCCATTGCAGGATTATGATATACAACCGATGAAATGACATTGGCGGTTTTTCGGCCGACGCCCGGGAGTTTGATCAAATCCTCAATCTGCTCCGGTACGATATTGTTAAATTTTTCAATAAGCATCTGTGCCATGCCCACCAGATGTTTGGCTTTGTTATTTGGATAGCTTACTGAGCGGATATAACTAAATACTTCATCGACGCTGGAGGCAGCTAAAGTATAAGCGTCCGGATAACGTTCGAATAATTTTGGCGTAACCTGATTAATTCTCTTGTCTGTACATTGGGCCGATAGAATAACAGCGACAAGCAATTCATACGGATTGCTGTAGTTGAGTTCTGTCTGCGCATCGGGACTATTTTTGGAAAAATATTCCACAAAAGCTTTGTATCGTTCTTGTTTTAACATCACTTCAAAACTAGCCAAAATTTCCATTAAAAAAGAAAATTTGAGCGCTGCTTAATACGTATCAAATTGAATTTTTTACTGATAAATAGAGGATAACAACTATTCGTTTATCCAGAGGTGCAGTGTTTGTTTTTCAGAACGTTATAGCGCTATTCAGCGAATTATATAGGAAGGAAAGACTTGAATTTATGCCAATAAATAAGGCCTAATCTTTAGATTAGGCCTTTCTTTTTTCCATCTGTTTGGAATATGCCATGATATTCGCAATACATTGTTTGCTTGGATTAAGCAACATTTTTGGTAATTGAAGTTTCAATTCATTTTCTATATCCTCATCAGTCATTACTTTCTCGTTTTGGGTTAGTAAATTTTGAACTTCGTTTTCTGATTGGGTAAAATTTTCTACCATAAGCATCTCGAGTTTTGTCCCTGTAAGTTAATTAATTAAACGGACAAAAGATAGTTTTGGTATATAAAAAATGAGAATATTATTTATTTTTTCTTTTTACTACTAAATTCTTCGGCCTTTAAGATTGCATTATACGCATTGACAATTCCTCCAGTGACGGAAATATCCGCAAATCTGACTGTTTTTGTGGCCTCATCATTAATTTTTACCTGGACAGTTTGTTCTGGTTTTACAACAGATTCCAGAATAATCTGTTTGGTTTCCGCAGCAGAGAGCTCGGGATAGTAGGAGCGTATCATAGCTGCTAATCCCGCAACCACAGGGGCTGCCATACTCGTACCCTGTTCTTCTTTATATTTTGAGTCTGGAATGGTGGAATTGATCCGCACACCAGGAGCAAAAACATCTACTGTCTTTTTTCCGTAGTTAGAAAAATCTGCTAGGAGTTCGTTATCCGGATGTAAACCGCTTGCTCCCACAGTAATCCAGTTATTGGCTACTCCTGTCGTATCTCCCTTCGCATTGGTATAGTATTTCATCGGGAAATTGGGTTCCACATCATTGTCTTCACTATCATTTCCGGCTGCATGTACCATCAGGACGTCTTTCGATTCGGCATATTTAACGGCGTCATCCACTGTTTGCTTGTTGTGTGAATAGCTCTTTCCGAAACTCATATTGAGGACCTTTGCTCCATTATCTACCGCATAACGAATTGCATTTGCCACATCTTTGTCCCGCTCATCGCCATCTGGAACCAAGCGTACTGTGAGTATCCTGACATTATCCGCAACTCCATTGATACCAATGTTATTGTTGCGTTTAGCACCGATGATACCTGCAACATGGCTTCCGTGGAGGGCATCCGGTCCCTTTACATCTGCATTGCCATAATGACGTTCGGAGGCATCCTCGTAATTGTCTCCGATAATAGGACGGGAGTCGTACTCTTTATTTAGATGGTAGTCAACCTGATTGTTGAAATACTTCGCTCCTTCTGTGATATCTTCAAAAAATTTGACAAAACCATTCGCTTGAATTTCGTCTTTTGCATAACCGAGTGCGATACGTTGATTGTTCGATTTAGGATTGAAGCTTTCCAGATCAGCCAATGTGATTTCTTCTGGTTTTTTACCTATTTCACGAACGACAGCGTCTAGATTTCGTTTAAGCGCATCATAGGAAAATTGACCCATTTTGGCTTCTTCTAATTTGTTCTTGTATTTTGCCACCATTTTTTGATAGGACAAAAAAGCTTTTCTGTCGGCTTCATTCAGTTCAGTCGTTGGGGTAACGCCGGCAAATTTTTTATCTAAAATCCTCAGCTGCCTAGTAAGTTCCAGATTGTCAAATTGAACATTTTTCCCATCGGCGCTACCAATAAAGTTCCAGCCATATTTGTCATTGATATAGCCATTACCATCAGCATCTTTCCCATTGGAAACACTGTCTTTTGTATTGATCCAGACAACATCCTTGAGATCCTCGTGGAAAACATCCACACCACCATCCAATACACCAACGATAACAGGCGTTGATTTTTTCCCTTTTAATAATGTTTTGTACGCTTTTTCTGTACTGATGCCCATTACGCCATCCGTGTTGTAATCTAAATTATACCAGTTCTGTGGAACAGCCTCAGCCTGGGCAAACGAGGTCATTGGTAAAACACCTAAGGCGATAAGATATAGTGATTTCTTTAAATTCATAAAATTTTCTCCTAGCACAGTAGCAAATATAGTATTATTGACCCTGTTGAATTGTTAATTTTTATTAAAAGTGACCTTTTATATAGATAATGAAGCTTTTAGCAGGATGAGCTTATAATATATACCAAATGATCATGATATTTACAGGCGATCTGTTCCCATTTTTATAGTTTTGCTATTTCTCTCGAAATGCATTAAATTCAACGTTCCAGGGGGATTGGTGAATAGCAAAGTACAAGTCGTATTTGTTTTATTTAAAAAAGATATTTAGCGCGTTCATAATTATATATGCAAGAAAAAAAAACTATACAGTGGCCCGAAGGTTTGGCCCCAGTAGCTGCAGTGTATCCACATAAAAGACAGATTCATGGTGATACTGTCATTGACGATTATTACTGGATGATTGACTATTTCAAAAAGGGGCCACGGTCCTCAGAAGTTATCAACTATTTGACAGCGGAAAATACCTACACTGCTGCGATGTTACAGGATACCGAAGCTTTTCAGGAAGACCTATTCCGGGAAATGAAATCCCGCATTAAGGAAAAAGATGAATCGGTACCCTATTTTAAAAATGGTTACTATTATTACAGTAGAACAGAGGAGGGGAAGCAATATTTCAAGTTTTGCCGCAAGAAAGGTGCTTTGGATGCTGAGGAAGAAGTATTATTGGATATAGATCATCTCGCGCAGGGCTATGCTTACTACGCCGCACAGGGTTTTTCGATTAGTCCAGACAATCGCTTATTGGCTTTTAGTGTGGATACAGTCTCCCGAAGGGAATACACAATATATATCAAGAACCTGGAGACCGGTGAAATCTACCCCGATCGGATCACTAACACAGAAGGTACTGCAATTTGGGGAAATGATAATCAGACTTTATTTTACACCGCTAAAAACCCGATAACATTATTGAGTGAAAAAATTATGCGACATACACTTGGTACAGACGTTTCAACCGATGTATGCGTATATGAAGAAAAAGACAATACAAATTATATCGCGGTTGGTAAATCAAAAAATGGTAAACACATTATCATCAGTTCAGAAGGAACCTTGTCTTCTGAGGTTTGGTTGTTGGATGCCGATCTCCCCAATACTGATTTTAAAGTCTTTCAACCGCGTAGAAATGAGGTGCTTTATACAGTAATTCCTCTGGAAGATCGTTTTTTGATATTGACCAACGATGAGGCGATTAATTTTCAGATTATGCAATGTCCATTGGACAGAACCGAGCGACAACATTGGACCACATTTATCGCGCATCGACCGGATGTACTGGTGAGCGATATTGAGGAATTCAGGTCATTTTTGGCAATAGCGGAAAGAAAAGATGGATTGACTCAGCTCGCAATTTATGATTTGAATAATCGAGACCAGCATTATTTGGATTTTGGTGAGGTCGCCTATACGGTATATCCAGGAATAAATGTTGAATACAATACCACAAAATTGCGGTATGGATATACCTCATTGGTGACGCCAAGTTCGGTCTACGAATATAATATGGAGAATAGGACGAAAACATTGTTGAAGCAACAGGAAGTATTAGGTGGCTATGACCAAGCTGCCTATAAGACCGAACGCATCTACGCCATAGCGAGGGACGGTGTAAGGGTACCTATTTCCCTTGTTTATAAAGATGGAACCCAATTAGATGGTACCGCTCCTTTATTGCAATACGCTTACGGCTCCTACGGTGCATCGATGGATCCCAGTTTTTCCAGTAATCGATTGAGTTTATTGGACCGTGGTTTTATATATGCATTGGCCCATATTCGTGGAGGCGAAGAAATGGGACGTCAGTGGTATGAAGATGGGAAAATGATGCGTAAAATGAATACATTTTATGATTTTGTGGATTGTGGTAAGCATCTTATTGAACAGCGCTATACATCGTCAGACCATCTTTATGCACAAGGGGGGAGCGCAGGCGGACTCCTGATGGGCGTCGTTGCTAATATTGCTCCTGAACAATACCATGGCATCATAGCTCAGGTACCCTTTGTGGATGTTGTAAATACCATGCTGGATGAGACAATCCCGCTGACGACCAATGAATATGATGAATGGGGAAATCCCAATGAATCGGAAGCTTATTATTACATGAAAAGTTATTCGCCCTATGAAAATATCGAGCCGAAAGAATATCCGAATTTACTGGTCACAACTGGATTGCACGATAGTCAGGTGCAGTATTTTGAGCCTGCCAAATGGGTCGCGAAATTACGCACAGTCAAAACCGGCGACTCCATTTTGCTCATGAAGACAGATATGGATTATGGACATGGGGGTGCCTCGGGCAGATTTGATTACTTGAAAGAAATTGCGATGGAATATGCTTTTCTATTTAAGCTTGAGGGGATCGATCACTAAATATGACTTAAAATCAAAATCGTATTTTTGTTTTCTACCCATAAAAATGCCCCAAAGAGTTAGATACTTTTTGGAGCATTTTTATCTGCTAACTTTTTATTGTTGAGCGTGATTAATACTGTCCTGCTGTTTCTGTAACCTTTCTTCACGCTCGATTTCTCTGGAATCGATTTGGTGTTGCTGATAATTGTCCATCGCAACTTTGCTTGCCTTCTGGGACACATAGATTGCAAGTATAGCAACCACAGTAATGATTGCTAGCCCCCAAGCATACTTATGTTTGTCCTGTTTGACAAGCCAATACATAAAGATGATATAGGGTACAGCAAAAATAATATAGAAAATTAAACTTGGTGACATGCTATTTTCCTCTAAATGATGTATACAAAAGTATCGTTTTTGTCTAAAAATAACGAACCTGTCGAAAAAACTCCCTTTTCCCATTGATAAAGCCTTAAACCTTTATCAGTTTTATTGTCAAATTAATATCGGATCCAGTGTAGGGGCATGCCCCCGTTGCTGTTGATTAATTGCTTGAAAATGAAGGACGCAGGCCTATTTTGAAGCTGAATTGTAATTTTTTGATTTTTGCAAAAAATCCATGATAATATTGTGGAAAAGAAAAAAATATTTTTATACATTTGCAACGTCAGAAACAATTGACAGAGAAATAAAATGAAACAGAGCAAAAAGAACGACTATTCTTATACTCAAACTTTCGAAAAGTTTATGAGAAAAGTATTCTGTGCTTTCATTTTCGTAGAAATACCTGTTTTACGCTTCCGACGACCCATACTACCTCGGGCTTGATTTGAGGTAGTGAATCTTTCCAAACGAGACCATGATTGTCCGATGGTTTTGAATCCATTATTTTAATTTATTCAGTAACAAAACACGACAGTAGTTGTTGTTTTATTATTAGGGTCGTAAGTCAATGACTATATCAGATTTTTTAATTATTCCGGCTAAACCTGAGCATGCACACTATGCAGAGGTTATTTGCAACGAAATGTTCGAGTCTGCAAAGGCTCGTGGTACTGGTATTGCGCGTCGTAAACCAGAGTATGTTGCCAACAAAATGAATGAAGGTAAAGCAGTGATTGCTTTGCATAGGGACGGCCGATGGGCAGGGTTTTGTTATATTGAAACTTGGGGCCATGGTGACTATGTTGCAAATTCTGGACTTATTGTCAATCCCGAATTTCGGAAAGTAGGTTTGGCAAAAGCCATTAAAAAAAGAGTGTTTGATTTGTCCCGGGAAAAATACCCCAAAGCAAAGATATTTGGCTTGACCACAGGTTTCGCTGTCATGAAAATCAATTCAGAATTGGGATACGAACCAGTGCCTTATTCAGAACTGACCAACGATGACGAATTCTGGAAAGGCTGTCAGAGCTGTGTGAATTATGAAATTTTAATGAGCAAAGATCGCAAGAATTGCATGTGTACAGCCATGCTTTGGGATCCAGAGGAAAAAGAACGTGAACTGAAAGAAAAGATCCAACGTAAACATGAAGCAAAGGAACGTTTGGAAAGAATTACACAAAAACAATCGCTGTTAAAGCGTATACAGGCCAAGTTCTGGAAATCGACCAATAAATTTATTGCAGTCAATTTCCCAAAGCATAATAAAGTTGCAAAAGGATTTTAATACTATAGTGCATGTCAACTGGCTGCATAGCCATCGAAAATAAATAATGAACAGACGATGAAACGGTCAGCTTACGGCTTGACAAGCAATCGTTTCACACAATAAAAAAAAATTTATCTCAATGAAAAAAGTAGTTTTAGCATTCAGCGGAGGATTAGATACTTCGTTTTGTTGTATTTATCTTACGCAAGATTTAGGGTTAGAGGTTCATTCCGTTGTCGTAAATACAGGTGGTTTTTCGGATGAAGAATTGAAGAATATCGAAGCACGTGCCTATGCATTAGGTGTAAAATCACATACCACGATTGACGAAACAGCAGACTATTACCGCGAAACTATTAAATATTTGATCTTCGGAAATGTGCTGAAAAATGCGACCTACCCATTGTCAGTATCTGCTGAACGCGTATGTCAGGCTACCGCCATTGCAAATTATGCAAAGAAAATCGGCGCTGAATGTGTTGCGCATGGCTCTACAGGAGCAGGAAATGATCAGGTGCGTTTTGATATGATTTTCCAAACCTTGATTCCAGGTGTCGAAATTATCACACCAATCCGTGATCTACAGTTGTCCCGCGAAGCAGAAATTGAATACTTAAATAAACATGGTGTTGAATATTCAGCTGAAAAGGCAAAATATTCAATTAATAAAGGTCTTTGGGGAACTTCCGTAGGTGGAGCTGAGACATTGACATCCAACCAATATTTGCCAGAATCAGCATGGCCAACGCCAGTGACCTCTTTCGAACCTCAACAGATCACGGTAGATTTTGAAAAAGGCGAGCCAGTTGCTTTAAATGGTGAGAAAATGTCCTCAGTGAAAGTTATTCAGGAGTTGCAAGCTATCGCACAACCCTATGGCATCGGCCGTGATATTCACGTAGGTGATACGATTATCGGTATCAAAGGCCGTGTCGGATTTGAGGCTGCCGCTTCGGTAATTTTAATTAAGGCGCACCACACCTTAGAAAAACATACCTTGACAAAATGGCAATTATCCTGGAAAGACCAAATTGCTGCTTTCTACGGAAATTATATGCACGAAGGGCAGATGCATGATCCTGTCATGCGCGATATTGAAGCATTCTTGCAGTCTTCGCAAGAAACTGTAACAGGTCGCGTAATCGTTGAACTACACCCTTACCGTTTTGTAGTGATTGGTATTGAATCCGAACACGATTTAATGTCCAATAAGTTTGGTAGCTATGGTGAGATGAATAAAGGTTACACAGGCGACGATGTAAAAGGATTCTCCAAAATTTTTGGAAACCAAACCATTATCTGGCATAAAGTAAATCAAAAATAAAAAAAAATTACGATACTTCTGTAAGCCAGAGGCTTGCAGAAGTAAAGTCTTCATACTCATACTAGCTACTCAATACGAAATAAAAATATGATAAAAGTAGGAATCGTTGGCTCAGCAGGATATACGGGCGGAGAATTATTGCGGGTATTGATTTATCATCCTGAAGTAGAGATTGTATTTGCTAATAGTGCGTCTAATGCGGGAAACAAATTATATGAAGTTCACAATGACCTGTTCGGTGACACAGAACTGACTTTCTCTTCTCATTTTCATAGTGATATTGATGTTTTATTTCTCTGTGTAGGACATGGTGATGCCCGTAAGTTTTTAGAGGCCAATCCGGTCGCGCCAGCGGTTAAGATTATTGACCTTTCGCAGGATTATCGTCTTAGGGCAAATACAATGTATCAGGGACAGCAGTTTGTATATGGGCTTCCTGAATTAAATAAGGAAGCGATTCAATCGGCGCAATATATTGCCAATCCAGGTTGTTTTGCTACTAATATCCAATTGGCACTATTGCCATTGGCGAGTAAGGGACTATTACCCGATCAGATCCATGTCAATGCGACAACTGGATCTACAGGGGCCGGACAGAAACCCGGAGCAACCACGCACTTTTCTTGGCGTAATAATAATCTTTCAGCATATAAGTCTTTCGAGCATCAACACCTACAGGAAATTTCCGAGTCCCTGGATCAATTGCAAAATGGATTTTTGCCAGCTTCTGGTGATTCGTTATTAGCGCGTGCCGCTGAAAGGATAAATTTTGTTCCCCAACGTGGTGATTTTACTAGGGGAATTTTTTCGGCAATTTATGTCGACTCAGATCTGACGGAGCCACTAGCCTACGAATTGTATGAAGCGTATTATGCAACACATCCATTTACGCATGTTAGCCGAAGTAATATTGACCTCAAACAAGTCGTAAATACCAATAAAAGTATTATCCATTTGGAAAAGCACGGGAACAAGTTGCTGATCTTAAATGCTACTGATAATTTGTTGAAAGGAGCATCCGGACAAGCTGTGCAAAATATGAACTTAATGTTCGGATTGGATGAGCGTACTGGATTGAATCTTAAAAGTGTTGGTTTCTAATTGTTTGTGATTGATTCAACAGCTGTATGAACAGAATGTGAATAATCGAGCAGGTGAAAATCTGATAAAACATAGTTATTAACACTGTGTGGAAAAGTGAAGAGGACACGCTCTTCACTTTTTTTATGTTCACTAATGGTTGGTGAAGTGATGGGGTACTCTCTATGTTTCAAGGTAATGGCTGTATCAACGTTTGTTTGACTAATTTAATACTTAGTTTACCAGATTGTATTGTTCCTGCATGTTTCTTAACTTCGTATCAATAATGGAGGCGAAATAGTCTTATTTCACTATTTCTAAGCAGCGTTAACCAATTTTAGAATGGAAGAAAGACCCCAGATACAACCTGAGCTTACCTTGGGAGACAAAATATTGGAATTAGTCGGCTACCTGTCCTTATTCGCACTATGGTATCTGATTGCGATCAATTATAATAAGTTACCCGAGACTATTCCCGTACATTATGATGCCGCGGGCAAAGCAGATAATTTCGGTGGCAAAGAGACTATTTTAGCTTTACCGCTTTTAGCTACAATACTATTTATTGGGATGACCATCCTAAATCGATTTCCACATATTTTCAATTATTCGGTTAAGATAACAGCAGAGAATGCTTTTCGGCAATATACAAATGCATGCCGCTTGATCCGGTATCTGAAATTTATTATTGTGGTTATTTTGGCTGTAATCACTTTCAAGACTATTCCAAATTCGGCAGGAACTTCAGCTGGGCTGGGCGAATGGTTTTTTCCGCTGACACTGGGATTTATTTTTATTCCGGTAATCTATTATGTTGCACAAGGATTCCGGAAAGCTTAGTACCTATATTAGTATCACATTCTATGTACTATATTCATTCCATAAAAAACACAAAACCAATCGGAGATCGAATCGCCTATCCGTTTAATATTGCTTCAATATTGAACCTGAGTGAATTGCGGTTTAGATCCCCTGTAACCTTTATCATTGGAGAGAATGGTTCCGGGAAATCTACATTGGTTGAAGCCATTGCAATTAATGCTGGCTTTAATCCCGAAGGAGGAACTAAAAACTTTAATTTTCACACGAAAGATTCCCATTCCGAACTTTTTAAAGATCTGCAGGTCATAAGAACAGCCTTCCGTGAAAACGATGGATTTTTCCTAAGGGCTGAGAGCTTTTATAACGTGGCGACTGAGGTTGATGATATATTTGAAGGAGATCAGGGAGCTCTACAGAAAAGTTATGGCGGCTCATTACATGAATGCTCTCATGGGGAGAGTTTTCTTAATTTAATGCATAGACGCTTTTCGGGGCGTGGGCTGTATCTGCTTGATGAGCCCGAATCAGCACTTTCCATCAATAGTCAATTACGGCTCTTAACAAGGATGAATCAACTGGTCAATAATAAATCCCAATTTATTATCGCCACCCACTCACCAATTTTGTTGGCCTATCCGGATGCGGAGATTTACACCGTGTCGGAACTGCGCTTGCAACAGGTGGACTATGAAGAAACGGAACAGTTTAAACTTTATAAGTATTTCCTGAATAACTATCAGAAGATGGTTGCCGAACTCGGTCTATATGAATAGGCATTGATTTATTACTATTTTTTTACACAATCGATTGATATACATTTCCTTTCTTTTTCTGTCAATCTAAGCCTTATCTTCATCAAAATAATACAGTTTTCAAGAACCAATATAAATTCACGCTTTGAAGGTAATGCCATAAGCCGGTTTATGTTCGAAAATGAGTAGGATTGATATCCTTCAATTCCTATAAAACCCTGGTCGCTTAGGTAACATAAGTAGCCACGGTAACAGACAAAAGATGAAAAAAATTTAAACAGATGAAAAGAGAATTCTTTATCAAGCACCTCTTCATAGGTGCTTTATCTTGCCTTTCATTAGGTGTTAACGCGCAAACTGCTATAAAATCCTATGCCGTACCGCTTGCGGGCAATGCTTTTATTACTACTGGACAAGATGGTGGTGCGGAAATTTCAGGACGCAATGGCTTGGTGAAATGGTCTAGTGATCAAAGCATTGCATCGGTATATTTCAGAACGGAGAAAACCGGAAACCTCGAATTGAAACTCAAAGCGAAAATGGATGCCGGGAATTCCTCCAAGATAGAGATTTCTGCTTTGGGCAAAAAGAGCTCTTTGGACATCAAAGGGACTGAGTTTTCCGAAACAGCGGCTTTGTCTGTTGATGTCAAAACACCGGGCTACGTACAGGTGAATTTGAAAGGATTAAGTAAGTCGGGCGAGAGGTTTGCCGATGTAACGGAGTTAATCGTTAGTGGAGAAGCTGCAGCTGAAGGCCTTACCTACTCAAATGATCCTGATTATTACTATTGGTCACGTCGTGGTCCTTCCTGTCACTTAAATTATACAATACCGAGTGAGGGAAATGTCAGCTATTATTACAATGAGGTAACTGTCCCAAAAGGTGAGGATAAAGTCGGTTCGTATTTTATGGCGAATGGCTTTGGAGAGGGATATTTTGGTATACAGGTGAATTCGGAAACCGAACGACGTATATTATTTTCGGTTTGGAGCCCTTTTCATACAGATGACCCGAAAAGTATTCCAGATGAACAAAAGATCCATTTATTGAAGAAAGGAAAAGACGTGCATACAGGAGAATTTGGCAATGAGGGATCCGGTGGACAGAGTTACCGTAAATATTTCTGGAAAGCGGGTGAAACCTATAAATTCTTGTTGAAAGGCGTTCCGGATGGAAAAGGAAATACCGACTATACTGCCTGGTTTTTTGTGCCGGAGGAAAATGCATGGAATGTAATTGCTAGTTTCAAACGTCCGCAAACAAATACGTATTTAAAGAGATTTCATAGTTTTTTAGAGAACTTTAGTCCCAATCAAGGGTATTTAGGTAGACAGGTGGAATTTAAAAATCAATGGGTTTATGACGGTCAATGGCGCGCTGTTCAATCGGCTTCATTTAGTGTCGATAATACCTACCGCGCTCATCAACGTATGGATGCTATGGGGGGAACAACAAAAAATGGCTACTTTTTAAGAAATGGCGGTTTCTTTAATGAAATTGTTAAACCGGGCAGCAAATTTGAGTTTGTCAATAAAAATACGGCTCCGAAAATTGATTTTGAGAAATTACCATAAAAGATAAAAAACGAATTAGTTAGCCGTAGCGGTTGGTAAAAACAAGAGAGTCGCATTCGAATGCGACTCTCTTGTTTTAGAAATGACTATTTCTCGGAGAGTTTAATATCTCGTTCTACCGAAACATTATCGCCCGTAATGGCGTTACCTTCTTTATCTACTAAGGTTAATTTAACCTTGTTATTTCCCATCGGCAAGCCTTTAATTTCATAGGGGGCCCATTTATCCAATGTAAATGTCTGTCCGTTGATATCTGCTGTAACCTTATTTCCGTCTGGGGCAATACTGGTGTTGACCAGATAGAAATCGAGCAGGACATTTTTGGTTTCATCCCCTTTGTATTCTCCTTTTGGACGAGAATAAAATAGGGATGCTTCTTTAGGTGTTGGTTCCTGTGTCAATTTTCCCGTTGCATCTATCTTGAATTTAATCAATTTTGAGGCCTCCGTGGTTTTAATGGATTCGTGATAAGACCTGGACAAAAACGATAGGAGATAATGTTCTGAATTTAAAGCCAAAGTAACACTATGCTCCGGTTTATATAATGCAGTATATGGTTTGTTGTCCAAAATAAAGTGGATATGCTGTCCATCATGGGAGTTGGCCATGTGAGCTGCATGCTCATCCGCTGTCATTTCAGTAAGCTTAAAGTTGCTGACATTATATTTCACCGTAACTTTTGCAGAATCTGTACCAACTTTTTCTGCGCTTATCGAAGCGATTCCTAGGCTCGCTCCTGGAAATTGTTTCGAATCTGCAATTGGACTAACCGAAATGGAATCCATTTTCTGTGCAATACTCGTATCAGCATCAGCCATTGAATCTGTATGGTCAGTGCCCTTTTTAGTTGAATTATTACATCCAATAGCCCCGATTAATAATGTTAATGCGGCGGTAATGCCTGTAATTCTGTAGTACTTCATGATCTTTTTGTTTAAATTTTTAACACTCAGCATTTTAAATAACAAGTGTGCAGGATCTTTTGTTTGTAGCAATGGGAAAACAAGGTTTTGATTGCGGGAATATAGTATATTAGTTAGGGTAAACCTGTTTAATTCTTCTTGAAAGCAGCGAAGAACCCAGAACAATCAGAACCTATTATTTAAACGAATGAATATTTTAAAAAAATATTCAAATTTAGATGTAATAAATAGAAAGCCTGAAATGTCTTCTCTATATAGCATGCAAAAATGGAACGAAATGATATAGTGCGTATTTAAAATGAACACAAAAAATTAGATAAGTAGGTTTGTACAATCATCTCAAATCTAACATTTCAATACTAAAGATTAACATGAACCAAGAGCAATTTAAAAATACCGTTTTCGTCCATAAGGATAAGCTATTTCGCTTTGCGAAACGGATCTTGGTTGATGATGATGAGGCCTTTGATGCGGTTCAAAATGTGATGATGCGTCTATGGCAGGCGAAAGATAAATTGTATCAATATAAGAATCTTGAGGCCTTTTGCATGCAGAGTGTTAAAAACGAAGCGCTAAACCGGATAAAAAGAGATAAGGTCCGTACAGATTTTGCCGAACAACAGCAGCTTATTTCAACAACAGAAAATGCTGTTGGAAATACGAAAGAAATCATTTTGGAGATGATCAACTCGCTGCCTGAGAAACAGCGTCTTGTCATGCACCTGCGCGATGTGGAGGATTATGATATAGAGGAGATCAGTGAAGTATTGGAAATGGGGGAGTCTGCTGTTAGAGTGAATCTGATGCGGGCTAGGCAGAAAGTAAAGGAGCAGTTGACAAAACTATTTGATTATGAAAGCTTCCGGATTTATTCAAATAATAAATAGATCCAATAGCTTGATTAACAGTGAAACTCAAATTTGTAACGATGAAAAACAGAAGATTAGCGGAATTGAAAGATAAATACTTTGATGGCAAGTCGTCATCGGAGGAAGAAAGGGAACTGAAAAAATCGGATGAACTGTTCTTTCAGCTATTGGAACAGGAGAAGAATGTCAAAATGGACTGGTCGTTTGAGGATTTTGAAAATCAGGTCAAAGCAGATCAGAAAATCATCAGATGGCTCGATAATATCTGGATAAAATATGCTGCTGCAGCAATTCTCCTGGCGGTTATGGGATTGACCTTTTATCTGAATCAAGAGTCGGAAGTACAGCCATCAGTACTTGTTAATAAAGAGATGAAAGAACTTCAAAGACCGTTGACGAAGGAAGTAATGGAAAACAATGACGCAACAGTAAATTCGGATGTGGAGACGGTAACAAGCAGCGAGCGGAAACGAAGTACAATGCTTACGGCGAATACATCGCATTCCAATCAGCGTGCACAATCAAAGAAAAGGATGGCAAAAAAGAAGAAGGTTGTCCAATCTTTACAGCAAATAGAAGATGGCTATCAAGCGGATTATGTTGTATTAAACGGTGAACCTGTTGCCAACGAAGAGGAAGCTGTAGAACTGACGCTCCGTTCTTTGGGATTATTGGCAAATAATCTGGAAAATGGAGTAGATAAAGCAATGAATATAAAACAAATGTCAATATCGATTAACTAAAATAATATGAAAGGACTATTAATAGCTTGCCTATTACTTGTAGCAAGTATGGCAAATGCGCAGATTTCCAAGTTAGATAAACTTTTCGAGCAATATCAAGGGAAGAAAGGAGTAACGACGCTGAAAATTGGAGCCCCTATGTTTAAATTACTGGGGAACTTAAAAATTGATGATGAAGATATGCAGACGATTACACCGCTACTCAAAAATGTTAAATCTTTACGTATGTTAATTGTAGAAGATGGTGAAGATAAGGACCTGACTGGTATTATACGTGGCGCAGTTTCAAACTTAAAATACGAAGAACTTATGTCGCTCAACAATGAAGGTCAAGACATCCGGTTCATGGTTGAAAATATGTCTGCGAATGCGGATATCCTAAATAATTTGTTGCTGACAATAAACGGGGATGGACAAAATTTATTTATGATTCTTGATGGGGCAATACCTTTGAAAGACGTAACTAATTTGGTCAATGAGGGAAGCAATAAAGTGAGTAAAGCCAAACAAAATAACAATAAAAAGTAAACGTTATGAAAAGAATACTAACATTGTTATGCCTAATTGGAGTGCTATTTTCATTGCAATCCTGCATGATCAAAAAAGGCTCCAACATGGATTTCGTCAGAGGATCCAATGTTTCGAATCATGCAGAGATCGTTGCCATCAATTTGCCAATGTGGCTGACAAAACCATTTATCAAAAAGGCCTTGCAGGGTGAGAACGATGAAGATGCAAAAATAATGGCGGATATCGTCAAAAAGTTGAGAAAATTCAGGATGATGACATTATCAAATAATGATCAGGAAAAGAATGCGTTGATTCTGGAGGACTACCATAAGTTTCTAAAAAAGAACAAATTTGAGGAACTGCTAGTGATCAATAGCGAAGGGGAGGAGATTTCGATTAATGCACGTATAGACAAAGATAATGTAATCAGCCGGGTTTCATTATTGGTCCACGACGAAGGAGATGAAAGCGTATTTATGGATATAAAAGGTAAGTTTTCGTTGGATGAACTCATACAGGGCCTGAATAAGATAAAATCGAAGGATAAAAAGCTTGTCACTAAATTGGCGGACACCAATACTGTAGTTCAACAGGAACTTTAGCTCAGGTAGAGATCTTGAAACAGCATATAAATGCCCCAAGAACTGAAATAGTTTTTGGGGCATTGTTATATGTTAATTCCTTTTATGCCTGAAAAACAATATCAAGGGCATCAAAAATATGTTTCTTGGCGGTATTTAAATCCGCGTCGGTATGTGCGGCCGAAACAAAACCAACTTCATAACCCGAAGGGCCGAAGTAGACCCCTCTATTCAGGAGTTCGCGGTGCATGATTTTATATGATTCCATGGAAGCGGGATCAATTTCACTTGCTTTCTTAATATCTTCTTGCTCAGTAAATGCAAACCAGAAAATAGAGGCAACGTGGAATAATTGTACTTTATAGCCTTTTTCAGCGATATAATCGCGCAGATCCTGTACGAATGCTGCAGTTTTCGCATTTAAGTTCGTATAGAAATCATCTTGCGCTAAAATAGTCAAGGCTGCAATACCAGCCGCCATGGCCACAGGATTTCCTGACAAGGTCCCAGCTTGGTAAACGGCACCGTCAGGTGATATACAAGCCATCAGCTCTTTAGATGCTCCATAGGCTCCCACCGGCATACCCCCACCTATGATCTTGCCATACGTGATTATATCTGGTTGTATTTCATAGTAAGCAGAAGCTCCTTCAAATCCGATGCGGAATCCGGTGATGACCTCATCCATAATTAGCATACTCCCATTTTCTTTTGTGATATCACGCAGGAAATGCATATATTCTTTGGATTGCATTAATAGACCATTGTTGGCTGGAATACCTTCAATGATTACTGCAGCAATCTGATCTTTAAATTCTGTAAAAGCAGCTCTCAGTGCATCTTTGTCGTTTAACTCGATGACAATGGTTTCATCTGCAAAAGCCTTGGGAACACCTGCCGAAGAAGTTTCTCCGAAAGTAACCAATCCAGATCCGGCTTTTACTAAAAGCGAATCCGAATGGCCGTGATAACAGCCGTCAAATTTGATAATCTTATCGCGTTTGGTATATCCTCTTGCCAGACGGATTGCGGACATTACGGCCTCAGTTCCTGAACTAACGAAGCGGATTTTCTCGATATATTTATTGTTTTCAATAATCAATTCGGCAAGTTGATTTTCCAGCGCAGTAGGTGCGCCAAAACTCAATCCTTTACCTAATTGTGCGGCAACAGCCTCACGGACCTGATCATTATTGTGTCCCAAAATCAATGGTCCCCACGAACAGCAGAAATCGATGAACTCATTGCCATCAGCATCCCAAAGACGAGCTTTGTCGCCACGTTCAATAAATAAGGGGGTACCAAATACGGATTTAAACGCCCGAACCGGAGAGTTCACACCGCCGGGGAAATATTGTTTTGCTTTTTCAAATAATTCAGCAGATTTTGCTCTTGAAATATCAGGTGCTTGCATAGTTAAAATTAAAATATCAAAAATCGAATTAAGACACTCAATACGTCCTAGATTAAAGTTGCCAAAGTCTTTTAACTGGATCTTCAGCGTGCAATATTAAATAAAGCGCTTTTCCAGGACTTCTTTGGAGTGGTACGATAAAATCGCTGTTGCGCCCGCACGTCTGAAACTTAATAAAGTTTCCAGGATCACACGTTCATCCAGCCAACCATTTTGAATAGCAGCTTTTAACATGGCATATTCCCCACTGACATTATACACCGCAATTGGAAGATCAAAATTATCAGCGAGAAGTTTCACAATATCCAAATAAGGGAGGCCAGGTTTAACCATCAGAAAATCCGCACCTTCTTGGGCATCTAGTTGCGCCTCGATAAGCGCTTCTTTTGCATTAGCAGGATTCATTTGGTAGGTTTTCTTGTCACCATGTTTTGGAGCTGAGCCCAAAGCATCCCGGAACGGTCCATAATAGGCCGACGCATATTTAGCAGTATAGGACATTAGAGATACGTTTGTGAAGCCATTATGGTCCAATAGTTCACGAATATATCCGATGCGTCCATCCATCATATCCGATGGTGCAATAATATCAGCACCAGACTGCGCATGTGCGAGTGCCATCTTGCCCAATACTTCCAGCGTTTCATCATTTAGGATCTCGCCATTCTCAACAATTCCATCATGACCATCGCTACTGTAAGGGTCCATCGCCACATCGGTGACAATACAGGCTTCCGGAAAATTTTTCTTTACTGCTTCAATGGCCCGTAAATACAAGCTTCCGTCGCGGTAACTCTCTGTTGCGTATTTGTCCTTCAATGATTCTTCGATATTGGGAAAAAGGTCAAATGAACGTAAGCCTAATTTGAGGCAGCTCTCCACTTCTTTCAATAAATTATCTATTGAATAACGGTAGATACCTGGCATGGATTTAACCTCGGTTTTTTGATTTTGGCCATCTACAATAAAAAGTGGAAAAATCAAATTCGACGCGTCTAAACGTGTCTCTTGAATCATGTCGCGAATCACGGCAGATTTACGATTTCTTCTCGGACGTTGTAACATTATATTTAATTTATTTATGATCCAGTAATCCAGTGTTGGTCAGTGACAAAGACTAAAAATTCTTTTGCCAACTTCTCAATACTTGATACTAACTACTCAATACGATTAATATTCCAAGCCAAATACAGCCTCTGAAAGGCCGATCTCATCTGGAGAATAGGGAAGTGTATAAGGAACATTCATCTCATCAAACTTCGCCCCGGTTGAACGACCGATACAGACGACCTTTTGTCCCGGTTCTAAAAGATTGTCCGCAAAATAGGCCTCAACATTGCTAGGACTGGTAAATACGAGGACTTCAGCATTGGACGGATCCACATCCTCCTCCAATACGGTTTCATAGACAGGGATATTAATGATTTTTGTTTCTGGGCTTAATGCTTTCTGAATCGTCTCAAGCGATTCTTTTGCACGCGGAATAAGTACCGTTCCACCATTTGCCAATTCGGCAAACTTCTTAGCAATCTCATCCATGTTAATCCCTTCACTGTCACCGGAAAAATCCGCTACACGATCATACTTGCGTAGTATTTCCTCTGATCCACGACCGATCACGCCTATTTTGGTCTTTTTGCTTAACCGAGGCTCCAGATTAAAGAAATGTTCAATCCCGTTTTTGCTTGAAAATATAATCCAATCAACATGCTTTAGGATAAAAGGATCCAGTTTATTGATGATCGGAAATATCTTGATCAACGAACGGCCTTCAATTGAAATATTGTGCTTCGCCATTGCGCGTGCGAAATAGGAATTTTCATCTACCTCTCTGGAAATAAAGACAGATTGTGGTAACTTACGGTCTTTGGCGTACTTGCTGAAAATACGTTCCGCCAATCGGGTTGGATCGCTATCTTTCAAGTATACACGATCCGGAAAGTCTTCACTTGTATCAGCGATGGAAGCCCAGGCCTCATATCCATCTTCGCTTTTACGGCAATAGCATCCCAGTGGTGCATGACATCCTGCGTCAAACTTGTTCAATACCAAACGTTCTACAGCAATGGCTTGAGCAACCTCATCGTTATTAAGCGGTTGTAATGCTTCAAAAAGTTCTTTGTCGACTTCACGGATCTGAATGGCTAATACACCTTGTGCCGGAGCAGGGATAATTTCGACCGGTGGAATTTCTTCGACATGAAAATCAGAGATATCCATTTCAATACGGCTGATACCCGCCTTTGCAAGCACGATCGCATCGTATTGTTCATCCCGCAGTTTTTGCATTCTTGTTTGTAGATTACCCCTTAGATCGTCGAATTCTAGGTCGGGGCGCAATGCCGATATCTGCGCCTTTCTACGGTTAGAAGATGTTCCAACAGTAGCATTATGTTTTAACGATAGGCGTTTCTTGATATCAACGCAATCCTTGTGGATAATCAATAATTCGGAGGGGTCTTCCCGTTCAGAAACCGCCGCAATAATTAATCCTGGCGGGTTGATCGTAGGTAAATCTTTGTGTGAATGTACGGCTAAATCGATGGTTCCATTTAAAAGCTCTTCCTCAAGTTCTTTCGTGAAAAATCCTTTTCCTTCCAATTTATCCAAACGGAGATGTTGAATGATATCGCCTTGAGTTTTGATGACTTTTAACTCTGCTTCAATACCGATTTCCTGTAATCGGTCTTTCACAAAATTTGCCTGCCACATGGCAAGAACACTTCCCCGGGTGCCAATAATTAGTTTTCTATTCACGTTATTTTACTTTACCTATTAAAATGTGTTTAATACCATTTATCGAAGCAAAAATAAATAAATAGGTGGAATATGTTGACACGTTACTGTCATTATCTAGTAGGAAATGATTGATAAACCGAAAATTAAGAAAAGCGAAGGAAAATTTTGACAAAAAGGAAACTGCGTACGAACATTATTACGGCCTGCACGTCAAAAAGTGGGAAATATATTTTGTTAGGAAACTATTGCTGCGATACGATTGCAACTAGTTTTTCTCGGTCTCTGGTGTTTTAACCAGGATCTCTTTTGCCATAACCATGGGAACTTTGATGTATTTCTTTTCCATATAGTTGATGACTTTTTCCAATACTTCTCTTGCCTCAGGTGTTAATGCCTGTACTTCCTGAGCAAAGACCTCGTTTAAAGCAAATGATTTGATTTCTTTGATCTTTTCAGGAACTTCACGCATGGCAACTTCCACACGTCTTTGCTTGATCAGTGGTAAAAACTCCTGGATATTGTCTTGGATGATTTTTTCAGCACTGTCCAGTTCATTATAGCGCTCCTGGATATTCTTTTCCGCGATAGCCTGCAAGCTACTGACTTCGATGTAATGGATGGGGTTATTTTTAATTACCTCGGCATCAATATCATTTGGAACAGCCAAATCAATGATAATTTTCTTATCTGTTTCGCCGTTTAATAGCGATTGATACAGGGAATTGTCAATGATCGACGTAGGTGCACCAGTACAGGTAATTAGAATATCGAATCCGCCTTTGTATGCGCCGATTTCAGCAAGAGGATAAGCCTCTGCATGAAGTTCTTCTGCTAAAACTTTTGCGTTTTCAAGAGTACGGTTAAAAACAACAAACTTCGCTTTTTGATTTTTCTGGAAATATTTTGCTAGGTTTTGATTCGTTTCCCCTGATCCGATAATAAGTATTCTAGGGTTTTCAACCAACTTTAATTCACGTAGTTTGCGGTAAGCAAGGGAAACAACAGAAATCGGATTTCTGGAAATTTTAGTGTAGGTATAGACTTCTTTTGCTGTCTTTACAAGACGATCCATCATTAAACGAAGGAAATCACCGGTAAATCCAGCCTCTCTACAGCGATCATAAGCTCTACGCACCTGCGCCAGGATTTCTTTTTCACCGACAACAAGGCTTTCGAGTGAACAGGACATACGAAGTAAATGATGCAAAGCATCCATTCCTTCATATTTGTTGACCTGACCCAAATAACATTGAAGGCGCTCTTGCGGAACACAGAAATTCAATTTTCCCATAAACTCCGCAATAAATTCGTTGGTCAATTCGTGAGCTCCGTAAAATACAAACTCTACTCGGTTACAAGTACCAATGTAAAAGATCTCCGGAATATCCAGGCTGTGTTTCAAGTTAATGAGGCGACTTTCTAAATCCTCATTGCAGATCACTAGATTACCTAGATCTTTTAGTTCGACATGTTTATGAGTAAACGCTAATACTTTAAGATTTTTCAAAGCTCTAATCCCTCGCTTATATTTAACGGTACAAATGTAGCTTAAATGCTTTGTGCTTGTGTCAAAAATCTGTCAAACGGATTAATTTAGAAAGATTTTAAATAATTAGTTTTTATATGTAAGATGTTGTTTTTTAATATTTTAACCTTTGTTTTTTGACCGGGTGATTTTCATCACACTGATGCGTGATGAAAATTTCAAGTCCGCTAAGGTATTAAATTATTCATTATTACCTGTATTTGTTTGCGCTGAGTCAACTGTTATATCTTCCAGTTCCTCTACATAGGGGCCTTCTTCGGAAGTGGTTGCCTCCTGGATTTCATGATCACTATACTGATAATAAGTGTCAAAAGTTTTTGTTCCTTTATTGTAAATCAAAGCGTATTTGGAATTTTTGTTTTTGACAATAATTCCGTCAGCCGGAGCTGGTACTAATTTCATCTCATCCATAAAAATCTTCTGCCCCTTTTTAAAGCTATTGATCAAAGGAAGCTCACTGGAATATTCTTTCCAGAATAAGATATCCCCTTTTGCTGATATAATCCAGATAGCACTGCTTTGGTAGTCATTTTTTTCCACAAGAAAAGCCATTTCTTTATTCCAATTGTCCGCGTCAGAACGATCAGTGAAATTACCATAGCAGAAGACCGACTTTGCACGATCCTTTATGCGGGTAAATTTATAGATGGGTTTATCACCAGAGGGTTCGAGATAGCTATTCCCCATAAAAATTTTTGTAATGCCTCTGCGATAACGCAATGGAATATTGTCATATTCAGGGATTGTAAAGATGGCATTGTTCCAATGGGCGTAGTCTCCAATGCTACTCCAGCCATCTGCCTCTTCGAGATCTTTAGGATCCGCATGCTCAAATCCGTCTACAGCCGTTGCACTGCTGTCTATGGGAATAGCATCAAGATCTTGTCGCTGTACATAATTATAATATCCACCGCCGGCAAGTATAACCAACAACAAGACAATCCCAATAATGATGTATGTTTTTTTCTTTGATTTTGGCTGCGGTACCTGCTCCGCTACAGATTCTTCAAATGCTCTTTTCATATCCAATATCTGGCTTAAATTTAAAATAAACTTTCAGGTAAGAATTCCTTTCAGACAGCTGCTATTATGCACTTAATTTTTTCACAGGCTACTGTGAGCTTCTGAGGTATCATCTTTTGACCGGAATTCTGTACGAGAATTTCGTTTTAAAAATAGATTAATTTTTCAAAAAATAGAAGACAAGTTATATAAGTGGCAATATTCAACTTATATTCGTGTCAGTTTTAAAGTTATTTGAACCATGGTTATCATAAGGAAGTATTTTGCCATTGTTGGACTTGTCATTTGTTTTCTGTCCAGTATGACTCCATTCTTAAAAGTTCCTATCAAAGGTAATTGGAACCTTTATCAGGTGGATGCCTATCTATTTTTTATTACCATGTTGATTTTGGGCGTAACAGCATTGCTATTTTTTGTTCGTGCAGTGCGTGCCTATCAGTGGATGAGCCGATTGGCAGCATGTTGGTACCTTGTCAGTATTGTCGCTGTATGGTTTAAAATCAACAACTATTTTGGTTGGGGCTTTGCCGATAAGCTGCTTTCAAAATCGCTGCACATGCGCTGGGGATGGATAGTTTACTTTGTAGGGATCCTACTATTACTTTTGAGCACAAAGAAGATTGTTTCAACAGAGGAGTAAGCATTTAAAAAATAAGCTAGATTAAATATCTAGCTTATTTTTTATTGGGACGATGTGGTATAAAATGAGCTTTTAGCTTCTCTAAGCCCAGATCTTCCTCAATTTTGTCCAGCTCATAGGACCAGATTTTCTCATCTAAAATTTCATGTAGCACTTTTGGATTGGTCAGGTCCACCGGACGTACGCGCTGTTCTTTATTGATCGGATTTGTCAGTTCCTGCAAACTGCTGCTGTGTCTGATGATCTGAAAACGGAAAGTCGGCCATTTTCCCACGTTTGCGAAGTTTCCGGTATAAAATTGGATGGAATCATGTGGCGGTATTTTATTGCTAAAAAGACCTTTCACTTTATTTGCAGTCGCTTCGGAAACTGATACCAGGAGTTCATAGCTTGTTTCATTGATGATATGTAGCTTGGCCAATCCGTCTTTGTGATCTCCGGAAATAGCCAATAAAATCCCTTTTTCTATAAATCGATGCGGAGTCAATGGAGCTGCATGCTGATCAAGCTCGTCGTCCGCCCGTCTCATATTTCCAAAAACGAGTGTGATCTTGTCCATTGGAACAGGTATTTCAAATCCTGTCTCATCTGTTACTCCGACAATATCGTTGGCTTGCATGGAAGTGATGTGTCCTTCTATGGGTTCATCCACAAACCTGACTAGGTCGCCTATTTTAAATTTCATGATTAATTTACTTTTGTATCTATAATATGTAATAGTTTTTCAAGATCTGTATGGTCATTGTAGAGGTGGAATCCCACTCGGATACCGGATCCGCGAGGGAAACATTTTATACCCTCATCCATCAGAAGCTGAAAGCTTTTGGGGTCGATCTGTATATTGAAGATGTTACTCTGTGGGCGTCTATTGATAATGTGGTCCAGGAGTAATCCTCTGTTGGCCAGTTCAGCCCGGGCTTGCGCCACCAGTTCCTGTGTGTACGAGACAGTTGCGGCGTAACCCCATTGTTCAAGCTGTATTAAAGACTGTTGTAAGGTCCCCTGGGCCAAAGTGTCCAAATGTCCCGGTTCAAAGCATAACTGTACCACAGATTTATTCATCCACTGATTGTTGAGGTGACTGTAGTTTTTCTGAATATCAGCATAGAGGAGTTCTTTCAATCGATCATTAAGCAGGATAAAGCCATTTCCAAATCCCGCCATTAACCATTTATATCCACTACTTACAACAGCATCAAATCCTGAAGCGTTAAAATCAAATAAATCGGTTCCTAAAAATTGCGTTCCATCAGCAATGATTAACAAGTCGGGGTGCTGGTGTTTTAACTCCTGTATAAAGGATAGGTCAATTTTTAAACCAGAGATATATTGAACAATGGAAAGAATCAGTACGTTGGGTTTAAAGGTCGCTATGGCATCCAATATATTCGCTTCAAGCTGTTCGTCCATATTGACGAATCTGTGCTCAAAGCCAGTTATTATCGTTGGGAAATTTACAGATGGATAGTCATTGTCCAGAAGTAGAACCTTATAATGTTTAGGTAAGCCTGCTAGTAGCGCATTGAAGGCAAAAGAAAAACAGCTTGATAGGAACACATTGCCCTTTGGGCAATGGAAGAATTGTTCAAGTGTATTTCTGCAGGAATCCAGAGCAGCACCCTGTTGTTCACGAAGTATGGTATCCGTATTATGGAATTCTTGGTCACGCTGTGCCCGCCATTGCTTTGTTTCACGTGAAAGTAGCCCTGAGCCAGGTGTGGTTAAATAGGTGATTTCTCCGTCAATATCAAAATATTTACTATAGGGACTGTTCATATCTTGGGTCTTTTGTTAGTATTTCTAAATAATCAGGTAAGGAAATGTATTCGCCGCCCATACTTTCCAAATGAGGCGTATGAAATTGACAATCTATCAGCTGGAGGTCTATTTCCTGTGCGAGATAGATGAGTGCAGCTTTGGACGCATTGGGTACGCTGGAAAACATGCTTTCTCCGCAAAATACACCATTGATCAGTACGCCATAGAGTCCACCAACAAGTGTTCCTCCTTGCCATACCTCCACAGAATGTACATATCCCATTTCATACAGCTTCGTATAAGCCTTAATCATGTCTGCTGTAATCCATGTTCCCTCTTGATCCTTTCTATGGATCGAAGAACAGGAGCTGATGACATTATTAAAGTTTTGGTCTATGGAGATAGAAAATGTATTTTTCCGCATAGAGGAAGCCATACTTTTGCTGATCTTTATCTTGGATGGATAAATGACAAACCGGGGATCAGGTGCGTACCATAATATTGGGGTATCGTCACTAAACCAGGGAAAAATACCATTGCTATAAGCCAATAGTAGGCGATCAGCCGAAAGGTCTCCGCCGATGGCCAATAAGCCATCTTTTTCGGCGTAGCTTGGATGTGGAAATTCCAGTTTTTTGCTATCCAGTTCAAATACCATTGATTCTTAGATAAGCCAATTTAAAGTACATTATTCTTCTGGTTGACGAGGCTCTTTACTGATTTCTTCAAACAATTTGTCCATGTGCTCCACGTACTCGTTGGTATCGTCTAAGAAAAATTCCAGCTGTGGGACAATTTTTACCTGGTTTTTAATTTTTGAGCCCAACTTATAACGTATCTCGGATGTTTTGGTACGTATAGATTTGATATCATCCTGTGCGGTTTTTGTATTTAAAAAACTCAAATAGACCCGTGCAATCGCCAAGTCCGGAGTAACTCGAACACGTGTAACTGTAATGAATGCCCCTGGAGCCCATGCGTTACCTTCCCGTTGAAATAATGCTGCTAAATCCTGTTGAATGACTCCAGCAAAACGTTGCTGTCTCTTGCTTTCTGTTCCCATCGTATACGTTTTATGTTGAATATTCTCAATATGATAAACAAAGATAAGTATTTTAGGCAAGAATATTATGCTCGCAGATTGACTAAGGCGAACTGTAACGGAGGGAAAGGCATGAAAAAAGGCACATCTTGGTTTGACGTGCCTTTAAATTTCGATTCACAATTGGTTAGGTAATTTCTTGCAAGTTTTAAGACGTTGGGGTCTATCATATTTGGTTCTAAAATTCGGTGTATTTAAAGTGGTAAGTATTTACTAACCTTACCAACTTCTAATTTTTCATCTCCCTTACACTACAAACATAGGAATACTTAAAAAACTGACAAAATAAGTTTTAAAAATAAAGTGAGTGGTTACTTATAAAATGTGTTTATTGCGATTTAACAAACTTTTAACATTTGATTTTTTTTGTAACACTGTTTTTCGGGCCTTAAAAATTCTGCTTTTAGCCCTCCCATGAATAATGTTGCACCTAAAACAGCTTGGCATTGATATAACCATTTGCAATTGGTATTTTTGTCCTGTTAATATTGTAAGTATATATCCGTAATCAAATCGGTCGTTTTAGAACGGAAGATAGATATGGCTTAGGATTATTTGACGCGCTAAACAGCAAATCGGGTATCGCGTCGGACCGCGTAAAGGAGATAAAAAGCTTTTATCGCTGAGGTAGATAACGAAGCATTCAACGGGGATATAATAGATGAACAAATAAATCTGATGAAATTATTATGGACCATGATCAGCTACTAAACCGAAATGCACAATCGGTTCATTTTAATTTCGTTATCAAAAAACAAAAAATATATTAATGAAAATCTGGCAAAAAAATATAGATGTCGATTCATTTGTGGAATCATTTACTGTAGGTAATGACCGTGTAATGGATCTGCAACTTGCAGCAGCGGATGTATTGGGCTCTTTGGCGCATACACGTATGTTGAATAGTATCAATCTCATGACTGATGGCGATCTTGTCGTGGTACAAAAGGAATTGAAAAATATCTATAAGGAAATTTTAGCAGGGGATTTTCAGATTGAAGATTCGGTAGAAGATGTGCATTCTCAGGTTGAGATGTTATTGACACAACGTATCGGCGAAGCTGGGAAAAAAATTCATTCGGGAAGATCCCGCAATGATCAGGTGCTCGTAGATCTGAAATTATATTTCCGTTCCGAAATCCAAAATATTATTCAAAATACGGAGTCTTTCTTCAATGAATTGATCCAACTTAGTGAACGGTATAAGCATATTTTAATTCCGGGATATACACACCTTCAGATTGCTATGCCTTCCTCTTTTGGTTTATGGTTTGGCGCCTATGCGGAAAGTTTGGTCGATGACCTTGAAATGATGAAAGCTGCGTGGAAAGTCTGCAATAAAAATCCATTGGGATCTGCTGCGGGCTACGGTTCCTCTTTTCCACTAAACCGAACCATGACAACGCAATTGTTGGGTTTTGAAGATTTGAATTATAATGTGGTTTATGCCCAAATGGGAAGAGGAAAGACTGAGCGTATTCTGGCGCAGGGGATGAGTGCTATTGCGGCAACCCTTGCTAAATTCGCGATGGATGTCTGTTTATATATCAATCAAAATTTTGGTTTTATTTCATTTCCGGCACATCTGACAACGGGATCGAGCATTATGCCGCACAAGAAAAACCCTGATGTTTTTGAATTGATCCGTTCCCGTTGCAATAAGATTCAGGCGCTCCCAAATGAGATTGCGCTGATGACAACGAATCTTCCTTCCGGCTACCATAGAGATCTCCAGTTATTGAAGGAAAATCTATTCCCTGCTTTTAAATCGCTTAATGAATGTCTTGAAATTGCAACCTTTATGTTGGAAAATATTTCCGTAAAGGACAATATTCTTGATGACCCAAAATACGATTATCTATTCTCTGTAGAAGTTGTGAACAACGAGGTGCTTAAAGGCGTGCCTTTCCGCGAAGCCTACAGGAGGATCGGCATCGATATTGATGAAGGACGTTTCAAACCATCAAAGGAGGTAAATCACACGCATGAAGGTAGTATCGGAAATCTTTGCAACGATCAGATTCAACGCATGTTTCAGCAGGTAAAAGCGACTTTCGGGTTCGAAAAAGTAGAAAAAGCGCTGGAGGAACTGTTGAAATAAGATTGGTATGTGACGTTGATGCCGAGGGTGAAACTGAGCGGCAGATGTCGAATGGAATAACAAAAAAAGAGCTATGGTTACTTTCCCACAGCTCTTTTTTTGTTATTTCTTTATTGAAAACTTAAAGTGTGTTTCCGAGTCAAATTGGGTTCCGGCTTTTAACAATGTTGATGGAAATTCAGCTTGATTGGGGCTATCTGGGAAATGCTGTGTTTCCAGGCAAAATCCGGCATAAGGTAAATATTTATTGCCTCTTTTACCGATGTCATTTCCTGTCATCCAATTCCCCGTGTAAAGTTGGATACCAGGCTCAGTAGTGTATACATCTAACTGAATCCCCGTGTTTTTGGAATAGGCTGTTGCACAGGGTTGGGAAATCGGTTTATTGTTGACATAACAATGATCATACCCTTTAGCCAAGATGAGCTGCTCATCATTTTCTGTAATATCCTGCACAATCTTTTTAGGAAGTCTAAAGTCAAAGGGAGTACCTTCTACGGGTACGATGGCAGTGGGTATTTGATGTTCATCTACAAATAGCACCTCGTCTGAATTTATCTGAAGTACCTGCTGTAATATATCCCCACTTCCTTCTCCATCAAGATTGAAATAGGTGTGGTTTGTTAAATTTATAGGGGTGTCCGCATCGGACTGCGCATGATATTTGATGATGATCTCGTTGTTTCTGGTCAGGGTATAAGAGACCATCACTTTTAAGTTCCCGGGGAATCCTTCTTCACCATCTTTCGAAACATAATAAAATTCTACATGGGATTGATAGGTGACTCTGCGGTCCCAAACTTTATCATGAAAGCCTGATATACCTCCGTGCAGACAATTGATCCCATTATTTTGGGGAAGTGTATACTGTTTCCCATTTAGCTCAAATTTGCCATTTGCAATACGGTTTGCAAAGCGGCCGGCAGTACAGCCATGGTATTTTTCATCCGCTTCCAGATAACCCTGAATTGAATCAAACCCGAGTGCAACATCCACCAAATTGCCTTTGTTATCGGGGACTAAGATACTGACTATACGAGCACCATAATCCGTTAAGAGCACCTGCATACCCCCCTCATTTTTTAATAACAGTAAATGGGTGTTTTTTCCTTCTATAATGCTGTCAAAATACTTTGGAATAAGTGATTGATATTTAGTCATGATTGTTTCCTATTGGTATTGAGAGTTAAAGATACAGAATATAACCTGTATATAAATGACCCTGGTAACACCTGTCTGTAAAATTTATCATTTTGAGATTTGGTTCAAACCAATTATTGGAGAAATGGTATATTTGCGCTATGTCTGAAAAAATGAACTGGAAAGATTTGCTTTCTGCAAAACGTTGGGGCTATGAAGATAGAACAGCTGACAGCTACCTTGTGGCCCGGTCAGAATTTCAACGGGATTATGATCGGTTGATCTTTTCTTCCCCATTTCGAAGATTACAGAATAAAACTCAGGTTTTTCCGCTTCCAGGAGCTGTGTTTGTCCACAATAGACTGACACATAGCTTAGAGGTCGCTAGTGTAGGTCGTTCACTTGGGCGCATGTTCTACGCCCAGTTAAAGGAGGAAAACCCGAATATTGATGCTGAATACCCATTCCTACAGGAGGTCGGAAATATTATTTCAGCAGCCTGTCTGTCCCATGATCTGGGCAATCCCGCATTTGGACATTCGGGAGAGTCTGCGATATCTACCTACTTCACAGACGGAGATGGAAGGAAATATCAGGAACAGGTAACAGCCGAAGAATGGGCAGATCTGACCCATTTTGAAGGTAATGCCAATGCTTTACGGATTTTAACCCACGCTTTTCAGGGAAAAGATCCAAAAGGATTTGCATTGACGTATACCTCATTGGCCTCTATCGTCAAATACCCCTGTTTAGCGATTGATGGCCACGTTAAAAAAAGTCATCATCGCAAAAAATATGGTTTTTTTACTGAAGAGCAAAAGGCATTTGAGAAAATTGCGAACGAGTTAGGCCTATTACGAGATCCTTCCAATCCCAAGGGCTATCTGAGGCACCCCTTGGTGTACCTCGTCGAAGCTGCCGACGATATCTGTTATAATATTATTGATTTGGAGGATGCCCATCATTTAAAAATATTATCTTACCAGGAAGTAGAGGAACTTTTGTTACCGCTATGTGGTTCGGAGGATCTTCGTGAACGACTGGATGGTCTGCTGGATACCCCGAGCCGTGTAGCGCTTTTACGAGCCAAGGCAATTAATACACTGATCAAAGGTTGCGTGGATGTTTTTGTGCGTGAACAGGAGCAGTTTTTATCGGGGACATTCTCATCCGCATTGATGGATGCCTTGGATGAGAATATCGTAAAACAGATGAACAAGATTTCGAAGATTTCCATAGCGAAGATCTATAATGCCCCCACAGTGGTACAGATCGAGATCGCTGGTTATCGCGTTATGGATGCGCTCTTAAAAGAATTTGTACCTGCATACCTCAAAAAAAATAAAAATAACTACGATAAAAAATTAGTTGCGCTGATTCCGGAGCAGTTTTATACCGATAAACAGGATTCCTATTCCAAAATCCGTTGTGTACTGGATTTTGTTTCCGGTATGACCGATGTATATGCCATCGAACTTTATCGTAAAATTAAGGGAATAACAATTCCTAGTATTGAATAAGTTGGTGAACAATATATGCTATTTGCTCGCGATCTTGTTTAGTGAAGGCATGACGGTTATGTTAATTTACTAAATTATCCAGTCGAAGTAAAAATACAAGTATTTGATAAACCAAAGGATCTATAAGTATCGTCTCAAATCGCAATACAAAAATCGCAATACCTTAAAATGAAAGTTGTAATCGCTGAAAAGCCCTCTGTGGCTCGTGATCTGGCCCGTGTGATGGGAGCGAAAGAAATCAAAGACGGCTATATTGCCGGAAACGGCTACGCCTTTACCTATGCTTTTGGTCATTTGGTTCAATTATGCACACCTCAGGCTTACGGTTATAATAGTTGGACTATTTCCAATCTTCCTATCATACCTGCAAATTTCAAACTGGAATCGAAGAAAGTAAAGCGGGATGGAAAGCAGATGGATGATGCTGGCGCGGTCAAACAGCTCAATACAATAAAAGCGCTGTTAGAGCAGGCTGAAGAAATTATTGTAGCAACGGATGCGGGACGTGAGGGGGAATTAATCTTTCGTAATATCTATTATTTCTTGGGTTCAAAGGTGCCTTTTAAACGCCTGTGGATTTCCAGCCAGACAGATAAAGCGATTAAAGAGGGTTTCGCGAATCTGAAAGAGGGAACGGAATACGATAGTTTATACATGTCTGCCCGTTCAAGGTCAGAATCGGATTGGTTGATCGGGATCAATGCTACACAGGCAATCACGCTGGCAGCAGGTAACAAAGGACTTCTTTCTTTGGGCCGGGTTCAGACACCAACCCTGGCAATGATCTGTTCCCGGTATCTCGAAAATAAAGATTTTAAGCCCCAGGCATTTTATAAAATCCAGGCAGGTTTTGAAAAAGATAATATCAGCTTTAAAGCCACTTCAAACAAAATAGATAAAAAAGATGTTGCTGAACAGACAATCGCCCGGTTGACTGTTGGGGCAAATGCGCGTGTTGTAAAGGTTGAGGCGAAAGAGACAAAGGAGCAACCCCCTTTATTGTTTGACTTAACTTCCCTGCAGCAGGATGCCAACAAAAAATATGGTTACTCAGCGGACCAAACCCTGAGTATTGCGCAGACACTTTACGAGAAAAAGGTCATTACCTATCCCCGTACTGGATCCCGTTATATCGGTGAGGATGTTTTTGAACATATTGAGGAGCTTTTTCAACACCTCTCGGATCATGCGGAGGAATCTATTGCTTCCATTGCGAAGAATTTAATTGGAGCAAAGTTAAATAAGCGTTCCGTTGATGATAAAAAGGTAACAGATCACCATGCATTATTGGTGACCGATGAGAAACCCGGGCATATGTTGAAAGAACAGCAGAATATTTACAACATGATTGCCAAACGTATGGTGGAAAGTTTCTCCGAAGTCTGTATCAAGGATATCACTACGGTCTCCATAGATGCACAGGGAGTAGAACTTATCGCTAAGGGCACGGTCATCAAACAGTACGGTTGGCGTCTTTCTGCCGAGCAAATAGAAGCTCCGGATGAAGATAAGAACAACGATGACCAGGATAACGAAAATGCCCAGTTGCCCAAATTGCTGGCGGAAGAGTTATTGCAGATACTGACTTTGGAACTAGCAGAACGTTTTACTAAAGCGCGTCCCATCCATACCGAAGCTTCTCTCTTAAAAGCGATGGAAACATCCGGTAAAGAAATTGAAGACGATGAAATGCGTCAAGCGATGAAAGACTGCGGTTTAGGAACCCCAGCTACCCGTGCGGCCACCATAGAGACACTTTTTCAGCGCGATTATATCAAGCGGGATAAGAAAAAACTAATCCCAACGGAAAAAGGACTGGCTGTATATAACCTCGTGAAAGACCGTTCAATTGCGAAGGTAACATTGACAGGGAAATGGGAGCAAAAGTTGGAGGAAATGCGGGCCAATAAGGTTTCTTATGATGTTTTTATGAAACATATTAAGGATTACACGGCGAAAATTACCAAAGAATTATTGAGTCTGCGAATTTCATTGGCGCAAGAGGAAGTCAAACCACAACAAAAGGGGAAAATCAAATGTCCTAAATGTGAGAAAGGCTTAATCCTGCTCTATGATCGGGTGGCACAGTGTGATCACTATGCCCGCGGTTGTGATTTTAAGATCTGGCGAACATTGAACGGTATTTTTCTGGAAGAAAAAGAAATGAAGAATCTTTTAGAAAAAGGGAAGACCTCGGAGTTTAAGGGGGTTAAAAATAGTGAAGGTGTCCTGGTAAATGCCCCCCTTGTATTTGAAAACTTTAAAGTCACCGTGGGATAGGTCCAACTATCCCACGGTGTAGCTAACATCGTAGCTGTTTATTTCAAAATTAGAATATCGTCTAAAGCCTTCCCAATCGTTGGAAATTGAAATGTAAAACCAAGTTCCGTTAATCTTTCCGGTATTACCCAGCGACTTTTTAACAAGAGCTCAGTTTCTGTACCTATCAATAAAGCGCCTATTTCCAATAGCCATTTCGGTGCCGGGAGGCCAATTTTTCGGTGCATAGTGCTTCTAAAGGTCTCCATAAAAGTTTTATTCCTAATCGGGTTGGGGGCCGCACAATTGATGATCCCCTCTATTTTACGATGTTTTTGGATAAATAAGATAATCTGGAAAAGATCTTCAATGTGTATCCAGCTAAAATATTGATTGCCATTCCCCTGTATTCCGCCTAAACCAAAGCGAACAAGATTTTTAAAAGGTTGTATCACACCGCCATCTGCGCCTAGCACAATTGCCATCCGGAGAGCAACCTGTCTGGTATGGGGTAAGTGAAAATCGAAAAATGTCTGCTCCCATTTTTTTGCGACCTCGACAGAAAAACCCCTTCCGATCTCGCCATTGCTTTCCGTCATTGGTCGATCTTCCGCATGGCGGTAGATTGTGGCAGTACTTGCATTTAGCCAAAGGGCAGGGGGCTGGCTGCAGTTTTCAACTGCTTCACCTAAAACTCTGCTGGTCTCTATCCGTGAAGAGAATATCTGCGCTTTGTTGCTGGTATTGTAGCGGCAATTGACGGATTTGCCCGCGAGGTTGATCAACATTTCAGCATGTTCAAGTGCGGCGGAAATGCCATCCATATCGGTCCAGCATATATTTCCTTCTTTTCTTCCGATGAGGATAACCTGATAGCCCATTGTCTGGAATTTTTTGGAAAGATATTGCCCGACAAAACCTGTTCCACCTGCAATCACTATTTTAGACATAATACTGTTATCTTTGGAAATCAGTCTTATACGTTAGTTGTTGTTGGTATATTTCTTCTTTGTTTTGCAATTCTTTTGCCCCGGAAGAACAGGAACATATTCAGAAAAAGCATGATGCCTAAATAAATGCTGAATCCACCGATTTTATAACTGAGGCGCTCAATGAGCTCCTGTACACTGGGCTTATACAAACTGATTTCTAGAATATACAAGGCAAATCCCAGGTTCATCAGGTAAAAGCCAATACGGAATAGATTGTTTGTCGCATTAGCAACTTCCGGTCGTCCCGCAAAAATATCATTCATGTACACGATGCTATTTTTGAAAAGCACGTACGCAACATAATAGGTCAGTGCGATTGCAATGGGTAGATAAATGAAATACCCGATAACTGTTAAATTTCCCATGATATTATGATTTAATGGTGAATGAATTTGTCTTTTTAGCGAAGAAATAAATACCGAGCATATTGAAGTAATGCATACCGACAAGCACAAATAACAATGTCCCGGTTTTTAATGCAATACTGCTGATTAGATCTTCGAATGTTTGGATCTGCTTCCAGTAGCTGAATTGGATAACAGCGTAGCCGATATTGAGCAAGTAATATCCTATAAGCAATAAGTTGTTTGTTGTGTCAGCCAGTGCAGCATTGTTCCTAAACAGCGAAAGGATAAACACCCGACCGTTTTTGTGAAACAAGCGACCTACCCAAAGGATGACGTAACAGGTCAGCAAGCCATATATCGCGTAAGCAAGGATATTAAAGTTCATAAGTTTATATCATTAATTTGACCAATTTTAGCAAGAAGTCCCCGCCGCTGGTATTGAATAGCTTGTTGGCGATGGTTTCGAGTTGATCCGTCAATACCTGAATATCTTTTACCGTTTTATGGAATTCCTTGCCTTCATCCGTTTTATCCTTCTCGGTATTTTTGCTGATTTCTCTGAGAATATCCATAACCGGATCCAGTTCTTTTTGTTTGCGCATAACAGCAATTTTCATCGCCCATTTTAATACGTCTTTTTCGGCAACGAAATATTCCTTTCGGTCACCAGCAATATGCTTTTTGTAAACAATACCGTAATCAACCAATTGACGGATACTCATGTTGGCATTCCCCCGGGAGATCACAAGTTTCTCCATGATTTCGTCCGTAGCCATTGGGTTACTCGCGGATAGGAGCAGTGCATGTACCTGAGCAACGGATTTGTTGATGCCCCATTCGGAGCCCAGGGCTCCCCACGTATCTATAAATTGTTGTTTTGCTTCTTGTAGTTCCATCATTATTTTTTATTTCTTACTCAAATTTAAATATAGTTTTTGAATTTTCAAAAACTATTGAAAATAAAATAAACACAATAAACAGGTCACCCTAGCGTAATAAGCGTTAGCTTTTCTTGCGTCCTTTTTGATTTGTATTAACTTTGTTGGCATTATGGCAACAACTTTGTATAATCCCTTCAAACAATTTCAGTTTGATCCGACTATTTGTTTTTTAACAGGCAATAAACTTCAGTCTGAAGAGGAGTGTATTCAGGTATTTCCTGTTTGGATGATGAAATCTTTTCAATTGGAAGATAAACCTTTCAAGATGTTGGATGAAAATCTGGTGACTTATAAGTCTCTAAAACTTCCATGCTCGATGCAAACAGCTGATGCAATAGAACAGATGGAACGTGCGGTGGAACAGGCATTTGAACAAGGTTATGATGCAGTGAAGCAGTTGGATTCATTATTATTGTTTCAATGGATGTCAAAAATCATCTATGGTGTTGTCTACAACGAGATTCTTGCTGGTATCCGGCAACAGAAAGCCTCTGGTGAGGAGATGAATTTTTCCCAGGCGCTGGCACAACGTTTTACCAATCTACATGCAATGTTGCAGTCGTTGGTCGTTCCGATGGAATTTGAGAATACACTTCCATTTTCACTTGTTGTGGTTCCCGTTAATAATGCGTCTGATACCTTTATGTATCGCGATGAAATAAATACCCTGATTTTTTCTATTCGGATGAAAGATTTTGCCCTCATTGCCTGTCTTCAGGATAATGCGACGAACAATATCTATCATGAGGACATATTAAAAGTGATTGCTGGGAAGAAGCTGCATCCCATCCAGTTTGAAGAGTTATGTGCGCGCTATTTCTATTCTGCTTACCTTTTTAATCGTTTGCCAGATTACACTTATCTAAATACACCGCAGAAGGTCTATGTTGAACCTATGCCTTTAGCGGACATGTCGATGAAGCCAATATTTGATCATTGGCAGAATAAAACGTACGGTCAGGTGTTGGAAAATTTCTGGAAACCCTGGGGTTTGACCCTGTTTGAAATTATTAAAAATCCTGAACAACCGATAAGCTTTTTATTGGATGATCAAGGAGCTTTTATCACCGAGATTGAGATGCCCTTAAATTGAATTTGAAGAACTTAAAATAATAAGTTGTTTCAGAAATACGTTTGAGTGGTATGATTATGGATAGGATCAGGTATGTGTTCAGCAAATTTTAAAATTATTGTTTCGACAGTTCTACTGTTTCTCGTTTGTTTGACTTCAAAAGCACAAACCGCTGCGGTTCGTAACATTCCGGCGGATAGCTTAGTTCAAAATGTGGATGAATTTCCTTATTTTAAAGGCGGCTTAACGGCATGGTCAAATTTCTTACAAAAGAACCTTGATCTGACAGGTACTTTGAGTTCCATGGACAGTGTCGCTTATGCAAAATATGGTTCACGACAAACAGCTGTTCTTAATTTTATCGTTTGTGAGGATGGAGCGATTTGTAATATCGAAATTGAGAATAGGGAAAAGGTAAACCCTGAATTTGCGAAGGCTGTATTAGCAGCAATGCGGAAATCACCGCAATGGATGCCAGCCTTAGTCAAGGGAAAGCCGGTTAAAACAAAATTTCGGCAGCCGGTTGTTGCTGTCCTTGAGTAAATAATATATAAAATTAACCATTATTCGCATCATATGTCATTTTGGGATAGAGTCAAAAAAATCATGAGCGGAGAAGATGACGAGTCTTCTACCGAAAAGAAAGATGTTGAAATTACTGCCGGAGGTTCGACTGTGTATCGTTATGAAAATCAGCCGAAGGAAAAAGATCCAAAAGATTTATTCCCTGAGGTGCAGTGTGTTTATTTGGAAGAGATCGAGGATCATTTGGCAAAATATATCGCTGAACCCGATCTGGTCTTTCACGAAATTATATCCGAGCTTGTACATATCGATGTACATTGGATCAAGCCTACGGCGAATTATCCATACAATATCCTGGTAACTTCGGGTATGAGTGATCTGCCAATGAACGTTCCGGAGGAGATAGACGATAAGCAAGCCTATGAGCGTGCAGAATTAATGGTTGTACTTCCCGCGGATTGGAAAATAGGAGAGGAGGAATTTCAGGATGATAACAATTACTGGCCAGTATATTTTTTGAAAAGGTTGGCACGTTTTCCGCATGAGTATAAAACATGGCTGGGTTATGGCCATACGATCCCCAATGGGATGGAGGCCGAAGAAATAGCAAATACCGGTTTCGGCTGTATGCTCTTATTGCCGCCGATGTTGAGTTTTGATGAAGAATTTTTGGAGCTTCAAACAAAAGATGGGAATATCATTAATTTCTATGCGATGATTCCGGTTTATAAGGAAGAGATGGATTTCAAACTAGAGGAAGGAACGGATGCGCTATTGGATCTTTTTGATGAATATGGGATCTCGGAACTTGTAGATATAGATCGTCCAAATGTTTGTCGAAAATAATGATCTTGGCCATTGCCAATTGAAAAATGCAGTATTGTTAGCGGTAAATCCTCCAACAATACTGCATTTTTGTATTATAGGCTGTCGTTGATAATTGCTATTGTTTTGTCGATATCCTCCTTACTGACATTCAGGTGTGGTCTAAAGCGAATGCTTTTCTCGCCACAGCCCAACATAATCAATTTATTGGCATATGCCCTTTTGATAAATTCGTTACGGGAATCGGCAGATTCAAAATCCAGGGCAACAAATAATCCTTCCCCCCTTAGGTTGCTGAGCTGAGGTCTATCTTTTATAACTTCCTGTAGCCTACTTCTGAGATAGGCGCCTTTCTCCGTCGCATTGGCCACAAGATTTTCTTGTTCGATAACTTCCAGAATGAGTTTAAAGCGGAGCATGTCCATAAAATCTCCGCCAAACGTTGAGTTTATGCGGCTGGATTCTTTGAACACATGATGTTCAACTTGATCAAATTTTTCTTTATTCGCCAATATGCCACAAACCTGCGCTTTTTTACCAAATGCAAGAACATCTGGTATAACGTCATAATGTTGGTAAGCCCACATTTTCCCGGTAATGCCCAGGCCCGTCTGTACTTCATCGAAAATCAGTAGAATTTCATTCTTGTCACAGATTTGACGCAGTTGCTGGAGAAATTCTCTACGGAAGTGATTGTCCCCGCCTTCGCCCTGTATTGGTTCAATGATGATGCAGGCAATATCGTTGGGATTGTTGTGGATGGCTTGATTGATTTCGGCGATTGCTTTTTCTTCCAGGCTTACTGTCCAGGCGAGACTTTCTGCTGTCAAAGGATACGCAAGTTTAGGATTAGTTATCCGTGGCCAGTTAAACTTTGGAAAATACATGTATTTTCTGGGATCTTGTGTATTTGTCAAAGAGAGCGTATAGCCTGATCTACCATGAAAAGCCTGTTTAAAATGGATGACCTGACTCGCTTCTTTTTGTATACCCTGAGCAAGATTAAGTCTTGTTTTCCAATCAAAAGCCGCTTTCAGTGCGTTTTCCACCGCCAATGTGCCGCCAGAAATAAAAAACGCATAGGGGAGTTCTTTTGGTATAGCCACACGGGCGAAGGTGTCCACGAAATCTGCGAATTCTTTCGGATATACATCCGATATCGCCGGTTTGTTGACTGCCATCTTCCCTAGAAATTCACGGTGCTTAACCAGATGGGGATGGTTATAGCCAACGGCCATGGAGGCAAACATGCTAAACATATCCAGGTATTCATCTCCATTTTCGTCGACAACATAAGATCCGTGCGATTTTTCCATATCCATGACCAATGGAAACCCGTCTGCCAATATATGTTTACTTAGTCTTTCATGTACGTTGCTCATAATCTCGAATCTGAATGGTTTATAAATCAAATTTTATACCTTGTGCCAATGGTAAGTCTGTTGTGTAATTAATGGTATTTGTCTGGCGACGCATATATGCTTTCCATGCATCCGAACCGGATTCCCGGCCACCGCCGGTATCTTTTTCTCCACCAAAGGCCCCACCGATCTCAGCACCTGAGGTACCGATATTGACGTTTGCTATGCCACAATCCGATCCGGCAGCACTCAAGAATAGTTCAGCTTCTCTCAGATTGTTTGTCATCACAGCCGAAGACAAGCCTTGGCTGACAGCATTTTGCAATGCGATAGCATTGCCGATATCACCCTGATACTTTATTAAATATAGAATGGGGGCAAAAGTTTCATGTTGCACGATCTCATAATGATTTTCGACTTCGGCAATAACGGGCTGTACATAGCAGCCACTTTCATATCCTTTGCCTTCCAGTACCTCTCCTTTAATAAGAAGTTTCCCCCCTTGTGTTTTAATTTTGTCCAGTGCGTTTAAGTATGATTTTACGGCGGCTTTATCAATCAATGGTCCTACATGATTTTTTGTGTCCAAAGGATCGCCAATTTTTAATTGACCATAGGCTTTTGTCAGTTGTTTTTTGACTTTGTCGTAGATACTCTCATGGATGATAAGTCGTCGTGTGCTGGTGCAGCGTTGTCCTGCTGTCCCCACGGCTCCAAATACGGCGCCGATGATTGTCATATTGAGATCCGCATCTGGGGTAACAATAATCGCATTGTTGCCACCAAGTTCCAGAAGCGTTTTGCCCAACCGTTGTGCGACGGTAACAGCAACTTCTTTTCCCATGCGTGTTGATCCTGTTGCCGACACTAAGGAGATGCGGTTGTCAGCAGCAAGCCACTCACCGACTTCTTTGTCGCCCATGACTAGGTTGGAGATACCTTCAGGTAATCCATTGTCATGGAGGATTTCTGCTAATAGTTTTTGGCAGGCAATGGCACATAGTGGCGTTTTCTCACTGGGTTTCCATACGACTGTGTTTCCGCAGACCAAAGCGATGGCTGTATTCCATGCCCACACGGCTACAGGGAAATTAAAAGCGGTAATAATACCGACTATACCTAAAGGATGATATTGGTCATACATGCGATGGCCGGGACGTTCGGAATGAATGGTATTGCCATAGAGCTGTCGGGATAGCCCAAGCGCGAAGTCACAGATGTCAATCATTTCTTGCACTTCCCCCATGCCCTCTTGATAGGATTTTCCCATCTCATAGGAGACTAATTTTCCGAGTGTCGGTTTCAATTCGCGTAATTTATCGCCTAATTGACGGATCAGGTCTCCTCTCTTCGGCGCGGGGATAAGTCGCCAGACTTTGAATGCGGTTTGGGCATCAGCAATGACTGTCTCATAGTCCTTCTGACTGCTACCTGAAACTTTTGCAATGAGTTTTCCATCTACTGGAGATAGGGATTCGAATACTTCACCACCAGAAAACCACTTTCGGCCTGTTGACGAGCCTAAATTCTGGGATGTTATGCCGAGTATTTTAAGTTCTTTTTTTATCATAATGGTTTATTTTATTCGTGGAATATGTTAAATATAGGGAATAAAATTCTGTTAAACAAGATGTGTGTGAATATTGTTCAGTTTGAAAATATTTTATTATCTTAGGTGAGCTAATGTAGACTATACGATTATGAAACAAATAAATGTTGATTATTTTCAAGTGGACGACCTTTTGTCGGAAGAGCATAAGCTTATCCGCCATGCCGTTCGGGATTTTGTTCGCTCAGAAATAAAACCAGTCATAGAAGAAGCGGCGCAGGCGCATCAGGCCATAGAAGGATTGATGCCCAAGCTTGGTGCGATCGGTGCTTTAGGGCCTTATATTCCTGTGGAGTATGGTGGTGCTGGATTGGATCAGATTTCCTATGGTTTGATTATGCAGGAACTAGAGGCGGGTGATTCTGCGGTTCGTTCGGCGGCTTCGGTGCAATCTTCTTTGGTGATGTATCCAATATATACCTATGGTAGCGAAGAACAACGCCGTAAATATTTGCCAGGACTTGCTTCGGGGGAACTTGTAGGCTCTTTTGGTTTAACCGAACCGAACCACGGTTCTGATCCCGGAGGGATGGAAACGCGGTTGATGGCGAGTAATGGTGGTTTTTTATTGAACGGGGCCAAGATGTGGATTACAAACTCACCAATATGTGATCTTGCTGTAGTTTGGGCACGCGATGAGGCTGGAAAGGTGCGGGGAGTAATTGTTGAACGTGGAATGGATGGTTTTGAAACACCGGAAACATTACATAAGTGGTCTTTACGAGCTTCTAAAACTGGGGAGCTGGTTTTTCATGATGTCTTTATTCCCGCTGAAAACGTATTGCCTGAGGTCAGCTCGATGCGTGGGCCGCTGTCTTGTTTGAATTCTGCGCGGTACGGAATATCTTGGGGTGTAATAGGAGCGGCGATCGACTGTTATGAAACTGCTGTTCAATATGCCCTGGAGCGTCACCAATTTGACCGACCAATTGGCGGGTTTCAGCTGCAACAGAAAAAATTGGCTGAATTTCTGACTGAAATTACAAAGGCTCAGTTGTTGTCTTGGCGCTTGGGACTTTTAAAGAATGAAGGGAAAGCGACCCCACAGCAAATTTCCATGGCCAAAAGGAATAATGTGCATATGGCATTACAGATTGCGCGTGAATCCCGCCAGATTTTGGGAGGAATGGGTATTGTCGGAGATTTTCCAATTATGCGGCATATGATGAATCTTGAGTCGGTTATTACATATGAAGGAACTCACGATATTCATTTATTGATTACTGGCCAGGATATCACTGGGCTCAATGCATTTTCTTCTTAATGCTGTTTATTCTATTAAATTATATGTGGGATATAATATTCACAATCGTCTTTAACGGTTGTGAATTTCTTTTTTAAGACATTAAAGTGCTTAAAGTATTTTTTGATTCGTAATTTTTGGCTTTCCATTTCGAAAACCGCGCTCCGAGCGGGTTTTATACATTTGAGCGCTTTTCATTGTTTTTTCAGTTCCCCTCCTGCTGCCGTGCGCCCTAATCGGGGATAGATGCCAGCTATCGGGCTGCCCCTTCAGGCCGGACCCCAAAAGTCAAAACCCATTACCTCGCTGGTAAGCGATCCGCTTTTGACCATTATATCACCTGCTTATACGCAACTTAACCAATAACTTAGTGATAGTTTAGAGTTACGATAGGATTTAGTTAGGTATTCATTAGCTTTTACCTAAGCTATACCTAAACAAACCCTAACTAAACCCTAACCAAACAGTTAATCTGTACAGACGCTGACCCGCCCTATTTGTACCTTTTCTGCCGAGCTTACTATTGTTTGATACCCCAACCGTTCGCCCGGATGCCTGCCCCATATCCCTACGTAACCGGCCTTTTGGCACTGCCGGGAGTAATTCCCTGGCCTTGCCATACTTTCCGCCGCGGGGCCAGTCCCAACCCGTCAGCGCAGATCCCGTAGCGGCCCTATGCTGACCGGCCTTTTTGGCCTTACCGCACACCCTTTGCCGCCACCGTGCCCCGCCGGAGCCCAGGAAATCCCCTGCGGGATCCTGTTTCACAAAAACAATCCCCCAAGGGTACAGCCAGTTAGCGGAAAAATGAAAGAAATAAGAACAAAAGGCTTGGAAGTGATTATAAAAACTTCCTATCTTTGCACCACTCCGCAAGGGAGGGACGGTTGCTCCGAAAGGGATGATCATGAAAAAAAGAAGGGTTTAACGGGAGTTAAACGCAGAAATCGGAAAAAGGAAAAGAAAAAAAACTTCATTTTTTTTTGGAAGTCCGAAAAAGATTTCTACCTTTGCAGTCCCAACGGAAACGGAGGGAAAACAGAAAAAGATAAAGACG
>NZ_JBCNKE010000010.1:0-329659 GCF_039596235.1 Sphingobacterium sp.
TTAAGGCTGCTGCTGCGAATGTTTTTACTAGCGTTTTCATAATGTCTTTATTTTATTGTGTTAGTATTCTTGTTCTTATTTGTTGACTCAAAACTACAACACGATGCGCCTCTGGCCTATGGACTTTAGACCAACGATCGGGAAAACTCGGTGAATGGTAGGAACGGGGAGGTGAAGCGAGTTGCATTTCAGAATAATTTTGCCCATATTCATCTTATATATTAAACGACAATGTCAGGCAACCTAACCTTTAAAACAGTAAAAATCCTCTTCTTTATACTGATGATTGCATATACTAACTCAGTTTATAGCCAAAACATCTTACGGTATACGAGGGACAAAGATTTCACCATTGAAACACTTCCAAATGTCCCAGTAGCAAAAATGGAGAAGGAAGCGGTCTTTTATACTTCGAATGGTGCAGAAAAAATAAAAACCACCTATATTTTTAACAAGCGCAACCGAGTTGTATCCGAATCCAGACACAATGAGACCAGAGAACAAACGTTTTTTTTCGAAAACAAATATCTAAACGATACGATACTCCTGGAAAGAAGAATGGAAGTTAAGCATCCGCTCCTCCCTCTAAAAGTAGAAACCATATATTATACCAGAGATCGTAAAGGGAATATAACAAAGCAAATGGCCCTAAATGATCTTGGGGAATGTACCTGGAAGATAGACATTGCATACAACGAACAGGGAGATCCTATTCATTATATGGAAAATGATGGCAAGTATGGTTTTACAAAAGCCGAATATGATTACACAAATGATTTAGTAATAAGCACCGAGTATGATCAACGAGGAACCGCGGTTAAAACAGAGAAAGGATATATCAGCAAAAACGGGAAAATAAGCGACGATATTGTCTATGATACATACGGGAACTTTCTATCTTCATCTACAGTGTTCTATGAATATAAATATGACAAATACGGCAATTGGATATCAGCAACACGGTTTCAAAAAAAAGGTAAAGAGAAAAAATCATTGGAAAAGAGAAAAATAACATATTCCAAAATTTAACAAAACTATTTCAAACCGACTATTGTTCTTACTATACAGAACGGCAACAAGCTTCCTTTCGAAAGAAAGGTTCAACATAAAAATTGGCGTCGTACAGTGAAAATCCAATTGTCTTCAAAAACATTGGATGACGAAACAAAAAAGAGGAAACGATAGGAAACATAAAAATTACTGTACAATTAAACGCTAAGAGAAAGGGTCTGATGAGAATCAGGCCCTTTTGATGTAAAAATATATTCATGCAGATACCAACTTATCCCTAATCACAATTTTCGACCAATTTTTAGACAGTAATTAGTCACTGGTTATTCAGTCTTCATTGAGTAATCACCGAGCAAGCACTGAACGAGCACTGAACAAGCTCTGTTGAAATATCAAATTTGATCCCTCTTTGAATCCCATTTGCTGCAAAAACATTAAAAGAATGGAAAGGAGCTAAAACAGAAAAAGCCACATCCGTAGACATGGCTTCACAACTTATATATTTGTAAGGGATGGCTCTTATTTATAGGAATTGATTGATTTGGATACTTTCCAGTTATTACCTTCACGTACCAAAGTCACAAGGTCTACTTTGCTGAAATTTTCAAATTTTAGAGTCACTTTAGCCACCATATAGTCAGCTGATTCTTCTAAGATGTCTGTGCTTACTTCACAGTTCAACTTCTCTCCTTTTTGCTTTTTCAAAGATTTAACCACTGCTTCACGGCCATGAGATTGTGCATTGGAAGATTGGATCTTTTGGTTGAAATCAGCAGCGAACAATTGCTCCACACCTGCAGATTCACCTTCGGTCGTGACCGCAACATAATGCTCAAGAGCAAAGTCTGCGGTTGAAAGGTTAACGTTTGTTTTTGCTGATTTGGAACCTGGTCCTTCAGCGGCCATAGCGAATGTGGATACTGCGATTAAAGCTGCTGCTGCGAATGTTTTTACTAATGCTTTCATAATGTTTTTATTTTATTGTGTTAGTAGTATTGTTGTTCTTATTTGTTGACTCAAAACTACGACACAATACGCCTCAGGCCTATGGGCTTTAGACCAACGATCTAGAAAACTCGGTGAATGGCGGGAATGGGGAGGTGAAGGTCAATAATAAATTATCGACTTTTTGATAATCTGACGATAACAGCTATCTTTAATATTAAAACTTCCAAGCTTTGAGCACAAGAGTCTATAATATCAATAAATATAGTTAATATGAGAAAGTTTATATTAGTTACCGCAGTGTTGTTGATTATCTCTCAGATAGCTTTAGGTCAAAAGAATAACGACTTTCCATCCTTTGAAAAGTTCTATTCCAGTTTGACTCATACTATGAGATATCCTTCAATACTTCAAGAAAATTGTGCTTCAACGCTAACACTAATCAAAGTTATTTTTGATAATAAAGGAGAGATTGATTCCTTAACTTTTTCGGATAGTGCACATCCCAAATTTGTCGAATATATGCAGACAATAAAAGGACAGCTTGATTTCAAGAGTATTTACATAGATCTAAAACAAAAAGGATATGAGTCCAAGCCTATACTAATACCTATTTGTATTGATTTTGAAAAAATAGGTGAATGCAGATCAAGGATTACATCCGATCTCAAAAACATGTATCTTTTCTCCGGGAAGCAATTTTCAGGCGAATATTTTCTATATCCAAACATTTATTTCAGATATGTAGTAGGAAAAACTCACGAAGAACATTTTTAATCTCTTAAATCTGTTCCCATATTGACGATCAAATAAAGAAGAAGGGCGGAACGTTGTTCCGCCTTTCTTCTTTATTTGATCTTGCTTTTGCTACACATTCAGTGAATGCTTTCCCTGCTTTAAATTTTGGTATTTTCCTTGCCTTTATTTTTATCGTGCGCCAGTTTGCTGGTTGCGGACTACGGGTAGCTATTACAGCTTAATAACTAAAAAGTAGCTCTGATTATAAATTTTGTCATATTCAATCCGACTTATTCTAATCAGTCTTTACGTAGAAAAAATTGCAAGCATCATCCAAAACAATATTGATCTTATTTCCTACTTTTTTAATTTCAAGTTCGTGTGAAGCAGTTCCTCCTGAATAACTCAAAACCAATAGAGTTCTAAAAATCCCGTATTCTACGCGATATTCTCCGTTACCCCAATAATAACTTCTATATTTATTATCATCAAGCAAAGTTAGCGTATCATCACTGTCAGGAAGTTCTGCTAAGGTACCACATTCGTGATATTTGAAATAATATTTTCCCAATACCATCGATGGAGTAATTAGCCGAGCAAAAATGATCGCTAAAGCTAATAAAAACAAGATAGTTAAGAATGGCCAACTTTTAGTTTTTCTCACTATTAATCCAGGGTTTTGCTGATGGTTATTATTGAACTGCATACATTAAAACATGTTAAGTCTATTATTGCTCACAGAATCTATAGATTTTTTGATCAGAAAGCCTTTTTAAATATAATCTTCTTTCGCCATAATAGGTCTCAATCCGATTAATTACCGCGATCGCAATGCAAACAAAAAGTCGTATTATAAGACGTAGTATATATGATGGAATTTCAGAAAACTCAATTTCACCAGTAAAAATATTTACAAGAGTATAAAGGGAAAATAAAAACAAACAATACTTTATAATAACCCATAGTATTTTATATTTTTTCATCTCAATTATTTATATACACTCATTTCCGTTGGCATACCTATCAACTCATAATAATACGAAAAATAAAAAGCCACATCTCACGACGCGGCCTTAAAATAAACATATGTTTCACTAGTGATCTGCCTTGTACCGATCTAGGCAGATCACTAGTTAGTTATTTATACGAATTAATCGATTTGGACACTTTCCATTCATTCCCCACACGCTCCAACGTAACTAAGTCAGTTTTGGTGAAGCCCTCAAATTTCAAGGTCACTTTAGCCACCATATAGTCTGCTGACTCCTCGATGATATCGGTGCTCACTGCACAGTTCAAACGCTCACCTTTTTGTTTTTTCAAAGATTTAACCACTGCTTCACGGCTATGAGTTTGCGCATTGGAAGATTGAACTTTTTGACTAAAGTTTTCGGCAAACAATTGCTCTACCCCCGCCGACTCTCCTTCGGTTGTGACCGCAACATAGTGCTCAAGAGCAAAATCTGCTGTGGAAAGGTTAACGTTGGCTTTTGCTGATTTGGAACCTGGTCCTTCAGCCGCCATTGCGAAAGTGGATACTGCGATTAATGCTGCTGCTGCGAATGTTTTTACTAGCGTTTTCATAATGTCTTTATTTTATTGTGTTAGTAGTATTGTTGTTCTTATTTGTTGACTCAAAACTACAACACAATACGCTCTTAGCCTATGGACTTTAGACCAACGATCGGGAAAACTCGGTGAATGGCGGGAATGGGGAGGTGAATATTTTTTATTATATTGATATGGAATCAACGGTCAAATTATTTATGAATATAGAGTCTAATTCATCCACTAGTCAAACGAAAAATAAAATGTATGGTGGATTGTTTGGCATTGCGGTTGGTGATGCTCTTGGCGTACCATTTGAATTCAGGCAGAAAGAAGATATGCTAAAAAATCCAGCTAATGAAATGATCGGATTTGGCAGCCATAATCAACCTATGGGTACCTGGTCGGATGATACATCTTTAACCTTATGTCTCGCGGACTCGTTGTTAGGTGGGTATGATTTGGAGGATATCTCCAAAAAATTTATAGCTTGGAAGGAAGGTAAGTTGTGGACGGCAAGAGGAGAAGTATTTGATATTGGTATCACCACGGCTAAATCGATCGGTGAGCTTAAAAATATTATCGAATCCGGGCAAATCGGCGAGCTAAAAGCGCTAAAATATCAGGCAAAAGAACGAGATAACGGCAATGGTTCGTTAATGAGAATATTGCCCCTTTTATTTGAAATCAAAGGACTTAGTCCGTCGGAACAATTTGAGAAAATTTGGGAGATTTCGGCGCTAACGCATAAACATGTACGCGCTGCAATGGCATGTTTTATCTACCTTAAATTAGCGGAACTCATTTTGCTCGGTTTGGCCAAAGAGCAGGCTTACGCTGAAATGCGGAATCAGGTTTCTAAATTCTGGGCGGATAGCAATTTCCCTGAGTCAGAAATAATCCATTTTAATAGCACGATTTTGCATGACATTCGGTCTAAATCACCTAATGAATTAAGGTCAAGTGGTTATGTAATCGATAGTTTAGAATCGAGCTTATGGTTTTTTATGGAAAAAGAAAACTATAGGGATACTGTATTATCTATTATTAACCTTGGCGAAGATACAGACACCGGAGCTGCGATTGTAGGAGGATTAGCTGGTTTGTACTATGGATTGGAAAGTATACCTGAAGATTGGCTCCTGAACCTCGCCCGCTATGATGATATCAAATTGCTGATAGAAAAAATAGCGAGAAGATATCCGGATTAGGAATTCGATAGTAACCCCTAGCAAGATAGACTTATTTCAACCATGTCAATTTTAAAGCATCTAAATATTTGTTTTTAAAACTATTTTAGATCTGCTATTGTTCTTACAATACAAAACGGCAGCAAGCTTCCTTTCAAAAGAAAGGTTCAACATAAAAATTGGCGTCGTACAGTGAAAATCTAATAGTCTTTAAAAACATTGGATGACGAAACAAAAAAGAGGAAACGATAGGAAACATAAAAATTACTGTACAATTAAACGCTAAGAGAAAGGGCCTGATTATCATCAGGCCCTTTCGACGTAAAAAAAACACATCTCACGATGAGACTCTACAACTTATATATTTATAAGGAGATTCTTATTTATACGAAGCAAACAAAGCCCGCATATGCGGGCTTTGTTTGCTATGATTCACCATCATTTTTATATTTAATTAATATATCCGGATAACCATATCTATTAGTATGAACACAATGAAAATTTGCCGCCCATTGAGACGGTCGCCAAAATGGCCAAAACCTTTGGCATAACGGTGGATTTTTAATCGGGGAAGGAGAAAACACTTCTTACGGCAAGGAAACGTTAGAACGTATCAACGACATACAGAAAATGGATACCGAAACCAAAAGTGTCCTATTCAACTTCATTGATACCTACAAGGAGCCGGCGATACTCAGATAAAATAACAGCTTAAAGTAATGGGGTCATATCAAATGGCTATTTTGATATGACCCCATTATACTATTTCTTGCTTTTTTAAAGTGTCTCCTAAAGAACTAATCTATCCCCATCTTTTGACAAAAAGCATCAAATTCCTCGTCTACCAACTTAGACACATTATTATTCACAGTTATACTTTCCCCTTTCGACTGCTTTAAATTATTAATCATTGATATATAGCCTTGCAACAGTTGATCTGGTCCTGTATTCTGATGATCGATCACTCTTTTGATTACCTTATCGTTTTTGACAAAAGATATAGAGTAATGAACTGATGCTCCCGTACCGCCTCCAATATACTCCTGCTTTAAAGAATGTATATCCAAATGACTAAAACCTGAAAATATATCATTGACAATATGTTGACTAAGCCGATAGCTAGCAAGCTTATTTGTGCTGTTTTTATAATAATAATATCCTTGTTTATTAAAGTAAAATGATTCATCTAAACATTCATACCCTTCTCCAAAAAACAATTTAGAAACAATGATTCCATCAAAAAGAATATCTTTTGCATTTTTGGGTCTGACATACCTTATGTCATATTGCATATTTCGATCAAATAACACCAAACTATCTTTTGTTAGATTTCTTATTAAGTAGGTATGCCACCGTTTTCGCTCAAGATCCCAAATCCGCAAAGAATCGTTTCTAATGTCGAAATTTGTCATAGATCCAGTGGTCATACCATCACAAACATTGGATTCATTTTTTCTATAAAATGCACATCTCATTTTACAGGAGTCATTTTGAAACTTAAAACCACAGTTATCACGAATTTTTGAAATAATTCTTCCTGTTCCGATGTTGGGCAAGCCAGAAGTATCAAAAACCCAATCACCCTGTATATTTTTTATTGATTCTTCCTTTTTATTGGAGCCACACGAAAGCGTTAATACGCCAATAACCACACTAAAAATAAATACAAAACGATTCATCAGCTGATAAATAACACTTTAGGCATCATTTTTCCCATATTCAATAAGTCGATCTCCCATCACCTTGTCTGAATAATCCCTGCCTTTTAATCGCAAATAATATTCGATCAAATCCGTAGCATGACTTATAGAAAATAAAGTATATATTTGATGCCATTTCTGTCAAAAATAAGTTCCTCATTAGATTCTTCACTGTTAAGAATACAAATTTCAGATGACAGGTCCAGTGTGTTTAAACAATAAATACCGAGATCCTCGGGATCCGAATCTAACGGTATACCCATCTTGATGTAAAGTTCATCCAATCGCTCTGGATTTTCCGAAAATTTAATTGTTTCTAACACATTCATAACATCTAAAATATATCACCTATAGCTTATTTTACGCGTAATGACCTGATCGGTTTTATTTCGTTTTTTATTCTTTCTTGTTCGCTTTATCCAATTACCTTTATCATCGTATTTATAGCTAAATTTATAGGTTTCCGTATCAACAGAATCGCCATATTCATTATACTCGTATTTCGGATTTTTAACGGTATAGTCGATAAGACCTTTTGAGGTGCTTATGGTCTCATTTTGAGCATTAACTATTGATGTATAGACAATGTTATTTGGGTAATCATACGATGCAGCTTCATAGCCATATTTTCCTCCATCTATTTCCAATTTGATCGGGTTGCCTTTCTCATCATTTAGGTACTCCATTTCCTTATAAATATCTGTCTCACCTTCTGTTTTGATCTGTTTAATCAAAAAATTATTTTGGTCATAGTGATATACTATAACAGACTTATCATTCTGATTATAAGGACCGCTGCTAAATACAATTTGTTTTACCAACAAAGTATCATCTCTAAACTCATTCTGGTATGATCCGCGATAGCCACGTTCCACAAAATAACTCTGACCGCTAATGGCTCGCTGTCGTTCATTAAAATAATGAACTTCCTTTCTGGTTTCAGTATTACCTGAAAGACCATAAAGAATAGATTCAATTTCTACGTGATCAACGAGACTCTTTTCGTTAAAAATAAGGTCAATCTCGCGAGATAATCTTGTGTTTATGCTCTGCCCTTTTACAGTGGTTATAAATAAAATAGACAAAATCCAATATCCAGGAATTAGATGTTTAAACCACATAAAATATGTATTTTAGGTTATCGTAATTTTTAATAATACAGCAGATATTTTTTACAAAAGACAGCAACCAGTCAATTGTCCTCCCTTTACCCGCTAAAATTATATAAAAAACTCAATTTTCAGAATTAATTGAGAACAAAAAAAGCCACATTTCCCGACGTGGCCTTAAATAAGGGTCAATATATTTTAGAAATAGTCATTTTAAGCTTTCTTTTTCACATCGCACTTACCAATCATTTTCCGTTCAAAGGAATAAAAAAAGTAGCCGGTTCATAATCATCTTCCACTAACAGAAAACCTTTTAAATAGAATAAATAGGCTATAGAATATTTTGCACTTAATGGGCTGACAAACTCACTTTTTAAGAACAAATTATCCATACCAGCTTTACGAAAAGTAAATCGCTCAATAATATCTGAAAGCGGTTTATCCTTATATTTTAATATTTCTGGGTCTTTATTAAAAATATCATTTTTATCAACTATTTCTGCTATAAAAGCTTCATCCTGAGGGTTGGTTAAAAGGTCATTAAGAAATTGCGAAAAACTCATCTCCGTATGCATGTTTTCCTTAAAATAATTTCTAAACCACATAATTCGTCCCTTAAAAAGTCTATTATTTTTTGTTTTTCCATATATAAGATGTAGATCGATTCTATCATAAAAAACTTCGCTGTTTTGGCTTAAGACAAACTCTTTAATACCTACTGATTTGTTTAACTTTTTCGTTAGAGTATCTATGGAAGTACTTTTATCATTATCTAAAACAATATCATTTCTATCAGAAGCCTTATTTTGACATGATATGTTTAATATTAATCCAACGAACAAACATATTTTAAAAATTAATTTCATTTATAAATCATATTGTTTGGGTTTTTCAATAGATCTGGATCTATTTTTTCATCGCCGTAAGAATCTCTAAGTTCCAAATTGTAGATTTTTCCGTGTTCAATGCGTTGCCCTTGTTAAAATAAGATATGCAATAAAACTGATACATTCAAATATCAACTTATACCTATTCACAATTTTCAACCAATTTTTAGACAGTAATTAGTCACTGGTTATGCAGTCTTCATTGAGTAATCACTGGCGAGTACGGAACAGTTCTGTTTAAATACCTAATTTGATCGCTTGTTGAACCGAATTTGTTGCAAAAAATTAAAAGAATAGGAAGGAGCTAAAACAGAAAAAGCCACGTCCTGAGACATGGCTTCACAACTTATATATTTATAAGGGATGGCTCTTATTTGTAGGAATTGATTGATTTGGATACTTTCCAGCTATTACCTTCACGTGCCAAAGTCACAAGGTCTACTTTGCTGAAATTTTCAAATTTTAGAGTCAATTTAGCCACTATATAGTCAGCTGATTCTTCTAAAATGTCTGTACTTACCGCACAGTTCAGCTTCTCTCCTTTTTGCTTTTTCAAAGATTTAACCACTGCTTCACGGCCATGAGATTGTGCATTGGAAGTTTGGATCTTTTGGCTGAAATCTTCGGCAAATAACTGCTCTACGCCTGCAGATTCACCTTCTGTCGTCACTGCAACATAATGCTCAAGGGCAAAGTCTGCGGTTGAAAGGTTAACGTTTGCTTTTGCTGATTTGGAACCTGGTCCTTCAGCTGCCATAGCGAATGTGGATACTGCGACTAAGGCTGCTGCTGCGAATGTTTTTACTAATGCTTTCATAATGTTTTTATTTTATTGTGTTAGTTCTGTTGTTCTTATTTGTTGAATCAAAACTACGACACAATACGCCCCTAGCCTATGGGCTTTAGACCAACCATCAGGAAAACTCGGTGAATGAAGGAAATGGGGAGGTGAAAGAATAGACTATTACTTGCTAACGGACAAAAAATCATCAAACGCGATACAATCTACTCGTATTTCTTTTTGTTTGATCATAGCTCTTGAAGCAAAAATTGATAATGGGTTTATTATGGTTGATTTTTCTCCGTTTGTTTCTATCTTTTCAACATCCCACATACCGACCAAAGCTATTATATGCTTGTCAAAAATAGGGTGGGCATTAAAAAATAAATTACCGTTCGAATATCCGTATGCAATGGATTTATATTTATTCCATATCAAACCATAAGAAATCCCAGTTTGGTAATCGTATGTCTCAAGAAAGAATACAGTGTCGCAAGATGATATAAAATTCAGGCTATCCATATCAATGACTTGTCGCCTTATATTTGCGTCTAGATCATATCCTTTTTTTCTTAACTTATTCTTTATTTGAATTTCAGATATTTTGGACGAAACATTACTAGGAAATGCTGACTGAGCAAATGAATACCCTCCAAAAAAGAGTATTATCCCAATTAGCAATAAGACCTTTTTACTCATTATTAATCAATCAGATAGATTCGTCTTAAAGTTGATTATATTATCCCGCCAAGGATCCAAATAATCTAACCCTCTTTCTTCAAATATTTCCTCAAGCTTTTCGGCACCATACTCCCTTTTAAAGGCTAATTCATCTTCTGTAATAGGCACTAACCAATAGAAATGGACTGACTTACTCTCATCAAGGTTAAGAACTTACAGTTCGGGTCCATCCAAATAAGGCAACGAAATCAGCCCATAGGAGCAAGAGGCCCCCAATCGCCATCCTCTTCCCCAATTGATGGTATGCCAGTGTCCTAAACGCGAGCGGAATCTATGAAAATGAGCAACCACAATCAATGATTCAACTAAGGTTTGGTCTTGCTCATCAGAAAAAATGTGCAGTTCGAGGGCAAATTCATCATCATAGCAGGACATCCCCAGAGTGGCATAAGCCCACATGTTGCGTTCGGTTGTTGGGGGAAATTCCAAGATCCTAAAATGATCGCCTAAGTTGCGATATGGGCCTTTTTTCCAAGTAAACGCCTTATAATATTGTCCCCAATTGGAGATATAGTGCGCTAAAAGTTTTTGTTGATATAAGTCCTTGTCCATTTTAATAAGTCAATTCAAGTTATCAAAAATAATTTACTCAAAATAAAACTATTTCAAACCGACTATTGTTCTTACCATACAAAACGGCTACAAGTTACCTTTCGAAAGAAAGGTTCGACATAAAAATTGGCGTCGTACAGTGAAAATCCAATTGTCTTTAAAAACATTGGATGACGAAACACAAAAGAGGAAACGATAGGAAACATACAACTTACTGTACAAAAAACGCTAAGAGAAAGGGTCTGATGAGAAATCAGGCCCTTTTGACGTAAAAAGCCACATCTCGCGAGGTGGCCTTAAATAAACATATGATTCACTAGCGGTTTGGCTTCTATGACTCGTAAACCACCAGTGATAAGGTAATATTTATACGAATTGATTGATTTAGATACTTTCCAGCTGTTACCTTCGCGCTCCAACGTAACCAAGCCAATCTTGGTGAAGCTCTCAAATTTCAAGGTCACTTTAGCCACCATATAGTCAGCTGATTCTTCAAGGATATCAGTGCTTACTGCACAGTTCAAACGCTCACCTTTTTGTTTTTTCAAATATTTTACAACTTCCTCACGGCTGTTGGTCTTTGCATTTGCCAATTGAACTTTTTGACTAAAGTCTTCGGCGAACAATTGCTCCACACCTGCTGGTTCTCCCTCCGGCAAATAACAATTTAAATATCACTATTGGCAGCCTGTTCAAATAATTCGTGTAACTTTTGTTGAAGTAGCTTTTTATCCGGTAATTGTGTTTTATATTCCGCAACTACCGTTGGTGAAAGACTGCGGCTCAAAGCATACTCAACCACCTCACTATCTTTATCTTTACATAATAGAACACCAATACTTGCATTCTCATTGGATCGCTTAACGTCTCGATCAAGCGCCTCTAGATAAAAATTCAATTGACCAAGATGCTCGGGCTTAAATTTATCTACTTTTAATTCAAATGCCACTAAACACTGTAATCCTCTATGAAAAAAAAGTAGATCAATATAAAAGTCAGAGTTTCCTACTTGTACTTTATATTCTTGGTCAATAAATAGGAAGTCTCGCCCTAGCTCAAGAATAAAATCTTTCATCTGACGAAGCAGCCCTTTTTGAAGATCGCCTTCATTATAGGATTCTGGTAAATTTAAAAAGTCAAAAACGTAGCTATCTTTAAACGCTTTACTAATGTCTACTTCAAATTCTCTCGGCAGTGACGAGAGTTTTACATTTCCGATCATTGCGCGTTCAAAGACAGAACTATTAATCTGTCGCTCCAACTCCCTGGAACTATATTTTTCCTCGATAGTTAGCTTCAAATAAAATTCCTTTTCCTCAACTGTCTTGGTACGACTAAAAATTAAAACATTATTTGTCCAACTCAATTCTCTCGTCAATGCCGAGAGTCTTTCACTGCTGCGATAAGTTTCGTAAAACTGTTTCATTCGCCAAAGATTCTTATCTGAAAAACCTTTCAATTCAGGTTCTTGCTGCTTAATGAAAAAAGCCAATTCTTTGACGACCGACTGTCCCCATTCGGAAGTTTCAATACGCGCGCTAATATACTTTCCAATACGCCAATATAAATTCATTAATTCCGTATTAACTGCCTTAATAGCTTTAGATTGAGATTCTTTAATAAGCTGGATAATTTCTACAAAACGCTGCTCCATGTATAAGGTTTATTTCTCAAATATATAAAAATCTAAAAAAATTAGCAATCAAAAGAAAATCTTATTATCACAAAAAACACCACATCAATCGATGTAGTGTCATAACATGATATATTTATTTAAGATGACTCCTAATTTATACGAATTGATTGATTTAGATACTTTCCAGTCACTTCCCACACGCTCCAAAGTAACTAAATCAGTTTTGGTAAAATCTTCAAATTTCAACGTTACTTTAGCCACTATATAGTCAGCGGACTCTTCGATGATATCCGTGCTGACCTCACAGTTCAAACGCTCACCTTTTTGTTTTTCAAAGATTTAACCACCGCTTCACGGCTATGAGTTTGCGAGTTAGTAGTATTGTTGTTCTTATTTGTTGACTCAAAACTACGACACAATAAGCCCCTAGCATACAGGCTTTAGAGCAACGATCAGGAAAAATCGGTGAATGGCTGGAATGGGGAGGTGAACTGATTATGAACTAGATCTCCGGCTATATCAAATAAATGAATATTATTTTTTAGTTTTAAATCAGTCAATTACCAAATTTATCACTGTTAACAGTTTTATGAAAGTACAAGTATCAGCAAGTTTTAAAAAACATGCACGTAAAACGATCTTATCTATTTTCGTCTTTGCATTTACCTATATTTTCCTGCTTCTATTTGCAATAGGAATTACGGTTGGTTTTACCCTCTTAGGTATATTAATTTTTACTTCCAAACCGATGTTCCTAACAGCGGTTGCCTGTCTAGGGCTGTTTGCCTCCGGTCTCACGGTTTTATTTTTTCTTGTAAAGTTTATATTTGCTTCGACAAAAGTAGATACGAGCCATCTGACCAAAATTACTGAACAGGATGAACCGGAACTATTTTCCTTAATCCATCAGATTGTCGACGAAGTTGGCACCAGTTTCCCAAAGAAGGTGTTCCTATCTCATGATGTCAATGCCTCAGTATTTTATGATTCAAGTTTTTGGAGCATGTTTCTTCCCATAAGAAAGAATCTACAGATCGGTGTGGGCTTAATAAATGCTGTAACTGAACAGGAATTAAAAGCCATTCTTGCACATGAATTCGGACATTTTTCACAGAAAAGTATGAAAGTCGGTAGTTATGTCTATCATGTCAATCAAATCATCTACAATATGCTATATAAAAATGAGTCGCTGGACCGCACATTTGAAACATGGGGAAATGTGAGTGGCTATTCTGCTATTTTTATCGGTATATCGGTTTTTATTATCCAGCAGATTCAAAACATCTTGAAATACCTTTACAGATATGTTAATCTAAATTATTTGGCATTGTCCCGGGAAATGGAATTTCATGCAGATGAAATTGCAGCACATGTAGCTGGTTCCAAAGCCTTAGCAGACTCTTTATTGCGATTGGGTTTTGCAAATCATGCATTAAATTATGTTTTTAATTTTTATGATGGAAAGATCGCTGATAATATCCGCAGCAATAATATTTATCACGAACAACATTGTGTGATGCACCTGCTTGCAGAGAGATCTAGGTATCAGGTTCAAGAAGGCTTCCCTCAGATCGAACTGGCGACATTAAAAAGATATGATAAATCGAAATTGAATCTCGAAAATCAATGGGCTTCACATCCAACGGATGAAGAACGAGTGAAAGCCTTGTGGAAACTTAATATCATAAAGACTGATGTTTCGAATAAACCTGCTATTGCCTTACTTGCAGATGGAGCTGCAATAGCAAGTCAAATTTCGGACAAGCTATTTTCGAATATCCAATATCAGCAAGCCCCAGCAGTTTTTGAGCTCCAGACATTCAAAGATAATTTTGAAAGTCAAATCAACAAATATACCATCAATCCAAAATTTAACGATTTCTACGATTACAACAACCCTATACTACAAGGCGATCAATTAGCGGCAAAAGAGCATATTGGTCTAACATTTGACGAATTGTTTGCGGATGACAGAATTGAGCTGTTCTATGAGCTCAACAGTCTGAAAAATGACAAATATGTTGTGGAAGCAATACACAAGGGGGAAATTAAACTAAAAACCTTCGATTATGATGGTAAAAAATACCGGGATATCGATGCCGATGAGCTTTTGTTAAAAATTGATAACGACATCCAGGATATAACGCGTCAAGTAGACGGCTATAATCATCAAATACATCATTATTTTTTACAGCTTTCCATTGCACAGAACCGTAAAGAAGAATTTGATCAGAAATATTATGATTTTGCGGCTTTCCATAAAACATTTGATGAGTCGCAGGCGATTTATGACGACATGAACGAAAATACTGCGTTTCTCGCTCAGACCTTGCCATTTGGGGAAATCGAAGCAAGAGTGAGTGACCTCAAAAGAAGAGAAACGGTTTTCAAAAATAAATTAGCCAAGCTTATATCACTGCAGGACAACATACAGCCGCCAATGGATGCAACTTTGTTGACTACACTAGATAAATATATTGCTACGGACTTGTTATACTTTAATGTAGATCAGTACAAAGAGGAAAATGTTCAAATTCTGCTGCAGGCTATTACAGCATATAAAAGCTTATTGGATGACATCTATTTTTCAAAGAAAAAAACATATTTAGATTTTATACTTCTGCTTGAAAAAGATAAACATCAACAGTAAAAATTAAAGCCACATCTCCCGATGTGGCTCTACAATTTATATATTTGTAAGGGATGGCTCTTATTTATACGAATTGATTGATTTGGATACTTTCCAGTTGTTGCCTTCGCGCTCCAAGGTAACCAGATCAGTCTTTCTGAAGTTCTCAAAGTTCATCGTTACTTTGGCCACCATATAGTCTGCTGACTCCTCGATGATATCGGTGCTTACTGCACAGTTCAACTTTTCTCCTTTTTGTTTTTTCAAAGATTTAACCACCGCCTCACGACTATAAGACTGTGCATTGGAAGCCTGAATTTTTTGGCTGAAATCAGCAGCGAACAACTGTTCTACACCTGCTGATTCACCTTCTGTCGTCACTGCAACATAATGCTCAAGGGCAAAGTCTGCGGTTGAAAGGTTAACGTTTGCTTTTGCCGATTTGGAGCCTGGTCCTTCAGTTGCCATTGCAAATGTTGATACTGCGACTAAAGCTACTGCTGCGAATGTTTTTACTAGCGTTTTCATAATGTCTTTATTTTATTGTGTTAGTTTATTTATCTGTTCTTATTTGTTGACTCAAAACTACGACACAATAAGCCCCTGGCCTATGGACTTTAGACTAACGATCAGGAAAACTCGGTGAATGGCGGAAATGGGAAGGTTAATAAACTACTTATCACTATGTTACATTTTTTAAGAGTTTGCAATACCGTAGTTATTTACGTAAATTGGTAGAAGAAGGATATAAAGGAAAAAGTTACTAATTAAGAGATCATGGAATCAATACTTAGAAAACTAATGTACTGCCTGATGCTTTTGGAGGTATCATTGATATTTTTTCGCTGTATAAATGGAGGGGCTGATTCTTTTACTCGCGCGCTTTCAATTATGCTAATATCTCAAATAGCAATCGTAGTCATGACACTATCAAAGCAAAAAAAGAGCAGTTCATAAAGTAAGCTTCAAAAAACAAAGTAGCGAAGAGCTTATATATTTATACCTGCTGAATTAAAAAACCGATCTTAGAAGGATGATCTAAAATCTTGTCCCTTTTATCCACATGTTTCAAAATATAATAGATAATAATAAAGTCGCCCATCGCTCCCAACAAAAATAGATAGCCAAAAAAATAAACTAAGATATTTCCCATGCTAAGACCTATAATAAGTGGTACAAGTCCTAGGATAAAGGCTGGAGCAAATGCACCAATGATATAAGCATTTCGGTCGAGGGGCACCTTAATATGGCAATATGGTGTATAGGATGGTTTCAGGATTCCAATGCTAATATTACTGAAGCTTTTCGTTCGGGACACGGCCAACCAAGAAACAGCATGAATGAGCTCATGAACAACAATTCCTACAACAACAATAATTGCCATCATAAGAAAAAGCAGGCTGATTTCCATCGGGCTATCGATATGTTGCGCTACAAACCATCCTTTTAGCTTCTCAAGTTGAAACTGATCTTTCCAAATAAAATAATATAACGTAAAAATAACAGCAGAGATCGGAACAAGCCATTGCAGAAGAATTCGGTTAGCATCTCTTTCCGCAATGACATATTCTTTTAAATTTTCCTGGGCATCTTGTTCCATACAAATTTTATAAGGAAAGTGGAGGTGACAGTCTTATTTATTTTCCAAATATATCATTTAAACCTAGCTTTACACCGTGCATAAATGCATCAAGATTATTTATCAAAGCAATCAAAAAACCGACAACAACTAGAGTATACACCATATACCTGATAGATTCAGATCTCAAATTTTCCATAGTCTAATAATATTATTTGCTAAAATCAAATATCCAAGTCGTTGCTCAATGTTAAACAAAATACCATACAAATTGAATACATCAATGAAAAAAATATTTAATTTTTACAATCATATCATCTATATCTACTTGAAGTAAATAAACCAATAATGCAATAGTAACAACTGTAAGTATATTTTTCCATATCTTTTTATTCTTTTCTGTCATATAATCAAAATATAAGGTAAACAATTTCTGTTGGAGCCGCAGCAATTACAGACAACATAAAAAATATTGATGTATAAATACTACCAAATTAATAATCATATGTAAAAATGTGGTATGCCAAAGACCTGTCTCCTTCTGCTTAAACTCCATGATAAGAAAGAAAAAACAAAAACTGCACCCATCAGAAAACTTAAAATAAAATAATAGAAACTATACATATGACTCAATGCAAAAATAAGGGCAGAAATTAAAGCGAGTAATAATTTCCTTTGTTTAAAAAAAGTATATGTAGATAGGAGCTTTACAGGAATAAATTGAAATAATAATGTTTCAAGAAATGGGCCTAAAATTATTGTATAGATGAATGTTAGCAGCATGCCTTTATCACGAATTATCTCATTTGAGCCTCGTTCTAATTTAAATAGATTCAAAAAAATTAAATTACACAGAACATCAATAGTCAGGTAAGCAAAGAGCATTATTGCATATAAATATGCGACCCGTAATCTTAATAATCGTTTTATATATGTAGACATTTAAAATTACCTTTTAAGATCAGGAGAGTTGCTTCTGTAATAATAATCATTTGTTGGCAACATAATACTATTCAAACCAGTTTCTGTTGTTCCGCTCATTGGAAGTGAAAAAAACCATTGAACATAATTCCAACCGAAGTGTAATCCAACAGGATAATATATAGATTTACGGGCTTTAGACCAACGATCAGGAAAACTCGGTGAATGGCGGGAATCGGGAGGTGATTGCACCGACGATATATAGTATGCAAATAACAATCTAAATCTCACTATTATCAGCCTGTTCAAATAATTCGTGTAACTTTTGTTGAAGTAGCTTTTTATCTGGTAATTGTGTTTTATATTCTGCTACTACTGTTGGTGAAAGACTGCGGCTCAAAGCAATACTTGCGTTCTCATTGGATCGCTCAACGTCTCGATCAAGAGCCTCTAGATAAAAATTCAACTGACCAAGATGCTCGGGCTTAAATTTATCAACTTTTAATTCAAATGCCACTAAGCACTGTAATCCTCTATGAAAAAAAAGTAGATCAATGTAAAAATCAGAGTTTCCAACTTGTGCTTTATATTCTTGGTCAATAAATAGGAAGTCTCGCCCTAGCTCAAGAATAAAATCTTTCATCTGACGCAGCAGCCCTTTTTGAAGATATCCTTCATTATAGGATTCTGGTAGATTTTATAAGTCAAAAACGTAACTATCTTTAAACGCTTTATTAATGTCTACTTCAAATTGTCTCGGCAGTGACGAGAGTTTTACATTACCAATCATTTTGCGTTCAAAGACAGAACTATTAATCTGTCGCTCCAACTCCCTGGAACTATATTTTTCCTAGATAAGCTGCGGACTATTACGGGATGTAGCTATTACAGCTTAATAACTAAGAAGAAGCTATGACTATAAATTTTATCATATTCAATCTGACTTATTCTAATCAGTCTTTACATAAAAAAAATTGCAAGCACCATCCAAAACAATATTGATCTTATTTCCTACTTTTTTAATTCCAAGTTCGTGTGAAGCAGTTCCTCCTGAATAACTCAAAACCAATAGAGTTCTAAAAATCCCGTATTCTACGCGATATTCTCCATTACCCCAATAAGAACTTCTATATTTATTATCATCAAGTAGAGTTAGCGTATCATCCCTGTCAGGAAGTTCTGCTGAGGTTCCACATTCGTGATACTTGAAATAATATTTTCCTAATACCATCGATGGAGTAATTAGCCGAGCATAAATGATCGCTAAAGCTAATAAAAACAAGATAATTAAGAATGGCCAACTTTTAGTCTTTCTCGCTATTAACCCGGGGTTTTGCTGATGGTTATTATTGAGCTGCATACATTAAAACATGTTAAGTCTATTATTGCTCACAGAATCTATAGATTTTTTGATCAGAAAGCCTTTTTAAATATAATCTTCTTTCACCATAATAGGTCTCAATCCGATTAATTACCGCGATCGCGGAGTCAATAACCGGCCTACTATAGATGGTATCATTCCGGACGAAATTGTGTGTATCGTTAAACACAAGGATATCCGGTAGACCAATATTATCTCCACAATTTTTCCAAACGGAATTTATTAAACTCTTGTTTTTGCAAGAAAAAAGGAAAAAGCTCAGGCCTAAAATGGTAAAGAGAAATTTTAGTCTCATCGTAAAACTGCTTTGTATACTATGCACTATAGCAATAATACGTTATTTTTATAAACTATTTCAATCTCCACTTTTGCAGACAAGTTTTCTACTTTATTACCTAAAATACGAGCTGAGCCAATACTTCCCTAGGTATGAAATAAATGCTTTAGCTTAAAAAAAGCTTGGGACGAGTTTTTGAATCGAAATCTGGTTTAATCAATATTAAATCATATGGTTTAAAAGCAGGAGGACTCATAAGAATTATTCAATATTTGCATTTCATACTTTTCAAAAAAGAATAAAAGTGGAAAGGAGCTAAAACAGAAAAAGCCACATCGCCCGGTGTGGCTCTACAACATATATATTTATTTGAGATGGATGCCTATTGATAAGAATGAACTGACTTGAACACCTTCCAACTGCCATTCTCGTACGCCAAAGTCACCAGGTCAGTTAGGCTAAAGTGATCAAATTTCAGTACAATTTTTGCAATCATATAGTCTGCTGATTTTTCGACGATCTTGATGTTCGTCTTACAGTTCAGAATTTCTCCCTTTTGTTTTTTCAAAGAGGTTATCACTGCATTACGTCCGTAGGTCATTACATTGGACACTTGAATCTTTTGACTAAAATCATCGGCAAACAGCTCCTCCACACCTGCTGATTCACCCTCAGTCGTGACGGCAACATAGTGCTGTAAAGCGAAATCTGCTGTCGAAAGGTTAACGTTTGCTTTTGCTGATTTTGAACCTGGTCCCTCAGCTGCCATAGTGAAAGCGGATACCGCGATTAGGGCTACTGCTGCGAATGTTTTGGCTAATGCTTTCATAATATCTTTTTATTGTGTTAGTTTTTTCATCTGCTCTTATTTCTTGATTCAAAACTACAACACAATACGCACCCTGGCCTATCGGCTTTAGACCAACGATTAGGGAAACTCGGTAAATGGCAGGAATAGGCAGGTGAATATACTGCCAGCTAAGAGTCCGTATTTACTCATCTTTAAATAAATGATAGAATTCATTTCTAAGCTCAATATCTTTTTCGTCGATACTGATCTTTCGAAAGAAATATTGTTCCATAGAACGATCGTGAAACAATTCTGTCATTATCTCATGTGGGTCATCGACTACATAATTTTTCCCCTGTAGCACGCCACAATATACACACGTATTTGCGATGTAAGTTGAATCCGTGAATTTACTATAACATTCCTTTATTGAAGGAATCTCATGCTTCAGTCGATTATCTATCCATGGTACATCGCCTAATCCTAATCCATGAACAGACTGATAAGATTCGTCTAACTGTTCCAATTCGTAATACAGGAAGTAGCTGTATACATCTGTATGCTTTCCACATTTATAGCATTCTTTTTTCCATCGATAAACATTAATCCCCTTCTCAACGAAAAACTCGAACACTAAATCATGTATCTTCATGGTAGACCTACAAACTGGGTAATTTGAGCAACCTCCAAATACCCCATATTTTCCGTGCCTTAATTTATAAAAGCCTGTAGGGCAAATATTACATTTTATTTTCATAATAAATCGCACATTTAATTGATGAGAATCCTATTACTTTACTCTTGCTACTAAATTTTCATCGCGTCCATCCTATAAAAAAAACTAGATTAATCCCAGTTCGTACTGCTTAATTATATTTGTAAGAAAAGGTTCTTATTTATAAGGATTCGATTGAATACCCGACATATATGACATATTTTGATGAATTCAATGTTTTAATTCTGATTCAGAGTCGACGTGGGTTAATGATCATTCAACGGCAGTAACAGTATAGCCATTTTTACGAAGCAGGGTAATCAGCCCTTTATCCCCAGCGAGATGTCCCGCGCCAACAGCGATAAAACAAGATTGATCTTTGATCATCTTGGGTATGATGGTCACCCAGTTCTCGTTGCGCATACTCAGCAGTTTTTCTTTTTGTTCTTCAGTCATCCAGGTAGGGTCCTGAATCAGGGCGTTCAACTCTCCCAGATTTTCAGCCTTATAGGCTGCAACCATTTTTGCGGTCAAGGCTGGATATTTGTTCAGCTGATAGACCGATTCCATGAACAGCTGGGGTGTAATGATGTCTTTTAGCAACGCAAACTGCTGATCAATCGTTTCAAGCTCCCCGATGACCTTCCCCTTGGAAGTTGCGAGGCCAGACAATTCCATTTCATAGGACTTCATCTTTGTTGGATCAGCACAGTTGAACCCTTTCATCGTAAATAAAGAAATAACCGCAACAGGAGACACATAATCCAAGAGCTTAATGGAAAGATCTTCCGCGGCCAATACGCTATCCATTTTTTGGACTTCACTGTCAGAGAATGTCTTTATAAATGCAGTATCTGGTGCACTGTAGGCTTGTATTTTCTGGGCATTGTCTGGATTGGAAAGATCTACCTCAAAAACTACTTTTTGGCTTTTGTCCAGGGCATCAAGGCATTTCTGTTTGATCTCAAAATCATCTGGGCACAGCATATGCACGGTACCGAACAGGTAAGAATCTTGCTTGAGGCCATTTCCGGTAATTTTCCACAACATGGACTTTTCCTGAGCGAATCCGCTAGAAACAATGAAAAAAAATAACAATTGTAGAATCAGCTGCTTTTTCATTTATTATAGAGTATATAAAATATTGTTAAAAAGTCTTATTTTGCTGCGTCACTAAAACCATCTTTAATTCCTTGGACAAAATCGGCGCTATTTGATAATATACAGATAACGCATATCACAACAACAAGTATCATCAGCATTTTTAACAGTTTTTTTCTTTCCATAATTTAAATTTGGTTTATTTTTACATCACAACTTTTCAAATCCAACGGATGCTCCATCCGTCAGTGTCTATAATTACCCAACAATATAACGAATTAATTTTAATTTACTAAAAAGCTATAGGTAAACCATCTAATTAATTTTGTATTATAATATTTTCAAGACCGCAACCACAAAGCCTGCTGACTCGCCCTCAACGTTACGGCAATATTGTGCGCTAAAACAAAGTCTGGTTTAATTTGAAACCATCGTATCCTTTTTCATTTTAAGGTAAGCTCACTTTATCAAAAAAAAACAGGAATGATAAAACTATTTCAAATCGACTATTGTTCTTACTATACAAAATGGCTACTAGCTTCCTTTCGAAAGAAAGGGCCGACATAAAAATTGGCGTCGTACAGTGAAAATCCAATTGTCTTTAAAAACATTGGATGAGGAAACAAAAAAGAGGAAACGATAAGAAACATAAAAATTACTGTACAGAAAACGCTAACAGAAAGGGTCTGATGAGAATCAGGCCCTTTTGACGTTAAAAGCCAGATCTCGCGATGTGGCTTTTAATGGGTGAGAAATACATAGCTAAATCTGCGAACTGACACGCCCCTATGACATTGTGTTTCTCAAAGTCAGCGATTACTTCCGGAGTAGTGCTGGAGAGCTGGTGAAGATTTACGGACTATTTGCTAGGATAGCCTCAACTTTAGGTCCGATTATTTTAAGCATCCTTTCAAATCCTACATCTGTTGGGTGGGTGCCATCCACTGTTCCTTCGGAATCATCGCCTATCAAATGATCCGTGGGTATATAATACAAATTTTTATAACCTGCCTGCAACAATCGCTCATACTCCAACTTAAAATTCCTGTTCTGCTCGGTCAAGCGCGTGTGCCACTTTAAATTATAATTGCCGACCTGACGCGTAATGCTCTCTATCAGCAATATGGGTAACTGGGGATGGGACCGACGGATCCGTTCCACGAAATTAAACGTGCGTTCCCGGACCTCATCAGGGCTACTATTGGGCACACAATCCATAATGAGCAGATCCATGGAGTCAATAGCACTCAGCATATCGGCCACAGCGGGCTCCATGCGGGCATTGCCGCTCACGCCCATATTGATCACGTTGGCATTGAGCCGGCGCCCCAATTGCGCTGGATAGGCTAATCCCGGACGGCTCGCGGACGCTCCATGGACAATGCTGGAACCGTAAATCACGACCTTTTTAGCAAACGACTGTCTGGTACCAACAAAGCTGGCTTTGTCGTCGATAATCAGGTCAAAATCCAATAGCTCTTTATATAGCGGAAAGTAAATAAGAAATTCTTTTTCTGTCGCAGCCATATCTTCGATCAGCGTAGCCTTACTTTCCGCCAGGTTAAGATTGGGGCGGGCTACCCCTGCAAAGCGCCAGCCGCTGGCTTCTTTTACATACACATCAAAACCTCTTGACATAATCGGCGTGGAATTATTGCCCAGCGCTGCATCAACCGTCTTCCAGCGTAAAGATAATTTGCTCGTATTGCTCTTAAACGTGATAAACATTCCTGCAGCATGGGTATATAATTTCTTTACCGCAGCAGGAAGTTCGCTGTACTTCGCTGTATCTACCCGATGAAATTTTGGCGTATTTTCAAAAGCTCTTCCTTGCAGCGCAAATTTAGCAGACGGAATAACCTGTTGAGCGTACGAAAATACTAAGCCGCAAACCAGGGCCAGGAAGAATAGGATACCTGTCTTTTTTTTCATGATGTTTCAATTAATAGAAATCATTATCACTTCATAGCGGCCACCTCTTCTTATCCATGAGATGGCCGTCTAATTATAAAAGTATCATTTTTTTATTTCACGGTAAATACCGTAGCTACAGCGCGTTCACCTTCATGGTCAAATTTTCCATTATCAGAGGGGTAGTTGACCACACCTTCGCCCTTCACCCAGGCTGTGGAGGAACCGCCGCCATCATAGTTTAACGCGGAAGTGCAGCCCAAGGCGGCCATTAACTCGCCCAGCTGGGGAATTGTCAGTCCCTGTGACTGCGACGAACGTCCATCGATAACAGCTACGATCAGCTTATTGTCCTTGGTAAGTCCTACTGCTGTTCGGGGATGTCTGCTGGTATTGAAGTCTACGTTCAACTGCTCCAGCACCTGACCATTCTGCATCAATAACGGACCGCCAGCCAGTGCAGCGGTAGCGCTCAGGGTCCCCCAGCCGCCTGCCGGCTTCGGTACAATCTGATAGCTCTGCCCGGTAAAGGTAAATGCGCCGTTTTCACGGTAGCTATTAAATCCATTCACAGTCTGATTGATCACCTGACCATCGTATTTGAAAAATACGGTTGATCCGCCTGTACTGGTATTAAAGTAACTGCCATTGAATGCAACCAAAGCGCCCTTGGCCGTGGCAGCAGCACTTGTTTTTAGAAATCCGGTCTTGACATAGGGAATTTCCAGCTGCATGCCTTTCTTCAGATCGATCTCAAATACATTGACGTATTGTTTGGAATCAAATATCCGCGGAAATTGGTAATACTTCCACACGACACCGTCGGCAACCGTTTTTGTATTCCAGGCAGTCGTATTGATAATCTCCGCCAGGTCTTCTTGCTGGGGAATACTGTAATCATAGGGCAGCTGCGTTCCGCCCTCATTTTTCTTGCATGAAATAACAAGAAAAAGCAGCAATAAGCTGTATATAAAATTTCTTTTCATCTGTTCTTACTTTATTTCACCGATCCATTTTAATTTTAATGGAATCGCTTTTTCAATTGTTTTCTGGTCAATAGTGCATACGGCAGACTCCATATTGCGGTACAAGATGAGCTTATTTTCTCCCGGCATCAATCTTGCCGCACTGACATTGCCCGCCCCCCAGCTATAGGGCCAGTTGACAAAATAATGTTGCGGCACGGTTTCCCGGAGATATCGAAAGATCTTTCCTTTTCGCTCCGCCAATAGTACCTTGTCCTTTCCGATCAGTACCAAGGATTTTCCCTGGATATATCCGGTATTGATTTGGCTCCAGTTTAGTGTGTCTGGCAGCTTCAGCCATTCCTGAATAGGCTGTTCATCCAGTACCTTATAGTCTTTTTTTGAAACTTTACGGCAATAGCCATCAAAGAGAATGTACCATGCGGTGGACTCATCGATATATACTGGCGGATTAAACTCTGAACTGCCTTTCAGAAAAGGAAACAGCTTCGCCACGGGACTGACGCTATAGCTGCTGTTAGCTGCATCCGTTGTGTAGACGATATCCTGCGTCAGGTAATAGGTACTGTCTTTTTTTGTCCATACCGCTTCCGGTGTCAGCCAGGTTCCTTTTAACGTAAAAAGGTGATTGTCATCGTAAGCGTTAAATATTCCGGCATAATCAAGCCGGTCTTCCTTTTTGGGCTGTATAGCACCTTCAATAAAAAACTTCGCTGTCACCCCATCGTATTTTTGCAGGCGAGCAGCGACAGCAATAGCATGCCAGTGGTTGGAAACAACATACACGGTATCTCCGGGCTGTATGATTCGCTCGCCAGCATTATTTTTGAGGCGCCTGCTAAAAATGTAGTTCTGCACCGTCGTCTTGGAGTTTTCCTCCTTGAAGATCAATGCCGCCGGCACGCCCTTGCTGACCAATTGCAGCGCCATGGACGAAGCTTCACAAATCTTGGAACCGTGCGCACCACAACCTCCAGACACCACAATAGCATCCATCGGCCGGATACGGTAGAGCTGCGCAGCAACATCTACCCGTTGAGCCAGTACCTCAGGATCGGCTGAACCTAATAACAGTAGGATGTTTTTGTGCGCAGCAGCCCAGCTGTTGCCCAATAAAAGCATGGTAAGGATAAATAGACAGCTTAATTGTTTCATCTTATTTCACTTTTGCACCCATCCAGCTGGAAGAGCGCGGGTTATTATTGATATCTTGTTGCATGCGACTATCGTCCAATGCCGGCGTATATTTCTTGGCAAGCTCCAGCAGTCCGGCTGGACTTAAACCATAGCTCATGGACGGATTTTCGGCACCTATGGGCAGGTAATCCGGATTCAGCATGGAAGCAGGTTCAAAGCTTACTTTTGGAACAATGCTTCCATCAGCAGCATACACAGCTTGCGCTGCAACCGAGTGCTGTATCCGTGGCACGACAGCGATGTTATCAGAATAAGCATCAACATCGGTAGAACTGCCCGCCTGGGTATTGCCCGATACGATCGAATTGATCAAAGTCAGGTTGTTGACATTGCTGCGTCGATAGACCCCACCGCCAGGACCAACAACAGCATTTTTGGTAATGGTGGTACTGATCACGTCTGCCTGACTGTTATCATACAGCATCAGTCCGCCGCCGCCATTGGCTGATGTGCTCGAATTTTCAGCCAGCAGGCAATTAACAAATATCCCTTTTGATTTTTCACGCAGATAAACGCCTGCTCCATAAGATGTATTTGAATTGCCGATCACCTCACAATTATAGAGTGTAATATCCGCATTTGGATAGGCGTGTACGCCTCCTGCGGTGCCTTTAGCGCTATTGTGATTAAACTGGCTATCGTAGGCAATCAGTGAACCATCGGCGATCCATAGTCCGCCTCCGTTATTTCCGCTGTTGCTATTATTGTTGATGCGACAGTTTTCCAACCTGAGCTGGGCGCCTGCAAACGCGTAGATGCCGGCAGCAAAACCTGCGGTACCCTTATCTGCGGTCGCTTTATTGTCGACTACATCCACATTTTTGAGCAGTACCCGAGCCATGCCAATCAACATACCACCCCCTTGGCCGCGGCTGAATTTAATGTTGTCAATCGTCGTACCGGCACTGCGGTCGGTGGCATTTCCTCCTTTGATGCTGATGTTTTCCAGCCTAACCTGATTTTCAGGATCCGCGGATGCCGTCACCGTGACCGTGTGAAACACCGATTTTCCACTTGAAAGCTTTCCCTGAAAAATGGTTTTATACAGCGCTGGATTAGGCTGATCTCCAGGTTTGGCATTGGCCGCATAGCCACCGATCAAGCTGACATTCTTTGCGATCTCTATGGTTTTGTCCGATTCCTCATTGACGTCACCATTGCGAATGGTCCGTGTTGGAACATAGGTCCCCTCGGCCAGGAATAGCGTACTGCCTGTCGTTGCTTTTTCGAGTGCCTGATCGAGATCAGTAGCACTAGTCCAGGAACTGCCATCCCCTTTGCCCGCAGGAGTCACATAAAAAACGGGAACTTTTCCGGATTCCTGCAAAATCAGAATCTCCTGCGATAGGTTATCATTCAATCGGAGCAACAAGGTCGCCGAACGTTCCTCTTCCGAATTTTTAGAAACAGAAAACCGGATCTTATTTTTCCCTTTGGGATACACCGTACTATCGAGTTTGATCCAGTCTTTGTCGCTGCTTACGGTAACCGCCGCATTCGCCAAGATGTCCAACTGATAGGTATCGGCCCTACTGCCGACCTCTATATAATCCCGATCGACCAGGAGCCGTTGCTCACTTTCGACTTTATCTTTTTTACAGCTCTGTATGCTTAGGGCAAAAAATAGAGCCATAAAAATATATAACGTTTTTTTCATTATAATCAATGTTTTTGAACCTGCTTATTGTTTTGTACCACGATAATTCTGCTGTAGCTGGCGGTAACATTGGACCAGCTGAGCTGTGGTTTCATAATGGCACTCAAACATAAATACACCTGTATATTTAATTTTTTCCAGGGCGGCAAAGATCTTATTCCAGTCATTCTGTCCTTTGCCATTACAGGGTAGATAGTGACTTTCCTTTGTGCCATCCCCATCCGCGACATGCAGCGTCTTGACGCGCGATCCAAAAGCCAAAAGCAGGCGCTCGGGATGCGCAATATGGTTCATGTCCACTGCAATGCCGACCTGATCAGGAAAGCGGGCAAAAAGTTCCTGACATTCTTCCACGGTCCGCAGCAGGGGTCGCTCCCGCTCACCCACCGTCAGCGAAGGCCCGAGCATATTTTCGATGACGAGCTGCTGCCCCGCCTTAGACACTGCCGTGTACAGCTCGTTGACAGACCGTACCAGCTGATCCTTGCGGGCCGCGCGTCTGTTGGGCTCGAGGTAATAGGAAGGGTGAAACAGGATCACTTGGGGATGAAGGCGGTAAAGTCCTTCCAGCAGCTGCAAATGCATACGGATCACCTGCTGCCGCTGCTGTTCGTCCAACGTAGAGATATCTATTTTGGCGGAAAAGGGCATATGGACAGACCATACCCTCACCCCTGCTTTCTTCAGCACAGTAGCCAGCGAATCGCATTTGAGCAACCATTCATGCTGTGGAATCTTTAAACTGAGGTCTGCATTGACAAAGCTTCCGAGCCCCGCAATCTCGATATAATCCATACCAGCTGCTTTGTCTGCCTTTAATTTTTCCAATGCTATCTTCCGGATATCAAGTGAATAGCCAAGTGCATAATCAGGCCGATCCTGTTTTTGACAGTACGTATATCCGGGGAGCAATAGACAACAGAGGATCGCAATAAAGATAAGTTGTTTCATGTTATCGGTATAATTTTTCCCATTCAGGATTTTGTTTCAAATTTGGGTTTAACTGGATATCTTCGATTGGGATCGGTGCATAGTAATCACGTTTTTCATCAAACTTACCCCGTTGATAAAAGGGATCCAGGGAGCCTTTATTGGCATTCTGGGTATTTGAAACGGGATCCCAAAGTGTCCGCTGATTGATATTGATCAATGTGGTCACCGTACCCGGTGCACCCGCTGTATTGCCTGTATGGACATACACATCGGCCTTGCCATCCCCTGTAAAATCATAGGCTCCGACACCGGGAAAATAAACGCCGACAATAGGCTGATTCAGTTTGGATCCAGCTTTCCAGCGCATTAAGTCATCCCAGCGCTGTCCTTCGTTGAACAACTCGATCCGTCTTTCGCGCCGTATTTCCAACAGAACGCCCCTAAATGCGCCTCCGTCGATGTTCGGATACATAGCCAGCAAATAAGGATCGGGGTTGGCATTCGCTTCAGCTAAGGAAAGCATCGGCATGCCCGCGCGGCTACGCAGCTTATTGATCGTCAGGTCAAGGTCGCTTTGGCTGATCGTCCCCAGTTCGGCTTTTGCTTCGGCATGGATCAGCAGTGCCTCCGCATACCGAAATAAGATAACATCAAAATAGGAGGCCGATACGCCCCACTGCAATTTATCAGGCAAGGCCTTGATCAGGCGGTAGCCTGTGGTGGTGATCGTCAAGTTGACAGGCTCATTTGCTGTTTCTCCATTGGCACGGAAGTCCGGCCCCGCAGTTGTCTGTGTCAGCCTTGGATCTCTATTTTGCATTTCCTGATAGAATTCCATGGTCTTGTAACCTGTTCTATCGGTAAAGCGGCTCCCATCCTTCATCAGATAGCTATTGATCATATCTTTGGCGATCCCGTAGGCTCCCGAAGTTGCCGAGGTAAAGGAATAGCCAAGGCCATGCACACGCATGCCCAATTCAAAATCAATGGCAAGGATAGTCTCCACCTGATCCTGATTATTGCGGGCAAACAGATTCCGATAGGCTTGATCCGCTCCGCCCTGGCTGTACAAGGTATAGGCTCCAGCATTCATCAGTTCGGCCGATGCACTGACCGCCGCATTCAGGAACTTTTCATGTCCCGCGATCTGATGGTATTTTCTAAACGTCCCTTCAAAGAGCGCTACTCTTGCTTTCAGCAGCAGTGCCGTGTATTTGGTGATCAAATTAAGCTGTTTTTCGGCTGGTATATTTTCGATAGCATAGTCCAGGTCAGCCATAATGGAATCCATCACCAGCTGCCGGGAGTCCCTCGCTTTGAAAAGATCTTCATCTTTGGCAGTCAGCACCTTTCCATACCAGGGCACGTCACCGAAAGTTTTCACCTTATCGTAATAAAAATTTGCTCTAAAAAAACGGGCTATGCCACCGTATTTCTTTTGTGCCGCAGCGTCTGGAACTTTATGGTAGTTGGCCAGAAAATAATTGATCTTGCGCAACTGGCTCCAGGACCAACCGCCCGAGCCGCTTCCTACAGGGACAGTTCGATTGCCCTTGATCCGGTCGGCCACCGTAAGGGGGATCATATTGTCCGAACTCCCATCGTTTGTATACCAGGATTCATTGGGCAGAAAGGTGTAAAAATCGTTGGTGGCAACCTCCAGATCCTTTGCTGTATTGAAAAAATAGGGTGCTTCCACCTGGTCCTCCGAAGGACGGTCCAAATAATCTTTCTGACAAGCTGCCAGCGATAGCAAGATCAACAGACCAAGTAGTTTATAGCTGTTTGTTGTAAGTTTCATTATCATTGCGTTGTCAAATATTAAAGCGTAAGCATTAAACCAAAAGAATAAGTTTTACCCATGGGATAGTCCCGCAGCAGCCCCCGCTCCGAGGAGTCCGCAGGATCATTGGCACTCGCAGGTGAATTATAATTGATCATTGCACCTGCCTGTTCGGGATCTATATACTTTGTCAGATTGCCAAAGTTCCAGGTCAGCAGATTCTCGCCGCTGAAGTAAAACCGCAGTTTTTCAACTTTATAGCGCCTTGTCCATTGCTGCGGCAAGGTATAGCCTAACGTAAAGTTTTTCATCCGCAGGAACCCGACGTTGGTCAGGTAATAATCGTTCAGTTCGTATAGCGACCTTCCGCTCTGCAGGGACGAGTATCCCCGATAGATCTGTGGATACCTGTTCCCTTTCTTGTCCGGGGTCCATGCATTATCTACCAGGTCTTTGCGTACAAAGGAAAGATACGGGCGCTGATAGGAACCCCAGTATAAATCCCCTGTCGGGTACCAGTCCTGTTTGGCAACACCAGCAAAAGCCGCCGAGAGATCAAAATTATTCCAGGAAGCACTCATATTGATACCAAATGGAAATTTCGGCATGGCATTGCCAATGGGTCTAATATCACCGTGGTTGGCAAGCGTGTTGTCGCCTTTGTCGATGCGTCCATCACCATTGAGATCCACGTATTTCACATCGCCGCCGCGCAACATATTCCACTCACTATTTTGCGATACGCTTAGAATATCGTTATATACTTTCGAGAGGGACAATTGTGGATCCTGGAAACTATTCTGGTAGCTCAATGCTTCCGCATCGGACTGAAACTGTCCGTCGATATGGTATCCCCAGATCTGTCCCAGCACCTGTCCTTCGTAATAGGAACTCAACAAGCCCTGCGGATTATTATATTTCGTAATGATCCCTTTAAAATTGGTGGTATTCACGGCGATGTTAAAGCGAAAGGGTGAGCCGGCAAGGTCAAATTTGTCCTGGTAGCTTACCCCCAGTTCAAAACCTTTATTACGCAAAGCAGCGTAGTTTTCACGTGGTTCGCTGGCACCAAATACCGCTGGTAGGGGCTGTCCCGGAAGATACATGCCTTCGACATCCTTCTGATACCAGTCAAAATTGACATTTAGCTTGTTCTGGATCAGTCCAAGATCAACACCGAAGTCAATGCTTTTGGTCCGTTCCCAGGTGACGACGTTCGGCAATGGCGCCGGCGTACTCGCCCCAATAAGACGGGAGCCCCCATTTAGCCAAGCCAACTGCTGCACGGTCATCAATTCCTTGAAGGTATTGACCCCTACAGTCTGGTTGCCGAGCTTGCCATACGAAGCTCTGAGCTTTAAGGTAGGTATAGTGCCTTTGATCGATTCCCAAAAGTGCTCACGATCCAGCTGCCAGCCTAATGAGACGGAAGGGAAAAATCCCCATCGGCTCCCGCTAGGAAACCGTGATGAACCATCGTACCGTGAATTTATTTCCAGCAGGTATTTATTGTCGTAGGCATAATTAAAACGGCCAAAAACGCCCTGAATAGCCCAATTTTCAGCTGTTCCGCTCAGGCTGTACATGGAAGTTCCCAGCGCCAGGTTGGATAGATCCTCGATCAGCAGGTCGTCCATGGCTCCGGCGATACGGTCCCGGTCAAAGGATTCCTGATTGTAGCCCACCAATAATTTGAACTGATGCTTTTGCGCCACATTTTTTTCGTAGGTCGCAAACAGGTTCATCGCGTTATACTTGTCTTTCCAGCGGTATTCTGTCAAACGGTTGAGGCCTGCAGTGGTATAATTGAGTTTGTTGCCCGAATAGTAACTGAAAGGGTTGAGGCGTGTGCTCCGTGAAAAATTTTCGATACGGTTGCTATAATCAAAATTTACCTGAAGGCCTTTCAGTGGCTTGAGCAGGACACGGAACGTATTGGTAAACTCTTCGCTATTGCGTAGCTCCCAGCTTTTTCCAGATTCCAATCCGGCATTGGCTCCCTGACCGCCAGTCCCCACACCGATGTCCGTGGGAATACCATCGACAAAATTGGGGTAAAAAGGCATTAGATTATACCAGGTTGTCGTACTCCATAGTCCGCCCAGGCCATTGCTGTAGCCACCATATTCTTTATCCTTTTCGTTGATGAACTGCGTATTGTTCGAAATTTCCAACCAGCTATTGGGCGTGAATACCAGATTGGATTTCATATTCTGGCGGTCCATATCCGCATCGTCATTGATATTGTTGATTGTTTCCCGTTTGAATACACGTCCAGAGAGATAGGCTTTCAACTTTTCACTGCCACCTGAAATGGCGATATTATGGAAATTGGAGGGCTGATATTTTTTAAATAGGTAATCCCACCAGTTGGTCTTATAGAAAAATTTATAGGTTCCGTCTGCCTGCTTCTCATGAAAGGGCGCAATCTCCCCTGCAGCCACCATTTTGATCGCTTCCCAGTCCATTGGATTGTAGCGTGTATAGGAACTGCCGTTATAGCCATACAGTGCGGCATCTACTGTTTTCCCGTAGACATAAGGATCAGAGATATAATCGGTACGGGATGCCGGTGTAGTCCAGGCGAAATTATTGACATAATCCACCTTCACGGTTCCTGCCTTCCCTTTTTTTGTGGTCACCAAGATGACACCAAAAGCGCCACGGGCGCCATAAATGGCCGCCGAAGCAGCATCTTTCAGCACAGAAACACTTTCAATATCGTTGGGATTAACCCGTGTGATATTCCCTTCGATCCCGTCGATCAATACCAGCGGCCCGCCCTCATTGATGGAATTGAATCCCCGCACATTGATATCAGGTGTTTTGGATGGATCACCGTTGTTGAGCTGTATATTCAAGCCGGGCATAAGTCCCTGGAGCGTACCTGCTATATTGGCACTTGGACGCAACGCGATATCATCCGCATTGACCTGTGATACGGCACCCGTCAGGTTGGCTTTTTTCTGCACACCATAGCCCACGACGACCACCTCTTCCATCGCATTGATGGCCGCCTTCATGGTCACACTCAAGGTTGACTGCTGTGCCAGCGCTATCTCCAGCGGCTGATAGCCAACCATAGTAAATACAAGTATGGCATCAGGGCTGCTGACCTGGATCTGAAAACTGCCATCCTCCCGGCTGAGGGTTTTCTCCTTTTTGCCTTTTTCGCTGACCGTAACATTGTCCAATGGTCGGCCCTGATCGTCTTTGACCACTCCTTTGACCGGGTATAGCTGCGGAGCCTCCGTAACCGACGTTTGACGAACAGCCTGATCCGTTCTTTTGTTCAAGACAATATTTTTATCCGCTTTGACATAAGATAACTGCAGCTTTGTCAACAGATCTTTCAGGGCTTCTTCAAAAGCGATATTGTGGTAGCTGACGCTGATACGGTCGTCTTTTGCGATCAGCGATTCGTTGTAAAAAATGTTGTATCCACTTTGCTTCTGCAGTTCTTTCAAAACAGCACTCACCTTCACATTGTTCCGCTTCAGATTGACGGTCTGCCCGAAAGAAAATGCGTGCAGCTGTAAATTTGCTGCGAATAAGAGAGGAATTGCTAATGACAATTTCATAGAAATTGGTATTTTCTGGGATCTTACCTGACATAATAGGGTCGGTCCGATCAATTTTTTTTTATTAAATTGCATTCGGTTGAGATAAAATTTAACGGTTTTACTATTCATCCATGTCGAGAAAAAGACAAAACTTTCAGGGGCGTTGGCGCGCTCCTGATTGTTATATATGCTATCTTCTCATCAGCGTTAGTTTAGCACATATATCCTCCTTCCTTTACGTTCGAAATGTACGCCACCGGCGAAAGCAATTGTTTTCAATAGTTTATCGATATTTTCATAACGGGAGATAGTCCCCGAGAAGTGCTGTCCCTGCAGCTTGTCTGCGTAACTGATCTCGACGTCATACCAGCGTGCAACCTCGTCCATAACCGTTTGGATGGATGCATTATCAAAAGCGAAATTTCCATTTTTCCAGGCGAGACTATAGAAGGGATCCACCTGCTCCTTCTTTACATTCTTGCGATTTTTATCGAAAACGACCTGATCATTAGGCGCAAGGACTTGTTCTTTTAGGGCAGCATCGGCAAAAGAAAGTTTGACTTTACCCTCTACCAACGTAGTAACGATGTGATCACCAAAGCTCTTGATGTTAAAATGTGTTCCAAGGACCTCGAGCGTCTGTCCTCCACTTTGCACAATAAAAGGTACCCTTTTGCCTTTAACGTCCATTTTGGCTATTTCAAAATAGGCTTCCCCTTCGAGCTGCACCGACCGCAACTTTGTATCAAATTTTACGGGATATTTAATCCTACTCCCCGCATTGAGCTGCACAAGGCTCCCGTCAGCCATCCTCAGCGTATATTCCCCGCCCCGGGGTGTAATGATGGTATTGTAGACGATATTATTTGTTGGTGCCTGGCTGTCTTTTAGCCTATAACTGATTTGACCTTTGTTATCCTTGGTGATCAAATATTCGCCTTGGTCAAGTACCGTATCCGCACGGAGCAAACTGAGGTCGATCTGTTTTCCATCTTCAAGAATGATCATGGCTTTATCAGAACCCGGTACGATCGACACATTAGATAGCTGCTCTTTCGGTGGCGTATCCACGGTATAAAAATTATAATAGCCCCATAGCGCTGCACCGCAGAACGCAAGAAAGACTGCCGCAACCTGCCACCAATTTCTCCTGAAATTAAAATGTCCATCTGTAGTTTTTTGGGGAGTAGATGCCGCTGTTGCAATTCGGGGATCAGCCAGTATATTTTCCAGCATCCGAAGTGGATCAGGGTATGTTGCGGGATGTGCGGGATACGCGTTATCCCGCCAGACTTTCTCCCAAGCCTGAAGAAATACGGGGTCATCCATTAATTCCTGAAGCTGTGCCTGTTCTTCTTTACTGGCTTGATCAGCAAGATACTTACGTATTAATTGGCTGTATTGTTCAATTTGGTTCATTCCTTTGGATCGATTTCACCTACATAATCGCGTGAACCCAGAAAAAGTACCAATAGAAAAATATTTTTTTTAGAAAAGGATGATAGATGCCGTTTTTTTAGCCCTGGGATTGTTAAATGGGCTAATAAAAAATCGATGCACAAGTTGAGCTGCTTAGAAAAAAAAGATAGACAGGATTTTGTCCAGCTTGAACCGCACAAATTTTGAGGCGAGGCTGAGGTGATTGCGCACCGTATTTTTGGAGAGTCCTTCCTCATCGGCAATTTCCTGATAAGATTGATCTTCAAACTTGCTCCTTCGGTAAATTGCCTGTTGCTGTGGCGGCAATTGTTCAATAATGGATTCCAGGATGACCTGTAGCTCTTTGCCTTCCAGTTCATCCTGCAGCGAAAAGGAATTTTCAAGCCAGGTATGCTGAAGCGACTGTAGATAATTGGACCGAACCAGCGATTTACGGAAATTGGATATGGCCATTCTTTTTGAAATGGTATAAAGAAAGGGAAAAATAGCTTCCGGACCGGAAAGTTGCGTTCTTTTTAAATAAAATTCGATAAAAACTTCCTGTGTAACTTCCTCCGCATCACTATCATTTTTACAGAGCTGCCTGACTTTAAAATAGATAATCGGCTGATAATAATTGAACACAATACCAAAAATAGACTGATCTCCGGCTTGTAATAAGAGGAAATCGTCCATTGAAATGGAAATATGTTTCAGCCCAGCGATCATGAATTCGGTATATTTAATTGATGCAAATTAACCTAACAGATGTTAATTTCATATAAAATTAACATTAATATCCATAATATCGAGGGCGCTGAAAGCAAAATCTATTTCAGTATGATTTTGCTCATTTTCATTCGACAAACGATTCAATATGCTATTTTCCAGAAAAGTGGAGTGCCAAAGATATCGATATGTCAGTACAACGAATAAAACTGCTGATGCGGAAAGGAATCTAAGCATTTTAATAACCATGGTGCATTAATAGCCAAGGCGCAACTCGCTAAAAATAGCCCGCGGCGCTACTTCGATGACCATCGTTTGCAAAGTGAACTTGTGAAGAAATACCTATCGCCCATTCCTGCTTTTAATACTAAACAAAATAGGATTTTAAATGAATAGGTGATACCTTTGGTCAGACAAAAAGAACTTTACCATACGAAACTGATTCTGATGAGAACGAAGAAAGCGAATGCCTGTGACCACTCTTGCCTGATGTGCCGTTATGTTATGCAAGAGTGGCTTGGACAAATCGACCTCCACCGAAAAAATATCACACTGAAAAAAGGCGAACAGTTTATCCGTGAAGGGGAGCCGGTTCGTGGTATTTACTTTGTCCAATCGGGATTCGTCAAAGTCCACCGCAACCTTGGAGACCGGGAGACCATCGTACGTTTTGCCAAAAAGGGAGAAATGGTAGGCCATCGCGGGATTTCATCCGAACAAAGCATTTACCCTATTTCGGCCACGGCACTTGCCGCAACACAGCTATGTTTTGTAGCGTTGCCCTTCTTCTTGTCCACGCTGCGCATCAATCCTGAATTAAGCTATCGTCTGATGCTATTTTTTGCCGATGAATTGCATCTTTCGGAGCAGAAAATGGCCAACCTGGCCCAGCTTTCCGTCAAAAACCGCTTAGCATGGAGCCTTTTATTGCTTCATCGCGTTTTTGCGGAAGGAACAGAGGACGGGTACATCGGTCTTGAACTGAGCAAAAAGGATCTCGCAGCCTATGTGGGCACCACCTATGAAACCGTCTACCGCATGCTTGCCGAACTTGCTGATTCGGATGCGATAACAGTCGACAAAAAGAAGATTTTCATCAAAAACAAGGAACTATTAAACAAGTTGGCAACAGAAAAATATGGGGAGTAAAGCAAACCAATCCTGGCATACCAGCTCCCCAACGTAAATATTTCCCTAAAAATACGTCAATTTAAAATTTATAGCCCAGCCCGACCCCAAGCTTCCACTTACCGTCTGCGGTACTGGTCTTCGGGCTGTAGAAAGCAGGCAGCTGAACAGCGAGATGTCTGAACACCGCAGTCAGGCCAACGCCCAGTGTCGGAGTGATCCAGGCATTCTTGGGCTTCCCTTCCTCCACTTGATCTTCCTTTATTTTCAGGCTCGGCAGCAAGCCCAACAGGATATTTCCCTTCGGGGCGAAACTATATTTAATCGCTGGCCCCGTGCAGTTGACATAGGCCCCCTGGTCGGTATAGCCCGCCACCACGACACCTTCGAACAAACTCGCTTTCACTGTTTTTTGCTGCGCATAGGCCTGGTAAAAAACTACCGAAAAAAGCAGCTGGAGCAGCACTACCCCGGCCCGCTTTTTCCAGATACATCTATTTTCAATTCGTTGCATAATAGCTAGTTTTGAGAGGTGGATACCTGTTCTTTCCGGTGATAAGTATAATAAATGGCCATTCCCGTAAACAACAACCCACCAACAATATTACCGGCCGTCACGATCAACTGATTGTACAGCCACCAGTCCGACATCGTCACCTTGGCACCGAACATCATCCCGGCAGGAATCACAAACATATTGACCACCGCATGCTCATAGCCCAAGGCAAAGAACATAAAGATGGGAATTCCCGCCGCCAGGATCTTGCCTAAGGTAGACTTGGATGTCATGGACATCACTACCCCCATGCAGACCATCCAATTGCAGAGAACGGCTTTGACAAAGGCTGAAAATAACCCGGCAGCACCATGATTGCCGTAGCCCAGGGTTTTCTTTTCACTGATGACAATCAGGCTCTGCTCGATATTCCCAAGCTGGCTAGCCTGCCCAGTTTCCGTACTTGCAGCCCAAAACAGAAGCGCGAAGAGCACACTGCCCAATAAATTACCCAGGAAGACCCAGAGCAGGTTATTGGCCATCACCTTAAAATTGATCTTCCCTTCCAGCCAGGCCAGGGGCACCAAGGAGAAACTTCCTGTAACGAGTTCCAAGCCCAGGATAACAATGATCACAAAGCCCACGGGAAAAACAAATGCGCCGATAAGTCCCAGCCCGGTCTGCGCCGTAGCCAAAAGTGCGAGCGTTACAGAAATCGCCAATAAGGCACCTGACAATGCCCCTCGAATCAGCAGGTCTTTGATCGGGAGCGAAGATTTATAGATAGCGGTATTCATCATCACACCGGCTACCTCTTTGGGGCTAATATAATCCATCGTTTATTTGCTTTAAAAGGTTCTTATTTCAATTATTGGGCTCAGGCTTAAGCTGTCATTCCAATATATACCGTCCCATTCTCCACCTTCACAGGATACGTTTTGATCGCACATTCATCACCCGAAAGACATTCGCCCGTATCCAATGCAAAGGTTTTTTTGTGAAACGGGCAGGCTACTTTTGGGGTATCTCCCAGGGAGCCTAACATCCCACGGCTCAAAATCATCTGCCGCTTATGGGGGCATTCATTCTGGGTAGCATACCACTCATTGCGACGGGCGAAATAAAATAGGGCCACCTGTTCGTCATTCAACTTCAGGCAGACACCACCGTTTTCAATAGCATCCTCGATCTGGCAGGCCTTCAGCCATTGCAGGTCGATTTGTGTGTCAATTTGCGTGTTCATGTGATTTTTATTTTAAAGGTTTAGCGATTCTATGTAAGTGATTTTATCAGTCATTGATGTTACACCATGGTCTTTTAATAGGTTTTCAGATTCCAGTCAGCGGCTTTCTTTTGACCGCGCATGGAATCGAAGCGTACCGACTCGTCCCGCTCTTCAGGCGCATTTACAAAATGGACAAAGCGTTTGCGGATTTCCGGATCTTCCACAGCAACTTTCCATTCACAGCGATAGCTGTCGACAAGCAGCTGCATATCCTGCTCCCAGGTTTCCCCCATACCGAGGCTATCCTCGACCACAACGTTCCGCAGGTAGTCGATTCCACCCTCCATCTTATTGAGCCAGGTAGCGGTACGGGTCAAAGGGTCGGCTGTACGGATGTAGAACATCAGAAAACGGTCGATATAACGGATACAGGTCTCACTATCGATATCAGCTGCCAGCAGCAGTGCATGCTGTGGTTTGCTACCACCATTGCCGCAGACATAGAGGTTCCATCCTTTTTCGGTGGCGATGATACCAAAGTCCTTGCTCTGCGCCTCTGCACACTCACGGATACAGCCACTCACCGCTGACTTTATCTTGTGCGGAGCACGCAGCCCACGATAACGCTCCTCTATTTGTATGGCGAAGGACACACTGTCATGCAGGCCAAAGCGGCACCAGGTACTGCCCACACAGCTTTTGACCGTCCGCAAGGCCTTGCCATAGGCATGTCCACTTTCAAATCCGGCTGCAATGAGCTCCTCCCAGATAAGCGGGAGATCATTGAGATGTGCACCAAACAAATCAATGCGCTGCCCGCCCGTAATTTTTGTATACAGCTTATATTTCTTGGCCACCTGGCCAATAACAATCAATTTGTCCGGCGTAATCTCCCCACCAGGGATACGGGGAACAACCGAGTAGGTACCACCCTTCTGTATATTGGCCAGGTACCGGTCATTGCTATCCTGCGCCACATCATTTCCCTTGCTCAAGATCATCTCATTCCAGAGACTGGCCAGCAGTGAAGACACCAGCGGCTTACAGACCTCACAGCCGTGCCCACGGCCCAGCGCATCCAGCACCTGATCATAACTCTTCAGTTCATGGATCTTGATCAGGTCATAGAGTTCCTGCCGGCTCAGGTCAAAATGCTCACAGATGGTACTGCGGATATATTTACCCTGCTGTTTCATCGTGTAATTGACCAAGTCCTTCACCATCGGCACACAGCCCCCGCAGCCCGATCCTGCTTTGGTGCATTTTTTTACTCCATCTGCATTTTCACAGTTCCCATGGATTACCGCGTCACAGATCTGCGCTTTGGTCACCCCCTCACAGCTGCAGATCAGGGCACTATCGGGCAAGGCTTCCAAACCCGAAGAAGCGGATTTGTTCTGCCCCTGCTCGCTCATCAGGAGCAGCTCAGGATGCTCCGCCAGCGGCATACTGTTGTTGACCATCTGCAAGAGCATATTATAACTTGTGGCCTCCCCCACCAGTATCCCTCCAAGCAGGCGCGTCCCATCGGTGCTGACGTTCAACCTTTTATAGATCCCTTTGTTACGGTCCTCCAGTAAGATGGTCCGTGCATAAGGTTCACTGATAAAGGGATCTCCAAAACTGGCTACATCTACCCCCATGAGTTTCAATTTGGTACTCATATCAAATCCCTTAAAGGACTTTTCTTCCCCCAGGATATGTTCGGCTGCTATTTCTGCCATCTCATAACCGGGTGCCACTAGGCCATAGATCATATCATTGACCAGTGCACATTCGCCGATGGCATACACAGCAGGGTCTGAGGTCTGCATGTGCGGATTGACCACAATCCCGCCACGCTCACCGATGGCCAGCCCTATTTTCCTGGCCAGTTCATCCCGCGGCCGTATGCCCGCCGATATCACCAGCAGATCCGTTTCGATCGATGAACCATCCTGAAAAGCGATTCCCGTCAGGCGCTCTTCCCCCAGCAATCGACTTGTTGATTTTTGCAATAAACAATTTAGCCCCATTGCTGCCAGCTTGGTTTGCAGGAGCAGGCTTGCGCTGTCATCAATCTGACGCGGCATCAGACGGGGCGCAAATTCAATCACTGCCGTTTCTTCCAAGCCGAGGTCTACCAACGCTTTGGCCGCTTCCAGGCCCAGTAGTCCGCCGCCCATAACAGTACCCTTTTTGACTTTTGCTGCATAAGCTTTGATCAGATCCAGATCCTCAATCGTCCGGTAAAGAAATACCCCCTCCTTTTCCACCCCTGGAATAGGTGGCACAAAAGCAGCTGAACCAGTCGCAAAGACCAGATAGTCGTACGGAACAATAAGCCCCTGTAATGACCGTACTTCTTTTTTTGAGCGATTTACATCAACAATTGGATCATTTAAATGGATTTTCACATTATTTTCCACATACCACTCCTTTTTTGACAGGAAAAGTTCCTCTACAGACGAAACTTTGAAGTAATCGGTTAGATGCACCCGGTCATAGGCACGAATTGGCTCTTCGGCAAACACAATTATATCCAGAATATCAGATTTATGCTTTAATTTTTCGCAAATCTTATTACCAACCATACCATTTCCGATAATAACAACCTTTTTTCTTTCCATAATTACTGTTTTTTCTGATAAAAAATCATTTTTCATATTTAAACATCACTAATTTATGGAATAAAAAATTAAAAAATCAAAATAAATATGATTTTTATAATATTTTTTCAAATAAAAATCATTTAAAATTCAATATTTCATGATTTATATCAGATTTTTTAATAGATTTACATGTAAAATGAACATAAAATCAAAATAACATGAAAAAATTAGGCAAAACATCGTTATTTATTGTAGGATCTGGCCCTGGAGACCCAGAATTATTAACCATAAAAGCTTATAAAGCGATAAAAAATGCACAAGTTATCCTTTATGACAACTTAATCAATGAAGAAATCCTTAAAATAGCAAATAAAAACTGTACAAAACACTATGTTGGCAAACATCCTTATGGAAAATACGTCCCTCAAGAAGAAATAAACGAACTTATCCTACATTATTGTGCACGATACGACCGCGTGGTTCGGTTAAAAGGGGGCGACCCCTATCTTTTCGGGCGTGGTTTTGAAGAATGGCTTACCGCACAGGGGGAAAATATTGCGGTTTCTTACATTCCGGGCATCAGCAGCATGCAAGGCGCAGGCATCAACAATATTCCCCTGACCCACCGCAGTATCAGCGAAGGGGTGTGGGCACTGACGGGGATGAAAAAAGATGGTAGCCTATCGGCGGATCTCCCTTTGGCTGTCCAGAGCCGGTCCACTGTCGTGATCTACATGGGCATGCGCAAACTCGACGAGATAGCACGTACCTATGTACTGTATGGCAAAGGAGAAACCCCGGCGGCTATTATACAGCACGCGAGCCTGCCCCAGCAAAAACAGGTATTGTGCAAAGCCAAAGATCTTGTCAGGGCAAGCAAGGAGCATGGGCTTGGCCATCCAGCCATTATCGTCATCGGTGATGTCGTCGATCTGCAGCATGCACACAGCCTCGCGGTCGCACAAAGGTCTATTATATAAGCCGGCTGTATCACAGGCTACAACTACAGTACTAGAGAGGATCATCGCCTCTTTGGACACGACAAACAAGATCACACAGACCGAAATGCCCGCAACGGATTGCTTAAATCCTGGTAGTCTTGAACATTTGACAATTATTTCAATCATCAACCAAACAATATTCCTTATGAATCCACAAGAACAACCTCTCCAAAAGCTTAGTATCTTATCTTTTAAAGGTGTACAGATGCGCACTTTTCACATTACATGGATCACTTTTTTCTTCTGTTTCTTTGGCTGGTTCGGCGTCGCCCCACTTATGCCACTGGTTAGGGAACAACTCGGATTGACTAAAGGTGAAGTTGGAAATATCATTATCGCCTCTGTTTCAGCAACAATTATTGCGCGGTTATTTATCGGGAAGATGTGTGATACGCTAGGACCACGGATCTCCTACACGATTTTGTTGGTCGCAGGTTCGATTCCTGTTTTATTTATTGGACTGAGTAATAGTTATGAGTCTTTTTTGTTATTTCGTTTTTTTATCGGCATCATCGGTGCGTCTTTTGTGATTACGCAGTTCCATACTTCAATGATGTTTGCACCCAATATTATTGGTACGGCCAATGCCGTAACTGGAGGTTGGGGCAACCTCGGCGGAGGGGTTACTAATCTGGTCATGCCGCTCATTGCTGCGGCATTCGTCGGCATGGGCTTCGTAAGCCAGGCGGATTCTTGGCGGGTTGCCATGGTTGTTCCCGGTATTATCCTTCTCATTATGGCGTATATCTATTATCGGTATACGCAAGATACAGCGCAAGGCAATTTCAAAAAACTCTCCGAAGGCGGGAGAATCAATAGCAAGAAAAATGGTTCATTTTTGCTCGCGTTAAAGGACTATCGTGTCTGGATCCTTACACTCGCCTATGCGGCTTGCTTCGGGATAGAGATCACGGTTGACAACGTCGCTGCTACCTTCTTTATCGATCGTTTTGATACCGGAATTATCCTGGCGGGAGCCCTTGCCAGTATCTTTGGCGGCATGAATCTATTCGCCCGTGCGCTTGGCGGTATTATAAGTGATAAAGTAGGACAAAGTTACGGCATTAAAGGTAAGGGTATAATTCTCGGTATATTATTGATTTTGGAAGGAATCGGCATAAGTCTGTTCGCCACTTCCAACACATTACTTCTGGCTATTATTACCATGTTGCTTTTTGCACTTTTCCTTAAGATGGCAAACGGTTGTACATATGGTATCGTACCCTTCATTAATAAAGATAACATTGGCAGTGTGAGCGGAATCGTCGGTGCCGGAGGAAATATTGGAGCAATGTTAGTCGGATTTCTTTTTAAATCCGAAACGCTCAGTTATGCGGATGCCTTTCAATATATCGGTATTGGCGTTTTTCTGATAGGTTTCACGGTACTCCTCGTGCGTTTTCATCCTCGAACTGAAACTGTCGTTCAAAATGTGTCATTAGAAGTGTAGAATTAGTATCCCTTTTACTATGAATAAAGAGTCGAACAATGTATATAAAAGTACCTGCTGCTACTGTGGTGTGGGCTGTGGCGTGAAGATATCGGTCGAAAAAAATCAACTGATTTCTGTTAGCGGCGATAGTGAGCACCCCGTCAATCAAGGCAAATTGTGTAGCAAGGGCATGAATCTGCAATATACAGTCAATGATCGCTCAGACAGACTGCTCTATCCCCAGATGAGGCACCATAGATCCAGTCCGTTGCAACGTGTTTCGTGGGATGAAGCGTTGGATCGCGCAGCAGCGGTCTTCCGCACGTTAATTGCAAAATACGGTCCTGATGCTGTGGCATTTTATGCTTCTGGACAATGTCTTACAGAGGAATATTACATTCTCAATAAACTGGTTAAGGGATTTATTGGCACGAACAATATTGACACCAATTCACGTCTTTGTATGAGCAGTGCTGTGGCGGCATACAAAAAGACCCTAGGGGAAGACAGTGTACCCATATGCTACGACGATATCGAGCTTGCCGATTGCTTTTTGGTCGCAGGTGCCAATCCCGCCTGGTGCCATCCGATCCTGTGGCGACGTGTAGAGGCGCACAAAGCTAAAAATCCAGCGACCAAAATTATTGTTGTCGACCCTCGTGTCACGGACAGCTGTGCATTGGCCGACCTGCATTTACAGATTAACCCAGGGACAGACATCACGCTCAATTATGCGCTGGGAAGATTACTTATCGAACAAGGAGACATTGACCTTGATTTCATAAACCATCATACCGAAGGCTATGAAATGTACAAAAAACGGGTATTCGAACGTACCTTATTGGAGTCCGCTGCGATATGTGGTGTCCCGGCGGAAGACATTGAACGCGCAGCCAGCTATATTGGCGAATCCAATAGCCTTCTGACTATGTGGACTATGGGATTGAATCAGAGCGTAGTGGGAGTTAATAAAAACCTGAGCCTAATTGATCTCAACCTGATTACAGGGAAAATCGGAAAACCGGGAAGTGGCCCTTTTTCACTAACTGGACAACCCAACGCCATGGGCGGAAGAGAAGTTGGGGGGCTTGCGAACCTGCTACCCGCTCACCGTGATATGGATAATAAAACACATCGCGATGAAATTCAACAATTCTGGTCAGGGACTACTGTGAGCAGCAAACCAGGACTCACGGCCACCGAAATGTTTGAAGCCTTGGCCGACGGACGATTGAAGGCGATCTGGATTCTCTGCACCAATCCCCTCACCAGCCTCCCAAACACACGGCTGGTGGAAAAAGCTTTGCAAATGGCTAAATTCGTTGTCGTGCAGGAGGTATCCAACAAGCCCCAGACCCTAGACTTTGCCGATATTATTCTTCCTGCAGCTGGATGGGCCGAAAAAGAAGGCACAATGACGAATTCAGAACGCAGGATCAGTCACCTGCATAAGGCTATTGACCCGCCAGGGGAAGCTCTTCCGGATGCCGAAATCTTTGCAAGATTTGCACAAAAAATGGGTTTTAAAGGTTTTTCATATCCTACACAACAGGACATCTACAAAGAACATGTCCAGTTAACGGCCGGGACAAATATTGATATTGCTGGGTTGGATTATCAACTTATTGACAATCTAAATACCGTGCAATGGCCTTTTGATCTATCCAAGAGAAAAGGCACTTCACGACTTTTTCAGGATCACAAATTCCTTACGCCAAGTGGGCGAGCGCAATTACATAGCCCACCGGATCAGCATCACAGCGAACTGCCTGACCAAAATTTCCCGCTTATCCTGACTACAGGACGCATCCGTGACCAATGGCATACCATGTCTAAAACTGGCAAGGTAAGTAAGCTGAACCAACATATTCAGACTGCATTCTTGGAAATCCATCCAAGCGATGCAACAGCACTGAACTTGATTGACGGGCAATTGGCAAATGTTTATTCGCTACGGGGCGAAGTTCGTGTCAGAACACGGGTCAGCGAGACAATTAAACCTGGAGTCGTCTTTCTACCGATGCATTGGGGCAAGATATTAGGATCTGATCTCCATCGTGCCAATAATCTGACCAACGATTTGGTGGATCCTATTTCGAAGGAGCCTGACTTTAAATTTTGCGCAGTACGTGTCGAACCTCATGTGAAGCGCAAGGAACGTATCGTCATTGTCGGTGCCGGTGCCGGAGCGCATGGTTTTGTCCGTTCCTTTCGGGAAGTAAACAAGACCGATGAGATTATCATTTTCAGTAATGAGGATCTACCTTTTTATAATCGTGTCATGCTACCACATTATGTCAGTGGCGAGCTTCAATGGGAGCAATTGGTTAAAATGAAAGACGAAGAGGAGTCTTTACTCGATATCCGGCATATACGTGCTGTCCAGGTTACGGCAATCGACAGAAGCAACAAATATGTCACGGACTCACGCGGTATTAAAACATATTATGATATCTTAATTCTCGCGACAGGCAGCCGGCCCAGCCTGCCAAGACATGTGCCGAAGCTGCCTGGTATTTTTACGATGCGGCGTCGGACTGACGCTGACCTATTGAAGCGATACCTTCCTGAACAGGCACATGTCGTTATCGTCGGCGGCGGATTATTAGGGCTGGAAATGGCCGCTTCCCTTCGTGAAAATGGAACAAAAATCACCATCGTTCAACGTGTTTCGCGTTTTTTGAATCGGCAGCTGGATCCACTTGGGAGCCAATTGCTTCACGAAGAAATGATAGATCTCGGCTGCGATATTTTCTATAACGATGAAGTTCAACTATACTGTGGCCGCAATAAACTGACAAAGATCGAATTAAAGAGTGGACGACAGATCAAATGCGATGCCCTCATCCTGGCGATAGGGACTACGCCCAATATCGAATTAGCCCGGGATGCTGGCCTACTTTGCCAACGGGGTGTGGTCGTGGATAATCATATGAACACTAGCGACCCTGCTATTTATGCCATCGGTGAGATTGCAGAATTTGAAGGGACACTTTACGGTATCACTGCAGCTGCCGAAGAACAGGCTGCTATAGTTGCACATTATCTTCAGGGAGATATCAGCAGCCATTATAAGGGAAGCCTGTTTATGAATATTATCAAAATACAAGGTTTTGACCTCTGTAGCATCGGCCTTACAGAAACACCAAATGAGGACTATGAAGAGATTATTTTTATCGACAAGGCCAAGCGCTATTACAAAAAATGTATTATCTATCAGGATAGACTTGTTGGTGCCATTTTGATCGGAGACAAGAACGAATTTCTTGAGTTTAAAAACCTGATCGCAAACAGGATCGAATTAAGTGAAAAACGACTGCAGCTACTACGAAGCGGAACGGCCAAGGAAGCTGTCGTCGGGCGATTGGTATGCTCATGCAGCCAAGTTGGCGAGGGAAATCTCCAACGATGTATCAGTGATGGATGTACCGACCTCCAGGAGCTATGTACATCCACCGGCGCTGGGACAGGTTGTGGATCCTGTAAACCTGAAGTTAAACGTATTCTGGAAAATTACGTAATAGAAAAGGATAAGGAGGTAAAATCCTATGCAGAGTAAAACGATAAAAAAAGGACAGTTTATCAAGGTTAACCTTTCTGGTGGTGCAATCTCTCCAGGAGAGCTCGCCAACCTATTGATTCCTTTGGAGGAGGTGGGTATTACGGAAGTCAAATTTGGCAGTAGGCAGCAACTGTACTTTAGGGTGAACGACACCCAACTCGAAGAATTAGAATATATACTCATCAATCAGGAGTTTGCTTATGAAATCGGTGAAGATATATATCCAAACATTGTGAGTTCATATGTAGCCGACGGGCTTTTTAATCAGGGGCCATGGGTACGTGAAGGCGTATACAAAGATGTTTTGGACAGTTTCGAGTTCAATCCCCAATTAAAAGTGAATGTTGTGGACTGCACACAGTCTTTGGTACCTTATTATACTGGAAATCTAAATTTCATCACTTCGGAATTTAGCAATTATTGGCACCTGCAGCTCCGATTTCCCAAAAGCAACGTGTTTTATACCTGGTCTACCCTTGTAAACACAGACGATATTGCGAGACTAACGCTGTTTTTGGAGCCCATGATGATCGGGACGCTGGTTGCAAGTTCAAGCGAAGGACAAACGTTGGGACAGAAGTTAGAAGCATCGGCTATTGCCTCCGGAAAATTTCTTTTCCAGCCGACAGAACAGCCCTTTATGGAGCCTGCGTTTAAGCTCCCCTATTATGAGGGGTTTAATAACTACCAAGATAGACTATGGTTGGGCGTATACCGACGTTCCGAAACCTTTTCGACCGCTTTTTTACGCGACATATGTCATCTCTGTCTGCGACACAGGATAGGCCAATTGTACACTACACCCTGGAAATCAATTATTATTAAAGATATTCAACCTACAACAAGAGCTGATTGGGATAGCGTCTTAGACCGACATCGAATCAACCTCCGGCATGCCCTAAATGAACTCAATTGGATGACGGAAGATTTTGATCCCATTGCATTAGCGCTTAAGCAGGAATTGGTGCACCATATGAACTGGTTGGATATCCGCACGTACAAACTTTGTTTTGGTATTAAAATGCAACCAAAGAGTGGGATTTGGGGATCTGTAATTTTGCGTTTTATCGAATCTAAGGGAGATAAATCTTGGTTTAACGTACAACATACACCAGATTTTAACCCTAATTCAAGAGATTTTGTCACTTATCGAAAACGCGTGGAACGAGCAGAACTTATCAATGTGATTTTGGCATTGTGTGAAGATTTTTATCAACTTCAAGGTAGCACAGTAGCCCAAGAACCTCATCATCTTCCTACGCAGGCTACAACAGAAAAATCCAATCCGGTCAGGGTCACTTATCAATGTCCGGCTTGTCAGACAATATATGATCCCATCTGGGGAGATAGTACACAGCATGTCGCCGCAGGAACACTATTTGAAAACCTGCCTGCAACATATTGTTGTAGCATTTGTGAAACCGAAAAGTCAACTTTTAAGAAACTGATCAATTAAAGAACGATGCTTTTTAATGTAATCACCTAAATAGCCAGGCCTCACGACCTGGCTATAATATAAAGCTTATATAGTACACTAGCAGTCAGTCTTTAGAATAACCGAACTAACAGTTATTGGACACTATTTATATTTCCCCTACGGTGCTTTAAACAACTTAGGCACAAAAAGAGTAAGATAATCCCGCCAGTTGGCCCAAATATGGCCGCCTTCGCTTTCGTGATATTCATAAGGCATATGGAGTTGATCCAACCTATCCTTGTATTGTTTTATTTCATTGTAAAGAAAATCGGTTTTGCCCATGGCAATCCAATAAAGCTGATAACCGTTTTCTTTTTGGCGGGTAAGACTTTCATTTAAATTTTGGTAAAACTCAGGGAGTACTTCAGATCGTGGCATAACGGCAGCCGAGAACAAGCCCATATATCCAAAGGTATTGGGATAGTGTCTGGAAATATGGAGCGAATGAAAGCCGCCCATGGAAAGCCCTGCAATGGCCGTGTGGTCTTTCCCCTTCTTGACGCGGTAATTGCTATTGATAAATTCCAGCACATCCCCGAAAGTCTTTTCCATTTGGCCATCCATGGTGTGTGGCAGGGCCATCGTAGGTTTATAAAACCCCTTGTCCGATTGCCCTGGTGCAGCTTGTTGAAAAACATTACCGTTGGTCATCACGACGATCATTGGCTCGGCTTTTCCTTGCGCAATAAGGTTGTCCATAATTTGTGAAGCTCTACCAAGATCCATCCAAGCCTCTTCATCGCCCCCCATTCCATGCAACAGGTAAAGAACAGGGTAATCTTTTCGACTCGTTTCGTATCCTGCAGGCGTGTAAACAGTCATTCTGCGTTTCATTTTATTTCCGGGAGAATCATACCAACGCTTGGCCACGGTACCATGGGGGATATTGTTAACAGAATAGTTGTCAGCCTTGCCTCCGCCCACAATAAAAACGTTGAAAATAGAACTCACATCCCGAATAAGGTATACGTTGTTGGGGTCGGTCGTTTTCACTCCGTCGATAATTACATTGTAACTATATAACTCCGAAGGTAAGGGAGGACTGCTGAAGGTCCAGACACTGTCTCTCCCTTTGGTCATGGCTTTTGGGACAATGGTCCATCCTTCGCGGGGCATCCAATCGCCGGAGAGTTCCACCTTTTGCGCATTGGGTGCAAAAACCCTAAATGTTACTGATTTGTCTTCGTGAATTTCGGGGGAAACGATTTCTTGGGGATTAAAAAGCGCTTGTTGTGCCGAAAGCGGCAATAGAATGAAAAGCAATAAAACGGTGAAAAGATTTTTCATGATTTAGGGGTTTATTTGTTGAGATCGTAAACAATTTCCTTTTCTCTAAAATAACCATTTTTGTTCAATTTATTTCTTTCTTTCCTATTTAGATCTATACGCAAAAATTAAAACCATATCTCACGACATGGCATTTAACCTTTATATATTTACTTAAAGATAGCTTCTTGCTTATTTAAATGAATTAACCGATTCAGATATCTTCCAACCGTTAGTTTTTTTATTTCTTTTCCTCATTGTCGCAAGGATATGGCTACTGTTGCATCATCTCCCTGTGGATTCAGAATCAAAACTACGATACAATAGTCGCCCGATCTATGGACTTAGACTAAAGGACAGGAAAATTCGGTGAATAAAGGAAATTAAATGGTGAAATTTGAGACGTATCCCTGAAAAGTAGAGTACTTTTCAAGGATATGTCTGCAAACTACCGCCATATGTAACTAACTGCATCATTAAAACTTGCCGTCGCAGAATTCGACGACGCAGTTTTAGTGCCTATTAATTTGTTGTCTATGTAAACCTCCACCTTTATTCCCCCTGGTCCAAATGCCGAAAAATGAGCAGCTGCATCATCATAAGGATTTACAGTACGACTTATTTTTTTCGAATAAGGTAGTATGACATCTTTCACGTTTTCCCTTCCGCCACTTGCATTCGTGTAGGATAGTTCCACTTTGTTCGGCGTACCCGAAGCTACAGTAAACTTGTATTCAATGGTTACATTTTTTGGATAGCCCTTGTCTGAGCCGTCATCTGGTCCATCATCTTTGCCGCAGGATACCGAGCCAAAAATCATTGTTGCAATCAACCCAGAAAATAGGATACATTTTGTTTTCATGATTATACATTTAAAAGTTAAAAAAATTAAAATCGTATTGATATCAAATCGAAACAGGTCATTAACTTTCCGATCTATCGGCCATCTTTTACGGGAGAAGGATCACGGAATTGAAGAATAAGTTCTTTTACTGCACCAACAATAACCTGCGGTTGGTCCAAAGTGATGTAATGGCCACTGCCTGCGACCCGAAGATGTTTGCTGTTTGTAGAAAGGGACAAAAGGTTTTTCTGCATATTATCCCATGCTGTTACCATTTCGGCCCGTAGTCTTTTTTCTTTAAACAACGTATCAAAACGGGAAGTATCCGTCGCACTGACAACGCAAAGAGGAATATTGCCAAAGGATATTATTTTTGCGGCATCATTCTTTATAGCGGCCATCTGCTCTTGTTCTTCAAGAACGGCAGCAGCGCTTTTATATAATAATGCAGGCATTAAAGAGTTCTGATATTGATATGGTTTCGAAGGAGGAAACATATCCTTGAACATCAGTCTTGCCAAACCAAATGTATTCGCAAACTTCAAAAATTCAGCAGGCAATCCCTTGTTCACCAATTTATAAAGTCCCGGCGAAAGGTATTTTTTATTGTCCGGATGCTGGCTATCGATCAATACGGCTCCAGCTACATCCTGCGGATATTTATCAACGAAAATTCGGACCAGCATACCTCCCATAGAATGGCCAACGAGGATGTAAGGTTTCGGTGCATTAGATTTCTCTAACAACAAGTATAGTTCCTCGGCCATTTTTTCTCCGGTTTTTGGATTTTTCCCTCTTTCACTCCAAAGTATACCAGCCCTGTCATAAGATACGGTTGTTGTATGTAAACTTAGTTCCTGTTGAATAGAATACCATTGCAAATGGCCTTCCGGGCATAATGCCGATTCAAAGACAATTGTTGGCCCACCTGTTCCCTTTTTCAGGTAATGAAGTCGGCAACGGTCCAGTTCGGCGAACTGACCATTGGGAATAATCTTTTCAGCTTTTGCACGAGACCAGCTTTCAAATATGAAACCTGCCAGTAGTACTAAAACGATGAAAGAAATAATGATAACGACTATTTTTTTTATCCAATTGAACATTTTCATATTGCATCTTTATATTGCATAGCATAATGCATATACAAAAGTATGCGATATATAAGCTCATAAAGGCTCATCCGACAGGTTGACACCTCTTTGAATAAAACGATATAAACCTATTTTACAGGTTATTATGAAGAATGAGTCCGCTTTTTGAAGATTGAGTCTTTTACAAATCTGTCTTGAGGTACTGCTGAGGAGACTTGCCTGTGTACTTTTTAAAATTTCGGTTAAAAGAAGCTTTTGAGTTAAACCCACAGTCATACGCAATTGTTAGCAACGTATATTTTTTGTTGTCAGGTAAGGTCATCCGTTGTAAAAATTCTTTCACACGTAGCTCGTTTATCAGTTCGTAAAATTTTTTTTCGATCACGGAATTGATCACCTGTGACAACAAATTGGGATGCGTATCAACCATCCCTGCGAGGTCGTTAAGGGTGAGTTCTGGGTTTAGATATGGTTTTTGCTGCTCCAGTACAATTTGTAGTTTTACGTATATCCGATTCGCAGCATCTGGTTCCAGAAGTGATTTTGCATATTTAGGCGGATACGGACTGTTTTCCGGTGGTTGTTCTTCTCTATTAACGATCTCGGTATAATTAGCAAGGTTCGCGTCCTCAATGTGCTTCTGGCTAAACACATTTACCTGTTTGATGCCAAAATAGCCCATCCACCATACATAGATTACAGAAGCAGAAAAAACAAGATGATCTTTATGAAAGATGAGGACAATTATCCAGATTGCCGCCATACCCGCGACCAAATAAAGCAGCCATAGAAAATTTACTTTTTCAATATTTGAAAATCGGTATTTAAGATTTCTCCTAAACAATAACAGCTTGTAGAAAGATAGTGGAATATAGATAACGCCCGAGAGATATATTAAAACAATCCGCCATCTATTTTCTGTTTCGAATCCCATGGAACCATTTTTAAGCACATTCACTTTATCTTCAAATGAAAGCCAATAAAATTGAGAAAAAAGCAGATAGCCCAGAATAAATGGTAAAAAGTGTAATAGGTCTATTTTTTGAAAGGGGATTGGGCGTGTCTGATATTTTATATAGAGGTAGAGGAACGGCCCCTGCGCCAATGGCATCCATAAGCCCTGGATTGATAATACTGGGTGTTGGAGGTAGAGCCCTGACTTAAGTAGATAAATCGATAGCAGCATTATTGTTGATACAGTCAGCCAACACGCGAGCATGTAATCTGTTACTTTTTTCTCTGTTTTAGTAAACAAAACAAAAGACAAAAAGCCTCCTATAACAACGCCAGACAAGTAAGGTATTTCCAATGATATAAATAGTAGTGTTGCTAGAATTGATTCCATGATATTCTTTTTTATTCTCCAAAAAATTCTAAACGTTCTCTCCGATCGATGTTCACGAGTAATTTAAATTGTTCAGGCTGTCAAATCCATCTATTCGCTATTGTCCGCGGCTCGCCGGCACAGTAGGATATTTCTCGTCTCAAAGTTTCGTTAGTACCAATATCGAAAAAATTCTCCTATCCTTTAAATGGCAACCATGTCTATGCAACCATATAACCACATTTGGCTCCCCTCCTCATTCCAGAAAAACTATGGATTAGGGTTTAGTTTGAATTATCTATTGTTTTTTCACGAATAAATTTACATGTTTTTGTCACATTGTATTGTTTTTTATGTGTTAGGACCTACCCTACTCTACGCCTGACCTTACACAATACTTATATCTGATCGCATGACTTTAAAATCATCAGCGTTGGATAGTTAATAGCATCAGTATTACAATAAAAGTAAGCTATACAAAAACGAAAAATCAAATAAGTAATAGCGAATAATGTTTCAACCCGCGCGAATACCAAACGGCCAAAATCAATTCAATTCCTAGCTCTATTTTTAGAATATGATAATTAAAGTATGCCCTAAACAGGCATGCATGGTTAAACAAAAAAAGTAAAAAAAATGAAAAAATTAGTAATGAGTTTGGTCGCCGTAGCTGCGCTATCAACTACGGCCTTTGCTGGAACGGGTGCAAAAGCTCCCAAAGGAAATGCAAATGTAAAAACAGTCAATTACAAGCTAAGCAAAAACACCGCTAAGGTTAAAGTTACCGAAGCGTCAAAGGAAAGCAAAAGCATGTTGACAAAATGTGTTTACACGCTAAATGTTTACAATAGTAGCGGTCAAGTGATTGACACCTTCACTTCGCAAACCTATGTAGAAAATTCCTGCTCAGGATTCTTCGACACCTGCAGAACGGTTTATAGACATATGCTTGCCAGTGGCGAACTAGGCATATAGTCTGAAAGTGACTTTCAATCGAATTACAGATTCAAAAATTTAAGCAGGGCCTAGGGTCAGCTTGATGTAAAAAAGCCACGTTTCAGGACGTGGCTTCACAACTTATTTATCCCTTCCAGCTGTCCCCTTCCCGTACCAATGTAACAAGGTATCGATCTGGTTGTGCAAACCCATGTACTGCTGAAATTTCAACAAAATGTACTCTTGTACAGTTATTAAAATTTATCTAATTTTAATAGGCACGATTTGATATTGACCTTACATTATTTAATTCAAATTTTTAGTTATAAAAAAGATTGAGCCAACTAATCGTTTAATCTTCGTTTGCCAAAACCATACTGTTAGCTATTGATCAAATGTATAAATCTGTTGAAACTACAAAATCGGGAAAACTGCTGCTATCACTGTTTGTTGTTTGCTGCTTCTTATTAGTGCTGCAAAGGGCCAATGCCCAGGAAATAAAATACCCGAGTTTTTTATGGGAAATCAGCGGAAATGGTCTGAAAAAACCTTCTTATTTGCTCGGTTCCGCGCATTTAAAAGATAGACGTCTGATCAATAGCAATGATTCATTATTTATTGCTATCGCCAATACGGATGCCCTTGCCCTGGAAATACACCCCGACAGTCTTTATAAAGAAATCTGGAATATCCGGTTCAACAAACAACCCGCGTCCAAAAAAATTGAACTTACTGATGCACAAAAAAAGGAATTTATACAACGCTATCAAAAGGTACATGGCGTAATGCCTGATTCGCAACAAATGGCGTCTCCACAGATCGTAAAGTACTTTTTGAATCCGAGTCACGATAAACCAGACGATATTACCGCTGTACTCGATGCGTATCTCTATGGTCTGGCCAAATCGCATAGAAAGCTCATTATTGGCCTGGAGCCCATGGAAGATCAGCTAGAGACAAGCGCGAATGAATTGGTCCATCTAAAGAACAAAAAGGACAGTAGTGTTTACTATCAGCGTTTTGAGCAACTGTTGCAATTCTACAGTACCGGAAATCTAGATGGATTATGGAAAACCATCTCGCCGTATATTAATAGCGGCGAAATGCAACGCAGGAATAATACCATGCTAAAAAACATCATGGCACAATTGGACAAGAGTACAGTCTCTGTTGTTGTGGGCGCCTCACACCTGCCAGGGGACTTCGGTCTAATCCAACTGTTGCGGAATAAAGGCTATAAACTCCGTCCCGTCAAAACGAAAAAAACGAACCTTGCCTCCAAATATAAAATAGATTACAGTACAATGGAATGGGTCCTTCATCAGGATTCAGTCTATGGCTTTGCCGTATCTATGCCAAAAGGATATGTCCACAAAGCGAATATTATCGGCGGAACCAGCATGATGTACGGTGATCTGAGCACAGAAACAGAACTGATCGTATCAGCAGCATTTGTAGGTGAACTTCATGGGCTGACAACGAAAGAATTTTTTACCAAGGAATACGAAAGAAGGTCCGCCAAGAGCAAACATCGTATTGTATCCCAGCAATTTCTTGAAAAGGATGGTGCACAGGGGATGCAAGTAGTTACATTGCAAAACAATATGCTATCCAAATGGGAATTCTGGCTAAAAAACAATACGCTGTATAGCTTATTAGCTTTTACCAACAGTGGACAGTTGGATGCATATCTTTCAGACCGTTTTTTCAATGGGTTCGCAATTTCCGGTCTACAAGTATCCGCTGACCTGACGGAATCTATTTATGACATCGGTGCTTTTGCAGTCAAAATACCGCCTCCTGCACAATATATCTACCAGACTCGCACAGAGCAGATCGGGAATGACACGGTGCGATACAACATATACAATTATTTTTCGATGGATAGGGCCCGAAAAATAAATTACATAGTCGAATATCACGATTATCCAATCGGTTATACCATGATCGACAGGTCATTGGCGCTGCAAGCGATAAGCGGAATTCTCGAAAAAAATCCTTCACTCAACGTCACCTCTGTTGAGCCACGTGAAAAGGGCGATGTGATCGGTACAGCAATAACGGCCCAGTTGGACAAATCAAACCTATTTGCAGAAGTATGGGTCCGGGGAAACCGGATTTATCAGGTCATGCAGGAAAATCTGGATAAGAACGATAAAGAAAAAGATCAAGCTTTTTTCGGCTCCTTCCGGATGATTCCTTTTAAAAATATAGATTGGAAAGATTTTACACTGAATAATATACAGCTAAAACTCCCTGTCACCTCGCTGATAAAGATAAAAGATGTGAATACCGCGGAACAGCCGGATAGCGAAGGTCATATATATGCAGCAACGGATAGCAATTCGAGTACAGCTCTCCTTTTGGAAATAGCCCAATTGCCCAAATATTATCGACTGGCAAAAAGCGACAGTCTATATTCAGAAATACACAGTGGTGCAAAAAAACAATCTGAAAAGTTGTTGCGTTATGACACGCTGATATCGGACAGTGTAACTGCCGCAATCTATACAAGTATGGATTCCCTAACGGCCAACTATCACAAAAAAATCATTTGGATAAGAGGCAATATGTCCTATGGGATTGATGTGATCGGTACACAGGAGGCCATTGAACAAATGAATATCGAAAGGATCATTAAATCGGTCCGTTATTCGGAAAGCCCCGCAAATTTTGATGTATATGGCTCAAAAGCAGCAATGCTTTTTAAGGATATTTACAGTCCAGATACGCTCGTCGCCCGACAGGCGAGAAATATATTGGCGCTCAATTACAGCTTTAGCAAAGATGATCTACCGCTGATCTATAAAACATTAGCCAAAAAGCAGAGCGATGACGACCAGAGCGCTGGACTACGGAGAAGCCTGATCTATAGCCTGATAAAAAATCATGATGAACGTAGTGTACCTATTTTAAAAAATATACTACGGGATCCGACGACAACAGATCTAATCAAAACCGCCATCCTGCCGACGGTATGCGAAATAGATTCGACACAACTCGGCTGGTATCTTGAGGAGTTAAACCGGCACCGACCTGACGCCGATTACCGATCATGGCAATTGCTGCAGCCGCTTAGGGCTTCCCAAAACTATGTGGCTCTCCATTTAGACAAAATTATTCCGCTATTTTCGGTCGCTAATTACCGGCCGACCTTATTGAATATCTGCTTAAAAATCGCTGCGGACAGCACGGCGCTTCAGGCAAGAAAAGCCATTCAGGCTGACCTACCGAGTATAACGCAATATTTAGCGTCAGATTTATCCGAACTGGATTCGGGACAGGAAACGGTGGCCAGCTTCAATATTTATTCCATAGCAGATTACTCCAGATTACTCGCACTATATGAGCAAAAAGATCCGCTTCGAAGATTTCAGAAACAGCTGCTCGCCGATAGGCCAACGGGGTATCTCCGCGCTATTACCGCAGCTGAATTTTTAGCGTTGGACCTTCCGCTGGATCAAAAGCTAATCGATAGCATCTATGCCCATATTTCGCAACGGGCGGTATTGATGAACGCGCTGAAAGAGAAAAAAATGGAAGGTCTGATACCTGCGAAATACAAGGAACAAACCGAAATCGGAAAAATTGTCGTCAGCGGCTACCTGGAGTCTGAGTGGGATATATCGCTGCCACAAGTTGATTATTTGGGTGAGCTGACGGAAAAGAACAAACTGTATCTGGTCTACGCCTATAAAACCGAGGGTGATGAGCAGACTTACCTTTCAATTTTTATACCCGATGCGAAAAATAGCGAATGGGCTTATAACTTTGAAAATTGCTATTCTGACCTAGAACCTAACACGGGCAATTGGAAAGAAAAAGCGCTTAAATTGATACAGGAAATGCACCCTGAAGAAAAAACTAGCGACCAGTAGATATCATGGACTAAAATTCTTATAGCTTAAACGAAACTTACTGATCAATAGGACAAATAGAAAATATAATATTATAAAAAATGAATAAATCAGAAGAGCCAACGCGCATATATAGCAACATAGGAAAGTCAATATTGATGTTACTTGGATCGCTACTGTTTGTTGCAGGAGGAATTTTCTTCGTTATGCATCCGGAGAGTTTCGACAGGGAACCTACATTAACGATAGCGCTCGGCATCATATGTATATTATTTTTTGGTTGCGCAGCGATCCTGTCTATCCGATATCTATTCTCAAACCGCCTTATGCTCGAGATTACAGATCAGGGGCTGGATATTGGGGATAAATTCAAAACATTTATCGAATGGAAAGATATTACCGGATTTAAAGAAATTGCGATCTATTCAAGCCCGATTATCATTATACTGATCAAAAATAGCGATGCTGTAATAAACCAGGAGACCAATAAGATTAAAAAGAAAATGATGCAGTTTAATATGAATTATGGCTCCCCCTACAGCATTAGCAAGGGGAATATGAATATAAGCCATAAAGAGCTATTGAAACTCTTGAATGAAAAGCTAATAAAATACAAAGAAAACAATGGGGTTTCCTAAGTCCTAAGATGTTTCTTTTTGGCACATAAATTATCATCGCGCACAAATTTCTAATACCCTTTTTCCAAGGAAACTTCATTAAGTAATGTCCGCCCTGCAGCCATTCTTTTATAATTATCCACCACCTGCATCACTGAAGAACCAATGTTTGTCCTACTGGCAACATGGGGTGTTATAAAAATAGCACCGCAATTCCAGAATGGGTGATCTGCGGGTAGCGGTTCCTGATGAAATACATCAAGATAGGCATGAGCAATTTGTTTTCTGGCGATTGCTTCCAACAGATGCGTTTCAACGAGATGTTCACCCCGACCGACATTGATCAGAACCGTTCCCTTCGGGCATAAATTGAAAAGCTCATGGTTTAGAATTCCTCTCGTTGAATCTGTCAATGGTAAAACATTCACGATAAAGTCCGTATTTTCAACCGCCGAACCAAGTTCTCCAATTCCCGTGAAAGCATTTACTCCTTGAAGATTTTTAGTTGAATTGGACCAGCCATTTACCTTGAAACCCAACCGCACCAATCGCTCGGCTACATAACCACCTATTTCACCTAATCCTAAAATCGTGACACAGGTCTGGACAATGGATTTATAAACGAGGGGCTGCCAATGTTTTTTCGCTTTCTCCGTTGCATAAGCGGAAAAATTCTTCATTGAATGCATCAGACAGGTCAAAACATGCTCAAACATATCGCTTTTAAGCATGGGATCCACGATCCGGCAAGTATGGATATGTGCTGGTATGGATTTGGGAAATAAATGATCTATCCCTGCACCTGCAGACTGGATAACTTTTAAATTGGGAAAATGGGCATAATAATCTTCCTCAGGTTTCCAACAAAGTGCAAACTCGATCTTATCATAATTTTCAATATGCGGATAGACCTCGACCTTAATTTCTGGTAAATGTTTATTGATTTCGGCCTTCCACTCTTCCGCCCGACCACTATTCAGTATCAATGCTATACTCATACTTTTTTCCTTTATACGAAAATAACAATTATCCCGAAAACGACGGTCGCGCAGATTGTCTTTTCCGCTTCAAAAGCATTTCCTTCGAGCGCAAATTCAAAAGCATTTCCTCCGGCCACAAAGACCGAAAATCAGTAGCGATCATGTAGCTGTCCCATCCTCTCCTACATTATGCATTGCAACCCTAAAAAATCAGGAGTCTTGGACTGAATGTAATAGCGGGATTACAACACAATAGTAGCTGTAAACGATTAAGCCTGTCCAACATTAGTTCTCCGGAGAATAGGTATGCAGCATACTTCCACAGGAAAATAGTCTACTGCTTATCAAATTGAGTTTCATCCTTTCTGAAATATTGGGGAACAAAGGTTTGCCGGAGCCAAGAACGATAGGATAAAGCATCAAGGCATATTCATCGATTAATCTTAATTCGGAGAATTGCGAAACAATGGTTCCACTGCCATAGATAAGAAGATCCTTACCCGGGGAATGCTTCCACCCTTCCACCTCAGATCTGTCAATCGCGTTGACAATACGGCTATTGTTCCAGTCGGCCTTTACAAGCGATGTTGAAAAAACAATCTTTGTCGCATTATTCATGAAATCAATAATTCCGGGCCGGTCAGATATGGTCCGGGTCGGGTCAGGCCAGTATTGGGACATTACCTCATAAGTCTCCTTACCAAAAATAGCCGTATCAGCCCTACCCTGCCGTTCTTCGTAATAATCTTCAATCTCGCTATCCCAGGGAAACCAATCTGTTTCCCCCTGATTACACGCGATAAAACCATCTAGTGAAACCCAATTTAAGACAATGATCTTTCTCATAATATGCTTCTTATGATGAATAATTTTGGTATCAGAATCAGCACTCTTTCCCTCAGTAACCCGACATAAGTAAAATTATGGATTAATCATTTTTCAGCAATTGCCATAGGACAAGAAAAGTTAAGCGCCATCCCTGTTATTGCCTTGCTGAGCAAGCTAAGAACATTTAATATCCAAATTTTGCCAAGCGCGCATACATCTCCACAAAAGCACATTGGTCCAGTAACCATTTGGATTTTTTAGGTTTCTCCAATGTCCAATCTGCATCAAACAGTCCATCCTGATCACGCATTTTGTGCCATGCCCATTCAAGGTTCTTCGCAAAAATGTCCATATATCTTTTATCGCCATTTTGTTCGAACAGGCTGAGATAGCCCCGCATCATCACGGCGTGAAACCATACATTACTATTCTTTAATACCGGAAAATCTATTCCCTCCCTGCGCTGAAAAAAATAGCCTAAGCAGGCTTCCGCAAGCTGCTCCGCATCTATCAGATACTTTTTTTCTTTCGTCAGTTTATAAAGCAATGCCGCCGCTTGCAGCATCTGCCCCGAATTATAGGAATATTTGGCTTTACCTATCCCGCCGTTTAGCTGTATATTATCCCAGTACAGCTTGTCATTCGGATCTTGCAGACCTGCTTTTGTCCATTCATATAAACGCCGGCCTTCATTGAGGTAATGCCTCTGTTTCGTCGCTTCAAACAGTTTTAAGGCAAACACCGCTGCCGGAGCATTGGAACAGGTATTCTTGGATTCTTTTTTCTGCTCACACCAATAGATCCCCCCGCCAAGCTTATCGTCTTCACCGCTCTTCACAAAATCCCAGATCTCCTTTGCGTGTCGTAAATAATCGGCTTTTTTTGTCTGTAAATAGCTGTCGGTAAAATCAATACCCAACCATATATTATCGTCGTAAAAACGGTCTGATGCAGGTGCCGAATTGATATACGAGGCATAGCCCACCGGTGAGCGTCTGTCGTCCCTATAGGCCTGTAGCCCTACCAGCACCTGTTGATCCAATACCTTCTGCTGTCCGGTTTTATCCGCTGACAGTTCCATCAATGCATTTACCGCGGAGAAGCTGCCCGAGAAAGGCCAGAGATAGGCATATTTTTTCTGCTGCGCCGCTTGTTCGGTATTATTCAGATAGTCTGCCTTAAAATTATCGTCAAAGGGGTATTTTTCTGTCAATAATTTGTTCTGGGTGGATCTATATTTTTCATAGATCACATCCAGGCTCTTTTTCGCCCGATCAGAAAACGTTTCTTTTTTAACCTGTGCTTGTAGGGTCAGACAGCCTAATCCTGTCAATAGAAATATCGTCCGTATCCAATTTATTTGTTTCATCTGCATCTATTATTTTACAGGAAGCCATTGGATACTAATGCGCGTCCAATGGCTTCAGGATTTCCAATGTATTATTTTGATTTAGGTTGATAGCGCGCCAGTCCTTCAAAAAGCATCGCTGCACTGGCGTAGGCTGAAATCTCACTATTACCGATCGGTGGCTGCGCCCAGGAAGAACCAAACAATAGCGTAGGCAGGCGGGTTCCCTTGGTCCAGGCTATTTTGCCATTGTTGACCAAAAACTTCTCAAACTTAGCGCGGTAAGCTGCATCGATTCCTTCCAAGTTGAGATATTCAATAAAATACCGGATAAATATGCCCTTAAACAATGCTCCATCACCATTTCCCTCATCGCGCAGAATATTATTCCCCACATCGATACAACGGGTAATGGTGTAGTAACTGATTTTCTGGGCATCGACCAGATAGATCTGATCATTGGTAATCTTAAAAAGCTCTACGGCAGTACCAAGAAAGGTTCCCTGATTATAGGTCAATGTGGTCAGATCAACCGCATCTGTCTCCCCATTGACATTATCGTATACAGCACCCGAGGAGGGGTTGTATAAGGTTGCTTTCTGCCATTCATAGATCTTTTTGGCCCAGGTCAGATAATTTTGATCTTTTGTTAAATTATAAAGCCTCGCTGCGAGGATACTGGCTGGTCCATTGGAACAGGCATTCTTGCTGTATAACATGTCTTTGCGCCAAGCCAGCCCCCCACCGGCATATTGTTCATTCCAGGCCTTCGTGATATCGGTCCATAAAAGCAGCACGGCATCAAGATATTTCTTTTCTTTGGTGGTCTCGTATAGCCGCAGCATGGTCAGGGCATTCCACTCCATATCATCGTAGAACACATTGTAGTAGCTGTTGCCATTTTTCACTTTGACCCCTTCAAACCATTTGCTGAAATAGGCACTGTATTTGGCGTCCTTCGTCCGTAGGTAGGCATCGATAACGACGTCCATCGCATGGGCGTTGGGCCAATATTGAAATCCCTGATCGGACTGATTGATGGCGTTGTTGAAATACCCCGCTTCATTCCAGAAACCGGAGATCATTTTATCCGATACCTGCGTAGCCACTTCCGCCCAGGATTCCTGAATCGTATCGTCATAGAGATAGGTATCTTCCACTTTTGTACACCCAAACAGTAAAAACAGCATGGATGAGATCATCACTATTTTCTTCATTATTTCTCCCCTTTAATTTGGAACAACGGTATGTGTATAATCTTTATCTCCCTGCAAAATCATGGTGATTTTTGTCGGATGTCCGTCTACGGCATCCACAAATTTCCATTTGTCATCCCATTGCGAAAGATTAGGTAGTATACGCACAAAGTAATACGATGGAGCTGATGAACCGTTTGGCGGGCTGTCGGTACCATTTTGGGTTCCCAGTTGTATGGTCTCTGCCTTTCCTGCCCTGACCGTTTCCATCTGGAACTTATACCGTTGGTCGCGTCCCCAGCTTTCCTGCTTAAAGTTGATGACGCCCGTCGCTGACCAGGTACCCTTACCCTGATAAGGGAGATCCAGTACTACTGCTCCGGAAGGTGAGAAATAAACATCCATGCTTTTGATTTCCGTATAGGTAACTGTCGCTACATTAAAATCAATCCGGATTCGATATACCGCTGTCTTGGCAATGGTATTGCTACCGCTCTCGCCTTCTTTTATCTTGGTCTGATCTTCGGAATAGAATACACGTCCATCTGCTGATTTGCGATCCGTAAAGATATATTTTTTACCGGCCTCCAGTTTTGTAAAAACCTCATATTCGCCATTGCCAACAAGCTTAAACGGAATGGCCTGCGCAATAGCGGCACCGTTCTCAGCTCCCTCACCGGTCACAAACAATTCGTCCGGAATATCTGCAAAACCTTCAAGCGTTTTGATATTGAGCTTCTTTTTGACTTTACTCAGCACACGTTTCATACCCCGTATGGAATACACAGACCAACTGATGTCACCACTTGTACCTGGCTCGATCCCAGCTTTGGAGGCCACCTGGTTCAATATTTTGTGACTGATATTCGCCCCGTTTGAATTTCCGTTATTGTCCGAAGTGACCGTATACAGTGGCTGGCTGAAATCACCGTTCACCTTGTCAAAAACAACTTCATACTGTGCCGCTCCCCCATCTGCGACCAGTGCAGACTCCCATTCGAAATATAGCGCGGCAGAACTCGAACTTAATAATTTGACAGCCTTCCCATCTGCAGGGGCATATAAATTTTCCACCGCAGAGACGTCCGCATCCGAATATTTCATATCATCTTTTTTGCAGGAAACGATGCCCCCAGCAAATGCGAGCATTGCCATAACTTTAAAATACCATTTCATGTCTTTATCTTTAATTTTGTAGTCCAAAACGTACAGTGTTCACTGTATCGTTTGTAACGGTTTGTTTCAATTAAATTTTAGTTTGAATAACCCTGATTATTGGGCAACAGATTTTTATTCAGGTCAATCTGTGTCCTTGGTACGGACCATAGATAATCCCTGCTCTCGTCAAATCGCCGAATATCCAATTTGATATAGCTATTGTTGCTGCCATATTTGGCACCGTTTACCTGTCCGTCCAGATAGGTTTTACCGGCTTTCCAGCGCAGGATGTCGTAGTAGCGCAACCCCTCTAAAGCGAGTTCGCTCCGACGCTCATTTCGCACGACCGTTTTCAGATTACCTGTACCCGGAAAATCCAGCGCCTTACTGGCTATAAAGCCCGCTCTTTTGCGGATAGGTTTGATCGTCATATCCCATATAGCTGCATCGAGTTGCCCCAGCGCCTCTTTCGCTTCGGCATACATGAGCAGGATATCGGCATATCTGAACATAATAATGTTGAGTCCGGCATCGTATTTTACGGTTGCTGTCACATCGTAATATTTCTTGACATAATAGCCGGTCGCAGACGCATTGGCGCTGGCCCCCTGGTACTCGTCCAGGCGCTCTTTGTCCGTTCCTCCAGACCCCGGTTTGATGAAAATCTTGCGGACGGTGCCATCAAAATCTGTCCATTGACCGCCGTGGAAAACAATTGTTGCCGCCATACGCGGATCCCGGTTAACGTAAGGATTATCACTGTTGTAATTCGGGTCTGTAGCTATGGTATTTCCGTCTAGGGTGATATAGTTGTCAACAAGACTTTGCAAAGGAGCATAACCATTCAGACGTGCCTGGGCAGATATCGGCGCGGCATCATACAGTTTATTCCAGGTTTTCAGTTGGGGTACGTAGCCATAATCCAGAATGACCTCTGAATTATATTCGTTTGCTGCGGCAAACAGTCCCGGATAACTTTCGAAAAGGGCGTATGTTCCAAATTCAGCTTGTTTCTTGATCAGATTCTCGCAGTACTGTACGACTTTGTTCCAATTGCCCTCATAGAGAAAAGCACGTGCCTGAAAAGCCGAGGCCGCGCCTTTGGTAATTCGGCCCCTATCATCGGCAGGCAAGCCATCTTTACTGGGCAGATCGGCCATACATTCGTCCAATTCCTGATGGATAAATGCCATAACCGTTGCCTTGGCAGTCCTCGGAATGACTTTGGACTCCTCCAGCGAGATATCTTTGGTAAAGAAAGGAACATCGCCATAAAAATTGACCAGTCTGAAATAGAGGAATGCACGGATAAAACGTACTTCAGCAATACGGCGTTTTTTGAGCGCAGCATCCACGCCGGGTACACGCTCTATATTTTCAAGATAGACGTGGCAGGTCTTGATACCGCCATAGAGATCCGACCATTCCGAAGCAAAACGTCCCAGGGTAGGGTCTGCTGTTCCATTGCGGATAGCCCGCTGGTCTGTATTGGAACGTCCCTCAAAAATATTATCGCTTAACGCTTCATCATTCCATAAGCGGTCGGCTGAAAAGAGCTGATTATAGGCCATATTGACCATTTTCTCTGCGTTTTCTGGATAATCCCAGAAGTTTTCATCTGTAAACCGATCTGTTGGCAAGGTATCCAACTTATTGCAGGAAGTGAAATGGACAACAGCCATTAAACTCAAGCCTCCTATAAGTAAATTATATAGTTTCATCGCATAAATCGTTAGAATTGAATATTTAATCCCCCGCCGTAATATTTCAATGTCGGATAATTACGGGCGCTATTGGCAGATCCTCCCATGTTGGAATCAAATTCGGAGGACTCCGGGTCTATCCAGGAGTTTTTGCTCAAAGCCAGCAAATTCTGGGCGTTGACAAAAAAGCGTACACGTTGTAAGCCTAATCTGGAAATGACATGCTTTGGTAATGTATATCCTATTTGCAGATTTTTCAGACGAACATACTTCCCATTGAAAAGATAAAGATCGGAGTCCTTTCCAAAGTTATTGGTGGATGCTGTAGATCCATTTGCAGTAAGTCTGGGCCACTGGCCATCAATATTTGTCGGTGTCCAGTAGTCAAGTTGATGCTGATAAATGGCATAAGAATAATTCTGGTGAAAGGGTTCGATCAGTTCACCCCGGATCATCATATCCCGTTTACCAACCCCTTGCCAGAACATACTAAAATCAAAATTCCGGTAGCTGAGGTTATAGGTCAGGCCAAATGTAAACCGGGGAAATCCGTTCCCCAGCACAAACCTATCCCGGGCATCGATTATTCCGTCATTATTGCGATCTACATATTTGACATCGCCAGGGCGCAGATCTGCCGCTGTGATGCCACTTGGCAAGGCTGAAGTCTCTATATCCGAAATATTCTGGAAGAGTCCGGCCATCTTGTAGCCATAATAGGAATTGTATGGTAGACCGACGCGCGTCAGTTTGGTAATATTATCTACGGTTGAAATCCGGTCATCTCCCGGCATCGAGACAATCTTATTGTGGCTATCGCCCATATTGGCATTGATCTGATGCTGAAACTCGCCAGTAGCAATGCGGTAGGCCAGGTTGATTTCCCAGCCCTCATTGTTCATTTCGCCCAGATTTTGGTTTTTCAATGTGGTTCCGAATGCAGATGGAATCTGTGGTGCCATTAGGATATCGACTGTACGCTTCTTAAAATAATCAAAACTTGCCGTCAGCTTATCCTGAAAAAAGGTAGCATCCAGGCCCACATTGAAATTATAGGTTTTCTCCCAACGTAAATCCAAGCTGGCATATTTGAATCCCGAGGCGGCTACTGGTTTGTTGTTAAATCCATAGCTATTGGGATAGGATTCATACGTAAAGTAATACGAATAGTCGTCCACCGCCTGATTTCCCAGTACGCCATAGGTAGAGCGGATCTTGAGGCCACCGACATGTTCCTTATACCAGTTCATAAACTGTTCCTCCGATGCCCGCCATCCAAGTGATCCGGAAGGAAAGAATCCCCAACGGTTGGCTTTGGAGAACTTAGATGATCCATCATAGCGAAAGCTGAATTCGGCAAAATACTTGCTCTCAAAATCATATCCGGCACGACCGAAGAGCGAATTGATACTATTCTGTAAAGTTCCATTAGGTGTAACACGGGCACTGACGGGGTCAATAACTGTTCCCGTGGTCGGTGTCCCCAGTACAGGATCGGTAAACTTCATTTTAAGTTCGTTCTGCCTCCGTGTATAGGATTCATTGGATGCCCCGATCAAACCGGAAACATGATGGCTGCCGAAGGTCTTGTCGTAATCCAATAGCAGCTGAAAATTCAGCAAGGAGGCTTTTTCGTTAAAATCCTCAGTATTGCGGTCCGAATTGACAAAGACCTGTGGCTGCAATGCATCCGGCGTAGAATATAGCGGTACCTGAATCCGTCTGATAAAGCGGTGGTCGGCATAAATATCTGCACCAAAAATACCACGCAGTTTCAAACCGTCGAACAGCTTTGCCTCGAGGTTCAGATTGATGTTAAAATAATCATTGTCATGTTTAATATAACCACCCTCATTGAGTTCAGCCAGTGGATTCTGATCTGTCAGGGCGTTATTGACAAGATATTTTCCATTATCGGCCTGCATGCGATAGTAATAATAAGAAGGGAGGCGGGAAGCATTGATGATAGCGCTTCCGGCGGTATTGCTCATATTGTTGTTGCGTGTATACGCTAAAATCGAAGTCAGTTTAAAACGTCCGATCTCGGTACTGAGGTTGGTACGCAAGTTATAACGTTTTATCCCAAAATTCTGTCCTACAAAATTGCTGGGCTGGTTATAAAAGCCTCCTGAAAATAAATAAGAACTTTTCTCACCTCCGCCCGTTACGCTGATATTATATTTTTGCTGAAACGAATTTTGCATGATTTCCGGCAGATTCCATTTCTCCATATCCTGATGGGCATACAGATCAGCAATTGCCGCCGGCGAAAATTGGGGATCCATTCCCGAATTGGTGAGTGCGAGGTTACGTAAGGTCGCATTTTCATAGCCAGCAACGGGAGAAAATAAAATTTTGGGTTGTTGCACTCCCCACTGTGTCCCAAGCGCAACCGAGGGTTTCTGATTTTGACGCCCCTTTTTGGTAGTTACTAGGATTACCCCATTTGCCGACCGCGAACCATAAATGGCGGTGGATCCCGCATCTTTGAGCACTGATACTGTTTCGATATCGTCGGGATTGATCTTGTTGAGCGTTCCGCCTTCGGTGATGATTCCGTCGATCACCACCAAAGGGGCATTGCTATTTACCGTAGATATTCCCCGGATATTGATGTTCATTGCGTTATCGTTTGGATCCATGCTTTTTTGTTGAATGGTCAAACTTGGAGAAGCCCCCTGAAGAGCCTGTGTGACGTTGCCTACGGGTCGGTCCTCAAAGGTCTTTGCGCCGATCTGGTCCACAGCACCAACAACACGCTGCCGGGTGGTGGTACCATATCCGATCACGATCACTTCCTCCAACTGGCTATTGCTGCCTTTCATCTGTATATGCAACTGTCCCAGCTGTTCCGTAGACATCGCTGCAAGCTCCACTTGCTGCAAGTCATATCCGACAGAGGAAAAAATCAATGTGGATTTTGGAGAAAGGTTGCTGATCGTAAAACTACCATCAGCAGCGGTGGAGGTTCCAGAAGATGCATTTCCTTTGACGCGAACAGAAACGTTGGCCAACGGTTCACCTCGTTCATTGGTCACCCGCCCCTTGATCGCTGTCTGAACCGTAACCGCCAGAGGCTGTCCGGACGAGCTTGGAACCGCAGACCGGGGTTTGTCACGAATGACGACAGTCTTGTTATCCAGCTGATAGGACAGCGGCTGATCGGCAAAAATCTGGACCAATACATCGGACAACAGACGGTCTTTAACTTTTATATGGACAGGTTTGGCGGCCGACATTTGCCGTTCTGTATAAAGAAAATTGTAGCCTGTCTGTGACTTGAGCTCCTTAAATATTCTTTTAAGGCTCATATTGGAGTATTCCAATGTTACCTTTTGTGCAAAAGTCGAAGCGCTAACCTGCATAAAAGTAACCAAGATAATTATGGTCGTCAATCGCATAATAAGCCATAGTTTACGGAATAGCAAATACGCTATCACCTTTTTTCTGATATAATTTTGATACATTTGCAAGGTTTGAATTGCACTATATTCGAGTCGTCCAAAACAGAAATATAGTGCATATTGGATAGTTAAAATTTAATTGTCCCAAACAGCAACCAGATCCCCCGGGATCCTGGTTGCTCTCTTGTAGTCCACCATTGTGACTATTCGTTTTTTATAGTTCTATTCATCGGTTTATTTTTCTTTAGGTATTTATAATTCAATTATTTACACATAATTAAGGAAGAACATAGAGGGTTTTCCCTTCAATCCGAAAATGGACTGCCCCCGTATTTTCAAGCATTTTCAAGACTTGCTTTACATCATCAAAACGGGAGATCCCCCCTCCGAATTTTTCGCTTGTCTTTTTTCCCTGATAGACGACATCCACTTTATACCAGCGTGCTATTTTGCGCATTACACTTTCGATATCATCCTGATCAAACATAAATTCATGATTGGTCCACGCAACGATCGGAGCTGTATCCACCTGTTGTATTTGAAGTATACCTTTGGCATTGAGACTGGACTGTTGTCCCGGGAGCAAGCGCAATTTTTGGTTGCTGGAAGAGACTTCGACACTACCTTCCAAGAGGGTCGTCCGTAAGGCCGGTTCATCGGTATAGCTATTTACATTAAAATGGGTACCCAATACCTCGATCTGCTGACCGGAAGCCTTGACAATAAAAGGGTGTTTGGGATCTTTTGCTACCTCAAAATAGGCCTCTCCGGTCAATTCCACTTCCCTTTTCCCCTGAAGCGCAAACCGCATCGGATATTTAAGGGATGAAGCGGCATTGAGCCACACCTGCGTGCCATCCGGAAGTTTAATCCGATAGGTTTCTCCTTTGGTAGTCGATAAGATATGATTGCCGGCTCCATCGCCCGCATTTTTGTCCACTTCGTAAATCAACAGTCCATCACTACTTTTAGAGATCTTGATCCCCATTTCAGCTGCAATCTGTCCATCCATGATTTCCTGTAGACGAACCTGTTTGCCATTTGCAAGGGTTAAAGTCGCAGATTGCATGCCAGGTGATATCAATTTCTCATGCTGCGTTTGCTGGGATACGGTATTGTCAGTTCCGTCAAAAAACCACCAGCCAGCAAAGGATATCCCAATAACGGTAGCTGCAACAGCAGCAATACGTTTCCATGGCCGGAATGATTTCACTTGAGGTTTATTCATCTGTGCATGGAGCTGTTCCCATGTATTATCCAATACCAGCAGGACTTCGGGATCATGAAGCAGGTTCTGATCAACCGGGTCATCCAGGACTTCTTGGATCAGCTCCTGTAGCAGCGTTCGGTCTTCGCCAGATTTTATATAAGACAGAAAGGCGCGGGAATCTTCCTCACTGAGCTCCCCATGTATATACTGTCTTAAAGTATATTGAAGTATTTCTTTTTCCACAATTGGTTATCCTCTTTTTAGCTAATACACTTCAGAAGCAAGGATCATCTGCTCCCTTCGCAATTTTATTTTATATTTTTTCAGCTTAAAGAAAATAATAGGCTTAATGATGCTGGAGTAGGATAAAAGAGGCTATTAACAGCGCGGGCTTATCCAAAATTGCATGTCTTTCTTTGATATATTTTGTGGCTTTTACAATGTGGTCATTGATTGTAGAAGTCGATATTCTTAATAAAGCACTTACCTCAGCGTAGCTTTTGCCTTCGATCTTACATAACCTGTAGATCAGTCTCCGTTGGGGCGGAAGCTTTTCTATTGTTTGGGACAGCCATTGTTCGTCCTGTTTTTCGTCTAATTGTTCCTCCACATGACTGTATAACTGTGTATTGTGGAGACTAAGGTAGGCTTGAACCTGCTTCTCCAGGTTATTTTTACGGATAAAATTATATACGGTGTATTTAGCAATCTTAAACAGGTAGGATCGAAAAGACTGTTCGGGATCAATCAGTTCCCGCTTATCCCATACTTTTATAAAAACTTCCTGTAAAAGCTCAGCAGCATCCTGTTCGGATTTGACCATTTTACGAATGTTGAGATAGATCCGACCGCTATACAAGGTATAAATTTGGCGAAAAGCGGTTTGGCAGCCCGAACGCAAGGCCAACAGCATCTCCTTTTCTTCAATATGATCATATCTCGGTTTATACATTGTCACTCCGGTGAAAATAAAAAAAATGAATCACCAAATCCCGGACCTTTCTATCATCGTTATGACAAAATAGCAAGAACTATCCCCTTCGTTGAAAAGTAAAAAACGCTATAGTTTTATCGTATTTGGTTATCCATTATCCGTCTGAGGTCACATTCAATAAATAAATTAATTATCGCCATAAAAACCCGACAATAAAATGGTGTTGGCATTCCGAAAAATTAAGTTTCCAACAGGCCTCTTTTTTTTATTGATATTCCATAAGACCGGATAAAACAAATATAAAAAAACTAAAACGGTTTTGCTTATTTCAGAAGAAAATAAAAAAAGGATGGACATTTGCTTTTTTTTACGCTTTCATAAATGTTACAGATTAAACTTTGACGGAAGATGAGGAGGTAACAACGTATGAATTGGTTCATATGATCTGGTACCTTCATAGGGACTTTATAGGGACCTCATTCGGACTTCATTCGGATAAAAGCATATAAAGTCTGTTTTAAGTTCGAATAATATACCCATAAAATTAGTATTAGTTAGTAAGCAATCTTCAACTTGTTTCCTTAAAAACCAGAAAAAGCCAGGTCTCACGAGGCTTAAATAATTTTTTGTCCCGCTAAGCTCTTACCAAACTTTTAAACCCCTCAGGTTTAAATATAATCGTAGCTACGCTATCCGTAATAGACTTCATTGGAATAAAATCAATGTGAATTAGCATTTCTCATTTTATTTATACTAACTTTATTCCTTATAAGCCGGCTTGACATGGAAACTAAGATACTAACTGACAGACTATTACTGAAACCCATCGAACTATCCGACCTTCAAGATCTATATCATCTCAGAACCAATCCGCAAGTTGCCAAGTACATCCAAAGAGATGTCAATAAAAATATCGACGACATCAGGCAGTTTATAGCGCTCGTCATAAAAAATAATTTTTACTTCACGATCCGTACCCTGGAGCGGAATGAATTTATTGGAACAATCACCTTATGGAATATTGACCGAAGTATAAATTATGCAGAAATAGGTTATGAGCTGCTGCCAGAATTTCAGGGTAAAGGATTGATGAGCGAAGCTGTAAAAGCCATGCTAGATTATGCTTTCAATAAAGCTGGCTTTGAAGTTATTGAAGCACATACACATCGCGAAAACACAGCATCCCGGAGACTTCTCGAACGAGTGGGTTTTAAACTGTTACCGGATAAAATCGATCGGGATAATTTGGATATTGTTGTTTATGAAATAAATAAAACGGAGCCAGAAAATGCTTTTTGATCAACTAATATAATTCAGTAAATTCATAACGGCATACATACGGAAAACAAAGGATGAAATTCAGCTTTTTAATTATATTGCTACTGGCTTATAGCATTGGCTACGCACAGCACACTGAAATTGACGTGTCAAAAAAAGCCAGGATCAGCCATATTATCTCGCTATTTAAGCAAAAGAACTTTGATGATATTTCAACGATCATAAAATACCCATTGAAGCGGGAAAATCCTATTCCGGACATCAAAAACCCAACGGAATTTAAACAACGGTCTCATGAGATTTTTGATCAAACACTTATTGATCTGATCGCCGGTTCAACAACCGAGCAATGGACTGAAGTTGGATGGCGGGGTATCATGCTTGATCATGGTGCTGTATGGATCGATAGCGATTTAGGAAAAATAACGGCTGTAAACTATCAGAGTCCTGTTGAAAAGCAATTAAAACAAACATTGATCCAACAACAGAAGGATCATATCCACCATTCTTTAAAGGAATTTAAAAATCCGGTATATACGATACGAACTAAAAAATACCGCATCAGAATAGACGAACTCACCAACGGTAAATACCGATATGCTTCATGGAAAATCGGGAGCAAAGAAAACGCGCAACCTGATATCATCCTGAATAATGGCGAACTGGATTTTAATGGAAGTGGCGGTAACCATGTCATTACCTTTAAAAACAGGAATTATAGCTACAAAGTATACCGGAATATTCTTGCCGAAAAAAATGCAGCAGATATCACCCTGGATGTGGAAAAGGATAACCGAAAGATCTTGAGCCAACACGGCACATTAATAGCAGATTAAAAAGACTGTTTGCTAACTTAGTAGTTAGTAACATACCATATGAATACCATTCAAATATGATACCTTATATTTATTCCTCTTCTTTATTGAATATCATTCTGAAAAATTCCAAAGTCGGCTTTTTACCTGCAGGTAAATATGAAAACCCATGGCCTCCATTTTCCACAGATTTTAAGATCCAATTTTTAGTCTGTTTCTCAACTTGTTGGTATACTTTCATGAGGTCTTCATAGGTATAAACGCTGTCATCTTTAGCATGTAGCGAGTAAATAGGGTTAGCAAGCGCATGAAATCCGTTTCTGGATTCAAAATCAGTGACCTTCGGCCTTGCCGATAAAGTATAAAATGCGCTAAATGGAGTATTTTGTTCCTGAGCAAACCGATAACAGATATTTCCTCCTAGTGACAATCCTCCCAAATAGATCGAATTGGTATTAATATGATACCGCAACTTAACTTCATCCAATATTGCCGAAATAAGCGCAGAGCACTTATCATAATCCTTCCATCCTGGATTCCCTTTCTGAAAAGGATATACAATAATCGAATTGGTGTTATCGCCAATTGTAAAAATAGGTTCAAACCGCGTCTGAGGGTCTACTGTTAACGAAGCTTCATGAGCACTCACTCCTCCATGTAGGAAAAAAAGTGTCCTTATTGGTGTATCACACTGATAACCTTTAGGCACAAATACAAGATAGGGAATTGTATGTTCAACTAGCTGAATATGATACAACGCAAAACCAGGTTGCGCAAGTTGATAGGGAGCTTGTTTTCTTGAGATTGCATTCGTTAGAATTTCTTCTTGCCAAATTTTGTCCAACTTATATTTTTCCTGAATTCGGGCTTCCATGTTCACCAAGATTCTTTTAAATGTTGGATTGTCTATTATTGATTTAAATATGGAATCATTTTTAAAATAGGACAACTCTTGTTCATTATCACCCAAACCTAATTTAAGCCCTTCATCTAACCATTCAATAGCCATGTCGATTTTACCACAACGAAGAGCCACAACAGAGGCATTTGCATAATCATATTTTCCTTTATCTTCATCCTTCTTAAAGGCTTTTTGAAAAGTCAGTAGAGCCTGATTATATTTTTCTAATTTAATTTGTGTAGCAGCCAGATCCATCAATTGTTCGTAAGATTGAGCAGTTGATTTCTGGAAAGAAAATAAGACTATCAATACAATTAAAATTTTCATTTTTTAAATTGGATAAGTACACCCTAAAAAACTATATACGAGAATGTTATAAAAGAAATACATATGTCATAAACAAGTCGAACCGAATAAAAAGCCACATCTTGCGATATGGCTTTCCAACATATATATTATTTTAAACAACCTGCTTATTTATACGAATTAATAGATTTGGCCACTTTCCAGCTATCGCCTTCACGGACCAAAGTTACGAGGTCTGTCATCGTGAAATTCTCAAATTTCATGGTTACTTTTGCAACCATATAATCTGCTGACTTTTCAATGATTTGTGCACTCACATTACAGTTCAACTTCTCTCCTCTTTGTTTGTTGAAAAATTTGATTACCTCACTACGGCTATTTGTTAGTGCAGTTTTAGATTGAATCTTCTGATTAAAATCGTCGGTAAATAATTGCTCTATTCCTGCTGATTCGCCCTTTGTAGTCACTGCGACATAATGATCAAGTGCAAATTCTGGCGTAGAAAGGTTTATTAAAGCTTTGTCTGATTTTCTGGTTATTTTTTCAGTTGCCATAGTCAAAGTAGTTACCGCGATTAAGGCTATTGTGGCGAATGTTTTTACTAGCGTTTTCATATTGTGTTTATTGGATATGTTGATGTATTTTTATTTGTTGATTCAAAACTACGACACAATACTTCTCTAGCCTACGGGCTTTAGACCAATGAACTGGAAAACTCGGTGAATGGCAAAAATGAGGAGGTAAATAACCTAGAGATAAGAGGTTCAGCTTAAGTTGTCAATCTCCCGTCGAATATTTATACGAGCTTGTTGTTCATATTTATCAAAAAATAAGTCGGTTTTAAAGATCCTCTCCATATTGAGAAAATGCTGCAGAATCTGTTTCCTTCCACGATCAAAATAAATGGAATCTCCATATTCTTTACGAATGCCAGCGGCATATTTTGCATAAGATCCCTCATCAGCCCCCAATATTGACATATCAGCATCTATAAAGTAATTTATATCAGAAGAACTATTGCCGGCATGAGTCTTTGTGGCTAATATCATCTCGCTGCACAAGCTAATCAAATCTGCCGGATAATGCAATCTATTTAGATGGCCTGCAGCTACGATTGCACTCTTTTCTTCATTCGTACCATCCATCGTAAAATAGACGATGTCATGATAGATCATTGCTAGATATGCTGTGGGATAATCTGACAATTGATCTTTGCAAAGATTCAACTGATCACTAAAATGCTGTAGATGTATCAACGTATGATAGCTCCTTCGCTGATCAGAATATGATGCAATAATTTCGTTCCAACAAGATTCCATTAACAAAATATCACTTGTATATGGCTTCAAACACAAAAAATAAGTCTCTTTCATAGTTAGTATCTCAATGATTATAAATAAAACTAACTATTTTTATGATCATATTCGTTTTCAAACAATGTATGTGGTTAACTTTAAATACGAATTTAAAACAGAGCGAAAAATGAAACCGGTTAAAATACTTTGTACCTTCCTGCTATGGACGATCATAATCTTACCTAATCTGATCAAAGGCCAACAATTGACTCAGATTCCCAAAGGATACTGGATCGCGTGCGGGGATGACCAGGTGCTTATTATTAACCCGGCAATCAGCTCAGATAGTTCAGCAGTGATCTGGAAATGGCAGTTCAAGGAAAGTGCGGATCAGATACCGAAGGAATATGGCAACTATTTTAAGTCAATAGATGAATGCAAACCCGTGTTTGCGAATAAAAAAATCCTGATTACATCATCCACGGGAGCAACCTGTTTATTAAATATCGCCGATAAGAAAATTGAGTTCTATGCGAAGACACCTATGGCTCATTCAGCAGACCTATTACCGGGCAACCTTGTGGCTGTGGCAAACTCAACTCATCCCCAAGGAAACTCCTTGGAGCTTTATCGATTGGAGCAGCCGGAAAGACCAATCTACAAAGACAGCCTCTATTCGGGGCATGGCGTAGTCTGGAACGACAAATTAAAGCAATTATTTGTGCTTGGTTATGACGATCTGCGAACGTATACATTGACGGAGGCTAAAAACAGTTTAACTCTTGTCCATACAATAAAAATCCCAGGACAGGGCGGACACGATCTTTCCTTAATAGACGACGATCGTCTTCTAGTCTCCTCTACAGAGGCCGTGGCTATTTTTTCCATAAACGAAAGAAAATTTAACCCATTCATTCCCCTGGCCGACACACATCATATAAAATCTGTCAACTGGAATGCAAAAACAAACCGTCTCGTATATACCAAAGCGGAAGAAAGCTGGTGGACATTTAATATATACGCAACCAGTCCGAATCAAAAAGTACATATACCGACATTAAAGCTTTATAAAGTACGTGTTTGTTATTAAGGTGCGTGTAAAATAGCGACATGGCTTTGAAATTCGGATTATAACTAATATCTTAGTTATACAAAACTAAAACATTAGTTATGAGGATTTATCTCATTTTATTATTCATTATAACTGTTCAGTGGAGTTATGGACAGCTCACGATCAATAAATTATTTGCATTACATGATCAGATCGCCAATAATCATCCCGAGAACTACCAGTTTGTCGTACAGGAACTCAATAAACTTGCTGTAGACAGTATGGAAGATAGGGCCAGGTCTCTTTTTTATCAGCTATTGTCCTCACACTATGCTGCTCTCGGAGATTATGAAAAATCGCGGTTCTATTGGGATCAACAATATGCCAAATGGATCTCCGAATATAAGATCACTTATGATACTATTTTTTATAAACAGCATCAATTTGTCGACGCCAAAAACTACATTTTGCAACGATCAAAAAGAGAGCAGGTTGTCATGATCAATGAAGCGCACAATATTCCATATCACCGCGCTTTTGTCTTACAATTATTAAAAGGATATCGTCAACTGGGCTTTAAATATCTCGCTATTGAAACACTATTGGATGATAGCATAAATATAACACAACAGGTTACAGACACAACAGGGTTCTATAGTCGCGAGCCACTGTTTGCAGAAATGATCCGTGAAGCCCTAAAGCAGCACTTTATATTCATAAAATATGAAGCCGACAAAAATACGGCAACGCTCCGAATGCGGGATTCTTTACAAGCGGCCAACCTCGCCAACGTTCTAAAAAACGATCCTGACGCTAAAATACTTGTTTACGCGGGCTATGATCATATACAGGAAGAAACTCAGAACAATTGGAGAAAAATGGCACATTTTTTTAGAGAAATGACCAATATTAATCCTTTAACGATCTCACAAAGCAAACATATCGAACAATATCACCCCGAGCTTGAAACTGCAGAATTCCGGACAGTAAATCTATTTGGTTCGTTCAATGAGCCTGTTGTTGCTTTGAAAAATGACACAGTATGGCATGATAAATTTGTTGACATTTCTATATTTTACCCTCGCTATTTGGTGCCGGATAAACGACCAAGTTATTTAACGGTCGGCGGGCTCCGAAAGGCGGTCACATTGCGGACCAGAAAAAAAGAGCAAGGACTTTTTGTACAGGCCTTCTATGCACGCGAAAAACCGGGGCACCGCATACCGGCCGACCAGATTTTCATAAAAAAAACAACGGAACTACTTTATTTAAGACCGGGAAAATATATACTGGAATTCAAAAATTTGAACGATAAAATTGTAAAAAAAGAACATATCCAGCTTGCCGATTAAAAACTTAAAAAAAAAGCCACATCTCACGACGTGGCTTCTAAACTAAACTTATAAACTTATGATTCACTAGTAGTCAGGCTATGAGCTAACATGACTCACCACTAGTCTTTAACTTTTTGTCTTATTTGCATGCATTTACTGACCTGGGCACTTTCCAATTCAACATTCATCGACCAAAAACTCGAGATCTGCCCTGATAAAACCTGTAAATTGCATTGTGGTCAATTTTTCCTGTTAATCTTGTTATATTCGCTTCTCATCTGAATAATTTCCCTTTTATTTGTGATGAAGTTACCGTTAGCATCGTTAGCTATACTGACGACGGTTCGTTCTTCTAATCTGTTGATCCAAAATTAGAACAGAAAAGCTCCCTAGCCGATGGACTTTAGGTCAACAGCTATAAAAACTCGGTGAATGCAGGAAATAGGGAGGTAAAACATTAAAAATCTTTTTAGAAATCTGAAAAAAAAAGTTTATGGCTGAGCATATCCCCTATATCCAAGTAATTAAAGTGCCCATCATAGCAGATCTGGTACTAAGTCCCGCTGTTTTATACGACGAAAATGGAACTTCTATCTGCTTTGAAACGGAGGATGAACAGTTTGGTCGCATCACCATACAAAAGATGGATGGTATCAAAATCTGCCGTGGAGAGATTCCTCCATATCAGGACCCCAGAAAAAACTGGGAAGACTTTGAGCCCGGTACCTGGATTTACCGTGTTGAAAACTCCAGATGGCTGATGGAAAGATATCAGTATGAAAAAAAATACTATGGTCAGTCGTATGACTGGGGCAATTCAGTGGAAGAAATGCTGACAGACTATACACATTATTACTTTTCCTTTCATGACGAATTTGCGTGCACTCAATCCGCTGACTGAAACGGAGTGCCCTTACCCGTTTCTAAATATAGCTTTAAACTCGCGATGAACTGTCTCCATCCATCGGTACATACCGCATAGCATTCGATAGTGGGAAGTAAGCCTTTGTGTGTCAGATTTACCTCAACATAATCTCCTTTTTCGATGATTTCCCAAATGATACTGGTGCCGATCCATTCCGTTTGGTTTATTAATCCCGGGATCGCTATCCGCGAGTCTTCTACGAACCAGACTACTTTTGCGTTGTCTATTAATTCCACAACCTGCATCTTTTTGTACACAGGATCGCCAAAATGAACGATAAAATAATCACCTAGTTTATCTGAATGACCTTCATACATTTCAGTCCACCAACTTGGTATGGCTTTGGTTAAGGCATCGAATACATGATCTGCTGTTGTCTTCAGCATGATATTACAGGTATAGCTTTCCATAAAATTACTGTTTTTAGCGTTATACGAATTTATCAATACATATTTTACTTTCGCTTTGCATAGGGCAAGTTTTCAGATAATTTACTAGGATGACAGCCCCCTTTTCAAGAAGAAAGTATATCTGGATTTTATTCTTTTTGAAAAAAAACAATATGCGCAACAAAACAATTATCATCTTAAATATCTGATTGTTAAGCTGCAACTCATCTATTTTAAAACTTCTAAAGAGTTTCTCTCCATTTGGAACATTATTGTTGCGAAAAGGTCCCAAGCTTTTTCCTTATTTTTATCTATTTTACGTGATGATTTAAAAGAGAATAATTTATCCACTTAAACCTTAATATATTCATATGAAACGATTGCATCTACTCCTCACATTATTTTTGTTCAATAGTTTCTTTGCGATTGGACAGGAGGATATCAAAATAACCCATCTTCCTTTTATACAAGGGTTGACCGAACAGGAGGTTTCCATCATCTGGACAACAGACAAACCCGCAACGGGATGGGTAGAACTGGCACCAGATGATTCAAGTCATTTTTATTTCAAAGAAAGAACCAAGTACTTTGCCTCGGCTTACGGTTTTAAAAAAGTGGGGACCCTGCATCAGGTAAGGTTGACCAATCTAAAACCGGGAACAAGGTATCGTTACCGTGTATACAGTCAGCACGTACTGAAACATGAGGGAGTCAATGTACAATATGGAAAAGTGGCCGCCAGCAATGTCTACCGCCAGGCACCCTTGTCTTTTCAAACGCTGGGCAATGCCGCATCAACCCATTTCACCGTTGTAAACGATATCCATGAACGTAATGAGGTATTGGATAAGCTGCTGGATATCGGCAACTTAAAGACTAGCGATTTTGTAATTTTCAATGGTGATATGGTAAATAACCTATTGAGCGAAAAACAAATGTACGAGGGATTTATGGACACCGCCATCAAAAGATTTGCAAGTGAAAAACCGATGTTCTACTCACGTGGAAACCACGAAACCCGTGGTCCTTTTGCGATTGAATACCCCAAATATTTTCCTACCCCAACCGGTAAACTATACTATCAATTCCGACATGGTAACACCGGCTTCATCGTACTGGACTGCGGTGAAGATAAACCCGATACCGATATAGAATACAGTGGTATCGTGGAGATGGACAATTATAGATCCGAACAGGCGGCATGGCTCGCCCGTGCAGTTGAAGATCCGTCTTTCAAAGATGCCAAGTACAAAGTAGTGATCTGTCATATGCCTCCTTTCGGTGGCTGGCATGGTGAACAGGAAATCCTTGAAAAATTTGTTCCCATTTTAAATAAAGCAGGAACGCAGATCATGTTATCGGGCCATCTGCATAAACATATAATCCAAGATGCAACAAATGCTATCCATTTCCCAATTATTGTAAACTCGAACAATAATGTACTTCGGGTTGATATAAACAATGAAAAAGGAATATTTAAAGTACTTGACCAGCAAGGAAAAATAGTAGATCAGGTCCTGATCAAACCGCTAAATTAATGCTGATTAGCCTGCTTGTTAAAATAGCCATAATCCAAATGGATTATGGCTATTTTATAGCATGGAATTTCCCTGAGGGGCGACTTATCGAAGAAAGTGCAGATTACATTTGATTTTTGTAACTTTGCACAATCATGAGTGAAACACTGGAAACCTTACAGGATTACTATAAAAGATTAAGTCATCTGCATAACAATAATGGAGATATACTTGATGTCGAGCTCGGAAAATCACATTTCAATATCTCGCCACGAAAATACTGCGATTTTAAAACACCTTACAATAGGCGTGATTTTTACAAAATCAGTCTCATCTTAGGAAAAGGGTGGTTCAAATATGGGCAGCATGAGCTATATATCGATCGGCCCGCCCTATTTTTACCTGCGTTAAATATCCCTTATACTTGGGTATGTGATACAAATCAACAAGAAGGATACTTTTGCCTTTTCAATCAAGAATTTTTTTCAGGAAGTCAAACATTCGAACCATTTAAAAAGACTTCCCTATTCAAAGAGTGGAGCAAACCTATTATCTTTTTAGACGAAGAACAGCTGAATTTAATTACAACAATTTTTGATAATATGTTTCGGCTAAATAATTCCAGTTATCCGCTCCGTTGTAGCGCAATCAAAAGCAATCTGGCCGCAATACTTCATCTGGCGCTGGAATGGAGAGTGGAAGATGTTGAGTTACAAGATCAATCGGGCAGTGTGCGGATGTACCGTCTGTTTGATGAACTACTTCACAAACAGTTTCCCCTGGATTCCCCCGCCTACCCACTTGCATTACATACCGCAGCCGATTTTGCAGCAAAGTTAAATGTACATGTCAATCATCTCAACGCTTCAGTTAAATCGGTTACAAATCAGACAACAACACAGATCATCAAACAAAAAATCTATGAAGAGGCCAAGAATTTATTGATCTATACGGACTGGAATGTCGCTGAGATCGGTTATACACTTGGTTTTGAAGAACCAACCCATTTTAATAATTTCTTTAAGAAATATGCAGAGACCTCTCCGCTCAAATTTAGACAAAAACATAAATAATATTTGATTTTCGTAATTTTTACTTTGTTAGGCAATATAGGTATTGATTAAAAAGTCGCTAGTTTTGTTTAACAAAAAAGAGTAAAAATGTTAACGGAAGCTTCTGCGCAACGAATCAGGTTTGTCACAGTCATGGCCTTTGTATCCATGCCACTTTCAGGATTTGTAACTGATATCTATCTGCCTTCGTTTCCGGCGATGGCCAAGAGTCTACTTGTTCACGAACGAGATATCCAATTAACATTGACCAGTTACCTATTGAGCTATGGCATTTCCCAGTTATTTGTAGGAAATATTCTGGACAGCATCGGTCGATATCGACCTAAACTCCTGGCATTAACTCTTTTGATATTTAGCAGCTTAATAATAACCCAAACACAGAGTATCCTGTTTATTTGTTTGTTGAGAATAGTGCAAGGTATAGCTATATCCATTTTGGTGGTGGCTACACGCGCCCTTTTCGTCGACTTATATGCAGGCGATCGGTTAAAAAATTACCTAAGCTATTTTACCATCGTCTGGTCATGTGGTCCGATATTAGCGCCATTTTTAGGAGGTTATCTGGAGAAATTATTCAGTTGGCAGGCCAATTTTTATTTCCTTGCGTTCTACGCTGGCTTGTTATTACTGTTTGAACTGTTGTACAGTGGAGAAAGTATTGCCGAAAAGAAAAAGATTGACCTACAGGACAATCTCAATCTATACAAAATGATGCTGAAAAATAAGCTTTTTATATTGGGCATTATGGTACTGGGTTTTAGTTACTCTATTGTAATGCTATTCAATATGACAGGGCCATTTATTATTGAAAATACATTTCACTTTTCATCCGTCACAATTGGTTATTGCACATTGATACTGGGCTTTTCATGGATGATCGGCGGATTTATTACCAAAAAGCGCATGCATCTTGACTTTGTTCCCCGGGTTGTTGCTCCCGCTCTATTCCAGGCAGCCCTTATCGTTACTTTAATGTTTATCGGGATGTACTGGCAGAATCTGTATATCTTGGTCGGCTTCGCATTTTTTATCCATACGATTTCAGGGGTTTTATTTACAAGCTTTTTTACCAATAGCATGTTATTTTTTCCAAAACATGCAGGAACCGCTGGTGGGTTAATGGGCGGAATGGTCTATATCGTGACATCCCTTTCCAATTTTATGGTGTCCATAAGTGGCAAAGTGACCACACAAAATGGATTAGCATGGCGCTATTTTATTTTTTCTATATTACTCACCTTGATCATCCTATATATGTGGAAACTACAAAAAAATAGTAGCGGAGAGAATAGTTAGTTAGCCTCTACAGTGGTTAAATCCAGCTCATCGTTATTTTATATGTTCACATTGATAGCCCCAGGCAAGCATCTGCTTAACAATGCCCTTTGTCTCAATATCCGATTGAGTAGATTCTATTCTTAAAATCCGCTCTTCGTCGTCAAGATCAAAGTTAACTTTATAAGAGGAGAACAATTGCAGCAGTGTCATAACGATCTGTTGCGCTTCTCTATACTTATTGACATTGGTTTTAAATATTACAACTCGTTTCATTGGATTAAATCTCACTTAAATTTATAGAATTTACGTTCACTTCTCTACTTGAAGTATATCCCCCATTGGTTTGTCCTTAAACCGCAGCTACTGCTTATCCGCTATAAAATGTGGCGAATCGACCGGTTCTTTCGTCTCTGAGATACGTAATGAATCTGTATGGGCGCTCTGTAAAGCATCGATGAAAACTTCGTCCTGTTTCCTCACCTCACTATTGGAAAAAAGGGCCAGAACCATAAAAAACAATAAGATGATCAACGAATTAAAGAGATGTACCATACCGTAGCCGTTAAATTATTATGGGCCAATTTCCAAAATAAGGATATTTTATCCCATATATTTTCGGTAAAAAGCGGGTTTAGGTCGGTAAACTATCCCTTTTTCTCTTTTAATACACAACAAGTATTTCTATATTTGACAACATTCGTACGGAATATAATCCGATAAATGTCTTATGAAGTCCGAAGAAAAATATCTCGATTACATTGGGATAGAATCAATTAAAATCAGAATCTAAATTAAAATTAGTCGTGACCAATAAAAAATTAGTTCTGGAATACCTTTTGAAAGACCCGCTATTCTGGAGTGTCTTATTGCTTAATCTATTGATTGTCTATTTATATGGTAACGACGCAATCTATCACTATAACATCGTTGTCGCCCAGTCAATTCAGACATTTGCATATGCTGTAGCACATTACCTCCTGCTCAAAAACACACCGATCAACTATGCGGTAAAAAAAATAAGACTGAACCGTAAGCGGAAAAAATCGGATAAAAACAGAAAATCATTTGGAACCTATATTGAAAAGGACGAGACTGGCAACTGGGTTTATACAACAATCTTTTTTATTCTTCTTTGCTTTTTTACGGTATTTTTAGCCGCAATTGTTCTTAGAGTCAATTGGCTCACACATCGCAACAGCTTCGTGTTTCAATCCTCAGATTTCTATCCGGCAATTTGGGCGGTGTCGAATGCTATTTTTTACTATAAAAATAATAAAGCACGTTTGACGTATTCGAATGCCAGTCCCAGTGAGTTGGTCGCAGTTCCCTTTTTTAAACTTTATATTCCAATGTTTATGATGATCTGGGGTTATATCTTGCCCATGAAAGTCATTGGCGACATTGTTGGTTTCATACTTTCCAATCCTAAATATTGGAAATCATCCGCTGATAACGAAACCCAAAAAACTCTATAAATATAAAAAAGCCACATAAGAAAAAATGTGGCTTAGTTAGTATATTGATTTAAATGGCTTCTTAAGAAAACTGCTCAGTCAGTATACGTGCATTTTCGGGAAGGATTGTCACCACGGCAAACTGCCCATCATTATCCTCAATCTGTTGCTGAGCATTTTTTGGCAAATTACCTAGTGCAAATTGTCGTCTCCAAACCTCTACGCCATCTGTAAATGCCAATGGAAGTTGCTTTGCAAATTCTCCGGGTTTGGCAAAATCGATCTTAAATAAATTCAGAACTTCCTTTTCTATCTTGTCATTGGTATTTGCTGAAATAGCAAAAATCCGCTGAGCAATTGTATCGATAAAAAAACTATCGTGCCTGGTTTGTCCGGTACTATAGATACAGTAATAAACATTATTCCCATCATTTCCATAGACTTTTTTTGCGATGCAAACAGGCGCCATCGTAGTCTCTTCATTAAGTTTTTTATATGCAGAACGGTTAATAACCACTACCCAAACAAAGCAGAGCACAACAATGGCTGATAAAACGCTAATGACACCTATACCAATCGCTTCTACCATTCCTTCAAAAATAGCAAGCGCGATGAAACAGAGTAAACCTATCGCGATAATCAGGGGGAAATAAACAAGCTTGTTTTTCCCGAATGCCGAACTTTTCACATACTTATCAATAATTGTCCGGTCATGTTCAAATGTACCAAGTTGGGTCGTATCCATATACAAGTTTGAGATGTTATATCATTCCTATCCAATTTCAAAATAAATGTATATAAAATACTCCTGACCTTAAGCTCACATTTACAATTCGTCCACGTTGATTTAATATTCGCATGAATAGGAAAAAAAACAAGCTATACTTCGGGAGCTACCTGCTTAGATGTGAATGTACTGGATGGCTAAGATATAAACAACTTTGGGTATAAAGATCAACTTTTCTTCAAGATTCCTTTTCGCACGCCTTCATCAATCAAGCTTTCGGCATATTCCCATAATACGGGCGAGCCATCCCTGATCACACTTTTTTTGGCGTATACCTTACTATAATTTACGCCAGGTTCATTCCAGGTGCCGCCATTGTTGGAACTATTCTGTAACAGCGGTTCTAACCGGTCCATTGCACGGGCAAACTGCGCTTCGCGGGTCTCTCCAGCTTCAAACTCCTTCCAGATAGCTATCAGTTCTTCTGCCTGAGGCTCCGGTAAAAGCCCGAATATTCTATTGGCAGCCAAACGCTCCGCCTCGGTATTACAGTGTGCTTTTTGGGTATCATAGATAAAGGTATCGCCAGCATCGATTTCAACAATATCATGGATCAAAACCATTTTAACCACTTTCAATAAATCTACCGATTCCTCAGCATATTCAAATAAAACAATAGCCATTAATGCCAAATGCCAGCTATGTTCAGCATCGTTCTCACAACGGTCACTATTGAAAAGCCTGGTCTTTCGCTGAATATATTTCAGTTTGTCGATCTCCTTGATAAAATCAATCTGTTTCAACAATTTTTCGGGTGTCATAGTGAATATATTTTAGTACCGATAATATACAAAGGTAGTGCTTTTAGAATCCCCACCCGTTATTAAATACCATTGAAAAAGCAGCAATTTCTATAACCTATTTTATTGACATCCGCAGGACAAATCCATAGCCATAGATCAGCCGTGATTTATTAAATTTGATAAACATCAAATCTCGTCCTGACGCATGAAGAAAATAGGTTTTTTATCTTTTGGACATTGGTCCAAACATCCCGCTTACAGTACCCAAACGGCAAGTGACACGTTACTTCAGTCAATTGATCTGGCTGTGGCGGCAGAAGAAATAGGCATTGACGGAGCATATTTTCGTGTACATCATTTTGCCAATCAGTTAGCTTCGCCCTTTCCTTTATTGTCGGCCATTGGAGCGAAGACGAAGACGATTGAGATAGGTACCGGCGTCATTGATATGCGTTATGAGAATCCACTCTATATGGTGGAGGATGCCGGAGCTGCCGATTTAATTTCGGGAGGCCGATTACAACTTGGGATCAGTAGAGGATCGCCCGAGCAGGTAATTGATGGTTGGCGTTATTTCGGTTACGACCTCGCTGAGGGCGAAACCGATGCTGATATGGGCCGTAGGAAAGCATTGGAATTTCTGGACAAACTCAAGGGAGTAGGTTTTGCCGAACCCAACCCCTACCCGATGTTTCCGAACCCTCCGGGCCTACTGAGGCTAGAACCATATGCCCAAGGATTGCGCGACCGCATCTGGTGGGGTGCAGCATCGAATGCGACAGCTGTATGGGCTGCGCAAAACAGGATGCACTTACAAAGTTCGACTTTAAAATACGATGAAAGCGGAAAGCCTTTTCATATCCAACAGGCTGAACAAATACGCTTATATAAAGATGCCTGGAAAGAAGCAGGCCATCCCGGAGAGCCGAGAGTGTCAGTCAGTAGGTCAATCTTTGCATTGGTCAACGATTTAGATAGGTATTATTTTGGACAGGAAGCGGATCGGGCTGACAAGATCGGGTTCATTGAAGCCGACAAACGTGCTATTTTCGGCCGGAGTTACGCGGCAGAACCTGATCAGCTCATCAAAGAACTGGCCATGGACGAAGCTATACAGGAAGCCGATACAGTACTCCTGACAATTCCAAATACATTAGGTGTAGATTACAACGTACATGTACTTTCTGCTATTTTGGAACATGTCGCACCTGAATTAGGTTGGCGCTAGATATCCGCTATTGATGATAAACAATATTCGTTACAAAACCAAGATAGCAATAATCGGTGCAGGGCAAGCCGGGCTCTCTTCTGCCTATCATTTAAAAAAATTGGGGCTGGAGATCAGTCGGGATTTTATTATTCTGGATGAAGCCCCTGCTCCAGGGGGTGCCTGGCAATTTCGCTGGTCTTCGCTGACACTAAGTACGGTCAACAAAATCCATGACCTTCCGGGTATGTCCTTTGAAGAGACATTGGCAAATGATGAAACGGAGGTACAGGCAAATATAGCTGTTCCCCATTATTTTGACCGCTACGAAAAAAAATATGGGTTACAGGTTTATCGCCCACTCAAAGTAGACAAGGTTTCATCCCATGGTCAACGTTTTCACATAGATACCGCTAAAACGTTATTTTCTGCTGCGGGCATCATCAACGCAACAGGAACCTGGGATAACCCTTATATTCCATTTTATCCTGGGGCATCATTATTTCAAGGCGAACAACTCCATACAAAAGATTTTAAAACAGCGGATTATTTCAGAGGGAAACACGTTATTATAGTCGGTGGCGGCATATCTGCTATCCAATTGTTGGACCAAATCTCAAAAGTGACAACAACAACATGGGTCACACGACGTCCGCCAGTATTTCGTGAAGGACCTTTTGATGATATGGCGGGCCACAATGCTGTGGCTATGGTAGAGGAACGCGTGAGACAAGGCTTACCACCTCGCTCGGTAGTTTCTGTCACAGGGCTACCTTATTCATCAGAAATCCAGGCGATGGAAAAAAGAGGGGTACTCACCCGATTTCCAATGTTCAGTGAAATCACTAAAACTGGCGTAAAGTGGGAAGACGGCAAGGAGGAAAAGGCAGATATCATTCTTTGGAACACGGGATTCAAAAGCGCTCTGGCGCACTTAGATCCAGTACTGCCCAAAGAGGAAAATGGAGGGATATTAATGGGTGGCAGACTGGCCACGATGGTCGCCAAGGATCCCCGAATTCATCTGGTTGGTTATGGTCCCTCCGCTTCTACAATTGGGGCCAACCGCGCAGGAGCTGCAGCAGCCAGGGAACTTGTAAAAACATTAAACCTGCTGTAATGTTATAGGGCATACTAATGATAACCATGTTATAAAAGAATGAATAAAAGAGACAAGGACAAAATAATGGGATCAGACTGTCTGTAAAAATAGCAGGGTCATGCTTATGTCTTCAATTTTAAAGAAGATTTACCTATATTTAAGTTTATCTAGCATTTTACCATAAATACCACCAATGCAGGTGCAAAACATTATCCCGGATCAGCCCGTTGCATTATTTGTTAAGAATATTATGGTATTCGAAAACAAAGACGATGTAGAGACAGCCATTCCATTTTTTGCGGACGGATATCCCGGACTAATGTTCCATCAAACCGAAAAAGGCCTTACCATTCAACCTTATGGTAAAAAAATGCCCATAATGTTTTTATATGGTCAAACGATAAAGCCTATTGCCATCGAAGTTGATGGTCCTTTCAAAATCGTTATTTTCCAATTCTATCCCTTCGTATTGCGCGCTTTCTGGGGAATAAATCCTCAAGATATCAATGACAGCTGCTATGATCTAGATGATAAGAAAAAAATAAGTGAACTCGTTAAAGAAATATTGTCATCCCCTACCATCCAAGAAAAGATAGCCATCATATCCAGGTTACTTATCGGTTATTTCGAGCAAAAAGGAAGCAAGCTGGATTTTTCAATAAGAGGGGTAATTCAATGTATTATTGATAAAAAGGGCGCTGTATCCATCCATGAGATCGCTAAAAAAGAAAATCTGCATATCCGGACACTCGAAAGAAGATTTCTCAAAGAAACCGGAATCTCCGCAAAACAATTTGCGAAAATAGTTCAATTTCAAACTTCGCTCACCCAATTGACCACCCATGATTTTGGCAATATAAATGAAATTGTCTATGCTAATGGGTTCTCCGACCAATCACATTTTATCCGCGTTTTCAAAGCTTTCACAGGATTGACACCCAATACATTCAGCAAACAATAAAATTGTCGTTTTTATTCTATTTTGAAAGCCCGCTAATCGCGAATTTTAACCGAATAAAATCATAACAGTTTAAATTCATATCGATGAAACTACAAGAAATCATCTTAACAGCCGCTGTAATCACATCGGCATTAATATCGGGACTTTTTTTTGCATATACATTTTCCGTCAATCTTGGCCTTCATAAATTAGATGACAAGGGTTATCTGCTAGCGATGCAGCATATCAACAGAGAAATTTTAAATCCGGTATTTTATTGTTGTTTTATGGGAGCACCCTTATTATTAATTGCATCCTCTGTTATGTATTTCGATTTATCTTCCCCAAAATTCTATTTGATCGCAGCTGCATGTGCAAGTTATATTATTGGCGTATTTGTCATTACCGCTGCAAAGAATGTGCCGCTGAACAATCAATTGGACAGATTTAATATCACAGCTGCAACCTCTGAAACAATACATCGGATGCGCGTTCTGATTGAGAAGCCTTGGGTATTCTGGAATAATATGCGAACGCTGTTCTCCTTCCTGACGTTAGTTTGTTTAATTGTCAGCCTTATATTTTTTAAATCCAAAGATTAATAGTGGCGTGTGAAACATTTTTCTTCACTACCGTTCACAAGTACATTTTCACTTTTAAGGGGCTGCTCAATCAATGTAGTCCGCTTTTCTTCCCCAACTTATCTGTCCGGCTTCAACCTCTTCAGATTATAGCTTCCGGTATCGTCATTCCGGATAAAAGTCCCACAGCTAAACGTCATATAAAATACGAAAAAGGCAGAAGCGTCTACGAATTTAAATTCATTGATAGCGGATTTAAATCGGCCGGAAAATGCAACTTATTCTATTGTACTTTTATAAAAAATAAGAAGCAAAGATTAGGATAAAATCATCTTAAGTATAAACTGATCAAAAAAATTCCAATGAAAACAAAAAAAATAGTCCCGGCCCTATTAGTTGCCGCCCTAGGTTTAACGTCATTATCATCCTGTAATGGAACATCTGTAGACACGATAAAAGCAATGGAATCGAACTACGATAATCAGAATAAGACTATCGAGTTAACCGGTGAATTTGATGCCCCCTCTTTTACTTTCTCTTCCGGCAAGTCAAAGACCATGTCGATGCATTTTGTTGTGAAACCGCATGCCTTCAGTTCCGAGGAATTTACGGCATTCAGTGTAATATTGCCTGTGGGGACAGAAAAAAACAGTGTCCTATTAGAACTACCGGAAGACCAGAAAAACTATACCTTAAAAAATTTCTACGTCATTGATAAAAATGGAGAAAAAATCAATCTCGATACACATACCACCTTTAAAATGAAGGGAACCGTACATTACAGTGAATTAGATAAACCGGAAGCTGAACAGGACAAAAGTAATTTCTCTTATAAAATAACTGATGTCAGCTTTGAAAAAGACTAAAAAATCATTCTATAAGCGCGTGCACATTACTCAATAAAAACTAAAAATATGATTAATATTCAACTCGGAGACAGCTTCTCCTTTGGATGGGTAATTATTGGATTTGCCCTTATCATGGCTCTAGGAATTTACATTGCTTACAGAAAACAACAGGTGATCAAAATAAAGTATGTCATTGCTGTTATCATAATGCTTATTGTAGGTATCAAATGGCTTTTTGAAAATTAAAAAATTGTGTTCCTCGGAAGCATTTTTTTAGAAGAAGATAACAAAAGATCCCATAAATAGATAAGAGCACTTTAACACTTGAATAAATTTAAATTTGTAAATTTATTCAAGTGTTAACATTCTAATCGATGGGAATTGATGCCATTGTCAGCTATAAGTTTATTATGAAATTTATTTTCACCTTTGTTGTCTTTTTCATGCTGCTTGCTGTGTCCGCTCAAGATCGACCACAGCTTATTCCGTTCAAATCGGACGGTAAATTGGGATTGATGAATGTATCCAAAATGAAACTTGTCTACCCTGATTCTTTACGGGATGGCTCCAGCAGGTATGATGTCATTGAAGATTTCCGTAATTATATTATCCAAAAAAATGAGGCGGAAGACTGCGTCGTTGATGCTTACTCAGGGCAGGAACAGCTTTCCGGACATTTTGATCGGGTATGTGGGCGTTTAAAGATCAACAAAGACAGTTATTATCACTTTGACGTTGATGGAAACTCTGTTCTCGTAAAACAGGGAAGCGCTCCAATAAAACTATCAACCCTTTACCAACAAATTGAACCCAATCAGGATGGCTGGAACAATGAAAGCTTAGATGGAAAGCAGTATATCTGGGCGCTGAAAACGGATGAAACCTATGATGTATTAAGTGCGGACAACAACTTTGACCGTATAAATTCCCTACCAAATTTCGAAAGTTTTGATCTCGTATATCGGATAAATGAAGATGCCCCGGTAACTCTGGTGGGATTTGTTTTGGGGAGCAAAAATGCGATCCAACGTGTTTTTGGACAGAAGTATGGTATTCCCGAATCCGATCAAATGGTTGAAATCTATGATATCCATTTTAAAAAATTAGGCACAACAGCTTACCAAGCTGTTGCAATCAAACAATTATTCCATTATGAGATTGAACTACAGGGCAGTATGATGCCGCCACCAAACTTAGAAAACCAGATCATCATCCCTCAAAATGAAACAATTGTACTGAACAACGAATTCAGCTTAGTACCTAAAAAAGATGATCCGACACAATTGATACTTATTAATACACTAAAAGGGAACACTCCAGTCTTGGGAGATGCCCACTTCGACTACAGGTACATCAGTACACCTCAAAATTTGAAAGCACTCCTACAGATAAGACATGCCGAAACCGGAACTTTCTTTTATTTTGATTTTAATGGGCTGTATTTCCCAAAAGGAATCCCTTTAATCCCTGAGAATTATCGAAAATGGAACTGATAAATCAAAAAATTAGCTCTTAATAAAGGCTCCACAAAATACAATCATAAAAACACCGCTTTTTAAAAATGATTACTTTGGTTTTAATATTAAGCGCAATATTCGCGATAGTGGCTTTCCTTGTCACCGAAGAAAATGCGGACTCGTCACTTTCCGGCTATAATACACTCTCAACAGCAGAAAAACAGCAATTCAATATCAAGGGGTTTATTCCATTTTTTAAAAAATTCCATCTTGTGCTGGCCCTCTCCTATCTGGTGACTGCTCTCCTGCTTATTTTAGCCATCAGTCCATATTGGGCAAAGATTTTTATCGTAACTTACCCTTTACTTGCTTATCTATTTTTTATTTGGAAAGCGAACAGCTTCTTCATAAAAAGAAATAAAAAGCAGCATATCCGCTCCATTATTGTTGTATGTCTTCTTTTTATTGCGCTTTTAGTGATTATGATCCTGTTTAATAAAAACTGATACTCTAATTGCTTTATACCGTTTTGATAACATAGGAAGTATCCAAAAACTATTTTTATTTTTATAGGATTATTATAGATTGCATGGACAAGCGCTCAGAACATATACAGCAATGGATTGATACCTATAGTGATATACTGCTCAATAGTGCGCTTTTTTTGCTATCTGACCGTCAGGATGCGGAAGATATTGTCCAAAATGTATTTATATCAGCATTCGAATCATACCACTCTTTTCAGAACCGGAGCAGTGTAAAGACTTGGCTAATGGCTATTCTCAAAAATAAAGTCGCGGAGTTTTATCGTAAAAAATACCGACAAACAGGCAAGATCTCTTTAGATCAATATTTTGATTCTGATGGGTCATGGAAATATGATGATATTCTGCAAGACTGGGATGACAAAGACGGTAATCTACTTGATAATCGGGATTTTAACCGTGTAATGAACGAGTGTATGGATAAGTTGCCTGTAAAATGGCTTATCCCTGTAAAGCTCTATTATTTAGAAGAAAAAAAAGCGGATCATGTGTGTCAGGAAACCGGCATTACGACAACTAATCTCTGGAAGATCCTCCAACGAAGCCGAATGCAACTCCGGGACTGTCTGGAACTTAACTGGTTTAATATTTCATGATCTCGTAAGCAATGATAAGACAACTCATCCATGTATTGGTAATGCCCTGTAAGCAAGCAACACTGCTTATTGAACAGCGAAATGCTGATGTGATTCCATTTTTCCAAAAAATACGCTTAAGGATACATCTTAGAATTTGTAAGTGGTGCCGTGCATATAACCGCAAAGTACAGACAATGGAGCGCATGATGAAAAAGATGTTCACACAAGATGCTCCTGAAAAATTCAACAAAGATGAACTACAGCTCTTTAAAGACAAATTAAAAAACAAGCTAAAATAACAAGACTTTTTTGTCAGGATTTTGATGTACCTGCTACTAAGAGGAAAACAGTAAGTACAAATTAAATTTTAGAAAATGCGTCTTATTACTCAATCAGAAAATGCTCCATCACCATCGTTGCCATGGGGCTTTTACATTTCCACATTTGGCATTGTCTTCATTCTTCTATGGCTTGGGATTTTTAAATTTACGCCCACCGAAGCGCTGGCCATAAAGCCACTGATTATGCATCATCCACTCTCTTCCTGGTTATACAGATTATTGAGTGTACAAGCTGTCTCCAATATAGTCGGTATTGTCGAGATCGCTGTTGCCCTGTTCATCTTGCTGGGTTTAAAATTTAAACAGTTAAGACGATACGCTGGAATTGGGGTATGTATTATTTTTATAATGACTTTAAGTTATCTCTTTACAACTCCAAATATGATTAAATATGTGGACGGAATTCCTGTGACGGACTTCTTTATCCTTAAGGATATACTATTTCTTGGATTTGGAATCAATTTACTGCAATCGGCTAAAAAATAAAAAATCATGAAAATTATATGGACCATCACTGTGCTTGCGTTGTTAGGCCTGGCACTGGTAAAAATCGGCTTTTCCCAAGGTGAGGAAAAAGCCTCAGTTCCAAAAAGGAGCGCAGCCTCCAATGGTCAAACCAGGGAAATTTACTTTGCTGGAGGCTGCTTTTGGGGAACAGAGCACTACTTCAAACAAATAAGGGGTGTAGTCGCCACCGAAGTTGGCTATGCAAACGGAAATCTGGCCAAACCATCCTATGAACAGGTATCAGCAGGCAATACTGGCTTTGTTGAAGCTGTAAAAGTTCATTACGATCCTGAAATAATTGATTTGAAACTGTTAATAGATTTATACTTTAAAACGATTGACCCAACAAGCCTGGATAAACAGGGTAATGATATCGGTACACAATATCGAACCGGAATTTATTTTACAAAGAAAGAAGATGAAGTAACAATCCGGGAAGAGATTGAACAGCTTGCGAAGAACTATAGCGCCAAACTTGTTGTAGAAATTGGCCCGCTACGTAATTTCTATGCTGCTGAAAATTATCATCAAAATTATCTAGCGAAAAACCCTCAGGGTTACTGCCATATTCCGGCTGACCTATTTGAGAAAGCTCGCCAAGCAAACCCACAACCAACGAAATACAGGAAAGTCGACAAGAAAATCCTGAAAAAGGAGCTGACTCCGTTACAATATGACGTCACTCAAAACAACGCTACGGAAAGGGCTTTTGACAATGCTTATTGGAATGAATTTAGGGAGGGCATTTATGTTGATATTACCACTGGCGAACCCTTATTTATTTCTACCGATAAATTTGAGTCTGATTGTGGATGGCCGAGCTTCTCTAAACCGATCAGTGACCGTTTAATTGCAGAGAAAAAAGATAATTCTTTTGGTATGAATAGAACCGAAGTGAGAAGCAAAACCGGTGACGCTCATCTAGGTCATGTTTTTAATGACGGCCCCACAGAACAAGGAGGACTGCGCTATTGTATCAACAGTGCTTCGCTACGTTTTATTCCCAAAGATCAGATGAAAGCACAGGGGTATGAGCGATTTATCCCTTTGCTACAGAGCAAAAGCAATGCAACGAAATAAGGGAACATTTTAAATCCCAAACTAATCGACCGTGACTATGAAAGAGTAGAGCTGGGCAAATCTATCCCCGGACAGCATAGATTTATTGTTTTGGCAGCTACATTTAAACTCAAAAAGCCAGGTTGAAAAACCTGGCCTTAAAAATAAACATATGATGGATTAGTAAATGGCAGCTTTGGCAACAACCGATCCTGATTAGGTGATTCCAGAACTTTTTTCTGTCCTGCTCCATGCGCACTTTTTATAGCATAGATCCAAAGAAGTTGAAAGCAATGAACATGTAAGAATAATGAGCAACCACTGTTCTTTATGTATACCTATCTGTAACAGCGCTTATTATATATACTATTGACGCTAAGACAGCGTACATCAAACATGTTCATTTACTTTCAACTCGATTCAAATATAGTAAATAAAACTAATTAAATTAGTTTTATTTACTATATTTTTTAGTGTAAAACTTAACAAGCTAGGGACCATGGGTTTTATTTTTTCAGGATGGGGTAAGACCTCTTTATCATTTCAACGTATTGAAAAAGAAAAAGCATTGGTCGGCCACAACGAGGGTCGATGAATGGCCCCAATGCAGGAGCAATTGGAATCTGCTCTTTTAATAAGACCTGTTTTAATGGGACAACAAGGTTTCATTAACCTTGGATCATTTAAAGGCTGTCGTCGAAGGCATTTTTCTAGCTTCCTACAATTTTATAAGGAGCGACTGATATCTACTACATTAAAGATCTGATCTACATCATCCAGACTTACTTCGAAGTCGGGATAAGTAGCTTTGTCTGTGTTGAGGGAACGTAATGTAAGGATCCCATTGGCGACATCATGATGTGCAATTTCCTTAATAATCACCCCTTCATATCGATGTACGACAACCCAATATCTATATTTATGGGTATGAAATTTTGACTGCCACAATTCTCGTTTAATCAACCTTCCGGTAACGATGTCGCCATCAAGGATACTGGCGTCAGTCCCATCTGTCATACTATCCCCACTAACTTCAAAAGAACGGTATGCTCCTTTGTGAAATTCATTCACAGTAATAAAATGGGCTGGTAAATCATCCATATATTCCGCATCCGAAAATCCCGAAAGATAACCAGCTTTTGCTTTCTCTGTTACGAGCTTCGTCTGCATCAAATAACGTCCGGGGGAAACCTCAAAAAAAATATTGTTCTTATTTTCGTCTATAAATTTAACGTCATTGGAAAAATATCCAATAGATCTTCCATTCCCTACATGCACCATGGAGACCGTATCGGACTGAATAACGGCACCAGGCTGATTCCGCTCTCCCTTCCCATAAAGCAACCAATCGTATTGAACATAAGGAAAAGCATTTTGAATCCGGGTTTTCATTGTAAGCCCGATCGGATATTCGCCTTTTTTAATACGCGAATACACTTGCTCCCGCACCCCCAATAAACCAGCAAATTCCCGATTGGTGATTCCCATTTCCAAGCGTAAAACCTCAAAATTATTATCCGGATAAGTTTCCATGTTTTTATAGGTATTTTAACAAATGTTACACTAATCCATAACATTCTGACACTAAGTTACACAAGATATTAAACCTAAACAAATAAATAAATCATATAAAATCATTAACTACTCATTATCAAGTAATTAATATTAAACAAATAAGTTTAACAAATTACAATTACAACAATTTGCTTAGTAAAAATAATATTAAAACACTTGAAAGATTAACAAATTTGTTTAACTTTGTTTAACAATCGATACTGCTATTTATAGCTTATCATCGGAAAATCTTCAAAAGAAAAATAAGCCATCCATGAGGTTGAATAACTAGTAGCGAAAAGACAGAAGAAAAAAATATTTACAATTAAAAAGGACATCACAATGGAACGTTTTATCACAACAAATTTGCAGCTAAACAGGTCAACAGGATTGCACCATGAACATATGAGGAAACATGGTACTACCTCCGAAGAAATCCAAAGCAGGGAACTGATGACAATCCTGATGCAACAAGAAAATTTAACAACGATTGCAAATCAACGAAATGACAAGATCAATGCCCAGCGTATGAACACATTATATTATTCTTTCATTATCAGCTTCTTAAGAGAGAACCATCCTGAAATATTGAGATCAATTGATAAAATATATGAACCTGATCTTTCCAAGATAAGCCAGGTTATCGACTCTTATTGTGAATTTAAGGGCATTCCTCCACAACAAATTATGGGTGAATATATCAACTACAAAGATATACAGCATCGTTATAAGGCAATCGCGGTTGTCCTGCGAATTTTCCAGCCTGAAAAACTTGACAATCTAAAGACGAAGGTAAAAAGTATGATATATAAAGAACTGGGGCCATATTTAAAGATAAATAGCGATACATTGCAAAAGTCCATCATCTGCGCATGCAACCAATTTGACATGTATAAAGATTTTAAGAAGGATATCAAACAAGCGACAAATTATTATTTTATTAATAAACGTTTCAATGATAAATAGAGTTGTTTTTTCAAGAATTATACCGATCATAAAACAGACTCGCCTCATGTTTTCTTTGATCGGTATAATAGCATTGTATTTAGTGATTACATGCTCTTTCGCTTCCACCATACCACAAGGCTTATTGCTAGCAGACCGATCAAAAAATACAATATATTTGTTGCGGCAGGTTGCGCTGTTCGTTTTAAAGTCCTGGTATCCAGACGTAGTTTATCTTCTTTATACTGCGCACTGTGAACAAGCTCCCGACGCTGCTCGAAAAGATATTTGTCCCTTGCGATGGAGCTGTCAGAAGAATTTATCCATTTTTTATTGACCTGCCCCCTGCCTATCCGTACTATGCCGTTTGGACTGATCTCAATATCCTCCCCCGCAATCTGGATCAGATCTTCAGTCCGTCTCGAAAGTCGCTTATAGGTTTGCTCCATATCCAAGTGCTGCTTATTGGAATCCACATTTGACAGTATGGTCATTTTTTCTCCGGTTTCCAAGGTTTGTGACTCCTTTGTTTTAACATTTTTTTTAAATAGACCGCAGCTACTAACGAGCAGTAGCATTACGGTCAATCGAATTATATTTTTCATTTTTCACCCTTTTTAGTTCAATCTGTAATTCATTATAAAGCTTCATCAGATCATCGTATTTCAACTGCAACTCGGCCAATGTTTTTGAACAGGCGATACGGTCCTCATTGGCTAATTTCAGTCCTTCATTCAGATCTTCGATAATAGCTCTTAAATGTTCTATATCTTTTTCCAGCCGGTTTGCATACGCTTCCCATTTATCGATAACCTTTCCGGCATTCTCCACATTTGTAGCTTCTACTTCCGCCTGCTGTTTGGGGCGACCAACAAAATAACCTCCGATAGCAGTAACAATAGGAATAAGTAGCTTTTCAAAAATTTCAAGTAGTTCCATAGTCATTCTTTTTTTAATAGTGGCTTAAACTTCATCCAAGGGAACTGTATTCCCGGATCCTCCTTTCTCCCTGGAGCTATATCACTGTGCCCCAAAATTTCCCGAATGGGGTAATAGGCGATAATCGTCTGACAGACTTCGATAGCTGCATTAATCTGCTTTTCGGTATATACCTCCGATCCTTTATTTTGCAGCTCAATCCCGATACTGTATCTGTTCAGATCAGTCAACCCGGCCCAGGAACTCCGGCCAGCATGCCAACATTCGACATTAAATGGCGCCAGTTGTGTCACCACCCCTTCACGGCTGATATGTACGTGAGCCGACACTTTGCTTTTTGGATCTGACATCCAATAGATTGCACTTGTTGCATTGGAGGCTCCATCATAATGCATAATGATATAAATAGGCCTTATATTACCGTTCTTGTTGGGCGTATCCCGATAGGAAACCCCTGTTAATTGATGTTCTTTGATGTTCATATCTACTTTCTATTATATTGATAATTTACTATGATAATAAGCGTTTTACTTCTTCGTTCGGATCCTTTTACCGGCATTCCAGTTTATTCCAATAAGGACCGCCAATATTTATTTTAGGCCTTATCGCTATACAAATTTAAGTGGGTACCAAGCCTAAAAAGTAGAATTTCAGGGGTATATAAGCGGTATGGAGCAGCTACCGAATATTAGTTCAAAAGAGTGGATTTAATACCAAGTAGATCATGACAAGAGCCACATCTGGAGGATGCGGCTCTTGTCTTTTTGGGATATAAAAAGTTAAACTTTCGAAACTATCTATTAATTTAGTATCAAAGACTATGATTATGCCTATAAGCAAAACGCAGTGTATTTCGAACAAAATGGAGACTCCCTTTCATTTGTTATTAAACAGAAACAGATAATACTGTAAGTGCTAGAATAAAAACACATCCAATATAAGACAAACGCTATGCTTACAAACGAACACCTAACAATCAATAAAAACAAGATAAAAAAAGACGGTTTCACCATTATAAAAGATGTTTTTAGTAACAATGAAATTCGTGAACTAGCAAGATTAATTGAACAAACAGACCAGTCAAGAGATACCTTTAGGCACTCCTCTGATCTTTTTGCAATTCGTCAGCTGATTAAAGAAATACCTAATTTAAATACCAGCATTTTCAATAATAATCTTAGAGCCATCATTTCACAGGTATTCGGATCAGATTATTTCATTATAAAAAGCATTTATTTTGATAAACCAGAAACCTCCAATTGGTATGTATCCTATCACCAGGACCTGACGATATCTGTGCTCAAAAAAGTCAATACGGAAGGATTTTCAAACTGGACAGTAAAACAGAAGCAATATGCTGTACAGCCACCATTAGAAATTTTGGAGAATATAGTTACGATAAGAATCCACCTCGATGACACAGATGCGGAGAATGGTGCATTGAATATTATTCCGGGATCACATAACAAAGGAGTTTATCGTCCTGAAACCATTGACTGGACAAGCGAACGGGAGCAAAACTGCCCTGTTCCCGCGGGTGGAATAATGATCATGAAACCGCTATTGCTCCATAGCTCCAAACGCACAAGCAATAACAAACGCAGAAGAGTAATTCATATTGAATTCGCTAATATAGAACTACCAAATAATCTACACTGGGCTGAAAGACTGAGCTATTAAGACAATCCTACGATAATGGGTAAAACATTTCAGTTATTTCTTTGTTATTTGATCGTTATAGCATAGGATGAGTTATATCGTGAAGGCTAGGAAATCGGTTCACCTAGCCTTTTTTATAAAAAACCTTTCTTGTCAATTTATTTATATGTATTTATTCCGAGATCAATAAGTTCGCAAGAGCAGGTTTATTGGCCAGAAATAATCTGCTGCAAATCTCCCCTTTTTTGACTTGTAAAAACACGAAAGTTTTATTTCCAGCTGAGGCACATTCAACTGCGTCGTACTTTTGATACTACATTTTTATCCCGTCTGCAAGATATGGCTACAATGACAGTGCCCCCCTTGGTCGTCTAATGTCAGGGGAATACAGATTTCAATTTTAGAGCTAATTTATAATAGGGCTTCAAGGAATGATGTAGCATCATCTCACCACTCTTTTGCTCATCAAATATTCTGAAATACTCCTCATCGGGAGTTAAAACAATATGTGTCCCTGTACGGACATAATCATTGCTAGGAAAATAAGCGGGTTCTTTAAAATTCGGCAGGTACTTCCTAACCATTTTTGACACCTGTTTACCCAAGATTTTTTGATAATTCACTACAGCTTTCTGCGATGGATTTTTTAACATCCGAAAAGCAATCCTTTTTTTTAAGCCCTGCTTCCTGATCGTAGAAGCAATCGGTGTTACCGGGTTTCGACTTGGAAGATCTTGCAACTGCTGTACAGTAAATGGCATCTGCGGAACCCAATCCTCAGGATTAACAATTTGGTAAGCCCAACCATAACTTTTATTTTCATACTCATAGGCAAAATAAAGATTACCGGGCTTAGGTGCGGCCGAGCAGTAAGTTTTGAACCGAATATCTTTCGGTAGCCGGCCTGAATCCTGCAATTGATAAAAATAGGCAGTCAACAGATAGCTGATCCCCCCTCCCTGGCTATGTCCGACGATCAGAATATCCCTTGTTCCACCTTGATAAAGTGAGTCTATTCTGGGCAACATATCCCTGGAAAGAAAGGCTGTACTGATTAAGTACCCCACATGAACAGCCGCATTCGGATCTTTGGACAATTTATAGTCAAATACAAAGTTGGTATCGATTTCCAATTTGCCAGTAGCCGGAACCATTGCCGCATAGAGATTTGCAAGCCAGCTTAAATTATCGTCTACTGATCCTCGCGTGCAAAAAATTGCTGTATGCTCATCCCCTTTCCATAACTCATACAAATTATTAAGTCCCATTGTCGAGCTCCTATATATCAATTTTGAAGACTGGGGGGCAGGAATATCAGATGGGTCAGCCCCATCTTGTTCATAGATATGCGCATTGACCCGTAACATTTCCTGATATTCCTGAAGATTAAACCCTGGGTTGAGCCGTTGGGCCATAACAACCGTAACGACAAAAAATAAACAGCTAAGTAGCCAATATTTTAACATAGTAATATTTCCATTTATGTAAATTCAAAAATAAGTTTCGATATAAAATTAACACTTGTTCAACAGCAATAGCTATGCCTTAAATATTTATTTGTACTTTAGACGAATAAATCAAAATGCGTAATATGGATTATAATCATTTTTCTAATTGTGATCAGGAACCGATCCATCTTTGTGGTCAAATACAGCATTTTGGTTGCCTCATCTTATTTGATGAGGCTCACAATTGTATAGGCTGGAGTGAAAACTGGACAGAAATAGGTTTGCCCAAACAAAGTGTATTCTTAGGACAAAGCCTAACGAAATTTATTAACTGTCTGGATATTCAGCATGTAATCGATCTTGACCAGATTTTACATGACCATAGCGACAGCTTCAAACACCGTTATGTCGCTGATATTTATCTTGAACAGATCCCATATTATCTAAGCATCTATCCCTTTGACAATAAGATATATATTGAAATAGAACAACACCGTTCGCAATCCCATCAATTTAAAAACACTTTCTTTTATGCTAAGCATATCAATGACAGTGAGGATATTTGGAAGGCACTGGCTGAGAATATTTTTACAGTAACTGGTTATGATCGGGTTATGGTGTATAAATTATCAGAAAATGGGGACGGTCAAGTGATTGCAGAACATGTTGTCGGTGGTCTAGAGCCATTACTGGGTTATCGTTATCCGGAGTTTGATATTCCCCAGCAGGCCCGCCAACTCTATACCAAGATATTTGCCCGGGTGACACCCGATATAGATGCGACCCCGATACCGATTTGGGGACTTGAGCCAGAGAAATTAGATCTCTCTATGACAGGGATCCGTGCGATGTCGCCCATACATCTTCAATATCTTCGAAATGCACAAGTAAAAGCAAGTGGCAGTTTCTCCATCATCATCAACGGAAAACTATGGGGATTAGTCGCCTGTCAGAATAGACTCCCCAAGTACATTGATCTAGCACAAAGACATCTTTCAATATTCATTGTTCAATATGCCGTAAATAGTTTTCTGGCCAATAAACATATTGAGGAGAATAACTTCAAACTTAAAACCAAGAGCATCGCATTTGAGATCAGACAAAATCTATTTACAAAGAAAGATTTATATAGAGTACTTAGTGCGCTGAGCACTAACTTAATGGATATCCTTCGAGCCGACGGAATCGCATTTAAGTATCTTGACAAGTGGCATATTGTCGGCGACGCACCAAAGAAGGAGGTGTTATTAAAGCTAGATAGTCATTTCAGTAAAACAATTACCGACCAGTTATTCTGGCAATCGGATTTCAAAGGGCCCCAAGACGGTAATGAAACTCTTTTTCCATTCCCGGGCATTGCCGGAATAGATTTAGAAAATAGGCTAGACTTCAAGATCTTTTTCTTCCGAAAGGAGGTAAAGGTAGAGGAAACCTGGGCGGGAGAACCGGAAAAACAACTTATTTACGATCCAACAAAGACTATAAATTTCCCATCTCCCCGCACGTCCTTCAATGCATGGAAGAAAATCGTCGAAGGTACTGCCCCAAAATGGAAAAAGCGAGAAATTAATTTCTTAAAAAGCCTCATTATTACAATCCAGGAAGCCTGTTTAAAGAAAATTATCGAAATCCAGTCGCTCAACGAGAAATTAATTGAAATCAACAATATCCTGGAAACATTCAGTTATACGCTGAGTCATGACCTAAAAAACCCCTTGGCTGCACTACAGATGACAGCCCAGATGATTCGGGACAGGTCTGGCTTAAGTCAGGAATTTCTTGGAAAGGCAGGCAAAAACATGATGGAAGCCATCCAGGTAATGAATAACATGCTAGATAAGACAGTGGATTTCGCTCGCAGTAAAAGCTATGAATTCGAATACGAAACAGTCTATCCGGAAAGGTTTATTGAAAACATTATTGATGATTGCAGCGTACGATTTAATGTCCAAAATCTGCAATTTGAAAAAGGGCGGATCCTACCAATTGATGGAGAAAAGACCTTGATCTATCAATTGTTTCTAAATCTTTTGGGTAATGCAATCAAGTATAGCAGCAATAAGACCATACCTGTAATTGGCATAAACAGCCAAATAGAAGAAGGGTATATTTTGTATAAAATATGGGATAATGGGATCGGAATGTCTGTGGAAGAAACCGAGCGTATTTTCGAAATCTTCCATCGATTACCGAATGCGATGCAGTTTGATGGGTCAGGAGTTGGCTTATCTATTGTAAAGAGAATTACAGACCGCCTTAACGCAAAAATTTCTGTGGACAGCAAGCCGCATCAAGGAACCATTTTCGAGATCAGGTTTCCAATCATAGAAAACTGATTCCTCTGCTAAAAAGCTAATAAATGTACTATATATTACAGAATTGTTTCCCAAATAATGGTTCAATACTTCCGTTCCATTCATTCTTTTTTTTTAAATTAGAAACGGCCGATCGATAGATTCGAGTCCAACAACTCGAAATCAAAATGTGTATTATTTCATTTGATTTATTGGTCGGCCTGGAAATCTTTCATAAATATAAATTGCAAATGAATAAATTCAGCTTGCTAGTTGGAAATGATATCAATAATATTTCTCCGGGAATCAGCTGGAGTGACTTACTGACCAATATTAAAACAAAATATCATGTTACAGCGCTGGAAAATGGAAAAAAACCTTTTCCAATGTTATATGAAGAGATTTTTCTAAATGCAATTAAAATACAGCATCTGAATGAGAAAGAACTTAAAACCTATATCTCTGATAGTGTCTCTCAGATAAATCAAAATGAGATACACCAGTTGATCCGAACCCTTCCCACCCAAAATATCATCACTACAAATTATGAATTCAGCCTAGAAGGATCTCCGTCGAGGAAGAATACGAGTTTGGTTCGAGAAACAACGTATAGTGTTTTTCGTCGGTATGAAACTGTGGACAAAACTTTTTGGCATATCCATGGTGATTGTGACAGTCCAGGCTCCATCAACCTGGGCTATGAGCATTACTGTGGACAGCTTCAAAAAATGCGAGATTATGTTGTAAATGGCACTAATTACACATCAGAAACAGTATATAAGGCTGCATTGATAAAAAGGTTGAAGCAGCAAAAAGACTTGCAGCTACAGTCATGGATAGACCTGTTCTTTACACAGGATATTCATATCTTGGGGCTCTCACTGGATTTTGTAGAAATAGATCTCTGGTGGTTATTGACTTATCGTGCCCGAAATAAGTTTTATAAAAAAAGTAACTTCATTCAAAATCAGTTGTTTTATTATACAACGAAAAAATGGTTTCAAATCGCTGTAGATAAAATGCAATTGCTCAAAGCCAACGATGTGGAAATTATTGTGATTGACGAATCTGACAAAACAAAATACTATAAAAAAATAGTAAAAAAGATCCGTGAGCGATATCAGCTTTCTTCTAATAAATAATCCCCCAGGTTATGTCGCTGTTGAAAAAAGAGTTTCGCTCATCAAAAAGAAGCATGTTTTCTTCATGCATTGAACATCTTCTAAATGGCTCCCTTTTACAAAAAATAAAAAATACATTTCCACTTCCCTTTTCGGATGTAAAATTAAGGAGTGACATCAGCAACGTCGTGTATCTGAATTGGATGATACCACTAGATAAAATTCGACACTTGATTCCGGAAGGGATACAGGTTGATGTTATTCAGGGGAAGGTATTATTTTCTATTTTGACCTATCGGCATGGCCATTTCGGCCCAGCTGCTCCCAAGGGATTAAGGCCATTTTATAGCTCTCCTTTACAAAGTAACTGGAGGTTTTATATCGCTGCGGATGCCAAACTATTTAAAGAACCTACAGTCTTATTTGTTTCCAATTGCATGAGTAGCTTGCTCTATTGTTTCGGCAGCCGTCTATTTAGCAATATGATGTATACACATCACCCATTATCTTTTAAGCATCAATGTATCGATGGCGATATCTACACAAAAATAGATCCCGGAGCCGGCAACGCACCAGATTTGGAGGTCATTTGCCATACCGTTGACAAATGGAAAATTCCCAGTGACTTTCTGCCTATATCAATTCGTCCCAGTGAACTTCTTGAAAAAATTATCGTTCAGAACCGTGCGTTAACGTCTCAAGCTTTAAATTTGTCACATATAGCGACTATTTCACTGGATTTTGATATAAAGGAGATCAAACCTTTAAAAATTGACTTTTTCAAAAGTCATTCATTATATGAAATCGTAGACGAGGAAGAATGTTTCGCGTTTCAGATACCATCATTGACATTTTTTATGGTTAACGAAAAAAGAATAACACAATGTTCTACATAGACTTTTTTATTGCTGTATTGATAGCAAATGCAATACCGCACTTTATTTTTGGAATCGCTAGGGTACGATTTTTAGGGCTTTTCGGTTATTCGGCAAAAGGCAATATCTGCTATGCTTTTTTACAATGCATTATCGCAATACTACTTTTCTCTCATCAATACGGAATAACAACTATATATGCAAATCCCTTTGTACTCGGTGGTCTAACCGTACTTTTTCTTTATTTTATATTTGGTAGAATGCTCATCAACAAGTTTCATAAAAAATAATTTGAATGATATAACACTCCCTTCTTTTTACAGTCGGGGACTATCGGATTGAAACACTAAGGCATCTGTCAGTTAGCTGAGAGCAATTCATCTACTTCTGATTTTTCAACGAAAACAAGATAAACCTTCCAGATGTCTGCAACTTCTATCCAGTGAACTCAATAAAACGTAGGAGATGTAATTCCTTTAGGTTATTTTATAGCGTCAATATTCAAAAAAAGCTGCTCGTATTATCCAAGATCAAAGCAATCAGCTTGTGTTGCGAAGTCCCCCTATAGACTGTAAAATATAAAAACTACCGCAAGGAAAATATTTGAAAAGGAATTAACCCGTACAACTAATAATGAACTAAACATCTGAATTAATTTAATTATTACCGCTGAAAAATATATTTTGCGAAATAAAAAAAATACATCAATTTTGTCTTGGCTTAGCTAAAATCAACAGGGAAAGTAATACCAAAAAATTGCCATATCCATATTATCTTATTTTTATTCTTCGACCATGTTTTTCAAAAGATCCACCTATTTCTTTTTAGGTTTATTGTTGCTTATTGGGTGTAGAAAAGACATTTCACCTCACAATCCCCCAGTTGATCCCGAGCCTGTCGATAAAAGTAAAATGCCTATTCCAATAGGATTTACAGACGATTTGGCCTCAATAAAGATTAATACGATAGCCAACGCGAACGAACCGGGATTGTCACAACCTGAATTGATTAAGGATATATCCGGGAAAAATGCGAGCTATTGCCATCCTGATGTGGAGTATTTTCCAAAAGGCTTCAACGGGTATAAATATTGGATGGTCTTTACACCCTATTTTGGTATATTAGGCTCTGATCGAGCAGCCTCTTTATATGAAAATCCCAGTGTTGTGGTTTCGAATGATGGTAAAGAATGGATTACCCCAGTTGGATTGACCAACCCAATACAACGTCGCCCTGCTTTGGAAGATTCGTATATTCCTCCTAGCGGTATGCCTAACCAAGGCTATTGGTCTGATGTCGATTGGAACTTTAACGGAAAGGAGTTTGAGTTATATTACAGGGGATGTTTTTTCTCGACTAAAATTTTAAAACAATGGGGAGCAAAGAGTGAAAACAATACGAGAAAACTAATTCAAGAAGCCGAGCGTATCGTTGTGCGTCAAACTTCAAGAGATGGAATCCATTGGACTCCACTTGAAGTCGCATACTCGAGCAATGAACCCGCTTCTGTTCAGGACAATCATATCATATCGCCATCCTTTATCAGAAACGAAAATGAAATATTTAGCTATGAGGTCGATTTCAAACCAACATATCCATCACCTATCATAACAAACATCTTACAGCGTTCCTCATCGAATGGTTTGGATTTTACGCCATATAGAAATAGTAAGCAGGTTAAATTCATTAATAAACCATGGCTTGAACTAAACAAGAATTATTCGACCTGGCACTTACAAGCAGCCTATATTGATGGTTATTATTTTCTTTGTCTTGCAATAGGAAATGTGGACAGATATTCTTCCGATTTAAATTATCTGGCTTATTCAAAAGATGGCATACATTTCCGTGTGTTTGAAAAACCTTTAGCTTCATGGAATGTTTATCGTTCGGCAGTGTTTGTCAAATCCTCTTCAACAAACGACATCGAATTTGGCGCTGTTATTGGCTATAAATCAGGGGCGTTTGGCTATAGGGAATTTAAATTGAGTAAAAAAATATTGGAAGAAGGGTTAAAATAGAAGAATATGAGCGGTAATACTTACTTTTATAGCTTGACCTTAACACTAAGAAATGGCAATCAAAGATATTGAAATCGTAAAAACAGAAATTTTATCTGATAACTGGTATACTTTAAAAAAAGTTACCTATCAATATACAAAACCGGACGGAACGGTACAACAGCAAAGCCGGGAAGCTTATGATCGTGGGAATGGCGCTGTAATACTACTTTATAATACAGAATACCAAACTGTTATATTAACAAGGCAATTTAGAATTCCAACCTATATAAATGGAAATGAATCTGGGATGTTGATAGAGGCCTGTGCCGGTCTGCTAGATCAGGATTCGCCACAAGATTGTATTCGAAGAGAAACCGAAGAAGAAACCGGTTATCAGATTAAGGAAGCAAAAAAAATATTTGAAGCGTATATGTCGCCCGGCTCAGTCACTGAAATCTTGCATTTCTTTATCGCGGAATACACGAACAATATGAAGGTCAGTGATGGCGGTGGTTTGCAGGAAGAAGAAGAAAATATCGAAATTTTAGAAGTCAATATCCAAGATGCTCTGGCTATGATCGAAAGTGGTGAAATCAAAGATGGAAAGACAATTATGCTCTTACAATATATTAAATTGAAAAATATCATGTAAGAGTTCCTTTTACCAGATCATGTTAATGGCTCACGCTGTTGAAAATAAATTTAGCCCGCTCAAAACTGATGGTTGACGGTATATAATGAGGAATACCCATATATACTTGTTCCATACCGGTTCCTAAAATATATTGAGACCCTTTTTTAAGTAAAATAAAGGGTCTCCTTTTTTTCTGTCCCCAGCCAAATGGTGTATAGTAATAATCACCGACCAGTGTATCATTTTTGATGTCTCCTCGAACTTCTCCTGAATCAATTTCACCACCCGGTCTATAAAAACGTAGTTTTCCATGAAAACGGCTTTCAAAAAGATCGAGTTCCAGTTGGGCACTATCGCGATTGCTATACGCTATATATCTCAACAATGCTGCATCCCTTCTTTTTTCTTCGCAACTTGCTAAGGAAAATATCAGCAAGACACAATAGATAGCGATTGCAATTAGACGCATTCTCTTGATAAAATTTGATTTCTCCAAAATTAGCTAAAAATCCGGCTAAAAAAGACAAGATTATAACGGGACCAACACATCATTTAAATATCAGCTATCCCTGCATTCGCCACAACTTTATCTGCCAAAGCTTTAAGCTGCTGCATATCTGAATACTCCAGTTTTAATGCTTCAAAAATTTGCATTGGAATACAGCTGGCTTTCTCTTTCAGTTGCAGACCCAGATCTGTAAGGCGGATCATTACAACCCTTTCATCGGTCTTACTTCGTGTACGAGTAAGTAACAACTTCCCCTCTAGTCTTTTCAGTAGAGGCGTAAGAGTACCATTATCTAAAAACAACTTCTCTCCCAATTGGTTTACAGTTTGTTCGTTATTTTCCCATAACGCCATCATTGTAATATATTGTGGATAAGTCAGATCTACGTCAGCTAGTATAGTGCGATACTGCTGCATAATCTCCCGATGCAGAACATATACAGAGAAACATAACTGTTTGTCCAATTTCAATAAATCATCCATCTTGCAAAGATATTGTTTTCTTAAGGTTTGAAATATATGCTGTTTCTATTTATATTCAACAACAAATTCTTCTTTCGGTACCCGTACTTTTTTCATCGTAGAGATCCAATCACGGGAAGCATCGGCAACCCCGACATACATTAATGATACACTTTTCAAACCGAGTTTTTCCAACTGCAACACTTCATCCACAACTTTATTATCAAAGCCTTCTGCCGGAGTGGAATCAACCCTGAGTTCCGCAGCTTGTGCCAAAGCTAAACCAAGAGCAATATAAGTCTGCCGTGCCGTGTGTGCAAAATTATGTTCCGCAGCCTCGTTCAGATAGATGGATTTCAATTTATCCGTATAAGATCCAAAACGGCCACGAGGTAAACCTCGCTCATCGGTCGTGAAATCATATACTTTATCGATACGCTCGGCGGTATACTTATCCCAAGCTGCAAAAACCAGTACATGAGAACATTCGCGCATACATTCCGGATTTAAAGCTCCTTTTGCCAATTCTTCTTTCAAGGCCTGATTTTCAACGACCAATACTTTAAAAGGTTGCAAACCCGAAGAGGTTGGCGCAAAGCGAGCTGCTTCCAATATCTTGTCTATATTTTCCTGGGAAACTTTTTTTGTCGGATCATAGGCTTTCACAGCGTGTCTCCATTGTAAGTCTGTTATTAATGACATTTTATTTACTTATTTATTTTGAAAAAAGAACGAATAGTATTGCCAGTAAAGCAGGAACTCCCTGCACGAAGAATATCTTTTTACTTGCGGTAAGGCCTCCGAAAAGACCTGCGATAAGAACACAGCCCAAAAAGAACAGTCGCACATTTTCACTCCAGACCGGATCATGAATAAAAAATGACCAAGCCAAACCCGCTACCAAAAAACCATTATATAAACCCTGATTTGCAGCAAGACCTTTTGTAGGCTTAAATAGTTCCGCAGGTAGGGCTTTACCAAAGCTACGTCTTCCGGCGGTTTCCCATGCAAACATTTCCATCCATACAATATAGACATGTTCTATAAGTACCAGTACGGTGAGTACTGTGGCAATATGATTCATCTATTATTCGTTGTTTGATACTGTTAATTTCACCTCTATATTACCTCTGGTCGCATTTGAGTATGGACATACCTGATGTGCTTTTTCAATCAACTGTTGCGCAACATCCAAACTGACTCCGGGAATATTAGCATGTAATGCTGCCGCCAAACCAAAACCACCATTTTCCAATTGCCCGATACTTACCTGAGCCTTGACGGTGGTCTCACCTGTCTTTACGCGCTCTTGTCGAATTACCAAATTCAAAGCACTGTCAAAGCAAGCTGCATAACCCGCAGCGAAAAGCATTTCTGGATTTGCGTACTCGTCGTTCGCACCACCGAGACCTTTCGGCATACGAACAGTTAAATCTAATACACCGTTGTCACTTTTCACTTGACCATTTCGTCCTCCTGTAGCTGTAGCGCCAATTGTATACAATGTTTTCATATTAAATATGTTTTTGTTTCAATGTTACAAATGTATATTGAAAAATTATATTGTGCAAAATATAATTGGATTGTTGACATTAAAATGAAAATTTGTATTCCTACTTCTAGATAAATGGGTATAACAAATACTCGTGTAATAAAATAAAGAAGTAAATTTGATTATCGCAAAATGTATGTTATTATGGAAACAACTACCATTGAACAATTCTACAATGAGATCAATGCTCCTATACCTAAAGAAATAGCACATGAGATCGGGCATTTCAACGTGTTTAGCTTTGAAGAACTCGCGGCAAAGTTGAAAGGAAAGTCCATCATGCCTTACAATAAGCGCACTTATTACAAAATCAGTTTAATCACGGGAAAAAATACAGCTGAATATGCTGATAAAGTAATCGAAATTGAGGAATCCGCCTTGGTATTCGCAACACCGAAGGTTCCTTATCATTGGATACCCAAAGATGAACATCAAAAAGGCTATTTTTGCGTTTTTACCGGTGAATTTTTAATCCGAAATAAAAGTGGGATCGTCTTGGACGAACTACCTATCTTTCAGCCTGGTGGGTTTCCTATTTTCCAGATTACTACTGAACAGCACGTTGAAATCGAACAGATATTCAAAAAAATGAACAAGGAATTATCTTCGGATTATATGTTTAAATATGACCTGCTGCGAAATTATGTCCTTGAAATTATTCATTATGGACAAAAACTACAGCCGAAGAGCATCAGTAATCCGATGCACAACGCATCAACTAGAATTACCTCGCTTTTCGTTGAGTTGTTGGAAAGGCAATTTCCCATTGAGTCTCCAATGCAACGGATGCAATTGCGAACAGCCAATGATTTTGCAGAACGTCTCGCCATCCATGTAAACCATCTCAATAAAATTCTCAAGGACAATATAGGTAAGACCACAACTCATGTAATTGGCTCAAGAATCACACAAGAGGCGAAAATCCTCCTCAGGCAAACCGACTGGAATATCTCGGAGATCGCTTATTCGCTGGGTTTTGAGGAGATAGCACATTTTTCCAATTTTTTTAAAAAGCAGACTAATCTTTCTCCTAACCAATTTCGTTCACAAACTTCATAATTTGAATTTCGCAAATATTCATTTGCTTTTCACAAACTTACTACAAGCTCATTGATCGAAATTTGTACTATTAATTTCTTAAAACAAAATAAAAATGGCTACAAATAAAATCGCGTTGGTAACTGGCGGAAGCCGGGGCTTGGGAAGAAACATGGCAATTAATCTTGCTAAAAAAGGAATCGATGTCATACTGACTTATAACAGCAATAAAAAGGAAGCGGATCATGTCGTGTCCATGATTCAGGCATTGGGACAGCATGCAGCGGCATTTCAATTGAATGCGGGGGATACAAGATCCTTTGATTCTTTTATTAGGACAGTAACCGACCATCTAAAAAATCAAACAGGTCAATCAAATTTTGATTTTCTGATCAATAATGCAGGTACGGCTTTATACGCTCCTTTTATTGAGACCTCCGAGGAACAGTTTGATGCGGTATATAATATCCACTATAAGGGTGTTTTTTTCCTCACTCAAAAAGCACTTCCTTTTATAAATGACAACGGACGTATTATCAATATTTCTTCCGGACTCGCCCGCTTTACGCTTCCTGGATCTTCCGCTTATGGCTCGGCGAAAGGCGCCATCGAAGTCTTGACAAGATATCTTGCCAAAGAGCTGGGCTCGCGTGGTATTACAGCGAACGTGGTTGCCCCAGGCGCTATTGAAACCGATTTTGGCGGTGGACATGTTCGTGACAATAAAGATACCAATGCTTATGTCGCAAGTGTAACAGCCTTAGGCCGCGCCGGTCTTCCAGACGACATTGGTGGGATTGTCGCTTTTTTGTGCACAGATGATGCCCGATGGATCAATGGACAACGCATTGAAGCATCTGGCGGTATGAACCTTTAATTGCATCTAATCAGCTCAAAGGTATCTATCTTGTGCTATAAAACAAGATAGATACTTATTTTAAAACTCATGTTAACTCCTTCCCTTTTGTTTAAAGTTTATTGAAATGGATATATGCCGATTTCATTTCATTCAGAAACATGGACGATTTTATTACTTCGCACTTTGAACTCCTAAACTTGTTTTATACATGATAATGTAACTTTCAATAAAATCCTTATTAACAACTGATTGCAAGTATAAGAAGAAGAAAATTGTGTGTAAATTAGCATTAGGAAAACAATATATAGACCTCATGATCTTAGCCTAACTTTAAAGATCTAAGTTTTATCAAGGGAAGTATTGAACAATAGAAAATTTAGGAGGATGAAAAAGCAACTATTTATTGCAAACAGGCTTAGAGAAGTTCTGCTAAACGGCCGTTGGATTGCAAATACCAATTATAAGGAACAACTAGCAGACATCAGTTGGGAACAGGCCATTATTAAGATCAATAATTTAAACAGTGTTGCTGCACTCACTTATCACATCAATTATTATTTAAAGGGATTGCTCGCTGCATTTGAAACGGGAAAACTGGAAATCAATGATAAATTCAGTTTTGATTTACCTGAAATAACCGGTAAATCAGATTGGGATGAACTCATAGCTGATTTTATCCAAAATGCGGAACACTTCGCAAATAAGATCGAGCGATTTGATGCCGAAATTTTTAACCAACCGTTTTTTGATGAAAAATATGGCTCCTATCTAAGAAATATCGAAGGGGTGATTGAGCATAGTTACTATCATTTGGGACAAATTGTATTGATCAAAAAAATAATTATGCAATAAGAGGAAAAACAGCCCCTAAATCAAGTATTTTATGTATAGGAGATATTCCATTGCCCAAGGTACCAGAACTACTCATGCGGTGAATGTATCGATATCCCCTATTGACGATTATCATCCAGCTGAAATTGCTAGCAGAGTTTATTTTAATTTTTGAACATTCAAATAGAACTCGAGAAGTACATTCTACCAACGATATAACAGTCGGGTTGTAAAAACATTGTCTTTGAGATCATCAGAAAAATTCTTCAAGCTCGTTTTCTCGTTGGTCACATGTTCATTATAGACGGTAAGCTTTAATCTGTTACTGATCTGATAAGCAAGACCATACCCCAATGTGCTAAATTTCACATCACCGTCCGCTGTAAAATTATCAGGCATTCCTATTGTCATGCCACTTGCTTTTGTATTGGGATCATACACATCGTAAGCTAATAGCGCTGTCACACCTGTTTTTGCAATTTCTTGTGTAAACCAAAGGTAATAACCGTTAAATTTCCGTTGATATAAGTCTGTCACGGGCTGTGTCGTAAAACTTCTGCTTGCGTAAGGGCCTTTGATATCGGTTCCTCCAGCGACACCTGGTTGATCACCGGCCACATATTCGGTTTTGAAGCTGGATCTCCCGAAGGTATTATCCAGTTCAACCTGCAAGTTTGCCCCATAGTAATTACGACCAATGGCTTTTCCTAGGTTGTCATCACTGGTATGCGCTGTATAACCGTTTGTGAGAGCTGTATAATAGGTTTTGGTATCGTTACGGACAGAACCTTTATAGAAAGAGCCTCCAAAACCGACATGCAATTTTTTATCTGCAAGACTGTCGAATTTAAAGGCTAAGTTACCAATCAGATCCTTTTTTGAGTCATAATCTTTGGCCGAGTGCCCACTTCCATTAACCAAAGCTAAATCTAGATTTAAGAATTTTATTTTCCCGCCAGGATGATAACTAACCATTCCTCCAAGATCCCGTTCACGTGGCATTAAAGTTTGGAAAACACGTGCCCGTTCAGGAAAATCACGGTAACCAGAAGAATAAACAATTGAATACCCAAACGGGCGGTTGAAGAGACCAGCGGTGAGACTCAGGCCCTTTTGATCAGGGTGCCGTAATTGGATGAAAGCATCCATTAATTGTACGCCGTCCTGCGTCGCATCGAGCTGGAATACAATACTAGAATAAGTGTCCACACGGTCGATCTTAAGTCGGCCACGTCGGATCATAAAACGATTGTCAGAATTCTTGGAAAAATCGCCCCCAGAAAAGGAGGTTATCCCCGGTGATTGCGCCTTTTGAAACTGCGTCTGAAGGTATCCTGTGATTTTGATATCATGTGGATCATAACTTGAAGGTGCATTGTTATTTTGCGCCATGGCTATTGCTGGGCCTATCAGACTAGCGAGTAAAAGTGCTTTTTTCATCTATTTAAATATTTATGAGTGTTTAGTCCCACCGTATAAAGGGCGCCTTTCACTCGGTTTCTTTCAGCTGCTACGAAGCGATCAGATCGATCAATTCTTTGTACAACCTCAATATACTGACGATTTTGTCAAATAAAATAATCTCCTAATATAATGAATGAGTATAGGCGCATTCCACATTTTCATTAATCACATGCCTCTCTTTTCAATGCCGTAAAAATAGACTCTCAATGTTAAGTTAATATTAATAAATTGTTAGACTATTAATTTATATACATAAAATTAATAATTTGATAATAATACTTTTGCAGAGCTATCTATCAATAAAAAAACCAACAAGCAAAACAGCTTGTTGGTTTTTCCATTTGAGAATAAATATGGTTTTTTTCAATTCAAAAATAGAGTTGATAAAAAAACTTTGTTATTTATTCTGTTCTCCAATATTGGGATTGGATTCCATTTCAGTTCTAGGGATAAGGTATTGCCAACTATCGTCTCCCGCTGCTACAGTCATCCAGTTATTAACAGAGCCCGATACATAATTAGGAACGACTGTTCTATCTAAGGGGAGGTTCAGTCTCTTTAAATCTAAAAATCTAAAACCCTCTCCCCAAAGCTCAACACGACGATGTATTAATATTTCTTCAACTAAATTCTGTCCTGTTTGGGTAGATTTTACCGCTGATAAATCACGAACTTTTACCAGATCATATAATGCATTTTGAGCGAGCCCATCCTGATTAGATTTTGCATAGGCTTCTGCTAAGATCAAATACATCTCTGAAGCACGTAGCAAAGGAACGTCTCCTAAAGTTCCACCTGCAGCCTTAACAGCAAATTTACGTGACATATACTCTTGTCTCGCAAATGTGGAAGCCGGAAGAGGGAAATTATCTGCAGTCGGTTTCGGTTCCCACATTTTTTTACGAACGTCAGTAACAGATATTTTATCGTATAATGCTGAATTTATTCGTTTAGGATTAGCCCTCATAAATGATGTATTAGCATTATAGGCAATTTGAGCGAAATAAGATCCAAAGGTATCCCCTTGGTCTGCTGTTGGCATAGAAGCCCAAACTTCTTCGCTCATCAGTGTAGCATCATTAAAACCTTTCTGATAAGTCGCCTGATCCATGAGCGGATATTTTCCGGTAGCAATAAACATACTTGCATATTTAACTGCATTTGTATAATCCTGCATAGTCAAAGCGACACGCGCACGCAGACCAATAGCGACATGCACGTTTGCCTGTGACTTATTTCCACGTGTTTCAACATTGAGCTTGATAGCTTCTTCTAAGTCATTAATAATCGCTGCATAAACATTCTCTACAGTTTCTCTTGGTTTTGCGGTGTCAGAAGATTTTAATAATAAAGGTATCCCAGGCTGGCTATTTGGCTTTGCATTGGCATTATAGCGCTTCGCATAAAGCTGAATCAAAAAAGAATAAGCATATGCTCGAAGGGTTAACGCTTCAGCCTTAATTCTTGTTTTCTCAGCCTCCGTTCCCTCAGCTTTATCTATGTTATCGATAATGAAGTTGGCATTTCCAATAATCTTATAAAATGTACGATAAACATAAAAAGTCACCGCATGATTATCTGCCCTATGTCCAACCCAATTACCCTCTCCAGTAGATGTGAACCAATTACCAGAAGATATACCAAGATCTTCACCCATAAAATCCATATCCAATAAAATTCCGCCAACACCCGGTTTATTCTGCTGATTACTAGCAACCTCATTAGTCCGTTCGAACATATATCGATAAATTCCGCTTAAGGCTGTATTCGCATTTTCTGTCGTTGTAAAGACTTTCGATATATCCACCCTATTTGTAGGTGCGGTATCTAAGTAATCTTTTTTACATGAACTAAACGCAAGTAAAGCGATCAGTCCTGAAGTTAAATATATTTTATTCATAACCTGTTCTCAAATAATTAAAATGAAACATTAATTCCCACGGTAAACGTTCTACTCGGCAAATAGGTACTTGAATTTGTACCATCAAAGCTTTCCGTTGGATTCATCCCTTTTCTTTTAGAAATTAATCCTAAATTTTCTCCTGTAAAGAATACCCGCGCGTTGGACACATCAAGTTTGCTCAAAAAAGATTTTGGTAATAAATAGGCGAAGTTCACATTTCTAAAGCTTAAATAAGATGCATCGATTAACCATCTAGTCGAAGCCGCATTAATATTTGTAGAATTTGCAGCATCAAGCCTTGGAATATCACTACCTGTATTTTCTGTTGTCCAAGCTTTTAGCGCATCAGCATGGTATGCCTTACCATAGGAAGAAGTCCCCATTAGGCCTGCGTAGTTAGAATCATAGAATTTTCCTCCGATCTGATATGTTATTAGAAAAGACAGCGAAAAATCTTTATAATTAAATGTGTTTGTAACTGCTCCAGCAAAGTCAGGTATCGCTGATCCAGAATAGTCAAATTTTGCATAATTTTGATTTTTAACATACTCTTTCCCGTCTATCACTGTAATATTTTTCGCCTCCGTACCTTCAGCTGGTAAATACAGTGAAGCTCCATCTGTATGGTCAACTCCAGCATATTGTCTTAACCAAAAAGAGTAATAATCTTTTCCAACCTCCCGACGTTTAGTTCCAGACGTAATAACTGGATTTTCCGTAGGCATTTTTGTAATCTTATTTTTAAATGTTGTAAAATTTGTAGCCAAATTCCATCTAAATTGATCGTTTCTAATCACGTCTCCATTTAACGAGACTTCTATCCCCGAATTATACATTGCACCCACGTTTCTAATTTGCGTATTAATTGCGTCTGAGACAGGAAGAGGAACGGACAATAATAACTTATCTGACCCTCTTTTATAAACCTCAATTTCTCCCGTTAAGCGGTTGTTCCAAAGGCCAAAATTAACTCCAGCGTTGAACGTATTCGAGCTTTCCCATGTTAAATTCGGATTTGGAGCACTATATAACAAGGTTCCAGGAGATACACCATTGTTTAAACCTAAAGTATAAAGAGATTGATATGCATAAAATATAGTATTGCCATCGGGATCCAAAAGATTATTATTTCCAACTTGTCCATAAGAAGCCTTTAGCCTCAAATCACTAAGCCATTCAGCACTTTCCAAAAATTTCTCTTTCTTTAAAGCCCAAGCCCCCCCAAGTGAAAAGAATGTTCCCCAACGCTTATCTGGGTGAAAAATTGATGATCCATCACGACGCACACTTCCGTCAAAGAAGTATTTTTCATCAAAATTATACGAAGCTTTTGCAAAATAAGATTCCAGCTTATTTTTATCTGTGTATCCGCTGATTGAATATGGGGTTACAAAGTTGTCAAATTCGATATTACCAGCTGAGATTAACCCTCTCTTTTCCGCTGCAGCACTATGCAAATAATAGTCATAGTTTTCATGTCCTAAGATTGCAGAAACGTTATGCTTATCAAACTTCTTTGTATAGTTTAAAATTTGGTTAAAAGTAAATGATCTTATTTGCGAATTTAGTTCGTAACCGGATCCATTTAAAGTAACACCATCACCAACCGTGTTATCCCAAAATGTACGATATGTCCTATTTCTAAGGTCAGCGTTAAAGCTAGGAGTAAATGTAAAATCTTTGAGGAATTTAATCTCTACAAATGTTCTTGAACTCAATAAAGTCCGTTTATTGTCACGATCATTAACCAATGTTTCATAATAAACATGTCGTCCAGGATTAGCTCCTTGCGGACGATTTACCGCGCCAGGATGCATTCCATAATCATACCACTGTTCTCCAGTAATGGGATTAATAACGGGATTTCCCTCATTATCCCAAGCTTTAACAGGATAAATAGGACCAATTCCTCTGATAAAATTAAAAGGGTTAACAAAAGATGAACCATTTCCTGTAGATGCGTCGGCAGCGAGATTGCCTTGCGACATACTTCCGGCGATATTAAAACCAGCTCTTAACCAACTTTTAACTTGTGTATTTAAATTCAAGCGTCCATTGAACCTTTCAAAATCAGATTGTTGCACATATCCCTGGTCTTTCAAGTAACCAAACGAAGCATAGTGATCAGATTTATCCGAAGCACCTGAAGCACTCATATTAGCTTCGGTTCTTTTGCCTGTTCGTACTATATATTTATACCAATCGAAATCATCATACAATAATTTCGCATTAGGGTTCATTTTACCATCTAAACCGACAATTTCATTATCGGCAACATTAAATGGGTTGTAAACAAGATTATTTTTAACTGTATTTTTCGCCCTTTGTGCTGCATCTGCTTCAGAGAGAGGGGTTCCACTATTCGGAAACATCAAAGAATTTTTGATAGCCTGAAATACAACAGGATAATAATTATATGTATCTACCAGGTCATACTCGGGAATTCCCCGCGACGAAAGCCCCTGTGAGAAATTAAAATTTAATGATCCTCCTCTTTTTCCTTTTTTGGTTGTAATGATTATAACACCATTACCTGCTCTTGATCCATATAGCGCAGCTGAAGTGGCATCCTTTAGAACTGATATACTTTCAATATCCGATCCATTGATGTCACCTATCTCACCATCAAACACCGAACCATCAACAACTAATAGTGGCGATTGGGATGCGGACATCGACCCAAAACCACGTAAACGAATAGAAGATCCAGTACCAGGTTGGCCATTACCAGCATTTACTGCTACCCCCGGAGCAATACCTGCTAATGCATTTGTTACATTGGTTACAACCCTTTTCTCTAAGTCTTGTGAGCTCATCGTAGCCATTGAACCTGTTACTTCCTTCTTCTTAGCAGTTCCATACGCAACAACGACAACTTCTTCCAAATTTTCATTTTGGTCATCGAGCGAAACATTGAATAATGATTGCCCTTCTTTCACAATTAATGTTTTATCAGCATAACCAACCGATCTAAAAACAATAATTTTCCCATTTGGCACAGTAATCGAATAATTACCATTTGAATCTGTTTGTGTAGCTGTGTTTGATCCTTGTACTACAATCGTTACCCCACCTAATGGCCGGCCATCAGCACTGGTTACACGACCACTTACTTTTTTCTCTTGCGCAAAAGCAACCGAAGTAAGAATCATACTGCCCACGAAAAAACTGAGTAATTTGTGTTTCATATATTTAATTTAATTAGTATATCTATTTCACAGTAAATATTACATAGGATATCCATGTAATTTATTTGCATTAAAAAAAGCGATGAGTCCTACTTTAGACTAATACAGTTAGCATTTAGCAAAATCAATCGAAATGTTAAGATTTTGTTAAAAACAAAGATAATATAAACTTTTATATTTGCAATATTGTAACAAAAATATATAAACAGATTTCAGAAAATTATTTAAATAAAAATCGGCCAAAAAAAAGGGCCAATCTTATTAAGAATTGACCCTTTCTTAGGTTATTTAAGAGAATTAACGAATTTTCAAACCTCTAATTATCAATTAGCGTCAAATTCCTGAATATCTTAGTTTAATAGTGTAGTTAATTGATATCCCAAAATATTCTACTCTTTTGTGGATCAATATCCCCCTGGGCTTTAACATTTACGCTGTTAAAACTATACTCGTTTTGAGGATACATCAAACGCAAAGGAATTTTCCTATCTCCTATACTCGAGTTTTTAGAAAGAGGTACGTCTTTAGGATATCCTAGCCTTCTGTAATCAACGTATGCTTCAAAATTATTTATACCTGGAAGCGATAAATATTTTTGGTTAATTATCAATTCCAATTTATTTGAAGCTGTTGCCCAATTTGCAGATGGGGATAGTAAAAAAGCAGTTGACACTGTATTTGCGTCAGCGACCTTTAACCAATTAAATGATTCCTTTACAGCATTTTCATAGGCCATTTTTGCATCGCCTGATATCCAGCCACGTTGAATAGCTTCAGCTTGCAAAAACAAACTTTCAACCGATGTCATTAACCATAGGGGCTGTGTTCCATCTTTCAAAATTCCTGTACCAATTACAATTGATTCTTGAGACGAAGATGCTCCTTTGACATTTGTTGCTCCAAGGTCTTTACCAACCCATCGATTATTAGGATCAACAGGGTTTCTAGCAGGCAAGAATAAATATTGATAACGAATATCATTGTTATTTTTGTATCTATTCAATAAGTAATTGCTCACACGATTAAATCCATCAGCCAATGTACCATTTTGGTTGGCAACATAAGTTGAATAAACTGGATTTACTTGGTTCGCCGCCATTGCAAATGCGATAGTAAGATTGGCTGATTTGTTAGATTCGATAAAGCCACTGCCATCTGCCGTAATTTTTGCTATCTCAGCACTCGGTGTTTTATTAAATTCGGATTGATGAATCAATAATTTCAGTGCCTGTGTATTGGCCAACTTACGCCATTTTGTCAAATCGCCGCCAAATAGCACGTCTGCATTTCTAATCTCGTCACTAATTGTCACTCCTTTCTTAAAAATAAGGCGAGCGGAGTCAAGCTGAATTAATAGGTCTTTATAGATATCCTCTGCTTTATCATATTTAGGAGCAACAGCAGCATCCCCACGCAATGCATCCGAATAAGGAACATTATTATACATATCAACCAAATACATATATCCAATGGATTTCATGACTTTCGCAGCTCCGACATAAAATAGTTCGTTTGTCGCCCTACCTTTTTTTTCCATAAAATCAGCGTCAGTCAATACGTCATACCATGATGTAGAACTATTAGCCCATTGGGTTTGTTGAAATGATGGTGTTATATCGTAGTTTTCCAAAGGCAAACTTGGGCCGAAATCACTACCTCTCCCCCAATAACCTGACCAAGATGCTGCCCAGCTATACTCTGTTCCCATACGTGTGGCAGTTTGCTTAAGTACCATAGGTAAAAGATAGCTAGCCTTAACAGTAGGTTCTGTAGGATTATTGGGATTTTCATTAATATCGAAGAAGCTATCTTTACACCCTGTAGTCGCTAAGACTACAGAAAATAGCGCTATTATAAATTTATTTTTCATCTTTAATTCTTTTGTAGTTAAAACTTAGCATTAATCGTAAATCCATAGTTTCTTACCGGTGGATTAGCATTTGAATCAACGTTTCCATAGGCATTAGGATAATCCGAAGTCATACTATTAAAATCGGGATCCATAAATTTATTTTCTTTAGGTAACCATAATGCTAAATTACGTCCCACAACAGCTATGGACAAACCTTTAATTATTTTCTGGCGTGCTGCTAGCCATTCTGCTGGCACATCATAAGTTAAAGAAAGTTCGCGCAATCTCCACTGATTTGCACTTACGATAAAATTGGAAGCCGCTCTTCTAAACTCCCCTGTATAATAATTATATATAGCTTCCTTCTCACCGATTTTAACGGATGTATTTTCAATATATTTACCGGGGTTGTTTGGATCAGCAATAACAGAATTTGGTAATACAAATGGTTCTCTATTATTATATACCGTCGCTTCGGAAACTCCAGTCCAGGCCATATCAGATCCTAAACCAAAAAACGATACAACATGTCCTCCTTTATGTTCAAACATCGCCGATAAATTAAAATTCTTCCAATGAACAGAAGGAGACAAATTAACAATCCATTTTGGCAAAGTTCGTCCAAAATTAACGTTATCAGAAGAAATAGTCGGTCTTCCTGTAGTTGAACTTACAATAATACGCCCTTGATCATCTCTTCGATAATCTGTTCCCCGCATTTGATATGCAGGAAGTCCCTTTATTGCATAATTTCCAGCTGCAACATATCCTCCTACTGAAAGCTCATTCAAACCAAGGCTTTCATCGATACTAGTAACTTTGGAATCGTTCCAGAGGAAGCTTCCTTTAAAGTTAACACCACCATTATTGAATTTTATTATTGGGGTAATATTAAAACCAAAATCTACCCCATAGCTATTAAAAGAAGCTGCATTACGGTAACTTCTTGAATAACCTGATGCTTCGGAGATATTTACACTGATAATTTGGTCAGTGTTTTTATTATAGAAATACGTAGCCTCTAAAGTCAAACGGTTATTCCATAATCCAGCCTCAAGACCAGCTTCAGTAGAATTAATACGTTCTGGTTTCAGATTAGGATTATAAGTCGTATTGTTGGCAGTCAAGCCTGGAACAGAACCAAATGGAAATCCACTCGTTGCAGGTTGAGAAAAAGTTGCTGCCAAGAAATAGGGGTCAATATCCGAATTGGCCGTTTTAGTCCACCCACCTCTAATTTTCAAATAATTGAACGCATCCGATCTCAATTCTGGAATTGCATCGGTCAAGATAACAGAAGCATTAACCCCAGGATAGAAATAAGAATTATTTCCCATAGCTAAAGTCGATGATTTATCCCAACGTCCAGTTACCTCGATATTTGCCCAATTCTTATAATTTAATCCCGCGCTACCATAATATGAGAAAAGGCGAGTCCGATAGCCATTAGAGGACCCCGATAAAATACCAATTCTATTACTTAGATTATATAACTCAGATACAACCAAATTATCAGCACCTACACGGGTTACTCTCCAATCATTTTGTCGAACATATGTTCCTAAAATTCCTTTAAAGGTAAAATTTTCATCAATCTTAGTGTTCACATCAGCAAAAAAATCTGAAGTGAGAATTGTTTGATTATAGTTATACTCTTCAATCGCCCCAGCAATTGGATCTTTTCCTCTATTAATAGCCCACTCCGATGGGTTCACTCCTACTGTTTTATTTCTTTCGGCAATATTACGTGAAGTTAAGGATGCCCGATAAGTAAAATTCAACCAGTCTGTTGCTTTTAAACCTAGATCTAAATTGGTTATTAAATCTTGTTTTTTGCCTTCTTTGCGCCAATTACCGATTGAAAAATAGGGGTTCAAACCATAGTTAGTAAACCAATTTTCATAGGTTGAAAATTTATCATTTTTATAATCCTTATATTTCGATAGAATAATGTCGGCAGGTGTATTGATTAGCTGACTAAACAAACCTGAGTTACCCCCTGTATTTTGAGCTGAGAAATAATCTGCCTGAGCCGTCTGATTATATAAATTGTAATTCTGTTGCGTATAATTGAAATTTACGCCTGCTTTAAAAACACCAAATTCTCTCTGAGAATTTAACCGGATCCCCGTTCTTCTATTTTTATCATCCGGCACAATCCCCTTAACCAAGGCATCCTCTAAACTTAAAAAGAAATCTTTTGCCGTCAATGAAACGCCTGTTTGATTTGTAACACCGGTGTTATAGAATTTTTGACGTTCATCAGTACCACTGTAAGTTGTTGTTTGCTGACTCCCATCTGGAAGCTTAGGTCCAATATCTATTGTCGAACCATCAAATGCAGGGCCCCAATTCCAGTTTTCAACCGGATCGATAATACCGTCATAACCCTGTCCAAATTGCTTTTGTAACTTAGGAAAAAATGATACATTTTGCCATTGTGTTGAATGGCTTAAATTTATTATTGGATTATCTGAGCCCTTCTTAGTAGTAACCATAATTACACCATTTCTCGCATCGGGACCATAAATTGCGGCAGCAGCTCCACCCTTTAAAACTGAAACATTTTCTACATCGTTCGGATTAAGAGAGGATAAATATTTGATATCCATTTGAATACCATCCAACACCAACAATGGGTCATTTTTACCAGTTAAAGAACGAATACCACGTAAGTTAATTTTTACATCTTCGTTTACACTCGAACTTGTCGTTGTAACGTTCAAACCAGCTACTTTACCTTGAAGGCCATTTGCTAAATTTACTGCACTAGCTTGATTAATCGTTTTTGAAGATACTTGTTCAGCTGAATACCCTAATTCTCTCTTCTCTCTCTTTACCCCTAATGCTGTTACCACCACTTCCTCCAACGAGTTATTAGAATCATCTAATGTAACATTAAAAGCTGATTGCCCTTCTTTTACAATTAATGTTTTATCTGCAAAACCTATTGAACGAAAGACAATTATCTTTCCTGTAGGCACAGAAAGCGAATAGTTACCATTCGCATCTGTTTGAGTAGCTACGTTTGATCCTTGTACAACAATCGTTACACCTGCTAATGGTTTGCCATCTGCTCCTGTAACGCGACCGCTGACTTTCTTCTCCTGAGCGAATGCCAACGAAGTTAGGATCATACTACCCACGAAAAAACTGAGTAATTTGTGTTTCATATGTTTATGTTTATTAAAAAAATGTTTATTTTCTCTGAAAAACCGGTTAGTATCGTTATTACTTTCTAACAATTATAGTATGTGCCTAGTTAGTAACCCATTTCTACAAAGCTTACGATTTGTTAAAAAATGTTAAACACAAAATTATAACTTTTTTTAACTTTTACAATGCAAGCATAACTTCTTGATAACAATTAGTTCACAAACAAACACAACAAGCTGTATATCAAATAAATAAAATTTATCTTCCATAAAAAAATTGTATCAACAAATTACTTTATTGATAGCTTTCAAGATCTAAAGACCACGATTATATTATATCAGGGAATAAATAAGCCAAATTAGGGAAAGTTCTGCTAGAGCTTAATTCTTATATAAATAGGACTAAATGGATATTCAACTCACCTTAAGGTATACCAGCAATACATTGAAGTTATATAAGTTCGATAGATAAAGAAAAAAATAGTTTAAATTTAAATTACGCTGTGTAAAACAGCCAAAAAGCTATTATCGTTTAATTAGATTCCTTGACAAAATTCATTTATTCTCAATCAGGTAGTTATCAGTCGGACGCTCCTGAATAAAAAAACGTATTAAACACAATTTAAATGAAATGAGCCCGATAGAATATCGAGCTCACTACAAATAACGGAATCTGCCCAATTTTTTGGCTGGCAGTCCAATTCAATTAAACCTAATTATTGCGGGTTATTTGGTAAAATATCTGGATTTGCATCAACTTCCGCTTGAGGAATCATAAAAAGAAACCTGTTATCACCTACAGGAATATTAAATCGACCGTAACCAGGGTGATTTGTTCCCGGATAATTTCGAATAACACCTAATTTTAATCTCTTTAAATCAAACCAAGCGAAGCCTTCACCCCATAACTCTATTCTCTTCTGCAAGATTATTTCATCTATCAAGGCCTGACCAGTTTTTGTTGATTTAGAATATTGTGGATCACGTTTACTCGTAATTTCAAATAGTACGTCTTTTGCTCCGGCTTCATTACCGGATTTTGCCAAAGCTTCCGCTTCGACATAATACATTAAAGCAGAACGCAGATAAATGTAATCGCCGGAAGTACGACCAGGGGTTAAATCTCGAAATTTAAAGCTAATGAAAGGACCATATTTGGTAGTCACAGGCGCTCCCTTCGCATTAGGAGCTGTAAACTCCTGCCCTTCACTTCCAGCGTACATTTCCTTTCTATAATCTGTCGCCGGTATTGATTCGTACAGCCTTCTATCAATAGAAATATTTCCGCCAGATGAATAACCATCGTCATTTGTATTGTCGTATAGACCAAAGAAAGTAGCAATATAGGTTGTTAATTCTGGATTGAGATCTGCCCCCCACATTGTTTCATTTTGTGAAATTTCATAAAATCCATTCTGCCAACCAGCCTTATCCAATAGCGCATAACCTTGTCGAGCTGCTCGCGCTTGGATGGCTGCTTCTTTGTAATTCCCCATTTCTAAATAAACATCAGCCAAAAAAGACTGTGCAACTTGCTTATCGATCATTTCTTTATTAGGTCTCGTATAACCTTCCAATTCTTCGATCCCTTTGCGCAAGTCACTAACAATCTGAGCATACACCTCTTCTGTCGTATTTCTTTTGGACGAAAGTTCCTTCGCACTAATGGGAATAGAAAGTTCTGAAGTATGTCCAACATACGTAGGTCCATAAATACGTGCTAACATGAAATGGAAATATCCTCTTAAAGCAATAGCCTGTCCGCGAATTGCTTTAAGTTGTTTATCTTCAGTATTCTCATCAACTTTATTTATAATGGTATTAACATTTCTTATTTGCGTATAATAAGTAAACCAGGGAAAATGGGATCTGGAATTGGTCGATATACGACCAGTATAATTATAATTGAAACCTCCCCAGTTCAAATTATCCATGACCACATCATTTCCCATTAAGTCAAGTACAGACAATACCCCTTTATGACCATGATCCTCATGCCCCGCATATCCCGTTGATTGTGCGGTCCTTAAAGTTGCTAGAACTCCTTTAAGTAAGCCAAGTGTTGCAGCTGAGGAAGTGGACAATTGATCGGAATTAATAGTAGATTCTGGATCTACATTCAAAAAACTCTTACTGCATGAAGAAAAAAGCATACCTGCAGCTAATATGTATATGATTTTTTTTGCTGTTCTCATTGTTTAAAAATTAACTGTTAAACCAAACGATACAGATCTTAGTAATGAATAACTATTCAATGTTAGACCATTATTAAGTTCTCCTCCTAGTTGCATCATACGAGGATCCAATCCTCTCCTTTTTGATAACATAAAGAGATTGCTTCCAAGCAAGCTTAGTCTTGCATTTTTAATTCCAGCCTTATCAAATGTTTTATTCGAGATATCATAGGAAATACCGACATTTTCCAAACTGATATAGTTTGCTTTCATTAAAAACATGTCGGACGAATTATACTGTGTTTGATTTTCAGAGGATAATATTGGCATAGTAGCATTTTTATTTTCTGGTGTCCATGTATTATATATGTCTTTATGATAATTAGCTCCGCTACTTCCCATTCCAGTTCCTTCGGAAAATAATCCTTGATACACCCCGTCAAATATATAGCCACCTAATTGATACGCAAATCCCGCATTAAATGATAGCTTTTTATAACGCAAGTCTAGCCCAAAACCTCCATATATATCTGGATTTGCTGTTTTATTACTCAAATACTGTGTTCCTTGCGTATAAGTTTCTGTAGTTGTCTTCTCTCCAGTTGCCTTCGCCGTCAACGGGTCTTTTTCACCGACATACCACTTACCGTTTCCAGTTTCAGGATTAACGCCAGCAAACTCTCTTAAATAGTAGGTATAAGCGCTTTCTCCTTCAACAAATCTGAAAATTCCGTCATTAACAAACGGCTTAGGTAAGCGAGTAATCTTGTTCTTATAATGAGTTGCATTAGCCCATAGATTAAGGTTCCAATCATCTGTTTTTATAACATCTCCATTTATTGCCAATTCAAAACCAGTATTCTTCATATCTCCAATATTTTTAGAGATTGCCGGAATTCCTGATGATGGTGCCTGTGGAAAGTTATATAACATATCGGATACCTTCCGAATAAAAAACTCAAACTCCACATTCAACCTGTTTTTAAACAAACTTAAATCGAAACCAGTATTAAAATTCCTTGAAACCTCCCATTTTAGATCTTGTGTCCCAGTATATACTTGTTTAACAGCAGGATCTCCCTGAGCGTCCGCCCTGATCTCAAATTGGTCCATATATGGGTAATAATTTCGAGAAAAACCAAAATGATTCCGATGATCCATTGACACATATCCCGGATAGTATAAGTTATCATTCCCTTGCTCACCATAACTTATCTTTAACTTTAGATTAGAAATGGTGCTATTAGATTTCAAAAACTCTTCATTTGAAACTACCCAAGCCCCTCCAATTCCGTAGAAATTACCCCATCTGTAGTCTGGATGAAAGACGGATGATCCATCTCTTCGAAATGAAGCGTTCAAGTAGTATTTATTTAGATAACTATAGTTCAATTTAGATAAATAGCCTTCGACTTTATAAATATCATTAAAACCGTCTAAAAAACTATACTTACTGGCATTCGTGATAAAAATAGACTCGGGAATCACGACAGAAGTTTTTGATCCAGCAAGCATTTTATTCATATAATTGGAACTTTCATGACCGATCATGATATTTAATTTATGATCGCCGAAAGTATTATCATAACTTAAAAGCTGTTGATTTGTAAGAGTACTTTCATGATTTAGCGCATTGGTTATAGAACCACCGTATGGCTGCGCATCACCGCCCTCTGTATTCCCGTAACGTAAACGATTTGCAGCCCTAAAATCATATCCTAAATTGTAAGTGAAATTAAAATGCTTAAAGAAATCAAAAGACGCAAAGGTACGCAGACTTACATTGGTATTATTATTTGTTTGTCTATCAAGTAATGTGGACGCATATGGGTTCATATTTGTTATGTAAGGCCTTTTTGCTTCCGTACCATCTGGATTTGTTGTTTCCCCACGTCCCCAATCATAAATCTCTCGACCTGCAGCATTTTTTAGAATATTACCATTCTTGTCCCTTGCAAAAATAGGATAAATAGGGGCTTGATTTCTTGACCACGAAAAAAGATTCGAATAAGTAGCAGACCCCTTTCCAGATTGCGGATCTCTGGCCTTAGTACTTGCGAAATTCACATTACCACCGACTTTCATAAATTGATAGGGACGAAACTCTAAATTCCCTCTTGCAGATACCCTATCAAAACCCGAATTTACTACGTACCCATTATCTTTTAAATAGCCACCCGACAAATACGAAGAGACCTTATCATTACCATATTTAAAATTCAGATTATGTTCATGTCTTATGCTATTTTTGAATAGATAATCGTTCCAATGATCCTGATATTTTACTGAGGCATTCTGATACAGTTTTCCCGTTTTCGGATCTACTATTTTGTTATTTGCTACGTTAAAAATATTATATCCTAAATCGTTAACCAGATTTTCCGTAGCATAGGCTCGGGCATCTGCATCATTTTCACCTAGAACAATTTCTCCCAATCGTAGACGTTGCCACCTTAATTCGTAGTATTCGCCGGGATCTGTGATATAATCGTAATCCTTCGTTGCACGGGAATTGAATCCTACTCTAGAATCTAGTGAAATATCCACTTTATCTGTATTTTTACCTTTTTTCGTCGTAATAATAATTACTCCGTTAGCCCCCCTGCTTCCATATAATGCATTTGCAGATGCATCCTTCAAGAAAGAAATTTCTTCGATATCTTGCGAAGATATAGACGCTATATCACCATTAAATGGCACTCCGTCAACGACATACAATGGATCATTGGATGATGATATGGAACCTAATCCCCTAAACCGAACAGTAGCAGCGGCTCCAGGTTGTCCTGTAGTAGATCTAATTTGGACACCTCCTACTTTACCTGATAAAGATTGAACAACGTTAGCGGATTGTACCTGCCCTAAATCCTTTGCTTTTAATGTTGCAATTGATCCTGCAACAGATTCTTTTGTTTGCGTACCATACGCAGTGACAATAACCTCTTCCAAAGCATTATTTACGTCCTCCAAAATGATATTGAAAGCATTCTGTCCTTCCTTTACTATTAAAGTTTTGTCAGTATAACCAACTGAATGAAAAACGATCACCTTACCACTTGCAGTTGATAAGGAATAATTTCCGTTGGCATCAGTTTGGGTAGCGACATTTGTCCCTTGGACAACGACAGTCACACCAGCTAAGGGCTTGCCATCCGAACCGGTAACACGACCACTGATTTTCTTCTCTTGTGCAAAAGCTACAGAAGTAAGGATCATACTACCCACGAACAAGCTGAGTAATTTGTGTTTCATATAATTTACGTTTATTAAAATATCTTTTTATTGATAGAATACTTCGGTTAGCAAAACATACTTTCCAATAAGCAATAATAGTCTACAGTTAGCAAAGAATTTACATTATATTATCTATAGTAATGTTAAAAATTCTTAATTACAAATTTATCACTTTTTTCTTTTTTTTCATTAAAAGTCTACATTACATTATAAATACATAAATAACATTCTGATTTTCAGTTGTTTATTTTTTTTTAATTATTCAAACATATAAATAAATACTACCAAAAACTTAACAACATACTTACCATATTATTTTAACTCAGTATATATCGTCCATTATAACATTACGCTCTTGTCGCCTTGTTGTTAAGAAATATCTATCTATAAGAAATTATAAAAACACAAAGTCTTTAAAATAACGAATGTCCATTCCAAAACTCATTTCCATAAAACAGGTAGGAGAATTGCATAAAAAAAGCGGTCTCTTTCGAGACCGCTTTTTTTATAAGATAAAGTCGATAGACTAGCGTTTACCGCCTGCCCACCAAACATTTTCAGTGTAGACATATTGTCCATCACCGTATGCTGCTTGGACATTCGGATTAGTCGTCGTGTCATCATTACCATATGGTAAACGTAATGGAAATTTACCTGGGTTTTTCAATTCAACAAAGTTCTCACCATTTGCTTTCCAACGGCGGATATCGTTATACATTTCTGTTGATTCACCAGACGCACCAAAGAATGCCAAATATTTCTGATTCGCAATCTCTTTCAAAGGATTAGCTTGAAATAATGGTCTAACATTATTATCAAAATAATCCGAAGCAGCTGCGCTTGTAATTTTATTTGACGTTTCAACCATTGTACCATTTGCTGCCACTGTTGGTGCAGCCAAAGCGGCATCAACAGAAACCTCCGAATTAGCTATTGAAGCGACTACAGCTTGTTTCAAAACAGGTTCCACTGTAGCAGCCCCTTGCCCTAAACGTTGCATAGCCTCAGCTTTTAAAAATAACAACTCATGATAACTCAAAAGTTGAGTAGGTGCAGTTTGAGAAAACACGAATGTTGACGTTAAATACTGATATTGTACCTGCTCACTTTCACCATTTGGAGCCAATAGATTATAAGATGCAGCATTTGATGCGATATCATTTACCTGTTTCCACACACCGGTCTTCGAATTCTGTGGTGTAAAAAAGTCACGAACCAATCGTGGATCTTTACGACCAATCATCTTATCTGCCAAACTTTTACTCGCCGCCAGACCATCTCTTGACCACTGAAAATCAAATAATGGATTCAAGTTTGTCTTACTATACTGCGTAAATTTTGCTTCGTCAGCAGCACTTGCGAAAGATTTATCCACATTTGAGATCACCTCATTTAATGCAGCGGACTTATTTGATGTAACATTCAAAAGTCGCATTCCGTAACGGGCTTTAAGTCCATATGCAAATTTTAGCCATTTAGCGCTGTTACCATTAAATAATATATCTTGTCCACCGGCAGCACCCGAGGCATGTGTATCTCCTTTAGGAAGATTGACAATAGCCGCGTCCAAATAAGCGATGACTTGCTTATATAATTCCTGCTGTTTATCTAATTTGGGATTCTTAATTTCCAAAGGTTTAAATCCTTCAGAATATGGCACATCGCCAAACATATCAGTCAACAAAGCTAAGTTGTAAGCTGCCATCACCTGGCCCATACCCAAGGTGGTATAGTTGCCAGCTTGGGGACCGCCTTCTGAACATTTCTCAATGACAATACGAGCATCGCGGAGAGCAAAATACATATTTCCCCAGGTATTGTTAAACGTCGACGCAGCTGATGGTTCATTTGTACGGTGCTCCGCATTCCATGTCTGATTGAAGACCCCTACTTCATGCTCTACATAGGTGGAAAGATAAGTATTGAAGTCCCCACCAACATTATAAAAAGCAGTTCTTGTGATTACATCAGTCAAAACAAATTTAGCTTGTACATCTGTAGGTTTGTTTACATTTTCATTGATCTTGTCCATCGCATCCTCCGAACAAGAAGTAAAAATTACTGGAGCAGCCAAAATGCCCATGGCCAATAATCCTACTATATTTAATTTTAATTTCATTGTATTAATCTTAGAATTTAACGTTAACACCTAGTCCATAACTTGATGTGCCCGGTAGAGAGAAACGCTCGAATGCACCCGACATATTTGTATTTCCTTGTGAAACCTCCGGATCAAAACCTTTTAATTCGGACCAAAGAATAATATTACGTGCGAACGCATTTACATCAACCTTGATTTTCGAATTTTGATAAACAGGATATCCCACAGCAACTTCACGTAACTTCACAAACGAAGTTCCACGGATACCAGCTTCGGAAATATTGCTCAACGTATTAAAATAATCATATGCTTTTGAAGGGTCAATTAGTATATCGTTCTTTTCATATTGACCTGGAGCTACTTCTTTTACCGCAGCCTGCTCGAATAAGAAGCCATTTCCATCACGGAAATCTACCGTCTTCTGTGTTACACCATATACATCCAGTGTATTTGAAGTACCGTGATACATTTGTCCCCCTTGTTTCCAATCCAATACCGCAGAAAGCCTTACTTTTTTGTATTCAAAGTTGGTATTGAAACCTAGGTTGAAATCTGGAGAAACACTACCGATTACTTTTTCCTCACCTGCCTGTGGAAGACCGTTTTTATCAACGACAATCTGTCCGGCATCATTTCTCAAATAAGATACACCGTAAATTACCGGGAATTTAGATCCAATACCTGCACGAACCTGTGGAGTAACAAAACCACCCATGAAGATACTATTTACACCTTCTGCCAATTCATCGACATAGTTATCGATTTTGGTAAAGTTGAATGCAAAATCCCATTTAAAATCACCTGAACGGTATGGAGCCACCGCTAAAGTAACTTCATGCGCATTCGTATGGATTCTACCACCGTTTGTCACCAAGCTTGAATAACCTGTGGAAGCTGCTAATGGTACTTCAAAAATTTGGTCTTTAACATTCTGACGTGAGAAGGTGTAATTCAAATTAATTAGGCCATTCCAGAAGGTCAGATCTGTACCGACTTCAATCGCTTGTGTGTTCTGAGGTTTTAGATTTGGATCATAAACAATGGAATATGGGGTATATGAAGTTATACCGTCACTGTTGATCGGGTAAATAATTGGTGTACCACTAGAAAAACCGCCACCATAAGTAGGTTTGTCATAATAACTTTCGTAGTAATCTCCAGCCTGACCAACTTCAGCATATGATGCTCTCAATTTACCCATGGTCAATATCGAATTCTTAACGCCTTCCAGTTCTGTAAAGACAAAGCCCGCAGAGACAGAAGGGTAGAAGAATGAACGATTATTTCTCGGCATCGACGAAACAATGTCATTACGGCCTGTAGCATTTAAAAACAACATGTTTTTATATGCCAATGCTAAACTACCAAAGGTACCGAAGGTACGTGTATGGCGCAAAGTTTGCTCACCTGTTACACTTGAAGCATTATTGATATGATTCCATCCCGGAAAGTTAAAGTTCATTCCATAAGCGTAGTCTCTTCTCCGTACACGGTTTACAATCTCGTTACCTACCATTGCATCAAAAACCAAATCATCATTGATCTTCCAATTGTAAGCAGCTGTTCCTAAGGAGTTCCACTCTGTAACAGAGACATTAAAATTTTCGACTTCGCCAAAACCATTCGCATGTCCATAACCCCAAAGATCAGTGTAATTTGTTGTATATGAATCAACACCTGCCTGATATTTTAGTGTTAATTTTTGGTTCTCTCCTAAGTTAGTCGCATATTGACCAAAGCCATTACCAAAGAAACGTTGTGTATCTTCTGTAAATCTATTATTCTCAACAGCCCAATAAGCTCCATCAAACCCAGCCGTACCGCGGTAAGTATTTTGGCTTGTAGGTGCATTTAAATAATAAGATGGTATGCCTTTTAGATCATAAGAAGCCGGAGCTCCGTAAACTGTTGCGACAATTCCATTATTTGCACCGGTCTGTTTTGAGATATGAGAATTTACGTAATTACCTGTAAAACCAGTAGTCCATTTGTCTGACAACTTAGCCTCGCCCGATAATTTAGCTGTATAACGGTCCATTCCGGTCGAAGGGACAATACCATTTGCATTGGTAGATCCTAAAGACAATGCATAACTTCCTTTTTCAAATCCTTGCACAATATTAAAAGAATTGTTAAAGGTATTTCCAACATTAAAAAAATCTTTCGCATTGTTATAGGCTTGCGGAGTTGCCCAAGGATCTAGGCCTGCATTGGCGCGCTGTGGAACGTAATACTGTCCCTGATGCTTACCATATTGTTTCGTATACTCGTTATCAGTATTTCCACCGTAAGTGGCATCATTGGCCAATTGATCGATAGCAGGTCCCCAAGACATCGACGATAGCGGTGAATACTTTCCACCTGTCCCTTGCGCATATTTTGTCTGAAATTCCGGAAGAACTGAAACCTTATCAAATGAAACATTCGAATTGTATGAAATCTGTGGTTTTCCTTGTTTTCCTTTACCGCTTTTAGTCGTAATCACAATTACACCGTTGGAAGCACGCATACCGTATAAAGCTGATGCTGCCTGCCCTTTTAGAATATTGATGCTTTCGATATCGTTTGGATCGATATCCAATCCTCTTGATGAATAATCGGCACCTGAAACAGAGTTACCTGTAGACTGGTCTGAAGTCGATGAAATCGGTAATCCGTCCACGATATATAAAGGCGAGTTGTTTCCTGTAAATGAACGCGCACCACGGATGGTAATATTTGCAGATGCTCCTGGCATACCTGATGAAGGCGTCACCTGAACCCCTGACACTTTACCCTGTAAAGCTGTCGCCAGGTTGCTATTCGCACCCTCGGTTAATTTATCTCCTTTAACCTCTTGTGTCGCATAACTCAATGCACGTTTTTGGCGGGATTGCCCCATTGCTGTCACAACGACCTCTTCCAAAGCATTGTCATGGTTATCCATCGAAACATTGAATACGCTACTGTTGTTATTAACAATGATGGTTTTATCGTCAAAACCAACTGAACGGAAGACAACAACTTTACCTGCAGGTACATTCAATGAATAATTACCATTGGCATCTGTTTGTGTCGCTTGATTAGTTCCTTGTACAACTACTGTCACCCCTGGTAACCCCTTACCATCAGTAGATGTAACACGACCACTAATCTTTTTTTCTTGTGCGAATGCGACCGAAGTCAGGATCATACCGCCAACAAGAAAACTTAGTAATGTTTGTTTCATGTTTTAGTTAGTTAATTTTATTATTTTTCTAATCCTTTATATTGATATAAATTATATCCGTTAACATAACTGTCTAAACACACATTGTTTAGACAATAAACAGCAATACGCAAAATAGCATACCGCTATTCATGTGGTAACAGTTGAAAATATTATTGGAAAAGTCAACCCTAGGTAGATGTAGAGTCAATCCATTGAAAATACTCAGCTGTAAAATTTGCTCTTTTCAGCATTTACAGTATATAATAGTTAGTGCGATTTTTATTAGCGGTTCCAAATATATAAAGCCAAAGTTGCTTTTACAAGTTTTTTAACATTCACTCATAAAAACAAAAAATAACGCAACAAAGACATCTGTATCTTACAAATTCAAACAGAAGATTCATTTTAGAATAAAAACTCTTCAAACAATTTTAAAACAGAATTTTATACGGAATCACTTATATTTAACAAAACATTAACAATGTGATAAGAAAACATTAACATAGAAGTCCGTTCGTTTTCTATCACCAAAAAAGCCGTAATTTATAATGATTCTAAAATCATTTCAAATCGAGTTATACCAAAAAAAGGGACTTTACCTGCTCAGGTAGAGTCCCTTTCAATACAAATCCCGAAAACAGGAATTATTATTTAATTATATCATTAATCAATATATTCGAATTTGGTATAAGGTACCAAAACCGCTGGTATCCGAATGCCTTTATCGGTTTGATTATTCTCTAAGATAGCTGCTACAATACGAGGTAAAGCTAAAGCAGACCCGTTTAATGTATGAGCTAGTTGCATCTTTCCTTCCGTATTTTTGAAACGCACTTTTAGGCGATTCGCTTGATAGGTTTCAAAATTAGATACGGAAGACACTTCCAACCAACGCTTTTGGGCCGAGCTATACACTTCCATATCATATGTCAGAGCGGAAGTGAAACTCATATCACCACCGCATAGGCGTAGCACACGGTAAGGTAATTCCAGTTTTTTAAGCAGCACCTGTACATACAGGCTCATTTCCTCCAACACTTCATAGGATTTTTCCGGATGAACAATCTGTACGGCTTCTACTTTATCAAACTGATGCAGACGGTTTAAACCGCGTACATGGGCACCATAAGAACCTGCTTCGCGACGGAAACATGGCGTATAGGCACAATGCTTAATCGGAAACTGCGCTTCCTTAACAATCACATCTCTGTAAATATTGGTAACCGGAACCTCCGCTGTAGGGATCAAGTATAGATTGTCATTATTGACATAATACATCTGCCCCTCCTTATCGGGCAATTGCCCTGTAGCAAACGCAGAGTCTTCATTCACCAAGATCGGTACCTGCACCTCTTCGTATCCTTGCTCAGCAGCTTGATCCAAAAAGAAATTGATCAATGCGCGCTGCAATTTTGCCCCTTTACCCTTGTAAATCGGAAATCCGGCCCCTGCGACTTTTACACCGAGCTCCAGATCCACGATATCATATTTGCTTAACAAGTCCCAATGTGGTAAAGCATCTTCTGCTAAAGCCGGAATCTCCCCATTCGTTAAAACGATTTCATTATCATCTGCGCTTACACCAACAGGAACTGATTGATGCGGTAAGTTAGGCAATTGCACAATCTTATCATTCAACTCGATTTCGATCGCACTTAATTTATCCAACAGTTGCTTCACCTGCTCTTTATATCCGGACGATTGCGATTTAACGGCTTCAGCTTCTTCTTTTTTCCCTTGGCGCATCAGATCTCCAATCTGTTTTGCCGCCGCATTAGCCTCTCCCGAAAGGGCGTCCGATTCCGCTTGGATCTTACGGCGGTCTTCATCCAAACGGATGATTTCGTCGACCAACCCAATTTCCTTGAAATGCTTGACAGCCAATCTTTCGATAACCGTATCCCTGTTTTCACGGATATAATTCAATTGCAACATAATTATGAATGTATTATTTAAAAAATAGTGAACAAACTTAGATAAATTTGCCTTCATATACAAGCAAATTTATTCTGCAATGCCTGTTTATAGCCTATTGATGCTTCTTTACAGAGTCTTGCATATGAGCGTCATCCATAGGCATGGTACAGCTGTTGATTGCTTCTGAAAGCTAGCCGATACCCGACGTATCCATTATTATTGACAGTTTGGCGAATACGTTCGATAACTTAATCACCATCGGAGCCAAGCTACTATTTATCGACAGTAGTTATAGTTCAATAATAATGAAAGCGACACCCTTCCCCTATTTATGCTATTCTGCCGCTATAATATAAAACGTTCTCCAGAAAAACAGTTTTCCAGAGATCGTTCCAAGCACTATTTTTTATCACTTATAAATTAACAATAAAAGTTTCCTGTCGGCAGGCTGATCATAAAATCAGATTTAAGCGATCGTCACCTCTTTGCATAAATAGACATCCTGGATTGCATGTAATAATTCCACGCCTTCCTGCATTGGCTTTTGAAAAGCCTTCCGCCCGGATATCAGGCCTGTTCCGCCAGCTCTTTTATTGATCACGGCAGTTTTTACAGCTTCCTGTATATCATTTTGCCCGGATGCTCCGCCCGAATTGATCAATCCCGCCCTACCGGCGAAACAGTTGAGCACCTGATAGCGACAAAGGTCGATCGGATGGTCTGATGACAACTGTGTATACATGCGTTCATCTAATTTACCATAGCTGCTCTTGCCCATATTGAGCGCCTTAAAACCACCATTCAGTTCCGGAAGTTTCTGTTTAATAATATCCGCTTTTATAGTAACACCGAGATGGTTGGCCTGTCCTGTTAGATCCGCAGCTAGATGATAATCCTTGTCTGTGGTCTTAAACGCCGAATTCCGCAAATAACACCATAATACCGTAGCCATACCGAGTGAATGTGCTTCCTCAAATGCTTTGGCAACTTCGATAATCTGACGATCGGATTCTTCCGAACCGAAATAAATGGTCGCTCCGACGGCGACTGCCCCCATGTTCCAGGCTTCGCGTATGGTACCATACAGAATTTGATCGGCCCGATTAGGATAAGTCAACAGTTCGTTATGATTGATCTTGACCAGAAAAGGAATCTTGTGTGCATATTTTCGGGCTACAGCCCCTAAAACACCAAAAGTTGACGCCACGGCGTTACAATTCCCTTCCAGGGCCAGTTTCACGATATTCTCCGGATCAAAATACTGTGGGTTGGGCGCAAAAGAGGCTCCCGCACTATGTTCAATTCCCTGATCTACGGGCAATATGGATAGATACCCCGTATGGGCTAACCTTCCTGTTCCAAAAAGCTGCCCTAAGCTGCGTAACACCTGTGGCGCACGGTCGCTGGCGCCATATACTTGGTCAATAAAAGTAGTTTCTGGAAGATGGAGCATCGATTTAGAAACTGCCGGTTTGTCGAATGCTAATAGATAATCTGATTCTGCACCGAGATGTGCCTGTATTTTTTCAATGTTTTGCATAATTTATTATTGCATTTATATAGAAAATAACTCCAAAACAAACAGAATGTTTTAGCACATATTTTATAGTAAAAAAAACTTAACTTTGACCATGTTATATTTAGTTCCAACACCTATTGGCAATCTGGAGGACATGACTTTTCGTGCAGTCAATGTTCTGAAAGAAGTAGATATTATCTTAGCAGAGGACACCAGAACAAGTGCCCCCCTTTTAAAGCATTTTGGCATTGATAAAAAAGTATTTGCACATCATCAACATAATGAACACAAAGCGGTTTCCGAAATCATTAAGTTTCTGAAAGAAGGACAAAATATTGCCCTGATTTCAGATGCTGGGACACCTGCGATCTCAGATCCTGGCTTTTTATTGGTTCGCGAGGCGATCAAGGAAGGATTGGAAGTGCAATGTTTACCGGGAGCCACAGCTTTTGTTCCGGCGCTTGTCAATTCAGGCTTGCCTAATGACCGCTTCTGCTTTGAAGGTTTTCTGCCTGTTAAAAAGGGGCGCCAAACCCGCCTGAAGGCGTTAGCGGAAGAAAAGAGAACAATGATTTTCTATGAGTCACCACACCGCATTCTCAAGACGATAGAAGAGTTTATTAGTATTTTTGGTGCCGAGCGACAAGCTTCTATTTCCAGAGAATTGAGCAAGCTGTACGAGGAAAATGTCCGCGGAACATTAACTGATTTAAAATTACACTTCGAAAACAATCCAATTAAAGGAGAATTTGTATTTTGTGTAGGTGGATTGGAATAAATTTTGACAATCTTTGATTAATAAAACGAATTTGACATGAACATGGAACAATTTGCACAAGATGGACAGGATATAAAAATCATTGAAAAATTGATTACTAAAGTCCAGGACATGCTGACTCCAGGAGAAAAAATAGATTATATCGCAGTACAGAAAAAACCTGCGGTAACCATATTGCCAGACAGTATCACCATTAGTAATAAACGCATTTTTATGTGCGAATTTACCAAGTTGGGCTTAGCGACGGATTTTGAAATTTTCGGCTGGCAGGATATTAAGGATATTGCCTTCAAAGAAGAAATCTTCGGTTCAAAAGTTACCGTCATTCCTTTCACCGGAGAGAATTTAAGTATTGACTACATTCCAAAAGTTCAAGCGAGAAAGCTCTACCAATATATTAAAGCGGCTCTTGAAAACTATAAAAAAACAGAACTGGCTGCTGAGAAGGAAAAGATTGTGATAGCACCCAGCAGTCCTCGGGAAATCGGGGTTGAGAAAGCTGAAAACAACCTAACAACTCCAGCGCCTGTAACTCCACCAGCACCGCTCATTACGCCTCCATCCGCGGCAGTACAACCTACAGCATCTGCTCCGGTTGCAGCACCAGCGGCTCCTGCTCCTGCCCCGGTTCCTCCGATAGTAGAAGAGGAAGATGATGAAATTACATTAAAACTGAAAAAACTAAAAACGCTCTTCGACAAGCAATTGATCACTCAAGACGAATACGAGCAAAAGAAAAGAGAAGTTTTATCCAGTTTATAAAATAAACGGTTATTGTGAAGAACAACTATTTATTGGCACTTTTAAGTGCCTTTTTATTGTGGTTAGGATGGCCACCAATCCCCTATTCCAGTCTGCTGCTCTTTATTGGATTTCTACCGCTGTTGATTGCACTGGAAAACATCATCCGTAGCGAAACAATCAAAAAAAAAGGTAAAAAGATCTTTCTAACAGCAGGTCTAACCGCAGTTGTCTGGAATACCGCATCTATCTATTGGGTATACAACTCCATCTCAGCAGTAATGCCGCCTTTCGCGGCAATTATGATCAGTTTGATCCCTTTCTGCCTAGGAGCAGCTTTAATGGCTCTTGCGTTCAGCTTTTATTACCAATTAAGACGCAAAACCTCATTGCTGTTATCCCTATTTGGATTAATGGGATTCTGGATCAGTTATGAATTTCTGCATGCTTCCTGGGATCTCGCATTTCCATGGATGACGTTAGGAAACGGCTTTGCCAACTTTCATCAATTGATCCAATGGTACGATATTACTGGTGTATACGGAGGCTCAATATGGATCTGGTTGGTCAATATCCTGATTTTCACCCTTTACCTTAACCGGAAAGGGATCTATCAGCTCAGAAATAGGCTTGTCTCAACACTGTGCTTGATTTTCGTCCTAACGGCTCCTGCAGCTTATTCTTTGTTTTGTTATTTCAACTATGAGGAGCACCAAAATCCAGCCCAGGTGGTGGTGGTACAGCCAAACGTGAACCCTTACATCAAGTTTCAGCTCAGTCCTGAGGAACAATTAACCACCTTGTTTTCGTTGTCCAACTCAGTAGCAAAACCCAATACAGAATTTTTCATCTGGCCCGAAACTGCGCTTTCCCAACATGGTGATTTTGACGAGGAAAACCTACGGGAGACCTACTCCTATCAACGGATTCTTAAATTTTTGGATCAATATAAAAATGGTAATGTTTTATCGGGCATAGAAAGTTATCAATTATATAATTATGCAAAGACTCCCACTGCCCGTGAAATTGCTCCAAATATTTATCAGGATAACTTCAATGCAGCAACACTGATCGATTACTCCTCCAAACTCCAATTTTACCACAAATCCAAATTAGTCCCGGGTGTGGAACAGATGCCCTTTGGTGCTGCAATGAATTTTTTAAAACCATTATTTAAAGCCTTTGGCGGCACCACTGGCGGCTATGGAAAGCAAGCGGAACCTTCGGTCTTCTATGCACAGAGTGGTATTGGGGCCGCACCTGTCATCTGCTATGAATCTATCTGGGGCGATTATGTGGCAAAATATGTTAAAAAAGGAGCCCAATTTATTGCCATTATCACCAACGATGGCTGGTGGGGGAATACTTCAGGGAAAGACCAACATCTGCAATACGCAAAATTAAGAGCTATCGAAAATCGTCGTTGGGTCGCCCGATCGGCAAATACCGGAATATCCGGTTTTATCAATCAACGCGGTGACATTGTTCAGCAGACAAAATGGTGGGTTCCCGCAGCACTCAACCAGGAAATCAATTTAAATGAGGAGATTACAACATATACTAAAACTGGTGATATTGCGGCCTATGTGGGCTTAGCAATCGCCTTGGGCGGATTTCTTATCCTCATTATACGTCGGCAACACGCACCTTTACCATGACCCACGCGAATTCAAAAACAAAATATTTCCTCTAAAACAGGAAAAAGATAAACAAAATCAAAAGATACCATAAAAAGAGCCTGATATCAGGCTCTTTTCCTTCAATCTATTTTTTGCACTTGGTTATCGTATTTTCAAAAAAGGATAAACTCCACTACAACCTTAGCAGTCTAGCTGTAGCACAATTATCGGCCCTCCCTCCCTTCACATGGAGTTTGTCCCTAAGATTTCAGTACCGCCTTAAAAAAACGACTAAATTCTGATGAAAATAAGTCATTTAATGCATTTGATTTACTTTTGAGATTTGTAATTTTGCAGCATGCAAGTATATTTTGACAATGCTGCGACTACAGCCTTAGATCCTGAAGTTATAAAAGTAATGGTAGATGTCATGGATAACAATTTTGGAAATCCATCCTCTATCCATAGTCACGGAAGACAAGTAAAAACAATCGTAGAAAAAGCCCGGAAAACAATCGCCAACCTACTCCATGTATCCCCGGCCGAAATTTTCTTTACTTCGGGCGGAACCGAAGCCGACAATATGGCTATCGTACGTTCAATTATGGACTTTGGCATCAGCCATGCAATTACTTCACCAATAGAGCACCATGCTGTTCTTCATACTCTGGAGGAGCTGGAGAAGCAAGGAAAAGTTCATCTTGACCTGCTCAATGTAGACAATAAAGGTAATTTAGACCTGAACCAACTGGAAGAGCTTTTAAGTAACAATCCACGTACTTTTGTTTCCATTATGCACGCAAATAACGAAATCGGTAACCTCAACGATATCCAGCGCATATCACAATTATGCCAACAATATAATGCGATATTTCACTCGGATACCGTACAGACTATGGGCCATTATCCACATGACCTTAGTCAGCTAAAAATTGATTTCATTACAGGCGCAGCCCATAAGTTTCACGGGCCAAAAGGGGTAGGCTTTCTCTATATCAATGCCAACAATAAAATCAAACCGTTGATTTATGGCGGCGCTCAAGAACGGAATATGCGTGGCGGAACGGAGAATGTCTATGGTATAGCGGGTCTTGCCAAAGCATTAGAACTCGCCTATGAACATATGGATGAACATCAGGCTTATATCCAGGATCTCAAATCATACATGATCGAAGAATTGCAAAAAGCAATTCCGGATATCGATTTCAATGGTGTTATCGAACCCGATAAATCGCTTTACACCGTACTCAATGTATCTTTCCCCTGCAGTGATCTTGCAGATATGTTGCTGTTCAATCTAGATATTTCCGGTATATCCTGTTCTGGCGGAAGCGCCTGTAGCTCAGGCACTGATATCGGATCTCATGTCTTAGGCGCTATTAAAACAAATTCAGACCGTCCATCCGTCAGATTCTCCTTTTGCAAAAACAACACCAAGGAAGAAGTGGATTTTGTTGTTTCCACCTTAAAAGAACTTTGTACAAAAAGCAAATAGGATCAAAGATTTATAAAAACAAAAAAACGAAGAGAATTCTCTTCGTTTTTTTGTTTTATGTAGATCATTTATCGTTCGACAGATTTCAATTTTTCGTTAGGATATAGTATTTAGAGATGTCACCGGTAATATCGTTTCCCGATAGATCGAGTTGACTCAAAAAATGGTTACCCAATTTGAATTTATAGTCGACGCCGTCCAGTGTAATAATATTTCCATCCAATTTCCATTTACCTTCACGGACAAAAACATCATCACTTTTGTTGAGATATTTGGACGAATATTTATAGGAATTATCTTTGTGCAATGAGATCAATGTTTCTATACCATCACAGTCGGCACAGGGCATGATCCCTTTATATTCTCCGATCACAATTTCCGCTTTGTCTCTTCCCTTTAATTCCTGTACATTATCTTTATAGGCAGCCACACTTTGTTTGGGATTATCACATCCCCCTAACATAATCATTACCAACAGTCCCACTGTCCAAATAAACCTTTTCATCTCTTTCCAAATTCAAAAAAATCAGCATCTAATAATTACACCCCTATAGTTTATAACAAATTAAATACCAAAAATTTAGAACGAATTAAAATTCATCGTCATCATCCTCCACTAAAAATGATAAAGCCCCCTGTAACTCCCCCAATGCATGGAAATTACGGCTTTTACGAGCAATTTCAATCCCATTTTTATAGGTGATGATTGCAACTTCCTGTTTGTCCAGTTTTTCATATAATTTTCCCAAATGATAATATGTTCCCACATAGTCGGGATGCTGCTGTATCAGTTGCTCAAATCTCGCCAAAGCTTCCTGCTCATCGTGCTGCTTCAAATATTCCGCAGCAATCGCGTATTTTAAAAAAGGATCTTCGGGACTCTCTTTCAAAAATTCTTGGAGTTGATCCAATCGTGTTGACATATCTTTTTTTTGTTTCAAACTTAACTAAAATTGCCTTCATCTGTCAACTATTATTTTAATGTCTATGTAAGGATTATATCCTACATCGAATCAACACACTCGTTTTACCAGGATTACTTAAAGGGAACATAGGAGCTCATGATAAAAACTGTTTCCTTTTCAACTCGACGGAAGATATAACAAGTGATAGCAATGATTTGTACATGCCCTATTTGACTATTTAATTCGACAGGCCGAGGAATCCACCCTACCAAAAATACTATGCTAGCATACAAAATGACACTATCCTGACGCAAGATTTTTATTAGAAAAAAGCGCTTTGTTTCAATAAAAAATTAACAATTTAACCTAAAAAAAGAGGAAAAATTATAAATAAAACAAAAACAACCTTATATATCCGATATAAATTCAAAATAACGCAACATTAAAAAGAACTAGCGAACCACAATTTTAAGAAGGTGCGGGCTTTTTATTTGACAGAAAATATGGTAAGTTTGGGTAAAACCAATCGTATATGAAAATATTAGTTTGTATAAGTAATGTCCCTGACACTACATCGAAGATCACTTTTACAAATGACAACACTGCCTTTAATACAGCTGGGGTGCAGTTTATTATAAACCCTTATGATGAGATTGCCCTTTCGAAGGCAGTTGAATTGGCTGAAGGTGGAAAAGGAACAGTGACTGTCATCAATGTTGGAGATGCATCCACCGATGCGACCATTCGCAAAGCATTAGCTATAGGCGCAGACAATGCCGTACGTATTAATGCTGTTCCAAGAGACGCCTGGTTTGTAGCCAATCAAATTGCAAATTATGCTAAGGACAATGCTTTTGACCTGATTTTGACCGGGCGGGAATCCATCGATTATAATGGTGCGCAGGTCGGTGCATTTGTTGCCGAATTGCTAAATATGCCATCTGTATCAATTGCCAAAAAGGTGGATATTACTGCGGATGCGGTCAGTATAGAACGTGAAATAGAAGGCGGAAAAGAGGTCTTAACCGCTAAGCTTCCGATTGTTATCGGCACGGCTGAGGGAGTCGCTGAACCCAAGATCCCCAATATGCGCGGGATAATGAGTGCGCGTACCAAACCCTTGGATGTGCTGGAGCCATCTACAGTGGATACACTTTCCCATATCGTCAATTATGAGACCCCGGCTCCACGCGGCACTGTAAAACTCGTCGATGCAGCAGAAGTGGAAAAGCTGGTTTCTCTGCTACATGATGAGGCCAAAGTTATTTAATCATTAAATTCCGAAAAACTATGTCAATACTAGTATATGTAGAAAATACCGATGGAAAATTCAAAAAGTCTGCTTTTGAAGTAGTTTCTTACGCCAAAGCCATCGCTGATAATACAAACACTGATCTTGTCGCCATTTCTATTGGCAATGTGGCTCAGGACGAGCTTGCTGCCTTGGGCAACTATGGGGCCTCCAAAGTACTCACGGTTAATAATGAGCAGCTCTCCTCTTTCGTCAATCAGGCTTATGCCAGCATTATCGCTGAGGCTGTCAAAAGTACAGGAGCAAATCTGCTTGTGCTTTCTAATTCATTCTCGGGTAAAGGGCTAGCCCCGCGGATTGCGGCAAAACTCCATGCGGCACTTGCAGACGGCGCATTAGCCTTACCAACAATTGAAGGCGAAAAACTAACAGTTAAAAAGACTGCGTTTTCCAATAAAGCATTCGCCACAGTAGAATTGACCGCAGCAATAAAGATCGTTGCCCTTAGCCCCAATGCCTATGAGACCAAGGAAACAGGAGGTCAAGCGGTAGTGGAATCATTTACGGCAAATGTTGCCCAAGCAGACTTTTCGACAATTGTTAAAGAGATTGTTCGTGCTACAGACAAAGTTTCGCTACCAGAAGCCGAAATTGTTGTTTCCGCAGGGCGTGGATTAAAAGGTCCGGAAAACTGGGGAATGATCGAAGAGTTAGCAGATGTTCTTGGTGCTGCCACAGCCTGCTCAAAACCTGTTTCTGACGCGGGATGGCGTCCACATTCTGAACATGTTGGCCAGACAGGAATTGTTGTAAGCCCTAATCTCTATATCGCAATCGGTATTTCTGGTGCCATCCAGCATTTGGCTGGAGTCAGTTCGTCGAAAACAATTGTTGTCATCAACAAAGATCCCGAAGCGCCATTTTTTAAAGTAGCCGATTACGGTATCGTTGGTGATGCATTCGATGTTGTTCCCAAATTGACACAGGCTTTAAAAGCTTACAAAGGCAGTTAAATTTTAATAACATATTTTTCTCCCCATTCATAAAAAAATGAATGGGGAGTTTTTGTTTGCCCTTGCTTATTTACAATTTTCCTGATAAAAAGGTCTTGATTACGAACGAGAGAACGATAAATTTGTTTCACAAGGAACGAATTTATAATTGCATATAAAAGCAAATTTATCTAAGTTTGTAGACCGCTTTGGAATTAAAATGAAGAAAATCAGATTAGATATCGTTGGTTTATCCTATAGTCAAACACAATCTGGGGCTTATGCCCTTGTATTGGGAGAAGTGGAGGGCAACAGAAGATTGCCCATCATTATTGGTAGCCATGAAGCCCAAGCTATTGCCATTCGGATAGAAAAAATGATTCCAAGCCGTCCCCTTACGCATGACCTATTTCAATCTTTCGCGGAATCTTTTGGTATTAAACTCGTTGAAGTACTTATCTATAACCTGATTGAAGGCATTTTTTATGCGAAAATTATTTGTTCTGATGGCAATAAAATAGTCGAAATCGATGCCCGTACCTCCGACGCCGTTGCTTTAGCGGTTCGATTCGAAGCCCCAATTTACGCCTACGAATTTATCATGTCATCTGCAGGGATCATTATTGAGGGACATGAATTCGCATTTTTGGAAAATCTGGACAAAGCGAACAAAGTACAAGACCCTAATATGGTTGAAGTCGAAGAAAAGACTCCTTCCAAATCTCCTAACAACCCTTTTTCTTCGTTAACGGACGAACAATTGGAGCAGGCACTCAACCAGGCATTAATGGAAGAGAATTACGAGCAAGCAGCCTTGATTAGGGATGAGATTTCCAAAAGAAAATAACTCCTCTCACTAAAGCGAAACAAAAACTCTAAATAATATCGTTTTATGTCTATTAAATTAAGATTGACCATTATGAGCTTCTTTCAGTTTTTTGTCTGGGGAGCATGGTTGATTACAATAGCTAACTATTGGTTTGGCACAAAGCAATGGGATGGCACACAATTCGGCGCTATCTTCGCCACTATGGGAATAGCCTCGCTATTTATGCCGACACTGATGGGGATAATCGCAGACCGCTGGATAAATGCTGAAAGACTATATTTTATGCTGCATTTATGTTATGCTGCCGTTCTTTTTTATCTACCGGAAGTTAATGACCCCCACACTTTTTTTTATGCGATGCTCGCAGCGATGTGTTTCTATATGCCGACTTTGGCCTTATCCAACTCAATTGCTTATACCGCATTAAATGAAAACAACTACGATCTGGTCAAAGCATTTCCCCCTATTCGCGTATTTGGAACCATTGGATTTATTGTCGCGATGTGGATCACAAATCTAACGGGTAATAAAGCCACGGCCTATCAATTTTATATTGCTGGAACAGCGGCCTTGGCCTTAAGTCTCTATGCCTTTACTTTACCCAAATGTCCGCCTAAAAAATTACAACAGGAAAACGCTTCCTGGACCCAATTATTGGGCTTAGAAGCTTTTAAATTATTTGGGAACTATAAAATGGCTTTGTTCTTTATATTTTCCATGTTCCTAGGAGCTGCATTGCAGTTGACAAATGCCTATGGAGATGTGTTTCTTGACGAATTTAAATTCTACCCGAAATTTGCCGAATCTTTTGTTGTGAAATATTCAACAATCATTATGTCGATTTCACAGATCTCAGAAACACTTTTTATCTTGGCAATACCCTTTTTCCTAAAGAGATTTGGAATTAAGAAAGTTATGCTGATCTCCATGTTTGCCTGGGTGTTACGTTTTGGCCTGTTCTCATTTGGAGACCCGACGGGTGGTCTGTGGATGATCATTCTTTCCTGTATCGTCTATGGAATGGCATTTGACTTCTTCAATATCTCAGGTTCACTATTTGTAGAAACATCGACAACCTCAAGCATACGGAGTTCCGCACAGGGCCTATTTATGATGATGACGAATGGTTTTGGCGCCGTATTCGGCAGTTATGCGTCCGGGTGGATTATTGACCATTATTTCACCAAAAGTTTTCAGAATGGACAGGATCTTGCCGGCTATCTGGATACAGATATCAACGATACACACTTTCTGAACTTCCTAAAGGAGAAAAGTATCGCACTATTGCCCGACGGCACACTGAACAATAGTCTTATGCTCAGAGATTGGCATGACATCTGGCTTGCCTTTGCGATCTACACACTGGTAATCGCGGTTCTTTTTGCCGTATTCTTTAGACATAAGCACGAACGTGAGTCGCTAAATTCGAAATAACAAAAAGCCGCAAATGCGGCTTTTTGTATATTTGCAGTATGCAAAACACATCAACGGCATTGTTAACGGATTCTCAATCGCAAATTTATAACTGGACTTTTCAATGGATTAAAAATCTAGGTTTGGACAACCAGACCAATCATTTTATCAACTCCATTATTCTATTATTGCTGGTCGTCTTATTTTTGATCATTGTTGATTATTTCAGCAAAAAAATTCTGTTATTACTGACGATCAAAGCGATCCGGCGAAGTGCCAACAGATTTGACGATTTGTTAATCCGGAATAAGACCTTAAAGCTCATTGCCCATTTCGTTCCCATTTTAGTCGCGCAATACATCATTCCTATTATTTTTATGGGCTTTCCAAATTGGAAAGAAAATATCAACAAATTATTGGCTATTGCAACCACAATCGTCAGCTTACTGATTATTCATTCCTTGTTAAAAAGTATCCGGGATATCTTACGTACAAAAAAGTCCTTTGCCGACAAACCGCTGGAGAGTTACCTACAGGTGTGCCAGATTATTATGTACTTTATTGGCGGTACGATCTGTTTTTCGATCTTGACAGGCAGTTCCCCCTGGTCATTTCTTTTATCCCTGGGTGCAGCCTCGGCAATCCTAATGTTGGTCTTTAAAGACACCATTCTGGGCTTTGTGGCCAGTATCCAGGTTTCGGCCAATGATTCCATACGGGTGGGGGATTGGATTGAAATGCCCAAATACGGTGCAGATGGGACCGTCAAGGAAATCAATCTCAACAACGTTAAAGTGCAGAACTTTGATAAGACCATCACGACAATCCCGACACATACCCTATTATCCGATTCCTTTAAAAATTATAGGGGCATGCAACAATCTGGCGGAAGACGCCTGAAAAGAGCAATCAATATTAAAATCTCCACAATCCGTTTTTTAGCGAATGAGGAGATCGAAAAACTAAAGAACATACAGATTCTCCGTCCCTATATTGAAGACCGTGCAAAGACAATTGATGAATTTAACAGCATGCATCAGATTGATCCTTCCAGTCCAATAAATGGCCGAAAAATGACCAACCTAGGCATGTTCAGAGCCTATGCACTAACCTACCTGCGTCAGAATCCTAATATTCACAAAACAATGCCTCTAATGGTGCGACAACTCGCGTCAACTGAACATGGTGTCCCCATCGAACTTTACTTTTTTGTCAATGATATACGTTGGGAATACTACGAAGGAATTGTCTCCGATGTATTTGACCATCTCTTTGCTGCCACGAAATACTTTGATCTCGAAATCTTTGAAAATCCCGCCTCGGATGATTTTAGACAGTATGTAAGCGCAAATAAAATAGGTCTTTTGAATTAATGACAATAACAGGCGTTATCCATAAAAACAGTGAAAGGTAATCCGGGGAGATTACCTTTTCACTTTAAAAACAAACTAAATTTTCAGACGTGTTTCACAACAGATCTACACATTAACCCTAACTCTTTATGAATCAAAAATTACTCTACACAAATATAGAGCTGCTATGTTAAGTGCATCTTAAGTTAACTTTAAACTTAAAACAATTCGATAAATAGTTATTTAAATTATTTATTTCGCATCGTTAATCAATGAACGCTACTTCTGTTTGATAAAACCAAAATTTGACCACCGGTCAAACCAAAACTGCGCTATTACAACCTGAATACAAACCACTTACACCTACTCACTGTACATAGCATACGATTTCAATCGCCACAAATCGATGGCGCTAACATGGGGTTAAAATATGGTATTCATAAGTCAAGCCAATCCCTTAGAGAACGGAATAGCTGAAATAATTTACCTGGGAGGCTGGAATAAATCGCATAAAAATGGGGCTATCCAATTTTTTTAGACAGCCCCTTTCCTGCAATACTACATATATAATTATTTCACCACGATACTTTTGGTAGCAAAATGTTCCCTGTTAAACATATCGGTAGCTCTGATTTCAAGCTGATATGTTCCAGTTTTAAGTTTCGGTAAATTCATCATCCATAGATGACTTGATTTCTCTGGATTGGATGGACGACGCGTTGTCATCAATTCTTCAGCAGTATCGTATTTTGCCAGCGCTTTTAAGAAAGCGGGATCACTCTCGTTAACATATTCCATCTCTTTCCAATCCCCTTGATCAATTCTGTAGGCAACTTTATCGCCTTCCCTACCAATGAAGAAGTTTGCATAAATGGGGTATCTTTTCGTGTACTTCTCCGGTACTACTGAAGCGCCATAAATATCAATCTGATAGCTTGCTGGTTTCCCGACTACCCTATAATCGAAACTATATTGATTATCTTCAATTTTTAAAATTGCATAACCTTTTGGTGTACCGTCCCGCATTGTAGAAACGGGAATTCCTTTATCATTCAGTTCACCTGAATACCAATCCCCAGATGTGGTTCCGACATTATATTCGTGATGTGGCTGTTCCTGCTTCCAACCATCTTTCTGTCCATAAAAATATTGACGTTGGAAATGTGTATGTGCTGAAAGTGAAAGTGTATGTTTAAAGGGAGCTAGTATATCAAAAAGACGCTGCCTATCTTCGTTGCGAAACACATTCGAATTTTCGTGATATAACGGAATATGGAAGGAAAGAACAATCAATTTATCTTTATCCACCTGTTTTAGATCATTTTCAACAAAATCCAATTGATCTTTTCTAAAACCGCCGAGATATCCTTTTCCAGTACGTGGATTGGGATAGATGATATCGTCCAATACAATAAAGTGTGCATTCCCATAATTAAAGGAATAGTTATTGGGACCAAAGGTCCGTTCATAAGATTCATCAGAAAGACTGTCGGTTTTGGCATCATAATTCATATCATGATTTCCCATCACATTGTACCAAGGTAAGCCCATCGTTGAAATGACCGATTTATATTTTGGTTGAAGAGATAGATCGTCACCGACCAAATCGCCTAAGCTGATTCCAAATTTTGCAATCGATTTGTCAGCAATCTCGTTGATGATTCCATACTTAAAAAATCCCAGCTCTTCTTCGGTATAAGCCTGTGGATCACCAAAGACAAAGGCCGAAAAACGGGTAGGCTCTTCCTGTTGATATAAAGCGAAGTTCAAATCGGAAGGAATTTTTCCTGTTGCCGAAACCCCGAGGTATTTTGATGCAGGACTACCTTGGACTTTGTGTATATAATAGAATTTCGGGTGGTTATTTTCATCCAGGGGCAGGGCATATCCAGAAGGTTTGACAACAAAAATGATATTATCTTTTCCAACTGGCAATTGATAATTACCATTATTGTCGCTAGTCACTACCTCGCGACCGTTACTTACAGAGACAGCTGCGATCCCTTTCTCGTTCTTATCTAATTTTCCGTTTTTGTTTATATCTAGAAAAACTTTTCCCTTTGCAAATTCCTGTTGTGCCTGTACCGCCTGGGCTAGCGCCAAAGAAATGGCCAATGCCATAAATGTTCTCATATTGAATATTGATTTTGTCGCTAAAGTACCCTATTACCATTAAGACAATATCAATTGTATATAAAGAATTCGTAAATATAAGTTCTTATCAATTCGTTACTAACTTAACAACTGGCTTTATTTTAATCAATAAATTAGAGGTGTTTCAATCGGATCTAACGGGTACTTTATACGTGTTTATCCGAATGAGGTCCGGATGAGGTCCGTATAAGCTCCCTATAAAGTCCTTGTTAGTTTACCAATTAGTATGATTTTATCCTGCACATGACATCAGACTTTCCCAAAGCATCTTCCTTAATTTGCTGTTATTATTACATCGAATGCGTTGCCCAATTTCAGCCTTTGCATAAGCTGTGTGAGGGATAATACTGCCCCAAGAGAAAATCAACATTAAATTGAAAGAAAAACTAAAAAAGGAGCGACCAAATCATTAGTCGCTCCTTTTAAAAAAAATACAATTATCGTTATTATCTTGCTTGAGCTGTTGCCAGCATACGGTTTACTTCGTCTATCATTGATTTAGCAGCATCATGCATCCGTGGGTTGCCCGCGAAATCTGCATCCAAAGTCACACGTTTCGACTTATCCTTGTAGTTGTATTCCAAGTAAAAACGAGGCACTTTAGAATTAATGGAATCTTTCTTCCACTCTGGACCGGTCATATCTGTATCCAAATTCCAAAATCCTAACTCCATTGCTTTGCGGTGCAGGTACAAAAGGTCGTCTTTTGTAAACTTTACAGTATCGGTAATTAAAGAATCTTGTTTGTCTAAATATTTATAGATACGCGTTTTCGAATTATATTCATTGACCATATGATTCGGCTCGCCATATTTGAATTCTATTGATTCAAAATCAGCAAAACGGAAGGGTGCATTTTTTATCATATTGCTGTAGTAATAAACACAATACATTAAAAATGGCACAATAATACAAAGGCCTAAAAAAATCTTTTTACTCTTTATTGTCATTTCTATAAAATTTTGACAAAAATAAGGATTTATATAGGGTATAAAAGTTTATGTCAAGATATGACATAAAAGCTACATGGATTTCATCTTGTTAGATCTTCGGAGAACCCGCATCCACAAAAGTTCTGGCATACCAGCTATCTGTAAGATCGGAAATAATAACTCCTTTGCGTGTGGATACATGTACAAATTTATTATTGTGTAAATACACTCCCACATGGTCTATCCCATTTTTACCAAAGGAAAAAAACACCAGGTCACCCTCCTCTAATTTTTCAGGTTTCTTTCTTTTTACAATACCCTCCATATCTCGGGATGTCCGTGGAAGATTACCTTTATACACTTCAATATATAGCAGGTTGACAAATCCGGAGCAATCCACACCACCTTTGGTTTGTCCGCCCATGCGATGCGGTATACCCATCCAGTCATCGATAAAAGAATAAAGCTGCGGATTTAGTTTTTTGACACTTACATTCAGTAAGGAGGCATAATTATCAAGGCGGGAACCTGAAAAGATTTTTCCACGTGCAGAGCTTGCATCGGTCAACACCGAGCCGTTGGAGGAACGGGATCCCGAAGTCATTACTTTTTTCTTCGTTGAACAGCTGCTCAAGAATAGTAGTGCGCTTAAAAAGAAGATAAAATAAGACTTTGCAATCATGCTGTTCGATTTACTTTCCTGCAGGACAAACTTAAATAAATTGCCGTTGATAAACAACCTATTTACCTCCTTCATAAAAAACAATTTATTCATTCGCTCTATTTTATTCAAAAGACTATCAGTGGCAAAAAGATGATTCCATAAATCCCGCAGCCATTATTGTTTCACTTTCGTTGAAGTCACAACAGATACCTCATCAATAGCTCGGGTTTATCATTTTTCCTTACCAAGAACGTTGGATCAGAAAAAGAATTGTTCAGAAATCGTAACTTTGCCGCCTAATTTATTTGAGAATGGAAAAATTAAAAGGTGCATTAGCCGTCTTTTTAGGTGCGAGCAGTTTTGGGATATTATCAACATTTGTAAAAAAAGCATATGGCCAAGGGCTTACTTTGGGCGAGGTGACAGGGATTCAAGTATTATTTGGCATGCTTATGCTTTGGCTTATCTTTATCACGATCAAGTTATTTTCTGGAAAAACCTTCCAATCTTCAACTAAAAAATCTTCATGGATCAAAATCTTAATCAGCGGCACATCAACTGGACTGGTGAGTGTCTTATACTATAAATGTGTACAGCTGGTTCCCGCCTCTCTGGCTATTGTTCTGCTGATGCAGTATATATGGATAGGCGTGGTCATCGAGTTTATCTTTTTCAAAGCAAAGCCATCAAAAAATAATCTGATCGGCATCGGCATTGTACTGGTTGCCACATTATTCGCGACAGGGCTCATCGAAAAGGGATTGGAAGATCTCAATTTAACCGGCCTACTATTTGGATTCCTGGCCGCAACGGCTTATTCCGTATTTATGATCGTGAATGGCCGTGTGGGTAATGATTACCATCCGATACAAAAGAGTGCAATCATGGTAACAGGTTCCTGTATTTTGATTTTCACCTTATTTCCACCGACTTATTTATTTAATGGTCAATTTGATGGTAATTTTCTACATTTTGGATTGATACTATCGCTGTTTGGCACCGTCATTCCACCATTGCTATTTGCTTATGGTTTGCCTAAAACAGGCTTCTCTTTAGGTGGAATATTAAGTTCTGCGGAATTGCCTGTCGCCACCTGCATGTCCTATTTTATACTACATGAATCTGTTTCACTTGTACAATGGATCGGTGTCCTTTTGATTTTGGGTACGGTGATCTGGTTAAATGCTGCAAAAAGCAGTTCTCACTAACCAAGATATTCGTTTAAAACATGATGACAGGTATTCCATACAACAATATCGAATGGCAAACCAACATTCATCGGAGAAGAAGGGAATAAAGATTTTCATCATGAAAAAGGGGTAATCTTTCAGAAGATTACCCCTTTTTTATCGTGTATAGTTCCTGAAGAACTAATGTGCCAATGTTTCTGAAACTTCTTCCACCTCTACTTCACAGGTATCTGTAACTTCCATAAATTTAACGGGTACAACTTCGTTCACCAATAATGGATCATACAAAGTCCGCACCTTGACATAATTTTTGGAGAAACCGTGCATATAACCATCTTTTTCATCTGCTTCGAACAGGACATCTCCCTGGGCGCCAAGCTGTGATTCATAAAAGGCGCGACGTTTCTTCTCTGAAAGAATATGTAACATCTTACTTCTATCACTACGCTGTGCTCCCGGTACAGCTCCTTCCATTTGAGCTGCGATCGTATTTTCACGCTCTGAATAGGTGAAAACGTGGAGATAGGAAATATCCATATCATTCAGGAAATTATAGGTATCTAAAAAGTCTGCACGTGTTTCACCCGGAAATCCAACAATCACGTCAACACCTATACAACAGTTCGGCATTAAGGACTTGATAAATTCTACTCGCTCGGTATACAGTTCGCGTTTATATCTCCGCCGCATCAGACCCAAAATCTTGTTGCTTCCTGACTGTAATGGCATATGAAAATGCGGAACGAATCTTTTGGATTGTGCTACAAACTCGATGATATCGTTTGAAAGAAGATTAGGTTCTATAGAAGAAATACGTATCCGATCGATACCTTCAACCTCGTCCAGTGCCTTTACCAAATCTAGGAAGCGGTCTTCGCGTTTACCATCGCGGATACCAAAATCCCCGATATTAACACCCGTCAACACAATTTCCTTAACACCCGAAGCAGCAATTTCTTCCGCCTGTTTTACAATCTCTTCAATCTTTCCTGAACGGCTTCCACCGCGTGCCAGGGGAATCGTACAGAATGTACAGGAATAATCACATCCGTCCTGAACTTTTAAAAAAGTACGGGTACGATCACCAATGGAATAGGCTGATACAAATTGATTGGTTTCATCAATCGGGCCATTATAAACAATTGTTTTTTCCTGTTTGGTCAAATCATTGATATGTTCAATGATATTAAATTTCTCAGCAGCTCCCAATACCATGTCTACCCCTGGGATCTCCGCAATTTCCTTTGGTTTTAGCTGGGCATAACAACCTACAATGGTAATATAGGCATTCGGAGAGTGCTTTAAAGCTTCCTTGACCACTTTTCTACACTTTTTGTCAGCATTGTCCGTTACAGAACATGTATTGATTACATAGACATCCGCACGGCTATTGAACGCTGTTGTATCATAGCCCGCTTCCTTAAATAAACGTCCTATGGATGATGTCTCCGAATAATTCAGTTTACATCCAAGTGTATAAAAAGCTACTTTTTTATTCTCCATAATATTTTGCAAAATTACATTTTTTTTTAGTAACCCTTCTCATCATTTTAAGTTTTGACTTTCTCGTTATAAGGATTTTCCTTAGTTTTGACTATCTTGAAAGGTCGAAGGCGCTAGAAGATTTAAAGATTAAGCATTTAATAAAATTAAACGTACAGATGAAACAATATTTAGATTTACTCAGACATGTATACACGAATGGTGTTGTAAAAACAGATCGTACCGGTACCGGTACAAAGAGTGTCTTTGGATATCAGATGCGTTTCAACCTTCAGGAGGGATTTCCTTTAGTAACCACAAAGAAGCTGCACCTCAGATCCATTATTCATGAGCTGATCTGGTTTCTGAAAGGCGAAACCAATATCCAGTATTTGAAGGAAAATGGGGTAAGCATCTGGGACGAGTGGGCAGATGAGCAGGGCAACCTGGGCCCGGTTTACGGTTCGCAATGGCGCTCATGGCCAACGCCTGACGGTCGTCATATCGACCAGATCACACAGGTGATCAACCAACTAAAAAACTCACCAGATTCCCGTCGGATTATCGTATCAGCATGGAATGTTGCTGAGATTGAACATATGGCCTTGCCTCCATGTCATGCTTTCTTTCAATTTTATGTAGCACCGGCACAACCTGAAAAGGGGATTATGAAACCTCAATTGTCCTGTCAGCTTTATCAACGTAGCGCTGATATATTTTTAGGTGTACCTTTCAATATTGCTTCTTATGCACTGTTGACAATGATGGTGGCACAGGTCTGTGATATGGAAGCTGCTGAATTTATCCACACACTGGGCGATGCACATATCTATAGTAATCACTTTGAACAGACGGAATTACAGTTGAGCCGCGATCCAAAGCCATTGCCTCAAATGAAAATAAACCCCGAGGTGAAAGATATTTTTGATTTCAAATTCGAAGATTTCGAATTGTTAAATTACGAATCACATCCACATATAAAGGCACCTGTTGCGGTTTAAGAAGACCTTTAGGAAGCTTCTCCTTGCATCATATCACTTTACACAATACGACTAATCTACACGACACAAGATGAGTAACCCAACGATCACATTAATCGTAGCAGCTTCGGAAAACAATGCAATCGGCATCAATAACCAGATGCCCTGGCATTTACCCAACGACTTTAAATATTTTAAAAGAAATACCATTGAACATTCTGTCCTGATGGGAAGAAAAACCTTTGAATCCATAGGCAAAGCTTTACCCGACCGAAGAAATATCGTCATCACACGTAATGCGGATTTCCAAGGAGCAGATATCGATGTTGCCAACAGCATCCAGGAAGCCCTTTTATATTGCCGCGATGAACGTGAGGTTTTTATCATAGGTGGAGCAAATATCTATCAACAAGCCTTACCGCTGGCAAACAAGGTACTTCTGACCCGTGTGCATACAACGATCCAGGGAGATGCATTTTTTCCGGCATTATCACCGGAAGACTGGGAACTGGTTTCTGCGGAACCGCATCAGGCAGATGATAAGCATGCATTCAACTATACCTTTGAGGTGTATACAAGAAAATAGTTCTACACGATGAACAAACTGGACCTGCAATTAAATAAGATGATGCATGTTATTATGTCTGCGATAAGCTTTTTTCTTTTCACTTTGTTGACTTCAACACAAGCTTTCGCACAGTTCCTTCCACCAACGACTATACGGACTCCTTATGGAAATGTTACTACTCCAGGCCACTATATGCCTCGGTTCTATTCATCATTCGGGAAGAAACCTGTGAGTAGTAGATATGAGTTTTATATTGTCTTAAAAAATGACAGCACTGTTGTTTCAAAAACTAAAATAAAACTTCGAACTGCTACCAAACCCAGTGAAATCTCCTGGAAAGAAAAGGGCAAAAAATATACAGTGACACCCGATCAAACGAAAGAGATTTATCGGATAGATGTAAAGAAAAATAAAATTAGAGGCATTCCACAGGATAGCTGTTGGTTATTTTTGGTAGACACCGTTAAATACCAAAAAAAATTCAGACGATATAGTATGACTGCTGATATCAATGATCCTACAATATCACATTTTAAGATTGATAACACGAACGAAATCTTGCCACTTCAAATAAGTACATTAGAGCCTTACGTTCAGGAAAATGAAAAAGCAAAGAAGCTGGTGTTAAAAAATAAATTATTAAAAGCCATCGAAGAATTGAATAGATAACAGCATATACCATATATCAAATTCAACAAATTAAGTCTGTCATCCGGATTACAGACACTAGGCATCTGAAATACAATTTTTCTATAAAAATGCATAAATATCTACTATTATTCTTCACACTATTCATGTCTAACACATATGCTCAAAAGATAGATACCGTATACCTGGAAAAATTACTTCAGAGTCACCCTGATCTGTTCCAGCGAATATTAAATCATTCGACAAAACATGAGGTACAGATCCTGTACACGCAAATTGACCGTGATAAATCCAATATTCCGCACTTCAGGTCTTATAGTTACCGGGTGAATCCTAATTGGTACTTCTATCCAGCGAGTACTGTGAAACTGCCAACTGCGATTTTGGCACTGGAAAAAATTAATGACTTACATATTAATGGGCTGACTAAAGATACGCCCCTGCGTATTGATTCTGCTTTTGAAAAACAAACCAGCGTATCTGTAGATGAGTCTGCTGCCAACGGACTGCCATCAATCGCCCAATATGTCAAAAAAATATTATTGACTAGCGATAATGATGCCCAAAATAGGTTGTTCGAATTTATTGGCCGTGCTGAATTAAATGCAAAATTGAAAAAATATGGTGCCAAATATAGCCGGATTGTCAACCGGCTTGCTATAGGAGACAAAGGAATCTGGGCCAAGCATACGAATCCTTTCACGTTCTATAAGGATGACCATATTATCTACCAGCAGAAAGAACAATTTGACCCCAAAGACTACGACATCAAATTGGCCAATACGCTTCAAGGCAAGGGTTACATAAACGATAAAGATGAACTGATCCATGAACCATGGAGCTTTGAAGGTCTCAATGTGTATGCGCTGGAGGATCAACAACTGATCCTGAAGAAATTATTATTTCCAGAGGCATTCAAAAGCAAAGACAGGTTTAATTTACAAAAAGAAGATTATAACCTACTCTATGATTATATGTCCCGTTATCCGTTTGAATCGGATTTCCCAAAATATGATACCACAGAATTCTGGCCTACCTACAGCAAATTGCTTTTCTATGGTCGCGAAAAAGAGACCAGGCTAAATCCCAATATCCGTATTTTCAATAAATATGGTGACTCCTACGGCTATAATATTGACAACGCTTATATTGTAGATTTCGAACAGGGTATTGAATTTCTGCTTGCTGTTGTTGTTCAATCCAATGAAAATGGAATTTACAACGACGGCATTTATGAATACGAGACCGTCACCTATCCATTTTTGAAAAACATCGGCCAGCTTATCTATCAGGAAGAATTAAAAAGAACAAAAAAAATCAAACCTGATTTATCCAAGTTTGATTTCAGAAAATAATACAAAAAAGGCTTTCAGAAATCTGAAAGCCTTTTTTTCAGCATTGATATCTGTTAGCTACACAAGGTAGTTCATATCTATGCGGATGATATAGCATCAGGAAAACACCCCGCCAATTACCTATTTCGCGGACAATAAAGCACTTTCAATCAATTCAGCATAGAAGTCACCTTCTTTCATACCAAAAGCACGTACCTGTTGTGGGATAAAACTTTGGGCTGTCTGCCCCGGAATAGTATTAATCTCAATAAAGTAAAACTTATCGGTACCATTTTCCAGGAAGAAGTCTACACGTACCATACCCTTACAATTTAACCGAATATAGATTTGCTTCAGAATAGCGGCGATACGCTCCCGTTGTTCGGCTTTCAGGTCGGCCGGTGTAATTTCCTCGGTCAAACCGGGGATATACTTCGCTTCAAAATCAAAAAATTCACGTGTTGTGCGAACTTCCGTTGCAGGCAACACGACCAATTCGCCTTTCGCATTACGGAAAATCCCTTCCGAGAATTCCCTTCCGGTTACAAATTCCTCAACAATTACCTGCTTTCCCGTATTCTCGGCGTCGAATGCTTTATCAATAGCTTCCTGCAATTGAGCAGATTCTTTCACCTTTGTCATCCCGATACTACTTCCACCAGCGTTTGGTTTTACAAAATATGGAAGGGAAAGATTACTTTCTACCGTGTTCACAGCTTCCGCTCGTTGCGATTCAAATAATAAAACAGATTTGGCCAGATACACTTCAGGAATATCACTTAATATGGCCTTTGTATACCCCTTGTTCATCGTCAAGGCCGATGTCAATGCATCGCATGATGTATAAGGAATATCCAGCAAATCAAAGTAGCTCTGTAGTCTACCATCCTCGCCCGGTACGCCATGGACCATAATAAAGGCTAAGTCGAAACTGATCGTTTCTCCATTTAATGGCAATGTAAAACTTTCACGCTGAATAGAATACTGCTGATTGTCTTTATCGGTATAAAACCATGCATCTTTTGAAATCGTAATCAGGTATACATCGTATTTATCATGATCAAGTTGGGAATTGACAAAGGCAGCGCTCTTAAAAGAAACTTCGGCCTCCCCTGTATAACCTCCAGTTATTAATGCTATTTTTGCTTTCATAAATTTTAGCGATTCGAATAGCAAATATAATTTGCTATACACGGAAAAACGAATAATTTTGTGAGGAATAATTTTATTTAACCATTCTGCAAAATTGGCTTCAATATTGCGGTTCTATGCAGAATTCATTTTTATCAAATACAGTAATGTCCAAAGTCGTACAATATCTTCAGACACCCACATTCAGAAAAAATCTCATTGCCGCATTTGTCGCGATAGTCTGCCTATTTCTTGCGGTATATGTCGGGCTGAAAATATATACTAAACATGATGAATCCATTGCAGTTCCGAAAATAAAGGGTCTACATATCAACGCTGCCATCCAGGCTCTGGAAGATGCTGGGCTGGAATATCAAATTGACTCCGTTTATCAGATGGATGCCAAACCAGGTCTGGTGATCGAACAGGATCCCGAACAGGGATTTCACGTGAAATCTGGTCGAACAATTTATCTGACCATCATCACTCAAGTGGCACCAGAAGTCTCCTTTCCGAATATTAAGGATAAGACCCTGATCGAAGCAATGGCTATTTTAAAAAATCATAATCTTAAAATAGGCGACACCACTTATGTTGCTGATATTGCTAGAGATATTGTGTTAGACGCGCAATTTGCAGGTCAGTCCATCCGAAATGGCCGGATGATCCCGAAAGGTTCAAGAATAGATCTTGTTCTTGGCAATGGTCTTGGGGCGAATGAAGTTGAAATTCCCAATCTGATCGGCCTTCCTTTGAACGAAGCTAAATTTGCGCTTTCTGGTGCCGGACTTGGCTTAGGGACTGTGACCTATGATCCGAATGTCACCGATACCACAACAGCAGTGATCAGTGTACAATCTCCAGGGGTAGAAAAGGGATTAACAAGCTTGGGGGCAAAAATAGATGTGACGCTTTCACTGACAGCGCCGTCACCTACAAGCGGTAGCTCTGGAGGAACAACGACACCAAAGCCACAGGTGAATCCGACACAGTCGACCCCGCCTGCAGCAAAACCGATTGCGACGAAGCCAGCTGCTACAACAAAAACGACAACAAATACCCCTCCTGCCAAGTCTTCAAATACAGCACCTGCAGCGGGGCAAAAAAAGGAAAATAAAGCAAATAGTCTAGGCTTCTAAAGCGATTATGAAGCCTTCATGAGCATAGATCATTTATATAAATGATGAGTCTATGTCCATGAAGGTTTCATCATAGATCTAAAAAATAATTCTGATGGAAAATAAAAAAGGAATACCAGGTTGGTTAAAAATTGTTGCATTAATCGTCATTCTTGTAGGCGGGTATTTTGCATGGACATTTTATAAGGCTTTCTTTGCCTCAAACGTTTCTGGAGAGAAAAAATACCTTTACATTCATGAAGGCGCTAAATACGAAGATGTTCTCAAATCGATTCAAGACTCCAGTCTATTGGATGATATCGCTTCCTTCGAACGTGCAGCACAATATAAAAAGTACGAACAAAATGTAAAACCGGGCCGTTATCTATTAAGTCCGGGAATGAACAATCGGCGTCTGATCGGTAATTTGATCGGCGGCTATCAGGAACCCGTGAAGTTTAGATTTGCCAATGTCCGACTAAAAGAAAATATGGCCGCATTATTAGGCAAAAACTTTGAGGCTGATTCTGCACAATTTATTGCCATACTGAATGATGAAGCCACTGCTCAAAAGTTTGGTTTTACCAAAGAGAACCTGATTTCAATTTTCATTCCAAACACCTACGAAATCTACTGGAATACCAGTCCAGAAAAGGTGATTGCCCGCTTTGATGATGAATGGAAAAAATTCTGGAATGCAGATCGCGTTGCTAAGGCAAAAGCACTTAACCTAACCCAACAACAGGTTAGCACTTTGGCTTCTATCGTTAAAGGAGAGGCTCTGCACCAGGACGAAATGCCCATGATTGCCGGCCTCTATTTAAATCGTCTCAAAAAAGGCATGCTCTTGCAGGCTGATCCAACAGTGATCTTTGCAAACAATGATTTTACGATCAGAAGAGTTCTAAATAAACATTTAAGAACAGATAATCCTTACAATACCTACATCTATAGAGGCTTGCCTCCGGGACCTATTTCGATCCCGAGCATTGCTGCCATTGATGCTGTTCTGAATTTCAAGCAACATGATTATATCTATATGTGTGCAAAGGATGATTTCTCGGGTTATCATAATTTTGCAAAAACAGAAGCAGAACATCTGGTCAATGCACGAAAATTCCAACAAGCGTTAGACGCCAGAAATATCAAGAAATAATGTTTGTATTTGACCATCAAATCCGCGTCCGCTATGCCGAAACAGACCAAATGGGTTATGTTTATTATGGCAATTATGCAGCCTTTTACGAGATAGCGCGAACTGAAATGCTGAGAAGTACAGGTATATCTTATAAAGAACTGGAAGAAATGGGCGTCATGTTACCTGTCACAGAAATGAAAACAAGGTATTTCAAACCGGGCAAATATGATGACCTGATAACGATCCGGGTAACGATTCGTAAGAAACCGGCGGTCCGTATTATTTTCGAATATGAGCTTTTTAACGAAAGTGGCGAATTGCTTAATCAAGGCGAGACAACATTGGTGTTTGTTAATATGGAAAAGAACAAGCCTTGCATGCCGCCCCAGATCTTCCAGGATAAGATGAGTAAATATTTTAATTGATATGGGGAAATTCCACCAATGGCTATTAAATTTTGAACCTTATTTTAGATTAATCGAATGGAGCAAAGGGGTTGTGTTGCCAGGCTTTGGTTCGCTTCCCCTTTATACTGTGGCCGTATTCTTCTTTCAGGAACTCTCCAGGGATTCAATCGTCAGTAAGGCTTCCTCATTATCGTATAGCTTTTTGTTGGCCATATTTCCCGGCATCATCTTTTTATTTACATTAATTCCCTATATTCCGATCAACAACTTTCAGGAACAATTACTGGATTTTTTGGCGGTAGTGATTCCAAAAAATGCGTTCCTTGTCGTCGAAACTACCCTAGAGGATATCATTAAAAACCAGAACGGAGGGCTCCTCTCCTTCGGTTTTCTTTTCGCAGCATATTTTGCGACAAATGGTATGGCATCCTTAATGAATGCATTCAATAAAGCTTCCTTAATGACGGAAAAAAGACCCTGGGTAAAAAAAAGACTCATTGCGCTAACACTGGCCTTTTTGATTATATTCGCCCTTACTGTCGGGATGACCGTATTTACCATCGCGGGTATAACGATCGACTATCTTAAAGAAACTACTGGTATTAAATCTAGCATGTGGGCGACCTTGTTAAAGCTTGCACGCTGGATTATTATCTTTGCTATCTATTTCTTTACGGTAAGCTGCATCTATAAGTTTGGGCCTTCCACATCTAACAAATGGAAATTGTTTAGCCCAGGAGCATCCATGGCCACGATTTTGGCTATTTTGACCTTCTCGATTTTCACGTTCTATATTAATCATTTCGGTGCATACAATAAATTATATGGGTCAATCGGAACGCTGATCGTCATTATGCTATGGATCTACCTCAATACGCTGATACTATTGTTGGGCTATGAATTGAATGCAGCAATAGCATTGTCCAAACAAACCATCGTAATTGCCAAACCACGGATTTTCAACTCATTTAAAAAAAACAGCGAATAGGTTGTAACTGTGTTTTAAGGGCGATTTTTTGACAGATAAAACAGACCAAAGGGGCTTATCTCGCTCACTGGTCAATAAAAAGCTGCCCTACCCTCTGCGGTCAGGTTATTCGACAGCAAGCTATAACTGAAAGTCCTTCAATAAAATAAGAAAAATAAAATTTTGCATTAAAAGTTTTTTTGTACCTTTGCAACTCCTACAACGTAGGAAAAAGGAGAAAATTAATTAATGGCAAAAAAACAAGAAGCAGAAAAAGAATTAGCAGCGAAAAACGCAGAGCTACAAGGTGCTGACACTAAAGTAGTGAAAGACACTGAAAAAATTGAATCAGAAGCTGATTCAAACTTAATCGACGAAATCAAATCAAACACTTGGATCACACCAGAAGGTGAATTTGACTGGGATGCAAATGACAAAGGTTTCGGAAATTATAGCGATGCTGAACGCGCTAAACTTGAAGCACAATACGCTGATACTTTCAACCAAGTTAACCAAGGTGAAATTATCGAAGGTACTGTCGTTTCTATCAACAACAAAGACGTTGTCTTAAATGTTGGTTTCAAATCTGACGGTTTAGTTTCTTTATCCGAATTCCGCGACTTACCAGAATTAAAAATTGGTGATAAAGTTGACGTGTTCGTTGAATCTCAAGAAGATGCTAACGGTCAATTAGTACTTTCTCGTAAACGTGCTAAAACTCAAAAATCTTGGGAAGCTATCAATGAGGCATTGGAAAATGATGCAATCATTACTGGTTTCGTTAAGAGCCGTACTAAAGGTGGTCTTATCGTTGACATCAAAGGTGTTGAAGCATTCTTACCTGGATCTCAAATCGATATCAAACCTATCCGTGACTACGATGTATACGTAGGTAAAACAATGGAATTCAAAGTTGTTAAAATCAACCACGAGTTCAAAAACGTTGTCGTATCACACAAAGTGTTAATTGAAAACGACTTAGAAAACCAAAAATCTGAGATCGTTGCTAAATTAGAAAAAGGTCAAGTATTAGAAGGAACTGTTAAAAATATCACTGACTTCGGTGTGTTCATCGACTTAGGTGGTGTTGACGGTTTGTTACATATCACAGATATCTCTTGGGGCCGTATCGAGCATCCAAAAGAAGTTTTATCTCTAGATCAAACAATCAACGTTGTTGTATTAGACTTTGATGATGAGAAAAAACGTATCGCTTTAGGCTTGAAACAATTATCTGAGCATCCTTGGGAATCTTTAGATACAGCATTAGAAGTTGGTTCTAAAGTGAAAGGTAAAATCGTAACAGTTGCTGATTACGGTGCTTTCTTAGAAATCATCCCTGGTGTTGAAGGTTTGATCCACGTTTCTGAAATGTCTTGGTCTCAAAACTTACGTTCTCCACAAGAGTTCTTAAAAGTTGGTGACGAGATCGAAGCACAGATCTTAACTTTAGATCGTGACGAGCGCAAAATGAGCTTAGGTATCAAACAATTAACTCCAGATCCTTGGAAAAACATCACTGAGCGTTACCCTGTAGGTTCTAAACAATCAGCTGTTGTTAAAAACATGACTAACTTCGGTGTATTTGTTGAGTTAGAAGAAGGTATCGACGGTTTGATCCACATCTCTGATCTTTCTTGGTCTAAAAAAATCAACCACCCTAACGAATTCACTAAAGTTGGTGAAACATTAGACGTAGTTGTATTAGAATTAGATGAAGAAAACCGTAAATTATCTTTAGGTCACAAACAATTGGAAGAAAACCCTTGGGATACTTTCGAAACAATCTTCACTGAAGGTTCTATCCATGAAGGTACTGTGATCAAAGTTGGTGACAAAGGTGATATCGTTGCTTTACAATACGGTGTTGAAGGTTTCTGTCCTTCTAAACACTCTGTTAAAGAAGACGGTTCTTCATTGAAAGTTGATGAAGTTACTTCATTCAAAATCATCGAGTTCAACAAAGAGAACAAACGTTTGGTAATTTCTCACTCTCGTATCTGGGAAGAAGAGAAAGAAGAAGCTCGCAAAGAAGAGTCTAACAACCGTAAAAAAGACGCTAAAGCTGAGTCTTCAGCTGTTAAAAAAGTAAAAGATTCTGTTGAAAAATCTACTTTAGGCGACTTAGACGTGTTAGCTCAATTGAAAGAGCAAATGGAAAATGACAAAAACGCTAAGTAATTAGTATTTTCAATCCATAAAAAGCGGCTGTTCCAAAAGGACAGCCGCTTTGTTTTTAAAGGTCTGCTTTGTAATTTTGTATACATAAGAATAATTGTTATGTCATTCAGATCAGCCTTAATTAATCCATCCGAACTTCAGGATACATTGACAAAAGACGACAATGTGATCCTACTAGACTGCACCATCGATAAGGTCGGCCAATCCTTAAAAGATTCAAAATTAGAATTGCTGCCAAATTCATTATTTTTTGATATCGAAGGAAAGTTTTCTGACCATACAGCTAAATTACCACATACACTGGTATCAGAACAGGTATTTGAAACTGAAGCCCAAGCCTTGGGTATTGATCAGGACAGCATCGTAGTTTTATATGATAGATGGGGGGTATATTCCAGCCCCCGTGCTTGGTGGATGTTTAAGGTGATGGGATTTGATCAGGTGTATATTCTAAATGGAGGGGTACCCGCCTGGAAAAAAAACAAATTTGAACTAGCAGATAATTATAAGCAGCAGCATAATACGGGGAACTTTAAAGCACATTTTCAGAAAAACCTGTATGCTGACAAGGAGTATATCCTGGCACACTATAAGTCATCAGCTATAAGCATTTTCGATGCCAGAAGTAAAGGAAGATTTATCGGCTTAGTTGCCGAGCCCCGAAAAGGACTGAACGGCGGGCATATCCCCCATTCCAAAAATTTGCCTTTCGAAGAATTGCTTGACGGTATTTACTATAAACCCGTTGACCAACTCAAGCAGCATTTTGATCAATTCAAAACAACAGGAAAGGAATATGTATTTTCCTGTGGTTCGGGGGTGACCGCTTCTATCCTGGCCTTTGCATCCTATATTTCAGGTCATACAAACATACGTGTATACGATGGATCCTGGTCTGAATGGGGTCGTGAAGAACTTAATCTTCCAATAGAAAAATAATCAAAATACCGTATTCCAGGAATAGAGTTTATCCTCTAAACGAATTACTTCGGCATCCAGTAGTTCCCGGATAACCTCTATTCTTCTTTTTTCAGTTCCAAGGGTTAAACTATCAACAAGATCGTGAAGATTTTTAGATGCGGCCAGCAAACTGTTCTTTATCTCTTCCTTGATTTGAGCACGTTGGTTTTCTTTGTGTATGCGTATTAAACATAGATCACATACCTGACAAAAACCAGCATTCTTCTCTCCAAAATAAAGCAATAATGACTGACTACGGCAATTTGCTTGTTCTAAGTAATTTATCATTCCATTGACCTGCTCCTCTTTCACTTGATGACGATCCCGGATGAAAATATGATCGATATGCAGATGTTTATAATCAACGCGATTTTGCAAAAAAGTCAACTGCGGAGCGTCTGTAGCAGGGAGATAACTTGCTATTTCCAATGCTTCCAGCGATTTGAGAAGCTCTACCACCCGATGGTATGGAATGCCAAGTTTATTCGCAAATTCGTATTCGTTAATTAGGATATAGTTCTCAAAAACGCCGCCATAGGTACGTAAAATTGCTTTGATCAATTTATCATATTTGGCATATTGCACCTGAACCTTGTACAACTCTGTGCTGTCAATTTCAAATTTGAAACGTGAGGGTATCGTCACTGCTTCTGACAATGTCAACCAGCTATCACGTTCCAAAAACTTCAATGCGTTCATTACCGGCAGCAAAGGCAATTGATATTTCTTAGCAAAGGTAACCACATCAAAGTCTACCGTAAGCCCCTCTCCCGCGCCGTACGGAATCTGGAAATGATTACATAAATAATGATAAGTCTGCTGTATGAAAGGAACATCTGGAAAACTGGCGGCCAACGTATCGACTAGTTTTTTTTCATCGTTCTTTTGATAAAGAATAACCGGATAAGCTTTTTTACCATCACGCCCTGCCCTACCGGCTTCCTGATAATATGCTTCCAGCGAATCAGGCAGATCCAGGTGAATGACAAAGCGGACATCGGGTTTATCGATTCCCATACCAAAAGCATTTGTAGCAACAATTACACGTACAGCATTCGACATCCATTCATCCTGCTTACGATCCCGCTCATGCCCTGCTAATCCTGCATGATAATAATCAGCTGCAACTCCATTGTTGATTAAAATACGGGCTATTTCCTGCGTCTCTCTTCGATTTCGAACATATACGATGCCTGATCCACCCAACTTATGAATAATACGCAGCATCCGTCCCATTTTATCTTCTTCCTCAATCGCCATATAAGCCAGGTTGTCCCGAAGAAAACTTTTGACAAATACATTTTGCTTTGGAAAATTGAGTTTCTGTTGTATATCGACAATAACCCGTTGGGTCGCTGTTGCGGTCAGTGCTAAAAATGGTACTTTAGGGTGAAGCTCTTTGAGTTTGGCCAGCTCCAAATAGGGTGGTCTAAAATCATATCCCCATTGCGAAATACAGTGCGCTTCATCTATGGCAAACAGATTAACATTCATAAACCGGATCCGCTCTCTAACAAGATCACTATATAAACGTTCTGGAGAAAGGTAAAGAAACTTTATTTTTCCATAGACACAATTATCTAAGGTGATATCCACTTCTCTTTTTTTCATCCCCGAATAAATGGCAACAGCCTGGATACCATTTTTCTTTAAATGTTCTACCTGATCTTTCATCAGGGCGATCAGTGGTGTTACCACGATGCAAATTCCCTCCATCATCAACGCCGGTACCTGAAAACAAATGGATTTCCCCCCTCCTGTCGGTAATAAAGCAAGCGTATCTTTACCAGAAATTACCGACTGAATGATTTCTTCCTGCAATGGCCGAAAGGATTCAAAACCCCAATATTGTCTTAAGATTGATATGCTATCTAAAGTCATAAGCTCTCCTTATCCCAAACATACGCAAAATTATCTTTTATGATATAATTCTTTATCCTCAGACTGTCCAGTATGACCTTTGCACGGAATGATTTCTTCAACGAATTGGAGCCATCGAGAATAACCTGTTTGGGTGAAATGGTGGATACTGCAGCAGCTAATTTTTGAATGGCATTTTTTCTGACAATCAGTAGATCCGCTGCTGGTAATACATCCTCAAAATGTTCCATAATAATTACTTTTCCTATTGGCAACGCGATCAAATAATTCACTCTTTTACCTGCATCTCTCAACGGAATAAATTGAACATTATCCTCTGTGGTCAGCACCTGGATTTCCCGGCCACAAGCATATTGTAGGGCTTTATGATTCAAGGAATCAAAAGTGCTGTAAATAACAGCCTGTTGATGTTTAAAATAAGCCATGGTCAACTCATTTCTCGTATTATATACCCGAAATCGCTCTATATTCCTGTTGATAACCTGACCGTGGATAGTTATGATCAACATTCCTACGACGCAAAAAAGCCCCAAATAGTGATACTTATAGTCCTTCCATTGATAAGCATATAAAAAGGAAAAAATGGCAGCATAGGAAAGATAAAGTACGCTATGGTCAATGATATTGATTTTGATCGTTGAAAAGGCAAGACTATCAACAGATTGCAGACAATAAAGCATAAATCCGATTAAATTTTCCAAAAGTATTCCCAGGATCTCATTGAGCCAGTCCATAGGATTAACCGTCATCACAAAGCCCAGATACATCGCTAATGTTGAAGGGAAATCAACAAGTAAATTAGCCAATAAAAAATAGGTGGGAAACCGGCCAAAATAATAGAGTGTCAGTGGTGTCGTCAAAATCTGCGCGGCAATAGAAATACTCACTGCGTCCCTAAAGAAACGCATCAACGGCTTTTTTACCACAATAATTTTTTCAAAAATGGGCAAAAACAATATCATGCCTAAAACCGCCAAAAAGGAGAGCTGGAATCCGACATCCCCAAGCGCCCTGGGAGAGCAGAGCAGAATCACGGTTGCAGCTGCTACCAAGGCATTGAGCGATGAGCTATTTCGTTTAAAGTACTGCGAAGATAAAACAAAACTGATCATAATAGCCGAACGCGCAATAGGCGGATCCAACCCTGCAATAAAAGCATATAGCCAAATAACGGAAAATGTTATTACAAAAGGTAACCAGCGCAACATAGGACGCAGTGTCACAAATCTAAAAACCAATGACAAAAAACCGAAAAGTACAGCCACATGCATTCCTGAAACGCTCAATACATGTATGGTGCCCGTATTTGTAAATGCTCTTAGGGTTTCCTCATCAATATCGCTACGAAAACCATATAACAAAGCAGCTGCGATGGAAAAGTACTTCTCTTTCCGGAAGTAAGGCTGTAGCTTTCGTAAAAAATATCCGCGAGCCTCCAGCGCCATACCTCTAATAGCGTTGTATTTTGAAAATCCTTTTGCAACTACCATATAGTTATCCGTATCCACGAAAATTTGATGGTAGATAGCAGTTCTTTCCAAGTATTCTCTATAGTCAAACTCCAGCGGATTTAACGGTGGGGCGACACGGACCATATTGCCCTTTACCCAGAGCTGATCAGCATATTGAAACTGGCTTTTCAATTTCGATTTTAACGAAACCATGATCTTGCCCTTAGCCGGGATAAAAGTTCCTTGCCTAAAACCGCCAGTTACCTCAGCTTCGAATCGGATGATATCAGCCTTTGTTTTAGGTTCATCAATAATATCGACAACATAGCTATCCAGCTGAAAATGCGAAAAATGATTTTTAACATACAATGGGTTACTACGCCAAAATTGCCATGTGCCAAATAGCAGAACCAACACATAGTATCCGAAAATATAGCCATATCTAAATACTGTTTTTTTGAGTAGATAGCAACAAAGAGTAAACCCCACGAATAGGAATAGGCTATACTCCAGGTATTGAAACCATTGGAGGGAAAACTTTAGCAGCGGTGCTGCAAAGAGCCCGATAATATAAACAGAAGTAATCTTCAATATCGGAATTCGCTCCAGCTTTTGATAAAAGTTCAAATCTTTCATAGTTGCCATCTCAACTGTAGCCTGATCTCGGACTTTCTGTTACCGCTGATCTCCTCCAAAGCAGAACCTATTGTATCTTTATCCGGATAATAATAAACCCCATACTTTGTCCATATATCGAGATTACGATTTATTTTATATCTCAAATTCACATAGGTACGCCATCCTTTTGTATGATACATTCCAAATCCTGAAGCATACAACACATCATTCTCGTAGGCATAAAACCGATTATCATAAGTATCGGTCTGGAAATAGGCTATCCGTGCATTTAGCTGAATCTTACCTATGTCAGGCTTCCAGAAAACATCCTGATAAAATAGATAGCCCAGGCTATTGTCCTCATATTCCCTCTTGAACAGGTTCGCTTCAGCCCGGGACCGGATCGTCCAAATAGCATTCAGCTTATATTGAAATTCTATGCGTAACTGCTGCTTTGAACTATTTACCAATCCTGATTCAGTTTGTCCCTGCCCGATATAATTCGTCTGCTTTAATCGATTTCTATACCTTAAAATGAGTTGTCCTTTCTTATACCAGATATAACTGAGCTGACTAAAAAAATCTGCTCCTACAGATCCGGTATCCGCTTGGTATTTAGCTTCCGGAAACCGAAAGATATCCATGTAACCGGACCAAACTAATTTTCTCGCCAATTGATAGGTAAGTCCTCCATAAACACCCTCTTCATTTGAGGTATTGCCCGATTCCCCAAAACCTTGCCCATAAAAAGTATGGTAGTTTTCTCTATAGTTCCGGACCAGAACAACAGTAGAGAGTCTTGGATGTAAACTAACGATTGATCCCAATAGCATAGCTGATCCTCCGTCTAGGCTATTGGCATACTCTCCAAAGAGATGAACGTTGCGGAACGTATAATTCGTATACAGGCTTATATTCTGCAATACATTACCTTCAAAATCATACTGCTGTCTTTTGCTTGTCCCCTGGAGCCTAATCGCATCCAATTGGGACTGATTGACGTGAATCCCAATCTTGAAACGATTGTATCGCCAAAGAACATTTAGTCCATAGGTCATTTGATGTGCAGCATTTCTGTAGCGCTGCTCTGTTGCTGTTCGATGCAGTCCGGACTGCGCAATTGTCTTAATTACTCTCTCCCCTACTGTATCATCGGCTACATTGGCATCAATGGGCCGGTAAGAAAAATAGGGAGTGACCTCAAATCGCTGCAACTGCCAAGTGCCTGAAATACCGCGCATAAAATTAACCTCGTTTAAAGAGGTGTATTGCTTTACACCGATGCCCTGCCGGGCAGTGTTTTGTACCAGTCCACCCTTGCCAAAGCTTAAACCGTTCCACATACTGAGCCCCTGACCAAATTGTAATGCATAATCCCCAACGACGAGATTGCGAATAGGACCGATCGATTTAACGATCAGGCTTATTCCATAAAAATCAAATCCTAATTTTTGCTTATCCCTAAAAAATGGCTCACCGGCATCCTTTTCCATATTAATCGCTAAGCGGATTTTATCTTTTAGATTAGCCCGGTATCGAATAGCATATCGATTGGGGTCTCCCAAGTACCGAGCTCTTGTCGTATCTGTAATCTGGTATCCTTTTGTTTGCTCCAGGCTGCGTCCATAACGCAATATAAACTCGTGGGATACATCTTTGAGTTTGCTTCCTGTAAGTGGACTAGCTTCTCCTACCTTAACGAAAGGTAGCAATAAGGATACGAGCCGTGCATTAAAACCCGCTATGGACTGAATCTCTAAGGCATTTATAAAGTTACCCGAAACCTGACGGTGTTCGATCAATCGCTGCGTCAACAAGGGGTCTATAAATTGTAATTCGATTAGTTCGGCCCCATCAGTCTTGTTCAGATCGATTGGGTTTTTGAGATAATACTGCCATTTTTCACTTAATTCACTTAAATCAGTGTCTTCGGGCAATTCCTCCGATAAGCTTTCAAATAATTCTTCGCGGCTGATTTTTTCATTTGTTTGCGCCATACAGGTTATCCCAATAAAACAACCTATAAAGAGCAAAATTTTGCTACAATATTTCATAATAGGTTTTATTAAATATTGGTTATCCGTTGGTTGAAGAAACACCTATCCCGGCAGAAAGCTAGATTCCTCTAGATTAAGTTAGAAAATAAAACGAAATAAAAAAAGGCCTGATGAAAAATTCATCAGGCCTTTCTATGTTCGTTATAAAATTGGTATTAGATATCAATTTTTGCGTAACGCGCATTTTTCTCAATAAATTCACGGCGCGGTGCTACTTCATCGCCCATTAACATCGAGAAAATACGATCACATTCAGCAGCATTTTCGATAGTTACCTGACGCAAGGTGCGTGTTTCAGGATTCATTGTCGTATCCCATAACTGCTCCGCATTCATCTCACCTAGACCTTTGTAGCGCTGTACATGTACACTATCCTCTTTACCTGTTCCTTTTAAGCGTTGGATCGCATTAATACGTTGGTCTTCATTCCATGCGTACTCATGCTCTTTCCCTTTTTTCACAAGGTACAACGGCGGAGTCGCGATATATACATATCCTCTTTCGATCAATTCTTTCATATATCTAAAATAGAATGTCAGAATCAATGTTGTAATGTGAGAACCATCCACATCGGCATCGGTCATGATAATGATACGGTGGTAACGCAATTTCTCAAGATTCAGTGCTTTAGCATCTTCGGCAGTACCAACACTTACACCTAAGGCAGTAAACATATTTTTGATCTCTTCATTTTCATAGATCTTATGCTCCATTGCTTTTTCAACGTTCAGGATTTTACCCCTTAATGGCATAATAGCCTGGTGTTTTCGGTCACGGCCAGACTTCGCTGTACCGCCCGCAGAATCCCCCTCGACAAAATAAATCTCACATTTGGTAGGGTCATTATCCTGACAATCGGCCAGTTTACCCGGAAGCCCAGAACCGCCCATGACCGTTTTGCGTTGTACCAGGTCACGTGCTTTACGTGCTGCTGCACGTGCTTGGGCCGCGATGACAACCTTTTGAACAATGGCTTTCGCTTCACGTGGATTTTCTTCAAGGTAAACACCTAAAATCTCACCAACAGCCACGTCTACAGCTCCCATTACCTCAGAGTTACCCAATTTGGTTTTTGTTTGGCCTTCAAATTGAGGCTCTGCAACTTTCACAGAAATGACAGCAGTCAATCCCTCGCGGAAATCATCCCCTGTAATTTCGACTTTTAGGTTTTTAAGTAAACCTGATTTATCAGCATATGCTTTCAGGGTACGTGTCAACCCTCTACGGAAACCTGCAACGTGTGAACCTCCTTCAATCGTGTTGATATTATTAACATACGAATGGACGTTCTCGGAATAGGTATCATTATATTGTAAGGCTAACTCTACAGGAATCCCCTGTTTGATGCCCTCTACATAGATCGGTTCAGGAATCAATGCCTGGCGTGTGCCATCCAAGAACTTAACAAATTCTTTCAGACCGCCTTCAGAATAAAATGTTTCTTTCTTTTCAGAACCGTCTTCATTGGTTTCACGCTCGTCCGACAAAGTTAAGCTTACCCCTTTATTCAGGAACGCAAGCTCACGAAGCCTATTGGCCAAAGTATCGTAATTATAAACGGTAGTCTGCGTAAATATCGTCGGATCCGGATGAAACGTTACAATTGTACCTGTTTTATCAGAGACACCAACTTCTTTTACATCGTATAATGGTTTACCGATTTCATATTCCTGTTGGTATATTTTTCCGTCGCGGTGTACCTCAGCTTTCAAAAGTGTAGACAATGCGTTCACACAAGATACCCCCACACCATGTAGACCACCAGACACCTTATAGGTATCTTTGTCAAACTTACCACCAGCATGTAAAACCGTCATTACGAGTTCCAACGCTGATTTATTCTCTTTTTTATTGATTCCGGTAGGGATACCACGACCATTATCCCGAACAGAAATTGAATTGTCTTTATGGATAGTAACAAAGATATCTGTACAGTATCCTGCTACAGCTTCGTCGATTGAATTGTCTACAACCTCGTATACCAAATGGTGTAATCCCTTTACACCGGTATCACCAATATACATGGATGGACGCTTACGAACCGCCTCTAAACCCTCTAATACCTGAATATTATCGGCCGAGTAGGTGGATGCATTTTTCTTTTCTTCGCTCATTGAAAAACTGTTAAATGTAATATCCAAAAATACGAAATTTTGGCCGATTTATCAAGTCTAGAGCAAAGTATTAAACGGATTATACGAAACAATCAAATGCTCAATAATTTTACTTTTTTAGGATTAAAAATTAGAATTTCGATTTTTTTATGTTAGGTTTGTTTCAGTATTAATTTGCAAATAATAAAAAAATGAACACTATATTTTCAATTGTATCGAAAGTTTCCTTGGGTCTTTTACTAGCGGGAACCATCGTATCGTGTAACCAAGGCGCCAAAACACAAAATGAGCCTTCAAAAAATGATTCAAATGCTGTGAGCAAAGAGAGTCAAGGCAGCAACAAGGATAAAATCGTCTATTTGAATTCTGATTCTCTTTCAGAAAAATATCAATATTTTAAAGACATCAAGTCAAAGCTTGAAAACAAAGTAAAAAAAGCACAAGCTGATCTTCAAGCTAAAAGTGCAGCATTTCAACGTGAGGTTGCAGACTACCAAAAAAATGCAGCAACGATGTCTGCTGCAGATAGACAGGCTACTGAACAAAAATTAGCACGTAAACAAGATGAACTGGCAAGATTGGATCAGACGGCATCTTCATCTCTTGCCAAAGATGAATCCGAAGAATTCAACAACGTATATAATAAAATCACTGAGTTTTTGAAAAAGCACGCTGCGGATAACGGTTATAAGCTTGTTCTAACTTATTCTAAATCCAATCCTACGGTATTGTATGCTGATCCTTCTCTGGAAATCACCAATGAAGTCATCAAACAGTTAAACGACGAATACAAATCTTCCAGCAAATAAGAAGACCAAACTAATAACAGGAAAGCCATCAAATGCTATGATGGCTTTTTTTATTTGTTAAGCTCCCCAAGCCTGCCGAAAAAGCACAGCCGAGTTACCACTTTTATGCTAGCATTGGCAACAAACAAAATTGTTTAGTATCTTGTCTTTGTATAAATTAGATTTATGATCAAAACGATTGTTGAAAAGGAAATCGCAAACTACGAATGGATTGATATCTCTGAACCTACCGCAGAAGATTTTGCATTCATCAAGGAAAGATATAATCTAAATGATGCTTCCATAAAAGATTCTAAAGAACCAGAGCATCTTCCTAAAATAGAAGAATTCGAAAACTATACCTTTATTATTCTACGGGTCATGTCGGACAATTTCAAGGAAAATTCGGATAGCATAGGAGAAGTAACAGATCGTCTCACAATTTTTTATGGCAGTGACTTTGTGATCACCGTACACAAACGCCGTATTGAGTTTTTAGAGAAACTCAAAAACATCGAGTTTACGAACATAAAGACAAAAAATAGCCGAAAATTGGCTGTATTTATTACTACCGCTGCTGTCTTCACGTTCAGTAAAACGCTGGAACAGCTTTCGACGCGTATCGACTCCTACGAGGAACTGATTTTTCTGAAACGCATGAAACAACAACCTGTGCTCAAAAATCTTTATTTTATCAAAAGGCAAATAGATGTTGCCAGAAAGGTTATTTTTCTATATAAAGAGGTTGTTGAGCATTTTCATTCGTCATCCAAAAAAGATGTATACACACGGGATCTAAAAGATCTTCAAATACGCACCTCGACATTGTACGAAAACTTATCTGAGAATGTAGCCCAATTACTAAACGTATTCTTTAATATATCATCAAATCATACCAATGAAATCATGCGTATTTTGACGATTTTCTCGGTATTTTTTATGCCGATTACATTTGTCGCCGGCGTTTATGGGATGAATTTTAAAAATATGCCGGAACTGGAATGGTATTATGGCTACCCCATTGCTATGGGAATCATGGTGGTTATTTCGATGGCCATTTACTTCTGGTTCAAAAGAAAAGGTTGGCTATAAGCCAACCTTTTTCTTTGTCATTACTACAAAGTCTTTCAGATAAAAAGGTTCAAAATAGGCAATATCCTCAAATTTTTTATTTTGAAATTTATCAAATGCCAATTGTGATAAAAAAGCAGCTGAATCTTTAAATCCTGGCTGTACATTCACCCGATCGTTGGTCTCAAACAATGTCTCGAATTTATCAGCACCGGAGCCAAATAGATGAACACGCTTGTATGTAGCCAACAGTTCATCGTAATAATCTGCATCAATGATTTCAGCAGAAGTAGGTTTTATCAGCTTACCATGATGGTCATAGACCGCCGCATATACTTCCATACGACGCGCGTCCAGCATAGGAATATAGGCTTCCTTCTCTTGCAGGTCAAATTGTTCCCGATACCCAGCGAACAATGCATCAAGTGTATTGATTGCAACCAAGGGTATATCTAGACCGTAACAAAGACCTTTTGCTGTAGACACCCCTATACGTAACCCGGTATAAGATCCTGGCCCCATACTCACCGCTATGCCGGCAAGCTCCTTTATAGAACGTTCTGACTCACGCAAGATCTGTTCAATCAAAACAGTCAATTTGGCGGCATGGGCATTCGGTTCATCAAGATTCAGCACAGCCAATGTTTGTCCATTTTGACTTAGTGCTACCGAACAAACGGTGGTTGAAGTATCAATTTGTAAAATTAAATTATTCATCGTTATATTGAAATCAAGGTACAGGGTCATGACCATGGCCGCCCCAAGGATTACAACGCCCTATCCGCTTCAAAGCCATCCAGCCCCCCTTAAAAGGACCATATTTTAGAATAGCCTCTTTGCCGTATTGAGAACAAGTAGGTGTATACCGACAATTGGCTCCCAAAAACGGTGAAATAAACAGTTGATAGAAACGAATAATGGCTAAGAAAATAAAACTAAAGAAAGGTTTAATTCCCTTTTTCCAAATAAACAGCAGCACATTCATCCTGTAATTTTTTTAGCATTTTATTCATCGCGGTATGTAACACATCATATGCTAAGATCTGTTTGCCTACGTACTGAATCGCTAAATACAAAGTTACATTATGTTTCAACAAAAAAGGAATCAAATTATCCGATTTCTGCAAACGATAGCTTTCACGCATCATGCGTTTTATCGCATTGCGGTCTACTGCTCTTTTAAACCTGCGTTTGGAAACGGATATAATAGACTGACAGGGGGGGGTATTTTCAGTCTCTTTGTTTTTCTCGAAAACAAAAACAATTCTAAAAGGGTACAAAACAAAAGAAGAACCGCTTTTAAAAAGCGTATCAATACGCCTTTTCGCACATAACCGTTCTTCTTTTGTAAATGTATTTCTCATCCGATGACTTAATCTTATCAGAAAAAGCTCTTATAAGCGGCCACCGATCCTTATCAAAGATTAACCTTTGTGACGGTATTCGTCAGACACTGTAAGACGTTTTCTACCTTTAGCTCTACGTGAAGCTAATACTCTTCTACCGTTTGCAGAGCTCATACGCTCTCTAAAACCGTGTTTGTTTCTTCTTTTTCTTTGCGATGGCTGAAATGTTCTTTTCATGACGCTATTATGCTAATTTGTTCTTACTTCAATTAATACAAAACTCCCCAAGAGGAATGCAAAAGTAAAGTTTATTTTAGACAAAAACAAACAATATTGAGAACATTTAGACTTTAGGTAAAAAGCGATCTCTAAATTATTCATAGACAGCCTAAAAAACCAATTTACAGATTACAGAAAATATAAAACAGAGAAGCGCTGCCCCTCTGTTTTATACGAAATCCAACATGAATTAGAATTATTTGGTTTTCAGAATATCTCTGATTTCTGTCAACAATGCTTCTTCTTTTGTCGGCGCAGCCGGTGCAGCTGGAGCTGCTTCTTCTTTACGTTTCAAAGAATTCAAACCTTTGATAACGCAGAAAATACAAAATGCAACAATCAGGAACTGGATAATTACATTGATAAAATTACCGTAGTTAATAGAAACCTCGGCTTGTTTCGCAGCCTCATCAGCGGCTTTCAGTATAATTTTTTTCGAGGAGAAGTCAACTCCGCCTGTCAAATATCCTATGGGAGGCATGATAATATCGTCAACCAATGATGTCACAATTTTACCAAATGCCCCACCGATCACAACACCGACAGCCAAATCAACAACGCTACCGCGCATTGCGAACTCTTTAAATTCTTTTAGAAATCCCATATTAAGCCATTTAATCGTTTAAAATTTTACCAAAATTAATAATTGTCACATAAATCTAATTAAAATAAACCACTTTTTTAACGCGAGTCTTCTATTATACTATATTTTCTCGCTTTAATCCTATTTTTAAAATTATGGCCTAAAACGATATGCGCAAGTTTTTTATTAACTTAATTTGCTATATTTGCTCGTTAACTAGGGCAAAATATCAAGATATATTGTATATTGATAGTACTTTAAATTTCATACGGTAATTAAAGCCCAGAATAAGATAAAGTATCTATGAAAAAGATTCTTATTGCAGACGACCACGGCATTGTACGACTTGGAGCTTCCGTTATTATTAAGGAAACACTTAAAAAAGCGGAAATTTTTCAAGCGGAAAATTTCGATGAGGTGCTAGAAAAGATAAAACTGGAAGATTTCGACCTACTATTATTGGACATCAATATGCCCGGAGGAAATAATATTAGAGTTGTCGAGGAGATTTTACAGATTCAGCCTGCTATTAAAATTCTAATTTTCTCATCCTATGATGAATCATTGTATGCTTTACGCTATATTGAAGCCGGAGCAGTAGGTTATCTCAATAAAACGACCGCAATGGCGGAATTAAGTCATGCGATCTTGGCCATCCAAGAAAGAGGTAAATATATGTCGAGCAATGTGCAAGACCTATATGTTCAAAAACTGACTCAGAGTAAATCCGAATTAACAAAATTAAATCCATTGGCACGCTTGTCGAACAGAGAAGTGGATGTGGCCAAACAATTGATAAAAGGCCTGGGAATCATCGAAGTATCAAACCTACTTGAATTAAGCCCATCAACTGTAAGCACTTATAAAAGCCGGATATTTGAGAAATTAAATGTGTCCAATATTCCTGAGCTGATTGAACTTTTCAGAATACACTCCAACAATTAACAGAATACACTCCAACAATATTTTAATTGTTGGAGTGTATTTTTTTAGATGAGATCATCCATCGTAATAACCGGAACATCTTTTACATTGATATCTTTTAACGGTTCGGATTTTTTATAGGCATAACCCACCTCAGCTTCTAAATCCCATAACATAGGAGCTAGAAAATTAAGACAAGTGGTAAATCCCTGTACTGTTGCTGAGAAATCACCTGTATCTTTTGAGTTTTTTGCCTCATTTTCTATTTCGAATGGCCCTTTGAATCCACGTTCCTGAAGTAGATCAACAAAACCGCGCCAATCCATACTATCTGATCCACCAAACCCAGGAAGCATTGCTTCATAGTGATGTCTGTCCCAATCATGTCCCGGAATACTCACATTTGCCTTCTCTGCGAGTTCAGCATCCACATGTTGCATCGGATACATTCCACCCCAATCTACACGGGCAGCTGTCTGCAGGTTGCGTGTGGTTTTCACATGTATACGTTGCAATCGACTGATGTCGGTATTGCGAATGACATCAATTGGATTTGTATTTTGCCAGACATCATGGGAAGGATCGTAAATTTCACCATGGGCTTTACTTGGTATCATTGCATACATTAATTTACGTGCGGCTAAAACAGCTGGTAAGTTATTATAGGTAGAACTATAGCGTGAAGAGCGCCAGCCCTCCATAGGACAGTTTTCGTAGAGTATAGTCACCCCAAGGCTTTCGGCATAATTAACAATCGGTGCAAATACGCGTTTATATTCATCCAGGTTTTTCTGAAATCCATCAAGCTGATTTCCCAATTCATGATTATAACCGACAAAAGTACCTACCTTGACATTATTCTCGTCACCACCCAACAAATGGGCAATCCGGATCAATTTCAATAAGTGATTCTGATTTTTCACACGTTGTTCAGGATCTCCGCCAATCATATTTTCAAAGGCTCCAAGCGAAAGCTTTAAATCAGCCTGATTAAACAACTCAAGTGTTTCCCTTGCTTTTACTGGTGTAAACTCATCATAGTCCAAATGCGTCGCTGTATGATCTTCGCGCGTACCATCTTTTCTAAAAACACATAGGTCAATCCCACCAGCGCCAATTCTTTTTGTTGTTTGAATCAATTCTGGTAATGACAATTTATCAAAGGCAGAACTCATCACCCATACAGGGTTATTTAATTTTGTAGTCATAGCTTGTATAATTGTATTATATCGGTATCTAAAGATACTAAAAAAGCCATCCGATTGGATGGCTTTTTTAGTATTTTATGTCAATTCACTTAATCTACATTATCATGTAAAAATGAATTATTTGGACGGATCTCTGTATTTCCATCTTCAAATGACAATGTAAAGCGAGATACTTGTGACTGCGAAGAATGGGGTGTATCTTCCAATGACATTTGCTTTCTCTTGTAAGCTGGTTCATTTTCCAACTCATGCAGGCCATTTGAAGATTTCAATTTCATACTTAACTCTTTCAATCGCAAGATACGCTCTTTTGTACGCACCAATTGGTCCTCAAACGAAACTTGCTCTTCTTCGACCTGAGGAACTTCGACCTGCTCATTGGTTGTGCTCGAAGAAAAAGATGTTCTTTCATCATAGTCTGATGATGATGGAGCAGTATATGAATCAAATACGGTCGGCATTTGAAACTGAAAAACAGAAGGTGAAGTTTTCAACTGAAAATCACTTTCAGCAAATGATGTTTCTTCCTCATAAGCACCGTCAAAGCCCAAATCATGACGTATTACTTGCGGTTCTTCAATCGCTACCTGTTGTTGTTGCACCACATTTCTCGGTGAAGTAAACAAATCAGACTGTAAATTATTTGGTGTCGAAGTATTTGTTGAAGGGGCTTGTGTATCCACACGTTGAACCGGAGTGACAAAACTATTGGCAGCTGGAGCTTCTTTTGGTGCAACCTGAGAAACAGGCTTTACAAAAGAATTGACCGGTTCAGGTGTTAAGGGCATAGACACCTTCGTATTTTCACGTTCTTTATCACGCTCCTCTGAAGTCTGAAAACCTGTCGCGATAATGGTTACGGATAATTCATCTTCAAAGTTTTCATCAATACAGTTACCCCAGATTAGGTCTGCTGACAAGCCGGCCTTTTCCTGAATATAATCGGTAATGATAGCAACCTCATCCATCGTTACTTCTTTTGTACCAGAAGTAATATTCAATAAAATATAACGGGCACCTTCGATCTCATTGTCTTTCAATAATGGTGAAGCTAAAGCTCCTTCCACTGCTCTCAATGCACGGTCTTCACCTTCCGCAACAGCATTACCCATGATGGCAACACCACTATCGTTCATTACAGTACGAACATCTTTAAAATCGACGTTCACATAACCTGGAATCGTTATAATTTCAGCGATACCTTTTGCCGCTGTAGTCAATATATCATCCGCTTTTGCGAATGCCGCAGTCATTGTTAAATTTCCGAAGATTTCACGTAGGCGATCATTGGAAATGACAAGGTAAGAATCTACATACTTACGCAATTCTGAAAGTCCTTCTTCCGCCTGTGAGCGACGACGCTTACCTTCAAATGTAAAAGGTGTAGTGACAATAGCAACAGTAAGAATACCGAGTTCCTTAGCTGCTTTGGCCAAGACCGGACTAGCGCCAGTACCTGTACCGCCCCCCATACCGGCAGTGATAAACAACATCTTGGTATTGGTTCCCAGCATGCGTTTGATATCCTCAATACTTTCGATAGCGGAATTTTCACCTACATCAGGATCTGCTCCAGCACCCATACCTTCGGTTAGACTTATTCCCAATTGAACTTTATTTGGGATCGGGCTTAACTCCAACGCTTGCGCATCGGTATTACACACGATAAAATCCACCCCACTAATTCCTTGTTTATACATGTGGTTTACGGCATTGCCGCCACCACCACCAACCCCAATAACCTTGATTATTGAAGATTGCTCTTTTAACATTTCAAACTGTATTGACATAACTTATCCCTATTTAACTTATAATGAACACGATATCAAAATGAATCAAACCCACTATATGTAATGTAATAATAATATAATTTCAACAAAAGTTTTCCACATTTGTGAAATTGTGGAAAACTTCGACCAATGTGGAAAACTTACTTTTTATCTAAAAAACTTGCGTCATCAATTTCGTTACCATCCTTAATAAATCGTTTGAACCATGACAGTAGTCCCTGCTCTTTTTGCTGTTGTTCTGAAACCTCTTTCGTCGTCATCGTTACCTGCACTTTTTTGGCTGGAGCATGTGCTTCTCTGCGGCTATCTTCCTCCTCTTCGTGGGATTGAATTCCTTTAATCAACAAGCCAATACTGGTTGCATATAAAGGACTTTTCAATTCCTCAAAAAGTGGCTTAGGCAACACCTCATTCTTCGATAAATATTCGTTCGGAAAACCCACACGACAATCAATTCCAGTAATGTACTCAACGAGTTGTACCAAGTGTTTCAATTGAGCGCCACCTCCTGTGATAACGATACCACCGATCAGTTTATTTTCGTAACCAGAGGATTTGATCTCGTAATACACATGTTCAATGATCTCTTCCATTCTAGCCTGAATGATATAAGCCAAGTTTTTCACAGAAATTTCTTTCGGTTCACGGCCTTTCAATCCCGGCACACAAATCACCTCATTTTCTTTATTTTCATCAGCCAGAGCAGATCCAAATCGGGTTTTTAGCAATTCCGCCTGAGAACGCAACACAGAACAACCTTGGCGAATATCCTCAGTCACAATATTACCGCCCAATGGGATTACAGCGGTATGACGAATAATTCCTTCATGGAAGATGGCAACATCCGTCGTTCCACCACCAATATCAACTAATACAACACCAGCATTTTTCTCATCTTCATCCAATACAGCTTCTGAAGATGCCAAAGGCTCAAGAATCAGTTCAGCAACTTCCAGGTTGGAATTATCAATACATTTTTTAATATTCTTGATATCGGTAACTCTTCCCGAAATAATATGGAAATTTGCTTCTATACGACGTCCAGCCATGCCGATAGGTTCACGGATACCCGGTTCATTATCTACGGTAAACTCCTGCGGTAAAACATGTATAATTTCTTCTCCTGGAGGCAGTACCAGTTTATACATATCCGAAATCAAACGTTCGATATCTCTTCGAATGATTTCATCATCGCCATCTGTTTTGGTAAATATTCCACGGTGTTGGATGCTCTTAATGTGTTGACCGGCAATCCCCACATTGACAACCTTAATATCGACATTAGATTGTGCCTCGGCAATTTCCACCGCTTCCAAAATACTTCCTACAGTCTTTTGGATATTGGCAACTACGCCTCTGCTCACACCGGCAGATTCGGCTTTACCGACACCTAATAATTCGATTTTGTTCCCTGAGCTACGTCTCCCAACCGTAACACAAATTTTGGTAGTACCAATATCGAGTCCCACGATAATTGGGTTTTCTCTTTCAATTTCTGCTGCCTTTGAGTTCATAATTTCCTGTATTGTTGCTGTATTACTATAATGTATTATTTGCTGTTTTTTTTGTTTGATCATCTGAAAAGCTCCAGTTTCCACGCTTTTCACAGATAATCTGTCCTCCGTATTTTACGTTCACCACCCCGTAGGCATTGATCCCCACTTTTGGCATGATCTGCGTATAAAATGTTTTTAATAATTCAAATTTCTGTTCCAACGAATCTGCGGACCCAACAATCAATTGCTGCGTTCCGACACGCGGAACAAGTTCGATATCATGGTCCGAATTGACATAAATCTGTACCACTTGGTTACTCCACAACTCGTCTTTTCCAATAAATTCCGCCACCTTCACCAAATCTTTTACCAATGGGGTCGAGATTGTATCCAATGCCTCGTTATATCCTTCGGCTATATTGCCGGTCGCCACCATGATGTGCGGAATATATTTTAATGTAGTCGGTATCTTTAAACCTTTGGGATCAACATAGAATTCGCGTCCATTTTTATTGATAATCCGCATCACAGCCTCGCGCTGATCGATATTAATCTGTATTGTTCCATCCATATCGGCATGGATACTTGCATTCGATACATAAGGCAATTTCTTTAGGGTCTTTTCCACGCGCTGAAAGGGAATACCATTCAACTTCTTCCCCACAAAACTTCCGTAGTTCTGCTCAATCAGTTTTGAAATATCTGCCTGATCAATAAAAGCCTCTGTACCTTCTATCACTATTTTCACGTCCTTGCAAAGCTGTTGTTCATCACGTTTACCCACAATGGTCATGATCACAACAACTACAATAACCCCAATAAAAAATAGGGTAAAATAGAGTACACGATTCCATTGTATTTCACGTAATTTTCTAAGCATGCTCAAAAACCGCTTTTAATGGTTTCACCAATTTATCAATATCTCCTGCGCCAACCGTCACAAGCAGATCCGGTTTTTCATTCCGTGCAAAATCCAATACTTCTTCGGCGGTAACAATCTGTTTATGCTTTGCTGTAATTTTCTCCAATAGCCAACTGGAGTTAACACCTTCAATAGGAAGTTCCCGTGCAGGATATATTTCCATCAATAATAGATTATCTGCCATAGATAACACCTCGGCAAATCCATCCACAAAATCTCTGGTGCGCGTAAACAAATGCGGCTGAAAGACGACATTTAGCTTCTTTGTCGGATATAACTTCCGCATGGAAGTCAAAAAGGCACGCAACTCCTCCGGATGATGTGCATAATCGTCGATATAAACCACTTCGGGCGTGCGGACAATATATTCAAATCGTCTTTTGACTCCTTTGAATGTTGTCAATGCCGTCTTAATTGCCTCAGCTGAAATTCCCAACAAACGTGCTACCGTAATTGCTGCAACAGCATTTTCAACGTTGTGAATCCCGGGAATACCCAAATGAATGTCCTCAATTTTTCCGTTCGCGTCCTGATAGTCGAAAAAGAACTCCCCTTCCCTAACATGAACGTTGGACGCATAAGCATCGGCTATCTCTTGGCCAGAATAACTAACCTGACCTTTAAATTCTAATCCTTTCCTTATAATTCGGGTACCACCATCAACGACCTTATCCAAAAACAACTGGAAAGATTCGAGCAGATGGCTCTTATCACCATAGATATCCAAATGATCCGCATCCGAGGATGTCACGATCGCGATATTCGGATGAAGTGTCAAAAATGAACGGTCAAATTCGTCCGCTTCAACAACTACCGTATTATTTGCTCCATAAAGCACGTTGGTATCATAATTGGAGCTAATGCCACCTAAAAAAGCTGAACAATCATATCCTGAATCTTTCAACAGATGCGCTACCATCGTTGACGTGGTTGTTTTGCCATGTGTTCCAGCCACTGCAATTGTAAACCTGCTTTCACTGATGATACCGAGTACCTGTGACCTTTTATACAATACATGACCTTGAGATTCAAAAAAAGCTTTAATCTTAGAATCTTTGGGAATCGCAGGTGTAAATATCACCAATGTGGCAGGCGAAGGCTGATGGAAAATAGGATCAATAGAATTCACATCATCCTGATATGTAATCGAAAGACCTTCATGGACCAATGCTTTGGTCAATTCGGTTTCCGTACGGTCATATCCATTCACCTCACAGCCCAAATGCTTAAAATAGCGCGCAAGGCCACTCATGCCTATCCCGCCTATTCCGATCAAGTAAACTTGTTTTATTGCATCTAGATTCATACGCTTTATCTATTTCTTATTTGCCAATTTATATACGAGCTCAGCAATCTGAATATCAGCATTCAGCTTACCAAGTGATTTTATATTTTCACTCAACTGCGCTACCTGATCCGGATTTTTAAATAAATCCAGCGCCGTTGGAATTAATGTCTTTATAGCGTCTACATCTTTCACTAGAAGTGCGGCATGCTTATTGACCAATGCCATTGCATTTTTGGTCTGATGGTCTTCCGCAACATTTGGCGAAGGAACAAGAATAACCGGTTTACCTACCACACACAGCTCGGAAATGGTTCCCGCCCCTGCGCGACTGATAATCAGGTCGGCCGCAGCATAAGCATAATCCATTTTTTGAAGAAATGCCATCATCTTCACATTTGCGGGTAGTTTCCCCTCCAGATCTGTCCGAAGCGAGTCTATGTAAAAGCTACCGCATTGCCAGATCACCTGTACCTCATCCTTAGCTAAAGTCTCCAAATAGGCAACGACACTTTCATTCAACGTTTTTGCCCCTAGACTTCCACCCAGTATCAAGATTGTCTTTTTATGTTGGTCCAAGCCAAAGAACTGTAAGGCCTCCGCTCTTTTGCCTTCGATCGCCACAGATTCCCTGCGTATAGGATTTCCGGTCAACAATACTTTATCAGCTGGGAAGAATTGTTCCATCCCCTCATAGGCTACGCAAATCTTAGCGGCTTTAACACCAACCTTCTTGTTTGTGACACCCGCATAAGAATTTTGCTCCTGAACCACGGTAGGGACTCCCAATTTATTTGCCATCATCAACAAAGGACCTGAAGCAAAACCACCAACACCTACAGCCACGTCTGGTTTAAAATCCCGGATTACTTTTTTTGCCTTGTTCAAGCTCTTCATTAATTTAAATGGTAATAGGATATTTTTCCAAAGCTGCTTCCTATTGATTCCCTGGATATCAAGTCCAACAATAGCATATCCAGCAGCAGGCACCTTATCCATTTCCATCCGACCATTGGCGCCCACAAATAATATTTCATTTGCAGGATCAATCGTCTTCAATGCATTTGCAATTGAAATCGCCGGAAAAATATGTCCTCCGGTACCACCCCCACTTATTATTACGCGAATTGCCATGCTCAATATATTATTTAAGCTGGAATTGAGCCGACAACCACTTTCTTCGGCTTCTGTTTTTCTTCCAACTGTTCTTTTCCTTTTAATTCCTCAATATTTCTACTCACACTCAGGATAATTCCCAGAGCGACACTTGTAAACAAAATCGAAGTTCCCCCCATACTCACTAAAGGTAAGGGCACCCCAGTAACCGGTCCCAATCCTACCGCAACTGCCATATTTGCCAAGGCCTGTATGGTCAAACTGAAACCTAAACCGGCAGCAAGGAACGTCCCAAACGCTTTGGGACTCATCGTGACGATACGTATACATCGATACATAAAAGCCAGGTATAGAAATAGCAAGATCACACCACCGACAGTACCGTATTCCTCAATAATAATTGCATAAATAAAATCCGAATATGGATGAGGCAGCACATTACGCTGCACACTATTTCCGGGACCTTTACCGAACAGTCCACCTGTGGCAATTGCAATCTTCGCATTATTTGCCTGATAGTTCTTATCATCCTGGAATGAAACGGTCTTTTCCACCTTTTCGGTGTTGAAGAAGGATTTCACCCGACTAATATAAGTTGCCCGACGTGGCCCAAAGAAGATAACCATCATCAATAGAACAGCTCCTCCACAGCAGACTATCGCAATCTGCTTAAAACTGATCCGGCCGATCAATAACAAAAGCACACTAACACCAAATAACATGAGTGCTGTAGACAAATTCGCCAATGCAATGAGAATAAACACCCCACATACCGACCCCATAATCGGCAAAAAGGATTTTTTAACATCCTTGATTTCCTCCTGTTTGCGCGATAACATCCGTGCCAAAAAAACAATCAACGAAAGTTTTGCCAAATCCGACGTTTGAAATGTCAATCCAATCCCAGGAATAGTCAACCAACGGCTTGCCTCATTAACTTTACTTCCAAACAACAGCGTAAACAACAATAAAGGAATAGTAATTCCCATCATTATTTTAGATATACCGGCATAATAACGATAATCCAGTTTATGAGAAAGATACATCAGAATAAATCCCACGGCGATGATGGAAAAATGCTTCAACAGATACATTTCTGTCCCCTTCCCTTCCTTATAGGCCAGGGTCCCGACCGAACTATATACAGCCAAAAGTGACCATCCCGATAAGATAATCACAATGATCCATATCCATCGATCACCTTTTAATTTAGACATTATGTTCTGTAACATATCCTTCTCCCTTTAAGGTTGTACCATTTATTATAATTCCATTACAGCAGCTTTAAATTTATCGCCACGATCTTCATAGTTTTTAAACCAGTCAAAACTCGCACAAGCTGGGGACAACAATACCGTATCACCCTTCTTCGCTAAATGTGAAGACAAGACAACGGCATCCTGCATAGATGTACTATTAACGATAATTTCAACATCCTGTTCAAAAGCCTTATGAATGGCAGCAGTATCCTTTCCTAAACAAACGATAGCACGTACTTTGTCTTTCACCAAATCGGCAAGCATCGAATAATCGTTCCCCTTGTCTACACCTCCCAATAACAATACAATTGGCGTCGAAAAACTTTCCAACGCATACCATACTGAATTAACATTAGTAGCCTTTGAATCATTGATATAATTCACTCCTCCAATACAGGCAACATGTTCAAGACGATGTGGAATATTCACATATGACCCCATACTCTCTTTCATCACTTGATTTCTCAACTCCTGCACTTTTGCAATCAATCCGGAAGCCATACTATTATAAATATTATGCTTCCCCTGCAATGACAATTCCTCAGTTCTCATAGTGAATGTATCGTTATTTGGTGTATTAATAATCATTGTTTTATTGGCAGTTAAATAAGCTCCCAATTCAACAAGCTGCTCTTGTGTAAAGGGTAAATAAGTCCCCTTACTATGATGTCTTTCCAATCCTTTGATTGTCTCAGGATCGTCTAAACAGTATATAAAATAATCTTTCTCTGTCTGATTTTGGATCATTCTGAATTTAGAATCCACATAATTCTCCATTTTATGGTCGTAACGATCCAAATGATCTGGAGTAATATTCAGAATGACAGCAATATCCGCTCTGAAATGGTACATATCGTCTAACATGAAGCTGGAAATTTCCAGGACGTAACAATCAAAATTTTCACGCGCGACCTGCAGGGCAAAGCTTTTCCCGATATTACCTGCCAAACCAACGTTTAAACCACCGTGTTTAAGCATCTCATAGGTCAACATGGTCGTCGTAGACTTCCCATTAGACCCTGTAATACAAATTAATTTGGCAGCAGTATATTGAGCAGCAAATTCTATTTCGGCAATTACCGGAATATTTTTTTTCTTCAAAGCGACCACCAAAGGTACCGTCTCCGGAATTCCAGGACTCTTTACAACCAGTGCAGCGTTCAATATGCGTGATTCGTCATGCTTGCCCTCCTCGAAAGCGATGCCTTCCGCTTTCAATTGTTCTTTATACTGATCAGCTATCAGGCCTTTGTCCGATACAAATACATCATATCCCTTCTCCTTCCCCAGGATTGCGGTCCCCACACCACTTTCACCTGCGCCTAGAACGACCAAGCTACCGGATTGAGGATAATATGTTGTTGCAATATTTGACATCGTTATCTAATTTTTAATGTTACAATTGTTAGAATGGCTAGAATAATACCCACAATAACAAAACGAGTTACAATTTTGGCCTCATGATAGCCCTTCTTTTGAAAATGGTGATGTAGCGGCGACATCAGGAAAATCCGTCTTCCCTCTCCGTATTTCTTTTTTGTGTATTTGAAATAAGAGACCTGCAGAATGACAGACAGATTTTCCAATAAGAACACACCACACAAAATCGGAATCAACAATTCCTTACGGATTAGGATAGCAAATGCTGCGATGATACCCCCTATGGCCAAACTTCCTGTATCACCCATAAAAACCTGCGCGGGATAGGTATTATACCATAGAAAACCCACACAAGCTCCCACAAATGCTCCGGCAAAAATTACAAGCTCACCGGAATTGGGGATATACATGATATTAAGGTAATCCGAAAAAATCACGTTACCGGATACATAAGCCAAAATGGCCAAAGTAACTCCAATGATTGCGGAAGTACTCGTAGCGAGACCATCTATACCATCGGTAATGTTAGCGCCATTGGACACCGCCGTAACGATAAAAATGACGACAACTAAAAACACAACAAAAGTCAAATAGTCACTTTGCAAGCCAAACACTTTAAATACCTTGGCGTAATCAAATTCATTATTCTTATAAAAAGGAATATTTGTCTTTGAAGATTTTACATTCTCAGCATATGTTTTTTCCCCTGTCCCCTCATTGATCACCACTTCCACCGGTTTAGTTGAAGTTGGCTTATCCACACCTTTGCGTACCACAATATCCGGGTGAAAATACATCGTACAGGCAATAATAGCTCCGAGACCAACTTGGCCAACAACCTTAAATTTACCAGCTAACCCTTCTTTATTATGTCTAAAAACTTTAATATAATCATCCAAAAAACCTATAGCGCCCATCCAGAGTGTTGTTACAATCATGATGATCACATAGATATTTGTCAACTTGGCAAATAATAATGTAGGAATCAAGATCCCAGCGATGATAATTATTCCCCCCATTGTAGGCGTACCAGCTTTCTTTTTCTCACCTTCTAGCCCCAAATCACGAATTGTCTCCCCAACTTGCTTATTATGCAAGAACTGGATCAATTTTCCCCCAAAAACCGTGGTAATAATTAATGAAGCAATTACAGCCATAGATGTTCTAAAGGAGATATATTGAAAAAGACCTCCTCCAGGTATATGGATATATTCACTAAGCCACGTAAATAGATGGTACAACATATTTCTATTTTTCGTTAAATGTATTTTCTAAAATTTCTTTATCATCAAAATGGTATTTTACACCATTCACATCTTGATATTTTTCATGTCCTTTTCCTGCAACCAGGATAATATCTCCAGGGTTTGCCAACTGATACGCAGTGCGTATCGCCTCCTTCCGGTCTGCTATAGAAAGAGTTTTCGCCCGCTGTTCAGTTCCTACACCAGCCTCGATATCTTTGATAATCTGATAAGGATCCTCTGTACGTGGATTGTCAGATGTGATCAGAAAACGATCGCTATAACGCAACGCCGCTTCCGCCATCTCCGGTCTTTTGGTTTTGTCCCGATCACCACCACAACCTAAAACGGTAATAATTTTCTGTTCTGGACGTCTCAACGAACTAATCGTTTTTAACACATTCTCAACAGCATCAGGAGTATGCGCATAATCCACAATACCAAAAACACCTGAAGCCGATTTCATCGTCTCAAAGCGTCCTTCAGCCCCTTTTAATGTACTTAAAGCCGTCAATACCTTTACAGTCTCCTGCTCCAATAAGATTGCTGCAGCATACACCGCTAAAAGATTATAGGCGTTGAAATCGCCGATTAATTTGACCCAAACTTCCTGCCCGTCAATACTCATCAACATGCCATCAAAATGACTTTCAATGACCTTAGCTTTAAAATCAGCTCCAGAGCGCAAGCCATAGCTTTTTTTATGGGCAACCGTATTTTGCAACATGACCTGACCGTTTCTATCGTCAGCATTGGTTAATGCAAATGCATGAACATCCAGATCATCAAAGAATTTCTTCTTGGCTTTGATATAATTGTCAAAAGTCTTGTGGAAATCCAAATGGTCATGTGTAATATTCGTAAATATTGCACCGGCAAACACTAAGCCGGCAATACGCTCCTGCACCACTGCATGTGAACTGACCTCCATAAAAGCGTAGTCACAACCATCATCCACCATATTCCGCAACAACTGGTTCAACTGGATCGGATCTGGTGTCGTATGGGTAGCAGGAATTATCTTTGAACCGATTTGATTCTGTACCGTAGACAATAGACCGACATGATATCCAAGCTCGGTAAACAATTGGAATAATAATGTCGCCACAGTAGTTTTCCCATTGGTTCCTGTCACCCCAACCAATTTAAGCTGCTCGGATGGATTTCCATAGAAGTTAGCCGAGGCTACTCCCAGTGCATATGCCGAATCCGCCACCAAAATATAAGCTACAGAATCCAATGTTTCAGCAGGAAGTTCTTCAACAATAACTGCTCTCGCTCCAGAAGTGATCGCTTTATCCACAAATAAATGCCCGTCTGTCTGTACACCACGCACAGCGATAAACAAACTTCCCAACTCCACCTTTCTGGAATCAAAGCACAAAGAGTGCACATCGACCTCTTCGAGGTTTCCCACCACCTGCTGAACAGGGATAGCATGCAATACTTTTTTTAAATCCATCATTACTTAAGTTCTAAATTTATCGCTGTTCCAAATGGGAGTTTTTGACCCGCGGCCAAAGACTGTGCTCCCACTCTTCCCTTTCCAGATACATGCGCTTTAAACCCCGCATTCTCCATCACATACAGAGCATCCATTAATCCCATCCCCACTACATTGGGAACAATTCCTTCTTTATATTTCAAATCAACAAATGGCACTCCTCTATTCGATGTATCCACTTCGCCTCTCGCCACCATATCCCAATTTATTGTATTAATTCCCAACTTATCATACACTTTCTTACTCGCTTCTCTTGATCCTTGCAAAGTCAAAGGCATTCTTCCACCTACATTAACCGCTTTGAATGATTTCTTCCCTTGCATTTCCATATCATTGGCATAGACCATATCCGCTAATTCTTTAAAAACAGGCCCAGCGATTGACGCGCCGTAATATCCATTCCTCGGGTTTCGAATCACCACAATAATGGAATATTTTGGATCTTCAGCAGGGAAATAGCCCGCAAAAGATGACTGATACCTACGCGCACCATAACCTCTTGAACCATCGGCCATTTGTGCCGTCCCGGTTTTACCGCCCGATGTATACAATGGGCTGGCAACACTTCTGCCGGTCCCTTCCGTCATAACACCTTCCATCATTCCCCTTACCTCTGCCAAGGCATGATCCGAAGCAATCTTTTCATTGATAACCTTCGCCTGAAAAGTTTGTATCGTATTGCCTAAATGTCTAATCTCTTTGACGAATAGCGGCGCAATCAATTTACCATTATTTGCAACCGCATTATAAAATGTCAGGGTCTGTAACGGTGTAATCTTCATCTCATAACCATAAGCCATTTGCACCAATGACAAACCACTCCATGATTTACTTTTCGACGTTTTCACCAGTGGAACACCTTCCCCCGGAATCTGCAGATCCAACGTTTTCCCAAAACCAAAAGAATGTAGTTTCGAGGTAAACTGATCTGGATTATCTTTATAAGCTTGATAGACAAATTTTGTAACCCCAACATTAGAAGACTCTTCAAAAGCCCGCTTCGCCGAAACTATAGATTTTTTAGGCGCATGCGAATCACGAATCGTATGCTTGTAAATCGGCCAATTACCATTTCCGATATTGATAGTGGTACTGGAATCGATTTTCTTGTCATCAATCAGTGCCAGATAAGAGGCCAGTTTAAAAGTTGATCCTGGATCCGCACTTTGTGCAATAGCAAGATTGAACTTTTCACGATAGACCCCATCTTTATCCCGCATAAAATTTGCTACCGCCCGTACCTCACCAGTCTTCACTTCCATCATCACAACACATCCTTCATCCGCATTACTCACAATCATCTGCTTCTCCAGTGCTCTTTGTGCCATATCCTGCATATTCACATCAATGGTAGATATGATATCCGAACCATCAACCGGTGCAACTTCGATGTCTCTATTGACAGGAATCCAAACCCCCCCAGCAATACGCTGCATTAATCTTTTCCCACTTTTTCCATCGATATATTCACCATACGCCCCCTCCAATCCAACATGGATATTCTCTTTCACATTTTTGTAACCGATTGTCCGGGCGGCTAAATTTACGAAAGGCAAGATCCGCTTATTCTGTCTATCCGTAATTAAACTACTTGGATAGCGATCTTTACCAACCCGAGCAGCTTTAAATAACGGAAATTGCTTTACCTTTTTTAAATCCTGATGTGATACATTTCGCTTAATCAGCACATAACGCTGTTTTTTGTTCCGCGCCTGTTTTAGTAATGTCAAATATTGCCGGGATGATTTATCCTTAAAAAAATCAGCCAATTTAATCGCCAGAGAATCAACTTTAAGATTGAAATATTCATTTTCTTCTTCAGGAATCGCCATAGCATCAAAACGAAGCTCATACTCAGGAACAGAAGTCGCCAACAAGCTTCCGTCGTTGGAATAGATATTCCCCCGCGCAGCTTCAACCTCACGCTCTTGAATAGAAAGACTATCCGCCAAAGCTTTCCAATGTTGCCCGTCCACATATTGCAACTTTAGCATTTTCCCAAATACCATAAATGCAAGTAGCACAATAAGTCCAAAGGCAAAATAGACGCGAATAAGAATCGTGTTTCTGATACTCATAACTCTCTCTATTTATCTTCTTTTTTCTCTACAACTTCAATCTTGATCGGCGGCTCTACCCGCTCTTTCAAACCCAATGAATCCACACGTTTTGCAATTTCCGTTTGCGTGGACATTTTCATAAGCTCAGCAGATAGCGATTTGTGATCCCAGCCCAACTCTTTGACTTCCTTGCTCACTTTATCGATACTTCGAATAGTTCGCTCAGCGAAGTGACGGTTAGAAATATACAACAGCATCAGAAAAGCAACGAAAGCCCCAAAAGGCAAATACTCCAATATTTTGTTTAAGGAAAGGTCTCCAACGGTAAAAAGCGTTTTAATAAACGCTTCTGTTTCTTCCGCCTTTTCCTCGACAGTTTCTTGTAGTTCCTCTTGAACTTCCTCACTCAATTCTTTCTGTCTTATTGTATTCCTACTCATCTTTTCACGCCATTTTTAAGACAAATCCAACCTTTCAGCAATACGCAGTTTCGCACTGCGCGATCTATTATTTACAGCCAGTTCCTGCTGCGATGCTGTAACCGCCTTACGGCTCAACACATGGAACGGCTTAATCTCATTTCCAAAAAAATCTTTCTCAACATCTCCTTTAAATTTCCCTTTGGCCATAAAATTTTTTACCAAACGGTCCTCTAAGGAATGATAGGACATCACCACCAATCTTCCTTCACTTTTTAATACATCAACAGTCTGCAACAAAAATTCTTGCAAAGCCTCCAATTCACGGTTAACCTCAATGCGCAAAGCCTGAAAAACCTGCGCATGATATTTATGTTCTTTTCCTTTTGGAACCATGCGCTGGATAACCTCTTTTAATTCAGCGACAGTATGTATCGGCTGCGCCAAACGCGCTGTCACGATTGTTTTCGCCAATGACTTTGCATTCATAATCTCACCATACATACCAAAAATCCGATGAAGGTCTTCTTCAGCGTAATTAGCCAACACCGCCTTTGCATCCAAATCTCCTACCTGATCCATACGCATATCCAGATCCGCATCAAACCGAATTGAAAAACCACGATCAGCCGCATCAAACTGATGCGATGAAACCCCCAGATCAGCCAAAATACCATCCACTGTACGCACACCATGCAGACGAAGGCTATTCTTTAAGAATCTGAAATTTTGATGGATCAATGTAAAACGAGGATCATCAATCACATTCCCCAATGCATCGGGATCCTGATCAAAAGCAAATAGCTTACCCTCCGGCCCCAGCCTTTTCAATATCTCACGGGAATGGCCACCACCACCAAAAGTTACATCCACATAAATACCGTTAGGCTTAATCGCCAAAGCATCCATGCATTCTTGCAACATTACCGGAACATGATAAACATTCTCCATATTACTATATTCCAAAATTGATATCCCCCATTACCTCTGCCGCCAAAGATGATATATCCTCTACTCCGCCATCACCCATCAAATCTTCATACCCTTCTTTAGACCAAACTTCGATCTTATTAAATTGGCAAGCCAAAACCAAGTCTGTTGTTATTCCTGCAAATTCAAGCAGGCTTTTTGGCAACAAAACACGTCCCGCCGCGTCCAAAGTCAACTCTGTAGCCCCACGTGTAAAAGCACGTACAAAAGCCCGCACTTTTGGATCAAATTGATTTAACTTAGCCAGCTTGGCTGTCATCAAATCCCACTCCTCCCGCGGATAAAAAACCAAATGTTTCTCAAAACCACGATTCACAACAAGCCCATCGCGCTCAACATGAGGCATCTGCCTCTTGAGCGCAGCCGGCAACACCATCCTTCCTTTGGCGTCTAGCTTGCATTCGAATTCTCCGATTAACTGAGTCATGTAGTCAACTATCCTATTCTAATTTAAATGTAAAAGTATACACTTTCTCCCACTTTCCCCCACTTTACAACATAAAAAAGTTTTCCACATCGAAAAATCGCTACAAGAAAAAATACCATACACTTTCCTTACAACATATAAAACCTTATTTACAAGGAGTTAAACACAGTTTTCAGTCACATAGCCCCGCGAAACAAAGGCGTATATTTTTCGATGTTTTTTCTGCAGATAGGATAAGAATTGTAAAAATTTCCTCTTTAGAAATTTAATTTTGACCCATTTTCGCAAAAAAATGGGAGAAAGTGGAGGGTAAAAAAATAGATCATCAGCTGTGTGGTTGAAAGTGGGAGAACAGCAATCAAATAAGGACAGTAGAATTCGTTATTGTCGAGTAAAACCAATAATTTTGCGTAAATTTTATTTATATTAAGATATGCACAGAACACACACTTGTGGAGAATTAACATTAGCTGACTTAGGGAAAACGGTTACCCTAAGTGGATGGGTTCAAAAATCCCGCGATTTGGGCGGTATGACTTTCATCGATGTTAGAGACCGATATGGTATCACACAATTAACGTTCAATGCAGATGATGACGCGTCTTTGCGTGCTAGTGCCCGTGAACTGGGAAGAGAATATGTCATAAAGGTAACCGGAGAGGTTATTGAACGTTCCAATAAAAATTCTAAAATCTCCACCGGAGATATTGAGATCAAGGTTTCAAACCTTGAGATATTAAATGCAGCGAAACTGCCTCCTTTCACAATCGAAGACGAAACAGATGGTGGTGACGATATCCGGATGAAATTCAGATACCTGGATTTACGTCGTAATCCGGTACGTGAAAACCTTATTTTACGACATAAAACTTCTCAGGAAGTACGTCGTTATCTTGACTCTCAGAATTTTTTAGAAGTAGAAACACCTTATCTCATCAAATCGACTCCGGAAGGTGCAAGGGATTTTGTCGTTCCTTCCCGTATGAACCCAGGTGAATTTTATGCATTACCACAGTCACCGCAGACATTCAAACAACTCTTAATGGTATCAGGTTTCGATCGCTATTTCCAGATTGTCAAATGTTTCCGTGATGAGGACCTACGTGCTGACCGTCAGCCAGAGTTCACGCAGATCGACTGTGAAATGTCCTTTGTAGAACAGGAAGATGTATTAAATATTTTTGAAGGACTGGCAAAACACATCTTTAAAACGATCAAAGGCATAGACCTTGGGTCCGTACCTCGCATGACGTATGCAGACGCTATGCGTCTTTATGGCTCAGATAAACCAGATATCCGTTTCGGAATGCAATTTGTAGAATTGAATGACGTAGCCAAAGAAAAGGGATTTCCTGTATTCGATGCAGCGGAGCTAGTTGTTGGTATCAACGCCGAAAATTGCGCGCATTACACAAGAAAACAACTGGATGCCTTAACCGATTTCATTAAACGGCCTCAAATCGGCGCTACAGGTTTGGTCTACGCCCGAGTGAATGAAGATGGCTCAGTTAAATCTTCTGTTGATAAATTTTTCACACCGGAACAATTAATGAGCGTTGCCGCTAAGTTCCACGCGAAACCCGGGGACTTATTATTAATTATGGCTGGTGGCAAGGATAAAGTTCGTAAGCAATTAAACGAACTACGTCTAGAAGTTGCTTCGCAGCTTGGTCTTCGGAACAAAGACACTTTTGCTCCCCTGTGGGTTATTGACTTCCCGTTATTGGAATGGGATGAAGACAGCGCACGTTATCATGCCATGCACCACCCTTTTACCTCTCCAAAACCAGAAGATATTCCGTTACTGGATACAAACCCTGGTGAAGTAAGGGCTAATGCTTACGACTTTGTCTTAAATGGCGTAGAAGTTGGTGGCGGATCTATCCGTATTCACGACAGAGAGCTACAATCCCTTATGTTTAAACATCTTGGCTTTAGCCCCGAAGAAGCGCAGAAACAATTTGGTTTCTTGATGGAAGCGTTCACCTATGGTGCTCCTCCGCATGGTGGTTTAGCATTTGGCTTTGACAGACTTGTCTCACTATTAGCTGGCCTAGATACGATCCGGGATGTAATTGCCTTTCCGAAAAACAATTCCGGAAGAGATGTCATGATTGATGCTCCGTCAACTATCCACCAGGAACAATTGGATGAATTGAGCTTAAATATTAACATTAAACAATAAATTTCAAGCTCGATTTTCGAGAAACAATTTATTAACACTATATTTAAAAGTTGGTAGGAAACGACCAACTTTTTTTGTGAAAAATCAGCAGATTAGATGTCAGAGAGTACGGCAAATACGTTTTTAAAGGAAAGTGCGCAGAAAGCATTTGACACCAAACATCGCGATATTATCAATTACAATATCGACAAGTACAATATTGCTTTTGAAAAAGGGAAAAGCAAATTTGCAGATCTCGAAAACACCAAAATAAAAGCAAATTTGATCAAATGGAAAGTAATGGAAAATCTCGATCGATATCTATTACAGTTTGAAGCAAATTTTACCGCGCGTGGTGGGAAAGTAATCTGGGCGAATGATGCCGATGAGGCACGGGAGGAGATCTATAAAATTATCGAACGAAAAAGAACACGCTCGATTGTAAAATCAAAATCCATGGCTACAGAAGAAATTGAGTTAAATCATTTCCTTGAATCCAAAAATATAGAAGCAATCGAGACTGATCTCGGAGAATATATTATTCAACTGCTCGACCAAAAGCCCTACCATTTTGTCACACCGGCCATGCATCTAAGCTTAGAAGATATTGCCAGACTTTTTCACGAAAAATTTGAAACCCCATTAGATGCCTCCGCAGAACAGTTAACACTGAAAGCCCGCGAGCTGCTAAGAGACAAATATTTAACAGCAGAAGTGGGGATTACAGGGGCTAATTTTTTGGTTGCCGAAACTGGGAGTATCGCGATCACTGAAAATGAAGGTAATGCGCGCCTGACTACTAGTTTTCCAAAAACACATATTGCCGTGGTCGGCATTGAGAAGATTATTCCTACGGTACAGGATCTTGAGGTATTTTGGCCACTATTATCCACGCATGGTACTGGTCAAAATCTAACGGTATACAACACCTTACTAACTGGACCAAAACAATCCTATGAATCTGATGGACCTGAAGAAATGTATGTTGTACTGCTCGACAATGGCCGAAGTAATCTGCTTGCACAGAAAGAACAACGTCAGGGTCTGTACTGTATCCGCTGCGGAGCCTGTCTAAATGTATGTCCCATTTATCAAAATATAGGCGGGCATACCTATGAGACTACCTACCAAGGTCCAATTGGATCTCTCATTTCTCCTCATTTAAATGGGATGAAGGAATTTAAACACCTGAGTTATGCGTCCACTCTTTGTGGCAAATGTACAGAAGTTTGTCCAGTAGGTATCGATATTCAACGCATGCTCCTCGTCAACAGGAAAGATTCAGTAGAGCAGGGTTTAGCAACGAAAACAGAACAAAAAGTCTGGGGCTGGTTCACATATGGTATACAACGTCGAAAATTAATTGATTTTTTTGGCGGAAAATTCAAGAACTTCTTTCTTAGAAAGCTTTTTAAAAAAACTTGGGGAGACCAACGGGAGCTTCCGAAGCTTGCGGAAAAATCCTTTTCCAAGCAATGGAAAGAGCAGCAAAAAAACAAAGAATAACAAAAAGTGGCATTAGCTTATCAGACTAATGCCACTTTTTATTGGCTTCGCTCCGTCTACTGCTGATAACCTAAAAAAGATAAATTGAATGACTGATAGCGCTTACTCCCCCGCTAGTATCGGCTTAAGGAGTTTATATTGAGACCATATGACACAAAAATATGGATTAATAGAACACACCTTTCAGAAAAAACCTTTATGGTCTTATAAGCAGAACAGTCTTGAAAATAAACTGAAGGTTCTTTCTCAGCAATAGCAAACAGACAATTTAGAAAAATAAAAAGGGGATCAATGATCCCCTTCTTAACTAACACTCACCAATTATTAATATGAAAACTATTCTTTTTGATCTAACCTTATGTAGTTTTTACTTCCGTATCAGCTCCTTTTTCAATCCCACCTCTCATAAAATCATCTTTTCGCATTTGTCGACTCTTTTTCCAATGCTGCCTATGTGTTCTATGGTTCTCAGTATAAGAATCTTTTAAAGCCTTTTGTTGTTCTGGAGTTAGTAAACTCATCATTTTTTTATGATCCGCAGCACGTTGTTTTCTCATTTTCTCGCGATACAATTTGCGCTCGGCAGCGATTTTTTTACGATCCTCCGCTTGCTTCAAATGAAAAGCGTATACCTCCTTGCGCTGTTGATCCGTAAATTTCAGTTTTTGATCCATACGATCGGTTTTGATCTTAGCCTGTTCTTCAGGATTTTTATTTTTTAAATCGTCATGTTTTCTTCCATCCAAATGCTTGTGCATCGGAACATTCCTGTCTCCTCCTTCTGATTTAAGATCTTTTTTCTCCTGTGCGAAACCTGTCAACATTAATCCGGATAACGCCAAACTTAACATCAATTTTTTCATTTCTCTATTTTTATAATTCAACAACCTTTCAAATACAATCGATTGAATTTTTAAACCATTTATTTATAAGAGTATGATCGAGCACTAAAAGTTTAAAACGCCATCTGTTAAATAAAGTTAAGAAAGGTATTATTGAGATACTGCACTTAAACGGATAGGCAAAGTATAGGCCACCCGAACGGCACGTCCATTCTGAACACCAGGCTTCCACTTCCTCGCCTTTTTCAATAAACTAACAGCAGCCTCCCCTGTTCCAAAGTTCATATCACGTTTAACAACAATATCAGTTAAAGATCCGTCCCGTTCTACCACAAAAGATACCTCAATAACACCCGATACCCCCTGATCCAAAGCTGATTGCGGAAAACTATAGTTTTCTGATACCCACTTCATAAAAGCAGGAAGTCCTCCCACGGGAGTAGGCATAATTTCCACCGTAATAAAAGGTTGGTCTGCACTTCCGTCTGTTCCACCACCTGACTCAGCCCCAGCGCGATGACCAGTAATTTCACCATTCTTTGTAGATGGACCAAATTCACCTCTAGCAATATGTGTACCCGCCGCGCTTGCTTTCAATGTGATACGCGCAGTCATTGTATTCGGTTTATTTAGTTCATCCTGCGTAGCAACATCCTCTGTCACTTTACTTGCCTGCGTAATCTTAGGCTCCGGCATCCGTACAAGATCGAACTTTGACACATCCTGTGCCATCTGTTGTGGTGCTTTGTCCTGCATTAAAACTGGCTCCTTTTTTACCTCCTCTTTTTTGTCGGCTTCTTTCTGAATTTCGTCTAGATGTTCAGGAGTTAAAACGACTACTGTGGTCGTTGTTTCCGGTATAGTTTTTTTGAAATATTTGTTATAGACATAGGATCCCCCAATCAAAAGGAATGCAAAGGAAACAACAATAGCTAGCCCTACATTTGTTGCCCTATTTGACAAATTCCGCAATTCATACGCACCGTACATCTTGTTGCGACCTGCAAAGATAACATCCAGCCATTCCTTGCGATAGATATTCAATTTTGAGTTCATCATAACATTAAAGTTTAAATCTTTTCATTATGATGCGCGAAAGCCTTATATTTCATAAAAATTTTGCACACTCTTATGAAATCACTTTTTTTAGCTATTCTTCTATTTACATTATATGGCTGTGGTAACAGTCAGAACCAATCAAAACCATCCGTTCAGAGTGAAAATAAAGAGCAATTAATTTCACCTTATTTTGGCTTTTTGAATCAGCAAAAAGATTCATTAATAGCGCTTCCGATGGATCAGGCCATGGAAAGTCCCGAAAAATACAACTATGTTATTATTGAAAATCAAATTAGCCCACTGGAATTTATACAGAATAAAACGGACAATAAGGAAAGCAACGGAAGACAAACAGCACAGAATTTTGCCAATAGCGAAGGTTCATTATTCACGATAAAGAATGAAATTAAATCGGGTGATTTCGGGATGCTTGTCAATCAGGCGTTTATGAATCAATATAAAGTTGAACCCTTTACAAGGGTACAGCGCGAAACGAGCACAGAGATAAAGGAAAAGCTGGAAAAAAAATATAATCGGAAAATAAGTAAAAGTACAACAGTCGCTGTTCTGAAAGATAAAGCTGAATTCAATCTAACAGTTTTTGAAAACCAGCAAGATTCGGCACTTGCAGTTTTTTCCTATACAAAAGAAGACCTATTGATTAACCTTGATTTTCCAGCAACTTATGATGATATTAGCACTTGGCGGGTTGACGACGGGGGGCAATTTGATAATGAGGCTTTTCAGATCCTGACCGTATTACGTTCGGAAGCTGGAATTAGTTTTGTTAGTATCTTTTGGGGAGCTGAAGGTTATGAATTGAACTTCTATCAGCCCAAAAAAGATAAATTTAGTTCAACAGCACAAGCCTACGGTTACAGTTCTCCTTTATAAGGATTTAGCGTTTCCCTAATCCCGATTATTAGGGAAACAATCTTATATATTTTACAGATGCATTCTCGCCATCGGAGCAACATCCTGACCAATAAAATCTCCTTTTAGGTATTTATGGTAGCCGGCAATGGCAATCATGGCTGCATTATCTGTACAATATTCGAATTTAGGAATAAAAACATTCCAACGGTATTTCTCTCCCATTTCAATCAATCCTCCTCTTAGACCTGAATTAGCTGAAACACCGCCCGCAATCGCGATATCTTTCACGCCGGTTTGTTTAGCTGCTTTCTTCAATTTATTCAATAAAATAGAGACAATACGGGATTGTACACTTGCGCAGAGATCAGCCATATTTTCTTTCAGAAACTCAGGATTCAGTTTTAACTGATCCTGTACCAGATAAAGTATTGCTGTCTTTAACCCCGAAAAACTAAAATTGAGTCCAGGAATTTGAGGTTCAGGTAATTTGTAGGCACCGGAATTCCCCTGACTTGCAAATTTGTCGATAAGCGGTCCTCCAGGGTAAGGTAGATTCAGAATCTTAGCAGTCTTATCAAAGGCCTCCCCAGCAGCATCGTCCAAGGTCTCACCCAATAATTCCATTTCGAAATAATCTTTTACCAGCACAATCTGCGTATGCCCGCCTGAAACGGTTAAACATAAAAAAGGAAAGCTGGGTTTAGGCGCTTCAATAAAATGAGCTAAAATATGCGCCTGCATATGATTTACATCAATTAACGGAATATTCTGAGCAAGTGCGAATGATTTTGCAAAAGAAGTCCCGACCAAAAGAGCTCCTAATAATCCAGGTCCGCGCGTAAAACTCACTGCATCTATTTGATTTTTGCTTATTTTTGCTTGACGAATGGCTTCATCCACCGTAGGAATAATATTTTGTTGATGAGCACGTGAAGCTAACTCAGGGACAACTCCACCATATTTTGCGTGGATTGCCTGAGTAGCAATAACATTTGAATGAATTTCACCGTTAATACAAATAGAAGCGGAAGTTTCATCGCAAGAGGATTCAATCCCTAAAATAATAGCCATAGCTAGAGGTAATAAATTAGAATACAAAAGTATCAAAAAAATAATAAAAATAGTGTCAATAGTCCTAGGTAGTATATTCCTTATACTACTTGCATTGGCATTATCGTTACAGCTAAAACCTGTGCAAAATTTTGTTGCACAGAAGACCATCGCGTATTTATCCAATGAGCTAAACACTAAAATCAACTTAAAAAATATATATTTTAAACCCTTTAAATCCATTGTCATGGAGGGCTTTGAGGTTTATACACCTCAGGGTAAGGAAATCATAAAGTCCGAAAAATTAGAAGCTAGTGTCAATCTGTCCCAATTAATAGAATTAAACAAGGTTGTCATTAACAAATTGACGATTGAAAATACAGAAAGTAATTTCGAACAATTTAAGGATAGCAGCAACATTTCATTTTTAATCCGATATTTCAATCCTCCAAAGAAAGAGAAGAAGAAAAGCTCAAAAAATATAATTTTTGATATTAAAGAACTTATTGTCAGAAATAACTCCTTCAACTATATTAATCACAAACAGAAACACTATAACAAAGTTGTTGATTTTGGTGATTTAGGTATATCTAAATTAAATGCACACTTTGATAATATAAAAATTGACTCCAATCGTATCTCAGCAGACATCAAAAGTTTCAGTCTAAATGAGAAAAAAGGATTAGTTATTAAAGGGCTTCTCGCACATACCACAGTAAGTAATAAAAGTATTGAACTCACGGATTTAATGCTTACAACCAATAGGTCCACACTCAAAGATTATATAAAATTAAGTTACAACAACTTTTCAGATTTTTCAGACTTTATCCATAAAGTCAATGTCGAAATACATGCACGTGACTCACGCATACACTCCGAAGATATTGCTCTCTTTTCATCACCAATGCATCAGGTTAAGTTTGATGTAAAGATCAAGAAATCAAAGCTGAAAGGTACGGTTGCAGCAATCAATGCCTCACAGCTAGATTTGACCATTGGGAAAAACACCAAATTAGCCGGTGATCTAAAAATTATCGGTCTACCCGATATCGACAAAACTGATTTTATTATTCCAAACGTTTTTATTTCCTCTGAAGATAGCGATCTCAAAAACATTATTGCTGACCTTGGCAATTTAAAGAACTTCAAACTTCCTGAGATTGTGACGCTCTTTAATAAATTTACGTTCAAAGGAAATCTAGTTGGGCAATACAATAAGTTTAAAACAAAAGGCACCTTCACCACAGCCCTTGGCGATGTCGCTGCTGACGGAACGTTGGATATACGCAAAGAAATAAAATATGCGGGTAAATTTCAGTCTCCAAAATTTGACTTTGGAAAGGTTGCTAAGTTAAAAGATCTAGGTAGTACGGGCTTCGATCTACAGCTTGACGGAGTAGGCTCCGATCCCAAGTATTTAAAGCTCAATATTGCAGGCAACCTCACAAATTTTAATTTTAAACAATACACCTATCAGCAGATCCAAGTTAATGGAAATATAGACAAACAATTATTTCTTGGGTCGGGAGCAATACATGATCCAAATCTCAGATTAGAGTTCACAACGGATGTAGATTGGTCCGCTCGGCCCAACTATCACCTGGACGCTGATATACAACAAGCTAACTTAAAAAAGCTCAATTTCTTTCAGGGTGACTCGATCAATATTATTGACACCAAATTCCATACGAGCTTAATTGGCGATAATATCAATAACATTACAGGAGAATTTAAATCCGACAGTGTTAGTTTTACCTCCTCCAAAGGTAAATTTGCTATCAAAAACATCAATTTCCTAGCAGAAGGAGATCAAGAAGCGCGATCCTTAACTCTGCAGTCTGCTATTGGTCATATAGACCTCAAAGGGAGGATAGACCTAAACACGATTGTCCCCTATTTTAAAGCACTTGCTATGCGTTATGCTCCTGCGATTGGATTTGAAAAGAATGATTTTAACCGCCAGGATTTTGACCTTAATATCAACATAAAATCGTTCCGACCCATTGCGACATTCTTTAGAAAGGACATCTCCCTAGATAGTGGAGCAACATTAAACGCGAAATTTGCCAGCGAAAAGCAGACTGCAAATTTTAATTTTTATGCACCTGAATTTAAATACAACGGCATACGTCTTACCCATTTGATTATTGACCAAAATGCCAATCTAAAAAATATGGAGCTGCAGACTTCGATTGATCAGATCAATTTTACAGATAGCACCTATATCAAAAATGTTAACATTTCAAATACCTTGGTCAACGACAGCCTACAGTTCAACATTAAAATGTCAGAATTGGAAGCTAGCAATAGCTTAGATCTCAATGGTGTTATCCGATTCGCTCATGCAAAGCCTGCTTTCATCAATTTTTATCCATCCAATATACTGATCAACAAAGAGCAGTGGCTTGTCAACAATGATGCGCAACTAAAAATTTCAAAGGGTAAATGGTACTTCGAGAGACTCACATTAAGTCATGCCGAACAGAAGGTCCATATCGATGGCATATTATCAAATGACGTTTCAGATCAAATCAATTTAAGATTTCAGGATTTTAATCTCAGCTCATTAAATGGTATCACAAAACCACATGGCATCAATTTGTCCGGAAACTTAAATGGAAAAATCGAGGTTAACTCTGTCTTCAAATCTCCATTCATTGTTGCCAACATCAAGACATCACCCATTCTTTACAACAATATCCCAATTGGAGCATTAGCGCTCAGCGCCAATTACGACCCTGAAAACCAATTGGTAAAACTGGACAGCAAAATAGAAGAGGGCGATAAATTAATACAGCTAACCGGTTCTTACAACCATCTAAGTGAAAGTAATAAACTCAACCTGAGGGCAACTTTGCAGAATACAGATGTATTTGTTTTCCAGCCGTTTTTGCGAAGTTTAGTTTCAAATATAAAAGGTAAGGTCAATGCTGAGCTAGATATTGAAGGGGATATACTACATCCGAAAATTAGTGGATCGGGAAAACTTGACAATGCTTCAATGGTAATCAATTACCTAAAAACGCCCTATCATCTATCCGAAGAGATCAATGTGACCAACAACAGAATTTTCCTTACTGGTGTCAAAATATACGATCAAAAAAATAATGAAGCAACCATTGATGGTATTGTCGATCTCAATAAGTTAAGTGATCCAGATATTGATGTGACAGCCGAAGCAAAGAATTTTATGGTATTGAATACAACAACAAAAGATAACAGTACCTATTATGGCACCGCTTATGCTTCCGGAACTTTTCAGTTCAAGGGACTGACATCAGCAATGAATATAAACATACGCGCTAAATCCGAGGAAAACACCGTCATCAATATACCTTTTAATAGTGCGAGTACCATTTCCGATAGTGATTTTATTTACTTTATTGAAAAAGATTCCACCAAAATCAAGAAAAATCAAAAGAAACGGGATTTCGATGGTCTGACAATGAATATGGATCTGTTGATCACGCCCAATGCCGAAATTAACCTTTTTTCCAGCATGGGCGAACTCTCGGGCAAAGGAAATAGCAACCTGAATATGCGGATATCTTCACTTGGAGACTTTGAAATGTTCGGAGATTTCATTGTAAACAGTGGTAAGTTTAATTTCACCGCACAGGACTACATCAACAAAATATTTGACTTAAAGGAGGGCGGAACGATCCGATGGGCCGGAAATCCAGCGGAAGCCAATATCAATATTAATGCAATTTATCAACAAAGAACAAGTTTAGCTCCGCTATATAATGCCGCAGGAAGAGAAGAAAACCCTGAACGTGTATTAGCGCAAGCAGACATGATTTTAAAAGGCCAATTGAGCCAGCCCGATATTACTTTTGACATCAATTTTCCGCAAAACCCTGGCGTAAAGGATGAACTACAAGGCTATTTCTCCGATGCCAATAATGTTAACCAACAGGCACTCAGTTTAATTGTGAGACGTAGCTTTACACCGGGCACGCAAAGTGATTTTGGTAAAGAAGTAAATAACACATTATTATCTGCGGGTACTGAAATCGCATTCAATCAGATCAATAATATCATCGCGCAATCGCTCAATATCAATTTCTTTGATATCAATATCAAGTCATTGAACGATGCCTCCGCCTCCCTTCGGTTATTTAATGACAGACTGGTCCTTACTGGTGGAATTTCAGATCGTCGGAATCAGGCCTTAACAGATCTGAATGTATTCTCAGATCGTGTTTCAACTGATGCAGAAGCCCTATTCTACTTACGTAAAGATGGGCGTCTTGTCCTTAGGGCCTCTAACCGCTTAAACACAAGAAATTTCCTTCTTAGCCCAAATGACGGCGAATATATCAGTGCATTTGGCCTTCTATATCGGCAGGAATTTAACACCTTTTCTGAGTTTCTGAAAAGACTATTTCCATTGGGAAAGAAGAACAACTTTTTTATTCCAACACAAACAGGGACAAAAAAAACTCAACCCAATTAACAATAGCCTATTGAAATAAAAATAAGTTTCAAAGATCCCGACCATTAACAAAACAGTAGAATAAACCACCGGTTATTAAATGGTAAAGCTATAGCAGAGAACTTGCTATTATGGTGTAATTGCTATAAACAAATACAACAATTATATTGCTATCATTGCGTCGAAGACAAAAAAAGCCTTCCAAGGTCTTGGAAGGCTTTTTTTATAGTCAAAATTGCTTACGCCAATTTTTCGAATTCTTTGTATTCGATCTCGTTGCTGTTCAATTTAACCAAACCTTTTAAGTGATCAAATACTTTCAGCGCTTTAGCTTCTTCGAACAAACGGTTACCTTGCTCTCTATCTTGTAACAACTGAATTGCAAATTGATTCAATTGCTCGTCAGAAGGCTCTTCGTTGATATTGTACATTTTGATCTGTGCGTAGATACGTTCTTTCGCTAAATTGATTACTTCATCATATTTAACTTCAAGGCCGTTTTCAGTAACAACACGGTTTTCAATGATTGTCCATTTCAGATTGTTTAGGAAATCAGCAAAACCTTCATTAAGTTCTTCTTCAGAAATGCTAGGGTTAGTTGCTTTCAACCATCTTTTCAAAAACTCCTCAGGGAAAGTTACGTCAACCTTCTCCATACCAAAAGTATACATATCGTTACGTAATTTTTGATCCGAGTTTTGTTTGAATAAGTTTTCCACTTCTTCTTTTACTTTCTCAGTAAATTGAGCTTCTTCAGTTACTTCACCTTCAGCGAACAATTTATCGAAAAACTCTTGGTTAAGATCAGCTTCTTCTAAGCGGTTGATGTTTTTAACAGTCAGCTCAAATTTAGTTACATCCAAAGCTGTAGCTTCTTCTTCTGTAATACCCAAGATACGTGCTAAATCTTCTGTTTTGAAAGCTTTCTTAACATCAATTTTTACTGTATCATCTTTTTTAAGACCCACCAAAGACTTTTTGATTTTAGCGTCTTCAACAATATCCGTACGGATTGATGTTGTTTTCTCAAGACCTTCCTCTTTATCTTGTTTTAAGGTAGCATATAATACATCACCTTCTTCAGATATCTCTGGGTTAGTCATCTTTCCATAGCTACGACGCAAGTTTTTGATACGATCCGCCAAAGTCTCTTCATCAGCTTTGATTTCGTATGTAGTAAACTCAGTTTCAGCTGTAAAAGGCAAATCAAAAGCAGGAGCTAGACCGATCTCATATTTAAAATTGAAATTGTCTTTAAAGTCCCAGCTATATTGCGCATCATCTTCCAAAGGAAGTGGTTGACCTAAAACCTCTAATTTATTTTCTGAAATATAATTTGTGATTTTATCGTTCACCAATTTATTGATCTCATCAAATAAAATGGATTTACCATAGGTACGTCTGATATGTCCCACAGGAACCTGACCTGGACGGAAACCTGGTAATTTTGCCTTTTTAGCTTGCGCTTTAATCTCTTTGTCGACTTGAGGATTATAATCTTCAGGTGCTAATGCGACGTTGATTACCGCATTGATTGCATCTACATTCTCGTGTGAAATATTCATACTCTTTTTAGCTATATCGCATTCATAAAAAAATCCTCCCGAGGTTTTAAGTTCGGGAGGACATCAAGTGCGGAAGAAGGGACTCGAACCCCCACGCCTTGCGGCGCCAGATCCTAAGTCTGGTGCGGCTACCAATTACGCCACTTCCGCATTAGGATTTCTTTTGATGCCACAAAGATAGAAACCAAACCTATATCTTGCAAGTATTTTTAACTCTTTTTTTTATTTTTTTTCAATATTCATCCTACCTCTTGCATAATTCATTATTATTCATTTACTTTGAATATCAAAGTACTTTTATGGAACAGAAAGATTTAATTAAAGAGCTTGGAGAGATCAGATTATTGATGGAAAAATCCTCCAAATTTGTTTCAATAAGCGGCTTATCAGGTGTATTTATCGGATGCTATGCATTATTGGGAACTTCGCTTGGCTACTATATGACGACTAGCCCTGACACCGCTACCGAGTCCCTCCATCTGGCTGTTCCCTCCATCTTTCTAATTGTTGCTATACTGACCCTCATGCTCTCACTACTGACAGGATGGATCATGGCTCGCAGGAAAGCAAAGAAAAATAAGCAGTCTATTTGGAACATTACCAGCAAATCTCTTTTATTTGCAGTTTCAATTCCTTTAATAGCTGGAGGTTTTTTGGCATTAATCCTATTTTTTCAGGGTTACTATCCTTTGATCGCTGGGATGCTGCTGATTTTCTATGGACTGGCTTTAGCTGCCGGTAGTATCTATACCTTCTCGGAGGTAAAATGGTTAGGCATACTGGAGATATCCTTAGGTTTAATGGCATTGTGTCTTCCAGACCAGGGACTGATGTTATGGGGATTAGGATTTGGTGTGTTACATATCATCTATGGTTTTATCGTTTACAAAAAGTACGAATCGTGAAATTAGATCTTTCCTTATATGACAAAGTATTCGAGAATAGAGTGCGCTTACAAATTATGAGCGTACTTGCAGTGAATGAAGAATATGATTTCAATTCCCTTAAAGAAGTATTGGAAGTAACAGATGGAAATCTAGCGTCCAATCTCAAAACTTTGGAGAAGGAAGAGTATATTGTCGTAGAAAAAAGTTTCGTAGACCGAAAACCCAACACTAAGTACAAAAGAACATCAAAAGGACTAAAAGCATTTGAAAACCATCTAGTCGCATTAGAAAATTTGATCAAACAACAATATAAATAATTTTTTTATCCATATACTTTGAATTTCAAAGTACTTTTAAAACACTAAAAACATGAAAGGAATCCGATTAAAGCTTATGCTCTATCTCTACAACTGGTCCTCCAAAGTGTACGCAGATATCTTCAAATGGAACAAAAAAGCATGGGGAATTAGCAAAGAAGAATTTTTAACCTACCCCATTGGGAGTATTGGCCATAATTTGGGCCTCTTTTACGTAAGTAAAGGATTTGATGTCATGCCAAAATTAGAAAATCATGATGTCTTTCATATTATAACGGAGACAGGAACTGAGATACAGGATGAAATAGCCATGCAATACCTATTGTTGGGTAACGGAAAAATCAGCTTGTATTTAACGGGCATGATCGTTATTGGTGGTATACTTTTTCCGGAACATTTTAAATATTATAAGAAAACCTTCCAAAAAGGTCGATCCCTGCAAAAGTTTTATCATATAGAATTCAAAGAGATACTTCATTATCAACTTACCGAACTCCAAATTGCATTATATAGTAAAAATATTCAACTAAACTTAAACAAATGAAATCATGGAAAACCAAAATTTAGCTAAAAGCGCGTTTACGACAGAACAGTCTTCGCTCTTTGACAAAATCAGTAACTCAACTGTCTTAAAATTATTTGTCATCCTATTTCTTTCGTTGCTTCTGCTTATACCACTTACATTGATTAGTGATCTAATTCAAGAACGTAAAGCACGTGAACAAAGTGTATCCGATGGTATCGCACTCAATTGGGGGCAGGAACAGGTTATTTCCGGTCCAGTCATCGCAATTCCCTACAACGAAATTGTTCAGAAGCAAGCTGAAAAAGGTAAAATTCCGGCAACATTGGAATATAAACAAACAAGATGGATATTCATTCTCCCCCAAAGCTCCAATATCAGAGCGGATATAAGTCCGCAGCATCTTTCCAGAGGAATATACAACACAGTAGTATATAATAGCCACATCTTGATAGAGGGCAGCTTTAATAAAATCGATCTAACAAAGTTGGAAATTCCAATCGAAAAGATTGACTGGAAAGGAAGCCGATTAGTATTTGGTATACAAGACTTTAAGGGATTAGGCAAACGCCCTATTCTAAAATGGAATGGCCAAGAGTCAGCTTTCGATCCCGATTTCAACAACCTCAAACTATTCAATCAAAATCTGGTCTGCCCAATTGCCATTGATCCCCAAAACGAAAGCCAATTCAAAATCACGCTTGATCTAAAAGGCTCAAAATCCCTCAATTTTGTTCCACTGGGTGATCAGACAAATATTGCTGCTAACGGAAATTGGGCTAACCCTAGTTTCACCGGAGCGTTCCTACCAAGTAAACGATCCGTCAGTAACAGCAATTTTTCGGCATCTTGGGAAATCCCTTCCTTCAGCCGAAAGTTACCTCAACAATGGTCAGGAGATATCTATCCGATCTATATTTTTGAAAAAAATAAGAACAACCTGGCCGATGAAGTTGAGGCCCCTCAGCCCACAGCCACAACCGCAGCTGAAACAAACGTACATAGTGATATGTTGCTCAATTCAGATATGATCACTATAAATTTTCTGCCAGACGTCAATAACTATCAAAAAACGACACGGGTTGCCAAATACGGTATTTTGATCATCATCTTGACCTTCACATCACTTCTTTTTACCGAAATCATCAAGAAAAAAAGAATTCATATTATCCAGTACGTGTTAATTGGAGCGGCCATGGTACTCTTCTATACGCTATTATTAGCACTATCGGAACATATCGGCTTTAATCCCGCGTATCTAATTGCTTCAGTTGCCACTGTCGTTCTTATTGCAAGTTTTATTAAGGCGATTACAAAAGATCTTAAATCTGCTCTTTTGCTTGGATCTATTTTAGGCACATTCTATATATTTATCTACGTGCTCATGCAACTTAGAGATTATTCACTTATCGCCGGAACGATCGGTATCTTTATCATTTTGGCAATCCTGATGCGCGTTTCTACAAAAATCAATTGGTACCAATTTGACAATAATCATGCTGATCAATAAGCAACATCTCAAAATCTATTGGGTAATTATTAGCATATTGCTCAAGAAATAAGCTTATCCCAACAAATAGCCGTCTTACTAAATAAGACGGCTATTTTCATCCTTTGCTTAGCTTTTAGTAGCAAAATCTGTAACTTGCGAGGACATTTTTCAGCATTATATATGAAACCATCATCATTTATTCAAACCGAGTGAACCCAACGAAGTCAGCTCACGAATACCTTAAAGTACTAATTAAATGAGTAAACGAGTTTATGAATGCCTCTTAAAAACATATACACTATGAATAGATTAGGTAGTTTCATCACAATTGAAACCGCCGAAAGCAGCATGAACCAAGCAAAGCAAGCTCATGAATACCATTGAAATAAATGCTTATGAATAATGCCTGAAAGGGAAAATGAAATAATGAATAGACAAATTTATACGGATGAAAAAACTTACAATAATTACATTAGCGATTATGGCATGCAACCTCAGCAATGCGCAAGAAAGCAAAGGTGGAAAATCCAGTTTAAAGATGGTTACTGAAACACCACAACCTATTAGCCCCAGCGCACTCTGGGATCTCGGGCGTGTATCAGCTGAAGGACTTTCTTCAGATGGTAAGACATTGCTGTACAGCGTTTCTAATTATAACTTAGAAAGCAATACGAGTGAGAAGAATCTTTATACGATTTCATTGGTCAACGGTGCCGGCGGTCAATTTACGGATCAAAAAGGAAGCGAAGCGGTAGTCCAGATCGAACAAAATGGCGATGTTATTTATCTATCAAAAGGCCATTTGTGGAAAAAAAATCTGACAAAAGGAGAGGCAACTCAGCTGACATCCGGTGAAATGGCCCTGGAAAATGTTAAATTTTCGCCAGATGGAAAGCATATTCTTTTTAGCCAAGCTGTATTAATCAAAAAATACCACAGCACTGATAAATATCCGGAATTGTCCAAATCAGATGCTTATATTTATGACAACTTAGATTACAGACATTGGGACACATTCAACGATGGAAAATTTAACCACCCCTTTGTTGCCAGCTATAGCAATGGAAAAATAGGAGAGCCTATTGATTTACTGAAGGATCAGCCCTATTATAGTCCACAGGCTCCTTTCGGTGGCGCAGAAGATTTCATTTGGTCACCCGACAGCAAAGCCGTGTTATATGTCTGCAAGAAAAAATTCGGGACAGATTATGCCGTGAGTACCAACACAGATATTTATCGTTATGAATTGTCTTCTGGTACAACCACCAATCTAACGGAAGGCATGAATGGCTATGACATTGCACCAGCTTATTCCCCAGATGGTAAAAGTCTAACATGGCTCAGTATGAAAACCGATGGTTATGAGTCCGACAAAAATGACATCATCCTATTCGATAAAAGCAGTTCAATCCGATTAAATTTAACAGCACACTGGGATGGTACCGTCAACAGTTTTATCTGGAGCAATGATAATCGCAAAATATACTTTACCGCTGCCACCAAAGGTACTGTGCAATTATTTGAATTAGAGGTACCTTCGAATATAAAGTCGAAAAGCCTTCCAAAGATCCAACAAATTTCAACAGGAGACTTTGATATTACAGGGATTGTTGGTCAAACCGGAGATAAACTGATTGTTACTTTGACCAAATTCACGCGTGCGACCGAAGTCTTTAGCTTTGATCTCAAAAACAAATCTTTGACAGCAGTCACCAAGGTCAATGACGACAAGTATGCTGTAATTGCGGAAAACAAAATTGAAAAACGTATTACAAAAGCCTCCGATGGCGCTGATTTATTTTCATGGGTAATTTACCCCCCAAATTTTGATCCCGCAAAAAAATATCCCACTATACTCTACTGTGAAGGTGGTCCTCAATCTGCGCTCACGCAATTTTATTCTTTCCGTTGGAACCTGCAATTAATCGCTTCACAAGGTTACATTGTGATCGCGCCAAATCGTAGAGGCATGCCAGGCTGGGGAGTAAAATGGAATGAGGCGATTTCCCAGGATTGGGGCGGACAGCCGATCAGAGACTATTTATCTGCTATTGATGACATATCAAAAGAAACATATGTGGATACAGCGCGTAGAGCAGCAATTGGCGCAAGTTATGGTGGTTATTCCGTTTACCAGTTAGCCGGAGTACATCAAAATCGTTTCAAAACATTTATTGCACATAACGGCTTATTCGATATGAGAAGTTGGTATGGTACGACGGAAGAACTGTTCTTTGCCAATCATGAATTGGGCGGCGCTTATTGGGATAGCAAAAACGAAAAATCCTATACGCAATTTAATCCGATTGAAAAAGCAAACAACTGGCATACGCCTATTCTGATTTTTCAAGGCGGGAAAGATTACCGTGTTCCAATAGGACAGGGTTTAGCAGCCTTCCAACTTGCTCAGTTGAAAAAAATAAAGAGCAGACTTGTCTATCTCCCTGATGAAAACCACTGGGTACTATCAGGACATAATGCACAAGTCTGGCAAAGAGAATTCTTTACCTGGCTTAAGGAAACTTTATAATAAAAAAACCGGCTATGTACATAGCCGGTTTTTTTATTATAAAGCAGGATACACCTGCCAAAGATTTATTTTTCACCTTTTTTCCCGAAAATAGATAGTTTGATATATTTCCCAGGTTTCTCCTTGACATCTTTCATCAGATTATCCATTTCTTTAGACGCACTATTCAGATTATGGTATAATTCTTCATCATTAAGCAATAGACCAATTGAACCTTTGCCGCTATTGATCTTGTTTGTAATATGCTGGAAGTCGGACATTGCGGTGTTTACCTTGTTCATGGTTTGTTCAAAATCCAGTCGCGCTGCTTTATCCGTTATATTGTTTAAGTTGGCCATTATCGTATTAATTTTCTCACCGTTTTGTGAAAAATTGGACGTGATCGATTCCAGATTGGCCATAATTCTATTTAGTCTTCCCTTTTCGGTTCCGACAAGTCCCTCCACATCTTTTGTGATTCCCTCCACATTTTTCAGAGACGTAGAAATACTATGAATACTATTCTTAAAATCATCTTGGAATTGCTTATCTAACACTGCGTTAACCACCGACAATGTAGAGTCCAGTTTGATTGTAATTGTTTCAATGCGTTTCTGAATGGGTTCTACCTTATCCATGATATTCGGTTGGATGCCTGAATTTAGAAAATCACCATCCTTGGCCATTTCTGTGCTATTTCCCATATCAAAAACAATGGCCTTCCCACCCAGTAAATCTGTACTGGAAATACGGGCAATGGTGTTTTTAGGAATATTATAATGGGAATGGATCTTAAATTCTGTTTTTATTTTGCCGTCCGGCTGTAAGATCATCTTTGAGACCCGTCCAATCTGATAACCATTTACTAATACAGGCTTCGAAGGAGTCAATCCATCAACAGTGGGATAAGTGGTATAAAACGTATTATCGCTACTGAAAACATCGTTTCCTTTTAGAAAACTATACCCTATAAATAATAGCGCGATCGCAACTGTTGCTAATATGCCGACTTTGGTTTCATTTGATATTTTCACAAATCATTTCTTTTGTAATGTGCATCATTAATATAACTTTAAAACAGCATAAAAGCAAATCTGTTTAGCGTTCAACAGAATTTTTATAGATTTTTAGAGCTGAAACCAGATTATTGACGATTTCCTGTTGCCCTTCATCTGATAGTAGATAGCTTTCCTCTTCCCGATTACTGATAAATCCGATTTCTGTCAGAACAGCAGGCATCCCTGCCTCCGCTAATACTGCTAAACCTTTTTCCCAGAACCCGCGGCTATGTCTTCCAGCTTTCACATACTCCCCTTCAATCATCTGTGCCAAACGGATGCTTTTTTCACGGAATCTGTTTTTCATCAAGGAAAAAATAATTGCACTTTCAGGGTCTTTAGGATCAAAACCCTGGTAATTCTCTTTGTAATTTGACTCGAGTAATAACGACGCATTCTCGCGCACAGCAGCATCCTGTTGCCCAAGACGATGTGAACCAGACACCAAGCTTTCTGTACCATGCGCACTAGAACCACCTGAATTACAGTGAATGGAAATAAATAAATCCGCTTTATTCGCATTGGCTAGACGAATACGTTTATACAATTCCACGAATTCGTCGGTAGTTCGTGTATAAATGATCTTGATCCCTGGAATATCTTTTTGAATTTGTCGTCCAAGCTTCAGCGCAACATCCAAAGCGACATTCTTTTCCAGGGATCGACGTCCCTGGGCACCGGTATCTCTTCCACCATGCCCTGCGTCGATAACAATCGTTTTAATCTGATAGTCGGGCGGTTGGGGTTGGCCGTTGTTTAATTTGAAAGAATTCAATAAAAAAAATCCCAAAGTAGCAAATACGATGCTACACCATTTTCTAATTCTTAAATCTGATTTCATTGAATAATTATTTGCTCTACTATAAACGAAACAAAATGAGTCAATATTATTTCTTTAATAGATAACGATATTTAACATATTTTCTATTTGTTTTTTGACTAATTTTGTCCTTCGAAGTTTAACATTATTTCACAAAAATAACATTTGTCTTTAATTTTGAAGTCGTTAATCAACATTTTAACACTATTTATCATTCTTGCAATGGGCAATTCAGCATTCGCTCAGAGCAATATTCCATTAAAACAGAACGGACTTCAAAGTAAGGACCCGGTTTCGACGACCAGTAAACTGCAGGACACAACTAAAATTAAACCTGTCGATTCCACGAAATCCGGACAGGATACCACCAAGAAAAAAGGCGGCGGATTGCAGGCGGAAGTCAGCATTATCGCAGTTGATTCCCAAAAATCAGAAGTAGCAAAGAACATTAGCCACTTGTACCGTGGCGCTAAAGTGAAGTATCAGAATTTTGAACTTTCAGCAGATTATATTCGCCTGGATCGCAATCAAAAAAAGATTTTCGCATCCGGGATCTATGATAAAAATGGCAAGTATGTAGGCCGTCCTATCGTCATTATGGGAAATGGAGAATCTCCCAAAACGGTAGATTCCCTCTATTATGATTACGAAAAACAGGAAGGGAATACTTACGGTATTATGACCGAGGTCGATGGTGGATTTATCCAGGCCAATATCGTCCGAAAGAATATCTATGACGAAATGTCCATCTACAAAGGACTCTACAGTACCTGTAATTTACCTGAACCACATACCCATTTCGGTATACATATATCGAAAGGAATTGTGACCAAAAATCAAATTATCTCCGGCCCTGCATATCTGGTTGTAATGGGTGTCCCTATGCCGGTAGCCTTCCCATTTGCCTTTTTCCCAAAACCTGATAAAAGAGCCTCAGGATTCCTCTTCCCATCTTTTGGGGAGGATTATACACGAGGTTTCTCCATGCGTGATATTGGTTGGTATCTCGCATTCAACGATTATTGGGACAGTGAAATTAGGGGATCATTGTATTCAAAAGGTTCATGGGAAGTATCCATGAATACCCGATATACCGTTAATTATAAATTTAACGGGGGATTTAATATCCGCTATGCGAACACCAAAACAGGCGTGGAAGGAACAAAAAATTACGGTTCCAATAAAGACTTCAACGTCACCTGGAACCATACCCAACGCCAGGAAGCGAATCCGGGAACATCTTTTTCCGCCAGTGTAAACTTTGGTACGGCCTCCTATTTCCGCAATACAGGTACAGGAAGTAATCTAACGACCTACGAAAATTTAGCTCAGAACAGGATGGGTTCATCCATCAGTTACGGAAAAGTCTTTGCCGATGGAAAAGTTAACCTGACAGCAAGTTTGACCCACAGTCAGAATATGGCGGACAGAAGTATTCAATTAAGCCTACCCAATATCAGCTTAAACGTTTCCTCGTTCAATCCCTTTGACAGCAAAGATCGTGTCGGCGAACAGAAGTGGTACCAACGTATTAATGTTGGCTACAGCTTTCAGGCGCAAAACACGGTCAATACCAAAGACAGTCTATTGTTTAGCTCGGGCGGCTTCAAAAGATTTCAGAATGGTTTCCAGCATAACATTCCGATCAGTTTATCGCTTAACGCTTTTAAATACTTCCAGTTCAACACCAGTGTGAATTATACCGAACGTTGGTACCTGCAAAGCACCAGACAACGAATTGATAACACGCCAGCAGGTTACAAACAACGGCTTGACACCCTACAGGGATTTAACCGTGCTTACGATTACTCGGTATCGACCGGTCTTTCGACCAAGATATATGGTATGTATCCAAAGATCGGGAAAATCGAGGCGATCAGACATGTGGTCACACCATCTATCAATTTTAACTATAGACCTGATTTCTCCGATCCACGTTACGGATTCTATCAGCATTACAATGACCAATATGGCAACCGGAATGTATATTCCATCTTTGCACAAGGTTTATACGGTTCACCTTCTGCCGGAAAATCTGCCGGTATTGGCTTCTCAATTGATAATAATATTGAAGCAAAAGTAAAGAGCAAATCCGATACGACCGACGGAGGCTTCAAAAAGATCCCGATTCTACAAGGGTTAACTTTTAGTGGAAATTACAATTTTGTTGCAGATTCGTTGAAACTGTCGCCGATAACTTTTTCTGGACGTACAGCATTTTTCGACCAGAAGATGAACGTGAATTTCAACGGTACCTTCGATCCCTATGCCGTCGATAACAATGGTACCCGTATCAACCGTTATGCGATCAAAGATGGAAGTTTGGCCCGCCTGACAAATTTTGGTTTATCCTTTGACTATAGTTTAAATCCGAAAGCGGCCAAATCCCGTAATAACAATATAGATTCTTTAAGAAAAGAAATGTCCGGTGCTGGGATGACCCCAGCGCAGGCGCAGGCTTTGGCCCGAATTAGTTCCGACCCCAATGCTTTTGTGGACTTTAATATTCCTTGGAATCTGGCGGCTTCATTCAGTTTTAATATGTCCAAGTTCTTTAATTCTAGCACGCGACGTATGGACAATCAGATTACCAGTACACTGAATTTGCATGGGGACTTTAGCGTTACCCCTAAATGGAAAGTCACCTTTCAATCCGGTTACGATTTCAAGCAAAAAGAAGTTGTCATGACTTCCTTCAATATCTATAGAGATTTACACTGCTGGGATATGTCCTTTGGATGGATGCCATTTGGACGATACCGAAGCTATAATGTCACCATACGAGCGAAAGCATCTATATTGCAAGATCTCAAATTGACAAAAAGAGCAAGTTCTGGAGGCAGTTATTTTTAAAATAACTGCTTTTTTGTTCTTAGTCCCACCAAATATGCCAAATTCCATGCTGTTGCAATTCGAAAAGACCATCCCGAAATTCTTTTTATCAAAACAATTTTAGCGTACAGTAGATCCGTAATTTTATGTAAGTTTATACTATGAAAGCAGAAATTATTACGATCGGAGATGAGATTCTAATAGGCCAGATTATAGACACCAATTCCAGCTGGATTGCACAACAATTGAGGAAATTCGAGGTGGAGATTGTCCAGATGACATCCATACCAGACAGCGAGGAAGCTATTTTCAGCACCTTAAAAGATGCATCTACAAGAGCCGACTTAATTTTAGTTACGGGTGGACTTGGCCCGACCAAAGATGATATTACAAAAAAAACCGCCGCAAAATATTTCGGGACAACATTAATCCGCGATAAAAAAGTACTTCAGCACGTAACGAGCTTCTTTGAATCCCGTAATATGGAAATGTTGGAAATTAATAGGCAGCAAGCCGATGTTTTGGCAAATTGCGAAGTATTGTTCAACGATTATGGGACGGCTCCAGGCATGTTGGTGTCGCATGCACAGAAACAATATATTTTTATGCCTGGTGTCCCCTTTGAGATGAAACATCTGATGGAACAGCGTGTCTTTCCTTTGATCGGCCAACAAAACAAAGATATATACATCCATCACGAAACCATACTTATCGGAGGCATTGGAGAATCTTATCTCGCCGAGGAAATAAAAGATATTGAAGAAGAGCTCCCGTCAAACATTAAATTGGCCTACCTGCCTACTTTGGCTTTTATTCGCCTACGGCTTTCCGGAAAGAGTAAAAACAAATCGGATATCCTACAAGAAGTAAAACTTTTTAAGAGCAAACTTCTGAATCGATTAAAAAATCATGCCGTTACGGATTACGATACAACTATTGAAGCCTATTTGATCAAGCAATTTACGCAGCAGCAACTTACACTGACAACAGCAGAAAGTTGTACAGGTGGTAGCTTGGCAGCCTCATTAACTGCAATCCCCGGAAGCAGCGAAATCTTCGTTGGAGGAACCATCCCCTACTCCAATAGACTAAAACAACAGCTACTGGGGGTTAATGAAACAACCTTGGAGCAATTTGGTGCGGTCAGTGAGCAGACAGCCGTAGAAATGGCAACAGGTGCAAAAACCAAATTTAACACTGACTATGCCATTGCAACGACCGGAATAGCTGGTCCTGGCGGTGGGTCCATCGAAAAGCCCGTAGGAACAGTCTGGGTTGCGGTAGCTGGGAAAAAAGAGGTGGTTACAAAGAAATTTCAATTCAACAACGATAGACTCATCAACATCGAACGTACCCGCATGAATGCACTTTTCCTGCTCTGGAAACTACTGGTAAAAGAAGAAGGCCGAGAACTTGAATAATATAAAATAATATTCTAATAAAATCCTTTTTTAAGGAATAATATTTCAAATTGTTGAAAGTAAACCACAATTTAATTAACTTCGTTTTTCTATAACGTGATTGCTAAAAAATATGGCTTTATATAAACTCTTACTTCCGAAAATGGGAGAAAGTGTATCGGAGGCAACGATTACCAAATGGTTGAAACAACCTGGCGACCAGATTGACGAAGATGACACTTTATTGGAAATCGCAACGGATAAAGTTGATTCAGAAGTACCTTCTCCTGTAAAAGGAATATTGAAGGAGCAACTTTATACCGCAGATCAAATCGTTCAGGTCGGCGATGTTGTTGCCATTATAGAAATAGAAGGAGGTGCCGAGACGAGCGAACCTGTTGCTCAACCGGAAGAAAGCCCCGCGGATCAATCTACAATTCCAAGTGAAACTATCGAATTGGATATACCAGGTATAGCACAATTGAATAGTTCGACCGAAGAAATGACCAATGTTCATTACGAACACAGCAGCCGCTTTTATTCGCCCTTGGTAAAAAATATCGCCCGTCATGAAGGATTATCTCAGGAAGAGCTTGACCGTATTCAAGGTACCGGAGCTGAAGGGAGAGTTACAAAAGAGGATATTCTGCTCTACGTAGCCAACAGGGGAGCTCAACAAAACGCAGATCATGTGCAAGCAGCAAGTGCTCCTATCGTTAAAAATGAACCGACTCCAGTCGTGCCAGTGCCTACTGTCCATACTGTTGTAAACGGAAATGACGAAATTATTGAAATGGATCGGATGCGACGTTTGATCTCCGACCACATGGTCAAGAGCGTTCAAGTATCGCCACATGTTTGTTCATTTGTGGAAGCGGATGTTACGAACCTCGTTCTGTGGCGTAATAAAGTAAAAGACGCTTATAAAAAACGTGAGGGAGAAAATATAACGTTCACACCCCTATTTATAGAAGCGATTACCAAGGCATTAAAAGACTTCCCTCTGGTAAATATATCGATAGACGGTTATAATATCATTAAAAAGAAAAATATCAATATCGGTATGGCCGCAGCACTGCCAAATGGTAATCTCATCGTTCCTGTAATAAAGAATGCGGACCAGTTGAGTCTCGTAGGACTTAGTAAATCGGTGAACGATCTTGCGCAGCGTTCCCGTGCCAATAAATTAAAACCCGACGACACGCAAGACGGGACATTCACATTTACCAACATCGGTGCTTTTGGTAATATCATGGGAACACCGATTATCAATCAGCCACAGGCCGCGATATTGGCCGTCGGTACCATAACCAAAAAACCAGCGGTAATTGAAACGGAATACGGTGATATGATCGGAATCCGCCATATGATGTATCTGTCCCTATCCTACGATCACCGGGCCATAGATGGCGCCCTGGGTGGCACATTCCTGAAACGGGTGGCGGACTATCTGGAAAACTGGGATAGCAACAGAGAAATTTAACAGCAACAGTATAGCGATAAAAAAATGGCTGTCCTTTGGACAGCCATTTTTTTATTTAACATCCGTTGTATCCGCGCGGCAATGAATTTTCAGCGATACAAAATGTCTACTTTAATTCTATCATCACAATGCTTTATGCTACAATATGCTATTTGCAAACTGCAGCTTCTTTTTCCTGATCACCATTTTGAACCGTAAATAGAGCAACAGTGATGAGGTCAATAAGCCCAAGGTCAAACCATACCAGATGCCCTCAATTCCCCAATCAAAAAGTATTCCCATCACATAACCACTTGGTAGTCCGATAACCCAATATGCAATAAAAGTGATGATCGTAGGAATATTAACATCACCCATGCCTCTCAAAACTCCCAGGCCAACAACCTGTGTACCATCAAATAATTGGAAAAGTCCTGCAATAATCAGTAGTTGAGCTGCAATGACAACCACAGCTTTATCAGAAGTAAAAATATAAGGTAGATAATTATTGAAGATCGCAAACAAAGAAGCAGTAATCAGCATAAAAACCAAGACCAACTGATAAGAAGTTATTGCAAAGCGCTCCAGGCGGAACAGGTTTCTGTTCCCATAGCTATTGCCTACTTTGATGGTTGCCGCTGCGGCAATACCACTGGCCATCATATAAGTCATTGCTGCAAGCTGAATCGCTACCTGATGCGAAGCTTGTGCGGTAGCACTTATGGTTCCGGCAAGTAAAGATGCTCCGGCAAAGGCGCCAATTTCAAAAACGTACTGCATTGCAACGGGAGCTCCGATCCGTAAGATCTTTCCTAATCTTACCCGATCTATTACCGTAATTTTAAAATGCTGAATGTAGCTCTTGAACTTTTGTGAGCGTAGCACATAAGTCATCATGACAGACATCATCAAAATGCGGTCAATCAGGGTACTGTATCCGACACCTCTCACACCCATCGGTGTAATACCGAACATACCTTTAACAAAGATAATAGCAAGTATAATATTGAGTACGTTTCCCCATATCGTTACGTTCATCGCCTGTTTGGTAAAGCCCAAACCTTCGGCAAACTGCTTAAATGTACTGAAGACCATCAACGGCAACATTGAAAGGCTTAAAATCAGCAAATAAGGTTTCGCCTCCTTTACAACCGCCGGATCCTGATTCAAATGATCAATTGCCAGCATGGATCCGAAATAAACCAGACAGAACAACAATATGCCCGTAATGATATTCAACCAAAAACTATTGGATAATAATACCGCACACTCCTCTTTATTATCACGGCCATTTTCCTGCGCGATCAAGGGGGTGATGCCGTAGGCAATCCCCAATCCGACGACCATAACGATCATAAATACAGCATTCACCAAGGACACTGCCGCCAGTGGAATTGTCCCGGCAAAATGTCCGACAATAACACTGTCTGCTGTATGTACCAATGTATGCCCCAATTGTGAAATGACAACCGGGCCCGCCAATATGATCGTACTTTTATAATACGGCTTGAATGTTTTAAATTTTCCCAACATAATCAATTCCTCAAAAAATAGGCACAAAAATACAAAGATATTTCCGCTCTATCGTGATATTAAAAAATATTTAGCAAAAATATAACAAAATTTACTTGACAAATACAGCCCTTTTGTTAAGTAATTTTTATGTTTCAAATACCTTAAAATTATCTTAAATTTACCTGTTGATCTAAGAACTATAGAAATATAAATGTAACTTAGCATCTAGTTAGTAATCAAAAGAAGAGGAAAAGAGTATGTACAATCCAGTAATAACATTTCTAAACATCGGAACACAGGAGATGATTTTAATCGTGTTTGCGATCTTGTTACTTTTTGGTGGCAAGAAGCTTCCTGAATTGGCCAGAGGTTTAGGTAGGGGGATACGAGAATTTAAAGATGCATCCGAAGGCATCAAGCGTGAGATTTCGGATCAGATCAATAATTTTGAAAAAGACATAGATCTTAAGGCAGAAGTCAAAGCGGAAACCATTCCTAATGACGTAAAAGCCGCAGAAGAACAGGCCCAAGCTGAACAAGAATCCCAATCAGCGGAAACCGCTGAAAGCTCAGAAGCTGAATCAGCAAAGAAAAAATATGAATTTACTACGCCTGCTGGAGTTGTTGAACACAACCCACACAAGCAATTAGATTACGGAGAGGAACCTTCTCACATCACCTACGGATACAATGACCACTTTGCTGAGAACAAAAACAACGAAGGTGAAGAAAAGAAACCTACAGAACAGGAGGAAAATACAAACAAACCTGCGTAATCGCATTGTATTAATTTATAATCAGCTATTTCATAGAGCTGTTGAATAACCATTCAACAGCTTTCCTTTTTAAGTAAAACCCACAATGAGCTTATTATCACACGAAATTACCATTGCTAACGAGCTATCCATAAGCGAAAAACAAGTTCGCACCACAATTCAACTATTGGAAGAAGGTGCTACGGTTCCATTTATCTCCCGTTACCGGAAAGAAATGACCGGTAGTCTTGACGAAGTACAGATTACAAACATCAGAGACCGATCCCAACAGCTCAAGGACCTGGATAAACGTAAAGAAGCTGTTTTAAAATCCATCAATGATCAGGGAAAACTAACACCTGAACTTGAACAACAGATAATGTCAGCCGAGACGATGGCAAATCTGGAAGATATCTACCTTCCGTACAAACCAAAACGCAAAACAAGAGCCAGTGTTGCCCGCGAAAAAGGTCTACAGCCTCTGGCCGACCTTCTCTTGGCACAGGACAAAACAGATTTTATGCCCCTCGCAAGTTCGTTAATAGACCCCGAAAAAGGTGTCAGCAACAGTGAGGAAGCCTTAGCTGGAGCAAGGGACATCATTGCTGAAATTATTGCCGAAGATGTGACAGTACGATCCAAATCAAGAGCCATATTTCTGGAAAAGGCAGAATTTGTATCGAGAGTGGTCCCCGGAAAAGAAGAAGCAGCAATTAAATACAAAGATTATTACGAATGGTCGGAGCCGTTAAAAGACGCTCCTTCACACCGCGTTTTAGCTATGCGCCGCGGTGAAAAAGAAGAATTACTTTATTTGGATATCGATATCAATGAAGACAACATCCTTCCAGCCATTGAATCACTCTACATCAAAGCTTCCAACGCTGCCGCAGCACAGGTGAAATTGGCATTGACTGATAGCTACAAGCGATTATTGAAACCTTCCATGGAAACGGAAATCCGCGTGTTGACCCGTCAAAAGGCGGATGAAGAAGCGATCAAAGTTTTTGCGGACAATGTTCGTCAGTTACTTTTAGCGGCTCCATTGGGACAAAAAAGATTGCTCGCGATAGACCCGGGATTCCGAACCGGATGTAAAACCGTTGTATTGGATGAGCAGGGCCAGCTAAAGGAAAACACGGCAATTTTCCTACATAATGGTGCAAATGGGCTCGCTGAAGCGCAAAAAACGATTACCTATCTGGTTTCCAAATATGACATCCAAGCCATTGCCATTGGTAATGGAACTGCAGGACGTGAAACCGAAGATTTTGTGAGAAAACTGGGACTTAACAATGTTACCATTGTCATGGTTAATGAAAGTGGAGCTTCTATCTATTCTGCATCTGAAACTGCGCGTGAAGAGTTTCCAGACCACGATATTACTGTACGTGGTGCAGTATCGATCGGAAGAAGATTAATGGATCCATTGGCCGAACTGGTTAAAATTGATCCCAAGTCAATTGGTGTCGGTCAGTACCAACATGATGTAGACCAAAACAAACTACAGACATCCTTGGACGATACCGTCATCAGTTGTGTCAATGCGGTAGGTGTGGAACTGAATACTGCTTCAAAACAGATTTTATCCTACGTCTCTGGTTTAGGTCCAGCTCTAGCCCAGCAGATTATTAAATATAGAAATGAAAACGGACCTTTTTCTTCGCGCCGTGAATTGAAAAAAGTACCTCGCCTTGGAGATAAAGCCTTTGAACAGGCTGCAGGTTTCCTTCGGATACGAAATGCCGCCAATCCATTGGATTCATCCGCAGTACACCCTGAACGGTATGCATTGGTTGAGCAAATGGCGAAAGATTTGGGTAAAAAAGTAGAAGACTTGCTCAAAGATGCTGAATTAAGAAAATCCATTCCGTTGAAAAACTATATCACTGCGGAAGTGGGACTTCCCACATTAAATGATATCCTTAACGAGCTGGCCAAACCTGGTCTTGATCCCAGGGAAAAGTTTGAAGCATTTTCATTCACTGAGGGCGTCAATAGCATTGGCGATTTACGTATAGGCATGAAACTCCCTGGTATCGTAACCAATATTACCAACTTTGGCGCTTTTGTGGATATTGGTGTGCATCAAGATGGCTTAGTACACCTGAGCCAACTCTCCAACCGCTATATCTCGGATCCGCATGAGGTAGTCAAAGTGCAGCAGCATGTAACGGTGACGGTGACCGAAGTGGATGAGAAACGTAACCGCATTGCCCTATCGATGAAAACAGATGAAAAACCTGTTCTGTCCAAGAATAAGCGAAATGAGGGCAAACGGCAAGCGGAACCAGAAACAGACATGGCGAGTAAGCTAGCCGCATTGGCAAGTAAATTCAAATAAATCCTACGATTAATTGAAGGCTGATTTTTGGACTGACCCCAATAAGTTGGACTAAATTACGCAGTTTTTTTGATATAATGAGCTCGGTATCCTATCGGGCTCATTCCATTTAAATCAATCCGTATGCATTGGTTATTATAATACTTAATATAGAAAGTCCAACACTTTTATTTCGTATCTTTAAAAGACACATGTTTTGATTTGTTATGAGAAACTGCATTTTACTATTGTGCTTATCACTTGTAGCGGTACATTTCCAAGCTAAGGCACAACTTGCTGATGGTGCGTATATTTCCACGGCAGGTACCAACAAAAACTTAATTTTGATCAAAGATCATTACCTCTCCTTCATAGCCTATGATGAAAGCAAAAAGCAATTTGGTTATACCTGGGGTGGCCCCATACAACAACAAGGCAATAATACCAGCATTACGATCGAATATGACACAAAAGATTCGACCCATATTGGGAAGACAGCCAATCTTTACTTTAAAACACAAAATGACGCGATCCAAATAAAGACACCGGACTCCGAGCGAATTTTCAAAAGGCAGACGACCATCGCCCAAGATTTAGATGCTTTATGGAGAATTACGGGCAGGCAGCAAGAAGCTAAAATGCATGAGATTCCAAAAGCAGACCGCAAAACAATAAAGATCCTGGTTGACGGGTACTTTCAATGGATTGCCATTAATCCGGCCCAAAAAGGATTTTATGGAACAGGAGGAGGATACTATAGTTTCAAAGGCAATCGTTACACAGAGAAAATACTGTTCTTTTCGAGGGATAATACGAGAGTCGGTCAAGAGCTCCACTTTAACGGAAAACTGGATGACAACAAATGGCATCACAGTGGAAAGAGCTCAAAAGGAGATAATATTTATGAAATCTGGAGTAAAGAATTAACAAATTAACAAGATGACAATAGAAGAGTTTCAATTATTCGACAGTCCTATTCATCACTGGTCTGCCGTCCAAAAATCATTATGGTATGATAAAAAAGGAGATTGGAAAACTGCACATGATCTCATTGATCAATTGGATGATATAGAAGCCGCACATGTACATGCGTACCTTCACCGCAAAGAAGGAGATCTCTGGAATGCCCGCTATTGGTATAATCGGGCACGGCAACCTGTATATGCAGGTAACCTAGATGCCGAATGGAACGAATTGTTTCGACTATATTTCTAGCCGATCTACTCATCCTTGTTTTTATTGAACAAGGATGTATTTCTTATTATTTCACTTGCCGCTCCTTATAACCAACTTCCCTAAAATGTCCCTATTCTGTTTGACCTAAATTTCATTTGTATCTTGCGCACAGCAGTAAGTCCGAATAATGTATTAATTATCCCAAACAATAGATTTTAGTCAAAAACATATAGCGAAAACAAAAATACAGGATATTTTTGTAACAAAAATAACACAAAAGAAAAATAGCTCCAGATATACAAACGAAATGGCATGGATATTGAACATAATTTCCTATACTTTAAAAAGTATACTTTTCATAAATTTAGGTTAATAATTGGTTAGGTTAAACACCTGAGGTTCCCCACTTCAGGTGTTTTTTTTGATATATACCCCCTTATTTCATCCCCCTCATTTCTCGTCCATTCCAAACAAAAAATTTATTCCGTCATAAACTTATATCCAAGTTTGTCAGTTGAAAATAAAATCCATTGTGTCCTCCCTGTTTATTATATATTTAAGCATCAACAGCGGTGTAGAACCAATATGCGTAAAAATCGTTTTTGGGCAACAAGAGCTATTGGAGTTTTACCGGCACAAACACAATCTTTTGGTAATTCTCCTTTTCGAATAAAACCCCGATTTTATTTTTATTCAAAAGCACTAAATCTGAATAGGCCGCATAGTCACCTTTTACACCCTCGGGAGCTTTGGCAACAACTCGATTGAAATACCAGGTTTTCCCCTGGTCCTTACTCAACCGAAGCGTCAGATTGTCTCTTCTATCCGACGTGGCAGCATTGCAAACAGCTAATTGGTATCCGCCTTTCCCCTGCCAAGAAAGCACAGAACCCTGATTGACGGGATCGGGTAGGTTTTTATCGTAATAGGTCGTGTCCCAGGTTACTCCGCCGTCGGTCGAATACGACACAATTCGTTCTTTCACATTACCTTGTTGATTGCGGGAATTCATATACAGTCCAGTTGCAGAGATCTGAGCAGCCATCGTTTCGTTTGATCCCTCAAATTTCACACTCTTCCCTATCTTGAATGTTTTACCGTGGTCGTCCGAGTAGTAAGAATGGGCAAAATAATCCCTGCCATGCTCTTTAGGATTCCCTTCTGAATGATTCGCAGGAATATAGATCCGTCCTTTATATTGACCAGAATCGAATTGCAATGCATGCCCTGGGGTATTTGCATATGCGCGCCAGTCCTCATGAAAAGCATATGCTGCATTCACGGAAGGTTGATTGGGACGATGGGTTTGCAGTGTAATGTTCTGTGGATCGGACCAGGTTTTACCACCATCCGTAGAACTAACAGACCAGCACTCGCGCAAACCATTCCCTTTACGCACTTCTGCTTCGTGATTATTACCGGTATTGTAAAAAAGTAACAATCGTCCCTGCGGATATGTCGGATCTAACAAGTCCACCAGGGGAGCAGGGTTTCCGACCTGCAAATTATCATTGTCAACGGCGACATGCAGTGGTCCCCAGGTTTTACCATTGTCCGGGCTGATTTTATAAACAATATCTACATTCCCAAAATCCCCCGCATGATCCACCCTTCCCTCGGCAAATGCAAATAATCGGCCTTGTTTATCTTTGACAATGGCCGGTATTCGATAGCTTTTATAACCACCTTCACCGGATACAAAAACATTTACCTCCTGTGCTCCTGCACAGATATACAATCCTGCAAATATTGTAGTCAATACTACATTTCTCATTCGGGTCCAACTTGTATTCCTCATATTTACCTCTCACTTTTTAATTATAAAAATAGAATAATCTTCTATCTTTAAAGAGAGAATAACATAATCAACGACAAAACCATTATTACAATGAAATTTACGTCTATCTGCTTAGCACTTATACTATGGGGCATATGCAGCCAGGTACTGGGGCAAAACAGGCCTAACATCGTGATCATTATATCAGACGATCATGCCTATCAGACCATTAGTGCCTATGGATCAGCTTATGCCAAAACGCCACACATTGATCGTATTGCGACTGAAGGAGCACTTTTCAACCATGCCTATGTGAACAACTCCATCTGTGGCCCAGCCAGAGCCACCCTATTGACAGGCAAGTATAGCCACAAGAATGGATTTAAGGACAATGAAACTTCCGAATTTGACTTCAATCAGGATTTATTTGTCAAGCAGTTACAACAGGTGGGCTACCAAACAGCCTGGGTAGGCAAGATTCATCTAGGGGAAAAACTTCAAGGGTTCAATTATTATGATATTCTCGTGGGTCAGGGCACCTACTTCAATCCAGATTTCATCAGCAAACAAGGGCGCAAGCACACGGAAGGATATGTTTCAGATATCGTGACGGAAAAATCGATCAATTGGCTGGATACGCTAGATTCCAGTAAACCCTTCTGTCTGGTCATCGGTCATAAAGCAACTCATCGCACATGGATGCCCGATCCAAAGGACTTTGGCGCCTATGACGCCATGAATTTTACTATTCCATCCACATTTTACGATAATTATCAAAGCAGACAAGCTGCCGCGTTACAGGAAATGTCCATTGACAAAGATATGAAGATGGCCTATGATCTCAAGATGTTCAACTCCTTGGAAGATATGATAAACGATGGAAATTTTAAACGCATGAACCAAGAGCAAAAAGATCGTTATATTGCCTATTATCGGCCAATCTACGAACAGCTTAAAAACAGTAAATTGACTGGAAAACAGCTTGCGGAATGGAAGTATAAACGTTATATGATCGATTATCTCAACACTGCTCAATCCATGGACCGCAACATAGGCAAAGTATTGGACTATCTGGATCAGAAATCACTCAGTCAAAACACCATCGTGATCTATCTTTCGGATCAGGGCTTCTATATGGGTGAACATGGTTGGTTTGATAAACGCTGGATGTATGAAGAGTCTTTCCGCACTCCTATGTTAATGCGCTATCCCCCATTGATTAAACCTGCGACAAAAATCGACGCAAAGCTGGTAAACGCTGATATCGCCCCCACCCTCCTCGAGCTGGCAAGCATCAAAAAACCTAGTGATATGCAGGGAAAATCATTTGTTCATGTCCTAAAAAATACAAAAGAAGAACATCGCAAAGACCTATATTATCATTATTTTGAAAATGGTGAACATGCGGTGAGCCCCCATTTCGGCGTTAGAGATGATCGCTACAAGCTGATCCGGTATTATAAACGTGTTGAAAGCTGGGAACTCTTCGACCTCCAAAAAGACCCGAATGAACTTCAAAATGTTTATAACGATCCCAGCTATCAACGCATAGTTGCCCGCATGAAACAGAAACTTATGGAACAAATCCGGCAATTTGATGATAAAGAAGCCGAAACAATTTATAAAGTAGACATTGACTGATAAAAGAAACACAGGGTATCCATAAACGAGATACCCTGTCTTATTTCAGGCCTTCGTACTTGTAATCCACAAGGAAATTCCCTCTTCCGCTGTATTTTCATGATCATACCTAGTCTCCACCTTATAAAATAAACAGTTGCGCAGCAATAAGAACGCACGGCTTAAGCATTGACTTCTATACCAAGCAATATTTCATGAACGCTATAAATACCTGATCTATACGAAGAAGCTGCTTTGTGCGTATTTACAATACTCAACCAAAAGCTGACATGTTTATTCTGTGCATTCTGACCAAAGAATTACAAAAAAATAAAAAATAAAGTATAGTTATCAGGTGGATTTTATATATTTGCATTAACATTTTTTAACACATGAAAATCAGTGCAATACATATACCTGTAAAACGAATGCTTCTAGGAGATGTTTTTCAGATAAATTCAAACAATCTCCTATAACCACAAACAAAAAGATCCACTCATTATTATTACTAAATTAATATGGCAAAAAACAACCTAGATTTTGTCGTACTGGCAGCGCTATGCTTAAGCACTGGCACGCTATACGCTCAATCCACCATAAAAGGAAAAGTAGTCGACAATAACAACGCCCCTATTCAAGGAGCAACGATTACAGAAATAACAAGTAAGAAACAGGTACAAACGGATGCAAATGGCCTATTTGAATTGCCGTCAAACGGTAATTCTATCAGTATCCAAGTCCAATACATTGGTTTTGATTCCAAAACTGTCCAAACCAATCCCAGCGGACTTACCACAATTCAACTTTCTCCGACGAGTTCCCAATTGGATGAAGTTGTTGTAACCGCCCTGGGTATTTCGCGCGAAAAGAAATCATTAGGCTATGCCGTCCAAGAAGTCAAATCTACTGAGCTTCAAACACGTCCTACCAATGCACTCAGTGCGCTTTCCGGAAAAGTCGCAGGTCTTCAAGTGACGACATCCGGTGGCAACATGGGCGGATCCTCCCACGTTTCGCTTCGGGGTATCAATTCAATTGCGGGAAATAACCAACCGCTCTATGTCGTTGATGGTACGCCTATCGATAACACGGATTTCAATTCAACTTCAACGATCAATGGAAGTGCCGGAAAAGATGTCGGAAACATGATACAGGACCTTAATCCGGATGACATTGAAAACATCTCTGTCCTGAAAGGAGCGACAGCGGCAGCATTGTATGGCTCCAGAGCCGCAAATGGCGTTATCATGATTACGACTAAGCGCGCTTCAAAAGGTGAGAAAGTGGAAATTTCCTTAAATACAGGAATCGATTTCGAAAATATTGTCCGTCTTCCAAAAAGACAGCATCTCTACGGACAGGGCTATTCGACCAGCTTTCAAACACAGAATATTGCTGGTACCGATTATAAGATCGTAGACTATGCCGCCGATGAGAGCTGGGGACCAAAATTGGATGGCACACCAGTTTTACAGTGGTACAACCTCAATCCCGAAGATGAGGCTAACTACCTAAAGCCTTCACCCTGGCTCTATCCAAAAAATGACGTCAGCTATTTCTTTAGAACCGGAGTTGCCAACACAAATAATTTCGCAATTGCCGGAAATAGCGGAAATACCAATTATCGTTTTTCTTACACAAACAAAAATGTAACCGGCACTACTCCGAATTCAAATTTACATCGCAATGCTTTTAATTTTTCGGGGGGCACCCAATTAGGAAAATTAAAAATCAACTCGACCTTTAATTATATCCGCAGTTCCGCACTGGGACGTCCCTGGACCGGCGCTTCTAACCGAAATATTATCCTTGAAGCATTTCAATGGGGAGCCGTTCAAGTCGACTACAAAATACTGGAAAATTACAAACGGGCAGATGGAACGCCACTAGCGTGGAATCGTACCGGCTGGCAAAATACACCCGCTGCCGAGGCAACACGTTTTATCGATAACCCCTATTGGTCAGCCTATGAATCGTATATGGAAGATAGCAGGGACCGTTTCTATGGAAATATTGGCGCAGAGTATGCTGTCAACAAGTGGTTAACGCTGGGAGCGAAAGTTCATGGCGATATCTATTCATTCCAAGCACAGGATCGCATTGCTGTATATTCACGCAGCGCTTCACAATACGAAGAAACAAACAATAAGCTCAATGAATATAATTACGAGTTTATTGCAACAGCCAAAAAAAATTGGGATAAATTTTCACTCATTGCTTTCGCCGGCGGGAATATCAGAGATAAGAAATCTCAAAACAATTATGCGATTACACAAGGCGGACTGATTATCCCTAATTACTATAACCTCAAAAATGCAAGTGCGATCAAGGTCGATAATTTCAGTTATCATAAACGGATCGCGTCGGTTTTCGGCAGTGTGTCGTTGGGCTATAATGACCTGCTTTATATCGATGCCACCATTCGAAACGACTGGTCTTCCACTCTTCCTACTTCTAACTGGTCTTATGTTTATCCATCCGTGGCAGGAAGCTTTCTATTCAGCAATTTAGCAGCTTTCAAAAACTTATCCTGGTTAAGCTTTGGTAAACTGCGATTAGGCTGGTCCGATGTTGGAAATGATACAGATCCTTACCAGTTGGCTAAGGCTTATAACCCGGATCAGCCTTTTGAAGGTAGTCCTTCCTATACATTACCACCTATCAAACCAAACAACAACCTGCTTCCAGAACGAACAAGTTCGTGGGAAACTGGTATCAACCTCCAATTATTCAAAAACAGATTAGGCCTGGATCTGACCTATTATAATAACAACTCAAGAAACCAAATTCTGGCTGTACCGGTATCGTCTTCTTTTGGATACGAAGGCAAATGGCTTAATGCGGGTAGAATCAACAATAAAGGCATTGAAATTGTGCTTAACGGCACACCAATCAAAAATGAAAACTTTTCCTGGGACGCAACAATCAATTGGGCGAAGAACAAAAACAAAGTGGTCAAATTAGACGATCAAGTGAATACATTAAGCTTAAGCAGTTCACTGATCCAATTGGTCGCTCGTGAAGGGGAATCCTATGGCCAGTTCCTTGGTAATGACTTTGTGTATGCCCCGGATGGACAACGTGTACTAGAAAAAGATACGCAAGATAAAGATGGCAAATTAATTAAGAATAGTACCTATATGAAGACCTCCCAATTGGTTCCTCTTGGCTCTATTCTGCCTGATTTCACCTTTGGCATCCAAAACAGCTTCCGCTATAAAAACTTTGCCCTCGGCTTTTTGGTTTCTGGCCGTGTAGGAGGTAAATTCTTCTCCCAAACCTATAAGGTCGGTATGTATTCCGGTATTCTGGACAAAACAGCTGCCAATAATATCCGTGAAACAGGTATTGTACTCGATGGTGTTAAAGGGGATGTTACCTTTCACAGTGACGGAACCTACGATGTCAAAAATATTACGCCAAACACAACCAATATTGATGCACAGCAGTGGTCGCGCAATGAATACAATGGACCTACAACCTTTTCCATTTTCGATGCAACATACGTTAAACTCAGGGAAGTCACTTTAGGCTATAATTTCAAACTAGCCAATGTCAAAGTTATTAAGAATATCGGCGTTAGTGTCTATGGCCGTAACCTTTGGAATATCTATACCAAAAGTAAATACATTGATCCTGAATTTACCTCCAGTGGTGGTAATGTACAGGGTATCGAAGGCGGCGCTATTCCGTTGCCTGTTACCTATGGTTTTAATGTGAATCTTAAATTCTAAAAAAATGAAATTATTAAATATACTATATACAGGAGCGATCGGCATCTCACTTTTTGCATCTTCGTGTTCCAAAGCTAAATTTGCAGAGATTAATACTGATCCCAATCGTCCGGCTTCAGTTCCAACGCCTACCTTATTGGTAACAGCGGAGAAACAGTTGGTCAATGCCTTACGGAGTGAAGAGATTAGTCTTCGAGGGGCGCAATTATTTGCTCAATATTTTAGTCAGAATATTTATACTGACCAATCCCGCTACAGAATAGATCAGAGTTATTCCGACAACTACTGGACGGCAACTTACAAAGCATTGAACAATTTAAATGATATTATCAAACTCAATACGGATGAAAGCACCAGAGCAATCGCCACAGCAGGGACAGCCGGCACAAATGCCAATCAAATTGCCATTGTAAGAATTCTTAAATCTTATGCTTTTCAGTCATTGACCGATGTCTTTGGCAATATCCCCTATGAGTCTTATGGTAATAAAGATCCTGATTTCGAAGCTTTACAGCAGGATCCGGACAATCTTACACCCAAATATGCGAGTCAGGAAAAAATCTATAAGGATATTCTCAACGAACTTCAACAGGCAGCGGATACCCTGCTCAAATATTCATCGGATAAAACTTTCGGCGGCGCCGATATTATCTATAAAGGGTCTAATGCAAACTGGGCAAAATTTGCCAATTCCCTCCGCTTACGGGTAGCCAATCGTATCAAGATCAAAGATGCCGCTTTAGCTACAGCACATATTGCAGATGCACTGGCAAAAGGAGTTTTTACGTCCAATAGTGACAACGCTGTATTCAAATATTCGAAAACCTCACCCAACGAAGCACCTTTGTTCCGCGCTACTGTAACTGCTAACCGGAAAGATTTCGCGATCTCCGATGTTCTTATTAAAACCCTTCAAGGTACGCGTGGTCCTTTTAAAATCGTCGATCCAAGGTTAGCCAAATTTGCCAAGCCAACAGCCGCAGATGGAAAATTTATAGGCCAGCCCTACGGCCTGCCTTTAGCTGCCGGAAATCTGTTTCCGGTCGATAAAATATCCTTGCCAAGTGACCTGATCAATGCGGCAGACTATGGCGAAGTTCTTATGGAATACGCAGAAGTAGCATTTATCCAAGCCGAAAATAACAACTGGGATCAAGTCAATTATGAAAAAGGCATAAGAGCCTCTTTGGAAAAATGGGGTGTCCCACAAGCCGATATCACAGCCTATGTCAGCGAACTTCCTGCGGCGAACAAAGAGCACGTGCTAACTCAGAAATACCTGGCACTTTTCAACCAAGGTGTTGAAGCGTGGTCAGAGATCAGAAGAACTGGATATCCATTATTCCTGACAAAAGCAGGCGACGCACTTTGGACAGGGACTATTAATGGTGAAACTGTCACCTATTACTTTACACCAGAAGTGGGAAAAGAAATACCCAGCCGTTTTGTTTATCCATTAAAGGAACAAAGCACCAATAAAGCAAATTATCAGGCAGCCCTTGCGCAACAGGGAGACGATGTGATCAACACCAAAGTATGGTGGAATAAATAAAAAAGTATTTTCAATATATTTAAACACCTGAAGTTTAAGATTTCAGGTGTTTTTTTTTATTTATTTCATAACTTCGTAAAGACCATTAAGAAAGAATGCCATGGATGATCAAACATTAGATAAAATCGACCAACTGAGTGAAGAAGGCAATGCCTATTGCGATGAAGAGAATTTTCCTGAAGCGATCAGGGTATGGACAGAGGCGCTCAATCTCGTCCCTGCTCCACAAAATGTCCACGCCGAAAGTCTTTGGCTGGAAGCTTCAATCGGGGATGCTTATTTCTTACAGGATGATTTCCAAAATGCGCTCGCCCACTTTGAGAATGCCAAAAGCAATATTATAGAAAATGCTTACGAGAATCCATTTATCATGCTGCGATTAGGACAGTGTTACCTGGAGACAGCGCAAATGGAATCTGCGCAGGAATATCTTCTTCGCGCCTATATGATGGAAGGAAAGGAAATTTTTGAAGAGGAATCTCCAAATTACTTTAATTTTCTGGCTGATAACGTCGAGTTGGATTAATTTATTGCATCTGCCACCTCCATTGGTAAATCAGATTCAAGAATAGATGCGCCCTCGGCAAATATCGCCCGGTATTTTTTCTGACGCTCATCCTTTTCTGGAAGCTTATCATAAGTTGAGGCCGAGGAGATCATGCACATGACTCCCTTTGCATTAAAAAAGCGGTACATTTCTGTATTCGATTCTTTGAGCTCGGGCCCTATGTAGACAATCATTCGGTCATAAGGCAAACCTGAAGCTTGATATTTAGCTAAGGCAGACTGATCTTTGATATGCATAGACATGTACTGGTCTGGATGTTGAGCCAAATAGTATGCCGCCTGTTCAACGTTATGTACGGTAACCCAAACCCAGCTATAGGCCTTATGTTTCCGTATTATGGCAGCGGTTGCAGACAAGGGCAAATCTTTCTTATCAAGATTTAAAATGGTTTTCCCTTTGGCCCATGCTATCACTTCCTCCAGGGTATTAATAGGATATTTGGTTATATTTCCAGCATGATCTTTCAGACGAAGTTTACGTAATTCAGCCCAAGTGTAGTCTGATACCCGTCCCACCCCATTGGTCACCCGTTCCAGGTTTGCATCATGCAGTAATACGGCAACACTATCTTTCGTATAACGCGGATCTATTTCAAATATAGCCGGGGTTCTTCGTAACACCGCCTCGAAAGCTGCTATCGAATTTTCAGGAAGGCCATCCTCTATCGTGCCCCGATGGCCGCTTATTATTTTCTTTCCTTCAGCATAGCGAAAATGCGCTCGCATCGCTTCTGCGGATTCAAAATTCAGCCAGTGATTGCCTTGGGCAAAAGCAGGGCTATCCAAAAAACTGAGGAAAAATAATAATAGAACGACAGAAATTGCTTTCAAGCGTATACAATTGGATTCTGAAAAAGTCATCTACCTTTAATTATCGAATTATGCTCCGCTAAAATAGCTATCCTATATCAATAAATTGTAAACAAAATATGTATTTTTCTCTTCTTGTTCCCGAGGTAATAAGCATCAAACCAGCATATTCTTAAAATTGTCAACCTCCAACAAAGGCGCTCCACATGGTTTTTCGCTTTGTCAATATGGATTTTACCGGAGTAATCAGAATAGATCAAAAAAATTGGATAAAAAAGCGCTCTTTTTTAAGCTGAAAAAATATAAATATTCTATATTTGCATCAATTTATATTTGATCTAAATAAACTACAATGAAAAACGGAACACGCTATATGATGTTCGCAGCTGCAGCCCTCGTCCTCCCCGGGACGCAATTACATGCACAAGAATTCGCTCTCCTTGTAAAAAATACAGAAAATAAACCCGTCGCTCAGGCCAATATCAAACTCAATGGAAAAAACATTGGATACTCCGATCAGCGCGGGCAATTTCAGCTCAGTAAATTACCAACGGATAGTCTGCTGCAATTCCGTGTTTCCTATACCGGTTTTTCTCCTCTTGAAAAAACTGTGCGTTTAGATACAGTTAGCAGTCCTATCTTATTTCAGTTAAACGCAACGCAAACTTTGGATGAGATCATTGTTACTGCCGGTCGTAAAGCCGAAAGCATATCGACAGTTCCCTCCTCTGTATCCATCTTAACCACCAAAGAGATCGAGGCACAGAGCCAGATCAGCACCAATCTTTCAACGATACTTGGCAATACAATTCCAGGACTGGGTACAGCGACGAATAAAGCTACCAATTCGGGGCAGACCTTACGTGGACGGTCTGTGCTTGTGCTAATAGATGGAATTCCACAATCTACACCTTTAATGAATGGACAGCGCGACCTACGCACCATTGATCCCAGTGTTATTGAACGCGTAGAAGTCATTAAAGGGGCAACTTCCATTTATGGAAATGGCTCCGCGGGTGGGATTATCAATTACATCACGCGCAACCCGGCAAAAGATTCAGCCCCTATTCAAGGAATGACCAGCCTGCGGACAACCTTCAATCCGATAAACAGTGCCGGAACATTGGGTTATCGCGCCGCCCAAACATTGTATGGCCGAAAAAACAAGTGGGATTACACCGTTAGCGGATCAGCGGATTATGTGGGTCTTCAGCGCGATGGTGATGGAATAGCCCTCGGTCAGACAGATGGTCTTTCAAATACCTATCAATACAATGCATTCCTCAAACTCGGTTATACGATTGATAGCAGTTCCAATCTATCCGCTGTATATAATTTCTATCGCAGCAATCAGCACAACCGGTATATCAGCCAAACGGGTGTCTATGGCCAATCGCCGACAATAGGAGTAAAAGGAGACGACCCCGGCAAACCTGCCGGCACGCCATACAACCACAATGCAATGCTGACGTATACCAAAAATAATCTTTTTGCGTCAACTTCGCTAGTCGCATCGGCTTATTACAACACCTTTCGATCCATGAACCGCTATGTGGAGAAAGCATCCGCATGGTATGGACCCGGCCAGACACAGATCAACTCCGAGAAAAAAGGGTTGCGCATCAATCTCAACACGCCTTTTCAAGTATTTGGTTCCAATGCGGATGTTACTTATGGTCTTGATCTCCTGAATGATGTCACGGATCAAAACCTGACGGATGGAAGGGTCTATATCCCTTATATGAATATGCTCAATGTGGCGCCGTATGCACAAGTAAAGATTGATTTCCTCGAAAATTTAATTTTCAAAGGTGGCGTCCGCTATGAAAATGCAAACGTCAAAATCAAAGACTTTAACACCATTGCTACCGGGCCGAATAATGAAGGTAGTATTGCTGTCAAAGGCGGTGAAATACCGTATAAAGGAGCTACGTTCAATGCAGGCCTTCGCTACAATAAATATGCATTCTTTAACCCTTTCATAAGTTTTTCACAGGGTTTTGCCATCAATGAACTTGGACGTATCGTCCGCAGGGCAACCGACAATGACCTGGATAGTCTAAAAACAGATCCCATCATTACCAATAACTATGAAGTCGGATTTTCCAGCAACTACAGTATTTTCCAACTATCCGCTTCCTACTATTACAGCACTTCAAAAATGGGCGTGGAACTTGTAGATATAGGCGGTTATCTAATGCCACAACGACTTCCCGAAGATGTTTATGGATATGAAGTAGCCCTAAATGCAACTATCAGCCCGCAATTCACAATAGGCGGAACATATGCCTATGTGGAGGGGAAATCGAAGAAAGAGGATGGCACAAAGTCCTACCTCAATGGTTCACGCATTGCTCCGGTCAAAGCAACGGGATATATCTATTACACCCCGATCAAGCCATTGTCCTTCCAACTGTTTTGGGTACATACTGGCGCTCGCGACCGTTTCATGCCAAACGAAAAAGGTATTTACAAAAACAGTGAGGGGCCGGTTAAATCTGTTGATTTATTCAATCTAAACGGAAATTACCAGATCAATAAACAATGGTCATTGGGACTGGGTATCGAAAACCTTTTCAATAAGAATTACTATCCGGTCGTCAGTCAATACCGTGCACTAAATGAGGATTACGTCAAAGGTCAGGGAATGATGGCTTCCTTTAATATCAATTACAAATTTTAGATGCTCAAGTCCAGCATACTTTGGATACATAAATGGCTCGGAATACTAACGGGCGTCATTGTACTTATTTTAAGTCTAACAGGATGTATATATACCTTTCAGGATGAGCTCAAATTATGGGCTTATCCCGAAAAGTATTTTATAGCCGACGTAAATACCTCTTCGGAGCCACTACCCCTGAGCACCCTACTGAACAAGGCGCAAAGTAGTCTTGAAAAGGGGCAGAAAATCTCCCGTATAGACCTCTATCCCGCAAAAGATCGAACTTGGGTATTTCGTGCCATGAAAACAGATGAGACAGCCTTTGGCCATTGGAATTACTTTCGCTATTATAAAAGGGTATTCATCAATCCTTATACAGGTCAGGTGCAACAGGTTGAAAACACAAAGACAGAGTTTTTCCAACTGGTCTTACAGCTCCATCTCAATTTGTTGCTGGGAAAAAAATATGGCCATGCCTTGGTAAGTTGGTCCACAGCATTATTTCTTGTCATTTTATTGAGTGGAATAGTGTTATGGTGGCCGAAAAAATGGAAAGGTAAACATTTGCGCAGGAGCTTTTGGCTGGATACGAAAGTGAAATGGAAGCGGCTAAACCACGATCTGCACAATGTCATTGGCTTCTACAGTCTATTGTTTGGACTAGCCTTTGCTGTGACGGGCCTGGCTTTTGCATTCCCCGCTTTTAAAAAAACCTATATCACTACCTTCAACCTCTTTCAACCGGAAGCCGCACCTGCAGTGCTACCAGCCCCAAAACCAATTCCCTTACCGTACGAAAAATTGCAGGACAACGCGCTACACTATAGTCTCAAAAATTATCCGCTGGCTGAAATGCTTTCCATCCGACTGAAAAAAGAGACGGAACCGGAAGTAGATATCCAGATCAGACGGTATGAAAAACGAAGCGGTGTCTTTGACTGGCTATATTTTGACCGAAAACAAGCCCATTTGAAAGAGATCAAAACCGGTGCGAACTTACGCTTTGGTGATAAACTGGGATCATTGAATTATGATATCCACACCGGTAGTATTGGCGGCATGGGAACAAAGATTATCGCGTTTATCGCCAGTCTTTTTTGTGCTTCCCTGCCAATTACAGGATATATTATCTGGTTGAACAAGAGCAAGAAGGCAAAAAAAAAGAAGGGTTATCAACATAATGTTAATAAGTACTGTTAATAACAGTGTCTTTTATTTTAAACAGCTTTTCAACAGGGTTATCAACATAATGTGGAAAAGTATAACATTCATTGCGCTTATACCATTAAAATCAATGCACTGTTTAAAATCCAGTCTCATAAGTCTTATTTGTTACTATGGAAAAAAGAAAGCCAGTACATAAACGTACTGGCTTTCTTTGAGCAATAAAAACCAAAAGGACTAGAGATTCGGATTTCTTACAGTCTCTTCATAAGGGATAGAAAATAAGTAGTAAGAGCTGTTTTCAACAAAAGCCGATCCGTCAGGAAATTTAATAACACGATGACCTTGACCATTGACCAGTTTCGGTTTACCGTCAGCACCGACAATCTCTACTTGGATAGGTTTTCCATCGGCGTCAACATACGACTTCCGAGCCACCTTCCCCTGGGTACGAAGAATATCGGATAACGCAAATCCTTCCCCCCATAGTTCCTTGCGTCTTTCAATAAGAATTTCTGCAATTAATTGATCAACATCATTTCCGGTAAATAATTTTGCATTTCTAGCTGTACGCAATTTATTCAATAGCGCTATTGCCTTATCTTTTTCTCCGGCCCTCGCATAGCCTTCAGCTTCAATCAATACCATTTCCGAAGCGCGCATATATACAATATCACCGATCAAATTAGATTTAAATTTAAACTTTTTATACCGCAGAAAACCTTCTCTACCCGGCAGATTATCCCATTCAAATAGTGAATATCTCACATCGTTGCTATCAAACAAATTTTTAAAATAAGGATCAGCCATAAAACTATAGTAATAAGATCCGGCGGATGATACGTCTAGGTAATGAAAAGTATAACTTGCCACATTTTGTTCATTCGTTTGCATATGCCCCCAAATCCATTCTTTATTTCCCAGATCGTTAAATCCTGCCTGATAATCGGAAGCATTCATCAGCTCATAATTTTTAGTAGCTTTTTCTGCATATTCCGCAGCTGATTTCCAATCGCCTGTTTGTAGATAAGTCCGTGCCAGCAAACCATTGACAACATCAATGTTAATGTCGTACTTAGCATCTCTATTCGCCGATGCTAACAATTTTTCGCTCGCTTTCAGGTCACTCACGATAAGCTTATAAACCTCCTCTTGTGTTGCCCGGGGTTTTCCCTGAGTCGCAATGGTACTGGGTTCCGTGTAAATAGGCACCGATTTAGCCGCTTTGTCCTTTAAATAACTAAATTGATAATAGCTCGCCAGATTCAGATAAGCAAATGCACGTAATGCATGTGCTCTTCCTTTTAAAACATTTTTAGCCTCAACAGAACCCGCAGCATTGTCCACTTTCGCGATAACGTTATTCATATTGTCAATCACTTTATACAACATAATCCAAAAGGAATTGACACGGTTCGAACGATTATTTGTTAACTCGGTAAATGCATAAGCATCCCGATAACCATATTTTGTCGTCACGGCAACATCACTTCCCATAGCGTCACTTGTACGCATTATTGAAGTATAGCCAGGATTCGCATAAGTAAAATAAGTATCATTTAAATACTTCCAAGTCCCATTGATAACGGTTGCCACGTTGTCCGTGTTTTTATACACATCTTCTTCAGCGACGGATGTTGTTGGACTTGTCTCTAAGATATCCTTACACGATGTGTTTGCCAACGACAAAGCCAGGATGATATATGCAATTTTTAGTTTCATGATTTTCATTTAAATTCTTGTGTTAACGACCGATAATTAAAAAACAAACTGAACGCCTCCAGAAATTGTGCGCATTGCCGGATAGCGGAAATAAGTAGCACCATTTACTGTCTGCTCAGGGTCCATTCCCTGATGTCCATATAATGTAAATAAATTTTCAGCGGTTGTAAAAACACGGAGTTTTTCTATACCAATTCTTTTAATTAGTTCCGAGGGTAGACTATATCCTAAACTAAGCGTCTTAAGACGGGCATAACTACCACTATAAAGAAAACGTGTTGACGAGGAAGTCCAGCTCAGATTATCTGTAGTCAATTTAGGCACATCAGTCTGTGTATTTTCAGGTGTCCAACGTTCAAGTATTTCCTTTGACCAAGCACGCCCCGGGTTACTTCCATTGTGCATAATCTGAATATAATCATTGTCCAATATTTGACCGCCAAGGCTGAAACTCAACAAGGCTGATAGATCAAAATTTTTGTATGTAAAGCTATTTTGAATCCCGCCGACTAGATCTGGGAGCGAGCTACCTGCGATAAAGTTACCGGCTTTTCCATATTCTGAAGTTTTTTCACCTGTTTTATTACCATCCTTGTCAGCAGTATACCATTGCGGCAAACCATTTTCTGGATTTACACCAGCCCATTCGGGCAAATAGAAATCATAAATGCTTCCACCTACACGCAAAAGCTTGTTGCCAGTAGGAATGGGTCTATTATTATTTGGCAGTGCTGTAATCTTATTTTTGTAATGTGAAAGATTAAGATCCAAATTCCATCTAAAATTATCATTTTGAATAGGAATGGTATGAATATCAACATCGATACCTGTATTTTTTAAGGCCCCGATATTAGCGTCATAACCGGTATACCCTGTTGAATATGCCATTGGCATCGTGAACAGGAGGTCTTTACTCCGTCGGTTAAAATACTCAACAGTTAACGATACCCGGTTGTCAAATGCAGACACATCAACACCTACATTGAGATTGAGGTTCGATTCCCACTTTAAATCGGGAGTAGCCAATCTCCCCGTATAGGTTCCCCCTCTGCCCAAACTGTTGGCAATAGTATATAGCCCTTTGTAGGCATAATACGTTCCGAGATTATCATTTCCCTGCCCGCCATAACTCGCTCGCACAGTCAACTGATTAATTGTCGTATTATCTCTCAAAAAGTTCTCCTGCTTTAATTTCCAGGAACCACCCAAGGACCAGAAAGTACCCCAACGGGTATCAGGCGCAAATCGGGAAGATCCGTCTGTTCTTAGCGATCCTGACAGGTAATACTTATTATCATAGTTATATTCCACCCTACCCAAAAAACTCAATAACCGATAATCAACACTGGATCCGGTAAAATCATTTAATTGAGAAGCAGCCACGGGCTCAAAGAGATCAGGCATAACAAAGCGTTCTCTACTCCCACTGATATTGCTGCTGGTGAACGCATAATATTCCTGACCGGCCAATACATTCAGGTAATGCAAACCAAACTGTTTTTCGTAAGTCAATAAATTGTTCCAGGTCTGTGCAACAGTTCGCACATTTGAGCGATAAACATAACCGCCAGTATTGACACCATCACCCAATACTGGATTGGTATAGTCATGTGTACTCCCGTTGGTATAATCAACACTGTAGGTCGATTTTAATTTTAAATTTTTGGTAAATAATGCTTCCAAATAAGCGCGGGCAGAAAGATTCTCCCGACGGATATCATTTTTATCCAGCGGTAAAGAAGCTGCAAGATTATTACGCGGCGTTGCACCACTTGGTCTGTACTCCCCAAAATCATACACTTTATTTCCGTTGGCATCGAGCACAAATGACCCATCCGGGTTTCGTTCATAATACGGATAAAAAGATGGAACCAGTCTCGTAAAGTTGATGATATTAGCGGTATTGCTATCCTCAGATTGTGGGTATTTTTGCTGCGTACTGCTACCACCGATATTCACCCCTGCATTCAACCAAGATTTAACCTTACTGTCAATATTAGCTCTTAAGTTATAGCGCTTAAAACCCGATTCGATGGCTATTCCCTGATCGTTCAGATAGCCACCCGAGATGTAATACGTGCTTTTCGCACCTCCACCACTAAAGCCAAGATCTGCCTGTGTGCGCACACCTGTACGCTGCAATACATCTGTCCAGGGATCGTCCCAAAGTGTTTTTGCCCCCGCGACCAGCTTACCATCTTCGCCGACGGGCTGCGGATATTTACTGCCGTAGGGATTGACATTAAGATCAGTCAGCAATGTTTTACTGGCATTTGTAGCGGATTGAGCCGCAGATAATCCATTGGACAGATTTTTATTTCTTAGAGCCTCCCAATAGAGTTGAAAATACTCATCGGTCGATACCTGATCATAATCGCGAACTGCCCGGGTTGAATAACCTTGAGTAAAATTCAGATTAATTTTTGTATTATCAGAGGCGACACCCGATTTGGTCGTAATGATAATCACGCCGTTAGCCCCCCGAGAACCGTAAAGCGCACTGGAAGCAGCGTCCTTCAATACCGAGATTGACTGTATATCGTTCGGATTAATCGAATTGATATCACCCGCATAAGGGTTGCCATCCAATACGATCAAAGGTGAACTGGAGGCATTGATAGATCCAATTCCCCTGATACGGATAGTTGCCTCTGTACCAGGTTGACCCGAAGATGCGACCGATTGTAATCCCGGGACCTGACCCTCCAGTGCTTTAGTAATATTGGATACCTGTCTATTCTCGATCGCTTTACTACTCACGGTACTCACTGACCCCGTGATATTTGTACGTTTAGAAGTACCGTATGCCACCACGACGACTTCGTCCAGGTCTGTACTTGATGGTTTCAAAGCCAAAGATATCGTAGCTCCGGTAGCCCACACCTGCTGCGATTCGTAGCCTATAAACGAAAATTCCAAAAGCGCCGCATCTTTCGCTGAACTGCTAATCGTAAACTCACCTTTCGCGTCTGTTAGTGTCACCTTATTTTGATCAGATACCCGCACACTTACGCCAACTAGCGCCTGTCCGGTAGTCGCATCAGTCACCTTTCCATGGATGGAACGTTGCTGTGCATACAATTTATTCACACAGGCTCCAGACAAAGCTAATGCGACAATAGGAATGTATTTGAATGTAGAGTGCATATGAAGGATATTTAATAAATGAGTTAAGTATAATAAATATATAGAAAATAAATAAACTAATTATCTTTATTTTACCAAAAAAGATGATTTAACGCTACACATTTTTAAAATCTACTAAATTGATAGATTTTATCAGAGCGCAAATATAACACAATCTATACTAATTTACTATACATTTTTTATAAAAAAATAAAAAGCTAAAAATCAGATAATTACAAAAATAAATTAGAACAACAAACCAATAGTAAGCTAGCTAACAGAATATTATTGATCTAACCAGCGCTGAAAATTGGGAGAACGCTCTTCGCTCACAATAACCTCAATCCCCTTTGGAGTTGGGGGAATTAGTTCCAATTTAATTCTATTCCGACTTATTTTTAACATAGACTGAATGGAATCAATACGAATAAGAAATTTCCGGTTAATTTGAAAAAAGACAAATGGATCTACCTGTGTCACCAGGTGGACCAGGCTATCTTCAATGATATAGGCCACCCCCGACTCTTTTTCCACCGCATATAGCTCTTTATCTTCTGCCATAAAATAAGCGATATCGGCTATCGCCAAGGACTTTAAAAAGTTACCGTACTTGACGAGAAACCGCTGTTTTAAACGAACCTCTGCTTTGGGCAACAGCGGTTCGATACGTTTCATGGCCTGCATGAGTTCCTCCGCATCGAAAGGCTTTAACAGATAGGCATAACCTTGATTTTGAAAAGCTTCTAATGCATATTGTTCATAGGCTGTTGTAAAAATAAGGGGCACATCAATCGACACCTGCTTAAATATTTCAAAACTCAGTCCATCCATCAGATGGATATCCATAAAGATCAGGTCAAAAGAATGCTTATTGATGGCCGTCACCGCTTCCCGGATCTCCTTTGCATTGGTAAAGGTCAATGCGCTTTCCCCATAAAGCTCTGTCAACATCTCCTTTAAACCGACAAAAGCCCAGTCTTCGTCTTCGACAATCAATATATTCCATCCCATGGCTTGAATGTAATAAAAAATCCATTTCCTAAGAAAGAAAATGGATTAATATATAAAGGATTAAAAAAAATTGACCTTATTTTAATAGATCTGGGTTGTTATTGATCGCTTCCTGTGGATAACGGATCACATAGCGTGGATCATTTTGCTGCAAAATCACCGTTCGGCCAAAACTAGCATGTGTTATGGTAGGTCTTGTCGTACGTTTTAAATCATACCAACGCAAGCCTTCAAGTGCCAGTTCGCGTTTACGCTCCAGTAATACCGCATCCAGCAACTGTTCTTTGGACAAACCGGCGTCAACTTTAGTTTCTTCGACATACGCATCAGCGGTAAATCTGTTTTTTTTCAATGCGGACAGATATTTTAGCGCTTCCGCAGTGTTCCCTAAACGCGCATTGCATTCTGCAATGGTCAGGTAAAGATCCGCATTTCTGAAGCTCACGTTGAAACGGTTTTCTCCTCCTTTAAGTGAGACATAATCAGCACCTCTTTTTTGGAAATAGCGTCCTTTTCTTAAATCTCCATCCGAATAGGCCGACAATAAAGAGGGCGAGATAAATGAACTTGAACGTACCTCTGGAATGGATACTTTCTCCAGCGCCATAATCATCTCTTCTGACTCAAAATCATTCGGCAGCTTACTTCCGGTTGCGTTTAGATCAACCAACTTATTATTTATCGCCAGCGCTTTCCCGGCGGCTTCCATTGCCGCCTTCCATTCCCCGCGATACAAATGAAGACGTGATGCCATGGCGTAAGCCCCACGCTTGCTAAAGCGGTAATTTGCGCCTTTGGCCTGATCCTCTACTGTCAGCAAGGCTGTCCCCTTTTCCATATCCGATAACACCTGTGCATACGAGTCACCTATGCTTGCCGGAACAAAACGTTGTTCCAGATCGATTTTGGTGGACAATGGAACTCCACGCAAAGCTACATTGCTTGCTGAATAAACTTCGCTGTAGCAGTTCAGTAACTCAAAATGTGCATAGGCACGCATCAGGTAAGCCTCCCCTTTGATCTGATCCACCGTTGCATTACTTGCCAATTTTTCATCAATGGTACTGATGATCTGATTGCTGTAAAAAATACTTTTGTAAAAAGCCAGATAGGGATACGCTGTCGTTGCCGGATCTGGATTCTGGTCATTCCAGAGATAGATATCTTTGGTCCTAGCCGCATCGGTCGAACTTTCATCCAATAGCAGTTCGTCGGTACGCAAGGATAAATACGATTTATGCGCCGGAAAACTCGTATAGCCACTTGTCATTAAGCCTCTAAAATCGCTCTCCGAGGCAGGAATGACAGTTCCGACCGGTTTTATATCTAAATATTTATTGCAGGAAGTCAATGCGCCAACCGTCATGATCATTCCAAAATAAATTATGTTCTTCATGTTATAATCAATTAAAAGAATTAAAAACTTGCTGAAAGACCAAAAGCAAAAGATTTGCTGATCGGTTGCGCATAATAGCTACCGTAAGTCTCTGGATCAAAATATCCTTCGTAATTCGCTCCAAAAACAAATAAGTTACGTCCTTCTACGTTCACACGTAAATTGTTGGTTCCGATCTTTTTGCTCAAGCTTGCAGGCAAGGTATATCCAAGACGAATGCTATTGATGCGGACATAACTCATTTTCTTCGCCCAGATATCGTACTGCTTAAATGAACTGATCGGATCATTACTCTCCATCCACCCATAGGCCATCCAGCGGTCATTTAATTCTGAACTGATACTTCCCAATGCGGGCAGGGCCGATTTACCCTGTAGTGCCATCAGGAGGTCCTTTGTATAATTTTGTCCGCGGTCTACGAGTGCCGGATTATAGGTAGGTGTACGGCTTACCCAACGTTCGAGGTTAATGACCGCTGAAATCGCCAGGTCAAAATTCGCATAACGGAAACGGTTGGTCATACCACCGGTAAACTTAGGGTCTTTACTGCCCTTGTATTTAAATTTCGAGCGGTAGACAGCGGCGGTCATATCAGTCTGCGACATATATCCCGGTAAGAAATCTGCCCAAGGATCGTATAACCCGTAAAACTCCTCAAAGCTCGAAACTGAACCATCCTGATTTCTGAACTGCATCACACCGTCCTTATCCAATCCAGCTGTTTCCAGCACATATAGTCCATTGATCGGACGGCCTTCCTGTGTCTCCGGCGCATAAGCTTTGGGATTATTCATGACCTTCAATAATTTATTATTGTTGTGGGCAATGTTAAAATCCGTGGACCAAGAGAATTTCTCCGTCTGGATCTGACGGCTCGAGATCGTCAGTTCCACGCCCTGATTTCTTGCCGAAGCCCAGTTGACCTGGACATCCTGAAAACCATTCTCCATAGGTAGGGCGCTATTTGCAATCAGGTCGGTACTTGTTCTATTGTAATAATCAACCGTAATATTCAGTCGATTTTTCCATAGACCTAAGTCAATCCCTGCATTGTAAGATCTGGTACGTTCCCAACGTAATTTGTCATTGGCAGGCATATCTACCACGACAGAACCTTCTGGATAACCTGGAAGTATAGTCGAATTTTCATACTTTCCAACAATAAACGGATAGGTATTGCGATCCACATTTCCCTGAATACCATACGAAGCACGGACACGGAGATCAGATAAAGCTGTTCTGCCTTTGATAAATTCTTCTTCCAGCACATTCCATGATCCGGACAAGGACCAGATCGGCAGAAAACGGTATTGCGGATCTACCCCGAACATATTGGAACCATCATAACGAATGCTACCATAGACATTATATTTACGGTCAAAGGTGTAAGTCGCGTTTCCATAAAAAGAGGCATATGAATTCTCGATAAACCCTTTTTTATAGGGATCAAATCTCGAATCATCTTGATAGTTGCTATTCGGAAAAACAATATTTTGTGTGGTCGAAGTTGACGGATTATACCCGAAACCTTTGGTTGAAACCATTGTATTCTTACTTCGCCTGAGTTCTGTTCCACCCATGAGCTCCAGCTCATGCTTTTCATTCCAGGTTTTGTTGTATTTTAAGTAAGTTTTCCAGTTGTATTGAAAAATGCTATTATGGTTATTTTCAATTTTACCACCCGTAGGTAAAAAATATTTATACGTTTTGCTCGCAGAATCGTAATACCGTGTTGCTGCACGCAATTTACGGGTATTATAACTTTCCTGATCTGCAAATCGCTCCATGCTATTTTCATCAAACTGCAAGCCAAATTCGGTACGTAAAGCCAATTTCGGGATAATGGTATACTCCAGATAACCAATCGCTTTTAACGCCTTATTTGTTAATGCATATTTGGTATTTTCCCGTTCTTCGATGGCATTGAACGGAATGTAAGTATCTTTTTCATAGCCTTCGATATCCGGATCGTAGTTATACTTCCCAGCTTGATCGCCTACAGTCAGATACGGATTGACCAAGCGCATGTAATTACTCGGATTGGTAAATCCATCAGCATCCTGGATCGGGTTTTGTCGATTTGTAACTGACCCCAATAAATTGATTCCTGCTTTAAAGCGGTCATTTATATTGAAATCGTTGTTTAACGTCAATGAATAACGACGTAGATCTGCGCCTTTAGTTGCTCCTTTTTCGTCGTAAAAGCCGCTGGACAGATAATAACGATGCGCGTCATTACCGCCGGAGATCGAGGCCGAATACTGTTGGTTCAATGCCTGACGGTACAGCTCTTTTCCCCAGTCTGTCTGTTGAAGGCGCAATTGATTGATGGATTGCTGTACCTCTGGCGAAAGAGCAGCTAAACCGCCTGAACGGTAGGTCTCCAGTGCATTCGCTTTATCCAGGATACGCATAACCGCCCCTTTGCCTGTACGGTAATTCAAGTCGGTGCGGTTAGCCAGCAATAGCTCGAAATCCACCTTTTCATTGGCGTTCATCAGGTTGAGCTTAGCAAAGTCAGGACGTTCGGTCACAAAGGTATTCGCTGAGACCTGCAATTTTGCCGGGCCTGATTTTCCTCTTTTTGTGGTGATCACAATAACCCCATTCGCCGCGCGTGCGCCATAAATTGAAGTTGCTGCCGCATCTTTTAATACGGTGATATCGGCGATATCATCGGGATTAATGCCTGCAATCGGAAGGTTAGTCAGACTATTCAGATTATCCTTATCAATTCGATTCGGCAACTCAGTCCCTTCTATGGGTAATCCATCAATCACCCACAATGGATCCTGCGTACCATTAAGCGATACCGTACCGCGGATACGGATCTGCGGTGCGCTATTGGGGCCACCGCTAAAATTGCTCAACTGTAAACCTGCCACCTGACCAGCCAACATTTCGTCGATCGACGAAACCCCTGTCTGCTTGATATCGGCCACATTGATTTTATTATAAGCGGTCGTATTTTTACGTTTTTTGATATCTGTATATCCTGTTACGATGACTTCATCCAGGGATTCACCACTTGGTTGTAACAAAATCGTCCTGTGATCCTGGAATACGGGCACCTGAATACGCTGGTACCCCACATAACTAATGGTGACGTATTTTAAGTTCCCCGGAATTTTTAGGCGAAATTCGCCCGAAGCATCAGTCAATGATCCCAATGCAGATTGTTGTACCTGATTGGGTACGCCGATATCTTCGGCTACTGCCGAGCTTTCGACGACAACCGTCGCCCCCACGACCGGTTTTAATGTGACCGCGTCCAGTACCTTTCCTTTCAGTTCTTTGGATTCCTGTGCCTGTGCCATTTGCACACACATAAAGGTCAGCGGTATTAAAAACTTATTCATTTTGGTAGATGTTGATATAATAGATGTTAATATATTAGTTCAATGCCAAAGTATTTGCGATCCGTAATACGAGGTCCATATAATGGGCCTTTGTCGTCGCGTCCCCTGTGCGTTGTTTTTGTTTCAGCAACTGATAGATCTCATACAGTTCGGCCCTTTTATAGGTCAGCATATCCGATGTACGGATCATGCCGGTGACATGCACATTGCGTAAACCCGTTTGGGCAGAGGCTGCATGATGTTGATGCAAGCACAGATTAGGCTGAGTTTCTTCAATCAATTGTTCGACCCCAGCTAATTTCTTCGCATTTAGTTTCTCCATGGACTTATTTGTAGAAACCATCAGTACATCTACATAATTCTGCTGCAACATGCGTGTTTTCAGATCCAATACCTGTCCGCTGATTGTTTTTGCAAAGATCTCTTTGCGTACCGACGCTAAAAATGCTGCTGCACTCCATGCCTTCTTATCGCCAAACAGATTTTCCATTTCGACCATGCGCAATAGACGCTCATCGTTGACCAATTTGTAGAGCATGGCATACTGAAATTCGCGCTGCAGATTATAAGGTGCATATTCAAACGGTCCCATAGGTGAATCTCTTAAAGGAAAAGTTTTCGCCATCAGTTCCGGAACAAATAACCAGTCCGGCATGTAGAACACATGTTTCTTTAAATATTCCAGTGCAGCTACCTGTTTCTCTTTAGGTACCGGGCTATATGCATTTTTTTGGTCGCCCAAAACAGCATTTTCAAGATAAATACCACCAATATTATTGAGCACATGGTCAGCGTAGGCATACCATTGACCCACGACGCCCATATATAATTTGCCGGCGCGATAATAGTCATCTCCGGTATTTGTTGTCCAGTTGATGATATTCGGCATCATACGACGCAAATTTTTCATTCCATATTCACCGGCTTTCATGGCATCATCCCCAAGATCTTCGGATTGTGCGCGTGGATCGACAATATTTTTGGAATCCTGCTGTTCACCATAATGATATATCGGGTCATGCACATGCGCATCAATCTCTCTCCGCAACAAAGGTATTTCATCCCAAGGCTGTGTTTTGCCGTACCAGCGGTAAGCCCATCCGATAGCATATTTGTCATAGGCTCCGATTACGGGTGTAATCTGCTCAACAGCATCTTCAGGTTGCGCCACATAGTTGAAGCGCGCATAATCCATAATCGATGGAGCCGTACCGCCCATTTTTGCCGTAAAGCTTTTGCTACGGAGTGAATCTACCGGAAAGCTTGCCGACGAGCCCATATTGTGCATCAGCCCTAAGGTATGTCCGATCTCATGCGAAGAAACAAAACGAATGGCATGGGCCATTTTTTCATCCGAGAATACATTTGACCGCACCGAAGTATCTACGATACCTGTTTGTATCCGCATCCAGCTATTTAGGATGGTCATTACGTTATGCCACCAGATCACATCCGCTTCCAAAATTTCACCCGAACGTGGATCCACTACCGATGGCCCCATCGCATTGGCCTGCGCTGATGCAGCGTATACAATAGAAGATACATTGGCATCATCCGGATCAAATTTGGCACTATCCGGTTGTTGTTTTGCCAAAATCGCATTTTTAAAACCGGCGGCCTCAAATGCTTCCTGCCAGTCGTGAACACCATCGATAATGGCTTGGCGCCATTGTTTTGGCGTGGCCGGATCCAGATAAAAAACAATAGGTTTTTTCGGCTCTACCAGTTCACCTTTCAGGTAACGTGCTTTGTCCTCATCTTTCGGTTCAAGCCTCCAGCGATTAACCAGATTTTTTTTATCCAGTTCCTGTTGTTTATCGTTAAAATACCAGCGCGGTGATGTAAAAAAGCCAATACGTGGATCAGCAAAACGTGCCACCATTGGCGTTTCAGGCAGTTCATAAAGATTACTTGTGACCTCCAGTGAAACGGGTACCGATTCGTTTCCCTCCGTTACCTTTGTCGACAATACCGATTTCACAACAATATTATTAGGGTACGATTTTATCTCTTCGATCGTGGATATGCTGGTCTTAGGCGAAGTACCCAAGCCCAAGGCGGTAAAAACATCCGTAAAGCTCTTTTCCGATCCGTCAAATACTTTATTGACTTTGATCACCACGGCGCTGGAATCTTTTGAATAACTCTCCACCTTGAACGATTCGATATAAGAAGGACGATAATTATCATAGACCGATGCAGCAATCGCATCCCCTTTAGGCACTTCAACTTGAGGTTTAATCTCCGAAACCCATACCTCTTTCTTCTCTTTGCGTAGGGTAAATCGAATGACCTTATTTTCATAGTTCATTCCCTTATTTACACCAGCCTCATTCAGTGCCAAAGGAACGGAAGACAATTTTTGGATCAGGAGAATATCCTGGCCCATTTTCTTCAATGGAATTTCAAAGTAATAATTATTTTCCTTTCGGATTACAGCAAACATGCCGCTATCCACGCGCGCGTCTTTAAACAGTTTGTCATAGGCAACCGTCGTATCTTTTTTGGCTGTAGAATCTTTCGTAGAGGTAACAGTCTCTTTTTTTCGTAAACCTACAGTTTGCAATACAGAACAAGATTGCATAAGGCCTGCCGAAAATAAGAGGCTTAGGGCTAGCTTGGTATAAGTGTTGTTCATTTAGAATAATTATTTCTGAGTGCTGTTTTTCAATAGCATACATGCATTTGTTGCACCCGCTTTGTTTTTCAATGGCATGGAAGCGATCAGCTGCGCAGGATAGGTCTCTTATCAAGCGCCATTGAGCTGAAGATCATTTCATCCGAATAAGATTAGGTTAATCTTGCAATTAAATTCCTAGATCAGGAGCCAAATTTGTTAAAAATATTGTACAGAATCACCTTGAAAGGGACGAGCCCGTATTTCCAATGTATGAACACGCGCATCGAACCTATGAACACGTATTGAACAGGCTTATCTGGATGCTATTTTAACGATCTAGCAAGGGTAGGTTGATAAAAAAACGCTCTCCTTCTGTTCCGAAGTCAAAGCCATCCAGTGTATAATGGGCATACATAGATACCAAGTAATTAAGCCCGTATCCTTCACCTTCCACCTCTATCCCCTGTCGCGGCTGCCAATTATTGCTTACTTTGATGATATTGACCTCTGGTAGGTAAACAATATGGATCTGAAGTGGATTTTCTGCCGAAATCCGTGTATGTTTAATCGCGTTTTCCACCAGCATCTGCAAGGCCAGACGTGGTAGCTTCGCGCCCATCACATCCATTGGAATGGAAATTTCCATATCTTTCAACGCCGTTCCAAAACGTACCTGCTGCAAAAAGAAATAGGCTTTGGCCAGTTCCAGTTCCTCCTGTACCGAAGACCAGTCTGACTCATCAGTCCGCAGCATTTTACGATAGACCTTGGTCATCTTGCCGACGAATGACTTGGCCAGATCATTATCCTTACCGATCAGATACTGCAGCGAGCCAAAGGTATTGAACAAAAAATGCGGATTGATCTGTTGCCGCAATTGAACCAGACGCATCTGCGTATATTCATTTTCTTGCTTCAGCGCCATTAATTTGAGCTGCTGCGTCTTGCGGCGCTCCAGTACATTAAAATAGATAAGTGCTATGGCGACAAGCATCAGACCAACGCCAAGTAAAATACTATAGGTCATCAGCCCCTGCACTTCCTCTTCAATGGTCAGCAGCAAGGTATTTACCCGAATTTCCCCGCCCACGAAAATAATGGAACAGGGATAGGAAGTAACCATCACATCCAGCTTTAGGTAATCGGACTTGACGATCTTGCCCTGTGTAATGATTTCACTCTCTTTGGGACGTCCCCATTTCCGGTTTTCAGGTGAAACGACGCAGATCCCTTTGTCACTATATATTTCAAAATAAGCCCTTCTTCCAAAATAGCGATTGGCGAAATAGGCATTTAATTTTTCAATATCGACATAGACATGGTATAAGCGATGTTGTATTGTACGCGTTTTAAGCAGCACCCATAGCCTATTGTCTACACGGTCCAGGTGACTAGCTGGAATGAGGATAAGTAAGGAATCGCGACGGATATTTTCTGATGGTACGGCATCAACCAATCTTTTCTCAGCGGCATATAGCTCCTGTTGTAACAATTCCAGTTGCTTATTCAGCAGCAACATATTTTCATCGGCAAAATCCACCAATATTCTTTTATTCAGTCGATCTATTTTATGGTGGATAACACCGAGCAGTCCCCCTCCTATCAACAGCAACAAAAGCAAACAGAAAATGAGGATGGTACTATTTTTCTGTTCCGCATTTTTAAATCGAAAATTCACGCTGCAAAAATACAGGAAAATTTTCGAGCAATACAAAACTACCTGATAAGAAAGCACTTTGCCCCACAATTTGTCAATGAAACTTGACATATTTCAGCAATAACCCTAAAATAAATCGGTCAATCAATGGACATTAGCAATAAATTTCGGACTTTTGTAGCCACAAAAAAACAACACTGTGTCAAAAGCAACATTTCTAAAGCTTGCCAAACGAATCTCTATCGGGTTAGTAAGCTTCATAACACTATTCATTCTTTGTATATTATCCATCCCCTATATCTTTGAAAAAGAAGTAAACGACAAAGTCAAGTCGTTGGCAAACGAGCATATCAATGGGGAACTCAACTACTCCAAAGTCAGATTAACTTTCTTTGATCAATTCCCATTATTGACAGCGTCAATGGATGAGGTGTTGTTAAAGGGCGCTGAGCCATTCAAAAAGGATACCCTGCTTGCAGCCAAACAGGTAAGTTTTGGGATTGACCTCCTGAGCCTGCTCAAATCAAAAATCATTATTGACAAGTTTATCGTCAACCAGGGGAAGATCAATATTTTGGTCGATTCTTTAGGTAATGCAAACTATAATATCTATAAGTCTACAGCAGCGGATTCCACGAAAGCAAATGATCATTCCGAGAGCAGCGCACTGGCCTTTCAGCTGATTAAATTTGAAAAGACCAATCTGCATTACGAAGACCAGTCTATTCCGCTGTGGATTGACGCTAAAGAACTGGACTACGAGGGCAAGGGTGACCTCATGTCGAATATCTTTGATCTGAATACCCGAGCCAAGATTGCCGCTTTTTCTTTTTCCTTTGACAATGAACTCTATGTAGATAGAAAATCAATTGATGCCAACTTATTGACGCGTATTAACACCGATAACCTATCTTTTATTTTTGAACGGAATGATATCAAGATTAACCAGCTGCCGGTACGATTCCGGGGGTTATTATCCTTTATCTCGCACGGTTATCATCTGGACTTCAAATTAAAATCCCAGGAGAGCACACTGGGCGAATTGCTGTCACTGGTTCCCAATAGTTATGCATCATGGATAAAAGATCTATCCGTCAAAGGCACTTCCGAAGTATTTGTGAATTTAATTGGTGACTATATTGTTGACAATAATGAGATGCCCGATTTATCCCTGGGACTGACCATTAACAACGGATATATGGCGTACAAGCAATCCAAGAATCCGTTGACAGACTGGAACGCGAAATTAAAGGTTGATCTTCCGGCATTAAATCCCGACTCACTCCGGATTGACCTGAAACAATTTGACTTTAAAGTCGCTTCAGGCTACTTCAACGCAAAAGGACAGATCGCCGGACTCCATCCGGTAACTGTACATGCCGACATGAAAAGCGACCTCGATCTGGGTATCCTGTATTCCTCGCTACAATTTCCGGGCTTCTCCTTGGGTGGACGATGGAATCTCGACGCAAAAGTCGACGGAACTTATGCCCGGGCAATACGCAAAGTTGGTCTTCAAAAACGCGCGGAGGAATACATCGCTTCCATACCGACATTTGATATCAGAAACAGCCTCACGGATGGCTATTTCAAATTAGCCAATCTCCCTAAAGGACTTGACAAGATCGCTTATCGTCTTGAAGCAAAAGATCCGGATGGGAAAATGAAAAGTGCATCCATTTCTATTCACGATATCTCGGTTCAGGCACTCAATAACTATATCAAAGGCTATGTTTCGATAACAGATTTTAACAAAATTGCGGTACAGTCCGACCTCAAAGCCTTATTCAACTTAGCCGATATCAAAAGTTTCTATCCAGTCAAAGATATCGAACTGGCGGGTTTGATCGATGTCAATCTCAATGCAAAAGGTTATGTCGATCTCAAACGGAATATTTTTCCGGAAACCAATACGTCCATTGTGATGAAAGACGGGTTTATCAAATCCAAGGAGTACCCGATTCCAATGGAAAATATACATGTTGAAGCTTTCGTGAATAGCGAGAAGGGATCATTACGTGATTTGAGTGTAAAAATACTACCTGTATCATTCACATTTGCGGGAGAACCTTTTTTCCTGCATGCAGATCTGCGCAATTTCAATAACATCAACTACAATATTCAATCCAAAGGAAAACTCAACCTTGGTCCCATCTATAAGTTTTTCGCCCTTGACGGGACCAATGTCGATGGTTTTATCCACACAGATTTCAGCCTCAAGGGCCTGCAAAGTGATGCCACCAATGGCCGCTATGCCAGACTCCACAATAGTGGCCGCATCAACATCGGCAAGATCCAGGTCCAGACCGACCTACTCCCGCAACCTATTTCGATCAAGAACGGTGATTTTAGCTTCCATCAGGAAAAAATGAATTTTGACCGCTTCCTTGTTAACTATGGTAGAAATTCCATCTCCATAAAAGGTTACATGAATAATATTATCAATTACCTGACAAACAGCAATGCTGCTTTACAGGGACAGTTCACGCTCAACAGCAAAAAAATCACTGTTGATGATTTCATGGTTTTCGCGGACAATCCATCGGCAGCATCCGCTGCTTCGGAAACAGGTGTTGTTCTCCTGCCTAAAAATCTTGATGTCCAGGTATTGGGCCTAGTCAACAATGTGGCTTACAACAACATGAACATCAAAGATTTCAAAGGAGATTTGCATTTCAAAGAAGGGAAACTGGCGCTCAACAGCAGCAGTTTTGAACTAGCAGGACTAAAAGCAGTCATGAATGGAAATTATAGGCCTATAAATCCCCGCAGAGCTGCTTTCGACTACGCCGTAAAAGCGGACAGCTTTGATATCCAACGTGCCTATAAAGAAATTCCAATGTTCAGAGAGATGGTGACTGCAGCCAAAAATGCACATGGCCTGGTTTCCCTGGATTATAAATTAGGCGGTTTATTGAACGGGAATATGCAGCCGGTAATGCCTTCCATTGTCGGCGAAGGGACCCTGACGCTAAACCAGATCAAATTCAGAGGGTTCAAATTACTGAATGGCATCAGCGAAAGTACGTCAAAAGAAAAATTGAAAGACGGCGAGGTGAAAAAAGTCGTTATCAAATCACATATCAAGAACAATGTCATGACCATCGAACGTACCAAAATGAAGATGATGGGATTCAGGCCACGGTTTGAAGGTCAAGTTACACTGGATGGGCGGATGAATCTTGGGTTCAGGCTCGGACTACCGCCATTCGGAATCTTCGGAATCCCGATGCGCATCACCGGTACCGCTGATAATTTTCAACTCAAAATGGGAAAATACAAAGAGGAGGATCTCGACATGAACATGGACGATGAGGATAGCAAAGTGTACAAAGAATCCCAAAAAGAAAAAACAGAAACAGCAAAATAAAATATCTTACGGATAAATATCCCCCATCACATTGCTGTCATTTAAAGAAACAAGGGTATCCATCAGATGGGTTTTTCAGTAGAATACAGCGGATAAAGACAGAAAAGCACAAACGTAATACAGATTTAATATTGGGATTACTCAACTATAAGTTGAATCATTTAGTTTCGTAATCAGCTTGCAAACCATTTGCAATGCGGATTGTATATAAGTACATAAACCTTACAACGATGATTCAAAAACCCACACTTGGACTGATTTTTATGCTTGCTATAGCGGGCATCGGCTGTCAGAAAAATGAACTGGCTCCGCCGCCCACTGAAAATGAAACAGCGTCAAAACTCAAAGCAAGTACGAGCGCTGCTGCAGTGAGCGTAAACAATTATGTGAATACCAGCAGCTACATCAGTTCAGGTTTCAGTTTTCTAAATCCAGCTCAGGTAAACAAAAATCGTCAGGCCATTGGCGGGAGCGCTTACACCGAGGTGTATGGATTCAATATTCCCGAAGAAAATCGGGTGCGCGGGATTCGCTGGAACAGCGATGATGAAACCACAGCAATCTGGCGCCCACAGGGCATTGCTGGTTTTACAAAAAACGGCGTGCGCTACCTCTTAGTTAGCTGGTACGCCCGCAATAGTGCCGAAAATAAGGGTTCACGCATTACGTTGATCGACATCAGTCCAAGTTCAAGCACTTACCTGGCTTACCGCCATATTCTCCTTGTGCAACCCGATATCCCAAGTAGCACGACAACATATACGCAATATGGCACTTATGCCCCTCTCAAAGTACATGCCGGTGGTATCGCCTACTTTAAAGGAAAAATCTACCTCAGCAGCACAAATCTGGGGGTCAGAGTCTTTGACCTTGATAAAATTATTGAAGTCAGCACCGGCGACAATACCAGTGAAAAATGCGGAAAAGATAGCAACGGCAATTTATTCGCATTTAACTATCGCTATATTCTGCCGCAGATAGGTTATCAAAAGATCAATAACGCCAGTCCCTTTTCCACCGTTCAGGTCAATGATGAAGGTACCCAATTATGGACAGGTCAATATTACGCCGGAAGTGCTGATGCCGCTATCGTACCCCAGGTTTTTGGATTTCCTATCAATGCGGAAGGACAGCTCCAAAATTCAGGCATTGTTACTGTTACTCCTAAGAATAGTCTATTTACAGATAACCATGCACACGGAATTCAGGGCGTATTCCGCAAGGGAAATCGGACGTGGCTGTCCTGCACAGGATCTCCAAGCAACTCTTATGGCTCCAATGCACGCTTGGCGCGCTACACGGATGGAGCTGATGACACCGTCCGTTACAGATGGCCTTATGGAGCTGAATCCCTGTATTACGAAGCAACTTACGGCTACCTATGGAGCCTAACCGAATTCGAACCCAATGCAGGTGCACAGAATGGCAGCCAGGTCAACCGCTGTATATTTGCCGTAGACTTTTCCAAATATGAATAGGCAGTCTTAACAAATAATGAATCTCTTAATTTAAGAATGCAACGAGATTTATTATCTTTAATACTGTATTTAAATTAATGAAAGCTATGCGTTATTTAACAAGTATACTATTTGCATTATTGGCCATCTGCAGCTGGTCAAGTTTTAACACCATTCAAGATCAGAAAAATCCATTATATGGAAAAATATTTCGGGAGATTAATGAAATTTCGGGATTGGCCAGTTACGCCCATACATCAGGTGCAGTGATAGATGCAAACAAAAGTGCAACTGGTGACTATCGCTTTGCGGCTGGCTATTATACCAACGATAAAAACGGGATCTGTATTTTGAATGAACTGCTTGATGACAAGGAGAAGGGAAATGGTCAAGTGAAATATAAGATCCTGGATACTATCAATATTCGTAAACTCAAAGCCAACGAACAACTTAGTCTTTGCAACTGTAGGGTAGGCAACAAATTTGACAGTGAGATCGTTGCTATTAGTGTTGTCGAGGAAGACAAAGAATATTTCAACAAGACCCTTCAAGCTTGGCGACTGAACACCAGGACCGGAAAAATAGACCCCATACAAAATACCAAAACCATCAATTGTGCCAACGAGGGCTATGGGATCTAAGTATAGTTATCGTCTTTAACTTAAATCAGGCCATCTGCTTTCAGCCTATCAAAAATATGCAGCATATGATCACCTGAATAGGTTCGCATAAATAAAGGATATGGGATCTAGTACAGTGCCCTGGCCTTTCGCTTAGATCAAGCCATCGGTTTTCAATTTATCAAAGACATGCAATACACCGATCACCTGAATAGGTTCGCGTAAATAATCTTCATGGGAGAAGTACTTCACTTCTCCTATTTCGTTACTTGGTTGTATCTTTTCCGTAAGCGGGTACAGAAAACAATCCTGTTCCATAATCACTTCGGGCACCATACCATAAGCTGGGGCAGTGATATGACAGTAGTAGGAAATCTTTTGGGGATCAAGATCAATATTCAGTTCCTCCGAAATCTCCCGACGGAGTGATTGTAATGAATCCTCTCCCGCATCTATTTTGCCTCCTGGCAGGTACCAGGCTTTTTTATTATTGCTGTAGGCCAGTAATATTTTGTGATCTGCTATACTAATCAATCCGGCTGTTGGTAAACCTTTCGTAATTGTCGACATTCGCTTCCTTGTATCTATCTAATTAAAGTATCCTGTTTTCTTGACGTATCTGTTGTGAAATTACTTTTTTAATGGCACTAATACAAGAAAAACACCAAACTTGCCTATTCCAAAAACGATCCAGCGCAGATACGGCTTATCCATGAATAGCGCGCAGGGCAGCGACATTGAGTTCTTCACGAATTACAACGGATAGGCAATTTCCGTTATGCGCATACAGAATATCGGGAGATGGAGACCTGACCTGACTCGTCATAAACAAAGCAACCAGCAGCGCGTTCAATCTGGATATTCAATTTTTCAAATACAGGAAATGGTTTCATCAAATGATCGTAAGTTTGGTTAAACCAAAAATCGAATTAAATCCCGCCTTATAGGTAGTCCAGGATCAATTTAAAGCAACTGGTCCAGTTGGGATCCGTAAAAGTAAAAAGCTCATCTCAAATCAGATACGCAGACAACAGATCTAATCGAATCATCACAAAGAATTTCAATCCAAAAGAACAATTGTATCTTTGAGTGAATTACCTGATAAAATTTACCCATGCTCAGACCCTGGAATTTGACAATGGAGATAGACCGATCCTCCACAAAGGCGATTTATTTACAACTAGCCGATAGTATTGCGGCCGATATCCAATCGGGCCGGCTAGCCCCTGGTACAGCATTACCGAGCAGTAGAGCCCTAGCCACGCAGCTGAAACTAAACCGCAATACAGTTGTTGAAGCTATCCAGCAGCTCCTGAGTGAAGGATGGGTCCTGAGTCAAGAGCGCCGCGGAATTTTCGTGGCCGAGCAGCTCCCGCCGTTGCTTTCCAAAGCTGAAGGTAGTACCCGAAGCAAATCCTTATCGACACTTCAGACACCCTTGCGCATTATTTTCGACGATGGGAATCCCGACAGTAAAATCGTCCCTATTGATCAGCTCGGACGCGCTTATCGACAGATTTTCAAACGGAGCGCACGATGGAAAATGATGGGTTATGCCGATCCAAAGGGACACATTGATTTCCGGCAGGCTATCGTGGACATGCTCAATCAGGAGCGTAATATGAATATTACCCCGGCTAACCTGTGCATCAGCCGGGGCAGCCAAATGGCCATGTACCTCGTCGCCCAATGTTTATTGAAAAAGGACGATTACATCTTTGTGGAGTCTCCGGGCTACCATTCGGCCTGGAAGATCTTTGAGCATACCGGTGCAACGCTTATCCAGGTACCCGTTGACGAGCACGGCATTATTGTCGATGATATGATCCCCCATCTCAAAGAGTGCAAAAACATCAAAGCGGTCTATCTTACACCCCATCGGCAATACCCTACCACGGCGACATTAAGTCAGGCCCGTAGGTCCGAGCTGATCCAACTATCCAATCAATATGGATTTACGGTCATCGAGGACGATTACGACTATGAATTTCATTTCGAAGATACCCCCTGCTATCCACTGGCTTCTACCGGCGAGTTACAGCATTCCATCTACATCGGAACATTGAGCAAAGTGGTTGCACCAGCGCTTCGCATAGGTTATCTCGTCAGCAAAGATGAACAGCTCCTGCACGCAATCGCGCAATTACGTTATATGATCGATATACAGGGCGATAATATCATGGAACAAGCTGTCCTGGAACTTATTCAGGACGGCACGCTCAGAAGACACATCCGCAAAGCCACCAACTATTACCGAGGCAAGCGTGACTTTATGATCAAGCAACTGGATCTCCATTTATCAGAGCATGTTGATTACCATTGTCCACAAGGCGGACTAGCCGTCTGGTTAGCATGCAAACATCAGGTAGACTGGACATTGCTCTTCAACAAGCTGAAAGAAAAGTCCATTCATATTCCCCATCCCGACAACTATCATAAAGACGATAGTTACGGCGGCCTCCGCCTAGGCTATGGAGCCCTGTCCGAAGAACAGATCGAAGAGGGCATCCGCATCCTGGCCGATCTTCTGCAGCAAGCCCGAACTGGCCCCAAAGGAGTGTCAGCACAACAAAATAGCTAGACCGTTTGGAGATTTTGAAAAAATAAAAAAGATAAAAATTTTGACAAACACAACACTAACAGCATATAATTCTGCTTCTTAAAGACCAATTAAAAGAATAGTATAGCACAAAGGTTAAAAACAGTTAATTTTGTCAAAAAACGTAATTATTTTGTCAAAAACCTACTTTTTCGCCCTTGAATTGTACAAATTAACCGTAGTTTTACGGCGCAAAATTACAACTGACTAATTTGTAAGATTTGGCTGTAGAAAAAGAGAGAAAAGAGTACATTATTTTATGACTGAAAGAATACCGAGCAGGCCGTATGCAGCAATAACTGGGGTTGGTGGATATATCCCGCCGAAGAGAAGATCCAACACCGACTTAGAACAGTTTTGCGAGACCTCCGATGAATGGATTATCAAACGTACGGGAATTAAGGAGCGAAGGATATTGGATGAAAATCTTGCCACATCGGACATGGCCGTCAAAGCCATTCAGGATCTAGCAAAACAATATAACAAAGATTTACGGGATGTCGACGCCCTTATTGTCGCAACATCCACACCAGATATGCCCATGCCGGCTACAGCAAATATTATTCTCGAGAAATTGGGATTAACCAATGTATGGGCTTTTGATGTCAATGCCGCTTGTTCAGGCTTCCTCTATGCGTTGGATATGGCATCCTCGCTCGTGGAAACACAGCGTTATAAAAATGTGCTTGTTGTAGGCGCGGATAATATCAGTACCTATGTCGATCTAAAAGATCGCTCTACCAATATTCTTTTCGGCGACGGTGCCGGTGTCATATGGTTGGAACCATCGCTTGAAGGTGGTGTCATGGATGCCTACCTGCGTAGCAATGGTGCTGGACGTGAATTTTTGAAGATCGAAGCCGGTGGTTCCCTCTACCCGATCGACAGTAACCTTCCCGTAAATGACAACCGCTTTCTCAAACAAGATGGTAAGACCGTCTTCAAACATGCTGTTCAGTCCATGAGTGACGCCTGTAATACTGTATTACAGCGCAATAACTTACAAATCGAAGATATCAACTGGTTAATTCCGCATCAAGCCAACCAGCGTATTATCGATGCCGTTGGCCGTAGTCTTAATATTCCTGAAGATAGAGCACTTAGCAACATCGAATACTTAGGTAATACCATTGCTGCTACGATTCCCTTGTGTATCTGGCAAAATATCAAAAAACTGAATACTGGTGACCTCGTGATGCTGACTGCTTTTGGAGCAGGATTCTCTTGGGGCGCAAGCATCTTTAAGTGGATGATCTAACAATTCGAAACCCATTCATTTTAAAACGATCTATAACAAAAAAAGGTTTGAAATTTAACAATTTCAAACCTTTTTTTCTGTTAACGATAAAAAATAGGCCGTAAAAAGTCTAACCCATTTGGGAGGCATTATGTCATCAAATTCATATCAACATATCAATTAACAGGGATCTCATAGGGACTTTATACGGACCTCATCCGGACCTCATTCGGATAAAACCGTATAAAGTATGGGTTAAATCCTTATAAGTTTACAATTAAGTCTGTTTTATTTAAAAAGATAACTCCAATTTGTCTAGGGATAGTCCCAAAAAAGCACAAACGATTCGCAAGAGCCATCTTTAAGGCATCAAGAGAAATTATAGTGCTTGATCGGCTTTGATAGGATTTAGAAGCATGGTTCATAAATGAAAAAGCAGGATATCTCTCTGAAAGATATCCTGCTTTTTCGCTTTACCGGGCCTCCTCCTTTAAGAAGCTTTTTTAATAACTCAACGACAATCCCACGCCAAATCCCATATCACTATCGTAATGTGTTCTGAAGGCCATATTTTTTGTGATGATATAATTCAGTCCGGCCATATATTCTAGATCCGAGTTGACCATAAAATCAGCACGTATTCTTCGTGAGACCGGAATATCCTCACGCATCAGTTGCAATCGGACAATACCATCATGGTACACTTCGGCCTGGAAGTTCACCAGCATGGGTAAGGTATACATAAAACCCAGACTCAGCGCCTTCCGGCTATCTTTCTTATTGGCCTGACCAAAAATATTTTTTTCATGTTCGTCCTCGCCCATCCGGCGGTAGCGATAATCAAAACCTACGAAAGGCATAAACCACTGCATTTTTCCGAAAAAGCGCCCCAAGTGTGTCTCCACCTCATAACCATGCATATCGTTGTAACCTAAGCGCCATTCCGACCCCAGCTGCCAGCGCGCATTCTGGAACATCGCCTGACCGTCATTTCCGTTTGTCGCAAAGTCATTCTGCGCCATGAAATGGGTCATATTGCTCTCATGTTGCAGCGCCTTATATGCCTTTGCTTTATCCGGTAAATAGGGATTTTTATAGTCATCCACAGCAAACACCCGGTTCATTCCGGCCATCATATGGTATAAGATATGACAGTGAAAAAACCAATCGCCCTCCTCGTTTGCCAAAAACTCAATGGTATCTGTTTCCATAGGCATGATATCGACCACATTTTTCAAAGGAGCTTTTGCTCCCTTACCATTCAGCAGCCTAAAGTCAAAGCCGTGCAAATGGATCGGGTGGCGCATCATCGAGTTATTGTAAATGGTAATCCGCAGTACTTCTCCCTTCTTCACCGGAATCTTATCGGTTTCCGAAAGGATTTTATTATCCATACTCCAGACATAGCGGCTCATATTTCCCGTAAGGGTAAATTTAAGATCCCGCACAGGAGCGTTCTTCGGCAATTCGGTCTCATGGGGAGATTCCAGCATCGCATAATTCAATGTGACAATATCACCCAGTGCATTCGCATTATAACGGTTTGGATCCTCATCCGAATTCATCTTCCCGTGTCCCATGCCACTGTGCTTGCTGTGATCTTCCTTTTTCTTTCCATCTCCGGTAATTTCGGAATACATGACCACATTCATATCCATCTGATTCAGGCTCATATTCATCCCCATATCATTCAGGTTACCATCCATCTTCATCATGTCATTCATCATCTTCATTCCCTCAAAATATTTGAGACGGGGAAGTGGTGAAATCAATTGCTTGATGCCATTGCCGACAAAATAGCTTGCTGATTGCGTCCGATCCTCCGTTGTGGCCATAAACTCGTAGGCTGTTCCCTCATTCGGGATCGTCACGACCACATCGTAGGTCTCCGATACAGCGATCATCAATCGGTCCACCTCCACAGGGACCACATCATTCCCGTCGTTTGCAACTACAGTAATTTTTCCACCTGCATAGCGCAGCCAAAAATAAGATGAAGCGCCACCATTGGAAATCCGCAAACGTACCTTATCTCCCGCTTTTAATTGCTTCCCATCCACTTCCTTTAGATCTGTGGAATGAGCTCCATTCAAGAGGATCTTGTCGTAGTACACATCACTGACATCCATGGCGAGCTGACGCTTCCATTCATTGGTGATTTTCGTTCCAAACTTACCCGCTTTGATCGCCTCCGCGTAAGATTGGGTAGCTCCTTTTTTGATGGCCGCCCAGTCATTTCCAGTATGCAGCATCCGCTGGATATTATCTGGATTATAATTTGTCCATTCACTGATGATGAGCGGAACAGTTGGTAAATCATCTATTCCTTTTCGAAAAGTCTTATCATCTGCACGTTTGTTCAAAATAAGGCTACCATACATACCGATCTGTTCCTGCAAGCCTGAATGCGAATGATACCAGTGCGTTCCGTGCTGAATAATGGGAAAACGGTAGGTATAGGTCGAGTTTGGCTTGATCGGCTCCTGCGTCAGATGCGGCACACCATCCTCTTTGTTCGGCAAAAAGATACCATGCCAGTGCAAGGACGTACTTTCTTTCAGTTCATTATGAACGACAATTTCTGCTGTATCCCCTTCGGTAAATGTCAGGGTCGGCATAGGAATCTGTCCGTTTACCGAAATGGCCCGTTTTGCTTTACCTGCATAATTTACGATGGTATCACGAACATACAGTTCATGACGTACCACCCGCTGGGCAAACACGGTAGCTTGTGTCATTAATAGAAAAACAATTATCAGTATATTTCTTTTATTACTCATTTTCATGCGATTACTTCATTAAAACTCCATTATTTTTAGGTCCCACGCCATACCGATAGACCAGCCGTGCGCCATGGTGCCCTGTGATAAAGAGTGTCACGGACAAACTTATCAACAAAATCACGATCAAATAGTTTGTCCAGATGACCTTACTCCATCCCAGTGCCACCAAACGTACAAGAGTGGTTATCCCTGCCAGCCAGAAGCTGAACCAGGCATAACGCTGGTGGATATCAAACACAGCAAAAGCTTCTGCATCTGCATCTCCCGAAATATGGGCTGCGGTCTGGATTGCCGCAAAAGCACCCATTGTTCCCAACAACAGCAGGATAAAAGTCACTATATTGAACTCATGCCGGTATCGCCGATAGCATACAGCCAGCACCTGACTGAGCAAGGCCAAAATCAGCAGCACTATAGGGAAATGAACCACTAGGGGGTGCATATTGGGAAACCCTTCAAATAAGCGCTCCATGTCCCTATTGAATTGTTTCCACTGTGGATCCACAGGTCGACATTGATTTGCCCATGTATGGATTGTCAATGGCCTCTTGTTTGCTCAACCAGTGCGCACCTTTACCCTCATTATACATCGGACAATGCTGGTAATACACCGGAGCATCTGGCCGCAGCACTTTTAGCAAGGCATACATATTTTTGGATAGCGTCACAAAGTGCTCACGTTGGTGTTCATTTTCATCAATCCCAGCAATATGTTCAGTATCAAAGGCCAATTTCCGTTGATACTGTTTCCAGGCAACTGCAGTAGCCGCTTCCAGCTTGGCGGCATCGATCTTCGCAACCGCAGCCTGCATCTTTTGGGCAGCCTGCTGTGCCGCCTGTCCGTTGTCTCTCGCCAGCGCATCTTTTAATTCAAAGTAAGCACTGTAAACTTCGTCGAGCGACCTGTTTTTTGCGACTGCAGCATCGGTCTTAGTCTTAGCAGCAGTTTCGACAAGCGCCACTTTTACTATTGTATCTACTACTCCAGCCCCCTTTGTTTTCGTTTGATCCGTAACCGCATCTTTCTCTTGATCTTCCTGTGCCGCATGTGCAGCATGGGTATGATCCGATTTTGAATTATTACAGGCAGTTAGTGTCACTGCTGCTACTGCGATTAATAGTATTCTTTTCATTTTAAATCTATTTATTGGTTATATTTTCAAGGTATTTCCGATAATTTTCTTCGCTTTCAAAATAAGAAACCTCCCCCTGATCACCCGTTATGGCAATTGCTGCCATGGCCTTATCAACTTTGTTTCCGGTTAGGGGATCAATAGCCATGCGAACAGCAGCTTCTTTAGGGATTCGCTCCTTACACATTTCACAGCAGCCATAATAAGCCTTGCCCTCATATTTGACCAGCAGCTGTTTCTTTTCCATAAATGCATCGTTGACCATACATACCTCTTCTGTAGGCACGAGATCCCCTTTTTTGTACTGCTTTGCAGCTGCCGCTACATGCCTCGTTGTATCCTTTTCTGAACTCGTAGGCGCTGCTTCTGAACTGCTTTCCGGATTGGTGCATGCCGTCAATATGAGGACAAACACTGCTATAATAGCAACTAAATATTTCATGGGGCCAGCTTCTAATTAAGCGTTTCAACTGTACTTCCACAAGTGATCATTTGCGATCCGTAGAATGGATTTTTAACGGCTTTTTCCTGACTCAACCAGTTCGCCCCTTTCCCCTCATTAAACATCGGACAATGCTGATAGTAAACAGGACTCCCAAAAGAGCTCACTTTGGCCAGTTCATAGAGCTTCGTCGAAAGCGAGGCAAATGCCAGGCGCTGTTTATTCACATCCGTGCTCTTTGCAACGGTCGTAGCATCAGCAGTCAAATTGTTCATCACCTTCATCCAGACAGTATGTTCAGCGGATGCAAGCTTATTCATATCGACGGCCTTGATCGCTTCCTGCAATGCCTCTGCCTTGGTCGCTGCTGTCTTGGCATCCGCCTTGACCAGCGCATCTTTTAAAGCAAAGTATTGATCGACCACATTTGTCAATGGTGTTACTTTTCCGGTTACCGTAGCAGCAGCATGCTGATGCGCTGAATGATCTGTTTGCCCCGGCTGATGTTGTCCAGTATGTGCTGTAGTTGCAGTCTGCGATGTCGAAACAGGTTTTAATGTTCTTACGTATTGATCAGCCTTGGGTAACTTGGCATAAACATCGTCTGGTGCCAGAAACTTCTCACTGTCAAATCCTGCTAGCGCAATACGTTTTAAAACCTCATCTTCATTTGTTTTTGAAGCATCATAAGTGATGGTTGCTATTTTCGTTTCCTGATTCCATTCTACTTGCGCGTTCTTTCCAGCCTTGCCTTCCTGCTCGATGATGGTTTTTGCAGCGGGCGTATTTCCGAAAACCTTTACCGTTGCTGTTTTCGCATTTTTGATCTGTGCCTGTATAGGGCTATTGCTAAGTAATACCACGGTTACCAAGCCAATTATTGAGATTGATTTCATATGTAAATATTCTTTGAGGGTCTTCTAGTATACCCTGTTTATCTTGAGTTGCATGTATGCTTTTTTAAATAGAAGTACCTTATGAAGGGTAAATTCTAATTAAATGAATACCGGAGTTAACAGCTAGCCAGTAAAAGCTAAATACTGTAGACATCAGCGAATCTTATGATCCAATGGTATTTTTATCTAATACATGAAGAGGGATTTGGAGCGCGGATGGCGATCCAAAAAGACGTAGCATGGGCTACGACGGTTACTAGGCTAGTTTAGGAGGCTGCCAGATCGAAAAATAAGCATCCGGACAAAAAGGCTGCTTATACAGTGTATATAATTTGAGTTGATCGGCATCCGGCATCAAGATAAAATCTGCTTCATCAAAAGAGATCAAGGGATTACATTGCATCGAAGTACGACATGATTTTTCGGCACAGTGTTTACCACAATCATCGCCATGATCACCTGAACTTCCTGCATCCTGCTTTTTATCTTTACAGCATTCTTTCGCTTTGGTATCCTTCACATCTTGAGCCTTGCCACTAGGCTTTGGTTCTTGAGCTTTCTCAATATGTTTTAGATCTTGAGTTGTCCCGCTTTCTTTTACATCCTGACTTTTTTCGGAGCAACATGACTTTTGCTCTTGCTTCGGCTTTTCAGGCGATAAATGGCAGGCAAAACCCAGACTTGGTGCTAAGAATAGCCCCAAAATACTGATGACCAACGAGATGTTGACTTTCGCCCACATAAGATTCAAATTTTATCGTGTTTATGCTAGAATACCTTATTTACAGGAAATAACCCTGCATGTAGATATTACGAAATAAAGATCGTTACTATTTTCGAAACGGCTGTTGTAATATTTTTTATTTTATTTATAATATTTCGAGCCGAAAAAATCAGTTCCCCCTGACTTCACCATATTTTTCTATTTTTGTAAGTCCCCATTTAGAGAGCATAAAAAGTTCCAATGATGCCAAAAAAAATCCCCAAGTTCCATAATAAGCATCCAATAAATCAGCCACATTTAATAACGGGACATAAAGCTCATAAAGAATAGTTACAACCAGTATAAATAAGGAAAAAAATAAGATATACTTAAAACTTACGCCAAATAGAAGCCATACAAAACAGGGTCCTCCAATAAGTAGGTATGTAATGGAAAAATTTGATATATGACTTTCAAAATCTTCAAAATTCCGGTTAATAAATTCTAAAGGGAGCGAGTCAGACTTTCTGGTCAAAAACAACAAAATGACGAGAATAAATAAGAGGAAATGCGCTAAAGCTGCCGTTAGCTTGACCTGATATTTAATTTTGTTTTGGTTCGACATTTTATACCACGATAGCTTTACTTTTCCAATTCCTTTATCCAGTTCAGCAATTGTAGGCATCCCGGTGCATAAACAGCCCCATGATCAAAGCCCTGTAATTGGTATAAAGACGTTTTCGCATGGCCGACCTGTTTTAATAGGGCTGCAAGATGTGCATTTTCTTCATACCGGGCAGGCAGTTCCAATCGGGCATCGCCTGTAATCAGTACAATAGGCGGGGCATCCTTCCGTGCGAAGGAAATAGGTGCGTACTGATCGATCTGTGGGATTATCATGGACTGCCCACGTTCCTTTTTGATGGTATAATGTGTATTGGTCTGACCACTGATCGGTGCGAGGCCTTTTATTCTATTCGCGTTGATACCCTCTTTTTGCAGATAGCTGCTATCAAGTCCTACCATTAAAGCCAGATATCCGCCAGCAGAATGCCCCGAAACATAGATCTTCGCTGGATCGCCGCCATAAGAAGCGATGTTGGAAAAGGCCCAGGCAACCGCTTCCGCGGCGTCTTCAATGTAACCCGGAGCTTTCACCTTGGGACTTAGCCTGTAATTGACCGCAACCACGGCCACACCTTTATCCTTCAATTCTAAAGGAATAAATTTATTCCCCTCTTCGAGTCCACCACCATGAAACCATACAATTGTCGAGAAATGCTTTCGGTCGGTCGGCACGTACAGATCGAGCTTGCAACGTTCCTTTTTATACGCATCGGTATCAGTAATTTTACAATAGCTAATATCCGCTATTGTACGGTATTTTTGAGCAAAAGTTAGGTTGAATGAAATGAATAAAAAGAATGCGACAAGGAACTTTGGGAACATAATAAATGGGTTTAAGGATTCACATTCATAAAGTTAGCAAAAACCCTTCAGATCCCCATCTTTCAAAACAAAATTGTTTGCGCGACGCCACAAAGCAACAGACCAACTGTGTCAGCTTACCCTTTTGAGGAAAAACCAGGAATTATCTCAGAGATGATATAACAAAAGATAAATTTTCCTGTTATAAGTAAGGAAACTATAATTACTTTAGAAAAAATTATTAACGAAATATGGAGCAGATAAAAATACAAGCGCATATCGATGTGCGCGTAGAGATCATCTGGAACGCCTATACCTCAGCCGAAGACATTATGCAATGGAACCAAGCGTCAGATGATTGGCATTGTACGGATGCGATCAACGATTTACGCATTGGTGGAACATTCAAAAATCGTATGGAAGCCAAAGACGGCTCCATGGGTTTTGATTTTACGGGAACCTATACGGCACTCGAACCCTTCAAAAAAATAGCCTATGTGATGCCTGATGGCCGTCAGGTCTCCATTACTTTCCACGAGAAAAAATCCGGCACTGATGTCGTCGTTATTTTTGACGCGGAATCCGAAAACCCGATAGAGATGCAACGTCAGGGCTGGCAGGCTATTTTGGATAACTTCAAAGCATATGTAGAAAATACCTATGGCAGTTTATCCTAAGGGAAAAACCTTTCCCTGTGGCTTTGCGGGTTAATCAGCTGATGATAATCACTTCTCAGAGTAAACATATAAATAACAGACATACTTGGATTGCTAACGACAATGGTTATCTTTAGGCAAAATTTGATATCCCCGTATGTAACCGACGGAGCAAATTCCAACGAAAAGCGATAAAGACATAACATATGACAATAATTAACAATTATGAAGAGTACAAGGCCTTTGAAGGAAAGTCATTAGGCGAATCTCAATGGCATACGATTGACCAAAAACAGATTAACCAGTTTGCAGACGCAACCTTAGATCACCAATGGATCCATCTTGACAGCGAAAAAGCAAAGACAGAAAGTCCATTCAAATCGACCATTGCACACGGTTATCTGACCTTATCCCTTATTCCTTACCTGTGGAAACAGATTGCAGAGGTACGGAATGTCAAAATGGAAATCAATTATGGTATCGAAAACCTGCGCTTTGCACAACCGGTTCTGGTCGATAATCAAGTGCAGCTGCACACGCTTGTAAAATCGGTTACTAACCTTCGGGGGGTTATCAAGGTGACGATTGAAGCAACCTTAAAAATTAAGGATAGTGCCAAACCAGCCTATGTTGGAGATGTTATCTTCCTATACCACTTCAATTAAACCGTCAAAACGGTATTTATTTTAACAGATTCAGTAAGCTATTCGTATGTTGGCTGATTTCGAAATAAAACAGATCACAAATCATAAGGATTATCCTTATGATTTGTTGCTTCTGGCCGACGAGACTGTCGCTGCCATCCATAAGTATGTTTTTGAATCCATGGTCTTTGTTGTACAAGAAAAACAACTCCCTATTGCGGTATTTTGTTTATATCCTATCGATACCGATACGCTCGAGATCAAAAATATTGCTGTCGCGGCTTCACATCAAAATAGAGGACTTGGGAGCAAAATATTACAATACATCCAGGAGACTTATTGCACACAATATCCCAACCTGATTGTTGGAACTGCCGATTGTGGTTTCGATCAGATCCGATTTTATGAACGTAATGGCTTTGTTCAATACGGCGTCCGCACCAATTTTTTTATAGAGAATTACGAACAACCCATTTATGAGAACGGTCAGCTGTTAAAAGATATGGTTCTGCTAAAATATCAGTCCCAACAGCCCTAACGACAATCGTTCGTCAATGGCTATTTGATAGATGCCTCTCTGTTAAAGGAAGAAGTAAATATAGAGTAATACGGGAACGGCAAGACATAGCCACAATAGCAGTCCCTGTAGAATTGCCTTATAGCCTACCGACAGTATTACATCCTTTGAGAGGCTAGCTCCGATTAAAAAGAGCGTCAATGTAAGCCCGATCTTGGAGATGTGGACCACATGGGTCCCTATTTCCTGAAAAAAAGGAATATAACTATTCAAAATAATAGCCAGTATAAATAACCCGATAAAATAAGGAATCTTTATCCCTGTTCCCTTGGTATTGAAAGCAAGCGCGCTCAGCAAAGAAATCGGAATAATCCACAGTGCCCGGGTTAATTTAACAGTCGTTGCCACTTGTAGGGCTTCGCTGCCATACTTACTTGCCGCACCGACGACCGAACTGGTATCCTGTATCGCAACCGCGCACCAAAGGCCAAATTGAGTCTGCGAGAGATCCAACGCACGACCGATAACCGGGAAAACAAACAAAGCAATTGCATTCAGGATAAAGATAGTTCCCAAGGCCACACTAATCTGTTTTTCATTGGCTTTTACTGCCGGCGATACAGCTGCAATGGCACTGCCCCCGCAAATAGCTGTTCCCACAGTAATAAGATAAGCGGTCAGTTTTTCGAGGTTTAAAAATTTAGCTAGTACAAAGCCCAGCAGCAATGTTCCGATAATGGAAATAACAGTCAGCAAAAATCCGTCTCTACCTGTCTGGATAGCGGAGTCAATATGCATACCGAAACCTAGGCCAACGACAGAAAACTGCAAAAGAATTTGCGTGGCTTTGTGGTTAACAGCCAAAAAAGGATGTCCGATCCATTGAGCAACAAGAATACCAAGTAGCAAGGCCAAAGGAGCTGACACGACCGGCGTCAAGCATAAGATAAAAAGGAGGATAAAAAGGATTTCCCGAACCGAGATCTTCTTGTTAAGTAAATAATTATAGTGCGCTGTGAAGCCTGCTTTTTTATACATGATTTTGTGTTTTGATCTGCCACAAAATTGAATAACTTTTAATTATCATTAAAACTACAATAACAAATAAGTTATAACCAAATATTATACACACCCCATAATAGTCATTCATAGGGTTAATGTAAAAATGACCATTACAACATATCCACCCTTCGGGGTCGTTAGGGATTAAGTAGAAAAAATAGGATCTACAACTAGCCGGGAATAAAAATAAACCCTTATATTTCAGTAAGATTTAAATAAAAAGCAATACTTGAAAAAATGAAACTAACTACAATACATCCAAAATTACCCATGCGTAATAAGGCCATTACCAAGGATTTTTATGTCGGTCAACTTGGCTTTGTGGCCTGTGGGGCCGCAGACTATGAAGATTATCTGATGATCAAAAAAGATCAGGTCGAAATCCATTTCTTTTCATTTAAAGAACTGCTGCCTCAAGAAAATTACGGTATGGTTTATATTCGTACGGATGATATTGATCAACTTTATCAGTCTTTTTTAGAAAATAATATTGCCATCCATCCCAATGGTCAACTGATGACCAAACCTTGGGGACAGCGGGAGTTTTCCATTCTCGACCCAGACAATAACCTGTTAACCTTTGGAGCTGGGGAATAGCATCGAAAAATGGTCTAATCTAACCTGGCGGTGTAGTTCAGCCCCGGTATAGCGCCTGCCCCTTGGCCGGAAACTATTTTTATTGGATCGGTATCCTGAATTAAACATCGGGCTATCTGACGGAAAACAATACCACTGATAATGTGGACAATCCGCATTGACACAAACAGATACGATAGAGAAAAATGAAGCCAGTCTTTATTACGCTTTGTTTTCGGGTAATAAAGATTGGCAATATTATTTAATTAGCAATCCTTTTAGCGGGACTAACCAAATAAGTCTGAGCTCAGATAGCGATCGCCCCGATCGCAAGCGATAAAGACAATAATACCTGCTTCAATTTCATTGGCAATTTTAAGGGCTCCGGCAAATGCTCCACCCGTGCTCATACCGGCAAATACCCCCTCACGTTTGACTAGCTCGCGCGCCAGTTCGGTAGCTTCCTGTTGTGAGATATCAATCACACGGTCTACACGGCTTGGATCAAATATTTTGGGTAAGTAGGCTTCTGGCCAGCGTCTGATTCCAGGAATAGATGACTCGGGCGTAGGTTGACAACCGACAATCTGAATGGCTGGATTTTTCTCTTTGAGGTAAATAGAATTCCCCATAATTGTTCCCGTGGTGCCCATTGCGCTCACAAAGTGGGTAATTTTTCCATCTGTATCACGCCATATTTCTGGCCCAGTCGTTTTGATATGAGCTTTATAGTTATCAGGATTGGCAAATTGGTTTAAGATAAAATAGCCTTCCTTTAACGCTTTTTCTTCCGCATAATCCCGGCATATTTCCATCGACTCCAAGAGTGTAACCTTAGCACCGTAAGCCTCCATCGTAAGTGTCCGCTCGCGGGTAGAAGATGCCGGCATGACCAGTTCCAAACTCAAACCATATATTCCGGCAATCATGGCCAAGGCGATCCCTGTATTACCACTTGTCGCTTCAATCAACTTGCTTTCTTTCGAAATTTCACCACGCTCCATGGCCGAACGGATCATATTTAAGGCCGCACGGTCTTTGACAGAACCTGCGGGGTTATTTCCCTCCATTTTTGCAAAGATCCGTACATTGGGATTCGTATGAAACTGAGTGATCTCCACCAATGGTGTATTTCCGATGGTATCTATAATATTTCCCATAATGTATCTATATGATTGGTTTTGAATCGATAAATTTTGACGTTGCCTGATGATACACAGTCGTGTAAGGTTCCACTGAACTTGTCAGCCAAACATTACCTCCGATCACGGAATGATGACCTATACGTGTCTCACCACCTAAAATCGTTGCTCCGGAATAAATAATGACATGGTCCTCAATCGTCGGATGACGTTTTACATTTGAATACACTTTGTCCACACTCAAGGCCCCCAAAGTGACACCTTGGTAGAGTTTAACGTAATTACCTATCGTACAGGTCTCCCCAATGACTAAGCCTGTACCATGATCGATATGCAGGTGATGGCCAATGGTCGCCCCGGGATGAATATCAATACCTGTTTTGGAATGTGCATGTTCGGTCAATATCCTTGGAATGAGCGGCACACCTAGGCGGTGGAGTTCATTTGCCATTCTAAAAATACAGATGGCAAAAAAGCCGGGATAGGTACGTACAACCTCACGTTTATTCTGCGCAGCCGGATCTCCGTCCATCAATGCATCAGCATCCCAGCACATCAGCTCATACAAAGCCGGAATACGTTCAAAAAACTGATGGGCCACTTGTGCATGATTGCAATCACCACAGGCTTTTGACTTGCTCAGCAGCTGTTCCAACTCCAGCTCAAATTGTCCAAAAGCAAGTTTTACATCCTCTACCGATTTCATTTCGCCAGAATTTCGCTCCGGAAAAAGCACATCCAAAATTTTGGTTGCCCAGCCGCAGATCTTCTTATTGGAGGGCATTTCTAAAACAGCCAATTGCTGCTCATAGATATGTTGATAAAAATCATGCATCTTCAAAAGTAAATATTAAAACAAACCCAGATAAAGTAAGCAGCCTAAATAAAGTAACCATTATATGCGATTCTAATGGAGTAATATACAAATCCAATGTCTCCTCCTGCTCTTCAAGTGCCTTATCTTTAAGCAAAGATACTATACAATATTGATAGATTAAGCCTTATTACCCTTAAAGTCTAGGATTAAATCATTTTTTTAGCGCTAATTGGATTCGAGGGCAACAACAGATGTTGACCGACAGGATCCTGTACGTATCACTTCTTTATTTTCAAGGGTACAAATTACCAATCTGGTTTTAAATTATGCCGATCAAAGCACTAAGCGCTCAAAGAGGTTCTGCAATGTAACTTCAGGATCTTCACAGAGTCCGGGATGTGAAGCCGAACACTGAATGACTGTGCTCCGCTTGGCGGTAAGCCAACGAAAGCGCTCCGTGATATCCAGGGCAGCCAGCTTTCCGGCATCTTTATCGCCATTACAGATCCGTTGAAACGAAGCCAAGTGGTTTTCAATCAGTTCCAGTTCAATTTTAGGGCAGAGCGCACGGACCTTCTGCTCATCTACGGCATAAATCATCTTGGCAAAACGATATTTACGGCAGTAGAGCGCAATACCTACGTTGATAAATTCCTCACGCTCTACACGTGGTACCAATCGTACCACCGCATATTCATATAAGGTTCTTTCTGGCATCTGCTATCTGTTTTACAAAAATTGATGAACTCGCCACACGTTGTTTCAGGAATGAAACGTATACTTCTCTCGCATCGGCTGCTGACAATTCACGTTCGGAATCCGCCAACCATTCGTCCGGAACCACAGCGAGTATCTTACAAAAAACATCTTCCGTAAAAATAGGGCTAAATTCAGCATCTATTTTTTCGACGATGTCCGCATTTTTTAACAAGACATGATCTTTGATCTGTACAAAGGGTTTGACCGACTGTTCTTCCCAATTGTCCCAGCTATGATGGAAATATAGGGATGCCCCATGGTCGATCAGCCATAGTTCTTTATGCCAGATCAGCATATTGGTGTTCCGTACGGTACGGTCCACGTTCATCAATAAGGCATCCAACCACACAATTTTTGAAGCCTCCTCTGCGCCGATCTGGTCGACATTGGCATCAAAAGTAATGGCACCACTCAAAAAATGAAGCCCGAGGTTTTTCCCTACGCTAAATTTGAGTAGATCCTGTATTTCTTCATCCGGTTCTGAGCGTCCGAAAGATTCATCCAGATGTGCAAAGACGATTTCAGGCACTCTTAATTTTAAAAGCCGGGCAAGCTCGCCACCGATCAGCTCCGCAATCAATGCCTTACGCCCCTGTCCTGCTCCTCTAAATTTGATGACATAACTAAAGCCGTCATCTGCATCGACAAGCGCCGGTAGAGATCCACCTTCCCGAAATGGCTGAACATATCGGGTGATTTCTACCTCGCGAATTATAGGTTGTTGAAAATTCATGAATTTCTATTTTCTTTCTGTTCAAAGTTAACCATCAATTCCAGACAGGAATTCAAACCAAAATAAAGTTACCTTATTTACAGGTTTGTTCAGCATAGCTGATACCGATTTATTACAGCTCCGCTACCGGTTAACCTTTTAATGGTGGAAATATCTCAAATATTTATTTATATTTTAGCAAAATAGCACAAATTGTACATTCATTTGACCATTAGAAGTACTATTTTCTAATTATATTTGTCATATAATCTCGACTTGTCTCATCAAGTTCTTTTCAAAAGCAATATGGATACTATTCAGGAATATAACAGTGTGATCAAGCACTGTCAAGATTTATTTATTAAAAAAACAAAAGATTACGGTACGGCATGGCGGATTATGCGTCTATCCTCCATTACCGATCAGATTTATATTAAGGCACAACGTATTCGTACCCTTGAAGTCAAAAAAGTATCTAAAGTTGCTGAAGGTGTCGTGGATGAATATATCGGCATCATCAATTATTGCATTATGGCCATGATCCAGATCGACCTGGGCGAAGATGGGGAGGAGAACCTCGATCCCGCCTTTGTCAATCAGAAATATACCGAAAAAGTCACTGAAACCAGAGATCTTATGTTGGCCAAGAATCATGATTATGGAGAAGCCTGGCGCGATATGCGCGTTTCTTCGATGACAGATCTGATCCTCATGAAAATCCATCGTGTCAAACAGATTGAAGACAACGGTGGCCAGACCATCGTTTCCGAAGGTATTCATGCCAATTACCAGGATATGCTCAACTATGCAGTTTTTGCGTTAATTAAGTTAGGACTAGCACAACAATAATCGGATGATGACAGCAGCACAACAGACAACAAAGACAAACTACCTATTAGGTTTTTGCCGTATTTTCACGGGACTTCTTTTTATCTTTTCCGGATTTATCAAGGCCAATGACCCTACAGGTTTCGGCTATAAATTGCAGGAATATTTTGAGGTATTTCACCTAACTGCTTTCAATGATTACGCAACGGCCATTGCTGTGGTAATCTGTGGTTTTGAAATCCTATTGGGTGCCCTTTTGTTGTTTGGGGTCTATGGCAATCTAGTGGCTTGGGGTCTATTGTTGTTGATTTTATTTTTCACCTTTCTGACATTCTATTCCGCTTTTTTTGAAGTTGTCACTTCCTGCGGCTGTTTTGGAGATGCCATCCCACTGACCCCTTGGCAATCCTTTTCCAAAGATCTGGTGCTGCTGGCCTTGATTCTGATCATCTTCTTTAACCGCAAACAGATCCGGCCTATTATCAAAGGATCTGGCAATCAATTTGTCGTCACCTTGATTACCACCGTTGTTTCATTGGGTATTGGTATATATACGGTTAATTATCTTCCTTTTATTGATTTCCTGCCTTATAAAATCGGTAATAATCTTCCTTCGCTGATGGTTCTTCCAGCGGGAAAAGAAGCGGATGTCTTTGAACAGCTCTACAGCATGAAGAACAAAAAGACGGGTGAAACCAAAAAAGTCAATGACAAAGTCTACATGGCGGATAAACTATGGGAGGACGAGTCATGGGAAATCATCGGTGAACCGGAAAGCAGGCTTGTCAAAAAAGGTTATGATATCCCTATTCCCGACCTGTTGATCACGGATGCGGACGGTACGGATCATACGCAGGAGATCATTGCCAATCCCTATTATAATGTGATCATCGTCGCCAAAGATCTTTCAACAACCAATATCGATGCCCTTCAGAAAATCAATCAGACGGTAACGCAGATGACCAAAGATTATAATGGTCTTCGCGTTGTTCTGCTGACGGCTTCGGCTTCCAAAGATGCGCAATATCTAAGCGACAAAATGCAACTGATTGCTGAAATATACTATGCGGATTTAATTCCGTTGAAAAGTATGGTCAGAGCCAATCCTGGGGTAATACTATTGAAAGGCGGAAATGTAATGGGCAAATGGCATTACAATAATTTCCCCGATGCGAAGACGATTGAAGACAATTTTTTAAGTAAGGACAAATAATACAATATGCCGAAACCTATATTTTTGATTGGCTATATGGGCAGTGGAAAGACCACGCTAGGAAAAAAGCTTGCCAGCAAGCTAGACTTACCTTTTATCGATACTGATGAGGAGATCGTTAAGCAGATCGGCATGAGCATTACCGACTATTTCGGTCAACATGGTGAGGCGGCTTTTCGGGAACTGGAGCGCGAACAGTTACGCAAATTTGCAGGCAATTATGCTGTCATTTCTACCGGTGGTGGGGCGCCCTGTTTTTTTGATAACATGGAATGGATCAGGGCCAATGGTTATGCAGTCTATCTCCAAATGACGCCCAAAGCCTTATTTGATCGTTTGTCGCAATCAAAATTACACAAAAGGCCTATTCTGATCGGCAAATCGCCAGAAGAATTACGAGCCTTTATCGAAGAGAAATTAACCGAACGCGAGCCTTATTATACGCAGGCTCATCTAACAATAGATCAGCTCAATACCCCAGTGGAAACTTTAGTCAGCCTGATCAGTCAGCATAATTTATAATCGCACAATCGTCCATTATGAGAATTCGCCTGTACTGTTTCATTTTATTTCTGACCTGTATAGCTGTTGGCGGTTGTTTTCGCCATAGCGGCGACACTGAAGGCCTACCTGTAGGCAAGCGTATCCAGCTGACCACAGTAGAGGATCTTTATCAGTTTTTGACCTATGATGACAACCGCTATCCGCTGGTCAGCCTGCATCGTGGCGGACCATCCTCTGGGTATCCGGAAAATGCCTTAGAAACCTTTGCTTATAATGCCAGTCTACAACCCGTTATTGTGGAGTGTGATGTCAGGCTCAGCAAAGATTCAGCGCTGGTGCTCATGCATGACAATACACTAAACCGCACTACCACAGGCCGTGGATCTGTCAGTGAACATACATTGGCTGAGCTGAAAAAACTGCGGCTAGTGGACAATAACAAGAAAATAACTCCTTACAAAATCCCGACACTGGACGAAGCGCTCGCCTGGGGAAAAGGTAAAGTCATTTTCACGCTGGATATTAAAAATGACGTACCTTACGAATCTGTGATCAATGTTATCCGTAAACAACGCGCTGAATCCAGCGTTGTTATTATCACCTATAGTGCCGGTCAGGCAGGTAAAGTGCACAACCTGGCAGGGGATCTGATGATATCCGCTTCGGTGAAAAATCTGGATGATCTAACCCGTCTTAACGAAAAAGATATTCCCGACAACAAGCTCCTGGCTTTTGTCGGCACACGTGAAGCTGATCCGCAACTCACCAAAGTACTGCATGATCACGGCATTATGTGTATCCTGGGTACCCAAGGCAATTTGGACCGGCAAGCTACCAAGAAAGGATTCCAGCTGTATGCCAGTTTTATTGAACGTGGTGCAGACATCTTGAGTACCGACCATCCAAAGGAAGCTGGACGCGCCTTAAATTTTTATGTTAAAAAAAGAGGGATCACTTCCAAATTTGTGCAGTAAATGACCCTATTTTTCATCGAATAGGACATGCGCAATAGAACCGTCATGCTTTCACACATACCAACAGTGATGAAAATCGACTAAAAGTTTTTTCGGGTACAAAAAACACTTTCAGAAAAAAATCCGCAGCTTCTTATTCAACAAGAAGCTACGGATTTCACTATGTTTCCGTTGTTATCGCAGATTTATGCGATTGTCGTGGAGCGACTATCCCTTTCTTGCAAGCTCAATTTTTGCGGAGATTTCATGAACTATTTTTTCCACGTCAGCGCCACCACCGGACGATTGAAAACGGATGAAACCAGCTTTGTCTATTACCACTTTGGTTGGTATACCTTTTACCCCGTAAGCCGATACTGTCGCCTGATCCCGGTTTTTCATTTCGTCAAATAAGACATGAAAAGTATATTTATTTTCATTGATAAAGTTGTTGACCAATTCTTTGTAATTTTCTTCCTTTTGCCAAGTATTGATAAATAGAAAAGCGACTTCCGGATCATTCTCATATTTGTTTACCGCAGCCTGCATTCCTGGGAAAGACATTTTGCATGGCCCACACCAGGTAGCCCAAAAGTCAAGCACAACAACTTTGCCTTTCAAGCTTGCCAGGGAAACTTCTTTGCCTGAACGGTCCACAAGAGAAAATTTAGGAGCTTCTTTTTTGACCATCTCAGATTTAAGTTTTGAAACCAGCATTTCATCAATACGCCCGTTCAAGTCTTTGAGATAAGTTGTCGTATCTGCCAAACCATTATTGAGTTTGCTGTATAGTGGCAGAAGTTCGGCCATTATTTCGGGTTCTCTCCCATTTTTGAGCACCTCCGATTCCAAAAGCTGAAAAGCATCCAAAGCCCTTCCTTTCAGGACCAGCGCTTTGGCGTACGAAATGTTTGCGGTTTCTGAAGGCGCCTCCGCACGTATTTTGTCTAAAATCTCCAGAGCTTTGTCAACCTGCAGATTTCCCATTAAGGCCTCAGCATATTGCAAGCTGATTGCTCCCAGGTATTGCCGTCCCATATTTTCTTTTTGACCTTCGGATTTTTGCTGCCTTAAATGGAGATAAACCGGTTCCAGTATTTTTTGCGCAAAGGCATATTCTTTTTGCTGGTTTAATTCCCGGCCAATACCGAAAATAGCATTCGTATAATTTGTGGTGGACCTCAATTGGTCCAAGTAGCTGTTCACCTTATCAAGGTTTTTCTCTTTTGCATACTGCTGGGCCACGGCTCCCAGGGCAAATCCATATATGCCCCTGTTTTTTTCATCGTAATTACTTTCGGGAAATTGCTTGCTTAAACGGATATACTCCGCTTCTGTTTGCGCAGCTGTCAGTCCATTTTTTTCAAACAGCTTACCAAAGGCTTCGTTGCGGGCTGTTATTCCTTTGGGAAATTTTTTACCAATGCTCTTTTTTATGGCTTCTGCCTTATCGTTTTTTTCCAGGCCAGTGTAGATTCGTCCCGCTAGCAACTGATCTTCTTCTTTTTTTGATTTCGCTAAATAATCAGCTTCTTTCAAAACCTCGGCTTTGGACGCTGCTGTTCCCTGTTGGAACAACCCATTGAGATGTTTATAAAGTTCCTCTTGTGTAATTCCTTTTTTTGCAGCCAGCTGTCCGAAAGTCACTTGACTCCCCAAAAGCAACAGGGGAATCGCCAATGTTATTGATTTTAAGTTCATATTTTTTAGATTTATTCGTTTCTTATTTTATCATTCTACCAGTATGCCTAAATGCACATCGACAATTTCTTCAACAACATGCTTGTGAGCCTGTTCCAACAGCATTGTATTGGCATTATAGATATAGATCGACCCCTGTTTATCAGCAGCTGGATCATTTGTGCCAATCATTAATTTCCCATCAAGGATCTTAAACTTAACAATATCACCACTGGCATCCGATGGCAACTGCACATATTTTTGGAATTCTACCCCTAGGTAGGAGGCCATATAAATCGTCTTGCCTGCCGCCATATACCATCTGCTTGTCCGCCCGTCAAAATATACATAACCAATTTGACTGGATGTGGGTATTGTAGCAGTCCCCAACTGACTGAAAGCTTTGGGTTTATAATCCGCGCTATAATCCAGACGATAGGAATACAATTGATTATCTTGCCTGAAAAGATAAATATGGTTGATCGATGGAATGTTAGCATAGCTGCAAGCAAGGAATGTTTTTCCGTTCATCAGTTCCTGACCCGCGATTTCCTTATAGTCATTCACATAATTATATTCGTTGCTGGTCACGCCATTATCCCATACACGCACCTTTTTATTGTTTTCGTCGTATATACTCATAAAATACCGGCCGTTTCCAAGTGGTGTAGCTACGCCATTTGGAGCTATTTTATAGTCCGAAGGGTCATTCATAAATGCAGGAAGTGCTATTGTACCTTTCCTTAATACATGGAATTTGCCTTTATTGACCGCATAGATCACCTCATTATATAAATCCGCCTGTACCTGAGTCGGGCGGAACACAAAATCTCCGCCCCCGACGTAACTTGACGAATTGTACAATAAAGTGGGGACAAACTCACGGGAATCAATAACTGCCACCGGATTTGCTGCATCCTGAACGCCAATGGTTAAGACATTATAAAAATCCGAAGACGAGGCGCCGTATTTTTTTGTTCCGCTGATGGACAGCGGATTTTTCCCCAACTTATCCAAGTTGGATAGCAGGACCTTGTCAAACGAGGATTTTTTGGAAATACTGGATAAGCAATAGAGCGAAGCATCTTTCGCTTTATTCTGGGTCAAAACATAGTAGCCCCATTTATAGGGGTTCACAATATTCAAAAAGCAATGATAGCTTGTTGTGGTACCCGTTGATTTGTCTGAGACATGAAACTCAGCTGCAATCTTTCCATAGCGTTTATTCGCAACATAGAGAAGGTCTTTCGTTCTACTTACTGTTACGGAATCCACCTTCCATTCAAAAGTCAGCGCACTGGTATCACTGCCTGACAAGGAGCCCGTGACCGTAGGACTCAATCGGACCGTATCATGAAAAGGAATTTCATAGATCCGACCTGTAGGATGTCTATTATCCAATAGACCGGCGATCGAAATGGAGTTCACATCTTTATAATCATAATTGCCCAAATCCTTGGAGCAGCCTCCACATAGAAAGATTGCCAAGAACAGGATATAGGTTAGATTTTTTAAGTTCATCTGCTTAAGCATTAAGGTAATTGAATTCTTTCTTTCGTAGTATCGCCGTTCGGATACACCTGATGATCGATAAAATACTGCTTGAGCACCTGGATATAGTTAAATGTCACAGGATACCAGCTTCCATTGGCTGAAGTAGGCATATTATTCCAATAATATACCGGCCCGGGAGCAGCAGTGTAGAGATCCGGCGATGGATCTGCCCCGAGGTAGTAAATCTGCATCCATTGCTGAAATATTTCTTTTTGATACGGGCCGAAATAGTTCTTCCAGGTATTCCACCATGTAGGTTCGTTCAGAATATCATCAACGATAATTTTTATTTTCTGATTGTACACATTCCCCGGAACAAATTCACTATTTCCCTCCAACCGCAAATAGAGTATTGTTGGTTCGGTCTTCATTTTGATGGAGCGCTGGAATGTGATAAATAACGTATCGACAAAGTTATTTGCCCCCATCACCGGGGAAGAGAACTTCACCGTATTGGGTTCATATCTGGAAGAATCTTCTAGGATGTAAGCATAGGTACGGTTATTGGATGTTGACTTTCCCCCTACACGAACAGGCACTGCGATCGTTTTTTCCCTACGTTGCAGATCTGCATCCAACGCAAAACCATAATAGACACTATCAATGTATTTTTCTGCCGCCTTTGTATTGGCATTTGGATAGGCAAAATAAATGTAGCTCTGCGCAGCATCAAACTGAAGCATGTTATCATTTTTATTACATGCACTCCATATCACAGCAGCACAAAAAAGAAAAATATATCTTTTCATCTTGATTAATTTTGAGGGTTATACAACAATTCATCTGCTGGGATCGGTAGCCTGAAAATTTCATTTTTAGGTTGCACCAATGTGGCTCGATCTATCGGCCGAAAGAGACGTTTATACTCTGTGAATAAATACCCCTCGCCGATATTTTCCTTACGCATTTCGTCAAATATCAGGTCCCGGATCTTTTGTGCGGTCATATCCGCGCTTAGGGCTAGATCTGTGGTGATATTTCTTGTATTTCGAACAAGGTTTAGGTATTCCATCGCCTTGGCTGGGCTACTTGAGGCATAATTTTCGGCAGCAATCATATAGATGGTATGCAAGCCGATCACTTTACTTTCATACAACGGTCTATAATTCACGTCTGAAGGCAGCCGAGTCTGATCAAACAGGTATTTGGATAGTTTCCAGGGATAAGAGGTATTGGGCTGTACAAACCAAGCAGCGAGACGTGCATCATTGAGCGATCCATGAACCGTACTATTGTAAAGGTTTGTCCGCAACCAGTTATAATTGGGAAATAAAAACGGCGAAGTAGAGCCTGTCGTTGTCGCGTCCGCCTGCGTAAAAACAGTGCTTACCTTTGCCCCTAACCTACTGGAAAACAAAGCAAAGATATTTTCCATGGGCATACGGATATTTCCCACTGATCCGATTTCACTGGAAAGTGCCATCCGAATACTTTGCGTTGTCTTCAATTCGCTAATAAGCTCTTCCGCATATTTTCCGGCGTTGACCAGGTCACCTTTCCACTGTGCCACCATAGACTGTAACGCGACAATAGCGTAATAATTCATTCGGATCCCCCGATAATCAATCAGGCTATTGTATTGCTCATAGGCAAATTGATTTAAATTGGCATTACGGGCATTGGACCGTATCGGATCCTTTTCCAGTAAATCCCGGGCCTCGGACAGGTCTTTCTCCAACAAAGCGATCACCTCGGCTGCGGAAGAAAATTTGGTGGCTGAATACGCAACGGCAGTCCGGTAAGGGATCGCTTTCGCTTCAATCCCTTCGCTCGGAATGGATGGGCCAAACAATTTTAACAGCTGAAAATGACAGAAGGCCCTTAGCCCTATTGCCTCACCACGCACCAGATTGTAGTAGGGGTCATTTTCAATACGGCTTACATTCCCGAGTATAATATTCGTCTGATTGATACACTGGTAAAACCTCGCCCAGATGTTATCGATTATTTTCTTCGGCTCATCGTAATTATACTCATACCGAAAGGAACGATAATATTTATGGGCTGAGTTCGTCACATTGTATGAACCCACCAGACTTTCCATAAAACCATATTTCATCTCCCGACCATATAGCGTATCGGTATTTAATGTTTCGTATACCCCGGCAAGCGCAGCGTTGAAACCTGAACGATCGGTGAGCAGATCTTCTTCGTAGGCCTTATCCGTAGGGTTTACATTTAAGAACTTTTCGCAGCTCGACAATACGCCCAGCATCACGATAGCAATTAGAAACTTTTTCATGCTTTAAAATTGAACCATTACACCAAAATTAAATTCTCGGGCATAGGGATAGCTTATCCCCCGCTCCATGCGTACCGTGCTCCAGCGGAACATATCGTTCATGGAGAAGTTAAGCCGTAGCCTTTCCAGCTTATACCGCTTGAGGATCTCATTACTGAATGAATAATTGATATTGATCGTAGAGAGCCGGAGGTAAGATTCGGTCTGTATAAAACGGCTCGAAGGCTGCGTAAAAGACCGATCACCAATAGCCTTGTATTTCGTCTGATCCCCAGGCTGCTTCCATCGTTCTTCCAATACACGGCGATCGGCATTATGATAAGCGATATTATTTTCGATCTTATCCATAAGGGTCTGATTGTAAATATCCCCGCCCAAGGAATAGTTGCCAATAATTTGCACGGAGAGTCCTTTAAAGTTAACCGAGGTGCCGACATTACCGTATAAGTTCGCTTCGGTATTGCCTACAACCTGTTGATTATTGGCGTCCCAAACATAAGTAACATCACCATTCCGATCCCGGTACAATTCACGTCCACTGGCTGGGTCTATCCCGAGGGAAGGTACCGCGCGGATAACGCCGAGAGACTGTCCCTGTTGATAATACTGTGATGGCTGTATGACATTGCCTTTTTCATCTTTTTTGACCAAGGACTCATTTAGCGTGCGCAGTTCATTGGATATCTCCTTCAATTTGCTCCTGTTCTGTACAGCGCCGAGTGAAAGGTACCAGCTAAAGTCTTTTGCAGAATTATTGAGAATCCGCATGTTGGCCATCGCCTCAAATCCTTTGTTCTGCACTTTTCCTAGATTCTGAAAAAATTTATTGTCATAAAAGCCAAAGGATGGGGCGACATTGATGGTAGAAATCATGCGGTTGGTAAGCCGGTCATAAAGGGAAACATCAACTTTCAAAAAATCACCCATGATGCCAAATTCCGCACCTACGCTCCTTTGCTGTTGTTCAGGCCAGCGTACTGCCGGATTTCCCTGCCCGCTGTAGATGGCGGCATATTGATTATAATAATTACGTCCCGACAGAAAGTTGTACGATGTGCTCACCATGCCCACATTAAATTCGCTGACCGTACTTGAGGTACCCGCATTCAGATACCAGCGTAATCTAGTCAGAAAATCATTTTTAAACCATTCCTCGTTATGCATATTATAGGAAAATCCAGCGCTCCAAAATGTTCCAAAACGATTTTGACTTCCGTAGATTGAGGCACCATCCGAACGTAGCGTGCCACTGACATTATATTTATTGTCATATGTATAGAACAAGGAGCCCAAGAAGCCAACAGACCGCACCGGCAATGACGTTGACTCAGGCAGTGACCCGGTCGCATATTGCAAAGCCATCTGTGGTGTTATAAAACGGTCATCCACATAACCTGTCACTGTATTAAGGTTTCCGACCGTATTCTGCTTTCGGATCTCAGCGACGGCATTGGCTACCAATTGATGTTTGCCGAATTTGTTGGAATACTGCAAATCTACTTTTCCTTCGTATTTGGTGAAATTCTGGTTTCCAAACGTATAGGAACCTTTCAGATTAGCATCCGTAATATTGGTGTAATCCGTATGAAACGGTGATTTATACTTGTCTATATCTGCGCTTGTCCTTACGATAGTTCCAGAAGCCCTCACAATCAATTTAGGCAAGGCAAACCATTCGATAGACATATTGTCCTGCAAGGTTTGACTTGCCTGATTGCTACGGAAACCAAGTCCTGCATTATAAAGTGGGTTGAACATCGTTGATCCCCAGCTATACCACTGTCCGAGTTCCCCAAAACGAATATTGTACTTTCCGTGCTCATCATAAATTTTCTCATAGGGATTGAGTTTGGTATAGGCATCGAAACTCCCATACGGACTATCGTATGCTTTCGCATAAAGATAGCTGGCCACATTGCGAAAAGTAATTACATTGGGTATCCGATAGATCAGGGTGAAACCTGCATTCCCGCGTGTTCTGCCGGACTCTTTCATAACGCCTTTGTTATCAAAATAACCACCTTCAAGGCTATAGCGCACGCCATTCCCCCCGCCTTCCATCCGCAGGCTATGATTAATGGAAAGTGTATTTCGCACTGGCTGCTTCAGCCAATAGGTATTCACTCCGCCCAACACATCCTGTTCACGTTTGGCCAGCAAATTATCATACTGCTCCTGCTGAATCAGATCCCAGGCGGCATCGCCGGTTTTTGATGTGTATAAATCCGCCAGCTTTTCATACTGCAATTTCTCCGCGGCATTCATGAGGTTGTAATCCGATAAGTCAACCATGGACACCGATGGCTTCATGTCATAAGTCACGGTAAATTTACCGTCTTTGGGCAATCTGGTTTCGATGACAACCACCCCATTCCCACCGCGGGAGCCGTACAAACTCGTAGAACTTGCATCTTTTAAAATGGAAATGGTTTCGATACGGTTGACATCAATATCATAGAGCGTAGTGATGGGCACTTCAAAACCATCCATGATAATCAATGGTGCATTGACGGCATATTCGCCTACACTGGAAACCCCTCGAATGTTGATCTGTGGCATCACATTGGGATTGGAACCCGCATTTACCCGTTCGTCTACCTTAAAAGAAGGGTCTAAAGCCTGGAGCACAGTAAAGATGTTTGTGGAATTGAACTTTTCGAGCTCCTGCCGGGTCACCATGGTCGCCGCTCCCGTAAAGTTATCGCGGCGCACCCGGGTATACCCCGTGACTACTGTTTCATCAATTTTATTCTCAACCTGACGCATGGTCACCTGCAGTGGCTCCCCCGAAACCACTTTGACCTGCTGGCTCTCATAACCTACCATCGAAAACAGCAGTTCCAATGGTTCATTGACAACGACATAAAACTGACCATTTTCGCCAGATAAAACACCATTACGTGTGCTTCCCGTAATTTTTATAGACACACCTGCCAGCGGTTTTCCCGCAGCATCCGTTACACGTCCTTCTACCCGCATCTGACGCTGCTCGGTCATTTGACGCTTTTGTCGATTAGGCTGATTATTGTTTGATGTATTTGGTAGTGATTCCTTCCGGCGTACCAGGATCGTATTATTGCGAAAGATCAAATCGATATCCTGCCCGGCAGCGATTTCCCGGAGCACCAGCTCAATAGCTTTACCTTTCACCTCAATACTGATCGGCTTACTATTTTTAAGTAAGGCTAAATCACCGATCAGATCGACATTTGCCTGTTTCCTGATCTTCTCCAGGACCGAATACATGGAACTTTTGTTTTCTTTAAGCGTAATACGCTGCGCCATGGCCGTTCCCACAAAGCCCGATAAAAGTAGTCCGCTCAGTATCAACCTCGACAGGCATTTACCGACATCTTTGGGCAAACCGGTAGCTGCCATTCTTTTTTCAAAATGGTAAACTTTCATTTTCATAAGGTTAGTTTTTGTTAGTTCGTCGTTCCTCTATTTGATGTATATGTAATTATTTTTCATAGTATAATTCATAGGATATACCTGTCCCATTAGGTCCAACACCTCTTTGAGGCTTTTGTCACGTCGCACACGGCCGAAGAGCTGTACTTGTGCCAAACTATTGTCTACTTTGATTTCCACCCCATACCAAGCGCTTAATTTTCGGGACAGCTGCCCTACATTCAGGTCGTTCAGTTCGAAATAACCTTCTTTCCAGTCGATATAACGGGTAATATCTCGAGCTTCGATAATCTTCTTTCCGTCGTATACCTGATTCGGCCTGATTCGTACGGGAAACTGGTCCTTTTTGCTCTGTCCTAAATGCGATCCATGATCGGAGAAAGCCACGGCACCTTCGAGCAAGGCTGTTTCATTATTGCTCGTAAAATCCGCATTGAATTTTGTTCCCAGTACCTGAATTGTCTGCGTATTTCCACGTACAAAAAATGGCACTCTTTTATGGTTTCTTTCTTGTTTGGCAACTTCGAAATAACCTTCTCCCTGTAGTGCAACTTCGCGGATATCCCCCCGAAAAGAAATCGGATAACGCAGTTCACTATTGGTATTGAGCCAAACCTGGGTTCCATCGGCAAGCTGTACATGGGCCGTACCTCCCGTTTTCGTACGAATCGTATTGTAAACGATTTTTGATTGCTGTGCAGGATCAGTGAGATAAATGATTTCATCATCCTCTGTCCGCACGATGCGGTAGCTACCGGTATTTAAGGTATCATTACGTTTTAACTTATCCAGGTCGTATTCCATATTATTTTCCAGTACAACAACTGCATTGGATTTTATAGGCGCCTTGACATCTTCAATGTTTGCATACCGGAAATGATCAGCTCGGCTGCTCCAATACAGGTAAGTAGCGGTTGAAAGAACCATTAGGATACTTGCGGCAGCTATCCATTTCCACAGGGACTGCTTTTTGCGTTTTCTGGCAAAAGGCATTTTGTCGTCCAGATTTTCCAAAAGCATTAACATCGGCCTATCTTCCGGTTCAGGAAAACGATCCAATTGGTCCAACCAACGTTCGACCAAAAGCTGTTCCGCTGCGGAACATTTCCCAGCCTGATACCTCGCGAAAATAGAATCGTCGATCTTCATAATAATAATTGTTAGTCCAGCCCTTTCGGTGCTATACTAAGGTAAACGGCGCTCCCGAACAATTGTCCCTTAAAAAAATAAAAAAAGTAAAAAAGACGAAAAATTAGAACGTATGATTTTTAAGGTAGATGAATATTGATTGCGCACCGTCTTTTCAGAAAGCCCCAGCATAAGGGCTATTTCGGGATTGGAATAACCTTGCAGACGCAATTTTAAAATCGCCTGATATTGTGGCCCGTAGCGGTGGAGTACCGAGAAAATGGAATCACGAAAGGACTGGGTGCGGATCTGCTCATCAGCTTCATCAAAAGCAAATTCACTGGCATAGGTTCTTAGATCCTCCAAATAGCCCTGCGCATTGTTTTCTTTTGCGAAATAGTCAATAATACGACGTCTCAGCGCCGTAAAAAGATAGGCCTTAAAATCGTCTTGGTAGTCGATGGAATACCTATTATTCCACGTACGGATAAAGACATCCTGTACGAGATCTTCACCGGCCTCTTCGCCCACCCGCTTGATCGCATAGATGAGAAGAGCCGCTTTGTATCTCTCATACAGCAGATGAAATGCCCCATCTTGGTTCTCTGAAACCAAAAAGAGTAGTTCCTCGTCGCTCAAACTTTCCAACTTAGGCATAATGCATTGATTTGGACAAAGATAGTTTTTAGATTTTTTGTATCCAACAAGATCGCGTAACGTGAAAACTGCTATTCCCAGAAAAAGCATCCCCTGGCTACTTTAAATCATTAGAAATATCTGATGTAATTTTTAATTATTGTAAACGCCACATCCGCATGATTTCCTCCACATGTGATGTGATAACAGTTGCGCAAAAATAGTAAAATTAAAACAAAGACTACTAATTTAGTAGATTATTTTTATCGACATGATAGCTAAAATAAAACTTAGTGTTTAGACAGCTTAGAAATCATACCTTATGCTTCCTGTCGTTTTAAAAACTTAACAACTGGAAATCAGAATAAGGTATGCCATACCTATTAATTTAACTGCGTATTTTTATTGTAATTCGAATAACCCATTCCCAATGAAGGATTAACTGCTTTTATTCTGTTAAAAAAAGTTAAAAAGCAATTTGCCAGTTTTCAGGATATGTTTACCTTTGCGCAAAATTTACCTTATTTAGATCAAAACTAAATAAAGAAAAGCTATTTAAAAAATCATATGTATCAATTCTTTACTTTTTTGAGCATCACCTTGCTTTCCTGTCTTGCCCTTCAAGCGCAAAATATCGAAGGTATTGTATATGACAAAAGCACCGGTAGGATCGTGCCGGGAGCAAGTATAATCATTAAGGAGCGCCCACAGAGCGGAACTGTCGCAGGTGCTAACGGAAAATTTAAACTTGCACTTCACAATGGTGAAACCCTCCTGATTAAAATGGTCGGCTACAAGAACTTCGAACGCTATTTTTCGAAGGTACCGGAAGGACAAGAGCTTGAGATCAGTCTTGAATCCGGTGTTGCACTGGACGAAGTATTGGTGACAGCAAGTTTGGCCAATTCTCGGAGTAAACGCGCGATAGGTACCAATGTAGATCATATTGACGCTGCAGATATCGTCGCAAAAAGTAATCCCTCTTCGCTAGCCGAACTGGTAAACGGAAGAATTAGCGGTGCCCAGGTATACAATACCAATGGAAAAGTGGGTATGCCCATCCGTTTTGACATTCGTTCAGCGGCAACTTTCAGCATGGAACGTGATCCGCTGATTTTTATTGATGGTATACGTTACAACAGCAATAACACCGCCGATGTGAACTCAGCGCAAGAAGCCATGAGCGCGTTGAATGACTTACCAATGAATGATATCGCTTCTATCGATGTGATCAAAGGACCAGCGGCAGCAGCATCTTATGGTGCCGAAGCGGCCAATGGTGTTGTTATTATCCAGACCAAGCGCGGTCTGAGTGGCAAAAAAGGCGTGGCTATCAATGTAAAATATACAGGCGGTTTCAGTGAACTTGCTAATAAATACACAAAATATGTCAACAACGATGCGCTGAACAACTTTTTTGACCGCGGTCATCAAAATCAATTCTACGCCAATTTATCTGCGCAGTTTGACCAGGCAAACAGCTTATTCTTCTCCGCCAATTCTAATAGCACCTCAGGTATTGTTCCGGGCAACAAAGACAATAGACAGACCTTTCGCGCTGGATACGATTTTTCCAAAGACAACTTCAAACTGGGTTTCACCGCTGGCTATGTCAAAGGCAAACTGAGTATCCCACAATCAGCTTCGGGACGTGATGATGCCATCTGGAATCTGATGCGGGATCAGACGCCCTGGCCTTTTATTTCCGAAGAAACCTGGCGTGCCATTGAGAAAAGTTATTCCAATGACCGCTTTACAGGAAGTATAAAATTAAACTATACGCTTCCTTATAATATCAAGCTGGAAAGTCTCGTGGGACTTGACCTCAACCGGATCGATGGGTTAAACTATCTTCCTTATGGCTACCTACAGGGCACAAATAGTACTGGTGCCAAACAGGTCAGTGACCGTAAAAACCAGAATATCAACTGGGATGTCAAGTTGTCCCGCAACGTTGCCCTCGCCGATAAATGGCAACTGAATCTGACCTTACTATCGCAGTTGACCAAGTCTACCGAAACTGTCAGCGGTATAAGCGTACGTAATTTTGCTGTACCGGGCATCAGTAACATCTCCTCAGCAGCTGAAATCTTAGGTACAACCGATACCTATTTCGAAAAACGTACCCATGGTATCTACGGTGAGGCATTTTTAAGCTACAACAATCAGTTGTTTATCAATACCGGGGTCAGAAGAGATGTGTCCAATATGATCGGTCGGAATGTAGCCAGTATCTGGTATCCGACGGTGAGTGTTGCCTACAATATGAAACCGTTTGAATTTATGCAAGGTAAGATAGAGGAATGGAAAATAAGGACCGCTTATGGTGAGTCGGGTCGCTTACCTTATCCAAATGATGCGCAGACAGCCTACCTTGTTGAGAATTCATCTTTTGGTCCCTTAGTCAGACCTTTACGCAAAGGCAATCCCGATATCAGACCTGAGCGCACCGGTGAGTTTGAGATCGGTACGGATCTCAGCTTTTTCAAGCAGCGTTTGGGCTTTACCTATTATTTGCAAAACACGCGTGACGCGATTGTATACACCACTTTATTGCCCTCTTTGGGCTGGCCTTCGAGCCTAAGTGGCGACTATCCTGAAAATGTGGGTAAAATCCGTGGTAAAGGGATAGAAGTGACTTACAACAGCCGCGTATTTACCAGCAGTAATCAGAAAAACAGCCTGGATCTCTTTGTCATCTTCAACCACCAGTCCAATAAAGTCATCAGCTCAGGTGGTCATGATATTATCAACACCGTGAATCTGATCCGTCCAGGGCTGCCCGCATTTTCCTTCTATACAGGTATATCGGAGGGTGCTAATTTTAACGACAAAGGTGAATATACCGGCTCCAAAGAAAGTGCTCCACAGGTATTGGGAAAACCTTTCCCAACCTACAATGGCTCATTTGGCTTCAATCTACAACTGGTTAACAAGCTGCGCATCCAATCGTTATTTAATTATTCCAAAGGCGCTAAAGTATATAATATTTCCAATCGAAATGTAGCCAGCCAAGGGAATAACTTCAAGGCAAGCGAAGATCTCAAAGCATTACTTGCTACACAAACTCCAGGTACGTCGGAATACATCGCAACGGCGAACGAACTTTCAAAATATGCCGGCCCTCGGGGTAATTTTATTGAAAAGGCTGATTTCATCCGTTTGAGCAATGTGACTATTTCATATGATTTGGGTACCTGGGCCAAGAGACAAACCAACGGCCTATTCAAAAGCTGTGTGCTGTCACTGACGGGCAACAACCTTTGGCTGACAACAAATTATGGTGGAGTCGAACCACAGATAGATTCGCAGGGTGGTAGCAAACGTAACCGTGGTATCAGCTATTTATCCTCCGACTGGACTGCAGTACCGGCCCCACGTAATTATGCCATGAGTGTAAACATTGGATTTTAAAAAAATGATGATTATGTCAATCAAAATAAAAGATTTTTGGAAAGTAGGATTAGCCTGTATGGCAGTATTTATCTTTTCCTCCTGTGACAAGTGGGTAAATGACACCCAATTACCGGACAACACCATTGATGAGTCACAGTTAAACAACATCGCCATGCTTGGTCGTATTGAAAAAGGTACTTATGTCTATGGTCCCGTCATCGCGGGAATATGGCGTGCCGGAGCAGCTTCCGCATCAGATCTGCTGGTCGCTTCTGGTGCCATTGTGGATGAAATCGTCCCTACCGCAGTTCCGAACTCTCCTTTTTATAAGGAATTGGACGGGGATAAATTAACACCGGATAACACTTCACTCTTTAGTGTATGGTCCAATGTGCAAAATTACCGTGCACGTGCCGAAGATGCAATTGCCAATGCAGAATCGTTAAATCCTACAGATGAAGATGGTATCAAGATTAAACAAGCGGCATTGGTGAATGCCCGGCTACATGCGGGTTATGCCTGGATGCTGATGGCGGATTATTTCAGTGTCAGCAACAGCAGTCACTCTGTCTATGCGGATCATAAAGAAGTCAGTCATCAGGAAGCCTATACAAAAGCGCAAACTTACTGGCTGCAGGCACTTCCTTCCGCCAACGATGTCGAAAAACGACTGCTTCACGCTCTGCTAACAAAGCTGGGAATCCATACAGGCAATTATCCCCTGGCCGTGCAGCATATCAATCAGTCATTTGCTGCAACGGAAAACTTCAGCTTTCTCAATACCGTAGGCAATGTCAGTAACGGTTTCTTTAATGCATTGAATATTAACTCCAGAGATGCGGCCGTTGATCCGACTTTGGTTATCGCTTCAAAAACCGCAGCTGAAAAGGCTCGTGTCCCTGTTGTAAAAGCAGCCAAAGGACATTGGTCACTGACCTTATTTAAGGAAAGAGATCCCTTGCTCGTCAGCGATTTTGATGAGATGCAATTGATCCGCGCCGAATTGGTTGTACGTGGGCTGATCCCCGGTAATGCAGTGGAACTCGTTAATTCGGTGATTTCAAAATATGATGCCTCAGGATCTTCAAACTACGCCGCGTCTACCATGCTAATACTTAATGACATCATTGTTGTCCGTCGGATATTTTTATCCTGGCGCGGCACGCGCATCGTCGATCTCAGAAGGTTTAAGATCGATGGTGAGGTCAGTCCCGGTTTCACCCAACGCAAATGGCAATGGATCGGTATCCCTGAAATTGAAACACAATAATCAAAAATAATCCATGGAAACACTTTCAGTCCCAACAAAACTGAAGCGACATGATCATTGCTTAGGTTAACTTGATATGATCAGATAAATAATAAGGCCGTGAGAATAGGGTATTCTACACGGCCTTTATCCCTTATTATAAAATAAACCTAAATTACCCCACAGCTACCTACCGATAGAACATTACCTATCTTACGGTGAGATGCGCAATTGTCCCGAAATAACTCAAATTATTTTTCATGGCTTCAAATAATGTAGACATCTGCCTTTTTCTTAGGATAGTCGGATTCCTCCCAGAGTTATTTAGCTGAATTTAAAATCTTAAATTAGCGTATCAAACACAATAGCTGAACATGCTCAATTTTTTTAAAAATACCTCCGGGTTCCCAAAAGAAAATGATAAAGATCGCGTATGGCTGGATGGAGGAAGTTTACATTACCTCAATTACGGTAATGAAGAAGAGGTAAACTTAACTAAATTGCGCTACGCGTATGTTCAATTATTGGCTGGAGAGCCTTATTTATTTCTATTTGACCATCAGCAGCATTATGTGTCAGCAAGGTCAAAAGGTTTTTCGAAAGTCTACCCCAAGCTATCTGAACAATTTGGATTTGATGATGTCCTATTCTTTCATACCATTAAACAACCACAGGATTGTAAAGCTAAAATCTGGTTCTTGCCACAAAACCGCAATTACAAAATTCTATCTGGTGATTTTGATGATGATCATAGGGGTTTCGAGATCTATTCAGAACCTAAACAATTTATCTCTTGGGATATCACGTATGCTGACATCGAAAAACTTGGTGTGGGACAGCAGTATGCAAGTGAATATGGGACAATATATTTGAAAACAAATTATCCGGTTCGGATCGGCAGCCTCTGGCTAGAAGCACTTGAAATCTATTATGACGATGTTCCACCGCATGTACCTATTCAAGAATATTTTACGACCATTTATGATGAATCCAACACAGATCGAAGTTATAAAGATCTGCGTGACCTCTGGTTAAATGAGGAAGATTATGATGCAGAGGATTATGGTTATGAGAGAATAGATCAATGCTATTTGTCATTTGAGTTTGGAAATCAGATTTCTTCCTCCATCTGCTACACCTATGAGGATGAAAACAACTATGATGACGGTGGCACGTCACTCCATTTTTACAACCTACGGGATTATCCATATCTTTTGGAAAATGCGGAGTACGATCAGCTCATTGAAGTGACCGAACTCGTTAAACTGAAAAACAAATGGGACATTAACGCGGATTACCGTAGAAATGCTGCTGTAAAAAATATTCCGTCAAACGTGCAACAACAACTGGGAAAGTCAAGCGGGATCTGGTTAGACAGGAAAAATAATAAAATTGGATTTGCTGGGCGGAAAACAAGTCTAATTTACGATATCAAGGACATTGATTTCTTTGAAATTGAGAATGTCCTACCTGCAAAAGGCCCAGGATATGCCATACTTCGCGTAAGCTTAAATGGTGGGAACTATAACTACATCTTTGAGGCCGACACCTACGAACTAGATCCTTATGCAAATACCTTGGAAAATTGGACGCATAAAAAAGTATCAATACCTGAAGCCTATTATAATTGCTGAGTATGCTAGTTATTCTCCTTCCAAAGCTTTGAGTTTGCGCTTCATCAATGCAATTTCACGGCGCTGGGTTTCAAGAATCTGACGTTGCAGCTGAATCAATTCTGGATCGGTAAGACTAGCCTTCTCAGCCATTAATACCGCTGCCGCATGGTGCGGAATCATCCCTTTCGCAAATTGTTTATCATCTACATTGATCTGTTCCCGAATGCCAAACCAAGCGAAAATTGCCAATGCGAGAACAAGCGACGCAATACCCAAATTTAACTCTCGTTTGGGATACATGATATTCATAACGGCCAGTTCGATGAGCAGCATAATAGCGGTCATCAACAAAGTCATGTGCAGATTATTGATATTTGGAATCAGATTTTCAAATTTATCGACCATCGCAAACATCGAGAAATACATGGCTGCAAACATTAAAATTGCCATAACAATAAATCGGATATACATCGCTGTTGCGTGAATATCCTTTTGCTTGTTCGGAGCCGCAGTCAGTCTTCCGAACGGATCTTGTGAATTTTTCATAATCAATAAATTACTCCACCTCGTTAACACAACTTTAATAGATAGATTCCACAAAATTTATCACTAAAGTAATATGCTCAAACTATTACCGGCTATCACCATATTTTACGATTAGAAGCGGCTAAGCTATCACGTATAAAGTTGACAACTTCATCGCTGTCATCAGTACTTGCTAGCCGCTTTCGTAGCATTTTCAACCAATCTTCCAATGCGTCAGACACAGATTCACCGTTCCCTAAAATTCCATTTTCTACATCTGGGCCCAACAGGCACCAATAGGATGTCTCTTCCTTAAATACTACGGGGCGTAATTCCCTAATTTCGTAGGGTAGCTCCTCCGCATCAAAATCTATTGGAACTATTTTTTCCGCCGCTATTTTCATTTGTTCCATCTTCTTCTACAATTTTTTAAGTTCCTCTTCTGGCCAGGTAATCAGCTCTTGCAGCAGATAGACCTTTGGTTCATCTTCATCCGTAAATTGTTTCAAAAATTCCGGGAGATCACCCTCTACTTTTATAAGTTTTCCGTCCTGCAGAACATCGTAACCTTCTGCGAGCCATTGCTCTATATTCTTTCTGTTGATTTGCGTATGTTCCATTTCAAGGTAATTTTAAGTACCAATGGATAACAGCAATGTTATCCATTAAATTTACTTTCTTATCTTAGGAACAATGCTATTTGCAATATCGTTTCCATTTTATCGTCTTCGGCCCTCTGCTTAAGTTGTGATGTTTGATTAGGGGAAATAGTACTGTTATATAAAATCTCCAAAAAGAAATGCAAAAAAGCTCGATAAAAGACACTTACAAATAAAAACAGGATTTAACAGGATAAAAATGATTTTTGGCAAAGTATTTGTTATAACAGCGAAAGTTTTTAGTTCGAAAACTTAACACTAACATTTTTTTTAAATATCATGAAAAAAGTACTTCTACCTTTTCTGACACTTTTTACATTCTTATTTGTCATCAATAAAGAGGCAAATGCACAAACACCTTATCGTACAGCCCTTGGTTTAGGTATCGACCTTGGTGATGGCCAAACATTATTTGGTCCACAGATAAAACACAATTTTGGCGGAAATGATGCCGTCAATGCGCAAGTATTGTTCGGAGATAACGTTACTGTCCTTGGTGTAGATTATTCATACAATGAACGTATACGGGGAACACGTGGCCTATCTTGGTATGTTGGTGTAGGTCCACAGGCATCATTTATAGACTATGGTAAATGGCACGGCGACTGGGATGATGATGACCACTGGAGAGAAGGAAACACACACACACATTTTGCAATCCGTCCGGCTTTAGGTCTGGAATTTAGGATTCCTTCGGCGCCATTGGCAATGCATTTTGACTGGAAACCTTGGTGGAATTTATCGCATGGATCGTATTTCGAGGCTTCCCGTTTCTCATTGGGATTCAAATTCGTTTTGAAATAAAAACAGGATATTCAACAACAAAAAATCCTGCTGGCGCTATGTCCATGCAGGATTTTTTGTTTATTTCTTACGCTGTTTTTTTAAGTAATCAATAGCCTGTTGAATATATATCGGATTTGCCGCTTTTACAGCCTTGCGACGCTGACTGGAATCACCTATTTCAGCTCCCGCCATCACTTTAACAAAATCAATAACGATAGGAATATCGGGATTAATGCCTTCTCCAATTTCGTAAATCTTTCCAGTTCGGTCCTTTAATACCGCTGTTGTTAGATTAATCATATAGTTATTCCCGACAGGAAATTGATCATTGGCAGAGGTCTGACCACTTGTCATTTGCCCCATAATAGTCACATTGTTTTGACCTTTGAAATGCGTAATAAAAAATTCGCCTGAACTTGAGGTAAATTCACTAACCAATAAAACGATAGGTACATTTTTATTTTTTATAGCAATCGGCGGTACCTTATCATATTCCAGGTCAAATAACTTGGCCCATTTTTGATCGTGATCATTTAGGTCACACATCCGCACCTTCTGTTTGTCTTCCCTCCCCGTCCTATCTACAGTCGAATACGTGCTGTCGACATCTATTAAGTCTGCAAAATGCCAAATCATGGGAAATATACTTCCACCAGTATTATCCGTCAAGTCAATAATCCATGCTCTGGGATGCTGCGCATCCAGGGCTTTTAGCTGTACTCCAATCGTATCCACATACTTTCGCTGTTCATACAGGACTTCTGGGACCCGAATATAGGCATAACGGTCCTTGGTCATAAAATGACTAAAAATTTTGGGTGGAAAGCCGGCTTCCTTATCTGTCATACCGGCCATCTTCGTAAACAACTCTTGTTCAGCCTCTTTATTTTGATCAGCTTTCTCAAAAAATAGGCCCGAGTGACCATCTTTCAACTGACGTATGATCCTCCTAAAATGAGGAGCTAATGCATTGATATCTGACACCGTCTTTGTCTGTTCAATAAAAATTGGCCGGATAGAATCCCATTTGACCATCGATTGATTATAGGCATGCTGTTGGACCGTATCCAAAAATGCATTGACAAGCTGGCTCACTGAGGAGACCTGCGCATAGGACCGGACAAAAAAACCGATTAAAATCAGTAAAAAAAGTAGTGCTTTCTTTTGCATCTGGCTAATAATTATCTCTCTAATGAGATAGTACTAAATTAGTTTAAAAATATTTGCCTCAGCGTAACAAGATTAAAACATTTCGCAGGGGTCAAGTCTTACACGCTTATCAATTTACTTAGGGGGTCTTTATCTTTATCCCAAAAAAGAAAGTTCTGGGCATATTAGGTCCATAAATGTAATTACTATCGCGATTTTTACCTGTATCAAAATCATGTTGGTAAGCATTAAAAATATTCTTCACTCCGCCATAGACTTCGATCACATTTTTAAATTTCGAAATACTAAATGCATGCGACACTTTGCTATTTACCTCTGAAAATGCTTTAGTATGAACCATTTGATCTTCCGGAAAATTGTCTGCTCCACCCGCATGAGCGATCTTCATCTTACCCGTGTATACATAGTTCAGATTGATTGTCCAACGTTTATCTGGTGTAATATTGAAGTTTGCAAAACCATATTCATCTGGTGTTCTTAAGAATGATCTGGTAGCATCTACACCTTCGAGGTAAGATACAGGATTTTCATATTTGCTCTGTTGCAACGTAAATCCGGTCTCCAGTTGCACCTTTTTATTATAATTGGCCCGCAATTCTAAGGTCCCGCCCGCTACTTTTGCATTATTGCCATTGCGTTTTTCAAAGACCTTACCAAAGTCGTCCGTACCGATTTCCTCAAGTACAAAAGCATTTGACAGCTGTGTATAGAATCCTTCCAATGTAAAACCCGCAATCCACTTCTCTGCGGCTTTATCATAGTTTACCGAACTGCTCAAACTCTTTGACCGCTCTTCACGGAGATCTGGAGCTAATTGAACACGTGAAACACCACCACCAGCAAAGGCAATATGAAGATCCGTATCAAATGCCTGTGGTGCCCGAAAACCGGTTCCATAGCTTAGGCGGAACTGCGTATTGGCAGCATGCTTATATAACAGTGCGACACGCGGGCTAACGATCATTTTGTCCAATAAATTATGCTTATCCACCCGGACACCGGACAGCAAGTTAAATTTATCGGCAAAATCCCAGTCACTCTGAAAAAAACTCCCCCAGTCTTTCGTATGCTGATCGACCAAATAGTTATAACTTGGAATTTCATCGTAAACTTTGTCGGATGCATATTCCGAACCGATGGTCAGCACATTCCGACGGTTCAAAAAATTGCTGATCTGATGATTTAATTGAAAACCGCCCTGTAATGTTGTTGTCTTTGAATCGCCATAGGGTGGGTTTTTCAGATGATTTTCGATCTCTTCCGGATTATCCGGAAATATTCCTGTATAATGCTTTCTATTGGTATTTTGAAAAGCAGTATAGAGGATGATTGCCGATTTATCCTGATTAAAATTAATCTGGTAGTCCGCACTTCCCATCCATATTTTATGGGTGCGTTCCTCGGACTGACGTGTCAGGTAGGCCGGTTTTTTCGTCATCTCTCCACCAAATCGATATTCATTTAGATTGCTCAACGAAATCTCCAGTTTTTGATTTTCCGAAAATTGATAAAAGGAGTTGATACCGAGGGAGGTATTTTCAATTTTTGGGATTTCTGAAAAATTATCACCATTTGCATCGTAAAAACCACGATCCCGCTTATTGAAGAAAAAGGATGTTCCCGCATTCCCTTTGTCATTGACGAGGGTTGCATTTCCGCTAAGATTAAAATCATTTGTCTTTCCATCAATGCTTTGGTAAAAAGAATTGACTTCATAACCACTCTGCTTTGGTAATTTGGTGATTACATTGACAGTGCCTCCTATTGCACTTGAACCATACAATGAAGACCCCCCACCTCGAACCACCTCAATCTTTTCAATCATATTGACCGGAAGCTGTTCCATACCATACAGCCCCATCAAAGGGCTGAAGATAGGCCGTCCATTGATCAATATCTGGGAATAGCCCCCCTGGAGCCCATTCATTCGCAATTGGGTATAGTTACAAGTCTGACAATCTGTTTCCACCCGTAAACCGGGTTGAAATTTCAATCCTTCGGAGAGATTACATACCTGCAGATTGCCCAATGTTCTACTATCCAAAATATTAACGATCACCGGACTTTCGGTTTTCCGTTTGAATGTTTTGGTACCAGTGACTACGATTTCATCAAGTAAAAAAATGGATCGATCTAACGGGATATCTTTGGCCACGAATTCCCTATCAATCATGATTGAATCGCGGTAGTTGCTAAAACCGATATGTTTCACCTCTACTTCCCAAGCGCCATAAGGAATATTTTTCAACGTATATTTTCCAAGGTCATTCGACCTTGTACTTATTTTTAATAGCGGAATAGCAATCGAAACCGATTTCAAAGGAAGACCATTGCTATCATAAATTTTACCTGCCACCGTACCCGACTGCCCAAAAGAAATAAATCCGATCAGCAAACATGCTGTTATCAAGAGAATTCTGAATCTTATCATGATTGTTTTACTTTAATTAATTATAAATTTAGAATCACAAATCTAATAAGTTAGATTATACTAACAAAATAAATTCTAACATCGCTATTAGAGACAGCTAATATTTGGTAAATTTGCCCTATGATATCACAGACCGAAGAGAACTATCTAAAAACACTATATAATCTAACTTACCAAAAAGGTGAAGCCAGTGTCAATGAGATCAGTAAACGACTGGACATCAAAATGCCAACGGTAAATAGTATGATGAAAAAGCTATCCGAGAAAGGCTTTGTCCATTATGAAAGCTATAAACCACTCAAGCTCACTGAAGAGGGAAAAAAGGAAGCAGCACTTATTATACGCAAACATCGGCTTACTGAAATGTATCTCGTTGAAAAAATGGGCTTTGCATGGGACGAAGTCCACCAGATCGCGGAACAGATCGAGCATATCCATTCTCCTGAATTTTTCAGCAAAATGGATTACTTATTGGGTTATCCTACAGTGGACCCCCATGGTTCGCCGATCCCTGACCATAATGGAGTGATACAATCGGAGAATTATATCTTTCTCGATACCTGTAAAACCGGAGATCGGGTAACTCTAATGGCTATACAACCTTCTTCCAAAGAATTATTACAGTACCTGAGTGCCAAAGATCTTGAGTTGGGGACAACATTGACCATCCGCTCCATTGAATCCTTTGATGCCAGCATCACAGTAAGTTATGGTGACCGGACATCAGAAGTGCTCAGTAGCAAAGTTACGGCAGCATTACTTGTGCGCCCCATTGCGTAACAATAGCATGTGATATATTTTCACATAATCGATCTCTCCTCTCGGGCAGTCTGAACACATTGCTCTAATTTTTTCTGATAGTAGATTTTTTTAGCCCCCTTTCCTCTCATTTTTTGGTTAAAACACGACCAAGGGCTTTGTTAGTCTATGCTAACTATCTATTTCAAAAACTGGAAACTTGCTGACAAATTCCTTATTTAAAAAATAATTAATCTACAGCTAACATAGCAAAACTACATTTGTTGCATGAGAAGAAACCACATTACTATCCTGACGGTATTATTGTCAGTCACATTTGCTGGCTGTAAGGACAATAACAAAATAGACGAATCTGAGCAAAAACCACCCGTAGCAAAGCTGGAAAACTATTCAAAAGAACCTGCCTTTGTATACGGTATGCCCGGCTTTGAGAATCTAAATATTACAACCTTAATTTCAAGTTCGGATGTACTCTCTGGGACACCGGAATTTGTTTTTGCAGGGCAACCTGATGGTGCTGGATTTATGAAAGATCCAAACTCAGACGGTTTTCTGATGATCTGTAATCATGAAATCACGCAGTCAGTATCCCGTCTATATCTGGATAAGAATTTCAAACCGACAAAAGGCGAATACATTATGGATGGTACCGGAGGTAGCACAAGACTTTGTTCAGCTACCCTTGCTACACCCGAGGAACATGGTTTTTCTGCTTTCCTGACAGCAGGGGAATCTGGCGAAGAAAGTATGGTCCATCAATTGGATCCTTTATCTTCAGTAGCCTTGCGCTCGGATAAAAATCGCGTAAAACCGGCCTTAGGAAAAGCTTCCATGGAAAATGCGGTCCCTCTTCCAAAGGATATCTCCAATGGCAAAACCTACATTGTTATCGGTGAGGATCAATCCTATAGTTCCGGACACCAATCTGCCGGGCAATTGATACTTTATGTATCCGACCAACAGGGTGATCTTGATAACGGAAAATTATACGCCTTAAAACGCAGCAACAATGATATCACAGAGATGAACATGAAAAAAGGGGAATCCTATGCTGTGGAATTTGTTGAAATCCCAAATGCTAAAAATCTGACGGGTAAAGAAATCAATAAACAGAACCTAGACAACAAAGCGATCCGATTCTCCAGAGTGGAAGATGTGGATTACCGCAAAGGTACCGGTAATGGGCGTGAAATCTACTTTACAGCTACCGGACAGTCTAGCGACGGCGTAAAACCAACAGAAGGGTTTACCATGTGGGGGCGCGTTTACAAACTTAATCTGGATGAAAAAAATATGCTGAAGGGTAAGCTTGAAGTTATTGCTGAAGGAGATTCTGATCCGGGACAAAACCTGATCAATCCAGATAACCTCTGCGTGACAGAAAACTTTGTTTACATCCAGGAGGATGGAGATTCTTATTACTCCGATGCGAAACATGACTCTTATATCTGGCAATACAACATGGCCACCAAAACATATAAGCCTTGGTTAAACATGAAACATGAACGCAATAATACGGATTGGCAGAACAAATATAATCAAAGTGGTAAACTAGGTAAATTTGGTTCGTGGGAATTTGGTGCTATGACCGACGTATCGCACCTGGTTGGTATCCCAAATACATTTGCGGTCAATATTCACTCCCATACCTGGCAGGATGATAAATTTGAAAACGCAGATGGTTCTAAAGTAATCAGTAATAAAGAAGGCGGACAGGTTGTCCTCATCCGTAATGTTCAGCGCTAACACGAAATAAAAATACGAATATGCAATAAGGGTATCTCTTCCATAGGAAAGGATACCCTTATTGTTATTTTATCGAAGTAGAAAAAGATAAAAATAAATGAAATATTGGATGGTTGTAAGCTTGCTTGCTGTTGTCATGCTGGCTATCATGTGTAAGGGAAATCAGGATTCAAATCCAAAAGATCTACTCAAGGTCAGACAAACGGTATTAGCTATCAATAAGGAATTTGATCAGCGAATTAATGATCAGATCTCACGTGTAGAGCAGGATCTGGATGAGAAAATTTTGCAATCAGGTTTTGATAGTCTGCGCTCGACCTACAAATGCATGGAATGGGCAGTTGCCTATTTTATGCCAACGACCGCCCGTTTTTTAAATGGGCCAAATTTGGACGAAATCGAACTGGAAGAAAATGCCGTTATCGAAGCTGAGGGCCTACAGACTTTAGAAGAATATTTCTATCCAAACTACGATAGTGCAGAAAAACAACAGACACTTATTTTCTTAAAGAGGTTAAAAACCAAATCCCTGGCTATTGACACCTATTTTGAAGTCAATTCTCTCTCACTTCCGCAGTTAATAGAGGCTTTACGTAATCAGGTATTCCGCATCACCACACTGGGGATCACAGGTTTTGACACACCGGTATCTGGCAGAGGTTTGGTCGAGTCGATAGATGCCTTAAATGGCATTGCCGCTGTTCTTGGCCAAATCCAAGGTCAGGTCAGTCATCCGAAAGAAATTGATAACGTACAGAACTTAATCAAAATAGCCAACGAAAAATTAGGCAAAGGTACGCCTAAAGATCAATTTGATTATCTCAATTTCATGGATCAGCACCTCAATAAAATAGCTGATGCACTATTTAAATTTCGAAAACTGGAGGATATTCCATCTTTAAACGTCAGCCATCCGATTTCGCCCGAAGCTTCTAATCTGTTCAGCAAAAATGCCTTTAATCCTGATTTTTTTGTTCCATCCGAACGACAGATGATAAGCACAGGTAAAGTAACATTGGGGGCGAAACTATTCAGAGACAATATGCTCTCTGGTAATGGGAGCCGCTCTTGTATTTCCTGCCACCATCCGGAGAAAGCTTTTACCGATGGACTCAAGGCGCCAACGACCATGTCTGGATCCAAAATGGATCGGAATACCCCTTCCCTCTCCTACAGCAACTATCAGCATGGACAATTCTGGGATATGCGCAGCGAAGATCTGGAAGGGCAAAGCATGGATGTCATTACCAATAAGGATGAAATGCATGGTAATATGGATCAAATTGCCAGACGTCTGAATCAGCACAAAACTTATGTCGGAGAATTTCAAAAGATCTTTAAAAGTGATACTATTGCGGTGTGGCAATTACAAAATGTACTGGCCAGTTATGTCCGTTCACTCGCGAAATTTGATTCACGCTTTGATCGTTATATGCGTGGTGAATCGCAGCTATTGTCTCCCCAAGAGAAAGAGGGTTTTAACCTCTTTGTTGGAAAGGCCAAATGCGCAACCTGCCATTTTGTACCATTATTTAATGGAACTGTACCGCCGGAATACGCCAAGACTGAATCTGAAGTACTTGGCATCGCCACAGATCACCGTAACCGTATGTTGGATCCTGATCGTGGAAGGGGGCGCTACCATGCTACAGTAGCGCAGCTGCAATATGCATTCAAAACACCTACCATACGTAATATCACCAAAACCGCCCCTTATATGCACAATGGAGGATATACAACCTTGGAGCAGGTTATGGACTTCTACAACAAAGGCGGTGGGCAACAGTTTGGATTTAAACTAGACAACCAGACTCTTCCCACAGATAGCCTGAAGTTGACCGAAAAAGAAACTGCAAAGATCATCGCTTTTCTGAAAACACTGGATGACTAGCATACAAGACTTTATAAGATTCCCTTTTGTGCAATCGCATTAGAAAAGGGGCTATCTCAGAGAAGAAGTCCAACGCTACAATTGTAAACTCAATTCTTGCTGTTGCTGGTTCCTAAAGAAAATAACCTTGGGTTGGTCGGCATGAACGAGTTTTTTAATGGCTTGCTGTAAATCTGTTAATTGGCCTAATTTTTCACCTTGGTAATCCAGCAGAACATCACCTACTCGCAAACCGCTTTTATAGAGTGAGCTCTTTTCTTCCAGTTGGAGAACCAATACACCGGCAATTGATGGCAATCCCGCCGCCGATTGTTCCCCTAATGTTTCAACTGATTTGAAAACCCCACCTTTCCAAGTCCATTTCACTCCTTGTTCCTTGGTATCTTTTTGTATCAACGGGGAGATCTCAGGGCTAGCAGCAAGAGTTTTCAATCTCTTGCTGGTAACTCCGAAATTCAACATGTCAAAATTTTTGAAACCTTGATCTTTCCAGTTCTTTAATCTGAAGTCACCCAAAGCTGGTGCTATAAAATTCAGAGTTACAACATACCCATGCTTTTCTATACCCTTCGCTTGATCTTTCTGTAAATCTTCCTGTTTTGCATAAATATTATAATCCACCTCATCACCCCAATAATTCACCTGAATATCCTGATGGCTATGCATCACGATATTATTGCGAAAGACATCATGACTAGCTTGAAACCAAACATGTGGATGGAATCCATTGTTCAGCATAACATTATTGTATACTTTGCGATAGAAGCCTTCCCGTAATTTCAATCCGCCACTCAAACAGAGGTTATTATAAATTTCATAATTGGAAGACCCATCATCCAGATCGATATCCCAACCGTGATCACAGCGAAATCTATTGTCATGGATTTTGGTTGTTTTGACCGCGTCCAATAAAATCAAATCAGGATGGGCTGCGGTCAGTTGATCCATCTCATTTCGATCGGGATGCCAGAAACGGTCCCTACCCCAAGAATTAAATGCACCATGATCACTTGTCTCCAACACAGTATTAAAAACGTCGTTGTAGGCAATCTCATGTCCTCCCCAAGTACCGTCCCCGACATTGATACCTGCGCGTGGTACATTGTAAATAGTATTGTGCAAGATACGCAAGGACTCGGCCATGGAGACCTGCACACCTGCGACCTGCTTTTCGATCAGGCCAATGGTATGGATCAGATTGTCACTGGCTTCACAATCCATAGGATAATTATTGTTTTTAGGTCCCTTAACTTTATCCATCTGAGCAAAGGGAACAAATTTCTCATAACGAAACGCGGGAGAACGTACGGCATTAGGATCACCCACAAAATTAATCGCGCCAGCTCCAATCTGTTCGATACGGTTACCATGTATCTTCACGCCACGATTATAATTGCTAACGAACACTGCATTCCCTCCCAATTCGGTAAAATCATTAGCATGGAGGGTACAGTTTTCAGCTCCTTCGATCTTCACCGCTCCTTGTCGATAGATGGTCCAGTCGCTACGCAGCAAAGGTTCTGCTGTCTTCATAAATGTAGGTGCAGTATGCGTAAAACGTAGACCGCTGATTTCAATATCGTGAACGGGATGAGTTGAAGATCCTGAGAAGGTTATCAAATTTTCCAACTGTGGGGCTTCAAATTTCAATTGATTCGGATCAATTCCTTTCGATGGCATGTAATATAATGTGGATGTCGATTCATCTAAATACCACTCTTGCGCTGAGTCAAGTTCTTCAAAGATATTTTCGACATAGCGGTAGGTTTCGTGCATTTTGCTCGGACGATTATTTTGCTCCCCACCTTCGAGGGTGACCATTGAGGTGCCATCTTTTCCAACGATTCGATAATGAAATCCGCCCCAACGTCCCGCATGTAAGGCGTGCACAATACCTCCAACCGGATTTTTCCAGGACGCTATACGTTCGGGGCTCAGGGCATCTGCCGCATAGCCTTGAAAGGGTAATACTGAGGCGTCATAATTGGGATATCGCGCTCTGATGAGATGTGCATCGTTGGCATAAAGACTTTGAAAGCTCATTCCTGTGGGGACTTTGGCTTCCCAGATTCCCTTATCCCCTTGTTCCCATTTTAAAGTCAAGGGTTTAGCTCCGCTTAGAGTCACTTGTTTTCCGTCAGCTGGCTTAATCCGCAAAGGCCGGTTCTTCGTACCTGATCGAGCTGCAGATAACTGGATCGGTTTATCTAAGTAATAAGTACCACCCGTAAAAATAATTTCAATGTCTTCCCGCTCTTTTTCCTGTTTAGATTTTTCAACAGCTTGTAAGGCGGCTTCGACCGTAGCAAAAGGCTGCGCTGCTGTTCCTGGATTTTGATCATTGCCGCTCGTACTGATATAAATGCGCTTGATACTACTGGATTTTTGCGCGTGTATCGCGAGAATAGGTACACAGCTCATTCCAATAAACAATAATCCCGGCATTAGACTCAGTGCTTTCTTCATAATTTTAATATTTTACGTTGGTTATTTCTGGTCGATTTAAACACCTGCTCATAAACCTGATTTGCCCGGTACATGATAACCGTAAACTATCATAGTCCTGAGGAAATAATTAGATCCATATCAGCTAAGCCCTAATGCTTTTTATCAAGACGATTAAGACAGATGGTTGTTCCTAAAATGATATCATTTTTTTACTCTCTTTAGCACATCCAGATATTTCTTCTTCACAGCGTTGTCTTCTTCCTGCTCAGAAAGTAATTCGACTTTACTAATTAATTGACCTGTCTGATCTGTTTTTAATTTGATAATCTCAGCGAGCGCAAAAACCGTAGCCCAACGAACAACCGTACCATTATCTTTTGTATTCTGCAAAAGATAATTTATCGTTTGGCCTAATTGATCTGGATAGAGTCTAGCAATATTACCAATGACTTTGGCACTTTCCCATTTTATACGGGGTACATTGTCCTTTAATGCATTGGTCACATAGTCCAGTAACATAGTATCTACAATTGATAAGTTCTTTTTTGTTGCATACTCGATGGCTTCAATGCAAGTAGCCTTGTCACTCGCCTTCTGTTGATCAGCATATTTTAACAAATGATCGTATCGAAGTTCTCCATCAATTAGGCAATTGCCTAAAATTGTAACTTTCTGTTTCAGTTTAATGGATTTATCTCCAAATATTTGATCTATTTTTATCATAACTTTATTCGAGGTCTTCTTCCATAAGTTTTTTCGAATATCTCAATCAAAAAACGAACTCAGGCAATAATCTTCCATTATTGAGTTAAAGATAATATAAAATGCGCTCGTTATAAGATTCATTAGAATTTTTCCGTCCGACCATGCTGCCTTATCTAACTAAGTATCCATTGGCTTGTTTTATATGAAACCTAGTAGTTCAGAAAATTCCCCAATCGCTTTATGAAGGAGTACTTCCACACTTCAAAACGGAGATACATTTTAAATAAATATGTTATTCCTTAAGTTACAACAACTACTTACCTGGATTCAACACACAGCTAATAAAAAAGCAGAAAGTCAGCAAAGTATTTCGTTATGTTTATTCGATTACTTCACTAATCTGTACTTCTGGCTTGACATTGGTATATTTCGGAAAATCCTCAGCAAACTTGCTTCCATTTTCTTTCATTGGTTCCTCATAATCTGCGATAGAGTCAAAGTATAAATGGCAAATAGCTAAATATGTAGGTTCAGCTTTTGCTCCCTTGCCTGATAGGCCTTTGTCAATCGCCACAGCTTTCAAATTTTTACCAAAGACTTTTTTCACCAAAGCCATATGTTTAGCGAGATAATAATCCCAATTAAATGTTTTTTCAGGACCATTTGGATAGAAAACGGTCAGTTTGATCATTCCCCTTTTCTGAAAAGGTGGATCGGCCCAGGCACTATGCTGGAATCCGAACAGCATGATGCCTATGATCATAAGTAAAATGATTTTTGTTTTCATCTCTGTTTATAATTGATTTTTTTGAGTTGGCAATATTATGAGAGCTCATTAAAGATGCTTTTATACCTCATTTTCATTACTGTCGATTTATGTTAGAATATGGTAAAACTGGTAGTGCTACCTTCATTTTAACATAAAGCTATTGAAAGGGTCTGTATGAATCACTCACTTTAATACAATTGCTAATCGTTTAATGTGATTGGTCTTTTCGCTCTGCCGCCGCTCTCAGTAATATCTCTTTACTTATTGCTGGAACCTCACCATTTCCGTCTGGACCTATATTCAACAATAAATTTCCACCCTTTGTATTAATCTCCATCAACTTTTTGTTTACTTCCTCTGGACTCTTCCATGCATTGTCCGATCGCTTGAATCCCCATGAGTTATTCAACGTATAACAAGCTTCCCAATCATAATCTACTTTCGCATTAAGGTGCTCTTGCTCAGGTGTACCAAAATCACGTTTGAATTGCTCACGTTTAGCCACCCGGTTATTGATCACAAGGGATGGCTTTAACTCACGTAAGTATTGATAGAGTTCCTGTCCTGTGGCCATATCCCACCAATTAACCCAATCGCCATCAAACCAAAGCATATCGGTATCGTAATTAACAATTAGTTCTTTCAGCTGATTTTTCATATACTCGATATAGGCGGCCTTCTGATCTGGTTTCATTGCGACCTGTCCCCATTTCTCCCAACCGCTTTTTCCTTCGCTATTACGATATTGTGAATTGTGGTGCCAGTCTATAATACTATAATAAGTACCGAATCGGATTGCATTTTTCTTACAGGCAGTAGCCAATTCCTGTATGAGATCCCGCCCCATCATTGCTGTTGAAGCAATATCATAATCCGTATATTTTGAATCCCATAGGCAAAACCCTTCATGGTGTTTAGTCGTAACTACCAAATATTTCATACCAGCATCTTTAGCTAGCTGGACAATTTGGTCCGCATCAAAATGTGATGGGTTCCAACTATGGATCAATTTGGCATATTCTTCTTTTGGAATATCTGCCCCGGCCTGAATCCATTCGGCGTAACCTTCAATTGGCCTTCCCTTATAGTCTCCGCCAAGTTGGCTATAAAGACCAAAATGGACAAACATACCATATTTAGCTTCCCTAAACCATTGCATATGTTTGTCAAAATCCACCTTGGATTCGTTTAAATAGCTGACTTGCGCTTGTACCTTACAATTGAACAGCAGGCCAATAAGAGCGAACGCAGCACCTGTTATTTTTTTCATTATATCATAATTTATGATTGGTTACACGAATTGTCAAAGCAAATATAAGGCTAACGGGTGCCTGTTTTGAGCAAAGAAAATACGTTATCAATTCATGAACAATAATCAGCATGAACTATTCCATTACTTTACCTAAATATCGTAAATCTGTTGGGAAAAATTTATATTTACGTGAAAAGTTTTAAAAGATTTACAAAATTATAAATCAATAAATATGAGCTTAAAAACATTGATCATCAAAAGCGTACAATACAACAACTGGGTAGTCAATAAGTATTTGGATTGGCTAAGCACCAAATCTGAGGAACAGCTTAATCAAGAAGTCCCATCGAGCTTTCCGACGATCTTAAAAACATTGCACCATATATGGCAGACGCAGGAATATTGGTGGAGTCATATCTCAGAACGTAATGATTTTGATTTTGAAAAAGTGTTCAGTAAAAAAGACGACATCTTCAACGCTATCAGGAAGAGTTCGCAAACTATACTCGACTATGTAGAAGGATTGTCAGAAGAGGATTTGGAAAAAAATGTCAAAGTAGAATCGCCCTGGTTTAAGTGTGATTTTTCAAAATATGAGTATATTCAGCATTTGATTATCCATGGGACCTACCACCGTGGGCAGATCGTCACCATGGGCAGGAATATCGGTATAACAGATGCTCCGATGACGGATTTTAATTTCTGGAATATCTATAAAGACCAAGAATAATAGATCAAATAATGCCAGCGGAAAAAATCACCAGTAAGGTTCGTATCAGGGAGATTCTGGAGCAGGCTAAATTCTGTTGGAAACATCAAGGGCAAAATGCACTCCTCATGGCAATACATGAAGGTTTATTGAAAAAGAAAGTGAGCTTTCCCCTTTTGGAATTCGCGGCAAGGGAAATGGCATTATGGATACCTGAAAATGAACAGTTGGCCTTTACGGATACACTGGTTGCGACTAAAGAAATGGGAAGTTATGTTATTGCAGGTATAATCTTGCAACTACGTCTGCCTTTACACCTTGAACAGTCGATCCAAGGCGCTTGCACCTATATTGTCACCGGAGATCAATGGTATATATGCGATATCATAGGTGAACGTGTCCTTGGACATGCACTCGTGACCTTCCCTGAAAAAACAATACCGTTATTGAAACAATTGGCCAAATATTCAGACAAATGGATTGTCCGTGCCATCGGCGTTGCTACTCATTATGCGGTAAAGAAAGGTCTTTCACCAAAATTTGTAGAAATCGTCTTTAAACTGTTGCTATCATTATCTAATGCGACAGATTTCCATGTCAAAAAAGGAATCGGTTGAGGAGCTAAAACCATCGCAAAATTCCACCCTACAATAATAGTTCGTCACATGGATTCCATTAAATCTTCAGAAACCAGGCAGTGGTTTCGAACAAAAATTACTATTGGTCTGAATCGGAACAAGTTAGCTAAATCAGTGTAAATTGCGGAGAGAAAGCCCCATCAATAGACGAGGGTGGTAATCGAAGGGGCCTTTCCTTTTATAACTAGCAGTTCATTCAACTAATCTTTCTTCATCGTTCCCTTTTCTCTTAAGTTGATATGCCAACTGAAAGCTTCCTCCAATAAATGCGGAGTATGTCCTCCCCGCTCACAGGCACGATTGTAATAATCCAATAGCTGTGCTTTGAAATCAGGATGTACACAATTTTCAATGATAACTTTAGCTCTTTCACGAGGTGCCAAGCCCCGCAAATCAGCTAAACCATAATCTGTCACCAAAATATCCACATCATGCTCCGTATGATCCACATGAGATACCATAGGAACAATATGGGAAATCGTGTCGCCCTTAGATGCTGCTTGTGTGACGAAAATGCTTAAGTAAGCATTCCGTGCAAAATCTCCAGAACCTCCTATACCATTCATAATATTGGTGCCTGAAGTATGTGTGGAGTTCACATTGCCATAAATATCGAATTCTATCGCTGTATTAATCGCGATAATCCCCAAACGCTTGATCAATCCCGGCGTGTTGGATATATTCTGGGGACGCAAAACGATCTTGTCGCGGTATTTGTCCAAATGGTCAAATACACGTGAATAACATTCTTCAGATACAGTAATGGAAGAAGCCGACGCAAAATCCAGTTTACCCGCATCAATTAAATCAAATGTACTATCCTGTAATACCTCCGAAAACATAGTTAAATTATGAAATTTACTATGGATAAAACCTGTGAGTACCGCATTAGCAACTTTCCCAATGCCAGCCTGGAGAGGCATCAAACTCTCAGATAGATGGCCAAGTTCCACTTCGTTTTCAAAAAAAGCCAATATATGCTTTGCTATTGCTGTTGTTTTGACGTCTGGCTCAGCGATATCCGCCGGGCTGTCCAACTCATTGGTAAATACAATACCCACGATTTTACTAGGATCCAATGGGATTGTCTTTCGACCAATTTTATTTTCAGGGGCTACAATAGGGATCACATTACGGCGCGGATAGTCTTCTGCCTGGTAGATATCATGTATCCCTTTAATCGTGGTCGGAATAGCAGTATTAACTTCCAAAATAACCTGTTTAGCTAATGCAGCAAAGGTTGCTGAGTTTCCAACCGAGGTTGTTGGAACGATACTACCATCAGATTCGATGGCAGCAACCTCCAAAACTGCAATATCAACTTGTGGAAGATTTTTATTGTGCAGCAGCTCAGCCGTCTCGCTTAAATGCTGGTCAATAAAAAGTACATCTCCAGCATTGATCTTATTGCGGAGGGTACGATCTACCTGAAAAGGCATCCGTTTGGATAAGGCTCCGGCCTCAGCCAATTTACCGTCTGTACCATGGCCTAAAGAAGCTCCTGTAATCAATGTTATTTTCAAAGGATCCTCTTTGGCTCTGTCAGCGAGAGCAGGTAATACGACTTTGCTATCGCCAGCTTTAGTGAAACCGCTTGATCCAACAACCATACCATCCTGAAATAATTTTGCTGCTTCAGTAGCTGTAATAACCTTATCGTGTAAGCTCTGAATTTTTATCCTTTCGTAAGCCATAATCCCTTTAATTTTATTTTTTTTAAGCTATTCATGTAAACTTAAGAAATTGAAACCTATTTTCATCTGCTATTTCGAAAGATATTTGGCTCCCGTAAACATCTCCAAAACAAACAATTTTAACGCTTTTTTTTAGCGTGAATTTATTATCATTTGACACAAAATTATTCAATAGAGACTAAGTAGAATTAACAAGCTGTATTTCAACACTATAAACAAAAAAAATATTTCTTACTATTTTGTAAAAACAGAATTAAATTTCATATCAAACTAATTTTCACCCACTTACAAATAACAGATTAAAATCCAAGTAAGTAAATACTAACTCGCCAACTATTTAATTGCAATTTTATTGTAAGCATACACTCACTTTAATAGCCATGCGGTCAGGTCTAGCAAAAAAGTCTTACCTTTGCGGCGTAGTTTTATAGAAAAAATGAACGTACAAGATACAAAGAACGATGCGAAATATGTCAACCGCTATTACATGACAGAGGTTGATTCATTTGAAGATAGCATCTATTGCCATCACGCTATCATAGCAGAAAATCATATTACTGAGCATTGTCATGAAAAGGATCAATTTTTATATACAGAAGGTGGAGTTGTTTTTATAAAAACAGATGAAAAATCATATTTTCTGCCTGCCCGGCATTATCTATGGATTCCCGCTGGGATCAAGCATAGTATCCATCCAAGCACTCCTGAAGTAGTGATGCGTAATCTTTATTTTCCAAAAACGAATAATGATACAGCATTCTACAGCAAAATGGGGATCTATCCTGTAAACGATCTATTGATCGAATTGATCATGTTTACCAATCGTTGGAATGGCAATATATTCCCGGTAGAAGAACCGAAGTATAGTTTGGCAACTGCATTTAAACTTATTCTACCTGAGTTATCGTTGCACGAACTTCCTCTGGCTTTACCTTATCCAAGCCATCAGAAATTAAAAGACATCGTTACTTACCTAGAAGAGAATATCGAAGAAAATGTAAGCTTCAAAAAACTTGCAAGCCTCTTTAATATCAGCGAACGCACATTGGCTAGATTGTTTCAGAAGGAGTTGAATATGTCCTTTATTCAATATTATACAATACTTAGAATGTTAACAGCCCTCAAGCTATTATTGGACGAAAAATTAAGTGTCAATGAAGTAGCGTTAAAAGTCGGTTATAATAGTTTACCTACATTTAGTAATACGTTCAATAAAGTCGTTGGTATCCGTCCAAGCGAGTATGTCAAGCAAAAAGAATTGCTTATTTAAAAATGTTTCCCTAAATTAGGTCAATAAACCTAATTCAGGATGAAATTCAAACATATGATTTATTGTGCTGGAATTCTATTACTCAGCACTTCCCTATTTGGCAATTCTCAAGACAAAAAACCCAAGCCCATTCAATTATTCAATGGGAAAGATTTAAAAAACTGGACTCCTAAAATCCGAAACCACAAGGTTGGTGATAACTACAAAAACACATTTCGCGTCGAAGATGGTCTATTAAAAGTCAGATATGATGGTTATGACAACTTCAATTTTCAATATGGCCATCTATTCTATGATAAAGAATTTTCCGCTTATTTATTACGTGTCACCTATCGTTTTGTAGGCGAACAGGCGCCGGGAGGTGAAGGCTGGGCTTGGCGTAATAGCGGGGCTATGCTCCATGGGCAAGATCCTAAAACGATGGGAGTGGATCAAGATTTTCCCATATCTATCGAAGGCCAACTCTTAGGCGGTAACGGCAAAGACGAGCGCACAACGAGTAATCTCTGTACCCCTGGAACAAATGTCGTGATCGATAACAAACTGTTTACACCACACTGTATCAGTTCAACGTCAAAAACATATGCTGGAGACCAGTGGGTAACAGCTGATTTTTTGGTATTGGGAGATTCACTTGTACAACATATTATGGAAGACAAAGTAGTATTGCAATATACGAAACCTCAAATCGGGGGAGGCAATGTAACCGATTTTGATCCTGCAGTAAAAAAAGACGGACAATTATTAAAAAAAGGAACCATTTCCCTTCAAAGTGAAAGCCATCCGATCGATTTCAAAAAAGTGGAGCTGTATGATCTGGAGCCTTATATGAAGGATCCCAATAAATTGAAAAAGGTCATTGCTGAATTGTTGCCCAATTTAAAGCAATAATCTATCAACTATAAATAAAAAAAGCATCAGTACTGATGCTTTTTTTATTACTATTCGCTTGGAAAGAGAAATCCAAAGTATATAACATAAAGAAAAGGGATACAGCGAGCTGTACCCCTCAATATCTATACAGAAAGCTTACGCTAAACCGTTAACGAATTTAGTTAACTTAGATTTGTTATTGGAAGCTTTTTTCTTGTGGATCACATTTTTCTTTGCCAAACGATCAAGCATAGAAATTACGCGTGGTAACAATGTTTTTGCCTCTTCTGCAGAAGTTGTGTGACGTAATTTTTTAATCGCGTTACGAGTAGTTTTTGCTTGGTAACGGTTTCTTAAACGTTTAGTAGCGTTTGCTCTAATTCTTTTGATCGCTGATTTATGATTTGCCATTTTTTTTAGCTAATTTTTATTCAATTTTTTCTTGTAATTCGGACTGCAAAAATAACACCTTATTTTCAATATTCAAAATCTATTTTATTTTTTAGGTTTAGTATATTTGCAACATGCAAAAATTATCGATGGATGAACTTCAACGTACAGATGTTGAATCGTTTAAAAAGCAAGAGAAAACACCTATCGCAATCGTTTTGGACAATGTTCGCAGTATGCACAACGTAGGCTCAGCCTTCCGTACAGCGGACGGATTTGCCATTGAAAAAATATATTTATGTGGTATTACCGGAACACCACCGCACCGAGAAATCGAAAAAACGGCTTTAGGTGCAACGCAATCTGTTTCTTGGGAGTACCATAAAGAAACGATCGATGTCGTAGCGCAGCTAAAGTTGGAAGGTTATACAATCATTGCCGTTGAACAAGCCGATAATAGTATCATGTTACATCAATTTGAACCAAGCTCCGATAAAAAATATGCTTTAATTTTTGGAAATGAGGTTAACGGTGTCGATGAAGAGGTCATGGAAAGGATCGATAATTGTGTCGAAATCCCTCAATATGGTACCAAGCATTCACTTAACGTATCTGTCGCAATTGGCATTATCCTTTGGGATTTTATCCAAAAACGCAATCTGAACTAAAAATTTATCAATAAAGGTCATATTCGTATCCACATTGCTTCCATTTTAGAAAGCAAAATAGTAGATTTGTGTGCAAAATTTAAAGAAGAAATGAGTGTATTAGTTAATAAAGATTCAAAAGTAATCGTTCAAGGTTTCACTGGAAACGAAGGTACTTACCATGCGACTCAAATGATTGAGTACGGAACAAATGTAGTAGGTGGTGTAACTCCTGGTAAAGGTGGTCAACAACACTTAGACCGTCCTGTATTCAACACTGTTCAAGACGCAGTAGACGCTACAGGAGCTAATGTTTCTATTATCTTTGTACCTCCAGCATTTGCTGCAGATGCAATCATGGAAGCTGCCGCTGCGGGTATCGAAGTGATTGTATGTATTACTGAGGGCATCCCTACAAAAGACATGATCCAGGTAAAATCTTACCTGAGCGATAAAAAATCTCGTTTGATCGGTCCAAACTGCCCTGGTATCATCACTGCAGGTGAAGCTAAAATCGGTATTATGCCAGGATTTATCTTCAAAAAAGGTAACGTAGGTGTTGTTTCTAAATCAGGAACTTTAACCTATGAAGCAGTAGATCAGACTGTAAAAGCTGGATTAGGAATCACGACAGCTATCGGAATCGGTGGTGACCCTATCATCGGTACAACAACTAAAGAAGCTGTTGAATTATTAATGAATGACCCAGAAACTGAAGCTATCATCATGATCGGCGAGATCGGTGGTGGAATGGAAGCTGAAGCTGCACGTTGGATCAAAGAACATGGCACTAAACCTGTTGTAGGTTTTATTGCTGGTCAAACAGCGCCTCCGGGACGTCGTATGGGCCATGCTGGTGCAATCGTTGGTGGTGCTGATGATACTGCTGCTGCAAAAATGAAAATCATGCGTGAGTGTGGTATCCGTGTAGTTGAATCTCCAGCTGAAATCGGAAAAGCAATCGCTGAAGAATTGGCTAAATAATTAGACAATCAAGCATATAAAATAAAGGGGATCAAATTGGTCCCCTTTATTTTATATGCTTGATTGCTATACTATATGCAAAATGATATTACATACTTGGCATTGGTTCATCTGCCGAAGGTCCGTATAAACCGGGTACTGGAATGCCGAGTAATCGTAAATATACAGTCAGCTGTCCACGGTGATGGATAATATGGTTGTTAACAATAAAACGTATCGCACCAGCGCGTGGTAAACGTGCTATTTCGTAATCTCCAGATTTTAACACCCAGTCCTTAAACCAATCTTCTTCTACTATATTTTCTATGGCGACCTTATTTGTCTCCAATCCTTCGGCAAGAATCAATTTCAATTCTTCTACCGACGATACTTTCAATGGATGATAATCTACCTTAAAATCGAATGCATCCTTTGGTATCGCTTTAGACACCCAGCCATGCAATTCCACAACATGGGCGGCGAGTTCCCCCAGACTCATCGATTTTTCATGCGGTCGCCAATCCAGTTTTTCATCTGGTATCCGATCCAAAATACGTCTGGTATTTTTTGTTTCGTGATCCAATTCGATCAAATAGCTTTTTTTAATACTCATATAAATATATTATTTCATTAATTGAAAATCCTTCAATACAGTAACTCCATAAGGAGATCTCACTGCTTGATGCGCGGCCTCCCGTGCTATCTGTCCTTCAATATAGCTTACTTTAAGCGGTAAAAAAGCATTATTGACAACGCTTTCTTTAAATAGCGCTTCGTACCAGGTACAGGCCGCAACAAAACGGCCATAATCTAGGTTAAGATGATAGCCATCTCGTGTGAATTGATCGCCTAAATAGCTTGATCGTGCATTCTGAATTGCAGTACCCGAGGGCACCAATACCTGAAAATTCCCCCAATTAAAGACTTCTTGAGAAGTGTTTACAATGGCCGCATACATCGCATTCTGATTACGGTTATAGCGGACAAAACCTTCATGTGTCGAACCATTTTGATAAGCCCAGGTTTGATGCAATATATAGTTCGTCTGCGGATACTTTACATGTTTTGTGACATAGTCATACAAAAGTGGCAGATCCTTCGCATAGGAGTCATAATCTCCTGAAAGCGGACTTGCTTGCTGGAAACTGATATAATCCCAGGCTTCGTCAACTAGAGCCTCTGAAAGTCGCTCGTTTGTCTTCTCGAACATATGTCCTTCCAGATTGATCTTCCGGTAGCGATAAGCTGGTTTATCTTCTTTCGCATTGCTTAGATGCAAGCTTAATGGAGCGCCACCAATATAGAGGTTACCAATTACGATCTTTTTCTTTCCAGCTTTGGCCAATTCATAAAGATTCTGCTCAATCGCGTCTTCTGAAAAACTGTTCCCAATGGCCAATATGCGCAGAACACCGTCATCTAATGACTGTCCCTGCACTTTTAGACTATTGCTGATAAGGAAAAATACGAGTAAAATACCGAGTAAGAATATCTGTTTAGCTTTCATCATATATACATTGCTGTAATAACTAAATTAGACAATATCTCGTAGAATTACTAATTGTAAAATGGGAAAAGCAGGAGAAAAGTAAACCCCGGGCGGGGCGCTGCAGCTGTTACGGTTACAGTTACTCTTGCCGCTACAGCTATTGCTGTTACGGTCTTGCTGTTAAGCCTATTGTTACAGTTACCGATGTCTTTACTGGAGTTGTTGCTGCCGGTTCCGGCAAAACTGTCCAAACGAAAGAAGCCCTTGACTGTTTCCAGCAAGGGCTTCCGTGTAAAAAAAGGCACCGACCTACTCTCCCACCTGTTACGGCAATACCATCGGCTC
>NZ_JBCNKE010000011.1:0-291166 GCF_039596235.1 Sphingobacterium sp.
ATACGTGTAGAAGGAAAATTCTTATCGAAAAAACTAAAGGTGAAAGTGGACTTGGGAGACTCAGATGAACAGATCGCAGAAGGTGAAAAGCTTTCCGAAATATTAACCAATAAAAAGTCGTATGCCTTCATATTGAACTATATGTCTAAAATTGGCTATGAATTAGCAAATACATTCAATCTAACTGATAACTATAACGGTTCCGGCGGAAACAAAAACTACAGAATAATATATGAACATACAACTTAGTGTAAATAGAGATTTGAACGCAAATGACATTCTGCAGTTGTATCAATCTAATAAATGGAGTGCAGCCGAAAAACCAGAACTACTGATAAAAGCACTTTTAAATTCGCATTCTCTGGTTACTGCCTGGGATGGTACAACATTAGTGGGCCTCGGCAATGCAATTTCCGATGGGTATCTCGTCGTTTATTACCCTCACCTACTGGTACTACCCTCCCATCAAGGCAAAGGAGTTGGGCGTTTGATTATGGATAAAATGCAAGAGATTTATAAAGGGTTTCATATGCAGATGCTCACCGCCGATGGTAAGGCTATTGAGTTTTATAAAAAGAACGGCTTTGAACGAGCTGGTCAAACGGAGCCGATGTGGATCTATTCTGGTGGTGATCATTAAATCTAAGGAAATAACAAAGCTCGAGCAACAGCTTGTTAAAGAAGATCCGAGTTTATCACATTTGGAAACTAAAGGACGAGGAAATTTTGGCTCGGATATTTATTATCGATAAACAACAAAAAAGATTGCGAAAAAGGAACCCGACAGAAAAAATATGACGATGATTTTGGAGAAGGGAATGGTGTGTTTTGGGATTAATTATTAAATATGAGTCTATGAATACAGATTATAAAAATAAAACCTTAGATTTAAAAACAAAATTTTCAAATCAAAACTTTGTGAATTATGATTTCACAAAAACAAATTTCAATAGTGCCATATTTGAAAATACAAACTTTGAAAACTGTTTATTTGATTCCTCAGATTTAAAAGGTTCCAGAATTTTTTACGAATCAAATTTTGAAAATTGTACATTTCATAAAATTAATTTATCTAATACAACGATCGGTAGCCATAAAGGAGTTTATAAAAACTGTGTTTTTGAAAATTGTGAATATAAAAGTAAAGGCTTTAATCTTACACATTTTATAGGTTGTAAATTTATAAAGGCAAAATTCACAACGGTCAATTTTAACGGCAGTAAATTTCGGGACTGCATGTTTGATGCAAAATTTAAAGATGTTACATTTAACGGCATCTACGATTCTAATCCTGATCCTCAGGTATGTTTAAATAACTGTGATTTCTCCAATTCTAATTTTGGAAATTTTGTAAGTTTTGACAATTGTGATTTATCAACTTGCGTACCACCGAAAGACAGAACATTTGATGAAATTTTATATCAAGTTGATTTGTCAAATCCTAAATTATTAAGTACAGGTACCCCTGACCGCATTGTAATCACATTCTAATTATGATCTATCCCGCATTCTTGCTAATATTACTCTTCTAGTTAAAAGGCTTAGAAGTAAGGGCGCAATTGTTTGATCAGGACAGCCTGAAATTAATATCTCGGCAGTTTGCCTTTACAGAAAGGCCGGCAGTGGACAAGGACGGGAATATCTATTTTACTGACCAGCCCAATAACAAAATCAATTTACTGTACATAATTATATCTAAAATCTGATTAATGGCAATTGAAGCTTTTTAGTTCAAAGTAACAATACTCACAGACCAGTTTGATCTTTGCAAACTCTTCAGCGTATTGGTTCCAACCATTATTTCTGATCCTGACCTTTTCACATTCATCACACCATGCTTGAAAATCGTCATCTTCACCAAGTTCCATCCCTTTGTATGATTCAAAAGCCTCTTCAAATCCCTTCCGATGCTCCAAGTTAAGATGCTGGCAAACAAAGGCCGGTCTCGACCTCCCATGGATTTTGCATTCAACTTTTGCCTGATTAAAATGAATAACTTCCCGAGAATTTTCTTCCAAAACACCGGTAATGAGAAGATAGCTTTGAAGTTTTTCGGAGGGAGCTCTATATACTCCTATCCCCCCCAAAGTAGCTAATGATATCGCCGTAAACTCCCAACAATCGAATTCATCAGCCGAGAAGGTACCTGCTGTCAATTTTGGATAATCGTTTACGATGCCAAATTCCCTAACAGCAAGTGTACTGTCCTTGTTAGGCTCGAAACTATGATCATTGAACCAACTCCACATCCATGTTTCTGATGTAAGCGAAAAGGTACCAATAGGAATATATTTTAGATACAATTGATCTGTATCGTCATTGTATAGCCGCAAGAGAGCGAGTTCAGCATCATAATACCAATGCTGATAGCTGCTGATGCTCAATTGTTCCATAAACCTCTCCTGAATCTGCATAAGTTCCCGACATTTTTTATCGGCAAACTGTTCGTAATCTATTTTCAACGTTGTGTATCTTTAATTTTCAGCAGCCTTTATAATATGTAGAGCTTGATAGCTTTTAGGATGGTTCTTAAATTGAATTAACAACCAATATAGCATCATCATATCCCATAACTGCCTATAAGCTTGAATAATCATTTGTAATCAATATACTAAATAGATATGGAACTTATCGCTATGGAGTGATATATTTTGTCTATTTAAAGTCTCTTTTGTAAATTCAGCAACTTGTTAGCCACATTCCTTAGAAATTTAAAAGATGACCACTAAAAAGGGCTATTACTTATGTTTCATAATGGAAGAAATTTATTTTTTATTTGATGGAATTGATTATTTATTGTGGAATCCAAGCGAGCGGAAAAAGTTCTTTTTACAAAGAGAATCATTTTAATAGCCATGTTCGGATTTCGATGGATCTACTGAATACGCGTAATAAGGAAGAGCGGTTTATAAAAACTTGTCTTGAAACACAACAGGCCTTTGTCATAGATAATACAAATCCGACGAAAGCAGATCGAGCAAAGTATATTCAACTCGCTAAAACACATAAATACAAAATAATAGGATACTACTTTAGCTCTAGCCTTCAGTCCTCGCTGGAAAGAAATAGTACGAGAATAAATAAAGAAAGAATTCCCGATATCGGCATTCGCGGTACGCATAAGAAGTTACAGATACCTGCTCTTGACGAAGGCTTTGACAAATTATATTATGTTTCCTTAGATGCAGGCATATTTACCATTAAAGACTGGCAAAATGAAATTTGATGATCTAGATAAAAAATTACGTATTTATGAGACATATCAGGACAGGCAGGTCCTACCTGGAATGTATATGGTCGCGCGGATTGATGGTCGGAATTTCACAAAGCTGACAAAAGAAAAACATGATTTCCAAGCGCCTTTCGACGAGCGGTTTAGGGATATGATGGTCGAAACCGTAAAGCACCTCATGTGCTGTGGGTTTAATATTATTTATGGATTTACGGAAAGCGATGAAATCTCTCTACTATTTCATTTACGTGAGAATACATTCGGAAGAAAAACCAGAAAATTGATTTCTATCATGGCAGGTGAAGCAAGTGCGAAATTCTCCTCTATGTTAGGTGATGTTGCTGCATTCGATTGTCGGATATCTGAATTGCCAAATGCGCTACTCGTCGAGGATTATTTCAGATGGCGGAATGAAGATGCTCACCGTAATGCGTTAAATGCGCATTGTTACTGGAATCTAAGGCAAAACGGTAATAATAAAAACGAGGCCACCAAACGAATTGAAGGTCTTAGCGTTTCAATGAAGAACGAACTGCTGCATACCTATGGTGTAAATTTCAATGACCTGCCGAACTGGCAAAAAAGAGGAATTGGAATATATTGGGAAAATGTGAAATCAACAGGTGTTAATCCTTTGTCGAATGAAACAGTTGAGGTTATCCGACGACAATTGACCACCGATATGGAGCTGCCTATGGGGGATGCTTATAATCGTTATATTGCCGACTTGATCCAAAAGAATGAAGCTTAATGAACTAGAACATGTAAGCAATCTTAGAACATGTTTTAAAAAATTATATGATATCCATTATGTTTCCTATCGATCATGAATTTAAAATGGTATATGTATTATACATCCTGCTGTTCTGCTATATTATCTATCGGATTTTAGTAGGCGGAAAAGGAGAAAAAGTTCGACTGATACTTATTGTGTCCATTAGCCTTATACTTAATACTTTTCTATACATAGACCCCGCTAATTTTCAGGGTGGTGCATCATTAAGTGTGCTATTTTACTCGTTAATCATTTGGCTGTTAACCAGCCTAGTAACAGTTGTCAATTGTATTTTTTCAAGTTGGATAAAGAAACACAAGGTTACATCATAAATCATTACCTTTATTTGATGTTTCCAAAACAAAGGATTGCTTTTAAATATGCGCAAATTTCCGATAGAATTAATTCACTATGAGTCATTTAGAACCTGCTCCATTATGGACATTAGTAGCTAACATCAAACGGGAAATTAGCTATGGCGAAGGAAAACGACAGACCCGTATCGGCACGAAACAGTTTAGCGCTGGTACCAAAGTATATATTATAGATTGGTTCGCCGGTATGACCGAAGATATTACTGTAATCGGATTGACGAGGGATACCAAAAGGTTAATTACGATTGTAATCCGCGCCGAGTGGATTGAAAACCTACGGATCAAACTCTGTTATAACCCTAAAATTTGTTCAAAAATAAAGGCTTACTATGACAAGGAAGAAGGCGGGATGCAGCGATTTACAGAACAATTTATCAATGAAATGTTTATCGGTATCCCACAATGGAATAGGCCTGAATCAAATTAGCTACTAACTTATATATTAATATACATACCCTCTATTATTTAGTAAAGGTGATTTAAAATTAGATATTGATACAAAAAGACAAAGATGAAAATCCATATTGTTAGCGACCTGCATAGAGAATTTGGATACAACGATATCAATCTGAATATAGCAGACGTACTTGTATTGGCTGGAGATACTGATCTAGGGGTGAAAGGGATCAACTGGCTCAAATCGCTTTCTTTGGATATGCCGATCATTTATGTACTGGGCAATCATGAGTATTATAAGGGAGCCTATCCGAAAACATTACATAAAATCAAAGATGCCGCAAGTAACTCAAATATCCATGTGTTGGAAAATGAATCTTTGGAGATCGACCAGGTTTGTTTCCATGGCTGCACACTCTGGACTGATTTTTCCTTAAAGGGCAATCCTGCTGCATATGGGTCGCTATGTCAAAGCCGTATGAATGATTATAAGAAGATCAGACTAGGTGACAGTTATGCCAAATTGAGAAGCATCGATACGTTTAGAATCCACCAAACTTCAAGGAAATGGCTGGAGGAGAGTCTTAGTGTCAATCAAGCGAAGCATAATATCGTAGTGACGCATCATGCGCCGAGCATTCAATCCCTGCCAATGAAGTATTTGGACGATCCAATCAGTTCAGCTTACGTCTCGGATATGGAAGCCTTTATCTTAAAGCATCAACCCTCCTATTGGATTCATGGCCATTTGCATACTCCTGTAAACTATAAAATCGGCAACACCGAAATTATATGCAACCCGCATGGATATATTGATGAGCCGCATAATGGATTTAATAAAAATCTTATTATAGAGATTTAAACCGCTCTCTTATTTGTTCGCCTCAATTGGATTTTGTAAATTCAAGATATAAGCCATTGCATGAAACAGTTCATTAAACAATTCCATCTTTCTGTCCTCACTGTTCTCGTTATTGGGTGCAAGGATCCAACTCGCACAAAGACAATGGATTTTGGTCTATTTACGATTGAAGTTCCTTATAAATGGCAGCAGGTCAAACAAGATGGAATCGACAGTTATGTCGGTGCAATTGCTGTAGACAACACGGATACGCTTTACTTCGATCTGGGTATGTATTCAAATACGCTGACAGAACATAATATAGAAATCATTACGAGACAAATGATGGAGGAAAGCGCAACAGACTCTTCGGACTATATTATTGTAAAAGATATGCCGATACTGGATTTGGATCTCGATGCCGATATGTACAGAAAACAAAATGTATCCTGGGATACCATTGATAATAGACCTGCCAAAATCGTATTTCCTAGGGTATTAGGAAAAGGTACGACGGGGATATACGTCGGCGACCTATGGGGAGACTCTTCAAAAGTCCGATTTAATCTTCACGGTTCAAACCTGAAAGCGCAAACAGAACAGGATCTTCTTAAAGCGATAAAAACATTGAGATTCCATAAACGTAATATAGGTAATGAAGAGAATTAACGCTCCCCTATTTGTACACCTCAGTTTTATGGCTTTGACATTTTATGCAGCATTCGCAGACGGTGATTGGCTGAGGTACTTTACGGGGAATTTAAATTTTAACCTGATTATCTTTGGATTGCAGGTTGCAGCACTTATTTATGCAGGACACCTACAAGCGCAAAGAAATAGAAAGATTTTCTCCATATTCTGGCCAGCATTGATTGGGTTGATCATACTTATATCGTGTGTACTCATTACGGGAAATTATCAGTTTAATACCAATATAAATATCACGATTTTATGGCTGATTCCTGAGGCTTATTACATAGCATATGATGTTTTAATAGCTTATCTCATCAAGGAAATACCGCTCCCATTGAATATAAATTGGCAATTCCAAGCCAAATGCATTTATACTATTCTCTCTGCCATATTTCCCTTGATCGGATACACTGTATTTAAGTTGAAAAGAGTACGCTCAACACGTAAATAAGAATCTATGGAAGGTAATTGCGATAAATATGGTCTTACACATATCGCTTATGATGAATCTTGTATCCCATTAATCGATCAATTAAGGAAGCATCATGCCGGAGAGATAACTTTTGAGCCCTTAGATGGTTCGCGCTAAATTTATTCTCCATTCCAAAAACTCTTTTTATATATTAGATGCAAAGCGATACTTTTAGAGTGATAAAACTGACTGCAAATGACCGACAAAATCGACCAATTTTTTAACGCGTATTTGACCAAGGAAGTAGGTTCTGTTTACACAGAAGATATTCCAAAAGACATGATAGCGTCCGAGGTAAACGAAGATGGCTGGTATAAATGGAAACCAACTCCAGGGACAATGACCGCTGAAGATTACAAAAGAGTAGCGATACAATTTGGTGTTACTTTACCTGAAAGCTTTATTGAATGGCATAAACGTTATTTCTTTGCTGAGTGTGATTGTTCGATAGTTCGGTTACCTCACTCCTTGCCTTCCAAACCGTTAGCGGAAATAATATCCAATCTAGACTGGTACATACCTGAACAACTCATCCCCCTCGGCCTGATTCCATTTGCGAGTGAAGGCAATGATACTGGACCACTGGTATTTGATACGAGAGGCTCCGTAGAAACAAAAGATTATCCGATTAGAGTCTACGACCACGAATATGATGGCGAACTCGACGGATTGAGCGAAATTATCTTTTCATCATTCGACAAGATGTTGGCATGCTTGACCCATTTTCTGAACGAAACTAATACAAGGAAACATTTTGAAGTAATCGCTGACTTTTATGCTATCGATCCAGACGGGGCGGGTTCTACTGGTCGGTCCTATTGGGAAAGCTGGATAGCAATGGGCAGGGCGAACTTCGAGGAATTTGGATATTAAAGTCTGAATCCAATAAATGAAATCGTAGTATATGAAGGAAACTCTTTTAGTATTGGATTTGGACGAGACCTTGTTGTACGCTACAAAAGATAAGTTGATACAGCAGGAAGACTTTGTTGTAGGTCAGTATTATGATGGGACTGGTCGTTTATATGACGCATATCCAACATTTAAATTCGCTGCATTAAATGGGAATTAATTAAGGACTTTTTCGCAAATAGAATTAATTCCGTTATGTAAGACAGAAAACCTTTAAGATAGCTGCAATTATAGAACCTTAGAGTTTTTCGACCTCTTCGACTGAAAGCCCTGTGCCTTTAGCAATATCAGCTATAGGTAATCCCATTTCCTTAAATGCTTTGGCAGTCTCAAGAGCTTTTTTGCGCTCCCCTTCTGCCAGACCTTTAGCTTTACCTTCTGCCAAACCTTTAGCTTTACCTTCTGCCAAACCTTCCGCCAAACCTTTAGCGTGACCTAAAGCTTCTCCGGATTTCATGGCCGAATTGAATACGCTCTCCGCATCGCGCTTATGTTTTAAACTTGCTTCGTATGACATGAGTTCCTCCTCCGTTAATTTACCTATCTCTCCTATCTCAAAGATAAGACCAAATATTCTTTTATCCAAAAATGATGGCAATCTATCCATGGTACTCAAGTGTTTAAGTAAGTACAACCATTGATCCATCACTGTCTTTAGTTCTTCCGGCTGTTTATTAAACAATGGAAGCGAAATCATTTTATACCCCAATTTATCATAAAATATTTCTTTGGTCAATTTGTCACAAAGCGCCACATCATAGAAATAAGGGCGCTCTGTGACACGGGATATACCAGAACTTCCGTTTCTATCCATATCAAACTCCAAAATACCAATAAAGTAAACCTCCGGTAGGTAATAATCACTGCCCTTCTTGCCTCGCGCCAATTGTTTATTGATCAGACGTGAGGTATAATACACCGCGCGGTCCTTAAAAAATTCTTGAAAGAGCTGCTGCATCTCAATGATGAAAACCTCGCCATCGTTGCCGATACAATGTAAATCAAATACAACACGACGCATTTCCTCATAGTCGCCATCTTGTTCTACAGGCTTAAATCTTAGATCCGAAATTATCTTCTCTCCATGAAATAGACTATTGAGAAACTCAATTAGTAAGATTTTGTTGTCCTCTCTACCAAAGTAAAATTTCCAACCGAAATCGGTACGTGGATCTACATACCTACCTAAATGTCTTTTTGATTTAGCCATAATACTTATTAATTGGTTATCAGGCAAATATACAATAATAGATTTAAAAATACTAACATAATTAGCAAAAAAAAAAGAACACAGACAAGAAAGTAATTTATATTGATAATCAATCGCAGAGCTGAAAAGTTACATTTTCCGGATTCTCTGCCTTTTATCTTTTAAATACTGATGTTTTAGAAGCACAGATAAACTATTGTAGATGATAAGATCACAGCACTAAAAATGCAAGGCCATAGCCAAAATGCATTGCCGCAGGTTACCAGGAGTGATAAAACCCCTACCTCCATAATAATAACGGGTATTAAATAGATTTTCGGCGGTCAATTTACATTGAAATTGTCGATAAACATAACCTATATTAGCATTGCAAAGTGTATAAGCGTCTGTATAAAAACTTCCAGCACTTGTACTGTTAATAATCAGATCCTGACCAACATAATTTCCTCCTAACCCAACATTCCACTTGCTATCCTTATTTGCCGGCAGTTCATAGCTAGCATACCAGGTGAAAGACCATTTTGGACCAGCATTTACAGGCCTTAATCCCTGAACGGCAGCATCAGCAACCGTTAACTTACTAGCGTTGTACGCTCCACCCGCATGGATAAAAAAATTGGTCAGAGGTTCGGACTGTATATCGAACTCTACACCACGACTATACTGTTTTCCTCCCTGAATATATTTTGTGGCATCTGCTGGATCTGTAATCACCGAATTGCGTACCCGGATATCATAGTAGCTCAGTGTAAGGTCAAGTGCATTGTTTGGAACCGCTATTTTGACACCGGACTCGAACTGGTTGCCGTATTGGGGTTTAAAATTATATAGAATGCCGTTGGCACTTGTCGGTGCGAGATTTTGAAATCCGCTCATATAATTTCCGAAAACTGTTATAATTTTTGGAATAAGCTGATAAGTCAGCCCTATTTTAGGTGTAAGGGACGACTGCTTATAATCCGCAGTTGTAATGCCAGTCAACAGATCCTTCGTACCCAAATTGATCAATCTGTCGTACCGGGCACTGAACATCAGCGTCAACGCATCGGTGGGTTTGATGACATCTGAAACATAAGCCGAGTAGCTGTTCTGAGGAGCGACCGAATTGTTGGGCTGCCTGGAAAGTACGATACCGCGGATCAGGTCTGCATGAAATAAATTTGCTGTAGTCGAAGGATCAGCAAGCGATACCGTATCCACATAACCTGCATTTTTATAATTTGCCCCATAACTATAGCGCTGGTAGTCAAGACCGATCAGTAATTTATTGTCCCAGCCTCCTAGCTTAAAATTACCGATAAAGTTTTGCTGAACCTGATAGTTGCTGATATCCTCGGATTCATAGTGTAATACCTTCCTTGCTACCGCAGTATTATTGTCGAGCAGCAGGTTTGTCTGATAATCGCCATTGGACGTGCTGTTTGTACTGGCGAGGTTTGTTTCAGACTGCCAAAACGGCGAGATGGCATAGCTTATCTTTCCATAAAAATTCAGTGAGGAGGTTCGCCATAGCAAGCTGTTATTCGTATAAGAACTGAAGTAGTCCAGATGGAGATCGTTCGCATGCTGTACGTTTGTGGCAACGCCGCCGATAAGGGGATTGCCAGGTGTAAACAAAGGATTATTGGTGGTATTTCTCCGCAAGAATTCGGCTTCGATCCTAACCTTAAGGTCAGGACTCAGCTGGTAGCTAAAACTTGGTGCCAGAAAAAGGCTTTTATTCAATCCCTGATCCTGGAAACTCTTTCTGGAGGTGAATGTCGCAAACATTCTGAACAGGGATCTGTGTGCTGAATCAAGTGCTGTATTTATTTCAACACTGCCACGGTGCAGGGCATTGTTGCCCGCTGCGAGCGAAATAGTTGTAAATGTACTATCCACGGGAATATAGGTGAGAACATTGATCAATCCCCCGAAAGCCATATTTGTACCACCAAACAAGGTACCACTCGGTCCTTTGATTACATCCAGCTGTTGTATGTTGCTATTGTCATCGCTATAGTGTAAGTAAGCATTGAGGCCATTTCTAAAATTGCTTCTGGTACGAAATCCACGAATAGTGAAATACGGTGCAACCCCTGCCCAGCTGGGTGTCACCCCCGCTGCATTTGCCAACATAGCTGTCTGGGTATAATAGTTTCTATTTTTAGTCAGGTTGATACCTACACTTGTTGTAACCTGTGGATTCTCGTAATCAGGTATGTTTATCCTTGCTGACTGATAGCTAGACCTATCTTTCCTAAACTGGGATTTAATAAAAACAGAGTCAAGCTGTTTTGGCAATAGCGTATCAGCATGGTGCGCCTGCGCATCGGCGCTAAAAATTGTAAATAGAAGCATAAAAATTAAAAAAGACTTTAAGTATAGCGTTTTCAAGGGTATAATAAATTAAATTTGACCAATATATACCCACAACAGATTTGTTGCCTGTAACAATATAGCTCAAGCCATCCTGGTACAAACAACAATCTGATTTTGCGGGTTTGCATAGCTGGCTTATTTCGCAGCGCTGTTACGTTCTCTCAAATATTCCAAAATAGCTCTGCCTTCGTCCTGCTGCAGTCCTAAGCTAATCATAGGAGAACTGAAACCTTTGCTCAGCGCTATTGCATCGGCGTCTTTTTCGAGCATAGTCGCGGGATCCAGCATCATATTCATGATCCACTCTGGCGTACGCCGCTTTACAACGCCATCCAACGAAGGCCCCACCAAGGTACGTTCGAAATCGTGGCACATGGCACATTTGGACACAAAGAGCTCCAGGCCTTTATTGGCTAGCTGTGCGTCAAATGGTTTGCGTTCGACAGCGCTAACAGGGCCCACTCCTTTGGATCCATCTGATTTAAAATCCAACATGGCTGCTTCTGCTGAAGCTGCCGGTTGGTTTGCCGTTGTACTACTGTTGCTTTCTTTCTTCTTGTCTCCATTGCCTCCGCAGGCGATCATCCCGATGATAGCGAGACAGGAAAGGATTACGTTGATTCGTTTGTTCATTTCTCTTTATGTTATGGTGATTAAAAACTTTATAAACTATGGTACAGCCAGCAACCGCCCCAATTTTTACTTAATGATGTAGACCTGGTATTTGATATCATCCTGATTTGCTTTCTTGCCGTCTTTCCACAACTCAACGATAATTTCCCATTGGCCGGCCATGGAGAAGTTTATTTCTCCTTCATAGTAACCTTGTCCAATGGATTCAGCATCCTTATTACCCGATGAGCCATGCCCCATAGCTGGCATAGTTGTTTTCAGCTTGATGAGGTATCCATCCAATGGTGGAAAATCATGCTGCTCCATCCTACTCATCAGAAATTTGATCGGATGCTTTCCTTGCTTTACGGTATCCGGCAGCAGATTGGATATAAACACGCGGCTATCATCCCGTGTACCGGAACTCATCGTCCGCATTGTCTTTGCAGCGGATACGGGAAGTTTTATGGCTATGGTATCCTTTTTCCCTTCCGTTTCAAGGATTGTATACAAATGCCAACCCGGTCCCATATCCGGTATATCAGCCATGATAAACACCATTGACCCTCGGTACCAACCCTCGCCCAGGGCAACAGGATGTTCAAAAGGTCCTCCATGCTTCATCATTCCCATATCCATCTGTGGGTAAAAGTCAAGTGATGAACTATTGAAGGGTTTACCATCTTTGTCCTTTACCTGTAAATAAACCGTATGGTATTTATTGTCAAGTTTAGCATCGGCATAGACCTTAAATGTCAAGCCCTTGTAGACGGTATCTGCGATAGCAATTAGCTTAGATTCGTCTGGAATAGCAGGTGTCGCGGAATCATGGGCACCAACATGTTTTTTCTGGGAATTCTGTTCAGTACAGGCAATAGCAGATAGGACAACCGAAAGTGCCACGAGAAATTGGAATACTTGTTTTGATAAATTCATTGAATTGTTTTTTGCTATCCTTTATCCAGCAAAAGCTGGATATCGGCTATGATTTTTGGAATTGAATCTGTTTTTGTCCCGTCGTATACGGCTCTGACCCTAAAAGCAGTATCGACAAGTGTAAAGGCACCACTATGGTCGAATCCTCCTGGAGCATTCGGATCTTCCTGTGCAAACGAGAAATAACCGTCAGCACCAGCGAGCTTATACAGCTCGGTTTTCGGACCGTTGAGGAAAAGCCAATTGGATGGTGCTCCCAGTTCTGCTGCATAGCGCTTCAACACATAGGGCCTGTCGTATTTGGGGTCTACGGTGTGCGATACGATCACGATTCTAGGGTCGTTCGCAAAGTGCTTTGCTAATTTAAGCAGATTGCGGGAGGTGATCGGGCAGATTGTAGGACAACGCGTGAAAAAGAAATCAGCTAGGTAGATTTTTCCTTTCAATGTCTTTTTGGACACCATGCTACTGTCCTGATCCAACAGTGTAAAATCGGGTATTGTATGGTATAAAGTATCGATGACCTTAACACCATCGTTAATCCTTTCCTTAATGTCTCGCTCACCTAAGATAGGGAGCGGACCGGAAGAGGATGATGGCGTACATGCAATAAATTGAGATGCCAAAAATGAAGATAAGGCCACAACTATCCCTATACGGGAATATGTGCTCATGAGATTTTGATTTAATTATTATTAACTATTGCAATTGAAAATGCCATCTCGTCGAATAGCTTATCAATTGCTCACACGTTATAAAATAATTTAAACCAAGGGTGGATGGAAAATTGTAAAAGTGGGATTGTAGGAATAATCTTGTTTGTACTCTGGGTAAGACAAACTAATACAATCTTCATTGCATATGGAAGACATATCAAAAGAAAAATTGTGGGAGTTGTCGATAAAGACTACGTCAATAATACGGGATTCAAGATTTTTTTGTTCTTTTTCCTCATGTTCGCGCATTTTCTTCATCAAAATACACTGACCACGACAGGACAGTGCTTTTTCATTAAAGCGATTCACACATTCATTGCGTGCGATATAATCCCTGTTCAATTCAAATACAGACCATAGCCATACATTTGAGAAGCTCTGTAAGAGCATCAATGGCAATAAGATCCATATGAACTGTTTCGCTTTCATGTTTAGTTAATCCGCCAAATATAAAAACGAAAGATGGAATAAGCAACCTTATCGGAGGAAGAATTGAAAATTATTTAAGGACATTACTAAACTGTAATATTTACTTGGAAGTGAGATATAGTTATTTCCCTATGCATCTTACCATTGAATCTAACGGTAGGCTCAGCGGACAAAAGGCGGTCATCGACCAAGGCTGTTGATTTTGTTTCATTGCTAAAATCCATAATGCGCAATATATGTCTCCCTGAACATAAAAGCATCAGATGATTCATCAACGACAAAATTGACAACTCTCTTTTCTACGCCCCCGCTGTCTCCACCATATTTCTGGCTGTCAAAAGATGCCGGAAACGGAAATTTATTGATTTCAGAAAAATCCATTTTTTGTTTGCCTGTGTCAAGCTCTTCCTTGCTGACTTTTTTAAAGGCTTCAACAAAATAAGACCCAAACATATCATACACGAACCCGGCATATACTTCGGGAGTAATCTGCTCATCGAAAAGATTGCATTTACAGGAAATAGAAACTTCCGTGGTCGTCATCCCATTGTATTTTCTGTTCCTGTAGGCCGGATGAAATTTTACCGTATCCGTATTGTAGATAGAGTCATAAAAAAACTTATGGGTCTCATTCATCACATCAAAAGATAATGTAAACGAATAATTCCCTTTCTGCATTAACTTTTTGGGACTCAATATTTTAGTCCATATGTAATCAAAAACGTAATGGGATATCTGGGCATCAACTCGGGGTCTTTTGAGCAGAATAGAAGCTCTTGATAGCCCCTCATCGTCATCAATGCTCCAAAACCTGTTAATTGTAACTTCCATACCTTATGAATATTTAATATCGATTTTAAAGGTTTCAATATGTGCGCTGACCGCTTCAAGGACTTCTGTCGGACAGTGTAACTCCAAGATTTTCCTGTTCCTGAACGTAAAAATTATACTAGAATTTCGCAAGCTGGTGGGGCATCATTCCTATGTATTTTTCCAATTATGCGGGGTTTATTTTTATTCATCATTTTGTTTCAGGTATTTTATCGGTACATCCTCTGTCAGCCAAACACCATTGTCTGAAACGAAAAACCGAAAATTGTCATTATACATTTGTTCTGCAAGCACTTTGAAAACAAATGGTTTCCCATGTCTTTGGCCAACTTTTATTGCTGTTTCAATGTCGCTACTTAAATGAACATGTTGTCTATTCCGTTTTTCAAGTCCTGCGTTTAAAATGGATTGGACTGATTTTTCACTTGTTCCGTGGTATAAAATTTCTGGTGGTTTTTGATTTGTGTAGCCTAACTCAATTTCTACTGAATGTCCTTGACTAGCTCGTATCCTATCAAGTGTATCATTAAATGCAAATCTCTTTTTAGAATTTGTTGCTACAATGTGACTAAGCGTTTCTCTGTCTAACTTTATTCCGTAGTTGTTTACTTTTTCAATTAAGTTATCTACATCAGTCCAACCATTTTGGTCAAGTTGAATACCGATTGTTTCAGGTTGGTGTCGTAATACCAAACTTAAAAACTTGCTTATGTTTATTTCGCTATTACCCATAATTCTAATATTAGGAGCCTAAAAGTCTCTGCCACCACGTCCGCGCCGCTTTTGGCAAGCTGCTGTTATGTGCAGTAATTTTTTCCTCTTTCATTATTTCTGTCACGTCCTTAATTAAACCGTCCACCATTGGTGAAAAATTTTTGTACTTTTTATATTGAACTTTTATAATATGATATGAATTCTTAGCTATCTCATTTGATGAGCTGTTTGTTCTAATAATTATTCTGCAAAGTTGTTCAATACAATCTCTTATCATATTGTGGTTATCTGTTCCTTTTATTACGCCCTCAAGGATTTCAAGAGCTTTATTATTTTCACCGGTCTCAACATATAACTCTGCCAATTGTCGATTGTAGATGTCGGTTAGAAAATCTTTATCAATTTTTTTGAGTGTCAATTTATAAGCTTCTATCTCTGAAACCTTGTCGTCTGCATATTTCGCGTATGTCCTATACAAACCTAGCTCTTCCTCAGTCCAAGCTTTATCTTGTTTGATCCATTCAGGTAGTTTTGTCAAAAATAGTTCTCTTTCATTTGTCGAATAGAGAAAATACAGTTCGTCCTGAATTGGTAATTTGTAACATCTGAAATAGGACTTCTTCATTTCTTTCCAATCGTCAATGTCTGCCTGCGAATAAATACAACTTTCTTCCGCTTCTCCAATATACTTTAACAGTTCAGTTTTCATTGGGTTGTCCACTGTTTTTAAATATTGGTAGGTTTCTTTGAGTCCTGCCGAAACCAAATATTCACCATCAAATCCAATTCCGCTATCAAAATCAATATTTTTAGCTTCAAGAAACAACCAAACGATTTCGGGAGAATTGAAAAGTGTCAGAATGAAGGCACAGAAATATAAATTATCAATAGCACCGTCTTTTCCATATTTTCGCCATTCCTTTTCTTCTTCAAAAAGATACTTTACGATTTCATAGTCGGTCTGTTTAAGATCATTGTAAATTGCAATATTTAGTCTTAATCGGTCAAAGTGTTTTGAATCTATGGCGTCTTTGTCAAAGCGATAATTGTCCAAGAGTTTTGGGTTCTGTCGGACTAAGTCGAGTTCAGTTATATATTTTTCTACTACTGTCACGCTGCCTTGGTATTATTGTGCATCAATCTCAAATATACGCAATCCAGCAAATTAGAAAATAAATTCTAAACTTCATCCCTCCTGCTGTATCTAATATCCATTTTATTCAGTTCCAATTACCAGTTTTCATTTCCAAGACGAACTGGCTAAGATCAAATATTTTCAATGGTTGACTATTCGATACGCTCTTTATCATGGCTTGGTGATAATCGGCTTTGGATATTTTGCTCCAGTCTACACATTTTTTTAATTGCTTTTTGAACATGAGATCCAGCCAAATACGCGTACTTCGTCCGTTGCCTTCCATAAATGGATGAGCAATGTTCATTTCCACATATTTGTCTACTATCGCAAATTGAAAGCCTCCTTTGGCAATATTCTTTGCGCGGATCTGTCCCGCGAAATCATACAGTCCACCAAATAAATAGGCATGTATCTGCTGTAGACCTTTGACAGTGCCTACTTCAATGCTTTCAATGAATGAGCTTTCAAACAGGGCATAAGCTTTACTTTTACTCTTACCGTCGATGGTTTCGTCGCTATAGGTAAACCATTCTATAAAACGGTTTGCTTTGGTGCTAGGGAAAGTCTTTCCTAAAGCGATTATGCCATCATGATCCAGCATATCCGAATTATACCTTTTCCCGTCAGCAGCAAGAAGTTTCAGTTGGGTAGTGGCACTAACCAACTCACTTTTCTCTTTCTTAAGCTTGGCTTTGAGGTATTTCCAATAATTTCGGGTTTTGGTATAATCATTCTGATCGGTCAAAACGGCCACAATGTCCAACACTGAAAACCACCATTTGCTAAGCTCTTCATCCCAAATAGCGCGTACCTCTCGGTCATCAAAAAAACGAATGGAAACTTTATTCATCATGATCAAGCTGTTTGATTTCCATTGTACATATTAGTATTTATCTTCTGCTGGATATCGGGCAAGTGATTTTCAAACCTTTTATTGATCCGTTCGAATCCACCTATCTCATCAAAGGGCTCTTTGTCGAGATCTTCGAAAGTAACAATGCCTTCGACGATCATCTGCTTTTCAATCTGCTGGAGCAAACTCTTCTGCGGCACGGTCCAATTTTGTTGCTGGTACAGCTGTAGAAAGACTTTTTTAACACGATCTTTTCAGCTTTCAAGTGCGGATCCAAGCATATAGGTACGAATATAAGCAATAATATCGGTAGCCACATCCTGTCTTTTTGCATTTTTCCATGCATCATGTGGCGTGCGAAGATTGCAGCCCTTGGTATCAGGTAATAAGCTCAGTTCCCTGAAGCGCCCACGCTTTAATTGCGTCGGAGATGTGGCGATCAATTTAAGCGTAGATATCTTGTTTTGATTTTCTTCAAAATACTTCCTGGAGCATCTGTTTGTCAAGGCTCAGATCGGCAACATGGGCGTTCTCTTCTTCCAGCTGACGGAGCCTACACAGCTCCGAGACGCCCGGACCGCCGTATTTCTTCTTCCAGTTGTAGAATGTCCTTGCGACTTAGTAAATCATAATTATTCTTCCTGCCATTTAATCCCGGGATACATTTCTCCAGTTAATAAGTAAAATTGTAGTATTTCTAAACCATCTTTATTATCAACAAGCAATGCCGTAGGGTACTCATCCCTTTGTCCATTTGTCAATATAAAGTCTTTCATTTCACTAGTTGTCCCTTTCGGATTATGCGTAGTGTAACCCGCGTCGCCATTGAATCGGAGATATATTGCAAATGAATGAGTTGAATTTTTCAATAATATAATTGAACTTTCATCATGTCCGCTAAGGGTATATTCAACAAATTCGGTTTCATGAAACTGTACAACTACAGTTTTCAATTCCACCAACGTAGTGATGGAAAACTCCTTTCCATTGGCAACCAAGCTTAGCGCTGTAGGATTTGACAGAACTTCAATTCCATTGAAGACACTTGAAACATTTTCCATTTGTAATACAAAATTTTGGACAGCAATTTTTTCGTCCTCATTGTCAGTTATGCCACTTATTGAAATCGCATGGTCCGCCGTAGCAGAAACACTCAGATTACAAATATGAAATGAGCCTGAAATCTTATCGCTGATATCTTGTGCTTGAAGAAAAGCCTGTCTGGATCTTATAATTTTTTCCTTAAGTCCATCAGGTAAATGGTCGAATTCTGCTGTGTCCATAGTGTCAATATTATTTTTCTGCAATTTCTTTTAAAAAGGTTAGGAAGTTATCTGCATATAATTCAAATTCCCACTCACCACTCCCGTGTATACTTGTATAAATTGGTGCATCATTTTCTGTTATTTCATTAATGTCTATGCAATACGGGTCAGCTCCAGCATCAGCAATTACAACAAAATTCTTTGGCCAATCGGCAATTGATTTGTTAGTTACCGGATTAAATGAATAGCCTTCTTGTCTAGTTATTAGCTCAGAAGCTCCATATAAATGTAGACCTTGAAAGTATTTTTTGCTGTCAATAAATACGTTTAAAGGCGAGTAGTTTTTAAGGAACAGCAAATAATTTTCCGGTAATTTCCATTTTTTCTCTATGTTTAAAATGTCGGTTTTATCTGCAACAACTAGCCAGTCTGTAGGGTTTGATAGATCTGGGTTTTTAGCTCTTTGTGCTTGGAGTTTTCTGTTAAGTTTTGAAACAATTTTTTCAAGTTCTGTTTTTGGATTTTCCAGCGAATTATGAGTTTTCGGTTTAGGATAGCCATCACCGTCCTGAAAGCCATTTTTCTGCCAGATTTCTATTTCTTCTATTCTTAAATCTGTTACTTTCCAATAACCTGGGTCTTTAGGTAGCTCCCTGTCAAATGCTTGTCTGCTAAATAATGAGATGCTTTTGATTGCTTTTGCACGTATTGATGTATTAATACTCTCGTTTTTTAGAATTTCGATCAATGCCGGGTATGATTGTTTGCCGCTGGTTTTTAATAGTCCGTCAATGCCCCAATAGGTTAATTCAGGCTGAGTGATGCACCATTCGAAAAAGTCAGCGTAATTGGCTTCATCTTCGTTTACAAGTTTGATAATATCAGTCATTAGGAAATTTCGCCAATGCAAAATTTGTCCATTCCTTGCGTAATCTGTTAAGATATTTAAAACATATTCTCTGTCAGTTGATGAATATTTTTTCAATAATTTTTCTGTCAGTTTGGAAAATTTACCCCCATCTGTTTCGTCAACTATTTGCTGTCTTAATTTCTGTAAGTTTTTGTCTGTCATAAAAATATTATCAAAGTTTGGTTTTATTTTTACAAGTTGTAAATTATAACCGTTTGTAAATGATTTAATCAGTCCTTTTTGGGTATATCCTGGTATACATCTTTTAAAATCATTCAATATAAAATGTCCTATATATCCATTCTTAATAGTCCTTCTTTTAATCTTTTTATACCGTCGCTCGTGTTCAGACACTCTTTCGGGCTCAGGTTATCAAGTGCTGGGATTTTCCGATCGATCCAGTCCAGACCTCCCTCTCTTAATTTTGCGAAGATTACCTTAGCTATATCTGACTTGTTATCCAGGTTTTCCTCCAATAGCTTCTGATCTACGGATTCTGTCCAGTAACTCTCAGCCCAATACACCATATTATCCCAGGCGATTTTACTTTTTTCGTCAAAATATTGTTCGAGCCTTATATAGTCCTGCCTGTTCGCTTCTGTTGCCATTTTATTCAAACGCATTAGTTAGTTATTTTCATATTTGATATGATCAATAATAAACTCTTTTAAATCCTTTAAAACCGGTTCGTGTTATGTTTATCCAATAATTGATCAATCGAAGGTCTTTCAAAGTTTAATGCTGTCAGAATTTTTATTGCTTTTTCCTTATCTTCAATTAAAGCCTTCTCATACTCAAATACAAGTCCGGTGGTCAATAATCTCTGGTCACCTGTAAGTCCGTCAAAACTTATACATTTCGCTGGTATTTCATAGTCTACCCACTGTTCTTTAATGAATTGTTGTAATTGTCCGAACGCAGGATTTCCAATTTCTCTGCCTTTTATCCTTGTTGGAATAATAAAGTCCTGTTGACAATTTTTAGGTTGATCTTCAATTATTATCCAAGCCTCTCGATTAACACCATATTCTTCAAAGCAGCATTCCATTGCATCTTCCATAGTGTAAGAGAAATGATCCCAATCTGCAGAACTATCCTGTAAGCTGTAATAACCAAAAAGATAAACTCCGCCTTCTGCCTGACAAAGCATAAGTTTTTTTGTTTTCTCGTCTATGTTTTGAAATACTACTTTTCTCATTACATGTAAATATGATATAAATTGCTGTTCTAATATAATATCTTACCTATAATATTCTGACCAAGCTTGGAAATAAGGTTGTAGCTTTTCACTGAGATTCATCTTGACCCATTCCCGATCAACTTCATCCTCCGTGTATAATATTTCGAGGATACCAACATGCACGATATTGATGATTTCACAGTTGTGACGTCAATTTCTTCTAACGGCTTCATCTGGAATTTCAAATTCATGTGCTATCAAGGTACAAAATAGGTATGGAAATTATAGTTATTAGGTTATATATTTTGTCTATTTAAATCCTCTTTTGTAAATTCAACAGTCTTATTACTGAAATAAAACCAATTATGTATAAATTATCGCTAATTATTTTCCTTAAGATCTGTTGCCTAAGTAGTAGCTTTGCCCAATCTACTAGCAACTCTTCAAATAGTGAAATACATAATACTTTCTCGTATGCGTATATACGTGTAGAAGGAAAATTCTTATCGAAAAAACTAAAGGTGAAAGTGGACTTGGGAGACTCAGATGAACAGATCGCAGAAGGTGAAAAGCTTTCCGAAATATTAACCAATAAAAAGTCGTATGCCTCCATATTGAACTATATGTCTAAAATTGGCTATGAATTAGTAAATGCATTCAATCTAACTGATAACTATAACGGTTCCGGCGGAAACAAAAACTACAGAATAATATATGAACATACAACTTAGTGTAAATAGAGATTTGAACGCAAATGACATTCTGAAGTTGTATCAATCTAATAAATGGAGTGCAGCCGAAAAACCTGAACTACTGATCAAAGCACTCTTAAATTCGCATTCTCTGGTTACTGCCTGGGATGGTACAACATTAGTGGGCCTCGGCAATGCAATTTCCGATGGGTATCTGGTGGTTTATTATCCACATCTCCTAGTGCTACCCTCCTATCAAGGCAAAGGAGTTGGGCGTTTGATTATGGATAAAATGCAAGAGATTTATAAGGGTTTTCATATGCAGATGCTCACCGCCGATGGTAAGGCTATTGAATTTTATAAAAAGAACGGCTTTGAACGAGCTGGTCAAACAGAGCCGATGTGGATCTATTCGGGGGGTGATCATTAAATTTGAGGAAACAACAAAACCCGAGCAACTATTGTCAGCAATAATGGGTGTTTATAAATAGACTTTTCATTCTGAATCAAAGGTTCGAAGAGCCTGTCGTAATTAATATAACCGAAAAATATTATTTATTTAAAAAGAACAACGTATGAGATTCGTATTTACATTGCTGCTTACATTTTTCTATACGCTGAATTTTGCTCAAGAAATTGAATACTCTACAAATTGGGTAAGTGGTATAAAACAACAGGTAATTCCTAAAGACCGCAGTCTAGTCTTAAACAATGGAAGTATAAAGGATAGCGTCATGTATTCGAAATATTACAAATTGAAAAAAGTAGACAAAGGCCAACTGACGCTTGATATAATACTAAAAAAAGTACGTCCTCTGTCTGTAAATCCTGTAAAATTTGACATCATCGTTGCTGGTGGAAATAAAGGATACACTTCGATCTATTATAAAACCTCTATACCATTTGACAAAATTTCTTCGAAAATATATATCCCTTTTGAGGCGGAGGTCGACTCTATTTCGGTGTTTTTTATTAGTTCAGGAAGTTCTAGTTTTTCAAAAATTGAAGTTCGTCCGGAAATACAATTTGGCAAAATATTGAGACAATGGGAAGAAAGATTTGTGACGAAGATCAAAAGTCAAGAAATGGTGTCTAATCTCGTAGAATTAGCGCAAACCTGGGGCGCTATCAAATATAATTCTCCTTCAATTTCATATAATGATATTGATTGGGATGAGATTTTATTTGAACGGTTGTATAAGATCTTTGCGGATATTGAAACACCTAAACAGAGCATAGATATCTTGCTTAGTTATGTTTCTTCAAAACCCGATACGGCTTCCATAGGACTAAAATCAGAAAGTCTAATTCTCGAAAACCTAGATAATTCGTGGATCCAAAAGTCATCATTGCTCTCCGCGATACAAAAAAAACGATTACAAATAATAGTGGATAATCCTCCTGCTTTTAAAAACAAATATATTGATCGAACTGATAATTTAGTTTATACAAAACTTCAGGAGAAAACACTGCACAAAAATACATTACCCAACGTTTATGAACGTCTTGTCAACCTATTCAGATATTGCAATATCATAAAATATTTATATCCATATAAATATACACTATCAGGGCAATTTGACAATGGTTCTCTGCTAGAAGAGCTGATACCTAAATTTATCAATGCAACGACTACACTGGAATATAACAAACAATTAGTTATATTGAATTCAACCATTAAAGATGCACATAGTGCCATACCAACATCGTCAATAGGTTTTGTTCACAGCGTCTACGGAAATTTCGCGATAGGGCTGCCTATGCATATTAAGAAATTCAAGCAAGATTTTATCGTGACAAATATTGATAGTTCGTTTTCAAAAACAACTGGAATACAAATAGGTAGTGTAATAGATAGAATAAATGGAGTACCACTGCATGAGTCCTATCAAAAAATAGCATCCTATATAGGAAGCCCTAGACCAGATGTACATCAGTACTTCGTCAATAGAGAAAAACTCATGAGTCTAATCCCTATATCGGACACCATAGATATAAGCTACTCCACGAATAAAATTGATAAAACCATCAAGATAAAAGGAGATATTAGTCTTTCCCGCCTCTTTAGCAAACTAAAAGACAACAATGCAACCCTTCAAAAGTCTATTGAACATCATGGAATTTATAATATCGATGATAGTATTACATATATAAATCCAGCACATATTGACACATCGACGGCTATCAACGCTTGGATAAATCATAGTAATAAGATAATACTGGATTTACGAAATTACCCAAACGGTAAACTTTATATACAATCATTCATTTCTCCGGACCTGTTGTTTGCAAAAACACAAAAGCTATCTCATTATCCTCAACGTCTAATTGAGTCTGATATAACGACAACGGGCGGAGCCAACTATCGTCATAGCAGAAAAATAGTGGTATTGATTTCGGAAGCATCAAGGAGTAATCCAGAATTCCTAGCGATGGCGTTGAGAGCTGCTCAGAGATCAGATGATATTACAATAATAGGCCGGAATTCGATGGGGGCTGACGGTAACGTTGTGACAATCCCATTAATAGGAAGTCCTACGTTTAGGTTTTGGTACACTGGTACTCGAATACTATACCCAGATCATGGAGAAACCCATGGTATCGGAATTAAACCTGACATCTATGTTCCACTTACTGAAGAGGAAGTGACCATGGGAGTAGATAGCATACTTAATAACGCTATTGATATTATCAGGAAGTGAAAACATTAGTACTTTTAATTGACACGGTCTCATAAAGTTAAATAAATAAAAAATGCGAAGTCCTTTCCCATTCCGCATTTTTATAACTTACACACTTTATGAGACGGTGTCGAAAAAACTGCTATTATGTGAGGTCGTGATTACATCCTAAGTGAAAGCAAATGGCGGGGATGAATAGAAACTTATTCCCGGATCATTAACTAATGATGATTACAAAAAAGTGGCCGCAGAATTTGGGGTTAACTGGGATGGAATTTGAAACGAAATATAATATGGATATTCGTTTTTTTATTGCATATTAGCCAGCGGAAAATTAGACCATTAGAATTGGTACAACCTATAAAACATATTGATTATGGAAAGGCCATATAGCGGTATTGCAACCCATTACGAAACTCCAACGGGATATTCCATTATCGTCCCGGCAAAGAAGCATTTACCTATTATCATTATTTTTAGTTTATGGCTGCTTGGTTGGATACAATCAATTATTTTTTTTGCCCCGACACTCGGAGACTTTTACGATACAAACGGAGGTTTGAGCTTTGAGGTGATATTTTTTATAGTTTGGTGGATCCTCTCGACGGCAGCTGGCTTATTTGTAATGAAAACGTTAATGTGGTACCTCATTGGAAAAGAAATCATTACAATAGATCGCGATCAAATAAGTATTTCCAGAAAAAATGATATTCTATTCAGGCATAAGATTTATGATCTACAAGAAGCGAAGAGATTTCATGTTGAGGAAGAACATTTTGAATTTGTTTTTTGGAACCAAGGGAATAGTTTAGGTATTTTTAGAAATAGAGGTACTATTCGATTTGAATATGGTTTTAAAACCATAAAATTTGCAAATGATATGGATCAAGCTGAGGCAAATCACATCCTGGAAAGATTAAGATCATCGGGCTATCTGACCGCTACTAATTTTTGATTAAATTTTATATAGCTATGGACGTATGGGAAATAAAATACAGACCTGCATTAAAAAGTGATCTGAAGTTTCTGCTTGATCTCAGGATACAGACGATGAATCAGCATTTAATTGCAAGCTCCTTACCGGTCTCTGATGAGGCACATTTACAAAGGATTGAATATCAATTTGTACACGCCACAATAATTGAAATAAATAAATGTGCCATAGGTCTATTAAAGGTTCACAGACAAGCAAATAACATAGAACTGATACAAATTCAGGTGGCTCCCTCCTATCAAGGCAAAGGAATCGGTACGAGAATATTGAATGATTTGATAAAGGAAGCTACTGAATCAGAGAAAACGATCACATTAAGTGTCTTAAAAACCAATCCAGCTAAGGGTCTATATTTAAGCGTGGGTTTCAAGATTGTTGGTGAGACTGATGACTCCTACCTGATGTTGTTTGAAAAAAGAGTATCTAAACAGTAGATATTGTAAAATGTATAAAGTATCGATAATTATTTGCGTCATTAGTTTTTACCTGATTGGCGATATAAAGAAATTGTTGTCTGAAACTACCTGTTGAGCATATTTTTCAAATTGGGCAAATCCATTGCCGTCAATCCGATATAAGAAGGTGTTAATACTAGCCTTGACTTTAGCTCTTGTGGCAAATCATTTAATGATTTGTCATCATCTATAATGATCATTTGATCTGGAAGGATATTTTGACGCACAATCTGACCCAATACCTGATCCTTCCGTGTAAAGCGATGATTTAAGTGCTGTTTAACATTATCCAACAAGGCGAGCGAATCTATTCGAATATCCCTATCAAGAAATATCTTTTGCCATTCTGTTATTGTATATTTAAAACGGTGCGAGCTAGAAAGGATCACTTGATCTTCTTTAGCAATGAATATCGCATTAAATGTCTCTACAGCAGCACTACTGAATACATAAAAGCCATCGGTTGCCTGCTCCACATGTCTATATGGATTGGCATGTACCATGACACCGTCTATATCTAAAAAGAAGATCATAAGGCAACTAAGCTAATAATTAATAGGGGACTTTCAATCCACCCGTTTGCGATTTAATAATAAAAAATATTAGCCATAGATTGATAGTCCAGCCTAATTTTGTAAATTCAAATATCATCACTATATGGTGCTCACTCTCTTATATATGAAGAGAGTCATTAATTAATTAATCAACCTACACTTTTGGGTAATTTTCTTATTGCCAATAAAATATGAGAACTTTAATACTTATCTTATCGACTAATTATATTACCAAGTGAAAAGATATTTAATGTTTATTGCGTTGCTGGGGCTAGGCTTTGGCGCGTGTAAGAAAGATGATGCCGCAAAATCAAAAGAAGACACGATTATAATTGATGGTGAGGAGTATTGATTACCTGGATTTTTCAATGGATATGAATAAGTTCGGGCCCGATTTACGATACGCTAAAGCTAATAACTTATGAAACCGTTAAGGCTTTTAAGTATTTTCTTCTTAGTACTAATAAATAATTTTTGTTATATCACAACCTGTTAATTTACAAGCTGTCAAATTCTCCCTTTAAAATTTCATGAAGAACTTAATCTTATCAGACTATATCCCCTTATTTTTTATAATAATAAGTGTACTTATATTTTTTACGTCCGATAATAAGCCATTATATTTATTAGCTATAGCTTTTATAAATACACCTATTTTCCTGAAAAAGAAAGTAAATGAAAACCTATATAAGGTAATTCAGATCACATGTTCCATTATTGCCATTGTAATAATTGGTTATGGATTTTATACTACGAACAATTAATGTAAAAAGACAGGTTTCTCTCAAGGCCACATTAAAAATTCTATACCAGGCAGTTTTCCTTACCAAAACAACCGATATCAGCAATTGGATGGCTGCCTCCTATTTACCTGGGCTAGAGGTAATATTATCAGGTCTTTATAAAATTATATTTATATTGGACTTGAAATAGAGACTATCCATACTTAAATACTATACCTTGATTTTTTATGGATAACGATAATTTAGTTAATTACTTTTACTATGCTACATTTAATTAATTTCAGCAGGTTCCATCCCGCATTCTTGCTAATATTACTCTTCTCATTAAAAGGCTTAGATGTAAGGGCGCAATTGTTTGATCAGGACAGATTGAAATTAATATCTCGGCAGTTTGCCTTTACAGAAGGGCCGGCAGTGGACAAGGAGGGGAATATCTATTTTACTGACCAGCCCAATAACAAAATCTGGAAATACAACACGGAAGGTCACCTTTCTCTTTTTAAAGATTCAGCCGGCCGTGCCAATGGACTGTACTTTAACCATCGCGGTCAGCTACTTGCCTGCGCAGACGAAAAAAACGAAATTTGGTCGATAAGCAATGATGGCAGAGTTACCGTCCTGCTGTCAGATGTAGATGGAAAGAAACTGAATGGTCCAAATGATCTTTGGGCAGATAAGAAAGGTGGTATTTACTTTACAGACCCTTACTACCAGCGTGACTACTGGACCAGAAAAAAACCAGAGATAGAAGGGCAAAAAGTTTACTACCTCCCTCCGGGAAAAGGTAAAAAACCAATTGTAGTGGCTGATGATATAGCTAAACCTAACGGCATTGTAGGATCGCCCGATGGAAAATACCTATATATAGCGGATAGGGTGCGAAATAAAACTTACAGATATATCATTGAATCTAACGGTAAGCTCAGCGGACAAAAGGCGGTCATCGACCAAGGCTCTGATGGGATGACATTGGACAATCAGGGAAATGTCTACCTTACGGGGAAAGGTGTTTCTATCTATAGTCCGATAGGCGTACTGATAGGACATATTGAGGTAAAAGAACCATGGACATCGAATGTCTGTTTTGGTGGCAAAGATCGAACTAATCTATTTATCACAGCTTCAACAGCGGTTTATTGCATCCCAATGCATACAAAGGGAGTAGAATAAATTGTCTGTCTTCAGCAGTTGACGTAAACAGCAGTTTAGTAAGCTCTACTGATTATATGGACAGTTTCGCATTTGAATACATCCAAGAAAGACGATTATCCCGAGCGATTTTATTTTTTTCGTCAAAATATCGTTCGAGTCTTATAGTGTTCTGCCTGTTCGCCTGTGTTGAAATGTTATTCAAAAATTAAGATCATGTTTCTCCTTTAAAAACTCCCTTCCTAAAATTTCAAACATGTTAAATCATCTTTATAGGCTTTTTTATACAATTCAATGATCTTTGCTAATAAAAAAGCTCGTTCTTCATCGGAAATTTTCTTCCCGTTGTCCCACTGCCTGATACTTTCGGGATCAATTACCGAAAACCTTGCTGATATATCACAAATCAGGGCGCTGCCATTCTTTTGAAAAAACAATTCTTCTCCTCTTCCCAGTATTTTCATTTTATAGATGACCCCATCTTCGTCTTTAAATTCATAAACTCCGGTGATCGTTGATTTTGTTTCTTCTGCTCTGTTCATCCCAATCCATGCTAGTCAATACAATTTTTAGCCACAGTACTTGTTATTTTTCAAATTTAGAATTTTTCCAAGCATCAATCATCTCTTTTCCGCATTTTGGATCATCAAACATTGTTGATAAATTTAAAGATATTGATATTTATAATACCAAAGACTTTCCGTTTGTTTATGGCAACCAATATGATTAACAGTTGATTAATTCTCCTAATATATTGACAACTATTAAATTATCACAAAAACATGCTCTACGCTCGCCTAATTAGCTTGTAGATTTCAAACCAGAGTACAGATACAGCAGCAACAGCGAGTGCTATAGTCAATTCAGATACGCTAAGGGCTCTGACCTCAAAGAAAGAGGCGACAGGTCTGCAATATAATATGACAAATAGCAGGATAAGCACTGCACAAGAGATCCCTACAAGTAGAAAATTGCGATTCTTAAAGCTTTCGACTATGCTATAATAGAAAGAGCGGTTGGCATAGCTCAACAGTATATTCGCAAAGATCAAAGTACAGAATACCATCGCCCTTGTCTTTTCTTCGCTTCCACCATGCTGGGCTGTAAACTGATAGCTAAACAAGATTCCGACTGTGATCGCTATTCCCTGAATGATGCTTATCCCTAGTTCGTTGATGCTCAAAAAAGTCTTCCCCATTGCTCTTGGTGGCTGATTCATCGTGTTTTTTTCGATAGGTTCATTCTCATATACAATAGAACAGGTAGGCCCCATGACCAGTTCCAGAAAGATCACATGGACAGGGCTAAATATCTGCGGATAGATCCATCCCAAAAATAAGGGCAAGGATACGGTCATAATAATGGGAATATGAATGGAAATAATATATTGCACAGCCTTTTTGATATTGGAATAAATCCGGCGGCCAGCAGCGATGCCGACAATTAGCTTCTGCAGATCATCGTTGGTGATGACCAATGCTGCCGCTGATTTGGCGATCTCGGTTCCCTTATTTCCCATAGCCACACCGATATGGGCTGCTTTCAATGCGGGTCCGTCATTTACCCCATCTCCGAGCATGGCGACAACCTCACCACTTTTTTTCAGCGCATTGACAACGGCAAGTTTTACGTCGGGAAACATTCGGGTGAATAACGTTGTCCGTTGAGCGATAGTTATAATTTCATCTTCGGTATTCCCAACGATTTCGCTGCCATTTACAGCCGGAGAAGTATTGACAATTCCTGCCTGCAAAGCGATTGCTTTTGTCGTCTCAGCATTATCGCCGGTAATCACCTTTACTTTAATGCCCGCAGCATAGATCTGCTGAAAGACCTCCCTTATGCCCTGCTTAGGCGGATCATAGAAGACAGTAAGCCCTAAAAACTCAAATTTAAAATCCTGTTGTTTTACTGGAAACTCATTTCCTTCAAAATGTGATTTGGCGACACCAAGAATCCGATATCCCTGCTGAGCAAATGTTTCAATCACCCCCCTTATCTTATCTTTGTCTACATCGGATAGCTTGGAAACGCTAATTATCGCCTCGGGAGCGCCTTTGGCCGCAATAATCCGCTCCTTTTCACTATTTTCAAAAAGATGTGTCATCATTGGCGGTCTACCCGCAAGAGGATATTCATGAAAAAGCTGATAAGCCCTTCTCAGATCATTTTTTTGTGTTTCTTCGTAGATCTTATGTAACGTGATTTCCATGGGATCAAAAGGCACAGGTTCACTGCTCCACATCGCATAGTCGATGAGTTCATTAAGCGCGCTGTCATCAAATTCACCTTCAGCATAAACGGTATCGGAACGATAATCATATAGGTGTTTTAATTGCATGATGTTGGCCGTAATAGTGCCTGTCTTATCTGTACAGATTACTGTCGTACTTCCTAAAGTCTCAACAATACTGCTCCTTTTTATAATAATTCCCTCGCGCATGAGCTTCCATGCACCAAGCGCCATAAATGTTGTAAATGCAACAGGAATTTCTTCGGGCAGCACAGACATCGCCAGTGTCAGTCCACTGAGCAAGCTCTCCACAATATTGTGGGTATCCATGTAACTGAACAGGCACACCAGCAGGAAAATAACAATTCCGATGATTGCCATTGCTTTAACAAACTTCCGGATCTGTACCTGCAAAGGTGAGATCTCTTCTTTTATCGTCCGCATGGATTCGCCGATCTTGCCGACGCGTGTTTCTTTGCCTATCTTTTGTACCTGAAAAACTGCAAGCCCCGAAACTGTTAGTGTTCCGCTATATACTAAATTGTCGGTTGTCGCACTATCCTTAAAAACTGAAAAACTCTCTCCTGTGAGCGATGATTCGTTGACCGAAAAATCATTACTGTGTACTATAATTCCATCAGCATTTATCATGCGTCCTTCTTCTGTGATACAGAGATCCCCTACCACAATTTCCCGCGTAGCAATCTTTACCACCTGACTATCTCGAATGACCACACTCAGCGGCTCATTTAGTTTTTCAAGCTCTTCCAGCGCTTTCTTGCTACGGTTGTCCTGATAAAACGAAATCGCTGTTACCGCCACAATGGCCAGCAGCATAAAAGCCGCTTCAGCATAGTCGCCCACAATCACATAGATCAGTGAAATAACGATCAGCAAAATCAGCATGGGCTCTTTTAAAACTCCAACAAGCAATTCCAGCCAAGTACTTTTATGGCTTTCCGCCAACTGGTTATACCCATATTTTGCCCTAGCCTGATTTACTTCGTCCTGACTGAGACCTTTAAGGTGACTGGGGATATTATATGCCATAAAGAAATTGATTAATATAGAAACGATTATCTACTGACTGTATAAGAAACACCATTTCCCAAAATATGTTCTTTAGGAACCGGCATAATTTATAGAATCCCCTCTAAATCCGTTTTTTACGGGCAAGGGTATATAGCCGCGACGACCAGATGAACCCAAGCTATGATAGTTTGAGAGCTTTTTAGTATAAAATAATTACAGGCTATGCTTACTGATATCGCAAAGAAAAAAATATTTTTTATAGAAGCTCATTAGATTTATGATATTTTTGAATATTTAATTAACCGTATGAATAAACTCAAACAGTATATCAAAGACAAAAATTGGGTAGAAGTGCTAGATCAATGTAAAGTGCTGAATCCCGATGAACGTGCAGCAACTATACAATACTTGCATTCGCTGGATATTGACCGCGATATTTTAGAAAAGGATGGCCACAGCTTAGATGTACCGGCTCGACTTGATTTTTATGAGAACCGTAAACGGGTTTATGCAACGCTAAATTTTGCACTTATCGCCTGTACCCGCCAATTTGAGGATATCGCAAAGATTGAATACTTAAAAGGAGAATGGCTTTCGTGTCCTTTAACCTCCTACCTGAACAATCCTACTATTGGTGTGGAACCCTTACTGGCTTTTTATCAGCTGTTCCCGCCCGACTATCTGCATAAAATCGTTAAGGCTTCACAAAAGGAACGTTTTGGCGGCATCGATTTCAAAGTGCTATGGGCATTTTACGAACAAGGTTGGATCGCTTTTGATGAAAGCTATTTTGTTACTCGTTTGTTTACGATAACGATGTTTGACAGAAATACAGAAATGGAGGCCAATTTTTTATTGAAAAATCAGGATGCTATCGACAAGGTGTTTTTTCGATTCCACCAATATGAGATTCCTGTGCTCGACATTTCCAAATGGAAAGCCCGTGAAGGATTTGTCTGTAAAAAGGTGACTGAGTATTGGACGGAAGTTATACAGATCATGCAAGAGAAGGGCTATGTATTTGACCGCGTTATTATTCCCAATTTAATGGAATCTCTACTCAATAACTGGAAGAAACCACACTTAGATTGGCATATCCGACTGTTAAGCTTGTTTAATACTACACAATACGATTATCTGCAGCAGCAACAGCTCTTGTTTTCGCTACTGAATACCTCGAATACAAGCCTTATTAATTTTTCGGTCAAACAGATCAAGACAATCTATAAAATGGATGGTTTTGATGAAATTGGATTTATTGATCATGTGAGCAGTATTTTCCCAAAGGGGAAAATAGAAAAATCCCTGCTACTGTGCCTGGATATCGTCGAATACATTCTGAAAAAAGAAGAACATAACACGCTTGACATTTCCGCAGAGCTATCCATGCTGTTACTCCAGACGGATCCAAAATTACAGGAAAAAGGTGCCCAACTTTTAGTGGAACAAGCTGAGCCAGAGATACTGGAGGATCTGGTTGAACCGCACCGCAGTAATTTAAAACTCAAGACCCTCGAAATTCTCGGCTTAGGTCAGGCGACTCCATCCGTAGCAGAACCCGTATTTGAGGAGGAGGCGGAGCTACTGGAACAAGTCACGATCCCTTCAACTTGGGATGCTTTGTTATTTCAGATCGGTCATTTCATCAGAACGAAGTCTGCCTTAGATTTTGATCTCTTCTTAGAAGGGCTGAATCAGTTGCAGAATGATATCCCCAAAGATTACAAAAAGCAATTGAAACCTTATTGCAAGCAGCTGTTTAGCCGATTTTGGGATATTGATTACATGGGCTTTTTCGCCCAGTTTATGCACTATTGGATTGGCGATGATAATCTGGAAAAATCAAGCGATGAAAGTGACAGCATTCCCTTTGCACAGCATAAGCTGGATTGGATGCGACAAAAACTCGCAAGCAACAATAGCTTACCATTTCTGTCGACACCAAGCCACCTACCCTTTTTTCTGCTCCCTAAAGTACTGGTAAAACGCTTGCTCGAGTATGAGCAAAAAAAGGTAGCTATTGAAATGGAAGATCTGATCGTGGCCTGTAACAAACTGTTATATCAACAAACTGATGAAGAGACCATTCGCCTTGTGAAGACCTTAAAGGGGAATTACGCTGCTGCAATACAATACTATTTAGGAGCTACAGACGAGGTTAAACCCACAGCGGATGTATTGGCACTCTGGACGCAGGTAACACGGATCAAACAGCCGGACCATATATTTCCGGAATTTGAAAATACAACGGCCAAAAATTATCCGGCCGTCGTTAACCCTTTTGAGATTTCATTCGAAATTATCATTGACAAAAACGAATACTCAACCTGGCACAGGATATTGCTGGAACATAATTGGAATTATAGTTGGTTTAAAAGGGACGAAACCAAATATTATCCCCCACTCTTTTATAATACGGCGCCTTTCTCAACGGCATTTCGGGAGGCCATTGCTTTTCAACTCAGTTTAACACCTCAATACATCGGTCCGCTGCTATGCCGGTATATCCCAGATACAGCTTCGGGAAATGAAGTAAAAGAAATGGAACACGGCCTCTACCCCATGCAGTTTTTGATGGATCATCGCCTCGAAGTACATGGTAGCGGTTGGCTATATATTGCGGTTTGTTTATTGTTTGAAAAGAAGATTTCGAGGGATCTGGCGGTAGAATATGTTCAGTTTTCACTGATAGATAGAAAATGGGATCTTTCTTACCTTGCTCTTGCTATCGGGAGACTACTTGCCGGCGGATATGCACCTGTTAATAGGTTTATAGAATATTTGGATCGTCCATCTGTCTCACAGCAGATCAAGGATTTCCAATTATTATGTATGGAGAAGACCCTGGAACATCTCGATGGCCAGCATCTCCCTGTAAACAGCAAAAAATTAGTCGCTTATTATATAGAGATTTCGGCCCAACTTCATAAAGAAGTAAATCAGGCATTTCTAAGTAAAGTAAAACGCAAATGAATCTAGACTTTGAATATCAGTATCAACATGCTTCTACGATCGCTACGGGGGGACGGGACAAATCCTTTATCCTGGCGCATTGTTCTGAAATTGAACAGGACAATCAGGTTCCCTGCTTTTTTCATGGGAATATTATCAATTCATTTGTCGCTTCAAAATGTTTGAGTACGCTCGGTAAAACAGTACGCTCCCATTTTGCGATCAGCCCGGATCAGCGCATCAATATGCGTGATCCGATCGTTTCTGTCGGGAATAATCAGCTTCATTTTGAGGCTTTTTCATCCTGTAACAGTGTTTACGCTCGCATTGATGTACTACAAACAGGAATCGACGGAGAGTTTATCCAATCCGGCTGTACCAATGTGGATTTTAACGATATGACGATCCGCGCTTTTAATACCGTCGGCCGGACAGATAAATTGATCGTTGGCGTTGGTTCCAATGAGCTGAAGATCATTACAGCGCGCACGGAGAGCACTGAGAAAAAAGTGAGTTTGCCTGATCGCTGGATTAAGGGTTTGGGAAATGTCCAGGTTTACTTATCGCAAATGGAGCTTGCCTTTAAATTGAATAAAATTGAAGCTTTGCAGCTCTTTAAAGCCATACCTAAAACAGCGGTTAAGCCCGAGTACTTTTTATTTAGGTCTGGGAACAGCTATACTTTTTCCGCAACTGCCAAACCCAATAGTTTAAAAATAGGTGGCATTCACAGGCTCAATCTACTTGAAAACCTATTGGTGCATATAGACAGTGTTTCTTTCTATAAACACGAAGATCAGCAAAGTACAGCGGTGGTACTTGACTTCAGGGACATACAAATGCTGTTTCTACTTTCGGAGAGCGTATACCGCGGGTTTTCCGGTGAAAGTAAGCATATCGAAAACCTGCTGGTTGAACTGCCTGAAGAATGGCTATTGGGTATCAATAATTATTTTAAAACCAATGAGGTTTTTCAGCCTACGCTGATTTCAATGGAATATGACATTCAGCTGGGGACCATGCAAACCATGCAGGCCTCACTTTCCAGTATGGGATTATTGGGTTACGATTTATTGAGCAACAATTATTTTTACAGAAAGCTTCCCTTTAAGCTTTCACGCTTAAAACGCTTTAATCCAAGGTTGCAAAATGCGATTAAATTGTTTAATGAAGATGCAGTGCTGCTCCTACAGAATGACAAAAATGGTATTAAGGCTGAAGTGAAAAGCAGTGCTGACCTGAGTTATATTGTCGTCGGTAGAGGTGATGATCTGCAATGTACTTGTACCTGGTTTACGAATAATAGGACGAATAGAGGGCTCTGCAAACATATCATGGCGGTAAAGATGAAACTGGGCGAATAGTCTACCAGATTGACAAGCCCTGTGCGATGGAATGGATATGAGCCCAACTTGAATAGATAAGGTTTTGTTCGATGTTCGAATATTCTTGTGGCGATAGTCCAATAAACTTTTTGAAATTGCGTTCCAGTTGTCTCACGGTTATACAATTTCTTTTTGCCAGATCAAAAACGCAAATTCTCCCCTTGAATAAATGTATATCATTAATAACAGTGTGTAAATGATTTGTTTTGGTCTTTATTCTTTCGGAATAAAAACGATCAAAATATTTAAATGGATCTTCATATACTTTATCAACATCAAAAGCAATGGATTTTTCAAATTCGATAGTGTTATTTGTCAATTCAATTTGAGAAGCATAATGATAGAAATTAGCAAAAGTTGCGGGTTTTAAACAAACACAAATAAGATGGGTATCGTTATCAATAAGGCTGTCTTTGAAAGCATTCATAGCACCTACTACATAGGTTTTCCCATAATCCACGGAGAAACCACCATTATCAGTCAAACATCTATTTCCTAAATTCAATAGGATGCCAGCACAACCATCCGGGAAAACCCGCTCCAAGCCCTTTTCATATTCTTTTCCCTTCAGTTCCCAATAAAAATGAATAAAGGGTTCTAATTCTTTGTAAGGCTTCACTTTTTTGTATTCCATGCGGCAACTTCAAATAACCTCTTTCAACCAATTGATATACCAATCTTCAAAAGACACCCTCAAGCCATTAGTATCTAATAAAGGGGTTATTCCTCCATAGTCAGACCTCTCATCAGTCCAAATATTTCCGTATTCAATTCCATTTACAACCAAAAGATAAGTACAACCGTGTCCAATATGGCAAATCTGCAAACATCCATGTATATGGCCTGTATCCATATATGAATTTAACTGATTTTCATCTGGTCGCTCTCCACTTTCCCAATCAATATCAAAAACCCAGTCTTCATTCCAGCTTTCAGAATAAGCAAATGGCATTGTCAGATCAATAGCAGGTTTTGTTTTAAGTTTAAAGTCTATCATTGATTCCTCTAAGGACAAAAGCCCATAATCTGGTCCACTGCAACCATTCCCTATTTTGGTAATGAAGTCTCTATAATTTTCAGGAAACCTAATCCTTAGATTGCGTTCAATATAAAAAATCTCGGATTCGGGAATAGGAGGATTAAGAAAAAACTCTTTTGGTGTAATTTTATCTAATTTATTCGGGTTATCCTGTAGAAAGCGTAATTTCTCTTTGATGAAATTTATATCCATGCATAATTCTATTTTTGTGACCTCTTACCAAAAAACTGGAATATTAAAAATAAAGAATTCGGTGATGAATTACTAATTTAAAAAGGAAGTCCCTCTTGGTACGATTAAAATTACCAAATTCTTATTATGTACGCTCATATGGCTGGATGGTTCGCCGTCAGGTTTAAAACACTTGCAAAATATGTTGAAGTTTTATTAAGCGATTAGTGTATGGTATTCATTTCAAATGGCATAGGAAAAAAGTTTATAATTTTTAAGTATTTAAACAGAAAGCGGTTTACATTCCTTAAATAAACCTATTGGAATAGTTTGGGTATTAAAGAATAAATCTTGCTGCGATAAAATACCCGCCCCCAATAACTAATAATGGAAGTGCTATTGATAGCAGAAGCAATGTCCATATAAATACTCTGAAGTAACTATACAAAACTACTTTCGACGGATCGCCAGGATCATAGATGACAATTGTTTTCTCCCCTATTTCCCAGGTTGGAGGATCGTTTCCTTCGGCTAATTCGTAAGTAATTAACTGATCATCTTTTGTATGAAAAGTGAAGATCGGCGCAAATACTTCGCCTTCTGATTCGTACCTGTGAAGGTCAATAACAGTTGCAATAGTTTTTTCTCCATTTTTTAGAAATACCATTGTATTACGGAAGCTAAATATCGCCAGTAAAAGGAACACTATACCTATTCCCAGGATTAAATAATATTGCCACATAGGTTTATTTTTAATTTGTTCCACTTTTTAATTATTTTATTATATCTAATTGATAAATAAATATTAACGAATATAAACAATTTTCGAAAAGTCAATCAACAGCCGAAGACTCCAAACAAATAATATTAGATGAAAAAATAAAAGAAGGTATTTTTACCTTTGTGTGAGGTAAAACAACGGCTCATGTACGATACTTTAATCAACTATATCAATTCGCGGGTCTCCAGACCCCTAACCTTAGATGAAATTGGGATCCTAAAAAATAATTTTGTTCACCGCAAAATCAAAAAACGTCGAGCATTTTTGCAGGAAGGTGAAATATGTAATTATATGGGATTTCTTGTCAAAGGTGCTATGAAAAAATACAGTATAGACGCTAAAGGTGCCGAGCACATCATGAGCCTTTATATTGAAGGCTGGTGGGTCGGTGATCGCGAAAGTTTTGCCAAAACCACACCCTCCGCCTTCAATATAGATGCTTGTGTAGATACTGATTTGCTTATCTTGAGCAAAAACGCTGCAGAGGAGGTATTTTCCCTTCCAATCATGAATGAACTTACACGCCAATTGGACGAAAATTATTCCTATGCAAGCCAAAAAAGGATCAATGCCGCTTTAAGTATGACGGCTGAAGAACGCTATAATATGCTTATTGATAGCTATCCCGAATTTACACAGCGATTTACACAGCAACTGATTGCATCTTATCTAGGCATTACCAAAGAAACGCTGAGCAGAATCAGGTCCCGGGCAGTCAAAAAATAATCAGGATTGATTCACAAGCGGAATTACCTTTGTTCCGATTAATTCAATAGCTCTGAATATATCGTCCTTGCTTAGTCCTGGATTGTCCATCTGAAATGTAAATCTTGAGATCCCACCCAATGCCTCACTATGCCTCAATATCTTTTCTGCAACTTCTTCGGGGTTGCCAATAACATAGGCGCCAGCCGACTCAGCTTGGGCTTCAAACATTTCCCTTGTGGGCGTCGACCAGCCTCTCTCCTTTCCAATCTTGCCCATCATTTCCTGATACCCCGGAAAATAGAGATTTTTAGCCTTCGATGTTGTATCCGCTACAAAACCGAGGGAATGTAACCCTACTTTAAGCTTCTCCCGAGGATGCCCGGCTCTCTCTCCGGCTTCATAATATAAATCTATCAAAGGCCGAAAGCGATGGGTTTCACCACCGATGACGGCGACCATTAATGGGAGCCCCAGTTTTCCGGCGCGAATAAATGATTGTGGCGTGCCTCCTACTCCTATCCAGACAGGTAGCTGCTCTTGCACCGGCCTCGGATATATCGCCTGTTGTATGAGCTCTGCGCGGAATTTGCCCTTCCAGGTTACTGTTTCATGATCACGTATTTCAAGGAGCAATTTGACTTTCTCCTCAAAAAGTTCGTCATAGTCCTGTGTATTGAATCCAAATAATGGGAAAGCATCAATAAATGATCCTCTTCCGGCTACAATCTCAGCCCGCCCTTTAGATATAATATCCAATGTTGCATATTCCTGAAATACTCTTACCGGATCTGCCGCGCTCAGTACAGTAACGGCACTCGTTAGACGGATATGCTGAGTTCTGGCTGCCGCTGCCGCCAGTATGACTGCCGGTGATTCATCTAAAAATTCTTTCCTATGATGTTCCCCGAGCCCGAAGACATGTAATCCTGCCTGATCTGCAAATGCTATCTTTGACAACAGGGCTTCCATGGCCGTCATATTTTCCTCTGAACTCAATCTACCATTGTATGCTCCGGTAGCTATAAAACTATCTATTCCTATTTCCATAATTACTGATTTAATCTGAGAGACTTCCATTATTGAAAATTAATCAAAGTTCAGTTTTTCCGATGGCTTAAAACGATGATCTAGATCAAAAAAATTTTTCTATATCGAGCCCTATTACTTATTCTCAAATTCGGCCTTATCTGGAAATTTGATGAAATCAAAAAGGATCTGCAATTATTGTCCCATTTTTTAAATGCGAGTAGATGGAGGGCCTTAGGAGCGGAAGGTTATAATACCATTCCGCCGTCCATAAGGATTTCCGTTCCGGTCATGAAGCTTGCCACATTGTTATCTGACAGATAAATAACGGCTTTGGCAACATCTTCAGCTGTTCCCATTTTTTGTAATGGAATTCCACTGATCAACCATTGATCAAGACCTTGCAATGTTTTTTCGTCCAATCCCGCTTTGGTCATAATTTCCGTTTTTGTAGGTCCCGGACTTACCAAATTTACTCTGATTTTTCTTGGTGCTAATTCTGCAGCGGCAGTTTTTGCAATGGAATTCAATGCTGCTTTGCTTGCCTGGTAAATCGAACTATTCGGTTTAGATGTTGTCGCGACGTTGGAGGAAAGGAACACCACTGAAGCCCCATCGTTCAACAGGGGAATAAATTTGCTTAAGGTAAAATAAGCTCCTCTGAAATTGATACCCATTACATTGTCGAAGTTTTCCGCACTCATATTTTCGATCGGGCCTAAAGTTCCGGTGATACCTGCGTTAATAAACAGGATATCAACTTTCCCGAATTGCTTTTCAACTTCGATCTTGAAATTGTCGATATCTTCCAATTTCCCCTGATCTGCCACAAAAGAAATAGCTCCTAGCTCCACAGCAGCTTTTTCAATGGCTTCTTTTCGCCTTCCGGTGATAATTACTTTTGCTCCTTCGGCGATTAACTCTTTTGCGGTGGCATATCCTATTCCGCTGTTTCCACCTGTTACGATGGCTAATTTGTTATTCAACTTATTCATTTCTTTGATTTTTTTTTCAAAGTTAGCGGGAATTGATATACTTTTGTTACCAGTATAACCGAGTATACCAGTATCATTCATTATATCATTTAACTTTACAACTATGGAAAGAGATCAGACAGAAGAACTTAGGGCTTTGCAGGACACCCTTTATTTCATTGGAGGAAAGTGGAGAATACCTATCATCAATTCGCTTTGCAACGGCAACCGACGTTTTCGTGAAATTGAAAGAAGTATCCCCGGAATAACCACTAGGATGCTGTCAAAAGAGCTGAAAGATATGGAATTAAATAAGTTGGTTAAACGAACTGTTTATCCCGATACTCCTGTTTTAATTGAATATGAACCTACTGAATATTGCAGGACTTTCGGAGATATTATCTCGGAAATGATTATTTGGGGTAGAGAACATCGGAGAATGATTGTGGCGGATAAGAGTTAGCACCATTTTATTTGTTTAAAAATGGTTCAGAAAGCAAGTCTGAATCTTTTACTTAATTTATGTTCTAGATCTTTATTATATTTTATATCCTCTATAACCGCCGTTGGTACACGCAATTTGGTAAACGTTTCTCACCAAAATAATGGTCATTCATTACTTCAAAGCGGATATATGAATAACAAACTTTTTTTTGCGGCGACAGAAACTGCAACTGAACTTCCTGGATATATGGAAGGTGCTGTCGTTGCCGCTAAAGCTATTGCAGAAAAATTGTATAAACAGATAAAAATCTCCTAACCATCTGAAATCACTTTGTTCACTAAGTTGTTCAACTTTTTGCCATCATTATCCCAGCATTAGCACATTCTCTTATTTCCTCCACTTGCTCGTCCTCCGTTAATTATAAACGTCCGTCCAATGTAATTCAAATGTTGAAGATTTTACGGCAATTGGTTGTGCCCGAGATACCTATACCTTTTGAGTCAAGCTCATCCAATTTTAAGAAAGTAAAAGTTTGTTATTCAATGATGGTGCTAGAGCTTTTCGACGTCTTCGATAGAGAGTCCTGTGCCCTTAGCGATATCAGCTATAGGTAATCCCATTTCCTTAAATGCTTTGGCAGTCTCAAGCGCTTTTTTGCGCGCCCCTTCTGCTAGACCTTTAGCTTTACCTTCCGCTAGACCTTTAGCTTTACCTTCCACTAGACCTTTAGCTTTACCTTCTGCCAAACCTTCCGCCAAACCTTTAGCGTGACCTAAAGCTTCTCCGGATTTCATGGCCGAATTGAATACGCTCTCCGCATCGCGCTTATGTTTTAAACTTGCTTCGTATGACATGAGTTCCTCCTCCGTTAATTTACCTATCTCTCCTATTTCAAAGATAAGACCAAATATTCTTTTATCCAAAAATGATGGCAATCTATCCATGGTACTCAAGTGTTTAAGTAAGTACAACCATTGATCCATAACTGTCTTTAGTTCCTCTGGCTGTTTATTGAACAATGGAAGCGAAATCATCTTATACCCCAATTTATCATAAAATATTTCTTTCGTCAATTTGTCACAGAGCGCGACATCATAAAAATAAGGATGTTCTGTGGCTCGGGATATTCCAGAATTTCCATGTCCATCCATGTTAAACTCCAGAATACCGATAAAGTACACCTCTGGTAAGTAATAATCATTGCCCTTCTTACCTCGCGCCAATTGCTTATTGATCAGACGCGAAGTATAATACACGGCGCGATCCTTAAAAAACTCCTGGAAGAGCTGCTGCATCTCAATGATGAAAACCTCGCCATCGCTGCCGATACAATGCAAATCAAATACAACACGACGCATTTCTTCAAAATCGCCATCATACTCAACTGGCTTGTATCTCAGGTCCGAAATTATCTTCTCTCCCTGAAACAGACTATTGAGAAATTCAATTAGTAACACCTTGTTTTCCTCTCTACCGAAGTAAAATTTCCAACCGAAATCTGTACGCGGATCGACGTACTTACCAAGCTGCTTTTTTGATCTGGCCATAAATTTATAAATTGGTTATCAATCAAATATAGAACATTTAGTTGAAAAATACTAATATAATTAGTAAATTTGCATTTATGAAACCGTTAGAAGTGCGCTGTCGTAATCGTATCATGTTCGTGAAAATGAGTATAGCGGATAAAGGGATGGGTATACGTGATTATTATCTGTATGGAAAAAATGGCACATCCTCCTATGTCTTCAGAAGGTCGCAGGGTATCTGGGAATTGGCTTACGGTGTAATGCCGGAAGATGTTCGGGAGGCCTGTATCGACGCACTCATTCTGAGATACGACCACGATTCACCCGAGCTGTTTTACAACAACGGCAAACGATATGTCGTTAGGATAAGCACTAAAAAATCAAGTATCTGGCATGTGTATGTGAATACAACCTATGCGGCTTCAATTCAATATGACCAATTTTCAAAGAAGTTTAAATATCACCTGGAAGATGATACAGCACTGACCGATGACCATATAAAAAAGTATATTGCTATGATCCAGCGTGGAGAAATAAAATGGAAGAAAAATCGATGAAGTCAATCACAATCCAGTTTTTGCTCGATGGCATTCTGCAATTAATCAATAATCATCATATATTTGAGAGGGAACTGGGGAACATAATATATATTGAAATTCGATTTTTTATTGCATATTAGCCATTGGAAAGTAGACCATTTGAATTGATATAACCTAAAATCAAATTGACTATGGAAAGATCATATAGCAGTATTGCACCCCATTACGAAACTCCAACCGGATATTTTATGTTAGTTCCTATTCTTAAGTGGAAAGATCCAACCATATATCCAGTCTAGCTGTTTAATTTGTTTCTTAATAAAAAGACCGATTAAACGATCACGAAACCACGCTGTTACTGGATTGGTTTTTGTTTTTGTATTCCCCACTTTCCTCGCACTTTTTATTACCCGCTCTACTCTGGACTGGCGTTCGCGTTGAAAAAACTGAAAGGCAGGCCTATAGTCTTTGTGTAATTTCAATAATTCAGCAATTACAACCGTGTCTTCCAATGCCAATGATGCTCCCTGCCCAATATGTGGAGAGATACCATGTGCCGCATCCCCAATAAGACAAACCCGGCCTTTGTACCAATGCAAAAGCTTGGGTACGTCATAAATAGGATATGCAAGAATTTGATGGCTATTTTTGATTATTTTGGAAAATAAAGGATCGTCATGCTGATGAATATCTGCCAAATATGCCTGAATTTCGGTATTTAATGTCTTTTCTATTTCTTTTGGCTTTGGTTCTTGCTCCCTAAAATAGTTATTAAACCACCAAACTTCACCTTTATCTGAAACTGAATAAGCAAAAAATCCCCTTTCACCAAAGTTCATCCGTATGGAATCCAACGGTTCGGAAAGTTCAGCAACATTTGCATAACCGCCCGTAGAAATAACCTTCGTATACTTAAGGGCAGACGTATTCGGGAATAATTGTTTTCTAACTTCGGAAAACATTCCGTCACAAGCTAACATAATATATCCAGTAACCATCGTTCCATCCGCGAAATTTGCGGTTATCTGTTTATTATCCTCATGATAGCTGATAAACTTTTTATCGTACCATATTTTTATCCCGGCCGCCTTAGCAGCTAACCGAACGTATTTAGTGAGGTTTGCTCTTTTGATCTGGATTGTTTCTACACCATATTGTTGTTTCTGATAGGCCGTATCGAGTTTTGCTATTTGCTTTCCTTTGGAATTGAAGAATTTCATTGATCCAGGGGTATAATCTTTCGTGAGCAGCTTTAAATCAATAAATTCTTTCAATACATTCAAACCATTGGGTGTAAGGCCCAAAAAGGCTCCCTCTTTGGTATTGCCTTCTGATCTCGCTTCAAATATCTCAACATCAAAACCTATTTTTTTCAGTTGCAAAGCGAGTATGGGTCCGGCTACGCCGGCACCGATAACGAGTACTTTTTTATCCATTGTTTTCCTCTTTTATTTTTAATCCGGATATCAGTAATAAGTTCAAGGCAAAAAAAATGGCCACACGTACATAATTTAAATTGCGCCATTGAGCCGCTTTTTCTTGTAAGTATACATCCAGGGTATCACTATATGGCAATTGCTGAAACTCCATGATACGTGGCGCAAAATACGTTAATGTCCATACCCGAACTGCAAGATGTGCAACAAGAACCGGTAACATCAATTTCCTACGCCTCTTTATCCTCCAGTTAAAAATCAAGGCTGTGATCAATACCAATTCATGAACTCCATGAATTATTATCCAAAACATTTTGAAGTCCAGCCCGTATGGTTTTTGAAAAAAGATAAATGAAGACGGAGGAGCTACTGTCCAGGCAGGGACCATTATAGCAGTTTCCCATAATTGGGCGCCATTCATAATAAAGTAAGCACAGATTGAATAAAATAGCCATCGAGTAGCTTTCGGGTATTGGTATGTATTTCCCATTTGCATAAACTTTTTTAAATTTACTTCCTACATTAGTTCACGTGACAAAAGTACCGCGCTATCAAAAAATGCGCTTGCATAAAAAGGAGTTAAACTGGTAAATTAAGGCGCAATGGGGTTTGAACTGAAAAATGATAAAAAGAATTTTAAAATAGCCTTTGATAAAAATGATCTTGGTGATCATGGTTTTAAAGAAAATAACTTTAAAACGAATATCCCTTTTGGACAACTAGCTGCTAAACAATGGCTGTTTGACGGTATTAAGATCTTATATTCCGAAACTGATCTTGATAAACCTACCGAATTGGATTGGAAAGGAGATTCGGAGCTGGTAACCATGCACTTTAATTTGCAAGGAAGAACTTCTATAGTACAGGACGGCATGAGCAATTCCTTTGAATTAAATGGTAATCAGCACAATTTATTCTATGGTACCAGGGCTAAAGGTAAAATGAAATTTGATGGTTTGCAGATGAAATCATTTATGATCCAATTTCAAAAAGATTCTTTTTTAACAATATCAAAAGATGGAAACGAATCCCTAAAGCGGTTTGCTGATAAAATAGTTTCGGGAACACCGGTTGCTTTTTCAAATTCTAGTCTAAATATTGACCTGCCAATACAAACCTGTATCCACTCGATCTTGAGTTGTGGTTATTCCGGTGGATTAAAGCGGCTGTTTCTTCTTTCGAAAACCATTGAGCTGCTTGTTTTGCAAGCAGAGTCTTTAAATAACCTGCAAGATTCAACAACAAGATTTATAAAACATGATTATGATAAAGAACGGATTATATATGCCCGTGATTATCTGGTTAAAAATATCGGATCACCCCCAACGCTGATAGAACTGGCGAGAATAGCCGGCATGAATGAATATAAACTAAAAAGAGGGTTTAAGGAAATATTTAAACAAACGGCTTTTTCCTATTTAGCTGACCTACGTTTGGATCTGGCAAAAAAGGATCTATTGGAGGGCAACAAGCAAGCCACTGAAATAGCGTTTGAATTGGGATACTGTTCCCTACAGCACTTCAGCAAGGCGTTCAAGAAAAAGTTCGGCATGGCGCCAAGTAAAGTCAGAAGTTAAAGTTTGGTAACTCCAAAAAGGCAAACAGTACATAGTCGCTTCCGTAGTTCACCTATTCTATTTTTTAGGGAAATCCTGAGTAACTTGCTGTTAAAATAAGCGATTAACATATTGAATTAGATTTTTTATATCTTTGTATCTTATGCAAAGACAGCTATTCACATATTATAGTTTGACGATTGGAATAATTGCCTAATTCCGGGTGTCTTGTTTCTAAATCATCGGTTTGGTAGTTTAAGTATTACCAAAGGCGATTGATATGGAACAATCCATTCGGATGACAGAGAATTAAGCAATTTTATTTCGTCATTTTAAATTATTAAGAAGTGAATAACTTATCATTATATGGTTGGAACGACACGCTGTTCCAACTCAAACAAGCTTCACAATATAATCATCTTTTTCATGGCCGTGTTGCAGCGGTAAACAAAACCAATTACGAGGTCGTTGCTGAGAATGGTCGGCTGTTGTGCGAACTGGCAGGTAACATGCTTTATGGCCGGTCATCGTTTGAACTTCCGTGTACCGGTGACTGGGTTATTTTTCAACCTTTTGAAGATACCAAAGGAATAATCGTTGATGTTTTACCACGCATGCATACACTATACCGAAGGAAGAGTGGTACGCAGACTGACAGGCAAGCTATAGCATCCCATGTTGACAAGGCATTTATTGTACAAAGCCTTGATGCCAATTTCAACGTTCGCCGAATGGAACGATTTATGGTTCAAATTGTGGAAGAAAACATTCATCCAATACTGATCCTCACTAAATCGGATTTGGCGTTCAATCGCCATAAAGTAGAGGAATCGCTGAAACATATAGCACGGCAAATGCCAATACTTTTCACCAGCATTCTTTCTCCTGATTCGATACTTCCCGTGCGAAAATTTATCAAACAGGGAGAATCGATAGTATTTGTTGGGTCATCTGGAGTCGGAAAAAGTTCTTTGATCAATGCACTGTGCGAACTGACTATATTTTCCACCGCTGAGATAAGCAAATCGTCAGGTAAAGGAAGACATACCTCGACCCGAAGAGAAATGATATTGATGAAGGATGGTGGTGTTTTAATAGATACGCCCGGTGTTAGAGAATTTGGTTTAGCCTCAGACAATTCTGAAACATTATCAGAGATATTCGAGCTTGCTGATTTTGCAGAATCCTGTCGTTTTGAAAATTGCCAACATGTTAATGAACCTGGCTGTGCTGTCGTAGAAGCTGTAAACAATGGCCTTTTAGAACCTGAGGTATACAATAGTTACCTCAAGCTGCGGAAAGAATCCTGGTATTTTTCTACTTCGGAACATGAAAAACGCAAAAGGGATAAATCTTTCGCCAGAATTTTAGAAGAGGTGAAGAGAATGAAAAAACGTTAACCATTTATGCAATGCAGGTGTTCCGCTTAATAGTTGAACACCTGTATAATGCAGTCTATCTATCATGATGCTGAACAAAAAGATGGGATTTTACTTCGGATCCTCATGTAATAGTGATGGCCAAAGGTAGTACGGCATCAAGAATGAAATTGTACCAGATAGGAATAGCGGAGTTTTGGGAAGATGTCCAAGAAGTTTTTAAAGTGAAAGTCTATGATAGAGAATATCACATAAAATCATTCCACCAATTTCTGGGCAGTTGTTAACCTCAGCTAAAAAACAGATAAGGTAAAGCAAGTCATTTCTTATTTTAAGTGAACTCTTTTATAGCTTTTGTAAATTTGGTAAAAATCTATTTCATCCAATTATGGCTGTACCAGTTAACAAAGAAGAATTACAAAAAGCTATTGAAACAAATTACAATAAGCTGAAAAATGAATTATCGACCATTCCTGTTGCATTAAGTTCTACCACAGACTTAGAAGGACATGCAAAAGACACGACAATGAGTATCAATAACCTCGTTTCTTATTTGATTGGATGGGGAGAACTGGTGCTCGAATGGAATCGGAAAAAAGAGAACAACGAGCCAGTAGATTTTCCCGAAACAGGTTATAAATGGAATGAACTTGGCAAGCTGGCTCAGAAGTTTTACAGAGATTATGAAGGCATTGACTTCAATACGTTGTGTAATAAATTAGATAAAACGGTTGCTGAAATCCTTAATCTAATTGAACAAAAATCCAATACTGAATTATATGGGATTTCCTGGTATGAGAAATGGACTTTAGGAAGAATGATTCAGTTTAACACGTCTTCGCCTTATACCAATGCAAGAAGGAGAATTCGTAAGTGGAAAAAAGAACATAACGTTTGATAGTTGGACTGTACCCCTTTCTACTACAATCTATATCTGCCACTTCTTGGATTTTCTTACTGTCACCAACATTCTGTTTTTTAACGGAAGACTTAGGTTTTTGAGCATAAGAAGGAAAACTAAGTGAATATTGAAAGGGACTATTGCAGCCCCTATCCAATAACAAGTTAATTAATTTTTTTTCCAAAAAATTTCAGGAAAAGAAGGTAAATAATGACAATAAATACCAAAGAGGCAATGATCTCAAACAAAGAGAGATTCAACAGTAATAAATGTTTCATATTATAATTGTCTTACAATATGGTAAACGGTTATGAAAAGCAATTGTCCCAAAACATCAGCTACATATGCCTTGCTCTAAAGTGCCCCTGCCAAAGCTAATCGAAAACTAGATAACTTTGTTCGCCGCCGATATGCTCAACAAAAGGCTGTGCCTGGAAGAACTGATGCCTTTGAAGTGTTCGTTTTTAGCTAGCAATTGTCCGAAATTGAACAGTACCGTTAGTTCAACGTTTTTATTTTCAGCGCTATAGCGTTTTGGCAAACACCTTGTTCAGCATTAATTATGAATAAAACAGTGTTTAGCTAAAAACCTCCAATGAAACCATTATTTAACCTTCTTCTGTTCATATTTTTGGCAGGCAGTGCATTTGCACAAACAAACTCGACGACATGGAACAAGTTCCTATCAGACTTTAAGAAATTAGAACAAGATTATAATACCTATTATCCGGCAAAGGATTATCAAAATGTCACTACAGCATTAAATACCATTTTATCAAAAATGGATAGCTTACGGTTGTCCGGAAATGAAAAACAGGAATTCCAAACAACTATCAAAGAAATTAACGCGAATAGATATTACAACCTTGCTTGCTTGCAAGCATTGCTTAATCAAAAAAAACAGGCTATCACAAGTTTTGAAAAGGCAATTTTGTGGGGATATACAGACTATCGTAATGCTTTAAATGATACTGATTTAGATAATATCCGTAAAGAAAGTAAATTTGTAAAAGCTTTCAGTCAACTGAAGCAATATGATAAATTGGCCTTATTACAGCAGTCAGGAGCATATGCTTCGGAAAGTAACGCCGCTTTGCCTGTATTTACCTATCAGACGGCAAGCAATCATAATTTAGTATCGGTCAAAAATTTCTTCAAACTGGACTCAATTGCTGGCGATGGCGACGAAATTTCTAAAATCCGTAATATCATGTTTTTTGTTGCAAATAATATCAAATATGACGGTAGCAATTGGGCGCTTTGTGAATTTGACGCAATTGATTTTTATAACTATCATAAGGCTACAGGGAAAGGTATCAACTGTCGGCATAAGGCGATGACTTTAAATGAAATGTATCTTGCAATGGGGTTTAAGTCGCGCTATGTTACTTGCATGCCAAAAGACGATAAAGACACTGACTGTCATGTGATCAATAGCGTATATGCTGAAACCTTAAAAAAATGGTTGTGGATGGATCCCTCCCATGGTACATTTGTAATGGATGACAGTAACAATTTACTGAGTATTGAAGAAGTCAGGGAGCGTTTAAAAAATAATCAATCACTCAAATTAAACGCCGAGTCCAAAGTAACTAAACTTTGGTACCTGGATTATTATATGGCGAAAAATTTATATTGGATTCAGTGCACGAGTAAAAGCCAGTTTAACACCGAGAGTAGATATAGGCCTGCCGAAACTGATTTAAAGTACATTTATTTAATTCCGAGCGGATTTGACAAAGACAGTAATAAATACTTAAAAAACAATGTTATTACGCATGACCCTGCCTACTTCTGGAGATCCCCTGAAACAAATATAACACCATAAAGATAGTATTAGCAGGCGTAACCTGCCCCTCTACTTAACCTGTTAAAGTTAGAGTTTACGTATAGGATTTTTAAACTTCGGTTTTAAGGCAAATAATTCATTTACTTTATCCAGAAATTCGCTCTCTATGAACATTATAAAGGTCAAATTTTGGATGTTTCCAAAATTTTTCTAATCCAAGTTTGGAGATAACATCAATCTCCGCCGAATATATAGGGTAAATACCTTTGATATAAATATTATATCCTGCACCAATATTAATATTTTCATAGTTTCTTTTGTCGCTAAAAATGGAGGGAGCAAATACTAAAAATCCATCCATTTCGGAATCCTTAGCAATCTTGTCCCCAAAATCGATAGGATTTCCATAGGAAAAAGGACATTTATTTCGTAACGAGTTTGCTAAGTAACCCGATATTCTTCCCCAGGCAAAATCACCTGATCTTACTGTTAACGTAAGTTCAGGCTTTCCATTTCGCCAATCGGGATGATGTCCTAAGGAAAGACCATATGTAAATGACGTAATCATGCCCTTTTTGGGTATATCCTCATATACAATCGTTGTAACACCCGGAAGACCTTCATCTAAACTATCTTCTTTAAACAAAAGTGGAGTTTTCTTAAATATCCTATTTAAATGATTTAAGTATTGTTCGGCAGGTGTTTTCTTTTTTTGAAATAGTTTCTTGAACATTTTTATTGACGGTTTTCAATACCGACACTAATAGCCGGCTTGTCGTTAATATAAAGAACTTTTAACAATAAATCCAAACGAATTCCCACTTTTTGATCCTGTATTCCAGTCCAGGTATTTTCTTCAAATACACTGAACAATTGCAAATATTCTGTTATTTTATATGTTGAAATTGCTAAATACATACAAGGCATCGGCAGCCTACCCTACCCATTTATGTGGATCAACATGGATCATGACACCATCTACGTCGAAAAAGAAAATCATACGATACTATTTTTCTGTTATACCAACTTACAAAAATTTGCAGCATTGAAAAAGCATAAGCAGAATAATAGTTCTAAATAATTCTATTTGTGAGAGACCTATTTAAGAAATGAAAAGAAGATATCATATCGTTCGCTTTTTTATTCTGATAATCTCATCTATTCCATCGGCTTTTCCAACTTAAAAACGATTTAAAACCACAGAACACAGTCATTCTTGGTGCTCATTTCGCCTTTTTCCATTATTATTTACTCTTGTTTAGAAATTAACCTATATTTGGCGCTCGGTGATATAACAAGAGCTTATTTTATGAACCGACAGATCAAAAAAACATGACCAATCAATTTCCGGCAATAAACAGTACACTTTCACCAAATGGACTTTCCAAACTTATTCAGGCACAATACGGGCTGAGTAACATGTCAGAATGTACCATAATCAGGCTTGCAATGAACCATTTATACGCAGTACGGGATCGGGAAAAACTTTATGTATTTAGGGTTTATACACATAAGTGGAGGACAAAACTGGAAATTGAAGAAGAGCTACGACTACTAACACATCTCAAGGAATACGGTGGCCAAGTTGCTTTTCCCATTGCAGACTTATCTGATACATATATTCAGGAAATTGAAGCACCAGAAGGAAAAAGATTTGGCGTTTTATTTTCGTTTGCAAAAGGCAAAAAGACAGCAAAGTTCTCGGAGGAAACAAGTTTCCTTATTGGGCAAGCGCTGGCAAAAGTGCATTGTGGAACTGAAAACTTTGAGCTCAAAAGGATCTCATACAATACACAGAATATGCTGAAAGATCCAGTTCTGCGGATAAAAAGATTTTACAGTAAAAATACGGACGAAATTGAGTTCCTAGAAAATCTTTCTTCTTTTCTAACACTAAAAATGAATAGTCTCGACAGAGACAGAATGAGGTTCGGAAGTGTCCATCTTGACATCTGGTTCGACAATATGCACATTGACAAGGAAGAAGGGATAACATTTTTTGATTTCGATTTCTGCGGCAATGGTTATTTGTGTTTTGACATTTCATATTTCCTATTTCAGTTGCTGGCAACTCATATGAATGAACAGGAATATCAACAAAAAGCAGCTAGTTTCTTACGGGGTTATGAAACGGTAACCACAATAAGTACCGAAGAAAAAAAATGCCTGGATTTTGCCTGTTTAGCGATTATGATCTATTACATCAGCGTACAATGTGATAGATTCGATTACTGGACCAATATTTTCCTGAATGAGGACCATTTGAAAAGAATGGTCGGAAACCTGAAAAGATGGATCTCCCATCATAAAATTGAAATAGAATAGCTATTCAAGAACCTTAGTTTTAGAGTTGAACTTTATTACAATAATCCATGGATAACGATTAAATAGCCTCATTACTGCATATAGAATTCAGATAAATGATACCGAGTGGTTTCATCCATCACTGTAGAAACATGACGGATCATTGAAGAAAAATGATTGTTAAACCCGATGAAATATTGCTGATTTGCCAGGGTTACAATTCTACTTTTTTAGTATCTTAATATTAAACTAGCATCCAATGCCGAAAAAAATTATAAGAAATCTCCAGATAGGCCTAGTGCTTTTCTTGATAATGCTGATTGCGAGTTCCATAGCATCTTATATCAGCATACATAAACAGATGGAAAACAGGGAAAGCTTATTAAAAAGCAGGGAATCCATCAGTCTAATAAAAAATATCTTATACTCCTTGTTGGATGCTGAAACAGGAAATCGTGGCTATCAGCTGACCGGCCGCGAAAATTTTCTTGAACCTTTAAATAAAAGCAGGAATGAATACCCACTGCTTGTTGCTAATAGAGACCGGCTTAGCCTTAAAGATAAACACCAGATTAATATTCTTAGTGAACTGCTGCATACTTCAGGCATCATGATGAAAGGATATGACTTGTTCGTTGAGAATCGTAAAAAGGGAATATTAATGAGCCCGGAAGAACTGGCACATAACAAGAGCGCCATGGATCAATGTCGAATGCTCGTTCAGGAATTTGTAAAACACGAGGAGGCTCAACTTGATATAAAAAATGAGAATTTAAATAAATCTTCTAAACGGACCGTTTTATTCATCATCTTTTCGGCCGTCGCCGCCATTGGCGCTTCTGTATTCGTTTATATACGACTAAAATCCGACCTTATTCGCCGGGATAAGTTAGAAAAAGATCTGTCTTACACGAAGGAAATGCTCGAAGAGACAAACGCTGTTGCCCAGGTAGGAGGCTGGGAGGCAAATATAAAGACCGGAAAGGTATTCTGGTCTCAAAGTACAAGAGAAATTCACAAGGTTAACAATAATTTCCAGCCAACTTTTGAAAATGCCCTTGAATTTTATGAAGGAAAAAACGGGGAGCGAATAAAATATCTCATTAACAACGCAATACAACAAGGAATATCTTTTGATGAAGAACTTCAGCTGCTGCGTAATGATGGCGTCACGATCTGGGTCAGAATAAAGGGAATTCCCGAATTTAAAGATGAAATTTGCATCAGGGTTTTTGGAATTATTCAGGACATTGACGCCTTCAAAAAGATGTTTCTGGAAGTTACACAAAAGGAAGCTATGATGCAGTCCTTTGCGAAGGATGTTCCCATTCCTTTAGCCATGTTTGACAAAGCCCTTAACTATGTTGCTGTAAGTAGTAAATGGAAAGATGAATTTGGTATGCATAATGTAGATCTTATCGGCAATAATCTATTTGCAATATCTCCCAATATTCCCAAAGAAACAGAAGAGATTTATAGGAATGCGCTTTTGGGAAAAACTTACATCGACGGAGATTTTACGCTTAATGTAGAAGGAAAAGAAGAAATCCAGCATTACGACCTTAAGGTGGGGCCTTGGTATCTCACAAAAGATGAAGTTGGCGGTATAATTATTTCCATTCAGAATATTACAAATGCCGTAAAAATAAACGAAGAACTGAAAAATGCGAAAGAGACTGCGGATATAGCAAGCAAGGCAAAATCCGAATTTCTGGCCAATATGAGCCATGAGATCCGTACTCCCTTGAACGGGGTTATCGGTTTTTCTGACCTCCTACTCAGGACACCGCTGAATGAAACACAGATACAATATCTGAATTACATCAATGAATCAGGGGAAAATCTGCTTAGCATCATCAATGATATACTGGACTTCTCTAAAATAGAGTCGGGAAAAATGGAACTGCTGATTGAAAAAAGTGATATATATGATATGTTAAGCCAAGTCATTAATGTTATCCTTTATCAATCCCAGAAAAAAAATATAGAACTCCTACTCAACGTTGAGCAGGGGCTCCCAAAAATACTTTTCATTGACGAAGCAAGGTTAAAACAGATTTTGATCAATCTCCTGGGGAATGCTGTAAAATTTACTGAACAGGGAGAGATCGAGCTAAAAGTAGAGAAATTGCGCATGGATGATAATTCTATTGCTTTGCGCTTCTCAGTAAGAGATACAGGAATCGGAATTCCTGTTGAGAAACAGAAATATATTTTTGATGCCTTTACCCAGGAAAATAGTTCCATCAGTAAACGATATGGCGGTACTGGTCTCGGGCTGACCATCTCGAACAATATATTGGGGTATATGGGAAGTCAATTGTCGCTGACCAGCCAAACGGAAAAAGGTTCCGTATTTTTCTTTGATATCGAGGTGCCCTACGAAATTGCCGAACTGAGAGAAGAGGATGAAATGTCTATTAAGACGGCCTTAGTGGTGGATGATAATGAAACTAACAGGATCATACTTGAACACATGCTTACCTATAAAAACATCAAATCTACCTTGGCTTCTAATGGTATGGAAGCGCTAGATATTATGCTAAAAGGTGGACGGTTCGATGTGATCCTAATGGATTATCATATGCCTATAATGTCTGGTTTGGAAACAATAGCTAAAATTACAGGCTTGTTAAGTCAGCGAAATGAGATTGCTCCATTTATCATACTTTCATCTTCTTCGGAAGAACTGGATATTTTTGCTTCAGTTAGGAAAATAGAAAATACGCATTTACTGTTGAAACCTATAAAATCACATGACCTGTACAAAACACTTAAAAAGGTAGACCAAAGCAGTACAGTAGAAATTATTCAGGATCAGTCTGCAAAAGATTCGGATTTATTTGCCCCTGAATTGGAGGTGCTTTTGGTTGATGATAATCCAGTGAATATGGTGCTAAATAATAGGATCATGAAGTCTCTCGCACCCAATGTACATCTAACAGAAGCTGCAAATGGTTTACAGGCTTTGGAAGAATGTGGTAAAAAACAGTTTTCCCTTATTATTATGGATGTACAGATGCCGATAATGAGTGGTATCGAGGCAACACGAAATATTAGAATGTTACCAGCATATCAACATATACCTATCATAGGCGTTACAGCAGGAAATGTGCTGGGTGAAAAAGAAAAATGCCTTGAATCAGGAATGAATGACTTTCTTCCCAAACCTATACGGCGCGCAGACCTTCTTGAAGTACTCAAAAAATATATTAGTGTTTAATACTTCTGAAAAGATAGCGCTCGAATTCTTCTAGTAATACAACCGCAGGTCAACGACCATGATAGCACGAAAAGTACAGAAATTATAATTAAGAATAATCTGATGATGATCAAGTTTTTAAGTAATTTTAAATAGCAGATAAACTAAAGTGATGGCTTATAACGATGAACTTGTCAATCGAGTCCGTGAAAGACTTTCAATGGAAGAAAATATCGAAGTCGAAGAAAAGAAGATGTTTAGCGGATTATCTTTTCTTGTGAATGGAAAAATGTGTATCAGTATTAGCCATAACAATCTGATGTGTCGCTATAATGCCGAACTGGAAAATGAAGTCGCGGAACGAAAAGGTTTCTTACCGATGATTATGAAAGGAAAGCAATTAAAAGGATATTGTTATGTGGAACCTATCGGTTTTCAAAAACCTGATGATTTTGAATATTGGATAAAAATCTGTCTTGATTATAACGCCATTGCAAAAGCTGCGAAGAAGAAATGAGAAAATAGCATTAAATTGAATAAAATCAAATAGAGAGGAAAGGCCGCTGACAACCTTCCTTCCCTATTCATTCTTTTATTATTTTTTTAGCTATTATTCAACGCCTTTAAAGGACATAATAACCCCAGGATACTTATCGTGGTCTTTACCAATATACGACAAATCTATACCCGATAAATTTTTATTCTGGATAGCTTCTTTAAATAATGGATAATTCATTTTTTCAATGTGATCATTCCAATCTGCGTCTGATGTTGGTTTGATCGATTCTAGGTCTTTCATTTCAAACATAGCGCGATCTGATGTCTTTTTAGAACGTTGCACAAATACGGTATCGCCTTCTATCTTTACGATTTTAACCCAGCCTGCTGGTAATCCTTGGATGTTATTTCCCTCTGCATCAGTAAAGAAATTAGCGCCGTAGAGCTGGCCTGCTTGCAATTGTTGTGCTGATTTAGCAAGATTTTCCTTTTCGTTACGGTATTTTTTGCCATCTGATTTGAGTTTAATACCATAAATAATAGATCCAACAATCGCTATTGAGGCAATAAACAAATATCCCTTCCATAGTTTGAAATATGGAATTGTGAGAGTCTTCTTAAATTTTTTTACCTCCTCTTTTATTTCGGGTGAATAGTTTCTAGCATGGATGACCTGTCCTTGTTGATTCACCAGCCTAGACATTTTAACTAAACCGCCTCCAACAGGAAATCCTAAAAATTTAGTCGCGGGTGTAATGATATGAAGATTAAAATTCTGCGGTTTAGTCTCATTTTTTAATGTTGCAGTGATATCTTTACTTCCTAGAACGTATTCGTAACGCGTATAAATGAAAAGCATAAATTGAAGAAATTAGAAATTATAAAACGGCAAATTAAAGAAAATTTCTGCTTGCATCAATCCTGTATTAATTAACTAATTAATACAGAATTAAATAAATTTAGCTGCTATCTGCGGGATTTCAGTGCCACGGGATTGTATTAAGGGCAATGGTTTCAGGCCTATTTATGCTTGAAGTTCCTCGTAATCGCCAAATCAAGCAGGATGAGAAAGACATTCTGCCAATACCCTATTAGTCGCAGTGCTTTCCAATTACACTATTTTTATCTTAGGCTAAGACCGTCTTCCCTACTGTCTCTGGCAATCAGCATAAAAATAATTCATTTTTAAATGAATGAAAGATGTGAAGCCGGATTTAAAAAAGAACATCTACCATCTGCCAGTCTTTATCCGTACTATCCAGATTCTTATTCGTATAAATAGATCCCTTCGTAAATAAAATATCACTTGCCGCGGCTGATTTAATAATTTTGAAACTGTAAAAGCCATTTTTGTTACTTTTAGCCAATACCTTGCCTCCATAAGAAATTTCTACATCGCTGACTGGTACATTTCTTTGCTCTTCTTTTTTCTTGATATGACCAAACACCACAAATTCATCATCAACAACAAATACAGGAGCATATTCCGCAGGAAAGCTTTTGGTTTTAATGTCAATTTCTTTTTCCAATTCTTCCAAAAGGTTATTATTTTTTGCAATCTCTTTCGCATTTGCCCTTAGTGGAAAGGGATAAATGTCTTTAACATCTGCATCCATGTAAGCTTGCTTTAAATAGACCTGAGCCTTACAATTCTTTATAAGTACTCTATCGACGAATCGAGTATACTCATTTTTATCGATCACCTGTTTTTTAAATAATTTTCCAACAAAATTCGAATATTTCTCTTGATCCTCTTTGCTTGCATGTTGAACAATATAGTATGCGGCATTCAGCGAAGAATCAGATAATTTAACTTCCCTCGCGATATATTTATCTAGAATAGGTAACACAACTTTCTGATTCACCATATCACTTTTTTTCAATTGTACCGCATATTTCTTCAAGCTATCTTGCGGAGTTGATTTATCTAGAAGAAGCCTCTCTACAATGGTCCTATTTTCTTGGTCTGTATGATATGCTTTCATAATCAATTTTTCCAAATCCATAGTATTTTCCATAGTCTGAGCATTAGTTATTGCAATTGAAGATCCAATCAAAAACACTGTTGCAATTAATTTTTCCATATTGAAATATAGTTAGGTATAAATTATAGATGCATTATATCGATTTGATAATATTCTCACCAAGAGTTTTCGGTGAATAAGAAGAATTAGTCGGTAAATTGACCTTTCTGACGGTTATGCAAAATCTACTCTAACATTTGTTTTCCGCTAAAAAAGAACATTGAGATTGAATCATCAGTACTTCCTGAAATTCTAATTCGCTAGATGTGTATTTTATTCGTTGAGATCGGCCAGTTTCTTATGGTTGATGCTTACACCCAGCAATGTAGAAATGAAGACACAAAGCCATACGCAAACAATAGTGTAAAAGGCAGTTTTGGTCACCAAAAGTAAGCACAATAAGGGAAATGTTAGTAAAGAAACCAAGACCAATAATTGGGACAGTAGCAATCATAAAACGACTGAATAATAGAATGACAAAAAGGAATGTCGAAAAGGCTAATATAATCAAATATAATTTCTTCATTGGACCCCCCTTTTGGAAAAATCACTTTGATTCGTAAAATATTCGAGCCCTATAATTAATATAATGGTACTGCCGTTATTTATTTTCTGCATTAAGGATAGCAAATCCCATTGTCCTGTAATATACAAATAGGTTGCAAAATAGAATACAAACAAACAGAACATGCAATAGTATTTGAAAAAGTGGAGTTTTGATCTGAGCACATAGACGGTAATGCATACCACACATGAATAAAACAGATTACTCGAAATAGCCAACATCAAATCATGGAACGGTGTAATGATAAAAAATGTAAAGGGCATCGTAAGTACCCCGGCATACTTTATAAAATTAGAGGCTGTCCTGTTAGGAATTTTTCTTGATATACGGACAAAAAATAGAGCACAGCTAAAGGAATAGAAAAACATAGCGGTAAACGCCCAATATTTAGAGGTATTTTCGGCTCCGTTTAACGCTCTTTCCCCAAACAGATTGCTAAAAAAATTCTTTGACCAATCAAATCCAACGGAGGATTTATTTTGGTATGTACCGCCTGGATAAACTTTAATTGCAATAAACATAAGAATCAATGCAATGATCATCCCAATCAATACAAAATGGCTTTTTAATAATTTCATTTAGGGACTATCAATAATTGTTTGTGCTGTCCATAAAGATGCGCTTAATTTCTTAACATATCCTATACCCAAGGGTATACCCAAATGTAAGAATTTGCTTTAATTCTGAAACACTTCCCCAACTATTTCCTCCAAAACCAATTTGAGAAGCATTCCATCTTCAACTAGCCAACACAGTACTTCAGTTGATCGGAGATTTTCATGCTCTTAAATTCTACTTCTCGAATACGTAGGATTAACAGGAAATATGGGGCGAACTTATGTAGTTATATGATTAATGGCAACCCTGCTATCGACGGAGTATTCCCTAATGAATCCACTGAGCATTCCTCGTTCCCCTGTCAATTGGTGTAATAAAGGATTTTTGGTAGCTTTGTTCATTCTATTAATTATTTTCCTTCTCCTTTAAATTGTATTTATTTAAAATGTACCGAATGATACGACTTCTTTTATTAATATTGCTTCCATTCACAGTCTCCGCACAGACTGACTCGTTAGGTAGTTTGCCAAAGTACGATGGTTTAACTATACAGAATAACAATACTGATAGTCTTTTTACTTCATCTCCATTTAAACTTAAGGCAAAACAATTTATTGTTCCCGCTGCCCTAGTGGGGTATGGCTTATTAGCAACAGAAGCAAAATTCTTTAAAAATATAAATCTTGATGTCAGAAATGAGATCGTAGAAAATCACCCCAATTTCAGAACAAAGATTGATGATTATACGCGAATTGTGCCGGGAGCAGCAGTTTTCGCACTTCAGGCATTTGGTATAAAAGGTGAAAGCTCTGTAAAAAAAGAAGCTGTTGTATATGCCATGTCTGTAGGGATCTCAACGGCAATAGTGTTTTCTACCAAAAGGTTGACCCGTCAAGAACGACCTGATGGAAGCGATAGGCGATCTTTTCCTTCGGGACATGCGACTTTGGCATTTGCGTCTGCTGAATTCTTGCGTAGGGAGTATTGGCATGTATCACCCTGGATAGGTGTAGCCGGGTATGCTGTTGCTACCGGAACGGGCATTTTGCGTCTGTATAATAATAAACATTGGCTGGGTGATGTTGCTGCCGGGGCTGGCGTCGGTATCCTATCAACAACACTCTCTTATTGGCTTTACGATAAAATCCATATCGGCGGAGATGATCAGCGTACGATGTCGTTTTTTCCGGGTTATAGCAATAGACAGTTCACAATTGGTTTTGTAAAGCAATTTTAAATCCCCAATGAATTGATGCAGGGCGGAGACTGCGATAGTACGGCGGTATTTCGGCTTTCTCCGACCGAAAAATAGTTATACATTTATTACATTAAATACAAGAAATGAGTGAATGTGCAGGTATACTCGGAACAAATTTTTATTCCTGTTGTCCCCTATCATTAGAAAGTTCGGGGGATTGACCTTTACCAACTCCGTCTATTTTTTGTGCTGCTGCCATGGAAACAACCAGATCATTCAGCATGGAGCTCGCAGCAGTTGGTGAATTGGGGAGTAAAACCAAATTGCTCCTACTATTAGCTCCAATAGCATTCAGGGTGTCATAATGTTGCGTAACCACAATTAAAGCTGATGCTTCCTGAGCGTTGATATTAGCAGCATTCAGCATTTTTACAGATTCTTCCAACCCCCTGGCAATTTCTCGCCTTTGATCGGCAATCCCCTGTCCCTGAAGCTTTTTGGATTCAGCTTCCGCTTTTGCTACCGCAACAATTCGTATCCTTTGGGCTTCAGACTCGTATTCTGCTGCTGTTTTTTCACGTTCTGCAGCGTTGATTCTGTTCATCGCATGTTTTACCTGTTCATCCGGGTCGATATCTGTCACTAAAGCTTTGATAATATCGTAACCGTAACTTTGCATCGCATCCTGTAATTCGCTTTTTACGGCAATTGCAATGTCATCCTTTCTGACAAATACATCATCTAACTTTGTTTTTGGTACTTCAGCACGCACCACATCAAAAACATAGGATGTAATTTGATTTTCGGGATTTTCCAAACGATAGTAAGCATCTTTTACATTTTCCCTGATTACCTGATACTGAACAGAAACTTTCATCTTTATGAAAACGTTATCAAGCGTTTTGGTATCAATGATGACATCTAACTGCTTTATCCTAAGATTCAAACGTTTAGATATTTGATCAAAAAAAGGAATTTTCAAATGTAAACCGGCATGGCTCACTTTTAAGAATTTGCCCAGCCTTTCTATCACAGCAGCAGATTCCTGTTTTACGGTATAAAAAGAAGCAAATAATGTAATAAGTCCGAAAAAGATGAGGATTCCTAGATATATCATAACCTTATTTTACTATTGATGATACCCAAATTTACATCTTTACATTGTTATTCCTAGTCTAATTATTTAATTTGTATTGAATATGTTGGCAGATATGGAAATCTCGATCATTAATTAATTATAGCCCTTACTAGCTCTTGCTGTTTAAAGTAGTATTTAATCATAAAATGTGAGGCAAGATTACGCATGACAGCATTAAAGTATCCAGTAATAAAGATATTTCGATTAGTTACGGAGAACTTAACGCATAATTCCATGATAAGCATCAACGGTCTGGCTTTCAAGCCCATTTATTATTATATGGGTCGCATCATCTAGAATAATAGCCTTTCTGCGATCAGCTTGTTCGGTCTTAATCGTACAGTCAACGATAGACATGTCCCTGGCATGTCTGATCCATAAGCCGTAAGCTGGTAACACACCAAAATCTTTAACATTATATTTTCCTACACCCAGTTCAGGCGGATTATAATCGCTGGATTGATGTGGATTTCCTCCTTTTACCAAAAGATTAATATCTTTCAGTTTAAGCGAAGTTATATAACTGTTACTTTTCCCATTTGGTAGAGAAAAAGTAAGTCCACCTTCCACTGCGGTGTTTTCTGGTAAACTATAGCCCGCTATGATCGCAGCAGAATGCCCCTGCGAGCCATCGAAGCCTTTCCAGCGCCTGCTGCGAAATGAACTTCCAGCGTAGGCTTCAGCAATGTCCACATGTTGTAGCACGATGTTCTCGATATGGCCGATATTTACATTGGTACATAAAAGTTCATCCCGGATCTTTTCATTTTCCTTGAACCGAAAACGTTTTACAGTGGCTCCCAATACCCGTCCTCTATTGGATATGGAAATAAAAATTGGTGTATGGCAACGTAGCATCTTTGACCTGCTATGCAATTTCCCAGTATGACCGGTATTCAAAAATACGTTCTTGACCGTTCCCCCATCATTAGTCGAAATCGAAAATCCTGCTTTATTGGCACCCAATACATAAATATTGTCTACATAGACATCCGTGATATCATCTGCAGTTTCTGAACCAATCTGGAACAGATTACAATTGGTATCACCAATAATATCGCGTATCAAATGTTGGCGGCTAGGTCGGGTAAAGCCCAATGAACAGTCGGATCCCAATTTGACAATATCGTCAGCACTCAACCGGGAGTAAATATTGGATACAGTAACGGCATTGCAGCCCATAAAATCATAAATGTCGCGTGCGTGATCCGTACTCGCCTGCCCAAAATAGGTGTCATGAACATGGATGGTATCGGTACCAGTCGCCAAAACCGCAAAATGCCCCGCCTGATCGATATGCAGTACATTGTTTGTATCGAAATCCTTTGGGCCCTCGCCCCGTATATAATAAGGCTCATCCCGTTGTTCATCGTACCACATATCCAGACCGTTTGCAAAGCCACCTACTTCAATATTCCTGCAAAGTTTAAACGTAAACATTTTATCAGCACGTCTTCCCGCAACGTTATCCATGACCTTGTCTCCAGTTACTAAATTTCCATTGCCACTGATGCGACCGTTACCTATGATCCTTATATTTACCTGACGTTCCGCAAAAAACATGCTGTTCTGAAAAAAACTGTGTCCTACATCCTGTTTGGTCAGATAATTTTCGGGATCATCGTATGGACCGGTATCCGTGGGCGATAGCCCATAGCGATAAGCCTTATCACTGAACCAGGTTGTTTCGGGACCATTCATAGGAGATAAACCACGGAGAACTGCATTTTTCCCGATATGTAACCAGACATTGCTTTTAAGCAAAACGGTCCGCACTAGGAAATCCCCCTTGTCAAAGGATAATATACCTCCTCCCTGTCTGCTGAGCAAGGCTATGGCCGCGTTGATCTTTTCGCTATCATCTGATTTTCCGTTCCCTTCCACGCCGAATTGTTTGACGTCCACAGGTCCTGAATAGAATTCAATACGATTGGATTCTCCGCGCTGGGGGCCGCCTTCAACAACGAGCTTGGCCTGATAAAGTGTATTTGCTTCCAACTTTTTGAATCTGTAGTCTGATGCATATTTAGGTAAATGTGCATGATGCTCCCAACGCTGTCCCCGATCGGTTGAAATCAACAAGCTCACTTTTTTTGCATTACGAGGTGTAGTCCACTGCAGGACTGAAAGTAAGTTTAAATCGGATGCTGTCTTTATTGCTGATGCTTTTGGCGCGACAAGCCTGAGGTCGGAAATACGCTTAGTACCGCGGATGCTAACAGTAGCCATCGCTGTCTGAAAGCTAGTGTAGCTATCAGGTTTACTGGTGGTATAGGTAGCGACAAAGACGTAGTTTCTTACTTGGGGCAATACTACAGAACGGATGCGCAAACGTAAATCTACTCCGTTGGAGGGCCTTAAGTCGATATCGGAAAAGGAAATCTGATGTCCACCGGAGCTTATCTTAGATAGTTGCACGCTACCGACACGCTTATCTTCATAATGGCTGGCACCTCTTCCGATCCCAAGTCTGGAAAACTGCCGTAGGGAAACTTCGCCCCTCCCAATAACGTCGACAAAAACATTGTCAAGTGTAACATCGATACCGGCGGGAATGATAAAATCAACCTTCGTATCCGGACTCCGCTGCCCAGCCACAAAGTCAAAAATAATATCTTCATGACAACCAACTGTGATGGTCTCACGCTGGCATGTTAGCTGTGGACTTAAAGCTCCCATCACTGTTTTTATTTTATATTTTATTCGGTGTTGTGCTGTCTGGACATGTAAAAGATCTCCGGCTTTTAAATAACCATTGGTTTTTACTTTACCCCAGCGATCATATACCTGCCATTGAAAGGGCGTACCTGTCGAAAGCTCCAGTTGTGTGGCGATGTCATTTAGCGGAAGCCCGGTTTCTATTAACCCGCTATCGACAGGTGTATCAACCGTATAACGATAGGTCTTCCCTTCAACCAAAAATATAGTCTCATTGACAATACGGATAACATTTGGTGAATTGGCGGATGGCACCAGCCTGACATCTCTTGCATGCAGGGTCGTTGCTGATGCCAATATGAAAAGGACAAGAATATAAGCGCGTAGTTGGTCCATGTTCTATTAAAATCCAGGGTTTTGTTTCCAAAGGTCAGCCATAATATCCATTTGGCTCTGTGGAATCGGCCCTGGGTTACCGTCAAATTTCGGCTTTGTCCCGTCTGAATTATAAATCGCCGTGGGAATTACTTCTTTTGCGATATCCCAACGTATAATGTCATAATAACGAATCCCTTCATAAGCCAATTCCACCCTCCTTTCGTTGCAGATATAATCACGAGTCAGGCTTGTTCTTGCAGGCGTATTGACTGCCGAACGCTGCGTACAGCATTTAGTGCTGTTTCGTAATTTTTGTTTCTCCATATTTAGTTTGTTCATAGTGCATTCATCGGCAATTTGCTTAAAGCTTGATCGTGCCTGTAAATCCACCGTAGGGTAGCATATTGACCTGGATCTTTCCGCTAGACTCCAGTTCACCCACCGCAAAAGAACTTCTGTCTCCGCCGTCTGTGATCATCTTAATTGGTTTGCTATTGGGAATAAAAGGAAGGCTAAAAGTTAAAGAACGTTTTTCATCTTTGCCATTAATGCCGCCTACATACCAGGTGTCTCCTTTGCGTCTGGCTATGATGACGAAATCCCCGGGAAATCCATCTAGCAGCTTTGTTTCGTCCCATGCTGTGGGAACATGCTTTAAAAAATTTCGCGGAGCCTCGGGCAATTCGCGGTAGGATTCGATTTTATCTGCAAAACATTGGACACCGGACTCAAAGACAACCGCTAAAGCGAGCTGGTGTGCAAAGCTCGTGCGGTTGAAAGCTTCCACCCCCTGACGGACCTTATTGGAAAATGTAACCGGCGTATAGTCCATCGACCCGACCACATTTCTTGTAAACGGAATTGTGGCATTATGCACGGGGGCACGGTCACAGTTCTCCTGGCGACCAAAACCCTCCGCTCCTTTAATGGCTTCGGTAGTCATTAAGTTAGGATAAGTCCTTTCCAATCCTCGAGGTAATGTCGCACCATGAAAATTCACCATGATTTCATACTTTGCGGCATCTGCTAATATCTCCTGATAGCGTCTCACAATTCCCTGTTTATCCGAGTCAAAGAAGTCGACCTTAATGCCTTTCACGCCTAATTTTTGGAGACGGGCAAGCTCGGCTCTACGTGCATGTTGATCGCTCATCAAATTTCGGTTACTTATGGAATCCATCCGTTGACCAGAACCTGAATGATACCAGAGCCAGACTCCGACACCTTTTGATTGGGCATAGCGGACAACATCTTCCATTGATCCACCGCTCATGACAGGCCATCCGGCATCTATAAGGATGTATTCCCAGCCCATTTCAGCTGAAAAGTCAACATACTGTTTCTGCACAGAAAAATTCTTGGGCGAGCCTCCGTTTGACCACCAGCTCCAGCTGGAACGTCCTGGCTGGATCCATGAATCGTTAGTGATAACACTAGGAGGATTTAAATGCTGTACGATATTGGTCTCAACGATATCGGATAAAGAATCGCCGAGTACAATCACACGCCACGGGCTCTGCCACGGCATCCCAGATGTTGGCTCAAGGCTGTCTGCGAGGGCAACTTCTTCCTTCTCCGCAAAATTTACGGTATAAAGGCCATCGTTCGTACTTCGGAGATGAGTCGCGCAATAAGTTCCGTCCAATACTGCTTCGGTGATCATGATCCAAGCTGCCTCCGATTTTACCAACATCGGATAAGCCCATCCTTTTGGGTTTGGCGAATCTGTTCCAATGGCAATATTGTTTTGACAATATTGTTCATAACTGGGTTTTTGACGGCTGTTCCAATCATAGGGATGTATCCAGGCACGACCATTGGTCGGTAAGCGGAAACCTGTATGTTCTCTGATTATCTTATATGACTTGGTATCCTTTTCTGCAAAACGGTATCGAAAGGCAATACCATCATCATAGGCCCGCCAGATGAGCTGTATTTCTTTACCGCGTGTATTTTGAAAGCTTACGACCCGTTCATTCGCATGATTGCGACACAGCAGCTGTTTTCCAGATTTGAGTCGATAGTGTTCGTCGATAAGCCTAGGCTCCGTACTGGAAACAAAAGCCAGGTCCGAATCAAACTGCTGATCCTCACGGTCGATCCCCAAAGGAGCTGGTTCGAGCACGAGCTTCCCGTCTAAATACACGGTATAAAGTAATTTTCCATAGTTTTCTAATCCTTTGGAATCAACATTAAGGTTTACAGTGATTTTACCATCAGGAGAGGTTAACTTCCATTGGCTTTCTTGAGCAAAACCTAATTGGAATAATACCAATAGTAATAATGCGAAAATAGTGTTTCTCATAATTTGGATATTAGGGTACACACAATTTTGTCTGTCAATTTTTGGACAGACAAACAAAGGCGACCACGATAGACGAACCAATAAAAGAATAACCTACGCTCCCTGATGTGGGGTTTAGTTTATAATTTAGTTATTAATCGAATTTACCAAGGGAGAATAATTTTCAGGGGGAGATTTTGGTCTAATAGGTGGAAAAAATTAATTTTGATCACCAAAATTTGGTTTGTCTATTTTATCCATTTAAATCCTATTCTGTAAGCCCAGTTTGTTGGCAGTAAGATAATTACACTTATATTTTACTGATTGATACTGAATTGATTTTTTAGAAAAAAAATTAAAGGTTGTTATCATCATGACCATGTTATAAAAATTGGAGACTTTCGCCTCCATTTTTCTAAATATGCTTTATTTTGAACAAATACTGGATATAATTTAGCCTGCTTTTCTCTTCCCAGATTCGAGGCTAGCTTTTAGCATTGCCATAAGATCAATTGTTTTTTCTTCTGGCTCTTTGGTTTTTTTAGATTTTATATTTTTACCCTTTGCTTTCTGTTTTATAATTTTCAGTAAGTCTTCATTGTAGGTATCTTTATACTTCGACGGATCAAAAGCCTCCGCTAATGATTTAATTAAAGCTTCTGCCATGTGCAGTTCTTCGGCTTTTGGTGCTTTTCCCTTTGGAATTTTCAGATCCGCATAACTTCTCATTTCCTCAGGATACCGCATTCTGTTCACCATCAAAATTTCCTTCTGGTAAGGGCGGATCATACAAAGGATTTCTCTTTCTCTAAGGATAAAAGATCCCACACCGGCCATTTTGGTTTTCAGAAGTGCTTCTAACAATAATTTATAGGCAGTATCACCATGTTTTTGAGGTTCAAGAAAATAAGGCGTCTCAAAAAGGGCTACATCCACTTCATCTTCGTTAACAAATTGTTTGATGCTCAAAATTTTTGATTTTTCCGGACTTACTGCCTCAAAATCATCATCGTCCAATACAATATAGCTATCTTCTATTTTGTAGCCTTTTACAATATTTTCCCAAGGAACCTCTTTGTCGGTATTTTCATTTACTCTTTTATATCTGATATTGCCGAGATCTCTTTTATCCAGCATATCTAAATCTAACGTACTCGATTCACTAGCTGAGTACAGTTTGACCGGTATATTTACCAATCCAAAACCTATTGCTCCATTCCAGATTGCTCTCATATTTTTATATCTTTAAGTTGTAATGCATAATCAAATAATTCTCTAAATCAGTTGAATATAAATTAATGAAACTTAATCTATTTTTCACAACTCACTCTACTCCTCTGCGACAAGAATTCGTATAATTTATGTGCCTATTTAGTGTAACTTATGAAGTCCCACTTTACAATCTAATAGTTATTTATCGAACAAGCCTTCACAACCAAAAGTTTTATAGAAATGCATTTTTATTTGCCAAAATAGCGCTAATTTTTCCCTAAATTGTAACTTATAAATGAACTCAGACAAATTAAAATATGATGATCATAAAATTCCTGTTCCTCAAGAGTTTGAGGCAATTTTCTCTTATTTTTATTTTGTAGAGAATAAGGCTAAAACAACAATAACCAAAACACTTTTACCTTCTTTCCAAACCATAATGGTTTTCAACTTCGGACCTGCAGCATTTCTGATTTCTAAGCAAAAAAAGAAAATTGAAATTGGGAAATGTATTGTCCTGGGGCCTATTAAGTCCGCATTTGAATATGGTATCCCTCAAAATTCCAGCATACTGGTTGTGAATTTCAAAGATGACTCGTTCTACCGTTTTTTCGGTAAAGCCGTTTTATCAAACCATTTGCCCATTCATCCCGATGAAGCCCTTGACGAGAATTGTTTCAGCTATCTATGGACCCAACTGAACTGCATAAATTGCGTTCAGGAAAAGGTGGCGTATATGCTCAATTTCTGCCGGCCGTATCTCAATTTACAAAATGCTACTTCCAATCTGTTAGTTAACTTTAAATCGAGCGCAATAAATCCAATCAAATCTATTGCAGCAAAAGTGCAACAAAGTGAACGAAACATCCAGTTGATACATAAAAAACACTTTGGTTTCAGTGCAAAAGAGATCACGCGTTACCATCGCTTTTTAAAAACGATAAAGTTGATTCAACAGATACATTTGTCTAATGAAAAGATAAACTGGTTTAAAATCATTGATCAATGTGGTTATTATGATCAAAGCCAACTTATTCATGACTTTCAGTATTTTATAGGGCTATCACCTAGAAATTACCTAAAGTTTCAGCGGGATATCTGCCAGCCTATCGATCAATAGCTCTTTTCGTTTTCTTACAATTTTTCCCGTGGGCCCTATTTTAAATTTGTACTGTTCAATCAACTAAAATAACAGTATGAAACATCTTATTATTTACGCGCACCCAAATCAAGAAAGCTTGAATGCTCAATTTAAACAGTGTATAGAAAAAACACTGGAACAGCAGGGATTAGATATAATCGTCCGAGATCTTTACAGTATCGGATTTGACCCAGTACTGTCTCTGAACGATATGACAGGACAGCGGAAAGGCATCGTCGATGACTACATTAAAAAAGAACAAGAATATATTTCTTGGGCGGATATCGTCACCTTTATCTATCCGATCTGGTGGACGGGTATGCCAGCAATAATGAAAGGGTACATTGACAGGGTATTTAGCTATGGATTTGCTTACAGCTATGATCAGGGAGTCCAGAAAGGACTATTAACTGGGAAACAGGCGATAATCATCAATACTCATGGAAAATCCAATGAAGAATATGCTGCAATTGGTATGGATAAGGCCTTATCGCTAACCTCAGATAAGAGTATCTATACCTATTGTGGCTTCCAGGTCGAGGAGCATTTCTTTTTTGATAAAGCTGACCGCGCGAGCACTGAGACTATTGAAATTTGGCTTTCTAAAATCAGAAATGTATATACGACAAATCCGATCAAAATAACCTGACCTTTTGAACAAAGTGAATTAGGCCTTTTAAACAAAACAGCACCTGAGGATCGATCTTAATTTTGTGTCAATCATTTTGTTGGTACTGGAATACCTTTGCACTTATTGGTTAATGAGGCTGTCGTTATGTGGGTGCTTACAATACCCATATAATGACAGCTCATAAAATGTATGTCCTCCAAAACTTTCCTACCTGAGAAAGACTGACTTCAAAGCGACGAAAATTTCGGAGTCATAATTAGCGTCACCACATCAACAGGATAGTTGCTGGCGATTTCTTTTTTTCTATTAAGATGTTCCCATATCGGCAATAATATGTTCAATTAAATCTTTGGCGTGATGAAATTTTAAGATTGATGCTGCCTGTCCTGACCAAAAAGATTTTAGCTCTGGAGCGGACTCTGCATTTGCAGGGTATGCACCAAGTTTTCCTACAATCTTTCCCTGCAAGGGATAAGGAGCCAATTTCCCCTGATAATCCTTTAGTTCTTCTGTCAACCGGTTTTTTATTGCTCGTGATAATCTGCCTGTAAATACCTTTGTTAATGTTGTGTATCGAGCTTCCTTGGAGAATAATTTCTTGCGATGTGCTTGACTTGCTCCTGATTCCTCGGTAGCTAGAAATGCTGTCCCCATCTGCACTGCATCTGCACCTAGTGAAAAAGCAGCTTTTACACCTCGCGAATCTACGATCCCTCCGGCTGCTATAACAGGAATATTCACGTGATCAGCTATTTGGGGAATCAGCGAAAACGTTCCGATAAGACTTTCTTCAGGTTTATCAAGAAATGAAACCCGGTGCCCCCCAGCGTCAAAACCTGTAGCGACCAATGCGTCAACGCCAGCATTTTCAATAGCAATGGCTTCGTCTAAAGTCGTAGCTGCACCCACCGTCTTGATATTTAACTGACGACATTTTTCTAGAATATCTGCAGATGGTATTCCATAAACGAAACTAAATACAGCGGGTTTTATCGTAAAAATAGCTTCAATTTGATTTTCAAAAGATGGGCTATCGGCAAACGGAAACTGTGGTAATTCTATTCCTGCTTCATAAAAATAAGGTTGAAACACCTCATTCACCTCACGAAGGGCTAAATCGTCAAAATCATCTATCTTATCATCTCGGTCTTTTACCCAAAGATTGAGATTGAAAGGCTTGTCTGTCTTTTTCTTAATTTCTTCCGAAATTTTTACGATCTCATTTGCATCAAAAGGCTGACAACCGTATGAACCCAGCCCCCCGCTATTGGAAACAATAGCAGTAAGATCAATAGATGACACTTTTCCTCCAAAAGGTCCTTGAACAATGGGCAAATCAATGCCTAATAATCGTGTAAATTTAGTGTCGCTCCACATTTTTTTCGCTTTTATCATTTAACAATATAAAATTCGCTGTAAGTCTACGGCTATCCACTAAAATTACAAAATTTCCACTGTTTAGGATAGAGAACTCTTCAGATAAGTATGCAAAATTGTCTTATGCAATCAATAATACATTCCTGTATACTCTTACTTTACTCTGTCGTTCTATAACAGGAAATACTTCTTTTGAGCAATTGATTAACTATAGACCTACCTTGTAAACAAATCTAAATCTGCCTGGGTATTGTGGCCGATCATATTATTGTTTATAATCTTTTCTAGTTTTTTCGAGGGGTGTCGAAACTCTCGTTTGTCCAATATTCCATCTTTATATATTTCAGTATAAATTAATTGTCCCCTCACTCTCGTTTCTAAAATAGGTTCGCCTGTCTCCTCACTGTATTTTTGCAATAATTTATAAAACTTCCATTTTCCAACGGGTAAACCATTTTTATATTCAGCTTCCAAATAAGTATAAGTATCTGTAAAACTTGAATATTGCTGTAAATCGATATAATTATTTGATTTAAATTCGATCCATTTTCCTTCTCTAAGGTGATTTTTTACCATCCCTTGTTCCTCTTCACTTTTATAAAAACCATCATTATCATAATATCTGGAAAATTGTCCGGAGGGTAGAATCTTGTATTTAGAGAGAGGTTTTAATTTGAATGGTCCTTCGATAAATTTGTAATCCTGTAGAGAAATTATACGGTTATCAGTTATGTTGAACAAAGTATAGTATGCAAATCCCATTTCTCCTTCATAATGAAAATATATTCTCTTCATATCAACAAGTTTATTATCCTTCGTTGAAATTAAATATAGTCTTTCAATAAACGGTTCAGCATAGCGAACGGTATTATAAATAGCTACAAAGTACAATGATTGTGGTCCATAGCACAGAAAATTGGATGCAATTTTAATACTGTTATATTTTTCATTAATATTTTGGATGTAGGGCAGAAAAACATCGTACCCTTCAGGATAAAATATTAGATCCTTCTCAATTACTCTCTCAAAATTTAACGCTTTGATTTCTTGTAGTTTGTTTTTATTCTGTATGGCTGATAGAATAGAGTCAATGTGCTTTCTTTTGGAAATATCTAAATATCCAAATGGAAGTGTTACACAATCTTTTTTATTCCTTTTAGAGAATATAGATTCCGTACCTATTGAATCTGAGACTGTGTTTAGTACCTTATTTTCTACTTGTGCTTTACTGTTCCCGGAAAGGATGAAAAACAAAATAGTAAAGCAAATGACATCAAATTTATCCATATCCCTTTCTGTTTATTCGATTAACTTACTCCTGATGGAAGCTGAATCTAGACTTATGCTTTTGGGTCAGGTAATTGTTCAGATAGTTCCGAATATCCTTTGGAAGTTGACTAAACATAACTTTAAAGCTTTGAACTGGTTTGCAGTCTTTTCCCTCCCCGCAGTAATAATTTATATGGAAGATATAGTTATTATTTCTGTAAATAACTATATAGGAAACTTTCATATCATTGGTCTCATAGCCTCCACAGTAATAGAAAGGAATAATAACTGCCATATGATTCCCGAAGTTCTGCAGATGTATTTCTTCTTTTACGAAGTAGATTAACGACATTTGAGGATAGGGATGTGTATAGACCATAGATATGGCAGTGTTTTTATTTTTCACACGAGCTTCGATCTGCGTCAGCACTCCGTCAAATCGAGACGAATCCGCATTGCAGGGATTCGTGACTTTTATGTACAATGTATTCTTTCCATATGTATCCTGATAAACACTCTTCACTATAATACTATCAAAGAGCTGCGGCTTATATATCGTCCTGACAGTATCTTTCGGATACTCAGTTGATGATGCTAAGCTTAGTTTAGTATGGACGAACATTGCCATAAACATAACAATGCTAGCAATCATCATAGGAAAGGCTGCAAAACGTCTGCTATCGCTATTTATTGGTTTTGTCATGCAATCGTTTATAGACCAACAACGGGTTCTGAGCAATCGCCTGCAATATATTTATTGTTATCTTCGTCTTCCAGATAATCAATTTCTTTTACATTTGATTTATATACTAACCTAAATGCTCTTGTTTTAAACCGATCCGCTTTTTCAGGTATGAAAATCAAAATATCTTTTTCTGTCTTATATGACCCATTGATAAATTGTACATGCTCTTCATTCAAAAGAACATCCCCTTTCTGTTCTGCCTCTTTCTTTTTTATCGGATCGTAATGATAAGATGTAATTACCATCCTGGCGTTATCTCCTGCCCAACCATACTCTAGTAAGTTACTATTTACGAACAACAACGAGTCTTTCTTTTCCTCGATCTTATAAACAAAACATTTTTTCTTCTGTTCAATAATAAGATCTTCTATTCCTTTCGCCTCTGGTATAGGATACTCCTTCTTTTTTATTGGTGGAGGAATTGTATTCTTTTTCGATCTTTTCTGCTGACCAAAAACAATAAAATGTGTAAAAATTATCAGCGCTACCAGGAATATTTTTTTCATACTTTCCAATGTTAAAATTGACTATTGTTATTTGTTAACCAAAAAACGAAATTCTCTCATGTATCATGATTTCGAAAATAAGGTTTCAATGATTAAATATATGCCCTTAAATCCTAATACATTTGTCTCATTTAATATTCGCCTCTAATGAATTTAAATTCGTATACGCATTTCGTATTCGGCAGTTCCTATTCATCAATGCAATCCAACTTATTTTGGCGGACAATAACCTGCCAGCATTTTGATGTAAACTTCCTAGCCTCCGCATAGTTGACCAATTCCGCTATAAGCGGTTCGAAAGATGGGTGTTTATCTGTCCATTCCCCTCCCGATAAGCTTCCCCTATAAAACTTTTTCGGTCTTTTAAGATAAACCTATAAATCTCATTTATTAAACATCGCGACGACCTATCCTTACACATTCACTCTAATCGGAATAGATTTATTACCTTTTCTTAGCGATTCGTCTATTTATTTGGATTAAAAGTAAGCCTATGACCAAAAAAATAACAGTTATAATCGTACTATTCGCTAATACCCGATTTATTCCCAATTCCGAAACATCTACAAAAGGATAAGGATAAAATCCAGAGAACGCTCCATGCCATAGGGTGTATAGCAAATAAATAAAGGGATATATTAGCCAGTTAAATATAGACCTCCAATGTACAATTCGCTTATCCGCCATACGCCACCAAAAAATTAAAACTAAAATAGGAACCACTGAATGAAGCATTTCATCAACAACCCGTGCTATTCCTATAGGTTGCCACAAGAAGCGAAGTACAATATTATAAATTAGTCCTACGACTAGGATGTAAAGTGTGACTGCAGTGATCGTTGTCGGCTTGGTAAAAAAGTCTCCTATTGCTTTATTTGGAAACAGTACGATACAAGTACAGCAGATCGCCACCACCAGATTTGTCCAGATTGTAAAATAACTAAAGAACCTAACAACCAATTCGCCAACTGCTATTGTGGAATTACTATAACTAATTAAAAATTGAGCAACAATGGCGGTCCAACATAGTAAGGAAATGAAAGCAGCAAAGCTCCTTTGAGATAAAATCATGTTCGTCATTTTAATATCTAAAAATAGACAATTCTTTACCTAAAAGCCAAGGACTGTATCAGCGAAATTGCGCCTTATCTCTGTTCATTTACTATTTAAAATATTCACAGCATACAGTCCTATTGAAATCATATATTAACTAGGTTTCGCACTTTTTTTCTGTACATCAGAAATTCAATAAAGCTACATAGCAAATAGACTATTGAAAAGCTTAACAATATTTTTAAAGAAACAGGTGTAATATTATATTGATAAAAATCTGTCAAAATATTGATAGATAGAATGATAATACACAGGAAAGGTATGCCCGAAAATGTCAGCAAAGACAAAAAATAACTTTTTCTAATTTTTTCAATTTGATTAAGAAAAAACAACAGGGTACTAACAGCAATAATGATAACATATATAGTTGATAAACCAAGACTTAGAAATAAATCCATAATACTAAGAAATCGCTCAAAGAAGTTCGTGTTGACAGGCTCTAGTCCGCTAATAACAACTCTATAAAGAATAAATAGTACAACACCTATTAGGAGGTTAAATAGTGCGAACCTAAATATTATTTTTTTCATATAATCCCTGGTAAATATCTATATTATAAACTGCATTTTAAATGCTATCAACTCAAACATCCTTATCCATATCTCTAACATTTCGATGCCCGATCTGTTCTAAATTCAAATTAAATTTATAGTATTCTTTGCTTTAACCAACCACAAATACATATTCGATGGCTGCCATTTGTAATTCGCCTTTAAGGTATGTTTATATGCGATCCGTAGTTTAGAAAATAATAAAATCCTTAAAATCTACTCTGCCATCAATAACAAATAGCCTGCTATAGCTATTAAACCTCTTGGGTGATAGAATATCTATATGCTATTTAAAGGTATAATTCTATTTGTCCTTTTGCCTTTCTGAATTCAGTCAAACTCATTAAGTGCCTTTTTTTGAAGAATTTATTCAGATGACTTTCGTCGGAAAAACCAAATTCGGAGACAATTTCGTTAACCCGCATATCGCTAAAAAGAAGTCTATGTTCAATTAACCTCATTTTATAATTCGATATATAATGCTGAATTGTTTCACCGCACTGTTTTTTAAAATAACTTCCAAGATAGCTTTCGGAAAATCCAAATTTTTGTGCTATCGACGATACTTTCAACAAGGCCGGATCATGGATGTTTCCCTGAATATAGTTGATAATATCCAGCGCCCTTTTGTCTGTGTTGGAAGCCACATGTTCTACTCGCATCTTTGAAATATTGCGTGCAGCGATTACAATTATAGCGTTCACATAATGTAATGTGAGTTCTTCATGAAAGAGATCCGGATGATTTATGTTATGAAGAAGTGACGATACGATCGAATCAACCAAAATAACATCTGGCTTATTCTGTAAAATGCAACCCGACAAATAGGACGCGCCATATAGTAAACATTCCATAGAATTAATACTGTTCCACTTGTAATCTTTAACATAACGTTCGCTAAATTTAATAAGCAAAAGTTCCGTTTTCTCAACGGTGTCCAAATGGTGCTGATCATTGGGCGTAAGGAGGATCAGACTGCCTTCATCGTAGGATGTTGTATTGTTATTTATCTTCAAGAAGCCTTTTCCGCAAATAACATATATGATCTGAAAAAAAGAGAACTGGTTGTCTCTTATGGGACAGTTTACCTCTTTATGATGTTCTACTTTAACCAGTTGATCGATATTTTCTCTTTTCATCATGTAAAAATACTTTTTTATCATTAAAATGTACTGATTTTTTATAATTTTTCTGTCCAACTTTGCTATATAAATTTTAGATAACAATGAATAAATCAATCTACGTCCTGGCTTTGGGTGCATTTGGCATAATTACTACCGAATTTGGAATAGTGGGCATCCTTCCAACTATTAGTCGGGAATTCCAAGTATCAATAGATACTGCTGGATGGTTACTTAGTGCTTTTGCGATAACAGTGGCCGTTTCCTCTCCCTTCATCACCTCTTTTACAACAAAAATAAATCGAAAGCTTCTTTTATGTCTGGTTATGAGCATATTTGTTCTCTCCAACTTGATCTCCGCATTTTCTTCAAATTTCGCAATGCTGATGGTAGCCCGTATACTACCAGCAATATTACATCCCCTCTTTTGGAATATTTCTATCGCTATTGCATTTAAGAATAATGGAGCAAAGGGTGTCTCAACAGTTATGCTGGGACTTAGCTTAGCGACTGTACTCGGAATTCCATTAACAACTTATGCAGTAGATCTTTTCAATAATTGGCAAGCCTCGTTTTTTCTCAGTAGTGCAATCAGTTTAATTGCTTTTATTGGCCTATTGCTTTTTATACCTTCAATTCCAGCAGATAACACGAGAACTATACAGAATCAGATGACCATACTAAAAAGTCCTCTCCTATGGCTCAACTTGATTTCTACCATATGTACATTAGCAGCGATGTTCTCCAGTTACACCTATCTTACGGCCTATCTTGAACAGATTACTAAAATGGATGGTGCGCAGATCAGTATCATGTTGCTTCTCTTTGGTGGCATGGGGACGTTGGGGAACTGGCTTATGGGGTTAGCGCTGAATAGAAATGTTTTATTGACAGCAAGATTGTTTTTGTCCTCTTTAATTACGATACAGATTTTGGCTTACTACCTTGGCGGAATCTTTATGCCAATGGTCATTATCGTTTCACTTTGGGGAATGATCCATACCGGTGGCTTTTTAGTTTCAAATATCAGGACAACACAGTCTGTCCCTCATCACGCCTTAGAATTTGTCAATAGCTTATTGACTTCATCATTCAATATTGGCATATCCTTAGGCGCGTTTCTCGGCGGAATAATAAGTGCGTATTACGGAGTTCATGATGTTATATGGATAAGCATCCTATTATTAGCAATAACATTTGCAATGAGTTTTGTTACTTTCCCACAGCCGCGAACCGAGGGCGAAACAAATAGACCGGAGCTTGCTCCATCAGTTTGTAAACAGGTATAACAAAATCGGCTCCGATTGCCTAAAGAAAACACCCCTTCTCTGGGAATGGGGTGTCTTTCTTAATTGTATTGTTATCTTTGATCTCAGTAAAATAAATGATATTTTTCAGTGAATTTGAGGATCGTAATCTATAACCTTATTGTACAGAATTTCCAGTTCCTCAACAGAAACTTAGGTGATACAAGCCTCATTAATGTATGACCCTGAAAATCGGATATAATAAGTGTGATTTTTCATAATAATCAGAGTGTTTGTATACCCAATCCAGCTGGGCTCGCCCGTCAGTGGCAAATTTCGGATTGTTCACTTTCTCTTTGTCAAAAGCAGATTTTAATTCTTTGCTTTCCTTTAAAAGTTTAGCCGCAGTATCTTCAAAAACATAAGCTGAATAGTACTCTTTTTGCCCTAAAATCGCATCAAAGAAATTCCAGTTAAAATAGGAATCAATCGCTTCCGGTTCGAGTGTTTCCAAAAGATACTTGACACCTTCTTGATCCAGTGGAACCAAAAAATCTCCAGCTCTAAATGTCCTTTCTCTCTCTTCTTTGATAACATCCGTATCATAATGTACATAATGTCCTTCATAAGGAGTAGAAGTCGTATTGAAATCTTTGATTCTATACTGCTCTACAACAATCATAGAATCCCGCTGAATCGGATACATTTTGATCTTATTGAGTTTCAGTAAATCAAGCACTTTCCATTCGGATTGCGGAATGACATAATACTTTGGAACAGTAATCTCTTTTGTTGGGATATAGGTATTATATAATTTAACTTGTTTTGAAAATTTGGCATTACGGTCATACCATAATCTACTTTCTGAAGAAACTTCACTCGGTTTATATTTTGCCTCAAAACCCTTGAAATCGATGTTTTCATATTTTGTAGAGTCAAGTTTCCACCTAATGGGATATGTATTCCCTACCCTATACTGTTTGAGGTTGTCTGCCCTTTTCTGTTGAATAACTTTATAATTACGCCCAATGAAATTGAGCGTATTAAGCATATAATCATAAGTTGCTTTTACGCGCTGTTTATAAGGTTTTAACATATGGGTTTCGACCACGGTTCCAATTACATTAAAAAGACTGGTATAGCCCGTTGCATACCTTGGGGAATCCATAAAAACTGGGAAGCCTGTGTCGGGAACGTCATGATGGATGTTGACATAGGGAACTGAGATGAACCCATCTTTTTCAAGATTTTCTAGCAGTATTTTCTGCATTTCGTTGTTAAAATAACTTCCCAGAACTCCTCCCAAACGCTCCTTATTGGTGGAAATATAGGTGAACGTATATTGATAATCTGCGCCATTACTAACATGATTATCAATAAAAACATCCGGTTTTATCCATTGGAAAATTTGCTGAAAACTCCGCGCATTTTTAGTGTCTGTTTTAATAAAATCCCTATTCAGGTCATAATTCCTTGCATTTCCCCGAAAACCGTATTCTTCTGGTCCATTTTGATTCGCTCGGGAAAAACCATTTCGATTTAACATCCCACTAACATTATAGCTCGCAATGGCAGCTATAATAACATGCTTAGGTATGCTTATCCTTCCGGTAGCTAAATCTCTCATGAGCATCATGGTCGCATCAATTCCGTCTGGCTCGCCGGGATGAATGCCGTTATTGATAAACAACACCGCTTTGTCCTTTCGTCCCTCTTCTAAAGGCTGTTCAGACGGGTTGAAAATCACGACATCAATCGGAGCTTGGTTATCGTCTTCCCCTTTCGTTTCATAACTGATTGTTGGAAATTGCTTCGCCAGTCCCCTATAGAATTCACGCATTTCCTCGAAAGTCGTCGACTGATTACCATTACCTTTCTCATAAGGCGAAAGATTTTGAGCATAGCCAATGCTTGAAATCAATAAAAAGAATAGAATTGGAATTTTCTTCATAAAATCAATTTAATATCTAATTTAAAAAAAACTTACTAAAGTCTATCTGCACCTCTAGAATTTACATGTTGTGATCACACAGGGAAATTCAGTTCCTGCTAAAGCCTTACGAGATTCGATCAATGTTAAAAAATTGCTCTTTTTAGGATAGGCCAATATGAGCAAAAGTGGATGGAATAGAAAAAATTATTTTTGTGGAAGCGGAATTTTATCCTACCTTTGAAATCATCAGATGATATGACTATATGAAAACTGAACACATCATACGAAGATCGTTGGCTCAAGAAGTAGCTGCCGCAATTGAAGAAAAGATCAAATTGGGCAATTTTCCTTTAGAGTCAAAACTCCCTACAGAACCGGAATTAATGAAACAGTTTGCAGTGGGTAGATCAACTATTCGTGAAGCCGTTAAGTATCTAAGTCAGTCTGGGTATTTACATGTGCAGCAGGGACTGGGAACATTTATCAAAAGTGTGACCGGACATCATGCGCTCGACGCTAAAATTGAAAAGGGTAATTTTAATGATATTTTTGAAGTGCGCCATGTTCTTGAATTAAAAATTATTGAAAAGGCAGCGATAAATAGAACAGCAAATGGGCTCAAAGGCATGGCTACCGCGCTTAAAAATAGAGCAAAATATGCCGCTGCCGGAAATCTTATCGCTTGTATAGAGGCGGATATTGCCTTTCATAGCGCTATCGCTGAATCTTGTGGAAATAACATTCTGACGGCCTTGTATCATACCTTATCCACCCACGTTAACAAATTTTTCATGGAAATTTATAAGGACACAACTCCTTTCCTAATCTCGCAAAAGCAACACGAGGATTTAATGCAAGCGATTAAAGATAAAAATATCCAACAAGCTGTTGCTGTCGCCAATCAAATTATCCAGCATAAATAATTCCTTAACCTCCTTCTAATTTAAAATCCCGACAATCACATATAAATAATCACAAAACAAAACATCAGATGACCTGATGTATTAAGTATGAAAACAGAATCTTTAAATGCAGACGGCTCTTGGAATAGTTCCCAGACAGTCTACCCCATTTTATTTGCAATTAGTATTTCTCATCTATTGAACGATCTAATTCAGTCAGTTATTCCAGCTGTCTATCCACTATTAAAATCTAATTATGCGCTTAGTTTTACTCAAATTGGCATTATTACCCTAGTATTTCAACTGACAGCGTCCATTCTGCAACCTTTTGTTGGACTTTACACCGATAAGAATCCTACACCACGATCCTTAGCTATCGGTATGTTATTTTCCCTTGCTGGTTTACTTTGTATCGCTTTTGCTTCCAGTTTTATCTATATCTTGCTTTCGGTAAGCTTGATTGGCATGGGATCTTCTATTTTCCATCCTGAGGCATCCCGAGTTGCGCATCTCGCTTCTGGCGGTAAAAAAGGATTGGCACAATCGATTTTTCAGGTCGGCGGAAATGCTGGCGGGGCAATTGGCCCTCTCTTAGCTGCACTGATTGTCATTCCATTTGGTCAACAATATATTGGTACTTTTGGTGTATTGGCAATCTTGGCGATACTAATTCTTACCTACGTCGGAAATTGGTACCAATTGCACCTCAAACCGAAATCTACTGCTGCAACACATAACACTGCAGAGGTACATTCGAACTTGTCCAAATCCAAGGTCATCTTTGCCCTAGTTGTCTTATTAATCCTTATATTTTCGAAGTATTTCTACATGGCATCGATGACCAGTTACTTTACGTTCTATCTGATCGATAAATTTGACATTAGCGTACAAGAATCACAAATCTATCTCTTTGTTTTTCTGGCATCGGTCGCTATTGGAACGATACTTGGTGGCCCCTTAGGTGATCGTTACGGGCGTAAACTCATTATTTGGGTTTCAATACTTGGTGCGGCACCATTTACATTGCTATTGCCGCATGTCGGGCTAACGTTAACAATGATACTTTCTGTTCTAATCGGACTGATTATCTCCTCAGCTTTTTCGGCCATATTGGTGTACGCGACAGAACTGATTCCAGGTAAAGTAGGTATGATTGCGGGACTCTTCTTTGGACTTGCTTTCGGAATGGGTGGAATTGGCTCCGCACTTTTGGGGTGGCTGGCTGATAAAACCTCCATTGAACATATCTTCGACATCTGTGCCTATCTCCCGTTGATTGGCATTGCGACGGGCTTACTACCCAACATTGAACGTCAGAAAAAAGCCTGACAAAATACATCTCACCGATAATTATCGGTGAGATGTATTTATAAAAACTTAGTATCCAGGATTCTGAATAAGCTGGGTATTTCTATTTATTTCATCACGATGTAAAGAAGTAAAATACATTTTATCATCCCAGTTTCTATTTTCAATTCCAGGATCAATATTACTCACGACATATTTATAAGTATAGTTGGTCGGATCGTACTTATACAACGTTACTTTTTTATTATCTTTCAGCGTGCCAGTGATATTGATGATATTTGCTTTACGTCCTATGGTTTCTGCCGCTATCATCCAACGTCTTGCGTCAAAAAAGCGATGCTCTTCATAAGCTAATTCTATTCGTCGCTCATTCCGGTATCGGTTTTTGAGTGCAACTCCACTCTCTTGGACTGCAATTGCCGGCATTCCAGCTCTGAACCGAATACGGTTCAGCCAAGTTCTTGCTTCCGCTTCTTCACCTAGTTCGATACAGGCCTCCACATAGTTTAATACAGCTTCGGTATAGCGTAACATTGGCCAGGGAATACGTTGTCTTGTATTTTGATCCTCTTGTGCTGGATCTGGATCGACAAACTTTCGCATATAATATCCTGTTCTTGATCCGTTCCAATCTTCGACAGGACTTTTTCTGGTATCCAAGCCAAAATGTGTGACTTTATTGCCTTGGGCATTGATAATTTCATATTGACCGGTTTGGATTTGATTGTTGGGATCCCGCTTTGTTACATCAGCCGTCCTGGGTTTCCAGTCGGAGCCATCGTATAGAATTGTTGCCTTCAATCTTGGGTCACGGTTTTGATAAGGAGATGCCGCCATAGTAGCATTGGACCAATCAAACTTTTGTCCCTTATCCGTTTCATAGTCATCAACGAGTAATTGGATAGGCGTATTCCCCGCCCAATTGTGATAACCGTTCGGGCCATTGTCACGTCCAACCCATCCACCACGTTCGTCTTTTTCATTAATAAAAAATCGGCCCAAAATAATGTCTTTTGCCGCTGCGGCATCGGCCATTTTACTTCCTCCTCCTAAAGACAAGGCCATATAATTTGCAGTTCCTTCTGTCGCCGCTACGGGGGCGGACAGATCCAGCTTATAAGCAAAGCTGACCCGGTCCAGGACTGCTTTTGCTGCTTCCTTCGCTTTTTTCCAACGTTCGGTCTGACTCCCACTCGTGTACATTAGGTATTCCGGTTTGGTATAAGCTTTTAAGAGTGCAGACTTCATACCGGCTTTATTTGCATCATGAAGATCACTGGCAGCATATAACAGCACGCGGGATTTCAGCGCCAAGGCAGCCGTTTCACTTGCCCTCCCTTTGGCTGGCGTAATACCCTTTAATAGTAGCGCTGCACTATCCAGATCTTTCACGATCGCATCGACACATTCGGCATAGCTATTTCTAGGCTTCATAAAATCCTTATCATTTAAGGTATAAATCTTATTATCTATTGGTACACCTCCGTAGAAACGCAAGAGTTGTTGATAATAATATCCGCGCAAGAAATATGCTTCTCCCAGTATTTTATTCGCTTTTTCCTGATCAAACTTGGCCTGTCTCAAATTTGAAATAGCCATATTGCTTGCCCGGATACGTACGTACATACGTCCATATTCGTAGGTATCCATGATATAACCTTGATCAGCCGGATTAGACCGCGATTCAGTTACCGTATTAATCCCGCGATTTGGGTGTGTAAATAGTGCTTCATCTGTCATAGAAGCCATTTCTTGCTCGTAGAAACCGCCTGCACCAAAACCATTATAAATTTCTATCACAAAAGCCTCTGACAGGCCAGGGTCAGACCATACCAGTTCATTGGGAACTTCACTAAGCGGCTTTGTATTCACAAAATCATCGTTACAGGATTGGAATCCAAACGATAATACAAGTATTGATAGTGATATATTTGCAATTTTTTTCATTTTTTTATCTGATTTATTTTCCGAGAATAAACTTCCGAAGACGATTTGTTATCCCTGAAACCTATAGATTCATCGACCACAAACCTCCCTTTATTCTCCTAATTTTATAACGCTTAAAACGATAATAATACCCCCGCATTAAGAAGTCTTGCCTGTGGATAGTATTGCCCCAGTGCATTTACAGCCTCTGGATCATACATCTTGATTTTGCTCCATGTGATCAAATTCATCCCGTTTGCATATACACGCAATGAGCCTATACCGATCTTATCACAGATTGCTGACGGAAGATTGTAACCCAACTCGACATTTTTTAGACGCAGATAGTCTGTACTCCGCATCCAATAGGTATTGTTATAGGAGTAATATTGATTACTACGATCCGTTAACCGAGGGTACTCACTGCTCGGATTAGTTATACTCCAACGTTTATCGTAGAATTCTTCCAGAAAATTACCAATAGAACCCGATTCATCTGTACCAACACGGATTTCTCCACCTGTCGCTCCCTGGAACAAAACGGACAAATCAAAATCCTTATAGCTCAAGCTGAAATTGAATCCCCCCTGGAATGTAGGATCACTATTTTTGTCTCTTCTTACCTTATCATCTGGTGTGATTTTCCCATCACCGTTATAGTCTTTATATTTCATATCACCGGGGCGCAAAGTTTTGGTAATGGCGCTATAATCAAGTTTATTAGCGGCGATATCATCCATATCCCGGAACACACCATCATAAATATAATAGATATCGGTCTTGATAGGTTTACCTGTGCTTTGTTGCCAAGCAGGAGCTCCAGGAGCCTCATCCCAGAAAATAATCTTGTTCTTCGCATAACCGCCGTTGACTCCGACAGTATATCCAAGTTCGCCGACTTTACCTTTATAGCCAAGATTAAATTCCCAACCTTTATTATCGACCTTACCGATGTTTTCAGCAGGTAGCGTCATACCCGTGCTTTGCGGAACAGAAGCATTTTTTCGCCATAGGATCGAATTCCGACGATTTTTAAAGATATCAAATTCAAAATTTAACTTGCCTTGTAGGAATTGGAAGTCAAAACCTAAATTATAGTTATTGGCAACCTCCCAGGTAACCATTTCATTTGGTACCCGACTCTCAAATAATGTTTTGGCCAGCTTGTCATCCACAATATAGGTTCCGAATGAATAAGTGGAAAAGTATTGGTATTCTTGTAATTTATCTTCCCAATAAATATTGTCATTACCCATTTGCCCATAAGATGCGCGAATTTTAAAATAGTTGATAACTGGAATATTTTCCTTCCAAAAGTTCTCTTCAGAGACTACCCAACCAGCCATGGCACCGGGGAAAAACCCAAAACGCTCACTTTCAGGGAACATATAAGAGCCATCATAGCGCCAGAGAAATTCCGCGATATATTTACTTTTATAGTTGTAACCAAAACGACCGAAATAATTTAACCGTGCTCTCTTCCACGCTGTTCCATCATTATTTTTCTCCTGCTCTCCACCTGCAAACAAATAATCTATACTATTCGACAAGAAGTAACGTCGATAGGCGCTGAACTTATCGTTATCAATTGTCTCCCTGTTCACACCAGCTATCGCGTTTACTTGATGGTCTCCAAACTTTCGATCGAAACTTAAAATACCTCCTAAAAGGATATTGAGCTGATCTTCATTACTTTGATTTAGGTTAGGATCTGCAGGGCCACGTCGACCGGCTTGCAATAAAGGTGTTTTACCATCTGCTTCGTAGGCGCCCGGCCAGGAATACAATGTCCAGGGAGTAACCCAGGTTTTCTGGTTCTTTACGTATTTATCTACAGACGCATTTAATGTCAATTTTAGTCCTTCAACCCATGGATTCGTGATATCTACCTGTCCATTTGTCTGGAAATAATATCGCTTATCACGGTCATATCCGGTGGCATTTGTTGTAATAACAACAGGATTTTCACCATTCTCAATATCAGGACCGGGTTTCCCATTTGGCCAGATCGCTGGTTGCGTTGGGTTTCCGCGCATTAACATCCTAAAAATAGTGCCCGCACTTTTCGTAGGGAAATTACGGTTTTCCTGCCTTCCCAAAACCCCAAACTGTGTTTTGATATATTGACTTATATTCGCATCAAGGTTAATCCGTAAATCATATTGCTTGTAACCGGTTGCAGAATTTTTGTAATAAGCATCTTGATTTTGATAACCTAAGGACAATAGGTATTTTACATCTTCGGTACCACCATTAATCTGAAGGTTATGACGCTGTTGGGGCGACCAATTTTTCAGGGTAGATTTATACCAATCCGTGTTGGGGTGTCCCCAGGGGTCTGAGCCATCCTTAAATTTCTGAATATCATCAGGTTTAAAAGGTGCCCCTAATACAGTTCCGTCCTTTTTTGTATAAGATCCTGTCCCGTTTATAGAGGTCAATGCTGCTGACCATTCGTCCACAGGTAAATTGTAGATTTCAAGCTCGTTGCGAATTTCCGCAAACTGTGTGGCATCCGTCAACTTTGGAATTACTGTTGGTTGGGAATATCCTTGGTTGAAGGTATAAGAAAATTGTGGCTTACCTGTCTTTCCACGACGGGTTGTCACAAGGATAACACCATTCGCTGCCCTTGCACCGTAAATCGCTGCTGACGCATCTTTTAGCACCGAGATGTTTTCTATATCGCGCGGATTAAGCCGTTCGATTCCCCCTTCACGGGCTGGCACACCATCAATAACCACGAGCGGGCTACTATTTCCCAAGGTGTTAGTGCCACGAATCTTGATGGTAGAACCATCATATCCAGGCTCCGCACTACCATTTGTCGCTATTACACCCGGGATTCTGCCTGTCATTGCATTGGAAACATTCAACGCTGGCGATTGTGCTAGATCACTCCCTTTTACCGTAGCGACTGCACCAGTTACGGTTTCTTTCCGCTGTTTGCCATAACCAACCACAATGACTTCATCCAAGCTGGATTGGGAGCTTAGCAATGTCACATCTATGGCACGTCGACCATTGACGACTTCGTCCATGCTCTGTTTACCGACCATCCGGAAATTGACTGTACTATTAGATGGAACTTTGTCTAATTTGTAACGACCTTCATTGTCTGTTTTTGTCGCCAAATTAGTTCCATTAACCGAAACGGTTACTCCAGAAATTGGCATTCCTGTTTCATCTCGGACAACACCGGTAACACTTAGTTCTTGTTGAAAGAGGTTTGCGTAATGCGCGAAACCGGCAGCATTCACGGACTGGGGACTTAATGCTACTAAAGAGCATAATGATCCGGTCCAAAATGCTCTCTTCCATTGATTTGAGAAATAATGGCAATTAATCATAAAAACTGCTTAATGGTTTAAAATTGTATGTTTATTAGTTATTTATTTGCTTCCACAAGATGCTCGGTTTAGGATCTTATCAAAGGCGGTTTATAATTGAATTTTGAATATATGAAAATACAAAAATAAATAAACAATGCAAGTGTTATTTTAACACTATTTACAAACCACAGATTAACCCACACACTTACAGTTAATTAACAATCATACGATAGATAAAAATGTCCTACAAGAATCTTTCTAAATACCACCGCGTCTGGGCCTCCTATCTTCAATATATAATTATAGATTGTGCTATCTGAAGTCATCGAAAATATCCGTTCAAATACATAATATGCCATCATTTTACTTAAAAAAGAACAGTTGTATTATTAAAAAAACATGTTATAAGTTTTAATTATAATGGCGCTATAATTATATAAAAACATGTATTTTTATTATCAACGTATTTATTTGTTAATTGCGAACCGCAACAGCCACAATAATTTGGAAATATATTTTTCTCAAAAAAAACCTCCTACAAAAATGAAAACACATATTAGACAAGAAAGTCCAGAAGACTATGAAACCGTTTTTGAACTTATACGGAAAGCATTCGAACATGCTGAGCATACTGATCATCAAGAGCAATTTCTCGTAGAAAAACTCCGTCAATCGACTGGATTTATACCTGAGCTCGCACTGATTGCGGAGATCAATAATAGACCTTTGGGCTATATATTAGTTACAAAGATCAAAATCGTCGATGAAGAAAATAAGAAGGCACATTCTTCCCTTGCTTTGGCCCCAATTGCAGTACTACCTGATTTTCAAGGAAAAGGGATTGGAGGCAAACTCATTAACGAAGCTCATCGGATTGCAAGGCAACTCGGCTTCGGATCTATTATCTTATTGGGGCACGCAGATTATTATCCGAGATATGGTTATGTGCAAATGGTCAAATATGGTATCAAAATGCCATTTGACGTTCCGGATGAAAATTGTATGATTATCGAACTCCTTCCGAAGGCTCTCGTTGGAGTCAAGGGAATGGTTGTCTATCCAAAAGAGTTTGGTATAACCTAGGGTTGACCATATGTACCAGCCAAGCCTTTTCTTATTTAATATTTAATGGGATAATCCTGCATAAACTCGAATTGGTACCCATCACTTTTAAGTGCATCGATCAATGAAGATAATTGTTGTTGCCCTTTTTTAGTCTGAAACATGTCATCGTGCATTAAAAACACCACATTATTGGGTACCATTGAACTTTTATTGTTCATAAAGTTACGTATATGGGATAAAGTCGCTTCCTGACTCACAATCGGGTTACCGGTAACACTATTCAAACGCCATTCCACATCCCAGCCGAAAATACGATAACCATTTTTATGAAGCATATCAGCCGTTGTAGAACCATTTTTCAAATCTATTTTCCTGATATCATCATACATCCAGATATTTCTGCCAGGAAGCCTAACAATTTTGTGCTTGAGATTGAGGTCCTGTTCATTTTTTTCAAAATCGGCGTAGGCTTTTTCAGCATTGTTATAAAATCGTGAATATTGATTATTTGCATGTGTATAGCTATGATTATAGCAGGCGATTAAAGGATTACTTTCATACTTCTGAAGATCCCGTTTTCTCCCCTTGCTCATGTTTGCATGCTTACCGATCAGGAAAACACTAACTTTTATATTTTTCTCCTTTGCCAAAGAGTCTATCGCCGCACTTCCGATCAAAGGTCCATCGTCAAATGTCAAATAGATATGTTTGGGATAAGCATCAAAGGCTCTCCGCAAGGAGTCTTTCAAGTTACGTTTTTGTTGCTTTACGGAGATAGGATGTAAGCTATCGACTGTAAAATGTAGTTGATTTTTTTGAAGAGAATCCCACTTATTCAAAAGAACAGGAACTTTTTCCTTTTGAATTAACTTTTCATTTAAAGTATCCCTCCCGCCTTCTTTGTCACTACCCAATACTTTATTGGAGAAATCTTTGCACGACACATTACCCAAGATCACACTACACGTGAACAATGCAACCAATAGCCTTCTACACTTCATATCTATCCTAATAACTTAAGTGATTTTTTACTTTTCAAAAATACTATAAAAACCAACTTAAAAAGTATAATATTTTATAAATCCCTGTTTTCCGGGATAAATAGCTACAAAAATAATCAAAGTATTTGTTTAAGAGGTTTAATATCACATTTAGTTATTTGATACATCTACCAAAATGTTGAAACAGTCTATTTCTTTTTAAAAATCAAAGCCCTATTATATTCAAAGTTCATCCTGGCAATATTTAGGACAGAGATCCCCTGCGGACATTCAACCTCACATGCTTCCGTATTGGAACAGTGTCCAAAAGATTCTGCATCCATTTGCTTAACCATGTCGAGCACACGTTGATTTCTTTCCTCCTTCCCCTGCGGTAGTAAGGCCATATGCGTAATCTTTGCCGAAGTAAATAGCGCTGCACTCCCATTTTTACAGGTAGCAACGCAAGCACCACACCCGATACAAGCGGCAGAATCAAATGCTTCTTCAGCGAGCTCATGGGAAATGGGAATAACCGTGGCATCCGGAGCCTGACCAGTATTGATAGATACAAAGCCTCCCTGCGAAATAATTCGATCAAAAGCGGATCTATCCACTTTAAGATCTTTTTTCACCGGGAACGCGGACGAACGGAAAGGTTCTATCACAATAGTATCATTATCGTTGAACGAACGCAAATGCAACTGACAAGTTGTTGTATGTTTCAGCGGGCCGTGCGCAATACCGTTAATCATTACACCGCATTGTCCACAAATTCCTTCCCTACAATCATGGTCAAATTCAACAGGCTCCTCTCCGTTCACAATGAGCTTTTCATTTAAGGTATCCAGCATTTCAAGAAATGACATATGTGGATTGAGCCCCTGTAGGTCATAGGCTACCAATTTTCCTGCTGTTTGATTATTTTTTTGCCGCCAGATTTTAAGATGTAGATTCATAATTGTTCATTTTATTTGTAGCTTCTCTCCGTTGGCTGTACCTCTTCAAAAGTCAGTGGTTCTTTGATCAATTCTGGTTCTTCTCCCGCTCCTTTCCAGGCCCAGGCAGAGATAAATTGAAATTCAGCATCATTCCGCATCGCTTCTCCATCTGCTGTTTGGTATTCCTCCCTAAAATGGGCACCACAGGATTCCTCGCGGGTCAATGCATCATAGCACATCAATTCACCGATTTCAAAATAATCTGCAACACGTCCGGCTTTCTCCAATTCGGTATTTAATGAATTTGCTTGCCCGCTAACCATAACATCACGATAAAATTCCTGTTTAAGTTGCTTGATTTCTGTTATTGCAAATTTAAGTCCCTGTTCGTTCCGGGCTAGGCCACAGTAGTCGTACAGTAGCTTTCCAAGTAGCTTATGAAAATGATCGACAGTCTTACTGCCTTTGATTTGCAACAACTCTTCTATTTGCTTTTTAACCACTAATTCCGCCTTTTCAAACTCCACATGATCTGTGGAAATCTTTCCAGTGTGGATTTCGTCCGACAAATAATTGGCGATGGTATATGGGGCAATAAAATAGCCGTCTACCGAAGCCTGAAGCAACGAATTTGCCCCTAAGCGATTAGCTCCATGATCGGCAAAATTAGCTTCACCAAGCGCAAATAACCCCGGTAATGTTGTCATCAGTTCATAATCAACCCAAAGACCACCCATCGAAAAATGGGCCGAAGGTGAGATCATCATCGGTTCGGAATATGCATCATAGCCCGTTATTTTATGGTACATATCAAAAAGATTACCATACTTCTCTTCAATTTTTTGCTTCCCCTGCTCCTTGATTGCTTTCGCAAAGTCAAGGTAAACCGCATTTTTCAAAGGACCGATACCAAAACCGGCATCAATCCGCTCCTTGGCCGCTCTAGAGGATATATCCCGAGGTGCAAGATTCCCGAACGCGGGATATCGACGTTCGAGGTAATAATCTCGATCTTCTTCTGGGATATCATTGGCCGCTCTGTTTTCATCCTGTTTTAATGGAACCCAAATGCGACCATCATTACGTAAGGATTCTGACATCAACGTCAGCTTGGATTGATAATCCCCTGATTGCGGTAAAGAGGTCGGATGAACCTGAATCCAGCTTGGAGATGCCATCAATGCCCCTTTTTTATGTGCCCGCCAAATTGCCGATCCGTTACAACCCATTGCCAGGGTAGATAGATAATAGATTTTGCCATATCCACCAGTTGCAAGTATAACAGCGTGTGCTGCATGTCGTTCAATTTCTCCTGTATCTAAATTGCGGACAATAACACCACGCGCTTTCCCATCGATCACAACAACATCCAACATCTCGTGACGGGAAAATAGCTGAACAGTCTTTTTCCCGACCTGCCGCATCAGAGCCTGATAAGCTCCCAAGAGCAGCTGCTGTCCGGTCTGTCCTCGTGCATAGAATGTTCGGCTTACCTGAACACCACCAAAAGAACGGTTATTCAGATATCCCCCATATTCACGTCCAAAGGGAATCCCCTGTGCGACCGCCTGATCTATCAAATTCAACGAACATTCAGCCATTCGGTAGACATTTGCTTCACGCGCACGAAAATCACCTCCTTTTAAAGTATCCACAAACATCCGATAGACGCTATCGCCGTCATTCTTATAATTTTTGGCAGCATTGACACCACCTTGGGCTGCTACAGAATGGGCTCTTCGGGGACTGTCCTGAAAACAGAATGATTTGACCTGATAGCCCATTTCGCCAAGGGATGCAGCTACTGAACTTCCCGCCAGGCCCGTCCCCACAACAATGATATCTAATTTTTTCCGATTGGCGGGATTGACAAGCTTTGCAGTTTTTTTATAGCGTGTCCATTTTTGCTCCAAGGGCCCCGCTGGTATTTTCGAGTTTAAAGTCATGTCTTCACCTTTAGTTAACAGTATAAAAGATATAGATTGGCATGAATGCAAAACCTACGCTGATGATGATGGAATATGTAATACCAATTACTCTAACCCAATGGACAAATTTTGGATGATAGAGCCCTAATGTCCGCACGGCGCTATGAATTCCATGGATAAGATGATAGCATAATGCCACCATGGACAAAACATAAATAAGCACATACCACCATTGTTGGAACACCGCAATAACCAATATATAGAGGTCCCTATTTCCCTTTGCATCCAGCGGCGGAGCGCCAAACTTATATACATACCAGAAATTCTGGAAATGAATCACCAAAAATATTAGAATAAGCGTACCCAGAATTCCCATATTTCGGGAATACCATTTGCTTGCCCGCCCACGATGGTCAGACTGATAGCTCCCGCCTGACTTTTTATTCTTTATCGTGATGACCAATCCATCGATCGCATGCAGTATAATACTCAGATAAAGGACATACGAAACAATTTTAATCAAGATATTTCCAGAGAGAAAGTGTGAATAGGCATTAAACTGTAAATGTGCCTGCTCCTGAGGTAAAAATAACTGCAAATTGCCCAGAAAATGGATAAATAAAAAGAAAGCGAGAAATAACCCCGTTATGCACATAAGTATTTTCTTTGATAAAGTCGATAGCATAAGCCTTTTATTTAATAATAACCAATAACTTTCATCCATAAGCCACCCACCCCCATATAAATAACCAGCAGGACGATCCCGATTTCCAGACCACGCAACCACCAGGACTTAAGATCAACATAACCGCTACCAAAGAATACCGGTGCTGGGCCATGGCCATAATGCGTTAACACACCATATATGGAGCCCAGAAAACCAAGCATCATAGCCAATAGCATGGGCGGGATACCTAGCGATACACCCACGCCGAGTAATGCAGCATACATTGCGGCAACGTGGGCTGTAGCGCTCGCAAAAATGTAATGGCTAAAGAAATATACCAAAACAATGACAGGGAATGCAAACTGCCAACTCAATCCACCAATCTGTTCTTTGATCAAATCACTAAACCAGCCTATAAACCCAAGTTCATTCAGCGAACTGGCCATCATCACTAAAACGGCAAACCAAACAATGGTATCCCAAGCGCCCTTCTCTGCTTTTACATCCTCCCAGGTTAGTACCGATGTCAATAAAAGCAAAGTCAAACCGATAAATGCAGTAGTTGTCGCATCAATCGAAAGTGAGCCTCCGAAAATCCAAAGCGCCAAAAGTATAAAAAACGCCAATAACATCAACCATTCGTTTCTGGATATCGGTCCCATTTCTTTTAATTTTTCCGCTGCCATTTTGGGTGCATCACCCGTCTTTTTTAGTTCAGGTGGATATAGTTTATACAACACAAGCGGAACAACAAAAAAGGCAACGATGCCTGGTATAAACCCTGCAATAGCCCAAGACATCCACGTAATATCGATCCCAAGATTGGCAGCAAACTTTTGACACATTGGGTTGCTCGCTGTTCCGGTTAGAAACATGGAGGACGCAATTAAATTCATGTAGTAACTATTCAATGTCAGATAGGAACCTAACTTTCGATGCGTTTCAGGTTTGTCAGGAACAGAATCAAAACTGATGGCCATAGATTTCATAATTGGGTAAATGATACCACCGCCCCTGGCCGTGTTACTAGGTATCGCGGGAGCCAGGCACACGTCAGCCAAACCCAAGCCATAAGCCAGTCCAAGCGAACTTTTTCCAAAAACCCGAATAAAAAGAAATGCAATACGATTACCTAAGCCCGTTTTGATAAACCCCCGTGCTATAAAAAATGATATCCCTATCAACCAAATAACTTTATCCCCAAAGCCGGTCAACGCTTTCGTAATAGATTTCCCTGCATCTCCAGGAGCCAATACCTGTGTCAGTGCTGTAAATGCGATCGCCATCATGCACATGGTACCCATCGGCGCGGCCTTCAGAATGATCCCAAGTATGGTCGCTGCGAATATGGCGAATAAATGCCAAGCTTCAGGGCTAACGCCTTTAGGAACTGGAATAAACCACAAAATGAGCGCAACAATAAAGGTGATGGCAACATTTTTGATACTAATTTCTTTCATAATAATGGAGGTTTAAAAGATTAGAATCTACTTTGTACTTGTACGATAAATAAGTTTTTATTGTACTCATTGGTATTCTGAGTCTGCTTCTTATAGCGATCAAGTTGGAGGCCAAGCTGTATCCGGGCGCCATAATTTTTTAAAAACTCCAGACCAAACATTGGCGTAAAAGTTTGCCTTGCATTTGCATTTAACTTATAATTCGGATCGATATACTCATAACGACAGGAAAGCTCAAATGCACTGAGGTTAAAATAGTTGACTTCATACCTTAAATTCGGGAGGAAATAGATGCCTCGAACCAGATAGTCACTTAATTTTGAAGCACGCGAACTCTCATCCAACGCATAATATAAGTTATGATTGATAGCCTGTTTTGCTTCCAGCTGCATATCCAAGTTCCAGCGTTTCCCAAAATCTACGTTTCCGCTCAGATCTACCCCCAGCGCATGTACTTGCTTTTTCATGACCTCACCCACACCGCCATTCAGCCCAAGATTGACCCCATATTTTTTTGACAATCCAAATACCAAGCGCGTTGAATATTGTTTTCCATTGTCATTATCAACGACCTGGTTTTTACCATTTCCATTGACAATAGAAAAAGAATAGCTAAATGGCATATCACCTAAATTAACCTCCCCTGTTGCAGCCATTCCGATCTGAAAACTCGCCCAGCCTAATTTTCCAAATTCAAGGTATTGATTTGACCAATCCAAGGATTTAATAATATCGATGGGATAAGTTTCCTCAATACCAAACCAAGGTCGAAACTGTCCAACGGTAATGGCGAGTTTAGGGCTAAACGTATATTTTAAATACGCATTTTCAAGAACTTTTGTCTTTGGATCACTTTTAAAATCAGCTAGATTGGCCAGGACGGCGACTTCAGTTCGCTTACTAATCTGCGCACGCATCTGCACCCGCATATATTTCACCATAAAATTATTGTCCGTTCCAGAGCCATCACTATGGTGGAGTCCGTTGACATCAACATCTTTATTTGCGCTTACAAGGTATCGCGCCTGAAAAAGCCCCTTTATTTGAAGTTTAGGATAAGTTTCTTCTTTAGGTTGCTGTACAGTGTCCCGCTTCGCCTGTTGAACTGGAGCGGATTCTTGTCCTTTTACAGTCGTACAAAAGAGTATGTATAACACAGAAACTGGAATGTAGAGTTTCCTCATATCTAAAATAATTAACTATTTGCCAGTAGCCTAGCACACTTTTCACCGTCAATAAATGATCTATTCAAAATTATTCTCGCTTTAATAACATATTAGCTGAAAGATGGTTTTATTTTTTTTAAAAAATTTTGTATCTAAAAGAAAGTTTGCCCAAACAGCGGTCAATTTGATAAAATTCCACGTTTTTGTGTATTTTCACGGTTGGATATATTCAGATTTCAATTTTTGAATGAGTAAAATTTCAAGATTGAAACCAATACTAAACATTCGAACAACAAAATTTAGATAAATTTAGAATCAATAAATCACATGAAAGAACAACCAATCAGAAAATGCTGTGTTTGCCTAATACTAATTATTTATGGGTTTTTCGTTCCTGTTTCCAAAGCAGCGGAGCGAGAAAAGACGGCCATGTTTTGGACTTGGCTTGATTATAATCTAACAACAAATTTTGATTCCATCTGCCGTGAAATGAATTACCTGGGTATTGATGGGGTTATGCTAAATGCAGCTAGTCCGGATGAATATAGAATCGCCATTCCTATCGCAAAGAAATATGGAATACAGGTGATCGCTTGGCTATGGACGATGAACCTGGAACATGACCGGGATAAGATCCTAAAAGAACATCCGGACTGGTTTAGTGTCAATAGAAATGGTAAAAGTCTGGCTGATACCACTGCATATGTTGGTTATTATAAATTCCTGTCACCTGTTGTACCAGGAGTTAAAGAATATATTAAACAAAAAATCCAGTCCTATTGCGAAGTTGAAGGGCTAGATGGTATATCAATAGACTACAACCGCTATGTGGATGTTGTACTGCCAACCACCTTGTGGCCAAAGTATAATATCGTTCAAGACCGCGAATATCCAGCATGGGATTATGGATATCACCCGATTGCCATAGAAAAATTCAAAAAACAATATGGTTATGATCCCAGGGCGCAAAAGGACCCTTCAAAAGATCTAAAATGGAGACAGTTTCGTTGTGACCAGATCACTGACATCGCCAATATGATTGCTGATGTTGTCCACAGCCATGGAAAGACTATGGCCGCCTCTCCTTTTCCTACACCAAAAATGGCTTCGAGAATGGTTCGTCAAGATTGGGGTAAATGGAAGCTGGACATTGTATTCCCTATGGTCTATAGCAACTTCTACACCGAAGACCCAAGCTTTATAAAAGATTGTACCATAGAAAACGTGAGAGATAAGGCTGCGAATACCACTTTGTACTGCGGATTGATGGCTAAAAACAATGATGAAATGTTTGTCGATATGGATGAAGCTTTAAACAATGGTGCTCAAGGGATCTCTATTTTTACGATCCACAGCCTTCAGGATCCAAAGATCAAAGAGCGCTTCAGAGCCTATACGATAGCAGCTAAATCCAAAAAAGAAAAAAACAATGGAAACTTACCTCGTAATTCGTCCAATAAGGTAGAAAATGACCCTTTTAAGAAAGCCGGTATTATGAAATTGATCACCCAAAAAATTCAAGATATGGTAAAAGCGGAAAATTCGACAGCAAACGCCGTGGTACTATCTAAATATAAGCAAGTTGACGCATACGATGTCACAAAAAAATATCTCGTAAAAGATAAGGTTAGTAACAAAAGTTTTTATGTAACCTTCTTTTTCTATGGCGATATACTTTCGGGTTGGAATGTTGATCCTGCGCCTGCGAACAGCTAAAGTATCGATACTTTCCTATCTTTGGGCTTTCTTAATAGATTGAAGACATGAATAGAACTTTTGGTTTGATAACAGCTTTACTTATCCTATACCACACAGGGGGAATAGACGTATGCCAGGCACAGCAGACTACACACACTGCAACGGTAAAGGAGGTAAAAACAATAGATCAAGCAACACTAAATAGCATTCTTGAAAAGAATAGTCAATACTTTAAACTGGGTAAAGTAGCAGACTACATTCCGGAACTGGGCAAAGCAAATGCACAATCCATTGCACTTTCGGTTGTAAATCACGATGGCACCATTGTCAGTGCCGGAGATATACATCAAAAATTTACGATCCAAAGTATTTCAAAAATAATAGCGCTGATGATTGCGGTACAGGAGAATGGTGAAAAAGCTGTTTTTGAGAAAATGGGATATTTTGGAACCGACAAACCCTTCAATCACTTTGGCAATTTAGAAACAATGGGTAAACCGCTTAACCCCATGATGAATGCAGGTGCTATACTGACCACAGCCCTTATTAAAGGAAATGGTGAGGAACCCTTTGCTAAAATTCTTAAAATGATACGTTTCATTACAAACAATAAGCAGATAGATTATAGCCATGCGGTATATCACTCAGAAAGAGAGACAGGTCATAGGAATCGCGGTATGTTCTACATTATGCGAAACAATGGGTTAATTGATGGCGAAGGGGAAGAAAAACTCAATAATTACTTTAAACAATGTTCCATCGAAATCACAGTGGAAGATCTTGCCAAAATAGGTTATTTTTTTGCCAATCACTGCGTCCGTTATGATGGAAACAAGCAATTTCAAGATGCTAATCTGTCACAACTTATTCAGTCACAAATGCTGATTGCCGGCATGTACGAATTCAGTGGTGAATATGCCCGTACGGTTGGGCTGCCTAGTAAATCTGGTGTCGGTGGAGGAATCACTGTCAGTGTTCCCGGTAATATGGGAATAGGCGCATTCAGTCCAGCTTTAGACCAACACGGCAACTCACTTGCGGGTTACCATATTATCCTAGATCTGGTGAGGGCCAAACATATGAGCCTATTTGATTAACGGATCAAATCTCTTCAAATCGTTTGTAAAACCGAATCCCTGTTTTGCTTGTTAATTCCTAAGTCTGCATAGCTATATGCAGGCCTAGGAACAAATTAAAATACCAAAAATAAACCAATGGTAAGAACAGAAACAATAATTGCTGTAGAAAGTGTTTCAAAAAGCTCCGCCTTTTACCAGGATTTGCTTGGTTGTACCAGCGAACACGGTGGCGAGACTTTTGAAATTCTAACAGCTGACAACAATGTAATTTTATGCCTTCACAAATGGGGTGAACACGCACATCCGACCATGCTCCATCCCAAAAATGCTGGAAATGGCTTGATCCTATTCTTCCGAGTAGATAATCTCCAAATGGTGTTTGAAAATGCAACCAAACTCGATGCGATGTTCGAAAAGGAAATTCACTACAATGAAAACTCATTAAGAAATCAATTTATCCTGCGCGATCCTGACAATTACTACCTGATTATTTCAGAATAAGGAGCTCCATCCCTGACTAAATGCGTTGCGTAAATATAACAGATGTTAATCTGAGATGTGCTTTCTTAAACCAGTTTAAGTTTATTATCCATTCTTTCCTACAATTTTGTAATATCAAAATATAAAAACAATGAAAACACGATTAAATATTGCAAAAGTAGATGCAACAGCTTATAAGGCGATGATGGGTTTAGAAACCTACCTTGCTAATACCTTTCTAACCCCTATCCAGAAAGAGCTTATTAAGATAAGAGCATCCCAGATTAATGGATGTGCCTTTTGCCTTGATATGCATACCAAAGACGCATTAAAATATGGCGAAACGCCACAGCGTATATTCCTGCTGAATGCCTGGCGCGAGACCGTATTATTTAGTATCGAAGAACAGGTTTTATTAGAAATGACGGAAGAGATTACGCTAATTCATCAACAGGGCTTGACGGAGCAGACCTATCAAAAAGCAAAGAAACTATTTGACGAAAAACAGATTGCACAGATCATTATAGCAATTATTACAATCAATGCCTGGAATAGAATTGGCATAAGCACACATTTGGAATTGTTAAAGTAGGTAAACCGTGGACATATCCGATAGGATGCAAAGTCAACCATTCCCGACAGGGAATATAGAACAATAGGGTCAGTCTAGCGTGAATGGCCCTGTTTTCGTTTAAAATAACCAGTCGATAAAATCTTAGATCTATCATACCACAAATCACATTAATCAACTATCTTTAATCTGAAAAAAGTTTATCAAACCAATTAAACTCAAAAAATGAAAATTCTTAAAAAAATTCTAATCGGATTGGCTATTCTCATCGCCATCCCTTTAATTGTAGCTCTTTTTGTCCCTAAGGATTTTGCTGCTAAAAGTGAGATTATCATTAACAAACCCAAGCAGGAGGTTTTCAACTACGTGAGAATGCTCAAAAATCAAGATCACTTTGGGGTATGGCAACTTTCCGATCCACAGATGAAGAAATCCGAGCAGGGTACCGATGGTCAGGTTGGATTTAAATACAGCTGGGATGGTGAGAAAGTAGGCAAGGGTTCACAGACCATTACACGGATCGTAGATGGGGAGACTATCGAAACGTCGCTCGATTTTGGATTTGGCGAACCGTCAAAAGGATATTTTACGTTGAAGGAAATATCGCCCAATCAGACAGCTGTGACCTGGGGAATTACGGGCAAATCACCTTATCCCTGGAATCTAATGGGCCTATTTATGAATATGAATAAGGATTTTGATCAGGGGCTCAAAAACTTAAAAGATATCTTGAAATAGCTTCATACATCATAAAAAAGGTATTTAAAGCTTAATCAAAATAATCTTTAAATACCTTCTTTTCAAAAAATGAATCGAATTAACGACGACTCATCAGAATACGTAAAATATACCAAAACAGCAACATGATAGAAGAAAATAGCTGTAATGCCGCTCCCACATATTGTTCATTACCATAATTATATTTCAGATTTTGCGTTTGGTACAAAATGCTTCCTGAAGCAATCAACACCATGATGATAGAAAACCAAAGTCCCAATTGAAATCCAAATAATGCACCCGCAACAATGGCTCCTAATGCCAGGAAGCCACCAATAACAAGAATATTTTTCAAAAATGAGAAATCCTTGTTTGACATAAAAGCAACTGCAGTAAGTGCTGTAAACAAGGCCAGCGTCATTATACTTGCCTGATAAAGCATACCTGCACCATCGGTCAATGAAGCAGCAATAAAAATCATAGGTAGGAAAATAATCGCTTCCAATACAATGTAAAATGCCAATCCAAAATACTGGGTTTTGCGGCTCTGCGCTAATGTCCATCGAGAAGACAATGAAGCTCCCAACCAGAAACATCCGAGAAGAAACAACCAAATAAACTTCCCACTGACCATCCATACAATAAGATCATATGGAACTAATTTTATCAATAAGGCTTCTAAAATGATAAATGCCAAAATAGAAAGGGCAACGTGTAGATACGTTTTTTTATAAAAAACGCCTCTTTCAGCCTCATCATTGACGAGTAAATATTCTTGTGATTCCATAAAACAGTTAAATAAAATATACTAATATAGATTAAAAATAAGCATTAATTCCATTTTCACAAGAAATAATTTATACCGAACCTCTCGAATTACAGCACATTATTACTAAAAAAGAGGACCCCGCCTGGCAGGGTCCGTTCAAACAAACAACTTATTTCCAGCCTCCTCCCAAATCTTTGTAGATATTAACAACCGCATTAAGCTGCTGTTTCTTGGTTTCTATCAATTCTAGTTTTGAATCCAATACATCACGTTGAGTCATCAGTACTTCCATATAATCAGCACGTGCCGACTTAAACAAATCATCTGACACAGCCACAGAATTATTGAGTACCTCAACTTCCCTATTCTTGAAATCATAACTCTTGCCGAGGTTTTCGATATTGGATAATTGCGTAGATACTTCCAGATAAGCATTTAAAATTGCTTTTTCATAATTATAAACCGCTTGTATCTGTTTGGCATTTGCAGTATTGAATTCCGCTTTTAATCCATTTTTGTTTAACAATGGAGCTGCCAACTCCCCTATTATATTGTACAACATCGATTCGGGCATTTTAAACAAGTAAGATGGCTTAAAAGCCTGTAAGCCCAGTGCCGCTGATATTTCTAGTGAAGGATAAAATTCTTTCCGGGCAATCTGTACGTCCAATTTTGCTGCCGCCAGCTCATATTCAGCGGCGCGGATATCAGGTCTATTGCTCAGCAGTTGACTGGGTATTCCTGTCTGTACTTTAGCGGGCACCATATTCACGAAACTGTTTTTATCTCGCTTGATCGCTTGCGGAAAACGTCCCATAAGAAAATTAATACGGTTTTCAGTTTCCTTAATCTGCTGACGCGTCTCAAACTCCATTCCTTTGGTCTTTAATACTTCCGCTTGAAATTTTTGGACCGCAAGTTCTGTTACACGGGCAGCTTGTTTTTGCAATTTTATGACCTCCAGCGCATTGTCCTGCAATTCAATATTCTGTTTGATAATCGCTAGCTGGTTATCCAAGGCCAACAATTCATAGTAAGATCTAGCGATCTCAGCGATAAGACTGCTCAGCACAAAGTTTTTACCTTCCACCGTAGCAAGATATCTATTTAAGGCGGCCTGCTCGGAATCTTTTAACTTTTTCCAGACATCAATTTCCCAGCTTGCATAGGCACCTATCGTTAGATCACCGAGAGGGTCTGGCATTTCCTTACCCGGCTCGATCTCCGTACTGGCATCCCCTGCTCCCTGGCTGGTATAGCGTCCCACCTTTTCCACTCCTCCACCAGCTCGTAATCCGACACTAGGCTTAAGTGCACCTTTTCGCAATAAGATATCATTTTTGGCGATGGCCAATTCTTGTAAAGTTACATTTAGCTCTTGATTATTTTTTAATGCCGTATCAATTAAAGCAATTAAATTAGGGTCACTAAAAAAATCTCGCCATTTTATATTAGCCGAATTCGTTGTATCCTGTACAACAGTTTCGGAAAATTGTTGTGGAACCAATTTATTTTCTTGAATCTGGGTCGCCTTAGGAACCTTACAGCCGGTCATCGCTGCAGACAGCAAAGCCCCTATTACCCAATATTTATTTCTTTGACTAGCCATTGTTGTCGATTTCTTCAGTTAACGGATTTTCATCTTCATGTTTGATAAGCTTACGTTTGGAAGCAATTGTTCCAAAAATAAAGTAGAGGCCGGGTATCACAAGGATACCAAAGACAGTTCCAAACAACATCCCACCTGCCGCGGCAGTACCAATAGTTCGGTTACCGATCGCTCCTGGTCCAGAAGCCATTACCAAGGGAATCAAACCTGCAATAAACGCAAATGATGTCATTAAGATAGGTCTAAACCTCACCTTGGCTCCTTCCAAAGCTGCTTCAATGATACTGAGTCCCTGTGCATGCCGCTGTGTGGCAAATTCAACAATTAAGACAGCATTCTTACCCAATAATCCAATGAGCATGACGAGTGCCACCTGCGCATAGATGTTGTTTTCCAGTCCAAGAACTTTGAGCAGGAAAAAGGCTCCAAAAATCCCAATTGGCAATGATAAGAGAACAGCAAACGGCATGATAAAGCTTTCGTACTGCGCGGAAAGAATAAGATAGACAAAACCTAAACAGATCAAAAAGATATAGATGGCCTGATTGCCACGTCCTACCTGATCTTTGGAAATACCAGCCCAATCAATACCATAACCCTGGGGCAGAGTTTTTGCTGCTACCGCATTGACCACCTCAATAGCCTCGCCACTGCTATATCCAGGGGCTGCAGAACCAGAAATTTCAGAGGCCATATACATATTATGCCGTGTGATCTCAGATAGTCCGTATACCTTTTCCATATGCATAAATGCTGAGAAAGGCACCATCTCATCTTTGTCATTTTTCACATATAATTTCAGGATATCTTCTGGAAGAGCTCTATATTGTGGTAATGCTTGCACCATGACCTTGTATTGTCGGTCATATTTAATAAAGTTGGTTTCATAATTACTGCCCACTAACGTAGAAAGTGTATTCAGGGCATTTTCAATTGTAACACCTTTTAATTGCGCCATATCGTTGTCGATATGAAGCATGTATTGCGGGAAACTAGCACTGTAAAATGTAAATACAGAAGATAGCTCAGGCCGTTTATTCAATTCACGGACAAAATCCTTACTTACCGTTTCCATTTTCTTATAGTCACCCGAACCCGCTTTGTCCAAAAGCCGCAACTCAAATCCTCCCGCTGCACCATAGCCCGGTACTGCCGGCGGCTGGAAAAATTCAATGGAAGCGCCAGGGATATTTTTCGCCGCATTTTCTAGCTGTTCGATAATTTCCTGTGCCGATTCTTTACGCTCTTCCCAACTTTTTAAATTGATTAGGCAGGTCCCGGTATTCGCCCCGGTTCCCTCTGTCAATATTTCATAACCGGCCAATGAAGAAACAGATTGTACGCCATCGATGTTCTCTGCTTCCTTCTGCAAAGTCTGAGCGGCCAAATTTGTCCGTTCCAAAGTCGATCCCGGTGGCGTTTGAATAATGGCATAAATCATCCCCTGATCCTCATTTGGGATAAAGCCTGCTGGCACGGCATTATTTAAAAAGTAGGCGCCAATACAGAATCCGATCAATACCAAAAAAGTAAAGAAACGCTTGTCCACGATACCTTTCAGTAAGAAAACATATTTATTGGACATCTTATCAAACAATCTATTGAATGCATCCAAAAATTTGTCTACGATGGATTTCTTACGAGGTTTTCCATGATTGTTCTTAAGCATAATCGCACACAACGCTGGTGTCAGCGTCAACGCAACTACACCGGAAAGGATAATAGATGTAGCCATGGTGATCGAGAACTGACGATAGAATATACCGACAGGCCCCGACATAAAGGCCACTGGTATAAATACGGCCGCCATTAGGAATGTGATCGCAATAATAGCCCCACTGATTTCATGCATCGCTTTTTTTGTTGCCTTATAAGCAGAAATATGTAACTCCTCCATCTTGGCGTGAACGGCCTCAATGACAACAATGGCATCATCGACCACAACACCAATTGCCAGTACCAGAGCAAACAAAGTAATCAGGTTAATTGTGATCCCAAAAAATTGCATAAAAAGAAATGACCCTACTAAGGAAACCGGTACTGCAATAGTCGGAATCAGGGTAGAACGCCAATCGCCCAAGAATAGGAAAACGACAATAGCAACTAAAATAAAAGCTTCAACCAAGGTATGGATAACCTTTTCCATAGAAGCATCTAAAAATTTAGAAACATCGTAACTGATTTCATAATCAAGTCCCTTTGGAAAAGAACGTTTCAGTTCTTTCATCTTATCCTTAACGTCCTGAATTACCTGAGAAGCATTACTGCCATAAGATTGTTTCAGAACGATTGCAGCAGAAGGTTTTCCATTTAGGGTCGAATAGATATCGTACATAGCTGAACCAAATTTGATATCGGCCACATCTTTCAAGCGCAGCATTTCGCCGTTTGCATTTGTCCGTAGTACGATATTGCCATAACCTTCTGTTGTTGTGAAACGTCCCGGATATTTCAGTACGTATTCAAAAGATTGAGAAGTAATACCCGATGATTCCCCAGCCTTACCTGGAGATGCTTCCAAACTCTGTTCGGAAAGCGCTTTCATCACCTCCTCAGCTGAAATTTTATAAGCTGTCATGCGATCGGGTTTTAGCCAGATCCGCATGGCTAGTTCCCTTGTTCCAAGAATATTTGCCACACCAACTCCGTCTACACGTCGTAGTTCCGAAACAATATTCATATCAGCAAAGTTGTACATAAAATTTCCATTCAGATCTTTATCCTTGCTATAGAGATTGATATACATCAACATGTTGGACTCTTCTCTGGTAATTTTAACACCCTCGCGTACAACGATGGGCGGAAGCTTATTGACCACAGAAGCAACACGGTTCTGCACATTCAAAGAGGCTTGATTTGGATCTGTACCCAAATTGAATACGACCTGTATACTGGCTTCACCGTCATTACCGGCATCTGACGCCATGTATTTCATTCCCGGAACACCATTTATGGCGCGTTCAAGTGGAATGATCACCGATTTTATCATCAGCTCTCCATTTGCACCAGGATATTCTGCTGTAATATTTACTTTAGGTGGCGATATGGACGGAAACTGAGTTACTGGAAGTTGTACCATTGAAAGAACCCCCAAAAACACAATGATCAATGAAATGACAATCGAAAGTACAGGTCTATTTATAAAACGACTAAACATAGTAATTTAAGAGTAAGGGAATTTATTCTGTTTTTAACTTCAAATTAGAGATAGCCTCTCTGGGCTGAACGAAACTATAGTTGATTTTTTCATCCTCTTTCACTTTCTGTATGCCATCCAATAAGAATTTGTCGTCTTTTTGAAGTCCACTTGTGACAATATAAAGATCTGGCAAGGAATTACCGATCGTGATATAGCGGGCCTTTAGCTTGCCGTCTTTGTCTATTACATAAACGTATTTCCGATCCTGCAACTCATAGGTTGCTTTTTGCGGTATGATCAATGCTTGTTTCAATGGAAAATTCATCACGACTTTACCACTTTCACCATGTTTCAATAATCGATTGGGATTTGGAAATCTCGCCCTAAAGGCAATGTTGCCCGTCTCACTGTCAAATTCACTTTCTATGGTTTCAACCACACCATGTTCTTGGAACAATTCGTTATTGGCAAGCAATAATCCAACATGGGTATCTCCGCGTTTGCTGACATTTGTCTGATAATTCAGGTACTCTGGTTCCGACACATTGAAGTACACCAACATCTGACTATTATCGGAAAGGCTTGTCAATAACTCTCCTTCATCGACCAAGCTTCCTAATTTTAAGGGGATTCGGTCAATTGTACCATCGAATGGTGCCCTGATCTCGGTAAAAGAAAGGTGGAGTTTGGCAATAGCTGAAGCCGCTTTCGCCTGTTCTAACTTAGCTTTTGCCATGGCAAGCTCATTCGGCGAAACCACATTTTTGTCCGCCAAGCTCTTTGTGTTCTGCACTTCGATCTCAGCTACATTAACTTCGGCCATGGACTTTCTAAACTCTGCTTCATACATTTTGGGCATAATACGAAACAGGAGTTGCCCTTTGCGTACAAACTGTCCCTCATCAACAAAAATTTGTTCCAGATATCCTTTCTCCTGTGCACGTAATTCGATATTACGGAAAGATTTAATCTGAGATACGAAATCTTTACGAATGGTTGTGTCTATTTGTACGGGAGAAGTAACATTAAATTTCTCTTTCTCTTCCTTCTCTTCCTTCTTGGAAGTACACCCAATTTGGCATAATACCATAGCCAAATTAATGAGCATAAATACTCTTTTCATTTGTAAGCGTCTAATTAAAAATAAGTTTGATTGTTTTGTTTGATATGGGAGTTGAAATAGCCTAATCCCTAGCTTGCAGTAATGTCCAAATGCGGGATTCACTTATAGGTAAATGAAAATCCAATCAATATGGAAATACAAGAATAAGGTTAAGTTCTTTCTGGAAATTGGCTATTAAATTCTCCAGTTTTGTTGGAGAATATATCTTTGGGGATGTAAATAAGCAACGAAATTGCAAAAAGGAATTTTCTTTGCAAAACGAAATACGAAGATAAAAAGTACAACCGCACAGAACAATAAAGCGACAAAATTAGATGCTGCTTCGAGGTCTTTGGTCAACTGAAAATTCTCACTGTTAAACTCTTCAATAACCGGATTTTCATTGTGTATGCCTCCAGCGATTAAAGGATCGATGTGGCAACTTAGGAAATTAAGCCTGTCCTTCGTGTTGGCATCATTATACTGGTACATAAAACTGACCGTAGGTCGATCAGATTCGTTCAGCACAGCATGGCTATTACCGCTCCTAATTAATAGGAACCCTATAAAACATAGAATTGTAATAACTGCTTTCATTCGAGGGCAAATATACTAGCGTAGAAATAATTTTAATAAGGTTTAACACATTTTAACAAAATGATTACAATCCGACAATATGCTTAAAAAAGTGACAACTGTTGACCTATGTTAGCATCCTTTGGAGCTTTTGCCTGGCCAAATACGGTTCGGCCATTGTACTTCCAAGAATCTCTACGTTCTTCTACGATGACCTGCTGAATATCAAACTGTGGCGTAAAATTATCCTCAGCCTGCAATATGATCTGATGGAGTTTATGCAAAGATTTTAATTTGTCATTATTCCCTAGTTTTGACTTTTCGATACCTTTCTGTAAAATTTGAATACTTTGATCGTAAATATCCAAAGGAACGGGAAATGGATGACCATCCTTTCCACCATGGGCAAAAGAAAAGCGCGCAGGATCTTCAAATCGCGCTGGAGCGCCATGGATCACCTCACTGACGAGTGCCAACGATTGTAATGTACGCGGTCCCATGCCTTTTAACAACAAAAGCTCCTCGAAATCCTGAGGTTGATTTTCCCGTGCAACATATAACATCGCTCCTAGCCTTTTGAGATCAACATCTGTAGCGCGTACATCATGATGGGAAGGCATGACTAATTTTTTAAAATCAATTAACGCACGGGAATAATCTTCGTTGACGATAGTCATAATACCGGCTCGGTTAGGGGCCGCAGCAGAAGCAGTCAAGTTGAGGATAACTCCCTGCGAACGTCCCTCAATACCTGCATGTGGTTCGTCAATAAAAGAGCGCACTTGCTCCGAATGCCAATGATAGCGACGGGCAGTTCCATCGTGATGATGCATACCCTGTTGTACCACAGCCCAATGACCGTCCTTGCTGACAATAAAATTATGAAGGTATAATTGATAGCCATCTTGTATCGCCGTATTATCAACCTTTGCTACTAGTTTGCTCGTTCGAATCAATTTATTACCATCCAAACCTGTTTTATCTGCCAAATAGACTAATTCCTTCGGCGTGTCCTTAGAAAATTTCCCCTTCCCGCCACATATATAGAGGCCGAATGTATCCGCATACGGATTTATTGCTCGTTTTAAAGCACCCATAACGGATGTTGTGATGCCTGAGGAATGCCAGTCCATACCGAGTACAGCTCCGAAGCTTTGGAACCAAAATGGATCTGCCAACCTCCTTAGTACTTCGTCTTGTCCATAATCCATAAGAATGACTTCCACAATAGACTTGCCCAACGTACTCATCCGTTCATATAGCCAAGCGGGTACCTTTCCGTAATGTAATGGCAAATCCGCCGTTCCTGAATGCCGCATAAATAAAAACTAAATATATTAGCACAAATATAACGTTTTTTTCCACTTATAAATTTCCAAGCATAGGAATATCTCTTGGGAGCTGTCTTTCTATTTGTACGTAAAGAAATGAGTAGCTTGCAACCAACGAACTAGACTAACAAAAGAATTCACATTAAAAAAGCTGTATAATCCTTCGATTATACAGCCATCTCTCTTTTTCAATATATTTCTTGTTTAACCCAGCTTGCTATCAGTTATCAATGGAGAAAGATTTACTTTCCTGTCAAAGCCGATAGAAATCCAGCCCGGAACGATGGATCTTTTTCGGAAAATTCAATCGAGTGCTTATAGGTATCCACATTAAAAAACAATTCCGCAGGTTCCGCCTTCTTATTCTCTAAAAATAGTTTGAAACTATAGGCCGTTTTCTTTGATAGATCAACATTCACTTTATTTGACGAAAATACATTTGGTAGAACAATGTCTTTCGTAAAGCCATCAGTAGTTGGCATTTGAAATAATTCACCTAAAGCTTTAACCAAGTTATCCGATTGTGTTCCTAAGCTAGAAATTTTGATTTTCCCTTTCGTAAAGCCCACGTCATCACTTGGCTGACCATCTATAATGCCTGCTGGGATAAAGTCAACAATTTCAATTTTAGCACCTACTGTATCCTTATTATAAATTGACTTAGTTGTATAAATGCGACTTGAATCGGTTTTAACTTCGTCGGTAATACGCAGAAAAAAATTCTTTTTTTCAGGCCCTGGTGTACCGTTCGTTAGTTTTTCGATGCGAACCCGCTCGATTGTGTTAGCTGTCGCAGTATCGCTTCCATCAGCTTTCTTCTGATTGGAATTTCCACAAGCAGCCACCATTATCGTAGCTGTTGCAAGAAGGGCTATAGATTGAATTTTGTACATGGTGAATTGTTTATTGTCAGTAATCATTGAAATATTGTTCCTTAATATTACTATTATTACTGATAACAAACAACTATTCGCAATGTTTTTATTTTATTTCAATAAAGCGTCGTATAAAATTTCAACAGGGTGGAAAGATTTTCTTCCGGTACCATCTTTAATCTGATGACGGCACGATGTACCTGCAGCAGCAATTAGAGTCTCTGAATCCGTATTACGTACAGCTGGTAATAAAACCAGTTCGGCCACTTTCATCGAGACATCATAGTGTTCGGCTTCGTAACCAAATGACCCCGCCATACCACAGCAGCCCGATGGAATCACATCAACAGAATAATTGGATGGAAAAGCTAAAACTTGCTGAGTAATACCTACCAGATGAAAAGCTTTTTGATAGCAATGCCCATGCAGTTTGATTTTTCTTTCTGCAGTTGTAAACTGCTCCGGATGAATTCGCCCCGCTTCGATTTCCGCTAACAGAAATTCATCTATCATAAGTGCATTTTTAGCTATGCGCTGCGCATCGGCACGCAGGTTTTCATCAACTAGGCTTAAATATTCATCTCTAAATGTAATGATACCTGATGGCTCAATACCCAACAACGGCGTTTCATCTGTAATCAGATTTTTCAGAAAATCAATATTTTGATTTGCAATCTTTTTTGCTTCTTTCACAAATCCTTTTGAGAGATATGTCCGTCCGCTTTGTACATGTTTTGGAATAATCACTTCATAGCCCAATGCCGTCAACAGCTTGTAAGCTGTAATACCAATCTCAGCATCATTATATTCCGTAAACTCGTCTGCGAATAGATAGACCCTCCGTTTAGTCTGTTGTGCTATCGCCTTTTTCCTGACCCATTGGCTCAACGTCATTCCATTCACCGTAGGAAGTGAGCGCTTTGGTGCAAACCCTATGGTTTTCTTTACCAAACCGGATAAAAAGTCATTCTTCACAACAAAATTATAGATTGGAGCAACGAGTGATCCCAGTTTTTGGGAATCCGTAAAATTCGCGATCAATTTGGTCCGAAAGCCGGCCCCATGTTCATCGTAATAATGCTGTAAAAACTCTGCTTTCATCTTGGCAACATCCACACTCGACGGGCATTCCGTTTTACAGCCCTTGCAGCTCAGACATAGATCCATCACTTCCTTGATTTCCTCATGGTCAAAGCGGTTTTTTTTCGTGGAGTTGGTCAAAAATTGACGCAACATATTTGCGCGTGCACGCGTCGTGTCCTTCTCATCCCGTGTCGCCATAAAAGATGGGCACATCGTCCCACCGGTAATTTCTGTTTTCCGGCAATCACCCGAGCCCGAACATTTTTCAGCCAAACGGAGAATGGATTCATCTTTGGAAAAATCAAAATAGGTTTTTATATCCGTTCTATTTTTTTCATTGTCATAACGCAAATGGGCATCCATTGGAGGAGTGTTGACAATCTTATTTGCATTAAAAACTCCAAAAGGGTCGAAAATCATCTTTACTTCCTCCAGAAGTTTATAAACCTTTTCTCCTAGCACTTTACCAATAAATTCTCCCCTCAAACGTCCATCACCGTGCTCCCCGCTCAATGATCCATTATACTTTAACACAAGGTCACTTGTTTTTTCCAATATGGAGCGGAACGTGCGCTTACCTTCTTCTGATTTCAGATTGACAAAAGGTTCGATATGCAGCTCACCCGCTCCCGCATGCGCGTAATAAGATGCATGTACGCCCTCCTCAGTCAATAATTTTTGAATATCGCTGACATATTCAGGTAGATCCTCCGGCGAAACCGCGCAGTCTTCGATTAAATTGACGGGCTGGCTGTCCCCCGGAAGATTACGAATCAAACCAAGCCCCGCTTTTCGAACATCCCAAACCAGATTGGTTTGCTCAATTCCGGTAATATAAGAATAAGCATAGCCCAATCCTTTTTCGATTAGCTCCGCCTTTAAAGCCATTGCTTTAGCTTCGGTTTCAGCCACCGTATGTCCTCTAAACTCAACAATTAATAATGCCTGTGGATCACCCTCTATAAAAAAACGATTATACTGATAAGTAGGATGACCAACCGTAAAATCCATGATATACTTATCCACCAATTCCGAGGCCTCAGGTTTATGGTTCAATGCAATTACATTGCCATGCATACATTCAACCATATCAGCAAAATGCACGCATAACAGTCCGAGTTCCTGGGGCGGTAAATCCATCAAGCGGAGCTTTGCTTCAGTTACAATCGCCAAAGTTCCCTCTGACCCTGCCAAAAGATTACACATATTAAACGGTTGCGTACGATCACTCAAAATATCCAGGGCATACCCTGTATTTCGTCGGGTAATTGAACGCTTGGGGTAGCCCGCCTCAATCGCAGCCAAATTTTGAGGATCAGTCAACAAATTATTCATGTGACGGTAGATATCTCCTTCACGATCTGCTTGTAAAAGCTTTTTGAAATAACTCGCTTCATCCAGCGAAGCAAAACTTACCTCAGATTTATCATCTAAAACTACATTTGCTGAAATTAAATTATGACGGGTATCACCCCATACAATGGAATGGAGGCCTGAGGAATTATTACCGATCATTCCTCCGACCATAGCCCGACTTGCTGTAGAGGTCTCTGGGCCAAACATCAGCCCATAAGGTTTAAGAAACTTATTAAGATCGTCACGAATGACACCAGGTTGCACACGCACCCATTTCTCCTCCACATTTAATTCGAGGATACGATTAAAATACCGGGAGATATCCATAACAATACCATTTCCAACAACCTGTCCTGCCAAGGAGGTGCCAGCCGTTCGCGGAATTAGTGTCGTTTGGTTTGTGCGAGCAAAATCAATCAGCTTCTTGATGTCATCTATACCTGCTGGAATAGCTACAGCCAAGGGCTTCTCTTGGTATACCGAAGCATCCGTCGAATAAGCAAACAACATCGTTTGGTGTGACGCTTCATCTGTATAATACAACTCTCCTTTTAGTTGAGTTGCCAATAGGGCTAATTGACTCTGATCTTTCACTGGATATAATTTTTAAATGTAGAAAACAAATTTAGTGAAATTTCTCCTTTGGGAAAAGGCTTACTTGCAAGAAACACACAACTTCTTTATCTAAAACGCATAAAAACGCACTCACAAAAGGTGACAAACTTGAATTTTATTTCGCATCTTCCTCATTTGCTCGTATTTTTGCTACATCAACACAGTTTAACGAATTAACATCCTCTCCGTTATATGCGTAATCTTATCCTCCGATACACATTACATTCAGATTTTATTATATATTCGATACGGGTACTCGTTGGGTTTTTACTTGGCTACATCTTATTCGTATCCTTTCCGGAATACTCCGTTTCCTGGACCCTAATTTCAATTATATTGGTCATATCTCCACAGGAAAATGAGTCAAAAAAAATTGCCATTGACCGTGCAAAATCCAATTTTATCGGCTCTGCCATAGGCCTCAGTCTATATTTCATTCCAATTCCACAGCTTTACGCTATGATGATTGGCATGCTTGCCTCTTTGGTTATCTGCAAAGCGTTAAATATTATGGCCGTGGCTCGCACCTCGATGGTAGCGCTGATTATTGTTTATTTACATGAACAGGAAAGTCGCTCCTATTTTGCAGCTCTTGACCGCTTCGGCTGTGTATGTGTGGGTTGTTTGATCGGCTTAGGAGTCATCCTATCCACGCAGAATATCATTATTAAATTGAGAAATCGGTATAATTGTTGATCATTGAAATTGTAAAGCTTTGCAACATCCTCTCAACAAGTCAATTAAAACAAACAAAGAAAACCAACATTCTTATCAATAGAATAAAATTCAGCATTAAAATGAAACAATCAGAATAATATTCATAATTAACACTAATATTTTGAATATTATACTTTTTTATCTACCTTTGCAGTCGAAATGACAAAAGTAGAATATAATTTAGATCAAGTAGATTACAAAATCCTTCGTTTAATGCAGGATAATGGGCGTATTAACAATGCTGATATTGCAAGAGAATTAGGCATGGCTCCGTCAGCAATACTGGAGCGCGTTAAAAAGCTCGAACAAAAAGACGTCATCTTAAAATACAGCGCCAAAATCAATCCAGCTGCTGTCGATCAAAAACTTTTATCATTTATTTTCATCAAAGCGAATGATATTATTGGAGAGCAGCGTGTAGGCCTTGCCTTAGCTGAAATTCCAGAAGTACAGGAGGTACACGATATCGCTGGAGATGATGGTTATCTTATTAAAGTAAGAACCGCTGATTCGACAGGTTTAGTGGATTTAATGCGTAATACCTTAAGTAAAGTAGAAGGAATAATTTCCACGCGCACCACAATTGTGCTTCAGACGGTTAAAGAAGATCAACAGGTTGTTATACCTGAATAATAGAAAGGAGGTTTAATATGTTGCAAGGTCACAAAAAAGCTGCTAATCCACTTATGGTTGTGGTTGCCTATTTTATAATTTACGTGGTATGGGGCTCCACCTTTTTCTTTATAGAAAAAGCATTGCATAGCTTTCCACCATTTATACTGGGATCATTTCGTTTTGTCACCGCAAGTGCCATCCTGATGAGTTATTGTGCCATAAAAGGGTATAAACTTTTTAACAAACGCTCCATATTGGAAGCTGCTTTCGTTGGATTCCTACTTCTATTTGTCGATATGGCTGGCGTCATCTGGGCCGAACAATATGTTTCTGGCGGGGTGGCAGCAATTATTGCAGCAGCAGCAGCGATCTGGTTTATTATACTGGATAAACCCAAATGGAAAGAAAATTTTAGCAGCATTACAACAGTAGCCGGTGTTTTGCTTGGATTCGTTGGCGTTGTGATGTTGTTTGCTGAACAGATCCTGTCATCTAATGACAATGCGAATGGGACACTCAAGATTATCGCTTTATGTATTTTAGTATTAGGCTCTATTGCTTGGACAGTAGGCTCATTAGTATCCAAATATTTTAAAAAATCAGAGACCCAAGAAAAGGAAGACTTACATGTTATGGTCAAAACGGCTTGGCAAATGGTGACTGCAGGTATTCTATTTAATATTACTGCCCTGTTTACAGGTGAATATGCATCATTTGAACTGAGCAGCGTGGCTCCAGTCGACTGGTTCAATTTAGGTTATTTAATCACATTTGGCTCCATCCTAGCATTTAGCTCCTATATTTGGCTGTTGCAGGTGCGCCCAGCGATGGAGGTAAGTACCTACGCTTATGTAAATCCGATCATTGCGTTAATATTAAGTCATTTTTTCACTTCACATGCCGTGACTTCCTTACAGATCGTTGGTTTGGCAGTTATTTTGTTCTCTGTTTTACTGATGAACTGGAAGGCTTACCGCACCAAATTGTCAACTAAAAATAAAAACAAAAAGATCCTGCAAGGAAAGACATTCGATTCTTTGCCAAAGAGTGAAGACCGTCAATCGACTATAGATGATCTTCCCGAAGCAGAATTAGTTCATTAGGTTGTTATTTTTCTAATTATATGATAAAGCTTAACGTAGATCTATGTTAAGCTTTTATTGTATTTATCTTTTTAGCAAAATTAGACTGGAAGGAATAAGATTTCTTCCTTTTTAATTGGCTAACTTTGCAGCAGTATTTTGGTTAAACTAACTATAATGAATATATCAAAGCAAATTGCCTTTATTGGTAGTTTTGGAGTCATTTCGCTTTTGATGGTCACAGGTTGTTCGAAGCAACTACACCCTACACGAAAGGATTTCCAACAATACCATATTAACAAGGATGTACAAGCAGACCCTACTGTCATTTCCATTTATGAGCCTTTCAAGCAAAAAATGGAAACTGAAATGAACCGCGTTATCGGACATGCCGACAAGGCGCTGACAAAAGAAAAGACCCCTGAAACATTAATGGGTAACTTCTTTTGTGAAGCATTGTTATGGATGAGTGACCATTATGCCCATAATCCCGCCGACATTGCCTTTGCGACAAAAGGTGGAATTCGCAATGATCTCAAGGCCGGAAATATTACAGTAGGACATATCTTTGAAGTCATGCCCTTTGAAAATACATTGACGATTATTGAATTAAAAGGCAGCCAAATACGCCAGCTTGCAGACTATATCGTGACAACCCATGGCCAGCCTATTGCAGGTATGACTTTAACCATAACAGGCAATAAGGTACAGGATATCAAAGTCAAAGGACAAACAATAGATGACAATAAAGCTTACAAACTCGTTACCTATGATTATCTGGCCAATGGTGGTGATAATCTCGCTCTATTGACACAATCGATCACTAGAACCAACTATCCCCAACGGATGCGCGAAGGTTTAATAGCATATGTAAGTGAATTAACAAAAGCAGGCAAACAAGTAAATGCAGAATTAGATGGAAGAATTAAAATCAATTAATCGGAGAACCTTTATCAAGCAAGCCGGTGGGTTTTCTGCAGCATTTGCGTTAGGTTCACTACCTTTTCAAGCTGCTGCAAAAAGCAAAAAGATCAAATTGACCATTTTACATACCAATGATGTGCATAGTCGTATCGAGCCCTTTCCGATGGATGGGGGTAAATATCAGGGTTTGGGTGGTGTAGCTCGCCGGAGCACACTGATCAATAAGATCCGTAGTGAAGAAAATAATCTACTCTTATTGGACGCAGGGGATATGTTTCAGGGAACTCCCTATTTCAATCTTTTTGGCGGAAAATTGGAATTAGACCTGATGACCAAATTAGGATATGACGCCGGTACATTTGGTAACCATGAGTTCGATAATGGCTTGGATGGACTAGTGAAATATTTAGATCACGCCAGATTTCCATTTCTGACTGCTAACTATGATTTTAAAGGTACTGTGCTTGAAGGGAAAACCCAAGATTATACGATATTTCATAAAGGAGGGATCAAAGTAGGTGTATTTGGACTGGGGGTTGATATCGAAGGTTTGGTGGATCCCAACAATTATAAGGGAATGAAGTATCTAGACCCAATCAAGATATCTAACAAAATTGTTAAAATCCTGAAAGAAAAACACAAATGCGACCTTGTTATCTGCCTTTCACATCTCGGCTATCAATATGAGAATGACAAAGTTTCAGATCTGGTTCTAGCAGCCAAAACATCAGATATCGACCTGATCATTGGCGGACATACCCATACATTTCTGAATGAACCAACTTTGGTCACAAATTTAAAAGGGACGAAAACTGTGGTCAACCAAGTTGGTTTTGCAGGCATTAATCTTGGTCGTATTGATTTCATTATGGAACCAGGATCAGACAAAAAACAGATGGTAGCAAGCACCTATCAGGTCAACCCTTTAATAGCAGAATCGCATCTGGCATAATATTATCTATTTATAATAGAATGCCAAATTGACCACATCAATTTGGCATTTTTTTGACAGAATCCGTTGAAGTTTTTGTGAGCGAAACCAACCCATAGTGGAAAAATGGTAATGCTCATAATAAATGACCAGCTTTTAAAAAGCAAATTATTTGCATGAAAAAAATCATATCCATATACTTGGATTCCTTCAAAGGCCTTTCACAGGCCGCATGGCTCTTGGCAGTTGTTATGTTGATCAACAGAATGGGAAGTATGGTCATTCCATTCCTGGGGCTCTATATGACACAGGTCCTCCATTTTGACATCAAACAGGTTGGAATTGTCCTAATGAGCTATGGCATAGGTTCAGTTTGCGGCTCCTATATCGGAGGGTGGTTGACAGATCGGATCGGTAGCTTCAAGGTACAATTTGGTAGTTTAGTATTGGCTTCACCTCTATTTTTATTGATCCCCTTTTTTAAGGAGGTTCAATCGCTGTCTATTATGATCTTTACACTGAGTCTAATTTTTGACACATTTAGACCTGCTAATTCAGTTTCAGTTGCCAGTTACGCCAAACCAGAGAATATTACCCGGGCATTTTCACTTAACCGTTTAGCGATTAATCTGGGATTTTCAATCGGTCCCGCTGTTGCAGGTTTTCTGGCAACGATCTCTTTTAACTGGATATTCTATGGGAATTCCTTTGCGGTAATGTGCGCTGCAGTAATATTCTTTGTTTTTTTTAACAAAAGGCAAAAAAGAACAGATGTAAAAGCAAAAAAAGAAACATTGGCAGACAGTAATTTGATCGTAACACAAAGTCGCAATCCTTATACCGATATTCCCTTTGTATTATTCAATATATTCTGCTGCATTTTCTCGTTTTGTTTTTTTCAGCTCATTACAACCTTACCGATATTTTATCGTGAAGTACACCACCTGGATGACCATCAGATTGGATTTCTACTAGGTTGGAGTGGTTTTGTGATCGTTCTATTGGAGATGTTTGTCGTCCATATCGCCGAAAAGAGGTTCTCTCTGATCAGTACATTGGTATTTGGCACCATTTTATGCGCCCTTTCATATGCCATGTTAAATTACATTGGTGGACTTGGCTGGCTATATTTCACTTTTTTTATTTTTGGTCTCGGTGAAATGTTGACATTGCCCTTTATGGCGACCGTATCTGTCAATCGTTCGACCCCAAAAACGCAAGGTGCTTATATGGGCTTTAACTCACTGGCATTTTCGGCCGCAAATATATTTTCGCCACTGCTCGGAACGTCCATTGTTGACTCCTTTGGTTTTACCACACTTTGGTGGGCAACAGCGATTACATTGTCCTTCACTGGACTCGGCTTTTACCTTGTGCTGAAATGGATGCGTTAAACAATAAAAGGGATATTTCGTTTGAAATATCCCTTTTATTGTTTAGATAAGATCGGTGGATTTTCCTACCAGATCTTAATACGTTTATCTGTGGGGATAAACATTTTATCACCATCTTTCGTTTCCCAAGCAGCATGGAATGCATCCAAATTGATAATTGGAGCAAAAGCTCGGTATTGCGCCGGTGAATGCGGATCCGTTTTTACCTGATTTACAACAAACTCATCTGTTGTTTTTGTTCTCCAAATAGTCGCCCAAGAAAGGAAGAATCGTTGATTCTGTGTAAATCCATCGATTAAACCCGGATTTCCTTTGTCTTTTAAGTACAGTTGTAGTGCATCAAAGGCGACCGAGGAACCACCCAAATCACCGATATTCTCCCCTAGAGTGAAACGACCATTTACAAAAACTCCCGGAACAGGTTCATAAGCTTCAAATTGTTTGACCAGTGCATCCGCTGCCGCTTCAAATTTAGCCTTGTCATTATCCGTCCACCAATTGTTCAAATTTCCATTTCCATCGTATTTTGCGCCCTGATCATCAAATCCATGAGATAACTCATGCCCGATAACTGCACCTATTCCACCAAAATTAACGGCTGCATCTGCTTTATAATCATAGAATGGTGGCTGAAGAATCGCTGCAGGGAATACAATTTCGTTAAACAACGGACTATAATAGGCATTGACAGTCTGTGGTGTCATTCCCCACTCAGATTTATCAACCGGTTTACCCTGTTTTGCGAGGTTCTCATAGAAAGCCCACTTGCTAGATGATAGAACATTTGCGTAAAGTGATGTTCCGATATCGAGTTTACTATAATCCTTCCATTTGTCTGGATAACCGATCTTCACTTTAAACTTCGACAACTTTTCAAGCGCCTTCACTTTGGTATCTGCCGACATCCATGTTAGACCATTGATATGCTGCCCAAATGCTTTTACAAGGTAACTTACCAGCTCTTCAGCATCAGCTTTGGCCTTTGGTGGAAAATTCTCTTTTACATATAACTTACCGAGAAGTTCTCCGGCTATAGAGTTGACGAATTCCACCCCTCGCTTATCCAATGCACGCTGTTCCTTTTGCCCTTTTAATTTCCGTCCCCAGAAATCAAAAGAAAGGTCATTTAATTCCTGAGTTGTATACGAGGCAGCGGTATTTAATAGATGAAATGTCAAGATATCTTTAATAATCGGAAGATTCGCCGGATTGAAGATTTTATCTAAATTTTCATAGTATTTTAATTCTGGAACAATAACAGTATCTGCTTTGAATCCTACATCGCTTAGATATTTAGCAATGTCGACGTTTTTTACCATCTTTTTCAAATCAGCAACTGCAACCGGATTATAGCGACCGTTTGCATCACGCGACTGTTCGACAGTTTTTAGATTAGCGGCCAATTCTTTTTCAAATGCAACAATTTTAGGACCTTTTAGATCTCTTGTACGTTGTCCCGATTTGGCATAGAGAGCAGAAATATAATTTGAATAATCCTTTAATGTCTCTTCATTCTTTTGATCCTTCACTTGGTAATAAGAACGGCCTAAGCCCAGACTCCCACCACCCAAATAAACCGTATTGATATTAGAATTTTTGAGATGCGCATATACATACCCACCAAAGAAAGGGTTTCCTCCGATAGGCGCTACCTCTACTAGGTATTTATAAAGGTCGTCAAAATTCTTTATCGCATTAATTTTTGTCAAATAGGGTTGAACGGGCTCTAATCCTAATTTATCGCGCGTCTTCATATCTACATAAGACCGGTATAAATCCCCTATTTTCTGGTTATCTGTTCCTTTTGTAAACTGGCCTGATAACGATTCCTGCAACACTTTTAGCGTAGCAACGTCTGTGTTTTCACGCAACTCATCAAAAGAGCCCCAGCGCGCCTTATCAGACGGAATTTTAACCGTTTTCATCCATTGACCATTCACAAAATTGTAGAAATCATCCTGCGGACGAACACTTTTATCCATGTAATTTACATTGATTGCATTATTTTGCGCATGCCCAGCCAAAGAACCACATGCTAACAAGGCAGCCAAAAGTATATTTCTCTTCATATAAATTTAGTTTGTTTCGTATCGACACAAACTTAAGAAAAGTTTTGTTATTGTGCCTCATACAAAACATAGTTTCGCAGACAACCAAAATATGATATACTAGCTATCCTGCGTTTTGTTTTGAGTTGATTTACGGAGCAGAAGAATAAAAATCACTAGGAAGAGTGCCACTCCACCCAGCCAAATCCAGGGGTTGGCATACCACAACGTGCCGTTAGCCTCCTTGAGCTTTTGATTTTCCTCAATCGGCAATTCTGCATGAAGTTTAATTATGGAAAACAGCAAACAAAACAGTAAAAACATTCTTTTCATATGATCTACTTTATATAGATAGAATTCTCCGCCAGCATATTTTGTTTGCTTAAGATAAAATTTGTATTCAGTCTTTTTGCCTAATCTCGCCCAGATGAACGACATCTTTTAGATCAAAAGGTGTTTCTTGATACACAAAATAGTTGAGCCAATTATTAAATAACAAGTTAGCATGGCTCGTCCAACGCACCAAAGGTTGATTTTCTGGATTGTCATCTCTATAGTAGTTCGCTGGCATACGAATGGCCTGACCTTTCTCTAAATCCCTCTTATATTCTTCATCCAGGGTAAATGGAGCGTACTCAGAATGGCCAGTCAGGTAAAATTCACGACCACCGCGGGAGGACGCGATGGCAATACCCGCCTCAGGAGATTCCGAAAGAATTTCTACCTCATTTTTAGCAAGCAGATCGTCTTTCTCAATGGTTGTATGCCGACTATGGGGAATAAAAAACTCATCGTCAAATCCACGAAACAACGGATGCCTTTTGTCGAGAGCCGTATGTTTGAATACACCAAAAAGCTTTTCATCCAGAGGCTTTTTCTCTACATCATAAAAATGATATAATGCGGCTTGTGACGCCCAACAGATATACAAACTTGAGGTTACATGCGTTCTTGCCCAGTCAAAGATTGTCTGGATTTCATTCCAATAAGTCACTTCTTCAAATCTGACCATTTCGACAGGAGCTCCTGTGATGATCATACCATCATAAAAGTTTTCCTTCACCTCACTTAGACTTTTATAAAACATCTCTAAGTGTTCCTCGGGCGTATTTTTTGAAACATGCGTTTCCAATCGAAGAAACTCCATCTCCACTTGCAAAGGATTATTGGAAAGTAAGCGGATAAAATCGGTCTCTGTCGTAATCTTAAGTGGCATCAAATTGAGAACCAAAACACGTAATGGTCTAATATCCTGCTCATTCGCTCGTAGATCACTCATGACAAAGATATTCTCCTTTTTTAAAAGCTCTATCGCAGGTAGGTTATTAGGAAGTTTGACTGGCATATATAAATTTCTCCTTATACAATTAGCATGCAAAATTAACAAGAAAATGGCAGAATACTAAATGAATCCGCAAATTTAAGTTTGAACCAAATCGTAGCTTTTTGCCTGCAGATTATTCTTCCGTTAATTGCCTTAGGGCCTTTTGAAACTTCGCCGAACCAAAATTCATCCCGCCCACGTGCTTATTGACCAATTTGCCTCCTTTATCAATAATGATGGTTGTGGGGATACTCGTCGTACGAAGATCTTTTGGAAGTGTGGAGTTTAACTGATAAACCGGAAGGCTATATTTTCTTTTCTTTAAAAACTTCTCCGAAGACTTCAAGTTACCATCGACGTCCACTGACAAAAATATTATGCGGCTATTCCCGCGGAAATCTTTATATAGTTTGTCCAAAGATGGCATTTCCGCTAAACAAGGTGAACACCATGTCGCCCAAAAATTGATCAAAACAACTTTACCTTTGAGCTGTCGTAACGAAACAACTTCCCCTTTGCTATCCCTAAAACTGACATCTTCAACGGAAATGGCGGGCTCATTCTTAAGCAACAAGAATCCCTTTCCCTTCTGTTCATTAGCATGTACATAAGCTAAACACGAACAAGTAATTAGTAAAGTACTGAGTAAACTTAAGGTCGTAATTCTGGATGATTTTATTTTAAACATTGGACTCTCTTTATAACTTAACTTTACCTTAAACGTTCTTTGTGCCGTTTCATTGTACTCAGTCGTATGTAGACCAAAATAAAATTGGGCCTTTGTAGCCCATTAACACAATAACTTTATATGTGATTGATCAACTACCCTATCGTGCGCCATATGCTAATCCGTCCTTTATTCTCAAAATCAAACCTTAGCATGGTAAAAGTCCAATATACAACGATAAACAATTCAACTTTGGACCAAATAGTTTAGAAGCTCTACGCTCCAAGAAATAATTATGTAAAAGTTATTACAAACAAATTAACAAATAAGCTTATTATATACTATATAATAAGCACATCAATATGAGCAAGGAAAAATCAATTCAGGAAATCGAGATCGATGGAAAAGTTTATCAGTATAGTTCCCTCAACAATCTACCGGAGGGTGATATCAAACACCTACCATTCAGTATCCGAATTCTTCTCGAAAATGTATTACGTAATCATGATGGATTTAGTATCACGGATGAGCATATCAGCACACTAATCAACTGGTCTCCTCAGCCTGCAGATAAGGATATTCCATTTAAACCAGCACGTATCCTCATGCAGGACTTTACCGGTGTCCCTGCAGTGGTTGATATGGCCTCTCTACGGGCCGAGTTTGTTCGACATGGTAAGGATGGTCAAAAAATTAACCCAGCGATCCCAGTTGATCTGGTTATTGACCATTCCGTACAGGTAGATTATTTTGGTACCGAATATTCGTACGACAAAAATGTAACATTGGAATATGAGCGCAACCGTGAACGGTATGAGCTTCTAAAATGGGCCCAAAAAGGTTTAAAAAATTTCACTGTTGTACCTCCCGGAATGGGGATTTGCCATCAGGTAAATCTAGAATATCTCGCTAAAGGTGTAATTTCTCGCGACAACTGGTTATTTCCAGATACCTTAGTGGGCACGGACTCCCACACCCCAATGGTCAATGGTATCGGTGTCCTGGGTTGGGGCGTTGGCGGTATCGAAGCTGAAGCAGCGATGCTGGGACAACCCATCTTCTTTACTTGTCCGGAGGTTATCGGACTTAAGCTCACGGGTAGTATTCCCGAGATGTGTACAGCTACGGATATGGTTCTTTCCATCACAAAAATTCTAAGAGATACAGGTGTAGTTGGAAAATTTGTTGAAGTCTTTGGAGACGGACTAGATACACTATCGGTCACAGATCGGGCCACCATCTCCAATATGTCGCCTGAATTCGGCTGTACGGTCACCTATTTTCCAATAGACGACCGCACACTGGAATACATGCATAGCACCAATAGGACCGAACAGGAAATCAAAATTGTAGAAGAGTACTGTAAACAAAATCTACTCTGGCGGACAGGAAAAGAACAGATCTTATATTCCTCCGTGGTTGAATTCAATCTAAGCACACTTGAGCCCACAGTTTCAGGCCCCAAACGTCCACAAGACAAAATTTTGGTTAGGGATTTAAACAGCAAGTTTTCGCAACTACTCGATAGTGAACACCATAGACAATACATCCCGATACCACAACGTTCCGAATCGGCCTGGTTGGCAGATGGCGGATCAGGCACCGAATTTACTTTTGGGAAAGTGCCTGTTGAACACGCCTCACCAAATCAGGTTATTTCAGAGTCCATACACGCAGTAAGAATAAAACACAATAACAAGGAATATATTGTTAGTGACGGTAGTATTGCTATTGCTGCAATTACAAGCTGTACGAATACCTCAAACCCAACAGTTATGATAGGCGCTGGTCTATTGGCCAGAAATGCGATCGAACGCGGATTACGAACGAAGTCCTGGGTAAAGACCTCCTTAGCACCCGGTTCAAAAGTAGTCACACAGTACCTTGAGCGATCGGGACTGAGCGCAGATCTTGACGCACTCAGGTTCCATACAGTAGGCTATGGATGTACCTCCTGTATCGGTAATTCAGGCCCACTCCCACCACAAATTGCGGAAGCAGTGGAGAAAGGTGAATTGATTGTCGCCTCAGTATTGTCAGGGAATAGAAACTTCGAAGCACGAGTCCATCCACAGGTAAAAATGAATTTCCTAATGTCACCGATGCTGGTTGTTGCTTATGCCCTTGTTGGTCGCGTGGATATTAATTTAATGGAAGATCCCCTGGATTATGACCCGAATGGACAACCCGTTTATTTGAAGGATATCTGGCCAAGTCGTGAAGAAATTACGAAAACAGTCAACGAATGTGTCAAACAATCTGATTTCCAAGAGGTATACGACATTATCTTTGACGGCTCAACAGATTGGCAAGATCTCGAAGTCAATCTTGATCAGAACTATCAATGGGATAAAACATCGACATATATCAAAGAATCTCCATTTTTTGAGAATATAAAGGCAGTTCCAAAGCCTATTGAAGATATCCAAGAGGCAAGGGTCCTACTTTATTTGGGAGACTCGGTCACAACGGACCATATTTCTCCTGCCGGATCTTTTAAAGAAGATACTGCCGCTGGAAAATATCTCAAGTCTCACCAGGTCAATAAAGAAGACTTCAACTCCTATGGTTCCAGACGCGGTAATCATGAAGTCATGATGCGTGGCACTTTCGCCAACGTGCGCATTAAAAATAAAATTACCGACCGGGAAGGGGGTTTTAGTAGGTATTTCCCGACGAATGAGGTAAAAACAGTATACGATACAGCAATGGAATATCGCAAAACAGGTACACCTTTGATTGTCTTAGCGGGAAAAGAATATGGATCGGGCTCATCCCGTGACTGGGCAGCCAAAGGGACTTTTCTCCTTGGTGTACGTGCCGTAATTGCCGAAAGTTTTGAACGCATACATCGAAGTAATCTTGTCGGAATGGGTATTGCACCTCTAGTCTTTATTAATGGGGAAAATGCAGAGACACTTGGACTTGATGGTACTGAAGTCTATACCATCACCGGCTTAGCCCAAGAGCTAATACCGCATAAACTTTTAGATGTAAAAGCCGTACATCATAATGGGAAGACAACAACATTTCAAGTTAGGGCAAGACTGGATTCGGCGATCGAAATCGAATACTTTAAAAATGATGGCATTTTACAATATGTATTAAGGCAATATCTAAAAAATAATTAATACCAAATCCAATTGGCAGCGCATATTACAGATAAAAAGGGGCACGATAAACTGTGCCCCTTTCCACAACCTATATAAAACCTACCAGAGTTTCAATGTAAAATATTGCTGGCCAATATGCGGTGGCATTTGGCAACTGCTCCAAAGTTACACCCTATAATAGCAGTTTTTTCTCCCTGAAGTCAGGTATTTTTTTGCGATATAAAGAGCACATGTGAACTATACTTCCATTATCGAGCCTAAAAATGTATTTTCGCAGGCAATCGATCACAATATTCACGTAGAAAGAGAAATTATGGATGAATTGGTAGAACAGACGATTTCCAAAGTAAGCTTCAATAGTGAATTGCAGCGAATTAAAGAATTTTATAAATGCACTTTTGAATATTGCGATTTCCAAAATGCCGCATTGGTAGATCTGACCTTTATAGACTGTGAATTTCAATCCTGTAATTTATCCAACATTAAGCTCAAGGGAACCCAATTGGATCATATCCTTTTTCAGGACTGTAAGATGTTGGGCATTCAATTCAACGAATGTAGCTCATTCTCTTTCCATATCGAAGCGAAAAATAGTATGCTCGATTATGCTTCTTTTTTTGAACGAAATATGAAGAAATTCAAATTTGACCAATGTTCGCTACAACATGTCGATTTTGAAAAAGCTAACCTTCAACAAGTGATCTTTAAAGATTGCGATTTTCTACTTGCCCGATTTGAACAATGCAACCTGGAAGGCTGTGACTTTCGTACCTCCATTAATATTCAGTTGGATCCAGAAACCAATCGTATGAAAAATAGTAAATTTGGATCAGAACAATTGCCCGGTTTGCTCGCCAAATATCAATTGCTGATCGACTGATAAGATTTTATATCATCAGGCTCCAGAAGAAATCGCTAGTGATAAATCACGAAATAACGGATTTCAGGGATAAAAGTGCCTATTCTAAATCATCATATTTGCCTATCAATTTTTGGTAGACGAAAATATCATGCCCCTATAATCGCGAAGTAATCTTACGTATATGAGCTCATGATCGCTTCCTCACCACTAAAAAGCAAATTTATATAGATGAAAAAAACATTCTTATCATTCGCAATTTTAATGGCTACTAGTGCGATATCCTTCGGGCAGGTCAATAAAGCATTTAAAATTAATTATGCCATTGTATTCGCAAACAACAGTGAAGGTACGGAGCAAGAACCTCCTGTTTCCCTGTATGAAGCCTATGTCAGTAACGACAAGATAAAAGTTATTTCTTCAACGGAGGGACAGGAGTCCATTTTTCTTGCGAAAAAGAATGAAGATAAATCAACTATCCTTTATCCGTCGCTATTGAAATACACCGTGCACGAAGATGAAGCAACTTCCTTCTCTATAAAATTGATTCCTGGTCAAACTAAAACCATTGCGGGTTATGCTTGCAAACTGGCACAGATTGAGCTCCCCAATATCGAAGATATTGAAGGCAATACCAACTTGTCCATCTGGTATAGCGAGAAGCTACCTGTTATCTATTGGGAAGGATTTGATATCTTCAAAAAAATTCCAGGCGCTGTGCTTCAGGTAACCACACCGCTTGGCGTAGATATTGTCGCGCAAAATGTCGCAGACAGTCAGTTAAATGACAACGATTTTATCGTTCCCGAAGACTATGATCAAGTGGAATCTATCTATGAAGAAGGCCAAGATGGTGAGGAAAGCAATCAAATGGCAGAAAATCTTTACCTATTTGAAGACAGCACATCAGGTCTTATGGGATTACAAGATAATGCGCAACAAATCATCGTACCTGCCCAATATCATTACATTACACCATTTGTAGGCGAAATCAGTGTCGTCCAATTTAAAAATGAGAAATACGGCGCAATCAATCTTTCAGGGAAAGCCATTATTCCCTTTCAATACGAGTATTTAAGCTATGATGATAATTCGGGGCAATTTCTATTCGGTCTAGATGAAAAATATGGCTTACTAGACAAGGCAGGTAAAATACTTATTCCCGCAAACTACGATATGATCTCCTTTATCAATGGCGGCTATGCTGTTTTTCAACAAAATGAAAAATATGGCATTCTAAATCAGGCCGGAAAAATCATTGTACCGGCGAGCTATAGCTTCATTTCTGAAAACAATGGTACCCATTTTATTAGCGTTGATAATGACAAATACAGTCTCGTTGATATTAAAACAAACAAAATAATAGCTCAAGCTTATGATTTTATTTCCGTAACCGAAGAACCCGATCTTTTCCTCGCAAGTAAAAATGGCAAATACGGCTTTTTAAATGGCCTGGGAAAAATTGCCATTCCATTTATCTACAGTGGTGCTACAGCATTTAGCGATGGCATAGCATCCGTCACAAAAGATGATTCAGATGATGTAATTTTAATCAATACAAAAGGTGAACAGGTAGAAATGGATGCAGCAGCTGAAGCGGCAGCCGAAGAAATTTAAGGCATAACAGTGCATTCAAAAAATAAGGGCTGGTAATGGTCACCAGCCCTTATTTTCTTTACTATTTGCCCCTGTTAATTTGTAATTACAGTCTTCTTTTTACCAAAAATCTTCTTACCTACCGTAAAAAGTAGAACGGCAATAATACCGCCCCCTAAACCGAACAGAAGCTCTTTAATCATTCCTGGAAAATTAGGTAATGCATGGTGTAGAAAATCTATATAATGGGAAAAGATACCTCCCGAGACCAAAATCAAGGCAATCGTACCAACGACAGCCAATAATTTGATAATAAAAGGCAAAGCGCGAACAAGCAATCTCCCTAAACTGGCCAATGGCCCTTTTTCCTTTGCATTTTTGATTAATTTATAGCCAGCGTCGTCCATACGGACAATTAATGCTACGATGCCATATACGCCTACAGTGGCAAGAAAAGCAACCACACAAACTGTAATGATCTGCAAAGTCAGACTTTTATCCAATACTGTGCCTAACGCAATAATAACGATCTCTACCGAGAGGATAAAATCAGTTGTGATCGCCGCTTTAATTTTTGATTTTTCTGCATCTACCGTATTCTCTTCGATCACCTCTTCCCCTGTGGTTTCACCTTCCCGGTGTTTACGGTGAAATAAATACTCAATAATCTTTTCGACTCCTTCAAAAGCCAGATAAAATCCACCCAAGATCAAGATATATTTGATAGCTATCGGAAAAAAGACGTTTAATAATAATGCGATCGGGACAATAATCAATTTATTGATAAGTGAACCTTTTGTAATAGCCCATAAAACGGGTAATTCCCGGGATGCTAAGAATCCGGTCGCTTTCTCCGCGTTCACTGCTAGATCGTCCCCTAAAATTCCAGCGGTTTTTTTTGTTGCTATTTTACTAGCAACTGCAACATCATCCATTAAAGCCGCAATATCATCTAAGATTGCAAATATTCCTGAAGCCATATATTCTTTAAAAATTTGAACGTAAAAATATAAATTTAATTCAATTCCCAAGTAAGTAATTTAATTGAATAACAATAATAGACTATAAACAGATTTATTTTAATTGTGTATTTTAGATTCAAATTATACCAAATATGAAAAAATCACTTTCAGCTACCGATCAGGCCGTATTATACGAAGTATTAAAGCAGCGATTTGAGACCAATATGAACAGACATCAAGACTTTGCCTGGGAACAGATACAACATAAACTGGAAGAAAATCCGGCCAAGGTCTGGAGCTTACATCAAATGGAACAGAGTGGTGGCGAACCGGACGTTATCGGAATCGATCCAGTTAATGGTGCTTATTTATTTGTCGACTGCGCCGAGGAAACCCCAAAAGGAAGAAGAAGTCTGTGTTTCGACCAAGCCGCATTGGATTCCAGAAAAGAAAATAAACCGGTAGGAAGTGCCATGGAAACGGCTAAACAGATGGGCGTCGAGTTGCTAACGGAGGAACAATATCGACAGTTACAAACGCTGGGGCAATTTGACCTGAAAACATCAAGCTGGATACAGACACCCGCCAATATCCGTAAACTCGGAGGCGCCCTATTCTGTGACCGCCGCTATGACCATGTTTTCACCTACCACAATGGCGCTATCTCCTACTATGCCGCTCGCGGTTTTCGGGCAATATTATACATTTAACAAAAAGGGAATAACAAGCTAATCCAAATAGATTACACCAAAATGAAACAGTCTATCCTCTTATGGCTTTGCCTCATCTGCATCTTGTTTTCGCAGTCAGTATTCGCACAGGCCTCCTTTCCTGCATTTCTCCAGGGCACCTGGAAGGTTACCGATAAAGAACGCTATGAACACTGGGACCGCATCAATGACAGTGAATTAAAGGGCGTCTCTTACGGCATTAAAAATGGACAGAAAATCGTGAGTGAATATCTTAAAGTCAAAAAAATTGGCGACAAGGTTATTTACACCGCTTTGGTAATCGGTCAAAATAACGGAAAAGAAATAGACTTTGAATTGACTTATAAGGACAGTACCTATTCCTTTATCAATGAGCGTCACGATTTTCCCACCCAAATTCGTTATAAACAGCTTACAGGAGAACGTCTTCATATTTCAGTTGAAGGGAAATCCGGGAAAACACATTCTTTTTATGTTCACAAAATAAAAAACGATAGCCTCGGTGTAAACCCCAATTATGACCGCAACTTGGCAGCCAAGTTAGACGCTGATGATTATGGGATGAAAAGTTATATTTTCGTGTTGCTAAAAACTGGCCAAAATAAAACCACAGATAAACAATTGATCAGCGAAAGTTTTAAAGGACATATGGAAAATATTAGCCGTTTGGTAAAGAATGGGCAATTGATTGTAGCTGGTCCATTTGGAAAAAATGACAGTAGCTTTCGAGGCCTTTTTATCCTCAATAAGGTCGCAACAATTGAACAGGCCAAAGAAATACTTCAGACAGATCCCGCAATTAAAAATGGTCTTTTGGAGCCCTTATACTATTCTTGGTACGGCTCGGCAGCATTACCCGAATACCTACCATTTTCTGAAAAAATATGGAAAAAAGAACATTGATTTACTACCATACATAAGATTTAGTATTCATCGGTAAGGGTCTATTTTTTTCAATCCAGCATTTCCTAATGACAAACCGCTGTCAGCTGTCAGATCTATTTTTGGGAAAAATATAAAAACGCATGGAAAATAGATCTATCCCTTCTTTTAATATTATTGGAATTGCGATACGTACAAGCAATCAGAACAATCAAGCCGCCAAAGATATTCCTGAACTATGGGCCAGATTTTTCGAAAATGACATTATGAACCGGATTCCAAATAAACTATCCAATGAGCTCTATTGTGTTTATACAGAATACGAAAAGGATCATACCTTGCCCTACACAACCTTATTAGGTTGTAAGGTTGCCCATCTCGATGATCTCCCGGAAGATATGGATGGCATACGCATTGAAGAAAGTCTATATCATCATGTCGAGGCTGAAGGTAATCTGGCATCAGGTATTGTTTACGATGCCTGGTTAAACATCTGGGAAGCCGATCTTCCGAGAGCATTTTCAGCAGATTTTGAAATATACGGTGAGAAAGCACAAAACCCAGAACAGGCAAAGGTTGATATTTTTATTGCACTCCAATAGCCAATAATTCTTAAGATCATTCGTCAGGGTAACAACTGTCAAGCCGGTTAAAGCCCTGACAATTTTTTATATATTTACTGGTGAATGTAACAAAACGTATGTTAGACCTCTCTTGTATTTATTTTAGCCAAAATATCTTTTACCTTTGTGCCGATTTAAAATAAACTAACATGCAGGACACCACAGCCCGCCGTAGGAAAATCTTGCGATACAGCTACATAAAATTAATCGGAAGTTCAGTTTTCGTAAGCCTGATCTGTTGCCTACTCGCTTACAGTCTGAAACATATGACTGGATATGTACAGGAAAAAATAGCTGAGGGCGTTTTAAACTGGGATCCTAGACTATTTATCCTCTTCCCAAGTGTGGGCATTACAGCGATCTATTTTCTACGAAAGTATGCTTTTCAAAACCGGAAAAACAAAGGAATCAAGGAGATTTATACCACGCTGGAAACACGAAAGGATCATTTACCCTTCTTCAAGATACCGTCTCACTATATAAACGGTTTTTTGACAGTTATTTTTGGCGGATCAACCGGTATTGAAGTTTCTACTGTAGTAGCCACAGCGACTGTGGGAAACCAGGCCTATAAGCGTCTTCATCCGGCTTGGGCTTATAAAACAGAACTGATCTGCGCTGGTGTGATTGCCGGTGTAACACTATTGTTTGGCAGTGCGCTTGGTGGCTTATTATTTGCCTTTGAAGTTATCGCCAGAAAATACAACAAAACACTATTGATCAGTGGCATCAGCTCCATGCTGGTCGCCTCGCTATTCGTACACTATATGGATGCCAGTCCTTTGTTCAACTTTGCAGCGAAGCAATGGCAATGGCAAGCCGTTCCTTTTATCATCTTACTAGGCCTGATCGCTGGTCTTTTAGCCTTATATTTCACTAAAATTGTGATCTATGCAAAATCTTTCTTTGCGGGAATAAAGAATAACTTCATCCGGGTCAATTTGGGTGCCATTACTGTAGGAATCTTGATCTTCTTTTTGCCTGCCCTATATGGCGACAGCTATTATGGTCTTGGAGAAATTCTGGAAGATAGTTTGCATGAATCCATCAATTGGCTCTACTTCCTTCCATTGCTCCTACTTGTCCTGTTAAAACCTCTTGCTGCAGCACTTACCTTAGGGGCTGGTGGTGATGGTGGTGTCTTTGCCCCAAGTATTGTAACAGGCGCACTGTTAGGTGTACTTTTTGCACAACTTTGCAATCATTATCTGGGCACACATCTTATTGTCATTAACTTTGCGCTATTTGGTGCCGCAGCGATGCTTTCCGCTGCCATCCATGCACCATTTACCGCAATTTTCATTATTGCCAGCATCGTCCCTTCAGGTTATCTACTATTTGCACCCTTATTGGTAGTCAGTGTCATCGCTAAAATACTTGCCAAAAGGATCTATCCTTATAATGTATATACCTACAAGGAAGTCGCCCATAACTAGCAACCAGCATTAGCTTAAAGGGGCTGTCTCCAAATTGAAAATTGTAACGGCAAATCGGAGTTAAAATCTGAGGGATAGCCAATACCAACAGATAAGAAAAAGGATCAAAATCATTAAGAATTTGATCCTTTTTTATTTGATTTAATGAAGCTTTAAAATACAACTAATCTTCGCGACTACCATCATCAGCCATGCGAACGATTTTTGGTGAGAACTTTGCAACGACGTCCACCAATTCCTCTTGCGAGGCCATGACGGTATGGATGTCTTTGTAGGCCATGGGTGCTTCATCCATACCGGCTCCCAAAAGCGTAATCCCCCGATCAGCAAGCATATCTTTCAACTCAGTAGCAGCGAGCGTCTTGATTGCTTGTGTACGGCTCATCAATCGTCCTGCACCATGAGATGCTGATTGAATAGCAGCCATCTCTCCTTTTCCGCGCACCAGAAATCCAGGAGTAGCCATGGAACCTGGGATAATTCCCATCACACCTTTCGCCGCAGGAGTAGCTCCTTTGCGGTGTACCACAACCTCCCGGTCATTCCAGGTCTCTTTCCATGCAAAATTATGATGGTTTTCAATCTTCGCTAGCAGCTCAGCGCCCAAAGCACCTTTTATCTTGTCATGAATAACTTCATGGCAGGCTGAAGCATAGTCGCCAGCCAGATTCATTGCCAACCAATATTCTTGTCCTTCCATTGTATTTAAATCCAGGTAAGCCAGATTTTGAGCTTGATAAGGCAAGTTACATAAAGTCTTCGCCAATTTGGTATAGTGAGCAGCAACGGTTGCACCTAGGCCTCGGGATCCGGAATGTGTCAGCAAACCCAGGTAAAGTCCTTTCTCAATGTTCAGCACCTCGTCCTTTTCAACAAACTCCACAATCCCAAATTCCACAAAGTGATTCCCCCCACCCGATGATCCTAACTGCGTCCATGCCTTGTCTTTTAAGGATCTAAGCAGATCATTTTCTGCAAACAATTTATTGTCCAGTACCGCATGATCCACACGTTCATGCTTCAGATAGCCATTGCCGGCACCGAATCGCGTATGTTTCAGAATAGTCTCTTTTAATGTTGCTGTATCCGTATCCAATAAGGATGCTGGCAGATCAAAAATGGACAAAGCCATTCGGCAACCAATATCAACGCCTACTCCGTAAGGAATCACAGCATTATCAGTAGCCAATACACCACCAATCGGAAGTCCGTATCCTTGATGGGCATCAGGCATCAAAGCGCCAGCAACCGTAACTGGCAGCTTCATGGCTACTTTCATCTGTTCTTTAGCTCCCGCTTCTATTCCAGACGCACCATAAATTGTATATTCCGCAGGATTTTCATTCAACGCAATTAATGAGGCATCAACAATATCCTGTCCCAATATGGCCTGCGCCAGTACACTGAAAATAGTATCCTCAGTATATGCTGTTGGGTTTTCCAGCACAGATTTAAATTTGGCTAACATTTCTGCTCGCGTAAAACCATGCCGCTTGCTGTTGATTTTCAACGCAGCACCCAATGTATGGTTCTGTTTATATCCTAATGCAATCAGATCATTGCCATTAATTCTTTTATTTTCCATTGTTATCTTTTTTACGAGGGGATCTTTCCAATCCCAAGCAGGTAGCAATACCTCTTTACAATTGCTACCCGCACCTCTTTTGTTCTCAATTTTATTAAATTCTCTTTGTCGCTACTTTACAAACAACTGCTTTAATTGATCTACAATCTGCCCATTGCCCGAAATAGAAATGTTATTGATCCTTTCGGCAATTTTCTCTACATACTCCATTTCCTTCAATTTAAACAACATCGCATTCTCCTCCATAAGTTTTGCCGTATTCAGCAAACTTCTGGTTGAAGCAGTTTCTTCGCGGCGCATAATAATATTTGCCTGAGCGCGCTTTTCCGCGATTAACACCTGGTTCATGATATCGCGGACATCCCCTGGCAAAATAATATCTTTGACTCCGCAAGTTAACAGACGTAAGCCTAATCCAGCAATATATTCCATCGTATTTTGTAAAATATAAGTACTTATCTCCGCCTTCTTGTCCATCAGTTCATCCAGCGTCATCTGACCAATATAGGTCCGGAGATTTAATTGCATCACGGCATACAATTGCTTCTCATATTCCTTATTATCCAACAGCGCTTTGACGATATCAACGATTTGATATTGTAAAGTGAAATTGATCCGTATTTGCGCTTTGTCCCGCGATAGAATCTCCTGACCCACCACATCCAAAGTTAACACACGCATATCTGCTTTTGACACTGCAATAGTTTTTGCGTTCTTCCACCAGCAATACGTTCCTGGATCCAAAATCTCTGTAAACACACCATCAACAAAAAGTAATGCTTTCTCATTTGGTTCAACTTTGTATTGACGGATATAATAAGCCAACGTTTGCTTTTCAAACAATTGACGGTTGACAGAAGCCGGTATTTCGATCTCCGAAATATCCTCCAGCTGAAATTTGCGCACTTGCAAACCTTTCCAGAACACATGTCTACCTGCTGCCAAGGTCTTCTCAAAATTATTGTTTAAGAAAACCAGCGCAATTTCCGTGTCCGCCACTTCGACAATATCCACCAGCTCACGAAAGCCCTCCACCTGTAAGAGCACATCAATGTTATGGTTAGACGGAAACGAATTTGCCCTATTGTATGTCTCCAGTTTTTCACCGAAACCCAACCAGTACTTACCGGCTTCCAATACACGGATAACTTGGTTATTTTTAACCACCATTCCAATTTCATTGACATTTACTTGTACTCTTTTCATCGTATTTATTGTTTATACTATTTTCTAATGACAAAACTTGCTATGAGCTGTCTATCGATGCCGAGCGGGATCAAAAAGAGCCCATACGGAGCTTTACCGTAGAAGCGTTCGAAATGGCCGCCTGAGCGATTCACAACAACACTCTTCCTGTATCGTCTCTGTATGAGATGTTCCCGATCACGGGCTCCCCACCGACTGCGATGAAGAAAAACGAAGTTCTCCTCCCCGCCGGACAGACTATAGCAAGCTTTATTTAAATCACCTTTTTAAAGAAGGTATAACTTTCAAAACCAGAACCTAAATTCTGTGCAATACCCTTATGCTATTCCATCCGAAAATGGAAGTGGGATTCGAACCCACACGATTGAGTTGTTGTTCTAACCAAGGTGAACTATCCTGATTGCTCAGGAGCAGGAGTCGAACCTGCGACCTACAACGGAACTGCCGTGCTCTACCCTTGAGCTACCTCTTTCGAGGGAAGGATTCGAACCTTCAACCCTGGCAACCTTCTCCCATTCTCCTCTTCTTATCAGTACATTGAGTCCCATTGGGAACAATACTATCCTGCTATACAGAAACAGGAGACTAGGATGCAAATCAAAGAATGCGAGTCTTTTTACACTTCTCCAAAAAAGAAGTACATATCTTAAAAGCATTTTGCTATAATTTTCATCAAAGAACCTGTATCATTGCTGACATTACAAAGATCACTCTATTAACGTGCAGACCATTTGCGCAATAAAATAAAACACAAAGAAAACAACAAAAATAAACACAACACACTGATAATTAGATGTAAAAATTCAAAAACAAATGTTAGTATTAAAAATTAGAACCCTAACTACGCAATTATATTGCGCATATCTACAGAGACTAGACGAGAGATGTGCCAACATGATCATGAGATAAGCATAAATATCACTGATTACCATGAGAAAGCTATCGGATAGAAGTGCTATTTTTACACCGTTATAATTAACTGGAATTTACTAATGAGAGCAAAAACATTATTGGTTCTACTGGCTATCTATTTTGTCACCACTGGTTGTACGGGTTCAAATCCCAAAAATAATACTGTAGAGCCCGCTGGGGACAGCCTAACAACAAAAAGTAGGGCTGATACTACGAAAGCCAGCGATCAGGTAAAGTCAACAACAGAACTTGATCCAGGCAAAGTATGGCTGGAGCGAATTTTTCACTGCAATGATGATCAATCAGGGAAGTATTGTTATTATCTGGACAAGGAAGAAGCCCTCTGTACGGCGCGTTTTATGGAGTTCCTAACGGATGCTAACGAAATCTATGGTCCTTCAAATCTAACGGACGCAGAATTACCGGGGGCGGAAGCGCGATATAAAGCGAAGTGGGGAGAAATTTATCCCCTCTACACGCAGGAAATGTGGTTATTCGGCCGAGGTAATGATGATGCCCTGGCAATTAATACCGTCGAGATCAAGAAGCTAAGCACAGACAAGTACAGCGTATTTATAAATTATGGTGACAATATAAAAACGCAAAACGAGGTACGGCTGGTTCTCGAAAATGGTAACTATAAAATTGATTATTGCAGGACAAGCTTTGTACAATAAAATCTTAGAACTTTCCGCACCACAGCTAGACTAATCAACGAAACGTTCTTTTTGACCAATAAACCGCCTGTGACGAGCGGATAGATAAATGAATGAAAAAATACGAATCAATAAAAAACAGACAATTCGAAAAAAAGCCACTTTATATCACTAATGGATAAAAAGTGGCCATATAATAAAACAATAAATGGGGCATGTAAGCGATTAAATAGGAGACGAATTGCTCCATTTAACGATATTCCCTTTGTGCAGCAGCCCATCAACAGCTGAGATACGCGATACAGCTTCAGCAGAGCAGCTGGCATCCACCAATAGAAAACTCGCTTCGTCACCCACCTTTGGCCAGACGCGTGTACCACTATCGTCCAGAGGTAATTTTCCATTTGTCGCATAACGCAGACAACGGGACAGATCAAATTCCGTCTCATAACCATAGAGTTGCGCAGTAAGGTTTGCTTTTTGCAACATATTTCCACTACCAAACGTCCCCCAGTGATCCTGCACATTATCATTTCCGGTAAGCACCTCCACTCCTGCTTTCTGCAGTTGAGGCAATGGCATCAGCATATTACGGAATGGGACCGAAGTCGCGATACCAACCTTAGCGGAAGCCAGGCGTTCAGCTGTATATTGAAGATACTTTTGAGACATATATCCCAATGCAAAAGCATGACTGATAAATGTCCGTCCCTGCAATGCGGGATTCTCAAGTACTTTGTCTATTAAGTAATGAATGGTTTTTACACCTGATTCGCCCCCCTCATGCAGATGGATATCGATACCCTTGTTGTTATCCAACGCTAACTGAACAGTCAAGTCTATGGGTTTTTCAATACTTCCATCGATACTATAAGGATCTAGACCACCTATAAAATCAACCTTATCCCAAGTGGCAATATCTTTCATCAACCCCACAGAATCCGTATAATATAAGCCATGCTGGGGGAAAGCAACTAATTCTGCTCCAAAGGAATCTTTTACATGTTCCAATGCCCGTAATAGATTTGACAATGATTTGGAACCAGAGGTTGGATCGACATTAAAATGTGTTCTTGCAAAATTAGTTCCATAGCCCTGTAGCAACATGATCAGCTTTTCAGCCCTTTCCACCGAAGTCTTAAGCAACTCAGGAATAATTTCCTGCTCGCGGGCAATCATATCCTTCACAGTTCTATTTTTGGGGAATACAGCTTTCCAAGGCAGACCATAAAGGGTTTTATCCAAATGGATATGCATATCCCTGAAGGCGGGTAATGCCAATTTTCCCTTCGCATCAAATCCTCCGGAACCAGCTAAAGTTTGACCCGGTCGAATTTCTTTTATCTTTCCGTCCGCTATTGTTACCGTAAAAAGTGCCGTATCAGTTCCAACAATTTCCCCTTCATTATAAAGAAAGCCTGTTTCCAGTCGTACATTTTCCAATGTATACTGTTCGTTATGCTGATTGAATTTATTCATGACAATATCATTTTTTTCAAAGCTAAGCTATTTAGTCTCTTTTCGCTTTGTAGATATTATCACAACATTTGTAAATATTATGGCTACGCTTAAATTATTATATCTGCATGAATTTTCTCTTTATCCTGTGTTTAATACAAAAATATAGTTACTTTGAACTCGTTTTATAAAACACCACTTTCGTAATATGCAGATTGAAATCGATCACAATTTTTATGAAATAGTAAGTTGGGACAAAGGTTATATCCAAATTCAAGGTACAGGCTCGCCCTTTCGTGTGTATGCACCACCTTTTTATGATATTGCCTCTCTCAAGCAATATATTAGACTAAATCCGCCGGCATCTTCTGGCCATCATCAGTCCTATTCCTACTTGGAAAATCCCTATCATTTATTTACAAAACCCTACCTGGTTAAGGTTTTTACAACCTCAGCAGCACCTGTTATTGAACTTACATCAAGCAGTATCTGTGTTCACCAACGAAAGACTGTCAATACACTCAAGTTGCTCAAAGCCTGGAGCCTGGAATTGCTCTACAATGAACTGATCAATAGGATAGCCTATTGGGAAGAACAGCTCGACAACTATGCCGTTACGGCAATTCGTATCGGCAAGCTTTCTACCACGAATTATAAAATCAAGGGCAATGAAATCTATTTTTCGTCCCGATTGATTGATTTTGAGAAAGAACAGATTAATCTGATTGTTTTAGCAGCATTTTGTAAATTTTCCAAAAAAAACAAGAAAGAATCAGAAGCGATCTATAACGTGTACATCCCCAACTGGAGAGCATTTAATGTATATTAAAACATGGCAGACATCAGTGTACAATTAGCAATAACAGAAGACAGCAATTTTGAGTTGCTGCTAAACGATCCAACACAATTCTCAAAATTATTAGATATTGAACAGCAGCGGCTGATTGATGATCATGTTGTTGATCAGCTCAATGATCAAGATGGTGCACCAACACTGACAGATTTTAGCATCAGCAATATTCTCTTTGATCGCACGACGCTAAAGGGTTCTTTTCGCCTTCATTTTAAAATTTCCCGACAATTCTGCTGTAGCGATATCTCTTCCTGCCAGACAGACTACATTGATTTTAGCTTTACAAAAGAAGATAAAAAGATCTATGCAACAGGAAGTTATATTATTTGGACAATTCAATAAACGTACCCGTTTAAAATCGATGACAGATCAATTGAATTCAACTTAGGTATACGCATTTAAACATGAAAATTCCGGAGCGCTATAAAATTAACACGAGTTCGTTTTCCTATTATTGGACAAAAGGTATCGGTGCTAAGTTGCTTGATAAGTTGCCCAATAAACCAAATCTTGCAGATGCGGATCAATATATTCCGTTGTTATATCAGTACGATGAGGCCTGCGACCGACTGGTTGAACATTTACATCTAAAAATCGGCTTTGCAAAAGGGCAGCAACTGATTCGGGATTATCTCCAGGGCAAAGCCATCGAAAGCGTTTACGATAAACTGATTTCGGATTTTATGAATACCTTGTCAATAGAGCCTCAGTGGCTCGATTGGAAAAAGATAGAACAGGGAATTGCGCTCAGTCAGCGCTCAGGATTGACTGGGCTCATTGTATTACGCGATTATTGCCTCATGGGTGGTTATGAATCCAGCGCGATCAACAAGCCCTTGATTTTTACTGGGGCGCTTAAAAAAGGCGCCGTTAAACGCTTAACCGAAACAGTTACATTTTGGGTTGACATAACAGGTGACCATGCATTACGAAGAGGGGGCATTGGTTTTGAAGCCATTCTATTGACACGATGCATCCATTCCTTCGCACGCTTGAGTATATTGAAACATGGCGATTGGAACACTGACAAATGGGGTATCCCTTTAAATACATGGGATATGTTAGCAACCAACTTAGGTTTTTCATTAGTTTACTTAATTGGCCTTAAACTAATGAAATTCAAATTAATAGAAAATGAAATAAGTGGTATTATACATCTTTGGAAGTATATCGGAAGCTTATTGGGTATTCCTTTGGATCTGCTTCCAGACATTGAGGAAGAGGCTATCAAAGCGTTATATTATTGGACCATGACCCAAAAAGAGGGCGATCAGGACAGTATTGCATTAGCCCAAGCCCTTATGGAAGAACCGATACATGCAGCTTATCCAAGAAACAAGTTTGGCAGAAAATTAATGCGGGAGGTACATTTGTACTATAATAACTATCTACTGGGGAATTACTCCTGTAGTCTATTGGGACTGGAAAAGACAACGATTGGTAAGATTGCTTACTTTAACATTCTTAAAAACAAAAAGGATAATAGCCAGATCCTAAAGGATGAGGTCAGGCAGCAACAAATACGGAAAGGCCGAAAAGTCCATGAGGGAGTCAAGCAGATCTATTTGACATACAACTACCCAACATGACGCTCATAGGGCACCCTGGTAGCGATCGACCGGCCCAAGGTTAGCTCATCGACGTATTCCAGTTCACCTCCAAATGCGATACCACGCGCGATGGTTGTAATCTTAACATTAAACTCGCGCAATTTTCGGTACAGATAAAAAATGGTGGTATCCCCTTCCATCGTCGCTGAAAGCGCCAAAATTACCTCCTCAACATCACCACGTTGAATACGATTGAGCAATCCTTCAATTTTAAGGTCAGCAGGACCTATTCCGTCCATTGGTGAAATCAGCCCTCCCAGTACATGGTAAACACCTTGGTAAGAGTTTGTATTTTCGATGGCCATAACATCGCGCGTATCTTCCACTACACAGATTAAACTCTTTTCGCGTTTAAAGGATCCACATATTTCGCAGGTCGCCTGATCCGAAATATTAAAACACTCCTGACAATATTGGATATCTTCTTTCAAACGGTCAATAGACGCCGTAAAACGAGCCACTTCAGAATCAGATTGCTTCAATAGATGTAAGACTAGCCTTAATGCCGTCTTTTGTCCTACACCCGGTAATTTACCAAATTCCGCAACTGCGTTCTCAAGAAGTTTAGAAGAAAAATTCATAATGCAAATGTAAGAATAATCGTAAAAAGTAGCTAGTATTAAAAAAATAGCTATATTGTATTCCTTTTTGAAAAAAAAAGGGTTTTAGAAATTAAATGTATAACGTTATATATGGACATTACAAAAGAAGATAAAATTATCCGCGCTTTTGAGAATAAAACATGGCAGGAAATTAAAGTGAAAGATTCATGGCAGATTTTTAAAGTCATGTCAGAATTTGTGGATGGGTTTGAAAAATTGGCTAAAATTGGCCCCTGCGTATCCATATTTGGTTCTGCACGCACCCCACGTGAACACAAATATTATCAAATGGCTGTCGATATCGCTGCGCTACTAACTGAACGCGGTTATGGGATTATATCTGGAGGTGGCCCGGGGATTATGGAAGCAGCGAATAAAGGCGCTTATGAGTCTGGCGGAAAATCTGTAGGTTTGAATATCGAACTGCCATTTGAACAATTTCACAACAAATATATTGATCGGGACAAACTGCTTGAGTTCAAATACTTTTTTGTACGAAAAGTAATGTTTATGAAATACTCCCAAGGTTATATCGTTATGCCTGGTGGCTTCGGAACAATGGATGAACTCTTTGAAGCGATTACCCTGATTCAAACAGGTAAGATTGCGCGCTTCCCAATCGTATTGGTTGGTTCAGAATACTGGAAAGGCCTCATGGACTGGGTACAAAACACTATGCTATCAAACAAATATATCAGTGAAGAAGATCTCAAGCTTTACCGGATCGTCGATACAGCACAAGAAGCAGCAGATCATATTTTCCGTTTCTATGATAAGTATCTGTTGAAACCGAATTTCTAATCGCTATAAGATTAAATAAGACAAAAAAGAGTATCTAAACAATTTGGATACTCTTTTTTGTATTTTTATGTACTCGCTATCTATCCACAGCTTTCCATCCTAATCAAAATCAGGCCTATCCTCGCATCATTGCATTATCTGGCCATGGATCCGACAACTTAATTTCCTATTTTTTAGGCATAACTAAGCAGGATTTTAATACTATCGAACATAATGAAGCGTATGTATCCGTGCAAAAGGTATCTTCTACCACTATCCTTCCTTGTAGATCTGCTGCTCCAGCTCAACGGCTAACGTGGCTACTGAAAAATAAAATGGACATTTCCGCATAATGACAAAAAAAAGGGCCTAAGCCCTTTTTATATATAAAGATATGGATAAGATATACCGTAGCTACTTTTAGAAAACGCCCCATCTTTGTTTACTAATTCCGCCATTACAGTATGCATGTACTAATGTATGTCAAATTAACCCCTTAGAGAAAAAAACGAGGGGGACAAAGGGGGGACAAATCGCAATAATTTGATATACAAACCATTACATTTACATAATAAAATAGTAAAAAGTGATTTTTTAACAAAAAGAACAGGGGCCACTCTCATATCAAAAGCGCTGTCCAGCTATACGAGAAACGACAGATGCTATTTATGTATAAAAAGAAGACCTGAGGTTGGGAGCCCCAGGTCTTAACTAACCAATTATTAACCTAAATTATGAAAAGTCTTTTTTATTATTCTACAGAAGGAATATTTCAACTATTAGACCAAAAAGAGTATCAATTTAATATTTCACATTTTCTTAACACATTCCTGAGATTGATATGACGAATCTCTCTTTCTAGGTCGAATGTCTATACTATTGAATAATAATTAACTTATTGAAAGAGGTTATCCTTGGCAATTTTGTCATAGTCAGTGTCAGGTTCAGCAGCAACAAGCCCTGCAGGATTTTGGTTCATGAAATGCACCTTGTTGGGATAGCGCTCAGCCATTTGCCGAACTAGCTCCATCATATAATGATTGCTTGTGTAGGCTTTTACTTGAGATTTGATATCTTCGAAGTTAGTATACTGACCATATAACTCAATATATCCCATACCGTAAAACCGGCCATTTTCAATAACAATACAGCTCTTTTCTTCTATATTCCGCCCCTTATCGATAAATACATAAGAAGGCCTTTGCTTCAGCCATTCATCAATACAACGCTCCACGCGCGTATTATGCAGTGCCTGATCAGGCAAATCAGTTCGACTTAGCGATTTTGCTGCCAAACTAGCAGTGCCAAAATGACAAAACTGAGCACTTATTTCTCCGTCTTTCATAAAGGACTGTAATAATTGAATGGCATCATATTCCCGTTGAAATAACTGAATGCAATCTTGGATCCGATTCATTTTACCTATCGCCAAATGGAGATAACCATTTTGATCCTCATAGCAAAACAGACCGAATTTTGGCTCATACCGTTTAAGCGCTCGGTTATATTTTGGCCAAAGTCGTTTTATCTCCGCACATTCTAACAACAGTGACATTAGTTCTGTACCACAAGATTCATAACTAATATGATAGATCTCTTTTAAAAAATTTTGCCGCTGTGCCTGAATATTATTACCTGTAAAGTGGGATAATACCCTTTTTTTAATATTGACTGCCTTCCCCACATAAATCACCTTTCCATTTCTATCATGAAAATAATAAACACCGGCAGTACCGGGCAGTTGCTCAAATTCCTTCAAATCCAAATGCGGCGGAAACCGTTGATCGATAGCCTTATGTTTGATCATTTCCTGAAATACCTGCGTCGTATCGAGGGCGCGAAGATAAGCGAAAAGAATTGCTGTTGCATCAGCATCACCACCTGCGCGATGTCGATTTTCGATGGGTATATCAAGGTAATCACATAAACGGCCCAAACTATAAGATAAAAGACCCGGTTTAATCTTGCGGGCATAGCGTACGGTACACAATTTAATGGAAGACCAGTCTATTCCAGCCTCCTGAAGCTGAAAACGAATGAAGGAATAATCAAAATTGACGTTATGTGCAACAAAAACCCGATCTTTCAATAATGCATAAATTTCTGCTGCAACGTCCTCAAATAATGGTGCATCAGCAACCATGTCATTATCTATACCGGTAAGCGCAAAAATAGAATTTGGAATTTCAACGCCTGGATTTATCAAAGTCTCCCAACGATGCAGCACACGATTACCGTCATGTATAACGATTGCGATTTCAGTAATCCGGCTGGATTTTGCATTACCCCCTGTGGTTTCTATATCCACAATGGCAAACTCTTGTTTTTTGCTCCGATTAGTCATTCAGAAGCAAATATACTAACATATTTAGTATATCTATATATTTTAGCATTTATTTGGCGAACTTAAAGTATTTAGTCAGTGGATTACCGAGATAAGCCTGCTATGGTTTGGTCAATTTTCAGCAATATTCGACAGGATAAGGAATTCGAGGATGATGTTGACTAGATTTTGTTTATTTTGGATAGAGTTTTATATATCAAATTATCATCAATGGAAGTAATACATAAAAACGACGAAAAACACGGCAGTTTTGAGGCAGTGGATCAAGGAAAATCAGCTGCACAGATGACATACACTTGGGCTGGACCGACAAAATTTATCATTGACCACACCGAAGTTCGCGAAAACTATACAGGCAAGGGATTAGGCAAACAACTATTGATGGCTGCAGTCGCATTTGCCCGAAAAGAACACCTCAAAATCCTCCCCCTATGCCCCTTTGCAAAGTCAGTTTTTGACAAAGAAGCGGAGTTGGCCGATGTGCTTTTTTAGCGCAATGAGGAAATACAAAAAGCAGGTTGAATCTACCAAAGGCAGAGCTAACCTGCTTTTATTATTTAGATAAACCTGATTTCAACCAGGCTTATCCGAATACAAATGATTAAAATCTATTTACAAATTTAAAGATAAGATCTGCCGCCAATTTTGCTGTACGGGTATCTATATCAAAAGATGGATTTAACTCTGCGATATCCATGGACCTCAAATTAGGTAACCCAGTAATCACATCGTACAAATCAAAAAATAGATCATCAGGAACAATACCGTTGAAGGCTAGTGCACTTACACCTGGCGCATAAGGAGCAGCAAAAACATCTAGATCAACAGTTAAGTAGATATAATCAACCTCACTGGCAAATGCTTCAATTTGCTTCTTAATAGCATTAAATTTATCGGAGATCAGGTCTTTTCGTTCAATAATCTGCGTCCCCTTTGACTTTGCATAGCTGATAAGACCACTTGTATTGCTGATCTCCTGTATACCAATCGCCAAATAATGAAATGGCTGCTTCATACCTTTCCGATCTGCTTCGATCTGAAAAAATCCTGTACCTGAATTTCCCTGCCCTCCAGTAAGTGTACGCATATCCAAATGAGCATCCAGGTTGATAATACCGATCCGATGTCCACCATCAGCCAAAAAATCTTTTATTCCGAGATAATGCCCATAAGTCACCTCGTGCCCACCCCCCAATACAATAGGAAATCCACCCGCTTTAAGAATTGAAGACAATGCATAACCAAGCGTCAATTGAGCGGACCCTAAATCACTATCTTTAAGCAAAATATCACCAGCATCTTTAATTTTTAGTTCAGATGAAAAATGAACTGGCAGATTAGCAAGTACGTTTCGTATAGCGCCAGGTCCATCCTTCGCACCCACCCGTCCCTGGTTGCGGGCGACACCTTCGTCACTGCAAAACCCTAAGAACACCACTGACTGCTTCAAATCGGGATCGGACAACAGGTCTGTACATTCCATCAATTGATGCCAGCGCATCCAATCTCGTTGTTCGCCATCGATTCGTCCTTTCCAGACGACCTGGTCTCCTTTGGTATATAAGTCCCGCTGGTTAAGTAAAAGATTCATTCCTTATTCATTAAACAATTTATCAATAATATGGTCGTCCACCAGTTGAGCCCGAGTAACCCGTAGCGTTGGATTACTTTCCATTGCACTATCTAAGGCTTGATTTGCCTCCTTGTTTCGTGCCCAGGCGCGCCTAGCGATACCATTATTTACATCAAAATGCAACATTTTCTCCAGTTTGCCATCCGCGGCTGCTGAACCATCAAGCAACATTCCAAAACCGCCATTGATTACTTCGCCCCAGCCAACACCACCACCGTTGTGAATAGAGACCCAGGTCGCACCCCGAAAACTATCACCTATCACATTATGTATAGCCATGTCTGCGGTAAACTGGCTTCCGTCGTAAATATTGCTCGTCTCCCGATAAGGGGAATCCGTTCCACTGACATCATGATGATCACGTCCCAATACCACTGGGCCAGCAAGTTCTCCGTTTCGAACAGCTTCATTAAATGCTTTGGCAATCGCGATACGTCCATTAGAATCTGCATATAGGATGCGGGCTTGAGACCCAACGACCAACCTGTTTTTTCCGGCCTCTCTGATCCATTGGATATTATCCAACATTTGCTGTTGGATTTCCGCCGGCGCTATCGCTTGAAGCGATGTCAGTACATCCATTGCAAGCTGATCTGTTTTTTCCAGATCCGATGGCTCGCCGGAGGTACATACCCAACGAAATGGGCCAAATCCATAGTCAAAGCACATTGGTCCTAAAATATCCTGAACATAAGATGGATATCGGAACTTATCTGCATCTGGGCTCATTATTGCAGCTCCTGCGCGACTGCTTTCCAATAAAAATGCATTGCCATAATCAAAGAAATATGTACCCTTGGCAACATGCTTATTAATGGCATCTACATGACGAACTAAAGTTGCCTGAACAAGCTGCTTAAATCTATCTGGATCGGCAGCCATCAGCACATTGGATTCATCAAATGATAGGCCCATCGGATAGTATCCGCCGGACCAAGGATTGTGGAGTGAAGTCTGATCCGATCCGACAGTCACAAAGATATTCTCGTGGTCAAAGGCTTCCCAGACCTCCACAATATTACCAATATAAGCAAAAGATATCGTCTGCTTTTTATCCATCGCCATGCGAACCTGCTCCACCAATTGGGCAATATCTTCCACCAATACATCTACCCAACCCTGCTCGTATCTTTTTTTTGCAGCTGCAGGATTTACCTCAGCGCAGACGGTAATACAGCCGGCAATATTACCTGCCTTGGGCTGTGCACCACTCATGCCCCCGAGGCCAGAGGTCAAAAACACTTTTCCCTGGATAGACTCTCCAGCGGTAAGTTGCCGACGGAAGGCATTCATAACTGTAATCGTTGTTCCGTGTACAATACCTTGTGGACCAATATACATATAGGAACCTGCCGTCATCTGCCCATATTGGGTGACACCTAAGGCGTTAAACCGCTCCCAATCGTCAGGTTTCGAATAATTCGGAATCATCATGCCATTACTCACAACAACCCGGGGCGCATGTTCGGAAGACGGGAATAAGCCCATTGGATGACCGCTATACATATGCAGCGTCTGCTCATCCGTCATCTGCGAAAGATACTGCATTGTCAAACGATATTGTGCCCAGTTCTGAAATACGGCACCATTACCACCATACGTAATCAGCTCATGGGGATGTTGCGCAACTGCAGGATCCAAATTGTTCTGAATCATCAACATGATAGCCGCTGCTTGTTTACTTTTTGCCGGATAAGCTGTTATCGGGCGCGCATACATGGCATAACTTGGCCTAAAACGGTACATATAAATCCTTCCATAGACACGCAATTCCTCCAGAAACTCGGTCGCAAGTTCGGAATGCCAGGATTTTGGGAAGTAGCGCAGTGCGTTTCTCAGCGCAAGCTTTTCTTCTTTTTTCGAAAGAATATCTTTGCGTCGCGGTGCATGACTTACAGTCAGATCACGCGCTATCTTGGGAGGTAGCTGCGAAGGGATGCCTTCTGCGACTACACGACTAAATACATTTTCCATCATCGTACAATTGAAAACACTTCTTTACCATCTTTCCAAACAGCCGAAGGCTGCATACTTCCTTGATAATAAGTGATATTTTGATAATTATCGGTCTGAAATAAACTGAAATCCGCTCGCATTCCCTTTGCCAGCCTACCACGATCATGCAAATTCAAGGCATGTGCTGCCCGGAAGGTCAATGCTGACAAAACCTCCGCGTTGCTGAGCTTTTCCATTGTCGCCAATATACAGGCACTGGTCAGCAATTGGCCTATCGGGGCAGAACCGGGATTCCAGTCGCTTGCGATTGCTAGACTTGCACCGGCATCCAACAGTTTACGTGCTGGTGTAAACGCACAACCAATACCAATAGACGCCGCAGGCAATGCCACGGCAACCGTATCTGACTGTGCTAAAAGTTCAATTTCGTCTGCTGTGGACGCTTCAAGGTGATCAGCTGAACGGGCTCCTAATTCCACTGCAATTTGACTTCCGGAGGTACTGAACTGATCCGCATGAACCGTCAAATCGAAGCCCATTTCTTTAGCCCGTTGCAAATATGGCCTGATCGTTTCGGCGTCAAATGCTGTTTTTTCAATAAAAGCATCCACCCGATTAGCCAGTTGTAGTGCTTTCAATTTCGGGAAGAGCGTAGCTGCCATCAGATCAAGGTAATCTTTCGCCGATCCATTATAATCCCGTGGCAACATATGTGCTGCTAAACAGGTCGGAATTAAATCCGCAGCAGTTTGCCTATTTGCCCTTTTGACAGCATTTAGAATTTTAAGTTCTTCTTCAACTTGAAGACCATAACCGCTTTTAACTTCGACCGTTGTAATACCTTGACGCAATAGAAAATCAGCGCGATCAATGGTAAGTTGAACCAATGCATCTTCTGTACTGGCCCTGGTCTGGGAGACCGTACTCCAAATTCCACCACCGGCTTCCGCAATTTCCAGATAGGTAGAACCAGCATTACGAAGCGCAAAGTCGTTTGCGCGCTGTCCTGCAAAACTGATATGGGTATGGCAATCAACAAAGCCCGGTAAAACGACCTGATCGCATGCAAGACGGATGACGGTAGCTTTTTCCCGCCATTGTTGACACAAAAGGTTAAAATCACCTATTTCTTGAATGATGTCACCTTTAATCAAAATGCCGGCTTGATGAATGACCTGTAATTCGGTATCTTTGATAGCACCTTTCAATGACATGTGATCCATAGTCAATAATTGCCTGAAAGGGCCTATAAGTTTTAACTCTCTTTCCATGACCTCTCAATCTAAAATGTATCAAAACGTTCCACCAGCTCAGTTTCAATATCTTGCTGTGGATTAGCCTGTTGACGCAGTTTAATCAGTTCACCCGATTTAACCAATTCCAAAGCTTTCGTTAATAAACCCTCCATTGGCTGATCGGATTCAATATGTGGAATAAACTTCCGTATGCGTTCATGAACCGCTTCCAATGCCGGAGTAGACTGTAGTGGGTAATGATAATCCTTCGCCTGTGCTGCACACAGCAATTCAATGCTGAGAATTTTATCTACGTTATCTATGACTTGAAGCAGCTTTCTACCGGAAATAGAGCCCATACTTACATGATCTTCTTGTCCCAGTGATGTTGGAATACTATCCGCGCTCGCTGGAAAACACAAGCCCTTATTCTCACTTGCAATAGCAGCTGTACTATATTGAAGAATCATAAATCCCGAATTAAGGCCAGTCGACTTCATCAACAACTTAGGCACTCCATTGGTTTGCCCTTCTAGGGATAAATAGACCCTACGATCCGATATATTACCTATCTCCGACACCGCAAGCGCAGCATAATCCAAGGGCAAAGCGATGGACTGTCCATGGAAACTACCACCACTGATCGTTAATTCATCGTTTATAACAACAGGATTATCCGTTACTGAGTTGATTTCAATCTCAATAGTATCTTTTAAGTGAAGCCATGCATTACGTGAAGCCCCATGCACCTGTGGGATACAACGTAAAGAATATGGATCCTGAACGCGCGAACAATCTTTATGGCTTTCTAAAATAGCTGATCCATAAAGCAAAGAACGGATATTTGAAGCAACATAGCGATTGCCAGCATGTGGGCGCAGTTGATGTAATTCGGAAAAGAAAGGTTTAATGGATCCATTCAGCCCTTCGATCATCAGTGCGGCAATAATATCTGCATTCTGAAGCACTCTGTTGAACTCGCTAACAGCTTTTACGCCATGAGCCGCCATAAATTGTGTCCCGTTGATCAAGGCTAAGCCTTCCTTAGCGCCTAACTGAATAGGTTTGAGACCATGTTTCGTTAAAATAGTCTCCGTCGCATAGATCTCTCCGTTGATATTCACTTTGCCAAGACCGATCAGAGGTAAGAAAAGATGAGACAATGGCGCCAGATCTCCTGACGCACCGACTGAGCCCTGTTTGGGAACAACGGGAATAATATCCTGTTCGATGTGCCATATAATACGTTCTAATGTACTGTACTGAACACCCGAGAACCCCTTGGCCAATGCATGAACTTTCAATATAAGCATCACTTTGGCTAAATCATTTGCAATGGGCTCGCCCATCCCTACAGCGTGGCTCTTCAGGATATTCTCCTGCAACACCTGTGTCTGATCCGCATCAATCAGTGTCGTACAAAGCGGACCAAATCCCGTATTGATACCATAAACCACCTGCCCACGTTCGACAATCCGACGTACATAGGCTGCACTCCGATCAATATCGGTCTTCACTTCTGCTGAGATCTCCCCTTTAACTTCCCCTTTTGCTATTGCCAAAGCAATGGAACTGGTTAAGTGTCCACTGCCGTATAAAAATTTTTCCATTGTTATAAAGCTTTTATCAAATTTAGCCGCTATATTTAATAATCAGAAATAACATTTTTATCATCAATTGATAACCATGAATTATCAAATAGAACTTAGACATCTTCTTTATTTTAAAGTATTAGCCGAAGAACTCCATTTCAGAAAAGCTGCTGAGCGTCTATTTATAGCCCAGCCCGGACTGAGCAGGCAGATCAAGCAACTGGAAGAAAACTATCATGTAACGCTGTTTGAGCGCAATAAAAGAAATGTCTCCTTGACAGAGGCCGGAAGTTATCTCTTTGACGAGGTTAATGAGCTGTTTAGACACTTAGATCAGATTGAAACACATCTTCAGAGTTTGGCCAACGGAAAAATCAGCACGCTAAAATTGGGCTTTATCGGCTCGGCAGTACAAACAATCTTACCTCAATTGTTGGTCACCCTCAAACAAAAGCAACCTGACATCGAACTGTCATTACACGAACTTGCCAATGAAACCCAATTGGACCTGATTCAAAAAAAGGAACTTGACTTTGGTTTTGTCCGCCTTACCGAAACTCCGATCGGACTGCATAGCCTTCCTATCCATACGGAACATTTCAGTCTGGTACTACCAAACGATCATCCCTTGTTAATACAGAAGAAACCTGATCTATACCAATTGAAGAATGAATCGTTTATTCTGTTTTCCAAAAATTACAGTCACTCCTATTATGATTTGGTCATGAGTATTTTTCAGGATCATCAATTTACACCGAAAGTTACGCTCCGTACAGTAAATGCATTAACCATATTTAATATGGTGGCTCAGGGATTAGGGGTCGCTATTGTACCTGCGTCGTTGAAAAATGGCTATCAGGTTGATGTAGGTTTTCTTGAGCTGGATGATTTAGTACAACGAACGACCCTGTCCCTCGTATGGAATGCGGAAAATCGCAATCCAGGGATACCTTTCGTTTTAGATATTATTGCTTCTCAGGGCCTAAATGCTGCAATTACCGAAACTTAGGCTTTTTTTATCGCGGAAATATTTGATATATTTACTTGACTATATATTTAAAAAACAAATTATGATTTTAGAAGTAGCCGTACTACAAATTATCGATGGACAACAGTCTAATTTTGAACGTGATTATAAAACAGCTTGCCAGTATATTAGCGCGAGCAAAGGATATATTACACATTCACTCCGTAAATGCCTTGAAAAGGATAATCAGTATATTCTATTGGTTGAATGGGAAACCTTAGAGGATCATACGGTAGGTTTCAGAGAATCTCAATTATTTAAGGAATGGGAAAAACTATTGCATCACTACTATGACCCATTCCCCACAGTGGAGCATTATGAAGTGTTAAAATAGTTTTTTCATCCATCTTTCTCAATAATATCTACTACCTTTGTAGAAATTACAAATTCAACTTTTAACCCTTGTAAAGTCCTGGACTTTGCAGCTATGTTCAGAATAAGATGTATACAAAAGAAAAAGCAAAAGTAAATAGTTTCACGGTAGATCATACCAAATTGAAACAAGGGATATATGCCAAAGCTTCCAATACCAATAGTAGCGCTATTGAAAGCTATACTACCTACGATATCCGCATGATCAGACCGAATTCGCCGGAACGCATGTTGTCTCCAGAGGTAATGCACACCTTAGAGCATTGTTTTGCGACAGAAATTCGAACAATTTTGGGTGATGAAGTTATCTATGTTGGCCCAATGGGATGCTGTACAGGATTTTATGTGGTTTTAGCTGGTACAGACAGAACTCCTCAGGCTGTTGCTGAATTAATGAAAGAAGTCTTGGAAACAATTTTGACCGAAGGCTATGAAGTTCCATTCCAAAACCCGATCAGCTGTGGTAACTACACGTTCATGGATTTCCCTTCATCTAAACAAGCTTGTGTCAATTTCTTGCATTTAATCAATGCTGGAGAGCTCGCGTTCGAATACCCTTATATTGAAGAAAATTAAATGATTCTTAACAAAGAGATTGAAACAATCATTCTGGTAGCAAATAAAAATGAACTATCTTTTACTACCAAAAACAAATCAACCTTCGTCTATGAAATAGGTGTTGGAAAAGTAAATGCACTGTTGTCGTTGGCGACGCTCTATGAAGACATTAGGGCATTGGATATCCATCCTGTTCTCCTAAATGTGGGTACGGTCGGATGTACACGTTACCCGATTGGACATGTCCTGTATCCAAACTACTATGCACAAGGCGATGCCTATACGGATGGATTCTTTTTAGAAAATACGCTTTTCTTGAAAGGGCAAGGAACAATTGAATCCGTCTCTCCTCAAGAGTTTAGCTATGATGAGGCCCTACTAACGTCCGATCGATTTATCAATGTGAATACGGCTTTCTACCAAGATATCAAACACCTGAATCCTTTGGCTTTTGATATGGAATCCTATGCACTGGCAAACTTCTGCTTACTTAAAAATCTACCTTTTCACAGTATCAAAATTGTTTCCGACAATTGTGATGGGACAGTAAAAGATTGGGAAAGTATTCTCGGTGAAATTTCTGGGCGACTGGGGACGATCCTCGATGAATTTATGAGTGATCGACTGGTCAAAGAAAAATTAGATGTACCCAGTCTGTAGGAAGATTGGATACCTTATAAAAAGGCCTGTAGTGTTCGCTACAGGCCTTTTTTTGCAAGAGCTTTCCCCCACTTACATCTAAATATAAATAGGACCAGCTGGTAACTAAATTTCTATTTATATCTCACAAAAATCATCGATAAGTTTTATTTGAATTAATCAAAACGTTTTTGCGCCAGGTTTTGTTCAACTACATAGATACGGACCCATCGTTATATTCATTATAACTCTTCTACACTGCAAATAAATCGATCTAATATTTTTATGAAGAATAAAAAGAAAATAATAATTTCAAATAGACTGCCGATACAAATAGAACGAAAAAAAGAAAAACTTATCATCAAACCGAGCGCAGGCGGTTTGGCTACTGGCTTAAATTCAGCCTTTGATACATCTGAGATCCTCTGGGTTGGATGGCCGGGAATCGTCCCCAAAGATGACCTCGAAAGGGAGAAAATCATCGCACTGCTTGAACCGATGAATCTGCTCCCCGTCTTTTTATCAAAAGAGGAAATCCGCAACTTCTATGAAGGATACTCCAATGAAGTCCTATGGCCAATATGTCATTATCAACCTAGCTATATCCATTTTGATCGGGAATACTGGTCAACTTATGTTACTGTAAATAAAAAATTTTGTGATGCCGCGCTATTGGCACAACATTCCTCTGATTTTATCTGGGTACAGGATTATCAGCTCATGTTGCTACCGCAATTATTACGTCAAGAAAATCAGGAACTCAATATTGGCTATTTTCATCATATCCCCTTTCCATCAGAGGAACTATTTATGAATATCCCTCAGCGGAAGGAGCTTATTGAAGGTTTACTCGGCGCTGACCTTATTGGTTTTCACACCTTTGCAGATAGCCAGAATTTTCTTAATGCCTGCAAGAAAGTATTACATGTACCTTGTGGTCACAATCAGCTCAAATATAGAGATAGACATATATTTGTCGAATCTTTCCCGATGGGTATAGATTACGATAAGTTTGTCCACACCAGCTCTCTTCCCGAGGTTAATACCATTGCTACCCAATTTCGCAGTCATTTTCCAGACCAAAAAATAATAATATCTGTCGATCGGCTTGACTATAGCAAAGGCATATTGGAAAGGCTGCGTGCTTTTCTCACCTTTCTGGAAAAATATCCAGAATGGCATTCAAAAGTCGTCCTGTATATGCTTATCGTCCCTTCAAGAGACAAGGTGTCACAGTACAAAAAGCTGAAAGACGAAATCAACCGAAAAGTAAGTGAGATTAATTCGATTTATGGCAATCTAAGCTGGACTCCTGTCCTTTATTTTTATAAATCCCTTCCATTTGAGGAGCTTATAGGACTCTATATTGCATCTGATATATGTATGATAACCTCTACGAGAGATGGTATGAATCTCGTCAGTAAGGAGTATATTGCCTGTAAGACCAGTTCCGATGGTGTACTGATACTGAGTGAATTTGCAGGCGCTTCAAAAGAGCTCGTAGATGCACTTATTGTCAATCCATACAACCGGGCTGAAACCGCAGACAGTATCTATCATGCACTTAAAATGCCACCGGAAGAGATCCGCGAACGTACAGAAGCTAATCGTCAGATTATTCAGAAATTTAATGTGCAGCACTGGGTTAGGCTTTTTCTAAATCGCATGGCTGAAACGAAAGCCATACAACGTGATGAATGGGCACGGCGAATTTCGGATAAAGTTTTTAACAGCATAGCCGAACGTTATAAACAAAGCCACAACAGGTTGTTCTTTTTGGATTATGACGGCACACTGGTCAAATTTCAAAATCACGCCCAAAAGGCCAGCCCAACCGTTCTTTTGTACAATCTTCTGGATAGTATTATCGCCGATCCGCTCAACACCTTGGTAATCATCAGTGGGCGCTCCCAGGAAAGTCTGTCTTCTTGGTTTGATGGACGCTCTTACTATTTGGTCGCAGAACACGGCATCTGGTCCAATTTCCCTAACTTTAATTGGGCGTATAAAAAGGGCTTAGCATTACATTGGATACCTGAAGTCAAAAAAATCATGGAGAAGTTGGCTGATCAGACACCGGGAGCGTATCTAGAAGTTAAGCCTTATTCCTTGGCCTGGCATTACCGCAAAGTAGAACAAGGACTCGGAGAACTCAAAGCGGCAGAATTAAAAGAAATTTTAAATCCCATGTTAAATGACTATGGATTACAGCTGCTTGATGGAAATGCTGTGATCGAAGTAAAAAATACCGAAGTCAATAAAGGAAAAGCTGCATTAGAGATCGCTGGACATATTAAAGCCGATTTTTTATTGGCTATCGGTGATGATGTTACCGATGAAGATCTTTTCAAGTACCTACCCCGCTCCACCATAAGCATCAAAGTGGGTAGCAATAAATCCGCCGCAAAATACTATTTGGATCAACAGGAAGATGTACTTCAATTTTTAAATCAACTTATTATAAATCATGAAGGAAAATAAGACAGCAAACAGACATATGTATCAAGCGGGCATCATTGGCAACTGTTCCTATATAGCCCATGTAGACATCAATAGCAATATTTCCTGGTTGTGTTGGCCCTCCTTTGAAGATAGTTTTGTTTTTGGTGGTCTGATCGATAAGACACAGGGCGGCCAATTTGCCATAAAACCGGAAGAGGAAGTTGTGGAAACGAAACAATATTACATCAAAAACTCAAATATCCTCTGCACAGAAATCCATACGGAATCTTTTGCCTATCGCATTACAGATTTCGCACCCCGATTTGAACAATTTGGACGGTATTTCAAACCACTGATGTTAATTCGGAAAATAGAACCGCTACGCGGTGCTCCCAGTGTCAATATCCAATGTCAACCAACAGGAAATTATGGCCGCAATATGCTAAAAGCTACACGGGGAAGCAACCATATTCTCTATAGCAGTGCTGATATCGGTGAACGCATCCGCCTGACAACAGACGTGCCGATATCCCATTTTTTTCAACAGGACAGCTGGACAATCATCAGCGAGAATAAATATCTTATATTGACGTATGATGCTGCTTTTGAATCCGCAATTGCCAGCACTTGTGAAGATTTCCTGCATAAAACATTAAGCTATTGGCAACGCTGGATTAAACGATGCAGTATCCCCAATATATACCAAAAAGAAGTGATTCGTTCGGCCTTGGTACTCAAACTACACCAATATGAAGATACAGGAGCTATAATCGCTGCATCTACCACAAGCTTGCCCGAATTTCCGGGCTCAGGAAGGAATTGGGATTATCGCTATTGCTGGGTACGTGACAGCTATTATGTGTTGACCGCATTGGCACATATCGGCCAGTTTGAAGAAATGGAAAGTTTTGCTAACTATGTCGCTGGTATTACGCATCACAATCCCGGCCGACTTCAACCCCTATATGGCATACTGGGGACCTCGGAATTAACAGAGCATATCCTTCCCTATTTAAAAGGATATCAGGATAGTGGCCCTGTTCGCATCGGCAACCAAGCATTCGAACATATCCAAAACGATGTATATGGACAGGCAATGATAGCCTTGCTCCCCCTGTTTACTGACCAACGTTTTAAAATCCATGAGAACAAAAATATACTGGGCTGGGTAAACTTTATCTTGGAGAAAATAGAAGCAACAATTGACGAGAAAGATGCCGGCATTTGGGAATTTAGAAATTTTGCCAACCACCATTGTTATTCTAATCTTTTCCAATGGGTTGGCTGCAAGGCAGCCCTGCTTATCGCCCGCCAAAATGGTTATCAGGATATGGAGCAGCGAGCCACTGCCTTACTCGAAAAAGCAAGCACCTATATTGAAGCCTGCTATGACGAAGAAAGAAAAGTTTACCAAAATGCCTTAGATAGCCACAATTTGGATGCTAGCACGTTACAATTGATTGTTATGGATTATTTGGACCCCAAATCGGATCGGGCACGGCATCATCTCGAAATGCTTGAAAAGGAACTGAAAGGTGAAAACGGACTCTTTTATCGTTACAAACATCAAGATGATTTCGGTAAACCAAAATCTACCTTTTTGGTCTGTGCATTTTGGTATGTTGAAGCTTTAGCTTGCGTAGGAAGAGTGGAAGAAGCAAAAGAAATACTCGAGAAGTTGTTGACTTATGGTAATCATCTCGGTTTATTCAGTGAAGATGTCACAGAAGATAATGGTAGCCAATGGGGAAATTTTCCACAGGCGTATAGCCATGTCGGACTAATGAATGCTGTCTATCGCCTTGCTATTAAATTAGACAAACCAATATTTTCATTATAACACAAAAAAAGCGGTCAATAATCATTGACCGCTTTTACTCTCATATGTAAGTTTACAACTTAATCGAATGCCTACATTTTATTTAACCAATCCTCCACTTCTTCTTTTGTCTTACCCGTCTTTTGTTGCAACTTACCTAACAATTCGTCTTCTTTACCTTCTGCATATAACAAATCATCATCAGTCAAATCAGCGTATTGTTGCTTTACTTTTCCTTTTAGCTCGTTCCAACGTCCTTTCCATGTTAAATTACTCATAATACTTCTTTTTTAGTTTAAAAATGAAATGATATACTATTTATTATTAAAGATTCTTTATATCAAATTTTGTTTATACTCATCGAAATGTTCGCATATTTCTTCCATTCCGATACTTTTACCCATTAAATCAATAAAGCGGTTTTTATAAAGGGAAAAAATATACTGCCCTGAACCGATACTTCCCAGCACGAATATGCCCTCGAATTCATTGCTTCTCACAAGTTTATCCTTCAAATGACATTCCTTCATTACGGGGATATTGTAGGAAGACCATTTTCCCATTCGATCTCTAAGGATCAATCCGATATCTTTTGATTTCATTATTTTCAACGTCCTTTCTGTCAATAGAACAGTGGTCAAAGCTTAAATGTTTCAAAAATTTAATGACTAAAATCAGAACAAGTGTTTAATTTCAAAACCCACCGTATTTATACGCCTGCCTATCATTTGACTACTTATCCCCGCTATCGGTCATCGCAAAGGTCAGGCTGGTATCTTCGGTTTAGCTAAACCTTCTGATTCCTTAATTTCATCGGAATATTCCGGAAAATATCCTCGATTAAAAAAAGTTTCCAAACGCTATGGAATGGAAACTTGATATTAAAAGTACTTGATATTAAAGATCTCCCATGGAGTAAATTTTATCGTTTCCCCGGTAAGTAGATCTGGAATCCAAGACCTACACCCAAACCACTTGCTCCGCTTCCAGTATTGATACTGGCCTTACTGTAGTTGTATCCAAAAGTTGCTTCCAGAGCGACCGTTCTAGTAATAAAATGTGCATAGCCGACATTAGCCCCTAATGCCAATGCTGCACTCTTCCCAACCGAGCTCCCAGAAATACCGATGTCACCCTGTCCGAAAAAACGTCCTGTGGACGAGCCCCCCCTAGGAAAATAGTAGCGAACAAAAGGTGCTATACCATAGGTCCATTCGTTATCCGCATCCTTCTGTGTTCGCAATCCAAGGTTAGCCTGTGCGCCGATCGCTAAACCGTCTGATACAAAATAGCCTGCGCGTGGTTGCAGTGCAGCATTAAATGACTTTCCTTCGAAACTATAACCCAAACTACCGATTGATCCACCAACCATCCAGTTGCCTTGACGGATAGGTTCTATCCCAACATCGGATGACATCTGGGGTGTAGTTTCGATCTTCTGTGCATTCGCCTGTAAACAAATACCGCCTGTAACCAATAAAAGTAGTGCAAATTTTCTCATAGTATCTTTCTTTAATAAATTACTTCAATTAATAACAAGCTCTCCATTTGAAAAGTTTTGTATTTATGATTAATATTATTTATTAAAACAGAAACCATCTTATCTCATCCAATAACCGACCTATCACAAAAAAAGTCAACGATTCGAAGCTGACAGCTGTTCAACCTGTAAAAAGGAAATCATGAGAACAACAATTCAATTTCGTAGTGGTACGCCGATGACATTTGAAAATGCTTTTATACTGCTAAGCGAAATAGATCCGATCGGCAATAATCCAGGTACCGATAATGGCACACCTGTACGCAAAGCACCGAAAGTTCCTGACTTGGAAGAAGTAATACCGGATAGTTATTATCCCGAAAGTGCTGAAGGCCCCGACCCCACAGAGGAAGAACAACGGGATAGAGACGATCTGGACCATATTGACCAGGATCGTGACAAACATCCGCGACGGCCAGATCATGAAGAAGAGGATATCTATTCTCCTGACACTGACCAAGAGGAGGATGTCGAGGAAAAAGGCTTATAATCAAGAATTAAAATAAAATGATATGACCAAAAATCATGGCAAACAGATCAAAGACGACGCGAAATATGAAGCTTTACGTCGTGAAGGTTATAGTAAAAAAAAATCAGCCCGTATAGCCAACACACCCGATTCTGGAAAAAAAGGCGGAAAAAGCACTGATTTGGATGAAAGAAGCAAAACGGAATTGCTTGCCGAAGCAAAAAAAATCGGGATAAAAGGACGTCATAAAATGACCAAGGAAAATCTAATCAAAGCGATTCGTTCCTAACCAAAAAACTCCCTTAGATGAAGGGAGTTTTTCGGTCAGCGATTTCCTATTGTCCCGCTGATAACCCATCTACTGTCTGACATCCGTTGAACTGTCTTTTCCTGTGGAGTCCACTAGGGTTGTATCCTTTTGCATACTCATCTTTTGCTGCTCACTTAAATTATATCTCGTCTCATCCGCATCAGTCGGAGCAATATTATCCGACTGTCCGCTTCCCTCCTTACTATTTGAAGAATTTCCACAGGAAGATAATGATGTGCCACAGAGCAGCGCAATTCCAATGATTGTTATTAATGTCTTTACTTCTTTCATATTTGATTTATTTTTGTTTACTAATATTTATTAAAGAAACCCTGTTCAAGAATCTTTAGTTCAAAAAAAAATGAAAAACTGTCTGATATGCCCCTAAAGCTGAACAGTTCTCAGGATGCACGCCCATACTAGTCCCCACGTAGTTAAGACATTTCTTGCGGGAATAAATACCCTATTCACTCCCGGCAAAAAAAGTACGGTGAATCCTTTTAAGGGGAATATTTCTCGTATAAATCTGCTTCACTTGTAGTATTTCCGCTACAAGGCATAAAAACCCGGCTATACGTATTTTCCGCATTTACCTGTTTAAACAAGCTTCAACAGCATTATTACAGCAAAAATTAGCACTCTAATTGTACTATTCTGCTAACAAATCAGTCAATTCAATAAACGAGAGATATCATGAATAATTCCAATTTAAACTTACTTGTCGAAGAAAAAAGAAGCTTATTAAAACATTTCGCTGGAAAATTCACCACCGATCCAGACGAAAAGGAGGACTTGATTCAGGAAACGCTTATTCGCGCATTGAAGTCGATCGATGACTTTATTAAACATCCCAAATTAATGTCCTGGCTATATGTGATTATGAAGAATGTTTACATTAATCAGTACCGCAAGGCCAGGCGAACTAACGATATCCATGAAACCTATATTGGTCTCGAATCCTATAATACAACAGAAGTAAATAAAGGCGAGAACAAATTCGTATCAGATGATATTGAAAAAGCAATGTGTAGCCTTTCTGAGGAAAATTACCAGATCTTTCAGTTATTTCTGGAGGGGTATAAATACCATGAAATAGCTTCCTATTTTGGCATGCCGGAAGGGACAATAAAGACCAGAATACATATGACCCGCAAAAAATTACAAAAGCAGTTAAAAGTATATCAACTTAAATAAAACCAAAGATCATTTTTGCTGTTAACATAAAACTAGTTCTGCACAAAAATTAAACAATACACAAAAAAATAATTATGGAGTCTAAAATTATAAAATTCAATCAGTACTATCTGCCGATCTTGCTGATTATTTGCGGCGGTCCCATTGGAAAGAAGGGTAACAAAACAGCCGTTTTATCAAATACAGCCACACCTGTAAATAAAAAACAGTCTACGGAAAACGCAGAATCGGGAAAAAAAACTGCTTTTAACAAATCAAAGTAAGAACCACTTCAATAAAAGAAGACCACTTTAATCAAATAAGGTGGTCTTCTTTTTTGCTGCGCAGTCAAAAAGACTAAATTCTTTTTAGCTGCTATTCACTTCAGGAAAGTAGAAATACCTGTCCTTCGTTTTTTTTAAACAGAACAGGGCTAGCATGAGTTCTTAAGTTGATAAAAATATGCACTTAAATCAAAAATAAATGGAAACGATAACAATCAATGATAGCACATTAATCAATGATTTGATACAAATCAACAACGACCGTATTGCGGGATATAAAAAAGCTATTGAAATCGCAGAGCGACTGCATATTGATAACCTAAATAACGTATTTGTTGAATATATGAGTCAATCCCAAGTGTTCATTGAGGAACTCAAACCGTATCTAGAACAGCAAGCTAAAGCAGCTACCGATGGCACCATGATCAGTGGGAAGCTTTTTAGAATATGGATGGATATCAGATCTGCCATTTCAGGAAACGATGAAAAAAGTTTATTATCAAGTTGCGAACAGGGCGAAGATGCCTTTAAAAGGACCTATAAGGATGTGGTAGATAATCAAGATTGGGAAATTACCCATGATCTTCTACTTCTGATTGAAAAACAGCTCGCCATACAACTTGAAGCTCACGAATACATTAAAACTTTACGGGACAATGCTTCTTAATTCTTCTCGTTTTTATCCAAACGAACTAAGATCCTTATTTCTCAGTAAATGAGGATCTTTTTAGTACAGCTTGTTACACAATAAATGACCTATATGAAAACAAAGGATAGTAGAGGATATACAAGACGAAAAGTTAGGCAGACCTTTAAATACTTTGATAATGCAGGTAATGAGATTACCGATAAGAAGATATTAGAAAGAATAAATCTTTTGGCTATTCCGCCAAATTGGAAAGATGTCTGGATTTCAAAATATGCAAAAAGCGATCTACAGGCTTATGGTTTTGATCAAAAAGCCCGCAAACAATATATCTATCATCACAAATTTGTTCAGCAAAAGCAGGAAGAAAAATTTAAGAATATCCGCTATATGGGACAATATCTACAAGATCTTAGAAAAATAACCTCCCGTCATTTGAAATATCAAGACTGGAATATGGAAAAATTATGCGCAATTGCTTTTAAAATAATGGACAGTACACTGGTAAGGATTGGAAACAAGCGTTACACATTAGAAAATAAATCCTATGGCCTCAGTACCCTCGAAAAAAGGCATGTTAAAATAGTGGACAATACCATTACTTTAACCTATAAAGGGAAAAAAGGAGTTTTTCAGAAAAAATCCTGGAAAGACAAACAACAAGCGAAGCTACTTACTGAATTGCTCCAATTTAAAGGAAAAAATGTATTCCAACTTGATAAAGCACAATGGGAAAGTACATTTTGCGGTCGTACTTTTAATTCTTATCTACAGCAACATTGTCCCGGCCGAATCAGTTGTAAGGATATTCGCGTATGGGGAGCCAGCCGTGAGGCTTTCAATCTATTATCCAAGATAAAACAAGGTGACGATTTAAATACACGAAAAAAGCAGCTCAATGAAGTCATAAAAACAGTAGCCAAGCAGCTTGGCAACACCAAAACAGTTTCCCAAAAATACTATATCCATCCCGCCATACAAATAACATTTCTGGAAGGAGTATTTCCGTTTATTAAGGAAAAACTTACAATAAATAAATTAGAAAACAAGCTATTCCGCTTCTTATTAAAATCGAGCAAATCTCTTAACGCCCAAACTTAAACCATTGGGACAAGGGATGTTTTCTATTTTCCAACCAACAGGCAACCATTTCCATTGCTGCGACCGAAAATGTAATCCCATTGCCTCCAAAGCCACAAACAAAATAGCTGTTTTCAAACTCTTTATGTTCCCCAATATACGGCAGGCCATCACGGGTTACTCCGAAAGTTCCAGCCCAGCTAAAATCTGTAAAAAACGGTTTATTGATGATCTTTTGGAAAGACTTTTCCAGCTTTTTTGACTTTTGAGCAATCAATGCATCTCGCTTTTGGGGATTACGAAACTCTTCATCCCCTCCGCCGATCAAAAATCGACCATCATCAGTTGTTCGCATATAAAGATAAGGGTCAGAAGTGTTCCAGATCAATACATCTTTATACTGTTGATACAATACCGAATCCACTTCGGAGACTATGGCAAAAGTACTTAATAAGTCTACAAACTTCTCGGGAATAACACTGGCAGTTTCATAGCCCGTACAATATATAATTTTTTTCGTTCGGATCGTTGCCCCTGTCGACATTGTAACGAGATTGTGAAGCCTATTCTTTTTAACAGAAATAAGTTCAGTTTTATCATACACTTCCAATCCCTTTTTGGTATTATGATTCAATAATTCATGAGCAAAACAAAAGGCATCCACACTGGCACCGTGTCTGGAAAGGATCCCCCCATAAGTATTGGCTAAACCGTATCCGGTTTGAATATCATCAGTGGATAACCAGTTAACCTTAAAACCTACGGATTTCCTTGCCATAAACTCCTCCTTTAGCCATGAAACATCTTTTTTACGTGCTGCATAATATAGTGAATCCTTCCTGCGAAAACCGGCTTTAGATTTAATCTGCCGAGCAATTGAGCCAATATCGTCTATCGCTTTGTTACAGGCTATATAGCTGGCAATAGCCCCCTCCTCACCGATCAGTTTTTTCAATCGATACAGTGGCGTATCAATCTCATATTGCAACATGGACGTTGTTGCTGCGGAGCTCCCGTTAACGATCTCCCGCTTGTCAATAAGTATACAGCTCTTTCCCATGGATATGCATTGGTGGGCAATAAGTGCTCCGGTAATTCCACCGCCAACAATTAAAATATCGCAGGTTTTGTCCTGATGCAATGAGGGATAAGTCTGTATAATTCCATTTTTTACCAACCAAAAAGGTTCATTAGATTTTAGATCCATATAATTCTCCAACAAATGCACTTATAACCACACACGAAAGGAAAAAGTTTTGGATTATCTTTTAAAACGTACAACCGAATATGCTGCATTCTTATTATTGCTGTATTGACTTTAATAACGATAAACAAGCTTATTTCCAGGATTTTTAGATGTTCAATATTTAATTGAACTCGCATAATTCACAAAATTTTGGTCAAACCAAATTGAATCGAATTGGGTTCTCTATAAAAAAGGCATGAAAAATATTATTCCCGAACAGAAAGAAGGCAAGAAATTGGATTGCTTTGAGTCAGTGGACTTTGAGAGTACTGTAATAGCGGATACAGCTTTTGATTCTGCGTGCTACCATCTTTCACAGGTTAATCACTGGTATGAGTTAGCGACCATACCGGCGACCACGTTTCAGTTAACAGATCATAATGGTTCTCCTATAGACCGCGCCTTGGCACTACATGACTATATTAGGTTGGATATTCCAGGACCTGGCCTTCCAAGTAGTGCGGGATATGATTGGGTCAATGTCGTTAATATCACCCAAGATTCAACTCCTGAATATAAATTATATGCTTTAACCTTGAAACCCTGCCCCGATCCAAGGCATCCAGAAAATAAAGACACCGCCCACTTTTTTGAAGGGGTCTCCTCCTCTACGTTTCTCGTAGAACAACGACGCAATAGCATTTTAATTCAATATGCCGGACGAAACGAAATTATCAACGTAGAAAATCATAACCTTGGGGACAATATCAGAAACTTAATCATCGGAATGGCAGCTAAAGTAGGCGCCTCTTATCCACAATGGAAATTGCTCGTCAAAGGCCTTGCCAACCATATCCGCAGCGAACACAGCTAATATAATGTGTGAGGTTCACGCGTAATAAAATTTATTTCGGAGAAAATAATTTCAAAAATTGAAATTCAGTAACTAAAAATATGCTTTTTGCCATAGTTAACCATTCAGTTTGTATTATATTTTTTCGTACATTTAAGTAATATCATAAGGAGTTTTTCGGTTACTATGAGTACTGCTTTTCAATCTAACAACCAAAATATGATCAAACTTCAGCATTTTGGTAGTCTTGTCGTTCTTGATGAAGAATATACTATTTTGGCGCTGAGCGAGTTTGCAGCTGAAAAAGCTGGCCGAGCGATTAATACATTATTGGGAACTGATTTTTTTGAAAGTTTTGGTACCGTCTTTGGAGACGCTATAAAAAAAATAGCGAATGCCTTGAGCGAGTTACGCGAAAATGGCCAGTCACGTCATATTCTTCCAATTAAAGTATTCCGTGAACGGGTTTATTTTAAGTTTAAGATTCATAAAAATCGTTTTTATATTGAATGGGAACAACAGCATAAAAAATATATATCCGCAAGAAAAATAAACGAATTCAACTTTTTACTTGATACGATCCAACCCAATAATTGGGATCGGGTCTGTTTAGCCATCAATAAATTATTGAATTACGATCGTGTTTTTGTTCTGCAAGTTCAGGAAACAGGCTATAGTGAAGTAATAGCTGAACACACTTCTGACGGAAAACCATATTTTAAAGGGAAGGAATTTTCCAGGGAATTCATGCCCCAGGAGGCAATGGACTATTATAGTGGCTATTCATATCGTTATGTTCCCAATATTAGGAAAAATGATCAACATTTTGTGTATAAAGAAGATAGCATTGATACCCTCTCCAGTCTGCTTTGTCCGCTTCCGCATCTCCATCGTCTTTTTTTGGAAAAAATCCATGTTCAGAGTGCGTTATTTTTCCGGATTTGCATAGACGATGAATTTTGGGGCCTCGTTATCGCTCAGCATGCTGAAGAAAAAGTCGTTGATCTACAGCAACGTAAACTTTGTACGTTTGCAATACAAGCCGCTACCAACAAATATGAGAGTCATATTAAACAAAACCTGCTTGAACGAACTGAACTCCTCAATACTGCGGAAGTTGAACTCAAAAAAAGCTTATCTGAAAATAAGATGGTCAATTGTGCCTTAGTTCAGCACATGGATACCTTAACGCAATTAGTGAATGCTGATGGGTTATCGATATTCAATCAGGGTGATGTATTCAGTCATGGTTTTACACCACATAAGGACCTATTTTATAAAATCATTCAATTTCTCCAACAACACAGCGATAAAGCCTTATTCAAGGATTACAATTTTAGCTTAAATCATCAGCATCATTTTAAAGAAAAATTGAATTTCGCGGGGCTGATGTATCTCAAAGTTGGGCTCGAAAACGATTATTACCTTGTATGGTTCAGACAAGCAACTCAAAGTCGCGTAATGCAAATCAAACCGAATCGAAACCGGTTACAACACCCTGATCATTTAGAATTATGGGAAGATGTCCGTCATGATGTTGCAAAGCCATGGAATGACGCTGAAATCAATTTCGTATTGCGTTTAAATCAGATTATCAAGGAATCAATATTCAGAAAGCTCAAAGAAAGACAATTACTTAACGAAGAACTGCTGAGCCTGAATAATGAGTTAGAAATGTTTACTTATACCCTATCACATGATCTGAAAAATCCTTTATCAATCTTAAAAATGGGTATTCAATTTCTACAACAGCACTCCGACAACATCGATTTTTCAAAAACCAACAAATGGTATCAAAATTTCAGCAGAAGTGTTTCCAATATCGAAGACATCATTAACAATATTGTTCAATTGAGCCAGAATCGGGCAAGTGTTCTGAATAAAGAACCACTTCCAATGGCTTACACATTACAGCGGATTTTCCAAGAAAATAAAATATTATATGACGCAACGGAGTGTCAGTCCCATTTTGGACAATTGCTGCCCATATGGGGAGAAAAGAGCGCTGTTTATCAAATATTCACAAACCTCATTGTAAATGCAATTAAATATTCCGCTCAATCAGATAAGCCAACGATTAAAATCGAGAGTACCAACCAAGATGATATGACTTATTATCGCATCCAAGATAATGGTATAGGCATCCCTGAAGATCATTTACCACATATTTATGAAATGTTTACGCGGGCAGACAATGTTGGTGGAATTCCGGGCACTGGCATTGGCTTATCTCTTGTTAAGCGTGTTATGGAACGTCTAGGTGGTACTATAGAGATCGAATCCAAGGTCGGATCGGGAACGACAGTTCACCTATACTTCCCTATTGTAGCTCCTTTTCCCGAACATATGCTCAATGATTAACCATATACCGGTGGAATGGTTTCTACAGGAAATGAAGGTGGAGACTTTACGAAAGTTAACGCTAATTTTTCTTCGTTAACTTTCGATAGACAACTATGGTCATCACAAAAATAAAAATGAAAACAAAAAGCCAAATCCCAGGTTCAGTATACCATTCATTTGAATTCCCTGTATTTAATGCTTCTGTTTGCCCAGGTTGCGTTACTACGGCTATCAACACATTCGCTAAAGTATGGTGTACTCTCATTATAATTTACGTTGTTTATCCAATATAGAGAACTCCTGTCAGTCCAAGGTGGTTTGAATCTGATTAGTTTAAACCAATTATCGTTTGTAATTGTTCTATTTATAAAACAATAGTTTAAAGGACATAGCTCTTATATTCAATTATAAAACAATGGAAAAAACATTACAACATTCGATAGTAAAACAAGGTTTAATTATTCTATATTATTTCAGCAATAGATGGTATCGTAAATGTCTACTTACAGAAAATCGCGTGCCGCCCTCAAATACCGCTACATCAGTGCAGGATATTGACGGGGAAATTATATGTACTACAGAAGATACACAGTATACTGATGGAGACAAGTCCGACATTTCCGGTGTCAGGCAGCATCTAATTAATAAAAAACCAAACCAGTCCCCTATTTCGAAAAAAATGGCTAAACCGAATGAAAATGAAGATTAACATCGATCTACTGGCCTTATACTAGCGCTATCTCATCGCTTACGTATGGTATAGCGCAACATCTCTTACCATACAGTATAATATAATAAGGAAAGATCAATCTGTGTCTTTTTTCCTATTTTCACTTTTGGTTTCTTTTTTATTGTGTGTACTATTTCCAGCTTTGATCTCATTTTCGGTGGACTCCCTACTATCGAGATTATTTTTGTTTAAGACTGTATTGCCTTTGACCTTCTTGATCGAGTTGTTCTTATTCTCCATAACAATTGCCTTTAAATTTTGAAATGATTCTATTTGATGAACATTTATCGGCGACATTTCGTTGAATTAACATTAAAAAAAACTATTTATTTTTTGCACCTGTTCTAATAGCAAAAGGCAAACTCATTCAATTTGAAACAAAAAAGATGAAAAAAGGAAAATTATATTTGGTTTCGCTGGCTACTAGCGCTATACTTCTATCTGCATGCAACAATCAAACGCCGCAAGAAAAAGCTACCGATCAAATGGAGAAAGCCGAAAATAAAGCCCTGGCTTCTAGCGAGGACGCGACGGCTACATTTGAAAGCGCAGCTGCTAAAAATACGGAGGCGGTCATTTATTCGAATATAGCAGCAGCAAATGAAGCTATCTCCAAAATTCCGCCACCGCAACTTTCCAACACGGAAGCGAAATCACTATATACAAGGCTGGGAAAAACTGTTGTGGATCGTATCAACGCCAAAACAGCGCTGGAAGCTATGGATAAAGAAGATGCGATCCAGAAGATTAAAAATGATAGCGCACGTAAACTTCAGGCTGGAAAGATAACACAGTCAGATTACGATAACATCCTCAAATATCTGGCGGACTGTTTTGCTGCTTCAAAATCTATTAATTAGAATATAATATGGAAAGGATAACTAACCATGGATAAACAGGAATATCAGAATTGTATTGCCGCCTGTTGGCAGTGCATTACAGCCTGTCAGCATTGTACCCTTGCGTGTACAAAAGAGAATGACATTGCCATGAAAGCCAAATGCATCGCTTTGAATATCGAATGTGCTATAATATGTTCAACCACGGCGCAGTTACTGGCAATAAATAGCTTCTATGCAAAAGAACTTATTAAAATTTGCGCAGAAATATGTTCCAACTGTGCCGAAGAATGCTTCGAACATCGTGAGGAACATTGCCAAAGCTGTGCAAAAGCATGCGAGCGCTGCGCAATTGCCTGTCATGCTATGTTAGCTTAAATAATTTGTAGTTGTCGATGCCCAGACGCAAGGTAAAAAGCTAGATAAAAATAGCAGCTAAACCGAGCTAAGAAAAACGATAAAAAAATAAGAGCTTACAATTATTAGCTTAATATCCCGTTCTCAAAAGCAAACTTGACCAAATGTGCGGTATTTTTTACACCCGCTTTATCAATGAGATTTTGACGGTGCCCTTCTACTGTACGTTTACTCAAAAATATCTTGTCTGCAATTTCGATATTGGTATAGCCCTCAGCTATTAGTTCCAGGACTTCCCGTTCCCGTTCAGAAATTTCGAAATCTGTTCGCAGTCCCATTGAGTCCTGTGCATAACGTTGCCCCGAACGAATATGTTCCAATAACAACATAGAGATTTCTTCACTCATATACCGCCCCCCAGCAGCAATATGATTGAGTGCAAAAAGTAATTCATTATAACCGATATTTTTTACCAAATATCCCATAAGTCCATAATCAAACCCTTCAATAACATAGTTGATCTGGTTCAACATTGACAGTATCACCACTTTTATACTGCTATATTGTTTATATAAGATCCGCAAGAGCTCAATACCATCCATTTCCTCCATGCTGATATCCGTCAAAATAATATCTGGAATTGAACCGGGGTTCGATTCCAGGTATGCTAAGGCCTCCATACCATTGGAAGCCTCTCCAATAACCTCAAAACTGTCCTGGGATTCTAAAAGTAATTTAATACCATTACGCACCACCATATGGTCTTCTACCAATAGGATTTTTATCATATCGTTTTTTTAAAAAGTTAATTTAAGAATCATACTCTTTTCGGGACTGTCACTAATAATCTGAGCATTGTAAAGCTCCGTTATTTTTTTTAAACGCAAAGGACTGTCCGCGTGCATGGGAGTTTGTAATGTATTATTTTCTTTAAAGTAAGGCAACACCTTAATAAAAACCGCAAAATCAATAAGCTGTACAGATATCGAACTTGCCTGAATAGGCATTTCCTCCTTCAGATATTCAAATAGTTCAGTAAGCAATTTAAAAAGACGAACTTGAATATGACGCTGAAGTTCCTTTAAATTGGGATCAAGAATAATATCTATTGTAAAACCCAGCTTCTGTTTATAGGAAGCTACGACTTCATCAATTGCATGGAAAATCCCAAGATCATTCAAGATTGGGTTATACAGCAGTGTCGCTTTGTTGCGCAGCTCGATCACAAGAGAAGTCAATGAATCACGCAGGCAGCGCAGCTCTTCAAAATCACCATGCTTATTGGTAAAATTTTGCAGGGAAATGCGCATTCCATACACTTCCTGCGCAAGTTCATCCCTAAAATAACGTCCAATACGTCCCAAATCTTCTTGTTGACTCCGGATAATGGATTTATAAAATTCTTCTTGGCTCCCACCCCAAATCAGATTTAGATCCTGCCGCCCCCCTTCGTTTCGCTTTGATCGATCTAAGTATAAATTTTCGTCGTCGTTCCCCATAGTATTCTCCTTTTTCTTACTTACGAGTAATAACCATTATCAAACTCGAACAGTTTTCAAAAATTGATAAAACGATAAAATATACTGTATAGTTTATAGTACTACGTATAAATACGGTCCACTACGGGATAAAGAATGAATTTAAACAAGGTAAACACTTGTTGTTAAAGTAAAAAACACCTTAATTTCAGTTTAGCAATTGCCGGTATTACATTCAGAAAAACCAAAATACACACTGATTTACAGCCAATTACAATTGAAACAAAATTATTCAGGTTGGTTTCTAATTTAAAAACATGAGTTTTTATCGTTTTTTCTAGCACCCTAATTGTAGTAATCTTGGCACTGATAGACACTTAAAAATTGATAATATGGAAACTACAACAATCGATCAACTGTTTAAGGAAAAGAGACCTACATTAAAATATTTGGCCGCTCAATTTACAAGTGATCCAGATGAAAGAGAAGACTTGGTGCAGGAAACTATGGTCAGATCATTATCTTCTATAGAGAAGTTTATAAAGCATCCTAAACTCATGTCATGGTTATACATTATTATGAAAAATACCTATATTAATCAATATACTCGCAATAAAAGATTGGAGAATTACCGTAATGAATATATAAGCACCGGTTATGTCAATGAGACGACCCGCAATCGTTGCGAAAATAACTTTGTAGCATCGGATATTCAGCTTGCACTAAATAATCTACCGAAGGATTATTACAATGCTTTTGCTCTATTCTTGGAAGGATTTAAATATTATGAAATTGCCGAACACTTGCAAATCCCCGAAGGAACCGTGAAAACGCGTATCCATATGGCACGTAAATCGCTACAAAAGCAGCTTAAAACATATGCTAGGAGCATTTATTAATGCTAGCAGCTCTTTATATAATGAAGCAGGCACTAGAAGCGCCTGCTTTTTTGTTTGCCTATTCCCACCATTCTTTACATGATATTTTTCACCGCAATTATGTTAGAATTTGAGACTCAATTCGGCAGCAAAATTCCGTGGCATTTGGGCGACAACTACCCCCTGCCCAGAAAAATAATGTGCATTACTGATGTTATTCATCTTTACACCAAAACGATAGAAATCACGTTCGAGAGAGATCGAAGCATTGATCAAAGTATAGGATGGGAAAACAAATTTTCCTGTTGTAGAATTATCAGCAGAAACCTGTTTTCCAACATGATTAACACCAAATCCAAAACCCAGTCCCTGTAGTTTTGGAGTCTGTAAAACATAGCTGAACCAGGAGTTAAAAACTTGTGCCGGACCCGCAGAAGCAGGACGTCGCCCCTCTACCGTAGAATCTGCCCGTTGGAATCTACTATCATTATAAGTATAGCCCGTAAGGATATTCAAACCTCTTATCGGATTGGTAATCAGTTCCAACTCGATACCCTTGCTGCGTTGTTTCCCATCCTGAATTGTTATTTTAGGACCATCATTGGCAGCCAAACGAGTCATATTATTCACGACGATATCGTAATAAGATGCCGTAAAATTAAAACGGTTATTCCAGAAATTGGTTTTGATCCCAGCTTCCCATTGATTGGCCAGTTGCGGCTTCATCTCCCTTTGCCCTTCAGGATTCTCTGGTATTGGTGGCACATAGCTAAAGCTATTCATGTAATTACCATAAGCCGACAATTTATCTTTAAGAACCTGATATACAACTCCAAATTTTGGCGAAAGCGCCGTTTGCTTAAAATTAGCCTCCCTAACATTTGTATTTAAATTCAATTGACCACGGCTATTGTAATGATCCAATCGTAAGCTCAAAATAGTTGTTAGACGATCTGTCAGAGACAGTACATCGGATATATAAGCGCCATAGATGTTACTTGAGGAATAGTTACGTTGTAGTGGTCTTGTAGACAGTTGTATTTTTTGCGAGGCCAGTTGATTGGAAATGGGCAAATAACCTTTTTCTAAATCCAACGCATTGATGGTATCAAACACAACAATAGGTGAATTATTATTCCGTAAGGTCTGGTTCAGGTAATCTACCCCGATCAAAATTTTATTCTTAACATTTCCGATCTGGAAGCTGCCATTGAAATTTTGCTGGATACTCGTAGAACTTCCTTCGGTATTCTGCCATTGGACATTGCGTTCAAGTAGAGCATCACTTTCCTTGCCCCGAATGAATTGGTATTGATACAAACCTTCTGTTTTTCTGAAATTTCTGGAGATCAACGTCTGCGAAGTCCAATTATCTGAAATTTTATAATTTACCTCACCTTTGATATTGATGGACGGGGCTTTCAGCGTAATATCATTATTCGAATAGGATCTACTCCAGTCAAATCCAAGGTCTTCAGGTCTCTTCGCAATAAATTGGCGTGTGCGCGTGAGAAAGATTATTGGGGTATTGGTGCCTTCGTAATTGTATAGCTGTGCTCCCAGATTAAACCTTAGCCGATCATTGACCTCATAGTTAAATGTTGGCGCAACAAAAAATGATTTTCTAAATTCCGAATCACGGAAACCGTTTTGGTACTGATAGGCTGTATTTAAACGAAACAGCGTCTTACGGTTGCTGGTAATAGGGCCGAATACATCGGCTGTCAGGCGATTTAAGTTATAGCTGCCAAATAAATAAGATACTTGGCCGCCATAGTAATCCTTAGGTTTCTTCGTGACGAGGTTGACCAATCCACCGAAAGAGGTCGCTGCTCCACCATACAAAGTACCCGAAGGACCCTTTATGACCTCGATACGTTCGACATCCGCAGGATCAATTTCACCATTCGTATTTGCAGGGAGGCCATCCACCAAGCCTATTTTCGTTGGGAATCCGCGCAGATTGTAATAAATAGCACCATCTGACCCACGGCCTGGGCTTCCCTGCACTTTCACCATTCCCACAACGTTTTTAACAGCCTCCGACAAATCTGTGGTCAACTGCTCTTTCATTAATTCTTTGTTGACATTGGAATAGGACTGTGGATTTTCCATATAGCCCAACTGCACCTTTGCAACTTTTGAACTATCACGTTCCAGAAATTTATTGCGTCGGTAACCATATACGGTTACCCCATCCAGATAGTAATTGTTTTTAATTCCGTAAATTGTTGGAATAACCGTGGTCTGGCTGTCGACCTGAATATTTTCCCGCAATAACTCAATATCATTTAGACTGACTTGTAGAATATAACCACCCGGAGGGACATGATCTAAATAAAATTCTCCAGCAGCGTTTGTCCGCCCCTGATAGGACGTATTTAATAGTCGGACTATGGCATCCTTGGCAACAACAGACTGGTCTATCATGATCTTACCGGATATACGATCGGCCTTCTGGCCAAATGCTGTGAAAAACAGCAGGATTGAGACGATAAATAGTATCGATCTTTTCATAAAAAATGTAATGGTGTTAAATCTATTGAAAATTTTATTTAGACAAATTCTAAACAAAAGTAATCTATATTTTTAAATTTCAAAACAAGCCATGCAAATCAGGCCAACATCGATCTTCTAGCTCCTCATTCGTCCTTTGTATTAAAATCAAACTAAAGCATCCAATGAGTGTAGTTACAGGGTATATTACCTAATAAAAAGGCTACTATTGGAAATTTCCAATAGTAGCCTTTTTATTAGGTTCTTTTTTTAACAATTAAGGTACAATAGTCAATACTATATTCGCACTTCTTGCGTTAACAGCAGGATCATACATAGATTCTATTGTTGTAATTCCGGAATTAAAAGTCCCCAGGTTATTCGCTTTAACCTCATACTCATAAATGGATCTTCCCTTAGGCAAGCGATCCATAAAATAATTTGTCGAAGCATCTTTCGAGCTGAAATAATAGTTCTTCCGCCATTGATATCCAGAAGGACTATACACCGGTTCTACACCCGCTGGACGGCTATCTTTCAGATGAATGAATTGCATTGGCTCATCATTGATTACCGTAATCCTAACTTTGATACGTTCCCCCAATTTGGCCTCCTTGGATTCTATCCATTGTCCTTTTCGTTCCACTAGATATACTTTCTGAACCGAAAGTGCATTTGTACTTGATTTTATCTGATCAAGATCAGCAAAATACTGGTGAACCACAGCTCCATAAACCGTTCTTTCGTTATGATTTTGAACTTGAATATCGAGATCGGTCTGCAAATCAACTTTATCGAACTGCTTACTGACTTCGCCCAAAACAGTATTGCTCAATTCGGCCTTTTTGTTGTTAATCGAGATCTGTACCGTATTTTCAATAACAAAGTCTTTTGGGTTGTTGGCCTGTAACAGTGCGTATATTGCATCTACAGTCATCCAGGTATTATACCAATGATTGACCTGTTTATTATAATAGATCCATTGGGTGACTTGATCTAGCTTAGCTGGATTGTTTATTTTGTAAGCTTCCACCAGATAAGATTGTAAACTGATCTTATTGTATTGATTTTCGTTACTTTTCCAGTACATTCCTTTTTGTAGATCGACAATCGCTTCCTGATCAAGTCTATTCTTGATCTCCGTGCTCTGCTTGCCCTGACCGAAGATCTGACTCACAATCAATGTTTTTGCAGCCAACCCCGCGCTACGACCAGCGCTACTTAACGAAGAACTGACCAATTTGAGTTGCAATATCTGAAGGGAATCCTTTGGTAAAGGATTAAATTCAGTCCAATACCTGCGTGCATACAAATAGTCTATTCCCACATCAGCACTGGTCTTGGGCGAAAATATAACAGGATCCCGGTCAAGATATTGGGTAAGTTTTGAGGCCATTGCACGGATATCACTATTGACCAAGGTTTTGTCCAAATAGAGCACCTTTCCAATGATTTCCAGCATACGGATACTAATTTCAGTATTGGGCTCTCCCCCATCAAACCATGAAAATGAACCATCTGAGGATTGATTATTTCGTATTTTTTGTTCAACAGCATTGATTTCCGCTTGTATATCTGTTCCAAAGAACGTAGCAATTTTCTTCAATCGTTCGGCATCACCCTGTATGTCACGTAGCCAGGGCATTTCTTCCATTTTGAACTCATTCAAACCACTATTCTCTTCCAATCGGCCTTTTGTTACATCGACATTCAATTTCTTGAAGTAGGCTGCCACTGCTGGATAATGCAACTGGATATATTGAGCCATCTTGAGACCAAACCACTTACTGCTCAACTGTTCGTTGCATTCGTAAGGGTAATTTTTCAGATAGTCCAGTGCGGAGAGTATTTCTAAAATGGGATTGCTTTGTACCTGGATTCTCCCCATGAGATTGTCCTTCGTACTTCCCTTTACCGCGAAATTTTTGGATTCTCCACCTTTTAGGACAATCTTCTCTGAATCACCAATCAGTATCTTATTTGGCAGTATGGGGATTTCAATAATCTCACCATCGGAAAACTCGCCTCCAGCTGCAACGATACGAATCTGTATCGTCGGATATTCTGCTGGAATTGTTAAAGACCATTCCACTGTGCTGTTATTGGATGGCTCGACACTAAAGTTTTTTAGTACTGAATCGATCTGGAAAGCAGCTGAAATCACTTGATTATTTCGTGGATCGATAAGCTCTATTTTTGCATTCCCCTGAATAGGCTCTTTGCTCAGGTTTTGAATTTGTGCTTTGATCGTTAGCTGGTCATTCGTTCTAAAATAGCGTGGAATATTCGGACGCAACATCAACTGCTTTTGGGTTTGTGTAAAATAGGTCCCGCTAGCTGATGCCAGATGCTGATCATGCGCGAAAAGCAGCAATTTCCACTTCGTCAATGCTTCGGGACTATCAAATTCAAAACTGATATTCCCTGCTTCATCCGTATACAAATTGGGATAGAAGAAAGCAGTTTCCTGTAGATTAGTTCGAGCTTTAATATGTTGTAGCTGTTTATCCGCTGGTAAGTCCACCCCTCCATCAGCTGGCCGACCACTGCCCATTCCAAACTGAGCTACTTCCTCATTTACCACCATATATTCGGCGTTTGCTGCATCCCCCTCAACTTTCGGCTCATACATAATTGCCGAAGCCGGTAAAGGACTTGACTGCTTTGCCACCGTAGACACCCCTCTCACACGTGTCTGGAGTACCTCACGAAAGAGACTCGGATCCCGTAATTCATCATACATGACCGATGTCATCCTATAAGCTTGCTCGTCGATCAACTCCTCGTATGTGGCATCCTGTTCCAGGGAATTTCCAATGAAGCCCCGGCGGGCTGACAATAGTTCATAGTTGTAAATTTCATCGCGCCGATTATCTGCATAAGCTCCATAGAAATTCGAAGTAAAAATGTTACCTGAATAGGTTTGCTGTTGAAAAGCGTTTACAATATAGTAGTTATTTGATCTTGGATAATACGGATAACGAAATTGAAAAGAACCTAAAGCGTGGCTAGCGAATGCGTCCAAAGATGCATCATACATTGTCGCCAATACCTCGGTCGCGATTGGTTTATCCTCTTGTTTTACCGTAAAACTCCATTTTTCTTTTTGACCGGGTGTTATTTTATCCCTAAATGTCTTGGTTTGGATTGTTAGTTCCTTATTTTGTTGTGCAATAGGAACAACAATATGGGATAGCGTCATCTTATTATCAACCAAAAATAATGCATTCAGCTGCAGTTGCCCCACGACATCCTGCTCTGTCAGCACAAATTGATAGGCAATACGACCATCATTCCAGCTTAATACCTTTGTCTCTAATTTCTGCGAAGCCCGCTCACGAAACAGTAGTAGTTTTCTGGCATTTTTAACATCCGTCTGCATATTGATAGTAACCTGATCGCCAATTTTGTATTTGACTTTATCCAACTGGTAGGAGAAAAACTGCTGGTCGCTTAGTTTCTTATCTCTCGACCGATATAGACTAGTGTAGCTAATAGCGCGCACCGTATCCCCTTCCTGTATACTGATGGCTTCGATCTGATATCGTCCCCAATCAAACTGTAATGAATCCAGTATGATCTTGCTTGTATCTGCGTTATCAAAATCATAGCTAGCAATTTTAATTTTTTTCTCTTCTTTTTCGAGCGAAGCCGGATCGAAATAAAGCGGAAAATACTTGCTATAAAGATCTTTTGAAAGCAGGTGGTACTCCGCCCTTGCGAAACTTCCCCGATATTCATCTGTCAGCGGGAGGCTTGCCTGTTCCAATTTATAAATGTTGACCTTTCCGTTGAATTTCAGTGGAAAACCATTTTGATTCTGCTTTAAAATGGTAACATCCCGCCATTTTTTCTCTTCCATCAGATTCGGTACCTGAATCTGGAGCTGCCATGGACGGGACGAATAGGTATAACTTCCAGAAGCCATCTGCATCTCCCCTGTCTGATTGGTTACCTCAGCCTGGTAGACCAATACATAATCTTTCAATCCGGAAAACTGACGACCCATCAATGATACCCGTATCGTAAAGTTTCCCTTGGCATCCACGGTTGTGGTAGAATCACTATAAACGATATCCTTTCCTTCCTTGGCATTATAAAACGAAACTTTATACTTCACTACCGCGCCAATTAGCGAAACACCCGAAAGGCTCTCCGCCTTGCCAACGAACACCGCTGTATCTTTCGAAGTATAGGTGAACTTGTTTGACTCAAAAGTTACTTCAAATGTTGGACGTTTATATTCTTCAACCTGAAAATATTGCTGATCAAGCTGTTTAGATTCGTGAAAAACCAATAGATTATAATTTCCGTTCAATGCCTTTGATGGCAATTGGAAACTCGAATGGACAGACCCAAAAAGATTGGTTGTCAAACCGATCGAGTCAATCTTCTGACGATTGGCATCCTGAAGATAGATTTTCACATTTTGCTTTTCCAGGACTTTGCCCTGTTGTACATGATCATCGTAAAGAATAGTCTTAAAATAGACTTTTTGCCCAGGACGGTAGATGGCTCTATCCGTCAAGCTGAGCGCACGCATATTTGTTCTTTTATTGCTCTCCTCTACAGACCTCATACGATCTTCATAATAAACATTATTTTGTTGCTGATCCAAAGGAATCATCTTTTTTTCCCCATGAAGCAACAGCATCTGATTATGTAAATAGGCAGCATTTTTGGGAGAATAGGTAGATTTGTAATTGAACTCGCCCGCAGCATTGGTCTTTAATTGCGTGATCAGTTTAGGCAGGGCTTTATTTCTCAATTGATAAAGTTCCACCATTTCATTTGCGTAGGGAGCGCCCGTTTTCCGGTTCAATAGCAAACCCGTATAGACAAATTCATTTTGAGGTTTTATATTTATACTTCCAGACAAAAATGCATCAGAAACAATCAGCTGAGAAACAGCCACATCCCGATCCTGACCATTATCTTGAAATGATTTATTATTACCGATCAAAATCGTGTAGGTACCAGCGTTAAGGGGATTAATTTTATAAATAGTATTGTGCGTCGTATAATCCTTAAAGGCTTTCAATGCCACCTGTTCCTCGTAGACCAATGCCGCATTTACTGTAGTCTGATAACTTGCAGAATCATATTTTACCTTAAAGTCCTTTGCAGACTTAGGCGTAGGACTAGTATTATAAACCCTGATATATAACGTATCCACGTTCGTGTGGTTAACCTGTAAAGGAGTATATTCATCCGTCGGCGTCGTTCTCTTATGATTTAGTTGGATGAGAGCCTTTTTTATTTCCTTCGTCAAATTATCTACATTCGAAATCCAGGGCGATTTTGGATATTCTTTTAACGCTTGTTCAAGATATGTAATTGCCTTTGTCTTTTTCCCGATGTCGTTCAAACTTGCCGCCAACCGATACAGTAAAAATGCGTTGTAGTCACTTTTATAGGTTTTTATATGCTCCAGGTAGTCGCCTTCCTGCTCTTCGATATTATTCCATTTCCAATCATAAGACATGATATAGCTGCTTGCATCTAGATAATCATTCTTGGTGCTGATTGCCAACAATTGCTTTTTAAGTTTATCCTTATCAGCCGCATTAGTAGCTTTTAATGTATTTAAAAAATCCAGATATTGATAACCTAAAAAATGGTAAAGAGTGGGATTCAGGCTCATATTTCGTGTTTCGACAAACAGCCCCTTCCAGCGCGCTATAGGTTCCGCACTTAAACTGTTTACGTCCGAAATTGATAGACAAAAAATAGAATCGATCATACCGATTTTACCTTTTGCATCTTTTGCTACAAATTTGTTCTGGCTTTTACTTGCATATCGGTTGATATTTGAAAATAAATAAAGTGCATAAAAGTTTTGGAGAACCGATTTATCCAGCTTTTCGGCAACCCGAATATTGTCTTCAAAATGTTTCTGGATACGCAAAAAAGCGGAATCTTCAGATTGGTTTACCTCCAGCACTTTCCCTTCCGCTAAAAATGCACGTACCCATTCGGCCTGGTTTCCAGTGCGCCGAGCTTCGGCTTTAATATCTGCCAATATGGGCAATGTCTGTGTGAAGTTCTTAATTGCAATCAGCCTTTCGACCTCATCCCACTTTGGCTCCACCTTGCCTGGCTTAAGCTCCTGCGAAAATCCCCAGATCGGGAGACATGTCAACAATAACCAAATGTATCTTTTCATATAATATGACGCTAAATATCTACTAAATATGAGCATTTTTTTTCTGAAAGGATGCAGTAAATAAATGGATTCCATAATCGTTAAAAAAAATAAATAATACCGAATTCAATGTTGACCTCTCTCCAATCCACATGGTTAAGAAGAATCGAGAACAATCATCATTCCATCCACTGCAGATATCCGCTTATTGGTACCGCACAATTTGATTGCTAGTTATCACAAAATGGTTAGTAGATATTTTTTTATATATTTAATAAATAATTCATATCCAGTTAATATCAGTTTCGTTCCTTTATAATAGGATAGTTAATGCAGTCAACAGGTTAATGTATCAATTATGAAAACGATCAACTATTTTTTCCAACGGATTATATTTAGAATCTTTTTAGGTCGGTTCAGTTCGTTCTATTCACCATTAAGATTCCACAAAAATTAATTCATGTTCAGGTCGGATGACACATCCGACAGCTATATTTCAATAAATGCATTTAACCAAAGATGCCTTTGGCAAAGATTTTATTTGGGGAGTATCTACCGCCGCTTATCAAATCGAAGGAGCACATGATCAACATGGCAAAGGCCCTTCTATATGGGATATCTTTGTAAAGAAAAGAAACCGTATATTCCAGAATCAACATGGCGATCATGCCTGTGATTTCTACAACCGCTACAGACAAGACCTTGCATTAATGCAAGCTATGCACATTCCAAACTATCGTTTTTCCCTATCTTGGAGTCGTATCTTGCCGAATGGTATTGGACAGACCAATCATTCAGGTATGGACTTTTACGATCGTCTGATCGACCTCTCACTGGAATTGGGGATCAAACCTTGGGTTACCCTATATCACTGGGATCTCCCCCACGCGCTGGAAAAAAAGGGGGGCTGGGTCAACCGTGATGTCAAGGATTGGTTTGGTGAATTTGTATCCACCTGTGTTGCCCGTTATGGAGATCGGGTAAAAAACTGGATGGTGCTCAACGAGCCGACTGTATTTACGGCCGCAGGATACTTCTTTGGTGTACATGCCCCGGAAAGAAAAGGCTTGGGCAATTTTCTTGCAGCAGTTCACCATGCTGCACTAGCACAAGCCCATGGCGCTAGGATCATAAAATCTTTACAACCGGACAGCCAGGTGGGTACCACTTTTTCCTGCTCCCATGTAGAACCATTCACAGCAAGAGAAAAAGATGTGATTGCGGCAAAAAAAGCCGATGTATTACTCAATAGGTTGTTCATCGAGCCACTATTGGGTATGGGCTACCCAACACAGGAAATCAAAATTCTCAATCGAATTGAAAAATACATCAAACCAGGTGATGAGAACGATTTAAAGTTTGATATGGATTTTATTGGTATTCAAAATTATACCCGGGAGATAATCCGTTACGCAATGTTTGTCCCCTATCTTCAGGCAAAAATCGTGACGGCGAAGGAACGTAAAGTTGAAATGACCGAAATGAACTGGGAAGTATATCCCAGTTCCATTTATCAAATGCTGAAAAAATTCAGCAGCTACCCCAATATGCCGCCTCTGATTGTCACCGAAAATGGTGCTGCTTTTAAGGATCAAATTGAGCATGGACAGGTACATGATCCCAAAAGATTGAACTATCTGCAGGAAGCCATACAACATGTCTATCAGGCAAAAGAAGAAGGCGTAAATGTGAAAGGCTACTTTGTCTGGACTTTTTTAGACAATTTTGAATGGGCAGAAGGATATCGGCCACGATTTGGGTTGGTGTATGTAGATTTTCAAAACCAGCAACGTATTATAAAATCCTCAGGTCACTGGTATGCTAATTTCTTAAAATAGATCTTACTTATTTTCCGGACGGTGTTTCCGTCTATTGACCAGTTTCAACAACAAGGGAACTAATAGAATGGCCAGTAAAATACTGATCATACTGACGACTGCATTTCGTCCGTTATCGCCTAGGAAGTAAACCGAAAGACCAGCTAACATACATGGAACCCCAAAGACCAGAATTTTCACCCATGCTAATTCAGTCTCAGCCTGATGAATGTAACGAGTAGGAATAACCTCGACCAGGTTAAACTCCTCGGCTTTGAAGTAGGCTAAAATTTGTGTTATTTCAGATGCTGTTAATTCCCGTGGTCGCAAACTCTCCCCTTTTACAACAATAAGCAACCCATGTCTGTCTTGCTGAATACTATCAATATCCTTTGTTTTAAAATGCTTTAAATACCCCATTGGATTAAGAGCGTACCCTTTATAATCATCTCCAGGACAGAGACAAGAAAACTTATCCGCATTCATTGAAAAAATAATATCCGTATGATCATTCTGAATAGCGGCTATTAAAGCTATCACAGCATGAATACAACTTAATGCCAGAAATTGAAGGATAAACATCCAAAAAGACAGCTCTAATATCCAGGATGCGAGCAGTGCCAAAAGAACTAAAGCAATGGAAAACCATTTTAGATACAAGATGAGGTCTATTTTTCGATTCAGAAAATAGGTAATAATCACACCGACCACAGAAACTATACCTAATTTCAAATCCCAAAAAATGGAAAGAAAGCCTAACAAAAAAATAAGGCCAAACAAAACCAAAGTGGCATAATCTCCCTTTTTACCTAATTTTTTTCGTTCGATTTTAATACTATTTCTCAAGTCTCAGCGCTTTAAAATAAGGATTACTTTCTTAATCACTTCTAGATCATTAATTGAATAAAGATATTTATATTTATCCAATTAATGAATATTAGATAGAAGATAAGTAATTAACATTTGACTTATGAAGATTTTTCAGTTTAAATCACACAATGTTAAAAAAGGCTTAATCTTTGGATTCAGCTATTTGATTATTGTTTTTATTATTTTCAGCCTTATCTACGGTGGCATCAATGGGATGGCCGATGCTGTCAATAACTTTGGCTCAGCGAAATTGCTGGGCTTCTTGGTCGCAATCATTGTTATTGGCCCATTTGTTATAATCCTGCAGCTAATTAACCCCAAAATAGAAGTATATATCGATTCTCAGCATATGCTGATCAAACAAAAGAAGAAACCGGATCAGGACATCCCTCTAGACGATATTTATAACATGAAGATAAACCATGCATTGGTTAATCAGCTGCAGATCTTCGATCAGCAAGGACAGTTAATCATAACGATCCACCCCCAACAGGATATGCAAATCATTTATGGGATCGCTGCTGAAATCGCTCAGCACAGATCCTTCACCCAAGAGAAAGGTAGCAGGAAGATCTTTGGCAATCCTATTGAGACTATGTCTTACACAAGGAAGCTTTAAAACTGAAGCAGATTAACATCCCTTAAGTAATTCAAATAACGCCAAGGCCTTTAATAGCATAAAAATATTATATGACGGTATACTATCCCAATAATCAATGGACATTTTATATGATTTCCCCACTCATCATCTGGGTAGGTCTTTGCTATTTCATATTTGTGGAAAGGGATTTTTCCCTGGTTTTTATAGGCTTTGCTTTATTTTCTTTTCTCTATTTTTGCTATTGCCTTTACGAAAGATTTGGAACCAGATTAATCATCTATGCAGATCGGCTCGAACTCCACCAAAACTTTCAACAGCCCCAATCGTTTCACTATATAGATCATGAGTTTGTCGTAGGCCCAACCTATGACACCTTTACCCATCGAACATTTTCAACAAAATATACGGGTCGGTCACGTTATTTTTTTATCTATCCATTGGACGAAGACGGCAATCGTTTGAAAACGCTTTCTACAGCGCTTGAACTAAGTATTACTAAGAGGCGATACCGAAAAATCCAAAAAGATTTGTCAGAAAGCTTGAAAAAGCTGGATCTTCTAGCACATTTGCGTTATAATAACAACAACGAAACTGTTATCGTTAGAAATAGGTAATCCTGTTTTTGGCAAGAGCACAGCATCCCAACTTACTTTAGTTCCAGCAGTTCTTTGCCGAATTTTCTCTCAATAAAAGGATTCATCGGAGGAATGCCGAATTTAGTATTATCTAACCAAAATTTAGTTGTATATCGGCTTTTCAATTCGAGCCAAAGACCTGAAGTAAGCTCCTTCTTTACGTCCTTGAATTCTTCTTTCGTCAAGAATCGACGTTCCTGTGTATAGAACTCGCTCAAAAAATCAAAAGGGACAAATTCCGATTTACGACCTCTCTTAATAGCGCCGACATTCATGACCACCCTGCTGACCAACTTGGCTTGTTCAGGTTGATCGAGATTTGTCGGCGAATAATTTTCCATGGTTACGCCGGTATATTGCTGCCCTTTGATCTTAAAGAAGCTTACTTCTTTTTGGCTATTGGGTGGAATAACATCAAAATATACCTGAACATCACCACGGGCTGTTTTTTGGATATATCCGGTATTCAAATTTCCTATACGAATGATTTTCCGCCCCTTATCCTTAACTAGCACAAATTTTGACGGAAGATCATTGGCCACCGACTGCGCCTTCATGCGCATCACATGTGGCTTCCATTGCCAAAAGTCTCCCATCACCTCTCTATAATACTGGGTAGCAATAGAGTCCTCAAAAATACGGTAATCCAAAATCCGGTGATAGACCTTCCCATTTTTGTTTTTCAATGGAATATAATATTCAATAATTCCGTCGTAGAAATAGCGCGTTCGCTTATTGAAAAATGTGGTATTCCTAAAATACCCTTTCAAAATCAGATAATCATACTGACTCTTATCTGCGATGGCGATCTCATTTATTTGAATGCTACGTGGGTTCAATTTGATCAGCTTTTCCTTGAACAACTCCGAACTCGATTCCTCATAATTGTTGTAAGCAATATGCTGGAATATGATTTTTCCATTTGCATGCTGTCTGAGCGAATCCATAATGAACTCCCCTTTTGCGTTTGCTACACCTAATAATGTTCCATCTTCAGCATAAATATTCACTAAAGGTACAGGTTCGCCACTTAAACTATCAACGATACGGATCTGAGCGAATAGAGCGTTGCAACTAAAAAAAACACATAGGAAAAATAATATTTTTGCCATAAATCAAATTATTGACCTAAAATATAAAATAGTCATTAAAATACTGTCAAAAATCGTTAAAGAACAGCCGCAAGGAAAATCCACTACAGTATATATAATCTACTAACTCCGTTTTTTGTAAGAGCTTTTTCGCCCTTATCGTCGTTCTCTATAAACTTCTTTTTATATTTAGCCATTCATCTAATTGTATAATATGGATAAACGCATTTCAGTAAAGGAACTTGAGGGAAACGTATTCTTTTGGTATTATTATTTATGCTGGTTCCGCGGCTATGACACTGAAAACGAATTAAATATTGATGAAGCACTTGAAGGTGTTCTGCAAATTGATGCGGAAGATTTGGCCAATTGGAAACAACTTTTCTTCCCTCCTAATGCAGCTGATGAAGTACTTCGCTATATTGCTGAAGATCTGACAGAACAATTGTCCATTCATATTCAATTCCGTACAAATGCAATTGTTTTCTTTCTCAATGATTGCTATATCGGTAATCTAAGTGGTCATTTTGAAGCCTGGTTTCTGACCTTAGAAGAACTAAATTCTTTTGGCAAATACTCTCTTATGTTTTTGTTACTTCTGCCAATGTTGGGTATTTCGGCAGCACAGGCACAAGACACCCAATCATTTATAGCAAAATATTTGGCAACTATTCCAACTCTTGCAGATCACGCGCCATATATTGCAAGTTGTATCACGAGTGGCTTAGTTATGACAAACGGTTTTGTACAGCAAAATGCACTAGGCCTGACCAATGATCAAAATCACAGTGTCAGAAATATAAATCAATATCCGAGCAATAAAGATGACATCACCGCACTGAATAAAATATTGGAGCAGTTTGTTCAAAAAGACTAACCTACCAACTTTATTTGATAAGCATAATCACGATGATAACATTTAAGCATAATCACGATGATAACATTAAAGAGAGTTCACTACCTGATTTTAATGGGCGCAACAATAGTCTTAGGATTATTATCGCGGAAAATTACAGGTATCCCTTTATCTTGGGGCGATGGTTTATATGCTGTGATGACCTATTGGTTATGTCGGTTTATTTTTTTTCAGCGATCCCTCAGCTTTTGCTTGCTAAGTTCACTGGTATTTTGCTTTGCAATTGAGTTTTTACAGTTGGTACAATATCCATTATTGATCAGTATTAGAAGCCATACACTACTACGATTGATCTTTGGTCAAGGCTTTCTCTGGTCCGACCTGATCGCCTACATCATTGGATCTATTATCGCTTTTCTCTTGGACCGATCTTTTCATCGATCCAAGAGAAGATAGAAAAGATTCCAATTGTCTATAGAAAGCATTTTTTACTTTGTCGTTTTCGCACCCATACTTTTTCCAAGATTTTCATATTCAACATCATCGGGTTGCCATAGTTCGATTTTATTCCCTTCAATATCCATGATATGAGCGAATTTTCCATAGCCAAATGTCTCTATTTCATCGAGAACATTTACCCCTTCTTTTTTCAATTCAGCAATTAAGTATTCGAGGTTTTCGACACGAAAGTTGATCATAAAATCTTTTTCGGAAGGTTGAAAATAGGCGGTTTTGTGATTAAAGGGGCTCCATTGGGTAAAACCTTTTTTAGTGCTGTCCGCACCCTGATACCATTCAAATACCGCCCCATATTCATTTGTATTCAAGCCCAAATGAGCAGCATACCAAGCGCGCATTTTTTGGGGATCCTTGGACTTAAAAAAAATCCCCCCAATACCTGTTACCCTTTTGATTGCTGGTTCTACCTTATTATTCTTCACTGCATTAAAAGCATAGCCCATGCAAAACGCGGACAATATGCTGACAATAAAAAAAAATCTTTTCATATTTTGATTGGTTGTTGTCGCTACCTAATGTAGTGATTAAGCCTTATATAACCAACAGGTAAATTTTCTCAAATCGCATTCAGATAATCGCTTAATGACAAGTCCGTATCAATCTCTAATTTCTACCGCAGCCTATAACGATGGATTTCAACACCCCTGACGGTAATATTTTGTAATTATGCAATTTGTTTGGATGTAAAATGAAGTTTCAAATAGCTGCATACTTTAACTAAAGCCGTTTGTCATACGATATTGATATGTGGCTTTGGTTTAGGAACACCTTAGTATAATTAACGAAAGACAAGGTAATTAATGATTCAACATGTTTTTTTGTTCAAAAACAGGAAAAAGTAAGAAGGTATTTATACTTTTGATAACGCTGACAGCAATTCGCTTTTCTAATCAAAATCCAGTTGTGAAAGACTGGAAGAGCAGCAATTGGCATTGGTTAATTAGAAGGATAGCTGAGCTAAATTACTTATTATGTACAACTTTAAAAATGACTATTCTGAGGGAGCCCATCCCCGCATTTTGGATAAACTTATTGAAACCAACCTGCTACAGCAAGCAGGATACGGAGAAGATGAGTATGCACAAGAGGCCAAAGCAGTTTTAATAGAAAAATTGAATAATCAAGCCGCAACAATACATTTCGTATCAGGGGGCACCCAAACGAACTTACTGGTTATTTCATTCCTCCTTCGTGTCCACGAGGCGGTAATAAGTGCAAAAACTGGACACATTGCAGCAAATGAAACTGGTGCAATAGAAGCCACGGGACATAAAGTCATTACTACTGAAACGGTGGACGGAAAATTAAGACCTGAAGATATCGCTAACCTCCTGTCCGAATATGCGCTGGCTCCCCATGTGGTGAAACCAAGAATAGTTTATATTTCAAATTCAACAGAAATTGGCACAATTTACACGCATGCTGAACTCAAGGCGCTCTTTGAGTTTTGTCAATCCCATCAGTTGCTGCTGTACTTGGATGGTGCCCGATTGGGACATGCGCTTGCTGCTGAAAATAACGATTTGACACTTGAATCTATTAGCCAGTGTACCGATGTTTTTTATATCGGTGGCACCAAAAATGGTGCACTTTTAGGAGAAGCCATTGTCTTTAATAAACCTGAATTGGCGACAGATTTTGACTATGCCATCAAACAAAAAGGTGCGATGTTGGCAAAAGGACGTATCCTTTCGATTCAATTTCTGGAACTATTTAAAGATAATCTCTATTTTGATCTGGCGCGACGGGCAAATTCCCTAGCCATGCGTATTGCATCGGCAGTCCGGGAGAAAGGTTATACTTTTCTGACAGAATCCAACACAAATCAGGTATTCCCTATTTTACCAAAAAAGGTTATTGAACGTCTGAGTGCGAATTATCAATTCTATATTTGGAAACATATTAATACTGATTATGCCGCTATCCGACTTATCACCTCATGGGCAACGGATGAGGAAAAAGTGACGGCTTTTATCAGAGATTTACAGGAAGCGTAAGCAAATAAGACGATCATTTGATGGTGATATGCGCTATATAAACAAAGCGCGCAAGAATACGTTATTTCCTTGCGCGCTACAATTTTATTCCAATCAATTAATCTTTTGGTTCTACGGCTTTCCAAACCCCGGCGGCGACTGCTGCACCAACTAATGGAGCTACGATAAATAACCACAATTGTGCTAATGCATTTCCTCCAGCGAGGATTGCAGGACCAAAGGAACGGGCGGGATTAACCGAAGTCCCCGTCACCGGGATGGCCACTAAGTGGATCAGAAGCAGTGTAAATCCGATTGCTAAGCCTGCCATTGTACCGTTTCCAACCTTTGATGTTGTAGCCAAGATGACAAAAAGGAAGAGAAAAGTTAAAACTGCTTCAATAAGGAAAGCGGAAGCTGTACCATATTCATTTTGATAACCTTTCCCCCATCCATTAGATCCGTAAGCCCATTCGCCAGCGGTAAAACCAGCTAATTGACCACCTAAAATCTGTTGCAACACAAATGCGCCCAAAAGTGCACCAATAAATTGCGCAATGATATAGACGATGGCATCCTTAGCAGAGATTCTTCCAGCCAATAGTACCCCTACTGTCACGGCTGGATTAATATGACAGCCTGAGATGCCGCCAATAGCATAGGCGAAGACCACAACCGATAGACCAAATGCTACCGCAATGCCCAAAAGGCCTAGCCCCGAAAGTCCACCCATGGTATTAGCGCCAGCAATAGCAGCTGCGCCACAACCAAACAGTACCAAACCAAATGTTCCAATTAGTTCGGCAACAAACTTTGAAGAAGTTTTAATTTCCATATGAATCTGTTTATAACTTAGTTAACTCTAATTTACTCATTTTCTATATAAAAGAAGAATAACGAAAAAATTATTGTAGAACAATATCCACACGTAAAACAAACTTCAACAATTTTATTCTATCCATATTTCATCACAAGCCATCGAGACTTTTCGTCTGGGATGATAGCGCCATTCGGGGAGATACTGGAATGGTTTTGCCACAATATGTACAACCTTCACATCCTTTTCTATCGCTGTACTAAATTTGATTTTTTGTACGGTATAATCTTCGTCCAATGTTTCCGTTCGCTGCAGTAGCACCTCTTGCTCATGTTGCCCATCAACCGAGGTGCTAATACGAACTTCTTCAGGCGGAAAAATCCAATGTCGCGGATCTTGTAAAAAATTAAGCTCAACAACACCGATCTTACTGCTCTCCTTAAACTCAAAAGTAATATCCATCGATTCTCCGGTCCATAGTAACCAGTTATAGCTATAATCCGAATATCCTGATACACTATCAGTCAATGTTTTTATACCATTTGCCGGAAATGAAGGGTCGAAAGGATTCCGCATCTTTATTTGCGCAGCTGACGCTTTATTCAGGCGCAGTCCAGCTGCAAATATATCTTCCCATTCATCTTGATATTGGTCTGGGGTTGCCCCGCCTTCGGAAAGCTCCAAAACACCTAATTTTTTAGCATCTTCAACAAATTGTTGTACTTTCCGTCTGACAAGCGGCCTAACTACCCATTGCCCGTCGATCTCCTCAAATATTCCATGTTGACGGGGGCCATAAAATCTAGCTTGCTGCAAGTAAGTATAATCTAGACTAAGTCCTATCCGTCGAATGCGTTGTTCCAGCAGCGTGTCGCCTTCTACCAGCGCCTCGGCTTTCGCCAGCAGGTTACTATAATGGTCCATCGCAGCCGGGCTTAGAAAATCTCCTCTATTGTCAATCGGATTGCCATAAATAGAAAGTGCAGATGCAGCTGGGGGTAGTGCTTTTCGCCTTGCTTGAAGATATTCATATACCAGAAGACCAGCTTTCCCATAATATCCTTGTACAAATTCCTTTATAAGCATATCAGCAGAAATATTAGCATCCCAGACCAAATGAGCCAAGAGGTAGGCATTAAGCTCAGCCATATCGGTATAACTTGCGCCGCCACCTTGAAGAAAAAGACCTTCTGCTCCTGCATGTTCTAAATAGGTCAGATTATTTTGCAATGTTCCTTCAATAGGAAAAGGTGCCAGATAATTGGTAAATTGAGTTAGGTAATCCCAGACAAAAACATGTGCAGATTTGGCTTTCCAATCTCGCAATTGTTTACGAAAAACTGCTGCTGATGGCTCATTCGCTAGATCATATTGACGGAAAGCATCAATGTTGCTCAATATTACAGTTATATTATCTGCGACCCGGAGATGAGCCGGTGCATTTGCGGTCTCCAAATATGCCAATGTGGTAAACTTCTTGTCTGGAAATACTGCAGCTACCTTATTTACGAAACGTATCAAGGAGCCTTGCGCCCCCCCTTCAAGCTTATCTACAGCTTGGCATCGGTCACATGTACAGCTCCCTAAATCATCATTTGCGGCAATCGACCAATAGGTCGCTGAGGGATTTTCACGCATTTTTTCTTTAAAATAGTAGACTGTATGTTCGAAAACAGCTTCATTAGAAAGACAAAGCTGAGTGGGTTGACGACGGCCGTGATATAGGGAGTAATATTCCGGATGTGTTTTAAAAAATTTATCGGGTGGTAGGATTTTATTAAAGGTATGCCCCCAATCGCCCCATTTTTCTTCAAGATTATGTAAACCATACCAATCGAGATACGACTGATCCAGTTCCACCGGGAAATATATTTCTCGATATGTAAAACGCGGTTTAGCAAAAAGATGGAAGTCAGCATCTACCGACACTGTTTGCAGCTTAGGTATACTGGTATTTTCTTTTCCAGCATACCATTTGCGACCACCAAGGATTTCCCGTACATAGCGATAAGCAGCATAAATTACCCCGCGGCCACTGCCTTTAATGTACAAATTATTTTGGCTAAACTGTATGGAATAGCTGTCTTCGGGATATACGCTGTTGATAGCGACCTGCTCCAATATGATTGCAGGTTTACTTTGATCAGAAGCCTTAAAATCAAAGCTTGTACCCGTACTCTGTTCTGTATAATTATTAATCACTGCAGCAGCATGCGACAAGAAGGCATTTTGCTGATCAGCACAAATAACATATTGGGCTACACCATCTTTTACCAATTGAATTCGCTCTTTTCCATAGGCTACTGATGCACAAAAAAGCAAGCTTAACATATACTTCCACATTTTAAAAATATTTCTTCAGGGAAAGATTCAGATCATACTGATTCATAAATGTGCCTTCAGCCACCTTATAATAGCTCCATCCACCCATCAGCGTAAATCCCCAGCTATCTATACGATGCTGCCAACCTGCATTAATTGACCTGGACAAAAAACCATAACTGTTATTCAAGAATTGATAACGGGACGGATCATCAGGCGAGGTTCCGATATTCCCAATTATCGTCACATACGAATCCGGTTTCTCAGAGTTATAATAATGTCTTAGGCTCAATGAATACGCTTGATTCCACCGTTTCGCGTCATGCAATAAAAATCCCCTTAAATAAATGAAAGTTGGACCGATATATCGGCCAGCGGAAGCTACCATCCCATAGTTGTTGATATGATCCGCTGACCTGACATAGCGTCCACCAACATCAAAAAGCCAGCTGCCTGCTTCACGATAAATACTATAAGCTGCCCTCCAGGTGGGAAACACTGCGCCATCGGCCCAGGCAATGTGGTGATAAGCGTAAAGGCTTGGTCCATAATTTATCCAGGCATCCAATCCCGCCTGGTAACCTTTATCACCGCGTCTGTTTCCGTAATTAAACTGACCGATAAGGACATCCTTTTTATTGAGGCGTTGGCCATATTCTAGTCCTGAAATAAAAAAATGACCATTGGGTCTGTCTTGTGCACTCTGCATATGATTTAGACCAAGATAGAAATGATAAGGCAAATTTTCCCGGTATACCCTGGATAGCCGTCCGTAATCGGTATGGTCAGGGAATTGCCTTCGAAGCGGTTCGATATAGTCCAAAGCCAAAACATAATCTTTGTTTGCTGCAGCAATATTTGACAGCTGCTCACGAACAAATACACTGCTATCCCCTCTGCTCCTCAATAATTCATAAGTAGATTTAGCTTTATTATATTCCTTATTTAACATAAAGGCGGCGGAGCGTAAATACAAGGAACGATTGTCGTTCGAAGTTAAATTTTCCATACTATCCGCATACGAGAAAACTTTGCTAGTATCCCCACTAGCGATACTTTCACGTCCTTTTTTGTACCAATCATCCATCTGATAGCTACTTATATAAAGAGTCTCCCTGGCTTTAAATTCCCGATAGGCCTCTGTAATTGCTGTATCTTTCGGAAAACGCTGCAAAGCACGCTGCCATACCTGTTTAGCACGAAACCAATCGCCCACGCGCTCGTATGATAATGCTAGCGGCAAATAACTATCCTTGTAATTCGCATCCTTGGCTAATACTGATTCAAAATTCGGAATAGCCCAGTCAAACTTTCCCATTTTTTGATAGCTCAATCCTAGGATATAAGTAAAGTCGGTATAATCTGGATAGGTTGCGAGTACTGTACGGCTCAACATAATAGACTGATCCAGCTTGCCTTCACGTAGGTAACGTACGGCCTGGGGAACCAAACTGTCCACATCATGTTTTTTATTATTCCAAATTACCTGCGCCTCAAGAGGTGCTATCCAAGATAACTGGAAAAAAAAGAGGATATATAATAACTTGTTCATTTTTCTATTTTTTTGTCCCAATTGACGGTTCAGGGGCTAGCGTTCCTTTACGCTTCATATCGCCCCAGGCATGCTTCTTGCCGAACAACTCTTGTATATAGCCTTTCATTGAACTATACACAATAATAGGATGGTATACAAAAGGTTCTATAAATGCGGTCAGGCATAAACGAATAATGTCTTGTCGCCTTTTATAATACTTATAAACATAATTATCCAATAAAATCGAAAAACTGGTTAAGAATACGGAAAACATATATACAAATATCAATAGTAATATGGCCATAGGCCAATTGATTCCATTTGTTGCAATAAGATAGATGTAAAAAACAATGCCCAAAATCTCCATTATGGGAGCGAAAAATTCGAAAATGGCATTATAGGGAAATACAATCAGGCCAAACTGTCTATATTTTGGATTAAAGAAAGCTTTGCGATGGGTCCGCATTATCTGCATTAATCCACGTGCCCAGCGAATGCGCTGACGTGTTAGCATTTTTAGACTATCAGGACCTTCCGTCCAGCATAAAGTTTGGGGGATATATTTAATCGTATATTTTTGATGATTTTCGCACATAACCATACACATTCTTGTCACCATTTCCATATCCTCTCCTAATGAATGTGAGTCATAACCACCTGCAGCAATAAGGATCTCTTTATCAAATAATCCAAGGCCTCCAGATACATTGGGAATACAATTGAGATAATTCCAGCCCATTTTACCGAGCAGATAAGATCGTATATACTCCATTTCCTGGAATCGTGCGAGAATAGCTTTGGGCAAAGCAACTTCGACGAGCATGCCCGCATCTACATAACTTGAGTTAGACATCCTTAATGTTGCACCAACCGCTATAACACGTTCCTTTGAATCCAATACAGCCTCCATCAACTGAACTAGTGTATCATTGGCAAGCACGCAATCAACGTCTGTATTTAAGATGTATGGAAAAGAAGCGACATTTATGCCCGCGTTAACGGCATCAGCCTTACTCCCCCCATTGATTTTATCAATAACCGTTAATCTTTTATGGGAAATATCCCTTGACTTATAAATAGCTTTGATCTCCTGACAAGGAACTAAATAATCTACCAGGAAATCTATCTTTAAGAGGTCAAATTCACGAATTAATTTTTCCAAAGTGTCATCCTTGCTACCATCGTTCACGATGACAACCTCGTATCGCGAGTAAAAAAGTGTCATCAACGAACGCACATTATTGACGATCGTAACTGACTCATTATAAGCTGGTGCAACAATACTCACGCCAGGAGCAATTTCCGATTCCATCAGGGTTTGCACCAGTCTTGAATTTCGCGTGCGTAAATTTTTTCGGATTGAAATCGAGGACATTCGGAACAACAAAACGTACACAATCAAAAGCAGGAGACAATAGCAGCCAAACAGATATTCTATAGATGAAATAAAATCTTTCATAATAAGCTTCTTTAATGGTCAATAGAACAATTAAATATAATGAACCATCGGATTCGTTATATAGCGTATAAGCTTAGTGTTCGTCGCATCCGCTTTGTCATTTATTCTTCGCAAATACATTGTACTATAAGGTTTTTGAGTGATTAAAGATCGATACGCATGTTTACGCAGTTTGATTGGCAGTTCTGAATTCTCAAAAATATTAGCTAAAAAATCAAGCGACTTGCCTTGTCCCAGTCGACCAATGGCCTTTAGGATTTCAATTCGGAGATGTAGACTCTGATGCTGATCATATAAATCGCGTAGTTGCTGCTCGCTCTCCCTCGCAAGCAATTTTCCCAATGAGTTAACAGCTTTTATAACTGTATTCATATCTTTATTCGCTACAATTAATTTCCATAATTGACCAGGCTCCAGCTCCTGATAATATACCATCAGATCCATTAAGAGTTTGTTTACCGCAAATGTTTTGGATTCATCCAACCATTGCGAGAAAGAATACGTTCCAAAATAATCTGTCAGCACTACAGTTTGATAGATATCAACAGCATGCAATTCATTGATTCCCTCAAGCTGGTTAAACACCCGGTCAAAAGCTTGTTTCCCTTGCACCTGTAATAGGTATCGAAAAGTTGCTACGCGAATTTCGATCTTTGGGCTTGCTAACAATTTGTCCAAGACACTTTCCTGTACTACAACTTTCATCAGTGCCAAATCATTTAAAGATCGGATCATAGGAACCATGTGTTTTGCTTCATGCCTGATTTCATATTGCGCCTCTTTATCATACCCCAGTTCGTTAAATAAATTCCGCATACTGCGCCCTTTTTCCCCGCCAATCGTCCTTATAAATTCATGTAAAATATTGCGTACAACTTTAACCTCCAATCTCTTCTCTAAATTCAGTCCTAACTTGTCTATTGGAAAATGACTAACATTGTTTTCCACCAGAACCTGTTCATAGATAAAATCCCTTAAAATTGGATAAATTCGTGAATAACAAATCCGATACCGATAGTCTCGATAGTAAAATATTGTGATTCCGATAAGGCAACATGTCCAGAATAATACGCTCAATATCAGCGCCACAGTAACCAATAGTGGCCATCCCCTGCCTTCAAAGAAAGTACGGACAACATGGATGATATCGTTAAGTATGCTAAGCATGACCTATTCTTAAACGGACGCGGGAAATAAGTTCAGAAGGTGATATAGGTTTCTTAATGTAATCATTTGCCCCAACCTCAAAACCCTCGACAATACTGTTGTCATCTCGATAGCCTGAAATAATGATTACAGGAACTCCATTGTTAATGCTACTTTTCCGAATACGGTCGATGATTTCATACCCATTGGCAAAGGGTAAAGCCAGATCTGTAATCACTAAATCAATCGTCTCATCGGAAACAAGCGCTAGTGCTTCTTTCCCTGATTTAGCAAGCAACAAGTCATAGCCTTCTCGTAGAAGGACAAATTGCATGGTACTTAATAGAATCTCATTATCTTCGATAATAAGAATTCTTTTCTTTTCGTTCCACATAATAGTACAATTAGTTTTTCATAGTGAAACAAAGCTCAAGAAAAAAATGAAAACAGCTTGTAGTATAAGCACTACAAAACGTTTTAAACGGTTTAAAACCCTACTTTTACACGGCTTATTTTACAAAATGACAAAAAACTGACTTTATTGCAAATTTAAAGATATTAGTTAATCCGCTTTACTAATATTTAAATTTTCAATTTCTTGGATAGATACCGGTAGTTTCTTTATTCATTTATGGCTATCAATCTAACGGAACTGATGCGATAATATTAAAACCGGATAAAAAATTAATAATGTATATTTACATAGGAAAAACAATTTTATGAAAATAGCTTTCTTTTCGACAAAACCCTACGATAAAGTCTTTTTTGAACGGGAAAATGAACATTATGGTTTTCAGTTCAATTTTTATGAAACCCACCTTGGCCCTCATATTGTCAATACAATTGAAAACGAGAAAGTTGTCTGCGTTTTTGTCAATGATAAATTAAACCGGCAGGTAATCGAAGTCCTTGCACAGAAAGGTATAAAGCTGATTGCTTTGCGATGTGCGGGTTTCAATAACGTTGATCTGGAAGCTGCAAAAGAATTTGGTATTCAGGTCTGTCGCGTTCCAGCCTATTCCCCGGAAGCTGTTGCTGAACATACGATGGCCATGTTATTGACACTCAATAGGAAAACCCACAAAGCCTATAATCGTGTCCGCGAACAAAACTTTGCCTTAAACGGCTTGTTAGGCTTCAATATCCATCAAAAAAAGATTGGTGTTATTGGAACCGGAAAAATTGGAAAAGCATTTATCCGTATTGCCCTAGGATTTGGAGCAGAGGTGATCGCCTACGATTTATATCCTGACCAGGATCTAGCCAGTGCCGGGGTTCGATACACCAGTCTTGATCAATTATTTAAGGAATCAGATATAATCTCCTTACATTGTCCGCTTACAGCAGATAATCATTACCTCATCAATAAAGAATCACTGGCAAAAATGAAGGCTGGTGTGACCATTATTAATACAAGCCGAGGCAATCTTATCCATACAAATGATGCCATTAATGCATTGAAAGAGCATAAAATCGGATTATTGGGAATTGATGTCTATGAACAGGAAGAGAAACTGTTTTTTAAGGATCTATCCACAACAATCATAGAAGATGACACCATCCAGTTATTAATGAGTTTTCCAAACGTTTTAGTAACAGCACATCAGGCTTTTTTTACAACAGAAGCACTCACCCAAATTTCTCAACGAACATTAAAAAGTATTGCAGATATACTGACCACCGGCGTAACCGACAATGAGGTGATTGTATAGCAGTACATCCATAGATCAATAATTTTAACATGAATAATACAGAGGACAATAAAGTTTTAAAGGGCTTTATATTGGCTGTTAGCGCAGCCATACTTTGGGGTGTCTCCGGTACTTTTGGTCAATTTCTTTTTCAACAACGAGGCGTAAATGTCGAGTGGCTGATTACCATTAGAATGTTGGTAACGGGTGCTGTCCTCCTCATTTTAGCAGGGGCAAATAACAGCAGGGACTTGTGGTCCATTTGGAGCAACCGTAAAGATGCCATTGAACTGCTCCTGTTTAGTATTGTTGGTGTCCTTGCTGTTCAATATTCCTATTTTGCTGCGATCAACTATTCCAATGCTGCTACAGCAACGGTGATGCAATACACTGGCCCAGTTATGATCGCGATCTATATTGCGTTGAAAGAGCGAAAATTTCCCAATGGAAAAACATGTCTGGCCATTTTACTCGCAGTTTTAGGTACATTTTTACTGGTTACCCATGGCAAAATGGGCACACTTTCAATCTCTGGAATCGCCTTATTCTTTGGATTAGTGTCTGCAGTAACACTGGCCTTTTATACCTTACAACCTGTTCATCTCCTCAATAAGTATAAGTCAACAGTTGTCATTGGCTGGGGTATGCTCATTGGCGGAATTGCATTTTGTTTTGTCAGGGCTCCTTGGGATGTTGCCGGTGTTTGGGATATGCAGACCTATACCTATACATCGTTTATCGTTATTTTTGGAACCCTCGTCCCTTTTTACGCGTATCTCACTGCAGTCAAATTAATTGGCGGTCAAAAAACCAGTCTTCTCGCTTCCGCTGAACCTTTATCAGCGGCATTACTGGCGGTATTATGGCTTAACACCCCATTTGCCTTTACTGACTGGATGGGCACTGCATGTATTATTCTGACAATTGTTTTATTGGGAAGCACAAAAAAAGAAGAAGCAAAACCTTGATCTTTCAACAGCATTTGATTTGCTATTGATTTCTTAATTCTTGCTTATAGCTTAACCACCATTCATCCAATTGCTCGATAATCGGCAACAAAGTCTTGCCTATTTCACTCAGTTTATATTCAACACGTGGTGGCGATTCTGCATAAATCTGTCGGCACAGAATACCATCACGCTCCAGTTCACGCAATTGTACGGTTAATGTTGTCTGTGCCATATCATCCATTTCCCTTCGCAATTCCCCAAATCGCTTAGGACATTCCTTTGCAATGGCTTTGATCAGTAAAACCTTCCATTTTCCGCCTATAATCTTGAAAATACCATTGACATCGCAGCAACTGCCAAAAAAATCACTTTTTTTTTCGTCCATAATCACCTCATATTGACCATTAGTTCATAAAACCATACTAAGTACATCATTTATAACTACTTGATCATAAAAAATTTCCAAACTACTTTTGACTATAAAATTATCAAAAACTTTCTATATGCGCTTCCAAATTAAAGATTTGCTTCATATTTCTATCCTATCCATCGGCATCTTTTTGTTTGTCATCGATCTATTCATTATCAATGTATCTTTGCCGACCATACAGCATGCCTTGGATCTGAGCAATAGTGCAACGCAATGGATTATTATTCTATATATTATTGGCTATGCTAGCCTGCTGATCAATGCGGGCAATGCCGGAGATTATTATGGCAAAAAGAAATTATACCTACTGGGGATGGCCGGTTTTACTTTTGCTTCGGTATTATGTGGACTGTCAACCAATATCTATTTCTTATTATTAGGCAGATTACTTCAGGGAATAAGTTCAGGTATGATGGTGCCACAGGGTATCGCATTAATTACCTTACTTTTTGAAGATGCGGCAAAACGATCAATGGCCTTGGGGATATATGGCAGTATTGCGGGTGTTGCTTCTGTTATCGGCCAGCTGCTCGGTGGTCTGCTTCCGGATCAATCGTGGATACAGGAAAGCTGGCGCCTTATTTTCCTCATTAATATTCCTATTGGTGTACTTGCCTGCATTGCTGCTTATCGTTATGTCCCCAGCGATCAGGCAAAGCCCAAATCCACCATCTCATTTGTACCGATGCTAAGTTTGTTCATACTCATGATAGGTACGATATACCCCTTGATCATGGGACCTGAGCTGCATTGGCCGATCTGGTGTATCCTGCTGTTGGGGACTGCCCTCATCTTAGCCCTGTTGTTCCTAAAAAAGCAGCAGCAACGCTTCCAAAAAGGACAACAGGCACTTTTTAATTTTTCACTCTTTCGCAGCAAGATCTTCAACCTCGGGCTAATAGCTGCACTGGCCTACTATATGGTGCAAGATGCCTATTTTATTATTAATTCCAATTATTTACAGAACCACAAAAGTTATACCGCAACAATGACAGGTATTGCATTCGTTTATCAGGGTATAGGCTACGTTGTTGCCAGTCTGATGGTGAGCAGGTTGATTCAGCGCCATGGCAAAGCCGTTGTCATCACCGGATTGACAATAATGGTTATAGGCTTATTTCTTCATTTACTTATTTTCAATACAGTAAATGAAGAAATAAGCGATCAGCTTCATCTGCTCTTTTTCTTTTATGGCCTTGGATGTGGCAGTGTGCTCCCCTCTCTGATGACGCTTGCATTAAAAGATGTCAACAAGGAACTAATCGGGGTTGGATCCGCCATCTATCTCACGATACAGCAGCTATCTATCTGTCTCGGTATTGCTTGTGTTGTTGGACTTTTCCTACATGCAAAAGGAAACACCTTCTTCCAGCTGAATAACGTCACTGCTGCTTATGGTTATGCAACTACGGTATCTATGCTGTTACTTATCTTAGTGGCCTGTTGCATTGTCTGCTTACCGACAATTCGGAAACCGAAGGGGAACTTTATTAACGCTTAACAGCAAGCAGTATGACTGTGAGTATAAAGAATGCCAATGAAATATTGAATTAATCTTTTGGTTCGTATTTTTTAAACAGTGTGTAGTCATATGGAATGTGCATACTTAAAGACTTAGCCTCCCATGTATCTCCACCTTCGGGAAGATAAAAGTCATAAGCATTGTCAAGGAAATTCTCCCCGTCAGGAGCTTCCTGCCAATGTTTCTTTTGCCGATTATAGAGTAATATCATGCAACTTACACAGTAGTTGTTGCCCTGTTTATTGGGGTTTTCATAACATTTACCGACTTTGATATTTAATTTTTGCTGAATGATCACATCTGTCAACCGCCTATTTGTAAGGTAAATTAAAGCCAATTGTGCATCTTCATCTGTGGGAGACTTCCTCGCCGGTATCAGTTTGTCAAATTGCGCATTTTTAATCTTCTCCCTTTCTGCTGATTTAAATTCTGGAGTAAGAAGATTGGTATCTACAGGCCGAAAATCCTCCGCATCAGCCACTCGGCTAACACCAGGTTCTAAAGAAGCTCCTCGTGCTGCTGTGTCAGCGCCTAATGCTGCCGCCCCATCATGATTTTTACCAAACAGCTGTCCCATTTCCAATAAATGATGTTCAATATGATTAAAACCAACAATATAGCGTAAAAAAACAAAACCTACCACAAGTGCAGATAGACCTATTATTAAGCCTTTTTTGCTCCTTCCACCCTTGCTTTTGTCTTTTTCTACTTCCAAAAAAGAGGAAGGGACAGACTCTTGACGCTGAGCGGGATCGCTGAGCGGAACTTCGTCGTAATCAACTAGAAACAGGTCTTTACCATCAAAAAGATCAATATGTCCATCTTCGAACATTTGAACAATATCGTGGGCCGTTTTCAATTTTACATTTGCGCGATTGGCGATCAGTTTAATAGCGTCATCGTAATTGTTCTGTTTAATTAAATCTATAATTATACCTTTATCGATTTCGATTTTGTTAACGAGAATAGTTTTGTTCATCTAGCTTTATGTTCCTTTAATTGACCCTAGCTATCGTACCTCTTTACGATACTTAAAAATGAGATTAATAAATGGAAGATCAATGAAAATTTCTTCCTTTATAAAAAACATCATTCACCGGCTCATCCTCTTCTGCCAGATTTTTTAATAAGCCTGACATATCAAAACACCTTTCGGCGATGATATGGATTACCTCTCCCTCCACCTGTACTTTTCCGGCTACCATAAATAATTTAGCCCGAAGGATCTCCTTTCGGTATTTTTCGAATATCTTACTCCAGATAACCACATTTGCAAAGCCAGTATCATCTTCAATAGTCACAAATAGCACACCTTTGGAGGTACCCGGACGCTGCCGTACTGTAATCAATCCACATACTTTGACAGGCATGTTATTTTTGATCAGGTTTAATTTTTCAGTTGGAACAACGTGAAGCAGATCCAGTTTATCGCGCAGAAAACTGACAGGATGTGCTTTGATGGATAGCCCGGTTCTTGCATAATCAGCTACGACATGTTGGCTGGGACGCAACAAAGGTAGCTCAATCTGCCCTTCTATGCTTTGTGGAGAAGGTTTTCCTTCAAATAATCCAATGGAACGATCTCCTAAGGCAGTGATTTCCCACAGTGCCCTCCGCCGATCGAATCCTAATGAACGGAAAGCATCAGCCTCAGCCAGCCGCTCCAGTCCAGACATCGACAAACCAACTTCCACCATCCTTGTAATAGTCGAATATCCATGTTGTCGCTTCGAGGTCAACAACAACGCTTCTTCTTCCGAAAATCCCTTAATCTGACGTAACCCCAAGCGTAGGGCATGCTGGCTCCCCATTTCACCTTCCAGCGTATTATCCCAAAAGGAATGATTGATATCTATGGGGAGAATTTTCACCCCATGGCGCTCCGCATCAATAACGATCTGCGCAGGCTGATAGAATCCCATAGGCTGACTATTGAGCAAAGACGCTGCAAAAATATCGGGATAATGGCATTTAATCCAGGAAGAGACATAGACCAGCAGTGCAAAAGAAGCTGCATGACTTTCCGGAAAACCATAACTACCGAACCCTTCCAGCTGTCGAAAAACCCGTTCAGCAAACTCGGCTGTATAATCTTTCTTCATCATACCGTCGATCATCTTTTGCTTGAACACCGACACCTGCCCTTTTGCTTTAAAGGTCGCCATACTACGGCGCAGTTCATCTGCCTCGGCAGGTGTGAATCCGGCCGCAACGATCGCAATCTCCATGGCCTGTTCCTGAAACAGCGGAACACCCAAGGTTTTTTTTAAAATCGCCTTAATTTCTTCCTTAGGATAGTCCACAGCCTCTTCCTTATTACGCCGCCGCAGGTACGGATGCACCATATCCCCCTGTATAGGCCCCGGACGTACAATGGCTACCTCAATAACCAGGTCATAAAATTCCCTCGGCCTTAGTCGTGGCAACATAGACATCTGCGCCCGGCTCTCAATCTGAAATACCCCCAGGGTATCGGCATGACAGATCATATCATATACCTTTGGGTCATGGTCAGCGCCAATATCAGCCAAAGTCAGCTCCAACCCATAATGTCTTTTGGCAAGATCAAAAGCCTTCCGGATACAGGTCAGCATCCCCAGTGCCAGTACATCTACTTTCAGGAAACCCAACGCTTCCAGATCATCTTTGTTCCACTCCAAATTAGTTCGGTTATCCATGCGGGCATTTACCAAGGGACAGAGTTCATGCAGATTGCCCTGTGTAATAACAAAACCACCGGTATGTTGCCCCAGTTGCCTTGGAAAACCGATATACTGGTGCGTCAATTCAAGTACCTTGCGCAAATGCGGATCGTCGGGATTAAAACCCTGTTCCCTCAGGCGCTCCAGGTCAATATAATCATCCCAATGGCTGCTGACCACGCCAGCCAGACGGCCGACAGTATCCATGGATAGTCCCATGGCTTTCCCCACATCACGTACAGCACCTTTGGCACGTACCTGCGTTACCGTCGCTACAATAGCCGCGCGGTTGCGACCATATTTCTCATAGATGTACTGGATCACCTCTTCGCGGCGTTCGTGTTCAAAATCGACATCGATGTCGGGTGGTTCATCCCGCGCATCGGACATAAACCTTGCAAAGAGCAATCGGAATTCAGCAGGATTGACCGAGGTAATGCCTAGGCAATAACAAATCGTCGAGTTGGCCGCCGAACCACGTCCTTGACATAAAATGCCCCTTTCTTTTGCAAAACGTACATAATCATAAACGGTCAGAAAATAAGAAGCGTAGTTTTTCCGTTCGATAAAATCAAGCTCCATCTGGATGGTGTCCCGAATAGCCTCCGGGATCTGATCACCAAACCTATCTTTCGCCCCTTTCCATGTCAAATAGACCAGTTCTTCCTGCGCGGTACGTCCATTCGAAGACAGTTCATCTGGATAAACATATTTTAGATCATCCAGGGAGAAGCTGCATGCTGTAGCTATTTCCATTGTCCTGGCGATGGCATCAGGATAAGACCTAAACAGACGCTCCATCTCCGCGATGGGTTTCAGATAGCGTTCGGCATTTGGATACAATTTAAATCCTGCATGCTGAATGGTACATTTCTCCCGAATGCAGGTTAAAACATCCTGTAGTTCCCGCCGTTCGGGTACATGATAATATACATCCCCCAAAGCCACAAGAGGAATAGCAAGGTTGTCGCCCAATTGTTGTATACGGAACAGAAGTTTTGCATCATCGCCGCGATATAATCGTTTGATGCCCAAATATAGCGCCGCGCCCAGTTGCTGTTTATATTCCGCCACAAAAGCGAGAAAATCTGCTTCCAGTTCAAATTTAGCCGTCAGTCGAGAGGGTGGACAAATGATAAATTTGATTCCTTCCTTATACTGAAAGACATCCGACCGATAGAGCTCGCATTTTCCTTTCTCAGCGCGCAGATTACCGACCGTCAATAAGGATGACAGGCGTCCATAAGCTTCTTTATCGGTTGGATAAGCCAATAAACTTGGGCCATCCTGTAAGTCTAGGCGACAAGCTGGAATAAGTGTAATTCCGAACTTCTTCGCGGTAGTATGCGCGCGCACAATACCCGCAAAACTATTCCGGTCAGTAACCGCGATTTTGCGGTATCCCAGTTGTGCTGCACGTTCCATCAGTTCTTCTGGATGGGAAGCCCCTTCCAAAAAACTAAAATTGCTCGTTACCTGTAATTCACAATACCCCATTATTATGCAAAAAAACCATGTAAAAACCATTGATTGGACAAGCTGTCGTCGTAATGACCTGAACGGTAAAGCCAAAATCGTTGGCCTTTTTCATCCTCAACAGCATAATAATCACGATGTTCACCATTATCTATCCACCACTCCCGTTCGATACGCTCCGGCCCATCCGCCTTTTTAATGGTATAAACTTCCCCTTTGTAACGAAATAACAGTGGTGGATAATCGGGAATAGGCGCTGTAACCAGAATAGGTTCAGGTATGCGCAACAAACGTGTGGGCCGGGGTCTTTCAATTTGCCAGTCAACAGTGGCTATTTCCTGGACTGAATCAGCAGTTTTCATGGACCGCTCAGGCCAATAATGTGCTGCGGGAAGATAACGGGAAATATCGCAGGCAGGATCCCTGCTTTTCAGACGATCCAATAATTCGGTGACCTTGGGATTATCTAACCCCATGCGATTGCCCCATAAATTCTCCTGAACAGGATCTGCCTCCTCTACTTTAGGGATTTCCAAGATAAACAGTTCAATCCCCAATGCAGGTTCTATCTGTGCGATTTTTAGGGCAAATAACTGAAATAAATGCTGTAGGTTTGCTGTCGCCCGATTGGTTCCGATGCTGATCTGCTCTATTTTCCCGTCCACCCGATGACATTGTAATACAGCCTCCCGTACACCTTTACCTTCACCGATCAAGCGTTTACAGATTGCTTCTAAAAGCTGCTGCAGGGCAAGCTCAATACCTTCGGCTGTGCGTATCGGTTCCAGACAGGGCAAACGTTCTTCATAGGGAATGAGTGGCTTTATGGAAACAATAAATTCATCTTCTTCTCCGATAGCCTGATCTAAGCGGAGAAGCAAATGATTTCCAAAACGTCTGCGAAGCGCAGTGCGTGGCATGGTCGCAAAATTTCCAATTATTTTTAAACCAAGGCTTTGCAACCGTTCCAGCACAGAAGTTTCCAGGCGAAGTGCCCGGGCAGGTAAAGTCAATAAGGCATCAAACTGCATATTCGGCTTTACAATATTGTTTTCCTTACCAAAACGAGCGATTGCCCAAGCTGCCCCAATCGTATCTGCAATACTCATCTGCACATCGTATCCATGCTGCTTAAACCTGGAGACGATATGCCGGACATAAGATTCTTCTCCACCCCAAAGGTGGGCACAACCACTGATATCCAAAATAATTCCTTCTGGTGGGTCTATTGCGACAACAGGTGTATACCGGATACACCAATGAGCAATATTGTGGAGCAATTTTTCCGTTAATCCGGGACGTTCATGGATCACTTTTAAGGAGGGTAAAAATGCTTTTGCATCCGCAATGGCCAAACCGGGATATATTCCTTCCTGTTCAGCCAAATGATTACTGGCATTGACGGTCAACTTTCCATGGTTAGGAATCGCCAATACAAAAGGTATTCCCCTGAGCTGGGGATGCCCAACAGCCATCCAATCTGTTTTTAGATGGCGGAACCACAGGGATGCAAATCGCTTTTTCATGCCAATCCCTGGTTAGGATAAAATTCTGCCCAGCCTGCAGCCTCTTGTCTTGTTTTAGCAACAGGCTCAAAGCCGTCGGTAGTCCATGTCATTTGCCATCGCCCCGGATTTCCGTTCCGGACTTTCAACAAGGTTATATCCCAACTTGGATAGCCAATTCCTGGCAACCCATCGTCCAATAGACTTGGCCGTGAACTGATCTGCCATCGTGCAGCACAGGCGGTGGCGCCTAATAGCTTTGGATTATGTTGCAGAATAAAACCTGTCACTCCACTTTTCTCCACGGCCAACTGTAAACGCCGCGACTGTACAAAATCGAACTGATGTATCTCCGCCAGTACAGCTGTTATCCCTTCACATTTCAGAGCCTCTTCCATCGCCCATAAAACGTCCTTTTCCCGACCCATACGGACAAAAATGACATGTTCAGGAACAACACCAAACGATTTTAGGGCAGAGGGAAATAGGGTATGAAAGCAACTTATCCAGATACAAATCCCACCATTCCGCATCATCTTGCCCAACAAACCACTAATAAAACCACAGGACACAGCTCCTCCTACCCGATCAAAACTAACAAATTCGTGAATTACCCCCCTTGGAAAAATACCATTAGGGAAAGCCTCTTCCAATGGGCCAAGGCCCATCGGAAGTACCTCAGCCGACTTTTGCGGTACTCCCTGCCATACCAACAGGTCTTTTTTCAATTGGTTGATTAAAGCTTTTTTTTCTGTTAATAACATAGCCACCTCCGTCTTAAGTTTAAGCAAATTTAATACTAAAATATTTAGTATAAAAATAGAAGTGCTATATTTTTTAGTTTTATGGGATTTATAAATAAGGATAGTATGCTTCTTTATTCCGAAGAATTATACATTTTCATTAGAAATCATTCAAAAATTGCTGAATAACATCCTTCTTTCTCGTTGCTACAGGAATCATTTTGCCATCTGACATCTCCAATTGACCATCCTTAAAATATTTTTTAATATAGTTTGCATTGATCAGATAAGATTGGTGACAGCGGATAAACTCTGTCTCGGGCAGCATGGTTTCGAAGTGTTTCAATACTTTAGAAACCATCATTGGCTTGTTATCCTTGATATAAAATGTCGTATATCCCTTATCCCCATGACAATAAAGCACATCATCAATATTCACAATCTGTGTATATTCAAAGGTACGCAGAGCTATTTTTTTAGGTTTATTCGGAGCCTTCAGATAGTTCTCCGCCATATTTAGCTGCATGCTATTGAACCGATATTCTGTATTCTTTTTATAACATTTTTCGATCGCTTCTATAAATTGCTCTGGAACTAAAGGTTTAAGCAAATAAGCAATGGCCCCAATATTAAGGGCTTCAATGGCATATTGATTGAATGCTGTAATAAAAATCGTATTGATATCCAATTTAAGTTCAGAGAGAAAGGATAAGCTCGAACCATCTTTCAGTTGAATGTCAGCCAGAATCAGATCGGGATTCGATGCCAGAAGCTCCCGCTCGGCCTGAGCAATGGAAGGACTATAGCCCACGATTTGAACATAGGGAATACTATCCAGGAGTGACTTTATATACAAGTATATATTATACTCATCTTCAAGAATATAAACTTTCATAATATTGATTTTTTAGTTAAAATATAAAACTAGTGGAATATAAATTTCGACTTTATAACCACGCTGATCATCGTTGTAATTTGGTTTTATTTCAATCCGGGCTGCTGGTTCAGCATCCGCAAACAAAAGCTCCAAACGTTCCTTTGTAATGAGTTGCGATAAGGAGGTTTTATGCGGAACCTGTTCTTTGTGCACCTGCATCCCCCAACCATTATCACAGATGCTAACATGCAATTGATTTTGATCTTGTCGGAAAGAAATCTCAAGTTGCCCCCTATAAGGTAAATTCTTAAATGCATGTTCAATGGCGTTTTCCACAAATGGCTGTATGATCATCGGTGGAATCATGACATCATCCAGGTCCAGATCATCCGTCTCAATCTGAAAATCAAAAACGTCCTGATAACGCATCTGCTGTAAAAGTATGTAATTATTTAACGATTTAATTTCCTGATCCAATGAAATATATTCTTCCCTATTCAGTTCAAGAATATCACGGATCTGACGTGACAATAAAAGCAGGTATTGATTGGCCTTCGCTTTTTGTTCACTGCTGATCAATCCCTGTAAATTGGCAATTGCATTATATATAAAATGCGGATTCAGTTGATTTTGTCTTGTTTTTTGTTCTAAAATAAGCTGTTTATTCTCTGCGAGAATACGTTGATTGATGTTTTGAAGTAATTTCTGTTTGTTTCTGAAATAGATAAAAAATGCGATACTGAATACCAGGGCCAACAGGATTACAAATATCCAGCGTTGTTGCACCAATATCTTATGATTGAATGCATTTGTCGTTCTTAATAGCATAATCGCCTGATCCTTTTTCTCCGTTTGGTATTTTGTATTGATATCGTTGATTTTCTCGGCTTCGATCCGCTGGGTACTCCGTTTATAATCTTGAAAGGTTGAATCCAATGCAAAATATGCCCGTTCATAATCTCCTTTTAATGCATAAGCTAGCTGCAGATTTTTATAATAAAACATTTTATTATGCTTGATCTTATTCTTTTTGATAAACCGTAGACCGGCATTAAAATAAAATATAGCCGAATCTACCTGATTATTGTTCAAAAAATTCTTGCCTAAATTCGCATATACATAAGCATTCAAGGTATTCGTCGCCCGTAAATAATTGAAATACTTTTTGGAGGCTTCTACCGCTTTTGAGTTATTATTGATACTAAAATAATACTGCGATTGTAAGTCATACATACGCATGATAATGGATGAGTCTTTCGTTTCATTCGCATAATGTCTACAACTATCCAAGGTACCTTTTAATTTCTCAAAATCATGCAGGGCCATATATTGCATAAATTTCATTTCCTGATAAGCTTGAGAAACATGTGCATTGGATTTATTGGGATGATAATGGTACCAGGACTCAACATCTTTCAGCGCCTCTCTGTAGTTTGCCTGTCGGTATTCCGCATTGGCCAATAGATTATAGAATAGAAAGGTGAATACACTTTTCTGTTCTAGGGCATACTCTTTTGCATCAATAATCTGTGCCACCATCGTCCCGCTGGTTACTTCATTAAAGCTGAAATTGGCCCGGATCCCCAGGTAATCTTTTAAAACGGTCACATCTGGAGATAATTTTTGCCCTTCCAGATTTCTTAAGGTGATTTCGATGGAATCTATATTGTCATCCAACAGATATTCATAGGCCAACAGAATTGAACTGTAAGGAGAATGTTCAAAATAGCCATCTTTCAATAATTCATTTCTTTTCTTTTTCACAAGAGCTGCACTCCTGAAATCCTGTGTCGAAAGATAGGTCAATAGCACATTTTCATAACTCAGCTCAAGTGAATCATTCGTTACTATGGTATTTTTATTCGAATCTTGACTCTCATTTTGATGGCAGGAAAATAGCTGGAAGAGCAGTAAAATTACTATAAGACAGCGAAATACTCCAGTTTTATATATGCTCATCAACATGATTTATCAATTTACATTTGTTCTCTTCTAAAAACATTTATACAGCTCCAGCGGGTTTAAATAATGATAGTAGCATCCTAAAACCGAAGCTTTAACACGCAAAATAATCCTGTTCATGAGGGCTATATCAATAAGTAACCGAATATCGGAATATTCCCAACAAAACAATAGCCCTAAATTCAAAAATATTTAACTTTCCTGATATTTAAGTATGATGATTCATGGAAATATTTATAGGAACATACTACTTTCAAATCATCCTCCAACAGCTGGTTCATCATCTTTTAAATTAGGTTGTGTATAAAATAATTTTGCCATACTGTTTTATTGACAAACAAATTTACCGGATCTAAAGAAGATAATTTTGGCTACTTAACAATGATATCGATAGGATTAATATTCGTGCGGAATGCGCTAATTTCTGAGTTAAAGGTGAAGCTACTGAATTTATTTTGATGATTTAATGTAACAAATGGACGTTCACCTATACTTATCGGACACATTACATATTTTAGCGCATAATGACCAGCAGCTTAACATTGAATTTCATCAACTGGGACGTCAATAGTGACATCTTTACTGTACCGATCATCAATCATCCTATCCGTTGGTACGGCATATTTTGGCTACTGGGAATTGTCCTATGTTACAAGATGCTATGGACAATATTTAAAAAAGAAGGCCGGCCCATCGAATTTTTGGATCAATTAAGCATCTATATTGTCCTGGGTACAATTATAGGTGCGCGTTTAGGACATGTCCTATTTTATGATCCATCTTATTATCTCAGCAATCCCCCAAAGATATTCGCTATATGGGAGGGCGGTCTGGCCAGCCATGGCGGTGGAATTGGTATTTTACTCGGCATATTTTTATTTACAAAAAAACAGAAGCTTCCCTTCCTTTGGGTTGCAGATCGAATTGCGCTGGTGGTGCCTATCGCCGGAGCTTGTATCCGCATAGGTAACCTGATGAACTCGGAAATGATCGGCACCAAGACAAACCTACCCTGGGCTTTTATCTTCACAACTATTGATCAGATTCCGCGGCACCCGGCACAATTGTATGAAGCATTATTTTGCATCATGCTATTTTTTTTACTACATTATCTCTGGACAAAACCAATCGTTAAAAGCAGCACAGGTAGCTGCTTTGCCTTATTATTGATCCTATTGTTTTCTTTTCGATTTTTGGATGAATTTCTAAAACTCAATCAGGAAGATTTTGAAAATTCAATGTTGATTAATATGGGACAACTGCTTAGTATCCCTTTCATCCTGATCGGATCTACCTTACTTATCATCAACAACAGGAAAAAGAACAACAAATGCTGATACAGCAAAAAAAGCAGTAAAGATTACATGAAACAACTTATTTTAAAATACCGGACTGGAAGGCAACCTTAACAAGTTCAGCCGTATTTTTTACATTCATTTTTTCGATCAAACTTTGTCGATGTCCCTCTATTGTGCGTTTGCTCAAAAAGATTTTGTCGGCAATTTCCACATTCGTAAAACCGTCCGCAATCAATTTCAACACCTCCATTTCGCGTTCACTGATGTCAAAGGCCGGTTGTTGATGATTTGATAAATCTGTGTAATTTTGACCAGAAACCACATGATCAAGCAGCGCCATACTGATTTCCTCGCTCATATATCTACCACCATTAGCTACATGGTTAAGACCAAAAAGAAGTTCGTTATAACCCACATTTTTAAGCAGATAGCCTGAAAGACCTTGCTCAAACCCCTCTACTACATAATGAATCTGATTCAACATCGAAAGGATGACAACCTTAATCGACGGATACTTTACTTTGATTACCCGCAGCAATTCCATGCCGTCCATATGATCCATACTGATATCCGTTAAGATAATATCGGGCGACAGTCCATTGCTCAGTAGCTGTAACGCTTCATTGCCATCAGAAGCCTCTCCAATGACAACAAAATCCGCCTGAGATTCCAATAACAATTTAATACCATTACGTACAACCATATGATCTTCAACCAATAGTATCTTAACCTTACTCATCATTTGCTGTATTTAATAAAAATTATATTTCTTCTTTTAGCTGAATAGTATATCCCTATGGAGTACAGTTGCATTTTTATATCGAAAATATCCAGCAACCAATTGTACCTCCCACTTCACTCCATCAGCTGTCCAAAGCCGGCACAAGCTGAATAAAGGTACAAAAATCTATTCATTTAAATGATTTTATAAAGACATTCCTTTGGAACTTATCGCGGAATTAGGCAGTCAATGGTGCTAAATGCTATGGAAAGTATCCAAAGGAATTAGAAAGGGAACAATATTTGTTTTAAACTAAACAGCATTTTATTTTTTTGAAACTTTATGATCCGTTCCGACAAAGATATTTTAACCATACTCAGCGCCGCATCGGGAGCCTGTGCCATTTACGACAGCCCAGAATTTCATATATCCTATGCCAGTGCAAAAATGCTCAAACTGTGGAATTGTGACAAAACCGTCTTTGGACAACGCCTGGAAGATTATGTTCTACAGGACGGTCTCGGTGTTAATATGTCTAAATTAAAAGAGGTATGGTATAAACAGAAAAGTCTGCTCGAGGAAAATGTAGCCATTAAGCGTGATCCGCAAGGACAGTCCGGGATGTATACCTGCAACATAAAATACCAGCCACTTGTCAATACGGTAGGAGAAACCTATGGCATATATCACGAAATTACCATGATTCCCCATGATTTTCCGGTCACAGCACTGCCAGATGAAAAGAATACTATTGAACAAAAGCTACTTGAAGATTTATTGATTCCAAAATACAGTCTGGCAGGAAATATTCATGCGGTCACCAGCTTAAATAAATACCCCTTACCAGAAAAGGAAACTAAAAATCTAAACCAAAAGCTAAAAGCTGCACTAAAAAAAATCATCGAAAGTGAAGAGCATTATCATTTCGCATTGCAATCTGCCGAAATGGGTACATGGAATCTAGACTGCAAGAGTTACATTGTTCACTGGGATGAGCGTACACGTGAACTTTTTGGATTTTCTAAAGGGGAGACTGTTCCTTATAACGAGGTTTTACGTTATATACATCCTGAAGACCGGAACAGGATAGATCAAGAAGTCAAAAAATCATTGAGCTATCAGAATAAAGGTATTTATGATGTCCAGTTTCGTACCATTGGCGCCGAAGATCAAAAATTACGCTGGTTACATTGTAAAGGGAGAATGTATTTTGACCAAGACCAGCAACCCGAATGGTTTGCCGGAACATCCCTGGACATTACCCAACAGCGTCTAGAACGGGAAAAAATGGAGGCGATCAATAATCTAATTGCAAAGAAAGATCAAGAATTTAGAATGATTGTGGAGGCTGCAGGAATAGGAATCTTCTCCCTTGATCTTGAATCCAGGAAAATGGAACTTAATGACCAATGCCGCGAGCTTTTTGGATTTGATCAGGATCGAGAGATACAGGAAATTGATTTCTTCACGCAGATCCTGCCCCAGTACCGGGACAAGGTCCGGCATATCTTTAAGGAGGTCGTAACCAAACAATCCCCATTTGATTGTCAATGTGAAATCGAAGATAAAAAAACAGGCAAAACAAAATGGCTTCGGTCTGTTGGGGGTGGACAACTATCGATCGACTCAAATCGACAGATTATATACGGAGCAATATTTGATACTACCAACGAGAAAGAACAGGAAAGAAAAAAACTGGACTTTATCAGTATCGCAAGTCATGAATTGAAGACCCCGTTGACTTCGCTGATTGCCTATATACAACTTTTACTTGCAAGAGAGCAGTCACTCAGTTCGGAAAAACGGCTACAATATCTCCATCAGTCGAATGAGCAGGCTACACGTATGCGTGCGTTGATCGAAGGATTCCTGAATGTATCTCAGCTCAATGAGGGGAAATTAGTGCTGCACAAAAATACATTTCGCATCCATGCGCTAATCGATTATATCCGGAACATCTATTCCTTAAAACCTGTCAAGCATTTTATCCATTATACTGGAGCGACACAGTCCAAACAGGAAATTATCGCTGATCGCGATAAGATCGAACAGGTTATCATTAATTTTATCGACAACGCAATTAAATACGCTCCAAACAATTCAACCATTATCATGAACGTCTTAGTGGATAATGACAATTTCATTGTAAAAGTCAGCGACCAGGGAAAAGGGATCAGTGATAAGCACCAAAAGCAGATTTTTAATAAATTCTTTCGTGTCAACGACTCAACGGATAATTATGCATCTGGATTCGGAATCGGACTATTTATCTGTCGAGAAATTATCCAAAAACATCAGGGAAAAATTGGTGTGGACAGCACGCTAGGCGAAGGTTCGACATTTTGGTTTAAGATCCCGGTTTATTCCCGAGAATCAGCTAGTACAACTAGCTATAAGACATTTTAAACAAGATGGATAAGGCTTCACTTTTGCTGTACTTGCAGCGGAAATCCGGAATCATCAAAAAATAACAGCCGTAGGCATTTTCCTAACAAAGGCAACAGCTGTAAGATTGTAATACAGCTGTTGCTTCAGCTATTGCCAGTCTTCCCTACACTATTTCTTTTTCAATTGCTGCCCCGCAATATCTTCCCAACGGTAATAATGAAAAGTCTTGTCATCACTCATGGCAACAAATAAACCGTGCTTAAATGTATCATTTAGGTACGAAGACACGACATCTGAGCCATCACTTTGCGTGGCCATTACTGGTACAGTTCTCAAATGGACATGTTCAAATGGATTTGTCTTTGTACCTTCTCGGCTAAAAATCTGAAAGCGGTTAGCTCCCTGATCGGACACCAAAATATAACCGGTACTATCCGTCAGTTTGTAAATAGAAATCCCCTCATGATCTTCTTTGAAACCTGCTGTTGCAAACAAGGCCAACTGCTGATTTCCCTTTTTGGGATCCGCATAATACTGCTTCACGCCCACCTGTTCATCCGAATAGTAGATATAACCAAGTTCATTGTCTACCGCGATAGCTTCAATTTCTTTCTTTCCACTAAATGACCCAAACTTACGGACCAAAGTAGCATTCACAGCACCGGTACCGTTATCCGTCAAAAGATATTGGCCCAAGTAACCCTCTTTGGGTCCATTTTTACGTCCTACAATGGCATAAATTTCCCCTTTCGGTGAGGTATAAAGTGCTATTCCCATCAGATCTCTGAATTCGGGTTGGCTCTCCCCTTCAAACATATCCAGTCCCCCCTGATCGATGGGTTTCATATCTGGCAGCGAGAATACGCGCAACTTATGCGTCATCCGCTCTGTTGTCACCGCAATATCGACTGGCTTTCCGCCAAGGATTAAACCGTAAGCGACATCCACATTATTGGGCCGCTTTAAGTTTGGAACCACCTTGTCTTTGATGATTTTACCTTGCAAATCGTATACAAATAAAGCACCATCCGCATCTTTATCTGTTGCAATAACTAGACTCTTTCCTGGCTCAGTTTTATTGATCCAAATCGCCGGATCATCGGAATCATAACGCACCGATTCGGTGACAAAAACAGGTTTAACAGAGTCCGTTGAAAGCGTATTTGTTTTTGGGTTATTACACGAGACTTGCAGTAATGTCGATGCTGTCAAGCCAAAAAATAGTATTGTTTTTAAAGTTTTTTTCATGTTGGGTTTGTTAAAATTTGGCACCAAAAGCACCGACATACATGGCGGGTTTCGGAGAACTGTAGGATAATCCATTGGATAGTGTCAATCCGTCTATAAAATGTGGTTTGAATGCTAACGTACCAGCTTTCAAAGCGGGAGAATTCCCTTGTAGGTGGAAATCCCAAACTGCATTAAACGCATAGTTATCACCGGGAGTTTCTAATGGATAGTTCACAAATTTGGGGTTGTTCTCTCCTGCCAATTTGCCCCTGATATCATTAGTACCTTCAACGATATCATTCTTTCCTACCTGAAATTGATCCACTGTCAATTGGTCATAGCCATAATACCAATTGTTGCTTGACAACGAGCGCTTATCTTCTGGCTTTTTGGGATCGCGTTTTACGCCAAATCGCGTATTGGCGAACAGATTATTGTAAACTTCCGCTTTCACAGAGGCCTCTAACCAAACCGAACCACCTTTTGCAGTCGGCCGGCGCCAGCCCGTATTCAGCATGGTATTGTTATAAACGATGATATGGGCCTGTGGTATCCGGTCTCCTGAATTGGACAGCTTTAAGGCATTGGTATTAACACTGTAGACCAGATTGTAGGCGACATCAGCGAGGCAACCTGATTTAAAGTTCATGGCTTCCCCTCCTGTCACACCATTCGAGAAGAAACGATTATTGGCAAAGATAATCCTGCCGCCTTCGATATAGGTACAATCTTCATGAAAATGGCTGATTGTACTATTTTGAACGATCAACTTCCCATCGATATTGGAAAACCATAATGCTGGTAGTGCTTCACCCGCCGCCTTTTTATACAATCCCATTTTTACAGACATTGATGCATCTGAAGTTACCGCTCCCCCATATTCGATAATGGTATGGTCCAAAACTAACTCCTGACAACTAGGTGCCGCTAAAATACCGCCCCAAAGTTTTCCAAATTCATTGGTATTGGATTTGTATTTATCTTCTACGGTAAATTTCACGGGATTTTCAGCTGTACCTAAAGAGTAGAGATTGCCCAATACCACAATTTCAGCTTTACCAACAGAGTCCATTAGTACAGTCACTCCCTCTTCAATAGTCAGTGATTTTCCTTCGGGAATAATAATATCGCCTTTAATATGCTGGATACTCCCCTTACTCCAAACGCCGGAAACTTCACCGATGGCAGTACCATTGGCATCAGAAGTATCCACATCAATATTCGCCTTTTCACAGCTGCCAAACAATGCAACAGAAAGTGATATCAACAATAAAATAATGTTATTTTTCATCAGTATATTTTATGATGAGCATGCGCTCGATTTGTTTAATTTATGCTCACTAACTTATTTATTCAGACTATAGCGTAGACCCAGCACATAATTCTGACCATATACGTCCTTACGAATAAGTGTATTGCCGCCTTGCGCCAATTTCTCCATAATCTTATCATTTTCAGGATTCGTCCCCTTCACATAGAGTTCCATTGGTGTATTTAAGATATTATTCGCTTTGGCGAAGATTGCCCATCCCCCGTTGAATTTCTTTTCCACAGAAGCATCAAGCTGGATAAATCCCTTTTGCCATAAATCATTATTCAAAAACTGGGAAACTGTGTTGATGCGAGATCCCGTATAAGATCCTGCAAGCTGTCCTTCCCATCCCTTATTAGTGTCTTTATACAGTAGGGATAAATTGGCTATATGGGCTGCCTGCCCATAAAGAGGACGGGTTTGATCTAAGAAGATCGGATCAGGATCCTGGGTAACTTCGTTGGTCTTACGGGACATCTTCGTTGTGGTGATGCGCGAATGTGTGTAAGTATAATTTGCTTTAACACCAAATTTTTGAATATACTTGATGTAATCAACCTCTAAACCGAAGTTTTTAGCTGTACCAAAATTACCGGGCATGTAATATACATCCTGTCTGCGGACCTCATCAGGTTGAAACGTGTATTCAATCGGATTTTTTATCTTTTTATAAAACATACCCACCAGAAATTGTGAAGAAGCTTCGGGGAATAATTCGTAGCGTAGGTCAAAATTATCCGCCAATGCATGCTTTAAATCGGGATTCCCTTTCTCCATAAACTCCTCATTTACGACACTCGATGGAACAAGTTCATAAAAACCGGGACGATTTAAAGCTCGATAATAAGCTGCATGAAGTTGTTGCTTTTTGTCCAAATGGTATTTAATTGTTAAACTCGGCAACCATTCGGTATATATCTGGGATCCTTCCGGCCTTTTCTCGCCAGCAGGAAACAGTAATGTATATCCCTGATTCGTATGCTCCATACGTATACCACCGATCATTTGAAATTTATCGTTCTCATAATTGAACATACCATACACTGCCGTCGTTTTTTCATCAGCATTGTACGTCAATGCATTGGCCACTGCACCTGTTGCATTACTGACGGTCAACTTTAGATCCGTATATTTCTGAAAATCAACTCCATATTTATACTTCGCCTCATCAGAAATAGGCGAAAGATTATAATTGTTGTAGAAACTGCTCCGTTGCTTATCTCGATATAAACCACCTGTGGAAATCTCCAGTTTGTTTTCTGACATCGGAACTTTGTAAGCAAGATCCCAATAACCTGCCCGATCTTCATCAGTATTACGTTCCCAACGATAGGTCACAGGTGATTTGTTTACCAGAGAAGTGCGTCTGCGTATAAAATTTTCTTCTACTCCATCTAAGCTAATCGTTGTATTTTGTGGCAATTCATTAAGGGCGGAGGAAAACACACCCGACCAACGAAAATTCAACCGCTTATCCAAAAATTGATGATCGCCCTGAAGATTGCCATTGTAGATCTGTTGTTGTGTTTTTCTGCTACGGGTCACATAAGTCAGCTCTGACTTACCAATGCTGGGATCGTATTGTCCATTGTAAATGGTATTGACTGCATCACGCAATTGGAGGTTATTTAAATTCACATACATTTGATAAAAACTCAACCGATGGTTTGGGTTGAATCGATAATCAATTTTATTATGTAATCCCAAGCGTTGTTGTTGTTCGTCATATTGCCGATCACTCTGTTCAGTAATGACGGCATTGGGATTGATATCTACGACAGCAGATTTGTAAAAAATAGAATGGCTGCCCCGATGCAGATTTTGATAGCTCGCTCCTACGACAAAACCCAACTTATCATCTAAATACCGATTGCCGATCGTAATATTGCCAATAAAATCTGGTGTTGGCTTTTTAGATGTATAATCCAATGTCCCTTTATCAAAATCAGCAGAAGTCGCGTTATAATTTTTTCCATACAGTTCATAAGGAGATTTTGACGGAGTCCCCGCCGAAGAGAAACTACCAAAATCCCGATTAAAATACCGTTGACTATATCCCGAAGCGAAGTTTGCCTGAAATAATAATTTACGTGGCGCGGATTTCATTACCATATTCACAATACCACCAATGGCATCAGCCTCCATATTTGGCGTCAAGGATTTGTATATTTCCAATCGTTCCAACATATCCGAAGGAAATAGATCCAAGGGCACATAGCGGTATTTATTGTCTGGGCTGGGAACTTTCACTCCATTAACCAATGTCGTATTATAACGTTTGTCCATTCCCCTTAAAATAGCGTACTGTCCTTCGCCATTTGAATTACGTTCTATTGAAACACCCGACACACGTTGCACAACATTTGCTACTGTAATATCTGGAGAGACCTCAATCGACCTTGCCGATACCACATTCATAATTTGTGAGGCATTCTTTTCTAATCGCCGGGCACTTGGATCATCATCACCGCCATTACGTCTGCCTTTGACAGTCACCTCCATTAGGGTCTGTTCACTCGAAGTAAGCTGAAAAGTAAAATGAGGCGTATTTTCTTTTTCAATTTCAATTTCGCTGATCAATTCGCCATAGGCCACATGGCGAATATGAATTTTAGCTGTACCTGCAGCCAGTCCCTTGAATTCGAATGAACCATCCAATTGTGTCTTTGTCGACAAGCCACTTTGTTCGAGCAAGACGGTAGCACCGACAATGGCTTCCCCTGTTTGTGCGTCCAGTACTTTTCCCTTGATCTTGGTCGCATAAGCGGCGCTGATCGAAATACTGGAAGCAAGCAATACCGTTAAAACGTTTTTCATTTTTAATAGATTATTATGAATCTCTGATTGTTGCCGCAAATATGAAAACCACTGGCAGATTCACAAAATATTTGGCGTTACAAGAAAGAAACAAGCCAAAACCTGTACTATACACAAGGGAAACACAAAACCACAACCAACTGAAAGAAAGCTTATTAACAATGAAATAAACGCCATTAAAGTTAGGTTACCCTTGTGTTAAAAAATTATGAAATACGTATCAAATATCCTGCGAGATCCTCGCCCTGTTCCAATTTTAGTTTTTTCCTTAACCGATGCCGGGCCACCCGAAGGCTATCTTGTGATATCCCCAACAGGATCGCGATGTCTATATTGTTGAGATTAATTTTTAGCAATGCGATCAGGCGCATGTCGGCGGCGGTCAGATCAGGAAATAGCTTGATCAGTTTTTCAAAGAAACTATGATGTACGCGTTCAAATGTCCCCATAAACTCTTTCCAATGGATGCCTTGCGTGATATGTTCACTGATCTGTTGTACCAGCCGTTGCATAGGCTTCTTTTGATCCCGTCGATCGTCTTTGACCAGGACTTTCAATTCGTCTCGAAGTTCTTCCAGAAATTGATTACTGCGGATAAGGTTGAGTGTATGGGATGTGAGTTCTCTTTCCTTCAGCGTTAACTCCTGTTTGAGCTGCTTATCTTCCAACAACTGATTTTTGAGTGCTATTTCGGCTAGTTCACGCTCCACTTCCTGCTTTCGCGATTCGGCAATCTGGGTTTTGATCCTTATTTTCTGCCGACTATAAAGTACGTATGAAAGTACACTCAACAGGATCAGTACCACAATCGTTCCGAATAGCAAAATTGAATTTATCCGTTTGTTTGTCTGTAATTTTTCTATTTCCTCTGTTTTTTGGTTCATATCATATAGCGCCTGAAAGAAAGCCGTGTGCCGTGCCCCATCTACACTGTAAAGCTCCAGTACCAGTTTGCGACTTCGCTCAGCATAGAAATACGCGCTATCCAGCTGTCCATATAGCGCATATGTTTTACTGAGATCTTTTGTTGTTGACGCCATTTGATAGATATCCCCAAGACTTTCCGCCAAGCGAAAAGCCAGTTGGGTCAATTGGATACTTTCAGGATATTTATTAGTTTTCCTAAAAATATCCCCCATATTATTGATCACCACGATCTTTCCATAGTTATCCTGTGTTTCCTGATATAAATCCTTGGCTTTTGCAAAATGAGCATACGCACTATCATATTTCCCCAGATCTTCATAGATGCTACCCAAATTTTCATGGATCTTAGCTTCACCGTTATGGTTTGCCTGTTCGCGATAGATCATTAAAGCCTGATTTTGATAAACAAATGCCGAATCATAGTGCCCCTCTTTTTCAAAAAGATGGCCTATATTCCCTAGCACAGATGCTTCACCATTACGATTATTTTCAGCTTTGAATGTGTGTAGAGCCTTGTTAAAGTATTCCTTCGCCAATTGATGTTGCTTGTTGAAAATATTGAGTTCGCCAATATCGCTCCAGTTGGATCCCAGTGCTTGTTTTGCCTCAAGCTGCGTATAAATTCGATCTGCCTGGAAATAATAGTCCTGTGCTTGAGCGTAATGTCCTTGATTTACACATAACCAACCGATGGCCTGTAGACAATTTCCCTGTAGCAGCAGATCATGGTCATTGACAGCCTTTGCATACCGTTTTTTTACCTGGACGATCGCTGAATCCGGATAATTTTGACTTAATATCCGGATCTCTTTAAATGAATCGGCTTGTGCAACAGTCAGCTGTGGAAAAAACAATAATGCCAAAAAGCTGATCAAAAATATAGTCGTGTAAGAAATCCTCATTTGCAGTAAATAATCGCTGTGTAAAATTAAGAGTTAACATGTTAAGAGAATATTAAATCAGATGAAACTTAATATAAGATTAGGAACTCGCATTGAGTTAAAGCATCTTTTCTTTGCTTATTCATTGCTATTTCTTTGCCGTTTCTTTGGTGTTTGTTTGCCGTTTGCGTGCCCTTTCTTTGCTATTTGTTTGCTATTTGTTTGCTATTTGTTTGCTATTTGTTTGCTATTTGTTTGCTATTTAAGCAAAGAATCACCAACGAAAAACCAAACAATTAGCCTTCAATATGCCTTGTTGGGGGCATGTTGGTTCAATGAAGCCCCTACCATGTACGAAAAAACTATCCAAAAAAGCATACTGATTGAAAATTGAGCTATTGAAAATAAGTTATAAGAGATTTTATCCCAAAAAGCAAAAAATTAAGGGGTATCCGATCCTCATATCGGACACCCCTCAGTGTCTATTGATTTAGCATATTTAATACAAAGTATGCAGCTGCGTTTCTTTTTCTTGTATTTAAAATGTCGTCAATCTATTCAGAAAAAGCTGGTTTAAGCCAAAGAAATTACAAACAATCAGTCACTAAATAAATCAAAATAGTGCTACAGATTACCAGCAGATTTGAGTTCGATCAGTGGTGTTATGCGTTCCAAAATATCAAACGCAACTTCCGCCATCTTATTTCCTTTATTGTCCAACAAAGGGTTTACTTCGACGATTTCCAAACAGCTTACTTTTCCAGATCGTATAATTTCTTCCAATATAAGGACGATTTCCTTTGGCATAAAGCCCTTGGGAACAGGCGTTCCGGTACCATCTGAAATCAATTCGCTATCCATGCTATCCACGTCAAAAGAGATATAAATCATATCACAGTTCTGCAAACCGAGCAATGCTTCGGTTACACAGTCCCCAATGCCCCGTTGGCGAATTTCTTCGACCCGATAATTTTTTATTCCCAAACGCTCAATCAAAAGATCCTCAGGTTTCTCGGTATCTCTAACTCCAAAATAAATTAAACTCGTTGGTTGTATTTTTTCGGCCGGACCAGCAATGCGCTTCAGTTTATTCCAAAATTCCAGCGTGGACTGATCGATTTCATTAATTTTACAAGTCAGATTATCTTCATTCAACATAGCTGCCAAAGGCATACCATGCATATTGCCCGAAGGTGTCGTATAGGGTGAATGAATATCTGCATGTGCATCAACCCAAATCACACCCAGTTTTTTATCCGGATAAGCCGATTTTATGCCACTGATCGTTCCCATCGCTGAGGAATGATCGCCAGAAAATACCAAAGGAAAATTACCCGCCGAAAGGCTATCCTCCACAGTGGAGGCCACCTGCTTACATTGTTCGTAGATCTGTTGGATATGTTTACCAAAAGGATGGTTGTCATTTTGATAAATGGAGCTATTTCGTGTAGGCACATCCACAAAGGGATAATTAATGAAATACTGGCTTCCTTTGTTAATCGCAGCAATCTCGATCGCATCTATGCCTAAGTCGGAACCTCTTGTACCGGCACCAATATCGGATCTGTTTTTGATCAATTCAATCATTTTCTTCATGATTCAATCATATTAGTCAACGATCGTTCGATTATCTCCAGACAACTGTCAATCTGACTTTCTGTAATGACCAAAGGTGGCGCTAAGCGAATCTTGTTGCCATGAGTAGGTTTGGCCAAAAGACCATTTTCTTTAAATCTCAAGCAAATATTCCAAGCCAAATCACTTTCTTCACTAGCATTGATCACAATGGCAGTCAATAAACCTTTCCCCCTGACTTCGGTGATCATATCCGATTTAGCCGCTATCTTTCGCAGTCCCTCCAAAAATAGATCCCCCATTTTACGGGCATTATTGATCAGATCTTCATCCAGTATAACCTGTAGCGCCTCCATTGCTACTGCACAAGCCAGTGGATTACCACCGTAGGTAGAGCCATGCTCCCCCGGTTTGATACATAACATAATAGCATCGTCTGCCAATACCGCTGAGACAGGTAAAACACCACCGGATAGCGCCTTACCCAATATCAATACATCCGGTTTACTTGCACTGTTCACATCATCAATGGCATAAGAAGCCAACATGCTTCCGGTTCTTGCGATACCTGTCTGAATTTCATCTGCAATAAAGAGCACATTATAGGCTGTACACAACTGACGTACACGTTTCAAATAGTCTGCATCCGGGACAACAATTCCCGCTTCCCCCTGAATCGGCTCAACAATAAAACCGCCGATATTTTTATCCTGTTTGAACAAACGTTCCAATGCTTCGATATCATTGTAGGGTACCAATGCAATTCCATCCACAAAAGGGCCGAAATCGTTGGTTGCTGTTGTATCATTTGAAGCGGATATCACCGAAATGGTACGTCCATGAAAATTATCTTTGGCAAAAACTATTTTAGCTTGATTCGCTGCAATACCTTTGACTTGATAGGCCCATTTACGGCAAATCTTCATTGCTGTTTCAACAGCTTCTACTCCTGAATTCATAACCAAAGCCTTATCGAAGCCGAATAGCTTGCAGATCATTTCCTCAAAGTCACCAAGTTTGTTATTATAGAAAGCACGCGAAGTCAACGTCAACTTTTGAGCTTGATCGGTCAAGGCAGCAATAATACGTGGGTGACAATGTCCCTGATTGACTGCTGAATATGCTGAAAGGAAATCAAAATAAGATTTACCATCAACATCCCATACCATCACTCCTTCTGCCCGCTCCAACACGACTGGCAAGGGATGATAATTGTGTGCTCCATATTTCTCTTCCTTGGCAATAAATGCCGCTCCGTTTCCTTGTTTAGATACCATACTCATAATTTGGATTTTATTTCAAATAATAACAAATATACAATTTTTACTATTTTTAAGATAAAATAATGGAATTTAACACTAAATTAGCATTAAAATATTAAAATTAACTTTTAAACCTACATAACAATGAACGGCATAGACGAATTTGACCTTAAAATTTTAAAATACCTGGATGCGGATGGCCGAATGGCATATTCTGCTATCGCAACGGCATTAGGCGTATCCAATACCATGATCCATCAACGTATCAATCGTCTCATGGAGCAAGGGATATTAACAGGTATAAAACCTGTATTGGATGAAAAAAGATTAGGTTATGATTGGGGGGCTTTTACGGGCCTGAGTCTGGAAAAAGATCATGATTCAAGTCGCATCATTTCGGAATTGAAAAAGATCCCTGAAGTCACCGAATGTTATTACATCACTGGGAACTACACCTTATATGTCAAAATTATTGCCCGGAACCACGAACATATGCGCCAGTTGCTCTATGAAAAAATCGATAGCATTCCAGGCATTGCAAAGACCGATTCACTGATCGAGTTGGGATGTGCCTTTAAACGCAATATTATTCTTTAACAACGCAATAGCAAATACGATCGGTCTTGAATCTCCAATAGGCAACAGGGGATTCACGATCGCGCTATTGTTTTCCGATATTTGCCAGCTCCTCCTCGGTCCAATAAATCAGTTCCCGCAATACAAACACGTTTTCATAGCTTCCCAATCCATCGATATAATCCCATAGATTGCCCTCAACTTTAACCGGCCTACCATGGTGCAATATATCGTACCCACTATCCAACCAATTTTGTATCTGCTCTTTATCCATCTTTATATGATCTTATTGTTAATACTTATTTAATAACGATTCCCTCAAATATAAGGCATTTTTACGAGGGAAATAAGTGTCCGCATAAGAAAATTTAAATTCAACATTTTATAGAAAAACAACCTTTCCCTGATAAGTTTTCACGTTGAAATCACTGATTTTAGGATTAAATAAAGTATATTCGTATAAAACCAAATTATATAATTATGGCAGATTTCTTCTATGTGGGTTATGAAGGCGAAGATGAATTACTTGAACTTGTGGCTGTATCGACCATCCAATCCTTACTCTATTTTCAGGACGCCGATCAGGAAGATTTTACAACAATAAAAACCTCCATTGATCAAAATTTCATTGTCGAGGAAGATCTAATTACCGTGGCAGAGACCCTACGCCTGGATCAGTCTATTGTACGTTTTACTCCCGGAAAACCAAATTACAAAGATTAGAGACACTAAGGTAAAAACTCTATTTATCAATCCCCTATTGCCATCCTGATTATCAGGGATGCGCCATAGGTTTTTGCTGTAAACAAAAAAATAAATGACATGAGAGCAGTTTTAATAGGTGGTTCTGGTGCAACTGGAAAAGTACTTGTTCAGGAGTTATTAAAATCATCCGATTTCACCGAGGTCGTTCTCCTCTTGCGCCGAAAGGCGTTTGAGGAACATCCCAAATTAAAGCAGATCATTGTAGACTTCGACAGATTACAGGAATTCGAACAGGAAATTCGCGGCGAGGTTGCTTTTTCTTGCCTGGGTACTACACGTAAAGATGCCGGTAGTAAAGATGCCCAATGGAAAGTGGATCATGACCTCAATCTGCAATTTGCAGCGTTTGCTAAGAAAAATGAAATCCCTTGTTTTGTATTACTTTCAGCAGTCAACGCAAATGTTGAATCGAAGATCTTCTACAATCGAATGAAAGGAAGCCTGGAGCAACATGTTAAAGCGCTAGATTTCGGGCAACTTATTATTGTACAGCCAGGAGGCTTGATCCGTCCCCATACGGATCGCTTGGGTGAAAAGATCGGTATAAACGCATTACGCGCTTTTAATCGTATCGGTCTTTTTAAGACCTATGAAGCACTTCCTGTTACTACGGTCGCCAAGGCGATGATACAGTCCATTCATACCCGCAAAGAACGCATTAATATCATTTCAGTAGAAGATATCAAACAGCTTTCAGAAACTGCCGACCAACAGTAACATGAAAAGTATTCATAACACTGAATTAACAATAAACTAATCCGGGCTTATTAATTTGCCGTCATTTATTTTATTTATCACACTAATGAAAAAACGCTTTTTATTCCTTTTCCTCTTTGCTTTTATTTACGTATTTCCAGCTTTTAGCCAACAAGCGAAGTACATCTTTTATCTGATCGGTGACGGAATGGGACTTAATCAAGTCAATCTGACCGAAATACACCGTGCGGAACTCCAACAAAAAAACAGCACAGTACCTTTGGTTTTCACGCAATTTCCCTACGTAGGTTTTGCCTCCACCAACTCCCAATCTAACGGTGTCACCGATTCTGGCGCCGGCGGTACAGCACTTGCCGTAGGCAAAAAGACAAAGAATGGTGTTATCGGAATGGACAGCACCGGAACCGTACCGCACAAAAGTATCGCTTATGCAGCCAAAGAAAAAGGAAAGAAAGTCGGTATCATCACAAGTGTGAGCATAGATCATGCTACCCCCGCATCGTTTTATGCCCATCAGCCTGACCGCGACATGTACTACGAAATCGGAAAAGAAATCATCAGCTCCAATTTTGACTTCTTTGGCGGATCCAATTTCCTAAAACCCGAAACAACTTTCGATAAACAACCAGCGCCTTCCCTTTTTCCACTATTTGAAAAAGCAGGCTATAAAATTATAAAGGGAAAAGAAGCCTATACGCAACATTCTGGTAAATCTGACAAAATTATCCTGATGAATACAGATGGAACTGCTACGGATGCATTAAAATATGCCATAGACCAAAAACCATCCGATCTGAAACTCGCAGATATTACCGCTGCAGCGATCCAATCTCTGGGACAAAACAATAAAAACGGCTTTTTTTTGATGATTGAAGGCGGAAAAATAGATTGGGCCTGCCATGCTAACGATGCGGCCACAACAATTCAGGAAGTATTGGACTTTAATTCAGCCGCAGAACTTGTCTATGAATTCTATAAGAAACACCCCAAAGAAACCCTCATTGTCGTCACTGCAGATCATGAAACTGGCGGACTGGGCATCGGTAATGGCAGTTCTACTTTAAGAACAAAGTTGCTGGCCAACCAAAAATTATCACATGCAGCGCTTTCAAATGAAATCGGCAACCTCCGCAAAAACAAAGCAAACGCCTCTTGGGATGACCTGAAAAACCTGCTTTCGACAAACACAGGTTTATATGATCAGGTAAAAGTCAATGCGGCGGATGACAAATCGCTAAAAGAAGCCTACCAAAGGAGTTTCGTCGATCATCAGAATGAGACCGCAAAAAGTTTGTATGCGAGTGATGATAAAATCGCTGCTTTAACTATCGCTATACTGAACCGTATGGGCTCTATTGCCTGGGCTTCCAACAACCATTCAGCTGCCTATGCTCCTGTTTACGCCATTGGTGCTGGTGCTGAGTTGTTCAATCAGAAAATGGATAATACCGATATACCAAAGAAAATAGCACAAGCCGCAAAGCTAAACTTAGACTAAAAACAAAAAATCCCCAGGAAATTCCTGGGGATTTTTTTGAGCCTCTTATCGGGATCGAACCAATGACCTACTGATTACAAGTCAGTTGCTCTACCAGCTGAGCTAAAGAGGCTTTCTAAATGAATTTTAATGAGTATCGCTCAAAAGAGCCTCTTATCGGGATCGAACCAATGACCTACTGATTACAAGTCAGTTGCTCTACCAGCTGAGCTAAAGAGGCTTTTTAAAGAAGTTTAATGAGTATCGCTCAATAAAGAGCCTCTTATCGGGATCGAACCAATGACCTACTGATTACAAGTCAGTTGCTCTACCAGCTGAGCTAAAGAGGCTTTTACTTCTTTTCAATCTTCAAACGACCTCCGTTTTAAGATGCTGCAAATATCGAAAGCCTAAATCAAAAATGCAAGCCCCGCACAATAATTTTTACCTGCTTTTAGGCCAATTATTTAAAAATCAACCGTATTATTTTTAAATAATGAAAATTTGTCATGATTCAATAAATATTAATGCCATTTTTTCCGAAATACCGCACAAAACCCGAATGGCATTTCAATTGTTATATCCATACATATCAACAAAACTTTAATTAAGCGATACAGAATGAACTTTAACAATTACACAATCAAGGCCCAAGAGGCAATACAAAAAGCTTCGGAGATAGCCGCTGGAAATCAGCAACAGGCCATCGAAACAGCACATATACTAAAAGCATTACTTACTGTAGATGAAAATGTTGTCAGTCACCTATTAAAGAAATTGAACGTCAACATCTCCTACCTTGGTACAGAGCTTGACAAACAAATCGAAAGCTTCCCCAAAGTAAGCGGAAGTAACATCTATCTGAGCAGCGATGCAAATAACGCCTTGCAAAAAGCACAGGGATATCTCAAAGAATTTAACGACGAATTTGTATCTGTCGAGCATCTCCTATTGGGAATATTGGCAACATCAGACAAAACATCCTCCTTATTAAAGTCACAAGGGGTAACGGAAAAAGATCTAAAGACAGCCATTAAAGAATTACGGGGCAATAGCCGTGTCACCGACCAAAATGCGGAAGCAACTTACAACGCGCTTGGAAAATATGCGCGTAACTTAAATGAATATGCAGAATCTGGTAAATTAGACCCTGTAATCGGTCGTGATGAGGAGATCAGGCGCGTCATGCAGATTCTCTCACGCCGTACCAAAAACAACCCCATACTTGTGGGTGAACCGGGTGTTGGTAAGACTGCTATTGCGGAGGGAATTGCCTATCGGATTATCAAAGGTGATGCGCCCGAAAACCTCAAAACCAAGATTGTATTTTCACTGGACATGGGAGCCCTGGTTGCTGGAGCTAAATATAAAGGTGAATTTGAGGAACGTTTGAAAGCTGTTGTCAAGGAAGTCACAGATTCCAATGGTGAGATTATCCTCTTTATTGATGAGATCCACACCTTAGTTGGTGCTGGAGGCGGTGAAGGCGCCATGGATGCCGCAAATATCCTGAAACCTGCCCTTGCAAGAGGTGAACTACGTGCCATCGGTGCGACCACACTCAATGAATACCAAAAATACTTTGAAAAAGACAAAGCGCTGGAACGCAGATTCCAAAAGGTAATGGTCGAAGAACCAGACACACAGGATGCAATTTCCATTCTGCGGGGACTGAAAGAACGATATGAAACACATCATAAAGTACGTATCCTAGATGAGTCTATCATCGCAGCGGTGGAATTATCGCAACGTTATATCGCCGACCGTTTTCTACCGGATAAAGCTATTGACTTAATTGACGAAGCTGCATCCAAATTACGGCTGGAGATGGATTCTGTTCCAGAAGCCGTAGATGAATTGGAACGTCGTATTATGCAATTGGAGATTGAACGCGAGGCACTGAAACGTGAAAATGATGACAAAAAGGTACAGGAACTTTCAGAAAGCATTGCCAACTTATCCGCAGAACGCGACAACTTAAGAGCTTCCTGGCAAGCGGAAAAAAGTTTAGTGGACAATGTAAACCAAGAAATTGAAAATATTGAAAACTATAAGCTTGAAGCCGAACAGGCCGAACGCTCCGGTGATTATGGCAAAGTAGCCGAATTGCGTTACGGACGAATCAAAGAAGCACAGGAAAAAGTAGAAAAGCTCAAAGCTGAACTAGCAGAAAAACAAGACAGCAAACGTATGCTCAAGGAAGAGGTCACATCCGAAGATATCGCTGATGTTGTTGCCAAATGGACAGGAATACCAGTGAGCAAGATGATTCAGTCTGAACGGGAAAAACTGTTGAACCTGGAAGAAGAACTTCACAAACGGGTGGCGGGTCAAAATGAGGCCATTGAAGCGATCTCTGATGCAATTCGGCGTTCAAGGGCTGGATTGAATGATGCAAAACGCCCAATAGGTTCCTTCATTTTCCTTGGTACAACCGGTGTTGGAAAAACTGAGCTCGCAAAAGCCCTGGCTGAATTTTTATTCGATGACGAACAGTCCATGGTGCGTATTGATATGTCCGAATATCAGGAAAGACATGCCGTATCCCGTTTGATCGGCGCGCCTCCAGGATATGTGGGTTATGACGAAGGGGGGCAGCTTACAGAAGCTGTACGCAGACATCCATATTCGGTTGTATTACTGGATGAAATCGAAAAAGCGCATCCCGATGTATTTAATATTTTGCTACAGGTACTGGATGATGGTCACCTTACCGACAACAAAGGACGTACAGTCAACTTTAAGAACACCATCATTATCATGACCTCCAATACGGGATCGCATATTATTCAGGAGAATTTTAGCCGTTTGGATGATGATAATAAAGAGGAGATCATTGCAAGGACCCGTACTGAAGTATTTGACCTGCTCAAACAGTCTATACGTCCAGAGTTTCTGAATCGTATCGACGAAGTTATTATGTTTACGCCATTGAGCAGAGATGAGATTGGTGATATTGTGCGACTTCAGTTTTCGCATGTCCAAAAACAACTGGCTGAGCAAAATATCTTTATCACAGCCTCAGATGAGGCAATGGATTGGTTGGCACAGCTCGGATACGATCCAATCTATGGCGCCAGACCGTTGAAACGTGTCATTCAAAAACGTATTCTGAATGAGCTTTCCAAAGAAATTTTATCTGGCAGAGTCAGTCGCGATTCCATTATCCGGCTGGATGTATTCGATGGAAAATTCGTCTTTATCAATAAACAGGAAAATTAATCATAGCATGTTTAATAAGTATAAAAGCCCCGCCAATCATGCGGGGCTTTTATTTTGCAGGAGGATAGTCTGTCATCCCGCTATTACTTTAATGCGCAATTCTAATTCGAGATCCCTACGGCTTTCAATAATTTTTTCACGTCATCCTCCCCGTCCAGATGCTGCAGCAAAGTTTTCGTTTTAGCATCATAAACATACAGTGAAGGATAATTACTGGGTTTAAATTTTTCAATAAACTGTGTTCCGGAATCAAATAAAAATTTCACATTGGCCGCATTCTTCAGTGCTTTGGCATGCATATTAATAAATCCGTCCACATAGACTTTATCGTTCATGGATATAAAATAAAAGTTTACGTGTTTGAGCTTCTGCAAATTCTGCGCAATTCCCGCTCCCATTTTCTGACAATGACCACAACCCGGATCGTAGAAGTCCAACACAATATAACCCGTCTTGGGTAACTTGTCAGCATTGAATTTACCCGATTGATAGACCTCATCAAATGCAAATGCTGGAATTGTTTTGGGCGCCTGGGCAAACAAGGATTGTAAAAGGAAAAATGTGCAAACAAAAAATAGAGAACAGCGTAACTTCATGTTAAAGAATTTTAAACTGATAATGAATATTCAATTAATTATAACCAATAATAATTAAAAATGCGGCTCTATTCGCCAATATTTTATTTTTTTTACAAAAAATGCGTAAGTTTGGACTAATTTTTAAATCGATCAAATCTATTAATACTCATTAATCGTGAAAAAACGAATTGCCATTTTTGCTTCAGGTTCAGGATCCAATGCTCAAAAAATAATGGAACATTTCAAATACTCAGATGAAGCTGAGGTTGCGCTGATCCTGTCCAACAATCCTGATGCTTATGTTATTCAGCGCGCTGACAATTTTGAAATCCCTGCCCATATATTTGATCGCAATGAATTTTACAACACGGACAATATCGTTAACATCCTTAAAAATCTGAATATAGACCTGATTGTCCTAGCCGGCTTCCTGTGGCTTGTACCAAACAATCTTTTAAAAGCCTATCCAAACCAGATCATCAATATCCATCCTGCTCTCCTACCTAAATATGGAGGCAAAGGCATGTATGGTGATCACGTGCATAAAGCGGTTTTGGCCAACAAAGAAGAGGAACATGGTATTACCATTCATTTTGCCAATGAGCACTTTGATGAGGGCGAGATTATTTATCAGGCGAAATTTAAGGTAGATGCCGGTGATACCTTGGATATCATTAAGTTCAAAGGGCAGCAATTGGAACACCAGCATTTCCCGAAAGTAATCGAGAACCTAATCAAGAAAATGTAAAAACAACATTTTTATTTAGAATTATTTTAAACAAATTGTAACTTTGTCGCATGAACGAAGTTATTGAATCCTTTGTGGGAAAGTGTGAGAGCGAAAGCAGAGCAAGCATATTTCAATTTAGAAGTGTCGCTATGAATCCTTTTTCTGATTTTTCCTGTGTTTGTTTCAAAAAATGCTGTAAAAAATACAAAGAAGGAAAACGTTGCAAAAAGTGTCCCGGCCGAAAAAAATAGTTTCTGTCAACCACCTCGCTTTACTCTTCGAGATAATTCAGATCCTTATCGAAGCTCTCTTCGAGTTGGGACAAAGAATATATCGCGATACCAGAAAGCAACAAGACCATTGTAATTGCCGCTGGGACAATGCCAAAAGAATTCACCAAAAGTCCATAAACCATTGTGGACGGTATTAGGGCACCACGTACAAAATTAGGTGCCGTCGTAGCCACAGTTGCCCGAAGGTTGGTACCAAATTGCTCCGCTGAAATTGTCACAAATGTTGCCCAATACCCTACTCCTAAACCCATAATAAAAGCTAAAATCAAAAATTTGTTAGCCGTAATTCCTACACTCAAAAGATACCATAGCGAACTACCGATAATAATCAGCTGACAGATAAAAACAACCTTTTTCCGGGATTTTAACAGCTGCGCAAAGATACCGGCAAGCACATCCCCAATGGAAATTCCAATATAAGCAAACATCACCCCTTTCCCTGCACTTAGGGTTTCGGATGCACCCAACGCTTTCCCGATTTCCGGAGCCTGTGTCACTAATACCCCAACAACAAACCAGATTGGCAAACCAATACAGAGGCAATTAATATAACGTTTCAACCGACCTTTATCTGTAAAAAGCATCCTGAAATCACCTTTGGTAACATCCTTTTTATCCTGCTCTTTAAAAAGACCCGACTCAAAAGAACCAACACGTAAAAGCAACAACAATAAGCCCATTCCACCACCGACAAAATAAGCCGTACGCCAATTGAATTCCTCAGACACGAAATAGGCAAGAATAGCCCCTAATACCCCCACACTAGCGACCAGCATTGTGCCATAACCGCGCTTTGACTTGTGCATACTTTCCGAGACCAAAGTGATCCCCGCACCCAATTCGCCAGCCAATCCGATGCCAGCTATAAAACGGATAATCCCATATTGCCACACATCCTGCACAAAGCCATTGGCAATATTCGCCAAAGAATAAAGAAGAATAGAACCGAACAGGACTTTTAAACGCCCGTATTTATCACCGATAATCCCCCAGATAATTCCTCCCAATAATAAGCCGCCCATTTGCATGTTCAGGACAAACTCACCTTTTACCCGCATCTGCGCTACCGGTACACCAATATCTGTAAAGGATTGAATACGGACAATAGAGAAAATAATAAGGTCGTAGATATCGACAAAATATCCCAGTGAAGCTATTGTCACCAATAACCATATTTTTTTGTTTTCGGTCTGCTTATCTTTTAATGTTGACATTTTAGGTTTTTTGATGCCATAAAAATACCACAGTGAATGAATAAAACCAAGATTTCGAAAAATAATCCCACACATTGTTCTATTTTTGTATCATGAGATACAGTCCGCGTGCATTAACATGGCTATTGCGCTTTTACCCACCCTTTCTATTTCAGGGAATCTGGGTCAAAAAGATCAACCCAGGCTTCAAAGGAGCTGAGGTAAAAATTTACAAAACCCCATTCAATATCAATACCAACAAAACCTTGTTTGGCGGTACGATCTTCGCTGCCGCTGATCCCATATTCCCGATACTGATTGATCAATACCTTCAAAAAGCAGGCTTTAAAAAGACTGTTGCCTGGCTCAAATCATCACGGATTGATTTTAAGAAACCTGGAAAAACCAGTTTGCGCTATGCCGTTCAGCTTTCAGACGAGTTGTTGGCTGAGTGCACCCAGAATATCCTTACGAAAGGTAAAATTGTCAAAAACCTGAGCCTGGAAATAAAGGATAAAAATGACGAGCTATGTGCTGTAGTGCATTGCGAAACCTACATTCGTGACCTGAATTTTACATTCCCGGATAGAAATCGAAAGATTGAGCAATAAGAATTTGATATCTTTGTCCAATTACCAAAAAATAGAAACATGAACAAAATCGCTTTCATGGCTATCGCATCCTTGGCAATAGCGGCATGTGGAACCACTGGCACAAACAATGTAAAAGTTTTACAAGATTCAACAATCAAAATCCATGATGAAATCATGCCCCAGATCGCTCATTTTGACCGCGATGCTGTTAAAATAGACTCTATCTTAAATAATCTAAAATCACTTAAAGCAGCTAAGCCGGACTTGGATACCACAGTGACAAAAAAAGAACTTGGTATATTAAAAGCCAATCTGGAAAGTGCGACAGACCATATGATGGACTGGATGAAGGAATACAAACCCGACAGCACGGATATTAAATATTTTGAAACTGAACTGCAAAAAGTATCGGATATGAAGAAAATATTTGATGCTGTTTCGAAAGAAAGCCAAGATAAATTAAAGAAGTTCTAAACAGCTTTGCAACACTTAATAACTGCCTAAGAGCAGGACAGAAAGGCCGACAGGCAAATTTATAATGAAAGAATAGAAACAGATGAAATCTATAATTAAACTTTGTTGTGCAACGAGCATATTGCTTGGTTTATTTTCTTGTAAAAACACAAGTCAGTCGAATTTGCCCATTTATGGCGAACGGGAAGCCGTTGCAAAAACAGTAGATGGAAAGCAAGTGATAGATACGGTTTATCATACCATACCGGCATTTAAGTTTTTGAATCAGGATAGTGTAATGATCTCGGAAAAGAATTTCGAAGGAAAAGTATATATTGCAAATTTCTTTTTTACCCATTGTCCGAGCATCTGCCCAACAATGAACCGTAATCTACTAAAAATCTACACCCAATATAAAGACAACGATGCTGTTCGCTTTTTATCCCATAGCATAGATTTTAAATATGATCAGCCCCACGTATTGAAAGATTATGCAAATAAGCTGGGCGTGAGCAATGATCATTGGCAATTTGTTTCAGGCACAAAAGCCGATATATACGGTATCGCCAACCAATATCTTGTGTATACGGCGGAAGATAAAAATGCCCCTGGAGGTTATGACCATCAGGGCTATCTTGTCCTAATTGACCAGGATAAACGCATCCGCGGCGCATATGATGGGACAAATGATGAGCAGGTTCAAAAGCTATTGAATGACCTGCCAAAGCTATTAAACGAAAACAAAAACTAATATGCATCCGCTCCTTAAAGCCTGTCTTATCATTGGTAGCCTGCTATTGGCTCTGATCGGTTGTCAGAATGAAGTTGACATCCGGACAGCGCAGTATACTGTAAATGGGCAGAAAGTCTACCTAACCCATTGTCAAAATTGTCATGGCGAAAAAGGAGAAGGATTGGGGAACCTATATCCCCCACTCACAGACACCAAGTTTCTGAAAGACAATCAGCAAAAGCTCGCCTGTATTGTTAAATATGGAACAGCGGGCGAACTCGAAGTTGCAGGTAGGAAATTCAATAATACCATGCCGGCTTCAAATCTTTCGGCAGTTGATATCGCTTATGTCCTGACCTATATCAACACAAAGATCAACAAAGGCAAAGAAATATTTCCCCTAAATGAAGTGGAAAAACAATTAAAAAATTGTCAATAAAAGAGAAAGGAACTGCTATCAAGTTCCTTTCTCTTTTTGAGCCTCCGCTATAGAAAATGCAGGCTATATCTGGTCGGCAAAAAAATAATCGCCCCTAACCAAAACAATTTAAATCTTTTTTCCTTATTGTATTATTGGACCAATTTGTTTTGGTTTTTATTGATTTATAACAATAATTTGACAGTTTGGCGTCAAATTAATCACTAATTTTGCAACCGAATGAACGTTCGATTGATGCACACAAATGAAAAAATAGCAGCTGTCTTTGCTGCCACACTCAAACTGATACACACCAATGGTTTCCACGGGACGCCAATGAGTAAAATTGCACAGGAATCCGATGTAGCGATAGGAACTATCTACCACTATTTCCCCTCAAAAGATGATCTGATCTTTGCGCTATTCAAACACTGTCGCTCACTATTGAACGATTTTGTTTTTAATGGCATGGCAGATGACTTGGATTACAGGGCTTCTTTTGTTCATGTATGGCGCAACTTCGTTAAGTTTTATCTGGAAAACGAAACGATCTTCAGTTTTTTTGAACAGTTTTTCTCCTCTCCATATCATGAAAAGAATAAAGCTGAAATACAAGAGCCTGTCGGTGGACAAAATAAAGTATTGGACTTTCTACAAGCAGGCATTGATCAAAAAATTTTAAAGCAGGTCGATGTTCATCTTTTAGTAGCAAGTTATATTGGCGTGGCGCTTGCAACAGTCCATAGTATCAAATTCAAAGGCCTCCAATTTTCGGAACAGAATATTGAGGAATTGACTGGCATTATTTGGGACGGTGCGATTAATAGAGAAAAAAATAATTAATTACATATATGAAGTTTAATAAAATCGTTTATTCCTTGGCGGCTCTGTCGCTTTTGAGTAATACAGGATTTGCACAACAGCAATCTGAAAGCTTGCCGGCAAATGCAACACTTCAGCAGCTGATTGACTATGCCTTGCGTAATCAAATTTCTGTAAAACAAGCACAATTGGACGAAACCATCGGTGAAAAGGATATCGATATTTCCCTTTCAGGTTGGTATCCTCAATTGGGCCTAAAAGGAAGTTACAATTATAACGTCATTGTTCCACTAGCAAATATTGGCGGAAATAATATCAAAATGGGACAGAATAATGCAAGTGCATTAACACTTCAAGTAGATCAACAGATCCTCAACCCTGAGCTCATGCAGGCGAAAAAAGCAGCTGAGCTGGTGCGTCTCGGTAATAAACAAAATACGGAGAACAAAAAAATAACTGCAGTTGTAGAGGTGAGTAAGGCTTACTATGATATTCTAACCTCGGAAGAGCAGATCAAGATTGTACGGGAAAATATCGCTCGTCTCCAAAAACAATTGAAAGATGCAAAGTCACAATATGATGTAGGACTGGTTGATAAAACCGACTATAAGAGAGCGCAAATTGCTTTGGCAAATTCAAATGCAGACGAGAAAAGAACGGTTGAACTTCGCAAATATAAATACGAATACCTCAAACAGTTGCTAGCATTGGATAAAAGCAAAAATCTGACGCTTTCATTTGACAATAGTAGCATGGAATCGGAGGTTCTACTAGACACGACCGCCGGAATAAATGTCTCTAATCGAATTGAATTCCAACAATTGGAGACCTCGAAAAAGATTCAACAGTTGAGCACGCAGTATTATAAATGGACGTATTTACCAAGCGTAAGTGCTTTTTATAATTATGCATTCAACTATAGAAATGATAAATTCAGCAAACTTTATTCCGATAACTTCCCTGGTTCAGTTGCTGGCCTAAATCTTTCTTTTTCGATTTTCGATGGGTTTAAACGCAAAAAACAAATCAATAAATCCAGATTACAGGAGGAGAGAATTGACTGGGACATCAAAAATTTAGAAAACAGTATTAACACTGAATATTCGTTGGCAAAAGCAACCTATAATGCGAATTTAAATGACTGGAAAACAGCTAAAGAAAATGTGGAGCTCTCCAAAGAAGTATACGAGACAATCAAATTGCAATATGACGAAGGTATCAAAACTTACCTCGATTTAATGACCGCAGAGACTGATCTCAAAACCACACAGCTTAATTATCTGAACTCTCTCTATGCGCTATTATCAAGCAAATTGGATGTTCAGAAAGCAGTTGGGGCAATCCACACAAATTAATCAATAAACGGAAACTAATACAAATCATGAATAAAAGACAATTATTATTCGCTTTCTTCCTTGGGACAGCTTTAGTATGGACCTCTTGTGGAAATAAAGATGCAAAAAAGCAAGGTGCAGGACAGGCCCAGGCTGAAAAAGTTGTTCCAGTGAGCTTTGGTGTTGCATCTCATGAGACTGTTACAGGTACAATCAGCTATCCGGCAACAGTCAAACCGTTGAACGAAGCAGACCTATTTGCAGAAGTAAGCGGTTATATTACCAAAATATATGTTTCAGATGGTGCTGTGGTCTCTAAAGGTCAGGCCTTATACGAAATTGATGGAACACGCTACAATGCGGCAGTACAACAGGCTAAAGCTAGCCTACAGGTAGCACAGACTGATTTGGACCGACAAAAAAGAGATTTGGCGCGTTACCAAACATTGGCAGATAAGGATGCGATTGCAAAGCAGGTTTATGACAATGCAGTATCAAATGTAGCGGCTTCTCAGGCACAGGTAGAGTCTGCTCGTGCAGCATTGGTCACTGCGAATACAAACTTATCGCGTTCGACCATTCGGGCTCCATTTGGCGGTACAATCGGAATATCACAGGTACGTTTGGGTGCTTTGGTTAATCCAGGTACGACCTTGTTGAATACCTTGTCTTCAACTAGCCCAATTGCTGTTGAGTTTCAGGTAAACGAAAAGGACATTAGCAAATTTATCCAATTACAAAGCAGCCACTCTTCTTCGGATCTTTCCCTTTTGCTACCAAATGGAAGTACTTACGAAGGAAAAGGAACGATCACAACGATCGACCGTGCAGTAGATCCGGCAACCGGAACAATCAAAGTGCGCGCTACGTTCCCGAACAATGCCAATGAACTGCGGGCTGGTATGAATATTACGATGAATGTATCAACGACATCGGCTACAGAAGAAGTTGTCGTACCTTACAAAGCTGTCTTTGAACAGTTAGGTGTCTTCAACCTATATACCGTCAACGACAGCAGTAAGGCCGAAATACGTCAAGTAAAACTGGGTATTAAAGCCGGTGATAAAATCGTGATTAAAGAAGGTGTCAAAGACGGCGAAAAGATTATCGTCGACGGTACCATGAATGTCCAAAATGGAGTTAAAGTAATTGATGCTGCTGTCGCTGCCCAACAGGCTGCGAAAGGCGCGCCTCAAGGAAAATAACACCATTAATTTTTTAAAGAGAATCTAAAAGATATAGCATGATTTCAGAAGTATTTATTAAGAGGCCAGTTACCGCAATTGTTATTTCGATATTGATTTCAATTATCGGGATTATTGCAGTTTCTACGTTGCCAATTAGCCAGTATCCTTCTATTGCGCCGCCAACCGTTACAGTTACAGCAAACTATACAGGAGCAGATGCACAGACGGTTGAACAAACCGTTACGACTCTTATTGAGAGTCAGATCAATGGTACACCAGGCATGATTTATATGTCGTCCAATAGTACTTCAAATGGTCAAGCAACAATTACTGTGACATTTGAAGTAGGAACGGATATCGATATAGCGACCTTAGACGTACAAAACCGCGTAGGAATTGCGGAACCAGCCCTTCCGGAAGCGGTAAGACGTTTAGGAATTACAACCCGTAAAGCCAATAACGATATCTTGATGTTGGTTGCTTTAACTTCACCAAAAGGAACAAGAAGTGAAAATTTCTTGGCAAATTACAACAACTTATATGTTAAAGATGCATTATTACGTGTTAAAGGCGTCGGTGATGTAACCGCTTTTGGGCAACCCTTCTCTATGCGCGTATGGCTAGATGCAAACAAATTAGCCAATCTGAGCATGACCCCTGCTGATGTATCCACAGCAATTGCGGAACAAAACTCCCGCATACCTGGCGGTAGCGTTGGTGGACGTCCACAAGAATCTTCTACGGTATTTGAATATCCAATCATTACCGATAGTGACCTTTCTAATCCCGAGGACTTTGAAAACATCGTTGTAAAAACCAACAGAGATGGATCTATCGTACTTTTGAAGGATGTTGCTCGTGTTGAATTGGGTCAATTCAATTATGGTACATCGTCTACCGTAAATGGCATGACCTCATCTGCCATGATGATCAATCAAACCCCTGGCGGAAATGCCGTAGAATCTGCAAAAGGAATTGTCGATGCTTTGGAAAAATTAAAGAAATCTTTTCCAACGGATGTAGATTATACGATCAGTTACGAGACTGTGTCAGTTGTAAATGCTTCTATTTCTTCGGTTATCCACACCTTGGTTGAAGCATTGATATTAGTGACAGTGGTGGTATTTTTCTTCCTTCAAAGCTGGCGGGCAACATTAATCCCTGTACTTGCAATCCCCGTATCCATCATCGGTACCTTCATATTCTTCCTGATCTTTGGTTTTTCGGTCAACAACCTGACCATGCTTGCCTTTGTATTGGCCATCGGTATTGTGGTGGATGATGCCATCGTTGTCGTGGAAGCTGTACAGCACTATATCGACCATTATAAACTGGATGCCAAAGAAGCAACACGTCGTGCCATGGGCGACATCACCGCTCCCGTTATCGCAATTGCCCTTATCTTGGCAGCGGTATTCGTTCCGGTAGGCTTTATTCCAGGAATGGTGGGGAAATTGTATCAACAATTTGCAATCACAATTGCCGTATCCGTAATGTTGTCGGCATTTATTGCCCTTTCGCTTACTCCAGCCTTATGTTCCCTTTTATTGAAACCAACAGCAGTTCATGAAGGCGCAAAAGGGTTGAACAAATTCTTCTACAAATTCAACGTATGGTTTGAAAAAGTAACGATTAAGTATTCAAGAGGTGTAAAACAGGCCATCAAAAAAGCACCACTTGTTTTGATCATTTTGTTATGTATTTTTATCGGAACAGGTTGGATGTTTACAACCAAACCAACAGGATTTATTCCTTCTGAAGATGGTGGAGCATTTTTTGCAGGGATAACTTTACCAGAAGGTTCTTCCTCTGCACGTACAAATGAAGTTCTTAAAGAGATTGAGGCCGATCTACATAAGACCTTTCCAGAAATCAAGTATGTCACCGCAATTTCGGGTATCAATATTCTGAACCGCGCGTTTAAATCCAATGGTGCAACAGTGTTCGTCTCTCTTAAACCTTGGGAAACCCGTACACGCACGGCAAATGATATTGCTGGTATGATTATGGGCAAATACCAAGGCTATACCAAAGCTAGGGTATTGGCTGTTACACCGCCAGCAATTCCAGGCCTAGGTACGTCAGGAGGTTTCTCGTTGCAGGTACAGGATTTACAGACTGTAAATATCAAAGATTTCGAAGCGACAGTCGGCAAATTCTTGATGGCTGCTAACCAACGTCCAGAAATCGGAATGGCTTATACCCTATTTAACACCAACTCTCCAAACTACAAATTGGAAGTAAACCGTGAACAGGCAAAACGTATGGGCGTGCCTATCTCAAGTATTTATTCGACAATATCATCCTATTTGGGTAGTAGCTACGTTAATGATTTTACGAAATATGGTCGTAGTTACCGTGTCGTGACACAAGCTGATATTCCGTACCGCATGAATATTGAGGACATCAACAAACTATATGTAAACAATGTTTCAGGAAACCCTGTACCGATGGGTACCCTGGTCAAGTATGAATTGATGACTATGCCTTCAATCATCAACCACTACAATATCTTTAGAAGTGTTGAGATCAATGGTAGCTCTGCACCGGGTTATTCCTCCGGAGATGCATTGAAAGCCTTGCAAGAAGTTGCTGCGCAAACATTGCCTGAAGGATTTGATTATCAGTTCTCCGGTCTTTCGCTGCAAGAAATGCAGTCCGGATCAAAAACTGTTCAGATCTTTGCCTTGTGTATCCTATTTGTGTTCTTGCTTTTAGCAGCATTGTACGAAAGTTGGTCCGTACCATTCTCTATCCTCCTATCGGTTCCTTTAGGGGTATTTGGAGCAATCCTGACCTTAACTTTGATACCATCTTTAGATAATAATATCTATGCACAGATCGGTTTGGTCACCATCATTGGTCTTGCCGCCAAGAATGCGATCCTGATTGTGGAATTTGCCAAAGAGCGTGTTGATATCGGGATGAATCTCTATGAAGCAACCTTAGATGCTGTAAAATTGCGTTTACGGCCGATTATCATGACCTCTTTTGCCTTCATCCTCGGTATTATTCCACTCATGTTATCACACGGTGCCGGTGCCATATCCCGCCAGACAATCGGGTGGACCGTATTCGGTGGTATGACTGCGGCAACACTTTTGGCAATCTTTATCGTTCCGGTTTTATTCGTCGTGATCACGCGAATGGCTTACGGTAAGAAAAAATTGGCTGAATTGGAAGCTAATTTTGATGAAGAAAAAGCGAAGAACTTAAGTGCACACTAATCAAATAAGCCTTTGTTGTAGATGCTAAAAGCATCTTGTAGTTGATAAGACGCCTTTCCTTCTGATGAAGGAAAGGCGTCTTGTTTTTTGTGCTTCCAAATATAATTTTTAATTTTACAACACACTATTAAAAAGATATGTCACCTGAATCGCAACGTAAATTTGAACTGCTAAACCTTCTCGCCGCGTCCTATGATGCCTTATTATTTGATGTCGATGGTACATTGGCCGACAATATGGATGCCCATAAACAAGCCTATAAAGCCGCAGCCAAACATTATGGTGTTGAGCTGGATGTTAATCTTATCGATGAAACAGCCGGTTGGCCGACAGTAGCTGTCGCAGAAGAAATCAGTAAACGCTATGACGTGGACTTCGACTATCAGGAGTTCTCAACACTGAAATCTACGATATTTCGGGATGAGTATGTTTTTAAAACAAAACCCGTAGACTATGTTGTCGAACATTTAAAGTATCAAAAAGGTAAAAAACATATTGCTGCTGTATCAGGTGGCACAAGAACAACCTTGTCGATGACGCTAAATACAATAGGCGTATGGGATGACCTGGAAACATTGGTCTGCGCCGGCGATACCCCAGAAGGGAAACCCTCTCCACAACCATTCCTACTGGCTGCTTCACAGTTAAACATTGCGCCCGAAAAATGCCTGGTCTACGAAGACGGGATTCCAGGAGTTGAAGGTGCTAAGGCTGCTGGAATGGGTTGGGTACGTGTAGATGAACTATAAACAAGTTAAACAAAATAATATAAAAAGCCCACGAATAGAAAATTCGTGGGCTTTTTTATGTATGCCCGCTCCATTTCTGGGTAGCTGGGGAAAGGGTTCATTTCTATTTTCTTGAATATTTTTTTATTAGAAGCTCGTAATAATTTTCACCCCACCGTTACTATAATTGAGGTCCGATGATCTGAGCCCGCCGACCGGAATTTTATAATAGGGCTCCACAGAAATGGAAAGCTTCCCAACTTTCTGTTTTCGACCAACCGAAAAATTCACAAAACCATTCACACCTTTATCATCAACGTTTTTCTCCGTGGATTTTTGCTTATACTCCGTATTGTTTGTTTCATATATTGTAGCACGTTCCTGATCCAGTACACCAACATAAGAAACGCCAACAGAAGTATAAAAATTCTTGTTAATCGCATAACGTACATCGACAGGGATATCTACCGTCAGGATTTTACCGGAGACCCGTTCATTGCTTTTGGCTTCTGTTGCATCTGCTAAACCCTTCATAAAAGCGTTATTCAAACCGTTAGGTTGCGATAGATAACTTGGCGCATTCACTTTTTCAAATGAATTGGAAGCCATAGCCGGTGTAATAGGCGTATTTCCCGAAACAGCACCATAATGTTGGATGGAAGCCCCCGATCGAATACTGATCTTACTCGAAACATTATAGGCCAGGGCAACTCCTCCGCCAAGCGTGATACTTTCAGCAGTGGAAGCTGGAGACACAAATGCGCCCATTTCCCACTTCCTATCAAGGTCGTTGGATTTCATCATCACACTCCCCCTCCGGTTGTCCTGTTGTCCAGCATATAGCGCAGCAAGACGGGCAGCTTCACGCTGGGTCTGTGTAGAAGTAGAAGAAGAAAGCGCAGCTTTCGAGTTTGCTGATGTCACATTTGAATGCGTTGTGGGAACCTGTGTCCCAGTCCTGATATCTACCGAAGCAGTAACCGTAGGATCATCCAGATTGATCTCTGCGGATAATGTGTTATTCCGCAATTGCATAGTCCGCCCACCTAGAGCAGCAAAATTATTTGATACATTGATGGTGTTTCCGGAGACTGCTTTTCCACCAAATAAAACAAACTGTTGTTGCTGACTGTTATCAGCGGGCTGGCTATCGGCTTTCGAATAGGTAAAAGGTCTATCCCGCAATAGCTCCTTTTCACTTAGCCCCTGCTCTCCGGTGACCTCAGACAACGAGCGCTGAATAGATTCTTTTAAATCTTTATTATCGGCGATAACCTCGCTATTTTTATCATTTTGTATTAAAACTGCAGAAGACGGAGCTACCGAAGAATTATTTTTCAACCCCCAATAGCCCACACCAAAACATAAGAGTACAGCGGCTGCCGCACTCCAATATTTCCAGGTGGAAGAAGGCGGTGCTGCTACCCCATGCTTTGAAGCAAACTTTTCCCAGGAGCCTTCCCGATAAGGTAGCTCATGGTCTTTCAATTGCCCAATGATTTCTTCTATCAATTCTTTTTTCTTATTGCCTTCCATGTAACAACAATATTTATCTTATTTCCTGAACGACACCTGTATAGTCCAGGTATAATTTTCTCAGTTTTTGTTTTGCCCTTGTTAGATAAGTACGTGACGTACTATCAGGTATATTTAACATCTGGGCAATTTCATCATGCGAATACCCTTCTATTTCATAGAGATTAAAAATAGTTTTTTGAATTTCAGGAAGCTGATCCAACAGACTTAAAATTTCATTAACCTCCAATCGGCTCTCCAATTGAACCGACGGCGTATGCATATCTCCCTCGGCCATATCTTCAACGGAATAAACCTGTTTTTTACTTCTCAGAAAATCGATAGAGATATTCGCAGCGATTCGACCGATCCAAGCCCTAAATGATTTTTCGAGGTTCTCTGCATCGATATCCATGTTGAAGGATTCCAATTTTCGAAAAATCCGCACAAAGCTCTCATTCACAAGTTCCTCCGCATCCACATCTTGTTTAACATAACGGATAATGATTGCCATGAGATAGCCATAATATTTTTTATAGACAAAAGCCTTTCCGTCCTCACGATTTCGCAAGCAACGCTCCAGGGCATCATGTAAAGATGATAGCTTCTTGTTATAAAAATATGACTGAATAATTCCCACTTAAACTATTTAAATATTAAGCTTCAAATAACGAAAATAAAATTATAAAACTTAAAATCAAATAGTCGAATGTCCCCGCTTAATATCACTATTTAACTATTTTTATTTTCCTAACGGTTACTGCTTGTATTTCGCTACAGGGTTTTTCAAAAAAAATCAATAAAAAGAATAGAAAAAAATGGCTATTTTTGCATGATTTTCACATTTTAAATATTATTCAGATCGAATGAGTACTGTATTATCCGAACAGGAACAACTTAGAAGACAGGCGATGCAATCGTTGTTGGATATGGGAATCGAGCCTTTTCCAGCAAATGAATTTGTCGTCAACGCACACGCTGCCGATATTTTAAAAAACTACGATAGAGATAAATTGAATTATAAGAACATCACCATTGCCGGACGTATCATGAGCCGTCGTGTCATGGGAAGTGCGTCTTTTTTTGAAATTCAGGACTCTACCGGACGTATCCAGGCCTATATAAAGCGTGATGACGTATGTCCTGATGAAAATAAAGATCTCTACAATGTTGTTTTCAAAAAACTATTGGATATCGGTGATATTGTAGGTGTCAAAGGATATGTGTTCACCACACAAACCGAAGCTATCGCTATACACGTGGAGGAACTTACCGTATTGTCCAAATCCTTGCGTCCGCTTCCTGTGGTTAAATCCGCTGATGGCAAAACATTCGATGCTTTTACGGATCCTGAGCAACGTTACAGAATGCGTTATGTGGATCTGATCGTGAATCCAGCCAATAAAGATATCTTCGTAAAACGCACCAAACTTTTTAATGCTATGCGTCAATTCTTCAATGACGCTGGTTATATGGAAGTAGAAACGCCAGTCTTACAATCAATCCCAGGCGGGGCTGCAGCACGTCCATTTATCACGCATCACAATGCGCTGGATATTCCATTATACCTTCGTATTGCGAACGAACTTTATTTAAAAAGACTGATCGTAGGTGGTTTTGATGGCGTGTACGAATTTTCCAAAAACTTCCGTAACGAAGGAATGGACCGTACGCATAATCCAGAGTTTACAGCGATGGAAATTTATGTCGCTTACAAAGATTATAACTGGATGATGGATTTCACGGAACGCCTTTTGGAACACTGTGCACTCGCTGTAAACGGTACTACTGAGGCCACATTCGGTGAGCATAAGATTGATTTCAGGGCACCATACAAGCGCATTTCAATGACCGATTCCATTAAAGAATTTACAGGATTTGATATTACAGGCAAATCTGAAGAAGAAATTCGCATTGCTGCAAAAGGCATGGGAATCGATGTCAACGAAACAATGGGTAAAGGCAAGCTGATTGATGAGATTTTCGGTGCTAAATGTGAGGGAAACTATATACAACCCACATTCATCACGGACTATCCAAAAGAAATGTCTCCGTTGACAAAGAAACATAGAGACAATCCAGACTTAACGGAACGTTTCGAGTTGATGGTCTGTGGGAAAGAGATTGCCAATGCATACTCTGAATTAAATGATCCTATTGATCAACGCGAACGTTTTGAAGATCAGTTGAAACTATCAGAAAAGGGTGATGACGAAGCCATGTTCATTGACCAGGATTTCTTGCGTTCATTGGAATATGGTATGCCTCCTACCTCTGGTTTGGGAATAGGCATGGACCGCCTGATTATGTTTCTGACAAATAATGCTTCTATTCAGGAGGTATTGTTCTTCCCACAGATGCGTCCAGAGAAAGTGGCAAAAGTTGCTGATGTCAAAGATTATGAAGAACAAGGTATTCCGGCAGCGTGGGTGCCAGCATTGCAAAAAATGGGCTTTACAACCATCGAAGCATTGAAAGACGCTAACCCAAATAAAGTTTTTAATGACCTGGGCGGTATGCGTAAAAAATTGAAACTAGAAATAACAATGCCAAGTAAAGAGGAAGTACTTGCTTGGTTTAACTAATTGAATATAATCATCAGAAGCGTGTCCGGTCTTTTCGGACACGCTTTTTTTGTTGTATCCCCTACTCTTTTTTGATTATACACTTCGCTATCAATTCACTTTCAATCATTCCTTAACTAACTCATATTTCGGCTCCCCTAGCCCACATTTATAATATCCCGCTCAAAAACAGCATATCCAAATATTGCAGAACTCAACATCGACGGTTAAAAATAAATTGTTATTGCCATTTTATATGGTAGGCAAAAAAGACCCACGGTCGACATATATATCAGTTAACACTTCCGATAGTATGATGATTTTATTACAAAAACCCAGTCTACAAATGGATGTGCTAAATAGAGAACATTTTCTATATTTACGTATCTTGAATTAAAATAGCTTTAGCGTATGAAGAGCATACTTGCCCTTGACGGTGGTGGTATTCGGGGAATTATTCCAGCTATGATACTGGTGGCTCTGGAGGAAAAATTACAAAAAAAGACAATGGATCCCAATGCGCGGATTGCCTCCTATTTTGATTTTATTGCGGGCACGAGCAGTGGCGGTATTCTGACAAGCATCTTGCTCTACCCCGAAGAAGGAAACCCCACCCATCCGAAGTTTTCAGCGCGCGACGCCTTAAACCTTTTTGTTAATCACGGAACGGAAATTTTCAACACCTCTAAATGGAGGCGCTTTCTGGGGGGATTTGGGTTGGTCAGTGAGCTATATTCTTCGGTTCCCCTGTCAAATGTACTGGACAAATATTTTCAAAATGCACGCTTAAGCCATCTCATCAAACCGTGTATTATTACGGCTTACAATATCGAACTACGCAAAAATCATTTTTTCAGGCAGCAAAAGGCCATCACGCATGGTGAAGCACGCGACTTTTATCTGAAAGATGTCTGTAAGGCGACTTCAGCAGCTCCGACCTTTTTCCCCGTCGCCGAAATATATTCGATATCAAATACCCGATATCCGCTCATTGATGGTGGTGTATTTGCACAAAATCCTTCGATCTGTGGTCTTCTGGAAGTGTTAAAAGCGTTTAACAGTACACAGATCAACGATGTGTTTATGGTTTCTTTGGGTACCGGAGTATCAAAGACCGCCTACAACTATGAACATTTCAAGAAAAAACTCGCAATCCAAATCGGACCCGCTCTGGTCGATATCATGACAAGTGCTTCCTCTGAAAGCACCGAATTTTTTATCAAGCAATTATTCAGGAACAATGGTAAACAGCAGAACTATATCCGCATGGAACCGGCAAACCTGTCAAGTATCAATGCCTCCCTGGATGCTGCATCGCCAAATAATATCCAGAAGCTCATATCCCTGTCCGACAAGCTGATCAGTGAACATGAAGACACATTGGATTATATCGTTGAGCACCTCATTAAAGAAAAGAACCAGAATAAGAAGAAAAATCCATGGAGCAAGTTGATGGATAAGTTCTAAAAGGTTACTTTTACGCATATTTAAATCTATTATGGCATTAAACTACGTTTGGGTTGCATTTTTTTTGATCACATTTGCCGTAGCCCTGGTAAAACTTATCTTTTTTGGAGATACTGAAATCTTCCAAAAAATTGTTAACTCTATCTTTGACAGTGCTAAAAACGGAGCTGAAATCTCCCTGGGATTGATTGGTATGATGAGTTTCGCTTTAGGAATAATGAAAATTGGTGAAAAGGGTGGCATGATCAATATCTTTGCAAAACTTGTAGGACCTTTCTTCCATAAATTATTTCCCGAAATCCCGAAAAACCACCCTGCTCTAGGCTCTATCCTGATGAATTTCTCAGCAAATGCACTTGGTTTGGATAATGCCGCCACCCCACTGGGACTTAAAGCCATGAAGGAACTGCAGGAGCTGAATCCCAATAAGGACACAGCAACAAATGCACAGATTATGTTTATTGTGCTCAATGCCTCCAGTCTAACCTTATTGCCCATCTCTATTATGGCTTACCGCAAGGAAGCCGGAGCGCCGGATCCTTCGGATGTCTTTCTGCCGATTTTGATTGCGACATTCTTTTCCACGTTGGTCGCGCTGATTCTAGTCGCTATCTACCAAAAAATAAACTTGTTCAACCGGGTCGTTTTAGGCTACTTGAGTGCCATGTGTATATTTATAGGGGGCCTGTTATACTATTTCTCGGGTTTACAGCAGACTGAAATTGAAGTTTTTAGTAAGGTATTTGGTAATGTAATCCTATTTAGCCTGTTTACTTCGTTTATAGGTTTGGCCCTATTCCGCAAAGTGAACGTCTACGATTCCTTTATTGAGGGAGCTAAAGAAGGTTTTGAGGTTTCAGTCAAAATTATCCCCTACTTAGTGGCTATGCTGGTCGGCATTGCAGTCTTCAGAGCCTCAGGGACGATGGATTATATGGTGGCTGGAATATCCAAAGGTATAGCGCTATGTGGTTTGGACACGTCTTTTGTCGATGCACTTCCGGTTGCATTTATGAAACCATTAAGTGGTTCGGGTGCCCGTGGACTAATGGTTGACCTGATGAATGCCAAAGGTCCGATGGACTTTGCCGCTCGGGTTGCCTGTGTTATCCAAGGTTCCACCGAAACAACATTTTATGTACTTGCTGTCTATTTTGGTGCTGTAGGTATAAAACGGACAAGACATGCACTACCATGTGCGCTTTTAGCTGAATTAGCAGGTGTTGTTGCAGCTATTATTATCTCTTATATCTTTTTCAAATAGCTTTTCCGATCATCAGCATTCGATCACAAACCATGGTAAGCAATAAAAACGGATGAAACTCACAGCTTTTGAACGATCCAAAGTGAGAATCAACTGCCTATCATTGGTTGAAGCAGGGATTAAGATCTTTGAAAAAAAATACATCGAAAAAAGTACAAACAAATATTAGATACGGATGAAAAAAACAATTGCATTGATCGCCCACGATGGTAAAAAACCAGAAATGGTTGCTTTTGTCAAAGACCATCAGGACCTGTTGAAACATGCCAATATCATCGCAACAGGAACAACCGGTTCTTATGTACGACAAACAGGATTACCTGTGGAATTAAAATTAAGTGGCCCTATGGGGGGTGACGCACAGATCGCCGCATTGGCCGCTGAGGGGAAAGTTGATGGTATTATCTTTTTTCGCGATCCACTCGGCAAGCATGCACACGAACCCGATATACAGATGTTAATGCGTGTGTGCGACCTTTACAATGTTCCTTTGGCCACAAATCCCGCCACTGGAAGTTTAATTATTGAAGGCTTATTGGAAGATCTCGTTGACTAAAGAAAAACTATTTTATTCAAGACAATGGAAAATGAAGTTATTGTCACCATAGGTGAAACACCTTATACCACAACCGTGCAATATGGTAAACACCAAATTATTGCTGATGAACCCGAGGATTTGGGAGGCCAAGACCAGGGAATAAACCCTACACCGCTTTTGCTTTCTTCCCTAGGAACTTGCAAAGCGATCACAGTAAAAATGTACGCTGACCGAAAAAATTGGCCTCTGGAAGAAGTTATAATCCGTCTTTCTCATGAAATTCAAACCAGTGAACAGCAACAGACTACTTATATACAATGCCACATTAGTTTTAAAGGTGAGCTCGATGACGAACAAAAAAAGAGACTATTTAAGATTGCTGAAAAGTGTCCCGTGCATAAAATCTTGGCTAATCCTATTGTAATAACTTCAAATCATTTGTAATTGTTTCTTGGGATAACGGACAACACTATTTATATTTGTCCGCACAAAAAATCTTCATATCAGCATCCATGCTATTGCGGCAAAAGGATACCGAAGGTTCTTATTGGCTTTTAAATAGAGCAGAAAGGACTCAGGGATGAAAGAATAGGCAGGAATCAAGAATACTTACACGTTCAATAAAAATAGCAAAGCGATGCAATTGGATCCACAAATAGCAATAGACTCTCCCTTTAGATCAATTAAACGGGAAGACTGGAAAAATCTAAATGGAAAGATGTTGCACAATTTCAGCGCTGAAGATCTTGAAAATCTACATGCACTCAATGAGCCATTGACCAATCAGGAAATTGAAGAAGTTTACGTTCCTTTGAGCCATCTGCTAGAAATTCACATTGATCGTTTCCAGAGCCTGCATCAGCGAACAAATCGTTTTTTTAGCAAAGAAGAGAGTAAATTACCCTATATCATTGGCATCGCAGGATCTGTTGCGGTAGGAAAGAGTACAACGGCGAGAGTATTGCAACGTGTACTGAGTATGTTACCTTCCAAACCGAAGGTTGATCTGGTCACAACAGATGGCTTCCTCTACCCCAATCAACAATTGATCGAAAGGGGTATTCTCAACCGCAAAGGTTTTCCGGAAAGCTACGACGCAAAACGATTGATACACTTCCTCTCCGCAGTCAAGTCCGGAGCACCTAAGATCACTGTTCCAGTCTATAGTCATCTCGTGTATGATGTCTTGCCTGACGACCAGCAGCAAATTATTGAACAACCGGACATCCTTATTGTAGAGGGTATAAACGTATTGCAGGTTAATTCACAACGCCCCCGAAAAGGGCATAGTGTCTTCGTTTCGGATTTCTTCGATTACTCCATCTATGTACACGCGAGTGAGAAAAACCTTATCGAATGGTATACCAATCGTTTTGAATCCCTACGTGCAACAGCCTTTCAGAATCCGGCTTCATTTTTCCATAAATATGCAGATATGTCTCCCGAAGAAAGTCATGCCATGGCCGTGAATATTTGGAACGAGATCAACAAACCCAACCTGATCAAGAATATATTACCAACCCGTTATCGGGCCGATCTGATCCTCGAAAAAGGAAGTCACCATTTTGTTAAGAATGTGAAGGTCAGAAAAATTTAATCGATACTTTCCTTAAACTGTAGCACTTCATTGAGAATTTTGCTCTGCACCTGTTGGTGAATTCGGTTACTTGACGATATGGTACTAACTTCAACTTTATATTTGACATAGTCTTTGCCGAGGTCGGCTATCTTCACTAAAAATCCCTGTCCGTGATCCAAATTGGGATTATTTTCAAATAAAGGATTAAAATATCGCTCTAGTTCCTCTACAGCGACCGCACGATCCACGGGTAACTCAAATTTGACAACAATTTTATTGGATTTCTGTGAAGTTTTATTAACCAAAGTTGCTGTAAACACCAGGTTATTCGGAATCATTACTGCATCATCATCCTCGTCCCTGACTACCAGATTGGCCAATGTAATATCGACGATTTTGCCCTGATACTCACCAATTTTAATGCGATCGCCCACAGAAAACTGATCGGAGAACATAATAATCAGTCCCGATATCATATTAGTAATATACTCTCTAAAAATAACAGCAATCGCCATCGCCACAATAGTCATGCTGGTTATAAAATCCTTCGGGTTTATACCGACAGCAATCATCAAACTAACGATGATAAAAAATACATTTCCCACGGTCGCCACACGCGTAATTCCCAGCACAAAGTTACCACGGACAACCTGATGTTCATTTCTGCTATTGTAAAGCTTCACGAGGATAAAATGACCGATCGAAATCAGTACACTGGCTGTCAGAAAAGTATTCAGTCCGTAGGCCATATTGCGGATGACCTCCCGTTGCTTATAAAAAGCCTCGAATTGCACAAATGAAGCGGTCAACGCAATCAACAGGATAATCCGGGCAATAAAGGAAATGGAAATCGCTTTCGTCATTTTTAAACATTGATGATGTGCAAATAAAAACAAATTTATCGTTTTCTTCACGGTGGCCAAAGATTTTTTTGTGCTATGGAGGAACTAAAATGTTGCATAGCTAAACAATTTTAGTTTAGATAAAAAGCATTATCAGGAAATACCTATCTTTGCTTAAAGACATTACATGCTATTAAATGAAGGAATCCAACGTGCAAACTGAACTCAACGTAACCGGAATGCACTGTACAAATTGTGCTATTTCAATCCATAAATACCTGGAAGATAATGGAGCTAAGGAGATCTACGTTGATTTTGCTTCAGATGAAGTGAAATTTTCCGATATTCCTCCGGATCAGGTGCCGGCACTTGTTAAAGGAATAGAATCATTGGGTTATAGAGTCGTCAGGGACAAAGACAGCAAAGTCAGCTTCTGGAAGTCAGTTGAATTTAAATTCCTGATCTGTCTGCTCTTTACCATTCCATTATGGAGTCATATGTTTGTGAACCACCCGTTGTTACATGATCCTTATATACAACTGGCTTTTTGCACGCCTGTCTATCTAGTCGGTTGTTTTTATTTTGGTCATAGTGCCCTACGCTCGCTATGGAATAAAATGCCTAATATGGATGTGCTCATCTTCGTGGGATCCACTGCGGCATTTGTTTATAGTACTATTGGCACATATTATAAACTTGGACATGATTATCAATTTTACGAGACCTGTGCGACCATTATTACCCTTGTTTTTATGGGGAATGTACTCGAAAGACGCGCTGTTACCAAAACCACATCCGCGATCAAAGATCTGGTTAAATATCAAGACATTAAGGCGATTAAAATCGTAGATGATCAGGAGATTGAAATCACCGCGAAAGAGATCAAATTCGGAGATATCCTGAAAGTAAATACAGGCAGCCTGGTTCCTGCAGATGGCGATATTCTCGACGGACATGGTTGGATTGATGAATCCATGATCACGGGCGAGAGCCTGCCCATCGAAAAAACAAAATATGAAACCGTTATTGGGGGCACACTGCTTACTGCTGGCAATATCAGAATCACAGCGACCAAAGTGGGGTCTAAAAGTGTTTTGTATCAGATCATTCAGTTGATCAAGGATGCACAGCATAAGAAACCACCCATTCAAAAATTTGGTGATAAAGTAGCCGCTTATTTTGTTCCTATTGTTGTTACGATCGCCTTTTTCACCTTTTTTATTGTTTATTTTATTGCCCAGCTACCTTTGCAACAAGCACTGATGAATGCTATCGCAACGCTTGTTGTGTCCTGTCCTTGTGCGATGGGTCTGGCTACACCAACAGCAGTGATGGTAGGACTTGGTCGGGCTGCCAAACAAGGGATTCTCATCAAAGGCGGCAGCATAATCGAAGAGTTGTCCGAGCTCAAACAGATGGTTTTTGACAAAACGGGAACGTTGACAACCGGCGATTTTAACATTAAGGCTATTCAGACCTTTGGTATCGAACAATCCCAGGTGGAGTCTATTATAGCGCAACTGGAAAGTTATTCCAGTCACCCGATTGCCCAATCCATCCGCAGGCAGCTCAAGGAAATAAAGTCTTACCGCATTATTTTCAAAGAAGTCAATGAAATAAAGGGACAGGGAATATTTGCTACGGACACCAATGGCAACAGCTACTCGATCTGTAATGCAAAGATTGGTAAAAAAGATTATTCCAACCGATACGATCTGACACTGACCATCAATGAAGTCGTCATTGCGGGTATCGTTCTCGAAGACCAGATCAAGCCCTATGCAAAGGAGCTTGTTCAATATTTAAAAGATAAAGGTATCAGACCAATTTTATTAAGTGGTGACCGACAAAGTAAATGCGAACGTACGGCGCAAAAACTAGGCATAGCGGATGTATATTGGGAAAAATCGCCTAGCGAAAAACTTGCGATCCTCTCCGACCTGAGAAAGGCTGCTCCGACAGCTATGGTCGGTGACGGCATCAACGATGCTCCTGCCCTTACGGCGGCTGATGTCGGCATTTCTCTAGGGGATGCGACCCATGTCGCCATTCAGTCCGCAAAAGTCATTCTATTGAACAATGATCTGAAATCAATTGAAAAGCTTCTTCAGGTGGGACATCACACGCTGCTGACCATTAAACAAAATCTCTTTTGGGCATTCGCGTATAATATTATCGCAATCCCATTAGCCGCAGTAGGCTTCTTGGGGCCTATGCTCGCCGCTTTAAGCATGGCCTTCTCCGACCTCATTGTCATCGGCAACTCGATCCGCCTGCGCTTTAAAAAATTGAAATAAAAACAATACGGCGTAAGTACCAAGACAATCCATAAAAGATTGTCTTTTTTGTGTATATTAGGGTTCAATTCATTCGCTTTTGAGGTTAAATTTTTGTAACTTCGCATGCGTAGCAAGCCAAGTAAAAAGGCTTGCTTACTAGTTTTATTGAAACCAAATTCATATGGCTGAAGAAACAGAAAACGACAACAATCTTGTTCCGGCAAACGACCGGATTATCCCAATCAATATCGAGGATCAGATGAAGTCTGCTTACATTGACTATTCCATGTCGGTCATTGTATCCCGGGCTCTTCCTGATGCACGTGATGGCATGAAGCCTGTACACAGACGTGTTCTTTATGGTATGTTGGACTTAGGGGTTACCAGTGGTAAACCTTATAAAAAGTCTGCCCGTATCGTTGGTGACGTATTAGGTAAATATCACCCACATGGTGATTCCTCCGTTTACGACACCATGGTTCGTATGGCTCAAGATTGGAGTTTACGCTATCCGTTGGTGGATGGTCAAGGTAACTACGGTTCCATTGACGGTGACCCTCCTGCGGCAATGCGTTATACTGAGGCGAGATTAAAGAAAATCGCTGAAGAAATGCTATCCGATATCAACAAAGATACTGTTGATTTCCAAAATAACTTTGACGACTCCCTACAGGAACCTACCGTATTACCAACACGTATCCCTAACCTTTTGGTTAATGGTGCTTCTGGTATCGCCGTAGGTATGGCAACAAATATGGCACCACATAACCTCTCGGAGGTCATTGACGGTACTATAGCGTTCATCGACAACCGTGATATTGAAGTTCCGGAATTGATGCAGCATATTAAAGGGCCTGACTTCCCAACTGGGGCATTAATCTATGGCTATGCTGGCGTTCAGGATGCTTGTAATACCGGTCGTGGCCGTATTGTCATGCGCGCTAAAGCAGAAATAGAAACGACCAAATCCGGAAAAGAACAGATTATTGTGACCGAGATCCCCTATCAGGTGAATAAGGCCAACATGATTGAACGTACTGCTGATTTGGTTAACGAAAAGAAATTGGAAGGTATTTCGGCTATTCGTGATGAGTCTGACCGTACGGGTATGCGTATCGTGTACGATATTAAACGTGATGCCAATGCCAATGTAGTGTTAAACAACCTATTTAAATACACAGCACTACAAACCTCCTTTTCAGTCAATAACATTGCTTTAGTTAAAGGAAGACCTGTGCTTCTGAATCTGAAAGATATGATTCACGAGTTTGTGGAACATAGACATGATGTTATTGTCAGACGTACGCGTTATGAATTGGCAGAAGCTGAAAAACGTGCCCATATCCTAGAAGGTTATCTGATCGCGCTGGATCATTTGGATGAAGTCATTAAATTAATCCGTAACTCCGATACACCAGAAGATGCGCGTATTGGATTAATGGAAAAATTTGGTTTATCTGATCTTCAGGCACGTGCGATCCTTGATATGACCCTGCGTCGACTGACAGGACTGGAACGCGATAAGATCAAAGAAGAGTATGCTGAATTGATGAAAACAATCGACTACTTGAAATCTGTTCTGGCAGATGAAGATCTTCGGATGAAGATCATCAAGGATGAGTTAATTGAGATCAAAGAAAAATATGGTGACGAACGCCGCTCACAGATTGTACATTCTGCTGAAGATATGCGTATGGAAGATTTTATTGATGACGAAGAAATCGTAATCACCATCTCCCACAACAGTTATGTTAAACGTACGCCGTTATCTGAATATAAACGTCAGGGTCGTGGTGGCCGTGGTTCAATCGGAACCAATACTCGCGAAGAGGATTTTACAGAACATATCATTACAGCTTCGGCACACAATTATATGCTTCTATTCACCGAAGCGGGTCGTTGTTTCTGGTTACGTGCATTTGAGATCCCTGAAGGTAGCCGGACTTCTCGTGGCCGTGCGCTTCAGAATATCATTAATGTTCCGAAAGAAGAGAAAATCAAAGCCTTTATCTTAGTAAAGAACCTGAAAGACCAGGAATACTTAGAGAACAACTTCATTATCATGTGTACTAAAAAAGGTACCATTAAGAAAACGTCTTTGGAAGCTTATTCCCGCCCTCGGGCAAATGGTATCAATGCGATCAACATCAACGATGGCGATCAATTAATCGAAGCATGTTTGACTACAGGAAGCAGTGAGATTGTCATGGCATTGCGTTCAGGTCGCGCCATCCGCTTTAATGAATCTACAGTTCGTCCAATGGGCCGTACAGCAACTGGCGTTCGTGGTATTACCCTATCTTCCGAAAGTGATGAGGTGATTGGCATGATTAGTGTCAATGATTCAGAAACGACCGTATTGGTGGTTTCGGAAAAAGGCTATGGAAAACGTACCGATATCGAAGACTACCGCGTCACAAATCGTGGTGGCAAGGGGGTCAAAACTATCAACGTAACCGATAAAACGGGTGAATTGGTTGCTATAAAAGGTGTTACCGATGCCGAAGATCTGATGATCATCAATAAGTCAGGTATTGTTATCCGGATTGCCGTAGAGGAATTACGCGTCATGGGCCGTGCGACACAAGGCGTAAGACTCATTAATCTGAAAGATAACGATGAGATTGCTTCCATTACTAAAGTAGATCGTGAGGAAGAATCAGATGAAGAGACCGGCGATATCGAGAATTCAACAGAAATAGATAACGAAGGATCAGCTTCTGAAGAAAACATAGATTCAAACGAAGAATAAACTGCATGAAAAACTTACTGATATCATTGTTAATATCTGCAAGTAGTTTAACTGTTGCTGCCCAATCAAATCTGAAAGAGGGCAGCAACAGTTTTGCTTTATATACCAAAACGGGGGATTTCAAGCACCTTGAAAACGCCCGAAAGTTTGCTGACGCTGCATTCCAAACAAAAAAAGACACAACTTCTGTCAACAATAACCTGTTAAGGGCTTTGGTATATAGTTCCCTGGCAGTTGCGGATTCAACTCGAAAACAACAGTATAAACTAGACCCTATCGATATATCCATCAAATCGTTAAAATTACTGGATGCCAAAAAAGCGCGACGGAATTTTCCTGCCGAGATGGACTATGTACGTCAGAATCTTGCCGGTGCAATCTCCTATCAAGGCAGTGTCGCCCTAAAAGATGAGAAATTTGATAAAGCATATAAAGCTTACCTTCGCATAGACTCGCTAGGTTTTAAAAATCGTGATCTGAAATATAATCTTGCCGTACTCGCCGGAAAAAACAAAGATTATATGAATTCCATTAATTACTATGAGCAGCTCATTAAAGCTGAAGATCCAAAGCCAAATTACTTTTTGGAATTGGCACAAATTTATAGCTTAGGAGGTACTAAACAGGATGTTTTAAACGTTCTAGAGAAAGGACGTGCTATATTCCCTGAGAATAAGCAAATACTTTTTAGATTAATAGATGTGTATTCAGCCAATAATTCGTATGATGCAATATTAAATGTGATCGCTGATGCAATTCGTCTGGAACCTGAAAATGTTGAATTGAATTACATTGCTGGTTATTCTTACGAAAATGCAAATGATCTAAAAAAAGCAAAAGAATACTATAATAATGTCTTACGATTGGATCCGAATAACTATCAATCTAATCTTGCATTAGGCTTAATTAATCTCGAAACGTTATTAAAAGATCCGACAAACCAAGATATAAAGGAGTTGACAATCGAATATTTATTAAAAGCAAACGAGATCAAACCTTATGATGTGAATGCCTTAAAAGCATTGGCAAAGTATTATACGCTTATAGATGATGCGTTGCAATTGGACAGGGTGAATTTATTATTGAATCAATTAACAGTTAAATAGATATGAATTTAAAATCTCTATTATTATTAGCGGCAATAGGTACTGTATCTACATCAGTTTCTTTCGCCCAAACGGGTAACGTAAAAAAGGCAAAAACTGGTCTTGCAAAGTTTCAGGAATTAAAAGATGCCGGTACTGCACAATTAGGCTTACCAAATCTAAAATCAGCAAAAGAGGCTATTGATGCTGCTGTTATTCATGAAAAGACGAAAGATAACGCAGAAGCTTGGACCGTATACGCTTTAGTGAACGCAAACCTTTCAACTATAGATAAATCCGCTGAATTGGCAAAACTTGCAGAAGATGGTATTGCTAAGGCAAAACAATTGGATACCGATGGCGCTAATAAAGCGAACATCACTGTGGCTGAGCAAATTCTTGGACAATACAACTTCAATATTGGTGCGGAAGAATACCAGGCACAAAAATATGCCGACTCCTATAATTCATTCACCAAAGCATTGACTTATCTTCCCGGGGATACGCTAGTGACTTATTACAGCGGTGTAGCGGCATTGTCCAACAAGGATTATAAAAATGCGATCGAACGTTACAAAGAGTTGATCCCTAGAAAAGATTTCTCTTCGCATAAAACAATTATGGTAGATTTGCCTAAATTGTATTTAACGTTACAAGACACCACATCTGCTCTTGAATATGCAAAGAAAGCTGCAGAAGCTTATCCTGATGACAATGCAGCAATGACACAAAACATCGAGTTGAATCTGATCACAGGTCACGAGAAAGAAACAATTGATGCGATCACTTCTCAATTGGCTAAAGATCCTTCAAACAAAAGCTTAAACTATTATTTAGGTATTGCACAAGCATCAGCAAAAAATGATGAAGCTGCAATTGCTGCATACAAAAAAGCGCTAGAAATCGATCCTAATTTCTTTGAGGCAAATACGAATTTAGCGATTACGCTGATGAATAAAGTCCGTGAAAAATTAAATGTTGTAAACAACAACAGAAAATTGACGCAAGCGCAATATAATACAGAGGTAGACAAGATTAAAGCAGAATTAAAACCTGTTTTACCTTATTTAGAGAAAGCTGTTGCTCTACAACCTAAAAACATAGATGCGTTAACGAATCTGAAAAACTACTATGTTTTTATGCAGGATGAGGCGAAAACAACTGAAGTCAATGCTAAAATTAAAGAATTAGAATAAGTTTTATATTTTCTAAAACCAATAAAAAACTCCCCAGCGTTTGCTGGGGAGTTTTTTATGCTTGAACCATTATAATTTTCGCAGAAGATTAGTCTCTACCGTCTGAAAAAGATATTTCCTACTCGCTATTATAAAACAGCAATCAGCTCGATCTGAAAAATCAGGGTACATTCGCCACCTTTTCGGGGCAATAGCTCTTCCTTTCCATAAGCTAAATGCGGAGGGAGAACAACTTGCCATATTGATCCGACGGACATCATACACATGGCTTCCTGCCAGCCACGGATAAGTTCATTGATATAAAATGTTTCTGGCCGCTTACGTTTATAAGAACTATCAAAGACTGTTCCGTCCAATAATTCCCCTTTATAATGACAGATTACTTTGGATGTCTTTGTCGGAATTTTGCCGGCACCTTCAGTCAATATTTTATATTGTAAGCCTGAAGGACAAACTGTCACTCCCGGCTGTGTAGCGTACTCCGTCAGGAATGCGATGCCTGCTTCCCTATTCTTTTCCAATAACGCCGTAGCGCTCAATTTATTTTTCTTTTTCTGTACCAAAGTAATCTTATTTAAATGCCGTAACCCGCTTGTCGATACAGCATATACAGCTTCCAACACTATAAGTTCTGCCTATTCGGAAATACGGCATACTGATGCTCAAAGTAACAGCTTTTTATCTTTTTTACGAAAAAATGCGGTGATATTTTAAAGTATCCTAAAATATCACCGCATTTATTTGAAGATTACAGTATTTTTTATACGCCAAAATACTACAGCAAAGTAGCATGTAGCGTTTTTTCAAAACTAAATGCTTTACTGACGGGACAATTTTCTTTTGCCTTATGAGCAAGCGCTTGAAATTCCGATTCCTCAATAGCAGGTACTTTTGCGGATAGTTCCAGCTCCGAGCGTACAATTGCACCATTTTCAAACAGGATAGTAGCTACCGTTTTAAGCTCATCAGGTATAAATCCAGCTTCTGTTAAAAATGCGCTCAGCTGCATGGTAAAACATCCGGCATGGGCGGCGGCCAATAACTCTTCGGGATTGGTTCCGACGCCATCTTCAAACCGTGTCGAAAAGGAATACTGTGTATGGTCCAAAACCGTACTATCTGTAGTCAGATTTCCCTTACCTTCTTTTAGATTCCCATTCCATAGGGCTGTTGCTTTTCTTCTCATGATTATATTTTTGATATTGTATAGTTATTATCGCTCTGTAGGCTGCGCAAATCTTTCCGAGAAATCACGCGCTCGGTCCATTAGATACGTATCATGATAACAACAAACCTGCTTCTAAAAAGTTGCATTTTTTCTATAAAATCCTGTCGCACTGTTGAAGAAAGTCTCGTTATTCACTACAATAAAACTAAACTCATGAATAAATTAGCGTACCTCCTTATCTTAGCAACATTCACTTCCTGTAAAACCCGTCAAAATACGCAACAGTCCCTAATTCAGGATTGTCCCGAAGAAAAAATTGTCAATAAAATTCCTGGGCCACCCGTAAAGGGAGAATCTGAAAAAGTCTACTATATCTACCAAGGGAAAAAAGTGTCTCCGAAACAATTTGATCAAGCCTGGCTGGAAAAAAACTGTGAGGTTAAGGAGACAGTCGTCTACTAATTTTATTTTTAAAAACAAGTCTAAACACGTACTTTTGCCTAAAATTTTTAAAATGACAATTTCTCCTCGAGAGGTCAACAAAAAGATTTTAGGCTATGTTTCTTTAACTTTCCTCGGTTATTTCACAATTGGCTTATCACTTGCGACCTTACCCATTTTCATCCATCAGATATTAGGTTTTAATACAATTATCGCCGGATTGGTCATCAGTGTACAATATATAGCGACCTTTTTACTTCGGGGGTACGCCGGAAAAATCGTAGATACCAAAGGTCCAAAAGTATCTGTATTGCGCAGCATGCTTTTTTTTACCCTTTCAGGGATCTTACTCCTATTTGTATTCTTATTCAGATCGCAGCCTCTTATCAGTCTCAGTTTGCTGTTGATCACCAGATTATTTACCGGAATTGCTGAGGGTCTGGTCGGTGCCAGCCCGATCAACTGGGCTTTAATGGAGCTCGGCGATGAACATGCGGCCAAAGCGATCTCCTTTAATGGTATCGCAAGTTATGGCGCACTTGCGCTCGGAGCACCACTGGGGGTATTAATGGCCGACCATATCAATTATCAGTCATTGGGACTGCTGACCTGCGCCATTGGTATCCTGGGCTATCTTTACGGCAAGTCAAAAATTCCTTTTCGGGTGATCGCAAAAAAGGCAAGCGCCGTAAGTTTTAAGCGTGTACTATTGACTGTGACTCCATTTGGGACCTGTCTAGCGCTGGGTGGTCTTGGTTTTGGAAGTATATCTACTTTTATGACGCTGTATTACGAGCATTTTAGCTGGCAGAATGGTGCTGCATGTTTGACTATTTTTGGTATTTTCTTTATTTTAACAAGACTTATATTCAATAAGGCTATTGATCAATATGGAGGCTTGAAAGTCGCCCTGGTCAGTCTTTTCGTAGAATCATTAGGCTTATTGGTTATCGCCCTCGCCCTCCATCCCCTTTGGACACTTCTTGGAGCAGCATTGACTGGACTGGGATTTTCACTCGTTTTTCCTGCCCTGGGTGTAGAAGCCATCAAAAAGGTGGATCAAAGTCAGCAAGGATCGGCATTAGCTGCCTATGGCTTATTTATTGATATTTCACTTGGAATTACAGGTCCCTTGATCGGCTTTGTAGCAAACAATGTTGGCATGACAAGTATCTACCCTTTCAGTGCCATTATTGTGGGTATAGGTTTCGCGATTGTGGGCAATTTATTATATAATCAGAAACCAAAGCTAGCCTGAAGCTCTTTCATATGCATTGAATATACATAAGCAAAAAGGATATGTATATAAAATGATCAAATAACAAAAAAGGCTAACATAGCGTTAGCCTTTTCCATATCACTCGTATTGCTACGTTATGTTAGTTTTCGATGCTCGGCACAGGAACGACCTCATTGGTGTCAGCGTTGTAATCTATACCATCAAAATTAAAACCAAATAAATTGAAAAACTCATTACGGTAACCTTCGATGTCAGAGATCTCGGCTAAATTCTCCGTATTTGCTTTCTCCCACAGTGCAGCAACTTCTGCCTGCACATCTTCCCGCATCTCAAGGTCATCAACGCGTATTCTGCCTTTGTCATCAAGCAATACATTGCCATCAGCAGTATAAAGACGCTCGGCAAACAAACGTTGCATCTGTTCGATCGTCCCTTCGTGAATTCCTTTTTCTTTCATGACTTTGTACAATAAGGAAATGTACAAAGGCACAACTGGAATCGCAGAACTAGATTGAGTTACTAACGCTTTGTTTACAGAAACATAAGCTACACCATGCAAATCACTTAAAATCGCATTGATTGCCGGTACAGTACCTTCCAAATCATCCTTCGCACGGCCAATCGTTCCATTGCGGTAGATTGGATAAGTCAATTCTGGGCCAATATAAGAGTAGGCTACAGTCTTTGCGCCATCTGCCAAAACTCCGGCGGCTTTCAGATCTTCGATCCAAAATTTCCAGTCTTCCCCACCCATTACCGCAACCGTGTTCGCAATATCTTCGTTATTTTCCACAGGTTGGATCGTAATATCCGAAACAACACCTGTATGGAAATCTACCGTTTTATTGGTGAAAGGCTCCTGTATAGGTTTTAAAACAGAAGCGTATGCAACACCTGTTTTCGGGTGTGTACGACGCGGAGACGCCAAACTGTAAACCACCAAATCTACCTGTCCAAGATCTTTTTTGATCAAGTCAATAGTCTGTTTTTTTATATCATCCGAAAAGGCATCACCATTAATACTTTTGGCATATAGTCCGGCTTCATGGGCTTCTTTTTCAAAAGCTGCAGAATTGTACCAACCAGCGGTTCCCGGTTTACCCTCTGCCGCAGGTTTTTCAAAAAATACACCGATTGTAGCAGCTCCAGAACCAAACGCTGCAGAAATCCGGGACGCGATACCAAATCCTGTTGAAGCACCGATTACCAATACCTTCTTCGGACCATTCGCGATCTCTCCTTTCGATTTCACGTATTCAATTTGATTTTTAATGTTTTGCGCAGCCCCTACTGGATGCGAGGTTAAACAAATAAAACCTCTAGTTCTTGGTTGTATAATCATCTTGATGAATTTTCTTACTACTTGTTTTATTGATTAGGCAAAATAAGGAATTTTAAATGAGAAAATCGCCATAAAAATCAATTACTTTTTGTTTCATTTCCGATTAAACGGCCATTTCCTTACTTTCACTGTATTAAATAAACCGCACATTTATTTTATTTATGCCAGGCCAATTTACAATAAAAAACAATAAAAATACGGCACTTTTTTTAGGAATGGTTGCTGCATTATTTTTCGCAAGTACCTTTGTCCTCAACCGGGTTATGGCTGTCTCTGGCGGAAGCTGGCAATGGACAGCATCCCTACGTTTCCTCTGGATGCTTCCTATCCTGTTTGTTATCGTAGGCGTTAGAGGTAATTTATCGCCGCTCTTTCAAGCCATTAAATCCAATCTATTGCAGTGGATACTATGGAGTACAATAGGTTTTGGGATATTCTATGCTAGCCTTACATTTGGTGCTAGTTTTGGCCCTTCTTGGTTGGTTGCCAGCACCTTTGAATTTACCATTATTGCAGGCATGTTTATCGGCCCATTGCTGGAAAAAAAAGGACATCGTAAAGGAATTTCCAAAGCTTCACTCCTGTTCTCTATCATTATCTTTTTAGGCATCATATTGATGCAAATTTCCGAAGCACGTACAAGTTCCATCAAATCCATGTTATTAGGAACTGTCCCCGTATTAATCGGGGCCATTGCCTATCCTTTAGGAAATCGTAAAATGATGCAAATAGCGGGAAGTAAATTGGATGCCTTCCAACGCACACTGGGCATGACCTTATGCAGCATGCCTTTTTGGATTCTGATCAGCATCTTCGGCTATATGGACAGTGGATTACCAACAGAGGGTCAAATGTTGCAAACCTTCATGATTGCGATCTTTTCGGGGGTAATCGCCACACTCCTCTTCTTTACAGCAACAGATCTGGTGCGCACCGACCACAAGGCCCTCGCAGCGGTAGAAGCAACACAAGCCATGGAAGTGATCTTTACATTATTGGGCGAAATAATACTATTACAAGCCACTTTTCCAACTAGTTACTCCTGTGTAGGGATTGCGCTCGTTGTTATTGGCATGATACTCCATAGTCGCGCCAATTAAGGATTGGAAGCATAGGACATCAATTTTCATCCGCCTGTAAGGTCTTGCTGATCTTACTTAAATTCAGGCTATTGGCCATAGCGGAAAAAATCTCATAATAAATACCTTTATGCATATAAAGCTCCTCATGTTGTCCCTGCTCAACAACATGGCCTTTCTCCATAACGACAATTGCATTTGAATCAATAATCTGGGAGATGCTGTGTGATACAATAATTACAGTACGATCTTTCTTGATCGCATCAAGGCTATTTTTAATCTGCTCCGTAGCAATGGCGTCTAAATTTGCTGTGGGCTCATCCAGAAAAATAATGGGCGGATTTTTCAGAAACAATCGTGCAATCGCAATACGCTGCTGCTGTCCACCAGAAAGTAATTGTGCATCAGAATCGTAACCGTTTGGCAACTCCATAATCTGTTGATGGATATAGGCTTTTTTTGCTGCTTCCACGATTTCTTCCCGTGAACTTCCCATCTTGCCATATTCAATATTCTCAAATATTGTCCCTTTAAAAATATGGTTACGCTGCAGCACCATACCAATATGTTGCCGGAGGAATGCAGTATCATAATCTGCCAAATCAACACCATCCAATAAAATCTGCCCACCTGTCGGTTCATAGAATTTATCCAACAAGTTGATAATTGTACTTTTCCCGGCACCACTTAATCCAACCAAGGCTGTAATTTCATTGGGTTTAATAGCAAAACTGACATCTTTTAGGGCTTGTGTCCCATTGGGATACGCAAAGGAAACCTGACGCAATTCCAAATGACCCTGAATTTTTTCCGGCCGATAAATTCCTTTTGATTCAATCTGATCATCCGATTCCAGGATCTCAAAAAAAGACTCTGAATAGATCAGGGCATCATTGACCTCATCATAAATGCGGTGCAATTGGCGAATTGGTGCCGAGACATTGTTAAACAGCATGATATGGAACATAATGGCCCCAATTGTAATTTGTCCAGATAGCACCAAATAAGCTGTCAATACAATAATGATAACAACTGCAATCTGTTCCACAAAATTCTTTATGCTATCGTAAAAGAAGCTCGTCTTTCGGGTTTCCATCTGATTCTCAGTCATCTCAAATTGAATCTTCTCATGTCGTTTTGCTTCTTCAGGCTCCCGCACAAACGATTTGATCACGAGTATTGATTCAATAAGACTGATAATTCGATTATTTTTAGATTCACGATAATTACGCATTTGTCGCCTAAAGCCTGTTAGTTTTGAAGCCTGCGTCTGGCTGATGTAGAGGTATAGCGGAATAACAGCAACTCCCACCAGCCCAACGTATATATTGGCATAGAACATACAGACCAACGCAATGACTGCGTTGGCAAATAAGGGCAAAATATCAATGAAAAAATTTTGCACCAAACGTGTAAGTGAGCTGATGCCTGCATCGATACGCGTAGCTAATTTTCCACTTTCATTATCTGCTGAAGTATAAAAAGCAAGTTTATAAGTCAAAATGCGGCTCACAATAGACTGCGAAAAATCACGTGCAATATAAATTCGGAGTTTTTCCCCATAGAATTTTTGGCCAAACTGCACCAAGGCATAGATAATTTCTTTCAGCAACAATACCGCACTGATGATCCCGACGATATACAGCCCCTTAGACAATGGCTCATTGGCCACCATCATAGCATTGATGGTATCTACTGTATACCGCAGAATAAATGCGTTGATTTGAGCAGCAAATGACCCCACCACGGTCAAAAGTAAAGTGTATACAATTAGCTTTCGATAAGGCCGCGCAAAGGGAACAATTTTTTTAAACAGCTGTGGAATAGTCATGGAGAAAGTTTATGATACGCATGGAACAAGTAAGCAGTACGCTTTGTTTAAAAGTAAATAGAAAATTATATAAATTCTATCCAGCAAAATTAAATTATCAAGACAAAAAAAATCGTACCATAGGATATGATACGACTTACTATAAAATACTAAAAATAGCTTATCCAAAAATACGGTTCAACACTTTTGCCAGACGCAGACCGCCTTTTAGCAGACATTGCTCCATGGTATCTTTATTTTGATAAACATAGGAATAAGATAGATTCGCATTATTAGCTACATCGGCATAAATCTTTTCGGCAAGCTGATTCGACTCATACAACCAGTTAGACAATTCACCAGCAGCCAATTGTTCGTTTTCCTTCTTACCATTGACGTCTAAGACCGTTGCATATTCTGTATAACTATACTTCTCATTATCTACTAGATCACTGTCCCATACGCGGTGAATATTCGATTTTTTTCCAAACCAACTCACTTCTATTTTATTTCCACCCTGATCTTCTGCACGGCTGACATGCATTGGTTGATGTGCATCCCCCAAGATATGGATCAAGAAATAAAGGTTCTGCTTCTTTTGATCCAGTGAAATATTTTTATCTGCAAAAGATTGCTCAATACGGATTGCTGTTTTGTACAAATTTTCATCATCCGAATTTTCAAGTCCCTGTTGAAATTCAGCCCAAGGCAGATTTGAATTTAAATTTATAAAATGGGAATTACCTAGCTTCTTAAAGTCCGGATTAGGATCCGACTTGATAAAGTCCCCCCAGTTTGCCCAATACGCCAACTTTTGCTGTCCAATGATTTTTCCAATATTCTTTTTCGCTTTCTTGCTCAAATGACGTTCGGCTATCTCTGCGACAACGCGATGCCCAATAGTTCCCCAGGCAAATACCGATGAAAGTTGAAAACACAAAGCCACAGCCAGCAAACCCTTAATCATTTTTTTCATTGTTGTATTTATTTAATTATAATTATTTAAAAATATCGAATGCATATTTTGCGGAGGACCAAAACTCGTCGAGGGCGACCATTCGTGGTTTAAAGAAAGCGATCAGCTCTCCCCACGCTTCTTCCTTAAAAATACTGTGGCCTTCCAATGTTTTGTAGATTTGACAGATCGGCTTGCCATACTCATCGTATCCATCCATATCCCAGTCCCACTCCTCACCTAAAATATCATGAAGCAAACTTTTATACTGCAGAAATTGCTCTGCCATCAGTGCACGGATCCCCGCATCTGTATGCGACCAGATGATCGCAATTTTTGCAGACTTCTTATCGGCATCCATTTTGAAATACAGGTGTTTGATCCCTGTTTTATAGTTGACCCAATTTACCTTGTCGCCATCAGCAGATGAATGCAGGGACATGAATTGTCCAAACTTGGTCCAGAATAGCTGTTTTAATTGTTTGACCTCTTCTCTAGAATACACAAATACAATTTTTAAGTCAACAAAATTAAGAAAATAGCTCGGTATGCCTAAACCATATTGGTATTAAAATTGTTGTTTTATCAACAAATAAATTCAAAAGATGAATATAGACAAGAAAAAATCGCTCTTACTGCTGGCCGCTGTGGCTTTGGGAACTGTGGCATACAATGCATTAAAACCGGTGATATCGCGCCCAGATGTAGTGGACCCTTTTGACTTAGATAAATACCTTGGAAAGTGGTTTGAAATCGCCCGGCTGGACTTCCGTTGGGAACGAGGGCTCAGTCAGGTTTCGGCGGAATACAGTAAAAATAAAAATGGAACGATCCGTGTGAATAACCAAGGCTATTCAGAAGAAAAAGAACAATGGAAACAGTCTATTGGAAAAGCCAAATTTGTCAATGGCCCGCACGAAGGCGCGTTGAAAGTATCCTTCTTCGGTCCATTTTACAATGGTTATAATATTGTGAAAATAACCCCGGATTATAAATATGCCCTTATATTCGGAGACAATCTAGATTATATGTGGATTTTGGGTAGGGATACAGCTATTCCCGAAAAGGTCAGAAATGAGTTTCTAACGTATGCATTGCAATGCGGATATGAAACAGGCAACCTTGTATGGACAAAACATTAGTCGAAAATAGGTGCCAGTACCTGATAATTGAGGGTGGGATCCTGCGCTAGAACATCAGCAATCTCCTGAAGATCCTGTTGATCGATAGCATGTTTGATCCCCGCATTGTATAGATTTGCAAGAAATAACGCAGCATCACGCTTTTCAGTTAGTGCTAAGATAGAACTTCCAACATAGAAATTGAGAACAGATGTGGCATAATCGCCAAATATATTAAAGCCAAAATCGCCATTTTTTTGTAAGGAATAGCGCATCATTTTCTCAAAATCCGAACGTAAGGTATCTTTTGTAGTATCTTTCATAGTATAAACTCAAATATTTCAGTCTATTTAACCTTTGGCAAAGGTGCAAAAAAAATCCCAAACAATGCTGTAAGGAAAAGCATTGTTTGGGATGGTATTTTCTGATCTATCGGATTAAAGAGCCTCCGCGTGTTGAGACACATCCAGACCAAGTTCCTCATCAGTTTCCTCTACACGAAGTGGAGAAATCAGATCCGTTACTTTTAAGAGTACCAAAGAGCCAACAAAGGCAAAGAAAGACACCGCAAAGAGGGCAACAGTATGCACAAAGAATAATTTAGTTTCTCCAAAGAACAAGCCATTGTCAACAACTAGAGGATTAACATTATGATGAGCAAATACACCCGTCAGCACCATACCTACCATACCGCCGACGCCATGACAAGGGAATACATCCAAGGTATCATCGATACTTGTTTTACTTCTCAAGTACACAACTAGATTACTGATCAATGCAGCAACCAAACCAATAATCATGGCATGCGGAATACTGACAAAACCTGCCGCTGGTGTGATCGCGACCAATCCCACTACCGCACCGATACACGCACCCATTGCTGATGGCTTTTTGCCGCGGATAATATCGACAAAAATCCAAGCCATTGCCGCCATCGCTGAAGCGGTCGTTGTCGTAGCAAATGCGTAAGCTGCCAGTGTATTGGCACCTCCAGCCGAACCCGCATTAAATCCAAACCACCCAAACCATAATAAAGCTGTACCCAAGATCACATAACTTATACGAGCTGGATTATGTGTCTGAGATTTTCGGCCTTTCAAATAAATTGCTGCTGCTAGAGCTGCCCAACCTGCTGACATATGTACAACGGTACCACCAGCAAAATCAAGTACACCAAATTTTGCCAGAATCCCTTCTGGATGCCATGTCGCGTGAGCCAATGGCATGTAGATAAAGATACCGAACAGGATAATAAACAGCATATAAGAATTGAATCGGATACGTTCGGCAAAAGCGCCCGTAATCAATGCCGGTGTAATGATCGCAAATTTCAACTGAAACATTGCGAATAAGACCAACGGAATGGTTGGCAATGCCCCCCAGGCAATATTACCCAAGGTTCCTTTCATCATAAAGAAGGTACGTGGATCACCTATAATCCCACCGATATCGTCACCAAAGGCTAGGCTAAATCCGACGATCACCCAAAGGATTGTCATCAAACACATACAGATAAAACTTTGCATCATCGTCGAAATCACATTCTTTTTACTGACCATTCCGCCATAAAAAAATGCAAGGCCGGGCGTCATAATCAACACTAGCGCTGAAGAAGTCAATAACCAGGCCGTATCTCCGGTATCAAATTCTGCTTTGTCCAATGCAGACAAATCTATAGATGGAAATACTAGTCCCAATACGCCCAAAAGTACCAGAACAAAGAGTGGAATAATTTTTTTCATTTGTTTAAACTGATTAGTGTTTATTAATACATCAATAAATTGTTAAATAGAATACAAAAAAACAAAACAAAACCCTATTTATTCTTATTGTTTTGACAAATATAAAGTGTTTTTATTAAAAAATTACTATCAAATATTATTTTTTATAATTTTTTTTACATAATTTCACATAAAACAAAATCAAAACCACAAAAACCTATTTAAAAATCAGCTAAAAACTCAAACAAATCAAACTTAAAACCTCAAAAACATGAAAAAAATCATAACAATATTCATTTTTTCAATATTTTTCATCAACAAATCAAAATCACAGGAAGAAAACAAAGAAAAAACAGTAGAAATATCAGGATCAGTCGACACATATTGGAAATATGACTTCCAAAACAAGCCAAACATTAATACTTATTTTACGGAAGACAACAACTCAGTTTCCATTGGTATGGTCGATCTGGCGCTAAAGAAGAACTTTAAAAAAGCATCCTTTGTCGGAGAATTGTCTTTCGGACCGCGGGGACAATATAAATCTATTGTAAACGGAGACGGCCAACCTGGCGATGACAAGAACAGCTTTCATATTCAAAACTTGTACGTAGGTTATAATCTGACCGATAAACTCAATCTTACTGCCGGGTTTATGGGCACATTTGTTGGGTTTGAGGTTATCTCACCTACCTATAATTTCCACTATTCAACCTCTTATTTATTCGGCGCTGGTCCCTTTCAAGATGCCGGATTGAAAGCAACCTATAGTTTCTCGGATAAATTTGCGCTGATGGTCGGTATATTTAATGACTGGAATGTATATCAGGATATAAATGGTGTGTCGCACCTTGGCTCCCAACTAACTTACAGACCTAACGAAAAAGGCAGCTTTTACCTCAACTTTCTGACAGGCTCTTCCGCCGGCGGCAAATCAAATTACAGCTCAGGAACGTTAGTAGATTTTGTAGGCAATTACGACTTCACGCCCCAATTCTTCCTTGGTGTGAATGCTACGCATTATAAGCGAAGAGCCGAAGGTGGATATACTGGGATAGCACTATATCCAAGAGTTCATCTCTCAGAACATTTTGGCATAGGCCTGCGTGAAGAGTTCTTCCAAACCCACAAAGAAGAAACCAATGGTACCCCAAGCTCCAATATATTAGCAACAACATTGACTGCCGAATATAATTATCACGGCTTCAAATTTATTCCCGAAATAAGAATTGATAAAAGCAATACCGAAAAGTTCATCAAGAACGATCTTTCTCCAACAAAATCAGCAGGACAATTCCTATTGGCCTGTGTATATAGTTTCTAGATACGCTATGCAGTATTGTTCCAACAGCAAAAACTACAAAATGATTTCAAGCAGCCTAAAATCACTAGAATGACTAAAAAAGCCCGTTAAACGAAAAGCGGATCCACAGGATCCGCTTTTCTATTTTATTATTCCTAATTTAACACTGAAGTTCTTTAAACCCAAATCACCATTTCCACACCCCTTTGCTTCTCTCAAAACACAATTATCGGACGCTAACCGCAACGTGACGGTCTAAAATACGGTCAGCTTCTGGCGCATCGGCCGGAAACTTCGCAAATTGGGAACCATAGCCCTCTGCCCCTACAACCTGCTTAGACAAACCTGCTTTATCCAGATAGTCCTTTACCGCATTTGCGCGATCTAATGATAGCTTTTTATTGAAATCCTCATTGCCAGTTTTATCGGTATATCCGCCAATTTTTACATTAGCTTCAGGAAAAGCTTTTAAAATCTCCGCTAGATTACTAAGCTGCACCTGGCTTTCGGGCAAAACTTTCGCCGTACCGGTTTCAAAATTCAGGTTATCAAAATCAAACCAGGTGTTTTTCAACGAATCTTCGCCCAAAGACTTATAGTCAGATTTTAAAAATTGTACGAGCTGATCTTCTATCCCGCTTTTAAAGGCCGCAAGCTTTCCTCCATTGGGCAATGGCACATCCAAGCGTTCCCGGTCTATTGCACCGGTCCCATTACCCCCAATTGCATTTCCTGAATCAATCTCGACCGGATTGACACTTGTATCCGTAGCGCTACCATTTTTACTGCCACTACAGCCTTTTCCAAACAAAAACCAAAGCAGTGCAATAACAATCAACACAATTAAAATCTTCCACCAGTTCCCACCCGAGGAACTTGCTGGCACGGCGGCAGCTTTCGCCTGCTCCACCCGGGGTAATGCCAAAGGTTCCTTGTGCGCCTCAAGTTCGGAAGCGGGATTGATGACAGGAATACTTTGATGCATTTCCTTGTTTTCTGCAGCTTCTTCCAACGGGGCTGCAGCTTCCTCTGGAGCGGAAAAATGGCCTCCGTCAAATAGCTTACCAAAAGCTCCCAAACCAAGACCTGCAGGGATAGCTGCTGCAAATGCAGTCTTATTGTCTTTTAATGTTTGGCTGATGGTATTTAAATCCCAATGCTTACCTTTATCCGTTAAGCTCGAAAATATAGCTGGTAAGGACAGCCCCATCAGCTTACGCACCGAATCGGCGCTAAAACCTAGATAGCCCGCAACGGTACCAAGTACAGTTTCCAGACCACCGCCAAATATTGAACTTAGCATATTACCCTCTCCAGGGCTTTCGGGCGATGCCTGCTGGGCTTCCGAATCTACAGCCCTTGTCTGTCCACCCAGCAATTGGCTAAGATCAAAATTCGAAAAACGCTGCTTCGCCTGCTCCAAAATGGTAGCAATCCCCCCGTTTGTATCCGCCTGTTGACTTAAGCCCAAAAACATAGCGGGGACAACAACATTTAAGCCCTGCTTTACCTGTTCGCTATCCTGGTTTACTGTTTCTCCCACCCGAGTAAGCGCCTCTTGATCAAAAAAATCTTTAGCTGATTTTAAAAGCTGATTTTCCATAACCTTAGTTTATTTTTGTTTATATATAAAACATTAACAAACAAAGGCTTAAAATGTTCACATCAAGCACACTGGGATCAAATCGTTCCCGAAAGCCATTTCGGAATAACAAACTCTTCGGCAAGATGTGCCAGTTGATAATTTTGCCAGTTATCTCTTGTGATCCACTGCACTTCCTCCAATTCAGCTTCTGCCGAAAAACAACGCTCTTCACTGAGTTTTATCAAATAAATATGTCCTTCCACTAAGGTATCCGGCTCGTTCACAGCCAGCGTCTCGTGCTGGCCAAGAAACTCAAAAGTCTTATCATCTGCATCAAACTGCAGTTCTTCCCTCAGCTCCCGGACCAAAGCTTCCAGATCGCTTTCTCCTGCGGCTATCTTACCTCCAGGCAATTGAAAATAGGGAGATCCTTTTTTTCTAACCATTAATAAAGCTCCCCCAGGAGCGATCATCATTGCTGAACAAATTACAATCTTATGCATATTTTTTTCTTGAAATTACAAAACTACCTTTTGTTCATTATTTAAAAAATGTGTTTTATTCTTATATTTAGAAAATAAAACAATAATTTATATAGTCCATATATGAATAATAGATTGACATGCCTCTTATTTAGCCTATTATTTCTGACGTTGGGATGCCAACAGGAAAAAAAAAGTACAGCACAAAAGGAACAGCCAATTAAACGTCAGGAAGCTGTTCCACCTAAAAAACAGCAAGAAAAGCCAAAAGTATTTACCGCTGATGATATTGTCATCAGAAAAGATCTGCTTTACAAAAAATACACATTGGAAGATTCTTATCCTTATAAGGATACCACCCGTGGGTTTCAATGGGACAAAATAAAGGAACGTCTGGCTTATGTCGAAAATTTTCAGCAGACACCTTCACCATATGCTGTTCTTCAGAATTATCAAAATGAAAAAGGTGAAGCACCCACCATTAAAGATTTCAAACGGGATTCATACAAACGTGTAGCCGATAGTTTTAATGTGGCGCGCTATCAGGCCGCACCTTTATACGACCCCACAACAAACAAGCCTGTCCGCTATGGACGGGATGGGTGGCTGGTCCGTGTAAAGGGCCCAGACACCCTAGCCAGAGTACCTATTGCAGGTGTTTCATTTGAAGGCGAGTATACCGTCCCTAAGCGCTATCTGCGCCTAATAAGCGATACGGTGCAATTTAACATTATTAACGTTGTTGACGTTAGGAACCAAAACATCTGTACACTGGAAAAAGTAGGGAAAGAATGGCTTATACGTAGCATGAATCCCATCACCAGTGGCCGGCACAAACCACCACATGCCCAGGAAACACCAACCGGTCTTTTTGTCGTTCAGGAACACAAATCAAAGATGTTCTATTTTGAAGACGGAACACGAACCTATGGTGGCTTTGCTCCTTACGCCACCCGATTTACCGCCGGCGCCTATCTTCACGGCGTACCGGTCAATAATCCGAACGGCAAAATCATCGAATATAGCGAAAGTTTAGGCACAACACCAAAGTCCCATATGTGTGTCAGAAATGCGTCATCTCATGCCCAATTTGTTTATAAACGGTCAAAAGACCTCTCTTCATTGGTAATCGTTATTGATTAACAATATTTAACATTCTGTAAATCAAATATGTATTAACTTTAATTATTATTTTTGTAAACATCTACACAGAAAAGGGAGGAGAATGGGAAATACTTTTATGTTTCTTTTGATGGCACTCAACACGGCATTATCATCAAAAGAGGATTTAAAAACATTAGATCAACAAACCGGTACCCATCATATAAATGTAGAACGTCAACGTACAGAAGTTGATTCTTTATATGATGAAATGAATCTAAGTCCAGTATTGAAATACGAGGCATTCCGACAAGCAATGGAAGGCAGAAAACAGCTTTCCTCGCACAACAAAGACATTATGACGATCATTGATTTTTCCTTGGCTTCCACGGAAAAACGACTTGTTGTGCTTGACCTCGAACACAAAAAGGTGCTTTTTAACACTTTAGTGTCGCATGGTAAAAATAGCGGTGAAAACTACGCGACACATTTCTCAAATCAGCAGGAGTCTTTAAAGAGCTCTTTGGGATTTTTTGTTACCGAAAATACCTATAATGGAGAGAATGGTTACTCTTTGGTATTGAATGGCCTCGAGGAGGGAATAAACGACAATGCCAAAGCACGGTATGTAGTCATGCACGGTGCCGATTATTGCAGCACAGGAACCATATCAAGCTTGGGAAGACTCGGCAAAAGCTATGGCTGCCCCGCAGTGCCCCGGGAATATGCTGTCCCTATAATCAATACCATTAAGGATGGAACACTACTGTTTATTTACGCAGACAATCAGGATTATCTTGCGAAAACGCATTTGATCCATCAGCCAAGTGTATTGATGGCACAATTCAACCGAAAACAGCAACTTGAAAGTACAAATGAAGGTTAACAAAAAAGGCTGATTGTATCAGCCTTTTTATTTTTTATAATGTTCGGTATCCCAAACCGGACTATCTATCGAAATCTTTTTTTAAACCTTATGATTTTTGTTTTTTCTTAAATTTTAGCATCCAGTCATAGATTGCATCGTCATGAAATAGGCGTTCTACACTACCATGCGTCCCACCTTTTATGACATTTAAACGTACCTCAGCATCAGGGTCTGCCTTCTTTATGGCATTCATAATTTTTCTCGACTCTGAAATGGGCACTGCACGATCTCTTGTCCCATGATGCAGCCAAATTGGAACCTGCGTGAGGTTGGAAGCATATTGACTTGATCCACCGCCACAAATCGCTACTGCTGCTGCAATCCGTTCCGGATATTTGCCAGCAACATCCATGGTACCGTAACCGCCCATACTCATCCCACATACGTATACACGGTCAGGATCAGCATCATAATGCGCGATAACATAGTCCACGATCTCGATCACTTTGTCGGGATCCCAACCCCCACGGGATTGAGGAGCAACAATAATTCCTGGCACCTCCTGCCCTTTATTAATGGCATACAACACACCATAACGTTTCACTCTGTCCAGATTCGTCCCCGATAAACTGCGACCATGCAAAAATACGAAAACAGGTTGCTTTTCAGATTCCGTGGTTTCATGATCAACATCTTTCAATAAAAAAGGATAAGCCGTTTCCCCTTTGATTGCTTTTATTTCCTGTGCATTTATCTTCATCAAAAACAGAAAGATAGCACACAGACAGAGATATACTTTACGCATAAATTTAAATTATATCGATATACTTAGCTTAATTTTGGAGGACTAAAAATACAACTATATGATTTTGGTATGTCGCATTTAACAACTTTTAACATTTAGACGGACGCTTAGCTGCTATCTAAACTTACACAGCTCGAATTTGGTCCGATATGTAATTATAATTGCATATCAGACCAAATTTGTCTTAGTTTGTACTATAAGCAAAAAAACGAGGGCTCATCATGAAAATACTGCATACTGCTGACTGGCATTTAGGGAAACGATTGGACAGCTTTTCCCGAATGGATGAACAGCAATTGGTCATGGAGGAGATTATTCAGGTCGCCGACCAACAGGAGGTTGACCTGGTATTGATCGCTGGTGATCTTTTTGACTCATTCAATCCGGGTGTTGAGGCCATTGAACTATTTTACAAAACCATCAAACGACTGGCAAAAAATGGCATGCGACCAGTTATCGCTATAGCTGGAAACCACGATTCACCCAATTTAATCGATGCTCCGGACCCTTTGGCCCGCGCTTCTGGCATAATTCTCATCGGTCATCCCAATGCACTTGTTACCCCATTTTCAACCGAGGGTTTCTCCGTCCTGCGTTCCGACAATGGATTTATCGAGTTGAGCCTTCAAGGATATGATTATCCGATCCGGATACTCCACACGGCCTATGCCAATGAAATCCGGCTCAAGCAGTACCTCGGCGAGGACAAAGAAGTCCAACTCAACAAGGCCCTTGCGGAAAATTGGCGAAGATTGGCTGAAACCTATTGCGACAGTAAAGGTGTCAACATCTTGACCGCACACCTGTATATGAATAAGATTGGCTCACCGCTAATTGAGGAACCGGATGGTGAAAAGCCGATTAAAATCGGTAATGCTGACCTGATCTATTCGGAATCTATCCCAGCACAGATTCAATATACCGCTTTGGGACATATTCATGGTTTCAAAAATATTGGCTCCCCAGAACAACCTGTGGTCTATGCCTCCTCTCCCCTTTGCTATAGTTTTGCTGAAGCCGGTCAAACCAAATATGTCAATATTGTCAATACCCTACCGGATGCACATGCCACATTCGAACGCGTCCCACTGCGTCAGGGAAAGCCATTGGTCCGAAAATCTTTTGCAGCTATTGACCCCTGTATTGCCTGGCTTTCTGAAAATCCCGACACGTTGGTGGAATTAACCCTCAAGTCCGACACATTCCTGAAAGCCGAAGACCGTAAATTGATTTATCAGACTCACTCCGGCATCGTTTATTTAATCCCTGTCGTTCAACAGGACAATGAAGATATCATGGATACAAAAGAAATTAATCTGACCCAAGATATTTCTACACTTTTCAGTGAATATTTTAAATCCAAAAATGCCAATCAGGCACCCAACGATGATATTCTCAACCTTTTTCGCGAAATACTAAATTCTTAAATCCATGATCCCTTTAAAGCTAACTGTAGAAGGCATATATTCCTATAAGGAACGGCAGACAATAGATTTTACGGCACTGACAGAAGCAGGACTTTTTGGCATTTTTGGTACGGTAGGATCAGGTAAATCCTCTATACTCGAAGCAATCACTTATGTCTTGTATGGAGAAACCGAAAGGTTAAATGCGCGGGACAGACGTGCTTATAATATGATGAATCTGAAATCAAACCGCTCGTATATCGAACTGGATTTCATCAATTTTGAAAACCGAACGTTTAGGGTCACCCGGGAATTTAAACGAAACTCCAAAAATTTTGAGGACGTCAAATCACCAACGGTTGTCTTATATGAAAAAATAGATGAACAATGGCTTCCGCAGGAAAGCAGTAACACACAACCTATCATCGGTTTAAGCTACGAAAACTTTAAAAGAACAATTATTATCCCACAAGGGCAATTTAAAGAGTTCATTGAACTGGGAGCGAAAGAGCGTACGGATATGATGAAGGAAATTTTTCAGCTCCATCGTTTCGATCTACAGGATAAGGTTACCGCGCTTTATAAAAAAAATCAGTCCGAGCTGGATCAGCTCAATGGCCAATTAATGGGGTTTGAAGAGATTAGCACCGAGCGTATTCAAACAGTACGGGAAAAGCTGATGGCGGAACGTGAATTTTTCTTTAAGGCCCAGGATGCCAACAAGCTGCTCCAGGAGAAATTTCAGGAACTGAAAAATCTGAAAGAGGATTTTCTGGAATTGCACAAAATGAAGTCCCTTTTTCAGGATCTGTCGAAACAGCAGCAGGAGAAAGAGCAAATACGCCAACGTTTGATCCGCTTTGAAGAAGCGTATGCAAACTTCTATCATATCCTCCAGGTACAGGAAAAGTCGAAACAGGAAAATTCGCAGGAACAAGAGCGGTTACAGCGGGAAAAAGAAAAATCCACCGAAATACAGCAGATGACACAACAGTTGTCCTTACAGCTGCAGCAGATTAGACCGCAATACGAACGTTTAACCCAACGACGAACAAGTGAATTGGATCTGGAGCTAATTTTGCAGTTGATCACGTTTACGATAGAGATAAAGCGTGTAAATGAAAGTGCTCAAAAAGGACGGCTTTTTGTGGAGGAAACGAAGGAACAACAGGCACAAGGTAAAATCAGAATCCAAAAAACAGAAGCTTCGCTGCAGCAGCTTAAGCAATCAAAACCATCCGCAAATGAACTGATGGAACTAGGGCAATGGTACACGAGACAGCAAGTTATACAACAACAGGAGAATGAGCTCCAACAACAGCTTTTGGCATTAAACTCCGCAATAAGCGCCTTACAACTTGACCTAAAACATTACAACTTTGATGCGGCTGAATTTGACGCCGATTATGCCAGCGAATTGCTGGAGCTTGAAACCAAACTTGCTAAATTAAATGACGAGAAAGCACATCTGTTGTTACAGCAAAAGCTCACACAGTTTGCCGCAAATTTGGACGAGGGTTCTCCCTGCCCCCTATGCGGAGCACTGGAACATCCGGCTATTGCCGAAGGAACGGATATTAGCCAGGAACTCGCAGACAACCAAGAATCAATTGCGGCAATTCATTCACGTATTAAATTCAGGACCGATCAAAAATTTGAGATCGAGAAACTCATGCTCCAACTACAGACCCTGAACACGCAAAAAAAGGATCTGACAGCGAAAATACAGCTTAACCAATCGCACAAATCCAGTCACCTGAGTCAATTTACATGGGCTAATTACAGCAGCACCGACGAATCAATCTATACACAGAAGAAAGCAGCCCTTTCCAGTATCGAAAGCCAGATCACAGCGTTGGAACAACTTTTAAGCAATGAACAGCTGCTATTGATTGAGATTGAGAAAAAGCTGGATAAAGCAAACAGAAGGCTAAATGAACTTGAGCTCGAGGAAGCGCGCAAACAAACGCAAATCAATCAGAACATAGGTCATTTAAAACATTTGAAGTGGGCAGATTATCAATCTTCGGACCAGGCAGCTATTGAAATCGAGTATAAGACATTAAAAGCTGAGAACCTACGGATAGAACAAAACTATACAACGTTGACAGAACAGCTCCATGGATTAAACAGCCAGTTTGCAGCCCAGGAAAGTCTAGTTCAATCTATCCACAACCGCATCAATAGCATACAGGCTGAAATCCTACAAACTGAAACAACGATCGCACAACTGCTCCATAGTTCCCCCTTTGAGACAATAGATGAGGTAAGGGATACCTTGGCGGAGAATTTGCCCGTTCAGAAAATCCGGGCGGAACTGGAACAATTTCAGATCCAGTTTGAGACGTTGAAAGCACAAATCACACAACTCGACAAAAAGTTAGCAGATAAAGTCTACGATGAAGCAGCTTTTCTACTACAGGAAGCAGCTTTAGCGGAAAGTTCCCATCAGTTAAAAACTCTGACTGAGAACGTCGCTAAATATGAACAGGAGTTAAACCAATTGGAGACTGCCTATGCAAAAAAAGAAGTTTTACTTCAACAACAGGCGAAGCTAAACCTGCGTAACGATGATCTTAAACAGCTCTTTAACCTGTTTAAGGGGGCGGGATTTGTCCAGTACGTTTCATCCATCTATTTACGGCAGCTCTGTGACCATGCCAATATCCGCTTTCACCGGATGACACGGAACCAGCTGAGCTTACAGATTAATGAGAATAATGAGTTTGAAATTATAGACTATCTGAATGAAGGTAAAAGCAGAAGTGTTAAAACGCTGTCTGGGGGGCAGGCGTTTCAGGTATCATTAAGTCTGGCGCTGGCCTTGGCCGAAAGCGTACAGTCCAATACCAAGGCTGCAAAAAACTTCTTTTTTATTGATGAAGGCTTTGGTACCCAGGACATCACCTCGGTCAATATCGTCTTCGAAACTTTGCTAGACCTACAGAAAGAAAATCGCATAGTTGGTATAATTTCACATGTTGAAGAATTGAAAGAACGGATTCCAATATCGCTTTCGATCGAAAAGAATGAAGAACATGGAAGCCAAATTTTTGTAAATTAATTGTAAATCCCAAAGTAAATTAGTAGATTAGTTATAGCGACAGAAGTCAAAAAAGCTGTCGCTATAACCAAAAAACAAAAGATTATGGGCTTATTTTCAAATAATAGAAAAGGAAAAGGGTCTCATCCTTTTTTTCATAAATCAGCTAAATCAGCGCAATTGACCACAGCAAATACCAATCAATCCACAACAGCTAGGACGACATCATCCATGCTCTTTATCAAGCAATATGATATCATGACTATCTTAAAGGAGATATTAATGCCGCAGAACCAAAATTAATTTTTGCATCCTCCCCTTAGTACAATCTTTTCCGATTCGCATCGGGGAAGCGGTGTATGTCTATCTCCCTACCTGAAATTTCTGATCAGGCCATATATACCTCAGCTTCCTATTACTCCATTGATTTTCACAGCGCTATTTTCCACGGTTATCTCCAAAAAAAGAAATTAAAAAAATCATTGAAATTCCAAAAAAGTAAGTTTAATTTAACAATATAAAACATTTTAAAAAAAATATTGTCATTTGGTAAATAGAAATTAAAGCGGCACATATTCAAGACACATGAAATACAAACAAATAAACAACAATTCCATTAACCAGATTATGCTTATCATCATTATTTTGTTGATATGCATTTTGATCTTTACAAACTTATTCTATTATCTCCCCGGCTTTTTGGGGGCTATCACGCTCTACGTCCTATTTCGCAAGATCAATTTTAAACTGACAGAAGAAAGGGGATGGAAGAAATCTATTGCCAGTCTTTTATTGATCCTTGTTACCATTGTGTTTTTAGTCGGTCCCCTCTATTTATTGATCAATTATATGGTACCACAAGTGACTGAGGCGATTAATAACAAAGAGGAGATTATGGAAAAATTCGATTCCATTAAAACCTATTTCAAAGACAGCCCCTATCTTAGCAACATCGATCTATCCGATAGCGCATTGATGGGTGCTCTCCAACGAGCGGCTAAGTTTATTCCCAATATTCTGAATTCCGTGGCTGAGGTGGGTGTCAATGTACTGGTTGCGTTATTTGTACTTTACTTTATGCTGGTCAGCAGCAAAGAATTAGAAAAAACATTATATAATGCCATTCCGTTCTCAAAAACGAGTAAGGCTGAGTTATGGCAAGAATTTGACATGATGGTTAAATCCAATGCCATCGGCATTCCGATCCTTGCGATGTGTCAAGGTGTTGTTGCAGGGCTGGGTTATTGGTTTTTTGGTCTGGAAAGCCCTATTTTTTTGGGTATTCTGACTGCTGTGTCCACCATAATCCCCATTTTAGGTACCATGGTCGTTTATCTTCCTGCCGCGGTGTTCCTTCTTGCGAATGGGCAGTCCGGAAATGCGATCGGACTAGCGCTTTACGGCATCATTATCATCGGAAGTATCGACAATATTCTTCGGTTTACAATTTTGAAAAAACTCGGAGATGTCCACCCCTTAATCACTGTTTTTGGAGTGTTGCTGGGTTTAAATCTCTTTGGTATGTTGGGGCTAATATTTGGTCCGCTTATCCTATCCTGTGTGGGAGTTCTACTCAAAGTATATAGCAATGAGTTTGGTCGCAGTACGCCGGAAATTATACAATCTACCTCATTGATAGAACCAAATAGTCCAAGCAATACAACAGATACAACGGAATAGTAAAAAATTGAAGGACAAATAGCATGGCCAACTTTATAGCGTATAACCAGCAAACTGTCATAACTTGAGTTTGGACACTGTATAATCCCTTTTTTTTTATAGTTTTGACTCTTCAATGGCGAGCTTGTGGAATGATCTATATCCAGTTAAAGCTGGATGGCATATATCCATTCTTTCATGGCGCAAAAGAAGAATAGGAAATCACTAAAACTGGTTTAAAAATCAAAGGTAGTTTATGAACAAAAAAATAATTTTAGGAGTAACTGCAATGCTAACAGCGGGCATGCTTTATTCATGTAATAACAACGGCAATCAAAAGACAGCTGAAACAGAGAATACCGCAACGGAAAATACGGCCGAAAATCATGACCATGCCGGGCACGACCACGCAGGCCATGATCACGCCCAAACTACTCCTGCACCAGCTTCTGGGCCTGCTGCAATTCTTCCTAATTTCACTTTTTATCAGCTTCGATCAGGCATACGTGTAAGCAATGAAAATCTTGCGAAAGATAAAAATACGGTTTTTATTCTATTTGATCCAGGATGTAGCCATTGTCAGCATGAAGCAACCGAACTTGAGAAAAATATTGATCGCCTAAAAGATGTCAATATCTTCTATATTTCCATGAATGATCCGGCTCTGGTATTAGGATTCTTTGATAGCTTTGCGCCAAAATTATCCAAATCTTCTAATGTGGAAGTCTTAATTGATAAGGATCAAAACTTTATCCAAAACATACATGTTCCAGCACAGTTCCCGGCAAATTATGTCTACGGAGGTGACGGAAAACTCAAAGCACATTGGGAAGGTGAGAAAAACATCAATGAGGTGATAAGTCAATTTCATAAATAAGCTGAAATGCTCAATATTGCGATAAACGGATTTGGACGTATCGGAAGAAACACATTGCGTAATATTTTTCTTCGTAATGCTTTTGATCAATTGCAGGTCGTCGCTATCAATGACCTGGCAGACACCAAGACTTTGGCCCATTTATTTAAGTATGATTCGGTCCACGGTCCTTTCTCTGGAACGGTGAAGCACGATGAACAGCATATTATCGTAAATGGCCATTCCATTTTGGTGAGCAATGAAAAAGATCCGTCTTTACTGCCCTGGGAATCTTTACATATCGATGTTGTCATTGAATCTACGGGACATTTTACGAACCGTGAAAAAGCAGCCCTTCATCTGACGGCAGGTGCAAAAAAAGTAATTATCTCTGCTCCGCCAACGGACAAAGATATTCCAACGGTTGTACTTGGTATCAACGATCGTGCTGTCGATCTCTCGGCTTCCATCTTGTCCAATGCCTCCTGCACGACCAACAATGTCGCCCCTTTGGTCAAAATCTTAGATGACAATTGGGGGATAAAGGATGGATATATCACCACGGTACACTCTATGACCGGCGATCAAAACCTGCATGACGCACCACACAAGGATCTGCGACGGGCACGTGCGGCCTCCTCGGCAATCATACCGACGACCACAGGTGCTGCCAAAGCGATTACCAATGTCTTTCCCCATTTACAGAATAAATTGGGTGGAGCAGGCATACGCGTTCCTGTGCTGAATGGTTCCTTAACAGATTTTACCTGTACTTTGGAAAAGGAAACAACGGTCCAAGAAATCAATCAAGCCTTTAAAGCTGCAGCCGAAAATGAATTAAAGGAGGTATTGTTTTATACCGAAGACCCTATTGTGTCTGTTGATATAATAAACAATCCCTACTCTTGTGTTTTTGATGCGCAATTGACTTCGGTTGTGGGTGGATTAGTGAAAGTTGTAGGCTGGTATGACAATGAGTTTGGCTATTCCAATCGCTTGGTGGACCTTTTGATCAAGATTGACAAGCTCGTCTAATGCTACAGTAGCCAAAAATATTGAAAAAGCCTGTATTTTAGCATACAGGCTTTTTTATTGCTCTTTTGACCGTCATTGCTGAAAATATACCAACAGGCACGAAGCACAGATGAGGCACCTCAAAAGCACCTTTCGCTTTGTGCTATATCAGTCAATCATTACGGTCTTACTGCAGTTTCTTTCGGCTTGCCAAAACCTTTAAACCTGCAGTGCTCTCTCTACCATATCCGTAGGCCGTAGGCCTCACAGTAAGGATAGCGCCCCTAGATACCTACGATATGGGTATGGTATCAAGGCTGCAGCTAGTTGGTATACCCGTTGGCCCTGTGCGCCGTTGGTGGGATAATATCACCGAATGCGTGCGTTATCGGTGTGAGGTCTGTGCCGGGCTAAGGTAGTTGAAGGGACTTGAGCCGAGTTTAACGGACTTGAAGGGACTTTAGAGCTCCCCTTCTACCCCCAAGCCAAAAAGCGCAAAATCATATTTTACGGGATCATTGGAATCCAGCAATCTAAGATTGGCCGTTAGCTCCTGTGCAGTCTTCCAGTTGACCTTTTCCAAGGTAATCAACCCAAATTTTCGCGCTACCCGTTCGACATGGACATCACATGGACAGATCAGATCTTTTGGTGACAGGCGGTTCCAGATGCCAAAATCAACTCCGCTATTATCTTTGCGAACCATCCAGCGTAAAAACATATTGATGCGCTTTACCGTGGATTTTTGCGCGGGACTACTGATGTGTTTACGCGTTCGCTGTGGATAATCCGGCAGAGAAAAGAAATAGGTTTTAAAAGCATTGAGTGCCTGTTCCAGATCCACCTCCACTAGGTTTTCCTGTCCGACCAAAAATGCATCTTCTAAAGACGCGAAGTGGCTGTAATGATGCCGAAAAAAAGTGACGAAATAAAGTATATCGGTGTCATTGAATGTACGGTGTTTAAAACCAAGCAGGCTCTTGAGGTCCTGGTCACTATGATTCATGATATAATCATAAGGAGCACCGTCCATTCTATTGATCAATTCATTACATTTATTGATAATGGTTTTACGTTGCCCCCAAGCCATAATTGCGGCTAGAAAGCCTGTAATCTCAATATCATTTTTGGACGAGAATTGATGTGGTATGGATATGGGATCATGGGGGATAAAATTAGGTTGATTATATTCATCAACCTTTTTATCCAAAAAATCTTTCAAATTAAAATCTACAGCCATGGCTTTACTACCGTCCTGTCTGTAATATCCCTTTACAGATATTTGATATCAACCCTGGTCCCTCGTATATAAATCCGGTATAGACCTGAATAAGGCTAGCCCCGGCATCCAGTTTCTCAATCGCATCTTTCGCGGAATGAATACCGCCGACACCAATGATCGGAAATGCTTTATTTGATTTCTGGCTTAGGTAACGGATTACCTCTGTTGAACGCTTGGTCAATGGTCGTCCACTCACCCCTCCTGCTTCCTGGATCAATTCCTGTTGACTCTTTAACCCTTCTCTCGAAATCGTCGTGTTTGTTGCGATGACCCCAGCAATTTGTGTCTCCATCACGATTTCTACAATATCATCCAGTTGGCTATCGGTGAGATCAGGTGCAATCTTAAGCAAAATAGGTTTGGGGGCTGACTTCGTTTTATTCAGCTCCTGTAGTGTATGCAATATATTTTTTAGCGGTTCCTTTTCCTGCAGATCCCTTAAGCCCGGTGTATTGGGTGAACTGACATTGACAACAAAGTAATCCACATACTCAAAAAGGGCATTGAAACAGTAGATATAGTCATTTACCGCTTCTTCATTCGGAGTAAGCTTGTTCTTTCCAATATTCCCCCCGATTAGAAGCCCTTTTCGGTCTTTTAGGTTCTTCAGACGATTAGCAGCGACATCCGCCCCCTGATTATTAAACCCCATACGGTTGATCAGGGCTTCATCCGGTACCAGACGAAACATCCGGGGTTTATCATTTCCGGGCTGAGGCTTTGGTGTAACTGTTCCGATTTCAATAAAACCGAAACCTAAATTAGTCATATCCGCTATATATTCGGCATTTTTATCGAAGCCTGCCGCCAGCCCTACGGGATTTTTAAATTTAAGCCCAAAGACCTCACGTTCCAAGCGAGGATCTTCTACCGTAAAAATAGCGTTCAATAGTTGCTTGGCACCCCAGATTTTTGAGAAGACATTCAATCCGCTGGTCACCTTATGGTGAGCCATCTCCGGATTCATTGTAAAGAATATAGGTTTGACTAATTTATACATAATCGCAAAGTTAGTCAAACAAGAAGAAATATTCATTACTTTTGTACTTTTGCATTTGAAATGATATCAATAAATAATTTAACATTTGAAATAGGATCCCGAGCGTTGTACGATGAGGCAAACTGGCACATCAAACCAGGTGATAAGGTAGGTTTAATTGGCGCCAATGGAGCTGGAAAATCGACTTTATTGCGTTTGATCGTTGGACAATATGCCCCAACTTCGGGTACAATTTCCATGGCAAAGGATCTTAAGATCGGTTACTTAAACCAGGACTTATTATCCTACCATTCGGACAAAAGTATTCTATACGTCGCTATGGAAGCGTTCGAACGCCAAAATCAACTACATGCCGAAATCGAAGACTTACTTGCGAAATTAGAAACAGATTATTCGGACGATATTCTTAATAAACTAAGCGATAAACAACTGGAATTTGAAGCGCTGGATGGTTATAATCTTGAATTCAAAGCACACGAGATCCTCGCTGGTCTAGGTTTTTCCGAAGAAGAACAAAAAAGACCATTGGCCACATTCTCGGGAGGCTGGCGTATGCGCGTGATGCTTGCTAAAATCTTGTTGCAGACACCAGATATTCTATTATTGGATGAGCCTACCAACCATATGGACTTACCATCTATCAAATGGCTTGAGAATTATTTGCAGGCATTTGACGGAGCAATCGTTATTGTATCACATGATAGATATTTTCTGGACCGGATCATCAAAAAGACCGTGGAATCGCGTAAGGGGAAATTAACACTTTATGCAGGTAACTACAGCTTTTATCTGGAAGAAAAGGAATTGAGAAACGAGTTACAGGCCAATCAGTTCAAAAATCAGCAGGCTAAGATCAAACAGGAGGAACGGCTTATCGAGCGTTTCCGTGCGAAAGCTTCCAAAGCGAAAATGGCGCAGTCGCGGATTAAAGCCCTAGATCGCATGGAGAAAATTGAAGACGTGGATGACGATAATCCAACGGTCAACTTCAGCTTTAAGTTTTCAAAACCTTCCGGGCGTCATGTGGTCACCTTAGATAATATCTCTAAATCTTACCCTAACCTCGAGATATTAAAAAATACCTCCGCGATTATTGAAAAAGGTGATAAAATTGCTTTGATCGGTGCGAACGGAAAGGGTAAGTCCACCCTACTCCGTATTGTAGCCGGCTCAGATGATCAATTCGAAGGAAAATCGGAACATGGTCACAATGTGTCCCAAACCTTCTTTGCACAGCATCAATTGGAGGCACTCCATCTCGAAAACTCCATATTAGCCGAACTGCAGGCCTTTGCGCCAAAACATACCGAGACCGAATTGCGTTCGATATTGGGTTGTTTCCTATTTACGGGCGACGATGCCTTCAAAAAAATCAAGGTGTTATCCGGAGGAGAGAAATCCCGTGTAGCCCTAGCCAAAGCATTGACAGCAGATGCCAACTTTCTGGCACTCGATGAGCCTACCAACCACTTGGATATGCAATCGGTCAACATCCTGATCCAGGCGCTGCAACAATTTGAAGGAACTTTTATCGTTGTTTCCCATGACCGTTATTTCTTGGATCATGTCGCCAACAAAATTTGGTATATCGAAGACAAGGAGATCAAAGAATATCCGGGCACTTATCAGGAATATGAAGAATGGGCTGCTAAACGTGTTGTAAAAACAGAGGTCAAACCTGAAAAAAAGGTTAAAGAAGAGCCTAAGGTCAAAAAGGAAAAACAAGCGCCTTCCGAAGATCGGACACGATTATTGAGCAAAAAGAACAAGGAGCTTTCAACATTGGAGAAAAAGATCGAAGAACAGGAAATATTGGTGAAGGACCTTGAACTGAAACTAGCTGATGAAGCCGTATATTCGGATGCGATTAAGCTACAGGAAACTACGCGAGCGTACAATTCAGCAAAAGCTCAATTAACCCAATTTCAAGAACAATGGGAGCTATTGGCCGAGGAAATTATGGAATTGGAAAATAGTTAATTTTTTCGGCTTAAAATCAGCTTTTTAAGCAAGAACCCGCTATTTTAAGCCAAAAAAATTTGCAGGAATAGGATTAAAGCCCTACTTTTGCATCACTTCAAACAAGGAGCACTAGTTCAAAAAAGAAGTACGATTCCGTAGCTCAGCTGGTAGAGCAATACACTTTTAATGTATGGGTCCTGGGTTCGAATCCCAGCGGGATCACGAGAGAAAAGCTAATCGCAAGATTGGCTTTTCTTGTTTTTAGCAGTATTAAGGATTCGAACGAAGGGATGGCCGGGTTCGATCCTATGGAGGCTCAAGGATATGCGCGGGAACTGTGGGGCTGAGCCAATCCCAGCGGGATCACAAGAGAAAAGCTAATCGCAAGATTGGCTTTTTTTGCTTTAACGGTATTACCAGACTGATGAAGAACAAAAAGGGTGAACCAGCTTTTGCTGATCCACCCACACCTACCATCGCGGTACGATATACTAACTATTCAAGTCTATGAAGAAAATCTTATTTAATTATTGATCACATTGCGCACACAGCGAATGGTGTTACCCTGGTTAAAGGCCACTTCCTGAATTGACATATTTTGAAAGGTACCATTGCTGACTTCTGCATAAAGGATCCGATTTCCGTTATTATTGGTATTAAAAGATGCACTTTTATAGCGAAGCGTTCCAGTGCCGGCCGAACTGCCCGAAGGAATCTGCTGACGGTTACCGTTATTATCGATATAGCCATAATACGATAGGACCAAATCATTATCCGGATAAGCAGAATTATGGGCCTGCGTACCTGTCCAAGTAATCGTGTGTCTATAACCATCAGGGACTCTTGTAATGGAAGTTTTACGGTCAGTATTATTCCTAAGTCTAGTATACTCCTGAGGATCACTTTCAATCGGTGATCTCCAGGTCAATTCCGGATAGACCCTTTTACATTGATCAACCGTACGATAGTCTGTTCCGCGCGGGGTTGTTGTACCAAAATTCCAATATTCCGTATTTACGGATGGGTAGGAATAATTATTATCCGTACGAAAGCGATAGGCATCAGAGGCCCCTTGTGTGTAGCTTCCACCATAGAGTTTCTCGCTATCGTAAACCAGATTGGTACGCGCCCATACCAGGCCACTGACACTCACGCCCGATTCGATCAGACGTACATTGGTTTTGGACAGGGTACCTTTGGTCAGGTTCAATGCCGAACCGTGACTGATGGGAACAATACTATTTGCTGCAAAATTTCGGGTACTATTATCATCCAGTGTAATATGGAGACCGTCAAGCCGAACCCGTAAGTTATTCGCCGAAATAGAGCTTGTATTAGCCGTATAGAAATGTGCAATCTTTTCTGCATTGCCCCAGCGGCTGTCCACCACGGTCATTTCCGACCCATTGATGGGACCAACATCCTGCAAATTGGAAAAACTTGCGTTAAAGATGCTGAAATCACCGGTTTGGATAATATTGGTAAAGGCCGTACCCGTACCTTTACCGAGCGAGAAGGTCGAATTGTCGGTGATACCACCAAAGATCCCCCGCGTATTAATGTTGACCTCAATGGCTGCCATCTGGCGAAGGAA
>NZ_JBCNKE010000012.1:0-149579 GCF_039596235.1 Sphingobacterium sp.
ATTTTTCCGCTAACTGGCTGTACCCTTGGGGGATTGTTTTTGTGAAACAGGATCCCGCAGGGGATTTCCTGGGCTCCGGCGGGGCACGGTGGCGGCAAAGGGTGTGCGGTAAGGCCAAAAAAGGCCGGTCAGCATAGGGCCGCTACGGGATCTGCGCTGACGGGTTGGCGCTGGCCCCGCGGCGGAAAGTAATGGTAAGGCCAGGGGAATTACTCCCGACAGCGCCAAAAGGCCGGTTATGTAGGGAGATGCGGCAGGCATCCGGGCGAACGGTTGGGGTATCAAACAATAGATAAAGGCGGACAGCCCAGGAGTATACATAAGCTCCGCAGAAACAGGTACCAATAGGCCGGGTCAGTGTGTGTGAAGATTAACTGTTTAGTTAGGGTTTAGTTAGGGTTTGTTTAGGTTTAGTTTAGGTATAGTTTAGGTAAAAGCTAATGAATACCTAACTAAATACTAACTTAAATCTAAACTATTCCTAGATTAAAGGATAATCATTCCAGGAACAATTATTACTATAACCACACGGTTCTTAATCTTACTCAGAAAGAATATCATTGTTCATACTGCACTTATTGATGAAAGTCTAAAAAGGAGAAGCTGGAAACCGAAATCAAAACAGGCATCAGCCTCTTCACAAATAACCTGAAGTTATCAGCAAAAGATTACAAGTTCACCAATTTAAAATTAAAAAAAGGATTAAGGCTGCCAAGTAGTGATGAAAGGAAAAAGCAGGCTTAAGCTAAACTAGCATCATTCAATTGAAACGAAGGAAGAGCAAATTACCTATCCTCCGCTTTAAAAACCCAAAAACGCTGAAGCGTGTAATTAAAACCTAAAGAAACAAGCAACTCGACAAATAGCTTTGATAACAAAAAATTAAAATGGTATACATCCACTAGAAAGTGGATACCAGTGGATTTAAGCAGAATGCTACCACAGACAACGATTACAAACTTCCATAACTGACTACCCACAGATTTTTGGGTGCTACCAAAAGACCAATACCGATTGATCAGGAAATTTACGATCGCCCCCAGGCTCCCACTGATTGCATTGGAGAAAGGAGCGCTAATATGAAACAGTTTATAACAAGCAGAATATACCCCAAAATCAAACAATCCGCCCAAAAAGGCGGACAGTTGTGCTTTTAAAAAAGTAATAATCTTTGAAGACATATTTAGCTAACCTCCTCTTGCTGTTTTTTCAATTTGTCTTCCTTATCCTTCGCATCTCCCAATTTCAACAAGAGACGTGTGTCGTTTGCATTGATAATAAAAAGCAAAATACAGATCACAAATACACACCAATTAATGGAACCCGGCATGAGTACTTCCAATAACATGACTAAGGAAATAATTACCCGTATTTCCGTCGGCCCCAATATACCTGCATCTATGGTATACTTATCTGTAATCCTATACCGAAGTTGAGATATAATCATTGCCCAACCATATAAGGAAACCAATGTAAATCCAAGATACTTATAATCACCTGTGGTATAAAGTACATAGCCTAATCCAATAAAGACAGTACTGATCCAATCCATCACAATATCCAATGCAAATCCGTACCAACGGCGTGATTTATTCCGATAAAAAGCGATACGACCGTCTAATGAATCTCCGAACCATTGCACAAAAAAGCCGGGTATCCCCAATAGTAAATAGCGAATATCCACGTATTCTGCAAGTAGAAAGCTGCCCAAAACCATCAATGAACCAAAAAAACCGATTGCTGTAAGACCATCCGAAGTGATCCAATTCGGAACCCTTGGCACCAGATATGTAATCAATTTCTGTTCGGGTTCACTGAGGATATTTGTTCTTTTTCGGTCCTGAAAAAGCTTTTTATTTATTTTAAACTCACTCATTGTCTGTGATTATAACCATTTATTTTCTTTATACCAAGCTAGCGCCTCCATTAAGCCTGCTCGCAAATCATATTTAGGCTGGTATTGTATCTGGCTTTGAGCCAATGAAATATCACAGCCCCAATTTTCAGCCGTAAGTTCATTCAATCGCTCTGGATATAGTACAGGTATCTTTTTTGAATTTTTATATAGCCGCTCAAAGATGATGGCCACCGCCTTAACAACTCCCAATGGAATATGCATGCGGATCATCTTCTTTTGCGTAAACTCGCTGAAAACTTTTGCCATTTCATATCGGTCATACACCTGACCATCACTCAAATTGTATACCTTTTTCCCGCCTTGATCCAAACGGCAGGCATTTAAAATAGCCTGAACCAGATCCGTAACGTAGATAAAGCTCAGTTTCTGAGGAGCTCTTCCAACATAGGCATCCATTCCGCCATTCATGGTTTTAAAAAGAATAAAGATATCCTTTTCTCTAGGACCATATACCGCTGTAGGGCGCAAAATTGTCAATGGTTGATCCACAAAGTCGGTCAATGCAAGTTCTGCCTTGCTTTTACTTCGCCCATAAGCTGTCACCGGACAGTAGGGATTATGTTCATCAATTAAATTGGATGCATAAGACACTGGCCCTATCGCAGCAAGGCTGCTGACAAAAACAAATCTGCTGATTGGATTTTTCAGAGAAAAACAAGCCGATGCCAAGTTTTTGGTATAACCCACATTGACCTTTTCCAAATCTTCTTCGCGTTTGGCCCGCGTCATTGCTGCCGCATGCACAACATAGGTATAGTTTTCCGATTCCAATAAAGCTTTGATGGACGCTTCATCAGCGAAATCAGGATAAACAAATTTATCCACAACAGAACGAATTTCCGAAACATCACTCGACTTCCTTACAGCAGCATGAACCTCCATCCCTGCTTCCTTCGCTGCCCTTGTCAAATGATAGCCCACAAAACCACTCGCTCCAGTGATCAATATTTTTTCTGTCATAATGATTTTTGATACAAACGATAACGTTTGTACAATTCTCCATTCATTTGCTCAATGGCATGGTTCATCATATAATTATGTTCCAACATCCATGAACATTCGGCCCCTTTTATATTAGAATCTTTGGATTCTTTAATAATTCGGCCATATAAACATGCCTCAATACCCAGCTTGCGATAATCTTCCAATACGCCCAGCATCAACACCCGAAGCAAATTGATCTTTTTCTTTCCGAACAACAATTTGAAAATACCGGTAGGAAGCAGACGGCCTCTTTTTACTTTGATAAGAATTTGATTGATATCCGGAATACCAAGACCAAAACCAACAAGCTCACCATCCTTTTCAGCTACAATGGCAAAACGTGGGTCTAAGATCATTTTCAGATCTTTGGCTGTATAGTTAAATTCATCTTCCGTCATCGGAACAAATCCTGAATTTTTATCCCAGGCTCTATTATAGATATCGCGAACCTTTGCAGCTTCGTTCTTGAAATCCTTTACATTAAATTGGCGAAGTGTAATGCCTGACCTTTTTAAACGTTCCTCCAGCTTATCCAACAGCTTTACAGACCGCTTATCTGCAGTTTGCTCCATGACCAGATAGGCTCTTAGATCTACCTTATGTCCGTAACCGGCATTGACAACTAAATCAATATAATAGGGTGAATTGTAGGGCATCATTGCCACTGGTGGTCTATCAAAACCTTCCACCAAAAGCCCAACGGTATCATTGGTCGATAAATTGATCGGTCCAACGATGGTATCTCCGCCTTTGGCTTTCACCCATTTTTCAGCAGTTTCGAACAGCGCGTTGGCCACCTCCTGATCATCTATACAATCAAAAAATCCCCATTGACCTTCATTCACATGATTAAAAGCATTGTGATTGTTATTCCAAATCGCGCAGATTCGGCCAACGATCTTATCGTCACGATAAGCTAAAAAAGGTTGTGCTTGGGAATGTTTATAAAAGGGATGCTTATCAGGGGAAAGCAAATCGTTTTGTTCAAGAAATAAGGCCGGTACATAATTAGGATTTCCCTCATAGAGACTATGAGGGAAATCGATAAACAACCGTCTTTGTTTCTTTGTTTCAACGGGTACAATCTGAATCATATACGATTAGATTTTATATTAATGTTTCAACTTCAGCTTGTTTGAATACTTTAACCATCTTCTCGATTGCTTCATCAATTTGGTCATAAGTATGTGTCGCCATCAATGAAAAACGAATCAAAGATTCCTCAGCAGGAACTGCAGGAGAAACAACTGGATTAACAAATACACCATCATCTTGGAGCATTTTAGTCACCCAGAAGGTTTTTTCATTGCTACGAATAAATATTGGTAAAATAGGACTTTCTGTGGCACCTAGATCAAAGCCATGATCCAATAATTGTGCTTTGGCATAATCTGTATTTTTCCACAATTTTTCAATATGTTCAGGTTCATTTTGGATGATCTCCAACGCTTTCAATGTTGAGGCAACAGATGCTGGCGTCATTGAAGCACTAAACATAACCGAACGTGCATTGTGTTTCAAGAAATCAATCACATCAGCATCACCCGCTACGAATCCACCTAAGGAAGCTAATGATTTACTGAACGTACCCATGATTAAGTCTACGTCATCATTAAGCCCAAAATGTGATGCCGTACCGGCTCCCTTGTGCCCAATAACACCCAAACTATGCGCATCGTCCACCATAACCGCGGCATCAAACTCATTCGCAATTGTGGTAAGTTCCGGCAAGTTAACAATATCACCCTCCATACTAAAGATACCGTCAGTACAGATTAATTTTGCGCTTTCTTCAGGTAATCTGGATAATTTAGCACGCAGATCGTCCATATTGTTGTGGCCATATTTAATGACTTTCGCAAATGATAAACGGCTACCATCGATAATAGATGCATGATCACGCTCATCTAGCAAAATATAATCATTACGTCCCATCAGACAAGACAAAGGACCAAGATTTGATTGAAATCCTGTACTAAAAAGAATTGCGGCTTCTTTACCTACATAAGCAGATAGTTTTTCCTCCAGTTCTACGTGAATATCCAATGTACCGTTTAAGAAACGTGATCCAGCACATCCCGTACCATACTTTTCCAAAGCATCTTGCGCTGCTTTTATAATACGTGTATCAGTGGTCAACCCTAAATAAGAGTTAGAACCGAACATCAATACACGTCTACCATCGATTTTTACCTCGGTATCTTGTTTTGATTGAATAGGTCTAAAATAGGCATATAAGCCCTTAGCTTTTAACTCCTCTACAATCTTAAATTGCGATATTTTTTCGCCTAACTTTCCTTTACTCATGCGATAAAAAGGTATTTCTAAAACTATTTCTAACTTTTAGATGTTATTGTAACAAACAAAATTCTCGAATTGGACTTTTATATAAAAAACTCTGTCTTCGAATAAAAATCTGCTCTATCCACAATGTAAGTTGAAATTCTACGTTGTATATATTCACAATAATTCCAAAAAACGTTGCAAACATACGAAAACATAATCTGACTTTCGCTTAAATTTAGTCATATTTTTAACACATCGCCCAAAACAGTTAATTTTATTTTAATACTCCGCTAACATCTCCCCACACAATTCTACTATAAAATAAGACAATTTTAATAATTATATTTGCGAACTATAAATTATCCTATAATTAGTTACATTTAGGTTCATTGCACTAGCAATGGTATAGACTTACTAATATACAACAATATATGGCTTTATCTTCAGATATCAATATAAAAAATAAAAAAGCTTCTTTTGAGTATCATCTACTGGACAAATACGTCGCTGGAATTCGACTTTTAGGCACCGAAATCAAATCAATACGTGAGGGAAAGGCAAATATTAACGATAGTTTCTGTAGTTTCTTTGACGATGGTCTTTACATTCGTAACATGCATATCGCCGAATATTCCATGGGTTCATTTTACAACCATGAAGCAAAACGTGACCGTCAACTCCTCCTGACAAAAAAAGAACTGAAAAAATTAAAAGAAAAGGGAGAAGAACGGGGTTTTACAATTGTTCCGTTACGCATTTTTATCAGTTCACGCGGTTTTGCAAAAGTTGAAATTGCTCTGGCACAGGGTAAAAAAGATTTTGATAAACGGGAAAATATCAAGGAAAGAGATGTCAAACGCGAGCTCGATCGCGTTATGAAGTTCTAACGCTGCCCGTGCAAGGGGATCAATATCTCCAGTGTAATGCTTCCCCTATTCCTAAACAACGGAACAAAGCAATTGGCTTGATCAAATCTTCCGCGAAAAACTTTTGGGCATTGCTAGTGAAATCAAGCGATTAAATCATCTTTCGTGAAAGATGATTTTAAAAAGAATATAATCTGACGAAAGAGATGGTTACGAGAAAGGGGTGGATTATCAGCCCCTTCTTTGCGTTTCCGACCAGGATCAATGCGAGTTCTCTCTTGCTACTGGATAAATTATTCTATATCCAAACCTTCTAAAACAGGAATTGGCTGTTTATTTTCATCCAAAGCCACAAAAGTAAAAACGCCTTCGATCGCCAGTTCTCTTCCTTCTTTATACATATGCTCCAGAAATATTTCGACTTTCACCTTCAGGCTGGTACGTCCCACATTTTGCACCCGCGCAATTGCCTCAATAATACTCCCAGAAGGAATTGCTTTATTAAAGTCAATACGGTCGGTTGATACCGTCACTAATGTCTTGCGGCAGAATCTCGTTGCGGCCATAAAAGACACTTCGTCCATAATAGACATTGCCTTACCGCCGAATAAGGTATCGTGATGATTTGTCAAAAACGGGAATACAGTTGTACATACATGTGTTTCCGATAAATCAATACGTTCTTGTAAAGTCATTTATTGTTTTTTTAAGGATTCAAGAGAGCACAAATGTAAGGCTATCCAAAAACAGTTGAGTCATTTTTATCCAATATTTTCCTCGATATCTACCCCTATACCTTTCAGTAATAAAGAAGCATTGAAGATCTTACACTCGCCCGTTTTCAGCTTATAATCAAACAGCATCTGCCCTTCATTCACCTGAATATCAAAATGATAATTTTTAATATCTTTTGGAAACTCCTGTTCTAAACTGGACAGCTGGAGATCATGTGTCGCTACCATACCCTTACCATCCAAGCGAACCAGCTGCTTAATGATAGCTCGTGACCCTAGATACTTATCAACGGAGTTTGTCCCGCGTAACATCTCATCAATCAGAAAGAAACTGTCTTTGTGTGAAGCCACTGTATCCAATATAAATTTCATCCGATTGAGCTCTGCCTTGAAAGTAGAAGTGCTTTCATTCAGATTATCCCGGATACGCATATAAGATATAAGCTTATAAATCGGTAATTGAAATGATTTCGCGGCAACACTTGCGCCGGCATAGGCCAAAACTGCATTGATACCGATAGTACGCAAGAACGTACTTTTCCCGGCCATGTTGGATCCGGTTACCAATGCGACCCGATGATCATTACTGGTATAATCATTGGAAACCACTAACTCCCTTGGGATGAGTGGATGGTAAACATCTTGCGCATCAATTTTGTCCTCACCAGGATTATTTAAGATGACAGGGTAACTATAATCCGGATGGTTTCTTTTCCAAATTGCAAGACTATTTACAGCTTCGACTTTTGCCAAAGTATCAAACGAATTCAGAATCTCCTGTTCATACTTATTTTTCCAGTCGATAATCGCCAGCACCTGTCTAAAATCCCACAGTAAGAAAAGATTCAGAAATACGCCAACAAAAACATTGTTTCGCGCATCAAGATTATTGATAAGCGCTGCGAGTTTTTTAAACGCTTTTGAAATAGGCTCAGCATGCCCCCCCTGCTTTAATTCATTAGCCATTTCCTGTAAGGAAGCGGATTTCCATGGGTGACTTTCTATAGCTTGTATCGCATCGGCATAGGAAGCCAGTATTCCACCAATCTTGTCTATCCTTGAAGAAAATAAACCGACACTACCTGCTTTCGCGAAAGCCCAAAGGATATGAAACAAACCTAATATCGTGGCAACCGCAGCAAATTTGGAAATAAAAAAGCTTCCAACAAGCGCTAGCACAAATAAAACTGGACCAACTTTGACATACATACGCATGAAAGCATTCCCAAAATTAAAATTCCGGTCCTGGAAATAATTGGACAAAAATGTCTTAATATCTAGTTTATGATTAAGATTTGCAAGCAATTTAGCCTGAAAATCCCAGATCCATTCCGATTCACTCTCCAGTTCCTTTGACGCTTCCTGATTCCGTTGGATCTGTTCTTTATCCAGAGGCGCATTAAACCAGGACGCCAATAGGTCAATCCCCTGTTTTGTTGTTGACCGATTCAGTTGGGCGAATAAGGAATGTGCACCAAATACGTCCATATCTGAACTATAAGCATGACTGCCATCTTCGAAATTTTCTCCATTAGCATACATATTTGCCTTACCATCAACGATATTTTGCTCATTGGAGAGTACCTTCAAATAGGCTTCAAAATAGTTCTTCTGAAGTTCCAACTGGCTCTGCCGGCGTACCAAATAGGCAAATAGGAACAACAGTGCAAAGAAACAGAAGAAAACCAATGGAAGACTTTCCAGCTGAAAAGTATAAAACAACAAGGCTCCCCCACCAAGAATGACGAAGAGTCGTGTTAAACTTAACGTATTAACCTGCTTATTTAATTTTAAGACCGTGGCGGCAATTTCTTGATGCTTTTGGTCGTATAATGTCGTTATTGGATTCATTGATACATATTTTTTCTTATTCCATCAGTTGGACAACAAGCGCCCCCATCCAAAATCACAACTGTAAGAAACTATAATTTTTAAATAGAGCGAATTCACAAGGAAAAATAAAAAAAACGATATATTTCCATTTACATGTTGTCATAAAGACAAATAAGGGACCGAAGTGCCCTTAAATTTTTCAAAACAATATGGATTACCAAGCCTGATCACCAACCAATGGCACAAAACGGAAAGTGTCTAATTCAATGCGATCAAAATCATTTTCACCCACACGAATTATTGTCACCATTTTCTGAGACTTCTCATCCCCCACCGGAATGACAAAAATCCCACCTATTTTCAACTGCTTCAACATAATTTCAGGCACAAAGGGAGCTCCCGCAGTTACAATAATCTTATCATAGGGCGCATGTTCTTCAATACCCTTGGAGCCATCTCCGAGAAAAAAATGTGCTTTATATCCCATATAAGGCAATACTTGGATCGTTCGCTGATAAAGGTTCTCCTGACGTTCTATCGTATATACATCGGCGCCAAGCTCGAGCAAAATACAAGTTTGGTAACCTGATCCCGTTCCGATTTCCAATACCTTATCCCCTTTTTTCACGTGGAGCAATTCGGATTGATAAGCGACAGTGTATGGTTGAGAGATCGTTTGTCCGTCACCTATTGGGAACGCAATATCGCGATAAGCCTGATTCCAAAACGTTTCATCAAAAAAGAAATGACGTGGTACCTTCCCAATAGCTTCCAATACTTTTTGATCTTCAATACCTCTTCCTTTTAGATGCTCGACCAATTTCTTGCGTGCACCTCTTTCCCGATAATTATCAATAAACTTATACGCCATGATGTTTCAAATTTACTTTTAAAAAGGGATATTTAGCCGAACTATTCACAAATCATTTAACATCAAGCCAATACAGACATTACACACTGATCATTAAAAAACATCCCTGCACAAAAAAACTAACCACAAGATCATAAATACCTCAACATTAGCTGGATCATATCGCATTCAGAACAATTATTATTGCCCCCTTCGGTATGGAAACTAAACAAACACACAGTATTTTTTAATAAGGATCAACATCGATCTGCACACGAACTCCACTATTGGCCTTATCCAGTTCAAAATCCAATAAAACCGAACGAATCAACTCCTTTACTTTGGCAATACTTATATTGGTGCGTTCGATCTTCAATGTAATCGTCTGGATAAAATTATTGCGGACACGGGAGACCAGCGGGGGCTCAGGCCCTAATACCCGGGCTCCGAGCTGTGGACGTAAAGCGGCAGCGAAACGATTCGCTGCATCGTAACATTTTTGAAAATCTATATGTTTAATATCAACACGAATAAGCCGATAAAAAGGAGGATACAGGTAATTCTTCCGCTCAGTGATTTCCGTCATAAACATCCCTTCATAATCATTGTTAACAACTTGCTCCAATACCCTATGATTTGTCGTATAACTTTGAATAATCACCCGTCCACCGGCTTCCCGACGACCGGCTCGGCCAGCGACCTGGGAAAATAGAGAAAAAGAGCGTTCATAAGCCCTAAAATCAGGAAAATTAATAATAGTATCCGCATTCACAACACCAATTAAACTGACCCGTCCAAAATCCAGTCCTTTGGCGACCATCTGGGTACCGATCAGTACATCAAATTCATGTTCATCAAAAGCGGTAATAATCTTATCAAAGCCATACTTTCCCTTGGTGGAATCCAGATCCAATCGTCCAATGCGAATCTCAGGCATCAGCAGTTCCAGTTCCTCCTCCACCCGCTCGGTTCCAAAGCCTTTGCTTTCAATATGTGGCATTCCACAGGCCGGACAGACCCGGAGCGGAGGCTCCGCATGTCCACAGTAGTGGCAATGCATCATATTGGAACTTTTATGATAGGTTAAACTAACATCACAATTTACACATTTAGCGACGAAACCACAGGTATTACACTGGATCATCGTGGTGTGTCCACGTCGATTCTGAAACAGAATAACCTGCTCCTTATTTTTAACCGCATCTTCAATAGCTTTTAACAGCGTTCCGGAAAAATAGGAAAACATATTTTCTTTTCGCCCCTCTTCAGGAATATTGACCAGCTCAATACTTGGCAGCTGTGCATTGCCATAACGTTCCAACAGCTGCACAAACCCATACTTCTTTGCCTTAGCGTTATAATAACTTTCCAAAGATGGTGTTGCGGACCCCAACAGTACCTTAGTCTGATGTAAAAATCCTAGGTAAATGGCCGTATCCCGAGCATGGTAACGGGGGGCTGGATCAAATTGTTTATATGAACTTTCGTGCTCCTCATCAACGATAATAATTCCCAGATCCTGAAATGGAAGAAACACTGAGGAACGTGCACCTATAACAACCTGAAATTCATTTTTCATGACTTTATGCCACACCTCAGCACGTTCATTATCATTGAATTTGGAGTGATAAACACCCAATTTATCGCCAAAGTGCAATTTTAATCGTGCTGTAATCTGTGCTGTCAATGCGATCTCAGGCAAAAGATACAACGCTGATTTTCCTTCAGCGATTGCCTGTTCGATAAGACGTATATAGAGCTGCGTTTTCCCTGATGCAGTTACGCCGTGTAATAAGGTCACCTCCTTTTCCTCAAAAGACTGCTGGATTTCATCATAGGCACGCTGTTGATTTTCATTGAATTGAAAATTAGCATCCAGTTCGATATCTTCTCCCTGAAATCTGGACACGACCTTCTCCTTTATCTCAAACACCCCCTTGTCAATTAATGCGGTGATCGCTGCATTACCGCAGCCGGAAGCCTCTGCAAGCATAGGCCGCGTTATCTCCTCGGTTTTTTTAACAAGCTGCATAAATGCCAAAACCGCATCCTGCTGCTTGGGCGCACGGTTGAGACTGTCCAAAAGTTCCCGCTTCGCATCCTCATTTCTAAAATCCGGAGCAAAACGTAGGAATGCTTTTGTTTTGGGTTTATACCGTTCTGTTATTTCCTCGGAGATCAGCACGATCCCTTTTTCAAATAATTGTTTTAATATCGGAAATACAGTTTTCTGCCCCAGTAACTTCACAATATCATTGACTTTAAGTTCCCCTGCCACCTCCAGAGCCTCTATGATCAAATACTCTTTGTCAGAAAGTGTCGAACGATCAAATTCCTCGGTTATAGAAGAGATCACTTTGGTTTCACTAGCCAGTTTCAACGCCGCCGGAAGTGCGGCCTGCATGACTTCGCCCAAACTGCACATATAGTAATCCGCCAGCCAATCCCACAGTTTAAATTGAGCCAAATTAACAATAGGCCTGTCATCAATGATATCTAAAATATACTTTGCTTCGTATTTCAGGGGAGCTTCTTTGCTGACCGATTTGACGACAGCCGAATAAATTTTGTTTCTTCCAAATTGTACAATAACGCGTACCCCAATCTTTATCCGGTCATTCCAGTCAACCGGAATTCGATAGGTATAGGTTCTCGCCAGGGCAAGTGGCAGAACCACATCAACAAACAAAGTATCTCTTTCACTAAAAATCGAAGGTTGCGGATTGGACATATTTTTTTATTATGGGATAAAAATACAAAAAAAGCGCCACAAAGGATAGCTGAGTTAGGTCCATCAAAAGGAAAGCCTTCCCGGATTTTCGATCACAGGAAGGCTCTCTATCTAAAAAGCTGGCAAGCTTTATTGTATCTAGGCAGAAGCTTATGATTTATTTTTTAATGCAGCTACAAAAAGGGCAATCCAACCGATGATCAATGATAAACCGCCCAACGGTGTTATAGGACCTAGGATAGCCGGGTTTCCAAAACCGGTTATTTCTCTTACGCTAAGCAAATATAAAGATCCCGAAAAAAACAAAATGCCTACGATAAAAGCGATAAACGACACCTTGATCGAGTAGGTCTTTGCGCGTGAGAAAGTCGATAAAAATAACAGCGCAAAGGTATGATAGAAATGATACTGATTTGCAGTTTTCCAAGTTTCAAGATGATATGTACTTACCTTTCCTTCCAGACCGTGGGCCCCAAAGGCGCCTAATATTACAGCTAATGCTCCCAACAACGAAGCGGCTAAAATGATTTTCTTATTCATTATTATAAAGTGAATGCTGAAAACGTGTTTCTTCGATAAATGTATTAAAAACCGAACAAAATAAGGAATATTTTGTTAAATTTATATTACAAATGCCCATTATTAGCATGATTTTCTAGCGCTTCCCGCATATTTTTATTAGGTTTGTTTTACATATGAAACCATCATGCGTACAAGCTGATGATAGCTTCATTATCATAAAAAACAAATTGATTGAAACGTGTTCACTTATACCATTGAAGATGAACACTCATAAATATTTACGCTGATGAAAAAAACAATAATCATCACTATTCTACTGTTCATAGCTGTCATTGTGGCAACCATTTATCTTTTCGGAGATTTCAATAAAAATAACAAACAAGATTCCAAGGCCTTACAATACCTACCAGAAAATACCCTGGCCATTACATCCTTTGCCAATAACGAGGCTGTAGACACAATATTTAAAGATTACGAATTATTCAAAGCAGTTCTGGGTCGGGGAAATTTCAGTAATCTAGAGCAGTTAAAAGCAGAATTATTGCAAAACGAACAATTGACACCTTTTGTCGCCGGCCAACAGATATTGCTGTCTTTTCACCAAGAAAAAGATCAGATCACAGCACTTTATAGTGTGCAGGTTGGACAAAGCCTTGATAATAATACACTGGAAAAACTGATGGGACAGGTGGGGAACAATTACAAAGTTCAACCCTTCGATACCCTGGGCCAACGGTTCTTTGGGCTCAATAAAGGAATAAAAGACAGTACACTCTATTGTGCTTATGCCCACGAAATTATTTTTGCAAGTTATTCAAAACAGGTTCTTGCACAGATTTTCGATAAGAACGTAAAAAAAATAAACAACAAGCAAATTGAGTTCTTCGTCAATCACAACAATAAGAATACGCCACTCAGTTTATATTTTTTCAATGAACAGTCAGCACAAATTGCCCGGATATTGATGAAATCCAAGTTTGGCACTTACCTTAATCTAATTGATTCATTAAAAGGACAAACTTCCTGGAACATGAATTTCAAACAGGATGCGCTGATCTTTAAGGGTGAGACAGATCTAACGGGGAGCAAAAATAGCTATCTGCAATTATTTGCCAACCAAACTGCTCAAGTGCAGGCATTAGGAAACTATCTACCTAAAAATGCGGCATCTTATATCGATTTCAGCATTTCAGATGCCGCCAGCTTTCATGCAGGATTAAAAGAACTATTGACTCAGCAAAAGGAATATGAGCGTATCAGCAAGAGTATTAAGAATTTTGAAGAGGACAGCAACGTGTCATTCGACAGTGTGATCACACCGCTGTTTAATGACGAATTCGCCTTGGCTGAATTAGATAATCAAGACGTACTGGGCTTAATCAGTCTGTCGGATTCCAGCCTATTTGCAAATAATTTTAAGAAGTTCAGTTCCGCTGTTGGAGATTCAATTTATCAATTTAAATATTCCCAGCTCTTATATGCCTCCTTTGGGGAACCGTTCAAAAGTTTCACAAGACCCTATTTTACTATCGTTGACAATATTATGGTAGTTGCAAGTAGAACCGGAATTTTACGGGATTATCGGGAGTCATTCCGTGAAAAGCAATTCCTATCGGGCACTGCTATTTTCAAGAACCACGCAGCATTACAAAATAGCCGGAGCAATGTCACCTTTTATTTGGAACCCAAAGCTGCTAAAAGCAATATTTTGGATAACCTAAAATCTGATTATGCGAAGAATTTCAAGGATGAAGAGCAATTTGGTTTCCAGAACTTCTATTCCTGGTCTTACCAGTTGAGTGGCAATCAAGGAACATTCGCTTCCAGCCTATATGGACTCTATAAAAGCGATACACGTCTGGGCGGAAAACCGGAATGGACAGTCCAACTTGAAAATCGCATAATCAATAAGCCATGGATTCTGGACCAGGACGGTAAAAACAAGTTTATTATGATCCAGGAACAGGATCATACCGTACATGCATTTTCGCCAGATGGAAAGGAGCTTTGGCAAAATCTTTTCCAAGGCGAGATTTTAGGTGAACCGATTCAATTACAAGATCTCAGTATCGTCATGGTCACAAAAAGCCGGCTCTACCGGATTATGCCCGACGGGAAAAATATAGCTGGCTTTTCGGTCGAGTTACCTTCCAACGCAAGTTATGGCGCTACAATTACCAACTTCAATAAAGAACAACGCATCTATATCCCGGCCACGGATCGCATTTTGGCTTACACATTAGACGGTAAGAAAGTGGAAGGAATGGAGAATAATACCGTAGACAGCCGTATTCTGTTTGACCTCAAAACAACTACTTTGGGGCAAACCAATTACATTATAGCCGGTACCAGTACAGCTTCGGTTTATTTTTTCAATGAAAATGGCAAGATTATCCGTAAGCAAACATTGGATACCGAAGGTGAAAGTATTAAGAACCCCATCGGTTTAGTCGCTGCCTCAGATGAAAAAAATTCATTTGTCTATCTAGCGGACAATAGGGGAAGTGTTTTCAAGGTGCCTTTTGAAGGTGAAGCGAAAAAAATAAAATTGGGTACCTGGGGCAAGGATGCGTTCTTTAATTTCGAAGATATTAGCGGTGGCGCTGACCGAGATTTTATCATTTTAGCCAACAATAAATTGAATGCCTATAGCGCAAGGGACTCATCTTCCTATTTCGAGTATAAATTCATTGAGGAAACGAGTAATAGACCACTATTCTTTAAACGTATTGGTAAATCCGATGTACTGGGAGTTGGTACTGACAATCGCATGATCTATGTCTTTGGATCGGATGGTCTGGTACAGGAAGGATTCCCGATGGAAGGGTTCTCCAAATTCTATTATGGACCGATTAACTATGGCGACAATGCGAATTATCTGATTTGCATGAAAAAGGATTTTAAGGTTTATGTATATAAATTTTAAAATATTGAAAATCAAATTTTTAAATCCAAAACAAAACGAAATAGGATGCAGAAGATGTTTATAAAAAATTTGTCTAATCCAAATTTTTTATAGTAGGTTTGCAGACTTAATATGACTATGCTAAAATCGGAAGAATTAAAAGAATTATTGGCTGAACCAAAGCGTATTGTAATCACCACACATTACAAACCGGACGGCGATGCATTGGGTTCATCATTGGGATTATATTTTTGGTTAACCGCAAAAGGACACCAGGTCAATCTAATCGTACCTTCAGATTTCCCCGCTTTTCTAGACTGGTTGCCCGGTTTGGAAAATGTACAGATTTATACGCTGGATATCAACTTACATAATCAACAGATTGAAGCTGCGGATTTATTATTCTGTTTAGACTTCAATGGGCTGGCTCGTATTCATGAGATGGGCGACCCTATCCGTCAGGCAAAAGGGATCAAATGTATGATCGATCATCATTTGGATCCGGAAGGGTTTGAAGATTATGCATTTTGGGATCCATCTGCTGCGGCAACTGCGCAATTAATCTATCGCTTTTTAGTGAATGAGATGCAAGATGCGGATCATATCAGCGCGGATATGGCGACTTGTCTATATACAGGGATTATGACCGATACAGGTTCTTTCCGTTTTCGCTCTACGACATCCGAAATTCACCGTATCATTGCGACCTTGATTGATTGTGGTGCGCAAAATTGGGCGATTCATGAAGAAATATACAATAGCTCTTCGGAAAGCCGGCTCAAATTTCTGGGATTTTGTCTACTCAATCGCCTTGAAGTTATACAAGAGTACAATACGGCAGTCATTCATGTCACCAAAGAAGACCTTAATCAGTTTCAGGTTATCACCGGAGACACCGAAGGTTTGGTCAATTATGCACTTTCCATTAAAGGAATTCGATTAGCGGCGTTAATTATTGACAGAAATGAACAAATTAAACTATCTTTGCGATCGATTGGAGAAGTTCCTTGTAATGAAATCTGTAAATTGCATTTCAATGGGGGCGGCCATCTCAATGCTTCAGGCGGAAATTCGAAAGATAGCCTTGCAGCTGTGATCGCAAAATTCAAATCGATTTTACCAGATTATAAAGAAATATTAACAAAATAAGATATCGTAACATACATTAGAAAATGAAGAAAGCAATTCTATTTTTCGCGGCTGCCGGTCTTTTGATGACGTCATGCCAAAAATTCAAAAAGGCTGAAGGCGGTCTTGAGTATAAAATCGTGGATGATAATGCAAAAGAGAAAGCAGTATCAGGCGATTTATTAGCACTTGACATTGTACAATCAACAGACAGAGATTCTGTGATGAGCAGCACTTACGAAATGGGAATTCCTCAGATCGTTCAATTATATCCAGACAGTATTATTGCAAAAAATCCCGGAGATCCTACAGGCCTATTCAAATATGTTGGTGAAGGTGATAGCTTGGTTTTCAAAATTAATTTGGATTCTATGGCCGCAAAAACACATCAACCAAAACCAGAATTTGCTGACAAGTTTTTAGTTTTCTCAATCAGAGTTAAAAAGCACTTCAAAAAAGGAAAATTAACAGACCAACAATTGGGTGAGCAAGTTCAAAAATACTTTGAAGAAGAATTGAACAAGCACAAAGCTGCTGAACCTGCAAAATTGGAAAAATACATCAAGGACAAAAACTTGAAAACAACAAAAACAGCTTCAGGTCTTCAATATGTAATTACTAAACCTGGAACAGGCGCAAATGCTAAAGTAGGAGACTCTATCCATGTAAATTATGTAGGTTCTTTGACTACCGGAAAAGTATTTGATACCAACCTTCCAGATGTTGCCAAGAAAGAGAAAATCTTCATGCCACAACGCCCTTATGAAGCATTGAAATTCCAATTGGGTGTTGACGGTGTTATCCCAGGTTGGACAGAAGCATTCCAGTTGTTCAATAAAGGTACGAAAGCAACTTTAGTAATTCCTTCTTCTTTGGCTTATGGCGATCGTCCATCCGGAAAGATTCCTCCTTATGCACCGTTGGTGTTTGAAGTAGAGGTATTGGATATCAAACCAGGAAAAGTTCCAGCGCCAGCGCCAACAACTCCGGGTACAGTAGCTCCAACAGCAACTGCCCCTGCTACAAAAGCTCCGGCAGCTAAAAAATAAGTTAGCCAATAAAATCAGCTAACACAAACAAAAGAGCCATTCCAAAAATTTGGAATGGCTCTTTTGTTTGTGAGATATCGATTAAGGCTGAACCTGCTTTTGCTTATCAGCCTGTTTTAATTTTCGGATCTTCCACCATAACACAATAACCGCAAGTACAAAACAGACAATCATAATGATCGTCAAGGCCATCAGCGCTTTATTGGTATGATAATTTTCCGCATGCTGGATAAATAGCAGTCTAAAAATCCGAAGATAATGTGTTGAAGGAATTACATTGGCTATACCCTGCACCCAACCAGGCATCAGACTTGAGGGCCATGTAAAACCACTCAAGATAAAAGCTGGCGTCGCAATCACCATCAATACTTCCGTTGATTTCAGTTGAGAGGGCAACAGCATACTCACCAGCACGCCTATAAAACATACCGCCAGCAAAAACACGAATGTACATAGTACAAAACGGCCAAAGTCAGCATGGAGTGGCATTCGATAATATTTTCCAAAGCCCCAATACAGTAGCAATATCCCTACCGACATTAGAACATAAGGTAATATCTTGACCAGAATAAGCCCAACCGGGTTCGAAATTTTTCTGACAAGATCGGGGAATGTGTTCCCCTCAAACTCCGAAGAAAAGGATAAGGCCAAGCCGAGTAACAGGACCTGTTGCAACACGGTAATGAGTACCCCCGGCAACATAAAGTACAGGTAGTTTCCACTTCGGATATTTTGCTTTACAATCGTTGTCTTAAACGGTTCATACTGCTGAGCAGCGACCTTTGCCGGTACGCCACGTTTCATTTGTGCCTGAATCTGAATACCCGCTTTCATGGTCATCGCACAAACGTTGACGGCCATTAAAGCGGTGTTTGAGGTCAAGGTATTTGCGCCGTCAACAAATACAGTCACCTCCGGCAAACGGCTCTGTTGTACGCCTGAAGCAAAGCCCTTGGGGATATGAACTATTGTTGTTGCATCGTGCTGAATGGCGATATCTTTTGAATCAAACAAGGATGGCAATACCTTTGCGACCTGTATACTTTCGTTGTCTGAAAGCATATCGATAAAGGAACCGCTTAAGGGGCTATTATCTTCGTCTACCACAATGACAGGCATTTCAGTCACCTTTCCCTGTTGGTACACATGACCAACCAGCACACCATATAAGACCGGAGCACCTAAAAAAAGCATCAACAATACCTTGTTGTTAAAAAAGAGCTTAAACTCCCGTTGGATTAATTCTAGAAATCTTTTCACTACCATTCCCTTTAATTCGCATGGAGGACCACCAGCGTTTTTGTTAACAAATCTTTTGTTCCGGCAATATCCTCAGGCACGACTTTCAATTCAAAAACTGCTTGCTGCGGATCAAAATCCGGATAAGCAGAAGCGATATTGGCATAAGAATTCAAGGCTTTTACGCTAGCAATCTTGGCGGACACTTTTTTATTGCTCAGATAGGGCACCTCCACTGTCACTGTCGCCCCTTTTTGGAACTTCGCAATCTGATTTTCGGGTAATGTAAATCTAAAATAAGTCGAACGGTCCAGGGAACCGTTAACAATCGGATAGCCTGCCATCGCGAGTTCCCCCACTTTGAGATTGATCGTCTCAACACTCATATCCTGAGGTGCAATCACATATTTCTCCTGTGCAGCAACATTAACCTCAGATACGGCTCCAAGTGCTCTTTCTTTTTGTCCTAGTGCCATAATCTGTTGCTCTTGTCTCGCTCCGCCTCTTGCTTCTGCCATTTCTGCCTGTGCAGCCAGATATTGGTTTTTAGCACCTTGATACTTTGCATAAGTCTCATCATACTTTTGTTGAGGGATCAAACTATCCTGCAGTAAGGCCTCAAGCCTACCAATTGATTTCTTTGCAAACTCGTATTGCTCCTTCAGCCCATCCACCTTTGCCTGCAGTTGGACCAGCTGCCCTTTGGTCGCTCCCTTGACAGCCATATTATATTGTGCATCGGCAGATTGTAACGCCCCTTTCGCCTGCTCCTCCTTTGCGTCCACCTCAGGAATACTCAAAATAGCCAAGGTGTCCCCTGCATGTACAAAATCGCCCTCGGCAACCAGGATCTTCGCGATTTTACCAGGTACTTTTGTGACAACTGTCACTTGCTCGCGCTCCACCTTCCCCTCAATGGGTTTTTCTTTCACTTGATTTGTACAGGAAACAAAAATAGACAAGGATAGTATCCCATATAAATTTTTCATGTTACTCATGTATAGTTTGTAATAATTTTCCAGATGTGTGTAATAATTCAACCGCTGCATTCCGCTGTTGCAAAACGTTATTAAAATAGCCCAGATTGACCTTATACCAATCGTTTTCAGCAGCCAACAATTCTGTCACGTCTATCAATCCCGCCTGATATTGTTTTACGGCCATGGATAAATTGTTTTCAGCAACCTTTAACTGCTGCTCCCCTACCTTTAATTTTTGATTTCCGGTGCTATAGCCAACTTTATTTTTACTCAATAAGAGGTTTAGCTTTTCTTCTGTATCCTCCTTTTTTGTCGCGTTAATGGTTTGATCAAGTTTGACCTGTTTAATTTTGTTATGATGCTCTCCACCGGTAAAAAGGTCCCATTTGACGCCCAACCCGACCATGAGATTCGGACTCCCCTTGATTGAATTTAGTGGAAGGTTGACCGTTCCCAATAACGGTTGGTCTTTAATGCTTAATTTTGAATTGAAGACATTTAAGTAATTTGCTGACCCAAAGGCAAAAACAGCGGGCAAAGATCCCCCTTTTTCCTTTTTGTAGAGGTATTCATACGCTTTTGATGAAGCTTCAAGTGCTTTAAGTTCCGATCGTTGTGCGACATCATTTGGTATTTCTGACAAAAATATCGGCTTCAGCCCATAATGAATCTCACCCACCTCCTGAAAAGAAACACCTGTTTCCTGTTCAATTTTCTGACAAAGGAGATCCCGGTTTCCAGCGACCTCAACTTTCTTCTCTTCCAGTTCAAGCAGCGCCAGTTTGAGTTTATCCCGATCATAGGGAATAGCCAGTCCATTTTGAATGGCTTTGTTGACCTTTTCTTGTTCCTTTTTCAACCTCTTTTCCGAATCTGCGATAAGTTTGTCCACTTCATCCAAAAGCATCAACTGATCGAAAGAAGCAATAATATCTTTTGACAGCGTCTCCCGGCTGGCAGATTCCAGATATTGCTGTGCAACAGCCTTTTCCTTTAGCGCTTTTATTCCATTAGGTATCTGTAATCCCGAAAAGATAATCTGTTTCACCGAAACACCAGCATATGCAGCTTGTCCGTGCATACTAAATCCGGTCGCTCCTTCAAAAAGCCCTAAATTCAGAAGCGGAACATTCACCGTAGGAATATCCACACTACCATTACTATGCACATAGCCATATAATCCCAAGGCCGACACATGTGGTAGTTTGTTGGCTTTTACCCCTTCGGCCTCCAACCGCGCTTTATCAACCTCATAGGCCTTCAGTTTTAATTCCTTATTTGTCTGAAAGGCCTTTTGAATAACCTCCTTTACCGAAGGATCCACCAACGATTGCGCTTGCAGCTTATTTAAACATATAACCGACGCAAAGGTGAACAACCCCATGCATAGTTTCTTATTCATCATATGATTCATTTATTCTTTAAAAAATAGGGCAACAACCGTTATACTGTTTAACAGCAAATCATAAAGTATGTTTTACCACACATGATTTTTTCCAAGATAAGAAAAATGTATAGCCCATATATGACTCAAATTCTCTTTTTCATTTTTCCAGTATAAATATCCCATGATAAGAGAATCCGTTATTAATTTTCATTTTGTTAATTAATAAGTTATCTTTGGAGAACGAATTGAAATTTTGGTAATGAAGCCTACCTCTTTATTCGATAATAATAAAAAGAAGTTTTTACCCTAATCCGCTTTTGCCTCCACGCAGAAAACTATGTTGCTTACTGATACACATACACACATTTACTACCATGCTGGTACCGATAAACTACAAGAACACTTACAACGTTGTTTAGACAACCATATCGAAAGACTGTTTTTGCCAAATGTCAATAGTGCTTCCATCCAACTTGTATTCGATACGGTAGCAGCGTACCCAAAGTACTGCTTTCCTATGCTGGGACTACATCCCTGCGATGTCAAGGAAAACTATCTGGAGGAATTAAACAATATCCAAAAGAGCTTGGAGAACAACAAAGTCCATGCCATAGGTGAAATTGGATTGGATCTCTACTGGGACAAAAGTACGCTAAACATCCAAAAAGATGCGTTTCGAACGCAGGTGAAATGGGCTAAGGAACTCGGTTTACCGATAGACATTCATTGCCGTGAGGCCTTCACCGAATTGTTCGAATTATTGGAAGAACTTAAAGACGACAAGCTATTTGGTATCCTGCATTGTTTCACAGGAACATTAGAACAGGCCCAGCATGCGATTGATCTGGGTTTTGCACTTGGCATCGGTGGTGTTGTGACCTTTAAAAAGGCAGGATTGGACAACGTCGTCAAAGAGATCGATTTAAAACATATCGTATTGGAGACAGACGCCCCTTACCTTGCCCCTGTGCCCTACCGCGGTAAAGAAAATGAAAGCAGCTACCTGATTTATGTCGCCCAAAAGGTCGCTGACCTCCATGCGATGTCTATTGAACAGGTCGCAGAAATTACAACAGCGAATTCAAAACGTATTTTTGGTATATAATTATAGAACCCCATGCACAATATATTTATTATCTACACTGGTGGAACCATCGGAATGGTCAAAGACGAAACGGGTACTTTTGTTCCCTTTGACTTTGAGCTGATTAAACGTAACCTTCCCGATTTAAGCCGTCTGGATTATAAACTGACCGTACATTCTTTCGAACCGATCATTGACTCTTCCAACATGAAACCGGAAATCTGGATCGAAATGGCCCAGATCATCAAAGATAATTATGCCAGCTACGATGGCTTTGTAATTCTACATGGCTCAGATACCATGGCATTTACAGCTTCGGTATTGAGTTTTATGTTAGAGGGACTTCAAAAACCGGTGATCCTTTCTGGCTCGCAGCTGCCAATCGGAGAAATCCGTACGGATGCACGGGAGAATATGATGACTGCATTGGAAATTGCTTCAGCAAAACAAGACGGTGTTTCCATCATCCAGGAAGTTTGTATCCTTTTCGATAACAAATTATTCCGTGGAAATCGCTCTTTCAAATATAACTCAGCTAAATTTGAGGCGTTTCGGTCTCCCAATTATCCTGTACTCGTGGAGGCCGGCATCCATCTTAAATACAATACCGATGCCTTATTAAATAATATTGACAAAGAATTTATCTTACATACCAAATTGGATAACCGGGTTGCTGTATTAAAGCTTTTCCCGGGAATATCTGCACAGACAATCAAATCTGTCCTTGATTCGGATGTAAGGTCTATTGTGATGGAAACTTTCGGATCCGGCAATACCACTACAGACAGCTGGTTTCTGGATTTATTAAAAGAAGCTATAGAACAGGGCAAGAATATCCTTAATATTTCACAATGCAAAGTTGGCTCGGTCGAACTTGGGCGGTACGAGACCTCACAGGGTCTGAAAGCCATTGGTGTGCTCAACGGGTATGATCTTACGTTTGAAGCGGCTGTCACCAAATTAATGTATCTTCAAGGCGAGCTCGAAGATCAAAAAGAAGTTGCCTACTGGGTAGAAAAGGATATCCGTGGGGAACTGACAGTTAACGATTAAAAAAAGCTGTCCAAAAGATAGGAAATAAAGAAAAAGGATCATGGACTATGCAGAATAAGTTTAGGCTTACAGCGCTGATGTCTTCGGTTCTTTTTCTTTACTCCTAACGCTTAATATTATGGCTTATCAGCTATCTCCGCCAAGACTTCAGCCACCACAAAGTTACTCCCCCCCACAAAAATCAGATCGCCATTTTCATACGCTGCTTTCGCTGCTTCAAAAGCTTCCTGTACAGAAGCATAATCTTTGCCGTCCAGATCAAAAGCTGCAGCCTCCTCACGCAGTAGGGCCGAAGGCAGCGCCCTAGGCATATCCGGTGCGGAGAAATAATAAACAGCATCTTTGGGTAGATAAGGTAACATGTGCGCTAAGTCTTTATCACGCATCGCTCCAATGACAAAGTGCAATTTAGTATAAGTTGTGTTATTTAAATTCTTTATAACCTCATGAATGCCGTCCTCATTATGTCCCGTATCGCATATGACAAAAGGATCTTTGGACAGCTGTTGCCAACGCCCCTGGATACCTGTGCTCGCCTGAACATGCTTCAGCGCTTCATGTACATGAAGCGGGCTAATTTTAAAACCTTGCTTACGTAATTCATCGACTGCCAAAAGGACGCCAGCGAGATTTTTCACCTGATAAGATCCTTTGAGATCAAGTTGATAAAGATCTTCAGTACCATTTGCATCGATCACTTCGATACTTAGGTAATCCTGATCTACATGCAGCATTTTCGTTTGATAGATCTTGGAAGCAAATTGGATGGGAGCCTGTTCTACCTGGGCCTTGTCCAAAAATACGGTTGCGGTTTCGGCAGCATATTCCGAAATCACCACCGGTGTATGCCGTTTAATAATGCCTGCTTTCTCTCCTGCAATTTCCGCCAATGTATTTCCAAGCATATTCATGTGGTCAAAGCCGATGTTGGTAATGACCGACAGCAAAGGCTGGATAATATTCGTACTATCCAATCGCCCGCCGAGACCTACTTCAATAACAGCAATATCGACCTTGTTTTTTTCAAAATAGTCGAAAGCCATCGCTACGGTAATTTCGAAAAAAGACGGTTGCACATCCTCGATCAGCGCCTTATGTTGCTGCACAAAATCCGTCACGAATTCCTGTTCACACATGGCACCATTGACACGGATGCGCTCTCTGAAGTCCAGCAGATGAGGGGAAGTATAGAGTCCGGTTTTATAACCGGCCTGGGTTAATATCGCCGCCAGCATATGAGAGGTCGATCCCTTTCCGTTGGTTCCAGCGATATGTAAGGTTTTGATTTTTTGCTGCGGGTTATCCAGCGCATTGCAAAGTTTGATGGTATTGTCAAGGTCTTTTTTGAAGGCTGAGGCACCATCCCTTGTAAACATAGGCAATCGAGTATACAAATACTCGATTGCCTCTTTATAAGCATTCATTTGAATGATTTTTATCTTAATCTAAAATTGAATACAATCCGTCCTGTTTGGGAATCCGGCGCATTCGGCAGTTGGTTTAACCGCGCACCGCGGACGGCACGTTCACATTTCTCTAACAATGTAGGATCTGTAATCGTTGTACCTTTTACGCCCGCACGCGCATAGGTAATAATCCCTTGTTTGTTGACTCTGAATTCAACGGCGACCTTACCGGCTTGTTGTCCATTGTCATCGATACTTGGTCGTTGGGTGAAGCTACGATTTTCAATGGATAACATCATGTTGCCATTACCGGAACCACCCTCACCGTAATTGCTCGCCAAAGGATCCCCCAGCTTAGAGCCCTGATTTCCTGGCGTTGTACCCGTACCATCACCAGCGCCCTTACCGTTGTTTTTATTCCCTTTGAAAAGCGCTTTCGCATTTGCTTGGGGTGCTACGGCCTTTGTCTCCTTGGTCGTTTCGGGAGCTTTTGACACCACTTTCTTCTCCGTCTTGGTTACCGCTGGAGCTTCTTCCAGATCTTGTGTGACAACCGCTTTTTCGGCAACTTGCTGTGTTGGGGTAGGCGTCGGGGTCTCCACAGGGTCGATACGATCCGGACGCTCATTATTGGCATTGGGATCCACCGAAGGTTCTTCCACACTCATATAATCATCGCCCATCCCTTCCGGAGAGGTACCATAGTTGACAATCATGCCTCCCATTCCATACTCATCTGGGGCCTGCGCCTTAAAAACCACAAAGAAGCCAATCAACAGCAGTGATGCCATGACCAATGTAGATATCCCCAAGGCTTTGGGGAAGTTATTTTCTTCGTGCTGAAGATGATATCTCATTGTATAAATCTCCTATATTAACATATGAACAATAAACTTCAAAAAAGTTTAATTGCCCCTATTTATCTTTTTTGGGTTCTGTTGCCAATACCACTTTCACTTTTAGACGATTGGCTACATCCATGACCGAAATCACGTTCTGAATAGGAACGGTATTATCTACATACAGCATAATTGTCAATTCTTCACCGCTGGCCATCTGTGATTGGATTGCCGCTTCCAAACCTTCAATTGGAACCGGGGATTTATCGATAAAATAGCCCAATTCCTTGGTGATCGATACGGTAATTGTTTTTTTCGCAACAGATTGCTCGCCGGCGCTTGACTTTGGCAACAATAGCTTGACTACTTGCGGATTCGAAACGGCCGATGCCAACAGGAAAAACAACATCAGGAAAAACATGATGTCGTTTAACGCTGAAGTATGTACTTCGGCAGAAGGTCTATTTTTTCTACTTCGTATGTTCATTATCTTCCTGGTTCATCCAATAAATCAATAAATTCTACTGCATCGGTTTCCATACGTAAAATCAATCGTTCAACCATCATATTTAAAATATGATAGCCTAAATAAGCCAAAATACCGACAGCGAGACCCGAAGCTGAAGACACCATTTTCACATATAGACCACCGGATACGGACGCGATATCGATACCACCCGCCAATTCTACCTCATGGAAAATCTTGATTACCCCAAAGATAGTACCAACGAAACCAAGCATCGGTGCTATACCCGCGATAATACCAAGGATATTGATATTTTTCTCCAATTTGGCAACTTCCAGTTTACCAACATTTTCAATCGCTCCTTCAATATCTTTGATCGGTCTGCCGACACGCAATAGGCCCTTTTGCAACATACGTCCTAAAGCCGTATTACTGGAACGACATACAGCCAAGGCTGAGTCCAAATTGCCCGACAATACATTTGCTTTCACTTGTGACATCAAACTATTATCATATTTGGCCGCTCTTCGAATAGTCAGATAGCGTTCAAAAAAGATCACCAATCCAATAAAGAACAATAATAGGATTGGAATCATTATCCATCCCCCTTTGATCATCATATCGATCAAACTCATGTTTTCTGTACTAGCAGCAGCAGGTAATGGTTGTTGCGCAGCTTGATTAAACGTATCTACAGCAGCCTTTGCTGTATCTTGCACTAATGACATAATTATTAATAGTTTTATATAGTTTCTATAATGTTTCTACCCAAGCACCTTCAATTTTTTTCTCTACCGATTTCTTAGCGAGGTCAGCCTCCGTTTTTGTCATGTAGGTATTCAAGATGATTTTCTTTCTATTCCTTTTAAACTTTCCTTCCACAGCGCGCGCAGTCTTGTAGCCCATCGCGCGGAGTCGTTTCGCCTCCTCCTCTGCCTGCAGCATTGTACGCGCAGAACCAATAACGACCTGATACTTTGGTTGTGCTACAGGAATAGATTCTTTTATAACTGGATCAGCCTGCAAAACCGGCGTCTTTTCAGGGGTCTTGTTACCAACAGCTACTGCTGTACCTTTCAATGAATCTGTTTTCGATTTTGCCAGAGAATCCACCTCTTTTAAACTATCCGCTGCAAGCGCATTGCCTGTTGTATCCTTGGTCGGCAAATTATTCTTCTGAACAATGGTATCCGTGCCAGCTTTTATAGCTGGTTGTGTTCCCCCGAACAGTGAATTTTTCAAGCCCGGGTTGGTATACAAGACGCCCACTGCAATCATGACCAATACAATAGCCGCTGTTAGCCAGTACCAGATCGCATTTGAATTGCGTGGTTCCTCTTCGTAAATATTAGGGGCATAAGCAGAATTTGCTGCGGCAATTGCACCAATTTCTTTTTGCTCAATTTTCTCTGTCTCTGTGGCTACCTGGCTATCGTGATCGTCATTTGCTACTGATATAGCTGTAGTATCTTCAGGCTCAGCTTCAACACTGGAATCCTCATCCACCATATGTTCCTCTTGCGCCAGAGCAATAGGGTCAACCGGTGCAGTAACTGGTTCAGCCCTTGTATCCCCCCCCTCAGTTTCTGCCGGTATCGATACAGGCTGCTCATTCACAGCTTCCTCCTCGATCTCAATGTCGCTGTTAGCGTCAGCTATCGGTTCATCGCTTTCTTCATGGACAAGCGCTGGAGTAATGGATTCATCTGGCTCAGCAAGTCTATGCTCATCCTCCCGCACCGGAATAACGGTTTCGATTTCCGGGCCAACAAGATTGACTACCGGCTGAAAATTAAAACCCGATAAGTCCAAAGGCTTAAATACCAAACTCGAACCATAACTAATCAATAGACCGAGATCATCAAGTTTCACCTGTCCAAATTGTCCTAAGTCGTTCCTTAATCCCCCGACAGTATCATCAAGAATTTGCTGCGCCTGCCCCAAACTCAAATTCTCCTGTTGTTGGATATAATGCACAATATTGAATCCATGTTGTGCAGAATAATCCAGTTCGACATAGGATATAGGTGGCAAAAACACATTGTTCTGTTTATCAAATTGGGCCGGAGAATGAATTCTTTTGAACACACCTATTCCGGGCACGTATACTTCCGCATAGCGCCTTAATAAACTGTTGATGTTTTTGCCTAGATTCATTGTTTTATGATTTAAAGTGCAAATTTATAATCTTAATTCGTTAAAACGAATAATTAAGACCACCAATTACATTGAATCCCAATCTTGGGTAATACATGTAACGTTGATATTCCTTACCAAAGATATTATTTGCTTTCACGAAAACACCAAATTGTTTTTTAATTCGGTATTCGGCACCAGCATTTAGATCCGCAAAGGACGCAATAGTCACTTTATGACCGCTATCCGCTATACGGCTACCATCGGTGTTATAATCGTAAACATATGCATAAGTATTGCCTTGGCTGGAAAGCTCGGCATCCACAAAGAATTTATCTGAGATATTGAAACGTGCATTGGCCTGCAACCTAAATTTAGGTAAGCCCCAAGCCTCTTCTTCATCGCTCAAGTTATAATCGTCGATATACACTTTACCGCCTAGATTAACCAACTGAGACAGCCGTACATTGATCTCCCCTTCCAATCCCATATGTTTCGCTTTATTGATCTGGCCATCATAAACCACATCAAAAGCCCAAGGAATATAGCCCCCTTGATTATCGCCAAAGGCGCTATTCTTAAACAAAGGTAATCCTTCGATCTGTTTGTAAAACACCTTTACTTTATAACCAAATGTAGCACCCGCGTTGCCTTTTAAACCACCATACACATTCAATTTTTCAATGGAATTGGCGATTCTGACATTTGGCGCCAAATAAGGATTTTCTTTTGCAAAGTTACGGAATGAACCTTGTCTCACATTACCATTAACACCGGCAAATAAAGAGATGTATTCCGGAGCCAAAGAAAAATCAGCTTCCACCGATGGAAAAACATTGAAACGGGACTCGTCACCAAATTCCGAAGTCAGGTTGGCACCCAAGGTTACGTTATAGTTATCTCCTTTAAATCGGATATATGGATTGATCAAAACCAAATTGTTTTTCACATTCGCCGTGTCATTTTCGTTTTTGACATTGTTCATGGTCACACTCATGTTGGCCCCGACATTAAACGCGCTCATGCGTTTATTTAAGTATCCGGACAAAGCGAAAGAATTTTCCTTTGCTTTATAGGCATCCTTGAACAGGTAACCATCTACTTTCGCAGAATAACTGAGGGCCTGCTCATTCTTTGGGTCAACATTGCTTGCCAGTTCACCGTTTAAATAAATATCGGTAAATGTCTGTTTGTCCGGCGAAATATTCAGTAAGGTTGTTCCTGGCTGGTCAAATGTCTGACCATAGAAATTCGTGCCATATCTGTTGTAGCCTAAGGTACCTTTTACCGTAACGGCATCCAGCACACGGCGTCCAAAAATACCAACATCCTGTGTACTGAATTTCTGCCCATCGATATTTCCTTTTTGGCTCAAGTGTTTCGCAAATAAGCCAAAACGCGTATTTTCAAATTGCTCCGAGGCCAAGTATGCCTCACCCAGGATCGAGTTATAATTACCTATTCCAAATTTGACATAGTTGCTGCTGTGTTCAAAAGGTTGTGCAAATGGTATCTCCTGCACATTCAATTGTTTCAGGCCAGTGTTGATATCCAACTTTTTATCAATAATATTACCATAGTTTAATTTGGGCTGATATTCCCGTTTGTTGGTCATATCAGGACTACGGCGAATTTTTACAGCATCAGCAAGAATCGGTTTGTAATCACGAACAACATCAAAAGAATCAATAGTGACCGGTTTTTCAGGATCGTTTTTCTTGCCTGTTTCCTGTGCAAAAGAATTCAATCCCACGCCCATCAAAAGCGCTGCTAAGGTATATTTCTTCACATTTCTATTTTGCAACTTCTTCATTGTATCCTATTTCTTTTTGTTGTTCAATTTATTTAGACGTTCTTTTGCGGCAGGCAAAATATCATCTTTCGCATCGTAGTTATCCACAATTGATTCCAATGTCGCTTTCGCCTGGAATGTATCCCCCTTACCTGCATAAGCATCAGCCATTGTAATAAAGCTTTTTGCTACCCAATATTCATAAGAGGAGAAATTGTCAGATAGATCCATAGCCGTTTTGATACAGGCATCGTACTGTTTGTTTTCCAATTGGATAACCGCAACATTATATTTTGCTTCAGCTCCAAATACAGTACGGCTCTTCAAAGCAGCTAAGCTAAACTCTTTCATTGCCTCCGTTTTTTTGTTTTGCTTTACGTAACACTTACCAGCATATAAAAAGGCATTGGCGATCTCCTCTTCCGAGGATTTCTCATAGTTTTTGACAGCGTTGGTATAGTTTAACGCTTCTTTATAATCACCGATTTCATAATAGGAAACCATCAGGTTATTGATTGCGAAACCGTAGTTAGCTTTATATTCAGAAGTCAGCTCCAGTTTCTTCAAGAGTTGCGTCGCTTCATTATATTTCTTTTGTTTCAAATATAAATTAGAAACTGAAATCAATGTACGCTCCGTATATGGAGATGTCCAGTCATTCAAGATAATATTATAATCATGCAATGCATCTTCTGTATTACCTAAGGCCGCATTACTTTCTGCACGTACAAAACGTGCATATTTTTCTTGGTTCGGTTTCGGGAATTTATCGAAATACGCATTTACAGCTTCTACAGCACCTTGGTAATTTCCACGGGAGAACAAAGTTGTCGCTGTTGAGAATGTCCGCGAATCTTGTTCCGATTTGGAAAGATCACCCAAGTTGGTTCCTGTTGCATATTTAATATATCCGGTTGCATCCCCTTTATCCAGGTAAATGTTCTCGATGGAGCGCATGGCTTGTCTCGCTTCATCTGTAGCAGCATATTGATCAACGACACGTTGGAATGTCGCTAAAGCCGCATCATTGTTGTCCTGATTGTATTGAACCAATCCAATGGTTACCAGCGCGCGAGGCACATAACTGCTGCGTGGATATTTTTCCACCATCGATTGAAGTCCCGAAATTGCCTGATCGCTTTCGCCCATCAAGAAACGTGTATATGGAATCTCAAAAGCAATATCATCTGCATAGTTTGAATTTGGGAACTGCGCAATGACAGCGTTTAAGGTTGAGATCTTACCATTATTGTCTCCTTGTAGACCTTGAATAATACCGCGTTGAAACAGGGCGTAATCTTGACTTGGAGCTTTTGAAGAAATCAGCTTATTATATTCGGTCAAAGCTCTACCATAGTTTTTTGATGAGAAATAAGAGTCTCCCAAACGGGCGATGGCATCATTCCGGGTATTGATCTCCAAACCTTTTGAACCACCTGAAGCCAAGAAACGTTCAAAGTAATTCGCCGCCGTATTGTAGTTTCCATTACGGAAAGCGGCGTAGGCCAGGGCATAATTTGCGTAGCCATATACGTCGGTTTTACTTGCTCCTGGCAAGCGTAAGAATTTATTGAAATTTGTTACCGCTTCACCGTACTTACGTACTTCGTACATCGCTTCTGCCTTCCAGTATGTAGACAGGGCATAAATTTCTTCATCATAACGGTGTTGCTCCGAACGTATAAATAAAGAAATCGCATTTTCAAAAGCACGCTCATTATAAAACTCTAGCCCTCTATAGTAAGTTACTTTTTGATAAGCGGCGTTTGCTTCTTTACCACGTGTTGGAATAGACTCCAGAATATCAACCGCGTCACGATAATTTTTGGTACTCAACAAGACTTCTGCCAACAACGTTTTTGCTTCTTCTTGACGCTTGGATTTCGGATAGGTTTTTAAATACTCCTGTGTAGAAGCCAAAGCCACTTGGTGGAACTCTAATTCGTAGGAAAGCTTTGCATAGTTAAACAAACCTTCCTCTTTCATCGCCGGATCAAAATCCAGTTTTGATGCCCTGAAGAATGCGTTACGCGCGGACTGCTTATTTCCTTTTTTCAGAAAGCTGTCCCCTAGGGTAATCATGGCGGATTGGTAGTAAGCATCAGGCTCTGTCATTTTTTCCAGTTCCGTGATCGCTTTATCGTAATCCTTCAGTTTGTAAGCAATATAACCGATCTGATAGCTATCCTGGTTATTTTGGGTCTTGCCCTGGTCCTGTGCCTGGAACTTATCGTAGTAATCTTTTGATGTTTTTAGGTCACCATTGATAAAATAGGTTGCCGCGATAATACGGAACATCTCGGTCTCGTTTTCCTGCTTGGTGCGGGATAATATTGGCAATGCATAGTCCAATACATCATCGTAACGTTTATCCAGGAAATACAGGGCTGTAATATAGTAAGGATAGCTGTTCTCAAATTGTTTTGAGCCATTTAAACGCTCAAATTCATTTAATGCAGTTTTATATTCCGCATCTAAATAACATAAGTAAGCATAATAGTAGATGGACGCTTCCTGAAATTCAGTTTTCTGATCTTTCAATCCTTCAAATAATGGTTTTGCAGTCTTATAATCTTTCGTCATGAAAGAAGCATACCCCAATTTAAAGCGATATTCCACATTCTCTTTACCCGCAAGATTTTTGCTATCGATCTTTGTGAACCATTCGATCGCCTTTACATAATCCTTTTTGGCATAATACGATTTACCGATCTGAAAATAAGCAGCTTTAGAATTAGCGCTGACGGGAAAATCTTTAATATATTTAAGAAAGCGATTCTCGGCATCCGACTCGCCCAATTCCAAGGCACAGACAGCTTGATAATATCGCACATTTTCCTTTAATAAAGATAGCTCCTCCGTCTCATCCAATTGTAGGTTGGATTTTGTTCGCAAGGCTTCAACACGATCAAATTGTGCTGATGCAGAACCGAATTTCCCGCGCTCATACAATTCCATTCCAGTTTTGTAAGCCTTGTTGATTTGTTGCCATTCTGTCTGTTGCGCTAATGCCGGCGTCGCTATAACGGTTAGTGCAACTCCCACCTGGTAAATCTTCTTATACATAATATGTGAAACCTTAATATGTTATTTATCTGCAAATGTAAATGAATCTCCCTTCAAACCGAGGTAAATTTGCCTTGAACCACAAATCCATTGACTTCTTTTCGCTGATTGACTATTTTAAAACAAGTCAAAATTTATTGAAAATCAATTCAAATACCCGCGCTTTTGGAAGATAGTTTTATTCATTTTACTAAATTATACTTTAATTGAGCTATTTTACACAAAAGTTATTAACATCTGTGCATAACCCTGTATTATAACGGAAATTTTGCACAAAAAATATGCCCGACCAAAAATAAAGTCAGGCATACTATTGTTGATTGAAGAACCTTGTAATTCGGTTATCCTGTATCGATCACACTGCCTTATTCGTTCCGTTACGGAAATGCCAATTAACCGCGTTGTCCAGCCAAGAGGTACAGTACGGCCATGCGGACTGCAACGCCGTTTTCAACCTGATCTAAGATAATGGAGTGCTCACTATCGGCCACATCCGAAGTGATTTCAACCCCGCGGTTGATCGGTCCGGGGTGCATAATGGTGATCGGTTTTTCCAAAGAGTCCAGGATTTCCTTATTTAAACCATATAACATGGAGTATTCTCTTAAAGAAGGGAAATAAGCGATATCCTGCCGTTCCAGTTGGATACGTAGCATATTTGCAACATCACACCAATTCAATGCTTTTCTCAGGTCATGCTCCACCTTCACCCCTAAGGAAGTAATATGTTTTGGAATAAGAGTCGTTGGCCCACAGACCATGACCTCTGCACCCTGTTTTTGAAGGCACAGAATATTGGATAGCGCAACCCGGGAGTGTGTTATATCACCTACAATGGCTACTTTACGTCCAGCAACATCACCAAAGCGCTCTCGGATGGAAAAAGAATCCAACAAGGCCTGTGTAGGATGCTCATGTGCACCATCACCGGCATTGACGATTTGTGCATCTACATGTTTACTCAAAAACACACCAGCCCCAGCATAAGGATGACGCATCACGATCATATCGACCTTCATCGCGAGGATATTATTGACCGTATCGATCAATGTCTCACCTTTACTTACGGATGAAGATGAAGCCGCGAAATTAACGATATCTGCAGATAGTCTTTTTTCAGCAAGTTCAAAAGAAAGCCGCGTCCGTGTTGAATTTTCAAAAAACACATTGGCAATGGTGATATCGCGTAAAGAAGGCACCTTTTTGATCGGTCTATTTAAGACTTCTTTGAAATTACTCGCTGTATCCAGAATCAATTGGATATCTTTTTCATTTAGATCTTTGATTCCCAACAAATGGCGAGTACTTAATTGTTCTACAGCAGATGACATTTTATAGTATATTCAAGTATTTACTAATCATTTTTTAATTGAAGTGTTCCCACAGTCCTTTAGATTCCACAGCTATTTTTAGCTAAACTGCTGAATGCTAATCACTGCCCGACGTTTTTTTGTCCGTTACCAGGATAATGCTATCCTGATCGTCAGACTCTTTCCAGTTCACAATCACTTTCTGAGAATCTATAGAATCGACCTGTATGCCAATATAATCGGGTTGAATCGGAATCTGTCTGGAGAACCGACGATCGACCAAAACAAGCAACTCAATTCTTCTTGCTCTTCCAAATGCCTGCACAGCATCCATCGCTGCCCGAATGGTTCGTCCCGTCCACAAGACATCATCAATAAAAATGACATCTTTACCTTCTACAATAAAATTGATATTTGTGCTATTTGCTAACAACGGACCAGCATTACCTTTCGTACGGAAATCATCGCGGTAAAATGTAATATCCAAATCACCGATCAGGATCGGTTTTTCGATCATGCGCTCAAGTTCTTTGACAATACGTTTAGCTAAGAAAGTTCCTCTTGGTTGAATACCTATGACGACAGCATTTGAAAAATCACCGTGATTCTCAATCAATTGACGACATAGTCTTTGAATGGTGATTTGAAATTTTGGTCCGTCTAATAAAATCGACTGTTTCATTATGGGAATGTTTGAGCAAAGCTACACTTTTTTTGACAAAAACTACCGCTTGTATGCCAATTAATTTCAACAATTCACTTCTATGTAAACAGGTCAGCACAGTATAGAACGACAAGCTATCAAAGCAATTCAACGACACTTGAAGCGTCCTTTAAGCAATAATATACTCCACCCATGCAGAACCTACTCACTGTTTTTTGTTACCCTGTATAAAACAAACGCTATGCAATCAGCAGCCGTATGAAAGCCCGACCGACAGTATACCTTTTCTATTTACCTCTTTGAATCCTACCCGGAAACACAACAGGTATTGCAATTGATACCGATACAAATCGACGCAACCATATCCCTACCTCAATCATTCTTCTTGTTGCCACGTGCAAAGAAGTACACCGGCACTCCGATTAATACCAGTATAAAACCGGGCCAGGTATACTGAGGTTTATAAATGATCAACAGCACACAAAATATAGTACCGATCAGCAGATAGATAATAGGTGTAATAGGGAATAAAAACGTCTTATAGGAACGTTCTATTTCTGGTTTTCGGACACGTTGAATAATAACTCCTAATACCGTAATCATATAAAAGATGACAATAACGAAAGAGATCATATCCAGCAAATTGCCATACTGACCGCTCAAACAGAGTAAGGAAGCCCAAATGCCCTGTAACCATAGTGACCGGGCAGGCACATCATATTTGTTATTCGGGATGGCCTGTTTTAAGAACAGACCGTCTTTGGCCATCGTTTGAAAAACCCGTGCTCCAGACAGCGCGAGACCATTGACACAGCCAAATGTAGATATCATGACTAAGATAGCCATTGCAATCGTACCGGTATGCCCCAGCATCTTTTCGGCTGCCGCGATAGCCACCCGGTCATTTGTCGCAAAAGCAATCTCTTCGCGGCTCAAAGCAGAAAGATAGATGTAGTTACAAGAGATGTACAATAGCATAACAAGGCTCGTTCCGATCACGAGCGCACGCACCACGTTACGCTGCGGGTTCACAATCTCACCTGACACGAAGGTCACGTTTTCCCAGGCAACACTACTAAAGACCGAGCCTACCATGGCTGCTGCCAGTGCTCCCATTAAAGCGCCGTCTGAAATCCCCATCCAGCCCTCGCCTTTCAAGTTCTGAAAAGCATCCCAGCTGTAAGCCATATTTTCGGAGAAATGATTTTCTTTAATCAGAAACAACCCACCTATGATCAATAAAACCAAAGCGATAATCTTTGCTGAGGTAAAAAAAGACTGTACCGACTTGCCGCTCTTGATGCCACGGGTATTGATATAGGTCAGCAGGAGGATCACTCCCATAGCGAGTATCTGTATCCAGGTAATCTTAAAGTCTCCACGTTGAAATATCGGTGCCGCATCATTCAATTGCGGAATCAGATAGGCGGTAAATTTACCAAAGGCAACCGCGACAGCCGCGATCGTACCAGTCTGAATAACGGTAAATAAACTCCAACCATATAAAAAACCTACAGGCTTGCCGAACACCTCAGTGAGATAGGTATATTGTCCACCAGCCTTAGGATACATGGAAGATAGCTCACCATAACAAATTGCAGCTGCTACCGTGGCAATGGCTGTCAACAACCATACGATTGCCAGCCAGTATCCTGAGCCCAGTTGCCGCATCATATCGCTCGACACAATAAAGATCCCACTTCCGATCATCGAGCCCATGACCAGCATAATCGCATCCCACAATTTCAGTTGACGTTTCATCATCATATCAGGTTGGTTTTATGCCGTTAAGCTAAGAAAAAATAATCAAAAAAAGAGCTGCCCTCAGCGACATCCTATTCAAAAGATTATTTTTTTTGAATAGGTGCAGCCCAGAGCAGCTCCTTATACTTTAAATACTGGTTGACTGATTATTCTACACCATATTGTTGTTTATACGATTTTTCGAGTTCAGTTACCTGTTGCAGCAATTGTTTCTCGGAAGTCGAAGCTAAAATACTCTTATATGCACCCAAAGCACGTAGGGCAGTTCCGATATTGGAATATTCCAGTTCCGCTTTCGTTTGTGCAATATCCTGGTACCAACGCATATTTTGCGTCATAAATTTCAGGTTACGAGTGACAATCTCATTAGCACGTTTATTTTCACCGGTTTCATATAATACGTTGATGATCGGAATATAGCCTAACACGTCGCGCATCAGGTACACACGTTTTGGCATCTTCTCGTACGTTTCAACAGCCACTTTACGGGCTTCATCTTTATGACCTTCCATCATTAACTGTGTCGCCGTTCCGCCCATCACGGTATTGGTGATCATGGTGATCATGCGGTAGGATTCAGGGTCCAAATAAGAAGCATTCGCCATATTACCCCATTGATACTTGGTGGTAATATCTTTAAAGGCCGACTGTGTATCCACTAAAGTCCCTTCAGCTCCCGCAGGTGCCGCGATCGGCATTAAGCGTAGCGCAAAGCCTTCCTGCACCAGATATTTATCCAATCCAAGGTAGTTGTCATTCGGAACAGTCGCCGCAAAATAAATCGGACGTTTCCAATCATTATTTAGCAACACGTTTAAGATTGACAACTCCGCTCTAGAAATATAATTTCTATTGTACGTCCAGGTCATGGTATCAACGATGGATTCCTGCCATGCTTTTGGAACAACATTGTTTTTCAGAACAGATTCTTTATTCACCGGAAGGCTAAAGTTTTTGGTCGGCAAAAAGTTTTCAAATTTACCACCGCGCAATTCCAGTTTATTTTTTTGGTCATCAGACAATAAGATCTGCATGACCAGATCAAGATCCACGTGCCCCGGCACCTTCATATCTTGATAATAAAGTACTTCACGAACACCTTTTTTGAACTTTTCGTCATCAATATTGATTGGTAATCCATCGGCCTGATTGACCTTTTGCTTCATCTGGCGCATATACCAGTCAGAGCTTAGAAGGCTCAGGTTGACAACCCGCACGTCGGGACGATAGTTTTCAACTTCTTGTACATACCATAATGGGTAAGTATCGTTATCACCATAGGTAAATAAAATCGCATTTGGCGCACAGGAAGCCAGGTAGTTTTTCGCTAAATCACGGGCTGTTGTTTTCTCCGAGCGATCGTGATCATCCCAGTTTTGAAATCCGAGCAATACGGGTGCACCTAATAAACAAGCTCCCGTAGCAATACCCGCCGCCATCTTGCCATCAACCTTTTTGCTTAGATAATCCGCAATAGCGAATACGCCCAAGCCGATCCATATCGCAAAAGCGTAGAATGAGCCTGCATAGGCATAATCACGCTCACGTGGCTGTAATGGACTTTGATTTAAGTACAATACAATCGCTAGACCAGTAAAGAAGAATAATAATCCCACAATTCCGGCATCACGCTGTCTTTTACCAAAATGCCAGAATGCACCGATCAAACCGATGATCAAAGGCAAGAAATAGTATTTATTATTTGAAGGATCCGTTTTTAATGAATCTGGGATAGCGTTCTGTCCACCTACATGCATCTGGTCAACAGGTTTAGCCCCTGAAATCCAGTTCCCCTCCGTGAAGGATCCTTGTCCTTGTTGGTCGTTTTGACGACCGGCAAAGTTCCACAAGAAATAACGGCCATACATGTGCCCGATCTGATAACTGAAGAAAAATTTCAGGTTATCACCAAATGTAGGGGACTGCCCCTCCGGAAGTTTTAGGTAATCTCGATAATATCCATCATGCCCATCACGGTTGCTATAAACACGCGGGAAGAACATCGTCTTATCGTATTTATAATCCATTCCGTTTTCTACTTTCGTGTATTTATCCTTGTCCTTTCGATAAGTATAGGTTGGCACGGCATCTACAACCTGTGCATCAAATGTAGGTCCGCTTAAAAGCGGTTCGCTCGCGTATTGCTCACGGCCCAAATAACTGACAAAAGAAAAGGCATTATCCGGATCACTATTATTTAAGGTAGGATTCGCTTTCGCGCGTACCATGATCATCGCGAAGGAGCTATAACCGAAGATGATAAATGCGGTACTGATCAGGATCAGGTTCAACATCGGTTTTGCTTTTTTGATCGAATACCAGATACCATACACAAAAAGAGCAACCACTAAGATCAAGAATAGATTAAATCCGGTACCGAAGCCCATACCTAAACTATTCACAAAGAATAAATCGAAATAAGCGGCTGCTTTGACGGTATACTGAATAATACCCCATAAAATCAGGGCCAGCACAACCACACCAATCAAAAATGCTTTAGTCGCACCCGAAGAAGTCACCGTTTTTGAACGTTTAAAATAAATCACTAGGGCAATAGCCGGAATGACAAGTAAGTTCAGTAAGTGTACCCCAATTGAAAGCCCCATCACATAAGCGATAAAGATCAACCAACGGTCAGACCCGGCCTCATCGGCGTGATTTTCCCATTTTAATATCCCCCAAAATACAACAGCCGTACAAAGCGAAGACATGGCATATACTTCAGATTCAACAGCGGAAAACCAAAATGTATCCGTGAAGGCATAAGCCAACGCGCCAACAGCACCCGAGCCAAATATTTTGATCAAGTCTGCTGAAGTATAGGACTCGCCGACTCCTTTTGCAACGACCTTCTTTGCTAGCGCTGTGATCGTCCAGAACAAAAATAAGATTGTCAGACCACTACATACAGCAGATCCCACATTCATCCAAAAAGCGATCCGAGTGACATCACCTCCGGCAAGATTGGAGAAAATGTTCTGAATCATTAAGAATAATGGTGCTCCCGGCTGGTGCACAATTTGAAGTTTGAAGGCTGAGGCGATAAATTCACCACAATCCCACCAACTCGTCGATCGTTCGGCAGTCATGACATATGCTACTGTTGCAATGAGCGCACATATCCATCCTAAAAGATTGTTGATTTTAGTGTAGTTCATAAAATGATAACTGTAAAAGTATTATAATACGGCTCGAAAATAAGGATAAGTTAATAAGAAATGAACTTTATTCTGATTTTTTAACACATATTAATTGAAAAAATTTCATTAGGCGATGCAATATTGGCTGTAAAGAAAGCCGAATAAAGGTTCCCATGCGCTTCATTAGACCAATAGCTGTACAAAAAAGCAGCATGCATAAAGATAGTTTTGGGACAAAACAAAAATTATTTCTTTGAAAATCAAGCTCAATGCACTTTACAGCACATTTTTATTTGCAGAAATAAGAATAGTCCGTATATTTGCATCATCAAATGTGAACGACATCATCACGATAACGAACACAATTGAATTGTTTGTCCGATAGTATAAGGGTAGTACGACAGTTTTTGGTTCTGTTTGTCTTGGTTCGAATCCAGGTCGGACAACAAACAATAGAAAAGGCTTGCAATTGCAAGCCTTTTCTGCGTTATATGCAAGGCTTATTATTTATTAAAAGGGTTTAGATTTTTTTTAATTTGAATTTTGATTTTTAAAACAAATCTCTATCTTTGCGTCGTCAAAAAGAAAAAAACGGAAACGTTGACTTTTTAGAGACATTGTCCGATAGTATAAGGGTAGTACGACAGTTTTTGGTTCTGTTTGTCTTGGTTCGAATCCAGGTCGGACAACTTTTAAAGTTAAGCGAATATGGATTGTGCAAACAATCCATTTTTTTTAATGTTTAACTTTAAAAAATATTAGGGAATAAAAATATTGAATAATCGACAATACAATAACCCAACATAAATATACAAAACCATGCCTTTGCAATTCAACACGGTTAAACTATTTGCAGGTTCTGGCACTACAGAACTGGCCGAAAAAATCGCACAATCTTACGGGAAACCACTAGGAGACAAAACATTATCGCGTTTCAGCGACGGTGAGATTCAACCTTTTTACAATGAATCCGTTCGTGGAGCCGATGTGTTTATCATCCAATCTACCAACCAGCCTACCGACAATCTTTTTGAGTTATTGTTGATGACTGACGCTGCAAAGAGAGCTTCAGCACATTATATTACGGCGGTTGTCCCTTATTTCGGTTTCGCAAGACAAGATCGAAAAGACAAACCAAGAGTTGCCATAGGCGCGAAAATGATTGCCAATCTGTTAACAGCAGCTGGAATTCACCGCATCATGACGATGGACTTACACGCTGCACAGATTCAAGGTTTTTTCGATATCCCGGTTGATCACCTTGATGGCTCCATTATTTTTGTTCCTTACATCAAATCCCTAAAACTTCCTAACTTGACAATTGCTTCACCAGATATGGGTGGATCATACAGAGCGCGTACTTTCGCTAAATTCTTTAATGCCGAAGTGATCATCTGTGACAAACGTCGTAAACGTGCGAATGAAATCGAGTCAATGTCTATCATTGGGGATGTAACAGATCAGGATGTTGTATTAATCGACGATATCTGTGATACAGCTGGAACACTTTCAAAAGCAGCAGCATTAATCATGGAAAATGGCGCAAGATCTGTAAGAGCGGTTTGTACACACGCAGTATTATCAGGCAAAGCATATGAAACAATTGAAAACTCGGTATTGTCAGAAATGATCGTAACAGACACCATTCAATTGGATCCTGAAAAAGCAAAACAATCCACAAAAATTAAAGTATTATCTACTGCTGATCTATTTGCGAAAGCAATTACAAGCGTAAACCAACATACATCAATCTCTGATCTATTTGACGTAGAATAGTCTTTTTAGTATTGAGTATTGAGAAAGTAGTATGGAGACTCTGGTATGCTAAGCCGACGGCTGACATACCAGAGTCTTTTTTATGTACTGTCTTTTGCGGTAGAAATAAAAGATCCCGGTTGCATTAGTCTAGGGCTTATCGCTTCCATAAGCAGGCTACTATCGTCTAACCAGACAGGATGACCGCCAAATAAATTTTATTGGGAGTATTTCTAAAAACCTTTTATATTAGTAGCTTAAACATGCTCGTCATATGAAATCTGTATTCTCATTCCTCTTATTTTTACTTGCAATCGGTCCTGGTGCACATGCACAAGAAGGCACATCGCGCTCCAATGCTTTAGCCATTCAATATGGATTAAGCACTGTGATCATCCCAAATGAATCTGCTGGAGCAGCTTCACTGGAAGGACATAGTCATTCCATCGGGTTGCTTTACTACCAAGATCTCTCTTATGATCTTGGACTGGAAACAGGTCTACGCTACAGTTTCGATGCCATGAATAAAAGTGGCATCAATGGCGAGGGCAAGCAATTTGACATCGACTATAAGGCTTCCTATATACATCTTCCGATCTTGCTGCAGTATAATTTCTTAAAAGTTCTTTTTGCCCAACTTGGACCGACGGTCAGTGTACAGGTACAGAATGAAGATAACATTAATAAATCCGGCGTCGGCCTCTGGGCATCATTCGGTGCCAAGCTAGAGAAAGAACGGTATATTATTAAGCTCAATCCTTACTACCATAGCCAGTCGATGATTGCCTTTTCGTCCAATTCCTATCAATCCCAACAAAACCTAGGGGTCAATCTAAGTGTTGGACTTAAATTTTAACTGATTATCCATTCAAAATCAACAGGATTGACAATTAATAAATTTGAATAATCCAAAAATTAGATTATCTTTGCACCTCAAAATTTATAAAAAATTAAAAGATGAAATCAATTGCTATTAGCGGTTCTGTAAGACAGAACGTAGGGAAAAGAGATGCAAAAGAATTACGTTACCAAGGTTTAGTACCAGCGGTACTTTACGGAGGAAAAGAACAAACTGCTCTTTCTGTATCCGCAGCTGATTTGAAACCAGTTCTTTACACTGCAGATGTTGTAATCGTAGAATTAAACATTGACGGTCAAACAAAAAGAGCTATCGTTCAAGACGCACAATTCCACCCATTGACTGACGTAGTTACTCACATTGACTTTTTAGAGTTATTTGATGATAAAGAAGTATCATTGAATATCCCTATCAAATTAACAGGAACTTCTCCAGGTGTTAAAATGGGGGGTAAATTAGTTCAAAAATTACGCAAACTACGCGTAAAAGCATTACCTGCTAACTTGCCTCAAGAAATTGAAGTACCAATGGAATCTTTAGAAGTTGGTAAATCATACCGTGTAGCTCAGGTTCAATTGGAAAATGCAAAAGTATTGAATAACTCTGACGATACAATCGTTTCAGTTATCATGTCCCGTGCATTGCGTCAAGCTGAACAAGAAGCAGCTAAAGCAGCCAAAGGTGGTAAAAAATAATCTGAACAAGATTCTTAAGATACTACAGAAAGCACCGAAATTCGGTGCTTTTTTGTTTGTTAAAATTTCTATTTTTGCGTCATGAATTATCTTATCGTTGGATTGGGCAATATCGGCAGTGAATATGCCGACACACGACATAACATTGGTTTTATGGTTGCTGATGAACTTGTTAAGCAAGCTGGTGCAAGTTTCTCATTGCTGAAATTAGCTTACTACAGTGAGTTTAAACAGCGCGGGCATAATGTGACGGTCATCAAACCGACCACTTATATGAACCTCAGCGGCAAAGCGGTCAATTATTATATGCAGCAATGTAAAGTGCCGATTCAGAACGTATTGGTGATTGTTGATGATCTGGCGATTCCATTTGGTTCTTTACGGATGAAACCCAAAGGCAGCAGCGCCGGACATAATGGCCTTAAATCCATCGAGCAGCTTTGCGGTGGACAGGTATATCCGCGTCTACGCTTTGGTATCGGAGATAATTACCCCAAAGGCAGACAAGTTGACTATGTCCTTGGCCCATTTGACAAAGACGAACAAGCCGAACTTCCGGCATTGATCGACCAGTCCGTTAAGATGATCCAAAGTTTTGTCAATATCGGCATTGAGCTGACCATGACCAATCTAAATACAAAATAAGAGGGATTAAAGTCCCTCTTATTTTGTATTCCCTACAGCAAATTATTTTACTCCCTGTTGCCACGAGCAGCTACAGCACGTTTTCGTTCGGCATCAAGTTCTGTCTTGATTATTTTCTTAATTTTACCGTCCAAAAAAGAATTATCTTTTTTTTCATTATCATTTGACTCAGCCGCTTTCTTCTTTGTGGTGACAATAATAACACCATTCTCTCCCGCTGCTCCATACAAGGCGGTTGCAGATTGATTTTTAAGGATTGATATCGATTCAATATCCGCGGCATTCAAATCATTCTGATCTATCGACTGTACTTGACCGTCCACGACATATAACGGAGCTTTCGATACACCACGGAGTCGAACGGTTTTTCTATTGCCTAATGGCTCTAAATTCACGGCGTCTGCCATTCTTCTTGCGCCAAATGGCGCTACTTTCGCTTGTTCCACATCTGTTTCGAATTTACCCGAGAATGTCATCGTTTTAGCAGTCGGCTTATCTTCGTTCTTTTTGTAAAAAAGAACCGGTAGCCTCTCCCCTACTTTATTTCCAGATTTGAGTTCTTTAGTCCCCCTACCGATCTTATCCGAATTTTCCCTGGCCCATTTTTTTGTGGTCACTTCAATAACACCATTTTTCCCTTCGCGTCCATGTTTTACCGTAGCTAGGGCATCCTTTATGACATTAATACTTTCAATATTATTCGGATCAACACCCTTCCTATCCTCGGAACTCATCTTTACCCCATCAATTACATATAGTACGCTATCTGTAGTACCATCCATTCGAATACCAATTGTAATTCCTTTTTTTCGAATTTCGTCCCTGCGCTCAGGCTTCATCTTCACCAAAACCACACCGTCTTTCCCAACATCACCATATTCAAGTGCAGCTGGCCCTTCTAGTACGGTCATTGATGCAATTGAGGTTGGATCAAAATCAGTTAGATTAAAGCTTGGACTTTGCAGAACGCCATCGACATAATACCGCATTTTTGCTCGTGCAGCATCTTGTTTTTGCTGCATTACAACCGAGTTGGCCAAAATTGCACCTTGAGAAATATCAATTGATGACTTGGTTCGATATTTAATTAGCTCATTATCATTCGAAGCCCAATAGTTCGCTAGTTTTTCTTCGGGATAAGCCAAAAAGTCTGCTTTAGACACAAGTTTATTATCAATAAAATATTTCAGATTCTTAGAAAAATCAATATCCGATCTCTTGATTTTTTTAAACTCACTGGCCCTGCCAGTTTTCACCTTAGGCACAGTATCAATCGCAATCTCGTTTGCTCCAAAAGCCTGCTGCAATAACTCACCCGCCTCGCCTGCCACCTTCACCGCTACAGAGCCATCAGCTTTCTCAAGCTTATCCAAAGTCAATATAGGCGTTTCTTTAGCTTTCTCTACTACCCCCTCAATACTATTCTCCGCTTTAGTAACCGTAAATGCTGCGCCCGCAAGCAAGAAAACAGGCAAAAGAAAGGCATATTTACTCAGTTCTATTTTGGATGACCTTTTCTTATTCATCATCATGATACGACGTTTTAATAGTTTAAAATTAAATTGATTACTCAATCCTATTGAAGTGCCCTTTTTGGACACATTCAACAGGCTATATTGGTACGTCTGTCTGTCAATTCCTTTATTGAGTACCTGTTGATCAGTCAGAAACTCCAAATTTTGGCGAATGGCCCTGCGCATGAACCAAACGAAAGGATTGTACCAACAACATACCAATATCATTTCAAACAATAAAATATCCAAACTGTGAAGGCCTTTCACATGAATATCCTCATGCTTAAAAATATCGATCAGTTCAGCATCCATATGCTGTCCTTTGTTGACATAAATTTTGTTCAGAAAAGAAAAGGGAACAATAGGAATAAATACATTGCGAAAAAAATATGTTTTCCATTGATCCGCAGTAGAATGAAAATGAATCCGCAGTAAACTCAACAACTGAAATAGAAACTTTAAAAACAATAAGGCTGCCCCCAAAATAAAAACCATCCCGACCAATCCGGCCAAAGTAAGCTTTTCCTGTGCGGCATGGTCCTCCATATAAAATGAAATCTGCTCACCAACCACCCCCATGTCCAATCCACGCTGTACGAACAAGGACTTTAAATCCAAAAAAGGATACATAAAAGCAAATAATCCGCCTATTAAAAAATAACCTCTATTTAACGAATAGAATGTCAAACCTTTCAATAGTCCCGCATAGCCCAAGTAGATGATACTCAACAACAGATTGGCCTGTATGATATAGGTAAGTAGATTTTCCATCGTATTAAGATTTATTGTTCTTGATCATATCCATGATCTCTTTTAGCTCATCGGCGGTCAGTTTTTCCTCCTTCACAAAAAAAGAAACCATCTCTTTGTAGGAATTCCTGAAATAATCGCCAACAAAGGAGTTCATAAACTTGGCTTTATAATCCTGCTCACTGACCATCGGTTCATAACGTTTGGCATTTGCATACCGCACAGCCTTCACAAAATCCTTACGCTCCAAATTCTTAACTGTTGATGCCAAGGTCGTATATGGCATTTTCTCGCCTTTGATATTATCTAAGATTTCTTTAATAAAACCTCCGTTTAGGCTCCAGATAGATTGCATTGCCTGCTCCTCTTGTGCTGTTAACTTTTCCATGTCTTAAATCTTTCTTTACTATTCTTTTACTAATCTACGAATAATTCGTAAATACCAAAAATATATTATTATTTATCTTATATCCCTGCTCCACAGGTGATAGGGACAGTATTTTCTGTAACATTACAATAGTTTCCTATTCCCGACGCATTTAAAATCAATCCCATCGAATATAAGTTGACCTGTCAAAAATTTGCTATTCCTTATTTTTTATTTATAACTTTCGGCTGTAGATCATATTCTCCCAACATAGGAATTCCATTTTGGCAGAAATGAAATTTAGACAGCAGAGATTAAAAACAAATACAATAAGATAAATGGCCAAAAGTATCAAAGCGATCAAATGTCCCCACTGTGGCAGCATAAAAGTCAGCACCATACGCCCCGACTATTATAAATGTGACAGTTGTGGAACCGAGTTTTTTTTAGATAGCGACGATATCAATATCAATCACAATTACAACTATCCGCGCAGCAATCCAGATCAATATAAAGCAATACGTATTGTACTATTTGCCATTGTTGGTTTTATCGCGCTCATGTTTTTAATCGGAGCTTTAAGTGCCATTTTTTCCAAAAAACCTGAACCGAATTATTCGACTTATACTTCGTCCAACACAGCTGACAAAAAAGAAGAAGCCATTACGCTGGAATGGAATTACGCCTCAAACGAATTATTTTTGGACAAAAACAATATCCCCCACGTTGTCGTGGTGGGCAATGTCCGGGATTCTAAAGCGAGATTTGACGAAGCCAAAGACAATAAAGTCTATATCGGATTATTTGATCCCAAAACGGGCAAAAAGGAATGGATAAAGCCATTGATGGATACTCCTGTCGAATTATCGAGTAGTGACGTTAAATTACAGGTGTTTGAAGACCAAAACCTATACATCATCGTAAAATCCAAGTATATCTATCAATTGGACAGAAATAGCCTCACCTACAAAAGTGTCCTTGAAGATTATGTCAAAGATGCACCTTCACTTAGCACGGGCATTGCCAAAGTTGAGTTTAAGTACGAAGATTATGGATCTTCTTATCAAATCATAAATAATGAAGGGCAGAATCTTGCTTATTACCCTTTAATCAATAAATCTATACCGGATAAGCAACTTTACGATGAAAGAAGGAAAAAACTTCCTAATCCAACAACAAAAACTGAGTTCACTTTTTCAAGTATATCCAGCTATTACCCCGAGGAAAAAATTCAGTTAATCCAATACAGTTACCAATATCAATATGGATTTCCCAAAGATAGTCCACGCTTTTCCTGGGATAAAGATTATGGCAGGTCAGGCATTTTTACAGACCGCGATCCTTACAAAAAGGTATTGATCAATTCATGGCAATTTAAAGGGGCCCGTTTGATTAGTTTTAAAGACTTTACCCCAGGACGGCTCTATTTTCAGCCGGTAGTGATCGCTCAAAATAACAAAACGCTATTGATCGCTTACAAACCGACACCGGCGGAAGATGATCCTTTACAAATCCAGCTGTTGGATATTGCGACGGGTGCCATACAAAAAACGATCACAACAGACCTCAAATCCATCTATAAAAATGGTTATCTGTTAAATGACGGCTTCATTGTCAAAAGTTCAAGCGATTACTATTATTTCGATAATAGCGGAAAACAAATCAATAAATTCGAAGGGTATAATCCCAAGTTCGACACATTAAATTAAACATTATGGGACTATTCAATCTTTTTAACAACCAGCTATCCGAGGTCATTGAGTGGACAAATCAAGACCCCCGCATATTATGGTATAAATTTCCTTCCGAAAGAAATGAAATTAAAAATTCCAGTAAGCTTATTCTTGCGCCGGGACAGGGCTGTATCCTCATCTATGAAGGAAAAGGTGAAAGCCTACTCACAGAGGCAGGAACTTATAATTTAAAGACGGATAACCATCCTTTTTTCACAACACTAGCGAGATTGAGGCAAAACTTCGAGTCTGAGCACAAGTTGTATATCTACTTCTTTCGTACAGCGGCTATTGTCAATCAGGCTTGGGGAACTGGAAATCCGATAAAATACATTGATCCACAGTATAATCTTCCTGTAGAAATCGGTTTGAACGGTACTTTTTCCTATATCATCAAGGAACCGGTACATTTTTATAAAAACATTGTTGCCAATCAAAATACGGTCAGTACAGCAGTTATTCAAGATGTCATCAACAACCGTATACCCCAACAGATCGTTGCGCAGATTGCACAGAAAAAATTGGGGTATAATGAGATCGACAGCCAGCTCCCATTCCTGTCGACTGATATAAAAACAGCTGTTGAACAAGATTTTACGGATCTAGGATTAGAAATTACAGATTTTAAGATTCTAGGAACCCAGTTTGACGCAAACACGCAACGCAGAATTGGTGAAATTGCTGATTTGACGACGCAAAATCAAGCTGCACAGCAGGCAGGTCTGAGCTATGTGGAATTAGAAAAATTACGCGCCCTCCGGGATGCCGCTAAAAATGAAGGCGGATTGGCTGGTATCGGTGCACAATTGGGTGTCGGCATGGAACTGGGTAAGCAATTTGATCTTCAGAAAGAAGAGATCAAAGACAATATACAAACGGAAGGTGATTTTGTCGAAAAATTGCAAAAATTACAATTGCTGCTACGCGAAAACATTATTACACAGGAGGAATTCGACACGCTCAAAAAACAGATTCTCAACAAAATATAACCCATTATGAAATACATCTTTGGTATATTATTCACCTTGGTTATTCTATTTGTGGCCACCTATTTTCTATTGGGGCTATGGGGTATCCATTTCCTGGATGCTGAAAATTTCAGTAAAATCCTTTGGACAACCGGTATTCTTACCATCACATCCATTATTTTGGTATGCTTGGTTATCTTACCTTTTTTTGGATCGGGCAAAAACGGGAAATACGAAGATAAAGGTAAAGTCGCCCAGCGAAAAATAGATTAGCATTTCGGGCATAATAAGATAGTGTTAAATTTGAATAAACTATTTGCTTATTTGAGTAAATAGTTATTCAATATTATCCAAAATGACGCAATGATGTCATATAAATTCCAAAAGAACTTTCAGTTTTAAATATCAAATAGTTAAATTTGTGAGATTAGCATACAAAATCAGATATAAGATAACATATAAACATGTCAGATAAAGCATCTATAAATTTAGACGGTACTTCTTATGACCTTCCGGTTATTGTCGGTACCGAAAATGAAAAAGCAGTTGATATTTCCAAATTAAGAGATCTAAGCGGATTTATTACATTAGACCCAGGATACAAAAACACGGGTGCAACAAAAAGTGCGATTACTTTCCTTGACGGTGAGGCAGGTATATTGAGATATAGAGGATATCCAATTGAGCAATTGGCAGAGAAATCCACTTTCTTGGAAGTTGCTTATTTACTGATCTACGGAGAGCTTCCCAAAAAAGAGGTATTGGAAAAATTCAGAGCTGACATAAAAAAGCAAATGATGATCCACGAAGATATGAAGAATTTCTTTGCTGGGTTTCCTTCCAAATCCCACCCAATGGGTCAACTTTCTTGTTTAGTGGGTGCGTTATCTGCATTTTACCCAGAATCTTTAAATCCAAACTTAACAGACGAAGAAGAAGATCAAACGATCATCAATCTTTTGGCTAAAATGCCTACCATTGTCTCATGGATTCAAAAGAAATCTTTAGGTCATCCAGTCGTTTATCCTAAAAACAACCTGGGTTACATTGATAACTTCTTAAACATGTTATTCGGCGAGGTTAACGACGAAAAAACATTCGATCCAGTTGTTATCGACGCTATGCACAAATTGCTTATTTTACATGCTGACCACGAACAGAATTGTTCGACATCTACCGTCCGTATCGTAGGCTCATCAAATGCCAACCTGTACGCTTCTGTAGCCTCAGGCATTAATGCACTATGGGGTCCATTACATGGCGGTGCCAATCAAGCGGTAATCGAAATGTTGGAAGCCATCAAAAATGATGGTGGTGATGCTGAAAAATACCTTGCAAAAGCAAAAGACAAAAATGATCCGTTCCGTTTAATGGGATTTGGTCACCGCGTATACAAAAACTTCGATCCACGTGCTAAAATCATCAAAAAAGCATGTGACGATATTTTAGACAAATTAGGCGTTCAGGATCCGGTATTGGATATTGCTAAGAAATTAGAAGAAGCAGCATTAAATGATCAATACTTCATCGACAGAAAACTTTATCCAAACGTCGATTTCTATTCAGGTATCATTTACCGTGCCTTAGGATTTAAAGCGGATATGTTTACTGTATTATTTGCTTTGGGCCGTCTTCCGGGATGGATCGCGCAATGGAAAGAAATGCGTGAAAACAAAGAGCCTATCGGCCGTCCAAGACAAGTGTATGTCGGACATACAGAACGCGATTACGTTGAATTTTCAAATCGTTAATTCGATTGATCTCCATAAAAAAAGCATCCCAAGGGATGCTTTTTTTATGGAGATACCGTTACAGCACCTTTTTCAAAAACACTATTTTATAGCACGTTATGTAAACATAAAACCTATTATCTTTTTGACAATATCATCAGCTTACGGCTTTCATCACCAAAATCTAAATACTCAAATCTAAATACTAACATCTCTAATATGTCACGATAATCTACTTGTTAAGTATATTTTAATTTTTCCCTCTCTAAATTCCCTGTTTTTCGTTAAGTTTGCGTATTCATTGGACGCTTATTAAAAATCATTATAAATAAGACTTGATAGATACAATACTACATATCTTGGTTCCCATTGCTATTTTTACTTTTATAGCAGCATTTACCTTATTTGCAGTATATGCCGAGCGCAAGATTGCCGGATTTGTCCAAGATCGTCTCGGACCAATGGAAACCGGGAAATACGGTAGTCTCCAGACGATAGCCGATATTCTCAAATTACTTCAAAAGGAATTAATCACCCCCACATCAGCCGATAAAATTCTATTTAGAATAGCTCCGATTATTATCTTCGTAGCTGTTTTTACCGGTTTCGCCGTTATTCCCTGGGCCAAAGACTTTATTCCGGCCAATACACACACAGGATTATTCTTTATCATGGCCATTATTTCCATTGATGCCTTGGGTATTCTGATGGCAGGCTGGGGCTCGAACAACAAATACTCCCTGCTCGGATCCATGCGTGCGATAGCCCAAATGGTATCCTATGAAATACCTGTGGGGCTCTCGTTGATCACCGTAGTGATGTTAACTCAGACGTTAAACCTCAATGAAATTGCCATCGGTCAGGGCATTATGACCAACGGAAGCATCAAATTTTTAGGCTTTTGGGAAGTCAACGAGATTGGTGGATTCTTCGCCTGGAATATTTTCCAGGCCCCACATTTAATCGTAACTTATCTCATTTTCTTTATCGCTACACTTGCCGAATGTAACCGGGCCCCGTTTGATATTCCGGAAGCGGAATCCGAATTGGTCGGTGGTTTCCATACGGAATATGGCGGCATACAATTTGCCTTTATCTTCTTAGCGGAGTATGCCATGATGTTTTTGGTAGCGATGTTGGGCGTAGTCCTTTTTTTAGGTGCCTGGAACACGCCGCTCCCAAATATTGGTGCGATACGGCTGGCAGATTGGACTACAGGCCTTGCCTGGGGGATTTTTTGGACCTTGGCCAAATCATTATTGATCGTCGGGGTGCAAATGTGGATACGCTGGACATTACCCCGATTACGGGCCGATCAATTAATGAGTCTCTGTTGGAAGGTATTAACCCCTTTGGCTTTTGTTTGCATGGCTATTTCTGCCATTTGGAGAATTTTAATTATAGCATAAGATATGATATTTAAAACGGCTTCCCACGCATTTCGTACAGCAATCAAAGGCTTATCTTTGACTGTCAAGCACTTGTTTGGCGCCCGACGCTCGCGTCAGGAATTAAATATCAAAAACGACAATTACTTTGACCGTCAGGAAGGTATTGTCACGGTACAGTACCCTACCGAAAAAATGCCGATGCCCGAAGTGGCACGTTATCAGTTGCAGGTAGATATTGAAGATTGCATCGTCTGTGATCTCTGTGCCAAAGCATGTCCCGTAGATTGCATTGAAATTGAAGCAATCAAATCTCCGGAGGCGATCGGAAAAACGTCAGATGGTAGCGTCAAACGACTCTATCCCGCCAAATTCAATATTGATATGGCCAAATGCATGTACTGTGGCTTATGTACGGTCGTCTGCCCTACGGAATGCATAGTTATGACCAATGAATACGACCGTAGCACACAGAAATTGACCGACCTGATCTACGGTTTTTCAGATATGACCGACGAACAGGTTGCACAACGAAAGGCCGAATGGACACAATTTCAAGCTGAAAAGGAGGCAGCGAAGCAAAAATAAAAAGATGGAAAGTATTTTATTTTATGCCTTTGCCACATTGGCCATCGGATCTGCGTTGTTACTGGTCAATCTTAAAAATATTGCCCGCGCCCTATTTTTATTTTTTATTGTGTTGTTTGCCATGGCCGGCCTATACCTATTTGCGCTGGCAGATTTTGTTGCCATCACACAGATTATGGTCTATGTAGGTGGTGTGCTGATCCTGATGCTATTTGCCTTTATGCTTTCCAACAAAGAACTATTGAAAGATCTTCAAGACAGCAGTGGCTCATTTCTCAGTATGCCGAGGTGGCAGGCCATTGTATTGGCCCTAGGTTTTCTAACACTGCTGATTTTGGGCATACGGGAATGGCATCAGTCCATTCCTACCTGGATCCAACAAGCCAAAGAAAATAATACGGAGATTGTTCCAACAGATAATAATATTCAACAGATCGGCTTACGATTTATGACATTCTATGTATTGCCATTTGAAGTCATCTCCATCTTTTTGATGATGGCACTTATCGGCGCCTCGCATTTATCCAGAAAGGAGCGTAATAGATGATTACCTTGACGCATTTTTTGGTAGTCAGTGCCTGTATCTTCTGTATCGGCCTGTATACCGTTCTTTCGAAGAAAAATGCCATTATGATTCTGGTAGGTATCGAACTGATGATTAACTCGGCTATACTGAACTTTGTGGCGTTTGGTAAATACGATAAAGTCAGTTATGGTGGGCAGATTTTTGCCTTATTCGCCATCGTTCTGGCTGCTGCGGCAGTAGCCGTTGGATTAGCATTGGTATTGAATGTCTATAGACACTATAAAACCATCAATCCGGATGAAATCAATGAATTAAAAGATAAGTAAGAATTGAACCCACTTGCCTCCATATCACCGATATACGCCGCGCTGCTTGCAGTAGCAGCACCATTTATTGCCTTTTTATATCAAACGATGATAGGTAAGCGTGATCAGTCCGGCATCGCTGCCCTCCTTGGCATTGTGTGTAGTTTTATATTTGGCGGGCTGACCTGGCTGGCCATCTGGAATCATCCGGTTGTATCGGCGCAATTGAACTGGTTCACCATTGGTACTTCGACTTTTAAAGTGGGTATTTTGTTGAATAACCTGAGCGTACTGATGCTTTTCCTGGTTCCTACAGTTGCTCTTCCCGTACATATCTATTCCAGGGCTTATATGAAAGGCGATCCGGGTATCCATCGCTATTGGATGTACCTAAGCCTCTTCTGTTTTGCGATGCTGGGATTGGTTGTCATGGATAGCCTGCTGCTCATGTATATCTTCTGGGAATTGGTGGGTTTCGCCTCTTATCTACTTATTGGTTTCTGGTTCACACGGGAAACGGCTGTGCAGGCCAACAAGAAAGCTTTTATCGTCAACCGCATCGGAGACTTAGGTTTTCTGATTGGTCTAGCCATTATATTTACGCAGTTCAACACCCTCAACCTCGTCGATCTTTTTGGTGAAGGGGGCCTGATTTACCAATCCAGCATCACAGGTGGGTTATGGGTTTCTCCAGTCAACAGCATGGATCAGATCTGGCTTACGGTAGCCGGACTGGCATTTTTCCTTGCTGCGATGGCCAAATCAGCTCAATTCCCTTTACATGTATGGTTGCCTGATGCCATGGAAGGACCGACCTCGGTATCTTCACTGATTCACGCCGCCACTATGGTCGCTGCAGGGGTATTTTTGCTGGCAAGCGTATTTCCGTTATTCAACGAAAGTGCATTGTTATTTATTGCGGTCATAGGCACAATCACCGCGGCCTCCGCAGCTTACTTTGCATTAGGTCAATACGATATTAAGCGCATCCTGGCTTTCTCAACCATCTCACAACTGGGCTTTATGATGGTCGGAATTGGAATTGGCACCTGGGATGCAGCACTTTTTCATTTGGTAACACACGCGTTTTTTAAATGTCTGTTATTCCTCTCAGCAGGAGCTGTTATCCATGAGATGGCCCACCTCAAAGCGCACAGCCAGCTCGACTTTGATCCGCAGGATCTGCGGAATATGGGTGGACTGAAAAAGTATATGCCCAAAACCTTTATCCTGATGAGCATTGCTTCATTGGCACTTGCAGGGTTTCCTTTGACATCAGGCTATCTTTCCAAAGACAGTATCATCATCTCTTCTTTTGAATGGGCTTTATCGAAAGGTAATTTTTACCTCATTATACCTGTGAGTCTCATTATCGTTAGTATACTGACCGCCTTCTACATTGGCCGCTTAATCTTTAAGGCCTTTTTAGGTGAACTTCGAATCCTGGACCAGATTAAGGACAAACTACATGGTGCTCCTTTGCATGAGGCTTCCAAAACCATGTTGATTCCGATGATGTTATTGGGGCTTTGCTGTCTATTTCCATTATTCTCTCTCAACCCGCTATCTTATCATGATTCCTGGTTGATGGATGGTTTATTATTGGATGAATACAGCTTTGCACCGAGCCATAGCGCCCATCTGCTTATTCCATTGCTTTTATTGATCGGTTCGGCAATCAGTTGGGTTATCGGTTGGAAATGGTACGTACAAAACAAATATCCGCTCAACACAGCTGGTTTTGCCCTAAAAGCATCATTCAATCAAGGGTATATCAATGAGCTGTATCAACGCGTGTTTGTTAAGGGAACACTAAAACTAGCTCAGTTCTGCTATTGGTTTGACCGTTATATCGTCGATTCGGTGGTTGCTTTTGTTCAGTTTATCGTTCTGTCCCTCTCCCGGTTGAGTGTGTGGATAGACAAATATATTGTAGACGGTTTTGTCAATACTGTTGCCGCTGTGGCCTACTGGACCGGTAATCAGGTTCGTCTGGTACAGAACGGCAAATTACAGACTGCATTGTTCTCCGTTTTTCTATTTGTTTTACTTGGTTTAATTTATCTTATATTTTTTTAGGAAATGCCTATTTTATCCTTACTGATATTTTTACCGCTTCTGGCGACGGCGTTTATCCTCGCCTTACCAACACGATATAAATCGAGTTACAAATATATTGCCTTAGCAATTACAGCGGTGCAATTTGTACTTGCTGGACTATGTTATGCAAAATTTGACGCGAGCCAAACCGGTGTACAGGATTTGGCAGGATACCAATTTGTCGAACAGCTTCCCTGGATCCGTCTGGACTTGGGTTCCATTGGAAAATTAGAGATCGATTACCTAATCGGGATAGACGGTATTTCAATGCCGTTACTACTGCTCAGTGCTTTTGTGATGCTGATGGCAATCGGGGCCTCCTGGAATATACAAAAGAGTCCGAAGGGATATTTCGCCCTCCTTATGGTACTGAACATGGCTGTAATGGGCATTTTCTGTGCATTGGATTTCTTTTTATTTTATTTATTCTATGAGGTCATGCTCCTACCACTCTACTTCCTGATCGGTATTTGGGGTGGAGCAAGACGTGAATATGCTGCCATAAAATTCTTTCTCTATACCCTTTTTGGATCAGTGTTTATGCTATTGATCATTGTTGGTCTATATTTTTCGGTTATTAATCCGGTCACGGGGGCACATACCTTCAATATGATCTATATGATGAATCCACAGAATTATCTAGGAGACTCGATTTTCGCCTGGGATGGCTATCAGGAAATATTGGGTATTTCGGCCAGATTGATTGGCTTTGTGGTGCTCTTTTTTGCTTTTGCGATCAAAGTACCCATTGTGCCACTGCACACCTGGCTACCTGATGCACACGTAGAGGCCCCGACACCGGTATCCATTATTTTAGCAGGTATCCTATTGAAAATCGGTGGCTATGGCATTATTCGTATCTGTTATAGTATTTTCCCCGACATGGCGGCGCTATCCAATTGGTGGCTTGGGCTGATCGGGGTAATCTCCATTATCTATGGTGCGTTAAACGCTTTGGCTCAAAAAGATTTAAAACGGATGATCGCTTATTCATCGGTATCGCATATGGGTTTTGTCTTGCTCGGAATAGCTTCATTGACAGCTGAGGGAATTTCAGGAGCCATGTTCCAAATGATTTCCCATGGGTTTCTATCGGCGGCGCTTTTCTTTCTCGTGGGTGTGGTCTATGACCGCGTACACGACCGGAATATTTATAGTTTCAGAGGACTGGCGCAGCTTATGCCGAAATATACAGGCTATGTTGCTGTTGCGTTCTTCGCTTCTTTGGGTCTCCCCGGATTCTCTGCTTTTATCGGTGAAGCATTTGTTATCATCGGTTCATTCAATGCAGCTAGCGTAGGTACTGGACTTCCGCGCTGGATGGCAGTAGCAGGCTCAATCGGGATTCTTTTAAGTGCAGCCTATCTTTTATGGACACTTCAACGGATGTTTTTCGGACAGATCAGACTAAAAGGTGGTGAATCTTGGGCCAATGCACTGACCGATGTAAACAGCCGTGAACAGCTGATCCTATTTCCGACCTTAACTCTTGCGCTTTTACTAGGTGTCATGCCATCTTTGGTATTCAATAGCCTCAACGCAAGTGTATTGAATCTTGTCAGCTTTATCCAACAATTTATCTAATCAGCATGCTCGCATTCAGTCCATATATCAGTTCATTTATTGATCAAATTATTGTTAGTATTCCCTACTTCAAACCGGAATTAACACTGATCATTACTTTTATAGGCACTATTATCGCGAGTCTTTTCGTGGATAGATATTGGGACAAGGCATCTTTTACCTTTACGGTCGCTGGACTCTTATTAAGTGGCTGCTACCTATTAGGACAGGGATTGAGTCATGTGGAGATGACGGGATTCTTCGACATGATCCACATTGATACATTCGCGATATCGGCACGAATGATTATCCTGCTGTCGACCCTACTGATTACGATTTTTATCCAACAACGCCACCAGCATGAGCGCCCTCTGGGCGATTTATATGCTGTAATCCTGACCGCCACCTTAGGGCTCAACCTCCTGACCATGTCGAGCAACTGGCTGATGATCTTTATTTCCGTCGAAACCGTTTCCATCAGTTCCTATGTTATGGTCGGTTATTTTTCAGCGAATAAAGCACAATCTGAGGCTGCGATGAAATATGTGCTCTTTGGGTCGATATGTGCTGCTGTTATGCTCTATGGTTTATCCTTGCTATACGGTTTCACGGGAAACTTGAATTTTGATGCGCCAGCCCATATTGCGGGGCTGATGGAGGCGCCTAAGCTGATGATCAGCATTGCCCTCCTATTTTTATTGACTGGTATCGGTTTTAAACTGAGTTTCTTCCCTTTCCATGTGTGGAGTCCTGACGTTTACCAGGGCGCACCCACGGTAATCACGACTTACCTGGCAACGGTACCGAAGATTGCTGTTGTCGTACTACTGTCTAAGCTACTTGCGGCCTGGCTTGCAGTATCCTTTTATTTTAGTGATTTCCTAGCGTACGTGATTATCATCATTGCCATTGCGACCATGTTGATCGGTAATCTGGCCGCATTACGTCAGCAGGATGCCAAACGGATGATGGCCTATTCTTCTATTGGTCACACCGGGATATTATTGATGGCAGTACTGGTTTATCAAAACAATGAATCAAACGTTTTACTGTTCTATTTATCGATTTATGCATTGATGAATATAGCGGTCTTTATTTTCATCGATAGTTTGGAAGCTAGCCTGGGCAGTACTTCAATTGACTCCTATAAGGGATTAGGTAAACAGTCGCCGTTGTTATTTACCTCATTTTCAATTGTCCTAATTGCGTTGATAGGCCTACCTCCTACTGCTGGATTTGTCGGAAAGTTACTGATATTTTCAAAGGTATTCGAACAATATCAAAACTTCCAATCCTTCGGCCTACTTGCGCTATTGATTGTAGGGGCGCTTACATCCGTGATTTCCCTTTTCTATTACTTTAAAATTCCGTTGAACGCATTCTTAAAAGACAGTGTGCAACCGTATACGTCCAAATCAAATCCCATACTTCTGGGCATTGGTTTGCTATGTACCATCGCCGTCATCTTGCTGGGTTTATTTCCGGATGTTTTACTTGCTATTTTTTAAAAAATCAATACCATTCTTTCCTCCATACTACAGTATCCCGCTAATTTCATCCTGTTGATACCGGATTTGAAGTGTAGGATAACCCCATAATATATTTTATATTTGTAACATGATTAGTGCAATAGCAAATCCCATTTTTCAACGTGCTATCCAGGATTACCACGTATACGATCAGATTGATCATCCAATCCAGAATCCGTACGATAAACAATCCCTAGAACATCTCCTGTACTTAAAGTGCTGGATTGACACCGTACAATGGCACATGGAAGATGTTGTACGTAATCCTTCCATTGATCCCAAGGATGGGTTATACTGGAAGCGGCGCATCGATGAGTCTAACCAGTACCGCACGGACACGGTGGAATATATAGACAGCTATTTTTTACAGAAATATCAAACGATCAAGGCCCAGCCTTCAGCAACAATCAATACTGAAAGTCCAGCCTGGGCCATCGATAGACTATCGATACTGGCTTTAAAGATCTATCATATGGAGCAGGAGACACTACGTTCAGATGCGTCGGCAGCCCATATTTCTGCCTGTCAGGACAAATTGAACATCTTGTTGGAGCAACGCACAGATCTTTCACAGAGCATCGACGAATTGCTGGCAGCAATTGAATCGGGTGAAAAATACATGAAGGTCTATAAACAGATGAAAATGTACAATGATCCCGAATTAAACCCAGTACTTTATACTTCCGGAAAATAAGGCCATGTCTTTACCGCAGCGAATCATAGTAACTCGATTTTCAGCTATGGGCGATGTCGCCATGGTAGCTTCGGTATTGAAGGAATTTTGCCTGCAATACCCTTCCGTCGAGATTATTATGGTAAGCCGTTCCTTTTTTGCCCCATTCTTTGATGGCATAAAGAATGTCAAGTTTCATGCAATTGAACCTAAGACAAGCCATAAAGGTTTTTGGGGCTTAGTCAGGCTAAAGAAGGAACTGGCACAGTACAATGCCGATGCTGTGGCGGATCTGCATTTCAATTTGCGTTCGCGTGTATTAGCTCTCTTATTCTCACTTTCGGGAATGAAGGTCAGACAACTGGACAAAGGTCGTGCAGAAAAAAAAGCCCTGACCCGTAAGGAAAATAAGGTTAAACATCCGTTGAAACTGACGGTCGAGCGCTATGCAGATGTATTCCGGGCTTTAGGCTTTCACTTTGAACTAAGTCACAAATTGTTGTCTAATTTGCAGGATGTCCCCAAGACAGCCTTTAGCCTATTTGGCAACTTCGAACGAAAAAAAATTGGCATTGCAGCCTTTGCCCAACACCGATATAAGATTCTCCCATTGGCAAAGATGGCCCAAATCATCGACTATCTGACACATCATGGCTATGATGTATTGCTTTTTGGCGGCGGACAGGAAGAGTTTCAAATTGCACAAAACTGGACGGAGAGTTTTCCAAACACCTACAATACCATTGGAAAATTTACGTTAAGAGAAGAACTGGACATTATATCAAATCTAGATCTGATGATCAGCATGGATTCCTCGGGCTTGCATATGGCTTCATTGATGGGCATAAGATGCCTATCGCTGTGGGGGGCGACACATCCTTACGCCGGATTTACAGGTTATGGCCAAGAATCCCGGGACTGTATCCAAGTGGAGCATCCCAGTCGACCGAGTTCTGTCTATGGCAACCAACCCTGCGACTGTGACGGCATAGAAGCAATTGATTTAATTACGCCAGAAATGGTGATCGAACAAATAACAGCGGTAAGATGAGGATAGGATTTGATGCAAAGCGTTTTTTCAACAACGCCTCAGGCTTAGGCAATTACAGCCGGGATCTAATACGCATTTTATCAACGTTTGTTCCGCAAAATGACTATATCCTTTATACCCCCAGCACATCTCTCGAGCGGTATGCCAATCTTGTCAATCCTGAACAGATTAAAAAACCACAGGGATATATCAATCAAAATTTTCCAAACCTTTGGCGAACAAAGAGAATCGTGTCAGATTTGAAAAGAGATGAGGTCAATATTTTTCATGGTCTTTCTGGAGAAATTCCGGTAGACTTGGCTCCAGCGAAAATCAAATCCGTTGTTAGTATGCACGATTTAATCTTTATGCGTTACCCTGAGCTTTATCATCCGATAGACCGCTGGATCTATAAAAAGAAATTTGCGCATGCCTGCCGACGGGCAGATAAAATCGTCGCGATTAGTAAACAGACCAAAAATGATATTGTTGAGTTTTTCGATATTCCGAAAGAAAAAATAGATATCATTTATCAGGGTTGTCATGAGGCCTTTAAAATTCTAAAAACCGATGTGGAAAAGCAACAGCTTAAGAATAGTTTAGGTCTCCCAGATGAATTTCTATTAAATGTAGGGACGATAGAGGAACGTAAAAATGCGCTGTCCATCGTAAAAGCGATTGAGCATATCGATATCCCCTTGGTTATTGTTGGCAGAAGCACAAAATATCAGCTTCAGCTCCAAGAGTTTATCCGTAAGCATCAGATGGAAAACAGAGTATACTTTCTTAGTGGCCTGAATATGCAGGAACTTTCAGTTCTCTATTCCGCAGCACTAGCATTTATCTATCCATCTATCTACGAAGGTTTCGGCATTCCTATCATTGAAGCGTTATATTCGGGTACACCTGTAATTACTACGGATTCAGGAGTTTTCCCAGAAGCCGGAGGCCCGGCTTCGCTATATGTACGGTCACAGGATATTGAGCAGATTAAGCATGCCATTGAATCTATTTTAAATGACAGCAATTTACAACAGGAAATGTCTGTAAAAGGATTAGCCCACGCACAGCAGTTTAATGATGACAATCTGGCGGCACAATGGGAAAAACAATATTTGACGCTTTAGTCCTCCGATTTCACAACAGGTACCACTTTCTGTAGTTTTTTCCAGTGTTGTGACCGATCGCCATAAATCAATAATTTGCCTAGCTTATATTTAAATTTCATTATCCCCTTATAATCATCGGGCACAATGCGATAAGAGACTGTCGGGTCTTCGTTGATGACATCATTGACGGCCCTTGTGTAAACGGTTGGCCCGGTCATGCCGTGCACGTCATTTGGGTATTTATTTTGCTGAATATTTTCAACAATATACTTTATTGTCCGCTCCAGAAAAGGGTGTCCTTTTTCGAATACCAGCGCCCATTGTGCAAAAAGATTTTGGTGGTTCTTTTCACGCGTAATGACAGCATGGTCATCTTCTTGCAGGTATTTATCAAGATTAACGAGAATGTCGCTGTCCAGATCCAGGTATACTCCGCCATATACATATAAGACGGCATATCGAAAAAAATCGGCTTTTGCCGCTCCGATCTGCAGCCTAGAATACGCTTTATACACTTCATTGTCAAATGATTCCTTTATAAATGCGTCTACACGCTGGTCATCATAAAACTCATAGCGGTAATTCTTATTCTTACGTCTAAAGCGCTTGATATATAATTTTGTTAACCAAGGGATTTGGTTCGTTTTAAATGTCTGGTAGATTACTTTTGGTATAGCCATGCCCTTATTTCAAAAGTTTCTTATAAAGTTCCCAATATTCACCTGCCGCTTTATCCCATGAAAACTGGGCAGCCCAGGATTTAATTTCAGGAGTACGGTCCTCCCCATGGATAATATCCATCAGGTTGGATTTCCCAAATTCGATCAAATATTCCGGGTCTGTGGATTCTAAAAAGAAAGCTTCGGGTCCTCCAATTTCAGGAAGACAAGTATAAGTGGATAACAGAACCTTCTTACCGAATGACATCCCCTCAATAACAGGTAATCCAAAGCCCTCTGCTATCGAAGGGAAAGCAAATAAAGCACAATTCTTTAAATAATTATATTTCTCTGTTTCTGTTATCGGCCCGGTGAGCCTTACTCTTCCCGCAACTCCAAGTTCAACCGCTAAATCAAGAATATATTGATTATAATCCGGTTCTGCGATAATACCGCTAATAATCAATTCCAAATCATTCCCAACCAATAAATAAAGCAACGTATGAAAATTTTTCTTACGATTAATGGTACCGATAGAATAAATAAAGGGTTTAAGGGTATTATCCTGCGATTTATCTAGCTGATCTAAATATTTCTGATCAATATTATTTCCATTATAGATCACGTGAAGTGGTTTTCCCCTTAAATTACAATAATCTTCGAGGTCTTTCTTTACATAATTTGATATGGCAACAATAATATCCGCCTTATCTAAATTTGTCTGTAAGTTTTTCAGATACTTCTTTTCTTTTTCGACTGACTTCTTTTCTTTCAAGAAGTTCAGGTCATGAATGGTAGAAAGAACCTTGATTTTATGATTACGTGGAAAATATGAACTAAGCTGGAAGGTAGAATGCCAAAGATCACTGTTGGAAAATCGGGGCATCCAGAATTTCTGCAATGATTTTTGCTGATAATAGTTTGCTTCTGTTCCAAAATCCTCATTAGCGGGGTTATTTGTATAAAACACCATCTCATAGGGATCCGTTGTCTTCTTTAATAAAGCTTGACCTAATTGCTTACAAAAATGAAATAAACCTGTATGAGGATATTTCATCCGTTCGGCATCAAATATGATCTGTTTTTTCTTCATTCGCTATCGTTAAACAAAGATAGGCTGTTCAGCTTGTTTTTCATATTTTTTATCCCCAAATCATGATTGAAATTTCTAGGCCGAATTGCCTAGCGAATCATTTTATTCATTGTTGGATAGAAACGTTCTGTTTAAAAACTCTTCTTCCTGTGCTATGGTGTGATTGGCGGCAAAGTATGCCAATCCTTCCTGACGGATGGTATGATAATAAGGCTCATCCAAAAAGAGACGATTGACCGCTGAAGCAAATTCTTTCCCAGATTCGGTTACAATACAACCGTTTTGTTTTTTATTAAATAAACCATCTATTCCTCTCGGGTTAGTAACGACAGGCAAGCCATAGGACAACGCTTCAACGACCTTGATTTTTATTCCAGTACCGCTGATCATCGGACATATTGCTACTTTGGCATCACGATACTGTGCATCCAAGTCATCTACCATTCCCAATTTTACAATTTGCTCCGTATCCGGAAAATGCTCACATATTTTACCAATAACAACTATCCTTATATTGGGGTCGATATATGGTAAAGCGTTTTTCAGGAACCAATCTGCTCCTCTAACATTATGTGGATTATTACTGGCGATATAGATAAGTTTAGAAGAGATACTGTCCTTTTGTCCTTCCAAAACATTTTGCTTAAATGAGATGGGAAGCTGCTGTACGGAACGACTGGTAAATTGCTCAAAAATATATTTTTCCTCAACCGAATAGGTCCATATCTCATCAAATTGATTGAGAATCTTGAGTTCGTTTTTGAAAATATTGGATATTCTCAAATGATTTCCTTTATGGCAGGTGGCATATTGGCCGGTGATAAAATCGTGCGTGTCAATAATCGCCTTTTTGTAGTTTTTCAGCTCTTTGACCAGATTTCCCCAATGAACATAGCTGATTATCGCAAAGTCATAGGTTTCATCCTTTGTCATCGACCTGAAATTTTTCTTCAGGTACCATGTTGTAAAATCTATTTTATGTCTAAAGTAGTTGAATAATACCTCGGGTATTTTATATTTGAATAAGTATTGAAGAAAAGTTGACCGCGGAACTTTACGGTCAATTATTTTAAGGTTGATTGCTGGATAAGCGACCCTAAATTTTTCAATAGAGGCATCATCCCAATTTCCCCAGAGTCGCTCTGTCACATAATCTACTGTAAATTCTTGGCTATTGTGATTAAAATAATCAAGCATCTGAGTGAAGCGAGTGATATTACCCGCCCGCCCTTGATAAGGATTATCTGGCACAAAATAAAGGATCTTTTTTTTATTAGACATTTAAAATGTATTAAAAAATCAATACGTTATACTGGTTTTTATCTTCGAAATTATTATTAAACTACTTTTCCTAAAGTATCAAATGCGATTATAGTACCTAAAATCATTGTAGTGTTTAGTAAAATCTAGCATTTAATACCATTTACAAAAGCTTTTTTGTCCGATTTAACACCAGTTATATAAACGAAAATAAGATAAAAAATGCAACAAGACTACTAAAAAGAAAATACAGAATAATTCATATATTGTGATTATGATTGGATTTTAATGACTTGAATTACTTCATTTTTCCAGTAAAAAAAAGAAATAATTTCTTAAACCATTGATTGTAATATTTATTTTTGTATTTCAAATATTCCCTTCTGGAAGACAATAAATCGATGATATCCCAGCCAACTTCCCGATATAGCGCATAGTGTTTATTGTAAACATACAAATGAGCATCATCAATAATGTTATTGATTTTATTGAGGTCAGAAATCGAATTCATAGTAGCCCTTTTCCGATAAAAAAATAATGTTTTTTGTATTTTTTTCACGTTGGGAAACTTTCTCGTATGCCTGATCCACATTTCCCAATCCTCTGCAATTCTCAACTTCTCATCAAATTGCCCATTTTCAAGGAAATCTTTTTTACGTATCATCGCGACGATCGGAAAACAATTTTGTGTTAATATGGTTTGAGGATCAAAATCCGCCAAATTAAATATTCCCTCCTCATTTTCAAACAATTCAGTTACAGGATATACTAGATCTAATGTGGGATCTTGCTCGAAACAGCCTACACAAGTCGAAATATAATCCGTATGTATTTTGTCATCACCATCCAAAAAAACGAGGTAATGTCCCGTAGAAATAGATGCACCATAATTTCTTGCTGCCGCTGGCCCGCTATTTTCTTGAGTAAGGAGAATCAAATTGGGATTCTGTATTTGACGTTCCCTTATCCTCTCTCCAGAATTATCCAATGATCCATCATCCACAACAATAACTTCTATATTTTTATAAGATTGATTATAAACCGAATCTAAAGTTTCTCGAATTGTATCTGCATTATTATAACATGGTATTATAATACTTACTAAATGACTCATTATACTTTTATATACTTTTATGAAAATACAGAATCCACCTTATTATTGTTAACAAATAACGATGCGTATCTATTCTGTAAATATAAAACATTTAGATAAAGAACTTGATATTTCATTATCAATGAATACAAAATCCCAATAGCCCCCTGATCATGCCAACCGAAAAATTATGAGCAAATAGACAACTAGACAACACCATAAGACAAGCAAGCACCTTCAATGACTATCGAATCATACTTCCTAAAACGAAAACAGATATTACAAACTAAAAATCGTATCATAGAGTAGGTCGCAGGCCCACTCGATAAATTACTCATTTCTTTTTTATAAATTTAAAGTCTCATAAATTTAGGTGTTATAGCTAGTAAAATTTAATATAAGCTAAGGTCTAGCAGAGATAGTGTTTTTCTTTAAAACTGCCAATCTTACAATCGAATATACTAAGACCGTGCTTTTTTAAACAAATAAAATTGATGAAGAAACAAAAAAAATGGAAAACAAAATTAACATCTTTAATAAATTATCCTAAAATTAGATTAATAACAAAAAATCTATCAAGTGATATAATTTTCTTTTTTCCGCATTATAATACTGGCGGTGCCGAGCGCGTGCATTTAGATATTATGAAGTCGCTATCTGAGTACAATATGACATGTTATATTACAGAGCAATCGCAAGACACTGATCTAAAAAAAGAATTTGAGCAGATTTCTACGCTGGTAGAATTGTATATCTGGGGATCGAGACCAAAATATCGAAAAAAATTCTTACCAATCATTGCGAAAAAAATTAATGCCATGAACAATGTTATACTTTTCGGCTGTAACTCACGTTTTTTTTATGACTTAATTCCATTATTATCAACAAGCGTAAAATGTATTGACCTTATTCACACCTTCTTAGGAGAATATGACTACTCTATGGATAATTATTCACTAGAACATATTCCGAAACTAGATGCTAGGGTAGTTTTGGGCGAATCTCAACGCAAAAAACAAATTGAATTTTATGGTCAAAAGGGGATTCCAACAGTTTATGCGGATCGTATAAAAGTTATTCCAAATAAAGTAGATTATCCAACAGAATTTGTCAAAAAAGATTATAAAAATGATTTGACTATACTGTTCGTTAGTAGAGATTCTGAAGAAAAGAGACCGCTACTATTTATAGAAATCACCAAAATCTGTTATGAGTTGAAATTACCTTTTAAGTTTTTTATGATTGGTGAATTTGAAAAATATAAAGATTCAGTTAGAGATAATGTGGAACTAATAGGGAAAATTTTAGATAAGCACGTTTTAAATGAATTTTATTCAAAAGCTCATTTCGTTATGCTAACATCATTATTTGAAGGATTGCCTTTGGTTTTACTGGAAGGATTGGCTCAAGGTGCCATTCCTTTAACTACCAATGTAGGAGAAATACCAAGCTATATAAACGAAGATTTTCAGACAGGTTTTTTAATAAATAATTCAATTGACGAAAGTAAATTAGTAAATCAGTTTATAGATAAGTTAAAATCTATTGATGCAGATCGTACAATACTACCCACATTCTCCGAATGTGGACAGAGATTGGTTAGAAGACATTTCAACAAAGAAACTTTTCAATATAACTATCAATCATTGATAAAAAAAATAATGGATTAATCGGTATTGCAAAATACTCGAGTTTAGCTTACTAAAAGGAGTATTGTATCGTTTTTAACAAAACTTACGTTTCCTAATTACAAAATTATTTTTACTATACCTCCCTCATCAGGTAAACATACAATGAATTCACAACGCCCTTTAGTAACGGTCTTGATGGCCGCATATAATACAGAAAAATACATCTACTCAGCAATACAAAGCATTCTGAACCAAACTTACCCACACTTTGAGCTGCTAATTATTGACGATTGTTCGACAGACAACACTTTGGATGAAATCAAAAAAATAGAGGACAGCAGAATCAGATTACTACAAAACGATCGTAATCAAGGCGTTGTCTTCACAAGAAATAGAGCATTAGAGGAGGCCAAGGGAACATTTATCGCTATCATGGACAGCGATGATATTGCTGTCCATGATAGACTGGAATCCTTATTAAATGAATTTGAAGCTCATCCAGAGTATGTTTTAATAGGCGGCCATGCTGACCTCATAGATTCCGCAGACGTTCCAACCGGACGACAATTTACGAGCGAAACAGACCCAAGTTTACTCCGATATTGTATGCTTTTAGAGAACAATTTCAACCATTCATCTGTTATGATGAGAACTGAAGTATTTAGAGAATTTAAAGGGTATCGCATTCCCCTTGCGGAGGATTATGATTTATTTTTACGAATTTCAACGAAATATCCTGTTGCCAATCTCAACAAAGTCCTTCTTTTTTACCGTGACCATACTTTAGGATTATCAAAGAGATATGCACAGGAGCTCGAAAATCAAATCTTACCAATTAAAGAAAATATTCTACGGAGTCTCCGCCTACCTTGTGATATCAGTTATCAAAAAATGATCACTTATCCCATCAATTGGAGCGAAGTCAATATCGCTTCATATAGACAGCTCCATATTAACCTTTTCAATCGAATTTACCCAGCCCATTCTACCCCTTCACTCCGTGCTAAGCGTTTTATTTTCCAACGATGGTATGAAGTAATTATGAACAACGGCGGAAAAATGACTATCTTCTATTTCTTTAACGCTCCATTTTTTGGCTGGAAGTATTTTACAGTAAAACAATTTCGAAGGGCGTTTAAAAATTCTGTTAAAAATCTATTTAAACAAAAATAATCACTTTTTCTTTTTTAAAGGATTAAACAGCAATAGTACATCCATAAAGGATTTTAATAGGCGGAACGAAATCTTAGACTGTTGTAAATGTTCAAAATGGATTAATCGTTTAGATTTATTTTCCGGGTATTTAATTTTTTTTAAAGCGATATATTCATGCCAAAAATGAGGATAGGAGTTTTCAATAAAATCCTCCCTTTCAAGAGTATGTGTCTCAGCGTACGAACTGTCGGAGGAGATTCCATGTAAATCGTATTTAGCCAAAAACTTATCAATATAGATAAATGAAAGCTGATGCTGAAAAAATAAATTCATGAAAAATTGCCAGTCCGAAGTAATTTTAAAATGATGAGCATAAAAACCATATTGAGAAAATAAGGTCCTCCTAATAGCTGTAGACTGATGATTTAAGGAACTAAACAACCAAAATGATAATGTCAATTGTGCAGGTTGAATCAAATTCAAGCTTTTCCCCGAATCATACAAACCCAATGTATTGCCATAGTAAACGTCTCCTTTACCATCAACCCACTCGTCATAAATAGCGAGCGTACTATCATCATAAAAAGTATCACCACTATTCATAAATATCAAATAGTCCCCTGTAGCAAGCATAATACCTTTATTCATGGCATCATAAACTCCCTCATCGGGTTCAGAAACAACTTTATCTATTTGACCATGATATGCTGCAAGAATCTCCTGAGATCCATCATCACTTTCCCCATCAATAACAATAAATTCAAATCCCTGGTATGTTTGATTTATAACACTTTGAACAGTCGAATCCAGTCCTTTTCGATTATTATAATTAATTGTAATTACTGAAAATTTAATATTCTTACATTTCTTATCCAAACTCGTTATTCTTCTTTTTATGCCATACTGCAACCCTTGCAATAAGATTTATAGCAAAAATAAAGAATATCTATTTATTACAATAGATATAAACATAAAAGTCAAGCTCTTTATAGTCTAAGTAGGCATGAACTGAAAACTTTTTCATTACCTCTATTTATAATATAGTAGTCTCGAATGACATAAACTTGGGCAAATCAAGATGTCAAGTCCTAGATACCATCTTTATTGAGCACAACAGTGATAGTAATAGTTTTTGAAGATCTTCAATGGTATCCTATGTAAAACATCCTATTATTTCAGATAACAGCTTTAACTGGCTGGGTGTTTCTCAATAGATAATTCTAAAACAGTTATTCACTAAAAAAGTACTGACGACAACACTGTAGACATCAAAGAACTAATTCTAAAATCATTCTGGCTAAAGTAGCAATGTGAATGAGTTTCATTCACATTGCTACTTTAGCCAGAATATATGGATTAACATTATGCTAACATCACTATTTCATCGAATAGACAAAAACAAACAATTTGAACTATCCCTTTGGATATGCATAAAAAGCTATTTTTGTTGATTTCATAGGTGTTGCAAATTGTTTAGTTGTTGAAAGAAAATGGACATTAGAGGATCTGCAATGCAAATAAATAGGAATTGTACCAGGTTGTTGAGTCTTAAACCCATAAAATCTCAAACCTTCATTCTTGTAAATTTTATTCGGCACATAAGAAACATTAATCTCAGGGATATCCTCTGAAGACCAAATCCAATCTAACTCAGCTTCATTCCAATATTCATGTATTGGGCTAGCCAATGGTGTACCCGGTGAAGGTGCTTTGAATTGTTCTCCTTCAAGCGACCAATAAGCACTCCCCCTGTTCACATCTGTAAAAAATAAATATCCTGTTGCTGATGAATTATAATACTGATATACTGGTAACCTGTCATAAGAAATAACCACTTTATTCTGCGCTAAGTAATTATCGATGTAAACCTTTAATTGCTGGCGTTTAGTCGCGTCAGAAATGAGTTCATAAAGAGGAATAATCCCGTTTGGAGCTATATCCATTAACTCAGCATTTTCATCAGTCAAACCTGAGGCCCATGCGGAAGCATTAAATGTAAATCCAGGATTTAAGTTAGAGTTATATGTCAAATTAGTTGATAGCGCGCCTGCTGAACTACCTCCTACAGTCCTGACGTAAGCACTTTCATTAAAATTAGTTTTCGCTTCGTTAACATCATAACTACCCTCAGTTTCAGTTCCAAATATCTTAAGGAAACTAAACTTAGCTCCCGCAGTTGCAGCTTTGGTTCTATCTGAATTATAAGTTTCCGCTCTATATATAACATCCATACGTCCGCCTAATTTGATATCGATTAGCACGTGAGTACCATACAGGCTCACCAATCCAGCTGGGCTCAATGTATTTAGGTGGTTCAAAAATCCCTGGTGAAGATAATTTCTCATCAAAGCTATGTCATTTATTATTTTAACACGTCTTTTGATAGCTATTGCACTGTACGAACCATAAATATATTTAGAAGACCACTTATCTGTCGAATTGAAATGAAGGTCAATATTTCCTTTAAATAGAAAGTCGACTCCACCATTAGCAACTATTTTACCAGTGATTTTTTTTGAAAATTCCAATGCATTTTGTCCTGCTTCATAAAAAGATGTAGCTGTTTCTGCGCCGGATGGAATAACATAAGTTGGATGTTCGCTTTTCATTCGCTCAACATCAATAATCGGAAATGTTGCCGAATTAGAATGGGCATAATCACCCAATATATTGTAACCATAACCAAGCAAATCCCATTGGCCGTCTCCCGCACTAAATGCTTGTAAATTTTGTGATTTGCTTTGTATTTTCTCACTAAGATCAAAATCTGACTCTATTGCTTCTTTTTTACATCCCACAAAAAAGACTGTTACAATAAAAAAAATAAATAGGTTAATTACTTTCATATAAAATATTTTACTTTGCACAAAAATATAAAAAAACACACAGAATAAATTGTTTTTTCAACTAAACGGAAATGACTATTCAATTTTAATTATAAAAGACACTTAAATTACTAGAAAATTTAAATACAACATTGTTTTTACGATTTTTTTAACAAAACCATCATATACAGAAAACACGCACTTAATACTTCTACATTGATAAAAAGGAGGCTATATCATTAAAACCTATTCGTTTCTTTGACCAAGATAACAAGGGTTTAATTCACAGGAGCGATGAAAATCACCGCCCCTATTTTGAAACATTGGAAAATATACTCGGTTTAAAAAAAACAGTTGATTACTCGTTTATATCTGAACATTTCATGGTCCAGACAAAACTGATGCAAAAAATGCTAATTGAGCTTAACAAAAAAGCAGGCAATCAGGCTTGGCCATATTATGTCCTTGAAAATATAGCGACAAAAGATATGGCACTTTCGGGATTCTCAGAATATGAAACTTATGGTAATTTCCTTAATTCAATCTGTTCCAGCAACTTTCGGTTACGAAGCTTACAATCGGAATTATTAAATACAACTCGAAATGGCAGCATGATTTTGGGCACGCTACCAAATGCAAAAGACCTCAATTTTTGGAGGCTCTAGGTTTACACTTTGCAACATTCGAAATCTGGGAAAATATCAATCCTAAAAAAATTAAAGCCAACAAAAGACGTATTACCTTATTTTTTTCCTTGAAAAAATTTCCATTGACAGGATCTCTGCGTAAATTACTCCTAAAAACTTTAGGAAAACTTATTCATTACCTCAACAACCTTAGTGATATCCGCTTCGGTATGTCCATACGAAATCGGAAGGCTCAATATCGTCCGATGGATTTCCTCCGAAATCGGATATCCTACGCCTGATAAAATTCCCTGCATCGCCTTTTGCTGATGTGGGGCGATAGGATAGTGAATTTCTGTTCCGATCCCATGCTCTAATAGATATTTTTTCAATCTATCCCGTTCAGGATGACGTACCGCAAAAATATGGTAAACATCTTCAAATCCAGTTTGCACAGTAGGTCGTATAAAATCAGATTTAAGTTCACGTAGATAAATCCCCGCAAGCTTTTGCTTATGCGCTGTAATCTTGTCCAGATATTTTAATTTTACGGACAGGAAAGCCGCCTGTACTTCATCAAGCCGTGAATTATACCCCACTTCATCGAAAACATATTTAGCCGATGAACCGTAATTCCGAAGTGTACGGATCGAACTATTCAGCTCATCTCCCTGACATGTAATTGCTCCCGCATCTCCCAAAGCCCCCAGATTCTTAGTCGGATAAAAGCTGAATGCCCCAAAATCACCAAATGACCCCGCTTTTCCACCTTTATAATCAGCTCCATGTGCTTGAGCACAGTCCTCAACAATCTTCAGGTCATATTGGGTTGCTAACTGAAGAATAGGATCCATGTCACACATCTTTCCATAAAGATGGACAACTAAAATAGCTTTGGTCCGTGTTGTAATAGCCGACTCAATTTTCTTGGGATCAATATTATAAGTATGTATATCGGGCTCTACAAGAACAGGTTTTAACCCAACCTGCATAACAGCGAGTATCGATGCAATATACGTATTAGCAGGAACAATCACTTCATCCCCCGGTTTAAAGCCAAAATAACGTAAGGATAGTACAAGCGCATCCAGTCCAGAGGCTACCCCGATACAATGCTGTACACCGCAGTAGTTTGCAAATGATTGCTCAAATTGCCCTACCTGTTTTCCCAAAATATACCAACCTCCATGCAATACTTCCTGGAATGCCGTGGTATATTCATCCATAAATTCTTTATTGACTTGCTGCAAGCTCTCGTAAGCGATCATGTATAAAATAAGGTTCGTAAATATAATCTGTTGCATCAAAGTATTCAGAAGCAAGTACCATCAGGATAGCATCTTCTGAAAAGTCGAACATCTGGTGCCAATCTTTAGGTTCCAAAATAAGGCATTGATCTGGTGAATTCAATTCAAAAACGCGCTCATCGATTGCGTCCTGATTATAAATAGCGCAGCTCCCTTTTAGGCAGATCGCAGCTTGGATCGTTTGATGATGTCGATGTCCGCCGCGGGTAGATCCGTCTACCCCATAGATGTAAAATATCCGTTTCACATCGAAAGGAATTACTTTTTCAATTACCGTGAGATGTCCACGATCATCAGTAAAAGTCTTTAAGTCGATCTGGTAAGCCATTATCTTAAAAAATAGGATTGATGATAATATTCTCTAAACTTGCCAAGTATATATAAATTGAACATACGGCGTAATGATTTTCTAATGCGTGGAATTTCATTCATTTCATGTGGAATAACAGTCCTTGACAGGGATTTTATTTCTTGTCCAGCACTTACCAATGTTCTTATATAAGGTTTGTAAAGTATTTCAATATCATTATCGGTCATGACGTAAGTTCCAGCAGGTATGAAGGAGTGCTTTTCAGCGTATTTAAGTGCATGAAAGTGATAAAATATCACCGGAAACAACTGTTGACTCGAAAGCTCCCTTCCCCAAACTTGCCCAATCTTATGTTCGAATTCATATTGCTGAACATTCCAGGGCGCAACTCCGCCACCAAGGTGCTCCAATACATGTATCCCAGTAAACTTCGATGTCCACACATCCAGATATTTTTGATCCCCAAATCTTCCGGGTTCCCTCCGATTATAACACCACTCAATGCACGCCGAGCGCCACCACTCCAAGACGGCAATCCCTTCAGGCGAATTTTTAAAGTAGACAAACTGAACACAGTATGTTCCACCCGATTCACTATCTTCGTACATTGGCGTATACCGATGTGGTGTAATAATCACTGATGCACCTTTAGCCTCCTCGATCAGAACTGCAGGATCAGCATAGAAAAATAAATCCGCATCCAAATATGTACAATTGGATAAGCCAAACTTTCGAATGCTGTATAAAATAATTGAAGGTGTACAGGTCCAGCAATATTCCCCTGCTGTACGAGTAGGTTTTACGGCCAATAAATGCTCATCTTCAAAATCCGACAATGAAATAATCGTTGCTTTGGCGAGTTGTAATCTTGTCAATATCCTGTAGCACTCATCATCAAATGCAAAAATATAAAGGTGAAAGTCCCGCGCACACTTTTCAAGAGAACGGTACATGGCCAGTCCCCTCGACAGATACATTGAATTAAATAAGGTGCAAAAATTATTCATATATTATATGCTTTTTCAAAACTTCGTTTACTATTATTTGTATTCATATTCAATAGTTAGGTGCCTCATGTCAAAAAAACACAATGAACATGGCACAAAAGCGTTATTAGTATAGAATCAAAAATTTTAATCATGGACAACACTAAAAAACTTTATATCATCCGACACGCCAAAGCTGAAACCATTCCGGGGATAAACGACTTTGACCGGGCATTGACATCCGAAGGCATCCAGCATGCAAAACAGGTTGCAGAAAAGCTGGCAGCGAAACTGACGCTCAACGACAACAGTATCGTTATCAGCTCTCCTGCCAATAGAGCCTTACAAACCGCCCGGGTCTTTTTGGATGTGATGGGATCCCCTTCATTTGATATTCAGATCGAAGAATCCATTTATGAATGCACCTATAAGCACTTACTCTCAGTCATCAATACCATCCCCGATCATATCGATCATGTTTTACTATTTGGACACAACCCAACCTTGACCGATCTGGTTGAATTTCTAACCCGAAAGTCGGCTTACCTCCGCACTTCATCATTTGCAGAGATTAAACTTGATGCCGGCTTTACCTTTCAAATGCTCAGCGGCAATTGTGCGGATCTTGTACAGATCGTTGATTAAAATTCTATTCAAAGAACAAATAAGCTCCAAAGGATAATCGTCTTATCTCTTCACGATATTCAGCGAAGTTGATAAGACGTTTCAATAATGACATCCTTTTGCGGAAATAGTCCCAATACTTTTTTTAGAAATTTTTATTTTTTTTATAGGCTATAATGGTCGTAACAATAGCTTCAAACGGGGAGTAGAGGCTATTCAGATCATTAAATAATAGAGAAGGTCGAAGTGTTTTAAGCAGAAGTGATCTCCTGCTGCGAAAGTATAGTCAACAAGATAAAAGATAATAATCCGGTCTACCTGCTGTTTCTAATATCTTTTACTGGGATTGTCTTATGAACACCATCCATGACATAGAAAAAACCGAGCGTATTACCCGAGACATTTCCTTCTACATTGGCCGGAACCGCAGACAGTAAGCCTTTCCATTCTGTCTCCTGAAAGAGGTTGTAAAGAAATCGGGCATAACGTGGTGACACGGATAACTTAACTACCATCAAGCTGTCCTTTTTTGACATTTCATAGTTATAAGTACGTCCAAGCAATGTATTCAGTACGTTAGGAGCACCTAAGCGGTAACTATAACTAAAAGGCAACCGAAAAGTAGAGATATCTTCATTTGAAAAATTTTTCTGGGGCACAATTAACCATTTATTGGAAGTTTTCATCCCAAATAGATGTTTGCTGACCTTGACTTCCCAATTGCTATTAAAACTACGCTTTTCTACCGGCAGAAAAGCCTTTTCAATGGGTACAGTTGGCACCAATTGGTCCTGTGCTTCATAAACCTTACCATTCAATGTTATCCGCAACTGAAAAATGTTCCCTACTGTATCCTTCAGATCAAATAGCTCTCCCATATACAAACCTTCCCCCAATTCTTTGAACTCGATCGTATTTGGACCATTAGCTATCCGAACAGTAGCCCCGGTAACCCCGACAGTCATCCCATTGGATTGCAGGCCATCTAGTTTTTTCAGTTGGATATACTGCTCTTTATACATCGTATTGATTCCACCTTCAACAATCATATCATAGGATTGGCCTACATCTACCGCTGACTTCTCGCAGGAAAGCAGCAGGCAACAACCGATAAAAATCAAAAATAGCCTCATATTAAAATCTCATTGCGTAACTGATCGATGGTACCCTTCCAGAGAACGAATTTTTCGTGATGGCCAAGTTCCCATTTTCATCCTCCGAAAAACTATAATAAAGCGGATTCCGCCGATCAAAAACATTATACAGACCAAAATTCAATGTATGCCGTATACCAGCTTGCCTTTGCTTTCTGGTTTCCAAATCTACTGAACAATTCAGATCCAATCGGCTAAATGTAGGCATACGCTGTGAGTTACGACTGGAATAAACCGGCACATAAATTCCTTCATATTCCATAAATCCGATTGGATAAGTCAGGGGCCTTCCTGTGTGAATCGTATAGAAGGCACTTAAATGGATATTGCGCCCCAGATCATAAGACAAATTACTCTTAAGTACATGTGGGATATCAAAGTTAGCCACATACTCCCTTCCCTTATTGATCCCATTTATCTTACGGAAAGATCTAGACCAACTGTATAGTAAAGTGGCTGATAAATCTCCAAAACGTTGGTTGACCGACAGCTCCAGTCCATATGCCCTACCACTGCCCTGGCGCAACTGCGTTTCGATAAAGGGATTGAGAATGAGTTGCGCATGGTCAACCAGCTCGACCTGGTTTCCCATTTTTTTCCAATAGCCCTCCAGCCCAATATTTCCTTTATACAATAATCGATTGAGGCGGAAAGAAAGTACATCCGCATACTGCGGTTTTATATTTGGCCCGGCCGGCACCCACGCCTCCAAAGATGAAAATGCAAGTTCATCATTTTGCAGAAGCTGCAAATATTGATAACTCCGACTATAGCCCAACCGCAACGCATAGTCTATTCCAAACTTATATTGCAGCGAAAGACGGGGCTCAAGCCCATAATACGATTTCTTTTTTTCGGCATCACTTGCCAATGGTTTTGACTGGCCGACGCCAAGTAGATAATAACGGCCAAAAGATGTATTAAAGAAAGCATTCACCCGCGTGCCTACAATAACACGGAATGCAGAATCCACCTTCCAGTTGAATGAAATATAACCTGCATAATCATAGGCCTGCGCTCTAAAAATATTATCCTCATTATTATTCGTTATAGGCGATATCTCACCCGGTTTAAAACGGTGTAATGTTCCCTGAAGACCAAAATCCAAGGTGCGGTCCAAACCCATAAAATAGGTGAAATCTGACTTCAAACTGATATCACGTATTCGCGTCAGCCAAGTTTGCGTATCCGGAGATTCGGGCTTGCTGATATCCAATTTATTGTGGTAATCGCTGAATATTGCGGAAAGGTTCATAAACAATCGCGAGCTATGCACGTGGTTCCAGCGTAAGGTAGAGGTCCAATTGCCCCAGCGATTGGTGTTTTTAGTGGGAGAGGTAACTTTGTCCCGACCATAATACCCCGATAAATAGATGCGATTTCTATTGTCAAGGGTATAATTCAGTTTCACATTATAGTCACTATAGTTTCCTTTCACATTAAACAGCCTATAATCATTATTCAGCGCACTGGATAAGCTAGTCCTTGCGGTAGCTATAAAAGCGCCTTTCCCTTTTTTAACGAATGGCCCCTCTGCTCCCAGCCGTGCGACGAGCAAACTGGCTCCGCCAAAAACATGGAAATTATTGGCATCCCCATCCCTGCTGCTCATATCCATAATCGAAGAAAGACGTCCACCTAAATTTGCAGGAATTGCATCTTTATACACCTGTGTATTTTTTAAGATATCCGAATTAAAAACAGAGGTCAAACCAAAGAGATGGGCGGGATTATAGACTACGGCCTCATCAAGAAGAATGAGGTTCTGATCCTTGCCACTCCCGCGGACAAATAGATTGCTGCCACCTTCCGTCAATCCATTGATGCCATTTTGCATCTGTAAGACCTTCATAATATCAGCCTCACCTTTATAAAATGTATTCCTGCGCGCCCGGTGCCAGTTTATTTTATCGGTAAAATGACCTGTATATTGCACGGTCAGGGAAGAGTCTATATCGACCACAACCTCATTGAGACTTAAATCAGCAGGAGCAAGCTTAATAAGTAAATAGCCATCCTCCAATTGTGAATTTAATCGGACCACCCGGGTTTTATACCCCAGATAGCTGACAAAACAACTGTAATCTCCCCATGGGAGTGTAAGCGAATAAAATCCATATTTATTGCTTAGGCTACTTTTATTTTTCTCCGGAATCATTAAGGTGGCACCAATCAAACTTTCGCCACTCAAACTATCAACAACCCTTCCTTTGATGGTAAAATCCTTATCTTCCCTATAGAAAATCAATGCCCGGTTGATCATCGTAAATCCGATTTTCGAATCCTTTAGTAAATAATGTAAAATATCTTCCAGACTGGACTTATAGAAATTTTGGCTATAAATTGTATTTCTATTGAAGATCTGTTCATCATAAGACATTGACAGTCCATAGTTTTTATGGATTTCCGTCAAAATCTGAATAATCTCCTTATTTTTTGTATCAATGGAGACCTGAATATCAGATAGATTATTTTGCGCCAGCAATTTTGATCCCGAAAGAATAATCAGCCCAAAAAGGATGAGGAAACGATACTGCATAATACCCTTCATATTAATAATCCCCAGCCGCTATTCGTAGATACTGTATCCTTTTTTACCAGCTTTCCATTTCACATTTAACGTCTTGGAAAGAATCTGTACAATTTCATTGAGCGTCTGCCCGTCAAAATACATACTCAGTTTCCGCGCTTTTAGATCCGTGCCGACCACAACGATATTGGTCTGAAAACGCTTCTCCAAATCCAAACAGATTTTATCGAGCCGCTCATTGGAGTAACTCAGTTTCTGCGCTACCTTATGATCATTGCCCTCAGCTCCAAGATCAATTTTTGACAGGGATCCGGTCTGAGATCTAAAAACCCCCTTTTCATTCTTTTGCAGAATTAGTTCCGCTGCTGAAGGTCCTTTTCCACCACTCAGGGCCACCTGCCCTTCTTTCACCAGAACCTCTACATCTTGGGCAATCAAATTGACTTCAAAAGCAGTTCCTATATCGCGTACATAATTATTTTCCAGATCGACAATAAAGGGCGATGCCGTCGTATGCCTGACATCAAAAAATGCTTTTCCTTTTTTTAGTTTCACGACACGTTGCTGATCAAACGTACGTGTATTGAACACAGCTTCGGCACCTGCATGTAGCACCATCACAGAACTATCCGGCAATACAATACGTTCCTGTACTGTTGAACCATATAATCGGATTTCAAAGCCCATCCAACGGTCAAAGTTCAAATAGCTAATAGCCCCGGCAAACAGCAACACCGCCGCCGCGACAAGCTTCACCCAGGAGGGCCAGATCGTTTTTACCACAGCTGGCCGCTGCCCTGCTTTATCGGTAGTCTTTTTATCCAACCGTTGACTGAATCTTTGCCATTGGCTATCGGTATCTACATTTTTGTACTGCTGTAAGACAACAAGATCGTCGGATATCATACGGACTTCATCGTATAGCTTACGGTTCTCCGGATGTTCAGAAAGCCAACGTTCAAGCAACAGCCCTTCCGCTACGGAAATAACCCCATCCAATTCTTTCTGGATCAGGTCATAAGGAATAAATCTTGAAGTATTGTTTTCTTCCATATCTATAAGATAATAAACTGAACAAAAAGTCCCAATGAAAAAAATAAAAAGCCGATTAAGAACAATAGATTTTCTTTTTGTTTGGCTAAGGCAACCCGGATTTTATCATAGGCGATGGTCAAATGATTCTTAACGGTCTTGATTGACAGTCCCAATTGATCTGCGATTTCCTGCTGTTTCATCCTATCATACTTGCTCATCAGCACAATTTTCCGACATTGTGGAGGCAGCCCAGCAAGTATATTTTCGATCAACAACAGTTTAGACTCGTATCGTGCGGCTAGATCAGCTTGATCATCATCCTCTGCCAGGTCCAAATCCCTGACATAGTCATTACTTTGATCCAACAGACGTTGATTCTTCTTAAGGTAAGTCAGTGAAAGATTGATGATACTACGCGATAGATAAGCTCCAAGGGATTGATTAATAGCCAGCTTATCCGCACTTTCCCATAACATCATAAATACATCGTTGGTCAGCTCTTCGGCGATCGCTTCATTTCTCACGTACCGAAAAGACAATGTATACAATTTACGGAAATAGGCTTTATAGATAGTTTCAAAAGCATCTCTATCTTTTTGAACTATCTTTTTGAGCAGGTCAACGTCGTTTGACATAGGACTTCGGTAAAGCTAATAATAATCGCATGTAAAAGTAATGAATTCCTTCAAATTAACCTGTTTATATGGTCATGAAAAAATAAAGTTCTTCACCCATCGAAATAAGGTTTTCTACAGGCAACAGACTAAATTACAACAAGTTTTCTTCCCCTGAACACTAACTTCTTAAACGAAAAAACTGAAAGCTACGCTACAACAGCTATCTTTCCTCCTTTTTCACTACCTTCGCCTTATGGCGAATCAACTGCAGTTTGAAAATTCCCCTTACCTTAAACAGCACGCACACAATCCCGTGGATTGGATGCCGTGGGGGACCGCAGCCTTAAACAAGGCAAAAGACGAAAATAAACTTATTATTGTCAGCATCGGCTATTCAGCCTGCCATTGGTGTCATGTGATGGAGCGGGAGAGTTTTGAAAACACAGCTATCGCCCAAACCATGAACAAATTTTTCGTGTCCATCAAAATTGACCGCGAAGAACGCCCAGATATCGATCAAGTCTATATGCTTGCGGTTCAGTTGATGACCAATTCGGGGGGCTGGCCTTTGAACTGCATCTGTCTGCCGGATGGTCGCCCGATTTATGGAGGTACCTATTTCAAGCCACACGACTGGCAAAATATCCTGTTACAGGTTGCGCAGATGTGGGAAGAAAAACCTGAAGTAGCGCTGGATTATGCCAATAAATTGAATAATGGTATCCAGCGGGCCGAGAAACTTCCTATCCACCCCATTCCCGAACAATACACACACAAAGATCTCGAAGAAATTATTATTCCCTGGAGCGAAACCTTCGATAAGAAAGAAGGCGGTTATACAAGAGCACCCAAATTTCCGCTTCCCAACAACTGGTCTTTCTTTTTAAAATATGCTGTACTCTCTGGCGATCAAGCCATATTGGATCATGTACATTTTACCTTAAAAAAAATAGGCTCCGGAGGAATCTATGATCAGATTGGCGGCGGTTTTGCGCGCTATTCAGTAGATCATTACTGGCATATCCCCCATTTCGAAAAAATGTTATACGACAATGGGCAGCTGCTTTCACTCTATGCCGAAGCCTATCAACACAATAAAGATCCATTCTATAAAAGAATAATCGAGGAAACTATTGCCTGGGCTGAACGTGAAATGCTTGCTCCCAATCATGGTTTTTACAGTGCTTTGGACGCCGATAGTGAAGGCATCGAGGGAAAATACTATTCGTTTTCAAAAGCTGAATTTGACGAAATTCTGGGTGAAGATGCGGCCATATTCAATCAATATTTTAACATTACTGACAGCGGCAATTGGGAAGAAGAACATACAAATATTCCCATTTGCGCCATTAATGCCGATCAATTGGCGACAAAGGTCAATATGTCAGCTGACGAATGGGCAGAGTTTTTAAAAACTTCCAAAAGAAAACTATTTGATTATCGGGAGCAACGTGTTCGACCGGGCCTTGATCACAAACAATTGACCACCTGGAATGCGCTCCTGTTGAAAGGGCTAGTAGACGCATACCGTAGCCTTGGGACAGCACACTTTTTAGATCTCGCATTAAACAATGCTGCGTTTATTTGTGCGGAACTGATCCAGGAAAACAGTACTATATTACATCAGCCCCAGGATAGAAACCGCGCAATATTAGGTTTCTTAGATGACTATGCTTTTACCATAGAGGCCTTTATAGCCCTCTATGAAGCCACATTTGACCAAAAATGGCTTACCATTGCCCGGCAGCTGGCTGACAAAGCCATTGCCTTATTTTATGATGGCGAGCAAAAAACATTTTATTATACCTCGGTTGAAGCAGAAGAGCTGATCGCCCGAAAAAGTGAGATCATGGATAACGTCATTCCCTCCTCTTCCTCAACAATGGTTCGTCAGCTGAAGCGCCTGGGTTTACTTTTTGATGATGAAAATTATACCGCGATTGCCGACCAATTACTGGCGAATGTTTTTCCTCAAATCAAAACTTATGGCTCGGCCTATTCAAATTGGGCAATATTATTGCTAGAAGAAATATATGGGATCAATGAAATCGCGTTGACAGGTTCGGGAGCAATTGCTTTCCGTAAGGAACTGGATCAACATTATATCCCCAACAAACTTGTTCTCGGCGGTACAGAAGAAAGTCTTCCACTCTTAGAGAACAGAATCGGAACGGAAACAAAAGCATATCTTTGCAAGAATAAGACCTGCAGTCTTCCACAAGATTCCATAACAGCGTTAATAAATTATATTTAATAAACGGTAGCCTTAGGCTCCCAAAAATCAAAATCAGATGGCTATAAAAGCAAACGACGTCGTAGCATTGACGTACAGACTTCACACAGTAGAAAACGGTGAAAAAGTTTTCGTTGAAGAAACAACTGCAGAACAACCTTTAGACTTCTTATATGGTGTAGGTATGATGTTGCCTAAATTTGAAGAGAACATCGCTGACTTAAACGTAGGTGACAAAATTTCTTTCGAATTGGCACCGGAAGATGCTTACGGTGAAAAAGACGAAAGAGCATTCGCTCAACTACCTGTGGACATGTTCAAAGAAACAGGCCTTCCTCCAGTTGGAGAAGTATTGCCTTTGCAAGATAACCAAGGAAATCAATTCCGTGCTGTAGTTGCAGAAGTAACTCCAGAGATTGTTATCGCAGACTTAAACCACCCAATGGCTGGTAAAACATTGAATTTTGATATTGAGATCTTAACAGTACGCCCTGCTACTGAAGAAGAATTGTCTCACGGACATTCTCATGGGGTAGATGGCACACAAGGTCACTAATCAGGATATAAAACAAGAAAAGGGCGTCAATTAACGCCCTTTTTCTGTTCCTAGCTATTTACAATCTGTACCTTTCTCTCAAAAGTTCCATTATGACCACCTTTGCTGAAAAAGTAATCGCATTTAACAAACAACTTCAATATCAGGGAAATCTTCCTTCCGATTTTAATGTCATCAACCCCTACCTCGACAACCCTGAGACATTGGTCGTTATGCAACAATTTTACAATAAGTATTATAATGACAATCTCAAACGTAAATTTATCATCGGTATCAATCCAAGTAGACATGGCGCCGGTGTGACGGGCGTCCCTTTTACAGATACCAAACGGCTATACAGTGTCTGCGATATAAAAATGCAATCTGCCCATACGCATGAAATCTCCTCCGTCTTTATGTATGACATGATCCTGGCTTTTGGTGGCGCCGAACTCTTCTACAAACAATTTTACATTAATTCTCCTTTTCCACTCGCTATCGTTCGGGAGACTAAACCCAACAGCTGGATCAATGCAAACTATTACGACGATAAACAGCTTTTTGACATGGTAAAGCCATTTATGGTCGAATCGCTAAAACAGCATATTTCAATGGGACTAGAAACTGAGGAAGTATTTGTGTTAGGAAAAAAGAATGCCTCCTTTTTGGCCAAAATCAATCAGAAAGAGAAACTATTCGGAAAAATGACCATTTTGGATCACCCCCGGTATATCCAGCAATATAAATCAAAAGATAAGCTATCGTATATTGATAATTATATTCGGTTACTTAGCGGCTTGTAAAATGTGGAAAATCATGTTAATTAACTTAAAACCAACATCAATGATGTTAATAAGATGAATTACAAACAATAGTATACACTACGCTAACAAGACAAATAAAACGCCTCAAACTACGTGTATTTAAAATCTAAACAAAAGAATAGAATTATCGAAATAATTCAAATTAAATTAATAGAAATTAAATACAAATAAGTATAATATTCAATCATTTATAAATTAATACTACATATACGAATCGTTTTTCAGAACGTAGTCCGAGTTAACAAGCAATTTGACAATCCTTCGGAACTGCTTCGGGTCAATTTCGTCCCTTATTCGCACCAGGAAGCAGGTAAGTGCATATTCCAACCAACCTGTTACCGCCCTATTTCCGAGTTTGACTCGGACTCACCACGGACTCATGCTGCTCACAGTGTGCTCACAACCCGACGCTATGACGAAGCTTTCCCGACCGAGATACGAATGAGGTTCCCCGCAACCTAATATCGTTCAGCACATGCTGCAGTACTTTTTCGTTATGAGTTTAATAATTGGCCTTCGACAACGATTACCATATTTAAAATGGGAGGCAAAGCCCAATTTCAAATCTATTAAAAGTTAACAACTATTTGTTTTTCAGTAAATTAAATACATAAATTTACGACATGGCAAGGATAGAAAATGGCAATCTGAAAGGCTTAGTTGGAAACGTAGTCTTTCGACAATCGAACGAAACAACAATCGTCCAAACAAAAGCAGGACGGAAACCAAAACAGACCAAAGGAACAAAGGCTGCCTCAGCAGGCTTTGGAGTGACCAGTGCAATAGGTGCTTATATCCGGCGTATGATGGCAGAAGTGCATATAGGTTTGTATGATAGCGACATGCACAATCGCTTAGTCACTCAGCTGCAGCGAGTAAGCGGCCCAGGTGGACATATAGCGAATGAAAAATCCATACACAGCAATAAGATAAACCGCTTGGTCAATTTTCAATTCAACGAAAAATGTCATCTGCAGGACTTTATGCATTTCGATCCGGAGATCCGATTATTGGATAATAAACAACTTACCATCCAGTTTCCAAAATTTGATAAACAAAAGGAGATCCGGCAGCCAAAAAATTGCGACCTGCTCGTCATTAACCTCTCTATTGCCATGCTCAACTTTGAACAGCAACAATACATTCATGTCCATAGTCCCCAGGTCCCCATCAACCTGCACACGCGACCCAAAATCGTCGAATTAGAACAGCTATCTTTTGATGTAAACTATAAAGATGCGACAAGCATCCTTGTTGGCATGAACATCGAATATTATGGCTTCCATCGCCAGAAACGTCTATTATTAAATAATAAAAGTTTTCATCCGGCCGCAATTGTTAGTGCTTTTATTATTTAATGCCATTGAATTAAAAGATACGTTATATATAGCAATTACAATAGTTTTGTAGCCCGCAACATTTCCCTTTTTCCAGGTGCACCGGGCGCCTTTTCAATAGAGAAGCCCAAAGATTTCATACTGCGTTTGAGATTGCCGGTAATCGCATAAGTCACAAAAACACCACCCGGTTTAACGAACTGGGCGACATGCGCCAAAGCAGCATCGCTCCACATCTCAGGTTGATGTATAGCGGCAAATGCATCAAAATAAACAACATCAAATTGTTTTTCAGTTCGAAAATCCATCAATAGCGTATGGGCAATGCTAAGCTGTAAACGCTCGTGAATCTGAACTTCCTCTCGCAATGCGGTTTCGTAATGCTGCAAATATGCCGCCCAAACACGTGCATCCACGTTCTCCTGATAGCCTGTTGCTGCTATAGTTGCCAAGGGCAACGGAAATCCCTCGATACCAACATAGTCGACCTGAAATGACTTGTCCCGAATGAAATCAGCTGTCTGCAGAAAGTTAAGCCCTGTACCAAATCCTATTTCCAATATAGCTACTTCCGAAGCTCCTGACTTCTGCAGGTAATGATCTAGACCCGTTTTGATAAATACATGCCTGCTTTCCTGAACAGCACCATGCTTAGAATGGTAACATTCTCCTATCTGCGCATTGTACAATGTCTTCGAGCCATCTCCGGTTGTTACAAATTCCATCTCCGTCATAATAAATTCTGATAAAATAAATATGCTTTACGCTGCACCTGATGCATAAAACAATATAATGGATTCCCGCGATACAAACGATGCGCACATTTCAACTACCCTCAGCTATAGCGATGGACTTGTACGCATATCCGCTCAAAGATAAAAAGCTAGCTTGAATAAATGTCAATTAATCTTTATGCCAAGGTTAAATGGAAATAATAGATAAATAGATTATTTTAGCGTCATAAACACGAAACAATCAGAAAACCTAATGGAATACTCAGCAAAAACTTTTATACGGAACTATGGCAGCATCTTGTTACTGCTTCTTGGCATCAGTATCGGAAGTTTAATAGGAGTATTTTTTCCACATGTGGTGAACAACCTGAAACCGATTGGGGATATCTTCCTGAACCTGCTCTTTGTGAGTGTCATTCCATTGGTCTTTTTTGCAATAGCCTCGTCTGTCGCCAATATCGAAGGTGACAGTGTACTGGGACGTATCATTGGCATGATGTCCTTTGTATTTGTAGTCGGTATCGTGGTTGCCGGAGTTACAAGCATTATCTTCCTCTATCTGTTCCCCGTCAGCTCGGACCTCCCTATCGAACAAGCAAAGGACATCATCGACACGGCTACACAGGATTCCTGGGGTGAAAAAATGGTCCGCTTCCTGACCGTTAGTGAATTTTCAAGCTTATTGTCGCGCCAGAATATGTTGGCTTTTGTTATATTCTCGTTTTTAGTGGGTATCGCCACGCGCAGATCTGGCAGCTCCGCGGATATGTTCCGAAAATTTATCAACGCTGGAAATGCTGTCATGGGCAATTTATTGGTAATGGTGATGAAGCTGGCACCTGTTGGATTAGGGGCTTATTTTGCCTATCAGGTTGGCACACTTGGCCCACAGCTCTTTGGCTTTTACGCAAAACCCATTGGTCTGTATTATATCTTCGGCCTTTTCTATTTCTTTACACTGTTTAGCTTATTTGCTTTTCTTGCCTTTGGGCTAAAAGGAGTCAAACGCTATTGGAAAAATAATATATTACCTTCGTTGACCGCACTTAGCAGCTGCAGCAGCCTCGCCACTATGCCAGCCAACTTACTGGCCGCCAAACAAATTGGCATACCCGATACCGTCGCGAGCGTAGTCATCCCCCTGGGCACGACCCTGCACAAACATGGCTCCGCCATCTCTTGCATTTTTAAGATCTATATTGCTTTGTTGCTAAGTGGAAAAGATTTCTTTGATCCGACCAATCTGGTCATGGCTGTTGGAATCACCCTTTTGGTCAGTATCGTGGCCGGTGGCATTCCAAATGGTGGCTATATCGGCGAAATGCTGATCATCTCCGTTTATCAGATGCCTACAGAAGTCGTTCCTTCCATTATGATCATCGCAACATTGGTAGACCCCCTAGCCACCATGCTCAACGCAACCGGCGATACCGTTGCAGCCATGTTGACCGCCAGGCTCATGGGACAGAAACTTTCGGATCCCTTAGCGGAAAATATTCCCGACCTTGGTTAAAACCGATACGCAAAAAATAACTGTCCATATTGGTGTCGATGAAATACCGACTTAAGTTCTTTGGAATTGAAAATATAATTAATACCGTAATTGATCTTGTGGTTTGACCAACTGAAACCTACGCGATGACTGATCATCCAGGGCTCTATACGGTATAAATCGGCAACGGGATCGTCTTTCCCCAGTCCGCCCTCTATTGTTGAGTTATAAAATATCCGGGCCAGGCTGGGTTGATAAACAAAATACCATTCTTTATCGTCTTCCCCTCTAGCTTCTGTTAAATGCCCATGGGTGAAGGTCGAGGTTCGATAAGCCTTAAGTTTACCGGCACGGATTGGAACTCCAACCTCGATATTGGTATTGTTCATTCCCAATGCTCCCCTACCCATGATGCCGAGATCGAATGTGCGAGCCTGATCCCGATAAATTCCTTTCAGGTATTTCGCCTGTAGATCCACACCAAAGGCATTGCGCAATGCGGTATCCCAACCTGTTGCCTCATACATTCCAAAAAGATGGTGGATAAACTTTTGCGCTTCCTCTCCATAAGACCGGGAGCCGATCTGCCCCAATTCGACCTTAAGTTCAAGCACTTGATCGGCTTTCAAAAAGCGCGTTCCCGATGCACTCAAATACAGATAGCCTGCAAATGGCCGGTCATATTTCTTATACTGTTTACGATAATCTATTATACTGATTCCATTGTAGATGCGCTGTCCAACCTCAAAGTCCAATACAGTATTCGAAATCGCTGATGCTCCACCGGCGGGTAATGCAATACGGTAATTGACATTGATCCCGTTGGTATAATATCGATCCTGGCCGATCAATAGATAGACATCATTGTCATTTTGAAGGGAAACTTCTTGGTTGCGCAAGCGCAGTTGGCCAAAAACCAAAAAAAATGGAAATATAACTCCATATAGGAGCAGTAAAGACCGCAACGCAACTTTCATACTAACAGGCAATTGTAAAATTCATGCGATATAAACTGCAATAAAATATTAAATCTCAACTTAAATTATTCAAAAGCATCCAAATATCCCTTATTTTTTTGGGGACAACCAGCTATTTAGAACAAATATAAATAATGTCGAAAACTTGCATTATTCCTTTCTTCGCAAATCTATTTGTAATTTTGCATTCGATTAAGTGTCAGTGATTGCCAAACGGTGGTAAGTAATGCACTAGTTGTTGTTGAATACGTAATCCTTGAAGGGAAACTTAAAGGTGGCATTGAAGGTCGCCACAAAAGCGTAAAGTAAATCATACGAATGAAATTGTCATAAGGCATAGCCTGTTCAGATCATAATCGAGCAATTCCTTAGGATAGTTTCTTCGCCGAATAAAAACAAATAATACTAATGAAAAAAAGTTCCATCATTCTAATCGCTATTATTGCAGTGGCTATTGCCATGATACTTGTGATCTATACAGATTCAAGTACCTACTCGACATTTACCGAGGCAAAAGAAAAGAAAACAGAACTATATGTGGTCGGCCAGCTCAATAAGGATAAGGCACTTCACTATGATCCGAAAACAGATGCCAACAAATTCAGCTTTTTCATGTACGACAATGACGGTACAGAATGTGAAGTTATATTCAGAGGCGCGAAACCGCAGGACATCGAGCGTTCAGAACAGATTGTATTGACTGGCAAAATGGACGGGAATGTGTTTAGAGCAAGTAAAATATTGATGAAGTGTCCATCGAAATACAACGATAAATCGGTCGTGACGGAAATCAATGCCACAGCTTTCAATAATTAATCTGTAAAATCAATTTTTCAATGGACGTTAATTACGTTGGTGAGCACCTGCTTCCTGGGCAGATCGGACAATTTTTTATTGTTCTTTCCTTTGGTGCCGCACTTTTATCTTGTATCGCCTATTTTTTCGCGACTAAAAACCCTGAAGAGACTTCATGGAAAAAAATCGCCCGCATTGGATTCTGGATTAATGCGATTTCTGTTGTAGCCATTGGTTCAACCTTATTTTATATCATCTACAATCATTTATTTGAGTATAACTATGCTTGGGCACACTCGTCCAAGACTTTACCAACATATTATATCATTTCCAGCTTTTGGGAGGGACAGGAAGGAAGTTTCTGGCTCTGGATGTTCTGGCAAACGGTATTGGGCGCGATATTGCTATTCAAAGCCAAAAGCTGGGAAAATTCCGTGATGACCTTCGTGATGTTATGTCAGGCATTTTTGGCATCTATGATCGTGGGGGTAGAACTTTTTGGGTTACGTATCGGCAGTTCTCCATTTATCCTATTACGTGATGCGATGGATATTCCGATCTTAAAACAAGCCAATTACCTCTCGTTGATTACAGACGGTAACGGTTTAAATCCACTCCTGCAAAATTATTGGATGGTGATTCACCCACCAACCCTATTCCTTGGTTTTGCTTCCATGATTGTACCTTTCGCTTACGCTACCGGGGCATTATGGACCAAACGTTATAAAGAATGGATCAATGCCGCTTTGCCTTGGGCCCTATTTGCGGTCATGATTCTAGGTGCCGGTATCATTATGGGTTCATTCTGGGCTTATGAAGCGCTCAACTTCGGTGGTTTCTGGGCCTGGGATCCAGTGGAAAATGCATCTATTATTCCTTGGTTTACCTTAATCGCAGCGGTACACGTTATGATTGCCTATAAAAACTCTGGGCATTCGTATTTTACGGCTACATTCCTAGCCATGATCAGCTTTGTGCTGGTCATCTATGCGTCTTACCTAACGCGTAGTGGTATCCTTGGCGAGACCTCCGTACACTCCTTCACCGATTTGGGGATGAGCGGACAATTGATCTTTTTCAATGTCGCATTTTTGGCAATTATGGTGGTCTTTCTTGCTGTAAAAAAGAAGGAAATGCCGATTACAGAAAAAGATGAAGATATCTATTCCAGAGAATTCTGGTTATTTATCGGTGCGTTGGTGCTGACTGTTGCCTGCGCACAGATTATTGCCTCTACTTCTATTCCTGTATTTAACAAAATCTTTGGAACCAAGGTTGCTCCGCCTTTAGAACCGATCCAACATTATAATAAATGGCAATCCGGATTCGCGGTTATTGTCATGATCATGACCGGATTTACACAGTTTCTAAAATACAAGCGCACTGATAGCCGCAAGTTTTTAGCGTCTACCGTCGCTTCCCTGGTTATTGCCATTATCCTGACAGCAATTATTTCTTATTTTACCAAAACCTACAGCAACCTGATCTACATCCTGATCACCTTTGCCAGTATCTTCTGTATTCTGGCCAATATCCGGGTGCTTGGTGACGCAGTCAAAGGTAAATGGAAACTGGCAGGTTCTTCGGTAGCCCATATAGGCTTCGGCCTATTGTTGATCGGCGCAATGGTTGCCGCCGCGACAAATGAGGTTATCTCGGTCAACAATACCGGATACATTGCCGTATCGGGTTTTGACAAAGTTGAAAAACCGGGGGAAAACTTATTCTTAACTGAAGGCCAGCCCGTACAGATGGGGGAATATAAAATCACCTACATCGGTGATAGTATCGTTGCCCCGAATACCTATTACAAGATCAAATACGAACGTGTCGATGAGGAAACGGGTAAAGTGAAAGAAGAATTTATCCTTCAGCCTTTCGCACAAAACAACGCCAAAATGGGCGGTTTGATCGGTACTCCGGCGACCAAACATTACATTACCCATGATGTATATACCCTGATCACGGCAGCGGCAGCGGAAAGCCAGGCGCAACATGCAAAAGTGGCCGCCGAGGAGAAAACAGGCTTTGAAGATTATGAAGAACCTGCAACATACGAAGTCAATATTGGCGATACACTACGTTACCGCAATGGTTACTATGTAATCGAAGGACTTAACAGGGATGCACATCTGGAAAAAATCCCGAAAGGCCCTAATGATGTGATGGTGGGGCTAAAAATCAAGGTTTTTTCAGCGGATAACAAACAATATGAAGTACAACCTATTTATTTGATCAAAGACGGTGGAGTTTATGATTTCAATAAAGATGTCACAGATCAAGGTCTTAAATTTAGGTTTACAGGTATCAAACCGGATAAAGATAAACTCGAAATCATGGTTTATCAAAAACCTTTGCCTGAGAAAAAATGGGTGGTCTTTAAGGCGATCAAATTCCCATACATCAACTTCTTTTGGTGCGGAACGATTGTCATGACCATTGGTTTCATCATGTCTATTGTCAGAAGAAATAAAGAGGAAAAACGAAAACTAGCAAAATAATGAACATTGTTATCTTAGGAAGCGGAAATGCCGCAACACATTTCGGGAAAGCGTTTCAACAGCTAGGACATCAGATCGTTCAAATCTATAGTAAAACAAAGGCCAATGCGGATGCATTGGCCTTTGCACTTCAATGTCCAGGTACAGACGATCTATCCCAACTGCTACCGCATGCTGACCTCTATCTGATTGCGGTAGCTGATCAGGCTATTCCTACCGTGGTAGACGGGATGCCACAGGACATTAACGGAATTGTTGTACATTGTTCTGGCGCGAGCGATATGGCTATATTGAGCCGTTTTAAGAAGTATGGCGTGGTCTATCCACCACAATCGCTTTCCAAAAACAAGATTGTGGACTTTTCGCTTATTCCATTTTGTGTAGAAGGCAATGATGCAAACACAACGGAGGCTTTACTTGGACTAGCACGTACCTTTTCCTCCCGAAGTATCCACTGCGATTCACAGCAACGGCTAGCCATCCATCTGTCTTCCGTGCTGGTCAATAATTTCTCGAATATCCTATACCAGTTTGCCTATGAACTGTTAGCGGAGCACAATCTTCCCTTTGACCTGGTCAAACCTATTATTTTGGAAACGGCAGAAAAGGTTCAAAACCACATTCCAATAACAGTTCAGACAGGTCCGGCAATTCGGGGAGACGAGACCACACAGCAAAAACATTTGAAATTTATTAGCAATAAACCAGATTTACAGCAAATCTATCAACTTTTGTCGCATCAGATTACTAAAAGAAAATAGTTTGTTAGAAACATTTATAAACTTATCAAAACTTATTCGGGCATAGTAAATATAACTATTTACTTAGGGAACTTTAGTACATTTGCTGTGTCCAAAAGCGCATTTTGGAATGCTAATTGAGCAGTAATCTATTCAATTGGACTAAACATTAAAATAGCGAATTAAAACTAAACAATCGTATTTTCTATGGAAGTTAGAAAACTCATTATTTCAATAATGATTGTGATTAATTTAATCATTGTATCATTTGGCTTTATATTTACATCAAGCTGGTTTTGGTTATTGATCATTCCATTTCCTTTATTATTAATCGCCTTATACCACAGTTTCCAAACCAAACATGCGATTCTACGCAATTATCCTTTGGTTGGCTACTTTCGTTATATTTTCGAATCCATTCGTCCCGAATTAAGGCAATACTTCTGGGAATCGGATATGGATGGTCGCCCATTCAATCGAAGACAGCGTTCCATTGTTTATCAACGGGCAAAAAACCAACGCGAGACAGTTGCATTTGGTATGCAAACAGATCCGCAGGCCGTGGGTAATGAGTGGGCTGCGCATTCTGTTTTTCCCTGTCATATTGAGAATCACGACTTACGAACGAAAGTTGGAAATGAAGCCTGTAAAAAACCCTATAGCTTAAGTGTCTTCAATATCTCCGCAATGAGTTACGGTGCATTGAGCAAAACAGCGATTACAGCCTTAAATAAGGGAGCCGCACTGCAGAATTTTGCCCACAATACCGGTGAAGGTGGTATCAGTGATTACCATAACAACGGCGGTGATTTGATCTGGCAGGTCGGTACCGGTTATTTTGGATGCCGTAATTCAGAAGGTAAATTTGACCCTGAACTTTTCCGTGAAAAATCAAACCGTGAGAACGTAAAAATGATCGAGCTCAAGCTCTCTCAGGGTGCGAAACCTGGTCACGGTGGTATCCTACCGGCAGCCAAAAATACACCTGAAGTTGCCGCGATACGTCACGTCATCCCCGGAACGGATGTTATGTCCCCACCAGCACATAGTGCTTTCTCTTCGCCAACAGAAATGATGCATTTCATCCAACAAATGCGTGATCTGTCAGGTGGAAAACCGATCGGATTTAAAATATGTATCGGCGACAAAAACGAGTTTATGGACATCTGTCACGCCATGCAAAATACACAGATCTTCCCAGACTTTATTTCGGTCGACGGATCTGAAGGCGGTACGGGTGCTGCACCGCTGGAATTTACGGATAACCTGGGAATGCCGCTATATGATGCATTGGCATTTGTAACCAAAACCCTGATTGCATTTGGTTTGAAAAAACACATTAAAGTCATTGTATCAAGCCGTATTGTTACGGGTTTCGACATCCTAAAAGTTATCGCATTGGGTGCTGACGCATGTTATAGTGCACGTGGAATGATGTTCGCCTTAGGTTGTATTCAGGCCCTGAAATGTAATGAAGACGTTTGTCCTGTAGGTGTTGCAACACAGCAACCGCACCTGTACAAAGGACTGGATGTAAACGATAAGTATGTCCGTGTCGCGCAATTTCACCGCAATACGTTACGGGCTACAGTAGAGATTATGGAAGCCTGTGGATTCAAAACCTTATCCGATGTTTCGGCAGATAAATTTTACCGCAAAGTAGATGCGATACGCACATTAAGTTTCCAGGAAATCTATTTTGGTACAGAAGGAAAATTGGTCAATAGCCATACGGACTTTGAAAGCAAGCTATTCGAAGATTAATTCCTTAATAGCAGAAAAAACAAGAAGCCCTCAGTCGTTGCTAAGACTGAGGGCTTCTTGTTTTTTTCTTTTCCCCTATTGGACTTTAGGTCCAGATAATTTCTTAATACGTGTGATTCACAACCACCGCACTGTACTATTTCAAATTGAATAATACGCGATGTAGCGTGGTATGCGAAAGTGCAATCTGATCTTCGGTCAATCCCCCCAAAGCCTGTTCGATCGTATTGTTGGCTTGCTTCATACCTTCTTCTTTCATCTTTCTTCCGATTTTGGTCAAGTAGATCAAATTCGACCGTCTATCGTTTTTATCGTTGACACGGATCACCAGATTAAGCCGCTCCAGGTTGTTGATCAGGCGTGTGACACTGGGTTTATCCCGGAATGTCCGAATCGCCAGCTCCTGTTGGGTCAGCCCCTCCTCTACCCACAGATTGTACATAATACTCCATTGCTCTGAAGTAATACTGAGCCCCGCCTCCTTGAGATTGCGCTGCAATCTCCGCATAACAGCAATTGAATATTTTCCGGTCAGGAAATTATAAAAATACTCTTGCGATATTAAATCTTGGTCTAACATATAAATAATGGTTATGGTTGTTTACGCAACTTAAGTTGCTGATAAATATTATGCTCAAATCAAGACAAAAAAAACTAAACTTATTTTGGCTAATACTTAGCCTAAATTACGTTTTTCTACAGTTGTGTCAAACAAATTTTATCAACATGCAATAAATAGATGTTAATAAATCATCATAAGCGATTTATAGTAAACTGAATTTAAGCATAAAAAAGGAGACAAACAAAATAAATTGCTTGTCTTTATACCTAATTCTAGCGGGAATCCCCTAGAAAGAAAGTGTTATCCGATTGTAAATGAATCCGAATCTTTTAAAAATGGGAATTTCTCCCGGGCCTCCAGTAAGTCATTGGGATTTAACGTGAAGGTATATAAATCTTCATCTTCAGGCTTATAATAAACCACATCCCCAAGAGGTGATATACACATTGATCCCCCGGAGTAATAGATGTCATTGCCGTCGTGTCCGACACGGTTTACGCCAATAACATAAGCTTGGTTTTCAATGGCACGTGCAGGGATTAGTGCTCGCCAATGTGCTGAACGCTTGTCCGGCCAGCTTGCCGTATAAACTAGAATATCGTAGGCCGCATTTTGATTTTTGGACCATACCGGGAACCGCAGGTCATAACAGATCATGGGGCATATTTTCCAGCCTTTAATATCGACCAAAATACGTTCGTTGCCTGCTTCAAAATACTCACTCTCCTTGGATAGGCCAAAAAGATGGCGTTTATCGTATTTCACATATTTGCCATCAGGAAACATCCAAAGAAAGCGGTTGTAATATTTTCCGTCCTCCGCAATGATCAAGGAGCCCGCGACCACACAGTTTAATGAACTTGCCATTTCAAACAACCATCTCGTTGTAGGGCCGTTGGCCGGTTCGGCACATTTTTCAACGTTGTTCGTGAACCCTGTATTAAACATCTCCGGTAAAATGATCAAATCGGTTTTCTCGCGTAACGATGAAAGTCGCAACGCCAGATTATTCAGATTTTTCTCAATATTTTCCCAGAATAAATATGCCTGAAATACCGTGATTTTTAAAGGATCCATGAACGTTATTTAAAATTTATTTAATTATTTAGTACAAAATAACCATTTATTGGCAAAATACGAATTTTAATAGAAATTCTCTCTACTGCTGTCTCACCAAAAGATTGTTTGCTAACAGTAGTAACGCTTCTTTACGTTCATTTGGTACATCCAAAGCATCCATTTTTTCGAATGCCCGCTGTGTATATATATCCTTTAATTCGTCTGCCGATTTCCTGACCTGATACTTATCATATAAGCCAAGCATGGCTTCAACTTTTGTCGGAATCTCATCCACCGTTGCGTTTAACAAACGCTGCATCAACGGAACATCCTCCGCTGCAATGACCTCCATCAGTTTGACCAGTAGAAAAGTTTTTTTATTGATCATAATATCGCCGCCAACGATTTTGCCAAAAGTATCGGGATTACCATAAGCATCCAATATATCATCCTGCAACTGAAAAGCCAAGCCAACATTCTCCCCAAAATCATAGATCAATTGTTGCTGCTCCTCGTTCGCTCCGGAAAGAATAGCACCAAGCTGCAATGCGCCCCCCAGAAGTACAGATGTTTTCAAACGGATCATCTCCAAATATTCGTCCATCAGCAGTGACGCACGGCTTTCATAGTCCATATCCAACTGTTGACCTTCACAGACCTCCATCGCCACTTTGCTGAGGATCCGTAGGGTTGCGGGCAGATAAACCGGATTACATTTGGATATTTCCTCGTAAGCCTTGACCAATAATCCATCCCCGGACAGAATAGCAATATTTGCATCCCATTTTTCGTGGACAGTGGTTTTTCCCCGTCGCAAAGGTGCCTTATCCATCAGGTCGTCATGTATCAAGGAAAAATTGTGAAAAAATTCCACAGCCTTTGCCGCTGGAATAATTTCGTCCATCTCTTGCATACCGAATAACTCGGCTGCCATCAATGTTAGCACTGGCCTAACTCTCTTACCGCCCAAAGTCAATATATACCGTATGGGATCATATAAATTTGTTGGAGTTTCGGGAAATTGACTTGTCTCTATCGCCGCTATCACGAGCTGTTGTAAATGTTGCATATATCTTTACGATCGAATCATGCGAATATAGCAATAATCATATAGAAATGGCAATTTTGTACCGCTCAAAGCATTCCGGTCAAAATCGTACCTTTGCATAAGTCTTTTGTTATGCGCATACTGATTATCCATACATACTATCAAACACCGGGTGGAGAAGATACTGTCTTTCAACAGGAATCATCACTTCTCGCACAGGACCATCAGGTCAGGACCCTGACTTTTCAAAATAAAAAAGGCTGGCGCGGAGCTTTCCAGACCTTGGGCTCGATCTGGAATATTTTCGCTGCAAATAGAGTGAAAAAAGCAATACGCGAATTTAGACCGGATATCGTCCATCTCCATAATACACATTATGCGGCTGGCCCAATTTTAATACGCACGATCGCCAAACAAGGTATTCCACAGGTGATGACCCTGCACAATTTTAGATTACTTTGCCCCTCGGCAACACTATACCACCATAATCACCTGTTTCTTGATTCACTCCAAGAGGACTTTCCCTGGACAGCCATCAAAGAAAAAGCATTTAATGATTCAGCCATCAAAACATTTCTACTTGCGTTTAACTACTGGTTTCACCGCAAGATAGGCACCTGGCAAAAAGTTAACCGCTATATTAATTTAAGCAGCTTTGCAAAGACGATATTTGTAGATTCCACATTGGGGGTACCGGCCGAAAAATTTGAAGTAAAAGCCAATTTTGTTTTCCCTTCAACTTTACCGGCGGAAGAGCCAAAACCTTATTTTATCTATGTAGGCCGGTTATCTGACGAAAAGGGAATATTAAATCTGATTGAATCCCTGAAAGGCAAGGAACTGGAGCTACACATTATCGGCGGCGGTCCGCTCGAGGAAGAGGTCAAAAAGCGGATAACAGGTCATGCCAACATCCATTATCTAGGCTTTAAGTCCCGGAGCGAGATTTTACCATTGGTTGCTGCCGCACAGGCCCTAGTCGTTCCCTCCATCTGTTTCGAGGGAATGCCGATCACTATCCTTGAGGCCTATTCCGTTGGAACACCGGTCGTCTGTTCAAACCTTGGGCCACTGCCAGAAATGATTATCCCAAATAAAACGGGTGAGACATTCGACCCGCACAATAAAGACCAGATTGCAGCCTGTCTCGCCCGATGGAATAACAAAACAATGGATGAAAAAGATGAGATAAGAAAGACCTGTATAGCCTATTATTTTAGTAATTTTACTCCTGAACTAAATGAGAGCAAACTATTAGCGGTCTATAAAAACGCTATCGAAGATAAAAAACTGAACAAATGAGCATTATAATAATGGATAAGCTGGGTTTGGCAGCACAAATCCAAGCTGTTTTGGAGACGATCTATGATCCCGAATTAAAGCCTGCCAACATTGTGGACCTGGGGCTGGTTTATGAAATTATCACCAAGGAAGATGGCACTGCAAAGATCGTCATGACACTGACAGCACCGGGCTGTCCCGTGGCAGGAGAGATCATGAACGAAGTACAGGAAAAAGTTGCCGGAGTCGAGGGAGTCAAAGAAGCCTTGGTCGAATTGACTTTTGATCCACCCTGGACCAAAGAAATGATGTCCGAAGAAGCAAAACTTGAGCTTGGGTTCTTATAGTCATCCTTAAAAATATGTAATGCCTCCAAAAACTAATTTAGGAGGCATTTTTTATTATAATACCATTTTAAACATATCGCAACGCTGAAAGAGGTATCGCAAAAAAGATTGGAATTACCCGGTACTGTTATTTTCCAGATCGCTCAATTTCTTCAGCGGTTTGGCTGTATTGGCATCACTTCCAAACAGCAGTTTCCATAGCTTACGGGACTCTTTGGTCAACAGGGGCGACACAATGGAAAGGATCAACACGTAAACCACGACGAACGACTGGATAACAGGGAGTAAAGCCCCTGCTTTACCGATATTGGCCATAATAATGGAGAACTCTCCACGTGCGGATAAGGTAAAGCCAATGTCAAACGATGTTTTCGGTTTCATTCCGGAAAATTTAGCCGCAAAATAACCCGAGGCAAGATTTCCCATCACTGTGACCAAAGCAGCTATTGAAGCCCAAAAAACTGCTCCTCCCAATGACATAATATCTATCGACAGCCCGAAGCTAAAGAAAAACATTGCCCCAAAGAAGTCTTTATAAGGTAATACCATGGCTTCAATTTTTTTGATATACTGCGAATCAGCCAGTACCAATCCCGCCATCAATGCACCAATGGCCTCCGCGACATGGATGGTTTCTGAAAATCCGGCAACGATAAAAAGCAGCGCAAAAATGACCAGTATAAATAGTTCAGAAGTTTTCTCCTTCAACAAACGGTCGATGGCCGGAACCAGCTTACGACCCAAAACCAAAAAGGCAAGGATAAAACCCAATGCCAACAGGGAAGTCCCCGCTACCGTCCAAAAGGAGCTGCTCCCCGTCAATATCAGTCCTGATAAAAAGGAAATATGCATCGCAATAAACAGATCGTCAAACATGATCATTCCCATGATGACCTCAGTCTCCGGATTTGCGGTCCGTTTGAGATCTGTGAGCACCTTAGCAACAATTGCCGTCGAAGAACTGGTCATAATACCACAAAGCACCATCATCTCCTTAAAAGGCATATCCATTAGCCAGCCAATCAGCAGCCCCGAGGTAAAATTGAGCAGTACATAGATTGTTCCTCCCGTTACGATGGCTTTACCAGACTTAATAAGCCGATTGACTGAAAACTCCAGCCCCAGATAAAATAGAAGAAATAATACCCCTAGCCTGCCCATAAAATCTATAAAGGGCTTGCTTTCGGTAAATGTCAGATCCACCAACCCGATCTGGGGGGCATGCTGTCCCAATACCATCCCAATAATAATGAAAAAGGGAATAACGGAAAACTTAAGCTTGTTGGCAATCAATCCAACAATAGCGACAAGTCCGACAGCGATTCCAATTTCCAGTATTAAGGTATGTGATAGCATAGATTACAGTAAAATTTCCTTTAAAAGTTTGATGTTGTTTTTCTTTCCGGCAATGACCAAGGTGGTGCCCGGCGTAATCAGATAAGAAGGCCCTGGATTGATGACCGTTTCATCGTCTCTAATCCCAGCAATAATGGAAGCTCCAGTACGTTGTCGTACCTCCAGCTCTCCGATTGTTTTCCCTGCTCCTTCCCATTTGCCTTCCAGCTTGTACCACTCAATACGTAAGTCATCCAATGCGACTTCAATTGTTTCCAAAGCCTTCGGCTTATAGGACAAACCGCCTATAATACCCGCTATCTGACGGGATTCATCATCATTGAGTGTCATTACGCAACGTGATTCATGCTCTTCGTCATCATAGCGATACAGTTCCCGCCGACCATCATCGTGGATCACAACAACCATATTGTCTCCCGCATCGGTTTCAATTTGAAATTTCTTACCAATTCCAATCAGATCGGACTCTCTTACAATAGACATAATCTTCTATTTAAATAAATACCAATAATAACGGCAAAAACGCCGTTTTACCAAAAACAAATTTAACCAAAAATTTAATCTTAAACGAATCCTCCACACGTAGCATCAGGATATTGAACAAGCAGATATCCCCAAAATACTAAAAAAAGATCAGAAAAACGAGCTTAAAGCGATCTTACTTTGCCTCGATCAGTTTGTAGCTACCATCTGGACGTTGCTGCCCCTGTCCAAGAGTAATCCCTTTCGAATGGTAAAACAGAAAGATCCAGCCCGCTGGAGCTCCCGCTTCCCAGTACGCTTGCCGCAGCTCTTTGGAGCGTCTTCCGTCAAAATCGTATTTGGCAACGTAGTTATGAACAATTTCTTCTGGCTCAGGCAGTACGTCACCTCCGAAAAAATAATGCTGTCCGTCGCTACAGATATGAAAGGCCTGATGATGTGCCGTGTGTCCGCCATTATGCGAATAGCTGATCTCTGCGTTTACCTGGCCCTCACCTTCGACCAACACCAGATTTCCACTCCGTTGGACAACATCAAAAATCTCGGTACGGTATGACGCGGAAATTCCGGAGTAAGCATCCTCCCATTCTCCCCGCTGCACAATATATTCAGCCTCTGGAAATGCAATGCGAGGGGAGCCACTTTCCATACTTACCATACCACCGGCATGATCTTTATGCAAATGTGACATCAACACATATTTTACATCATCGGGTTCATAACCCAATTTGCGGATATTGTTGTGCAACTTCAGCACACCGCGGTCATCGGTATGCCCCAAGCCGGTATCACAGAGCACAATACCTGAGGCAGTTTTGATCAAAAAAGGATGGACATGAATAAACATGGAACCCGGTCTATCTTTTGGGTCATCCACAGAAGGATCAAAGGGAACAAATTTTCTACTTTTATCAACGGAAAAAGAACCTTCATATAAAGAATATGCCTGTACCATATTTAAAACATTGGGAATATGCACGTTAAGCGACGGGTGGCCAATACCGGGTTTAGGAATTAGGTAAGTCCAGCCTTAAAACGTATATTTACACTTAAAATATTGTGCAAAGATATGCAAAAAAGGTGGGTACTAAAATCTAAAACTGATGTCAAAATAACCAACAAACTGCGCGAGGAATTAAATATCAACGCTGTGTTAGCAGAGTTGCTCGTCAACAGGGGAATTGGAAGTTTTGACGAAGCCAAACAGTTTTTTAGACCTCAATTGTCCGATCTGCACGATCCTTTTTTGATGAAGGATATGGAAAAGGCCATTGCCAGAATCATTCAGGCTATCGGCAACAAAGAAAAGATTCTGATCTATGGCGATTACGATGTGGATGGTACCACCGCTGTCGCCGTAGTCTATAGCTTTTTCAGAGAATTTCATAGTCAATTGGAATTTTATATTCCCGACCGTTACGCGGAAGGTTATGGCATATCCACCCAGGGCATTGATTACGCCGCTGCCAATGGTTTTTCTTTAATTATCGCATTGGACTGCGGGATTAAGGCTATTGATAAAATCGACTATGCCAACACAAAGGGAATAGACTTTATCATTGGCGACCACCATCTCCCTGGCGACGAACTTCCGAAGGCTTTTGCCGTATTGGATCCAAAACGCGCAGATTGTGATTATCCCTATAAGGAACTTTCGGGCTGTGGCATTGGCTTCAAGATCATCCAGGCTTTTATTCTGATCAATGGCATGGATATCAATGCCTGTTATCAGTTTTTGGATCTGGTTGCCGTCAGTATTGCGTCAGATATTGTCCCAATTACGGGGGAAAATAGGATCTTAAGCCATTTCGGACTGATCAAGCTCAACTCTAATCCCTGTGTGGGATTAAAAGCCTTGATTGACTTATCCAACAATAGAACCAAGATCTTTACGGTCAATGATATTGTCTTCCAGATCGGCCCACGGATCAACGCTGCCGGCCGCATTGACCATGCCAAGGATGCTGTCAAATTATTAATTTCAAAATCCTTACAGGAAGCAAAAGACTTTAGTTCGAGCATTGATGACCAAAACAATGTCCGCAAGGATTTTGACCTCAAAATAACCGAAGAGGCGCTGGCACTGATTGAGGATAACGTAGTTCTCAAGAGCCGTAAATCTACCGTATTATACAAATCCGACTGGCATAAGGGTGTCATCGGTATTGTCGCTTCCCGATTGACCGAAAAATATTACCGTCCCACAATTATATTGACGGAAACAAATGGTCATATCGCGGGTTCCTGCCGATCGGTGATCGGATTTGATTTGTATGAAGCACTGAGCGAATGCGCTGACCTGCTCGAGCAGTTTGGAGGCCACAAATATGCGGCTGGACTGACGATGTCACTCGACAATGTCAGTCTGTTTCAGGATCGCTTTGAAGAGGTTGTCGCCCGACGGATTAGCCCCGAAATGCTGACACAGGAAATTCAGATCGATGCTAAGCTTCATCTGAAAGATATAGACGCCAAGTTTTTCCGTATACTTCAACAATTTGAACCTTTCGGTCCGCAAAATGAATCACCAATTTTCCTGAGCAAAAAGGTGAGTTCAGTGGGGCCGGCTTTCCCGGTAGGTACAAATCATTTAAAAATGACCGTTGTCCAGGAAGATTCCGCATCTTTTGATTGCATCGGTTTTGGATTAGCAGAACATATCGACCATATCAATTCGGGACAGAGTTTCGATATCTGTTATAGCATCGAAGAGAACGTGTGGCGCAATAAAAGAAACTTGCAGCTAAATATCAAAGGAATCCAATATTAGTTTTTTTAATCTGGATAATGCATATGAGAGATTCTTAAAATAGCTGCACTCTTCAGATCTAAATACTAACATCTAAATACTTAATTCTAAAAAGATATTAAATATATTTACCATAGATTTGTACGAAAATGTTCCAACAGCAATTCTCTTATCGGAGTGAGTGTGAGCTATTTTTTGATAGCTGAGAGGGAACAGATGCTCAAGGAAAGAACAATATAGCGAAAAGATAAATCAAGAAGATGATTTTAAAGGCAGAACATCTCATAAAAAAATATAAGCAACGTACAGTTGTCAACAACGTTTCCTTTCATGTGGAGCAAGGAGAAATTGTCGGATTATTGGGGCCAAATGGGGCCGGAAAGACAACATCCTTCTATATGATTGTTGGACTGATCAAGCCCAATGAGGGTAAAGTATTCCTGGATGACCAAGAGATCACACAAGATGCGATGTATCAGCGTGCGCAACGTGGAATAGGCTATCTGGCTCAGGAGGCGTCTGTCTTCCGAAAATTATCTGTGGAGAATAATATCCTTGCGGTATTGGAGATCCACTACCCGAACAAAGAAGAACGCATGGCCAAGCTGGAAGAACTGCTATCCGAATTCAGTCTGCACCGTGTCCGTAAAAATAGGGGTGATCTTTTGTCCGGGGGGGAGCGCCGCCGTACGGAAATCGCCAGGGCCCTAGCGGCAAATCCATCGTTTATCTTATTGGATGAGCCTTTTGCAGGGGTTGACCCGATTGCCGTAGAGGAAATACAAACGATCGTTGCGAAACTCAAAACACGTAATATTGGTATTCTCATCACCGACCACAACGTACAGGAAACCTTGTCCATTACGGACAGAGCTTATCTTTTGACCGAAGGAAAGATCATGCTTACGGGCACACCGGAAGAAATTGCCGATAATGAGCTGGCACGCAAATTCTACCTCGGTCGTCATTTTGAATTAAGAAGGAAAAAATTTTAAAGCATAACGAATACCCTCTATGGCCCTATTAAACTCCATTTTTACTTGGTTCATGAAAAAAAGGATTCATCAGATCGAGCTTTTCATGAAATATCCCCACGATGTACAAGAAGAATGGTTCCAGAGTTTAATTTCCACTGCCGAGGCTACGGAATGGGGAAAAAAATACGATTATACCAGTATACTTACACCCGAAATCTTCAAAGAGCGTGTACCTATACAGGACTATGAAGATATTAAAGGTTATGTCGACCGAATGATCAAGGGGGAGCAGAATATTTTGTGGCCTTCGGACATCAAATGGTTTGCAAAATCTTCTGGAACAACTTCTGACCGCAGCAAATTTATACCGGTGAGTGAGGAGGCCTTGGAAGAATGCCACTTTCAAGGCGGCAAGGATATGTTGACAATATACTGCCACAATAGGCCTGAAAACCGCGTTTTTACAGGAAAATCTGTTGTCATTGGCGGTTCCTCGCAGATCAACAACTTTAGTCCGGACTCCTATTATGGCGATTTATCTTCAATCTTGATCCGCAATCTTCCTTTTTGGGCGGAATTCAAACGGACTCCCAATATGGAGGTCACTTTAAATCCGAATTTTGAAGAGAAAATAGAGCAAATCGCACAGATCACCATCAAAGAAAATGTCACCAGCCTGGCCGGTGTACCCACCTGGAATATCGTGATGGCCAAACGCATATTGGAAATCACAGGTAAGGACAATCTCCTGGAAGTATGGCCAAATCTGGAATTTTATGGTCATGGTGGTGTGAGCTTTAAACCCTACCGCGAGCAGTTCCATAAGCTGATTCCTTCGGATAGGATGTACTATCTAGAAAACTATAACGCCTCTGAAGGGTATTTTGGTTTACAGGATGAATCGGATTCTGAAGATCTCCTGCTCATGTTGGATTATGGGATCTATTACGAATTTCTTCCCACGGAACGCATGCATGAGGAAAACCCGACTACGCTACGCCTGGATCAGGTAGAAATCGGCAAGAATTATGCTTTGATCATTTCTACGAATGCTGGCCTATGGCGCTATAAAATAGGTGATACGATCAAATTCACCTCCCTATCCCCCTATCGTTTTCAGATATCCGGACGTACAAAACAATTTATCAATACATTTGGTGAAGAAGTAATCGTTGACAATGCCGAACAAGCATTGGCCGAAGCAAGCAAATTAACACATGCACGTATAAAAGATTATACTGCAGGTCCGGTATATTTTAAAGATGCCGAAGCCGGAGCACACGAATGGGTCATTGAATTTGAACAGCAACCCAACGATTTTAAGCGTTTTTGTGAAATATTGGATGCTAAGCTACGGGAAATCAATTCGGATTACGATGCAAAACGATTTAAGAACATGGCACTGCGACCGCCAATCGTTCATAATGCACCGACAGATACTTTTTATAAGTGGATGAAATCTAGAGGCAAATTAGGTGGACAGAATAAGGTTCCTCGATTGAGCAATAACAGAGAATATCTGGACCCACTTTTAAAAATTTTGGAGAGCTGACCGGAAGGTCATACTTTGGGAGATTAGCCAGGATTTTACAATACCATCCTGGCTAATCTCTTTTTGTTTTAGGGTTTGATTGCAGTTTTATACAAAAACACAAAAAAACCAAGGATAAAATTCACAGAAATACCTTTCTTTTGAATTTCAACATCCCGCTGTAACAATTCGCGAGTTTCACCCGATGTTACTTCATTGCTTTTGTTAAGACGGTGAGTCAATTCCATACTAAGTTTATTTTATGATAAGTGATTTTATAGCGTTAGCGATCCTTTGCCCATCTATGATCGCAGTCTTTATTGCCAAACTTTATGCCATAAATAAAGAAACAGCGTTAATTAACATAAAATTAATACATTTAATCAACAGCAGCCCTCTTTTGGAAATTCCCCCCATTTATTTTTCAATTTCATAGCAGAAGTGTAGTAAATTGGAGAATGACTGTCCGAAATAAAAGGCATTTTTCTGAACGGGAAATTATCATAGCAAAGTGCGTTTTATATTTCAATTTTTCCTAACTTAGCCTAAGTAATATAAAAAATAAGATGAACGCGACAGAGAACTATTCAATTCGCGTAGAGCCAACTCAAAATTCAAGACTCTCGCAAGTAGATTTCGACAATCTAAAATTCGGAAAGATATTATCCGACCACATGCTGGTCGCAGACTATGATGATGGTGAATGGAAAGATGTCAGCATCGTCCCTTACGGAGATATCAGCATCAGTCCTTCGATGTCTGCTTTACATTATGGTCAAGCAATCTTTGAAGGCATTAAGGCCTATAAATTTGCCGATGGTACAGTGAGTATCTTTCGTCCCGACAGAAACTGGGAAAGATTTAACAAATCTGCAGCTCGTCTACAGATGCCAGAGGTTCCTGAGGAAATTTTTATGGATGGTCTAAACAAACTATTGGATATTGACCGCAATTGGGTTCCGGCTAAAGAAGGTTCTTCTTTATATATACGTCCATTTATGTTTGGTACTGAAGGTGCCTTAGGTGTGCATCCGTCCAAATCATACAAATTTATCATTATCACTGGCCCGGTAGGTGCTTACTATAGTAAACCAATCAGTTTAAAAGTTGAAACTTACTATACCCGTGCAGCTGAAGGTGGTGTTGGTTTCTCGAAAAATGCGGGTAATTATGCATTATCGCTTTATCCAACGCAATTGGCTAACGATGAAGGCTACGATCAAATCATGTGGACGGATGCCGCTGAACACAAGTATATCGAAGAAGCCGGTACCGCAAACTTAATTTTCCGTATCGGTGATACGATCATTACGCCTCACGGTGATACCATCTTACATGGTGTAACCCGTCGTACAATTATGGAATTGGCGGAGAAATGGGGTTATAAAACCGAACAACGTAAGGTATCCGTACAAGAGCTTATCGATGGCATCAAAGCAGGAACAGTGACTGAAGCATTTGCTGCGGGAACAGCTGCAACGATTACGCACATTAGCCGCATTGGATTTGAAGGACAAGATTATAACCTGCCGCCAGTAGAAGGCCGCGAGTTCTCCAATAAAGTATTAAATTACCTGAATGAATTACGCTACGGCAAAGTAGATGATCCATTTGGATGGAACTACCTGGTAAAATAAACAGGTTATCCGCAATAAAAAAAGGCAGTTGGTAATCACCAATTGCCTTTTTTTACGCTTGTTTGTCTTTTATTGACTCATTTTTCGTTAAGGGATCAGCGCACAATCCCATCCCAGTTTATTGGCTTTAAGTCCTTTGATAAATTGTCATTAGATACAACTAGCTCTTTTCCTTGTCATCAGCTAACTTGCTGTTTATAAACTCAATAATCGCAGCAGTCTCAGTAGGTTGAAACCAACAGGTATCTCCATATTTTTTAAACCAGGTAATCTGCCGCTTTGCGTAACGCCTTGAATTTTGCTTGATCTTATCCACAGCTTCTTCCAAGGTGATATTTCCGTCAAGGTAGTCGAACAACTCCGCATACCCTACCGTCAACAAAGCCGGTTTACTCCTATAAGGAGCCAATGACTTTACTTCGGCCAGCAATCCTGTTTCCATCATCCGGTCTACCCGAAGATTGATCCGGGCATACAATTGGGAACGATCCATATTTAAGCCTATTGTCAGGATATCAAATGGTCTTTTCTCCATGTCTTTTTTATGATAGAATGACATGGGTTTGCCTGTTGCCTCAAATACTTCCAAAGCACGAACCACCCGCTGTGGGTTATCTACATCGGCGATCTGATAATAGGCCGGATCAATTGTTTTTAACCGCTCCTTCATCTGTTCAAGTCCCAATTGGATCATTTCGTTGTTGAGCCTTTCACGGACCTCATCCCCAGCTTTCGGAAGGTCATCCAGTCCCTCACAGAGTGCACGCACAAAAAGCCCAGACCCGCCAACCATGATAACCACATCATGTTGCTTGAAAAGTTCGTCCAACTTGAGCAAAGCCTCCCGTTCAAAATCCCCCGCGGAATAATCTTGGGTAATGGAATGTGAATTTATAAAATGGTGCGGAGCACTAGCCAGCTCTTCCGGATCTGGCTTTGCTGTACCAATGCTCATCTCCCGGTAGAACTGCCGTGAATCGGCAGAAATAATTTCGGTATTGAAATATTGAGCCAATGAAATAGCCATTGCAGTTTTTCCAACAGCAGTCGGACCTACAATGGCTATCAGTGTTTTCTTTTTTGCCATAATATCTGCTTCAAATGCGCAAAGATGCATTGAAAGCATTTTTCAATTAATATTCGTCTTCGTAGCCGTTGGACCCTTCACGTTCTTCTTCGCCTTCGCCCTCCTCATCTTCGTCTTCACTGTCAAAGCCATCTAATTCGTCCTCGTCATCCACACCATATTGCGTGTCATCTTCTTCAATATATTCATCTTCTTCGACCGAATCCGACACAGGGAAATTAGCCGCAGTCATTGTTTTAGGTACCTGACCAACAGATTTAAATAATGCCGGGTACTCCTTGCCTGCTTCTTCTTTTAGGATCTTGATCAGTTCAACCTGAAAATCATAAGGACGGTCAAAATTATAGATATAATAAAACTTTTGGTGTGGATCATCAATAAACTTACTCAGGCGAATATTCTCCATTAACAGGACCTCAGCATCTTTTTTTCGCTGTATTGGCTTAAATGCGATTTCTGTCCCTTTTTTCCATTGGTCATTGCTCACGTAAAAAGAGGAAGAAGCATCCGCAGCATAACCTGTCGTTTTATGGATTTCCTCGTGCATGTCTAAAAATGTACTTTTGGAAGGCATATCGATTTCACGATACACATCTTCATAATCTTCAAAAGTAACTCTAAATCTATAAATTGCCATCTTCTATGTATTCTTCTTTTTAGCAGTTTAAAATTAATACTATATTTTAAGAATTGGAAATTTCCAACGGGATTTCTTGTTTGACCGCCAAGCCCATGTCTCCAGCTTTTTTTACCAGATATTGATAAGCTTCGACCCTGGAATTTGGAATTTCACCTTCCAGAATAGCTTCACGGATCAGATTTTTCAACTGTCCGACGACACGCCCCGGTGTTAATCCAAAAAGTGTCATAATATCTTCGCCACTGATCGGAGGCTGCCAGTTTCGGATCTTGTCACGTTCCTCTACATCTTTTAGTTTCTGCTTGACAAGCTCAAAATTCTGGCGGTACTTTTTCTTTTTAAACTCATTCTTCGTTGTCACATCGGCATGACATAACATCATCAGGGCATCAATGTCATCACCTGCTTCAAACAACAAACGTCTGACAGCTGAATCCGTCACAATATCCTGTGCCAAAACTATCGGACGAAGATGCAGTTGCACGAGTTTCTGTACAAATTTCATCTTCTCATTCAGCGGCAGTTTCAATTCGCCAAAAAGCTTCGGCACCATACGTGCACCACGGTCTTCATGCCCGTGAAATGTCCAGCCTATCTTCTTATCAAAACGTTTTGTCGCCGGTTTGGCGATATCGTGCATAATAGCCGCCCAGCGCAACCACAGGTCACCGGACAGTTCACACACGTTATCCAATACTTCCAATGTATGGTAGAAATTATCCTTGTGCCCCTTTCCATCAATAATGTCCACGCCATGCAAGTTGTACATGGCAGGGAAAATCAGTTCCAATAAACCTGTATCAAAAAGATATTTAAAACCTAGCGAGGGTTTCGGTGAAAGAATGATTTTATTGATTTCATCGATAATCCGCTCTTTCGAAATGATCTTGATGCGTTCTTTTGTCTCTGTTATTGCTTTAATGGCCTCAATATCAATCTTAAAATTTAGTTGGGTCGCAAAACGGATCGCCCGCATCATGCGTAAGGGATCATCCGAGAAAGTTTCAATTGGATCGAGCGGTGTTCGGATAATACGATGTTCAAGATCACTTAGGCCATCAAATGGATCTACCAAAGCCCCATAGTCAGTCTTATTCAATGAAAAAGCCATGGCATTGATGGTAAAATCACGGCGGTTTTGATCGTCGGTCAAGGTACCATCCTCTACAATTGGTTTCCGCGAATTGGCGCGGTAAGATTCGCGACGCGCCCCCACAAACTCTACATTTATCCCCTCAAACACGAGCATTGCTGTTCCAAAATTTTTGTAAACAGCAACTTTCGTATGCAGTCTTTCGCCCAACAAGGTTGCAAATTCAATACCGCTTCCCACAACAACAATATCTACATCATTTTTAAATGGACGCTTCATCATGTAGTCGCGTACATACCCCCCAATGACATAACACTCGGTATTTGTCTGCTCGGCGAGCTCTTTGATTATAGAAAATATTGGATGTTGTAAATTATCGCACATAGTTAGAACAGCAGGTAAAAAACCAAACAGTTTGCAAAAGTAATACTTTTTTTAGTAATAAGTATGGAGATATTAGAATTGAGACCTTGGTCGTACCTGCTATACGCAGATACAATTCGTGTTTTATCTTGTCACTCTGGATTCATTATCATCCTTAATAACGGATATGATTCACCTTAGCTGCCCAACTTGGCCTATATAAGCTATACATTAAAAAATCAGCAATCCTTGGACTCCTAATCCCGATCCTTGGACAATTTGCGAAAGGCTAATGGATTTTTTAATAACTCAGCTTGTTCCCGACGGCGTTTGACAATATGCACTGCAGTAAAAATTGCTTCCATAAATGAGCCTGGGGAGGCTATATTTTTACCAGCGATATCGTAGCCGGTACCGTGATCCGGTGAAGTACGCACAATTGGTAGTCCGGCAGTATAATTTACTCCGCCACCTTTGGCTATATGCTTAAATGGAATTAATCCCTGATCATGGTACATGGCCAATACCGCATCAAATTTTTCATAAGCTCCTTTGGCAAAAAAACCATCAGCTGGATAGGGACCAAAACAGAAAATGCCCTGCTCATTTGCTTTTTCTATTGTTGGTCGAATAATCTGGTCGTCTTCAGTCCCGATAATTCCGTGATCTCCAGCATGCGGATTTAATCCTAGAATGGCTATTGTGGGTTTCTCTATCCAGAAATCCTTTTTTAGAGACTCGTTCATGAGGACCAGTTTTTTCAGTATTGCCTCTTCCGTGATATTTGCAGCTACTTCGTGTAAAGGAATATGCCCGGTCACCACACCAATGCGCAGTTCGTCACAGACCATAAACATCAGCACTTCGTCAGCTTCAACTTTGGCTTGTAAATATTCGGTATGACCAGGAAATTGAAATCCTTCCTGTTGAATATTGTGCTTGTTGATCGGGGCGGTTACCAACGCGTCAATTTTACCGGCTTTCAAATCTTCAATCGCTCGCTCGAGTGACAGAAAAGCATATTTTCCGCCAATTTCGTTCTCCTCGCCCAAAGAAATCTTGACATCTTCCTGCCAGCAGTTGATCATATTCGCCCTTTTTGGATGAGCCTGTTCAGCATCATTGATGACATTGAAACTAAAATCGTTAATTCCTATCGCTTTTCGGTGAAACGAGGCTACTTTTGTATTCCCATAAACAATTGGCGTGAAAAAATCACACATACGTTGATCTACCAATGATTTAATAATTACTTCAAGTCCAATGCCGTTAATATCCCCTACGGTAATTCCGATTTTTAGTTTATCACTCATCCTTTTTAAATGCTTTGAATCAAAAATAGGGATTTTTTTTTAGTATTGCGCAGTTAGATCTGAGTATTGAGATTTTGGTCAGACAAGCCCATGGCTTACAAACTGTCTCCGCTTTTTAATTTTGACTTTTTACTTTATAAAGCTTTTAAATTTCTAATTTTGCACTATGAGTACAGTTAGAGCAAAAAAACATTTAGGACAGCATTTCTTAAACGATAAGAATGCGGCCCAACGTATAGTAGAAGCATTGGATCCTAAATTGGGCTTCAGCCAGGTACTCGAAGTTGGTCCGGGAATGGGTGTCCTTTCTGATTTTTTATTACAGAAAGAAGAATATGAGACCTATCTGATCGATGTCGATGATGAGTCGATTGCCTATTTGGACGACAAATACCCGCAATTGGGAAAAAGATTGATCCATGGCGACTTTCTAAATCTTGATTTTTCACACTATTTCGGTGAAAAGATGGCTGTTATCGGCAACTTCCCCTACAATATTTCCTCTCAGATTCTCTTTAAAATTCTGGACGAACGTCAACGTGTTGTTCAGATGGCCGGTATGTTTCAAAAAGAAGTCGCTGAGCGCTGTACAGCGAAGGCGGGCAGCAAGGAATATGGTATCCTGAGCGTGTTCTTACAGGCCTACTATAAGGTTGAATACCTCTTTACGGTAAAGGCCGGCGCATTTAACCCTCCACCCAAGGTATTATCAGGTGTCATCCGCATGACTCGAAATGACCGCGAACAACTGGCATGCGATGAAAAGTTATTTTGGCGGGTCGTTAAAGCGGGATTCAACCAGCGCCGGAAAACTTTACGCAACTCCCTTTCAGGTGTAGTTCCGAAAGATAAGATGTCCGATAATCCACTTTATGAATTAAGGGCAGAACGTTTAACGGTCGACGATTTTGTCAGCCTGACCGACGAGATCGCAAATTGCCTCTGACATGAATTTCACAGATAACACTTTTATTATTATTGGCGGTGGGATCGCCGGACTGTGCGCAGCAATAGGCCTCCAAAAATTAGGAATTGAAGCCCATGTCTACGAAAGTGTTGCTGAACTTAAAGGTATTGGAGCGGGTTTTGGACTTGCAGCCAACGCCATGCAGGCTTTAGATCACTTGGGATTAAAGGATGAAATCAGTCAAATCGGACATTATTTAGGTTCTTATAATGTCTTGGATCAAAAGGGAAATATTTTGGTCGAGCCGAATACCAGATCAATCAGCCAAAAATACAAACAGGACAACTTCGCCATACACCGAGCTGACCTACACCGATTTCTTTTATCAAAAATCCCCGAAAGCCATGTTCACCTTGGCAAACGTGCGACCTCTTTTGAACGGTTAGGGGAAAAAGTCTGCATTCATTTTACGGATGGAAGCCAAGTTGTTGGCGCAGCATTACTTATTGCTGATGGTGTACATTCATTGCTACGTCAACAGCTAATCCCAGCGTCTTCTCCCCGTTACTCAGGTTATACCTGCTGGCGGGCAACAATAGATAATAGCAGTATCCAGCTCAAAAAAGGCACTGAAACCTGGGGGGCAAAAGGACGGTTTGGCATGACTCCGCTTGTTGGCAACCGTATTTATTGGTACGCCTGCATCAATAGCACACAGCAGAACCCGACGCTAAAAAACTGGACGACAGCAGAACTATTAGACAACTTCAAAGAATACCATGATCCAATTCCAACGATTCTATCGGAGACTAAGGATACGGAACTGATCAGGAATGACATTATCGATATTGCGCCATTAAGACAGCTCGCTTTTGATAATATTCTGTTGATCGGAGATGCGGGCCACGCTACAACGCCCAATTTAGGGCAAGGCGCCTGTCAGGCGATTGAGGATATTGCTGTATTACTGGATGAACTGAAAACAAGCACATCTATCCAACAAGCATTTGCCCGATTTGAAAGACGTCGCCTGGACCGTGTCAACTATATCTGTAACACGTCCTGGCAGATCGGGAAAGTCGCTCAATGGCAAAATCCTCTTTTGATCGGTATGCGCAATTTTATGATGAGAATACTACCCAATAGTCTCAAGCAACAACGGCTAAACAAACTATTGTCAGTAGATTTTATGCAAATAAACCGTAATTGAACGATCCTGATCTATTCCATCAATCGAGGGTGATCAGAGCCAGAAGTATTCGGCTGAGTTCTTGGAAATAACAGGAGGTAAAAATAAATCTGATCGCTTCATTACAAAAAAAAGCAAATTTAAAGGAATGAAAACTAATATTTTGATTGTCGATGACATCCACGAAATTATGTTGGAGAAATTTGAGCAGGCGGGCATCACTTATGATTACCGCCCAGATATTGACCGTGCGGAATCTGAAAAGATTATTGCAAACTATTCAGGCATGGTCATCCGTTCCAAATTTCAGGTAGACAAAGCATTTTTTGACCTAGCACCGAATCTGCGCTTTATCGCACGTGCAGGAGCCGGAATGGATAATATCGATGATGAAATTGCGGCCCAGAAAGGGATTGCATTAATTCCTGCCAATGAAGGAAACCGGGATGCCGTAGGAGAACACATGATCGGAATGTTACTGAGCCTAATGAACAATCTCAACCGTGGCGATCGACAAGTAAGGACTGGCCAATGGTTGCGTGAAGCCAACCGTGGCTATGAACTTAAAGGCCGTACAGTTGGTTTGGTGGGTTATGGTCATAATGGTATGGCAATGGCCAAAAAGCTTTCTGGTTTTGAGGTGGAGGTACTGGCTTATGATAAATACCGGACAAACTATACGGATCAATATGCCGTTGAAGCCAGTATGGAAACTATTTACGAGCGAGCTGATATTATTAGTTTCCATATCCCCTTGACCGCAGAGACAACAGGAATGATCGATGACATCTATTTATCGAAGTTTAACAAAGCTATCTTTTTCCTCTTGGGGGCCAGGGGTGGTATTGTACAGGTTCCCGCTGTATTGAATGGTCTTGACAAGGGCAGCATCCTAGGGGCAGCCTTTGATGTACTTCCTATTGAAAAATTCCCAAAACTGGCAGAACAGACCTGGTATCCAGACCTTATCAGCAGGGATAATGTCATTTTATCTCCCCATGTAGCGGGTTGGACATTTGAAAGCTATTACAAATTATCAGAAGTGGCTGCAGATAAGATTATCGCATTTTTAAAGCAACAGGATCCGCATTAATAACGAGACGGTGTGTCAATCGCAGGACTGTAAAATTAAAGCCCCCGTTCTTCGATGCATACAAGGGCGATGCGAGTGATTCAGTTATATAAGATATGAGGAGCCGAATGCTTGTCCAAACAAAATTTCAATACCAAATACTAAAGAAGACGACAATCAAAAATTGAAGGACCAGGCTACCATCCAATAAATAGGCATAATGGTAGTGGTCCTTGGTCCTGAAAACGGCGAATTTTAAGAGTATATATATCAGTATATTGGTTAAGACCAACCCCAACTTGACCCATAGCAAATATGGCGCAACAAGGATTAATAAACTATGTAACAGCAACAGCGTATAAGTAAGATTTTTAGCTTTCTTCTCCCCTAACATATTTGGCAATGTTCGCAGATGATAATAGGAGTCCTGCTGAATATCACGGATATCAAAAGGTAGTGTACAGATAATCAAGAATATAAATTTCAGTATACAAAGCGCAACTAGGACCCAACGGTTTATGACATCCCCGGTATTAAGAAGTTCAACATAGGGAAGTATCACACTACTACAAACCCACACCAACGCGATATGAAAGATCTTGGCACCGGGGATTTGCCGGAGCCCAACCTTTCGATCACGGAAGGTAAATAAGGGCATTCCATACAATAAGCTCAGCATTCCGATAAAGCCTAAAAAAAGGAACGAGTACAGGTGAATTTGTAACAAACAGTAACCGAGCACGGCCAAAGCGATAAAATTATTGAGCCACATCAGCCACTCGTTATTAAAAATCCAACGTGTACGGGCAAATTTTGATTCTTTTGGATTTTTGGGCTTGGACCACCACAAGCTAAAATTATAAAGTAATAATGTTGCGGAGCCTTCCACCAAAACAATAGACCAATTGATCGGCCTTTCAAATAGGATATAAGTCAGTGCACATTGCGCCATAGCGGCCAATGCAATCAAAATATTCGTATAAATGCTGATATAGAATATCTTTTTTAGAAACAACATGCCTGTTTAATCTTGCTGCAAGATAACAATCTTGATAGATAAAAGTAGTTTAACATTATATTAAACATCAAATTGTTGATAAAATGGGCAAAAACCGCTAAATTGTACACCGAAATTGAAATATTAAAAACAATTTCGCAACGATAACTTTATAAATTAAAATAATTCATAATAACCCTATAACAATGAGCCTACAAATAAAATCATTTGAAGAATATCAGAGTGAATATAAGCGAAGTGTAGAACAACCAGAGGAGTTTTGGGCGAGCATAGCGGATCATTTTTTCTGGAAGAGAAAATGGAACAAAGTGTTGAACTGGAACTTTGAGGAACCTAATATCAAATGGTTTGAAGGTGCAAAATTAAACATTACCGAAAACTGTCTGGATCGTCATATTTATGCAAATGGCGACAAACCGGCAATTATTTGGGAGCCAAATGACCCGAATGAAGCCCACCGTATCCTTTCCTATAAACAATTGTTACAGAAGGTCGAGCAATTTGCCAATGTATTAAAGAACAACAACATCAAAAAGGGCGACCGTGTCTGTATATATTTACCGATGGTTCCTGAGCTTGTGATTGCGGTATTGGCCTGTGCACGTATAGGAGCCATCCACTCGGTTGTTTTTGGAGGGTTTTCTGCACGTTCGATCGCTGACCGTATCGTAGATGCAGAATGTAAATTGATCGTGACCTCCGATGGCAGTTACCGTGGTAATAAAACCATTGGACTTAAAAATATTGTGGATGATGCGTTGATGCAATGTGATACTGTGGAGAGAGTTATTGTATTAACACGTACACGTACACCAGTATCTATGATCAAAGGGCGTGATGTATGGTGGGAAGATGAGATTAAGAAAGTAGAAACCCAGGGCAATCCGGCCTGCCCAGCAGAGGAAATGGATGCCGAAGATACGCTGTTTATCCTTTACACTTCAGGATCTACGGGTAAACCGAAAGGAGTAGTCCATACCTGTGGCGGCTATATGGTCTACACCGGATATACCTTTATGAATACCTTCCAGTATCAGCCAAATGATGTATTTTTCTGTACAGCTGACATTGGTTGGATTACTGGTCATAGCTATATTGTTTATGGACCATTATCCCAAGGCGCAACTTCATTGATGTTTGAAGGTATCCCAACTTTCCCTGATGCCAGCCGTTATTGGGATATTGTTGACAAGTATAAAGTCAATATCATTTACACCTCCCCTACAGCATTACGTTCATTAATGGCTTTCGGAGATCAGTTTGTCGATAAAAACGACCTGTCGTCATTGCGCGTATTGGGATCAGTGGGTGAACCGATCAATGAAGAAGCCTGGAACTGGTTTAACGAGAAAGTAGGTAAAAAGAATTGCCCCATTGTTGACACCTATTGGCAAACGGAAAATGGTGGGCACCTGATCACCTCCTTAGCTGGTGTTACACCAGAAAAAGCAAGTTATGCCATGTTCCCTATGCCGGGCATCCAACCCGCTTTAATGGACGAAAACGGCAAGGAGATTGAAGGTAATGACGTAACAGGCAATCTGTGCATCAAATTTCCTTGGCCGGGCATGCTCCGCACGACATGGGGAGATCATGACCGCTGCCGTCAGACCTATTTCTCCACTTACAAAGACATGTACTTTACAGGTGATGGATGTTTCCGCAGTCCAGAGGGGTATTACAAAATCACAGGCCGTGTGGACGACGTATTGAATGTATCTGGTCACCGCATCGGTACTGCCGAAGTGGAAAATGCCATTAATATGCATGCTGACGTCGTGGAGTCTGCGATCGTTGGCTATCCACATCCGGTAAAAGGCCAGGGTATATATGCCTATGTTATCGCCAATCACCATACAGATGCTGAAGCAACCAAGAAAGATATCATGGAGACTGTATCGCGTATCATTGGTCCTATTGCCAAACCCGATATTATCCAGTTTGTCAATGACCTTCCAAAGACACGCTCCGGAAAGATCATGCGTCGCATTTTACGCAAGATTGCCGAAGGAGATATTAGCAACCTGGGAGACACCTCTACGTTGCAGGATCCTACAGTAGTCGAAGGGATCATACAAGGTGCTGAAGGCCTGAAAAAATAGTTTTACAACCTTTAACAAAAAAGCCTCCCAATGGGAGGCTTTTTCGGCTTTCAATAAGTTTGCGAATTTTATCTTAAATTCAATCGTATTGGGAGGGTATAAGCCACACGCACAGGCTCGCCTCGTCGCAATCCAGGCTTCCACTTCCCAAATTTTTTTACGACACGTATACCGGCTTCCCCAGTACCAAAACCCAAATCCTGCTTGACTTTAATATCCTCTACCTCTCCTACTTTATTGATAACGAAATCTATCTCCACAATACCACTGACACCATTTTTCATAGCCTCTTTTGGGTAGTCAAAATTATTAGCAACAAACATCATCATCTTGTATGTTCCTCCCGGATACTCTGGATTGACTTTATATGTTGTTGAATCATATTGAATGATAGCGCCATTCTCCTTTGTTAAAGTCCCTGATAGTAACCGATCCTGACTATAGTTTTCTACAAAGGAATCTTGTCCAGCCCATCCCTTCCATTCTCCTTCACGTAAATTATTAACCATTTCACCTTCTTCATAACCCTCTTTTCCTTCTACATTCAAGCGAATATGTCCATTTCCATTTTCCAATTTTTTATTCTGAAGAGAATCATAATATACGATGTAAATTGGCTTTTTAACCTGCAACTTCTTTTTGTAAATTTCACTAGGATAAAAAACCATCATTTTCAATTTATTATTGGGATATAAGTAAAATGCGGAATCTACGAGTTCGCTTTCATCAGTAAAATTCTCTAAGCTCTTTAATGTACCATTTTCATAGAATTCATATTTCTTACCTTGAAATTGGAATGGAGTGCGCGCATTCTTACTGATACCGTTGAGTTTGATGGAATCATTACGCATATAATACTCCTCAATTCGATAGATTTTATCTTTGCCTTTGGCATCCACATGAACTGTCCTTAAAAAATAGGCCGAATCCTGTTGTTTTGTCTCATCACCATCTTTTTTATGATATGTGGTAAAGGCGATCTGTGCTGAAAGACTCAATCCACAAAGGTTGAGCAGAAGAAAACAAATAAGTTTCATCGGAAAATGCAGATAATACTTCATAATTCTTGTTAATATTATGAGGCAAGTATAGTAAATCCAATAGTATATAAAAAATATTTAACTCCATATTTCTTTATTGCACCGCACAAAATCCAGGCTCTACTCACAAGGGGTTTTCCACATCATGTTAATAACTATGTGGAAAACATAAACCCTGAAGTTCTGTTCCTTTTCCCAATCCCAACGATTTCTGTCAACGCCAGTGCATCAATCTGATTAACAACTTCGTACAAGATCCTTTATTAGCTATTGATTGATCTGCAAAAATAGATCTAATAATAAAGAAGGCCTCTGTCAATTTTAAAGCAAAAAAAATAGCCACATCATCACGACGTGGCTAAAAATAAACATATGAATTTAATTAAACAGTTGCTATTTGTATGAGTTTACCGAACTCGCGACCTTCCAGGTTCCGGCTTCATTTACCAAGGTAACCAGGTCTGTTTTTGTAAATGTTTCGAATTTCATGGTAATCTTTGCTACCATATAATTTTCGGATTCCTCCAAGATTTCTGTATTGGTCGTGCAGTTTAGTTTTTCACCTTTTTGCTTTTTCAGGAAGGAAATTACCTCCGAGCGTTTATTGGTACGTCCCGTTTGGCCTTGGATCTTTTGGCTGAAATCGGAAGCAAATAGTTGCTCAACACCACCCGATGCGCCTTCTGTTATTACCGAAACGTAGCTATCGATCGCCAGGTCTGCGGTAGATAGGTTCAATGTTTTACCTGGGTCTGCAGCCATAGTACATGTTGATACTGCGATTAGGGCTGCTGCTAAAAATGTCTTTACTAAAGTTTTCATCGTTTATAATTTTTTACTTTATTGTGTTAGTTTTTTATTGTCTCTTTCTTAGTAGTCGCAGAAATATTGATTTTGTTGCAACATTTCCCTCAACGTTCTGATTCAAAATTAAGACAACGCAACCTGTGATTTTATTACATTTAGACTAAGCTTCGGAAAAAGTCGGTGAATAAGGGGGATGGGGCGGTGAAATGAAACAGATAGCGGAGAAAACGATTCGGCCAGACGGGCAAATGAAAATTCCCTTTGACAAAATACCGATAATACAGGCCGAAACACGAGAAGCAGAAGAGTATCAACAACTTGCTCCGCAAAATGGCACAGACATGGAACAATTTGAAGCATCTTCGCATAGGAGTATCCGGAATAGTCTAAAAGCAGGTTATCCACATTGTTATTAACATTCTGTGGAAAACTCAAGATATTGTGCATTAAACTCCGCTAAAACTACTTTGTACAATTGTTGATTTGATCATTATTAATAAGGAGAAGAGGCTTGATCAAATGTAAAGATGATAGAATTGTGCGCTTAAATACAAACGTCCTGTGATAACAATATCCATTATTATCACAGGACGAAAGTAAAAGAAGTATTATTGCAATGTGAATGTCATTGCAACATCAGGTCGATCTATACCTACGATTTTTGCATACAGATTTTTTCCATCAATCACATATTCGAGTTTAAAGCTGCTATTGAGCAGAAAATCGTCAAGCTGATCCATAATCTTAGCACTATATCCTCCTGAGGCACCTGACCTTTTGGTTAATTTCAGTATACCAGTTGCGTCATCAATGGTATAGTCGTATACAATAGTAGTTGACCAACCACCGCCACAGTTATTTTGACTGGCAAAACCAACGAAAGAAATTCTCTTATTCGCGAGATTCCATACCAGACTTACATCTCCACAATTAAAGATATACCCGGTAGCACCGCTTCCCAATCCTTTGAAATACCGATTTAAGATCTCTGTTCCTTTTGGCGAGTTTTCAGGTAATAATGTATTAAATGGTAAATATAGTTTCGAGTATTTCGTTCCCATCAACAGATGCAATGGAATTAATGGTTGAGCGGAATTTTTTACTTCAAATTTTCTACCAATTGAATCAAAAGCTGTTAACTTATCACTCTCCCAGGACATCTTTACAAGATTAATTTTTCCCGCCTTGAGCGGTGACTCAACATTACAAGTAATTCCGTCCAGCATATAACAAAATTTAGCGGTTGAACTTTCCACTTTATTTCCTGGTAGAATGGTAGTCGCACCTGTTTCTTTGGAATTGCTATTAATTGTAATTTGATATTTCTGTCCGTTTTCCTCAATATATGGATTAGCATTTTCCGTAAAGAATTTATTAATTTTTTCAATTGCTTGGGTATATCCTTTACTAGAATATATTTTTGCTTCAGATTCTTTTGCTTTTATCAGAACTAGCGATTTTTTAAATTTTCTACCTTCAAAAAATAAAGTATCTGCATGTGTTTTGATATAATCGAATTCAACATCGCTCCCCATGCCTTTACCAGGCTGACCACCATATACATCCGGGTTTGGATCTTGCAACATTGTTATATAATTATAAGTATCAAATGATAATGTTGCGTACATGATCTGCCTGATTCTGTATGTGGATTCCTTGAGCTCTGATGAGGTCTCTTGATCTAAATCTGCAAGCATTTTTAACCGATCATTTTCCTGAAATTGAATATAAAAGCCATAACCTCCTGAATATTCCGTGCTTAAATAGGCCTTCCAGCCAAAAGGAGCTTTAACAAGCGTGGATTTTACATAGGCAAGGGTATCGGCCACCCTTTTATCTGGATCGCCAAATAATTGATCCACTTCCCGTGGTTTACTGCAACTGAAGGCCAGTAATACCAAAAACATTAAATAAAATATCTTTTTCATAATTTAATACTTCCTCAAATTTACTTTACCCATCAATGTTGCATTTGGATCTTTTGTATCTTTCAAGATAAAATATTGTAGATAATCGCTAGGATTAACTGCTAAATCAACTTTCTTCCATTCCGCGGCAAAGCTCGTACTACCTAGATAATCAATTAAGGGCTGCGTATCTTTCAAAATCCAGCTAATATTTCCATTGTCATAAATGGCGCCTGTCCCTTGCGTAGCGGATTTAGAGATTTTAAATGTATTGTCCGCATTCTTTGAAATATCAAAATCATATGCTGCAGTCCAGGTATTATCTTTATCACCAAATGTAATGTTCAGTGTTGCTTTTGACGCAGAAACAAATTTGAATGCCATTGTTTTTGTGGTCCAGCCCCCGAGTTCATCCAAGATCGCCGTAAACAGATTCTTTTGTTTATTAGACAGCGTATTTTCTAGCCCCCAAGTACTTCGAATATCCCAATCCAAAGAGCCCAAATAATCGTTGCTAAGAGCTGTTGCTGCTTCATATCGGGTAGAATGGTACTTTTCAGTCATGATACGTTGGAATTCAATCTGAAGCTGTGTCACATCAATATTAAAATTCTGAACCATATAATCCCGTACAATGGATTCTTTCAGTTTAAATTTAGGATACGCATCCTTGCCACTGTCGTAAGCAAAATCATCATAATACAATTGGCCGGCGACAATCAGATGAGACAAGACTTCCGCGAAATCCTCACCGATTGCTTTTCTCGAATAGGGCGTGATAAAACCCAATGACCTTGCTTTAGCCTGGGTATTCTCCTGTGCCGTCCAGTTTGAATAATAATCCCCTGCACACACTTTTCCAAACTCACCGGGAATAAATCTCATCTGGTTAAGTATGTGCGTAAATTCATGATGAATAACCTGCAGGTTTCCACTGACAGAGTTGGGATTTGCTTCATCAAAATTGTTTATTCCGTACAAGGTGATGCGCCTTCCTCCATCTGCCGTCCCCCCCTTTACTGATCCGTCTACATCATAATCGCCTGATCCAAACAAAGCAAACTGTTTGGGCGTATAAGTCTTTATAAACGGTACGCCACCCACTTTCTTATACACATCCAAAAAACCTTTAATGACAACATCCATTTGTGGGATGACCTTATCCTCATTGGCTGGTGCTATATTCTTGTTAATATCATGCATATTACGCTGATACCGGTAGACAACCTCAATATTGTACGGATCGGTTAGGTTCGTTTTGATCCAGTCATCAATTTTCCCGGGTATAAATGTATCGTAGTTTTCAATTTTTACATTAAGTTTCTCCTCTTTCGTACAGGAGTATATGCCAGCCAAAAGACCGGCCAGTAGGGTTGCTTTTATAATCGTTTTCATAAATTACCTTGGATTTTGTTCAACACCTGACAATTCTGCTTCTTGCGGGATCTGAAAAACACGTCGCGGATCCTCCGGTTTTAATTCGATATAACTCTCCGTTTCATCATTTGCAATAAGGAGATGTCTAACTGTTATTCTCTTACGAATAATATCAAACCAACGCAAGCCCATCGACATAAAGCCAATTTGCTTAAATTGTAAGACCGTCTGGATCAGCGCTTCCTTATCATCTTGTACCTTAAAAAATTGCTTGGATTTTGCCGCGGTTACAGCGTGGTTAGCAGGATTGTAATTATCAATTCGATTACTTGCCATTAAATTCAAGTCAGCAATACCTGCAGCAGTATTCCCTAATTCCAAGTACGCCTCAGCCCGGTTCATTAAAGCCTCGTCTGTAATTAAAACGGGGACCATGAGCATTGGATAACCTGTATTCGCAGTTGGATTTGTCACATACCAGAATTCCTTCCAGATATAAGTTGTATAATGCGGAGCGCCATAGGATACACCAAAGTTATAAAACTTAGCTCCCGCTGCAGTTTCCCCATTATAAATATTTTGAAACACATTAATTCCCATAGCGTAACGATTATTCCACCAACGCTGATAACCACTGTAGGTTTCATTGATCAATAAGCTATAAGGCTGATCTGCTTTAGAAAAAACATTATGCACTTCTTCAAAGGTCATCTTTTTAAAAGTGGAGTTATATGGGATAAGTTTTCCCGCGAAATTTCCACCAGCAAAAATTTTGTTGGCATTGTCTACCACCTTTTGCCATTCACCTGTAAACAAATAAAACCGTGTTGCAAAAGCATGGGCAGCTGCAGGTGTAAAATGATATTTAGGTACATTCCACTCCGCTGGATTTGCATCTAGGAGCGCTAGGCCTTCCTCCAGATCCCTACGGATATTATCATAAACGGATTTCACTGTCCCGCGGTCATACTTTTTGATAACTACGGTTTCCGGTTCCGTCACATAAGGAATGCCGGGTGATGTATTGCTTTCCGGCTTCTTATAGTCATAAACTTTTGCAAAGAAATTGACAAGCATAAAATGTGCATAGGCCCGTGCGACCAAGGCTTCGCCTTTAAAGGCCAAAATATCATTGCCAAAATCATTGGCTTCTATTGCAGCCAAGGCATGGTTGGCAGCGGCAATCGCCTCATAGCAATTGTTCCAATAACTATTGGGACTATCCGTATCACTATCTTTGACATCTTGCCAACGATACAGGGCAGGCACAGGTTGATACAAATCGCCGACTCCTTTATCTTCGACATTATCTGAGTAAGTTTCAGACATGGCTAGATAATTGGCGAAGGGGTAGGCCGATGTAATCAATCGCTTGACTTTATCGACCGTATTGATTTCTGCACGCATATCCGGTTGTTGATCCAGGTATTTATTACAACTGCTGAATAGCAGCGTGGAAGAAATAAATAAATATTTAAGGTGTGTAAGTTTCATAATTTAATCGTTTAGAATCCTAATTTCACAGATAAGGTCACTTGTTTTGGAACTGGTAGTGCCACACCACCATTACTATAAAATTCCGGATCGACTCCATTTAGTTTTTTATCCGCATAGATTAACCACAGGTTATTCCCGACCAGGTTTACTTGTGCTGTTCTAAATTTAATTTTGTTGACGACAGATTTTGGGATATTATAACCCACAGAAATTTGCGATAGCCGGAGGTAATCACCCTTTGCAACCCGTTCAGATGAATAGTTATATGCATTATAGGAGTAAACGGATGCTGTACGATCACCAGCTGCATTCTCAACATCAAATTCAGCTGTTAAGCCATCGAGTGTGGATGGGATTACGGTCAGGTACTCATCACCGTGATAAATAAAGCGATTTATCAATTCTCTTGAGACATTGTACATATCCAGATAGACCGGTGAATAGTTAGGCTGCAAGCGTACCATATTACCTAAACCAAATTTAAGCAGAAAGGATAAGTTAAAATTTTTGTATTCTAGCCGGTTGTAATATCCCCCAGCGAGTGTGGGGTCTACTGGTCCTTCATATTTTAGGAAATCCGTCTGCGTATCCTGAAACCAAAAATAAGTTTCGCCCGGAGTTCCATCTGTACCGATATAGGTTGGGTACCCGCCATTGGCGGCCAGTTTATCAAAATCCAGCGAGTACAAGCCCCTATGTGGTCTACCGATCATTGCCCCGCCCTCACTTGCAATCAGATTCCAGATATTGCGTGTTACATTTAGTTTGGTAATCTTTGTTTTGTTAAAACCAAGGGTTAGCTGCGTACGCCAGGTAAAACCATTAGGGTCTTTGAACGGAAATCCACCAAGTTGAATATCAACTCCCCGTCCCTCCATATCAGCATAATTGGCTAACTTTTCAAATTGTCCACCAATTCCAGAGGTACGAATCGGCCCGATTAAATCAAATATATTACGTTTGTAATAATCAAAGTTCAGGTCAATACGGTCATTTAAGAAACCTAAATCGGTCCCAATATTAAGTTCATACATCTTCTCCCAGGTCAACTCAGAGTTTTCCAAACCGCTTATGTTAATCTTGCCTTCTTTTTCGCCATCATAGGGTCTGTAGGTAATAACATTATAAAACACGGCGGTTGAATTAGATGCATTGCCCATATTGGCCACTAAGCCGTAAGTTCCCCGAAGTCTGGCGCGCGAAAGAATCTTGTTATCTTTATTAAAGAAATTCTCTTGGTCAATATCCCAGGCTGCTGACAAGTTCCAGGTCGGCAACCATCTTGCCACATTGGTGCGCCCCATTTTATTCGATCCGTCGTAACGGGTCGTGAAGTTAAAGGAGTACTTATTTTTATAATTATAGGCCCCGCGCAACGCGTACGCTAATTTACGATCATAGGTATAATTCATGGCGAATGGTGTACCACCAGCTTCAAGTTGCTTCTTATAATACCGATATGTCGGTAAAACCAGGTTACCATTGTCATACTCTATTCCTGGCCCATTAAAATCATGACTCTGTTTATCCGCATACTGGAGCTCATAAGTTCCAAACAAATTCACTGTATGGTCATTCCATTTTTGATTATATTCCAAGTTGTGACGCATATAATAACTGATCATATTATTATTGGCCAGATTGAAAAAACCGCCACTTGGAAGAATAACATAACTATCCGTGTTTGGAAAATCGGGGTCAGCATATAAAAAACGATTTCCACTATTCACCGTCTGATCTTGATTTGCCCGGTATGCTTTTGAAAGGTTCGCATTTTCGGTAATCATATGTTGTCTTTCGGAATTATAATAGCGATACATTCCATTGGCAGAATAGGTAAGTGATGGAAGTATTTTATAGGAAATACCCGCTTGCACTTTGATATCCATCAATTTGAGTTTGATGTAATTATTATCAAGTTCATTTAAGATATTAAATGGAGCATAATCTCTTGTAAAATATTCCCGGTCACCATTTTCATCAAACGGAGTAATAATACGGCTGGTATTTAAAGAATAAGAGTACGGATTGATATCGAAATCCCGGGAATAGCTACCATATACCGCATCCGAATTACGATTTAGTGTACCCGGTGTCCGTTGATCCCGAATATTTCCCTGAAATATAAACTCGGTACTCAGTTTATCATTGATTTTGTAGTTATTTCGAATATTGGCAGTAAAACGCTTGGCCTGGTTACCCAGAGTATATCCTGGATCATTCATGTAACTGGTCGAAGCATAAGTCTGTGCTTTCTGTGTTCCTGTGCTCATGCTTAATGAATGATCATGCACCAAACTATTCTGGAACAATAAGTCAAACCAGTTGGTATTCACATTGGCATAGCGTTGCAAAAAATTGTACCGTGAAGGGGCATCATTTCTGAGTTTAAAAGAATCCGTCTTTGGATCATATTCGTACATCAGATTATACATTTTGGTAAAAACCCCACCTGTTCCGGCTCGTGAGACCTGTGAGTGATTGAGGTAGCCCTTATTTTCCATGTCGATTACCAACTGCATCTGCTCCGCAGAATTCATGATATCAAATTGGTTATAATTAGGTTTGATATAGGTGGTATAGTTGCCCGAATAGCTAAAATGCGTTTGACCCTCTGTATTTTTACCTCGCTTTGTATTCACAACGACGACACCATTCATGGCTGCGGCGCCATATAATGCCGTTGCCGCAGCATCTTTCAGGACTGTAATGGATTCAATATCGTCCGGATTTAAACCGGCAACGGAAGAGCCCAATAACGTATTGGCATCCCCTGTTGACAAGGCCTCATTGGATATATTAACAGCTTCATCCAAAATAACGCCATCGATCACCCATAGCGGTTTATTATCTCCTGTTAATGAAGTCGCTCCACGAACACGGATTTTAGGAGCGGCTCCAAATGTACCCGACACATTTTGAACTGAAACCCCAGCAGCCTGTCCTTCCAACATGCGTGAAACATCGGGAACCCCAGCACGTTCTGCTTCTTTCGCATCTATTCTTGAGGCAGCACCGGTGAATAATTTTCGATCCAAATTTTGGTACCCTGTGGCAACAACATTCACCTCCTCCAATGTACGATCTGCTGGTTCCAAAGTGATATTGACATCTTTTCTTCCGCCAACGGCTACTTCTGTACTCACAAAACCGACATAACGAATCACCAAGGTGGCATTCGATGAAGCATTAATTTTAAAATGACCAGCTTCGTCCGCCTGCGTAGAAATTGATGTACCTTTTACGGTCACTGTAGCTCCACTTAGTCCTTTCCCACTTTTATCTTTAATAGTACCTGTGACAGGCTGTTGTGGAACCTCTGTCAAGCTACTCCTACTCACTTTTGAGTTACTATTGACAGAAATCGTATTGGCAATGATCTTATACTCAATATTATTATTTTTTAATACTGCATTTAAGGCCTCTTCTACAGAAGCGTTCTTGACATTGACAGAAATCCGTGCTTTTGCATTCAGATTTTCACTGTACAGTACACGTAAATGAGACTGTTTGGAAATAGCAGACAGGGCTTCCTCAATGCGTGCATTTTTCATATTCAAAGTGACTTTCTGAGCTGTACCTTTCGCGTGTACGCCCGTCACAAATGCAAATAAAAGACATGTACTAATTTTCATAATACGTAGAGGTTTGCAAAATCGCGGGTCTTGAGGGATCAAGAACCACTTTTTGCCAAATGGTAAGTTATTCATACATTTACATTTTGTGGTTAATTGGGGTTTCTAATTGTTACATCTAATTTTGGACCTGGTTATCACATTTTTCTGAACAGGGATGCGCCAACATTCCTGTTCTCTTTTCTTAGGTCATTTTTGGTTTAGTTATTATTTTATCATAAGCAATTGGTATGGGTGAAAACTCGGTATAATTTTTAGTTCTTCGTTTCTATCGTTAGTTTTTTACCATCCACTTCAAACTTGAGATCACTAACATAGGACAACATCTCCAGGACTTGCGATAGTTTCACATCCCGTTCAATACTTCCAGTATATTCTTTATCCATCTGCACATTTCCTCTAAATTTCACATCCAAATCATACCACCGTGATAATTGATGTGCAATATTCACAATTGTTTCTTTCCTAAAGTAAAACTCATTATTGTGCCAGGATAGATCTTGTTGTAAATTTGCTTTTCCTTTTATCAGGTGCCCCTTAGCGGCAGCCGCATATTCTCCCGGAGACAGTGCGACATGCTGATTATCTTGCCATACTTCTACCCTTCCTTCGGCTAGTGTTGTACGTACAAGATCTGTATAGGAATTCACGTTAAAATGTGTCCCCAATACCTTAATTTCATTTCCTTTAGATTCGACGATAAATGGATGATCTGGATGGTGTGCGACCTCAAAGTAGGCCTCTCCATCTAAAAAAACCCTTCGTTCGGTGGCAGAGAACTGCGATGGAAACTTTAATTGTGACAGCGCATTTACCCATACTTTAGTTCCGTCAGCTAAAGTCATTTTATAAAAGCTGGCCTTTGGCACGATTAATAAATTGTACTGGGAGGGAATAGGCTTATCAATATCTTTCACAATTAGTTCACTGCCATTACCGATCAAATTATTATTTTTACTCAAGGTCTTCGTAGAATCTCCATTTAATGGGACATTCGTTCCATCGGCCAATACCAAAACCGCTCCACTTGTCGCAGGCGCAACATCTTGTTTTTTCTTAATAGCGACATGTATTCCACTTGAATGATCCGGCGACAACTTGATTTTCCATAACAAGAAGGTACCCATTAGAAAAATAATTGATGCAGCGATTCCTAAAGCCCATTTTCCAAAAGGCTTTAATGAGTTGTGATTTGTACCATTCAACTTATCCCATGCCTTATTCGCATCTAATTTTCGAAGAATAGACAAATCTTCCTCTATGTTTTTCGCTTCACGGAATGATTCCAACAATTGTTTATGCTGCGCATTCGCATTCAGCCATTCGTCAAGTTCAATTTGCTCTGCTATAGTTAATTGGTCACTAAGGAACTTCCGGATGATACTCGCAATATGTCCTGTGTTTTCTTTCATATATTACACTAAAGAAACGCAAGACGAAAAAAGGGGTGACAAGAATTTAAATATTTTTTAACAAAAAAATAACGAGCGGGATGAATTCAGGATTTAGGCGTTTTAGTAGCATTTTCATGCCACGTTGTTTTTGTGTTTTTACAGTATTGATACTAATCTGCAATTCTTTGGTAATCTCTAGGTTGGATAGACCTTCTAGGTATCCCAACCGAAAGATCTGCTGGCAGGAAGCAGGCATTTGTTCAATGATTTTGTATATCTCCTGGATAACTTCACTATGAATCATATTTAATTCCAGCGCAGTGTTGTCCTCCTCGGTAAAACCAACCACATTCCAATATTTCTGTCTTACCTTTTCGTGTCGGATATGATTGTAACAGGCAAAACGGACAGCACTATAGAGGTAATTTTTTATTGCAATATCATTGGCGCTGACCTGAGCTGTATTTTTAAAATAAGCAATAAAGGCATCTTGTACGAGATCTTCCGCTATAGTAAGATCTCCCAATATCTTCCAAGCAAAATGACAAAGCCCGTTATAATGTGTCTTGAATAATAATTCTTCCTTTTGCATAGTGTAGATTACGATATTCCTTGTTCTATCCCATTTATGACACGATAGTTTAGGGTATTAGGTATTAGCGGTCAACATTCATAATAATTGTGTCATAAAAATGACTAATATTTTTTATTATTCACAAAAAAATATGTGCGAAATATGAGATTTATCTATTTTACGATCCAATAACTGATTTAAATCAGAAATAAAAGCGGTAAAAATTGCTTTGAGATATTAAAAACAAAATATTTACAGAAAATCGATAAATAAGTTTTCCATAAAAAAATTCAATCAGGGGGGATTTGATTGTCACAAAGTATAACAGGGAAATATTTAACTTAAAACATTCCTGTTAATTAGGATGTATTGTGAGAAACAAAAGTAGAAACTTAAAATAAATTCACTAAAATGTATTTATCGAGTTCTAACTAATAAAATTAAAAAAATGTAAACAACATTTTAAAATAAGGTTACAAGCAATATAGGTCAAATTGTTTTTTAAAAAATTGGTAAAAACAAAACTTCCCACAAACAAAACAATACCGCATTTTTTGGTATTTATACTAAGCAAAATATGCTGAAAGCTGCCGTTTTTCGAGTTTTTTTACTATATTGTAAACTTTCGTAAAATTTAAAACAAAGACTAAATGCTATTTACTGTTCTATCAGGATTAATAACATCGAGCCTTATTGTTCCATTTGGTAGATTCCTCAAATCCAAATGGGGTTTTATTCTCGCATTTTTACCGGTACTTCTATTTCTGTATTATATAAAATTTGTGGTGCCTATTGGTCAGGGATCTTATTTTATACAATCGACAGCATGGGTACCTTCGCTAGGCATTAATCTGGATTTCAGATTAGATGGTCTATCACTGCTCTTCACATTATTGATTACCGGAATTGGTGCTTGCATCTTTTTTTATGCAAATGCCTATCTCAAGGGACATAAATACATCGACCGATTTTTTGGCTACCTCTGTCTCTTTATGTCTGCCATGTTGGGTTTGGTGCTTTCGGACAACATGCTATTGCTTTTTATCTTTTGGGAATTAACATCCATTAGTTCTTTTTTTCTCATCGGATTCAACAACGATCATGCGGATTCCCGAAAAAGTGCCTTAACGGCCTTATCCATTACAGGTTTAGGTGGCTTCTTTCTGCTTGCGGGCTTTGTACTATTGGGCAATATCGCCAGCACGTATAATATCACCGAACTTGTGGGCAAGGTTGCTTTGATTCAGCAGCATCCGCTCTTCCCGCTTATTTTCGGACTGGTGGCGCTTGGTGCCATCACTAAGTCAGCACAATTTCCCTTCCATTTTTGGTTGCCTGGCGCTATGAAAGCTCCTACACCGGTATCTGCCTATTTACACTCAGCCACTATGGTAAAAGCAGGGATATATCTGCTGGCCCGCTTTTCACCGATCTTGGGTGGGAATCCGATCTGGATGTATTCATTAGTCATTATAGGCGGAGTTACCATGCTCTATGCAGCATTTCATTCACTTTTCAGGACAGATCTCAAGGGAGTACTCGCCTATTCCACCATCTCCGCATTGGGCATCCTAGTCTTCCTACTGGGTCTTGGGACTAAAGAAGCTGTGATCGCCGCAACTGTCTTTATCCTTGTGCATGCATTGTACAAAGCAGCGCTGTTCCTGATTACGGGTATTATCGACCACGAAACCGGAACACGTGACTTAACGCTGCTACGCGGATTACGGAAAGTCTTAGCTCCTGTTGCTATCGCAGGTTTTTTGGCAGCATTATCAAGTGCAGGCGTGCCGTTGACCTTTGGATTTATCGGGAAGGATCTGATCTACGACGCTACATTAAAAAGCAATCCGCATTTGTTCCTTTATTTGACGGCAGCTGCTGTACTGACCAACATACTGCTTGTATCAGCTGGATTTATGGCGGGAATCAAACCTTTTACAGGGAAATTACCGGAACAGTTCGCGCAGGTACACTTGCCCTACAAATCCATGTGGATCCCGCCTCTTTTATTGGCATTATTGGGTGTCATATTCGGTTGTGTTCCAGGTTCTATTGGCGACTGGATCGCTGCACCAACCGCAAATAGTATTCTGGCTCAGCAAGAGGTTTTTCATCTAAAAATATGGCATGGTTTTAACCTCATACTTTTATTGAGTGCCAGCACCATTATTGTCGGAACACTTGTATTTGTCTCCAACACACCCAGTCACAAGAAACTGGCCTGGATCGCTACTTTTGAAAAAATTTCACCAGCGAATATCCTCAACGTATGTGCCCGGGAAATTGAATTATTTTCCGCCTTTTTTACCGCAAAGATGCACAATGGCTATCTACGTTCCTATTTATTGAAGATTATTTTATTTGCAGAATTATTGATCGGCTATCAATTATACTTGGGCGGGCCGCTGCACATTAAATGGGATACCTTATCACCTGTGAGCTTTTATGAAGTAACAACCGTATGCATTCTGATCGGAGCTATTGTGTTAACAATCCGGACGTCCTCCAGGTTAACTGCAGTCGTGGCCACGAGTGTTGTGGGCTATGCGATATGTCTCATCTTTGTTTTTTACAGCGCCCCAGATTTAGCGATGACGCAATTTACGATCGATACCCTAACCGTTGTTCTGTTTGTATTGGTTCTGTTTAAATTGCCATCTTTTTTAAACCTGGCAAACCGTCGCACCATTATTCGCGATGCAGTAGTAGCGGTTATATTTGGGATTATGTTATCTATGGTTGCTTTACGTGTGTTACATGAACCTACAACCACCGATATCAGTGACTTTTATGGTGACTATGCCTATGTAATGGCCAAAGGAAAGAATGTTGTCAATGTACTGCTCGTTGACTTTAGGGGCTTTGATACCATGTTTGAAATTGTGGTACTAAGCATCGCGGCACTTGGCGTGTACAGTTTATTGAAATTACGTTTAAAATCTTCTGATAAAGAATAATATGTTATGATACGTTAGTGGAGTAATGATCATTTAAGAGCGATGGACGATCTATGAAAACCTATTGGTTTGTATCACCGGAATCTCAATACTCAATACTAATATCTAAATACTCGAATAAATGAATAGCACGATATTACAAACCGCAACGCGGTATCTCCTACCAATACTTTTATTGTTTTCTGTATTTCTCCTACTTCGGGGGCATTATTATCCCGGAGGAGGATTTGTGGGGGGCTTGGTGGCCTCAATTGCTTTCGTACTGCATAGTTTCGCTTTTGGTCCTCACAACACCATGAAGCTTATCCAATACAAACCGTTATCCCTTATTCCGATCGGATTGGGCATTGCCGCAGTGAGCATGTTTTTACCAACTTTCTTTGGCTATCCCGTTATGACCGGACTTTGGTTGGAGGAAAAAATTCCCGTCATTGGGATGATCGGTACAGCCTTATTTTTTGACCTTGGTGTATACTTTGTCGTCATTGGAGTTGTATTGACTATTTTATTCACAATTGCTTTAAATACGGAGGAGGAATAATGGAACTGATTCTCGTTTTATTGATCGGCATTTTATATGCCGCCGGAATATACCTCATCTTGCGACGCAGCATGGTGAAACTTTTATTGGGAATTATGTTATTGGGCAATGGCACCAATATATTGATCTTTCTGTTGGGGAATATTGTCAAAGGTAAACCACCGATCATCGGCCCTGACCTAAAGGTCTTCACGGATATTTATGCCGATCCCATACCACAAGCCCTAATTTTAACTGCGATCGTTATCAGTTTTGGGCTGACTTCGTTTGCTATTGTATTGCTTAAACGTGTTTACGCCTTATTGGGTACGGATGATTTAGATAATTTGAATACGCCTGAGGAAGAAGATATATGATAGACAACCAGATTATTGCCACGGTTATCGTGCACCTTTTTATTGCTATTGTCCAGCTGATGCTTTGGCGCAAATCTACCCCGCAACGTTTTCTAAGCGTGGGGGGAAGCCTTTTAGCACTTATTCTTGCATTTAAACTCTTTTTCAAGGTCTATGATGGCGGAATCCTGACGATGAATGCCGCCAATTGGAAGGCCCCTTTTGGGATTGTCTTTGTCGCGGACCTTTTTAGTAGTACCCTGGTCGTCCTGACCTCCGTTGCCGGACTTGCGGTATCGATTTTTTCATGTGTCGGTGTCGGGAGACAACGCATTTTATACGGCTATTTCCCTATTTTTCATTTTCTGATGATGGGGCTAAATGGCGCCTTTCTGACCGGAGATATTTTTAATCTCTATGTGTGGTTTGAGGTGATCATTATTTCTTCTTTTGTTTTGATGACACTTGGTGGCCGTAAATCACAATTGGAAGGAGCAGTAAAATATATGGCCATGAATATATTGGCCTCTACTTTTTTCCTGACCGGTATCGGAATTCTGTATGGTATCTCAGGATCGCTCAATATGGCCGACCTGGCTTTGCGTATACCCAAAATACAAAACCAGGCACTTGTCGAAATCACGGCGACTTTTTTTCTGATCGGTTTTGGCATCAAATCGGCCGTATTTCCACTTTATTTCTGGCTACCCTCTTCCTATCATACACCGCCCTCGGCTGTTGCCGCAACCTTTGGCGGACTCTTGACTAAAGTTGGGATCTATGCACTGTTCAGGGTATTTTCTTTATTGTTTATCCCAAACCATTTTGCCAAAGAACTGTTGGTCGTTTTGGCCATACTGACCATTTTAACAGGTGCTTTTGGCGCATTAATAAAAACCAATGTCCGCAGATTATTTTCTTACCTGATTGTCTGCCATATCGGTTTTATGATCGGTGGTTTAGGATTATATAGCAAATGGGCGCTGTTAGGTGCAATCTTTTATCTTATTCATGATATTATGGTGAAAACGAACCTGTTCTTAGTGGCCGGTGTTATCCGCCAGCTTCGCGGGACCATGGATATGAACAAGCTCGGGGGCCTATATGCTCGGTATCCAAAGATTTCCTTGCTTTTTGCTGTGGTGCTTTTCTCTTTGGTCGGTATCCCGCCACTATCTGGATTCTGGCCCAAGATCTATCTTTTTAGAGATGCCTTTCAGCTGGAAAAATATGCTTTTGCAGGAGCTTTGATCATCGGTAGTTTTATTACACTGTATGTTATTGCCAAAATGTGGGCGCAGGTATTTTGGAAAGATGCCCCCCAGCCTGAAATCATTGAAGATAAATTTGCGGGAATGATCGGTTATAAAAGAACAATGCTGCTCTTACCGGTCATTATATTAGCCTCTGCCTCGTTGTATATCGGATTTAATGCAGAAGCTATTATCGATGTTGCAGACAAGATCGCTACACAATTACTGGATACTTCACCTTATATAAATGCTGTATTAGGAGGACAGAATTGATATGATAAAACAGTTTTTAATGAACCTGATGCTATCTTTTATCTGGGTAGCACTGACGGGATCAATGTATTACACGAATTTCCTGTTCGGTTTTTTACTTGGTTTCGCGATTCTTTGGATCATGAACAGGAATGAGGCCGACCAACGTTATTTCTATCGTGTTCCCAAAACGGTGAGTTTTATCCTCTTTTTCTTATGGGAAATGATCGTCGCCAATGTTCAGGTTGCCTACGATGTAATCACGCCAAAGTTTTTTATTAAACCGGCTATTGTCAAGTATCCGATGGATGCCAAGACAGACCTGGAGATCAATTTGCTTTCTACTTTTATATCACTGACGCCAGGTACGCTTATTTTGGATGTGAGCGAGGATAAAAAAACACTTTTTATCCATGTGATGTATATGAAGAGCAAAGAACAATTTGTGTCCACCCTAAAAAACAATGTTGAACGAAGACTTTTAGAACTCTTACGATGACTTTAACTACCTACTTCGATTATGTTATCCTCCCCATATTAGCCTTATCGGTTATTCTGGCATTTATCCGTTTATACAAAGGTCCACAGATCTTTGACCGGGTCATTGCACTGGATCTCATTATCACAATTGGAATCGGAATTATTACAGTTTATAGTATACGCACTTCGCAGGAAGTATTTTTAGATATTGCCATGATCTTGGCACTTATCGCATTTTTGGGAACTATAGCCTTTTCATTTTATTTAGAAAAACAACGCAATGATGACTGATATTACCTTAGCAATTTTAAGCACCATCGGTGCACTGGCCATATTATTTGCATCAATCGGCATATTACGGATGCCTGATTTCTATTTACGCCTCTCAGTGACAGTAAAAGCTGCAACCCTAGGGGTCGGTCTCCTGTTGATCTGCGCTGCGATGACATTTCCGGATGTGTCTGTGACGACCAAGGCAATAGCAATTGGTTTCTTTCTAATCCTGACCGCACCGGTTGCGGCCCATATGATCGGACGCGCAGCTTATATACAGCGTGTCAAGACCTGGAAAGGAACCGTCTTAAACGATCTGGAAAAAGAGGGAAAATTAGATTGCAGGAAAGAAGATTTTTAAGATATTCTTAAAAATAATACTGTCGACCAGGAATTCATCACAAATAATTAAGGCATCAAAACACTGTTGTGATGCCTTAATTGTACAAGATCTTTTTATCGGATAAGTCTCCATACCCTTGTATCGAAAGACTAAAATATAATACAGACCGGTGCAGGTACTTTGATTTCTTTCCCTGTATCCGTTAATAATCCGGTCTTTGTATCCCGATTAAACAGCACAATATTGTTGGTATATTGATTTGCCACGAGTAAGTATTTTCCATCTGGGGAAAGATTAAAATTCCGTGGTCCCCGCCCCTTGACCGAGGTATTGGATAATTTTTTTAATGCCCCATCTTTCTCCACAGCGAAGGTCGCTATCGTATTTGCGTCACCGCGATTGGTCGCATATAAAAATTTGCCATCGGCAGATATTTTGATATCTGCGCCGCCATTCTGTCCCTTGAATCCCTCTGGATTAATCTCGTAAGTGTTTTGGTACATCCAATCATTGCCTTCTTTCTTATAGCTCGCAACCTGACCTGTCATTTCCAATACAACATAGAGAAATTTTTCCTTCTTATCAAAGGCAATATGACGCGGTCCACCACCTGCCGGGGTAAAGAAATCCTCAGGTTCCTCTGCCAGACTATAAGCGCTTCCGGATTTATTGACAGGAAAGACAGAGATTTGATCCAAACCTAGATCCTGTATATATAAGCGCTCACCCTTACTAGAAAAGAAAGTAGAATGTATATGTGGTTTCTCCTGACGGACAGGATCAACGCCTTTACCTTCATGTTGGATCAGTCGGCTTCTTTTGTTCAGGACACCATTTGTTTCAAGCTCAAATAATGCTGCTGATCCTCCAGTGTAATTTGCTACCGCCAGCAAATTTCCTTTAGGATGCACTTCGACAAAACAAGGTGACTCCCCTCCAGTAGGCAGCGAGTTCAAGAAGGTCAGCTTTCCATCCTTAAAGGAATAAGCGGAAACGGTACCCTCCTGATTTGGAAGTTCATTGACAGCATAGATAAAGTTATTATTTCGAGCCAGAAACGAAGGATCCTTACTTTCCTGCGTGCCAATCAAGGCTACTTCACCTGTTTTTGTATCAAAATTATAAATATAAATACCTTTACTTTCTGTTTTGTTCGTATAAGTTCCAACAAACATTGGAATTTGTTGTGCAAAACTTGCCAAAGGCAGAAATGTCATCAGATAAATAAAAGCTTTTTTCATGTGTGTACAATTTATTAAAAATAATCATCGAATTTTCCTCTTGCTAACGGTGTAGCACAAAAAATAAAGATACCTTGTTACGGTATTACTGTTGCTGAGAAACTTGTTAAATTAGGTTAAAACCACCCTTTCTAAGAGGCAAATCCGTATTTTTAGCGAATCAATTTTAACAAGTCTAAAATTCCCATTTGAAATATTGGGATTATAAAAATATTGTTAAATAAAAATACGAATAATTCATATAATCTGATAATTTTGTGCTGTTGTTCAAAATAGTATATATTGAACGATAGAATCGGGAGATTATTAGTGATTTAGATGAATCCACTGTGATATCAATCTGTACGACTCGTATATGATTAAATGGATCATGGTTGCTTCATCGAGTTTAGAAACATATTATTTAGATGAAAAAAAACATATATATATTGTTTTTGTTGCTGTTTGTATCCATTCAGGCCAGCTTTGCGCAACGTCAGGTTATTGACCGGGTAGTGGCTACAGTGGGTTCAGGGATTATTCTGCAATCCGACCTGGACATGCAATATTCACAATGGCTTGCACAGGGGAATAAACCTGATGAAAAGTTCAAATGTGGAGTTCTTGAACAATTGATCATTCAGAAATTACTTTCCCAGCAAGCGGTAATTGACTCGATTGACGTCACTGAAACCGAGGTGGATGATAACTTAAATTCCCGGTTGCGCCATATGTCCCAACAAGCTGGTGGGCAGGAACGTTTGGAGAAATTCCTGAACCGTTCTTTGTTACAATACAAGGAAGAAATGCGTGCAAGTGTTTTTGAACAGTTGAAAGCGAATAAGATGCAACAAAATATCGTACAGAAAGTGGATGTAACGCCATTGGAAGTAAAACGTTATTTTGAAGGATTGAATAAAGATAGTCTTCCTTATTTCAATACAGAAGTTGAAATCGGCGAAATTGTCATGATGCCAAAATTGACCGACGAAGAGAAAAAAGAACAGCGGGAGAAAATAGAAGGCATCCGCAAGCAGATTGTCGACGGTTCGGATTTCGGAACGATGGCGCGCCTCTACTCACAAGATCCAGGTTCTGCACCTTATGGCGGCGACCTTGGCTTCGGTACCCGTGACAACTATGTGAAAGAGTTCTCTGCAATGGCGTTTAAGCTAAAGCCGGGGGAAATATCACCGATTGTAGAGTCAAAGTATGGTTTCCACATCATTCAGGTACTCGAAAGACGTGGCGAAGAGGTACACACCCGTCATATCCTGATGAAAATGAATCCCGGAGCTGCAGCGCTGGAGCGGACCAAAAATAAACTGGACAGTATCTACAAATTGGTTGTTGATAAGAAATTAGATTTTTATCACGCAGCAACGAACAATTCTGATGCTGAAGAAAGCAAATTTAATGGTGGTATGGTTTTAAATCCACAAGGATCCAGCCGTACAACTTTAATCCCGATGGATGGATTGGATAAGTCCGTATTTACAGCCATTGACCCATTAAAACCGGGGGAATATTCTAAACCGGAGCAATTCACAGACAAAACTGGCGATGTAGGTTACCGTTTCAACTACCTAAAAACCCGTATCGCGCCACATAAAGCAAATTTGGATCAGGACTTTACGAAGATCAAAGAAGCTGCGAAAGAAGATAAAGTACGTCGTAACCTAAGCAAATGGTTTGACGACAAGGCGAAGAATACATTCATTGATATCAGTGATGACTTCGGCGCCTGTGAAGAACTAGAAAAATGGAGAAAGAAATAGACGTTAATACGCTCCGCACATAAAAAAGGCTTGAATCAATATTCAAGCCTTTTTTATGTGCGGGATATTTGGAGTTATCTATTTCTCGAACATCATTTCGATCAGAATATTCCAATTCGCTTTCTTCACATCATCCTTCGCTAATTCGCTTAACTGCCATACCCGGATATAATTATACTTGACGACCTTATCTTTTTGCCGTACAGTCGCAGTTCCTTTTGTATAGGCAAAATCCCCACTATAGGAACGTTTAACTTCTTCAGGAACCGTCTCGATCGTCATGCGTTGTTTCTTCAGGTAAGCCATCATTTTATCCTTACCTTCCATTGGACTGGTCCAGGGAAACAAAAACCGGACATCTTCGCTTAAAAATTCTTTGTATGCTGTGGGATTATCCGCTTTAAGGACAGTAGACATCAACTTATCTGTTTCCAGTACAATATCCTCCCGTTGGTTCAGACGTACTTTAGAGCGATGCTTCAGGTACCAGGAGTCCGTTGGCTCAATATATTCAAGATCAAATTCACCATCTTTATCTTTACCGTTGTTTTCCACTTCAGCACGGATATCAACCAACCATTTACCTTTCTTATTACGTTTCCAGACGGTCAAGTACTCACCGTGACGCAACCTCGCGCCCACTTTTTGAAAGTCCATCGACCCAGATGTTACACCAAACTCCAGGCTCTTTGCGACAAGAGCAAAAGTAGGCTGCCAATTTAATACATCCGGAATATTAGGCCTATTATTGAGGTAATTGTATGCATTTACCGCCGAAGGAACGTAAAATGTAGATTCCTTATCGATAATGGATAAAAATGCCTGATGGGGAGTAGAAGCTTTAGATAATGCGGCGGCATCTTTATCGGCCTGCAGTAAACTTCCTACTTTTTCGGGTATCTGTGCGTACAATGTTGTTCCCATTGTACTCATCAATGCAACAACGGATAACCTATTCCAAAAATTCATATGCAAATGATTATTTATCGGCGTTCATCTTATTGCTTCAGATGAACGCATTACACTCGATTTTTAGGGCAATTGAATCCCCTTTTTTAAATTCGATTTTTTATCTATCAAATCTTATTCCAAAGTGTACCTTCTTTACTATCTTTCAGTTGGATACCAATTGCATTAAGTTCATCACGGATACGGTCCGAGGTGACAAAATCTTTATTCGCTTTTGCTTCGTTACGTAATTTGATCACCAAGTTCATGACATCATCAATATCATCCGTTCCGGACGCTTGATCATTTCGCAGTCCAAGGATATCTTCGACAAATTCTTTCATGAAAACTCTTAGCTTCTCCAGCCCCTCTTCAGAGACCTTGGCTTTACCATCATAGATCGAATTAATGATCCGCACCAATTCAAACAGCTCCGCAATCAAAACCGGGCTATTGAAATCGTCGTCCATTGCCGCATAACATTTATTACGGATCTCAGCCAGATTGAATGAATCAGCTCCTTTTGAAACTTTTAGTTTATCCAAGAGTCCTATTGCATTCATCAAGCGTTTATATCCTTTGTCCGCGGCGTCAAGTGCTTCATTGGAAAAATCCAATGTACTTCTATAATGCGCCTGTAACATAAAGAAACGAACAGCCATTGGCGAATATCCTCTATTTAACAAAGGATGGTTGCCCGTGAACAGTTCTCCTGGCAAAAATCCATTACCCGCAGATTTGGACATCCGCGCCCCATTTACCGTTAACATATTGGTATGCATCCAATACTTGGCAGGTGCGGTATGGTTACATGCTTCGGACTGTGCGATTTCGTTCGTATGATGCGTCGCCGCCAAATCCATTCCACCCCCGTGGATATCAAACTGATCGCCCAGGTACTTTCTGCTCATTGCCGAACATTCGATATGCCATCCAGGAAACCCGACGCTCCAAGGGGCTGGCCAGCGCATGATTGTTTCAGGCTTAGCCTTGATCCACAAAGCGAAATCCAAGCGTCCCTTTTTCTCATCCTGCCCACTAAGTTCACGGGTATTGTTCAACATATCTTCCAATTTGCGATTGGTCAATACGGTATAATCATACTGCTGCACATATTTCTCCACATCGAAATAGACAGTACCATTCGTCTCATAAGCATAACCGTTGCTGATGATCTGTTCGATCATTTCGATCTGCTCTGAAATATGTCCTGTCGCAGTAGGTTCGATACTTGGAGGCAAGGTATTGAAAAGACTTAACACATCATGAAAACCGATGGTATATTTCTGTACGATTTCCATTGGTTCGAGCTGTTCCAATTTAGCTTTTTTTGCAAATTTGTCATCTCCTTCATCACGATCGCCCTCCAAATGCCCGGCATCTGTAATATTCCGCACATAACGTACTTTATAGCCCAAATGACGTAGATATCTAAAAATCAAATCAAAGGAAACAAAAGTTCGGCAGTTACCCAAGTGTACATCACTGTAAACCGTAGGTCCACAGACATACATCCCAACAAGGTTGGCGTGGATAGGTTCGAATTTTTCCTTTGTTCGCGAAAGCGTATTGTATAAAAAGAGATTATGGTCCATGTTTGTTATCTGCTTGGAAATCTATTTTTGTCTGAAATATATTTGAATAGGCACACCTGTAAAGTCAAAGTGCTCACGCAATTTGTTCTCAATAAAGCGTTTATATGGATCTTTGATATATTGTGGCAAATTACAGAAGAAGGCAAACATTGGTGTTCTACCAGGTAATTGTGTCACATATTTAATTTTGATATATTTTCCTTTTAAGGATGGAGGTGGATAGCTCTCGATAATATCCAACATCACTTCATTCAACTTCGATGTAGGGATTTTTTTTGTTTTATTGGCGTATACCTTATCCGCCACTTCCAATACTTTTAGGACACGTTGTTTTTCCGTTACGGAAGTAAAGATAATCGGCACATCCGTGAATGGCGCAATTTTCTCGCGGATACGATCTTCAAAAGCTTTCATGGTTTTGTTGTCTTTCTCGATCAGATCCCATTTGTTGACCACGATCACAATCCCTTTACGGTTCTTCTCAGCCAGATTGAAGATATTCACATCCTGGGCTTCCAGACCATCTTGTGCATCTAACATCAAAATCGTCACATCAGAATCCTCAAGTGCTTTGATGGTACGCATGACCGAATAGAATTCGATATCTTCATTTACTTTTGATTTACGGCGAAGACCAGCTGTATCGATCAAAAGGAAATTATGTCCATATTGGTTGTAGTGAATACGGATAGAATCGCGTGTTGTACCCGCCATAGGCGTCACAATATTACGGTCTTTCCCGATCAAGGCATTTGTAAGCGAAGATTTACCCACATTCGGACGACCTACAATTGTATATTTCGGTAGGGCTTCCTCTTCCTCCTGCTCCTCTTCAAAGTGTGATACAACAGCATCCAATAATTCTCCGGTACCAGAACCTGTAGCAGAAGAAATATTAAATACTTCACCGAGACCGAATGCATAGAATTCGGCGGATTCATGATGCAACTTCGCGTGGTCAACTTTATTGGCGACCACATATACCGGTTTGGAACTTCTGCGGAGGATATCAGCGATTTCATCATCCAAGTCAGTGATACCCGTAGTAACGTCTACCATGAATATAACAACAGAAGCTTCTTCAATAGCGATATATACCTGATCACGGATGGCCTCTTCAAAGACATCATCCGAACCATGGACAAAACCACCTGTATCGATTACTGTAAATTTCTTTCCGATCCACTCCGCCGTCTCATAATGACGGTCGCGCGTCACCCCGCTAAAGTCATCAACAATCGCTTTTCTACTTTCTGTAAGACGATTGAATAAGGTAGATTTACCAACATTTGGACGACCAACAATTGCAACAATATTTGCCATATTTATTTTATTTGATCCACCCGCTCTCACAGCAGATGGCACTTTTATGCTAAATTACACGTTAAGGGTACAAAGATACGGATTCAAAAGGGATTATGGAGATACAAAAACAAAAATGGCTTTACCGTGAAGTAAAGCCATTTATAGGGTTTAAAATATGAATATTCGTCTAGTTAGACGTTGGATTCTGTGTTAATTTCCCCGGATAAGAGTTGATCGCATCCTGCGGAATGAAGTACGTTACTCTGAAATCAGTTGGTGCAATATCTTCAAACTGCTTTTGTGGTCCTGGATATGTTCGATTTAAAGGTTCGCCATTACGGAATACATCATAGCTACGTTCAGCCTGATAAGCCAATTCCAGTTGACGTTCTTTGTCAATCAGCTTAAATGCATTACTTGCGTCAAGCGCTGTATAGCCTCCGTTTACAATAGAGCGATTTCTGATGGTATTCAAATCATTTAGGGCAGCGCCATAGTTACCTAATTTTGCATAAGCCTCAGCACGATTCAAATAAATCTCACCTAAACGACTGATGACAGGTGAGTGCAATTGAGACTCTTCACCTTCACGTGAACATTTCACAATATAAAATTGCGGATAAGCACGGTTTAAGGAAATATAGTAATCGATCATACCAGTATATGTTTTTCCATCCTCATAAGCAATGGAATAAGTTTGTTGAGCTGCATTGATTGCTTTTAACGTATACTCTTTAACAACATCCTTATCATCAACCTTCTTCACTTCGCGGACAGTCACCGTACTACCATTGATTGTCGCGGGCAACTGCATATAACTTGTTGTCAACGGATCACCTGCTTTTTTGGGTATATCTTGTTTAATAAACCGAAAAACAGTTGTGTATTTACCTGCATCATCTTTTGAATAAGTAGGTTCAATAAATGCTGCGCGTGCATCGACAATCGTATAATGATCAGGTCTCCAGTCATTGCGTCCAGTTTCATTTAATAAATCAATGTATTTGGCACTAGAATACATCTCACCCCAGCCCATACCACCAATATTGGAATACATACCACCAATGCCATAATAATGATCATCGCCTGAAAATTCAGAAGCAACACGTTTTACCGCAAAGATGGTCTCCTTGTTATCTTCAGGCCTAAAGGTATTGTATTTCATGAATTGCTCACGCGCCAACAACACATATTTACCTGAATTAATCACTTTATCCGCATATTCTACAGCAAGACGTGCATATTCCGCATTTGGATTTTTATACGTACCGCTCATATACAAATATATACGAGAAAGCATCGCTTGTGCAGCTTCCTTAGATGCATATGCTGCACCGTTATTGATCGTCATTAAGGATTCGGCCTTTTTCAGATCGCTGATTGCCTGCGCATAAGTATCTTTGACAGAAGAACGGTCCGGTAAATTTAAATCATTGAAAACATCATCAGGCGTACCATTAACGATGGGAACGCCCAGATTCGTCTCAGGACTTTGATAGTAAGGTTTTCCGAAAGCGCGACATAGGTAGAAGTACATCATCCCACGGATGTAATAACATTCACCTAATTTGTTGTCCATTTCTGTACTCTGCCCTTCAGCAAACATTTTGATGACGTTCGAAGATTGAGCAATAGCTTTATAACCGCTGTCCCAAAAGTTCTGCAGCCGATAATTATTCGGCGTTCTCGCATAAGAGATAAATTCATAGAAGGCATCAGTCGACGAACCGCGGATCATCATATTGTCACCGGCATATTCACCAAGACGATGCATTGGGTCGGACCAGGCTTTTAACTGCGCATAAGTACCTGTTACCATTGCATCAGGATTATTTGCAATATTCTCTTCATCCATTGAAGTATAAGGAAGACGATCTATATCGCAGGAGGACACTGCCGTTGCGATTAAAAGTCCAATTAATATCTTTTTCATTATTGATTTTCTAAACGTTAAAACTAAAATGTCACACTTGCTCCGAACATATATTTACGAACCATAGGATATACGGAAACTCCAGCAGATCTGATCATTTGACCACCTCCACCTTTGCCATCCGGCTCAGTCAATGGAAGCTCAGGGTCAACACCCGAGTAGTTTGTGATTGTAAACAAATTCTCGCCCGCTAAGAATACTCGCAGATTTTTGATATTATATTTTTTCAAATCAAAATTATATCCAAGAGTCAGCGATCTCATTTTCAAGAAATTGTTACTTTCTAAATAACGTGTAGAAGGTGAGTTCCCTTTATCTTGATTGTCGTATCTTGCGATCGGATGAGTGGCAACATCACCCGGCTTTTGCCAACGGTTCCAACCATCTTGTAACTTCATCTGATTACGATCCGTATAGGTTCCATCCGAATCAAATTCCTGACGGGAATAATTATATAATTTCCCTCCCAATGAGAAACCGAACACAGCATTCAGGTCAAACTGCTTATAACTTAAAGCTGTACTGAAACCTCCAAAAAGATCCGGATTTCCTTTTCCTACATTACGGAAAGTTGCATTGGAATAATTTGATGTCGTTGTCCTTGTTTCATTGCCATTGGCATCTGTCTCGTATCGATACCACATCGGTAAACCATTATCCACATTGACACCAGCCCATTCTTTCAGGTAGTAGGTATCTACAGGATAACCAGGCTGAAGCAAGCGTTGTGCCGACCCTGCTATACCTGATCCGTCCCCTGCGATAATCGGTTTGGATACAAGATTACCATTGGCATCTTTTGTTGCAAATAACTCGGTTAATTTATTCACATTGTGACTTAAATTGACATCCAAGCTCCAATGCACATTGTCGTTGCGCACAATGTCACCGCCAATAGTCAATTCAATACCCCGGTTTTGCATCTTACCAATATTTTTCCAGATGGAAGTGACACCTGTCAGACCACTGATAGGCACTTGATAAAGTACATTATCAGTCTTCTTGTCGTAATAATCGACATTAAATCGTAATCTATTTTGGAATAAAGCTGCATCTAAACCAAAACCTGTCGTATAGGTTTTTTCCCAGGTCAGGTCTTTATTACCGATTTGGCTAATTAATGCACCCGGTATTCCATTATAACTTGATGACGCAGACACAGAATAAAGACTATATTGCGGATATAATGAACTTGGTCTATTACCTACCGATCCGTAAGCCGCTCTCAGTTTTAAATTATCTACCCAATCAGCCTTAAACCACTCTTCCTTATTGATATTCCAACCACCACTGACTGAAAAGAAGTTTCCATATTTAGCATTGGTTCCAAAATTGGACGCTCCATCACGACGGAACGACACCTGTGCCAAATATTTATTATCATATGCATAGTTTACATTAGACAAAAACGACTGCACTGCCCATTCAGAAATGCCACCTTTAGTACGTTCTGGTTTTGCAACAACGTCCAATACCTCGAAACCATTTACAATACCTGTTCCATAGGCATCTAACGTTTTTGTCCAGTAGTCATTAAATTCATATGCAGCTAATCCATTCAGGCTATGTTTATCCCAAGTCTTGCTGAAACGTAAAATTTGGTTGGTATATCGACGCGCAAACTCCATGCGATAATCTGTAACACGACCAATTACACTTTCACCACTGTTTGATCTGGGATCTTGATATCCATTATCAGAATAACTATTGTAGCGATAATTGTTGACAGAAGAGAAAGTCAACCAATCTGTTAATTTGATATCGAAATCTAAGTTACCCATAAATTCATAATTGGTATTGGCACTATGATTCCATTGCAGGTCGTACAAGTAATTCGTACTTGCATTATTGACCCACCCACTATAACGATGTGGGACCAATTTACCATTTGCATCGTAAGGGCTATCCCAGGGTAGGTTTCCGTACATGGCATTAACATCGTATTGTCTATCATCTACCGCACGTCTAGATCCGGCAATAGACGGTTTAATGGTCAACCAATCGAAAGGCTTGTAATTGGTACGAAATCTAAAGTTATAACGGTCGTAGTCATACCCCTTTACAGCTCCAGCTTCATTGTAATAACCTAAAGATAAATAGGATTGTAATTTATCATTTCCCCCCTGAATAGACAAATTATGGTTTTGGACAAATCCGGTTTTAGTCGCTAGCTTCCACCAATCAAAATTACTGTTGCGTAATTCAGAGTTCCAGCGTGGAAATTTAATTTTATCTTGATTGGAAAATGATGCAAAATAGTCATACAATTCAGCACCATCCATCATTTCCATGTTTCCATTGGAAAGTTGGTTGATCCCCATTTTTGTAGAGAAGCTAATGCTTGTTTTAGATGCCGAAGGATTTTTTGTCGTCACAACAACAACACCATTTGCCCCCTGGGATCCATAAATGGATGTCGAAGCAGCATCTTTTAGGATCGTTAACGACTCAATGTCGTCCGGATTGATATCACCTGGGCTTGAGCCAACTATAACCCCGTCAATTACCCACAATGGGCTTGTCGTACCACTTAATGTTGCCTGACCACGAATCACAACCCCACCATTTGACCCTGGTTTACCGGCTCCTGGCGCAACATACACGCCGGCAGCTTTACCATTCAGCATATTTTCAACCGATGGAGTAGTTACATCACGTAATTTGTTCCCTTTAACGGCCTGAAGAGCCCCAGTCAAACTTTCTTTTTTCTGTTGTGTTCCATAACCAACAATGACAACTTCCTGAAGCGCCTCGCTATTGGATTCCATGCTGATATTGACCACGGCACCTGTTACCGTCACTTCCTGTGTCTTATAACCAACACTTGTAACAACCAATACATCCCCATTTTTAGCTTCAATACTAAATCTACCATCCGCTCCAGCAGATGTAGACCGCGAAGTACCTTTGACACTAATGGTTGCGCCTGCTAAGGCCCCTTCTGTCGATTGCACCTTTCCGTTTACTTTCTGCTGAAAAACAGCATTGTTCAACAGAACATTACGGTCTGGAAATTTAAGACCATTAGCATTAGCTGGGCTATGTGTACTTGTTATGAGTAAAGCTAATGATAACAGACTCAACTTGTGATTGTCGAGAATCTTTGAAATCATAATATTTAATAGTTAGTTTAAAAATTGATTAGCGTGCTAATCAAAATTTAGGTACATGAATGCTAAAACTAGAATAAGATACGGGCATATCAAAATGCAAAAACAACGAAATCGATTGCGCTATTTCAAACAAACGATTGCATAACTATCCAATTGTAGCATTGCTATTTGCGACTATACCTTATTCATCGCAGTTGATTTATGAACCTAATAAACTCGGCATATTTTTTAATACCATGAAACACAATAAATAATCTCACATTTCAAGGCAAATAAAAAAGAATAGGCTGAAAGACATTTATTTGGGAGTCTAATACAAAATAGAAGTGTCAGAACGTGTAAAATAGAAAAAGCCAAGGCTCTCACCTCGGCTTTTCTTTTAGTAGCGGGGACCAGACTCGAACTAGTG
>NZ_JBCNKE010000013.1:0-96957 GCF_039596235.1 Sphingobacterium sp.
AGATTGTTAACAAACTTCCAAGCCTTTTGTTCTTATTTATTTCATTTTTCCGCTAACTGGCTGTACCCTTGGGGGATTGTTTTTGTGAAACGGGATCCCGCACGGGGTCCGGTGGGCTCCGGCGGGGCACGGTGGCGGCAAAGGGTGTACGGTGACGGCAAAGGGTGTGCGGTAAGGCCAAAAAAGGCCGGTCAGCATAGGACCGCTACGGATCTGCGCTGAAGGTTGGCGCTGGCCCCGCGGTGAAAATTACGGTAAGGCCAGGGGAATTACTCCCGGCAGCGCCAAAAGGCCGGTTATGTAGGGAGATGTGGCGGGCACCCAGGCGAACGGTTGGGCTGGCCGCGCAGCAGAAAGTATGGCAAGGTCAAGGGATTTAATTCCGCAGCGCCAAAAGGCCGGTTATGTAGGGATATGGGGCAGGCATCGGCGCGAACGGTTGGGGTATCAAACAATAGATAAAGGCGGACAGCCCAGGAGTATACTAATCTCGGCAGAAAACAGGTACCAATAGGCCGGGTCAGCGTGCTTACAGAGTAACTATTTGGTTAGGGTTTAGTTAGGGTTTAGTTAAGGTTTGTTTAGGTATAGTTTAGGTATAGTTTAGGTAAAAGCTAATGAATACCTAATTAAATCCTATCTTAAATCTAAACTATCACTAAGTTATTGGTTAAGTTGTATATAAGCAGGTGATACCATGGTCAAAAGCGGATAGCGTACAAGTGGGGAAATGGGTTTTGACTTTTGTGTCCGGCCCGAAGGGTCAGCCTATTAGCTTACCTCTCCCCGATGCAGGATGCACAACGGCAGGAGGGGAACTGAAAAAACAATGAAAAGCGTTCAAATGTATACAACTCGCCCGGAACGGGGCTATTAAAGTGGAAAGCCAAAAATTACGAATCAAAAAACGGGAAAAATCAGACCGTGTATTTTCACATAAAAAAATCCCAGTGGCGAAGAATAGACCGAATAATTGTTTTTATAGGAAGTGCAATTATATTGTATATCAAAAGCAATTTATCTAAGTTTGGATAATAAGGAATATTTAATCGCTGTAAACAGTTTTGAACGAACTTTTCAAGATATATCAAGTCGATGCGAAAGAAGCACTGCGCATCCAAGAGTCGAAAAATGAAATCCATCAACATGATTTCGAAGAACTGATTATTGGCGTCAAGGGACAATTAGAACATTTCATCGATTTTAAGTCGAAAACATATCAGGCTCCTTTCGTCAGTTTTGTCGCGCAGGGCAAAAACCACCGGGTAACCCCTCTCCTTCTGGATCAAGAGATCGACTTTTGGGTGCTCCGGTTTAAAAGCGAATTCATTCCCGAAACCACATTCCAGCTCTATGCGCATTTTCATGAAAATTCGACATTAACTTTTTTCCAGCCGCCCTGTTTTTCCAGATTGGTCATCCTCTGCCAAATGATACAACAGGAAACACAACAGGCCATAGTTGATTATGCCGTAATCAAGCAATTGTTGAGTACAATTTTTATTATGATCGAGTCAGAACGAAAAAAACAATTTCCGGATACGCAACAACAATTGAAAAACCAAAGTACGACGTTCAGCAGCTTTCTATCTATATTGGAAGAGAATTACCGACGACCGGAAGGTGTAAACTATTACGCGGAAAAACTTTTTATGTCCGCACGCAATTTAAATCTGATTTGTCAAAGTATACTACAACAGAGCGTATCGGAAATCATTGAAACAAGAAAGCTGACCGAAGCCAAAAATCTGTTGCTAACAACAAATAAGACCATTTCAGAAATCGGCTTTGAATTAGGCTATCAGGAAAAATCTTATTTCACCAACGTTTTCAAAAAGAAAGCCGGCATGACCCCATCTGAATTTAGAAATGAAATGCAGAAGCTCATTTCCGAATAATACAACAGATCGACTAAAAAACAATACCTCCTCTCACCCGACTCTACTTAATTTTGTAATAACAAGTAACGCTATTAGAAATATTCAAATGCGTAGAAAGGATTTTATAAAAATGATGGCAACATTCCCCTTATCAAGCTTAGCCAGTCCCGCAAGTTCATTACGTAAATTGTCTACTGAACTTACGGCAACAGATAAATTTCCAGTTCTTTTTTTAGGGCACGGCAGCCCCATGAATGCCATTGAAGAAAATGAATTTGTGCAAGGATTCAGAAAAATAGGACAAACATTCGAAAAACCGAAAGCAATCCTGGTTATCTCCGCGCATTGGGAGACACGTGGAACATTTGTTACCGCCATGGAGCATCCGGCTACCATCCATGACTTTGGAGGTTTCCCCCAGGCTCTGTTTGACGTACAATATCCTGCCCCCGGAAGTCCTTCTTTAGCACACGAAACACAGCGTATTATTACCAAAACCGAGGTACATCTTGACGATAAATGGGGATTGGATCACGGTTCATGGTCTGTTGTCAAACATTTATATCCAAATGCTGACGTGCCCATTATTCAGATGAGTATCGACTATACCCAACCGGCTTCCTATCATTACGAAATTGCACAGCAGCTGGCTGAACTACGCAAAAAAGGCGTCCTCATTATCGGAAGTGGAAATATGGTTCATAATCTCCGAATGGTGGCCTGGGACAAACTCAATACAACAGGATATGCTTACGAGTGGGCAACCGTTGCCAATGATAAGATGAAAAAGTTTATCCTGGATGGCAACCATCAGGCGCTAATTGATTTCAGAAAGCAGGGAAAAGAGTTTGATCTGGCTATCCCTACCCCAGAACACTATCTCCCTTTAATCTATACATTGGCTTTACAGGAAAAAAATGAAGATATATTGTTGTTCAATGACAATGCTGTAGCGGGTTCCCTCACCATGACCTCTTTAAAAATAGGTTAATGAAAAATACGGTAATGTCATAGAAACCCTTCTTCACAATTCAAGCAAATAATGTAGCGCAAGGCCCAAGGGATGATTTCGTAGAGATGCTTTGATAGCAGCAGCAAGATCGGTACATTTGTTTTACAGAAAGCATAATAGCTTAACTTACATCATGGCAACAAAACCCGTTATCGAAATCGAATACTGTCCAAAATGCAATTGGATGTTGCGCGCGGCCTATATGTCGCAGGAAATCCTCAGCTCGTTTACCGAAGAGATCCATGGCGTCCTGCTTATTCCGAGTGAAATTTCCGGCCGTTATACCATACGCATAGATGGGGAAGAAATCTTTGATCGAAAGAGAGCTGGCAGGTTTCCAGAGATCAAAGAGCTTAAGCAATTGATCCGTGATATCGTTGCACCCTCAAAATCATTAGGACATTCGGACAAAACATCATAACATTTGTTCACTATAGCATAAATCGGATTTTATAGACTTCTTCTTCTTAGCAACTTTGTATAAACAAAATGACAGATCATGACTATTCAACAAGAAGTAGATTTTCAACGTATCGCCAAGGCTATACATTTTTTACAGGAAAATTTTAGAACTCAACCCACCTTAGGGCAGATCGCTTCCCATGTCTATATGAGTGAAGCTCATTTCCAACGCATGTTTACGGCCTGGGCAGGTACAAGCCCAAAGAAATTTCTGCAATATATCAGTTTAAATCACGCCAAATCATTATTGAAGAAAAACAATATTGCAGAAACCACATTTCAATTGGGACTTTCAAGTAGCAGTAGGTTGCACGAACTTTTTATCAATATCGAAGGAATGACTCCTGCTGAGTACAAGAACGAAGGCGCCAACCTGCTCATTTCATATGATTACTACGATACACTTTTTGGCCCTATTATCATCGCTTCCACCGCCAAAGGTATCTGTCATATTGCATACGAAGAAGATAAAGAATCTGCATTCAAAGCACTCCAAAGGCGTTTTCCTAACGCTAAATTTATGCAGCAAAGACACGTTATGCACGAAAATGCACTCAAAGCACTAAATCCACAGGATGGCGACATTGGTCAGGTGAAATTGCACCTCAAGGGAACGGAGTTTCAATTGAAAGTATGGGAAGCCCTGCTAAAGATCCCGATGGGTAATTTAAGTACTTACGGTTCCATCGCTTCTCAGATTGGAAATCCCAAGGCTTCGCGCGCCGTAGGTACCGCCGTCGGCAGCAATCCCATCGCATACCTGATCCCCTGCCATCGGGTTATCCAAAACAGTGGTATTTTCGGCGGCTATCGTTGGGATCCGATGCGAAAGACAGCAATGATCGGCTGGGAAAGCCTACATACCGCGATTTAAAGAAACATAACAACAAAGAATAGCATGGAACTCTTCGACAATCTTTTTGATGGGAAAAAAAACATACTCCCCTACGATGGGACGGTCAATTACTATGGTAAAATACTAGATCATACACAAGCGGATTACTATTTTGACCGATTAATGAATTCCATTGAATGGGTAAATGATCGTGCCATTATCTTTGGAAATGAAATTATCACCAAACGCAAAGTTGCTTGGTATGGTGAACAGGCTTTTGAATATAGCTATTCCAATACCACCAAAAAGGCCCTCCCCTGGACAAAAGAGCTACTCGAACTAAAAGCACTTGCCGAATTGAAAACGGAGGAAACCTATAATTCCTGCTTATTGAATTTATATCACAATGGCGATGAAGGCATGGCCTGGCATAGCGACGGAGAAAAAGATCTAAAGAAAAATGGGGCAATTGCTTCATTGAGTTTCGGCGCCGAAAGAAAATTTGCATTCAAGCACAAAACAACAAAAGAGAAGATCGATCTTATTTTGGGTAATGGTAGTCTGCTAGTCATGAAAGATCTCACCCAGACTTATTGGCTACATCGCTTGCCACCAACAAAAAAGGTTTTTATGCCACGTATCAATCTTACTTTCAGAACCATCGACAATGATAGCAAGGACAGTTAATTTTACATAGCAAATTTTTGTGGTTATCCGTCAAGTTTGAAGTTTTTGATCAAAACCGCAGGCATAAGCAGCACTGAAACCGTACGCATTAAAAACCCCACTTTATCTTATGGATGGATCCGGATCCAAGACGGTTTTATCGCCGAACAATATCAATCCCGAAATTAAAAACAACTTATGTCCATCTCCTTCCTATGGGGAGATGGACATAAATACATCGTTATTTTACAGCTTCCCAATCATTGTCTTTGGCTGTATAGTCCATAAAAACACCGCCATCCAATGTAATTTTCTTCACTTTCTTTGCGGATGACCAGCTGACTGTTGCCTGCTTTTCATGCTGTTGCCAAATTGCCGGCGTGTGATGTTTGGTTTCCACCGTGCCGTCCGTATAGGTAATCAAGACATCAAATGGAATAGCAAATCCCCCTACATTGGCGATCGAAAGCGTATTTTTATTTCCGGATTGTCTGAAACTATCCACCTTTAAATCAATATAATTATTGGTAAAATACCAATTCTTCCAAAACCAGTTTAAATTCTGACCTGCTCCTGCATTGATACTGTAAAAGAAATCCCAAGGTGTTGGATGTTTACCATGCCAAAGATCCATATAATGATGCAAAGCTTTTTTGAATACCGCATCCCCCAAATAATCCCGCAATGCGATATAGGATAAGGCGGCTTTAATATAAGCGTTATTTCCGTATCCCAGACCATTTAACTGCGAAGTCATGGTAATCAAAGGTTGATCCTCTTCTGTGGACGGATCAAAAATATATCGTTTCACACGTGAGTCTTTAAAGAGCTCCTTATTCTTTTCAGCTCCAATCTCCGCATTACCAATCCAAAACTCAAGTGCAGTAGCCCAGCCTTCGTCCATATAGCCGTATCGGGTCTCATTAATTCCCATATAAAATGGGAAATAGGTGTGCGCTATCTCATGATCTGCTGTTTGTCGTGCATCAACAAAATTATCAGGTACACTGGAATCATTGATCATCATCGGGTATTCCATATCCGCAAACCCTTGTACTGCTGTCATCGTCGGGTAAGGATAGGTCACTCCGGGCCAATTTTTGGAAAACCAGTCGATGCAATATTGCTGCCAGCCAATATACTGTTCAAAATCAGGAGTACCGGCGACGTAACTGGATTGTACACTGACGCGTTTCGTTCCTAAATCCACACTACCGGCGTCCCAAATGTAATTGTCACTCACACTGAAACAAAAATCAGGAACATAAGTCGCTTTAAACCTCCACTTGTTCCAATCCTGCTGTGCGGTCACCCGGCCTTCTTTCATCTCAGATGCTGTGGCAACATGAATAGGCACATCACTTTGCTTCGATTGCTCAAAACGTTCTAAAATCGGTTTCTGTAATACCTCTGCGGCATTCTGAAGCTCGCCTGTTGCCCATACAACAAAATTTTTAGGAACAGTAATTTCAAACTGGTAATCATTGAAACCATTATAGAACTCCTGTCTGCCGTTATGCTCCAAAACGTCCCAGCCATTGTAATCATCATATACAGATACACGTGGATAAGAATAAGCACAATAAAAAGTAGATGCATTGAGCAGGCCTTCGCGATCGCTCTCCACCGATAAAGGATATTCCCAGCTAATTTCTAAGGTAGCCACCGATCCGGGCAGGATTTTCTGTCCAAAATCAGCCAGCTTGACTGTTCCCCATTCCCCGCTGTTCACGTCATAAACCTGTCCATTGAGCTTAAAAGATTTTATGTTTAGTCCCGATGTCAGGTAGTCGTCAGAGGCATAATTCGCTCTCACGGCATTAGGTTTGTGCACATTATTCACAAATCGGATCGCCAATTGTTTTAAGGTGTCCGGGCTATTATTGGTATACAAAATTGTCTCACTTCCATGAACTGTTTTCGCAGCAGGATCCAACTGTACTTTCACATCATATTTCCCAAAGTTTTGCCAGTAATTTTTGCCCGGCACACCAGTTATGGTACGCGTACCTTTTTCAATGGCCTGCTTAATATTTCTTGGCATATAGAGTTCCTGTGCTTGTACAAAGCCAGTGATCAGCAGTAAGGCTAAACTGCAGCAATAGGTATTTTTTCTGATCATATTTCCGAATTAGATAATCAAAACTAAGATAAATTTGCGCTTACTTCCAAGTTTAATTACCGGATTCTGTTCTCCCGGCGAAAATAATCCTGACCATAGCATTTACCATAAGCTTTAGCCAATTCATGTGGACAAATGGTCCTACCACGGCTATCAGCCTATGCTACTATACATCTATTAGAGAGTTGGCTTTATCGCTTTAGAAAACATTTTAATATTTTTGACGTTTAGATTGAAGATAAACCCGAAGGTATGCAGCAATTTTTACGTCATCATAATTTATTCACTTTCTGTTTTTTCCTCCCTTGCTTCCTGCTGCTATCCAATAGGCTGGTGGCTCAATCCGAAACTGAAATTGATTCGGCCTCCTTCTATAAAAAACAACGTGATTCTATTCTGGCGAGTCAATATGATATTTCGGATCTAATTGGCCGGATTATTCACCCCAAACGCAAAAAGGAAAGATCCAGTAAACGTTCTCCGATTACCCTGATGCCAAACATTGCTTATAATCCGACGATTGGCGGACAGATAGGTATCAAGGCAGTTGCCGGAAAAGTACTCGGCGATCCCAAAACGACAACCATGTCAATTGCTGCAACATCTGCCTCCATTACCACCAAGAATATCATGGTTTTCTACATAAGCCATAATGTATTTACACCAAACAATAAGCTGAATTTTCAAGGAGCTTTTGCCTTGGTCAAAATGGTTGCGCTTGACGCTGGATTAGGCATGACCCCACAGGGAAAATGGACTAACGAGGCGGAGGAAATACTTGCTAATCCCGAACATAAAAAATATGGCGCCAAATACAATGCCTTTACTTTTAATGAAAAGGTATATAAAAAAGTTGCCGATGGCTTATTCTTAGGGGCAGGATTGGCATTCGACCTGCGCCGAAAAATAACAAGCAGTGGCCCAAATGGAAATATTACACCAAATACCATTTATACCGAAAAGCATGGTTTTGCTCCAGATAGCTACAACTCCAACGGACTCCTTGTGAATATGCAATATACCACCCGTGATAATCCCAACAGACCTTATAAGGGGATCTATTCGGATATTGGCCTGCGATGGAATACAACATTGCTTGGCAGTAGCAAAAATGCTGTCCAACTAACAACCGACTTTCGTAAATACTTTAGTTTATCGCAATCCGATCCGGCACATGTACTCGCCTTTTGGTATTGGGGCTCTTACAAACTTGGCGGTGTCCTCCCCTACTTCGACCTTCCGGGAACAGGAAGGGATGCTGCAGTAAGGACTGGCCGTGGTTATACCATTGGTTATTTCAAAGGGCTTTCTTTTGCCTATGCCGAAACAGAATACCGTTTCCCGATTTTAAAAAATCGTTTTTTAAGCGGGGCTGCATTTTTTAATCTCCAAAGTGCAAGCGATGAATTGGGAACAAAACTCTTTGAAAGATGGCAACCGGGGGGTGGTGCCGGATTACGTGTCCTATTTAACAAAGCCACCCGAACAAATCTTTGTCTGGACTATGCTATAGGAAAATATGGATCCCGTGGCTTCTTCCTTGGATTGAACGAAGCATTTTAATTTAACCTGAACCAGCAAGCGTTCTTTTCTACAAAATCATTAAATTAGCCGATATTGTGACTCTGTCTAAAATCCGTTAGATGGACTCCCCATTGAAGATAAATACATGAATTTACAGACGGCTTTTCTATCTATTTTGCTTTTGGGTTTGATATCCTGTCAGCAAATAACGCAATCTAATCCTCGGACTATTTCGACCAAAGATAGTGCGGTCAATAGTCAAAATAAACGGATCGCGGAAAGTCGCCCCACCGGAACTCCTGTACTTGATACGTCTACCTATTCGAAACCACGGACGACGGAAATAGCCAGTCAGCAACGGGAACAGTTGGTCAAATTAGCTGATGCGGGGCTCTTTGAAAAATTACATCTAAAACTAAGTGGCGATCTAGGGGAAGAACAAAAGGATTATTTTGAACAGCATGCGAATCTTCATATCCTGGCGTATGCAAAAGGAGATATTTTTGGAAATAAAGCGAATGATGTCGCATACATTGTCTATGAAACAGAAAAGCATCAGATTGAAATCCTGCTTTTTGATCAGAAAAATAAGCTTTTTAAAACGTTGTATCGGGACATACAGGTATCCAATTTACTGCGTCAATCGGATTGTTATTATGCAAATGGGACAGTAGATTACAGCATCGCAGCAGAATTAATTTATCAAGAGGATTATATACGCTCAAGTCAATCAAATTATTTGATGGACGAAAATGCATTCTCGATTGACAATATTTCAACAAATAACAGCTTCGATCTCAAACGTGGATGCTTAAGCAAGGACTTTTCAACGGATAACATGTCCAATACCTTGTGCATGCCGACGAGTTCGGTATATGCCAATTATCAATGTTTGAAATACAACAAGGCCAAGGCGGTTTTTGAACTATATTTTAGCCAGGAATTTGCAGACTAAGCCTATCTTACCATTAGCAATGAAAAAAAAACACCTAGTTGCCGCTATTTTTCTATGCGGTAAATTATATGCTCAGACAGCTGACAGTACGCACAACAGGCTTGAACAGGTCGAAATCAAAGCTTATTTTAACAAACAACCTTTACTGAGGCTTACATCATCTGGTGCCGTATTAAGTCAGGAGCGTATCCTATCCCAGCAATCTCCGAGCCTTGTCGCTGTCATGAATACGGTCCCTGGACTACATATGGAAGAACGCTCCCCGGGGAGTTATCGTTTGGCATTACGCGGCAGTATGCTCCGTTCTCCGTTTGGCGTCCGCAATGTAAAAATCTATCTGGATGACTTTCCACTTACAGATGCAGGGGGAAATACCTATCTGAATCTGATTGATCCTTACGCGATAGACCAGATCAATATTTTGAAAGGCCCTGATGGTTCTATATACGGTGCCAACTCCGGTGGCGTAATTTCACTATACAGCAAAGGTTTTAATGCCCTGGCCAAACCCGAAGTCAACGTACAGCTAACGGGAGGTTCTTATGGCTTGTTTCAGCAGCAGCTCAATGCCGTGCTTCCCATCAAGCAAACACAGCAATTGGCTATCAATCAGAGCTGGACACGCAGCGACGGTTATCGCCAACATTCAGCGCTAAACAGGAAAAACATCCAGCTGAACTATAATTGGCATTATTCCCAGCATTCTGAACTTAAATTCACGGGATTCTTTACCGACCTGGGGTATCAGACTCCCGGGGGGCTTACGACCACACAGATGGAGAGCGATCGCCGCCAATCCCGTCCCAAAGCTGGGCCGAACCCAAGTGCTGCGGAACAAAAAGCAGCAATCTACGATAAAACGATTTTTGGCGGTGTGAGCAACCAAACGAGTATTAGTTCCAAATTGACCTTGTTTGCTAATATATTCGGCTCGTCCAACCAGATCAAAAATCCCTTTATCACCAATTATGAAAAAAGGGATGAGAAAAACTTAGGAACACGACTATATTTATCCTACGTCGATCAGCTTTACAAAAACGTAAAATATGAGCTACAAATGGGTTTAGAAGCTCAAAAAGGCTGGTACGATATAGATAATTATGACAATAACCAAGGGCAGGCCGGGAATCCACAGGCCAAAGACAAACTGGAAAATAGTCAGCAGGCATTTTTTGCACGTGCCCAGTTAGCCTGGTCGGAACACCTACAAGTCGAATTATCCATGGGACTCAATGCGAATAAAATAGCCTATCAACAAGGCTATCCGATTGAACAGAAAGATAAATCGCATATCAATTTTGGCAACACCTGGATGCCGCGGGCCGCCGCCTCCTACATGCTGGCTCCAACATTCGCAGTCCGGGCTTCAATTTCAAAGGGATTTTCTGCACCAACAATTGCGGAAGTGCGCTCATCGGATAATATGATCAATGACGAACTCAGGCCAGAGATCGGTACCAACCATGAAATCGGTATACGCTGGCATCTGTGGAACCGTCGAATGATATTGGATGCGGCCGCATACAGCTACCAAATGGATAATGCCATCATCCGGCAGGTACGCGAAACTGGAGCAGAATATTTTCAGAACGCAGGAAAAATAGATCAAAAGGGAATGGAAGCGTCCGTACTACTTTATTTGATAACTCCCAAGCCGGACGGGCTAATCCGCAGCCTACAGGTTGGGAGCAATCTCTCCATCAATAATTATTCTTTTAAAAACTACCGGGTTGGGGATAAAGATTACAGTGGCAACAAACTTACTGCGGTACCAAAAACAGTATGGGTAAACAGCTTAAATGTTCTTTTCCCCTATGAGCTTCGTTTGGACCTGCTTTCCAATTTAACCGCAGCCATACCATTGGACGATGCCAATACCGTGTTTGCAAAACGGTACCACCTTTTGCAAGGCAAAATATCCTGGAGCAAAGCGATCAGTCATAGGTACAAAGTTGGTATTTTTGCTGGTGCTGACAATCTGCTGAACCAAAAGTATAGTCTAGGCAATGACATCAATGCTTTCGGTGGCCGGTATTTCAATCCAGCTCCATTGCGAAATTACTATGGCGGCATGAATTTTAATTTTTAATCTCACCAAGTATGGAATTCCATCAGCATACATTAACAACAATAGATTTTGGTACAGTAAGTCGGTATTCCTATTTTCCATGGATGGATACTATTCTGGGAAATATCCAGATCAATGTACAGGAGATGGAATTCAAGCAGGCAACCTTTCAGGTAATCGAAAGCTACACGAATTTTCAGGTAATGGTTATTTACAAATCACCGGTCACTTCTCTTTTCTGCAACTGTACGCAAACGGGCTTTTGTACTCACCAGAAAGCAACATTAACCAAGCTATTCGGACAAGAAAACTGGCTATCTTTTTTCGACTTTAACCGTTATCGAAATCTACTTAAAAAAGCTGCCGTTCAATATGGTTTGGAAAATGAACCTGCCCTGGAAAACTACTTTTCAGCCCAGGTCAAAAATGGTGAGCTGCAATTCGTTTTAAAAGACAAGCAACTCACCTCTATAGACGATTTTGATCTACTCGAGCCATCGACAAAACAATCCAAACCTTCCGGAGAACACCAACATACTTTTATTGTATTAACCCGCAATCGCTACTATAAGCAATTACAGGTATTGTTATGTCAGTCAACGCTTTCGAAATCGGGTACCCCAAAAAATCCCATTTCCTTCCTGGAAAGTCAAACGCGCATCTGGCAGACCGACTCTGTCGAAGAAACCCAGTTTTTTGCAGCAGTCAACCTGCTGTCCCAACCTTTACAGCAAGCAGATGTCGCCATCGAACGGAGTTTGCGTGCCATCGCCAAAAATCCATTGGCAATAGATTTCTACCTACACGACTATGAGAAAGCAGAGCATATTACAGCTACATCATTATCCCCGATTCAGATCAGCTCAAACAAAGGAGATATTAGATTATTTGTCGAAAAAAATGATGCATTCTATAGCATCAAAGGGGAACTATCTATGCATGGTATTGTTTATGACCTGCAGGATCTGAATATTCTTTTTGATCAGTTCATCCGGATAAAAAAACAGCTTTTCCTTGTAGAGAATAAACTCCATCTCAAATTGATTCGTTTATTTGGCAACAAAGGCAATCAATTGCGCATACATCGCAACAAGTTTAAAGAGTTTAACGAATTATTTCTAGAACCTCTTGCCAATTCAGTAGAATTAAATTTCAAAGATATCCCCAAAGCGAGCAAACCGCAATTGAAGGAAAATCTATATTACGAAGATATACAGGCAATCATCTTTCTGGAAGAATCGGAAGATTTCGTAAATATTATCCCGGTCATGCGTTATGGGGATGTTGAAGTTCCTATACTGAGTAAGAGAAACATATTTGGAACCGATGCAAAGGGGGGGCAATTTTTGGTAGAACGCAAAAAAGAATTAGAAACCAAGGTGATTTCGTTGCTACTCAAGCAACATGCCTACTTTCAGGTACAGTTGGATGACGATAGCTTTCAACATCTTTATTTGCACCGTAAATATTTCATGGATAGGAACTGGTTTCTGAATGCATTCGATGAATGGCATAATCATGGTATCCAGATTATTGGATTCAATACCATAAGAGGAAATAAGCTGAGCCAGTTTAAAGGTAAAATACAGATCGAAGTATTAAGCGGACAAAATTGGTTTAATGCCACTGTACAGGTCAAATTTGGCCCCAAGAGTGTCTCATTGAAAAAACTTGAAAAGGCCATTCGAAACCGTTCTCAATTTATCGCCCTGGATGATGGTACACTTGGTATTTTGCCTGAGGAATGGCTGGAAAAATTTGAAGCTTACTTTAATGCAGCAGAAATTATAGAAGATGACCTTATTCAGATACCTAAATATAAGTTTAACGAAATAGACCAGCTTTTTGATAAACAAGATATTGATCAGAAAGTATCAGCGGAGATCAGCCATTTAAAAAATCAACTTTCCACCTTGGCAACATGTCCTCCGGTCCAATTACCGGATATTTTTGTAGGAGATTTACGGCCTTATCAACAGCAGGGACTGCAATGGCTCAATTTTTTGGACAAGCTAAATTTTGGGGCCTGCCTGGCCGATGATATGGGATTAGGCAAAACCGTCCAAATCCTTGCCTTTCTGGCAACCCAAAAAGCAAAGGGGATATCTTCGCCGACACTGTTGGTCCTTCCCACTACACTGATTTTTAACTGGAAACATGAAATTCAACAATTTCTGCCTTCATTTAACACCCTGATTCTGGAAGGGCCAAACCGAAGCGACATAGCGGATCAGTTTGAAAAACTGGATATTGTGCTTATTTCTTACCATAACCTATTGACGGATATCAATAGACTAAAGAAACTGACATTCAACTATGTCATACTTGATGAATCTCAGCACATCAAAAATCCGGATTCTCAGCGCTATAAAGCGGTAAATCTATTGCGGTCGAGAAACCGTATTATTCTGACAGGCACACCTATTGAGAATAATACGATGGATCTATTTGCGCAGCTTTCTTTTACTGTTCCAGGTTTATTGGGGAATAAAAAGTATTTTAAGGACGTCTATACAACACCGATTGATGCTTTTCACGACCGCAAAAGAAAAAAATTGCTGAAGGAAAAAATCAAGCCTTTTATCCTGCGGAGAACCAAGCAAGATGTACTGGATGATCTCCCCGCAAAAAATGAATTGGTGCTCTATTGTGAAATGAAAACGGCGCAACGCAGGATCTATGACCTCTATGAAAAAGAATTCCGTGAGTTTATCTCGGCCAAAGATGGGGATGAAATCAAGAAAAGCCCCATGCATGTCCTTAAAGGTCTAACCAAATTACGGCAGATCTGCAATTCCAGTAAATTACTTCAAAGTGAAGACTTAACATCGGCGGAAGATTCGGCAAAGATTGAAATGCTTGTGGAACAGATCCAACATAAAAAAGATCAACATAAAATCATTGTATTCTCGCAATTTGTGAGCATGTTACGACTAATTAAAGAAGCATTGGATAAGAATGAAATATCGTCGCTTACGCTGACGGGTCAGTCCAAAAACCGTGGGCAGCTGGTCAGCGAGTTCCAATCCGACCAAAATATCCGCGTTTTTCTCATCAGCCTCAAGGCCGGAGGTACAGGCCTTAACCTTACAGCGGCAGATGTTGTCTACCTGGTCGACCCCTGGTGGAATCCGGCCGTAGAACAGCAAGCGATCGATCGCATTTATCGTATTGGTCAACGAAAGAATGTCACCGCTGTTCGTCTGATCAGCCCAAATACTGTCGAGGATAAAATCCAGACGCTACAACAGCATAAAAAGGAAATCAGTAGCACTATTCTCGAAGATGGTGGAAGTTTAAACACTTTTTACCTCGATAAGGAATACCTCCTGAATATATTGCGGTAGGAATATTGATTATACGAAAAAGGGGCATCCATGGATGCCCCTTTTTCGTATACTATATTCTTAAATACTATTTTTTGTCGGAAATATACGTTTTATTCCCATTTCCATTGATATAATATTTACCTCCTTTTGGACCTAGATAAACTGTGTGACCGTTATATTTTTCGCTGGTTGCCTTGTCAGCTGTTGCTACTGCCTCTTTTTTAACAGCAGACACCTGTTTTTGAGCTTTAGTAAGGTCTTTCTTTACAGCTTTCTCTTGGGGTGCTACTTGAGCAGTTTTTGTCTCAGCAGCTTTCGTTGCTTCTTTCTTTACAGCTTTTTCTTTGGTTTCCACCTGAGCAGCTTTTTTTGCTTGGGTAGATTTCTCTTTGGCTACTGCATCTTTCTTTTCCGTCGCTTTCGCAGAAGCAGCTTTCGCTTTCGTTTCGGTCTCGTTGGCCTTAGTCTTTACTTCTTTTACTTTTTGTTCTGTTTTTTTGGCTTCTTTCTCCATTTTCTTAGGAGCTGTTTGCGCATAGGATTGTCCCAATCCAAATGTGGCTATCAAAGCTAATGCAGCTGTGATCTTTTTGAAACGATTTATTGATTTCATAACGCAATTGTTATTTAAATAATTATAAGTAAAAGAACAATACAAATGCCAATACTTCTTTAGAATAACCTTTTTAACAAAGTTTTAACCTCGATATATAATTATTTAATGATTTTCTTTCTGTATTTCGAGTCAATTATATATTTCACGCCTTTTGCATCTACAAAAACTTGCTTTCCATCATAATGCTCATCCAGCTGCTTGTCCAAAGTAACGCGATATAAGGTGCTTGCACGGGAAGAAGAGTATTTTATTTCCGCTTTAGGTTTATTATGTTCCACACTGGAATTTGTAACCTCAGCTGGCCGGTCATTTACCTTATCGATGGTCTCTTTCGCTACTGGGGCCTTAGTTTTATCACTGAAGAGCGGAGCTAATGAAACCATATTAGCATGTATATTTAAAGGAAAAAAAGGATCTATCCAACGATTCGCCAGATGAAAGTTTCCTTCTCCATTACCGAAAGAAGTAAACTGTTGACCATTTGCCCTAATTGCCAGCATGAAAATTGGCAATAAAACTAAAAACCGTCTAAAGAATATTAAATCAACTCCAAACATATCTTTTTAACTTATCCCTCAATCACTTCCAAATAAAATGCCATGTCCCTTTTTCAATGGAATGTTTAACATTTTTTTAACTATCAGTGTTATATCCGTTTCCGCTTTAACTTTGCCTCATAAAAAAGAAATAGCCGAGTGTTAAAACCGCAATATTCTGCTCGCTTAATTTAACTGATATAGATCTCGGTAATATATTTAAACACGATACGCTGGGAAATTGCATATTTTTCAAATAGTAAGCGCAGGTCATCATACAAGTTTTTATTTTCATCGCCATCTTTTGGAAAATAAGAAGATGATCTGACCCTTCCAAAAAAGGATTTCAGATCAAACACCTGTTGATTCGGCAAAGATACTTTCGTCATCGGTCTACCCACAAAAAAGTCGCGAAGATCTTCATCGCTTATATTTTTATGACTGACAGATTGATAACTCGGAATATGCTGACGTAAAAATTGTTCATATTCCTGCTGGAAAGCGTCTGCTGGATCGCGTTGATTCCAAACCAGTACAATATGGCCGCTTTCTGTAAGAATACGATTAAATTCCTTATAACAGGCGCTACGATCGAACCAATGAAATGATTGCCCGGCGAAAATCAGATCTACACAACCCGGCTCTATGGATGTATTTTCGGCTGTGGCATTTAACGCAATTAAATTCCGGTAAGTTTTAAAATGATGGACAAGGGATTCGCGCATCTCCCGGTTTGGTTCAACGGCAAAGACATCATTTCCATTTTCCAAAAATAGCTGTGTCGATAAACCTGTACCGCTACCGATATCTGCCACCAGCCAGCTCTTTTTCAAGCCGATCTTTTCGTTGAGAATCTGAATAATTTCCTTCGGATAATTGGGTCTGAATTTTTCATAATCCACTACCCTGTCTGTAAATCGCTCAATACTATTTTTGCTCATATTAGATTCCTATAGCTAATCCATTATATCCTCATCTCTGAAACTATAATATCCGTTGTCTGTGAAGATCAGGTGATCATTTACCCTAATATCCATAATTTTTGATGCTTCGACAATTTTTTGCGTCAGAATTCTGTCAGCATTACTGGGTTGCAAAGTCCCTGAGGGATGATTGTGAATCAGTATGATGGAATGAGCTTTTACGGCAAGGGCATTTCTCAGAATGATGCGGACATCGACGGGAGTGAAATCATTTCCGCCACGACCAATAAGTTGCTGATCCAATAATTTGCATCCGGTATTCAGGTAAAGTGTCCAAAACTCCTCATGTGGTAAATCCTGTAAAATGGGTTTCATAAAATCATATACACGTTTACTGCTATTCAAAATCTTTTTTTCCTCTGCGGGAGATTCCTTCTTGCGTCGTGCAAGCTCCAATGCGGCGATGATCGATATCGCTTTGGCTTCACCAATACCTTTATATCGGCTCAATTCTTTGACATCCATCTTTGAAAGCGTATCCAAGCTATTGTTGACATCTGCTAAAATACGCCGGCAAAGTGTTACAGCACTTTCATCCATCGAACCGGAGCCGATCAGAATCGCCAATAGTTCCGCGTCGGAAAGCGCTCTCCTTCCCTGACTTACTAATTTCTCGCGGGGTCGATCTGCTTCGGACCATTCCCTGATAACTAATTTATGCAGATTTGACATGATTTAAATTATAACCGGCTAGCTGACATAAATATAGAAAATATTTCACATTATTCTTAAGGTCATCCCGCTACAAATCGTGCAATTTTAAAAAATGGAATTTGCGAATTACTTCGCATTTCACTCTGAAACATTATCTTTGTATTTCATAAAAATTTTTGAACATGAGTAAAGCGATTATTAAAACAGAAAAAGGCGACATGACTGTGCAATTCTACACAGCTGATGCTCCAAATACAGTAGCAAATTTTATTAAACTTGCTAAATCAGGTTATTATGATGGATTGGCTTTCCACCGTGTTATTCCTGATTTTGTGATTCAAGGTGGTTGTCCTAATTCACGTGAAGGCGCTGCAGGTATCCCTGGAACTGGTGGCCCCGGTTATAAAATCGATTGTGAATTAACAGGAGAAAATCAGTACCATGACAGAGGTGTATTGTCAATGGCTCATGCCGGACGCAATACAGGTGGTTCCCAATTTTTCATTTGCCATAGCCGCAACAACACAGCGCACTTAGACCGTAATCATACTTGCTTCGGGAAAGTAATCGAGAATGTTGATGTAGTAGACGATATCAGACAAGGAGACCGCATTTTATCAATTGAAGTAATCGAAGATTAATTCTGGAGGTTTAAAAAAAATTAAGATGAATTTAAGAGCATTAGTATCTGTAACTGGTAAACCAGGATTGTTCAAATTGGTTGGACAAAATAAGGGTGGTTTTATTCTGGAAACCCTTGATCAAGCAAAAATTAAGACAGTGGTAAGTTTATCTTCAACAAAAATGGCAACATTGGAAGATATCACGATCTACGGTGACGAAGAAGAAATCCGCCTTTTGGATATATTTGAGACTATTAAAGAAAAAGGATTGACTTTGCCTGACACAAAATCGGATGCTACGACATTGCGAGAGTTTTTCCGCGAAGTAGCTCCTGGCCATGATGAATCCCGTGTATATACATCCGACATCAAAAAAGTGATCACTTGGTACAATATTATCAAAGAGTTTCCTTTGTTTGAAGAAGAAGCACCAGCTCCTTTGGTATAAGGAAAACATGCATAAATAGAAAAGGAGTTGATATAATCAACTCCTTTTCTATTTATGCATGTTTTGTTATCTGTCTAGTTTCCTAAAAAAGCCTCAGGTTTTTCTCCGAGGCTCTAATTATAAAAATTATCTTGTATGGGTTACCTTCGCCAAATGGAGACTAGTGTCCTTTTGGTTCAACGTCAACACGCTTAATATCCGCTCCCAATTTGCGTAAACGCTCCTCGATATCCTGATAGCCACGTTCGATCTGTTCGATATTGTGAATCACAGATTTTCCCTTCGCAGATAATGCAGCGATCAATAGCGATACTCCGGCACGAATATCCGGAGATGTCATTTCGATACCTTTCAGGGTGTGCGATTTGTTCAAACCAATGACTGTAGCGCGGTGCGGATCACATAAAATAATCTGCGCGCCCATATCGATCAATTTATCGACAAAGAACAGTCTACTTTCAAACATCTTTTGGTGGATCAAAACATTTCCCTTTGCTTGTGTTGCCACCACGAGAATAATACTCAATAGATCCGGTGTGAATCCAGGCCATGGCGCATCCGATATGGTCAGAATAGAACCATCTATAAACGTATCAATTTCGTAAGAATCCTGTGCAGGAATAAAGATATCATCCCCACGTAATTCAAACTGAATCCCTAAGCGTGAGAATACCGATGGAATGACACCCAGCTCCTTGAAACAAACATCTTTAATAGTAATTTCGGAACCTGTCATTGCTGCTAAACCAATAAAAGAGCCGATCTCGATCATATCAGGCAACATACGGTGAGATGTTCCGCCAAGGCGTTCCACGCCTTCAATGGTCAATAAATTGGATCCAATACCTGATATCTTTGCGCCCATTCGGTTCAACATCTTACAGAGCTGCTGCAAATAAGGTTCACAGGCCGCATTGTAAATAGTTGTTGTTCCTTTAGCCAATACAGCAGCCATAACGATGTTTGCTGTACCAGTAACAGAAGCTTCATCCAATAAGATGTAGTTACCTTTTAGTTCGGTAGCATCCACATTAAAGAAATGTGTTGAAGCATCGTAAACAAATTTAGCTCCTAGTTTTTCAAAGCCCAGAAAGTGGGTATCCAAACGTCGGCGGCCAATTTTATCACCACCCGGTTTTGGAATGGCAGCCTTTCCGAATCTAGCCAACAATGGTCCGACAATCATAATAGAACCACGTAAGCCTCCACCTTTTTCTTTAAATTCAGGCGACTGGAAATAATCTATATTAATATCTTTCGCTTCAAAAACGTAAGTATCTTTATCTATTCGATCAATCTTGACGCCCAACGCGCCTAACAGATCAATTAATTTGTTGACATCCTTAATATCGGGAATATTACTGATGGTCATGGGTTCCTCAGTCAGTAAAACTGCTGACAGAATTTGTAAAGCTTCATTTTTTGCTCCCTGAGGAATAATCTCTCCCTTTAACGGTTTTCCACCGATTATTTCAAATGCATTCATTTATATAACTGATATCTTCTTATTACAACAAAAACCCGGCGTTTAATTTAATTTATGATGTCACTCAATGACACCGCGGGATTCTTAAAATCGACAAAATTGTATTAAAAAAATTATGGGGCTGTCCGATCAACAAATCCGGATCGCGTCAGATTTTTATTGATCATTGTCTAAACCAGAGCTGACAGACAAATCCATACTATAAATAAAGAAGGCAATTGTAAAGAAATCTATGAATCACTTCGCAATTGCCTGCTTCTTAAACTAAAAACTTAAAGAACTAGCCTCTTTTATTATTGTAATTATTTTGAGGTTTTCTATTTCTATTGTTGTTATTATTGTTATTACTACCAAAGTTATTACGCTTCATGTTGTTATTGTTATTTGACATACGGGGCTTGCTACTACCGCTGCCTTTTGACTGATAACCTGAAGAGCTATTATTATTGTTACTGTTGTTATTATTATTTCCACCAGAGTTGGTCGTCGCTGGACCTTTAACACGATTTCCCGGAGGCGGGGTTTTAAAATCAAGTTTGGTCAATACCGTGCCTTCAGGCAGGGTTAGTTGATATCCGGACAGTTCTTTCAGATCCTGTATAATCAATTCATCAGATACGGAATCCTTGTTCCAGGTGAGGTACGCCATTTTCATAAAATTGGCAATACCAATAACCATTTGTTCCCGCTTAGATTCATCAGTTACCTTCAACGCTTTATCGATCATTTTCTCCACTGTAAATCCATAATGTTTGAATTTGATCGAGTGCTGAGGATAACCTAAGTGTTCAACTTCGTGTTTGACACTTTTGGCTGTAGCAATAGGATAAGGCGAGTCAATATCAAGCTTGAAATCTGAGATAATTTGTAGATGATCCCAAAGTTTGTGCTTAAAATCAGAAACGTCTCTTAAATGTGGATTCAATACACCCATCATGTCGATCACGATTTGGGCATGTTTATTTCGTTCTTCCTTTGTGGGTAAAGTACAGATGTAATCTACCATATTTTGCACATTGCGACCATATTCTGCAAGGATCAATTTTGGCCTAGTGCTGTTGTAGTCAAAGTTCATATAGCTAATATAAGTACCTATTAAACGGTTAAGATCTCGTTTTGGTATTTTATTATTGAATTATTCTAAGTTTTGCAAATTTAAGCAACAATTGTTTCTGCCCCAACTCTTTAAAGAAAATAGTTGCTTTTATATCTCCTTTGTTTCCTTCGAGGTTGACAACCTTACCAAATCCAAAGCGTTCATGTTCAACTTCCATGCCGACCTGAAGATTTGATGTGTCAGAAGGAGCAAAACCCGCAGTAGGTTTGTGGGCTTTTGGCAGTATCGACGTTGTTTTGACCATTGGCTTGGGCTTAGGTTTCGAAAACACATCGTCACTATCCTTTTGTTGCCATGCGATTCGTTCGCCCTGAAAACTGCCGGCTGAGGCGGAAGTTTGTCGTGGTTTAAAATCCAACGCAAGACAAGCAGGATTCAATTCATCCAAAAAACGACTGGGTTCGCAATTATTCAACGTTCCCCAACGATATCGCGAAGTAGCATACGAAAGTAGTAATTTTTTTTCAGCTCTGGTAACAGCAACGTAAAAAAGTCTTCTTTCTTCTTCCAATTCCGATCTGGAATTCAATGACAACTGAGAGGGAAACAAGTTTTCTTCAAGACCTACAATAAATACGATTGGAAACTCAAGTCCTTTGGAAGAGTGTATCGTCATCAACGAAACCGTATCTGCATTTGGATCTTTATCGTTGTCATCATTGGTCAATAAAGCAATGTCCTGCATGTAAACATCAAGACCACGGTCTTCAATATCCTCCCGTTCCGAAAACTCCTTAATACCGTTAAGTAGTTCCTGAATATTTTCATAACGCGCTAACCCTTCAACAGATTTATCTTCGTAGAGTTCTTTCAGGATACCACAATGCTGTGCGATATGCATAGCAGTATCAAATGCGTTGTTATTTTTAGCCAATGCCTGAAAGCTCTGTATCATCTGTGCAAAACCTCCAACTGAGGTCGCACTACGACCATCGAGGAAATGGGCGGCATTTGCAACAACATCCCATATCCGATATTGATTTTGGTCGGCAGCAATCATAATCTTTTCTATGGTTGTATCTCCGATTCCCCGGCGTGGGTAATTGATGACACGTTTCAAGGCCTCCTCGTCATTGGGATTAAAAGTAAGACGGAAATAAGCAATCAGATCTTTAATCTCTTTTCTTTGGTAGAAAGATGTTCCACCATAGATCTTATAAGGTATATTGATCTTCCGCAGGGCCTCCTCCATCGCTCTTGATTGCGCATTGGTTCGATAAAGAATCGCAAAATCTTTGTAATTGAGTCCCTTCAAAGATTTCTCTTCAATAATCTGATCCGCAACGATTTTCCCCTCTTCGTTATCGGAGAAAGCACGTGAAACCTTAATTTTCTCCCCTTCTTCATTATCCGAAAAAACATTCTTTTCCAACTGATTCTGATTATTGGCGATCACCGAATTGGCCGCATTGACGATCATTTTGGTGGACCTATAATTTTGTTCCAATTTAAAGATCTTCACATCCGGGTAATCTTTCTGGAAATTCAGAATATTCTGGATATTGGCACCACGGAAGGCATATATGGACTGTGCATCATCACCGACAACGCAGATATTTTCATTGACGGCAGCCAGTCGTTTTACGATTAGGTACTGTGAAAAGTTTGTATCTTGATACTCATCGACCATCAGGTACCGGAATTGATGCTGGTATTTGTGCAATACCTCAGGATGTTTGTTCAATAAAACATTTGTTTTGAACAGGAGATCATCAAAATCCATGGCACCTGCGCGATAACAACGCTGTGCATACGTCATATAAATCTGCCCCAGCTGCCCTCGTCCATTCGAAATATCTTCGGCTAGTATAGCTTCATTTTTATTGTATTCCTGTGGCGAGATCAAGTTATTCTTGGCTTGGGATATCCGACCGTAAACATGATTGACATTGTATAATTTGTCATCCAGGTTCATTTCCTTTAGGATGGCACGTAGCAGACTTTTGGTATCATCGGTATCGTATATGGTAAAATTTCGCGGATATCCAATTAGTTCGGCTTCTACGCGAAGTATCTTTGCGAATACGGAGTGAAATGTTCCCATCCAAATATTTTTTGCTTCGCTGCCCACGACAGAAACAATACGCGCACGCATTTCCTTGGCTGCTTTATTCGTAAATGTCAAGACCAAGATATTGAATGGATCAACGCCTTTTTGAATCAAATGTGCGACACGATAAGTAATTACCCGTGTTTTTCCTGAACCTGCTCCTGCAACAATCATGACAGGGCCTTCTGTTTGCTCTACGGCTCCTCGTTGTGAAGGGTTTAAACCCGCTAAATAATCCAAATTAACTCCTTAAATTTTAAAACCTGAGAATAGGGTATAAAAGTACAAATTTCCCCGCGATCACTGGAGTTATCTTGCTAATATTTTTACACAAAAAAACCTGATAATGCAAATTATCAGGTTTTTTATAAATTAAAGCCCAGTTTAGCCTCTGCTATTATAGTTAGGAGCTTCTTTTGTAATTGAGATATTATGTGGATGCGATTCTCTCAAACCGGCACCTGTAATACGGACAAATTGTGCTTCCTGTAATTTTTCGATTGTTGCGGCACCGCAATAGCCCATTGAAGCGCGCAATCCACCGATATACTGATATACGACCTCAGCCAATGTACCTTTATAAGGAACACGGCCAACGATACCTTCTGGAACCAGTTTTTTGATGTCATCTTCCACATCCTGAAAGTAACGATCCTTAGAACCTTTTTCCATTGCTTCGATAGATCCCATACCACGGTAGGATTTAAATTTACGTCCTTCGTAGATAATGGTTTCTCCGGGAGCTTCCTCTACTCCGGCAAATAGCGATCCGGCCATAATGGTGCTCGCCCCAGCAGCAATCGCCTTTGCGATATCACCGGTTTGTTTGATACCCCCATCAGCGATCAACGGTACTCCAGTACCTTTTAGCGCTTTAGCGACTTCGTAAACTGCGTAAAGCTGAGGAACACCAACACCTGCAATAATACGGGTTGTACAGATAGAACCCGGCCCGATACCTACTTTTACAGCATCCGCGCCAGCTTCAGCTAATGCTGTTGCAGCCGCTCCTGTTGCAATATTTCCGACGATCACCTGTAGTTCCGGGAACTTGGATTTCACCAGTTTCAATTTGTCAATTACACCTTTAGAGTGCCCGTGCGCAGTATCAATGGTTACGACGTCCACACCTGCTTTCACCAATGCTTCAACCCGGTCCAATGTATCTGGCGTAACACCTACTGCAGCACCTACCAATAGACGACCATGGCTATCTTTCGCCGCATTTGGATAATGTTTATATTTTTGGATATCCTTAAAGGTGATCAGACCTTTTAGGATCCCTTCCTTATTGACCACCGGAAGTTTCTCGATTTTTTCATTCTGAAGAATTTCCTCTGCTTTCACCAAATCCGTTCCTTCGGGGGCAACGACAAGATTATCTTTCGTCATCAGCTCATTGATCGGACGACGCATATCTTTTTGAAAACGAAGATCACGGTTGGTGACGATCCCCACTAATTGGCCTATTTCATTAACCACTGGAATTCCCCCAATTTTATGTTCTTTCATAATATTAAAGGCATCACCAACAGTTGCAGTAGCTAATAATGTGACTGGATCTTGGATCATACCACTTTCAGAACGCTTTACCTTGCGCACTTCAGCAGCTTGCTCTGCAATAGTCATGTTCTTATGTAACATACCAATACCGCCCGCTTGTGCGATCGCGATTGCTAAATCAGCACCAGTAACCGTATCCATTGCCGCAGAAACCAATGGAATATTTAATTTGATTTTTTTAGTCAGCGAGGTACTCGTATCGACGTCACGGGGTAAAATTTCAGAATAAGCTGGAATTAATAAAACGTCATCGTAAGTGAGACCTTCTGCTACGAATTTTTGTGGATCTAATTGCATGGCAAATATGTATTGGGTTTTCTATTTGCCAGGCAAATTTAAGAAAAATATGCAATATAAAAAAATAAAATAAACAAATTACAATCGTTAGACAAATGAGAATGGATATAAATTGAAACAAAACCTTATTTCCCAATGTCACTTCTTTTTTTTGGCAAGCTATTTGCTTTTGCTTACACCGAAAAGTAATTTTAATTAATTGAAAATATAAAGTAAAGATAATTATGAAAAAGACCTTACTCTCATTAGCTGCTGTTGCAGCATTAGCATTTGGTGCACAAGAAGCGAAAGCTCAATCTCCACAACGTGCCGCTATCGGTGTTGTTTTCGATGGTTCAGTTGGTGATCTTTGGGGTATTCAATACAAACAATCTTTCGGCGGGACAAATAACGGTCAAGCGCAAGTAATGTTTGATGACCATGTTGTTGCTGTAGGTGCGGATTACCAATACGCAAGACCATTCCGCGGTGTAAACGGCTTAGGTTGGTACGCTGGTGTGGGTGCTCAATTGACATTCGTTGATGTTGCAGACAACTACACTGCGGTTAGCTTACGTCCGCAATTAGGTTTGGAATTTAAAATCCCAGCTGCTCCTATCGGTTTTCACGCAGACTGGAAACCAGACTGGAGATTAAATCACAACAGTGATTTTGATGCTTCTACCTTCTCTTTCGGTATTAAATATACATTGAGATAGTATTAAAAAATCATAAAAAAGGCCCTGTTCAAATTTGAGCAGGGCCTTTTTTATATAAAATAAATACGTTAAATATTTCTTTTTTTCAGCAATTCTTCTAATTTTATGCCTTTGACCTAAATGGCATAAATAAAGCTTTTCATTCTACAAAAATTTTATACCTTTGCCATTCTTGGTAAAGTGTGATTAAAGAAGAACTAATTATCAATTACATAAACAGTATTTAACATTAAAATTAATACAATTAATAACAGACGATGCAAGGTAAAGGGCTGATTAAACTTTTAGTGATAGTGGTGTCATTAGCGTGTCTATACTCCCTATCATTTACTTGGGTGACCCGCAAGGTGGAGCGAGATGCTGAGAATTTTGCCAAGGGAGATTTGGCAAAAGAGAAACGCTATCTAGATTCAATGGCAGGTGAAGTAGTGTACAATTTAGGTTTTGCGAAATACACCTATCGGGAAGCAAAAGCAAATGAACTGGCTTTAGGACTGGATTTGAAAGGTGGTATGAACGTAACCATGGAGATCTCATTGGATGAGCTGATCCGTAATCTGGCCAACAATCCAAAAGATGAGAAATTCAACAAAGCGTTGGAACAGGCGGTAGCAAAAAGCAAAACCAGTCAAAAAACGGTAGTCGCTTTGTTTATGGAAGAATACAAATCCATTGGCGCATCTACTCCGCTTTCGACGTTCTTTTCGACAAAAGACAATGCTTCTTTGATTAAACCGGGTGATTCTGATTCAAAAGTTGAATCATTCCTTCAAAAAGAAGCCGACAATGCCATTCAAAATTCGTACAAAGTACTTCGTACACGTATTGACAAATTTGGTGTTGCTTCGCCAAACATCCAGATTCAGCAAGGTACAAACCGTATCTTAATTGAGTTACCTGGTGTAAAAGACGAAAGCCGTGTCCGTAACCTCCTTCAAGGTTCAGCTAAATTGGAGTTCTATGAAACGTACACTAATCAGGAAGTTTACCCCCTATTAGAAAATATCGACAGAACATTAGCAACTACGTTGAAAGCTACTCCGGCTGCGAACAACAGTGCTACTACTGACACAACGAAAAAATCAGACGATTTACTTTCTAACCTAACCGGTGGTCAAAAAGACAATAAAGCTAAAAAAGACAGTGCGGCACTTAATCTAGGACAGAAAAATCCATTGTTTGAAGTATTACGTCCAGCAGTTTATATGGGCGAAAACCAACAAATGGCGCTTATGCCAGGCGCTATGGTTGGTATTGCTGCATTAAAAGATACGTCCAAAGTAAACGCTTACTTGCAACGTCCAGAAGTAAAATCAATTCTTCCGGGCAACTTGAAGCTTTTATGGGCTGTAAAACCTGAGCAAAAAACCCCAGAACAACTTTCCCTATATGCCATCAAAGCAGTAGGTCCGGATAATGGCGCCGTATTGACCGGTGATGTCATTACAGATGCTAACTCCAACTTTGATGAAAAAAACCAGCCTGTTGTTGGTATGCAAATGAACAGTGAAGGTGCACGTGAGTGGAAAAAAATCACAGCAAAAGCTGCTCAAAATAGAGATGCAATTGCCATCGTATTGGATAATGTGGTTTATTCTGCTCCTTCTGTTAACGGTGAAATTCCAAACGGTAGTTCATCTATCTCCGGTTCATTTACGGTAGAGGATACAAAAGATTTAGCAAACGTTTTAAAAGCTGGTCGTCTTCCAACTACAGCTAAAATCGTTGAAGAAGCGATTGTAGGCCCTACTTTGGGACAAGCAGCAATTGATGCAGGTATCAACTCAGCGGTAATCGGTATTATCGTGGTCATGATCTTTATGATTGCATACTACAATACTGCAGGTATTGTGGCTAACATTGCTGTATTGTTGAACGTATTTATTATCATGGGGGTATTAGCCTCGCTCAATGCCGTACTGACCTTACCTGGTATTGCCGGTATCGTATTGACAATGGGTACAGCCGTCGACGCCAACGTACTGATATACGAACGTATCCGTGAGGAACTTGGCCTAGGAAAATCAATTCGCCAGGCAGTTGCAGATGGTTATAAACATGCTTTACCATCGATCTTAGATTCTCAGATTACAACCTTCCTAATTGGTATTATCTTATTCTTCTTTGGTAGCGGTCCGATCTTAGGTTTCGCAACTACATTGATGGTAGGTATCATTACCTCATTATTTACAGCTATACTTGTAACACGCGTTATTATCGAATGGATGCTGGAAAAAGATATTAAAATCAAAGTATCTTTCCCTTGGTCTGCAAATACCTTGCATAATGCAAACTTCAAATTCGTTCAAAAACGTAAAGTATTCTATGCAATCTCTGTTGTTGCGGTCTTAATTTCCGCAGCCTCAATTTTCACAAAAGGCTTCAGTTTAGGTGTGGATTTCCAAGGTGGACGTACCTATACTGTTCGTTTCGATAAAACGGTTGATCCGGAAGCTGTTCGTACCAGTCTGGATGATATTTTCCAAAAAACAACGGAAGTAAAAGTATTTGGAGCATCAAACCAACTTCGTGTTACCACAACCTATCATATTGAAGAAACTTCCGATGCGGCCGATAAAGAAGTATTGGATAAATTAAACCAGGGACTAGCGAAGGTAGATGCCTCCAACAAACATGAGATCCTATCCTCACAGAAAGTAGGACCTAGTATCGCATCAGACATCAAGTCAAGAGCGACTAGTTCAGCAATCTTCTCCATTATCATTGTAGCGGCTTATATCTTAATCCGTTTCCGCAAATGGGAATACTCTGTGGGTGCAGCTATTGCAACCATCCACGATGCGATTATTCTATTGGGTTTATTCTCTATACTAGACGGTATTGTACCATTCTCCTTGGATATTGACCAACACTTTGTAGCGGCAATCCTAACGGTAATTGCATACTCAGTAAATGATACGGTGGTTGTATTTGACCGCTTGAGAGAGTTCGTATCAAAACCGAATGCACATAATGAAAATCTTGGCGAAGTTGTCAATCACGCAATCAACTCGACATTGAGTAGAACGATCATTACTTCATTGACGATTATTTTCGTTCTTGCGGTCTTGTTTATCTTTGGTGGTGAGGTGATCCGCGGATTCTCTTTCGCAATCTTAATCGGTGTGATTGTAGGTACCTATTCTTCCATTATCTTAGCAGCGCCTTCCGTATACGACTTACGTAAGGGTAAACACTTAGCTGAAGGTAATACAGCAAAAAAAGCTGAAGTAGTAAGACCTTAATCGATCTTAACATATTGTAAAAAGGCGTTCAAAAATTTGAACGCCTTTTTTTATTGCTTTCAAATTACTTGTCATACTAAATATTTCTATATATTTGTCATACTAAATATTTGTATGCTAAACGAAAAATTTGACCGTTATTCTTTCATCCTGGATCAAACAGCCAGGAAGGTAAAACAATTTGCTCAATCATCTTTTTCTGAAAAGGGATTTGACATTACAGTGGATCAATGGGCTGTCTTAAAGGCGCTGTATGAGACCGAACAACTGTCTCAGAAAGAATTAGCCAAGCGCTGTGGCAAAGACCAACCCACCCTAACCCGTATTGTGGATATCTTATTGAAGAAAGGTTTGGCTGAACGTGTTATTGATGAGACAGATAGACGAAGCCTTTACCTCCATTTGACGGAAGAAGGTAAGCTTAAGGTCGCTTCCCTATCCCCCCTCGTCGCGGAGATCCGCATGAAAGCCTGGGAGAAATTAACGGAAAAAGATTTTGAGGATTTTACAAGAATATTAAATACGATTTACAACAATTTAAATGTATAATCACTATGATAAATACAGACATTTGTATCATCGGTGCTGGACCAGTAGGATTGTTTGCTGTTTTCGAGGCAGGCCTCCTAAAAATGAGATGCCATCTGATCGATGTGTTACCTCAGGTGGGCGGACAGTTATCTGAAATATATCCACACAAACCGATTTATGATATACCCGGCTATCCGAGCATTACAGCGCAGGAGCTTATCGATAATCAACTCGAGCAAATAAAACCTTTTGCACCCACATTTACACTGGGTGAACGTGTAGAACAGATCGAAAAACAGGATGATGGTTCCTTTATTATCGCCACAAGTGATGATACCAAAGTGCATGCGCAGGTTATTGTGATCGCCGGTGGGCTCGGTTGTTTTGAACCGCGTAAGCCAGAGATCCAAAATCTGCATCTCTATGAGGGGAAGGGCGTGGATTATATGGTAAAAGATCCGGCTAAATATGCGGACAAGCGAGTTGTTATTGCCGGAGGTGGTGACTCAGCTCTGGATTGGACATTCCATCTGGCTGATATAGCGCAACAGGTTACACTTATTCATCGCAGTGATTCTTTTCGCGGAGCTCCCGATTCAGCGGAAAAAGTCTTCAAACTGGCTCAACAAGGCAAAATCAATTTACTGTTATCCCATAACCTAAGCAATATACACGGAAATGGTCTCCTTACAGCCGTCGAGACGGTAAATAAAGAAAAGGAAACAATTACGATTGATGCGGACTATTTCATTCCGCTATATGGTCTGACACCAAAACTGGGTCCTATCGCGGACTGGGGATTAAATATTGATAAAAATGCAATTGAAGTCAATACTTTTGATTATTCGACCAATGTCGAACGTGTCTATGCCATTGGCGATATTAATACCTATCCTGGCAAACTAAAGCTGATTCTCTGCGGCTACCATGAAGCCGCACTGATGTGCCAAAGTGCTTTCAAATTTGTTTACCCGGATCAAAAGCTAACATTTAAATATACAACCGTCAACGGTGTAAATACCTTTTAGCCATGGAAGACAATCTGATACAATTAACTGTCGTCGATCGCGACGGCTCGGAAAACACAATCGAGATTCCGACGGATATCAATCTATCGTTAATGGAAATTCTGAAGGCATCGGAATACGATATACTGGCGACCTGCGGCGGCATGGCGTTATGTGCTACTTGCCATATTGAAGTTCTTGAAGGCCTGGAAAACCTTTCCGAAGCCAGTGATCAGGAGTTGGATATGCTGGATACATTACCAGATGCCGATGGACAAAGCCGGCTCGCTTGTCAACTCCGCCTCCACTCGAATAACAATGGCATGAAAATCAAGCTCAAAGGTTCGTTGCAATAGCAGAGTCATTGTGTATAATATACACAATGACTCTGCTATTCATACAAGTTTTTTTTAAAAGCCTTTTTACGACATAAAAGACTTAAAACCAAAACACTACAAAATATTTTATCAAAAGAATTGGCCTTATAACGATAAATTTCACAATGTATTGCCATAATAAATAAATATTTTTTAGCTTTTTGGTTCAAAATTTAAGATATTTGCAGCTTAATTCGATTGTACGAATTTTTACAACAAACTATTAAAAATATGCCAAGCAATAGTTCAAATAGAAAATTCCCAAGAGTAATCATTATTGGTGCTGGATTTGGAGGAATTGAAGTTGCTAAAAAGCTTAAAAATAAGGAAGTTGAAGTTCTATTATTAGATAGAAACAACTTTCACACCTTTCAACCACTCATGTACCAAGTTGCTACCGGTACGCTTTCGGCGGACTCCATTTCCTTCCCTGTCCGTAAAATGTTCAAAAATCAGGATAACTTCCATTTTCGACTTGCCGATGTAAAAAGCATCGACAATGAGGCTAAAATAGTTAAAACTGATATTGGAGATTTTGACTACGATTATTTGGTTGTTGCCACCGGTGCCACGACAAACTTCTTCGGCAATCAGCAGATCACAAAATATGCCTTGCCAATGAAAAACATCCAGGAGGCACTCAATATACGAAGTTATGTTCTTCAAAACCTCGAAGAAGCGGTAATGATACCAAATCCTGAAGATCGTAAGCCAAACCTGAACTTTGTGATCGTTGGTGGTGGTCCTACGGGAGTAGAGCTTTCTGGTGCTATTGCAGAAATTAAGAATAACGTGCTGGAAAAAGACTATCCTGAATTAAAGAAATCAGAAATGTCTGTTTACCTGGTAGAAGGTCTACCAAAGGTTCTGGCCAATCTATCGGAGAAAGCATCCAAAAATTCCGAGAAGTATTTAAAAGATTTGGGTGTTGAAGTACTATTGAATGTACAGGTAACCGGATACGATGGTAAATCGATCACCTTCGCTGACGGCAGAAGCATAGAAACCAAAACGGTGATCTGGGGCGCAGGTGTTGCAGGTCAATATCCGGACGGGTTCAAAAAAGAAGTTATCCAGCGCGGTAACCGCATACAAACGGATGATCAGTGTCGTGTCATTGACATGCCGGGTGTGTACGCGATTGGCGACGTATCCGCATTTATTACAGATGACTTACCTCGTGGTTTACCCGGAGTTGCTCCGGTAGCACAACAACAGGGAGCTTATGTCGCAAAACACATCCTTAAAACGATGTCTAACCAGCCTACGGAAAAATTCAGCTATTTTGACAAGGGCTCAATGGCTACGGTAGGGCGCAATAAAGCCGTCGTTGACATGGGCAAAATTCACTTTAGTGGTTTCTTCGGATGGATGACCTGGATGTTTGTTCACCTGATGTCTATTTATGGGTTTAGAAATAAGTTGATCACATTTGTGAACTGGTCGCTGAAGTTTTTCACCAAAAACAGCGGTGTCCGCTTAATTTTCCATAAATATGATGAGCCTAAGCCCGAAGAACAAACAACAACTGCTCAATAGCATTGATAACAAATAATTGGAGCGAAACAAGGAAGCCTGTTTCCTCAATCTAGAAAAGAATGCCGTTATTTTAGTCTATAACGGCATTCTTTTTTTGCTAGCAAAAAACTACTATCTCGCTCCTTTCAGCCCATATGGATAGCAAAGATCCCAAAAGCATTTTTTTAATTCTACTTTGCTGTTGTATCCAATAAAAAAAATAAGTTGCTGCTGAACGTAACAATTGCAGATTATATTCGTTAAATTTAAAGACAGTTTTTTCCAGACAGAATTTACTTGCAGAATATAGTTTTTTTTGATGTACAACCTCAAAAAGATTAATTTTTTTTGTGTAGGTTTGCATATTATTTTAAAATAGCTTAAGGATTAGCAAATGGGCTTATTTAATTGGTTTACGCAAGAAGTTGCGATTGACTTGGGTACTGCGAACACCCTGATAATTCATAATGACAAAGTAGTAGTGGATGAGCCTTCTATTGTTGCATTTGACCGCACCACAAATAAAGTGATTGCCATTGGTCGACAGGCCATGCAAATGGAGGGTAAAACACATGATAATATAAAAACGGTACGACCTTTACGTGATGGAGTAATTGCTGATTTTACAGCCGCTGAACATTTGATCAGAGGGATGGTAAAATTGGTCAACAATGGTAAGAGTTGGTTTTTCCCATCCTTGCGCATGGTTGTGTGTATTCCATCAGGCATCACCGAGGTAGAGAAAAGAGCCGTACGTGATTCGGCTGAAATTGCGGGCGCCAAGGAAGTTTATTTAATACACGAACCCATGGCTGCTGCCGTAGGTATCGGTATTGATGTGGAAGAACCAATGGGTAACATGATTATTGATATTGGCGGTGGTACGACAGAAATTGCCGTTATCGCCTTATCCGGTATCGTATGTGATCAGTCCATCCGTGTAGCGGGTGACAATTTTGACTCTGATATTGTTCAATACATCCGTAGACAACATAATATCATGATCGGTGAACGTACAGCGGAGAAGATCAAGATTGAGGTAGGTGCTGCACTTCCCGAATTACAGGAACCACCGGCAGATTTTGCGGTACAGGGTCGTGACCTGATGACAGGTATTCCTAAACAGATAACCGTTTCTTACACCGAAATTGCCCATTGTCTGGATAAATCTATTTCCAAAATCGAAGAAGCAATCTTAAAAGCGCTTGAAATTACGCCGCCCGAGCTTTCAGCTGATATCTATCAAACCGGTATCTATCTGACTGGTGGTGGCGCTTTGTTGCGTGGTTTGGACCGTCGTATTCAGGCAAAAACAAAACTTCCAGTGCACATTGCCGAAGATCCTCTTCGTGCTGTGGTGCGAGGTACTGGTATTGCGCTTAAAAATATTGGTCGATTCAAATTCTTGATGCAATAATTAGCGTTCGATAATTAACAAGATTTTTTTAAAGAGCGATATAATATGCAAAATTATTATATCGCTTGCTTATTAAATACCCACAATAAAAGATGAGAAACCTTTGGTTATTCCTGAGACGATATAATGCATTCTTTTGGTTTATCCTATTTTTTGGATTCTCGTTATTTTTGATCATTACCAACAACTCATTTCAACGCAACTCGGTCCTAAATTCTTCCAACAGCGTAATCGGAAGTCTCTATGCAAAAGTCAACTCCTGGAAAAGTTATTTACATCTGGGGGAAACAAATGACGCACTTGCTAAAGAAAATGCCCAATTACGGAGGGATCTTCAAGCGTACAAATCAACGGATAGCATCAAAATCGGGCCGGTCCCCGCCATGGATAGTAGCGAGTTTGGGCGTTACCAATTTGTTATCGCAAGTGTAATCAACAACAGCATCCATCAAAAAGCGAATACAATCACATTGGATAAAGGCAGTAAAGACGGCATTGAAAAAGGAATGGGGGTCATCGCCCCAAATGGAGTTGTGGGTATTGTATTAAATGTATCGCCTAATTTTTCCACTGTGCAATCCTTATTACATCCTGACACGCGTATATCGGTAACCTTGGGCCACAGTGAGGTTTTTGGCTCCTTGGTCTGGGGCAATAATATCGATTATCGGGCTGCGACAGTTAAGGAAATTCCGAATCATGTCAAAGTAAACAAAGGCGACAAAGTCTATACCTCAGGATATTCGGGACATTTTCCAAAAGGTATTTTTGTGGGAACGGTGATTCAAACTGGTATCTCTTCGGGTGACGCGTTCCTCGATCTGCGCATTCTTTTAAGTACCAATTTCTCTAATCTACAACATGTATACGTCGTAAAGGATTTGTTAAGTAATGAACTAAAAACATTGGAGGAATCGACAAAGGACAATGGCTAGGATTTTAATATTTAACTTTATTCGATTTATCGTCTTGATTGGAATGCAGGTATTTTTGTTCCAAAATATTGGCTATTACAACCTAGTTGCAGCGTTCCCCTATATTTTATTTATCTTTTTGCTCCCGACCGGAACACCCAATTTTTTGGTTTACCTGATCGCTTTTCTAACAGGACTGACCGTTGACTCCTTCTATGATACACTTGGGGTCAATACCGCTGCATGTGTCGCATTAGCCGCCTTCCGTATTTTCTTTATGAAAATCACTCTCGAGGTTGAGGAACGGGATTCTTTTCTTACACCAATGCTAGGATTGATGAATGTGAGATGGTTTTTTTCCTATATCTTTTTTGGCACATTGATTCATCATACATTCCTATATCTACTGGAATCTTTCTCCTTCCAACATATTCAATACACACTGCTCAGTATTGTTTTAAGTTGTATATTTACGGTAATTATTATGCTGTTGTTTAGCATATTATTCTACAAAAAGAAAGATCGGTTGTAGTAGATCGGTGGATAGAAATTTATTTCTATGAATAGTTTTTTTGCTCGCAAGTACGTCGTTTCCGGAATTTTTGTTGCCATAGTTTTGACTTTGGTCGCTCGCTTATTTTATCTACAGATCATAGACGACTCTTATATACATTCGGCTAACAGTAATGTGATGCGTAAGGTCATCGTTTATCCTGCCAGAGGGGTGATACTGGACCGAAAAGGTAAAGTACTCGTACAAAATGAACCAGTTTATGACCTGATGGTTACACCGCGCGAAGTCAAAGAAATTGACACGGCTCTGTTTTGTAAATTAATTGACATTGACAAAGAGGGTTTTATTAAACGCATGGCCAAAGCCCGGGCTCACTCTCCTTATCGGGCATCGATTTTTGAAAAACAGCTATCCGTGCGGACCTGGGCGCAATATCAGGAATATCAATATCAGTTTCGTGGATTTTATGTACAAAAGCGGACAATCAGGAGCTATCCCGATAGTATCGCTGCTCAATTCTTAGGTTATGTCAGTGAGGTAAACGACAAAGATATCGAACGATCCAATGGCTTTTACCGCAGCGGAGATTATATCGGAAGAAGTGGCGTTGAGCGTTCTTATGAAGATCTCATCCGCGGTAAAAGGGGTGTAAATAATTTAATGGTGGATGCACTAAATCGCCCAAAGGGTATATTTATGGAAGGCAAATATGACACCCTAGCCGTTGCTGGTGAGGGACTGGTCTCCTCCTTAGATAAGGATCTTCAAATTTTAGGGGAAAATCTGATGAAAAATAAGCTTGGCTCTATTGTTGCCATTGAACCGGCAACGGGAGAAATTTTAGCCTATGTAAGCAGCCCAAGCTACAACCCCAATCTTATGGTGGGTCGCCAAGTTGGCAATAATTACATGAAGTTGCTGAACGATGAGACCAAACCTCTTTTCAACCGTCCTATTCAAGCCTCATACCCCCCGGGTTCTGTCTTTAAGGTTGTTTCGGCTCTTACAGCACAACAAGCTGGCGTCATTGACCGAAATACGGTATTTTTCTGTCCACATGGTTATAGTTATGGTGGCGGACGTGGCTGGATGGGATGTACCCACTACCACGGCTCGACCACTTTACAGCGCTCGGTAGCTGTATCCTGTAATACTTATTATGGATTTACCTATGCCAAAATGATTGACGGACGTGGTCTTTCGGGACCAAAAGCCTACGACCTATGGCGTAACGCAATCACACAGTTTGGCATCGGGCACAAATTGGGAATAGACCTGCCTGGGGAAAAACCGGGATTATTGCCTACATCCGAGTTTTATACAAAACGATATGGGAATGATAAATGGCGTTCAAGTTTCAACATCTCCTTATCCATCGGTCAGGGCGAGATGGGGATCACGCCATTGCAAATGGCGAATATCATGGCTATTGTAGCCAATAAAGGTTTTTACTATAGACCACATCTCATTAAGGGTATTGGCGCTCAAAAAATCGCGAAAAAGGAATTTACGGAAAAGATAAGCGCTGGAGTAGATGAAAAATATTACCCTGTAGTCATTCAGGGAATGAGCGATGCCGTGAATACTCCCGAAGGAACTGCTTGGGCAAATCGTATCCCCGGTATTGAAATGTGTGGAAAGACAGGTACAGCGCAAAACCCCCACGGAGAAAATCACGCTGTATTTTTTGCTTTTGCGCCAAGAGAAAATCCAAAAATTGCGATTGCTGTATTTGTGGAGAATGCAGGGTATGGTGGTACATGGGCGGGCCCTATCGCCAGTATGATGGTTGAAAAATACCTTCGGGATACAATTACAACCCCAAAATACATCCAGGATCGCATCTATAAAGCAAACTTTCTGCCGGCACCGAAGAAAGTAATAGATCCCAAAAGTAAAGAGGTAAAGAAAACCGATTCGATCAAGTCAAAAACAGATACTGTTAAATCAAAACGACAATTGACAGCATTGGTCAAACCAAAAGAAACAATTGTTCACCACAGTGAGGTAAAAAGAAGATATGAATAATCAAAAAAATAGTTTCTTTGGAAAGATAGATTGGTTAACAATCGTGCTCTGGCTCTCACTCTGTCTGATCGGTCTATTTAATATCCGTGCGGCTGTTTTCAATCCGGAGATGCCCGGTTTTTTTACCTTAGGCACTAACTACGGGAAACAGTCTCTCTACCTGATCTCAGCAATTATCCTCGGTATATCCATCCTGATTATCGATGCAAAATTTTTCAGTTCGGCCTCACCCATATTTTACGGAATAACGGCCATACTCCTTGTTATTGTATTGGTTGTCGGGCGGAATGTCGGCGGAAATCAGGCCTGGATCGACCTGGGATTTTTTCGATTGCAGCCCTCGGAGTTTGCCAAGCTCTCGACCTGTCTCTTGCTGGCCAATTTTCTAAGTGCCCAGAGTAATAAAGCGCCCACCATGCAAACACTGGCCATGGGGGCCGGAATTGTGCTGTTCCCTGTATTTTTGGTTATGCTGCAGCCTGACACAGGCTCTGCATTGGCTTTCTTTTCGCTAATTTTTGTCTTTTACCGCGAAGGTTATGTAAACAATGAGTTATTGATATTCGGTGGTCTTTGTATCTTACTTTTCGTCTTAGCGCTGTTATTCAATCCATGGATTCTTATTTTAGTTTTAGCGGCTATCATTGGATTTTTTATGTGGAGCTTCCGAAAAAAGAGAAAATATATTATTAATCTGAGTATTTTGTTTGCTGCTTGTAGCGCATTTATATTATGTGTGGATCTGGTTTATGATCACGTGCTACAACCGCATCAACGTGACCGGATTGATATCATTCTGGGCAAGACGGAAGATCTTAAAGATAAGGGATATAATTTAAATCAGTCCAAGATTGCCATCGGGTCGGGACAATTTTGGGGAAAAGGTTATCTGCAGGGAACCCAGACGAAATATAACTTTGTTCCTGAACAAAGTACCGACTTTATCTTCTGTACGGTGGGAGAAGAATGGGGCTTTGTAGGTTCCGTAATTTTGCTCACCATTTATCTCACACTACTCCTGCGCATCATTCATATCGCAGAGCGACAGCGTTCGGCTTTTGCCAGAATCTATGCTTACGGGGTAGCCTCCATTTTATTTTTTCACTTGTTTATCAATATCGGGATGACTATAGGCATTGTTCCCGTAATCGGGATTCCATTACCTTTTGTCAGCTATGGCGGGTCTTCACTCTGGAGTTTCACGATACTACTCTTTATCATGCTCAAATTTGACTCCAATCGAAAAGGAGTTGTTTAATGCAGATTTGGTACCGGGGAGATTTTCTAAATTCTTTCCAGTACCAGTTGAATAGCTTTTTCCACGACTGCTTCAGGATTCGGTGAAAATTCTCCGGCTATCCTACTCGCTAAAATGGCATTGATGGATAAGGCCTGATGACCAAACATGCTGGCCAAGGCATATATACCCGCAGTTTCCATTTCCAGATTGGTCAAACGGAAACCATTATGCTGAAATGCATTTGCCAAAGGAATTAAATCGCAAATTGTATTGGATGATCGCAAGCAACGTCCCTGTGGCGCGTAGAACCCTGGTGCTGTCAAGGTAATTCCTTTAGGCAGATCAAATGCAATACGGTCTAGTAAGCGCTTGCCCGCTTGTGCTACATAAGGTTTCAAATTCAATTGTGGAAAATACTGAATTAGCGCCTGCTGGATATCCTGTTCAATTTCATCATAAGGTTTTTGGTAGAATTGCATCAATGCATCAAACCCGACCCCATATTCCGAAGCCAGTATACTTCCCATTTCAACATCTGTCTGTATTGCACCAGAAGTTCCGATACGCACAATATCCAAAGATGTAAGTTCGCTTTTCACTGTTTTATGCTGAAAATCGATATTCACCAATGCATCCAACTCATTCAATACGATATCGATATTATCCGTGCCTATACCTGTAGAAATCACGCTCAGCCGTTTGGAGCCAACATATCCTGTATGCGTAAGAAACTCACGTTTTCCTTTTTTTAGTTCGATACGGTCAAAATATTTTGACACCTTGGCAACACGATCCGGATCTCCCACCGTAATGATCGTATGCGCTATATCTTCTGGCAATAAATTCAAATGATAAATACTTCCATCTGAATTTAGGATGAGTTCTGAATTGTTTATCATATCGTTCTTAAATAATTCAACTGGCAACCTTCAATTTTTGAAAAGCGTTCTACGACACGGTTCACCTGCATTTTGCGCACTTCAAATTCCAGATAGCATCTGTTGTCAAATTCCTGCTTTTCGATTTCCAATCCTTCTTCTTTAATGACACGCATAACATCATTCATATGCAGATAATCGAAGGTCAAGCCATAGCTGTCATTCACCGTACGTTGGATGATCTGAGCCTGATCCAATGCCTCCTGTGTGGCAGATTTATAGGCATTGATCAATCCTGGCACTCCCAATAAAGTACCGCCGAAATAACGGACGACAATGACAATTAAATTTGTAATATCTGCCGAGAGCATGGCATTCAAGATCGGACGGCCTGCGGTGCCTGACGGCTCACCATCATCATTTATACGAAATACATTACGATCCGGAGTCAACCGATAAGCCCAGCAATGGTGCCGCGCTTTTGGATGTAGGGATTTCACCTCCTGTAGAATATCTTTTAATTTATCCTCAGATTTAAAAGGAAATGCATAGGCAATAAATTTACTTCCCTTATCTCTAAAAATTCCCTCATAGTTAGCATCGATCGTTCGATATGTATCTTCAAATAAGCTCACAGATATGCGATAATTAAAACTGAAACAATAGAAAGAACTATCCCCAGGTAATTCAACCACGACAGCTTTTCTTTAAAAAATAATACTCCAACCAAAGCCCCCAGTGAGATCACGCCAATATTCATTCCGGTAAATACGATGGAAGGGTTCTCCGGCAAGGCCCGATGAGCTTTCATATAAAATAGTATATTGGAAAAATTGAAAGCACCTAAAATCAGACCATAAAAAACCGCTTTAAGTGAAAAGCTCTGCTTTTCAATAAAGAGCATGTAGCTAAGCAATCCAAATGCGATCAGCATAGCCATGACAAATATAATAAATATCGAACTGACATAAGGTATGACCACATGCAACGCCACCTGCTTAAAAAGGATATCTATAATCCCCATACCAAAAAATACAAGCAAGGGGTAGAGGCTATTTTTATATCCTGTATCAGTCATATTTGCTACGGGAAGCGATTTTCGCCAACCAATGGAACATATAATAGCTAATATACCTACTCCTATCCCCCATATTTTGTTGCCCTGCACCTTCTCGTTGAACAAAAAAAACGATGCCATCAAGGGAATAAATAAAGACAGTCGTTGAGCCACTTCAGTTTTTACCAGACCGCTGTAACGTATAGATAGTGCAATAAATATAAACATCCCCGGTAACAGTATAGCCAATGCGATATACAGCGGAAACGGCAACGTCGTCCAGCTAACATCCGCTATTTCCGGCTTTAATATAAAGTAGGTCAGCGCAACTGCCATTGGATAGTTCCAGACAATCATCTGTTTTGTTTCAACGCCACGCTGTTTGGCCAATTTTAATAATACTGCTACAGTGACACTGCAGATAACACTTATAAGGACAAAAATCATTGTTCTGTTACTAAATTTTCCAAAGCCCCATGCTTAATTATTTCCAAAGTCCGCGCTTAGCCTGACGAGCCCGTTGTTCCAATTTCACAAAAAAATCAGCATACTGAACATTCGGTGCTAAGGTGTAGGTCACAGCGTACCCCTGCTCGATCAGCTCTGCGTTAACAAATTTCTCCCTAAGATACACATAAGCGAGAAGTCTTCCATAACGATCCTTTTTACCGACATCAAAGACCAGCTTTACATTTTTTCCGGTCAACATAGTTTGTAGATATGCCTTAGCTTCCGTTCCATAGTAACCTATCTCCTTCCGTGCTGTTCTCCTTGTTTCGGGAGCATCAATCCCAATCATACGTACCCGTTCACCCTTTTTATGACCATTTTCAATCACAAAGGTATCCCCATCGATTACACGTCGTACTTTCACATACCGCTCCTCACCTTTATAAGAAAACCCTAAAAATAAGAAACAGACGATAGCGGTGCTCACTAAAAAATTAAATCGCTTTAGCATAAAATTCATATTTGGGCAAAGGTAATAAAATACTTTTTCAGCAAACAACTGATAAAACCAGTGATATTTCAATAAAAAAACACATTATTTTTAAGAAAAAAAATCATTAAAAAATCATGTTTTTTTTAATGATTTTTACACTAAAAAACACCGAAATAAAATAGTTAAAAAACGATAAATAACTTATATATAGTATTTTATAAAAACAAAAGAAAATATAATCCTATCAAAAAATAAAGCTTTTTTTTGATAAAAAAAACAGTAAAAAAAGCAGTAATAAATGAGGCTTTTTTGATAAAAAAAATTATTTTTTCTTTGATATTTCAAAAACATTCGTACATTTGAAATGTCAAACAACATAAGGATGAACAGATCATATACATATTTCTATTTTAACTTCTTTTATTTTAAAAATAAGAGCCGGGATTAGATTGTGTATACATTAGAATATAACAAGAAAGAGTCCCGGTTTAGATGATCGGGACTCTTTCTTGTTTAAGGGCAAAATAGCAACAAGAAAATGAGTTTAAAAATTGCGATACAAGGAGCAAAAGCTTCATTTCACGAGGAAGCAGCATTTAAATATTTTGGGCGTGAGGTCGAAATTGTTGAATGTGATTCATTCAAAAAAACCTGTGAATTGCTAAAACAAAGAAAAGTAGATTACATTGTTATGGCGATCGAAAATTCGATTGCAGGTAGTCTCCTACCAAACTATAATCTGCTTCGGGATTACAAATTCCATATCACAGGTGAAGTCTATCTCAACATTCAACAAAATCTAATGGTATTACCAGGTGTTAAATTGAAAGACATCAAACACATCGAATCGCATCCAATCGCCATCCGCCAATGCGAGGAATTTCTTTCGGAACTGGAAGGTGTACGTATTACCGAAGGGTCAGACACAGCGGCCACAGCAAAGATGATTGCTGAACGGAAATTGACTGACACAGCTGCAATTGCAGGTACTTTGGCTGCAGAGATTTATGGACTTGAGATTTTAGAAAAAAGAATCGAAACCAATAAAAAGAATGCAACACGTTTTTTGGTTCTTTCGAATGAGGTGGTTGAACATAAGAATGCCAATAAAGCATCCTTATCGTTCCAAACGGGAAACACAGTGGGGTCCTTAGCGACAATTTTACAGTGTTTTGCTGAGCAAAATATCAACTTGAGCAAGATTCAGTCTATGCCTGTTATCGGAAAACGCAACGAATATGACTTTTTCGTTGATGTTGAATGGAAAAAACAATCAGACTATGAAGCTGCGATCCGAAAAGTACTCAAACATAGTATCAATTTCAATATTATGGGCGAATACATCAAAAACGAAAAATTATAATCAACAATTTAATAATTATAAAACAATCAACTTACCCTGAATCTGTTGGAGCTATAATAACTTACAGAACAAGCATAGCAGCTTAACAGACTCAAATACCTTTTAAAAATTTATTCCGATGAAAAATACATTAGAAATCACTCCTTTGAAATCATGGTTGGATACTGGAGACAAACCTTTAATTATCGCAGGCCCTTGTAGTGCGGAGACAGAAGAACAGTTGGTATCTACAGCACATCTATTGGCGAATACTGGAAAAGTAAATATCTTACGTGCAGGAATCTGGAAACCACGTACTCGCCCAGGTGAATTTGAAGGTATCGGTTCCATTGGTTTGGAGTGGTTGAAGAGAGCGAAAGAAGAGACAGGTTTATTAACAGCGACGGAGGTTGCAACAGCAAAACACGTTGAAGAAGCTTTGGCAGCTGGTGTTGATGTACTTTGGGTAGGTGCACGTTCCACTGCAAATCCATTCACCGTACAAGAAATTGCGGATGCGCTACAAGGCGTAGATGTACCAGTTTTCGTAAAAAACCCTGTTAACCCTGATTTATCGTTATGGATCGGTGCTTTGGAGCGTATTAACCGCGCTGGCATCAAAAAATTAGGTGCTATCCACCGCGGATTCTCTTCCTACGAGAAAACAGCATTCCGCAATGAGCCGATGTGGGATTTAGCTATCCAGTTAAAAACAGCTTGCCCTAATTTGCCGATCATTAACGATCCTAGTCACATCTGTGGTAACCGCGAGTTGTTACCTTACATCGCACAAAAAGCTATGGATATGGATATGCAAGGTCTGATCATTGAATCACATATTGATCCTTCTGTTGCATGGACAGATGCCAAACAGCAGGTTACACCAGCAGCCCTAGCAGAGTTGATCAATCATTTGACATTACGTAAAGCTGATTCTAACAATCCTTCATTTGAGGACAAATTAGCCGAATTGCGTAGCAATATTGATAAATTGGACGATTTAATTATCCAAAAAATCGGCGAGCGTATGAAAATTGCTGAGAAAATCGGCGAATACAAACGCGACAACAATGTAACCATCTTACAGGTAAACCGTTGGGATGAGATTGTTCAAAAACGTACTAAACTTGCTGAAGCACTTTCTTTGGGCAGTGAATTTGCAACAAAATTCCTAGAATTAATTCATAATGAATCTATCCGTAAACAAAATGCGGTTATGAATTCACAGGAACAACCAACAGCAGAAGCATAATGAATCAACAAGTCATCAAGCTGACGCATCCATCGAAAAAAATAAAAGGCACGGTTCAACTGACAGGATCAAAATCCGAGAGCAACCGTGCTCTTATTATCCGCTCGTTGAGTAAGGGGCAGGTTGATATTGCTAATCTTTCTGAAGCCGCTGATACTGTTACACTAAACCGCGTCTTACAGATCGCATCAGATCCACAGCCCGGCTACAACACAATTGATATCGGTCCTGCAGGTACTGCAATGCGTTTTTTAACAGCCTATCTAAACTTGGTTCAAGGAAACTTTATTCTGACAGGGACCGAACGCATGCAACAACGCCCAATTGGCATATTGGTTGATGCCATGAAGGAAATCGGCGCAGACATTCATTACGAGAAGAAAGTCGGCTATCCACCCCTAAAAATAGAAGGCGGATTATTTCAGGGAAAGGACCGTGTCCGCATAAAAGGAAATATCAGTAGCCAATACATCTCTGCCCTACTATTAATTGCTCCCGCATTGAAAAAGGGACTTACATTGGAAATCGAGGGCGAACTGACCTCCAGGCCCTATGTATCCATGACCCTCGATATGCTAAAAAGTGTCGGCATACAGTATGAGTGGACAGCAAATGAAATACATATTGCCCCACAGCCCTTTTCGAAAAGCACGATTTATGTGGAGCCAGATTGGAGTGCAGCTTCTTACTGGTACGCTATTGTAGCGCTGGCAGAAGACGGAGCATCTATCGTCTTGCCTGGGCTTAAAAAAGACAGTCTGCAAGGAGATATTGCAATTGTCGATATCATGACCCATTTTGGCGTGCAATCCAGTTTTGAAGCCGATGGCCTACATCTTCATAAAACAGCAATAGATTCGAAAAAAACGTTATTTGACTTCAAAGAATGCCCCGATCTCGCACAGACTGTCGTCGTTGTCGCTGCAGCTTTAGGTCGTGAGGTTTCCTTTACAGGTCTTGAAACATTAAAGATCAAAGAAACGGATCGAATTGCAGCTCTACAGACTGAAATAGCTAAATTTGGCGCTGAACTGATCGAAGATAACGAAACCTATCATCTTAAAACAGCAGGGGTATTCCGGCCGGAAGACGTGACCTTTAACACCTATGAGGATCACCGTATGGCAATGGCATTTGCACCCCTCGCATTGGTTTTTGACCACATCAAGATTGCGGAACCAATGGTTGTAGAAAAGTCGTATCCGGATTTCTGGAAACATCTGCAGACCCAATCTTTTAGCATTGACTAATATTAAGAGAAACCGGGAGCGTATAATTATAAGTTCCCGGTTTTTATAACCTATATACACGCTTTTAATTGCTTAATAACAACAAAAGGAAGGCTATCCACCGACGGACGTAGAAATGATTTAAAATAATCAAAATTGACAAAGTGAGGTTTTAGGATAGTGTTTTCATTGCATTTAAAGGCAAATTTATCTAAGTTTATTGAAATTTAATTTTTATGGCAGGAAACTCATTTGGCGATTTATTCAGAATCAGCACTTTTGGCGAATCGCACGGTAAAGCGATCGGTGTAATTATTGATGGTTGCCCCTCAAATATAACGATAGACGAAGAGTTTATACAGTCTGAACTAGATAAACGTAAACCGGGACAGTCCAGGATTACCACGCAACGAAAAGAAAGTGATACGGCCCAGATATTATCAGGCGTATTCGAAGGTAAATCTACTGGAACGCCGATTGCCATTGTTATACCAAATGAAGATCAACGTTCTAAGGACTATACCCACATTAAAGATATCTTCAGACCTTCTCATGCGGACTTCACCTACCAAATGAAATATGGCATCCGCGACTACCGCGGCGGTGGCCGTTCCTCGGCCCGCGAGACAGCTGCTCGTGTTGCTGCAGGCGCTGTTGCGAAGAGCTTTCTACAACAATTTGGCATTGAAATCTTCGCCCATGTATCCGGTGTAGGCACGATCGAAGCTCCGAATCTGGACACCAAAGATCTTAAAGCCTTGCTTGAACTACGCGAATCCAATATCGCGCGCTGCGCTGATCCGGCTACAGCCAATGAGATGGTCGAATTTATAGACGCTGTGAGAAAAGCAGGTGATACAGTAGGTGGACGCATTTCGGCAGTGATAAGACATGTACCCGTCGGACTTGGAGAACCCGTATTTGACAAACTCCATGCTGACCTTGCCAAAGCAATGATGAGCATCAATGCCGTACACGGATTTGAATATGGATCAGGTTTTGCAGGCTCAGAGTTGCGAGGTTCCGAACATAATGATATATTTGTAGCAGATGACCATGATTTAAATCAAGTGCATACACATACCAATTTCTCTGGGGGAATACAAGGCGGTATATCAAACGGAATGGACATTACTTTTAAAGTAGCATTTAAGCCTGTTGCCACCATCATGAGAGATCAGGAAACAGTAGATATCCATGGCAATCCCGCCATCGCAAGTGGTAAGGGAAGACATGACCCTTGTGTTGTTTCAAGAGCGGTAATTATTGTAGAAGCCATGGCGGCACTTGTGATTGCGGATCATCTACTTAAACATCAAAGTTACAAACATGCTGCAAGATAATTATGTCGTAGGTGTTGACATTGGAGGCACTCATATTTCCGCCTGTATCATTGACACCAAACAATGGAATATACATTTAGAGAACGTGGTCAGAAACCACGTTTTTTCTCAAGGAGATGCTAAAACGATTTTACAGACCTGGGCCTCCACAGTACGGGATAGTATAGCTAGCTCACCGACTGCTATTCAGTTCATTGGCATTGCAATGCCAGGGCCTTTTGACTATGAAAACGGCATCTCTAAAATGTTAGGACAAAGTAAGTACGACAACCTGTATGATAAAGACATCAAAAGCCTTTTATCCGCAGAGCTGGGCTTACCTCCGACCGCTATTCACTTTATCAACGATGCTGCAGCTTTCCTGCAGGGCGAAATATTTGTACAGCAGCTTCAGGACAATCCGAGAATACTTGGTATTACCTTGGGAACAGGTTTAGGATCTGCGGTCTGGAATAAAGGGGAGAAAGCCTTCGATGCAGATTTATGGAATACTCCTTACCACGAAAGTATTTTTGAGGAATACCTTGTGACAAGATGGTTTGTCAAACGATTCAAAGAGATCACCGGGAAAGATGTCACTGGTTTAAAAGAAATTTTGGATAATCATAGAGAAACAGCTGCATTTGCAACAATCAAGGATGAATACGCAACGCATCTCTTTGATTTTATGCATTTCTTTGAAGAAAAATATCAGACTAATCTCTTTATTATTGGCGGTAATATCGCGAAAGCACTTCCTATCTTTATTGCCGACCGGGAAGAATTCAAGAGATTCACCATCCACACAGCGATATTGGGGGAAAAGGCAGCCATGATCGGAGCCGCAAGTTTATTCAGTTAGCACCCGGATGGCAAAACTGAAAAAGTTCTCCGAAAAGTGAGATTATCATGAATAGCTGAGCAAAAAATCAAGCCAAGATAAGTTCTGGCTTGCTAAAGTGTTTTCACAAAAAATGCTATTCAAAACACTCCCTATTGAGAGGTGCTTTGAATAGCAATTTTTTTTATGATCTAAAAAATAGCTATTTGTTAAAACATCGATGGATATTTTTCCGGATTAGCCTCATGCATGATCGCATACACAGTTTCCACGACATCATCTGAAGATGGTTTCGAGAAATAATCACCATCCGAGCCATAGGGCGGGCGGTGTGCTTTTGCTGTTAAGGTCCGAGGCTGACTATCAAGCAAATAATAACCATTTTGATTTTCAAGTATTTCCTGTAGTATAAACGCGGCAGCTCCTCCGGGCACATCTTCATCTACAACCAGTAACTTATTTGTTTTTTTCAAGGACTCGGCACACAGCTGACCTTTATCAAACGGTAGTAAGGTCTGGGCATCAATAATTTCAATAAATATCCCCAATCGTTCCAGTTCCACTGCAGCTTCTTCAACAACACGTAGCGTCGAACCATAGGAAACTACCGTGATATCCTGTCCTTCCTTTATACACTCGGCATAGCCAATTGGCACTGTAAATTCACCGACATTATCCGGCAAACGTTCTTTGAGGCGATAACCATTGAGACATTCGACGACAATAGCAGGTTCATCTGAACGGAAAAGTGTATTATACATTCCGGCAGCTTGCGTCATATTGCGCGGTACGCAGACATGCAGTCCTCTTAATGAGCCCAATATCACAGACATCGGGGATCCCGAATGCCATACCCCCTCCAGACGATGGCCGCGGGTACGGATAATAACCGGTGCTTTTTGTCCTCCGAAAGTGCGGTAACTTAAACTGGCTAAATCATCACTGGCAACGGTGATTCCATAAATCAAATAATCTAAATATTGAATTTCAGCAATTGGTTTTAACCCACGAATTGCCAATCCAATCCCTTTGCCTATGATGGAATTCTCCCGGATTCCGGTATCAAATACACGATGCGCGCCGAGTTTGTCCTGTAGGCCCGCAAATCCTTGGTTAACGTCTCCTATCCTCCCTACATCTTCTCCGAAAGCCAATAAACGCTCATCACGTCGGAAATTTTCTTCAAAACAGAGGTTCAACACTTCCCTTCCATCTACAATTTTAGCATCTTCGCTGTAATTTGCGGCTACCGTTGGCACGTTGAACGGTGAATCCACACCATCGGTAAATAATTTTGAATTATACCGTTTTTCGTTAATCTCCTGTTTAACTTTATACCAATCCAACAATTCCTGACGGCCTGCGGTCGGTTTTCCTTTTAGTTCATGCAATACTTTCCGTACCTGTCCATACACCTCCTTCAATGAAGGTTCAACCATTGACTGCAGTTTTTTAGCTGCAAAATCCGCTTTTTCATTTGGAATACGTAGCAATAAATCTATAGCTTCTTTTGCTTCAAGCGTCAGGGTTTTGATATAATCGGTCCAAGCCCGTTTTTGTTCCTGACGGACAAAATCTTTCGCTTCACGGTCCAACTGATCTAACTCTTCGTTTGTAGCAATGCCCGAACTCAGTAACCATTCCTTCATTTTAGCGATACAGTCAAACTCGGTTTCCCATTGCAGGCGCTCCTGAGATTTATAACGCTCATGAGACCCTGAAGATGAGTGCCCTTGTGGCTGTGTCAATTCGGTCACATGGATTAGACATGGAACATGCTTTTCTCTTGCAATGTTAGCAGCTTGCTCGTATGTTTCGCACAGGCCCGCGTAATCCCAGCCCCTGACTTTAAAAATTTCTATTCCGTTTGTAAGTTCCTCTTTTTGAAAACCTTTCAGGATTTCAGAAATATCGCCTTTTGTAGTCTGTATTTCATTCGACACTGAAATCCCGTAACCGTCATCCCAAATAGAAATAACCGCAGGAATCTGATGTACTCCGGCCGCATTGATGACCTCAAAAAATACGCCTTCTGAGGTTGCAGCATTCCCTATGGTACAGAAGGTAACTTCATTGCCCCTATTTGAGAAATAGGACAGATAATCCAGATTCCTATTTTGTTTATATAATTTAGATGCTAATCCGAGTCCCAACACCCTGGCCATCTGTCCACCTGTAGTAGAAATATCTGAAAAGGAGTTCTTCTGAACCGTTTGATCAAGCCAATTCCCCCGATCATCCAATACACGTGTAGAAAAATGACAGTTCATTTGCCTACCGGCAGAAGAAGGATCCGCTTCAACATCTGGATGTGCGTACAATTGAGAGAAAAAACGGTAGACATCACTGATCCCCGAAGCAAATATAAATGTCTGGTCACGGTAATATCCCGACCGCCAATCGCCATTCCTGAAGACTTTAGCCATCGCAATTTGTGCCAACTCTTTTCCATCGCCAAAAATACCAAACTTCGCCTTACCAGTAAGCACTTCCTTACGTCCCAATAAACTTACGTAACGACTTTCCAAGGCAGTTCGATAATCATTCACAATAATCTTTTTGAACTCGTCAAAGCTCAAAGTGGAAATAGATTCATTGTTTTGGTCAAATGCAGTATCAAACATATTCTTTTTTGTTTCAACAAATTTAACAAAAATATTATTCTATATAATTGGTGTTTGTCAAATAAATTGACAATCAATGGTTCGTATTTGAAATAGAATATTCTAATTTCTCAAATTAGTACTTTTTGAGAAAAATTCCTAATTTTTGTAGATTTTTAATTATTATATACGGGGATTAAAGTCTAGCGATAGGGATCAGAAATTTATACTTTCCTTCTCTCATCAGACAGCAAACACAAGATTGAGATAGATCTTCTTTTTAATTTTATTTTTTCACTGTGAACTTTTCAGCACTTCAACTCAATAAGCTTCTTTTTTCCAACATGGAAAAACAAGGGCTTTCGGTACTTACAGCTATCCAGGAGCAGGTGATTCCTGCCCTATTAGCAGGCAAAGATTGTCTGGCTATCGCCCCTACAGGGACTGGAAAAACCGAAGCTTTCGCTATCCCGATCATACAGCATTTATTGGAAAAGGGGAAAAGAGAACATGCCTCTGTACTTATTCTGCTTCCAACACGCGAACTTTGTATCCAAACGAAAGACAGGATTGCTAAACTGATCGCGGGTACAGGTCTCGATATCGCCTGCTTTTATGGTGGTGGGACTTACGAAAGCCAACTCGCGAACTATCCTAAAGCGCAATTCCTCCTAGCGACTCCCGGTAGACTACTAGACTTTCTGGAACAACAGCTTGTTAGTCTCAAAACTGTTGACACTTTAGTCGTTGATGAATTTGATCAATTGCTTGATCTGGGCTTTACAATCGAAATCAATAAAATCATACAGGCGCTACCAGCTGAAAGACAGTCTATTTTCGTATCCGCAACACGTACGGTGGAAATGGATAAAATCATTCAAAAAAGACTGAAAAACCCGATAGAGATAACGATAGAAAATCAATTAAAAAAAGGAAAAATCTCCGAGTATGTATTATACGTCGATAAAAATGACAAGAAAAATCTAGTCCGTTACCTGCTTGAAAATAAGATTAAATCACAAGTTCTTATTTTCACACGGACAGTACATGGCGTTGAACGGATTGAAGCCGATCTTCGTCGAAATAACATTTCAGCTCTCGCCCTATATGGTGATAAGTCTCAGGCTCAACGTGAGGATATTATCAACAAATTTAGAAGTAGAGAAAACAGGGTATTGATTACAACGGATTTACTGGCAAGAGGCGTAGATTTCCCCGATCTGGAAGCGGTTATAAATTATGAAGTACCGGACTCGCCGGCGTTATATACACACCGCATTGGAAGAACGGGGCGTTCTCAGGCGGATGGTACGGCTATCACATTCTGTGACGCCGAAGATAACCAGAAATGGATCAAGCTACAATTATCACTAGGTAAACAAGTACAGATAGACGATCAACACCCCTTTTTACTGAGTTGGGAAAAAATGCTTTCCAGCAGCCAGAACAATAGCCGAAAAGGGCAACCAAAATCAAGAAAACGTCGTTAAATTATAATTATTCTTTTACTTTTACCTGCAATTAACAAAATCACAGTCCAAGATGAGTACAATACATTTATTTGACGATAGTAACAATGCGAACGACAATCGGTTAGGAGACCTAGAAAAAACCATTATCGTCAACAATCTGATGGAAGTTCCCTTTGCAGAACGGGATGAATCATGGCGCGATACCTTCTTAAATAACATCGCTGAGTGTACATTGAAACTCGCCGAAACCGAAGTAGTCATCGGCCCGGACGGATTTCCTTATTTCCAACTGGAAAGTGTGCCCAAAGATCAGAATTTCCAGGCCTTTGTTATCAAAAACCGTTTAAAGGATTTTGTACTACCCAAAGGTTTTGGTATCGCTATTAATCCACAAAATGAAAATCCAGATTGGATATTCACCTACGGCGATTTGGTCAATTATTTTCTGAATGAAGAGTTTTACACGGACCAAAGTATTTTTTCACAAAAAACGGAGCAAACTACAATTGGTAAAGATGAAGAAATCTTAGTCGGTCAACCATCGGAAACAATCCTACCTCAACAGGTGCGCGCACAACTTCGTGAGTTTTTGGATTATTATGGCGTCAAGAATGCTAAAATTATGCTTATCGCACGTAATTATAAAGACCAAGAAAAGGCATCTCAGGACCTGGTATTTAATATCGTCGCCAATCAATTTAGAACAGAGAAAGAATTTACGAGTATTATGGAGGCAATTGGCTGGTTTCTGCCAAGACATTATTCCTATATCGGATTGGATGAGTTTGCGGTTGAAAATGGTTTTATGCCATTATAGAAGAAAAAATTGATTATTACAAATAGAGAATAAAGAATGTTTCCATTTAACGTAAGAGTATACGGGATACTGATCAATGAAAAGCAGGAAGTATTGATCAGTGATGAAAGAACGGAGAATGTTTCATTTACCAAATTCCCCGGTGGAGGACTAGAGTATGGCGAAGGTCTATTGGAGGCTTTAATCAGAGAATACCAGGAAGAATGTGCATTTGACATTGCTGTTGTTAAGCATATTTATACAACTGATTTTTATGAGAAATCGAGCTTCAACGACAGCCAGATTATATCAATTTACTACCAGGTAAAAAATACATCAAGCATTCAGATCAGAACGACGACCAAAGCATTTGACTTTGATCCGAACGAGAAAGTTGAAGATAATAAACGGCAGTCTTTCCGTTGGGTTCCGTTACACGAACTTACAATAGCAGATCTAACGTTTAAAACTGATCAGGTAGCGTGGACAGAGTTCTTAAAAACAGTGAAATGATAATAAATTTTTAATTTTCGTCAATTTTATTTGTATTTAAAAAATAAACACATATCTTTACGTAAACCAATGGAAATACTTTGTTTTTTTGAAGTATTGACCTTAATAATTACATTTTATTATTTTTTTGATATCTCGACCAGACGGGATAAGTGAAGGGGAAGCGATATCAAACAGACATTGGTTTATTGAATTTGTAAATTCCTAGTCCTATAGGTTTTTTAATAGTTAGTGTGATTTTATGGCGATACTCCCCGTATCGCCTTATTTATTTTATGTTTTTATCATATGAGAATACTACTTAAATGCGACAAAAGAAGCAAAACATAAATTCTTGTGTAACACATCGATATCTTTGAATCCGACCTTTGCCAATAATTCAAGCTGATAGATCAAGGGCCGTGGCGTGTCCTCGTGCTCGATGTAGGCAAAAACATGGTCACGATATGCCTGGTCTTTCAAGCTGATTAAATAAGCGCCATATTTTTCACGATAGATTAGGTGTTGGAGAGCAGTACTATTCTGTTCGATCAGATCAAAAATCCATACGCTGCCCCCTTTTTTGAGAAGTTTAAAAAGTTTACGAAATGCGCTCTCCCAATCCTGATCGTCTCTCAAATGATGTAAAACCGCCGTCGCGATGATAACATCAAATTTCTCTTCGGGTAGATCGACCTCCCTAAAATCACCCTTAATCAAATTGATCGCTCCATTCGTAAGTACGCCGACACGTTCTTTAGCCCGTTCTAACATCGGTAGGCTCAAATCGACCAAGGTAACATCCGGATTGGTGCTGACTTTCTGAAGCAATTTCACGTCGTAGTTACCAGCGCCACAGCCGATATCCAACACATTCTCCAGATTCGGATAGAGCGATGAAATTGCATCCGTTATGAGCTCCATATTCCACACTGCATCCAGCGTCGTCGCCTGACCTGTTTCTAAATTGGAGAACCGTTCGACATCCTGATCAAATCGCGTTTCAATTTCCTGTAATGTTGCCTTATTCATAGTCTAATAATTATTTAATGTGCATAAATACGCGATTATCACGCGATGGATACCTCGCGTATCCAAGTTATTTTCATCGGCGCTGTTTGCATGCTGAACATGGGTATCGCCTATAAATTTTAATTATTTAAAGGTAAGGTTAACCCAAATTCATTAAAAATATTTATTTTGTCATCGATTCATACCAAAAAAGTATCAATGGAAATCCGACATCTTATTTATTTCAAAACAGTGGCCGAGGAACTTCATTTCGGAAGGGCTGCTGAGCGGTTATTTATGTCCCAACCACCTCTAAGCAGACAAATCAAGGATCTTGAAGATGAGCTGGGTGTTATTCTATTTTTTAGGACCAACAAAAGAGTAGAACTGACCGAAGCAGGTAAATACTTTTTGGATGAGGTCATGGAGATCCTACAAAATTTAGAGCATAGCAAAACAATCACTAAACAGATCCATAACAATATTTCAGGTGAATTTAAATTAGGTTATATCAGTTCCACACCAAAGCAGATGTTGGCGACAGTATTGAAACAGATTCAGCAAAAATTCCCTTACCTACGGGTCAGTTTGTTTGAAACATCAACTCAAAAACAGAAAGCAGCATTGGAAAATGGAAAACTGGATCTCGGCATTATGCGCGCGCCTATTTACGCAAGCGAACTCCTTATCACTCCCCTGTTTGAAGATCCAATGGTTATTGTGGGATCCACTACCGTGGACTTTAACAACATCAATTTCTTCAATGAAAATTTTATTTCATTCAATCAAAAATATGCTTCTGAATACCACCGTTTGACGATCAACACCTGCAATCGTATGGGGTTCGAACCCAAGATTGTACACCAGAGCAATTCCATGTCCTCTATCCTTGAACTCGTTGCGCAGGGATTGGGCCTGGCTGTTGTTCCGGCATCGACGATTAAACAGTATCCACATCTAAAATTGAAAATGCTGAAACTTGATGACATCGATAGTAAAACAGAGGTTATCCTTGTTTCGAATATAAAAAGCAAGAATAGTGCTCTTGGGGAATTTATTCAGTGTATTCAAAAAGAATATCTTAAATTCAATAAAAGTTAAAATTAGCCCTGATTATTTTTTCGCTTACATATCATGAAAAAGACCTTCATTTCCTTCCTCCTACTAACATTGCTGCTCCCCGTACTATTATTTGGGCAGCAGGCTTCAGAAATCGATCAAAGATTGCTGGCAATCATGCAACGCTATCAAGCAGTAGGATTGAGTGTGGTACTTGTCAAAAATAACCAGATTGACTTTCATAAGAACTACGGCTACAAAAACATAAAAGACAAAACCACCTTACAGGACAACGATATTTTCCGAATCGCCTCCATATCGAAGTCGTTTACCGCGACCTCTTTTATGCAACTTCTAAAACAGGGCCGCTGTTCGCTAGACGATGATTTCGGCGATCTCATCGGTTTCCCGATTAGAAATCCAAACTATCCCGAAGCAAAAATTACCCTTCGGATGGTACTTTCCCATACTTCCAGCATCAATGATAAAAACGGCTATTTTAATCTGGATGTAATCAACCCATCTAAAAATCCGGACTGGAAAGATTCATACAACCTTTATGCACCAGGCAGCCAATATCAATATTGCAATCTTAATTTTAATATGGCAGGGGCCGTATTGGAGAAGCTGACACAGATGCGTTTTGACAATTATATTTCCAAAAACATTCTCAAGCCATTGCATCTTTATGGTGGATATTGTATTGATTCGCTGGATCAGACCAAGTTAGTCCCTTTATACTCATTTGATGACAAAGCCAATTTTATAGAAGAACCAAATGCCTATGCCCCAAGAAGGGATGAACTTACAGCTTATCAGTTGGGGTATACAACACCTACACTCTCCCCGACCGGCGGAATGAAAATATCGGCACTCGATCTTGCAAAATATATGCTCATGCATATGAACTATGGAATGGGGAACGGAAAGAAAATAATGGATAAAAAGTATGCGAAGATTATGCAAACTGCTGTCAACAGGGATTCAGGATATGGACTGGCCATGATGAATGAAGACACGGTCATTCCAGGAATTACATTAACGGGGCATACAGGCTCTGCCTATGGCTTATATAGTGCCATGTTTTTCAATCCTGCAGAAAAATATGGATTTGTAGTGATTACCAATGGCTGCAACATACCTGATAGTGAAGAGTTTAATCCGCTATTGAAAGACTGCATCCAGGCCTTATATGACACATATATAAAATAGCCTAAAATTCAGTGAAAAAGTTTCACAATTTTTATTTTTCAACTACGAAAAAAAGGCTTGATAAGCAGAACAGTTGGAGCACAATCAGAATCATCCCGCTGTCTTTCACCCATAAAAATACCCCCAAATAGTATCTAACTTTTTGAGGGTATCATATTTATTATTGAGTATCTAATTGATTTATTTCTTATTTCCCACCCAGTTTACAATCGCTGGGTCTAATGGATTTGTAGCTGACCGAAAACGATGGGCCAATTTACCATTTTCGTCGATCAGGAATTTCTCAAAGTTCCATTTGATATCGCCTGTAAAATCAGGGTTATCCTGCGTGGTCAGATATTTAAATAAAGGGGAAATTTGATCTCCCTTTACTTCCACTTTCTCAGCCATCAAAAAATCCACGCCGTAATTCTTTTCACAGAATTCTTGGATCTCCGTATTAGATCCCGGTTCCTGTTGTCCAAAGTTGTTTGCCGGAAAACCGATGATCACTAACTTATCGCCAAATGTCTTGTGGAGCTCTTCCAGGTCTTTGTACTGTTTTGTGAAACCACATTTAGAAGCGGTATTAACGATGAGTATCTTCTTTCCTTTAAATTCGGACATCTTCACCTCCTGCCCTTCCAGCGTTTTAAAAGTGAAATTATAAATGTCGGGATTGCCAAATAACATTGACATATACACCATAATAGTTGCTACAATCATATTTATTTATTTTATAGACTTAACAATGAGTTACTCTCTCTTTCCAATACTGCATTGAACAGTTCGTTAATAGGTGATTTTAGTATTGTTCCGACCTTGATCTGATGTGTTTCACACACCTCACGCAATAATAAATCAAAACTGTAGGCAATAGAACCTACAAAGTGACATTCATACTGTGTATAATCGGCATAAGTCAAAATAGATGCCTGAACGAACTCTTCGAACCCACTTTTTACCAGGTCAATAATAAATGGATGGGTAATATTATCAGACATAAACGGTGCAAAAGAGGCTAAAAAGGCATTTGGACGTTCTTTCTGATAGACATTTTTTATAACCACCTCTTTATTTATCCGGTATTTAACGGCGAATTTCTCATTCAGATCTTTTGGCATACGCCCGTATAGAAATAAACGTAGGAGCTTTTTACCGAAGTAGGCACCGGAACCCTCATCTCCCAATACATAACCATTGCCATTGTGGGAAGGCATAAGTTCCTCACCATCAAAAAAGCTCAGATCTGATCCTGTACCGAGTGTAGCTACATAGCCTTTCTTATTACCACAGGTGGCTAGCGCACTACCAAACAGGTCATTCTCTACCGCGATATATGCATTTTCAAATAAAGGGGTCAACGCATTGGAAACCATTTCACGACGGTCTGGAGTAATACAGCCCGCCCCAAAAAAATAAAGTTCTGTCACCTCATCGGCATAGGGTATTATTTCAGGTATTTCTTTAATAACCCGTGTGATTTCTTTTTCATTAACGAAAAAAGGATTGAGTCCATTTGTACTGAACGAAATAGGAGCACTATCAGGCAATTCCAATTTCCAATCTGACTTTGACGAGCCACTATCAACAACTAAGATCATACAAATTCTTGATTATTTTCCCCTTATAAACTAGTGTATCAAATATACAAAAATTACCTCCAAACTGAAATGACGATTCTTAAAGAAAATATGTATCTTGGATTTCTTATGTAGCATCCGGCCAATCCAATGAAACTTTTTGAATCAATCAAAGTTCAACGGGTTTCATAAACTATTGAAGAACCAACAAAACATTTTTTTGTTTGATTTAAGCATAAGATACTTTTAATTTTGTAAGCGCATACTAAAATTATTTTTCATGGATAGTGACCATTTAAATGTACCCACAATAAACTTTGAGGTATCATTTCCAGAAGTACAAGCTCATTACATTAACGTAAAGATGAGCCTAAAAAAACTCAACCAGCCTTATGTTGATCTAAAAATGCCCGTTTGGTCACCAGGTTCCTATTTGATTCGTGAATATGCAAAAAATGTAGAGCGATTTAAAGCTGTCGACCCAGATGGAAATCCTGTTCCTTTCAGCAAAATATCAAAGAATACCTGGCGTGTTACGACGAATACCTTGGATCAGATCGATGTACACTATTCAGTATATGGCTTCGAAGTCTCTGTCCGTACAAATTTTTTCGACAGTGATCATGCGTTTATAGTCCCTACAGCAACATTTCTATACCTTGAAGGTTCGCTCCACATCCCTACCACGATTGCTATTGTGCCGAAAGAAAACTGGAAGAGTATATCAACGGGACTTGAACGCTTGACGCAACATACTTTTCATGCGCCAAACTTCGACGTTTTATACGACAGCCCGATTGAAGTAGGCAACCAGGATATCTGGAAGTTCCAGGCTGCTGGAGTAGAACATGAATGTGCTATGGTGGGCGGCGGTTGCTATGATAAAGAACGTCTTACAAAGGATATTACACGTATTGTGGAAGAAGAGACCCGTATTTGGGGATCAAATCCCAATAAACGTTACGTCATCATCACACATAATTATCAATCCGGTGGTGGTGGGCTTGAACACCTGAATTCAACCGTACTGGGTGCTTCGAGAAATGCTTATCGCAATGAACATAGTTACAAAACATATCTGAGCCTCGTCGCCCATGAATATTTTCATCTGTGGAATGTAAAGCGGCTTCGTCCCAAGGCATTAGGTCCCTTTGACTATGACGCGGAAAACTATACCACAGGGTTGTGGATCATGGAGGGTTTTACCTCTTATTATGACAATTTAATCATCAAGCGCTGTGGATTCTACGATGAAAAGGAATACCTTTCATTATTGGCCAATGATTTCAACATTGTACTGAACCGTCCGGGGCATGAAATACAGTCAGCGGCTGCTTCAAGCTTTGATACCTGGATCAAATATTATAGACCGGATGAAAATGCCATTAATTCGGCCATCTCCTACTATAACAAAGGCGCTATGCTTACTGCACTGCTAGATATCAAAGTAATCGCTGCTACAGAGGGAAAAGTTAAATTGGACGACATCATCCGTGCTGCATACGAAGAGTTTTACTTAAAACTTGACCGTGGTTTTGAAGAGAAAGAATTTCAGAGTTTAGCGGAACATATCGCAGGCACCTCCCTGGATGATATATTCCAAGCCGCGCATCGGGACGGAGAACTCGATTACAATGCTTATTTCAACTTAGTAGGATATGAAATCGTGGATACCAACAAAGATAACGACAGCCTAACGTTGGGCATTACCACTAACAAAGTAGAGGGTATCATCAGTGTGGCAACCGTTGAAAAAGGAACCGGAGCCTACGATGCGGGACTAAATGTCAGGGATGAATTAATTGCTATAAATAACGTCAGATTGGATCCTAAAGACAAAGAAATCGATTTCATCATCCAACATGCTACAGAAGGAGAAATCTTGAATTTCCTGATTGCGAGAGACGGCTTGGTACGAGAAATACCTGTTGAGATCAGACGAAATAACAAGAAGATCCATGAAATCCGTCCACTTAAAGACCAGACGTTCCTGCAGGAGCTCCTGGGAAAAATCTGGATGGCTTAAAGCGGATGTATATCAATATGTACCAATTAAAAGCGCGAGCAGAGATATATTTCTGCTCGCGCTTTTAATGTTAAAACTTATATCTTACCGAAAATCCGATCGGATCAAATATCTTGATACTGGACTCATTCAGAAAATCAAAATAAGGTTTTACATCCAGTGAAATCTGGAACGGCGCCTGTGGAATATTATATTCAATTCCGACAATACCGTCTATACTTAAATTAAGATGCGAATCAAACGATTGACGTTGACCATTTATAATTTTGTCTTTTTCTTTGTACGACCCGACACTTCCACCAAAACCATAGTACCAATTTAGACCAGTCGCTAAAGGTTTGTAAATCTCATACAATCCGACAACACGAAACCGACGAAAATCAGAATTGCTTTGAATACTCATAATACCTTCCAACGCATGGTTTGAATTTAGCGTATGACGATAAGTAATCCCCTGCGCAGAACCAAATCGCCCACCAATAGCGCCTCTATTATCCAACTGAGCGACAGCTTTATTGGATAATGCAGCAAACATCAGCATTCCACCGACAGCCAAAAATATTTTTCTCATAAAAATTGAACGCTTTATACTACTTTATATCTTTCAAAAGTAACAATTACAGCTATAACGACACAATGTTTAATTTGTTATGACATTAATCCCAATATCTCCAACTTTATTTCTGATATTTTTTTTATATTTAAGTCAATAGTGATAACCAAAATAAACTCACGTGATATGGGCAGAATTTTTGACTTTATAACCATATATAAAGAAAAATACGCAAAGGACATTATGGTAGCGGGCAGAGATTCCAGTGGCAACTGGAAAACCTACTCCACCAAAGAATATACAGATGCAATTGATTCCTTGAGTCGGGCGCTATTAAAATTGGAGCTTAAGAAAGGGGATCGCGTCGGAATAATGTCCGGTAATAGACCCGAATGGAACCTGGTTGATTTTGCCTGCAATCAAATTGGGCTTGCAACCGTTCCGCTCTATCCAACATTATCAACGCAGGATCTTTCCTTCATTGTCAACGATTCGGATGTCAAAGTATTGTTTGTCAGCAACAAAGATTTAACTGCCCGCATTGAACAGGCGATCAAAGAACATGGCATACAGCCCCGGGTATATACATTTGACCAAATTGAAAGCCATACCCCTTTGACCGAGTTGATAGCGACTGCAAATCAAGATACAACCGATCTGTCTTCACATCGCGACAGTGTTACCGAAGATGATCTGTTGACCTTGATTTACACCTCAGGCACCACCGGCCGTCCTAAAGGAGTCTATCTGTCGCATAAAAATGTCTACAGCAATGTCACAGCCTGCAATTACCTGATACGTGAAGATTTCAAAACGGCACTTAGTTTTCTGCCGCTATGCCATATTTTTGAGCGCATGGTCGTGTATATGTACTATTCAAAGGGTATTCAAATTTACTTCTCGGAAACCCTGGATAATGTGGTTAACGATATCAACGATGTGAAACCAGATGTCTTTACAACCGTACCACGTGTACTGGAAAAGGTCTATGACAAGATCATAGAAAAAGGGAAAGCACTGACCGGAATCAAAAAGAAGTTATTCTTCTGGGCCGTAGACTTAGGACTAAAATATCAGGAACCCGGCAAAAATGGCCTGCTTTATTCGATTAAATTGGGTATTGCCCGTAAACTGATCTTTTCAAAATGGCAGGAAGCATTAGGTGGGAATATTAAGATTATTGTATCGGGTGGTGCAGCTCTCCAAGAGCGTTTAGCACGTATATTTTGGGCCGCTGACCTCAAGGTTCTTGAAGGCTATGGATTAACGGAAACTTCCCCTGTTATTGCCGTGAACTCCTATCTACCCAATGGGCTAAAATTCGGAACAGTCGGCAAACCACTAAAAAACCTTGAAGTAAAAATCGCCTCAGATGGAGAAATCCTCGTGAAAGGTCCTAGCATCACAACAGGCTACTATCAAAATGAGGAAGCAACTAAAGAAGCTTTCGATGAAAACGGCTTCTTCAAAACCGGAGATATTGGCGAAATCACAACGGATGGTTTCCTGAAAATCACCGACCGTAAGAAAGAGATGTTTAAAACAGCGGGCGGAAAATACATTGCACCGCAGTCCATTGAAAACAAATTAATGGAATCCACCCTGATTGGTCAGGTCATGGTTATCGGCGAAAACCGCAAATTTCCAAGCGCTCTAATCGTACCGGCTTTTGATGTCCTTTCCAAATGGGCAGCTCAAAAGGGAATATCCGCCAGTTCAAATGGAGAACTTATCAAAAATCCTGAGGTTATTCAAAAATATCAAGAGGAAATAAACCGATTATCAGGTAACTTTGGCCATTGGGAAATTGTCAAGAAGTTTATACTTCTGCCAAAAGAATGGACAATAAACGAAGGTCAATTGACCCCAAAATTGAGTTTAAAAAGAAAAGTTATTTTAAAAGAGAACGAAGCTGCCATCGATAAACTGTATGCAGAACAAAGTCAGGAATAACAATTTGCACGATTATTGGAGCGGATAATCTGATTATGAAGCACGTTACACTAAGGGATTTATTTACATTCGAATACTGGAGAAATATTGGGCAGGTCATGGTGGACGCCTTTAACGGGTTTAATGATGACAAATGCATGAAAAAAAGTGCTTCATTAGCCTATTATACAATCTTCTCGATCGGTCCGTTGCTGATGATCGTCATCTGGTGCATCGGTTTCTTTTATGGTGAACATCTCCAAAGCGGTTCTTCTGCGCAAGATGAAGTACTGGATGAAGTGATGGTTCTTTTTGGCCAAGATGTGACCATGCAGATTCAATCTTATCTCCAAAAAATTACTTTTGAGAACAAATCCAATATAGGCATTACAGTGGGTATTATTACCCTGGTTATTTCCTCGACCACGTTGTTTGTTGATATTCAGGATTCCATAAATAATATCTGGAAAGTAAAACCCAAACCCAAGAAGGGCTGGCTCAAATTGATTATCAATCGACTGATTTCGTTCTCCATCGTTATCGCTTTAGGCTTCCTGTTAATTGCATCATTGATGATCAATGGAGTTATCGTCGCGGTGACCAATCTGGTTATGACTTATTTCCCCATTATTCCAATTGCATTGATTTCCTGGGTGAATACGGGCATCACGTTTTCTGTCATTGTTATCCTTTTCGGATTTATCTTTTCGTTTTTACCCGATGCTAAGGTGAAGTTCCGTGATATGCTCGGCGGAGCGATCTTCACCGGTCTACTGTTTATGTTGGGCAGATACGGTATTTCACTTTACCTCAACCTCTCTTCGACCGCCAGTTTTTATGGTGCAGCAGGATCTATCATTATTATGTTATTGTGGATTTATTACTCCGCCGCAATACTTTATTTTGGGGCGGAGTTCACTAAGTTCTATGCCATCAAATTTGGTGCAGGTATTGTTCCATCTGCTTTTGCTGTTGCTGTTGAACAAACTGAAAAAGTTAAGAAAATGGGTTCCGACGCAGAAGCCCATATCGGGGATACCATCCGGGTATTCAAATAATCAGATTATTTTTTTTCTTTTTTCCCGCTGATAGATCCGTCTATCCCGATCACATCGATGACTTTATCACCAATTTGGGTGATATCTGACTTCAGACCGACCATTATTGTAAAAATATTGACCGGAGTATCCTGTATCTTACTGAAATTATGCAGATAACCTAACTCCAGCCCAAGGAAAAATCCGTTGAATTTATAATCCGCTCCGGCCCCTAGTTTACTGGACAGGTTAAAACGATTTATACTCTCCATCTTGACCAGTTTCTGATCGGCCATCACATTCGCACGAGGCTCACTGGTCAGCCCTATTCCAGGCCCTATAAAACCATAAACATTCAAACGTCGCATCTGTTTTCGCACCCCGCCCGAAAAAGCCAGCGTATAAAAGTTTGTATTTGCATCCTCAATACGGTAAGCAAAATCAGGGTCAGGTAAGCGCTGTTTATATTTGAATGACAGCGTATACAAAGTGGGCGATACAAAAAACATAGGGTTTTTAAGGGAAATATCCAGCCCAATACTGCCTGAAAATTTTGGAGAAAGGATATCTTTCGTTTTGCCTATGGGAAATCCCATTCCGGTTGTTCCCCAATAATAAACTTTCCGATAATGGATCGTATCCACACCCCCCTGGGCATAGCTAGCAATACTAAAAAACGGAAGCAGAATGAAAACAAGAAAAAGTCTTTTCATTTAAAAGCGTTTAATATTGAATAAAAACAATATTAAACGCAGAATGTTCAAGGTATCTAAAATAATTTAGAGATAGCTTTTGGACTGTGGCCCCTGATTAAACAGCAGATCGATAATACTTAAATCCGGGTAAAACCCGTTTTTATCCGAGAACACCTGATAATATTCTTTTGGAGCTATCAATATACTCGCTTTTTTCGGGTGTATAATTTCCCGATAGTCTATCGCATCCGAATCATTGGCCACATATTCTTCGGTGAAAGAAACTGTTCTTTTTAGCTTAATTGATTTTAGGATCAGCTCCAGCTGTGCGATGTTGAAATCTAACAGATAATCGAATTTTTCCTGATAAAAACGACTAAAATCATCTTCATAATATTCAAAATACGCAGAACTTCTATAGGCTGTCTGAATACTTAACCAATGCAAACGTTGCCATTCAAATTCATAACTTATCCGGATATCTTTCATCGGTACGCGGTCCTTATTTCCATGTTGGATAGGAACAATTAAATCCTGTACCCCATTGGCAGAGGCAATACGTGCCCGTGTACGATAGCTCTGTTTCTGAAAATGTTCATATTTTTCAATAACAAGAGGAAGATTATTCTCCTGAATGGTATGAAAATAAGATATCGGCGGAAGATAACATGCTGGAAGTAATAACTGCGATTCCATAAAAACTGATGATTTTTGTTATAAGTGACGCAAAAATAACTTAAATTAAGGATATTTGTAAAATACAACTGGGAATTTTAGCTATAGCATGAGACAAAAAGCGTTAAACGCATTAATCTATATCATCTCTCTTCTCCCCTATTGGTTTCTGTATTTGATTTCCGATGGGCTTTATTATATCCTTTATTATATTATAGGATATAGAAAGAATATTGTATTTCAAAATTTAGAGAACGCTTTTCCCGAAAAAACGGAGGCTGAAAGACTGGTAATCGCAAAAAAATTCTACCGCTTTTTCCCGGATTTACTGGTGGAATCCATTAAGCTAAAAACGATTTCGGCCCAAGAAGTCAAACGGAAAATGACGCTGGACAATGAAGAGGAACTCACGCGCCACCTTGCTGCCGGAAAAAATGTGATTGGAGTAACCTCACATTATGCCAACTGGGAACTCGGGATACACCGTTTGAGCTTGATCACTGATTTCCCAACGTTAATTGTATACAAGCCATTAAACAACAAGGATATTGATACGGTATACAATGCGATGCGTGGCCGTTTTGGGGCAGAAATGATTCCAATGAAACAAATTCTCAGGCATATTGTAAAATTAAGAGGGCAGCCCAATGTCAGCATGCTGGTCGCGGATCAGACCCCATTATATTCGGATTCGGATTATTTTATCAATTGGCTGAATCAGGAAACACTGGTTTATACCGGAGCTGAGCGGCTGTCAAGAATAAGCAAAGCCCCTGTTGTATTTTGTTATATCGGACGGAAAGAAAAAAGAGGGCAATACTTCTGTAAGTTTTCCACCCTAGTGGAAGACCCTTCCGAATTTGCGGAACATGAGATAACCGATTTGCACAATCGTTTTGCAGAGCAGATGATTCGTGAAAATCCCGAATATTGGCTTTGGTCACATAATCGCTGGAAAAGGAAACGTAGAAAATGAGTAAATTACCAAAAGTAGCTGTTGTCATCCTGAATTGGAATGGTCGTTTCTTCTTAGAGAAATTCTTACCTTCCGTTTACAACAGTTCTTATCCGAATATTGAGTTCGTCATCGGTGACAATGCATCGGATGACGATTCTATCCTGTTTGTCAAGCAGTACTACCCTACCATTACCATCCTTGAAAACGACAAGAATTATGGTTTTGCAGGTGGTTATAACAAAGTACTGGAACGCGTAGATGCGGATTATTATGTCCTGTTAAATTCAGATGTAGAGGTTAGCCAAAACTGGATAGAGCCTGTGATTGCTTATATGGAAAGAAATCCCGGCATTGCAGCTGCACAACCCAAAATCTTATCCTATCATAACAAAGGGCAATTTGAGCATGCCGGCGCAGCCGGAGGCTATCTAGACTATTTCGGTTTCCCTTTTTGCAGAGGAAGGATTTTGCATGAGGTCGAGGAAGACCTGGGGCAGTACAATCAAGAATCCGAAATTTTTTGGGCGTCAGGAGCGGCGCTTTTTATCCGACAAAAAGCCTGGAGAGAAGCCAATGGCCTAGATGAAGATTTTTTTGCTCATATGGAGGAAATTGATTTATGCTGGCGACTGAAAAAGATGGGCTATGGTATAGGCTATTGTCCTACATCTGTGGTTTATCATGTAGGCGGTGGCACGTTAAACACAAGCAACCCGAAGAAGACCTACCTGAATTTCAGGAATAATCTGGTTATGTTGCAAAAGAACTTACCTTTGGGTAAAGCAATTTGGGTAATTTCCTTACGTTTTTGGTTTGATTTGGCTGCATTGCTGAAATTTCTAATAGACCGCAAACCAAAAGATGCCTGGGCAGTCAGTCGTGCACATCAGTATTTCTTCCTAAATATTTTTAAAAATGCTAGAAAACGAAAGAAATACACGACCACAGAAAATCAGGCGGGACAATACAACAAGGCTATTATTATTGATTTTTACGCGAATAATAAACATAAATTTTCCCAATTGAATCCAAAAGATTTCAAATAAGATAGTTGAGGTCTTGATTCGTAAAATGCACAAAAACGCATTTTAAAAATAAGGCAGTCTTTACAATAAGATTCTTTATTTATTTTATTTAAACGTACTTTTTATTTGTAATTTTGCAACATGTTGGCAATGGATATTGAAAAAAAGATAAAAGACTTAACGGCAGAACTTAATCATTACAACTACCAATACTATGTATTGGCGAATAGTCTTATTTCAGATTACGACTTCGATCTCAAATTAAAGGAGCTCGAAGCACTGGAACGTCAATATCCAGAATATGCTGACCCAAACTCACCTACCCAACGTGTTGGAGGAGATATCACCTCTAAATTTAAAACGGAAAAACATCGTTGGCCCATGCTTTCACTGGGCAATACATACAGCCAGGAAGAGCTCTGTGATTTTGATCAGCGCATCCGCAAGATCATTGGCGATCAGTTTGAGTATGTCTGTGAATTAAAATTTGATGGCCTTTCCATTAGCCTCACGTATGAAAACGGGGTATTGAGCAAAGCCGTCACCCGTGGCGATGGAACTCAAGGTGATCTGGTGACAAGCAATGTCAAAACCATTCGCTCCATTCCCATCAGGCTCAAAGCCGGCGACTACCCCGAGCAGTTTGAAATTCGGGGGGAGATATTTATGCACAAATCGGCTTTTCTTCGCCTGAATAAAGAACGCGAAGAGAACGAGGAGCAGACTTATGCTAATCCGCGTAATTTTGCTTCGGGTACAATAAAACTTCAAGATTCAGCAGAAGTTGCAAAAAGACCATTAGACTGTTTTCTTTACTTTTTGTACTGTGATAATAGGACTAATTTATTTCACGATCACTGGAATAGTTTGGAGCATGTAAAAAGCTGGGGATTCCCTGTCTGTGAACATACACGAAAATGCAGTTCACTGGCAGATGTCTTTGAATTTATTGACTATTGGGATACCGAAAGACATAAGCTCGGATACGAAATCGATGGTATTGTGATCAAAGTAAATGATTATGCACAACAGGAAGATCTAGGTTTTACAGCCAAGAACCCACGGTGGGCAATATCCTATAAGTTCAAAGCTGAACGTGTTGAGACAACACTCAATAGCATTAGCTACCAAGTGGGCCGTACAGGTGCGGTCACTCCTGTAGCAAACCTGCAACCTGTACTATTGGCGGGCACCACGGTCAAACGTGCCTCATTGCATAATGCCAATGAAATTGCCCGATTGGATTTACATCAAGGTGATACTGTCTATGTAGAAAAAGGCGGCGAGATCATTCCAAAAATCATTGCTGTAAACCTTGAAAAAAGATTAGCCGATACGACAGCTTTTGTCTACCCGGAAAGTTGTCCGGAATGTGGAACGGCATTAATTAGACAGGAAGGCGAAGCCGTTCACTATTGCCCTAATGAAACCGGATGTCCGCCACAGATCGTCGGAAAAATGCAACATTTTATTGGCCGTAAAATGATGGACATCGAGGGAATGGGCGATGAAACCGTAGAAACCTTTTTCAAAAAAGGATTATTACATACTATTGTTGACATCTACGGTCTAAAGAATCACCAGGAAGACTTACAGCAATTGGAACGTTTTGGCCAAAAGTCTATCGATAACATGCTTGCCGGCATTGAAAAATCAAAAGAAAAACCTTTTGAAAAAGTGTTGTTCTCCCTGGGGATACGTCATGTCGGCGAAACAATCGCTAAAAAACTGGCACAGCATTTTAAGAATATTGACGCTCTTGCCCAGGCATCGACAGAAGAAATCGAGGCCGTACCGGATATCGGACACCGTATTGCTGTTAGTGTCAAAGAATACCTGGATAATCCCATTCACCAACAACAGATCATTAGTCTCAGGAATTATGGTTTAAATCTTGAAATTGAGGAAAGAGAAATTATTCTGGCCAGCGAAAATCTCAGCGGAAAAACGTTTTTGATTTCAGGAGTATTTGCAGATTATTCCAGAGAACAGCTTGCAGAACTAATCGAGAGCAACGGTGGAAAGATGCTCTCTTCCATTTCCGCAAAATTGAACTACCTGGTTGCAGGCGATAAAATGGGACCTTCTAAACTAGCTAAGGCAGAGAAACTGGGCATCCCCATGATTAATGAAAAAGATCTATTCGAGCTTATTCATTCCAAATAGGATTTTTTAATTAAATTTATATAAATACAAAAACAAGATGAACGAGCTTCACGGCGCAGGAGTAGCATTGGTCACTCCTTTTAACTCAGATGAATCTGTTGATTTCGAGGCATTAGGCCAACTTATTGACTTGCAAATTAACGAGGGTATGGATTATTTGGTTTCTTTGGGTACAACTGGAGAAGTTGCCACATTGACTAAAGAAGAGCGAAAGCGTATCTGGGATTTCACTGTCAAGCGCGTGAACGGTAGACTCCCTTTGGTCGCTGGCATCGGTGGCAATAATACCGCTGAGATTGTAGAACAGATCAAAGCTTTCGATCCAACGGGTTTCTGTGCCATTTTATCCGTATCGCCTTATTATAACAAACCGACACAGGAAGGAATTTATCAACATTATAAAGCGATTGCACAAGTATCCCCTTTACCTATTATACTGTATAATGTACCGGGTCGTACTGGCAGCAACATGACCGCACAAACGACATTACGTCTGGCCAATGATTTTGCGAATATCGTAGCCATCAAAGAGGCCTCCGGCAATTTTGCCCAGTTCAGCGAAATCTTACGGGATAAACCGGCTGATTTTCTATTGATCTCCGGTGATGATCCAGTGACCCTACCCATGATGGCACTCGGTGCTGCAGGTATTATTTCTGTAGTTGGAAATGCCTATCCGCAACGCGTTGCCACATTGGCAAAATTATGTACCGAAGGCAAGTATACCGAAGCGAGGGCAATACATAACGATCTACTTCAGATAACAGACCTCTGTTTCGTGGAAGGAAATCCCGCCGGTGTCAAATACATTCTTAAAAAATTAGGTATCGGTAACGACATTTTACGTCTTCCATTGGTTGGCATCAGTGAAAAAACACAGTTAGCTATAGCTGAAGAAATGCACAAATTGAACTAGGCGATCGATATGTTTGCTGTAAAAAAGTTTAGATCTCGTTTGGGGTCTAAACTTTTTTATTTTAAGGCATTGCAATATAATAATATAATACCTACCTTTGCACTTCCACAAATGTGGAAATTTAAATAACAAAATTAATTAACAAATGCAACAGTACGAATCTGTAATCGTTCTTACCCCGTTGCTTTCTGAAGATGCTGCGAAAGAAGTAATCGCAAAATTCAAAAACATCTTAGCAGAAGGCGGAGCCGAGATTGTCGCTGAAGACAATTGGGGTTTGAAAAAATTAGCGTATCCAATCCAGAAAAAAACTACTGGATTTTATCACTTAACTGAATTCAAGGCTCCAGGTGAATTAATTAACAAATTAGAGGTTGAATACAAACGTGATGAGCGCATTATGCGTTTCTTGACTGTAAGCTTAGACAAACATGCTAGAGCTTACAACGAGAAAAAACGTAGCGGTGCATTCAACAAAAAAGCTGAAACTAAAACTGAGGAGGGCGCAAACTAATGGCTAACGAAAATATCCAATACGTAACTGCTCCTAAAGTAGAGGACAACCGTAAAAAATACTGTCGTTTCAAAAAGAATGGTATCAAATATATCGACTATAAAGATGCTAACTTCTTGATGAAATTTGTAAATGATCAAGGTAAAATCTTACCTCGTCGTTTAACTGGTACATCTTTGAAATTTCAACGTAAAGTAGCTCAAGCTGTTAAACGTGCTCGTCACATCGGTTTGTTACCTTACTTAGCTGATGCAATTAAATAAGGAGGACGATAGAAAATGGAAGTAATTTTAAAACAAGATATCAAAGGCTTAGGTGAGCAAAACGATATCGTTAATGTAAAACCAGGTTTCGGTCGTAACTACTTAATCCCACAAGGATTTGCTATCCAAGCGACTGAGTCTGCAAAAAAAGTTTTAGCTGAGAACATCAAACAAGCTCAGTTCAAACAAGAGAAAATCAAAAAAGATGCTACTGAATTAGCTGGTAAATTGGAAGCTGTAAAACTTTCAATCGGCGCTAAAGCAGGTGAGTCTGGTAAAATCTTCGGTAAAGTAAATAGCATCCAAATTGCTGATGCATTGAAAGCAAAAGGTTTTGACGTAGATCGTCGTCGTATTACATTCGAGGTTGAGCCTAAAGAATTGGGTGAATACATCGCTAACTTAAACTTACATAAAGAAGTTAAAGTTCAAGTTCCTTTCGAAGTAATCGCTGAGTAATCAAATTATTCAGTACGATATAAAAAAGCGGCTATCCCAAATGGATAGCCGCTTTTTTTATGTTGTCTTACCTCCAAAAACAAAAAACTCGCGCTGCTGAGAACAACGCGAGGCATAATCTAGGGTATTTGAAAGGGAAAAATCTTATTATATATCAAATTATTAACAGAAAACCACAAATAAAACATATAAAATTCAAAAAACCGTGATTTTATTTCGTTTTCATACCCAAAAGAAGTAAAAAATATCCGATTATCAAAATAAAATCAATAAATTTTTATAAAAAGTATAAAAAACATAAAATAAACCAAAAAAAATCAACACAAAAACACCAAAATACCTTAAATAAACTCAAACCAACATAAAATATAAAGCAAACAATAGAAATAAATGACAAAAAGAAAAAATAACAACAAAAAAAAAGACCTGAAATAAGAATATTCCAGGTCTTTTATAAAAAAACAATTAATTAAGCCAATTGTTTCTCTAATTTCTCATTCAAAACTGACTTTGGAACTGCTCCGATTTGTTTATCAACAATTTCTCCATTTTTGAAGAACAATAACGCGGGGATATTACGGATTCCGTAACGAACTGAAATTTCTGGATTTTCATCTACGTTTACTTTCCCTACCACAGCCTTACCTTCGTAATCTTTAGCTAATTCTTCAACAACAGGACCAACCATACGACAAGGACCGCACCATTCTGCCCAAAAATCAATTAATACGGGTTTGTCCGCTTTCAAAACAACTTCTTCAAAGTTGCTATCTGTAATTTCTAATGCCATAATCTTTTAATTTTATAAACCGAAGTTATATTTATGATACTACTTAATTGCTAAAATCAATAAACAAAGATAGTAACAACTGTCAATGTATTTGTAATCTTAATTACACAAAATCTAATCCAAATTAGTTCAATCGATAATTAATCCCCTCAAACTTATCTATACAGTCCAAAAACTCATTTGTAAGGTTTATCTTCAGACTTTTAGCTGGCATTTCGACAGATATTTCATCCTGAGGATCCCAGATTTTAAATTTCAATTGACAATTTGGCACTACCCCTTCAATTTCATTCTGCGCCAATATATCCTTAATCCCAGCGAGAAACTCCTCATTCAGCTTGGGCAAAGGAATATTAATTGTAAAACTCTTTGCCATTTTCTCACGGAGCTCGGAAAGCAATTGCACGCTTCTCAACTCAAAGCCCCAATTTCCGACCTGTCTAAAACGTTCCTGAACCAATCCGCGTAATTGGACAAAATATCCCTCCTGTAAATATCCTTTCAACTTCACATATTCTTCACCAAATACAGCCATGTCATAAGAATCGCTGTAATCTTCGATAATAAAAGAAGCAAATGGTTTTCCATTTTTAGTCAGGCGATGACTTGCCGATGCTATAATTCCTCCAATGACCAGTTCTTTGTTTTTGATACGGTTAAATTCAAGCAATGTTTCCTCATCTACCTCTGCAGCCTTTACTTTATTGATCAGCGAGAGATCAGACACGGGATTATGGCAAAAATGCTCGATCTCAAATCGATAGGTATCCAACGGATGACTTGTCAGGTATATACCGATAACATCTTTTTCGTATTTTAGTTTCTCAATCAGTCCCCACTGCGCACAAGGTGCCAGGACAGGCTCTGGCAATTCGGCCGCTTCACCGGCACCAAACAAGCTGGCTTGAGCAGAGTTTTGATTCTCTTTATACCGTTGTCCAAATCGGATTGCCTTCTCCATCCCTGTGGAATTATCCTCGGAATGGAAATACTGCGCGCGATGCGTATTTTCAAAGCTATCAAAACCTCCGGCATAGGCTAAACTCTCAAAAGCTTTTTTGTTGACAGCCCGTAAGTCTATCCGTTTAGCCATATCAAAAACAGATTTATACAATCCCGATTGCCTTGTTTGAACAATAGCATCCACCGCGCCGGCACCGACTCCCTTGACAGCACCAATACCGAAGCGGATTGCTCCGCGTTCATTGACCGTAAATTTGTAGTAAGATTCATTTACATCTGGCCCCAGTACCTCCAAGCCCATGCGTTTACATTCCTCCATGAAGAATGTCACTTGCTTGATGTCATTCATATTATTGGAAAGTACTGCAGCCATATATTCGGCCGGAAAATGTGCCTTTAAATAAGCCGTCTGATAAGCCACCCATGCATAACAGGTGGAGTGCGATTTATTGAATGCATAACTGGCAAAAGCCTCCCAGTCAGTCCAGATTTTCTCCAGCACTTTTGCATTATGACCTCGCTCTTCTGCCTGTGCTATAAACTTAGGCTTCATTTTATCAAGCACCGCTTTCTGCTTCTTACCCATTGCTTTACGCAAAACGTCGGCATCACCTTTGGAAAACCCCGCCAGTTTTTGGGATAAAAGCATTACCTGCTCTTGATATACTGTAATCCCATACGTTTCCTTTAAATATTCCTCACAAGCGTCCAAGTCGTAAACAATAGGATCAATCCCATGTTTACGTTTAATAAAACTTGGAATATACTCTATTGGTCCCGGACGGTATAAGGCATTCATCGCAATTAAATCGGCGAATACAGTTGGCTTTAGGTCCCGCATATACTTTTGCATCCCAGGAGATTCATACTGGAATACACCAATAGTCTCACCGCGCTGGAAGAGCTCGTAAGTCAGGACATCGTCTATTGGAAATTTATCGGGATCTAAAATTATACCATGACTTAACTTAACATTCTCAACAGTATCCTTGATAAGCGTCAGGGTTTTCAATCCTAAAAAGTCCATTTTCAATAGACCGGCACTTTCTACAACGTGGTTATCAAACTGCGTCACATACAGATCGGAATCCTTAGCCAAAGACACGGGGACAAAATTGGTAATATCATCCGGAGTGATTATCACACCACAGGCATGAATCCCTGTATTGCGGACAGAACCTTCCAATACGCGCGCCTGACGAATCGTTTCGGCCTCGAGACCAGCACCATCAGCGATTGACTTTAAGCGATTGACAGCCTCGATCTCTTCTGCTCGCAACTTCTCCTTTAAGCCAGCATCATCCAATGTAAAGATTTTGGACAGCTTCAGGTTGGGGATCAATTTGGCAATTTCATTGGCATCTCCCAAAGGCAGATCCAGCACGCGGGCTGTATCTTTAATCGAAGACTTGGCAGCCATTGTACCATAGGTAATGATCTGAGCCACCTGGCTGGCACCATATTTATCGATTACATACTGCATGACCCGACCACGCCCTTCATCATCAAAGTCAATATCAATATCGGGCATGGAAACACGATCGGGGTTTAGAAAACGCTCAAATAGCAAATCGTATTTGATGGGGTCAATATTCGTAATACCTAGACAATACGCAACAGCAGACCCTGCTGCTGATCCCCGGCCCGGGCCAACGGAGACCCCCATGTCACGTGCAGCAGCAATAAAATCCTGTACAATCAAAAAATATCCGGGATATCCTGTTTTTTCAATCGTTGCCAATTCAAAGTCCAGCCTTTCCCGAATATCAGCCGTTATCTCTTCGTAACGTTTTTCAGCACCAACATAACACAAGTGGGCAAGATATTTATTTTCCCCTCTTTTTCCGCCATCTTCATTGTCCTCGGCAACCTGGAACTCCTCTGGTATATCAAATTTAGGTAACAAAACGTCCCGGTTCAATTTGAAGATCTCTACCTTATCCACGATCTCCTGTATATTAATAATCGCTTCGGGCAGATCTTGGAACAGCGCCTTCATTTCATCAGAAGATTTAAAATAATACTCCTGATTCGGCAATCCGAACCGAAAGCCCCTTCCCCTACCTTTAGGCGTCGAAAGCTTCTCGCCATCCTTTACACATAAAAGGATATCATGCGCATGGGCATCCCCTTTTTTCTCGTAATATGTGTTATTGGTAGCAACAACTTTAACATCGTATTTGCGGGCAAACTTCAATAAGGTTTGATTTACCCGGTCCTCATCTTCCTGTCCATGCCGCATCAACTCCAGATAGAAATCTTCTCCAAAATGCTCTTTCCACCATTGCAAAGCTTCCTCTGCCTGATTTTCACCTATATTCAGCACCTTGCTAGGTATCTCACCCTGAAGATTTCCTGAAAGCACAATCACATCTTCCTTATACTGTAGAATAAGGTTTTTATCTATACGAGGGACGTAATAGAAACCTGCTGTATATGCAAAAGAAGCCAACTTGGCTAAATTATGATAACCCCGTTTATTTTTAGCCAGAAAAACAACCTGATAACCATTATCCTTTCTGGTCTTATCTTTATGATCCTCACAAACAAAGAATTCACAGCCCACAATAGGCTTTAGAATTTGACCTGTAGGCTCCTGTCCATTGGCAATGGCTTCAGCATTTTGCGCCTCCACATCTTTATTATGCCCTATAACCCTCGAAACGAATTCAAATGCCCCCATCATATTACCGTGATCGGTAAGCGCAACAGCGGGCATGTTATCTTTTACTGCTGCCGAGACCAACCTGTCATATGACATTGTTGACTGTAGAATAGAAAATTGCGAATGATTATGTAAGTGGGCAAATTTTGCTTCCTTAAACGCTGATAACGTATTTGCATCTACGACAACGCGAACGTCATCCGGTTCAGCCCGTTTTCTGATCTCTTCAGAAGCCGCCTTTAGGTTAATATGTTTAAGTCCGGCAGTAGGGACGGGACCCGGATTATTCGTTTTGAAATCAACGAAATAGCCAGTGTCAACCTGTAGCTCCTCCGCTGTAAAGACTTCTCTTCTGACCAACTCCAGAAAACAGCGTGTTGTCGCCTCCACGTCGGCAGTCGCATTATGGGCCTCCGCAAATGGAACCCCAAATAAGTAGGAGTGCAATTCAGTCAGATTGGGCAACTTATATCGACCACCACGACCGCCGGGAATTTTCAATAGTTCTGCCGTCACCTCGGTACAGGTATCCAAAACTGGCATGCTGGCCATTTTAGATTCCACACCATAACGATAAAATTCACAGCCCATAATATTGAGGTCGAAACCAATGTTCTGTCCGACCACAAACTTTGCCCGGTTTAATGCAGTATTAAATTTCTCCAAAGCAACTTGCAAGGGTACACCCTGCTCCTCCGCCAATGCAGTGGATATGCCATGTATTTTTTCAGAATCATAAGGTATATCAAATCCATCAGGCTTGATCAAAAAATCCTGATGTTCGACCAAATTTCCCATCTCATCATGAATCTGCCAGGCCAGCTGTATACAACGTGGCCAATTATCCGTATCTGTAATTGGCGCGTCCCAACGCTTAGGCAAACCCGTCGTCTCCGTATCGAAAATAATATACATAAATCTCTAAACCTCTTTAATACAATAGATTAAATGTAAACATATTTACATTTATTTGAACTTGAAATTTACGAAATTCTTAGAGAAGATTATGTCAGATTTTTGCGAAAAATAATAGCAGCTATTTAATATTGTACTAACCACACTATCCCAGTTATTTGTTATATTTGAATCTGACTCCAATTTCTATGATTAAAGCGATTTTTTTTGATATAGACGGAACACTATTAAGTTTCAAAACGCATCAGGTCCCCGACTCCACACAACAAGCATTTCGATTACTAAAAGAAAAAAATATAAAAGTCTTCGTTTCAACCGGCCGTTCCTTCAATCAATTGGGACATATCCGCTATCTTGATTTCGACGGTTTTATAACATTTAATGGTGGCTATTGTGTTACCAAAGACGAACAGGTTATTTATAAAAATAACATCGTCAAAAAGGACATCCGCTCATTACTTGATTATGCAAAACAGCATCCCGAGCTTACTTTTTCATTTATGTCCGAAAAAGAAATCTCCTTAAATCAGGTCACACCCGAGGTATTAAAAATGTATCAACAGGTGAATGTAAAAACGCCTCCTATACGTAATTACGAAGATAACTTTGATCTAGAATCGGTCATGCAGATCAATGTTTTTATCCATCCGGAAGAAGAAGCTGCCTTTATGGAAAACGTTATGCCCAATTCCGTCGCCTCCCGGTGGACGCCTATTTTTGCCGATGTTAACCCGATGGGCCAAAGCAAAAAAGTAGGTATCGATGTTTTTTTAGAACATTATGGCATTGAACTTTCAGAAACCATGTCATTCGGTGATGGCGGCAATGATATTACCATGCTCGCCCATACACAGATTGGTATTGCCATGGGAAATGCGAACCCCGAGGTAAAAGAAATCGCCGATTATATCACCGACGACGTAGATAATAATGGCATTTGGAATGCGTTAAAACATTTCGGTATTCTCTAGAAGCGAATGCTGAGTGTCGCACGACAGGTATTGCTATTGCTATTCAATAGCAAACTATGCCGTTCGGGGAAAAGATATTCCAGTCGGCCCTGAAAATCCGCTATTAACGTATGCTTAAATTGGCCATCCAGATAATGATTCATGCGGTGGCTCACTTCAAATAACATGATTTTGGACGATCCCGAGAGCCGGATTCGGATCGGATGTGACGACATGCTGTGATATCCGTTTGCAACTGCATTTTGTATCATCGGAAAAAGTAGAAGTGCGGGTACCGTCACTTCATTTTCCGGCTGAAAACGATTTTCCCATTTTAGGGAGAAACCCGCGGGCATCAATCTTTTGACAATTTCGAAATATTGGTTCAATAGGTCTAGTTCGACTTTCATTGCATGACAGGTTCCCGGCTGCAGTAGCAACAACTTTTTTTGAAATAGTCGATATTCCGGTACAGCCTCTTCGCCTAAAATCGTTTCCATAAGAAAATGATCTATCTGACTGTTGCCAAATGACAGTCTATCGGACAGAGCCAGGGCCGCCTCGTTTCTTACAGACTTTTTACGTAGAATGCGATCAATTATACTTGACATTTCTTAAATTGCTCTAGATTAGACACACAAAAATAAGGAAACATTATGTCAAATATCGCAATAGTTATTGAAGAAAGAGCCGCAGATATAGGCAATTTCCTGGTAGGAAGACTCCTTCCTTTCAGACAAAAAAGGATGGTCGGTCCGTTTATATTTATTGACCATATGGGACCTGAAACGATCTCCGATCCTCAGTTCATGGATATTGCTCCGCATCCCCACATTGGATTATCAACATTGACTTACCTCTTCGAAGGAAGTATCATGCACCGCGATAGTCTCGGAAATGAAGTCGAAATAAAACCTGGAGCGGTAAACTGGATGACTGCCGGAAAAGGTGTAACCCATTCTGAACGAACTCCCGACTATCTAAGATCTACACCTCATAAACTACATGGTTTACAGATTTGGGTCGCATTACCAAAGGATCTGGAACAGATGGAACCAAATTTTGTTCACATTGAAGAGCCTCAGCTTCCACATTGGACCGAAGATGGTGTAAACTATCGCCTGATCGCAGGGCAGATTAGCAATCATCGTTCAGAAGTTCCCGTATATAGTCCCTTGTATCTTATTGAAATTAAAGCTGACAAAGACAGCACCATTAAATTGGGCGAACACCTCTACGGAGAAAGCGGTCTATATATCCTTCATGGTTCAGTATATGCCGAAGGTCAGGAATTTGGGCCGAAACAAATCCTCGTTGCTAAAGATGCCAAGTTATGTGAATTCGAAATCAAAGCTGGCACCTCCGTCTACATCTTTGGCGGCGAGCCTTTCCCCGAACAACGTTATATCGACTGGAACTTTGTGGCTTCGGACATTGAGACGCTCAAAATCGCCAGGGCTAAATGGGAACAACATGAATTTCCTAAAGTTCCCGGAGATGATGGTTACATCCCCATTCCTCCCGTAAATCCGACTTTAGGGCAAAAGAAAGCTTAAAACAGCATAACCCTTGGTTGAATGGCATAAAAATAGGGTAACTAAAAAGTCAGCTACCCTATTTTTTTATTTTGTTTATATCCCCGCCAATGTTTTTTCAACTATTCAATTTTCAATGGAGGATTCTATTTACTTTCTGTAAAGATTCATGGCTCCTTACGATCTGTTCCATTAATGTTCTATCCCACTAACACCACCGGAAACAACAAGTTTCATGGCATCAGTTGGCGACATATCCAATTTACGAACCTTGTCTGCACTAATGATAACAACCTGACCTGCAAAAGAATAAGAATAAGGAAAATAAACCATCACCTCGTCCTCCAGTCCAATCTTCTTTAGATCATGCTGTGTCAGAAATCCTATTTTTTTCAACCCGTATTCATTTACGGTCACCAACACAGGTTCATTGAATTTTTTAGCATCACCTACGAATGCTTCCGTAAAATCTTTGATCGAAGTATATAAGGTATTCAGAAGCGGTATTCTTTTGATCTGATGGTTGATCCACACTTTAATCGGATCAGTCACAAAATTAGTAAATATCACTCCTGCAAGAACAAGGATCAGAATCACAGTCAAGATACCAATTCCGGGAATATATAATGGATGACCTTTTTCATCCTCCAAAAAATGTTCAGTCAGATTAAGCGCAGAGTCTATCGATGCAAAAATCCATACAATTAGAAAAACTGCACCAGCCAAAGGTACAACGACGAGGATACCCCGAATGAGATAATTAATAAATCCCCTGAATAATTTGCCAAACATGAATTAGAAATCAAATATTTATATACAAAAATGCAGAATATCCTTTATTATTCATAAAAATATACTCTTTTTACCCGCTGTGAAATACTCGTTAACAGTTCGTAAGGAATCGTTCCGATAGATTTGGCAGCGCGCTTAATATCAGGATAAACAATCACTTCGTCTTCTTCTGCTACTTCGATATCTGTCACGTCAAGCATACACATGTCCATACAGATATCTCCCACAGTCGATACAAGAAAACCATTGATCATCATTTTACCCACGCCATTTCCAAAACGCCTGTCATAACCGTCTGCATAACCAATTTTTATTGTCGCTATTTTGCTGTCCCGATGCAAGATGCCGTGCCGATTATAGCCTACCGTCTCTCCCGCAGGCAAGTATTTTATTTGCGTCACATTGGTCTTTAAGCTGCTGACCTCCCTAAGCGGAAGATCATGTCGTTCGATATCGATACCATATAAACCAATTCCCAGTCGAACCATGTCAAAATAGGCCTGCGGCCATAGTTCGATCCCTGAAGTTGCAGCAATATGCCGTAAGAACGAATAGCCAAGGCCTTCTTCAAGACGTTTGGTAAATTGATCCAAAAGATCTATCTGCTGTTGGGTAAAAGCGTTATCCTCTTTATTTCCCGCGGAGGCCAAATGGGAAAATGCGGACTTGACTTGTAGTATCGAGTCGGCCTTTAGTGCTGCGATCAGCTTATCTACTTCGTCAGGCATAAACCCCAAACGATGCATTCCTGTGTCCACTTTGATATGAATCGGAAAAGATGAAATTCCGCGCCCTTTAAGATAATTCAGAAATGAAGCCAGCACTCTGAAGCTATAAATTTCAGGTTCAAGATGATGCTGAACGATTGATTCAAACGTATTTTCATCTGGACTCATCACAACGATAGGCAATGTTATTCCCGCTCCCCGCAGATCGACCCCTTCGTCGGCAAATGCAACAGTCAGGTAATCTACCCTATTGAACTGTAAAAGATTCGCGATCTCAAAACTACCACTGCCATAAGAAAATGCTTTGACCATCGACATCAATTTCACCTGTTTTGGCAACAGCTGACGATAGACATTCAGATTATTTTCCATGGCATTCAGGTTGATCTCGAGCACCGTATCATGTGATTTAGCAACCAACAAGCTACTGATTCGTTCAAAGTGGAATTCTCGCCCCCCTTTTAATAAAATAGTTGAATCCTCAAATTGAATAGCCTTAATATCTTCCAAAAATGCCGTTGTGCTCGGGTAAGACACCGAAGGAACATCAAATTGACCGGCCACCTGGGGTAGAATCTCCCCGATCAGGATCAGTTTGTCTAAACGGTATTCAGAAAGTAAGCGCTTTAATTTTGACAGACTTTTCTCGTCCGTTATATTCACTCCCGGTATATCGGACAAGATCAAGATTTTTCGGGGATGCTGCCCCTGTTGATTTAAAAATTCAAGCGCGATCTGCAAAGCATCCAAATCGTTGCTGTAAGAATCATCAATAATCGAACTATTTTTTTTCCCTTTTTTCAGCTCAAGCCGCATGGCAACAGGCTGCAGTTCTTTTATTCTCGATGCGATCACCTCTTTTTCATAGCCAAAACGCAACATAACCGCAACGCAGTTGATGGCATTTTCCACATTCCCTTTATCCACAAAAGGCACTTCAACAGCAAATGTCCGCCCGGCATAAAAAAGTGTTGCTACGGTATACTTATCGTCGACCTGCTTGAGCGAATAAACCTCTAATGAAAGTCCTTCATCAAATCCCCATGAAAACTTTCGGGGTCTATAAGGCAATTGAATATCTTCCAGATAACGGTTCGGAAAAATCATTGTTTCAACGTCCTTAAACAGGTTTATTTTTTCATAGATCTTTTCATTCTTCGATTCAAAACCAGCTTTGTGAGCCACCCCTATATTCGTTAGCAGGCCTATTGTTGGTTTTATCATATTTTCCAGCTTTACCATTTCGCCTTTCTCCGAAATGCCCGCTTCGATAATCGCCAAATTATACTGATCTGATAAGCCCCATAATGAAAGTGCAACGCCTAATTGTGAGTTGTAGCTTTTGGGGCTACGGTAGATCTTATATTCAGGAGACATCAGCTGATATAGCCATTCTTTGACGATGGTCTTTCCATTGCTACCGGTGATTCCTATCACCGGAAAATTAAACTTCTGCCGATGAAAAGCTGCCAATAACTGCATAGCCTGGAGGCTATCCGATACCCAGATCAAATTCGCGTCCGGAAATACCAGTTCCTGTTCCTCATCCATCTGAAGCACAAAATTTCTTACGCCCTTATCATAAGCCTCTTTGATATAATGATGGCCATCCCTGCTCTTCTGGAGCGCAAAAAACACACCATTATCTGCCTGAACGATCTTCCGGCTATCGTAGAATAAGTGCTGAACTAAAGAATTGGGATCGGTGATAAATGTGCGATTAGGGTGTAAAATCTGGACGATTTCCGATATTTTATACATTCTCCTGATATTTTGATTGGATCAAAACTGAACATTTTTTTAGTTATTTCATATTATTTTTGAAATTTTGACAATATGTTCGAGGAAGATAAAAAAAACAGGAAGATCCTAACACCGCGTCAGGCTCAGCTAAAGGCCGAAAGCTATTGTGCCTACCAGGAAAGATCCCAGCAGGAAGTACGGGACAAACTTTACGGTTGGGGACTCCATGAGGCCGATGTCGAAAATATTATCGCAAATTTAATAGCAGAAAATTTCTTAAATGAGGAACGTTTTGCAATAGCCTATTGTCAGGGCAAGCTCCGAATGAAAGGATGGGGTAAAATCAAAATCAAGCAGGCTTTAAAAGGGAAACGGGTTTCCGAACCATTGATAAAAATTGCATTCAGGCAGATCGACCCCGATGAATATGAGACGATATTGGAAAGTATAATTGACAAAAAAATTCGGGAAATCAACGGTAAGGATTCATTCACTATTAGGAACAAAGTCTATCAATTTGCCTTGTCCAGGGGATTTGAAAGCGATTTAATTTTTTCTATACTGAATTCAAAGGAGTTATAAAAAACAACAAAATAAAGTAAACAAATATTTTGCAATATTAAATTTTCGCTCTATATTTGCATCACCAAAAAGGAACACGAGGTTCTTTTTAAAGTTGAAATAAAAATTCCATGCGAAAATAGCTCAGTTGGTAGAGCACAACCTTGCCAAGGTTGGGGTCGCGAGTTCGAATCTCGTTTTTCGCTCACCTGCCTAGGTGGTGGAACTGGTAGACACGCAGGACTTAAAATCCTGTTCCCGTTAAGGGAGTGCGGGTTCGATTCCCGCCCTAGGTACAAGAAAGCTCATCTCGCGATGGGCTTTTCTTGTTTCATGACAACAGATAAAGCAAGCCCCCATACAGCAAACTCAAAAGGATAAGTTGTAACATTCCAATGCGATAGCCATACAATAAAAAAAGTGAAACAGCTACCCAGAGCAATGCTTTCCAGTCCAATTCCAACAGGCCAAATCCATTGGGAAATAAAATCCCCTGTCCCAGATAACAAGCCAAATTAACGATTACCCCCACTACCGCAGCTGTGACCAAAGAAAGCACATATTGAACGGCTTTATTCTTTTGAGACCGTTCGATCAGGGGAGCCCCGACGAAAATCAACGCAAAATTTGGCAAAAAAGTAAAATAGGCCGTTGCCATCAGACCTACTGAAGCCATGACATAGGAATGGTCAAAATGGTTAAATCCAGCCATAAATCCCACATAAGTCAATACGATGACTAGCGGTCCCGGTGTTGTTTCGGCCAAAGCAAAACCATCGATCATTTGCGTTTTTGTCAACCAAAGAAAATTTTCCGTGACCAGACCAGCGACATAAGGTATCACAGTATAAGACCCGCCGATAGTAAGATAAGCCGACTTCGTAAATAGAAAAGAAAGTTCTTTCCAAAATGCCGAATCTGGCATAAACAGGTAGAGGACAGTAAAAGGGCATAACCATAACAGGAAAAATATAAGTAACTGCAGGCCAATCTTAGGGATAGAAATGGGCGGCACCTTTTCCAACGAATTAACGGGATAATCCCCTTCGGCATCTTCCGCTTCTCCCTGATCAGATTTAAGATTGATTTCCTTCGATGTTAAGAAATAAAGACCGAAGCCCCCGATAATAACAGCCAGAATAATCCAAGGCATCGGTACGCCAACAAAATAAGAAAGTAAGAATGCCATTAGAGCCACGAGATAATGCCATTTGCTCTGTAATGATTTTTGACCTACCTTATATGTTGCGAATAATATAATGGCCAACACAGCAGGCTTCAACCCCGAAAATAGTGCGACAAGAAACGTGGAATTACCAAAGTACACATACAGCAGACTAAGTCCGAAGATGATCAGCAAAGAAGGCAAAATAAAGAATAAGCCGGCCAATATTCCGCCTTTAAGACCATGCAATTTCCAGCCGAGATAAATGGTCAACTGATGTGCCTCTGGCCCCGGCAGCAACATACAGGCGTTAAGCGCCTGAAAAAACTTCTTGTTGCTTACCCACTTTTTCCTGTCCACCAGAAAATCATGCATCAGGGTGATATGCCCTGTTGTTCCTCCAAAACTTATCCAGCCCAGTACAAACCAAAACCGGAGCGCTTCTCCAAAATCCGGAGCATGTAATTCATTTCTTTCAACCGATATCTTTTCTTCCAAAACTATTTAAAATGCTATTTTGATCATTGTGATTGTACCTAGGGGAGCAGTCCTCCTGCGCATGTACAACATGATACTTACCGCGTCCGCCATAGGCATAAAAAAAGCGATACATTCTACGAACATATCGCTTTCACTTCAGGAAAAAGCCCTGATAATATTATTTTTTGTCCAAAATGGTCACTTCCACCCTTCTGTTTTTCTGACGTCCTTCTGGGGTTTTATTATCGCCCACAGGATTTGACTGACCAAAACCCTTAGCGGTAATACGGGATTCCTTTACCCCCGAATCTACCAGAAACTTCTTCACAGATGCAGCACGTTTATCTGAAAGCCATTGATTATATTCGACTGTACCGGTCGCATCCGTATAACCATCAACTTTAATTTTATTGGTATTCTCATTCAAAATTACGGCCAGCTTACTTACTTCAGCTTTTGCTTTTTCAGACAGATAGGAAGAATTTGTCGGGAACAATAGATCGGATGAAATACTGAATTTAATCCCCTCCTCAGTCCTTTTCGCATCATTAAAATCTTTTTTCACATTTTTCAGACCATCATCAGTCCCATCTTTTGTGACAACAGCGCCAGGATTAACTACAATAGCCTGTTGTTTACAAGAAAATAATGATAAACTTGCGCACAACGCGAGTAGTCCCAAATTAATTTTTCTAAGCATCGTTTTTAACGTATTTATTGTCGATTTAAGCATGGTAAATATAAGGAAAAAACTCCAAAAAGGAGCTTCTTTTCCTTATACAGCATCGTAACAAATCTATTTCTTCAAATAAACGCTATCCAATGTCTTTTTAATCTCAGGAATCCTTTCATACAACTTCCAGATCATTCCCGAATTGGCATTTTCGAGCATTACGGCAATTGTCGCCTGATTCCTTGCCCGGTAGTTTTCAGAAACATCATTGTTTTTCAGGTCTATCCATGCCCTGAATCCATACTGGGTAAATAGCACATCGGCATATTCTTCGTAAAATTTGCGCAAGGCCTTTAGGCCGACCTCCCTTTCAAATGGATAGGAAGCAATTGAAATGGCCGGATTGACAAGATATCCCTGACCAAAATTGTCTATATGTTCAACACCCCAAATATCCGTAAACCTCGTCCCGATATTCAATTCATTGTCCCTTCGCTTATAGGCTAGTATATAATCCGACAGATACTTTTTATAATCCACAAAATTATCCACTTTTCCTTTAGGATCCATGATTAAGAACGGCCGATAAACTGACATCAGTGATTCTGTCAGATTGCCTCCGGCGATATTCTTCGCGAAGATCACCTTATCATCTGAATAAATAGAGGCAGGTGTATCCCAGCCACTACCGATCAGTGGGTTGTTACTTATAGATCGCGCGATTGAATCATTTAATTTCGTTTTTATTTCGGTAGCCAAAGGACTCAACTCATCTCCAAAATCCATTACATCTGCATGTTTGGTTGCGAATCCATTCATATAGGCTGACGCCGCTAAAGGATGTGTAGGAGAAGACATCGCCAGCAGATAAGTACTTAGGCTCTCGTTAAACCCGCCCAATGGACGCGATCTTGCCGTACTATCAATAGGTGACCATTTGTTCCAGAGGACATCTGCATTATTTCGGTCGGTAAAATAGCTCCAATTGATTCTTTCCCACAAGCTTGTAATGTATTTTCGTAAGGACTGCTCCTGCGGATCATCCTTATCAAAATATTCACGGGCAATTAGCAACGATTCCATCAAATGTGAAGTTCCTCTAACATCGTAGGTTGGTACAGAATCCCGATAATAAGGCACACCCAGTCTTCCATCATAAAAAGCAGTAAAAATACCCTGATGATTCTGCGCCGCTCCCAGGAATTTCACCATCCGTGTCATCCGCGACAATAAAGCCTGTCTGGATATGAGTTGATTTTCAGCGGCAACAAGTAGCCCCAAAATGGCGTAGCCTGTTTCATTGGTTGAAACGATAGCCTGTCTATTTCCGCGGTCAGGAAGATACATACCACTATTTACGTCGTAATTATCAATAAAATAATTGACGTGCGCATTCCGAATAAAACTCAGCATCTCAGCATCCGTCCCTTTTTTGGTCTGTATTTCTTTTACTTCCGAAAATGGCGACTCTACATAGTTGTAGTCAACCCATGCTATTTTATAATAATAATGCTTATTATACTCATTCACCCGGTCGAGACACTTCTGCACATAGACCGGCAAAATTGCAATTGGCTGAAAATTCAGTTTATCCTCTGATCTATAAATTTTCACATAGCGGATGCTTGGAGTTAACGGCAGTTGCCATACCAGTTCAACCTGTTTATCTACCGAACCTATTTTAGATAAAATCGCTGCTGACGACAGTTTTACTTTTGGGTAATTTTTTGGCAGAAACTCTATTTGATCTATAAAAAGCTGATGTGTAGTTGTGCTTGTTCCATTTTGTTCCAACAGTAATGAGGATACGGCTTTACCAATGGTAATTCCTTCAAATTTCGACACGGGGATAGAAACATTAAGCCAGGTATCATAGGCAAAATCTTCAATATAATGCGCAATATCCAAGGCAGTGCTACGTACATCGTTTTGTTGCAGGGCAACTTTAGGCAACTGTCCTTTTTCGGTATTACTTTGGACAAACAGTTTAAAGGTTAAATGATCATCCTTCGCGATCATATACTGAAATTTTTGCTTATCACATAATATCCCAGCCTCCCATGTACCATTTGGAGAAGAAACGTAACGTAGGGAAAGCGAATTTCCAGGTGTAAAAAACAAGCTGTCCGAAACTGGAAGACTATGATTCACATTCTGGATCCAGGACTCCCCATTGTAATGCGCCATGCTTCGCGCATAACTTCCATTGATTATACTATTATCAAAGAGCACCTCCGGATAGCTTTCCGATTTGGCGAGTATGGGTAAAATCAACAGAAAAAGAAAGTAAAAGTATTTTTTCAGCATAAGTCAACATTTTTCACAGGCTTACAATCAAAAACTAAGCCACCCCAATGATTATAACGCAAATGTAACAAAGGATTTCCAATGATATTCTACGCTCAAATTTTAATTTCGGAAAAAATGCGCTAAATTAGCCCTCTGAATATTTTCATAAAATAGATATATGAAAACCACTTTTGATTTTGAAAAGCCAATTGCAGATTTGCAATTGCAGATTGAAAAGGTAACACAGGTTGCCGAAAAAACTCAAGTTGATATGAGCGCAACCGTTCGTGAACTTGAGGAAAAACTTGCCTCTACGGAAAAAGAAATATACAGCAATTTAACAGGATGGCAGAATGTTCAAATGTCGCGTCACCCAGATCGTCCACAGACCTATGATTATATCGAAGCAATCTGCGATGAATTTATCGAATTGCATGGTGACCGTACGGTAAAAGATGACAAAGCGATTGTGGGCGGTATGGCATCCATCGATGGTAATCCCGTTATGATCATTGGTCATCAGAAAGGTAAAAATACCAAAGAGCGTCAATACCATAATTTTGGTATGGCTAATCCGGAAGGTTACCGTAAAGCATTGCGCTTGATGAAAATGGCCGAAAAGTTCAATAAACCAGTCATTACGCTGATCGACACTATGGGGGCCTACCCAGGGCTGGAAGCTGAAGAGCGCGGTCAGGGTGAAGCTATTGCACGCAACCTTATGGAAATGGCCGTACTTAAAGTTCCGATCATCTGCGTGGTTATCGGCGAAGGTGCTTCGGGTGGCGCCTTGGGTATCGGAGTAGGTAACCGTGTATATATGATGGAGCATACCTGGTATTCCGTTATTTCTCCAGAATCTTGTTCTTCCATCTTATGGAGAAGCTGGGATCACAAGGAAAAAGCAGCAGAAGCATTGAAATTGACCTCGAGCGATATGTTAAGCAATGGTTTGATAGATGGTATCATTCCTGAACCATTGGGTGGTGCCCATCAAGATCCAGCACAGGCTGCGGCAAATCTGAAAGAACAATTATTGAAAGATTTGGCCGAATTGACAGCGAAAGACAGCGATACATTGGTCAAAGAACGCATTGACAAATTCAGTAATATGGGTGTTGTGACAGAATAATGTTGCTTCCTTTATTCCTCAAAATAAAAAAAGTTGGCAGCCCATGCCGACTTTTTTCATTTTAACTGACTTCCGAATGCAAAAAGTACAAAAAAGAATTGATCAAAATCGCTCGATTTACAATCGAATCCATCATGTTTCAAAGGACAAACCCGACGGTCAAGAAAAATAAACAGGTAATTTATAAATCGTTATAAATTATTTAAACAAAAACAACAAAAAGATTTGGACACAATCACATCTTTTCATACCTTTGCATCACTTTCAAAAACAGAAAGGATTCCGTAGCTCAGCTGGTAGAGCAATACACTTTTAATGTATGGGTCCTGGGTTCGAATCCCAGCGGGATCACAAAGAAAAGCTAATCGTAAGATTAGCTTTTTTTGTTTTAACGATATTAAGGATCCCCCTTTTCCACCTCATCGGCTATTTTTAATCATGCGTTAGGATAACTTCCAAAAACTTCACCGCCTCCACGCCTACAATATTTTTTGCACGCAGTTGCACGGATTGTTTTCCGGACGGCAAGTTTATCCGCCCAAGCTTAAGCGAGTTTCCCCGTCCACTTGTAGCTGATGCGGGATCAATTGAAAAATCCAATGTTTTTCCACCAATCTCCAATACCATATCCCCACCTGTATTTTCCACATCTTTAACGTAGCGTATGACAACATCAAATTGCGCTGGCTCCAATACATCGATATTCCATCCAAGATATTGATTACTACTTTTCCATCCGGACACATAATAACGATCTCTTTTACCGTCTCCAAACTTCATCGGTTGCCCATACTGTTTTGCATAGAAAGTCAATAATCGATTTTCGGCACGATGTGCATCCACATAAATCAGATCATTGGTCTCAGGAACAATATTATCTTCTTTTAACCGGACGACAATAACTTCATCTGCTGAATCAGCGGCTATTTGATCCAATGGAATATGAAGCCCTATGGCATCTGAAGTGTATGCTTTAATGCTCTTCTTTGAAGACAATAAAGAGATGGATTTGACCGCAGCAGTAAGACCGCCCACAGTCAATTGTCCTCCTTTTGGTTTATTGAATACATGCAGATACAATATATCCTTTCTTTTTGTAATCACCCCCCATTGTTGACGCGGTAGCGGAGCAGGTTCAACGCCAATAACACTCGCTTTATTTTTTGTCATCCATCCGCCTATTCCCTTTAAGATAGCCACATCAGGTGCATCAATACTACCATCTCCTTTGGGGCCTATATTCAATAAAATATTTCCTCCCATGGCCTTCGCCTTCGCCAGCAATTGAATAAAATGTGCCGTTGGTTTGTGGTTCGCGTCCGTTGACGAATACCCATATGAGTCATTGGTTGTCGGAATCGCTTCCCAATTAGCACCTTTAGCAACAGGATAAAACTCTTCAGGGCGGTCAGCAGTGTTTAAATAATCACCGTAATTCTTTTCTGCTGTCCGCGCTAACCGCCCATTGACAACAATCGATGGATCAGTATCCCAGATCGCTTTCAGGATCCTTAGATTTTCTGACAAAGGCAGCTTATGCGGTGTATCAAACCATAGCAGATCAGGCCGGTACTGGTGGATCAGCTCTTTTATCTGGGGAATAGCTTTTTCATCCACATAGCGCTGTGCCTTGGGCAACCATTCGGGATGGTTGTCAAACCAGTTTGCTCCTCCCAATAGCTTATCTCCGCCCGGATTAGCGTAATCCCAGTCATTGCCGGGAGCATCAGGATGCTCCCAATCAAAAGCGTGGGAATAGTAAAATCCAAATAACAAACCATGTTTGCGGCAGGCATGTGCAAGTTCCGCCAATGGATCCCGTTTGAAAGCCGTGCTCTTGACAGAATAAGTACTCGAATACCGAGATGGATATAGCGCAAAACCGTCATGATGTTTGGCCGTGATGATAAAGTATTTCATGCCTGCATTTTTCGCCAGAAGCACCCATTCCTCCGCATCAAATTTTTCGGGATTAAATCTTGCCGCCGAGTCCAGGTATTCCTGACGCGGAATCTGCATGACACGCATAAGATGTTCGGCATAGCCACCTCCTTTTTTGCCCTTCCATATATTACCATATTGCGAGTAAACGCCCCAGTGGACAAACATGCCAAAAGCGGCTTCCTTCCATTTTTTGATACGCTGTCCCTGACCAGCAAATGACGCTTTCCACCAACCGGATTCCGCCTCAGCGATCGCGTTCCTATCTCTTGTTCCCGGGTCATTAAACATATCTGCGGCTTCATTTCCCTTATTGGCATTATGAACCTGTCCCATTGCAGCCATGACAGTGATTGAAAGCATTAAAATAAGGTAATACCTTTTTATCATAAGTTTCGATTTCGTTATTTTAATAGCTGAACTAACATGCAAAGGAAGGCAATAGCTCAACAGAAAAATTGTAATGGTATCAAAAATAGCTCAAAAAACGAGCGATAGGGTGCATTTTTTGTTCAATTTGGGGTAAAAACAATTAAAAGTCAAAAAAATAAAACCTATTCGCCTCTGCGATGTTTATTTTATATTATAAACTTAAGGACACATAAACAATAAGCCTACCGACCACGTTTCCCCCATTGGCAGGCAGCGATGGCATTTCGGGAGGGAGCAATAAGCAAATACAAAACAGCATCTTTACACGCATCTTCCTACACCGGTTTTGATTATTTTTATGCTAAACTGATACAAGCTATTGGTATTTATATAATATTTGTCTAAAATTCAAAATATGGAAAAGCTAACCGCAAAAGCAAGTATTCAGATTCAAAAACCCATCAATGAAGTTTTTGAAGCCATAGTTGATCCCAATAAAATGAATCACTATTTTATTAAGTCCTCCACAGGCCGCCTGGAAACTGGAAAAACCGTAGAATGGACTTTTCCGGAGTTTCCGGATAGTTTTCCGGTAACCGCAAAAACAATTCTTCCAGACAAGTATATTTCCTTTGATTGGAGTGGCGGACTTGCAAACCAACTGGTTGAAATCAGCTTATCTTCATACGGAGAGGCATCCACTGTCGTCAAAATTACTGAACACGAAATGAACAACGACAAGGAAGGGATTTTGATTATGATGCGCCAGACCGAAGGATGGGCAAACTTTCTCGCCTGTATGAAGGCATACCTCGAATATAACATCAATCTTCGGAAGGGCGCGTTTGATTTTATGTTTTGATAGAGTCAAAAAAATGACAGCAAATAAAACCTTCTACAACGAAAAAAGTGTCGATGACTTTATTCAGGAAATACCTGATACGCAAAAGCGGGAAGATAGTATCCAACTGATACAACTGATGCAATCTGTTTCAAAGGAAGCCCCAAAGATGTTTGGTGGATCCATTATTGGCTTTGGACAATATTATTATAAATATCCTAGCGGACATGAAGGATATGCACCTTTAATCGGATTCAGTCCTCGTAAAGCGGCCATTTCACTCTATGTATATACCGGCCTTGAGGAACATCGGTCATTCCTAGAACAACTAGGCAGATTTAAAATGGGTAAAGCCTGTATTTATATCAAAAAACTGAGTGATATCAATACAGCGTATCTGATCGTATTAATGCAACAGACCATCCAATTTATAACAACGAAATACACCAGGATCAAAGATTAGAAGCAGGATTATGACAAGTAGCATTTCAACAATTGACGCATATATAGACCAATTTGAAGGCGACAAAAAAGCTTATCTCATTCAGGTCCGGCAACTGATTGCCGGAGCAGTTCCAGCTGCAGCAACAGAAACCATTTCCTATCAGATGCCTACATTTCGGTACAACGGCAATCTGATCCATTTTGCAATGAACAAACAACATCTCGGCATATATCCAGGCCCGGCCGCCATTGCGCATTTTGCCACACAGCTCAAAGGTTTCAAAACCTCAAAAGGCGCAATACAGATCCCGATCGACCAACCCCTGCCCGAAAAAATCATTCTTGATATTGTAGCCTTTAACATCGAAAGGCTGAAGGATAAACAAGCTCCCAATTGGCATATCAATCGTGGAAATTGGCTCGAAGCCGAGGAGCTGATGCAACAGATTATGCTCAAAATCCCATTAAAAAAAGAGTTCAAATGGGGTAGTGACATCTACACGCACAAAGGGAAAAATGTCATCGGATGGGGTGGTTTCAAAAACTTCTTTTCCCTTTGGTTCTATAATGGTGTATTTTTAGAAGATAAGGAAAATGTTCTGGTCAGCGCCTCCGAAGGCAAAACCAAAGCACTTCGACAATGGCGTTTTAGGGATGTCAGCGAAATGGATAGCGCCAAAATCGAGGCTTACATCCAGGAATCTATCCGAACCATTGACGAGGGAAAAGAAATTAAACCAGCCAAAAGCGAGCTTATACCTCCCTCTGGACTGCTTTTGGAAGCGCTCCAGGCAGATCCGATATTTCATGATCACTTCAAGGCCCTCACACCGGGAAGGCAAAAAGAATACATCCAATATATCGACGAAGCAAAACAGGAAAAGACCAAATTATCCCGGTTAGAGAAAATCGAACCCATGATTATCGCAAAAAAAGGATTACATGATAAATATAAATAAGTGAGTTTTAACTTAAAAATCGACGCTCATGGAAAATTCAATTATACCGTCGATCTGGTTTGATCAAAATGCGAAGGAAGCTTTTGATCTATATAGCCAGACCTTCCCGAACAGCCAAGTCACAGGCAATTCCCCGGTTGTTGTCGAGGCGCAGCTCAATGGCGTAAAATTTATCGGCATCAACGGCGGGCCGATGTTCAAACCAAATCCGTCCATATCCTTTATGGTGATCTGCGAATCCAAAGAAGAGGTTGACCGTATCTGGAATGTATTTTCGCCGGATGGTAGTATATTAATGCCTTTAGACAACTATCCTTGGAGCCCTTATTATGGTTGGATAGCGGATAAATATGGTGTAAACTGGCAATTATACCAAGGTAAAGTCAGTGACACCAATCAGCAAGCAATTGTTCCCACACTGATGTATTGCGGCCCTCAGCAGGGTAAATGTGAAGCCGCACTAAAGTTTTACGAGGAATTATTTAAAGACTTCCATAGCAATGGCATCATGCGCTACGCGACAGGTGAATACGATGGCCAGATCCAACACAGCCAGTTCCTTGTCAACGGGTTTACCTTAATGGCGATGGATAGCGGAGTCACACAAAACTTTACTTTCAATGAAGGCATCTCCCTCACCATCATCTGCCAAGATCAGGCAGAAATTGACTATTACTGGAACCGCATTACGCAAAGGGGACAAGAAAGTCGCTGTGGCTGGTGTAAAGATGAATTTGGCGTAAGTTGGCAAATTGTACCGGCACAGATCTCCAGCTACCTTCAAAATCCAGGTGCAGGAGAAGCACTCATGAAAATGAATAAGATCATCATTAAAGATTTATTGGGATAAGCTCGCCAAACAATGGCGGTGCTCATTTAGCGGCATAAATAAAGGGGATGTGATTATCCCCTTTATTTATGCCGGCTAGGCATTGACTTGCAATGCCAATGCGTATAATTTCATTTGTTTGATCATCGACAATAAGCCATTAGCACGGGTTGGCGACAAGTGTTCTTTTAAACCTATTTCATCCACAAAATACAGGTCAGCATCAACAATTTCTTTTGCCGTATGCCCAGAAAGTACTTTAACCATCAGGCTAACCAAGCCCTTGGTGATAATCGCGTCACTATCCGCTGTAAAATACACTTTTCCGTCTTTAACCTCCGGGTACAGCCATACTTTGGACTGACAGCCTTTAATAATATATTCTTCCGTCTTATATTGCTCATCAATTAAAGGAACCTCTTTCCCTAGCTGAATAATGTACTCGTATTTTTCCATCCAATCCGTAAAGAAAGCGAAATCCTCAATTAATTCATTTTGTATTTCATTAATCGTCATAACCGTTTTTATTACACCAACATATTGACTGCACGTTGAACACCGGCAACCAAAATATCGATCTCTTCTTTTGTATTATAAAGTGCCAATGAAGCCCGGATCGTTCCCGGGATACCAAAGCGATCCATCACAGGTTGTGCACAGTGGTGCCCCGTGCGCACAGCAATACCCAATTTATCCAATATTACCCCAACATCATAGGGATGTGTACCTTCAATGATAAATGAAATCACAGAACATTTCTGATCTGCGGTACCTATAAACTTCATTCCCGGAATCTGGGCTAATTTTTCCTGTGCATATTCCAGTAATTCATGCTCATAGGATTCAATATTTTTTAAGCCGATCGAATTGATATAGTCAATCGCCTCATTCAAGCAGATTCCAGCTTCAATATTTGGAGTTCCGGCTTCAAATTTAAAAGGCAATTCATTATAGGTTGTCTTTTCGAAAGTTACTTCTTTGATCATATCCCCACCACCTTGATAAGGAGGCATTGCGTTTAAGAGTTCTTCCTTACCATACAACACACCGACACCTGTGGGGCCATACATTTTATGTCCGGAGAAAACTAAAAAATCAACGTCAAGATCCTGCACGTCAACCTGTATATGTTGGACAGCTTGCGCAGCATCCACCAATACCACCGCTCCTCCTTGATGTGCAATCGAGATAATCTCCTTTACAGGATTGATCGTACCTAATGCATTGGAGACATAAGTTACGGCAACTAGCTTCGTCTTTTCGTTCAGCAGTTTCCGATAGGCATCCATATCGAGCTCCCCCTTATCATTCATTGGAATAACACGGATCTTACAGCCTTTTTCATCACATAGCATCTGCCAAGGAACAATATTCGAATGGTGTTCCATCGCAGAAATAATAATTTCATCTCCAGCGTTGATAAATGCTCTACCATAGCAGGTAGCTACCAAGTTGATACTATCTGTTGTACCCTTGGTGATAATCACCTGCCTGTCTTCAGGAGCATTGATAAAAGATTGAAGCTTTTTACGGGTTACCTCAAAAGCATCTGTCGATATCTGGCTTAGGTAATGAACCCCACGGTGTACATTGCTATTCATATCCGTATAATAATGTGCGATAGCATTAATTACCGTTGTCGGTTTCTGCGTTGTTGCACCGTTATCCAGATACACCAAAGGTTTGCCATTTACCTGTCTTTTTAGAATAGGAAAATCCGCGCGTATTTTATCTATATGATATTTTTCCAAAGTCGTCTCCATAATTTATACAAAGTTAATAGTATTTTATCGAATACAGGGCCGACAATCTGTTTTTTATGTCATTATCAATCATCTGGGTATAATGATCAACCAAAATAAACATGACTTAATATGACAAAAGCGCGCCCTTCTACGCATCCTTTGCCATTTTAAACAATTCTATTCTGCTTTTATAATTTATTGCTGCTATTTATTTACCTTTGTATTGATATGCAAGAATTACCTCTAAATTTACCAGAAGGCTCACGTAAAGAAGTGATGGCCTACTTGGAGCCTTTCATGTTAAATGAAATGAGCGAATACCTGAAGCCTGTAGAAGAAATGTGGCAACCTGCTGATTTCCTTCCAGACGCTTCAAGGGATACTTTTTTTGAGGAAATACGAGATTTACAGGAAAGTGCCAAAGAACTATCGTATGATTTGGTCGCAGTATTGATTGGTGACACAATTACCGAAGAGGCCCTTCCTACCTATGAGTCCTGGTTGACCATGGTTGAGGATGTCGATAAAAACGAACAAGGTGGATGGATGAAATGGGTTCGTGCATGGACTGCCGAAGAAAACCGTCACGGAGACCTATTGAACAAATATCTTTATCTATCAGGCAGAATAGATATGCGTCAGTTTGAGATGTCGACACAGTATTTGATCCAAGATGGATTCGATATCGGCACCGGAGCTGATCCCTACCGCAACTTTATATATACTTCATTCCAGGAACTTGCAACCAACGTATCCCACCGGCGGGTATCAGGACTTTCTAAAAAAAGTGGCGATAAGCTTTTGGCGAAGATGTGTGGCGTCATTGCTTCGGATGAAGCTCGTCATGCAAAGGCATATATGTCTTTCATTTCAAAAGCCATGACCGTAGATCCGAGCGAAGTGATGATTGCGTTTGAAGATATGATGCGCAAGAAAATTGTTATGCCAGCGCAGTTTTTAAGGGAAGCAGGCGAACCCCAAGGTGAGGCCTTTGCACATTTCTCGGATGCTGCACAGCGATTAGGCGTATATACTGCATTAGATTATGTTGATATCCTGAAAGAACTTAATAATGAATGGAAGATCGATCAGGTTTCGGGACTAAATGATCAGGGTGAAAAAGCAAGAGATTATCTGCTAAAATTACCGGACCGTCTAGCAAGATTGGCGGATCGTATGAAGGTGCCTGAAAAAGAATATAAATTCAAATGGATTTACGGATAACAAAAACGCTTGACCAGAAAAAGTCAAGCGTTTTTGTTTATGGCTCCTTCCCCAATGCAGCAAAATGCTAGTCATTCCACATTTCCGAGCAGATATGCTTCCAGAAAGCAAAGGTATTCTACAACGATTGCTTTAGGAACACTTATTTCGCCAAGTTATATTTATACATATTCTATACAATTATACAATAAAACCTAAATATATGTATTTTATGAT
>NZ_JBCNKE010000014.1:0-47082 GCF_039596235.1 Sphingobacterium sp.
CTGCATTGAGAAGTTCATTATACAATGGCGTGGTAGCGCCATCTTTGATAAAGATCAGGCGAAATTTTTTATTCTGATTCAAGGGAACATCCGCTGCCCTTAGCTTGTTCGCATTTGTCGAAGCTTTCAGGCCCTTTCCTGATTCGCCAAGCGCATTGGTCTGCATATCCGTGGCGAAGTCAAAGTCAGCTGCTGACTGAATATTCAATGGGGATACCACTTTTGACTCGAATGTCATGCTTGCTTGTAAAGCGGCAGCATCCTGTGGGCTGGCCACCGAGGCACCTTTTTTCACTGTTCCGTCGACATTGATGACGTTGTCATCGTTTACAAAACGTACCGAACGGATAGCGACATTGCCTTTATTGACCTGTATATCTTCCTTATTTTCTTTGTCTGAACAGGAAGTGGCTGTCAGGGAACTTAGGCCCAGCACCAGGGCCATACTGTATATGCTAAAATATTTTTTCATTGCTATTAAATGTCGTAATCTCTGTTATTTGACCATCCGGATTCAAATTCCCGTTCTGAGGGGGTCTGACTGGCATCTTGCGACCCTGAATTAATGTTAGCTGAACCTGCTGCTACAGACTGCTCGAGCTCAATTTGAAACATCCCGATTTTTGGTGGAATGTACTGTTTCTTGTGTTGTTCGTTTTTCATTTTATTAGCTATCAAGTATATTTATCCTTCTTTCTTTTCCAACCGCTAAAAGGGATCTCAATGAGCCCTTAAAAAGATTAGTAGTAGTGCGCACGTAGTCAACCAATCTTTTACCGTTGCAAATTTAAAACGGGAATCAATGTGAAATCAGGACGATTCAGTGAAAGGTTAGGACATTTCCTATATTTGAAATTTTTACGCCGGACGAAGATTTGGGAAGGTGTTATAAAACTGTTAACCGAGCTAGCAGGCAACCCGAAAAGCTCGTGGATAAAATGGTGCCTGCCAACCCTGGTTTCAATCTGCCAGAAACGGCTATTTGATCAAGTAGCCACCATCAACAGGGAGATAAACGCCTGTACAGAAGCTCGCATCGTCGGAAGCCAAAAACAGAATGGGTTTGGCAATTTCCTCTGGTAAACCGAGGCGGTTCATCGGATGTAAAGACTCCATATAGGTCAAGAGTTCCTTATTATCCTGGTTTGGCAGTATTGGTGTTGCGATATAGCCTGGACCAATGGCGTTCACCCGGATCTTGTGCTGGGCATTTTCCAGTGCAGCCACTTTCGTTAGGCCTACCACGCCATGTTTGGCACTCACATAGGAAGCGATGGTCTCGTTGGCTACCGCACTCATAATGGAACCTATATTTACGATGGAACCGCCATTAGGTTGCTTGCGCATCTGGGCAATCTGAAATTTCAGCCCATAAAATACGCCGCTCAGATTAATATCCTGTACTTGCTGCCATTCTTCATTACTCTTTTCGTGCAGCAGGCTTCCACCGCTATCGGAAATACCGGCGTTATTAACAGCAATATCGAGGCTTCCGAAAGCGGTTACCGTCGCAGCCACGGCTTGTTCCAGCTGCTCCGATTTCGAAACGTCGCAGGATATAAATTCAACCGCCGTCCCTTCCTGACGGATCTCTTCGATGGCGTCCTGATTTTCTTTAACATCTGCCAACATGACGTTGGCACCCTCCCTGGCAAAAAGGATAGCAGCAGCCTTCCCTATTCCTGAAGTCCCGCCCGTAATAAAAACTGTTTTACTTTCAAATCGTTTCATCTATCTATTGTTTAGTTATATAAGCAGCCCCGCATCTCGGCGGGGCTTAAATCCATTCCCTTATTGTGCAGCGATACAGCGAATCGGAAAGGCCCAATCCCGATCGAAGCTACTGTCGTCGATATTTGCATCGCCGTCGTGTACGATTTTGTAGTGGAGCACCCTGTTATTCTGAATGGTGCTCGACCAGTAGAAACCTTCTATTCCTCTTTTACCCAATGTTCCATCCTCATAATAACGGTTACCGGCAATGGGCAGGGTCAACTGTACGTTCGCATTTCTTTTGCTCTTAAAAATACGGGCGGCAGAATAGTTACTTGCGGATTCGGACCAGGTTCCGATATTGCCATCGGTGACGTCATTTTCCAATATTCGCATTTCTCGGGCTGTGGGCAAGCGGTAGCCTGAAGGGCAGGGATCGTTTGCGGTTTTGAGAGGAGCAGTTTCGCTGCCCGAGTTCCATGCCTTATCGTCAGGATTCTCTTTATTCCAGGGGCTAATGGCGCCCGCACCAGTCGTAGCCGTGGCGGCAACGGCCTTCCTTCCCCACTGATAATAGTTACCGTGCAGGCCGTTCACACTCGGATCCTGATCCGGATTCAGGTTGTAGTTGGCACCTAGGTTATGGCGCATCCAGATCAGGCCGCTGATGCGTGCTGCAGATTGTCCCTGATAGGTCAGGTAAGTATCGTTGGGAATGACCGAAAGATTCAGATTATACTTTACGCCCGGCTGAATACTGAGGCTGTCAAGCGCCGTCAGGTTGCTCGCCGTAATTGGCCCGATGGTGATCTTGGTCAAGAACAGGCTTCCCCCCAGCGCTGTATTGGCATTCAGCTGTTTGGGTGCAGCATTTACTACCATTGCGTTCAGACCCGAAAAAGTCAGGTCGGCCTTGCCCTGGGTTCCCGTTTGGCTCAGCGTACCAGCGTCCAGGCTGACATCAGCTGTCGGATAATGTGGCGCAATGGAGGCTACAATTTCGGTGATGTTGTAGCCTGTCGCCGAAGCATCAATTTTGGTGCTGATCAAGGTAAACTTATGCTGCAGTACTATCGCTAAGTTATTGTCGCTATTTTCCATAACGGTCATCTCGCGACGGAAATACATAAAGTCGTCGTTATCGCCATTTAAGCCACTTATACTGGCAGAAGACAGTGTCTTATTCTGCGCATCCGTATAACTGACGGCTGGAAGTGCCGAACTACTGTTGACCGAATAGGCCACGAAACTATATTGTACCCCAGTTTTGAGCTTTAATTCCGCTGTACTGCTCTCCTGCCCCCGGGTATAGTCCCGTTCGGTGATGTACTTACCGCTGCTGTCAAAGACCAGCAGCTTATATTTCACATTTTGAGCGAGGTCAGTTTGTTCGGCAGCGGCACGTTTGTCCGTTGATGCCGCTTTTCTGATTGCTCCATCTGCATCTGCGGGAACTACAGGGCTCAGTTCGGCCACCAATGCCAGCTCCCGATTGATCGGTATTAGCTTTCGCTGTCCCGTGTTTTTCGGACTTCCTGGTGCTACCCTGTCCGAAGCTCTATTTTTGATGTCTGTAGACTCTTTAAATTGCGCCCCTGAGAGGCTGACTTTTATCGTTGCTTCGTCATCGCCGCTTTGCGGTGTTCTTTCCTTGTTGCATGAGCTTAGCCCGCTAGCGAGCAACAGCAAAATCCCAACGCTTTTTATCAAATTTTTCATCTTCATACGCTAATTTCTCTTTGTTTTTTCGATACGATTACCAGGCCATCGAGCCATTTTTATCGCCTTCGTTGTTCCATTCGCTCTTGACCTCCTGATTGCTGTTGGTCGGCTGCACGTTGGCCGAACCGGCCGCGATGCTGGCTTCCATTGCTACGCTTGTGGCAGCAAGCCGGGGTGCCACATACTTTTTTTTGGGTTTGGTTTTCATATGATTACATTTTAGTGTATACGCTTATTTCCTACTGTATATGCTTAAGGCAGCATGCTCCATGTAAGCGCTAAATTTTCGGTCGTACTGCTCTGCAGTTAAACCCTGCCCCAGGTATCCTGTACTGTCTTCCTATTAAGAAATATACGTACCGTTAAAATTAACCTTAACGCATAGATAAAAACAGGACAATTCCGCGTTTCTATAGGACAATATGTAGAACTGGCAATTTTTTGGGTAAATCCGCAGCAGGGGCGGATTTTCCCTGTTGTTCTTTTGGATTCATGGCTGACAAAGGCCAGCTGAATGAATACAGCAGATCTGCTTTGGTATGACCGTTTTACGCTGAGGAAGATATTTAACAAGACAGCGAGGCGACAACTTAAAGCGGCAAACCCGGCATAGCTACGATCTGTCCTGCTTATTATCAGGATTATACCACTCTTTTTCGTTTTACCGCACGGACTTATTATGTAGTTTTGATGCCGTTAAATTTAAAAAATGAGGAATATGAAAACATTAGAAAGAATGGGCTTGACGTCCTTATTAGGATTGTTGACCGGATCGCTTTTTTTATTCGGGGGTTGCAGCAAAGACGACGGCGACACAACAGCCAGTGGATCTGTCAAAGTGACCTACAAAATCATCGGGTCATCCGATACGAAGATCAATACAGTGGTGTATTTTAGCGGCAGCAGTCCGGTGAGTGCCACAGGTGATTTCGGTTCCACTTGGGAGAAAGAAGCTACAGTGGAAAGCAGATCCAAAGCGATCGTCACGGCCAGTGCCAACGGGCTTAAACAAACCTCAACGTTGAAAGCACAGATCCTGATCGACGGTAAAGTGGTCAAAGAAAGTACCCCTTCAACGGGAACAAGCCTCACTACGCAGCTTTCCCTTAGCAATTAATAATCTATCGGTCACCTGAAACAGCTCTAGGTAGCCAACTTTTAACAACGAAACAGGCATTTCAATGATGAAATGCCTGCATTTTATTCGCACAAAAATTCAAATGCTATAGCACACCTGAGCTCATTTCACCTGAATCATCCCCTCCATCGCCAGTGCTTAAAATTCCCGAGGAACCGGATCCAGCTGCAATGCCTTCTTCCATTTCCACTTCGTAACTGTTGATTACTGGCGCAACATAGTCTGCTTTCTTTTTTTGTTTTCTTTCCATAAGAATGATTTTTTAAATTAAACTGATTGTTGATGTACAGCCCTGCCGCTACTGCACGCCGCCAAATATATTTACAATCTCCCGACCAAAATATTAGGTGAAAAGTAAGAGAAACTTTAAGTATTAGTAAATTAAGTGTTACAAATCAATGGTTTATAAAAAGGTGTTCATAAATTACAGTCACGATTTGAACAAACAAAGTCAGGTTTGGCGAAAGCCTTTTCTTCCGTGGGTTAACGAAAGATCGTGAAGATCGGTGGACAGATTCCCAAAGCCCCTATACAAAAAGGACGCAGCCCCGGGCTGCGTCCTTCTAAAAATGGCCTAAAGGTGGCCTAAGGCTTGCGGCTGTTTTGCCATCTGCGCAGCAGGCGGCTCGTGGCAAAACTTACCAGCGTACCTAATACGGCCGTGAGGACCGTTTGCAGTACATCGCCCAGGGAAATACTGGCCCAGATGGAGCAGATTGTTCCGCCGATTGTGGAGATACGGAGATCATTCAGCTTCATTGGCTTCGCTCCTTTCCTGCAGCAGATCTGCCTGTTTATTTACTCTTTTCCCAGTCTCGGCTGGAGGCTTTTCCTGTTCCTCTTCCAATACAGTCTCCAATACACCTAAAGCTATTGCAACATAGCGCAATACATTCCCTACCTTACCCGGTAGTTTAACAGGCGCCGCGAGCAGCAGCTGCAGCACCTGTCCGATTTTGTTAAAGATCTTTTTCATTTCTGTTACGTTAATTAGACAGGATAGCGGTCATGTGCTCTATTCCTTCATGCAATTGCTACTGACCACTATCCTGCCTCTTCACCCACCAACACACCTTTCGATAAACATGAAGGGCAAGGAATAAGTGACATTGCTTTGTGTTGTAGCCTGTTCAATACAGGAGGACAATGAATTGGAAGCCTAATGTTCCGACTACCAATCCCCTTCCTCCCACACACACACCTTTCGTTAAGCTAAGGAGATCATGGAATTGAAAGCCTAGCGTTCCGGCTGCCTATCGCTGACGCAAGATGACGATAGCATAAATCACTGTCCGAGCACAGCGAGTTTGATTTATGCCGTCATCTTGCTAAGAAGATGGCACAAAGGAATGCAGCAGCCAATTCCAGATCTCCAAAGCCTTATCGAATACGCAAATACACTTCATCCCCCATATCCCAGAGGCAATACACCAGTGCTTTCAGCTTGGCCAGGGCTTTGCCGCTTCCGGTACCGCGTCCCTCGCCGGTCAGCGTGGTGACCGGGGCAATGCAGCCCAGCAGTTCCTCCAGTGCGTTATTGGCCGCATGGATCAGAATGGCCTCCCGTCCAAGGACATGTGAGATACCGATCTGCTCACCATGCCGTGGGTACTGCTTCTTCACCAGCTTGTACTGGCCGATCGGGATACAGCTGATCCGCGGGAGGTTGTTGCGATCCGGCAGCTCGATGCTGTGGCAGATCTGTTCCCCCTGGAAGCAGATGGTACCATTTGTTCCCTGCGCACCGTACTTGCGTCGGAGCGTCAGGACATGTTGCTGTTTCATGGCGCTATGGCATCAATACCTGAACAAAGGTCAAGGCATTGTACGCCCCATTCGATAAGGGATAGTAGCCGCCGTTGACAAACTGAGAATAACTGAGTCCCATCAGCAGCAAGATGGCGCTGTCGGGCTGTGGTGCGGGATCCAGCTGCATGGCCAGGCTTTCCGCTGGCGAAGCATCGCTGCGGCCTACATCCAGGTACGACGAACGAGCCATCGCAAGCGAATTGGCCTCCGCATTCTGGGCGTCAAACTCCGCAGCCACGATCTGCACCTGCACGTGTGTCGCCCCGGTCAGCATCTTGACCTGGTTTTTGGCGATCATCTCCGGTAGTTCGAGGCTTGTCGTGGCCGTAGCGCTGTCATAGATCGGACGGCTGCGCAGGAAAAGGACCTCGCTGAGCTTTGCGTTGGCATTACATTCCAGCCCGGTCAGCTGGCCAAGGTTTTGGCTGATGACCTGCCTGTCGCCACGGCCATTGACGTCGTCGGCGCGGAGAATACGGTTCATCAGTCCCGTCAGCCGGTTCGGAAAGCGCGGATCCGAATTCTGATTGAGCACCACGCGGAGCTGTTCGCGCAGTTTCTTGCTTACATTGGCCGCGCGGCCGAATTCCGTGCCATTTTCCTTGGTTCGCTGGAAGCGCGGATCGGAGTTGATCTGCTCCTTGCTCGGACCGCCCTTCATGCGTGCCTGAAAACCATCTTTTGTCTTGTAAAAGGATAGATCCCCGATCTTACCCTTGAACTTTACTAAACTTTCTTGTCTTGCCATGATAAATACATCTTGGATTACGAAACAAAGATGCAGGGCAAAAAATAAACCGCTGTCCCATAAGTCCCCATATGGGGTGATTTATACCCATTTGTTGCCGGTTGTCCCCGGATGGGGATATATGTCCTAAAATGGGTTATTTTGGGTCATATGGGGTTAAATGGGGTCATTTGTCACTTTTACATATTAAGTTTTTTTAATAACTTCAAATTAATGTTTAGCGTACTAATGGTATCCGTCCGGAGGGATCTGACGGGAGATGCACAGCCCCAGTAGGGATATAGCACATGTTAAGCACAGATAAAGCACGGATAAAGCACTGTTGACATACAAAGCGAAAAACGCTTTAAAGGTGCCACAAGCGTGCTTGACTGCTGGCCATGAAGACCAAAAACGACAGTGAACAGGACTTGTAGATATTAACTAAAAAGTAAGGAAGATTTATGTCTAATGAACGCGTATGCATCTATGCAAAAGATGTGAGTGCTCTTCTGGGCAAGAGCTACAAGCAAGCTGTACGAATCCTCGCGACGATCAAAGCAGCTTATGGTAAACGGGAACACCAGTACCTGACGATGGAGGAATTTGCGTCCTATACCGGTATCGATATAGCGACGGTACGTGCCCAATGTCGCGGCTAGCAGCAACAACCTCAAGGTGAAGACCTTGCCTATGCTTTCTTTTCTTACTTATTGCGATGCAGCCTCCGGATCCCAGGTCTGATGGGCCTTTTCAAGCCAGGCGGTAAAATCACTTACATCATTTTTATTCAGTATAAAATAATTGCTGGTATATTTCAGATAGAGTTTTTTTGTACGCGTTCCGGGTATGAGTTCCTGCCGCTCCAGGGCGTCGTAGCGCAGTATCCAATTGCCTTTCATAAAAAAACGGGTATCGCCCTGCAGCTCGTCCTTGACCATCCTCAACGATCGAAACCGGAGCAGCACCGTCTGTCCCTGCTCGTCATAGGCCATTACCCTCCGCTCCTGTAGGCTGAAAGCCATGTAGGCCGCCAGCTCAGAAGAACTCCGGACCTGTACAACTCCAGCTGTCCTAAGCCTTTGCTCCCGACCGAGGTCGCCGGCAGCATTGCCTTCGGGCGCGGGCTTAGCCTGGCGTAGCTTAACGATAGCTCCTGCCCGTGCATTGACGGCCAGAAAGTAGCGTGCCAGTGCCAACTGGTTGACCAGGGAAAACAGCATGAGCAATACCAGGCTCATCAGCACTAGCGCTGGCAGGTCTTTTGCCAAGGCCATCGCTCGCTGCTGCAACATTTCATAGGCCATCGGCAGTATCAGTATGGGGATAAACGGAATCAGGTAAGAGCGGCGGAAATAGATTATCAGAGCCTGACGGTTGGCATGCAACTGGGAGAGCAGTGGCCGCCGATAGCGGATCAGCCAATTGGTGAATAACGCTATCAGCCCATAAGCAATTGCCAAAGACAGTACGGGCATTACCTGCTTCTCCAAGCGAACCGATCGCCAAAAGTGTGCGCCTTCGCTGAGCATGATGGTCCAGTAAACGGCCAACAGCACGACAGCCATATGCAGCAGCGCTAGTAGTGGCCTCAGTCCTTGAAACAAATGATACATATTTCCTAAACAATTGGTCTAAACATTTGCCCATTTCCATGTCCTAATTTTTGCATACATGTCCGAAATATGGACGTGCGCGTAAAAAGTACAAGAAAATAAAAAAATGTTTCTATAGTTTTAAAATAGGTCTAACAGCAATTATTATTAAACCCCTACAACATAACAGTCAACTAATTTATTAAATATTAATGATAAACAAAGAAATAGACAACTTCATTAAAACATTAAGTGCCTACATGCCCTTGAGCCCCGAACATATGGCGATTTTTGCCGAGCAGGTGCAGGTACGGCAGCTCAAAAAAAACAGTCCCCTGCCTAATTTTCGCAACGACTACTTTTTCGTTTCTGCAGGACTTTTGAAAAAAGAAAACTGTGACAATGGCGATGTCCAACTCTTTCTAAAGCCCGGCGATATAGAGCTTTTTGCGACCGAATCGGAAACCTTCCATTACATCAGTTTAACGGAAAGTACAGTGCTGCTCTTTCCCGTCAGGCTGATCATCGAACTGCTTCAACACCGTGCACTCGTGGAAGGCTACCAGCGGCTTGTCCACCGCTGGTGTGCCCTACGCTGCAGCCGTCAGGATCTGCTGCTGCTCAAAGGACCCGAGAAAAAGGCCGAACTGTACCGGCGGTTGGGCAAATGGGTCAATAGTATTTCCAATAAGGATCTGGCGCGTTACCTGGACATGGACAGCAGCTATTTCAGCAGTCTCTAAGCCGGATTTTCCGATTGATTTCTATGAATTTTCCGGTTTGTTTCTGGGAAAATCAATAGCGCAAATACCCTTTTCTGAACGAACTTAGTGCTAAGAAAAGCAGCATAGGCTACCGTCGATAGCCTACAGTGCCCCAGGTAGCCGCTGCCCCATCGGCGGCTATATTTGGGGTCATGCGACACATTTTAAATTGAAAAATCTATTGGATCTTAGTTGGTTAGCGGTTCGCAGGCCGAGCGAACAAAGGAGGGTGTTCATACCCTCCTTTTCTTTTTAATAAAAGGCGATCAAAAAATCGCGCTATATAATTAAATGGAAAATCCCATCGTCATCGACCAGTTCTTAGCACAATTGGACTGCAGCGCGGAGATCGCCAGCAGCCCGCCCGGCTATGTGGCCTTTCCGTTACGTGGCGCAGGCTGGGAAATACTCCATTGCACTAGCGGTCTGCTCAGCCGGCAGTCCCGAAAGCTGATCGGTGCCCATCTGCAGCTTGTCGAAGCGCAGCTCGATGACGACCTGACGATCCCCTTTACCGTGACCAAGCCAAGCTGTTTTTTATATATCCAGCTGCGCGGTACAAGTCGCTTTTATGACCAAGGGCTACTCCTTCCTTGCCCGGATCGCCCCTACCTTTCGCTTTGTTATTATCCCGCGGGCGACTATACCTTTCAGCTGGGAGAAGGGCTGCATAGTTTTGCGTTAATCTCCCTAGCGGAAGACTGGTTTAAGGAGCTGGGCAGCAGCTATCCGGCTTTTAGCCAATTGACGGAGGCTTTCCTTTATGGTGCAACAGACTGCCAGCGCCTAGCCCCCATGCCCCTCAACAACACACTGTCGGAACTGCTGGATGAGATCTGCTTTACCACAGTCAAAAGCCTGCAGAATAGGACACGCATGGTGCAGCAGCTGGGCAAGGTGCTGGAGCATTATCATGGCTTTGTTGCGACGGTAAGCGCGGCCGCCGGTCGCAGTGTTACGGCACTACGGGCCGCGCTGGACAGCTACCTCGAGCAGCATTATATGGATGAGCGCCGATGCAGCATACAGCAGATAAAAAAGAGTCTGGGCTTGACGCGAAATAGCAGTGAAAAAATCGCAAAAGAGAGCCTGGGCTGTACCTTGCGGCGCTATGTCCTAGAATTTCGGATCGGCAAGGCCTGTGCCCTGCTGCTGGAAACCAATTTCAAGATCTCCGACATCGCCTATCAGACGGGATTCTCCGATCTCGCCCATTTTACCAACAGCTTTAAGCGCTCGTTGGGCATGCAGCCCTCGGCCTACCGAAAAAAGACGAGTTAGCCCAGATTTGTAAGATTTTGTGCTTTTGGGACAAAAAAAAGGATTCGCCGGCGCATTTCAGGACAAAGACTTCGGAAAATCCCGTCGTAACTTTGGGTATAGCGTTAAACAAAAATATTGGAAGCGTATCGGGGACCCGACCCATTTTTTCCGATGGGAAAGTTCTGACAAGGTAGCCAAAGGCAGTGAGACCAGCTACTGTTATCCGCCGGTACGCAATGGAGCTGAACGGATGTCAGGACATAGGAACGCGGGTACAGCGATAAAGTGCAAACAAGCCCATGTGGGCAGGTGGTGCCTAGGTTGCACTGCTGAGAACAGACAATTGGATTAGGTAAAACAAAGCCGTATGATTATGAAACGCACCGTAAAAATAGTATTGACAGACTTCTTCCGCTGGCTCGGAAAGCTGTACTCGTCCCTAAGGATATGGGTGCATGTTCTATTCCTACAGCGTGCTTTGGTCTTAAAGGTCGTCAAAGACCTGCTTGTGATAGACAGCTTACCTAATCGGATTGGCTTCGCCCAAAAGAGAGTTGTCAGGAGAAGGTTTCATGATCGTAAGGGTGCGCTGTTCACGGAAAACCCGGATAGCTGTGCAGAACTATCCGGGAAATGGCTGGCCGAGTATCGTGATACAAAGCCAGCCAGCGAGGTCTGCTAAAAGACAACAAGCAAAACAAATTTAATTAAAGTTTTTTGAGGCAACCTTTTTTTGCTATTATAAAAAAGACCACCACCATGATTTCAAAGAAAATCATAAAACGAAGTCTAGTCGGCGTCGGGTCGGCATTGACTTTAACAGTTGCAATTTCATTCGCGGTGAATGCGATGGAAAATGCACACGAAATCAAAAATAAACAAGTTGAATACGAAGATTGGTATTTTACAGGAACCACGCCCGAACAGGCATTAGATCCAAACTACTACTCTTCGTCTCCGTTACCTAGCAAACCTTGTGGCACTGTTGTCAAGGAAATCTCCTGTCACATCGTTGCTCCGGACAGTAGCGGATATCCGCAAATGAGTGCAAACTCAGCTGCCGGTAATCCGATCAACAGCGAAATTTCTTCTGCAAATTCGTCATTGACCCCCAATTCAACTGTTCAGTCCTTTAGACAAAAATAGTTGAATCGATCGGAAGGCCGGCATAAATATTCTCTTATGTCGGCCTTTCTCTATTATCGCATTCGCAATTATCTTAATGTTTGTGGGACACCACTTTGCTGGATCACTTTATCAGGCAAACAATAGGTATACCTTTTGTCTCCGGGCGGCAAGGTAAACACTTTTGATTCACCATTTATTTTCAGTTCTCTTCTTAAAGTCTGCGCATAATTAGGATCAAGATTTAACCTCCGCAGATCTGCCCAGCGTGCTCCCCTAAAAATCATTTCCTTTCGTCTTTCCTCCAATACAAACCTTAGCGCTGAGTCATTATCTGAAAAATCTGGCATTTTGAACCTGCTTATCCCATTCTCATCCTTCTTCCACCGGTTCTCCAAAAGATGCTTTAGCGCTTCCAGTCCCATTGATCGGTCTCCTTTTCTGATCAGGCATTCAGCCTTGATCAGATAGAGCTCCCCAACAGTAGGACCAATAAAACTTCCGAAGTCCATCCCCGCGTAGTTACCTCTAAAACCGATCCGACCGGGGGCCTTTTCAAAGAAAAACAGTTGTTTTCGAAGGTCGCCATCCTGATACAGATTGTAAACTGGAGCAGGTACGTCCGCGTAATATTGAATAGTCGTAATGGCATTTCCAACAGATGCGAAATAAATGGTCTCCTCATTAAAAGCTGCAAAAGGAAATATTAAATTTCCGTCAATCTTTGTATAGTCCATCAGATTGTCTTTAATTGCAAGCGTGGCATTTGCATATTGAAGCGCGCGCTCATAATCCTGCATATACAGGTACGTCCTAGCTAGTATACTCAGTGCGGCTTCCTTAGAAGCTTTTGTACGGTTCTTTGTTCCAGCAGGCAGTAGATCTACAGCTTCCTGGAGTAAGGCAATTGTTCGATCATAACTTTCCTTCACGGTAAGCCGTTTAGACACACTGTTAGGATCGGAAGATTCCCGCCAGACCACACCCAAGCCGCTATTATCTTGCCCTGCAACAAAAGGTTCGGAAAACACCTGACACAATGTACTATAAGCGAAACCTTTTATGAAACAACTACTCCCTTTTAGTATTTTCCGATCGGCCTCTTGAATACTTTTAATTCTATCCAAAGATTCTTCGATTACATTGGCATAGGAAATCGGCTTATAGGCATCCAGCCATTGCAGGGAGATATTTGCAATCTCATATTGCGGCTTCGGCTGCCAGGTGTAGATATCCTGATAAAATACCGATTGTTCATTATAAGTATCTTGGGGTAAAATATAGTCATCAGATCCCATTTCGATTAAACCTGTAAAGCCGCCATTGATAGTGATTACATCATTCATCAGGGCGAAAAGATCCGCCGCGCTTTCCGGATACGCCAAATTGGAATCCGGCTTTTCGTCCAAATATTTGCTACATCCCAGCATTAACATACTTACTAGGACGAAATATGGTATTAAACTATTCTTTTTCATAATGGATTAAAATTGAATTGTACAACCCAAGGCAGAGGAAAACGGAATCGGCATATTCGCTATTTCCGGATCCCGACCGATCTTATTTGACCGCCATAGAATCCCTATGTCCGAGAAGGTGGCATAAAAGCTAATTTGTTGAACCTTGCCAAAGGGATTTTTAAAAAGGTATTGCAGCTGGATATCCTGTAAACGGATATTGTCTGCCGGATGAACATTGGCCTCCGACGCGGCATAGAAATTATCCCTTTGCGTATTAGCGGGATAGCGCATGGAAGGAACTGTTGTAAACTGTTCATCACCCGTTTTCTGCCATCTCTTTTCAAAATCACTATGAGATGTCCAAGAATTAAAAAGATCAGTATATCGTATCGTTGGGGCTAGAAAATGGTGTCCAAGGCGATAAGCGATATTAAACGATAGATTCCAATTTCGGTATGAAAAGGAATGCCTAAAATTGCCAAACACCTTCGGCAGGGCACTTCCGTAATACTTTAAGTTCTGTAATGAGTCTATGAGTAGGCTATTATAATCCTTTGATTTATTCCCTTGCCACCAACCCTGTGGATCACCATTTGAAGGATCTAACTCTTGAAAACGATAAGCAAAGATTGGGTAAAGTTGCCTGTCAATTGTTGGGGCTAAATCCCTACCGGCACTTGAAGCATAATAATAACTGCTCGAGACCATTCCCGTATAACTTTTGACCGTATTCTTTACGTTAGAAATCGAAAGATCAGCAGACCATTTGACCAGGTTGCCGACATCCTTAACAGCTAACAAGATATCAATCCCCCGACCGCTGATTTTTCCAATATTGCGGTTGATGTTATAGAAACCAGCCGTTGGATCAATATCATCCGGTGCGATCAAGTCAACCGATTCCTTCTTGTGCCAATCCACATTTAATTGCAGTTTTCTAAATATTCCAATATCAAGCCCTACGTTGAACGTATTGACTGTTTCCCATTTCATCCGCTCATTGGGTAAGTCAGATACAATTGCAAAAGGTAATCCCTTCCACATATCCATTACAGTAGAATATCTCAGTACAGGTAAAGTGCTAAGCCGCCCACCCGAGTTACCAGCGCTACCATACGTGCTCCTGATTTTAAATAGATCAATGACTTCTTCATTTTTGAGGAAAGCCTCTTTCTTCAAATTCCAGGCTACCCCTGCTGACCAGAGCGGCTTCCATAGGTCATTGGTCTTTACCCCAAATTGATTGGAAGCATCTCTTCGTGCGGAAAGCGATAAGGTGTACTTGTCCAAGTAGGTATAAGCTCCATTTGCAAAAAGGGAGACAAAGCGCCGTACGGTAGAAGATATTCCCCTGCTGTTCGGAAAAAAAGCCGTTCCACCCAGCAACAAAGGATAAGCTTTGCGCTGATCCATCGCCGCTATCGTTCCCGTACTTTTATTGTAGCCATAATACGAAAAACTATTGGAGTTACCGCGGGTATTGCTGATTTCTGCCCCGGCGAATACATTGATCGCATGGTCTGATCCGTTACCCTGATTGAAAGCTACTGTCGCTCGTCCCCGTTGACTGTTCATTGAAGAGGTGATATGATTCTGAATTTCACCTTCCGGAAAGTTCCGTAGAACAGCATCTGCGGTAAATTGCGTAAAACGGTTCACCAAATCCCTTACAAAATAGCTCTCTGGTCCATAAGCCGCAACCGAATTACCCGTTTGTTTTTCTATACTATAATTGACGCTTAAAGTCAGCGTTTTAACCGGTCTATACTGTAGCGACAAGCTTCCCAATATATTCTGCGCTGGGGAGGTTGTTTGGGAATATCGCCAATCTTCCAGCGGCCTATACTGCCAATTCAATAATCTCCCTCCACCTACGGAATCAATATAGCGCGTGTTATAACCGTTTGGAACCGAAAGGAAATGACCATTTGGATCAACCAGTTCGGCATAAGGATACAAACTACCTTTACCACCGCCCGCAATAATGGGGTAATTGGACACGCGCGGACGGGTTAGTTCTTTTGAGAACGTATAGGTTAACCCCGTATTGATTTCAAACTTCGGGCTTAGCCTATAATCGTAGCTATTTTTTACCGTGATCCTTTGTCCCGACGTTCCGATCTTGTCCCCTTGCCGCAGATTAGCACCCAGGGACAATCTATTTGACTGCTGAGCATTACCAGATGTAATTGCAATATTCAGCTGTTGTTCCAGCGCGTTCCGATAAAGGTGTTTATTCAGATCCTTTCTGTAATCCCGATTTCGTAACGAAGCAATATAGCGCTCACCGTCAGCCGCGGTTATTAATCCCTTTCGCATATCGTCAAGTGTATACACAACAGGAGAAAATACGTTCGTCCTGTTATTGACATTGTTCAGTGCGGCGTTATAATGCCCGTTTTCAAAAAGAAACCGTTCTACATCAATAAAATCTGATGAATTCATTACCTTTTGATAATAGATGTCAGGTCTGGCAGTTACTAGCATATTCCCTTTTGCCTCAATGCTCGTGCGCCCTTGTTTTCCTTTTTTAGATGTCAGCACGATCACACCATTTCCCGCTCTAGCGCCCCAGATCGAAGCCGCAGCCGCATCGCGCAGGACGGTAACCGATTCAATATCTTCGGGGTTTATCATATCCAGAGAACCCTCAAACGGAAAATTATCCAGTACGATCAAAGGGCCAAGCATAGCCGAGGTGAAGCTATTCAATCCTCTGATATTAAACTTATAAAGCTGATTGCCGCCATCGCGTTTATCCTGGTATAATCCGGGAAGAAGTCCTTCCAATCGCGTCATGATATTTCCGGAAGCCCGAGAGCCAAGTTCTTTCTGTCCAATCTTTGCAAAACTGCCCGTGCTCCGCTCTTTAGGGACTGTTTGATATCCCGTATGATAGATATCCACTTCATCCAATTTATTTTCTTTCAGGACGAGTTGTATTGTCAAAGGTAGTTCTTTGATGTTGAAGGCAACCGTTCTGGTTTGATAGCGCACATGCGAGACAGTCAACTGCCCCTTATCCTCTTTTGCACGAATTTCGAAGTAACCTTCTGCGTTAGAAACTCCGGTTAGTTTAACCGGTAGGACTCTGACAGAGACATCCGAAATGCCTTTTCCCATGCTATCTACCATCCTACCTTTGACTAGCTGTTGTGCTGCTGCAATAGATGCTACACCTATCGCAAGGCATGTTAACAATAATCTCATGGCTCGATGTCAATAAAGGGTGCTACATAATTGCGATCAAGCAGATTCCGAAATGTTTGAGTCTGGACATAGCCGTGTTTGTTGATCCATACGTAATGCGGATAGCCCATAAACTGAAACATATTCTGTAATGAAGCATCGAGAATTATGCTATTTAGCTGCTTACCCGGTTTGTCCTTATAGTACCTTTTATAAAAAATTTGGATCCTATCATAACTATCTTTGGTTTTTAAAGGGTTAACCATCAAAACTGCAATATCATTGGCAAATGATTTTTTGAAAAAATCAATTTCTTCTTGCTGAAATATGCAGCTTGCACAGGTTGTTGACCAGAAATCAAGCACCAACAGTTTGCCCTGTAATTGGGATAGGTTGGCTCTAATGGTATCTCCATCGATAAAAAATAAATGCTTTTGCGTCCAAAACGTCTCCCGAACTTTATCACCTATGCTTAACGATGTTGGCCCTTCCACCCCGCTGTCCTTGCGAGGCGTCTGAGCCGATAAACTAAACATAGAAACGAATGCGATACAGTATAGCATTACCCTACCAACTCCCAACCAACTTCGCCCCTTCGTTGGTTTTTCTTCGAGTCCGCTCCGGGGTGGCTTCGGCACAGCTGTATGAAATTCCGAAGAAAATACGGAGGCCGGTGCATAAAAGGCAGAAGAAAGGCAGGTATTAACTGGGAGAAAGTACGAAGCTAGTAGGGATACTTTCTTCAGGATTAGACCAGTACACTTACAGAAAAATCCGCTTGCATATCTGGCTAATCCTTGGAAGATGTAGGTAAAATATAAACGAAATAAAATTTGTATAGCTACAAGTATAGTTTTCTTGCTATCTGATTTAATGTGTGTTGAGTAGGAAGAACCTGTATCAGTAGATAGTTCACTCCCACCCTTGTAAAAACTGTTCATTTTTAAAGGTGTTAAGGGCTGTGACCTAAGACCAGATTTTTATTATTCTGATACCTACAAACGTATCTTATTGCTCCTAAGCCTCGCTTAGGTCACAAATAATAAAATTGTTGTAAATGCGGGAAGCGCAAGACGTTTGGGTGGCAGTTTCATGTAAATAATTGGTTCGATACGTCTTCAGCTGCTTGGAAAGTCATGAAATGACTTCTGTCGCCGAGCTACTCGGGGGCAGTAATGATGTTTTTTGATTGTTGCTTTTTGTCCATACTCATCTTTTGAATATTGATGAGTCTTGGGAGAAGGCTTATCGGTAAATGTGGGCCTACATGCCGTGGTTGCGAAAAAGTTTCTGAAGCCTTACGTAACACGGTCTAACAGTAGGCCCACATCTATCTTATTTCAGCAAATATACTAAAAGCATTTATATAAGAATAGACGTGGGTATTTAAACTACTGTCCTGCGTTACGGCTTCAGAAATTGCAACCGCAAGACTCTTTTGTTATAAATACCACATTTCAGTATAAAACTAACTGAAATACATTATAAATATACCAATCTTAAAAGATAAAAACAAATTATATACTAACCAAAGTATATGTAATCAAATTTAGCTCATTTACCATATGGAAAACATATGGTATCTTACTCCATTTGAGCTATTAACTATTATAATTGTCAGAAATATTCGATTAGAATTAGGTATATCTGGTGAAGAGCTTTCTTTATATCTAGACAAAAGTAAGAAATATATAGCCGTTATCGAAAGTGCTGCTTCATATTCCAAATACACTGAGGAAATGCTATTAAAAATAGCGATTTATTTTACGGAAATAGCAAAGGAAATTGAGAGTAAACATGGAGGAGAAAATCTTCCTGCTAATTTTAAAAATGAATACTCAATTCTTGACCTGCAACCATCTGAAATTCTTGAAAGAGATAAGGTTGTCAAAGAAATTCCGTCTATTCCCGAAGGAACGGGTTCATCAGCAACGCTCAATGCTGTAATTGAAACTTCAGATTTTTTTGACACTGCAAGAACGCTGCAAGAAATTGTTGATTATTGTAATAAACTTCAAAACCAGAATTGGAAAGGCTCGGACTTTACTGCGGCTTTGAGTCGAGCGACGAAGAAAAAAAATAAAAGACTAGAAGTGAAATTGGTGAACGAAATTAACACATATATAATTTATAAGTCAAAAACGAAATCTTAAAGCCAAGATTAGCTGGTTGTTTCCTAATCTTTTAGTACTTCTAATATTTCTCTTTTACAGATCTCAATGAGCCCAATTAAAGTGGCGGCTTCACAGGTCTCATATCAATAAAGTTATTTAATTCTTCTGTGGTGGCAGGTATGAACGTAACTTCTAATAACTTTGGAAGAGACCCCAATAAATCAACTATATTGGACTGATTAACATTCATAATTCTAAATAGCGCTCTTGTACTTAAATATACATTTCTAGTCTATCAAACAAAATTTAACAAAAGGAATAGTTTGACTATATTTGTTGTAAGTCAGTAAGAACCGAATATGACAAAGGATCTAGCATTTGAAGTTTTAAAAATTTTAAGTATGCCAGATATTGAACTGTTCAAGATGTTCAATACTGTAAAACTACGAAAAGGCAGCGGTATTAGCCAGTTTGAGTTAGCTTTCTTGCTTGGCCAAAGGGTTTTTTATGTTCGCGATTATGAACGCCCAGATCATACACTTATACTAGGTCATGGGGAAAACAATACCCTTCGATGTATTTTTGATTGTGGCCTTGACGAAATCGTTCCTATCTCATTGCCAAAATATGCAATTCGAATTCTCCATGCACTAGATGAAAATGGAAACAAAAACTTCAAAGTACAAAGAGGTTACGATGATAAGATTTGGGAAGATGATATTGATTTAGTGATAGGCGATGAACCTAAAGAATTAGAGCTCCCCATCAAGAGCGACGTTACGCAGGAAAATGTTCAGGATTGGATTGATTCAGTATATCAAGCAGGCTACTTCAATATTCCTAAATCAGCACTACAGATTTTCCATGAATGTAAGAAATTTTTCAAAGATTACGTGCGTCCTTTATTTATTGCAAATGCCCTACAAACCTACACGAAAAAGAAAAAGGCTCCTCGCATTGTTCGGTTGAGGGATAAACTAAATGATTACGACGTATTTGCAAATGAACAGTTTGCAGAGATGGGTTTTCTTCGTATAAAAGTCACTAATTATATAAGCAACGACTTTCCGGGCTTTGTAAAAGCTGAATTCACTGATATAGCTGGTAATCTGCATATTATTGAAGAGAAAGCACCTGTTTTAACCGATCAGTTTTGGGATGAAAATACAACCTACCCGCGTTGGGCGCTGATCCCCGGAAAACTATTAGAACGGCGCACGGAGATTTTTACGACCAAAACTGGGAAAGAGAAAAAAAGAAAGATCATTAAAATCTCGCTTGAAAAACCGTGGGGTATTTATGATATCAATGATGAGACTGTTTTTGAAGTGCTTGATATGGATGTTGTGGGGTGATGATTGACGGTTAGTGTCTCAGCATTTTTGCCATTGATATTTAAAAAAGAGATGTCGTTATTGATAACTCGGCAACAAATGGAAGAACAATAAACTTTTAAACAATATGGCAGAACAATTGACAATTCAAGATTATACCGCAATAATCCAAGTTATTGTATCAGTTATAGGAATTTATTTTTTAATAGCAAATTTGAGAAGGACAAATAAAGCCATCTCTTTGCAAACACTTGAGTTTAGGAACTCAACAAGGCCTTCGATAGATGCAGAGATAAGTTATTCTCATCTGCATTCTAACATTCAAAAAAAGGAGTGTCCACCCTTGTTAATAAAAATAAAGAACAATGACATATTTAATCTAAAGCTAGAATTCAGTTATAATGAGTTTTTAGACATGGAACTTACTTTTGGTCTTTACGACCTCAATATGGTCCAAGATAATTTAATGTATTTTAATAGACTACCTGATGGTGGAAGAATAGTAATTAGACATAGTATAAAAGATAATGCTCCCAAAATTGCTGAAGAATTTGAATCCAAAGAAGCTATGGATGAGGCAATGGCTCAATATGATCTAACAATCAAGCTTAGTTTTGAAGATGAGTCTGGATACAAATATTTCCAAAGAATCATTTTTAATTCTATGTATTTTGATAAACTGGAAATAGGTAGAGTAAAATTGATCGAGAAATAATTATACACAAATGGCAAAAGTCCCCCCCCAAAAAAAAAATGGGGAGTGTAACACCAACTGTGTCATTAGATTAAAAACTTAAAAACCTCTTTCCTGTTTGAGTCTTCCCCCAAATCTAATATATAGTTGGGATATGGTCAAGCCCAAGTTATATATTGGCATCGTCCACTTTTCAGAAATGTCCTTAATAATCAGATACATCAGCTTCAACAAAGCCTGTTCAGAGCTAAACGCTCCCTTGGGCTATACTTTAGAATTAATTCTTAGGTATTCATGAGTTCGCTCGCTCAGTTTAATACTGTTACTCGTATTCAAAGAAAGTGGAAAGATTGGTCCAGTTATAGATCCAGGATTTGGTGGCAAGTGGGTATTTCTTACCCCATTTTTCTCGAAAGACAGTTGGTCTTCATATCCCATGTCTTCGTTCACGGCTTTATAGACTGGCTTTAGATCCTCCATTACTATCTTCTTATCTTTTTCGCTTACACTTTTCCATTCTGACGGACTTTAATATATACATGTAATTCAGGAAAACAAAGACATAACCAGCTTCCAGAGGTCTGCTCGTCCATTCATTCACTACTGGCCAGAACACTTTCAGTAATACGTGAAATTTCTGTGATATACATTTCACGTATAAACTCACTTATTTTTATATTTTAATTGAAAGTATGAATTGATAGAAAGCTTATATTTCGTGCTTGAAAGCTTGTTATCCTCTTTCTGCTCGTCAAAAGTTTTAATTAAATATATTGCTGTAAATCTAGTAACGATTACCATTGCCTTATAAGAAAAAAATAAGTTATTTACATAATGTAGAAAATATAAATGATCCACACCAAACAACAAAGAGGGTGCCACGACTGAAGTATTCAGAAAGTAACTACACTTTTGGGTAATTTTCTTTGAACAGGGGGAATATCACCAATGTATTGCTTATATTATCCGTTAATTATATTAACAAAAAGATATTTAATGTTTATTGGACCCCTAGGACTAGGCTTTGGTGCGTGTAAGAAAGAGCATATCTGAGGCGTATCAATCTTAACGAGTGTCCGAGTTTTAATAGATGAGACCTCAAAATAATTTAAAGATTTTTAAAAACACTGTTTATGAAATTATTTTTTTATTTGCTATCATTTTTAATATTAGCATCTTGTAGTAAAGATACAGCTAAAGTTTTAGATGACCCGAATACCAAGGATGTTATCAAATCTTCCAAGGCGGCTGGAAATTCTGCTCTAATTACCTCCTATCTGACGAAAACTTACAAATTTTCCTTCGAGCCATTTGGACCCAATGGATGTATTTTTGAAAACCAAAATCCGCTTGTTATAAATAATTATGAAGTTTATCGCACTCACGGATCTATTTATAAGTGGAATAGAGAAGTTGGTCCCAAAGAGCAAATTAGGCTCACTACGTATGTCAGTGACTTTAACGGTCATGGAAGCGGCATTGCGATTAAATTTCCTTTTCAAAAAGGGAAAAGTTATAAAATAACAACTGCCGCAGACGGCGATGATGGTTCTGTTATTTCTCCAAATTTTCAAATTCAAATCTCTAATAGCTTACAAGTAATACAAGGTTGTTCGGAATCTGCTCCCCCATTAGTGTTGACAGGAAATAATATTGTTTTTAACTCTAATAATTACAAATATAATCATGCACCTATAGTTATTAACTTTAGACCGGATTCTTGCTACAATTATTTGAAAATATTTGCAACTTCTAAACAACCTGCAGGAGAAAAAGATTACCAAAGTCTGGTGTTAAAACCTATCATTATCGAGGAAACTGACCTTTTGGAACTTGTTGTACCAGATTCCATAAACAATGGCTTGACTTACGATATAGCGGTAAAATATGAGGGGTTTACTCTTAATGAAAATATGAATTGGACAGCTTCGGGTAATGTCGAGATTGTCGGGGCAAATTACGGAGGGGCGGTTAAAATAAGAAAAAAGGATAGTTTACCTACAATAGGTAGCATTACAGCATCTTTCCCAGGGTGTGGAGCTTCCGTAACTCATAACTTTAATGCTTGCTCAGGCAATCAGAATTTTGTGGAAATTTATGGTGAATTAATGTTAAAAAAAGGTTGGAAAAACAGAGTATACTCCTATACCTTGACTAATCCATCATTTAAAAACTTGAGGTGGCATATTGGTTCCCAATGGGTAACTTTTAGTGGTAGTGAATATTCTGAGGAAATTTTGGTTTCTGTATCGCCAAGTTTTCAATTTAATGATCCCATAAATGGAGACTATATTCCTATTAGTATAATTGGTGATGGTCCTTGTGGTAAGGGAACTAAAACATTAAAAGTTTTAGTTACGCCATAATTGTGCCTTTATGATTATAAGCGGTTCTTTGCTTAGTTTCATGAAGCATGATGAAAATTCATCTTGATGTTTTGCTAATACAATTGGTAATTTTGAATTATGTAACCGCTAGAAGTCCACTGCCTCAATCGTGTCTTATTCGTAAAAACGAGCATTGAGGTTCTTGCGCTTGGGAACGATAATGGGATTGAATGTACCATCGCGATCACGGGGGACCTGAATTTCCAGATCTCCCTGATCCCCACGGACCTTTTTGCTCGTATGTCCGTTTCGGGAATTGCCCTGACCACTGCGCTCATGCTTTTCATAGCCAAGGTAGCCGTCCATTTCTCCTTCAAGCATCTGCGATACTGCACGTGCCTGTAATTCCCGGAAAAATGATTGCAGCTCTAACCCGTCCTTAAAACTCTTTAAGAACTCCTTGTCGTTTAATAGTGACTCTTTGTCAATCATACTCTTATAAAGTTAAGTAAATAAAAAATGTGAAGTCCTTGCCAACTCCGCATTTTTATAACTTACACACTTTATGAGACAGTGTCTAAAAAACACATGATTACCAGTCCTCGATTAGACTTTTCTCCTGCATTCTGAGAACGAATTTGTAACCGTCATCTAACAACATACTTCCTCGCCTCTCCTCTGGTTTATTTGGGTCCTGGGCGCGAATAATAGCTTTTGGCATATCGAAATCTCCACCTGTTTTAATAAACCTTACTATATACTCACCTATCCCCTTACACTTAAACTCATCAGATGATGACATTGTATACAAAAAATATTTTGCGCCTTCGTTCTCATCGTTATATCCTTCATCGATAAAATGAAAATGTGCCTGTTCCACAGCATTAGTAAGTTCTTTGTCTCTATATAAATCAACATAATAATGTTCGTCTATCCACCAAAATCTAAGCCATAATTCAGTGCCGTCAGATAACAGAACTTTATCAACGATTTCCTCATCATCAGGATAATATCTATCTACCTTTATTATCTTCTCCATTAAAGCAATATTACCTATAATAATTAGATAAATGTGTCGTAAGATACATTTATCTAATTATTATAGGACACTTATCACCAATCATCCACTAATTCACTCGCTTGCATAGCACGAACGAATTCCAAACCATTTTCTGTTAAATCAGAACCGTCACCCAATCTAGTTTCAAATGGATTTCTAGCCCATATGATAGTATTATATTCTTCAATGACCCATTCTAAGATAAATCTTCCAATTCCCATTCTTTCAAATCCACGAGGTACATCCATGGCTCTTAGCAAATACCTTTCACCCTCGTTAGGGTTGGGTATGAACTCATCACTTTCTACATCAACACTTTCATCAGTAAAAGCGAAGGTTGCGCCAGAGATTTGATTTTCCATCTCCTCATCTTCATAGAATTCAACATCAATTCGTCCTTCACTGTCGACAATCTCTAATGTCATTCTTCGACCATCGTCAAACGTGATGTTAGCCGTTCTTTCATTTTTAATAAAATTTTTAATCATATCCTTAAGATAACCTATTTAAAAAAAATATCAAGTTTAATCATGAAACTTAGGGGGATATAACGGAAAAAGGAGCAAAATTGAACTCCTTTCTTTAAAGATTTTAAAATATAATAAATATAAGTTTGACGTCCTCCCCGTTGTTCAGACCGTCAAAAGTGGAGTTTCGGGCCTGGTGAGCTGTAAGTTAACTAATTCTTTGGGTGTTAAATCATTCAGAGTGCTGTGCGGTCTGTAATGATTGTATTCCCACCTGAAATTTTCAATCTTGTGCCTGGCATCTTCAAGTGAAAGTAACCAGTTTGCTGACAGACATTCGTCTCTGAATTTACCATTGAAAGACTCCACATACGGGTTGTCAGGTCTGGAGAAATCCAGTGTTACCTGATTTTCGTAAGCTCACCGAGCTACATCTTTTGATATAAACTCACTGCCATTGTCACACTGGATTCTTTCCGGACAACAGTCTTCCACCAAACAGGCTTTGTTCGGTTCATCCACTACATCAACACCTTTTCAAGACTTCCCCACTAATAGACCGTGACAGGTTTTACTACAGCTATCCACTATAACTAAGATATGAAAACGCTTGCTGTTAAACAGTGTATCCTGTAAAAAATCCATGCTCCAAACCTGGTTATACCTGTAGTCTGCAATCGGTCCAACCGATGGGCAGCACTACGACTTCGTTTTGGCCTCTTGGTGCGCAGGTTTAGTCCACAAGCCTTATAAATACAGTAAACACGTTTATGGTTATCGGTAAAACCTTCCTGTCGAAGCAGAACAAATATACGTTCAAAGCTATAACGAATACGTGTGTGGGCTATTTCATTCATCCGCATTTTCAGCAAACTATCCGGTCGATGTCGATAATGGATATAATAGTACATCGACAGGCCCGCTGGGCAGATACCCGATGGTTACTGACCATCCAACAGGCCATTCCCTTTTTGTAGGCAGACTTCACAACTTTTTTTTATCACATCCTGTAACATCTGCTTGTCCAAACTTAAATCAGCGACAAGATTTTTTAGCTGGACATTCCCCTCTTCCAGCTGCCGCAGTTGCGCAACTCTGGAACGCCCACACCGCCGTATTTTTTCTTCCAATTGCAAATGTTGTCTGAGAGACTACATTTGCCGGCATATCTCTTCTACACGGGTACCGGTCTCGGACTGACGCAATGCGAAGGCGATCTGAGCTTCGGTAAACTTTGATCTTTTCATCTTTTTTCCTCCTATTTAAAATTATCAATTCACACCCGAATTCTCTATTTTTAAAATGTCCTGTTTTGCGGGGGGAGGTCAATCACTGATGTCTTTTCTACAATTTTCTTAGATTAATAAATATTCCTTATTTCTTCAATCCAATCTGGAGTTTTATACTCATCGGATATCATACTCGAATATACAGTTGCAAAGGCAAATTTGTTATTATCCATGTCAAAAAATGTTTCTAGCAATTTAGCTTTACTCGGTGAAAGATCTAATGAGAAGTAAGAGGCATCCTCCGAAGGATTATTTAATCCAGAAATTGCCTCAGATATTATTGGATACGAGCTTTCAAACGTTTTAAGTACATTAAAAAACAATTTTCCATTTAGTGCATCTTCGATTTCTGTTTTTGGTGAAACAGGATTTGAATCAATAGCTACTAACTTGGTTTTCCTTTCGCCTGTAATATTAACCATTCGCCAGCACTTCAGGTTTCTAAGATCTTTTCGAACTGGGAACTGAACCAATTCCTCATCTGTGTCAGAAAGCAAAACGACTTTTCCCTTAACTTCCGTCTTAAAATCTTCATATGCAACTTGCAAATTATTATAAATCCTTTTTATTTCCGAAGCTCCGCCGACAGGAATTATGCGAAGTTTTTTATCTCTGACAATATCTTCTAAATATTTCTCAAAATATATTTTTTCAGAGGAACCTTCACATATTAACCAATTGTAAGGTTCCTCTGTTATTATACTTGTTATAATAGATTGTATAAAATCATTTATACTTTTTAATCTTATATCAAAAGGCAAAAGCCCTTTAGACTCTTTTGCTGATTGCTTAATAGCTTCTCTGTAACTATTTACATTAATTAAATCAAATTGGTGCTCATCTTTGGTTTTTGTGATAATACTTACACTACCATTTCCGATTGTAGGTAAAAATCCATACCAATGAGTAGTAAAAAACAGTTGGTTACATAATTTACTTATCTCAAATAATTTAGAAAATTGCTCGTAACATGCAGACATGTGTAACGAAGCTTCGGGTTCGTCTATTCCGAGGATAACCCTGCTAGCGTTCGCGCGATGGTTTTTTAAAAATTGATATGCTAGCTCTATAATCGCCTTTTGTTTCTCTCCAGAGCTTAAAGAAGCCATTTCTAACCAATGATCACCCTCTCGTCTGTGTAATTTTCGAATTTTAAAGTATGCTTCAATTATCAATTTGTATACATCAGACTTTCTAACATTTACTTGTCTTTCACTCACTGTTCTAAAAGAATATTCTTTTAGGATAGTTGAGAGACCGTCAATGAAAGTATTCAAATTAGTATTAATTTCCTGTATTTTTTTTTGTGGCACACATTGTTGGACAATATCTATTAAAGTTTCGCCCATAAGAGACTGGATTTCTTTTGTCTCTAACTGCGTAAAATTATCGGGGTCTATGTCTTTGGGAATATAAATATATTCTACGGAAGTTATGAGTTCAGCAATTAATCCTTCATATAGTTGAATATCAACATCAGAAATTAATTGAGCTGTTTTGTCAAACGAATCTCCCATAAGATAAGTTCCAAGTTTTCTATTATTAAAAATACTTAAACTAGGCATATCATCGTATGTTAGCCCTAATGGAAGAAGTAGCGTATCTTCTTTGGATTTGTCTCGTTTTATTAACTGTAATTGATCCTGAAACATCTTAAAATGCGGCCTATTCTGTCCAATTATATCAGCTTCTTCGAGTTCCCATACATAATCACTCAGCTCTTTAGCAAGATCAAGATTTTCTTTACTAATTTCTTTAATTGAAATAGCAAAAACAGGGACTATGTGAGGTCTGGTTGTGGCCAATCCACTTTTTTTAGTCACCACGTTAAAATTCCATGATTTTCTATTAAAAAAGCAGTCAAGAGCTTCAAGTACTGAACTTTTACCTATACCGTTATTTCCCACTAGACCACAAAAATTAGGGCCGTAGGTTAATGGGATATAATTTATTCCTGAATATGTTTTAAAATTTCTTAAAAATAATCCAATTATCATTTCGCTAGTAATATGGTAAAAACAAAAGTAGTTTATTTTAATAATAAATCAATTAAAAATGGAAACGACATTATCTAAGGAATCTCCTTTGCAATCCCTGACACCAAAATAAAAGAATTACCCCGAAATAGTTCTTTTATTAAAATTATATTAAATTCCTAATTACAGATTCCATGGAATATTCAAACAATAAAATTTCATACATCAAGATAGTTTGTTTCCATCGCTTGGCATTCAAAAATATTAATTATCACAACTGTTAATATCATCGGCACCTTAACTATCTGCCATGCTCTTAGAACATGATCATTCCAACCGGAATCCAAAATATGATAATCTTTGTTTCTTGAACTATAATATTCATGTTTGTCAATAAAAACTCAAATGCATAAATAAAGATCAGCTTTAACATCAACAATATACTCAGTACCTACAAGTTCTTTAACGATTAAATCCTTATAATTATAATCAATCCCTTGAACATCTTCAATACGGCCCTCATTATTAATCAAAGCATGTCTACAACCAGGCAAAGCACATTCATTTCCCGATAATGCAAATAGTTGTCTTATAGTTGATGTTCTGGGAGCTGTTCTTGCCATAGTAAATCCTAAACAATAATAAGCGTATTAATTTGCAATTCAATATCTCGGAGAACAGTGTATTTAATATCATTTTTCATTAAGATTGCTTGTACTATAGAAAAAGAATCATCTGAAACGTAAATTAAATCATCTTTCTTAAGAATCCTTTTAACACTTAATTGTGTCTCTAACAATCGAATTTGATCAAGCGTATATTTTTTTCCTTTCATAATATAGTTCCGAATTTACTATCCTTTAGCCATAAAATTAGAAAGACCTGCCGACAATTGTTCAATATCATTCCATTCTAAACAATTAGGTGGGTGAGGTAAAGCATGATCGATCAAAGAGTCCAGAAGCTGCTCAACCACGCCGAATTTTTCATTGTCAGTGGTGAGCGTAGCTAAAGCATTGTACGGCTTATCAGCTACTATCTCTTCTCTAAAATAGGCGCCTTCAAAATTTGGTATAGAGGCCAATAAGCGAACCGCTAGTCCTACAGGCCGTGCGTTTAAACTATCTAAAATTCGTTGATTATTTGTCCAAGCAGGATTCGCTCGATTTCCATCTTTGGTGCGCGGTGTATCACTATCATGTAATACAGAATAGGCTGTTCCAAAATGATTAAGAATTTTAACAAGGGACACAATAGTAGCCTTTCCTCGTGCCCTTATAATATGGACGTTATTATATTTTTCAGGTTTTTCTCGACGAACGTAATTGAAGGCGGTATATTCAGTATCACCTTCTACGATTATCACTCTACCACCAAAGAAAAACTCAGCAACATAAGGGTCACATATATTGAGAAGTTTAAGATTTTGTCGATCATCGCCATCAAAATTAACTCTATCTGGTCTAAATACTGTGGTACCTTGAATGTCTCCATCTAAGCTTCGTTCCACTTTCACTATCGTAGTATTGTCACGAGAGAAATCAATAAAAACAGGACTATGAGTCGTTACCATAACTTGCCAATTTCCTGACAATGGCAAATCATAAAGAACTTTACATGCCTCACGTATTGCACTTGGATGTAAACATATTTCTGGTTCATCAATCAATAGCAAATATGGCCTTTGGAGGGTATTCTCCTCTTTAGCTTTTCTATTTGTTTCAGCAATATATTTCAACGCCGTCCATAACAAAGTTCTTCTGGCTCCACTTCCTTGCTTGTCAATAGTACTTTGAAATCCACCTTCTGGTCCCATCTTCAACTGGGAATGCCATTTGAAAATTCCTAAATCTAAACTGTTATCAGGTTGCGCTTCAAAATTAACTATATAATTCGGAAAAACTTGATTTATTAATCCGGTCAATGAGCTATTGGCAACATCAATCTGATCTTGTGTCTCCTCAATAATTTTTGTCTGCAAAGTTAGAGCTTGCTCGAGAAGTTCATGATACTCGTTTCTTTCTTCAGACGATTGTAAACTCTTGACTCTTTCCGTAATCGCTGCCATTAGTAGCTTCTTAATTTCTTTAGCCTGTTCTTCTGGGTCAGAAAAAGCATCAACCTTATGAGGTTCAGGCCTTCTTTTGTTAGCAATATTAGGTGGGCCAAAAGGAAAACTAGATTCATCCCAATCATCTATCTCAACATTCCATCCACGACGAACCGCCTTTCCCACGTTCGGCCATGTCCATTTCTCCCTTACCAAATACCCGCCGTCTGTAGCGGAAAGCCATTTTTGTCCGACACGTTCATCATATACTACAGTATGAAGTTCTATTTCAGGAAGGCTTTCTGGATTAATGATATTATTTGGAAAGTCTTCCAATGTAAGCTCCCCTTTCTTCGAGCCGTCTGACATAACCACTTCATAGGCTTTTAAAATTGAACTTTTCCCTGCATTGTTTGCTCCTACTAATACAACGATATCATCAAGGTCAATCTCAACTCCTTTACTTCCAATACATCTAAAATTTTTAACTACTAATTTTTTCAACCTTGGTCGAGGCATATCCTCGATATAGGTAAAGTCTTCCGTGGTCTTTACTGTTTTTCCCATATTTATTATTATAATTTATTAGCGGTTTCAATATCAGTTAAATCAGATATTATTTATTCAAAAAAGACTGGTTTTAGTGTGCTAAGAAAAGATATGACTAGTTAAAATATCTCCAAATAAATCTATATAGCTCGCTCCGATATCGCTAAAGACAGTGGTGCCGATGACAACATTGGCAGCTATCGGATTATTATTTCGTAAGATCTGCCTCCCTTCGATGGAATTGGTCGTGGTTACTATCATGGCATTATTCTTTTCAATCGGGCAAGGTTAATACCCAAGCCTAATATACATTATTTATTCTGAATTAATATGTTTGTGAATATTAACTATCTAGATTATTACAAACTTGTAACGCTAAGGTATTAGTTTAAATGGAGGATTGGTTACGGGAAACCGTAGATATACTATAAAAGAGTTAACTACCTGTTGAATTCTTCTTTTGAAATTGTCTTCGTATCAAAATTATCTTTGAGCGAGTGATCATGACTTCGAACTGCCAGTCTTAGGCTATACGATGGGACAGTCTGTACTTCGTATTTCTTTCCATCTACCGTTTCAATACGTTTGGGTCCCATTCTAAAATCCAATATTTCTTCCCCAACTTCGTAATGAGCACTTTGATTAAAAACCATGGTACATTGTCCGTCTTTAATACCTTGTCTAAAATCCCGCCCGCTGGCAACCTTTAGGTAATAGGTGTTTTGGGGTATATCTTTTACTTTAATAGATTCACCAGACTTTATATAAAATGCTCTTATACATAACCCTGTGTTCCGTTCCATAACTTTTACAGCAAAATCTGCTCCTGCCCCAACTATTATTTCGAGAGATCCTTGGGCACCATAGTCATACCGCCAAGCCATATTATCACACTCGGGCAAATCACCTGTATTTAAATATATCCTATTATATTGGTTCTCTGGTTTCGCAGTTAAATAGGATCTTTTTAACCAACCTTCATACCGACCAACAGAAACTTTAAACCAGTGATCCGCTACATCAATGACGAGCACCTCTTGCCCTTTACTCAACAAACCGTAAGATTTAGATTCGGCATTTGGAAACTCTCTCAAGTTCAGCTTGACCGCACTGACTATATACACATCCTCAATCTGAGCATACAGAGATAAGGAACAGAGATAGATAACAAGGAGCGTAATTAATCTTTTCATAATAATGTTTTGCTCCAAAATTATCACTTATGTATATCCACATTTATGGTTTCCCGTAATTTGAGTCTATTTTCTTTCCATACTTTTACCATTGTTAAATTTTGAAATAAAAATTTAGTTAACAGGTTTGTTTATGCATGAATATTTTTTAAATTAGAATTAGCTGAATGCCCTAGCATATTAACCCAACAAGGCCATTTAAAGTTGTTATGAAAAGTTTAGAATATATACCTAATTTATGGTTTAGATTTCGTGCAATAGTAAAAATATTATTCCGAAACCTAAAATACAGCTTGTCAGGAAGGGATCTGAAAATAAACACTTTTGCCTATTATACTGCTAATACTAAAGGGCTATTGATAATCAAATATCAATGTGAAGGTCTTCTCTACACAGAAATCCTGGGTAAAAAGTATTTCGATCGAAGCAATGTAATTATTCTAAATCTGGAAAAAATAGAGAATGATATACACTTGGAATTTTCATTCATCGGACGGCGAAGCAAGGTTGTAGAGATGATTACGATTGATGATATATTCCAAATGGACTTTGAACGATTCAGAACCGAAATAAACCTAAAAAAACTGGAGATAACAGATTTGAGTCTTGCGCAGAGCAAGAATACGTTGCGTTACAGATTAAACAGCACCGCCATAATCATTAAATCAGCTAAACTAAAATTTAGATAATCCTTATTATATGGAAAGCCAATTTTACAACACCAATAAACCTGGAAAAATCATTAAATTTTTATGGGCCTCCGCTGGCGGAGACGAGTATATTTTGGAACGATCTACCTATAGCGATCAGGTTAAGTATGCATGTCTTGGCGGTATTGTATTCGCTACAGGTCTGATGGCTGGGCTATCAGGAGGATATGCATTTTACACAATATTTGAACCACGGGGTAATGTACTCGAAAATCCAATACATCTCCCAACGGTATTGATGGCTCTTGTTTTTGGTATCGTATGGGGGCTTATGATCTTTAATTTGGATCGTTTTATCGTGGCAGCCACAGGGAAAGGTGATGGTACCGAAAAAATTACCTGGGATGAATTAAAAGGTGCTCTTCCTCGTATTATCATGGGGATGATTATCGCTGTTAGCATTTCAAAACCTGTTGAAATCCGTATGTTCAAAACGGAGATCGATACGGAGCTCAGAAAAATTCAGATCCAAAAACAAACTGAGTATGCCGCCGAAGTGGATAAAACCTATGCTGAACGCGAAAACAATCTGGAAAAGGACTTTGGAAAAGTAAGTCAAGAAAGGACAAAGCTTTTAAAAAGCCTTGAGGACTATGACAAAAAATATCAGGATGAAATGGCGCAAGGACAAGGTGGACGCGGGAAAGGTGAAGGCCCCGTGGCGCTGGCATTGAGACGGGAAAGAGACAAGGCGGATGAAAGGCTGGCAAAATTTGATGAGCTGAATCAAGCTGAACTCAAGAATCTGAATGAACGGAAAGATGCGCTTAGAAAGGAGAAGGAAAAGGAAAGATTGAACAATAAGAAAGCAGCGGATGGTTTGGATGGTTTGCTCGAAAGAATCAAGATAGCACATGAGGTAGCTGGGTTCTCCATTACATTATTTATCACGCTCCTATTTATGGCAATCGAGTTGACGCCAATATTCTTTAAACTAATGCTAACAAAGACTCCCTATGATTATCTCAAAGAGAATATCGAGGATATGATGATGGCAAATAATGGTATTGAAATAAAATATGACTACTATAAAGATAAAAAAGGCCTGGAACGACATCTTGTCATAAACCATGAAGCCGACATAAAACTCTATGAAAAAATAAAAGAATCAGATATTCAGAAAGAATTATCCGATTATGCCATCGAAAAGTATAAACAAAATGAGAAAGATATTATAGATCATAATCCTGACCTGTATATCCGAAAAAATACAAGCCTAAAAAGTGGCGAGGAATTTAGGGAAGAACTTGCCAAGGAACTTCAAGATCTAACACAGCAATTGGATGCTAGGACACAGCGCGAATTATTGGCTTTTGCTTATGCTCGCCATAAGCAAAATGAGGAATCCGCTATTATGAATAATCCCGAAGCGTATATCGAATCCGCAAAAAAGAAAATAGAGTCGGATGTGCCTGAACTACCAATTGATGAAGCAGATCAGGATAAAGATAAGACAACAATGGCCTAAATCGTAGTCGTAAGATGAAGTATTCATTGTCAAAATTCGAGCACTTTCTGTTTTTCTTCTCCTCAGAGGATGTATATGTCATTGAGCGGTATATACAACTCAAGGAAGAAAATAAAGAGTACAAGATCAAGTATTACTTTTTGACGATCGGGCTAGCTGTCCTTATATTTTTTATATGTGCGGCCATAAGTACCATGTTTTTTATCTACAATATCTTTGACGGCTATTCTCGGCTGCTGAGTTTGCCAATCGGGCTATTTATTGGATTGCTGATTGCTAATATCTATTTATTTTTACTGTATACCATTACTCCTACTATCTTGGACACGGTGGACAAGAAGAAGAAAAACGACATACATATTAAGGACATTAAAAATACGCAAGAAAGCACATCTATATTTTCATTTTCATTTCTGTTTCGTCTGGCGTTTATCGCCTTCATTGGGTTGATCATTGCTCAACCACTCAATGTGTGGTTATTGGTAGATATGAATCCATTGGGCCTCGGTAATAAAGAAATCGTACAAATCGAACGTTATAAATCGGAGTCCTTGGTGGATAGTTATCTAACTAATGATGACCATTATACAAAAAATGAAATAGTGCTCTTTAAGGATATCAATGAAAAATTAGCTTACATTGAGCATGGAAGATATGATCTATCGGAGATCAAATCAATAATAAACACCATCAACCAAAAGGTAAAAGAAGACGAAAGTGCGATTAAGCAGTTAAATCAATTTAAGTATAAACTAAACCGAATAAACAGAAACTTCTTAAAAAAGAGGTTTAATTATCAAGAGACCGCTGCATTGACTTCACAAATAAATGGATTTGTTGAGCAAATGGCACAAAGTGATCATCACTTTCTAGATAAACTCGAAGGATTGAATAGAAATAAATCATTGGACAGGAATATCTTTGGATTTTATCTGCAAAATGCCATCCCTTTGATAGAGGAAAAAATAGAAAGCCACGATCAGTTAAAACAGTTACTTGATAAAAACACACTCTATACTTTAAAAATCAAACTATTAATGGCAGAAAATCCCTTTGCCCTGATTGTAGCGATACTGACGATCAGCGTATTCTGTATTCCGGTTTTTGCCAAATTCTTTATCCGAAGCAAGTTTAATTATTATAAATTCAGAGCTGGATCAGAAAAGACAATCATATCGAGGCTTTATGAGATTCACCGTAAGACGTATGCGGATCTCATAAACACTAAATTGAAGGCTCAGTTAGATAATAGTAATGAATATCTGTTACAAAAGCTAGCGCCAGTGAAGCGTATCAATACACCACTGTATCATTATATTGAAAACGATCTTTTACAGAGAACACATCGCGAGGAAATAGAAAAGTTTGAGTATTGGAATGATGCCCCCTTTAGAACACAACGGAAATCGGATGTAAAGCTTCCCAATAAAGAAGATCTCATAAACAAATTATACAATTAGCGGATGAATCTACTGATCATTGGAGTAATATTGTGCGCATTATGGTGGTTTTTCTTCCGAAAAAAGAGAGCCTCCAAAATAGATTTCCTAACGAGGTCAGAGGACATCGCCGTTCCTGTGGTCAAAAGTAATGAATTAAAGTATAATTTAACTTCCAATAATTATCCGCTATATGATGAGAGCAAATCAAACTGGTATCGTGAAGTGAGCGTCCCCTTCTTCTGGGAACGAAAAACGCATGTACAGGGAGAAATGATAGGTAAATATTATGGCGAATATCTACCAAACAGCAATGACCAACCTATTTATCACATCACAATCTATGAAGCTACGATACGTCCCATCAATTCGGATAAATGCAGTTGCATAAATGGAGAAAAAACATATTGTGAGGGAATCCACAGACATGAAGAAGGTGGTTTTGCGGATTTTGAACAACCGGTATTTTTTGATAAATCACAGCTACCAGCAAAATTTACACTGCTCCTTCCAAACGATCAACTTGAATACATGATCGATATCAATGGATTGACAATGTATAATGTTCAATATCTCCGGCATCTTCATCAGAAGGAAAACAAGGAGGTATTTGGTACGGTCAAATGTGTTGTAAAGGGATATTTTTCGGATGTAATTGAAGAGAAGCGGTTGCAGAGAGAATATAAGCCATTAGTTGAACAAGTTTATCAACCTTCTTTTCCAAACACCATTCCGCAAGGGAATCCGCCAGGTCCGAAGTCAAGCGGTATTTATATCTTTGAAGATGATGGCAATACTGGTAATTCCAACATTTTCCGTGCTGGGTTAGGTTCCAGACAACTTTCAAATGGAAATTGGGAGAAAAAAATTTCGTATACCAGAAACAGCCATGCCGAAAATAAATACGCAGATACTGGCATCAGTTGGATATTTGTGCTGTTGGCGCTTCTCTTTCTATTGATTATCATTCCGGGTTTAAAGTTTCTGATCCCAATAATTACGGTTTTAATATTATTTACACTGGTGCCTGGTAAGATTTGGGAGTGGTTTTTCAATATCATTGGGTTTCTGTATTTAGCATCAATTGTCGGATTTATTGGCTGGACAGTTTTCAATAGCTTTCAGAAAAATCTGGCTCCGTTAATCGAGATTCCCAAATATATTGTTGCCTCACCTACTATAAAACCTGCGCCAAAGCCTGTAATGGAAGAATCAATAAATAACAATAACAGAGATACCATCTTAAGGTTTTCTAAAGAATGGAAAGATTACTCGGGTGCGGAGTATTCTGGGGGCTACTATATCTTTAAAAGTGACTATCAAAAATCAATGAATAACAAGAATTCTCTATTTGGGAGTAATCAAAGGGCTAACTATAACTTTATTGTCCATAAGATAAAGGAGTTTGATCAAAATAAACTAGATGGTGTCTATAAGATGTTTGATAGCTTGGCGACGGCTAGAAATTTGACCAGGTTGCAGTTTGCTTCAATGGTAATGGCATTTGTGCAGGACTACAACTATTCCCTGATCTTACCACAGGAATGTGATCCGACGATCTATTCAGACTATTTTGTAAAAAATTATCTGGCAAAAAAAAATGGTTCATGTATACCCAATGAGCCTTTTGGCCTATTGACGCCATTGGAAACCATTGCAACCTCGAATGCCGATTGCGATACCAGAACATTGCTAATCTATACCATTTTGTCAAAATACGGCTACGACTTAGTGATGCTATCAAGTGATCTTTACGGGCATTCACTGATCGGTATTAATTTGCCATATTATGGAAGCAACTATTTTATATACGGGAATACAAAATATGCGCTAGTCGAGACGACAGTTCCCGCATCCAGACCGGCTTACATCCCAAACGAAATCGCGAACATGAACAATTGGTATATATCCTTAAAATCTAAATAATTATGAACCCTAACTTCTTTTTAATTTATACGGTTTTTGCATTGCTTACGATAATGATCAGTTTATTTGTGCTGATCAGGCTAGCTAGGATTTTAAAAGTAAAAACACCGAGGGATGAAGTCGATTATTACAATGGAATTGTTGAGGTCGGTATGCTAATCGGATGTGGCATAGTATTTTTCGATGTATTTCCAGCTGTCTCTACCATGCTCAGTGCCATGGATATGCAAAAGGTGAGTTTATATAATAAAGATATTATCAAGCTACTATTCGTTTATGAAGGGGTTACTTTAGGAAGTATCATAATCGCCTTCCTCTGTTCTCGTGCAGTATTTGTAATTGTGAAGAGCCAATTTAAAGAGGGTCTGACACCGATCTTATTCAGGTTATTTTTTGCCATCATTTTTATTGTGATGATTATTGCGGTAAAACCAGTTGTCTTAGAACTATTAAATTACTTCCAACCCACCATTAAGACCCCATTTTTTAGATAGCTTAATTTTTAGCTTATGGATAAAAAAAATGTAAATTGACAGTGTTAACTTATTCAAGAAGTATATTTACGGACTGAAACCCAATAATGCGCCATTGAAATATGGTAATGATTTAATTTACTATAGCCATTTATTAAAAGGAGCTCGGTTTTAAAATTTGTAGATATAATACCTTAAAGCTATGATGAAAAAAGTACTGATTATTATCTTACTGTATACAATCTCGTTTCCTATAATTGCACAAAACAAATATGCGACAACGACGGATGGAAAAACGGTGTTACTTAAAAACGACGGGACATGGGAATATGTAAAAGACCGATCTACATCATCAAATATTAATCAATTTAAAAATACGAGCTTCTCCCCTTCGTCCCGCAGAACGAATACTTCTAAAAGCAGCTCTTCTTCTAGAAATTATATTCGCGGCCCTCGTGGGGGTTGTTATTACATCAACTCCAATGGCAACAAGACTTATGTCGACAGAAGCATGTGTAATTGATTAAGCAATTAGGATTTATGACTATTAGGGCTATTCTCATCATGTGCATATATTTATTTATATCCTGTAAATCGGACGTAAATAAAAGGAACTACGTCAATTATAACGAAGATAAAGCAAATTCTTTTTATCAAAAATCTGATCAACAGAACATCCCTGAGGATGAGGAAGACGATGACGGATATGAATACAAAGATGGAATGTACTGTGCATCCGTTGAATACTATAATCCAAATACCGGAACTAGTAGTACATATACCTTAAATATTGAGGTGGAAAGTGACAACTTAGTTACTATACATTGGCCAAATGGTGGTTGGCTGGACGAGTCTCATTTTATTTCCGAAGACATTTCTAGTGGCTCTTGTTCGTTTATAAGTGATAAAGGCTATGAGTATAATGTGACAATTTTAGGTAAAAATTGCCAGTTCACGGATAGCTCGATATCTGAAGACTTTAATGAAGAACAGGAAATGGATATTGAAGAAGAAGTACAGCCTGATGAAGGAATAGAATAGTTTCGTTTACGGTATTCCGTAACGTAGAAAAGCTTTTAAAATTGAGGGTACATCTCCGGCTAATTAAATGGAATACACAATGCAAAAACTTTGCATTGTGTATAATGAAAAGTCGTTACTTTTTACCTTGTTGTCTTTTTGGCGGAGGTAAGGACGGAGTATTTCCTGGAGTTTCCTTATTATCCCGTTGACGTCTATCTGGTTTTCCAGTTGATTCGGCAATTCTTTTTGAGCCTGGTTTTAGTGCCATAATGTTCAATTTAAGTTATAAAATGTGTTAATTAAATAATCTCATGACCGCATATAAATCTCAGATATATCATACCGAGTAGTTTCGTCCATCACTGTTTTTAAATAGACCTTCTTTTCGCTGGCAAAAAATCCAGTGGGACTGATCACGACTTTAACTTCGCCTGCATGTACATCAAAATCCAATGCGTTATCCCTCCCCTGTGGCAAATCTATAAAGTTTCCCTTGTCTCCTACCCTGATCATCAACCTTCCGGAAATGCCAGAGGTGGACGAACAATAAAGTGATAACACGGTTTTCTTTTTTGGCAGGTTACTTCTTAAATTTACCTTCTCCATTTCAAATTCCTCCCTGGTAATCAGGTCAGAGTCGAGCAAACTCTTAAGTTTAAATAATTCATCAGTAAACGACTTGTCACCTGCTTTTAAAATTCCTTCCGTTTGCTTCTTAGCATTGGATAACAGTTCTGTTTCAAATTTGATCTGATCGTCTGATTTAGACATCAGTGTGAATATGAGTCCAATAACTGGCGATAGAAATAACGACAGGAAGAATGCGCCCGCAAAACCTATATTTCTATTGATACCGATAGCACCTACTACTAACGAAAAAATAATCCACCCTAAAAATATATCCATTGTCAATGTTGTTACAATAACCCTGAACAAAGGTAAAGTTGGTATAGGATGAAATTATACGGGAAGCCGTAAGGAGAAAGTAAAAGAAAGGCTGAGATTTGCTAGTAGATTCTATTTAATCTTAACCATCCGCAACAACATGGCGCAAAGGAAACCTTACAATCCGAATACGAAATATGGTCGTCGCAAATTAAGGGAAGATCATTACCGGCGAGTGGCAAATATGACTGACGACGAAAGAAGCAAACTGGAAGGCAATACCTTCGGATGTATGTTATTGTTTCTCATTATAGGTGGTCTAATTGTATTCCTTCTTTTGGGCGGAAACGGACTTATGAGATGGTTGGGTGGAAAACGTCCCTATTAAAACAATCCATTTAAACTTTAAATAGCTGAGAGTATGGGGAGCCATAGCAAATCATAAAATTTAACCACGGTATATACTTAATAAAATACTATAATGAAAAGATTTTTATTCATATCACTGAGTGCAACAATACTGTTTGCTAGCTGTCTAAATTCAGAAACAACTGAGTCTACTGAGTTGACAGACACAACCAATGTTGAAACAAGTATTGTGGCGCCAACTAAACTAAGCGGATACACGGTATCATCGCCAACCATTTCTACGACACCAACAAAAACCTTATATAGAGCCGACATCATATTAAATGGGGACGATGGATTAAATGATGAAAACAATAAACAGCTCCTACTCCATCTTTATGATTCCATAAAGAATAGTGATGCAAGCCCGAATGCAGTCAGTCTATTTCTATTTCAAACGGAAGAGCATAGTAAAAGTGGTATGGGACAATGGGTTGCAAGGCTTTCAAAGGCTAAAAACGATGGTGAACCTACCGTAGCTGCACAGCATTTTAAAATTCCTTCGCAGCAAAATGCACCATCTTATCGCAAATCACTTACACTTGCAATTCGAAAAGAGATATTTAAGGAGATTATCCAGGCAGAGGACAAGTCGATGCAAGAGGCAGAAAGAAAGTATCCATTGACGAGCTTTAGTAACGCAGAGAAGAATGATATTTATCAACATCAACTCGCAAAAAAGTTCAAAGCCGAGATTCAAAGAAAATTTAATGTAGACCAGAAAACACTTAAAACAATATCATTGGAAGGATTGGAATATAATTGGCCGATGCCAAAATATTTGAAAGACTGAAATAATATATTGCGGCTGTCCCACATGCGGTTTAGGGCTAAGGTATAAATTGGCAAAGATGGATACTTACGTGAAACCACAACTAATTTAATCAATAATCCCAATTAAGGAATTTGTGAAGACTGATTTTATATTTTTGCCAATATAAATACTGTTTTGTAAATTCAATTATTAGAAAGCCATTTAATACCTAAATATTATAGCAATTGATTTTAGAGCATTCATTATATTATCATGGATCTAAGCGAAATAGAAAAAAACTATGAAAGAATGTTGGATAGCAGGCTCATTGAGGTTATTACCACAAATGCGCAGGGAATTCTGCCGGAAGTAGTTAGCATCATAGAAAATAAAGTTAAGAAGCGTAACCTCGACCCTGGTCTTATAAATTGCTTAATAGCTCAAAATGAACAGCATTCTATTGAAGATATTTATCATTATGCGGAACTGCTGCGGAATTGTCCCTGCCCTATCTGCAACAATACTCGGGACAAGTTAAATGGAACAATCTACCATAGTATCAAAAGCATCCTAGTTACGACTATTACCGAAACGAGATGGATCATTGCTTGCCCAGATTGTTTGGATAAGCAAATTCGAAAAGCCATTGTGTCTTGCTCACTTCTTGGTTGGTGGGGAATTCCCTGGGGAATACTGAAAACCCCGGTGTACATCTATAGAAATCTAAAGGTAAAGGAAGAAAACAGGATCAGCGATCCAAACGGTTCGCTCCTTTCATTTACTGCTGACAATATAGTCCAAATAAAAGCTTTCGAGAATAATCCTGAAAAATTGAAGAATATTATTAGAGATTTAAGATAACTATTAATAAAAATGGGAAGGCTTTATAGCAGTATAGCAACCCTTTACAAAACCCCAGCTGGATATGGTGGTTGGCAATTAACGAATTTTCAGCTCTCCATAAAATTCCATATATTGGATTTGAAATAAAGGCTATACATATTTAACCAATATTTTATGAGCAACATATTTGAAGAGGAAAAGTTATACCCTTATGAAGGGACAATAAAAAAGCATTTCGAAGATCATTATGACAGCGTTTTCATTGCATTGCTCCCCTTCTTTCAACTTGACAGAAAGGAAACTGATAAAGCTAATCTAAAAAAAGCCAGGTTACTATCGCATGAAGAAGCGCTGAAGGAAATTGATTTATTAAAAAAACTTCCCGAAGCGAATAGGGATATCTATAGTTACGACAATGATCGATACCCTGCCGATGAAGAGATTTTTCGGAAAGGCAAATCAATACGTTGGCACAATATCGTGAAAGGTTCTGATCTTGCAGGTTATGCGGATCTCAATACAGCCCTACGAACTTCAATAGGTGCGTTAAACCGAAATTTTACGAGACCGGACCTCATGGAAAAGCTTAACAATTATACGGAGAGCGAAAGTATCTACCATCCGACCGAAGGTGCCTTTGGTATGCTTTCAATGATGGCTATCTATAAAGCGTTCAAACTCCTGGGAAGGAACGAGATCATGATAACCGACGAGTTTTATGAACAGACCGCAACTGTAGATCTTGATCGACTAACCGAATATGAATTCTGTGATCAGATCGGCGGTAAGGATTATTACTTATACTCGGCTGATAAAGAAATTCTGTTTACCATTGAATGGGATAGTTTCTTCTTTCTCATCGCAACAGATCATAAAAAAATGGATAAGCTTATCGCTAATGATTTGTTTGAGGGTTTTCTCTGCAATGACAAGACAGAACATTCTTGGGCATACACCTTGGAGTAAAATAACAATTATAGTCTGAAACAGGCTTAGTACAATATAGTACCACAGTCATTTATGAAAACAGAAACTCAAGAAAAATTTGACAGAATCATAAAGGAAAGCTTTATTGAAATCTTAAAACCACTGGGTTTTAAAAAAAAGGCTAACAATTTTTATTTGCCGCTTGAGAAAATCGGTCACATCATAAATATTCAAAAAAGTTATTATAGCACTAAAGACGATATCCGTTTCACTATAAACGTTGGAATATTTTCACCCGAGTATTGGTTAGCGTGCTTTAACTATCATAACAAAGATGTACCAGCATATCCCACTGAACCTGAGTGTTTAATAAGAAAAAGAATTGGCTGGATGAGAGGGCTAGACGATACGTGGTATACTGTAACAACAACGACAGATGTTGAAGGACTAGTCGCTGAAATGAAATATAATATTTCAGGCTTTATTTTACCATTCTTGGAAAAATTAAACACTGAACAAAAGCTTATCAACGAACTGGAAACTTCTGAAACCTTACTTCACACCGCCGCTAAAATGACATTTTTCGCAGAGCTAAAGCTGCTGGATAAAGCCAGAGCCGAATACAGGAAAATATCAAAAGAAAATTATAATCCATATCAAATAGCGAGCCTCAAAGAATATGCAGAAAAGCAGGGTTTAATTTGATAAAATAGATTTTTTAATTGGCATTTTATACAGCGATCAAGACAGGATGAAGATATTAGACTTTTTCAGAATATTTAAACGAAAGATTGCATCAAAAACTAAGAGGAATGCATACTTGCCCCTGTCTTGGGACGACGATTATTGTCAAATTGAAATTGTCCCCGCCGAAAATAGGGAGTCTATAGAGAATAGGATTACAGAAGTAAAAATTCTCGCGGAACAATCAAGAGAAGGGCTGGGTTTTACTGAAATATTCGAAGTCGGCCAGATGTCTATAACGACTTTTTCGAAAGAAATCCTAACAGAGCCGTTAAGTCAACTATTAACAAATTATAAATTTGAAAAAGCAAAAAGCATTAACTATGTCGGCTATAAAATAGCCAACTGCGAAACAACATCGACTAAAGCTTTTGGTTTCTCAAACTTCACTATATTTTTTGATACAGAAGAAGAATTTGTAAAACATATTTGGCTTTCGATCAACGCGACAGCTTCTCGAACGGAAATTTCACGAGAACAATTCAAATTGATTAAAGACGCACTATATAGCTTAGGAGAAGAATACGAAATGGTTTTAGCTGACTGGAATAGCTTGCAATTAATCGATTTAAGCAACAGAAATCAGATTGACAAATACCTTAACGGTTACTGGAAATAGTATTCGAAGATCAATATCCCTAGTTCCATTTTCATAATGATAATGATCTTGACTTGCGAAAGTAAATTGTTGGATAAAATTGGCTTAGTTCCTTTCAGATCTAATGGAGCACCTCAATGTATGAAAGCTGGCTCGGCTGATCAATGTTACGATTTTTCATCATAACTGTTTTAAATCCTTTAAAGTAAAATTTTGAAAAGTACAGCCCCATTCATCCGAACCATAAACGAACAGTTCTAGACTATGCAGTTTAAAATCTGCTATATTTCCAACAAATCCAATACCTGGATCAATTCCTTTGGTTACTATCATTTTGTCGACCGACAAGATATCCTCTGAAATTGGGAGGATATCTTCTTCGTCATAATACTTGAAAAACACATACTGCCCTAGACCGGTACATTCCCTTTCTACAACATATAATTTTTCTATATGGCTAGTTAAAGCCTGATATTTCTGTGCGAAAACAGAAAGCAATTCTGATTCTAAAACTGTCAACTTATTCATAGCTATACTAAACTTCATAGATTCTCTAAATAATACGTCATTATTTTTCAATTGCCTCACAAGTTCATAATCATAATACTAGGCAGAAACATCTGACTCCCCTTTCTTGAGATTTGGTCGATATCTACACTAAGCCCTATAATAGCATCAACTCGATCGCCTGTGCATGTTGCTTGAGCAATTCGCTCAAGATATGTTGCACTTCAGATTGTGCATAGATAATTCCGGAAGGTAATGCATATTATTCCTTTTTTTTCATTGTCCTAAAAATAAACAGCAGTCTGTCGAGATCTTTAGTTGATTTTCCATTGCCAAACATGTGAACCAATTCATTCCACCCCTCGCCGCTTTTACTATACAAAATACTTTGAATTGAATAGTCTCCATTGCAGTTATAAATGGTCCAGCTTACATCTTGATCAAATATTTCATTTTTCAGATGCTCGGTTTTGCAACTTTTGCTTTTAGCTGGAAATTGGCTAGGATGATTACCGAAATACAAGCCGCCCGAAAATCCAGTATGATTTGTGGTGTCAGCAGGATTAAAATAGTAAACGGAAAAATCTTCTCCATTGGTTTCACCTAAAGCAAAATCTGTGGGTAAAGAAATAGAATACTTACCTTTTCCTAATTGCCTTTCTTTTAATGACTTTATAAAAGTGGTGTCTGTCAAGCTATGTACAGATTTATGATCGTTATTTTGTCCGCAGCTGGTCAATGTTAATGTTGTCAGCAGGACAATCATTGTGAATTGTATCTTCATATCTTGGTTATCTTTTTAAGGGTTTGTGGCTCTATATTTTATACTTCATAATCGCTACGATGACAACATTGGCAGCTATGGGAACACTGGAATTGCTTTATTAAAAAATTTTAATTTTCCACATTTCTATATTTTGTCGTGACTTATTCCGAATAGTAATAAAATTGTTGTCATCCCATTTAAAATCTAAATAATAAACTACTTCACCTCCGCTAGGTTCACCTTCTGTGATCAAATCTCGATTGATTTCCGTACCAGTCTTGTCAAATAAAACCCAAAATAATTTAAAACAGTTAATCTCCCATTCGCACCAAAGTCCTAATTTCCATTGACGATTTGGTGAGAATTTGTATTTATTCCTTATGAAGAATTTATAGTCTAAATCGTTATCAATACAATATTTATATGCTTTTAATAACGGTTTAATATCCCATTTTTCCAACTCACCAATAGTTGTCATTCCGGAATGAAGCAAATTAAGCTGTAAACTTTTCTTTTCATATGTATTCATTCCAAAATACTGGTCAAAATTTATTTGCTTATAAACTTCTCGGAATCCCTGATATGATGTTATTTGATCTACTTTTGAAGGATCCTCTCCAACCGAAACCACACATTTTCTGACATCATCAGTATTGTATTCACGAAGAAATGACCAATACATTTCGGCAATACTCCAACATTCTCTATTAAATTCTCTAAAATTTTTACCTGGTAAAAATTTCGCTCCTAGACTAATTTCACTTAAACTCATTGTATCTACTATTTTCTTGGAAGTGAGATATAGTTATTTCCCTATGCATCTTACCACTGAATCTAACGGTAAGCTCAGCGGACAAAAGGCGGTCATTGACCAAGGCTGTTGATTTTGTTTGTTTTGCTCTGTTCATCCCAATCCATCCTAGTTGTTTCATTGCTAAAATCCATAATGCGCAATATATGTCTCCCTGAACATAAAAGCATCAGATGATTCATCAACGACAAAATTGACAACTCTCTTTTCTACGCCCCCGCTGTCTCCACTATATTTCTGGCTGTCAAAAGATGCCGGAAACGGAAATTTATTGATTTCGGAAAAATCCATTTTTTGTTTGCCTGTGTCAAGCTCTTCCTTGCTGACTTTTTTAAAGGCTTCAACAAAATAAGAGCCAAACATATCATACACGAACCCCGCATATACTTCGGGAGTAATCTGCTCATCGAAAAGAATGCATTTACAGGAAATAGAAACTTCCGTGGTCGTCACCCCATTGTATTTTCTGTTCCTGTAGGTCGGATGAAATTTTACCGTATCCGTATTGTAGATAGAGTCATAAAAAAACTTATGGGTCTCATTCATCACTTCAAAATATAATGTAAACGAATAATCCCCTTTCTGCATTAACTTTTTGGGACTCAATATATTCGTCCATATGTAATCAAAAACGTAATGGGATATCTGGGCATCAACTCGGGGCCTTTTGAGCAGAATAGAAGCTCTTGATAGACCCTCATCGTCATCAATGCTCCAAAACCTGTTAATTGTAACTTCCATACCTTATGAATATTTACTATCGATTTTATAGGTTTCAATATGTGTGCTGACCACTTCAAGGACTTCTGTCGGACAGCGGAACTCCAAGATTTCATTCATAAATAAGTATGTTGACCGATCTGAGAAAAAACTATCTTTTCCCATTTCAACAATTTCCTTGTACTCGGGCACTTTATCAAACAAAATACCTGTTAATGTATCAAAAATAAAAACATCAATTTCTTCTAATGGCTTCATGTGGAGTTGCAAATTCATGTGCTATCAAGGTACAAAATAGGTATGAAAATTATCATTACTGGGTTATATCTTTTGTCTATTTAAATCCTCTTTTGTAAATTCAACAGTCTTATTACTGAAATAAAACCGATTATGCATAAATTATCGCTAATTATTTTCCTTACGATCTGTTGCCTAAGTAGTAGCTTTGCCCAATCTACTAGCAACTCTTCAAATAGTGAAATACATAATACTTTCTCGTATGCGTATATACGTGTAGAAGGA